>NZ_PYAX01000006.1 GCF_003014735.1 Saccharothrix carnea | reverse complement strand
TCCAGCGCCGCCATCTCGCCCACCAGGTCGCCCGCGACCCTGATCGCGAGCAGCGCCGTGTCGCCCGTCTCGTCCGTGGTCTGCACCTTGACCACGCCGTCGAGCAGCAACAGGACGTGAGTGTCTTTCGCGTCCTGCTCGATGACCTCGCGGTCGGCCGTGTACCGCACGACCGTGCCGATGTTCAGCAGTTCTTGTCGGGTGTTGTCTCGGAGGCGACCCAGGAGGCTGTTGCTGGGCCACCCTGGATCCTGCGTCATCGTGGTCGGCATGGGCAGCATGTGGATCCTGTTACTGTCGTGACCGGCGGGACATCCAAAGGGCCGACCTGCGTGCGGGCGGCAAGTGGTGGCAAGTGATGGTCTCCCCGAACGTGCTGCGGACAGTACACCCGAATGGGCGTAACTGGTGTCCTCTTGTTCGGCGTTTTGCCCGCCGACCTCCCAATGAAGATCACGTGCGAATGCACGCGCAATACCGAATCGAATGGAATTGCGCAGCTCCCGCGAGGTGGGACGGGCGCCACACCGGGGAACAAGGGGCCGATCCGGCGGGCTTGGACGAGGTGACGCGCCCCAGGGCCGTTGCCATACCGGAACGTCTTCAGGAGCCGCACGTGAGCCAGCTCTTCACCCCGCTGACCCTCCGCACCGTCACGCTGCCCAACCGCATCGCGGTCAGCCCCATGTGCCAGTACTCGGCGACGGACGGCCACCCGAACGAGTGGCACCTCGTGCACCTCGGCTCGCGCGCGGTCGGCGGCGCGGGCCTGGTGTTCACCGAGGCGACCGCGGTGCAGGCGGTCGGGCGCATCTCGCCCGCCGACACCGGCCTGTGGGACGACGCGCACATCGCGTCGTGGCGGCCGGTCGTCGACTTCATCCACGCGCACGGCTCCGTCGCCGGTGTGCAGCTCGCCCACGCCGGCCGCAAGGCCTCGGCCCACCCGCCGTTCGCCGAGCACCGCGGCGGGGTCTCCGACGCTGACGGGGGCTGGACGCCCGTCGCACCCGGCACGGACCCGTTCCACGAGAGCTACCGGACGCCGGACGAGCTGGACGCCGAGGGCATCGCGCAGGTGGTCGCCGACTTCGCCGCGGCGGCACGGCGCGCGCTGGCGGCCGGCTTCCGGGTGGTCGAGGTGCACGCGGCCCACGGCTACCTCCTGCACGAGTTCCTGTCGCCGCTCAGCAACCACCGCACCGACGCCTACGGCGGCTCCCTGGAGAACCGCACCCGGCTGGTGCGCGAGGTCACCGCCGCCGTCCGGGAAGCCGTGGGCGAGGACGTGCCGGTGTTCGTGCGCATCTCCGCCACCGACTGGGTCGACGGCGGCTGGACCGCGGAGGACAGCGTCGTGCTGGCACGCGACCTCGCGGCCCTGGGTGCCGACGTGATCGACGTGTCCACCGGCGGCAACACGCCCGCGGCGGACATCCCGATCGGCCCCGGCTACCAGGTGCCGTTCGCCGAGACGGTGCGGCGGAAGGCCGACGTGCCCACCGGGGCAGTCGGTCTGATCACCGACGCCCGGCAGGCCGAGCAGGTCCTCGCCGATGGCTCGGCCGACCTGGTGCTGCTCGGCCGGGAGTTCCTGCGCGACCCCTACTGGCCGCTGCACGCGGCACAGCAGTTGGGTGTGCAGGTCAACCCGCCGAAGCAGTACGCCAGGGCGTTGTAGGGCCCGCCGCAAAGGTTGGGCTGCCGGTCTGGAGAACCGGCAGCCCAACCTCAGCAGCGGGTGTTGTGTGTGTCAGCGACGGTAGTCGTCGTAATCGTCGTCCGACGGCTCGTCGAAGCGTTCATCGCTCCGTCGAACACCAGCGGACTCGCCGCCGGACAGCTCGCGTTGCAAGGCGTCGACGTCGATGTTGTGAGAGCTGTATTTGAGCTCCCGCGCCACCTTGGTCTGCTTGGCCTTAGCTCGGCCGCGCCCCATGGCTCGACCCCCTCGCACAGGGACGGGGGCGGCCGGGGGAACGGCGGCCCCACTCGTCTCGACAACTAGTTCCTGGTAACTACCGTACCGTGTCGAAGGGGTTCCCCGCGACGCGGTAGGCGTGACACGTACCGCCAAATCTCACCGTGGGAGGATGCGCGGGTGCCTCGACCGTTCGTCGCCTACCTCAGGGTGTACGAACCGCTGTCGGCTCTTGACGCACCGTTGGCAGATCAGGTGCGGAAAGCCCTGGAAGACGGGGCGTTGAGCCGTGCGGACGTCGGCGCGCGCGAACGGGAGCTGTGGTTGCGATCACAGCTGGCCCGGCCGCGTCGCCTCCTGCCCGGTGAGCGGTCGGACGGCAGCGTCTCGCCCGACGCGCCGTTCGACGTGATGACCATCAGCCCCGCCGAGGTGCCGGGAGAGGTCGGCCCGGGTCCCCTGGTCTGCCCCCTCGACCTGCGTCCCAGGTCGGCCGCCGCGCTGGTCGGCTTCCTGGCCACGGCCACCGGCCCGTTGCGGGAGGAAGCCGTGGCGGTCGAGCCGGAGACGATCCGGTCGCGGGCGTCGGCGGTGATGGCCGAGCTGACCGCGGGCGCGGTGCACGTCATCTCGACCACCTGGACGGTGCCGCTGCCCTGGTTCGCCCTGGTCGAGCCGGAGACGCGGCGGGTGGTGCCGGCGCCGAAGGACGACCCGGAGCGCCAGGTGTCGTGGCGGGTGTCCATGCCGGACGCCCGCGCGCGGGTGGCCCGGGCGCACCGGGTGGTGGCCGGCTCGCTGGGCGAGGCCGGCCCGGCGAAGGTGCTCGCGGACACCGGGCGCTGGCTCGACCACTTCGCGCCGGACTCGGCCGTCGAGCTGGACTACGGCGGCCTGGTGCAGCTCATCGACGACCAGGACCTGCTGGAGGACAGCTCGGCGACGGACGTGAACGCGATCGTCGACGCCCTGGAGGCCGGTGACGCCGAGGAGGTCGCCCTCCGCTACGAGCGGCTACGTGAGTTCTGGGGCGAGCTCGCGCGCCGCGAACGGCACGGCTAGCAGCACGCGGGCGCCCACGGCCGCCGCTGCGGCCAGGAGCAGGGCGGCGGGCCAGCCGATGCCCACCGCGACCCAGCCGGCCAGCGGTGGCGTGATGGTGGCGCTCAGGTAGTTGGCCGTGTTCTGCATCCCGAGTGCGATCCCGGTCCGGCCCGGCGGTGCCAGTTCGCCCGCGGCCGTGATGGCCACCCCGTTCCAGCACAGCGCCAGCGCCGCCGTGGGCACCAGCACCGCGGCCAACACCCAGACCGGTGCCTGGTCCAGAGCCGCGCACAGCACGAACCCGATCGCGATCAGCACGCTGAGCACCTTGAGCGGTTGCACGCGAGTGGCCGAACGGTCCGACCACACCCCCACGACCAACCGACCCACACCGCCGCTGACTTGGGCGGCGGCGAACAACCCGGCCGCCACGCCCACGGCCACGCCGCGGTGCTCGTGCAGGAGTTCGACCATGAGCGCGGCGGCGGTGAACTGCGGCACCACGAGCAGGCCGCTCGCCGTGCTGAGCCGGATCAGGTCCGGGTCCTTGAGCACCACCCCGTGCCGCCCCTGGCCGGACCGCACGGCCCACGGCGGCTCCCGGATCCACAGCGCCACGGCGATCGCGACGAACCCGGTGAAGGCCCCGAGCACCAGGAAAGCCACCGGCACCCCGGCTTGAAGCGCGATCACCGGCAGCACCGCGGCGGCCAGGGCCGCGCCGAGCGGCGTGGCGGTCTGCCGGATGCCCATCGCGAGGCCGCGCCGTTGCGCGGGGAACCAGGTCAGCACCGCCCGGCCGCTGGCCGCGTTCACGCTCGCGCCGAACATCCCGACGCCGACCAGCGCCATCCCGGCCACCACCGGCCCGTCGAACGCCGCCAGCGCCAGGCACCCGGCCGCGCCGAACCCGCCGACCGCCATGACCAGCCGCTCACCGCGCCGGTCGGCCGCCGCACCCCACAGCACGAGGGTGAGCATGGTGCCGAGGTTGACCGCGCCGAGCAGCATCCCGACCTGCGGCAGCGACAGCCCGAAGTGCGCGCGCAGCTGCGGTGTGATCGCCGGCAGGCCCAGGAACACCGCGGCGTTGGTGCCCTGAGCGACCGCGCCGACCGCGAGCACCACCCACCGGTAGCTGGGCCGCTCGGACCGTTGTCGTGTCATCAACCGGCCACGTTAGGCGGCCGGTCCAGATGGCGGGAGGGTGATCCTATTCCTTGGTACGACCTGGGTTCGCGGGCCAGCCCCGCTCGGCGGCCAGCAGCTCGTCCACCGAGGCGCTGCCGCTCTGGTACCGCCCGGCGATCTCGGCGTTGAGCAGGTCGACCACGGCCTGCACCTCGCGGCGCCGTGCCGAGACCGAGGCCTCCTCGCCGACGAACACCCGCAGCGCCAGGTTCAGCTTGTCGTCCGTGAGCGCGCTCACGTCCGACAGGTCGACGTCCGAGACCAGGGCCTCGACGTGCCGCCGGTGCGCCTCCGCCCGGGACGGCTCCTGCGTCTGGTACCGACCGAGGCCGGTCGCCGGACCGACGGCGTTCGACGCGAGGATCGTCGCCAGCTGGTCGACCACCGCCGAACCGCCGGACATCCGCCGCTCCTGCTCGGCGCGCACGATGTCGATCCGCGCGTGCAGCAGTCGCCGCAGGTACGACAGGTCGGTCTCCTCCTGCGCCGCTTCGTCGCGCAGCGCGCGCACCTCGGCGAGCGGGAGCCGCTCGACCCCCTCGGTGTAGTCGGGGGCGAGCACCCGGTCGATACGGCGGCGCCCGCCAGGACGCACCTCGATCACGTACTCATCCTGAGGTAGTTCGTGTCCACCCGCCAACACAAACCTGCTTCCAAAGTTGTCTCAAACCTGTACCGGACTACGCACGCCCAGCAGAGCACGCGCCTGCGCGGGCGACAGCGGCGGTCGCTGGGCGATCTTCGCCAGACCCGCCGCCCGGGCGACCAGTTGCGCGTTGTCCCGGACCGGCTGGCCCTTGGCGTACGAAATGGTGTCTTCCATGCCCACCCGCAGGTGACCGCCGGCGGCCAACGCCGTCAGCATCACCGGCAGCGTGGTCCGCCCGATGCCCGTCGCCGAGAACGACGCGCCCTCCGGCAGCAGCCGCAACGCCGCCACCAGCGTCTCCGCGTCACCCGGCATGCCTCCCGGCACGCCCATCACCAGGTCGACGTGCACCTTGCCGCCCGCGGGCAGCCCGTGCTGGTCCAGCAGCCGCCGCAGCGACGCCAGCTGGCCGATGTCGAAGATCTCGTACTCCGGGACGATGCCCCGCTCCTGCATCCCCTTGTGCAACGCGACGACGAACTCCCAGCGGTTCAGGAACACGTCGTCGCCGAAGTTCACCGTGCCCATGGTGCAGGACGCCGAGTCGGGCAGGGCGTCGAGCACCCTGAGCCGGTCGGCCTCCGGGTCGGTCACCGCGCCGCCCGTGGACAGCTGCACGATCAGGTCCGTGTGCTCGCGCAGGGCGGCGACCGTCTCCTTGAGCAGTCCGAGGTCCAACGTCGGCTTGGCGTCCGCACCGCGGATGTGCACGTGCACCATCGCGGCGCCGACCTGCTCGCACGCCTGGGCGGTGCGGACCAGTTCCGCCAAGGTGACCGGCAGCTGGGGGACGTCGGCCTTCGCGTGCTCGGCCCCGGTGGGGGCGACGGTGAGCAGCGTGCCGTGGGATCCGGGTCGGGACATGTCGTGATCCTGGCACAGAACCCGTTCGGGTCGACTGCTCAGCGGTGCCCGTGCGGCGAGGAACCGCAGGCAGGCGGGGTGGCCGGTTTTCCGGTCCGGACGATCGGCACGCGGTCAGCGGCCGAGGTTGCGCGCCGCCTCACGGCCCAGCCCGGGGGTGTCCGGCGGCACGGAGTCCGGGTCGACGCTCGCCTGGACGCGGCGGTCCTCCGCGCCGACCAGCAGCTCGGTCTCCGGTGAGACCGACCGCTTGACCAGTGCCAGCACGATCGTGCCCAGCTCGTGGTGCAGCGCCACGCTGCCGACCCGGCCGACCACGCGGTCGTCCACCAGCACCGGGTCGCCGGTCTCCGGCTGCACCTCGCGTGACCCGTCCAGGTGAAGCAGCAGCATCCGGCGTGGCGGGCGGCCGACGTTGTGCACCTTCGAGACCGTCTCCTGGCCCCGGTAGCAGCCCTTGTCGAGGTGCACGGCCCCACCGATCCAGTTCACCTCGTGCGGGATGGTCTTCTCGTCGGTGTCCACGCCCAGCCGCGCGTGCAGCGACTCCACCCGCAACGCCTCGAACGCCCAGCTGCCCGCCGGGCGGGCGCCCGCGTCGGTGAGCCTGGCCCACCAGCCCGCGATCTCGCCGCGCGGGACGAGCAGGTCGACCGCGTCCTGGCCCGGCCACGTCATCCGGCGGGCGAAACCGCCCTCCAGCGCGACCACGCCGTGCGGGCCGTCGGGCAGCGGCAGGTCCAGCTTGGTGAACAGGTCCGGGACTTCCGGGCCGACGACGGTCAGCACGGCCAGCTCCGCCGTGGCGTCACGCGGCTCGACCTTCGACCAGAAGACCATCTTGGTCAGGTACGCCAGCAGCTCGGCCGCCCGCGACGCCTCCGTGTCGAGGTAGACCACACCGCCGGTGTTCGCCACCACCGCGTGGTGCTCGACCCGGCCCTGCACGTCCAGGATCAGCGCCTCGGTGCCCTCGTCCTCACCGAGCGCGGTGAAGTGCTGGCTGGTCAGCGAGTGCAGCCAGGTCAACCGGTCGTCGCCGGGCACCGCCAGCACGGCCCGGTTCGACCGGTCGAACACCGCGACCGACCGCGCCGCCGAGCGCTGTTCGGCGAACGGGTCGCCGAAGTGCCACGGCACGCCCTGGTCGGGCGCACCCTCGAACGGGGCGACGGCACCGGGGGCGGTCAACAGCGGTGAATTCACTCGGACTCCTTCGGTGCGCTCAAGCACTCGCGGCACGTGCCGGACAGCGCGAGGTGACTCGCATCAAGTTCGAACCCGTACTCGTCCCGCAGTGTTCCCCCGAGCGGGGAGAGCAGGTCGCACGGCACCTCGTCCACCCGCCCGCACCGGTGGCAGACCAGGTGCACGTGCTCGTGGGCGTCGACCGAGTAGCTCGGCGCACCGTGCCCGAGGTGGGTGTGCCGGACCAGGCCGAGCCGGTCCAGCAGGTCCAGCGTGCGGTAGACCGTGGTGATGTTGACCGTGGGGGCCGTGACCTGCACGCGCTGGCAGATCTGCTCGGGCGTGGCGTGCCCCAGTTCGCGCACGGCGTCCAGCACGAGCTGGCGCTGGGGTGTCATCCGCAGGCCGCGTTCGTGCAGCGTCTTGCGCAGGGCTTTCGGAGCGCTGGCGGTGTCCACGAATCCGATGGTAGGCCGTGAGCAGTCTCACGGTGTGCGCGTGCTCGCACTACCGGACGCCGACCCGGCCGACCCCGAACCCGGACCGGCCGGCCGCTCGCGTCCTGATCTCCCGACGATCGACAGCGTGACCGCCGGGAGATGAGGACGCGACCTCGCGGGGCCTACTTCAGTCCGGCGTCCACCGCGTTGATCAGGGTGCCGTTGGCGGTGTCGCCGGACATCTCCCAGATCATCGCGCCGAGCAGACCGCGCTGCTTGAGCCACGCGGTCTTCTTCTGGATCGCCCACACGTCGTCGAACGTCCACCACTGCCCGCCGTTGCCGGTGAAGCAGGACGTCGCCAACGCGGCCTCGTCGTGGTGCACCGCGCAGCCCGGCACGCTCGCCAGCAGGTTCGAGTACCCGCGCGTGCCCGCCTCCTCGGCGAACTGGCCGGGTGCCGCGCCGGTCGCCGACTGCCACTCGCCGTTCTTCGCCCCCGCCTGGACGCCCTGCCAGCCGCGGCCGTAGAACGCCAGCCCGATGGTGATCTTGCGCGGGTGCACGCCGACCGAGGTGTAGGCGTTCACCGCGTTCTCCACGCTGAAGTGGAACGGGTACGGGTCGTCCACGTCGGCGTACAGGTTGCCCTGGTGGCCGGTGCGGTTGGGCTCCCACGAGTTGTCGCTGCCCGCGCCGTGGAAGTCGTAGCCCTGCACGTTGAAGATGTCCAGGGACTTCGCCACCTGCGGCAGGTCCCACCCGGCCTCGATCTTCGCCGGGTCGGCCGGGGTGAACGCGGTCAGCTCGTAGCGGCGGCCCGCCTGCCCGCCCAGCTCGTCGAGCTGCCGGCGGAACTCCTCGATCAGCAGCGTGTTGTTCTGCTTGTCGTCCGGCCCGATGTGGTTGCCCGCGTGGCCCTCCGCGCCCGGCCACTCCCAGTCGAGGTCGATGCCGTCGAAGATGCCCGCCGCCGTGCCGGGTCCGCCCGCCGCGTTGTAGACGGGCAGGTTGCCCTTGATGTAGACGTCCAGGCAGGACTTGACGAACTTCTTGCGCGCCGCGTCCGTGGCCGCGACGTCGGAGAAGTACTTCGAGTACGTCCACCCGCCCAGCGAGATCAGGATCTTCAGGTGCGGGTGCTTGGCCTTGAGCTTGCGCAGCTGGTTGTAGTTGCCGCGCAACGGCTCCCAGCCGGTGTCGCCGACGCCGTCCACGGACTGCGCCGCGCCGAACGGCCTGCTGTAGTCGGCTTCCGCGTCACCTGCGCCGTCACCCTGGTTCGGGTCCTGCGGGTCGGGCGAGGTGCCCTTGGTGACGCCGTGCAGGCAGGTGAGGTTGACCGGGTCGATGTTGCCGAACGCGTAGTTCAGGTGCGTCAGCTTGGCCGCCGTGCCGCTGGTGTCCAGGTTCTTGACGAAGTACTGGCGGCCGTAGATGCCCCACTGCACGAAGTACCCGACCCGCGCGTACCCGTTCACGATGTCCGACGTGGACACCGTGACGGCGTTGCTCGCGGCGGACACGTTGTCGTACAGGTCCCGGGCGCGGACGGTGAAGGTGTAGGGCGTGGACGGTGACAGGCCGTCGACCTTCGCGGTCGTGCCGGTCACCGTCGCCTTCACGGTGCCGCCCTGGTAGACGTCGTAGTTGGCCACGCCCCGGTTGTCGGTGGACGCGTCCCAGCTCAGCGTGACGCTGCCGGCGTCCTTGGCGGTGCCGCGCGGGTTCGCCGGCGCGGTCGGCGGCTGGGTGTCGTCGGCGGGGTTGTTGGTGGTCGCGGTGAGCACGTTGGATGCCGTGGACAACGTGCCCTTGGTGTCCTTGGCCTTCACCGTGAAGCTGTACGCGGTGTTCGGCGTGAGGCCGGTGACGGTGGCGCTGGTCGACGTGACCGTGGTGGCCAGGGCCGTGCCGTTGAAGACCTCGTAGCCGGCGATCGGCAGCGAGCCGGGGGTGGAGGCGGTCCACGCCAGCGAGACGGTCTTGGTCGTCTTCACCGGTGAGTGCAGGCTGGTCGGCGGGGTCGGTGGCGTGTCCGCGGTGCCGTCGCAGTTGGCGTTGTTCACCCGGCAGGTCACCGGTTCGACAGCCCGGCTGAGGGTGAACGTCGGGCTGTACGGGTCGGTGGTGCGGCCCGCCTGGATGGTGCCGGTGTAGAACGCGGGCGTCAGGGTCACCCGCGTGCCGGTCTGCGTCGTGGTGGCGTGCTGCGCGCCGCTGACGGTGACGCCGGGCGGCAGGTCGAACTTGATCGACCAGCCGGAGACGGCGGCGGTCGTCGGGTTGGCGACCACGAACTTGCCCGTGGTGCCGGTTCTGCTGAACGTGGCGGTCAGACCGGTCGCGGCGGCGGCCGGTGCGGACAGCGCTGCGGTGGCCAGCAGGAAGGCCAGGAGCGCGATGACTGGTCGGCGCATCAGGGTGTGCCTCTCGAGACAGGGAAGTAGTCGAGAACCACGGCGGCCTGGTGGTGCCTTCGTCGCTGCTTGCCGAACGCCTCCGAACGTAAGTCGTGCGGCGGGCGTTGACAATGGGTCTAGACCAATTGCGTCCGTTCAGCCGTGCGGTCGGGGTGCGAACCGCAGCCGGCTGCCCGGCCTGGCCTGGCCGAGCAGCGGGAGCGCGTCCGCCGCGACCACGCCGATCACCGGGTAACCGCCGGTCGTCGGGTGGTCGGCGAGGAAGACGACGGGCCGCCCGTCCGCCGGTACCTGCACCGCGCCCGTGACCAGGCCTTCGCTCGGCAGCTCCTGCCCGACCCGGCACGCGGTCCGGTCCAGCGCGGTGCCGGCGAGGCGGAGGCCGACGCGGTTGCTGCGGTCCGACACCGTCCAGCGGCCCGCCCGGAGTTGGCGTGCCGGGTCGGCGAACCAGTCGTCCCTGGGGCCGAGGAAGACGGGCACGACCAGTTCGTCCGGCACCTGCACGCCGACCAGCACGTCGGCGCCCACCGGCACGCCGGTCGGGTCGCCGAGGGGGAGTTCGTCGTCGGGGCGCAGGGGTGCGGGGCCGAGGCCGGAGAGCAGGTCGGTGGACCGGCTGCCCAGGTCGGCCGGGACCGTGATGCCGCCGGACACGGCGACGTAGCACCGGAGGCCGTCCCGGGGCGTGCCGAGGGTGAGGGTGTCGCCCGGGGCCAGGTGCAGCGGTGAGTCGCGCGGCACGCCGTTGACCAGCGCGGGCGTCGGCGGGCCGGTGACGGCGACCGTGCAGGAGGCGTTCGCGCGCAGCGACAGGCCGCCGAGGAGGACTTCCAGGCCCGCGGCGTCCTCGGGGTTGCCGACCAGGCGGTTGGCCAGCGTGAACGAGCGCGTGTCGAGCGCGCCGGAGGGCGGCACGCCCAGGTGCGCGTGGCCCGGTCGGCCGAGGTCCTGGACGAGCGCCAGCGGGCCGGTGCGCAGCACGGTCAGGGTGCGTGAGCGTTCAACTCGGGTGTCCTGAGCGTTGGACTCTCGCGTTCCGAGTGTTGGACTCTCGCGTTCCGGGGGGAGGACGCGCGGGTTCATCGGACGGCCTCGAAGCGGACCCGGTCACCGGGCGTGAGCAGGGCCGGGGTAGGGCGGCGCGGGTCGAACAGCGGCGCGTCGGTCCGGCCGATCAGCCGCCAGCCGCCGGGCGTGGCGCGTGGGTAGGCGGCGGTGAACTCGCCCGCCACGCCCACCGAGCCGGCCGGGACCTTGGTCCGCGGCGAGTCGAGGCGTGGCTGGCGCAGCGGTTCGGGCAGGCCGGTCAGGTAGGCGAAGCCGGGCGCGAAACCGCAGAACGCCACCCGGTAGTCCGCGCCGGTGTGCAGGTCGACCACCTCGGCGGTGGTCAGGCCCGCCGTCTCTGCCACCAGGTCGAGGTCGGGGCCGTCGTAGCGGACGCCGATGACCACCTCGTCGCCCACGGCCTCCGGCTGGTGGGTCAGGTCCGCGCCGGCCAGGACCCGCCGAACCTCCGACACCGTGCCGGGCCCGGCCGCGACCAGCACGGTCCGGGCCGCCGGGACGAGCTCCACCAGGTTCGGCAGGTTCGCCGCGGCGACGGCGGCGCGCACGGCCTCCACCTCGCCGAGCGAGTCCACCTCGACGAGCACCGCATCGTCGCCGCAACGCCGCAGTCGCATAGGTCAAGAGTAAATGAGGATTGTTGAACAATCCAACTGTGACGACCGTCTTACTGCGGACAGCCGAGACGATCTCAGCCGACGATGCGCTTCAGGTGGGCCGAGGTGTGGGGCTGGAGGGGCTGACCCACCATGGCCCGCTCCTCGACGTACGCCAGGTCGCCGTTGTTGACGATGCCGTACAGGCGCTGCGCCGCGGTGACGTCCTTGGCGGTCGCGGTGCGGACGACGGCGTCGGTGGAGATCTCCCACGACGTCTGGTTGCGCGGCTTGCCGTAGTACAGCTCCACGATCCCGGTGTTGTGCGTGAGCAGCACCTCGATCGTGTCGTCCGGCTGCGGTCGCCAGAAGCCCGACTCCCGCGCCGCCTGCCTGATGACGCCGCCGTTCTCGTCCAACAGCCACGCCCGCGCCTCGTAGTACAGGAACGGCCGGCCGTCGTGCGCGAACGTGATCTGCTGCCCGTAGCGGAACGGGCCGTCGATCGTCGGGTACACGACCTCGCCCTCGCCGCGCCACACGCCGACCAGCGGCAGCAGCGCCAGGCACGCGTCGTGCAGCGAGGGGCCGGAGCGCAGGTTCGCCGTGTCCGCCGGGATCGGCAGGTCGTCGAACTGCGGCAGGTTGCGCGCGCCGGTCACCGCGGCGCGCGAAGCGGCGGCCTGCACGGCCGCGTCACCACTGCCCGGAACGGGCTCGTTGTCGCTCACCGCTGGTCGGAGAACAGGCGGTACACCACGTACCCGGCGAACCACACGACCAGCAGGGACACGAGGACCAGCAATCCTGTGAAGAAGTGTTCCACCCGCCCAGTTTAGGCACCCGCCCCGTGAAGCCGCCGACCCCGGTGGCGAACGCCACCGGGGTCGGCGAAGGGGTAGCGCCGGGGGCAGCCCGTGCGCTCCCGCGTCTCAGGCCACCGCGACCTCGACCGGGTGCACGCCCGGCCCGTCCGCGTTGACCGACGCCTGCCCGTTGCCCGACCGGTGCAGCGCGCGGATGGTCCACGCGCCGGGCGCGGCGTAGAACCGGAAGTCGCCTTCGGCCGAGGACACGACCTCGGCGGTGAACTCGCCCGAGGCGTCCAGCAGGCGCACGAACGCGCCACCGACCGGGGCGCCGTCCGAGCGGACCTTGCCGGTCAGCACGACCTCGTTCGCGCCGACCTGGATGTCCACGCCCTGCTGGGGCGCGCCGCAACCGTCCAGACTCATGATCAGCCTTCCTTGCCGCTGCCGAGTTCGACGGGCACGCCGACCAGCGAGCCGTACTCGGTCCAGGAACCGTCGTAGTTCTTCACGTCCTCGTGGCCGAGCAGCTCGTGCAGCGCGAACCACGTGTGCGACGAGCGCTCCCCGATGCGGCAGTAGGCGATCGTCTTGCGGGAGCCGTCGAAACCGGCCTCGCCGTAGATCTCGGCCAGCTCCTCGTTCGACTTGAACGTGCCGTCCTCGTTGGCCGCCTTGCTCCACGGCACGTTGATCGCGCTCGGGATGTGGCCGGCGCGCTGCGCCTGCTCCTGCGGCAGGTGGGCGGGCGCGAGCAGCTTGCCGGAGAACTCGTCGGGCGAGCGCACGTCGACCAGGTTCTTGTTGCCGATCGCGTCCACGACCTCGTCGCGGAACGCGCGGATCGCCAGGTTCTGCTCCTGGGCCTGGTACCCGGTCGCCGGGCGCTCGACCTGCTCCTTGTCCAGCGGGCGGCCGTCGAGCTCCCACTTCTTGCGGCCACCGTCGAGCAGCTTCACGGTGTCGTGGCCGTACAGCTTGAAGTACCAGTACGCGTAGGCGGCGAACCAGTTGTTGTTGCCGCCGTAGAGGATGACCGTGTCGTCGTTGGCGATGCCCTTGGCGGACAGCAGCTTCTCGAAGCCCTCGCGGTCGACGAAGTCGCGCCGCACCGGGTCCTGGAGCTCGTTCTTCCAGTCGATCTTCACCGCGCCCGGGATGTGGCCGCCGTCGTAGGCGGTGGTGTCCTCGTCCACCTCCACGAACACCACGCCGGGCGTGGTGAGGTTCTCCTCGGACCAAGCGGCCGAGACCAGGACGTCTTCACGGCTCATCGAGCTGCTCCAATTTCTTCGTTCTGTTGCGACTTGGGTCACTGGGGTCGGGCGAGGGCTGGTGCGTAGCGGCGCAGGAGCAGGAACATCTCGCAGCCGAGGCAGAGGCCGACCGCGGCGTTGAGCAGCGCCGCGACCAGCGCGGCGGACGTGGCGACGACTCCGAGCGCGGTGACGCCGGTGGCGTAGCCGATCGTGCCGGTGAGCGCGAAGACGAACCCGACGCCCTGCGCGAACCGCAGCGGGGCGGCTTCCTCCCGCTCGGTCGTCGGCGCGAGCCTCGGCTGCACGGCGAACCGGTAGACGTGGCCCCACGGGTTGAGCTTGAGCGAGATGAACGCGCACATCGCGAACAGCAGGGTCTGCGCGGCGAGCAGCCGCCACGAGCCGGTCAGCAGCACGACCGCCAGGATGGCGCTGGTGATCCAGGCGCTGAACCGCGGGCCGCGCGGGTCGACCGGCGCGTCCTTGGTTGCGGTGGCTTCGTTCGGCACGGCGACCTCCTGACGGTGGACAAGACTGGTAGTCCGTCTCAGGCGGTGTTAGGGCAGGCGCACACGCCCGTCAAGGGTGTGCCGTGCCGCCGGGACCGCCCGGTCAGCGCGCCGCGCGACACAGGCTGCTGCGCACGCGGCACAGGTCCACCGCGAGTCGCTTGGTCAGCAGCGTGGTCATGGGTTCGAGCCTAGCCGCTCGTCCCTGCTGTCGGGAGTGGCGTCCAAGGCGTGGGAATGCCCAGGTTCACCCGATCGGTCCAGGCAGGTGTGGGCGCAACGCCGCGATGAGCGCGTCCGGCTTCGGGACTCCGCCGACCCGCACGAGTTCCACGCCGGACGGCGTCAGCGCCAATGTGGTCGGCGCCCGCAGCACCCCGAGGTCCGCCGCGACCTCCGGCAGGTCGGTCACGTCCAGTTCGACGTGCCGCACCCCCTCCACGCGGCGGGCGAGGTCTTCGAGCACCACCCGGGTCTGCCGGCAGTTCGCGCAGAACGCCGTGGACAGCTGCACCAGCGTCACCGGGGTGCCGGCGTCGAGCAGGTCGCGCACGGGACCGGGCAGGCTCACCCGCGCCTCGGCCCGCTCGGCCACGCGGACGCGCCCGTCACGCGCGCGCAGCACCAGGGCGATGACGGCCACGACCGCCACCGCGCCCAGCAACGCCCACGCACCGGTCACCTAGTTGCCGCCTTCGTCCAGCATGATGTCGTTGATCGCGCCTTCCACGGTGAACGCGCCGGTCTCCACCCTGACAGCGGTCGGCGTCACCGTGAAGGGCAGCGCGCCCGGGTCGATGGTCACGCTCAACGCCTCGCGCACCACGCCGAGCACCGCCTCCAGCCCGTCCAGCGCCATGTCGTCCAGCTCGACGTCGTTCACGCCGATCACCACCTGGCCGTTGACCAGCGACACCGTGCCGTACGCGGTGATGCGCAGGTCCCGTCCGGCCACGTTGGTCTTGCCCGACAGCCGCACCGCCGCGATCGTCGGGTCCGCCGCCTGCCCGTCGGTCACCTTGGTGCGCTTGTCCGGGTCGATCGCCAGGTCGGTGAACGGCGTGATCTGGTTGACCAGCCGGCTCAGGTCGTTGGCCTTGATCTTGACGCTGCCCCGGACCTGGTCGATCCGCGCGTCGCGGGTGTTGCCCGCCAGCAGGTCCGACAGGCCGATGCGGGTGTGCTTGAGGTTCGCCCGGATCTCCAGGTCGCGCAGCTGGTCGCGCACGGGCACGCCGGTGGCGCTGATCTCGATGTCCCGGTAGTCGCCGCCGATCGCCTGGGTGATGAACGGGAAGCCGTTGATCCGGACGGACGGGTCCTCGCTCAGCCCGAACTTCTCCCGCATCTTCTGCGCGACCTGGTACTCGCCCACCGCGGCCAACCCGAAGTCGGCCGCCACCAGCAGCCCGCCGACCACCAGCGCGGAGATGATCAGCTTGCGCCCGCGCGCGGGACGGCGGCGCTCGGTCTTGGTCGTCGCGGTCATCGCCTGTCCTCTGTCGGGTGCGTGGTGTGCGGCGCGGTGCGTTCGTCCAGCCAGGTCGCGATCCGGTCCACCAGGGCGGGCGTCATCGACGACTCGGCGTGCCGCACGCCGGGCTCGAGCCACAGCTCGGCGCCGCCGCCCGCCGCGCGGTGCAGCGCGACGGCGTGGGCCGGATCGAAGTAGTGGTCCTGCTCACCGTGCACGATCAGCAGTGGGGTCGGGGTGATGCGGTGCACGACCTCCAGCGGGCTCTCCGGCGTGCTCCGCCACGGCGGACCGAGGCGGACGCCGAGCGCGCGGGCGGCGAGCCTGCCGTGCGGCTGTTCGAGCAGCCAGTGCACCCGGCGCATGGCCACCGTGTCGCGCACCCACCAGCGCGACGGCGCGCTGACCGCCGCCACCGCGTCCGGCTTGTCGTCGTGCAGGCCCGCGTGCCGGAGGGCGACGGACGCGCCCATGGAGAAGCCGACGGTCACCACCCGCCGGTACCCGAGATCGCGGGCGAGCGAAACACCGGCCGCGAGGTCGTGGATTTCGTCATCGCCGACGCTGGACCGCCCGCCGGAGCGGCCGTGGCCCCGGAAGTCCAGCGCGACGACGCCGCCGTGCCTCGCGAACCGGTGCAACACGCGTGACACGAACGGTTTGCGAACGTGATTCGTGAAGCCGTGACCCACCACGAATGCGAGATCCGTCACGGACGGTGTTGATCTCACGTGCACACCGTGCAAACGGACAGCGTCGTGTGACATGGATGTAACAGGCGTGACGCTTGTGGAAACAACTGTGACTCTGACCTGCTGACCTGGGTCTTTCGTGGTGTGCACCGGTATTGTCTCCGTCATCCGCAGGCAACGGGGCCCGGTCACCGTACTTCGCCTGTGCCTGGTCGGTGACCAAGCACCGGCCGAACGAGAGGGCGCCGCGATGAGTATCGACGTGCTGCTGTTGACCACCGACTCCGACCCCGAGGCGGTTCTCCCCGCGCTGTCGCTCCTCCCGCACGAGGTGCGTCCGCTGCGCCCGGAGGTCTCGGCGCTGCTGGAAGCGGGTCCGCACGACATCGTGCTGGTCGACGCGCGGACCGACCTGGTCGGCGCGCGCAGCCTGTGCCGGCTGCTGGACTCCAGCGGGGTGGACGTGCCCGTGGTGGCCGTCGTCACCGAGGGCGGCCTGGTCGCGGTCAACTCCGACTGGAGCGTGGACGAGATCCTGCTCCCCACCTCCGGCCCGGCCGAGGTGGACGCCCGGCTGCGCCTGGTGCGCTCCCGGCGCGGCACCACGCAGCCCGGCGGCGACGGCTCGCTGCAGCTCGGTGAGCTGGTCATCGACGAGGCCACCTACACCGCCCGCCTGCGCGGCCGCCCGCTCGACCTGACCTACAAGGAGTTCGAGCTCCTCAAGTACCTGGCGCAGCACGCGGGCCGCGTGTTCACCCGCGCGCAGCTGCTGCAGGAGGTCTGGGGCTACGACTTCTTCGGCGGCACGCGGACGGTGGACGTGCACGTCCGGCGCCTGCGCGCCAAGCTGGGCCCCGAGCACGAGTCGCTCATCGGCACCGTGCGCAACGTGGGCTACAAGTTCGTCCGCCCCCCGCGCCCGGGCAGCGCCCGCCGGGTCGACCACCAGGTGGACGCGCCGGAGAACACCATCGACGACTCCGAGCTGATCTTCCGTGCTTGATTGCCGCTGCTCCGCAGACGGCGGCGAGGTCGCCCGGAAGTCGGTAGGTCGACCCTGATTTCGCGACGATCGAAAAGCGTGATCGCCACGAAATGAGTCTCGACCTACCGACGCGACCTCGCGGCGATCTCCACTAGGTTCGTCCGTGTGGAATTGAGCTGGTTCGAGAGGCTGTCCCCCGAGCAGGCCGACGAGGTCACCGGCCTGCTCGGGGCCGCCCAAGCCGTCGACGGTGTCGCCCCGGTCGGTGAAGCCGTGATCCTGCGCCTGCGCCCGGACGCGCACGGCAGCCGTCACCTGCTCGCCCGGGACGGCGAGTCCCTGGTCGGCTACCTGCACCTCGACGTGTTCGGCGACTCGGACGGCAACGAGGTCGCCGAGCTGGCCGTCCACCCCGACCACCGGCGCCGCGGCCACGGCACCGCGCTGGTCGAAGCCGTGGCCGACCGCGCCAAGCCGCTGCGGATCTGGTCGCACGGCGGCCACCCGGGTGCCGGTGCGCTGGCCGCCGCGCTCGGTTACCGCAAGGTCCGCGAGCTGCTGCGCCTGCGCCGCCCGCTGGACGCCGACCTGCCCGGGCCCGTGCTGCCGGACGGCGTCACGCTGCGCACGTTCGTGCCCGGCCGGGACGAGGCGGCCGTCGTCTACGTCAACCACCGGGCGTTCTCGTGGCACCCCGAGCAGAGCGCGATGAGCATCGAGGACGTGCGGCAGAAGGAGGAGCAGCCCTGGTTCGACCCGGCCGGGTTCCTCCTCGCGGTCGACGCCGAGGGGCGGCTGCTCGGCTTCCACTGGACCAAGGCGCACACCGCCGAGCTCGGCGAGGTGTACGTGGTGGGTGTCGACCCGGACGCGCAGGGCGGCGGCCTCGGCAAGGCCATCACCCTCGCGGGGCTCGCCCACCTCCGTGACGCCGGACTTCGGCAGGTGATGCTGTACGTGGAGTCCGACAACGCTGCGGCGTTGGCCGTGTACGACCGGTTGGGATTCACCCGCTGGGATTCGGACGTCCAATACGCCCGGTAGTGACAAACCCATCACGCCATGCAAACGTGCAGGTCACGGGACACCCAAAAGGCGGTGTACTCGGTCACTTCCCGTGTGGAGTTCACCCGTCGTTCACCTTCTCCTGGGCGCCTGTCCACCCTCGCTACCTACCGTCCGTGTCGAGCGGCGGGGCTTTCGCCGCGAAATCCGCTTCCGTAGCTGGAGGACTCCCAAGGTGAAGACCAAGCGACACGGCGCCGTACTCGGCCTGATCGCGGCCGGTGCGCTTCTGCTCACCGCCTGTGGCAGCGACGAAAACACCCCCGGTGCCGGTTCCACGTCGGCGGCCGGCGACTCGGCCGCCGTCCCGGTCGAGTGTGGTGGCAAGTCCAACCTGAGCGCGGAGGGTTCTTCGGCGCAGAAGAACGCGATCGACACCTTCGTCCAGGCCTACGGGCAGAAGTGCGCGGGCCAGAACCTGGCCTACAACGCCTCCGGCTCCGGTGCGGGCGTCAAGCAGTTCAACGGCAGCCAGGTGGACTTCGCGGGCTCCGACTCGCCGCTGTCCGAGAGCAAGGGCGAGATCGCGGCCGCCGCCGAGCGCTGCGAGGGCAACCCGGCGTGGCACCTGCCGCTGGTGTTCGGCCCGGTCGCGCTCGGCTACAAGCTCGAGGGCGTCGCCGACCTGACGCTGTCCGGCGAGGTCGCCGCCAAGATCTTCAACGGCGGCATCAAGAAGTGGAACGACCCGGCCATCGCGGCGCTGAACTCCGGCGCCTCGCTGCCCGACAAGGAGATCAAGGTCGTCTACCGCTCCGACGAGTCCGGCACCACGGACAACTTCCAGCTCTACCTCGAGACCGCCTCGAAGGGCGCGTGGACCCAGGGCGCGGGCAAGCAGTTCAAGGGCGGTGTCGGCGAGGGCAAGGAGAAGTCCGCCGGTGTCGCGCAGGCCGCCGGTTCCGTCGACGGCGCCATCACCTACGTCGAGCTGTCCTTCGCCCAGGACAACAAGCTCTCCATCGCCAAGATCGACAACGGCTCCGGCCCGGTCGAGCTGAACGAGGAGACCGTCGGCAAGGCGATCGACGCCGCCCAGATCAAGGGCACCGGCAACGACCTGGTGCTCGACCTGAAGTCGATCTACGGTTCCTCCACCGCGGGCGCCTACCCGCTGCTGCTGGCCACCTACGAGATCGTCTGCTCCAAGGGCTACGACGCCGACACCGCCAAGGCGATCAAGGCGTTCCTCACCGTCGCGGCCACGACCGGCCAGGACGGCCTCGCGGACGCGGGTTACGCTCCGCTGCCGAAGGCCTTCCAGGAGAAGCTGCTGACCGCCATCAAGGCCATCGCCTGACCAGGCCGGCACACTTCCCGGGAACGCCATCGCGATGAACGACCGCACCGTGGCACAACGCCCCGCGGGCACCGGCTCGACCGGTGCCCGCGCGGGCGTTCCCGCCGCTCGACCCGACTCGGAGGCTCCGATTCCCCCGACCACGGAAGCCGATCGGAAGACTGTCGTCCGACCGGGAGACCGGATCTTCGCCGGCCTGGCCACCGGGTCGGGCATCTTCATCGTGGTCCTGATCGCGGCGATCGGCATCTTCCTGCTGCTCCAGGCCATCCCCTCGCTCGCGCTGGACAAGGTCAACTTCCTGACCAGCCGCGAGTGGTCGACCGGCGACGTCAACGACATGCGCTACGGCATCCTGGACCTGCTCCTGGTCACCGTGGTGTCGTCGGCGTTCTCCCTGATCATCGCCATGCCCATCGCGCTGGGCATCGCGCTGTTCCTCACCCAGTACGCGCCGCGCCGGCTCGCCCGGCCGTTCGCCTACGTCATCGACCTGCTGGCCGCCGTGCCGTCGATCATCTTCGGCCTGTGGGGCCTGCTCGTGCTCGGTCCCGTGCTCACCCCGATCGGCGAGTGGCTCACCTCCACCCTCGGCTGGATCCCGCTGTTCTCCAAGGGCAACGTGAGCATCGAGCTGGGCGGCACGATCTTCACGGCGGGCATCGTGCTGGCCGTGATGATCCTGCCGATCATCACCGCGGTCAGCCGCGAGGTGTTCGACCGCACGCCGGTCACCCACGTGGAGGGCGCCATCGCGCTCGGCGCCACCAAGTGGGAGGTCGTGCGCACCACCGTGCTGCCGTTCGGCAAGGCGGGCTACGTCAGCGCCTCGATGCTCGGCCTCGGCCGCGCCCTCGGTGAGACGATCGCGTTGACGATCATCCTCAGCGGCACCGGCGCCGCGTTCGCGTGGAGCCTGTTCGACGGCGGCGCGACCTTCGCGTCCAAGATCGCGCTGGCCGCGCCCGAGTTCAACGACCCGCGCACGGCGGGTGCCTACATCGCCGCCGGCCTGGTGCTGTTCGTGCTGACCTTCGGCGTCAACGCCATCGCCCGGGCGATCGTCGCCGGTCACAAGGAGTACGAATGACGACCGACACGGCGGACCTGAACCGCCTCGCCACCCCGCCGACGTTCCAGAGCGTCAGCGGGGCGCGCAAGTTCAAGAACGGCGTCGCCACCGCTGCGGTGTACGGGGCGTTCCTGATCGCGATCGTGCCGCTGATCTGGGTGCTGTTCGTGGTGATCGAACGCGGCTTCCCGGTCGTCCTCAACGGCGACTGGTGGCAGAAGTCCCTGTCCGGGCTGCTGTCCCGCCAGCAGGGTGGCGGCGTCTACCACGCCATCTACGGCACGCTCGTGCAAGGCCTGGTCTGCGGTGTGCTGTCCGTGCCGATCGGCCTGTTCGTCGGCATCTACCTGGTGGAGTACGGCGGCCGGTCGAAGTTGTCGCGCGCCACCACGTTCATGGTCGACATCCTGACCGGTGTGCCGTCCATCGTGGCCGCGCTGTTCATCTACACGCTGTGGATCACGTACTTCGGCTTCGGCCGCAGCGGTTTCGCGGTGTCGCTGGCGCTGGTGCTGCTCATGGTGCCGGTGATCGTGCGGACCACCGAGGAGATGCTCAAGATCGTGCCGGACGAGCTGCGCGAGGCGTCCTACGCGCTCGGCATCCCCAAGTGGAAGACGATCGTCAAGGTCGTCATCCCGACTGCGCTGTCCGGCATCATCACCGGCATCATGCTGGCCCTGGCCCGCGTCATGGGCGAGACCGCGCCGGTGCTCGTGCTGGCCGCGTACGCGCCGTACATCAACTACAACCTGTTCGAAGGGCCGATGGCGTCGCTGCCGCTGCTCATGACGTCGGAGCGGAACAACCCGACGCAGGCCGGTTTCGAGCGGATCTGGGGTGCGGCGATCACCCTGGTCATCATCATCACGCTGTTCAACCTGCTGGCTACCGTGATCTCGCGGTGGCTGGCTCCGAAGACGAAGTGAGCGGGCGGTCATGGCCAAGCGCATCGACGTGAAAGACCTGAACCTCTACTACGGCAAGTTCCACGCCGTGCAGGAGGTCTCGCTCGCCGTGCCGCCGAAGAACGTGACGGCGTTCATCGGCCCGTCCGGTTGCGGGAAGTCCACCGTGCTGCGGTCGTTGAACCGCATGCACGAGGTGGCGCCGGGTGCCCGGGTGGAAGGCACCGTGCTGCTGGACGGCGAGGACATCTACGCGTCCCCCGTCGACCCGGTGCAGGTGCGCCGGACCATCGGCATGGTGTTCCAGCGACCCAACCCGTTCCCGACGATGTCCATCCGGGACAACGTGGTGGCGGGCCTGAAGCTCGCGGGTGAGCGGAACAAGAAGAAGCTCGACGAGGTGGCCGAGCGCTCGTTGCGCGGCGCGAACCTGTGGAACGAGGTCAAGGACCGCCTCGACCGGCCGGGCGGTGGCCTGTCCGGTGGTCAGCAGCAGCGGTTGTGCATCGCGCGGGCGATCGCCGTGCAGCCGGACGTGCTGCTGATGGACGAGCCGTGCTCGGCGCTGGACCCCATCTCGACCCTCGCGATCGAGGACCTGATCACGGAGTTGAAGAAGGAGTACACGATCGTCATCGTGACCCACAACATGCAGCAGGCGGCGCGGGTCAGCGACCAGACCGCGTTCTTCAACCTGCTGGGTGTCGGTCAGCCGGGCCGGCTGATCGAGGTGGACGACACGGAGAAGATCTTCTCCAACCCGAGCCAGAAGGCGACCGAGGACTACATCTCCGGCCGTTTCGGCTGATCCGGCCCACTCCCGGAAGCCCTCCCACCAGCAGTGGGAGGGCTTCCGCGCGTTCGGGTGACAGGGGAACCACGGGCTCGCCCCTGCCGTCAAAATCGAGACATGGTCCTCCGTTCGGAGGTACCGTGACGGTTGGGATCGGCAGACTCGCAGGGGGTAACCGTGGCGGCGGAAGGTGCGTGGAGCGCACAGTCCATGCAAGCTATGACGGCCGGCATGGTGGGCTTGAAGCAGGCCGCCGAGTCGGGCTCGTTCGCCATCAGCCAGGACGGCGCCCAGGCTTACCTGAAGGCCATCGACAACGCCCTGATGGACCTCAACAAGATGCAGTCCCAACTGGGTCGTCTTCGCCAGGAGACCAAGTTGGGCACGAGCCCTGACGGCGTAGCCATGGCGAGCTACAACAGGGAGAGCGTCGAAGGAGGGGCCGGTACGACCGGCATCATCCCGGCGGTCGAGCAGTTGCGCTCCGCGTTGGACGAGGCACGTGAGGCGTTGCAGAAGGCGATCGAGAACTATCGTGAGGTCGACAGCTCGAACGCCAGCACCTACCAGCGCTACTGAGGGTGGAGTCAGTTGATCAAAGGATTGTCGGCTCGCATCGCACTGTCGTTGGCAGTTCTCGGCGCGGTGGCCGCGGGCTGCACGACCGGGGGAACGGCGACGCCTGGACCCACCACAGGGACGACTTCGACTGAGCAGACGTCGAAGTCCACCACCAGCAGCAGCAAGCCGTCTGACGGTGGTGAGTCGCTGGCCGATCTCGATCCGTGCGCGGTTCTCGAGTCGGTGAAGTCCCAGCTAGACCTCTCGAACATCGAGAAGGTGGACGAGAAGGAGTGCGGTGCCGAAGTTTCGACCACCGCTTACTTCGGCCTGACGAAGCAGCCCGAACTCGCAATCGCGGACGCGGTTGGCGACGGCAAGAAGACAGACGTCCCCATCGGCTCGCACAAGGCCAAGCTCGTCGAGGCACCCGCGGGCAAGAACTCCTGTTTGTTGACCATCGAAGTGGCGCCGACGTCCAGGGTCGACATCATCGCCGTAGCCAATGCCTCAGGTGCCGAGGCGTGCGAGCTGGCCACCCGGGTCGCCACCGCCATCGAACCGAAGCTGCCGAAGTAACCCGAGGGGGGAGAACGTCGTGACGCCGCCGAACACGCAGCCGCCGCAGAGCGGCAGCCAGGCTACCCAGGTCACCTACGCCGGGCAGACCGAAGCCGAACTGCGCGCCGAGTACGAGCGCGAACGAGCCGCCAACCCGGGGATCTTCGGCGCCATCACGACGCTCGACGACTACCTGCGCTACAAGCAGCAGTCGGCGCAGTACCAGTCCTCGCAGGAGCAGCAGCTCGAGCAGGTGGTGGAGAACTACCGGCCGCCGCTGAGCCCGCCCGGCGCGTTCTACATGGGGCACGAGCACAAGGCCCTCAAGGACATGGTCACGACGAACATGTCCCCCGGCACGGCCAACGAGCAGGGTGAGGCCTGGACGAAGCTCGGCAACACGCTGGCCGAGCTGCAGTCCAACCTGACCAGCGCCACGACCGCCAGCAAGGGTGCCTGGCAGGGCGCGGCGGCGGAGGCGGCGCAGGGGTACTTCACCAACGTCGCCACCTGGTCCGGCAACGCCGCCCAGGGTGCGCAGCTCACCGGCAACAAGCTGTACGCGCAGAGCCAGGCGGCCGAGACGGCGAAGAACGCGATGCCCGAGCCGGTCGAGTTCAGCACCGCCGACGCCTACAAGATGTTCTTCTCCGAGCCCAACCCGTTCAAGTGGGCCGAGACGATCGACCAGATCGAGCAGAAGTTCGAGGAGAAGCAGCAGGCCCACGAGCGTGCGGCCGAGGTCATGACGACCATGTCCACGAGCTTCCAGGAGTCGGGCTCCACCATGCCCGCCTTCTCCCCTCCGCCGCCCATGGAGGGCTCCGGCGGCAGCGGTGACCCCGGGCAGAACGGCAACGGCCAGATCGGCAGCAGGCCGACCGTGCCCACCGGCACCGGGACGGGCACGGGCACCGGTACCGGGATGGGTGACCTCGGCGTGCCCGGCGGTGGCACCGGCGGCGGCAACACCAACCAGTCCGGCTGGAACGGTCCCGGCGGCGGTGGCAACACGAACCTCCCCGGCGGCGGCGGTGGCGGCGGTGGTGGCGGCAACACCAACATCCCCGGCCCCGGCCCGTACCCGCCCGGCATCTACCCGCCCGGCACCGGCCCCAACAACCGGCCGACGATGCCGCCCGGTGGACGTCCTCCGGGCCCGCCCAACGGTCCCGGTCGCCTCCCCGGCGGCGGAGGCGGTGGTGGAGGCGGCGGCGGTGGTGGCGGTGGCCGCGGCATGGGCGGTCCCGGCGGCATGGCGGCGGCCGGTCGCGGTGGCATGGGCGGCTTCGGCCCCGGCGGCATGGCGGGCACTCTCGGCGAGACCGGCCGGTCCGGCTCCGGTGGCTTCGGCCCCGGCGGCAGCGGTGGCCTGGCCGGCGCCGGCGCGGCGGGCCGCGGTGGTCCCGGTGGCATGGGCGCGGGCATGGGTGCTGGTGCCGGTGGCGCGCGCGGCGGCGGTGACGAGGACAAGGAGCACAAGGCCGCGTCCTACCTGGTGGAGACCGAAGACGTGTTCGGTGACGGCACCATGGTCGCTCCGCCGGTCATCGGCGGGTGAGCGTGTTCTCGTTCGCCCTGTCCTTCGCGGCGGCCGACATGCTCTGGGAAGACCTGAAGCTCGGCAGCCGCCCCTACCCGTTCGAATTCCCCTACCTCGGGCAGACGGTCGACGAGCGGCGCGGCATCCGCAACGCCGTGTACCGCGACCTCGAGTCGCGCGGCCTGGCCAACCGCGGCCGGGTCGCGCCCGAGGTCGAGGAAGCGCTCACCCTGCTGATCCGCTTCGACTACAGCCTCAACGCGGTCGCCTCGCTCGACGCGCGCAACGTCGAGCGCCAACTGCTGGCGCGCGGCGGCGCGTCGGGCGAGACGGCGGCGCTCGCCGTGATGGACGACCGGCAGATCAAGGTCGACCTGATGCGGGCGCCCGCGTTGCTGCGCACCGTCGTGGACCTCGTCCCGCCGTCACGGCCGGGTCCTGGCCAGTCGATCACCGTGCCGATGCCGACATCCGCACCACCGCCGCCCCCGCGCCGGGACGACGACTTCGGCAGCGCCACGTTCACCCAGGCCATGGCGCCGCGCTCTTCCGCGTCCACGCAGGTCCGCGCGCTGGAAGCCGTGTTCGAACGCCCCCGGCTGCGGGCCGGCCAGTTCGGCGTCACGGTGCGCGGCAGGCACGGCCGGGAGCAGCGCGCGCCGCAGGTCGCGTGGTTCGACAACGACCAGGGCCGCTACATGTCGCAGACGCGGGAGGGGCAGGACGGCCGGAAGTGGCTCACCCACGCCCCCGCCGACAACGCGCGCATCGCCGCCCAGCTCGCGCAGGAGCTGAACGGCCTGCTCAACTGACGGTCAGGCGCCCGGGTCGCCGTGGTAGCCGGGCATCCGCCCGGTGACCACGAAGACGGTGCGCTTGGCCACCGACACTGCGTGGTCGGCGAACCGCTCGTAGAACCGGCCCAGCAGCGTGGTGTCCACCGCGGACGGCACGCCGTGCTGCCAGTCCTTGTCCATGATCACCGTGAACAGGTGCCGGTGCAGGTCGTCCATCGCGTCGTCGGCGTCCTCGAGCGACCGCGCCCGCTGCACGTCCTGCGTGCGGATGATGTCGGTCGCCTCACGCGCCAGCTCGACCGCGATGCGGCCCATCTCGGCGAAGTACGGCCGCACCGTGTCGGGCAGCACGGGGTTCGGGTGCCTGCGGCGCGCGGCCTTGGCCACGTGCAGCGCCAGGTCGCCCATCCGCTCGACGCTCTCGGCCGCGTGGATGACCGCGAGCACGATGCGCAGGTCGGTCGCGACCGGTGCCTGCAACGCCAGCAGCGCGTACGCCTGCTCCTCGATGCCGGCGCGCACGTCGTCGATCTTGGCGTCGTCGCCGATCACCTGCTCGGCCAGGGCGAGGTCCGCCCCGAGCAGGGAAGCGGTCGCCCGCTCCATCGCGTCACCGGCCATGCCGCACATGTCGGCGAGCTGGTCGGCGAGTTGTCCGAGCTGGTCGTGGTAGGCCTCACGCATGGGCGTCAGCCTACGGTGAGGTCATCGCGGTAGCGACCCGCCCCGGTGAACCGGGCGTGAACCCAAGACGTCCAGTCGACTCACGCACACGGGTCCTTGGCGGCGTTGACCACTTCCAGCTTCTCCGGCGGTGCGGCCTTGCCCGGGTCGCTGCCGGGTGCTTGCGGCGCGAGGATCTCCTCGTCCCAGCCTGGCCCGATCAGCAGCTGCACCGCGCCACCCATGTTCTGCTGGAACTGCAGCGTCGCACCGGGCACCGAGGACGCCAGCGTCGTCGCCGCGTCCTCCCCGCCGACGCCGTACAGGATCACGGTCTTCTCGGCGGCCGGCGCGTCACCCGGGAGGACGACGTCGTAGCCGAGTTGCCGCAACGCGTCGGTGGTCCGGCGGGCGGCGCCCGCGTTGTCCGGGTCGCCGTTGCGCACCTGGATCTTGATGCCCTTGTGGTCGATGACCTTGCCCTGCTTCGGGCCGGGCGGCGGCGAGGCGGCCTGCGTCTGGCCGGCGGCCTGGTTCTGGTCCGCCGGCGCGTTGTCCGGGGTCTCCTCCGGCAGCGGCGTGCCGTCGATGATCGCCTGGAACAACGCCTTGGTGTCGGCTTCCTTCAACAGCTCCTGGTTGTCGTCGTTGGACTTCGTCGGGCCCTCGGACGTCTCGTGCGGGATGGTCACGAAGGTGACCCGGCCCGCTTCCAGGCTCTGCAACGACTGCGCCAGCGTCAGCATGTCGTTCACGCCGATGTTCTGGCCGACAGCGGCCGCGGCGAACGCGTTGAGGAACGCGTTGAGCTTGCCCGGGTTCAGCAGGATCTCCGACGACAAAGCCTTGCGCAGCAAGGAGGACAGGAACTGCTGCTGCCGGTTGACGCGGTCGAAGTCCGTCTTGTTCTCGCCGGAGACCTTGCGTGCCCGCACGTAGTCCAGGGCCTTGGTGCCGTCGATCTCGAACCGGCCCGCCTGGTCGAAGATCACGCCGAGCTCGTCGTCCTTCATCGGCTTCGGCACGCACACCGGGACGGTGCCGATGGCGTCGACCATGCCCTTGAAACCGTTGAAGTCGACGCTGATGAAGTGGTTGATCTCCAACCCGGTCAGCTCGGTCATGAACTTGCTGACGCACTTCGGGCCGCCGACCGCGTACGGCTCGTTGGCCTTCACGTCCTCCTCGGCGTCCAGCTGCTCGCCGGTGTACTCGCCGGTGCCCGGGTCCCACTTCTCGCACTGGGGCCGCTTGATCAGCAGGTCACGCGGCACGGAGACGACGACCATGCGCTTACGGTCGGCCGGGATGTGCGCGAGCATCAGCACGTCCGAGCGCGCGCCCGGCTCGAAGTTCGCGTCGCCGACGCCGTCCTCCGGCCTCGCGCCAGCCCGGGTGTCGGAGCCGACGATGAGGAAGTTCTCGTCGCCGAGCTGCTTCTCCGCCTCGTGCACCGCGGCGGAGTTCTGGTTCAGCGCGTCGATCTCGGGGATCTTGCTGTCGATGTAGAACATCGCGCCCCAGCCGAGACCGGTGGACACGAACACCAGCACGGCGGCGGCCAGCGCGACGACCTTGATCGTGCGCACGATCTTGCTGTGCTTGGCCGTGCGACCGCGGCGCCGGGGGCCGTCGTCGTCGGGGCTCTCTACCGGCGAGGCGTACTCGGTGGCGTCCTCGTCGTGGTCGGCCTTCCACGGCATGAGCTTCTGGCGGCGTTCCTTGCGCAGGCGTTCCTGCTCGGCCAGCTCGTCGTGGACGGCGGAGAAGCGGGCCAGGGTGTGGTCGACCTCGCGACGTTTCTTGACGTCGTCGCTGATGGCCTCCATCTCCGTGGTGAGGCTCGCCGGGTCGATGGCCTCGCGCGGCTCCGGGCCGCTGCCGTTGAGGCCACCGTTGAGGCGGTCGGCGATGACGGGTGGTGCCTGGTCGGGCGCGGGGGCGCCGTCGTCGGCGAACCTGCGGCCGGGCGCGTCACCGGGCCGCGGACCGTCCACAGGGCCGTCCGCCAGGCGACGGGGGCCCGCACCGTCGACGGGCACCGGAGGGCCGTCCGCGAGACGGCGCGGGCCGTCGACCGGTGGGACGGGTGGGCCATCGGCGAGGCGGCGCGGGCCCTCCGCGGGACGGCGGGGGTCGACGGCGAGGTCGTCGGGAGCGGGACGGGGGCGCCGGCCGGGCCGGGGCCCGCCGGTCACGTCGTGCGGGCCGCTGCCGTCCGCGAGGCGGCGGGGCGCGTCGCCGACCGGGGCGTCGGGGCGTGGGCGCGGTCCGCTGCCGTCAGGCAGGCGGCGGGAGCCATCGGCCGGGATGCCGGGGCGGGGCCGTTGGCCGGTGTGCTCGCCGGGACGGGGCCCGTCCGCGAGCCGCCTGCCGATGCCCTCGGCCGCCGCGCCCTCGGCGGCGGCGCGGCGTCCGGGCGGTCCGACCTCGTCCGGCCTCCGGCGGTGGCCGTCGACCGGGTCTTCCGGTCGTTGCCGGGGTCCGCTGCTGTCCGGCAGGCGCCGGGGCGCGTCCTCGGGGCGTGGGCGCGGCCCACTGCCCTCGGCGAGGCGGCGCGGTGCGTCGGGAGCCAGGTCTTCGGGGCGCGGACGGGGTCCGCTGCCGTCTGCCGATCGGCGAGGCGTGTCCGGTGCGAGGCCTTCGGGCCGCGGACGAGGTCCGCTGCCGTCCGGGAGCCGTCGACCCGGCGGGGTGCCGGGTACGTCCGGGCGCGGGCGCTGGCCGGTGCCTTCGGCGGGGCGTCGTGCCGCGGCGGGGTCCGAGGGGACGCGTGGGCCGTCTTCGGGACGGGGCCTGCCGTTGGCGGGGAAGCGCCTGCTCGGCTCGCCGGGTACCTCGCCGGGAGCCGCGGGGCGCGGTGGCGCGGGACGCCTCGGGTCGAGGTCGTCCGGTCGGCCGGCGTAACCGTTCGCGGTGCCGTTCGGCGGCGGGGGCGTGGGCCGGGGGCGTGCGGGCGGCTCCTCGGGACGGCGGCGGGTGCCGGTGTCCTCCGGCACGGGGCGCGGCGTCCGGGTGCCGGTGCCCTCGCCCGCGGCGGCGAAGAAGTCGTTGGCGGGCGGTGCCGGGGGTGCGGTCGGGCGTCGGCCCGCGGTGGGCGGTGCGCCGTTCGCGGGCGGCCTCGGGCGGGTGCCGGTGTCCTCCGGCGCCGGAGGTGCCTGCCTGCGCGGCGGTTCCGGCGCGGCGCGGCGACCGGTGCCCTCGGGGGCGTGCCTGCCGTTCTGGGGCGGGGCGGGTCTGCGGGGCGGCTCCGGCTCGGGCGCGGCGCGCCTGCCGGTGTCCGACTGACCGGGCGGGACCGGGCGTGGGATGTTCGTGCGGCTGTGCTGCTCCAGCAGGTCGGACACGCTCAGCCCGCCACCGTCCAGCGACCTGCGGCGACGACCGGTCGGCTGGTCTTCCTGCGGTGCCTGGTCACCTCCGGGTCCGGGGCCGCCACGGCGGGGCTCGTCGGGCACCCGGTCTCCCTTCAGCTTCGGTCACTAGTCGCTCGTCATCACGAGTTGACGACGGCAAGGACACATTGGTTGCACCAACGGCGTGTCACTTGCCTTGGCGATACTACGGATGACCGCCAGTCCTGACGACCACTCCCGGTGATACAGGGGTCGGCAGTACTCGGTTGCGCGCAGCAGACTACGTCCGAAAGGGTGAGTTGCCGTTCGGTGTCAGTAACCGACGACCCTCGATTCAGCTATACCGCGTCGCCCGGAAGCGGCACCCGCGAGGAGCACCCGTCCGTTCTCGCGGTAGGCGACGGCGTTCCGTCCTGACTGCTTGGCGGTGTAGAGCAGGCTGTCCGCGTGCAGCAGCTGTTGCTCCGGCGCGACCGGCGGACGTGTCGGCGACCCCGGCGCGGGCGGCTCATAGGCCAACCCGATGCTGACGGTCACTCGCAATCCGGGCGCGAGGGAAGCCCAGGCGTGACGCTCGACACGCAACCGGGCCGCCTCGGCGATCTCCACCGCCGGCGCGGGTTCCACGCCGGGCAGCACGAGCACGAACTCCTCGCCGCCGTAACGGGCGCAGAAACCGCCCTCCGGCAACTCCTCCTGCAACAGCTCGACCACGCGCTGCAACACCCGGTCACCCAACAGGTGCCCGAACGTGTCATTCACCTGCTTGAACCAGTCCAGGTCGATCAACGCGATCGCGAGGCCCGCCGCGGTCGAACCGCGCTCGGCGACCATGTCGAGCAGTCGCTCGTCCAGGTACCGGCGGTTGTAGCTGTCGGTGAGGCTGTCGCGCAGGCTCTGCTCACGTGCCTCGGCGTGCTCGCGGCGCAGCCGGTCGACCTCGCGGCGCAGCTGCTCGGGCACCCGCGGCGGGTCGTCCTGATCGGCGTAGACCAGGTCGAACGCGGACCGCAGGTGCTGGTAGGCCTGCCGCCACTGGCCACGGGAGGCGAGCAGCGCGGCGATCGACTCGTGCAGCTGCACCAGGCCGGTGCCCTCGCTGTCGGCCGCGGGCAGGACTGTTCCGGGCTGGCCGTCGCTGCCGGATTCGGCGACTTCGGGCCGCAGTGCGGTCATCGCGCTCACCTCCCTACTTGCCAAGGTGTCGTCTGATACGAGGCGACGCTTGAGCCGGCAGGACGCGTCACTGAAGGATTTCCCTCGACTGGTTGACCCTGCACTGCTCCGAACTGGTGACAATCGGTGATCAGATCGCCTGGAAGTTAGCCGAGCGTGGTCAACCGGCTCGGCGTCACCTCAATTGACGCACGGTGCGAAGCCGTAGGCCTTGCCGTTGAGCAGCACGACGTGCTGCGAGCCGATCTGGCTGCCGATCTCGGAGCCCTCCTGCACGACGGTCAGCGTGACCGCGACGACGAGCACCACGCCGCGCGGGTGCTCGTCCGCGCCGGGCGGCGTCCACGCCGGGTCCAGGCGCAGCGTCGACATGGTCGGCTGCACCTTGATCGTGCCCGCGGGCAGTTCGCAGTCCTCGTCGCGGAAATCCGGGTGCTGGGTGTCCTTGAGCAGGTCGCGCTGCTCGGTCGTGCCCTGCCCGCCCGCCTCGTTGAGGTCGGCGAAGTAGCCCGACACCAGTTCCCGCTCCACGTCGGTGACCTGGAGGGGACGGGCGGTCCCGGTCGTCGCCGCGCCGCAGCCGGCCAGCAGCAGCGCACCGAGGGCGCACGTCAGCGCCATCACGGCGCGCACCACGTCAGCCACCCGAGTGCAGCTCGTCGGCGCCCTCGGGCACGGTGGCGTCCTCCGGGTCGTCCAGCCAGCCCTCGGGCAGCACGACCTTGCCGGGCGAGCCCTGCCTGCCGCGCGGCTCGTCGGCGTTGTCCGGGAACTCCAGCGCGGGGTCGAGCCTGCCGACCAGGTCGTCCAGCTCGGCGAGGGTGGAGACCATGGCGAGGGCGCGCCGCAGCTCGGCGCCGACCGGGAAGCCCTTCAGGTACCAGGCCATGTGCTTGCGCAGGTCGCGCAGGCCCTTGTCCTCGCCCAGGAACTCCGCGAGTAGCACGCCGTGGCGCCGCAGGATGTCCGCGACCTCGCCCAGCCGGGGACCCGGTGGGATCGGCTCGCCCCGGAACGCCGCCTGGAGCTCGCCGAACAGCCACGGCCTGCCGAGGCAGCCGCGTCCGACGACCACGCCGTCGCAGCCGGTCCGGGCGACCATGTCGAGGGCGTCGCGGGCGCTGAAGATGTCACCGTTGCCGAGCACGGGGATGCCGGTGACGGCCTCCTTCAGCCGGGCGATGGCGGACCAGTCGGCCCGGCCGGAGTAGCGCTGGGCCGCGGTGCGCGCGTGCAGGGCGACCGCCTGCGCGCCCTCGTCCTCGGCGATGCGGCCCGCGTCGAGGTAGGTGAGGTGGTCGTCGTCGATGCCGATGCGGAACTTGACCGTCACCGGCACCCCGGCGGGTTCCGCGGCACGCACCGCGGCACGCACGATCTGCCGGAACAGCTGCCGCTTGTACGGCAGCGCCGCGCCGCCGCCCTTGCGCGTCACCTTGGGCACCGGGCAGCCGAAGTTCATGTCGACGTGGTCGGCCCGGTCCTCCCCGACGATGATCTTCGTGGCTTCGGACATCGACTTCGGGTCGACGCCGTAGAGCTGCATCGAGCGCGGGCTCTCGTCCGCGCCGAAGGTGATCATCTGCATCGTCTTGGCGTCGCGTTCGACGATCGCCCGGGCGGTGATCATCTCGCAGACGTAGAGCGACGTGGGGCTGCCGAACTCGCGGCAGAGCTGCCGGAAGGCCACGTTGGTGATGCCCGCCATGGGCGCGAGCACGACGGCGGGATCGACCAGGTACCGGCCGATCTTCAAGGGCTTGGTGGCGTGCAGGGCAGTGGACATCGCCGTCCATTGTCACCCAGCCCTGGTAGTGGTGGGTGCCACACGGCGGATGTCGGTGCTCACGCGGTGCGGGCGGACACGCCACGACGGCTCCAGCGCCAGGACGTGGCCGGTCATGGCGGTGAGGTCGGTGGTCACGGCGGCGCGGGTGCGCAGGTCGGGTACCTGCTCGACGTAACGGCGGTGGGTGGCGGTGTCGGGCCAGAACGTGGCGACGAGGTGGCGGTCGGGGGTCAGGCTCGCGACCAGGCCGCCGAGCACGCCGGCCGCCTCCATCGCCGGTGCCCACACCCGGCGTTGGACGTCCGCGAAGTGCTCCTCCGCACCCTCGGCGAGGTGGCAGTCCGCGACCCGCAGCACCGGGCCGTCCATCGCCTCGGCCACGGTCGCCGCCGTGCCGGGCAGGGTGAGCACGCTCTCACCCAGCGCGACCTCGATCCCGCGGTAGCCGCTCGCGTCGGCCAGCGCGTCGTGCCGGTCGCGCAGGAACACCCGGTGGCTGTCGGCGTCCGCCCACAGCGCCAGCACGTGCGCGCGCCCCGTCCGCGGGTCCCAGCCGCCGACCTGCCCGATCAGTCCGGGCTGGTCGGCGACGGCCGTCCACCGCGCCTGGGCCGCGCCGAACGCGTCCCGCGCTCCTGCCGGCACGTCGCACGTGACCCACTTGGCGAGCACCGCGCACCCCCGTCCGTCGATGCCCGATCCTGCGACCTCGTCCGTGCTGGAGGTCAAGCCCGCTGGATCACCACCGCCCAGTCGTGGCACCTCATCCAGCGGCCCGGCGGGTACTCGAAGTCGGCTTCGCCGAGCAGGGTGAAACCGGCCTTGCGGCACACGGCGTTGGACGCCGGGTGGTCCACCGACGGGAACGCGTGCGCCGACCGGTGCGTCCCCTCCGCACCGGCGGCCTCCACCGCGGCCCGCGCCGCCGCCGAGGCCACCCCGCGCCCCTGGAACCCCGGCAGCACGCCCCACCCGACCTCCCACACCACCTCGCCCCGCCACTGCCGCTCCCAGTACCCGACGCTGCCCGCGGGCACGCCGTCGACCTCGACCCGGAACATCCGGCCGTCGCCGAGCACGAGGTAGCGCCGGTGCCGGTCGACGACCTGCTCCTCCGACTCCGGTCCGCCGAGGTGCTCCTTCAGCTCCGGCGCGTTCAGCTGCCGCAGCAGCCCGAGATCACCCTCGGACCACGGCCGGAGGTCGATGGTCGCGGTCATCTGGGCAGGATGCCGGCGGGGTACGACAATTCCGGTGTCCGGCCAGGTCAGAACGGCACGGTGAGGCAGCCGACGCGGGCGCCCGCCGTGCCGGCCTGACCGGGTTCGGTGTGCGTGTGCTCCTCGTGCAGCACGATCGACCCGGCACGCCGTTCCCCGAACTCCCACGGCACCCGCGTCATCGCCGAACCGCGTCCGTGCTCATCGGTGGTGAAGTCCAGCCAGATCTCGTTGCGCGGGTTGGCGAACGCGGGATCCGTCGCCCCGCCCTGGACGTGCTGGTAGTGCGGCCCGGCATCAGCCGGCGCGGGCCCGCAGGGGTTCACGTGCGCGTGCGCGCCGTACTCGCGGTTCGGCAGCAGGCCACTGGTGCGCAACAACACCACCGTGCCGCCGTCCACGGCCCCAGCCACCACCTCCGCCCGCGCACCGGCCGGCACGCGTGCGTCGTAACTGGTCAGTTCCCCGGACACGGACGTGAACGAGGCCACGAGCGCGAGTGCCACAGCAAGGTGCATGCCACCTGCTTATCGCCCACCACCCCCACCCGCCACCTCGATCACCCGTTCCGGTGGAGTTGGCGCGGCCATTTGATTTCCGGGCAGCCGGAATCGAAATGGTGGGCCGCCAGGGACTCGAACCCTGAACCCGAAGGTTCTGGATCTTGCCCGCCCGTTGTCTCTCAATACCTTCCCATACCCGCCACTACCAGCAAGATTTTCAAACGCGAACCACCACTGTGGACCGAACGACGCGGTCCTCTGCCATCGTTAGTCGGGGGTAATCGGGGGAGTCGATCTCGCTGCCGGACCCATAACGATCGGCCCGCCAGCCTGTCCGCACTTATCGGACTTCGTGCGTGCTGTCGGTATCGATGTGTGCTCGATCTGGGCGTGGCTGGTGGAGGCGTGGCCGGTGCTGGGCAGATAGTGGCGCTGTGACACCACGTCGGCGCAACGTCAACCTCGTCGTGTTCGCTCTGCTGGCCGCGATGATCGGCGTGGTGACCAACTACGTCACCGATGAGGTGCCTACCTGGTTCCAGGATCAGACCAGGGTGTGGCTGGTCTTCGCGCTGATTGTAGTGACCTCGATCCTGGCGCAGGTCGTACTCACCCGCGAGAAGCCCGAACCGCTCTCGTTACCGCTGGTAAGGCCCCATTTTCCGGCCACTCCCCGGACGTTGAGGCCTCCGACGTCCTCGGCGTCAGCGTTGCGTGGGAGGGATCGGACGCTGGAGGACATCCGGTCGGTGCTGGACGCTCCGGCGGGTCGTTTCGTGGTGGTGTGTGGTTCAGGGGGCATGGGTAAGACGGCGTTGGCGGTACGTGTGGCCGAGGAAGCCGCCCAGCGTGGTCGTCCGGTGTTCTGGATTCGGTGGCGTGGTGAGGGGTCGTCGGAGGGCCGGTCCGGTGAGGAGTTGCTGGCCGCGCAGATGGTCCAGGTCGCGATCACGCTGGGGTTGCCGGAAGGCGAGGCCGGCGCGGTTCAGCAGTCCGGCGGCAGTCTGGTCGATCTTGTATGGGGTTATCTGGAACGGACGCCGGGTTGGGTGCTCGTGATCGACAATGCCGACCGACCCGAGGGCCTGGGTATTGAAGGGCCGGTCGGCGAGCACCGAGGCTGGATCAGACCTGGCGGCGCAGGGCTGCTGTTGTTGACCAGTCGAGACCGGTCCCCTGACACGTGGGGCCGCGGCGCGGTGATGGTACGGCTGGAACCGCTGTCCCCCGCCGAAGGTGCCCAGGTACTGCTCGACCTGGCACCCGGCGGCGGCAGCCATGAGGATGCGGAGCGGCTGGCGACGAGACTGGGCGGTCTGCCGTTGGCGCTGCACGCGGCGGGCAAGGCGGTGGCTCAACCGACCGCACGCCTGCGCCGGTTTAACGCGTACCTCGAGGCGCTGGACGACGACACGTCTCGGGTACTGATGTCACCGGACGCGACCGACCCCGAGGCGGCCCGGACGCTGGTCGGGCACACCTGGGAATTGTCCCTGGATCAACTCGCCGCAGAAGGGGCGCCACTGGCAAGGCCGCTGCTGCGGGCCTTGGCGTTGCTGGCCGACGCCCCAATCCCGCGCACCCTGATCACCCCGAGCTTGATCCCGGACACCGCCACCGACACCGCGGTAGGTACTGCCACGATCGATTCGGCTCTGGCAGGTCTAGAACGCTATGGCCTGGTCGACACGCCCCCGCCTGACAGCGTCTCCGAGATCGGATCGGTGACGCTGCATCCCCTCGTCCGGGAAGCCAGCACGATGCTGGTTGTCCGCGACAGCGACATCACCGGGTGGCGCGACACGATCGAGAGCCACCTGATCGAATCGGCCGAATCGTGGACGGCGCAGGGACGGGCAGCCTGGCCGGCAACCCGCCTACTGGCACCGCATCTGCTCTTACTCACGGACATCCACAACGACGACAGCTTCACCCGACTGCGCAATGCCATCGACAACGTCGCGGACGAGTTGGAACGAGCCAACTTGGACACGACAGCGATCACTCTGCGTAGGCACGTGCTTGATGCCGAATCAATCCGATTTGGTCCCGACCACCCCGACACCCTAACCAGTCAGAACAGTCTCGCGCTCGTGCTGGACAGCCTCGGCCGCTACGAGGCAGCTGAGCATCTCCACCGGACCACGCTCACTATTTCCACCCGCGTTCTAGGCCCCGACCACCCCAACACCCTCGACAGTCAGAACAATCTCGCCCTCGTGCTGAACAGCCTCGGCCGCTACGAGGAAGCTGAGCATCTTCACCGCACCACGCTCACCATTCTCACCCGCGTTCTAGGCCCCGACCACCCTGTTACCCTCGCCGGCCAGAACAATCTCGCCAACGTGCTGAAAAACCTCGGCCGCTACGAGGAAGCCGAGCATCTCCACCGCACCACGCTCACCACTCGAACCCGCGTTCTAGGCCCCGACCACCCCAACACCCTAACCAGTCAGAACAATCTCGCCCTCGTGCTGGACAGCCTCGGCCGCTACGAGGAAGCTGAGCATCTTCACCGCACCACGCTCACTATTTTCACACGCGTTCTAGGCCTCGACCACCCCCATGCGCTTAGCAGTCAGAACAATCTAGCCAACGTGCTGGACAGCCTCGGCCGCTACGAGGATGCCGGGTATTTTCACCGCACCACGCTCACCACCCGCACCCGCGTTCTAGGCCCCGACCACCCCGACACCCTCGACAGTCAGAACAATCTCGCCCTCGTGCTGAAAAACCTCGGCCGCTACGAAGAAGCCGAGCATCTCCACCGCACCAGCCTTGACAGTTACACTCGCGTTCTAGGCTCCGACCACCCCGGCACCCTCGCCAGTCAGAATAATCTCGCCAACGTGCTGAACAGCCTCGGCCGCTACGAGGAAGCTGAGCATCTTCACCGCACCACGCTCACCACCCGCACCCGCGTTCTAGGCCCCGACCACCCCGACACCCTTGCCAGCCTCGCGTTGTCGATCGAGCGTCACGCCGCTCGACAAAGAAAGTGGTGGAGTTGGCCCATCCGTCGACGTAGTCGCTGAATAGTGCGAAGACTTTCGACTTGGTGCGACATCGACTGCACTCGGAACCCGTATGCACGTCGGCAAGCCTGTGGGCTGGTCGACGCCGTCAAGGCGTTGAGCTGTCCACAGGCGCGGCAGCTGAGCGCCAAGACCACCCGGCCTAATTGACCACTCGGCGCTCGTCCCATGCCCTCTGCATCTCAGCCGGGTGTGAGCTGAGGTCGGAGGAGGCGACAGCTCGCCGAACTATGCGAAGCAATCTGTAACTCGCGGATCCCTGCGGGGGCCGCTGGCCGTGACCTCCCGCCGTTGTGGGACAGCCTCCGGTGCCTCGCGTGTCGCGCCCGTGGGCCGCCAGGCCCACTTGGGCGCGACCAAGGACATCGCCGGAGGCTGTCCCACAACGGCTCAAAGGACACGAACGGCCAGCGGCCCCCGCAGGGGGCCGCCTTGAACAAGAGAAGAAAGTCTGAACACCTGCGTTGTAGTGGGATGCGCCGTCACAAGGTAGATTGTGATCCATGGAGTCACGTCAAGATGGCATTGCATCAGGGCAAAATTTGCTTGACGAGCAAGAACCTACTCTTCTGACCAACGAAGAGGTGGAAGAACTCGATGAGGCAGAGGCCGAGGTCGAAGGAGTTACTTATTCTGGCGCAGATTTCGACGCGGAAGGTCTAGTTCGTCGACTTTCCCGGGGCGACATAGTAATTCCTAACTTCGGACACGGTGACGCGAGTCTGGAGGTCGAGGCATTTCAGCGTAGTTTTGTATGGCGACGTCCTCAAATGGACCGTTTCATTGAATCGCTTTTGCTCGGATATCCAATTCCGGGGATTATGCTGGTACAGCAAGCGGACAAGCGTTACCTGGTACTCGATGGCCAGCAGCGCCTGAAGACGCTTGAAGCGTTTTACAATGGAATTCATAACAAGGTTGAATTTGTTCTCGATAATGTTGCCAAGCAGTTTAAAGGGCTTACCTATAAATCATTGAACCCCGAACAACGGCGAACCCTGGACAACACTTTCATTACAGCTACAATCGTACGTACTGATGGTACAAAAGAGTCGCTAGAGGCTGTCTATCAAGTCTTCGAGCGCCTAAACTCGGGTGGGACTCAGCTCACTCCACATGAAATCCGAATCGCGCTTTACCCAGGTGCGCTGGTCAATCTTTTGACCCGATTGAATGATCTTGAACCATGGCGAGTTCTATATGGCCCTAAGTCGCCCAGGGTTCGAGACCATGAACTTGTGCTCAGAATTATTGCGCTGTACTCACGGGCGGCCGAATATCATACGCCTCTAAAGAAGTTCCTCAATGACTTTCTTGGGGATCACCGCGAACTTTCAAAGTTGGACGGTGCGGCTCTGGCGCTTCTATTTGAGAAGTCGGCGTATGCGCTTTTTAATGCAGGTGCTCGCCCTATGCTTCGTCGGCCGACTCGGGTTAACGTCGCTCTGCTCGAAGCAGTCTTCGTTGCCACAATGCGACGCTTGGGCTCCGGTATGTCAGATGACCCTGACATCATTCGTAGGGCACTCGACGAACTCGCGACAGATGACAAGTTGATTCCGGCTATCTCTCGTGCGACCGCTCGAGAGGAGAACGTTCGAGACCGCCTGGATCGTGCAAGTCGTGCACTCATGGCGGATGCATGAAGGCATCAGCTTGGCCTCCTTTCGCGCTCGCGAGCCTTGAAAGAAGTCTTGATGCGCTTGTGGAAGCGGTCAAGGATCCCTCGGAACGTAACGACGATGAGCAAATGTGGCTAACTCGTTTTTTGGTGGTTCGTGCTTGCGGATACCTAGAGCAAGTTGTTCACGAAACATCAATAGGATTCCTGCATGAACACGCAGGCGGCACATCTCTTAGCTTCTCTTTGTCATGGATGGCTAGAAGCAGAAACCCTTCCCCTGAGAACTTGACTGCTCTTCTCGGTCGATTCGATCAGACTTGGAAGGACGAGTTTGAAGAATTCATCAATGCGGACGATGGTCACATAAAAGCGGAACTTCATCTTTTGGTCGGGCGTCGAAATCAAATCGCGCACGGGCTTAATGAAGGTCTGAACAGTCGGCGTGCGATCGACCTGGTGAAAATTTCAAAAGAAGTGGCGGATTGGTTCATTAGGCGGCTTAATCCTACGGTTGGCGGTCGATCTTGGCGGCAATAGTTCGAGTGTTGGTACATTCGAAGTTGATAATATTCGGATTGAGTCGCAAAGTTATCTGGGGTATGTCATGGTAACGGCGGTGATGTTTGACGTTGGTGAGACGTTGTTGGACGACTCACGGGAGTGGGGTGCTTGGGCGGACTGGGTTGGAGTCTCTCGGCATACGTTCTCGACGGTGCTGGGGGCGGTGACTGCGGCGGGGCGGGATAACGCGGAGACGTTCCAGTACTTCCGGCCTGGGTTTGATGTGGCTCGGGAGCGGCGGTTGCGGGAGGAGGCTGGGGTTGGGGAGCGCATCGAGGAGGGCGATCTGTACCCGGATGTGCGAGCGGGGTTGACGCGGTTGCGGGAGCTTGGGGTGTGGGTTGGGGTTGCGGGGAACCAGACTGCTCGGGCGGCTGAGTTGCTGCGTGGGTTGAAGTTGCCGGTGGATGGGTTGGCGACGTCTGGCGAGTGGGGCGTGGCCAAGCCTGCGGCGGAGTTCTTCGAGCGGGTGGTGGAGATGACGCCCGTGGCTGCGGCTGGTGATGTGCTCTACGTCGGTGATCACCGGGACAACGATGTTGTGGCGGCGAAGGCGGCTGGGTTGCGTACGGCGTTGATCCGGCGTGGGCCGTGGGGGTACCTGTGGGCGGATGACCCGTTGGTGCGTCGGGATGCCGATTGGGTGATCGACTCTCTGCACGACCTGCCGGAGCTGCTGGCGAACGGCTGACGTAGCCGCTCAGCGAGCGCCCGCCCAGGCGGCCAGGTCGAGTAGGCCGGAGCTGAGTGACGGGTGGGTGCGCAGCAGCACGGATAGGGCTTGGCGGACCTGTGGGTGTGCGCGGACGTGTTCGGGTGCGGCTTGGCGGGCGACTTGCAGGCACAGGTAGGCGTCTTCGTGGCGGCCGAGGTCGAGTTGGGCTCGGGCCAGGTCGATGTAGTAGTGCGAGCGGCGTTCGGCGGGTAGTTCGGCGGGCGGGTGCCAGGTGGAGGCTCGTTGGATGCCTGCTGCGTCGCGTAGTTCGGCGGCAACGGCCAGCTCGTGGATGCGCAGCGATGCGGGGCCGAAGGCGGTGCCGTGGTAGATGCCCTCGGGCGCGGCGTGGGCGGCATAGCGGGCGGTGAGTAGGTGGTCGGCGGCGATGTCGGCTTTGCCTGCTCGGGCGGCGACGACTGCGGCTCGCATGTGGAGTGCACCGAAGGCGGCTGCGGTGGGTGCCTGTTTCAGGTCGCGGGTGGGGAGTTGGTCCGCGGCGTGGTCGAGGGCGCGGGCGGCGGTGTGGAGGTCGCCGCTGGCGAAGAACGTTTCGGTGCGCACGTAGGCCACTGCGGCGGGTAGGAGTGCATTGTCAGACTCGTTCGCGGTCGTGCGCATGAGGTCGATGAGACGGGCCGACAGGTCGAAGTAGCGGTACTTGTAGGCCACGCCGTCGGCGGCGCGTAGGGCCAGGGTCAGCAGGGACGCGACATGGCGGCGGTCGGCTGGGTCGAGGAGTTGGCGGGCTCGGGCCAGTTCGCCGATCAGGGCCGGTAGGTGGCGGACGAGTTCGCCGTAGCGGGCTTCGAGGCGGTGTTCGTTCATGCGGGCGACGTCGGCGGCCAGCTCGGGGAGGCTTCGGGTGGGGCCGTCGTCGGGTAGATCGAGGATGTCGAGCGCGCGGCGTAGGCGTGGGATGCCTACTTGCACGATGTCCAGCTCTTGAGCGGGCTGGGGTGGTGGTTGGTCGACCGGTGCCCATGACTGGTGGGGTGAGTAGGCCGGGCTCGGGTCGACGGTGCGGCTCGCGTACAGGTTGCGGACGTCGTGGACTTCCCGCGCGGTGCCGTCGAACCAGCGGAGGTGGCGCGGGACGTGGAGGGCGTCGCACCAGCGTTCGAGGCGTTCGAGGTCGGTGACCGGGCGGCGGGAGCGTTCGACTTCGCTGACGCGGCCTTGGGTGAGTTCGAGCCAGGCGGCGAGGGTGGCTTGGGGGACGGTCGGGTTCTGTGCCTGGCGGTAGGCGCGGAAGACCTGGCCGATGTTGCGTGACTCGAATGCCTCGCGGAGGGTGGGCTTGGCCCAGAACTCCGGCGGCAGTGTCGGGGCGCGGAGTGTAGAAGCCGCGGTGCAGCGGCCACAGTGTTCGCCCCGGTTGTCACTGGCCAGCAAGGTGTCACACGTGCGGCAGCGTCGCTTGGACGTGGTCACGTGGCCGTTCACCCCCGGTCGAGCTGTGCCTACTTCTGAGTGTAACTCGGTGATTACCGTGCTGACCTGCGGTTAGTGGTGACGCCGATATCTGATCAGCCATTGGTATGGGATCGGTCTTCCTTCCGCGTGAATCTGGTCGAGTAAGTCCCAGGTGTACATGGAGGTCGAACCGATGGGGATGTACTTGCTCCTCCAGCCGGAGGAGGACGCCGAGTCGGCGTTGGTGGAACGGGCACAGGGACATCCGTCCCTGGTGATCACGTCCGGTGACGCGCGGCTGACGGTGCAGATCGCCGGGCGTGAGGGCGGTGCGCAGCTGGCGATCAGCTTCGCGCGTGAGCTGGCCCAGTCGGCCACGCAGTTCGCCGACCGCTGCGAAGCGCTCACCAAGCTCGCACCGCTCGACTTCGAGCACTTGAGCGCCCTGGTGAACACGACTCCCGACGAGGTGAACGCGCTGACGGCTTTGAAGCGTGAGGACGGGGAGGTCGGCCAGTGAACGAGGTCGAGGACTTGAAGCCGTTGTGCGGTGAAGTGGAGTTCTCGGGGCTGCTGGACACGATGGTGACGACGGCCCCGCCGCGAGTGTTCGCCGTGGTGCAGGAGTTCGGTGAACGCGTGGACGCGTGGGTCGCCGCATGGGGCTTTGCATTCGAAGACCGTGCGGAGGTTTTCGCAGTGGATGACCACTCCCGCATGAGTCTGGGAAAGCCCGAGAACGCCTTGCACCTGTTCAGCAGCAGGCGCCACCAACTGAGGGCGCGACTGGTCTGGTTGCCCGACATCGGCGAACGTCTGGAGACAGCGGAGGTGGCTGCCTGCTCGGCGTAGCGGCGGAGGTCCGGGGTTCGGCGGGAACGGCAAGGGGGCGTGGTGTCTGAAGAGGACGACTGGACGGCGGAGGACTGGCGGGATCTCCACGCCCAAGCCTCCGAACTCCTGGTGCGCCTGGAAGAACTCAGTGATCGGTTGAGTCGGGTCGAGGCTCGTCTTGCGTGGTCCCGAAAACCTCAGCCTCGACAGCGGCGACGCGCTGGCTGAGGTCGTCCAGGACCGAGTTGATGCGGTCGAACATCTGCCGAAGCTCATGCGGTGAGGGCACGTCGTCCCCCGCATGGGCTTCGGGCTTCTTCACCACGATGGTGCCCTCGCCCTGCCGGGAGATGACCAGCCCTTCGTTGCGGAGCTGGTCCAGCGCGCGAGCGACCGATTCCGCTCCCCGATTGGTGCGTCGCGATGCTCGTGGAAAGGCGCTCGAAGGCACTGAACCTCGACGGCCCGATCTTCCCCAGCCCGACCGGGACGATCCGTGAAGCAACCAACGTCCGCAATCGCGCATGGAAGCCGTTCATCGCTCGAGCGGGCTACGAATGGGTGACTTTCCGAACCTTTCGGAGGACGGTCGCGACGCTGCTCGACGAGGCAGGTCTGACGGCGAGGCAGATCGCCGACCTGCTCGGTCACTCCCGACCGTCGATGACCCAAGACGTCTACATGGGTCGCCGGTCACCGGGACGTGCGGCGGCGGACGCGCTCGGGGCTGTCATCACCGTAAGTGAGGGGTAAATGGGGATTCGACTTCGCTGAACCCTGGCCCAACCGCTTGACCAGGTAGTTTGGTGGGCCGCCAGGGACTCGAACCCTGAACCCGAAGATTAAAAGTCTCCTGCTCTGCCAATTGAGCTAGCAGCCCTTGACCGACAGCTTACCGAGACCGGGGCGGTCGGTGAGCGGGGTGGTCGGGGCGGTGGTGTGGGTGGTGTCACGTCTTGTCCCGGTGGGAGGGTCGCAGTGCTGGTCAGAGGGTTGGTGGGCGTCGGGGGTGGGTGTTCGGACTACCGTGGGTGTGTGCGGGTGGCTACTTGGAACGTGAACTCGGTCAAGCAGCGGGTGCCCCGGTTCTTGCCGTGGCTCGACCAGCGGCGGCCCGATGTGGTCTGCCTGCAGGAGACGAAACTCGCGGACGACGCGTTCACGGCGCTCCTCGGCGAGGAGCTGTCCGGCCGCGGGTACGAGGTGGCGGTGCACGGGGAGGGCCGGTGGAACGGCGTCGCCATCCTGTCCCGGGTCGGGTTGGACGACGTGGTGGACGGGCTCGCGGACGGGCCCGGGTTCCCGGAGCCCGAAGCGCGGGCGGTGGCGGCGACGTGCGGTGGGGTGCGGGTGCACTCCGTCTACGTGCCCAACGGGCGCACGCCGGACTCCGACCACTACCACTACAAGCTGGCCTGGCTGGCTGCGTTGCGGGACGTGGTGGCGGCCGGTCCGGAGGACGCCGTGGTGTGCGGTGACGTCAACATCGCGCCCGCCGACGCCGACGTGTTCGACCCGGCGGCCTACGTCGGCCACACGCACGTGACCGCGCCCGAACGGGAGGCGTTGGCGGCGCTGCAGGCGGTCGGGCTGCACGACGTGGTCCGCGACCGGTGGCCGGACGAGCGGGTCTTCACCTACTGGGACTACCGGGCCGGGATGTTCCACCAGGACCTCGGCATGCGCATCGACCTGGTGCTGGCGTCCACGCCGGTGGCGGCACGGGTGCGGGCGGCGTGGGTCGACCGGCACGCGCGCAAGGGCACCGGGCCGAGCGACCACGCACCCGTGATCGTCGACCTGGACGAGGCACCGGACGGCGACATCGGCCCGGTCGTGCCGCCGCCCTCCGCGCCGCGCACCCGCAAGACGGTGAAGCTGCCCCAGTCGTAGCCCCGTCCTAGCCCGCCAGCTCGTCGCGCTCCAGGTCCGCGCTCCACGGCGACTTCGGCGCCAACGCCAGCGCCACCCGCAGACCCGCGTCGCGCACACCGGTGAACCGGCGCATCCGGGCCAGCCGGTTGAGCCACAACGACCCCGCCGCCAGCCGTCGCGTCACCCGGCGCCGCGCCGAGTCGTACCGCCGCAGCCCCGCGTCGACGTCACCGGTCAGGCACTCCGCCAGCACCACCCCGTCGATGATCGCCTGGCACGCGCCCTGCCCGAGGTCCGGTGTCATGGCGTGCGCCGCGTCGCCGAGCAACACCACCCGCCCCGAGACGTACGACGGCAACGGCGGCACGTACAGCAGCTCGTGCCGCAGCACGTCGGTGGCCGCGGCGAGCACGCGCGGGATCGGGTCGTGCCAGTCGGCGAACTGCCCGAGGTCCGAACCCATCGCGTACCAGTTGGTGCGCCCGTCAGCCTGCGGCGTGAGGCCGAACTTGCCGCCGCGGCCCCACGTCTCGCCGCCGGTGTCGACGGGGAGGTCCACGGTCCCGCGCCACCCGATCGCTCCCGAACGGCGGACCGGCGCGTCGAACAGCTCGCCGCGCACCGCGCTGTGGATCCCGTCCGCGCCCACGACCAGGTCGTACCCGGCGCAGTCCGCCAGGCCCGCCGCCGTGCCGAACCGGACCACCCCGCCCGGCAGCGCGCCCGCGAGCACCCCGAGCAACGCCGGCCGCGTGAGCAGGTGCACCGAACCCGCCGCGATGGTCCCGATCACCGTCCCGTCCGGCTTGCGCACCAGCCCGTCCGCCTGCCGCCGCCCGACCCGCCGGGCCGCGTCACCGAGCCCCAACCGGTCCAGCGCGGACAGGGCGTCCGGCCAGATCCCCAGCCCGGTCCCCACCTCCGGCAGCGCGGCCGAGCGCTCGAAGACGTCCACCTCCCACCCGTGCCGCCGCAACCCGATCGCCGCGGCCAGGCCGCCGACACCGCCACCGATCACCGCTGCCCGTCGAAATCCCATGGCGGCCAACGTACTACAGCTGTAGTGAGCACGACTACGGGTGTAGTGTCACGGTTGATGACCAGGCAACAGCAGGTGCTCGACGCCGCGATCCGGGTCCTCGGCACGGGCGGCCCGCGGCAGCTCACCCACCGCGCCGTCGACACCGAGGCCGGCCTGCCGCAGGGCTCCACGTCCAACCACTTCCGCACCCGCGACGCCCTGGTCAGCGCCGTCCTCGGCCGCCTCCTCGACCACGAGACCGCGCTGTGGGGCGGCCTGTCCGGTGACGTCACGACCCCCGAAGCGTTCGCCCGCGCGGTCGGCGCGCTGGTCGAGGGGCTGGCCGAGGACCGGGTCCTCACGCTCGCCCGCCACGCGCTGTTCGTCGAAGTGGCCCAGCGCCCCGAACTGCGCGGTGACGTCGACCGCGCCCACCGCGAGATCGCGAGCTGGGCCGTACCGCTGATCGCGGACCTCGGCTCGGCCGACCCGCCCGCCGACCTGGCCCTGCTCCTGGCCGTGATCGACGGCCTGCTGGCCAACCAGCTGGCCAACCCGAGCCCCCGCTTCGACCCGGCGGCGGCCGTCCGCACGGTGCTTCGGGGGATGCTCGCCGGTTGACCGCTCCGCCATCATGTGCGCCGACCCACGACCCGGAGGAGCGGCGACGGTGACCGACCACGTGACGCAGGCGTACCTGGACGACGAGAGCCTGCACGGGGTGATGGGACGGCTCGACCTGCCACCGGCCCTGCGCGCCGCCTACGGCCACCGGCTGGTCGACCGCCCGTTCTTCCTCGACGAGTACACCGCGCACGACGTCGCGGCCGACGTGCTGGACTTCTTCGAGCTGCTCTTCTCCTTACCCCGCAAGATGTTCGGCGGCAGCTTCACCCGGTTCGCCGAAGCCCTCGGCATCCCGCCGGAGGAAGCCGCGATCATGGGCTCCGACCGACCGCCGATGCACGGCCGCGCGGACATCTACCGGGTCGGCGACGACTTCCGCCTGCTGGAGGTCAACGCGGGTTCGCAGCTCGGCGGCCCGGACCTGGGCGAGCTGTCCCGCGTCATCCACTCCGACCCCGGGTTCCAGCCGTTCGTGCGCGAGCACGGCCTGGGCTACTTCCACCCGGTCGAGAAGCTGCTCGACGCCGTGGGCCGTGACCGCACCATCGCGTTCCTCGAAGAGGGCGGGATGCTGACCAGGTTCGCCAAGGGTTTCGCGAGCTTCCGGGAGACCTGCGCGCGGCTGGGCGTGGACGTGCTGCTCGGCGAGCTCCACGAGCTGACCACCCGCGACGGTTACCTGTACCTGCACGGCACGAAGCTGGACGTGGTGGTCCGGTACTTCTCCGCGACGCAGGCCGTCAGCCACGCCGAGACCTTGGCCAAGGGCCACAAGACCGAGCTCTACACACCGCTGTCGAGCTACTACTACGGCAGCAAGTCGACCATCGCGCTGCTGTCCGAGCACCGCGAGGTGCTCGACGACGACGAGAAGGCGTTGGTGGACCGGCTGGTGCCGTGGACCCGTTCCGTGCGGGACGTGCCGCGCGACCGGCTGCGCGCGGACCGGGAGAACCTGATCGTCAAGGCGGCGGGCGGGTTCGCGGGCGCGGGCGTGCACCCCGGCTGGCTCATGACCGACCGGGACTGGGTGGAGATGCTGGACGACGTGGTGAAGCAGCCGTACGTGGTGCAGGAACGCGTGCGGCCCACGCCCGACGTCGTGCCGGGCGACGACCGGCCGTGGCTGACGACGTGGGGCTGGTTCGTGACCGACCAGGGGTTCGCGGGCATGAGCATCCGGTCCATGCCGTTCGCCGATGGCGCTGTGGTGAGCTACGCGGGCAACCCGCTGACGCGGGTGTCCGGTCTGCTCGTGCACTGATCGGGGTGGTCCGACCGCGTTGCGTCATTCCCCTCAGGTTCCCGCCGAAATCGAGTTAGGGTCCTGCGAAAGGGGGGTACATGGGGGAGTTCTTCGCGGCGGCGCTGGGTTTCCCGGTCGCGGTGCTGAGCGTCCTGCTGGTGATCGTGGTGGCCTACTGGCTGCTGGTCGCCTTCGGCGCGGCGGACGCGGACTGGGTCGAGCTGGACGTCGGCGGTGTGCCCGCGACCCTCGGGATCTCCCTGCTGATCGCCTTCTCCTGGTTCGCGTCCCTGGCGGGTGTCGTGGTGTTCGACCCGCCTTCGGTGCTCGCGGGCACGGGCGTGCTCGGCGGGGCGCTCGTCGTCGGTCTGGTGCTGACCCGGGTGGTGATGACGCCGCTGAAGCGGCTGTTCCCGACCGATCCGCCCGCGTCGCGGCTGGACTTCGTCGGCCGCACGTGCGTCATCCGCACGGGTCGCGTGACGCGGACGTTCGGCCAGGCGGAGGTCACCGCCGGGGACGGCTCGTCGGCCGTCGTCCAGGTGCGGCAGCCGGGCGACGACCCGCTGACCGCCGGCACCACCGCGCTGATCTTCGACTACGACGTGGACGGCGAGTTCTTCTGGGTCGCGTCCCTCGACATCGGACACAGCCCGACTCTCACACGGGGGGACCACTGATGGATGTCATCACCACCGGGTTCGGCATTCTCGTCGCCGTCGTCCTGGTCGTCGTCATCGGCTTGCTGATCCTGATCAGCCGCCTGTTCCGCAAGATCGACCAGGGCAAGGCGCTGATCATCTCCAAGGTGCGCAAGGTGGACGTCACGTTCACCGGCGCCGTGGTGCTGCCGGTGCTGCACCGCGCGGAGATCATGGACATCTCGGTGAAGACCATCGAGATCCGCCGCGCCGGGCAAGAGGGCCTGATCTGCCAGGACAACATCCGGGCCGACATCCGGATCACGTTCTTCGTGCGGGTCAACAAGACCGTCGAGGACGTCATCAAGGTCGCCCAGGCGATCGGCACGGCCCGCGCGAGCGACGAGCAGACGTTGCAGGAGCTGTTCAACGCCAAGTTCTCCGAGGCGTTGAAGACGGTCGGCAAGCAGCTCGACTTCATCGACCTCTACACCAAGCGCGACGAGTTCCGCGACCGGATCATCCAGGTCATCGGCACCGACCTCAACGGCTACAGCCTGGAGGACGCGGCGATCGACTACCTGGAGCAGACGCCGATGGCGCAGCTCAACCCGTCGAACATCCTCGACGCGCAGGGCATCCGCAAGATCACCGAGCTGACCGCGATCGAGCACGTGCGCACGAACGAGTTCACCCGGCACGAGGAGAAGGAGATCACGCGCCAGAACGTCGAGGCGCGCGAGGCGATCCTGGAGCTGGAGCGCCGCCAGGCGGACGCGGAGATCAAGCAGAAGCGCGAGGTCGAGACCATGCGCGCCCGCGAGGAAGCCGAGATCGCCAAGGTGCAGGCCGAGGAACGCCTCAAGGCCAACACCGCGCACATCCGCACGGACGAGCAGCTGGGCATCCAGACCGAGAACAAGGCGCGCGAGATCGCGGTGGCGGAGAAGAACCGCGAACGCGTGATCGCGATCGAGACCGAGCGCATCGAGAAGGACCGGATGCTGGAGGTCATCGGCCGGGAGCGGGAGACCGAGCTGTCCCGCATCTCCGCGGACAAGGAGCTCGAAGCCGAGAAGCGGTCGATCGCCGAGGTGGTGCGCGAGCGCATCGCGGTGGAGAAGACCGTGGCCGAGCAGGAGGAGATCATCAAGCGGCTGCGCGCGGTCGAGGAGGCCGAGCGGCAGCGCCAGACCGTGGTGATCAGGGCCGAGGCCGAGGCGCAGGAGGGCCTGGTCAAGGACATCAAGGCGGCCGAGGCCGCCGAGCAGGCCGCGAAGTTCAAGGCCCGCGAGGAGCTGCTGCTCGCCGAGGCGCGGCAGCAGGCCGCCGAGCTGGACACCCGCGCGATGATCCGGCTGGCCGAGGGCAAGCAGGCCGAGGCGGCGGCGAGCGGGCTGGCCGACGTGCAGGTGCGGGAGCGGGACGCGGAGGCGATCGAGAAGGTCGGCCGCGCCGAGGCCGTCGTGGAGAAGGAGAAGGCGCTGGTCGCCGCGCTGGCGATCCGCGAGAAGCTGAAGGGCGAGGCGGAGGGTCTGGCGGACAAGGCGGGCGCGATGGCCGCGTTGGACGGCGCCACCCGCGAGCACGAGGAGTACCGGCTGCGGTTGGAGGCGGACAAGGAGGTCCGGCTGGCCGGGATCGACGTGCAGCGGCAGGTGGCCGAGTCGCAGGCGCTGGTGCTGGCCGCGGGCCTGGAGAAGGCCGACATCGACATCGTCGGCGGCGACAGCATGTTCTTCGACCGGATCGTCGGCGCCATCACGATGGGCAAGCAGGTCGACGGGTTCGTCGAGCACTCCGACGTGGCGCGGACGCTGGCCGGGCCGTGGCTGGACGGGTCGGCGAGCTTCACCGACGACATCGGCAGGCTGCTCGGCTCGATCAGCACCGGTGACGTGAAGAACCTGACCGTGTCCGCGCTGCTGCTCCAGCTGATCAACTCCGGTGGCCCGGACGAGGGCAAGCTGCGCGAGCTGCTGGCCGCCGCGCAGCGCCTGGGCGTGGCCGAGCGGCCGGTCGCCTCGCTGTCGTGACCACGTCAGTGGAAGCGGCGCCGGCGGGGGCGACGTTGGAGGCGGGCACCTACGAGGTGCTGCGGGCCCGGCTGGCCGAGCAGGCGGCCGGGCTCGCCCGCCGGGCGGAAGCGCTCAACGCGCGCCGCCTGGAGGCGTTCGGCAGCGCCGAGCTGACCCTGCTGGGCACCGAGCGCATCCGCACCGAGCACAACTGCGTGCCGCGCGACGTGGTCCAGGTCGCCGGGCTGATGCTGTTCGGCTACAACGTCTTCATCGGCCTCAAGCCGGAGACGACGGTCGACGACGTGTTCTCGCTGCACCGCTTCACGCGTGACGGCGACGCGTTCCGGTTCGAGGACGCGGCGGACGACGAGCTGCCCGGCCTGCTGCGCGACCCGCGGTTCGAGAAGGACTTCGCCGAGCTCTACCGGTACTACCGGGACACCAGGCTGATCCAGCTGCGCCGGGTGGAGGGCAGGCTGCTGGCCGTGTTCCAGACAGGTGCCCGGATCGAGGACATCCGGGTGCTGCGCTGGCAGGTCGGCGTGGACGGCAGCGTGAAGTACCTGGACAACCGGGGCGAGCGCGACCACGTGTTCCCGCCGTCGCACGACTTCGAGTGGGTCGTCACGGGCCGCGAGCACCACGTGCTGGGACGGCACCCGCACATCTCGATCGAGGACGAGGTCTTCGTCGAGACGATCAACGGCGACCTCACCATCAAGGTGGAGAACAACACCGAGACCGGCGAGGGCGTCTACACCGAGCCGGTCGACGAGCCGCTGCAGTCGCTGGCGGACGGCGACGTGCACTACGCGCGGGTCGGCTCGCTGATCCTGCTGCGCATCCGCCCGTACAACGAGACCGCGTGGCGGCACCTGGTGTTCAACACCCGCACCCGGTCGGTGGTGCGGCTGGACGGCATCGGCCAGGCGTGCCAGCGGCTGCCCGAGGACCAGGGCCTGATCTTCCCCGGTGGCTACTACCTGGCCACGGGCGTCAGCAAGACGTTCGACACCCCGGTGGACGAGCTGGAGTTCGAGCGGGTCATCCGCTCCACCAACGGCGAGGACGTGCTGTACGTCTTCCACGCCCGCCGCGACGGCCGGTCGCTGCTGCTGCCCTACAACGTGATCCGCAAGGAAGTGGCGAACCCGCTGTCGTGCCACGGGTACTCGCTGTTCGACGACGGCACGCTGGTCGTGTTCCGCGCGATGAGCGACGAGCCGACCCGCGTGCACCCGATGCAGGTGTGGCAGACGCCGTACCTGTCCGACGCCTACGCCGCCGCGCAGCCGGTGGGCACGGGGCCGTTGGAGCGGGTCGGGAACGCCGACCTGGTGCGCGGCATCTCCGACTGCTTGTCGGTGACCCGGATGGTCGGCGAGATGGCGCCGTCCGTGCCGGTGTTCGAGGACCTGATCGCCTCGTGCACCAGGGTGTTCGACGCCTACCACTGGCTGGGCGAGCCGGAGCTGGAGGACCTGCGCGCCCCGTTGACGCAGGTCCGTGCGACGGCCGAGCAGGTGCTGGACGAGTTCGAGACCGTGCAGGCGCTGACCGACCAGGCGGCGACGGCGGTGGCCGAGGCCGACGAGCGGATCGCGTCGCTGGTCCGCCGGGTGCGCGGCGAGGTGCCGACGACCGCCGACGCGTGGGTGCGGCAGCTGGCCGACCTGCGGCAGGCGCAGGGGCACCTGGTGACGTTGAAGGAGATGCGGTACGCCGACGTGGCGCGCATCGACGCCCTGTTGTCGTCGCTGGACGAGGAGCTGGGCGGCACGGCGCGGCGCGCGGTCGAGCACCTGCGCCGTGACGACGCGTTCGCCGGCTACCACGGGCAGGTCGAGGAGCTGGTGGCCAAGGCGGACGCGATCGGCACGGTCGCCGAGGCCGGGCCGGTGGTCGAGGAACTGGGCGAGCAGCAGCGCGGCCTGGAGGTGCTGACCGAGGTCGTCGGCTCGCTGGACATCGCCGACGCCACCGTGCGCACGTCGATCCTGGAGCGCATCGGCGAGGTGCTCGGCGGGCTGAACCGGGCCCGGGCCACCGTGGACGGTCGCAGGCGCGCCCTGCTGGCCACCGAGGGCCGGGCCGAGTTCGCCGCCGAGTTCGCGCTGCTGGGCCAGGCGATCACCGGCGCGCTGGCGGTCGCGGACACGCCGCAGCGGTGTGACGAGCAGCTCGGCCGGCTGCTGCTGCAGCTGGAGAACCTGGAGTCGCGGTTCGGCGAGTTCGACGACTTCCTCGCCCAGCTCGGCACCAAGCGCACCGACGTCTACGAGGCGTTCTCGTCGCGCAAGCAGGCGTTGCTGGACGAGCGGGCCCGCCGCGCGGACCGGCTGGCGTCGTCGGCCGACCGGATCCTGGCGAGCGTGACCAGGCGGGTGGCGTCGCTGGCGACGTTGGACGAGGTCAACACCTACTTCGCGACCGACCCGATGGTGGCGAAGGTCCGTTCGGTGGCCGAGGAGCTGCGCGGGCTCGGCGACCAGGTGCGGGCCGAGGAGCTGGACGGCCGGGTGCTGGCCGCGCGGCAGGAGGCGGGCCGCTCGCTGCGCGACCGGCTGGACCTGTTCGACGGCGAGACGATCAAGCTCGGCAGGCACCGGTTCGCGGTGAACACCCAGCCGATGGACCTGACCCTGGTGCCCAAGGACGGCGAGCTGTCGTTCGCCGTCACCGGCACCGACTTCCGCTCGCCCGTGCGCGACCCCGCGTTCGCCGACACCAGGCCGTTCTGGGACCAGCTGCTGGTGTCGGAGACGACCGACGTGTACCGGGCCGAGCACCTGGCCACGTCGATCCTGGCCACGCACCCGGTGGACGCGCTGCACGCCGCCGTCACCGAGGACCGGCTGGCCGACCTGGTGCGGCAGGTGGCCGAGGCGCGGCTGGACGAGGGCTACGAGCGGGGCGTGCACGACCACGACGCGGCCCGGATCCTGGACGTGGTGCTGCGGCTGCACGCGGGCGCGGGAGTGCTGCGGTACCCGCCCTCGGCACGGGCGGCGGCGCAGCTGTTCTGGGCTTCGGCGGACGAGGACGCGCGGGCCCTGTTCGAACGGCGTGCGGTGTCGTTGGGGCGGGCGCGGGAGGCGTTCGGGCACACCGCGGCGATCGACGAGCTGTGCGCGGAGCTGTCCGCGGCGGCCGGTGACCCGTTGGCGGGCGAGTACCTGTTCGAGGAGCTGTGCAGCGCGCCGTTCGGGTTCGCCACGAGCGCCGGAGCGCGCGCTCTGGTCGACGCGTTCCACCGGGCGTTGGGCGGGCGCAAGGAGTTCGACGAGGACTTGCGGGCGGTCGCCGACCTCGCCGTGCGGCGGCGGTTGGTGGAGGGCTGGTACGAGGCGTTCCTGGGCGGACGAGCCGAACCCGACCTGGCAGAGGCGGTGGCGCTGGAGCTGTGCCGCGACCTGCCGCGGCACGAGTCGTCGGCGCAGCTGGAGGCCACCGTCGACGGCCTGCTCGGCACGCACCCGCGGATCACCGACCGGGCGCTGACGTTCCGGCTGGACGAGCTGCTGACCCGCACCCGCGCGTTCCGCGAGGAACGCGTGCCCGCCTACCGGGCCTACCAGCGGCGGCGCAACGAGGTCGTGGCCGCCGAGCGGGCGCGGCTGCGGCTCGACGAGTACCGGCCGAAGGTGATGAGCGCGTTCGTGCGCAACCGGCTGCTGGACGAGGTGTACCTGCCGCTGATCGGCGACAACCTGGCCAAGCAGCTCGGCGCGGCGGGTGACGCCAAGCGCACCGACCAGATGGGCCTGCTGCTGCTCATCTCGCCGCCCGGCTACGGCAAGACCACGTTGATGGAGTACGTGGCCAACCGGCTCGGCCTGGTGTTCGTCAAGGTCAACGGCCCGTCGCTGGGCCACGACGTGACGTCGGTCGACCCGGCGGACGCGCCGAACGCCACCGCGCGGCAGGAGGTCGAGAAGATCTCGTTCGCGCTGGAGGCGGGCAACAACGTGCTGCTGTACCTGGACGACATCCAGCACACGTCACCCGAACTGCTGCAGAAGTTCATCTCGTTGTGCGACGCGCAGCGGCGGATGGAAGGCGTCTGGGACGGCGGCACGCGCACCTACGACCTGCGCGGCAAGCGGTTCGCGGTGTGCATGGCGGGCAACCCGTACACCGAGTCCGGGAAGCGGTTCCGGATCCCGGACATGCTCGCCAACCGCGCCGACGTGTGGAACCTGGGCGACGTGCTGTCCGGGCGCGAGGAGCTGTTCGCGCTGAGCTACATCGAGAACGCGCTCACCTCGAACCCGGTGCTCGCGCCGCTGTCCACCCGTGACCGCAACGACGTGGAACTGCTGGTGCGGATGGCGCGGGGCGAGGACGTGCGGGCCGACCGGCTCGCGCACCCGTACCCGGCGGTGGAGCTGGAGCAGGTGCTGTCCGTGCTGCGCAAGCTGCTGCGCGTGCAGGAGGTCGTGCTGGCGAACAACCAGGCCTACATCGCCTCGGCCGCCCAGTCCGACGCCTCGCGCGTCGAGCCGCCGTTCCAGCTCCAGGGCTCGTACCGGAACATGAACAAGCTGGCGGAGAAGGTCGTGCCGGTGATGAACGACGCCGAGCTGGCCGCCGTGATCGACGACCACTACGCGGGCGAGGCGCAGACCCTCACCTCGGGCGCCGAGGCGAACCTGCTCAAGCTGGCCGAGCTGCGCGGCACCCTCACCCCGGCCCGAGCCGCCCGCTGGGCCGAGGTGAAGTCGGCCTTCGTCCGCTCGCAGGCCCTGGGCGGCTCCACCGACGACCCGACCACCCGCACCGTGGGCGCCCTCTCCCTGCTGACCGACCGCGTGGGCACCGCGCTGGACCGCCTCGCCGACCGCTGAGCGTCGAACTCGGCTTGCCCGAACGTTGGACTCTCGCGCCCCGAACGTACGACTCTCGCGAGAGTCCAACACCCAGCCCGCGTGAGTCGTACGTTCATGCCCCGCGTGTCCTACGTCCACGACCCCCGAGTTCAACGCTCAGGACGGCCCGCACGGTCAGTCGGCGCGTTCGCAGGCGATGCCGTCGCGGTCCCGGTCCAGGTGGTGGCGGTCCCAGCCGACCACCTCGATGCGCGTGATGCCCTGGTCACGCAGCCACTCGCACTCCCGCGTCACCCCACGCGGGAACCGCCACGGCACGCAAGCGCCATCGGTCACGTACGAGTGGTCGCAGTTCGGGCCCCACGACGGCCGCGTGGACGTCGTGCTCACCGGCGTGCTGGACGACGGGGGCGGCTCGGAAGTCGTGGTCGGCACGACCGTCACGGTGGTCGTGACCGGCGGCACGGGCCGCGGCGCGGGCGGGGGTACCACCGCCGGCACCGTCGTCGGCCGCGCGATCTCCAACGTGGTCGTGTACGTCGCGCTGAGCACCCCGGGCTCCACCGGGCTCAGGTGCACCTGCCGCACGTCCACCGGCCGCGGCTCGCCCGCGGTGAGCGCCAACGCCACGACCGTGCCGGACGCCAGCAACAGCGCCACGCCGGCGAAGGCGACACTCCTGCCACTGCTCATCCCGACACCAGCTCCGAGGGCTCCACGGTGTCACGTGGAATCGCTCATCCCGCGGAAGGCGTTACGCCCCAGCCCGTTCCGGCAGGTCGAAGGGGTGACGCCGCACGCCACGACATGACACGATCGGGTGGTGGACGAGGGGTTGCTCGGACCGGGAACCGTGACCTGGCAGCTGCACGCCGACCCCGCCATGTGGGTCGCCGGCATCGCGAGCCTCTACCTGCAGTCCCTGCACCCCCGCGCGGTCGCCGCCATCATCCAGAACTCCGACTTCCGGCAGGACCCGCTGGGCCGCCTCCTGCGCACCGCGGACTTCGTCGGCACGGTCAGCTACGGCTCCACCGAAGAGGCCGAACGCGCCGCCGCACGCGTCCGCGGCGTGCACCGCGCCCTCCGCGCCAAGGACGCCACCGGCAAGAGCTTCCGCATCGACGACCCCGAGCTGCTGCTGTGGGTGCACTGCGCCGAGGTGCACTCCTTCCTCACCGTCCTGCGCCGCGCCGGCTACCGCCTCACCGACGCCCAAGCCGACCGCTACTACGCCGAACAGCGCCGCACCGCCGCCCTCGTCGGCCTGCACGAGCACGAGGTGCCCGGCAGCGTCGCCGAGATGGCCCACTACTTCGCCGCCGTGCTGCCCGACCTCCAGCGCACCGCGGACTCCGAAGTCGTGTACCGGTTCCTGCACCGCCCGCCCGTGGACGGCGTGCTGCGCCTCGGCCTGGACGCCTACGAACCGCTCCTCGGCCACCTCGCCTACTCCGTGCAGCCCGACTGGGCCATCGCCCTGCACGGCCACCGCCCCTACCCAGAACCCGCCGCCACGGCCCTCCTGCGCGCCGTGCGCACCGCCGCGCTGCTGGTGCCCGCACCGATCCGCTGGGGCGTTCCCGAAGGTCACGTGAACAAGGCGATACGGCGACTTGGCCTGCGCGTTGCGCCCAGGCGAGCGCTCCTGCCGTCCTGACGCCGAGTCGCCGGACTCACAGCCCCGATTGGGCCGAACGGTGTAGTGGCATGGACCACTGCGACCTTTATCGCATCAAGAGGACCGCTCGGTTTGCTTAGCATTGCCAACGTCCGGCGCGTCGATCCGCGCCCGCCTTCCCGAGCACCCCGAGAGGTTCGCACCGCATGCTGTTCCGACGACTGCTGCCCGCGACCGCGCTGGTCACGGCCCTCTCCCTGATCGCCGCGTGCGGCGGCGCGAGCGACGACACCCTCGCTGGCAAGGCCGACGACGGCGAGCTGACCATCGGCATCCGGTTCGACCAACCGGGCCTCGGCCAGCGCCGGCTCGACGGCAAGTACGTCGGCTTCGACGTGGACGTCGCCAAGTACGTGGCCGCCCAGCTCGGCGTCGACGAGGACGGCATCACGTGGCGCGAAGCCCGTTCCGCCGACCGCGAGAAGCTGATCGCCTCCGGCCAGGTGGACTTCGTCGTCGCCACCTACTCGATCACCGACAAGCGCAAGGAGCAGGTGTCCTTCGCCGGACCGTACTTCGAGACCGGCCAGGGCGTGCTCGTCCGCTTCACCGACGAGGAGATCACCGGCCCCGAGACGCTGAACGGCAAGAAGCTGTGCTCGGTCAGCGGCTCGACGTCCGCGCAGAAGGTGAAGGAGCAGTTCGCCCAGGACGTGCAGCTGGTCGAGTACGGCCAGTACTCCGACTGCGTCATCGCCCTGCTCGCCGGCAACGTCGACGCGGTCACCACCGACGAGGTCATCCTCGCCGGGTACGTGGCCGAGAACCCCGAGCTGCTCAAGCTCGTCGGCGAGCCGTTCACCACCGAGCGGTACGGCATCGGCCTGGCCAAGGACGACGCCGAGGGCCGGTCGGACGTCAGCGCGGCCATCGAGAAGATGGTCGGCTCCGGCGAGTGGCGGTCCGCGCTGGAGCGCAACATCGGCCAGGCCGGCGTCGAACTGCCGGAGCCACCCAAGGTGACGGAGAAGTAGCTGTCCGGTGGACTTGTGACTTCGGGGAGGTAGTGCTGGGCGTCACCAACCGATACGCTCAGCCACGCAGGCCGTGGTTTCTGTGTTCGTGTCTCACGCTCGCGGAACGACACGCGGGCGTGCCGTCCCCACCCCAGAGGTGGGGGAAACGCCCCGGGACGGCCGGGGCTGCACGGTGCAGCCCCAAGCTTTCCTGCGATGGAGGCAGGTACATGGCACTGGGCACTGTCAAGTGGTTCAACTCCGAGAAGGGCTTCGGCTTCATCGCCCAGGAGAACGGCGGACCGGACGTCTTCGTGCACTACTCGGAGATCCAGGGCCAGGGATTCCGCACCCTGGAGGAGAACCAGCGGGTCGAGTTCGAGATCGGCCAGGGCACCAAGGGGCCGCAGGCCCAGAACGTGCGCAAGGTCTGATCGCTCTCAGGCGGAAACTCCCGTCTTCGCGGTGACACGCGGCAGGCCCCCGACCGGGATGGTCGAGGGCCTGTTCGCGGTTCGGGTTCGGGCCCGGCTTTCGGGAGCCGGGGCGTTTCGGGGTGCTAGTAGCCGCGCTGGCGGGCTTCCCACTCCAGTCGCTGCATGACCCATTCGGTGGCCAGCGCCTGGGGTGACGTCTGCCGCTCGGCGGCCATCTCCTTCAGCTGCTCGTTCGCCATCAGCTGGAGGCGGAGCTGGTAGACCTGCGCGTTGCCGAAGCTGGTACCGGCGGTCGTCTCCGCGTCCGTCTCCGGGGCGAGGGCCGCCAGGTACGACTGCAGCTCCTCGTCGGGGAGGACGTCTTCCTGCTCGTTCGCGGGCGGGCGATGCCGGCCTGACTTCGACCGTCCAAGGGATCCAAGAGGCACGGCCGACACGATAACGGTTGGATTGCGAACCCGGGCGAACTGTGGCCTGGGTCACAGATGTGTGCGTGGAGAGGCCCCCGCGCCAGGGGGAGGAACGCGGGGGCCGGAGGGGATCTCCACAGGCGCTGACCGGGGGTGTGTCAGCAATTCGGATTGTTGCACGCGCACGTGGGCCTGGGGAGTGGGTTGGCCCGAAATCTTCAGGTAGTCGATGGCGGGAACCCTGTGCCCGGCCCGCTTTCACCCGTGGGCCGCGCCCGGGTGCTACCCCTTGGGGGTATCGGCCTCGTCGGGCGGCTGTTCGAGGTTGGTGATCTCGCCCTCCAGCTTCTGCACCAGTTCCTCCAGGCCGGCGAGCATCCCGTCGAGCTGGCTCATCTTGTCGCTCATCAACCGGTCGATGTCCGCCTCGATCGCGGACAGCGACAGGCTGCCGAACAGCTCCTGCGGGTCCACCGCCGGTCCGGCCCCGGTGGTGTCACCCGCCGTCGCCCCGGAGCCGGACGTCCCGAAGTCGGGCGTCCCGGGGTCGGGCGTCGCGGACTCGGTGGTCTCGGGCGTCTGGAGCTCGGGCGTCGCGGGCCCGGTGGTTCCCGGCTCGGCCGTTTCGGGCTCGCGGGCCGGTGGTGGTGGCGCGGTGGCGTCGTCCGCTGCCGCTGGTTCCGGCGTCTGCCCCGGTACCGGTTCGGTCATGGCTTGCACCCTCCTCGTTCGCGACAAGCACATCACGCGACGCTTGACACCAAGTGGCCTACACGGAAAGTGACGCTCCGTCGCCCCTGAATCACTCTCCGGGGGGCTGCGGCGGTTCGATGGGCTCGCTTAGCCTCGCGCCAACCTCAAGTCGGGGAGGCGTCATGAGCGGGTCCCTTGAAGTGCGTCAGTTCCTGTGGAACCAGGACGACACGATGTCCAGGCCGGGCGGCGGTGGGGTGCCTGCCCAGCGAACCGGTGAGCCGTCGCGGATCTCGGACGAGCAGGTGCACCGGGCTCGGCTGTCGGTGGCGCGCGGTGCCACCAGTGCCGAGGACTGCCGGTTGCTGCTCGACATGCTCGGGCTGTCACCGGGTGAGGACGGGGGCGTGCCGCCGGTGCAGCGGTAAGGACATCCGAAGGTCGCGGCCCCTCCGGGACACCTCGTCCCGGAGGGGCCGTCCGCGCGGGTGGACGGCTCCCGTTGCGCGGGTGGACGGCTCCGGTAGCTCTCGCGGTGACTCGGAAGCACGGGTGAACCGCCGCGAACGGGGGTGGAATCGCAGGTCAACAACGTGTGGCACCCCCGTTTTGGAGGTGTGGACCCTCGTGCCCTATGCTTACGATGCTTCCACCGGACAGCGTGGAGGGCCTGGGAAAGAAGGTGGCCCAAGGGCTGCCGGAGGAACTGGGTCCCCATCGTCTAGCGGCCTAGGACCCCGCCCTTTCAAGGCGGTAGCGCGGGTTCGAATCCCGTTGGGGGCACGCGGTACAGTTAGGCAGAAGTGAGCAAGGCCCAGTGGCGCAGTTGGTTAGCGCGTCGCCCTGTCACGGCGAAGGTCGCGGGTTCGAGTCCCGTCTGGGTCGCAAGGCTGTTCGGCCGGTTGGTCGGGCCGCTACCTGGCCAGGTAGCTCAGTTGGTACGAGCGACCGCCTGAAAAGCGGTAGGTCGGCGGTTCGACCCCGCCCCTGGCCACCAGACCGTTACGAGAAAGCCCCTCCGCTTACCGCGAGGGGCTTTTCTCATTTCCCGGCGGTGAATCGGATGACCGCCAGCGCTTGATCGTCGTGCACTTTCGGGCGGCGCCACTTCGTGCGATCCGCGTCACCCTCCTCGGCCGCGCGGATCTCGTCCAGCACCGCTTCCGGGCCTTTTTCCGACGTGATGTCCAACACGCTTTGCCAGTCGGCGAACAAGCCGTAGTCGTCCACGCCGCAGGACACGCCGTCGGTCGCCATGAGCACCGCCCGGACCCGGTCACGCGGCCAGCTCGCCCGGACGGCCCGGTGCGCGGCGGCCGGGTCCGCCTCGGCCACCCACCAGCCGCCCTCGACGTTGCGCCAGTCCGTGATCCGGTCGACCCGGCCCCGCAGGTCGCGCAGGCGGTGGTCGGCGACGACCTCCACCCCCGTGTCGGTGAACACCACGACCGGGCTGTCCGCGAGCACCAGCACGTCGACGTCCGCGTCGGTCCAGCGCGTGATCGCGACCGTGCTGGACGGCGAGTTCCCCGAGGTCAGCTCGTGTTCGGCGGCCAAGCGGGCGATGGCTGCGGCGAGGTCGTCGGCCAGGTCGCCGTCGAGGTGGGTCAGCTGCTCGGCCAGGTGGCGCGAGTGCCAGCCGCCGTCGCGTTCCCGCGGGGTCGGCGAGGTGGCGCCGTCCAGCAGGACCACGGCGTTCGGCAGTCGGACGACGCGGTCCTCGGTGGGGCGCGGCAGGCCGTCACGGCCCACTCCGGCCCGTTCGGCGGTGGTGATCTCCGGCATCGCCACCGAGCCTAGTGCGTCAACCTGGGTTGACAAGCCCGTGATTGTCAACCAAGGTTGACGGCATGACGGAAGCGACCGAGCTCGCCTCGGCGGCGGGCGACCAGGACCCCAGGGTCGGGCTGCGAGCCGTGAGCGCGCTGCGCCGACTACTGGAAACACTCGAAGCCGTGCAGGTGCGCAACGCCCGCGCCCGCGGCTGGTCATGGCAGGAGATCGCGGCCGAACTCGGGGTCACCCGGCAGGCCGTCCACAAGAAGCACGGGGGACACCGATGATCGGGGAACGGTTCACCAGGGCCGCCCGCCAAGCCGTCCACGAGGCCGTCGTGCAGGCCGAACGCCTCGACGCGCCCGAGATCGGGCCCGAGCACCTGGCGTTGGCGCTGCTCGACGCACCGGTGCTGGCCGAGTTCGGGCTGGCCCGTGACGAGGTGGTCGAGGCGTTCGCCGCCGCTCGGCGCAAGGGCGGGCTCAGCGACGCCGACACCGAGGCGCTGCGGCGACTCGGCATCGACGTCGACCAGATCGTGGCGTCCGTCGAGCGCACGCACGGCGAAGGCGCGCTGGCCGGTTCACCCACCCGTCGACGACGGCGGTTCTTCGGCAACCACCTGCCGTTCACGGCGGCGGCGAAGAAGACGTTGGAGCGCAGCCTGGTCGAAGCACGCGACCTCGGCCACGGCACGCTCCGCGAGGAGCACATGGTGCTGGCGCTGCTGGCGGAACGCGGGCTCGTGGCCGAGGTGCTGGAGGCGCGCGGCGTGAGCTACACGGAGGTCAGGAAGCGGGTCGCTCGCGCACCCAGGTGACCAGGGGGAGGAACGCCTGGGTCAGCGGGCCGATGGTGACGGCGTAGAGGACGGTGCCGATGCCGATCGTGCCGCCGAGCACCCAGCCGACCGCCAGCACCACCACCTCGACCACCGTGCGCACCAGGCGCAACGAGGTCCCGGTCCGCGCGCAGAACCCGGTCGTCAGGCCGTCGCGCGGACCGGGGCCGAGGCGGGCACCGATGTAGACGGCGGCGGCCAGGCCGTTCAGCACGATGCCGCCGGCCAGGAAGAGGATGCGCGGCAGCAGGTCGGTCGGGATCGGCAGGAGCGCGAGCGTGACGTCGACGGCGACGCCGATGACCACCACGTTGCTGACCGTGCCGACGCCGGGCTTCTGCTTGAGCGGGATCCAGCAGAGCAGGACCACCGCGCCGACGAGCGCGGTGATCAGGCCGAACGACAAACCGGTGATCTTGGTCAGGCCCTCGTGCAGCACGTCCCACGGGTCCAGGCCCAGGGTGGCGCGGATCTGGAGCGCCATGCTCGCCCCGTAGAGCCACAGGCCCGCGAGGAGCTGCGGGACGCGGCGAACGGGCGAGACGGTGATCGGGACCTGGGTGAGTGCGGCGAGCATGTGGCCATCCTTCGTGCCGATTGGCCTTGCATTCCAGATCCAATTGGCAATAATTGGCCTTATGAACTCCGACGTCCCACCAGGTGGACGTATATCCGGCTTCAGCCTGGCCCGATTGCTCGGCGAGTGGCGGCGCCGTGGCGCACGTCACGGCTCGGCCGACCTCGCCGCGGCGATCCGGATGCTGGTGCTGGACGGCCGGTTGCCCGCCGGTACGCGGCTGCCCGCGGAGCGGGAGCTGGCCGAGGTGCTGCCGGTGAGCCGCACCATGATCACGGCGGCGTTGGACCAGCTGCGGTCGGAGGGGTTGGTCGCGAGCCGCCGTGGCGCGGGGTCGTGGATCAGCCTGCCGACCGGCACGTTGGGCGTCGTGCCGGACACCCCGCTGGTGGGGCACAGCATGGTCGACTTCGCCCGTGCCGCGCCTCCCGCGCTGCCCGGTGTGCTGGCGGCGTTCGACCAGGTCAGGCGGTACCTGCCGGATCACCTGGCCGACCACGGGTACTACGAGCACGGCGTGCCCGAGCTGCGCGCGCGCATCGCCGACCGGTACACCGCGCGGGGGCTGCCGACGTCACCGGACCAGATCGTGGTGACCAGCGGCGCGCAGCACGCGCTGGCGCTGGCGCTGCGCTTGTTCACCGGTCCGGGTGACCGCGTGCTGGTGGAGCAGCCGAGCTACCCGAACGCGCTGGACGCGATCAAGGCGGTCTCCGCGATCCCGGTACCGGTCGGCATGACCGACACCGGCTGGGACCTGCCCGGAATCGCCGCCGCCCTGCGCCAAGCCGCACCGCGCATGGCCTACGTCGTGGTCGACTTCCACAACCCCACCGCGCACCGGCTGGACGCCGAGGGCCGCGCCGAACTGGCCGACACCGCCCGCCGCGCCCGCACCCCGTTGGTGGTGGACGAGACCGTCGTCGAACTGGACCTGGACGGCGACCCGCTGGACGGCCCGCCGCCGATGGCGACGTTCGCCGACGACCTGGTCGTGACCCTGGGCTCGGCCAGCAAGTCGCATTGGGGCGGCCTGCGGATCGGCTGGATCCGCGCGTCCGCCGAAATCGTCCACCGCCTGATCTCCACCCGCACCGCGCTCGACCTGGGTTCCGCGGTGGTCGAGCAGCTGGTGCTGGCTGAACTGTTGGCCGACCCCGAACCCGGGCTGCGCGAACGGCGTGCCCAACTGGCGGCCCAGCGCGACGTGCTGCTGGAGGGCCTGCGCGAACACTGCCCGACCTGGCGCTTCCGCCGACCTCAGGGCGGGCTCAGCGTGTGGTGCGAGCTGGACGCACCGGTGAGCACCCGCATCGCCGTCGTGGCCCAGAACCACGGCATCCGCCTGGCACCGGGCTCCCGCTTCGGCGCCCACGGCGGCTTCGAACGCTGGCTGCGCCTGCCGTTCGTCCAACCGCCGGACGTCCTCCGCGACGCCGTGCGCCGCCTTGGCCTCGTCGCCGCGTCCGTCACGGGACCCGCCATGCCGACCGACGCGGATCTCACCGTTCCGGTCGCCTGACCAACCGCCCGTGCCCCGGTGCCGGCCGCCTCACGACCGTGCCGCCGCGCTGCCTCGCGTGCGGGCGGCTCCTGCCTCGCCGCCAGCTGGCCGCCGGTGCCGGTGCCGGTGACGGCTCGACGGGGTGTGGCCGGCGACTCGCAGCTGGGCGGCGGCTGGCGGGCGGCGGCCAGCGCGTGGCGGCTCGCGACCGGGCGGGGGCCTGTGAGGGCGGTCCGCGATCGGATGGCTGCGGCTCGCGTCCAGGCGGCGGCGAGTGGGTGGCGGTCCGGACCAGCTGGTGTCGCGTGCTGGCTAGCGACCGGCGGGTGGTGGCGGTGGGGCGAGTGGCAGCGGCGGCGAGTGGCAGGCGGCGGTCGGTGGGGCGAGCGGCAGGTGGTGGGTTGGTGGTGGCGGGAGGTTGCTGGCGGCTGGCGGTGGGTTGTGGATGTGGGGGGGTGGTTGGCGGGCTCCTCATGTTTTAACCGAGGGGTGGTAACAGTGTTTCCGTACATTTTGGGGCGATGATCACCCGATCGTGTTTCCCGGCGTCGGGTCCGGCGCAGCCCCTCGTTGAGCCGGAGCCCGACGGCGGTTCGTGGACCTGCGGCGGGGACGCTCCAGGGATTGGCGTCCCCTGCCGCAGGTTCCCGTGCGGTCCCAAAGCTCGCGGGGGCAGCGCGGCGATGGGACCTCGCCCGTTCCTGCCAGGGCGCGGTTGGCAGGACGGGAAGCCTGATTTGGCGTGCGCGAAATGCGTGAAGGTGCGAAATGAGCTGGTCAGACGGTGGTGGTCACGCGTGCTCAGGGCACACGGGTCCCGTCTGACGTCAATCCGGTGACGTGCTCGGCAGCCCGGGCACACTGCCCGGAGACCTGCCGTCGTCCCACCGCTCGACCGACCACGCGGCCGAAGGCTTCAGGTCCGCCTGACCGGTGAGCGACGCGATCACGCCGCCCCGGTGCCCGCCGCCGCCATCGGACGCGCTGCCCGAGGACGCAGTCGGCGCGCTGGGAGCGGGCGCCTGCTTCGGCGTCGGTGCGGGAGCGCTCGGCTCCGGCGCCTGCCAGACCACGTCGGTGTCCGGTGCGACCCGGGTGGCGTCCGGTGACGGCTCGGTGCTCGGCGCGAACGGCAGCGCGGTCACGCGGGCCGGTTCGGACACGGGGGCCGGCGGCGACTCGGGCGTCCCCGCCTCGACGGCCGCCGCACGGGCGGCGATCTTCGCGGCCACCTTCGCCTCGTACAGCGGCGCGGGCATGGTGTTCGACACCGTGCCCGAGTGGCTGTAGCCGTTGGAGTAGCCGCCCGACGAGCTGTGGCCGCCGGTGTAGGTGGGGTAGCCGGAGTAGCTGTAGCCACCGGTGTCCGAGGACATGTCGGAGTCGGACGGGTCGCGGTCGGCCTCCGGCTCGGCCACGACCGCCGGCAGCCGGTGGTCGAGCACGTCGGCGCCGGCGAACTCGACCACCGACGTCTCGACCCCGGCGATCGACGATGACTCGAACGACTGAGCCGACTCGAACGGCTGAGGTTCGAGCGTGACGGAGGCGAACGGCGCGGACTGCTGCGGCACGGTCTCGGCGAGCAGCAGCCCGGTGTCCACCGCCTGCTGCCCGTCGAGCGCCACGTTCACCACGTCGTGCGTCTTCGCTGCCTCGTCCGAGTGGTCTTCCTCCGCTGTCGCCACTCCGGCGCACAGGAACCACGCCGCCGCCGCGAAACCACCGACGGCGAGTACCCGGAGCAGCGGTGATCCGCCGCGGCGTGCCGCGAAGGGAGTTGACACCGTGGATCACCACCGTTCCGGGTGAGGCGAACGGGACGGACCGTTCGAGGTCGACGTTCTGCTATGTCTAGCACTGGGAACCGCATTTTCGAACGTTCTCCGCGCGAACCCACTCGGAAGGGCGGTGCGGTGCGGCTGTCCGTGTCGTCACACCGTCCTTTGAACACAGTCCGTCGTGTCCACCTGAAGGTGTGATGGCGGGAAATGTCCGGTGTGGACGCCCGCGTCGCGTCCGGTGTGGACGTCTGACCGGCGGCTTTGCCGCCAACGGTGCCGTTCACCTTTCCGGGCGTCCCTCGATCGGACCAAAGAATGCGCACAGTCATCCCGACCCCAGGCAGACGAAGCCCAGGTCGCCGCGCCTGGCCTGGGCATCCGCAAGCGCTTGCGCGGGCTCCGCCAGGTTAGCGTGCAGGTGGACCACGAGTTCCACCACCCGGTCGTCCGGCATCGGCCGAACGCACTCCACCACGACCCGGGCGCCGCGCCGCAACAAGATCCGCGCCAGCCCCGAATGACCCGCCGAGAGCACTGCCACCGAAGGTACGCGCGGCAAACCGTCGAGATCGTGCCCGTGCAACGGCCCGTCGCCCAATTGCAGATACGAAAACAATTCGTCTTGCCGCACGCCACCCGCCGCGAAGTGCACGACATCCGCATGCGCCAATTCCCGCAACGCCTCGTCCACCGTCGAACAAATCCGACCGCCGTGCACCGACCGCAACGCCTCGACCTCACGGCACGCACGCGGCAGCGACGGCCCGGCCACCCACAGCCGGTCGGTCAGCGCCAGCGGCCGGGTGTCCGCCCGGAACCAGCAACTCACCGATGGGGCCACCGAGACCGCCCGCCCGCGGGCCGAGGGCAGCGCGGCCCACGGCATCCGCGCCAGCTCCGGGCTCGGCACCACGACCAGCGGGCGGTCACCGGCCGGCCGCAGCGAGCGGTCCAGCTCGGCCACGCGCGGCGCGGCGGAGGACAGCGAACGGACGTGCCGCGCGACGGCCCGCGCCTCGCCGAAGTCGTGCGACCTGACCCGCCCGCCGACGACGGACACGCCGACCAGCCGCCCCCGGTGGCTGATGAACACCAGCAACGCCCGGTCGCCCAACGCGTCCACGACGTCGTTGAGCGGAACGGCCGGCCGCCCCACCGCGGCCGACCGCGACAGCACCTGGATCTCCCGCTCCAGTCGCAGGATCCGATCACGCGGCATCATGCGACGAACCACGGCGTGGCGTGCTCACGGCCCGCGCACCGCAGCACGAACCAGACCGGCCCGGACGGCACCCGACCGAGCCGGAAGCGACCGACTTCGTCGACCGCCGCCGTCACCCCGCCTCCGGGCCACCGCGCCCCGACAACGGTCCCGACCCGCGCCACCCCGGTCACGTCCCACCCACCGACGACCAGCTCGAGCCGCAGGTCGAGGCCGGTGAACGCCACCCTCCGCGGGCCACCGGACGGGTCGACGCGGACCGAGTCGGACAGCAACCGCAGGCAGGCCGCGCCGGTGCGCTCGCCGAACGCCGACCGAGCCCGCACGGCAACGGCTTCCGGCGCCGGGTCGAGGACGTCGATCACCCGCGCGAGGGCGTCGAGCAGTTCACGATCGGTGCACGACACGAAGACGGTCATCGGTCACCTCCCAGCCCGAGCCGCCGGCGCAGCACCGACAGGCACCGGCCGCGGGTGGCGCCCAGGCTGTTCACCGGCACGCCGACCGCCTCCGCGACCTGCGTGAACGACAGCTCCGGCGCGAACGCGGCCAGCCGCAGGATCTCCCGGCAGCGGTCGGTCAACGTCGCGTAGGCCCGCCACAGCCCGGCGTCACGCGCCAGCGCCGCCTCCTCCGGGGTCGGCTCGTCGCCGGCCGCCTCCCACACCTCCCGCGGCACCTCCCGGCCGCGCAGCCGCAGCACGGTCAGCGTCTCGCGCCGGGTCGTGGTCACCAGCCACGCGCCCAGCCGATCGGGCCGCCGGATCCGGGACAGGTTCTCGGCCAGCGCCAGCCAGGTGGCCTGGCAGACGTCGGCCGCGTCGTCCGGGCTCAGCCGGTGCGAACGCGGCACCGCCCAGACCAGGCGCACGTACCGGCGGACGATCTCGTGCCACGCGGCGGCGTCACCGCGGCCGGCGAGGATGAGCAGCTCTGTGTTGTCCCGATCTTGCATGCTCCTTGAGAGCACCGGGTCTGACCTGGGGATACCGCTGCCGCACGATGGTGTGGTCGGGGGAACCGGCGCTCGCGGCCGTGCGTCGCTACTCCGTTCTCAGCACCGCCGGGCGGATCGCCGAGCGCAGTGCGGGCAGCGTGCACAGCGACACCACGAGCACGACGACCGCCGCCGAGGCGACCGTGGTGGCGATCTCGGTCCAGTCGACCCGGAACCGCCCGGCGGGCGCGACGAGCCACGCCGTGCCGAGGCCGACCGGGATGGCCAGCCCGATGCCGAGCGCGGTCGGGATCGCCGACTGCCACAGCGCGGACACCGCGAGCACCCTCGGCGGCACGCCGTTCGCGGCCAGCACCGCGGTGGGGCGACGGCGTTCGTGGACCTGGTCCACGGCCGCCGCCGCGAGCCCGATCACGGCCAGCAGGGTGAGCAGCACCGATCCGCCGATGACGCCGCTGCGCAGGGACGCGAACAACTCGACCTGGCCGACCTCGAACTGCCGGCGCAGCGTGACGCCGCGGTCGGCCCGGCCGGTGGCGGCGAGCAGGCGGTCGCCGAACGACTCGTCCGGGTCACCCCGCACGACCAGTTCGGTGGGCGGCAACGAGGCCAGCACCGGATCGCCGCCTCCCGCGACCACCAGCCCGTACAGCTCGCCGGTCACCGTCCGGTACGGCGGCACGACCCACTCGCGCCCGTCGACGGTCAGCTTGGTGCCCGGCGCCGGTCCCGAGCCGACCAGGTAGGCGGAGCCGTTGGTGCAGTCGGAGACGTCGAGGCGGTCGGCGATCTCGACGCAGTCGGTGCTGGTGACGATGGCGGCCTTGGAGGCGTGCACGCGGACCTCGCTGACCTGTCGCACGCCCCCGACCAGGGCGATCGCCTCCTCCAACGTCCGCACGGAGGTGTGCTGGGGCAGGTCGAGCACCCAGCGGTCGGGTGTGTCGGACGGTGGCGCGGCGGTGAACTGGGCCGCCACGCCGAGCAGCACCTGCAACGTCAGCGAGCCGGTCAGCACCACCACGACCCCGGACAGCACGCGCGGCGCGCCCGCGTCGAAGCGCAAGGTGCGCAGGGCGAGCAGCGGCGCGACGCCTTCCGGTTCGACGCGGTGGGCGACCTGGCCGACCAGCCACGGCAGCACCGCGCCCGTGCCGGCGAGGACGAGCGCGATGCCGATGCCGAGCCCGACCGCCAGGCGCGCGTCGGCCATCACCTGCCAGTAGTTGCTGGCCGCGGAGATCACCACGATCAGCGCCGCGCCCGCGCCGATGAGCCCGAACCGCCACCACGCCCGGTACCGGGGCAGTTCGACGGCCCGGGACAGGCCGAGTGGACCGACGTCCTCCGTGCGCAGGGCCAGCAGCGCCGACACGACGGCCACCACCGGCACGCCCACCGCGATCAGGGCGCCGAGCAGCGGGTCGGGCAGCAGGTCGGTCGGGAAGAAGCCGACGCCCTCGACCTCGATGAACCGGGCCAGCGGCCGTGCCGCGAAGAACAGCGCCACGCCGACGAGCAGCCCGAGCACCGCTCCGGTCAACGTCTCGCCGCTGGCGATCCAGCGGAGCTGGGTGCGTGACGCGCCGACCAGCCGGATCGCGGCCAGGCGCTGTTCCCGGCCGGTCGCGCCGAGGCGGGTGGCGACCAGGACGAAGATGCCCAGCGGCACGAGCAGCGCGCTGATCGCGGCGACCATCAGCAGCCGGTAGATCGGCAGCAGGGTGGCCGGTGTCAGGTCGCTGCCGAACCCGGCGGCCGGGTGGGCGCTGTCGTGGTGCGCGTCGGGCAGGCCCGCGTAGAAGATCAGCGACTTGGGCCGGGGCAGTCCCGCGTCGGCGATCACGCCGATGACGCTCTCCGGGAAGCGTGCGCGGACCGAGTCCTCGGTGCGCATCAGGTCGAGCAGCTCGGGTGAGACGACCAGTTCGCCCGGACCGGGGATGCGGCCGACGCCGGGCGGCGCGGGCGCGTCGGGCGCGGTGGCGGCCAGTTCCACCCCGGTGATGAGGCGTCCTTGCCAGGACACGCTGACGTGGCGGGCTTTGAGGGTGGCGCCCGCCGTCGTGGAGTCGAGGGACGCGGCCTGCACGCGGTGGGACTTCGCCTCACGCGCGGGGCCGATCGAGGCGGCCAGCAGCAGGACCGTGACGCCGAGGCCCACGCCGGCGGCGGTGAGCGCCAACCTGGCCCAGGACGTCCGGCTGCCCCCGACAGCCAGCCGGATGCCGAGGACCAGGTCGGCGGCCCACCTCATCGGAGCACGCCCGGCGCGCTCCGGCCGCCCTGGCGGGCGACGTGGTCGGTGTGGTGTGGGAGTGGGGTCACATCTGTTCAGACGTCTCGGGGCGGTGGAACGTGGCTTCGGTGTGCCAACTGGTTGGCGTCGCCGCCCCGGACTCGGGGCGACGACGCCGACTTCGGCCTACTCGGAACGCAGCCCCAGGGCGCCGGTGGCCCGTCGCAGGGACGGCAGCGACAGCAGGGTCACGATCACGACCATCAGGGCGGCGGCGCCGCTGAGCACCGCGATCCCGGGCCAGTCGAGCACGATCGGCCGGGAGATGATCCTCAGCAGCAGGACCGCCAGGGCACCGCCCACGCCGATGGCCACGACCATCGCCAGGAGCAGCGGCACGGCGTTCTGCCAGAGCAGGGACCGGCCGAGCGCGCCGCGCGGCACACCGCTCGCCGCCAGCACGGCCAGGGGCCGCCTGCGTTCGCGGACCTGTTCCAGCGCCAGCACCAGCAGGCTGGCACCGGCCAGCAGCAGCGTGATCAGCGAGCCCGCCAGCAGTGCCTGCCGGATGCTCTCGAACTCCTGCACCCGTTCGGACGGGTCGACTTCGCCGAAGTACGAGACGATGGTGCGCCAGGTCAGCGGTGCCACGGCGTTGCGGACGTGCTCGCCGACGTCAGGCCGATCGCGGTCGACCACCACGTGCACGCTGGCTTCGCCGACCACCGGCAGGTCCTCGACCACGGAAGGCGTGAGCAGCAGGCCCGACCGGTGGCTGGTCATGCCTTCGGGCACCCGGACGTCGGTGAACGCGGGCACCGTCCACTTCAGACTCGGTTCCTGCTCCTGGTCGTCGGCGAACATCGAAACCTGTTGGCCCGCCTCGACCTTCGCGAACTCGGAGCTGCGCATGGCGGCCGGGTTCTCGAGGTAGAACGCGTCACCGTCGCGGCAGTCCGGCAGCTCGGCCTGCGCCCGCAGCGCCTCGCAGGTGCCGACCGTCGCGGAGTGGTAGTCCCGCGGGCCCGTCTTGAACGCCAGGCTCCGCAACGGGTGTGCCCGCGTCACGCCGTCCGCCCTGGACACCAGGCCGACGACCTGCTCGGTCACCTCGGGCGCCGAGTCGGCCACGTTGACCACGATCCGGCCCCGGTCCGCGTCCGGCGCCAGGCGGACGACGACGGCGCTCTGCGTGCTCGCCATCACCGACTGCAGGGCTATCCCGCCGGCCAGGACCACGGCCACGCCGCCGACCACGCGCGCCGCCGTGCCGCTCTCCAGTTGCAGCCTGCGGATCGCCAACTGCCACGACGGCGCACCGCCGCGCAACCGGCCCACCGCCCGTTCGACGACCCACGGCAGCAGCACCGGGATGCCCAGCAGCAGCAGGATGACCCCGGCGATCACGATCTCGGTCGACCCGATGATCTCCGTGCCGCCGAACCCGCCCGCCTGGGTGAGCAGCAGCGCCGCGCCGAGCGCGATCGGCACCACGCGCCACCACAGCACCCGGCGCACCGGCTTGGTCCGGCGCACCACGCCCAGCGGCTCGACCACCGTGCGGCGCATCGCGACCACCGACGTCACCACCGCCATCACCGGCACCAGCACCACGATCAGCACCGCCATCGCCGGCGCCGGCGTGAGGTCGCTGACGAACACGCTCAGCCCCAGCAGCTGGACTGACTCCACGAACTGCCGTGCGGTGAAGAACACCGCCGCGCCGACCGCCAGGCCGACCACCGCGCCGAGCAGCGCCTCACCGGCCGCGATCCGGCGCACCCGTTGGGCGCCCGCGCCGACCAGCCGCAACGCCGCCAGCCTGCGGTCCCGTTCGGCGCCCGCCAACCGGGTGCTGATCCCGACGAACACCAGCACCGGGAACAGCAGCGCGACCACGCCGACGATGACCAACAGGGTCAGCATCGGGTCGAGCGTGCGTTCCTGCGCCTCGCCGCCGTAACCGGTGATCGCGTCGGCGTCGTCCTCCGCCACGCTCGCGTCACCGATGTAGAACGTCAGGTCGCTCGGCGCGTTCAGACCGGCCTGGCCGACCGTGCCGACGACCCGCTGCGGGAACCGCTCCCGCAGCAGTTCGCCTTCCGGTGAGGCCAGGAGTTCCGCCAGCGCGGGCGACGCGAACATCTCGCCGTCGCCGGGCACCCTCGACGCACCCGGCGGCACCGGCGCGCCCGGCCCGCCCGCCCTGACGAACCGGCCGACGATCGACTCGCCGCGGTACTCGGTGTTCCAGAACCGCGAGTACAGCACGTCGCCCGACGCCGACCCGGCGGTGACGGGAGAGGCCGCGGCCTGCCGCTCGGCGCGTTCGGCCAGCACGTTCGTCATCGACGCCGCCGCGAACAGCACGGCCACCCCGATGCCGATGCCCGCGCCGGTCAACGCCAGCCGCACCCACGACGTGCGCCCGCCGCCCAGCGCCAGCCGGACGCCCAGCGCGAGATCGGCGACCCACCGCCTCACGTGACCGGCTCCATCTCGCGGGACCGGCCGTCGCGCACCACGACCTCGCGGTCGGAGTACGCCGCCACCCGCGGCTCGTGCGTCACCAGCACCACCGCCGCGTTGGTCTCCTTCGCCGCGGTGACCAGCAGCTGCATCACGCGTTCGCCGTTGAGCGAGTCGAGCGCGCCCGTGGGCTCGTCGGCGAACACCACGCGCGGTCCGGTGACCAGGGCGCGCGCGACGGCCACCCGCTGGCCCTGGCCGCCGGACGTCTCGCCGGGCCGCTTGTCCGCGACGTCGGCGACTTCCAGCCGCTCCAGCCACTCGCGGGCCCGGGCCTCGGCCTGCTTGCGCTTGACCGAGCCGAGCCGAAGGGGGAGCGCCACGTTCTCCAGGCAGCTCAGCTCGGGCACCAGCTGGCCGAACTGGAACACGAACCCGAACTCGGTGCGCCGCAACTCGCTGCGCTGGCCGTCGCCCATCGCGCTGAGCTCCACGTCGCGGTAGCGGACCGTGCCCCTGTCGGGCGTGAGGATGCCCGCCAGGCAGTGCAGCAGGGTGGACTTGCCCGAGCCGGACGGGCCCATCACGGCCACCACCTCGCCCGCGCGCACGCCGAGCCCCGCGCCGTCCAACGCGGGCGTAGGGCCGAACGACTTGTGCAGGTCGACGGCCTCCAGCAGGGGCCGCGCCGGCTGCGCGTCGTCGGTCGGGTCGCCGGTGGTCTGGTCGCCGGTCATCGGGTCACCGCCGTCTTGAGCCGGCCGAGGCGCGCGGCGGTGAGCTCCAGCCAGCGCAGGTCGGCTTCCAGGTGGAACAGGGCGTGGTCGCAGATCAGCTGGTCGGCGAGGTCGCCGCCGGCCTTGCGCTTGGTCAGCTCGCGCATCGTGGTCAGGTGGGCGGTGCGCTGGACGTCGAGCACCTCGTCCGCGCTGCGACCGGACAGCAGGGCCAGCACGACCTTCACGTAGAGCGTGTTCTGCAGGTAGGGCTCGGGCTTCTCCGGCGTGCCCAGCCAGTGCTCCACGTCCGTCACGCCCGCGTCCGTGATCGCGTACCGCTTGCGCTCCGGACCGTCGCCCGCCTCGACGCCCGCCTCTTCCACCAGGCCGTTGCGCAGCAAGCGGGAGAGCGTCGTGTAGACCTGCCCGTAGTGCAGCGGCCGGTCCTGGCCGAAGCGCTCGTCGTAGGCCTTCTTCAGGTCGTATCCGTGCCGCGGGCCCTTTTCGAGCAGGCCCAGCAGGGTGTGTCCGATCGACATGACCGCGACTATACACACGATGTATACACATGGTTCATAGCCTGATCGGCGCAGTGGGGCCGCTGGCCGAGCAGGCAGTCGGAGTAACCGATGAAGGTTGTTCGACGGTTACTTCGCCACATCGTGACTCTTCGACGCCTACAGTGGAGGGGTGACTGGTCTGGCGGCCGGCTGGGACCACGCGGCTTTCACGCAGGGTCGAGCCGGCGATGCGGAACACGATGTGGAGCTGCTGCTCGCTTTCCTGAACACCCGAGACCTCGAACTCGGCACGGACGTCTTGGACAGCGCCGCCGCTTGGCGCGCGTGGGTCACCGAACGCGGCCTGGGCCGAGCGGGTGACCCGGACGAGGTCCGCGCCGTTCGCGCCGCGCTGCGCGCCTCGCTGGGTGAACGGTACGACGGACCCGATCCGACCCCCGCCGCGGGCCTGATCCGCGTCGACCTCAGCCACGGCGTGCCCACCATGTCCAGCACCGACGCGCTCGGCGCGGTGCTGGGCGCGGCGGCACGGCTGGCCGTGCTCGGGTCGTGGGAGCGGTTCAAGATCTGCCAGGCGGACGACTGCCGGTGGGCGTTCTTCGACCGCTCGCGCAACCGCTCGCGCACCTGGTGCTCGATGCAGACGTGCGGCAACCGGGAGAAGGCGCGCAACTGGCGGGAACGGCGCGCGCTGAGCGTGACCTGAACGCGGAACTCGGGGTACCGGAACGTTCGGCACGCGGGACCTGAACGTTCGACTCGCGCGAGAGTCCTACGTTCACCCCGCGCGTGTCCCACGTTCAGGACCACCGTGTCCTACGTTCGCGTACCCGAGTTCAACGCTCAGGTCACGTCACCAGCTGGGCGACGGTGTAGATCACCAGACCCGCGAGCGCGCCCACGACCGTGCCGTTGATGCGGATGAACTGCAGGTCCCGACCGACCTGCAGCTCGATCTTGCGCGAGGTCTCCTCGGCGTCCCAGCGCTCGACCGTGTCGGTGATCAAGGTGGTGATCTCGTCGCGGTAGTTGGTCACCACGTACCCCGCCGCGCCCTCGAGCCACCCGTCGACCTTGGCGCGCAGCGACTCGTCGTCCACCATCCGGCGGCCGAACGTCATCAACCCCTCGCGCACCCGCTTGCGCAGCTCCGACGACGGGTCCTCGGCCGCGTCCAGCAGCATCTTCTTCGCCGTGCCCCACGCCGACCCGATCAGCCGCTGCACGTCCGGGTGCGTCACGAGCTGCTGCTTGACCTGATCGGCCCGCTGCATGGTCGCCGGGTCCGTGCGCAGGTCACCCGCGAACTCGATCAGGAACTGGTCCACCGCCAGCCGCATCGGGTGGTTGACGTCGGTCTTCACCGCCCACGCGAAGTTCAGCAGCTCGGTGTAGACCTTGTCGCCGAGCAGCGAGTCGACGAACTTCGGCGACCACGACGGCGCCCGGTCCGACACCACGCCCATGACCTTCTCGTAGTTGTCCCGCACCCAGTCGTACGCCCGGTCGCACACCAGGTCCACGAGCTTGTGGTGCGCGCCATCGGTGAGCACCTGGCCGAGCAGCTTGCCCAGCGGCGGGCCCCACGGCTGGTCGACCAACCGCCGCACCAGCGCCTGCTCGACCACGGCCTGCACGTCGTCGTCACGCAGCACGGTCACCGCGCCCTTCACCACGTTGGCCAGCTCGGACGTCACGCGTTCGGCGTGCTCGGGCTGCGCGACCCACTCGCCTAGCCGCCGCCCGATGCCCGCCCGGCGCAGCTTGTCCCGCACCACTGCCTCGGACAGGAAGTTCGTCCCGACGAACGACCCCAGCGCGTCGCCGAAGCTGTCCTTGCGGGTCGGGATGATCGCCGTGTGCGGGATCGGCAGGCCCAGCGGCCTGCGGAACAGCGCGGTCACCGCGAACCAGTCGGCCAGCGCGCCGACCATGCCCGCCTCGGCCGCCGCGCGGACGTACCCGACCCACGCCGGGCCGCCGTCCTCGAACAGCAGGGCGACCAGGAAGATCGCGGTGGCGGCCACGAAGAAGCCGGTGGCCACGAGTTTCATCCGACGCAGGCCCTGGCGCTTGAGCTGGTCAGCGGGGGTCAGTTGCTCCACGCCGCCATTGTCCGTGAAGATTCGGCGTTGTGCGGGTACCAGCGCTAGTCCCCAGGATGAGGCCGTTCACCTCGACGATCTTCGCCGAGATGACGGCGTTGGCCACGCGGACGGGGGCGGTGAACCTCGGGCAGGGCTTCCCGGACACCGACGGCCCGGCCGGGATGCTGGAGGTCGCCAAGGCCTCCATCGACGCCGGGCTGAACCAGTACCCGCCGGGGCCGGGCATGCCCGAGCTGCGCCACGCGATCGTCGAGCACCGCGCCCGCTACGGCACGCACTACGACCCCGACACCGAGGTCCTGGTGACGGTCGGCGCCACCGAGGCCATCGCGGCCACGTTGCTGGCCCTGGTCGAGCCCGGTGACGAGGTCGTGCTCATCGAGCCCTACTACGACTCGTACGCGGCGTCCGTGGCGCTGGCCGGCGCGACCCGCCGCACGGTGGGGCTGGTCGAGGAGCCGGGCACGGGCAGGCTCGGCCTGGACGTCGACGCGCTGCGCGCCGCCATCGGCCCGCGCACCAGGGCGTTGCTGCTCAACTCGCCGCACAACCCGACCGGCACCGTGCTCAACTACGTCGAGCTGTCCGCCGTCGCCGCGCTGTGCGTCGAGCACGACCTCGTGGCGATCACCGACGAGGTGTACGAGCACCTGGTGTTCGACGGGCTCGCGCACGTGCCGCTGGCCACGTTCCCCGGCATGGCCGAGCGGACCGTGACCATCTCCGGCGCGGGCAAGTCGTTCAACTGCACGGGCTGGAAGATCGGCTGGGCGTGCGGCCCGGCGGAGCTGATCGGCGCGGTGCGGGCGGCCAAGCAGTTCCTGACCTTCGTGGGCGGCGCGCCGTTCCAGCCCGCCGTCGCGCACGCGCTGCGGCACGAGCTGGACTGGGTCGAGGGCCTGCGCACGTCGTTGCAGGACAAGCGGTCGCGGCTGTCCGAAGGCCTGGCCGACGCCGGGTTCGCGGTGCGGCCGAGCGAGGGCACCTACTTCATCACCGCGGACGTCCGGCCGCTCGGCTTCACCGATGGCGCGCAGCTGTGCCGCGAGCTGCCCGAGCGGATCGGCGTGGCGGGCGTGCCGGTGCAGGTGTTCACCGACCACCCCGACCAGTGGCGGCACCTGGTGCGGTTCGCGTTCTGCAAGCGCGACGAGGTGCTGGACGAGGCGATCTCGCGGCTACGCAAGCTCGGCGTCTGACCTGACCTGGGACGGGCGGTCGCCCGCCAGCCGGTCCTGCACCAGCGCGTGCCGGAACTGGTAGGCGGCGCCCGCCTGCCGCAGCACCCCCAGCTTGCGCGCGTCGTCCAGGAACACCATCAGCTCCCACGGCAGCTTGCCGCGCGCCGCCAGCCAGATCCGCGCCACGGTGAACCACCACCAGCGCAGGTGCAGCACGGACAGCGTGAAGCCGAGCATCAGCCCGCACACCAGGCCGAGCCCGACCATGCCCGACTGGGTCGGCCCGAACACCAGCCCGGCCGCCGCGCCGAACACCACGGCCAGCACCAGCGAGCCGGTCCACACCGCGATCCGGTCCCGTGCCATCGTCCACTTGGGACTCGACGGGTGGCTCAGCTCGGCGTTGTTCGCCAACCCGAACCGCAGCGCCACCGCCACCGCGATGCCCAGGCCGACGACCAGGCCCGCGGACAGCCCGTACAGGGCGCCGAACACCAGGCCCGCCGCCGTGCCGAGCACGCCGCTGACCACGACGAGGCTGCGCCACACCCCGAGCCGGGGTTTCACCACGCGGTGCCCGGACGCGTACAGCGCGGCGACCGCCACCGCGACACCGGCGGCCAGGCCGGTGATCGGTGCCAGCTTCGGCGTGCTCGCGTAGGCCATCAGCCAGGCCACGCCGAAGCCGCCGATCAGCCCGAGCGTGAGCGCGCCGAGCAGCGCCAGCCACGTGTTGGCGACCGAGCGGCGCAGCTCCCACCAGCCCAGCTCGCGCACGCCGCGGCGATGCATCTCGGTGGCCAGGAACGTCAGCCAGCGCGCCGCCTTGTCGCGCGGCCAGACCTGGCTCGCCCGGGCCTGGTGCGCCACGCCCCGGTCGCCGAACGCGCCGGTGACCAGCAGGTCCGCCAGGTGGTTCTCGATGGCGACGCGGTCGGGGAACCGGCCCCGGTCCAGCAGCTCGCTCGGCTCGCCGTACCCGTAGACCACGCCCGCCAGCCACACCGCGAGCGGCGTGGACAGCGCGTCGGCCAGCCGTCCGTCCGGCTCGTCGCGCAGGTGCAGGAAGACCGGTTCCCAGCGGGCCGCCGTCACCGGGTTCGACACCGACCGCAGGTAGCCCGCGACCTCCTCCAGGTCCACCGGCTGCAGCTCCACGACCTGCGCGTTCGGCACCTCGGTCGCCGTTTCGGCGAACTCGTCCGTGCGGCAGGTCAGCACCAGCGGGTGCGAGCCCGGGAACGCGCGGTTGATGCGGTCGAGCGCATCGGCCCGCCGTTCGGCCGGGATCTGGTCCAGGCCGTCGAGCACCGGGAAGATCCGGCGCTGTTCGACCAGCAGGTCACCGGCGTAGCTGCCGTACAGCTCGGTGTTGCGCAGCGCCGGGTGGTCCTCGTACAGCCGGCGGGTCATCCAGGTGCGGACGTCCTCCACCTCCGGGTTCCACGTGGACAGCGGAAGCAGGAACGGCACCGGGCCGTCCACGAGGCGGTCGAGCAGCCCGATCGTGAGCAGCGTCACGGTCGTGCTCTTGCCCGCGCCGGGTTCGCCGAGGAACACCATGCGCGGGTTGCGCTGGAACGCGCGGACGACCGCGTCGCTGTGCCCCGGTTCGCCTCGCGTGGCGCTCCAGTGCAGGTCCAGGACGTGGTCGTGCAGGCCGCGGGCGCGGCACTCCTCGTTCCACTGGGCGTGCAGGGCGCGGGCGAGGGCGCTCGCGGCGGCGTCGAGGTTGTCGTCGGTGGCCAGGCCGGCGGCGCGCCTGCGGTGCAGCCACGGGTCGAGCGCGGCGAGCAGCCCCAGGAAGCCGAGGGCGAGACCGGTCAGCCACAGGTCGGGGTCGATGCCGTAGTCGGTGACGAACAGGCCGGCCGCGGCGAGCACGGCGGCCAGCACGCACACGGCGAGCACGGCCCGCTGGCGGAATCTGGACACCTCCGCATCATGACGGACCCATCACGGATGGTGGTGACGCGGTCACCCCCGTGTCGTTTGCGTACCCTCGATGGCGTGATCTGTCCGAAATGCCAGGACCTCATGCGGACCATCAGCCGTGGTTCCGTGCACATCGAGCAGTGCGAGAACTGCAAGGGCGTGTTCCTGGACGGCGGCGAGCTCGAGCAGATCATCGCCGCCGAGCGGGCGCATTACGCGCAGCCGTACCGGCCGGAGGGCGTGCCGGTGTCGATGCCCGTGCCGGTTCCCGCGTCGGTGCCGGTACCCGTGCCCGTTCCGGTGGCTGCCGCCGACCCGACCGCGGTCATGCCGGTCGAGGGGACGCTGCCGGCTGACGGTGCCGCGCCGGTGGAGGGTGGGCAGCCTCCCGCGCCCGTCGCGCCCGTGCCGCCGGCCGAGCCCGCCGCGGGTCCGCCTCCGCCCTACCAGCCGCCGCCCGGCACGCAGGTCGGCCCGCCGCCGCCTTACCAGCCGCCACCCGGCACGCAGCCCGTCGCGCCGCCACCGCCGGTGTACCCGCCTGGGTACTACGACCCGCGCTACCCGCCGCGCCGCAAGCGCAGCTTCCTGGAGGAGCTGCTCGACTGAACGCGTTCCGAGCGTTGAACTCGGGGGTCCTGAACGTAGGACACGGTCGTTCTGAACGCAGGACACGCGGGACGCGAACGCAGGACACGCGGGGCGTGGAGGTACGACTCACGGGAGTGGCCAGGTCAGCGAGGTGTCGTCCAGGGCGAAGTGCTGCCCGGTCGGCGCCGCGGTGAAGGTGAACTGGTGGCGGCGGGGTCTGCCCAGCGCCCGCCACTGCCGGTGGGCGGCTTCGGCCACGTCCCACAGCGCGCGGGGACCGCCCTGGTCGACCACGGCGCCGCGGTGGCGCACCCACGAGCCGTCCGGGTGCACGAGCCGGATCGGGTCGGCCGCCACCGCCACCTCGGCCAGCGCCAGCCCGGCGAAGAACTCGAACGCACTGGCCGGGTCCAGCACGCTGCGCGAGGACAACAGCGTCGTGCGCGACGTCGTCGGCGTCGCGGTCAGCGCCTCCAGCAGCGCCTCGTCCGCCCACGCCTGCCGGTGCGCGCGCAACGGCATGAACCGACCGTCCTCCAGCAGCACGCGGCCGGTCGCCTGCCCGTCCCGCACGGTCAACCGCACCAGACCGGCGCCGATGGCCCGGTTGAACGTGGTCACGATCAGCCCGCCGGGCGCGGTCTGCTCCAGCCACGCCGTGGGAATGCGGGACACGGCGCACGTGCCGAGGACCCGGTCGTACGGAGCCCGCGGCGCGTAGCCCTGCTCGCCGTCGCCCGCCACGCACGTCGGGTGGTAGCCCGCGGCGGCCAGCCGTGCCTCGGCGCGCACCAGCACACCGGGGTCGACGTCGATCGAGGTCACGCGCTCGTCCCCGAGCGCGTGGCAGAGCAGCGCCGCGTTGTAGCCGGTGCCGGTGCCGATCTCCAGCACCCGGTCGCCCGGCGCGACGGCCAGGGCCTCCAGCATGATCGCCATGATCGTCGGCATGCTCGACGAACTCGTGGGTACTCCCGTCACGGCGCCGGTCGAGAGTGCTTGCTCCCACGCCCGGTCGTCGCCGTCGAGCTGGGTCACGCAGACGTCGTTGCGGTAGACCAGCGCGAGGTGGTCCGGGTGCTCGGCGGTCACCGGCTCCCACGAGCCGTCTGGCCGCTGGACGAAGAACCCCGGCAGGAACACGTGCCGCGGGACCTGGCGAAACCCGTCCGCCCAACGCTGGTCGCGCAGCACGTCGGCGACCAGCAGCGAGTCGACCAGCCGCGCTCGCAGGTTCGCCGCAACGTCCACGAGGTCCACCGTAGCCCTGTGGGGGAGCACACGTCCGGATCGCTAGCAGAGCGCTTGCAGTAGCTAGCACCTCCGCGTACCGTCGACATCGGATCGAGGAGGTGCCGCGAAGTTGGACAAGTCCATCGACGAGGCGGTGGCCGATCTCGGCCGCGACATCGGCGAGTACATCCGCCAGCAGCGCAACACCGCGAAGATCTCGTTGCGGCAGCTGGCCAAGCTCGCCGGGGTCTCCAACCCGTACCTGAGCCAGATCGAACGCGGCCTGCGCAAGCCGAGCGCGGAAATCCTGCAGCAGATCGCCAAAGGGTTGAGGATCTCGGCTGAGGCGCTGTACGTCGAGGCCGGGATCCTGGAGCAGCGCGAGGGCGGTGCTCTCGCGGACGCCATCGTCACCGCCCCCGACCTGACCGAGCGGCAGAAACAGGTGTTGCTCGACGTCTACGAGTCGTTCCGGCGGGAGAACACCGCCGGCGGAGCCGGCAACCAGACAACCGCCAAGGCGGACACGACCGCCGGTCCAGCCGGTGGCCCGACCGCCCACCAGAACAAGCCGGAGGAATGATCTCCATGCCGAACCTGCCCACCACCGAGGAACTGCGCAAGGCGGGCGAGCAGGCCGTCGCCGCCGCCCGCACCCCGCTGCTCGCCGCCCTGGGCGCCGGTGACCTGGCCGCCAAGGCCGTCATCGAGGCGCTGAACAAGGCCCGCGAGCGCGCCGAGTCGGCGAAGACCGCGGCCGAGTCCGCGGACCTGAAGAAGGACCTGCGCGACAAGCTCGACCCGGCTGAGCTGCGCAAGGTCGTGGACGCCTACACGCAGTCCGCGCTGAACCTCTACCAGTTCCTCGCCCAGCACGGCGAGGAGGCGCTGGAGAAGCTGAAGACCCAGCCGGGCCTGCAGAAGGCGCTGCACCAGGTCGAGGAGGCCGTCGAGACCGCGCAGAAGCGCACCGAGGCCGCCGCCGCGGACGCCCGCGTGCTGGCCGACGACGTGCTCGGCAAGGTCTCCCGCCGCACCCGCGCGGTCGGCGAGAAGGTCGCCGACGACCTGGACGACGCGAGCGAGAAGCTGGCCGAGACCGTGGTCGAGATCGGCGGTGACGTCGCCGCCGAGGTGCGCGGCACCACCCGCAAGGCCGCGCCGCGCAAGCCCGCCGCCACCAAGCCGGTCACCGCGACGAAGCCCGCGGGCACGGCGAAGACCACGGGCACCCGCCCCACCACGGCGAAGAAGCCGACCGACAGCACCAAGTGACCCGACCGCGACGGGGCGTCCCACCAGGGGCGCCCCGCTCCGTCTGTACCGCGACCGCTTCGCGCACGTAGTCTGGAGATGTGTTGCCACCGTTCCCAGACTTCAGTCCCGTCTACCTGGACCTCTGGGTCATGTTCGCGGCCTACTACGCCGCGCTGGTCACGGGCGTGTTCGCGTTCGCGCACGCGCTCTCGCAGCGGGCCGACGCCTACACCGCGGCCGAGCGCATGACCAAGCCCGCGTGGCTCGGCATCACCGGCGGTGGCGCGTTCGCGCTGCTGCTGTTCCACCCGTTCTCCGCCGGCGGCATGTTCTGGCTCGCCGGGCTGGTCGCGGTCACGGTGTACGTGGTCGACGTCCGGCCGCGACTGATCGAGGTCCAGCGCGGCCCGCGGTGGTGACGCACCGGAGCTTCGGCTCCGGCGCGCCCGTCACGCTCGTCGGCCACGGCCTGGGCGCGACACCCGGTGAGGCCCGCCTGCCCACGTCCGGCCTGCCGGGCACGAAAGTGGTGGTCACCCTCCCCTCCCACGGCGACGCGCCGGACGCGCCCGAGGGCTACTGGAACTACCGGCGCATAGCCGCCGACCTGCGTGAGGCCGCACGGGAGACCGGTGCGACCCGGGCCGTCGGCGTGTCGTTGACGGCGGGCGCGCTGCTCGCCCTGCTCGCCGACGAACCCGACGCGTTCGACCAGGTCGTCCTGCTGCTGCCCGCCGTGCTGGACGAGCCGCGGCGCCCGCTCGGCCGGGAAGAGGCGATCACCGCGGTCGGCGGTCCGCCGGACTACCAGGCGGAACGGCGGCGGGCGTTCGCCCGGCTCGACGGCGCGCTGGCCGAGCTGCCCGGCCAGGTCGCGGTCACCGACCGCGCGGTGCTGGCCCGGGTCACGGCACCGGTGCTGGTGATCGGGGCGACCGAGGACCCGCTGCACCCCGAGGACGTGGCGAAGCAGGTGGCCGCCGCGTTCCCGAACGGCAGGCTGGAGCTCGTGCCGTCGTGGACGACCCACCGCGCGGAGGTCCGCGGGTGGTTGCTCGACTTCCTGCGCGGGTAGCCGAACAGCATGGCCGAACAGAAGAAGATCGCCTTCCTGGTCGACACGGAGGGCATCGAACAGGTCGAGTTGACCGATCCCTGGCAGCACGTGGAGAAGGCCGGTGCGGTGCCGAGGCTGCTCGCGCCCAAGCTCGGACAGGTGCAGGGGTACGACCACCTGACCCCGGCCGACAAGTTCGACGTGGACGTGCCGTTCGCGCACGCCGACCCCATGGACTACGACGCCGTGGTCATCCCCGGCGGGGTGGCCAACGCCGACTTCCTGCGGATGGACCGCGACGCGGTGAAGTTCGTCAAGCAGCACGTGGCCGCGGGCAAGCCGGTCGCGGCGATCTGCCACGGGCCGTGGCTGCTGGTCGAGGCCGACGTGGTGCGGGGCAAGGTGCTGACCTCGTTCCCGAGCCTGGCCACCGACATCCGCAACGCGGGCGGCGACTGGGCGGACGAAGAGGTCCGGGTCTGCACCGTGGCCGGCTGGACCCTGGTGACCAGCCGCAAGCCGGACGACCTGCCCGCGTTCAACCGCGAGGCGCTCAAGGCCTTCGGGCTGAACGAGCTGTGAGCGACCGGTCCACGGGGATGTGCACCTCCCCGTGGACTCCTTACAGGCGCGCCGAGGCGTAGGCCGCGATGGCGTCGCGGACGTACCCGGCCAAGCCCTCGGCGTGCTCGTCCAGCTGGGCGCGGAACTCCGGCGCGTCGGCGTAGAGCTCACCCAGGCCGGTGTAGGACTCCCGGTTCGGCTTCCAGCTCCTGGACAGCCAGGTGTGGTGCCGGTCGGTCACCTCCAGCGCCCGCGGCGCGTCGGCTGCGACGCCGGCGCGGAACACGTCGGCGTACGCCTGGACGATCGCCTGCCACTCGGCCAGGTACGCGTCGGCGTCGGCCCTGGTCCAGCCCTGCATCCGGCGCTTGCCCTCGTCGATGTGCTCCTGCGCGCCCTCGCCGTAGCGCTGCACCAGTTCCGCCTCGTAGCGGGCCTGGCGGTCGGCGTCGAAACCGTCGAACAACTCTTCCAACTTCACTTCGTCACCCCCTTCCAGTTCCTCGATCGTGCGGGAGACGGTCCTGGCCAGCGCGGCCAGCCGGTCCTGCTCGGCGGCCAGCCACCGCGCGTGGTTGCGCAGCACGTCGACCGCCCGGTGCCGCCCGTCCAGCACCTCGGCCACGGTGTCGAGGCCGAGTCCCAGGTCGCGCAGCAGCAGGATCCGCTGCAGCCGGAGCACCTGCTCCCGCTCGTAGTAGCGGTAGCCGTTGGCCCCGATCCACGCCGGTTCGAGCAGGCCGATCGCGTCGTAGTGCCGCAGCGTCCGCGAGGACACCTTCGACATCCGCGCGATCTGTGCGATCGACCAGGCCACGACCGTGCTCCCTCCCTGTGCCGACCACGTTAGGGGTTGACGTAACGTCAACGTCAAGCGTGGCCGGCAGGATGGTCGGTGTGTGGACCATCGCAGGAACCCTGACCCCCGTGCCCGCGCTCGACCGGCTCGACCTGGTGGCCGACCCCGTCGCCGCCGCGCTCCGGTCGATGGCCGATGGCGCCCGGCTCGCGGTCGCGGAGATCGACCCCGCGCTGGCGGACACGGCCGAGTTCTGCGCGCACTACGGCTCGCCGTTGGAGGCGTCGGCGAACTGCGTGGTCGTCGCGGGCAAGCGGGGCGACACCGTGCGCTACGCGGCGTGCGTCGTGCTGGCCACCACGCGCGCGGACGTGAACGGTGTCGTGCGGCGGCGGCTGGACGCGCGCAAGGCGTCGTTCGCGCCGATGGACGACGCGGTCTCGCTCAGCGGCATGGAGTACGGCGGCATCACGCCGATCGGCCTGCCCGGGGACTGGCCCGTGCTGCTGTCGCCGGAGGTCGCGGCGGCGCCGGAACTGGTCATCGGCAGCGGTATCCGGGGCAGCAAGCTGCTGGTGCCCGGCGAGGTGCTGGCGAAGCTGCCCGGCGCCGAGGTGGTCGACGACTTGGCTCGCTAGCCCGCGTACCCGCGCAGGAAGGCGACGGCCTCGTCGGCGTCGTCGGTGACCAGGATCCAGCGCTCGGCGTCACGGCCGCGCGCCAGCCGTTGCACCAGTGGCGCGGCCGGCACCTCGTCCAGCCAGAACGCCCGGCCCAGGAACACCATCGGCGCGGCCGGGCCGACCGAGCCGTAGTGGTTCTGGCAGTAGTCCTGGAAGACCTCCTGCACGGTGCCCGCGCTGCCCGGCGTGTAGATGATGCCGCCGGTGGCGACGGTGAGCAGGCCCTCCTCGCGCACGGAGTTGGCGAAGTACTTGGCGTGCAGCTCGCAGGCCGGGTTCGGCGGCTCGTGGCCGTAGAACCAGGTCGGGATGCCGATCGTGCGCGGCCGGTCGGTGGTGGGCAGGTCGGTCGGGCACGCGGCGATCCAGCGGCCGATGGACTCCGCGTCGCCGCCGAACTTCGGGGCTTTCGCCAGGTCCTTGAGCGTCGGCTCGTCCACGCCGATCCGCACGCCCAGCGGCACGGCCTCCATCACGCCCGGCCCGCCGCCGGTCAGCACGGTGAACCCGGCCTCGCCGAGCGCCGCGCCCAGCCCCACGGCCCGCCGGTAGCCGTCCGTGTCACGGCCCAGCGCGTGCCCGCCCATCACGGCGACCGGCCGTTCGGGCAGGACGTCGGCCAGCGCCTCGGTGATCGCGTGGTCGTGCAGGCGTTCGGCGAGCGCGTGCAGCGGGTCCGGGTTGTGGCCCTGGGCGCGGCTGTGCTGGTAGATCAGGGCGTCCGGGGTGTCGGCGTAGGTGAGCGGGTCGTCCGGGTCGAACCCGGCGAACAGCTCGGCCGGCGCGTAGAGCCGCGACCGGTACACGTCGTAGGGCAGGTCCGGGATGGCCGGGAACACCAGCGCACCGGCCGCCGCCGCACGTCGGTGGGCCAATGGCGAGAGCGTGCAGCCGAGGAACAGTGCGCCGTCCATCGGCACGCGCAGGTCCACGTCGCTCAGGTCGAGCCCGACGAGGACGGCGTGCCGCAGGTCGTCCGCCGCGCGGACCTGGTCGAGGTCGGTGTACTCGGTGCGCACCGGCGCAGCCTACGGCTGGGTGTTGAACTCCCGGTGCCCGAACGTACGACTCTCGCACCGCGAACGTCGGACTCTCGCGAGAGTCCAACGCTCAGGGCGCGAGAGTCCAACGTTCGGGAGGGGTGAGTTCAACGCTCAGAAGATGACGGTCTGGTTGCCGTGCACCAGGACGCGGTCCTCCAGGTGCCACCGCAGGCCGCGCGCCAGCACGACCTTCTCGATGTCACGGCCCTTGCGCACCATGTCGTTGATCGAGTCGGTGTGGTCCACCCGGATCACGTCCTGCTCGACGATCGGACCCTGGTCGAGGTCCGCGGTCACGTAGTGGCACGTCGCACCGACCAGCTTCACGCCCCGGCTGTGCGCCTGGTGGTACGGCCGCGCGCCCACGAACGACGGCAGGAAGCTGTGGTGGATGTTCAGCGCCCGCCCGGCCCAGTCCGCGCACAGCTCCGCAGGCAGGATCTGCATGAACCGCGCCAGCACCACCGCGTGCGGCCGGTGCGCGTCCACCAGCTGCCGCAGCTGCGCGAACGCCGCCGCCTTGCCCTCCGGGTCGTTCGCCGGGAACGGCACGTGGTGGAACGGGATGCCGTGCGCCCTGGTGATCCCGGCCAGGTCGGCGTGGTTGCCGATGACCGCGGACACGTCGACGTCCAGCTCGTGCGACGCCACCCGGCCCAGCAGGTCGTACAGGCAGTGGCCCTCCTTGGAGACCAGGATCACCACCCGCCTGCGCTCACCGGAGTCGGTCACCCGCCACGAGCCGGGGTGCGCGCCCAGCTCGCGGGCCACCTCGGCGAACCGGGTCCGCAGCTCGTCGGCGTCGAACGGCAGCGAGTCCGCGCGCACCTCCTGGCGGGTGAAGAACCAGTTGGTGGTCGGGTCGGTGTGGTACGCGGCCTCGACGATCCAGCCGCCGTGCTCGGCCAGGAACGAGGAGATCCGCGCCACGATGCCGGTCCGGTCGGGGCAGCCGAAGGTGATCACGTAGCGTCGTTCAGGCAGGGGCACGACCGGAAGTATCTACGGTCGCGGCAGCCCGTCCAGCAGAGACCTGTCACCCGATGTGATGGCACCGCTCGGCCGGTTCCACGCGGCCCGGTACAGCGCGTCGGCGGTGCCCGCCACGGTGGCGTCCTCGTCGGTCGCCGAATCGGTGATCGGACCGACCTCGGGCGGCTGCCCGGGCGTGAGCCGGACCTCCCAGGCGCGGCCCGCGTCGGCTGCGTGGAACAGCACCCGGCCCGCCCGCTCGACCGGCTTGCGCTGGGCGGCGCGCACCAGCATCCGGGTCAGGTACTCGTCCACCCCGTCGGCCGCGAACCCGACGTCGAACAGCAGCGACGGCACGCCCGCGCCGTGCCGGGCGTGCTCGGCGTCGAGCCGGTGGATCGCGGTCTCGTGCGCCTGCCGGCGTGACCAGAAGGCGAAGGTCTTGGGTCCGATGAACGACCACGCGGGCGTGTTCGACGTGGTGTAGGCCAACGTGTCGGCCAGGTCGGTGACCTTCTTGTCCCACCAGTCGAGCAGCTCGTCCCAGTCGGCGGGGCGGTCTTCCGGCCGGGGCCGCTCGCCGTCCGGCGGCGTGTGCAGGGCCCGCAACGCCCAGGAGTGGATCTCACCCATGTGGTCGACGAGGTCCCGCACCGTCCATTGGGGGCACGTCGGCACCGGCGCGTCCGGCCCGGCGGCCACGGCCGCGTCCCGCAGGGCGGCGTACTGGGTCCTCAACTGCTGCACGAAGTCCGCGTGGTCCACTCCGCACACCCTAGGGACTCACCACGTCCCAGGGCAGGGTGACTTCACCGAGCCGCCACCGCTTCCGGTCGTCCAGCACCGGCCAGCCGCGTTCGGCCAGCAGCCGCACGGACTCCACCCACCGGGCCCGCGGGCCGTAGGGCGCGAACGGCGCGCACGTCGCCCAGCACGCGTCCAGCTCGCCGAGCAGGGCGTGCACCCGCTCGCCGGGCACGTTGTGGTGGATCAACGCCTTCGGCAGCCGTTCGGCCAGGTCGCCGGGGGTCTCCAGGTCGGCGGGCAGGCACGAGAGCGTGAACGTCCGCGGCCCTTCGGCGGTCAGCGCGACCCAGCAGCACCGGCGGCCGATCTCGTCGCACGTCCCCTCGACCAGCACACCGCCGGGCGCGAGCCGGCCGACCATGGTGTCCCAGGCCTCGGCGGCCTGCTCCTCGGTGTACTGGCGCAGCACGTTGAACGCGCGCAGCAGCAGCGGGCGGGCACCGGCCAGCTCGAACCCGCCGCGCCGGAAGTCCAGCAGCGGCGGGTCGGCGACCTCCTTGCCCGCCGCGACGCGGTCGGCGTCGAGCTCCAGGCCGAGGACGCGCACGTCCGCGTTCACGGCGCGCAGCCGTGCCGCCATCTCGACGGTGGTGATCGGGGACGAGCCGTAGCCGAGGTCCACCACCAGCGGCTGCGGTGCGGACAGCAGGTCGCGGTAGGTGTGCGCGACCCACCGGTCGACCCGGCGCAGGCGGTTCGGGTTGGTGGTGCCCCTGGTGGGCAGGCCGAGCGCACGCGCCCGGCCCGCGGCTAGGCGCGGCGTGCGAGCCATTCGGCGGTGAACTCGGATTCCTTGTCGAGCAGCAGGGCCACCTGTTCGGCGATCAACGCCTCCAGCTTGCCGCCCATGAGCGGGATGCCCACCTTGACCTGACCCGTGAGGGTGAGTTCGCTCCCACCGGCCGCGGTGTCGGCGAGCGTGATCGTGCCGTCCAGCCTGCCCGGGACGCCGTTCAGCGTCACCTCGACCGTGCCCGCGTGCCCGGCCTCGGTCCACGACTCGGCGCGGTCGATGACGAGGTCGCCGCCGAGCAGGCCGCGGGCCACCGAGGGCAGCTTGTCCGCGGGCACGCCCTGCTTGAGCTGGTAGGACGTGGACTGGTCGGTGGTGGTGAAGGCGACCAGTTCCGGGTCCGTGCCACCCAGCTCGGCGAGCCGGTCGCGCAGGTACGTCTGGTCCACCAGCGCTGCGTACACGTCCCGCGCGGGCCAGCGGGACGTGGTTCGGTGCTCGATGCGGCGTGCCATGTCGCGGAGGCTACCGTTCTCGGTCGTGACCACCCCGCCCTCCAGTGCCCGTGTGCCGCTGGCCGAGTGCACCACGCTGCGGCTCGGTGGCCCCGCGACGAGGTTCACGCGTGCCGCCACAGCCGCCGAGCTGGTCGAGACCGTGCGCGCGCTGGACGCCGACGGTGAGCCGTTGTTGCTGCTCGGCGGCGGTTCGAACCTGGTGGTGTCGGACGCCGGGTTCGCCGGGACGGTGGTGGCGGTCGGCACGTCCGGCCGCCGGCTCGACCCGTTGGGCGACGGGCTGGTGCAGCTGACCGTGGAGGCGGGCGAGGACTGGGACTCGGTCGTCGCCGAGGCCGTGGCGCAGGGGCTGGGCGGACTGGAGTGCCTGTCCGGGATCCCCGGCCTGGTCGGTGCGACGCCGGTGCAGAACGTCGGCGCGTACGGCGTCGAGGTGTCGCAGGTGCTGACGTCGGTGGACCTGCTGGACCGGCGCACGGGCCGGGTGCACCAGGTGCCGGCCGAGGGGCTGGGGCTGGCGTACCGGACCAGCGTGCTGAAGGGCACCGACCACGCGGTGGTGCTGCGGGCGCGGTTCGCGCTGACCGCGGGCGGGCAGTCCGCGCCCATCCGGTACGGCGAACTGGCCAGGGTGCTCGGTGTCGCGCCGGGCGACCGGGTGCCCGCCGACGCGGCCCGCAAGGCGGTGCTGGAACTGCGGCGCGGCAAGGGCATGGTGCTCGACGCGACGGACCACGACACGTGGAGCGCGGGCTCGTTCTTCACCAACCCGATGCTGGACGACTCGACGTTGGCCGGGGTGCTGATCCGGATCGCCGAACGGCTGGGGCCGCACGTCGAGGTGCCGACGTACCCGGCGGGGGTCGGGTTCTCGAAGCTGTCCGCGGCGTGGCTGATCGAACGCGCCGGCTTCGGCCGCGGGTACCGGGGTCCCGGTGGGCGGGTGGCGTTGTCGGGCAAGCACACGCTGGCGTTGACCAACCGGGGCGGTGCCTCGACGGAGGACCTGCTGGACCTGGCGCGCGAGGTGCGCGACGGGGTGCGGGCGGCGTTCGGCGTGGAACTGCACCCGGAACCGGTGCTGGTGGGGTGCGAACTGGGGTGATGGCGGGCCGAGACGGACCGTCGCACCGCAAGGGCTGAACGGCCGAACGGGTGACGCCGTGTGACGAATCCTCACTCCACGCGTTTCATGGAGGTAGAGGCACCCGTTGGAGGTCGTCATGGCCTACCCCGACGACGATCGCGCGGCCGTCAGGCCGATCAAGAAGCTGGTCGAGGACGATTTCCTGAGCCGGCCCGGCGTGGTGGGTGTCGACCTCGGCGAGAAGGTGGTCGGCGGCCGGGTGACCGGTGAGCTGGCGATCGTCGTGTTCGTCCGCCACAAGGGACCCGCCGCCCAGTTCACCATCCCGCCGGACGTGCTCGGCGTGCCGACCGACGTCGTCGAGGACACGTTCTGGCCGCACCACACCATCGCGTCGCCGGAGGACGTGGGCGGGGCGGAGCGGCACGAGTCGCTGGCCGGCGGCATCGGGATCGGGCCGAGCCGGGCGATCCGGCTGGTACCGCCCGACGTCGCCGAGGTGGACGACTACGTGGTGGCGGGCACGCTGGGCGCGCTGGTCACGCCGCGGCGCAGGCACCTGGTGATGGCGTTGACGTCGTTCCACGTGGCGTGCGTGGACGACGCGTGGGCGGTCGGCGACCCGATGGTGCACCCGTCCCGCATCGACGGCGGCCACCCGGTGCACGACCGGGTCGGAGCGCTGGCGCGGGCCGCGCTGTCCGGGCGGGTGGACGCGGCCGCGATCATGCTGACCACACCGCGCGCGCGTCCCGAAGTGGTGGGGCTCGGCCCGATCACAGGTCGGGCCGAGGCACGGGTGGGCGACCGGGTGCGCAAGCGCGGCCGGACGACGGCGGTCACCGAGGGCGTGGTGGCGTCCACCGACGCGGCCATCACGCTGGACTTCGGCGTCGGGCTGGGCGTGCGGACGCTGCACGACCAGATCCGGATCGAGACGCCCCGGTTCGCCGACCACGGCGACTCGGGCGCGGTCCTGCTGGACGACGCGAACCGGGTCGTCGGGCTGTACTGCGGCGGGAGCCCGGACCGGGGGTTCGCGAACCCCATCGGTCCGGTGCTCGATCAACTGGACGTGGACCTGATCACGACGACCGGTGCACGCGGGTCGCCGACGCCTGCGCGCGGGGCTTGAGCACGATCTGGTCGAGGTTGACGTGCGGCGGCCTGGTGACCGCGAACGCGATCACGTCCGCCACGTCGTCCGCGGTCAGCGGCGTCACGCCCTGGTAGACGGCGGCCGCGCGGTCGGCGTCGCCGTCGAACCGGTTGACCGAGAAGTCGGTCTCGACCATGCCGGGCAGGACCTCGGTGACGCGGACCGGCTGGCCGAGCAGCTCGCCGCGCAGCGTGCGGTGCAGGGCCGATTGGGCGTGCTTGGCGGAGGTGTAGCCGGAGCCGTTGTCGTAGGCCTCGAAGGCGGCGATGGACGTGACGCTGACGACGTGCCCGTCACCGGAGGCGATCAGCTTCGGCAGCAGGCCCTTGGTGACGCGCAACGTGCCCAGCACGTTCGTCTCCCACATCCACCGCCAGTGCTCCTCGTCGCCCTCGGCGACGGTTGCCAGGCCGCGTGCGCCACCGGCGTTGTTGACCAGCACGTTCGCCGCGGGGATGGCGTCGAGGAAGGACTCGACGGACGGGGCGGAGGTGACGTCCAGCTCGACCGCGGTGCCCCCGATCTCATCCGCGATAACCTTGAGGCGGTCGACCCGCCGGGCGCCGAGCACCACGTGGAAGCCCTCGGCGGCGAGCCTGCGGGCGGTGGCCTCACCGATTCCCGCGCTGGCTCCGGTCACGACTGCGATAGGACGGTTCACACCGGCGATCTTAAGTGCGGGACGCGAATGTGATGCGGATCACTCGCACCGGGAGCCGGGTGGGACGTCCTTCGATCAGGAGGTCGTAACGTGCGTCGTAACGTGCACAGGACAGTGGCGGCTCTGCTGCTCGGCCTGTCCCTGGTGGCAGGCTGCTCGGCGAAGGTGGAGCAGGGCACGGCCAAGCCGGTCGGTGGCGACAACCCGCCGGTGGCCGAGTTCACCACCGCGCCCGCGGACGGAGCGACCGAGGTGCCGGTGAACGTGCCGGTGCAGGTCACCGTCGCCGAGGGCGCCATCGACCAGGTCACGGTCACCAACCCCGAGGGCAAGGCGGTCGCCGGCAAGCTCGCCGACGACAAGAAGTCGTGGACCAGCACGGAACCGCTCGGGTTCGGCAAGGCCTACCAGTACGCGGGTCGGGCGACCGGGACGGACGGGCGGCCGGTCGACCTGAAGGGCGGGTTCACCACGCTGAACCCGGCCGCGCAGGTGCGCGCCACGCTGTTCCCCGGTGACAACCAGACGATGGGCGTCGCCGTGCCGATCAAGGTCGAGTTCGACGCCGACGTCGCGGACCGGGCGACGGTGGAGAAGGCGCTGACCGTGACGAACTCGGCGGGCGTGCAGGGCAGCTGGGGCTGGCTGAACTCGCGCGAGGTGCACTACCGGCCGGAGAAGTACTGGCCCGCGAACACCCAGATCCACGTCGAGGCCAAGTTGTACGGGGTGCACTACGGCGGCGGCGCGTACGGGCGCGCGGACGTGACCAGCGACTTCACCATCGGCCGGAACCAGGTCGTGAAGATCGACACGCCGACGCACCAGATGGTGGTGCAGCGGGACGGGCAGACGGTCGCCACGTACCCGGCGTCGTTCGGCAAGGACGACGACCCGGAGCTGAACACGCCGAACGGCACGTTCGTGGTCATGCAGAAGGACCCGCAGTTCAGCTTCGACAACCCGCGGTACGGGTACACCAACGTGGTCAAGAAGTGGGCCGTGCGGTTCTCGAACCACGGTGAGTTCATCCACGAGAACAACGACAACGCGGCGAACATCGGCAAGGTCAACTCGTCCCACGGGTGCGTGAACCTGCTGGAGGCCGATGCCAAGGCGTACTACGACACCGCGTTGGTGGGTGATCCGGTGGAGGTGACGGGGGCGAGCATGACGCTGCCGGCGCAGTTCGACTGGTACGACTGGCAGATCCCGTGGTCGCAGTGGCAGACGATGTCGGCGCTGTGAGGTTGCTGGGGGCTGTTGTCGGGTCCGGCTCGGTGGTTGAAGTCCGGCTCGATTTGACATGGGGCCCTTACGAGCACTCCAGGCAGGCCGAAGCCATGTCAAATCGGGCCTCGGTGGGCGGGCTGCGGGTCCGTTGTGGTCCCGCGTGTCGAACGTTCGGGTTGGGTATGTCGAACGTTCGGGTTGGGTGTGTTGAACGCTCAGGCCGTGGGTTCGGTGTGGTGGAGGGCGCAAAATCGCTTGCTTTGGGAAGTGATGGGTTGATCCGGGCGTTGTGCTAGGTCGTGCAGAACACTCTCCTCGACGCCGAGGGCGTCCGGTTGGCGGTCCGCGAGGCGGGCCCGGCTGACGCCCCTGCGGTCGTGCTGGTGCACGGGTGGGCGCAGTCCGGGGAGGTGTGGCCGTCGTTGCCGTCGTTGCGCACCTACGCGCTGGACCTGCGAGGTCACGGTGAGTCGGCGGTTGTCGACGGTGGGTATCGCGACTCGGCTTGTTGGGCGGCCGATCTGAAGGCTGTGCTCGACCACGTGGGACGGCCGGTGGTGTTGGTCGGGTGGTCGTACGGCGGGTTGGTGATCGCCGACTACCTGCGGGTCCACGGCACGGCGGGGGTTGCCGGGTTGGTGCTGGTCGGTGCCATCACGGAGGTCGGGCGGGATCGGGCCGGCGGGGTGACCGGGCCGGTGATGCGGGCGGCGTTGCCGGGGGCGTTGTCGGAGGACCCGGAGGTGGCGGTGCCCGCGTTGGCGAGGTTCTGCCGCGATCAGGCGCCGGGGCTGGGTGGTGAGGTGGTGCAGCGGCTGTTGGGTACGGCGTTGCGGGTGCCGCCGAGGGTCCGGCGGGAGATGTTCCGGCGGGACGTGGACAGCGCCGCTGTGCTGAAGGCGGTCGACAAGCCGACACTGGTGGTGCACGGCACCGCCGACGAGGTGGTCGACCCGGCCGCCGGGGAGTACGCGGCGGCCCTGATCCCCGGAGCCGACTTGCGCCGCTACGACGGAATCGCACACGCGCCGTTCCTGGAACGTCCCGAGCGGTTCGCCGCCGACCTGGCCGGGTTCGTCGCGGGGGTCGCGCGGTGAAGCGGGTCGCGGTGCTGTCGGTGCACACCTCGCCGTTGGAGCAGCCCGGCACGGGTGACGCCGGAGGCATGAACGTCTACATCGTGCAGACCGCCACGCGGATGGCGCAGCGGGGCATCGCGGTGGAGATCTTCACCCGGGCGACGTCGTCGGACCTGCCGCCGGTCGCCGAGCTCGCGCCCGGGGTGAAGGTGCGGCACGTGGTCGCGGGGCCCTTCGAGGGGCTGGGCAAGGAAGAACTGCCCGGTCAGCTGTGTGCCTTCACGGCCGGTGTGCTGCGGGCCGAAGCGCGGCACGAGCCGGGGCACTACGACGTCGTGCACTCGCACTACTGGTTGTCGGGTCAGGTCGGGTGGCTGGCGCGGGAGCGGTGGGCGGTGCCGTTGGTGCACACGGCGCACACGTTGGCCAAGGTGAAGAACCTGGCGCTGGCGGCCGACGACACGCCGGAGCCGCGGATGCGGGTGATCGGCGAGGAGCAGGTCGTCGCGGTGGCGGACCGGCTCGTGGCCAACACCGACGTAGAGGCGGCCGAGTTGGTCAAGCTGTACGACGCGGAGCCGGCGAAGGTCCTGGTCGTGCCGCCGGGGGTGGACCTGGAGCGGTTCACCCCGGGCGATCGGGACGGTGCGCGGGCGGCGTTGGGGTTGCGGTCGGACGCGATCGTGCTGGCGTTCGTGGGGCGCATCCAGCCGTTGAAGGCGCCCGACGTGCTGCTGCGAGCGGCGGCGGAGATGGTGGCGCGTGAGCCGGGGTTGCGGTCGCGGTTGGTGGTGCTGGTCGTCGGCGGGCCGTCGGGGTCGGGCATGAGGACGCCGGACGAGCTGGTGCGGTTGGCGGCCGAGCTGCGGATCTCCGACGTGGTGCGGTTCTTGCCGCCGCAGGGCGGTGAGGCGTTGGCGCGGGTCTACCGGGCGGCCGACGTGGTGGCCGTGCCGAGCTACAACGAGTCGTTCGGGCTGGTGGCGCTGGAGGCGCAGGCGTGCGGCACGCCGGTGGTCGCGGCGGCGGTCGGCGGGTTGCCGGTGGCCGTGCGCGACGGGCTGTCCGGTGCGCTGGTGGACGGTCACGACTCCGGGACGTGGGCACGGGCGCTGTCGACCATCGCGCTGAACCCGGCGTTCCGGGAGGAGCTGGCGGGCAACGCGGTGGGCCACGCCCGCCGGTTCTCGTGGGACCGGACGACTGATTCACTGCTCGCGGGGTACGCCGAGGCACGTGATGTGTTCCGCGAGGAGGTCTTCGCTTGAGCCTGGACGACGTCATCCGGTCGACGTTGGACGACCGCGAGCTGCGCTACGAGCACAAGGAGCCGGGCCGCTTCTTCGTGACCCTGCCCGGCACGAAGAAGCTCCAGACGAACTGCTGGCTGGTGGTCGGCAGGCACGCGCTGGTGGTGGAGGCGTTCGTGTGCCGCAAGCCGGACGAGGCGCACGAGGACGTCTACCGGTTCCTGTTGCGCCGCAACGCCAGGCTGTACGGCGTGCACTACACGATCGACACGACCGGTGACATCTACCTGGTCGGCCGGATCGCGTTGCACGCCGTGACGCCCGACGAGCTGGACCGGGTGCTCGGGCAGGTCGTGGAGGCCGCGGACGGCGACTTCAACACGCTGCTGGAACTGGGGTTCGCAGGCGCCATCCAGCGGGAGTGGGACTGGCGGGTCTCGCGGGGCGAGTCGCTGGCCAACCTCCAGGCGTTCCGGCACCTGGTGTCCGAATCGTGATCACCTCCGGGCAACGGGGGTGAACCCGCGCCCCGTCCCACCGGTGACCGGAAACCAGGGAGGGTCACATGGGCAGACGGGTGGGGCTGGTGGTGGCCGCCTTCGCGGCGCTGGCGCTGGCGGGTTGTGGCGCGAACAGCACGTCGGGGCAGTCGGCGGACGCACCGGCGGTGGCGCCCGCTCCGGCGCAGGACAACGCGCAGCGGGGTGGCGGCACGCCGAAGCAGGAGCAGCAGTCCGGGACGGGTGAGGCGCAGCAGTCGGGCACGTCGGCGCAGCAGAACCGGCAGCTCGTCCGCAAGGCGACGGTCGAGCTGCGCGCGCCGGACTCCGACGCGGTGTTGACGCAGGTCAAGGACCTGGTCCTGGCCGAGGGCGGTTATCCGGCGCAGGAGAAGACGCAGCCCAACCGGGCCTCGGTGACGCTGATGGTGCCCGGTGACCGGTTGGACGGGGTGGTGGAGTCCATCTCGAAGCTCGAGGGCACCGAGGTCAGCAAGCGGGAGCTGCACACCGAGGACGTGACCGAGCAGATCGTGGACGTCGAGGTCCGGCTGGCGAACCAGCGGGCCAGCGTGGAGCGGGTGCGCGGGCTGCTGGACCGCGCCACGACCACGGCCGAGATCACCGACATCGAGGCCGAGCTGACCAAGCGCCAGTCCGAGCTGGAGTCGTTGCAGCGCCGGTACGAGACGTTGAAGGGCCAGGTCGCCCTGTCGACGCTCACCGTGGTGATCTCGGCGACCGGCGAGCCGGTGGTGGTGCCGGAGGAGGAGAACGAGTTCCTGGCGGCGTTCGCCGGTGGCTGGAACGCGTTGCTGAAGGCGTTCGGCTGGCTGCTGGTGGTGGTGGGCGGCGTGCTGCCGTTCGCGGTGGTGCTGGGGCTGCCGACGTTCGGCTACCTGTGGTGGCGGCGGCGCCGGAAGGCCGTTCCGGTCGCGTCGTCGAGCACGCCGTGACACCCGGTCGAGTCGGGTTCCGGAGCGAAAAAACCTACTGAGAGCAACATCGAGCGGGAGCGCGGGGCGGCTTGGGAGAGAGGGGGAGTCGCAAGTTCAAGCCGCCCCGCGTCGTTCCCCGCTGCGATTGGACCCCGGGCGGGGGGAGCCCGGTTTGTCCAAGCGGGCCGCGGTTCGACGGGGGGATGGCAAACCGCGGTGGTGCCGCGCCGGTCGATCGGAGTGCGTGGGAGCCGACCCGCGAAGCCCTGCCAACTTGGCAGATCGCCGGTGATCACCACAAGGGGCGGCGCTAGTCCATTCGTGTGTACTTAGCCGAGTTAAGTAACGCTGTAGCGTCACGAGCGAGTGCCTTGACCGGCGATGTGGCTTGACTCACGATGGCGGGATCCCGGCCCCCTGGATGAATGAGGCAGCCGCATGGTCTTCCGCAGTCCGTTCCCCGATGTCGCGGTCCCGGACGTCACGCTGCACGAGTTGCTGTTCGCCGACCTCGGCGAGCGCGCCGACCGGGTCGCCCTGGTCGACGGCACCTCGGGCGCGTCCCTGACGTACCGCCAACTGGCCGGGGCGGTCGACCGCCTCGCCGCCGCGCTGGCCGCCAGGGGTATCGGCAAGGGCGACGTCGTCGGCATCCTCAGCCCGAACACCCCGTACTACGCGGTCGTGTTCCACGGCATCCTGCGCGCGGGAGCCACCGCGACCACGATCAACGCCCTGTACACCGCGGACGAGGTCGCGCACCAGCTGGCGGACGCGGGCGCGAAGATGCTGTTCACGGTGTCGGTGCTGCTGCCCAACGCCGCGCCGGGCGCCGAGAAGGCGGGCATCTCGGACGTGGTCGTGCTGGACGCCGCCGAGGGCTACCCCAGCCTGTCGTCGTTGCTGGCGAACGAGGAGCCGGTGCCGGAGGTGTCGATCGACCCGGCCGGGGACGTGGCCGTGCTGCCGTACTCGTCCGGGACGACCGGCCGGGCCAAGGGCGTGATGCTGACGCACCGCAACCTGGTGGCGAACATCGTCCAGTGCGGGCCGCTGCTCAAGGTCGGCGCGAGCACGAAGATCCTCGCCGTGCTGCCGTTCTTCCACATCTACGGCATGCAGGTGCTGATGAACAACGGCCTGCACGTCGGCGCGACGGTGGTGACGCTGCCGAAGTTCGACCTGCCCGAGTTCCTCCGGGTGATCCAGGACCACCGCACCGACCGCGTCTACATCGCACCGCCGGTCGCGGTGGCGCTGGCCAAGCACCCGCTGGTCGACCAGTACGACCTGTCCGGCATCGACACGATCTTCTCCGGCGCCGCGCCGCTGGACGTCGACCTGGCCGCGGCCGTGGCCGAGCGCCTGGGCTGCCGCGTCTCGCAGGGCTACGGGATGACCGAGATGAGCCCGGTCAGCCACGCGATCCCGGACGGCCGCGACGACATCCCGGTCGGCACGGTGGGCGTCATCGCGCCGAACATGGAGTGCCGCTTCGTGGACCCGGCCACCGGCGAGGACGTCGGCGTCGGCGAGCGCGGCGAGCTCTGGTGCCGCGGCCCGAACGTCATGAAGGGCTACCTGAACAACCCCGACGCCACCGCCGCCACGCTCGACGACGAGGGCTGGCTGCACACCGGCGACGTCGCCGTCATCGACGAGAACGGCCTGGTCAGCATCGTGGACAGGGTCAAGGAACTGATCAAGTACAAGGGCTACCAGGTCCCGCCGGCCGAGCTGGAGGCGCTGCTGCTGACCCACCCGGAGATCGCCGACGCGGCCGTCGTGGGTGTGCGCGACGACGAGGGCGAGGAGGTCCCGAAGGCCTTCGTCGTCCGCCAGCCGGGCACGGCGCTGGACGAGTCCGGCGTGATGGCGTTCGTGGCCTCCCAGGTGGCGCCGCACAAGAAGGTGCGGGTCGTGGAGTTCATCGAGGCGATCCCCAAGTCGGCCTCGGGCAAGATCCTCCGCAAGGACCTGCGCGCCCGCGAGGCCTCCGCCTGACGCGAGCCCGGTGAAACCCCCGGTGGCGACCACGCCACCGGGGGTTTTCGCGCTCGGGTGTCCCACGATCGTGTGGACACCGGCTACTCACCGAGCCGGACCGGTCACGCTCCACGACCATGTCGGGTGCGAATCGAAACCACACATCGGAGAACACACGCATGCGCATTCTCGGAAGGCTGGCCTTCGCGGCCGGCGCCACCGCCGCCATCCTGCTCGCCGCACCGGCCGCCAACGCGGCCCCGATGGACCAGGTGCCCGGCGGCAGCCCGACGGGCGCCGTGCAGACGGCGCTCACGAGCACGGTGAACCAGTTGACCGGCGGTCTCGGCCTGGGCGGTGTCGGTGGTCTGGGCGGTGTCGGTGGTCTCGCCGGCGTCGGTGGTCTCGCCGGCGTCGGCGGCGTGCTCGGCGGCTGATCAGGCTTCGGGTCGGGCCCGCTCGAGGCCCGACCCGGCCCGGTCGCTGCACCGATCAAGATCACACCTACCACCGGCGTGAGCCGGGCCCCTCCATCTGGCAGGCTGACGCCCATGGCTGTCGGAACCCTGGTGCTGCTCCGCCACGGCGAGAGCGTCTGGAACGCGGAGAACCTGTTCACCGGTTGGGTGGACGTCCCCCTCTCGGAGAAGGGTGTGAACGAGGCGAAGCGCGGCGGCGTGCTGCTGCGCGAAGCGGGCGTGCTGCCCGAGGTGGTGCACACGTCGCTGCTGCGGCGGGCCATCGGCACCGCCAACCTCGCGCTCGACGCGGCCGACCGGCACTGGATCCCGGTCCGCCGGGACTGGCGGCTCAACGAGCGCCACTACGGCGCGCTGCAGGGCAAGAACAAGAAGCAGACGCTGGAGGAGTTCGGCGAAGAGCAGTTCATGCTCTGGCGCCGCTCCTACGACACCCCGCCGCCGCCGATCGAGCCCGGCACGGAGTACAGCCAGGACAGCGACCCCCGCTACGCCGACCTCGGCCCCGACCTGCCGCTCACCGAGTGCCTGCTGGACGTGGTCAAGCGGATGATCCCGTACTGGGAGTCCGCCATCGTGCCGGACCTGCGCACCGGCAAGACGGTGCTCGTCGCCGCGCACGGCAACTCGCTGCGCGCCCTGGTCAAGCACCTCGACGGCATCTCCGACGAGGCGATCGCGGGCCTGAACATCCCCACCGGCATCCCGCTGCGCTACGACCTGGACGACGAGCTCAAGCCGATCAAGCCGGGCGGCGAGTACCTCGACCCGGACGCGGCGGCCGACGCCATCAAGGCCGTCGCCAACCAGGGCCGCTGACGCCTCATCAGCTCCGCCAAGCGACGGCGGCACGTGCGCAGGGACATGCCCGGCGCCCGTGCCGCCGTCGCGTTCTCCCGCCGTCCCGCATCACGCCGGCACCGCGCGCCGAACGTGCTCCTCATCCCCGGCACGTCCTCCACTCGTCACCTGGAGGAGAACCTGGCGTCCGCCGATCTGCACCTGTCCGAACACGACCTGGCTCAATTGGACACGATTGGGTGAACGGCGGTCGACTCCGGGGAGAACTTCGGACCCGGACGGTGTCGTAGGCGTCACGAACCAGGCGTGAGCTCTAGGCCGTACCCCGCCTGACCTGCTTACGATGCGCTTGTGACCGCAACGGGTTACCTCGTCCTGTCGATCGGCGCTCTGCTGATCGGCGGCACCGCGTTTCTCGTCGGACGGGCTACCGCGCGCGTCCGCGACACGCGCCCGCGTGGCCTCACGGTCGCCGACCTGATGGCCATGGTCGTCCACTCGTCCCCCGACGGCATCGCCGTGCTCAACGGCTTCGGTGACGTCGTGCTGCACAACGCCCGTGCCGAGGAGCTGGGCGTGGTGCGCAACAACCGGGTGGACGACCGGGCCAGGAGCGCCGCCGAGATGGCCCGCCGCAACGGCGGCGTGGTGGCGGTGGACCTGTCGTCGCTGGAGGTCATCAAGGGCCGCCAGCCGCAGGCCGTGCACGCCACCGTCAAGGTGCTCATCGAGGGCTTCGTCGTGGTGGACGCCTCCGACGAGTCGGAGTCGGTGCGGCTGGAGGCGACCCGGCGCGACTTCGTGGCCAACGTCAGCCACGAGCTGAAGACACCGGTCGGCGCGCTCGCGCTGCTGGCCGAGGCGGTGCTGGACGCGGCGGACGACCAGGAGGAGGTCCGCCGGTTCAGCGCCAAGATCATGCAGGAGGCCACCCGGCTGGGCACGCTGGTCACCGAGCTGATCGCGCTGTCGCGGCTGCAGGGCGCGGAGAAGCTGCCGGAGCTGAGCCGGGTCGAGGTCGACGTGGTCATCGACGAGGCGTTGAGCCGGTCCAAGCTGGCCGCCGAGTCCGCCAACATCGAGATCGCCACCGACGAGCCCAGCGGCCTCGAGGTCGAGGGCGACCGGACGCTGCTGGTCACCGCGTTGAGCAACCTGCTCGACAACGCGGTCGCGTACTCGCCGCCGGGCAGCCCGGTGTCGGTCAGCCGCAAGCTCGCGGACGGGTTCGTGGAGATCGCCGTCACCGACCGCGGCATCGGCATCGCCGAGGACCAGCAGACCCGCGTGTTCGAGCGCTTCTACCGGGTCGACAAGGCCCGTTCGCGCGCCACCGGCGGCACCGGGCTCGGCCTGGCCATCGTCAAGCACGTCGCCAACAACCACGGCGGCGAGGTGAAGCTGTGGAGCCTGCCGGGCACCGGCTCCACGTTCACGCTGCGCATCCCGGCCCATCCCGACCAGGACGAGCCGACCCAGGACCTGCCGACGCAGGCGCTGGCGAGCCCCGTGCCGAGCGGCGCGGGCAGCAACCACGGAGGAGAGCTGTGACCAGGGTGCTCATCGTGGAGGACGAGGAGTCCTTCGCCGATCCGCTCGCCTTCCTGCTGCGCAAGGAGGGCTTCACCGCGGCGCTCGCGGCCACCGGCCAGGAGGCACTGGAGGAGTTCGACCGCAACGGCGCCGACATCGTGCTGCTCGACCTCATGCTGCCCGGGATGAGCGGCACGGACGTGTGCAAGCAGCTGCGCGCGCGCTCCGCCGTGCCGGTGATCATGGTCACGGCGCGGGACAGCGAGATCGACAAGGTCGTCGGCCTGGAACTGGGCGCGGACGACTACGTCACCAAGCCGTACTCGGCCCGCGAGCTGATCGCCCGGATCCGCGCCGTGCTCCGCCGCGGCGGCGAGTCCGAGGAGCTGCTGCCGCAGGTCCTGGAGGCGGGACCGGTCCGGATGGACGTCGAGCGGCACGTGGTGACCGTCGACGGCACCGAGGTGAGCCTGCCGCTCAAGGAATTCGACCTCCTGGAGTACTTGCTGCGCAACGTCGGCCGGGTGTTGACCCGTGGCCAACTGATCGACCGGGTGTGGGGCGCGGACTACGTCGGCGACACCAAAACCCTGGACGTGCACGTCAAGCGGCTGCGGTCGAAGATCGAGCCCGACCCGTCGGCGCCGCGCCACCTGGTCACCGTGCGCGGACTGGGATACAAGTTCGAATCCTGATCATCCCGACCAGGTACGGTGCACCGCGTGCGCCTAGGGGTGCTTGATGTCGGGTCCAACACCGTCCACCTCTTGGTGGTGGACGCTCATCGTGGTGCCCACCCGACGCCGATGAGTTCGGAGAAGTCCGTGCTGCGCCTCGCGGAGCAGCTGGACGGCTCCGGGCTGCTCGGGCGTGCGGGCGCCGACCAGCTGGTGCGCACCGTCGCCGCGTCCAAGGCGGCGGCGGAGCGGCTGGGCTGCGAGGACCTGATGGCGTTCGCCACGTCCGCGGTGCGCGAGGCGGGCAACTCGGCCGAGGTGCTGGACCGGGTGCGCGCCGAGACCGGCGTCGACCTGCAGGTGCTGACCGGCGAGGACGAGGCGCGGTACACGTTCCTCGCGGTGCGCCGCTGGTACGGCTGGTCGGCGGGCAGGCTGCTGTGCCTGGACATCGGCGGCGGGTCGCTGGAGCTGGCGGTCGGCGTGGACGAGGAGCCGGAGGAGGCGTTCTCGGTGCCGCTGGGCGCGGGCAGGCTGACCCGGACCCGGTTCCGCCACGACCCGCCGACCCGGGCCGAGGTGCGCGAGACCACCGAGTGGCTGGCCGGGCAGCTGGCGCCGGTGGCGAAGAAGATCCGCCGGGTGGGCGTCCCCGACCGCGTGGTGGCGACGTCGAAGACGTTCCGCACGCTGGCCAGGCTGACCGGCGCGGCGCCGTCCTCGTCCGGTCCGCGGACGCGGCGCGTGCTCACCGACGCGGGGCTGCGGCAGCTCATCGCGTTCATCTCCCGGATGTCCGCGGCCGACCTGGCCGAGCTCGAAGGGGTGAGCGCCAGCCGCGCCCACCAGCTCGTGGCGGGTGCCCTGGTGGCGGAGGCCACGATGCGAGCCCTGTCACTGGACGAGCTGGAGATTTGCCCCTGGGCGCTGCGGGAAGGTGTCATCCTGCGTCGGCTGGACCACACTAATGGTTCGGACCTGGACACCCCGCCGGACCGCACCCGCCGGACGGGTGACACTGGACGGACTGGCCGCCACGGGGCACGGTGGAGTTGATGAGTCGAGAGAGCGAGTCGGAGCAGACCCAGCGCACCGTCGCGGAGTTGCTCGCCCAGTACGGCGGGGGCTCCGGCGAGGTGACGCCGCGTCGGCGACGGCGCCGGGCCGAAGAGTCCTCGGACACCGCTCCGCAGGCCATCATCGACCGGGTCAACTCCGACAGCGGCAGGCTGCGCGCCCTGCGGGACGAGCCCGAGCCGCCCGCCGCGCCACCACCCGCGCCGTTGCCCCAGCGGAAACGGCCGGTCGAGGCCGAGCGCACGGCCTACCAGCCACCCCCGCCGCCGCTGTCGCGGCCGGAGCCGCCCGCCGCGCGCCCGGAACCGCCGGTGTCCCGGCTGGAGCCGCCGGTCTCGCGGCTCGAACCACCCGTGTCCCGGCTGGAGCCGCCGAAGAAGGCCGAAACGGGGCGCAGACGCGCGCCCGAGGTCGACCCGGCCGAGGAGACCAGGGTCGTGCCGCCGATCGTGGCCGACTACCCGGGCGAGCCGTCCCGGTCCACCCTGCCGAAACCACCGGTCAAGCCCGAGCCGTCGCGCTCGAACCTGGTGCGTCCCGGGCCGCCTCCCGGCGTGCCGCCCGTGGTGAAGCCGCCGGTGGCGAACCCGCCCGGGCGCGAGCCGGTGACCGAGGTGATGCCGCGCATCGCCGACAAGCTCACGCCGAACGTGCCGCTGGAGTCGTTGCCGACCGAGTCGGTGCTGATCGTGCCGCCCGCGCCGCCGAGGCTGCCGGAACCGCTGCCCGACCAGACACCCGAGGACTGGTTCGGCGACGACGAGCCGGAAGAGGTCGTCGAGCAGGAGAGCACCGCGTTCCACCCGTACGTCGACCTCGACGAGGAAGACGACGACGACTACCCGAGCCGGGGCTTCCAGCGCCGCGAGCCGGACGACGACGGGCCCGCCGGGCTGGCCGACCTGGACGACGAGGACGACGAGCGCCCCGCCGACCGCTCGGCCGGCAAGGAGTGGCTGCTCATGATCGGGCAGCTCGCGGCGGGCGTGATCGGTGGCGCGGCGCTGTGGCTCGGCTTCAACTTCCTGTGGCGCACGGCCGCGCCCGCGGCGCTGGTGGTGGCCCTGGCGGTGACCGTGGGCCTGGTGATGATGGTCCGCAAGATCCGCCGGGCGGACGACCTCCAGACCACCGTGCTGGCCGTGCTGGTCGGGCTGATCGTGACGGTGTCGCCCGCGGCGATGCTGCTGGTGAACTCTTGATCCCGGTCGGCCTGTCCACCGCGGCCGTGTGGCCGCAGCCCGCGGGTGCCGCGTTCGAGGCGGCGGCCGAGCTGGGGTACGACGGCGTCGAGGTCATGGTGTGGGCCGACCCCGTCAGCCAGGACGTGAAGGCGGTCGAACGGCTGGCCAAGCGCTACCGGGTGCCGGTGCTGGCCGTGCACGCGCCGTGCCTGCTGATCAGCCAGCGGGTGTGGTCGCCCGACCCGGCGGAACGGCTGCGGCGCAGTGTGCAGGCGGCTTCCGACCTGGGTGCGCGCACGGTCGTGCTGCACCCGCCGTTCGTGTGGCAGCGGCGGTACGCGGACGGGTTCGCCGACCTGGTGGCGTCGTTGGAGGACGCCAGCGGTGTCGCGATCGCGGTGGAGAACATGTTCCCGGTGCGGAGGCCGCTGGGCCGTGGACGATCGGTGCAGGTCACGGCGTTCCGGCCGTCGATCGACCCGACCGACGTGGGCCACCGGAACTACACGCTGGACCTGTCGCACGCCTCTGCCGCGCACCAGGACACGATGGAGCTGGCCAAGCGCATGGGCGACGGGCTGACCCACGTGCACCTGGCCGACGGTTCCGGCCTGCCCAAGGACGAGCACCTGGTGCCCGGCCGCGGCACCCAGCCGTGCGGCGAGCTGCTGTCCCACCTGACCCGCACGGGCTTCACCGGCCAGGTCGTGCTGGAGGTCAACACCCGCCGCGCCCGCACCGCCGCCGAACGCGCCGAGCTGCTCTCCGAATCGCTCCTCTTCGCCCGCCTGCACCTCTGACCCCGCACGACCCCGCGTGTCCTACGTTCAGAACGCGCGTGTCCTACGTTCAGGACCCCCGAATTCAACGTTCAGGTCAACGGCAGGCCAACTCGCACCCGCTTCCGCGCCGGTCAGCGGCTAGGGTCTTGATCGTGAACCCGTTGCGCACGTTGATCCTCGCCGCCGCGGGCAACGACGCGGTGCGCCGGGTCGTCGCGACCGCACCCGTCAGCCGTGACGTGGTGCGCCGGTTCGTGGCGGGCGAGACCACCGCCGACGCGATCGACGCCGCCGGCGGGCTGATCGGCGACGGCCTCCGCGTCACCCTCGACCACCTGGGCGAGGACACCACCGACCGCGCCACCGCCGAACGCACCGTGCGCGCGTACCTCGAGCTGCTCGACCAGCTGCACGACGTCGGCCTCGCCGCGGACGCCGAGGTCAGCGTGAAGCTGTCCGCCGTGGGCCTCGGCCTGGGCGGGACGCTCGCGCTCGACAACGCCTCCCGCGTCTGCGCGGCGGCCGAGCAGGCGGGCACCACGGTCACGCTCGACATGGAGGACCACACCACCACCGACGCGACCCTGCGCGTGCTCGCCGAACTGCGCCGCCACTGGCCCTCGGTGGGCGCCGTGCTCCAGGCGTACCTGCGCCGCACCCTCGACGACGTGCGCGAACTCGCGGACACGCGCGTCCGGCTGTGCAAGGGCGCCTACGCCGAACCGCCATCGGTGGCCTACGTCGACCCGCACGAGGTCGACCTCAACTACGTGCGCTGCGCCAACGTCCTGCTGGCCGGCTCCGGTTACCCGATGTTCGCCACCCACGACCCCCGGCTGGTCGAGATCGTCTCCGAACGCGCCCGCTGGTACGGCAGGTCGGTCGAGGACTTCGAGTTCCAGATGCTCTACGGCGTCCGGACCGGCGAACAGCGGCACCTCGCGGCGGAAGGGCACGTCGTGCGCGTCTACGTGCCGTTCGGCGGGCAGTGGTACGGGTACCTGATGCGCCGGCTCGCCGAACGACCGGCCAACGTCGCGTTCTTCCTGCGTTCGCTGGTCAGCCGCTCGTGAGGAGCCTCGTGTCCTTCTCGGTAGCCAGTGCGGTCCGCCCCCTGGGCGACGGCACGTACACCGCGTCCCTGCCCGCCGAGTGGACGATCGGTCCCAAGCCGCACGGCGGGTTCCTGCTGGCCCTGGTGGCACGGGCGGCGGTGGACAGCGCGCGGTCGGCCATGCCGGGTGCCGACGACCTGGCGCCGCTGGCGGTGAGCACGCAGTTCCTGCGCGCGCCCGAGGTGGGGCCGGTGCTGGTGCGGACCCAAGTGCGCAAGGCGGGGCGGACGGCGACCGTGGTGGCGTCGACGCTGGAGCAGCGGGGCCGCAGCTGCGTGGAGTCGGTGGTCACGGTCGGGCGGATGCCCACCGCCGCGCCGGACTACGTGGACCTGCCCGACATGCCCGCCGCGCCGCCCGCGGACGCGATCGACCTGGCGTCCATGGGCTCCGGCGGCGTGTACAAGCTCGGTGCGGTGTGCGACGTGCGGCTCGACCAGGAGGGTGCCGGTTTCCTGACCGGGCGGGTGGGCGACCCGCTGGTGCTGCGGCTGTGGGCCCGTCCGCTGGGTGAGCGGCCGGACCCGTACTTCGCGCTGGTCGCCGGGGACGTCTCGATGCCGGTGACGTTCAACCTGGGCCGGTTCGGGTGGTCGCCCACGGTGCAGCTGACGGCGTTGCTGCGGGCGAACCCGGCGCCGGGGTGGCTGCGCGTGCGGGTGTCGTGCAGCGCGGTGCACGGGCAGTGGTTCGACGAGGACGCCGTGGTGATCGACTCGGCGGGGCGGCTGGTGTGCCAGGCGCGGCAGCTGGCGCTGACGCCGGCCACCTGACCCGGGGACCTGCGGTATTGCCGTTGCGCCACCGTGGCAGGCTTGGCGCATGACGACCATCGCCGTGTTGGGGGCTGGCAAGATCGGTGAAGCGCTGCTGTCGGGGCTGTTGCAGGGCGGGCGCAAGGCCGACGAGCTGCTGTTCACCGAGAAGCACCCGGAGCGGGCCGCCGCGCTGACCGAGCGGTACGGGGTGGAGGGCCTGGACGTGCCCGGCGCCGCCCAGCGGGCCGACGTCCTCGTGGTCGCGGTCAAGCCGCAGGACATCGAACCGCTGCTGGACGAGCTGGCACCCGTGCTCCAGCCCGGCACGCTCGTGGTGTCGCTGTGCGCGGGTTTGCCGACGTCCCTGTACGAGCGCAGGCTGCCCGACAGCACCCCCGTGGTCCGGGTCATGCCGAACACCCCGATGCTCGTCGGCGAGGCGATGAGCGCCATCTCGGCCGGCAAGTACGCCACCGACGAGCACCTGAACCTGGTCGAGGAGCTGCTCACCACGGTCGGCAAGGTGGCCCGCGTCCCGGAGAACCAGCAGGACGCCGTCACCGCGCTGTCCGGCTCCGGCCCGGCCTACTTCTTCTACCTGGTCGAGGCCATGATCGACGCGGGCATCCTGCTCGGCATCCCGCGCGACCTCGCCAGCAGCCTGATCATCCAGTCGGCGGTCGGCGCGGCCACCATGCTCAGCGAGGGCGGGCAGCACCCGACGATCCTGCGCGAGGCCGTCACGTCGCCCGCCGGCACCACCATCATGGCCATCCGCGAGCTGGAGCGGCACGGCGTGCGCGCGGCGATGCTGGCGGCCCTGGAGGCGGCGCGCGACCGTTCGGTGGAGCTGGGACGCGCCCACGAGGCGGACTGATACCGCCATTGGCCGTCGCACCAGTCCCACCTGTCCCGTTACTCTCAAGGCAGCACGTGCGTGTCGAACCGTCGGTGGGGAAGCCGACGGCACGACGCGTGTCGAAGGACGCGGTGATCCATGCCTGCGGAGGAGAAGTCGCTCGGTCAAGTCAGATTCATGACGGTCGCCGAGGTCGCGCTGATGATGCGCGTGTCGAAGATGACGGTGTACCGCCTGGTCCACTCCGGTGAGCTGACGGCGGTGCGCGTGGGCAAGTCGTTCAGGGTGCCGGAGAAGGCGGTGCACGAGTACCTGCGCAACGCCTACTTCGACGCCGGGTGAGAGCGCGTGCGGGCCGCCGGGTAAACTCATAGGCCGTTCGTGCCTGGTGTCGGCGCGCCCACTTGACGGGTGTCTCCACCGGCGCGTGGAGACCACCAACGTCTAGTAGTGAAGGAACCCGCATGGGCTCGGTCATCAAGAAGCGCCGCAAGCGCATGTCGAAGAAGAAGCACCGCAAGTTGCTGCGCAAGACGCGGGTCCAGCGCAGGAAGCGCGGCAAGTAGCCCCTGCGGGTTCTGCCACCGCCAGTCCCCGGCCCTGCGGGTCGCGGGACTGGCGGTGTGCTCGTCCCAGGGCAGGACGTGCCGTCCCGCCATCCGGGTGATTCACCGGTAAAGCCTCGGTGACCTGCGTCAAGACGACGTTCCACGGCCGATCCCACTGCGGGATCCCGGATAGCATCGTCGAGTCGCCCCACCCGCACAGGGAGTCGCATGGCGCCCAAGGTCGTTCTCGTCACCGGCTGCAGCCGGTACCTCGGCGGTCACCTCGCCGCGCGCTTCGCGGCGAACCCGGACATCGACCGCGTGCTCGGCGTGGACACCGAACCGCCGTCACGCGACCTGCTGCGCCGCATGGGCCGCGCCGAGTTCGTGCGCGCCGACATCCGCAACCCCCTCATCGCGAAGGTCATCTCCACCGCGCACGTCGACACGGTCGTGCACGCGTCGGTGACGGCGAACCCGGCCGGCCCGTCCGGGCGGACCGTGATGAAGGAGATGAACGTCATCGGCACGATGCAGCTGCTGGCCGCGTGCCAGAAGTCGCCGCACGTGCGCAAGCTCGTGGTCAAGTCGACCAGCGCGGTCTACGGGTCGAGCTCGCGCGACCCGGCCGTGTTCACCGAGGACATGGGCCCGAAGGACCTGCCGTCCAGCGGGTACGCCAAGGACGCGGTCGAGGTCGAGGGGTACGTGCGCGGGTTCGCGCGCCGCAGGCCGGACGTGGACGTGACCGCGCTGCGGTTCACCAACTTCATCGGCCCGCGCATCGACACGGTCCTGACCAGGTACTTCGCCCTGCCCGTGGTGCCGACGGTGATGGGCTACGACGCCAGGGTCCAGCTGCTGCACTCGGAGGACGCGCTGGCCGTGCTGGAACGCGCGGCGCTGCACGACCTGCCCGGTGTCTACAACGTGGGTGGTGACGGCGTGCTGATGCTGTCGCAGGCCATCCGCCGTGCCGGCCGGATCAGCCTGCCCGTGCCGAGCGCGGCGGTGCCGACCATGGGCCGGTTCTTCCGGGGCGCGCGGCTGGTGGACTTCTCCCCGGACCAGATGAGGTTCCTGAACTGGGGCCGGGTGGTGGACACGACGCTGCTCAAGGAGGAGTTCGGCTTCACGCCGAGGTGGACCACCCAGCAGGCGTTCGACGACTACGTGAGCGGGCGCGCGCTGCGTCCGCTCGTCGACCCGGAGCTGGTGGCGTCCGTCGAGCGCGGTGTGCTCGACCTGGCCGCCAGGTTCCGCTAGCGGGTTCCGATCGAGGGCGAGGAGGTGGACGCGTGGAAGAGGCACGGGTGATCCCGCTGCACGGTGCCGACCGGGAGGCGGCTCGACGACGGCGTGGCACGACCGGTGCCCTCGGGCCGGTTCCCGTGCCCGAGCCGGCCGCGACGGAGGCCGCGGAAGAGGCACCGGAGGTCGAGGACGCGGTCGAGCCGGCGGGCTGGGAGCAGCGCTTGGCGGAACTGCTGGCGTTCGCCCGCAGGCGCCTGCGCGGCGACTACGAGGTGGACGAGTTCGGCTTCGACCCGGACCTGACCGACCACGTCCTGATGCCACCGCTCAAGCCGCTGTACGAGAAGTGGTTCCGGGTCGAGACGATCGGCCTGCACAACGTGCCCGGCGAGGGCGGTGCGCTGATCGTCGCCAACCACTCCGGCACCCTGCCGCTGGACGCGACGATGACCGCGATCGCCATCCGGTCCGAGCACCCGAAACGTCGTCACCTGCGGATGCTGGGCGCGGACCTGGTGTTCAAGACGCCGGTGCTCGGCGCGTTGGCGCGCAAGTCGGGGCAGACGCTGGCGTGCAACCCGGACGCGGAACGGCTGCTCAGGTCCGGTGAGCTGGTCGGCGTGTGGCCGGAGGGCTTCAAGGGCATCGGCAAGCCGTTCAAGGACCGGTACAAGCTGCAGCGGTTCGGGCGGGGCGGGTTCGTGTCGGCGGCGCTGAACACCGGCGTGCCGATCATCCCCTGCTCGATCGTGGGTGCCGAGGAGATCTACCCGAAGATCGGCGACATCAAGGCGCTGGCCAGGCTGTTCGGCTTCCCCTACTTCCCGGTGACGCCGTTCTTCCCGTTCCTGGGGCCGCTCGGTGCCATCCCGTTGCCGTCGAAGTGGTACATCGAGTTCGGCGAGCCGATCCGGACCGATGTCCACGGTGCGCACGCGGCGGACGACCCGATGCTCGTGTTCAACCTGACCGACCAGGTGCGCGAGACCATCCAGCAGACCTTGTACCGGCTGCTCACCCAGCGTCGGAACGTCTTCCTGGGATGAACCCGACGATCAACGGTCACGACGCCGGTAGGCCAGGGTCGCCGCCACGGCACCGGCCAGCGCACCCGCCCCCAGCACCGACGGCACGCCGATCTTCGCCGCCTTGCGCCCGGTCCGGAAGTCCCGGATCTCCCACCCGCGCTTGCGCGCCGTCTCGCGCAGGCCGGAGTCGGGGTTCACCGCGACCGCCGTACCGACGACCGACAGCATCGGCACGTCGTTCACCGAGTCCGAGTACGCCGTGCAGCGCCGCAGGTCCAGGCCCTCCTTCGCGGCCAGCGCCCGGACCGCGTGCGCCTTCGCCCGGCCGTGCAGCAGGTCGCCGACCAACCGGCCGGTGTAGATGCCGTCCTCGCTCTCCGACACGGTGCCCAGCGCACCGGTCAGGCCGAGCCGCCGCGCGATGATCTGCGCCAGCTCCACCGGCGTCGCCGTGACCAGCCACACCCGCTGGCCGGCGTCCAGGTGCATCTGCGCCAACGCCTGCGTGCCCGCCCAGATCCGGTCGGCCATCAGCTCGTCGTAGATCTCCTCGCCGAGCGACACCAGCTCCGCCACGGACCGCCCGGCCACGAACGACAGCGCCTGCTCCCGCGACGCCGCCACGCTCTGCGGGTCCTCCCGGCCACCGACCCGGAACTTGAGCTGCTGCCAGGCGAAACCGGCCAGGTCGGAGTTCTTGAAGTACTTGCGCGCGGCGAGCCCGCGGGCGAAGTGGAAGATCGACGCGCCCATCATCATGGTGTTGTCGACGTCGAAGAAGGCGGCGGCGGTGAGGTCGGTGGGCGCGCTCCCGGACGGCGCGATCGTGAGCGCGGCCTCGGCCGAGGCCGCGCCGGCCAGCGCGGCACGCCGCTCCCGTTCCGCCGAGCCCTCCACCACACGCCTTTTCACCACGTCAGCGCCTCCCGCGGTCCGATGGGGACAGGGTAGCGATCAGCCGCCGAGGCCGGGCAGCGGCAGCGGCAGCGACGGGAGCGTCAACGTGGGCAGCGGCGGCAGCGGTCCGCCGGGTGTCGTGGTGGTCGGCGGGACCGTGGTCGACGGCTTGCCGCTGCCCGGCACACCGCTCGGCGTGCCGGTGCCGGTCTCGCCGGGTGCGTCGCCGGACGTGGTGGGCGCGACGGCGGTCGTGGACGGCGGCACGGACGACGGCACGCCCGGCGGCGGCGTGCCGGGGTCGGCGGGTGCCACCGCGCAGGCGTCCGCGGCGGGCACCGGGCCGACCTGGTCGGTCTGCCCGGACGTCACGGACGCGCAGTCGGCCCTGGCGCGCAGCGCGGACGCGCGTTCGGCGATCCGGGCGAGCAGGTCCAGCGACGTGCCCGCCCGGTCGGCGGCCTCGGGCGGCAGGGACGCGCGCAGTTCGGTCAGCCGGGTCGTCTGCGTCTCGGCCCAGTCGCGCAGCTCCTCCAGCGCGCGCTGATCCGAGTTCGAGCCGAGGGCGGCCAGCACGCGGGACCCGGCCGCGGCGTCGGCGTCGAAGTCGGTCAACGCGGTCAGGTAGCCGCCGAGCGGCCCGCCGCCGGACTCCCGGTACCGGTCGGCCAGCGTCTCGATCTCGGCGACGCGCGCGGCGGCGAACTCCAGGCGCTTGTAGCCCTTCGACTCCTCGTCGAAGGTGAGGCCGAGCGAGGCGGACTCGGCGGTGCGCTTGACGCCGTACAGCGCGTCGCCCGGCAACGCGTCCCGGCTGAGCAGCAGGCTCATCCCGGTCAGCGAGAACAACAGGCACAGCGCCGCGGCGAGCGCCACCACTAATCGGCCGCGCGCACCGGTGCGGCGCTCCCGCACGGGCTGGTCGAGCTTCGTGGGCGGTGCCGCGGCCGCGCCGAGGACCCTGGCCCGCATCCGCGCCTTGGCTGCCTCGTCGGGCCCCGCCGTGACTGCGGCTTTCCGCAGCAGGGCCACCACGGCCAGCTCGTCGGCGAGCTCGTCGCCCTCGACCTCTTCCGACTCCGGACCGGGCCGCGCGTCGACCGCGCGAGCGAACTGCTCGCGCTGCCTGTGACGCCACAGCGGCGTGATCCCTTTGCCTGCCATCCCGCTCGGCCAACCATCCCGCACTGTCTAGGCGATCCTGCCCCGAACAACGAACCGGGAGGTTCCGGGGTTACGCGAGCGACGAGTGGTGCGACGGTGATCACCGCAGCCAGGTCGGCAGCAGCTGGGCCAACCGGCGCACCGCTCGGTGCTGCAGCGCCTTGATGGCGCCCTCGTTGCGGCCCATCCTCGCCGCCGTTTCCGCCACGGACAAGCCCTGGATGAAGCGGAGGGTGATGCATTCCCGCTGGTCGTCACCCAGTTGGGCGACGCAGCGGAGCAGTTCGGCGTTCGTCGCGTCGGTCAGCACTTCCTGCTCGGGGCCGTCCGTGACCTCGCGGTTGTCCGCCAGTTCGGCCGTCGTGACCTCCAGCCGGTAGCGGCTCGACTTGACGTGGTCGAACACGATGTTGCGCGCGATCGTGACGAACCAGGCGCCGACGTCGCGGCCCTGGTAGCTGATGGACCGGATGCTGCGCAGCGCGCGGAGGAACGTCTCGCTGGTGACGTCCTCGGCCAGCGTGCGGTCGCTCACCCGGAAGAGCACGTACCGGTAGACCACGTCGACGTACCGGTCGTACAGCGCGCCGAACGCGTCCGTGTCGCCGCCCTGAGCGGCGCGGACCAGGTTCCACGGCTCTTCGGCCGCGTTGCTCTCCACGCTCTCGATCGTGCTGGACTGCCCTCCCGCCCTCCACCTCGATCGGAGCGTCCGGATGGTTCGGACGGAGTTCTCGCGTGCCCGTGCGGTCATCGGCTCGCGGCACCTCCACAGAGTCGCCGTGCCGGCAGCATACGTGTTGTTACTCCGTAGTAGGTAGCGGCAAGTGGTGTCGAGTCTGCGACCCGGACGGAGGCACTGCGTGACGCCGCCCGCGCGTGACAGACTGCGCTGAGGTCCGCTGTGGTTCACCAGGAGGTCACGTTGACCGCTTCCGCAAGCAACATCGCCGACCTGGTTCGCGCCTCCGCGCACCGTGGACCCAAGCACGTCGCGCTGGTCGATGTCACGGCCTCCGGCGAAGCCGGGAACCGGACGACCGCGAACAGCCACACCTGGGCCGAGTTCGACGCCGCCGTGGACGGTGAGGCGCACCGGCTGGCCGCGGCGGGCGTGGCACCCGGCGACCGGGTCGTCGTGCGGCTGCCCACCGGAGCGGAGTTCTGCGTCGCCGTGTTCGGCGTGCTGCGCGCGGGTGGCGTGCTGGTGCCGGTCGGACCGGGCCAGCCGAAGCGCGAGCTGGAGCGCCTGGTCGCCGACAGCGGCGCGAAGCTGCTCATCGGCGACCCCGGCGGTGTGGACGTCGCCGTGCTGCCACCGCCGACCATGGCGCCGGGCGAGGAGTTCACCGCCATCGGCTCGGGCGAGGACCTGGCCGTGCTCGGCTACACCTCCGGCACGTCCGGCTCGCCGCGTGGCGCGATGCTGTCGCACCGGGCGCTGCTGGCCAACGTCGAGCAGTGCGCGGCCCTGCGCCCCGCCCCGGTGACGGCGGGCGACCGGGTGCTGCTCGCGCTGCCGCTGTTCCACGTCTACGGCCTCGGCCCCGGCCTGCTGCAGGTGGCGGGTGCGGGCGCGACGGCCGTGCTGCTGGAGCGGTTCGACCCGGACCAGGCGTTGACCGCGATCCGCGAGCACCGGGTGACCACGCTGGTCGGCGTGCCGCCGATGTACGCGGCGATCCTGGCCCAGCCCGTCGAACGGCTCCGCGCGGACCTGGCCACGGTCCGCCTGTTCACCTCCGGCGCCGCGCCCCTGTCGCCCGGCCTGCTGGACGCCATGCGCGTCGCGACCGGCCTGCCCGTCTACGAGGGCTACGGGCTCACCGAGACCGGCCCCGTGCTGACCACGACCCTGGCCGGCGGCGTGCCCAAGGCCGGTTCGGTCGGGCGTGCGCTGCCCGGCGTGCAGGTCCGGCTGGTCGACACCGACGGCAGGCCGCTCGACCAGGACGAGGACGAGCCGGGCACCGGCCTGGTCGCGGCCAGGGGCGACAACCTGTTCAGCGGCTACTGGCCGGACGGCGCGCACGGCCCGGACGCGGAGGGCTGGTTCCGCACCGGTGACGTCGGCTACCTGGACGCGGACGGCGACCTGCACCTCGTCGACCGGGCGGGTGACCTGATCATCGTCAACGGCTTCAACGTCTACCCGCACGAGGTCGAGCAGGTGCTGGCCGAGCTGGACGGCGTGGCCGAGGCGGCGGCGGTCGGCGTGCCGGACGAGCGGACCGGCGAGTCGGTGAAGGTCGTCGTGGTGCCCGCCGAGGGCGCGGAGCTGACCGAGGACGCCGTGCTGGACCACTGCGCGGGACGGCTGGCGAAGTTCAAGGTCCCGACCGTGGTCGAGTTCGCCACCACGCTCCCGCACTCGCCGACCGGCAAGCTCGCGCGGGCCCGGCTGCGCCTACCCCTAGCCTGAACGCCGTGAGCCACCACGTCACCTTGATGAGCCGGGTCGACTGCCACGCCTGTGAGCAGGCCAGAGCCGACCTGGAACGGATCTGCGGCGAACTGGGCGTGCCGTGGGACGTGCGGGACGTCGACTCGGACCGCGAGCTGCGCGCCGAGTACGGCGACCGGGTGCCGGTGATCCTGGTCGACGGCGAGGAGCACGGGTACTGGTCGGTCGAGGAGGACCGCCTGCGCGCCGCCCTGCGCTGACGATTACCGGCCGCTTACGGATTCGGCGGCCAGGGGCGCCGAGGGTGTCGAATTGACCCATGACACGCCTGACCGCCGCCCTCGTGGGACTCCTCGGCGTGGTCGCCGCCCTCGCGGCCGGTCACCTGGTCGCGGGTGTGGTCGGGCCCTCGGCGTCACCGTTCGTGGCGGTCGGCAACACGGCGATCGACCTGGCGCCGAGCCCGCTGAAGGACTTCGCGGTCCGCGCGTTCGGCACCCACGACAAGCTCGTGCTGCTGCTCGGCATGGCCGCCGTCCTGCTGGGCGCGGCCGTCGCCGCGGGCCTGCTGTCCCGCCGCACGCCACTGCCCGGCACGGTGCTGGCCGTCGTCCTCGGCCTGCTCGGCGTCTCCGCCGTGCTGTACCGGCCCGACCTGGGCCAACTGGGCGTCCTCGCCCCGGTCGCCGCCCTGGCCACCGGTGTCGCCGTCTTCCGGTGGCTGCACGCCACGGCCACCAACCCCACCGAGCCGACCGCCGGTCGCCGCGCGTTCCTGATCACCTCGGCCGCCACGGGTCTCGCCGCCCTCGTCGGCCAGTTCGCGGGCAGCCGGGTGGACGTCGAGGCGTCACGTCGTGCGGTCGGGGAGCTCAAGCCCGCCTCGCCCGCACCGCCGATCCCGCCGGGCGCGGACTTCGCCGCCGAGGGCACGCCCACCTTCATCACGCCGAACGCGGACTTCTACCGGATCGACACGGCGCTGAGCGTGCCGCGCGTCCGCGCCGAGGACTGGGCGCTGCGCGTGCACGGCCTGGTCGACCGCGAGCTCGTCCTCCGCTACGACGACCTGCGCCGCCGTGACCTGGTCGAACGCACGGTGACCATGGTCTGCGTCTCCAACGAGGTCGGCGGGCCCTACATCTCCACCGCCCACTTCGTCGGCGTGCCGCTGCGCGACGTCCTGCTGGAAGCCGGCGTCCGGGACGGCGCCGACCAGCTGTTCTCCACCAGCGCGGACGGCTGGACGGCCGGTTCGCCGGTCGACGTCGTCCTGGACCCCGACCGCGGCGCCCTCATCGCGCTCGGCATGAACGGCGAGCCGCTGCCGCTGGAGCACGGGTTCCCGGCCCGCCTGGTCGTGCCCGGCCTGTACGGGTACGTCTCGGCCACGAAGTGGGTGGTCGACCTGGAGCTGACCACGTTCGAGGCGAGGCGCGGCTACTGGATCGACCGCGCGTGGGCGCGGGAGGCGCCGGTCAAGGTGATGTCCCGGATCGACCGCCCGGAGCGCGGGTCCACCGTCTCCGGCCGGGTCGTCGCCACCGGTGTCGCCTGGGCCCAGCCCATCGGCGTCGACCGGGTCGAGGTCCGGGTCGACAGCGGACCGTGGCGGACCGCGACCCTCGCCGCCGAGGTGAACGGCTCGGCTTGGCGCATGTGGCGGGTCGAGCTCGACGGCCTGGCGCCCGGAGGTCACACCGTCGAGGTACGTGCCACGGACCGGGCCGGGTTCACCCAACCGCAGGCCCGCGTCGCGCCCCTGCCGGACGGGGCGACCGGCTGGCACAGCGTCTTCTGCACCGTCCGCTAGATCACCCGAACAGGTGCTGGTGCGGAATTCACCCCACGGGGGCGCAGTGGGGTCGGGGGTCCGGTCACCGACTTTGTGCAAGCGTTCACAAGCGGTACGGTGGTCGCATCACTCCGCTGGTGGCGGTACCCGGCGGGTCAGTGCGACGGATGTCGAGGAGTTCCAGCGTGGCGGCTCAGCGGGGCGAGGGTGACGGTGTCGTGACCCGCCCAGGGGAGACCGGTACCGAAGCGCCCGCCGACGTCCGGGAGCGGGCACGCGCGATCCCCGAGGCGGCGGTGGCGCGGCTCGCGGTCTACCTCCGCGTCCTCTCGGGCATGGTCGAGCAGGGCGTGACCACCATCTCCAGCGAGGAACTGGCGGGTGCGGCCGGGGTCAACTCGGCGAAGCTCCGCAAGGACCTGTCCTACATCGGCTCGTACGGCACGCGTGGCGTCGGCTACGACGTCGAGGTGCTCGTGAGCCACATCGAGCGGATCCTCGGCCTCACCCGCAAGCACTCGGTGGCGGTCGTCGGGATCGGTAATCTTGGTCACGCGCTGGCCAACTACGGCGGCTTCCCCAGCCGCGGCTTCCCGGTCGCCGCGCTGTTCGACATCGACCCGGACCTGACGGGAGTGCCGGTAGGCGGCATACCGGTCGACCACATCGACGACATCACGACCGTCTGCGCCGAGCGCGAGGTCTCGATCGGGGTCATCGCGACACCCCCACAGGCAGCTCAGGCCGTCTGCGACCGTTTGGTATCCGCCGGAGTCCAGTGCATCCTGAACTTCGCACCCGTCGTGCTCCAAGTGCCGGACTACGTCGAAGTGCGCAAGGTCGACCTGGCGGTCGAGATGCAGATCCTGTCGTTCCACGTCGCGCGACGGGCTGACGAGGCCGCCGGTGACGTGGTCAACGGCATCGGTGTGGACGGGGTGGTGATTCGCCCGTGATCGTGCGGGTAGTGAGCCGGTCGGTGGTGTGCGCATGAGCGTGCTCGTCGTCGGTCTGTCCCACCGGACCACGCCGGTCCCCGTGCTGGAGCGCGTCGCGGTCGCCGACGCCGATCGCGGCAAGGTCCTCGACCAGCTGCTGACGGCGCCGAGCGTGTCCGAGGCCGTGCTGCTGTCGACCTGCAACCGGGTCGAGGTGTACGCGGTCGTCGAGACGTTCCACGGCGGCATGAACGAGGTCGTGGAGGTGCTCGCCCGCCAAGCCGGAGCAGAGCCCGCCGACCTGTTCGAGCACCTCTACGTGCACTACTCCGCCGCCGCCGTCGAGCACCTGTTCTCAGTGGCGGGCGGCCTGGACTCGATGGTGGTCGGCGAGGCCCAGATCCTGGGCCAGCTGCGCAACGCCTACAACGCCGCCGACGACCAGGGCGTGGTCGGCCGCACGCTGCACGAGCTGGTCCAGCACGCCCTGCGGGTCGGCAAGCGCGTGCACACCGAGACCGACATCGACCACGCCGGCGCGTCCGTCGTCTCCGAGGCCCTCGCCGACGCCGCCGCCGCGCTCGACGGGCTCGAAGGCCGCAAGGCCCTCATCGTCGGCGCCGGCTCCATGGGCGGCCTGGCCGCCGCCCACCTGCGCCGCGCCGGCATCGGCGAGGTCGTCATCGCCAACCGCACGGCCGCCAACGGCGAACGCCTGGCCACGGCCCTGCGCGCGGACGGCGTCCGCGCCACGTCCACCGGCCTGGACACCCTGACCGACGAGGTCGCGAAGGCGGACGTGCTGTTCGCCTGCACCGGCTCGGTCGGCACGGTCGTCGGCGCCGAGCACATCGGCGACCGCGCCCCGGACCGGCCGCTGGTCGTCTGCGACCTCGGCCTGCCCAAGGACGTCGACCCGGCCGCGACGCTGCTCGACGGCGTCCGCGTGGTCGACCTGGAGACCCTTCAGCGCAGGCTGTCCGACGCCCCGACCGGGCAGGGCACGCTGCGCGCGGCGGAGATCGTGGCCGAGGAGGTCCGCGCCTACCTGGCCGGGCAGCGCTCGGCCGGGGTCACGCCCACCGTGACGGCACTGCGCAAGCGCGCCGCCGAGGTCGTGGACGCCGAGCTGCTGCGCCTGGACTCGCGGCTGCCCGAGCTGGACGGCGCGGTGCGCGACGAGCTGGCCAAGACCGTGCGCCGGGTGGTGGACAAGCTCCTGCACACCCCCACCGTGCGGGTGAAGGAGCTGGCCGCGGCGCCCGGTGGGGCCGGCTACGCCGAGGCGCTGCGCGAGCTGTTCGGGCTCGACCCGCAGGCGCCGTCCGCCGTCAGCACCCCCCATTCGACGCAACCCAAAGGTGAGAAGCGGTGAACCGCACCCTGAGGATCGGCACCCGCGGCAGCGCCCTCGCGCTCGCGCAGACCGGCCACGTGGCCGACGCGCTGCGCGAGGCGGGCGCGACCGTGGAGATCGTCACGATCTCCACGCCCGGTGACCGCTCGTCCGCACCCATCGCCGAGATCGGCATCGGGGTGTTCACCTCGGCGCTGCGCGACGCGCTCGCGAACGGCGAGATCGACGTCGCCGTGCACTCCTACAAGGACCTGCCCACGGCGCGCGACCCGCGCCTGTCGCTGGCCGCCGTCCCGCCCCGCGAGGACCCGCGGGACGCGCTCGTCGCCCGCGACGGCCTGACCCTGGGCGAGCTGCCCACCGGCGCGAAGGTGGGCACCGGCTCACCCCGCCGCGCCGCGCAGCTCGACGCGCTCGGCCTCGGCATCGAGGTCGTCCCGCTCCGGGGCAACGTCGACAGCCGCATCCGCAAGGTCGCCGACGGCGAGCTGGACGCCGTCGTGCTGGCCCGCGCCGGCATCGCCCGCCTCGGCCGCACCGCCGAGATCACCGAGACCTTGGAGCCCATCCAGATGCTCCCCGCGCCCGCACAGGGCGCCCTCGCAGTGGAGTGCCGGGTCGACGACGTCGACACCGAACACCTCCTCCAGTCCACTCTGGACGACTCGGCCAGCAGGGCCGCTGTAGCTGCCGAGCGTGCCTTGTTGGCCGCGCTCGAAGCAGGCTGCAGCGCGCCGGTCGGCGCACTGGCCGATGTGGTGGAAGACCTCGCCGAAGACGCAGCCGACGGGTCGACGCAAGTCGTTCTCCGCCTGTCCCTGCGCGGGGTCATGGCGACGGAGGACGGCGACCTCCTCCGTGCGTCCGCCACCGGTGACTTGACCGCAGCAGAGGAACTCGGCCGCGCGCTGGCCGCCGAGTTGCTCGACCTCTCCGGCCACGCCACCGCGTCGCCGGCGGGGCGTAGTTGATGGGGAGTGCCCTGATGACCCGCGCACGCAAGACCCCCGGCCGAGTCGCGTTCGTCGGCTCAGGTCCGGGCGACACCGGGCTGCTCACAGTCCGGGCCCGCGACCTGCTCCACAAGGCGGAGCTCGTGGTCACGGACCCGGACGTCCCGGCCGAGGTGGTGGCGCTGGTACCCGACGGCGTCGAGGTGCGACCCGCCGTGGGCGATCCCGCCGACGTCGCGAAGGACCTGGTCGCCGAGGCGAAGAACGGCCACGCCGTGGTCCGCCTGGTAGCCGGTGACCCGCTGACCCTCGATTCCGTCGTCAAGGAGGCCCACGCGGTCTCCAAGACCACGATCGCCTTCGACGTGGTGCCCGGCGTCCCCGCCGGTACCGCCGTGCCCGCCTACGCGGGTGTCGCGCTGGGCGCCGTGCACACCGAGGCCGACGTCCGGGGCGTGACCGACTGGTCCGGCCTGGCCGCCGCACCCGGCACGCTCGTGCTCCACGCCACCGGCGGTCACCTCGCCGAGGCCGCGTCCTCCCTGGTGGAGAACGGCGTGGCCCCGCAGACCCCGGTCGCGGTGACCTGCGACGGCACCGGCTTCGGCCAGCGCACCGTCGACACCACGCTCGCTTCCTTGGCCGCCGACGCGGGCGACCTCGGCGGCCCGCTGGTCGTCACGGTGGGCCAAGCCGTCGCCGGCCGCACCAAGCTCTCCTGGTGGGAGTCGCGCGCCCTGTACGGCTGGCGCGTCCTCGTCCCGCGCACCAAGGAGCAGGCGGGCGCGATGAGCGACCGCCTCCACTCCCACGGCGCGATCCCGGTCGAGGTGCCGACCATCTCCGTCGAGCCGCCGCGCAGCCCCGCGCAGATGGAGCGCTCGGTGAAGGGCCTGGTCGACGGCCGCTACCAGTGGGTCGTCTTCACCTCGACCAACGCCGTCCGCGCGGTCTGGGAGAAGTTCCGCGAGTTCGGCCTGGACGCCCGCGCCTTCTCCGGCGTCAAGATCGCCTGCGTCGGCGAGTCGACCGCCGCCAAGGTCCGCAGCTTCGGCATCATCCCCGAGCTGGTCCCGTCCGGTGAGCAGTCCTCCGAGGGCCTCCTCGCGGACTTCCCGCCGTACGACGACATCCTGGACCCGGTGGACCGCGTCCTGCTCCCGCGCGCCGACATCGCCACCGAAACCCTGGCGGCGGGCCTGCGCGAACGCGGCTGGGAGATCGACGACGTCACCGCCTACCGCACCGTCCGCGCCGCCCCACCGCCCGCGGACACCCGCGAGATGATCAAGTCGGGCGGCTTCGACGCGGTGTGCTTCACCTCGTCCTCCACCGTCCGCAACCTGGTCGGCATCGCCGGCAAGCCGCACGCACGCACCCTGGTCGCGTGCATCGGCCCGCAGACCGCCGAAACGGCCCGCGAGTTCGGCCTGCGCGTCGACGTCCAACCGGAAGACGCCAACGTCCCGGCCCTCGTCGACGCCCTGGCCCAGCACGCCGCCCGACTGCGAGCCGAAGGCGCCCTGCCACCACCACGCAAGACCAAGCGCCTGCGCAGGTCCTGACCGCCGAACGGGACCCAACGGACCTGGGACCGGAACCCAATCGGGACGGAACCCAACGGACCTGGGACCGGAACCCAATCGGGACGGGACCACAACGGACCCGGAACAGGCACACCGAGGCCTGATTTGACATGGGTTCGAGTGCCTTGGGCTGGTCGGAGCCGGCAGGCTCGGCGGGACGCTTTTCCCCGCCGAGCCTGCCGGCTACGGCCTGCCTGGGGTGCTCGTAAGGGCCCCATGTCAAATCAGGCCGGGCTTGAGCCAACCGGCTTGAGCCAACAGCCAACAGGCTTGAGCCGACAGCAAAACAGGCGTACCCCTGCTCGCAGCACCCCTTGCACATACCGAACCACAGGGCACCGACAATCCGAGCCGGGCTCAACCCATCGCCCAGGGAGTACCCGCCGTGTTCCCAGCCCACCGCCCCCGCCGCCTGCGCACGACCCCGGCCATGCGCCGCCTGGTCGGTGAAACCACCGTGCGCCCGCGCCAGCTGATCCTCCCCGTGTTCGTCAAGGAAGGCCTGGACTCCCCGGCCGAGATCCAGAGCATGCCGGGCGTCTTCCAGCACACCCGCGAGTCGTTGCGCAAAGCCGCCGTGGAAGCGGTCCAGGCCGGGGTCGGCGGGATCATGCTGTTCGGCGTCCCGGCCGAGCGCGACGCGGTCGGCTCCGGCGCGACCGACCCGGACGGCATCCTCAACACCGCCCTGCGCGACCTGCGCCACGAACTCGGCGACTCGACCGTCCTGATGTCCGACTGCTGCCTGGACGAGTTCACCGACCACGGCCACTGCGGCGTCCTGACCCCCGAGGGCGCCGTCGACAACGACGCCACCCTCGAGGTCTACGGCGAGATGGCTGTCGCCCAGGCCGAGGCAGGCGCCCACGTCGTCGGCCCGAGCGGCATGATGGACGGCCAGATCGGGTTCATCCGCTCCGCGCTGGACGAAGCCGGCCACACCGACACCGGCATCCTGGCCTACAGCGCCAAGTACGCGTCCGCCCTCTACGGCCCGTTCCGCGACGCGGTCGAGTCGCAGCTCCAAGGCGACCGCAAGACCTACCAGCAGGACCCGGCCAACGCCCGCGAAGCGCTCCGCGAGGTCACGCTCGACCTGGCCGAGGGCGCCGACATGGTCATGGTCAAGCCCGCCCTGCCCTACCTCGACATCGTCAAGGCCGTCGCCGAGATCGCCGACGTCCCGGTCGCGGCCTACCAGATCTCCGGCGAGTACGCGATGGTCGAGGCCGCCGCCCGCAACGGCTGGATCGACCGCGAGCGGACCGTGCTGGAGATGCTGACGTCGATCCGCCGGGCCGGCGCCGACATCGTGCTCACCTACTGGGCGGTCGAGGCCGCGGGCTGGTTGGACCGCGGATGACCACGCCCGAACCCGGCCGGTCCGACCGGCCCGACACCACCCGGTCCTCCCGGTTCTCCCGGCCCGCCCGCACCAGGCCACCGAGACCGACCCCGCCCAAGCTGATCGACATAGCCCGGTGGCTGTTCATCCTCAGCGCCGTGGTCGGCATGGTCCGCTTCATGGTGCAGCTGGCCGACCGCGAGATGCTGATCCGCGAGCTGCGCGTGCAGCAGCCGACCCTCAGCCAGGACGACCTGGACGCCGCCGCGACCGGCGGGATCGTGTTCGGCCTGGTGATCGCGGCCGGTCTGATCCTGGTCTACACGCTGCTCGCCAACCGGATGGCCGGCGGCCGGAACTGGGCGCGGGTCGTGCTCACCGTCATCGCCGCCGCCGGGATCCTCCTCGGCGTGCTGCGGCTCCTCTCCGCCGCGACCGGCTTCACGGCGGCGTCCGGCCTGTCGGTCAACGGCATCGACCTGGCGTTCGGCGTGGTCACGATGCTGATCGACGGTGCCGCCGTGGTGCTGATGTACCAGACGTCGGTCTCGGGCTACTTCAAGCCACGCCCTCCGGTGGCCCCGGGACCCGCACCGCGATGACCACCGCCGACCACCGCCCGAGGACGAACCACCGCCGGTAGCCGAGGCCGCGGGTCACAGGTCTGCAGCCACGGCCCGTCGCGGTGGACAACGACCTTGACCAGGCCATAGCGTTTGCAGGCGTGACGACCCCACAGGACCCTGACAACCGGCCGCCGGAGCAGCCCTACCCGTCCGCGCCGCCCCCGCCTCAGCAGCCCTACACCCCGGCGCCACCGCCGCTGAGCGCGTCGGAGCTGGCCGGGCACGGCGGGTACAACCAGCCCGCCGTGCCGGAGCCGAAGGAAGTCCGCCTGTCGTTCTTCCTCTGGCTCGCGAGCGCGATCCTGCTCATCGTGTCGTCCGCGCTGGTGCTGACCCAGCGCGACGCCGCCCTCGAAGAGGCGCGCAAGACCGCGGCGTCGACGCCGGAGGTCACGCCGGAGCAGCTCGAAGCCGCGGTCAACCTGGTGCTGGTGGGCAGCGTGATCGTCGGCGTGGTGCTGGCCGCGCTGATGGTGCTCTTCGCGATGAAGGCACGCGCGGGCCGCAACTGGGCGCGGATCACCCTGACCGTGGTGGGCGTGCTGGTGCTGCTCTACCACCTGATCGGCTTCTCGCTGGTCGGCCTGGTCATCGTGCTCGTCGTGGCCGCCGCCGTGGTCACGCTGTACCTGCCCGCTTCGAAGGCCTACTTCGACTCGGCCAAACGAGCCGGATGACCGGGCAGCCGCCCGCGGTGGTGCGCGGCGCGGTCGCGGTGTGGTTCGCCCTCGGCGCGTTCCTGCTGCTGGAGAACCTCGTGCTGTGGCTGCGCCGGGACGAGTTCGAGCAGGCCGCCCACCGGGTCGGCGACGACCCGGCCGCGATCACGGGGCTGCTGACGCAGCTGACCGTCGTCGCGGTCGGGTTCGGCCTCGGCTACGGGCTGTTCGGGTGGCTGTTGCGGCAGGGCAGGCGGTGGGCACGCGGTGTGCTCACCGCGGTGGCCGTGCTGCACGTGCTGTGGATCGTGCTGCCGGGCGCCAGTGCCGTGAACCTCGTGACGCTGCTGCTGATCGGTGTCGGTTTGGCGTTCACCTGGCTCCCCGGTACGGCACAGTGGGTGAAGCAGCACTGAACCCCGCGGAGAACCCCATGCCCGAACCGGACCCGTTCGCCTCGCCGTTCCACCAGGTGGACCTGCCTGGACAGGGCCGGGCGGACGCACCGCTGCCGCCCGGCTTCCAGCTGCCCGCGCCGATGCCGCCCGTCGACCAGCACGACTTCGCGCCCCGCCGCCCGGTCACCACGACCGTCGCGTCGTGGTGCTGGATCGCGGCGGCGGCGCTGGTCGTGCTGGCGCTGCCGGGCCTGTTCTACACCGGGATGGACGGGCTGACCGACGACCTCGTGCGCGACTCGGAGGCCCAGGCCGACCCGATGACCAGGGGCGAGGCGGAGCTGGTCGCCCGGTTCACGCCGATCCTGTTCGCGCTCCTCTTCGCGGTGCTGTCGGTGCCGTTCCTGATCGCCGCCGCCAAGCTGCGCGCGGGCCGGAACTGGGCGCGGATCACGCTCACCGTGCTCGCCCTGCCCTCGGCCGCCTTCGGGCTCGTCGCGATGCTCGTCTCCACCGCGGACGGCATGCCGCACGTGCACTGGCTGGTGGGCGTGGTCTGGTCGTGGGTGTTCCTGGGCGCCTGCGCGCTCGGGTTCGTGGCGATGTACCTGCCCGCGTCGAACACCTACACGCGGTCGGCGCCGAGATGACGCAGCCGCCGTTCGACCGCGACCCGCACGGGCAACCGTTCCACCCCGACCCGTACGGGCAGCCCATGCGTCCCGTCGAGTACCCCCGAGCAGGCCCCCAACCGCATTACCAGTCGCCGTACCCGGGCCAGATGCGCAACGTCGACCAGCACACCACCGCCCTGGTCCGGCCCAACGCCGTCGTCGTCTCGTTCGTCCTGTGGATCCTGACGGCGCTGTCGTGGCCGCTCGGGTCCCTCACCCGCGCGATCGCGACCGGCGAGGGCGCCTTCGCGGGGTTCGGGCCGATCATGGCGTTGTTCGCGAGCGCCTGCCTGGCCATCGCGCTGGTCTGGGGCGCGGTCCTGCTGCTCGGCGGCAACTACCACGCCAGGCTCGCCCTGTGCGGTGGCGCGTCGGTCATCGGCGTGCTCGCGCTGGCCGCCGCGATCATCGCCGCCCGGGACGGTGACACCGGCACGCTCGACTGGGTGGTCATCGTGCTGCGGCTCGTGCTGCCGGCCGCCGCGTCGGTGTTCAGCTTCCTGCCCGGTACGCGGCAGTACTTCTCCGGCAACCAGGGCTAGCGCGACCGTGGACCAGCCGACCTTGTACGCCGAACCGGGCACGTCCTGGTGGCCGCTGCTGTGGGGCCCGGTGTTCGCCGTCCTCGGGTTCGCCGTCGAAGCGCTCACCGGCGCCGTCCGCCCGCTGCTGTGGCTGCTCGTCGCGCTCGTCCTGCTCCTGCCCACCGCCCTCTGGGTGCAGGGCCGCCGGCGCCTCTACGCCGTCCGCCTCACGCCCGTCGCCCTCCACCAGGGCCGCGACGAGCTGCGCGTCGGTGACGTCGAGGCGGTCGAAGGGGTGGAACCGCGAGCCGGCGCGCGGGTCCTCGGAGGCGGCTGGTCGCTGCCCCGCGGCACGGAGGCGGTGCCCCTCCGGCTCGTCGACGGCACGGTGGTGATGGGCTGGGCGCGCGACGCCGACGCGCTCCGCGCCGCGATCGCGAAGCTGCTGACCACGCGAGGTGGCGGTCACAGTGCGACGTGACGGTGACGACCCGGACGGGCGTGAGAAGCTGACCGACGTGACTGCGGCCACCGTCGAGACCGAGACCGTGCCGGAACCCGAGCCCGACCCCGACACGCCAACGCTGCACCAGCCGAAGCGCGCGCTCATCGCGATCGGCGAAGTGGTGCTGATCGCGCTGCTGGTGCCCGCCGCCGTGTGGTGCTGGAACCGGGGTGTCGTGCACTACAGCTACCCCGTGCCCGACCACCCGCCGCTGGAGTCCACGCGGTTCAAGGGCAACTGGATCGGCGCGTCCGTGGGCCTGGTCACGATCGCGGGCGTGCTGCTGCTCGACGCGCTGCGCCAGACCGTGCTCGCCGTGCGCACCCGTGGTCGGAAGCAGGCCGAACAACCCGACGTGTGAGACTGGACGACGTGACAGCGACGCGATCCCAGGCACTGTTCGAGCGCGCGGCGGCGGTGATCCCCGGTGGCGTGAACTCACCGGTACGGGCTTTCCACTCGGTCGGCGGCACGCCCAGGTTCATGGTGCGCGGCGAGGGCCCGCACCTGTGGGACGCGGACGGCAACCGGTACGTCGACCTGGTGTCGTCCTGGGGCCCGATGATCCTGGGGCACGCCCACCCGGACGTGGTGCACGCCGTCCGCGAGGCCGCCGTGCACGGCCTGTCGTTCGGCACGCCCACCGAGGGCGAGATCGAGCTGGCCGAGGAGATCATCGACCGGGTCGCCCCGGTGCACCAGGTCCGCCTGGTGAACTCCGGCACCGAGGCCACCATGAGCGCGATCCGGCTGGCCCGCGGTTTCACCGGGCGCCGCAAGGTCGTCAAGTTCGCCGGCTGCTACCACGGCCACGTGGACGCGCTGCTCGCCCAGGCGGGCTCCGGCGTCGCCACCCTCGGCCTGCCCACGTCACCCGGCGTCACCGGCGCGCAGGCCGCCGACACCCTGGTCCTGCCCTACAACGACGTCGAGGCCGTCAAGCGGGCGTTCGCCGAGAACCCCGACGAGATCGCCTGCGTGATCACCGAGGCCGCGGCGGGCAACATGGGCGCGATCGCGCCCCGGCACAACGCCGAGCTCAAGCAGCTCTGCCGGGACAACGGCGCGCTGCTGATCATGGACGAGGTGATGACCGGCTTCCGCGTCTCCCGCGCCGGCTGGTACGGCCTGGAGAACGTCGAAGGCGACCTCTACACGTTCGGCAAGGTCATGTCCGGCGGCCTGCCCGCGGCGGCGTTCGGCGGCCGGTCGGACGTGATGGGCAAGCTCGCCCCGTCCGGCCCGGTCTACCAGGCGGGCACGCTGTCCGGTAACCCGGTCGCGGTCGCCGCCGGCCTGGCCACGCTGCGCGCGGCCACCGACGACGTCTACCGCACCCTGGACGCCAACGCCACCCGGCTGGGCGCGCTGTTCACCGCCGCGCTCACCGAGGCGGGCGTCGCGCACCGCGTCCAGTTCGCCGGCAACCTGGTCAGCGTGTTCTTCACCGACGCCGAGGTCACCGACTACGCGGGCGCCCAGGCCGCGCAGACGTGGCGCTTCCCGCCGTTCTTCCACGCCCTGCTCGAACGGGGCGTGTACGCGCCGCCGAGCGCCTTCGAGGCGTGGTTCGTCAACGCGGCCATGACCGAAGCCGACTTCGAGGTCATCGCCGACGCCCTGCCGCACGCCGCCCGTGCCGCTGCCGCCGCGGAGGCGACCAAGTGAGCCGAACAGTCGTCCACCTGCTGCGGCACGGTGAGGTGCACAACCCGACCGGCATCCTCTACGGCCGCCTGCCGGGCTTCAAGCTGTCCGAACGCGGCCAGAAGCAGGCGCTGACCGTGGCCGAGCACCTGGCCGACCACGACATCGCGCACGTCGTGGCCTCGCCGCTGGACCGGGCGCAGCAGACCGCGTCGCCGATCGCCGACTCGCACCGGCTCGAACTCGACACCGACGAGCGGCTGATCGAGGCGGACAACAAGTTCGAGGGCCTGAAGGTGGCCGTCGGCGACGGCGCGCTGCGCTCGCCCAAGCACTGGCCGAAGCTGGTCAACCCGTTCCGGCCGTCGTGGGGCGAGCCGTACCTGGCGATCGCGCACCGGATGCTCGGCGCGGTGCAGCGGGCCCGGTCGGTGGCCGAGGGCCACGAGGCGGTGTGCGTGTCGCACCAGCTGCCGATCTGGACGCTGCGGCGATTCATGGAGGGCAAGCGGATGTGGCACGACCCGCGTCGCCGCGAGTGCTCGCTGGCGTCGTTGACCAGCCTCGTGTTCGAGGGCGAGCAGCTGGTCCGGGTCGTCTACACCGAACCGGTCGGCGCGACGAACCCGAGGGTGACCGGGGCATGAGGGCGCGGTCCTTGCTCGGTGGCCTCACGGCGGCGTTCCTGCTGCTCACGGGCTGCACGTCCGGTGACGACGCGGTGGTGGCCGGCTCGGAGTTCCAGCTCGTCGCGCCCAACGGCGAGACGAAGCTGCGCTACGAGGGCGACGAGCGCAAGGGCATCAAGGGCCTGACCGGTCCGAGCCTGATGGAGGACGGCCGGACGATCTCGCTGGAGGACTACGCGGGCAAGGTCGTCGTCGTCAACATCTGGGGCGCCTGGTGCCCGCCGTGCCGGACCGAGGCGCCCGAGCTGCAGAAGGTGCAGGACGAGACCGGGCCGTTGGGCGTGCAGGTGCTGGGCGTGGACGTCAAGGAGAACTCGGTCGAGGCGCCCCGGGACTTCATGGCCAACCGGCAGCTGAGCTACCCGTCGATCTACGACGAGTCCGGCCGCGCGATGCTGTCGTTCCGCGGGCTGCCGCCCAACACCGTGCCGTCCACGTTCGTGCTGGACAAGCAGCACCGCGTCGCCGCGGCGTTCCTCGGCGGCGTGATCGCGTCCGACCTGCTGCCGCTGGTCGAGGAGCTGGCCGCCGAGTAGCCGTCAGCGCAGCTCGGGCACCTTCGCCTTGAACGCCTCGACCATCGCGTCCCGGCCGACCAGGTTGAACTCCCGGCCCAGCGTGCGCATGATCGAGTCCTCGGTGGGTCGGTACAGGCCGTACTTGTAGTAGCGGGCGCCCTCGAACGCGCCGACCACGCCACCGTCCGGCGACGGCAGGCCCAGGTAGGCCGACCACTTCGCGCCGGTCGGGTCCGCGGTCACGTTGACCTCGGTCGGCTCCGTGCCGCTGTACCGGTCGTACGGGTAGTCGTACTCGTCGGCCAGCTTGCCGATCGAGTGGCCCAGCTCGTGCACGGCGATCTGCCCGGCCTGGTCGTTCGCGCCCGCGGCGGTCGCCACCCCACCGCCCGCGCCGCCGTACTTGGCCGTGTTGCCGAGCGCGATGACCTGGTCGGCCTGCGGTGCCAGGGCGGCGAACTGGGTGGCCTTGGTCTGGTTCACGCACAGCAGGCGCTCGGTCTGGGTGTCGCGGCCCTGGCACCAGAAGCCCATGTCCAGCGCGGTGTCGCGGTCCGTGCCCAGGGCCGGGTCGTGGTCCACGCCGGACTCGTTCGACACGACGTTGACCTGCCACACGTTGAAGTACTGGCGGTAGGACTTGAACGGCTCCACGGCGGCCAGCTCCGCCCACTTGCCCACCACGTGGTCGTGGAAGGCGGCGAGCTCGGCCGAGGTGTAGCCGTCGCCGACGAAGACCAGGTCGAACCGCTGGTCGGGCGCGCCGGTCTCCTGGATGGCCACCACGTCGGCGGCCACCTCCGCGGGCGCGGCCCTGGTCTCGACCGCGACCGGGACGGGCGTGCGCGAGATCGTGCCGTCCGGGGAGAAGACCTCGACCCACTCCACGCCGGCGCCGGGCTCTGCGGCGCCGCCGGGCAGGGGAGCGGCGACGACGGCGAAAGCAACGGCCAGCACGGGCAGGACGAGCCGGTGAGCACGCATGTGGTCACGCTATGGAGTTGCCCGCTAACCCACAAGGATTGATAGTCGCGTTTAAACATTCACCGAGACGGGTAGTAGCCATCCGTCGCCCAGGAAGCAGCGGCCATCCGGCACTGTGACCCAGGTCGCCCATAAGGGATGCCGGTGAGCGGCGTCAAGTGGCGGCTACCTACCCTGAATGCGTGAACCCGACCGATCTGGCCACCTCCGGCCCGATCCTGCTCGCGACCGGGGTGGCGGTGCTCGCCGGGGCGATCTCGTTCGCCTCACCGTGCGTGGTCCCGCTGGTCCCCGGCTACCTCGCCTACCTCGCGGGCCTGGTCGGCGCGGAAGCACCGGCCGTGGCCGAGGGGGAAGCCGCCAAGTCCGGCCGCTGGCGGGTCGCGGGCGCCGCCCTGCTGTTCGTGCTCGGCTTCACGGTCGTGTTCGCCCTGACGTCGTTCGTCGTGCTCGGGCTGACCGACCTGTTCTGGTTCCAGGGCGACCTGCTGCAGCGCATCGGCGGCGTGATCACCATCGCCATGGGCCTGGTGTTCATCGGCCTCGTCCCCGCCCTCCAGCGCGACGTCCGGGTGCACCGGACGCCCAAGGCCGGGCTGCTCGGCGCGCCGCTGCTCGGCGGGGTGTTCGCGCTCGGCTGGACGCCCTGCATCGGGCCGACGCTGATGGGCGTGCTGGCGCTGACCCGCAGCACGGAGGTCGGCTCGGTCACCGCGCGCGGCGCGGTCCTGGTGCTCGCCTACTGCCTCGGGCTCGGCCTGCCGTTCGTCCTGATCGCGCTGGGCGCGCGGTGGGCCGTGCGGACGACCGGGTGGCTGCGGTCGCACGTCCGGCAGGTGCAGGTGTTCGGCGGGGTGCTGCTGATGGCGGTCGGGGTGGCGCTGGTCACCGGGCTGTGGGGCGATTTCGTGCTCTGGCTGCGGGACGCCGTGGTCAACGACCTGAAGCTGCCGTTGTAGTGCGCACCGCCCTCGCCTTCCTGCGCAACACGTGGCGCGGCCTGACGGCCATGCGCACCGCGTTGACCCTGCTGTTCCTGCTCGCCCTCGGCGCGATGCCCGGCGCGTTGCTGCCGCAGCGCTCGCTGAACTCGTTCAAGGTCGACGAGTACATCGCCGACAACGGCTGGTGGGGTCGGTTCCTGGACCGGTTGCAGTTCTTCGACGTCTACGCGAGCTTCTGGTTCTCCGCGATCTACGTGCTGCTGTTCGTGTCCCTGGTGGGCTGCCTGCTCCCGCGCACCTGGGAGTACTTCAAGCAGATGCGGGCCAAGCCGGTGCTCACGCCGCGCAACCTGGCCCGCATGCCGCACCACGCGTCGGCCGGCACGACCGCGTCACCCCGGGACGTCATCGAGCGGGCCGAACGCCGGCTGAAGGGCTGGCGCACGGTCACCCGCGACGAGCCGGACGGCGCCCGCACGATCAGCGCCGAACGCGGCTTCCTGCGCGAGACCGGCAACCTGGTGTTCCACTTCTCCCTGCTCGGCCTGCTGATCGCGTTCGCGCTGGGCAAGATGCTCGGGTACGAGGGCCAGGTCATCGTGCAGGCCAACGGCGGCCAGTTCTGCAACTCTGGCGTCTACAACTACGACACGTTCCGCCCGGGGCTGCGCGTGGACGGCACGCGGCTCAACCAGTTCTGCGTGCGGGTCGACGACTTCGACGCCACGTACCTGCACAACGGCCAGGCGGAGAGCTTCCACGCGGCCATCCACTACCAGTCCGGCGCGGACCTGGAGAACGGCACCTGGCGGCCGTACCCGCTGGAGGTCAACAGCCCGCTGCGCACCGCGGGCGACCGCCTCTACCTCCTCGGCCACGGCTACACGCCGCTGTTCACGGTCACCTTCCCCAACGGCGAGACCCGCACCGGCGCGACCCAGTGGCGCCCGGTCAACCAGGTCACGCTCGCCTCCGAAGGCGCCACCAAGTTCGACCCGCCGAACGTGCCCGACGCCGAGCAGCGCCGCAAGAGCCAGCTCGCGATCACCGGCCTGCTCGCGCCGACCGCCGTGTTCCAGGGCGAGCTGCTGGACTCCGCGTTCCCCGCCGCGAACGACCCGGCGGTCGCGATCGACGTCTACCGCGGCGACCTCGGCACCGACTCCGGCCGCGGCCAGTCCATCTTCTCCATCGACCAGAAGATGGTGCAGGACGGCAAGCTCACCAAGGTCGCCCGGCAGAACCTCACGCAGGGCGAGCAGCTCACCCTGGACGACGGCACCGTGATCCGCTTCGACGGCGTGCGCGACTGGGTGTCGCTGCAGGTGTCGCACGACCCGACCCAGGTGTGGGTGCTGCTGTTCTCGGTGCTGGTCATCCTGGGTCTGGCCGTCTCGTTGAGCATCAAGCGCCGCCGCGTGTGGGTGCGGGCGACGCCGCAGGAGGACGGGCGTACCGTGGTCGAGGTCGGCGGCCTCGCGCGCACCGACCAGGCCGGGTACGGCGAGGAGTTCACCGCCCTGTCCCGCGACCTGCTCGCCGACCGCGCCGAACCCGCCGACAGGCCTGCCGACGCGCTTGCCGTTCGCGCTGACAAGGAGGACAGCTGATGCCGGTCAACGCGACCCTGGCGACCTACAGCGACTGGACCTACGGCGCGGCCGTGGCGATCTACTTCTTCGCCGCCGTGCTGTACCTGTGCGAGGCCGCGTTCGCCCGGCCCGCCAAGGCACGGGAACTGGCCGGTGCCGTCGCGGCGGGCGGCAAGCAGGCTGACGGCACGTGGACGCCCGGCCTGGTCGCCCAGCCGGAACGGCGGTCCCGCGCCGAACGCCTCGGCCGCATGGGCGCGGCGCTCACCGTCCTCGGCGCGCTGCTGCAGGCGACTTCGCTGGTGCTGCGCGGTTTCGCGACCGAACGCGCGCCGTGGGGCAACATGTACGAGTACGGCTCGCTCCTCACGCTCGCCGCAGTCGTCACGTGGCTGGTGCTCTCGCGCACGTTCGACGTGCGCAAGCTCGGCGGTTTCGTGCTCGTGCCGATCGTGATCCTGATGTTCCTCGGCGGCACGGTGCTCTACGCCGACGCCGCCCCCGTGCAGCCCGCGTTGCAGTCGTACTGGCTCGTGGTGCACGTGTCGGTGATCTCGGTGTCCAGCGGCGTGCTGCTGGTGCCCGGCGTGGCCAGCGTGCTGTACCTGCTGAAGACCTCGGGCCGGGCGCGGTTCACCAAGCTGCCCGACGCCGACGTGCTGGACCGGCTCGCCTACCGCAGCACGGTGTTCGCGTTCCCGCTGTTCACCATCGGCATCATCTGCGGCGCGATCTGGGCCGAGGCGGCGTGGGGTCGGTTCTGGGGCTGGGACCCCAAGGAGACCGTGGCGTTCGTCTCGTGGGTGGTGTTCGCGGCCTACCTGCACGCGCGGGCGACGGCGGGGTGGCGCGGCAGGCCCGCCGCCTGGATCAACTCGCTCGGCTTCGCGCTGACCGTGTTCAACCTGTTCTTCATCAACCTCGTAACGACTGGATTGCACTCGTACGCCGGCGTCGGCTGATCCCGTAGACCAACGGGTGCGCGGTGCCCGCCGACCTGCCCGGGATTCCGCCGGTCCAGCGCGCACCCAGTGTCGTGGAACCACTGCTCGCCGACTACCGTCGAACGCGTGAGGTCGGGGAGGTCTCGATCCGCTTGCTCAGGGAGGACCCCAGCGGTGACCGGTCGCTACGAGAATCCTGAGCCGTCGTGGCAGCAGCCGGCCGGAGCGGAAGGGCAGCAGCCCAACCCGACCCAGTCGGGCGGCTACCAGGTCGAGCCGGGGTCGGGAGCCCAGTACGTCGACCCCCAGACCGTCTACCTCGACCCGTCGACGTCCGGCCCGGTGACCGGACCGCCGTCCGGCGGGTTCCCGGCGCAGTCGGGTCAGTACCCGGTGCCGGGCCAGCAATCCGGGCCGTACCAGGTCTCCGGCGGCCAGTCGGGCGGTTACCAGGTCGCGGGCGGGCAGTCGGGTGGCTACCAGGTCTCGGGCGGCCAGTCGGGCGGTTACCAGGTGTCCGGCGGGCAATCCGGCGCCTACCAGGTCTCGGGCGGCCAGTCCGGTCCGTACCCCCACCCGGGCCAGTCGGGGCCGCACCAGTACCAGGGCGGTTTCCCCAACAACTTCCCGCAGAGCGTCCAGCCCCAGCCGCCGCAGCAGGCCCAGCGGGCCAACGCCAACGACGTCTCCTCGCAGCAGCTGATCAAGCGCGCGAAGCGGCCACCGCAGTCGGGCTGGCGCAAGACCCTGCACTCGGTCACCGGCGGCCTGGTGAACCTCGGCGAGAGCCCGGCCGACCTCCGCCGGCGTGAGCTGATCGCGCGGATCAACCAGCCGCTGCGCGGCTGCTACAAGATCGCGATGCTGAGCCTGAAGGGCGGCGTCGGCAAGACCACGACGACGACCACGCTCGGCTCGACGTTCTCCTCGCTGCGCGGCGACCGGGTCATCGCCGTCGACGCCAACCCCGACCGCGGCACGCTGGCGCTGAAGGTGCCGCGGGAGACCACGGCGACCGTGCGGCACCTGCTGCGCGACGCCTCGAAGATCACCCGGTACAGCGACGTGCGCGCGTACACCTCGCAGTCGCCCAGCCGCCTCGAAGTGCTGGCGTCCGAGCAGGACCCGGCCGTGTCGGAGGCGTTCAGCGACCAGGACTACCTGCGCACGGTCTCGTTGCTGGAGCTGTTCTACAACATCGTGCTCACCGACTGCGGCACCGGCTTGATGCACTCGGCCATGAAGGGCGTGCTCGACCAGGCCGACTCGCTGGTGCTGGTCTCGTCGGGCTCGGTGGACGGCGCGCAGACCTCGGCGGCGACGCTGGACTGGCTCGACGCCCACGGCTACCGCGACCTGGTCGCGAAGTCCGTCGCGGTGATCAACTCGGTGCGGCCGGGCTCGGGCAAGGTCGACCTGGACAAGCTGGCCGCGCACTTCGCCCAGCGCTGCCGCGCCGTGGTGCGCATCCCGTTCGACACGCACCTGGAAGAGGGCGCGGAGATCGAGCTGGACAAGCTCGCCCCGGACACCCGGTTGGCACTGCTGGAACTCGCCGCCACCGTGGCCGACGACTTCCCGAACAACTGACCCGGACGACCGGGGACGTCGGTCAGGACGAGGGGGCCTCGGGCTGAGGCCCCTCCGTTGGCGTCACTCCTCGTCGTCCGGCTTCTTCTTGCGCTGCTCACCGAGCTTGCGCAGGAAGTCGGGGTCGTCGTCCGGTGCCACGACACGACGACTGGGGGCGGTATCGACCCGGTCCGGCCCGAACGCACGCCACAGCAGCACGGCGATGGTGAGCGCACCGATCACCGCGAGCAGGTAGAGCATGGTCGCCACCTCCTTTGCCACGAGGTTACCCGTGTCCAGGAGGTGTGCGTCGTCAGTGCCGGACGGGTTCGGTCGCCTCCGTGGTCAGCTGGGACAACAGCTGCTGCACCTCGGACTCGCGGAACCTGCGGTGGCCGCCCGGCGTGCGGATCGAGCCGATCCGGCCCGCGGTGGCCCAGCGGGTGACCGTCTTCGGGTCGACCCGGAACAAGTTCGCGACCTCGCCCGGCGTCAGCAGGCGTTCCCCCTGATGTCCCTGCGTCACGGTCACGGCATCCTCCCCGATGGTGAACAGACGTACCGGACGCATGGTGGCACCCCACCCATCGGGTACTCGAACGCTTGGGTGATGGTAAAGAGGTAGTAAGGGACGAAGCGCGCGGTTCGGACATCACCGCCTTTCTTCCGGGCAGGTCCGTGGGCCTACCCTGTGACCGGTGGACGCTCTTGATCGCCAGATCATCGCCGCCCTGCGGGAGAACGGCCGGGCCACCTACGCCGACCTGGGCCGCAAGGTGGGCCTCTCGGCCTCCGCCGTGCACGAACGGGTCGGCAAGCTCGAAGCCACCGGCGTCATCGTCGGCTACCACGCCGTGGTCGACCCGAGCGCCGTCGGCCTCGGCGTGACCGCGCTGGTCAGCATCCACCCCACCGACACCGCGGACGACGACGAGCTGGCCCTCGCGCTGGCCGAGCTGGTCGAGGTCGAGTCGTGCTACCGGGTGGCGGGCGACGAGTCGTTCATCGTGAAGGTCCGGGTCGCCACGGTGGACGACCTGGAGCGCTCGCTCGGCCGGCTGCGCCGCATCCAGGGCGTCGCGCGCACGCGCACCACGGTCGTGCTGTCCACCCGGTTCGAGGGTCGTCCGAACACCGCGGCGGCCGGCCCGGCGGGCGACGCGTAACCTGGTTGACGTGCACCTGGGTCGTGATGTGACGCTCTACGTCGGCGCGCGCCTCGGCATGGTCGCCGCGGTCACCGCGCTGCTCGTGCTCGTGAACGTGCCGCTGCTGGTCGCCCTCGCCGTGGGCGTGGTGGTGGCGCTGCCGCTGTCGCTGTTCGTGTTCAGCGGGTTGCGCACGCGGGTCGCGCAGGGGCTGGAGGAGAAGCAGGCCGTGCGGCGTGCCGAGCGCGAGAAGCTCCGCGCCCAGTTGCGCGGCGACGCCGCCTAGCCCCGCTACACGACCAGCAGGATCGCTCCGCCGAGGTTCGCCAGCACCATCACGGCCAGCACGGCGCCGATGTTCGTGCTCTCGCGCAGCCGCAGGGCCAGCGCCAGCGGACCGATCGGCAGCAGCACGGGCCCGCGCTCCCGCTTCGCGATGCGGGCCGCGCCGAACGCCACGCCGAGCGGGTTGAGGCCCAGTTCCCGCGCGCCTTCGACATCGGCACGCCACTGCTCCAGGTAACGGTCCCTTTGCCCGCGGGGCAGCCGTGCGGCGGCGGCGGCGACCACGGCCAGCGCGAGTCGGGTCACGAGTCGGTTCATCGGGCGACCTCCGGTCGGGTGGTGGGCGCGGTCCCGGCCTTCGCCCGACCGCCGGCCTTCGCGCACACCTTGGTCGCCTCCTGGGCGCCTCCGGGCGTGAGCACGTACATCCGGCGGCGCGGGCCGCGGCGTTCGCTGTCGTCGTCCCAGGACGACGTGACCCACCCGGCCCGTTCCAGGCGGTCGAGCAGGGGGTAGACGCTGCCGGACGGTCGCCCGGTCAGCTTGATGATCTCCAGGCCCCAGCGCGGCTGGTCGCTGTCGAGCAGCACGGCCAGCACGTCGACGGTGGCCCGGCCGATGCGTCCGAGTGGTTCCACGCCTCTAGCCTACCTATGTAGGTTAAGGCGTGTCCAGGCTCCTGTCCCGGCTCGCCCAGCGGCGGATCGGCGCGGGATCTCCGCGGCGAATTGGCCCGGTCCCCGGCCGCGACCGTGCCTACTGTTCGACCCATGCAACGACGATTCCTCGGGAGCACGGGCCTCGAGGTCAGCGAACTCGCGCTCGGCACCATGACGTTCGGCAGCCAGACCGACGAGCCGACCGCCCACCGGATCCTCGGCGAGTTCACCGCCGCCGGGGGCACCTTCATCGACACCGCCGACACCTACCAGTTCGGCGGTTCGGAGCGGATCATCGGCAGCTGGCTGCGCTCGCACGACCGCGACGACCTGGTGATCGCCACCAAGGCGTACGGGGAGATGGCCGCCGGCGCACCGGTGAACGGCGCCGGCCGCAAGCACCTGGTGCGGGCCGTCGAGGCGAGTCTCCGCCGGCTCGGCACCGACTACATCGACCTGTACCAGATCCACGTCTTCGACGACGCCACCCCGATCGAGGAGACGCTGTCCACCCTCGACCGACTGGTCACCAGCGGCAAGGTGCGCTTCGTCGGTGCCAGCAACTACACCGGGTGGCAGTTGCAGAAGTCGATCGACCTGGCCCGACAGCACGGGTGGGAGCCGTTCGTCAGCCTGCAACCGCTCTACAACCTGCTCGAACGCGACGCGGAACTCGAACTGCTGCCGATCTGCCGCAACGAGGGCCTCGGCCTGATCCCGTGGAGCCCGCTCGGCGGCGGGTGGCTGACCGGCAAGTACACCCGGGAGATGACCGAGGCACCGGCAGGCACCAGGCTGGGTGACCGGCGGCAGTCGGTGCACGACGACGCGAGCGAGGGCACCTGGCAGGTCGTGGAGGCGGTCTCGGCCGTCGCCGCCGAGGTCGGGAGGACGCCGTCCCAGGTCGCCCTGCGCTGGCTGCTCCAGCAACCCGGGGTGACCGGTCCGATCATCGGGGTCCGGACGCCGGACCAGCTCCAGGACAACCTCGGTGCCGCCGGCTGGTCACTCGACGACGCCCACGTGGAGCGGCTGACCGAGGTCAGCAGCCGGCCGTTGCCCTATCCGTACGCCTTGCAGCGCCTTCCCCAGTTCGTGAGGCGTTCCCGCTGATCGCGGGCGGCGGCCCGTCCGGTCACCGCTCGAACGCGCTCACCGCGTCGTCGGCGAGGCGCTCCACCACGTCCCGCAGCTCCAGCGTCTCCAGCCAGTGCGCCGGGATGGCCTCGACACCGTCCCGCGCGCCCAGCAGGTTGCCGCACAGCGCACCGGTCGAGTCGCTGTCCCCGGAGTGGTTGACCGCGAGCAGCAGCCCGTCCGCGAGGTCGCGCGCGGCCAGCGCGGTCAGCACCGCGATCGCCAACGCCTCCTCGCCGACCCACCCGCCGCCCAACGTCGTCTCGATCACCTCGGGCGTCGGCCGCACGCCGCCCACGCCCAGCTCCACGGCGAGGTCGAGCAGGGCCAGCTGCTCCTCGTGCCCGTCCCACCGGATCAGCTCGGCGCGGGCCTGCTCGATCGCGGCGGGCAGCGCCACGCCCGCCAGCACCTGCTGCACCAGCACGGCCAGCACGCCCGCCGACAGGTAGCCGCTGGGGTGGCCGTGGGTCAGCGCGCCGGTCGCGGCGGCCAGGTCGAACACCTCGCGCACGTCGTCGGACCACAACGCCACCGGTGCCGCCCGCATCACCGCGCCGCAGCCCTTGGAGTCGTTGATCGGGGTGTCCACCGTGCCGAGCACGCCCGAGCGCAACGCGGTCAGGCACGTGTTGCCGGGCGCGCGCCGGTCGTGCAGCTCGGGCACGTCCAGCAGCCACCCGTCCGGCGTGACCTCCGGTCCGCCCTGCGTGCGCAGCCACCGCGCGTACGCCACGCGCACCTCGTGCACCGGGTCGCTGCCGCGCTTGCGGGCCAACAGCAGGCCCTCCAAGGTGAACAGGGTCATCTGGGTGTCGTCGGTGATCGCGCCGAGCCTGCCGTAGGCGGGCGCGTAGTCGGTGAGGCCCGCAGGCCCGAACCGGCCCCGGATGCGGTCGATCCGGTCGAACTCGATCGAACCGCCGAGCGCGTCGCCGACGGCGCCGGCGAGGAGGCTGCCGCGGAACGAGCCGCTCAGAAGTGAGTTCACGTCGCAGAAGTTATCGTGCCGGCGTGACCTCTTCGGTAGACCGATGTAGTTCCCGGACCCGGGAATGGGTGTGCGAGGCCGTCCGCATCATCGAAGCGGACGCCAACCGCAGCGCCGACACGCACCTGCTGCACTTCCCGCTCCCACCGGAGTGGGGCATCGACCTGTACCTGAAGGACGAGTCGACCCACCCCACCGGCTCGCTCAAGCACCGGCTCGCGCGATCGCTGTTCCTGTACGCCATCTGCAACGGCTGGGTCGTCGGCGGCACGCCGGTGATCGAGGCGTCGTCCGGCTCGACCGCCGTGTCGGAGGCGTACTTCGCGCGGCTGCTCGGGTTGCCGTTCATCGCGGTGATGCCCCGGTCGACCAGCCAGGAGAAGGTGGCGCTGATCGAGCGCCAGGGCGGACGGTGCCACTTCGTGGACGAGCCGGGCGCGATCTACGACGAGTCGCGGCGGCTGGCGGCGGAGCTGGGCGGGCACTTCATGGACCAGTTCACGCACGCCGAGCGGGCCACGGACTGGCGCGGCAACAACAACATCGCCGAGTCGGTGTTCCAGCAGATGGCGCTGGAGGCGGCGCCCGAGCCGGAGTGGGTCGTGGTCGGCGCGGGCACCGGCGGCACGAGCGCCACCATCGGCCGCTACATCCACTACCGCAAGCTGCACACCCGGCTGGCCGTGGTCGACCCGGAGCACTCGGTGTTCTTCGACGCGTGGCGCGACCGGGACCCGTCGCTGACCGGCACGCGGGGCTCGCGCATCGAGGGCATCGGCCGGCCGCGGGTGGAGCCGTCGTTCATCCCCGACGTGATCGACCGGATGTACAAGGTGCCGGACGCGGCGTCGGTGGCCACGATCCGGCACGTCGAGGACGTGCTGGGCCGGCGGGTCGGCGGGTCGACCGGCACGAACCTGTGGGGCGCGTTCCAGCTGATCGCGGAGATGCGGGCGTCGCGGCTGCGCGGGAGCGTGGTGACGTTGCTGTGCGACGGCGGCGAGCGCTACGGGCACACGTACTACGACGACGACTGGGTGGCCGCGCAGGGCATGGACCTGGCGCCGCACCGGGCCACGCTGGAGAGGTTCCGGTCGACCGGTATGTGGGGTCGGTGAATCCTGATTTCATGGGAACGCGCGGCGCGTGCGGTGCGTCGCAGCGGGGATCGGCGCGTGGGAAGGGGTGTGCGGTGAGCGCGTGGCGGACGGCGGAGGTGCTCACGGCGGAGGACGTGCTGGCCAGGTCGGTAGCCGACGCCGACAAGGCGATGCGCGAGGCGGCCAAGCTGCGCTACCCGCAGCGCGAGCCGTCCGCCGACGACGTGCGGCGGGTGATGCAGTACGCGAAGTCGAACGCGGCCTCGCCGGAACTGCAGGCGTTGCAGCGCCGGATCGCGGGCGGCTACCTGAGCTGGCGCCAAGTCCTCATGGGCGAAGCCGCCGCCGACCGCGGCGTGCGGGCGGCACTGGAAGCGGACCGCGAAGCCCTCTCCGCCCTGTGCCGCGGCGAGGAGCCACGCGTGGACCCACCAAAGCCCCGGCCACGTGACGACGACGAGCCGATCTCGTTCACCGAGGACGCCTGGTGAGCACCACGAGCCCCGTCGCGAGCACGCCGAGGGCGCCGAGGGCGACCACACCCGCGCAGCCGAGCAGGATCACCGTCGGCACGGTGGTCCAGCCCGCGCTGTCGGCCGGGACGGGGCGGATCCAGCCGGCGGGGTCCACGAGGACCGTGATCGGGTCGCCCTTCTCCGTCCCGTCCGGTGGAGGGCTCGCCAGCGGCCCGAGGTTGTCACCGGTGGCGCGGTCGTCGACGTAGTACCACCGCTTCACCACGCCGCCGGACTCGCCGTTGAACTCCACGACGGACGAGAAGACGGCCTCGGTCCGCTCACCGAAGTGCGCGTGGTAGATGTTGGCGCCGGAGAAGTTCAGGACGCCGCTCGCGACGACGAGCGCGCCGCACCCGATGAAGAAGAACGCCATGAGCGCCTTGGTGATCGGGCCTTCCCCGGAGGTTCGCCCCAGGCCTTCCTCGGATGCCGTCCCCACCACGGCCCCGATCACCAGCAGCACCAGCACGACGGGGATGCCGAGGAACGCCAGCAGGGCTCCACCCGCATCGAGGAGCATCCACCCGGCGAGCGTCACGAGCGCCGCCAGCCAGCACACCGCCAGCACGACCACGCCCGCGCACAGCGATCCGAACCGCCCCAGCCCGCCCACCCGACCGTTCTACCGCTTCGGGCAGGCGTCGGGATCCCGGTTGTCCCACATCGGCCACGAACGGCCGAAGGGCCTCAGCCCAGTACCAGCGCGACGGGCACGGCGATGCCCCACACCAGCATCGCCAGGCCCGTGTCGCGCAGCACGGGGATCAGGTCGCGGCCCTTGCTGCCGTTCACCACGCGCCGCGCGCCGAGGATCACCAGCGGCAGCGCCAGGAAACCGATGAGCGCCAGCGGCACGCGCAGGCCGATCACCAGCGTGATCAGGAACGGGATCGTGACCAGGGCCAGGTACAGCCGCCGCGAGTCGCGGTCGCCGAGGGTCGACGCCAGGGTCCGCTTGCCCGCCTGGAGGTCGGTCGGGATGTCGCGCAGGCTGTTCGCGATCATCACACCGGTCGAGAACGTGCCCATCGCGACGGCGCCGCCGATGCCGATCCCGGTGACCTCACCGGTCAGCACGTACAGCGTGCCGAGCACCGCCGCCGGCCCGAAGAACACGAACACGGCCAGCTCGCCCAGCCCCGCGTACCCGTACGGCTTGCGGCCACCGGTGTAGAACCACGCCGCCGCGATGCACACCGCGCCGAACGCCACCATCCAGTACCGGCCGGACAGCACCACCAGCACCAGGCCCGCCACCGCGGCCACGCCCAGCGCCGCGAACGCCGCCGCGCGCACCGACCCCGGGTCGGCCGCACCCGAGCCGACCAGCCGGAACGGGCCGACGCGGTTCGCGTCCGTTCCCCGGATGCCGTCCGAGTAGTCGTTGGCGTAGTTCACGCCGACCTGCAGCGCCACCGACACCACGAGCGCCAGGACGGCCCAGACGAGGGTGAAGCCGTCGATGTGGTGCGCGGCGCCCGCGCCGACCAGCACCGGCGCGATCGAGTTCGGCAGCGTGCGGGGGCGGGTCCCCGATACCCACTGGGCGACTGTGGCCATGTCGGACATCCTCCGACATGGGGCACGGGGACCCGCTCCCGGGTGGCCGCGTGATCAGCAGGTGGTGGCGCCCGACACGCCGGACACGTACGCCCGCGCGACGTACTTGCCCGCCGCGATCCGGTACCAGATGTTCGACGTGCCCTGCGAGCCCGTCACCGACTGGCCGGTGACCTGGCACTCGACCCGCACCTGCGCGTAGTTCGCGGCCAGGCCGACCTGGGAGGCGGTCGACGTCGCGCCGCTGCGCACGTTCAGCGGGTCGCCCGCGGTCCGGACGAACCCGGCCGGGCCCGAACCGGTCCACTGGTAGGTCACGGTGACCCAGGCGTTGTCGGTCAGCTTCAGGCCGTCCCAGAACGTCCCGTCGGCCAGGTCGATGCCCGCCGGGTTGGCCACCGTGCGGCCGAACTGGTCCTTGCCGCCGTTGTAGCCGTCCTGGTAGGCGGCCTGCGCCTCGGGCTTGCCCTGCGGCAGGTCCTTCCACATCTCCCGGGTGGACGACGGGTTCCAGTAGTCGTCCTTGGTGTTCCACGGGCCGACGTCCCACACCGGCGCCCACTCGCACCGGCCGTTGGACGCGCACACCCGCACGCTGTACGTGCCGGTGCCCTTGGCGGACAGGCCGCGCCGCGACGGCAGGGCGACGAAGTGGTCGCGGGCGACGATCACGTGCCCGTTCGCGGTGGTGCCGCCGACCAGGCCCTCGCGGGTCGCGAAGATCCGGTAGGACAGGCCCGCGGCCTGCGCGCCGACGTCCGACGACGCGGGCGCGGTGAACGCCCGGAGGTCGAGCCCGCTCACCTCGGGCGAGGCCTTCTCCGCCGTCAGCGCCAACCGGACCTGCACGGTGGTGACCGAGGTCGGCAGCACGGCGGGCGCGTCGGGCCGCGCCTCGACCCACTCGGTCCACTGCTCGTCGCCCAACGCGCCGCGCACGTCGACGGCGACTTCGGCGCCTGCCGGGACGGCGCTCTTCACGGTCGCGGCGACGGCGTTGACCGGCGCGTCGAACGTGCGCGGGTCGAGCTGCAGGAACCCGGTGCGGACGGCGGCCCGCGCGCTGGCGGGCGTCGGTGCGGCGCGGTCGAGCCGGATGGTGCCGTGGTGGGAGGTGACGCCGTTGTCGTCGGCGTCCACGGTGGTGAGGTCGGCCGTCCACTCGCGGTCACCCTGGGCGGCGGCGGGTGCCACCAGACCGGCGGTCAGGACGGTGGCGACGGCGAGCGGTATCAGGTAGCGCCTGGTCATCGCAGCACTCCTCGTCCGGACGCGGCGGTGCGGAGGTGACCGCAGCAGGGCCGCTCGCGTCTCGGCGCTGCCGAGCCAATCGCCTGGCGTGGTTAGCTGTCAACCAACAAGGTCGCTAATAAGACAGAAACTCACCCAAACGAGCTAGCGACCGCCTTCCGATCCACCTTGCCCGGTCCGCGCAAGGGCAGTTCCGTCACGAACACGACCCGCTTCGGCATGGCGAACCGCCCCACCACCTCGCCGACCGCCGCGCACAGCTCGTCCGCGTCGGGCGGGTCACCAGGATCTTCGGGCACCACGGCCGCGGCCACCACTTGACCCCACTCCTGATCGGCCAGCCCCACCACGCACGCCTCCCGCACACCGGGCTGCGCCGTGAGCGCGCGTTCGACCCGGGAGGGCGCGATGTTCTCGCCACCGCTGATGATCACGTCGTCGGCACGCCCCAGCACCTCCAGCGTCCCGTCGTCCCGGATGCGCCCCAGGTCACCGGTGCGGAACCACTCGCCGAACGGCTCGCCGCCCCGGTAGCCCAGCGCCAGCACGGGCCCGCCGACCTCGATCCGGCCGTCATCCAGCCGCACGCGCACGCCGTCCAGCGGCAGCCCGTCGTAGACGCACCCACCGGACGTCTCGCTCATGCCGTACGTGGTGACGACCCGCACCCCGAGCCGCCGCGCCCGTTCCAGCACGGCGGGCGGGGTGGCCGCGCCGCCGATCAGCACGGCGTCGAACTGCCGCACCGCGGCCAGCCCCGGGCCTTCGGTGGCGACCAGGCGGGCCAGCTGGGTCGGCACGAGCGCGGTGTAGTGCCGCCCCGGCTCGGCCAGCACCGGGCGGGCCGCCACGGCGAAGTCGGACGCGCGGAAACCGGGGGCGAGGTCCATCACACCCGGCTCGGTGCCCGCCACGACCGACCGCACCAGCACCTGGATGCCCGCGATGTGCGTGGTGGGCAGGGCGAGCAGCCACGTGCCGGGCCCGCCGAGGCGGGCGTGGGTCAGCTCGGCGGACGTGGTGAGGGCGTCCGCGCCGAGCAGCACGGTCTTCGGCTCGCCCGTGGAGCCCGACGTCGTGACCGCGAGCGCGGCCGCGGTCTCCCAGCCCCGCAACGGCGGGTGGTCGCCGTCCTGGGCCGCCATCACGCCTTGGCCGCTCAACGCGGCACGCACCTGGTCGAGGGTGATCATCATCAGTAGTAGTAGGGGTAGTCGGACCAGTTCGGCGGGCGCTTCTCCAGGAAGGCGTCCCGGCCCTCCACCGCCTCGTCGGTCATGTACGCCAGGCGCGTGGTCTCGCCCGCGAAGATCTGCTGCCCGACCAGGCCGTCGTCGATCAGGTTGAACGCGTACTTCAGCATCCGCTGCGCGGTCGGCGACTTGCCGTTGATCTCCTTGGCCCACTCCAGCGCCGTCGACTCCAGCTCGGCGTGCGGCACGACCGCGTTCACCGCGCCCATCTTGTGCATGTCGTCGGCGGTGTAGGCGCGGCCGAGGAAGAAGATCTCGCGGGCGAACTTCTGGCCGACCTGCCTGGCCAGGTACGCCGAGCCGTAGCCGCCGTCGAAGCTGCCGACGTCGGCGTCGGTCTGCTTGAACCTGGCGTGCTCGGCGCTGGCCAGCGTGAGGTCGCACACCACGTGCAGGCTGTGCCCGCCACCGGCCGCCCACCCCGGGACGACCGCGATCACGACCTTCGGCATGAACCGGATCAGGCGCTGGCACTCCAGGATGTGCAGCCTGCCCGCCCGTGCCGGGTCGATCGTCTCCGCCGTCTCACCCGACGCGTACTGGTAGCCGCTGCGGCCGCGGATGCGCTGGTCACCGCCCGAGCAGAACGCCCAGCCGCCGTCGCGCGGCGACGGGCCGTTGCCGGTGAGCAGGACGCAGCCGACGTCCGAGCTCATCCGGGCGTGGTCCAGCGCGCGGTACAGCTCGTCGACCGTGTGCGGCCGGAACGCGTTGCGCACCTCGGGCCGGTCGAACGCGATGCGCACCGTGCCCTGGTCGACCGCGCGGTGGTAGGTGATGTCGGTGAAGTCGAACCCCTCGACCTGCTTCCAGCGGGTGGGGTCGAACAGCTCGGAAACGTCCTGATCTGCCACGGCTAGGGACAATAGGCCCGCGCGGCGGCTGAGAGCGGGCCCGGTCCGGCTCAGCGCGTGGAATCACCTGGTCGCGGGCTGAGCGACAATGTCGGGGTGAACCCGTCCACCGCGCAGGCCAGGGTGCTCGTCGACGAGCTGATCCGCAACGACGTCCGGCACGTCGTGCTCAGCCCCGGATCGCGCAACGCCCCGCTGTCGTTCGCCCTGTCCGAGGCGGCGGCGGCCGGACGCCTCACCCTGCACGTCCGCGTCGACGAGCGGACCGCCGGTTTCCTCGCCCTCGGCCTGGCCAAGGGCAGCGGCGAGGTCACCGCCGTCACCTGCACGTCCGGCACCGCCGTGGCGAACCTGCACCCGGCGGTGCTGGAGGCCAGGCACTCGGGAGTGCCGGTGATCGCGGTCACCGCCGACCGCCCGGTCGAGCTCTACCGCACTGGCGCCAGCCAGACCGTGGACCAGCAGCGCATCTTCGGCACGGACACCCTCCAGTTCCCCATCGCCGAACGCCGGGGCAACCAGAACGGCCTGTGGCGCTCCCTGGTGTGCCGCGCCGTCGCCACCGCGCGCGAGCAGGGCCCGGTGCACGTCAACGTGCCGTTCCGCGAGCCGTTGGTGCCGGACGGTCGGCCCGACGACTGGCCGGAGAGCCTCGACGGCCGTCCGTTCGACATGCCGTGGACCCGCACGGCCTACCGCACGACCACCTCGACGCACGCCGCCGACCACCTCGGCCCGCGCACCCTGGTGATCGTCGGCGACACCGACCACGACGTCTCCGACCTGGCCGAACGCGCCGGCTGGCCGGTGATCGCGGAGCCGACCGGGCACGGCCTGCGCCACGGCACGCTGCTGCTCAACGCGGGCGACCTGCCCGAGCACCTCAAGCCGCGGTCGCTGGTGGTCGTCGGCCGCGCCACGCTCTCCCGGGGTGTGCTCAAGCTCATCGCGCAGACCCCGGTCGTCCACGTGCTGTCCGACGAGCTCGACTGGCCGGACCCGCAGTTCACCGCCACGCACACGTCCACCGACCTGGTGCTGGGCGAGCACGACGTGGACGACGACTGGCTCACCGCCTGGCAGCACGCGGACAAGGCGGTCGCCGACGTGGTGGACGACCTGCTGGCGAAGCAGCCGTGGCCGACCGGCCTGCACGTGGCCCGTGACCTGGTGGCCGCGCTGCCGCCGGGCGCGACCCTGTTCCTGGGCTCGTCCAACCCGGTGCGCGACGTCGACCTGGTCGCCGCGCCGCGCCGTGACGTGCGCACGTACGCCAACCGGGGCGTGGCGGGCATCGACGGCAGCGTCTCCACGGCCGCCGGCATCGCGTTGACCGAGGGCCCGACCTACGCGCTGATCGGCGACCTGACGTTCCTGCACGACGCGAACGGCCTGCTCATCGGCCCCGGCGAGCCGCGACCCGACCTGACGGTCGTCGTGCTCAACGACGACGGCGGAGGCATCTTCGCGTTGCTGGAGCAGGGCGCGAAGGAGCACGAGCAGATCTTCGAACGCGTTTTCGGCACGCCGCACGGCGTGGACCTGAAGGCGCTGTGCGCGGCGCACCACGTGCCGCACACCGAGGCGCGCACGCCGGACGAGCTGCGGCAGGCGCTCGACCCGCCGAGCGGAATCCGCGTGGTGGAGGTCCGGGCGCAACGGCACGAACTGCGTGATCTGCACGCCAGGTTGAAGGCCGCCGTCTCGACGTCATTCCACTAGGCGAATCCTACTGTCGGGGGTACAGCCCGCCGTGGGCCGGGACTAGCTTCGCCGCATGTCCCTGAGAGCGAAGCTGACCCTCGGTACCGCCGCCGCGGCGTCCCTGCTCCTGCTCGCCGGCACGGCGACGGCGGCCCAGCCCGGAGCGCCGGGCATCGGCGACCCGTACTACCCGAACGCGGGCAACGGCGGGTACGACGTCGCCCACTACGACATCAGGCTCAACTACCAGCCGGCCACCGACAACCTGTCCGGCACCACCACGATCCTGGCCAGGACCACCCAGGACCTGAGCCGGTTCAACCTCGACTTCCTGCTGAAGGTCAGCTCGGTCCGGGTCAACAACAAGGTCGCCTCGTTCTCGCAGTCCGGCGGCGAACTCGTGGTCGACCCGCGCGGCACGCTGCGCAAGGGTTCCGACGTCACGGTCGTCGTCACCTACTCCGACGTGCCCTCCACGTACGCGGTGGACGGCTACACGTCGTGGAAGCGGACCCCGGACGGCGCGCTGGCGATCGACCAGCCCGACATCGCGCCGTGGTGGTTCCCGAGCAACAACCACCCGACCGACAAGGCGAAGTTCGACATCTCGGTGGCCGTGCCCACCGGCGTCGAGGTGATCTCCAACGGCACGTTCGGCGGCACGGCCCAGCAGATCAACGGCTGGACGCGCTGGCGCTACCGCAGCCTGCAGCCCATGGCGACGTACCTGGCGTTCATCGCGATCGGCCAGTTCGAGATCCGCCAGTCGACCGCGCCGAACGGCCAGCCGGTGCTCAACGCCTACTCGGAACGGCTCGGCGCGGACTACGGCGCGGCCGTGGCCAGCATCGAGCGCACGCCCGAGGTGACGGAGTTCCTGGAGTCGCAGTTCGGGCCTTACCCGTTCGAGGCGCAGGGCGGCGTGGCGACACCGGGCATCGGCTTCGCGCTGGAGAACCAGACCCGGTCGACCTACGACGCCGCGTTCTTCCGGCGCGGCTCGAACACCTACGTGGTGGCGCACGAGGTCGGCCACCAGTGGTTCGGCGACTCGGTGTCCGTGCAGGGGTGGCAGGACATCTGGCTGAACGAGGGCTTCGCCAGCTACGCCGAGTGGCTGTGGTCCGAGCACGTCGGCGAGGGCACGGCCCAGGAGAACTCGGACTACGTCTACGGCCTGTACCCGGCCGACAGCCCGTTCTGGCAGGTGCTGCCCGGTAATCCGGGCGCGGCCAACCAGTTCCACGGCGCCGTTTACGACCGGGGTGCGCTGACCGTGCACGCGCTGCGCGGCGAGATCGGCGACGAGGCGTTCTTCCGGCTGCTGCAGGAGTGGCCCGCCGCCAAGCGCAACGGCAACGCGTCGACCGACGAGTTCATCGCGTTCGCGGAGAAGCTGTCCGGCAAGCAGTTGGACGAACTGTTCCAGACTTGGCTGTTCACGCCGGGCAAGCCGGCCGTCGCGCCCGGTGCGGCGGGTTTCGCGGCGCGTGCGGCGACCGTGAGCGAGCCGAAGTCGTTCAAGAAGATCCACGAGACGCGCGAGCTGCTCGCGGGTCACCAGCACTGAGCAAGTCGAACGTCACACGCGGGGCCGCCCTCGACCCGGGGGCGGCCCCGCGTGCGTCAACTTTCAAGCCTCGCCTGATCGCAACCTGCGCAACGCCTCCGTGCTCATCCGGCTCAGGTTCTCCAGGCCCCGCTCGGTGAAGATCAGCTCCAGGGCGAACGAGCGCTTGCCGCCGAACTTGAACTGGGCCTCCCCTTCCTCCGTCCAACTCGCAGACGATGTCGCAGTCGTCGTCGACCTTCACCCACGCCTCGACATCGGTACCGCTTGCACTGATCACAGGCACCTCTAGACACGGCGAACCTGTTGCGGGCGTTCAGGAAACTCCAAGACCTCGCCTGTGGCCACGCGGATACGATCGAGTTGATCCACAGGCGGCTACTGGAGGGTGACCATGCCGGACTCACCGCGTGACATGGGCTGGTTCAAGAGCACCTACAGCGCCCCCGCCAGCGACGCGTGCGTGGAGTGCCGCATCACCGCCGACCGCGGTGTCGGTGTTCGTGACTCCAAGAACCCGGGCGCCGGCACGTTGTGGGTCGGCTCGGCCGCTTGGTCGGGGTTCGTGGCGGGCTTGGAAGCGCGATAACCCGGTTACCGGCCTTCGAGGGCTTCGCGAAAGGGCAGCATCTTGGCGTGCGCCTCGTGGACCTCGGAGTCCGGGTCGGATTCGGCGACCAGCCCGCAGCCGGCGAACAGGCGGGCGGTGCGGCCGTCGACCTGGGCGCAGCGCAGCGCGATGCCCAACTCCCCATCCCCGTTGCCGTCGATCCAGCCGACCGGACCGGCGTAGCGGCCCCGGTCCATGCCCTCCAGCTCCTCGATCATCGCGATGGCGTCCGCGCGAGGCGTGCCGCCCACGGCCGCCGTGGGGTGCAGGGCCTCGCCGAGCGCCAGCAACGACGGAGTGCCGCTGAGCGTGCCGATGACGTCGCTGGACAGGTGCGAGACGTTCGGCAGCCGCAGCACCGAGGGTCCGTCGACCGACATCGTGTCGCAGAACGGCCGCAGCGTCTCCACCAACGACGTCACCGCGTACTCGTGCTCGTCGCGGTTCTTGCCCGACGACAGCAGCGCGGCGGCCAGCTCGTCGTCGGACATCCCGTCGTGCGGCCACGTGGTGCCCGCGAGCACCCGTGAGTCGACCACGGACCCGCTGCGCCGCAGCAGCAGCTCGGGCGTGGCGCCGATCAGGCCGTCCACGGCGTACACCCAGCACTCGGGGTACCGACCGGCCAGGCCTTCGAGTACGAACCGGTGGTCGATGTCGGTGTCCGCGACCGCCAGCAGGTCGTGGGCCAGCACGACCTTGTCCAGCTCGCCGGCGCGCATCCGCTCGACCGCCGCGCGCACCGCCTCCCGGTACCCGGTGACGGACACCTGCCCGTCGCTGTAGCGGACCTCCGCCGGCCTGCGCACCGGCTCGACCCGGCGCTTGCCGCTGTCGCCGATCGTGGTCAGCCAGGCGTGCCCGTTGCGCCGGCCCATCACCACCTCCGGCACCACGAGCACCGAGTGGCCGGGCCGGTCGGAGAACGCCATGCTGACGAACGCCACCGGTCCGGTGCCCGGCACGCCGACCTCGTCCTCGACCTCGAGGTCCTCGGTGAACTCGCGCCACCAGCGGTCGGCGGCGGCGAACCGGTCCGGTCCCGACACCTCGAACCGGGCCGCCTCACCCCACCCGACCAGGCCCGTTCCGTCGCGCACCCAGCTCAGCGCACCGGTCGGCGCGGGCAGCCTGCCCAGCAGGTTGCCGCCCATGACGCGCCTGGTGTGCGCGCGCAGCCGTTGTCGGGTCCGCGAGACAGGAGCTGAGGTCACGGCGTCGAGGGTATGGACTCGTCGCTGAGATCCGGAGCGGAGGCCGCCCTAGACTCCTCAGTTGTGGTGGACGACGCAGTGCGGACAGGTGCCCGCCCGAGGGCTCGACTCCTGGTCAGCCGGTCGTTGGTGGTGTTCGGCGCGGTGGTGACGCTGATCGGCGTGATCCTGCTCGCGGCGTGCTGGCGCGACGACCTGATGATCGAGGAGCGGCTGGGCAAGGCGACCGCCGAGGTGGTGTCCGTCTCGTTCCAGCGCACGGTGGTGCGCTTCGCCACGCCGGACGGCGCCGTGCACAGCCCGTCGCAGGGCCTGCTGTACCCGGAAGGACTGGAGCCCGGTCAGCTCGTGCGCATCGAGTACGACACGGCCGACCCGGAGGTGGCGCGCGTCGCCGGGCGCACGGCCGTGCTCGCGCTGCTGCCGATCGGCACGTTCCTGCTCGCCGTGTGGGCGGTGCTGGTGCCGCTGGTCTGGCTCGTGCGGAGGGGTACGGCCAGAAGAAGCACGTCCAGCGGTTTGTGACAGTTCTGCCGTAAATCGGTCTCCAGGTGTAACATCGAGGCATGGACCTGGAGGCTCAGTTCGAGCGCACCGTCGCGGCCGAGCAGCGCGTCGAGCCACGTGACTGGATGCCCGACGGCTACCGGAAGACGTTGATCCGGCAGATCGCGCAGCACGCGCACTCCGAGATCATCGGCATGCAGCCCGAGGGCAACTGGATCAGCCGCGCGCCGTCGCTGCGCCGCAAGGCGATCCTGCTGGCCAAGGTCCAGGACGAGGCCGGGCACGGGCTGTACCTGTACGCCGCGACCGAGACGCTGGGCGCGGACCGGGGCGAGCTGACCGAGAAGCTGATCTCGGGCAGGCAGAAGTACTCCTCGATCTTCAACTACCCGACGCTGTCCTACGCCGACGTCGGCGTGATCGGCTGGCTCGTGGACGGCGCCGCGATCTGCAACCAGGTGCCGCTGTGCCGCACGTCCTACGGGCCGTACGCGCGGGCGATGATCCGGATCTGCAAGGAGGAGTCCTTCCACCAGCGGCAGGGCTACGAGCTGCTGCTGACGATGATGTCCGGCACCGACGCCCAGCGCGCCATGGTGCAGGAGTCGGTGAACCGCTGGTGGTGGCCGTCGCTGATGATGTTCGGCCCGCCGGACGCCGAGTCGTCCAACACCGAGCAGTCGATGAAGTGGCGGATCAAGCGCAACACCAACGACGAGCTGCGGCAGAAGTTCGTCGACATGACCGTGCCGCAGGCGCGGAAGCTGGGCGTGACGCTGCCGGACCCGGAGCTGAAGTGGAACCCCGAGCGCGGTCACCACGACTTCGGCCAGCCGGACTGGGACGAGTTCTGGCAGGTCGTCGGCGGCAACGGACCCACCAACAAGCAACGCGTCGAGCACCGTCGCAAGGCGCACGAGGACGGCGAGTGGGTCCGTGCCGCCGCCGCTGCGCACGCCGCCAAGCACACGGCTCGGGAGGGTGTGGCATGAGTTCGTCGTGGCCCTTGTGGGAAGTTTTCGTGCGCGGCAAGCGCGGGTTGAACCACGTGCACGTCGGGTCGCTGCACGCGCCGGACGCCGAGATGGCCGTCCGCAACGCGCGTGACGTCTACACCCGGCGCAACGAGGGCGTGTCGATCTGGGTGGTGCCCGCGGCGGCGATCACCGCGTCGTCGCCGGACGAGAAGGACCCGTTCTTCGAGCCGAGCGGGGACAAGGTCTACCGGCACCCGACGTTCTACGAGATCCCCGAGGACGTGCCGCACCTATGAGCTTCGATAACGCGTATGAAGCCCTGATCGACGGGCACGAGGACGCGCACTGGGCGTTCGGCACCGGGTTCTCCGAGGCGTTGGCCGGGGTGGACCGCGAGGTGCCCGCCGTCGACCGCGCCGACCTGACCGCGTACTGCCTGATGCTCGGTGACGACGCGCTGATCATGTCGCAGCGGTTGGCCGAGTGGTGCTCCCGCGCGCCGGAGCTGGAGGAGGACGTCGCGCTGGCCAACATCGCGCTCGACCTGCTCGGCCAGGCCCGCCTGCTGCTGACCCGGGCCGGCGAGGTCGAGGGCGCGGGGCGGGACGAGGACGCGCTGGCGTACCTGCGCGACGAGCGCGACTTCCGCAACGTGCACTTGGCGGAGATCGAGTGCGGGCCGTTCGCGGGCGGTGACTTCGGCACCACCACGGCCCGGCTGCTGGTGTTCTCGTCGTGGAAGGTCGCGCAGTACTCGCGGCTGCGGGCGAGTGCCGACCCGGTGCTGGCGGCCGTGGCGGAGAAGGGCTTGAAGGAGCTGGCCTACCACCGCGACCACGCGGCCCAGTGGGTCGTGCGGCTCGGTGACGGCACCGAGGAGTCCCACCGGCGGATGCAGGCGGGGCTGGAACGGGTGTGGCCGTTCCTGGCCGAGCTGTTCACCGCGCACGCCGTGGAGCTGCGGCTGGCCGGTGTCGCGGTCGACCCGGCCGAGCTGCGGTCCGAAGTGGACGGTGTGCTGGACGCGGTGCTGGCGGCGGGCGGGCTGACCAGGCCGACCGACGTGCCCGCGGCGCGGGTGAACGGGCTGGCGGGGCGCGACGGCGTGCACACGGAGGCGTTCGGCTACCTGCTGGCGGAGATGCAGCACCTGCACCGGTCGTTGCCGGGGGCGACGTGGTGAGCACCGCCCTGGAAGTCGCCGCGCGCGTCCGTGACCCGGAGCTGCCGGTGCTGACGCTGGCCGACCTCGGCGTGCTGCGGGACGTGACCGAGTCCGGCGGGCGGGTGTCGGTGACGATCACGCCCACCTACTCGGGGTGCCCGGCGCTCGACGAGATGGCCGCCGACCTGCGGCGATCGCTGCACGCGGCCGGGTACGCGGAGGTGGACGTGCGGCTGTCGCTGTCGCCCGCGTGGACCACCGACTGGATCAGCGAGGACGGGTTGCGCAAGCTGCGGGAGGCGGGCATCGCGCCGCCGTCCCGGCTGGGTCCGCGCGCGGTCGGTCCCGTGCCGTTGAACCTGACGCCGCCGTCGCAGCGGGTGCCGTGCCCCAGGTGCGGGTCGCCGCGCACGTCGGAGGTGTCGCGGTTCGGGTCCACGGCGTGCAAGGCGTTGCGCCGGTGCGCGGACTGCGCCGAGCCGTTCGAGCACGTGAAGGAGATCTGATGGCGCGGCCGGTGTTCCACAAGCTGACCGTCGCGTCGGTCGAGCGGCTGTGCTCGGACGCCGCCGCGGTGACGTTCGAGGTGCCGCCGTCGCTGGCCGCGGAGTTCGCGTTCGCGCCGGGGCAGTACCTGACCCTGCGCAACGGCGACGAGCGGCGGTCGTACTCGATCTGCGCGCCCGCCGGCGGTCCGCTGCGGATCGGGGTGCGGCGGGTGGAAGGCGGCCTGTTCTCCACGTGGCTGGTGGACCGGGCGCAGCGCGGTGACGTGCTGGAGGTCCTGCCGCCGCTGGGTGGCTTCACGCCGTCCGGCGGGTCGCACCACGGCCTGGTGGTCGCCGGTTCGGGCATCACGCCCGCGCTGTCGATCGCCGCGTCCGTGCTGGCCGGCGGGGCGCGGGTGACGATGCTGTACGGGAACCGGCGTGCGGACACGGTGATGTTCGCCGAGGAGCTGGCCGACCTGAAGGACCGGTACCCGGCGCGGTTCCAGCTCGTGCACGTGCTGTCGCGGGAGCCGCGGGACGTCGAGCTGTTCACCGGGCGGTTGGACGCGGCGAAGCTGCGGGCGTTGTTCTCGACCGTCGTGCCGTGGGCGGACGTGGACGCGTGGTGGCTGTGCGGGCCGTACGGGATGGTGCGTGACGCGGAGGACGTGCTGGGTTCCTTGGGCGTCGACCCTTCTGCCGTGCACCACGAGCTGTTCTACGTGGACGAGCCGCCGCCTCCACCGCGCCGTGCGGAGTCGTCCTCGGTCGCCTCTTCGGTCGCGACCGTGATCCTGGACGGCCGCAGCACGGAGGTGCCGCTGCCGGCGGACGTGCCGATCCTCGACGCGGCCCAACGGGTGCGCGCCGACCTGCCGTTCGCGTGCAAGGGCGGGGTGTGCGGCACGTGCCGTGCGCTGGTCACCTCCGGTGAGGTGGAGATGCGGCGGAACTACGCGCTGGAGCCGCGCGAGGTCGAGGCCGGCTTCGTGCTGACGTGCCAGTCGTTCGCCACGACCACCGCGGTTACCGTGGATTACGACGCCTGACCTGGCATATTGGGTGCCATGGGACGGTCGGCGCTGTGGGGACTTCTCATCGGCACCGCGCTGATGACGATCCTGATCATGTTCGGCTTGGCGGTGCCGTCCTCGGACGACGACGGCGACACGATGTGGGCCGCGGCCTTCGTCGCGTCCGGCATCGTCGGCGTGGTGATGGGCGGCATCCCCGGAACCCTGATCGGCCTGGTCGTCGGGGCCGTCCGCCGACGCCGCCCGGCAATCGCACCACCACCCATGCCGATGCCTTTCCCCCCGCCTCTCCCTCCGCCTCCGCTGAACGACCGCTGGTCGGCGATGGTGGGCCGCTGCGAACTGGCCGTGCGCCGGGTGCACGCGGCCGTGGCCACCGTCCCCGCGTCACCGGCGCGCGAGTGGCTGGAGCGCATCGCCGCCCGGTTCGCCGCCGAGCTGCCGGACGTCCGCCGGCTGGCCGACCTGGGCCGCGCCCTGGACGCCGACCACCAGCACCCGGTGACCGACCGCCTGTCCGCCGCGGTCCGCGACTTCACGTCGTTCGAGGACGAGGTGGGCCGAGCGGCCCTGCGCCTGCTGAACCAGACGACGCTCGACGCGGTCCGCACGGACCTGGAAGTCCTGGAACAGCAACTGCCGCACCTGGGCAGCCCTTAGGCCAAGTGGATCAATGGATTGGTCCTTTGGGATCATCCCGCCATGTGGCACGCCTTCCTGGCGTATCGGGCCTGGCGTGACCAACCATGCACAGACCACACTGATCTGCCAAACGGCCTAACGGGAGGTCGAAGCCTGCCACCAGGCCAGGACTTCCTCCGCCACCTCCGGCATGGCGACGAGCAGGCCGTCCACCGGCAGCGGGGCGTCTTCGCCTCTTCGGTCCAGCACGGCCGCGCCCGACTCGACCGCCAGGGCAACCGCGCCCGCCACGTCCCACTCGTGGTAGCTGTCGAGCACGGCCGCGGCGGCGTGGCCGAGGGCCACCTGGGCGACGGCCAGCGCCTTCGAGCCCAGCACCCGCACGCCCGTGCCCGCCACCGCGGCCCGGGAGATGAACTCGCCCATGCCCGGCCACGGCCCGGTCCGCGTCATCTCCGTGCACACGATCGAGCTCACCGCCTGGTCGCCCAGCCGCACCGGCGTGCCGTTCGCCCGCATGCCACGTCCCCGCGCGGCGGCGTAGATCTGGGCACGGTAGGGGTCCGCGACCACGCCGACGACCGGCCCCCACCGGTCGACCAGCGCGAGGCTGTACGCGCACCACGGCACGCCGGCGACGTAGTTCGCGGTCCCGTCGACCGGGTCGACGACCCAGCGGAACTCCGCGTCGCTCGCCACGTCCAGGTCGGTGTCCTCGCAGAACACCGGGATGTCCGGGAACTCCGCCATCAGCACCCGCCGCGTGTGCCGCTCCAACGTCCGGTCGGTGTCGGTCACCCAGTCGAACGGCGAGGCCTCGTCATCGGGTCGCGCACCGCGACCGGCCGTCGCCATGATCACGTCGGACGCGTCGTTGGCGAGTCGGCCCGCTATCTCCAGCGCGATCGACACCAGGCCGGGATCGACGGGCTGCGCGGGTCGGGACGACAAGACGGTCATGCCGACCTAGTGTCACCGCACAGAGTGACCGCGCCGCGTACTCCAGGTGAACCCGGGGACAACGTCAACCGCGACGCGAGGAGTTCGGCGGGCGTTCGCAGAGGTGTCACGCCGCCGTGTCCTTCGCACCGCATGGTGATCGGCGTGCGCGTAGCGATCGTTACCGAGAGCTTCCTGCCCCAGGTCAACGGGGTCACCAACTCCGTTCTGAGGGTCCTGGAACACCTGAAGGCGCACGGCCACCAAGCGCTGGTCGTGGCGCCCGGCGCGGGTGCCGACGACCACCGCGGCACGCCGGTCGTCCGGGTGCCCGCGGTGGACCTGCCGCGGTTCAGCTCGCTGCCGGTCGGCGTGCCGACGCGGAAGGTGCTGACCGCGTTGGCCGACTTCCGGCCGGACGTCGTGCACCTGGCGAGCCCGTTCGTGATGGGCGCGCGGGGCGTGTCGGCGGCCCGTCGGCTGGGCATCCCGACGGTCGCGGTCTACCAGACCGACATCGCCGGGTTCGCCGGTCACTACGGGCTCGGCCTCACCGCCCGCGCCGCCTGGCGGTGGACGCGTCGGCTGCACGCCCAGGCCGACCGCACGCTCGCGCCGTCGACGTGGGCGGTCGAAGCGCTACAGGAGCACGGCGTGCCGCGCGTGCACCGGTGGGGCCGGGGCGTGGACGTCGAGCTGTTCCACCCGTCCCGGCGGGACGACGCGTTGCGCGCCTCGCTCGCGCCGGACGGCGAGCTGCTCGTCGGGTACGTCGGCCGGTTGTCGCCGGAGAAGCGGGTCGATCGGCTGGGTGCGCTCGCCGACCTGCCCGGCGTGCGGCTGGTCGTGGTGGGCGAGGGACCGGAGGAGGCGCAGTTGCGGCGGGACCTGCCCGGTGCGGCGTTCCTCGGGTTCAAGAGCGGCAAGGACCTGGCGACGGCCTACGCGAGCTTGGACGTGTTCGTGCACACGGGGCCGCACGAGACGTTCTGCCAGGCCGTGCAGGAGGCGTTGGCCAGCGGTGTGCCGGTGATCGCGCCGGACGCGGGCGGGCCGCGTGACCTGGTGCAGCCGAACACCGGGTACCTGTTCTCGGACGACGCGCAGCTCAGACGTGCCGTGGTGGAGCTGGGCGACCCGCTGCGCCGTCGCCAGTTCGGGCAGGCGGCGCGGCGGTGGGTGCGCGGGCGCACCTGGTCGGCGGTGTGCGACGAGCTGCTCGGCCACTACGCGGACGTGCTGGACGTGCCGGAGCGTCGTGCGGCATGAGGATCGGGCTCGCATGAGGATCGTGCAGCTGGCCAACTTCTACGGCCCGCGCTCGGGTGGTCTGCGCACGGCGTTGCACCACCTCGGCAGTGGTTACGCGGCACGTGGTCATCAGGTCACGCTCGTCGTCCCCGGTGCCGCGCACGCCGACGAGGAGCTGTCGCCGGGGGTGCGGCGGATCACGCTGCCCGCCCCGCGCCTGCCCGGCACCGGCGGGTACCGGGCCGTGGACCCGTGGCGGGTGCGGACGTTGCTCGACCACTTGTCGCCCGACCGGCTGGAGGTGTCGGACCGGCTCACGTTGCGCGGGATGGGCCGGTGGGCGGCGGCGCGGGGCGTGCCGAGCGTGCTGATCTCGCACGAGCGGCTGGACCGGCTGCTGGAGCAGTTCCTGCTGCCCGCGCCGGTGGCTCGGCGGGGTGCGGACTGGGCGAACGCGCGGATGGCCGCGTCCTACGACACGGTGGTGTGCACGACGGAGTTCGCGCGGGAGGAGTTCGATCGGATCGGGGCGCGCAACGTGGTCCGCGTGCCGCTCGGGGTGGACCTGCGGACGTTCACGCCGACGCGGCACGACCGGTCGTTGAGGGCGGACCTGGCTCAGGGCGCGGACGCGCTGCTCGTGCACTGCGGGCGGTTGTCGCCGGAGAAGCACGTCGAGCGCAGCGTCGACACCGCGGCCGAGTTGCACGCGGCCGGGCACAACGTGCGGCTGGTGATCGCCGGTGACGGCCCTCGCCGGGAGGCGCTGCAACGCCGTGCGGCCGGCCTGCCGGTGACGTTCCTAGGCTTCGTCAACCAGCGCTCGGACGTCGCCACCCTCCTGGCCTCCGCCGACGTCTCCCTGGCACCGGGTCCCCACGAGACGTTCGGGCTGGCCGCCCTCGAAGCGCTGGCTTCCGGCACCCCGGTCGTCGTCTCCGCCTCCTCCGCGCTCCGCGAGATCGTCCGCCCCAACTGCGGTGCCGCCGTCCCCGACCACGCCCCGGCCTTCGCCGGCGCCGTCACGACCCTGCTGGACCACCCGGAACCGACCCGCCGCTCGGCGGCCCGCGCCCGCGCCGAGCAGTACCCCTGGCACGCCGCCGTGACCGGCATGCTGACCGCCCTCCGCGCCCCCTGACCAGCGAGAGTCCAACGCTCACGCCGCGAGAGTCCAACCTCCAGCCCGCGCGTGTCCTACGTTCACGTCACGCGTGTCCTACGTTCAGAACACCCGAATTCAACGCTCAGAACACCGCCCGGCCGTCCTGAGCGTTCAACTCGGGGGTCCTGAACGTAGGACACGCGCGTTCCGAACGTAGGACACGCGCGGGGTGAGGGTTGGACTCTCGAGGGCTGGGGGTAGGACTCCCGCGCGTGGGGTGGGGGCGTCACTTAGGCTTCCGGCATGGCGCGTGCAGGTCTGGACAAGAACCCCCGCGAGGTCGCCGAGATGTTCGACGGCGTGGCCAAGGGCTACGACCGGACGAACTCGGTCATGACGCTCGGGTTCGACCGGCGCTGGCGGGAGTGGAGCAGGCGGGTGCTGGACGCCAAGCCCGGCGAGAAGGTGCTCGACCTCGCCGCGGGCACGGCGGTCTCCACGGTCGAGTACGCGGCGTCGGGCGCGTGGTGCGTGGCGGCCGACTTCTCGCTCGGCATGCTCCTCGGCGGCGCGCACCGGCCGGTGCCGAAGGTCGCCGCCGACGCCCTGCGCCTGCCGTTCGCGGACAACTCGTTCGACGCCGTCACGGTGTCCTTCGGCATCCGCAACTTCAACGACACCGAGACCGCCCTGCGCGAGATGGCCCGCGTGGTCAAGCCCGGCGGACGGCTGGTGGTGTGCGAGGTCTCCACGCCCACCTTCCGCCCGTTCCGCTTCGTCTACATGCGCTACCTGCTGCGGATCCTGCCGGTGATCGCCCGGTTCGTGTCCTCCAACCCGGAGGCCTACTCCTACCTCGCCGAGTCCATGCGCACCTGGCCCGACCAGCGCGCGCTCGGCGAAATCGTGGCCCGCGCGGGCTGGGAGGACGTCGCCTGGATGAACCTCACCGGCGGCATGGTCGCGCTGCACCGCGCCACCAAGCCCGCTTAGCGCCGGCCCCTCGAAGCCCCCACAGCCCCGAAAGCCCCGCCGAACCCCTCAAGCCCGAAAACTCCTCAGGAACGCGCAAGTAGACTCGCGCCGGACTTTGTGAACACGGGCACAAGGAGCGGGGATGACAACTCCCAGCCGCCGCAAGGCAGGCGAGGACGCCGAGGTGATCGTGGTCGGTGCGGGGCCCGCGGGCTCCACCGCGGCCACCTACCTGGCACGCGCGGGCCTGGACGTGGTGCTGCTGGAGAAGAGCACCTTCCCCCGCGAGAAGGTGTGCGGCGACGGCCTGACCCCGCGCGGCGTCAAGCAGCTCGTCGACCTGGGCATCGACACCCGCGAGGAAGCGGGCTGGCTGCACAACCGCGGCCTGCGCGTGGTCGGCGGCGGCGTCACGCTGGAGCTCGACTGGCCCGAGCTGGCCACGTTCCCGCCCTACGGCCTGGTGCGCCCGCGGCAGGACTTCGACGAGATGCTGGCGAACACCGCCGTCGCGGCGGGCGCCCGGATGCACCAGCAGACCACCGTCACGGGCGCGCTGGTGGAGAAGGGCCGCGTGGTCGGCGTCGAGGCCAAGCAGGGCCCGGACAAGACCCCGGTCACCTACCGCGCGCCGATCGTGCTGGCCTGCGACGGCGTCAGCGCCCGCCTCGCCCTCAGCGTCGGCATCCAGAAGGACGACGCCAAGCCGATGGGCGTCGCGGTCCGCCGCTACTACGCCAGCCCCCGCACCAAGGACGACTACCTGGAGTCGCACCTGGAGCTGTGGGACCGCGCCAACGACGTGCTGCTGCCCGGCTACGGCTGGATCTTCGGCATGGGCGACGGGACCGTGAACGTCGGCCTCGGCATCCTGAGCACTTCCAAGGCCTACGGCACCACCGACTACCGCGCGCTGCTCAAGAGCTGGCTGGACGGCACCCCCGAGGAGTGGGGTTTCCGCGAGGAGAACGCCACCGGCAAGATCGGCGGCGCGGCCCTGCCGATGGGCCTGAACCGCAAGCCCCACTACCGCGACGGCCTGCTGCTGGTCGGCGACGCGGGCGGCATGGTCAACCCGTTCAACGGCGAGGGCATCGGTTACGCCATGGAGTCGGCCCGGATCGCGGCCGAGTCCGTCGTGCAGGCGCTGGCCCGCCAGGGCGCCAGCCGGGAACGCGCGCTGCACGGCTACCCGGTGCGCATCGAACAGGCCCTGGGCAGCTACTACCGGCTCGGCAACGTCTTCAGCAAGCTCATCGGCAACCCGACGATCATGCGCACCGCGACCAAGTACGGGCTGCCCCGCAAGACCCTGATGAGGCTGGTCCTGAAGCTGCTGGCGGGCCTTTACGACCCCAAGGACGGCGACTCGTTCGACCGCATCATCACCGCCGCCACGAAACTCGCCCCAACGGCCTAACGGGCCTCCGCTAACCGTCTCAGCGCCGTCCTCCGGGACGGCGCTGTTTCGTTTTCGGTGTGGTCCCGTTCACGGATGGGTTGCCCAACTGTTGATCTGCACCGAGAAAGTGCAGGTCAGGGCCTATGGCAGGGGTGCCTGTCACGCCTCTGTGTGACGTTCTACACTGACCCTCAGGTCTTGTGAATCAGTTCACAACCGGCTGAGATGCCTTGTGAAGTGTTTCACAAGCGACCTGCGGATTGTTAGGCGCGCCTAACCTCCGGAGGCCGCAAGAACACCCTTTAGGGTGCGCAACGGTCAGCGGTGCACCACCACCGCGACGCGAGGAAAGGACGACGGAGAGTGCTGGACCCTTACCTCCCCCTCGTATTGATGTTCGTCCTCGCCGGGGCCTTCGCGCTGTTCTCGGTGACGGCCGCGCCGTACATCGGCCCCCGTCGATACAACCGCGCGAAGCTCGACGCGTACGAGTGCGGCATCGAGCCGTCCCCGCAGCCCGTCGTGGGCGGTGGCCGCATGCCGGTCGCCTACTACCTGACGGCGATGCTGTTCATCCTGTTCGACATCGAAATGGTGTTCCTCTACCCGTTCGCGGTCTCCGCGGACCGCCTCGGCCTGTTCGGCCTGGTGGAGATCGCACTGTTCGTCGCGACGGTCGGCTTCGCGTACGCCTACGTGTGGCGTCGCGGCGGCCTCGACTGGAACTGAGGGGGAAGATCCAAGTGGGTCTCGAAGAGAAGCTCCCGAACGGCATCCTGCTCGCCAGCGTGGAGAAGCTGGTCAACTGGACGCGCAAGTCCTCGCTGTGGCCCGCCACCTTCGGCCTGGCCTGCTGCGCGATCGAGATGATGACCACCGGCGGCCCGCGCTACGACCTCGCGCGGTTCGGCATGGAGGTCTTCCGCGCCTCGCCGCGCCAGGCGGACCTGATGATCGTCGCGGGCCGGGTGACCAACAAGATGGCGCCGGTGCTGCGGCAGATCTACGACCAGATGCCCGAGCCGCGCTGGGTGCTCGCCATGGGCGTGTGCGCCTCCAGCGGCGGCATGTTCAACAACTACGCGGTCGTGCAGGGCGTGGACCACGTCGTGCCGGTCGACATGTACCTGCCGGGCTGCCCGCCGCGGCCGGAGATGCTGATCGACGCGATCCTCAAGATCCACGCGAAGATCATGGACGAGCCGCTGGGTGCGACCCGGGCCGCGGCGCTGGCCGAGTCGGGCCGCACCACGGACCTGATCCCGTCGTCCCAGCGCTTTGCGAAGAAGTGAGCGGCAATGCCAAACGAGACTAGCGGCGGCGAAGGCAGCGGCAAGGACGTCGAGAAGACCCCCGGCGCCGGCACTCCCGGCAACGACGAGGCGCTCAGCTCGGCGAGCATGAACGAGGCCGAGCACGAGGAGCACCTCGCGCGCGGCGGCATGGTCGCGGGCAAGGCGCGGCAGGGCATGTTCGGCATCTCCGGCACCGGCGACACCTCCGGCTTCGGCGGCCTGCGGCTGCCCGCCCACGTCGCCGCGCCGTCCGAGCGGCCCTACGGCGGCTGGTTCGACGAGGTCGCCGACGAGCTGCTGGCCGCCCTCCGCGAGCAGGGCCTGCCCGCCGACACCGTCCAGCAGATCACCGTGGACCGCGGCGAGATCACGTTCTTCCTGCGCCGGGAGCGGCTGGTCGACGTGGCGCGCATCCTGCGCGACGACCCGGCGCTGCGCTTCGAGCTGTGCAGCTCGGTGTCCGGTGTGGACTACGGCGTGGACGCGCCGCAGCGGCTGCACTCCGTCTACCACCTGACGTCGATGACCTACCGCCGGCGCATCCGGCTGGAGGTCGCGGTCGACGTGGACGACGCGCACATCCCCAGCGTGGTCTCGGTCTACCCGACCGCGGACTGGCAGGAGCGCGAGACCTGGGACATGTTCGGCATCGTCTACGACGGCCACCCGGGGCTCACCCGGATCCTCATGCCGGACGACTGGGACGGCCACCCGCAGCGCAAGGACTACCCGCTCGGCGGCATCCCGGTGGAGTACAAGGGCGCGGAGATCCCCCCGCCAGACCAGAGGCGGTCCTACTCATGACCGAGCGAATTTCCGACGTGACCACGGGCACCGACACCAGCGCCCCGGGCCGCGACAGCGACTCCTACGACGCCACCCGGACCACGCCGAACCCCGACGCGTACGCGGGTTCGCGCGAGACGACCGAGGGCACCGTCTACACGGTGACCGGCGGCGACTGGGACGAGGTGCTGGCCGAGGCCGCGGGCGACGAGCGCATCGTCATGAACCTGGGCCCGCAGCACCCCTCCACGCACGGCGTGCTGCGCCTGGTGCTGGAGCTGGAGGGCGAGACGGTCACCCAGGCCCGCAGCGTCATCGGCTACCTGCACACCGGCATCGAGAAGAACGTCGAGTACCGCAACTGGACTCAGGGCGTCACGTTCGTGACGCGCATGGACTACCTGGCACCGCTGCACAACGAGGCCGCGTACTGCATGGCGGTCGAGAAGCTGCTCGGCGTCACCGTGCCGCAGCGGGCGCAGACGATCCGCGTGCTGCTCATGGAGCTCAACCGGATCAGCTCGCACCTGGTGGCGCTGGCCACCGGCGGCATGGAGCTGGGCGCGCTGACCGGCATGACCGCGGGCTTCCGCGAGCGCGAAGAGGTCCTGCACCTGCTGGAGTTCCTGACCGGTCTGCGGATGAACCACGCGTTCATCCGGCCCGGCGGCCTGGCGCAGGACCTGCCCCAGGGCGCCGAGCAGAAGATCAAGGACTTCATCAAGGTGATGGACTCCCGGCTGCCCGACTACGACAAGCTGCTCTCGGGCCAGCCGATCTGGCGCAACCGCCTCGCGGGCGTCGGCTACCTGCCGGTGGACGCGTGCCTCGCGCTGGGCATCACCGGCCCGATCCTGCGTTCCGCGGGCCTGCCGTGGGACCTGCGCAAGGTCGAGCCCTACTGCGGTTACGAGAACTACGAGTTCGACGTGCCCACGTCGAACGCCGCCGACTCCTACGCCCGCTACCTGCTGCGGCTGGAGGAGATCCACCAGTCGCTCAAGATCGTGCGGCAGGCGGTGGACAACCTCACGCCCGGCCCGGTCATGGTCGAGGACGCCAAGATCGCGTGGCCCGCGCAGCTGACCATCGGCGCGGACGGCATGGGCAACTCCCTGGAGCACGTCCGCAAGATCATGGGCCAGTCCATGGAGTCCCTGATCCACCACTTCAAGCTGGTGACCGAGGGCTTCGCGGTGCCTGCGGGCCAGGTGTACGTGCCGATCGAGTCGCCGCGCGGCGAGCTGGGCTACCACATCGTCTCGGACGGCGGCACCCGGCCGATGCGCGTGCACGTGCGCGAACCCAGCTTCGTGAACCTCCAGTCGATGCCCGCGATGTGCGAGGGCGGCATGGTCGCCGACGTCATCGCGTCGGTGGCCTCTATCGACCCGGTGATGGGTGGTTGTGACCGATGAGCACTTCGGAAGAGGTCTACGCGGCCTCCGCGCTGGACCCCGTCGAGACGCAGCGGCTGGTGACGGAGAACGTCGCTGACACGAGCGTGTTCGACCAGTCGATCGCGGACCGGGCGCGGGCGATCATCGCGCGCTACCCGCAGGCCAGGTCGGCGCTGCTGCCGATGCTGCACCTGGTGCAGTCGGTCGAGGGCTACGTCAGCCAGGCGGGCATCACGTTCTGCGCCGACCAGCTCGACCTGACCAACGCCGAGGTCAGCGCGGTCGCGACGTTCTACACCATGTACAAGCGCCGCCCGTGCGGTGAGCACCTGGTGAGCGTCTGCACGAACACGCTGTGCGCCGCGCTCGGCGGTGACGCGATCTACGCCAAGCTCAAGGACCACCTGGGCGTCGGCCACGAGGAGACCGCGGGCGAGCCGGGCACGCCGGGCTCGATCACGCTGGAGCACGCCGAGTGCCTGGCGGCCTGCGACCTCGGCCCCGTGCTCCAGGTCAACTACGAGTACTTCGACAACCAGACGCCGGACGGCGCGCTGGACCTGGTGAAGTCCTTGCAGGCGGGGGAGAAGCCCCAGCCGACGCGGGGCGCGCCGCTGACCGACTTCCGCCAGGCCGAGCTGCAGCTGGCCGGGTTCTTCGAAGGCCGGGACGCGGACCTGGACGGCCCGTCGGCCGCGCCGGAGACGGTGCGCGGGGCCAAGATCGCCGCGGAACGCGGCTGGACCGCGCCGGCCATGCCGGACAACGCGGAGTTCCCGCCGCTGCCGGAGAAGAAGTAGGTAGGGGAGCTGACGTGGTCGACAACCTGACTCCCGTCCTGACGAAGCGCTGGCTCTCGCCGCGCTCGTGGACGCTGAAGACCTACGAGCAGCTGGAGGGGTACACGGCGCTGCGCAAGGCGCTCAAGGCCCACCCGGACCAGCTGATCCAGCAGTGCAAGGACTCCGGGCTGCGCGGTCGCGGCGGTGCGGGCTTCCCCACCGGCATGAAGTGGGGCTTCATCCCGCAGGGAGACGGCAAGCCGCACTACCTCGTCATCAACGCCGACGAGGGCGAGCCGGGCACCTGCAAGGACATCCCGCTGATGATGGCGGACCCGCACTCGCTGATCGAGGGCATCATCATCACCTCGTACGCGATCCGGGCGAACTTCGCCGCGATCTACGTGCGCGGCGAGGTGCTGCACGTGATCCGCCGGCTGCACGCGGCCGTGCGCGAGGCGTACGAGGCGGGCTACCTGGGCAAGGACATCCTCGGCTCGGGCTTCGACCTCGACGTGGTCGTGCACGCGGGCGCGGGCGCCTACATCTGCGGCGAGGAGACGGCGCTGCTGGACTCGCTGGAGGGCAAGCGCGGCCAGCCCCGGCTCAAGCCGCCGTTCCCGGCGACCGCCGGCCTGTACGCCTCGCCGACCGTGGTGAACAACGTCGAGACGATCGCCAGCGTGCCCTACATCGTCAACGGCGGCGCGGACTGGTTCCGCACCATGGGCCGCGAGCGCTCGCCCGGTCCGAAGATCTTCTCGCTGTCCGGCCACGTGGAGCGCCCCGGCCAGTACGAGGCCCCGATGGGCATCACGCTGCGCGAGCTGCTGGACCTGGCGGGCGGCATGAAGGACGGCATCCCGCTGAAGTTCTGGACGCCGGGCGGCTCGTCCACCCCGCTGTTCACCGCCGACCACCTGGACGTGCCGCTGGACTTCGAGGGCGCGGCCGAGGCCGGTTCGATGCTGGGCACCACCGCGTTGCAGATCTTCAACGAGACGGTGTCCGTGCCGTGGGCGGTCATGAAGTGGACCGAGTTCTACAAGCACGAGTCGTGCGGCAAGTGCACGCCGTGCCGCGAGGGCACCTACTGGCTGGTGCAGATCCTGCAGCGGATGGTGGCGGGCAACGGCACGGCGTCGGACATCGACACGCTGCTGGACGTCTGCGACAACATCCTGGGCCGCTCGTTCTGCGCCCTCGGTGACGGCGCGGTCAGCCCCATCACCAGTGGCATCAAGTACTTCAAGCACGAGTTCCTGGCCTTGTGCGACCAGAACTCACAGGTCCTGGCTGGAGCTAGCGCATGACGATCGCGCCGGAACAGAAAGCCGAGCTGGTGGTCCCCGAGGGCCACGTGAAGCTCGTCATCGACGGCATCGAGGTCGTCGCGCCCAAGGGCGAGCTGCTGATCCGCACCGCGGAGCGGCTCGGCACGGTCATCCCGCGCTTCTGCGACCACCCGCTGCTGGAGCCCGCGGGCGCCTGCCGGCAGTGCCTGGTCGAGGTGGAGATGGGCGGCCGGCCGATGCCGAAGCCGCAGGCCTCCTGCACCATGACGGTCGCCGACGGCATGGTCGTCAAGACCCAGCTGACCTCGCCGGTGGCGGACAAGGCGCAGCAGGGCGTGATGGAGCTGCTGCTCATCAACCACCCGCTGGACTGCCCGATCTGCGACAAGGGCGGCGAGTGCCCGCTGCAGAACCAGGCGCTGGCGCACGGCCGCGCGGACTCCCGCTTCCACGAGCACAAGCGAACGTTCCCGAAGCCGATCCCGATCTCGACGCAGGTGCTGCTGGACCGCGAGCGGTGCGTGCTGTGCCAGCGCTGCACGCGGTTCTCCGCGCAGATCGCCGGTGACCCGTTCATCGAGCTGCTGGAACGCGGTTCGCAGCAGCAGATCGGCGTGGCGCAGGAGAAGCCGTTCCAGTCCTACTTCTCCGGCAACACCATCCAGATCTGCCCGGTGGGCGCGCTGACCAGCGCCGCCTACCGGTTCCGCGCGCGGCCGTTCGACCTGGTGTCCACGCCCGGTGTGTGCGAGCACTGCTCCTCGGGCTGCGCCACCCGCACCGACTGGCGGCGCGGCAAGGTGCAGCGCCGGCTGGCGGGCGACGACGCGCAGGTCAACGAGGAGTGGACCTGCGACAAGGGCCGCTTCGCGTTCGCCTACGCGAGCGCCGGTGACCGGATCCGCCGCCCGCTGGTGCGCGACAAGGCCAGTGGTGAGCTGCGCGAGTCGTCCTGGACCGAGGCGCTGCAGTACGCCGCCGAGGGCCTGGCGAAGGCGCGGGACGGCAAGGGCGTCGGCGTGCTGGCCGGTGGCCGGCTCACCGTCGAGGACGCCTACGCGTACTCGAAGTTCGCCCGGATCGCGCTGCGCACCAACGACGTCGACTTCCGCGCCCGCGCCCACTCGGCGGAGGAGCTGGAGTTCCTGACCAGCGCCGTCCTCGGCACGAACCCGGACAACGGCGGCGTCACGTACGCGGGCATCGAGTCCGCGCCCGCCGCGCTGCTGGTCGCGTTCGAGCCGGAGGAGGAGTCGCCGATCGTGTTCCTGCGGCTGCGCAAGGCGGCCCGCAAGAACCGGACGAAGGTCTACCACCTGGGCCAGTTCACGACGCCCGCGGTGGAGAAGACGAGCGGTGTGCTGCTCGCGTGCGTGCCCGGCCAGGAGCCCTCGGCGCTCAACGCGCTGCCCGAGCACGCGGCCGACGTGGTCGAGGAACTGGCGAAGCCGGGTTCGGTGATCCTGGTCGGCGAACGCGCCGCCGAGGTGCCGGGCCTGTTCTCCGCGGTCGCCGCGCTGGCCGAGCGGACCGGCGCCAAGGTCGCCTGGATCCCGCGCCGCGCCGGTGAGCGGGGCGCGCTGGAGACCGGTCTGCTGCCGACGTTGCTGCCGGGCGGTCGCCTGGTGAGCGACGACGCGGCACGGGCCGAGGTCGAGCGGGCGTGGGGCCTGGAGGCCGGCGCGCTGCCCGTGCGGGCGGGCCGTGACACCACGGGCATCCTCACCGCCGCCGCGAGCGGTGCGCTGGACGCGCTGGTGGTCGGCGGTGTCGACCCGTTCGACCTGCCGGACCCGGCGCTGGCCGAGCGCGCGCTGGACTTCACCGGTTTCGTGGTCAGCCTGGAGCTGCGGCACAGCGCGGTCACCGCGCACGCCGACGTGGTGCTCCCGGTCGCGCCCGCGGTGGAGAAGGCTGGCAGCTACCTGAACTGGGAGGGCCGCCAGCGGCCCTTCGTCACCACCCTGGAGGGCACCGGCGCGCTGCCGGACGGCCGGGTGCTCGACACGCTGGCCGTGGAGATGGACGCGGACCTGTTCACCCAGACCCCGGCCGCCGCGGCGGCCGACCTGGCGAGACTGGGTTCGGCGACGGTGACGGCGTCCGCGCCCACCGTCCCGGCGCCGCTGCTCACCCAGCCGAAGACCGGCCAGGCCGTGCTCGCGACGTGGCGCAGGCTGTTGGACAACGGCTCGTTGCAGGACGACGAGCCGAACCTGGCGGGCACCGCGCGCCCGGTGGTGGCCAAGCTGTCCGCCGCCACCGCCGCGCACCTGGGTGTCGAACTCGGTGGCGAGATCACCGTATCCACCGATCGGGGCGAGGTGGTGCTGCCGGTCGAGGCGGCGGACCTGCCCGATGGCGTCGTGTGGCTGCCCGGCAACTCGGGCGCGGTCACCGTGCGGCGCAACCTCGTCGCCGGCCACGGCTCAGTGGTGGCCGTCTCTAGCGGAGGCATGGCATGAGCACGGCAGAACTCCTCGCCGACGATCCGCTCTGGCTGATCATCGTCAAGGTCGTGGCGATCTTCGCGTTCCTCGTGGTCATGACGCTGTTCATGATCAACTGGGAGCGCAAGGTCGTGGCCCGGATGCAGCAGCGTCCCGGCCCGAACCGGGTCGGGCCGAACGGGTGGCTGCAATCGCTCGCGGACGGCCTCAAGCTCGCGTTCAAGGAGGACATCCGCCCGGTCCTGGCCGACAAGTGGGTGTTCTTCCTGGCGCCGGTGATCTCCACGATCCCCGCGTTCGTCGCCTTCTCGGTCATCCCGATCGGCGGTGAGGTCTCGATCTTCGGCGAGCGCACCGCGCTGCAGCTGGTCGACCTGCCGGTCGGCGTGCTGGTGGTGCTGGCGTGCTCCTCGCTCGGCGTGTACGGCATCGTGCTGTCGGGCTGGGCGTCCGGCTCGCCCTACCCGCTGCTGGGCGCGCTGCGCTCGGCCGCGCAGGTGATCTCCTACGAGATCGCGATGGGCCTGTCGATCGTCGCGGTAGTCATGCACTCGCACTCGCTGTCCACGTCCGACATCGTCGACGCGCAGTCCAGCGGCTGGTACTTCTACCTGCTGCCGGTCAGCTTCCTGATCTACGTCTGCTCGATGGTCGGCGAGACCAACCGCGCGCCGTTCGACCTCCCCGAGGCCGAGTCGGAGCTGGTCGGCGGCTTCCACACCGAGTACAGCTCGCTGAAGTTCGCGCTGTTCTTCCTCGCCGAGTACGTCAACATGGTCACCGTCTCGGCGCTGGCCACCACCCTGTTCCTGGGCGGCTGGCGGTTCCCGTTCGTCGGCGACGACCACCTGCTCAACAGCGGCTGGTTCGGCCTGCTGTGGTTCGTGCTCAAGACGCTGGCCTTCCTGTTCCTGTTCATCTGGCTGCGCGGCACGCTGCCCCGCCTGCGCTACGACCAGTTCATGCGGCTGGGCTGGAAGTTCCTGGTCCCGATCGCGCTGGTCTGGTTCGTCGCGGTGGCGTTCGCCCGCTACCTGCGCCAGGAGTGGGAGACCGCGGGCGGCCTGGACACCAGCACGGCGCTGATCGTGATCGGCGCGTTCCTCGCGGTGGTGCTGGTGATCGCGTTCCTGCTGCCCGACAAGCGGGAACCGCACGACCCCGACGCCGTGCCGGTCACCGGCGGCGGCTACCCCGTGCCGCCGCTGGACCTCAAGGTGCCCAAGGCACCGCCGCGCAGGCAGGTGCGGGTGGCCGAGCTGCCCGGCGCCGAGAACCAGACGCAGGAACCGGCAGCGGTACCCGCAGCTTCACACAAGGAGGCCAGCGATGGGCGTGTTTGATCCCGTCAAGGGCTTCGGCGTCACCTTCGGCACGATGTTCAAGAAGGTCGTCACCGAGGAGTACCCCGAGGTCAAGAAGGTCACCGCGCCGCGGTTCCACGGCCGCCACCAGCTCAACCGGCACCCGGACGGGCTGGAGAAGTGCGTGGGCTGCGAGCTGTGCGCGTGGGCCTGCCCGGCGGACGCGATCTTCGTCGAGGGTGGCGACAACACCGAGGACGAGCGCTACTCGCCCGGTGAGCGCTACGGCATGGACTACCAGATCAACTACCTGCGGTGCATCGGCTGCGGCCTGTGCATCGAGGCGTGCCCGACCCGGTCGCTCACCATGACCAACGAGTACGAGCTGGCCGACGACAACCGGCAGAAGCTGATCTTCACCAAGGAGGACCTGCTCGCGCCGCTGCTGTCCGGCATGGAGCAGCCGCCGCACCCCATGCGGCTCGGCGAGAACGAGCAGGACTACTACGTCAACGGCCCGACGCTCGCGCGCAAGGCCGGTGTGCCGGAAGGCTCGCTCGTCGAGACGGGCCCCGAGGAGGCGTCGAAGTGAGCCTCATGCTCCTGGCGCAGCAGCCCGACGAGGTCCAGCGCGTGGTCGACACCGTCACCACCGGCGAGGCGGTCGCGTTCTGGATCCTCGGCCCGCTCGCCCTCGCCGGCGCGCTGGGCATGTTGTTCGCGCGCAACGCCGTGCACTCGGCGCTGTGGCTGGTGCTCACCATGCTCAGCCTGGGCGTGCTCTACATGGTCCAGCAGGCGCCGTTCCTCGGCTTCGTGCAGATCATCGTCTACACCGGCGCGATCATGATGCTGTTCCTGTTCGTGCTGATGCTGGTCGGCCGGGACAGCTCCGACTCGGTGGTCGAGGTGCTGCGCGGGCAGCGGCTCGCCGCGGCGGTCATCGGCGTCGGCTTCGCCGGCATCGTGGTCGCCTCGGTCGCCCGCGCGCTGACCGACGTGGAGCCGGTCGGCCTGGCCGCGCAGAACACGCAGAACGGCGGCAACGTCGCCAACATCGGCGAGGCGCTGTTCACCGACTACCTGTTCCCGTTCGAGCTGACGTCGGCGCTGCTGATCACCGCGGCGGTCGGCGCCATGGTGCTCGCGTTCACCTCGCGCACCGGCAAGGACGCCAAGAAGACCCAGCGCCAGCTGGTCGAGGAGCGCTTCCGCGGCGACCGCCCCGGCTCGCTGCCCGGCCCCGGCGTGTTCGCCACCGCCAACTCGGTGGCCACGCCCGCCCTGCTGCCGGACGGTTCGGTGGCCGCCGAGTCGCTGTCCGAGCTGATCGAGACGACCGCCAAGGAAACTCTCGACGACGACGTCGCGGAGGTGTCCGGCACCGGGCACCAGCCCGACGCGCACGCGCTCAAGGGAGAGTCGTCGTGACCCCTACGTACTACCTGCTGCTGTCCGCGCTGCTGTTCAGCCTCGGCGCGGTCGGCGTTCTGGTGCGGCGCAACGCCATCGTGGTGTTCATGTGCGTCGAGCTGATGCTCAACGCGGTGAACCTCAGCCTGGTCACGTTCGCCCGCATCAACGGCGGGCTGGACGGCCAGGTGATGGCGTTCTTCGTGATGGTCGTCGCGGCGGCCGAGGTCGTGGTCGGTCTGACGATCATCATGGCGATCTTCAAGACGCGTCGCTCGGCCTCGGTCGACGACTCCAACCTGCTGAAGTACTGAGAGGTCGACGGTGACGACTCTGTCCATGCTCGACCCCGCAAGCGGGTCTTCGAGCGTTGCCGCCAGCGGGATCGGCAGTCTCGCCTGGTTGTTGCTAGCCCTGCCGGCCTTCGGCGCGCTCGTGCTGCTCCTGGGTGGCAAGCGCACCGACAAGTGGGGCCACCTGCTGGGCTGCGCCACCGTGATCGCCGCGTTCGCGTACGGGGTCGCGCTGTTCTTCGACACGGTGGCGCTCGCGCCGGACGCGCGCACCACCGAGGTGCACCTGTTCGACTGGATCCCGGTCGGCGCGCTCGACGTGGAGTTCGGGCTGCGCCTCGACCCGCTGTCGCTGACGTTCGTGCTGCTGATCACCGGTGTCGGGTCGCTGATCCACATCTACTCGATCGGGTACATGGCGCACGAGGCGGGGCGGCGGAAGTTCTTCGCCTACCTGAACCTCTTCGTCGCCGCGATGCTGCTGCTGGTGCTCGGCAACGGCTTCGTGACGCTGTACTTCGGCTGGGAGGGCGTCGGCCTGGCGTCCTACCTGCTCATCGGCTGGTACCAGTACAAGCCGGAAGCGGCGTCGGCCGCGAAGAAGGCGTTCCTGATGAACCGGGTCGGCGACCTGGGCCTGGCGATCGCCATCTTCATCATGTTCAAGGAGCTGGGCACCACCCAGTACACCGAGGTGTTCGCGCGCGTCGGCGAGTTCTCGTCGGCCGAGGTGCTGGCCATCACGTTGTTGCTGCTGCTCGGCGCGTGCGGCAAGTCGGGCCAGTTCCCGCTGCAGGCGTGGTTGCCGGACGCGATGGCGGGCCCGACCCCGGTCTCCGCCCTGATCCACGCGGCCACGATGGTCACCGCGGGCGTGTACCTGATCGCCCGGTCGAACCCGATCTACAACCTGTCGGCGGACGGCCGCCTGGTCGTGATGATCATCGGCGGGGTGACGCTGCTGATCGGGTGCATCATCGGCTGCGCGTACGACGACTTCAAGAAGGTGCTGGCCTACTCGACGGTCAGCCAGATCGGCTACATGATCCTGGCGGTCGGCCTCGGCCCGATCGGCTACGCGCTGGGCATCATGCACCTGCTCACGCACGGCTTCTTCAAGGCCGGGCTCTTCCTCGGCGCCGGTTCGGTCATGCACGGCATGAACGACGAGGGCAACATCCGCCGGATGGGCGGGCTGATGAAGAAGATGCCGATCACCTTCGTCACCTGGACGCTCGGCTACCTGGCCCTGATCGGCTTCCCGTTCCTGTCCGGCTACTTCTCCAAGGACGCCATCATCGCGGCGGCGTTCAGCATGGAGGGGTGGCGCGGCTGGGTCTTCGGCGGCGTGGCCGCCCTGGGCGCGGGCCTGACCGCGTTCTACATGACCCGGCTGTTCGTCCTGGTGTTCCTGGGCAAGCCCCGGTACACCGAGCTGCGCTCGGAGGACGGCCGCGAGTACCGCCCGCACGAGTCGCCGGTCAGCATGACGCTGCCGATGATCGTGCTGGCGGTCGGCTCGGTCGGCGCCGGCTGGTTCTTCTCCTCCGGCCACAACCTGGCCGGCTGGCTCACCCCGTCGCTGGGCGAGCTGCAGGAGCAGCACGGCGTGCTCTCGCACGGCGTGGTGAACTTCCTGGTACTCGGCCTGTCGGCGCTCGGCGCCGCGCTCGGCTTCCTGCTCTTCCTGCGCCGTGAGCAGCCGGTGGAACGGCCGGCTCGGGTGTCGTTCCCGGTCCGCGCCGCGCGTGCCGACCTGTACGGCAACGCGCTCAACGAGGCGCTCTTCGCGCGGCCGGGCACCTGGCTCACCCGCGCGCTGGTGTTCGTGGACAACAAGGGCGTCGACGGCCTGGTCAACGGGTCGGCGGCGCTGCTCGGCGGTAGCTCGGGCCGGCTGCGCAGGCTGCAGACCGGGTTCGTGCGCTCGTACGCGCTCTCCATGCTCCTGGGTGCGGTCTTCGTCCTGGGCGCGCTGCTGATGGTGAGGTTCTCGTGAGCTGGACGCTGATCGCGCTGCTCCTGCTGCCGCTCGCCGGCAGCCTGGTGGTGGCGTTCCTGCGGGGCAACGACCGGTTGGCCAAGACGGTCGCACTGGCGTTCTCGCTGGCCGAGCTGGTGCTGGCGGTGCTGGCGTGGACGGCGTTCGACCCGGGCGGCGACCGGCTGCAGCTGACCAGCTCGGCTGAGTGGATCCCGGCGTTCGGCGTGCACCTGTCGTTCGGCGTGGACGGCATCGCGCTGGTGATGATCGCGCTGATCGCGTTCCTGGTGCCGGTCGTCATCGGCGGCTCGTGGGCGGACAAGCTGCCCGAGGGCCGCAGCGCGGGCGGGTTCTTCGCACTGCTGCTGGCCATGCAGACCGGCATGGTCGGTGTCTTCGCGGCCACCGACGTGTTCGTGTTCTACGTGTTCTTCGAGGCCGTGCTGGTCCCGATGTACTTCCTGATCGGCCGCTTCGGCGGGCCGAACCGGCAGTACGCGGCGATGAAGTTCTTCCTGTACTCGCTGCTCGGCGGCCTGATCATGCTGGCCTCGGTGATCGGCCTCTACGTGGTCAGCGCGGACAAGATCGGCCAGGGCACGTTCGACTGGGCCACGCTGGTCACGGTGACGCGCGAGCTGCCGCTGTCCACCCAGATCTGGTTGTTCCTCGGCTTCTTCGTGGCGTTCGCCATCAAGGCGCCGCTGGTGCCGCTGCACACGTGGCTGCCCGACGCCGGTGCGGAAGCGCCGGTGGGCGCGGGCGTGCTGCTGGTCGGCATCCTGGACAAGATCGGCACGTTCGGGTTCCTGCGCTACTGCCTGCCGCTGTTCCCGGCGGCCAGCAAGGAACTCGCGCCGCTGGTGCTCATCCTGGCCGTGGTCGGCATCCTGTACGGCTCGCTGCTCGCCGTGGGCCAGTCCGACATGAAGCGGTTCGTGGCCTACACCTCGATCGCGCACTTCGGCTTCATCGCGCTGGGCATCTTCGCGTTCAGCTCGCAGGCGGGCACCGGCGCGGTGCTGTACATGGTCAACCACGGCATCTCGACCGGCATGCTGTTCCTGGTCGTCGGCATGGTGATGGCCCGCGGCGGCTCGCGCCTGATCGAGGACTACGGCGGCATGGCCAAGCTCACCCCGGTGCTGGGCGGGCTGTTCTTCGTGGCCGGTCTGTCGTCGCTGGCACTGCCGGGCACCAACTCGTTCGTGAGCGAGTTCCTGGTGCTCATCGGCTCCTACCCGAACGAGCCGGTCTACACGATCCTGGCCGCCATCGGCATGGTGCTGGCCGCGCTGTACGTCCTGTGGCTGTACCAGCGGGTGTTCCAGGGCCCGGTGCGCGGCACGGCGCTGATCGACGCGGTCGGCGGGCCCGGTGCGGCGGTCGACCCGGAGCGCGCGTCGGTGCCGGACCTGAACAAGCGCGAACTGGCCGTGCTCGCGCCGCTGGTGGCACTGATCCTGGTGCTCGGCTTCTACCCGAAGCCGGTGTTGGACGTGATCACCCCGTCCGTCGGGGCGACGCTCAGCGAGGTCGGGGTGGCCGACCCGGTCGCGCAGGAAGGCAAGTGACGTGACGACGTTCCTCTCGCAGAACGTGGAACGGCTGCAAGCCCCGGAGATCGACTACGGGGCCGTCGCACCGTTGCTGATCGTGCTCGGCGCGGCCTGCCTCAGCGTGCTCTTCGAGGCGTTCCTGCCCAAGGTGCAGCGGTGGGCGGCGCAGGTCGTGCTGACCCTGCTCACGCTGGCCGCGGCGGGCGCCGGGCTCGTGGTGTACGCGTCCGGGGAAGGCACCCCTGAGCAGGGCAAGCTGACCCTGGCGGGCACCATCGCGGTCGACCGCCCGGTGATCTTCCTGTGGGGCACGCTGCTGCTGCTCGGCCTGGGCGCCGTGCTGCTCATCGCGGACCGGTCGGTCGAGCCGGGCGGCGCGTTCGTCGCCGACGCCTCGATCCTGCCGGGCCAGGGTTCGCAGGTGTACAAGGGCTCCGGGTCGACGATGGTGCAGACCCGGGCCCACGCGACCCGGTTCGGCATGCAGACCGAGGTGTTCCCGCTGACGCTGTTCGCGCTCGGCGGCATGATGGTCTTCGTCGCGGCGAACGACCTGCTCACCATGTTCATCGCGCTGGAAGTGCTGTCGCTGCCGCTGTACCTGATGTGCGGCCTGGCCCGCCGTCGCCGCCTGCTGTCGCAGGAGGCCGCGGTGAAGTACTTCCTGCTCGGCGCGTTCGCGTCGGCGTTCTTCCTGTACGGCGTGGCCCTGCTGTACGGCTACGCGGGCTCGGTGAAGCTGGCCGACATCGCCAACGCCACCACGGCCACCGACCGGTCCGACACGCTGCTGTACGCGGGCTTCGGCCTGCTCGTCGTCGGCCTGCTGTTCAAGGCCTCGGTCGGCCCGTTCCACGCCTGGACCCCGGACGTCTACCAGGGCTCGCCCACGCCGGTGACGGCGTTCATGGCGGCGTGCACGAAGGTCGCCGCGTTCGGCGGCATCCTGCGCGTGCTCTACGGCGCGTTCGAGCGGTCGAGCTGGGAGTGGAACGGCGTGCTGTGGGGCGTGGCCATCGCGTCCATGGTGATCGGCGCGGTCCTCGGCCTCACCCAGACCGACGTGAAGCGGATGATCGCGTACTCGTCGGTGGCGCACGCGGGCTTCCTGCTGATCGGCGCGATCTCGCTGAACGACCAGGGCCTGTCCGGCACGATGTTCTACCTGATGGCGTACGGCTTCACCACGATCGCCGCGTTCGGCATCGTCAGCCTGGTGCGCAACGGTGACGGCGAGGCCACCCACCTGTCCCAGTGGGCGGGTCTGGCCAAGCGGTCGCCGGTGGTGGCGGGCGTGTTCACGTTCCTGCTGCTCGCGCTGGCCGGTCTGCCGTTGACCAGCGGATTCGTCGGCAAGTTCGTGGTGTTCGCGGCAGCCGTGGAAGCCGGCATGGTGCCGCTGGTGGTGATCGCCCTGGTCGCTTCGGCGGTGGCGGCGTTCTTCTACCTGCGGGTGATCGTGCTGATGTACTTCAGCGAGCCCGCGCCGGACGGCCCCACGGTGAGCGTGCCCGGCGCGTTCACCACGGTGGCCATCACCCTGGGTGCGGCGATCACGCTCGTGCTCGGCGTCTACCCGTCGTTCGCCCTCGATTGGGCGGGTGCCGGCACGTTCATCTTCTAGTGGTACGTAGGCTCTGTAGCCGTGACCAGTAGCGAGCGGGCGGGGACGGGGTTCCGGTTTGCGGACCCCGTGCTCGCGGAGGTGGTTCAGGACGGCCTGGCCGAGGTGGAAGAGCTGCTGCACAAGGTCGTGCAGAGCGAGTTCCACCCGGTGATGGAGACGTCCCTGCACCTGGTGTCCGCGGGCGGCAAGCGCATCCGCCCGCTGTTCACCATCCTGTCCGCCCAGTTCGGCGGCACGTGGGACCGGGAGAGCGTGATCAAGGCGGCGGCGGTCGTCGAGCTGACCCACCTCGCCACGCTGTACCACGACGACGTGATGGACGAGGCGACCATGCGCCGCGGTGCGGCGTCGGCCAACGCGAAGTGGGACAACAGCATCGCGATCCTGACCGGCGACTACCTGTTCGCGCACGCGTCGGCGCTGGTCGCGGACCTGGGCACGGGTGCGGCGCGGATCATCGCGGAGACGTTCTCCGAGCTGGTGACCGGCCAGATGCGCGAGACGATGGGCCCGCGGGCGGGTGAGGACCCGGTCGCGCACTACCTGACCACGATCGCGGAGAAGACCGGTTCGCTGATCGCCACCGCCGCCCGGTTCGGGGCGATGTTCTCCGACGTGACGCCGGAGCAGGTGGAGGCGCTGCGGTCGTACGGCGAGGTCATCGGGGCGGCGTTCCAGATCTCCGACGACGTCATCGACATCGCGTCGCCCTCGGAGGAGTCGGGCAAGACGCCCGGCACGGACCTGCGCGAGGGCGTCAAGACCCTCCCGATGCTCTACGCGCTGGAAGACGAGCCGGACTCACGCCTGGCCAAGCTCCTGGCCGCTCCCATCACCGACGACGCCGAGGTGGACGAGGCCCTGGCCCTCCTGCGCGCGTCCACGGGCCTGCAGCGCGCCCGCCGCACCCTGGACGACTACGCCGCCCGCGCCCGCGCCACCCTGACCGTCCTGCCCGCCGGCACCGCCCGCGACGCCCTGGCCTCCGTGAGCGACTACGTCGTCACCCGCTCCCACTAACCCGCGAGAGTCCAACGCTCAGCGCGCGAGAGTCGTACGTTCGCGACCCCTGAATTCAACGCTCACGGCTAACAGCGTTAGGGCCGAACGTTGAACTCAGGTGTCCTGAACGTACGACTCTCGCGACGTGAGCGTTGGACTCTCGCGGGGTCAGGTGAGGTCGGGGACGGGGAGGCGGCGGCGGGTGCGGATCGTGTCCACGGTGAAGACCAGCAGCGCGAGCCAGACCAGGGCGAAGCCGAACCAGCGGGACGCGGGCATCGGCTCGTGCATCACGAACACACCCCACGCGAACTGCAGCACGGGCGCCAGGTACTGCAGCATGCCCATCGTCACCAGCGGCACGAGGCGGGCGCCCGCGCCGAACAGGATCAGCGGGATCGCGGTCACCAGCCCGGCCGACGCCAGCCACAGCGCGTGGCCCCAGCCGCCCGAGTGGAACGTCCCGGCCGGCCCCAGCCAGATCAGGTAACCGACCGCGATCGGCGCGAGCACGATGCTCTCCGCGGTCAGGCTGGCCGTCGCGTCCAGCGGCACGGTCTTCTTCAACAGCCCGTACACGCCGAACGAGCACGCCAGCGCGAGCGAGATCCACGGCAGCCTGCCGTAGTCCACCGCCAGCACCACGACCGCGGCCACCGCGATCACCAGCGCCCCGTACTGCGGCAAGCGCAGGCGTTCCCGCAGGACGACCACCCCGAGCAGCACGCTGACCAGCGGATTGATGAAGTACCCGAGCGCGGCCTCGACGACGTGCGACGTGTTCACCGCGTGGATGTAGACGCCCCAGTTGACCGCGATGAGCACCGACGCGGCGGCCACCATCGCCCAGCCGCGCGCCGACAGCCTGCGGATGCCCGCCCAACGCCCCACCACCGCCGTGATGACGACCATCACGACCAGTGACCAGGCGATCCGGTGCGCCAGGATCTCCACCGACCCGGCCGGCTGCAGCAACGGCCAGTAAGCGGGCACGATGCCCCAGAGGAAGTAGGCGCCGATGCCGAACGCCATCCCGCGGTTGGTGCGGTCGACCTCCGGCGCAGCAGTGGAGGCAGGGGTCAACGGCGGCACACGGGCTACTCTACGCCAGCCGTTTTGGCTGGTCAGTTGCTCTGAGTGGCCTACTATCGAACTCTGGCCACGGGTCCGGCCGGCCCCACGCGCCGGAACCGGCGGTCAGGGTAGTTTTGCACCGCTTCCACTACCGGGTGAAGGCCTGGGAGCGGAGCGTGTCGGGGTGTGACAAAGCAGCAGTGGGAGGGTCTCCCGTGAGTTCGCTCTTCGGGCAGGTGTGGCTGTGGAGCCTGCTGTCCTTCGTGGCAGGCGTCGCACTCACCTGGCTGGTCCTGGTGCGTCCGGCCAAGAGGGAGCTGGAAGACCTGGAGGAACGCCTCCTGACGTCGCCGCGCCCGGGTGCCGGCTCGTCCTCGGGCTCCGCCGCCGCCGCGAAGGCGGACGTGCGTGACGAGTTCGACAACTGGCACGTGGAGGCGTCCCGCTCGCTGGCGGACGACGTGCTGACGCCCGAGCCCGCGCGCTACGAGGCCGTCGCCGAGCGCCCCCGGTTCGACGCGGCGCCCGAGCCCGCCCGCTTCGACGTGACGAACGAGCCCGTGCACTTCGACGTCACCAACGAGCCGGTCCGCTACGACGTGACCAACATGAAGCTCGACCAGCGCGACTCGCTGCTGGAGGAGCTGGACGACGAGCACCGGCCGCTGTCCGACTTCGAGGAGCAGCACGACTTCCCCGAGCTCGACGACGAGCCGCCGCGCAGCCTGTTCGAGCGGCTGGCGCCGGGTGCGGACACCAGGGAGACGCTGGAGCCCAAGCCGCGGCCGCGGTCGTACCAGCCGGACGACGAGCCGGAACTGCCCGCCGAGGCGACGACGACCCTGATGCCCGCGGTGCCGTCCGGTCCGGTCGCCGAGGTGGCGCCGCGGCAGGAGGAGCCGACCGCGCCGCCGGAGGTCGAGGTCTTCCAGCCGCGCGAGGTGTGGCGCGAGGAGCCCGTCAAGGAGGTCTACGACGAGGACGTGGACACCGCCGGCCGCGAGGAGGAGGACGAGCCGGAACGCAGGCCCGGTGCCACCGAGGAGACGGCCCTCATCCCGGCCACCGCGCTGGCGCAGGCCATCGCCGAGGTCGACGGCGAGCGGCGGCGGACCGACGAGCCCGAGCCGCAGGTGTGGCCCGAGCACGACCTGACCGGCCACTTCACGCCGGTGGACGTCGAGTCGGCCCGCGGTGAGCCGGCTGAGCCCACCACCAGGCCGACGTCCAGCGACGAGGCGTTCCTCAACGACCTGGCCCGGCAGCAGGAGAGCCGCCAGGACGAGCCGCGTCACGGCGAGGTCCGTCCGGCCGAGGAGCCCGACGACGAGGGCCCGCACACCGACGTCATCCGCGCCGTGGTCGACGCCGAGCCGGTGGAGTCCGAGCCGGAGGTCGCCGCGCCCTCCGAGCCGACGGGTGCGCCCGAAGCTGTCGAGCCGGTTGCGCCCGAGGTGGTCGCCGAGCCCGAGGTGACCGAGCCGCCCGCGTTCGAGCCGACGTTCGTCCCGCAGGCGGCCGACCAGCCCCTGCCCGCCCGCACGGCCGAGCCCAAGCCGGAGCCGAAGAAGGACGAGCCCGCCCGGCCGCGCAGCCTGTTCGAGCCGCTGGAGGACGACGCCGTGGAGGAGCCGGAGCAGCCCCGCCCGGCGCCGTCGCCGTCGTCCGGCAACGACCAGCCGTTCGTGCCCACGCTCGCGCCCGAACTGCTGGCCGGCAACCCCGTGCCGATGAACCCGACCGGCGGCCTGCCGCAGCGCCCCACCCGTCCCGCGGGCGGCCAGCGCACGCCCCCACCCGCACCGCTCGCGCCGAAGCCGATCACGCCTCCGCCACCGCGCCCGGTGCGCCCGCGCCCGGTCGGGTTCAGCCCGAGCACCGGCGGCAGGCCCGCACCCGGCAGCACCCGCTTCCAGGGCCAGCAGGAGGGCTTCAACCCGCGCTCGCCGTTCGGCCCCGGCTCGGTGCTGCCGAAGTCCGATGGCCTGGCCCCGGCACCGGAGTTCCAGGTCAAGGCGACCCTGACCGGCCGCCGCTACTTCACCAACGAGTCGGCGAACTTCCGCGAGACCCGCGCCGACGTGTGGTTCCGCACCACCTCGGACGCCGAGAAGGCGGGCTTCCGCCAGGCCCCGTAGCAACACCCCTCGGCCAGTCCTGGCCGGTCGCCGCACACCGACCGGCCAGGAATTGTCGTACCCCTCTGGGAGAATGAAAGCAGGGGACCCCCTGGCGAGGACCCCTGCGAAGCGTTCGCACCAGCACCAGCACCAGCACCAGCACCAGCACCGGCGAGGTGTTCGGCCGGACCGGTCTCGGCTTTCGGCGAGGCGTTCGTTGGGGCATGAGCCCGGGCAGCCTGCGAAGCGATGCCCGCATGAGAGAGGGCCCCTGTTCCGGGAGGCGGAACAGGGGCCCTCGCCCGTGCGGTGAGGCTCAGCCCGTGACGGTCCAGGTGTCCTTGCCGTGCAGCAGCGCGCGCAGGTCCGCGGGCTTCGCGGCCTTGGCCTGCTCCACCTGCGCCCGCGCCGCGTCGTCGTACGTGGTGCGCGCGACGTTGCGGAACACGCCGGTGACGGTGTGCTGCAGGTCCTGCGTCGACAGCCGCGACAGCGCGAACGACAGGTTCAGGTCCGACGCGTCGTGCACCACGACGTCCTCCGGCGCGACGTCCGCCGACTTGGCCACGGCCAGGCCGAAGCCGTCCCGCACCACCGAGTACTCGCCGTTGCCGAACGTGATCGGCTGCCCGTCGACCACGTTGATGATCCGCCGGGCGGCCTCGTCGGAGTCCTTGAGCACGTCGAACGCGCCGTCGTTGAAGATCGGGCAGTTCTGGTAGATCTCCACCAGCGCCGACCCGCGGTGCTCGGCGGCCTGCCGCAGCACCTCGGTCAGCCCCGCCCGGTCCGAGTCGACCGCGCGGCCGACGAAGGTGGCCTCCGCGCCCAGCGCCAGCGACACCGGGTTGAACGGGTGGTCCAGCGAGCCGAGCGGCGTGGACTTGGTGACCTTGCCCTCTTCGGACGTCGGCGAGTACTGGCCCTTGGTCAGGCCGTAGATCCGGTTGTTGAACAGCAGGATCTTGAGGTTCACGTTGCGACGCAGCGTGTGGATCAGGTGGTTGCCGCCGATGGACAGCGCGTCGCCGTCACCGGTGACGACCCACACCGACAGGTCCGGCCGGGCCACGGCCAGGCCGGTCGCGATGGCCGGCGCACGCCCGTGGATGGAGTGCATGCCGTAGGTGTTCATGTAGTACGGGAACCGCGACGAGCAGCCGATCCCGGACACGAACACGATGTTCTCGCGCTTGAGCCCCAGCGTGGGCAGGAACGACTGCACGGCGTTGAGCACCACGTAGTCGCCGCAGCCGGGGCACCAGCGGACCTCCTGGTCCGACTTGTAGTCCTTGGCCTTCTGAGGCTCGTCCGCCGTGGGCACGCCGACCAGACCCCCAATGGTCGGCAGGCCCAGTTCCGTCGCCGTCATTCGGACACTCCCTTGATCACGTCGGCGAGCACGTCCTGAAGCTCTTCGGCCTTGAACGGCAGGCCCTGCACCTTCGTGTAGCTGATCGCGTCGACCAGGTACTTGGCGCGCAGCAGCAGCGCCAGCTGGCCGAGGTTCATCTCGGGCACCACGACCTTGTCGTACCGCGCCAGCACCTCGCCCAGGTTCTTCGGGAACGGGTTGAGGTGCCGCAGGTGCGCGTGCGCGACCGGCATGCCCAGCTTGCGCACCCGCCGCGCCGCCGCGCCGATCGGGCCGTAGGACGAGCCCCAGCCCACGACGAGCACGCGTGCCTGCCCGGACGGGTCGTCGACCTCGACGTCGGGCACCCGGATGCCGTCGATCTTGCGCTGCCGCAGCCGCACCATGTAGTCGTGGTTGGCCGGGTCGTAGGAGATGTTGCCGGTGCCGTCGGCCTTCTCCAGCCCGCCGATGCGGTGCTGCAGACCGGCCGTGCCGGGCACCGCCCACGGCCGGGCCAGCGTCTCCGGGTCGCGCAGGTAGGGCCAGAACGCGTCACCGTCCGGCGAGTTCGGCTCGGTGGCGAACTCCACGCCCAGGTCGGGCAGCTCGGACACCTCGGGGATCAGCCACGGCTCGGAGCCGTTGGCGATCGCGCCATCGGACAGCAGCAGCACCGGCGTGCGGTAGGCCAGCGCGATGCGGGCGGCCTCCAGCGCGGCGTCGAAGCAGTCCGCGGGCGACTGCGGCGCGACGATCGCGACCGGCGACTCGCCGTTGCGGCCGAACATCGCCTGCAGCAGGTCGGCCTGCTCGGTCTTGGTCGGCAGACCGGTGGACGGGCCACCGCGCTGCACGTCCACGACGATCAGCGGCAGCTCGGTCATCACGGCCAGGCCGATGGTCTCGGACTTCAGCGCCACACCGGGGCCGGACGTCGACGTCACGCCGAGCGCGCCGCCGTAGGAGGCACCCAGCGCCGCGCCGATGCCCGCGATCTCGTCCTCGGCCTGCAACGTGGTGATGCCGAAGTTCTTGTGCTTGGACAGCTCGTGCAGGATGTCCGACGCCGGGGTGATCGGGTACGTGCCCAGCACCACGGGCAGCCCGGACTGCTGACCGGCGGCGATGAGGCCGTAGGCGAGCGCGGTGTTGCCGGTGATCTGGCGGTACGTGCCCTGGTTCAGCTTGGCGGGCGCGACCTCGTAGGTGACCGCGAACGACTCGGTGGTCTCGCCGTAGTTCCAGCCCGCCCGGAACGCCAGCACGTTGGCCTCGGCGATGTCGGGCTTCTTGGCGAACTTCTCGCGCAGGAACCGCTCGGTGCCCTCGGTCGGCCGGTGGTACATCCAGGACAGCAGGCCGAGGGCGAACATGTTCTTCGCCCGTTCCGCGTCCTTCTTGCCCAGGCCGGTGTTCTCCAGGGCGCCGATGGTCAGCGTGGCCATCGCGACCTTGTGCACCTGGTAGGTCTCGGTGAGGGAGTTGTCCTCCAGCGGGTCGGCCGCGTAGCCGACCTTGACCAGGTTGCGCTTGGTGAACTCGTCGGTGTTGACGATGAGGATCCCGCCCTTGGGCAGGTCGTCGATGTTCGCCTTGAGCGCGGCCGGGTTCATCGCCACCAGCACGTCGGGGCGGTCGCCGGGGGTGAGGATGTCGTAGTCGGCGAAGTGCAGCTGGAAGCTGGAGACGCCGGGCAGCGTGCCCTGGGGCGCCCGGATCTCGGCCGGGAAGTTCGGCTGGGTGGCGAGGTCGTTGCCGAACGCGGCGGCCTCGGAGGTGAACCGGTCGCCGGTGAGCTGCATGCCGTCGCCGGAGTCGCCGGCGAAGCGGATCACCACGCGGTCGAGCTTGCGGACCGTGCCGCTCCTGCCGGGCGTGGTCTCCCCGGGTGCGGTCTGCTCAGGCGAGCCACCTGGCGCGGCGCCGTTACCAACGTCGGTAGTCATGTCCTACGCCGATCCCTTTCCTCACAACCGCCTGGGAGCTGATGCCCCCGTGCCCCTCCGCGAGGGTAGTCGTGCCCGACGAAGTGCCGGTTTCCCCTGTACCACTCTGCGGGACGGTTCGTCCCACCAGGTGCGCAGGGCGCCAACTGGGCAGTAATCGAGTAATACTGGCTGGTAACTGTTACTTGAAGTTACAGGTACTCTCGCGGTCTGTCCAGGTCACTCCCGGCCGCTGATCCTGGCCTTCATCGCGGCCAGCCTGGCCTGGAACTCCGGTGTCCCGATCGAGGCGACCTGGGGCGTCAGCTCGGTGTCCACGGCCCGGGCGTGGTCGGTCAGCGCGGCGGTCGTGCGCATGGACGCCTTGATCGTGCGGACCAGTGCGCGCGAGGCTTCGGCCGGGGGACGCGCGAACTCGACCGCCGCGGCGACCAGCTCGTCGTGCCCGCCGTCGACCCGTGCCCAGGCCAGACCGTGGGATACCGCCGCGTCCGCGCCCAAAACCTGACCGAACAGGGTCATGGCGGTCGCGGTCTGGGGACCGGCGAGCCGGTGCAGCATCCACGTCATCCCGCCACCGGGGTGGATGCCCAGCTGGAGGAACCGCGCGTCGAACGTCGCGTCCGCGTTGACCAGCCGCACGTCGCAGGCCAGCGCCAGGTTCAGCCCCGCGCCGACCGCCGCGCCACCGACCGCCGCGATCGTCGGCAACGTGCAGCGGGCCACCGCGAGGAACCCGGCGTAGATGCGCCGCAGGCCGTCTTCCCGGGCTTCGCCGAGCGCGGTGAGGTCCGCGCCCGCGCAGAACGCCGGTGGCGCGCCCGTGATCACGACGGCGTGCACGTCCGCGTCGTCCTCGCAGGTCCGCACGGCGGCCACGAGCTGGTCGGAGAGGTCCAGCGTGAGCGCGTTGCGGCGTTCGGGGTCGTGCACGGTGATGACCGCCACGCGGTCGGAACGTTGCAGGAGCACTTCGGCCATGCGGGCGACTCTAGGGCGCGGGCGGGCGGTCCAAGAGTCGGGAGAGCACGACAGTCGAGACGGTCCGGTCGATGATCTCGACGGCGCGCAGCCGTTCCAGCGCGGTCTCCAGGTGGTGGATGTTCGCCGCGCGCAGGTGCACGATCGCGTCCGCCGCGCCGGAGACCGTGTAGGCGGCCCTGACCTCGGGCATCGACTCCAGGCGCTGCTGGATGTCGTGCGGCGCCACGTTGCCGCGGCAGTGCACCTCCACGAACGCCTCCGTGCCCCAGCCGAGCTGCTCGGGGTCGACCACGGCCGTGAAGCCGCGCAGCACGCCCGTGTCCAGCAACTTGTCCACCCGCCGCTTCACCGCGGGCGCCGACAGGCCGACCTCCTTGCCGATGTCGGCGTAGCTGGAGCGGGCGTTGGCCATCAGGCGCGAAATGATTCGCTGGTCGATCGAGTCCACACGCAACATTCTGCCCTAGGAGACGCAATATCGCGGCGTTGTTCGATGGTCGGAGGGCAATCTACATTTCGATCCATGACCTCGGTTTCCTTCGCGGGCCCCGGTGACGAGCCGATCGTGCTCGACGTCGCCACCCCCGCAACGCAGGTGCGCGTGCCGACCACCCGTCGGTACCTCATGTGCCCGCCCGCGTACTTCACCGTGGAGTACGCGATCAACCCGTGGATGGACCCCACGCAGCCGATCAGCACGTCGCTGGCGATGGAGCAGTGGACGGCCCTGAAGGAGACCTACGAGCGCCTCGGGCACGAGGTCGAGACCATCGACCCCCAGCCGGGCCTGCCGGACATGGTCTTCTCGGCCAACTCCGGCACCGTGATCGAGGGCCAGGTCCTGGGCTCCCGCTTCCGCGCACCCCAGCGTGCCGCCGAGGCCGACCACTTCCGCCGCTGGTTCCTGGCCAACGGCTACCGCGACGTCGTCATGCCCGAGCGCACGAACGAGGCCGAGGGCGACTTCACCTGGACCGGCAAGTACCTCCTGGCCGGCACGGGCTTCCGCACGGACCCGCTGGCCCACTCCGAGGCCCAGGAGGTCCTCGGCGTCCCGGTGATCTCGCTGCAGCTGACCGACCCCCGCTACTACCACCTGGACGTCGCCCTGTTCGTGCTGGCCGACGACCTGGTCGCCTACTACCCGGACGCCTTCTCGCCGGGCAGCCGACGCGTCCTGCGCCGCCTGTTCCCCGACGCCGTCATCGCCACCGCCGAGGACGCCGCCTGCCTGGGCCTGAACGCGGTCTCAGACGGCCGCCACGTGGTCCTGCCGGTGGAAGCCACCGCCCTGGCCGACCAGGTGGCCGCCCGCGGCTTCGACCCGGTCTTCGTGGACATCTCGGAACTGCGCAAGTCCGGCGGCGGCCCGAAGTGCTGCACCATGGAACTCCGGAACTGAACACTCGCCGGTCGGCGACGCTCCAGGTCGAGCACGTCCCGCACGGCGGGATGATCGCCGAATGCCGAGGCCCCGCCGGGTCGTGAACGACTCGGCGGGGCCTCGGCAGTGGTGGGGGTTACGGCCGGCGACCGGTGAGGCCGACGATCCGGTCGATCAGGGGCGCGTCGGCGGGCACCTCGACCTCGGGGCCGTAGAGGCCCATCTCGCGGCCCATCGGCGCCGTCTCCAGGAGGTCGGCGTGCAGGAACTCCAGCACCTCCGCGTCCCACGACACCACCTGACCGGTGCCCTGGGCCAGGTCCCACGTGTGCACGACCGTCTCGCCCAGCACCATCGCGCCGATCATCGCGGCCGGCAGCTCCTGCGGGCTGCCCAGCGTCGTCGTCCCCTCCCAGGCGGACGGCTCGGCCCACGCGTCGGCACGGTCACGCAGCAGTGCCCGCAGGTCGGCGGCCCAGTCGCCGGTGGTCAGGTCGACGTCGGCCTCCGCGGCGGCGGGCGGCGGCGGTGCCGGCTGCTTGCGCCCGGCGGCGCTCAGCGACGGGCCCCAGAACAGCAGGTGGTTCACCAGCCTGCGGACGTCGAACTCCGCGCACGGCGTCGGCGCGTCCAACTGGTCGGGCTTGACGTTCCCGACGACCTCCGACGCGGTCGCCACGGCCTTGTCGATCAATTGCTCACGGGACATGCGGCCACCCTAGGTACGGTTTCCGCGGGTGTCTTGAACAAAGGCGACATACGCTCGCCGGCGTGACGAGGGACGACCGGGAGCCGGCGTGGCGGCGCCACCAGCGCCACGAGTTCCACCGGCCCTCACCCGACCTCGCCCCGTACGTGACGCGGTACTGGGTGGTGGAGTGGCACTACGACCGGCCGTACCGGCAGCTGATCGTGCCCTACCCGAACGTCCACCTGGCGTTGCACGACGACGGCGCCGCCGTGCTGAGCGGCGTGTCGAGCGGGCACGTGTTCAAGGACCTCGACGGCGCGGGCCGGGTGTTCGGCGTCGCCTTCCGCCCCGGCGCCTTCCGGCCCTTCCTGGGCGCCCCGGTCCAGTCGCTCACCGACCGCTCGGTCCCCGCCGCGACGGTCTTCGACCACCTGCCCGCCCACGCCGACCTCGCCGGCGTGGAGGCCGCGCTCCGCCGCGACCTGCCCGAACCGGACCCGAGGGCGCGGCAGGCGGCCGACATCGTCGACCGGATCGTCGGCGACCCCTCGATGACCAGGGTCGACGTGCTGGCCCGCGAGGTCGGCGGCAGCGTCCGGCAGCTCCAGCGCCTGTTCGCCGAGCACGTCGGCGTCGGCCCGAAGTGGGTGATCCGCCGCTACCGGCTGCACGAGGTGACCGAGCGCATGGCGACGGGCGGGCGGATCGACTGGGCGGCGCCGGCGGCCGACCTCGGCTACGCCGACCAACCCCACTTCGTCCGCGACTTCACCGCCGTGTTCGGCGAGACGCCCACCCGGTACGCCGAGCGCTACGGCGACGCCCTCACCACCGGACCGCGCTGATCGTCGTCACCCATAGGGCTGATCGCGCTAGCGAACCCACCCCGGTCGGTGCTCCGATCGACGGCACTCGCTGTCGACCAAGGTAGGGAGCGCGCCATGAACGACCTCGACGCCCAGCGTCCGTCGCCCCAACCGCAACAGGAGCAGGAGGAGCCCGTGGAACGGCAGAAGCCTGAGGACCCCAAGCCGCTGACCGGACTGGAGTGGCTGGTGCGCCAAGCCCAACGGCGCCGCGGGGAACGCCCGGCGGATCCGGCGCGCTAGGCCCGCGCCGAGCCGCCGCTAGTCCGACACCTCGCGCTGGAACGCCGCCCACAGCAGGTTCAACGGGTGGTCGGCCGGGAACTTCGCCCGCTCCTCCCTGCGGGCGAAGACCCCGACCAACCGCTCCAGCTGCGGCTTCCGGTCGTTCTTCAGCTCGACCACCCGCAAGCCGGACCCCTCGCGCAGCTCGTTGTTCGCGGCCACCACGCCCAGGCCGGACGTGACGATCATGCAGCCCTCGACCAGCCCGGACCGCAGCAGCGACATGCCGTACTGGATCTCGTCGATTTCTGCCGCGATGTCCAATTCGTTCCGATAATCCGATCCGAACCAGCCGCGCAGGAATTCCGCGATCAACCCCTCGCCGGGCACGACCAGCGGCAGCTTCGGCAACTCCCCGGTGCCGACGCTCGACCCCAGCTTGCTCTCCGGCAGGTTCGTGAGCAGCGCCAACCCGCCGCGCCGCCACTCGATCACGTCGAAGTCCTCGACACCGCTGTTGCGGCCCGCGTGCGTGACGACGCTGCCGCACACGATGTCGACTTCCTTGGACTCCAGGCTCTGCCAGATGTCCTTGGTGCGGATGTGCACGACCTTCAGCTCCACGTCCCGCCTGCGGAAGTCGTCCGCCACGTGGTGCCACGCCTTGGCCAGCGAGTCGAGCATGAACCGCGTCGTGCCGACGGTGACCGTGGTGCCGAGCTTGCGCCGGCACTCGTGAATCGAATCGAGCCACTCGGTCAACGTGGTACGTGCCAATTCAACCAACGCCTCGCCGGTCGCTGTGATCAGCACATCTTTTCCCCGGCCCTGCTTGACGACCAGCGGCTCGCCGCACAACGACTTGAAGTTGCGGTTGAGCGTGTCGATCTGCTTCTGCACGCTGGACTGCTCCCGGCCGAGCACCCGGGCCGCGCGCAGCGCCGAACGCGTCTCGTACACCGCGATCAGGGTTCTGAGCTGGTCCAACGTGGTGTCCATCAGCAGCGGCGAGGTGTGCAGGAGCCTGCTGAGCTGGTTGCCCGCGGGCAGGAGCAGTTGGGCCGAGGTCGACATGCAGGGCCTCTCGGGTCGGTGCGTGATGTTCTACCGATTAGTTGTACTGAACTTGACCACAGTTCGTGCTGAAATTATCCGAAGATCTTGATGGATTTCCCTGGACAGGTATACGCGATCCGTAAGAGACTTCTGCCGCAACCAGGTGCTTGTTCACGTGGGAGCAAACAGGGGGGTATTGGGGGGTTGGGGGCCCGCCGGGCGCGCAGCCGGGCGGGCCCCCACGTATTAACCTCACCCGCGTGACGGTTTCCACCTTGGACTGGGGCACGACGTACCGGGTCACCGTGCTCGACCTCGGCCTGGCCTGCTGCGGCGTCGAGGTCATGGCCGCGCTCGAAGGCCACCGCCCGGAGCAGCTGGCCGCCCTGGGCGTCGACCCGGTGCACGCGGCGGGCGAGGCCCACGTGCTCGTCGTCTCCGGCACGGTCACCGACGTCATGCTGCCCGTGGTGATCGCGACCTACCAGGAGATGCCGGAACCGCGTTACGTGATCTCCGTGGGCGCGTGCAGCAACACCGGCGGCCCGTACTGGGACTCCTACAGCGTCACCAAGGGCATCGACCAGGCGCTGCCGGTGCACGTCGCCGTGCCGGGCTGCCCGCCACGTCCCGAGGCGCTGCTGGACGGCCTCGCCGCGCTGCACCGGATGGTGTCGTGAGCGCCGCGTCGCAGGACCTGGCCTCCCGCGTGCCGGACGCCCAGGTCAAGACGGCGTTCGGGCAGACGACCGCGCACGTGCCGCCGGCCGCGTGGGTCGAGGCGGCCCGCCACGCCCGCGACGAGCTGGGCTGCACGCAGTTCGACTGGCTCGGCGTCGAGGACGCGGGACGCCCCGGCGCGGTCGGTCAGCGGCACGCCGTGCTGCTGCACGTGCTCGACCCGGGCACCAAGGACGGCCTGCTGCTGCGCACCGAACTCGGGCCGGACGACGTGCTGCCGAGCGTGGCCGGGCTGTGGGCGGGCGCGGCGTGGCACGAGCGGGAAGCCGTGGAGATGTTCGGCCTCACCCTCGTCGACGGTGACGCGGCCCACCTGCTGCTCCCCGACAGCTTCACCGGCCACCCGCTGCGCAAGGACTTCGTGCTGGCCTCCCGCGTGGTGCGCCCGTGGCCGGGCCGGCTCGAACCGGGCGAGGACGGCAGCTCCGCACCCAGCCGCAGGCGGGCCGCGCCACCCGGCGTACCCGACCCGTCGTGGGGACCGCGCTACGAGCGCTCCGAGCGTTCCGAGGAGGACACCAGTGGCTGACCTGCCCCCGCGCACCCGAGGCGTCATCGCGCTGCTGGAGGCCAACTGCACGGTGTGCATGATCTGCGCTCGCGAGTGCCCCGACTGGTGCATCCACATCGACTCGCACACCGAGGTCGAGCAGCAGCCCGGCTCGGCCCGCCCCCGTGCGCGCAACGTGCTCGACCGGTTCGCCATCGACTACGGGCAGTGCCTGTACTGCGGCATCTGCGTCGAGGCGTGCCCGTTCGACGCCCTGCACTGGGCACCGGACTTCTCCTACCCCGGCACGGGCGGCCTCGACGGTGACGGCGCGGTCGCCGAACTCGTCCACGAACGGGACGTGCTGGCCACGTGGGTCACGCACGTGCCACCGCCGCCACCGCTGGACGCGGGCGCCGAACCCGCACCGGAGACCACCGCCACACGCCCGGCACGCCCCGGTACCGGAACCACGCGCCGACCGGGCGCGTTGAGGGAGAGGACGTAGGAACACCCGGAGGCGAAGCGTGCACAAGCACTTCAACGCGTTGAAGACCGCGTTGCTGCTCGCTGCCATGAGCGGGCTGATCGTGGCGATCAGCTCGTTGTTCGGGCGCACCGCCCTGGTCGTCGGCCTGCTGCTGGCGCTGGCCGTGAACGCCTACGCGTACTTCAACTCCGACAAGCTCGCGCTGCGCGCCATGCGCGCCCGGCCGGTGTCCGAGGTCGAGCAGCCCGCCCTGTACCGGATCGTCCGCGAACTGGCCAGGACCGCGCGCCGGCCGATGCCCCGCCTCTACCTCAGCCCCACGGTCGCGCCGAACGCCTTCGCCACCGGCCGCAACCCGCGCAACGCCGCCGTGTGCTGCACGACCGGCATCCTGGAGCTGCTCGACGAGCGCGAGCTGCGCGCCGTGCTCGGGCACGAGCTGTCGCACGTCTACAACCGCGACATCCTCATCTCGTGCGTCGCGGGTGCGCTGGCGGGCGTGGTCAGCATGCTGGCGAACCTGGCGATCTTCGCGGGCGTCTTCGGCGGCGACGGCGACGAGGACCGGCCCAACCCGTTCGCGATCCTGCTCATCGCCGTGCTCGCCCCGGTCGCGGCGGTCATCGTGCGGCTGGCCGTGAGCCGGTCCCGGGAGTACCAGGCCGACGAGTCGGGCGCCGAGCTGACCGGCGACCCGCTGGCGCTGGCCTCGGCGCTGCGCAAGATCGACATCGGCACGCGGGCGGCGCCCCTGGCACCCGAACCGGCCGTGGTCGCGCAGTCGCACCTGCTGATCGCGAGCCCGTTCCGGGCGGGGGAGAACCTGGCCAGGCTGTTCTCCACCCACCCGCCGATCGCGGACCGCGTGCGCCGGCTGGAGGAGCTGGCCCGCCGGTCCTAGCGGGCTTCCAGTGCGACGTTCATCACGTACTGGCCGTAGCCGGACTTCGCCAGCTTCTCGCCCAGCGCGTAGCACTGCTCGGCGGTGATGAAGCCCATCCGGAGCGCGATCTCCTCCAGGCACGCGATGCGCACGCCCTGCCGGTGCTCCAGCACCTGCACGAACTGGCCCGCCTCCAGCATCGAGTCGTGCGTGCCGGTGTCCAGCCACGCGAAACCGCGGCCGAGGTCGACCAGCTGCGCCCGGCCTTCGCGCAGGTAGGCCAGGTTGACGTCGGTGATCTCCAGCTCGCCGCGCGGTGACGGCTTGAGCGCCTTGGAGATCGACACGACCTCGTTGTCGTAGAAGTACAGGCCGGTGATGGCCTTGTTCGACTTCGGCTGCGCGGGCTTCTCCTCGATGGAGATCAGCCTGCCGTCCGCGTCGACCTCGCCGACGCCGTACCGCTCCGGGTCCTTCACCGGGTAGCCGAACAGCACGCAGCCGTCCAGCGAGGTGGCGTTGTGCTGCAGGACCTTGGAGAAGCCGTGGCCGTAGAAGATGTTGTCGCCCAGGACCAGCGACACGTCGTCGTCACCGATGAAGTCCGCGCCGATGATGAACGCCTCGGCCAACCCGTTCGGGTGAGCCTGCTCGGCGTACTCGATGGTCAGGCCGAACTGCGAGCCGTCACCGAGCAGGCGGCGGAACAGCGGCAGGTCCACCGGCGTCGAGATGAGCAGGATCTCGCGCACGCCCGCCAGCATCAGCACCGACAGCGGGTAGTACACCATCGGCTTGTCGTACACGGGCAGCAACTGCTTCGACACCGCCTGCGTGATGGGGTGCAGGCGCGTGCCGCTGCCACCCGCGAGGACGATGCCCTTCATCGGTAGTTGGTGAACTGGAGGGCGATGCCGAAGTCGGAGTTCTTCAGCAGGGCGATGACGTCCTGCAGGTGGTCCTTCTTCTTGCCCGAGATGCGCAGCTGGTCGCCCTGGATCTGCGCCTGCACGCCCTTGGGGGCCTCGTCGCGGACCTTCTTCGCGATCTCCTTGGCCTTCTCGCTCGAGATGCCCTGGACCACGTTGCCGGTCACCTTGAACACCTTGCCCGACAGGGCGGGCTCACCGATCTCGAAGGCCTTCATCGAGATGCCCCGCTTGATCAACTTCTCCCGGAAGACCTCGATCGCGGCGTTGCAGCGCTCCTCGGTCTCGGACTGGAAGGTGATCGCCTCCTCGCCCGCCCAGGACACCTGAGTACCGGTGCCGCGGAAGTCGAACCGGGTGCTCAGCTCCTTGGCGGCCTGGTTGAGCGCGTTGTCGACCTCCTGGCGGTCGACCTTGCTCACCACGTCGAACGACGGGTCTGCCACGTGCTCGGTACCTCCGCGTAGGTGGATCTGGAACCGTCCGGAAGCCTACCGGGGAACCCGGTTGCGCATCCCCCCACGGGCTTATGTATTGTCTCCACCGCACCCGGCACCACCGGGCGCGGGGCGGGTTGCCCGAGCGGCCAATGGGAGCGGACTGTAAATCCGTCGCGAAAGCTACAGAGGTTCGAATCCTCTACCCGCCACCCGAAACGGAAACCCCTGCTCGCAGAAAGCGCGAGCAGGGGTTTCGCGTTGTGTCCCCTGGGGGTGCGACCCCAGACCCCGCCCGGCGGGCGCTGCCCCCGGACCCCCGTTCACAGGTGGTCGGGTTGCGTGGTGATGTCCCATTCGCACGTGGCCGCTGACGTCTCGTCTGCGGTGGTCGGCGTGGTCGCTCGGTGACTGGTGGCGGCGAGGGGTCGTGGCTGTTCGATGGCGGTTGACGGAGGTGAGGCCGGCGCGCAAGCGCTTCCTCTCGCTTGCGTGCCGGCCTCGTGTGCAGCATAACCCATATCGAACGCCTGTTCGAGGGTTAAGCGATGGCGGCGCGTCCCGCTTCCGTCAGCTCCGCGTCCGAGCGCTCCTCCAAGCCCACCGCCCGCCGCGCCCGCAGCAGCCCCGCGTGCACCAGGTCGTGCGTGACCATCTGGTCGCAGCACGGCAACCCGTCCACGTACAGATCGGGCTCGCGTCCCCCCGTCAGCTGAGCCCGACCAGCGGCAACGGCGCGGAGCATGGCTTTCGCCCGCCCGGACAACTCCCTCGCGACGCTCATGGCGACCCCCTCGCCCCGTCCTTCCCGAACCTGCTTCCCTCACCTCGTAGGAGGTCTGGACCTGTACTCCGAGTACCCCGGCCGGACAAGTTCACTCGGGTGGACGAGGCACCTGCCACTGTGCCCCCTTGCGCCGTCCGGACGACGGCGCCACGCCGGGCGGTTGCCCCGTTCAGCCCAGCCGAACTACCCGTGACCGGTCGGCGCTCCGATCGACCCGTTGTCGCCCGCTCGTCCGAGCGGGACCGGTGGGGCGTCGAGACTGGAACACATGAGCGAAATCCTCATCGCCCTCGCGGCCCTCGCGACCGGTGTCGCCCTCGGGCTGGTCGTCCGGTCCTCGGTGCGGCGTGACGACGTGCCGCCGCTCGACGACGCGCGCGAGCTGCTCCACGCCGCCGACGACCTGGAGTACGGCCTGAACACGGTGCTCGACTTCGGCCCGCTGTCGCTGTCCGAGCTGGCCTCGGTGGACCTGCCCGCGAAGCTGGACCGGGTCGCCTCGACCGGTGAGCTGTCGCGGTCGACCCTGGCCGCGCTGAGGGCGTACACGGACAAGATCGCCCTGCACCCCTACCCCGAGCACCGCGACCTGCTCACCGCGGTCCGGGAGGACGAGGCCGCGGTCTGGCTGGCGCTGCGCGACGCGATCGGCAGCGGTGCGGCGCAGCACGTCGCCGCGACGCAGGCCCGCCTCGTGCTGGACGAGATCCGCGCGGGCCTCCGGTACGAGCGCAAGGAGCTGGCGAGGGTCTAGTGCCGCGAGGCGCCCTGCCGAGCGCCGGAGGACGCGGTGAAGGTTGCCGGTCGCGGCACTAGCGGGCGGGACGGCGCTGCCAGGTCGTCCACAGCGGCCGGTAGCCGTGGGAGTACCAGAACGGCGTGGACAGCGGGTTGGGCAGGGCGTGGTGCAGCAGCGTCACGCCGACGCCCGCGTCGTCCAGCCGTTCGTGCGCGTGGTCGGTCAGCGCCGCGCCGATCCCGCCGCCACGCGCGTCCTCCCGCACGCCGAGCAGCCCGAGATAGGCCACCGGCCGCACGGACGTCCGCGTGGCGATCCAGTCCGAGTGCCCCGGCAGGTCGTAGTACAGGAAGCCGACGACCTCGCCGTCGCGCTCCGCCAACCACCCGCACGGCTCCGGCCGCTCCAGCAGCGACGTGATCAGCTCGCGCAGCCGCACGGCGCTGGACGGCCGGGCGGTGACCATGCCGAACCGGCTGTCGAACCGCGCCGTGTCCAGGTTCAGCTCCACGGCGACGTCGAGGTGCTCCGGCGTCAACGGCCGGATCTTCACCGTCGAACGGCCGTCGTACCCGCGGCCGGGCAGCCGGGCGGCGGTCACCAGCAGCGGCGCGAAACCGTGCCGCGCCAGCACGTCCGCGGCCTCGACGGCACGACTGGGCACGGTCACCAGCGCGGCCGTGTCGTGGTCGCCCCCACCGCTCAACGGCCACCGGCGCAGCAGGTCGTCCAGGTCCGCGCCGGGGTGCCAGTGCAGCGAGTGCGTGCGCAGCGCGCCCCAGGTGGCGTTCAGGGCGTCCTCGGGCAGTTCGGAGAACGAGTAGGGATCGTCAACGGGCGCCATCGCGGGCAGCAGCGGGTCCACGCCTGCCAGCTAACCCGTTCGGGACGTAGATTGCCCGCCGTGGAGCTGTACGTGGTCGACGCGTTCACCGACCGGGCGTTCGCGGGCAACCCGGCGGGCGTGGTGCTGCTGGACGGCCCGGTGGACGAGCGGTGGATGCAGGCGGTCGCCGCCGAGATGAAGCACGCCGAGACGGCGTTCGTGCGGGTCGACCAGGACGGCCCGCTGCCGCTGCGCTGGTTCACGCCGGTCGCCGAGGTCGACCTGTGCGGCCACGCCACCCTGGCCACCGCGCACGTGCTGGGTGGCAGTCGCAGCTTCGACACCCGCAGCGGCGTGCTCACCTGCACCGCCGACAACGGCTGGGTGGAGATGGACTTCCCGGCCGACCCGGCGGAGCCGATCGAGATGACCACGCCGCTGCGCGCCGGCCTGCCGGGCGTGACGGTGCGGGCCGTCGCCCAGGCCGTGTCCGACGTCCTGGTGGAAGCCGCCTCCGCCGACGAGGTCCGCGGCCTGCGCCCGGACTTCGCCGCGCTCGCCGAGGTCCCCGGTCGGGGCGTGATCGTCACCGCGCTCGACGACCGACCGGACCGCGACATCGTGAGCCGGTGCTTCTACCCCTCCTACGGAGTTCCGGAGGATCCCGTAACCGGTTCCGCGCACTGCACGCTGGCGTCCTGGTGGTCGCCTCGGCTGGGTCGGGCGAACCTGCTGGCCGAGCAGGCGTCGGCCCGCGGTGGGCTGGTCCGGACCACTCTGGAGCAAGATCGCGTAAGGCTCGCCGGACAGGCCGTGACGGTGATCCGGGGCCGACTGATCGTGTGATCTGCTCCGTCACTTCTCGTGGCATTCCGCTACACGACCTGCCATTTCGTCCCCCGACCGGGGTACATTGGCAGCCTTGGAGGGGTCCTGGTCGGTGTTCGGGACCCCTCAGTCACGCCCGGAGCACGTAGGCCGCGACCCGGCCGACCGCGACGATGGCCGACGAGGAGGCTGGATGTCCGACCACGTGTCGGCCACGGCGCCCAGCGCGCCGACCCGGTCCACGAACCGCGCGTTCAGCGTGTTCGCGGCCCTGCTCCTCTTCGCGGGCGCGCTGTCCGCGTTCCTCGTGGGCCGCTGGCTGCCCGACACCGAACCGGACGCGAAGCTGTGGTGGACCGGCCCGCTGCTGGTGATCGGGTTCCTGCTCGCCGAGCAGTTGGCCATCAACGTCGACGTGCGCAGCGGGGTGGCCTGGACCATCTCGTTCACCGAGATCCCGCTCGTGCTCGGCCTGCTGGTCGCGCCGTTCGAGATCGTGCTGGCCGCGCACGTCGTCGCGGGCGTCGGCACGCTCCTCGGCCGCCGCGTGCTCGACCGCGCCGTCTACAACGCGGGCCTGATGTTCATGGAGATCTCGGTGGCCTTCGCGGTCGCCGAGCTGGTCAAGCGGTTCCTCGGCGCGCAGGGCCCGTTCTGGGCGGGCGCGTTCGTCGGCACGATCGCGGTGCCGCTGCTGGCCAGCGTGCTCGGCCTGACCGCGTTGCGGATCATGGGCAAGGGCATGCGGGTCGCGCCGAGCCTGCGCCTGGTGCTGCAGACGCTCGTGGTGGCCCTGCTGAACACCTCCGCCGGCCTGGCCGGCTACGAGATCGCCGACAAGGCGCCGTGGGGCGGCCTGCTGATCGGCCTGGTCTTCCTCGGCATCACCGCGATCTACCTGGCCTACTCGGGCCTGCTGCGCGAGCAGCGCGACCTGGAGGCGCTCAGCGAGGTCTCGCTGCGGGTGGCCCGCTCGGGCCGCCACGTCACCGGACCGCGCGGCGCCACGCCGGAAGAGGACGACGGCTGCGGCGAGGACGACGACTGGCAGCTCATCGCCGAACGCATCCGCGAGCAGCTCAACGCCAACCGGGTCGTGCTGCGGCTGCGCACCGACCCCCAGGCGCCGATGCGCACGCTCGTCGCGGGCGAGCCGCTGCCGCCGGGCATGCGCCGCGACGACCCGCGCGTGCTGCGCGAGGACGCCATGCTTCAGCTGCCCGGCGCCCAGGTGCGGTACTTCCGCATCGTGGACGCGGGCGAGGAGGTCTCCGAGGCCCTGGTCCGCCGGGACGCGCAGGAAGCGCTGGTCGTGCCGCTGCGCGGGGCGACCCAGCTGCTCGGCGCGGTCGAGGTGCACGACCGGCTCAGCCGGTGGCGCGGTTTCGGCAAGGCCGACATCCAGCTCCTGCGCACGCTGGCCAGCCACCTGTCCACCGCGGTGGACAACCGGCGGTTGCTCGCCCGGCTGCGCCACGACGCCTACCACGACCCGTTGACCGGCCTGCTCAACCGGCCCGGCTTCCGCGAGGCCGCGACCGAGCCGATGCGCGAGGCGAACACGTCGGTGGTGGTCCGCGTCGACCTCACCGTGCTGTCCACCGTGTCCGACGCGCTCGGTCAGGCGTGGGGCAACCGGATGGTGGTCGCCGCCGGTCGCCGGTTGCGCGACGAGCTGGGGCCCGAGGTGCCGCTGGCCAGGCTGGAGGGCGGCGCGTTCGCCGCGCTGCTGCTGGACCGGCAGGCCGAGCAGATCCAGGAGATCGCCGAACGGCTGCGCGCCGCGCTGTCGGTGCCCTACCCGGTCGACCGGCTCACCGTCGAGGCGGGCGCGGTCGTCGGCTGGGCGACCACGACGGACTGCGAGGTCGAGGAGCCGGACCCGGACGCGCTGCTGCAACGCGCCGACGTGGCGGTCCGGGCGACCAGCGACAACGAGCCGCTGCGCCAGTACGCGCCGAGCATGGGCCAGATCTTCCTGCGCCGCTTCCAGCTGGTGACCCAGTTCCGGTCGGCGCTGGAGAACGGCCAGATCTCCGTGCACTACCAGCCGAAGGTCGCGCTGCCGAGCCGCCAGGTGGTCGGCGCGGAGGCGCTGGTGCGCTGGAAGCACCCCGAGTTCGGGCGCGTCGACCCGGACGAGTTCGTGCCCGCCGTCGAGGCCACCGGGCTGGTGGACGTGCTCACGGACTTCGTCATGGACACCGCGCTGGCCAGGGTGCGGCTCTGGATCGACCGCGGGCTGCGGATGTCCATCGCGGTGAACCTGTCCGTGCGGACGTTGGCCGACGAGGAGTTCCCCGACCGCGTGGCGGCGGCGTTGAAGCGCCACGACGTGCCGCCGGAGCTGCTGACGTTCGAGCTGACCGAGTCCGGCGTGATGGCCGACCCCGAGCGGGCGCTGCCCGTGCTGCGGCGGCTGCACCAGATGGGCGTCGTGCTGGCCGTGGACGACTTCGGCACCGGCTACTCGTCGCTGGCGTACCTGCGGCAGCTGCCGGTGGACGAGGTGAAGATCGACAAGAGCTTCGTGCTCGGCATGGGCACCGACCTCGGCGACATGGCGGTGGTCCGCTCGATCGTGGAACTGGGCCACTCCCTGGGCCTCACGGTGGTCGCCGAGGGCGTCGAGGACGACGCCGCGCGCGACCAGCTCGTCGGCATGGGCTGCGACGTGGCGCAGGGCTACCTGATCTCCCGGCCGCTGTCCGAGGACCGCTTCGAGGCGTGGCTGCGGGCGCGGACCGTGCAGGTGAGGGGCGCCCGGGATGAGACGGTGCTCACCTTGGTCCACTGAGGGGCACCCCGATTTCCGTTCTGCGGCACGGCTGTTGTAGAGTTCTCCTCGCTGCAAGAGCAACAGCAAGCCCCTTTAGCTCAGTCGGCAGAGCGTCTCCATGGTAAGGAGAAGGTCTACGGTTCGATTCCGTAAAGGGGCTCAACAACTGGCCGCGGTGCTCATGCATCGCGGCTGCGTTGTCTAAGCGGTGTAGCTCAGTTGGTAGAGCAAGCGGCTCATAATCGCTGTGTCGCCGGTTCAAGTCCGGCCACCGCTACGCGAGTGGGTGGGCTGTGTCTGCGGAAAGCGCAGACCGGCTCGCTCCGCGTCACATCGGGGGCGCGGCCCCCGAACCCCGCCCAGGGGGCAAGCCCCCTGGACCCCCATCCCGCGGTGCTGTTGGCGGGGGTGGGGTGCACGATCCCCGCCAGGCGGTAAGCCCGCACTGGTCGCCCGGTCGGGCCGGGGCACACGAGCTCTAGAAAGGCAAGGACCGTGGCTGCAACCGACGTACGCCCGAAGATCACCCTCGCGTGCGAGGAGTGCAAGCACCGGAACTACATCACCAGGAAGAACCGGCGCAACGACCCGGACCGCCTGGAGATCAAGAAGTTCTGCCCGAACTGCAAGACGCACCGCGCTCACAAGGAAACCCGCTGAGCCGGTAGCCAGAACTCACGACGAGGCCCGTCCCGGGATCCGGGGCGGGCCTCGTCGCGTGTCACGCGCCCCCGTATAACCTCCTCGGGTGCCTCTCGACCAGTCGTTCGTCGGACGTTCCTACCCGCCGTCGCCGCCCTACGAGGTCGGCCGCGAGAAGATCCGCGAGTTCGCCGAAGCGGTCGGCGAGACGAGCCCGCTGCACCGCGACCCCGAAGCCGCCCGCGCGGCCGGGTACCGCGATGTCATCGCGCCGCCCACCTTCGCGATCATCGTGTCGCTGAAGGCGAACGACGTGCTGGTCGAAGACCCCGAGCTGGGCCTGGACTACAGCCGCGTGGTGCACGGCGACCAGTCGTTCGTCCACCACCGCCCGATCGTCGCGGGCGACCGGCTCACCGCCGTGCTGCACGTCGACAGCATCACCTCGCGGATGGGCAACGACATGCTGTCGATCAGGGCCGAGTTGAGCACCGAGGACGGCGAACCGGTCACGACCGGCCGCTGCACGCTCGTGGTGCGCGGGGAGGACGCGTGATCCGCGCTTCGGAGGTCTCGGTCGGCGACGAGCTGCCGCCGCTGTCGGTCCGCATCACCCGCGCCGACCTGGTCCGGTACGCGGGCGCGTCCGGCGACTTCAACCCGATCCACTGGAACGAGCGGTTCGCCCGCGAGGTCGGCCTGCCCGGCGTGATCGCGCACGGGATGCTCACCATGGGCCTGGCCGCCCGGATCGTCACCGAGTGGGCGGGCGATCCCGGCGCCGTGGTCCAGTACGGCGTGCGGTTCGGCAGGCCCGTGCCGGTGCCCGACGACGACAAGGGCGCGGTGATCGAGGTCACCGCGAAGGTGACCAAGCTCCTGGACGACGGGACGGTCAAGGTCAACGTGACGGCGTCGTTCGAGGGCAAGTCCGTGCTGGGCGGCGCGTCGGCCCTGGTCCGCCCGCGTCCCTAGAAGCCGCACAGCGCGCTGGTGCCCGGGCCCTTGGCGGTGGCCGAACGCCGCTCCACGTCGGCCACCCGCACCTCGCACGCCACCGCGCCGCCGCCGGGCCCGATCGTCACGGTCAGCACGCCGTGCTCGGGCTCGCCGGTGGCCAGCAGCTCCAGCCGCCAGGGCAGGTCCGTCAGCTCCTCCCGGCGCGTCTCGCCGCCCTGGAAGGTCGAGTACGTGACGGTGGCCCGCGGCGCGGTGCCGGTGACCTCGTAGACGACCCGGACCGGCGGCTCCGGCGCCGTGGTCCACAGCACGAGCGCGAGCGCGCCCACCACGAGCGCCGCCGAAGCCCCGATCACGAGCCACTTGCGGGCCGGCCGCTCGGGTGGGTCGGGCTGCGTCATGCGCTGCGCTCCTCGGGTGAAGATCGACTGGTCTGAACGGACCATCGGTCTCGTTCTACCGACGGTTACAGTTATCACCCGAACGAGTTACCTAGGGTGAGGTCTCGGCGTCAGAAGTCCGAGCACTCGGCGACCGCGTCGGGCCCGGACGCGGTCGCGGTCCGCTTCTCCACCCCGTCCACGGTGACCCGGCAGGTGACCGTGCCGCCGTCCGGGCCGGTGGTGACGTCGAGCGTCCCGCCGCGGAACGCGCCCATCACGGTGAACTCCTTGGTCCACGGCAGCGCGGCCACCTCCTCCTCGACGTCGGCGGTCGTGGAGTAGCGGACGGTCGCCGCGGCCACGTCACCGGTCGCCTCGTAGACCAGCACCACGCCCTGGTCGGCCTGGAGGTCGTCGAGCGCGTTCTCGACCTCGGAGGCGGTGCGGTCGAAGAGCAGCCACCACGCGAGGAAGCCGACGAACGCGACGCACATGACCGCCGCGACCAAGAGCCCGAGCACGACACGGGCGGTGCCCCGGGCGTCCCGCTTCGGGTCCGGCATGGCTCCTCCACTCCGTCAGGGTGGTACACATCACAGCTACCCGCGGTGAGGCGCCTGAGTCGCAAGACGACGAAAGGCACCCCCATCGGAGGTGCCTTTCGTGACGGAGCGTCGAAACTGTGTGCTACTCCGAGTGCTACTTCACCTCGGCCAGCAGCTCGGCCATCCGGGTGACGCCGGTCTTCAGGTCGTCGTCGCCCAACGCGTACGAGAGCCGCAGGTAGCCGGGCGTGCCGAACGCCTCTCCGGGCACCACGGCCACCTCGGCGTGCTCCAGGATCAGCGCCGCGAGCTGCACCGTGTCGGTGATCGTCGTGCCGCGCAGCTCCTTGCCGATCAACGCCTTGACCGAGGGGTACACGTAGAACGCGCCCTTCGGGGTCGGGCACTCCACGCCGGGGATCGCGGACAGCAGGTCGACGATGGTGCGCCGGCGGCGGTCGAACGCCTCGCGCATCTCGTGCGCCGCGTCCAGCGGCCCGGACACGGCCTCCAGCGCGGCCCGCTGCGACACGTTGGCCACGTTCGAGGTCAGGTGCGACTGCAGGTTCGCGGCGGCCTTCACCACGTCGGTGGGTCCGATCAGCCAGCCGACCCGCCAGCCGGTCATCGCGTAGGTCTTGGCCACGCCGTTGAGCACGATCGTGCGGTCCGCCATCGCGGGCACGGCCACCGGCAGCGACACCGACTCGGCGCCGTCGTACACCAGGTGCTCGTAGATCTCGTCGGTGATCACCCAGAGGCCGTGCTCCAGCGCCCACTCGCCGATCGCGGTGATCTGCTCACGCGAGTAGACCGAGCCGGTCGGGTTGGACGGCGAGCACAGCAGCAGCACCTTGGTCTTCGGGGTGCGCGCCGCCTCCAGCTGCTCCACCGTCACCAGGTAATCGGTCGACTCGTCGGCCGTGACCTGCACCGGGACGCCGCCCGCCAGCGTGATCGCCTCGGGGTAGGTGGTCCAGTACGGCGCCGGGAGCAGCACCTCGTCGCCCGGGTCCACGACCGTGGCGAACGCCTGGTAGACGGCCTGCTTGCCGCCGTTGGTGATCAGCACCTGCGCGGCGGTGACCTCGTAGCCCGAGTCGCGCTTGGTCTTCGCGGCTACGGCTTCCCGCAGTTCGGGCAGTCCCGCGGCGGGCGTGTAGCGGTGGTTCTTGGGGTCCGCGCAAGCCGCCTGAGCTGCGGCGACGATGGCCTCGGGGGTCGGGAAGTCCGGCTCGCCCGCACCGAAGCCGATCACCGGTCGACCCGCGGCCTTGAGCGCCTTCGCCTTCGCGTCGACCGCGAGGGTGGCGGACTCGGCGATGCCGCCGATCCGCTGGGAGATCCGCGGGTGCTCGGAGGTACTGGTCCCGGTGGTCGTCTCAGGCGTGCCCATGCCGCCAATCGTGGCAGATCGCACAACCGACTCGGCGGCCGGCACCCCCTCTGACCGGGCCAGTTGGAAGGAGGGGTACCTGGTGCCGTATGCTTCCGGTCTTGGAACGTCCAGTCGCTGCCTCACGGGCCACGTGAGGAGGGTCAGGGGCGTCTCCGGCCAGGGGATTCCGGTTCACGGTTTCCCAAAGGGGTGTAGCTCAACTGGCAGAGCAGCGGTCTCCAAAACCGCAGGTTGCAGGTTCAAGTCCTGTCGCCCCTGCGTCGAAGCGCGATGGTGAGCGGAGGACGGCATGAGCGAGGGCCGCGAGCAGGACCAGCCGGAAGAGCGCGAGGGCGCGTCCCGGCCGGTTACCGCCGCAGCGCGGCGCGAGCGCCGTGGTTCCGCGCGTCCGGCGGGTCGCAAGGACTCCGCGGAGGCGAAGAAGGCGGCCGCGGCCGACTCCGACGCCGAGGAGACCAAGAAGGGCCGTCCCACGCGCTCGCGGGCGGACTCGGAGAAGCGGGTCGGTTTCTTCGCCCGCATCGTCCGGTACATCCGCGAGGTGGTCAGCGAGCTGCGGAAGGTCATCTGGCCGACCCGCAAGCAGATGATCACCTACACCGGAGTCGTGTTGGTCTTCGTGGCCTTCATGGTGGCGTTGGTGTTCGGCCTGGATACGGCCTTCGCCTGGGGCATGTTCAGGGTGTTCGGCTGAGCCGATCACCTGCCGCCCCGGGTGGCGGCGGACATGTGATGCATGAGAGGAAGCGAGACCCACAGTGACCTCCGAGAACGGCGGCGTTGACGCCCAGGAGCTGAACGACCTGACCGACGAGCAGGACTTCGACGGTGGCGTCGAGGACGTCGAGCAGGCGGAGGCGTCGGAGGACACCGAGGAGTCCGCCCCCGTCGAGGCCGAGTCCGGCGGCGATGTCGAATCCGGCGGTGACGTCGAGTCCGGTGGCGACGTCGAATCCGGTGGTGACGTCGAGTCCGGTGGTGACGTCGAATCCGGTGGTGACGTCGAGTCGGGCGGTGACGTCGAGGCTGTCGCCGCCGTCGTGGACATCGACGCCGAGCCCGCGGACCCCGCCGAGGAGATGCGCGACGCACTGCGGCGCGCGCCCGGCGACTGGTACGTCGTGCACTCATACGCCGGCTACGAGAACAAGGTCAAGACCAACCTCGAGACGCGCATCCAGACGCTCGACATGGAGGACTACATCTTCCAGGTCGAGGTGCCGACCGAGGAAGTCACCGAGATCAAGAACGGCCAGCGCAAGCAGGTGCAGCGCAAGGTGCTGCCCGGCTACATCCTGGTCCGGATGGAGCTCAACGACGCGTCGTGGAGCGCGGTGCGCAACACGCCGGGCGTGACGGGTTTCGTCGGCGCGACGTCGAAGCCGTCGCCGCTGACCATCGACGAGGTGCTGAAGTTCCTGCTGCCCCAGGTCGAGCAGAAGCCCGCCGCCGGCAAGAAGAGCGCCGCGACGCCCGCGAAGTCGACCGTCGAGGTGGACTTCGAGGTCGGCGAGTCGGTCACCGTCATGGACGGCCCGTTCGCCACGCTGCCCGCGACGATCAGCGAGGTCAACGCGGACGGCCAGAAGCTGAAGGTCCTGGTGTCGATCTTCGGTCGCGAGACCCCGGTCGAGCTGTCGTTCAGCCAGGTCTCGAAGATCTAGCCAGGACAACACGATCTCCGGCTGCCCCGTGCAGGGGTGGCCGGCAGCCACGCTGCGGCTGGCAGGGCCGCGCGTGGACACCGCAATAAAGGAACCGAGATGCCTCCCAAGAAGAAGAAGCTCGCAGCGATCATCAAGCTGCAGATCAAGGCCGGGGCCGCGAACCCCGCGCCGCCCGTTGGTCCCGCGCTGGGTCAGCACGGCGTCAACATCATGGAGTTCTGCAAGCAGTACAACGCCGCGACCGAGTCGCAGCGCGGCACCGTGGTGCCGGTCGAGATCTCCGTGTACGAAGACCGCTCGTTCGACTTCAAGCTCAAGACCCCGCCGGCCGCGAAGCTGCTGCTCAAGGCCGCCGGTGTGGAGAAGGGCTCGGGCGAGCCGCACCGCCTCAAGGTCGCCAAGGTGACCATGGACCAGGTGCGGGAGATCGCGCAGAACAAGATGGTCGACCTCAACGCCAACGACGTGGACCAGGCGGCGAAGATCATCGCCGGCACCGCCCGCTCCATGGGCATCACCGTCGAAGGCTGACCTTTCTCTTTTCGTAGTTCGTGGGAGAGCCGCGCGCTGGCTCGTCACCACAACTGATCCACTTTAAGGACAGAAGCATGAAGCGCAGCAAGGCGTACAAGAACGCTGCTGAGCTGGTTGACCGGGAGCGGCTCTACTCGCCGCTGGAGGCAGCCAAGCTCGCCAAGGAGACTTCCAAGGTGAAGCTGGACGCGACCGTCGAGGTCGCCATCCGGCTCGGCGTCGACCCCCGCAAGGCCGACCAGATGGTCCGCGGCACCGTGAACCTGCCGCACGGTACGGGCAAGACCGCCCGCGTGATCGTTTTCGCCACCGGTGACAAGGCCGCCGAGGCCGAGGCCGCCGGTGCCGACGCGGTCGGCTCCGAGGACCTGATCGAGCGCATCCAGGGTGGCTGGCTCGACTTCGACGCCGCGATCGCCACGCCCGACCAGATGGCGAAGGTCGGTCGCATCGCCCGCATCCTCGGCCCGCGCGGCCTGATGCCGAACCCGAAGACCGGCACTGTGACGCCCGACGTCACCAAGGCCGTCTCGGACATCAAGGGCGGTAAGATCAACTTCCGCGTGGACAAGCAGGCCAACCTGCACCTCGTGATCGGCAAGGTGTCGTTCGACCCGGACAAGCTGGTCGAGAACTACGCCGCCGCGCTGGACGAGATCCTGCGCGCCAAGCCGTCCGCGGCCAAGGGCCGGTACCTGAAGAAGATCACCGTCTCGACCACGATGGGCCCGGGCATCCCGGTCGACCCGAACCGGACGCGCAACCTGCTGTCCGACGAGGTCACCGCCTGACCACGGCTCGTCCGCACGACCGAAGCGCCCCTCGGCCTCCCGCCGAGGGGCGCTTCTTCGGTCAGGAGCAGTTCTCGGCCTCGTAGCCGGTGATCGCCCACATGTCGCCGTTCTGCTTGGTGAGCACGAACTTGCCCAGCTTCGGTCCGTTGCGCACGACCAGCGCGCACGAGCTGACCTCGACCGAACCCGAGGCGGGCGGGCTGACCATCGTGTCGGGGAAGCCGAGCTGGCGGTAGGTGCTCACGTCCGTCACCTGGCCCTTCAGCTTCGTCACCGCGGCGGCGCAGTCGGCCGCGCCGAAGGCTTCCGCGAACGCCGTCTTCGGGCCGTCGCCCTTGAAGTACGCGCAGGCCCGGCCGCCGTCTCCGGTGCCGACGTGCTTGTAGAACTGGCCGACCGTGCCGCTGCTGCCGTACGGGGTGGCGGGCGCGATGACGTTGTTCTCGATGCCGCCGCTGTCGACCGCCACGCTGCCCGGGTCGTCACCGCCGAAGTACTGCTCGTAGAAGTACGAGGCGATCAGCAGCACGACCACCACGTACACCAGGCGGCGGACGAGCTTGCTGCGCAGCAGGATCTTCCACAGCGGCTTGCGCGGTGGGGTGGCCGGTGGGGGGTAGGCCGGCGGGAGGCCGGGTGGTGGGCCGGCGCCGGGCGGCAGGCTCGGTGGGGCGTTGGTGCCGGGCGGCAGGCTCGGCGGGTTGGTGCCCTGGGCCTGCTGGAAGCGCTGGAACTCCTGGAACCGTTGGAACTCCTGGAACTGCCGGAGCTGTTCCGGGTCGATGTCCGGTGGCGGCGGGTTCCGCGGCGGCTCTTCGGTCACGCGTCACATCATGACCGATTTGGGTCACCGTCAGTGCCCCTGCTAGTGTTGTCGACGGTTCACCAAAGACCGCTGGTCATCCCTGTCCACGTGACGGGGAACGAAGGTCCCGCGAAGCGGGCGGCCCGCGCAGGAGAACGAGGAAGAATCGAGCGTGCTCGCACGCCCGTCACGCCCCGTGCTGCTGCGCAGGGGCGTTTTTGCTTTGCGCGGACCTCTCGGCTCGACCGGCGCGTCACTTAGCCCAGAGAGGAGGCGATCATGGCGAAGCCCAGCAAGGTTTCGGCCGTCGCCGAGCTCACGGACAAGTTCCGTGGAAGCTCGGCCGCTGTCGTGACCGAGTACCGCGGCCTCTCCATGGCGCAGCTCACCACGCTGCGTCGCGCTCTCGGCGCGGGCACCACGTACACCGTTGCGAAGAACACGCTGGTCAAGCGTGCCGCCGAGGACGCGGGCGTGCAGGGGCTCGAGGCCCTGCTCGTCGGCCCGACCGCCATCGCCTTCGTCGAAGGCGAACCGGTCGACGCGGCCAAGGCCCTGCGTGACTTCGCGAAGGACAACAAGGCCCTGGTCATCAAGGGCGGCTACATGGACGGCCGCCCCCTCTCGGTCGAAGAGGTCACCGCCATCGCGGACCTCGAGACCCGTGAGGTGCTGCTCGCCAAGCTGGCGGGCGCGATGAAGGGCAACCTGGCCAAGGCCGCGGGTCTGTTCCAGGCCCCCGCCTCCCAGGTCGCTCGCCTGGCTGCTGCCCTCCAGGAGAAGAAGGCCGCGGAGGCGCCTGCCGCCGCCGAGGCCGACGCTCCGGCCGAAAGCTGATCACACCCGGAAACTCCGCGTCCCGGCCGCAGTTCGGGCGTTGAAAGAGAAAGGACCGCCATCATGGCGAAGCTCAGCACCGACGAGCTGCTCGACGCGTTCAAGGAGATGACCCTCCTGGAGCTGTCGAAGTTCGTGAAGGACTTCGAGGAGACCTTCGAGGTCACCGCCGCCGCTCCGGTCGCCGTTGCCGCCGCTGCCGGCCCGGCCGGCGCCGCTGCCCCCGCCGAGGAGGAGAAGGACGAGTTCACCGTCGTCCTCGAGGGCGCCGGCGACAAGAAGATCCAGGTCATCAAGGTCGTCCGCGAGGTCGTCTCGGGCCTGGGCCTGAAGGAGGCCAAGGAGCTGGTCGAGTCCGCTCCGAAGCCGCTGCTGGAGAACGTGGCGAAGGACGTCGCCGACGCCGCCAAGGAGAAGCTCGAGGCTGCCGGCGCCAAGATCTCGCTCAAGTGATCTAGCGCTGTCGCTGCTGCGAAGGCGGGCACCCGATCCGGGTGTCCGCCTTCGTGCTGTCTCGGGTCGGTGATCTTGACCACGTCGGCGGCTGTGCCCCACGATCGGGTGGCAGTGCGGGATGAGCCGGCTCACACCGTTACCCAGCTGAGACCGCATTAACCCAACTGGTGAGTAACCACGTCGGGGCGGCCTCGTTGCACCGGTATGACACCGGCCTGTCCGGCGTCTGGCGTTGCTGCCACTGACCTGGAGGTGCGATGGGCGTCGAGGTGGTCGTCGAGGGCCTGACCAAGTCCTTCGGCAAGCAGACCATCTGGCGGGACGTCACGCTCACCCTCCCTCCCGGCGAGGTCAGCGTGATGCTCGGACCGTCTGGCACGGGCAAGTCCGTCTTCCTGAAATCCCTGGTCGGGCTGCTCAAACCGGAGCAGGGCAAGATCGTCATCAACGGCGTGGACCTGGTCCGCTGCTCCGAGCACAAGCTCTACGAGATCCGCAAGCTGTTCGGCGTGCTGTTCCAGGACGGCGCGCTGTTCGGCTCGATGAACCTCTTCGACAACGTCGCCTTCCCGCTGCGCGAGCACACCCGCAAGACCGAGGCCGAGGTCCGGCGGATCGTGCTGGAGAAGATGGAGATGGTCGGCCTCGTCGGCGCGGAGAAGAAGCTCCCCGGCGAGATCTCCGGCGGTATGCGCAAGCGCGCCGGCCTGGCCCGCGCTCTGGTGCTCGACCCCGAGATCATCCTCTGCGACGAGCCGGACTCCGGCCTCGACCCGGTCCGCACGGCCTACCTCAGCCAGCTGCTGATCGACCTGAACGCGCAGATCGACGCGACGATCCTGATCGTCACCCACAACATCACCGTGGCCCGCACGGTCCCGGACAACCTCGGCATGCTGTTCCGCCGCGAACTGGTCATGTTCGGCCCGCGCGAGGTGCTGCTGACCAGCGACGAACCGGTGGTCGAGCAGTTCCTCAACGGCCGCCGCATCGGCCCGATCGGCATGTCGGAGGAGAAGGACCAGGCGACGATGGCCGCCGAGCTGGCCCACCGCGAGGCGGGTCACGCGGACGGTCCGCCGGACGAGGACGTGCGCGGCGTCGTGCCGCAGTTGGAGCCGACGCCGGGCCTGCCGCCGCGTGGCGCGGTGCGGCGGCGCAAGGACCGGGTGATGAGCATCCTGCACACGCTGCCGCCCGAGGCCCAGCAGGGCATCATCGCCAGCCTCACGCCCGAGGAGCGCAGCCACTACCGGGTGATGGCCGACGCCGGTGACCGGACCGGCCCGATCACACCGAGCCCGTGGCCCCGGCAGGGGGGCGTGCTGTGAGCTCACCGGCGACGTTCCCCGGCGTCGGCGCGCTGCGCGAAACGGGGCGGATGTTCGGGCTCGCCATCGACGTCGCGCGCAACACGTTCCGCCGCCCGTTCCAGCTGCGGGAGTTCATCCAGCAGTGCTGGTTCGTGGTGAGCGTGACGGTGCTGCCGACCGCGCTGGTGTCGATCCCGTTCGGCGCGGTCATCGCGCTCCAGATCGGGTCGCTGACCAGGCAGATCGGCGCGCAGTCGTTCACCGGCGCGGCGAGCGTGCTGGCGATCATCCAGCAGGCCAGCCCGATCGTGACGGCCCTGCTCATCGCGGGCGCGGGCGGCTCGGCGATCTGCGCGGACCTCGGCTCGCGCAAGATCCGCGAGGAGATCGACGCCATGGAGGTGCTGGGCGTCTCGCCGATCCAGCGCCTGGTCGTGCCGCGGGTGCTGGCCGCGATGCTGGTCAGCGTCCTGCTCAACGGCATGGTCAGCGTGGTCGGCGTGATGGGCGGCTACTTCTTCAACGTGATCCTGCAGGACGGCACACCCGGCGCGTACCTGGCGAGCTTCAGCGCCCTGGCGCAGCTGCCGGACCTGTGGATCTCCGAGATCAAGGCGCTGATCTTCGGGTTCATCGCGGGCATCGTGGCCGCCTACCGGGGCCTGAACCCGGCGGGCGGGCCCAAGGGCGTCGGCGACGCGGTCAACCAGGCCGTGGTCATCACGTTCCTGCTGCTGTTCTTCGTGAACTTCGTCCTCACCACGATCTACCTCCAGGTCGTCCCGGCGAAGGGGAGCTGAGATGGCCACGAGCACCGACCGGTTCCGCAAGGTGGCGAACGCGCCGCTGGCGATGCTGGACACCTTCGGCGACCAGCTGTGGTTCTACGTCCGGGCGATCTGCTGGATCCCGCGCACGCTGACCCGCTACCTGCGCGAGACGCTGCGGCTGCTGGCCGAGGTGAGCTTCGGGTCGGGCGCGCTGGCCGTCATCGGCGGCACGATCGGCGTGATGGTGGGCCTGTCGGTGTTCACCGGCACGGTCGTCGGCCTGCAGGGCTTCACCGCGCTGAACCAGATCGGCACGTCGGCGTTCGCGGGCTTCGTGTCCGCGTACTTCAACACCCGCGAGATCGCGCCGCTGGTCGCGGGACTGGCGCTGAGCGCGACCGTGGGCTCCGGCTTCACCGCGCAGCTGGGCGCGATGCGGATCTCCGAGGAGATCGACGCGCTGGAGGTCATGGGCATCCCCAGCCTGCCGTACCTGGTCACCACGCGGATCATCGCGGGTTTCATCGCGATCATCCCGCTGTACGTGATCGGCCTGCTCACCTCGTACCTGGCGGCCAGGTTCATCACGGTCGAGTTCTACGGGCAGTCGGCGGGCACGTACGACCACTACTTCAACCTGTTCCTACCACCGGTGGACGTGCTCTGGTCGTTCGGCAAGGTGCTCGTCTTCGCCGTGGTGATCATCCTGACGCACTGCTACTACGGCTACCGCGCCAGCGGCGGCCCGGCGGGCGTGGGTGTCGCGGTGGGCCGCGCGGTCCGCACCGCGATCGTCACCACGAGCCTGCTGGACTTCTTCCTGAGCATGGCCATCTGGGGCACGACGACGACGGTGAGGATCGCGGGATGATCAAGCGGCGACTCCTGGGCGTCGTGTTCATCGCGGTCATCGCCCTCTTCCTCTCCTTCACCGTGGCGCTGTACAACGACGCGTTCACCGAGGTCGTGAAGGTGACGCTGAAGACCGACCGGGTCGGCAACCAGCTGCTGATCGACTCCGACGTCAAGGTCCGCGGCATGATCGTCGGCCAGGTCAAGGGCATCCGGACCTCGGGCGACGGCGCCGAGCTGGACCTGGCGCTCGACCCCGAGCAGGTCGAGCACATCCCGGCCAACGTCTCCGCGCGCCTGCTGCCGAAGACCCTGTTCGGCGAGCGGTACGTGAACCTGGTGCTGCCCGCCGAGCGGCAGGCACCGCTGCGCGAGGGTGCCGTCATCGAGCAGGACCGCTCCAGCAGCGCCATCGAGCTGGAACGCGTGCTCGACGACCTGATGCCGGTGCTGCAGGCCGTGCAGCCGGAGAAGCTGGCCACCACGCTGACCGCGATGTCGCAGGCGCTGGAGAACCGGGGCAAGCCGCTGGGCGAGACGCTGGTGCAGCTCGACGCCTACCTGGGCGAGTTCAACCCGCAGCTGCCCAAGCTCAAGGACGGCATCAGCCGCCTCGCCGACGTCTCCCACGTCTACGCCGACGCCGCGCCGGACCTGGTGCAGGCGCTGTCGGACGCCACGGTCACCAGCCGCACGCTGGTCGAGCAGCGGGACAACCTGCTGGCCATGTACGGCACGCTGACCACCACGTCGCTGGACCTGCACGGCTTCCTCGCGGTGAACAAGAACAACCTGATCCAGCTCGCCGACGTCAGCAGGCCGACGTTGGAGCTGCTGGCGAAGTACTCGCCCGAGTACCCGTGCCTGCTCAAGGGCCTCGCCGAGTTCAAGCCGATCATGGACCAGGTGTTCGGCAAGGGCACCGACGAGCCCGGCCTGCACATCACGCTGGAGATCACCGCCAACCGCGGCAAGTACGAGCCGGGCAAGGACGACCCGGAGTACGCCGACAAGCGCGGCCCGCGCTGCTACGACATCGTGCCGCGGCCGGACCCGTTCCCCCAGTACCCGCCGGAGGGCCCGGTCAAGGACGGCTCGACGTCACCGCCGCCCGCCCGGGTGGCCGCGGACGGCGTGCTGCCGCCGAACACGGGCACGATCCGGGACGACGGCACGGTCGTGTCGTCGTTCAGCGGCGTGCCGTCGCTGGCCAACTCGCCCGAGGAGCAGGACTTCCTGGCCGCGCTGCTCGCACCGCAGTTCGGCCTGGAGGAGGACGAGATGCCGAGCTTCACCGCGCTGCTGCTCGGCCCCCTGTACCGGGGAGCGGAGGTGACGGCATGAGGTCGCTGGCCGCGCCGCTGGTCAAGCTGTCCGTGTTCGCCGCGATCACGATCCTGGCGACCGCGCTGCTCGCGGTGACCATCTCGAACGTCAACTTCAACGGCGCCACCGGCTACACCGCCCGGTTCACCGACGTGACGGCGCTCAACGAGGGCGACGACATCCGCATCGCGGGCGTCCGGGTCGGCCAGGTCGACGAGATCCGGGTGGTCGACCGGCGGCTGGCGGAGGTGGAGTTCTCGCTGGAGGGCGACCGCACGCTGCCCGCGTCGGTCACCGCGACGATCAAGTACCGCAACCTCGTCGGCCAGCGGTACATCTCGCTGGAGCACGGCGTGGGCGACGCGTCCGCGCTCGAGCCCGGCGACGTGATCCCGCTGGAGCGCACCAAGCCCGCGCTCGACCTGACCGTGCTGTTCAACGGCTTCAAGCCGCTGTTCCAGGCGCTGAACCCGGACGACGTGAACAAGCTGTCCAACGAGATCATCCAGGTGTTGCAGGGCGAGGGCGGCACGATCGACAGCCTGCTGCGCCACACCGCGTCGCTGACGTCGACGCTGGCGAGCCGGGACCAGGTGATCGGTGAGGTGATCACCAACCTCAACGCCGTGCTGGACACCGTGAACTCGCGCACCGAGCAGGTGTCCACGCTGGTCACGACGTTGCAGGAGCTGACGACGGGCCTCGCGGGCGACCGGGAGCCGATCGGTGACGCGATCAGCGCCATGGGCGAGCTGACCAACACCACCGCCGACCTGCTCGACCAGTCGCGGCAGCCGCTGAAGGACGACATCGCCGACCTCGGCCTGGTGTCGCAGACGCTGGCCGACCACGAGACGGTCGTGGAGGGCGTCATCCGGACCCTGCCGGGCAAGATCGAGGCGATGTCGCGGACCGCGTCCTACGGGTCCTGGTTCAACTTCTTCCTGTGCGAGGGCACCGGCCAGGTGGCCGTGCCGCCGATCATCAACGACCCGATCCCGATCACGGCTCTGCCGGTCACGCAGCCGAGGTGCCGCCGATGAACGCCCAACGCAACCCGGTGACGGTCGGCGTGGTCAGCCTCACCGTGATCGCCCTCCTGCTGCTCGCCACCTTCTACTCCGACGACCTGCCGATCATCGGCGGCGGCACCACGTACTCGGCCGAGTTCACCGAGGCGGCGGGGCTGATCCCGTCGAACGAGGTGCGGGTGGCCGGGGTGAAGGTCGGCAAGGTGACCGAGGTCGAGCTGGACGGCGACAAGGTGAAGGTGTCGTTCCGGGTCAAGGACGCCTGGGTGGGCGACCGCACGACCGCGGTGATCAGGATCAAGACCCTGCTCGGGCAGAAGTTCCTGGCGCTGGACCCGCAGGGCTCCGAGCCGCTGGACCCGGGGCAGCCGATCCCGCGCGAGCGCACGCTGTCGCCGTACGACGTGCAGGAGGCGTTCAACGGCCTGGCGTCCACGGTCGGCGCCATCGACACCCAGCAGCTCGCGGAGAGCTTCCAGGTGCTGTCGGAGACGTTCCAGGGCTCGGCGGAGAGCGTGCGCGGGGCGTTGGACGGCCTGTCTGCGCTGTCGAAGACGATCTCGTCGCGCGACGAGCAGCTGGCGCAGCTGCTGGCCAACACCAACGAGATCACCAAGACCCTGTCCGACCGCAACGAGCAGTTCGAGAAGCTCCTCGCGGACGGCAACCTGCTGCTGGAGGAGCTGCGCAAGCGGCGGGACGCGATCGGGGCGCTGCTGCGCGGCACACGTGAGCTGTCCGAGGAGCTGTCCGGCCTGGTCGCCGACAACTCCGCGCAGCTGAGGCCCGCGCTGGAGCAGCTGGACCGGGTCGCCACGATGTTGCAGCGCAACCAGGACTCGCTCGACCGAAGCCTGTCGCTGATGGGCCCGTTCTTCCGGGTGTTCGCCAACACGCTGGGCAACGGCCGCTGGTTCGACACCTACATCTGCGGCCTGCTGCCGCCTTCGGTGAACCTCGGCGTGGTCGGCTTCAACGAAGAGGGCTGCCTCCCTCCCGGCGTGCAGCGCTCGTCACCTTCCGGGGGAGGGAACTGACGTGGCTACCACGAGAACAGGCCGCGACCTGGTGCGTGCCGTCGCGATCGCGTGCGTGCTCGCGATCGTGGCCGCGGCGGCGATGTGGTGGGTGTTCGCCGGTGCCGACAGCCGCCGGGTGACCGCCGTGTTCGGCGCGGCGGTCGGCGTCTACCCGGGCTCGGACGTGCGGGTGCTCGGCGTGCGGGTCGGCACCATCGAGGAGGTCGAGCCGCGGGGCACGACGGTGCGGGTCGTGATGTCGCTCGACCGCACGGTGAAGGTGCCGGCGGCGGCGCAAGCGGTGGTGGTCGCGCCTAGCGTGGTCAGCGACCGGTACGTGCAGCTCGCGCCCGCCTACACCGGCGGCGACGTGATGGGCGACAACGCCACCATCCCGCGTGAGCGCACCGCCACCCCGGTCGAGCTGGACGAGCTGTACGCGAGCCTGGACAAGCTGACCACCGCGCTCGGCCCGAACGGGGCCAACAAGGACGGCGCGCTGTCGGAGCTGCTCGACTCGGCGGCGGCCAACCTCGAGGGCAACGGGCAGGCGCTCGGTGACACGATCAAGCAGCTCGGTGACGCCGCGCGCACGCTGTCCGGCTCGAAGGACGACCTGTTCGGCACTGTGGACAACCTGCAGAAGTTCACCGGGATGCTGGCCGCGAACGACAGCCAGGTGCGCGACCTCAACCGGCAGCTGGCCGAGGTCGCCGGGTTCCTGGCCGACGAGCGGGAGAACCTGGGCGGCGCGCTGAACGAGCTGGCCACCGCGCTCGGCCAGGTGCAGGGCTTCATCCAGGACAACCGGGCCGTGCTGAAGTCGAACGTGGACAAGCTCGCCGGCATCACGCAGATCCTGGTGGACCAGCGCGCGTCGCTGGCCGAGGCGCTGGACGTCGGGCCGCTGGCCCTGGGCAACCTGCAGAACGCCTACAACGCGGCCTCCGGCACGCTCGACGTCCGCGCCGACCTGAACGAGCTGAACCAGCCGCCGATCGTGCTGGTCTGCAAGCTCATCCAGGGCGTCGAGCCCGGTCGGGTGCCCGGTGTGCTGGCCGAGACGTGCCGGCAGCTGGAACCGGTGCTCAGCGGTGCCGTGCCGTTGAAGACGCCCGCCGAAGTGGTGAGCGACCTGTCCCAGGGCAAGCTGCCGCTGCCCCTGCCGCTCGCGGGGGTGCCCCGGTGAGGCGGGTCGCGGTGCTCGTGGCGAGCGCGTTGGTGCTGACCGGCTGCGGCTCGGGCGGCTTCGACGGCGTCTACAACATGCCGCTGCCCGGCGGCGCGGACCTCGGCGACCGGCCGTACCAGGTGAAGGTCCAGTTCAAGGACGTGCTGGACCTCGTGCCGCAGGCGGGCGTGAAGGTCAACGACGTGCCGGTCGGCCGGGTGGACCGGATCGACCTGGGCGCGGACGGCTGGACCGCTGAGGTGACCGTGCTGGTCAACGGCGACGTGCGGCTGCCGGGCAACTCGGTGGCCCGGCTGCGCCAGTCCGCGCTGCTCGGCGAGAAGTACGTGGAGCTGGCCAGGCCCGCCGAGGGGCGTGCCGAGGGCGCGCTGGCGGACGGCTCGGTCATCCCGGTCGAGCGGACCAACCGCAACCCCGAGGTCGAAGAGGTCTTCGGCGCGCTGTCGATGCTGCTCAACGGCGGTGGCATCGCCCAGCTCCAGGACATCAGCCGGGAGCTGAACGCGGCCCTGGAGGGCAACGAGCCGCAGATCCGGTCGCTGCTGGACAACCTGAACACGCTGGTCGGCGACCTGGACGCGCACAAGGGCGAGATCACCCGCGCACTGGACGGCCTCAACCGGCTCGGCGGCACGCTCAACGCCCAGCGCGAGCAGATCACCGGCGTGCTGGACGGGCTGGAGCCGGGTCTGAAGGTGCTCAGCGAGCAGCGCACCCAGCTCGTCACGCTGCTGCAGTCGCTGGACACGCTGTCCGACGTCGCGGTGGACACGGTGAACAAGTCCAAGGACGACATCGTGGCCGACCTCAAGGCGCTGGCGCCGACGCTGCGCAAGCTCGCCGAGGCGGGCACCAACCTGCCCAACGGCTTCGAGCTGCTGCTGACCTACCCGTTCCCGGACTCGGCGGTGGACGCCATCAAGGGCGACTACACGAACCTGTACGCCGACCTCGACCTGAACCTGGGCACGGTCGTGGAGAACCTGGGCAGGTCGCGGCAGTCGCCGCTGCCGAGCCTGCCCGGGCTGCCCGGCATCGACGGCAACGCGCCGTCGCTGCCGCTGCCCCTGCCGAACCTGCCGCTGCCCGGCGTCACGGGCGACTCCGGGCTGGGCGACCTGCTCGGCGGACTGCTCGGAGGTGGCCGGTGATCCCGGGTCGGATCAAGCTCCAGATCGGCGCGTTCGTGCTGATCGCCCTGGTCGGCGTGAGTTACGTCGGCGCCCGGTACGTCGGGCTCGGCCGGGTGTTCGGCGCGTCCGGGTACGTGGTGACGATGCAGCTCGCCGAGTCCGGCGGCGTGTTCACCAACGCCGAGGTCACCTACCGCGGCGTCGCCGTGGGCCGGGTCGGGCAGATGCGGCTGACCTCGGACGGGCTGGAGGTCGACCTCGACATCGACCCGAGCGCGCCGTCGATCCCGGCCGACCTGGAGGCCGTGGTCGCCAACCGGTCCGCGGTGGGCGAGCAGTTCGTCGACCTGCGGCCCCGCGGTGACGACGGGCCGTTCCTGGCGGACGGGGCGGTCATCCCGCGCTCGGCGACGAAGACGCCGCCGCCGGTGGACAACCTGCTCACCAACCTCGACGCGTTCGCCAAGTCGGTGCCGACCGAGTCGCTGCGGACCGTGGTGGACGAGCTCGACCTGGCGTTCAACGGCACCGGGCCGGACCTGCAGGTGCTGCTGGACAACACCAAGGCGTTCACCCAGGCGGCGACGGACCACCTGCCGCAGACCGAGGCGCTGCTCGACAGCGGGCTGGTGGTGCTGAACACGCAGGTCGCGCAGGGTGGCGCGATCAGGTCGTTCTCGGCGGACCTGAGGTCGCTGGCCGAGCAGCTGAAGAACTCCGACACCGACCTCCGGCGGCTCATCGGCGTCTCGCCGCAGGCCGCCGAGCAGGTGTCGGCGCTGCTGGCGGAGACCGGGCCGAACCTGGGCGTGGTGCTGGCCAACCTGCTGACCACGGGGAACATCCTGGTCACCCGGCTGGACGGGCTGGAGCAGATCGCGGTGACGTACCCGATCGTCGTCGGCGGCGGGTTCACCGTGGCCAAGGGCGACGGCACGGGCGCGCACTTCGGGCTGGCCCTGAACGTGTTCGACCCACCGCCGTGCACGGTCGGCTACGACGCCACCACGATCCGCCAGGGCACCGACACCTCGCCGGTGGCCCTCAACACGCAGGCCTACTGCGCCCTGGCGCGGGGGAGCGCCACCAGCGTGCGGGGTGCCCAGAACGCGCCTTACGGTGGGGTTCCGGTCGCCACGCCGACCGGTGACGCGACGTCGCAGCCGGGCCGGGAACCGGCCGCCGACCGGACCGCCGCCGAGCCGCCGGTGCTGACCAGCCTGGGGCAGTTGCTCGGTCTGCCGGGCTGAGGAGGGGGACGGATGGACGTTCGAGGTGCGGGTCGGTGGGGCTGGGCCCTGCCGGTCGCGGTCGCGCTCGCCGTGCTGGCCTTCGGCTACGCGCTGTGGGCCGGGGTGTCGTGGTGGAGCGCGTCGTCCAGCGACTCGGTGACGTTCTCGCGGGAGCGGGAAGAGGTGCTGCGGGTCGGGCAGGTCGGGATCGCGAACTTCACCACCCTCGACTACAAGAAGGTCGACGAGGACCTCGACCGGTGGCTGGAGTCGTCCACCGGTGAGCTGCGCGGCGAGATCGAGAGCGGCCGGGACAGCCGGAAGAAGCAGATCCAGGACGCCAGGACGGTGACCGTGAGCCGGGTGCTGGACGCGGCCGTCACCGAGCTGGACGCGCGGGCGGGCAAGGCGCACCTGATCGCCGTCGTGGAGACCACGGTGACGCCGGAGGGCGGGCAGTCGGTGAAGAAGGTCAACCGGTACCAGACGGACCTGACCCGCACCGATGCCGGTTGGAAGCTCAGCGCGCTGGGGCCGGTCGCGGCCGGCGGCGCGTGAACCGAGGAGATGACGTCAGTGCCACCGTCCCGCCGCCGCCCCGTCCCGACCACGCCGACCACCCGGCCGCGCGTCGCCGGCCTGCGCAAACGCCCGGAGCCGGGCACCGCGCCCGCCGACGCCGAGACCTCGCCGGTGAAGGACGCGCAGGTCGAGGCCGGCACTGAGATCGACCCGGGCACCGGCGCCGGCGCCGAGCCGACCGACGACCGACCCGCCGCCCGCCAGGACCACGACGCCCTGCCCGGTGACCGCGACGTCATGCGCGCGACCGACGCCACGGGCCTGATCGAGCCGCGCGAGGACACCGCGGCCGAGGACGAGACCCCCGAACCCGCGCCACGACCCCGGCCGACCGGCCGCCGCAAGCGCACCGGCGAGGCCGTCGCACCCAGCGTGCTGGACGATCCCGGCCCGAAGCACGCCAAGCCCGGCGCCGACGACGTGACCGAGGGGGTCGCCGAGCACGACCCCGTCCCGGCCCGCTCCACCAGGCTCCCCACCGCGGGCCCCGCGCTGCCGATCGCGCTGGTCGTGCTGGCCGGCCTGCTGGTCGGGCTGGGCGTGTGGTTCCAGCACCGCGAGGACGGCATCCGCTACAACCAGGCACTGGTGGACAGCGCGGGCACGACCGAGGTCGCCGGCCAGGCCCGCGAGGCGGTCGAGAAGGCGTTCTCCTACAACTTCGCCGACGTCTCGGCCACCGAGAAGGCGGCCAACGAGCTGCTCGTCGGCAAGGCGCAGTGCCAGTACAACGCGATCTTCGGCCCGGTGCGCGAGCTCGCGCCCGAGCAGAAGCTCGTGGTCACGGTGAAGGCCGTGTCCAGCGGCGTGACCTCGCTCGACGGCGACCGGGCCACCGTGCTGCTGTTCCTCGACCAGGTCACCACCCGCACGACCGACAACCAGAGCGGCGGCGGCATCGCGATGATGCGGGTCGGCGCGCAGCGGGTCGACGGCCGGTGGAAGGTCGACAACATGGAGATGTTCGGCCAGAGCGGCGACCAGGCGGCCGAAACCGCCAAGTGCTGACCCGCCGGCCTCCGGTCGGCCCTCGGTCGGCCCTCCTGGGCGTCCACTCAGGACTGCGGACCTGGTTTTACGCCTCCGCACAACGTGATCTGCACCACAATTTTGCTTCGGTGACCGAACGAAGCCGACACCATCTCCCTTCGGGGTCGGAACACCCGCCAAAGGTTCACGTCAGCTCACGTCCATGTATTTTCGCAGGTCACAGCGGTAACTCCGCGTTATCGCCGCTTGCGCCAGTGGAGTGATCGCCGCGTGGCATCTTGACTGTGAGCGTCAGCGGGGTCACTCTGTCGGTGAGCACGAGAAAGGTCCTTCCAGGTGCCTCTCGACAGTTGCCGCGTCCGTGGCTAGACTGCTCCTTTGCGCTGCCCTCTTTCCGTTTGCCCTTCGCCGAGAGCTGGATTGCCGGGCATCGCCGCACCCTTGACAGCCGTGCTAGTTCCGCTGACTAGCCAGCTACCTGTCCCTGGAAGGACGCATCTTGGCGATCTCTCGCGCGACCAAGGCCACTGCTGCGACCAACTCCACGTCGGGGATTCCCGGAGCGCCGAAGCGAGTCTCTTTCGCGAAGATCCACGAACCGCTTCAGACGCCCAACCTGCTCGACCTGCAGATTCAGTCGTTCGAATGGCTCACCGGCGACGAGGCGTGGTTCCAGCGCCGCGTCGACGAAGGTGACGAGGCGCCGACGGGCGGCCTCGAGGAGGTCTTGAACGAGATCTCGCCGATCGAGGACTTCTCCGGCTCGATGTCGCTCTCCTTCTCCGACCCGCGCTTCGACGAGGTCAAGGCCTCGACCGAGGAGTGCAAGGACAAGGACATGACGTACGCCGCCCCGTTGTTCGTCACGGCGGAGTTCACCAACCACACCACCGGCGAGATCAAGAGCCAGACGGTGTTCATGGGTGACTTCCCGATGATGACCGACAAGGGCACGTTCATCATCAACGGCACCGAGCGGGTCGTGGTTTCCCAGCTCGTCCGCTCGCCGGGTGTCTACTACGACACCGCGATCGACAAGACGACCGACAAGGACGTCTTCAGCGTCAAGATCATCCCGTCCCGGGGTGCCTGGCTGGAGTTCGACGTGGACAAGCGCGACACCGTGGGTGTCCGCATCGACCGCAAGCGCCGCCAGCCGGTGACCGTGCTGCTGAAGGCGCTGGGTTGGACCACCGAGCAGATCCGCGAGCGCTTCTCGTTCAGCGAGACGCTGCTGACGACGCTGGAGAAGGACCACACCGCGGGTACCGACGAGGCGTTGCTCGACATCTACCGCAAGCTGCGTCCGGGCGAGCCGCCGACGAAGGAGTCCGCGCAGGCGCTGCTGGAGAACCTGTTCTTCAAGGACAAGCGCTACGACCTCGCGAAGGTCGGCCGGTACAAGGTCAACAAGAAGCTGGGCCTGAGCACCCCGATCACCACGGGCGTGCTGACCGAGGACGACATCGTCACGACGATCGAGTACCTGGTCCGCCTGCACGCCGGTGAGACGACGATGAAGCCCGGCGACGTCGAGGTGCCCGTCGAGGTCGACGACATCGACCACTTCGGCAACCGCCGCCTGCGCACCGTCGGCGAGCTGATCCAGAACCAGATCCGGGTCGGCCTGTCCCGCATGGAGCGCGTCGTCCGCGAGCGCATGACGACCCAGGACGTCGAGGCCATCACGCCGCAGACCCTGATCAACATCCGCCCGGTGGTGGCGGCGATCAAGGAGTTCTTCGGCACGTCCCAGCTGTCGCAGTTCATGGACCAGACCAACCCGCTCGCGGGCCTGACCCACAAGCGCCGCCTGTCGGCGCTGGGCCCGGGTGGTCTGTCCCGTGAGCGCGCCGGCATGGAGGTCCGCGACGTCCACCCGTCGCACTACGGCCGCATGTGCCCGATCGAGACGCCGGAAGGCCCGAACATCGGCCTGATCGGCTCGCTGTCCTCCTACGGGCGGGTCAACCCGTTCGGCTTCATCGAGACGCCGTACCGCAAGGTCGTCGACGGCCGGGTCACCGACCAGATCGACTACCTGACGGCCGACGAAGAGGACCGCTACGTCAAGGCGCAGGCGAACGCCAAGATCGACGACGAGGGCAACTTCCTCGAGGACAAGGTCCTGGTCCGCAAGAAGGGCGGCGAGGTCGAGCAGATCGACCCGTCCGACGTGGACTACATGGACGTCTCGCCGCGGCAGATGGTGTCGGCCGCGACCGCGATGATCCCGTTCCTGGAGCACGACGACGCGAACCGCGCCCTGATGGGCGCGAACATGCAGCGCCAGGCCGTGCCGCTGCTCCGCTCCGAGTCGCCGCTGGTCGGCACCGGCATGGAGCTGCGCGCCGCGGTCGACGCCGGTGACGTCGTGGTGGCCAAGAAGACCGGTGTGGTCGAGGAGATCTCCGCCGACTACGTCACGGTCATGGCCGACGACGGCTCGCGGCAGACCTACGGCCTGCACAAGTTCCGCCGCTCGAACCAGGGCACCTGCATCAACCAGAAGCCCATCGTGAACGAGGGCGACCGGGTGCAGGAGGGCCAGGTCCTGGCCGACGGGCCGTGCACCGAGAACGGCGAGATGGCGCTGGGCAAGAACCTGCTCGTCGCGATCATGCCGTGGGAGGGCCACAACTACGAGGACGCGATCATCCTGTCGCAGCGCCTCGTGCAGGACGACGTCCTGACCTCGATCCACATCGAGGAGCACGAGATCGACGCGCGGGACACCAAGCTGGGCGCCGAGGAGATCACCCGGGACATCCCGAACGTCTCCGAGGAGGTCCTGGCCGACCTCGACGAGCGCGGCATCATCCGCATCGGCGCCGAGGTCCAGCCCGGCGACATCCTGGTCGGCAAGGTCACGCCCAAGGGCGAGACCGAGCTGACCCCGGAGGAGCGCCTGCTCCGCGCGATCTTCGGCGAGAAGGCGCGCGAGGTGCGCGACACGTCGCTGAAGGTGCCCCACGGCGAGTACGGCAAGGTCATCGGCATCCGCGTGTTCAGCCGCGAGGACGACGACGAGCTGCCCCCCGGCGTGAACGAGCTGGTCCGCGTCTACGTGGCCCAGAAGCGCAAGATCCAGGACGGCGACAAGCTCGCCGGCCGGCACGGCAACAAGGGCGTCATCGGCAAGATCCTGCCGGTCGAGGACATGCCGTTCCTCGAGGACGGCACCCCGGTCGACATCGTGCTGAACACGCACGGCGTGCCGCGTCGTATGAACATCGGCCAGGTGCTGGAGACCCACCTCGGGTGGATCGCCAAGCAGGGCTGGAGCATCAACGGCGACCCGGACTGGGCGAAGAACCTGCCCGAGGAGCTCTACCACGTGGAGCCCGGCACGAAGACGGCCACGCCGGTCTTCGACGGCGCGCGCGAGGACGAGATCACGGGCCTGCTCGGCTCGACGATCCCGAACCGCGACGGCGAGCGCATGGTCAAGGAGAACGGCAAGGCGGTGCTCCTCGACGGGCGCAGCGGCGAGCCGTACCCCTTCCCGGTGTCGGTCGGCTACATGTACATCCTGAAGCTGCTGCACCTGGTCGACGACAAGATCCACGCGCGTTCGACCGGCCCGTACTCGATGATCACGCAGCAGCCGCTGGGTGGTAAGGCGCAGTTCGGTGGCCAGCGGTTCGGTGAGATGGAGTGCTGGGCGATGCAGGCGTACGGCGCCGCGTACACGCTCCAGGAACTGCTCACGATCAAGTCCGACGACGTGCTCGGCCGCGTGAAGGTCTACGAGGCCATCGTCAAGGGCGAGAACATCCCGGAACCGGGTATCCCGGAGTCCTTCAAGGTGCTGCTCAAGGAGCTGCAGTCGCTGTGCCTCAACGTCGAGGTGCTGTCTTCGGACGGCGCCGCGATCGAGATGCGCGACGGCGACGACGAAGACCTGGAGCGCGCGGCCGCGAACCTCGGCATCAACCTGTCGAGGTCCGAGTCGCCGTCCGTGGACGACGTCGTCAACTGACGCTCGCCGGTCACCGGGAGCGCCCCGCGTTCCCGGTGACCCAGCCACCAGCACCCCAAGCAGCACCGAACCAAAAAGGGGAAGAGAGTAGACGTGCTCGACGTCAACTTCTTCGATGAGCTTCGCATCGGTCTCGCGACCGCGGACGACATCCGCCAGTGGTCCTACGGCGAGGTCAAGAAGCCCGAGACCATCAACTACCGCACGCTCAAGCCGGAGAAGGACGGCTTGTTCTGCGAGAAGATCTTCGGTCCCACCCGGGACTGGGAGTGCTACTGCGGCAAGTACAAGCGCGTCCGCTTCAAGGGCATCATCTGCGAGCGCTGCGGCGTCGAGGTGACCCGCGCCAAGGTGCGCCGTGAGCGGATGGGCCACATCGAACTGGCCGCGCCCGTCACGCACATCTGGTACTTCAAGGGCGTCCCCAGCCGGTTGGGCTACCTGCTCGACCTGGCGCCCAAGGACCTCGAGAAGATCATCTACTTCGCGGCCTACGTCATCGTGGGCGTGAACACCGAGCTGCGCCACAACGACCTGCCCACGCTCGAGAACGAGATGCAGGTCGAGCGCAAGCGGGTCGAGAACCGGCGTGACGCCGACGTCGAGGCCCGTGCGCAGAAGCTGGAAGCCGACCTGGCCGAGCTGGAGGCGGAGGGCGCCAAGTCCGACGTCCGCCGCAAGGTCAAGGAGGGCGGCGAGCGCGAGATGCGCCAGCTCCGCGACCGCGCCCAGCGCGAGCTGGACCGGCTCGACGAGATCTGGTCCACCTTCACCAAGCTCGAGCGCGCCCAGCTGATCGCGGACGAGCTGCTCTACCGCGAGCTGTACGACCGCTACGGCGACTACTTCACCGGTGCCATGGGCGCGGAGGCCATCCAGAAGCTCCTGGGTGACTACGACGTCGACGCCGAGGCCGACGTGCTGCGCGAGACCATCCGCAGCGGCAAGGGCCAGAAGAAGCTGCGCGCCCTGAAGCGGTTGAAGGTCGTGGCCGCCTTCCAGGCGACCCGCAACAACCCGCAGGGCATGGTGCTGGACTGCGTCCCGGTCATCCCGCCGGACCTGCGCCCGATGGTGCAGCTCGACGGTGGTCGCTTCGCCACGTCCGACCTGAACGACCTGTACCGCCGCGTGATCAACCGCAACAACCGCCTCAAGCGGCTGATCGACCTCGGCGCGCCCGAGATCATCGTCAACAACGAGAAGCGGATGCTGCAGGAGGCCGTCGACGCGCTGTTCGACAACGGCCGCCGCGGCCGGCCGGTGACGGGCCCGGGCAACCGGCCGCTCAAGTCGCTGTCCGACCTGCTCAAGGGCAAGCAGGGCCGGTTCCGCCAGAACCTGCTCGGCAAGCGCGTCGACTACTCGGGCCGTTCCGTCATCGTGGTCGGCCCGCAGCTGAAGCTGCACCAGTGCGGCCTGCCCAAGCAGATGGCGCTGGAGCTGTTCAAGCCGTTCGTGATGAAGCGGCTGGTCGACCTCAACCACGCGCAGAACATCAAGTCCGCCAAGCGGATGGTGGAGCGCGCGCGCCCCGCCGTGTGGGACGTGCTGGAAGAGGTCATCACCGAGCACCCCGTGCTGCTCAACCGCGCGCCCACGCTGCACCGGCTGGGCATCCAGGCCTTCGAGCCGCAGCTGGTCGAGGGCAAGGCCATCCAGCTGCACCCGCTGGTCTGTGAAGCGTTCAACGCCGACTTCGACGGTGACCAGATGGCGGTCCACCTGCCGCTGTCCGCCGAGGCGCAGGCCGAGGCGCGCGTGCTGATGCTGTCGTCGAACAACATCCTCTCGCCCGCGTCGGGCAAGCCGCTGGCCATGCCGCGTCTGGACATGGTCACCGGCCTGTACCACCTGACCCGGCACAAGGAGAACGACCTCGGCGAGGGCCAGGCGTACTCGTCCCCGGCCGAGGCGCTGATGGCGTTCGACCGCAAGGTCCTGGGCCTGCAGTCCATGGTCAAGATCCGGATCACGGACAAGAACCCGCCGAAGGGCGCCGAGCCGGAGGGCTGGGAGCCCGGTCAGCCGTGGCTGGCCGAGACCACCCTCGGTCGCGTGCTGTTCAACGAGGTCCTGCCGCAGGACTACCCGTTCATCAACGAGGTCATGCCCAAGAAGCGGCAGGCCACGATCATCAACGACCTGGCCGAGCGGTACCCGATGGTCACCGTCGCCCGGACGCTGGACAAGCTGAAGGACGCCGGTTTCTACTGGGCCACCCGGTCGGGTGTCACGGTCGCGATCTCCGACGTGCTCGTGCCGGAGGCCAAGCAGGGCATCCTGGACGAGTACGAGAAGCTCGCCGACGCGGTGGAGAAGCGCTACCAGCGCGGTCAGCTCTCCCACACCGAGCGCAACAACGAGCTCGTCAAGGTGTGGACCAAGGCCACCGAAGAGGTCGCCGAGGTCATGGAGGCCAACTTCCCCGAGGACAACTCGATCCGCATGATCGTGGCGTCCGGGGCGGCGGGCAACATGACCCAGGTCCGCTCGCTGGCCGGTATGCGTGGTCTGGTGACCAACCCGAAGGGCGAGTACATCCCGCGTCCGATCAAGAACTCGTTCCGCGAGGGCTTGTCGGTGCTGGAGTACTTCATCGCCACGCACGGCGCCCGCAAGGGTCTGGCCGACACCGCGCTGCGCACCGCCGACTCGGGCTACCTGACCCGTCGTCTGGTGGACGTGTCGCAGGACGTCATCATCCGCGAGGTCGACTGCGGCACCAGCCGCGGCGTGAACATGACGGTCGGCGAGCGGCAGGGCGACAAGGTCGTGCTGGCCGAGTTCGCGCAGACCAGCGTGTACGCGCGGACCATCGCCGAGGACATCACCGACGCCGGTGGCAACATCGTGCTCAACCGCGGTGACGACCTGGGCGACCCGGCGCTGGCCACGCTCGTCGAGGCGGGCGTGACCCGCGTCAAGGTCCGCTCCGTGCTGACCTGCGAGTCCGCGGTCGGTGTGTGCGCGTCCTGCTACGGCCGTTCGATGGCGACCGGCCAGCTGGTCGACGTCGGCGAGGCAGTCGGCATCGTCGCCGCGCAGTCGATCGGTGAGCCCGGCACGCAGCTGACCATGCGCACGTTCCACCAGGGTGGTGTGGCCGGTGACGACATCACCACCGGTCTGCCCCGTGTGCAGGAGCTGTTCGAGGCTCGCGTGCCGAAGGGCAAGGCGCCCATCGCGGACGTCGACGGCCGGGTGCGCATCGAGGACGGCGACCGGTTCTGGAAGATCACCCTCATCCCGGACGACGGGTCCGAGGAGATCATCTTCGAGAAGCTGTCCAAGCGTCAGCGGCTCGCGAACACGGCCACCGGCCCGCTGCAGGACGGCGACCACGTGGGCGTCGGCCAGCAGCTGCTGGAGGGCACGCCCGACCCGCACGAGGTGCTGCGCGTGATGGGTCCCCGCGAGGCCCAGCTGCACCTGGTGCAGGAGGTCCAGAAGGTCTACCGGGCCCAGGGTGTGGCGATCCACGACAAGCACATCGAGGTCATCGTCCGGCAGATGCTGCGCCGGGTGACGATCATCGACTCGGGTGCGACCGAGTTCCTGCCCGGCTCGCTGGTCGAGCGCGCGGAGTTCGAGTCGGGCAACCGGGCCGTGGTGGCCGAGGGTGGCGAGCCCGCCGCCGGCCGTCCGGTGCTGATGGGTATCACGAAGGCGTCGCTGGCCACGGACTCGTGGCTGTCGGCGGCCTCCTTCCAGGAGACCACGCGTGTCCTGACCGACGCCGCGATCAACGGCCGGTCGGACAAGCTGATCGGCCTGAAGGAGAACGTGATCATCGGCAAGCTGATCCCGGCCGGCACCGGCATCAACCGGTACCGGAACATCCAGGTGCAGCCGACCGAGGAAGCGCGTGCGGCGGCGTACGCCATCCCGAGCTACGACGACGGCTACTACACGCCGGACGTCTTCGGCACGGGCACGGGCGCCGCGGTCCCGCTGGACGACTACGACTTCGGCCGCGACTACCGCTGACGGTCTTAGTCCGCTGAAAGGCCCCCGGAGCCTCCCGCTCCGGGGGCCTTTTTGCGCGAGTCGAACGCTCAGGCCCCGCGTGTCGAACGCCCAGGTCCCCCGAGTTCAACGCTCAGAACGCGCGGTCGCCGTCGTCAGGACCCCGCCGGTGCGTCCTGAGTGTTGAACTCACGGGTCCTGAGCGTTCGACTCGGTGGGCCTGGAGGTTCGACACGCGGGGGTTCAGGTGGGGCGGCGGCGGGATTTGGCCAGGGAGCGGGCGCGGGCGACCAGGTCGTCCACCAGGTCCGAGTCGGCGAGCGGCGGGGTGGCGTCGGAGCAGCACGGTGGCTTGGTGCGCTTCTCGGTCAGCTTCGGGCGGACGCCGGCCAGGGCGTACAAAGTCTCGTAGAGGTCGCGGCCGGGGTCGTCGTCGTGCGGGCCGACGAGCAGGATCCACGCGGTGTGCGACGAGGGGAAGGCGACGACGACGCGGTCGGTGCCGCGGAGGTGCTTCACGCAGAGCCGGGGCAGCGGCTCGGGGCCGGTCACGCGGTAACCGAGGGCCAGGCAGCCGCTGTGGGCCAGTTCGTCCAGGAACCTGTCGTAGGCGACTCGGGCCGCACCGCGCAGGCCGGCGGCCTGGAAGGCCGCGACGGGCGTTTCGACGACGGTGATCAGCGAACTACGCGTCCTTCGCCACGGTGCATCTGCTCCAGGCTGGTGGCGAGGTCGTCGCGGTCGAGCAGCGCCGCGTCGCTCAACCGCCGGTGCACCTCGTCCAGCAACGCGCGGCTCTTGCCCGCCCGCCTCAAATCCGACACGACGTGCAGCACCTCGTGCAGCCGCACGGCGTCCAACAACATCCGGGGCTCCTGGCTGTGGATGGCCAGCACGCCCTCGCGCGCCCACGCCTTGACCGTCTTCTCGGTCAGGTCCAGCAGCTCACCGGCCACCACCGGCCGCACCGGCGGTGCCTTGCGCAGGGCCTTCGCCACCACGCCGCGCAGCTTGCGCCGCCGCTCGTCGTCCTCCGACAAGCTCGACGCGACCTCTTCGATCTCCTCGATCTGGTCGAACAGGTCGCGGATCTGCGCAGCCTCCGTGGCGACGGACATGACGGGCCTCCTCGGGTCACTACCGAGTATCACCCTGTTTTTCAGTAGTGGCAACAGTGGCCCCGCACCGAGGGCGCGGGGCCACCGGCCCGAAGATCAGGACGAGAAGAACAACCCACCCAGACCGCGGTGCTTCCGGTGCCCGTAGTGGCCGCCGTAACCCGGCGCGGCACCCCAGCCCGGCTGCACCGGCTGCTGGACGTAGTGCACCTGGGCAGGCTGCGGCGCGACGGGCGGCGGGGGCGGCGGAGTGGCCATCTGCTGCTCGAGCCGGGTGATGGCCTCGAGCTCGCCGTAGTCGAGGAAGACCCCGCGGCAGCCATCACACTGCTCGATGTGCACGCCCATGCGGTCGAAGGTGCGCATGTTCGCATGACACTTGGGACACTGCATCGTGTGAGCCTCCTGCTCTTGACGCGATGGATTCGATATTAGCCGCGCCGAATGGGTTCGTGTGTCGACACGATCCGGGCACATGCCTCGATCAGCGCTTCCTGGGCGTCGTTCAACTCCGTTCCGTCGCGCTCCGCAGCGGAAAGGGCACGCGCCGCCATCTGCACGACCAGAGCGCGCGCGGGCGCGTCCAACACCGACCACGGGTCGTCCCGCGGCACGCCCGCGCCACCCGCGTCCAGGTACGCCCCGAGCAGCCGTCCCCAAGCGTCGGGGTCCAGCACGCCCGCCGCGTGCAGCGCCGCCGGCCGCGCCAGGTCCCACGCCGGGTCGCCGACACCCAGGTCGTCCACGTCGATCAGCCGGAACCCGTCCCGCCACACCAGCTGGCCGAGGTGCCAGTCGCCGTGGATGAGCGTGGTGCCGCCCTCCTCGAACGCCGGCAACGTCGCGAACGCCCGCCGCACCAGGTCCGCCGCGGGCGTGTCCAGCGCCAGGTCGCGCACCGCCCGCCGCATCCGGGGCACGGCGCCGGCCAGGGGCACTGGTGGCGCGAAGTCCGCCGCGGTGAACCGGTGCAACGCGGCCAGCATCCGCCCGGCGGCCTCCATCGGCAGGTCCTCGGGCTCGCTCTGCGGCACCGGCGTGCCCATCGGCCACGCCGTCACGACCCGCCCGAGCACCACCGCCGGTACCGACCGGGGTGCGAGCAGCAGCTCGCCCAGCCGCGGGTCGGCGGCCAACCGGAGCCGCGCGGTGAGGACGTCGAGGTCCGAGCCGCGTTCGTGGGCCTTGAGCACCACGTCCGCGACCCGGACCACCACGACGTCGCCACGCACCGCGAGCACCTCGGGCGAGGCGTCGGCGGCCACCAGCGCCGCCATGCCCGCGATGAGATCGGAGTTCACCCGACCAGTGTGACCGGCGTCGGGCACTGCCCGGGCACGTCGTCGCCGGACACCTCACACCACTCGTTCGAGTGAAGTGGCGGCCGCCTCCACCTGCGCGTCGCGCCGATCCGTGTTCTGATGACTGCGAGTCGCCGGGCGAGCGGCTGCGACGACCGTCACACGTCACGCCCGCAGTGGACGGGCGCACGGCGCGTCGTCCGCCCGATCAGGCGCGGTAGCGGATCCGTTTTGACCCGTGGGAACCAGGCGGGGTATCTTTGGTACTCGTGCCCGACCCATGTCGGGCCGCTCCGCGTGCCTACGCGCCAGTGGTGCTGGAAAGCCGGCCGCGGTGACCTCCACGCGTAGGGGCATCCTGGGATGTCGCCTGCGGACCTGGGGCCGCTGTGTACGCACTTTCGGCACTGCCGAGAGCGGCGACACGCCCGACCTCGGGTGCAGAGAGGGACCAAGTAAACAGGGCTCGTCGCCCACGCGGCGGGCACGTAAAGGGAAGAAGCAGCCGGCGTATGCCAACGATCCAGCAGCTGGTCCGCAAGGGCCGGCAGGACAAGGTCGCCAAGCAGAAGACCGCGGCGCTCAAGGGCAGCCCGCAGCGGCGCGGTGTGTGCACCCGCGTCTACACGACCACGCCCAAGAAGCCGAACTCGGCGCTGCGCAAGGTCGCCCGCGTGAAGCTGACGAGCGGTATCGAGGTCACGGCTTACATCCCCGGTGAGGGCCACAACCTGCAGGAGCACTCGATGGTGCTCGTGCGCGGCGGTCGTGTGAAGGACCTACCCGGTGTCCGCTACAAGATCATCCGCGGTTCCCTCGACACGCAGGGCGTGAAGAACCGCAAGCAGGCTCGCAGCCGGTACGGCGCGAAGAAGGAGAAGAGCTGATGCCCCGCAAGGGACCGGCCCCGAAGCGGCCGCTGATCTCCGACCCGGTCTACAGCTCTCCGCTGGTGACCCAGCTCATCAACAAGGTGCTGGTCGACGGCAAGCGCTCCGTGGCCGAGCGGATCGTGTACGGCGCCCTCGAGGGTGCCCGCGACAAGACCGGTACCGACCCGGTCGTCACGCTCAAGCGTGCGCTGGACAACGTCAAGCCCGCCCTCGAGGTGAAGTCCCGCCGCGTCGGTGGCGCCACCTACCAGGTGCCGGTCGAGGTCAAGCCGGGTCGCTCGACCACGCTCGCGCTGCGCTGGCTGATCACCTTCTCGCGGCAGCGCCGTGAGAAGACCATGATCGAGCGCCTGATGAACGAGCTGCTCGACGCGAGCAACGGCCTGGGCGCGAGCGTCAAGCGCCGCGAGGACACGCACAAGATGGCCGAGTCCAACAAGGCCTTCGCCCACTACCGCTGGTGACGTGACGCCAGGCGGGCAGCCCGAGTGGCCCGCCTGGCGCCTCCCAGCCCTAGTGAGCCTGCTACCAGCTAGCTCAAGACAGGGGAAGACACCCGTGGCACAGGACGTGCTCACCGACCTGGCCAAGGTCCGCAACATCGGGATCATGGCCCACATCGACGCGGGCAAGACCACGACGACCGAGCGGATCCTGTTCTACACCGGGATCAGCTACAAGATCGGCGAGGTCCACGACGGCGCCGCGGTGATGGACTGGATGGAGCAGGAGCAGGAGCGCGGCATCACGATCACGTCGGCCGCGACGACCTGCTTCTGGAAGAACCACCAGATCAACATCATCGACACGCCGGGCCACGTCGACTTCACCGTCGAGGTGGAGCGCAACCTCCGCGTCCTCGACGGTGCCGTTGCCGTGTTCGACGGCAAGGAAGGCGTCGAACCCCAGTCCGAGCAGGTCTGGCGCCAGGCGACCAAGTACGACGTCCCGCGCATCTGCTTCGTCAACAAGATGGACAAGCTGGGCGCGGACTTCTACTTCACCGTGCGGACGATCCAGGAGCGCCTGGGCGCCAAGCCGCTGCCGATCCAGATCCCGATCGGGTCGGAGAGCGACTTCATCGGCGTCGTCGACCTGGTCGAGATGCGGGCGCTGACCTGGCGCGGCGAGGTCCAGAAGGGTGAGGACTACACGGTCGAGGAGATCCCGGCCGACCTCGCCGACAAGGCCGCCGAGTACCGCGAGGCGCTGGTCGAGGCCGTCGCCGAGACCGACGACGAGCTCATGGAGTCCTACCTCGCCGGTGAGGAACTGACCGTCGAGCAGATCAAGACGGGCATCCGCGCGATCGTCAAGAACCGCACCGCCTACCCGGTGCTGTGCGGCTCGGCGTTCAAGAACAAGGGCGTCCAGCCCATGCTCGACGCGGTGATCGACTTCCTGCCCGCTCCGCTGGACCTCCCGCCGGTCGAGGGCACGCTGCAGGACGGCGAGACGCCGGCCTTCCGCAAGCCCGCGACGGACGAGCCGTTCTCGGCGCTGGCGTTCAAGATCGCCGCGCACCCGTTCTTCGGCAAGCTCACCTACATCCGGGTCTACTCGGGCAAGGTCGCCTCCGGTACCCAGGTCATCAACTCGACCAAGGACCGCAAGGAGCGCATCGGGAAGATCTTCCAGATGCACGCCAACAAGGAGAACCCGGTCGAAGAGGCCATCGCCGGTCACATCTACGCCGTGATCGGTCTCAAGGACACCACCACCGGTGAGACCTTGTGCGACCCGCAGCACCCCATCGTGCTGGAGTCGATGACCTTCCCCGAGCCGGTCATCCAGGTGGCGATCGAGCCCAAGACGAAGGCCGACCAGGAGAAGCTGGGCACCGCGATCCAGAAGCTGGCCGAGGAGGACCCGACGTTCCGGGTCAACCTCGACCAGGAGACCGGCCAGACGATCATCGCCGGCATGGGCGAGCTCCACCTGGACATCCTGGTGGACCGCATGCGCCGCGAGTTCAAGGTCGAGGCCAACATCGGCAAGCCGCAGGTGGCGTACCGGGAGACGATCCGCCGCAAGGTGGAGAAGTACTCCTACACCCACAAGAAGCAGACCGGTGGTTCCGGCCAGTTCGCGAAGGTCCTCATCGACCTGGAGCCGCTGGAGAAGACCGAGGACGGCGCTCTCTACGAGTTCGTCAACGCGGTCACCGGTGGTCGCATCCCGCGGGAGTACATCCCGTCCGTGGACGCGGGCGCCCAGGACGCGATGCAGTACGGCGTGCTGGCGGGCTACCCGCTGGTGGGCGTCAAGGTGACGCTGGTCGACGGCGCCTACCACGAGGTCGACTCGTCGGAGATGGCGTTCAAGATCGCGGGCTCCATGGCGCTCAAGGAAGCCGCCCGGCAGGCGAGCCCGGCGATCCTCGAGCCGTTGATGGCCGTCGAGGTCACCACGCCCGAGGACTACATGGGCGACGTGATCGGCGACTTGAACTCCCGCCGTGGCCAGATCCAGGCCATGGAAGAGCGCAGTGGCACCCGCGTCGTCAAGGCGCTGGTCCCGCTGTCGGAGATGTTCGGGTATGTCGGCGACCTGCGGTCCAAGACCCAGGGTCGCGCGAACTACTCGATGACCTTTGACTCCTACGCCGAGGTTCCCGCGAACGTCGCGAAGGAGATCATCGCGAAGGCGACGGGCGAGTAACCCCAACCGGAGCACCGCAGCACCACGCGGGCTCTCCGGGGGGATGCCCCGGGGTCCGCACAACCGACCCTGACGTGAAGTCCGGCGGGTGGGAACCCACCCGCCGGGCTAAGCAATAGAAGTCCAGGAGGACATTCCAGTGGCGAAGGCGAAGTTCGAGCGGACGAAGCCGCACGTCAACATCGGCACCATTGGTCACATCGACCACGGTAAGACGACGCTGACGGCTGCCATCTCCAAGGTCCTGCACGACAAGTACCCGGACCTGAACCCCTTCACGCCGTTCGACCAGATCGACAAGGCGCCGGAGGAGAAGCAGCGCGGCATCACGATCTCGATCGCGCACATCGAGTACCAGACCGACAAGCGCCACTACGCGCACGTCGACTGCCCCGGTCACGCCGACTACATCAAGAACATGATCACCGGTGCGGCGCAGATGGACGGCGCCATCCTGGTGGTCGCGGCGACCGACGGCCCGATGCCGCAGACCAAGGAGCACGTCCTCCTGGCCCGCCAGGTCGGTGTGCCCTACATCGTGGTGGCCCTGAACAAGGCCGACATGGTGGACGACGAGGAGATCCTGGAGCTCGTCGAGCTCGAGGTCCGCGAGCTGCTCTCCGAGTACGAGTTCCCCGGTGACGACCTGCCGGTCGTCCGCGTCTCCGCGCTGAAGGCGCTGGAGGGCGACGCCGAGTGGGGCGAGAAGCTCATCGGTCTGATGGACGCCGTGGACGAGAACATCCCGGAGCCCGAGCGCGAGGTCGACCGGCCGTTCCTGATGCCGGTCGAGGACGTGTTCACCATCACCGGTCGTGGCACCGTGGTGACCGGCCGCATCGAGCGCGGCATCGTCAAGGTCAACGAAGAGGTCGAGATCGTCGGCATCAAGGAGACCTCGAAGAAGACGACGGTCACCTCGATCGAGATGTTCAAGAAGTTCCTCGACGAGGGCCGCGCGGGCGACAACGCCGCGCTGCTGCTGCGTGGCGTGAAGCGCGAGGAGGTGGAGCGCGGCATGGTGATCATCAAGCCCGGCACCACCACCCCGCACACCGAGTTCGACGCGCAGGTCTACATCCTGTCGAAGGACGAGGGTGGCCGCCACACGCCGTTCTTCAACAACTACCGCCCGCAGTTCTACTTCCGCACCACCGACGTGACCGGCGTCGTGACCCTCCCCGAGGGCACCGAGATGGTCATGCCGGGCGACACCACGACCATGTCCGTGAAGCTGATCCAGCCGATCGCCATGGACGAGGGTCTGCGGTTCGCCATCCGCGAGGGTGGCCGCACCGTCGGCGCGGGCTCGGTCACCAAGATCATCAAGTGACCTGGCTCTAAATCTCACCCCCCGATTTGGTCTGCGCACCCCGGTGTGCGACCATTGACGGGTTGCTCGTCGGGGCGGCCGGTTCGAGTTCTGGACTCGGCCGCCCCGTCACGAGCGGGGTTTGATCGAGTAAGACAATCCCACAGGTTTCATCAGTGGGACCGGTCTATGGGTTGGGGCGCGACACGCCCGACCGCGTGGACCGGGCACCGTGACACCGCTCGGTGTCAATCCTGAATAGGGGGCGGAGCGCGCCGGAGGTCCCGTGACCTCGTGCAAGGTGCCCGCACCGCAGCGGTACTAGAAGCAGAGGAACGGCAAGCCATCATGGCGGGACAGAAGATCCGCATCCGGCTCAAGGCCTACGACCACGAGGCGATCGACGCGTCCGCGCGCAAGATCGTCGAGACCGTGACGCGCACCGGCGCTCGGGTCGTCGGGCCTGTGCCGCTGCCCACTGAGAAGAACGTTTACTGCGTCATCCGCTCGCCGCACAAGTACAAGGACTCGCGCGAGCACTTCGAGATGCGCACGCACAAGCGTCTGATCGACATCCTCGACCCGACGCCGAAGACGGTGGACGCGCTCATGCGCATCGACCTGCCGGCGAGCGTCGACGTCAACATCCAGTAAGCGTTGGACGCGGCAGTGTTGATCCCATTTGGGGCGGAGAGTAACGAGACCCATGTCTGACAGGCAGGTTAAGGGCCTCCTGGGCACCAAGCTCGGCATGACTCAGGTCTTCGACGAGAACAACCGGATCGTTCCGGTGACCGTCGTCAAGGCCGAGCCGAACGTGGTCACCCAGGTTCGGACCCAGGAGAACGACGGCTACTCGGCCGTGCAGCTGGCCTTCGGCGCGATCGACCCGCGCAAGGTCAACAAGCCCGTCGCGGGCCACTACGCCAAGGCGGGCGTCACGCCCCGCCGCCACCTGGCGGAGCTGCGCACCACGGATGCGTCCGAGTACACGGTCGGCCAGGAAATCACCGCCGAGGTCTTCGAGGCCGGCGTGGTGGTCGACGTGGTCGGCACCAGCAAGGGCAAGGGCACCGCGGGTGTCATGAAGCGCCACGGGTTCAAGGGCCTCGGCGCCAGCCACGGCACCCAGCGCAAGCACCGCTCGCCGGGTTCCATCGGCGGCTGCGCCACGCCCGGCCGCGTGTTCAAGGGCCTGCGGATGGCGGGTCGGATGGGCAACGTGCGGGTGACCACCCAGAACCTCAAGGTGCACCGCGTGGACGCCGAGTCCGGCCTGCTGCTCATCAAGGGCGCCGTGCCCGGTCCCAAGGGCGGCACCGTGTTCATCAAGACCGCTGCGAAGGGTGGTGCCTGATCATGACTTCCGTTGAGATCCGCACCCCGGCGGGCAAGGCCGACGGTTCCGTCGAGCTGCCCTCCGCGATCTTCGACGCGCAGGCGAACGTGGCCCTGCTGCACCAGGTCGTCGTGGCCCAGCTGGCCGCGGCCCGCCAGGGCACGCACGCCACCAAGACCCGCGGCGACGTCCGCGGTGGTGGTAAGAAGCCGTACCGGCAGAAGGGCACCGGCCGCGCCCGTCAGGGCTCGACCCGCGCGCCGCAGTTCGCCGGTGGTGGCGTCGTCCACGGCCCGCAGCCGCGTGACTACAGCCAGCGCACCCCCAAGAAGATGAAGGCCGCCGCCCTGCGTGGCGCCCTCTCCGACCGGGCGCGTGCCGGCCAGGTGCACGTGGTGACGAGCTTCGTCGAGGGCGACACGCCGTCGACCAAGTCGGCCCGCAAGGTGCTGGGGTCGGTGACCGAGGCCCGCCGCGTGCTGGCCGTGCTGCTGCGCACCGACGAGGTTTCGTGGGTCAGCCTGCGCAACCTGCCGCACGTGCACATCATCGCGCCGGACCAGCTCAACACCTACGACGTGCTGGTCAACGACGACGTGGTGTTCACCAAGGACGCGCTCGACGTGTTCCTGGCGAGCAAGGCCCAGCACGGGCAGGGTTCCGCCGAGGCCACCGCGACGTCGTCCGACGCCGACGAGGAGGCCGCGAAGTGATCCCCGACCACCGGGACATCCTGCTCGCGCCGGTCATCTCCGAGAAGTCCTACGGGCTGCTCGAGGAGAACAAGTACACCTTCGTGGTGGCCCCCGGCTCGAACAAGACCCAGATCAAGATTGCCGTGGAGAAGGTCTTCGGCGTCAAGGTCGTCAGCGTCAACACGATCAACCGCCAGGGCAAGCGCAAGCGGACCCGCACGGGATACGGCAAGCGCAAGGACACCAAGCGCGCCATCGTGACGCTGTCCGCCGAGAGCAAGCCGATCGAGATCTTCGGCGGCCCGGCCGCCTGATGACGACGAGGACTGCGTAGAGATGGGCATTCGCAAGTACAAGCCGACGACCCCGGGTCGTCGCGGTGCGAGCGTCTCCGACTTCGCCGAGATCACTCGGACGACGCCGGAGAAGTCGCTGGTCCGCCCGTTGCACGGCCGTGGTGGCCGCAACGCGTCGGGCAAGATCACCACGCGGCACAAGGGTGGCGGTCACAAGCGGGCCTACCGCCTGATCGACTTCCGCCGCACCGACAAGGACGGCGTGCCGGCCAAGGTCGCTCACATCGAGTACGACCCCAACCGCACCGCGCGCATCGCGCTGCTGCACTACCTCGACGGCGAGAAGCGCTACATCATCGCCCCGTCGAAGCTGCAGCAGGGCGACATGGTGGAGAACGGCCCGAAGGCTGACATCAAGCCGGGCAACAACCTGCCGCTGCGCAACATCCCGGTCGGCACCGTGATCCACGCGATCGAGCTCCGCCCCGGCGGCGGCGCGAAGATCGCCCGGTCCGCGGGCGCCAGCGTGCAGCTCGTCGCCAAGGACGGCCCCTACGCCCAGCTGCGGATGCCCTCGGGCGAGATCCGCAACGTGGACGTCCGGTGCCGCGCCACGGTCGGCGAGGTCGGCAACGCCGAGCACCAGAACATCAACTGGGGCAAGGCGGGCCGCATGCGGTGGAAGGGCCGCAAGCCCACCGTCCGCGGTGTCGCGATGAACCCGGTCGACCACCCGCACGGTGGTGGTGAGGGCAAGACCTCCGGTGGTCGCCACCCGGTGAACCCGGCCGGCAAGCCCGAGGGTCGCACCCGCCGCCGCAACAAGCCAAGCGACAAGCTCATCGTCCGGCGTCGTCGCACCGGTAAGAAGCGCTGAGCAGGGAGGGAGTGAAGGATGCCTCGCAGCCTTAAGAAGGGCCCCTTCGTGGACGACCACCTGCTCAAGAAGGTGGACGTCCTCAACGAGTCGGGCAAGAAGACCGTCATCAAGACCTGGTCCCGCCGGTCGACGATCATCCCCGACATGTTGGGCCACACGATCGCGGTGCACGACGGCCGCAAGCACGTGCCGGTGTTCGTGACGGAGGCGATGGTCGGGCACAAGCTCGGCGAGTTCGCCCCGACCCGCACGTTCAAGGGCCACATCAAGGACGACCGGAAGTCGCGCCGTCGCTAGGCGACGAACTAGAGGAAGAGCAAGGGGAAGCAGCGATGAACGCCCGTAACGAAGCCGAAGCGCCGGAGTTCCCGCGCGCCGTGGCTCGGGCTCGCTACGTCCGTGACACGCCCATGAAGGTGCGTCGCGTCGTCGAGCTCATCAGGGGTCGTAGCGCCAGCGAGGCCCTGGCCGTGCTCCAGTTCGCGCCGCAGGCGGCATCTGAGCCGGTCCGCAAGGTGCTGCAGAGCGCCGTGGCCAACGCCGAGAACAACCTGTCCCTGGACCCCGACACCCTGTGGGTGTCGAAGGTCTACGTGGACGAGGGTCCGACCCTCAAGCGGTTCCGCCCGCGTGCCCAGGGCCGTGCGTACCGGATCCGCAAGCGGACGAGCCACATCACCGTCGAGGTGGAGAGCCGTCCGAAGAAGACCAGCGCGAAGGCCGGCGCTGACAGGAAGGGGGCTCGGTAGTGGGCCAGAAAATCAACCCGCACGGCTTCCGACTTGGGATCACCACGGACTGGAAGTCCCGCTGGTACGCCGACAAGCAGTACGCGGAGTACGTGGCGGAGGACGTCAAGATCCGCAAGCTGCTGTCCAAGGGCATGGAGCGCGCCGGTATCTCGAAGGTGGAGATCGAGCGCACCCGCGACCGGGTCCGCGTCGACATCCACACCGCCCGGCCGGGCATCGTCATCGGCCGCCGCGGCGCCGAGGCCGACCGCATCCGCGGTGAGCTGGAGAAGCTCACCAAGAAGCAGGTGCAGCTCAACATCCTCGAGGTGAAGAGCCCGGAGTCGGACGCCCAGCTCGTCGCGCAGGGCGTGGCCGAGCAGCTGTCCAACCGCGTGGCGTTCCGCCGCGCGATGCGCAAGGCCATCCAGTCGGCCATGCGCTCGCCCCAGGTCAAGGGCATCCGCGTGCAGTGCGGCGGTCGTCTCGGCGGTGCCGAGATGTCCCGCTCCGAGCACTACCGCGATGGCCGCGTGCCGCTGCACACGCTGCGTGCCGACATCGACTACGGCTTCTTCGAGGCCCGCACCACGTTCGGCCGGATCGGCGTGAAGGTGTGGATCTACAAGGGCGACATCGTCGGTGGCATCAGCGCCAAGCGCGAGCGTGACGCCGCTCCGGCGGCCGACCGCGCGCCGCGTCGTGACCGCGACCGCGCCGACCGCCCGAACCGGGCGCGTCGTTCCGGTGCCAGCGGCACCACCGCGACCAGCACCGAGGCCGGCCGGGCCGCTGCGGGCGACCAGGCCGCCGCGCCGACCGCGACCGAAGAGAAGACGGAGGGCTGAGTCGTGCTCATCCCGCGCAGGGTTAAGCACCGCAAGCAGCACCACCCCGGACGGTCCGGTGCTGCCAAGGGCGGCACGAGGGTCACCTTCGGCGAGTACGGCATCCAGGCTCTGGAGCCCGCCTACGTGACCAACCGGCAGATCGAGTCGGCTCGTATCGCCATCACCCGGCACATCCGCCGTGGTGGCAAGGTCTGGATCAACATCTTCCCGGACCGCCCGCTGACCAAGAAGCCCGCCGAGACCCGCATGGGTTCCGGTAAGGGTTCGCCGGAGTGGTGGGTGGCCAACATCAAGCCGGGTCGGGTGCTCTTCGAGATGAGCTTCCCGAACGAGGCTGTGGCCCGCGAGGCACTGCGCCGCGCGATCCACAAGCTCCCGATGAAGTGCCGCATCGTTACGCGTGAGGGTGGTGAGTTCTGATGGCAGCGGGTACCACCGCTTCCGAGCTGCGTGAGCTCACCGAGGAAGAGCTCGTGCTGCGCCTGAGGGAGGCGAAGGAGGAGCTGTTCAACCTCCGCTTCCAGATGGCCACCGGGCAGCTCGACAACAACCGCCGCCTGCGCACGGTCCGGCACGAGATCGCCCGGATCTACACCGTGATGCGGGAACGGGAGCTGGGCCTCTCGGCCTCTCCCGACGCGGTTTCCACTGGTGAGGGTGCGGCATGAGCGAGAACAACGAAGTGACTACCGAGGGTCGCAACGACCGCAAGGTCCGCGAGGGCTACGTCGTGTCCGACAAGATGGACAAGACGATCGTGGTGGCGGTCGAGGACCGCAAGAAGCACCGCCGGTACTCGAAGGTCATGCGCTCCACCACCAAGGTGAAGGCGCACGACGAGCAGAACACCGCCGGCATCGGCGACCGCGTGCTGCTCATGGAGACGCGGCCGCTGTCGGCCACCAAGCGCTGGCGCCTCGTCGAGGTCCTCGAGAAGGCCAAGTAAGCCCAGGTAGAACGGGCACAGTGTTCGACCGAGCCCGTCAGGTCGGAAATCTGGGTTCGACCGAGCCCGTCAGGTCGGAAATCTGGCGGGCCAGGAATGGTCAAGGAGCAGGTAAGTGATCCAGCAGGAGTCGCGGCTGCGCGTCGCCGACAACACCGGTGCGAAGGAAATCCTCTGCATCCGTGTTCTCGGTGGCTCGGGCCGCCGCTACGCGGGCATCGGGGACATCATCGTCGCGACGGTGAAGCAGGCCATCCCGGGTGCCGGCGTCAAGAAGGGCGACGTCGTCAAGGCGGTCATCGTCCGGACCGTGAAGGAGAAGCGCCGTCCCGACGGCTCTTACATCCGGTTCGACGAGAACGCCGCGGTGCTCATCAAGAACGACAACGAGCCGCGGGGCACCCGCATCTTCGGCCCGGTCGGTCGAGAGCTGCGCGACAAGAAGTTCATGAAGATCATCTCGTTGGCGCCGGAGGTGCTCTGACCATGAAGGTGAAGAAGGGCGACACCGTCGTGGTTATCGCCGGCAAGGACAAGGGTGCTCGCGGCAAGGTCATCCAGGCCTACCCCGCTGAGAACCGCGTCCTGGTCGAAGGCGTCAACCGCATGAAGAAGCACACCCGGATCACGCAGACCGAGCGCGGCGCGCAGTCGGGCGGCATCGTGACCCAGGAGGCCCCCATCCACGTGTCCAACGTGATGGTGGTCGACTCGGACGGCAAGCCGACCCGTGTGGGCTACCGGACGAACGACGAGGGCAAGCGGGTCCGCATTTCCCGTCGTAACGGGAAGGACATCTGATGACCACCGTTGAGAAGACCATTCCGCGGCTCAAGGCCCGCTACCGCGAGGAGATCGTCGCCTCGCTGCGCGAGCAGTTCGAGTACGCCAACGTCATGCAGATCCCGGGCGTGGTGAAGGTCGTCGTCAACATGGGTGTCGGCGACGCCGCCCGTGACGGCAAGCTGATCGAGGGTGCCGTCAAGGACCTCTCGATCATCACCGGCCAGCGGCCCGAGGTCCGCCGGGCCCGCAAGTCCATCGCGCAGTTCAAGCTGCGCGAGGGCATGCCGATCGGCGCGCGCGTCACGCTGCGCGGCGACCGGATGTGGGAGTTCCTGGACCGCCTGCTGACGATCGCGCTGCCGCGTATCCGCGACTTCCGCGGCCTGTCGGGCAAGCAGTTCGACGGCAACGGCAACTACACGTTCGGCCTCAACGAGCAGTCGATGTTCCACGAGATCGACCCGGACGCGATCGACCGTCCCCGCGGTATGGACATCACCGTCGTGACGACCGCGACCAACGACGAAGAGGGCCGGGCGCTGCTGAAGCTCCTGGGCTTCCCGTTCAAGGAGAACTGATCATGGCCAAGAAGGCGCTGATCAACAAGGCCGCGGCCAAGCCGAAGTTCAAGGTGCGGGGTTACACCCGCTGCCAGCGTTGCGGTCGCCCGCACTCGGTGTTCCGCAAGTTCGGCCTGTGCCGGATCTGCCTCCGCGAGATGGCGCACCGGGGCGAGCTGCCCGGTGTGAGCAAGTCCAGCTGGTAAGTCCGGCTCGGCGGCAGGTTTTTTTGACTCATCACTTCGCTGTAGGCCCGTCCACGACCAGCCGGCCGCAAGGCCGGCTCGGACCCTGGCTGGGGAACCGCAGCGAGAAAGGTTGACCAGGTCACCATGACGATGACCGACCCGATCGCAGACATGTTGACGCGTCTGCGGAACGCGAACTCGGCTTACCACGACAAGGTCGTGATGCCGCACTCGAAGTTGAAGGCCAACATCGCCGAGATCCTCAAGCGCGAGGGTTACATCGCGAGCTACCGCGATGAGCAGGGCGACGTGGCCAAGAACCTGGTGATCGAGCTGAAGTACGGCCCGAACCGGGAGCGCAGCATCGCCGGCCTCCGCCGCGTGTCGAAGCCCGGTCTGCGCGTGTACGCGAAGTCGACCAACCTGCCGAAGGTGCTGGGCGGTCTGGGCGTCGCGATCATTTCGACCTCTGGCGGTCTGATGACCGACCGCCAGGCCAACAAGTCGGGCGTGGGCGGAGAAGTCCTCGCCTACGTCTGGTGAGGAAGGGGGACTAGGCAATGTCGCGCATCGGAAAACTGCCGATCACCGTCCCCTCCGGGGTCGACGTGAACATCGACGGCCAGGCTGTGAGCGTGAAGGGCCCGAAGGGCACCCTGTCGCTCAACATCGCTGAGCCGATCATCATCGAGAAGGCCGACGACGGCACTCTCGAGGTGAAGCGCCCCAACGACGAGCGTCGCAGCCGCTCGCTGCACGGCCTGTCGCGCACCCTGGTGCAGAACATGGTCGTGGGCGTCACGCAGGGCTACGAGAAGAAGATGGAGATCCACGGCGTCGGTTACCGCGTGGCGCTGAAGGGTTCCGACCTGGAGTTCGCGCTGGGCTACAGCCACCCGGTGAAGGTCGAGGCCCCCGAGGGCATCACCTTCGCGGTGGAGACCCCGACCCGCTTCTCCGTGTCCGGCATCGACAAGCAGCTCGTGGGCGAGGTCGCCGCCAACATCCGCAAGCTCCGCAAGCCCGACCCGTACAAGGGCAAGGGTGTGCGGTACGCGGGCGAGAAGATCCGCCGCAAGGTCGGAAAGACGGGTAAGTGACATGAGCGAGACTGCAACGAAGCGCAAGCCGGTGGGCAAGGACATCTCGACCACTCGCCGCATCGCCAAGACCCGCCGTCACTTCCGCCTCCGCAAGAAGGTCAGCGGCACGCCGGAGCGCCCGCGCCTGGTCGTGCACCGGTCGTCGAAGCACATCACCGTGCAGATCATCGACGACCTCGCCGGCCGCACCCTGGCGGCGGCTTCCTCCGTGGAGGCGGACGTCCGGTCGCTCGACGGCGACAAGAAGGCCCGTGCGGCGAAGGTCGGCCAGCTGGCCGCCGCCCGCGCCAAGGACGCCGGGATCACCAAGGTGGTCTTCGACCGCGGCGGCAACGCCTACCACGGTCGGATCGCCGCTCTGGCCGATGCCGCTCGCGAGGCTGGGCTGGAGTTCTGACAATGCACATGAACCGAATTGAGAGGGACGCCTGATGCCAGGACGCACGCGTCGCGAAGGCGGCGGGGGCGAGCGCGGAGAGCGCCGCGACCGCCGTGACGGTGGCCGCGGCGGAGCGGCCCAGGAGAAGACCCCGCACCTGGAGCGCGTGGTTGCGATCAACCGCGTCTCCAAGGTCGTGAAGGGTGGTCGTCGCTTCAGCTTCACCGCGCTGGTCGTGGTCGGCGACGGCGACGGCATGGTCGGTGTCGGCTACGGCAAGGCCAAGGAAGTCCCCGCGGCGATCGCCAAGGGTGTCGAGGAGGCGAAGAAGAACTTCTTCCGCGTCCCTCGCATCGCGGGCACGATCCCTCACCCGATCCAGGGCGAGAAGGCGGCCGGTGTCGTCATGCTGCGTCCGGCCTCGGCCGGTACCGGTGTCATCGCCGGTGGTGCGGTCCGCGCGGTGCTGGAGTGCGCCGGTGTCCACGACGTGCTGAGCAAGTCGCTGGGCTCCGACAACGCCATCAACATCGTGCACGCCACGGTGGCGGCCCTGAAGGGTCTCCAGCGCCCCGAGGAGGTGGCCGCCCGTCGCGGTCTGCCGATCGAGGATGTGGCTCCCGCCGGCATGCTCCGTGCGCGTGCAGGGGCGGTGTGACCATGGCTGAGCTCAAGGTGACCCAGGTCAAGAGCAGCATCGGTACCAAGCGCAACCACCGCGAGTCCCTCCGGACCCTCGGTCTGCGCAAGATCCGCCAGTCGGTGGTCCGCGAGGACACGCCGCAGGTGCGCGGTTTGATCCACACCGTGCGCCACCTGGTGGTCGTCGAGGAGGTCCAGTCGTGACCATCAAGATCCATGACCTGCGTCCGGCCCCCGGCGCCAAGACCGCGAAGACCCGTGTCGGTCGCGGTGAGGGCTCCAAGGGCAAGACGGCCGGTCGCGGCACGAAGGGCACCGGGGCGCGGAAGAACGTTTCGCCGCGCTTCGAGGGTGGCCAGATGCCGCTGCACATGCGCCTGCCGAAGCTGAAGGGCTTCCGCAACCCGTTCCGCACCGAGTACCAGGTGGTGAACGTGGGCGACCTCGCCCGGGTGTTCCCCGAGGGTGGTCGGGTGGACGTGGACGCTCTCATCCACGCGGGCCTGGTGCGCAAGAACGAGCTCGTGAAGGTCCTCGGCAACGGTGACCTGGACGGCGTCAAGCTCGACGTCGTGGCGAACAAGTTCTCCGGCAGCGCGGTCGAGAAGATCGCCGCCGCCGGTGGCACCACCACCGTGCTCTGACGCACGGAGCACAGCACGGCACTGAACAGCACGGTCGAACGGCCCCGGAGCCTCCCGCTCCGGGGCCGTTCGCGTGTCCGGGGTCGGTCACCTCTTTTTGACGGTTGCCGGCGTCCGCGAGGCCTGTCCCGCCGGCAAGAGGCCCTGCCGGGACGTGCGTTCGCGCAGGGCGTAAAACCGGTTGGTGGCCGGGTTAGCGTCCAGGCATGTGGCTCGCGGTCTTCTTCGGCGCCTCGGTGCTCGTCGCGCTGACCCCTGGTGCGAACAACCTCGTGGGCATGCACCACGGGGTCCACCACGGCCCGTTGCGGGCCGTGGTGGCGCTCCTGGGCCGCCTTGCGGCCTTCTCCCTGATGGTCGGTGCGGTCGTGGCCGGACTGGGTCCCGTGTTGGCGGCGAGCACCACCGCGCTCACCGTGATCAAGTGGGCCGGTGTCGCCTACCTCGTCTACCTCGCCGCGCGCATCCTGATGACCAAGGAAAGCGGTGAAACGCCAGCCAGCAGGGGTACGCCGCTGCGCAAGGAGTTCGTGGTCGCGATCACGAACCCCAAGGCGCTGCTGATCTTCACGGCGTTCGTGCCGCAGTTCGTCGACCCGGCCCGCGGCCCGATCCCGGTGCAGCTCGCGACCCTCGGCGCGGTCTACCTGGCGGCGGAGGCACTGGCGGGCACGGCGTACGTGGCGCTGGGCGCGGGCATCCGCAAGGCGGGGCTCACCAGGCGGGCCAGGGCGAGGCTGGACAAGGGCACGGCGGCGGTCCTGCTCGGCATGGCGGGCCTGCTCGCGACCAACCGCACTTGATCCATTCGGGGGCTTGCGCGCGGCGGTAGTCGATCGGGTACGAAGTGTGAGGGAAGACTGACTACGGCGATCGGCCAAGCGACTGTTAAAGTCGCGGGCTGAACCCGGATGCCCTCCGGGTCGGTCGCGGCTATCCGTCGCTTCCGCCACCGTCGGCGATGTGTCGACGGCACGTCCGCAAGACTGTGTCGGCAACACAGCCGGCACCGCAGGATGCCGACCCCAGTGGGGCGGCAACGCTGATGGAGGTTCGCGTGCTCGGCGCATTCCGCTCGGCTCTCGCGACGCCGGACCTACGCAAGAAGATCCTGTTCACGCTCGGGATCGTCGTGGTGTACCGGTTGGGCGCCACCATGCCCGCGCCGGGCGTCTCCTTCAAGAACGTCAAACAGTGTGTCGAGTCGGTCGACCAGCAGGGGATCTACTCCCTGATCAACCTGTTCAGCGGTGGCGCGCTGCTGAACTTGTCGATCTTCGCGCTCGGCATCATGCCGTACATCACGGCGAGCATCATCATCCAGTTGCTCACCGTGGTGATTCCGCGGTTCGAGCAGCTGAAGAAGGAAGGGCAGGCGGGTCAGGGCAAGCTGACCCAGTACACCCGCTACCTGACCATCGCGCTGGCGGTCCTGCAGTCCACGGGCATCATCGCCCTGGCCGTGCGCGGGCAGCTGTTCGCGAACTGCGAAGTGCCGGTCATCCCCAACGACAGCATCTTCAACCTGGTCGTCCTCGTGGTCGTGATGACCGCGGGCACCAGCGTGATCATGTGGCTCGGTGAGATCATCACCGAGAAGGGGATCGGCAACGGCATGTCGCTGCTGATCTTCACCGGCATCGCGGCCCGCATCCCGATCGAGGGCAAGATCATCCTCGACCGCGGTGGCCTGACGTTCTTCCTGGTCTGCGTCGCGGCTCTGCTGATCATCGCCAGCGTCATCTACGTGGAGCAGGCCCAGCGCCGCATCCCGGTCCAGTACGCGAAGCGGATGATCGGCCGCCGGATGTACGGCGGCACGTCGACCTACCTGCCGCTGAAGGTGAACCAGGCCGGTGTCATCCCGGTCATCTTCGCCTCGTCGCTGCTGTACCTGCCCGACCTGATCTCGCGCCTGACCGCCTCCACCGACGGATCGGCGCCGAACTGGTGGGAGAGCTTCGTCGCGACGCACCTGGTGAGCCAGTCCAGCCCGGTGCACATCGCGCTCTACTTCCTGCTGATCGTCTTCTTCACGTACTTCTACGTCGGCATCACGTTCAACCCGGACGAGCGCGCGGACGAGATGAAGAAGTTCGGTGGGTTCATCCCGGGTATCCGACCGGGTCGACCCACCGCTGAGTACCTCCGCTTCGTGTTGGGGCGGATCACGCTGCCCGGCTCGCTCTACCTGGGCATCGTCGCCATCCTGCCGAACCTGTTCCTCGACCTCACCGGTCAGGGCCAGAACCAGAACTTCCCGTTCGGCGGTACGGCGGTGCTGATCATGGTCGGTGTCGGCCTCGACACCGTGAAGCAGATCGAGAGCCAGCTCATGCAGCGCAACTACGAAGGGTTCCTCCGCTAGTGCGACTCGTTCTCGTCGGCCCGCCCGGTGCGGGCAAGGGCACCCAGGCCAAGACGCTCAGCCGTGAGCTCGGTGTGCCGCACATCTCCACCGGGGACCTGTTCCGCGCCCACATCAGCGAGCAGACCGATCTGGGCAAGGAGGTCCAGGAGTACCTGGACTCGGGTGAGTTGGTGCCGGACGAGGTGACCAACGAGATGGTGCGCGTCCGGCTCTCGCAGCCGGACGCCGCCAACGGCTTCCTGCTCGACGGCTTCCCGCGCAACACCGCGCAGGCGGGCGTGCTGGGCGAGATGCTGGCGGCGGAGGGGCACAAGCTGGACGCGGTGCTGGAGTTCCAGATCCCCGAGGACGTCGTGGTCGAGCGGTTGCTCGCCCGGGGTCGCACGGACGACAAGGAAGACGTGATCCGGCACCGCCAGCAGGTGTACCGCTCGGAGACCGCGCCGCTGCTCGACCACTACGCTGACATCGTCGTGAGCATCGACGCGGTCGGCGAGGTCGACGAGATCAGCGAGCGCGCCCTCCGCGCGCTGCGCGACCTGAAGTGAGCGGTGGACTCGTCGATGTGCTGCGTCGGGTCGGTCGCGTCGTTCCCGGTCGGGACCGCATGATCGAGATCAAGAGCCGCGGCCAGCTCGAAGCCATGAGGGCTGCCGGGCTGGTCGTGGCTCGCACGTTGGCGCTGCTGGCCTCGCACACCAAGGCGGGCGTGTCGACGGCCGAGCTGGACGAGCTGGCGGAGCAGAGCATCCGCGACGCGGGCGCGATCCCGTCGTTCAAGGGCTACCACGGCTTCCCGGCGTCGATCTGCGCGTCGGTGAACGAGCAGGTGGTGCACGGGATCCCGAGCCGGACGCAGGTGCTGGCCGAGGGTGACCTGATCTCGATCGACTGCGGTGCGATCCTCGACGGGTGGCACGGCGACTCGGCCATCACGCTGCCGGTCGGTTCGGTGACGGACGCCGAGCTGAAGCTGTCCGAGGCCACGCGGGTGTCGATGGTCGCGGGCATCGAGGCGGCGGTGGCCGGTGGGCGGCTCAGCGACATCTCGTTCGCGATCGAGTCGGCGACCGTTCGGATGGGTGACGAGCACGGGGTCGAGTACGGGATCGTGGAGGGGTACGGCGGGCACGGCATCGGCACGAAGATGCACATGGACCCGTTCCTGCCCAACCACGGCAAGCCCGGCAAGGGGCCCCGGTTGAAGGCCGGGATGGCGATCGCCATCGAGCCGATGCTGACCCTGGGGACGGAGCGCACGGTCGAGCTGGACGACGGCTGGACCGTGATCACCGCGGACGGCTCGCGCGCGGCGCACTGGGAGCACTCGGTGGCGATCACCGACGACGGCCCCTGGGTGCTGACCGCGCTCGATGACGACTGACGGCTGACATCTGACGACTGACATCGTCTGAGATCTGACACCTGCGCCGGTGGACCCCTCGTCGGGGTTCACCGGCGTCGTGTTCGAGAAGGGCCGTTCGGCGCAGGCCGAACCGGGGGTTAGCCCCCTGTCGTCACGTCCACCGCCCGGCCAGGATGACGGGGTGACCCAGCCTGTGCGGCCCGAGGACATCCGGGCCTCCGACGCCGAACGCGAACTGGTCCAGCAGTGGCTGCACCACGCGCACGCCGATGGCAGCCTCGACCTCGCCGAGTTCGACGCCCGCGTGGTGCGGACCTGGCAGGCGAAGACCCGGGGCGAACTGGCCGTCCTCACGGCGGACCTGCCGTCCACGTCGTCCGCGCCACCCGTCCCGCCCGCCGGAGCAACAGCCCTGCCGACACCCAAGCGGGTGAAGACCGGAAGCGGACCCTCGGCGATGAGGATCCTCACCACCATCTGGCTGAGCATCAGCGCGCTCAACTTCGCGGTCTGGCTGCTCGCGAGCCTCCTCGGCGACGAGGGCCTCGTGCACCCGTGGTTCCTGTGGGTCGCCGTGCCGCCCGGCGCCGTCCTCGGCGTGGTCTGGTGGGCCACCCGGCCGCAAAAGTAACGCTGTTACCATGCACTCGAACCCAGCCCGGACGGAGGTGGCGACGTGCACGAGTCCTTCACCCGCGCGGCCGACGACGACCGGAACGCGGTCGTCGAGGAGCTGACCCGTGCCCACACCGAGGGCAGGCTGACCCTGACCGAGTTCGACGAGCGCACCCGCGCCGCCCACGAGGCCCGCACGTACGCCGAGCTCAGCGCCCTGACCGCCGACCTGCCCCCCGACGCGCCCGCCCCTGTCCCGCAGCGGCCGAACGCCGTGGTCAGGGCCATGACCGGCGCGTGGCTCGCCGCCAGCGCCGTCAACGTCCTCGTGTGGGGTGTCATCAGCCTCTCCCTCGGCGAGGTCCTCTACCCTTGGTGGATCTGGGTCGCGGGCCCCTGGGGACTGGCCCTCCTGGTCGCCCGCAAGGCCCGATTTGGGCGTTCGAGCTGACCCGCGTACTATGGACGGGTGGCGCATACGTCGCGCCGGTTCCGTCATGCCCGGGGATCTCTTCCCGGAGGTGGCAGGGTTCGCAAGGGCCTGGAGGAGTCGGGGTGCCGCGTGCCCGCACTCCGGAAGTAACACCCACCGTCACGAAACGCGGAGGACATGGGCAAGAAGGACGGGGCCATTGAGGTCGAGGGCCGCGTAGTCGAGCCGCTCCCCAACGCGATGTTCCGCGTCGAGTTGGAGAACGGTCACAAGGTCCTGGCACACATCAGCGGCAAGATGCGTCAGCACTACATCCGCATCCTCCCTGAGGACCGGGTTGTCGTGGAGCTCTCGCCCTACGACCTGTCCCGCGGGCGCATCGTCTACCGCTACAAGTGACCTCCGGCGTGCCCGATCACGGGCACGTCGGCTGACGCAGGAGAAGCTCAGGCGTGAAGGTCCAGCCGAGCGTCAAGAAGATCTGCGACAAGTGCAAGGTGATCCGCCGTCACGGCCGGGTCATGGTGATCTGCGAGAACCTGCGCCACAAGCAGCGCCAGGGCTGAGCGGAGCACGACCAGCACGAGTCGAGTCTTCACCGGACGCGACACCGAGTAAGCCTCTTCGCACCTGCCCCACAAAGAACCACGTGTGGCACACCCCCGGACTCCAGGCCGGGGCCGGGACACCGGTCGCGAGAGCGACCGGAACTGACACAGCGAGTCAGTCCCGGGATCGGGCGAGGAGCAGACCTGGAGCGACACCACTGTTAGGAGCAAGCGCCGTATGGCACGACTCGCTGGCGTCGACCTCCCCCGCGAAAAGCGGTTGGAGATCGCGCTCACCTACATCTTCGGCATTGGTCGGACGCGCTCGAAGGAGCTGCTGACCGCCACCGAGATCTCCCCGGACGTCCGGGTGAAGGACCTCGGTGACGACGACCTGGCGAAGCTGCGGGACTACATCGAGAACCACTTCAAGGTCGAGGGTGACCTCCGCCGCGAGGTTCAGGCCGACATCCGCCGGAAGATGGAAATCGGCTGCTACGAGGGGCTGCGCCACCGTCGCAACCTGCCCGTCCGCGGGCAGCGCACCAAGACGAACGCGCGCACTCGTAAGGGTCCGAAGAAGACCGTCGCCGGCAAGAAGAAGGCCGGAAAGAAGTAAGACCTCGCGTCTCTAGCAAGTAGGAGTTCACCCAGACATGCCACCCAAGTCCCGTACGGGCGCCGGGGTCAAGAAGGTCCGGCGCAAGGAAAAGAAGAACGTCTCGCACGGCCAGGCGCACATCAAGAGCACGTTCAACAACACCATCGTGTCCATCACGGACCCGCTGGGGAACGTGATCAGCTGGGCGTCCGCCGGCCACGTCGGCTTCAAGGGCTCCCGCAAGTCCACGCCGTTCGCCGCGCAGATGGCCGCCGAGAACGCCGCGCGCAAGGCCGCCGAGCACGGCATGCGCAAGGTGGACGTGTTCGTGAAGGGTCCCGGCTCCGGCCGCGAGACCGCGATCCGTTCGCTGCAGGCCGCCGGCCTCGAGGTCGGCACCATCCAGGACGTGACCCCGCAGCCCCACAACGGCTGCCGCCCGCCCAAGCGGCGCCGGGTCTGAGGCACGGGGAGGAGTAAGACAACATGGCTCGCTATACCGGACCGGCCACTCGCATCTCGCGCCGTCTCAAGGTCGACCTCGTCGGCGGGGACCAGGCGTTCGAGCGTCGTCCTTACCCGCCCGGCCAGCACGGCCGCGGTCGGATCAAGGAGTCGGAGTACCTGCTCCAGCTCCAGGAGAAGCAGAAGGCCCGCTACACGTACGGCGTCCTGGAGAAGCAGTTCCGGCGCTACTACGAGGAAGCGGTTCGTCGCCCCGGCAAGACCGGTGAGAACCTGCTGCAGATCCTGGAGTCCCGGCTGGACAACGTGGTGTACCGCGCGGGTCTCGCGCGCACCCGTCGTCAGGCCCGCCAGCTGGTCAGCCACGGTCACTTCATCGTGAACGGCCAGAAGGTCAACATCCCGAGCTTCCGGGTGTCGAAGTTCGACATCATCGACGTGAAGCCGAAGTCGCTGCCCACGCTGCCCTTCGAGGCCGCGCGTGCTTCCTTCGGCGACCGGCCGATCCCGGCGTGGCTCCAGGTCGTGCAGTCCAACCTGCGCATCCTGGTCCACCAGCTGCCGGAGCGGGCGCAGATCGACACGCCCGTCACCGAACAGCTCATCGTCGAGCTCTACTCGAAGTGATCCTCCTGGAGGGGCCGTCCGCGGCCCCTCCAGTCGGGTCCCGCGGCGGCACGGAATGGTGTGTCGCACGCGTTTGCCGGTCTCCGCGACCGGTTCCCACGACGTCAAATAGCGGGCGTCGGGGCTAGAGAGGAAGAACCCAGTGCTGATTTCCCAGCGCCCCTCGCTCAGCGAGGAAGCGGTCAACGAGACCCGCTCCCGGTTCGTCATCGAGCCGCTGGAGCCGGGCTTCGGCTACACCCTCGGCAACTCGATTCGCCGCACCCTGCTGTCGTCCATCCCCGGCGCGGCCGTGACCAGCATCCGCATCGACGGTGTGCTGCACGAGTTCACGACCGTCCCCGGTGTGAAGGAAGACGTCACCGACATCATCCTCAACCTCAAGGAGCTGGTCGTCAGCTCCGAGGAGGACGAGCCGGTGACCATGTACCTGCGCAAGCAGGGGCCGGGCGCGGTGACCGCGGGCGACATCGTGCCTCCGGCCGGTGTCACCGTGCACAACCCCGACCTGCACATCGCCACCCTGAACGGCAAGGGCAAGCTGGAGATCGAGCTCGTGGTCGAGCGCGGTCGCGGCTACGTCCCCGCCGTGCAGAACAAGCAGGCCGGTGCCGAGATCGGCCGCATCCCGGTCGACTCGATCTACTCGCCCGTCATGAAGGTGACCTACAAGGTCGAGGCCACCCGTGTCGAGCAGCGGACCGACTTCGACAAGCTGATCCTCGACGTCGAGACCAAGCCGTCCATCACGCCGCGCGACGCCGTCGCGTCGGCCGGTAAGACGCTGGTCGAGCTGTTCGGCCTCGCCCGCGAGCTGAACGTCGACGCCGAGGGCATCGAGATCGGCCCCTCGCCCGCCGAGGCGGACACCATCGCGGCGTTCGCGATGCCGATCGAGGACCTGGACCTCACCGTCCGGTCCTACAACTGCCTCAAGCGCGAGGGCATCCACACCGTGGGCGAGCTGGTCTCGCGCAGCGAGGCGGACCTGCTGGACATCCGCAACTTCGGTGCGAAGTCGATCGACGAGGTCAAGATGAAGCTCGTCGGCCTCGGCCTCGCGCTGAAGGACAGCCCCCCTGGGTTCGACCCGTCGGCCGCCGCGTCCGACTACCCCGCCGAAGGCTGGGGCACGGACACCGCCGTGGACAACCACGACGACGGCCAGGACTACGCGGAGACCGAGCAGCTCTGAGGTCGCTTAGCGGCCGGGCCGGAGCAGAGGATCAGAAAGAAATCCGAGGAGCAATTCGATGCCCACCCCCACCAAGGGACCCCGTCTCGGGGGCTCGCCGGCCCACGAGCGGCTGATGCTGGCCAACCTGGCCACGTCCCTGTTCACCCACGGTCGGATCACGACCACCGAGGCCAAGGCGAAGCGGCTGCGCCCGTACGCCGAGAAGCTGATCAGCAAGGCGAAGGTCGGTGACCTGCACAACCGTCGCGAGATCCTGAAGGTGATCCGCGACAAGGACATCGTGCACAAGCTGTTCGCCGAGATCGGCCCGCAGTTCGCCGACCGCCCCGGTGGCTACACCCGCATCACCAAGACGCTGCCGCGCAAGGGCGACAACGCCCCCATGGCCGTGATCGAGCTGGTCGCGGAGTCCACCGTCACCTCCGAGGCCGAGCGCGCCCGCAAGACCAAGTTCGCCAAGGACCAGGCTGCCGCCCCCGAGAAGGACACGGCGGCGTCTGAGGCCGAGGAGACCGAAGGCACTGCGGACGTGCAGGACCAGGACGCCGAGGCGCCCGAGTCCGCCACGAAGGACGCGACCGAGGAGCCCGCCGAGGGCGCCGACGACGCTTCCGCCGAGGCGAAGGCCGACGACAAGGCCGAGGACAAGAAGGACGGGTCCTGACGGACGCGCACTTCACCGACGAGCCCGTCGTTCCCGCTGGGGACGACGGGCTCGTTCGTGTGCGACTGGACCTGGCCTACGACGGCACGGAGTTCTCCGGGTGGGCTCGCCAGCCCGACCGCCGCACGGTGTGCGGTGTGCTGGAGGACACCATGTCCACGGTGCTGCGCGAGGACGTGCAGCTGACCGTGGCGGGTCGCACGGACGCGGGCGTGCACGCGTCGGGGCAGGTGGCGCACGTCGACCTGCCGTCCACGGTGGACGTCGCCGGTCTGCCCAAGCGCCTGGCCCGCGCGCTGCCCGCCGACGTGCGGGTGTTCTCGGCCCGGGTGGTGCCCGCCGAGTTCGACGCGCGGTTCGCCGCGCTGCGCCGGCACTACGAGTACCGGGTCACCGACGCCCCGTTCGGCGCGCACCCGCTGCGGCGGCTGGACACGCTGGCGTGGCCGCGTCCGCTGGCCCTGGCCGCGTTGAACGAGGCGTCGCGGTTGTTGTTGGGCGAACGGGACTTCTGCGCGTTCTGCAAGCGGCGCGAGGGTGCGACCACGATCCGCGAGCTGCAACGCCTGGAGTGGGTGCGTGACGGCGCCGTGCTGACCGCGCACGTGTCCGCGGACGCGTTCTGCCACTCCATGGTGCGCAGCCTGGTCGGCGCGCTGCTGGCCGTCGGCGAGGGGCGCAAGCCGGTCGGGTGGCCCGCGTCGCTGCTGTCGCTGACCGCGAGGTCCAGCGAGGTCACCGTGGCGCCGCCGCACGGGTTGTCGCTGGTGCGGGTCGACTACCCGGCCGACCACGAGCTCGCCGCGCGGGCCGCGGTCACCCGGAACGTGCGCGCCGCGCCGACCAGCTGAGCCAGGCCGCGCCGCCCAGCGGGATCTCCACCAGGTAGGTGAAGAACGCGAACAGCAGCACACCCGCCACGGCCGGTGCGGCGGGCGTGCCCAGGCCGACCAGCAGCGCGATGGTGCCGTTCTCGGTGACACCGACACCGCCGGGCGTGACCACGGCCAGCGTGAGCAGCCTGCTCACCGCGAACGCCGCCAGCGTCGGCCCGAGTCCCAGGTGGACACCCGCGGCGGCCAGGCACCACCACAGCAGCACGGCCTGGAGCAGCAGGTAGGCGAGCATGCCCGCGGTCATCCGCCGCCAGCCGTCGCGGACCACCTGGGCGGTCTGCCGGCGCAGCCGCAGCAGGAACCGGGCCGCCCGGCTGCCGAGGAGCCGGCACAGCCACCGCAGGCGCATCAGCACCGCGACGGCGACGAGCAGCCCGCCGGCCGCCGCGACCGCGCCGATCAGCACGCCGTCGCCGACCACCGCGCCGTGCACGGCCAGCGCCACCAGCGGCAGCGCCGCCCGGGACAGCGTGTTCCACAGGCCGCTGACGATCGCCGACGTGGTGATCGCCCGCGCGGAGTGGCCCCAGCTCGCCGCCATCACCGCGGTCACCGCGACCCCGGCCGCGCCGCCGAACGGCAGCACGTTGCTGATCGCGCTGCCCGCCGCGTTCAGGCTGAACGCCTGGGTGTGGCGCAAGCCGGGCAGCGAGCCGGTGAGCACGTAGGTGTAGGCCCAGAGCCCGGCCAGCCACAGGACGGTCAACCAGAGCGCGGTGCCGGGCCCGATGGCGCGCAGGTGCTCGCCGACCGCCGTCCACGCCACCCCGCCCACGGCGGGCACCAGCGCGATCACCAGCCACGCCGCCAGTCCCAGTGACGCCAGCGACGCGGTGATCCGCACCCACCGCCTCATCGTGCCCGCAACCGTTTGCGCTCGACGTACCACTCGGTGCCCAGGACGACCCTGAACAGCGGCGGCGGCAGCTTCAGCAGCGCGGCGAGGGTCCGGGTGTCCTCGCCGCCCGTGGTCTGGGTCGCGTGCGCCGCCATGGCCTCGCGCTTCGCCCGCGCGTACCGCCGGACGTCCACCGAGTGGGTGATCTCCGGCCGCGCGGTGTAGGCCTGCTCGAACGGCGCGAGGTCGAAGTCGCGGACCAGCCGGGCGAGCCGCAGGCCGCGCAGCAGCCACGTGCGGTCGACCGTCGCCTCCCAGACGCGGGGCGTGCCGGCGAGCTCGGCGGCCAGCGTGCCGACCCGGTGCACCTGCACGTGGTCGGGGTGCCCGTAGCCGCCGTGCGGGTCGTAGGTGGTGAGCAGGTCGGCGCGTTCCTCGTGCAGCAGCTCGGCCAGCTGTTCCGCGGCCTCGCCCACGTCGGCGCGGGCGAACCCGTGCCGCCCGTCCAGGCCCGAGTCGGGGTAGCCGAGGAACTCCACCCGCGCGCAGCCCAGCACGCGGGCCGACGCGTGCGCCTCTCTGGTGCGGACCGGGCCGAGGTCGGCCCGGTGCGCGCTCAGCCCTCGTTCGCCTGCCGTGGCGACGACCAGCACGACGCGGTGCCCCTCCCGGGCCAGGCGCGCCATCGTGCCGCCGGTCAGCAGTGCCTCGTCGTCGGGGTGGGCGTGGAAGAAGACGCACGTTCGGCTCACGGGTGCAAGAGTGTCAGTTGGTCCGTTCGGCGGCTTGACGGGAGTGCACTTGTCCATCGTTCACGTCACCGACTGCTTCCTGCCGCGCCTGGGCGGGATCGAGGTGCAGGTGGCCGGGTTGGCCCGGGAGCAGGCGTGCGGTGGTGAGGACGTGCACGTGGTGACCGCGACCCGGCTCGCGTCGTCCGGCGAGGGGTACTCGGTGCACCGGATCGCGGTGCGGCTGCCGTGGGAGCTGCCCGTGCACCCGCGGGCGGGTGCGCACCTGGACCGGGTGCTCGCCTCGCTGCGGCCGACTGTGGTGTACGCGCACGTCGGCGCGATCTCGCCGTTCGCCTGGTCGGGGGTGCGGTCGGCGATGCGGCTGGACCTGCCGGTGGTGGTCGTGGTGCACAGCATGTGGGACCCGGCGGTGCGGCGGTGCTACCGGGTGCTGGACCAGTTCGTGTCGTGGAGCACCGCGCCGGTGGCGGTGGCGGCGGTGAGCCGTGCGGCGGCGGAGCGGGTGCGCGCGGTGGTGCCGGGGATGCCGGTGGGCGTGGTGCCGAACGGGATCGTGCCGTCCGCGTGGCGGGGGATACCGACGCAGCGGCCGGACGACGCGGTGCACGTCGTGTCCGTGGGCCGGCTCGCGGCGCGGAAGGAGCCGATGGCGTTGCTGCGGGCGTTGCGGGCGGTGCGCGCCGAGGTGCCGTTGCGGGCGACGTTGGCCGGGGCGGGGCCGGAGATGGCGGCGCTGCGGCGCTACGTGCGGCGGCACGGGCTGGAGTGGGTGAGCCTGCCGGGACGGCTGGACCGGCAGGGGGTCGGTCACCTGCTGGCGGGGGCGGACGTGTTCGTGAACCCGGCGTCGCAGGAGGCGTTCGGGCTGGCGGCGCTGGAGGCGCGGACGGCGGGGGTGCCGGTGGTCGCGCGGCCGGGGACGGGCGTCGCGGACTTCGTGCGTGACGGGGTGGAGGGGGTGCTGACGCACGACCTGGCGACGGGCATCGCGCGCCTCGTGGACGACCGGGAAGAGCGGCTGAGGATCGCGGCGCACAACCGGACCACCGAACCGACCGACTGCACCTGGCCACGGGTCCTGGAGGCCCTGCAGTCCTGCGCGGCCCGGGTGTGAGGGTCAGAAGACGAGGTCGGCCAGGTCGAGCGTGACCGGAATCGGTGCGGCGGTGATGGTCGTGGGCCCGGCGGACCGGACCGTGTTGTCCACCGCGTACTGGTCGCCGTGCAGGCGGTGCGCGGTCAGCTCCAGCCCGGGGTGATCGCCCTTCCGGCTGATCGTCCAGAGGAACGGCACGCCGGCGACGGCGTAGGCGGCCATCTTCGCCTCCCGCTCGTTCCGGGTGTTGCCCGGAGACCACACCTCGACCGCCAGTCGCAGTGCCTCGGCGGGGAAGCTCGCACCGGTCGGCGGCCGGTCCATGATCACCACATCGGGGATGAAACCGTTGCGGAGAGTGGATGAGATCTTCACTCCCACGCCGATCACCGCGTAGAGGTCTGTCCGGCCGGCCGCGGAGATCGAATCCTCCATTGGCCGGATCAGGCGGGTCACCGCGAGCTGGTGCTCGCCGGAAGGTGGGGGAGTCACGTGGAAGTGTCCAAAGATCAGCTCGACGCTCGAACCGTCCTCCGGGGAGGGCAGGTCGAGCCATTCCTGAATGGTGTGTGGGCCGATCAACGGGTCCGGCAGGGTGGCCTCTTCCTGTCGCGCCCGGGTCTCTTCCTGTAGCGCAGCGGACATGGTTTCCAACCTCCACGATCGACTTGATTATGACCCTGGCACAGTCCCACTGGGGCGAAGCAGTGCCTGATCAGGTGAAACGCGGAGCGGCCCCGCCCACTGGGAAGTGGTGCGGGGCCGCTGTGGAGCGATCGGAACAGGCGACCGGCTTACAGGTCGAGGGTCCAGGTGTCGATGTAGCCCGTGTCCTGGCTGTACGCGTCACGCACGCGCAGCTGCCAGGTGCCGTTGGCGTTCTCCGCCGACAGGTTCACCGTGTACGTGGCGTCGACGTTGTCCGCACCGTCCGAACCGGACGTCACCTTCAGCTGCTTGACCGCACCGCTCGGCGTGATCAGGTCGATCGCCAGGTCGCCCCGGTAGGTGTGCTTGACGTGCACCTCGACGGTCGCCGCGGTACCGGCCTTGCCGGCGCAGTCCGCGATCGCGATCGGGCTGGTGGCGGTGCCCAGGTCCGGCACGGCCACGTCGGTCGCGTTGGTCTTCGCCGCGCAGCCGCCGGGCGGCGGGGTGGACGTGCCGACCAGGCGCAGCAGCTTGTTCGGCGAACCGGTGCCCGCGTTGCCGACCACGCCGTTCGTCGCGCCGTTGACCAGGGCGTCACGCACCTGCTGCGGCGTGGCGGTGGGGTTCGCGGCCAGGTAGACGGCCGCCGCGCCGACCACGTGCGGCGTCGCCATGGACGTGCCGCTGATCGTGTTGGTGGCGGTGTCGTTGGTGTGCCACGCGGACGTGATCGACGAGCCCGGCGCGAAGATGTCCAGGCAGGTGCCGATGTTCGAGAACGACGACCGGGCGTCGGTGTTGGTCGTGGAGCCGACCGTGATCGCCTCCAGCGTGCGCGCCGGCGTCGTGTTGCACGCGTTGGCGCCGCTGTCGTTGCCCGCCGCGAGGCCGTAGGTCACGCCCGACGCGATGGAGTTGCGCACGGCCTGGTCGACCGTGGCGTCCGCGCCACCGCCGAGCGACATGTTCGCCACGGCCGGCTTGACCGCGTTCGCCGTCACCCAGTCGATCCCCGCGATGACGCCCGCGTACGTGCCGGAGCCCGCGCAGTTCAGCACCCGCACGCCGACCAGCTTGGCCTTCTTGGCCACGCCGTACTTCGCGCCGCCGACCGTGCCCGCGACGTGCGTGCCGTGGCCGTTGCAGTCGGCGGTGTCGTTGTCGTTGTCGACGGTGTCGCGACCGGACACGGCACGACCGCCGAAGTCGCTGTGCGAGTTCCGGATGCCCGTGTCGATGATGTAGGCGGTGACGCCCTCACCCTCGTTCGGGTAGGTGTAGGAGTTGTCCAGCGGCAGCGCGGCCTGGTCGATCCGGTCCAGGCCCCACGACGGGGTCGGCGCCTGCGTGGCGGAGATCGTCACCTCGCCGTCCTGCCGCACGTACGCCACCGACGGGTCGGCGGCCAGCTTGCGGGCCTGCGCCTCGGTCATGGTGGCCGAGAAGCCGCGCAGCGCGGCGGTGTACGTGTGCTTGACGTTCGCCTGGTACTTGCCGCTCAACGTGCCGACGCTGCTCGCGGCCACGTCCTTGAGCACGACGATGTAGCTGTCCTTGACCGCGTTGGGCGCGCCCGACCCGAGGATCTCGCCCTCCGCCGCGGCGGAGGTGAACGTGGTCAGCGCGGCCGTGACCGCGAACGCCGTACCCGTGGCCAGCCCGACACCGGCCAACCGTTTCGTCTTCGTCCAGGACGCGCGAACGTCTCCCATGGCAGGGGGTCTCCTCTTTCGCAGGGTGGGTGTCCGGTCGGCGTCGCCCCCGAAACCGACCGGACACGGTGAGTAATTCCTAGTTCGCCCTGCGGGTGAGGCGCAAGAATTTGCCCGGAATAACCGACGAACGACTCGTCCACAGTTTTATTCGTGCTGTGAACCAATTGCTGCGGAGAGTGACTGGACCGGGGCGAAAAAATATGCCCCCGGACGAGTCGTCCAGGGGCACGTCCGGTCCGTGCGCGGGTCAGTCGCCGCGCCGGACCGCACCGAGGATCTGCTGCTCACCGGGCGTGGTGACCAGCCGCAACGGCCGCCACAGGTTCGTGCCGAGCGCGATCACCTGGTCGTCCTTGAGCGTGGTGAGCTGGTGCGCCATCTGCGGCGGCAGCCGCCAGATCTGGCTCGCCAACTGCGCCTGCCCGACCGGCAGCCGCTGCAGCAGCACGAGGTCCGCGGAATTCGCCGTGGTCGCCGCCTGGGGGTGCAAATAGGGCAACACGTACATCGTCGTCTGCCACGGCGACCGCGGCGGGAACAACTCCTGCGGCACGTGGCCGCCGTCGTGCACGACCAGCAGCGGGGTGTCCTCCGAGGGCCGCGGCAGCTCCACCGGGCTCAGCCGGCGCAGCTGCACCAGCGGCGAGGGCCGACCGTCCGCACCCGCACCCGCTGCGCGCACCACCGGCTGCCAGGCCGCCGGGCGGCCCGTCGCGATGGTGATCCACGCGCCGGTCGCCATCGCCCGCAGCGCGATCTGCCTGGCCAGGTACAGCCCGCCGACCACGACCATGCGGGTCGGCGCGGACCGCAGCACGGAGATCGTCAGCGGCTCGCCCTGCAAGCCCGAGCCGAGCACCATGCCGCCGCGGTCGCCGGACGGGCTCACCACGTCCAGCATCTGCGGCGACACCAGGAACTCCGGCGCCACGCCCTTGCCGCGCGAGTCCATCAACCGGGAGTTGCTCACGCCACACCTCCCAGCGGCAGCGTCGCGGCCAGGCCGGCGACCTGAAGGCCGTTCAACGGGGTCAGCGTGATGTCGAGCTTGTCGGCCAGCGCCTTGAGCCGGTCGTCGGCCCGGTCCAGCTCGGACGGCGTCCGCGCGCTCACCCGGACCATGCCGCGCAGCCCGACCTGGCCCTGCTCGCTGCTCGGCGAGATCGTCATGGACAGCGTCGAGGACAGCGCCCGCACGCCGGTCAGCGCGTTCAGGTTGTTGCGCATCCCCTTGGACGGCCAGCCGGTGATCGCGTAGCTGGCGTGGCCGACGCCGCCCGCCGTCACACCGGACCACTTCTCCCGCAACGACACCGAGTTGTTCGACCCGGCCACCGAGGTCAGCTCGGCCGCCGAGATGCCCGCGCGGATCAGCTCGTCGGGGTCGAGCGGCCGGATCGACACACCCGTCGACTCCAACGCGTTGCGCACCCGGGACAGGGCGCCGATCAGCGCCCGGTGCGCGCCGACGACGCCGCCGCCGCGTTCCCGGATCGCCGCCGCGCACCGCCGCGGGTCCAGCCGCACCGCGATCCAGGTGGTCCGCCGCGCCGCCGCGGGCAGCGGGCCGAGCACCTCCATGTACGCGTTGAGCGCGGGCGCGTTCACCGGCAGCGCCGCGCTGCCCGGGTAGCAGTGCCAGATCACCGAGATCGCGTCGAGCACCACACCGCGGTCCTCCAGCGTCGGCGCGAGCGCGCCCAGCGGCAGCGACGGCGCGCTGCCCACCGCGGTGATCAGGCCGGGCGCCGGGTCGACCAGCAGCACCGCGGTCCACGCGCCCTGGTGCCAGGCCATGCCGAGCGGACGGCGCTCGTGGTCGACGCCCCGTGCCACCACCAGGTCCGGGACCGCCAGGCGCAGCAACGCCACCCGCGGGTCGTCCGGGCCGATGACCGAGGACTCTTCTTCCGAGGGCGGCTTCATCTCCACCGGGCCGGAGCGCTTGGCCGTGCGGCCGTGCGAGCGGAAGCTGTAGCGCACCACCAGGCCGATCCACTGGGTCAGCCAGCGGCCCCGTGACCGGGTGAACGCCAGGATCAACGCGATGAGAACGATGCCGCCGGCCGTGTACATCAGCACGGGCTCGACGCTGTCACCGGTGGCGCCGACGGCGATCAGGACCAGGCCGATGGCGACACCGACCTCGAGGACAACCAGGTTGGCGACCGGCAGCGCGCCCAGGCTCGCGCCTTCGGTGCGACGGCGCGCCCGGAGCAGCGCGGCGCGCACGGCACCACCTGCCGCCTGCGCGCGTGCCATGGCGGGGTTGGGCTGGCCCGGATGTGGGGTGGTCACGGACATCCGCTCTGGTTCTCTTTCCGTCGACGTGCGCCGGGTGGACCGACCGGGTCTCACCAACCCGCACACGGACCACCCGCCGTCCGGCTATCGTGCAGACCGTACCGCGACTGGGAGAGCAGCGAGCCGAGAATGGCATCAACACCCACCACCAAGTCACAGGTCCAGGCCTACCGCTTCGTGCTGCGCAGGATGCAGTCCGCCCTGGTGCGCAGAGACGCGGTGATGCTGCACGACCCGATGCGCACGCACTCGCGCGCGACCGCGGTGGGCGTCCTGCTCGGTGTGATCGGCTTGATCGGGTTCCTGATCTTCGGCTTCTTCTCGCCGGACCCTCAGGTCGACGACCAGACGCAGATCGCCATCTCCAAGGAGACCGGCCAGGTCTACGTCGTGCACGTGGTCAACAACACGAAGACGTTGATCCCGATGACCAACCTCGCGTCCGCGCGGCTGTTGCTGCTCCAGCGGTCCAACCCGGACAAGGGCCAGGCCGCGGTCGCGGGCGGTGACGCGGCGGCGGGCCAGGTGAACGCGGGACCGCCGCAGGCCGCGGGCGGCGAGCCGAAGCTGGTCAGCGAGAAGGCACTGGCGAAGCTGCCCAAGGGCCGGCTGACCGGCATCCCGGACGGACCGGACGTGCTGCCCAAGCCCGCCGACCGGATCGGGCCGGACTGGTCGGTGTGCGACACGCTCCAGCTGGACGAGTCGCTCAACGACCCGTCGGCGCCGGGCAAGTTCACCACCACCGTCCTCGCGGGCTACAGCGGCGGCGGCGAGCTGCTCGACGGCAACCGCGCCCTGCTGGTGCGCGCGGGCACCGACGACAAGCAGGCGTACCTGATCTACAAGGCGCCGGTGAACTCCAAGATCACCTCGACGTCCACCGTGCGCGCCAAGGTCGACCTCACCAACGCCGAGGTCCGCACCGCGTTGAACCTGAGCCAGAAGAAGCCGCGGGCGATCAGCTCCGGCCTGCTCAACGCGATCCCCGAGGCGAAGCCGTTGGTGGCGCCCGAGATCCCGGGCCGCGGCCAGAACGTGACCTACATCCAGGGCGAGAACCTGCGGGTCGGCGCCGTGATCGAGGTCCGCCGCGCGGGCGCGGACTCCGAGTTCCACGTGGTGCTCAAGGAAGGCCTGCAGAAGATCAGCCGGGCCGCGGCCGACCTGATCCGCGCGGCCTACGCGCAGGGCGCCGAGCCGAAGCTGGTCGACATCGCGCGCACCAACAGCGCGCCGACCGTCGAGCAGCTCGACTTCGCCGACTACCCGCCGGACGTGCCCGAGGTGCTGGAGCCCAACCAGAACAACCGGGTCATCTGCCTGGGCTGGCAGGCGCAGAACGTGTCGTCGGCCAACAAGTCGCAGCACACCAAGGTCACCATCGCGCCGTCGCTGCCGATCCCGTCCGACGTCGTGCCGGTGGAGATCAACCAGGTCGGCGCGACCGGCGAGATCGTCAGCCAGTTCGCGATGGCGCCGGGCAAGTCGGCCGTGGTGCGCAGCGCGACGTCCACCCAGGACTTCGCCAGCGGCCCGATCCACCTGATCACCGGCCGCGGTGTGAAGTACGGCATCCCGGACGTCACCACCAGCGGTGCGCTGGGGCTCGGCGCGGACGGGTTCTCGCCCGGACCGGAGTCGATCCTGCGGCTGCTGCCCAACGGGCCGCAGCTCAACCGCAACGACGCCTCCCGCAGCTGGGACGCGATCCCGGTGCCGAAGGACCAAGGACTGCTGCCCGAGGAGAAGGCCCGGAAGCAGGGCGGCTGAGCCCCGTGTTGCTGAGCCCTTTGGGGGAACCGGCGTGGGCCGGTTCCCGTCAGAGGGACCAGGAGGTGTCCGGGTGAACGAGGTCACACGTGGGCCGGCGGGCGGCAGGCAGGTTTCGGTCGACCCGCGCTGGATCGAGCTGTACGCGAAGCGCGTCGAAGAGGCGGCCGAGGAGCTGACCCGGGCGCGGGCGGAGCTGCGCGAGACGCCGATGCGCCCCCAGAGCTTCGGCGAGCTGGGTCGCACGCTGCGCAACGCCGAGGCGTACGGCCGGGCCGCCGGGCTGCTCAACCAGCAGCTCGACCGGGCGTGCGAGGTGCTGACGTCCGCGGCGAAGGGCCTGCACGAGGTGGCCGAGCACTACGGCGCCCAGGACGAGGACGCGGTGGCGCTGATCAAGGCGGTCGACCGGCGGGCGGGGTTGAGCTGATGCGGGGCAAGGACGGCAGGCAGATCGCCGCCGAGGTCGGGCCGGAGCTGGACTACCTGTCCGGGATCAGCCGCCGGCTCGGCGTGCGCGACCTCGTGGCGGACTACTTCACGCCCGTCGTGGGCGACTGGAACGACCTCCAGGAGGAGGCGGAGCGCTGGCGCAAGGCCGGGCTCGTCGCCGAGCACGTGACGCGTGACCTGACCAAGCCGCTGGGCAAGCTCGACTCGGCGTGGCAGGGCAAGGACGCGGACGCGTTCGTGGAGCACATGCAGAAGGTCGGGCTGGCCGGGCACGACATGTCCGACGCGATGCACGCGATGGGCGAGGCGCTGGACCAGACCGCCGAGGGCATCCGCGGGATCGTGCAGGACATGTCCCGGGTGTTCGCCGAGGCGGCCGAGACGGTGTCCGGCGCGGCGGCGCTGCCGTTGGACGGCGACCGGCGCGTGGTGGAGGCGTTGGACGAGCTGCACGACCCGGCGAAGGAACTGCACGAGTCGGTGCGGGACGTGCTGGAGGCGTTCCTGCGGTTGTGCGACGGGGTGTCCGGTTCGGACGATTTCGCCGACGTGAAGATGGAGCACCCCTACCCCGAGCAGAACTGGACTTTCACCGCGCCCGCGAAGCCGGGTGCTCCGGAGCCGCTCGGCACCACGCCGCCCGCCGACACGAAGCCGGCCGGGTCCGGCGGGTCCGGTGGTGGCGTGCCGGGTGGTGGCGGTGGCGGTGTGCCCGGCGGTGGCGGTGGTGTGCCCGGTGGCGGTGGGCTGCCCGGTGGTGACCCCGCGGAGCGGATGCAGCCCGGCGGGTCGACGGGCGTGTCCGAGCCGCGGCCCGTGGAGCCGGGCGCGCGTCCGGCGGCTGCCGCGGCGGCGGGTCCGGGAGGGCCGGCGGCGGGCGGTGCCGGGATGATGGGCGCCGGGATGATGGGCGGCATGGGTGCCGGTGGCCAGCAGGGTGGCGACAAGGAGCACAAGTCGAAGGTCCAGTTGGCCGGGTCGACCGAGCAGGTGTTCGGCAAGCCCAAGAAGTCGGCGCCACCGGTTCTCGGTGAGGACTGACGCGAAGGCCGCCCACTGGTTCGCAAGCGAGGAAGAGCGGAAGCGTCCGGTGAGGACGCTTCCGCTCTTCTGGTCTTTCGAGTGCTGTGGCTAGATCGAGGAGCGCTTCGGAGCGGGTACGCGCCTGGCGCGGTTGCGGCTCACGGTGTGCACGATGAACATCGTCAGCAGGAGCAGGCCGACGCCCGCGCCCGTGCCGGACAGGGCCACGATCATCGGCGTGCTGCTGGGCGGGTTCAGCGGACCCAGGTCGGTCATCAGCTGCTCCGGCACGACCGGCTTGGCGCCGGGACGCTCGGACGGCAGCTCGGCGGTCAGCGCGGCCACCGGGTTGATGATCCCGTAGCCGACCTTGTGGTCCCGGCCGGTCGGGTTGCCCGGGTGCTGGGCGGTCGCCGTGATGCGCTCCATGACCTGCTTCGCCTTCAGCTCCGGGAACCGCTGGCGCACCAGCGCGACGACGCCCGCCACGTACGGCGAGGCGAAGCTGGTGCCCTGGATCTTGGCGAGCTGCTTGCTCCGCGGGTCGCGGTTCGCGTCGGTCAGGCCCTGGCCGTTCGGGTCGAGGGTGACGATGTCCTCGCCCGGCGCGGCGACGCTGACCCACGGGCCCCACACGGAGAACGACGACACCTGGCCGTTCTGGCCCACCGACGCCACGGAGAGCACGTTGTCGGCGTACCACGGCGGCGACGCGACCACGTTGACCCGGTTCGGGTCCTCGTTGTCGTTCTGGGCCCGGCAGCCGCCCTCGGAGTCGATGTTGCCCGCGGCCGTGACGATGACCACGTTCCGGTCGTTCACCGCCCAGTCGATCGCGGCCTGCAGCTCGCGCTCCTGGTCGCTGGGCTCGGTCGGGTCGCCGCACGAGGTCAGCGAAATGTTGATCACGCTCGCGCCCTGGTCGACGGCGGAGACGATGGCCTTCGCCAAGGTGCCGACCTTGCCCGCGGTCTCCCGGGAGTCCTTGCCCGTCGGGTCCTTGAACTCGAAGTTGTCGCTGGTCTGGCGGAACGCCAGCACCGTCGCGTCGGGCGCGGCGCCGACGAAACCGGTCGCCTCGTCACGGCTGGCCGCCGCCACGCCCGCGACCTCGGTGCCGTGGCCGTCGCAGTCGTGCACGCCCTTCTTCTCGGTCTCGACGTAGTCGCCGCCCGGGATGACCCGGTTCGCCAGCCGCGGGTGGTTGGCGTTGACGCCGGTGTCGATGATCGCGAGCTTGACGTCCTTGCCGGTGGCGAAGCGGTGCGCCTCCTCCAGCCGGAGCTGCATCTGGCCCCACGGCTTGTTGGGGATCGGGCGGTCCGCGCCCGAGGTCACGCACTGCGTCTTCTGCGTGTAGGGGACGTCTTCCTGAGGCGCCTCGGGCCCACGCAGGAACGACCGGTTCACCGGCGGTGGCTGCGAGTTCGGCCGGGCGGCCGCGTTCGCGGTGGTCGTCGCCGGCGCCGCGGTCGTCGTCGTGGCCTTGGGCGTGGTCGTCGACGGCTGGGCGAACGCGCCGGGAGCGGACACCAGGGTGGCCGCCACCGCGCTCAGCGCGGCGATCTTGCGGATGCGCATCAGGGCCTCACGCGGGGATGAGCTGGCGCATGGCCACGTAGAGGTCCATCACCGCCAGCGCCAGCGGCAGCACCGCGGCGATGAGGATGGCCTCCAGGATGTCGACCGTGCGACGCAGCACCGGGGAGAACTTCTGGTTCGGGAAGATCACGCCGAGCACCAGCGCGGCCGCGCCGACGATCACCAGCGTGCCGAACACGTACAGCAGCCGGTCGCCCGCCGAGGACTGCACCAGCCACCCGAGCAGCACGCCCGTGCCCGCGACCATGCCGCTGGCCAGCAGTGCCACCGCCTGCGCGCCGTTGGCGTAGGCACGGCCGCGCAGCAGCAGCACCAGCGTCACCACGATCGCCAGCAGCGGGCCCCAGATGGTGCCGTTGCCCGCCGCGATCACGGCGAACACCGCGGCGATGCCACCGCAGCCGATGATCATGCCGGTCAGGTACTCGTGCGCGTTGGCGGTGCGCCGCTCGATCACGGAGTACTCCGGGAAACCGGTGTCCTCCTTGAGGTCCTCGGCACTTCCCGGCACGGTCGGCAGCGGCAGCTTGGCCAGCTGGATCGTCAACCGGGGCAGCACGGACAGCGCCGCCAGCGAGACCGCGGTGGTGGCCGCCGCGATGCCCTGCACGGGGTGGTCGACGAAGATGCCGACGAGGAACGCGAGGGCGCTGAGCGCGCCCGCCGTGGCCGCCGCGATGAACACCGTGATGCCGCGGCCGATCAGCATGATCGCGGCCGAGGCGAAGATCAGCACCAGCACGCTGGCCAGCAGCAGGCTCGGTCGGCCGATCGGTCCCGGCACGATGTACAGGCCCGCGACGTAGGCCATCGGCAGCCCGCCCGCCGCGGCGATCAGCACGCCCGTGCCCGTCGCCGCGTAGGACCGCGCCACGACCGCGCCAGCCGCCATCGCCGCGATGGCGACCACGCCCGCGCAGATCGCCGGCGCGAGGTTGCCGCCGCCCGCCAGCGGACCGGCCATCAGCACCGCGATCGCGGCCGTGATGAGCGCCAACGCGCCCGCGAGGTGGCCGTAGCGCCGAGCCGTGTCCTTGGTCCACGGGCGGAAGCTGTCCGGGTCGGACTCGGCGATCGCGTCGACCACGTCGTCGTACAGCGGAGGCGGCGGGTTCTCGTTGCGCTTGCGCAGCTGGAGCAGCTCGCCGTCGACCACGCCGAGCGACGCCAGCGTGCGGCTCGGGTCGAGCGGACCGTCGCCCAGCTTGGCCAACGCCCAGCCGCCGTGCCGCACGCCACCGTCCGGAGTGGCCTCCTTGGCCATGTCCAGCAGCATCGGCAGCAGGTCGGCCACCGCGACGTCGGCGGGCAGCGCGACGTCGATACGCGTTCGCGGCGCAACCACCGTCACCCGGCTGAACACCGTCGTTCCGGTCGCCACCAGCGCCCCCTAAAGTCCCGATGAGTGTGTGCCGTGGTTCCGCCCCGACCTTATTGGTCCGGTCGGACGTGCTTCGTCCGCCCCTCTCCAGGAGCGAGCCCAGTATGAGGGCAGCGGCCATCGCGGCAGGGCCGTTCCGCGCAACCCGTTGCAACACGTTGACCGCGGATTTGCCCGACCCCCCGTCGTGCGGGGTTCCGATGCGCCATAGTGTCGGTTGCCGCGGGCGGCTCCCCTGCCGCTGGTGGCCCGCCCGTCCACCCGGTCCTGCCGGGTCGGGAGGATCGCAACGGGATCGACGCTGAAGAGGTGCCTGTCAGGTGAGCACGCTGCAGTTCAAGCGCACGGCACGCCTCGCCGCTCCCCGCCCGCCGGGCGGTGAGGTCCACCTCGAACCGCCACCCGAGGTGCCCCGGGTCATCCCCGGCAACATCATGATGAAGGCGATGCCGGTCGTCATGATCGTGTCGTCGGTCGGGATGATGGTGCTGATGTTCAGCTACAGCAATCGCAGCCCGGCGGCGATGATCATGCCGGGCATGATGCTGGTGTCGACCATCGGCATGATGGCCGGCGGCATGGGCAGCGGCAAGGGCCAGAAGAAGGCCGAGATGAACGAGGACCGCAAGGACTACCTGCGCTACCTCGGCCAGATGCGCGACCGCGCCCGCGAAGCCGCCAACGAGCAGCGCGCCGAGCGCGAGTGGGTGCACCCCGACCCGCAGATGCTGTGGTCCCTGGCCACCACCCGGCGCATGTGGGAGCGCCGGCAGAACGACCCCGACTTCTGCCACCTGCGCGCGGGCCGCGGCTCGCAGCGGCTGGCCACCCGGCTGGTGCCGCCGCAGACCGGCCCGGTCGAGGAGCTGGAGCCGATCGCGACGCTGGCGCTGCGCCGGTTCGTGCGCGCCCACTCGCTCGTGCCCGACCTCCCGATCTCCATCGCGCTGCGCGGCTTCGCCGCGGTCGGCCTGCTCGGCGAGATCAACGAGAAGCGCGGCCTGGCCCGCGCCCTGCTGGCCCAGATGGTCACCTTCCACTCGCCGGACGACCTGCTGATCGCGGTCGTCACCACCGGTCGCACCAAGGCCGAGTGGGAGTGGATGAAGTGGCTGCCGCACGTGCAGCACCCGACGATCGTCGACGGCATCGGCCAGATGCGGATGATGGCCGGCTCGCTGACCGAGGTCGAGCAGATGCTGGACGAGCAGCTGCGCGACCGGCAGCGGTTCACCCGCAACGCGCCGCCGCCCGCCGACCAGCCGCACGTCGTGATCGTGATCGACGACGGCGACGTCACCCGCGAAGAGCAGATCATCCTGGAAGAGGGCCTGGTCGGCGTCACGCTGCTCGACCTGTCCGAGTCGCTGGGCAACCTCACCGCCCGCCGCGGCCTGCGGCTGGTGATCGAGGACGGCAAGCTCGGCGCGCGCAGCGCCAGCGGCGTCGAGTGGTTCGGCGCACCGGACTGGCTGAGCGTGGTCGAGGCCGAGGCGCTGGCCCGGCGGCTGTCGCCGTACCGGATCGGCGGCGTCGAGGCGGGCGGCAGCGACGAGGACCCGCTGTCGATGAGCAACAACCCGCCGCTGCTGGAGTTCCTGGGCATCCCCGGCGACCCGATGACCTTCGACGTGCAGGCGGCCTGGCGGCCGCGGCCGGTGCGCGACCGCTACCGGGTGCCGTTCGGCATCGGCGAGTTCGGCCAGCAGGTCGAGCTGGACATCAAGGAAGCGGCGATGGAGGGCATGGGCCCGCACGGCCTGTGCATCGGCGCCACCGGTTCCGGCAAGTCCGAGTTCCTGCGCACGCTGGTGCTCGGCATGCTGGCGACGCACTCCTCGACCTCGCTCAACATGATCCTGGTCGACTTCAAGGGTGGTGCGACGTTCCTCGGCCTGGACAAGGCGCCGCACGTCGCCGCGACGATCACCAACCTGGCGGGCGACCTGACCCTGGTCGACCGCATGAAGGACGCCATCGCCGGTGAGGTGTCCCGGCGCCAGGAAGTGCTGGCCAAGGGCAACTACAAGAACGTGTGGGACTACGAGAAGGCGCGCGAGAACGGCGCCGACCTCGACCCGCTGCCCGCGCTGTTCATCTGCATCGACGAGTTCTCCGAGATGCTGACGGCGAAGCCGGACTTCATCGACATCTTCCTCCAGATCGGCCGCGTCGGCCGGTCGCTGCAGATGCACATGCTGCTGGCGTCGCAGCGGCTGGAAGAGGGCAAGCTGCGCGGTCTGGACACGTTCCTGTCCTACCGGATCGGTCTGAAGACGTTCTCCGCCGCCGAGTCGCGTGCCGCGATCGGCGTGCCGGACGCCTACGAGCTGCCGCCCATCCCGGGTTCGGGGTACCTGGGCGTGCAGGGCTCGCCGCTGACCCGGTTCAAGGCGCTGTACGTGTCGGGCCCGTACCGGCCCGCCGGGTTGCAGGTCGCGGGCCCGTCCGCGCCGGTGACCAGCGACAAGCGCCCGCGCTACTTCGTGCCGGACTACATCGAGATCCCCAAGGAGCCGGTGCGGCCGATCGAGCCGGTCAAGCAGGAGAAGAAGGAAGAGGACTCGAACGAGCCCTCGGAGCTCGAGGTCATCGTCGAGCGGCTGGTGGGCCAGGGCCCGCCGGCGCACGAGGTGTGGCTGCCGCCGTTGAACGAGCCGCCGTCGCTGGACACGCTGCTGCCGCCGTTGCAGCCGACCGAGGACCGCGGCCTGACCGCGCCCGGGTTCTTCTCCAACGGCAAGTTGCAGGTGCCGCTGGGCGTGGTGGACAAGCCGTTCGAGCAGCGGCGCGACCTGCTGTGGGCGGACTTCTCCGGTGCGGCCGGTCACGGCGCGATCGTCGGCGGCCCGCAGGCGGGCAAGTCGATGATGCTGCGCACGCTGATCACGTCCATGGCGTTGACGCACACGCCCGAGGAAGTGCAGTTCTACTGCCTCGACCTCGGTGGCGGCACGCTGGCGTCGCTGGAGAACCTGCCGCACGTCGGTGGTTTCGCCAGCCGGTTGGACGTGGACAAGGCGCGCCGGATGGTGGCCGAGCTGTCGGGCCTGATCTCCGAGCGCGAGCTGAGGTTCCGCGCGCAGGGCATCGACTCGATGGTCGAGTTCCGCAACCGCAGGCGGCGCGGCGAGATCCGGGACGACAACTTCGGTGACGCGTTCCTGATCGTGGACGGCTGGATGAACTTCCGGCAGGAGTTCGAGGCGCTGGAGCCGATGGTCCAGGCGCTGGCCGCGCAGGGTCTGTCCTACGGCGTGCACGTGGTCGTGGCGGCGAACCGGTGGGCGGAGATCCGGCCCGCGATGAAGGACCTGCTCGGCACGCGGTTCGAGCTGCGCCTCGGTGACGTCAGCGAGTCCGAGGTGGACCGGAAGGTCGCGGTCAACGTGCCGCCGGGTCGGCCGGGTCGCGGTCTGTCGCCGCAGAAGCTGCACTTCCTCACCGCGCTGCCGCGCATCGACGCGTCTTCGGACGCGGAGAACGTGGCGGCGGGCGTGCAGGACATGATCGCGAAGGTGTCCGCCGCCTGGCGTGGCCGGCGTGCGCCGCAGGTCCGCCTGCTGCCCGACCTGCTGCCGTACCCGGACTTCATTGCGCAGGTGCAGCAGCAGCGGCCGAACCGGGGCCACCTGGTGCCGATCGGCGTCAACGAGGACGAGCTGGCGCCGGTGTACCTGGACTTCGACGCCGACCCCCACTTCATGTCGCTGGCCGACGGCGAGTCGGGCAAGACCAACCTGCTGCGCACGATCGTGCGCGGCATCATGACCAGCTACACCTCGACCGAGGCGCTGATCATGCTGGTCGACTACCGGCGCACCATGCTCGGTTACATCGAGACCGACCACCTGCTGTCCTACGCGGTGTCGTCGGCGCAGCTCACGGACATGATCAAGGACGTGCGCGGCTCGATGGTGAACCGCCTGCCCGGCCCGGACGTCACCCAGGAGCAGCTGAAGAACCGCTCCTGGTGGAAGGGCCCCGAGCTGTTCGTGGTCGTGGACGACTACGACCTGGTCGCGCCGCAGGGCGGGGCGAACCCGCTGCAGCCGCTGGCGGAGTTCATCCCGCAGGCCAAGGACGTCGGCCTGCACATCGTCGCGGTGCGCCGCATGGGTGGCGCGTCGCGGGCCATGTACGACCCGATCCTGGGCAAGCTGAAGGAGATCTCGGCACCGATCATGGTGGGTTCCGGTTCGAAGGAGGAGGGCGCGATCGTGGGCAACCTCAAGCCGTCGCCGCAGCCTCCCGGCCGGGGCACGCTGGTCACCCGCAAGCTGGGCGAGCAGCGCATCCAGCTGGCGTGGATCGACCCGGACTGACCGGTCCTCGAGCACGACGGGAAGGCCTCGCTCCGGCGGGGCCTTCCCGCGTTCCGGCGGGAAGTCGGCGGCCCGTGCCGGGCTCGACGCGCGTCGGGTCGCGGCACGGGCCGCCGTCGCCCCGCCCGCCCGTCCGACCTGCCCGAACGGCGATACCCCCCGGTGTCGCGGATCGCCGTGCGGCCGGTGCGGTGGACGCGGGTGACTGTGCCGGACGGCACTCACAGTCGACTCACGCTCACTCTCGGCTGTCGGTGTGCTGCCCTATGCTTCGGCGCGCGGGTAAGGGGGTGGCGCGTGGAGACCGAGTTCAAGGTGCTCGGGCCCCTCGAGGTCTGGCACGGCGGCAGGCAGGTGGCGCTGCCCGCGGGCAAGGCGCGGGTGCTGCTGGCCAGCCTGCTGCTCCGCGCGGGCAGCGTGGTGCCGATGGACGTCCTGGTGGACCGGCTGTGGGACGGCCGGTCGGTCGACCCGGCGCGGACCAGGGCGACGTTGCACATGGTGGTGACCCGGCTGCGCCAGTCGCTCGGCACGGCGAACGTGGTGCGCACCGCCACCGGCGGGTACGCGGCGGACGTGCCGCCGGGTGCGCTCGACCTGCACCGGTTCCGCGAGCTGGTGGACCGCGACCGGCTCACCGAGGCGCTGGACCTGTGGCGTGGCGAGCCGCTGTCGGACGTGCCGTCCGACCTGCTGCACGGCGAGGACGTCGCGCCGCTGCTGGAGGAACGGCTCGACGCGCTGGAACGGCGGCTCGACGCGGACCTGGCGGCGGGTCGGGCCGCGCAGGTGGTGCCCGAGCTGCGGTCGCTGACCCGCGAGCACCCGTTGCGGGAGCGGTTCTGGGGTCAGCTGATGGAAGCGCTGTCCCGCTCCGACCGGCAGGCCGAGGCGCTGGCCGCCTACCGGTCGGTGAGCGGGCTGCTGGCCGAGCAGCTTGGCGTCGACCCGGGACCGCGGTTGCAGGAGCTGCGCCAGCGGATCCTCACCGCCGCACCGGACTTCGCCGAGGGCGTGCCTTCGGGCACCCCGAGCGCACCGCGGGCCGTGCCCGCACCGAGGCAGCTGCCGATGCACACCCGGCTCTTCGTCGGGCGCGAGCGCGAACTGGCCGTGTTGTCGGCGCTGCTGGACTCGGCGCCGGCCGGTCAGGAGGGCGCGGTGGTCGTCTCGGCGATCCACGGCACGGCGGGCGTGGGCAAGACGGCGTTGGCGTTGCGGTGGGCGAGCCGGAACGCGCACCGGTTCCCGGACGGGCAGCTGTACGTGAACCTGCGCGGGTTCGACCAGACGGGCGTGCCGACGAGCCCGGGCGAGGCGTTGAGCGGTTTCCTGTGCGCGTTGGGCGTGCTGCCGGAGCGGGTGCCGTCCGGGTTGGACGAGCAGGTCGCGCTGTACCGGAGCCTGCTGGCCGGTCGCCGGGTGCTGGTGGTGCTGGACAACGCCGCGGACAGCGAGCAGGTCCGGCCGCTGCTGCCGAGCGGTTCGCGCTGCCTGGCCCTGGTGACCAGCCGCAACCAGCTCGACGGGCTGGTGGTGCGCGAGGGCGCGCGGCCGTTGCCGCTCGGCGTGCTGTCGGACGAGGAGGCGACCGCGTTGCTGGTGCGGCAGCTCGGCGCGGAGCGGGTCGGCGCCGAGCCGGACGCGGTGCGCGAGCTGATCGGCCACTGCGCGGGGCTGCCGCTGGCGCTGTCCGTGGTCGCGGCACGGGCGGCGGCGCACCCCGGCTTCACGCTGCGGGCGTTGGCCGGTGAGCTGGCCGACGAGCGGACCAGGCTGGCGGCGCTCGACACGGGTGAGGCGACGACCAGCGTCAAGACGGTGTTCTCGTGGTCCTACGAGCGGTTGAGCCCGGCCGCGGCCCGGATGTTCCTGCTGCTGGGCGTGCACGCCGGGCCTGAGGTGTCGATCCCGGCGGCGGCGAGCCTGGCCGGTGTGCCGGTGCGCGCCGCCCGCCAGGCCCTGGGCGAGCTGGGCAGGCTGCACCTGATCGCCGAGCCGGTGCCGGGCCGCTTCACGCTGCACGACCTGGTGCACGCCTACGCGCGTGACCTGGTCGCCGCGCACGACGACCGGGACGGCACGCGCGAAGCCCTGCGGCGGGTGCTCGACCACTACCTGCACACCGCGGACGCGGCCGACCGGCTGCTGTACTCGCAGCGCGAGGAGGTGCGGCTCGCGCGGCCCGCGCCCGGCGCGGTGGTGACGGAGCTGACCGGGCGGGCCGACGCGCTGGCCTGGTTCACCCTGGAGCACGCGTCGCTGTCCGCCGCGGTCGGCCACGCCGCCGCGCACGGTTTCGACATCCACGCCTGGCAGCTGGCGTGGGCCACCACGGCGTTCGCCCGCCTGCGGTCGTTCTGGCACGAGCAGGCGAGGTGCTTGGAGGTCGCACTGGCCGCGGCACGGCGGCTGGACGACCGGGTCGCGCTCGCCTCGACGCACCGCGGCCTCGGCCGGATCTGCGTGGTGCTGCGCCGGTTCGCCGAGTCCGAGACGCACCTCACCGCCGCGCTGGACCTGGTGCGCGAGCTGGGCGACCGGCAGAGCCAGGCGCACATCCACCGCCACCTCGGCGGGCTGTACGAGGCGTGGGACCGGCTGCCCGAGGCGCTGCACCACGCCGAGCAGGCGCTGGCGGTGTTCGAGGAGCTGGGCGACCTCCCCGGCACGGCCCGCGCGCTCAACGCCGTCGGCTGGGCCCGCGCGATGCTGGGCGAGGACCTGCGCCGCGCGCTGGCCGACTGCGGCCGGGCGCTGGAGCTGTGCCGCGAGGTCGACGACCTGCTGGCGGAGGCGGCGACGTGGGACAGCCTCGGTTACGTGCACCACCGGCTGCGCGAGCTGGACGAGGCCGTCCGCTGCTACCGGGAGGCGTTGCCGCGGTACCGGGAGAGCGGCGACCGGTGGGAGGAAGCCGCGACGCTGCAACGGCTGGGCGACACGCACGTGCTGGCGGGCGACCACGACGCGGCCCGTGAGGTCTGGCAGGCGGCGCTGGACATCTTGGAACAGGTCGGCCACGGCAACGTGGCGGCGTTGCGGGCGAAAGTGGCCGGTCTGCCGTGACCGCGCCGGTGACCCGCTTCGCCGTCCTCGGACCGCTGGAGGTGTGGCGGGGCGACGAGCCGGTCGCGGTGCCCGCCGGCCGGGGCCGGGCGCTGCTGGCCGCGCTGCTGCTGCGGGCGGGCCAGGTGGTGACGGTCGACGAGCTGGTCGAGCGGCTGTGGGACGGCGACCAGCCCAACCCGCAGCGGGCCAAGGCGACGCTGCACATGGTGGTGGCGCGGCTGCGTCAGGCGTTGGGCGACCCGACCGTCGTGCGCACCGCGACGCACGGCTACCTGGTCGACGTCGTGCCGGGTGCGTTGGACCTGCACGAGTTCCGCGACCTGGCGGCGCGGGGCCGGTTCGCCGACGCGCTGGCGCTGTGGCGCGGCACGCCGCTGTCGGACGTGCGGTCGGACGTGCTGCACGCCGAGGAGGTGGCGCCGCTGCTGGAGGAGCGGCTGGCGGTGCTGGAGCGCCGGATCGCGGCCGACCTGGACGCGGGTCGGGCCGCCGAGCTGGTGCCGGAGCTGCGCGCGCTGACCAGGGAGCACCCGCTGCGCGAGCCGTTCTGGGCGGCGCTGGTGCTGGCCCTGCACCGCTCGGACCGCACGGCGGAGGCGCTGGCCGCGTTCGGGGAGGTCCGCGCACTGCTGGCCGACGAGCTGGGCGTGGACCCGGGCGAGCAGTTGCGCGAGGCGCACCGGCTGGCGCTGGGCGCGGTGCCGGAGCCGCCGGGTGGGGCTATCGCGCCCCGGCAGCTGCCCGCGGACGTGCGCAGCTTCACCGGGCGGCGTGAGGAGGTGGGCGCGCTGGACCGGTTGGCGGCGCGGGCGCGGGGCGCCACGGCGGTCGCGATCACCGGCATGGGCGGGTTGGGCAAGACCGCGCTGGCCGTGCACTGGGCGCACCGGGTGGCGGCGGACTTCCCGGACGGGCAGCTGCTGGTCAACCTGCGCGGCCACGACCCGGAGTTCCCGCCGTTGACGTCGGAGCAGGCGCTGACCCAGCTGCTCGCCGCGCTGGGCGTGCCCGCGGAGCGGGTGCCCGCGGCGCTGGACGAGCAGGTCGCGCTGTACCGGTCGGTGCTGGCCGACCGCCGAATCCTGATCGTGCTGGACAACGTGGTCGACGTGGCGCAGGCGCGTCCGCTGCTGCCATCGGGCGCGGGCAACTTCGCCGTGCTCACCAGCCGCAACGACCTGCGCGGGCTGGTCGCGCTCGACGACGCCGTGCTGGTCCGGCTGAACGCGCTCGCCCGCGCCGAGGCGGTGGACCTGCTGCGCCGAATCCTGGGCGCGGAGCGGGTGGACGCCGAGCCGGACGCGGTCGCCGAGCTGGTGCGGGTGTGCGCGGGGTTGCCGCTGGCGCTGCGGGTCGCCGCCGCGAACCTGGCCGGCGAGCCGCGCGGCGTGGCCGACTACGTGACGGCGTTGCGCGCCGGGGACCCGCTCGCCCAGCTGGTGGTCGCCGGCGATCCGGCCTCGGCCGTCAGCAGCACGTTCTGCCTGTCGTACCGGGCGTTGACGACGGCCGCGCAACGGGTGTTCCGGCTGCTGGGCGTGGCGCCGTGCCGCGACTTCACGGTCGAGGCGGTGGCCGCGCTGGCCGGCGTGGACGTCGAGCGGGCCGGCCGTTCGGTGGACGAGCTGTTCCGGGCGCACCTGCTGGAGCAGCCGCGGCCGGGCCGGTTCGTGCTGCACGACCTGCTGCGGCTGCACGCGGAGACCTCGGCGAAGGCGGAGGAGCCCGAGCAGGAGCGCGGGCGCGCGGTGGAGCGGCTGCTGGACTTCTACCTGCACAACATCGACCGCGCGGACCGGCTGCTGCGCACCACCCGCACCGAGCTGCCGCTGACCCCGATCGCCGACACCGTGCCCCTGCTGTCGTTCGCCGACGGTGCGGAGGCGGTGGCCTGGATCGACGGCGAGATGCCGAACCTGCGGCTGGTCATCCCGCACGCGGGCGAGCACGGCAGGCACGAGCACGCGTGGCAGATCCCGACCGCGCTGTGGGGCTACCTGTACCGCCACTACGTCTGGACCGAATGGCGGCGGTTCACCGAGATCGCGCTGGCCTCCGCGCGTCACCTGGGTGACCGGTTCGCCGAGGCGGTGGCCCTGCACACGCTCGGCGGCATCACCCGCAACATGGGGTTCGAGGAGGCTCTGGAGCACCTGCACCGGGCGTTGGCGCTGCGGGAGGAGATCGGCCACGTGCGCGGCATGGCGGCCAGCTGCCTGGAGCTCGCGGGCGCCTACGAGTCGTTCGGCCGCTACGACGAGGCCGTGCGGTACGGCGAGCGGTCGGTGGGGCTGTGGGCGGGGCTGGGCGACCTGCCGGGGCTGGCGCTGGCGTTGAACAACCACGCCGGGACGTTGAGCCACGCCGGTCGGCACGAGCAGGCGCTGGAGGTGTGCCTGCGGGCCGTCGAGCTGTGCCGGCAGCTGCCCGGCCGGGTGTCGCTCGGCGCGGTGGAGGAGACGTTGGCGCAGGTCCTCGTCGGCCTCGGCCGGTTGGCCGACGCCGCGGCGACCTACGAGGGGATCTTCGCGCGGGGTGTCGGCGACCTGAACAGCCTGTCGGCCATGCGGACCCACCTCAACTACGCGGACCTGCTGCTGCGGCTCGGCGACCCGGGCACCGCCCGGACCCACCTGGCCGACGCCCTGGACCTGTGCGTCAAGGCCGGTTTCCCGCAGGAGGCCGAGATCCGCGCCCGGCTGGCGGCACTGGGGTGAACGGCCCGCGGTCGGCATGGGAGCGACGACCGCGGGCGTACCCGACGGGGAGGAGTCGGGGACGCCCGCGGTCCGGTCGTCACCGCGGCGTGGGCCGGGCCGGCGCGTCGCCCCCCGACGACCCACCTGCCACCGGGACCGGCTTCCCCCCTCGATCTCCAGCCAGGCCCCGCGGCCCCTGGGGGTCGCGGCGGTGAACGTCACCACTGTGCGCGAACGACCTCACAAACGGCTCACGGCGGACTCACCGCCGTGCGGGAATCTCCGGCGACGCGGGACGCGAGGTCCGGTACACATGCTGCGGGGGAACGACGGGGCGGCGCGGAGGTGAACCCGGCATGACGGCGGACACCCGGTTCGGCGTGCTCGGACCGCTGGACGTGCGGCTGGGCGACCGGCCCGTGCCGGTGCCGGCGGGCCGCGCCCGCGTGCTGCTGGCGACGTTGCTGCTGCGCGCGAACCGGCCGGTGGCGGTGGACGACCTGGTCGAGCGGCTGTGGGACGGTGACGCGCCGAACCCGCGCCGGGCCAGGGCGACGCTGCAGATGGTCGTGACGCGGCTGCGGCGGGCGCTGGGCGAGGCGAACGTGGTGCGCACGACCGCGAACGGCTACCTGGCCGAGGTCCCGCCCGGCGCGCTGGACCTCGAGCGGTTCCGCGAGCTGGCGGCGGCGGGCGAGTTCGCGGCGGCGTCGGAGCTGTGGCGGGGCGAGCCGCTGTCGGACGTGCCGTCGCCGGTGCTGCACGCCGAGGACGTCGCGCCCCTGCTGGAGGAGCACCTGGTGGTGCGGGAACGGCGGATCGAGGCGGACCTGGCGGCGGGCGCGGCGCACGAGCTGGTGCCCGAGCTGCGGTCGCTGACCCGCCGGTACCCGTTGCGGGAGCGGTTCTGGGGCCTGCTGATGCTGGCCCTGTCCCGAGCCGGTCGGCGGGACCTCGCGCTGGCCGCGTACGAGGAGCTGCGGTCCCGGCTCGCCGACGAGCTGGGCGTCGTGCCGGGCCCGAACGTCCAGCGGCTGCACCGGGAACTGCTCGGCGCGCGGCCCGTGCCGCGGCAGCTGCCGTCGCCCAACGGCTTCTTCGCCGGTCGGGAGGAGGAGCTGCGCGAGCTGACCGGCCTGCTGGACGCCGACGCGGGCGCCGTGGTGATCTCCGCGATCGGTGGTGCGGCGGGCGTCGGCAAGACGACGCTGGCCGTGCAGTGGGCGAACCAGGTGGCCGACCGGTTCCCGGACGGGCAGCTGTACGTGGACCTGCGCGGGTTCCACCCGGTCGCCGAGCCGTTGCCGCCGGACCAGGCGCTGCGCGGTTTCCTGGAGGCGCTCGGCGTGGCGGCGGACCGGGTGCCGGTGGGGCTGGACGCCCGCGCCGCGCACTACCGGACCGCGCTGGCCGACCGGCGGGTGCTGGTGGTGCTGGACAACGCGCGCGACAGCGACCAGGTCCGGCCGCTGCTGCCCGGCGGCGCACGGTCGTTCGTGCTGGTCACCAGCCGCAACGACCTGAGCGGCCTGGTCGTGCGCGAGGGAGCGGTGCCGCTGGCGCTCGACCTGCTGACCGAGTCGCAGGCGCGGGCGTTCCTGGCCCGGCAGCTCGGCGCGTCGCGGTCGGACGCCGAACCGGAGGCGTTCGCCGCGCTGGTGGCGCACTGCGGCGGGTTGCCGCTCGCGCTGGCGGTCGTCGCGGCCCGTGCCGCGGCGGACACCTCGTTGCCGTTGAGCGCGCTCGCGGCCGAACTCGCCGACGAGCGCACGAGGCTGGCGGCGTTGGACGGCGGTGACCCGACCACCGACGTGCGGGCCGTGCTGTCCTGGTCCAGCAGCCAGTTGAGCGAGCCCGCCGTGCGGGTGTTCCGCCTGCTCGGCCTGCACCCCGGTCCGCAGCGGACCGCGGAAGCGGTCGCGAGCCTGGCCGCCCTGCCACTGGCGGAAGCCCGCGAGGCGTTGCGGGAGCTCGTGCGGTCAAGGCTGCTGTCCCAGGTCTCGCCCGACCGGATCACGTCGCACGACCTGGTCTGCCTGTACGCGGCCGACCAGGCGCGCGAGCACTACGACGACGCCGAGCGGCACGAGGTGCTGCGCCGAGTGCTGGACCACTACGTGCACACCGCCCACCGGGCCGACCGGCTGCTCCACCCGCGGCGCGACCCGCTCGACCTCGACCCGGCCGACGACGCGGTGGTCCTGACCCCGTTCGCCGACGACCGCGAGGCGCTGGCCTGGTTCGAGGCCGAGCACCAGGCGCTGGTGACCCTCGTCGGGCGTGCGCACGACCGCGGTTTCCCCGCGCACGCGTGGCGGCTGGCGTGGGCGGGCGCCGCCTACTTCCGGCGCCGCGGCCACTGGCAGGACCTGGTGGCGACGCAGCGGATCGCGTTGGCGTCGGGTGAACGGCTCGGCGACCTGGATGCGCAGGTCCGGGCACACCGCGAGCTTGGCCTCGCGCTGACCGAGGAGGGTGAGCCGGACCAGGCGGTGGGCCACTACCGCCGTGCGCTGGAGCTGGCCGCCGAGCTGGGCGACGCGTCCGGCCGGGCCCGCGCGCACCGCGGGTTGGCGGCGGTGTTCGAGCGGCAGGGCCGGTACGCCGACTCGTTGCGCGAGTGCGTGAGCGCGCTGGAGCTGTCGCGCGGCACCGGTGACCCGTGCACGGTGGCGGGCGCGGTGAACGCGGTCGGCTGGTTCCGCACCCTGCTGGGCGACCACGCCGCCGCCCTGGCGTGCTGCGGCGAGGCGCTGGAGGTGTTCCGCGCGGAGGGCGACCGGTCCGGCCAGGCGCACGCCCTCGACAGCCTCGGGCACGCCCTGCACCACTCGGGCAGGCCGGCCGAGGCGGTCGAGCGGTTCCGCGCGGCGGTCGCCCTGTGGCGCGAGACCGGTGCGCGGGAGGAAGAGGCGAACACGCTGCGCCGGCTCGCGCGGGCCGAGAGGGACCGGGGCGCGGTCGGCGAGGCGGAGGAGGCGGCCCGGCAGGCGTTGGCGATCTTCACCGAGCTGGATCCCGCGGCGGCCGAGGCGTTGCGCGATGAGATCAGCCGACCGTCGTCGTGACGTCACGGCCCGTGATCGGCGCCGGTACACTCGTGGCCGTGCAAGGGGGGCCGGGTGACGACTGAGTTCAGGGTGCTCGGACCCCTCGAAGTCAGGCACGCGGGCCGGCCGGTGGCCGTCCCGGCGGGCAAGTCACGGGTCCTGCTGGCCGCGTTGCTGCTGCGGGCGGGCGAGGTCGTCACCGCCGGGGAACTGGTCGACCGGCTGTGGGACGGCGGTGCGCCCGACCCGGCCCGCGCCCGCGCCACGCTGCAGATGACCGTGACCAGGCTGCGCCGCGCGCTCGGCCAGGCGAACGTGGTCCGCACCGCCGCGGGCGGCTACCTCGCCGACGTGCCCGCCGACGCGCTGGACCTGCACCGGTTCCGGTCCCTGGTGGACGCCGGGCGGTACGCGGAGGCGCTCGCGCTGTGGCGTGGCGCGCCGCTGTCGGACGTGCGGTCGGACGCGTTGCACCGGCTGGAGGTCGTGCCGCTGGAGGAGGAACGCCTCGACGCGCTGGCCCGGCGGATCGACGCCGACCTGGCCGCGGGCGCGGCGCACGAGCTGGTCGCCGAGCTGCGGTCGTTGACCAGGGCGCACCCGTTGCGCGAGCGGTTCCGGGCGCAGCTGATGCTCGCGCTGTACCGGTCGGAGCGGCAGGCGGAGGCGTTGGCGGCCTACCGCGAGGCACGGGAGGTGCTCGCCGGCGAACTGGGCGTCGAGCCGGGGCGCGAGTTGCGCGAGCTGCACGAGCGGATCCTGCTCGCGAACCCGGACCTGGTGCCGGCGCGGTCGGTGGTGCCGCACCTGCTGCCCTCGCGCGGGCCGTACTTCGTCGGCCGTGACGAGGAGTCGGCCGAGCTGTCCGCGGGTGCCGAGGCGGGTCCGGGTGTCGTGGTGGTCGGCGGCATGGCGGGCGTCGGGAAGACCGCGTTCGCCGTGCACTGGGCGAACCTGGCCGCGGAGGCGTTCACCGGCGGCCGGCTGTACGCGAACCTGCGCGGGTTCGACCCGTCCGCCGAGCCCGTGCCGCCGGGTGAGGTGCTCCGGGGTTTCCTGGACGCGCTGGACGTGCCGTCCGTCCCGGCGGGGTTCGAGGCCCAGGTCGCCGCGTTCCGCCGCGCGGTCGAGGGCCGCAAGCTGCTGATCGTGCTCGACAACGCCCGTGACGCCGAGCAGGTGCGGCCCCTGGTGCCGGACGGCGCGTTCGTCGTGGTCACCAGCCGTGACCGGCTCGCGGGCCTGGGCGCCCGTTCGATCACCCTGGAGCCGCTCGACGACGTCGAGTCGCGTGCCCTGCTGGAGCGCAGGCTCGGCCCGGAGCGGTTGGCCGAGGAGGCGGCGGCGACCGGCACGCTGGTGGAGCTGTGCGCCGGCCTGCCGCTGGCGTTGGCGGTGGTGGCGACGCGGGCCGCGGTCAACCCGCACTTCACGCTGGCGGACGTCGCCGACCAGTTGGCGGTGGACCAGGAGCTGCTGGACCACATGGACACGGGCGAGGAGGACGCCCGGCTGTGCACGGTGTTCTCGTGGTCGTACCGGCTGCTGGGTCCGATGGCGGCGCGGGTGTTCCGGCTGCTCGGCCACCACCGGGTGCCGAGCTCGTCGGTGTCCGCCGCGGCGGCGGTGGCCGGCCTGCCCGTGCCCGACGCGGAGGCCGCGATCGCGGAGCTGACCGCCGCGCACCTGCTGTCCGGGCACGCGTCGGGCCGGTACTCGATGCACCCGCTGCTGCGGCGGTACGCGGCCGAGCTGGCCGACGCCGAGGGGGACGACGTCGACGCCGCCGACCGGCGTGCGCTGACCTGGTACGCGCACACCGCGGCCAACGCCGTGCGGTGGCTGACCGACGAGGCCGCGCCGGTCCTGCCCGCGCACGACTGCGTGCGGCCGGACGAGTTCACGTCGGCCGAGGACGCCTCCGCCTGGCTCGACGCCGAGTGGGAGGCCTTCGTGCTGCTGGTCCGTGCCGGGACAACCCGCTAGCCGCCCTGCCGGGCGTCGGCAGACGCGGCGAGGGTTCCCGGTCACGGCATTAGGGGGGTCTGGTGATCGAGTTCGCAATCCTCGGCCCGCTCCGGGTGCGGGTCGACGGCCGTGGCGTGCCGGTGCCCGCGGGCCTGGGCCGGACGCTGCTGGCCGCTCTGCTGCTGCGCGCCGGCGAGGTCGTGCCCTCCGACCGGCTGGTCGACTGGCTGTGGGACGGCGAGCCGCCCAACCCCGAGCGGGCCAGGGCGACGTTGCAGATGGCGGTCGCCCGCCTGCGCCGGGCGCTCGGTGCGGCGAACGTGATCCGCACCGCCACCGGTGGGTATGTGGCCGAGGTGCCTCCGGGGAGCCTGGACCTGCACCGGTACCGCGCGTCGGCCGGGCAGTGCCGGTACGCCGAGGCGCTGGCCGTGTGGCGCGGTGACCCGCTGCCGGACGTGCGGTCGGACCTGCTGCACCGCGAGGAGGTCGTGCCGCTGCTGGAGCACCGACTGGGCGTGCTCGAACAACGCCTCGACGCCGACCTGGCGGCGGGTCGGGCGCCGGAGGTGGTGGAGGAGCTGCGGGTGCTCACCCGGCGGCACCCGTTGCGGGAGCGGTTCTGGGCGCAGCTGGTGCTGGCGCTGTACCGGTCGGAGCGGCAGGCGGAGGCGCTGGCCGCCTACCGGGAGGTGCGTTCGCTGCTGGCCGAGGAACTCGGGGTCGAACCGGGTCCGGCGCTGCGCGAGGCGCACCAGCGGGTCCTGACCGACGAGCCGGCCGTGCCGCCGCACCGCGCCGGGGTACCGCGCCAGCTGCCCGTCCGGCCGCGGATCTTCGTCGGACGTCACCGCGCCCTGCGCGAGCTGGACGCCGCCGTCTCCGGCTCCACGGTGGGGATCTCGGCGATCAACGGCCCGGCGGGCATCGGGAAGACGGCGCTCGCGGTGCACTGGGCGCACGAGGTCGCACCGCGGTTCCCGGACGGCCAGCTGTACGTCAACCTGCGCGGGTACGACCCGTCCGGCCGGCCGATGTCGCCGACGGACGCCCTGCGCGGCTTCCTCGAAGCGCTCGACGTGCCGCCGTCCCGGATACCGCCGGCGGTGCAGGCGCAGGCGTCGCTGTACCGCAGCCTGCTGGCCGACCGGAAGGTCCTGGTGGTGCTGGACAACGCCCGTGACGCCGACCAGGTCCGCCCGCTGCTGCCCGGCACGCCGGGCTGCCTGGTGCTGGTCACCAGCCGCGACCGGCTCACCGGCCTGGTCGTGCGGGAAGGCGCCCGGCCGGTCCGGCTGGACCTGCTCGACCGGGACGAGGCCGTGGCGCTGCTGGAGGCGGGGGTCGGACGGGCCCGGTCGGCGGTCGAGCCCGAAGCGGTGGACCGGCTCGTCGCCCGGTGCTCGGGCCTGCCGCTGGCGCTGGCCGTCGTGGCGGCCCGCACGGCGGCGGAACCCTCGGCGCCGCTGCGCGCGTTCGCCGACGAACTGGCGGCCGACCACACGCGGCTCGACGCGCTGGACACCGGTGACCGGCTGACGTCGGTCCGGGACGTCTTCTCGTGGTCCTACCGGTACCTGGGCGACACCGCCGCCCGGCTGTTCCGGCTGCTCGGCCCGCACCCCGGCCCGGACCTCTCCGCGGCCGCCGCCGCGAGCCTGGCCGCGCTCCCGGTCACCGAGGCACGCCGTGCGCTCGTGGAGCTGACGCGGGCGCACCTGGTCGCCGAGCACGTGCCGGGCCGGTACGCGCTGCACGACCTGCTCCGCGCGTACGCCGCCGACCTGGTCGCCGACCAGCACCCGGCCGCCGACCTCCGCGAGGCCGGTACCCGCCTGGTCGACCACTTCCTGCACACCGCCGAGCAGGCCGACAAGGCGCTCTACCCCGAGCGCAAGCCGGTGGACCCGCCACCGCCGCGACCGGGCGTGCGCCCCGAGCGCGTCGAGTCGCACGCCGCCGCCCTCGACTGGTACCGCGCCGAGTTCCGGACGTTGCTCGCGGTGGCGGGCCACGCGGCGGAGCACGCGTCCGACGCCCGAGCCTGGCTGATCCCCGAGTGCACGGCGACGTACTTCCACTCCAGCGGGCACTGGCCGGAGTGGCTGGAGGCGTGCCGGAAGGCGTTGCGCGCGGCGGAACGGCTCGGCGACGTCCGCGGGCAGGCCGGCATGCACCGCGGGTTGGGCCGGGCGGCGACGTTGTTGCACCGGTGGACCGAGGCGGGAGAGCACCTCGACACCGCCCGGCGCCTGTTCCACGACCTCGGCGACCGCGTCTCGGAGGGCTACGTGCTGGTGAACCTCAGCGGGGTCCACCAGGCGTCCGCCGAGGCGCTGCCGCTGCAACTGGACGCGCTGGAGCTGTTCCGGGAACTGGGCCACGCGCACGGGCAGGCCCGCGCGCTCACGTCCAGTTCGTGGAGCTACCACCTGCTCGGCCGGCACGAGGAGGCGGTGCGCCACGCGGCGGACGCGATCGAGCGGTACGAGGAGCTGACCGATCTGCCCGGGCACGCCGCCGCACTCGGCACCCTGGGCCTCGCCTACCGCGAACTGGGCCGGTTGGACGACGCGCTGACCATGATCCGCAAGAGCCTGGACCTCTTCGCGCGGTCGGGAGACCGGTACTACGAAGCCGGCGTGTGGCGGGACCTCGGCGAGACGCACCGGCGCGCGGGTGACCGGGAAGCGGCCCGTGCCGCGCTGCGCAACGCGCTGGCCATCTTCGAGGACCTCCGGCACCCTGCGGCCGACGATGTGCGACGCGAACTCGGAGAACAGGCATGACCGCGGTGGGGAAGACGACGACCAGGTTCAACGTCCTCGGTCCGCTGGAGGTCTGGCACGGCGACGTGCTCGTGCCGGTTCCCGCCGGTCGGGCCCGGCTGCTGTTGGCGGTCCTGCTGCTGGACGCCAACCGGCCGGTGCCGGCGGACGACCTGGTCGACCGGCTGTGGGACGGCCGGGTGCCGAACCCGGACCGGGCCAAGGCGACGTTGCAGATGGTGGTGCGGCGGCTGCGCCAGGCGTTGGGCGAGGCGAACGTCGTGCGCACGACCACGAACGGCTACCTGGCCGAGGTCCCGCCCGACGCACTCGACCTCACCCGGTTCCGCGACCTGGCCGGGCGGGGCCGGTTCGCCGAGGCGCTGGCGCTGTGGCGGGGCGAACCGCTGTCGGACGTGCGGTCGGACGTGCTGCACGCCGAGGCCGTGGCGCCGCTGCTGGAGGAGCGGCTGACCGCCCTGGAACGCCGGATCGACGCCGACCTGGCGGCGGGCCGGACGGGCGAGCTGGTCGCCGAGTTGCGCGTGCTGACCGGGCGGTACCCGTTGCGGGAGCGGTTCTGGGGCCAGTTCATGCTGGCGCTGGCCGGGTCCGACCGGCAGGCGGAGGCGCTGGCCGCCTACGACGCGCTGCGCGGGCGGCTGGTCGACGAGCTCGGCGTGGACCCGGCGCCGCGGTTGCAGGAGCTGTACCAGCGGATCCTGACGTCCGGGCCGACGGCCGCGGCTGGCGGGCAGGCGGTGCCCGTGCCGCGGCAGCTCCCGGTGCACACCAGGTTCTTCGTCGGTCGCCGGCACGAGCTGGACGTGCTGGGCGGGCTGCTCGACGCGGCACCGGCGGACGGCGGCGCGGTGGTGATCTCCGCGGTCGACGGTGCGGCCGGCATCGGCAAGACCACGTTGGCGTTGCACTGGGCCGCGCGGCACGGCGACCGGTTCCCGGACGGGCAGCTCTACGTCGACCTGCGCGGGTTCGACCCGAGCGGCGCCCCGGTGGGCCCCGACGAGGCGCTGCGGGGTTTCCTCGGCGCGTTGGGCGTGGCGCGGGAAGGGCTGCCGTCGACGTCGGACGAGCTGGTCAACCTGTACCGGGGCGCGATGGCCGACCGGCGGATCCTGGTCGTGCTGGACAACGCCTGCGACAGCGAGCAGGTCCGCCCACTGCTGCCGAGCGGACCGGGGTGCTTCACCGTGGTGACCAGCCGCCGCCGGCTGGACGGGCTGATCGTCCGGGAAGGCGCCCGGCCGCTGGCGCTGGGCGTGCTGGCCGACGCCGACGCGTTCGCGCTGCTCGAACGGCAGCTCGGCGCGGACCGGGTGGCGGCCGAGCCCGGGGCCGCGCGGGACGTGGTCGAGCACTGCGCGGGGCTGCCGCTGGCGTTGGCGGTGGTCGCCGCACGGGCCGCCGCGCACCCGGAGTTCCCGCTGCGGGCGCTGGCCGACGAGCTCGCCGACGAGCGCACGAGGCTGGACGCCCTGGACATCGGTGACGACGCGGTCAGCGTCAAGGCCGTCTTCTCCTGGTCGTCCGAACGGCTCACCCCGGCCGCGCGCCGGGTGTTCGAGCTGCTGGGCCTGCACCCCGGCCCGGAGGTGTCGGTCCCGGCGGTCGCGAGCCTGGCCGGGATCGCGGTGCGCGAGGCGCGTGCCTGCCTGCGCGAGCTGAGCGGGATGAACCTGCTGGTCGAGCACCGCCCGAGCCGCTTCTCGCTGCACGACCTCGTGCACACCTACGCCCGCGAGGTGGTCGCCGAGCGCGTCGACGAGCCCGCGCGCCGCGCCGCCGTCCACCGCCTGCTCGACCACTACCTGCACGCGGTGGCGGCCGTGGAGAGCGTGCGCGCCCCTTACCGCGACACCGAAGTCGTCCTCGACCCGCCGCTGCCGGGCGTCGTCGTCACCGGTGCCGCCGACCACGACGACGCGCTGGCCTGGCTCGAACTGGAGAAGGCCACGGTGTTCCGGGTGGTCGAGCACGCGTTCCGGCACGGCTTCGACGCGCACACCTGGCGGCTCACCGCGTCGATCACGTCGTTCTGCGGCAGGCGGGGCTACTGGCAGGAGGCCCTGCGGTGTCACCGGTTCGCCCTCGACGCGGCCCGCCGGCTCGGCGACGACGCGGCGCAGGCGACGGCCCACCGCGGGCTGGGGCGGATCCACCGCACGCTGGAGCACTCCGGCGAGTCGGAATCGCACTTGGAACAGGCGCTGGAGCTGGCGGCGGGTGACCCGAGGGCCCGGGCCAACCTGCACGGCGACCTCGCAATCCTCTACGAGTACGACGAACGGCACGCCGACGCGCTGCACCACGCCCAACAGGCCCTCCGGCTCCGGGAGGAACTGGGTGACGCCGCGTCCTACCGCCGCATGCTGAACTCCGTCGGCTGGCTGCACGCCCTGCTCGGCGACCACCGCACCGCGCTCGACCACTGCCTGCGGTCGTTGGCGCTGCACCAGGAGACCGGTGACGACCAGGCCGGCGAGGCGGCCATCTGGGACAGCCTGGGCTACATCAACCACCACTTGGACGACCTCGGCGAAGCCGCGCGCTGCTACGAGAACGCCCTCGCGCAGTACCGCGCCGTGGGGGAGCGCTTCGAGGAGGCGATGACCCTGGACCGCCTCGGCGACACCCTCCACGCCGCGGGCGACGGTGCGGCGGCGCGGCGGAGGTGGCAGGAAGCGGTGGTCGTGCTGGACGACCTGGGGCACAGCGCGGCGGACCGCATCCGGCCCAAGGTGGGGTGACGCACGTACCCACCACCGGCCGCGGAACCGCAGGCCCACGCCGAGCACGACGGCCGACCACCGGCGCACCCCGCCGATCACCGCGCCCCGCCGACCACCGCGACCCGGCGGCGGGGCGTCGGTGCGGTGAGGTATGCATATGCAGGCCCGCCCCGGCCGACGAGGGGATGACGGATGAGCTTGCACGTGGCGGTGGACTTCGGCACGTCCAGCACCTGCGTCGCCCTGTCGCGCCACGGTCGCGAACCGCAGGTCGTGGTGGTCGACGGGCAGCCGATCGTGCCCTCCGCGGTGTTCGCGGCGGCGGACGGCACGCTGTTCGTCGGCCAGGAGGCCGAGCGCCAGGCGGCGGTGGACCCGTCCCGCTACGAGCCGCACCCCAAGCGCCGCGTCGACGAGCGCGAACTGCTGCTCGGCACGAGCGTGCTGCCGGTGGTCGACGTCGTGCGGGCCGTGCTGACCAGGGCCGTGGACGAGGCGCGGCGGGTGGCGGGCGGCGCCAGGGTCGACCTGCTCGTGCTCACCCACCCGGCGGACTGGGGCGCGATCCGCACGAGGGTGCTGCTGCAGGCCGCACGGGGCCTCGGCCAGGAGGTCCGGCTGGTGCCGGAGCCGGTCGCGGCGGCGGTGTTCCACTCGGCGACCCACGCCATCCCGGACGGCGCGGCGCTGGCCGTGCTCGACCTCGGCGGCGGCACGGTCGACGCCAGCGTGGTGGCCCGCCGGGGCGGCACGTTCCGCGTGCTGGCCACCAAGGGCGACCCCGGCTTCGGCGGCGCGGACGTCGACCAGGCGCTGCTGGAGCACGTCGGCTCGCTGGTCTCGCCCGGCGACCCGGAGGCGTGGCGGCAGCTCGTGGAGGGTCGGGAGTTGGCCGACCGGCGCAAGCGCCGGGTGCTGCGCCAGGACGTGCGCGGCGCGAAGGAGACGCTGTCCCGGCACGCCTACACCGACGTGCCGATGCCGCCGCCGTTCCCCGACGCCCACGTCACCCGCACCGACCTGGAACGCCTGATCACCACGCCGCTCACCCGCGCCGCCGCGCTCGTGGTGACCGCGGTGCGGGACGCGGGCCTCGACCCGCGCGGCCTCGCCGGCGTGTTCCTGGTCGGCGGTTCCAGCCGCATCCCGCTGGTGGCGCGGCTGGTGCTGGAGCAGTCCGGCGTGGTGCCGACGAGCATCGACCAGCCGGAGACCGTGGTGGCCCGCGGCGCGCTGCGGGCGGTGAGCGTGGACCCGTTGCGCACCGGCGCGCTCCCGCCCGGCCAGGGCGACGTCACCCAGAAGATCACCGACGACCAGACCCGCAAGATCACCCGGCGGATCACGCCGCCCTCGCCGCCGGCCGGGTTCCCGCAGCCGTCCTACTTCCCGCCGACCGCCACCGGTCCCGCGCCCGTGCCGCCGCGCCGCAGCCGGGTGCCGCTGCTGGTGGTCGTCGCCGCCGTGGTGGTCGCTGTCGTCGGTGCGTCCGTGGCGTACGCGTTGACCAGGGACGACACCACGACCGGCGGTCCCACCACCCCGTCCACCACCGCCGGTGGCAAGACCATCGCGCAGTACGACTACAGCTTCGTCGCCCCCAGCGGCTGGCAGCAGACCGGCGGCCAGGTCGAGACCCGCAAGGTGCTGCTCAAACCCGAGGCGCCCGAGTCGGACCTGGACGTCATCGCGGTGGAGGAGCGGGTGCTCAACTACAACGCCACCGACGACCGGCCGCGGGCCGAGGCCGAGCTGCGCGGCCAGTACGACCAGCGCGAGAACGTGTCCGATTTCGACCCTTCCGCCGACTTCGCCGCCAAGGATGTCGTTTACTACCGGGAAGAGGTGGGGTCGGCCGTCATCGACTGGTACGTGCTGTTCCAGGACGACGTCCAGGTCAGCGTCGGGTGCCAGTACCCGCGGGACGGGCACGACCGGGTCCGCCCCGCGTGCGAGCAGGTGGTCGGCACGCTGACCGTGACCAAGTGACTTTGTGGGGAATGTGATGACCGGCATCCCGGAGGCCTTCGCCCGGTTCCGCTCCGACCTCGAAGCGGCGGTGACCAGAGGCCGGCGCGCGGCCGCCGCCGCGGGCGAGAAGAACGCCGCCCAGCGCGAGCGGAACCGGCGGCTCGCCGAGCAGGCCAAGGCGCGGCAGGTCCAGCCCGACCGGCACGCGCCCACGTCACCGGACGTCCAGCGGGTCGCCACCGGTTTCCGGCAGCACCGCGGCCTGCCGGTGGAGCAGTTGCCACCGGGCGCCGAACTGCTCTCGCCCGAGAAATCGCGAGAGCAAACGGACGCGAATGCAAATGCGGTTCCACCGCGCCCGGTGCTCGGTTCCCGCGCGGTGGCGGGCCCCAGTGGTCAACTGCCCCCCGAAAGGGGCGATGACGAGGACTTTTCGCAAGCGCGAATCCTCTACTGAGGGTGCTCGGCGACCCGGCGCGTTTACAACCGCAACGACTTCCCGAGAAGTCGCGACAGCACGGAACCGACCATGGCAGGGTCTGCGTCGTAAGAGGCGTACGAACCAAGAACGCCTGATCTCAACGACCTAGGGGGTCGCGACCAATGGCTGGTTACGCAACCGGAATTCCGGAGCTCGAGAACGCTGCCAAGGACATCATGTCCACGAACGACGGCGTTCAGGGCATCCTGAACAACCTGCGCAACACCATCGACTCGGTGAGTGGCGCGTGGAAGGGCGAGGCCGCCACCGCGTTCGGCCGGCTGATGGAGCGCTTCAACGACGACGCCGCGAAGCTGCAGGAGGCCCTGGTCTCCATCGCCGAGCAGATCACCGGCACGACGCAGACCTACGTGCAGCAGGAGCAGGAGCAGGCGCAGGAGATGTCGCAGATCATGGGTCGCCTCGGCGGCTGATCGAGCATTTTCTTCGCTCGCCCCACCTGTTCACCAATTGCTCATTTCGGTTTTGACCTCAAGGGGATTCCATGAACGACATGATCAAGGTTGATTTCGCGGCCCTCGGGACGGCCGCGGGTGACATCGCCAGCCAGGCCAGCCAGGTCCAGCAGGCCCTCGACGACCTGAAGTCCCGCATCGACCCGGTCATCGCGCAGTGGGAAGGTGCCTCGTCCGGCGCCTACGCCGAGGCGCAGGCCAAGTGGAACCAGTCGGCGGGCGACCTCCAGCAGGTGCTGGCGTCGGTCGGTGCCGCGGTCGCGTCGGCCAACGACGCCTACAACGCGGCGGAGCAGAAGAACTCCGCTCGTTGGTGACCCAGGTCACCCCAGCGTGACCCCTCGCGTGGCCCCGGGAACCTCGAGGTTCCGGGGCCACGCGTCTGTTCCGGCCCGGTTGAGGGGCCCCGTTTTGACCCACGCCGACCTCAACCGGTATCTTCCTACGTTGTTGTGCGGTAACTGGTGCGCACTATGCGTACCTCGTGTTCTGGTCCTCTGCCCACCTGGGGTCTCTGGCCTGAGCAGCCGCCGCAATGACCCCAGACGCAAGTGACGACGAGGTAGACCCGTGCGCACGTACAGCCCGAAGCCCGGCGAGGTGACCCGAACCTGGCACGTGATCGACGCCCAGGACGTGGTGCTCGGTCGGCTCGCCACCCAGGCCGCGACGCTGCTGCGCGGCAAGCACAAGCCGACTTACGCCCCACACGTTGACACCGGTGACTTCGTCATCGTCATCAACGCGGACAAGGTGGCGTTGACCGGCAAGAAGCGTGACCAGGAGTTCGTGTACCGGCACTCCGGTTTTCCGGGCGGCCTGAGCCAGCGCTCGTTCGGCGAGGTGCTCGACACCCGCGCCGACCGGCTGGTCGAGAAGGCGATCAAGGGCATGCTGCCCAAGAACCGCCTCGGCCGCGCTATCGCGGGCAAGCTCAAGGTCTACACGGGCCCGAACCACCCGCACGCTGCGCAGCAGCCGCAGCCGTTCGAGATCAAGAAGGTCGCCCAGTGACCGAGCAGCAGACCGAGGACATCGACGTGACGACCCCTGAGGCCGAGACCGACGCCGTCGAGACCGACGCTGTCGAGACCGAAGCCGTCGAGGCGGAGGCCACCGAGGCGGAAGCCACCGAGGCCGAGGCCACCGAAGCCGAGACCCCCGCCGCCGAGGCGGACGAGGTCGAGGACGCCGAGGTCGAGGCCGCGCCCGTCGTGCGGCACACCCTCAACGCGGGTGCGCACCACCTCGCGCAGACGGTCGGCCGGCGCAAGCAGGCCATCGTCCGCGTGCGGCTCCTCCCCGGCACCGGCAAGTTCACCCTGAACGGGAAGTCCCTCGAGGACTACTTCCCGAACAAGGTGCACCAGCAGCTCATCCGTGAGCCCCTGGTGACGACGGAGAAGCCGGAGACGTTCGACGTCATCGCGAACCTGCGCGGCGGCGGCACCACCGGCCAGGCCGGTGCGCTGCGCCTCGCGATCGCGCGTGCGCTGATCGCCGTCGACTCCGAGGACCGCCCGGTGCTGAAGAAGGCCGGCTTCCTCACCCGTGACCCCCGGGTCAAGGAGCGGAAGAAGTACGGTCTCAAGAAGGCCCGCAAGGCGCCTCAGTACAGCAAGCGCTGACCTTCCTGGTCGAGCGAGCACCATCCCTGCGGGAGCAGTCAGTTCTTCGTCGAACTGCTGCTCCCGCAGTGCTTTTCTCCCCCGTTTGTTTTGTGTGCATGGAGGTCACGGCGATCATGGCTCGGCTGTTCGGCACTGACGGCGTACGCGGTCTCGCCAACGCGGACCTGACCCCCGAACTCGCGCTGTCCATCGCCGCGTCGGCGGCCCGGGTGCTGGCCGAGCACGACCGCTCGCACCGCCCGGTCGCGGTGGTCGGCCGCGACCCGCGGGCCAGCGGCGAGATGCTGGAGGCGGCGGTGGTGGCCGGCCTCACGTCGGCGGGCGCGGACGTGCTGCGCGCGGGCGTGCTGCCCACCCCGGCGGTCGCCTACCTGGTGTCGGCGCTGGGCGCGGACGTCGGCGTGATGATCTCCGCCTCGCACAACCCGATGCCCGACAACGGCATCAAGCTGTTCGCCGCGGGCGGGCACAAGCTGCCCGACGCGGTCGAGGACGAGATCGAGCAGAAGCTGGGCGAGCGCGACCACCGGCCGACCGGCGCGGGCATCGGCCGCGTCCGCGACATCGAGGACGCCGAGGGCCAGTACGTGCAGCACCTGCTGAAGGTGACGCCGCACCGCCTGGACGGCCTGAAGGTCGTGGTGGACTGCGCGAACGGCGCCGCGTCCGTGGCCGCGCCGGACGCCTACCGCCGTGCGGGCGCCGACGTCGTGGAGATCCACACCACACCGGACGGGCTGAACATCAACGACGACTGCGGCTCCAACCACGTCGCGAAGCTGCGTGCCGCGGTGGTCGAGCACGGCGCCGACCTGGGCATCGCGCACGACGGTGACGCGGACCGCTGCGTCGCGGTCGACGCGGACGGCAACGACCTCGACGGTGACCAGGTCATGGCGGTGCTGGCGCTCGGCATGAAGGAAGCCGGCGAGCTGACCGACGACACGCTGGTCGCGACCGTGATGAGCAACCTCGGCCTGCACCTGGCGATGCGCGAGCACGGCATCGCCCTCAAGACCACCGCGGTCGGCGACCGCTACGTGCTGGAGGAGCTGCGCGCGGGCGGGTTCGCGCTGGGCGGTGAGCAGTCCGGGCACGTGATCCTCCCGGCGCACGCCACCACCGGTGACGGCCTGCTGACCGCGCTGCGGCTGATGGCGCGGATGGCGGAGACCGGCAAGCCGCTGGCCGAACTCGCGGCCGTGATGCACCGCCTGCCGCAGGTGCTGATCAACGTGGTCGTCGGCGACAAGGCGGCGGTGGCCAAGGACGCCGCGGTCAGCGAGGCGGTCGCCGCCGTGACGGCCGAGCTGGGCGACACGGGCCGGGTGCTGCTGCGCCCGTCCGGGACCGAGCAGCTGGTGCGCGTCATGGTCGAGGCCGCCACGCACGAACTGGCCGAGTCCGCGGCACAGCGACTGGCCGGTGTGGTTTCCTCGGTGCACTGACGGGCGAGTCGTTCGGGGGTTCGGGGATGGGCAACATCGGCTACGCCGAGATGGTGATCATCGCGCTGGTGGTGATCGGCATCGTCGTGGGGATCGTCGTGCTGGTGAAGAAGAGCGGGAACAAGCAGGCCCCTCGCCCTCCCCACCCCGGCCAACACCCCGGTCAGCCCTACCCGGGCCAGCAGTTCCCCGGTCAGCAGTTCCCGGGCGGTCCCCAGCCGGGCGGCCCGTACCCGGGTCAGCCGCCGTACCCGCAGCCACCCCACGGCCAGAACCCGCCGCCTCCCCAGGGCTACCAGCCGCCCCAGCCGCCGAACGGCCCGCCGCCACCGCCCCGGTAGGGCCGACGTCCGCGCGCCGGCGTTTACACCTGCAAGGACCAGCGCAGAACCACCGTCAGCCGGCCCGGTGGGCTGCGACGATGGGAACCGCACACCGAAGCGTCGCGTCGAAAAGGGGCGAGTCGTCGAGTTGGGGCGTGGCCTTCGAGCCACGGAGGGGAGTGGAGCGCCGTGGCCGGTTACGGCACCAGTACCGAGGCGATGCGAAAAGCCTCGAAGGGCATTTCCGATGCGGCGAAGGAGACGGCCGACGGATTGAAGGACGTCGGTCAGACCCAGACGATCGCCCGTGATTTCGGTGAAGCGCACCAGCAGCACTTCGCCAACTACAAAACGGGCATCGACAACTTCGGCAAAGGCATCGCGAACATGACCAGCGTGCTCGGCGGATTCGCCGGGAAGATCGCTTCCGGTGCCTCGACCTACGGCGATGTCGAATCCACCAACGCCGCGGACTTGGGGAGCCAGTACTGATGGCCGAGCCGAGCTGGAACGACGTCAAGGCCGTTCTCGACGACCCGAACGTGTCGGAGGACAAGAAGGCGGAGCTCATGCACGCCTACGTGTCCTCGACCGCGCCGTGGAACATCCCGGACGAGGCCAACACCTACAAGGACCGCTACGACACGTCGAGCCTGTGGGACTGGGGCGACCACGCCGGTGCCGACGACGGCCTGCAGAACCGCTACGACGAGGCCAAGGCCGAGGGCGAGTCCAACAGCTACAACAGCCAGGAGCAGACCAAGGCCGTCCAGGACGGCCAGCAGGACCTGGACTCGAAGCAGCCGCCGACGTCGTCCGGCGCGGGCGTGAAGCTGTCCGACGAGCTGTTCGACGCGGGCAAGGCCGGCTTGAAGGTGTTCGAGAAGTTCGAGGGCATCTGGAACAACCGGCCGGGCGACTGCATGGGCAACACCACGGCGATCAACTACGCCGAGCAGATCCAGAAGCCGTACGACGAGCAGCGCGGGATCAACTTCCACAAGCTGCTCATGGAAGCCGACGAGTTCAGCACCGCCAAGACCAAGATCGACGACATGAAGTCGGACGTCGACGGTCAGCTCAAGGCCCTGTACGGCGAGTGGGAGGGCGAGGCGGCCACCAAGTCCCACGAGCACTACACCGGCGAGCTCTCGCCGAAGATCACGGAACTCGGCGACGCGCTCGAAGGCGCGGCCAAGCTGACCCGCACCGCGGTCCGCGGCGTGTACCAGCTGTGCAAGAGCAAGGCCGACGAGGTCCTCGGCATGTACCGGGAGCAGATCGGCCAGGCGGACACGTACATGGCGGAGAAGGTCGTGTCGTTCGCGCGCGGCGAGGGCGACTACTCCAAGGACCGCGTGCTGGAGATCGCCGGCTGGGTGGACTCGAAGACCGGCAGCAACATCGCCGACCGGATCCACTCCGACGACTGCACCCTGAACGACGAGAACCGCGACTACGCGATCAACCAGTGCAAGAAGTGGATCCGCGACTCGTTCAACCGCGAGTTCTGGCAGCTCTACGAGCAGTTCAAGACGTGCTGCACGGAGACCAAGTCCTCCGTGGACGCCCAGTGGGAGACCCTCGCCAACTACATGGCGGAGTTCGAGAACCCGTTCCCCGCGGCCGCGAGTGAAGAAGGCGGCGACAAGGGCGGGGACAAGGGTGGCGACACCGGCGGTGGCACCGGTGGCGGTGGCGGCACCGGTGGCGGCACGGGTGGCGGCGGCAGCGGTTCCGGTGGCGGCGGCGGCACGCCGTCCGTGCCCGAGATGCCGAAGCCGGAGAACCCGCTGGACAAGGACGGCGACGGCAAGCCGGACGAGATCAAGCTGCCCGGCGACACCGATGGCGACGGCAAGATCGACGACCTCGACGGCGACGGCAAGCCGGACGACCAGGCCGGCAAGCCAGACGGGTTGAAGGGCGACGAAGAGGCGCCGGAGACCGTCACCATCAAGAGCGGCGACAACGAGATCAAGATCACGGAGCCGGACGAGAACGGCCACGTGCAGATCACCGTCGACACGCCGCAGAGCGAGCCGAAGACCTACGACGTCGACTTCAGCAACAACCCCGACGCGTTGAAGGCCCTCATGGGCCAGAACGGCGGGGCGGCGCTGGCGGGCGCGTTGGCCGGTGCGACGGCAACCACGGTCAGCGTGCCCGGCGCGGCCGGCGGCACCCCCGGTACGCCCGGTGCCGCGATCGGCGCGGTCGGCGGCCCGGCCGAGGGTGGCGCGAACGGCGCGATTCCGATCGAGGCCGGCGCGGACGGCAAGGCGTTGATCGAGCTGGACGGCCTGGCCATCACCGCCGAGGTCGACCCGCTGACCGGTGAGATCAACCTCACCGTCGACAACGGCGACGGCACGCCCGAGGAGTACGGCGTGGAGTTCGGCGAGGACACCCCCGACTCCGGCGCCGGTGAGATGCCGACCGTCCCGGGCCTGGACAACGCCGTGCCGCTGCCCGCCGACGTGCCGAGCGGCGACCTGCCGTCCGACGTCACCACCATGCCGGCCCCGGCGGAACCGCTGATCGGCCAACCGGAACCGGCCATCGGCTTCACCGAGCCGCAGTTCGCCCCGGACCAGGGCTTCGCGGGCGGCGGTGGCTTCACGGAGCCGCAGTTCGCCCCGCCCACGGCGCCGGACCCGGGCTTCTCCGGTGGCGGTTTCACCGAACCGCAGTCCGCCCCTCCGTCCGCGCCCGACCCGGGCTTCTCCGGTGGTGCGGGTGGCGGTGGCTTCACCGAGCCGCAGTTCAGCCCGCCGACCGCGCCCGACCCGGGCTTCAGCCGCGGCTTCACCGAACCGCAGTTCACCACGATGCCCGCACCGGACAACTCGGGCTTCGCGGGCAGCGTCGCCGCGGCCCCGGTCAGCGGCGGCTTCACCGAGCCCTCGGCGTTCCAGGGCCCGCCCTCGCAGTCGTTCCAGGCCATGGGCTTCCCATCGGCCCCAGCCGCGTTCGACGGTGGGGGTGGTGGTTTCGGCCAGCCCAACACCGAGGGGACGACGTCGACGTCCGGCGCGTCGGTGCTCGGCGGCGGTTCCGGCTTCAACGGCGCGGACTCGGTGCTGGGCGGCGGTTCGTCGTCGTCGGGTTCGGACCAGACGTGGAACAGCCCTCCGGCCAGTTCCGCCGACCAGGGCCTGGCGTCGGACACCAACGCCTCGCAGGCGGGCCAGGCCGGTTCCGCCGTGCTCCCGTCGATGCAGGAGTCCCACGCGGGCCAGTCCGGCGGTTCGGCTGTCGGTGGCGGGATGATGGGCGGCGGGATGATGGGTGGCGGCATGGCCGGCGGTGGTCAGCAGGGTGGCGGCGGCGACAACGAGCGCAGCAGTCCCGGGCAGTGGCGCACGACCGGGTCGCTTTTCGACGACGACGTCAGCCTCAGCCGCGTCCAGGGTGTGCTCGGTGAGGAGGGCCGATGAGCGTCGCGTCGGACAGGTTGGCCGTGGCGATGAGCCGCATGGACCAGATTTCGCGTGAGCACGCCGACCGGCGTGAGCTGCGCGAGCGCCGCACGCGTGAGGCGAAGGAGCAGGCGAGCGACAGCTTCGCCAAGCAGGGGCAGACCGCGCAGAAGATCGTCGAGCGGCTGAACGAGGCCGAGAAGGCGCAGAAGGCCGCCGGCGGTTGGAACACGAAGGCGGCGACGGAGAAGAAGAGCGGCGAGTTCAAGTTCGGCACGGAAGACGACGAGCCGACCTATGAAACCCCGCCGCCGGTGAACACGGCGTGGAGCCCGACCCCACCGCCACCACCCCAACCTCCCGTGGCCGCGCCGGCCCCACCGCCGCCACCACCCCGCCCAACGGCCCCCCGCCGCCCGGCACCGGTGGACGATGACGACGACTTCGGCGGCCAGAGCTGGCTGACCTGACCACCCCTCCGCCCCTCGACCAGTCGCCTGCCAACCCAATCGGGTGAACATCGCCCGAAAATGTACGGAAACACTGTTCCCGTACCTCGGTTGATATGGACCGCCTCGCCAACCACGCCCCGTCGCGACCACCACGACGGCCAGCCCACCAGGCGACCGACCCACCACCAGACGACGTCGAGGGGCCGGAGGACCCAGCACCAACGACCAGCCCCACCCACACCCACCCGCCCATGCCACAGCCCGGCCCACACGGCAGGACTCGCACACGGCAGGACTCGCACACGGCAGGACTCGCACACGGCAGGGACTCGCACACGGCAGGAACTCGCACACGGCACCGCAGCACACGCCGAACCCCCGCACCGGCCCGGCCCGCCGCCGCACCCCAGCCTCACCGTGACCCGCGACCACCCCGACCGACCGGCACCCACCGCGACCGCACCCCGACCGACCGCACCCCGACCCCGGCCGGCTACTGCGCCCCGACCTGACCCCGACCGGCCACCGGCTTCCGCCCCGACCCTCGATCGGCCACCGCATTCGGCAGGGCGCGCGGGATCAGGAGAGCGGCTCGGTGGCGGTCAGGGGGAGTGGTTCAGTGGCGGACCAGCGGTCCGCGCTGGACGGTGAGGACAGCGCCCTTCACGTCGCCGTCGAGCAGCGCGTCCCACTTCTTCTCGCCCTTGAGCGTCCGCAGCAGGAACGCCGTCATCAGCGCCCGCGCCAACTTCTGCGCCGCCCGCTCACCCTTGCCGTCGAGCAGCAGTTCGCTCCAGTGCCGCCCCTCCGCGAACCCCAGGTGGCTGGTCTTCGGCAACGACCGCAGCTGCACCGGCCCCTGCCACGCCTCCGCGATCGCCTCCGCGTGCCCGACCGGCGGCGCGATGCGGTCCTCCCCGCCGGCCAGGTGCAGCCCTGGCACGGTCACCCGGCGGGCCGCGTCGAGCGCTGACGGCCGGGTCTCGGATGCGGCCAGCGTCACGACCGCGCGCACGCGCGGGTCGTCCGCCGCCGCGAGCACCGCCGCGCCTCCACCCATCGAGTGACCCGCCACCGCCAGCCGTGACGCGTCCACGCTGATCCCGCCGTCACCCAGCCGCACGCCGGTGCACACGTCGAGCGCCGTCCGCAGGTTCCCGGCCAGCAGCCGGGACGACATCAGCAGCCCGCGCTGGGTCCACGGCGCGGCGGCCACGAAACCCCACGACGCCAGGTGCCGCAGCAGCGCGCGATAGCGGTTGACCGGCTGCAACCAGCCGTGGCCGAACGCCACCGCGGGCAGCCCCAACCCGACCGCGGGCGTGTAGACCAGGCCCGGAAGCCCGACCAACGCCAGGTCGCCGCGCAGCACGGGGTGCTCACCGGGCCTGCTGAGCTGGTCGAGCACCTGCTTCGCCGAGTAGCCGCTCACCCCGCGAACGGTAGTCGATCGTGGTGGCGGCGCGCACGGTCAGATTGGTCTACACCAATTCGCGTCCTGACCAGCGCAAACGCGGCAAAGTGGCCCGTTCGAGTGACGCCCCTGGTCTAGTTACGCTGTGCGGCGTGTGCGGAATCGTGGGATATGTGGGCCACAGGTCGGCGCTGGACGTCGTGCTCGACGGGCTGCGACGGCTGGAGTACCGGGGCTACGACTCGGCGGGCGTCGCCGTCCTCGACGGTGACGGCGGCCTGGCCGTCGAACGCAAGGCCGGTCGCCTGACGAACCTGGAGGCACGCCTGGACGAGGTCGGCCGCGACGCCTTCACCGGCACCGCGGGCATGGGCCACACCCGCTGGGCCACCCACGGCGCGCCGATCGACCGCAACTCCCACCCGCACTGCGACGTCACGGGCCGCGTCGCCGTCGTCCACAACGGCATCATCGAGAACTTCGCCGCCCTGCGCGCCGAGCTCGAAGCGGTCGGCGTCGAGATGGCCAGCGACACCGACACCGAGACCACCGCGCACCTCATCGCCCGCGCGTACGACGACGGCGACACCAAGGGCGACCTCGAAGCCAGCGTCCGCACGGTGGTCCGCCGCCTCGAAGGCGCCTTCACCCTCGTCGTCACGCACGCGGATCACCCGGACGTGGTCGTCGCCGCGCGCCGTTCGTCACCGCTGGTAGTGGGCGTGGGCGAGGGCGAGACGTTCGTCGCCAGCGACGTGTCCGCGTTCATCGAGCACACCCGCGAGGCCGTCGAGCTCGGCCAGGACCAGCTCGTGGTGATCGACCGCGACGGCTACCGCGTCACCGACTTCGACGGCGCGGACGCCCAGGCCAAGCCGTTCACGGTCAACTGGGACCTGTCGGCCGCCGAGAAGGGCGGCCACGAGTACTTCATGCTCAAGGAGATCGAGGAGCAGCCGGAAGCGCTGGCCAACACGCTGCGCGGCCACTTCCGCGACGGCCGGATCGTGCTGGACGAGCAGCGGCTGTCCGACCAGGATCTGCGTGACGTCGACAAGGTCTTCGTCGTCGCCTGCGGTTCGGCCTACCACTCCGGCCTGGTCGCCAAGTACGCCATCGAGCACTGGACGCGGCTGCCCGTCGAGGTCGAGCTGGCCAGTGAGTTCCGCTACCGCGACCCGGTGCTGGACCGCGACACGCTCGTCGTCGCCGTCTCCCAGTCGGGTGAAACCGCCGACACGTTGGAGGCGGTCCGGCACGCACGGTCGCAGAAGGCGCGGGTGCTGGCGGTGTGCAACACCAACGGCGCGCAGATCCCGCGCGAGTCCGACGCCGTGCTCTACACGCACGCCGGTCCGGAGATCGGCGTCGCGTCGACCAAGGCGTTCCTCGCCCAGATCGCGGCGAACTACCTGGTCGGCCTGGCCTTGGCGCAGGCGCGCGGCACGAAGTACCCCGACGAGGTGGCCCAGGAGTTCCACCAGCTGGAGGCCATGCCGGCCGCCGTGCAGAAGGTGCTGGGCACGGTCGAGCAGGTCCGCGCGCTGGGTCGGGAGCTGGCCGACTCGAAGGCGGTGCTGTTCCTCGGCCGCCACGTCGGCTACCCGGTCGCGCTCGAAGGCGCGTTGAAGCTCAAGGAACTCGCCTACATGCACGCCGAGGGCTTCGCGGCGGGCGAGTTGAAGCACGGCCCGATCGCGTTGATCGAAGAGGGCCTGCCGGTGGTCGTGGTGATGCCGTCGCCGAAGGGCCGGGCGGTGCTGCACTCCAAGTTGGTGTCGAACATCTCCGAGATCCAGGCACGGGGCGCTCGCACGATCGTGATCGCTGAAGAGGGTGACGAGACGGTTCGCCCGTTCGCGGATCACCTGATCGAGATCCCGGCGGTGTCGACGCTGCTGCAGCCGTTGATCTCCACCGTGCCGCTGCAGGTGCTGGCCGCGGAGATCGCCCGCAGTCGCGGCTACGACGTGGACAAGCCGCGCAACCTCGCCAAGTCGGTCACGGTCGAGTAGGGCACGCTTGGCCCCATGCGGGGTTTCTGGACCACGGATCGGGTCAGGGCGGCGGAAGAACGCGTCATGGCGGTCGTGCCGGCCGGCGCGCTGATGCGCCGGGCGGCGTTCGGCGTGGCGGTCGTCGCGGCGGAGCTGCTGGCGGGCAAGCGACGGGTCGGCCTGCTCGTCGGCGCGGGCAACAACGGTGGCGACGCGCTGTGGGCGGGCTACTACCTCCGCAAACGCGGCGTTGCCGTGTCAGCCGTCCTGCTGACACCTGATCGTGTGCACGCCGAGGGCCTGGCCGCGTTCCGTCGCGTCGGTGGCCGGGTGGTCCCGCGACTGCGCGACGTCGACCTGGTGATCGACGGCATCGTGGGCCTCTCCGCCCGCGGCCCGTTGCGCCCGGACGCCGCGGAACACGTGGCGCACCTGGAGGCGCCGGTCCTGTCGGTCGACCTGCCCAGCGGTGTCGACCCGGACACGGGCGCGGTCTCCGGGCCCGCCGTGCGCGCGCACACCACCGTGACGTTCGGCTGCCTCAAGCCCGTGCACGCGCTGGCCGACTGCGGTGACGTGCGGCTGGTCGACATCGGGCTGGACGGCGAGCTGCACGGACCGGACCTGGTCGAGCTGGACATCGCCGACATCGGCGTGGCGTGGCCCGTGCCGGGGCCGGAGGACGACAAGTACACGCAGGGCGTGACGGGGATCGCGGCCGGTTCGGCGACGTACCCGGGCGCGGCGGTGCTGGCGACCGGTGCGGCGTTGCTGTCGACGTCCGGCCTGGTCAGGTATGCCGGTCCGGCGGCGGAGGACGTCCGGGCGCGGTGGCCGGAGTCGATCTGCACGGGCTCGATCACGGACGCGGGCCGGGTGCAGGCGTGGGTCGTCGGGCCCGGGCTGGGCACGGGGTTGGGCGCGGAGGCGGTCCTGCGCACGGTGCTGGAAGCCGGTGTGCCGGTGTGCGCGGACGCCGACGCGATCACCATGCTGGCCAACAACCCCGACCTGTGGGACGCGCGCGACCCCGACACCCTTCTCGTGCTGACACCGCACGACCGCGAGTACGAGCGGCTGGCCGGGCCTGTGGGCACTGACAGGGTGACGGCCGCGCGGAAGGCCGCCGAACGCTACAACGCCGTCGTGCTGCTCAAGGGCCACGCCACCGTCATCGCCGGCCCGGACGGTCGCGTCCTGGTCAACCGCGCCCGCTCCTCGTGGGCCGCGACGGCGGGCTCCGGCGACGTCCTGTCCGGCGTCCTGGGCTCCCTCCTGGCCGCGGGCCTGGACCCGGTCCTGGCCGCGGGCTGCGCCGCCAAGGTCCACGCCCTGGCCGCCGACCTGGCCTCTGACGGCGCCCCGATCCCCGCCACCTCGCTGCTGGCCGCCCTCCCCGACGCCATCCGCGCCGTCCGCCCCCTCTAACCCCCCGCGTGTCGAACACTCAGGTCCCGCGTGTCGAACGTCCAGGCCCCCTGAAGTCAACGCTCGCGACGCCGGCACTCGGGACTGAGCGTTGAATTCGGGGTACCTGAGTGTTCGACACGCGGGACCTGGACGTTCGACTCGCGCGATCGGGGTCGGTGGGGTTGTGTCACCATGAACGGCGTTATGGCTGCTCCTCGCGCTGAGGTCGTGATCGACCTCGACAACCTCCGGCACAACGTCGCCCACCTCGCCGCCCTCGCGCCGAACGCCGACACGATGGCCGTCGTCAAGGCCGACGGGTACGGGCACGGCGCCGTGGAGGTGGCCAGGGCGGCGGTCGAGGCGGGTGCGACGTGGCTCGGCTCCTGCTCCCTCGCAGAGGCCCTGGCCCTGCGCGCGGCCGGGCTGACCGTGCCGATCCTGGCCTGGCTGGACCCGCCGGGCACGGACTACGCGCCGGGTGTCGAGCAGGACGTCGACCTGGCCGCGTCCTCCCTCACCCAACTGGAGGAGATCGCGGCGGCGGCCGACAGGGTGGGCAAGAGGGCCCGCGTCCACCTCAAGATCGACACCGGCCTGTCCCGCAGCGGCTGCCCGGCCGGCCGCTGGTCGGAGCTGGTCGAACGCGCCGCCAAGACCCACAACGTCGAAGTTCACTCGATCTGGTCACACCTGGCCGTCGCCGACGAGATCGGCCACCGCGGCACCGACGCCCAGGCCGAGCGCTTCGACGACGCCTACCGCGAAGCCCTCGCCGCCGGCCTCGACCCGCGCCGCCACATCGCGAACTCCGCCGCCCTCATCACGCGCCCCGACCTCCACCTAGACCTGGTCCGGCCGGGCATCGCGATCTACGGCCTCAACCCGGTCCCCGTGCCGACCGACCTGCGCCCCGTCATGACGTTCCGCTCCGCGGTCGCCCTCACCAAGCGCATCCCGGCCGGGGAATCGGTGTCCTACGGTCTGAGCTGGACCGCGCGGGACGACACGAACCTGGCCCTGGTGCCCGTGGGTTACGCGGACGGCGTGCCGCGCAGCCTGTCGAACCGGATGGACGTCTGGCTGGCCGGACGTCGCCGCCCGGTCGTCGGCCGGGTCTGCATGGACCAGGTCGTGGTCGACTGCGGCGACGACGCGGTGGCGGAGGGGGACGAGGTCGTGCTGTTCGGATCCGGTGACAGGGGCGAGCCGACTGCCCGCGAGTGGGCCGACACCACCGGCACCATCGACTACGAGATCGTCACCGGCATGTACCGGCCGCGTGTCACCCGGAAGTATGTGGGGACACGCCGGTGAACACGGTGTGGAAAGCCGTCGGCTGGGCCGGCGGCATCCTCGGCGCCGCCGCGACCGGTGTCGCGGTGGGCGTGGCCGCGAACCAGAAGAAGGTCTCGCACGACCGGCAGCTCGACGACCCGCTCGCCGACGAACCGCTGGGCCGCCTCACCCCGACCCGCGAGTCGACCGTCGCGGCGGACGACGGCGTGCCGCTGTCGGTCGAGGAGGTCGACCCGGAGGACGGCGGGAACCCCGAGGTCACGGTCGTCCTCGTGCACGGTTTCGCCCTGGACCGCCGCTGCTGGCACTTCCAGCGCCGCGACCTGGCCAGGCTCGTCGGTCCCCGCGTCCGCCAAGTCCTGTACGACCAGCGCAGCCACGGCCGGTCCGGTCGTTCCACCGCCGAGGGCAGCACGATCGACCAGTGCGCCAAGGACCTCGACGCGGTGATCCGCTCGATGGCCCCCGAAGGACCGCTGGTGCTCGTCGGTCACTCGATGGGTGGAATGACGATCATGGCGTTGGCCGAGCAGCGGCCCGAGCTGTTCGCCGACCGGGTGCGCGGTGTCGCGCTCGTCGGCACGGCGGCGGGCGCGGTCGGCGGCGCGGGCCTGCCGAAGTCCGTGCTGTCCCGCTACAACCCGGTGACGCTGGGCGTCGGACGGATCGCCGGCCTGCAGCCGGGCGTGGTGGAGTGGGTCCGGCGCCGGGTGTCCACGCTCACCTGGAGCGGGATCCGGGCGCTGGCGTTCGGCACCGGCAAGGTCAGCCCGTCGCTGGTCGACCTGATGGCGCAGATGATCAACGGCGCCACGGTGCAGGTGCTGACGGAGTTCCTGGAGACCCTCGGCACGCACAACCGCTACAAGGCGCTGGCCGGTCTCCGGCACTGCGAGGTCCTCGTGATCAGCGGTGACGCCGACAAGCTGACGCCGTTCTCGCACGCCGAGCGGATGGCCGAGGAGATGCCGCACGGCGAACTGGTCCGCGTGTCCGGGGCGGGCCACATGCTCATGTTGGAACAACCCGACCTGGTCACCGGGCACCTGGTCGGATTGGTTCGGCGCAGTGCCGCCGAACGGTCGGAAAGCAGGCGGCGGTGGTGGCGACGAGCGTGAGCGTGACGCTCCCCGAGGTGCACGACACCGAGGAGTTCGGGCGCAAGCTGGGTGCGTTGGTGCGTGGCGGTGATCTGGTGCTGCTGTCCGGGCCGTTGGGCGCGGGCAAGACGGCGCTGGTGCGCGGCCTGGCAGACGGCCTGGGCGTGACGGGTCGGGTCAGTTCGCCGACGTTCGTGATCGCCCGCGTCCACGACCCCGCGCCGGACGGGCGCGGCGTGCCGTTGGTGCACGTGGACGCCTACCGGCTCGGCGGTCACCTGGACGAGTTGGACGACCTCGACCTGGACACGGACCTGGTCGACGCGGTGGTCGCCGTGGAGTGGGGCGAGGGCGCGGCCGAACGGTTGTCCGAGGACCACCTGCTGATCAGGCTGGAACGCCGGGACGACGACGTGCGCATCGCCCACCTGCACCCGCACGGCACCTGGGTCGACCGCGAACTCCCGGCGTGACCGGTCAGCGCTCCGAGATGCCGCGCACGACGCCCAGCTCGACCAGGTCCTGAGGTCGCAGCCGCAGGTCGTCGGCCAGCTGGGGCACGTCGTCGCGCTTGAGGATCGCCGCCGCCAGTTCCGGCGCGATCACGGAGAAGTAGGCGTCCGGCGTGATCCAGGTGTGCTCCGGTGACGACAACGCCAGCGCGCCGCCGGACCCGCCCTCGCCGATGACGAGGGTGGTGATCGGCACGCGAGCCTCGGCGACCGCGCCGAACAGCTCCGCGATGGCCGCACCGACCCCCGCCTTCTCGGCGGCCACGTCGTTCGCCGCACCCGGCGTGTCCACCAGCGTCAGCACCGGCAGCGCGAACCGCGACGCCAGCCGGATGAGCCGCGCCGCCGTGCGGAAACCGGCCGGGGTGGTGGCGGTGCCGGTCTGCGCGGCGAACGCGATCGCCCGCTCACCCCGCCGCCCGATGCCGCACAGCATCCCCGCGTCCACCCCGCCCGCACGATCACCGCTGATCGGCATCCGCACATCGAAGTAGTCGTCCAGGTAAGCCGCCGCTCGGGGACGTTCCGGAGCGCGCGCCCGCGACACCGCACTCCACCCGTCACGTGGCAACTCCGACGCACCCAGAGCGCGCGGCACCTCCGCCGGCACGGCGTCACCGCGCGTCAGCAAGGAGAGGACCCGTGCCACGGTCGCGTCCACCTCGTCGGGCCGGACCACGAGGTCGACCGTGCCCGCCGCGAACTGCCCCTCCGCCGTGTAAGCGGGGTCGTCCACCGGCCGCACCCGGCTGCCCGCGAACCCGACCTGCGCCCCCGCCACCGCGATCACCACGTCGGCACCCGCGCCCAGCGACGCCCACAGCCCACCGGTCGTCGGATCACCCAGCACCGACACGTGCGGCAGCCCGACCTCCCGGTGCGCCGCGCACAGCCGCGCCACCCGCTGGAGCTGCCGCAACGACAGCATCCCCTCCTGCATCCGGCTGCCACCGGTCGCGATCCGCGACACCACCGGCAGCCGAGCGGTCCGCGCCTCGGTGAACGCCTCCTCGATCACCTCGCCGGTCGCCGTGCCCACCGAACCACCCAGGAACCGGAAGTCGAACGTGATCACCACGGCGTCCCGGTGCCGCCGCCACGACACCGACTCGACGCCGCCGGACCGTTCCCGCGCCCGGCCGAGCTGTGCCTCGTACCCCGGCCAGCCGAGCGGGTTCACCGCAGCTCCCGCTTCAGCACCTTGCCCATGTCGTTGCGCGGCAACGCGTCCACGAACCGCACCACCCTCGGCCGCTTGTGCGGTGACAGCAGCCGGGCCACGTGGTCGCTCAACGCCTCCGGCTCGGGCGCCTCCCCGCGCACCACGACCCACGCCACCACCCGTTCGCCCAGGTCGTCGTCCGGTTCGCCGGTCACCGCGACCTCGGCCACCGCCGGGTGCTCCAGCAGGGCGTTCTCGATCTCGCCCGCGCCGATCTTGTAGCCGCCGCTCTTGATCAGGTCGGTGGCGCGTCGGCCGACGATCCGCACGTACCCGTCCGGCTCGACCACGGCCAGGTCACCGGTGCGGAACCAGCCGTCGCGGAACACCTCACGCGTGGCGTCCGGCCGGTTCAGGTACTCCAGGAACAGGTTCGGCCCGCGCACCTCGATCTCGCCGGGCTCGTCGCCGACGACCCGCAGCTCGACCCCGTCCAGCGGCAGCCCGACCGTGCCCGGCCGCCGGTCGCCGTCCACGCGGACGCTGGTGTTCATCAACGTCTCGGTCATCCCGTAGCGCTCCACCACCCGCTGACCGGTGAGCTGCTCGACGCGCTCGTGCACCGAAGCGGGGAGCGCCGCGGACCCGGACACCAGCAGCCGCGCCTTCCCGAACGCCTCCGCGTGCTCGGGCTCGGCCGCGATCCGGTGGTACATCGTGGGCACCCCGAACAGCATCGTGCCGCCGTCCCGCAACGCCCCGGCGGCTTTCACCACGCTGAACGACCCCAGGTGGTGCACCGTCCCGCCGCGCCGCAGCGGCCCGATCACCCCGACGCCCAGGCCGTGCACGTGGAACAGCGGCAGGCCGTGCACCACCACGTCGTCCCCGGTCCACGCCCACGCCTTCGCCAGCGCGTCGAGGTTCGTCGCCAACGCACGCCTCGGCAGCACCACACCTTTGGGTGGTCCCGTGGTGCCGCTCGTGTAGACGATCAACGCGGGCGCCTCGCCGTCCGGCTCGGGCAGGTCGACCGGCGGTCCGGACGGCAGTTCGTCGTCGACGACCAGGTCGGGCTCGCTGTCGGCGAGGACGTGCGCGAGCTCGCGTTCCCCGACCTTGGGGTTGAGCGGCACGACCGGCACGCCGGCCAACAACGCCCCGACGACCACCACGCACGTCTCGGGCCGGACGTGCGCCCACACCGCCACCCGCCGCTTGCCCACCAACCCGTACGCGACCTGACGTGCCTCGCGCGCCAACTGCTCGTACGTCAGCTCCCGCTCGGGGAACCGCAGGGCGACCTTGGACGACGGCGAGGCCAACGCTGGCAGCAGCATCCCCTTACAGTGACCGGCCGGGGCACGGGGCGCACCACAACTGTGGCCCGAGCCACGCCACCCCAGCCATCCCCGCCGTCGTGGGCCCCGCTGCCGCCATACATCCGCACCGGTGATGGCCGCTGCCGCAGACGTCCCCGCTGGGGCGAGCCATGCCGGCGCAGTCGGCCCCGCCAGCCCGAGCCCCGCTGCCGCCAGGCGTCTCCGCCGGCGCAGACGTCCCTGCTGGGGCGCAGCCACGTTTGCCCAGACTGTCCCCCCGCCGGGGGAGGCCTCGCTGTCGCAGACGTCCCCGCCAGGGGGTCCCCTGTTCTTGATCCTGCCGGCACACCACGACGATTCGGCGCGATCACGGTCGCCCTGTGGACAACTACCGTGCCTGTGGACAACTGGCGTCGGTCAAGGCGAGCACGGGTCGGTTCGCCGTTCGGCGTCCTGCAGTTGCGCGCGCACCTGGTCGCGCACGGCCTGGAGGCGGGTGATGCAGTCGTCCAGCTCGGCGAGCTTGCGCCGGTACACCTCGACGGACTCCGCGCACGCGTCACCGGTCGTGTGACCCTCGCGCAGGCACTGGACGAACGGCCGGGTGTCCTCCAGCGCGAACCCGATGCCGGCGAGCGAGCGGATCTCGTGCACGAGCCTCAGGTCGTCCTCGTCGTACTCCCGCTGCCCGTTCGCGCCCCGACGCGCGGTCAGCAGGCCGAGGGACTCGTAGTAGCGCAGCGCACGGGTGGTCGTGCCACCCCGCCGCGCCAGTTCTCCGATGCGCACCCGGCCATCCTCCGGCCTGACGTGGACGTCAACACAAGTGTGTCTCACGCCACCCGATACTCTTTCCAGTTGTGCTAGTGCTCGCCTTGGACACCGCCACCCCCGCCGTCACGGCCGGTGTCGTCGAACTGACGCCCGGCGCACCTCCCCGGCTGCTCGCCCAGCGGGTGACGGTGAACGCGAAGGCGCACGGTGAGCTGCTCACACCGCACCTGCAAGAGGCGTTGGCCGAGGCCGGTCACCGGCTGTCGGACCTCGACGCGATCGTCTGCGGCTCGGGCCCGGGACCGTTCACCGGGCTGCGCGTCGGCCTGGTCACCGCCGCCGCTCTCGGCCAGGCGCTGAACCGGCCCGTCTACCCCGTGCCGACCCCGGACGCCGTCGCGCTGGACGCCGCCACCGGCAAACCGCTGCTGGTGGCCACCGACGCGCGTCGCAAGGAGGTGTACTGGGCGGCCTACGACGCGGCCGGCCGGCGCACCGACGGGCCGCACGTGGACCGGCCCGCGGACCTGGTCGCGAAGCTGCCCGCGGTGGCCGAGGCCGCCGGTGAGGGCGCCGAGATGTACGCCGACGTGATCGGGCTGCCGGTGGTCGAGGCGCGCTACCCGTCACCGGTGTCGCTGGTCGCGGCGGCGGCCGAGGAGTTGCTGGCCGGTGCGCGTCCGGCCGCGCTCACCCCGCTCTACCTGCGCCGTCCCGACGCGGTCGAGCCGGTCGGGCGCAAGCGGGTGACCAAGGCGTGAGCTCCGGGACCGTCACGATCGCACCGCTGCGCCGGCAGGACGCGGCGCGGTGCGCGCAGATCGAGCGGGAGCTGTTCCCCGGTGACGACCCGTGGAGCGCGAACGCCTTCCGCAGCGAGCTCGACAACGGCAACTTCTACGTCGGCGCGTACGTCGGCGACGCGCTGATCGGGTACGCGGGGCTCGGCCTGACCGACTTCGAGGCCAGCGTGCACACGATCGCGGTCGTGGTCGACTACCAGGGCAGCGGTGTCGGCAAGACGCTGCTGCGCGCCCTGCTCGCCAAGGCCGACGAGCTGGGGCTGCCGGTGTTCCTGGAGGTCCGCACGGACAACGAGCGGGCCATCGGCCTCTACCTGGCGCACGGCTTCGAGCACTTGGGCGTGCGCCGCCGCTACTACCAGCCGTCGGGCGCCGACGCGTACACGATGGGAAGGCCCGCGAACCGTGACTGACCGGCTCATCCTCGGTATCGAGAGCTCGTGCGACGAGACCGGCGTCGGCATCGTCCGGCTCGGCCCGGACGGGTCGATGGAACTGCTCGCCGACGAGGTGGCGTCCAGCGTCGAGGAGCACGCCCGCTTCGGCGGCGTCGTGCCCGAGGTGGCGTCGCGCGCGCACCTGGAGGCGATGGTGCCGACCATGCGCCGTGCCGTGGAGAAGGCCGGGATCGAGCTGCGGGACGTGCACTCCATCGCGGTCACCGCCGGTCCCGGGCTCGCGGGCGCGCTGCTGGTCGGCGTGTCGGCGGCGAAGGCGTACGCGGCGGCGTTGGACAAGCCGCTGTACGGCGTCAACCACCTCGCCGGGCACGTCGCCGCGGACACCCTCCAGCACGGCCCGCTGCCGAAGCGGTGCGTGGCGCTGCTGGTGTCGGGTGGTCACTCGCAGCTGCTGCTGATCGAGGGCCTGGCGGAGAAGATCACCGAGATCGGGTCCACCGTGGACGACGCGGCGGGTGAGGCGTACGACAAGGTGGCCCGGCTGCTCGACCTGCCCTACCCGGGCGGTCCGCCGATCGACAAGCTCGCCAAGCAGGGCAACGGCTGCGCGATCGCGTTCCCGCGCGGGCTGACCGGGCCGCGTGACTCCAAGTACGACTTCTCGTTCTCCGGGCTGAAGACGTCGGTGGCGCGGTGGGTCGAGAAGCAGGAGCGCGCGGGCGAGGAGATCCCGCTGGCCGACGTCGCCGCGTCGTTCCAGGAGGCGGTGGCCGACGTGCTGACCGCCAAGGCCATCCGGGCCTGCAAGGACCTCGGCGTGGACACCCTGGTCATCTCCGGCGGGGTGGCGGCGAACTCGCGCCTGTCCGGGCTCGCGGCCGAGCGCTGCGCGGAGGCGGGCATCGAGCTGCGCGTGCCGCGTCCCCGGCTGTGCACGGACAACGGTGCGATGATCGCCGCCCTCGGCGCCCACCTGGTGGCCGCCGGCGCGAAGCCCTCGGCCCTGGACCTGTCCACCACCCCCGGCCTGCCCGTGAGCACCATCCAAATCCTCTGACCCCGCGCGAGTCGAAAGAGCGTTATTCAGAACTCACCAGCCGAGGCTGGTGAGTTCTGAATAACGCTCTTCGACACGCGGGTGTGCAGGCCTTCGGCGTGGCCGGTGGTGAAGGCGGCGGCGTAGGACTCCGGGCCCAGCGCGGCACGGGCCGCGGCGGCGATCCGGTCCACGTCACCGCGTTCACCGGCCGGTAGCGGCACGCCCACGGACGCACGGGCCGCCGTCGCCGCGCCCAGCAACCGGGCCGCCGCCTCCGCGTCACCCGCCAACGCCAGCGCACCCGCCACACCCTCCAACGCCAACGCGATCGCCCGCGGATCACCCACCTGCCGGGCCAGCGCCAACCCCTCCGACTGCAGCTCCAACGCCCGCGCCGCGTCACCGCGCTGCTCGGCCACGAACCCCAGCTCCGCCAGCACCAACGTGGCACCCGCCTCGAACCCGACCTGCCGGTGCCACGACCGCAGCCGCTCCCAGTGCGCCTCCGCCTCGTCCAGCCGCCCCTCCCGCCGCGCGCCCAGCGCCAACCCCGTCTCCGCGTACACCTCACCCGGCGAGAACCCGTGCTCAGCCGCCGCACGTCGAGCCCGTTCGTGCAGCTCACGGGCTTGCGCGTAGTCACCGCGCAGCAACGCCACCCGCCCCAGCCAGGACAGCTTGTACGACACCTCCGGCCACGACCGCAGCTCCTCCGCCACCCGCAGCCCGTCCCGGTGCACGGCCTCCGCGCGCTCGTGGTCACCGGCCAGCTGCGCGAGCATCCCCAACCCGAACGACGCCTTCAGCTGACCCCACCGCTCACCCAACGCCACGAACAGCTCGTCGGCCCGGGCAGCCGACGCACGCGCCTCGTCGACCCGTCCCCGGGCCAGTGCCTGGCTCACCCGGTCGCTGTGCGCCGCTGCCACACCCCACCGGTCGCCCAGCTCCTCGAACGCCGCCAACGCCCGGTCGGTCAGCTCCTCGCCGGACGGCATGTCACCGACCGTCGACAGCACGTAGCCCAGGAACCACCGCGCCCGCGCCCGTTCCCGCCGATCCTCGATCCCCGCCGTCCCGGTGATCGCCGACGGCTCCGCCGCCTCACCCAGCAGCACCCCGAATCCCGCCCGCCACGCCGCCGTCACCGGATCCGGGGCGGTCATCAGCCGCCGACCCTCCCGCAGCCGTCCCCGCAGGAACCAGTACCAGGTCGACGCCCGGGTCAGCCGGGCCGCGCCGGCCGGGTCCAGCGCGTCGTGGGCGGCACGCAGGTTCGCCGTGTCGGCGTCCAACCGGTCCAGCCACGCCAACTGCCCGGACGCCCGCAGCTCCGGGTCGGCGCGTTCGGCCAACCCCAGGTAGAACGCCGCGTGCCGGGCCCGCACCTCCTCGAACTCACCGGCCTCGCGCAGCCGTTCCCGCCCGTAGTCGGCGACCGACTCCAACAGTCGGAACCGAGGCTGGCCGGTGTGCTCGGGCGCGACCACCAACGACCGGTCGACCAGCCTGGTCACCACGTCCAGCACCTCGTCGGCCGCCACCCCGCCGCCCGCGCACACGGCCTCGGCGGCGTCCGGCGCGCACCCGTCCACGTGCACGGACAACCGCCGCAGCACGATCCGCTCGGCGTCACCGAGCAGGTCCCAGCTCCAGTCGATCATCGCGCGCAACGTGCGCTGCCGGGCGGGCGCGTCCCGGTGCCCGGTGGCCAGCAGCCGGAACCGGTCGTCCAGCCGGTCGAGCAGCGCCGTCACGCCGAGCCCGCGCACGCGCGTCGCGGCCAGTTCCACCGCCAGCGGCAGCCCGTCGAGCCGGCGGCAGATCGCCTCGACCACCGGCGCGTTGTCCGGCGTCACCGTGAAACCGGGCGCGGCGGCGGCAGCGCGCGCTGCGAACAACGTGACCGCGCTCGCCAGGTCCAGCGGCGGCACCGCCCACACCGTCTCGAACGCCAAGCCGAGCGGTTCCTGGCTGGTGGCGAGCACGCGCAACCCCGGCACGGCCCGCAGCAGCCGTGACACCAGCTCGGCGACCGGCTCGACCAGCCGCTCGCAGTTGTCCAGCACGAGCAGCACCTCGCGACCGCGCAGCGCCTCCACCAGCGCCGTCCCCGACGCGTCCTCGCGCACGCCGAGCACGTCGGCCACCGCGCTCACCACCTGCTCGGCCCGGCCGACGCCCGCGAGCTCGACCAGCCACACCCCGTCCGGCACCGGCAGCCGCCGGGCGACCTCCAGGGCCAGGCTCGTCTTGCCCACGCCGCCGGGACCGGTCAGCGTCACCAGCCGGGAACGCAGCTCGCACAGGTCCCGCACCGCCTGGTCCCGGCCCACCAGCCCGGTCACCGCCACCGGCAGGTTCGTCCGCGCGACCGGCGCGAGCTCGTGGTTGAGGATCGCCCGGTGCAGCTCGGCCAGCTCCGGACCGGGCTCCAGCCCCTGCTCCACCAGCATCCGGCGCAGCTCGGCGTAGCTCGCCAACGCCTCCACCTGCCGACCGGCCCGGTACAGGGCACGCATGTGCAGTCCGCGCAAACGTTCGCGCAACGGGTGCCGCGCCACCTCCGGAGCCAGGTCCACGTCACCCGACTCGGCGAACTCCTCCAGCGCCGCCAGCCGTTCCCCGGCCCACCGCGCCACCACCGGCGCCAGGAACGGCGCGTCGGCGAACTCCGCCAGCGGCTCGCCCCGCCACAACGCCAGCGCCTCGCCGAACCGCCCGGCCGCCACCAGCTCCCGGAACCGCAGAACGTCCAAGGTGGACGAATCGACCCGCAGCGCGTACCCGGCGGGCCCGTGCGCGACCAGTTCGCGCCCACCCGGCTCGGCCGCCTCCAGCGCCCGCCGCAGCTGCGAGACCTTCGTCTGCAGGGTGTTCACCGGGTTGCCGGGCGGCTCGTCACCCCACAGGTCGAACGCCAACCGGTCCGCCGACACCGGCCGCCCCTCGTGCGCGAGCAGGTCCGCCAGCAGCAGCCGGACCTTGGCCTCCGGCACCCGGACCGCCTCACCGCCCGCCGTCCACACCCCGAGCGGCCCCAACACCCCGAATCTCACGCCCGGACCGTAACCGGGCGACCGTCAGCCGACCCCCAGCGGACCCACAGCGGACCGTGCGCGCCCCAGTCCACCGTGGAACTCACACGAAGGAGTGAAGAACACATGACTGCCAAGACCCCGTTGACCCTGATCGGCCTCGGCCCGATGGGTCAGGCCATGGTCACCAGGTTCCTCGACGCCGGCCACCCGACCACGGTCTGGAACCGCACCCCGGCCCGTGCCGACGCCGTCGTCGCCCTGGGAGCCACCCGCGCCGCCACCGCCGCCGAAGCCGTGGCCGCGAACCGGCTGCTGGTCCTCAGCCTCACCGACTACGCCGCCATGTACGACATCCTCGACGGGCACGACCTCGCCGGCCGCGTCGTGGTCAACCTCAGCTCCGAGACGCCGGACCAGACCCTCAAGGCCGCCGCCTGGCTCGCCGAACGGGGGGCGGAACTGCTGGTCGGCGGCGTGATGGCGAACGCCGAGATGGTCGGCCACCCGGCCGCGTACGTCTTCTACAGCGGCCCGCGCGAGGTGTTCGACCGGCACGCCGACACGCTCGCCGTGATCGGCAGGCCCGACTACCTGGGCGAGGACCACACCCTCGCGCAGCTGCTCTACCAGGCGCAGCTGGACGTCTTCCTCACCTCGCTGGCCGCGATGCTGCACGGCATCGCCCTGGTGACGTCGGCCGGCCTCACGGCCGAGCGGTACGCGCCCTACCTCACCGACAACCTCAACACGCTGTCGATGTACGTGGCCGAGACCGCCAAGCACGTCGACGCCGACGAGCACCCCGGCGACCTCGCCAACGCGGCCATGATGGGAGCCACCGCGGCCCACATCGTCGGCGCCAGCGAGTCCGTCGGGGTCGACAGCGAGCTGCCCAGGGCGGTCCAGTCCCTCTACGACCGCGCCATCGCGGCGGGGCATGGCAAGGACAGCTGGACCGCCCTGATCAACGTCCTGCGGAGCTGATCACACCGGGTTCAGGCCGGGGTTGCGGTCCTCGACCACGAACGACTTCAGCGTCGTGGCCTGCGCCCCGGCCGTCCGCACGTACGGCAACGTGCGGAAGTCGGCCCGCACCTCCCGCGCGGTGAACTTCGTCCGCACGTACCCGCGCCGCCTGCTGTGCAGCTTGATGTGCGGGTTGAGCCGCAGCTGCACCTGGTCGACCGTGTCGTTGCCGTCACCGCCGGACGTCACCGACGAGCACACCAGCTCGGTGCCCACGGTCGGCGACGACGCCGGGTCGTTCCAGTCCAGCTTCACGTCCGCCGCGTAGTGCGCGTGCACGTCACCGGTCAGCACGACGGCGTTGCGCACACCAGCGTCGACCCACCCGCGGGTGACCCGGTCGCGGGAGGCCAGGTAGCCATCCCACCCGTCCATCGACACCTCCTTCTCCGGCCCGTCCTTGCGGTCGCGCTCGGCGAAGAACACCTGCTGGCCGAGCACGTCCCACCGCGCGCGGGACTGCCGGAACCCGTCGAGCAGCCACGCCTCCTGCTCCGCGCCGGTGATCGACCGGGTCGGCAGCCCGGCGTCCGCGCAGGTCTTCCACCCGTCGCCGCACGCCTGGTCGTCCCGGTACTGGCGGGTGTCGAGCATGTGGAAGTTGACCAAACCACCCCACTGGGCCCGCCGGTAGAGCTGCATGTCGGTGCCGTTGGGCCGTGCGCCGCGCCGCAGCGGCATGTTCTCGTAGTACGCCTGGAACGCCGCCGCGCGCCGTGCCGCGAAGTCCGGGTCCGGCTGCTCGGGCACGTCGTCGGCCCAGTTGTTCTCGATCTCGTGGTCGTCCCACACCACCAGCCACGGCGCCACGGAGTGCGCGAGCTGCAGGTCCGCGTCCGTCTTGTACTGCGCGTGCCGCAGCCGGTAGTCGGCCAGCGTCCGGGTCTCCGGGCCGACGACCGCGCGCACGTCCGCCGCCTTGGCCGCGTACTCGTACTGGTAGTCGCCCAGGTGCAGCACGACGTCCGGGTGGTCCTCGGCCAGCCGCCGGTACGCGGTGAAGTAGCCCTCGCCGAAGTGCGCGCACGACGCGAAGCACATGGTCAGGTCCTGAGAGAGGACCCACGGCTCGGGCGTGGTCCGGGTGCGGCCGACGGGGGACAGGTGGCCGTCCACCCGGAACCGGTAGTAGTACTCGCGGCCGGGCCGCAGGCCGAACGGCTCCACGTGCACGCTGTGCCCGAGGTCCGGCCGGGCGGGCTGCACGCCGCGCCGCACCACGCGCTGGAACCGCTCGTCCTCGGCCAGCTCCCAGTGCACCGGGACGACCCGGTCGGGCATGCCGCCGAGGCCGTTCTCCTCCAGCGGGCGGGGCGCGAGGCGCGTCCACAGCACCACGCTGTCGGGACGGGGGTCGCCGGAGGCGACGCCGAGGGTGAAGGGGTCGTCGAGCTTGGGGAAGCCCGCGCCGGTGGTGGCGAGCGCCACACCGGCCACACCGCCGATGAGCAGGGAACGTCGGGTCACCGCAGTCATGCGGACACCGTTGCCGACGATGTTGGCGACCAGGTGAACGGCGGTGTGCCACGAGTGGACGAGTTCACCCGGCCGGTAGCGGGGGGTCGTTGAAGCGTTGGCACTCGCGTGGGTAGAGTGCTAGATGCACGGCACCAGCAACCGCCCCGACCCCCGCGACGGCGGGGTGGCAGGAGCCGTAAACGCAACCTGCCAACGCTTTCGACGACCGTGGAGGTCAGCCCGGTGAGCGTGAACATCAAGCCGCTCGAGGACAAGATCGTCGTCCAGGCCAGCGAGGCCGAGACCACGACCGCTTCCGGCCTCGTGATCCCGGACACCGCGAAGGAGAAGCCCCAGGAGGGCAAGGTCATCGCGGTCGGCCCCGGCCGGATCGACGACAAGGGCAACCGCGTCCCCGTGGACGTGGCTGTCGGCGACGTCGTCATCTACTCCAAGTACGGCGGCACCGAGGTCAAGTACAACGGCGAGGAGTACCTCATCCTCTCCGCCCGCGACGTGCTGGCCGTCATCAACTGACGCTCGGCTGACACGCAAGACGCCCCGGCGATCCCCTTCCCGGGGCTCCCGGGGCGTTTCGCATCAAGAGAGGCGTAGGCAATGCCCAAGCAGATCAGCTTCGACGAGGACGCTCGTCGGGCACTCGAGCGCGGCGTCAACAAGCTCGCGGACACGGTCAAGGTGACCCTCGGCCCGCGCGGCAGGCACGTCGTCCTCGACAAGAAGTTCGGCGGGCCCACCGTCACCAACGACGGCGTGACCATCGCCCGCGAGATCGAGCTGGACGACGCGTTCGAGAACCTCGGCGCGCAGCTGGCCAAGAGCGTCGCCACCAAGACCAACGACGTGGCGGGCGACGGCACGACGACCGCGACCGTGCTGGCCCAGGCCATGGTCCGGGTCGGCCTGCGCAACGTCGCCGCCGGCGCGAACCCGATGTCGCTCGGCGTCGGCATCCAGGCCGCCGCCGAGGCCGTCGTCGACGCCCTCAAGGCCAAGGCCACCCCGGTCAAGGGCCGCGACAACATCGCCCAGGTCGGCACCGTCTCGTCCCGTGACGAGTCCATCGGCGCCCTGCTCGGCGAAGCCATCGAGAAGGTCGGCGAGGACGGTGTGATCACCGTCGAGGAGTCCTCCTCGATGGCCACCGAGCTGCAGATCACCGAGGGCGTGCAGTTCGACAAGGGCTACGTGTCGGCGCACTTCGCCACCGACCTCGAGGCCCAGGAGACGGTGTTCGAGGACGCCCGCATCCTGCTGCACCGCGAGAAGATCTCGGCGCTGGCCGACCTGCTGCCGATCCTGGAGAAGGTCGCCGAGGCCGGCAAGCCGCTGGTCATCATCGCCGAGGACGTCGAGGGCGAGGCGCTGTCCACCCTGGTGGTCAACGCCCTGCGCAAGACGCTGCGCGTGGTCGCGGTCAAGGCGCCGTACTTCGGCGACCGCCGCAAGGCGTTCCTGGACGACCTCGCCGTCGTCACCGGCGCGCAGGTCATCGCGGCCGAGGTCGGCCTGAAGCTGTCCGAGGCGAACCTCGACGTGCTGGGCTCCGCCCGGCGGGTCGTCGTCTCCAAGGACAACACGACCATCGTCGACGGCGGCGGCTCGTCGGCGGACGTGGCCGGTCGCGCGGAGCAGCTGCGCCGCGAGATCGAGGCCACCGACTCCGACTGGGACCGCGAGAAGCTGCAGGAACGGCTGGCCAAGCTGTCCGGCGGCATCGCCGTGATCAAGGTCGGCGCGGCCACCGAGACCGAGCTGAAGGAGCGCAAGCACCGCATCGAGGACGCGGTGGCGGCGACCAAGGCCGCGGTCGAGGAGGGCATCGTGCCCGGCGGCGGCTCGGCCCTGGTGCACGCGGCCAAGGTGCTCGACGGCGGCCTCGGCCTGTCCGGTGACGAGGCGACCGGTGTCGCGATCGTCCGCGAGGCCCTGGGCTCGGCGCTGTTCTGGATCGCCGCGAACGCGGGCCTCGAAGGCGCGGTCGTGGTGAACAAGGTCCGCGAGCAGGACTGGGGCTTCGGCCTCAACGCCGCCACGCTGGCCTACGGCGACCTGCTCGAGGCCGGGATCATCGACCCGGTGAAGGTGACGCGTTCCGCGGTCACCAACGCCGCTTCCATCGCCCGCATGGTGCTCACCACCGAGAGCGCCGTCGTGGAGAAGAAGGAAGAGGAGTCCGCCTCCGGCGGCGCCGGTCACGGGCACGGCCACGGCCACGGTCACTGACCAGGTCGTCGCGCAGAGCGAACGGGAGGGGCGGCACCCGCGAGGTGCCGCCCCTCCCGCGCGTTCGGCGTCAAGCGGGCGTCAACTGCCGCTTGCGCGCCTTGATGATGCTGTCCCGCTCGGACTCCGAGAGGCCGCCCCAGATCCCGTAGGGCTCCTGCACCGCCAGGGCGTGCCGCCGACACATCTCCAGCACCGGGCACGACAGGCACACGGCCTTCGCCCGTGCCTCCCGTCGCGCCCGCGCCGGTCCGCGCTCCCCGTCCGGGTGGAAGAAGAACGCGCTGTCCATCCCGCGGCACGAGCCGCGCATCTGCCAGTCCCACAGATCCGCGTTGGGACCGGGAAGCCTTCGGGTGTCCGCCATCGAGACCGCCTCCTTGGCCCATGGACGAGAACTGCTCCATTCGGCTTAACGATGATCCACCGTAGAACCGCGCCAAAACTTGTTCAAGGGGTGCGGGGCCTTTTGCCGGCAATTCATACGATGGGTGATCGCTTGGAGTTGAAACCCGGAGTTGCCGGTGACGTCAGGTGAACGGACGATGTCAGCGTGATGACGCCACCCGACCACGCCGGGACCGTGCCGGAAGGCGACCAGGAAACCGTTGCGGCGGAAGACGATCCAGCGCATTCGGTGACCCTCTCGGTGGCCGCCGTGGCCCGCAGGCTCGGCGTCGCGCCGGCCACTCTGCGCACCTGGGACCGCCGGTACGGCCTCGGCCCCAGTGATCACACAACCGGGCGACACCGCAAATACGCGCCACTCGACGTAGCACGGCTGGAGCTGATGCAGCGGGCCCTGCTGCGCGGCGCGTCGTCCGCCGAGGCCGCCAAGTACGCCCTGACCAGCCGCCTGCGGGCGCCGCTGACCGCCGTCCCCCCGTCGTTGACCGGCGGCGAGCTCGACGGCGGTTCCGCACCGGCCGGTGGGCGTGGCCTGAAGCTGCAGGCGGAGAACCGGCGGGCCAAGGGCGTCGGGCGGGCGGCGTTGGCGATGGACTCGGCCGCGGTGCAGTCGCTGCTGGCCGACGCCATCGAGGCGGACGGCGTGGTCACGACGTGGGACGAGGTGGTCCGCCCGGTGATGGCCGCGATCGCCGCGAGGTGGGAGCACTCCGGCGCCGGGGTCGAGGTGTCGCACCTGGTGGAGGAGTGCGTCCTGGCCGCCGTCATCCGCGCCACCCCGGTCGTGACGAGCCCGCGCAACCACCGTCCCGTGCTGCTGGCGTGCATGCCGGACGAACGGCACAACCTGCCGCTCTACCCGCTGGCGGCGGTGCTCGCGCAGCGCGGGCTCGGCACCCGGCAGCTCGGAGCGGCGCTACCCGCCGACGCCCTGGCCTCAGCCGTCCGCCGCACCGCACCTTCGGCCGTGGTGCTGTGGGCCCAGCTGCCGCGCTACGCCGATCCGGGTGTCGTGGCGGCGCTGCCGAGGACCCGCCAACAGGTCCGCGTCTTCGCCGGCGGCCCCGGCTGGGAACGCGGCGTCGTGCCGCAGCCGGCGGAGCGGATCAACGACCTCGCCTCGGCCGCGGACGCGATCGAGCGGGCCGTCTGCTGATCACCCAGCGGGCCGTCTGCTGATCCCTGCGGCATGCGCCGCCGACCATCGCTCATCCCGGCCTCGCATCCCCGTCTCCGCTCGCCCTGTCCCTGCTCGCCCTGTCCCTGCTCGCCGCGGACCTGCTCGTCGCGGACCTGCTCGTGGCTGCGGACCTGCTCGCCGCGGACCCGTTCGCGCCGGACCTCCGTTCGCGTCGGGCCCGTTCGCTGCGGATCCGCTTCGCTTCCAGGCGCTGTCGTTCGCGGTGGTCGGGGTGGGTGTTGACGGGGTTGTGGTTGGCGAGGGCTCCGCTGGTTTTCAACCGAGGATTCGGAACAGTGTTTCCGTACATTTTTGGGCGATGACCACCCGAAAGTGTTGCCCGAAGGCCTGCGGGGGTGGCCCCATCGGCCAAGCCGGTTGCTGGTTCACCCGTCTGGCTGGGCGTGGCCGCACTGCTCGGCTCGGGCCGCTGGTCCTCCGGCGCCACGGTCCGATCCACCCCCTTCCATGCGTTCTGCCTGCACCTACCCTGCCACGAGGGTCCGGCGTTCCGACGTGTCCGCCGGCTGCCTGTGGATAACCCGCGAGCGAGTGGCCGGCGGTGGCTCGGCCCGGGGGGAGGGGTTGAGGTGGTGGGGGTGCGGGAGGCGGCGTTCGGGGATCGGCCCGAGGCCGAGGTGTGGGGTGCGTTGGGCGGTGGGGTGGAAGAGCGGTGGTTGGCGGCGGTGGTGCTCGGGGGGCAGGGGTACTACGCGGCGGCGGCCGCGGTGCTCGGGGAGTTGATCGGACGCGGTGGGCTGTTCGGGTCGTTGGCGGCTTCCACGCTGGCCTCGCACCGGCGCCAGCTCGGCGGCCACGCGGCGGCACGGGTGCTGGACGGGCGGGCGTTGGCGATGGTGCCCGAAGACCGGGACTCCGGCGGCCAAGACCCGGACGACGTGGACGTGGCCGGTGCGCGGGCCGACGCGCTGCTCGGGCTCGCGGCCGACGCGGTCGGTGCCGGGCGGCTCGTCGAAGCACGGCGGCTGCACGCGAGGGTCCGGCCACACGGTTGGCGCAGCCGAGTGCGGCACCAGTGGCTGGCCGCCGAGATCGCGTTGGCCGGCGGTCACGCCGGGCAGGCGGTGCACCCGGCCGAGGTCGCCGCGGCGACCGCTCGGGAGGCCGGTGCAACGCGACACATCCTCAAGTCCGACCTCGTCCTCGGCACCGCCCTCGTGGTGTGGGGGACACCCGAAAGCGTCGATCGCGGGGTGGACCTGCTACTGTGTGACCTAAATCACACTGACCGCCGAGGGCTTTTCTCGTTGGTCTGGCCGACGGCGCTTGTCGTGGCAAACGCCCAGGCAGACCGCAGTATTGCGGGCACGGAAAACGTGAAGGAACGCGCGGAAAACGCTCTGAGCTGCGTGTTGCGCAGGGCCGACCCGTCGGGCCGCCGTCTCGCGGACCGATCGCCGTGGATCCCGACTGCGCTGCTCCGTTCCGGGGAACCCCCGAACGCAGACCCTGAGACGAACTTCTTGACGGATTAAGCACCGGATCGTGTCAAGGTTCGGCCTCTAGCGTCCGATAGGGGATGTGGAACGTCACTCGGCTGCAGGAAGGAGTCCCCGTGACCACGGTCCTTATTTGCGACGACCGGCGCAGTGTGCGGGAGGGTCTCACCCGCGTGATGTCGGCTGTCCCAGGGGGTTAGCCGCATCGACTGCGTAGCGCACGGTGACGAGTTGTTGGCTCGGTTCTCTCGGCAGCCGGTCGACGTCGTACTGGTTGGCACCCAGCGCGCCGTCCCGACCGGGGTCGAAGCGACCCGGCGACTCGTCTCGGCCAACCCGCAGGCAAACGTCATCGTCTTCGGCGCACCGGACGACGCGGGCAGCATCGCCGCCGCGATCGCCGGCGGGGCCCGCGGCTACCTGCGTTGGGACGCCTCGCGCCCCGAGCTGGTCGCCGCACTGGCGCACACGCTCGCGAGCACGAGCGTGCCCGCGCCGCGCCAGCCGTCGGACCCGGGCGTCCAGCTCACCGAGCGCGAGCTCCAGGTGCTGCGCGGGATGAGCCAGGGCAAGAGCAACGGGCAGATCGGGCGTGAGCTCTACCTGTCCGAGGACACGGTGAAGACCCACGCCCGGCGCTTGTTCCGCAAGCTCGGCGTGCGCGACCGGGCGCAGGCCGTCGCGCACGGCTTCCGGCGCGGTCTCGTGTCCTAGTCCGCAGGACGCACAGGCTCGGGGCCAGGCTCGTCGGACTCGTCAGGCGAGTCGCACCGGCACTCCTTCCTCCAGCCACGGCCCGGTGACGCCACGCGCGTCACCGGGCCGCTGTGCGCCCACGACCTCCCGATGCCCGCCGCACCCACGACCTCGGCGACGTCCACGGCGTGTCGGCTGATCAGGTGAGGTCTAAAGACCCCATCTGGACCCCGTTGCCCAACATTCGGTCGTGCGACCGGTACGGTGAGCCTCACCAGTACGGGCGACGTCGATCGTCCCGTGCTGTTCTTTGTCGGTACGCCTACGCGTAACACCAGGGCAGTTGTCTGCGATGACCAACTTGGGGGACGGACTGGACGCCGAAGTGGGCGCAGCCGTCGATGGCGAACGCCACGCGATCGAGCGGCTCCTGGCATCCATCCGACCCCTTGTGGTGCGGTACTGCCGCGCCAGAGTCGGAAGGCAGGAGAGGTCTTTCGCTTCGGCGGACGACGTGGCCCAGGAGGTGTGTCTCGCGGTGCTGACGGCCCTGCCCAGCTATCGCGACCAGGGTCGGCCGTTCTTGGCGTTCGTCTACGGGATCGCCGCGCACAAGGTGGCCGACGCGCATCGCTCCGCAGCCCGGAACCGGTCCGAACCGGTCCCGGAGGTGCCCGATGCCCCTGAGACGGAGGCCGGTCCCGAGCAGCGCGCCATGCAGGGCGAGCTGTCGGAGCGGATGGCCGTGCTCCTGAAAGTCCTTCCGGAGAAGCAGCGGGAGATCCTGCTGCTTCGCGTGGTCGTCGGCCTGTCGGCCGAGGAGACCGCCGACGCGGTCGGCTCCACGCCGGGCGCGGTTCGGGTGGCGCAACACCGCGCCCTGGCCCGCCTTCGCAAAACGTTGGCAGCGGAGGAGGTGGTCTGAGTGGCTGACCAGCACGAGAAGGGCAACGGAAAAGTCGTGCGCGGACGAGATGAGAGACCGCCGCAGTCTGATGACGCCCTGGTCGAGGACACCTTGGTGGACCCCGGGGACGACCTCGCGGACATCCGAGCTGACGACGCGCTGCTCGACGCGCTGGGCGGACGTGCCGGCGAGCCGCCGGCGTCGCTCGTCGACGACGAGCTGAACGCGCTGCTGCTGGCCTGGCGGCGCGAGGTCGACAGCCCGCCGATGGGCGAGCTGGTCGACACCGAGACCGCGGTGGCCACGATCGCCGCCGCCCGCCCCCAGCCGAGGAGCAGGCACCGCTTCCTCATCCCCCTCGCGAGCGCCGCCGCCGTGCTGGCGATCGCGTTCACCGGGATGAGCCTGGTCGCGCGCGACGCCCAGCCCGGTGACGCGCTTTGGGGCCTGACCAGGGTCCTCTACTCCGAGCACGCGCGGTCGGTGGAAGCCGCCGTCGCGGTGCGCACCGACCTCGACACCGCTCGCGCCGCGCTGCGCGACGGCCGGTACAGCGAAGCGCGTGACGCGCTGCTCAAGGCGGGCGAGATCCTGCCGTCCGTTTCGCCGGACGACGACAAAGACGCCCTGGCCCAGCAGCACGAGTCGCTGCTGGAGGAGCTGACCAGCACCACGCCGTCGCCGAACACGCCGACCACCGCGGACCAGGCCACGTCGTTGCCGCTGCCCACGACCGAGCCGAGCCGGCCGTCGTCCGCGGTGCTGACGACGGTGCCGGAACCGACCACGACGACCACGCCGACGACGACCACCGAGACGGTCCCGACCACGGACGGCACGGCGCAGCCGCCACCGCCGCCCACGTCGGGCGAGCCTCCGGCCAGCGGTCAGAGCCGGGGTGACCCGCCGCAGACCCCCGGCGTCACCGATGGCCAGACGCAGGGCACGCCGGAGAACTGACCCGCCTGTGACGAAGCCCGCTCCCCGCCCGGGAGCGGGCTTCGTCACATGGTCAGCGGGCGCTCTCGGTCGCGGTGACCCCATCGGCGTAACCGCGGCAGTACTCCCAGCTCACGTACGCCACCGGATCCGGGTCGTACGCGGGCTCGTGCGGGCGCATCCGGCCATCGGACAGCAGCTGCTCCAGGCTCGACCGCAGCAGCGCCCAGTCGTGGTAGTGCGGCTCCTGGCACTCGCCGCAGTCCACCACGATCCCTCTGACACCACGGGGTTCCAGCAGCGCCTGGTACACCGCGAGGTCGCTGAGGTCGCCGATCAGCTCGGCCCGCTCGGCGTCGTCCATCGGCGGGTGGTCGTGGTCGTGGTCGGGTTCGCCGAGGACCCGGGCCGGGTCCTCCGGGTCACCCGCGAACGGGTCTGGTGGCAACGCGTCGTGCGGCACGACCCCGCACGGTACCGGGCGGACCCCCGGCCACGTCCAGATACCATGACCTGAACCCATCGCCGCTGCGTGGCACCCGATCCGCGGCGGCGGGATCGCCGCACGACGGAAGGCAAGCCAGCCGCCATGACCAGCGAGCTCAACGCTGACGGAGTCCCGCCCAAGTTCGCCATGCTGGGACTGACCTTCGACGACGTACTGCTGCTGCCCGCCGAGTCGGAGATCGTCCCGAGCGGCGTGGACACCAGCACCAAGCTGTCGCGCAACACCACCCTGCGCGTGCCGCTGGCCTCGGCCGCGATGGACACCGTGACCGAGGGCCGGATGGCCATCTCGATGGCCCGCCAGGGCGGTATCGGCGTGCTGCACCGCAACCTGTCCCTGGAGGAGCAGGCCCGCCAGGTGGAGACCGTGAAGCGGTCCGAGGCGGGCATGGTGAGCGACCCGGTCACGTGCACCCCGGACGACACGATCCGCCACGTCGACGAGCTGTGCGCCCGCTACCGGATCTCCGGCGTGCCGGTCACGGACGCGAGCGGCAAGCTCGTCGGCATCATCACCAACCGCGACATGCGCTTCGAGGTCGACCACTCGCGCAAGGTCAGCGAGGTGATGACCAAGGGCCCGCTGGTCACGGCCCAGGTCGGCGTGTCGGCCGAGGCCGCGCTGGGCCTGCTGCGCAGGCACAAGGTGGAGAAGCTGCCGATCGTGGACGGCGAGGGCAAGCTGCGCGGCCTGATCACGGTCAAGGACTTCGTCAAGACCGAGCAGTACCCGAACGCCTCGAAGGACCCGGACGGCAGGCTGCTGTGCGCCGCCGCGATCGGGGTCGGCGAGGACAGCTTCGCGCGGGCCATGGCGCTGGCCGAGGCGGGCGTCGACGTGATCATGGTCGACACCGCGCACGGCCACCAGCGCAACGTGCTGGAGATGGTCGCCCGGGTGAAGAAGGAGCTGGGCGACGAGGTGGACGTGGTCGGCGGCAACGTCGCCACCCGCGCGGGCGCCCAGGCCCTGGTGGACGCGGGCGCGGACGGCGTGAAGGTCGGCGTCGGCCCCGGCTCGATCTGCACCACGCGCGTGGTCGCGGGTGTCGGTGTGCCGCAGATCACCGCGATCTACGAGGCCAGTCTGGCGTGCGGGCCGGCGGGTGTGCCGGTGATCGGTGACGGCGGCATCCAGTACTCGGGTGACATCGCCAAGGCGATCGCGGCGGGCGCGAGCGCGGTCATGCTGGGCAGCCTGCTCGCGGGCACCGCCGAGTCGCCCGGTGAGCTGGTGCTGGTCAACGGCAAGCAGTTCAAGACCTACCGGGGCATGGGCTCGCTGGCCGCGCTCCAGGGCCGCGGCGAGGGCAAGTCGTACTCGAAGGACCGCTACTTCCAGGACGACGTGCTGTCCGAGGACAAGCTGGTGCCCGAGGGCATCGAGGGCCGCACGCCGTTCCGCGGTCCGCTGTCGACCGTGGTGCACCAGCTGGTGGGCGGCCTGCGCGCCGCGATGGGCTACACCGGCTCGAAGACCGTCGCCGACCTGCAGCGCAAGCAGCTGGTGCGGATCACGGCGGCCGGGCTCAAGGAGAGCCACCCGCACGACATCACCATGACCGTCGAAGCCCCGAACTACACGACCCGCTGAATTCGGATCGCCTTGGGCTAGTGTTCCCAGGTTCCGCTAGCTCCACGGAAGGACGACAAAGGTGCGCGATCTGGTCGAGATCGGCATGGGCCGGACCGCGAGGCGGGCCTACGAGCTGGACGACCTCGAGATCATCCCGTCCCGCAGGACCCGATCCTCGAAGGACGTCTCGACGGCGTGGCAGATCGACGCCTACCGGTTCGAGATTCCCCTGATCACCCACCCGACGGACGCGATCGTGTCGCCGGGCACGGCGGTCGCGATCGGCGAGCTGGGTGGCTTGGGCGTCCTCAACGCGGAGGGCCTGTGGGCCCGGCACGGTGACGTGGAAGAGGCCCTGTTCCGGCTGGTGCAGGCGGTGGAGGACACCGACGACCCGGCCGCGCCGGTGAAGGTGCTGCAGGAGTTGCACGCCGAGCCGGTGCGGATGGACCTGATCGCCGAGGCGATCAAGCAGGTCCGCGAGTCGGGCGTCACGGTCGCCGTGCGGGTCAGCCCGCAGCGGGCGGCCGAGCTGACCCCGGACCTGCTGGCGGCCGGCGTGGAGATCCTGGTCGTGCAGGGCACGATCATCTCCGCCGAGCACGTCTCGCGCGACGGCGAGCCGCTGAACCTGAAGTCGTTCATCGCGGACCTCGACATCCCGGTCATCGCGGGCGGCGTGGGCGACTACCGGACCGCGATGCACCTGATGCGCACGGGCGCCGCGGGCGTCATCGTGGGCTACGGCTACACCCCGGGCGTGACCACGACCGACTCGGTGCTGGGCATCGGCGTCCCGATGGCCACCGCCATCGCCGACGCCGCCGCCGCCCGCCGCGACTACCTGGACGAGACCGGCGGCCGGTACGTCCACGTGATCGCTGACGGTGGCGTGCTGACCAGCGGCGACATCGCGAAGTCGATCGCCTGCGGCGCCGACGCGGTCATGCTGGGCGAGCCGCTCGCGGCGGCCTCCGAGGCGCCGGGCCAGGGCCTCTACTGGACCGCCGCCTCCGCACACCCGTCCGTCCCGCGCAGCCACGTGTCGACCGGCGTCGACCAGGTCGTCGACCTGCGCAAACTGCTGTTCGGCCCGTCCGTCGACCCCCGCGGCGTGACCAACCTGTTCGGCTCACTGCGCCGTGCCATGGCCAAGACCGGCTACTCGGACCTCAAGGAGTTCCAGAAGGTCGGCTTGACCATCCGCGGCTGAGGTTCTCCGTGGAGAAGCCCCTGCTCCAGGCGGGGGCTTTTTCACGCCCGCGCGGACTGAACCGATTCATCACTAGCCTGTTACCGGAAGTTACGCCTAACCTCCCACCCATGGGTGAACTCGCCGGTAACAACACCGACTACGACGTCGTGGTGGTGGGCTCGGGCTTCGGTGGCAGCGTCGCCGCCCTCCGGCTCACCGAGAAGGGCTACCGCGTGGCCGTCATCGAGGCAGGCCGCCGGTTCGCCGACGACGAGTTCGCCAAGACGTCGTGGGACCTGCGCCGCTACCTGTGGGCGCCGGCGCTCGGCTGCTACGGCATCCAGCGCATCCACGCCCTGCGCAGCGTGATGATCCTGGCCGGGTCGGGCGTCGGCGGCGGGTCGCTGGTGTACGCCAACACCCTGTACCGGCCGCTCAAACCGTTCTACGCCGACCGGCAGTGGGCGCACATCACCGACTGGGAAGCCGAGCTGGCCCCGTTCTACGACCAGGCGAGCCGGATGCTGGGCGTGGTGCAGAACCCGACCACCACACCATCGGACGTGGTGATGCAGCGCGTCGCCGAGGAGATGGGCGTCGCCGACACCTACCACCCGACGCCGGTCGGCGTGTTCTTCGGCGAGCCGGGCAAGCCCGCCGACGACCCGTACTTCGGCGGTGCGGGCCCGAGCCGGACCGGCTGCACGCAGTGCGGCGCGTGCATGTCCGGCTGCCGGGTCGGCGCGAAGAACACCCTGGTCAAGAACTACCTCTACCTGGCCGAGCGCAACGGCGCCCGGGTGCTGCCGCTGACCACCGTCACCGACCTGCGCCAAGCCCCGGACGGCACGTGGGCGGTCGGCACCCGGCGCACCGGCGGCAAGCTGCGCAAGGGCCGCCGCACGATCACCGCGAACCAGGTCGTGCTGGCCGCCGGCACCTGGGGCACCCAGCAGCTGCTGCACCGGATGAAGGCTGAGGGCGCCCTGCCGAACCTCTCGCCCAAGCTCGGCGAGCTGACCAGGACGAACTCCGAGTCGATCATCGGCGCGGCCCGCTTCACCGTGGACGAGGAGCGCAACTTCAGCCAGGGCGTGGCGATCACGTCCTCGATCCACCCGGACGAGCAGACCCACATCGAACCGGTCCGCTACGGCAAGGGCAGCAATGCCATGGGCCTGCTCCAGACCCTGGCCACGGACGGAGCGAAGTCGACGCCGCGCCTGCTGCAGTTCCTGTCCCAGGCCGTCCGCCACCCGCTGCGGCTGGCCCGGCTCATGTCCGTGCACCGGTGGAGCGAGCGGACCGTGATCCTGCTGGTGATGCAGAGCCTCGACAACTCCATCACCACCTTCACGAAGAAGGGCCTGTTCGGTCGCAAGCTCACCTCGAAGCAGGGGCACGGCCGGCCGAACCCGACGTTCATCGAAGCGGGCCACGAGGCCAACCTGCTCGCGGCCAAGCACATCGACGGCATCGCGGGCGGCACGTGGGGTGAGCTGTTCAACATCCCCCTGACCGCGCACTTCATCGGCGGCTGCCCGATCGGCTCGGACCCGGCCAGCGGCGTCATCGACCCCTACCACCGGGTCTACGGGTACCCGGGCCTGTCCGTGGTGGACGGTGCGGCGATCTCGGCGAACCTGGGCGTGAACCCGTCGCTCACCATCACCGCGCAGGCCGAGCGGGCGTTCTCGGTGTGGCCGAACAAGGGCGAGCCGGACGACCGCCCCGACCAGTCGGCGGGCTACCGGCGGATCGCTCCCGTGGCGCCGAAGAAACCCGCCGTCCCCGCCGACGCCCCCGGTGCCCTGCGGCTGCCCCGGCTGCCGATCGTGGAGGTCAAGTCGACCTGATCGCCCTATGGTGGGTGGTGTGGCCACGAAGCCGTTCGCGTCCAGCGCCGACCTCACGCCCAAGGAAGAGCGGTTCGTCGAACTCGCCGAGGGCGTCTACACCCTCACCGCCGAAGGCGACCCGAACGTCGGCGCGATCGAGGGCGAGGACTTCCTGGCCTGCGTCGAGGCCCGCGCCACGCCGAAGGCCGCCAGGCGCTGGCTCGACCTGCTCCGCGAGCACACCGACAAGCCGGTCCGCCACCTGGTCCTGAGCCACTACCACGCGGTCCGCACGCTGGGCGCGAGCGCGTTCGGCGCCGCCGAGATCATCGCGCACGAGAACACCAGGGCGTTGATCGCCGAACGCGGTCGCGAGGACTGGCTCAGCGAGCACGGCCGCATGCCCCGGCTGTTCGAGGAGCCCGCGGGCATCCCCGGCCTGACCTGGCCGACCGTCACGTTCTCCGACCGGCTCACCATCCCGCTCGGCGGTGACCGGGGCGAGGTGGAGCTGCGCTACTGCGGTCGCGGCCACACCGCGGGGGACATCGTGGCGTGGCTGCCGCACCAGCGGATCCTGTTCGCGGGTGACCTGGTCGAGTCGCAGGCCGCCCTCTACACCGGGGACGCGTTCCACGACGAGTGGGCGACGACGACGCTGGACCGGGTGGCCGCGCTGGGCGCCGAGCAGCTCGTCGGCGGACGCGGTGCGCCGGCCCGCGACCGGACCGAGGTCGACGCGGCGATCGCCCAGTCACGGCACTTCCTGGACGAACTGCGCCGCACGGTCGGGACCGCGCACCGCGGCGGCGGCACGGTGAAGGACGCGTTCGAGGCCGCGCACGCCGCGCTGGCGCCGCGCTACGGGCGTTGGCCGATCTTCGAGCACTGCCTGCCGTTCGACGTGCAGCGGTACTGGGACGAGTGCGACGGCGTGGACTGGCCCCGGATCTGGACCGCCGAACGGGACCGAGAGGTGTGGGCGGCGCTGCGATGACACCGGTGCTGGTCGTCGGCGCGGGCCCGGTGGGGCTGACCACCGCGCTCCTGCTGGCCCGCGCGGGCGTGCCGACGACCGTCCTGGAAGCCGCACCGCACCACCAGGCCATCGGCAGCCGCTCGATCTGCGTCCACCGGGCCGTGCTGGACATCCTCGACCGCGTCGGCGTCGGCCGGGCCGTCGTGGACGCCGGCGTCACCTGGTACCGCGGCCGCACGTACTACCGCGACCGCGAAGTGCTCACCCTCGAACTACCCCGCACCGAGGGCTTCCCGCCGTTCGTGAACACACCGCAGACCACCGTAGAACGCATCCTGCACACAAAAGCCGCAACCGAACCCCTCATCACCGTCCACTTCGGGCAGCGAGTCGATCGCGTACAACAAACCGACCACGTCACCCTCCACACCCGGAACCGCACTTTCGAGGGCACCCACTGCGTCGCCGCGGACGGCGCCCACTCCACCGTCCGGCACCTGCTCGGCATCCCGTTCGACGGCCACTCGTTCACCGACCGGTTCGTCATCGCCGACATCCGCGTCGACCTCGGCCACCCCGAGCCGGAGCGCCGCTTCTACTTCGACCCGCCGTGGAACCCCGGCCGCCAGGTCCTGGTCCACCCGCAACCGGACGGCGTGCACCGGATCGACTGGCAGGTCCCCGAGGACTTCGAGCTCACGCCCGACCACGTCCGCGCCATCACCGGCGACCGCCCGCACGAGATCCTCTGGCAGTCCACCTACCGCTTCCACCAGCGGCGGGCCACCCACTTCCGCGTCGGCAACGTCCTCCTCGCGGGCGACGCCGCCCACGTGATGAGCCCGTTCGGCGCCCGCGGCCTCAACTCCGGCATCTGCGACGCCGACAACGCCGCGTGGAAGATCGCCCTCGACCGGGCGGGCGAGGCGGGCCCGCACCTCCTCGACTCCTACCACCACGAACGTGCCGCGGCCGCCGACGAGAACCTCCGGGTCACCGACGCCACGATGCGCTTCCTCGTGCCGCGGACCGAAGCCGAACGCGCCCACCGCCGCCACGTGCTGACGAACAACCTCACCGACGAGATCGACTCCGGCCGCCTCTTCGAGCCCTTCGCCTACCGCGACTCACCCCTCACCACCAACGGCGACGGCGAGCTGCGCCCGGACAGCCGCCGCTACGGCCCCGGCTTCACCGTCGAGGGCGACGCCCTGATCCGCCCTGACGGCCACACCGCCGCCACCGGGACCGACCTCACCGCGGCGCTGCGCCGCGCCAAGGGCTTCACCTCCGCCGAGGTGTCACGGTGAACCCGTCCGGCTTCAACGTCAGCATCTCGGCCACCCGCAACTCGTAGTCGGGGACACCGACCAGGTCGTACCGCCGCAACACCGTGCCCAGTGCCAACGTCGCCTCGTGCACCGCGAACTGCCGCCCGATGCACGCCCGTTCCCCCGTCCCGAACGGCTTGTAGACGTGCGCGGGCCGGGCCTTCACCGCCGCGGGCGCGAACCGGTCCGGGTCGAACGCCTCCGGTGCCGGCCACACCGAGGGATCCCGGTGGACCAGCGGCAGCAGCACCAGCGCCCACTGCCCGGCCCGCAGCGGGTACCGCCCACCGAGCACGGTGTCCGCCCGCGCCTCCCGGGCGAACCCCGGCGCCGTGGGCCACAGCCGCAACGCCTCGTCCAGCACCCGCCGCACGTACCGCAGCTTGGTGACCTGCTCGAACTCCGGCACGTCCGCCGAACCCCACACCGCGTCGATCTCCGCACGGGCCTTCTCGACCACTTCCGGGTGCCGCGACAGGTAGTACAGCGCGAACGACAGCGCGCCGGACGTCGTCTCGTGCCCCGCGATCAGGAACGTGATCACCTGGTTGCGGATGTTCACCTCGTCCAGCTCCCCGGACGCCAGCATCAGCCCGAGCAGGTCCGACCCGCCCGACCCGCGCCGCGACCGCACCACCTCGTCCACGACCTCCGCGAGGAACGCGAGATCAGCCCGGTAGCGCTCCTCCGCCGCCCGTCCCAGCAACCGGCCGACCACCGGCAGCACGAAGTTCTTGCGCTGCGCGTACCGCAACGACCCGATCATCGCCCGCACGAACGGGTGAACCTCGGTGCGCGAGAACGACTCGAACGAGTACCCGAACCCGACCCGCCCGATGGTCTCCAACGTCAGGTTCGTCATGTCCGCCGACACGTCGACCACCCCGCCGCGGTCCCACTTCGCCACCAACTGGGCGGTCACGTCCACCATCGTCGGGTGGTAGGCGCGCATGGCGCTCTGGGTGAACGCGGGCAGCAGCACGTCGTGCGCCGCCTTCCAGTTCGGCTCCTCGTTGTACGCGGTGAACAGCCCGTCGCCGCCGACGTCCCGCAACGCCTCCACGCCCAGCGCCAGGTGCTTGGCGAACCGCGACTCGTCGGCGAGGTCCGCGGCCAGCGCCGCACCGCCGACGAACACGATCTCCTGGTCCAGGAACCGCCGGGTGAAGATCGGCCCCAGCTCCCGGCCCATCCGCATGGTGTCCTGCACCGGCGTGCGCGGGTTCGTGCCCAGGACGTCGCCCAGGAAGGGGACCCGCCACCGCGGGTGTGGGATCGTCGCCGCCGTCACCGCACCAACCTCCGCTGCAACCCCGACGAGAACGCCGGGAACTGGCCACCCAGGGCGCTGAGCACCCGCAACTCCACCGGTGCCACGTTCACCTCGGCCCGGTCCTCCTCGACCGCCCTCACGACACCGTCCGCTACCTGCTCCGGCGAGACGGTCCGTAGCCCGGCGGGCGCCGTCGCACCGGAGTCGGCGAACATCCCGGCGTCCCGCACGAACCCCGGCTGGACGACCGACACCCCGACGCCGCTGCCGCGCAGGTCCTCCCGCAACCCCAACGCGAACCCGCGCAACCCGAACTTCGTCGCGTTGTACAGCGCCGAACCCGCCGACGCCACCTTGCCCGCCAACGACCCGACGAACACCACGTGCCCGCGCCCCGCCGCCGTCATCGACGGCACCAACGCCCGGGCCAACGCGATCGGCGCCTCCAGGTTCACCGCCAGCGCCTGCCCGACCTGCTCGTCGGTGAAGTCGAGCAACGGCCCGCCGGCCGGCAGCGCGGCGTTCGCCACCAGCACGTCGACCGCCCCGGCCTCCTCCACCAACTGCCCGACACCACCCGCCAGGTCCGCCACCACAGCCCGTCCGCCGACCTCGTCGGCGAGGCGTTCCAGCTCGGCGACCTTCCGCCCGGTCAGCACCAGCTTCGCCCCCCGACCCGCCAACCTCCGCGCGATCGAGTGCCCGATCCCGCCCGTAGCGCCCGTCACCAACACCGTCGAGCCCGACAACCGCATGCGCCCACCTCTCGTTCGTTCGAACGAACAGTATCGCGAATCCGCCGACCCGTCCCATGGCGGACAATGAACGACATGACGAGACCGGCCGAGACCAGGCAGCGGATCATCGCGGCCGTGCTGCGGATCATCGGTGACGACGGCGTCGCCGGCGTGACCAACCGGCGCATCGCCCAAGAGGCGGGCGTCTCGCTCGGCTCCGTCACCTACCACTTCGCCACCCAGCAGGACCTGCTGCGGGAGAGCCTGCGCCACTTCGTCACCGAGGAGACCAGGCGCTTCGCCGACCTCGCCACGCAGAACGAAACCGTCTGCGCCGACCTCGACCAGGTGGCGGAACTCGTCGGCCAGGTCGCTGAAGCCACCGGTACCGACAGCGAGCGCATCGCGCCCTACGAGCTCTACCTGCACGCCGGCCGCGACCCGGAACTGCGCGCCGCCGCCGCCGAGTGCTTCGCCGCCTACGACAAGCTCGCGGAGACCGTCCTGGCGTCCATCGGGGTGAAGGACGCCGACCAGGTCGCCGGCGCCGTCGTCGGCATGGTCATGGGCCTGAAACTCCGCGCCCTGGCCACGGGCACCCACACCGACGACCTGGTCAACGGCCTGCTGACCCTGGCGAAGGGCGCGCTCAAAGAGTGATGCCGGTGAGCACCATCGTGCGCTCCTCGGTGAAGTCCTCCATCGCCGACCGCACCCCTTCCCGCCCGGTGCCCGACCCCTTCACCCCGCCGTAGGGCATCTGGTCGGCGCGGTAGGACGGCACGTCCCCGATGATCACCCCACCGACCTCCAGCTCCGCCGCCGCCGCGAACGCCACCGTCACGTCCTTGGTGAAGACACCGGCCTGCAGCCCGTACTCGGTCGCGTTGGCCAGCTCGAACGCCTCCTCCACCGACCCGACCACCGCCACCGCCAACACCGGCCCGAACACCTCCTGGTGCCACAACTTCGCCTCCACCGGCACGTCCTGCACCACCGTGGGCTCCACGGACGTCCCCGACCGCCCACCCCCGACGTGCAGCACCGCACCACCGGCCACGGCCTCCGCGACCCACTCCTCGACCCGCCGGGCGTTGTCCTCGTCGATCAACGGCCCCACCTCCACCTCGGGGTCGTGCGGATCACCGGTCTTCAACCCCCGCACCGCCTCCACCAACTTCGGCACGAACTCCCCGGCAACCTCCCGGTGCACCAACACCCGCTGCACCGCGATGCACGACTGCCCGCCCTGGTAGTTCCCGAACGTCGCGATCCGCTGCGCCGCGAAGTCCAGATCGTCCCAATCCGGGCAGACGATCGCCGCCGAGTTCGACCCCAACTCCATCACCACGTGCTTCCTCGGCGCGGAGTCCATCAACGACCACCCCACCGCCGTCGACCCCGTGAACGAAATGACCGGCAACCGCTCATCCGTCACGAGACTCTTCATGTCCGCCCCACGCACCGGCAACACGGAGAAAGCACCTTCGGGCAACCCCGTCTCCGCCAACAACTCACCCAACAACAACGCCGACAACGGCGTAGCCGACGCCGGTTTCACGATGACCGGCGCCCCCACCGCCAACGCCGGCGCCACCTTGTGCGCCACCAGGTTCAACGGGAAGTTGAACGGCGCCACCGCCAGCACGGGCCCACGCGGCACCCGCCGCACCACCGCCATCCGCCCTTCCCCACCCGCATCGGTATCCAACCGCTGCAGGTCACCGGTAAACCGCCGAGCCTCTTCCGCCGCGAACCGAAAGGTGTTCACCGCCCGCCGAACCTCGACCTCGGCCCACTTCAACGGCTTCCCGTTCTCCGCCGTGATCGTCTCCGCGATCTCCTCAGCCCGCTCCGCCAACCCCCGCGACACGTGCAACAACGCCTCCGCTCGCACGTGCGCCGGCGTGCGCCGAAACTCCTTCGCCACCCCCACCGCCGCCACCACGGCCCGCTCCACCTGCTCAGGTCCGGGCACCGCCACCGACGCCACCTCCGTCCCATCGAACGGATGGTGCACCGCAAGAGCTGAAACGCCCTGCTCAGCGTGTCCAGCAATCCAACAGGGCCGTGGCTGAGGCGTGAACGCGTCCATGCCGCAACCGTAAGCCCAACCCACACATCACCGCCATGCAGCTTGCAGGGAGGGATGAACAAACCGCACCGGGACCACAAACCACTTACCCACATCGAACCCGAATCGAACCCACATCGAACCCGCAGCGGGACCGCAGCGGGACCGCAAAAGGCCCGATTTTACATGGGGTTCGGGTGCTTTAGGCTGGTCGAAGCCGGGCAGGCTTGGCGGGCGCTTCATCCGCCAGGCCTGCCCGGCTTTGGCCTGCCTGGAGTACCCGTAAGGGGCCCCATGTCAAATCGAGCCTGCCCCAACCCTCAACCCCCAACCCCCAACCCCCGCCCCTGCCCCTGCCTACCCCAAAAAATTATCCTTCACATACTCCACATGCCCCAAGTAATACACCTCATGCCCCTCTTCCCGCTGCCTCCAGAACTCGGGCCGATCCCGAATCATCCCCACCATATCCTCCAACCGCGCCAACACCCACCGCCCCAACCCCTCCACTCCCACTCCATACGCCGCACAGAACAACCGCGCCCTCCGCCACTGCTCCTCAACCCCACCGAACTCCGGCGAAAACGGCACCAAGCAATACGCCGTATAAGCCAGATCCCACCACCGGGGCCCCGGCCGCGCCCCGTCGAAATCGAACACCCCCACCGGCATCCCATCGCGGAACACCATGTTGTACGGCGCGAGATCGTTGTGGCAGATCACCTCCACCGGCTCCACCGCCGGAAACTGCCACCCCTCCCGCACCCCCACCAACCCCACCGACGCGTCGTGCAACCTCCGCACCATCCGCGCCACCGCCACCAACACCTCGTCCGACCGCAACTCCTCCCGCAACGGCGGGTGGCCGACCTCACCCTCCAGGTACGACAACACCTCCTTCCGCTCACCACCCACCTCGACCACCCCGTGCACCACCGGCGAAAGGCCAAGCGGCGCAAGGTGTTCCAACAACCGGTGCACGGTGGGCGTCCACGGACCGGTCGGCCGCCGCACCGTCGACCCGACCCGCACGACCTCGTTGAGCCCGCCTCCGGTGAGCACTTCCTCTTCCACGCATGACATCCTTCACCTGCGCGGATCCGCCAGACGAGAGGTTTTTCCCCAGTGGCCGAGAGCAGCAACCGCCCTGTGCTGGTAGTCGACTTCGGCGCGCAGTACGCGCAGCTGATCGCCCGGCGAGTCCGGGAGGCGCAGGTCTACTCGGAAGTCGTCCCGCACACCACACCCGTGGCGGAGCTGGTGGAACGCGACCCCGCCGCCATCGTGCTGTCCGGTGGCCCGTCGAGCGTCTACGAACCGGGTGCGCCCCAGGTCGACCCGAAGCTGTTCGACCTGGACATCCCGGTCTTCGGCATCTGCTACGGCTTCCAGGCCATGGCGGGCGCCCTCGGCGGCACGGTCGAGCACACCGGCACCCGCGAGTACGGCCGCACGGAGCTGGGCGTCCAGCACAGCGGCGGCCTGCTGCACGAGGAGCTGCCCGCCAACCACCCGGTGTGGATGAGCCACGGCGACTGCGTCACCAAGGCACCCGAGGGTTTCACGGTCACCGCGACCAGCGAGGGTGCGCCGGTGGCCGCCTTCGAGCACCCCGAGCGCCGGTTCGCCGGTGTCCAGTACCACCCGGAAGTGGGCCACTCGCCGCACGGCCAGGAGGTGCTGCGCCGGTTCCTGCACGAGATCGCGGGCATCCGGCCGCAGTGGACGACGTCCTCGATCGTGGACGACCAGGTGGCCCGGATCCGCGAGCAGGTCGGCGACGGCAAGGCCATCTGCGGCCTGTCCGGTGGCGTCGACTCCGCGGTGGCCGCCGCCCTCGTCCAGCGGGCCATCGGTGACCGCCTGACCTGCGTCTTCGTCGACCACGGCCTGCTGCGCGCCGGTGAACGCGCCCAGGTCGAGCGCGATTTCGTGGCCGCGACCGGCGTCAAGCTGGTCACCGTCGACGCCCGCGAGCGGTTCCTCGACGCGCTCAGGGGCGTCACCGACCCGGAGCAGAAGCGCAAGATCATCGGCCGCGAGTTCATCCGCGTCTTCGAGCAGGCCGAGCGCGACCTCAAGGCCGAGGGCGACTACCAGTTCCTGGTCCAGGGCACGCTCTACCCGGACGTGGTCGAGTCCGGTGGCGGGGCGGGCGCGGCCAACATCAAGAGCCACCACAACGTCGGCGGGCTCCCGGAAGACCTCCAGTTCAAGCTGGTCGAGCCCCTCCGCTCCCTCTTCAAGGACGAGGTCCGCCGCGTCGGCACCGAGCTGGGCCTGCCCGAGACGATCGTGCAGCGGCAGCCGTTCCCCGGTCCCGGCCTCGGCATCCGGATCATCGGCGAGGTCACCCAGGAGCGCCTGGACATCCTGCGCAAGGCCGACGCGATCGCCCGCGAGGAGCTGACGACCGCAGGCCTCGACCGCCAGATCTGGCAGTGCCCGGTCGTCCTGCTCGCCGACGTGCGCAGCGTGGGCGTGCAGGGTGACGGCCGCACGTACGGCCACCCGGTGGTCCTGCGCCCGGTGTCCAGCGAGGACGCCATGACCGCGGACTGGACCCGCCTGCCGTACGACGTGCTGGAGCGCATCTCGACCCGCATCACCAACGAGGTGGCCGAGGTGAACCGCGTGGTGCTGGACGTGACGAGCAAGCCGCCGGGCACGATCGAGTGGGAATAAGAGAAAGGCCCGTCCTCCCCAGGACGGGCCTTTCTCTTTCACTTCCCCCGCACAACCCCCTCGACCGCCCCTACCGACGACGTCGTCTCACCCCTACCGACGTCGTCTCACCCTCACCGGCGACGTCGTGCCGATCCCGCCAGCAATCCCAGCCCGATCACCATCGCCCCTCCGGCCAACGCCCACCTCAGGTCGAGGAACTCCGGCCAGGCCGCACCGTCGGAGAGCATGTAGGCGGCGGCGATCAGGGCCGCGACCCCGAACACCAGCCCCACCACGTCGACCCCGCGCTTCTCGATCGAATCCTGGTCAGCCACGACTCACCTCCACCTCTCCGACATCGCTGCGCACGTCCAGCACGATCTTCAACCCACCGGGCCCGTCGACGCCGTAGTCCGTGTCCTCGTGGTGGTTGCCCTCACCACCGGACTCCTGGCCCAGGCAGTTCATCGAACCCAGGTCCGTCCGGCAGTTCACCGTCACGTCCGCGTCCGCGGGCACCTTGACCGCCGCCCGGCCCAGCCCCACCTCGACCTCGGTCGTCACCGAGCCGCTGTTCGGCAACCCGGTCAGGTCCAGCCCCACCTCGCCGACGCTCGCCTCGTACCGCTCCCGCACCTCTGCGATCGTCGCCGGCCGAGCCTCGATCTTGCCCATCTGCCTCGCGTCCACGTCGAAGTCCACCGAGGTCAGCACCACCCCGACGAACGACAGCGGCACGACGAGCCAGATCAGCCCGCGACCACCGCCGCCGCGCAACGAGCCGAGCACCATCCCCGCGCCCAGCACCGCCACCAACAACCCCAGCACGTGCTGCGCGTGGAACCAGTCCGAGTACGACGACGCCACCAGCGACCCGGCCAGCACGACCAGCGCCGCGCCGAACGTCGCCGCACCCACCCGCGACTTGCGCCGCCGCACCGCGGGCACCGCCGACGCGCTCACCGGCTCCGGCGTCCCGCCCGGCTCGGGCAGGTCCCACGCGAACGGCGCCGCGCCCAGCGGGTCCCACGCCGGTGGCGTCACGCGGTCTGTCGTGTGCTCCTCCGTCGACACCTTTTCCCCCACCGAGTCACCGATCCCCAGGCCGCCGATCCCGACCTTCGACTCGGGCCGGTTGAGCTGCCCGCGTCCGCGGTGCAGCAGGTAGACCGCACCCACGGACAGCAGCACGCCGCCGACCATGGTGAATCCGCCGTCCACGAAGAACCCGGTCGCCGGCACCACCGCGAGCCCCAGCAACACCGTCAACGCAGTGGGCGTCGAGCTGTGGCCACGCCCGAGCAGCGCCTCCGCGGGTGACGCCTCGTCGTCGCCCTGCGCCAGCAACAACCAGCCGAGCAGGTAGATGAGCACCCCGGCGCCGTTGCACAGCGCCATGGCCACGAACGCCACCCGGACGATCACCGGGTCGATCTGGTACCGCTTGGCGATACCGGCGGCGACACCGGCGATCTTGCGACCGTCGTGAGGCCGCCTGGGCCGCGTGGCCCAGAAGTCCTTCAGCGTCTCTTCGACGCTGGCTGCGCTGATGTTCCCGCTCACGACGACAAGCTTGCTCAACGCGACTCGCCCGCACATCCGGGACCCACCCTGAACCGCGCATCGGGTGGAACCCTGATGACCGGCCCCGACCCGCGTGTGACCATCAAAGGGTGAGTGTGGAGACGAAGGCCGTCGAGCCGGTGCGCCGCAGGCGGACCGGCCGGGTGGTCGCGGGCGTGGCCGGCGGTGTCGCCGACCACCTCGGCATCGAGGTGTTCTGGGTGCGGGCGGCGTTCGCCGCGCTGACCGCGCTCAACGGCGTCGGCGTGATCGCGTACGGCCTGCTGTGGCTGTTCGTGCCGCAACGCGCGGCCGGCGAGCCGGAGGAGGACTCCGCCAACCCGAGGGAACGCCAGCAGGCGCTCGGCCTGGTCGCCCTGGGCATCGCCGCGGCCGTGCTGGCCGGTCTGTTCTCCGGCCCGGTCAGCGGCTGGATCGCCGGGCCGCTCGCGGTCGCGCTCGTCGGCGCGGCAGTGGTGTGGCGCGAGGCCGACGAGGCGCAGCGCCGCCGTTGGCGGGCCGGCGCGAAGTCCGGGATCCTCGGCACGGGCCGCAGCACGATCGTGCGCGTGGCCGCGGGCGTGGCGCTGGTCGCCATCGGCATCGGCGTCCTGCTGGTCAACAGCTACGGCATCGACCAGCTCCGCTTCGCGCTGCTGGCCGTGGTCGCGACCCTCGGTGGTGTGGCGGTGCTCACCGTGCCGCTGTGGATCAAGCTGATCAACGACCTGGGCGAGGAGCGCCGGGTCCGCATCCGCACCGAGGAACGCGCCGAGATCGCCGCCCACCTGCACGACTCCGTGCTCCAGACGCTCGCCCTGATCCAGAAGCAGGCCGAGCAGCCGCGCGAGGTCAAGCGCCTGGCCCGAGGCCAGGAGCGGCAGTTGCGGGAGTGGCTGTACGGGCGGGTCGTGGAGGACAACAACGAGCCGAGCACCGTGTCCGCCGCGATCGCCAAGGCCGCGGGCGAGGTCGAGGACAGCTTCGCGCTGGCCGTGCAGCAGGTCGTGGTCGGCGACTGCCACCTCGACCCGAACCTGTACGCCCTCGTGCAGGCCGCCCGCGAGGCGATGGTCAACGCGGCCAAGCACGCGGGCGTGGCCGACATCAGCGTGTACGGCGAAGTCGAGCCGGAACGCGTCACCGTGTTCGTCCGCGACCGGGGCAAGGGCTTCGACCCGGACACGGTTCCGGAGGACCGGCATGGCCTCGCGGACTCCATCGGGGGGAGGATGGAGCGGCACGGCGGCGAAGTCCGGATCCGCACCCGGCTGGGTGAGGGCACGGAGGTGCAGCTGATGATGCCGAGGAAAACCGCAGACAAGCGAGAGACGGGGGCCAGGACATGACCGTTCGGGTGTTCCTGGTGGACGACCACGCGTTGTTCCGCGCCGGGGTGCGGGCCGAGCTGGACTCGATCACCGACGAGATCGAGGTCGTCGGCGAGGCCGGTTCGGTCGGCGAGGCGGTCGCGGGCATCGGGCACCACCACCCGGACGTGGTGCTGCTCGACGTGCACATGCCCGATGGCGGCGGCGCGGAGGTGCTGCGGCAGGTCCGCACGGCGTTGCCCGAGGTGGTGTTCCTGGCGCTGTCGGTGTCCGACGCGGCCGAGGACGTGATCGCGGTCATCCGCGCCGGTGCGCGCGGGTACGTGACGAAGACCATCTCCAGCCAGGAGCTGGTGCGCGCGGTCGTGCGGGTCTCGGAGGGCGACGCGGTGTTCAGCCCTCGGCTGGCCGGGTTCGTGCTGGACGCGTTCGCCGACCGCCCCGGCGCGGCGCCGATCAGCGACCCGGAGCTCGACCTGCTGACCCCCCGGGAACGGGACGTGCTGCGGCTGCTGGCGCGCGGTTACGCGTACAAGGAGATCGCGTCGGAGCTGTTCATCTCGGTGAAGACGGTCGAGACGCACGTGTCGAGCGTGCTGCGCAAGACGCAGCTGTCGAACCGGTACGAGCTGTCCCGCTGGGCCTCGGACCGCAGGCTGGTCTGACGGGCTCGACCCCGGCCCGGAGCCGCTGACCCGCCCCTGCGCTACTCCAGCTGCTGGGACGAGAAGATCTGCAACCGGCCGCCGTCTGGCCACACGCCGAGCTCGTAGCGCCCGTGCGACGCGACGCCCCCGTGCGTGAAGTTCACGTCCACCCGCACGGCGTACCTGGCCGGGCTCACCTCGACGACCACGATGCCCTCCACGCGCACGTCGTCGTACTGGCCCCAGAACGCCTGGTACTCCTCGAACGGCCGCTGGAACGGCACGGCCAGGTTCGCGTAGGCCGCCGCCGTGTCCTCGGGCAGCGCCTCGTAGTGCCTGCGCACGAGTTCGGCCGCGTCGCTCGCGGTGAGGCCCAGGGACGTCGTCGTCGGGGCCGCCTCGCGGGTCGTCCACGGCTGGAGCGCGGCCACCGCGACCGCACCCGCGACGACCAGCAGCACGACCGCCGCCACGACGGGCGCGAGCCACCGCTTCCGCTTCGTGCCTCCCACGTCACCGGACTCGGGCTCCGGCTCGGACCTGCCGGGCTCGTCCTCGACCGCCCGGTCGGGCGTGACCTCCGGTTCGAGGTCGGCCAGCAGCTCGACCGCTTCGGCCGCTGACGGCCGCTCAGCCGGGTCCGAGGCGAGCAACCTGTTCAGCACACCCGTCAACGCCCCCGAGCGCGTGGGCGGCTCGATCAGCCCCGCCGCGGCCCGGTACAGCAGCCCGAAGCTGTTGTCGCTCACCCCGTGCGGCGACTGGCCCTCGGTCACCGCGTACAGCGTCGCACCCAACGAGAACACGTCCGACGCCTGATCGGGCTGCTCGCCGCGCGCCACCTCGGGCGCCAGGTAGGCGGGGGTGCCCGTGATCATGCCGCTGTCGGTGAGCGTGCCGTCGCCCGCTGCCCGCGAGATGCCGAAATCGGTGAGCTTGACCGTGCCGTCGTGCCCGATGAGCACGTTCGACGGCTTGACGTCCCGGTGCACGATGCCCGCCGCGTGCGCCGCGGCCAGCGCGGCGGCCACCCGACCGCCGATCCTGGCCGCCTCGTCCGGGCTCAGCCTGCCCCGCTCGGCCAGCAGCCCGGCCAGGCTGCGCGAGGGCAGGTACTCCATGACCAGCCAGGGCCGGTCGTCCTCCACCACCACGTCGAACACGGAGATCGCGTCGGGGTGCTGCAGCCGCGCCGCGTTGCGCGCCTCGCGCATGGCCCGCGCCCTGGCCACCTCGACCTCGTCGGCCGTCAGGTCGGGCCAGCGGAGCCGCTTGACCGCCACCTCGCGGTCCAGCAGCTCGTCCCGCGCCCGCCAGACGACGCCCATGGCGCCGCTGCCGATCCGCTCGACCAGCGCGTACCGACCGCCAACCGTCCCCGTCCCCCCGGACTCCGCCACGCCAGCAGGTTAGGCGATGGCGTGGCCCGCGACGGTCAGTTGGTCGAGACCAGCTTGGCCAGTTCGCGGTCGAAGTCGATCCACAGGTCTTCCTCGCCGGGCTGCACCACGTCGTAGGTGAGGTCCAGGAACTCGGCGATGTCCTCCGCGTCGGCGGACAGGATCGCGAAGCCCGTGGGCGCGTTCAGCTCCACCAGGACCCGCTCCGGGTCGTCGGCGGCCGGCCGGACCAGGATGTCGCCCTCGCCGGACGAGGTGAGCAGGCCATCGGCCAGCAGGTCCCGGGCGAAGATCCACTCGACCTTGCCCTGGCCGGTGTGGAACAGCACGGCTACGGCGTACGGGTCCTCCGGTTCGTAGTGGAGTTCGGCCTCCACCGGCGCCGGGGCCACGCCCGGGACGAGGAGGTGGAACGTCGTGGTGATGGTGATGCTGTCGTTGCTCATGGCCTGTGGGTTCCCTTCCGGAGTCGTCCCTCTCATGTGAGGAGACGTCCGAGAGGGCGAATCAGGACGCGGATCGCGTGAACACCACGCGATCGGGGGAGACCTGGGTCTCAAGTCCACCCGTTTGCCCAGGACGGTTGTCTCAGTTGGCCGCGGAGCACACCGTACCGGTGGGTAACACTGCGTTATCCCAGGTCACTTGAGCGTAGTCACCTTGCCGCCGACCGGCTCGCCGACCGACTCCGCGCCCGTTTCCCCGACCGGCTCGTCGGCCTCCGGCACCGGCACGATCGCCGTGGCGGGCTGCTTGCGGGTGAGCGCGACGCCGGCGAGCACCACCACCATGCCCAGCACGACGCGGAGGTTGAGCGCCTCGCCGAGGAACAGCGCGCCCAGCAACACCGACACCACGGGCAGCAGGTAGCCGACCATCGTGGCGTTGGTCGCGCCCTCGTCCTCGATGACGCGGTAGTTCAGCACGAACGCCACGCCCGTCCCGAACACGCCCAGGATCGCCACGGCCACCAGCGGCTGCCAGGACAGGTGCACCGGCTGCATCCCGGCCACCGGCACCACGACCGCCGTCATGCCCGCCGCGGCCACCAGCTGCGCCGAGGAGATCTGCATCGGGGTCAGGCCGCGCCCGGACACCTTGTGGCCGATGTAGGCGTAGCTGACCGCGTAGGACGCCGCCGCGGCCAGGCACGCCAGCGCGCCCCAGCTCGCCAGCCCCGCCTTCTGCCACGGGGCGAAGATGAGCAGCACACCGGCGAAGCCGAGCGCCAGGCCGACGAGCCGGGCCGGGTTGCGCCGCCGGTCCGTGCCCAGGACCAGCCCGATGCCCAGCGCGAACAGCGGCGTGGTGGCGTTCAGCACACCCGCCACGCCCGAGTCCACCGTCTGCTCGCCCAACGCGAACAGCGCGAACGGCACCGCGCTGCCGAACAGGGCGGCGAAGCTCAGGTGCAGCCAGGACGTCCGGTCCCGCGGCAGCCGCTGCTTGCTCCAGTACACGAGCGCGACGAGCACCAGCGCGCCGAGCGCGGTGCGGGTGAGCGTGATCTGCAGCGGCGAGAGGCCGGTGAGTGCGATCTTGATCCACAGGAAGCTGGAACCCCAGAGCAGGGCCAGGACACCCATCCTGATCAGCGTGCCAGGCTTGTTCACCCCCGTACTCTGCGCGAGCACGAAGTATCAGCACAAGTGAATAGAACTGCACGAGCCTTAAGCACCGCTGTACGGTTGTGCCATGTTGGACGTGCGACGCATGCAGGTGCTCCGGGCCGTGGTCACCACCGGCTCCATTACCGCCGCGGCGGTCAACCTCGGGTACACGCCCTCGGCCATCAGCCAGCAGGTCTCGGCCCTGGAGAAGCAGGCGGGCCTGCCGCTGCTGGACCGGGTCGGGCGCGGCGTGCGGCCCACGGTGGCGGGCCGCCTGCTCACCGAGCACGCCGCCCACATCACCGACCGGCTGGTCGAGGCGGAGGCGGCGCTGGCCGACCTGCGCGCGGGCCGCACCGGTCGCCTGCGGGTGCGCTACTTCGCCACCGCGGGCGCGGCCCTCGTGCCGCCGGCCGTGGCCCTGTTCCGGGCCAAGCACGCCGACGTCCAACTCGACCTCAAGCTCACCGAGCCGGACGACCCGATGGTCGAGGTCGAGGCCGGTCGCGCCGACGTGGCCATCGTCGTGCACCACCGGGGCAGCGAACCACCGCGCGGCGTGCACCTCGTGCACCTGCTGGACGACCCCTACCTGGCCGTGCTGCGGCGCGGCCACGAGCTGACCCGCAAGCGCGTGCTCGACCTCGCCGACCTCGCCGAGGAGCAGTGGGTGGACGCCGTGGCGCCGCCCGGGCCGTGCCGCGACATCGTGCTCAACGCCTGCGCGGGCGCCGGGTTCGCGCCCAACATCGTGGTGGAGGCCGACGACTACCCAACCGCGCAGGGCTTCGTCGCGGCCGGGCTCGGGGTGACCATCGTGCCGAAGCTCAGCCTCGGCGTCGTGCACCCCGGCGTGGTGGTCCGCAAGCTGCGCCACCCGGAGCCGACCAGGACGATCTGCGCCGCGATCCGCGAGGACGGCGCGGGCTCACCGGCGGTGACCAGCCTGCTGGAGGCGCTGAAGGCGTCGGCCGGCTGACCAGCGGCCCGGCCGAACTACGGCTGGCCGAGCTTCTGCTCGCCGTCGATGTAGATGCCCTGGTTCTCCCACTTCAGGATGATCAGCTTGCGCTCGGTGCTGATCGAGCTGTCCTTCATGTGGTAGGCGATGTCGACCTCGTACGCGTACGGCGAGTTCATCCGCACGCCCTTGAGCTCGATCGACTTCACCTGGTTCCACGTGCCCTGGTAGCCGCCCGGGCCACCGGTCGCCGCCTGCATCTTGGCGGTCAGCCGGCCGTAGCCCTCGTCCACGTGGTCCGGCAGCAGGCCGAAGTAGTCGCGGACCGCCTGCTCCTGCTGCTCGGCCGAGGGCTCCGTGGTGATCTTGACCGTCGGCGTGGACGGCTTCTTCGACGGCGTCACCGACGCCTCGCCGCCCGCTTCCACCGCGGTGGTCGACGTGGTGGAGCCGCCGGCCTGGTTGTCCGCCGGGTCCTCACCGCTGGACAGCACGCTCGCCAGCAGGATGCCCACGACGGCCGCGCCCGCGATGGCGAGCGCGGTGAACACCGTCGACCGCTTGCTCTTCATCGGACCGCCGGCCGGTCTCGACGCGCCGACCGGGCGGGCGGGAGGCGGGTTGTGGCTCGGCTGCCGCTGCGGCGCGGGCGGCGGGGTCGGCGCGGGCGCCACCCTGGTCGCGGCGTGCGGCGGGTTGTTCGGCGTGGCCGGCGGGCTGTGCTGGGCGGCCGGGGTCAGCGCCCGGGTCTGCTGGGCCTGCACGGGCGCGCCCTGCCACGACGGCGGGTGGCTCTGCGGCAGCGCCACCGGGAACTCCGGCGCGGCCCGGCCCGCCGCCACCGCGGCCAGCGCCTCGCGGGCCTCGGCCATGGTCGGCCGGTCCTCCGGCTCGGCGCGCAGCAGGCGCATCAGCAGCGCGGTCAGCGGACCGGCCTGCTTCGGCGGCACCACCTTGCCCGACGCGACCTGGTGCAGCAGCGCGATGGTGTTCTCGTTCAGGCCGAACGGCGGCGCGCCCTCGATCGCCGCGTACAGCGTCGAGCCCAGCGAGAACACGTCCGAGGGCGGGCCGGGGTCGTAGCCCTTGGCCACCTCGGGCGCGAGGTAGGCGGGCGTGCCCGCGAGCATCCCGGTCGCGGTGACCGTGACGTCGCCGGTGGCCCGGGAGATGCCGAAGTCGGTGATCTTCACCGTGCCGTCGTTGCCGAGCAGGATGTTGCCCGGCTTGATGTCGCGGTGCACGATGCCCGCGTTGTGCGCGGCGGCGAGCGCGGAGGCGACCTGCGAGCCGATCGACGCCACGTCGCGCGGCGGCAGCGTGCCGCGTTCGGACAGGGCCGTGGACAGGCTCTTGGACGGCAGGTACTCCATCACCAGCCACGGCTGGCCGTCGTCCTCCGCCACGTCGTACACCGCGATCGCGTGCGGGTGCTGCAGGCGGGCCGCGATCCGGCCCTCGCGCATGGCGCGGCGCTTCGCCTCGTCCGTGTCGGACTCGGCCAAGCCGGGCTGGAGCAGCAGCTGCTTGACCGCGACCGTGCGGTGCAGGCGCTCGTCGTGCGCTTCCCAGACGATGCCCATCGCACCGCTGCCGATCCGCCGGCCAAGTCGGTAGCGGCCGGCAACCAGGCGGCCATCGTCGCTCACGGCGTGCTCCCAGTAGCTGCTAGGGCTTCATTCAGTGGCGAACGACAAGACGCCACTAGGACAAGAACGTTGCGTCACCCGAACGGGTTCGGCACCACCTTACGAGGTTCACGAACCCCCCGGGCCCACCGTGGGGGGTGTCGAGGCCCCAGTGGTGGTCGTGGTGGTCGTCGTCGTGGTAGTCGTGGTAGTGGTAGTCGTGGGCGGCGGCGGCGTCGTGGTGGTCGTCGTGGTCGTGGGCGGCGGCGTCGTGGTGGTCGTCGTCGGCTCGACGGTGACCGTCTGCGTCTCGACGGTGGTGGTCGGCGGGGGCGTGGTCGTCGTGGTGGTCGGCGTGGCCGAAGCCGAGCTCGACCCGCCCGCCGGCGGCGTGACCGCGTCCTTCTCGAACCAGTCCAGGGCCACCGCCAGGAACCCGAGCAGCAGGATGGCGGCCAGCACGACCGCGGTGATCACCAGCGGCCGGTTGTCGTTGCGCTGCGGTGGCGGCGGCGCGACGACCGGCGTGGCGCCGCCCGTCGACCGCGGGCCGGGCCGCACCACGCGGGTGCGGTCGGCGTCCAGGACGGCCGTGGCGCCCGCGGGCACCGGCGCGAACCCCGGCGAGCTGGCCGGCAGCAGGCCGGTCAGGCTGGGGTTGCGGCCGTGCGCGACCGCGCTGAGCATGTCGCGGGCCTGCGCCATGGTCGGCCGGTCGGCCGGGTCGTAGTTGAGCAGCCGCAGCAGCACGTCGGTCAACGGGTGGTCGACCTGCGGCGGGTTGATCCGGCCCGCCGCCACGGCGTGCAGCACGCCCAGGGTGTTCTCGGACAGCCCGAACGGCGGCTCGCCCTCCGACGCCGCGTACAGCGTCGAGCCGAGCGAGAACACGTCCGAGGCGGGCGTCGGGTCCTGGCCGCGCGCGATCTCCGGCGCCAGGTAGGCGGGGGTGCCCGCGATCAGGCCGGTCTTGGTGACCGTGACGTCGTCGCTGGCCCGGGAGATGCCGAAGTCGGTGATCTTGACCAGGCCGTTGTCGGCCAGCAGCACGTTGCCGGGCTTGACGTCCCGGTGCACGATCCCGGCGGCGTGCGCGGCGGCCAGCGCGGCGGCGGCCTGCATGCCGATCTGGGCCACCTCGATGGGGTCCAGCGGGCCGTGCTCGGCCATCGTGTCGGCCAGGCTGTAGGACGGCAGGTACTCCATGACCAGGCACGGAGCGCCGTTCTCCTCCACCACGTCGTAGACGGCGATGGCGTTGGGGTGGTGCAGCTTGGCGGCGATGCGGCCCTCGCGCATGGCGCGCTGGATCGCCTCGTCCTGCTCGCGCTCGTCCAGGCTCGGCGCCAGCAGCAGCTGCTTGATCGCCACGACGCGGCCCAGGCGCTCGTCCTGGGCGCGCCACACGACGCCCATCGCCCCGCTGCCGATCCGGTCCAGGAAGCGGTAGCGCTCGGCGATGACGCGACCGTCGTTGCTCACCGGACCACCTCGCTGGGGCGCTGCGTGACCGCGGCAAGGGCAGCAGGTCTCACGCTCGGGCTCCTCGTCGTGCGGATCGGTGCGCGGAACAGGCTAGGCCACCGCTCGCCCGCAGAGCCTACCCCGGCCGTGACTACGCCTTTCGAGCCGTTGCGCAGGTCACGTGAGCCGAGAGGTGACCGGGAAGGGATACCTGATACCGAGCCGTAAGGACACCCGTTCGCACGAAGATCACCAGTTTTGAGGCCGAACGGGCTAATTGCCCACTGGATCACCCGTTCGAGTGCCAGAGGTCGCGGCGAACCCGCCGCTCGGGCACACCGAGCGGCGGGGTGGCGGAACGTCGGGGTGGTGGTCAGCTGGCCGGAGCGAAGAAGTCGAACCCGCCGATGGGGTTCAGGATCCCGCCCAGGTCGAGGTCCAGGTCGAGGCCGAGGCCCGAGCCGTTGTCCTCGGACGGCGGGGTGCTCGGGTTGGACGAGGACGGCGGCGTGGAGGACGACGGCGGCTGCGTGCTGTTGCTGCTCGGCGGCGGTGGCGTCGTGGTGCTCGTGCTCGGCGCCGGGGTCGTCGTCTGCTGGCTGCTGGAGCTCGGCGGCTGCGTGGTCGTGCTCGTCGGCGCCTGCTGCTGCGTCTGCTGCTGGGTCGTCGTGGTCGTCGTCTGCTGCTGCTGCTGCGTGTTGGGCCGCGGCGCGCGCTGGGTCGTCGGTTCGGGCGCCTGCTCCGGCGTCGTCGTGGTGGTCTCGGCCTGCGGCTGCTGGGCCTGCTGCTGGGCAGCGGCGGCAGCGAGGTCCTTCGTGAGCGTGTTGGTGGCGCGGGCCGCCGGGCGTGCGTCGAAGCGCACCTCCGCCAGCGGGCGCTCGTCCGGGGACGACATCAGGTTGGACGCGGTGAACGCGACGGTGCCGGCGAGCACCACGCCGCCGCTGGCCATCGCGACGAGCTTCGGCACGGAGAACCCGCCGCCGCGCTCCTCTTCACCGGCGCGGCCCTCGCGGCGCAGCAGTTCGGTGACGTGCAGCTCGCGACCGGAGAGGTTGGTCGCACCGGCCAGGGCGGCGGCCGAGAACCGCACGGTCTCCTCGTCGTCGTCCGGCCGCTCGACGGCGGGCCGTTCGGTGATCCTGGTGCCGGTTCCACCGACTGCTGTCTGAAGGCCGGTTCCACCGACTGCTGTCTGATTGCCGGTTCCACCGGCGGTGATCCGCGGGATCGGCTGCGTCTCCGCCTCACGCCTGGCGAGCAGGTCGGCGACCGACAGCTTGGCCGTCGAGCCATCCTGTCGACGGCGTTTGTCGTCGTTCGACACCGCTGGACACCTTTCCCGGAGAGAGCGTTGCGCTACTGACCGGGACCATGGATACCGAATCGTGACCGTCTACGTAACCCCTTTGAGTGAAGTTTCCTACGGTATCTGTGGTTTGTTGAACGCTGAGTGAACAACAAGACCGTGATCGCTACCGAGCGTCAACGCCGTTGGGCCGATAGGACTTCGGTCGCGACGATGCGCGGCACGCTCGTGTCGGTCAACCGGAAAACCTGCTCGACCCGCAGCCACCGACCGGTGCGCTCCTGCAGCGAGACGACCGCCAGCACCGCGCCGTCCGGCCGCAGCGACGTCGACTCGATCGTGATCGCCTGCACGTGACCCCAGGACTCGACGAAGTCGCCCGGGCTGCCACCGAGCAGCTCCGGCGCCAGCAGCCGGGACGCCTCCGCGGGCTGCGCGGGCAGCAGCTCGAAGAACCGCCGCACGACGTCGACCTGCGGTTCCGGCCCGACGTCGACGTGCGGAGACGGCATCACCACCGGCGATTCATCCGTCACGTGGGCGGTCAACGGCACGGCCGGCCGAGCGGGTGCCGCAATGCGCTCCGGCCGCACGCCGCCCAGCTGGGCCGACAGCAGGTCCGGCCGCAGCGCCGACGAGCCGGTGATCGAACCGGGCGGCTCCACCCGCGGCAGGTCGGGCCCCGCGTCGCGGTTGCCCACCAGGACGGAGGCCGCGGCGATCGAGGCGAGCAGCACCACCGCCCCGGTGGTCACACCGGCGAGCTTCGCCGCCCGGGTGGGTCGTCTCGCGGACAGCCTCGGGTCCTCCTGCTCGCGCAGCAGGTCGGCGATCAGGCCATGGGTGGCGGCCTGCTCGCGGTGCCGGACCCGCGCCGGTGCCGGCTGCTTCCTGAGCAGCTCAGCCACCGTGACCGATCCCGCGCGGTTGTGCCTGCGACCGCTCGTCGTAGGGCGCTGCACTGGCGACTCCCTCGGTCGTGTCGTCGCCAAGACTCGTACCGTGGTGGACCGGCGGGAATCCAGCTCAACCAGGGACTTCACTCGTTCGTGGCGGCCAGTGGTCAAAAGCCGTCCCTCGAACGGACGAAGGACTACGGAACGACGCCCACCAGGAGTGCGGTTTCAAGCACCGGCAGCGGACCGCTCGCCGTCGATCAGCGGTTCCCGGCCGGTGGTGAAGACGAGTTCGCGCCGCTGCGTGGTCCTGGACCCGTCCCGGTGGGTCACCTCCAGCGTGCTCACCGTGATGCCCCGCGTCGGGTCCACGGTGATCTCCCGCACCTCGATCAGCGACACGTCCGCGAACTCCTGCTCCAGCAGCACCCCGCCGGCCAGCCGGAACGTGTCCGAGACCAGCGTCAGCGCGGTGTCGGAGTTCGCCGCGACCTCTTCGTAGAACAGCTCGGTGCTCTCCGCGATCGTCTCGGCGTCCACGATCGGCTCCGCGTGCGCGGGGACCGTGGTGACGTGCGGGGCGGTCTCCGGGCCTGGGGTGGCGGCGGTGAGGTCGACCGCGGAGCCGCCGCCCGGGTCGGTTCGGTCACCGTTGGCGGCGACGAGCCCGTTCGCCACGGCCTCGGCGGGCACGCGGCGCGCCGTGGAGGTGGTCGGGGGAGGCGGTGTGGTGGCGAAGCCGGTCAGCAGCGGTACGTCGGTCGGGTAGCCGGGCAGGCCGATGCGCTCGGCGGGCTGGTTGGTGCCGACCAGGTTGGCCGCCGCGACGGCCAGGCCGACCAGGACGCCCGCCGACGACAGCACGGCGAACCAGGCGGCCCGCTTCCACGTCCGGGGCGGGGTCACCGAGGCGGGCACCAGGCCGATGTTGAACTTGCGCAGCCCCATGGCGTCGGTGTCGACGAACGGGTCCGGCGGCGGCAGCGGTGCGGGCACCGGTCGCGTGGCCGCGTCGTCGAACGGTGTGTGGTCCAGCTCACCGCCCATCGGCAGCCAGATCGCCGCCCCGTCCTCCAGCCGATGCCGACCCGACCGTTCCGGTTCCCCGATGTCCATGCTCTGCAGACCCCTCCCGCCCCCCGACCTGACGGCCCTCGCGGTTGCGTCACCCGTTCGGGCTCGAACTCACCTGGTGGGTTCAACTGGCGCGGGGCATGGGGGTGGGACGCCGAGGACCCCGCCGCCTCAGATTAGGTGCAGGGTGCACGTAGAGCTGCGCAGATCAGCCTTGTGGGGCTGAGCGACACACGGATGAGTGAATCTTCAGCTCCCGCTGTTCAGCTTCTTCCTGGTGCCCTGGAGCGCGTTGGTGGCGGCCAGGCCGGCACCGCCCGCGATCAGCGCGCCGATGATGTCGCCCGACGTGGACCCGCCCGACGTGATCAGCAGGCCGACGAGGGCGATGATCGTCGTCACCCCGGCGAGGGTCCACCGGCTGCGCACGTACTGGGCGATGGGCGCGCCCGCGGCGCGCTTGGACTTGGCGGCGGAACCGAGCATCGCGAGGTAACCGTCGTGCGCCAGCGCGGCGAGCACACCCAGGATCGCGATGAGGCCCGTGATGAGACCGATGACCATGACACCAGTGTGCCCTCGGCCAAACCCGCTGGACCATCCGTGATCGCCCTGATATCTCCCAGGGGTGGAGGTCTTCTGGCACGACGCCTGCCTGGAGCACGACACCGGCACCGGGCTGTGGGAGCTGCCCGGCCGGTGGGACTGGCTCGACGCGCCCGAACCGCACCCGGAGAACGCGGCCCGGCTGCGCACGTTCCGGCACGCGCTGGCGCACGGCCCCGTCGCGCCGCACCTGTCCTGGTCGACCGGTCGGTTCGCCGACGACGAGGAGCTGGCCCGCGTCCACGAGCCGTCCTACCTGGCCGGACTGCGCGCCGCGTGCGAGCGGCGCACCGCCGTCGAGGTCAACACCGTCGTCGGCCCCGGCTCGTGGGACGCGATCCGCGCCGCCGCCGGCACCGCGCTGGCGGCGTACGAGGCGGTCGCGGCCGGTCGGACCCGCCTGGCCTACGCCCTGGTGCGCCCGCCCGGCCACCACGCCCAGCCGGCCATGGCGGACGGGTACTGCCTGGTCAACAACGCCGCCCTGGTCGCCGAGACGGCACGGCGCGCCGGCCGCCGGGTCGCCGTCCTGGACTGGGACGTGCACCACGGCAACGGCACGCAGGAGGTGTTCCGCGACACGCCCGACGTGCTCACGGTGTCCGTGCACATGCGGCACGGCCCGTGGGGCGCCAACCACGCCCAGACCGGCGCGCCCGCCGAGTCGGGTGCCTCGAACATCAACGTCGAGCTGTCCCTGGGCGCGGGTGACGAGGCGTACCGGCGCGCGCTGGCGGAGATCGCGTTGCCGGCGCTGGCCGAATTCGGCGCGGACTTCCTGGTGTGCGCCTCGGGCTTCGACGGGTCGGCGTTCGACCCGAACGGCAGGCACAACCTCACCGCCGCCGGGTACCGCGACATCGGCCGGGTCGTGTCGGGGCTCGGCCTGCCGACCGTGCTCACGCAGGAGGGCGGCTACCTGCGCGGCTACTCGGCGTTGTGCCTGCACGCCCTGGTGGAGGGCCTGCTCGGACTGGACCTCTTGGAGGACCCACTGGCCTACGTGCCGGACGACGCCCAGCTGGTGAGTGCGGACCTGGCCAAGGCCAAATCAGCACTGACCAGCTGGGCGTTCTGCGCTAGCGCCCCAGGTGGCCGCGGCCCAGCTTGAGCAGGATCATCGCCAGGTCGCGGCCGTCCGGGCCGAGTTCCTTGTAGCGGTTGATCACGTCGATCTCCCGGTTGTGCACGATCCTCGTGCCGCCGGCGGCCATCCGCGCCGCGCCGATGATCTTGGAGATCTCGACCCGTCGCTTGACCAGCCGCAGCAGTTCCGCGTCCAGGTGGTCGATCTCCTGGCGCAGCGAATCGATGTCCGGGGCGGCTTCGGTGCTGTTCATCGTGACGACCTCTCGACTCTGGTTGGAGTCCCAGCCCTGGCAGCAGCGAAGCCCCGGGGTCCGAGGACTCCGGGGCTTCGTGGTGGCTTGTCGGCGCTAGCGGTCCACGGGAGCCGGAGTCCGGTTCCCGTAAAAAAACTCGAAGTGGGCCATGCGCACCGCCTCATCATGCCACAGGCACGGGCTGTCGGGGGTACCCGGTAACGTGAACAGGCGATGAGCGCCTTGTTCGACTTGCCTGCAAGTCCCCCCGCCTCCCGGTCCGCGCGGCTGCTCGAAGACCTCAACCCGTCCCAGCGGCGGGCCGTCGAGCACTCGGGCGCCCCGCTGCTGGTCGTCGCCGGTGCGGGCTCGGGCAAGACGCGCGTGCTCACCCGCCGGATCGCCTACCTGCTCGCCGAGCGCAACGTCCACCCCGGCGAGGTCATGGCGATCACCTTCACCAACAAGGCCGCCGCCGAGATGAAGGAACGCGTGGCCGACCTGGTCGGCGCGCGGGCCCGCTCGATGTGGGTGTCCACGTTCCACTCGATGTGCGTCCGGGTCATGCGCCGCGAGGCCAAGACCCTCGGCATGTCGTCCAACTTCTCGATCTACGACTCCGACGACACCCGCCGGCTGATCACGCTGGTGGCGCGCGACCTCGACCTGGACCCCAAGCGCTACCCGGCGCGCACGCTGGCGATCCACATCTCGAACCTGAAGAACGAGCTGGTCGACGCGGCCACCGCCAAGGAGCGCGCGGCCAACGACCTGGAGCGCCGGGTCGCCGAGGTCTACGAGAGCTACCAGCGCAGGCTCGGCGACTCGAACTCGCTCGACTTCGACGACCTGATCATGCGGACCGTCGAGCTGCTGCAGAACCACCCGGACGTGGCCGAGCACTACCACCGCCGGTTCCGGCACGTGCTGGTCGACGAGTACCAGGACACCAACCACGCCCAGTACACGCTGGTCCGGGAGCTGATCGGGACCGGCTCGGACGGCGTGCCGGCGGGCGAGCTGTGCGTGGTGGGCGACGCCGACCAGTCGATCTACGCCTTCCGCGGCGCGACGATCCGCAACATCGTGGAGTTCGAGCGCGACTACCCGCAGGCCACCACGATCCTGCTGGAGCAGAACTACCGGTCCACGCAGACGATCCTGAGCGCGGCGAACACGGTCATCTCGCGCAACCCCGACCGCCGGGACAAGAGGCTGTGGAGCGACCTGGGCGACGGCGAGAAGATCGTCGGCTACGTCGCGGACAACGAGCACGACGAGGCGCAGTTCGTCGCGAACGAGATCGACCGCCTGGTCGACACGGGCGAGGCGAACAACGGCGAGATCGCCGTGTTCTACCGGACCAACAACCAGTCGCGCGTGTTCGAGGAGATCTTCATCCGCCTCGGCCTGCCCTACAAGGTGGTCGGCGGCGTCCGGTTCTACGAGCGGCGCGAGGTGCGGGACGCCCTGGCGTACCTGCGGGCGCTGTCCAACCCCGACGACACGGTGTCGTTGCGGCGGATCCTGAACGTGCCCAAGCGCGGCATCGGCGAGCGCGCGGAGGCGTGCGTGTCGATGTACGCCGAGCGCGAGCGGATCGGTTTCGCGGCGGCGCTGCGCGACGCGGTGACGGGCAAGGTGCCGCTGCTCAACCCGCGCTCGCGCAACGCGATCGCCGGTTTCGTCGAGATGATGGACGAGCTCGGCGAGCTGGTCGAGCGCGGCGACGACGTGGCCGACATCCTGGAAGCGGTGCTGGACAAGACCGCCTACCGGGCCGAGCTGGAGGCCAGCGAGGACCCGCAGGACCACACCCGGGTGGAGAACCTGAACGAGCTGGTCACGGTGGCCCGCGAGTTCACCGACTTGAACACCCCCCCGCCCGACGAGGCTGCATCTCCTGATTTCGGGGATCTGCCCGCCGAGGGTTCGCTGGCCGCGTTCCTGGAGCGGGTGTCGCTGGTCGCGGACGCCGACTCGGTGCCCGACGCGGAGTCCGATGGCGTGGTCACGCTGATGACGCTGCACACCGCCAAGGGCCTGGAGTACCCGGTGGTGTTCTGCACCGGCTGGGAGGACGGCGTCTTCCCGCACATGCGCGCCTTGGGCGACCCCGCGGAGCTGGCCGAGGAGCGGCGCCTGGCGTACGTGGGCATCACGCGTGCCCGGAAGCGGCTGTACCTGTCGCGGGCGCTGGTGCGCTCGGCGTGGGGCCAGCCGTCCGCGAACCCGGCGTCGCGGTTCCTGGACGAGATCCCGGCCGACCTCCTCGACTGGCGGCGGGTGGAGCCCAAGCGCAGCGCGCCGTCCGCGCCGACGTCGTGGGGCCGCGGGTCCGGCCCGTCGCGCCCCGCGCCGACGAACGCGAACTGGAAGGACACGCCCGCGCTGAAGCTGGACGTGGGCGACCGGGTGAGCCACGACAAGTACGGGCTCGGCCGCGTGGTGGCCGTGGACGGCTCGGGGCCGCGTGCGACCGCCACGATCGACTTCGGCGGCGCGGGGACGGTGCGGCTGATGCTCATCGGCGGCGTGCCCCTCGTGAAGCTCTGAGGCGCTCTCAGCCGTAGTTCGCCGCCTTACGCATATATAGGTGCCCGCCAGGACACCGGTCGACCCCCGGAGGTCGACCGGTGTTCACCTGAACGTGGCCGAATTCCCGTGCAACCCGAATCCCCCTGGGGCGTCTATAGGGGTGTCACCAGCGGGACGGCCGGGTCATTCGGGGTGAACCGGTCAGAAGAAGCCGCCTGGCGGCAACAGGGGGTAGCAGGGGGGCAGTGAGGGCGGGAGCCGCTTCGGGGGCGGCGATCGCAGGAGGGGATCACCTTCGGGGGAAGGTTGCACACAGTGGAGAGGCCGGGCTGCGACGAGCAGCCCGGCCTCTTGCGTTCACGTGCCCGGTGACGGGCGGTCTCAGACGCTGATGCCCTTGGAGTTCAGCCAGGACAGCGGGTTGACCTTCTTGCCGTCCGGGTTCCAGACCTCGAAGTGCAGGTGCGGTCCGGTGGAGAAGCCGCGGTTGCCCATGCGCGCGATCTGCTCGCCCGCCAGGACCCGCTGGCCCTTGCGCACCGAGTAGGTGTCCACGTGGCCGTAGACGGTGACCGAGCCGTCAGCGTGCTCGACCTTGACCCACAGCCCAAAACCGCTTGCCGGACCGGCCTCGATCACGACACCATCCGCGGCGGACAGGATCGGAGTGCCGATGGGGCCGGCGATGTCGATGCCGTAGTGCATCTCGCCCCAGCGGCCACCCCACCCGGAGGTGAACAGGCCCGCGGCGGGGCGGGCGAACTTGGGGCGCCGAGCCTCGGCCTGTTCGGCTTCGCGGGTCTCGGTGATCTGCTGGCTCTTGACGAGCTTCTGCGCCTCGGCCGCGGGGTCGACCGCCTTGGCGACGGGCAGGATCTGCGGTGAGGCGGGGCCGGTGCCACCGACGCCGAACGCGGCGGCGCCGTCAGCGGCGGAGTTCGCGAGCGGGGTGACCTCGTCGGCCTGGGACGGCGAGTCGGAGCCGAGCGCGTGGAGCGTCTGCCCTGCGCCGGCGGCGGCGAAGGCGCCGACGGCGACGGCGGCGACCACGATCCGTCCGCGCAGCGCCGAGGGCGGAGGCGGAAGCCGGTGCGTGCTCACCGTGCGCGTCGAAGCTCGGTCTACCGCTTCTTCGAGCGCAGGAGAACTCGTATGGCCGCCGGGGGAGCGGTGTTGAGACAAAACCTGGCCTTCCGTCTTCGGGGAGTCCGGTCGGACTACCGGGCGGGGGATCCCGGTTGAGCCGGTCGGGGTACCGGCTCGTCGTCCTGCTTGTGACCAGACCGTGACAACGGACCGGGGGAAGATAACGGCGCGGAGCCCTTAAGGGCAATCCCCGAGTCGGAAGATGACCGTTTAGCGGTCAGTGGGACACCCCCGCGTATGACCCGTCACGCTGGGTCATGAACGCGCTCCCCATACCGACCGGGTCCAGGCACGATGGGGTGATCCAGGTTGTCATCCGAACGCGTGATGGCGGTCACAACGAGGTGAAGGGTGCGTCGATCAACCGGTAGTGAAAGGTGACCTGAATCACGTATCCGATGCTCCTCCACGACCAACGCCGGGTGCGCCAACCGGGCGTTCCGCTGCGGCACGACCACCTGGTCCATCTCGCTCCACACCACGACGAACCTGGTGCGGCACGGTCGGGACGGTTCGGCCAATTCGGACAATAGGTCGGAACCGGGCCTCAACTGCCTGGTCAGCGACGTGGGCACCAGGTAGGCGGTCAGCGTGCCCTGGTGCGGGGTCCCGAGGGTCACGAGCGTGCGCACGCGTGCGTCGCCGTTGAGGCGCTGCACGTAATAACGGGCGATGAGGCCACCCAGCGAGTGGCCGACGACGTGCACGCGGTCGGACCCGGTCTGCTCACAGATCCGCTCGACGTGCTCCCCGAGCAGCGCCGCCGACCGCCGGACGTCCCCCGTCAACGCGGTCAGCACGCTGTAGTTCACGGCGTGCACCACTCCGAAACCACGCCTTCGCAGTGCCCCCGACAGCACTGCGAAGGCGGAGCGGTTGTCCCCGATGCCGTGCACCAACACGATCGGGGTGCCCGCCGCGTCCATCGCCGAAACCAGGAGCCCGCGCCGGCGGGGCGGCAGGTGGTCGGTGCGGTAGGCGCGGAGGTGGCCGTCCGGCTTCACCTGTTCTTCGAGGACGCCCCACGGGTAGAGCACGGTGTGCGCGGCCAACCAGGCGGCCTCGACCGCGACGCCGCGCACCCCGCCGGGCGAGGCGACGGCCCGGAGCACGCCGCCCGCCAGCTCCAGGGCATCGCCGGCCACACCCAGACCGGCGTCCACGCCGGTGCCGACCCGGTCCGCCCACGTCGCCACGAGCCGCCGCACCGCGTCACCCATAGGGCTGAAAGTAAGTGACGTCCCCACGAACTGCGAGTACCCGACGTCCGATGTCCACAACCGGGGACCGGTCGCCCGTCGCCGCCGGCCCCGTTTTGCTAGCGTCCGACCGGTGATCCGAACCGCTGAACCGGTCTCAACGGCCCCCACGAGACTCCGGACGGCGGTTGGGGTGGCCGCGGCGGGCGCGTTGCTCACCGCGGCGGCCCCGGCTGTCGGTGTGGTCGACGGCGCCGTGCCGCCCGCGTTCACCGCCTGGCCGTTGCTGGCGCCGCTCGCCCTGCTGCCCGCCGCCCTGGCCGCGGTCTTCCTCGCCCGCGGGCAGGCGCTCACCGCCGCGGCGGCCCTCGTCGCACCGGCCGTGTTCGCCGCCGGCCGCCTGCTCAACGACCTGCAGCTGCTCGTCGACCCGGTCGACGCCGCGCGGCCCGAGCTGTTCCGGCCGACGAGCCTGGACCCGCCCGGCCCCGCCGCGGGCCTGTGGCTGCTGCTGGCCGGGCACGTCCTGCTCATCGCCGCCGGCGCGCTGGCCACCCTCGGCGCCGAACCGGACGTGCGCAGCGAACGCGCCAGGTTCGCCCTGCCCGCCACCGCGGGCGCCGTCGCGGGCATCGGCCTGTTCACCGCGCCGTTCACCTCGACCGACGCGCTGATCCAGGCCCGCGGCACGTTCGACTCGCCGACCCTGCCGATGCTGGGCGGCATCGTGCTCACCCTGGCCGCGCCCGCCCTCGCGGTCCTCGCGGCCAGCGCCACCACGCCCGAGGCCCGCAAGGGTGGTCTGCTCGGCCTCTCCGCCGTCCTGCTCGCCTCCGCCGCGCCGCCGATCGCCTCGGCCCTCGCGGTCGACGCCATCGGACCGGCGGTCGGCCCGTTCCTGGTGCTCGCCGCCGCCGTCGCGCTCGCCTGGCCGCAGCGGGCCGTCAAGGACGAGGACGGTGCCGAGCGGGACGTCGAGCTGCCGGGCCAACGACGCCTGCACGTCATCGCCGCCACGCTCGGCCTGGTCGCCGCCGCGGCCGCCGCGATCGGCGCGTCGACCGACCACCTGGTCCTGCCGGACGGCTCCCCGCCGCCCGCGGACTACGCGGCACGCCTGCTCTGGCCCGCCGCGATCGCCACCGGCCTGCTCGCCGCCGCGCTGCTGGCCAAGGCCGCCGTCCGGCCCGCGTTCACCGTCGCCACCGCCGCGATCCCGCTGGGCGCCGCCGTCGCGCTCGACGCCGTCTTCGCCGCGACGAAGGTCGACGTCGTGCGGCCCGGCGTCGGCGTCTGGTTCACCGCGGCGTCCGTGGTCGCCGTCGCGGCGGCTGCCATCACGGCCGCGCTGGCCGGCGCGGTCGAGCGGGACGAGGTCGGCACGGACGCGGGCGAGCCGTCGCTGCCGCTGATCGCCGCCACCCTGATCGCGGTGCTGCTCGCGTTCGGCGCGTTCAGCCTGCCCGTGCTGCGGGCGCCGGACTACGTGCCGATCGGCGCGTTCGGCCTGCACGTCGGCTCGTCCGGGCTGCTGGTGGCGTTGATCGCGGTCGTGGCGGCGGCCGCGATCGCGCTCAAGGCCAGGCCGAGCCGCGGCGCGGCGCTGCTGCTCGGTGCGGCGGTCGTCACGGCCGTCCGCGCCTGGGAGTACCCGCTCACCGCGGCCCGTGCCGCCGAGGCCGCACCCGGTCCCGGCCTCTGGCTCGCCGCCGCCGCGACGGCCGCGTTCATCATCTCGGGCGCCCTGCGGACGGCACGCTGAATCGTGGGTGGTGATCGACCTCACCACCTCTATGACGGACTTCACGGGCGTGGGGTGCGGTGGAGTCCGGGCTGGTCGATAGTGTCTTGCGAAGCCGCGTCGAGCCGGTCCCCCACGGCTGTGCCGGCGTTCCAGGTGATGCCTGGACGTGTGGGCACCAGGCCCCAGCCTGGAGCGCCGGACCTCAGAGGACCGCACGACCAGACGCGGTGTCCGACACCGACGTCGCAGGAGACCCGAGTGGACCTGTACGAGTACCAGGCGAAGGACCTCTTCGCCGCCCACGACGTCCCGGTACTTCCGGGCGACGTGGCGACCACCCCCGCCGAGGCCAAGGCCATCGCCGAGCGCTTCGGCCAGACCGTCGTGGTCAAGGCCCAGGTCAAGACCGGCGGCCGGGGCAAGGCGGGTGGCGTCAAGCTCGCCGAGAACCCGGACGAGACCTCAGCCAAGGCCGAGGCCATCCTCGGTCTGGACATCAAGGGGCACATCGTTCACCGCGTGCTGGTGACGCCCGCGTCCGACATCGCCGAGGAGTACTACTTCTCCTTCCTCCTCGACCGCGCCAACCGCACCTTCCTGGCCATGGCCAGCGTCGAGGGCGGCATGGACATCGAAGAGGTCGCCGCGACCAAGCCCGAGGCCCTGGCCAAGGTGCCGGTGGACGCGATCAAGGGTGTCGACCGCGCGAAGGCCGACGAGATCGTGGCCGCCGCCAAGTTCCCCGCCGAGGTGGCCGACCAGGTCGCCGACGTCATCGTGAAGCTCTGGGAGACCTTCGTCTCCGAGGACGCCACGCTGGTCGAGGTCAACCCGCTGGTCCGCGACCCCGAGGGCAAGATCGTCGCGCTCGACGGCAAGGTCACCCTCGACGAGAACGCCTCCTTCCGCCACCCCGACCACGAGGCGCTGGTGGACAAGCAGGCGGAGGACCCGCTGGAGGCCAAGGCCAAGGCGAAGGGCCTCAACTACGTCAAGCTGGACGGCCAGGTCGGCATCATCGGCAACGGCGCCGGTCTCGTGATGTCCACCCTCGACGTGGTGGCCTACGCGGGCGAGAAGCACAAGGGCGTCAAGCCCGCGAACTTCCTCGACATCGGCGGCGGCGCGTCGGCCGAGGTCATGGCCAACGGCCTGGACATCATCCTGCACGACCCGGACGTGCGTTCGGTGTTCGTGAACGTCTTCGGCGGCATCACCGCGTGCGACGCGGTCGCCAACGGCATCGTGGCCGCCCTGGGCATCCTGGGCGACGAGGCCAAGAAGCCGCTCGTGGTCCGCCTGGACGGCAACAACGTGGAGGAGGGCCGCCGGATCCTCGCCGAGGCCAACCACCCGCTGGTCACCGTGGTGGACACTATGGACAACGCGGCCGACAAGGCCGCCGAGCTCGCGGCTGCGGGGGTCTGACGATGGCTATCTTCATCACCAAGGACAGCAAGGTCATCGTCCAGGGCATGACCGGCGCCGAGGGCACCAAGCACACCAAGAGGATGCTGGCGTCCGGCACGAACATCGTCGGCGGCGTGAACCCGCGCAAGGCGGGCGAGAAGGTCGACTTCGACGGCAACGTGCTGCCGGTGTTCGGCTCGGTGGCCGAAGCCATGGAGGCGACCGGCGCGGACGTCACCGTGATCTTCGTGCCGCCCGCGTTCGCCAAGGCGGCCGTGATCGAGGCGATCGACGCGGGCATCGACCTGGCCGTCGTGATCACCGAGGGCATCCCGGTGCACGACACCGCCGCGTTCTGGGCGCACGCCGTGGCGACCGGCAACAAGACCCGGATCATCGGCCCGAACTGCCCCGGCCTGATCAGCCCCGGGCAGTCCAACGCGGGCATCATCCCGGCCAACATCTCCGGCGCGGGCAAGATCGGCCTGGTGTCGAAGTCCGGCACGCTGACCTACCAGATGATGTACGAGCTGCGCGACTTCGGCTTCTCCACCGCCATCGGCATCGGCGGCGACCCGATCATCGGCACCACCCACATCGACGCGCTGGCGGCCTTCGAGGCCGACCCGGAGACCGCGGCGATCGTGATGATCGGCGAGATCGGCGGCGACGCCGAGGAGCGGGCCGCGGCCTACATCAAGGAGAACGTCACCAAGCCGGTCGTCGGCTACGTGGCGGGCTTCACCGCGCCCGAGGGCAAGACGATGGGCCACGCGGGCGCGATCGTGTCCGGTTCGGCCGGCACCGCGCAGGCGAAGAAGGAAGCCTTGGAGGCCGCGGGCGTCAAGGTCGGCAAGACGCCGAGCGAGACCGCCGCGCTCATGCGGGACATCATGCAGGCGATCGGCTGACACTGGGCCGTTCGTGCGACATGCTGAGGGCCGCCTCCCCCGGGAGGTGGCCCTCAGTGCGTTCACCGGAGCAGTCAATGCGCACATTGGGGGGAACCACGGGAGTCCGCTCGTCGTCGGAGAGTGTGCATCGGCTAGCGTTCTGTCGACCCGAAATCAGTTTCGCAGGTGGAGGAGACCGCATCATGTCCCAGCCGTACGGCGCCCCTCAGCAGCAGCCGGGTCCGGCGCAGCCGGCGGTGGGTGTGAACCTGAACCTCATCCTTCCGCTGGTCGCGGCCGGTCTGGCGCTGATCGCGTTCCTGCTGGCGTTCGCCGACGACGTGCCGTCCTCGGAGTACCTGTACGCGGCGGGCACCCTCGCCGGCCTGTCCGTGCTGCCGAAGGCGCCCAAGGGCCTGCTGTACGCGGCCGTGCCGTTCGCGTTGATCCCCACGCTGGGGCTGCTCCAGGGTCTGATCACCACCGAGGCCGACGTCCAGGGCATGCAGATCGTGCTGCTGATCGTGGCGCTGCTGCTGACCGCGGCCGTGGTGCTGAGCCTGCTGCTGGAGACCGGCGTGGTGAAGCTCCAGCCGAAGGCCGCGAACGTCTACGGCCAGCCCGGTGGCTGGAACCCGCACTCGGGCGCGTTCCCGCAGCAGGGCCAGCAGCCGCAGCAGTTCGGCCCGCCGTCCGGCCAGTTCGGCCAGCAGGCGCCGCCGCAGCAGGCCGCACCGCAGGCGGGCCAGCCGCAGCCGACGTCCTACATGCCGCAGCCTGGCCAGTTCGGGCAGCCGGGCCAGCAGCCCGGCCAGGGCACCCCGCCCGGTGGGTTCGGCGGTCCCCAGCAGGGCTGATCACGTCGTGGGAGGGGTGGCGCCGGTAGTCCGGCGCCACCCCTCTTCGCATGTCCGGCGAGCCTCGCCCGAACGGCTCACCGCTACTGGGACAGTGGGAGGATGTCGGTGTCGCAAACGACCTCGCACGGCGTCGTGACGGATTCGGTCCGCCCGCCCGAGTTCTCCCGCGCCGAACGCGTGCGGGTGCTCACGATGACGGCGGCCGGTTCGGTGGTCATCGGCTACGCGGGCGTGGCCGCGCTGCTCGCGCTGGTCTCCTCGACCGCCGCGCACGCGTCGTTCTCGACGACCGGCGTGCTCACCGCCGCCGCGCCGGGCTGGCTGGTCGCGCACCACGTGCCGCTGCGCTTCGACGGCGGGCAGCTCGGCCTGCTGCCGCTGCTGCCCACGGTGCTGGTGATGCTGCTGGTGTACCGGGCGGCGGCGGGCGCGGCGGACCGGCTGGGGCTGTTCGAGCCGTTGCAGGCGCGGTCGGTGGTGTTCAGCATCGCCGGCGCGCACGCCGTGGTGGGCAGCGTGATCGCGTTCCTGATGGGTGACGAGGGTCCGGTCCGGGCCACGCCCGCGGTGGCGTTCTTCGGGTGCGCGGTGGTGTCCGGGCTGGCGGCGGTCGCCGGTGTCGCGCAGCGCTGCGGCCTGGTCGAAGTCGTGTTCGAGCGGGTCGACCCGGTGGCGCGGCGCGGGTTGCGCACGGGCGCGCTGGCGTTGTTCGCGCTGGCGGCGGCCGGTGCGCTGGTGCTGGCGCTCGGGCTGGTGTTCTCGTGGCCGACCACCGCGTCGCTGTTCGACCAGGCCGGCGGCACCATCGGCACCGGTCTGGGCATCTGGCTGCTGTGCCTGGCCTACCTGCCCAACGCGGTGGTGGGCGCGCTGTCGTACGTGGTGGGCTCGGGGTTCTCGATCGGCGCGGTGGTGGTGGGCCCGCTGGAGTTCGTCGGCGGCCCGGTGCCCGCCGTGCCGCTGCTGGCCGCGTTGCCCGAGGAGCAGGCGGGTTACCTGCCGCTGGTGCTGGTGCTGCCGGGCGTGATCGGCGTGCTGGCCGGGTTGTCGTTGCGCGACGCCGCCGAGACGCCCCGGGCGAGGGTGCGCGCGGTGCTGGTCGCGGCGGTCACGGTGGGCGTCGGCACGTTGGTGCTGGCGGCGGCGGCCGGTGGTGCGCTCGGTGGCGGGGTGTTCAACCCGGTCACGATCCCGGCCGGGCTGCTGGCCGTGCTCACGTTCGGGTGGATCACCGTGCCGGGCGCGGTGGTGGCCTGGTTCGCCGGACCGCGCCCGCCGCGCGTGGTGGAGCCCGAGCCCGTCGACTCCGAGGACCCGGATGACGACTCGGAAGAGGACGACTTCGAGGACTCGGAAGAGGAAGTCGAGTACGACGAGGAAGCCGAGGAGTACGAGGACGAGGCCGAGGGAGAAGAGGAGGACGACGAGGAGTTCGACCACGAACTCGACGAGTACGACGACCTCGAGGAGGACGTCGAGGAGTTCGAGGACGAGCCCGAGGACGAGCCGGACGACGACCCCGAGGATGAGCCCGACGACGAGCCCGAGAACGGGTCGGAGGAGGACGGCGAGGGCGACGAGGACCTGGCCGACAAGCCCCGCTAGGCAACGCCTAGGCTGCTCTTGAGCTGCTGTGACAGTCCCCAGCAAGGAGAGCACGCTGAGCGCCGCGACCACACTCCGGCTTCCCGTCCCCGCCAGGGTCGTCGTCCTCGTCTCCGGTTCCGGCACCCTGTTGCAGGCGTTGCTGGACGCGGCGGCCGACCCCGGCTACCCGGTCGAGGTGGTCGCCGTCGGCGCGGACCGCGACGGCATCGAGGGCCTGAGCCGCGCCGAGCGCGCCGGCGTCCCCGGCTTCGCGGTCAAGCTGCGCGACCACGCCGACCGCGCCGCGTGGGACACCGCGCTGGCCGACGCCGTCGAGGCGCACCGACCCGACCTGGTGGTCTCCGCCGGGTTCATGAAGATCCTCGGACCCGCCTTCCTGGCCCGCTTCGGCGGCCGGATGGTCAACACCCACCCCGCCCTGCTGCCCGCGTTCCCCGGCGCGCACGGCGTCCGCGACGCCGTCGACTACGGCGTGAAGGTGACCGGCGCGACCGTGCACCTGGTGGACGGCGGGGTGGACACCGGGCCGATCCTGGCCCAGGAAGCGGTCGTCGTCGCCGATGACGACGACGTCGAAAGCCTGCACGAGCGCATCAAGGTGGTGGAGCGGCGGCTGCTGGTCGACGTGGTCGCCCGCCTGGCCCGCGAGGGCTGCACCGTGAACGGACGAAAGGTGAGCATCCCGTGACCACTCCTGCCGAGAGGCGACCGGTTCGCCGGGCCCTGATCGGGGTTTCCGACAAGTCGGGGCTGCTGGAACTGGCCACCGGCCTGCACGCGGCCGGAGTCGAGATCGTCTCGACCGGCGGCACGGCGCGCGCGCTGGCCGACGCGGGCGTGCCGGTCACGCCGGTCGAGCAGGTCACCGGGTTCCCGGAGGCGCTGGACGGCCGGGTGAAGACGCTGCACCCCGGCGTGCACGCGGGCCTGCTCGCCGACACGCGGCGCCCCGCGCACGTGGAGAAGCTGCGCGAGCTGGGCATCGAGCCGTTCGACCTGCTCGTGGTGAACCTGTACCCGTTCACGCAGACCGTGGCGTCGGGCGCGTCACCGGACGAGTGCGTGGAGCAGATCGACATCGGCGGTCCGGCGATGGTGCGCGCGTCGGCGAAGAACCACGCCAGCGTGGCCGTCGTCGTGGACCCGGCGCGGTACTCGTGGGTGCTGGAGCAGGTCGAGGCCGGTGGCTTCACGCTGGCCGACCGGCAGGGGCTGGCCGTGGACGCGTTCCGGCACACCGCGTCCTACGACGTGGCCGTGGCGTCGTGGCTGGGCAGCGCGGTCGCGCCGGACGACGAGGGCTCCGGCTTCCCCGGCTGGGTCGGCGCGACGTGGAACCGCAAGCAGGTGCTGCGCTACGGCGAGAACCCGCACCAGCGCGCCGCGCTCTACACGCAGGGCGACGGGCGCACCGGGCTGGCGACGGCGGAGCAGTTGCACGGCAAGGAGATGTCCTACAACAACTTCGTCGACGCCGACGCGGCGTGGCGCGCGGCGTGGGACCACGAGCTGCCGTGCGTGGCGATCATCAAGCACGCCAACCCGTGCGGCATCGCGGTGTCCCGTGTGGACGGTCCCGGTGCGATCGCCGAGGCGCACCGCAACGCGCACGCGTGCGACCCGGTGAGCGCGTTCGGCGGCGTGATCGCGGTCAACCGCGAGGTGACCGTGGAGCTGGCCGAGCAGGTCGCGGAGATCTTCACCGAGGTGATCATCGCCCCGTCCTACGCGGACGGCGCGGTGGACGTGCTCACGCGCAAGAAGAACCTCCGCATCCTGGTCGCGCCCGCGCCGGTGCGCGGCGGCGTGGAGATGCGCGCGGTGTCCGGCGGGTTGTTGGTGCAGACGGCGGACACGATCGGGGCCGAGGGCGACGACCCGGCCAAGTGGACGTTGGCGTGCGGCACGCCGTTGGACGAGGAAGGCCTGGCCGACCTGGCGTTCGTGTGGCGGGCGTGCCGCGCGGTGAAGTCGAACGCGATCCTGCTGGCGTCCGGTGGCGCGACCGTCGGCGCGGGCATGGGCCAGGTCAACCGGGTCGACGCGGCCCGGCTGGCGGTGGCGCGTGCCGGTGACCGGGCGCGGGGCTCGTTCGCCGCGTCGGACGCGTTCTTCCCGTTCCCGGACGGGCTGGAAGTGCTGGTGCAGGCCGGTGTGCGGGCGATCGTGCAGCCCGGTGGGTCGGTGCGTGACGCCGAGGTGATCGCGGCGGCGGAGGCGGCCGGTGCGACGGTGTACCTGACCGGTACGCGGCACTTCGCGCACTAGTTCTCCGTGTCGGAGGGGCTCTTCGCTCGGGTGCGAAGAGCCCCTTCGCCTATTTCGAGGTCAGTTCCTCGGCCACCTCGACGGCCACCGCCTCGGCGTCCGCGATCGGGAAGCCCGAGTCGGTGAAGAAGCCCTTGTCGCGGCCCTGGTAGCGGATGTTCCACAGCACCGTGCCCTTGCGGACCAGCAGGTTCACCTCGGTGAGGTCGGTCGGCGAGGCCGGGATGAGGATCATCGACTCGTCACCGATGTCGAGGGTCTTGGCCTGCTCGCCGGTGGCGTACGAGGTGAAGCTGCCGTAGTTGTCGTGCGCCTGGTCGAGGTTGCGGTCCGGCTTGTCGGAGAACGTGGTGAAGTCGTAGACGAGGAAGCTGAGGCGGCGCGGGTCGCGGCCGTCCTCGCCCTTGGTCTGCTCCCACGCGCAGTGGGTCTGCTTCATGCCCTTCTTGGCGTCGGTCGGCGCCTGGATGAGGCGGAAGCTGCTGACGTGCGCCTGTGACTTCACCTCGTCGCTCAGCACGCACTGGGCGATCGGGTCCGTGCCGGGGCCGCCGCCGGGCTCGTCGAGGTAGCTCAGGTACATCGAGCCGACCACACCGGCCAGGACGAGCACGACGACGCCGACCACGATGCCGATGACCAGCCCGGTCCGCTTCTTGCGCGGTGGGCCGTACCCCGGCGGTTGGTGGAAGCCGGGCGGCTGGGCGCCGGGTGGCTGCTGGTAGCCGGGTGGTGGTGGGCCGTAACCGGGCTGTTGGGCCTGTTGTGGCCGGTTCTGCGGGTGCTGCGGGTGTTGAGGTGCGGTCACGGTTCCCCCCGTGGTGCGGTCGGTGCGCGCGGAGCAGTCTGCCGGCCACCCGATCGGGGACGCCGCCGGCATTGACAGCGGGTGGTCGGTTCGGGATAAGATCACCCTGTCGTTCGAACAGGTGTTCGACAGACAGGTCGCCGAACTTCCCACGGCGATCCGCGCACAGGGGTGCGCGCGGATCAGTGGGAGGAGGGCGGGTGTCCAGGTCGGCAACGGCGACGCTGACCGCGCTCGGGGTAGGCGCGGCGGGCGAGCTGACCACGGCACCGGCCCGGACCCTGCCGGTTCGCGGGGAACTGGCAGGGCTCCTCCCGTGGGGCGGCCTGCGGCGGGGCAGCACGGTGTCGGTGCGCGGGTCGACATCGTTGCTGCTCGCGCTGATGGCCGCGGCGACAGGGGAAGGATGCTGGGCGGCCGTGATCGGCCTGCCGGGGTGTGGGGCACTCGCGGCGGCCGAGTTGGGCGTGGCCGTCCATCGGCTCGCTCTGGTCCCTCGACCTGGGAGGGACCAGAGCGAGGTCGAGAAGACCGTCGCCGCACTGCTGGACGGTTTCGACCTGGTCGCGCTGGCCACACCGGTCACCGCGGCGACCTCGCGCAAGCTCTCGGGCCGGGCGCGCCACCGCAAGGCGGTCCTGCTGCCGTTCGCGGTGCCGTGGCCGGGTGCCGACGTGGAGCTGACCGCGACCTCGGGCCGGTGGACGGGCCTGGAACCCGGCCACGGCCTGCTGACCAGCCGGACGGTGACGGTTCAGGCGACCGGCCGAGGCGCCGCCGCCAGACCGCGGCACACCACGCTGGTGCTGCCCGGCACCACCGATGCCACTGACAACACCAACACGCCACCGCGGCGTCCCGCCCTGGTCCCGCTGTCGGCCGACTCGGCGCAGTCGGTCGCCGATCCGGCGCTGTCGGCGGCCCGTTCGCCGCTCTCGGCTGCCGGTCGGTCGCCGGGTGCTGCCGGTCCGTCGTTGACCGCTGCCGGTTCACCGCTGTCGGCTGCTGGTCCGTCGCGGGGTGCTGCCGGTTCGTCGCTGCCCGCCGGTGGGTCGTCGTCGGCTGCCGCCGGTTCGGCGTTACCGGCCTTTTCGGCCGCTGTCGAGGCGGTGTGAGCCGTGGACGTCCCGTCGAAGAAGGTGAACCCCCTGTACACGCTCGCCGTCTGGTGCCCTGACTGGCCGGTCGTCGCGGCCGCCGCGGAGGCCGCGCTCCCACCGCACGTGCCCGCCGCCGTCATCGTCGGATCGGGTGAAGTCATTGCCTGCTCGGCGGTCGCGCGTGCCGAAGGGGTGCGGCGCGGGATGCGGCGGCGGGCGGCCCAGGGGCAGTGCCCCGAGCTGGCCGTCTTCGAGTACGACGAGGTGCGCGACGCCCGCCTCTTCGAACCGGTCGCGGCGGCGGTGGAGGAGTCGGCGCCCGGGATCGAGGTGGTCCGGCCGGGGTTGGTGGTCGTCGCGGCCCGAGGGCCGGTCGGGTACTTCAAGTCCGCCGAGTCGGCCGCCGAGCGCCTGGTCGACCACATCGCGGTCCGCGCGGGTGTCGAGGCGCAGGTCGGGTTCGCCGATGGGCTGTTCGCGTCGACCCTGGCCGCGCACCGCGGGCTGGTCGTGCCGCCCGGCCGGACCCGCGACTTCCTCGCGCCGCTGGGCATCCACGAACTCGACCAACCCGCCGAGCGCCGGGAGGACCGGGCCGCGCTGGTCGACCTGCTGCGCCGGCTCGGCCTGCGCACCCTGGGCGCGTTCGCCGCCGTGCCCGAGCGGGACGTCGCCACCCGCTTCGGCCGCGCCGCCGTGCTGGCACACCGGCTGGCCTCCGGGCTGGAGGAACGTCCCAGGTCACGGCGCCGCCCGCCACCCGAGCTGTCGGTCACCCGCGACCTCGACCCGCCGATCGACCGGGTCGACGCGGCGGCGTTCGCGGCCAAGGGCCTCGCCGAACGCCTGCACGCCGGCCTCGCCGACCGCGGCCTGGCCTGCACCCGCCTCGGCATCCACGCCACCACCGAGAACGGCGAGGAGCTGCACCGGGTGTGGCGCTGCGCCGAGCCGCTCACCCCGCAGGGCATCGCGGACCGGGTCCGCTGGCAGCTCGACGGCTGGCTCACCCGCGCCCGCCTCGACCGTGCCACCTTCTCCCGGGCAGGGCCCACCTCGGGCATCCACCTGCTCCGCCTCGACCCGGAGGAGGTGGTCGACGCCACCGCCCTGCAACTGGGCCTGTGGCCGGGCGCGGGTCAGGACCAGGGCGAGGCGGCGGAACGGGCGGCGCGCGCGATGGTGCACGTCCAGGGCCTGCTCGGGCCGGACGCCGTGCTCACGCCCGTGCTCGGCGGTGGGCGTGGGCCGGTCGAACGGGTGCGGCTGGTGCCGTGGGGCGACGAGCGCACCCCGGCGGCCGACCCGGACCAACCGTGGCCGGGGCAGCTGCCCGGGCCGTCGCCCGCGACGGTGTTCGCCGAACCCGAACCGGTCGCGCTGCTGGACTCCTCGGGCGCGGACGTCGTGGTCACCGGCTACGCCGAGCTGGTCGCGCGGCCGCACCGGATCGTGCACGGCGGTCGGGCACGGCAGGTCGTGGCGTGGTCGGGGCCGTGGCCGGTGGACGAGCGCTGGTGGGACGCGGAGACCGCGCTGCGCGGTGCACGACTGCAAGTGCTGGGAACCGCGGCGGACGGCGAGGAACAGGCGTTCCTGCTGATCCGCGCGGGTGGCAAGTGGGCGGTGGAAGGGGTGTACGACTGATGAGCGGTGACTTTCCCGAGCAGGACCGACGAGGACTGGCCGAGTGGCTGGCCGACCACGGCGTGCCGGACCGGCGCGTACCGGACCAGCGCGTGCCGGACCAGCGGGGCGGACCGGCCTACGTGGTGAGCTTCGGCTGGCTGCCGGCACGGCTGCCACCGGCGGCGCCGTCGATCCCGGCGCCCCGGCGCGCGCTCGACGACGTGCCCCGCCGGGACGAACCGCGCTGATGGGCTGGAACAACCCGCCGGTCCGGTGGTCGGAGCTGGAGCGCGCGCTGTCGGGCAAGCCTCCGGTGCCGGACGGCGGCGACAGCCCGGCGTGGACGCGGCACCGCGACCGCTACGAGGCGCCACCCGACTTCGCGGTCAAGGTGGACGACCTCGGGGCGACGCGTGCCCGCGTGCCGTACGTCGAGCTGCACTGCCACTCCAACTTCAGCTTCCTCGACGGCGCGAGCCACCCGGAGGAGCTGGTGGAGGCGGCGCAGCAGCTCGGGCTGGACGGGGTGGCGTTGACCGACCACGACGGCATGTACGGCGTGGTGCGGTTCGCCGAGGCCGCCAAGGAACTCGGCATGCGCACGGTGTTCGGCACGGAGCTGAGCCTGGGGCTGTCCGCGCCGCAGAACGGCGTGCCCGACCCCGAGGGCGAGCACCTGCTCCTGCTGGCCACCAACCGCGACGGCTACCACGCGTTGTGCCGCACGATCACCACCGGGCAGCTCGCGGACGGCAGCGAGAAGGGCCGGCCGGTCTACCGGTTGGAGGAGGTCGTCGCGGACACCCGGGACGACTGCGTCGTGCTCACCGGCTGCCGCAAGGGCGCGGTGCGCCGTGCGCTGGCGCGGGAAGGGCCGGAGGCGGCGTTCGCGCAGCTGCGTCGGCTGGTCGAGCTGTACGGGGCGGACCGGGTGTTCGTGGAGCTGACCGACCACGGCTACCCCGAGGACGGTCCGCGCAACGACCTGCTCTGGGGCATGGCCCACGACCTGGGGCTGCCGACCGTGGCGACGAACGCCGTGCACTACGCGGTGCCCGCGCGCGGTCGGCTGGCGGCGGCGATGGCGGCGGTGCGGGCGCGGCGCAGCCTGGACGAGCTGGCCGGTTGGCTGCCACCCGGCCGCACGGCGTGCCTGCGGTCGGGGGAGGAGATGGCCCGCCGGTTCGCCCGCTACCCCGGCGCGGTGCACCGCTCGGCCGTGCTCGGCCTGCAGTGCCAGTTCGACCTCAAGCTGATCGCGCCGCAACTGCCGCCGTTCGACGTGCCGGCGGGACTCGACGAGAACCGCTACCTGCGTCACCTCACTTATGAGGGCGCGGCCCGCCGCTACCGCTCGATCGGCGAGAACCCCAGGGCGTACCAGCAGATCGAGCACGAGTTGAAGATCATCGAAGAGTTGAACTTCCCCGGTTACTTCCTCGTCGTGCACGACATCGTCTCGTTCTGCCGGCGCAACGACATCCTGTGCCAGGGCCGCGGCTCGGCCGCGAACTCCGCGGTCTGCTACGCCCTCGGCATCACCAACGTCGACGCCGTCCGCTTCGACCTGCTCTTCGAGCGGTTCCTGGCACCCGCCCGCGACGGCCCTCCCGACATCGACCTCGACATCGAGTCCGACCGCCGCGAGGAGGCCATCCAGTACGTCTACCGCAAGTACGGTCGACGGCACGCCGCGCAGGTCGCCAACGTCATCAGCTACCGCGGCCGGTCGGCGATCCGGGACGTGGCGCGGGCGCTCGGCTACTCGGTCGGCCAGCAGGACGCGTGGAGCAAGCAGATCGACCGCTGGGGCCCACTGCGGTCCACAGTGGACGAGGGCGGTATTCCCGGCCCGGTGCTGGAACTGGCCGCCGAGCTGGAGAACTTCCCGCGCCACCTCGGCATCCACTCCGGCGGCATGGTCATCTGCGACCGGCCGGTCAGCGAGGTGTGCCCGGTCGAGAAGGGCCGGATGACCGACCGCACGGTGCTGCAGTGGGACAAGGACGACTGCGCCTCCATCGGGTTGGTCAAGTTCGACCTGCTCGGCCTGGGCATGCTCTCGGCGCTGCACTACGCCATCGACCTGGTGCGCGAGCACGAGGGCGTCGAGGTCGACATCGGCGACCTCGACCTGGAGGACCAGCGCGTCTACGAGATGTTGCAGCGCGCCGACTCGGTGGGCGTGTTCCAGGTGGAGAGCCGCGCCCAGATGGCGACCCTGCCCCGGCTCAAGCCGCGGACGTTCTACGACCTGGTGGTGGAGGTCGCGCTGATCCGCCCGGGCCCGATCCAGGGCGGCTCGGTGCACCCCTACATCCGCCGCCGCAACGGCAAGGAGGAGTGGGACTACGACCACCCGCTGCTGGAGGGTGCGCTCAAGAAGACCCTCGGCGTGCCGTTGTTCCAGGAGCAGCTCATGCAGATCGCCGTCGACGTGGCCGACTTCAGCCCGGCGGAGGCGGACGAGTTGCGTCGGGCGATGGGCGCCAAACGCTCGACGCACCGGATGGAACGGCTGCGGGAGCGGTTCTACGAAGGGGCCAGGGCCAACGGCGTCGGTGGGGAGTTGGCGGAGAAGATCTACGCGAAGCTGTTGGCGTTCGCCAACTTCGGCTTCCCGGAGAGCCACGCGCTCAGCTTCGCGCACCTCGTGTTCGTCAGCGCCTGGTTCAAGCTCTACTACCCGGCCGCGTTCTGCGCGGCGTTGCTGCGTGCCCAGCCCATGGGCTTCTACTCGCCCCAGTCGTTGGTCGCGGACGCCCGGCGGCACGGCGTGCGCGTGCTCGGTCCGGACGTGAACGCGAGCCTCGCGCACGCCACCCTCGAGCTGGTGGACGGTGCGCAGGCCGTGCGCATCGGCCTGGGCGGCATCCGGACCATCGGGCAGAAGGTCGCCGAAGAGGTTGTGGCGCAACGGGAATCGGGCACAGGACCGTTCCGGGACATGGCGGACTTCGGCGCCCGGGTGCGACTGACCACCGTGCAGGTGGAGGCCATGGCCACCGCGGGCGCGTTCGGGTGCTTCGGGTTGGACCGGCGGGCGGCGCTGTGGTCGGCGGGTGCCGTGGCGAGGATCCGGCCGGACCGGCTGCCCGGCACCGTGGTCGGCACCGAGGCTCCCGCGTTGCCCGGCATGGACGAGGTCGAGCTGGCCGTCGCGGACGTGTGGGCGATGGGCCTGTCCCCGGACAGCTTCCCGACCGAGTTCGTCCGCGACCGGCTGACGGCGCTGGGTGCCCTGGCCACCGCGGAGCTGGCCGAGGTGCCCAACGGCACCAGGGTGTTGATCGGCGGCGCGGTGACCCACCGACAACGCCCCGGCACCGCGGGCGGTGTCACGTTCCTCAACATCGAGGACGAGACCGGGATGGTGAACGTCGTGTGCACCACGGGGTTGTGGGCGCGTTATCGCAAGGTCGCCCGGAGCAGCCCGGCGTTGTTGGTTCGGGGCGTGGTCGAGTCCGCCGAGGGTGTGATCAGCATTCGCGCGGAACGGTTGCAGCAATTGGATCTCCGTATTCCCTCCCGGTCCCGGGACTTTCGCTGACTCGGCCGGTGCCGCGGAAACAACCGTTTTCCCATTGCCGAGGTCCGGCTCGGTGGTTTCTTTCGGCTCGGTGTTTTCTTCGGCTCGGTGGTTGGGTCCGGCTCGGTGGTTGAGTCCGGCTCGATTTGACATGGGGCCCTTACGGGCACTCCAGGCAGGCCAAAGCCGGCAGGCCCGGCGGGGAAGAGCGTCCCGCCAGGCCTGCCGGCTTCGACCAGCCTAAAGCACCCGAACCCATGTCAAATCGGGCCTCGGTGGGCTGGCTGCGGGTCCGTTGTGGGCACGGTGGGCTTGGTGGCCACGGAGGGCGGGCGGGTTTGGTGATGGCATGGGTTAGGGGTTGGCTTTGGTGTAGGTGGTGAAGAGGACGCCGGAGTCGAAGATTCTCGTGGTGGCTTTGGCGAAGCGGGTGGTGGGGAAGTCGCCGGCGAAGAGGGGGATACCTTTGCCCAGGACGATCGGGTGGATTTTCAGGACCAGTTCGTCGATCTCGGGTAGAAGGGTGGCGGCCAGCCTGCCCCCGCCGCACAGCCAGATGCCCAGGCCCTGCTCTTCCTTCAGTTCGCGGACCTTGGTCAGTGGGTCGGTGATCACCTCGACGTCGTCCGGGGTGGTGCTCAGCCTGGTGGAGGCGACGTACTGGCGCAGATGTGGATAAGGGCTCGGCAGGCCGCCTGGGACTTGATAGGTGGCGCGACCCATCAGGATCGTGTCGAAGGTCTTGTTCGGGGTGTCGATGCCCATCGCCTCGCGCAGCTGCGCGGGCAGGGTGTCCGGGTACTCCTCGATCAGGGCGGTCATGTGGTCGCCTTCGAAGAGGAAGTCGCCGAAGCCGCCCTTCGGGTCCGCGATGAAGCCGTCGAGCGAGGTGGCGACGAAGTAGGACAGGGTTCGCATGTCGATCTCCTCCGGGAGGTTGGTTACCACTTTGACTGTAGTACTATGGCCGCAGTGGTTGTCAAGGGAGGGATCTTGGTGCGTAACCCGAACAGGCGTACCGCGCTGGTCGATGCGGCGGTCGAGGTGTTGGCGCGGGAGGGGGCGCGTGGTTTGACGTTCCGCGCCGTGGACCAGGAGGCGGGAGTGCCCAACGGCACCGCGTCGAACTACTTCACCAGCCGCGACGACCTGCTGCGACAGGTCGGTGAGTACATCCACGTCCGGGTTTCGCCGGACGCCGAGCGGTTGGCGGAGACGATGGCCGCGCCGCCGGACAAGAGCCTCGTGGTGCGGCTGCTCCAGGAGCTGTTGACCCGCCTCCAGGTCGACCGGACGGGTTACCTGGCGCTGCTGGAGCTGAGGCTGGAGGCCACCAGACGTCCCGAGCTCCAGGCCGCACTGACCAGGACGATCAGTGAGAACCTGGAGCAGAACGTCCGCTTCCACCTGGACGCGGGCCTGCCCGGCGACCGCACCACGGTGGTGTCGCTCTACCTGGCCATGAGCGGCCTGATGGTGGAGCACCTGACGCTGCCCGACGTGCTGCCGGAGGAGGAGATGACGGAGGTCATCACGGCACTGGTCGAGCGCACGCAGGTCAGCGGTCCAGCGGGCCGCCGATGATGGTCATCGCCACGAAGATCACGGCGAAGCCCAGGCCGGAGTACAGCAGCGCGTCCACGCTGCGACTCCGGATGGCGATCAGGCCCGCCTGCTCGTCGGTCACCAGGACGCGCAGGATCGCCGCGATGAGCAGCGCGACGCCGATCAGCACCGCGCCCTGCCGCCAGTGGTACTGCACGATTCGGAGCAGGCCCAGGCCGACCACCACGAGCACCAGCGCGAACGGCAGGTGCTTGCCCGCCGCGGACCGCCAGCGCTGTTCCGGCAACAACTCCACCGCTTCCGCCTCAGGCCGTGCGCTCGGCTGCCTCGACCGTGTTGGTCAGCAGCATGGCAATGGTCATCGGACCCGCGCCACCCGGGATCGGCGCGAGGAAACCCGCCACCTCGGCCACGTCCGGGTGAACGTCGCCCACCAGGCCGGCTTCGGTGCGCGTGATGCCGACGTCGACCACGGCGGCACCGGGCTTGACCATGTCCGCGGTGATCAGGCCGGGGCTGCCGGCACCCGCCACCACGATGTCCGCCCGGCGAACCTCGGCGGCCAGGTCCTTGGTGCCGGTGTGGCACAACGTCACGGTGGCGTTCTCGGAACGCCTGGTCAGCAGCAGCCCGATCGGACGGCCGACCGTCACGCCGCGACCGACGACGGTGACGTTCGCCCCGGACAGCGGCACGTCGTAGCGCCGCAGCAGTTCCACCACGCCGCGCGGGGTGGCGGGCAGCGGCGCCTCGTCGCCGAGGACCAGCTTGCCCAGGTTGACGGGGTGCAGCCCGTCACCGTCCTTGCACGGGTCGATGCGCTCCAGGATCGGGTTCGGGTCGAGGTGCCCCGGCAGCGGCAGCTGCACGATGTACGCGGTGCACGCCGGATCGGCGTTCAGCTCGTCGATGACCTCTTCCAGCTGCGCCTGCGTGATGTCCGCGGGCAGGTCGCGGCGGATCGACGTGATGCCGACCTTCTCGCACGCCAGGTGCTTGCCCCGCACGTACGAGTGCGAGCCCGGGTCGTCGCCGACCAGCACGGTGGCCAGCCCCGGCGTCACCCCCCGCTCGCGCAACGCGCCGACCCGCGCCCGCAGGTCTTCGAAGATCGCGTCCCGGGTGGCCCTGCCGTTGAGGATCGTCGCAGTCACGTGCCTCATCCTCTCATCCACGCCGACCGGGCAACGCGGCGACCACCACCGCGAGCAGCGTCAACGCCGTGCCGACCAACGCGAGCACGGACACCTGCTCACCTGCGGCGGGAGCGAGGACGTCCACCGCGAGCGCGCCGACGAGCTGCCCGGCGACCTGGCACAGCCCGACCAGCAGCACGCCGAGCCACCGCACCGCGAGCACGGCCGAGCCGATGGTGAAGATCCCGGTCGCGCCGCCCGCGTAGAACCACGGCTCGGTCGGCGCGGCCTCGGGCAGCCCCCGCACCGCCACGTCGACCGCGCACACGACGAGCAGCACCGCCGTCCCGGTGCCGAAGTTGACCAACGTGGTCACGCGGGTGCTCTGCGCCGCCTCGCGCACCAGCCCGTTCACCGCCTGCTGCCAGCCCAGGCCGAACCCGCCCAGCGCGGGCAGCAGCGCCAACCACAACGAGGACGCCTCACCGGCCTCGTCCGACACCGCCACCGCGACCGCCACCACGGCCAGCGCCGCACCGGCCACCCGCGGCCCCGTCAACGCCACCCGCCCGGCCGGACCGACGCCCGCCCGGTCCACCAGCAGGCTGCCCACCGCCTGCGCGCCCACCGCCGCCACGGTGAACACCGCCACGCCCAGCGCCGCGACCGTCAACCCCTGCGTGGACACGAAGAACGCGCCGCACGCCCCGCCGGCGCACTGCCACCAGCGGATCCGCCCGGCGCGCAGCGACGACCGCAGCCGTCCCAGCCCGGCCCGCCCGGCGACCGTCGTCGGCACACCCAGCAGCAACAGCGCGAACCCGCCGCCGAACGACACCAGCGCGGCCAGGAACCCGTCGCCGAACACGTGCCCCAGCTCGCCGTTCAACCGGCCCTGGACCGCCAGGAGCACCCCGCCCGCGAACGCGAGCACCGCGCCGATCAGCCGAACCCGGTCACCCAACGGGCACGGCCTTCCGGTCGCGCACCCGGCTCGCCAGCACCGCGCCGACCAGTGCCGCCGTCGTGCTCGCCCCGGCCGCCGCCGCCGGCCCGAAGTGGTCGAGCAGCGCCCCGGCGACCGGCAGCGCCAACGCCGAGCCCGCCGTGGTGAACGTGCCCATCCAGCCGAACGCCTCGGCCTTGCGCTCGTCCGGCGCGAGCCCGCTGATCCGCTGGTTGTTCGCCGCGATGGCGGGCGCGATCGCCATTCCGCCCACCCCCAGCACCACGCCGATCAACCACGCCGACGACGGGTCGAGCACGGGCGGCAGCACCAGGACCAGCGGTGCGACGCCCAACGCCATCAACAGCATCCGCCGGGTGAACCGAGCCTGCCCGGCGAGCCCGCCCGCGATCAGCCCGCCAACCACGGAGCCGATGCCCCACACCGCCGTCAGCACACCGGCCATCGCGGGTCTGCCCAGGTCACGCGCCCAGCCGATGATCACCATGTCGATCGACACCAGCGACGCCACCATGAACAGCGCCGTCAGCAACGCCAGCACCAGCGAACCGTCGCGCAGCAGCGTCCGTCCACCGCGCTCGACCTCGCGCGCCACCGGCCGGTCCAGCCCCGCCCGCCGCAGCGCCCCACCGAAGCCCAGCGCACCGAACACCGCCAGCGCACCGCACAGCCACAGCGCGACCTGCGCGTTCCACACCGCCACCACGGTCGCCGCCAACGCGGGACCGACGATGTACATGACCTCCTGCATGGACGCCTCGACGGTGAACACGGCGGGTCCCGTGGTCAGCCGGGGGAAGCTCGCCCGGCTCATCGCCGTCACCGGCGGCGTGGACAGCCCGGTCAGGAACGCCACCACCACCGCCAACGGCCACGCCGCGCTCGGCGTGACCGCGGGCAGCACGCCCAGCACCGCGATGCCCACCCCGTAGCCCGACGAGGTGACCAGCAGCAACCGCCCGGCCGGGCTCCGGTCCGCGGCACGGCCCCGCAGCGGCCCCGCCACGCCCATGCCCAGCGTCAACGCGCCGCCGACCACGCCGGCCAACGCGTACGACCCCGTCCACCCGGCTATCAGGAACGACACCGCCAACGGCGTACCCGGCAGGTGGATGCGGCCGATCATGGACCACAGCAGCAGCCCGGGCAGGTGGGGTATCGCGGCGAGTTCCCGGTACGGACGGAGCACGGTGACACTCTGCCCGCCCGCACCGACAACGCGATGCCGAATATCCGCGGGAACCCGGCGGCCTCGGTTAGCGTCAGCACCTCTGGAGAGCGCTCACGAGGGGACCGCTGTGACCGATCCGACAGGACGCCGGGCCGAGCTGGAGGCGCGGAACGCGGCCATGCGCGAGCAGGTCGACTCCCTCCTGGCCGAGCTGCGCAAGAAGACCGACGAGCTGCGCGAGACGCAGGCGCAGGCCATGGCGATCACCGCGACCGCGGTGTCCAAGGACGGTGCCGTGCGCGCCACCGTCGACTCCGCCGGCGCGTTGACGTCGCTGGAGTTCTCCGCGAACGCGTTCGAGCGCACCACCCCGGACAAGCTGGCCAGACTCGCCACCGAGACCGTGCGGCAGGCCGTGGCCAAGGCCCGGACCGAGCTGAACGAGGTGCTGGCGCCCGCGCAGCGGGGCGCGAGCGTCGACCTGTCGGAGATGCTGCCCGGGGTGCCGTCACTGGCCGACCTCATCCCCCAGCCGCCCGTCGTGCCGCAGCCGTCGACGCAACCGCGCCGGCCCGCGCCGCGATCCGACGATGACGACGGCGACAGCATCATGGACAGGAGTGGCTGGTGAGCGGGTTCGATGTCAGCGTGTCCGGTCTGCGCCGCGGCGCGGGCCAGTTCGGTGCGGCCGGTGACTCGCTGAGCGCCGTGCTGCAGTCGTTGAACTCGGCGTTGCAGGCCGAGGGGCAGTGCTGGGGCGGTGACGAGTCCGGGCAGGCGTTCGCCAAGCAGTACGTGCCGAACTCGCAGGCCACGTTGGAGGCCTTCGGCAACCTCGCCAAGGCCCTTGCCGACATCCGCACCGGCGTGGACCAGACCGCCGATGCCTACGAGGGTTCCGACCAGGGCAACGCGACCGGGATCTCCCGGACTTACTGAGGGGCACTGCGGTGGGCATCGAGATCCCGAGCGAGGTCACCTGGCTCTTCCCGATCGTGGTCGGGCAGAGCTGGCCGGAGGGCGACGAGACGGCGCTTCGGCGGATGGCCGACGCCTACCGCACGGCCGCGCAGGGCGTGAAGTCGGTCATCGACGAGGGCAACGGCGCGGCGTCCACCGTGTACGCGAGCCAGACCGGCGAGGCCGTCCAGGCGTTCGAGGAGTACTGGAAGAAGTTCGCCGAGGGCGACGACTCCTACCTGCCGAAGTTGCAGAAGATCTGCGAGCAGTTGGCGGAGAGCTGCGACAACACCGCGCTGGAGGTGGAGTACACCAAGCTGTCGATCATCGCGTCGCTGATCGCGCTGGCGATCGAGATCGCCGCGCTGATCGCCGCGGCGTTCGGCACGTTCGGCGCGTCGACGGCGGGCATCCCGATCGCGCAGCAGGCGACGCGGCTGATCGTGCAGTTCACGTTCCGGCAGCTGATCATCGCGATCCTCAAGGAGGTCGCGATCTCGGTCGGCATCGACGCGGCCATCCAGGCGGTGCAGGTCGCGCGCGGTGACCGTGAGTCGTGGGACTGGGGCAAGACGACCGAGGCGGCGGTCTCGGGTGCGGTGTCCGGCCTGGTCGGCGGTGTGTCGGGTGGGCTGAAGTTCGAGGGTGGCGGGCTGGCGGGGCAGGTGGCCGTCGGCGCGACGCGTGGCGCGGTCGAGGGCGCGGTGTCCACGGTGGGCACGGCGGCCGCGATGGGGCAGGACATCTCGGCGCGGGACGTGCTGATGGGCGCGTCGGCCGGTGCGGTGTCCGGTGGGATCGGCGGTGCGAAGGACGGGATCTCCGTCGACCCGCCGCGGGTCGACGCCGGTGCGCCGGTCAGCGCGCCGCCGAGCGTGGGGCCTGCGCCGGGTGGAGTGCCTGGTGGGGTGCCTGGCGGGCCTGGGGCCACGCCGGGTGGGCCCGCGGTGAACCGTGCCGGGTTGGACCGGCCGGCCGGGGGGACGACCGGGACTTCATCGGTGGCCGCGCCTCCCGCGCCCGGGCCGAGGGTGAGTGCGCCGCCTTCGGTCGGCGGGGATTCTTCGCCTGGCGGTTCTTCGCCGGGTGGTGCTCCGGCGCCTTCCGGTTTCGGCGGGACGCCGGCCGGTGGGCGCAGCGGTGCTTCGGTGCCGACGTCACCCGCCGGTGGTGGGACCGGGGCGTCGATCAGCAGCCGGCTCGGCCCGGCTCCCGGTGGCCCGGCCCTCGGTGGTCCGGTGTCGAGCGGTCCGGCACCGAGCGGTTCGACACCGAGCGGTGCTCCCGGTGGCCCGGCGGCCGGCAGTTCGGCTCCGGGTGGTTCCGCGGCTCGGATGCCCGGTGGGATGCCGGCTGGTGGGCCGGTTCCCGGCGGGTCGGCGTTCGCGCCCGGTGCGGTGGGTGGTTCGGCGAACGGGTTGAGCTCGGCGCCTCCTGGTGCGACGCCTCAGGGCGGGGCTGCCGCGCCCGGGATGCGGCCTGGCGGTGGCATGCCCGGTGCGCTGCCGGGTGGTGGCATGCCGGGTAGTGCGATGCCTGGCGGTCCTGCTGCCGGCGGGGCTGTGCCGGGTGGTTCTTCGTTCGGTGGGACTACTCCTGGCGGACCGGTGCACGGCGGAACGACGCCTGGTGGTCCGACGCCCGGCACCGGTATGCCGGGGGCCGGGATGCCTGGCAGCGGTGTGCCCGGAAGCGGTGTGCCCGGAAGCGGTGTGCCGGGCGGTGCGACAACCGGTGGGGCGTTGCCTGGCGGAACGACGCCCGGTGGGCCGACGCCGGGTGGTTCGACGCCTGGTGGGGCGCTGCCGGGTGGTTCGACGCCCGGTGGGCCGACGCCGGGTGGTTCGACGCCCGGAGGGGCGGTTCCGGGTGGTGGGCTCCCTGGTGGGCCGGCCGTTGGTGGGTCGACGCCGGGTGGTGCGCCTGTCGGCGGAGCGGTGCCCGGTGGGCCTGTCGGTGGCGGCGTGATCGCGGGCGGGATGCCGCTTGGCGGAGCCGCGCCTGGTGGGGCCGCGCCTGGCGGCTCGGTGTCCGGTGGTGCCACGCCCGGTGGTTCGGTGCCTGGTGGTCCGGTGTCCGGTGGTGCCACGCCCGGTGGGGCGGTGCCGCCGGGTGGGCCTGCGTCTGGTTCCGCGCCCGTGAACGGTGGCGCGCCTGCCGGTGGTGGGGTTCCGGCGGCTGGTGGGCCTGCCGCGGGGGCTCCTGGTGGCGGTGCTCCTGCCGGGGCTCCGATGGCTGGTGGGGCTGCGCCGCCTGCTGGTGGTGCGGCCGGTGGTGGGCGTGGGCCCGTCGCGCCGGCGGCCGGCGGGTTCGCGCCGGATGCCGCTGCTTCGCCGTCTTCCGGAGCTCAGACTTCCGGCTCGCCGTCGTCCGGCCGGGATCAGCACGGTCGTGCGGGAGACGCGGTCAGTGCCAGTTCGCTGACCGGCATGCCGGTTCAGCCGTTGCCGGCCACCGGTCCCGTGTTGATGCCCGAGCAGCGCGGCCCCGCGTCCACCGCGCCGCCGCAGACGTCCATGCCCACGACCCAGCCCGGTGGCTTCGGGCCCCAGCCCGGTGGCTTCGGGCCGCAGCCGGGTGGGCCTGTGCCGCAGTCCGGAGGACCCGCGCCGCAGCCGGGAGGACCCGCGCCGCAAACCGGTGCGCCGGCCCGGCCGGAGGCTTCAGCTCCCGCCCGTACTTCGGAACCGGCGACACGGCCCGCCGCGCCGCCGACCACGCCGCCGACCGCGCCGGTCCGCGCGGACGGTCCCGCTCCCGCCGCTCGTGGCGGGGACGGCCCGACGCCGCCGACCAGCAGCCCGGCACCGTCCACCGATGGTCCCGCGCCCGCGGCGGAAGGGCCCAAGCCCGACAGCACGCCGACCGACGTCACTCCCGCCCCGGACGGTCCGGACGCACCGGACAACACCGACAGCCCGGACAACACCGACAGCACCGAGGCGCCGGTCGACCTGGTCGGCGAGCCCGGTGACGAGCACTCCCCGGCCTCCAGCCACGAGTGGCCCGCCGACACCCAGACCGACACCAAGTCCGAGACCGACCCGGGCGCGGGCGCGGACCCGTTCCCCGAGAAGAACGTCTGGAACCAGCCCGCGGGTGTCGTGCCGGGCTTCTCGCACGACGGCCCCTACGTCTCCGTCCACGAGAGCACCGGCCCCACGGACCAGTCGGTCGGCACGTACGACCAGCGCGCCGCGGCCCTCATCGAGCCGACCTACCAGCCCTACGGCCCGTACGGCGACTACCAGTCGTTCCGCGACGCCCACTCCAAGCCGGACGGCAGCATCGACTGGCCGCCGAACCAGGGCGCGGACGGCCCGCGCGTGGTCGTGGAACTGCCCGCCGGCACCGTGCTCGACCGGTTCGGCAGCCCGAACGGCGACTTCCTCTCCCCGCTGCGCCCGGACGGCCAGGCGTACGGGTTCGGCGAGCGCGCGATCATGCCGGACAGCCTCGGCAAGGGCTACCACGTCTACGTCCTGGACGCCCCGCTCACCGTCGAGCTGGCGCCGGTCGCCCCCGCGTTCGACCAGAACGGCGGCGCGCGCCAGCTCCAGCCCGTCCTCGACGCCGCCCTCGCGGACCCGAACACGGGCCAGATGAGCGTGCAACGCCTGATCGACCTGGGCGTGCTGCACGAGGTCGACGTGCCACCGGCGGACGGCCGCGTGCTGCCGCCCGACTTCGGCACGTTCGACAGCGACGGCAACGTCCGCACCCCCGACCCGGTCACCGTCGCCGAAGCGCAGAACGGCGCCTTCGACAACCACACCCCGGCCGACCCGCCCGCGACCCTCACCCCGAACCCCGACCTGGGGCCCGTCGCGCACCAGGGGCCGATCCCGATCGGCGAGGTGTCCCAGCGCGTCGACCAGGCGATCCGCAACAGCCAGGTCACCGACGCGGGCGTCGCGCTGCACACCGAGGACCGCCTGCGCGACCTGTCCAGCCGGATCCCGGCCAGTGCCGACCACGTCGTCCTCGACATCCACACCGACGGCGACGGCGTCCGCATCGGCAACACGCACTACACCCGGGCCGAACTGGTCCAGCTGATCGGCAACCACCCGGACCTCGCCGGCCGGCCGATCATGTTCGTCGGTTGCGACGCGGGCGCGGGCGGCGAGAACAGCCTGGCCGCGCACGTAGCCCGGGAGACCGGCCAGCGGGTCGTCGCGCCGGACAGCCTGGCCTGGTCCGACCGGGACGGCAACGTCTACAGCAGCTCGCCGGGCGAGGCCGGCGGCCCGAAGCTCCCGCCGGACGGCGGCTGGCACGCGTTCGAACCGGACGGCACGCACGCCCCGGTGGGCGAGAACGGCCTGCCGCCCGGCCACGAGCCGCGGGGCGACCTCGCCGCGGACGGCCAGGAGCACCGCGGCCGGCTCGACATCGAGCCGCAGGTCCAGCAGCCGTGGACGGCGCCGGAGACCACACACGAGCGCACCGTCCAGCTACGCGACGACCAGTCGCTGTTCCAAAGCGGCCAAGAGCTGCCGCGGGACACCCGGATCACGGTCCAGGGCGAGGACGGCAACGTCCGCACGGTCGTGCACGTCGACGCGGACGGCAAGGTCCACGTCGACGCCATCGCGCCCAACACCCGCCACGGCGACAACCCCGAGGTCCGCCACCCCGCGCCGAACGCGCACTACCGGGTGCAGCTCGGCCACCGGCACGACGTGTTCGTGGCCAACGCAGACGGCACCCGCCAGACCACCCAGGACACCGTCAAGATCGGTGACCGGGTCGTCGCGGTCGACCGCGCGGTGATCATCGAGCCGATCCCGGAGCCCGCGAACGGCCGGGTGACGATCGACCGCGACCACCCGCTGGCACCCCGACCGGACGAGGCGTTCACCGCCCGCACCGACCTGCCGCCGAACACGCGGATGGAGGTGCACGACACCGATGGCACGTACCGCGGCACGGTCCAGACCGACGCCGATGGCAAGCCGAGGTGGGTGGCCGCGCCGGACTACCTGTCCACCGACGTCCGCAACCCCGAGGTCCAGCACACCTCGCAGGGCACGAACTACAACATCGACCGCGGCCCCCTGCACCAGGAGTTCACCACCGACGCCCAGGGTCACCCGCAGCACGCGGTCGAGCGCACCGAGCCGCCGACCACCAGGCAGACCCCGGTCACCGACCTCGGGCAGGGCGAGCCGTTCAGCCGTCCCGGCCAGGTGCACGACCCCAGCACCGAGTACGTGGTCAGCGACGAGCACGGCCAGCGCCGCGGCCGGTTCCTCACCGACGAGTCGGGCCACGTGGTGTTCGAGGACACCTACTCGGGCCAGCGCAGCCGGGTCAACGCCGAGATCACCCACGCACCGCCGACCGCGCAGGTCACCTCGGACGGCTTCTACGGCCTCGGCACGGCGCAGAACCCGACCGCGACCTGGCCGACGCCCGCCAACGGCGAGGTGCGGCTGGCGGTGCAGCGGACCAAGACCGACGCCGGGTACGTGTACTCGGTGAACGTCGTCAGCGGTGACACCAGCGGCTGGACGCCCGAGCAGCGGGCCGCCGTCACCCGGCCGTTCAACAACGCCGACCCGTTCGCGGGCCGGGCCGACCTGCCGCCGGACACCCGGTTCGTGCTGGACGACCACAAGAAGCAGGGTTACGGCACGTTCCAGACCGGCGGCGACGGCGCGGCCTCGCACGTGCACACGTTCCGGCCGTTCAGCCCGGACCTGAACAACCCGCTGCCCAACGCGGTGCTGGTCGCCGACAACGACGCGTGGCGCGGTCGCACGAACGGCGACGGCGAGACGGTCGCGACGACCGGTCGGCCGGACCTGAGGTCCGGTGGCGCGATCCGGCGTGACGGCAGCGCCCAGCTCGACGTCGGCAGCCACGGCGAGGTCGACGCGGACGGCAAGAAGCTGTCGGACGGCGGTCACCACCAGGGCAACGAGACCGGCGGTCCGGGTGAGGCGGCGAACCAGTCGAGCCAGCAGCGCGACCAGAACCAGGGCAACGAGCGCCCGGCGTTCGTGACCGCCGAGACGTGGCACCGGATGGAGCGGGACCGCGCGACGTTGATGAAGTCCGGCGGTACGGTCGAGATGATCGACACGTTCGCCCTGCGCGACCCGCTGCAACGCCACCCGCACACCTACCAGACGCGGTGGCGTGTGACGCTCGCCGACGGCACGACCGAGATCTACGTCAGGAGCTACCCGAATGAGCACAACGCAGCCCTCTGGCCGGCCGACTTCTGAGCAGCGCCACGACGAGCTGCTCCAGCACATCGGCGGCATGCTGCTGGACGCTGCTCCGGACGGCTTCCGGCGGATCGACCTGCTGGTGCGGATGACCGTGGCCGTGCAGGACGCGACGCTGAAGGTCTACCTGCCGGACGGCACCACCCCCGAGGTGATGCCGCCGGACGGGCTCAACGCCGCGTTCGGGGAGATGCGGCAGGTGCTGTTCCAGCCCGGCCGCGGCACCTGGTTCTCCGCGCGGTGCGTGGTGAACGCGCCGGTTCAGATCGACATCACCTACAACTTCGACCACGACCCGCGGTTCGACCCGCCCGTGCCGGCCGCGGACTTCGCCCGCGACCTCCAGGCCTTCCCCCGCGACGAGGCCTTCATCCCCGACTGGCTGCGCGCCAAGCTGGTCGAGGCGAGCGAGACGACCGAGGAGCAGAACGCATGACCGCACCGCAGCTGGACGTCGAGGACCAGAACGCGATCCTCGGCTCCGTCACCACCCTGCTGGTGCAGCGCCTGCCCGGCGACTGGGAGCAGCTGTTCGTCGACTTCCGGATGGTGGGCCGCCACCTGGAGACGCAGGTCTCCGGGCTGACCATGTACGGCTCGTCGTTCGACTGGGAGCTGCCGCCGGAGGCTCTGCCGTTCTTCGTGCAGCTGCGCGACGGCATGGCGCGACCGGGCCGCGGCACGTGGTTCACGCTCAAGTTCCACCTCGTGCACCCCGACACCTACTCGGCCGAGTTCGACCGGGACGGCGAGCCGGACTGGACGCGGCCGCCCGGCCGGGAGCACTACGCCGAGGAGCTGGAGCTCTACCCGCGCGACGGCGACGCGATCCCGGCGTGGCTGCGGGAACGCGCGGGCCTGGGCCCGGCCGCGGGCACCGTGATCGCCGCGCCGCTGTTCGACGGGCCGGAGCCGGTGGTGCGCGACCGGCCCGCCGTGCACCCGCAGGAGCGGGACGAGGTGCTGGCCTACCTGGAGAACGCGCCGGTCGTGCTGGCCGCGCGGTCCTACGGGCCGGACGTGCTCAAGCCGGACGCCACGCCGTCCGTGCCGCTGTCCTTCCACACCGACGGCACCTGGGTGTGGCCCGGCGGGGTGGCGTACTACCTGCGCCACCACCACGTGCCGCCGGTGCCGCAGCTCGTGCAGCACATCCGCGACAACGGCTACACCGTGCCGCAGGTCACCCCGGACGCGGAGCGGGCGGCCGCCGCCGTGGCCACCGGGCAGGCCGAGGGCGCGCCGCTGCCCGAGCACCGGCCCCGCGTGATCACCGAGGCCGACCAGCGGGCGCTGGACCACCTCAAGCAGCGGCTGGACCACTTCGGGGTCGCCGAGCACGAGTACGGCATCGTCGAGCCGAAGCCGGACGCGTTCGTCCTCGAGCCCGCGCCCGGGCCGTCCGGCTGGCAGGTCCAGTTCTGGGACTCCAACCGCGGCCCGCACGGCCACCCGCGCGTCTACGAGCACGCGGTGGACGCGGCGAAGGTGCTGCTGGCCGAGGTGCTGTGGCAGGTCGACCTGGACCGGACGCGGGCCGCGGCGGACACCGGCGCGCTGGTGCTGCCGGTCGCGGACATCCAGCCGCTGCCGGACGAGCCGCCGCTGTCGCTGTTCCGCGACCGCGAGAACGTGGTCGTGCCGGTCGGCACCGAGCTGGACCGGTTCGGCGCCGAGACCGGCAACCTCGTCTACGCGTCCGGCACGGTGTTCGGCCAGCGGTCGCTGCCACCGGACTGGCTGAACCGCCGGTACCACGTGTACCGGGTGCAGAAGCCGGTGCCCGCGCTGAAGGGCGTCGCGGTGCCGTGGTTCGGTCAGCCGGGCGGCGGCACGGGCTACTTCCTGGCGAGTTCCGTGCGCGACCTGCTGGCTGACGGGAGCCTGGTCGAGGTGGCCGGAGCGGCGATCCAGCAGCCGCAACCGGGCGTCTAGTGCGGCGCCGGGGCATCATTGCTCCGTTCGGCTCACCGGGGTCCCGTGCGGGCACGGTGGGTCGCGGGGGAAGATGTCCCACGTGTCCGAGCTGAAGCCGCTGAACCCGACCGAGCAGGATGCGCTGGTCAAGCAGATCGGCCTGACGCTGATGCGGGCCGCGCCGGAGGAGTGGCGGCACGTGACCGCGGAGTACCGCGCGACCGGCCGGTACTTCGAGCTGGCCGCCGAGGTGCGCACCGCGGACGGCGCCCTGCGTGCCTGGTCACCGCCCCAGGAGGTGGCCGGGCTGTTCTCGCGGCTGCGCGCGGGCATGTACCGCGACGGCCGGGGCAGCTGGTCCAACGCGCGCTACCAGCTGGACCACCCGTCCAGCTACAACCTGGACTTCGACCGCGCCGAGCCGTCCTGGACCACGCCACCGCCGCCGCAGGCGTACCTGGACGAGATGCGGTTCTTCCCGCGCACCGACGAGAACGTGCCGGACTGGCTGCGCCGCCGCATCGCGCAGGCGCCGCCACCTCCGCCGCCACCGCCCGCCGACCAGCCGCCACCGCCCCGCGCGTTCCGCACGGCCAGGGTGTTCGACGGCGCCGGTCCCGGCGGTCGGCCGGCGGTGAACCGGCCTCCGGTCGCGGAAGCCGACCACGACCTGCTGCTGAGCTACCTGGACCGGGCACCGGTCGCGGTGATCGGGCGCGGTTTCGACGCCGACGTGCTCAACCCGGACGCGCCCTCGGTGGTGCCGGTGGCGTTCCAGACCGATGGGCACTGGATCTGGCCCGCCGCGGTCGGCTACTACCTGCGCGCCTACGGCGTGCCGCCCGAGCCCGAGCTGGTGGAACGGGCCAAGGCGCTGGACTTCGTGCTGCCCGAGGTGACCGAGGAGGCACGGGTCGCCGCCGCGGCGAACCTGGGCGCGCCCGCCGCGCCGCAGGGCACCGAGCTGCCGGTCGCCGAGCCACTGCCCGCGCCGGTCGAGTCCCCGGTCGAGGTGGGTGCGACGGTGGCCGCGCCGCTGCCCGAGCTGTCTGCCGACGACGAGTCGCGGGCCGCCGAGGAGCCGGGCGGGCCGGTGGACGTGGAGGAGACCGCGAACCTCACCGAGCTGTCGCCGGACGTCATCGAGTACGCGCAGGACGGTCCGCCGTACCGGGTGCGGTTCGAGGAGGACGGTCCGGTGATCGACGAGCGGTACCGGCGCGAGTCCTACGTGGACGGCATGGACCTGTTCGCGCCCGGCTCCTACGAGCGCGAGCTGAACGACACCCAGACCTGGAACCCGTTCACCGACGAGGAACCGGACACCGAACCGGCCGAGGAGACCGCCGAGGTCGAGGCGGTCGCCGACGAGCCCGCGCACGACCAGCGCGAGGAGCCCGCCGAACCCGAGGCGCAGCCGGCCGCGGCGTCGGAGCCGGAGCCCGAGTCGCGCCACTCCGCCGACGAGGCCGAGGTCACCGCCGAGTTCGAGGTCGACCAGGCCAGGCTCTACACGCCGGAACGCGACGACGAGCCGTTCGACGCGCACGAGGACGCCCGGTTCACCGCGGACCAGGCGTTCAGCGAGCCGGACGAACCGCTGTTCGCCGAGCCCGCCCACGCCGAGCCCGAGTCCCGGTTCACCGACCAGTCCGAGCACGTCGAGCACCACGAAGACGACCACCAGGACCGCGCCGAGCACCACGAAGACCACGACGAACCGGCCGCCGAGCACCAGTTCGCCGAACAGGTGCCGCCGCCGTTCGCGGACCAGGCGACCGAGTTCGCCGAGGCCGTGCAGCCGTTCGACGACGTGACGCCGGCACCGGTCCCCGCGCCGAGCCTGGCGTCGCCTCCGCCGGTGCAGCCGCCGAAGCCGGTCGAGCCGCGCCAGGTCACGCCGGACGAGGAGCGCGAGCTGTCCGGCATCCGCCGCGCGCTGGACGAGCTCGACGTGCCGCCCGCCGCCTACCGGTTCGGCGAGCCCGCCGACCGCACCTGGCTGCTGCGCACCGAGGGCCCGGACTGGGAGGTGTCGTGGTTCGACCACGGCCCCACCAACCCGGTCCGCTTCGACCGGCTGGAGGACGCCGCCGCGTACCTGATCGGCAAGCTGGTGCTGACCAACCGGCGGGTGCCGCGCCCGGCCCCGATGCCGCCGCCCCCGCCGCCGCAGCGCCCGCGCCCGCCGATGAACAACGGCTTCCGCGACGAGCCGCAGCGCCGTCCGGTGCCGCCGCCCCAGCAGCCGCCCGCACCGGTGCCCGCCCAGGCCGCGGCGCAGCCCTCGGGCGCCACGACGTCGACGCAGGAGCCGAAGCCCCAGCGGTCGTGGCCGATCAACCCGATGAACGGCGAACCGCCGCTGACGCTGTTCCGGCACAAGAAGATGGTCGAGCTGCCCGCCGGCATGGAGGTGGACCGCTTCGGCGAGGGCGAGGGCAACCTCGTCTACGCGGCGGGCACCCCGTTCGCGCAGCGCTCGCTGGTGCCGTCGTGGATCAACCGCCCGTACCACGTGTACCGGCTGCGCCGCCCGGTCGAGGTGCTGACCGGCGTCGCCGTGCCGTGGTTCGAGCAGCCGGGCGGCGGCACCGCCTACCTGATGCCGAAGACGATCGACGACCTGGTCGCGGACGGCGTGCTGGTCGAGGTCTCGGGCCAGGAGCCACCGGGCCACTAGCGCACGACCGGGAGCGTTCGCCGCGTCGTCCGGCGAACGCTCCCGCGCACTAGCCGACGCGCAGCCCGTGCGCGGCGGCGAACGCGACGGCCGTGTCCAGGTCCACCCGCGCACCGCGCAGGGTGGCCTGGACGAGCCCGTCCGCGTCCAGGCGCGCTCCGCGCAGGTCCGCGCCCTCCAGCCGGCACCCGCGCAGCCGCGCGCCGGTCAGGTCGGCGTCACGCAGGTCCGCCTCGCGCAGGTCGGCGTCCTGCAGGTTGGCCTCGCGCAGCCGCAGGCCCCGCAGCGACGCCTTCCGCAGCACGGCACCGGACAGCCCGGCCAGCGTGAGATCCGTCTCGGTCAACGTGATCGGCCGCAGCGCGCAGTCCACGAACATCGACCCGAGCCACGAGCAGGACGTGAACTCCGCCGACCCCAGCACGGCCCGGGTGAACCGGCACGAGCGGAACGCGGTCGCCTTGTGCGTGGACTCGCCCAGGTCGGTCCGGTCGAACGTGCAGTCGGTGAACGTGCAGCCGGACGTCGACAGCCCGCGCAGGTCGGCCTCGGTGAAGTCGCACCGGACGAACGACCTGCCCTCCCACTGCTGCCCGTACATGACCGCGTCGGAGTAGTCCTCGCCGATGATGTCCACTGTCACACCTTGTCATCGTTCGCCAGTTGGTAACCTCCGACCTGCCGGGCAACCCGCCCGGTGCGCGGTCCCGGAGTAGAGACCGCCGCTGACAGGTCGTCAGCCTGCCTAGTGGTCGTGCCCGAGGACTGAAGCCACAACATTCGGGAAGGCACATGACCCGCACGCCCGTGAACGTCACCGTCACCGGTGCGGCCGGCCAGATCGGCTACGCACTGCTGTTCCGCATCGCCTCCGGCCACCTGCTCGGCCCCGACGTCCCGGTGCGCCTGCGCCTGCTGGAGATCCCGCAGGCCGTCAAGGCCGCCGAGGGCACCGCGATGGAGCTGGACGACTGCGCGTTCCCGCTGCTGTCCGGCATCGACATCACCGACGACGCCAAGACCGCCTTCGACGGCGTCAACGTGGCGCTGCTGGTCGGCGCCCGCCCGCGCACGAAGGGCATGGAGCGGGGCGACCTGCTGGAGGCCAACGGCGGCATCTTCAAGCCGCAGGGTGAGGCGATCAACGCGGGCGCGGCGGACGACGTGCGCGTGCTGGTCGTCGGCAACCCGGCCAACACCAACGCCCTCATCGCCCAGCAGCACGCGCCCGACGTGCCGGCCGAGCGGTTCACCGCGATGACCCGCCTGGACCACAACCGGGCGCTGTCGCAGCTGGCCAAGAAGCTCGGGGTGTCGGTCACCGACATCAAGAAGCTGACCATCTGGGGCAACCACTCGGCCACCCAGTACCCGGACCTGTTCCGCGCCGAGGTCAACGGCCAGGTCGCGGCCGAGGCCGTGAACGACCAGGCCTGGCTGGAGAACGAGTTCATCCCGACCGTCGCCAAGCGCGGCGCGGCGATCATCGAGGCGCGTGGCGCGTCCTCGGCGGCGTCGGCGGCGAACGCGGCCATCGACCACGTCTACGACTGGGTCAACGGCACCGCCGAGGGCGACTGGGTGTCGATGGCGATCCCGTCGGACGGCTCGTACGGCGTGCCGGAGGGCCTGATCTCGTCGTTCCCGGTCACCGTGACCGATGGCGAGTACTCGATCGTGCAGGGCCTGGAGATCGACGAGTTCTCCCGCGCCCGCATCGACGCCTCCGTGGCCGAGCTGGTCGAGGAGCGCGACGCGGTCAAGGCCCTGGGCCTGATCTGAGGTGTACCCCACGAGAGGGCCGCCGCCGGTGGCCCTCTCGTGGCATGTTGTGGGCATGGACCAGTGGCCTGTGCCGACCCCGAACCTGCCCTCCGACGTGCACCCGGCGCTCGCCGCCACCGCGCTCGCCGCCTCGGCCGCCTACGACGGCGCCCGCCGCGAGTACACCCGCGTGCAGCTGCGCGAGGAGATCGCGGACGGTGCGGACGGCACGCCCACCATGCGGGTGGACGCGATCGTGGAGGCCGCGATCGCCGAGGCCGCCGCGAAGGCGGGCGCCAACCTGCTGTCCGAGGAGGCCGGGTTCCTCGACAACGGCTCCGCCGCCACCCTGGTGATCGACCCGGTGGACGGTTCCGCGAACGCCGCCATGGGTGTGCCGCTGTCCTGCTTCGCCGGTGCCCTGGTGATCGACGACCAGCCCGTCGAGGCCCTCACCGTCTGGTTCGACACCGGTCGTGCCTGGTCGGCGCACGCGGGGCAGCCCACCCCCTACCGCACCACCGGCCGCACCGCCCTCAAGGGCGCGTCGATCTGCATGATGCGGCCCAAGCGCGGCACCGAGGACGCGTGGATGCGCGTGGCCAACGAGGTCGACCGGGTCCGCATCCTGTCCACCACGTGCCTGGAGGCCGTGCTGGTGGCCGAGGGCGCGGTGGACGCGTTCGCCGACCCCGGCTCGGACACCCACCGCCTGATGGACCTGATCGCCGCCCTCGTCACCGTCCCGGCCGCCGGGGGAGCGCTGCTCGACCTGCGCGGCCGGCCGCTCACCTTCGACCTCGACCTCTCGCGCCGCTGGTCCGGCATCGCCGCCGCCACGCCCGCCCTGGCCGACGACCTGATCACGACCATCCTGGGCTGAGACCGTTCCCAGGTTGCCGTTTCGCTCATCCCCGGTCCCAGCCGTCGGTGCCCGGTCGACCAGGTCGGCCCGGACCTCCTCGGCGCCCTCCGGAACTCCACCCGAACGTGTGACAGCCCGGATTTCCCGGCCGGCCGCCGCCGGCTACTGGGCGGTCTCCCGCCCGAATTGGTACCGGCACGCCGCTACCGGGCTACCAGGCGCCGCCGGACGACGATCGTGGCCGCGCACCGCGCGAGTGAGCGCGCCGCTCGGCGTTCTACCGCACGAGGGCGGGGCCACTGCCGGGTCGTCCACTCTGGACGGCCGGCTCGTGGCCTGGGCGGGCGGGCTCGCGCGGCGAGGGGGAAGTCCCCCCGCCGTGCTGCTCACCGGCCTGCGTGCGTTCTCCAGGCTGCACGGCGTGCTGAACCTGGAGGTCACCGACCAGTTCGGGCCGATGGGCCCGGCGCTGCTCTACCGCGCCGAGGTCGAGTCCTTGATCCTGGGTGATTCCGGGGTCCGCGGCTCGACCAGGCTGTCGGGGCCGGGGTAGACCAGCCCTTCGTGGCCATCGGAGAAGCGGACCCGATACGGGGGTGCACCTTCCGGGCCGCGGACTTCGAGGATCTCGCCGACTGTCTCGTCGAGACCCACCGCGCGGCTGTGGATGTGCAACCGGTCGCCTACTGTCGCGTGCATCTGCAACACCTCCGGTGCGTCACAGCGTAGGACTGTTCCGAAGGTACCGACAGCCTGGCATTTCCGCTCAGGAGCAGGCGCTGGTCAACTTCACCACCTGGTCGGACTTCTCCTTGGCCCACGTGGCGAAGTTGGTCGGGTCCAGGTCCTGGATCGTCACGTTGCTCATCGTGTCCGAGACGCCCGTGATGGCGTCCTTGAGCGTGGCGTCACCGGCCTTCGCGGCGAGGTCGTTGAGCTCCTGGGCCTTCTGCTGGGTCTCCTCCAGCGCCTTCTGCGGGTCGGCCGTGTTGGGCGTGAAACCGGCGAGCTGCAGCGCGTCGATGCACAGCTGCGCCTTGTCCGCCGCCTGGCCCACCTGGTTGGCCGTGTCGGAGGCCTGTTGCACGGCCTCGCAGCCCGACACCGCGGCAGCGAGTCCCATTGCCAGCATGAGGGTGGCTACCGGACGACCTGCGCGCATGAGGTGCTCCCGTTCTACGTTGACCGTTTCGCCCGACTCTACCGACGCGCGTACAGCCGACGCACCACGTCGTCGATCTCCGGCTCCACGACTGCCAGATCGTGCACCTCCGCCTGCGCCGCGACCGCGGAAATCACTTTCGCCGCGGTGGTGTCCCGGGAAAACGTGAGGTGGTGTCGCAGACCGTTGGATTCCACCCGGCTTGATCTCACCCCGGGCAACCCGACCAGTTCCGCCGGCTTCTCCAGGTCGACCACCAGCACCCGTTCCGGCGCGACCTCGGCGCGCAACTCGTCCAGCGCGCCGTCCGCGAGCACCGTGCCGCGGTCGATCACCACGAGCCGCGGGCACAGCCGCTCGATGTCGTCCAGGTCGTGCGTGGTGAGCAGGAGGGTGGTGCCGCGCTCGCGGTTCAGGTCCGCCAGGAACTCCCGCAGCCGCTCCTTCGACTCCAGGTCCAGCCCGATCGTCGGCTCGTCCAGCACCAGCAACTCCGGCCCGTGCAGCAGAGAGGCGACGACCTCCCCGCGCATCCGCTGTCCCAGCGAGAGCTGCCGGACCGGCGTGTCCAGGAACGGGCCGAGGTCCAGCAGGTCGACGCACTCGCGCAACCGGCTCGCGTAGTCGGCCTTCGGTACCCGGTAGACGGCCCGCAACAGCTCGAAGCTGTCCCGCAGCGGCAGGTCCCACCACAGCTGGCTGCGCTGGCCGAACACCACGCCGATCCGCCGCGCCAACTCCCGCCTGCGACGTGCCGGGTCCACCCCGCACACCCGGACGAACCCCGAGGTCGGCACCAGGATGCCGGTCAGCATCTTGATCGTGGTCGACTTGCCGGCCCCGTTCGGCCCGACGTAGCCGACAGCCTCACCCGCCGCCACCTCGAACCCGACGTCGTCGACCGCCCGCACCACCCGCCGCTCCCGCCGGAACCGGCCGACCTTCGTCGTCACGGTGAATTCCCGCCGCAGCTCACGCACCTCGATCATGACCCGGTCCCTCGGTAGTGCCGAACGGCGGTCCGCCACACCAGCCCGGCGACCACCGCCGCCGCGACCGCCACCAGCGGTGAGATCCAGCCCAGCAGCGCGGGCCCGCCGAGCGGGTCCGGCCGGCCCAGCAACGCGAGGCTGGGGTAGTAGGCGACGAACGCGCCGGGGACGACGAACGCGAAGAACCGTCGCAACCACGGCCCGTAGACCGTGATGGGGTAGGACGTGAAGGCGTTGCTGCCGTAGGTCACCGTGTTGGCCAGCTCCTGGCCGTCCACCACCCAGAAGCACACGGCGTTCGCCGTGACCCAGATCGAGGAGAAGATCACCGCACCGCTGACCGGCGCCAGGACCGCCAGCGCCACCGTCCCCGCCGACCACGCGATGTCGTTGCGGCTCAACGCGTACGCCAGCACCACGAGCCCGGCCACGATCCGCCCGACCTTGCGCAGGTGCAGGTCCGACGCCATCATCTGCGCCAACGTCCCCAGCGGCCGCAGCAGCAGGACGTCGAACGTCCCGGTGCGGATGTAGGTGGGCAACTCGTCCAGCTGCCCCGCCACCATGTCCGCGATCCCGAACGCCGTGCCCGCGATCGCGTACATCAACACGACTTCCGCGACCGAGAACCCGCCCAACGCGCTCACCCGGTTGAACAGCACCAGGATGATCGCCAGCTCGGCCAGCTGGTTGATCGCCTGCGCGACGCACTGCAACAGGAACGACGTCCGGTAGGACATCTGCCCGCGCAACCGCGCGCCGACGAGCTTCAGGTAGACGCTCTCAGCCACCCTGGACCACCACCTTGCGCACCGCGCGGGCCAGCACCAAGTGACCCACCGCCAGCACGACCAAGGCCCAGAACCCCTGTGCCGCCAGCAAAGGCCACGGCGACCCGCGTTCCAGGAAGATGTCGATGGGCGCCTGCAACATGGCCGCGAACGGCGTCGACCACACGATCGGGAGCGCCCAGTCGGGGAAGAACGCGAGCGGCACGGCCAACCCGCAGAACAGCCACGTCAGCGCCGTGTACAGCGCTTGGACACCGCGGTTGTCCAAGAGCCAGAACGTGGTCGCGTTGAGCAGGAACCTCATCCCGAAGCTCACCGCCACCGCCAGAGCCACGCTGATCACGAACACGGGCGCCGTGCCGAACCCGGGCCAGCGAAAGGGGAAGAACACCGCCCCGAACGCCACCGGCGGCGCCAACCGCACCAGCACCGCGTACCCGGCGCGTCCCACGTCCTCCGCGAACAGCGCCGACTGCAGGTGCCACGGCCGGTACAGGTCGACCACGACGTCACCGCTGCGCACCCGGTCGGCCAGTTGCTTGTCGCCCCAGAGCACCACGACGGCCATGAGCCCCTGCCCGAGCCACACGTAAGTGGTCGTGGCGGCGACGTCGTATCCCGCGATCGGTGCCTGCCCGACGGCCGCGACCAGCACGGCCATCCTGAGCAGGCCGAACGCGACGTTCGTCGCCATCCCGGCGACCATCGCCTGTCGGTAGGTGGAGTACCTGCGGAACCCGGCCAGCGCTAGGGAGACGTAAGCGCGCACGTCTGTTCACCCTAGGAACCACCGCAACCGAATAAACCGGTCCCGCGAACCCCTAGCGACCGAACCCCTCCACCCACCGCCCGAACCGCTCGCGCAACAACTCGTCCCGCACCAGCGGCACGACGGGTCCCACCGCTTGCGCCACCGACTTCGCGAACCGCCCGCTCAGCCCGACGTCGGCCCCGACCTCCCGGAGCACGTCCGCCGCCAGCGCGTCCGGGTCCGCCGCCCAGGCACCCAGCGACCGCGTCACCCGGGCGCGCAACGCGAACCGGTCCGCCACGGCCCGAGCGCGCCGCACCCCGCTGCGCTCACCACCGTGCGAGGCAGCCAGCGCCACCGCCGCCCACGCCAACCGGTTCGCCGCGGGCCGGTCCTCGTCGTACACGCGCCCCTGGGCGAGCACCCGCACCCACTCCCAGTCGTTCGCGTCGCTCACCGCCGCGCCGCCAACACGCCGTCGAGCAGCCCCGGGAACAACGCGTCCAGGTCGTCCCGCCGCAACGAGCTGATCCGCGACGTCCCCTGCGGTCGAACGCGCACGACACCCGCCTCCCTCAACGTCCGAACGTGGTGCGTCAAGGTCGACGCCGTCACCCCCAAGGGCAGCACACCGCACGAGAGGCCTTCCTCGTGCATCGCCAACGCGCGCACGATCTGGAGCCGCACCGGGTCGGCCAGCGCCTGCAGCACCGTCGTTATCCGGATCTCGTCCCGCTCCGGGTGGGCGAGCGTGGTGGTCATACCGGACATACTACGAGACCCATCGAAGTTAGATGGTCGCCGTAGTACGATCCCCGTCGAAACAAGGGCTGCGCGATCACCCGCTCGGACTCGCGCGCTCGACCGAATGTCACCTCACCGGGGGAGTCTCATGTCGGCACGCACCTACCTGCTCGCGGCCGGGGCGTTCGCCATCGGCACGAGCGGGTACATCGTCTCCGGCGTGCTGCCGGCCGTGAGCGAGGAACTGGACGTCTCCCACGCCACCGCGGGCCAACTGCTCACCGCGTTCGCCATCGCCTACGCGATCTCGTCACCTCTCCTCGCCGCGCTCACGGGCCGCTGGGAACGCCGCAAGCTCCTCGTCGTCGCCCTGGGCGTCGCCGCCTTCGGCAACCTCCTCGCCGCCCTCGCCCCGAACTACCCCCTGCTCCTGGTCGCACGCATCGTCAGCGCGCTCGGCGCGGCCGTCTACACACCCGCCGCCACGCTCGTCGCCACCGTCCTGTCCCCACCGGAACACCGCGGCCGTGCCGTCGCCCTGGTGTTCGGCGGCCTGACGTTCTCCCTGGTCCTGGGCGTGCCGGCGGGTAACCTGCTCGGCGGGCCGCTCGGCTACCAAGGGGTGTTCGCGCTCATCGCCGCCGTCTCCGTGCTCGCCGCCATCGCGGTCCGGCTCTGGCTGCCCCGCGTCGACGCCCCACCGGCGGTCGGCCTGCGCGAGCGGTTCGCCCCCGCCGCCGACCGGCGCGTGCTGATGGTCCTCGGCCTGACCGTGCTCGCGTGCCTGGCCGTGTTCAGCGTCTTCAACTACATCGCGCCCCTGCTGACCGTGACCGCGGGCGTCGAGGGCGCCACGATCGGCGTGCTGCTCGTCGCCTACGGCCTCGGCTCGGTCCTGGGCAACTGGGCCGCCGGTCGCCTCGCGGACCGCTTCGACACGCGCAAGCTGCTCGTCGTGCTGTTCAGCTGCTTCACCGTCGTGCTGGCCACGTTGCCGCTGACCACGGCCACCCCCGTGTCGGCCGCCGTCGCGCTGTTCGCCTGGGGTGCGCTCACCTGGTCGGCGAACCCGCCCATCCAGAGCTGGCTGATCGAGCTGGCGCCCGCCAACAGCGGTCTGCTGCTGTCGCTCAACGCCTCCGCGATCTACCTGGGCGTCGGCCTGTCCGGCGTGGTCGGCGGCCTGGTGATCAGCTGGGTCGGGTTGCTCCCGCTCGCGCCGATCGCCGCGCTGCTGGCGTTGACGGCGCTGGTGATGCTGGTCTTCGCGCTCAAGCCGGCACCGCCTCAGGACCCGAACGCGCTGGTGGTGACCTCACCGACCCCCGGCTCGCTCGCCAAGCAGTGGAAGTAGGCCCGCTCGCCATCGGTGAACCCGACCGCCGTGAACTGCCAGTCCGAGGTGTCCACGGTCGGTCGGGTGTTGGCCTTCATCGCCTCGGCCGTGCAGATGTCGGCCACCTCGGGCGCCTTGAGCAGCTCGTCGTTGTCGACGTCCGGGACGGGTCCGGACAACCACCCGCCCGCGAACGCCTCCCAGTAGTGGTCCTCCGAGCAGCTGCCGACCTTCCGCGCGCCGGCCGCCTGCCCGCCCACCGACACGATGCCGCGGTAGCAGGTCGGCTCGGCCACGCAGTAGCCGGTGGCGCACTCCTTGAGGCCGGGCGGGGGAAGGGATTCGCTCGACGTCGTGCTGCCGGTCCGGGCTCCGGGCGTCGTCTGCGCGTCGGATGACCTGGTCGCCCACCACCACGTACCGGCCGCCACCACGGTCGCCAACACCGCCGCGCCGATCACCAACGCCCACGGCTTCTTGGTGGGCGGGCGCGTGTAGGCGGCGCTGTACCGGGGACGGGGGTCCGCACTCCGGCCCTGCTCCCAACCCGGCACCCGATCTTGGACCTGACCCGGCACCTGCCCCGCGCCGTGACCCGGCACCTGCCCCGCGACGTGACCCGGCACCTGCCCCGCGCCGTGACCCGGTGCCTGCCCCGCGACGTGACCTGGCACCTGCCTCCCGACCTGCCCCGGCACCTGGCCCGCGACCTGACCTGGCACGTGCCTCGCGACCTGCCCTGGGACCTGGCTCAGCTCGTGCCGCAGCCGGTCCGCGCCGGCCGTGCGGCGCCCGACCTCCGGCTCCAACGCCCGCACCAACGCCTCGTGCAGCTCCCGCGGCACGCCGGGCACGGGCGGCACCGGCGAGCGCAGCACCTCACCGAGGTGGTCGAACGACTCCACCGGCCACGGCACCGGACGCGGTGGCCTGCCCGCCAGCAGGTCGTACAACGTCGCGGCCAACGCGTAGACGTCCGCCGCCGGCGTCGGCTGGGCCATCGCGAACGCCTCGGGCGGCGCGTAACTGGGGCTCAGCGCGTCCCGGGTGACGGTGCTCGACCCCTCGGCGTCCAGCAACGCCGCCAGCCCGAAGTCGGCCAGCTTCGCCGTGCCGTACCGGTCCAGCAGGATGTTGGCGGGCTTGATGTCGCGGTGCAGCACGCCTTCCGCGTGGGCGGCGGCGAGCGCGTCCGCCAACTGCACGCCCAGCTCCCGCACCCGATCCGCCGCCAACGGCCCGTCGCGCCGGACCACGTCGGCCAGCGATCCGCCCGTGCACAGCTCCATGACCAGGTAGGGCGTGCCGTCCGGGGTGAAGTTCGCGTCGTGCACCGACACCACGTGCGGGTGCCCGGACAGCCGTGCCGCCGCGTGCGCCTCGCGCAGGAACCGCCGCCGGTCACGTTCGGTCCGCAGCACCCGGTTGTCGATCTTCACCGCGACCTCGCGGTTCAACTGGACCTGGCGGGCGCGGTAGACCGTGGCGAAACCACCGGCGCCCAGCGGCGTGAGGTCGACGAGTCCCGGCAACTGCACGCGGGGACTCTAGCCCTTCACCGCCTTGTCCTCCGCGCTCACCGCCGCCTTCGCGGCCTTCTTGAACGCCCGCACCTCCGCCAGCGTCTCGGCGCTCGTCACATCCGCGATCGACCGCCGCGACCCTTCCTCCCCGTACGCGCCGGCTGCCTCACGCCACCCGTCCGGCGTCACGCCGAGCTGCTTGCCGAGCAACGCCACGAAGATCCGCGCCTTCTGGTCACCGAACCCGGGCAACGCCTTCACCCGCCGGAACACCTCTTTGCCGTCCGGCTTGCCGGCCTTCCAGATGTTCGCCGCCTTGCCCTTGTAGTTCTCGATCACGTGCAACGCCAACGCATGCACCCGCCGCGCCATCGACGTCCCGTACCGGTGGATCGCCGGCGGCTGCACGCACAGCTCCACGAACTCGTCCACGTCGGTCTCGGCGATCTTGTCGATGCTGAACCCACCCATCCGGTCCGCGATCTTCCGCGGTCCGGCGAACGCGTGCTCCATCGGGAACTGCTGGTCCAGCAACAGCCCGGTGAGCAGCGCGAAGGGGTCTTCGCTGAGCAGCTTGTCGGCGACCGGGTCACCGGTCAGGCGCAGCTTCTTCGGCATGCGCCCATCCTCGCACCGAACCCCGCGACCTCACTTGTCGAACCCGGGGATCAGTTCGCCGATCAGCTCGTCCGCCAGCCTCGCCTGCGCCAACGCCTCCGTGATGCGCGCGTGCTGGTGGCCCTCCTGCCACGGGCGCGGGTCTTGGACCTCGTTGAAGACGTCGATCTTCATCCCCGACTCCTCCCGTGGGTCCGCCGGAAGCAGCCCGCGGCAGCCGTCTACGACATGCGCCATTCGGTTGACTGCTTAACCGGTTAATCGCTACCGTCCACCCCACCCGCCGCCACGCTCAAAAGGCCGCCACCCTTTCGAGAGGCAGGACGCAGTGCGAACAGCGATGACGCTGGTAGCCCTACTCGTCACCACCCTCGCCCCACCCGCAGCCGCCGCGGCTCCACCGCCGATCCCCGTCGTCGACTACCTGAAGCGGATCACCGGCACCCGCACGGTGACCGGCATGCACAACAAGGAGCCCAACTCCGACCCCGCCCGCCACACCGCCAAGGTCCACGCGATCACCGGCGTGTACCCCGGCTTGTGGGGCGGTGACTTCCTCTTCGCGCAGGACGACGTCGCCCACCGCCAGACGATGGTCGACCAGGCCGAGACCGAGTGGCGCAACGGCTCGCTCGTCACGCTGACCTGGCACGTCTGCCCGCCGACCCGCCCCACCGCCTGCGGCTGGGACGCGGGCGTCAACGACGACCTCACCGACGCCCAGTGGGCACAGCTGATCACCCATGGAACCGCCCTCAACAACGCCTGGAAGGCGCGCCTGGACGAGATCGTCCCGTTCCTGCGTCAACTCCTGGACGCGGGCGTGCAGCCGCTGTTCCGGCCGCTGCACGAGATGAACGACGGCTGGTCCTGGTGGGGCGGCCGACCCGGTGCGAACGGCAGCCGCCGGCTCTACCAGCTGACCCACGACCACCTCGTCCGGACCCGCGGCCTGACCGGCATGGCGTGGGTGTGGAACGTCAAGGACCTCGACCCGGCCGGTATCGCGGACTACTACCCGGGCCCGTCGTACGCGGACGTCGTCTCGCTCGACGCGTGGAACAGCTTCTGGCCCGCCACCACCTACTACACCACGCTGAAGAACCTGGCCCAGGGCAAGCCGCTGGCGTTGGCCGAGGTCGGCAAGGTGCCGTCACCCGCGGAGCTGGCGTCCCAACCCGACTGGGCGTACTTCATGGCGTGGCCGGAGTTCTTCGACGACAAGCAGCTCAACCCCGACAGCGCCGTCCGCGCCACCTACGCCTCACCGCGCGCGGTGAACCAGGGCCAACTCGTGACCGCGGCCGACCTCGCCCTCCACCGCCCGTCCTGGTCCACCGCGACGGAGAGCTCCGCGCACCCGTCGTCCCACGCGTTCGACGGCAACCCGGCCACCCGGTGGAGCAGCGCGTTCACCGACCAGCACTCGCTGTGGGTCGACCTCGGCGCCACCAGGCCGATCCGCCGCGTCCGGCTCGACTGGGAGGCCGCGCACGCCCGGCAGTACCAGCTCCAGGTCTCGACCGATGGCACGACGTGGACCACCGTGCACGAGAACTACGCGGGTGACGGCGGCACCGACGAGATCACGCTCGCCACGAGCGCGCGCTACGTGAAGCTGTACGCCTTCCAACGCGCCACCCCGTACGGCTACTCGCTGTGGGGGATGGCCGTGTTCAGCTAGCCGGCCGCACGATCGGCACGACCTGACCGATCAGCACGCGCAACGCCTCCCGGTCCACCGTGGCCGGGTCCTCGGCCAGCCAGTCGCCGATCTCCTCGACGAACTGGGCGGGCGTCATCGGCGGCACGATGGCGTCCGCCGGTTCCTCGGTGGTCACCACGCCGTCCCGGCTCGGGTAGACCAGCAACGCGGTCCGGATGTCCAGCCACGGCAGCAGCTTCCGGTACACCGCGAGGCTGCGCGGCATCCGCATGCCACCGCCCCGGAACGGGTGGCCGTTGCGCCAGACCGTGCCGTCGTCCTCGGCCTCGTAGTGCCCCGGCAGCCACGACTTCGACTCGATCAGCACGAGCTTGCGCCCGCACAGCACGGCGTGGTCGACGTCGGCGAACACCGAGCCGGGCCAGGCCAGGCCGTGGAAGATCCGCGCGCCGGGCAGCCGGGTCAGGTACCGGCTGAGCAGCTCGGCGGTGAGCCGTTCGCAGGCCCGGTCGTCCGTGGTCCCGTGCACCACCCCGGTGTCGTGGTCCAGCGTGAACGCCCGGTCGGCCCGGATCGCCGCCAGGTACCGCCGCACCAGCCGGAACGCCATGGCCGCCGCCGCGGCCACCAGCACCAGCCACACGCCGAGCGCCAACGGTGAGAAGTCGATCACCACCACGGGCAGCAGCAGGAAGAACCACCCGCACAGGGCCGCCAACGCGGGCGCGTGACCCGGACCGGCGGCCGGGACGTACCGCACCCGCTGCCCCACGTCGACCAGGTGCCACCACGCGACGCCGCCGAGGTCCACCACGGGCTTCGGAGGTACGAAGTCCGGGTCTTCGCCGAAGTTGCGCAACCGACCGGTCCGGCCCGAGCGCGGCGGGCGGGTCGGCGACGTCGGCCGTGCCCCCGGACGGGTGAACGACCAGCCCCGGTCGTAGTCACGTCGGCGAGCGGGATCTCGCAGGGTGTCATATGCCTCTTGCAGCATGCGGAACGTGCCGGAGGACCCGCCCGCGTCGGGGTGCATCACCTTGGCCAGGGAGCGGTAAGCGGACTTGATCTCCGCCTCGGACGCGTAGCGGCCGACCCCGAGGAGTTCGTAGTAGTCGACTCCGCGCACGAGGGCAGACCTTAGCGGCCCTGTCTCCGGGGCCGCGGTCATGGCTAGTGTTGAGCGGGAGCCCGGTAGCGCAGTGGTTGTCGCGCCCTCCTGCTCGGAGGGAGGACGCCGGTTCGAATCCGGCCCGGCTCGGGACCATGTAGCGCAGTGGTTGACGCGCCCTCCCCCGGGAGGGAGGACGCCGGTTCGAGTCCGGCCTGGTCCGCTCGGAGTACGACGATTCGGCCGTGAGGTCGAGTTGCCGGTGCCCGCCGCCCGGCGCAGGCTTCGGCCATGGCGACTTGCGACGTCTGCGGCAACGACTACTGGATGTCCTTCGAGGTGCGCACGGTCGGCGGTGGCGTGCACACGTTCGACAGCTTCGAGTGCGCGATCCAGCGCCTCGCACCGCGCTGCGAGCACTGCGACTGCCGGATCATCGGCCACGGCGTCGAGGTGGAGGGCCGGTTCTTCTGCTGCGCCCACTGCGCGCGCAGCGCGGACAGCCTCGGCGCCGAGATCAGGGACGCCGTCGGCGCGCACCCGGGCTGACCAGGGCTCAGTCGCAGTTCAGCACCAGCCGGCCGTTGACGAACGTCGGCTGCAGGTCGCCGCGCGCGTCCACGCTCTTCGTGCCGTGCGGCAGGACCTCTTCGATCGCGCTGAACGCGAGGATGTCCGAGACCCCGTAACGGCCGCGCAGCGTGCGCTGGCCGGGGAACCGCAGCGCCCGGCCCTCGCGCCGGTCGCGGTGCGCGATCACCGCCCGCAGCGCGCCGCGGGCCAGCTCCTCGGGACCGGCGAGCCGTTGCAGCGTGCCGTTGTGCACGGCGACGCCGTAACCGCGTTCGATGAGGGTCGACACGGTGTTCTCGGAGGGCTCGTCGACGAGCCGGAACGACATCGCGTGCCGCCCCTCCACGTCGTGCACGCACACGAGCTGGGCGTGGAACAGCAGCGTCTCGTACAGCGACACGGCGACCTTGTCCGCGGTCGCCGGGTCGTCGTGACCGGCGTTGAGGCCGAGCCAGGTGGTCATCCGGCCGCCTCGACAACGTTGTCGTGCGTGGGGTGGGGCACGAAGTCCTCCTCGACGCGGGTGAGCGCGGGACAGGATTTCGGTGGAGGCTAGTCCGATCGGGTGATGGAGTGGTAGCCGCCGAATGGCCGTTATCTGAAATCTAGATCGGTAGCAGGTCGAAAGTTTCGAGGAACGGGATCGCGCCGGCCTGCTGGAGCGCGGCAGCGGACAACCAGACGCTCAAGATCGTGATCAGCGGGCCGACGATCGCCATCTCGACCGTGCCACCGGTCTTCATCCGCATGATCTTCGGCGGCGCGACCGGGAACCACGTCTTGCCCATCAGCGGGATCGGCCACAGGATCGGGCAGCCCTGCTCGGTGATGGCGTCGCCCAGGAAGTGGGCCACGCACCCGACGCCGACCGCCACCCCGCACGCCGCCGCGCTGGCCGGTGTCTGCGCCGTCCACGCCACGCAGGCCACCGTGATGGCGGCCGAGACGCCGGTGATGAGCAGGGCGTCCTTCTGCGGGCACCAGTCGTTCATGATCCCGCGCACGGCCAGGCCCGCGAACACGAACATCAGCGCGGGCAGCGCCCACTTCTGCGACTGCTGCACCACCGCGGTCGTGCCCACGGCGGCGGCCAGCGCGAAGACCAGCGTGTGGGTCAGGCCGCGGTGCCCGCCGTCGCGGTTGGAGTCCTTGCGGGTGCGGGTGGTGCGGTAGACGAACGAGCTCACCGTGTTGATCAACGCCGACGCACCGGCGCTGACCGGCCCGAACGTGCGCGAGATCGTCGACGACGGGTGGTCGAGGTCGGGCAGCAGGGCCGCGCCGGTGGCGAGCACCGCGCCGACCGCCCAGCTCTGCGGCGTGAGCTGGCCGATGGGGTGGTTCTCGGCCAACGCGGTCACCGCCGCCCAGGCCAGCAGACCGCTCATGGCATGGGTCGGACCCGTCGACAACGCTGCCCCCTTGATCACTCGTACGGGTGCGAGGTTAGCGGGGCGGACGCGGGTGGAGGGCGTATTCCGCGAACGCGTGTTCGAGTGTCGCGCCACGCCGTCCCCGTGCGGCGGTCCGGCGGCGCGGCTGGTTGTATTGGCCCGGAGAACCCACGTGCCACCGGCGGTCGCGGCGAGCGAGCAGGTGTGACGCCGTTCCCTTTTTCCGCCCGGGTGGACGCAAGCAACCCGACATAGCAGTACGCTTGTCTTGCTTGCATTGTCGCGAGAGGAGCGCCCTGAGTATGGGCAAGATCAAGGTTCAGGGGACCGTCGTCGAACTCGACGGCGACGAGATGACGCGGATCATCTGGCAGTTCATCAAGGACAAGCTGATCCACCCGTACCTGGACGTCGACCTCGAGTACTACGACCTGGGCATCGAGCACCGGGACGCCACCGACGACCAGGTCACGATCGACGCCGCGCACGCCATCAAGAAGCACGGCGTCGGCGTCAAGTGCGCCACCATCACGCCCGACGAGGCGCGGGTGGAGGAGTTCGGCCTGAAGAAGATGTGGGTCTCGCCGAACGGCACGATCCGCAACATCCTCGGCGGCGTGGTGTTCCGCGAGCCGATCATCATCTCCAACATCCCGCGGCTGGTGCCGGGCTGGACCAAGCCGATCATCATCGGCCGCCACGCCCACGGCGACCAGTACAAGGCGACCAACTTCAAGGTCCCCGGCGCGGGTGAGCTGACCATCACGTTCACGCCCGAGGACGGCTCCGAGCCGATCAAGCACGTGGTGGCCAACTACGGCCCGGACGGCGGCGTGGCCATGGGCATGTACAACTTCAACAAGTCCATCGAGGACTTCGCGCGCGCCTCGTTCTCGTACGGGTTGCAGCGCAACTACCCGGTGTACATGTCGACCAAGAACACCATCCTCAAGGCGTACGACGGTGCGTTCAAGGACATCTTCCAGAAGGTGTTCGAGGAGGAGTTCAAGGCGCAGTTCGACGCGGCGGGCCTGACCTACGAGCACCGCCTGATCGACGACATGGTGGCCGCCGCGATGAAGTGGGAGGGCGGCTACGTCTGGGCGTGCAAGAACTACGACGGTGACGTGCAGTCCGACACGGTCGCGCAGGGCTTCGGTTCGCTGGGCCTGATGACGTCGGTGCTGATGACGCCGGACGGCAAGACCGTCGAGGCCGAGGCCGCGCACGGCACCGTGACCCGGCACTACCGCCAGCACCAGGCGGGCAAGCCGACGTCCACCAACCCGATCGCGTCGATCTTCGCGTGGACCGGTGGCCTGAAGCACCGCGGCAAGCTGGACGGCACGCCGGAGGTGACGGGCTTCGCGGAGACGCTGGAGCAGGTCATCGTGGAGACCGTCGAGAGCGGCCGGATGACCAAGGACCTCGCCGTGCTCGTCGGCAAGGACCAGGACTGGCTGACCACCGAGGACTTCCTCGGCACGCTGGACGAGAACCTGCAGAAGAAGATGGCCGGCTGACCACTTCTTCCCGGGTCGGTGATCAGGGGACTGCCTGCGGGCGGTCCCCTGATCCGTTTCCGTGACCGCGTCACCCGTCCGGTTCCCCGGTGGGGTGGAATGTGCCCTCGGGCGGCCCCCGGCCACTTGGCACGCGCTATATCTGCACCTCAGCAGAGGTGTCGGGAGGCGTGATGTTCGGGATTCCGGTGCGCGGCATGGTCGTCGCGGGTGTGCTGGCGGCGGCCGGGTTGATGTACGTCGCCAACGAGGGCAAGAAGCTCGGGGTGGAGGAGGTCGCCGCTCGCGAGTGCAGGGTGACGGTGATCGCCGACGTCCTCAACGTGCGCTCCGGGCCCGCCGACACCCAGCCGATCGTGGCGACCCTGCCGCGTGACGCGGTGGTGGGGGCGGAGAACCGGGTCGAGAACGGCTTCCGGCTGCTGGCGGACGGACGTTGGGTGAAGGACGAGTTCGTGACGCCGACGTCGGACAGCGGCTGCGCGTGATCTGATGGGCGGATGTTCTTCAAGTGGCGGTCGTTCCGGCGTGGCGTGGTGACGTGCGCGTGCGAGCCGGAGTGGCCGGGTCTGCGCGCGGTGGTGGACGGGCACGAGGTGGCCGGGGTGCCGTCGCCGGAGGGCAGCAGCCCGCTGGTGCTGATGCTGGGCCTGTCCGCGTCCTGCACCGGTTGCGGCGCCGAATACCCGTACACCTGGGCGGTCGCCCCGCGCGGCTAGGCTGCCCCGGTGCTGACTGTCTCCACGATCAACGTCAACGGGCTGCGCGCCGCCGCGAAGAAGGGCTACCTGGAGTGGCTGGCCGCGACGTCGGCGGATGTCGTGTGCCTGCAGGAGGTTCGGGCCGAGCCAGGCCAGCTGCCGGACGAGGTGCGTTCGCCGGAGGGTTGGCACGTCGCGCACGCGTACTCGGAGGTCAAGGGGCGCAACGGGGTCGCGGTGCTGACGCGCGAGGCGCCGCAGGCCGTGCGGATCGGGTTCGGGGTGGCCGAGTTCGAGCACTCGGGTCGGTACGTCGAGGTGGAGCTGGCCGACGTCGTGGTGGCGTCGCTGTACCTGCCCAGCGGTGACGTCGGCACGCCGAGGCAGGACGAGAAGGACCGGTTCATGGCCGCGTTCCTGCCGTACCTGGTGGAACTGCGCGACAAGGCCGCCGCGGACGGGCGTGAGGTGCTGGTGTGCGGCGACTGGAACATCGCCCACCGGCCCGAGGACCTGAAGGCGTGGAAGACGAACCAGAAGTCGTCGGGTTTCCTGCCCTCCGAGCGGGCGTGGCTGGACCGCGTCTTCGACGAGGCCCGCTACGTCGACGTGGTCCGCTCCCTCCACCCGGACGTGACGGGCCCGTACACCTGGTGGTCGTACCGCGGCAAGGCGTTCGACAACGACTCGGGCTGGCGGATCGACCTCCAGGTCGCCACCGAGTCGCTGGCCGCCACGGCCAGCTCCGCAGTGGTCGAGCGTGCGGCCACCTACGCCGAACGCTGGTCCGACCACGCACCTGTGACCGTGAGTTTTGACTGGCCGAGGACCTGAGACCGGGCACGATCACGGTCAGGCGGTGAAGCCCGTGCACGAGATCATCGCCGCCAAGCGGCCCGAGGTCGAGGACTTGTGCCGCGTGCTGGGCGTTCGGCGCCGGTCCGGGCTCGAATCCGCGCGTGTCCTGCGTTCAGAACGCGCGTGTCCTACGTTCGCGACCCCCGAGTCCGACGCTCAGGAAGCCCGGTCAGAAGTGACGGCGAAGTCGTTGCGCCGCAACGGAACCGATCCACCCGACGATCGACTTCGCTCGTTCGGCCGCACTTCATCCCGAGTTCGTGACGCGCTTCCCGGTTCGTGAGAACTTTTCACCTAACCGAGACACGGGAGCGTTCGATGGGGATCAGCCGGCGGCGTTTCTTCCAGGCGACGGGTGCGGCGGGTGCGGTGTTGGTGTGGGGTGGGCCCGCCTGGGCGGCCACCACCGGCACGACGTTGGACGTCGCGGCGACGGCGGTCGGCGGCACGGGGTACCGGAGGTTGCAGGCCGGACCCGGCTGGCCGTTGGTGGTCCGGTCCGACCTGGCCACGCCGGGCGCGGGGCGGGCGGATCGGCGCACGCCGCTGGCCTGCTTCGTCCAGTTCACCGACATGCACATGGTCGACACGCAGAGCCCCGCACGCTTCGAGTACACCCACCCGCTGCTGGGTGCCGGTGCCTTCCGCGCCCACGAAACACTGGCACAGCACACGTCGGCCGCCCTGGTGAACAAGGTCAACACCATCCGCACCGGGCCGTTCACGAACCGCCCGATCGACTTCATGATGACCACGGGCGACAACACCGACAACCACGAACTGGTCGAGCTGGACTGGTTCCTCACCGTCCTCAACGGCGGCCGGATCACCGCGAACACCGGCGACCCCGCCCGCTACGAAGGCGTGCAGGACTCCGGCGTCAAGGCCTACTGGAACCCGCACTCCACCCTCCTGGACGACTACAAGGCCAAGGGCTTCCCCCACCTGCCCGGCCTGCTCGACGCCGTCATCCGCCCGTTCGACAGCCCCGGCCTGCGCATCCCCTGGTACTGCACCTTCGGCAACCACGACGACAGCGTGGTCGGCTCCCTGCCGGACGGCATCCCGCTGATCGACGGCCTCTACACCGCCAACCGCAAGATCATGGGCTTCTCCGACTCCCAGGCGCAGCGGCTCGCCAGGGCCATGACCGACCCCGCGCACGTGCTCGACGCGGCGGCCGTCGTCGCCGAGGGCGGGCTGGTCCGCACGGTCACCCCGGACGCCCGCCGCCGCCCGTTCACCACCGCCGAGTTCGTCCAGGCCCACCTCGACCCGCGCCACACCGGCCCCGGGCCGCACGGCCACGGCTTCACCCAGGACAACGCGGACGGCGTGGACGTCTTCTACACGTTCCCGATCGCGCCCGGCGTCACCGGCGTCAGCCTCGACACCACGACCACCGCGGGTTTCGCCGACGGCTCGATCGGCCTGCACCAGTACCTGTGGCTGGAGCGGACCCTCAAGCGCGGCAGCTCCCGCTACTACGACGTGTTCGGCTTCCGGCACCGGCAGGACGTCACCGACGAGCTGTTCATCCTGTTCAGCCACCACACGAGCTGGACCATGGGCAACGTCCTGCCCGACCGCCGCCGCCCGCTCGACCCGCGGCTGGACGGCAAGGCCCTGGTCGGCCTCCTCGGCCGGTTCCCGAACGTCGTCGCCTGGGTCAACGGCCACACCCACGAGAACCGGATCGTCCCGCACGGCACGGGCGACCGCGCGTTCTGGGAGATCAACACCGCCGCGCACGTCGACCACCCGCAGCACGCCCGGATCATCGAGCTCGCGGACAACGGCGACGGCACGTTGTCGCTGTTCACGACGCTGGTCGAGGGTGACGCGCCCTACCAGGCCGACTACGACGACTTCTCGCCGCGCGGCCTGGCCTCGCTGGCCCGCGAGTTCGCGTTCAACGACCCGCACGCGAACGCGGACGCGGTCGGCGCGGTGACCGACCGCAACACCGAGCTCCTCGTCGCCGGCAGGGCGCCCCTGCGGTAGCGCCGCCGTGACCCGACTGCGCTGCGTGTCGGACGTCACACTGGGCGTGATCAGGAATTTTCCACACCTAATGTCGTTGTCGTGGCCGTGGACATCTCGATCACCCCGCCGGAACCGCCGCCCAGCGCATCGGCGATGCGACGCGCGTTGCGCCGTGCCGCTGACGGCGCGGTGCTCGACGCCACCGAGGCCGCCGTGCTGCTGCACGCCCGCGGCGACGACCTGGAGGCGTTGCTGGGCGCCGCGGGCCGGGTCCGTGACGCCCACCTGCTGGCGGAGGGGCGGCCGGGTGTCGTCACCTACAGCCGCAACGCCTTCATCCCGCTGACCCGCCTGTGCCGGGACCGCTGCCACTACTGCACGTTCGCGACGGTCCCGCACAAGCTGCCCGCCGCGTTCCTGGAGCGGGACGAGGTGCTCGACATCGCCCGCCGGGCCGCCGCCCAGGGCTGCAAGGAAGCCCTCTTCACGCTCGGCGACCGGCCCGAGGAGCGGTGGCCGCAGGCGCGCGAGTGGCTGGAGGCGCGTGGCTATTCGTCGACTTTGGACTACGTGCGGGCCAGCGCCATCGCCGTGCTGGAGGAGACCGGCCTGCTGCCGCACCTCAACCCCGGCGTGCTGAGCTGGGAGGAGCTGCAGCGGCTGCGGCCGGTCGCGGCCAGCATGGGGATGATGCTGGAGACCACGGCCGAGCGGCTGTGGTCGCAGAAGGGCGGCCCGCACTACGGCAGTCCCGACAAGGAGCCCGCGGTCCGGCTGCGGGTGCTCACCGACGCGGGCCGGGTGAACGTGCCGTTCACCACCGGGATCCTGATCGGCATCGGCGAGACGATCACCGAGCGCGCCGAGTCCCTGCTGGCCATGCGCGGCGTCGCGCGCCAGTACGGGCACATCCAGGAAGTGATCATCCAGAACTTCCGGGCCAAGCCGGACACCGCGATGCGCGGCATGCCCGACGCCGACCTGCACGAGCTGGCGGCCACGATCGCGGTGGCGCGGCTGGTCATGCCGTCGTCCACGAGCGTGCAGGCACCGCCGAACCTGGTCGGCGGCGAGTTCGGGCTGATGCTGCGCGCGGGCATCGACGACTGGGGCGGCGTGTCGCCCGTGACGCCGGACCACGTGAACCCCGAGCGGCCGTGGCCCCAGGTCGACGTGCTGGCCGAGCACACCCGCGCGGCCGGGTTCGAGCTGGGTGAACGCCTCGCCGTCTACCCGCGGTTCGTGACCGCGCCCGCCGGGCAGTGGATCGACACCCGGCTCACCGCGCACGTGTCCGCGTTGGCGCGGCCGGACGGCCTGGCCGAGCCGGATGCCCCCGTGGTCGGCCGCGAGTGGCAGGAACCCGATGGTGGCCTCGACACCTACGGCCGTGCCGACCTGCACACCGCCATCGACACCGAGGGCCGCACCGAGGACCGGCGGGGTGACTTCGACAGCGTCTACGGCGACTGGGCGTCGTTGACGGTCCCCAAGGCCGTCGAACGGCTGCCCGAGGACACCGCCCGCGCCCTCAAGCTGGCCGCCGACAGCCCCGAGAAGCTCCTGGACGACACGGACGCGGCCATGGCGCTGCTGACCGCGGACGGCGCGGCGCTGGAGACCATGGCCCGGCTCGCCGACGAGCTGCGCGCCGAGGTGGTCGGCGACGACGTCACCTACGTGGTCAACCGCAACATCAACTTCTCCAACGTCTGCTACGTCGGCTGCCGGTTCTGCGCGTTCGCCCAGCGCGAGCGCGACGCCGACGCGTTCCGGCTGTCCGTGGCCGAGGTCGCCGACCGGGCGCAGGAGGCGTGGGACGCGGGCGCCACCGAGGTCTGCATGCAGGGCGGCATCGACCCGAAGCTGCCGGTCACCTACTACGCCGACGTGGTGCGCGCGATCAAGGCCAGGGTGCCGGGCATGCACGTGCACGCGTTCAGCCCGATGGAGGTCGTCGCCGCGGCGGCCAAGGCGGGCGTGAGCGTGCGCGAGTGGCTGACCGAGCTGCGCGACGCGGGCCTGGACACCATCCCCGGCACCGCCGCGGAGATCCTCGACGACGACGTGCGCTGGGTGCTGACCAAGGGCAAGCTGCCCGCCGCCACCTGGCTGGACGTGGTCGCCACCGCGCACGAGGTGGGCATCCGCTCGTCGTCCACGATGATGTACGGCCACGTCGACCACCCCGGCCACTGGCTCGGCCACTTCCGCGCGCTGGCGGCCCTGCAGGACCGCACGGGCGGGCTCACCGAGTTCGTCGGCTTGCCGTTCGTGCACCGCAACGCGCCGATCTACCTGGCGGGCGTGGCCCGACCCGGCCCGACTCGCCGCGACAACCGGGCCGTGCACGCGTTCGCCCGGCTCGCCCTGCACGGCCGGGTGGACAACATCCAGTGCTCGTGGGTCAAGCTGGGCGACGAGGGCACCGCCGAGGTGCTCCGCGGCGGTGCCAACGACCTGGGCGGCACGCTCATGGAGGAGACCATCAGCCGCATGGCGGGCTCCGAGCACGGCTCCGCCCGCACGGCCGAGCAGCTGCACGCCACGGCGGCGCTGGCCGGTCGCCCGGCCCGGCAGCGCACTACGACATATGGCCGAGTCGACGCGTTGAGGTAACCCCCTGCGGGGAGGGGTGAGCGCGGCTGCGGTTAGTCTGCCGCCGGTCGCGTTCAGTCGAACCGGGCACGCCAGCCCCACAGCTTCGGTAGGTTCGCGGCCGTCCGTCAACAAGGTTCACTCCTCCGTGGAGTGGCACGGTGTTGGTGAGGAGGCTGGGCGGTGCGCGGTCGCGGTGCGGTCCTGGGTCTGGTCCTGGGCGCGGCGTCTTCCCTGGTCGTCGAAGGTGTCGCGGTGGCGGCCGACGGCGCGGTGGCGGCTCCGGTCTCCCTCGACGCGCCGGTCGGCATCGCCGCGGTGGCGTTCGGCGCGATCGGCCTGGTGTTCGGCCTGGTCCGCCGGCGCAGGGCCGCGGTGGTGCGCACGGCGGCCAACGAGCCCGTCGTCACCCGGCCGGCAGTCGGCGGCGACAGCGCGGCCGAGGTGCGGCCCGCCACCACCGGGGTCTGATCGACCTGGGAGAATCGCCGGCGTGGTCGTCGAAAACTCCGCTGAGAACGCCGCAGGCCAGGTCGTCGGACTGCCTGCCGAGAACCCGGCTCCGGTGAGCCGCCCCCGCGTGCTGTCCGGCATCCAGCCGACCGCGGGCTCGTTCCACCTCGGCAACTACCTCGGCGCGATCCGCCAGTGGGTGGCGCTGCAGGAGACGCACGACGCGTTCTACTGCGTCGTCGACCTGCACGCGATCACCGTCGAGCAGGACCCCAAGGTGCTGCGGCAGAACACCCGGGTGTCGGCCGCGCAGCTGCTCGCGCTGGGCATCGACCCGGACCGCTCGGCGCTGTTCGTGCAGTCGCACGTGCCCGAGCACGCGCAGCTCGGGTGGGTCCTGCAGTGCCTGACCGGGTTCGGCGAGGCCAGCCGGATGACCCAGTTCAAGGACAAGTCGACGCGTCAAGAGGCGGGGGTCGGCGTCGGCCTGTTCACCTACCCGATCCTGCAGGCCGCCGACATCCTGCTGTACCAGGCGCACCACGTGCCGGTCGGCGAGGACCAGCGCCAGCACCTGGAGCTGACCCGCGACCTGGCGCAGCGCTTCAACACCCGCTACGGCAAGACGTTCCGGCTGCCCGAGCCCTACATCGTCAAGGACACCGCCAAGATCTACGACCTGCAGGACCCGACGTCGAAGATGTCGAAGTCCGTGCCGGCGGGCGTGGTGGAGCTGCTGGAGGACCCGAAGCGGTCGGCCAAGAAGATCCGCTCGGCGGTCACCGACACCGGCCGCGAGATCGTCTACGACCCCGAGAACAAGGCCGGCGTGAGCAACTTGCTGGTCATCTACTCCGCGTTGACCGGGCGTTCGGTGGAGTCGCTGGTCGCCGACTATGACGGCAAGGGCTACGGGGACCTGAAGAAGGACCTCGGCGAGGTGTTCACCGACTTCGTCACGCCGGTGCGGGCGCGGGTGGCCGAGTACCTGGACGACACCGCGGAGCTGGACAAGGTGCTGGCGCGGGGCGCGGAACGGGCCCGTTCGGTGGCGGCGAAGACGCTGTCGAGGACCTACGACCGGATCGGCTTCCTCCCGACTGGCGAGTGATCACCTCGCGGGTTAGCTTTCCCGGGTGGCGGAAAACGCTGGGACCGGCTCGAAGCTCGACCGGATGCGTCGGGAACGGCCGTGGCTGGACCACCTGTTCCGCGCCGCCACGCGGTACAGCGAGCAGTACGGGGCGCACTACGCGGCGGCCGTGACGTACTTCAGCGTGCTCTCGCTGGTGCCCATGCTGATGATCGGCTTCGCCGTCGCCGGTTTCGTGCTGGCCTCGCAGCCCGAGCTGCTGGGCGAGCTGCAGTCCTCCATCGCCGAGGCGGTGCCGGGCGCGCTCGGCGAGACCATCAACGAGGTGGTGGAAGAGGCCATCAAGTCCAAGGGCACGGTCGGCGTGCTGGGCCTGCTGGCTGCCGTCTACTCCGGCTACGGGTGGGTGAGCAACCTGCGCGACGCGCTGACGGCGCAGTGGGGGCATCCCAAGCAGGACCTGCCGTTCCTCAAGACGGTGCTGAAGGACCTGCTGGCGCTGGTGAGCCTCGGCGCGGCCCTGGTGGTGTCGTTCGGCATCACCGCCGCCGGCAGCGGGCTGGCCGAGCTGGTGCTGCGGTGGATCGGCCTCGACGGCGTCGGGTGGGCCCAGGCGCTGCTCAAGATCGGCACGATCATGCTGGGCCTGGTGGCGAACTGGCTGGTGTTCCTGTGGGTGCTGGCCAAGCTGCCGCGCAAGCCGTTCAGCCTGCGCAGCGCGGCGAAGGGCGCGGCCGCCGCGGCGATCGTGTTCGAGGTGCTGAAGCAGGGCGGGACGCTCTACCTGAGCACGGTCACGTCGTCGCCGGCCGGTGCGGCGTTCGGGCCGGTCATCGGTGTGCTGTTCTTCGCGAACCTGGTGGCCCAGTCGCTGCTGTTCATCACGGCCTGGACGGCCACCGCGCGGGAGAACCTGCTGCGCGACCCGCCCGCGCCGCCGCCGCCCGCCGTGATCCGACCGGTGGTCGAGGTGCGGTCGGCCCCCAGCCCCCGCGCCGCCGTCGGTCTGGTCGGCGCGGGGCTGCTGCTGGGCGCGTTGTTCCGGCGTCGCTGAGGCTCAGGTCCAGAAGACGGCGATGCCGACGTTCAGCACGACCAGGCCGGCCAGGACCGGCGTGAGCCAGGCTGCGGGCTTCTTCTTCAGGTTCACCGCCACCAGGGCCGCGATGACGACCAGGACCAGCAGTTTCACGCCGACCTTGATGTCGTTGTAATCCTGGTCGGTCAGCGGGGCCAGGCCCATCAGCGCCACGCCGGTGAGCAGCTGCAACGCGCTGCCGTGCAGCCAGCCCTTGTTCAGCGGGGCGTCCGCGCCCGCCCGGCGCTGGACGAAGAACATCGCGATCAGCATGCCCATGCCGAGCAGGTGCAGGAACACCAGCAACAGGCGCACGAACTCCACTGCGGAGCCTCCAGGTGTGGTGGGTTCAATCTGTATTGGCGCTTCGGCCGCTCCTGGCCGCGCGCAGCCCGCGCACGCCCAACACGCCGATGACCGTGCCGAATGTGAGCGACGCGACAATCAGCAGCAGGTGGACGGTGAAGAACGTGGTCGGGCCGCTGTCCCACGAACGGGGGTCCTTCCAGATGTTGCGCAGGAAGTTCGGCCAGAGCAGCCAGGACCACACCCCGAAGGCAAGCAGGAACACGGACATGCCGCGGGAGAGCTTCACCGGAGCAGTATCCGACGTGGCGGGTGCAGGTCACTCATCCGGGGTGGATAGCCTGGGCGGGTGCGTTCCTCCGCGTTCCGACGGCCCGTTGCCCTGGTCCTGGCTGCTTGCGCGCTGATGGCCGGCGCGTCGACCGTGGCCGCACCGCTCGCGGCGGCCCAGCCGGCCTGCGAGAACAAGGTGTCACCGCCCCCGGCGGTCGACGCGTCCGAAGAGGTGGCGCCGGGTGAGAAGCCCCCGCCACCGATGGAGGTGCCCGAGAGCCCGATCGGGGGACAGCGCCTCGGCGAGTGCGGTCTGGTGCTGCCGCCGAACGCGCCCGTACCGCCGGACGGCATCACGGCCAAGAGCTGGCTGCTGGCCGACATGGACAGCGGCGCCGTGCTGGCCGCCCTCGACCCGCACGGCAGGCAGCGGCCCGCGTCGGTGATCAAGGTGCTGCTGGCCATGGTGGTCGCCAAGGAGTTGGCGCCCGACGCCACGGTGGCCGCGACGCCCGAGGACATCGCGCAGGAGTGCACGTGCATCGGGCTGCGCAACGGCCGTGAGTACACCGTCGAGCAGCTGCTCCAGGCGCTGGTGATGGCGTCGGGCAACGACGTGGCGCACGCGCTGGCACGCCGGCTGGGCGGGGTGCCGTCGGCGATCCGGAAGATGAACGCGCTGGCGGCCGAGCTGGGCGCGCTGGACACGCGGGCCGTGACGCCGTCCGGGCTGGACGCGCCGGGCACGTCGACGTCGGCGTACGACGTGGCGTTGATCTACCGCGAGGCGATGGACTACCCGGACTTCGTCAAGGCCGTGATGACGCAGCGGATCGACTTCCCGGCACCCAACGGCGGGACCGTGCCGATCGTCAACGACAACAGGCTGCTGACCTCGTACCAGGGCGCGTTGGGCGGCAAGTCGGGGTTCACCGACGACGCCCAGCACACCTACGTCGGTGCGGCCGAGCGCAACGGCAAGCGGCTCGTCGTCGTGCTGCTGCGCGGCCAGCAGCAGCCGACCAGGATGACCGACCAGGCGGCCCGCCTGCTCGACTACGGCTTCGCCCTGGGACCGGCCGCGTCCGGCAACCCGGTCGGCAGGCTGGTCGAGGGCGCGCCGCAGGCGAAGAAGAAGACCACCGAGCCCAGGCCGACGCCGACCAGCGCCGGTGTCGGCGAGGTCGCCAACTCCACGCCGGACGGCACCCAGCCCTCCGCGATGCAGACGGCGTTCGGCAACGTGGGCGGCCCGATCACCGCCGTCGCCGGCCTCGGCCTCGTCCTCGCCCTGCTGATGTACCTGCGCAGCCGCCGCGCCAAAGCCGCCCGCGCCGCCCGCCAACAACCCTCATAACGCGAGAGTCCAACGCTCGAAGCGCGAGAGTCCAACGTTCACGCACCCTGAATTCAACGCTCACGACGAGCGGCATCGGGGCTGAGCGTTGAATTCAGGTGCTCTGAGCGTTGGACTCTCGCGGGCTGAGTGTTGGACTCTCGCGGATGGGAAAGGCCCCCGAGCGGGGCTCGGGGGCCGGTGGCGGGAGGGGGAGGGTTAGACGCGCTTGAAGAGGAGGGCGCGTTTGACTTCCTGGATGGCCTTGGTGACCTGGATGCCGCGAGGGCAGGCGTCGGTGCAGTTGAACGTCGTGCGGCAGCGCCAGACGCCGTCCACGTCGTTCAGGATGTCCAGCCGCTCCTCGGAGCCCTCGTCACGGCTGTCGAAGATGAACCGGTGCGCGTTCACGATCGCCGCCGGGCCGAAGTAGGACCCCTCGGTCCAGTACACCGGGCACGACGTGGTGCACGCCGCGCACAGGATGCACTTGGTGGTGTCGTCGAACCGCTCGCGGTCGGCGATGGACTGGATCCGCTCGCGCGTCGGCTCGTTGCCGTACGTGATGAGGTACGGCTTGACCGCCTTGAACGCCTCGAAGAACGGCTCCATGTCGACCAGCAGGTCCTTGTGGACCGGCAGCCCCTTGATGGGCTCGATGGTGATCGTGGTCGGCTTGCCGCCGCCCGCCAGCAGGTCCTTCAGCAGCACCTTGCACGCCAGCCGGTTCACGCCGTTGATGCGCATGGCGTCCGACCCGCAGATGCCGTGCGCGCACGACCGGCGGAACGTCAGCGTCCCGTCGATGTACCACTTCACGTAGTGCAGCAGGTTCAGCACGCGGTCCGAGGGCAGGGCCGGGATCTCGAACGAGTCCCAGCGCGGCTCGTCGTCGAACTCCGGGTTGAACCGGCGCACCTTCAGGGTGACGGTGATCGCGCCGTCCGGCACGGGGGGCTGGTTCCCGCGCGAGCCGGTGGACACTTCAGCGGTAGCGGTCATCAGTACTTGCGCTCCATCGGCTGGTACCGGGTGAACGTCACGGGCTTGTAGTCGAGCCGGATGTCGGCCAGCAAGCCGTCGCCCTGCTTGTAGTACATGCTGTGGCGCATGAAGTTCGTGTCGTCGCGGTGGGGGTAGTCCTCACGCGCGTGACCGCCGCGGGACTCCTTGCGCGCCAGCGCGCCCACGACGAGAACCTCGGCCAGCTCCAGGAGGAAGCCCAGCTCGACGGCTTCCAGGAGGTCGGTGTTGAACCGCTTCCCCTTGTCCTGCACGGTGATCCGCGAGTACCGCTCCTTCAACGCCTGCACGTCGTGCAGCGCCTGCTTGAGCGTGTCCTCGGTGCGGTACACCGACGCGTTGGCGTCCATCGTGGCCTGCAGCTCGGTGCGGATGTCCGCCACCCGCTCCTGGCCGTGCTCGGACAGCACCAGCGCCACCTGCGCCTCGACGGCCGCGGCGGGGTTCTCCGGCAGCTCCACGTGGTCGTGGGACAGCGCGTACTCGGCGGCGGCGATGCCCGCGCGGCGGCCGAACACGTTGATGTCCAGCAACGAGTTCGTGCCGAGCCGGTTCGCGCCGTGCACGGACACGCACGCGCACTCACCGGCGGCGTACAGGCCGGGGACGACGTTGTCGTTGTCCCGCAACACCTCGCCGTGCACGTTGGTCGGGATGCCACCCATCGCGTAGTGCGCGGTCGGGTAGACCGGCACCGGCTCCTTCACCGGGTCGACCGCGAGGTACGTGCGGGCGAACTCGGTGATGTCGGGCAGCTTCGACTCCAGCACCTCGGCACCCAGGTGCGTGCAGTCCAGCAGCACGTAGTCCTTGTTCGGACCGGCACCGCGGCCTTCCAGCACCTCCAGGGCCATCGAGCGGGCGACGATGTCGCGCGGCGCGAGGTCCTTGATGGTGGGCGCGTAGCGCTCCATGAACCGCTCGCCGGAGGCGTTGCGCAGGATCGCGCCCTCACCGCGGGCGCCCTCCGTCAGCAGGATGCCCAGACCCGCGAGGCCGGTCGGGTGGAACTGGTAGAACTCCATGTCCTCCAGCGGCAGTCCCTTGCGGAACACGATGCCCATGCCGTCGCCGGTCAGCGTGTGCGCGTTGGACGTGGTCTTGAAGACCTTGCCGAAGCCGCCGGTGGCGAACACCACGGACTTGGCCTGGAACACGTGGATCTCGCCGGTCGCCAGCTCGTAGGCCACCGCGCCGGTGCAGACCGGGCCGTCCTCGGTCTCGGTCAGGCAGATGTCGAGGACGTAGAACTCGTTGAAGAACTCGATGCCGTGCTTGACGCAGTTCTGGTACAGCGTCTGCAGGATCATGTGGCCGGTGCGGTCGGCCGCGTAGCACGCCCGGCGCACGGCCGCCTCGCCGTGGTTGCGGGTGTGGCCGCCGAACCGCCGCTGGTCGATCTTGCCCTCGGGCGTGCGGTTGAACGGCAGGCCCATCTTCTCCAGGTCGAGGACCGCGTCGATGGCCTCCTTCGCCATGATCTCGGCGGCGTCCTGGTCGACCAGGTAGTCACCGCCCTTGATCGTGTCGAAGGTGTGCCACTCCCAGTTGTCCTCCTCCACGTTCGCCAGCGCGGCGCACATGCCGCCCTGCGCGGCGCCCGTGTGGGAACGCGTGGGGTAGAGCTTGGTGAGCACGGCCGTGCGAGCGCGCTGGCCGGACTCGATCGCCGCGCGCATCCCGGCGCCACCCGCGCCGATGATGACGACGTCGTACTTGTGGAACTGCATGGCTTGAGTACTCCCCGCGGCGGGTCAGTCGGTGATGTTCGGGTCGAAGGTGAAGATCACGTACGTGCCGAGGGCGATGATCAGCACCATCGAGACGTAGAGCAGCACCTTCAGCCAGAACCGGGTCGCGTCCTTGCGGGCGTAGTCGTTGATCACGGTGCGCAGGCCGTTGCCGCCGTGGATCTGGGCCAGCCACAGCATCGCCAGGTCCCAGAACTGCCAGAACGGCGAGGCCCAGCGGCCCGCGACGAAGCCGAAGTTGATGCGGTGCACACCGCCGTCGAGGATGTTCATGATGAACAGGTGCCCGAGCACCAGCACCACCAGCGCGACGCCCGAGATGCGCATGAACAGCCAGCTGTACAGCTCGAAGTTGCTGCGGCGGGCGGCGGGGCGGCGCGGTGAGCGCGGCTTGTCGAGGGTCAGGGATTCGCTCATGATCAGTGACCCCCACCGAGCAGGTCGGTAACCGTGCGGACCATCATGTAGTAGGTGCCGGGGATCATCACCAGCACCCAGACGCCGAGCACCGCCCACAGCATCTGCTTCTGGTAGCGCGCGCCCTTCTCCCAGAAGTCGACGAGCATCACGCGGATGCCGTTGAGGGCGTGGTAGAGGACCGCGCCGACCAGGCCGACCTCGAACAGGTTGACGATCGGGTTCTTGTAGGTCTCGATGACCTTGTCGTACGCGTCCGGCGACACCCGCACCAGCGCGGTGTCCAGGACGTGCGCGAACAGGAAGAAGAACGTCAGCACACCGGTGATGCGGTGGGCGACCCAGGACCACATCCCCAGGTCGCCGCGGTAGAGCGTTCCGCCCCCTTTAGAGGTGCCCGCCCGCTCGGGTGCGGTGGTGCCGGCCATGCGCAACGGCCTCCAGCGTCAGTGGTGGACTGGTCTCCGGTACGTGCGTACTCGGACCTTGACCCCCGGATGCTAGACCCGCTCGAGCCACCCGACCCAACGGCCCGACCCGTCTGTGAGCGACGAGACACCGGGTGGCGACTTGATCGATTCACCTCACACCGGCGGGCACTCGGTTGTGCGGCGCAGCTCACCCCGAACGGGTGATCGGCACCGTCCACTGCGGACCTCTCCGCTGGTCAGCGGGACCGGTCGGCGGTCAGCGAGCGGGGTGTCAGCGGTAGTAGACGACGTGCAGGGCGCTCGTGCCCTCGTCGGACGGCGTGAACGGGGTCGTGGTGGTGCCATCGGCCAGTTCGAGGCCGCCTTCCACCCTCCGCGCGTTGACCAGGTGGCCCACGGACTCGCGGCCGCGGCGGTCGTGGCGGCGGATCCAGATCACGGCGGCCGTGCCGACCGGGCGGGTGGTGAAATCGGCCAGCACGTCACTCCACCGGGTGTGGCTGGTGGCCTCCGTCACGTCGCCGAGCCGGGCGAGGGTCGGGGCGAGCCAGGCGGCGGGACCGGGTGCCGGGGGTGCCGGCAGGTCCGCCTCGCCCGCGTCCCAGCGGGACAGCCACCCCCACGGGTCGGCGTTGGGCAGCGCGAACGGCGTGCGGCCCGGGTTCTTCGGCACGACCAGGGCCGCGTCGAGCATCTGGTCCCGCAGGTCCCCCGACGACTGGAAGGCGCGGGTCGTGCAGGCGAACAGCCAGCCGCTGGACAGCTCGTCCTCCGGCGACGGGTCCACCAGGACCACCTCGTCGCCGTAGGCACCCGCCAGGTGCCGCTCGGCCGCGCGGACGGCGGCGGCGTAGTCCAGTTCGGACACGTCCGGCCGCGGCCGGTGGAAGCGGGCCAGCAGGAGGCTGCCGAGGGCCGCCGTCTCCAGGTGGGCGAGGGTGCCCCGCATGGCGTCCAGCACGGCCACCTCGCCGTCGTTGTTGTGCGCGTAGAGCAAGTGGCCGGTCACCTCCACGCCCGCCAGCTCCCGCCGCACCCAGACGACGCCCCTGGTGTCCGGCCCGCCCGCCCGCACCGCCTCGACCACCTCGGGCCACGTCGCGCAGGCCGCCACCTCCGCCTGCGGGAAGTGCCCGGCGCGCAGCCGGTCCCACCAGCCCGGCTGCTCGTCGGAGGGACGCCACGGCAGCGCGGAGGCCGGGGCGTGGTCGACGGCCGCGTCCAGCGCGATGACGCAGTTGCGCGCGTTGACGCGCCTGGTCCAGTCGGCTTCGACCGGCGCGCGCCAGTCCGCCGCGTCGTCGTTCAGGCCCAGGTCGTCGAACGGCCGGTCGTTGGGCAGCGGGTACGGTGCCTCACCGGTCGTCGGCACGGCGATCGCGGCGGCCAGCATCGGGTCCCGGCTCTCCCGGAACCGGCAGCCGAAGACCGCGACCCGCGACGTCTCCAGCAGCGGGTGCCTGCTGGACTTCACCGTGCCGCCGTAGACCCGGTCGAGCCACTGGTCGGCAGTGTCCCGTGCTTGCGTCACGCGTACCTCATCAGTTCCGAAGGTCTGCTGCTGGAGTCGGGGCGTCCGACGACGCTACGGGACCGGGCCGGTCGGCGGGGTCGCGGCGGCGGGCGGTGCGGTCGCGGTGGTGGGCGGCGGTGCCGGCTTCGGCAGGTCCGGCAGCGGGATGAACTCGATCTTGACCGCGTCGCGCTCCAGCTTGGCCGGGCGGTGGTTCTGCGAGTCGAAGAACGTGAGGTCGCCGCCGTCGTTCCAGGCGTTGAAGACGTGCCCGGTGCCGTCGGCGCGGGTGATGCCGATGCTGACGTGCCTGCCGGGCTGCGCGGCCAGGTAGTCGACCACCTCGTGGTAGCTCCCGACGGTCTGGAACGTCGACTTGAAGGTGTTCTCCAGGTACGTGCCCTGGGCCGGTGCGGGCAGCGGAGGCGCCGCGACCGGTCGGCCGTGCAGCGTCTCGTGGGTGGCGATCACGCAGTTCGTGCAGTTGACGTCGTGGCCGGGGACGCTGTTCTGGAAGTTCGTCCGGTTCACCGTCGCGAGGCCGGGGTAGGCCGTGTTCGCCCACGTGGCCGCGGCGTTGTCGTCGGCGAACGCGGCGAAGTGCTTCGTGCCCGGCGGCAGCCACTTGGCCAGCTCGGCCGCGTGCTCGGCGTCCTGCCTGGCGTTCAGCTGCTGCTCGTAGGCCTTGCGGTCGGCGTCCTGCTTGGCGTCGAGCGCCGCCTCGGCCTGCTTCTGCTCCAGCAGCTGCCTGGCCTTGAGATCGTGCTCCGCCTTGACGCGCTCGGCGTCCTGCTTGAGCTGGAGCTGCTGCGCGGCCTGCTGCCGTTCGGCGAGCTGCCGCTGGTTGAGCTGGTGCTCGGCGGCCAGGCGGTCGTTCTCCTGCCGGGCGAGCAGCTGCTGCTCGACCCGCTGCCGCTCGGCCGCCTGCTCGTTGTCGAGCTGCTGCTCCACGTTGCGCTGGACGGCCGCCTGGTTGTTCAGGACCTGCTGGCGGACCTGGTTCGGGTCGAACGAGCCCGGCGCGACGGCGAGCTGCTGCTGGATCTGCGCCTCCACCTGGTTGCGCTCCAGCTCCTGGTTGGCCAGGACCTGCGCGGCGACCCGTTGCCGGTGTGCCTGCTGGTTGGCCGTCAGCTCGCCGGCGACGCGATTGCGCTCGGCCTGGGTCCGGGAGGCGAACGCGTTGCTCTCGTTGGTGCGGTCCTGCTGCTGCCTGGCGAGCAGCTCCGCCTCGGCCTTGAGTCGTTCGGCGTCGAGCTTCGCGGCCAGGGCGGCGCCCTCGGCGTGGTACTCGGCCTGCTGCTTCGCCCGCAGCGCCAGGGACGCGGCCTGCTTCTCGGCCAGTTGGCGGGCCGCGACGGCGTTGCTCTCCGCGGTCCGCTCGGACTGGTGCCGCGCGGCCAGGGCGGCGGCGTCGGCGTCACGCTGGGCGGTGGCGCTCGGCGTGGTCGACGTGCTCGGCGTCGACGTGCTCGCGGTGGGCGTGCCGCTCGCGACGGGTGCGCCGAAGGTGCTCGTGGCGGTGGCCGCCGGCGCCCCGAAGGTCTGCACGCCGGGCGGCGGCACGGACGGCGAGCTCGGCCCGGGTGCGGTGGTTGCGGGGTCGGGCGGAGGTGCGTTGGTGGACGAGGTGGCGGTCGTGGCCGGCGTGCCGGCGGGCGGTGTGTTGCCCGGTGGGGCGTTGAATGCCGCCAGCTGCCGGTCGGCCGCGGTCTTGGCGTTCCACCAGCTCGCCTGCCGGACGTCGGCGACGTCCTGCTTCCGCGCCAGGTCGGCCTGGGCGTCGGTGATCCGCGTCTCCAGGTCCGCGCGGTCCCGCACGGCCTGCTGGTGCTCCCGCTCGGCCGTCTGCCGTGCCTGCTCGGCCTGGCGGGCGTTGGCGCGGGCCTCGCGGAGCAGGTCGTTGGCCGCGTCGAAGTCGTGACCGGCGTCGGTGGCCGTGCGCTCGGCCGCCTCCAGGTCGGTCTTGGCCTGGTCCGCGGCCGCCCTGGCATCCGTGGCCACGTCGGCCGCCGCCTGCTGCCGGTCGAGGGCGGTCTGGTGCTCCTGCCGGGCGGTCACCAGGTCCTGCGCGGCCTTCTCCTGCTGGACCTGCCGGTTGTCGCGGACCTCGGTCGCGTCCTTGACGTCCTGCACCAAGCCCTCCCGCACCGGGTCGGGCGCGGCCTCCGGGTCGGCGCTCGGCGGGTTGTCCCGGTCGTGCCGGCCCAGGGCGGCCTCGGCGTCGCGCAGCGCCTGGTCCGCCCGGGCACGCGCGTTGTCGGCGGCCGTCGCCTGGATCTCCGCCAGCTCGACGCCCTCCTGCGACGTCCGGACGGCCTCCGCCGCGTCGCCGAGCGCCTTGTCGGCCCGCCGGGAGGCGAGGTCGAGGTCGACCGCGCGGGTCGTCGCGTCCTCCACCGCGGTGTCCGCCGTGTCACGGGCGTTGCGTGCGTTGTCGACCGCGGTGTCGTGCGGGCCCAGCGCGTCGAACGCCGTCTCCGCCTCCTGCGACCGGGTGTCCAGCACGGTCTCGCGGTTGGTGACCTCGATGTCCGCGCCGGCGCGCTCGGCGAGCAGGTCCTGCGCCTGGTGGCGGGCGACCTCCACGGCGGCCTCGGCGGTGCGCCACGCCTTCGCCGCGTCCCGCACGCCGTCCTGCGCGGTGGCCAGTTCCGGCGGGAGGGTGCGGCCCAACGCCGCCTCCACGTCCGCCACCGGCATCCGCAGGTCCGCCGAGCCGGGCACGGTCAGGTCGTAGACGCCGACCTTGCCGTTGCCGAGGTCGGCGACGAACCGGTACACGATGGTGGACTCCGTCAGGCCGGTGCGCCCGGACGGCTTCAGGTTCTGCTGCGTGCCGCTGACCGGGCCGCCCGAGTCGGCGGTCGAGTCGTCGCTGGTGTGCTTGAACTCCGGGAAGGCGAACGCGGAGTTGGCCGAGTTGACCAGGTCCGGGTTGCCCTGCGCGTCCTCCGCCTTCTTGTTCACGCCACCCGTCGGCGCGACGACCACGTCCCCGCTCTGGGTGTGCTTCGCCTCGGACGTGGTGGTGTGCGTGGTGGAGGTCGGGTTCTCCAGCTTGACGCCGTCGCTGAGCGAGTCGAGCCGGGTGTCGACCACCTTCGCGTACACCTTCAGGGAGGCGTGCTGCGCCTTGCCCAGCGTCGCCTCGTGCAGGCCGGGCACCTCCAGCGGCGTCTTCGTCATGCCGGGCAGCATCGACTGGAGCGTCTCGGAGCTGAGCGTGGACAGCAGCGAGTTGAGCGAGCCGGTGCCCTTGCCGGTGATGCCCTTGCCCGCGCCCGCCCGTTCGAGCGCCGCGATGGCCGCCATCCGGATGTCCTGGATGCCGCGCATCCCCTCGACCGACGCGCCGCCGGGCACGTCCAGGCCGTCCCGCAGCCACTGGTCGATCTTGGCCGGGGACGCCTCGTCCTTGGGCTGGCTGGTCGCCTCCGCGCCGTACGGGCGGCGGTCGTCCGGCACGTCCGGCGAGTCCACGCGGACGTTGTCGGCGTGCAGCCGCACGGTGATCGGCGCTTCGTCGGCCTTGACCCGGCCGACCTCCTTGTCGCCCTTGTGCACCACCAGCTCGAACTCGACCGGCACCTCGTAGCGCACGGCCGGGCCGGTGGCGGTGTGCTTGTGGCCGAACAGCTCGGTCGTGGTGTCGGTCGTGGTCTTGCTCTGCGAGAAGTTCAGGCTCGCGCCGACCGCGCCACCGACCGCGGGCGACTGGCCGTTCTGAACGTCCGGCAGGTGCTGGCCGCCCGCCCTGGCGTTGACACCCCAGGACGTGCCCTTGGTGAGTGCGTCGGAGTCCTTGTTCGAGCCGGCCAGGATGTGCTCCATGTCGCGGCCGTCGTTGACCGCTTCCAGGAACTTCGGCTGCCCGACCTTGGCCCTCAGCGTGACCTGGTAGGTGTCCTTGCCGATCACCGTGCCCGGCTTGTGCAGCAGCAGCGGCACGCCGCCGTCCACCGCGGAGTCGATCAGGCCCTTGACGCTCGTCGGCGAGGTCAGGTCGACCAGCCGCTGGAGGTTGCGCATCGAGTCGTCCAGCACCGAGTCGGGGATGAGCTTGCCCCTGGTGTCCTGGTTGACGACCGTGGCGAGCTGCGCGACCACGGGTGACAGGTCCGGCACGTCGTCGACCACGCCGAGGCCGAGCCCGCCGGGTTCGCCGGGGTTGAGCCGCTTGGGCGGGCGCATCGAGCCGTGGTCGGGCGAGGTGTGCGGCGGCACGTCCTCCAACAGGCCCATGTCCCGCGCGACCTGCTCGCTGACCCGCACGAACACGCCGCCCGGCAGGGTCACCGTCTTGCCGTTGGCGTGCGGCGTGCCCTTGTAGATCGCGTTGCCCGACCGGCTCTCGCCGACCATCGAGAACTCGGCGTCCATCTGCACCAGGACGGTCCGCTCACCGGACGGGCGGACCAGCTTGCGGTCGACGTTGCCGCCGACCTCGCGGGCCGTCGTCTCGGTCTTCGACCACGGCGTCCACTTCGCGCCGGCGTTGAACGTCCCGCCGCCCTGCGGCGTCGTGTCGTTCGGCTTGCCGCCGAGCGCGACGCCCGCCGAACCCTCCACCGACTGGCCGTGCGCGACGCTGTCGCCCGCCTTGAAACCACCGGTCGTCCACGTCTCGACCGGCGTGGTGTCCGAAATGGACACCAGCTTGGGCTTGTCGAACTTGACGGTCATGCCGATCGCGCCCGTGCGGTCGGTGACGCGGCGGTCGAACCGCAGGCTGTCGGTGACCAGGCCCGTCTCGGCCATCTTGCGCAGGTTCGCCTTGAGGTTCTCCGGGCTGAACATCTTGTCGATCTGGTTGCGCGCCTCCGTGCCGGGCACGGTCAGCGACCCGTCCGCGCCCGCCGAGGCGTTCACCAGCTCGATCGCGCCGTTGCGCAACGCCTCCGCGTTCGCCACCGCCTCGACGTGCAGCCACTCGTGGCGCGGCGGGCGGGTCGCGCCCGGCTTGAGCAGGGTGGAGATGGTGGTGTTCGGCGGCAGCGTGCCGTCCACCGGGTCGCCCGGCTTGAAATCGGCGGACGGTGTCTTGAGCGCGGAGCCGTCCGGCACCCAGAGCTGCACCTTGCCGCTGATCTGCGGCAGGATCGTCGGGTTGTCGCGGGCGGCGGGGTCCAGCAGCTTCTTCGGGTCGACCGTCCGGACGACGGTCTTCTCCTTCGGCACCTGGAGCAGCGGCGAGCCCGGCGTCATCCGCTTGACCCACGACTGGTTGCGGCTGAACGTGGTGATCTCGACCTCGAACTCGATGTCGTGCGCGAACACCTGCGACTTGGCGTCACCGACGTTGAGCGCCACGTCGTTCACCACCGGACCGGCGGTGGTCTTGTCCGCCGTCGTGCTGCTGTACTTCACGGCCGCGTTGCCGGTCGGCGTGAGCGACGCGGTGCCCGGCTTGACGTTCGCACCGCCGCGGCCCTCGACGCCCGCGCTCCAGCCCTTCGTCGTGGTGGTCGCGCTGTCCAGCTTCGGTGCCGAGGAGGACAGGCCGCGCACCTGGCGGGCGTCCGCCTCGCCGAGGTGCTTGGCGCCGCCCAGCTTGGCCTTGACCGTGACGTTGACGAACTCGTTGGTGGCGAAGCCCTGCCGCTTGAGCTGCACCTGCACGCCGGGACCGAGCAGGCTGTCCATCTTCGCCCTCAGCGCGGTCGGCGACAGCTCCGCGTCGAGCTTGCGCTGGTTGTTCAGCATCTCCACGACGTCGGCGAAGTTCTTGCCGTCCGCGCGCGGGTCGGTGTCCCGGTTCCACTCGGGCAGGAAGCCGTCGAAACCGGGCAGGCCCTTGAGGGCGTTCTCGACCTGCGCCTGCACCTGGTTCGCCGCGGTGAACTCGCCGACGCGGATGTTGCCCGCCGCCAGGCCCTCGGCCAGGTAGGGCGGTTCGAACCGGGTGTTCTCCGTGTTCGGCTTGGTGATCCCGGTCTGGGTGTTCGCCGGCACGGGCAGGCCGTGGGCGGTGGCCTCCGGCAGCCCGAGCCGCACGTGCGCGGTCACCGGGACGGTCACCGTGTCGCCGTTGGGCGTGCGCACCTCGACGTTCGCGGTCACCTTGTACAGGCCGGTCTGCCCGCCGACCTGCATGCCGGCGCGGTTGACCGACGTGAGGCCCGCCGACGAGGTCTCGGAGGTCTTGGCGGACGCCGAACCCGTGACGCCCGCCGCGCCGACCGGCACGCCCGGCACGCCGACACCGCCGCCGACCGCCGCGTTCACCTCGACACCCGAGCCCACGGTGGCCGTGACGCCCGTGTTGGTGGTCGCCGTGTCGTGCATCCGGAACTGCGCGCCGCCGTGCGTGCCGACGAGCTCGGCGTCCAGCAGCGTCGCCTTCATCTGCACGGCCGAGCCGTACGCCGAGTGCGGGCTGGTCAGGTTCGGCGAGGTGACCCAGCCGTTCAGCATCACGTGCAGGTTGTCGCGGATGTTCGTGGCGCTGAGGAAGTCGCGGAGCACCGTGCGGCCGTCCGCGCCGGGCTTCGTCACCGATGGGTGCAGCTTCGCCGCCACGTCCTTGAACGCCTGGTCCACGTCGATGTCCGTGACCGCCTCGGGCACGAGGTGCTCGACCTTCGCGCCCCACTCCGCGTCGGGTGGACGCACCGTGCCCGCGGTGTTGTCGGTGTTCGCCAGGTTGCTCAGGTCGTTCGGGACCTGGAGGGCGACGCTGGTCCCGTTGTCGTGGACGTCGGTGTTGCCGACGACGTTGCCCTGCGCGTCGGTCAGCGTGACCCGGTACGTGACCGGCACGTCGTGCTTGGTCGAGCTGTCACCGCCGCGGACCTCGCGGTCGTCCAGCGCGGTCGTCGTGGACGTGTTGCCGGTGACGGGAGTGGAGAGGGTGGTCTTCACGCCGACCGTGCCGTACGCGCCCATGCCCTGGCTCGCGGTGGCGTTGAGCGAGACGTCGTTGCCGGTCGTCAGGCTCGTGGTCGTCGTGCTGGTCGCGCCGCTGTCCACCCGGCTGTCGACCTTGGCGGGTGACGCCGTGCCGGTGCCCGTCACGGGGTTGAGGACCGCGGTGACGTTGGCGTCGTAGAAGTTCTTGCCCACCTGGACCTGGAACGTGCGGCCGTTGCCGAGGAACGACTCGAAGTTGTCGTTCAGCGCCTTGCCGATGCGGTCGACGCCCTGCGGCGCCACGCCGTTCACGGCGGGCAGGAGGCCGTTCACCGCGGTCGTGACCTGGTCCGCGCCGCGCACGTCGTTGACGGCGACCGAGCCGAGCGCCTGGTTGCTCTGGAAGAACGACGGCAGCGGCACACCCGGCAGCACCGCGGGCAGCGGGCCGGCCGGGGTGACGTTCACCAGCGGGATCGGCGGTTGTGCGGGCGGCGGGGTGCTGCGGCTGAAGAGGTTCCTGAAGCCCGGCGTGCTCCGGCCGGCGGGCTGCTGGTGACCGGCCTGGGAACGCGTGCCGGTCGTCGGGTCGGGCGTGTTCGCGGTCGTGGTGTTCGCAGCCGCCGTGTTCGCAGCCGTGGTGGTCGCGGGCGACGGTGCGGTGGGTGCTGGTGCGGGCCTGGTGCCCGGGTTGTCCGGGATCGGCGCGGGGCGCGTCCCCAGGTTGTCGGGGCTGGGCGCGGGGCGCGTGCCCGGGTTGTCGGGGGTGGGCGCGGGCCTGGTGCCGGGGTTGTCGGGCGTCGATGCGGGTGGAGTGCTCAGGGTGTCGGGTGTCGGCGCCGCTCGGGTGCCCACGACGGTGGGGCCGGCCACCGGGGCGGTGTGCGGCGTGTAGGTGCTCCGGCCGTTCGGGCCCTGGACCGCGTCCACCTCGATCGGCTGCACGGCGGGCAGGTCCTTGCCGAACGGCGTGTAGGTCGTCGGCGGGCCGCTCGGGTGGTGGACCACGATCGGCGTCCGAAGCTGCGTCGCGAGCGCCTGCGCGGCGATGCGGTCGGCGTTCGCCGCGCTCTCGGCGTCGGCCCTGACCTGCGCCGGATCCGGCACGTCGGGCAGCGGACCGCTCTCCACCGGTCCACCGTCCGGGTGGGTGTCGGTGCCCGCCATCACGTCGCGCGACACCGCGTCGGGGTCCTCCGTCAGGGTGGACGGGTCGAACTCCGCGTTCGGGCCCGGCTGCAGGACGGAGTTGACGAGGTCGCCGTTGGTGGTCGGGTGGTCGGTGATGAAGTCGGCGAGCTGCTCGCGGATCTCGACTTCGGCCTCGGCCGCCTTCTTGCCCGGACCCTTGCCGGGGTCGGCACTCAGGGACGCCACGTAACCGGTCACGTCGTCGCGCAGTTGCGCCGGGTCGACGCCCTGCGCCTTGCCCACCGCGTCGTACAGGCCGTTCGGGGCGGGCGGTCGCGTCGAGGGCAGGTTCGCGATGTTGTTCATCGCCCCGAACCTGCGCTGCATCGACGCTTCCGGGCCGGACATCGCGGTGTTGACGCCCGCGGCGGTCTTGACGATCCGGCTGCTCTGGTCCAGACCCGCCGTCACGCCGGGGTGGCCCGGCACCGGCGCGGACATCGACTGGTCGATGTCGTGCCCGCGACCGACGCCCAAGTCCTTGACGACCTTGGCGACCTCCTTGAACTGGGGCGCGGTCGAGGGCTCGGGCGGCGGCGCGGTCGGGTTCCCGATGGGCGGCGCCGTCAGCTCGGGGTTCGGGTTCAGCTTGGGGTTCGGGTCGGCCGCGAGGTTCGTGGGGTCGCGGTTGATGCCGGCGAGCTTCGGGAACTTGTCCCGGAAGCCGCCCAGGCTCGTGCCGCGCTTGTCGTCCTTCGTGTCGAAGAAGCGGTCCGCGACACCGCCCAGCGGTGCGTGCGACTGGGGGACCGTGCCCTTCTCGGCGTAGCGGAGCGCGATGCGCGTCAGGTCCGTCTCGATCGCGCCGCCCTTGAAGTCCGAGATGAACGCCTGGGTCCTGATCGGGTGACTGTAGGTCTGGGCGTCGACCGCCAGCTGCGAGAGGTGGGCGTCCCGCTGGTCGGCCACGTCGACGTCGTCCGCGGTGACGTCGGCGTCCATGTCGACGTCGGTGTCCGCGTCGAGGTCGGCGATCTTCTGGTCGTAGATGGTGCCGATCTCGTTGGCGAAGAAGTGGTTCAGCGACCGGCCGAGCATCGAGAACTCCGCGCCGCCGTCACCGAACCGCACGTTCGGGTCGACCATCGGCGCGACACCGTCGAAGAACAGGTTCGGCTCGGGCGTGTACGGCAGCATCGGGCTGGTCTTGGCCTGCTCGACGCGGGCGTCCATGTCCTGCGCGATCTCGCGGGCGAAGTCGTTCTTGAACTTGTCCGGGGACGCGAGCCTCTCCCCGGCCTTCTCCAGCGCTTCGATCTTGGCGAGGTCCGGGTCGTCGGACTCCCGCAGCTTGGCGATCTTGGCGACGCGCGTGGCCTCCAGGTCCGCGACCCAGGCGTCGAGGTCGGGGGGCATCCGGTAGCCGCCGCTGATCATCAGCGGTCGGGACGGCGGCAGGCCGTCAGGGCCCTTCATGCTGTCGATGACGTGGTTGAAGATGTGCTGCCCCGAGGGCACGTTGCGGGAGCCCTGGTCGAAGTCCTGCACCGCGACGTAGGGGTGGTTGCCGTTGTTCGCGAACGCCGAGATCGCGAACTGGGACGGCGTGCTGTCCAGCGTCGTGTTGCGCATCGTGCCGTACGGCAGGTTTCCCGTCGACGGCATGTTCCAGGTGAAGCCGGTCAGCGCCACCGGGACGTCGGTGATGTCCGCGAGCGCCGCTTCCAACTCGGTGAGCTTCGCCTCGACCTCGGCCTGCGCGTCCGGGTTGTTGTCGCCCCGGGTGTTCACGCCGATCACGAACGCGACCTTGCCGTCGATGCCCTTGGCGTCCGCCGTGATCCGGTCGATCACGTTCTTCAGGGACGCCGCGTCGATGTCGCTGATCGGCACGATCGCGTTGACGACGAAGCTGACCGGCTTGTCGTTCTCGACGTTCGCTTCCAGGTCCGCCAGGTAGCCGTCCCGCGTCGGCAGGTGGACCGGCCTGCCGCCCGCGAGGTCCCTGAACTTGTCGTTGAACTTGGTCGTCGCGTCGCTCTGGAGGTCGACGACCGGGCCGTTCACGTTGGTGGCGGTGTCGGTCATCTCGGCGTCGGCCGGCGGGTCGAGCGGGCTGTTGACGTCGGTGTCCCACGTCACGCCGGTCACCGGGTCGACGTCGAGGTCCATGCCCTGGGTGGACGGGACTTGGGCAGACGGGACCTGGCTCGACGAACCGGGCACGTCGCCGGTGCGCGGGCGCTTCGACCCGTCCTGGACGTCGGTGTCGATGTCCATGGCGCCCTCGGACTCGACGTCGCCGTCGTCGTCACGCTTGCGCTTGTTGTCGCTCGGGGCGGGCCGGCTGTCGGACGGGGCCGGTGGCGCCGCGTTCGGGTTGGGCGCCGGCGCCGTGGTGGCCGGGGGAGTGTTCGCCGCCGGGGGCCTGATCGTGGGCCCTTGGTCGTTGAGCAGCGTGTCCGGGACCGCGACCTGGCTGTTGGCCGTGCGCTCGACGAGCCACAGGTGGCGGGGGCGCAGGCCGGGATCGTTGCCGAGGACGGCGGTGCCCATCATGCCGCCGTCGTTCAGGTGCACGCCGGAGCTGCCGGGGCGCTGCAGGAAGACGCGGGTGGAGTCGCTGTACTCGTCGGGGACGCCCAGGTAGTGCAGGACCTCGTGGGCGAGGACGTTGGAGCTGGAGTTCGGGTTCCAGTGCGTCTGGTCGGTGCCGGTGTTGCCGACCTCGACGACGGTGTGGGCTTCGTTCGGGTCGGTGGTGAACTCCAGGTTGAGGTGGAACTGGTCGCCGCTCGGCAGGCGGAAGCCCTGGTTGAGCAGTTTGTCGACGCCCTCCTTGGCCTTGCGCTCGACGTCCGCCTTGGCCTTGTTCTGGGCGTCCGCGATGGCCTTGTTCTCGGCCTCCGTGTTCGTGCCGGTCTTGGCGTCCGGGTTCGGGGCGGGCTTGAGGAAGACCTTGACCGTGTAGTCCTGCACGAACTTGCCGGGCGCGACCTCGATGCGGCGCAGGTCGTAGTTGATCAGCCCCTGGTAGGACTTGATCCTGCTGGGCGTGCTGTCGGTGGTGACGTCGGCGACGACCGTGTTCACGGTCTTCACGTGCGCCCCGTCGCGGCGGCCCTTCAACGCGTCCGGGGACGTGGGGTTGCTGGGCGCGAACCAGTCGGCGGTCTTGGCGTTGTCGTGCCGCCACGACTCGTCGGTGATGACGTCCTTGCCCTTGGGCGGCGGCAGGATGGGTGCGGCGGTCGCGTGGGTGTCGGTGGAGGACGGGGCGGGACGCGTCCCGGGGGTGCTGTCGGGGTCGGCGGCCCTGAAGTAGCTGTCGAGCATGGACTGGAAGGCGGCTTCCGCGCTGGTCCGCGGGGCGGCGTTCAGCTCGTTGTCGAGAGCGTCGACGTTCGCCTGGTAGCGGTTGCTGCCGTCGTCGTACTGGATGTACTGGATCTCCGGGGTCTGGTGGCCGTTGTCCTGCGCCTTGCGCTCGGCGAGGGCGTCGGTGATCTCGCGGGCCAGCAGTTCGGTCATCGCCTCGTCGGGGTTGATGTCCTGGCTGAACACACCTCCCTCCGCGTGCCGGTGCGAGAAGGTCCGGTCACTGCCGATCGAGTTCGCGTGCATGAACTCGTGGGTCAGCAGGTGCCGGATGGCGTCGGCCTTGTGGTCGGGGTTCGTGGCCATGCCGTCGAGGTGGCCGGTGTTGAGCAGGACCCGGCCGTTGATGGACCGAGCCGGGTTGGAGCGGGTGTTCTCGACGAGTTCGGCCCGGTGGTTGTCGACCAGGGTGGCGACCCGGTCGGGGCGGGCACCGGGTTTGGGATCGACCTTGGCCGTGGCGACCTGGTTGAGCAGGGTGTCGAGGCGGGTCTGCGCCGTGGGGTCGTTGTTGGCGAGGTCGCCCATGAACTCGGGGGACAGGATTTCGTTGAGCACGTTCCGCGGGTTGTCGAGGCCGTGCTTCGCGAGCAGCGCGGGCGTGAGGTCGGAATCGTTGTTCAGGACCGCGTCGAGTTCCATCTGCACGGCGAAGTGCTTGGCGAAGGTCTGCTCGTCGAGCTGCACGACCAACGTGGAGTCCACGTCGGGGACCTTGGTGATGCCGTGGTTGTCCCGCAGGGTGCCGAACAACGCGTCGAAGCCGGCTTTGACCTGCCCGATGTCGACCTTCGTGCCCGCGATGTCCATCATCTCGGACGGCATCGGCTCCGGCAGCCTGCTCAGGATGCCGTCCTTGAGGGCGTTGTCGCGCTGGGACGAGTACGGCGGTGCCGGGGCGGTGTCCGCGCTCGTGTCCGCGTCGGACTGGGGCGTCCCCGGGATCCCGACCACCAGCGCCGGCGTTGCCTGCGCGTCGGATCCCGGCGGCTGGGGTGCCGCCGGGGCGGCCGGGTTCGACGACCCGGGCAGGGGCGGTGCCGGTGGTGCGGTCTGGTTACCGGGGCCGGGCGGGGGTGGTGGGGGTGGCGGGGCCTGGTTGGTGAACCCCGGTAGCGGTGGAGCTGGCGGGGGTGCGGTGTGGTTTCCAGGGCCGGGTGGCGGCGGAGGTGGTGGGGCGTGGTTGGTGAACCCGGGCAGGGGCGGTGCCGGTGGTGGTGCGGCGTGGTTTCCGGGGCCGGGCGGCGGCGGTGGCGGCGGAGGTGGTGGGGCGGGTGTGTTGGCCTGCTGCGCGGGCAGTGGCGGGGCGACCGGCGGGGTGGGGTTCGACGGTGCCGGTCGGGTGGCCGGCTGGGTGGTGGTGCTCGGCGGTGCGGGATCGGCGATCGGCGGTGCGGGCCGGGTGTTCGCCGGGGCGGGTGGGGGGGGGGTGGCCGGCGCCGGAGGCGCGGTGTTGGTGGGTGCGGTGGTCGGTGGGTTGGTGTTGGTCGCCGGGAGCGGGGCCACCGGCGGCGGGGTGATCGGCGGCGCGGCGGCGGGTGGTGCGGTGACCGGTGGCGCGGCGGCAGGTGGCGCGGTGACCGGAGGTGTGGTGTTGGTCGGCGGTGCGGTGATCGTGGGCGGCGCCGGGCGGGTGGTCGGTGTAGTCGCGGTGTTGCTTGGTGGCGTGGTGTTCGCCGGGGCGGGTGGGGGTGTGGTGACCGGCGCCGGAGGCGCGGTGATGGTCGGTGTGGCGGCGGTCGGCGGGGTGACCGTCTTGGGTGCGGTGACGTCGGTGGGAGGTGTGCTGATCGGGCTCGGTGCCGGGGGTGCGCTGATCGTCGGCTTCGGCGCCGGTGGTGGTGTCGAGGGCGAGGTGGCGGGTGCCTTGTTGATGTTGCCCTCGGTCGGCGGCTTGGGTGCGTCGAAGACGCCCCTGTCCGCCCCGCCGGCGAACTTGCTCGAACGGTCCGTGGACGGGCTCGCGGCCGGAGGTGCGGCAGCCGGCGGCGCGGCAACCGGGGGCGCGGCCGGTGCGCTGACCGGGGGTGCGCTCACGGACGGCTTCGGGCTGGGGGAGGCCGGAGCGGTGGTGTTCGGGGCGCTGTTCGTCGGGCCGCCGGGCGGAGGGGTGCTGACCGGCGGTGTGCTGACGGCCGGTGTGCTGACCGGCGGTGTGGTGACGGGCGGGGCGCCGGGCGTGCTGATGGTCGGCTTCGGCGCCGGTGGTGGTGTCGAGGGCGAGGTGGCGGGTGCCTTGTTGATGTTGCCCTCGGTCGGCGGCTTGGGTGCGTCGAAGACGCCCTTGCCCGGTCCGCCGGTGTACTTGCTCGAACGGTCGGTGCCGCCGGCGGCACCGGGTGCGGCGCCGGGAGCCATCGGAGCGCCGCCCATCGGTGGCACGGCGGGAGCGCTCACCGATGGTGCGGTGACCGGTGGCGCCTTCGGGCCCGTTGTCGTCGGCGTGGTCGCGGTGGCCGGTCCGCCGGTGGGTGCGTTGACCGCCGGCGCGCTCACGGGCGGGGCGCCGGGCGTGCTGATGGTCGGCTTGGGAGCGGGCGGTGGCGTCGACGGCGAGCTGCCGGGTGCCTTGTTGATGGTGGCGTCGGTCGGTGGTTTGGGTGCGTCGAAGACACCCTTGCCCGGTCCGCCGGTGTACTTGCTCGAACGGTCGGTGCCGCCGGCGGCACCGGGTGCGGCGCCCGGAGCCATCGGAGCGCCGCCGGCCATCGGCGGGGACGACACCGTGGGAGAGCCGGGCAGCCCGCCGCCGAGGGTGCGGGACGCGGTGTTCCCGCCCGGCGTGGTCGAACCGGTCACCGGGCCGCTGCCCGGCGTGGGGCCGCCCTTCACCGCCGGACCGCCGGGCGAGCCCGGAGAGCCGCCAGGGGAAGCCGGGGGCTTGGACCCACCCGACGTCGAGCCGGGCGTGCCGGGAAGGCCGCCGATCGGCGAGACCGGTGCACCGCCGGGAGCCTTGACCCCGCCGGAACCGGCGGGCCCCGTAGCGCCCGGCACGTTCTTGATCGGCGTGACGGCAGGCCCGCCGGGTGCCTTGTTCCCACCGGTGCCGTTGGGTCCACTGGCGCCCGGCACGTTGGTGATCGGCGCGACAGACGGTCCTCCGGGAGCCTTGACCCCGCCGGATCCGGCTGGTCCCGTAGCGCCCGGCACGTTCTTGATCGGCGCGACAGCGGGACCACCGGGCGCCTTGGGCCCGCCGGTCCCGTTGGGCCCGGTAGCACCGGGCACGTTCTTCACCGGCGTCACCGCGGGCCCACCCGGCCCCTTGGACCCACCGGTCCCGTTCGGTCCGGTGGCGCCCGGCACGTTGGTGATCGGCGCGACGGCAGGCCCGCCTGGTCCCTTCGCGCCGATCGGGCCGGAGCCCGGCGAACCCGGCGGCCGCTGGGCGTTCGAGTTCGGGTCGATCTTGCTGAACTGGTCGCGGCTGAACTGGTCGTTCTGCACGTGCGTCTGGACGGTGGCCTTCAACCCCGACTGCACGTTGCCCATGGCGCTCGACGCCTTGTTCGCCTGTTCCACCGAGGCGTCGTTGGAGCTGTTCAACGCGGGCACGGCGACGATCCCGATCGGACCGAGCGCGTTCGGCGCGAGCTTGAGCCCCTGCAACCCGCCGGAGATCGCCGCCAGGCGGGACTGCAGGTCACCGGCCCGCTTCTGCAGCCCTTCCATCGACGTCGGGTCCATGCCGAAACCGGAGTTGCCGGTCGGCCCGCCCGGCGGCCGCGGCCCGGGTGGCGGCGGTGGCGTCGACTGACTGCCCCCCGAGGAGTTCGGGTCCGAGTTCGTGTCGACGCCGCCGCCACCGCGTGCCATTGCCGGTCCTCCGGTGTTCTTCTACTAGACCTGGACGGAACTGCTGGAAGTCCCGCCCTGGGCGGGCTGCGAGTACTGCGACTGGAACGACTCGTAGCTCGACTTCGCCGCCTCGCCCGCCGACTTGGCCTCGTTCGCCGCCTGCTCGACGGTCGTGCCCGCCTGCTCGGCCTTGCGCGAGGCTTCCTCGGCGGCCTTGATGTCCGCCTCGTTGCCGGACGCGAACGCCTTGGCGTTGGCCTCGGCCGCCGCCGCGTTGGCCGCCGCGTAGTCCGCGTTCGCCCGCTCGTACTCGGCGTTCGCCGCCTTCGCCGCGTCGTTCTTGGCGGTCATGTCGTTCTCGGCGGACGTGCGCCCCGGGTCGTCCTGGCCCGGGTTGTTCTTCTTGTACTCCTCGTACGCGGCCTTCGCGGCGTCGTCGGCGGGCTTGGCCGCGTCCAACGCCTCGTTGCTGGCCTTGGCCGCGTCGGCGACGTCCCGGCTCTCCTTCGCGGCGGTCTCGGCCGCCCTCGCGGCGTCCGAGCGCAGCGAGTCGGCCTCGCTCTTGGCCGTCTCGTACTTCGCCATCGCGGCGTCGTACCCGGCCTGGTCGCCACGCGCGGCGGCGGCGTTGGCCTCCGCGATGGCCGACTCGACCTTGCCGTTGGCGGCGGCGGCCTTCTCCGAGGCGGCGTTGAGCGCCTCGTTGGCCTTCTTGGCCTCCTCGGCGGCCTTGGTCTCCGCCTCCTTGGCCTGCTCGTACTTCTGGTTGGCCTGCTCGGCCTTGTCGTTGGCCTCGGTGACCTTGTCGTTCTGCGCGTCCTGCGCCAGCGCCTTGTCGATCTCGCGGTCGACGCCCTTCTGCGCCTTCCACGACTCGTAGCCGACCTCGGCCACGTCGGCGATGTTCTCGAACCGGTTCCAGCCCTTGCCGACGTTCTCGGTGATCTCGTCGAGGTTCTTGATCCGGCCCATCTGCCTGGCGAGCGCCGCGGTGAGGCGGGCGATGCGGGACGCGATGTTCACGCCCAGCGCCACGGCCTTGCCGACCGCGAAGCCGATGTAGGCGGCGATGGACGCGCCGAACGTGATCACGGCGGTGGCGGCGGCGATCAGCGCGCCCGCCAGCAGCGATCCGAGCAGCTGGGCGATCAGGTCGCGGACGATGTCGCGCAGCACCGACACCAGCACGCCGCAGATCGCGACGATCTTGGCCTTCTGCTCGACGGCGTTGGCCAGGGCGTCCAGCTCCTGGCCCATCGACTCCATGTTCTTCTGGAACGCCTCCGACGACGCGCCGGTCCACCCGTCGAACGTGGCCAGCTCGCGGCGGTGGTCCTCGGCCAGCACGCGCAGCTCGGCGGCCTGCTTCTTGGTCGCCTCGACGTTGGCGTTGATCTCGTCGGGGTCGCCCATCAGCTGGTCGAGCGGTTCCTTGAGGAACGTCACGTGCTCGATCAACCAGCCGATGCCCGCGCCGAGGATCGTGCCGAACGGGTCGACCGCGAGCATGGCCATGGACGACGCCGTGCCGATCGCGGCGAACGTGATGTCCAGCGCCTTCTCGGTCTCGGTCTCCGCGTCCTTGCCGATCGTGGTGATCATCTCGTCCCAGGCCGAGATGAACAGGGAGCCCTTGAACTTGTTCTGCTCGGTGATCTCCATGCCCGGTGGCGAGGCGATCGGGGTGTCGGGGGCGGTCATCGTTCAGGGTCTCCTCGTCACCAGGGCTGGTTGTCGTCGTCCTCGTCGTCACCGGGACGCTTGGCGCGCGCCGGTCGCGACGGCATCTGCATCTGCCTGCTCTGCGGGGCCGGGGCCGCAGCCGCGGGCGGTGGCGTCGGCGGCACGTACGCGGGCTCGGGCTCCGGCTCCGCGTAGTCGCGCTCGTCGTCCTCCTCCACCTCGTCGTCCGGGATGGCGTCGCTGACCATCCGCAGTGCCTCGGTGCCCTCGCCGAGCGGCTCGAACGCCTCCATCACCCGCTGCGCGGCCTGCTTCTGCGCGACCTTGGCCGTCTGCATGATCACGGCGGTGAGGCGGGAGGAGCCCATCTCGGTGGCCCGGTGGCCGAGCTGGATGTTCAGCAGGCCGCCGTTGGGGCCGACCGTGATGGTCACCGCGCCGTCCGGGCTCGATGCCGTGGCCTGCGAGTTCTCCACGTTCTCCTGGAGGTCGGCCGACTTCCGCTGGAGATCGGCCAGCTTTGCCTCGAAGTTGTCGAGCCACTGCTGGGGGTCCAAGGCAACCTCCTAGGGGGGATATCGGTGCAGGCTGGAGTGCACCGGAGGTCGCCAACGCCGCCCCAACGCCCCACCAACGGGTCAACCCTGCGGGCACCCGAACCTGATGGGCCCTCGTGATGCCGCCCGGCGACTTCACCCGGTCCACGTATTGACGGTGAGTAACCGGCTACGACGGCGGGAAGTCGCCGGATCACTACGAGTGGCGGAGTCGCCCGATGGCACCAACGATTAGGTCACGTGCGGACCGGTACGTGCGCGGGTGTCATTACTACGGGGTACGGTTCGCCACTCGGAAGCCCTGACGGCCCGCCGTCGGGATTTGTCTGCTCCTAGACGAGCAGGGAGGGAGACGAGCCGTGCGTCGTCGAATGCGTGGCCTCGCGGTGGCCGCGATCGCGCTGACCAGCGTTCTCACGATGGCCGCGTGTGCCAAGGACACCGGTGGGAACAACACCGGGTCCGGGTCCACCAACACCGCCGAGGGCTGCAAGCTGGCTGACAAGCCGCCGGCCGCCACCGCGACCTCCAGCAGCGCCGCGTCGGGCGAGAAGGTCGACGGCAGCGCGCTGAAGGTCGGCCTGGCCTACGACATCGGCGGCCGTGGCGACGCGTCGTTCAACGACTCCGCCGCGGCGGGCCTGGACAAGGCCAAGGCCGACTTCGGCATCGCCGAGGTCAAGGAGCTGACCGCCGCGCCGAACGAGCCGGAGGACGCCAAGCAGACCCGGCTGCGCCAGCTCGCGAGCGAGGGCCACAACCCGATCATCGGTGTCGGCTTCGCCTACGCCGAGTCGCTGAAGGTCGTCGCGCCGGAGTTCCCGAACGTCAAGTTCGCCATCGTCGACGGCGCGGTCGAGGGCGCGGCGAACGTCACGCCGCTGCTGTTCGCCGAGGAGCAGGGCTCGTTCCTGGCCGGCGTCATCGCCGCCTACAAGTCGAAGGCGTGCCACATCGGCTTCGTCGGCGGTGTGGAGATCCCGCTGATCCAGAAGTTCGACGCGGGCTTCGCCCAGGGCGCCAAGACCGCCGCGCCGGACATCAAGATCGAGAAGAAGTACCTGACCCCGGCGGGCGACTTCACCGGTTTCCAGGACCCGACCAAGGGCCAGGAGGCCGCGACCGGCCAGATCGAGGCCGGCGCCGACGTGCTCTACCACGCCGCGGGCGCCTCGGGTAAGGGCGTGTTCTCGGCCGCGAAGGCGGGCAACGCGCTGGCCATCGGCGTCGACTCCGACCAGTACAACCAGAAGACGGTCGAGGAGTCCAAGGACGTCATCGTCTCGTCCATGCTCAAGCGCGTCGACGTCGCCGTGTACGACTTCGTCAAGGCGGTCGCGAAGAACGACCTGGCGAGCCTGCCGAAGGTGTTCGACCTGTCCGTGGACGGCGTCGGCTACTCGACCTCGGGCGGCAAGATCGACGACGACCTGAAGGCCGTCCTCGAGGGCTACAAGGCCCAGATCATCGCGGGCAAGATCTCGGTCAAGTCCACGCCGTAACCCCATCCGGCCTCCGGCGCACTGGGCCCTGCGAGCACCCTCGCGGGGCCTAGCGCCGCGACCGGCAACCTCTACCGCGTCTTCCGGCGCTCAGCAGGGCGCCTCGCGGCGCCGGCCCCACGCCCCCATCCGACCAGGATGAGGACGTGGGGCCGGCACCCCGATGCACCCGTCCGACCGTCGAAACGCGGGGCAGAGGCTGCCGGTCGCGGCACTCGTGCGTGGTTAGCCCCGGCAGCTGCCGGAGATCACACGGAGCTTCCATTGAGCACTACGACCCCTGCCGTCGTCCTGTCGGGCATCACCAAGCGCTTCCCGGGTGTCGTCGCCAACAGCGACGTGCACCTCAGCGTGCAGGTCGGCGAGGTGCACGCGCTGTGCGGCGAGAACGGCGCGGGCAAGTCCACCCTGATGAAGATCCTCTACGGGATGCAGCAGCCCGACGAGGGCACCATCGAGGTGGCGGGTGAGCAGGTCCGGTTCCGCACGCCCGCCGACGCGATCAAGGCCGGCATCGGCATGGTGCACCAGCACTTCATGCTCGCCGACAACCTGACCGTGCAGGAGAACGTCGTCCTGGGGGCGGAGTCCCTGCACGGCATCGGCGGCAAGGCGCGCAAGCGCATCCTGGAGCTGGCCGACGCCACCGGCCTCACCGTCGACCCAGGCGTGCTCGTCGAACGCCTCGGCGTGGCCGACCGGCAGCGGGTCGAGATCCTCAAGGTGCTCTACCGGGGCGCCAAGGTGATCATCCTGGACGAGCCGACCGCCGTGCTCGTGCCGCAGGAGGTGGACGAGCTGTTCGCCACCCTGCGCGGCATGAAGGAGCAGGGGTTCACGTTCCTGTTCATCTCGCACAAGCTGGACGAGGTCCGGGCGATCGCCGACTCGGTCACGATCATCCGCCGCGGCACCACGGTCGGCACCGCCGACCCGAAGGCGGTCAGCTCTCGCCAGTTGGCCGAGATGATGGTCGGCAGCGAGCTGCCCAGCCCGGAGACCCGCGAGTCCACCGTCACCGACCGCGTCGTGCTCAAGGTGGAGAACCTGGGCCTGGTCGCGGCGGAGGGCACCCGGCCCGTCCTGGACGACATCGACCTGGTCGTGCGCGCGGGCGAGATCGTCGGCATCGCGGGCGTCGAGGGCAACGGGCAGACCGAGCTGGTCGAGACGATCATGGGCATGCGCAAGGCGCACCACGGCCGCGTGCTGCTCGGCGACCGGGACCTGACCAGGCTGGGCACGTTGGCCCGCCGTGAAGCGGGCATCGGCTACATCCCCGAGGACCGGCACCGCCAGGGCCTGCTGCTCACGCAGCCGCTGTGGGCCAACCGCATCCTCGGCCACCAGACCCGCCGCCCCGTGTCGAACGGCCAGTGGCTCGACCTCGCGGGCGCGAAGCAGGACACCAAGCGCATCGTCGAGGACTTCGACGTGCGGACACCGGGCATCGACGTGGCCGCCGTCGCGCTGTCCGGCGGCAACCAGCAGAAGCTCGTGGTCGGCCGTGAGCTGTCCGGCGACCCCGTGCTGCTCATCGCGTCGCACCCGACGCGCGGCGTGGACGTCGGCGCGCAGGCGCTGATCTGGGACGAGATCCGCAACGCCCGCGCCCGCGGCCTGGCCGTGCTGCTGATCTCGGCGGACCTGGACGAGCTGATCGGCCTCTCCGACACCATCAGGGTGATGCTGCGCGGTCGGCTGGTCGCGGACGCCGACCCGGCCACGGTCACCCCGGAAGACCTCGGCAGTGCGATGACGGGCGCCACGAGCGCCGAGCAGGCGTCGGAATCGGAAGGCGAGTAATGGGAATCTTGCGCGGCAAACTGCTGCCGCCCGTGCTGGCGATCCTGTTCTCCGCCCTGCTGTGCGGTATCGCGCTGGTGGTGTCCGGCGCGAACCCGCTGCAGGCGTTCGGGGTGATGTTCGCGCAGGTCGGTGAGGGCACCACCGCGGTGGACATCATCAACAGCACCGGCACCTACTACATCGCGGCGCTGGCGGTGGCGATCGGGTTCCAGATGAACCTGTTCAACATCGGCGTCGAGGGCCAGTACCGGGTCGCGGCGGTCGTCGCGGCCGTGGTCGGCGGCTCGATCGCACTGCCGCCCGGCATCCACGCCCTGGTGATCATCCTGACCGCCGCCGTCGCGGGCGCGCTGTGGGCCGCGATCCCGGCGATCCTCAAGGTGACGCGCGGCGTCAACGAGGTCATCTCCACGATCATGATGAACGGCCTGGCGCTCGGCCTGGCCGCGTACCTGATCGGCGCGGACGTGTTCGGCGAGCTGCGCGGCAACAACATCCGCACCCCGGAGATCCCGGAGAGCGGCTGGGTGCCCGGCATCCCGTTCGGCTCGTCCGGCACGGTGTTCGGCCTGGTGTTCCTGGCCGCCCTGCTGGGCATCGGCTACTGGGTGATGATGAACCGCACCCGGTTCGGCTTCGAGCTGCGGGCGTCCGGCGAGTCGTCCACGGCCGCCGCCGCGGGTGGCGTGAACGCCAAGAAGATGGTGCTGATCGCCATGCTGCTCTCGGGCGGCATCGCGGGCCTGGTCTCCATGCCGGAGATCCTGGGCCGCGACCACACCTACAACCTGAACTTCCCGGCGGGCATCGGGTTCTCCGGCATCGCGATCGCGCTGCTCGGGCGCAACCACCCGGGCGGCATCGCGTTCGGCGCGCTGCTGTGGGCGTTCTTGGACAAGTCGGGTCTCGCGCTGGACAACGTCGGCGTGCCCCGGGAGATCGTGACGATCATGCAGGGCGCGATCGTGCTGTCGGTCGTCGTGGCCTACGAGGTGGTCCGCCGGTTCGAACTGGCCGCTCAACAGCGGCAGGTCGGCCGGCAGCTCGGAACGGTGGATGCGGCATGAGCACTTCTTTGATGAACCCGTCCGAGGCTCCCTCCACCGTTCCGCCGCCGCGCAAGGCGCGTCGGATCCCCGGTTGGGCCGTCGGTGCCCTCGGCGTGGCGGGCGCGGTCGTGCTGCTGTCGACCACGTCCTACCTGACCGACGTGCCGCAGCTGACGTCCACCGGCACCATCCAGACCGCCGTGCGGCTCGCGCTGCCGATCCTCCTGGCCGCTCTCGGCGGCCTCTGGGCGGAACGCGCGGGCGTGGTGAACATCGGCCTCGAAGGCATGATGATCATGGGCACGTGGGGCGCGGCCTGGGCCGGCTACCAGTGGGGCCCGTGGGCGGCACTCGTCGCGGCGGCCGTGTTCGGTGCCCTGGGCGGCCTCTTGCACGCCATCGCCACCGTGACGTTCGGCGTGAACCACATCGTGTCCGGCGTGGCGATCAACCTGCTCGGCGCCGGCCTGACCAAGTACCTGTCCACGCTGATCTTCTTCCCGCTGTCGAACAACCCCCGCGAATCACCCGCGGTGCCGAAGTTCGACACGTACTCGGCCTCCGGGCTCTCCGACTGGCTGGGCGAACTCGAAGCACAGCAACGAGTGGGCCTGTCCGACGTCGCCGGCATCCTGCGCGGCCTGGTCACCGGCGTCTCGCCGCTCACCATGCTGGCGATCCTGCTGGTGATCGGCAGCTACCTGGTGCTCTGGCGCACCCGGTTCGGCCTGCGCCTGCGGTCGTGCGGCGAGAACCCCGTCGCCGCCGAATCCCTCGGCGTCAACGTCTACTGGTACAAGTACGTCGCCGTGATCGGCTCCGGCGCGCTGGCCGGCATCGGCGGCGCGGCCCTGGTGCTCAACCCCGGCCAGCCCGGCTACCTGGAAGGCCAGACGAACGGCCGCGGCTTCATCGGCCTCGCCGCCATGATCTTCGGCAACTGGCGCCCCGGCGGTCTCCTGGGCGGCGCGGCCCTGTTCGGCTACGCGGACGGCCTGCAACTGCGCTCGGGCGGCAAGACGTTCCTCGCCCTGATCTACGGCGCCGTCCTGCTGCTCGTGGTCATCGTGATCTGGCAGCTCGTCCGCCGCCGCTGGTTCGCCGCCGCGTTCGGCATCCTGGCCGCCGGCCTGCTGTACGCGGTGTACTACTCGGTGGACGAGGTGCCCAGCGAGTTGACGACGTACGCGCCGCACCTGGTCACCCTGATCGTCCTCGCGGTCGCGTCCCAGCGATTGCGCATGCCCGCGGCGGACGGCGTGGTGTACCGCCGTGGTTGACGTCGACTGGGACCTCCTGCGGACCCGCGCCGTCGAGGCCGCCCAGTCCGCCTACTGCCCCTACTCGGGACTTCAGGTGGGGGCGGCGGCGCTGTGCGACGACGGCCGGATCGTCGTCGGCTGCAACGTGGAGAACGCCGCCTACGGCGTCGGCCTGTGCGCCGAGTGCACGCTCGCCGGCCAGTTCGTGCTCACCGGCGGCGGCAGGCTCGTCGCCCTGGCCTGCCGCAGCGGCACGGGTGAGCTGCTGATGCCGTGCGGCCGGTGCCGCCAGGTGATCTACGAACTCGGCGGCGCACCGTGCCTGATCGACACCCCGTCCGGCATCCTGCCGATGAGCAGGGTCCTGCCGGACGCCTTCGGCCCGGAGGACCTGCCATGACCCACACCGCAGTGGACGTGATCCGGACCAAGCGCGACGGCCACCGCCTGACCGACGACCAGATCGACTGGGTCGTCGACGCCTACACCAACGGCGTCGTGGCCGACGAGCAGATGTCGGCGCTGGCCATGGCCATCTTCCTCAACGGCATGGACTCCACCGAGACCGCCCGCTGGACCAAGGCCATGGTCGACTCCGGCGAGAAGCTGACCCTGGACGTGGGCCGGCCCACCGTCGACAAGCACTCCACCGGCGGCGTCGGCGACAAGATCACCCTCCCGCTCGCACCCCTCGTCGCCGCCTGCGGTGCCGCCGTACCCCAACTCTCGGGCCGCGGTCTGGGCCACACCGGCGGCACCCTGGACAAGCTGGAGTCCATCCCCGGCTGGCGCGCCCAGCTCTCCGTGGACGAGGTCGTGGCCCAACTGCGCTCGGTGGGTGCCGTCATCTGCGCCGCCACCACCGGCCTCGCCCCCGCCGACAAGAAGCTCTACGCGCTGCGCGACGTGACCGCCACCGTCGAGTCGATCCCGCTGATCGCCTCGTCGATCATGTCCAAGAAGATCGCCGAGGGCGCCGAGGCCCTCGTCCTGGACGTCAAGTTCGGCTCGGGCGCGTTCATGAAGTCCCCCGACCAGGCCCGCGCCCTGGCCACCGCCCTGGTCTCCATCGGCACCGACCACGGCCTGCGCGTCTCGGCGCTGCTCACCGACATGTCCGTCCCCCTGGGCAACGCCGTGGGCAACGCCGTCGAGGTCGCCGAATCCGTCGAAGTCCTTCGCGGCGGGGGCCCGCGGGACGTCATCGACCTGACCATCGCCCTGGCCGACGAAATGCTGTCCCGCGCGGGCATCACCGCATCCCCCCGCGACGTCCTCGCCTCCGGTGAGGCCTACGAAACCTGGGCCAGGATGATCCGCGCCCAAGGCGGCGACCCGGACGCCACCCTCCCCACCGCCAAGCACAAACACCTCGTCACCGCCCCCGCCGACGGCTACCTGACCACCCTCGACGCCTACGCCGTGGGCGTCGCCGCCTGGCGCCTGGGCGCCGGCCGCGCCCGCAAGGAAGACCCGGTCCAACCGGCCGCCGGCATCCTCTGCCTGGCCAAACCGGGCGACCGCGTCACCAAGGACCAACCACTGCTGGAACTGCACACCGACACACCGGACGCCATCCCCGCAGCCCTGCAATCGCTCACCAACGGCTACGAAATCGGCGACACCCCACCCCCGATCACCCCACTGATCCTCGACACCATCCGCGGCTGACAGCAGTCCGCCGAGCCACTTCCGGCGAAGAAGAAGCCCTCGCCCAGCACCAAGGCGAAGGTTGCTGCGGTCCGCGGACGGACCTCGCGCGCGGCCCCGAACGTGAAGGCGACCATCAGCTCTCGTCGCAGGGCGGCCGGGAAGAACTGAGGGCGGCACCGAGAAGGCCCGTGCACCGAAAAACCCGGCCCGCACAAGCGGACCGGGCTTTTCGGACCTACCAGCGATCAGGCGCCCTCGGCCGTCAGGTCGTCGTCGTCCACGTTCCGGTTGTCACCCGGCTTGGGCCCGTTCTTCCGGGTCCGCCGCTGCGGCCTCGGCAACGCGGTGGGCGGTGGAGGCGGCGTGGGCGAACCCCCGCCCAGGATCAGCTCGGCGAACGTGGCCATCGCCTCGTCCAGCTGACCACCGATGCGCAGCTCCGACTCCTGGTTGCTCTTGCGCACCAACCCGGCCAGCGAATCCGCGTCCGGCCGCGTCGACAGCGTGCCCTCGACCTTGGCGATGCCCTGCTCCACGACACCCGACAGCTCGCCGAGCCGGGCCGCGAAGTCGTCCTCCACCGAGTCGAGCCGGGTCGCCATGGTGTCCAGCCGCGACGTCACCTGCTCCAGGCGCTGCGCCAGCGCCTCCAACCGGTCGGTCGAGTCGACCTGGTCGCGGGTCTCGTCCAACGCCGCGTGCAGCGCCTCGCGCGCCTCGTCCAGCTTGCCCGTCAACGTGCTGCGCGTGTCCGCCAACGACGACGTCAACGTCTCGCGCGTCTCGTTGATCCCCGCGTGCAGCCCGTCGCGCGTGCTGTTGATGTTGTCGCGCGTCTCGTCCAGCCGCACGTTCAAGCCGTTCGCGGACTCCGTGACCGACCGCTGCAACGCCTCGCGCGTGCCGTCGAGGTGCTCGTGCACGCCCTCGTCGACCTCGTCCAGCCGACCGCGCAGCGCGGCCTCCAGCGCCTCGATCCGCTCCCGCAGCGGCCCGGTCACCGCGGCCGGCACCTGGTCGACCTTGCCGTCCTGCTTGTCCAGGTGGCCGTCGAGGTCGTCGATGCGCTTGTGGATGTGGGAGAGCTTGTCCTCCAGGCCGTCCATCCGCCCGGCGACGCCCTCGAACCGGCCCGCCACCCCGTCGAGCCGACCGTCGAGCTGCGCGAACGGCTTGGCGAGCTTGTCGACCAGGCCTTCGACGGCCCGCCCGATGCTCTGCACCGCGTTGTCCTGCGCCTCCAGCCTGGACAGCGCCTCGTCCAGCCGCTCGGCCAGCACGCTGACCTCGGTCCGGTCGGGCAGCTCGGACAGGCGCTTGCGAACGGAACCCAGCGATTCGAGCGGGGACATCCGCGCGTGGATCTCGTCCAGTGCGTCGAAGATCTGCTGCTGTTCGCTCTCACGGATCTCCGCGGCGCGCGTGAGCATGTTGCGCATCCGATCGAAGGACATCGTGGAGTTGCTGTTCTCGTTCACGGCTCGGGTGCCTTCGTCCAGGGGAGGGGAGACCTCCGGGAGCCTAACCAGGTTGGGCCGGTGGGCAGTAGCGCCCCCCGACCGGAACCGCCTGGATCGACCTTGCGTGTACTCCGTTGGAGTGACCGCCGCCGACCCTACCTCAAGGTAACCGGCAGCGCGCCTGTGACTGCTCCGCGTGAGCATCCGCCGTGTGAGTGACTAAAGCCGGGCTACCAGTAGCGCAAAGTTCTGCATCACGAGTGCACAACGGCTTCAGTGGGGCGATTGCGACACCCGACCGAGTGGTTCTGAACACACCCGGTGACCCGGGGATGATCGTACCGCGTCATGATCATCGCAGGTGGGAACGACACGGCGTGTCACCGGTATACGGTGACCGCCATGTCCACCCCGCTTACCGAGGAGAACCTTCGCCGCGCGCCGAAGGTCCTCCTGCACGACCACCTCGACGGTGGCCTCCGCCCTCAGACCGTGATCGAGCTCGCCGACGCCTGCGGCCACCAGGGCCTGCCCACCACCGACCCGGTCGCGCTCGGCGAGTGGTTCCGCGACAACGCCAACTCCGGCTCGCTGGTCCGCTACCTGGAGGGCTTCGCGCACACGTGCGGCGTCATGCAGGACGAGGCCGCGCTGGTGCGGGTCGCTGCCGAAGCCGTGCAGGACCTGGCCGCGGACGGCGTCGTGTACGCGGAGATCCGCTACGCGCCCGAGCTGTTCACCGACCAGGGCCTGGCCATGGAGCAGGCCGTCGAGGCGGTGCAGGAGGGCTTCCGGCAGGGCGAGGCGGCGTCCGGCGGCCGCATCAAGGTCGGCACGCTGCTGTGCGCGATGCGCCAGAACGACGGCTGGCAGCGCATCGCCGACCTCGTCGTCCGCTACCGGGAGTCGGGCGTGGTCGGCTTCGACATCGCCGGGCCCGAGGCCGGGTTCCCGCCCAGCAAGGAGCTGTCCGCGTTCGAGTACCTGCGGCAGCAGAACGCGCACTTCACCATCCACGCCGCCGAGGCCGCGGGCGCCGAGTCGGCGTGGGAGGCCGTGCAGCTCGCGGGCGCGGAGCGGCTGGGCCACGGCGTGCGGCTGGCCGAGGACATCAAGGACGACCAGGTCGGGCCGCTCGCCGCGTACGTGCGCGACCGGCGCATCGCGCTGGAGATGTGCCCGACGTCGAACGTGCACACCGGCGCGGTGGCGTCGCTGGCCGACCACCCGATCAAGCGGATGGCCGACCTCGGCTTCCGGGTCACCGTGAACACCGACAACCGGCTGATGAGCATGGTGTCGATGACCGGCGAGTTCGCCACCGTGGTCGAGAACTTCGGCTTCGGCTGGGACGACCTGCGCAAGTTCACCGTCAACGCCGCGAAGGGCGCCTTCATCTCGCACGAGGAGCGCCGCGCGCTCATCCAGGACGTCATCGAGCCGGCCTACGCCGCCCTCGGCCAGCCGCAGTAACGACCGCGACCGCACAAAGCAGAGGTCGCGGGCTCCGATGGCTGCCCGCGACCTCTGCTGCTCCGCACGACCCCGCAGGGCCGAGTGCCTAGTGCACCTTGAGCCGGTCCTCGAACGCCGCCACCAGCGTCCGCCACGCCACCTGCTCGTCGTCGAACGGCGCGCTGGGCGCCAGCCGCGTCGGGTCCGGCTTGAGCACGTACGACACCAGCCACCCCAGCCGCTCGGACTGGTTCAGCGCCACCTTCACGGTGTCGTCGTTGGCCCACTCGCCGGTGTCCTCCAGCAGTTCGACCACGAGGTCGAGCTGGGTGGGGTCGATGGCGTCGGGGCCGTCGGCGATGTCCTCGTCCAGGCCGGTGAGCACGTAGACGTTGTCCGGGTCGACCTCGACCTCCAGGTCGCCGCCGGTCGCCTTGGTGACCAGCTCGCCCCAGGTCGACACCTCGGCCAGGTCGTTGTCGTCGGCCTCGACGATGAACCGGGCCAACGCGCGCGGCGACGTGAACACGTCGATCTTGCCCTTGCGACCGAGGAACACCGGCTGGTCGTCGAGGTAGCAGCGCAGCGTGTAGTACTCGCCCGCGCCACTGATGATCTTGATCGGGTCGATGCCGACCTCACCCCAGAAGCCGACCGGCTCGTCGCCGTCCTCGTCGTCCTCGTCCTCCGAGGCCGATGCCGCCGCGGCGGCGTTGGCCTCCTCGAACTCGGCCAGCTCGTCCTGCGCGGCCTTGAGCGCGGTCTCGTCGACCTCCGGCGTGGTCACGACCTCGTCGATCGCGTCCAGCACCTCGTCCCACTTCTCCGCGACGACCTGGGAGATCTCGGTCCACAGCGCCTGACCCTCGCGGCCGGTGAACGGCAGCGTGCCCTGCGGCAGCAGCGCGAAGCCCTCCGCCGAGTCCAGGATCTCGTGGACCTTCTCCAGCTCGCAGACGTCCGCCAGCGACCGCACGATCGAGATCACGTCGGCCAGCTCGCCGATGACCCACGTGTCGGGCTCCTCGGCGACCAGCTCGGGCACGCCGACCAGGTCGAACTGGTGGTTGTCGTCCGGCGACAGCTCACCGACCGACAGCGCGGGCACCACGTGCCACGCCGGGTGGTCGGTCAGGTCGTGCTCTTCGGTCTTGCGCACGAACGCCGCCAAGTGCGCGGCATCGGGGAACGCGTACAGGTCCTCCTCGTGGCCGAGGAAGGCTTCCCACTCCTCGCCCTCTTCCCGCCAGCGCGGGGCCCACAGGGTGACCACATCACCCTGGGTGAGCCCCAGCTCGATCGGGACGATGTCCTGTGCCATCCGACCTCCCGGTCACGCCATGCCCCTTTGCGATGCGGGGCAAGAGTACGGGGTCGATCACGCGCTACTGCCGTTGACCACGGAAAGGGTCCGCGAAGTAGTCGTCCTCGTCCGTTTCCTCGGGTCGGGGACGAGCCGCGGCGCGGCCCTTCACCTGGTCCGCCCAGGGCGGCCGGTGCGTCCCCGGCGCCTCCCTCGGCGCTTCCACCGGGGCCGTGACCAGGGCCTGAGGCGCCTGCGCGTCCTGTGCGGCCTTGAAGGGCGGCGGCCCGGCGAACGCCTCCACCGCCATGGCCAGGCCGTCGCCCAACGACTTGGCCAGCTCGTTGTAGCTCTTCTGCACGGCCGCGTCCGTCGCCAGCTGCGCCGTCTCCACGACCAGCCTGCCGACCGCGTCCGGACCCTGCGCCAACGCGTTCGGGTGCAGGTCGAGCGCCTTCAGCTCACCCGTCGCGGTCGCGGTGGCGCGGGCCAGGCGGGTCGGGTGCTCGGCGCTGCCGGTGGTCCGGGCCAGCACTTCGGTCAGGCCTTCGGCCGCCGCGAGCCGCTGTTCGGTCGCGAGCCCCTGCTCCTGCGTCACCGCGGACCCCTCAGGTACGTACCGTCGAAACCGCCGTCGTCGTCCGGCCCGCGCTCGAAGCCGATCTCGGCCAACGCCCGCACCGCCGCCGGGTCGGCCACCCGTTCCAACGTCCGGTGCAGGCGCGTGGCCGCGTCCCGGGAAGCCCGCGCCGACACGCGCAGGATCTCGTCCGCCAACGCCCTCGGTCCCATGTTCAACGCCGATGGCGACACGCGCACCTCCCGCGGCGGTCCGCCGGGTGCGGTGACGACCGTGACCGCGTCGTCGGGTGACGACGCCCGGCCGAGCACCGGCCCGGTGCGCGCCGCGTGCTCGGCGACCTGCCGCTCGGTGTCGGCGACCCGCCGGGCCGCCCGCTGCGTCTCGTCCACGTCCTCAGCCCGTCGGTCGGTAGAAGCCCATGAAGCCCATGCCGCTGTTGCTCGTGCGGATGGGGTTGACCTGCACCGGGTCGCCCGCTTCGACCATCTGCCCGTTGCCGATCACCATCGCCACGTGGCCGTCCCAGACGACCAGGTCGCCGGGCAGCAGCTGGCCCGGCGGCACGGACGCGCCCATGGCCTGTGACGACGCGGGCCGCGGGATGTCGAACCCGGCGCCCCCGTACGCCCACTGGGTCAGGCCGCTGCAGTCGGTGCCCTGGGGCGGGTTCGCGCCGCCCCACACGTACGGGGTGCCCAGGGCGGACAACGCGTTGCGCACGGCACGTGCGGCGGTCTCGTTGGGCGCTTCGGCGGAGCTGCCGTCCGGCAGGTTCACGCCGACGCCGGTGCCGGGCTGCGGCGGGATGGCCACGGGCAGGCGCGGTCCGACCGCACCGCCTCCGCCGCCACCACCGCCGCCCCCACCACTGCCTCCGCCCCCACCACCGCTGCCGCTCCCACTACCTCCACTACCGCCGCTGGACGACGAAGACCCGCCGCTGTCGCCCGCGGACGACGTGGACGTCGTGCCGCCGCTCTCCGCGCCCAACGGGTCACCGATCCCGGCGAAGTCCGGCTTCTGCAACGCCTGGAGCTGCCCGACCACGGCGGTCAGCTCACCGCGCACCTTCTCCAGCTCCTGACCGGTCCTGCCCTCGTACTCGCGGGCCTTCGCGGTCACCTCCGCCGCCACCGCGAGCACCGCGCCGATACCGCCGAACACCCCGGCCGCGACCGCCGCCGCCAACCGGGGCCACGCCCAGCCGGTGAACTCGTCGATCAGCCCTTGGATCGCGGTCTTGCCGGCGTTCACCGCGTTCACCGCCGTGGTGGCCGCCTGCTGGGTGGCCGTCGCGTTGCGCGCCAACGTGCCGACGCCACCGGAGAACGCGGTGACGCGGGCCTGGAACGCGTTCGCCTTCTCGCCGTACCAGTCGCTCATCGCGGTGTTGGCCGCGCCCGTGTGCCTGCTGTCGAGCTCGGTCAACGCCGTGGCCGCCCGCCCGAACGCCTCCGCCGCGCTCGTCGCGCCGCCGGTGTCGCCCTCCAGCTTGGCCAGGTGGTCCTTCATCGGCTGGACCAGAGCCGCCAGGAAACCGCCGACGTCCACGTCAGACCTGCGCTGCCCGGCCGAGGTCGGCGCTGTTGCGCGCCTCCTGCTCCTGGTACGCCCGGCCGGTCCGCTGCACCTCTGCGCCGAACGCCGACAACGCGGCCGAAGCGGCGGCCACACCGTCCACTTGGGCCTGTGCCGCGCTCTGGAACGCCGCGCCGAGGCCGACCTCGTCGCCGATCCCGCCGAAGCTGCCCGCCGCCGGCGATGTCGTGCCCGCCAACGTGGACGTGCCGACCGCCCCGACCTCGCTCGCCAGACCCGCCGCCGTGCTGCCGTACGCCGACAGCGCCGCGGTGTCGACGCCGAAACCCCGTTCCACCCTCGTCCCCCTCTTGGTGCCGTGCGACGGCGATCCTGCCCCATCCGCCGGCCGGCTGTGCGGCGTTCGGCCAGATCCTGCCCCGATGAGCGGTACCGGCGGCGGTGCCGTCACCTGATCATGTGCATGTGGGTGTTTTGCGCCATTGGGAACGGATTGTGGCGTGGCTGGACGACCACGCCCCCTTGACCGGATCGGCGTTCGTGCCCCCTGAGGACGGCGCCGCGGTCGAGGCGTTGGCGGTCGCCTGCGGACTGGAGCCACCCGCCGAGCTGCGCGCGTGGTGGGCCGTCTGCGGCGGGACCGCCGACCTGGCGTTCGCCGAGGTGCTGCCGCCGTTCTACACACCTCTCGGCCCGTCCAACGCGCTGCGGTCGTGGCGGTTGAAGGAGCGGTTCTGGCCCGCGGACCTCGGCACTGAGGCGGGTACGCCGACGAGGGGCTTCCACCCGATGTGGCTGCCGATCGCGTTCGACGGGTGCGGTGACGCGTTGGCGCTGGACCTGCGGCCGGGCGTGCTGTCGGGGTGCGTGGTCGAGTGGGACCGCGAGGCGGGCGAGATGCTCAAGCCCGAGTGGACCAGCCTGGACGAGATGCTGGACCAGGTCGCCACGGCCCTGGAGCACCGCAGCCGGCTCGGCCACTGCGAGCCGCTGGTCACCACCGACGGCCGGTTGGGCTGGTGCACGAACTGACCGGGCCGACCAACTCCCGCCCGAACGCCCGACCCTGCGGCGCCGATCTCCGGTAAGATGAGTAGTCCCAGCTCAGAGCACTCGCGGGAGGTGGCATGGCGGACGTCCACGATGTTGCCGCGGCCGTGCTCGACGCCACCGGGCCCGAGTCGCCGATGAAGCTGCAGAAGCTGCTCTACTACGCGCAGGCGTGGCACCTGGCCCGCTACGACGAGCCCTTGTTCAACGCCCGCATCGAGGCGTGGCGGCGAGGTCCGGTCGTGCCCGAGGTCTACTTCCGCCACCAGGGCCGGTCCGAGGTGTGTGCCTGGGAAGAGGGCGACCCGGGCGGGCTCACCGAACGCGAGCGCGGCGTCGTGCGGTCGGTGGTCGAGCGGTACGGCCACTTCAGCAGGCACGAGCTGAGCGACATGGCGCACGACGAGGAGCCGTGGCGGGCGGCGCGGGGCGACCTGCCGGAGTCCGAGCCCAGCAGCACGCCCCTCTCGCACGCGGTCATGGCGCGGTACTTCCGCCGCCTGACCAGCGACCCCGAGCTGGCGGTGGCCGAGGCGGTCGCGAACGTCCGGCTCGAGGGCCAGGACGTGTCGGAGGACGCGGTCCACGCGGCCAGGCAGGTCGCCGCCGGCCGGTTGGGCGCCGACGACGCCGTGGCCCGGCGGATCGAGGCGTTGCTGTCGAGGCGTTGCTGAAGTCGTGAACCCCCGGTTGTGAACACCGAGGACCCGTACGTCGATCCCGGTTCCGGAGTGCTGGTCAACCTCCTCGGTGTGACCGACGCCGACGTCCTGCGCCGGATCGAGGCCGAAGTCGTCGTCCTGCGCGACGCGGAGCTGAAGGTGTCCACCCTGCCCGGTCGGTTCGACCTGGCGCACCTGCGCGCGTTCCACCGCCGCCTGTTCGGTGACGTCTACCCGTGGGCCGGTGAGCTGCGGCGGGTCGACATCGCGCGGACCTCGCTGTTCGCGCACTGGCGGCACGTCGAGTCCTACGGCGAGCACCTGTTCGACCGGCTCCGCGAGGAGCGGCACCTCGCCGACCTGGGCCGTGAGGCGTTCGTCGACCGGTTCGCCCACCACTTCGCCGAGGTCAACGCGCTGCACCCGTTCCGGGAGGGCAACGGTCGCGCTCAGCGCGCGTTCTTCTGGCAACTGGCGCTGCACGCGGGGTGGCGGGTCGACTTCGCCGCGCTGGACGTGGACAAGTTCCACCGGGCCTGCCGGGAGAGCATGACCGGCGGCAGCGACACGTTGCGCGAGCTGTTCGACGGGGTCACCGGACCGGCCTGAGCCGTCCACCCGATGGGGTGATCGAAAATGCCGATCCGCGCGCGTTGATGTTTCGTGTCAGGCAGCCCGCACCCCGCCGTCAGGAGCCTGACATGCGCATCGGTCGTGTTCGGAGTGGCCGCGTGGCGGCAGTCGGGTTGGCGGCGCTGGCCGCGGCGGCGGTCCTCTCCCACGCGCCCGCCGCCGGCGTGACCGCGGTGCTGAACCCGCTCCGCCCGGTCGCGCCGGACGACGTGTACGCCGATCCCAGCCACGGGTTCCTCGTGCTGATCGAGGGTGACGCCGAACTGCACGACAACGAGACCGAGGGACCGGTCGCGATCGGCGGTGACGTCCGGTTCACCGACTACCGGGCGGGCCTCAACAACCCGGGCACGTACGTGCTCGACGGGGACACCCGGCCGACCAGCCTGGTCGTCGGCGGCCAGGCCGACTTCGCCGGCAGCGGCACCGGCACGGTGACCGTGCTGAACAACTCCTACGCCAAGATCGGCGACCTGGCGAACGCGGACGTGCTGCCCTCCGGCGGGGTGACGCACGTCGTGCCGAACGGCGCGGCCGCGGGCAGCGTGCCCGCGGTGCGGGTGAACACCTCCCAGTCCGCCGAGTCGGTCGGCGGGCCGCACGGTTTCGACTTCGCGTCCCTGTTCGCCACCTACCGGGACGTCAACGCGGACCTGTTCGCGTGCCCGTCGACGGTCGTGCTGCGGGACCAGAACGGCCAGGGGACGTGGAACGGGACCGACCCCAACGCCACCATCGGGCTCGTGCCGGGGCAGAACGTGCTCACCCTGACCGCGGCGCAGCTGGACACCCTGGACAACATCAACCCGGTCAACGGGATGTCGCAGCCGGGCGACGACGCCTGGTTGATCGTCAACGTGGTGGTCGAGGGCGACTACGCGTTCTCGCCGCCGCAGGTGAGCTGGCAGGGCAACGGGCCGTCGCGGCACGTGCTGTGGAACTTCACCACCTCGGGCACCATCACGCTGCCTGCCGGGTCGCCCACGGTGTGGGGCACGGTCTACGCGCCGAACGCCGCGCTGGTCGACCTCAGCGCGTCCAACATCGAGGGCGCGGTCGTGGCGCGGACGGCGGTCATGGGCGGGGTCTCCAAGGGCGGCGAGATCCACTACGCGCCGTTCGACGACATCGCGACGACCTGCGAAGACGTCACGCCGACGACCACCACCACGACCACCACCACGACCACCACCACGACTACGGCTACGGCTACCACGGAGCCGACCACCACGACTGCGCCGACCACGACCGCGTCGACCACCACCGGTGCGCCGACCACGTCGACCACCACCGTGGACGGGATCGGCGGTGGCACGGCCCCGCACGAGCCGGGCTCCGCGCCGCTCGCCACCACGGGCGCGCCGGTCACCGGCTTCCTGGTGCTGGGCGGCTCCCTGGTGCTGATCGGCGCGGGTGCCCTGGTGCTGACCAGGCGTCGTGCGTTCCGCTCCGGCAAGTGACGCAGATCACATCAAGGTGAGAACCGTTTCCCGGGTTCCAGCGTCTTGCCGGGTGTGAACGAGGAGCAGCTGGTCCGCGCGGTGGCCCGTGGCGACCGCGCGGCCTTCGAGGAGCTCTACCGCCGCACGTCGCCGTGGCTGGCCGTGCGCCTGCGCCGCCGGTGCGCCGACGAGCAGGTCGTCGCCGAGGTCATGCAGGAGACGTACCTGGCCGTGTGGCGGGCGGCGGGGTCGTTCGCGGGTGCGGCGGTCGACGGCACGGCGGTCGGGTGGCTGTGGACGATCGCGGCGCGGCGGCTGGTCGACGCGTTCCGCCGGCGTGCGCACCAGGCGTGGCCGCTGCCGGTGGCCGCGGCCGCGCCCGCCGCCGAGGACGAGGTGCTGGCGGGCGCGTTGAGCGACGACGTCGGTGGCGCGCTGCGCGACCTGGCACCCGAGTTGCGGCAGGTGTTGCAGGCGATGGTGCTGGACGGGCTGACCGTGCGGGAGACCGCGGTGCTGCTCGGGGTGCCCGAGGGCACCGTGAAGACCCGCGCCCGGCGGGCCCGGATCGCGATGCGGGAGGCACTGTCATGAGCGAGCACCCGACCTCCGGGTCGATCGCCCGGTACGCGTCCGGCGATGAACTGCCCGCCGACGTGCTGTGGGCCGTCGAGGCGCACCTGGAGACGTGCCAGACGTGCCGGCTGCGCCTGGCCGACGCGGCTCCACCGCAGGTCACGGCATTGACGGCGGCGGTGTGGGCGGAGATGGCGCCGACCGGGGCACCGGTACGCCGACGCCACCGGCTCGTGCGGTGGGCCACGCCGGCGTTGGCGCCGTGGCTCGCCATGACGGCGTTCGTGGTGCTGGCGGCGGTGGCACTGGACGGTGTGCTGCCCACGTCGTCCGCGGTGCTGCTGATCGCGCCGATCGTGCCCGTGCTGGGTGTCGCCGTGGCCTGGTCGCGGGGCGTGGACCCGGCCCACGAGCTGGTCGTGTCCACGCCCCGGGCCGGGCTGCAACTCGTGCTGCGGCGGACGTTCGCGGTGCTGGTGGTGGTGCTGCCCGCGTTGCTGGTCGGCGGGTGGCTGACGGGCGCGTCGCCCGCGTACTGGCTGCTGCCGTGCCTGGGGGTGACGGCGACGGCGCTCGCGCTCGGCGGCGTGATCGGCCTCCGCCGGGCCGCGATCACCGCGGCCTCCGCGTGGGTGCTGCTGGTGATCGGCCCGGCGGTGGTCGTCGGCGGTGTGCCCGGTGTGCTGGCACCGGGTGCGGCACCGGTCTGGGCGGCGGTGCTCGTCGGGGGCGCCGCCGCCGTGTTCTTCAGGTCCGCGGCCTACGCGCGGCTGTGATGGAGGGAGGGCTCGTGGCACGTGTGGTGGACGCGGCGGAGGTCGCGCCGACGGGGTACGCCTGGCAGGTCGAGGCGACGGGGTTGCGGGTGCGCGCGGGGCGGACGATGGCCGTGGACGGGCTGGACCTGCGGCTGGGCCGCGGGGTGCACGGGCTGCTCGGGCCGAACGGCGCGGGCAAGACCACGCTGATCCGGTCGCTGGCGACCGTGCTGCGGCCCGCGTCCGGGACTTTGGAGGTGCTGGGCGAACCGGTGTCCGGCCGGCTGGACCTGCGCCGGGTGCGGCGCGCGCTCGGCTACCTGCCGCAGGACTTCGGCTACTACAAGCGGTTCACCGTGCGGGAGTTCGTCGAGTACGTGGCGTGGCTCAAGGAGATGCCCAAGCGGGACGTCCCCGGCGCGGTGCAACGGGCCGTCGAACGGGTCGGGCTGGCCGACCGCGCCGACTCGAAGCTGAAGACGCTGTCCGGCGGCATGGTCCGGCGGGCGGGCATCGCGCAGGCCATCGTGAACGACCCCGAGGTGCTGCTGCTGGACGAGCCGACCGCCGGGCTGGACCCCGGTCAACGGGTCCGCTTCCGGGAGCTGGTGCAGGAGCTGGGCTCCGACTCGTGCGTGGTCGTGTCGACGCACCTGGTCGAGGACGTCGCGGCGGCGTGCACCGACGTGGTGCTGATCGACAAGGGGCGGTTGGTGTTCCAGGGCACGCCCGACGAGCTGGCCGCGGTCGGCGGGCCGGACGACGTCGGCGACAGCCCGATCGAGCGCGGCTACTCCGCGCTGCTGGGCGGTGCCTGGTGAGGATCCTCGGGATCGAGCTGAGGCGGACCGCGGCGCTGGTCCTCGGTGTGCTGACGGTGGTCGTCGTGGTGGGCATGCTGCAGTGGGGTCCGTCGACGAAGAACAGCGCCGCGTGGTCGCGGCAGTGGTCGACGATGGCCGAGTGGGTCCGGTTCATGCTCATGATCGCCTGGCCGCTGGTGCTGGGCGGTGGCGCGGTGCAGGGCCTGCGGGACCGGCGGTCCGGCGTGGACGAGCTGTTCGGCTCCACGCCGCGGCCCCGTGCCCACCGGGTCGCGTGGACGCTCGGCGCGGTGGCGACGGCGCTGGTCGCGGCGTACGCGGTGGTGCTCGTGGTCGGCGCGGCGCAGGTCGTGTCGGCGACGGACTACTTCCACCTCGGCTGGCTGCCGGTCACGGTGGTGGGCGTGGTCGCGCTGGTCGGCGCCGCGGCGTTGGGCATGGGGCTGGCCAGGCTCGTGCCCTCGGTGCTGACGCCGCCGCTGCTGGCGGTCGGCGGGCTGGTGCTGATGTCGTTCGGCCTCGGGCCCGAGCAGGCCGAGCTGGGCTGGACGCTGCTGCTGCCGTCGTTGCAGATGCCGGTGACCGTGTACGCCTCCGTGCCGGCAGCGGTGAGCGCCGTGCAGTTGCTCTGGTTCGCCGCGCTGGCGGTGACGGGGTTCCTGCTGGTGCTGCGGCGGTGGGCGGCGGTGCTGCCCCTGCTGGTGGCCGGCGCGGTCGCGGTGCCGTTGATGCCCATGTCGGCCGTGGCGCGGGACGAGGTGGCGGCGGAGCTGGTGTGCGTCGAGCAGTTGTGCCTGACGCGGGCGCACGAGCACGAGCGGGCGGCGTTGGCCGGGCCGGCACGGGAGGCGTTGCGGCTGCTGGCGAGGCTGCCGTCACCGCCGACGTCGGTGCGGGAGGTGGCCGCGGCGGTGCGGGGCAACCCGGAGCGCGGTCCGGAGTCGACGGACGCCGTGTGGGTGAACCTGGACGACTTCACCTACTTCCGCCGTGAGCCGCTGACAGCCGAGCAGGTGACGGCGTACCTGGTGGCCGGCGCGGGCACGCGGACCTGCTACGGCGACCGCATCCCCCGCGAGGTGAGCCGCGAGGTGGCGGCGCGCACGGTGATGACGGCGTGGCTGACGGGCCGCGTGGAGCCGCTGCCGTCCTTCCGCGCGTGGTTGGGCGAGGACATCGACGCCCTGACCGAGCGGGCCTGGGCGCACCTGCGCGCGGTGCCCGAGCCCGACCAGGCGGCCAGGGTCCAGGCGGCCCGCGAGGTGCAGGCCGCGTGCGCCGGTGACGCCCTGACCACCCTCACCGGGGGTGCCGCGTGACGGCGCGCCTGCTGCTGCTCTACGCGCGATCGAGGCAGGTCCCGGCCGCGGCGGCCACCGTCGTGACCGGCTTCGCCGCCCTCGCCCTGCTGGACGGCGGCCCTCACGTGACCGCGTTCGCGGCGGCGCTGGGCACGGCCGTCGTCGCGACCGGCCTCGGCGGGCACGACCTGGCGCTGGACCGCACGGCCGCGTTCGGCTGGCCGCCCCGCCGCGCGGCGCACCTGCTCCTCGGCGGCGCGGTCGTCACCGCACTGCTGCTCGCCGCCGGCCTGGTCGCGGAGCACGCCTTCGTGCTGCGCGACGTCGTCGGCCTCGGTGGCCTGGCGGCGCTGGCCGCGGTGGTCCTCGGCGCACGCGCCGCCTGGGCGCTGCCGGTCGGCTGGACCGGCGTCACGCTGGTCGTCCCACCCGGCGCGGACTGGCCGACCCGCCTGCTGACGTGGCCGGTGCAGCCGACCGGCACGACCTCGGCCACGGTCACCGCGGTCGTGCTGGGCTGCACCGGCCTGCTCTCCTACAGCTGGTTCGGCTGCCGCCGCTAGCCGGGCGGCAGCCGGGCAACCGTCACACCCCGATCGGGTGCCAGACCGTCTTCGTCTCCAGGAACGCCCGCAACCGCGCCAGGCCCGGCTCACCGGTGAAGTCCTCCGCCGGACGCGCCCGCAGCACGCGCTTCACCGTCCCAGCCGCCGCGCGCTCCAGGTCCGCCCGCGCCGACTCCGGCGCACCGGTCAGGTCCAGCGCGTTCACGTCCGCGTGCGACGCGAGCCACGGCGCGATCTCCGCGGTGCGCCCGGTCAGCACGTTCACCACCCCTCCGGGCAGGTCGGACGTCGCCAGCACCTCCGACAGCGTCACCGCGGGCAACGGCCGGTCCTGCGAGGTCACGACCACCGCCGTGTTGCCGGTCGCGATCACCGGCGCCACCACGCTGATCAACCCCAGCAGCGACGACTCCTGCGGCGCGAGCACCGCCACCACACCGGTCGGCTCGGGCACCGAGAACGAGAAGTACGGCCCGGCCACCGGGTTCGACGCGCCCAGCACCGTGGCGACCTTGTCGGTCCACCCCGCGTACCAGACCCACCGGTCGATCGCCGCGTCCACCAGCGACTGCGCCTTCTTCGCCGGGACGCCCTCGCAGGCCGCGACCTCGGCGGCGAACTGCTCCCGCCGACCCTCCAGCACCTCGGCCACCCGGAACAGCACCTGTCCCCGGTTGTACGCCGTCGCACCCGACCAGCCCGCAAACGCCTTGCGCGCCGCCGCCACCGCGTCCCGGGCGTCCTTGCGCGAACCCTGCGCCGCGTTGGCCAGGAACCCGCCGTTGGCGTCGACCACCGGGTACGACCGGCCCGACTCCGAGCGCGGGAACGCCCCGCCGATGTAGAGCTTGTACGTCTTCGTGACCGCGATCCGGTTCTCAGACATCGAGGTACGCCTCCAGCCCGGTGCGACCGCCCTCGCGGCCGAAGCCCGACTCCTGGTAGCCGCCGAACGGGGCGGTCGGGTCGAAGCGGTTGAACGTGTTGGCCCACACCACGCCGGCGCGCATCTTCTGCGCCGCCCACAGGATGCGCGACCCCTTCTCGGTCCAGATCCCGGCCGACAGCCCGTACGGCGTGTTGTTCGCCTTGGCCACGGCCTCGTCCGGCGTGCGGAACGTCAGCACCGACAGCACCGGCCCGAAGATCTCCTCGCGCGCGATCCGCATCGCCTGCGACACGTTGGAGAACACCGTGGGCGCGAAGTAGAAACCCTTGTCCGGCAACGGGCACGCGGACGTCCAGCGCTCGGCGCCCTCGGCGTCGCCCGACTCGACCAGCTCCTGGATCTTCGTCAGCTGCTCGCGCGAGTTGATCGCGCCGACGTCGGTGTTCTTGTCCAGCGGGTCGCCGACGCGCAGCGTCGACACGCGCACGTGCAGCTTCTCCAGCAGTTCGTCGGCCACCGACTCCTGCACCAGCAGCCGCGAGCCGGCGCAGCACACGTGACCCTGGTTGAAGAAGATGCCGTTGACGATGCCCTCGACCGCCTGGTCCAGCGGCGCGTCGTCGAACACGATGTTCGCCGCCTTGCCGCCCAGCTCCAGGGTGAGCCTGCGGCCGGTGCCCGCCAGCTGCCGCTGGATGATCTTGCCGACCTCGGTCGACCCGGTGAACGCGACCTTGTCCACGTCGGGGTGCGACACGACGGCCGCGCCGACGTCACCCGCCCCGGCGAGGATGTTCACCACACCGGGTGGCAGGTCGGCCTGCTGGATGATCTCCGCCAGCACCAGCGCCGTCAGCGGCGTCGTCTCAGCGGGCTTGATCACCACCGTGTTGCCGGTCGCCAGCGCGGGCGCGATCTTCCACGCCGCCATCAGCAGCGGGAAGTTCCACGGGATGACCTGGCCGACCACGCCGAGCGGGCGCGGGTCCGGGCCGTAGCCCGCGTAGCCGAGCTTGTCCGCCCAGCCCGCGTGGTAGAAGAAGTGCGCGGCGGCCGTGGGCACGTCCACGTCACGTGATTCCTTGATGGGCTTGCCGTTGTCCAGCGACTCCAGCACCGCCAGCTCCCGCGCGCGCTCCTGGATGAGCCGGGCGATGCGGAAGATGTACTTGGCGCGCTCGGCGCCGGGCATCCTGCCCCAGACGCGCTCGTAGGCGCGTCGGGCGGCCTTGACCGCCTTGTCGACGTCCGCCTGACCGGCCGTGGAAACCTCGGCGAGCACTTCCTCCGTGCCGGGGTTGACCGTCTTCAGCGGGTCACCGGCGCCTTCGACGAACTGGCCGTCGATGAACATCCGGTAGTTCGGCTTGAGGTTCGCGATGTCCCGCGATTCGGGCGCGGGCGCGTATTCCCACATGTCAGTCCACCGTCACGTAATCGGGGCCGCTGTAGTGGCCGGCCAACTGGGTGCGCCGCTGCATCAGCAGGTCGTTGAGCAGCGTGGAGGCACCGAAGCGGAACAGGGTCGGGGTCAGCCACTCCGGTCCCGCGACCTCGTGCACCGCGACCAGGTACTTGATCGCGTCCTTGGTCGTGCGGATGCCGCCGGCGGGCTTCACACCGCGGAGTTCGCCCGTCTGGGTGTGCCAGTCACGGACGGCCTGCAGCATCACGTGCGTGACGGGCAGCGTCGCCGCGGGGGAGACCTTGCCGGTGGACGTCTTGATGAAGTCGCCGCCCGCGAGCAGGCCGAGCCACGACGCGCGGCGCACGTTGTCGTAGGTCGCGAGTTCGCCGGTCTCCAGGATGACCTTGAGGTGCGCGTCCCCGCAGGCGTGCTTGACCTGCACGATCTCGTCGAACACCTGCCCGTACCGGCCGGACAGGAACGCGCCCCGGTCGATCACCATGTCGATCTCGGTGGCGCCCGCGTCGACGGCGTAGGCGGTGTCCTCCAGCTTCACCTTCAGGCTCGACCGGCCGGACGGGAACGCGGTGGCGACGCTGGCGATGTCGATACCGGTGCCCCGCAGCTCCTCGACCGCCGTCTCGACCATGTCCGGGTACACGCAGACGGCGGCGACCCGGGGCACGTCCGGGTGATCGGGGTCGGGCCGCCGCGCCTTCGCCGCGAGCGACCGCACCTTGCCGTGGGTGTCGGCACCTTCCAGCGTGGTCAGGTCGACCATGGAGATGGCGGTGTCGATGGCCCACTGCTTCGAGGCCTTCTTGATGCTTCGGGTGCCCAGACCGGCCGCGCGCTGTTCGACGCCGACCTGGTCCACACCGGGCAGTCCGTGCAGGAACCGGCGCAGCGACGCGTCGTCGCGGACGGCGTCCGCGAGCGCCGGGGGCAGCGACGGCGATGTCGATGGAGCAGCCATGACGCCGAGTCTAGGCGGAATGGGACGGCCGTCCTAAGTGAGCGACTTCGGGCAGGTCAGCCCACGTGCGGCGGCTTCGTGACCTCGTCCTCCACGGCCCGCGCACGCCTGCCGGACGGCCTGGTCACGACCTCAGCGGCTCGAACCGGTACTAGCCCTCCAGCTCGTCGTACTTGTGCCCCTTGAGCTTCTTCTTCTTCGGCCGCTTCACCTCGACCGCGCCCATCATCGCGAAACCGGTGATCCGCACGACCGGCCCGCCGGGGATCGTCGGCGCGCCCTTGTGCGTGGCGTCCTCGAACGCGCCCATGAAGCCGATGCCGTCGACCCGGACGGTGATGTCCTCCGGCACGATGATCTCCACCGCGCCCATGAGCGCGTAGGCGTTGATCGTCGTCTCGCCCTCCGCGAAGCGCGCCCGGGTCAGGTCCAGCTCGACACCGCCCATGAAGGCCACCGCGGTGTGCGTCGGCGGCACGACCCACTCACCCCGCCGCTCCACCCCCGACCAGAACGCGAACGAGACCGTGGAGCCGGGCGTACCGCCGATGCGGTTGGCCGGGAGGCTCTGCTGCAGCGGCATGGGCATGACGGAGGGGCCGGACACGCCCAGGTCGGCGGTCAGCGGCACCAGCTCGCCGTAGGTCTTGGCCGCGTACACCGCCGCCAGGCGTTCGTCCAGCTCGTGCAGGTCGAGCCTGCCTTCGCCGTGCGCCTGTTGGAGCACCTGGGCGACCTTTTCGCGGTCGGCGTCCGAGGCACGCATCTGACGGGGGTCCGGCACCAGCTCGTCGCTCACACGGGTGAGTCTAGGAGAGGTTGTTCACGTTCCTGTCGCGACGAGCACGAGTTCACCGGATTTCAGGTCCAGGTACGCCGACGCGTACCAGCGCTCGTGGGCGAACGCGGCGTCCAGCGCCTCCCCGGTCAGGAACGGCCCGTCCGGCAGCCTCCCGCGCATGCCCTCCACCACGTCCGGGGACTTGCCCTGGTCGGTCGGCGCGTACGCCGCCCGGACCCGCTCGACGTCCGCCGCCGACAGCGTGACGACCGCGTCGATCCAGTACGTGGACGGCCCGGGCACGTCGGCGCGCCCGAACGCGCCGGACATCCACCGTGCCGCCGAGGGCGCCCCGAGCACCGGGAAGCGCGTGATGAGCGGATCCAGGTCGGTCCGCACCTCCTCCGGCCCCCACTTCACCGCCGGCTGCTGCTCCTGACCCTGGCACCCGACCAACACCACGGCCGCGATGAGCGCGACAACCCACTTCACCGGACGAAGACCGACCAGTTCACGTCGCCGGAGAAGACCACCGGGCCTTCGGGGTTCTTGGAGTCGCGGACGGCCGTGCGGTCGGCGACGTGGGCGATCTCGACGCAGTTGGCTTGACCGCTGCTGCGGCTGCTCTTGCGCCGACGTGCGTTGGTGAGGTCCATCGAGTGCACTCCTCGCATCACGTCGACTTGCCGATGAGCTCGGCGATGAGCCCGATCGACTACTCCGGGGACGACGCCAAGGCACGCAGCTCCTGCCAGGCAAGCCTAGCCTCGTCGAGATGGCGCTCCTCTTCCAGGAAAGTGCTCGTGCTCCGGCTCTCCACGCAGACCAGACCGGGCTGGTCGGCGAACCTGGCGGCTGCGTCAGGTCGGTTGACGCACCGGCAGCCCCGCCGCGCGGTAGATGTCGTCCACGACCCGCATCGTGGCCACCGCGTCGTCCGCCGTCGTCGGGAACGGCTTGCCGTGCAGCACCGCGTCGGCGAACGCCTCCAGCTGGTACTCGTACGACGGCCGCCGGTCGAACCGCTCGACCCGGCGGTGGCCGTTCAGCTTGACCGTGAGCCGGTGCCCCGCCTGCGGCGCGAAGGGGTTGAACACGCGCATCTCCCCGTTGGCGCCCAACACCTTCGCCGACAAGCGCAGCAACGAGCGCGACCACATCGACGCCACCACGGTCCCGGTGTGCCCCGCAGGGAACTTCAGCTCCGCCCGCATTGCCCGGTCGACGCCGTCACCCCTCAGCAACGCCCGCGCCGACTTCACCTCCGGCTCGCCACCGAGGTACCTGACCATGTTCACCGCGTAACAACCGGCGTCCATCAACGCCCCACCGGCCAAGTCCAGCGAGTACCGGATGTCGCTGAACCGCGGCAGCGGGAACGCGAGCCGTGCTTCCACGTGCCGCAGTTCACCCAACTCCGCGACCACTTCCGGCAACCGCAGCGCCAGCGGGTGATACCGGTAGTGGAACGCCTCCATCACCACCAGCCCACTGCTCTTCGCCGCCGCCGCGACCTCCGCCGCCTCTTCCGCGTTGGCCGCGAACGGCTTCTCGCACAACACGTGCTTCCCGGCCGCCAGCGCCGCCAACGCCCACTTCCCGTGCAACCCGTTGGGCAGCGGAATGTAGACGGCATCCACCCCGGGATCGTCCAACAGCTCTTCGTACGACCCGTGCACCCGCGGGATCCCGTACCGGTCCGCGAACTTCCGCGCCCGCCCGACCTCCCGCGCCGCCACCGCCGAAACCTCGACCGACGCCACCGCCCGCCCCGGCCGAACCACCGCCGCCGGCACGATCCGCGCCGCCCCAAGCACCCCGATCCGCACGTGGTCGGTCATGTCAGGACGTTACCCCCGGCAGCACCTCGTCAACCCCGAGCCGCCTGATCTCCGGGTAGTACCCGTCCAACTCACCGACCTCGAACCGAACCTGCTTCACCGCCCACCACAACCGGTCACCGACGTCACCCTGCGTCCGGTACGCCCCATCGGGCAGCACGACCGCCATCCCGCTCTCGCCGTGCACCAGGATCGCCAGCTCAGCCCCGGTCGCGGAGTCCCAGATCCGCGCCGTGCCGTCGTCGGAGGTCGTCGCGATCCGCGTTCCGCCCGGTGAGTAGGACACGCTTCCCACGCTGCTCATGTGGCCGACCAAAGTCGACAAGTGCTCACCGCTCGTGCTCCAGATCCGCGCGGTCCCGTCCGACGACGCCGTGACGACCCGACGCCCGTCAGGGGAGAAGGCCACGTCGCGAACGGGCAGATCGTGCCCTGTCAGCGCCACCAACTGCTGTCCGTGGAGGTTCCAGATGCGCGCCGTGCCATCGGCGGACGCGGTGGCGATGTGATGGCCCTCGCGGGACGACGCCACGGACCGCACAGGCATGGCATGGCCTTCGAGGAGCACCGTGGTCGTCGAGGTGTGCAGGGAGACTGTGCCGTCGAGGTGCGCGGTGGCGAACGTGCCGCTCGCGGGGAGGGCGAACACACTGGTCGCGGGCCGCTGGGCGCTGTACTCGCCGATGCTCGACCCGGTCTCGTGTCCCAGAAGGTCACGAGTTCGTCCCAGGCCAACGTGAGGAGGTACGCGCCATCGTGCGAGATGGCGAGCGACTGGACCTCGGTGGCCCTGTCGAGGGTCGTGCCGTCGGGTCCGATGATCCCGAAGCCCGTCCGGGTCGCGATCGCGATCGTCCGGTCCACGGGCGAGAACGTGGCGAACCGCCCCACTGTCGAGTGGCCGTCGACCTCGACGTGCGCGGTCCCCGTCATGAGGTCCCACACGCGGACCGCACCGTCGTCGCACGTGGTCAGCAACGATCGGCCGTCAGGTGAGTACGACGCCGAGCCCACGGACGACCACGCGCCGGGTGACAGGTTCCGCACCGGCTTGCCGTCCTTGGTGTGGAGGGCGGCGGATCCGCCTGTCGACACCACCGCGAAGGTGCCGTCCGCCGCGGACGCGATTCCGAGCGCGTTCCGGGCGAGCTGGGCGATCGGCTTGAACTCCGTGTCCACGACGTCGAGTTCGAAGCCGTCGGACAGGACCATCCGCGTTTCGTCAACGAGGTGCAGCGCCTCGACCCAAGGCGGCCGGGTCTGAAAGGTGGCACCTCTCCCGGAGCCCACGTTCGCGACCGTGACCGCGCCTTCGTCGAAGATGGCGGCGGTCGACCCCGCGGGCGAGAGCGCCATCCGGACGCCATGATCGCCCCTGGTCGCCAACGCCATCACCACGTTGCCGGCCCACCAGATCTCCACGCGGTTGAGCCGCCTCGTCGCCAGCGTGCTCCCATCGGACGACACGACGAGGTCGTGGTAGACGCCCGGCATCGCCTTGACGACGGCCCCGGAGTCGATGTCCCAGAACTGGACCGAACCGGCGGAGTCCCTTGCCACCAGCCGGTTGCCGGGTTCGACGAACCAGATCCGCCCGACGACGCGATGCGGCAGAACGGTGACCAGATCACCGGTATGCGCGTCCCACACGCACACCGTGCCGTCTGCCTCCAGCGTGGCGATCCGCCGGCCGTCATATGCGTACGCGATGTCACTGATCAGGTGCGCGGTGGCGATGATCCCCGCCACCCGACCCGTCCGCCGGTCCCACACCGGGCTGCCGCTGTACCCGCGCTGCACGGCGAGCGCCGACTCGCTGTCCAGTTGCAACAACTGGGGGCCTACCCGACCGCGGACCACCGCACGGGCCCACGAGCCGTCCGGCCGGTTCTCCGGGTAGCCGAAGACGTCGACCGGGCTGTCGACCGGCAGCGGTGCGTCGACCAGCCGGGCGGGCGTCACACCGGCGGGCAGGTCCAGTTCCAGCGTGGCGACGTCGTCCCCGGGGCTCCCTTCCCGCGGCGGTGGTGGAGCCCAGGTCCGCACGTGTGCGGGCACGGGTTCGTGGGACGTGGCCGGGAAGTCGACCTCGACCGCCTTCGACGGCCGGTCGGTCGAGTGCGGATCGAGGCCCAGGGCGAGGTTGACGACGTGGGCGCAGGTCACGACGTGGCGGCCCACCACAACCCCCGCGCCCACCGTCCGGCCGGCCGTGTCGGTGAAGCGGACGACGGAGGTGGGTAACGAGCCGTCGGGCATCGGTTAGAGGTACCACATACTGTTCGACCATGGACGTCCTCGTTGTCGATCACCCACTGGCCAGGGCGCGGCTGACCACCATGCGTGACGCCCGCACCGACAACGCGGCGTTCCGCGCCGCGCTGCACGAGCTGACCGTGATGCTGGTGTACGAGGCCACGCGCGAGCTGCCCGTGGCCGAGGAGCGGGTGCACACGCCCGTCGCCCGCACCACCGGCTACCGGTTGGCCAACCCGCCGCTGCTGGTGCCCGTGCTGCGTGCCGGTCTCGGCATGGCCGACCAGGCGCACAAGCTGATCCCGGACGCGCAGATGGGTTTCGTCGGCCTGGCGCGTGACGAGGAGACCTTGCAGCCGACCCCGTACATGGAGTCGCTGCCCGACTCCCTGGCCGGTCGCCCCGTCTTCGTGCTGGACCCGATGCTCGCCACGGGCGGTTCGATGGCGTACACGATCCGGCTGCTGATCGACCGCGGCGCCACCGACGTGACCGCGATCTGCGCCCTGGCGGCCCCCGAGGGCATCAAGCACCTGGAGGACTCGGCCCTCCCGGTCCGCCTGATCACCGCCAGCATCGACGAACGCCTGAACGACTCGGGCTTCATCGTCCCCGGCCTGGGCGACGCCGGCGACCGCCAATACGGCGCCGTCCACTAACCCCGCGAGAGTCCAACGCTCACGCCGCGAGAGTCCAACGCTCAGCGCACCTGAATTCAACGCTCGGCCCTCACACCGTTAGGCATGAGCGTTGAATTCAGCGTCTGTCGACGTTGGACTCTCGCGCGGTGAACGTACGACTCTCGCGGTTAGGTGAGGTCGGTGTGGTGGTCGGTGGCCCAGGTGGCGAGGGTGCGGCCCGGGTGGCCCGTGACGGTCGTGAAGTCGGGGGTGACGGAGGCCGGTTCCTCGGCGTGCTGGGCCATGTAGCCGAGGAGGTACTCGGCGACGTCGTAGGGCAGGCCCTCGTCGCGGATCAGGGACGCGCGGGCCTGGCCGTAGGTCAGGCGTTCGAAGGCGATCGGGCGGCCCAGGCCACGACCGATGGCCGCGGCTTGTCTCACGTGCGTCAAGGCCTCCGGCCCGCTCAACGTGTACGCCTTGCCCGCGTGCCCGTCGTGCAGCAACGCGTGCACCGCCACCTCGGCCACGTCCGCCTCGTGCACCGGCGCGCCCACCGACTCCGGGAACGGCGCCCGCACCACGTTCTCCGCCTTGATCGTCCGCGCCCAGATCAGCTTGTTGGCCATGAACTCACCGGGCCGCACGTGCGTCCACGCCACGCCTGACGCCTCGATCACCCGCTCCACGTCGTGGTGCAGCTCGTAGCTCCCCGGCCGCCGCACGGTCACCGCGCTGCTCGACAGGAACACCACCCGCCGCAGGTCCGGAGCACGGTCCAGGAACGCCCGCGCGTGCTCCGCCGCGTCGTCCGACTCGATCGCCGCCAGCAGGAACACCGCCGTCACCCCGTCCAGCGGCAGCTCGCCCGGCCGCGTCAGATCACCTCCCACCACCTCCACCCCGTCCGGCAGCACGGCCCGAGCCGGGTTCCGCGTCAACGCCCGCACCGGCACACCCGCCGCCGCCAGCTGCCGCACGACCTCACCGCCGATGGTGCCGGTAGCCCCGGTGACCAGGATCGTCATGTCTTCCCCCAAAGCGGTTATTCAAACTTGAACAGCGCCGAAGCTAGCGCGACCACCACCCCGCCCGCACATGCAAAAGTTTGCAAGATATGCGAAGGAACTTCGTATTACCGGATTCGGCCGAACGGCCGTAGAGGTGGTCTAGACCTCATCACTACCGTGGTCCAGACCACACCGGAACAAGCCGGGACGCACACCGCGAGGAGAAGCATGTCGAGCAGGAGATGGGTGCTCCCCGCCCTCCTGGCCACCGCGATGACCGTGTCACTGGCGCCGCAAGCAGTCGCGCACGGCGATCACGGCAAGCACGGCGGTCACGGCGGTCACGGCAAAGCTGAGCGCGTCGTCGGCTACTACACCCAGTGGAGCGGCTACGACCGCAACTTCCTGGTGCGCGACCTCGTCGCCAACGGCACCGCGCCCCGGCTCACCCACCTGAACTACGCCTTCGGCTTCCTCGACGAGTCCGGCAAGTGCGTCAGCGCCGACCCGTGGGCCGACTACCAGCGGCCGTTCGGCGCCGGGCAGAGCGTGGACGGCACCGCGGACGTCGCGGGCCAGCCGCTGTCCGGCAACCTCAACCAGCTCAAGCAGCTCAAGGCCAAGTACCCCGAGCTGCGGATCAACATCTCCCTCGGCGGCTGGACCGGCTCCAAGTACTTCTCCAACGCCGCGCTCACCCCCGAGGCGCGCGCCGCGCACGTCGCCTCCTGCCTGGACCTGTGGCTCAAGGGCAACCTGCCCGACGCCGCGCCCGGTGCGGCGGCCGGCGTGTTCGACGGCATCGACCTCGACTGGGAGTGGCCGTCGTCCGAGGCCGCGCCCGGCAACGTCGTGCGCCCCGAGGACAAGCAGAACTTCACCGCGCTGCTCGTGGAGTACCGCAAGCAGCTCGGCCAGCTGTCCCGGCGCACCGGCGAGCGCTACGACCTCACCGCGTTCCTGCCCGCCAACCCCGCCCAGGTCGACCGCGGCTTCGAGGTGAAGAAGGTCTTCGACCTGCTGACCTTCGCCACGATCCAGGGCTACGACTACCACGGTGCCTGGGAGCCGCTGACCAACCAGCAGTCCGCCGTCCGCACGCCCGCGGCCGACCCGACCGCACCGCCGTTCAGCTCGCAGGTCGCCATCGACCACTACCTGCGCAACGGCGCACCGAAGCACAAGGTCGTGCTGGGCGTGCCGTTCTACAGCCGCGGCTGGACCGGCGTCCGCAACGAGAACAACGGCCTGTTCCAGCCCGCGACCGGCCCGGCGCCCGCGACCTACGAGGCCGGGTACGAGGACTACCGGATCCTCAAGGCGCAGCTGGGGAAGTTCACCGTGCACCGGGATGCCAAGGCCGGGCACGCGTGGCTGTTCGACGGCACCACGTTCTGGACCTGGGACGACCCGGTCGAGATGAAGCGCAAGGGCCGCTACGTGGCCGAACGGCGCCTTGGCGGCGCGATGATCTGGTCGCTCGACGGTGACACCGCCGACGGCGAGCTGATCAAGGCGCTCACCAGCGGACTGTCCTGATCTGGACAGTTCACGGGGTCCGGGGAGGTTTCGCGGCGGCCACCTCCCCGGGCCCCACCTTCACGTCGTGCCCACCTTCACGCGTTGCGCCAACCGTCCGCGTGCGCACGCAGCGCGCGCTCGTAGACGGAGGCGATCTCGACGCCCGGCGGCAGGTTGCCGTTGAGCTCCAGGCTCACCAGGCCGTGCACCATGCCCCACATCGCCAACGCGATCCGCTCGGGCGGCTCGGGCGTGAACACCCCGCACTCGACCGCGCGCCCGACGTCCCGCACGACCGGCAGGAACGTCTGGTTGGCCGCTTCCTTCGTCTCCTCGGACGGCTCGAAGTTCGGCACCACCTTGCTGAACATCACCAGGTAGAACTGCGGGTCCGCGAGCGCGCTCGCCCGGTATGCCAAGCCGATCTGGACCAGGTCCTCCACCGGGTCGTCGGTCTGCGGCACGCTCGCGATCCGTTCACCGAATCGGCGGAACGCCTCCTCGTACACGGCGTTCAGCAGCGCGGGCTTGCCGCCGAACAACGAGTACACGGCCGTGGTCGAGGTGTTGACATCCGCCGCGAGCCTGCGCAAGCTCAGTGCGCCGGGGCCTTCGGTGGACAGCAGTTCGCCCGCCCGCTCGAGCAGCCGGCCGCGGAGCGCTTCGTCGTGTGTCTTCGGTCGTGGCACCGGGACATCGTATCGCAACACCGTTATAATTCGCGGTCTGGCCATCGTGGTATCAAGTTGGTACCGTCATTCTCCATGGCGATGACTCTGCGTCTGAGCGACGAGGAGAACCGGCGGCTCGACGAACTCGCCGCCGCCGAGGGCCGTTCGAAGCAGGAGGTCGTGCGCTTGGCCTTGGCCGAGCGGTGGGCCAGGTTGCAGAAGGAAGAGCAGTTGTCCGAGGTCCTCGGGCGCGTGCTCCCCAAGTACCGGGGCCTGCTCGACCGCCTCGGCTCCGCGTGACCCGAGCCTGATCCCACGGGCTCGAAGGCCGAGTCCAAGCCCGATCCGACGCCGACGCGGCCTGTCCGGATTGCGGGAATCCGTACCTCTGGGCGACCGGCCGACTACTCACCGACCACGACGCCGCACCTTCGGGTGAACGCATCGTCGCGCCCTCGCCGTTCGAACATATGTTCGATACGATCAATCCATGCAGCTCAACCGCCGCACGCCCGGTCGTTCACTTTTCTACCTCTGTGAACGGCCACGGCGGTCCGGAGCGCACCGGTATGGTGCGCCGTTGAAGATCGGGCTGCGTCCAGGTTGCGCTTCGGTGCACAACGCGGCCGACAACATCCTCGCCGCCCGCTGGGCGGGGAGGCGATACGGACCTGAGGGGGTGGGTGGTGGCGCTGCAGGCGTCCCGGAGGCGGCGTGGCCGCGCCGGAGTCCCAGCCCCTCGGGACAGGGAGCGCGTCAAGCAGTGGTCAACTACCTCGACGCCGGCGACTTGCTCGTGCTGGCGACCGCCGTCACCGGCGGGGATCTGGTCGTGCGCGACTTAGGTCTCCTCGACTCCGCAGCCCACCGCCCCCGGGCCACAGTGCTGGGGGTCGAGGCCTACGACACGCTCTGGCTGAAAGCTTCCGCGTTGCTCGACTCCATCGTCCGCACGCGCCCGTTGGCCGAGGGCAACTGGCGGCTGGGCTGGGTCGCCGCCGTGACGTTGTGCGACATCAACGGCTGGTGGATCGACGCGGAGGAGGACGAAGCCCTCGACCTGGTGCGTGCGCTGGGCCGGGAGCAGATCGACGTCGCCGGCATGGCCGCCCACCTGGAGGCCTGGGGCCTGCCCAAGGACGACTGAACGCGAAACGGGTTGACCTGGAGTGCACTCCAGCTCCTACGGTCGACACCGTGACTTACTCGATCGCCCAAGCGGCCGAGCGCAGTGGGTTGTCGATCGACACCCTGCGCTACTACGAGCGGATCGGCCTGGTCGACCCGCCCGCCCGGGACTCCGGCGGGCGGCGCACCTACAGCGACGACGACCTGGGCTGGCTGGTCTTCCTGACCCGCCTGCGCACCACCGGCATGCCCATCCGCATGATGCGCGAGTACGCGCAGCTCAGGCACCTCGGCGCGGCCACGGCGGGCAGGCGCAAGCAGATGCTGTACGAGCACCGGGCGTCGGTCCGCGCGCGCATCGCCGAGCTGCAGTCGTGCCTGGAAGTGCTCGACTACAAGATCACGCACTACGAGCAGATCGAGCACACCTTCATCGAGGGGATCACGGCGTGAGGTCGTTGGGCGAACTCCGGGTCGGCAACCAGGGCCTGGGCTGCATGGGCATGAGCCAGTCCTACGGCGTCGGCGACGAGGCCGAGTCGATCGCCACCATCCACCGGGCGCTGGACCTCGGTGTCACGCTGCTGGACACGGCGGACGTGTACGGCGGGGCCACGCGTCCCGGCGCACCCGCCGACGTCAGCGGCGTGGGCGCCAACGAGGAGCTGGTGGGCCGGGCGATCAGGGGGCGGCGCGACGAGGTGGTGGTCGCGACCAAGTTCGGGCTCGCCGACCCCGACCGCAAGCCGCGCGGGGACGCGGCGTACGTCAAGCAGGCGGTCGAGGCGTCGTTGCGGCGGCTCGGCGTGGACCACATCGACCTGTACTACCAGCACCGCGTCGACCCGGACGTGCCGATCGAGGAGACCGTCGGCGCGATGGCCGAGCTGGTCGCCGAGGGCAAGGTCCGCTACCTGGGCCTGTCGGAGGCGGGCGCCGCGACGATCCGCCGCGCACACGCCGTGCACCCGATCAGCGCGCTGCAGAGCGAGTGGTCGCTGTGGACGCGCGACATCGAGGCCGAGATCGCGCCGACGTGCCGTGAGCTGGGCATCGGCATCGTGCCGTTCTCGCCGCTCGGCCGCGGTTTCCTCACCGGTCGCGTCACGTCCGTCGCCGACCTGGCCGAGGACGACATGCGCCGCAACCTGCCCCGGTTCGCCGAGGACAACTTCGCCCGCAACACCGCCATCGTGGACGCGTTGCGCGCACTCGCCGCCGAACGCGGCGTCACGCCCGGTCAGCTGGCCCTGGCCTGGGTGCACCACCAGGGCGAGCACGTCGTCCCCATCCCGGGTACCAAGCGGGTGAAGTACCTGGAGGAGAACGTCGCCGCCGCCTCGCTCGAACTCGGCGCCGAGGAGCTCCGCGCGATCGAGGCCGCCGCACCCGCCGTCGCGGGCGAGCGGTACCCGGCGGAGTTCCTGAAGCTCTCGAACAAGTAGGGAGGACGACCGTGGAGAAGCGCCGGTTGGGCGCGCTCGAGGTGAGCGCGCAGGGTCTGGGCTGCATGGGGATGAGCGACTTCTACGGCCCGGGCGACGACGCCGGGTCCACGGCGACCATCCACCGCGCCCTGGACCTGGGCGTCACGTTGCTCGACACCGCCGACATGTACGGGCCGTTCACCAACGAGGAGCTGGTCGGGCGGGCCGTCGAGGGCCGCCGGGACGAGGTCGTGCTGGCGACGAAGTTCGCCATCGTCCGCGAGCCGGGGCAGCCGCGGTCCGAGTGGGGCCTGCGCGGTGACCCGGAGTACGTCAAGCAAGCCGCCGAGGCGTCGCTGCGGCGGCTGCGGACCGACCACATCGACCTGTACTACCAGCACCGCGTCGACCCGGACGTGCCGATCGAGGAGACCGTCGGCGCGATGGCCGAGCTGGTCGCCGAGGGCAAGGTCCGCTACCTGGGCCTGTCCGAAGCGGGCGCGGAGACGATCCGGCGGGCGCACGCCGTGCACCCGGTCGCGGCCGTGCAGACCGAGTGGTCGCTGTGGTCGCGCGACATCGAGGCGGAGGTCGTGCCGACGTGCCGTGAGCTGGGCATCGGCGTCGTCGCGTACTCGCCGCTGGGCCGCGGGTTCCTGACCGGCAAGTACACGTCGAAGGACGACTTCGCGCCCGGCGACTTCCGGCTGGCCGGCCAGCCGCGGTTCGCCGAGGAGAACCTGGCCCGCAACCTCGCGCTGGTCGAGTCGCTGCGCCAGGTGGCGCGGGAGCACGACGTGACGGCGGCCCAGATCGCGCTGGCGTGGGTGCACCACCAGGGTGCGGTACCGATCCCCGGCACCAAGCGGGTGAAGTACCTGGAGGAGAACGCCGCCGCGGCCGACCTGGAGCTGACCGACGAGCAGCTGTCCCGGATCGCGGCGGCCGTGCCGCCCGACGCGGTGGCCGGCACCCGCTACCCGACCGAGGTCATGCCCACCCTGGGCCGCTAGGGCATCAACGTGGCCGCGACGGTGGCGCCCAACTCCCGGCACCGCTCCCGGGCGTCACCGTCCGGCGCACCGGCGAGGGACAACGTCTCCACCACAGGCCGCCACTTCAACCCGGCCGTGATGTCCCGCAACGCCTTCACCGCACCCTCCGTGCCCAGGTTGCCGTGCACGTACGCCCCGAACGGCCGACCGCGCGTGGCGTCCAGGCACGGGTAGTAGATGGTGTCGAAGAAGTGCTTCAACGCGCCGCTGATGTACCCGATGTTGGCGGGCGTGCCGAGCAGGTAGCCGTCAGCTTCCAGCACGTCCGACGCGGTCGCGGACAGGGCGGGGCGGCGGACCACCTCGACGTCCTCGATGTCCGGGTCGGTCGCGCCCTCCAGCACGGCCTCGAACAGCTCCTGCATGGCGGGCGACGGCGTGTGGTGCACGATCAGCAGGCGGGGCACGCGGCCAAGGTTGCCGCGACCGGCACGGCACGGCAACCGCTCGACAGTGCCGCGACCGGCGGAAGACGAGGCGAAGGTTGCCGGTCGCGGCACTAACATGGCACCCAACCCCAGTGATGACGTCGCGCGGGAACCCGCGGGGCCGTCGCGCGTCCTCAGTAGTAGTGACACGGGAGGGAGTCATGGAAACTCGCAGCATCGCCACGATGAAGCGGAACCGGCGGATCACCTGGGGTGCGGGGGTCGGCATCGGGGTCGGGCTGATCGGCCTGCCGCTGGTCTTCATCGCCCTGTGGCCGGGGGTCGACCACAGCCCGTGGGACGTCAACACGATGATCCTCGCGACCGGCGTCGCGCTGTGCACGACCAGCTACATCTCCGGCCGGATCTCGCTGGCCGCGTTCACGCAGGGCCGGTCGCGCCCGGTGAGTCCGCCGACCCGGCGTCCGTACCTGGTGGCGGGCGGTTCGCTCGTCGTCGCCGTGCTGTGCCTGCTGCTGGCCCTGGCGTCGTGACCGCTAGGGCGTGAGCAGCTCGGACACCTGAGCCCGCAGTTCGGCCAACCGCGCCCGAGCACGGTCACGGGCCGCCGGCAGGTCGTCGGACACCGGTTCCACGACCTCCAGGTACGCCTTCAGCTTCGGCTCGGTCCCGGACGGCCGCACGACCACCCGCACGCCTTCGCGGGTGAGCCGGACCACGTCGGCCCCGGGCAGCAGGTCCTCGAACGCGAAACCCCCCGGCGGCTGCGCCCGCAGCCGCGCCATCAGCGCACCGATCCGGCTCAGGTCGGTGAACCGCAGCGACACCTGGTCGGTCAGGTGCAGGCCGTGGTCGACGGCGAGCTGGTCCAGCGCGTCCAGCAGGGTCCGGCCCGACGCCTTCAACCCGGCCGCCAGGTCGCACGCCACCACGGCCGCCGAGATGCCGTCCTTGTCGTTGACGTGCGCGGGGTCGACGCAGTTGCCCAACGCCTCCTCGTACGCGAACACCAACCCGTCGCCCGCGCGCACCAGCCACTTGAACCCGGTCAACGTCTCCGCGTACCGCGCGCCGTGCGCCGCCGCGATCGACTTCAGCAACGACGACGACACGATCGTGGTGGCCACCAACGGATCCGCACTGTCCGTGGTGGACAGGACCAGCGAGCCGAGCAGCACACCGGTCTCGTCACCGCGCAGCATCCGCCACGACCCGTCCCGCTCGCGCACGCCCAGCGCGCACCGGTCCGCGTCCGGGTCCAGCGCGATGGCCAGGTCGGCGTCCTCGGCCGCCGCCAGCTCCAGCAGCCGGTCCGCCGCACCCGGCTCCTCCGGGTTCGGGAACGCCACGGTCGGGAACGCCGGGTCCGGCACGGCCTGCTCGCGCACCACCCGCACGTCGGTGAACCCGGCCCGCCGCAACGCCTCCACCGCCGTCGCGCCGCCGACGCCGTGCATCGGGGTCAACGCCACCCGCAGGTCACGCGCCGTGCCGCGGGGCAGTGACGCGACCCGTTCCAGGTACTCGTCCACCTCGGCGTCCGACACCGGCAGGTAGTCGTCCGACCGCGGCACCGACACGGCTGCGGGCACGCCCCGGATCGCCGCCTCGATCTCGCGGTCCTCCGGCGGCACGATCTGCCCGCCGCCCTTGAGGTACAGCTTGTAGCCGTTGTCCGCGGGCGGGTTGTGCGACGCGGTGATCTGCACGCCCGCCACCGCGTCGTGCCGCTTGACCAGGAACGCCAGGACCGGCGTCGGCAGCGGCCCCGGCAGCACCCGCACGGTGAATCCCGCACCCGCCAGCACACCGGCCGCCGCGGTCGCGAAGTCCTCCGACCCGTGCCGCGCGTCCCGACCCACGAACACCGTGCCGACGTGCCCGTTGGCCTTGAGCCACGCGGCGAGCCCGGCCGTGGTGCGGATGACCACGGCCCGGTTCATCCCGTTCGGCCCGGCCCGCACCGGACCGCGCAACCCCGCCGTGCCGAACGTCAGCGGACCGGCCATCCGGTCGGCCAGCTCGTCGGCCGCGGCGGCGTCACCGCCCATCGCCCGCGCCAGCACGGTCTGCAGCTCCAGGCGCGTGTCCGGGTCGGGGTCGTCGGCGATCCAGCGGAACGCGGCGTCGCGCAGGGCGGGGCTCAGGCTCATGCCCTGGCCGCCGGCTCTGCCCGGGTGACCAGCTCGCGCAGCAACGCGCCCATCCGGCTGGCCGCCGCCTGGCCCGCCTCCAGCACCTCTTCGTGGTTGAGCGGCTCACCGGTGATGCCCGCGGCGAGGTTCGTCACCAGCGACAGGCCGAACACCTCCACGCCTTCCGCGCGGGCCGCGATGGCCTCCAGCACGGTGGACATGCCGACCAGGTCCGCACCCATCGTGCGCAGCATCCGGATCTCGGCGGGCGTCTCGAAGTGCGGTCCGGGCAGGCCCGCGTAGACGCCTTCCTCCAACGACGGGTCGATCTCCCGGGCGAGGTCGCGCAGCCGCGGCGAGTACAGGTCGGTGAGGTCCACGAACCGCGCGCCCACCAGCGGCGACGACGCGGTCAGGTTCAGGTGGTCGCTGATCAGCACGGGCTGGCCGACCGCCATGCCCTGCCGCAGCCCGCCCGCTGCGTTGGTCAGCACGACCGTGCCGACGCCCGCGGCCGCCGCCGTGCGCACGCCGTGCACGACCTTGGCCACGCCCTTGCCCTCGTACCCGTGCGTCCGGCCGAGCATGACCAGCACGTTCTTGTCGGCGACGCGCACCGACCGCACCGTCCCGCCGTGCCCGACGGCGGTGGGCGCCTCGAACCCGGGCAACTCGCCCATGGGCACCTCGGCCACGGCCTCGCCGATCAGGTCGGCCGCCGGGCGCCACCCCGACCCGAGGACGACGGCGATGTCGTGCCTGTCCACCCCGGTCCGCTCGGCCAACGCCTTGGCCGCGTCGGTGGCCAGGGCCTCAGGGGCGGTCTTCTCATCAATACCGGTCACGGCCGCGAGCCTAATAGCCGCCTGCCACCGTTGCCCGCAGTGCCGCCGGGCCGGCTAATCCGTCACCCTGAACGTCGGCGCGATGGTGTCGAACAGCCGGCTCCGGCCCGCCTCCTCCTGCTCGGTCGGCACCACGACCTCGACCACCCACAGGTCGTTGCCCCTCGGCAGGATGCGGGAGTAGCGGCTGCGGCGCAGGTCAGGGCCTGGGGGGACGGTGCCGCGAGCCAGGTCGGTGGCCCGTTCGACGGTCCGGTAGCTGTACTGGCGAGCCGCTTCACGGCCGCCCGGTGGCAGGTCGTCGGTCGGTTCGAAGGCCTCGCCGAAGTACTGGCCCTTCGCCCACCGGGACCGCACGTGCTGCAGGTAGTCCTTGACCGTGTTGCGGTCGTAGTAGTCCGGGAACCGCTGCACCGTCACCTCGTACCAGCCGTTCGGCGCGACCAGGTGCACCACGGTGCTCGGCACCAGCCCGTCGTTCGCCCGCTGCTCCAGGAAGCTGGTCCAGTCCGGCCCGACCTCGATGGTGAACTCGGCGCCCTGCTCGCCGTTCGCGGACGCGGCCGACGCCGTGGTCGGCAGCAGGGACGGCGTCTCCGTGATCGCGGGCACGGACGGGGTGGACGGGGTCGGCGGCGGCAGCAGGGAGGCGCCCGCGACGGTCCTGGTCAACGCGAAGCCGGACACGCTGCCGATCGCGAACAGCACCACCGCGGACAACGCCACCAGCGCCGTCAACCCCGGGCGGCGGGTCAGCTCACGCGTCGGCGGATCCGCCAGGACGAACGGCAGCGGCCCCGGGTCGGACGCCAACGGCGTGTCGGGCGCGATCGGCGGCTTGACCAGGGGTGGCCGCACGACCTCCACCACCGGGCGGGTGTCCGACGTCACCGGGAACACGTCGGTCCCCGGCTCGGGCAGCAGCGGCCGCACCAGCCGCCGCACCTCGGCCAACCCGATCCGCCCCTCCGGCTCCTTCACCATCAGCCCCGCGACGACCGCCTCCAAAGCGCCGCACCCCGCCGCGGACGGCACGTCACCGTGCACGACCTGGTTGATCGTCTGGAGCACGTTCGCGCCTTCGTACGGTTGCTGCCCGGTCATCGCCGCGAACAGCGTCGCGCCCAACGACCACTGGTCCGCCGCGAACGACACCGCCCCACCGGCCGCCACCTCGGGCGCGATGAACGCGGGCGTGCCCAGCGTGATCCCGCGGCTGGTCAGGGTGGCCTCGGCGACGTTGCGGGCGATGCCGAAGTCGGTCAGCTTCACCCGGCCGTCGTCCGCGACCAGCACGTTGCCCGGCTTCACGTCCCGGTGCGTGATCCCGGCCCGGTGCGCGGCCTCCAGCGCCGCGGCCACGGCATCGGCCACGACGGCGCCCTGCACGTCGGTCAACGGCCCGCGCTGCCGCACCACCTCCGCCAGCGACGACGACGGCACCAGCTCCATCACCACGTACGGGTCGCCGTCGGCCCGCACCACGTCGTACAGCGTCACCAGGTTCGGGTGCGCGAGCGCCGCCGCCGACCGCGCTTCCCGCAACGTCCGTTCCCGCAGCACCTCGGCTTCGTCGTCCGGCGTGCCCTCCGGGCGGAGGATCTCCTTCACCGCGACGTCGCGTCGCAGGACTTCGTCGTGCGCGGCCCAGACGGTGCCCATCGAGCCACGTCCCAGGACGTGCCGCAGGCGGTAACGCCCGGCGATCAGCCGGTCCGGCCCGGTAACCGGGTGGTCTTCGTCCACTGCGCCATCATCCCCCAGCGTGGAAGACTGGCGTCTGCATCGTTCACGGCGGTGAACCTCACATAGCCGTCGTACTACTGGTGAGTAACACTCCGGAGCATGATGGAGCCGTCAGGCGAGTTGGCGCTGGCCGCCGAGTTCCCCACCCCTGACCGCGAGCAGTGGCTGGACCTGGTCCAGGGCGTGCTGCGCAAGTCGGGTGCGGACTTCGGGTCGCTGATCACCACCACCTACGACAACATCGACGTGCAGCCGCTCTACACGGCTGCCGAACGGGCGCCGGACGCCGGTTTCCCCGGCCTGGCCCCGTTCACGCGCGGCAGCAGGCCGCAGGGCGCGGTCGAGGGCTGGGACGTCCGCCAGCAGCACCGGGTCGCCGACCGCGAGGCGGTGATGGCCGACCTGGAGAACGGCGTCACGTCGCTGTGGCTCAAGGGTCTCGACCCGGCGTCCTACGACGACGTGCTGGCCGACGTCTACCTGGACCTCGCGCCGGTGATCGTCGACGCGGGCGCGGACTTCCTCGCCGCCGGTCGCGCCATGCTGCGGGTCTGGGACCAGCGGCCGGTGCTGGCCGGCGAGGTCCGGGGCAACGTGGGCGCGGACCCGTTGGGCGTCCAGGCGCGCACGGGGCAGCCCGCTGACCTGGCGGCGCTGACCGACCTGCTCGGCAAGGCCCGCGAGTTCCCCGAACTGCGCCTTGTGGTGGTGGACGGCCTGCCGTTCCACGAGGCGGGCGGGTCGGACGCGGAGGAGTTGGGCGCGTCGCTGGCGGCCGGGGTGGCGTACCTGCGGCACCTGACCGAGGCCGGGTTGGACGTCGCGCACGCTGTGCGGCTGCTGGAGTTCCGGTACGCGGCGACCGCCGACCAGTTCCTCACCATCGCGAAGTTCCGGGCCGCGCGGCGGCTCTGGGCGCGGGTCACCGAGGTCGCCGGCGCGCCGAGCCCGCAGGCGCAGCACGCGGTCACGTCGCCCGCGATGATGACCCGCCGCGACCCGTGGGTGAACATGCTGCGCACCACCGTGGCGTGCTTCGGCGCGGGTCTGGGCGGTGCGGACGCGGTGACCGTGCTGCCGTTCGACCACGCGATCGGCCTGTCCGACGACTTCTCCCGGCGCATCGCCCGCAACACCCAGTCGCTGCTGCTGGAGGAGTCGAAGCTGGCCGGCGTGATCGACCCGGCGGGCGGCTCCTGGTACGTGGAACGGCTCACCGACGACCTCGCGCGCGCCGCGTGGGCGTGGTTCCGCGAGATCGAGGCCGCGGGTGGGTTGCCGAAGGCGTTCGACCTGGTCGCCGACCAGATCGCGGACACGTGGGCCCGGCGCCGGGCGAACCTGGCCGACCGGTCCGACGCGATCACGGGCGTGAGCGAGTTCCCGAACCTGGCCGAGCAACCGGTAGTCCGGCCGCCGTACCCCGACGAGCAGCCGATCTCTCGGTCGGCGGCCCCGGACCGGCCAGGCGAAAGTCTCGCCGCCTCGGGCCAGCCGAGCGAAGGCCTCGTCGCCCGTGCTGCGCAGGCGTCCCCGCCAGGGGGTCCCCTGGATTCATTGTCCCAGAGGGGTACGACGATTCCGGTCGGTCGAGGGCGGGCGTTGCCGCGCGTCCGGTACGCCCAGGACTTCGAGGCGTTGCGGGACGCGGCGGATGCGGCGGCCGAGAGGCCCAAGGTCTTCCTCGCCACGCTCGGCCCGGTCGCCGCGCACACCGCGCGGGCCACGTTCGCGGCGAACCTGTTCCAGGCGGGCGGTATCGAGACGCCGAACGCCGGTCCCACCAAGACGGTCGAGGACGTGGTCGCGAAGTTCCGCGAGAGCGGTGCCCGGATCGCGTGCGTGTGCGGCAGCGAGAGCAGCTACGCCGAGCTGGCCGCACCGGTGGCGCAGGCCCTGCGCGAGGCCGGCGCGGAGCGGGTGTTGTTGGCGGGCAAGAAGTCCGAAGCCGCGATCGACGAGTACGTGTTCACCGGCTGCCCGGCGCTGGAAGTGCTGGAGCACACGTTCGACGCCCTTGGAGTCCAGCGATGATCCCGAACTTCGCCGACGTCGACCTGGGCGAGCCCGGCACCGCCGCCGACGCCGCGCAGTGGCACGCCGCGCTGCAGGAGGCGACCGGCAAGGGCGCGGACGCGTTGACGTGGGAGACGCCCGAGGGCATCGGCGTCAAACCCGTCTACACGGCCGCCGACACCGAAGGCCTCGACTTCCTGGGCACCTACCCGGGCATCGCGCCGTTCCTGCGCGGCCCGTACCCGACGATGTACGTCAACCAGCCGTGGACGATCCGGCAGTACGCCGGGTTCTCCACCGCCGAGGAGTCCAACGCCTTCTACCGCCGCAACCTCGCGGCCGGCCAGAAGGGGCTCTCCGTCGCGTTCGACCTGGCCACCCACCGCGGCTACGACTCCGACCACCCGCGCGTGGCCGGTGACGTCGGCATGGCGGGCGTGGCGATCGACTCGATCTACGACATGCGCCAGCTGTTCGACGGAATCCCGCTGGACAAGATGAGCGTGTCGATGACCATGAACGGCGCGGTGCTGCCGATCCTGGCGCTCTACGTGGTGGCGGCCGAGGAGCAGGGGGTGGCGCCGGAGCAGCTGGCCGGGACCATCCAGAACGACATCCTCAAGGAGTTCATGGTCCGCAACACCTACATCTACCCGCCGCGGCCGTCGATGCGGATCATCTCCGACATCTTCGCGTTCACCTCGCAGCGGATGCCGAAGTTCAACTCGATCTCGATCTCCGGCTACCACATGCAGGAAGCGGGCGCGACGGCCGACCTGGAGCTGGCCTACACGCTGGCGGACGGCGTGGAGTACCTGCGGGCGGGCCGGGACGCGGGCCTGGACATCGACGCGTTCGCGCCGCGGCTGTCGTTCTTCTGGGCGATCGGCATGAACTTCTTCATGGAGGTCGCCAAGCTGCGCGCGGCCCGGCTGCTGTGGGCGAAGCTGGTGAAGGGCTTCGACGCGAAGAACCCGAAGTCGCTGTCGCTGCGCACGCACTGCCAGACCTCCGGCTGGTCGCTCACCGCGCAGGACGTGTTCAACAACGTCGCCCGCACGTGCGTCGAGGCGATGGCCGCCACGCAGGGGCACACGCAGTCGTTGCACACCAACGCGTTGGACGAGGCGCTGGCGCTGCCCACGGACTTCTCCGCGCGCATCGCCCGCAACACCCAGCTGCTGCTCCAGCAGGAGTCAGGCACCACGCGGGTGATCGACCCGTGGGGCGGCAGCGCGTTCGTCGAACGCCTCACGCACGACCTGGCGCACCGCGCGTGGTCGCACATCACCGAGGTCGAGGCCGCGGGCGGGATGGCGCAGGCCATCGACGCGGGCATCCCGAAGCTGCGCATCGAGGAGGCCGCGGCCCGCACCCAGGCCCGCATCGACTCCGGGCGGCAGCCGGTGATCGGCGTGAACAAGTACCAGGTCGAGGTCGACGAGAAGATCGACGTGCTCAAGGTCGACAACGCCGGGGTGCGCGCGCAGCAGCTCGCGAAGCTGGAGCGGTTGCGGGCCGAACGCGATCAGTCCGGTGTGGACTCGGCGTTGGCCGCGCTGACGCGGGCGGCGGACTCGGACGGCAACCTGCTGGAGCTGGCGATCGCGGCGGCGCGGGCCAAGGCGACGGTCGGCGAGATCTCCGAGGCGCTGGGCAAGGTGTGGGGCCGGCACTCCGCGCAGATCCGCACGATCACCGGGGTTTACCGGGAGGAGGCCGGGTCCGTGTCCAACGTGGAGGCCACGCGCGAGGTCGTGGAGGCGTTCGCGGAAGCCGAAGGGCGCCGGCCGCGCATCCTGGTCGCCAAGATGGGACAGGACGGGCACGACCGCGGCCAGAAGGTGATCGCGACCGCGTTCGCCGACCTCGGCTTCGACGTGGACGTCGGCCCGCTGTTCCAGACCCCGGACGAGGTCGCGCGCCAGGCCGTGGAGGCCGACGTGCACATCGTCGGGGTGTCGTCGCTGGCCGCCGGTCACCTCACGTTGGTGCCCGCGCTGCGGTCGGCGCTGGCGGAGATGGGCCGCGAGGACATCATGATCGTGGTCGGTGGCGTGATCCCGCCGCAGGACTTCGACGCGTTGCGCGAGGCGGGTGCGGCGGCGATCTTCCCGCCCGGCACGGTGATCGCGGACGCGGCCGGTGACCTGCTGCGCAAGCTCGCCGAGCAGCTCGGCCACGCCGACCTGCCGGGACGAGATGGCTAAGCCGGTCGACGTCGGCGAGTACGCCAAGGGCGTGCTGGCCGGCAACCGCGGCACGTTGGCGCGGGCCATCACGCTGGTCGAGTCGACCCGCCCGGACCACCGCGCGGCGGCCCAGGAGCTGCTGGTCGAACTGCTGCCGCACGCGGGCAACGCGCACCGCGTCGGCATCACCGGCGTGCCCGGCGTGGGCAAGTCGACGTTCATCGACGCGTTCGGCTCGATGCTGACCGGGCGCGGGCACCGGGTGGCCGTGCTGGCGGTCGACCCGTCGTCCACCCGCACCGGCGGCTCGATCCTGGGCGACAAGACCCGGATGGCCCGGCTCGCGGTCGACCCGGCGGCGTTCATCCGACCGTCGCCGACCTCGGGCACGCTCGGCGGCGTGGCCAAGGCGACGCGTGAGTCGATCGTGCTCGTCGAGGCCGCGGGCTACGACGTTGTGCTGGTCGAGACGGTCGGCGTCGGCCAGTCCGAGGTCGCGGTGGCGAACATGACGGACTGCTCGCTGTTCCTGACCCTCGCGCGGACCGGTGACCAGCTCCAGGGCATCAAGAAGGGCGTGCTGGAGCTGGCCGACGTGATCGCGGTCAACAAGGCAGACGGACCGCACGAGATGGACGCCCGCAAGGCCGCGCGGGAGCTGGCGGGCGCGTTGCGGCTGCTGCGCCCGGCCGACGCGTTGTGGCACCCGCCCGTGCTGACGTGCAGCGGGCTGGACGGGTCGGGGCTCGACGTGGTGTGGGAGCAGGTGACCAGGCACCGGGAGGTGCTGGAGGCGGCCGGTGAGCTGGCCGAGCGGCGTCGTCGGCAGCAGGTGGACTGGACGTGGGCGATGGTGAACGACCAGCTGCTCGCGAGCCTGCGCTCGGCGGCGGCGGTGCGGTCGGTCGTGCCCGAGGTGGAGCGGCAGGTGCGGGAGGGGCGGTTGACGGCCACGCTGGCCGCCGAGAGGATCCTGGCCGCGTTCCGGTCCGGCGAGGGTGAGGACGCGTGAGGTTCGCTCACAGCACGTGAGCGGAACCCGGTTTGGCTGACCACTGACAGTGGTAACCACGGAAGGCGGTAGCTAGGCTTGGCGACCATGTGGCGATCTTTGTTCGCGGTGTGCCTGTTAGCGCTGGCCGGTGTGTTCGCCGTGGCCGGCACAGGGGCGGCCGTGACGACGTCGCCGCACTTCGCGGCCCAGCCCACGGAGACCCTGGCGCCGGGGGGCACGATCGAGCCCGGCGGCACCGTGCCGCCCGGCCCCACGATCGACGCGCCCCAGGAGCCCGCGCCCGCGTCGAGCGCCGAAACCCGCAGAAAGTTGTGGATCGGTGGTATCGCGGTGCTGTTGTTCGCCCTCGTCTACTGGCGTAACAAGAAGCGGTGGTCGAAGTGGAAGGCCGGGCGCAAAGCCAAGTGATTCCCACTTGGTGGGAAAAGCGCTGGGTGGCGTGAGGCCTTCTCCTAGCATGACGCGCGCATGGCCCGGGCGAATGTGAACGGCCTTCGCGCGGGTGTGATCGGTCTGACCGAAAATCGAGCACCGCTTGGCGCAGCCCCGCGACCGGTTGCCGGTTGATCAACCAGGGTTGCGACGTGCCCGCCGGACCGTGATGCAGGATGGACGCAAATGAGTACCGACTTCAAGATGAGCACACGCTCGGCCGTCGAGCGGTACTCGAATGCGCTGGTAGGCCTCTCGCGCAGCATCCACGCCGAGCCCGAGCAGGCGTTCGCCGAGCACCGCAGCGCCGCCAAGGTCGCCGACCTGCTCGCCGCCGAGGGCTTCGAGGTCGAACGCGGTGTCGCGGACCTGGAGACGGCGTTCACGGCGTCGTTCGGCTCCGGCGAGTTGGTGCTCGGGCTGTGCGCGGAGTACGACGCGCTGCCCGAGATCGGCCACGCGTGCGGGCACAACGTCATCGCCGCGGCGTCGACCGGCGCGGCCCTCGCGCTGCGTGACCTGGCCGACGAACTGGGCCTCACCGTCCGGGTGATCGGCACCCCGGCCGAAGAGGTCGGCGGCGGCAAGGTGCTGATGCTCGAACGCGGGGTATTCGACGACGTGGCGTTGTCGATGATGGTGCACCCAGCCCCCTACGAGGCGGTGGCCGCGCGATCGCTGGCCATCACCGACGTCGAGGTCCACTACACCGGCAAGCCGTCGCACGCCGCCGCCGCGCCCCACCTCGGGGTGAACGCCGCCGACGCGATCACCGTCGCCCAGGTCGCCATCGGGCTCGCCCGGCAGCACCTGGAGCCGGGCCAGATGGTCAGCGGCATCGTCACCCGCGGTGGCGCCGTGCCCAACATCGTGCCCGCCCGCACGTCGGCGATGTTCGACCTGCGTGCCGACGACCTCGACTCGCTGCGCCGGCTGGAGGAGCGGATCAACCGCTGCTTCGAGGCGGGCGCCGTCGCCACCGGCTGCACCCACGAGGTCGTGAAGGTCTCCCCGGTGTACGCCGAGCTGACCCCGGACCCCTGGCTCGCGGAGGCCTACCGGCGTGCCGCGATCGAGCTGGGCAGGCATCCGTTGAGCCCCGAGCAGGAGCTCAAGGAGAAGATCGGCAGCACCGACATGGGCAACGTCACCCGTGCGCTGCCGGCCATCCACCCGACCATCGCCATCGACTGCGGAGACGCGGTGAACCACCAAATCGAGTTCGCGACCGCCTGTGCCTCGGCCTCGGCCGACCGAGCCGTGCTCGACGGGGCACTCGCCCTCGCCTGGACCACAATTTCCGCTGCCACCGACGGTGCGCAGCGCTCTCGACTGCTGGCGGGTGTGGCATGACGGTCCTGGACTCGCGTCTACCGGAGGAGGGTGCCGAGGTGCTGTTGACCGATCGTGGGGTCAGCATTGCCCCTGTGGATGATCCCGGTGAGGGTCGCGGACCCTCGTGGCTGGACGACTGGCTGGCGGCGAACGCCTCCGAGGTCGTCGCCTGGCGCCGGCACCTCCACGCGCACCCCGAGCTGTCCCGGCACGAGTTCGCCACCACCGAGCTGATCGCGGACGTGCTGCGTTCCGCCGGGCTCAAGCCGCGCATCCTGCCCGGTGGGACGGGCCTGGTGTGCGACGTCGGCTCCGGGCCGCGGTGCGTGGCGTTGCGCGCGGACATCGACGCGCTGCCCCTGCCGGAGAACACCGGAGCCCCGTACTCGTCCACAGTGGACGGCGTGGCGCACGCGTGCGGGCACGACGCCCACACCACCGTGCTGTTGGGCGCGGCGCTGGCGCTGGCGTCGGCCACTGAGCTGCCCGGACGGGTGAGGTTGGTGTTCCAGCCGGCGGAGGAGGTCATGCCGGGCGGTGCGCTGGACGTGCTCGCGGCGGGCGGCCTGGACGGCGTGGAGCGGATCTTCGGCCTGCACTGCGACCCGCGGCTGGAGGTCGGGCGGATCGGGACGCGGATCGGTGCGATCACCTCGGCCAGCGACATGCTGGAGCTGCGGCTGACGTCGCCGGGTGGGCACACCTCGCGGCCGCACCTGACGGCGGACTTGGTGCACGCGCTGGGGACTGTGATCACGGGGCTGCCCGGGTTGCTGTCGCGGCGGGTGGACCCCCGTTCGGGGACGGTGCTGGTGTGGGGCGCGGTGCACGCCGGTGAGGCGCCCAACGCGGTGCCCCAGGACGGTGTGCTGCGGGGCACGCTGCGGACCGGTGACCGGGACATCTGGGCCGAGCTGGAGCCGTTGATCAAGGAGCTGGTGGGTGCGCTGCTGGCGCCGACCGGCGTCGGGTTCGACCTGCACCACCGGCGCGGCGTGCCGCCCGTGGTGAACGACCGGGAAAGCACCATGTTGCTGAGGGCCGGGGTCGAGGCGGCGTTGGGCGAGGACGCGCTGGCCGGGACCGAGCAGTCGTCCGGTGGTGAGGACTTCGGGTGGTACCTGGAGCACGTGCCCGGGTCGTTCGCCCGGTTGGGTGTGTGGGACGGGGTCGGGAAGCAGAAGGACCTGCACCAGCCCGGGTTCGACCTGGATGAACGGGCTCTGCTGGTGGGTGTGCGCGTGATGGTGCACGCGGCGTTGGCGGCGTTGGCGTAGGGGCGGAAGGGCAGAGGGAAGGGCGTGCCAGTGGACGTGAGGGCGGCTCAGCTGACCGGTTCGATGATTTCCGGGCGGGCTTCCGGGGCGGAGGAGCGGACGGCGTCGGCGGCTTGGTCGTCCGGTTCGGCCTGGGAGGCTCGTTCGGCGTCCACGCGGGCGGTGTAGACGGAGACTTCGTGGTCGACCATGGCGTCGTCCCAGCCGTGGACGGCGGCTATCAGCCGCGCGACCGGTAGGGCGCACTCGACGCCTCGGTGGGGGTACTCGATGGAGATCCTGGTGCGGCGGGTCAGGACGTCTTCGAGGTGCAGTGCCCCCTCGTGCGAAGCCGCGTACACCACCTCTACCTGCAGGTAGTCCGGCGCGCCCGGTACCGGCTTCAGCAGTTCCGCGTTCGCCGACTCCAGGACTTCGTGGACGAGGGAGCCGTAGCGGTCCAGCAGGTGGCGGACGCGGTAGGGGTGCAGGCCGTAGCGGGTGGCCAGTTGGTCGGCCTGGTTCACCAGGGCGTGGTAGCCGTCGGCCCCGATCAGGGGAACTTTGTCGGTGATCGACGGTTGGATCCGGCCGGGGAGGTCGACGGAGGCGGCGTCCACGGCGTCGGCGCCCATGACCCGATACGTCGTGTACTTGCCGCCGGCGATGGCGACCAGGCCCGGTGCGACGCGGGCGACGGCGTGTTCGCGGGAGAGCTTCGAGGTGGATTCGCTCTCGCCGGCCAGCAGTGGGCGCAGGCCCGCGTAGACGCCTTCGATGTCGTCGTGGGTCAGTGGGGTCGCCAGCACTTCGTTGACGTGGTCGAGGATGTAGTCGATGTCCGACCGGGTGGCGGCGGGGTGGGCGAGGTCGAGGTTCCAGTCCGTGTCGGTCGTTCCCACGATCCAGTGGTTCCGCCAGGGGATCACGAAGAGGACCGACTTCTCCGTGCGGAGGATCAGGCCTGATTCGGAGACGATCCGGTCGCGGGGGACGACGATGTGGACGCCCTTGGACGCGCGGACCCGGAAGCGGCCCCGGCTGCCGGAGAGGCGTTGCAGCTCGTCGGTCCAGACGCCGGTCGCGTTGATCACGGCGTGGGCGCGGATGGAGGTCTCGCGGCCGTCCTCGACGTCGCGCACGCGCACGCCGGAGACGCGGTCCGCCTCGCGGAGGAAGCCGACGACCTGGGTGGACGTGCGGACGACGGCGCCGTAGTGGGCCGCGGTGCGGCCGACCATCATGGTGTGCCGGGCGTCGTCGGCCTGGGCGTCGTAGTAGCGGATGCCACCGACGAGGGCGGAGGGCTTCAGGGCGGGCACGAGGCGGAGGGCGCCCGCTTTGGTCAGGTGCTTCTGGCCCGGTACGGAGCGCGCGCCGCCCATCGTGTCGTACATGAGCAGGCCGGCGGCGGTGTACGGGCGTTCCCAGCCCCGGTGGGTGAGGGGGTAGAGGAACGCGACCGGCTTGACGAGGTGGGGTGCGAGGCGGGTCAGCATCAGTTCGCGTTCCCGCAGTGCCTCGCGGACGAGCCCGAACTCCAGTTGTTCCAGGTAGCGCAGGCCGCCGTGGAAGAGCTTGGACGAGCGGCTCGAGGTGCCGGAGGCCAGGTCGCGCGCCTCGACCAGGGCCACGCGCAGACCACGGGTCGCGGCGTCCAGGGCGGAGCCGACGCCGACCACTCCACCACCGATGATCACCAGGTCGAACGTCTCGGCGCCCAGCCGCTCCCAGGACTGCGAGCGTTCGAGCGGTCCCAGCCGGCCTGCGGTGGCGGGGTGCTGCTGACGCATGACCACGAACGCCTCCCTGATGCTCGACCAGGACTTGACTCGACCACGTTACCCGCTGGTACGCCACCCGTGGACAACTGATCAGGTCGGAACTAGCGTCAAGCCCCATTGTGGGGTGGGCAGCGCCGCCGGACCCGGACCGTGCTGCCTCCTGTCAAGGCGAGGAGGTCGGCGAGTGAGCAGTGGCTCGATCTTCGTGTGGGAACTGCTGGGCACCGGGATCCTGATCCTTCTGGGCGCGGGTGTCGTCGCCAACGTCGTCCTGAAGGACACGTTGGGCAACGCCGGTGGCTGGCTCCTGATCAACATCGGCTGGGGTTTCGCGGTCTTCGCGGGCGCCAGCATCGCCGCGCCGAGCGGCGCTCACCTCAACCCCGCGGTGACGTTGGGCCTGGCCGTCGCGGACAAGACCCCGTGGGACCAGGTACCCGTCTACATCGCCGGTCAGCTGGTCGGCGCGTTCCTCGGCGCCGTGCTCGCCTGGCTGGCCTACAAGGCGCAGTTCGACGCCCACGACGACCCGGCGGGCACGCGCGGCATCTTCTGCACCGGCCCGACCATCCCCAAGGCCGGCTGGAACGTCGTCACCGAGGTCATCGGCACGTTCGTGCTGGTCGCCTGGGTGCTGCTGAGCCCGGCCGCGAAGGAGGCGGCGGACGGCGTGCCGCAGCTGGGCAACTCGGCCCTCGGCTACGCCGGTGTCGCGTTCGTCGTCATCGGCATCGGCGCCTCGCTCGGCGGGCCGACCGGTTACGCCATCAACCCGGCCCGCGACCTGGGCCCGCGCATCGCCTACGCGATCCTGCCCATCCGCGACAAGGGCAGCGCCGAGTGGGGCTACGCCTGGGTGCCGGTGGTCGGACCGCTGGTCGGCGGCCTGCTCGCCGGTCTCCTGTTCCTGGTTCTCCCGGTCTGAAAGGACTCCAGCGCATGACGAAGTACGTCGCCGCGATCGACCAGGGCACGACGTCGACCCGGTGCATGATCTTCGACCACTCGGGCCGCGTGGTCTCCGTCGACCAGAAGGAGCACGAGCAGATCTTCCCGCGCGCCGGGTGGGTCGAGCACGACGCGAACGAGATCTGGACCAACACCAGGCAGGTGGCCGCGGGCGCGTTGGCCAAGGCCGACCTGACCACCGGGGACATCGCCGCCGTCGGCATCACCAACCAGCGCGAGACCGCCCTGGTGTGGGACAGGACCACCGGTCAGCCCGTCTACAACGCGATCGTCTGGCAGGACACCCGGACGGATCGGATCTGCCAGGAGCTGGCGGCTCTCGGTGGTGGGCAGGAGCGGTACCGGGACAAGACCGGCCTGCCGCTGGCGACGTACTTCTCCGGGCCGAAGGTCCGCTGGATCCTGGACAACGTCGAGGGCGCGCGGGAGAAGGCCGAGGCCGGTGACCTGCTGTTCGGCAACATGGACACCTGGGTGTTGTGGAACATGACCGGCGGGGTGGACGGCGGTGTGCACGTCACCGACCCGACGAACGCGTCCCGCACGTTGTTGATGGACCTGGAGACGCTGAGCTGGGACGAGGGCATCGCGGCGGACATGGGCATCCCGCTGTCGATGCTGCCGGAGATCCGGTCGTCGTCCGAGGAGTACGGCAAGGTGCGCGAGCGCGGCGCGCTGGCCGGCGTGCCGATCGCGGGCATCCTCGGTGACCAGCAGGCGGCGACGTTCGGGCAGGCGTGCCTGTCGCCGGGCGAGGCCAAGAACACCTACGGCACCGGCAACTTCGTGCTGCTCAACACCGGTACCGACCAGGTGATGAGCGAGAACGGCCTGCTCACGACCGTGTGCTACAAGATCGGGTCCCAGGCGCCGGTGTACGCGCTGGAGGGTTCGATCGCGGTGACGGGGTCGTTGGTGCAGTGGTTGCGCGACAACCTCGGCATGATCTCGACGGCCGCCGAGATCGAGGAGCACGCCCGCACGGTGGAGGACAACGGTGGCGCGTACTTCGTGCCCGCGTTCTCCGGTCTGTTCGCGCCGTACTGGCGGTCGGACGCCCGCGGCGCGATCGTGGGGTTGACCCGGTTCGTGAACAAGGGCCACCTGGCGCGGGCGGTGCTGGAGGCGACGGCGTTCCAGACCCGCGAGGTGATCGACGCGATGAACGCCGACTCGGGCGTGCCGCTGAAGTCGTTGAAGGTCGACGGCGGCATGGTCGTGAACGAGCTGCTGATGCAGTTCCAGGCGGACATCCTGGGCGTGCCGGTGATCAGGCCGGTGGTCAACGAGACGACGGCGCTGGGCGCGGCCTACGCGGCGGGCCTGGCGGTCGGGTTCTGGGCGTCGGAGGACGACATCCGGCAGAACTGGGCGCAGGACAAGCAGTGGGACCCGGCGATGGACGCCGAGGCGCGGGACCGGACGTACGCGCAGTGGAAGAAGGCCGTGACCAGGACGTTCGACTGGGTGGAGTGAGCGCTTGGGGCGCCGCTCGTTCGTGGGCGGCGCCCCTCCCCTCGAGCGTCAGTCGAGGTCGTCGTGGCGCATCAGCTGGCGGCCGGCTTCGGTGATCGACCCGGTCAGCGACGGGTAGACGGAGAAGGTGGTCGCCAGGTCGTCGACGGTGAGCTGGTTCTGCACGGCGAGCGTGATCGACAGGATGAGCTCGCTGGCGTTGGGCGCGACGACCACGCCGCCGATGACGACACCGGTGGCCGGGCGGCAGAAGAGCTTCACGAAACCGCGGCGCAGGCCTTCCATCTTGGCCCGCGGGTTGGTGGCCAGCGGCAGCATGATCGTGCGGGCGGGTACCTCGCCGGAGTCGATCGCCTGCTGGCTGATGCCCACGGACGCGATCTCGGGGTTGGTGAACACGTTCGCCGCGACGGTCTTGAGGCGGATCGGGCTGACGCCCTGGCCCAGCGCGTGCCACATGGCGATGCGGCCCTGCATGGCGGCGACGCTGGCCAGCAGCAGCAGGCCCGTGCAGTCGCCCGCCGCGTAGACGCCGGCGATGTTCGTGCGGGAGACCCGGTCGACCGGGATGTACCCGCCGCGGCCGAGTTCGATGCCGATCTTGTCCAGGCCCAGGTCGGCGGTGTTCGGGACGGAGCCGACCGTCATCAGGGCGTGGCTCGCCTCGATCGTGCGACCGTCTTCCAGGTGAATCAGGACGCCGTCGCCGACGTTCTCGACCCGGTCCGCGCGGGCGTGCTTGACCACGGCGGTGCCGCGTTCGGCGAACACGTCCTCCAGCACCACGGCCGCGTCGGCGTCCTCGTGCGGAAGCACCCGGTCGCGGCTGGAGACCATGGTCACCTTCACGCCCAGTTCGGTGTACGCGGAGGCGAACTCCACACCGGTGACACCCGATCCGATGACGGCCAGGTGCTCGGGCAACTCCGGGAGGTCGTAGATCTGCCTCCAGGTCAGGATCCGCTTGCCGTCCGGCTCGGCGCCGGGCAACACGCGCGGGGTCGCACCGGTGGCGATGAGCACGACGTCGGCGGGCAGGACTTCCTCCGAACCGTCGTCCGCGATGGCCACGACCTCGTGCTGGGCGAGCCCCTTGGCGTTGTCGCAGAACTTCGCGATGCCGTTGATGATCCGCACGCCCTCGCGCTGCAGGCGGGCCCGGACGTCGGCGGACTGGGCGAGCGCAAGGCCCTTCACCCGTCCGTGGACGACCGGCAGTTCGACCGCCGCTTCCGCGTCGTCCGTGCGAATGCCCAGCTCACCGGCGTTGCGGAAGGCGCTGCGGCCACCCGCGGAGGCGATGAACGTCTTCGACGGCACGCAGTCGTAGAGCACGCAGGCGCCGCCGAGGCCCTCGCGTTCCACGATGGTCACGTCGGCCCCGTGCTGGGCCGCGACCAGTGCCGCCTCGTAACCTGCGGGGCCACCGCCCATGATGACGATGCGGGTCACGACACGTCCTCCTCAGTGGTCGTCGGCACTGTTTGCGCCGCTTGCAGCCGCTGGTAACCGTACGCGGTCGGGTGTCGAGGTGTGTCGTCCGGTCTTCTGGTACCTCGCGGTGATCGCAAGGTCGCTAGGCTGTGGTCGTGCCGCTCTATGCCGCGTACGGGTCCAACATGGACCCGAACCAGATGATGGAGCGAGCCCCCTACTCCCCGATGGCGGGGACCGGGTGGCTCGCCGGATGGCGTCTGACGTTCGGTGGCGAGGACCTGGGCTGGGAGGGCGCGCTCGCCACCATCGTCGAAGACCCGGACTCGCAGGTGTTCTGCGTGCTCTACGACGTGAGCCCGCGTGACGAGTCCCGCCTCGACCGCTGGGAAGGCGCCCTCGGTCTCTACAAGAAGATCCGCCTGCGCGTCCAGACCCTGGAAGGCTCGGTGACCGCCTGGCTCTACGTCCTGGACGCTTATGAGGGAGGTCTGCCCTCGGCCCGCTACATCGGCGTCGTCGCCGACGCCGCCGAAGCCGCGGGCGCCCCCGACGACTACGTCGCCGACCTCCGCACCCGCCCCTGCCAAGGCATCGGCCCCTAACCCCGCGAGAGTCCAACGCTCACGTCGCGAGAGTCCAACGCTCACGTCGCGAGAGTCCAACGCTCACGTCGCGAGAGTCCAACGCTCAGCGCGCGTGAGTCCTACACCCAGAACGCGTGAGTCCTACGTTCAGGAGCGCTGAGTTCAACACTCAGCTGTCCGAACAGTCGCGTGGGGTCGCGCAGGTCCGAGACGTCGGCCCGGAGCACCTTCCAGCCGCGCCGTCGCAGGTCCTCGTCACGGGCTCGGTCGGCCTCGGCCTTGTCGACGTGCGCGGCGTAGCCGTCGTACTCCACGGCTACGCGCGCGTCCGGCCAGGCGAAGTCCAACCGCCACACCTCACGGTCGTCCAGGTCGCGGATCGGGTACTGGAGCTCGGGCAGCGGGAAACCGGCTTCGGCGATGCTCAGCAGGAACGCGCTCTCCGCCGGTGACTCGGGTAGGCCCGTGGCGAGGTCCAGCAGAAACGCGCCCTGCCGCCGGCCGCGGTGATCACGGCGGGTCGTGATGCGCACGGCCAGGTCGGCCTTGAACGCGGCACGTTGCTCGGGCGGCAGCACCGCGAGCGCCTGATCCGCGCAGGCCAGTGCGGTGGAGCGGTGGCGGCCTCGGCAGAGCAGGTCGGCGATGGCGTAGTCGAGCACCATGCAGCGCAGGCCGTCCACCTCGACCACGTCAGCCGGGTCGTACTGGTGGTAGTGGACGGCGAGGTCAGGGCGCGGGCGAACCCTGCGGTCGTAGTCGAGGAGGATGTGCACCCGATCGGTCTCGGCGGCCGTGCAGCCGTGCAGCCAGACCGCCGTGTGGTCGGTCAGCACGGCGTCCGGTCCCGCCATCAGCAGCGCGGCGGCGGCACGGGTGTGCAGGCTGGTCATGCGTTGGCGCTGGATGACGACCGTGCGGCAGTAGTTGACCAAGTAGCCATCGCGGATGGCACGGGTCACCGCTGGAGAGCCGATGTGGTCGTGCAGGCGCGTGCGCGGGTAGGCACCGTGGAGGCCAGGAGGCAGTTCGATCATGCATAACCGAGTGGCGGGACGGTGGATCCCGTACATCGTTCACCTGATCGTGTCGTCCAGACGGTCTGAGCGTTGAATTCAGGTGCTCTGAACGTACGACTCTCGCGGCCTGAGCGTTGGACTCACGCGGTGGTGAGGGTTTCTAGGTGGTGGAGGAGGCGGCGGGTGTCGACGGGGGAGACGGTGCTCCACGGTTGTTGGCCCGGGGTGGCCTGGCGGAGTTGGATGTAGCGGCCCTGGGGGTTGTCGAAGAACGACACGACGCGCTCCTGGCGGACGCGTTTGCCCCACTTGTCGCGGCTCGCGGCGCCGAACTGGCCGCGGTTGCCCGCGTCGCGGAACATGTCGGCCAACGTGCGCGCGTCCTCGGCGCGGATGCCGCGGGAGAGGAGCGCCTGCAGGAGGTCGTCGGGGGTGTTGGCAGCAGCGGCGGCGGCGTCCAGGTCGGCGCTGGGCAGCGTCACGGAGTGCCCCGGACCTGCGGGGAGCGCCGGCAGCACGGACAGGGCTTCGCGGGGCAGCCCCTCGGCCGACGCCGGGCGCAGGGTCAACTGGTCACGGGACAGCACGGCCAGGACGCCAGATTGGCCCTTGGCCGCCGCCAGGACGCGCACGCTGTGGCCGTCCAGCCACAAACGGCCGTCCACCTCCTGCTGCGGCCGGTTCAGCAGGTGCAGCAGGTCTTCCAGCGACGGGTCCAGCGACACCGGCCGGCCGAGGCCGCGGCGGTCCAGCTCCGTCCACACCCGCCGCTCCAATTCGGCACGCTCGGCGTGCGTCTTGCCCGGCGACGGCACCTTGAGCACCAGCGGCATGGTCTCCAGCCGCAGGTGCTCCCACAGCACGTCGAACTCCAGCGCCGAGATGGTCACGGGTTCGCGCAGGTCGTTGCTGCCCAAGTCCAAGCCGAACGTCGTCATCAGTGGGTAGTGCTCTCCCCGATCACCGGAGGCGAGATGATCCCGCCAACGCCGTAGATGTCGTCCGTCTCCCGAAGGTAGTCGGCGGCGTCGTGCGTGGCATCTTCTTCCTCTTCCGCGCCACGCGCACCACCCAATCCGCCGAACGGGTCGAACGCGGGCTGCGCCGGTGCGGGCGTGCTCCGCTTGTGCACGGTGTCCTGGCCGCCGCCGACGTGCCCGCCCGCGCCGGGCATCGTGCCCGTGGCACCGCCGGGCCCGGCCGCCGCCGCGTGCTGCGCGCTGGCCGCGAACGCGCCGAACTCCGCCGAGCTCGCCGACGTGGTGCCGACTGGCAGTGGCATGCCGTGGGGCAGGAGCGGGTTCGACGAGGTACCACCGGGACCACCGGCACCACCCGCACCGCCACCACCGGCGTGCTGGCCGTTCGTCGTGTCGGTCCCCGTGGACGAGGACTTCCGCCGGTCCTTCTCCTGCTGGCCGGCCGAACCGCCGATCACCCCACCCGGCCCGTACTGGGTCGAGCCGGGGGAGCCCGACGCCGAGGCAGGTAACGCGGCCGTCGAAGCCCTGGTCGACCCGGCCGGCCCGGACGACGACGTGCCGGTCGAGCCGCCGAACGAAGGCTGCGTCACGGGACGCGGAGCCGGAGCGGCGCCACCACGACCACCGCGGCCGCCACGCCACCCACCACGGCCACCGCCACGCCCACCGCGCGGACCGCCGTAGCCCCAACCCGGCCCGGACACGCCCGCCGAGTCGTTGCGCGCCACCTCGCCCGCGCTGATCATCAACTGCGGCGGCTGGTGGAACTGCCCCAGCGTGCTGGTGTTGGAGATCGTGCTGGACGCGTAGGTCGTCATCACCTCACGCGCGCGCTGCTCCGCCGCGTTCTGCGCCTTCTCCTGCTGCTCGTAGTCCGTCTGCCCGCCCACCAGGTGGGTCAACGCGCTGACGAGCAGGTTCGGCTGCTCCGCGGTCACCTTCACCGGCGGCGGCATGTCCGCGCGCGCCTTGGCGATGTAGTCCGCCTGCAGCTCGGCCGAGATGCGCATGACCTCCGCGCCCGCCCGGGCGTCGTCCGCCCAGGAGGCCAGCGGGTTGATGCCCACCCGGGCCTTGTCCGCGGCCGTTCCCTCCCAGGTCGCGCCGGAACGCAGCACACCGGCGTGCAGCTCGGCGTTGATCTCGGTCAACGCGGCGGAGACGCCCTGCCACCGCTCCATCGAGGTGTGCGAGGCCTTGGGCCCCGGCCCCGAGTTGATCTGCTCGTACAGCTCTTCGTGGCTGTACCCGCTCCAGCGGTGTCCATCGGGCATGAACGTTCCCCTTGCCTGCGCCGGGCGCTCAGCGGCTGCCCTGCTGTCCCATCAACCCGGTGTTGTCTTCTTCGATGGACTGGTACTGCCGCTCGACCAGGGTGAGTGCGTCCATGGCCGACTTGAGCTGCCGCTGGTAGTTCTCCAACGCGATCAGCGCCGAGTCGCCCGATTCGAGCGACCGCTCGTTGAACTGCTCCGCGGCGTCCCGGCTCACCGGGTCGCCCGCCCACGGACGGACCCTGACCTCGGTGATCGCCAGCTCGATCTGCTTGTCCAGCTTGGTCAACGCGCCCGCGAACGCGCTGCGCAGGCTCGGGATCGCGCTCGGCTCGACGTTCAACGTGTGCGCCAGGGGCGGTGGTGAGCCCGTGTCAGCGCCGTGGCCGTGGTCTTCCGACGGCATGGACAACCTCCCGCCTTCCTCGTTCCCCGTCACGCGCCGTCCGGTTCTCGCGCAACTTCACTCTAGCCACCCGGTCCGACAGCGGGGAGTAGGTGGAGCGCACATCCCCCGCGTGGATCAGCGCCGCTGCAGCAAACCGGCTACCGCCGCTTCTGCCGCCCGTTGCGCCCCTTGGCACAGGGTGTCTTGCTTCGCCGCTGTTTCGTTACCGCCGTCGCGGAACATCACGTCGAGGAACTGCCCCTCCGCGACGTCCACTTCGACGTTGCACACGTTGTCCATGCCGGGCGTCCGCACGGTCAGCCCGGGGAAACCGGCGACCGTGGTCTGCTCCGCGTGGACCTGGGCGTTCTCGCTGAGCCACACGCCGACGCCCTCGACTGTGACGAGCGCGAGCCGCACGACGTTCCCGCTGATGTTGCTGCGCATGGTGCACGCCTTCGCGTTGCCGAAGCCGATTTCCACATATGCGCTGGGCGGGTTGTCCAGGCTGAGCTCGATGCGCTGTTCGGGCGAGAGCACGGCGCACGGGTCGACGTCGTCCAACCGCAGCTCCCGCGGCCTGGGCGGCAACGACGGCACGGTGGTCGTGGTGATGGCGAGCGGATCGTCGACCCGGTCGGCCTTCTTCTCCGGGACGGGCGTGCAGGAGGCCATCGCCAACGCGCAGAGCGTGGCGGTGAGCACCCGAGCACCCCTCATGGCCACCTACCGTAGCCGTGTCCACACGCCAAGTGGACCCTCGGCTGTGAAGCCGCACTTCGCCGCGACCCGGCGGGCCGCGTCGTCCGGGGGTCTGGCGGTGATCAGGGGCAGGTCGAGGAAGCCGAAGCCGAACCGCAGCACGGCCGCCGTCGCGTGGGTCGCGATGCCCTTCCCGCGCAGGTCCGGGGTGATCCAGCAGTCGAGTTCACCGGTGTTCGTCAAGGCGATCTCGCCCACGGCCGTTCCGGTGAGCTGGTCGCACACGGCCCAGGAGCACGTTTCCTCGGTGTGCCACTGGTCCGCGCGTTCGGCGATGTGCGCACCGGCCGCGTCGAGGTCCGCGCACAGACCGCCGCCCACCAACGCCACCCGGTCGTCGATGCGGTCGTCGGCGCGGAGTTGACGCAGGTAGAACTCACCCGCGTTGATCTCGACGGCCTCCATGCCGGGGGAGACTAGTCCGTGACGAACCCGTCGTAACGCCCGGCCAGCTCTTCGAGCAGCCCGCGGTGGGTGGACGCGGGCCGGTCGTCGGGACCGGTGGTCAGCTCCACCACCCAGTCGGCGTCCTCGAGGTCGTCCTCGCCCGCGAGCACGTCCTTGTGCACCGCGCACGGCTGCCAACCCGCCGCGGACAGTTCACGGGCGGCTTCCTCGGCGTCGTCACGGTCGTGCAGGACCAGCAACAACGGCCCCGACGCGGCTGCCGAACCGGTGCCGACCCCGTCGTCCAGCAATCCGCGCGACGACAACGCCTCGTGCAGCGAGGGGAAATCCGGCGTGTGCACCGCGTCGATGCCTACGGTCCGCGCCGCCTCGGTGTTCACCGAGTTGTCATCGCAGAACAACGTGCCGGACGGCGAGTGCTGGAGCACCCGCAACGCGCGCCGGAACGCCTCGGGCGACGGCTTGGCCACCCCGAGCCGCGCGGACGACACGACCGCGTCCACCTCGCGGTCCAGCCCCAACGCCGCCAGGTCGCGCGGCAGCCGGTCGGTGGCGTTGGACAGCAACGCCACCCGGCACCGCTCGCGCACCCGCCGCACCAGCTCCAACGCCTCACCGATCACCTCACCGGTGCGGGTCCACGCCGCCACCGCGCCCGCCGCGCGTGCCGGTGACAGCCCTTCGGCGACCAGCTGCTGCCGCACGGCCGCGCGCCACTCCTCGTCGGTGGCACGGCCTGCCGTCGCGGGACCGGCCAGGGCGAACGACACCCGCGCCAACGTGCCGCGCGGCAGGCCGAAGTCGTCCTCGATCGGCCCGTCCGGTGGGAACCGCCGCAGCACGCCGTCCAGGTCGAGCAGCAGCAGCGACGGCGCGCTCAACGCCTGCCCATCCGGCCGATCAGCAGCATCACCGCGGGGATCAGCAGGAAGACGAACGGATTGCGGAGCAGGAAGAACAGCACCACGCTGATGATCGCGACCGCCGTGACGGCCGCGGTGCTCGCCCGGAACTCCACCGGGGAACCGCTCCGGGCCCGGTCGGGCACGGACGGTGCCACCGGCGGGAACGTCGGCCGTGGCGCGGGCAGGTCGCTGAACAGCGCGTACAGGTCACCGCGGGTCTTCGCGGTGGCGACGCGGGCGGAGCGGTCGCCGTACTCGTCCACGCTCAGCCGCCCCTCGCCGAGGTGCGTGCCGAGCAGGCCGAGCGCGTGCTCGCGCTCCGCGTCGCCGATCCGGATCTCCCGCTCGCTCACACGGGTGAGCCTATTCCTTGATCTCGCAGATGACCGTGCCCTGGGTGACCGTCGCACCCGGCTCGGCGGCCAGCCCGGTGACCACGCCGGACTTGTGCGCGGTGACCGGGTTCTCCATCTTCATGGCCTCCAGGACGACGATCAGCTCGCCGGCCTCGACCTGCTGGCCGTCCTCGACCGCGACCTTGACGATCGTGCCCTGCATGGGCGCCGCCACCGCGTCACCGGAGACCGCCGAGCCGCCCTTGCCACCGGCGCGCTTGCGCGGCTTGGCCTTCACGCCCGCCTTGGCCGCACCGGCGCCGCCACCGCCACCGCCGCCGCCGCCGCCGAGCGCCAGGTCACCGGGCAGCGAGACCTCCAGCCGACGTCCGCCGACCTCCACCACCAGGGTCTGCCGGGGCTCGGACTCCTCGGCCTCCGCGCCATCGGTGAACGGCGCGATGGTGTTGTCGAACTCGGTCTCGATCCAGCGCGTGTGCACGGTGAAGCCGTCCTCGTCGCCGACGAACGCCGGGTCGCGCACGATCGCGCGGTGGAACGGCAGCACGGTCGCCATGCCCTCCACCACCATCTCGTCCAGCGCGCGCCGTGCCCGCTCCAGGGCCTGCGGGCGGTCCTCGCCGGTGACGATCAGCTTGGCCAGCAGCGAGTCGAACTGGCCACCGATGACCGTGCCGCTCTCCACGCCCGCGTCGACCCGGACACCGGGGCCGGACGGTGCGGTGAACGTGGTGACCGTGCCGGGCGCGGGCAGGAAGTTGCGGCCCGCGTCCTCGCCGTTGATGCGGAACTCGATCGAGTGGCCGCGCGGGGTCGGGTCCTCGGTGAACCGCAGCTCCTCGCCCGCCGCGATCCGGAACTGCTCGCGGACCAGGTCGATGCCCGCGGTCTCCTCGCTGACCGGGTGCTCGACCTGCAGGCGGGTGTTGACTTCCAGGAACGAGATGGTGCCGTCCACGGCGACCAGGTACTCGACCGTGCCGGCGCCGTGGTAGCCGGCCTCCTTGCAGATGGCGCGGGCGGAGCGGTGGATCTCGGCGCGCTGCTCGTCGGTCAGGAACGGCGCGGGCGCCTCCTCGACCAGCTTCTGGTGGCGGCGCTGCAACGAGCAGTCGCGCGTGCCGACGACGATGACGTTGCCGTGCTGGTCGGCCAGCACCTGCGCCTCGACGTGCCGCGGCTTGTCCAGGTAGCGCTCCACGAAGCACTCGCCGCGGCCGAACGCCGTGACGGCCTCGCGCACCGCGCTGTCGAACAGCTCCGGGATCTCCTCCATCGTCCGGGCGACCTTGAGGCCGCGACCGCCGCCGCCGAACGCCGCCTTGATGGCGACCGGCAGGCCGTGCTCCTCGGCGAAGGCGATGATCTCGTCCGGGCCGGAGACCGGGTCCTTGGTGCCGGGCACCAGCGGCGCGCCCGCGCGCATCGCGATGTGCCGCGCGGTCACCTTGTCGCCCAGGTCGCGGATGGCCTGCGGGGTCGGGCCGACCCAGATCAGGCCCGCGTCCAGCACCGCCTGCGCGAAGTCCGCGTTCTCGGACAGGAAGCCGTAGCCGGGGTGCACCGAGTCGGCGCCCGCGCGCTTGGCCACGTCGAGGATCTTGTCGATGGAGAGGTAGCTGTCTCCGGGGGTGCTGCCACCCAGGGCGAACGCCTCGTCCGCCAACCGGACGAACGGGGCGTCCCGGTCCGGGTCGGCGTACACGGCGACGCTGGCCAGACCGGCGTCTCGGCAGGCACGGATGACCCGGACGGCGATCTCACCGCGGTTGGCGACGAGGACCTTGCGCAGCGACACGACGTCCTACCTCCTGGCAACGCTGGGAACTTGGAGCGGCAATGGTCGGGGAGTTTAGTGACCCGTCAGTACCCGGTGACCGAGAGACAGCTCACGCTTGGGTGGAACAATCGGAAATCGTGACACGCCCGCCCACCGCCGCGCTTCTGACGGCTTGCGCAGCTGTGCTCATCACTATCGCGGGGTTGGTCATCGCCTGGTCACTGCGCCCTCCCGCGGCCACCGACCCCGGTGCCGCGACGCCGCGTGACGAATTGCGGTGCGGTGCGACGGCGTGCCGTTCGGTGGTGAAGCAGGAGGTCGGTGTCGATTCAGTGGAATTGGTCGTCGGCGAGGGCGCGGGCCGGATCCGCACCAGCGGCGCTTCGGGGCCGAACATCTTCGAGTTGACCATCGCGTCTTCGGGAGCCCGGATCGACGCGTCGTCGCTGCAGTGCGTGGACGCGGAGGTCGCCGTGTGCCTGGTGCGCGGTGCGGTCAACGGCGAGGTGCTGGGCGAGGTGCTGGTGCGCCGGTCGGGTGCGTGGTCGCGGGCGCAGCTGCCGTACCTGGCCAGTGGGGCGTACCTGGCGCTGCACGACGTGAACAAGGACACGGTGGCCGACGTGGTGGCCGTGCAGCGGGCGTGCCAGGCGGGCGCGGACTGCTCGCGGTGGTTCGCGCAGGTGTTCTCGCTGGCCGCCGGCGGCGGTGAGCTGGGCTGCACGCCGGTGGTGCGTGAGGCGGAGTCCCTGCCCGGCTGGCCGACCGTGACGCCGGACCCGTCCGACCTGCGCCAATGCGGTGCGTGACCGTGCTGAGCGTTGAATTCAGGTGCTCTGGACGTTGGACTCTCGCGCCGCGAACGTAGGACTCTCGCGAGAGTCGTACGTCCAGGGCGCGAGAGTCCTACGTTCGGGGTGGGTGAGTTGAGCGGTCAGGCGGGGACGGGGGTGGGGCGGGGGCCGGTCAGCAGCGGGGGCTCGCTGGGGGAGTTCAGGACCTCGTCGTCCAGCAGGCCCTCGGTGCGGGCGACCAGGACCGGGACGGTGATCTGGCCGGTCACGTTGGTGGCCGTGCGGACCATGTCCAGGATCGGGTCGATCGCGTAGACCACGGCGACACCGGTGGCGATGACCTCCGGCGGCATGTTCACCGCGCCCAGGGTCAGCGTCAGCATGGTGAACCAGCCGGTGGTGCCGGCAGTGGCCAGGGCGCCGAACACGGCGACCGCGACGATCGCCACGTACTGCCACACGCCCAGCTGCACGCCGAACAGGTTCGCGATGAACACCGTGGCGATGGCCGGGTACACGGCGGCGCAACCGTCCATCTTCGTGGTCGTGCCCAGCGGCACGGCGAACGACGCGTAGTCGTCGTCCACGCCGAGGTTGGCGGCGGTCTGCCTGCTCAACGGCAGCGTCGCACCCGACGAGCGGGACACGAACGCGAACTGGATCGCGGTCCACGCCTTGGCGAAGAACGTCACCGGCGACACCCGGCCGACGAACCGCAGCAGCAGCGGGTACACCACGAACAGCACCAGCAGCGACCCGCCGTACACCGACGCGATCAGCGAGAACAGCGGCCGGACGAACGAGTTGCCGTAGGTCGCGAACGCCGTGCCGATCAGGCCGAACACGCCGATCGGGGCGAGCAGCACGATCCAGCCGACGACCTTCTGGATCAGGTCGAACACCGACCGGGTCAGCGTGACGAACGGCGCGGCCTTCTCACCCAGCGCGTACGCGGCGAAGCCGACCAGCACCGAGATGAACACGACTTGCAGCACCTCGCCCTCGGTGAAGGCGCTGAACAGGTTGGACGGGATCAAGGTCTCCAGCAGCGTGCTCCACGAGCCCGGGTCACGGGCGGCGAGCTTCTCCACCGCCGCCTGCGACGGCTCGACCCGCACGCCCGCGCCCGGCTGGAAGACCAACGCGATGGCGAGGCCGATGAGCACGGCGATCAGGGACGTGGTGGCGAACCACAGCAGCGTCTTGCCGCCCAGCCGCGCGGCGCGCGACGTGCCCAGCCGCCGCAGGCTGGTGATGCCCACCACGATCGCGGTGAACACCAGGGGGATGACGGTGAACTGCAACAGGCTGGTGAAGACGTCGCCGATGGAGCCGAGGGTGGTGGTGAGCCACGCCTGGTCCGTGCTCTTGGCGACGTACCCCGCCAGGGCGCCGAGGACGAGCGCGGCGAGGACGGTGATGCCGAACACCTTCGGCTTCGCATAACTGCGGACGAACGACACGACTGCTCCGGGTTGGGTGCGCAGGGGAGGACGACGGGGGCGGCGTCAGCCGCGACAGCCCGTGTTCGTCCTGCGCCCGAAGTCGATGTGCCGGCGGCGCGTCAGCAGTTCACCCACAGCTCCCCCAACGCGAAGGTCCTTCGGGGAGCTTCCCGGATCAGGGAAAATGTGACAACGACTACCAGATGTCGGACACCGCGACGTCGATCTGACGCAGCAGCCGGCGGGTGAGCGGCAGGCTGATGCCGATGACGCTGGACGGGTCGCCGTCGATGCCGTCCACGAACCAGCCGCCCAGGCCGTCGAGCGTGAACGCACCCGCGACGTGCAGCGGCTCGCCCGTGGCCAGGTAGGCCTCCAGCTCGTCGTCGGTCGGCCGGCCGAACCGGACCAGCGTCGCCTCGTGCCCGATGGCACGCGCCACGACCTGCCCGCCGCGCACCCGCAGCACGGCGTGCCCGGTCAGCAGGGTGCCGGTGGTGCCGGCCATCTTCTTCCAGCGCTCCCGCGCGACCTCGACCGTGCCGGGCTTGCCGTGCACCTCGCCATCGGCGGTGCGCAGCATCGAGTCGCAGCCGACGACCACCGCGTCGTCGTCCTCGTCCCGGGCGATCGCCTCGGCCTTCGCCGTCGCCAGGGCAGTGACCAGTTCTTCCGGTGTCGGGTCGGTGAGCGAGGCGGCCAGCGCGTCCTCGTCGACGCCGGACACGCGGACGACGGGCTCGACACCGGCGGCACGCAGCACGGCCAGGCGGGCGGGTGACTGGGAGGCGAGGACGAAGCGCACGACCTGAAGCCTAGAGCCCGACCGGACGGACGGCGGCCGGGTGCGTGCGGTACGGGAGGCCGAACCTGAAACCCCTGCTCACGGCACTTCGGGATGCCGTGCCCGAGCGGTGCGTAGAACTACCGATGCGCGCCATGACGGCGTGCGGCACCCTCGGAGTGGTGCAGCGTCTGGCTCTGGTGGTTCGCCGGATCGACCGGAGTCGGGGCCGGTACCGGTGGCTCTGGTCGGTGCCGGCCGTCCTGATCCTGGTCCTGACGGCTCGGGTCGTGTCCACGGACCCGGTCGGCTACGGCGTGCCGTTCTGGCCTTTCGCCAACGGCAGCGACCGCGTCGAACAGCAGGTGATGGGCCAGGTGACGTCCGTCGCGCGGGCGATCAACCGGCTCGACGCGGTGCCCTCGGCGCTGGCCGCCGAGGGTGTCGAGGTGCTGGAGGCGCGGGCCGGCGTCGGCACCATGTGGATGCGGGTCCGCCTGCACGTGCCGGACGGCACTCGGTGCCGCGAGGTGACCGTGCTCGGCGACGGCGTCCAGGTCAACTCACGTCGCGTGGACTGTTGAGCGCAGTGTTGAATCGGCGCCGCCTCCGGCGTTGCCGGCTCGGTCGCACGGGAGTCGGTCGTTCGCGCCCTGATTCCCCGACGATCGAAAAGCGTGATCGCCGGGGAATGAGGACGCGAACGACCGACGCGACCTCGCGTGGTGGTCCGGAAGTCGCGGTGTTCCTCAGTACGGCAGTGCGGAGGAGCGCCAGGCGCCGGGGCCGTGCGGCAGCGGCCGCCTGACCTGCCTCGACTTGTCCGACCACGCCGATCGGCGCGGCTCGTCCGCCGTGGGCCCGTCGGCCGAGGCCAGGCCGACCACGACCGCCGTCACGGCGGCCAACTCGACGTCGTCCGGGTTGCCGCGCACCACCCGGAGGTGCGGTGCCGCGCTCACAGCGGGATGTTCCCGTGCTTCTTGGGCGGCAGCACCTCGCGCTTGTCGCGCAGCACCGCCAGCGCCCTGGCGACGTACGAACGCGTGAAAGAGGGAGGGATCACACTGTCAACATAGCCGCGTTCCGCCGCGACGTAAGGGTTGCAGAGGGTGTCTTCGTATTCTTGCTGCAAACGGGCCCGAAGCGCGTCCACGTCCTCACCGGCCGCCGAAGCCGCCGCCAGCGTCTTGCGGTGCACGATGTTCGCCGCGCCCTGCGCGCCCATGACCGCGATCTGCGCCGTGGGCCACGCCAGGTTGATGTCCGCGCCCAGGTGCTTGGAACCCATCACGTCGTACGCGCCGCCGTAGGCCTTGCGGGTGATCACGGTGACCAGCGGCACGGTCGCCTCGGCGTAGGCGTAGATCAGCTTCGCGCCCCGCCGGATGATGCCGTTCCACTCCTGGTCGGTGCCGGGCAGGAAGCCGGGCACGTCCACGAACGTCAGCACCGGGATGTTGAACGCGTCGCAGGTCCGCACGAACCGCGCCGCCTTCTCGGAGGCGTCGATGTCCAGGCAGCCCGCGAACTGGGTCGGCTGGTTGGCCACCACGCCGACCGAGTGGCCGTCCACCCGGCCGAAGCCGACCAGGATGTTCGGCGCGAACAGCGGCTGGACCTCCAGGAACTCGCCCTCGTCCAGCACGCGGGTGATGACCTCGTGCATGTCGTAGGGCTGGTTCGCCGAGTCCGGGATCAGCGTGTCCAGCTCGCGGTCGGAGTCGGTGATCGAGTCCTCGACCGAGCCGTGCACCAGGTCGTCCGGCGCGTCGAAGACCGGCGGCTCGGACATGTTGTTGGCGGGCAGGTAGGACAGCAGCTCCTTGACGTAGGAGATGGCGTCCTCTTCGTTGTCGCCGAGGTAGTGCGCGTTGCCGGACTTGGTGTTGTGCGTGCGCCCGCCGCCGAGCTCCTCGAAGCCGACGTCCTCGCCGGTGACGGTCTTGATCACGTCCGGGCCGGTGATGAACATGTGCGAGGTCTGGTCGACCATGACCACGAAGTCGGTCAGCGCGGGCGAGTAGACGTGGCCGCCCGCGTTCGCGCCCATGATCAGCGAGATCTGCGGCACGACGCCGGACGCGGCCACGTTGCGGCGGAAGATCTCGCCGTAGAGGCCGAGCGAGACGACGCCTTCCTGGATGCGCGCGCCGCCGCCCTCGTTGATGCCGACGATCGGCCGGCCGGTCTTGATCGCCAGGTCCATGACCTTGACGATCTTCTCGCCGTAGACCTCGCCGAGCGAGCCGCCGAAGACCGTGACGTCCTGGCTGAACACGCACACCGGGCGGCCGTCGACGGTGCCGTAGCCGGTCACCACGCCGTCGCCGTAGGGCCGGTTGCGCTCCTGCCCGAAGTTCGTCGAGCGGTGCCGCGCCAGCTCGTCCAGCTCGACGAACGAGCCGGGGTCGAGCAGCAGCTCGATGCGCTCGCGGGCGGTCTTCTTGCCCTTGGCGTGCTGCTTCTCCACCATGCGCGCCGAGCCGGCGTGCACGGCCTCCTCGTTGCGCCGGTAGAGGTCGGCCAGCTTCCCGGCCGTGGTGTGGACGTCCGGCTCCTCGCCGATGGGGGCGGTCGCACTGCTCATAGCGCGGCAGCTTAACTGTGTCGGATTGCGCCGCCTCCGGCGTCGCGGGCCCGGTCACCCGGAAGTCGGTCGTTCGTGACTCATTTCCCGACGATCGAAATGCGTGATCGCCGTGAAATGAGTCACGAACGACCGACGCGACCTCGCGGCGTGTTGACCTCCAGCGCGGTAGAGGTTGCAGGCTTGACCACGCGATCCGCCCCGCCATCCACACCGCTCCGACACAGCGGGTGGGGCGGGTCGCTCATAGTCTGCCCCCGTGATCCTCGACACCGCCGCCCTCCGCGCCGCCCTCGTCGGGCCCTATGCGACCGTCGACGTGGTCGCCGAGACCGGTTCCACGAACGCCGACCTCAGTCGTGCGGCGAACCGGGGCGCGCACGACCGCACCGTGCTCATCGCCGAACGGCAGACCGCCGGCCTGGGGCGACGCGGCCGGGCCTGGACGTCGCCGACCGGTGGCCTCTACCTGAGCGTGCTGTTCCGGCCGACCGGCGTGCCGCCCGCGCGGTTGCCGTGGTTGACGCTGCTCGCGGGCGTGGCGCTGGTCCGCACGGCCAAGAGCGTCGGCGTGGACGCGTCGCTGAAGTGGCCGAACGACCTGCTCATCGGTGACGCCAAGGCGGCGGGTGTGCTGGCCGAGATCACCGCGGGCGTGGCGCAGGCCGTGGTGGTCGGCATCGGGCTCAACGTGGCCGGGCTGCCCGACGACGTCGAGCCGGGCGCGGGCGGTCTCGTGCCGACCAGCCTCGAGGACCACGCCGGTCCGCTGGACCGCACCGAGGTGGCGATCACGCTGCTCCGCGAGCTGGTCGCGGTGGAGGAGCGGTGGCGGCGGGCCGGTGGCGACGAGCCGTCGTTGCGCGACGAGTACCGGACGCACTGCGGCACGCTCGGCCGCCAGGTGAGGGTCGAGCTGGCCAGGGGCGAGGCCCTGCTCGGCACGGCCCGTTACGTGGAGTCCGACGGCACGCTCGTGGTCCGCGACGACGCGGGTGACGACCACTCCGTTTCCGCCGGGGACGTGGTGCACCTGCGGGTACGGTGAGGCCCTGAGGCGTGCCCAGCCACCGAAGGGGACCAGTCGTGGCGTACCCGGACGACTTGCTCAGCACCGGCGAGCACGTCGTGATCCACCAGCACCCGCACTGGAAGACGCTGCTCGTCCCGGTGCTCGCGCTCGTCGTCGCGGTCGGCGGTGGCGCCTACCTCGCGGTGCAGGTGTCGGACTTCGGCTGGGCCTCGATCGCGTGGCTCGTGCTCGCCGCGATCGTCGTGGTGCTGGTCACCTGGCTGACCCTGGCGCCCGTGGTCCGCTGGCGCACCACGCACTTCATCGTCACCAGCGAGCGCGTGATGTACCGGATCGGCGTGTTCAAGCGCACCGGGCTGGACATCCCGCTCGGCCGGATCAACAGCGTCCGCTTCGAGCACACGCTGCTGGACCGGATCCTGGGCTGCGGCACGCTGATCATCGAGTCGGCGTCGGACGAGCCGTTGGAGTTCGACGACATCGGGCGGGTGGAGAAGGTGCACTCGCTGCTGTACCGGGAGATCAACGACAACCCGGCCGACGACCACCGGACGGAGGACAGGGTCACAGATGGGCGCGCGTGAAGTCGGCCTGCCGGACACGGTGGGCGCGAACGGCCTGCCGGACCGCGTGACGATCTGGGAGGTCGGGCCGCGGGACGGGCTGCAGAACGAGTCCGAGGTCGTGCCGGTCGGCACCAAGCTGGAGTTCCTGGACCGGCTGGCCGACGCGGGCGGCACGGTGCTGGAGGCCACGAGCTTCGTGCACCCCAAGTGGGTGCCGCAGCTGGCCGACGCCGAGGAGCTGCTGGCCGGCCTGGTCAAGCGCCCCGGTGTGAGCTACCCCGTGCTGGTGCCCAACGAACGCGGGCTGGAGCGCGCGCTGCGGGCGGGCGTCGAGCACGTCGCGATCTTCGCCAGTGCCACCGAGACGTTCGCCCAGCGCAACCTGAACCGTTCGCTGGACGAGCAGTTCGCCATGTTCGACCCGGTTGTGTCCCGCGCCAAGGCCGAAGGGCTGGCGGTGCGCGGGTACGTGTCGATGTGCTTCGGCGACCCGTGGGAGGGCGCCGTGCCGCGCGAGCAGGTGGTCGGCGTCGGCAAGCGGCTGCTGGACATGGGCTGCGACCAGCTCTCGCTGGGCGACACGATCGGCGTGGCCACGCCGGGTCAGGTGACCGCGCTGCTGACCGGGTTCGACGGCGTGGACCGGCTCGCCGTGCACTTCCACGACACGTACGGGCAGGCGTTGGCGAACACGCTGGCCGCGATGCAGTCGGGCGTGCGCACGATCGACTCGTCGGCGGGCGGGCTCGGCGGCTGCCCGTACGCGGAGTCCGCGACCGGCAACCTGGCCACCGAGGACCTGGTGTGGATGCTCGACGGGCTGGGCGTCGAGCACGGCGTCGACCTCGACAAGCTCGCCGACACCAGCGCGTGGATGGCCGAGCGGCTTGGTCGGCCGAGCCCGTCGCGGGTGGTCCGGGCGCTGCGGGGGTAGTGCGGTGCGGGTGGTCGAGCTGACACCGGAGACGTGGCCGTCGCCGGAGGAGCTGTTCGGCATGTTCACCGACACGGGTTTCGAGCTGGTGGAGCGCCGCGGCGCGAACCGGGCGCTCGTGCGGCTCACGTGATCGAACGGCACCCCGGCGTCCTGGTGTGGCGGCTGCCGGAGCCGCTGCTGGCGATCTCGTCCGGCCCGCACGGCGGCGGGCTCGGCGTGCGGCACTGGGTGCTGAACGCGACCGTGCCCAAGGACTACGCGCGCCCCGACCCGGACGTGCACGTCGCCGAGATCGCGGCCGACCTCGGGCTGCGCGGTCCCGGCACCGGGCTGCTCACCGCCGTCGACGTGCGGGACGTGGTGCCGGAAACCGACAGCGGTGTGCGGTCGTGGGTGACGACGGGGATCGGCGCGCACCCGACGTGGGCGGCCGGACCGCCCGCCGAGGACCCGCCCGGCATCGGCACGATCAACGCGGTGTGCGTGCTGCCGGTGCGGCTGGCGGACGCCGCCTTGGTCAACGCGGTCGCGACGGTCGCCGAGGCCAAGGCGCAGGCGTTGGGCGAGGCGGGCGTGCCGGGCACCGGGACGGTGACGGACGCGGTCGTGCTGCTGTGCCCGTTGGACGGTCCGGTCGAGCCGTACGGCGGGCCGCGGTCGGTGATCGGGTCGGCGTTGGCCCGAACGGTCCACCGTGCCGTGCACACCGGGATTTCCCTCGAACGGGCGGGAACCGGGGTAGGGGTCGTAACGTCCAACGCGCGACCGACGACCATGCCCGGCGACGGCGAAACCCGGAGGTGGCCGTGACGACCGATCACCGCGCCCAGGTGGACGAGCTGCTCGCCGACTACCGGCGCAGCCGCGACCAGTTGGCGTCCGTGCAGCGCGACCTGGCCCGGATCTCCGGTTCGGCCACCAGCCCCGACGGGTCGGTGACCGCCGTGGTCGACGCCAAGGGCACGCTCACCGACCTGGAGCTGGACGACCGCGCGTACCGGTTGCGGCCGGCGCAGCTCGCCCAGTTGATCGTGCGCACGACGCGGGAGGCGGTGGCCAAGGCCGCCGAGGGCACCTACCGGACGTTGAGCCCGGTGCTGCCCGCCGGCACGGATCCCGAGGCGTTGTTGCGCGGCACGGCCGACCTCCGCCCGGAAGAGATCGGCGCCGAGGAGGTCCTTCCGCCGGAACCGGCCGCCAGGCGGCGCCCGGTCGCCGATGACGACGAGGACTTCGAGCAGCGCGACTGGCTCGACGCCGACGCCAACCCGGCCGTCGCGCCGAGCCCCGGCCACGATCCGGGCTACGACCCGAACCACGGCCCGAACCACATCCCGGGCCGCCGCCCGAGCCCCATCGCGAGGAGAACGAGATGACCGGCTTCCGGACCGACCTCGCCCGCCTCGCCGAGGGGGCCGATGACTTCACCGCCTTCGCCGAACGCGCCGGGAAGATCGCGGGCGAGCTGAGCGGCGTGCTGGACTCGATCGGCGACTGCTGGGGTGCCGACGCGATCGGGCAGAGCTTCGCGGCGAGCCACGTGCGGCCGTCCGGCGAGGTGTTGACCGGGCTGACCGGGTTGAGCTCGGGGTTCGGCGGCGTCGGTGAGCGCTTCGCCGCGACGGCCCGCACGTACCGCGAAGTCGATGAGGGCAACAGCGACGCGCTCGGCGCGATCTGACTCAGGGGGCCGTGATGGGGATCGAGCTGCCGGCCGAGCTGGCCGATGTTGCCGCCAAAGCCGGGGTGTCCTGGCCCCAGGCCGACGAGGACAAGCTGCGCGCGTCCGCCACCGCGTGGCGCGAGGCGGGCACCAAGCTGTCCACGCTGGCGGGCGAGTCCGATGGTTCGGCGGGCAAGGCGCTGACCGGGATGACCGGGTCGACCGGTGAGGCGGCGCGCGGCCACTGGAACAGGTTCACCGCGCCGGACGGCACGCTGAACTCCGTGCTGCGGGGCTGCCACGCGGCGGCCGACCGGCTGGACCACGCGGCCGAGCAGGTCGGCGCGGCCAAGGTCGAGCTGGTGCGCGAGCTGGTGAACCTGGCGAAGAACAACGACGCCGCGCAGCAGGCGGCGACCGCCGGGCACCCGACCGCGTTACTGGGCCTGGACACGGCGGTGCGGGGTGCGGCGGCCAACATCGCCCACCTGACCGACACGTTGACCAGCGCGGTGCGGTTGGACAGCGGTGTGCAGATCGGCGGCCACCAGCCACCGGTCGACGCCAACCCCGGCGTGCACGCGCCCGGCGACGCGGGTCCCGGCCAAGGCCAAGGCCAAGGTCACGGCCACGGTTCCGGTTCCGGCCAGCCGCAAGGCGGTGGGCTGCTCGGCGGTGGTGGTCTGCTGGGTGGCGGCCAAGGCGTTGGTCTGCTCGACGGCCTGCTGCCCGGCGGTTCCGAGGGTCGTGGTGACGGTGCCGCGCCGGGCGCCCAGGCCCCTGGTGCGGGCGCGGGTGCTCCGGGCGTGGGCGCTCCCGCTGCGGCTCCGGGCAACGGTCAGGCACCCGGCTTGGTCGGCGGCCTGCTCGGCGCGGTGACCGACACGGTGGGCGCGGTGACCGAGCCGGTCGTGGACGTCGTGGAGACCGTCGCACCGCCGGTCGCGGCCGTGGTGGAACCGGTGCTGGACACGGCGGGCGACGTCGTGCAGAACGTCGGCGGCGCGGTGGACGACACGGTCGGCCGCACCGTCCAGGGCGCGGCGGACACGGTCCGGGGCGCGGCCGACGCGGTGGCACCGGGCCACGACAACGCGCCCGGCAGGTCCGGCGCCGCACCCGGTCAAGGCGGCGGTCAGGGCGGTGGCCTGGGCAACCTGGTCGGCGACGTGGTGAACCCCGTGCTCGGTGCCGCGGCACCGGTCGTGGACACCGTCACCCGCACCGAGGGCACCGTGACGCAGTCGGCGGCGGCCGTGCTGGACCGTCCGCTGCTGCCGCACACCGAGGCACCGCACGCGACCGCCCAGCCCGCGGCTCCGGCCGCGAACCAGGCCACGCCGCAGGGTCCGTCGTTCGGCGGCCCATCGGTCGGTGGCGCGCCCGCGGCGGCTCCGGCCGCTGCCGCCGCGGCTGCCGCGGCTGCCGTCGCGCAGAGCCCGGCCGCGAACGCCAACGCCGCCGCGAACACCCAGGCTCCCGGCCAGCAGCCCGCGCCGAAGGTCGAAGCGCGTGCCGCCCAAGCCGGTCAACCCCAGCCCGGTCAGCCGCCGGCGGGTCAGGCGCCGACTGGCCAAGGCCAGTCCGGTGCGGGCCAGTCCGGTGCGGGCCAGTCCGGTCAGAACCAGTCCGGCCAAGGGCAGGGCCAGAACCAGAACCAGAACCAAGGTGGTCAGGCCAAGGGCGAAGCCGCCGCGAAGGCCGAAGCCCAGCCGAAGGCCGAGGCCCAGCCGAAGGGCGAGCTCAAGGACGTCCAGAAGGACCTCAAGGACGCCCTGGCGGCTGTCGGGCAGGCGGTGAAGGAGGGCGACCTCGCGTTCGCGGTCGTCCCGCTCCCGGTCGGCGGTCGCGACACCACGGCACCGCCGCTCCCGGCCGGGCCCACGTCCGCGATCCTGCCGACCGAACCGCACGACACCCCGCCCGCGGCACCGGTTCGGGCCGCGCAGGGCGCGCAGCCGACCACCGAAGCGGCGGCGTTGTTCCTGCTGCACATGTTCCCCGGCGGCACGCTCCCGCCGCCCAGTGCCAAGCCCGCCAGGCAGTTGCCGCCGCCATCGGAGGACGAGACGTTCGCGGCGGGCCTGCGCTTCGAGCCGCAGGGCCACCCGGACGGCCACCTCGTCGACGCCTCCGCCCGGTTCGGCCTCGACCTGCGCGCGGTGAGCCAGGACGCGCTGCGCTCGCGCCTGTCCGGCGCGCAGCCCACCGGCCCGGTCTCGACCGACCCGGTGCCCGCCGTGAACCGGCCACGCCTGGTGCTGCGGCCCGGCACCGCGCCGGACCCCGTGCTGCTGGCCGGCTACGACCCGTTGGCGGGCCTGCACGAACGCGATTGGGACCGCCGGTTCCTGGTCCGCGCCGACCCGCCCGAATACGCCTGGCCGCCCGGCGAGCTGTTCCCCGAGGGCGGTTACGAGGCGGGCCAGGCCGGCGTGCTCGCGGTCGGCGTGGAGCTGGACCGGTTCGGCGGGCCGGAAGGCCGGGTGCTGTGCCAGCTCGGCATCCCCTACGCGGAACGCTCGTTGCCGCCCGCGCTGGTGGACGCGGGCTACCACCGCTACCGGGTGCTGAAGGTGCTGCCGGTGTGGTTCACCCTGTCCGCCGAGTGGTTCGGCCAGCCCGGCGGCGGCGCCCGCTTCCGCGCCACCTACCCGGTCGCCGACCTGATCGCGCTGGGCTACCTGGAGGAGTTGGCATGAACGCGGAGTCGGTCCAGGGTTGGCTGCTGGCGGTCGGCGTGCCCGCGGAGGTCGTGTCGATCGGCGCGGAGGCCGAGCACAAGTGGTGCCTGCTGCCGACCGAGGAGGGTTTCGAGGTCTTCTGGCGCGAGCAGGGCAACCGGTACGACTGGGCGGCGTTCACCAGCGAGGACGTCGCCTGCCACTACCTGTTCGGCCGCTTGGTGTGGGCGCAGGTCGTGCGCGGCGCGGTCGGCGTGCTGCCCCAGGCCGCCAAGACCGGGACGACCGAGGCCGCCGAGCCGACGACCGCTGTGCCGGGGGCCGCGCCTACCGAGGCGTGAGGTCGGTCCGCCAGGGCACGCCGACCACGTCCTCGGCCTTCGGCACGGGCAGGAACAGCGCGAACGTCGCGGGCCGGGCGGTGGACAGCTCCAGCCGCCCGCCATCGGCGTCCACCAGGGCACGCGCCAGCGCCAGGCCGACACCGGTCGACCCGCCGCCGGACACGCCGCGCTCGAAGATGTGGTGCGCCAACTCGTCCGGCACGCCGGCGCCGCCATCGGCGACCTCCACGACCACCGTGCCGTCGTCACGGCGCGCGGACACCACGACCATGCCCTCACCGTGCCGCAGGGCGTTGTCCAGCAGCACGCCGATCGCCTCCCGCAGCCGGGCGGGCGTGGCCCGGGCCAGCAGGCCGTCCGGCACCTTCACCCGCAACGCCCGCCCGACGCGCCGCAGCGGTTCGCGCCACTCCTCGGCGATGGCCGTCAGCTCCGCGCCCAGGTCCAGCGGTTCCGCGCCGACCGCGCGGGCGGCCCTGGCCGCGGCCAGCATCTCGTTGAGCACCTCGGCCAGCCGTTCGGCCTGCTCCAACGCGGCCCGCGCCTCGACCGCCATGTCCGGCTCCGGGTGCAACGACAACGCCTCCAGCCGCAGCTGCAACGCGGTCAGCCTGCTGCGCAGCTGGTGCGAGACGTCGCCGACCAGCTCTCGTTCCCGCTGCACGAGCTGCGCCAGCGCGCCCGCCGACCGGTCGAGCGCGTCGGCCACGAGGTCGAGCTCCGGCACGCCGTGCCGCCGGTCGTCCCGCCGGAAGTCGCCCGCACCCAACCTGGCCGCACGCGCCGCGACGTGCCGCAACGGCTTGGCGAGCTTGCGCGCGGTCACTGTGGCGACCACCGTGCCGGTGCTCACCGACAGCACGACCAGCAGCACCACCAACGCCGCCACCTGGTACTGCGCGGTGTGCATCGGCGCGGACGACAGCTCCAGCCGGACCGTGCCCTGCTGCGCGATCGGCACCTCCACCGACAGCGGCTCCGGGCCGGGCGTGCGGCCGAACTCGTGCCTCCCGCCGGGCGTGGTCACGATGAGGTGGCCGCCTTCCGGCACGCCGACCTCCACCGGCTCCAGGTCGATCGGCCTGCCGTTGGCGATCTGGTCGTCGATGGACGCGGCGATCCGCTGCGCCCGCGCGGCCAGGTCGGTGCGGGCGCCGTCCTCCACCAGCCGCAACGCCGTGTAGCCCAGCGGCAGGCCCAGGGCGAACCCGGTGACCGCGACGGCCAGCAGGATCGCCCGCAGGATCCGGCTGCGCATCAGTCGGCGGTGTTGAAGCGGAAGCCGACACCGCGCACGGTCGCGATGCGGCGTTCCACCGAGCGCACGTCACCGAGCTTGCGGCGCAGCCAGGACATGTGCATGTCGAGGGTCTTGCTGCTCTTGAGCTCCGGGTCGTTCCAGACCTCGGACAGGATCTCGTCGCGGTGCACCACCTGGCCCGCGCGTTGGATCAGCACGCGCAGCAGCTCGAACTCCTTGTTCGCCAGCTGCACCTCCAACCCGTCCACGGTGACGCGGCGGGCGGCGAGGTCCATCCGCACGCCGTTGACCTCCAGCGTGCCGGGCGCGCGGCGGCGCAGCAGGGCGCGGATGCGGGCCATCAGCTCGGCCAGCCGGAACGGCTTGGCCACGTAGTCGTCCGCGCCCGCGTCGAGCCCCACCACGAAGTCGACCTCGTCGGACCGCGCGGTGAGCATCAGCACCGGCAGGCCGCGCCCGCCCGCGCGCAGCCGGCGGCACACCTCCAGCCCGTCCATCCCGGGCAGGCCGAGGTCGAGCACCAGCAGGTCGACGCCGTTGTGCTCGGCGGCGTCCAACGCACCCGGACCGTCGGTGACGACCTGCACCTGGTAGCCCTCCCGCTGTAACGCGCGGGACAGCGGCTCGGCGATCGTCGGGTCGTCCTCGGCCAACAAGACCACGCTCACGGCACCCAGCGTAGGCGTGGCACGATCCCGTGCGTGCCCGACCTTCGCGCAGACTTGTCCCTGGCCCTCCGCCTGGCGGACGAGGCCGACAAGATCACCACAGCCCGGTTCCGCGCCCTGGACCTCGTCGTCGAGCGCAAGCCCGACCGCACACCGGTGACCGACGCGGACGTGGCGGTCGAGGACGCCATCCGCGCGGTGCTCGCGGTCGAGGCGCCGGACGACCTGATCGCGGGCGAGGAACGCGGCGGCACGACGGGTGACGGCCGGACGTGGGTGCTCGACCCGATCGACGGCACCAAGAACTTCCTGCGCGGCGTGCCGGTGTGGGCCACGTTGATCGCGCTGGTCGTGGAAGGTGCGCCGGTGGTCGGCGTGGTGAGCGCGCCCGCGCTGGGCCGTCGCTGGTGGGCTTCGACGGGCGGCGGCGCGCACACCCGTGACGCCTCGGGCGAGCGGGCGATCTCCGTGTCGGCGGTGCGCGACCTGTCCGACGCCTACCTGTCGACCACGCACCTGGGCACGTGGGGCGAGTACCACTCGCGCGAGGCGTACCTGGCGCTGGTCGACGCGTGCTGGGAGAACCGCGCGTTCGGCGACTTCTGGCAGCACTGCCTGGTCGCGGAGGGCGCGATCGACGTGGCCGCGGAGCCGATCGTGAACCCGTGGGACGTCGCGCCGTTCCAGGTGCTGGTGACGGAGGCCGGTGGCCGGTTCAGCGACCTCGGTGGCGTGGCGCGCTTCGACGGCGGCAACGTGCTGTCCACCAACGGCCACCTGCACGACGCGGCCTTGCAGGTCCTCGCCGAGAGCCGCTGAACCGCCGGTCAGGAACGGCCGGGTGGTTCCTCGTCGTCGGGGCGGTCGTAGGCCCTGGTGACGCGGCGCGGCCGGAAGTCGGCTTCCGGGAAGACCCACTTCTTGTAGCCCCACCAGCGGAACGCCATGGCGATCAGGGTGCCGATGAGCTGGGCGCTGATGAAGTCGGCGACCTCTTCGCCGAGCCTGCTCACGTGCGGCTCCTGGAAGTGCAGCAGGTACCGCGACACCCACAGCGGCATCGAGTTGAGCGCGATGCCGATGCCGTTGACGAGGAAGAACAGCGCCGCCTCGTGGTGGCGCTCACGCCCGCCCCTGGTCTTGAACGACCACTCGCGGTTGAGCACGTACGACACGATGGTGGCCACCAGCGTCGCCACGATCTTCGCGGTGACCGGCTTCTCGCTCAGCACGGTCGTCTTGAGGCCGAAGAAGATGGCCGTGTCGATCACGAAGCAGGTGCCGCCGACCAGGGCGAACTTCAACAGCTCACGGTGCTTGAGGGCCAGTGAGCGCAGCGGTTCGGGCAGGCGGAGGACGACGCTTTCGACAACGGACACCCCGGCAGTGTACGGAAAGCGGGGTGAAAGGCCTGTTCAGGCGACTTCGCGCTCTTCGGTGACGACGTGCAGCGGCCGCACGGACGGGCGGGCGCCCGCCTGGGGGAAGACGAACTTCCGCATCGCCCAGAACTTGAAACCCGTGGCCAGGAGCATGCCGATCACCGAACCGGCGGCGAAGTCGGCGATCTCCGAGTGCAGGTCGAACACGTGCCGCGAGACGTACAGCGGCAGCAGGTTCACCCCGATGCCGATGCCGCTGACCAGGAAGAACAGCGCGGCCTCGTGGTGTCGCTCACGCCCGCCCCTGGTGTGGAAGGACCACTCGCGGCTCAGCACGTACGACGAGATGACCGCCACCAGCACCGCGATGGCCTTGGCCGTGACGACCTTGTCCTGCAGCACGGTCAGCTTCAACGCGTACCAGACACCGTTGTCGATCACGAACGTCGTGCCGCCGACCACGGCGAACCGGATCAGCTCACGGTGCTTGTTGATCAGGAACCGGACCGGTTCCGGCAGGAGGCCCAGAACCCGGCGCGCGAGTGGCAGCACCGGGGCAGGCTACCGAGCCGGGTGATCGAACGATCACGAAGGGGTACCGCAGCGGCCGGGGAGCAGGTCGTCCCAGCCCGGGGGCAGCCACGGCGGCCTGGGTCGGCACGGTTCGGTGCGCGTGGGTGGCGTCGTGGTCGTGGTCGGCGCGGGGGTCGGTTGCTGCGTGGGCTGCGTCGTGGTCGGTGCGGACGACTCGGTGGTCGTGGTCGGCGAGGTCGTCGAGGGTGCCGGAGGAGGCGACGGCACGGTCGTGGTCGTCGTCGGCCCGGTGGTCGTCGTGGTGGCCGGTGGCGTCGTGCGGGTGGTGGTCGGCGGCGGCGGGGTCGTCGTGGTCGGGCCGCCCGGTGGTTCCGGGAAGTGGGGGTGACCGCCACCGGGGCGCAGCGAGATCGGCACCTCGACGCTCTCCGCCGCCGTGCCCAGAGTCGCCGATACCCGCACCACACCTTCGTGGTGGGGGTGCCCGAACGCCCAGACGGCCAGCCGGAACGACTCGCCGCGCTCCAGCGGCACCTCGCACACCACCCGGTTCCAGGACCGCTCGCAGCCCGGCCACAGCGAGACCAGCACGATGTGCTCGTCGGACTCCACGACCAGGCGCAGGTCGCCCGCCCGGCCACCGGTGTTGGTGGCCTTGATGTCCAGCCGCGGTTCCCAGAACCCGTGCTGCCACTTGTGGACCAGCAGTTCCAGGTCGTCGTGCACCGGTCGGACCTCGACGTCGACCGAGATCGCCGTGCTCATCGCCGTGCCCGCGCTCACGGTGCCGGTGATCCGGCCGGTGGTGGCCCGGTCGTCGGCCTGGACGCGGAAGACGAACGTCGCCGTGCCGCCGGGTGCGATGCCGTCCGCGGAGGTGCACGTCACCGTGCCGATGCCCGCCGGGCAGGCCACGGTCTGGTCGGTCGCGCCGTCCAGCTGGACCAGCCGCCCGCCCGCGAACGACGCGACGGGGCCGGTGGACCGGACGCCGGGCGGCAGGTCCAGCTCGGCGGTCACCGGCTCGGACGCCGTCTCACCGGCGTTGCGCACGGTGATCGGCAGGTCGACCGGTGCCTCGCCGGGCGTCAGGGTGAACCCGCTGGGCACGACCGGCACCAGGTCCGCCGGTGTCGGCTGCGGCTCGGGCGTCGGTTCGGGCTCGGGCGACGGCGACGGCGACGGTGCCGGTGCCGGTGTCGGCGCAGGTGACGGTGACGGCACGGGGGCGGGTTCGGTGGTGGGCGCGGGCTGCGGCGACGGTTCGGGCGAGGGCGGTGGCGGCGGGTCGGGCACCGGTTGCCGGGTGGGCGCCGCGGGCTGCGTGGTCGACACCGGCGCGGCCTGCGCCGCGGGCACCTGCTGGTCGTCACCGGCGGCCAGCCCGATCGCCACGGCGATCGCCAGCGCGGCGGCCGAGGCGGCGGCGCCGAGGAACTGGCGCGGTGCGGACGCGGCGGCACCGGCGGCGCCACCCGTGCCCGCGGCCGCGGCGGCGACCGTGACGGCCTTGGCCGTGCCCGCGCCGACCGCGGCCAGGTAGCCGGACGCGCCGAGGCCGAGCACCAGCGGCGCGATGATCCCGCGCAGCGCGCCGTTGACGTCGGCCAGCTCGGCGGCCAGCGCCCGGCAGCTCGTGCACTCGTCCAGGTGGGCCTCGACCTGCGTGGTCTCCCGCTTGGACAGCCCGCCCCTGGTCCACGCGCCCAGCCGGTCCACGGTGGCGCGGCAGCGCTCGGCCTGCGTCTCGGCCAGGTGCACCTGCAGGTACGCCTGCTTCAGGCCCTCGCGGGCGCGGTAGGCCAGCGCGGACACGCCGTTGGCGGTCAGGCCGAGCAGCGGCGCGACCTCGGCGGGTGACTGGCCCTCGATCTCGGTGTGCCACAGCACGGTCTGCCAGCGCTCGGGCAACCGGGCGAACGCCTTGGCCGCCATCGACCGCTCCAGCCCGGCCACGGCGGTGTCGGCGAACGGCACGCTGGTCGCCTCGGGTGCGACCTCGGCCACGTCGTCGGCCAGTTCGAGCTTGCGGTCCCGCCGCGTCTTGTCGTACGCGGTGTGGCGCAGCGCGGTGAGCAGGTAGGCGCGGAACGCCGAGTCCGGCCCGCGACCGGCGCGCAGCGTGTCGAGGACCTTCGCGAACGCGTCCGAGACCAGGTCGTCGCTCTCGGCGGACGACCTGGCGAGCTGGCGGGCCAGGTTGTACGCGGCGGTCACATGACGTTCGTAGAGCTGCCCGTAGGCGTCGATGTTCCCGGCGCGCACGGAGTCGATCAGCTCCGCGTCGCTCGGTCCCTGGACTTCGGCAGGAACGGTCGCCACGTGTTCTTCCCTCCTCGCGCGGCGTCAGTGTGGCGCACGAGGTCGCGCACCGTCACCTGAAACCCCCCGACTGGGTGGACTGAATGCCGTCATGGATGACACCCGGCGACGTCTCGTAGGCGGAAACCGACGTCGAGGAGGCATCCGGGTGGGTGTTCGGGAAGCGGTCACACGGCGCTCAGGCGCTGAAGGGTCGCGGGCACTGCGGTCGAGGTGGCGCACCGCCACGATGGCCGCGGGGTGGGCGTTCCCGGCTGACTGGCCGTTGGCAGAGGTGGACGACGTGTGCCGGGCCTTGCTGGACGGTGACGACGCGAGCACGCAGCTGTACCGGCTGGGCGGCGCGCGCGCCGAGGCGGGCGCCGGGCTGGCCGAGACGCTGCTGGACCTGGCGGCGCTGCACGCGGTGCTGGAGGAGCCGCCCGGCTCGACCGGCATCGTGTCGGCGAGTGTGGACGGCATCCCGGCGCCGATGCTGCGGTCCACCGCGCTGGGCTGGGGTGACGTGATGACGAAGCGCGCGGCGAACTGCGCCGCGGACAACCCGCTGACCGGCCTGGCCACGCCCGCGTACCTGCGCACGAGGTTGCGCGAGGTGTACGCGGAGGCACGGGCCGCCGGTCGCCTGGACCACGTGCTGGTGCTGGTGGCGCTCGACCTGACCCGCACGTCCGGGTGGTCGCGCGTGGTGGCGATGACCTTGTTGGCCGACGCGCTGAAGGAGGTGTTCGACTCGGGCGAGACGGTGGCCTCGATCGGGTCGTCGGTGGCGTGCGTGCTGCTGCGCCGCGACCGGCACCTGGCGCGGGCGGTGACCAACCTGCGGGTGCTCACCGCGGACCGGCTGGCCGTGGACCCGCACGTCGCGCCCACCGGTCCGGTCGAGGTCTGGCTGGAGGAACTGCCTCCGACCTGCGAGGACGCGGTGGCGTTGCTGTCGCGGCTCGGCCGGTAGCCCCACCGCGGGCGCCGAACCCCTGTCCGGCGTCCGACAACTGAAGACTCCCCTCCCCCCAGAGGAGCCCGGCGCCTGCCCCCCAGTGCGCCGGGCTCCTCACCCTTTCCGCGGGTTTGACAGGCCGGTGGGCGTGATGGTCTTCTAGTGTCTTAGTTGACTGACACAATTCGGAGGCGCCGGGTGGAGTTCCGCATCGACCGGTCCAGCGGCCTCCCCGCCTACCTCCAGCTCGTGCGCCAGGTGCGGGAGGCGCTGCGCCTGGGCTGGCTGGGGCCGGGAGACCGGCTGCCGACCGTCCGCGACGTCGTCGCGAGGAGTGGTGTGAACGCGAACACGGTGCTCAAGGCCTACCGCGAACTGGAGCTGTCCGGCCTGGTCGAAGCACGTCAGGGCTCGGGCACGTTCATCAAGGCCGGTCTCGGCTCGACCGACCCGGAGGTGATGGCCGCGCTGAGAACGAGGCTGGCCGAGTGGGTCCGCGAGGCGCGCGCGGCGGGGTTGGACACCGAGGACGTCGACGCGCTCGTGCGTTCCGTCCTCGCCGACGAGGACGGCGACCAGGTGACAGCAGGGGAGGGGGTGGCGGTCCGGTGAGCACTGCGATCGAGTCCGTCGTCGACAGCACCGCGGCCGCGGTGCGAGCGCGGGCGCTCGGCAAGCGTTACCGTGCCAAGTGGGCGTTGCGGGACTGCACGTTCGAGCTGCCCGCGGGTCGGGTGGCGGCACTGGTTGGCGCGAACGGCGCCGGCAAGACGACGTTGATGAGCGTCCTGGCCGGACTCCTCGACGCCGACGAGGGGTCGGCGGGCGCGGCGGGCCGGGTGGCGTTCGTGTCGCAGGAGAAGCCCGTCTACCGGAACTTCTCGGCGGCCGACATGCTGCGCCTGGGCGCGCGGCTCAACGTCGTGTGGGACGAGGCACGGGCCCGCCGCTGGCTGGCGCGCTTCGAGATCCCGCTGGACCGGTCGTGCGGCAAGCTGTCCGGCGGCCAGCAGGCCCAGGTGGCGTTCGCGCTGGCCATCGGCTCGCGGCCGGACGTGCTCATGCTGGACGAGCCGCTGGCCAACCTCGACCCGCTGGCCCGCCGCGAGGTGACCGCCGAGCTGCTGGGCGAGGTCGACGAGACCGGCATGACCGTGCTGCTGTCCACGCACGTCGTGGCCGAGCTGTCCGGCGTGGCCGACTACCTGCTGCTGCTCGCGCACGGACGGCTGCTGGCGGGCGGTGACCTGGACGAGCTGCTCGGCAGGCACGTCAGCTACACCGGTCCGCGCTCGGACGTGCCGCCCGCGTTGGGCCAGGTCGTGGAGGCACGCCACACCGACCGCCAGTCGACGTTCCTGGTCGAGCTGCCCGAGGGGCAGCCGCGGCCGGTGGTGGCCGGCCCGTGGGTCGAGCGCGCGCCGACGTTGGAGGACTACGTGCTCGCCCAGCTCGAAGCCACCCGGAAGGGGGTCCGCGCATGACCGCGAACACGACGGCGGGCACCACGACCGCAGCGCCCGTGACCAAGCGCACCCGGGTCGGGTGGGGCGACCTGGTGTGGCTGACCTGGCGGCAGCACCGGTGGGTGATCATCGGCTTGGTCGCCGCCGTGGGCGTGGTCGTCGCGCTGGCGCTCACCGTCGCGTGGCAGGTCGACGCCACCGGTGACGCGCAGAGGCTGTTCGGGCGCTGGCGCTTCATCAGCGTGGGCAGCGTGGTGCTGCTGGCGCCGATGGCGACCGGCCTGGCCATCGCGGTGTTCTGGGCGGCGCCGGTGCTCGCGCGCGAGTACGAGCAGCGCACGCACCTCGTGGTGTGGAGCCAGGACGTCACCCCGACCCGCTGGCTGACGGGGAAGGTCGTGCTGCTCGGCGTGCCCGCCGTGGCCTTGGCCGTCGCTGTCGGCCTGGCGTCGTCGACGATGCTCGACAGCATCAACGCGGCGTCGGACCGGCCGCCCTTCCCGGCGTTCGAGATGCCGGCGTTCGAGGCGGTGCCGCTGGTCCAGGCCGGGTACGCGGCGTTCGGCTTCGCGCTCGGGCTGGCGCTCGGCGCCCTCACCCGGCGCACGGTGCTGTCGATGGGCCTCGCCCTCGGCCTGTTCCTGGCGGCGCGCGTCGTCGTGGCGGGTGTGCTGCGGCCGAACTTCCAGGCGCCGTTGCACGAGGTGCAGACGTACGGGGCCTTCCAGAGGTCGTGGGACGGCCCCGGTGACGGTTCGTGGACGGTGAACAGCGGGTTCGTGGGGCCGGACGGCCGGGAGGTCCCGTTCCCCTCGACGTGCTCGACCGCCCAGGACAGCGCGGCCTACACGAAGTGCATGGAGGACAGCAACGTGCTGTTCTTCCAGGACTACCACCCGGTGGAGCGGCTCGTGCCGTTCCAGCTGGTCGAGTCCGCGATCTTCATCGTGCTCGCCGCCGGCCTGCTCGCGTTGACCTTCGTGACGGTGCGCCGGGCCCGTCGCGCCTGATCCGGGTTCCGACCCGCGCTTCACCGCGGACCGGGCCCGCCGCCTTCGCACCGCGGCGGCCCTGCTGAGGGGTCCCGCGCGCTCCAGGAGCGCGCGGGGCTTCCGCACCCGGTCCGGAGCACTGCGTTTGTGCAGGTAGAATCACGAAACCGTGGACTCCCGAACTCGTCTCCCCGTCGTCGGCATGATCGGCGGCGGCCAGCTCGCCCGCATGACGCACCAGGCCGCCATCCCGCTCGGCCAGTCGCTGCGGGTGCTCGCCGAGTCGGACTCCGACCCCGCCGCGCTCGTCGCGCGCGACGTGGAGCTGGGCAAGCACACCGACCTGGACGCGTTGCGCGCGTTCGCCAAGTCGTGCGACGTCGTCACGTTCGACCACGAGCACGTGCCGCAGGAGCACCTGCACGCGCTGGTCGCCGAAGGCGTGAAGGTGTTCCCCGGGCCGGACGCCCTCGTGCACGCGCAGGACAAGCTGGTCATGCGGGAACGGCTCGCCGCGCTGGGTGCGCCCGTGCCGCCGTTCACCGCCGTGCACGATGCCGCCGAGGTGCTCAGGTTCGGCGCGGAGCACGGGTGGCCGTGCGTGTTGAAGGCGGTGCGCGGCGGCTACGACGGCCGTGGCGTGTGGATGCTGAACACGCCGCAGAGCGCGCAGCGGGTCGTGCCCGAGCTGCTGGCCGCCGGCACGCCGTTGATGGTCGAGCAGTGCGTGCCGATGCACCGGGAGCTGTCCGCGCTGGTCGCGCGCTCGCCGTTCGGCCAGGGCGCGGCGTGGCCGCTGGTGCAGACCGTGCAGCAGGAGGGGATCTGCGTCGAGGTGCTGGCGCCCGCGCCGGACGTGGACCCCGCGCTGGCCGAGCAGGCGCAGGAGCTGGCGCTGAAGGTCGCCGCCGAGCTGGGCGTGGTCGGCCTGCTGGCCGTCGAGCTGTTCGAGACCGCGGACGGGCTGGTCGTCAACGAGCTCGCCATGCGCCCGCACAACTCCGGCCACTGGACCATCGAGGGTGCCCGGACCTCGCAGTTCGAGCAGCACCTGCGGGCCGTGCTGGACTACCCGCTCGGCGCGACGGACCTCGCCGCGCCCGCCGTCGTGATGGCCAACGTCCTCGGTGCGGCGGACGCGCCCGAGATGGGGCCGGACGAGCGGCTGCACCACCTGTTCGCCCGGTTCCCCGACGCGCACGTGCACCTGTACGGCAAGGCGGAGCGGCCGGGGCGCAAGATCGGTCACGTGACGCTGCTCGGTGAGCGGATGGACGACGTGCGGCAGCGGGCCCGGCTCGCGGCGCACTGGCTGTCCGACGGTGTGTGGCTGGACGGGTACGACATCCACGGAGGGCAGCGGTGACGCACGTCGGCGTGATCATGGGCAGCGACTCGGACTGGCCGGTGATGAAGGCAGCGGCCGAGGCGCTGGCGGAGTTCGACGTGACCTACGAGGTCGGCGTCTACTCGGCGCACCGCACGCCGCAGCGGATGCTGGACTACGCCGCCACGGCCGCGTCGCGCGGGTTGCGGGTGATCATCGCCGGTGCCGGTGGGGCGGCGCACCTGCCGGGCATGGTGGCGTCGGCGACGGCGTTGCCGGTGATCGGCGTGCCGGTGCCGTTGAAGTACCTGGACGGGATGGACTCGCTGCTCTCGATCGTGCAGATGCCGGCGGGCGTGCCGGTGGCGACGGTGTCCGTGGGCGGCGCGCGCAACGCCGGTCTGCTGGCCGTGCGGGTCCTGGCGGCGGCGGACCCGGAGCTGCGCGAGCGGATGGAGGCGTTCCAGGAGTCGCTGGCGGAGCTGGTGCTGGAGAAGGACGCGGCCCTTCGGGCTGTTGCGGAGGGCACAGCGGCGAAGTGAGTGAACGCGCGCTAACATCCGGGTAGGACGCCCTACCGGGAGGTAACTTAACGTGGACCCGAGCTTCGGTACCTACCAGCTCGCCGAGGAGCACGAGGCGCTGCGCGAGGCGGTCCGGTCGCTGGCCGACAAGGAGATCGCGCCGCACGCGGCGGACGTGGACGAGCAGGAGCGCTTCCCGGTCGAGGCGTTGAACGCGCTGGTCAAGTCGGGTTTCGCGGCCGTGCACGTGCCGGAGGCCTACGACGGCCAGGGCGCCGACTCGGTGGCCACGTGCATCGTGATCGAGGAGGTGGCGCGCGTGTGCGCGTCGTCGTCCCTCATCCCGGCGGTGAACAAGCTGGGCACGATGCCGATCCTGCTGTCGGCGTCGGAGTCGCTGAAGCAGCAGGTGCTGCCGTCCATCGCGTCGGGTGAGGCGATGGCGTCGTACGCGCTGTCCGAGCGCGAGGCCGGTTCGGACACGGCGTCGATGCGCACGCGTGCCCGCCTCGACGGCGACCACTGGGTGTTGAACGGCACGAAGTGCTGGATCACCAACGCCGGCGAGTCGACGTGGTACACGGTGATGGCCGTGACGGACCCGGACGCGCCGAAGAAGTCGCAGGGCATCTCGGCGTTCGTGGTGCACAAGGACGACCCGGGTTTCGTCGTGGGTTCGAAGGAGCGCAAGCTCGGCATCAAGGGCTCACCCACCCGTGAGATCCACTTCGAGAACTGCACGATCCCGGCGGACCGCATCATCGGCGAACCGGGCACCGGCCTGAAGACCGCGCTGCGCACCCTCGACCACACCCGTCCGACGATCGGCGCGCAGGCCGTGGGCATCGCCCAAGGCGCCCTGGAAGCCGCCATCGCCTACGTCAAGGACCGCAAGCAGTTCGGCAAGTCGATCTCCGAGTTCCAGGGCGTCCAGTTCATGCTGGCCGACATGGCGATGAAGATCGAAGCCGCCCGCCACATGGTCTACGTCGCCGCCGCCAAGGCCGAGAGGGGCGAACCGAACATCGGCTTCATCACCGCCGCGGCCAAGTGCTTCGCGTCGGACGTGGCGATGGAGGTCACGACGGACGCCGTGCAGCTGTTCGGCGGCGCCGGCTACACGCGCGACTTCCCGGTGGAGCGGATGATGCGTGACGCCAAGATCACCCAGATCTACGAGGGCACGAACCAGATCCAGCGCGTGGTCATGTCCCGCGCCCTGCTCAACGGCTAGAGCCTCGGGCGGCCCGGCTCCCGGGCCGGGCCGCCTCCGGGCTGGTCGGCACGGCTCGGGTGTCGGCGAGCAGGTCCGGCCAGCCCCGTTGGTCACGGCGGAAGACTGGAACCACGAAGGCGCCCAGGACGACCAGGGCCAGCACGGACAGGTCCAGTGCGAACCACCACTCGGTCGGCGCCAGGGCGGCATAGGTGATCAGGCCCGTGACGCCCGCCAGTTCGCGCAGGGCGATCCGGAACGGGTTGGCGCGGGTGCCGTCCGCACGCCTCAGCCGGTAGCGCAGCAGCCAGCCGCCGGCGGTCCAGCCCGTGGTGGCCGGCAGGACGATGCGCAGAGTCGCGGCCAGCGCCGCGATCGACCACGGGTTGTTGTCGAAGACCAGGTGGACCACCGCGATCAGCAGCACGACGTCCACCACCAGCGCCACCAACCTGCGCGGCACGGTCACCGTGTCCGGTGGGGCGGTCGATGCATCGGGGTGCGGCACGGCCGGCACCACCAGCGCGACCGGTGCGATCATCCAGCCCAGCAGTGAACCGGTGGTGTTGGAGATGAGGTCGTCCACGTCCGCGATGCGGTACGGGCACGCGTACGCACCCAGGTTCCCCGTGTACTGCACGACCTCGACTGCCAGCGAGATCCCCAACCCGATCGCGACCACCGCCAACGGCCCGCGCCCGTAAGCCTTCCGCAGCACCACGCCCAGCGGCACGAACAGCGCGACGTTGAACACCTGCTGGAGGAACACGGTGGACGTGACCACGGCACCGGGCCCGGACCGCCCGTTCGCCGCCAGGTTGTTGCGCATGTCCGTCACCCACCGGAACGGCGTGGTGGACAGCATCTCCTCACCGGTGCACACCCGCGTCGGGAACGGCAGGAAGATCAGCGCCAACGCCACCAGCCCGTAGGCCAGCAACCCGTACAGGACCAGCGCCCGGCGCGGCTCCACCCGCCCGAACCGGTAGTAGTGCAACGCGACCAACGGCAGCAGGACCAGCACGCCGACGCCCACGAACGCCGCGAAGCCCGTCCGCACGGACTCCAGGTACGAACTCAGCATGTCCACCGATCCGGTTCACGGTCCCGCGACGAAGGTCAACCGCTCAGTAACCCCTTCGCGTGAACACCAAACCCGATCGGTGCACGTTGCCGCCGAACGGACGTGCGTCAGCGCACCGACTTGAGGTACGCGTCCAGCCGCTCGTAGCTGATGTCCGCGCCGTCCTTCATCCCGGTCTCCATCGCCCGGTCCCGGTCGGCCCGCGACGGGTACTTCATCGTCTGCACGACCGTCGTCCGCTCACCGTCCGCGATGAACTCGGTGGTGTTCACCGTCGACGCCCACTCCGGACCCCACGACTCGGTCTGCACCGTCCGCGACCACGGTGTGACCTCCTGGTACTCGCCGGTCATCGCCATCTCGGTGCCGTCCGCCCGCTGCCACACCATGTGCCAGCGCCCGCCCGGCCGCAGGTCGATCTCGCACACCGGCATGGTCCAGCCCTCGGGACCGAGCATCCAGTGCACGACGTGCTCCGGCTTGGTGAACGCGTCGAACACCAGCTTCTGCGGCGCGTCGAACGTCCTCGTGACGGCGACCTCCACATCGGACGGCGTGCTCCACGACGAGGTGGTGTCAGTGGTCATCTTCCTGCTCCTTCATGCGTTCGAGGTAGGCGTCCAGGCGTCGGTGGCTGTCGTCCCAGAACCGGCGGAAGCCGTCGGCCCACTCGGTGACCTCGCGCAGCGGCGTTGCGTCGAGCGTGCACGGCCGCCACTGGGCGTCACGTCCGCGTGTGATGAGTCCCGCCCGCTCCAGCACCCGCAGGTGCTTGGACACCGCCGGGCCGCTCATCGCGAACGGCTCGGACAGTTCCTTCACGGTCGCCGCGCCCTCGGCGAGCCGCGCCAGGATGGCCCGCCGCGTCGGGTCGGCCAGGGCCGCGAAGGTGGTGCTCAGGGGATCGTCCGCCATGGGTACCTAACCACTCGGTTATCTAACTGATTGGTTTTCTACGCCCCTGTCGAGTCGCTGTCAACCCGTCTGCGTCCGCCGGAAGTGGTTGAAAGTTCATATAACGTCGGCGGCGTCCGGTCACCGACCCGAAGGGGAAACGCAATGCTCAAGGACGTGGCAGCGCTCATCGGCCGCATCGGCGTGGGGGTGGTCTTCATCGCGCACGGCTGGCAGAAGGTCGCCCAGTGGGGGCTCGACGGCACCGCCGCCGCGTTCGCGGGCATGGGCGTGCCGCTGCCGACGCTGTCCGCCTGGTTCGCCGCGATCGTCGAACTCGGCGGCGGCGCGCTGCTGGTCCTCGGCGCGGCGACGCCGGTGGTGGGCGTGCTGCTGGCGGCGAACATGCTCGGCGCGCTGTTCCTCGTGCACCTGCCGAACGGGCTGCTCGGCCAGGGCGGCTACGAGTTCGTCCTGGTGCTCGCGGTGGCCGCGATCGCGGTCGGGTTCAACGCCGGATCGCTGACCGTCGCGCGGCTGGCGAAGGGCAGGCAGGTCGGGCAGCCCGCCTAGGGGCTCAGCCGACCAGGTCCAGCGTCGTCTGCTCACTGGCGCGGCGCGCGGCCAGCAGGTCCGGTGCGGCGTTGCTGCACTGCACCAGCGAACCGCCGCCCGCCAGCACGGCCAGGAAACCGTTCAGCAGGCCGTCCGGCAGAGCCCACTCCACAGTGGACAGCACGCGGGACGTCGTGGTGATGCCCAACGTCGCCGCCCGCTGGTGCGCCTCCTCCACCACCTCGTCCACAGTGGACTTCAGCAGCGCGGGGGTGTGGCCGGCGACCGGCTCCCACGGCGCGAAGTCGTCGCCGAACACCCGCACGTCGTCGTTGTAGTCGACCGGCGCACCGCTGCCCAACCCCATGGGGTGCAACGACGCCACCGCCGTCACCAGCGCACCGGGCGCCTCGACGCCGGGCGCCACGACGGCCACCTTGGCACCGGTCGGGTCGTCGGTCACCGCCGCGCCGCACCACCACGCGCCCAGCAGCACGCCCGCCGTCTGCCAGTGCGCGGGCAGCAGCACGGCCACCGGGTCGCCGGGCTCGACGTCGTGCTCGTCACGCAGCCAGTTCGCCGTCTTGGCCGCCCAGTTCCGGATGGTGGCGCGGGACAGCTCGACCCGCGTACCCGCCGCGTCGTCGTAGTGCGTGATCAGGGGACGGCCGGGATTCGCCGCGAACAGGGGCGCGAACAGGGCATCCGTGACGGTCATGGGCCAACCTTGCCACGCCCCGCCGTGCCGCCGCCCATCGACCCGATCACCCGCGTGTCCTACGTTCCGGACCACCGTGTCCTACGTTCGGAACACCCGAGTTGAACACTCAGCACACGGCCCGCCGTCCTGAACGTCAACTCGGGGTACCGGAACGTAGGACACGCCCGTTCCGAACGTAGGACACCCGGGTCAGTCGATGCAGGGTGGGCCCGGTTGGGCGGCGGCACGGTGGCGCGGGCCGTCCAGGGAGAGCAGCGGGGTGGTGGCGAAGCGGTTGGTGGGTGTGGGCTCGGCGGCAGAGGTCGACGGGGGAGGTGGCGGGGTGGTCGGGTTCTCGCCCAGGAGCTGGGCGACGAAGGCCTTCACCTGGGCCGGGTCCACGGTGACGATGCTCTGGCCGCGGTCGTTGCGGGCGCCCACGCCGGTCACCGGGATGGTCGCGAACTCGAAGTTCCCGCCGGCCAGCCCGCGCGCCTGACCCGCGAACGTCGCCAGGTCCAGGTTCTCGTCCACCACGATCGACTTGCTCACCGCGTCCAGCAGCCCGGACAGCCGCGCCGGGTCGGCGAGCGTCCCCGCGGACAGCAGCTTCGACATCGCCGCCGACATGAACACCTGCTGCCGGGTGATCCGACCCAGGTCGCCGTTCGGGATGCCCTTGCGCTGCCGCACGAACGCCAACGCGTCACCACCGGAGATCGTCTGCACACCCGCCCGGAAGTTCGCGCCCGAGTCCGGGTCCGACGTGGCCTGCTTCAGGCACACCTCCACACCGCCGATCACCTCGGTGAGCAGGTAGAACCCGTACAGGTTGATCTCCGCGTAGTGGTCGACCCGCACGCCGGTCAGCTCCTGCACCACCTGCACCAGCGCCCGCCGCCCGGCCTGGTCGCCCGCCTTGGAGCGCTCGGTCAGGTCGGACACGCCCTCGGCCGCCAACCGCTCCATGGTGAAGAACTTCGTCAGCCCGTACGCCGAGTTGATCTTCTCCTCGCGCAGGCCCGGGATGGGCACGTAGGTGTCCCGCGGGATGGACACGGCGTGCGCCTTGCGGCCGTCGTGCGGCACGCGCATCACGATGATCGTGTCCGTGTTGAGCGTGTCCGTCGCCTCGGTGCGCAACTGGCGCAGCACGTGGTCCGGCAGCTGCACGCCCTGGGCGTCGGTCCGGCTGTCGCTGCCGACGAGCAGGATGTCGGTGGCGCCGTCGTTCGCGGGCGGCGCGTTCGGCACGTCGGACAACGCGGTCAGCACGTCCGTCGTGTTCACGCTCTCCTGCACGCGCTGCACCGTCGACCAGCCGTACCCGGCAGCCACCAGCACGGCCGCGGACAGCAACGCGATGAGCACGCGTCCGGCGATCACCGCAGCCTTCACCGGGGTCCTCCTACGAAATCGGGTGTCCGATCAGGCTAACCACCTTGGGCCGGTCGGACGTCCGGTTCGCCACGAGGCGGGTGCTTCAGTTGACGCAGACCACACCGTCGGCGGTGATCGGCGGGGTGGAACTGGTGGAGGGCGCGATCCTCGTGCCGGTGACGTCCACGGACGCCGGGTCGGTCCGGTCCGGCGGCGAGTAGTCGGCGCCGGCGTACACCTGCACCTGCCCTCCCGGCACGGAGTCGTCCTCGACGGCCTCGGCGTTACCGCCCAGGGCGTGGATCACCTTTTCGGCGCTCGCCCGTTCACCCGGTGCGTGCCGCACGACCGTCGTCTCGGCGTACGCCGCGGAGTCGGCCACACCGCGGCGGAACCCCTTCTCCACCAACGCGTCCAGCACACCGGCCGCCAACCGGTTCACCCCGGCGGCGTTGTAGACGTGCACGGTGATCGCCGAGTTCGGCGGCCCGGACGGGGTCGTGGTCGTGGTGGGCGCCTTCGACGTGCCCCGGTCGCCCGCCAGGCCCTCGATGAACTGCCGCACCTGCACCGGGTCGACCGGCAGCACGTTGCCGTCGCTCCACGTGTCCACGGGGTCGCCGACCGGGATGGTGCGGAACTGGATGTTGCCGCCGACCAGGCCCTGCATCTGCAGGGCGAACTCGGTGATGTTCCACCCCTCGCTGAGCACGACGGACTTCTTCACCGCCGTCACGAGCTGGTTGAGCTGGTCGAAGTCGGTCAGCGTGCCGGTGGACAGCACCTTGCGGGCCAGTGCGCCGATGAACACCTGCTGCCGCACGATCCGGTCCAGGTCACCGCCGGGCAGCCCGCCGCGCTGCCGCACGAACGACAGCGCCTTGGCGCCTTCGACGGTCTGCCGCCCGGCCGGGAAGTCGGCACCCGAGTCGCGGTCGCGGGTCGCCTGGTTCAGGCACACCTCGACGCCGCCGAGCGCCTTCGTGACCTCGTAGAAGCTGGCCAGGTTGACTTCGGCGTACCGGTCGACGGTCACCGAGCCGCCGGTGAGCCCCTCGATCGTCTTGATCAACGTCTTGCGGCCCGCCAGCGTCGACTCCAGCTCGATGCGCGCCTCGTCGGTCACGCCCCGCTCGCGCAGCTCCTGGGCCGTCTCGTTCTTCTGCCTGGCCAGCGCCGAGTTCAGCTTGTGCGTGCCGAACCCGTCGGCGATCTCCACGTAGGCGTCACGCGGGAACGAGATGGCCACCGCACGCGTGCCGTCCTGGGGGATGTGCACCAGGATCATCGTGTCGGTGTTCTGCGTGCCGTCCGCCACACCGCCGTTGAGCAGCGCCAGCACCTCGTCCGACAGCGGGTTGCCCTGCGCGTCGGTGCGGCTGTCGACGCCGACCAGCAGGATGTCGACCGCGCCGTCGAGCGGCGGGATGGCCACGCCGTTGTCGTCCCGGGTGACCGACGACGCGATGACGTCGGTGGTCGTGATGTCCTCGTCGATGTCGCTGAGGTAGTACCAGCCGTACCACGTGACGACGAGCACAGCCGCCGAAACCAGCGCCAGCAGTGAACGGGCGGTGAGCGCGAGGACACGAAGAGCAGCCGATCCACCGGCTGTTTCGGGCGGACTGGAGTCCACTGCCTGCCTCCCCCGTGCGCTCAGGCGTGCCTGTTCGAGATTAGTGGCGCGGAGGTGAACCGCGTCGCATATTCCTCTTATACGGGAGACGCTGTAACAACCAGGTGGGTTGCACAGACGGGCCTCGTGACAGACTGCGATGAGCAGCCGGCTTCAGGAGGGCACTGAGCATGCGGGTTCTGGTAACGGGTGGGGCCGGGTTCATCGGCTCGCACTACGTGCGGGAGATGGTGGGCGGCGCGTACCCGGCCTATGCCGACGCCGAGGTGGTGGTGCTGGACAAGCTCACCTACGCCGGCAACGAGGAGAACCTGGCGCCGGTCGCGGACGATCCGCGGCTGACCTTCGTCCGGGGCGACATCTGCGACCGCGAGCTGGTCGCCGACCTGATGAGTCGCACGGACGTGGTGGTGCACTTCGCCGCCGAGTCGCATGTGGACCGTTCGATCTCCGGTTCGGCCGACTTCGTGCTGACCAACGTGCTGGGCACCCAGACGCTGCTCCAGGGCGCGCTGGAGGCGGGCGTGGCGAAGTTCGTGCACGTCTCCACGGACGAGGTGTACGGCACGATCGACGAGGGTTCGTGGACCGAGGACCACATCCTGGAGCCGAACTCGCCGTACTCGGCGTCCAAGGCGTCGTCGGACCTGCTGGCCCGTTCGTTCTTCCGCACCCACGGGCTGCCGGTGTGCATCACGCGGTGCTCGAACAACTACGGTCCGTACCAGTTCCCCGAGAAGGTCATCCCGCTGTTCGTCACGAACCTGATCGACGGCCGGAAGGTGCCGCTGTACGGCGACGGGCTCAACGTCCGCGACTGGCTGCACGTGGACGACCACTGCCGCGGCATCCAGCTCGTGTTGGAGGGCGGTCGCGGCGGCGAGATCTACAACATCGGCGGCGGCACCGAGCTGACCAACCGCGAGCTGACCGAGCGCCTCCTGGAGGCCACGGACCGTGACTGGGACTCGTTCGTCGAGCCCGTCACCGACCGCAAGGGCCACGACCGGCGCTACTCGGTCGACATCACCAAGATCGCCACCGAGCTGGGTTACGCACCGCGGGTCGACTTCGCCGAGGGCCTGGCGGCGACCGTGCAGTGGTACCGGGACAACCGGTCGTGGTGGGAGCCGCTCAAGCAGCGCGCGACCCTCGCCGGCTGATGGCGCTCGCACTCCTGGTGCCCGGCGGCCGCGGCCAGCTCGGGCGGGACGTGGTGGCGGCGGCGCCCGAGGACGGTCTCGTGCACGCGCCGTCGTCGGCGGAGCTGGACCTGACCGACGCCTCCGCCGTGGCGGACGCGGTGGCCGTGTTCGCGTCCAGCGCGCGTGACGCGGGCTACCGGCCGGTGGTCGTGAACGCCGCGGCTTACACGGCCGTCGACGCGGCGGAGTCGGACGCCGACCGGGCGTTCGAGGTCAACGCGGTCGGCCCGGGACACCTGGCCACCAGCTGCCGCGAGCACAACGTCCCGCTGCTGCACGTGTCCACGGACTACGTGTTCCCCGGCGACGGCACACGGCCCTACGAGCCGTCCGACGAAACCGGCCCCCGTTCGGTCTACGGACGCACGAAGCTCGAAGGCGAACACCGCGTCCTGTCCACTTGGGACCGTTCCTGGATCGTCCGCACCGCCTGGGTCTACGGCGAGCACGGCAATAACTTCGTGAAGACCATGGCCCGCCTGGCGACCACCAACGAGACACTGTCCGTTGTGGACGACCAACTGGGCTCGCCGACGTGGTCGCTCGACCTGGCACACGGCCTGCTCGAACTGGCGGCCGCCGTGTCCTCCGGCGCCACCCCGCCCCGCGTCCTGCACGCCACCGGCGCCGGCGAGACCACCTGGCACGGCTTCGCCCGCGCCATCTTCACCGAACTGGGCCTGGACCCCAACCGCGTCCACCCCTGCACCACCGCCGACTTCCCCCGCCCCGCACCCCGCCCGGCCTACTCGGTTCTGTCCGGCAAGGCCTGGGCCGACGCAGGCCTGACCCCACTGCGGCACTGGCAAGAAGCCCTCTCCACCGCCATCACCACCCACGCCGTCCCTTAACCCCAACGCTCACGACCTGACAAAGTCTCGGACCCCATCGGCCCCACTGCGGGACCACATCGAACCCGCAGCGGAACCGCAAAAGGCCCGATTTTACATGGGGTTCGGGTGCTTTAGGCTGGTCGAATCCGGCAGGCCCGGCGGGACGCTCTTCCCCGCCGGGCCTGCCGGCTTTGGCCAGCCTGGAGTGCCCGTAAGGGGCCCCATGTCAAATCGAGCCTGCCCCAACCACCGAGCCGCCCCCAGACCACCGGACCCCGGACCACCGACCCCGAACGTCACAGAACGTAACCCGCGCGTCGACGCAAACGTTTGGGTGTCCCACCCAGCACCGACCGGCTAGGCAGCCTGCCACGTCACGCCCGTGGGCCGCTCGCCAGTGGCCAGGAACTCCTTCAACGCGTCCGCCAAAACCTCCACCGCCACCCCCGCGCCAGCCGGGTAGTCGACGTACTCGGAGCGGTACTCCGGGGACGCCGGGTCACCCGCCAACGTCGAGTAGTCGTGGTCCGGGTCCGCGTACGTGAGGTAGCCGTAGCCTCGGTGGATGGCGGCGGCGACGTCGTGGTCGGGGATCTTGGTGGTCCCCGGCGCTCCGAGCAGACCCTCGGTGTCGGTGATCAACGGTCGGTCCTGGTGCTCGATCACCGCCGGGCCCGCGCCGGGTTCGGCGAGGCGGCGCAGGAGGGTGTCGACGTCCTCCGGCGAATCGACGGTCATCTCGTCGGCCGCGTCGGCGTCTTGCTCGTCCGTGATCGGCCACACAGCCGTGAAGCTCATGGCCGGCATCATCGCAGTGGACGCGCTGAGTGACCACCCGAGGGGTCGGTTGCGCCGTTGGGGTGGAGTCGGATTATCGCACTGGTTTTGCGCTCAAGCAGTGCGAGAACCTTTCCGCCATGTCCGCGATCGGGCGATCCCCTGAAGCGACCGCGACCCGCCTGGAAGGCGAGCGTCAGCGGTTCTTGCGTCGCGTCTGTGCCGTGACGGGTTCACGGCAGATCTCGTGGAACGTCCTCAAGCCCGCCCGCACCGACCGGCAAACCGGGCACCCGTAACGAGGAGCCGCCCGCGTTGCCGGACAGACCTCCCGGACAGACCTCCTGGACAGGACTCCCGGAGAGGACTCCCGGTCACCGCCCCGCGGCCCGCCGACAGGCCCCGGTCACCGCCCGGCGGCCCGCCGGTAGGCCGACACCGTCAGCTCCGCCGTCCGGCGCCAGGTGAACCCCGCCGCGTGCGTCCGCCGTGCCACCTGGTCGGCGGGCGTGGGCGGTGCCTCGACGGCGTCGACCATGGCCGTCGCCAACGCCTCCACGTCATCCACCGGCACGTGCACCGCGTACCCATCGGCGACCTCGCGCAACGCCGCCACGTCCGTGCACACGACGGGCACGTTGCACGCCAACGCCTCCAGCACCGGCAGCCCGAACCCCTCGTCGCGCGACGGCAGCACCAACGCCGCCGCACCCGCCACGACACTCCGCAGGTCCACGTCGTTCAGGTACCCGGTCCGCATCACCCGGTCGTCGGAGCTGACCACGTGCGGCCCGGCCAGCACCAGCGGCGGCAACGACGGCCGGGCGGCGTGCGCGGTCAGCAACGTGCCGAGGCCCTTGCGCGGCCCACCCGCGCCCACGAACAGCAGGTACTCCGAGGGCAGGCCCAACCGGGCGCGCAGCGCGGGTGACGGCGGCCGGGCGGCGAACCACGCCGGGTCCACACCGAGCGGCGTCACCACGATCTTCGACTCGGGCACGCCGAGCCGGTCCATCACGACCTCGGCCACCGCGCGGGTCGGCGTGCACACGACGTCCGCCCGCGTCGCCGACTTCTGCACCAGTTCCGGCAGCCGCCGGTCCGAGGGCGGCAGGTCGCCGGGCGCGTCCAGGAACGCCAGGTCGTGGATGGTCGTCACGCCACCGGCCCGCAGCACGGGCGGCAGGATGAAGTTCGTCGCGTGCATGACGTCGGTCGGCCCGGCCAGGAACTCCACCGGCGGGAACGGCATCCGCAGCCAGAACTGCCGCAGCAGCCGCGCCGACACGGGCAGCCCGCGCGCCACCACGTCGTGCGGCAGCACGGTCCGCAGCGCACGCCACCCGCGCAGCGTGAACGCGACCGCGCGCACGTCGACCTCGTCCAGCATCGACGCCAGCTCCTCGGCCAACGCCGCCGTGTAGCGGCCGATCCCGGTCCGCTGCCCGAGCAGGGGGGTGCCGTCGATCAGCACCCGCAACGGCCTAGCCACGGCCGCGCAACTTCTTCAGCACCCGGCCGGTCGCCCGGCGGGCCACCTCACCGGCACCGCCGGCGGACATGTACTCCTTGACCAGCGCCACGTCCCGCTGCACCTTCTCCAGCTTGCCGAGCGGCCGGTTGCGCACCATGAACGACGAGCCGGGCAGCCGGTCGGCGGCGGGCCGCGGGTTGCGGCAGAAGTCGGTCAGCGGCGCGAGCACGTTCTCCCAGGTGAACCGCTCCCGCACGACCGCGATCCGGTCCACGCACGCGGCCGCGAAAGCGGTGTCGTACATGACCTTCTCCAACGCGTCGGCCAACGCGTCCGCGTCCTCGGACGGCACCACGACGCCCAGGCCCTCGCGCCGCACCAGGTCGGCGAACGAGTCGCCGTCCGTGGTCACGATCGGCAGCCCCGCCCACAGGTAGTCCAGCACCCGGGTCCGGAACGCGAACGTCGTCTCCACGTGCTCGTAGTGCGTGGTCACGCCCGCGTTCGCGTCGAGCAGCCAGTTCTGCCGGTCCTGGTAGGGCACCCACGTCTCGTTGAAGAACACGTGCGAGCCCACGAGGTCCAGCCGCTTGGCCAGCGCCCGGGTCTGCCCGGCGATGTCCATGTCCGGCACCTCGGGGTTCGGGTGCTTCATGCCCAGGAACACCAGCCGCGCGTCCGAGCGGCGGGTCCGCAGCCGGTCCATCGCGTGCAGCAGGGTCAGCGGGTCGAACCAGCTGTAGACGCCGCCCGCCCACAGCACGACCTTGTCCGACTCGCCGATGCCCAACGTCGAGCGCAGCCCCGGCCCGGTGCGCTGCGGCGGCTTGCCCGGCAGCCCGAACGGCGCCTCGGCCAGCAGCGAGCGCACGGTGGGGTCGTTGTCGTACAGCGAGGGCGTGAGCCTGCCCAGCGCGGTCAGGTGGCCGAGCCAGAAGTGCCGCTGCCGCTCCGACGCGCACAGGAAGAAGTCGCCGCGCGCCAACTGGTCGTTGAGCACCTTCGTGACGCCGACGAGGTCGAGCTCGCGCTGCTCGTCGGTCGCGTCCTTGCCCTGTTCGAGCAGTTCCAGGTGCATGGGGTCGTAGATGTCGCAGACGACGATCTTGGTGGACGTCGGCTTCTTCAGCTCCGGCACGAACTCCAGCGCGTGACCCTGCAGCACGACCACGTCGGCCCACTCGACCTGGGCGCCCAGGTCGCGCCGGGCCACCTTGAGCACCGGGAACGACGCCTCGGGCGGCGCGCACAGCGGGTTGACCGTGACCAGCCGGACCTCGTGCTCGCCGGACAGCACGTCGGCCATGTTCCAGGCCCGGATCGCGGGACCGGCCATCCGGTCGGCGATGGCGTCACCGGTGATCACCAGCACCCGGCGCGGCCGGCCGAACACCTCTTCCAGCCCGAACACCTCGACCAGCACGTCGTGCGCGGCCAGGTAGCGGGGCAGCGGGTAGGCGGGCTCCATCGCCTTGCGCATCAGCGGCACCAGGTCGGTGTCGGACACGCGGCGCGCGGCCTGCTCGGTCTTGCGCGACTCGGCCAGCGACGGCAGCAGCTCCACGAACTGGTCGATCGCGAGGAACCCGGCCAGCGCCTGCCGCGACACGGGCACGGGTGCGCGGTCGTCCTCGGGGTTCGCGGGACGGCGGGTGATCTCCAGCTGGGTGGCGTCCAGTTCGCCGCGCGCGGTGGCGCGGCGGACCACCAGGGCCAGCGCGGCGGGCAGCGCCTTGGCCAGCGTCTCGTCGGAGAAGTTCTTGTAGAGCGCGGCCAGGGCGTTGCGCTCCAACAGGTACAGCTCACGGCTGGTGTCCACAGAGGACATCGAGGCGTGGTGCTTGTGGTAGGTCAGGGACGTCGGCACGTACCGGACGCGCCAGCCGCGCAGGTTCATCCGCCAGCCGAGGTCGACGTCCTCGTAGAACATGAAGAACCGCTCGTCGAACCCGTCCAGCTCGCGGAACACCTCGGCCCGGACCACGAGCGCCGAGCCGGTGCCGAACAGCACGTCGCGCGGTGTGTCGTGGCTGCCGTCGTCGGGCTGCCCGGCGTGCCGCTTGTAGCCCATGCCGAACCAGGTGAGACCGGCGTCCACGAAGTCGATCTCGCGGCCGTCCCAGTCGAGGACCTTGCTCGCCACCGCGCCGACCGCGGGCTCGGTGCGCAGCACGGCCACCGCCTCGCGCAACCACCGCGGGTGAGGGCGGGCGTCGTTGTTGAGGAACGCGACCACCGACCCGCGCGCGGAGCGCACGCCCAGGTTGCAGCCGCCGGCGAAGCCCAGGTTCGCCGGCGCCTCGACCACCTCAGCCTGGGGCGCGGCGGCCCGGATGCGGTCCGCGCTGCCGTCGCCCGAGGCGTTCTCGACCACGATGACCTGCAGTTTTTCCGCCGGGTAGTCGAGGTCGCCGAACAGCGCGCGCAGGCAGGTGATGGTGTCGTCGGCGCCCCGGTAGTTGACCACGACCACCGAGACGTCAGGCAGGGTCCCTTGCTCCACGGGCTAACTCTGCCTCATCACGCTCCGCAGCGTGCGGTCAAGGTGTCCTACGCCTCCACTTCGGGCTCCCGGTCGGGCTTGGACTCGTTGTCCGCTGAGCCGGCCTCTTCTGGCGGGGCTTCGGTGGGCAGGCTGTCGCGGTGCCACTCGACGGTGATCTTGACGTGGGCCTCGGCGGAGGACTTCGCGATCGCCAGCGCGGCGCTGGAGCTGACCTTCAGGCCGATCTCCACGGCGACCTTGTCCGGTCGCGGCGACGGCATGCTGCCGATCTTCGCCGCCACCGACCGGGCCACCTTCTTCGCCCGCTCGATGCCGTTCTCCAACGTCTCCTCGGCGCGCTCCACCGGGTTCCAGCGGCCCGCGCGCACCGGGCCGTCGTACTCCTCGTCCAGCTCGAACGGCACCAGGTCGCCGTCCTCCGTGCGCACCTCGACGTACTCGGCCACCGAACTCCCCTTTCAGCAGACCGGGCCGTCGAACGACCCGGCAGGCGGTTCCTCGTCACCCTCGGACAGCCCGCTGCGCGTCACCACACCGCAGACGACGTCGCGCCACGCCGCCGGGTCACCGGACTACCCGGACCAGTGCCCGTTCGACCACCCCGTGCTCCCCTAACGGCCCGCCCACTCCCGCCACACCACGCGCCGGTCCACTGTCGCACGTCGGCCGATCTGCCACCGCTGGATCGCCGTGATCGGCAGCCTCGCCAGCACTTCCAGCAGCACTCGCAGCCGCAGCGGCACCTGGAAGTTGGCCGCATCGGGCGTGTCGCGCCGCAACGGGAGTAGTGCGGTGATCGCGGCGAACCTGGCCAGTTCCCGCAGGGCCGTGGCGAGGGGCGCGCAGCGCAGCAGCGTCAGCAAGCGGTTGCGCTCGTTCCAGCGGTGGAACAGCCGGGAGCCGGGGTTCGTGCTGGCGCCGTGCCGGTGGCGCACGCGGGCCGGGCCGACCGACAGCACGCGGTGACCGGCCAGCCGCAGCCGCCACGCCGTGTCGGTGTCCTCGTAGTAGCAGAAGAACGCCGCCGGGACACCGCCCACGCGCTCCAGCACCTCCCGGCGCAGCAGTGCCGCGCCGCCGCAGAACCCGAACACGTCGCGACCGGCCAGCACCAGGTCGGCGCCGTGTCCGTCGGCGGTGAGCCGGACGCCCACCGACTGCGTCGAACCGTCCGCCAGCAGCAGTGACGACGTCGCGGCGGCCGCGTCCGGTGCGGTGTCCAGGGCGTCTTCGAGGGCCGCGAGCCAGCCGTCGTCGGGCGCCGCGTCGTCGTTGAGCCAGGCCACGTACTCCGTGGTGATCCTCGGCAACGCCGCCGCCAGCCCACCGGCGTAACCGCGGTTGACCGGCAGGCGCAGGGTCTCCGGCCGGCTCGGGTGCGCCGCGATCAACTCGGCGGTGCCGTCGTCGGAGGCGTTGTCCACCACGAGCGTCCGATGTGGACTCTGCCGGGCGAGGGCGTCGAGGCACGCGGTGATGTGCTCCCGCCCACGCCACGTCACCACGACCACCGTCGTGCTGGGGATCGACACGGCGTGAGACGGTACGCGACGTGCCCGACCTCGTTGTGCTGACCGAGCAGTTGCTGGCGCCGGTGCCCGGTGGCACCGGCCGGTACACGCGGGAGCTGGCTGGCGCGTTGGCCGCCACCGCGCCCGCCGGGTGGACCGTGACCGGGGTGGTGAGCAGGCACGCGGACGTGTCGGCGGCCGTGATCCCGGGTGTTCGGGGGCCGCGCGTGCTGCCGTTGCCCCGGCGTGCGCTGATCGCCGCGTGGGAGCGGGGTGTGCCGTACTGGCCGGGCGGTGATTCGGTGCACGCCTTCACGCCGTTCGCGCCGCCGCGCGGGCGGGTGGTGGTGACCGTGCACGACACCGTGCCGTGGACGCACCCGTCGACGTTGACGCCGCGCGGGGTCGCCTGGCACCAGCGGGTGATCAGCCGGGCGGTGGCGCGGGCGGGTGCGATCGTGGTGCCGACGTCCGTGGTGGCCGACGAGCTGCGGCGGTACGCGCCCGGACCGGTGCCCGTCCACGTGGTGGGAAACGGGGTGACGGCGTTCCCGGCGGAGGAGCCGGTGGACGTGCCCGACCGGTACGTCCTGGCGATCGGCACCATCGAGCCGCGCAAGGGCTTCGGCCTGCTGACGGAGGCGACGGCGGAGCTGGGTGTGCCGCTGGTCGTGGTCGGGCCGCAAGGCTGGGGAGGGGTGGACCTGCGTGCGCCGCACGTCCACCTGTTGGGACGGCTGAGCGACGCGCAGTTGGCGTTTGTCCTGCGGCGGGCAGCGGTGCTGGCCGCGCCGAGCCTGGCCGAGGGGTTCGGGCTGCCGGTGGTGGAGGCGATGGCGGCCGGGGTGCCGGTGGTCCACTCGGACGCGCCCGCGTTGGTGGAGGTGGCGGGCGGCGCGGGCGTCACGGTGGCGCGAGGCGACCGCGCGGCGCTGGTCGCGGGGCTGCGCTCGGTGCTGTCCGATTCGTCACTCGCCGACCGCTTGACCGGCACCGGGCGGACCCGAGCCGAGGCGTTCACCTGGGAAAACGCCGCGCGCTCGGTGTGGGCCATCCATCTCGGCCTGTTCAGTTGACGAACAGTTTGCGTCATTCCCGGTCAACCTGTCGGCAGCCCGCCGTACCCTTCACCGCGTGTCACCCGTCGAGCCCAGCGTGCTGATCGACGCCACCGCCGTCCCAGCCGACCGAGGTGGTGTCGGGCGGTACGTGGATTCCCTGGTGGCCGCGCTGGACGCGGACGGTGCCCGGCTCAGCGTGGTGTGCCAACCCCGCGATGCCGAGCTCTACACGTCCCTCGCCCCGCGCACGCGCGTCATCCCGGCGGCCGACGCGGTGGCGACCAGGACCGCCCGGCTGACCTGGGAGCAGACGACCCTGCCGCGGCTGGCGAACCGGCTCGGCGTGGCGGTCGTGCACTCGCCGCACTACACCGTGCCGCTGGCGAACCGGGTGGCGTCGGTGGTGACGCTGCACGACGCGACCTTCTTCACCGACGCGGTGCTGCACTCGTCGGTCAAAGCGCGCTTCTTCCGCGCCTGGACCAGGGCTTCGCTGCGGCGGGCGGCGCTGTGCGTGGTGCCGTCCCGGGCGACCGCCGACGAGCTGGCCCGGGTGGCGGGCGCGGACCGGCGGCTGCTGCACATCGCCCAGCACGGCGTGGAGACCGAGCGGTTCCACCCGCCGACCCCCGAGGACGTGGCCGCGGTCCGGCGCAGGCTGTCCCTCGGTGACACGCCCTACGTGGCGTTCCTCGGCGCGCTGGAGCCGCGCAAGAACGTCCCGGCGTTGATCCGCGGGTTCGCGCAGGCGGTCCGCGACCGGCGCGACCCGCCCGCGCTCGTGCTCGCCGGCCAGCCCGGCTGGGACAGCCAGGTGGAACGCGCGCTGGACGCCGTGCCGCACCGGGTGCGCGTGATCCGGGCCGGTTACCTGCCGTTCTCGTCGCTGGCCGGTTTCCTCGGCGGTGCCGAGGTGGTGGCCTACCCGTCGCTCGGCGAGGGGTTCGGGCTGCCGGTGCTGGAGGCGATGGCGTGCGGCGCGGCCGTGCTCACGACCCGGCGGTTGAGCCTGCCCGAGGTGGGCGGCGACGCGGTGGCGTACTGCGGTGTCGGCGCGGGTGACATCGCGGCGGCGTTGAGCGAGCTGCTGGACGACCCGGCCCGGCGGGCCGAACTGGCCGCGGCGGCGGTCGTGCGGGCGAAGGACTTCTCCTGGTCCACGTCGGCCGCCCGGCACCGGCTGGCCTACGAACGCGCGGCCCGCACGTACCGGCTGCGTTGAGCCGTTCGGCCGTTCCGGGGCACGCCGTCGTGCGCCACACGCGTCACCACTAGGGTTGCCGGCGTGACGCGTTACGGAGACGAGCTGGCGGTGGTGACCGTCACCTACTCGCCCGGTGAGACCTTGGACACCTTCCTGTCCACGCTGTCCGCGGCGACCACCCGGCCGGTGTCGGTGGTGCTGGCGGACAACGGTTCCACCGATGGCGTGCCCGAACGCGCCGCCGCCGAGCACCCGCACGTGACGTTCCTGCCCACCGGGGGCAACCTCGGCTACGGCGCAGGCGCGAACCGCGGCGTCGCCTCGCTGCCCGACTCGGTCGGCTGGGTCGTGGTCGCCAACCCCGACCTGTCCTGGGGCGTGGGCAGCCTGGACAAGCTGCTGGAAGCGGCCAAGCGGTGGCCGCGCGGCGGGGCGTTCGGACCGCTGATCCGCGAACCGTCCGGCGCGGTGTACCCCTCGGCACGGCTGCTGCCGTCGTTGGGGCGCGGGGTGGGGCACGCGCTGTTCGCGGTCGTGTGGCCGGGCAACCCGTGGTCGCGGGAGTACCGGCAGGCCGCGGCGGCGCCGGAGGAGCGCACCGCCGGGTGGCTGTCGGGCTCGTGCCTGCTGATGCGCCGGGAGGCGTTCGACTCGGTCGACGGCTTCGACCCCCGGTACTTCATGTACTTCGAGGACGTGGACCTGGGCGACCGCCTCGGCCGCGCCGGCTGGCTGAACGTCTACGTGCCCGAGGCGGAGGTCGTGCACATCGGCGGCCACTCCACCCAGCGCGCGTCGAAGCGGATGCTCGCCGCCCACCACTCCAGCGCCTACCGCTACCTCGCCGACCGCCACCGCGGCCCGTTGTGGGCGCCGTTGATGTTGGCCGTGCGCGCGGGCCTGGCCCTGCGGCTTCGCCTCATGACCCGCTGACTGCGCCCTGCCGCGGGCCGTTGCCGTGGATGATGTCCCGATGCGCGGCTCCTTCTCCTACCGCGACGCGGTCAAACTGCTGGGCGGCGACACCGGTCTGGTGAAGCTCGTGGACCACGCCTCGGCGGCGGCGGTGCTGGCCACGGGCGGGATCGACCTGCTCGACGCCCGCACCGAGGTGGTGCGGGTGGGCAAGCAGGTGCTGTCGTTCGTGCGCGAGCGCGTCACCGGCCTGCACCGCGTCGAACGGACCCGATTACTCGAAGCCGCCCACAGCATCCTGGTGATCACCGCGTTCTTCGAGACCCTGGACGACATCGGCCTGCCGTTCCAGCTCAAGATCAGCGCGGGCGAGCAGTTGGCGCTGGCCGGCGCGGACCGGCCGATGTCGATGCGCAAGTCGACCGTCGTCCTCGCGTTGTTGGACACCCCGAGCCCGCTGCCGAGCCCTGAAACAGCACCCGACGCCGTCTCCACCGCGCTCTGGGACCACTACCGGAACCTGGTCGAGACCGTCATCGGCTTCCTCAGCGGTTTCGCCGCTTGGCAGGACCTGACCGGTGACGCGCGTGAGCGGTTCGTGATGGCCTGCGACGAGGCGCCGGGCCGGGCCGTGGAGCACTACCAGGCGCTGTACCGCCGCCTGTCGGTCGACTGCCCGGAGTTCGCGGTGTGGACCACCGGGATCGAGCACGCCGCCACCCGGACCGAGGTCCGCACGGGCCTCGCGGACCTGCGTGCCTTCCTGGAGCCGCTCGTCGGCGCCCAGCCACCCGACGACCGCCGTGATGCCCTGGCCCGGAGCCACCGCGCGGTGCTGGGCCGTCCGATCGTGGAGGGCGACGTCCCCTCTGGCCTGGTCCTGCCGACGTTGGCGCAGGCGTACGTGTCGCCGCGCTTCAAGGTGGTCGACGCGGACCAGTCCGCCGACGTGAGCCGGGACGAGTGGTGGTCCGCCGAGCCGGTCCGCGCCGACCTGGACGACTACCTCGCCGGCTACCTCACCTCCTCCGCGGCCACCACCGCGCCACTGGTCGTGCTGGGTCAACCGGGGGCGGGCAAGTCGCTGCTGACGAAGATCCTGGCCGCCCAGCTGCCGCCGGAGGACTTCCTGCCGATCCGGGTCGTGCTGCGGGACGTGCCGGCCGACGCGAGCCTGCAGGAACAGGTCGAGGACGCCATCACCCGGGCGACCGGTGAGCGGCTGACCTGGCCTGAACTCGCCCGTGCGGCGGCGCCCGCCGTCCCCGTCGTCCTGCTGGACGGTTTCGACGAACTGCTCCAGGCCACCGGCACGAGCAAGTCCGACTACCTGGCGCGGATCCGCGAGTTCCAGCAGCGCGAGGTCGATCAGGAGCGTGCGGTGATCTTCGTCGTGACCAGCCGCACGGCGGTGGCGAACCGGGCCCGGTTCGCCGGTCCGACCAAGGTGCTGAAGCTGGAGCCGTTCGGCCACGACCAGGTGCGCCGCTGGCTCGACGTGTGGAACACCGCCAACCCGCGCGCCGTCCTGGCACCGGACGTGGCGCTCCGCTTCGAGGACCTGGCCGGCCAGCCGTTGCTGCTGTTCATGCTGGCGCTCTACAACGCGGACGGGAACGCGCTGCACAACGAGGGCGCGGGACTGGCGACGGCCACGCTGTACGAGCAGCTGCTGACCGGGTTCGCCCGCCGCGAGGTCGACAAGAGCCTCCGTGACGCGATGGACGACCAAGTCGACCAGGCCGTGGAGGAGGAACTGGTCAGGCTGTCCGTGGTGGCGTTCGCGATGTTCAACCGCGGCGTGCAGTGGATCGACGAGACTGAGCTGGACGACGACCTGAACGCCCTCCTGCCCGGTGGCTCGCGTAACGGCCCGGACCGCCGCCTCCGGCTCAGCTCGGCCCAGTTGGCGGTCGGCCGGTTCTTCTTCGTCCACGCGGCCCGTGCCGCCCACGACAGCCGCGTCCTGCAGACCTACGAATTCCTGCACGCGACGTTCGGCGAGTTCCTGGTCGCCCGCCTGGTGCACCGCGTCTCGTTGGACGTGCTCGCTCAGGAACGCGCCGCCAAGTCGCGCTACGGGCGTCAGGGGACCGACGCGGGCTGGCTGGAACCGGTGCTGTCCTTCGCCCCACTGACCACCCGCAGCCCCGTGATCTCGTTCCTGGACCAGCTGTTCCGCGAGACCCCCGACGCCGACCGCACCGCGCTGCACGAACTGTTCACCGCACTCGTGGACCCCGCTCAACACCGGCAACCGGGCGCCGACCACCCCGACTACCTGCCGCGCTCGCTGACGATCGCGGGGCGCATCGCGGCTTACACGGCGAACCTGGTCACGCTCGCCGTCGTGGCGGGTGGCGGATACGCCGTATCCGGCTTCATCCGATCGAAGTGGCAAGCCCTGACCCTGCTGTGGCAGTCGCAGCTGGACGAGGAGGAATGGGACAGCGTCACCCGGGTGCTGACGGTCGCACCTTCGCCCGACGCATCGGTCGTGCTGCGGAGGACGCTGGAGCCCTCACCGGTCGACGTGGAGTGGTTGGCGGACTCATCCGCCGACATGAGGTACCTGCCGAACTACCTCGATGAAGTCCGCAGGTGGGAGGCGCTCCGCACGTCGTGGCGCGAGGGATTGCTGCTGCACAACATCGAGCCCCTTTTCCCGGACCTGATGGCCGCGTCGACCGTGCTCGTGCGGCACGAAGGGCGGTTCGTCACCCTTTGGCACCTGCTGCTGACCGTCTTGACTTCGGGTTCCCCGCCTCGACGGTTGGCGGCCTACACGTCGGGCGTGAAGGCGTTGAAGGCAGGTGCGCGGGTGGGCGGGCATTACTGGGCGCTGTACTTCGACGCCCTGGCCAAGGACCCGGCGGCCTCGCGCGCGTTGCTCGAAGAAGTCGTCTCACTCGGAGTCGGCAGCGAGGCCGAGGACGAACCGCTGATCAGGTGCGCGTTGCGGCTGCTGGGTGACACCGGCGAGCCGCACGGTGAAGCTGTCGACCTGCTCGACCAGCTCTTCGCGGAGCGGGATATCCGCGAACTCCTGCCGCACACCGTGGTCGAGGCGCTGATTTGCCTCATCGAACTCGGCATCGACCGCCGGCCCGTTCGCGCTTTCCAGGACGTGCCGAAGCTGCTGGAGGCCCTCGAACTCGACGTCGTCGCGCGAACCGACCGGCACCTGCACGTCCGTCTCCGGCGGGCGTTGGAGTCGATCGGGCTCGGCGATCACATGGCGCGGTAGTCGCGGGGGGAGAAGCGGGGGCCTCGGCGGGGTTTGGTGACGCCCGAGGCGAGGATGTAGCGGACGGCGCGGTGGCGTTGGGGGGCGTAGGGGGCCAGGAGCTCGGCCATTCGATCATCGTCCACGGCCTGTCCGACCAACGCCCAGCCGACGATGCCGGCCAGGTGGTAGTCGCCGAAGCTGACCGCGTCCGGGTCGCCCCAGGCCCGTTGCGCGACCTCGGCCGCCGTCCACACGCCGATGCCGGGCACCTTCCGGAGCAGGGTGCGGCCGTCCTCGCCGCCCAGCTCCGCCGCGCGTTCCAGGCGGTGTGCCACCTGGGCCGCCGCGATCAGGGCACGGCGACGGCCACCGTCGACACCCGCCTTGTGCCACTCCCAGTCCGTGACGCCCAGGATCGCCCGGGGTGTCGGTGGCACGACCAGGTCAGGCACGCCCGGCGCCGGCGTGCCGAACCGCCGTGCCAGCTCCCGGTACGAGCGGAACGCCTCGGTGCCCGTCACCTTCTGCTCCAGGATCGCGGGCAGCAGCGAGTCCCACACGCGGCCCGTCGTGCCGAGCCTGATGCCCGGACGCCGCCGCCTCGTCTCCGCGACCAGCGGGTGGTGGCACTCGAACGCCGAGTCGTCGTCCCCGGCGCCCAGCAACGCGGGCAGGCCGTCCAGCAGCCACTGCGCGCCGTCGCCCCACGCGTCCGCCTCCACCACGTCGGCGCGGCGGACGCGCAGGGTGCCCGGACCCGCCGGGGTGTTGGCCGCGAGCCACACCCCGGCGTCGTCCACGCGGAACGTCGGATCGCCCGGACCCCGCCGCAACGGCATCAGCAGCGCGCCGAAGTCCAGCGGGAACGTCGGCGCCCACGTCCTAGAGAGCATCACTGACCATCAGACCTCTACACATCGGCGGAGAACCGCACACCGCCCTCCGGCAGCACGACCCCCGGCCACACCCTGGCGCCGTTGATCAGCTCGCACCGCGCGCCGACGACCGCGTTGTCACCGATCACCGCGTCCGACACGACCGCACCGGCCTGCACCAGCGAGTTCGCCCCGAGCACGCTGCGCTCGACCCGGGCGCCCTCGCCGACCACCGCGCCGTCGAACAGCACCGAGCCGTCCACCACCGCGCCGGCCGCGACCGTGCAGTTCGCGCCGACCGTCGCGCCGCCCTTGACCACGGCGTTCTCGTCCACCGACGCGCCGTCGAGGATCACCGCCTCACCTCGCAGCGCCAGCGCGGCCGTCGGCGCGATCCCGCGCACCAGGTCCGCCGAACCCTGCACGAACGCGGCGGGCGTGCCCAGGTCCAGCCAGTACGACGCGTCGACGTAACCCTGCACGCGGGCACCCGCCGCCAGCAGCCCCGGGAACGTCTCCCGTTCCACCGACACCGGCCGACCTGCGGGAATGCCCTCGATCACCTCGCGCCGGAACACATAGCAGCCCGCGTTGATCTGGTTCGTCGGAGGGTTCTCCGTCTTCTCCAGGAACGCCGTGACGCGGCCGTTCTCGTCGGTCGGGACGCAGCCGAACCGGCGCGGGTCGTCCACCTGGACCAGGTGCAGCGTCACGTCGGCCTCGGCCTTGCGGTGCGTGTCGACCACGGCACGCAGGTCGACCCCCGACAGGATGTCGCCGTTGAACACCACCACGTCGCGTTCGCGCAGCTTGTGGGCGACGTTGCGGATCGCGCCCGCCGTGTCCAGCGGCACGTCCTCGACCACGTACTCCAGCTCCAGGCCGAGCGCCGTGCCGTCACCGAAGTGCTCCTGGAAGACCTCGGCCTTGTAGGACGTGCCCAGCACGACGTGGGTCATGCCGGCTTCCCGGATCCGCGACAGCAAGTGGGTGAGGAACGGCACCCCGGCGGTCGGCAGCATGGGCTTGGGCGCGGACAGGGTCAGTGGTCGAAGTCGGGTTCCCTTGCCCCCGACCAGAACCACCGCCTCGGCGCCTTGCAGCTCCGACATGCCGTTTTTCCTCCTCCGCTTACTTCCACCCGTAGTTTGCGAATACTCTGGCATGAGCACTCCGGCGGCACGGGCGGTGGTCCGTGTCGACGAGCGTCACCGATCGGCACGCCGGCGTTAACCAGCCGGCCCAAGGCACACGCAGGAGAGATCCGGATGGACCCCCGCGCTCGGGCCGACGCGGCGCTGGCCCGTGCTCGTGCACGTGGCATCCACGTCGTGACGCCGGACAACATGACGTCGCCCATGGACTCGTCGGCGACCCAGCAGATCCCGCGCGCCATGGTCAACGCGGTCGACCCGCGTGGCGGCGACCCGGACTCGACCATGGTGCTGGCCGCGCACGTAGCCGCAGGTCAACCCGCGCCGCCACCCCCGCCCCCACCACCCGCCGCGCCCGCCCTCGAACCGGAACAGCGCGTGGCCCCGGGCCCGGTCCCGACCGTCCAACAGGTCCCGAGCTCCCGCCCGACCCTGTCCCAACGCCTCTCCGGCGGCCAACCCCAACACCCCCCGGGCCTCTCCCAACGCCTCAACGGCGACTCCTGACACCGCGAGAGTCCAACGCTCAGCGCCCGAGAGTCGTACCTTCGCGGCGCGTGAGTCCAACGTTCAGCGCGCGAGAGTCCAACGTTCGCGCACCCCGAGTTCAACGCTCACGACGAGCGGCACGTGGCTGAGCGTTGAATTCAGGTGTCGTGAACGTTGGACTCTCGGCCGCTGAGCGTTGGACTCACGCGCGCTGGAGGTACGACTCTCGCGCGGGGGTTAGAGGTGGGGGGTGGTGGCGGCGATCAGGGGGTGCAGGTCGTCGACGTCGGGTGGTAGGGCGGACAGGGGCCACCAGGCCAGGTCGAGGGACTCCGAGCTGCGGGACGGTTCGGCGTCGAGCGGGGCGCGGACCAGGAAGCGGACGTCGAAGTGACGGGTCGGCTTGCCCAGTGAGCACGTGATCGGGTGGACGTCCAGGTGGACCGGGACGGGGGAGATGCGCAGGTCGCCGATTCCCGACTCCTCCGTCGCCTCACGCAGCGCCGCACCGGCCAGCGTCGTGTCGGACGCCTCGCAGTGCCCGCCCAACTGCAGCCAACGGCCCACCCGCGGGTGCAGCGTCAGCAGCGTGCGCTCCCCGGAAGCGTCCACGACCAGCGCCGACGCGGTGAGGTGCCCCGGCTCGCACGACCGCAGGCACGCGTCCTCCCGGGCCGCCAGGAACCCCAGGTAAGCCTGCCGCAGCGACTCCTGCGCCGGGTCCGCCGGACGCCAGGCGCCCAACGTCGCCACCGCGTCCGCGTGCAACGCCGAGTGGCTCACAGCTCCAGGAACCTCTCGTCCGCCTCGGGCAACGGCCGCGGCGTCAGCTCCGCCTCCGGGTGCCCGATCGCCACCGCGCCCAACGGTTCCCAGGCGGCCGGCAGCCCCAGCACGTCACGCACCACGTCCGCGCAGAAGATCGTGGACGACACCCAGCACGACCCGAGGCCCTCGGCGGCCAACGCCACCAGCAGCCCCTGCACCGCCGCACCGCCCGAGATCGTGAACATCGTCCGCTCGGCCTCCGCCCGGCGCGGGTCCGGGTACGCGTGCGCACCGTCACGCACCAGGAACGGCACGACGATCTCCGGCGCGTTCCGCAGGAAGTCACCCCGGCCGACCCGGGCCGCGACCTGCTCCTCCGCCAACCCGTCACCGCGCAGGTCCGCCCGCCACCGGTCGGCCATCGCGTCCAGCAGCACGTCCCGCCGCCCGGACAGCCGCACGAACCGCACCGGCCGCGTGTGGTGCGGCGCGGGCGCGGTCAACGCCGCCGCCACGGCCCGCCGCACGGCGTCCACGGACACCGGCGCCGACGAGAAAGCCCGCACCGAACGGCGCAGCAACACCGCCTCGGCCCGCCCCTGCGCGACCGCTTCCGCCGTCCCGAGCCGGAACAGGTCCTCGGCCACCGGCCGGGCCAGGTCACGGGCCGTGGAACCGTCGTCCGCGAACGGCAACCCGCGCACCACCGCCACCGGCACCGCGCCCAGCTTGCCCTTCACCAGGTCGGCCGCCGCCGCGATCTCGTCGGCCACCGCCACCTCGGTCACCACCAACGGGTTGCCGTAGCGGTCCACCGAGCCCGCGTACCGGTGCAGCACGGCCAGCCCGGACGACCCGATCGCGGCGTCGGTCTGGCCCACCCGCCACGCCCGGCCCATCGTGTCGGTCACCACGACCGCCACCGACACGCCCAACGCCGCCGCCAACGCCGCCCGCATCGCCGCCGCCGATCCGTCCGGGTCCACCGGCAGCAACGCGATCTCGTCGCCGTTGACGTTCGACGCGTCCACACCGGACGCCGCCTGCACGATGCCCAGCTTGTTCTCGGTGATCAACGTCCGCCCGCGCCGCGCCAGCACGCGCACCGACTCGGCCTCGACCCACTGCCGCCGCACGGCGTCGCGCGCCTCGGGGTCGGCGGGCACCGGCACCAGCCGACCTTCCACTTTGGACAACGCCTTGGACGTCACGACCACGATGTCGCCATCGGCCAGCCAAGGCGCGGCCGCGGCGATGGCGGCCGCCAGGTCGTCACCGGGCCGGAACTCCGGCAGCCCGGTCACCGGCAGCACGGTGATCGGCGATCCGGCCGCGTGGTCAGCCAACGTCGACACCGGCCAGTTCCAGCGCCGCCCGCGCCATCGCGGCCGTGGCGTCCACATCGGACATCAACAGCGGCACCGCGCGCACCGCGACCCCGGGCACGTCCGAGCGGTCACCGGTGTGCACGAGCCAGCCGTCCAGCACGCCCTTGTCGGTGGTCTTGCGCGACCCGTAGTACCGGCCGACCGCCTCGGCGGAGGTCTCCACGCCGATCGCCGACAGGCACGCGTCCGCCATCCCGCGCAGCGGCTTGCCGCCGATGATCGGCGACAGCCCCACCACGCCCGCCTCGGTCTTGCGCAACGCGTCACGCACCCCCGGCACGCCCAGGATCGTGTTCACGCTCACCACCGGGTTCGACGGCGCGATCAGCACCGCGTCCGCGTCGCGCACCGCGTCGAGCACGCCGGGAGCGGGCGTCGCCGTCTCCACCCCGACCGACGCGAACGACCGCGCGGGCAGCCCGGCCCGGTGCTTGACCCACCACTCCTGGAAGTGGATGGCCTTCTCGCCCTCCTCGGTCGTCACGACGACGTGCGTCTCCACCCGGTCGTCCGACATGGGCAGCAGCCGCACGCCCGGCTCCCACCGGTGGCACAACGCCTCCGTCACGGCCGACAGCGGGTAGCCCGCGCGCAGCATCCGGGTCCGCACCAGGTGCGTGGCGATGTCCCGGTCGCCCAGCCCGAACCACGTCGGGTCGGCGCCGTAGGCGGTCAGCTCCTCCTTGACCGACCACGTCTCGCCCGCGCGCCCCCACCCGCGCTCGGAGTCGATCCCGTCACCGAGGGTGTACATGCAGGTGTCCAGGTCGGGGCAGATCCGCAACCCGTGCATCCACACGTCGTCACCCGTGTTCACCACGGCGGTGATCTCGTGCTCCGGACCGGTCAGCAGGCTCTTCAGCCCGACCAGGAACCGCGCCCCGCCAACCCCGCCAACCAGTACGACGACCTTCACGAGTCGCCATCCTCCCACCGGCGCTCAGCGCCAGAACAGGAAGGTGCCCTGCCCGTCCGCCGCCAGCCACCGGTCGCCGCCGATCAACTCGAACACGCCGTACCCGGCCTCGAAGAACAGCCGGCCGATGGTCGGGAACCCGATCAGCACCGCGAAGAGCACGAACGGCGCCCACATCCGCGCCTTCGCGCCGAACTGCCGCGCCGAGTACGACATGTACGGCTCGATCGCGCCCCACCCGTCCAGGCCCGGGATCGGGAGGATGTTGAGCACGAACGCGAGGATCTGCACGGCCGCCAGGTAGGACAGAGCGGCGGCCAAACCCGCCGGCGGCGTGAAAAGGATCACCGACAGCGACAGCAGGATGCCCAGCACCAGGTTGCTCAGCGGTCCGGCCAACGACACCATCGACTCGACCCGCTTGTCGCGCAAGGCGTGGTGGTTGATCCACACCGCGCCGCCGGGCAGCGGGATGCCGCCGAACGCCAGCAGCACCAACGGCAGCACGATGCTGAACACCGGGTCGGTGTAGCGCCGGATGTCGAGGGTCAGGTACCCCTTGGCCTGCACGGCGTAGTCGCCGCCGCGGTAGGCCACGATCGCGTGACCGAACTCGTGCAGGCACAGCGAAACCGCCCAGCCGCCGAGCACGAACAGCACCGTGCCGGCGGTCAGCGCGGCGGTGGAGTCGTCGAACAGGGTCAGCACGGCGCCTGCCACCGTCACCGCGAGCAGGCTGAGGAACAGTGGACTCGGACGCACCGCTGATCGCTTCACCCCACCAGTGTGACGTCCCCGCGCCGGTGCTTCACAGGCGTCCGATAGGCCATCCGCGCAGCCATTATCGCTGCGAGCACCTCCTCAATCACCGTCTGTGCTGCTAGTCAAGGCTTTTCGCACCATCCGCGGGAATATCCCCCGTCCTGTGGACTCCGCTTGACCGCGTGTTGTGACACAGGTGTAATCACATCGGTGTCATTCGTCGTTGTGGGGACGGCGAGTGGTGTCCGCCAACCGGGGAGAGCGGAAGGCGAGGAGGCGGACTATGCAGGAATTCGACGGGGGTCGCATCGTGGACGGGGACGTCCCGGCACCGGAGCCGGTCGTACTCGACCTGTTCGACGCGGCCGATGAGCAGGACTGGCAGGAGCGCGCCCTGTGCGCGCAGACCGACCCGGAGGCGTTCTTCCCGGAGAAGGGCGGCTCGACCAGGGAGGCCAAGCGGATCTGCCTCGGTTGTGAGGTGCGCTCCGAATGCCTGGAGTACGCCCTGCAGCACGACGAGCGCTTCGGCATTTGGGGCGGGCTGTCCGAGCGTGAGCGGAGGAAGCTCAAAAAGCGCGCCGTGTGATGGATGCGCACGGGTGATCGCTCGCGGCCCGTGCTCTGGCTTACCGTGGTCGTCCCACGGCGTAGTCGGAGCAACTAGGAGCGGCACTTGACGAGCGGGGCCACTCCGCGGCTGCGCACCGCGCCCGTGCTGGCGGTACTGGTGTGCCACGACGGCGACCGGTGGCTGGGCACGGCGCTGTCCGCGTTGCGCCGCCAGCAGCCGCGGCCGCGGCACGTGATCGCCGTCGACACGGGTTCCGTGGACGGCACCGCGAAGGTGCTCGCCGACGCCTCCGAAGGTCCCGATCGGGTGATCGACGGTGTGCTGACGCTGCCCCGCGGCACCGGTTTCGGCGCGGCCGTCCACGCCGCCGTCGAGCACGCCGTGCAGCGGTGGGGCGATCCGGGCGCGTGGCTGTGGCTGCTGCACGACGACTGCGCGCCCGAACCGGACTGCCTGTCCGCGTTGCTGACCGCGGCGGAGGTGTCGCCGTCCGCGGCCGTGCTCGGGCCGTTGAGCCTGGACTGGACCGACCCGCGGCTCGTGGTGGAGGCGGCGCTGTCGACCGACGCGTCCGGCCACCGGCAGACCGGCATGGGCCGGGTCGAGCTGGCCGGGTCGTTCCGGCAGAGCACCGAGGCGTTGGCGGTGCCGTCCGCCGGGTCGCTGATCCGCCGCACGGCGTGGGAGGAACTCGGCGGCTACGACCGCGCCCTGCCGCTGCTGCGCGACGACATCGACTTCGGCTGGCGGGCCAACCTCGCCGGGCACCTGGTGCTGTCGGTCCCGGTGGCACGGCTGCGCCACGCGCGTGCGGCGGGGCGTGGCGTGCGGAGGTTGGACGCGGCGGCGGCGCCTCCCGGGCCGGCCCTGCGCGGTGTGGACCGGGCGCACGGGTTGCGCACGTTCCTGCTCAACTGCGGGACGTTGTCGTTCGTGCTGGGACTGCCCCGGTTCGCGGTGCTCGCGTTCTTGCGTTCTTCTGGCTTTTTGTTGCTGCGCCGGTTTTCCGACGCGCGGGCCGAGATCGGCGCCCTGCGGTACCTGCTGAGCGGGCGGGCGCGGTTGTTGGCGGGACGTGCCGAACGACCGGCGCACGGGGTCGTGCGCGGTTTGTCCACCAGCCGGATCACCCGGTTGCGCAACGCGATCCGCGGTGCGTCGGCGGCGTTGGTCCGGCGGCGCGTCGAGGCGGACCTGGCGTTGGGGCGGCTGCCCGAGGACGACGCGCGGCCGGGCGCGTGGGCGCTTCCGTCCGAAGTGGAGCGTCCGGTGGTCGGACCTTCGGCGCTGCCGGCCGGTGTGCTGTCCCGGCGGCGTCCCGTGCGGGCGACCGGTGGGTTGCGCCGGCCGGTCGTGGCCGTGCCGGTGGAGGCGCCGCCCGGGCCGCGACCCTCGCCGCGTCCCCGTCCTTCGCCCGTGCCGCGCGCCCCCGGTGCGCCCGGTGTGGTGTTCGTGGAGGTCGACCGGGCGCGCGTGCTGTGGTCGCTGGTGCTCGGACCGCCGTTGCTGCTGGTCGTGGGGCTGGCGGTGGTCGGGATCCTGGCCAACGCGTCGCGGATCGGGCTGGACCTGAGCGGCGGTCGGCTGCTGCCGGTCGGTGACCTGGCGAGCACGTGGTCGGCCTACCTGGCCGCGTGGCACCCGGTGGCCGGTGGCACGACCGCGCCCGCACCCGCGGCGTTGGCGGTGCTCGGGACGGTCGGCGTGCTGGTCGGGTCGCCCGCCACCCTGGTGGCGTTGCTGTTCATCGGCGACGCGCCGTTGGCCGGGCTGCTGGCGTACGCGGCGTCACGGCGGATGCCCGTGCGGCGGCCGGTGCGGGCCTTGGTGGCGGCGGCGTACGCGTTGCTGCCGGCGGCGACGTCGGCGGTGAGCCAGGGCAGGCTGGACGTCGTCGTGGTGCACGTCCTGGCGCCGGTGGTGTTCGCCGGGGTGGCCGCGGTCCTGCGGGGTGGGGCGGGCGCGTCGTGGCTGCCGGTGGCGTCGGGGACGGCGCTGGCGCTGGCGGCGGTGGGCGCGTTCTCGCCGTTGGTGCACGGGCTGGTGGCGTTGGCGGCGCTGGTCGGGTTCGTGGTGGTGCCCGGGCGGCACGGTGACGGTCGGCGGCGGGTGGCGTCGCTGTTCATGGTCGTGCTGCTGCCGATGGCGCTGCTGCTGCCGTGGCCGGCGGTGGTGTTGCAGAACCCGGCCGTGGTGCTGCACGGGGTGGGCGCGTTCGTGGTGACGCCCGCGGTGGAGCTGGTGGACCTGCTGTCGCTGCGGCCGGGCGGGACGGGTTCGGTGCCGTTCGTCGGGCTCCTGGTGGTCGGGTTCGCGCTGGTCGCGGCGGTGCTGCGGCCGTCGCGGTCGATGCTGGCGGGTTGGGCGGTGGTCGTGCTCGGCGGGTTCGCGGTGATCGTGCTGCGGACCGTGGTGGTGGCGCCGCTGCCCGGCGGTGACGCGTCGCCCGGGTGGACCGGTGGGCCGCTGGTGCTGGTCGGGTGGGGCTTGCTGTGGGTGGTGCTGTCGGCGTTCCGGCGGGACGCCGGCACGGTGCCGGTGCGCCGGGTCGTGTCGGTGGTCGGGGTGCTGTCGGTGGTCGGGCTGGCGTGCGCCGGGTTCGTCGGGCTGCGCTCGGGCGCGTTGACGGCGGACGGTGCGCGGCTGCCGTCGACGTTGGCGCAGGAGTTGCCGGCCACCGGGCGTTCGGTGCTGGTGCTGGGCACGCCGACGAGGCTGGTGGCCGGGCGGCTGCCCGCGTTCGGTGACGACGACCTGGTGCCCGCCGCGACGGCCACCGCGAGGTTGGAGCGGTGGACGCGCGACCTGACCGGCGGGTCGGCGTCGGCGGCGCGGACGGCGTTGGCGCAGGCGGCGGCGTCGGGGGTGGCGTTCGTGGTGGCGCCGGACCTGAAGACGGCGCAGGTGGTGCGCGAGGCGGTGGGCGAGCTGGTGGCCGTGACGCCGGCGATGTCGGACGGGCGGCCGGTGCTGCGGGTGCAGTTGGCGGCGGGCAACGCCGTGCTGCTGTCACCGGAGCTGGCGCGGCGGGCCCGGACCGGCGGCAACCCCCCGGTCGAGCTGGGCGCGCCGGGCATCGCCCCCGTCGAAGCCGCTCCGCCGGAGGTCGGCGTGCGGGTGTCCGAGGGGCCCGAGGGTCGGCTGCTGGTGCTGGCGGCGGAGGAGGAGCCGGGCTGGCGTGCGTGGGTGGACGGCCGTGAGACGACGATCGTGCGCGCGTGGGGTCACCTGGTCGGCGTGACGGTGCCCACCACGGCCTCGGAGGTGCGCGTCGAGGCCTCCTCGACCCTGCGCGAACTGCTCCTGATGCTCCAGGCCGCCGCCGCCCTCTTCACCGCCCTGACCGCCATCCCCTCCCGCCGCCGCCCCTGAACGTTCAACTCACCCGTTCCGAACGCAGGACTCTCGCGACGCGAACGTAGGACTCTCGCGAGAGTCCTACGTTCGGAACGCGAGAGTCGTACGTTCGGGTACCCCGAGTTCAACGCTCGGGTCAGTCGCCGTCGATCACGTCCGGGTCCAGGCCCAGGTAGTTGGCCACCTGCTCGACCAGCACGTCGTGCACCAGGTCGGACAGGTCGGCGCCGTCCTTGGCCCGCGCCTCCAACGGCCGCCGGTACAGCACGATCCGGGCACGGCGGTCGGCACCGGCGGGCACGAGCCGCGCCAGGGGCACGTTGCCGTCCTCCACCACGTCGCCGTCATCACCCGACTGGATGTCCGGCACGTCGTCCACCGCGACGTCCAGCTGCGTGAGCTCGGTGCGCCACCGCGCCTCGATCGGCTCCAACGCCTCCAGCACCAGCGCGTCGAACCGCTCCGCCCGGCTGCGGGCCGCCGGCAACGTGGCCGGGTAGAGGGGTCCGCGCAGCCCCCGACCGTGCCGGTCGCGGTTGCGTCGCCGCGGAGCGCCCTGCCGCCGTGAACCCCGAGCCATCACCACGGGGTAGAGGGTAGTTGTCCGCCGGACGGCCCCGTCCACGTACCTCCGCGACCAGGCAAGTTGGCCGAGCGCGGCACCACCGCCAACGCCGCGCCGGAGGTAATCCAACACACGTCGCGCGGGACGCGATATCGTCCCCGCCGTGCGGAGCGTGAGACGGTGCTCGCGAACCGGGTGCGCGAACCCGGCAGTCGCCACGCTCACGTACGCCTATGCGGACTCCACGGCGGTCGTCGGGCCCCTCGCGACCTACTCCGAACCGCACTCCTACGACCTCTGCGAAGAGCACGCCCTGCGCCTCACCGCGCCGCGCGGCTGGGAGGTCGTGCGGCACCAGGGCGAGTTCCGCGCCCCCGAACCCACCGTGGACGACCTGACGGCGCTGGCCGAGGCGGTCCGCGAGGCGGGCCGGGCCACACCGCAGGTCGAGCTGCCGGAGCTGCCGGCGGGCACGATCCGACGCGGCCACCTGCGCGTTCTGCCCGATCCGAACGAAGACTGAACGAAGACCCAGCGACCGGGCACGACGCCCCGCCGCGCGCCGGTAGGCTTCCCAAGGCAGTGTCAAGAGCCAACTTGGGAGTGTGGCCGTGCGCGATCTGTCCGGCATCGTCAAGGCTTACGACATCCGCGGTGTCGTCGGCGAGCAGCTCGACGCCGACGTCGTACGCGACTTCGGCGCGGCGTTCGCCCGCCTGGTCGGCGGACCCGCCGTGGTGATCGGGCACGACATGCGCGACTCGTCGCCCGGCCTGGCCGCGGCGTTCGCCGAGGGCGTCACCGCGCAGGGCGTCGACGTGGTCAGCATCGGCCTGGCCAGCACCGACATGCTGTACTTCGCCTCCGGCAAGCTCGACCTGCCCGGCGCGATGTTCACCGCCAGCCACAACCCGGCCAAGTACAACGGCATCAAGCTGTGCCGCCCGGGCGCGGCGCCGGTCGGCCAGGACAGCGGCCTGGCGCAGATCCGCGAGGACGCCGAGCAGGGCGTGCCGGACGCCGAGGGCGTGGCCAAGGGCAAGGTCACCGAGCAGGACATGCTCACTGACTACGCCGCCTACCTGCGGGAACTGGTCGACCTGAGCGGCAGCCGGCCGTTGAAGGTCGTGGTCGACGCGGGCAACGGCATGGGCGGCCACACCGTGCCCGAGGTGTTCGAGGGCCTGCCGATCGACATCGTGCCGATGTACTTCGAGCTCGACGGCAACTTCCCGAACCACGAGGCCAACCCGCTGGACCCGAAGAACATCGTCGACCTGCAGAAACGCGTCCAGGAAGAGGGCGCGGACGCGGGTGTCGCGTTCGACGGCGACGCCGACCGCTGCTTCGTGGTGGACGAGCGCGGCGAGCCGGTGTCCCCGTCCGCCATCACGGCCCTGGTCGCGGTGCGCGAGCTGGCCAAGGACCCCGGCGGCACGATCATCCACAACCTGATCACCTCGCACGCGGTGCCGGAGATCGTCCGCGAGCACGGCGGCGTGCCGGTGCGCACCCGCGTCGGCCACTCGTTCATCAAGGAGGAGATGGCCAAGACCGGCGCCATCTTCGGCGGCGAGCACTCCGCGCACTACTACTTCCGCGACTTCTGGCGTGCCGACACGGGCATGCTGGCCGCGTTGCACGTGCTGGCCGCGCTCGGCGAGCAGGACGGCCCGCTGTCCGCTCTGACCAGCGACTACGCCCGTTACGCGGCGTCCGGCGAGATCAACTCCACGGTGGACGACCAGCAGGGCAGGCTGGCCGCCATCAAGGCCGAGTTCGGCTCGCGCGAGGGCGTCGAGCTGGACGAGCTGGACGGCCTCACGGTGAACCTGCCGGACGGCTCCTGGTTCAACCTCCGTGCGTCCAACACCGAGCCGCTGCTCCGGCTCAACGTCGAAGCCGCCGACGCGGCCTCCGTCGCGGCGCTGCGCGACGAGGTCCTGGCGATCGTGAGGGGATGAGCGCCGTGGCTGTCCAACTGGACGCGCAGTTGCTGGAGATCCTGGCCTGTCCGTGCCCGGAACACGCGCCGCTGAAGGTCGGCACCGCGTCCGACCCGCTCGCGGACTACCTGACCTGCACCTCGTGCGGCCGGTCGTTCCCGGTGCGGGACGGCATCCCGGTGCTGCTGCTGGACGAGGCTGTCGAGCCGACGGCCGGGTGAGCTCGGGTGCTTGACGACAGCCTCCTCGACGACCAGTCCCGGCTCACCGACGCCGACCGGGAGGGTCTGCTGCGCGCCGCCGCACGCGCGGGCGCGCAGGTCCGGGCGACCGCCGAGGCGGCCGACGACCTCGGCGTCGACCGGGTGTTCTCCGAGCGCCCTCGGGCGTTGGTGCTGGTCACGCGGCCGGGTGTGGGTGGCGCGATCGCCGGCGTGGTGACGGCGCTGCTCGGGACGCGCTGCCCCGTGCCGGTCGTGGTCGCCGACGACGTGCCGACGTGGGTCGGTGCGCTGGACGTCGTCCTCGCGCACTCCGAGGACCCCGGTGACGTGCGGATGGCCGAGTCGATCGACCGGGTGGCCCGGCGTGGCGCGCGGGTGCTGCTGACCGCCGAGCCGGACGGCCCGGTGGCCGCGTCCGCCGCGCAGCACGCGCTGCTCATCCCGCCGCGGGTGCCGGTGCCGCAGGGCTTCGGCTTCGCCCGCGGGTTCGCCGCGTGGCTGGTGGCGCTGAAGTCGTTGGGGCTGCTCGACGTGGACGTGCAGGCCGTCGCGGACGAGCTGGACCGCGAGGCCGAGCGGTGCCACCCGATGCACGAGTCGTTCGTCAACCCGGCCAAGACGCTCGCGTTGCGCATCGCCGAGCGGACCCCGCTGCTGTGGGGCCTGGACGACCTGGCCACGGCCGTCGCCGCCCACGGCGCGGAGGTCCTGGCGACTTACGCGGGCGTGGTGAGCGACGTGGCCGGCTATCCTCAGGCCCTGACCCGGTCGGTGCTGCACCGCCGGGCCGTGCGCGGCACGTCCGGTGCCGACCTGTTCGCCGACCCGGACGACGAGCACGACGGCCTGGTCCGCGCGATGCTGGTGGCCGTGCGCAGGGGCCCGCAGGCCGACTTCGCCCGGCGGGTCGCGATGGAGACCTTGTCCGGAGCCGACGTGCTCGAACCGGCCGAGGAGGTGAGCGGCGGCGAGGCGGTGTGCGCCGCGCTGCTCGCCCTGCGGTTCGAGCTGGCCGCGCTGTACCTGGGTCTGGCGGCGGGCACGCTGGGCGGACCCGGGCTGTACGCGCCGGCCGTGTGAGGGGATGACTGTGGACCTGCTGCACAACGCGGTGCGCGCGTACGCGTGGGGATCGCGCACCGCCATCGCCGAGCTGCTCGGGAAGGAGGTGCCGACGCCGCACCCGGAGGCGGAGCTGTGGATGGGCGCCCACCCCGGCGACCCGTCACGGGTGGTGGGACCGGACGGTGCGGCGCGGTCGCTGCTCGACCTGCTCACCGACGACCCGGACGGCCAGCTCGGCACCCGCCACGCCGACCGGTGGGGCAGCAGGCTGCCGTTCCTGCTCAAGGTGCTGGCCGCGGACGAGCCGCTGAGCCTGCAGGCGCACCCGTCCGCCGAGCAGGCCGCGAACGGATTCGCCGCCGAGGACGCGGCGGGCGTGCCGATGGACTCGCCGATCCGCAACTACAAGGACCCGTCCGCGAAGCCCGAGCTGATCTGCGCGTTGACCGAGTTCCACGCGCTGGCGGGGTTCCGCGAGCCGGCGCGCACGGTGGCGCTGCTGCGGTCGTTGGACGCGCCGGACTTCGCGCCGTACGCCGAGCTGCTGGCCGCCCAGCCGGACGGCGACGGCCTGCGCGCCCTGTTCACCACCCTCATCACGCTGCCGCAGACCGCGCTGGACATGCTCCTGCCGCAGGTGCTGGACGCGTGCGTGCTGCACGTGAAGGAGCACGGCGAGTTCGACCTGGAGTGCCGCACGGTCCTGGAGCTGGGCGAGGCGTACCCCGGTGACGCGGGCGTGCTGGCCGCGCTGCTGCTCAACCGGATCGTGCTGCAGCCCGGTGAGGCGATCTACCTGCCCGCCGGCAACCTGCACGCGTACCTGCACGGCACCGGCGTGGAGATCCTGGCCAACTCCGACAACGTGCTGCGCTGCGGGTTGACGCCCAAGCACGTGGACGTGCCCGAGCTGATGCGGGTGCTGGACTTCGCGTGCGGCGACATGCCCGTGCAGACGGGGGTGGAGACGTCGCCGGGGCTGTGGTCGTACCGGACGCCGTGCCCGGAGTTCGAGCTGTCGCGGATCGAGGTCGGGCCCTCGGTGCACGTCCGGGTGGACCACAGCGGGCCCCAGATCCTGCTCTGCGCGCGCGGCCGGGCGCGGTTGACGTGCGGTGACGAGACCGTGGAGCTGGCACGGGGCCAGTCCGTGTGGCTGCCCGCGCGTGACCCTGAGGTGCTGGTCACAGGGGACGTCGACACCCAGCTTTTCCGGGCCACGCCCGGTGTTGAGTAGGGTCACACCGACAAATCGGACCTGGGCGTAGAGGGAGCAACCGTGTCAGCAGGGGGCGGGACCAAGGCGATCATCGCCGCGCTGGTGGCCAACGCCGGGATTGCCGTGGCCAAGTTCATCGGCTTCCTGATCACCGGGTCGTCGTCGATGCTGGCCGAGTCGGTGCACTCGGTGGCGGACACGTCCAACCAGGGCTTGTTGCTCCTGGGGCAGAAGACGGCCCGGCGCGCGGCCACCGTGAACCACCCGTTCGGGTTCGGCCGGGACCGGTACTTCTACTCGTTCATCGTGGCGTTGATGCTGTTCAGCCTCGGCTCGGTGTTCGCCCTGTACGAGGGCATCCACAAGCTGGAGTCGCACGAGGAGCTGAGCAGCCCGATAGTCGCGGTGATCATCCTGGTCGTCGCGATCGGCCTGGAGATCTACAGCTTCCGCACCGCGATCGTCGAGTCGCAGAAGATCAAGGGCGACGCCACGTGGTGGCAGTTCATCCGGCAGTCGAAGGTGCCGGAGCTGCCGGTCGTGCTGCTGGAGGACGCGGGTGCGCTGTTCGGCCTGGTCCTGGCGCTGATGGGCGTCGGGCTGTCGACGCTGACCGGTGACCCGGTGTGGGACGCCATCGGCACCATCTGCATCGGTGTGCTGCTGGGCGTCATCGCGATCATCCTGATCGTGGAGATGAAGTCGCTGCTGATCGGCGAGGGCGCGGCGCCGGCGGAGCTGGACGTGATCGTGGACGAGCTGGCGGCGGGCAAGGTGCAGCGCGTCATCCACATCAAGACCCAGTACATCGGGCCGGACGAGCTGCTGGTGGCGGCGAAGATCGCGCTGAACTCCGGCCTGTCGATCAACGAGGTGGCCGAAGCCATCGACGCCGCCGAACAACGCGTCCGGAACAAGGTCCCCGCCGCCCGCCTGATCTACCTGGAACCCGACCTGGACCGGTCGCTGACCACCAAGTCGTAGGTCCCCCGATCGCACGGCGAAGGGCGACGAGCCGTCATGGTTCGTCGCCCTTCGCCGTGCGGCCGCAGTCACGCGCAACGGGGTCAGGTGCCCTCGCGCGAGCCTTCATCGCTGGGCGGGTCGTAGCCCACGTGCGCGTGGAAGAACGCTACCGAGACCCCGCTCGAGGCGAGTCCGGCGAGGATCGCGGCGGCGACGTTCTTCCCCGCGAGGTAGGTCAGGGTTCCCGCTCCAGCACGCACACGAGGCCCAACAGCAGGACCAGTGCGGTGCGGGTGCTCAGTAGCGGTGGCCGCGAAATCTGGCTCACTTGCTGCTCCGGAGTAGTCGGCGGCTTGGTGACTCGTGGTGCTTCTACGTGGCACGACGCGGAACCCGGCACGCCGGGGTGACGCGCGACGCGATCGGAGCCGACTCGTGCCGCCGGCCGTCTGCGCCGACATAGAACCTGTCGTTCGGATGAGCCGCGTCCGAGGGGGCCGCGATTGGTTGGCAGCGATGATCGACACCAAGCAGACGCCAAGATCCGTGACACGCTCGTCGCGGAGAACTGCGAAGGACCTGAATGGCAGCGGTTCGCCCGGGTGCTCAGCGAGTACGGCTTCGCCTCGATGATGGGGTGGCTGCGATCGGGGTTGATCTTCACCTTGTGCAAGGAGAAGGGCTGCCCGGTCGGTGTGCCGCCACCCTATTGGGAGCACGACGACCTGGTCAGCCTCGCCGGCGACACGGTGGTCAAGGCGATCGGCGACTTCCGGCGGAAAGCGCTGCTGGACGGTGCGTGGGACCCGGCAGGCGGGGCGAGCCTCAAGACCTACTTCACGACCGCCTGCGTCTTCGCGTTTCCCAACGTCTACCGCAAGTGGAGCAAGGAGCGGGCCCGTCGAGCAGCCGAAGACTTCCGATTATCGAGTGTCGACGAGCTGGTGGACATCGCGTCGCCGGCACCCGATCCCGGTGACGTGGTGGTCACCAAACTAGAGATCAAGCGCGGCCTCGCCGATATCCCGAGTGAGTACGCCCGGTCGGCGCTGATCCTGTCGGAAGCCGGTTATGCTCTCGGCGAGATAGCGGAACTGTTGAACACCACCCGTGGTGTGATCAAAGGAGCACTGGAAAGGCATCGACGCAATACTGGTCGACCGGTGAGGGGTGGGGGTGGCAATGCCTGAAAGGGTGGTCGGTCAATCGGCAGCCGTCGAGCACCTCATCGAGGACTCCTCGTTCGGCACCGATGATGCGCGTGACCTTCGTGGCCGCGCCCCTCGTGAGGTGGTCGAGGACATCATGAGCCGGGTGAGCCGGCAGGCTCCGGTGGTGGCGTTGCCGCCACGGAGTTCGTTCACGCCTGGGGTGATGCCGACTCCGAGCCGGAGCGGATTCGTGTACCCGCGTTCGTCCGGGCCGACGCAGGCGGCCGTGGTAGCCGCGGTGGCCGGGGCGGACTCGGGATGGCCTGGGCACAGCCTGCTCGGCCGGCTGCGGGCATCGACCCGGGGGGAGCTGCTGAACATCGGCACGGTCGTGCGGTACGGGCCGGACCGCGAGGTCATCGAGCAGGATGCGAAGGACACCCACGCATTGCTCCTGCTGGACGGTGTGGTCAAGGTGCAGACCACGGACGAGACGGGCGACACGGCGCTGCTCGCGATCAGGGTCGCGGGCGACCTGGTGGGCGAGATGGCGGCGCTGGA
>NZ_PYAX01000005.1 GCF_003014735.1 Saccharothrix carnea | reverse complement strand
CACCTTCTCGGTGAGCTGGCCGCCCTCTTCGTAGCCGACGTAGCCGGGAGGGGCACCGAACAGGCGCGACGCCGTGTACCGGTCGTGGAACTCGCCCATGTCGATCTGGATCAGGGCGTCGTCCTCGCCGAACAGGAAGTTCGCCAGCGCCTTCGACAGCTCGGTCTTACCCACACCGGACGGGCCGGCGAAGATGAACGAGCCCGAGGGGCGCTTCGGGTCCTTCAGACCCGCCCGGGTGCGGCGGATCGCCTGGCTGACCGCCTTGACGGCGTCGACCTGGCCGATGATCCGCTTGTGCAGCTCGTCCTCCATGCGGAGCAGACGCGTGGTCTCCTCCTCGGTGAGCTTGAACACGGGGATGCCGGTCCAGTTCGCCAGCACCTCGGCGATCTGCTCGTCGTCCACCTCGGCGACGACGTCGAGGTCGCCGTCCTTCCACTGCTTCTCCCGCTCGGCCTTCTGGCCGAGCAGCGTCTTCTCCTGGTCGCGGAGCTTGGCGGCGCGCTCGAAGTCCTGCGCGTCGATCGCGGACTCCTTGTCCCGGCGCACGTCGGCGATCTTCTCGTCGAACTCGCGCAGGTCCGGCGGCGCGGTCATCCGGCGGATGCGCATCCGCGCGCCCGCCTCGTCGATCAGGTCGATCGCCTTGTCCGGCAGGAACCGGTCGTTGATGTACCGGTCGGCCAGGGTGGCGGCCGCGACCAGCGCGGAGTCGGTGATCGAGACGCGGTGGTGCGCCTCGTACCGGTCACGCAGACCCTTGAGGATCTCGATCGTGTGCTCCAGCGACGGCTCGCCGACCTGGATCGGCTGGAACCGGCGCTCCAGGGCGGGGTCCTTCTCGACGTACTTGCGGTACTCGTCGAGGGTGGTCGCGCCGATGGTCTGCAGCTCGCCGCGGGCCAGCATGGGCTTGAGGATCGACGCGGCGTCGATCGCGCCCTCGGCCGCGCCGGCGCCCACCAGGGTGTGGATCTCGTCGATGAACAGGATGATGTCGCCGCGCGTGCGGATCTCCTTGAGCACCTTCTTCAGGCGCTCTTCAAAGTCACCGCGGTAGCGCGAGCCCGCCACCAGCGAACCCAGGTCCAGCGTGTAGAGCTGCTTGTCCTTCAGCGTCTCGGGCACCTCGCCCTTGACCACCATCTGGGCCAAGCCCTCCACCACGGCGGTCTTGCCCACACCGGGCTCGCCGATCAGGACCGGGTTGTTCTTGGTGCGGCGGGACAGCACCTGCATGACCCGCTCGATCTCCTTGGTGCGCCCGATCACCGGGTCGAGCTTGCCCTCCCGCGCGCTGGCGGTCAGGTTGCGCCCGAACTGGTCGAGGACCAGGGACGAGGACGGGGTGCCCTCACCGCGGCCACCCGACTCGGCCGGCTCCTTGCCGCCGGAGTAGCCGGACAGGAGCTGGAGAACCTGCTGGCGCACCCGGTTGAGGTCCGCACCCAGCTTGACCAGCACCTGCGCGGCGACGCCTTCGCCCTCGCGGATCAGGCCGAGCAGGATGTGCTCCGTGCCGATGTAGTTGTGTCCGAGCTGCAGCGCTTCGCGCAGTGACAGCTCGAGCACCTTCTTGGCGCGCGGGGTGAAGGGGATGTGGCCGGATGGGGCCTGCTGACCCTGGCCGATGATCTCTTCGACCTGCTGGCGGACGCCCTCCAGCGCGATCCCCAACGACTCCAGCGCCTTGGCGGCGACACCTTCACCCTCGTGGATCAACCCCAGGAGGATGTGCTCGGTGCCGATGTAGTTGTGGTTGAGCATCCGGGCCTCTTCTTGGGCCAGGACAACCACCCGCCTCGCGCGGTCGGTGAACCTTTCGAACATTCGCACTCCCTGACTGCTGCGCCGGCGGTCCTCGGGCTCACCACTGGCTGACCGTCTGGCTGACCGTGGAGAGCGCGGCACCGTGGGACCACTGTAGTCGTCAGTCCCGACACTCTCAGTTCCCGATCGCAGGCAGCGGTCTTCGGGGATCTCTGACACCGGTACCAACGCGTGATCTGCCAGCGGGATTCCACGGAACGGCGGTTGTCCGCTGAGCGCGAACATTCAACCGTTCGGCGACAACCGGGGTGACCGGTGTCACCACCGCCGTGCGAGTTAGGTGAACCTCGGTAAGGTTAGGCAAGCCTCAACCACCGCTCCACCGAACCCACCCGGCCGATCTCGAACCGACGAGGACCTTCTGGCCATGACCGTACCGGTGCGCACGACCGCGTGCGACGTGACGACGCCCGTCGCGCGCTCGTTGGGGCGGGTGTCGCTGTACGAGGGCTTCGAGGTGCGGTTCGGGCTGCCGGACACGCGCGGCGACTGGGTGCTGTGCTCGGAGTTCCTGGGCGAGCCGGAGCGGTTCGACGGGTGGCGCAAGGCGCTGGCGGAGTGGCTGCGCGAGCAGTACGGCGAGGCGCCCGACCGCACCACCGCCGGGTACGTCATGAGCTGGTACCTCAACGTCGTCGGCGTGCTGGGCGGGCTGCTGTTCCACACCGAGCGGCGGGTGCCGTCGCTGCGGCCCGCCGACGTGGCCGTCAAGGTGGCGGCTGAAGGCAGGCCGCACGTGGTCGGCGTGGCGCTGCTGGCCGACGAGTTCGCGTGCCTGCCGGACGACCCGGAGGCAGGCCACCCGGCGGCGACCGCAGTGGCCGACGAGACGGCGCTGGCGGCGTTGCTGAGGGCCCGGTTCGCGGCGCACAGCGCGCAGTTCGTGGGCGCGTTCGGGCCGACCGTGCGGTTGGGGCGGCGGATGCTGTGGGCGGCGGCCACGGACGCGCTGGACAGCGCGGCGTGGACGGTCGGCCAGCTGTGCGGCGACGAGACCGCGGGCGTGATGGACTCGGCGCTGCTGCTGCCGGCCAAGCTCGACCCGTTCACCTCGGCGTCGACCCTGCGGGCCACCGGGACCGGCTGGACCCGCCGCCGCGAGAGCTGCTGCTTCCACTTCGTCCTGCCGAACGCCGAAGCCTGCACCACCTGCCCCCGCGTCTGCTGACCCGCGGTTCAGGGCTCGCGGGTGCGATGGCGATGGCCGATGGGGATGACCAGGGGGGTGGACGTGACCGGGTCGGGGACGACGCGGGCGTCCAGGTCGAAGACGGCCAGCAGGTTCGGCTCGGTCAGCACGTCGGACGGAGGGCCGGCCACCACGATCCGGCCGTCCTTCATCGCGACCAGGCGGTCGGCGTAGCGGGCGGCCAGGTTCAGGTCGTGCAGCACCATCACCACGGTCCGGCTGAAGTCCCGGTGCAGCCGCTGCACGAGGTCCAGCACGTCGACCTGGTGCGCCAGGTCCAGGTAGGTCGTCGGCTCGTCCAGCAGCAGCAGGTCCGTGCCCTGGGCCAGCGCCATCGAGATCCACGCCCGCTGCCGCTGGCCGCCGGACAGCTCGTCCACGGTCCGCTCGGCCAGCTCCGCCATGCCGGTCATCTCCAGCGCGGACGCCACTGCCGCCTCGTCCTCCGGCGACCACTGCCGGTACCACGCCTGGTGCGGGTGCCGCCCGCGCGCCACCAGCTCGGCCACGGTCAGCCCTTCGGGTGCCTGCGGCGACTGCGGCAGCATCGCCAGCACCTTCGCCACCTCACGGGTCGGCGTCCGGTCGATCCGCTTGCCGTCCAGCACGACCGCACCCGAACGCGCGGGCAGCAACCGGCCCAGGGCGCGCAGCAGCGTCGACTTGCCGCACCCGTTGGGCCCGATCACCGCCGTCACCGAACCGGACAGCACGTCCAGGTCCAGCCCGGACACCACCAGCCGCTCCCCGTACCCGACCGACAGCGCCTGAGCCTGCAACCGAACTGCGGTCATACCCGTGCCTCCCGGCGACTGCGGACGAGCAGGTACATCAGGTACGGAGCCCCGAGCACGGCGGTCACCACGCCCACCGGCAGCTCGAACCCGCCGAACGCCAGCCGCGCGACCAGGTCCGACACCACCACGAGCAGCCCGCCGACCACGGCCGACCCGAGCAGCGGCGGTGTGGCGGTACCGGCCAGCCGCAGCGCGATCTGCGGTGACGCCAGCGCCACGAACGCCACCGGCCCGGCCGACGCGGTGGCCACGGCCGCCAGCACGACGGCAAGCAGCAGCATCACCGTCCGCGCGCCGTTGAGCCGCACGCCCAGCCCGCGCACGGTGTCGTCGTCGAACTGCAGCGCGCCCAGCAGCCGGGTGCCGACCAGGGCCGCCGGGATCAGCACCGCCAGCGCCAGCCCGACCGGCACGACGTGCTCCCACCCGCGCCCGTTGAGGCTGCCGGTGATCCACACCATCACCCGCGCCGCGTCGGTCACGTCGCCGACCGTCAGCAGGTAGTGGGTGAAGTTGCCGGTCACCGCCGTGATGCCGACGCCGACGAGCACCAGCCGGAAACCCTCGATCCCCCGCCGCCACGCCAGCCCGTAGACCAGCAGCCCGGCCACCAGCCCACCGCCCAGCGCCGCCAACGGCACGCCGACCGCCGCCGTCGTCCCGCCGACCACGCCCAGCGACCCGGCGAACGTGATCACGGTGACCGCGCCGGCGCCCGCACCCCACGTGACCCCGAGGACGTCGGGGCCGGCCAGCGGGTTGCGCGCGATCGACTGGAACACCGCACCGGCCACGCCGAGCGCCGCGCCGACCAGCACCCCGGTCAACGCCCGCGGCAGGCGCAGGTCGAGCACGATGAACCGCTGCCCGCGCTGCCCGCCGCCCAGCAGCACGTCGAACACCTGCCCGAGCGGGATCGGGAAGTCACCGCGGGCCACGCTCACCGCGCCCGCGAGCACCACCAGCCCCAACCCGACCACCACCACGGTGAACGGCCGCCACCGCAGCGGACCCGACACAGGCCCGACGCGGAAGCCCTTCACAGCCGCACCAGCTTCCGCCGCCGCACCAGGGCGATGAAGAACGGCGCGCCGACCAGGGCCAGCACGACCCCGACCTCCAGCTCACCCGGCCTGGTGACCACCCGGCCGACGACGTCCGCGACCAGCAGCACGATCGCACCGATCACCCCGGCGAACGGCAGCAGCCACCGGTGGTCCGGCCCGGTCAGCGCCCGCGCCGCGTGCGGCACGACCAGCCCCAGGAACCCGATCGGCCCGCACACCGCGACCGCGCCACCCACCAGCAACGTCGTCGCGACCACCCCGACGACCCTGGTCACCGCCACCCGCTGCCCGAGCGAGCGGGCCACGTCGTCACCGAGCGCCAGCGCGTTCAGCCCGGACGCGTTCACACCCGCCAGCACCAGCCCGAGCACCAGGAACGGCAGCACCTGCCACAGCAGGTCGAGGTCGCGCCCGGCGATCGCACCGACCTGCCAGAACCGGAACGCGTCGAGGCTCTGCCGGTCCAGCAGCACCAGCGCGGACACCAGGCCGTGCATGAGGGCGCTGACCGCCGCACCCGCCAGCGCCAGCGTGACCGGTGTCGGCCCATTGCGCCCGGACCCCAGCAGGAACACCACGACGCTGGCCATGAGCGCGCCCGCGAACGCGAACCACACGTACCCGTAGAGGCTGCTCACGCCCAACGTGAAGATCGACAGCACGACCGCGAACGCGGCGCCCTGCGTGACGCCGAGGATGCCCGGGTCGGCCAGCGGGTTTCGGGTGTGGCCCTGCATCAGCGCGCCGCCGACGCCCAGCGCCACGCCGACCGCGATGCCGAGCACCGTGCGCGGCACCCGCAGCTCGCGGACCACCAGGTCGTTCTCCAGCCCGGTCGGCGCGGTCAGCGCGTGCCAGACGTCGGCGAGCGGGATGTCCTTCGCGCCGATGGCCACGCTGGCGAGCGCGACCAGGCCGAGGAGTCCGACGAGCAGGGCCAGGCGGGTGCTGCGGAGGGCCAACGCTCCTGCTCCTCCCACGGCGACCAGACCTTCGGTGAGGTAAGCCTAACCGAACACAGTCCGAGCACCGCCGAGCACGCTGCGTGCCGCCGAACGGACGAGTCGAAGATCACCTGGGCGCGCGATCGCGCGACGGTTCACGGAATGGATCTTCACAACACCGCACAACGCGGCGGAAAACGATCGAAGGGGCACCGGAGAATCCGGCGCCCCTTCGTCGATCGACGTAATTGCCGTGGCCTGCGCCACGTCCACAACTGGCGTCAGCCCTGCTGGTGGTAAGCCTCCAGCACCTCGGCCGGGATGCGGCCTCGATCGGACACCTTCATGCCCTGCTTGCGGGCCCACTCCCGAATCGCCTGGTTCTGCTCGCGATCCGCCGAAGCCGGACGAGCCGCCTTCACACCGGCCGGACGACCCGGGCCGCGCTTGCGGCCACCCGCCTTGCGGGCGCTGGCGACGAAGTCGGCGAGAGCGTCGCGGAGCCTGGACGCATTGTCCGCAGAAAGGTCGATCTCGTAGGACACACCGTCCAATCCGAAGCCGACCGTCTCCTCGGCCTTCCCACCGTCCAGGTCATCGACCAGGGTCACGGTGACCTTCTGCGCCATGCGTATCCTCCTGGACTCGAATGCGCGGTGTTCCCCGACCGCGACCTAAAGCATTGGCGAGTGCAGGTTAGCGCACAACTGGAGGAATGCGCCGCCTGGAGTCCGAGAAGTTACTCATTCCGGGCGCACGAGGGGGAACAGGATCGTCTCCCGGATACCGAGACCGGTGAGCGCCATCAGCAGCCGGTCGATGCCCATTCCCACACCACCGGACGGTGGCATTCCGTACTCCAGTGATCGCAGAAAGTCTTCGTCGACCGGCATGGCCTCGACGTCACCGGTCGCGCCAAGCCGGGCCTGGGCTTCCAACCGCTCCCGCTCGACCACGGGGTCCACCAGTTCGGAGTATCCCGTGGCCAACTCGAAACCGCGCACGTAGAGGTCCCACTTTTCGGCGACGCCCGGCCGGCTGCGGTGCTGACGGGTGAGCGGCGAGGTCTCCACCGGGAAATCACGCACAAACGTGGGCGCGTGCAAGGAGTCGCCGACCAGGTGCTCCCACAGCTCCTCGACCAGCTTGCCGTGACCGAGCTTCGGGTCGGTCTCCAGGCCGTGCTTGTCGGCGAGCTCGCGCAACCGCTCCGAAGAAGTTTCGGGCGTGACTTCTTCGCCCGCCGCTTCGGACAACGACTCGTACATGCTCAACGTGGTCCACTCGCCGCCGAGGTCGTACTCGGAACCGTCGGCCAGCGTCACCACGTGCGAACCGGCCACCGCCATCGCGGCTTCCTGCACCAGCTCGCGGGTCAGCACCGCGTTCGTGTCGTAGGTGGCGTACGCCTCGTAGTACTCCAGCATGGAGAACTCGGGCGAATGCGACGAGTCCATGCCCTCGTTGCGGAAGTTGCGGTTGATCTCGAAGACCTTCTCGATACCGCCGACCACGCACCGCTTCAGGTACAGCTCCGGTGCGATCCGCAGGAACAGGTCGATGTCGAGCGCGTTCGACCGGGTCACGAACGGCCGGGCGCTCGCACCGCCCTGCAACGTCTGCAACATCGGGGTCTCGACTTCGACGAAACCGCGCCGGTGGAACGACTCCCGCAACGACCGCACCACCGCGGCCCGGTTGCGAACCGTGTTGCGGGCCTGCTCGCGCAGGATCAGATCCACGTACCGCTGGCGAATGCGGGTTTCCTCGGCGAGTTCCTTGTGCGCGACCGGCAACGGGCGCAACGCCTTCGCCGCCATCTGCCACCGGTCCGCCATCACCGACAGTTCGCCGCGGCGGGACGTGATGACCTCGCCGTGCACGAATACGTGGTCGCCCAAGTCGACATCGGACTTCCATTCGGCGAGCGCCTGCTCGCCGACGCCGTTCAGGCTGAGCATCGCCTGCAGTTCGGTGCCGTCGCCCTCGCGCAGCGTCGCGAAGCACAACTTGCCGGTGTTGCGGATGAACATGACCCGGCCCGTCACACCGACCACATCACCGGTCGACGTGTCCGGTTCCAGGTCCTGATGCGCTTCGCGCACCTCGCGCAACGTGTGGGTGCGTGGTACTTCGACCGGATACGGATCGACACCGCGTTCCAGCAGTCGCGCCCGCTTCTCCCGGCGCACCCTCAGCTGCTCGGGGAGATCGTCGTCGCTGGTCGCGGAACCGGTCGCTGGCTGCTCACTCACAGGACGAAGAGTACGGAAAGACCGCTCGGGAAATCGAACCGGATCTCACTAGGCTCTGGGTGGTGACCGGAGACGACTTGCGGGCCCGGCGGGCGAACTCCTTCGGAGCGCGCGCCGCGGCGTACGCGGAACACCGACCGGACTACCCGGCCGAGGCCATCCGCTGGATCCTGGAGCCACTGGGCGAAGGACCGCACCAGGTGCTCGACCTCGCCGCGGGCACGGGCAAGCTGACCGGCGGCCTGCTCGCCGAGGGGCACCACGTGACGGCGGTCGAGCCCGACGAGGCGATGCTGTCGGAACTCGTGCGCCACCACGGCGCGGCGCGCGCGTTGCCCGGCACCGCGGAGCGGATCCCCCTCCCGGACGGCACGGTGGACGCCGTCGTGGTCGGCCAGGCGTTCCACTGGTTCGACCCGGTGCGCGCGCTGCCCGAGATCGCGCGCGTGCTGCGGCCGGGCGGTGTGCTGGCGGCGTTGTGGAACGACTACGACAACTCGGTGCCGTGGGTGGACGAGTTCGTCCGGGTGGCCCAGTCCAGCGTGAGCGAGCAGGACGACCTGGCGTTCGACCCGCTGACCGAGTACGAGCGCTTCACCGACCCGGTGAAGCGGCTCTTCCCGCACGCGCACCGGCGCACCGCCGAGTCGCTGGTCGCGATGGTCAACACGCACTCGCACGCGCTGGTGATCCAGGAGGAGGAGCGGGCCGAGCTGAACGCGCGGCTGCTCGCGTTCCTCAAGTCCCGCCCCGAAACCGCCGTCGGCGAGTTCGACCTCCCGCTGACCGTCTTCGTGAAGCGCCTGCGACGCGTCTGACTACTTCATGTTGCGTTCGAAGACCAGCCTCAGGCCCAACAACGTCAGGTCCGGCACGTGCGCCTGGATGGTGGCCGACTCGGCCACCACCAGGGGCGCGAGGCCGCCGGTCGCGATGACCGTGACCGGGCCGGGCTCGCTGAGCTGCAGTTCGTCCACGATCCGGCGCACCAGGCCGTCCACCTGGCCGACGAACCCGTAGACGATGCCGGACTGCAGGCACTCCACGGTGTTCTTGCCGATGACCGACCGGGGACGGACCAGTTCGACCTTGCGCAGCTGGGCGGCACGCGCGGCGAGCGCGTCCACGGAGATCTCGATGCCCGGTGCCAGCGCGCCACCGAGGAACTCGCCCTTGGCCGAGATCACGTCGAGGTTCGTGGACGTGCCGAAGTCGACCACGACGCACGCCGTGCTGTGCAGGTGGTGCGCGGCCAGCGTGTTGATCACCCGGTCGGAGCCGACCTCCTTGGGGTTGTCCACCAGCAGCGGCACGCCGGTGCGCACGCCCGGCTCCACCAGCACCTTGGGCACGCTGGAGTAGTACCGGCCGAGCATCACGCGCAGCTCGCGCAGCACCGCGGGCACGGTGGACAGCGCCGAGATGCCGGTGATCTTGTCGGCGTACTCGCCGAGCAGGCCGCGCATGGTCAGCGCCAGCTCGTCGGCGGTCATCCGGGCGTCGGTGCGCATCCGCCAGTCCCGGATCAGCGCGGCGGAGTCACCCGTGCCGTCGTACAGGCCCAGCACGATGTTGGTGTTGCCGACGTCGATGGCGAGCAGCACTGCGGGTCTCCCCCTGTTTCTCGGCCTACTAGTCCTCGGCCTGGATCAACGCGTCCAGCGCCGCCGCGTCCTCGGTCTCCGCCGCCACCGGCTCCGGCTGCGCCGGGATCTGAGCGGACGTGGACCCGTTCACCAGGCCCGAACCCTCGGGCGCGTGCGCCGGGTCCGCGCCGAGCTCGACCACCTTGTTGTCGGCGTCGACGAAGACCACCTTCGGTTCGTACACCCGCGCCTCGGCGTCGTCCATCTGCCCGTAGGCGATGAGGATCACCAGGTCACCCGGCTTGACGAGGTGTGCCGCCGCGCCGTTGATGCCGATCACGCCGGTGCCGCGCTCGCCGGGGATGACGTAGGTCTCCAGGCGGGCGCCGTTGGTCACGTCCACGATCGCGACCTGCTCGCCCGCCAGCAGGTCGGCGGCCTCCATCAGGTCCTCGTCCACCGTGACCGAGCCGACGTAGTGCAGGTCGGCCTGGGTGACGGTGGCCCGGTGGATCTTCGACTTGAGCATGGTGCGGAACATGGCGGTCCCCTTACTCGTCACCGGTGCCGAGCAGCACGGCGGCGTTGTCGATCAGTCGGGTGGAGCCGACGCGGGCGGCCACCAGCAGGCGGGCGTCGCCGTTCTCCGGCGCCGGACCGAGGTCGGGCGCGCGCAGCTCCAGGTAGTCGAGGTCGACGCCGGGCGCCGCGGCGAGCGTGTCGTGCGCGGCCTTGAGCACGGCGTCCGGGCCCTGGCCGCTGACGTACGCGCCGGCCACCAGGGCGGCCGACAGCGCGGTCGCGGCCGAGCGCTCCTCCTCGGACAGGTAGCGGTTGCGCGAGGACAGCGCCAGGCCGTCCGGTTCGCGCACGGTCGGCACGCCGACCACGTCCAGCGGGAAGTTCAGGTCGCGCGCCATCCGGTGGATCAGCGTGAGCTGCTGGTAGTCCTTCTCGCCGAACACCGCGTACGTCGGCTGCACGATGTTGAACAGCTTCGCCACCACGGAGAGCACGCCGGTGAAGTGGCCGGGCCTCGTCCTGCCCTCCAGCTCGTCGCCGAGCGGGCCCGGGTCGACGGTGATCGTGCTGCCGGGCAGGTACATGTCGTCCGCGGACGGCGCGAACACCAGGCCCGCGCGCTCCTCGCGGCAGATGTCCACATCGGAGTCGAAGCTGCGCGGGTAGCGGTCGAAGTCCTCGTTCGGGCCGAACTGGGTCGGGTTCACGAAGATGGACACGACGACCACGGTGTTCTGCATGACCTGCGCTTCGCGGATCAGCTTGCGGTGGCCCTCGTGCAGCGCGCCCATGGTCGGCACCAGGGCGATGTTGCGACCGGCCGCCTTCAACGCCCTGGTGACGCGACGCAGCCGTTCCGGGTCGCGGTGCACCGTCACGTCGTTGGGCGTGTAGTCGTCCTTGGTGAGCGGCTTGGTCATGCCTGTCCCTCTAGGGTGGTGCGGACTTCGGACGCGAGTTCGGGCTTGAGCAGCCCGGCCGCTTGGGCGCGCGCCGCGGTGCGGAGCGCGAGGATCCGGTACGCGGGCAGCGATTCGGTGTCGGCGAGCACCGCGAGGTGCTTGGCCACGGTGCCCGCGTCGCCGCGCGCGACGGGGCCGGTGAGGGCGCGGTCGCCGTGCCGCAGGGCGTTGTCCAGCGCGGCGGACAGCAGCGGGCCGAGCATGCGCTCGGCGTCGTGGATGCCCGCGCCGCGCAGCAGGTCGGCGCAGTCGGCGACCAGGGTGATCAGGTGGTTCGCACCGTGCGCGAGGGCGGCGTGGTAGAGCGGGCGGGCGGCCTCGGGCACGCGCACCGGTTCGGCGGACATCTCGACCACCAGCGCCTCGCCGACGTGCCAGGCGATCTCGTCGTCGTCGGCCGCCGTGACGCCGACGGAGCAGGCGTTCACCCGCTGCACGTCCTCGACCCGGCCGGTGAACGTCATCACGGGGTGCAGGGCCAGGCACAGCGCGCCGAGCTCGGCGGCGGGTCGCAGCACCGCCACGCCCTGCGCGCCGCTGGTGTGCACGACGATCTGCCCGGCGCGCAGCGAACCGGTGGCGACGAGGCCGCGGACCAGGCCGGGCAGCTCGTCGTCCGGCACGGCCAGCAGCACCAGGTCGGCGGAGGCGGCGACCTCCGGCGGCGACAGCACGGGCACGTCCGGCAGCAGCTCTTCGGCGCGGCGCAGCGAGTCACGGGATACGGCGGAGACAGCGCTCACGACGTGTCCCGCCCGGGACAGCGCGGCACCCAGCACCGAACCCACCCGGCCGGCCGAGATCACTCCCACGGCCAACCGCGCGGGGCGGGGGGTCGCGTCCATGCGACGTACTCCTTCACCGCGGCGTTCCAGTCCCGATGCTCGGGTACCGGACGACGGCCGCGAGCGTAATCCGGTGTGGTGGCCTGGGCCGTCAACTGCGACGAACGCCACCCGCGGCCTTCAGCGCACCCGGCGCGTCGACGGCCGCCTGACGTGCGGCGATGAGCGCGGTGAGCAACTGGGCGTGACGTTCTTCCGCGTCGTGGCCCGCCGTGCCGCCCGCCATGCGGTGCCGCAGGAACGCCAGTTCGGTGGCGGCGACCTGGTAGCCCGCGACCGCCTTGGCCGCCTCGTCGCCGACCTTGCGCTTGACCGTGCGCCGCCAGCGGCTGCGGCCCTGGAGGCTGGCCAGCAGGGTGACCTCGCTGGAGGCGATCCACTTGTTGGCGGCCATGGCGGGCAGCTGGCCCGCGACGATCCGCTGCTCGCGGCGGCGCTGCCAGACCACCATGACGACCATGCCGGCGAAGATCGGCACCATGATCAGGAAGTACAGGTTGATGAACGTGGAGCCGGTGCCGACCGTGGTGGAGAAGTTCCACAGCGAGTGCAGGCCGGCCGCGCCGAGGTAACCCAGGACCGGTGCGACCACCCTGAGCCGGCGGCTCGCGGTCACCGAGGCGATGCCGATCCCGATGCCGGTCATCGAGGTGAACAGCGGGTGCGCGAACGGCGAGAGCACGCCGCGCAGGATGAACAACGCGATCACGCCGCTGCTCAGGTCGCCGAAACCGCTGTCGGAGAAGACCCGGGCGAAGTACCAGATGTTCTCGGTGAACGCGAAGCCGGCGGCCGTCACGCCCGCGTACACCACGCCGTCCACGACGCCGTCGAACTCGTGCCGGCGGCGCAGGAACAGCACCACGATGAACGCCGCCTTCGCCGCCTCCTCGGTGATCGGCGCGCCGACCACCGCGGCGAACGTGCTGCCGTCACCGCCGTCGATGAGCTGGCCGAGCACGTGCGCGGTCTGGTTGAACACCAGCGAGGTGATCGTCGCGCCGCACGCGCCCCAGAAGAACGCCAGCAGGAGGATCTTGGCCGGCTCCGGCTCCCAGCGGTCGACCCACAGGTAGGCGCCGATCACCGCGAGCACGGGCAGCAGCGCGGCCACCGCGCCGACGAGGATCGGCAGCAGACCGGTCTGGGAGGTGCCGAGGCCGAGCAGCACCAGCCCGCACACGCCCAACGCGATCAGCCCCAGAACCGGGAGCAGGACGGTCCAGCGCTGCTGGTCGACTCGCTGGCGGGCGGGAGTGGTCACGGGGAGAAACCTTAAAGGGACACTTGACCGATGGTGGACTCGGAAGCCCTGTGGCGGGAGGCGTTGTACGGGCCGTCGGGGTTCTTCACGCGTGGTGAGGTGCCCGCGGACCACTTCCGCACTGCTCCGCTGGTGGGTCCTGAGCTGGCCGAAGCGCTGCTCGTGCTGCTCGATCGGGTGGATTTCGCCCTAGGTCGGCCGGAGCGGCTGGATTTCGTGGACGTGGGGGCGGGTGGCGGCGAACTGGCCGGTGCGGTGCGGTCCCTGGCGTCGGGCTCGCCGGCGGCGCGGCTGGTGGTGACGGCGGTGGACGTGGGGCCGGCGCGGTCGGTGCCGGGGGTGAGGTGGCGGTCGACGCTGCCGTCGTCGGTGTGCGGGTTGTTGGTGGCGCACGAGTGGCTGGACGCGGTGCCGTGCCCGTTGGTCACGGGGCCGTGCGCGGACCCCTGGCTGGACCGGTGGTGGCCGGTGGGCGAAGGTGAACGGGCCGAGATCGGCGAGCCGCGGGATGCGGCGTGGGCGGAGGCCGTGTCGCGGGTGGCGCGCGGTGCGGCGTTGGCGGTGGACTACGGGCACGTGCGGGCCGACCGGGTGGCGGGGCGGTACGCGGCGGGCACGTTCGCCGCGTACCGGGGTGGGCGCCGGGTGGAGCCGGTGTTCGACGGGAGCTGCGACCTGACGGCGCACGTGGCGCTGGACGCGTGCGCCGAGGCCGCCGGCGGCGACTGGGTGCTGGTCTCGCAGCGGGACGCCTTGGCCGCACTGGGCCTGAACGGCGAACTCCCCCCACCCCACCTGACCACGGCAGGTCCGGCAACCACGGCAGAGCCGGCGACCTCGCCGAAAGCCTGGGCAGATACCGGCTCGGGCGCGGCCTCGAACTGGGGCGCGCGGGCAGGCGCGGGCACCGGCGCGGGGGTGGGAGGCGGGTTGGAGTGGTTGGTGGCGGCCGAGCGGGCGTCTCGCGTTGCCGAGTTGCGGGCCCGCGGTGGTCTCGGGGCGTTCGGGTGGCTGCTGCACGGGGTCGGCGTGCCCGTCTCGACGCTGCTCCCGCCCCTGCCCCCGTGGCAGCCCTGAGCCCTCCGCGCCCCTGGAGCGACGCCCCTACAACGACCAGGGTGGCGTGATCCGCTGGTCCTTCACCAGGCCCGTGATACCCACCGACGTGGCGACCAGGACCTTGGCCGGTCCACCCACCAGCTGGAACTCCACGTGCGGCGGGACGACGACGGTGTCGCCGGCGGCCGCCTCGACGTCGTTGACGACCACCCGGCCCTCCAGCACGTGGAAGACCTCCTCCTTGTCGACCTGGTGCCGCTCGCTCTCCGCACCCGCCGGCACCTCGACGGTCCACAGGGCGATCTGCGTGCTCCCGCCCTTGGACGGGGTGGCGTGAGGCCGGAACACGAAGCCGTGACGCTCGAACATCGCTCTCCAAACTAGTCAACTCAGTTGTCTAGTTGCAGACTAGGCGACCGTGGCACCCGTGTCGATGCTGTTCGCCAGGACGTTCCGCGTGATGACCGACCGCTTCCACGAGCGGCTGGCCGAACGCGACCTCGAACCGCTGCGCCCGGCACACGGCTTCGTCTTCCGCTACCTCGCCGCCCAACCCTCGGCGACCGCCGTCGACCTCGCCGCCCACCTCGGCGTCTCCAAGCAGGCCGCGACCAAGACCGTGGCCGAACTGGTCGACTGGGGCTACGTCCACCGGACACCGCACCCCACCGACCGCCGCGCCCACGCGCTCACCCTCACCGGCAAGGGCCAGGCCTACCTGCGCTTCGCCGACGCCCTCTGGGCGGAACTGGAGGACGAGTTCGCCGCCGCGGTGGGCGCGGAACGCCTCACCGTCGTCCGCGAAGCCCTGGAGACCTACCTGGCCGACTCCGAAGGCGGCATCCGCCCGGTCTGGTAGCCCGCCCACCAAAAAACCCGCGAGAAGTTCGCCCACCGATGTCGAGAACCGCCGACCGGCTGCGTCCCCGGTGCGAACGAGCCCAGAATGGGGCGCGTCAGCACCGAGGAGAACCACGATGGCCAAGTACCTGCTGCTCAAGCACTACCGCGGCGCCCCGGCGGCGGTCAACGACGTGCCGATGGACCAGTGGACGCCCGAGGAGATCACGGCCCACGTGCAGTACATGCGCGACTTCGCGGACCGGCTGGTGGAGACGGGCGAGTTCGTGGGCGAGTGCGCGCTCGCCCCTCAGGGGACGTTCGTCCAGTACGGCGGCGAGGGTCGCCCGCCCGCCACCGACGGCCCGTTCGCCGAGACCAAGGACCTCATCGCCGGCTGGATGATGATCGACGTCGACAGCTACGAGCGCGCCGTCGAACTGGCCGGTGAGCTGTCGGCGGCACCCGGCGCGGGCGGGAAGCCGATCCACGAGTGGCTGGAGCTGCGCCCGTTGCTGACCACGCAGCTCACCATCACCGAGTGACCTCCCCACTCGACGAGGCCCTGCTCCGGAGCCTCACGCCGAACGTGCTCGGGATCCTCGTCCGCCGCGGAGCAGACTTCGCGGCGGCCGAGGACGCCGTGCAGGACGCGCTGGTCGAGGCGGTCCGCGTCTGGCCGGCCGACCCGCCGCGCGACCCGAAGGGCTGGCTGGTCACCGTCGCCTGGCGCCGGTTCCTCGACGCGACCCGGTCCGACGCCGCCCGCCGCCGGCGCGAGGACCTGCTGGACGAGGAGCCGCCGCCCGGGCCCGCGCAAGCGGCGGACGACACGCTCCAGCTCTACTTCCTGTGCGCCCACCCGTCACTGACGCCGTCGTCCGCGGTCGCGCTCACGCTGCGCGCCGTGGGCGGCCTCACCACCCGCCAGATCGCCCAGGCCTACCTGGTGCCGGAGACGACCATGGCGCAGCGCATCAGCCGCGCCAAGCGCACCGTCTCCGGGGTGAGGCTGGGCCGGCCCGGCGACGTCGCCACCGTGCTGCGCGTGCTCTACCTGGTCTTCAACGAGGGCTACTCCGGCGACGTCGACCTCGCCGCCGAGGCCATCCGGCTCACCCGGCAGCTCGCGGCCGCGATCGACCACCCGGAGGTGGCCGGGCTGCTCGCCCTGATGCTGCTCCACCACGCCCGACGCGCCGGCCGCACCAAGCCGGACGGCAGCCTGGTCCCGCTCGCCGAGCAGGACCGCGGCCTGTGGGACACCGCGTCGATCGCCGAGGGCGTCGAGATCCTGCAGGCGGCCCTGGCCCGTGACCGGCTGGGCGAGTTCCAGGCCCAGGCGGCGATCGCCGCGCTGCACGCCGACGCTCCCACCGCCGATGAGACCGACTGGGTGCAGATCGTCGAGTGGTACGACGAACTGATCCGCCTGACCGACAGCCCGGTCGTCCGGCTCAACCGCGCGGTGGCGGTCGGCGAGGCGGACGGTCCGCGGGCCGGCCTGGCCGCGCTCGCCGGGCTGGACGACTCGCTGCCCCGCCACACCGCGGTGGCGGCCCACCTCCACGAACGCGACGGAGACCTGGCCACCGCGGCACGCCTGTACGTCGAAGCGGCCGACAGGGCACTTAACCTCGCCGAACGCGCCCACCTGACCCGCCAGGCCGCCCGGCTCAACGCCGTCCTGCGGCGCTGAGACCCCGCCGCGAACCCGATGACCGAAGACCGCCGGCGGCACCGCCCGCCGCGGACGAAGGTCGAGCGCATGAGAATCCACGCGCTGCCGGACGACGTGCTCGACCGCGCCCGCAAGCTCGCCGGCACGGACGAGCACCACGAACTGCACCCCGAGTCACCCGGTGCACCGCTGCGCTGCTGCCTGCGCAAAGCCGGGCCCGGCGAGCCGGTGATCCTGTTCCGCCACACGCCCACCGCGGGCACCGGGCCGTACGAGGAGCTGGGACCGGTGTTCGCGCACGCCGAGCCGTGCGCCGGGCCGGCGACCACCGCGGAGTTCCCGGAAGCGTTCCGCCACGCGCCGCGGACCCTGCGCGCCTACACCGCCGAAGGCCGCATCCACGGCGGTGAGATCGCCACGCCGGACACCCTCACCGACCGGGTCGACGCCCTGTTCGACGACCCGGACGTGGCCGAGGTCCAGGTCCGCAGCGTCTCCCACGGCTGCTTCCTGTTCGCGATCACCCGCGACCGGGCCTGACCCGGCACGACGGCGCGGCCGTGCGACGATGGCCGGGTGGAGATCACCGTTGGCGTGGGCGCCGGTGCCCGCCACCTGGGCGTGGACCGGGTGGTCGACCTCGGTCCCCTGCACCCGTCGGCGCACGGCGCGTACCGGCTCCGGCTGACCGTCCGCGACGACGAGGTCATCACCGCCGCCGCGCCCCTGGTCGGGCACCTGCACCGGGGCGCGGAGAAGCTGTTCGAGGTCCGCGACTACCGGCAGGTCCTCACCCTGGCCAACCGGCACGACTGGCTGGCCGCCTTCTGCAACGAGCTGGCCGTCGCGCTGGCCGTGGAACGCATGACCGGCATGGACGTCCCGCCCCGCGCCCAGGCGTTGCGAGTGCTGCTGTGCGAGCTGAACCGGATCATGGCGCACCTGGTGTTCCTCGCGCCGCTCACCGGCGCCCGCGACCGCGACGCGGTGCAGGCCGTGCTGGAGGAGGCGTCCGGCGGCCGGATCCACTTCATGTTCAACCGGATCGGCGGCCTGCGCGAGGACGTCCCCGCGGGCTGGACCGACCGGGTGCGCGAGGTCTTGTCCACTGTGGACCCCGGTGAAGCGCCGGAGGGGTTGGCGGGCCTCGGGGTCCTCGGCCGTGACGCCGCGCTCGCGTTCGGCGTCACGGGACCGGTCGGCCGGGCGTCCGGTGTGGACTTCGACCTGCGCCGCGACGACCCGCTGCCCGGCTACCGGAACCTGGACGTGCGGCCCGTCGTGCGCGCCGAAGGTGACGCGCTGGCCCGCGTCCGCTGCCTGGTGGACGAGGTCCGCCAGTCCGTCGCGCTCGCCCACCGGTGCCTCGACGACCTGCCGACCGGCCCGGTGAACCTGCGGCTGCCCAAGGCGATCAAGGCGCCCGAGGGGTCGGTCTACACGTGGGTCGAGGCGCCGCTGGGCACCTCCGGCGTGCACCTCGCGTCCCGCGGCGAGAAGACGCCGTGGCGGCTGAAGCTGCGCACGCCGTCGTTCAACAACGTCCAGGCCCTGTCCGCGTTGCTGCCCGGCACGAAGGTCGCCGACCTGCCCGCGGTGTTGGGGTCGTTCGCCGTCGTCGTCGGGGACATCGACAAGTAGTCAGTCTTCGCGGCGGCGACGGCGGCGCGGTGAGTCGCCGCCGCCGAACGCGGCGAGCAGCTCGCTGACCGACTTGCCGTCCGCGTGGGCACCGGCCGGTTCCGGCTCGGGCGCGCTGCGCCTGCCGGACGGCTTCGAAGTCTCTTCCCACGAGTCCCAGTGCTCTTCGGCCCGGCGACGGCCACCCGTCTCGGCCGCGGGCTCGGCCGCCCGACGACGACCCTCCGGGTCCGGGACCACGGCCGCCGACGCGGAATCCGCCGAACGACCGCCGATCGCCTCCGGCTCACCCACGGGGCGGTGCCCACCGGTCAGCTCGGCGGCACGGCGCGACCGGCGCGCCTCGTCCTCGGCCGGGACCCGACGCGCGGGTTCCGCCACCGGCACGTGCTCACCGGTCAGCTCGGTCCGCGTCACCGGACGACGTGCCTCGACCGGATCGGGTCGACCCACGGGCCGGTGCTCACCGGTCAGGTCGGCCCGGGCCGCGGGCCGACGCGCCTCCGCCGAACGGTGCTCACCGGTCAACTCGGTCCGCGTCACCGGACGACGTGCCTCGCCGACCGGATCGGGACGACCCACCGGCCGGTGCTCACCCGTCGCCTCGGCCCGCGCGCCGGTCCGCCGACCGGTCTCGGCCACCGGGTCGGGACGCGTGCCGGTCCGCCGGCCGGAGTCACCCGCCGGACCCACCGGACGGTGCTCACCGGTCAGCTCCGCCCGGGCGGTCGACGGGCGGCGGACGTCCGCGGAGCGCTCGCCGGTCGACTCGGGCCGCTGCTCGCCCGTCCGCCGCACCGCGCCGCCCGCACCCTCGGGCCGCCGCACGGCGCCTTCCGCCAACGCCTCCCGGCTGATCATCTCGGTCCGCTCGGCCACCCGGCTGCGCCGCTGCACGGTGTGCTCGGTCTTCGACGGCTCGGCCGGCCGCCCGGCCGGTGCCGCCGGCGGCGACAACCGCGCCGCCGCCTCCCGGTTCACCCGTTCCGTCTGCTCCGGCTTCGCGGGCTCCCGCCGCACCACCACCGGCGGCGTCGGGCGGGGCTGGGCCGTCGCACGGGCGGGCTCGCGGCGCACCGGCTGGGCCTGCTCGCGCCGCGCGGGCTCGGGGCGCGTCGGTTCGGGACGCCGAACCTGGTCCTTGCGCGAGGTGTCGACGTTGACCCGCTCGATCAGCTCGGTCCGGTCGGCCTGCGGCTTGTCCGCGGCCTTCGGCGCCACCGGCACGGCGGGCCCGGCGTTGATGATCCGCTTGTCACCCACCGCCATCAGCCGCGACTGGTCGGACAGGGCGCGCATCCGGGTCGACTCGGCGCGCAGCGCCACCCGCTCGACCAGCACCTCGCCGCCGAGCAGGGCCTCCAGGTTCTCCCGCAGGGCGCGCAGCTCGCCGCGCAGCGCCTCCAGGTCGTCCTTGGCCTCCTCCTGCACCCGCTTGCGGGTCTCGGCCTCGACCTCGAGCTCGTACTCGCGACGTGCGGCGATCTCGCGTTCCAGCTCGAGTTCGTAGACCGACTGCAGGTCGGCCACCTCGTCCTCGCGCTCGGCGATCTGCTTGCGGTAGCGGGCCGCGAGGAACGCGCCGACCAGCGCTGCCCACAGCGCGGCGACCACCGCGAGCCGCAGCCAGCGGGCGTTGTCGCTCAGCACCAACACCGCCGCGGCACCGAGTGCGAGCGCCAATGCCGCTACCAGCAGTAGTCGCCCAGAGCCACGACCGTGATCTTGCTGCTCGTCATCTTCCGACGCGCCTCGCCCGGTCATGGCGTCTACCGTACCGGTCAGTTATCCGATCGAGACCTCCGCGTCGGTATCTATTGATCGAGGTGCGGCTCGTCGGGTGTCCTGCAGCACCGTTCCAGCCACAACGCGGCACCGATGAGCACGGCCGCGCAGGCGACCCCGACGAACCCGCTGACGGTGTCGTTGTCGGCCGCCTCGAACTCACCACGAGCCGGCAGCACGTACACGAGCACGCCCGCCCACGCACCGGCCATGATCGCGCCGAGCAACGACGACGCCTTGGCGAACGCCACCGCCCGTGCCGCGGTGAGCGGCTCGACGGGCCGCGCGCCGGGCTTGCGCAGGATGCGGGCGCGCAGCGAGAACGCCAGGTACAGGTTGACCGCCGCGATCACCAGCAGGGTGAAACCGGCGAACGCGGGCAGCGGCGGCAGCGTGTCGTAGGCGAGCCTGATCAGCAGGTGCGCGAGCAGGCCCGCGACGAGTCCGGCGGCGAGCAGGTCACGTGGCTTGGTGAACCTCACGCCACCATCGTCCCCGACTACTCGGCCAGCGCGGTCTCGCGCCTGCCGAACAGCGACAGCACGGGCAGCCACGGCCCGGGGGCGGTGTCCCAGTCCAGCCCGCGCACCTGGTCGTCGTTGCGCCGCCCGCCCAGCACGCGCAGCAGCTCGAACGACGACGTCCGCAGCGTGCCCGCCGGTTCGCCTTCGCCGAGGACCCGGTCACCGTGCTCCAGGGTGATCCGCAACGCGGGCAGGTGCCGCGCCCGCAGCCGCTGGTCCAGTTCCTGCAACGGCCGCGTCAGCGCCGCCCGCACCGCCACGTTGTCCCGCTCGCCCGGCCGGCCCAGCGCGGTGCGGATGTCGTGCTCGTGCGAGACGATCTCGGCGACCAGCACCGCGCCCATCGGCGAGTCGAACAGCCCTTCGGCGATCTGGAAGTTCCGCTCCCACTCGACCAGCAGGTCGCCCAGGCTCCGGCCGCGCCGGTCGCTCACGTGCCGCTCGCCCCACGAGCCGTCCTCGACACCGTCGAACCGCTGCTCGGTGCAGTCGTCGAGTCCGCCCGCCAGGTGCGCCACCACGTCCCGGACCGTCCACCCGGGGCAGGCGTCGACCGGCGCGTCGGGGTCGCCGCCGGTGGCCAGGCTGATGATCCGCCGCCGTGCGGCGTCGTAAGTGACCGCGTTGCTCATCGCGCCACCTCCGCGGCCACGCTAACCCCGCGCCACGACCACCGCAGGGTTCGCGTCACACCAGCCGGAGGTCATCCCGCCGGGTGACGCCGCCGACGTCCAGGCCGGCGAGCAGGTCGCGCACCGGGCCGTGCCCCGGCACGACCGCGTCCGGTTCTACGTCCAGCCACGGCACCAGCACGGACGCGCGGTCGTGCGCGCCGGGGTGCGGCAGCAGCAGTTCCGGGTCCGCCGACCGCACGCCGTCCACCGTGACGACGTCGACGTCCAGCGTGCGCGGCCCCCAGCGCCGTTCCCGGACCCGGCCCGCCGCCTGCTCCAACGCCTGCCCGCGCCGCAGCCAGCCCCACTCGTCCACGTCACCGGAGACGACCAGCACCGCGTTGAGGAAGTCGTCCTGGTCGGTCACGCCCCACGGCGCCGTCTCGTACACCGGTGACGCGGCCACCAGCACGTCGGCGAACCCGGCCACCGCGAGCCGCAGGTGGCCCAGCCGGTCGCCCAGGTTCGAGCCGAGCGACAGCACCGCCCTAGTCACGGGTGCGCCTGATCGTCACCGAGACGTCCTCGAACGCCAGCGGGATCGGGGCGGACGGCTTGTGCACGGTCACCTCGGTCACCCGCACCCGCAGGTCGGTCATCACCTCGTCGGCGACCTTGCCCGCCACCGTCTCGATCAGGTCGTACGGCCCGCCGGCCACGATCGCCGCCGCCCGTTCGGCCAGCTCGCCGTAGTGCAGCGTCTCCCGCAGGTCGTCCGTGGCCGCCGCGCGCGACAGGTCCAGCCACGCGGTGATGTCGACCAGGAAGTCCTGGCCGTCGCGCTTCTCGTGCTCGAACACGCCGTGGAACCCGCGCACCCGCAGGCCCTTCAACGAGATCCGGTCGGAAATCTCCGCCACCTCCGCTGGGACACTCACGTCAGTGGGCACCGCCACGCCTCCACGCCCCGGCCACCGCGACCGCGTCCAACGACCGGTCGACGTCGTGCACCCGCACGCCCCACGCGCCGACGAACGCCGCCAGCGCCGACACCGCCGCCGTCGCGTCCTCCCGGCCGTCCGGTGCCCGGTCGCCGAGCAGGGTGCCGAGGAACCGCTTGCGCGACGCGCCGACCAGCACCGGGAACCCCAGCTCCAGCAACGAGCCGAGCCCGTGCAGCAGCTGCCAGTTGTGGGTGGCGTTCTTCGCGAACCCCAGGCCGGGGTCGAGGATGATGTCGTCGGACGCCACGCCGGCGGCCAGGGCGGCGTCCACCTGGCGGCACAGCTCGTCCCGCACGTCGCGCACCACGTCGTCGTAGACGGCCAGCTGGTCCATCCGCCTGCTGTGCCCGCGCCAGTGCATCAGCACGTACGGCACGCCCGCCGACGCCACCAGCGGCGCCATCCCCGGATCGGCCAGGCCGCCGGACACGTCGTTGACGATCGACGCGCCCGCCTCCAGCGCCGCCCGCGCCACCTCGGCCCGCGTGGTGTCCACGCTGACCGGCACGCCCTCCGCGACCAGTGCCCGGATCACCGGCGCGATCCGCGCGGCCTCCACGTCCGGCGACACCCGGTCCGCGCCGGGACGCGTCGACTCGCCGCCGACGTCCACCAGGTCCGCGCCGCGCCGGAACAGGGCCACGCCGTGCGCCACCGCGTCGTCCAGGTCGAGGTACCGGCCCCCGTCCGAGAACGAGTCCGGTGTGACGTTGAGCACGCCCATCACCACGCAGTGCCCAGGCTTGGGCACGCTCACCGCAAACGTCCCTTGATCAGCTCGATCGCCTCCGACCGCGACGTCGCCGAGTCGCGCAGCAGCCCGCGCACCGCGGACGTCGTGGTCCGCGAACCGGGCTTGCGCACGCCGCGCATGGCCATGCACAGGTGCTCGGCCTCGACGACCACGATCACACCGCGCGGGTCGAGCCGCCGCATCAACGCGTCCGCGACCTGCGACGTCAGCCGCTCCTGCACCTGGGGCCGCTTGGCGTACAGGTCGACCAGCCGGGCCAGCTTGGACAGCCCGGTCACCCGGCCGTGCTCGTTCGGGATGTAGCCGACGTGGGCGACACCGTGGAACGGCAGCAGGTGGTGCTCGCAGAACGAGAACATCGGGATGTCGGTGACCAGCACCAACTCCTCGTGGCTCTCGTCGAACGTCCGCGCCAGCACGCTGTCCGGGTCGGTGTGCAGCCCGGCGAACAGCTCCCGGTACGCCCGCGCCACCCGGGCGGGCGTGTCGCGCAGCCCTTCGCGCTCCGGGTCCTCACCGCACGCGAGCAGCAGCTCGCGCACCGCCGCCTCGGCCCGCTTCTGGTCGAAGGGCCGGCGCGCGAGACCGGCCCCCCCGTTCGCGGAGAGGCCGGTCTGGTCGAGCGCGGTGTCGTGCTCGGTCACGTGCGGTTGTCCGGGTCCGTGTCGAAGGACCTCTTCCCCGCTTCCGCGTCGGTCGGCTCCGGCTGCCACTGGGGTGGCTGCGGGGCGCCGCCAGGCACCGTCGCGGGCGTCCACCCGGGCGGGGCACCGTAGTTCGGCGGACCGGACGACGGGTGCTGCGGCTGCGGCTGGTAGGGCTGCGGCTGCTGCTGCGGGTAGGCCTGCGGGTACGGCTGTGCCTGCGGGTACGGCTGCACCGGCGGGTTCTGCGCCTGCGCGCCGTTGCCGCTGTGCGGCGTCGGCACCCCGTCCTGGACCGGCACGTCGGAGTCCAGCGTGTCCTCGATCGCGGGCGGCCACGGCTCGCCGCGCTCCTTGGCCAGTTCCGCCGGGGTCTTGACCGGCGGCTTGTCCGAGGGGGTGCGGTTGCCGAACTCGTTGAACTTGGTGATCCGCGGGCGCTTCTCGACCGCGGCGAAGATCCGCTCCAGGTCCTTCTGGTGCAGGGTCTCCTTCTCGATCAGCTCCAGCGTCAGCGCGTCGAGCACGTCGCGGTAGGTGTTGAGCACCTCGTACGCCTCGGTGTGCGCGGCCTCGATCAGCTCGCGCACTTCCTCGTCGATCTCGTGCGCGACTTCCAGCGAGTAGTCGGCCTGGCGGCCCATGCTGCGGCCGAGGAACGGCTCGCCCTGCTCCTGGCCGTACTTGACCGCGCCGAGCCGGGCGGACATGCCGTACTCGGTGACCATCGCGCGGGCAATCTTGGTCGCCTGCTCGATGTCGTTGGACGCGCCCGTGGTCGGCTCGTGGAAGACGAGCTCCTCGGCGGAGCGGCCACCCAGCGCGAACACCAGCCGGGCGATCATCTCCGACCTGGTCATCAGGTCCTTGTCCTCCTCGGGCACGGACAGGGTGTGACCACCCGTCCGGCCGCGGGCCAGGATCGTGACCTTGTAGACCGGGTCGATGTCCGGCATCGCCCACGCGGCCAGGGCGTGCCCGGCCTCGTGGTAGGCGGTGATCTTCTTCTCCTTCTCGGAGATGATCCGGCTCTTGCGCGCCGGACCGCCGATCACGCGGTCGACCGACTCCTCCAGCTCGACGCTGGTGATGATCGTGCCGTTCTTGCGCGCGGTGAGCAGCGCGGCCTCGTTGACCACGTTGGCCAGGTCGGCGCCGGAGAAGCCCACGGTGCGCTTGGCCAGGCCGTCCAGGTCCGCCTCGGGTGCCAGCGGCTTGCCCTTGGAGTGCACGCGCAGGATCTGCTTGCGGCCCTTCAGGTCCGGCGCGGACACCGGGATCTGCCGGTCGAACCGGCCGGGGCGCAGCAGGGCCGGGTCGAGGATGTCGGGCCGGTTGGTCGCCGCGATCAGGATGATCCCGCCGCGCGAGTCGAAGCCGTCCATCTCGACCAGCAGCTGGTTGAGCGTCTGCTCGCGCTCGTCGTGACCGCCGCCCATACCGGCGCCGCGGTGGCGGCCGACCGCGTCGATCTCGTCCACGAAGATGATGCACGGCGCGTTCTGCTTGGCCTGCTCGAACAGGTCGCGCACGCGCGAGGCGCCGACACCGACGAACATCTCCACGAAGTCGGAGCCGGAGATCGAGTAGAACGGCACGCCGGCCTCGCCGGCCACGGCGCGCGCGAGCAGCGTCTTGCCGGTGCCGGGCGGGCCGTACAGCAGCACGCCCTTGGGGATCTTCGCGCCCAGGGCCTGGTAGCGGCCCGGGTTCTGCAGGAAGTCCTTGATCTCGTAGAGCTCTTCGACGGCCTCTTCGGCGCCCGCGACGTCGGCGAACGTCGTCTTGGGCATGTCCTTGGACAGCTGCTTGGCCTTGGACTTGCCGAAGTTCAGGACGCGGTTGCCGCCGCCCTGCGCGTTGTTCATCATCCACATCAGCAGGAGCAGCAGCAGGCCCAGCGGGACCAGGTAGAGCAGCATCTGCATCAGGAACGAGTCCTGCGTGACCTTGGTCTCCACGACCGGCTTGTTGTTCGCCTGGTCGAGGATGGTGAAGACCTCGTCCGTGGAGCTCGCCGGGAACTGGGCGCGCACGCGGTTGCTGCCCTCGACGGTCACCCCGTCCTTGAGGGTGAGCTTGAGGAGCTGCTCCTTGTCCTCGATCGTGGCTTCCTTGACCTGGCCGTCCCGGATCTGTTGCAGTGCCTGGGACGTCTTGATCGGGGTGTAGCCCCGGTTGTCGTCGAAGAGCACGTTGAAGGCGTAAAAGAGCAGCAACACCGCCAAGATCCACAGCAGCGGGTTGCGAAGCAGGCGCTTGCGGTCCATGCACTTACGGCCGGCGGGCGGCCTCGACCCTCCCTGACTTGTCGACGGGCGCAGACGGGCACACCCGTCCGACCAGACTACCGCCCATGGCTCGGGCGAAGCGCTCCGCGTGCGGGCCCTGTCGCGTCTTGCCGGACCAACGGCCGGGGACGGCTCCTGGTTCCCGTGGTGACCGCGAACACGCGTCGCAGGTCAAGGAGGTTCAGCCGGTCGGATGATTCGATCATGAACCGGCGGGGAGCCGAGCCCGTATCCATTACGAGGGGTTATCTGTTACTAGCAGGTAGCAACAAGATGAGCACCACTCGAGTGATGTAGAACACGAGAGTTTGTCAGGTCAGTGCGCCGTGTCATTCTCGGCAACCACCGAGTGTCCTCGCCCACCCGAAAGGGTGAACACCGACCGAAGGTACGAAGCATGTCAGCTCGCAACCCGGACGGCCCTGGTCGCTTCCGCCGCGTCCTCCTGCCCCTCGGCGCCCTGATCGGCGTCATCGCCGCGGCGGGCGTCACCGTGGTGGCACTGCGAGCCACCAGCGGCCCCGAGTGCCGGGGCACCCTGCCGCTCAAGATCGCGGTCACCCCGGCGGTCGAGGAGGTCGTGCGCGGCGCGGCCGACGACTACCAGGCCACCCAGCCGATGGCGGACGAGAAGTGCGTGCAGGTGCAGGTCGAGGCCCGCGGCGCCGCCGACGTGGCCAACGAGCTGCCGACCGCCCAGATCAACCCGCCCGCGCTCTGGGTGCCGGACTCGTCCATGTGGGCCGCCGAGACACAGCGGCAGGCCGGTGAGGAGGGTGCCGAGGCGCCCCGGCTGGACATCCTCGACCCGCTGGCGAGCTCACCGCTGGTGATCGCGGGCTCGGAGCGGTCGCTGAGCGCGCTCGGCTGGCCGATCACGCCCGTGACCTGGGCGAAGGTCGTGGACCCGAAGGTGCCCGTGACGTTGAGCGACCCGACCATGTCCACCGAGGGCCTGGCCACGCTCGCGGTCATCCGGGCGCAGCTCGGCAACCCGGACGGCACGCCCAAGCCGGAGCTGATCGGCGCGCTGCTGCGGGTCGGCCGCAACGCGCTGCCGTCCGTGCGCGACGCGTTCGGCAAGGTCGTGCAGGGCGAGGAGAACGCGCCCGTGTTCACCGCGTCGGAGCAGTCCGTGCTGTCGGCCAACCGGGTGGCGGGGTCGCGCCGGGTCGTCGCCTCCTACCCCAAGGAGGGCACGGTCTCGTTCGACTACCCGCTGGTGCGGGTGAGCCGGGCGGGCGAGCAGGCGGGCACCGCCCAGGCCGCGGCGGACTTCGAGAAGGCGTTGCGCACCGGCCGGACCGCCCAGCGGTTCGCCGAGGCGGGCTTCCGCACGCCGGACGGCAAGGCGCCCGGCGGCTGGACGAACGAGAAGGACGGCGTGCGCGGCGACGACGTGGCCGTGCTGAAGACGCCGGACCCGGACCAGGTCTCCGAGCTGCTGCGCACGTGGGGCGCGGTCAGCCTGGACACCCGGCTGCTCGCGGTGCTGGACGTGTCCGGCTCGATGGCCGAGAAGATGAGCAACGGCCAGACCCGGGTCGAGGCGGCCCGCGAGGCGGCGCTGACCGCGTTGGGCATGCTGCCCGACACCTCGGAGATCGGCCTGTGGGCGTTCTCGACGAACAAGAAGCCGCCGAACGACTGGATCGAGCTGGTGCCGGTCGGCCCGCTGGGCGAGCCGATCGCCGGCGCGCCGCGACGGGTGCAGCTGCAGAAGGGCGCCGGCAACCTGCCCGCGCTGGTCGGCGGCGGCACGGCGTTGCACGAGACCGCGCTGGCCGCGTTCCGGCACGTGCAGCAGACCTACGACCCGTCGAAGATCAACTCGGTCACGCTGATCACGGACGGCAGCAACGACGACATCTCCAGCATCGACCTGCCCGCACTGGTGGCCACGTTGAAGCAGGAGGCCGACCCGGCGCGGCCGGTGCCGATGATCATGGTGGGGCTGGGCGCCGACGCGGACATGGACGCGCTGCGGCAGATCGCCGACGCCACCGGCGGCAAGGCCTACCAGGCGATGGAGCCCGAGGACATCCGCGGCGTGCTCTTGGACGGCATCTCACAACGCCGCTGCCGGCCCAACTGCTGACAGTCGCGGGAACGGGGGGCGGCCTACCCGGCCACCCCCCGTTCTCGCTGTTCAGCTCGAGTACACCTTGGGGTCGAGCGCGCCGATGTAGGGCAGGTCGCGGTAGCGCTCGGCGTAGTCCAGGCCGTAGCCGACCACGAACTCGTTCGGGATCTCGAAGCCGACGTACTTCACCGGCACCTCGACCTTGACCGCATCCGGCTTGCGCAGCAGCGTGCAGACCTCCAGCGACCGCGGCTTGCGCGAGGCCAGGTTCTTCAGCAGCCACGACAGCGTGAGGCCCGAGTCGATGATGTCCTCGACGATGATCACGTCGCGGTCCGCGATGTCCCGGTCGAGGTCCTTGAGGATGCGCACCACCCCGGAGGACGAGGTCGACGAGCCGTAGGAGCTCACCGCCATGAACTCCAACTGGACCGGCACCGGCAACGCCCTGGCCAGGTCGGTCATGAACATCACCGCGCCCTTGAGCACGGTGATCAGCACCAGGTCGTTCCCGCCGTCGGCCGGGTAGTCAGCCGCGACCTTGTTGGCCAGCTCGGTGACCTTGTCGCTGATCTCCTGCTCGCTGATGAGCACGGAACTGATGTCGCCGTCGTACACGGACGGTTCCCCTTTTGTCATGACTGCACTGGTTCCACTCGCAGCCTGCCATGCGCACGCCGCGCCACAAAGCCGCCGGGCAGCCACACGCCGCCCTGCCCGCGCCACTCGCTCACCAGCGCGTCCACCCGGCGCAGGTGCGAGTCGGACAACTCGGGCACCTGCTCCTCCAGCAGCCACCGCCGCAGCACCCGACGCCTCAGGGCGGTCGGCAGCTGTTCGACCTCGGCCACGGAACAGCGGTCGCCGCCGAACGCCTCGGCCAGCTCGTCCAGCGCGTCGCAGTCCTCGCGCAGGTGGGCGGCCGTGCGGGCGAGCGCGTCGGCGACCCCGCCCTGGAGCACCTCTTCGAGCAGCGGCAGGACCTCGCGGCGCAGGCGGACCCTGGTGTAGCGGGGGTCTTCGTTGTGCGGGTCGTCCCACGGCGTGAGGCCGAGTTCGTCACACGCGGCCCTGGTCGTCGCCCGGGAGACCCGCAGCAGCGGACGGCCCCACGGCGGGTCGTGCGGGCGCATGCCGGCGATGCTGCGCGGCCCGGAGCCGCGGCCCAGGCCGAGCAGGACCGTCTCGGCCTGGTCGTCACGGGTGTGGCCGAGCAGGACCAGGCCGCGCTCGGGTCTCAGCGCCGCGTACCTGGCCTTGCGGGCGGCGGCCTCAGGTCCACCCGATCCGGTGACCTCCACCCGGCGTACCTCGGCGGCCAGGCCCAGTTCGCGGCACGTGCCCGCGGCCCGTTCGGCGACCTGCGCCGACCCCGGTTGCAGGCCGTGGTCCACGACGACGGCTGACGCCTCGACCAGTCCGGCCTCGACCAGTCCGGCCGTGACGGCGGCCAGGGCGAGCGAGTCCGCGCCGCCGCTGACGGCCACCGCGACCCGCTCGGGCCGGTGTTCGTGGAGGAAGCGCTTGACGGCGGTGCGCACCTCGGCGAGCGGTCCGTTCACGGTTGGACGCGGCGCAGCCAGCCCGCCGGGTCGGCGATCTCCGCCCTGGTCGGCAGGGTGTCGGGGCCGGTCCAGACGGTGTTGAAGCGGTCCATGCCGACCGCGTCGACCACGTGCCGGGTGAACGCCGCGCCCTCGGCGTACTGGCGGACCTTCGCCTCGACGCCCAGCAGGGTGCGCAGCACGCGGTCCAGCACGCCACCGCCCTGGCGGCGGGCGGTGAAGCGTTCGCGGATCGTGCGGACCGAGGGCACCACGTCCGGGCCCACGGCGTCCATCACGTGGTCCGCGTGGCCCTCCAGCAGGGTCGACAACGCGATGAGCCGGTCGAGCACCTCGCGCTGGCCGGGGCTCTGCAGCAGCTCGACCAGGCCGCCCGACTCGCGCAGCCGCTTCGGCAGGTCGCGCAGGCGTGGCGCGGAGCCCTCCTCCATGCTGCCGAGCAGCGTGGCGACCAGGCCCGCGAAGTGGTCGGCGAGCCACGGCACGGCGGTGAACTGCAACCGGTGGGTGCCCTCGTGCAGGCACACCCACATGCTGAAGTCCTCGCCGGAGACGTCGAGGGCCCGTTGGGCGCCGACGATGTTCGGCGCGACCAGCAGCAGCCTGCCGCCGTCCGAGAACGGGTCGTACTGGCCGAGCACCCGGCCGCTGAGGAACGCGATGACCACGCCCGCCTGCACGCCCGCCGTGCCCGCCAGGACCCCGCTGAACGCGCCGGACTGCTTGGGCAGGGCGCCGTCCGTGAGCGCGGAGAGGCCCTGCACGGCGGCACGCACCCACGCGGGCCGGTCGACCACCTCGCCCTGCCTGAGCGGCAGGCCGTGGCCGAGACCGGTGAGCTCGCGGACGTGCACCTCGGCGTCCACCGCGAGTTCGCGCAGTCGGTGCACGGCGACGTCGGCCTCGGCTCTGGGCACGATCGGGCCGGGGCGGACGAGCCTGGTCGCCGTGGTGACGGCCAGGGCCCAATCGACCGGGGCACTGCGGTCCTGCGTCGCCGGGTTCACCCTCCTGACGCTACCTGCGCGACCCGCCCGAACGTAGAACTCGGGGTACCCGAACGTTCGACACTCGGGACCTGAACGTACGACTCACGCGAGAGTCGTACGCTCACCCCGCGCGTGTCCTACGTTCAGAACGACCGTGTCCTACGTTCAGGTACCCCGAGTCGAACGCTCAGGACGGCTCAGCAGCCGCAACTGCGCAGCGCGGCGGCCAGCTCGTCCAAGGCACCGCGCACCTTCGCGGTCTCCCCGGCGTTGAACGACATGAACGCGAACACCAGCAGCCGCCCGTCCGCGTCCACCACCACGCCCGCCAGCGTGTTCACCGCCGTCAACGTGCCCGTCTTGGCCCGCACCCAGCCACGGCCGCCCGCGCCCCACTGCTCGTAACGCCCCGCCAGCGTGCCGCTGCCACCAGCCACCGGCAGGGCCGTCAGCAACGGCCGCAGCTTGGCCGTCCTCGGGTCGGACGCGTCCGGCTTCGCCGCCGCCGCGAGCACGTCCGCGAGCAGCTTCGCGGGCACCTTGTCGTTCGGCGACAGCCCGCTGCCGTCCACGATCGTGGCCGTCGACAGGTCGAACCCGTGCTCGGTCAGCACGTCCCGCACCGCCTGCGCCGCACCCGCGAACGACGGCTCCAGCCCGCGGGCCTTCGCCACCTCCCGCGCCACCGTCTCGGCCAGCACGTTGTCCGAGATCTGCATCAGGTTCTCGACCAGCCGGTCCACCGGCACGGACTTCACCTCGCCGAGCACCTCCGCGCCCGGTGCCGCCGCGCCCGCCGCCACGGCCGGCACGCCCAACCGCTGCGCCAACGCCTGCGCCGCCACCGCCGCCGGGGTCGACGTGCGCCTGACCTCGTCCTTGGTCGGATCCTCACGCCCGCCGTCGAGCATCACCGGCTCGATCGGCGCCACGTACCCGCCCGGCACGTCGTCGGGGTGCCACCCGGGCGCCGTCCCCGGCCCGGCGTACCGGGACACGTCGTACAGCACCTGCGTCACCGGACCGCCCGCCGCGCGCACCTGCGCGGCCAGGTCGTCGATCGTGGCCGCGCCGGGGTACACCGTGGTCTGCCCCGCGGGCAGGGACGACAACGTCGGGTCGCCGCCCCCGACCAGCACCACCGACCCGGGCTGAGAGCCGCGCACGACCTTGGTCGAGAACTGGGACGTGTGGTCGAGGGTGAGCAGCGCCGCCGCCGCAGTCAGGATCTTGATCGTGGACGCGGGCGTCTGCGGCGCCGTCTCGCCCTGGTTCCACAGCGCCGTGCCGGTGGCCGGGTCGACCACCACGCCCGTCAACGGCGCCAGCAGCGCGTTCGCCGCCGGACCGGCCAGCACGGACCGCACGCCGGCGGCCGTGGGCGGGGTGCCGTCCGCGCCGACGCCCTTCACCGACAACGACACCGGCGCGGGCGGGAGCGGCGCGGCCGTCGTCGGCGCGGGCGTGGTGTCGAACCAGCCCTGCTGCGACCCGACTACCGCCGTACCGGCCAGGGCGACGACCAGGAGCGCCGCCGCACCCAACACGAACGGGCGCTTCCGCCGCCCGGCAGGCGGCGGTGGATCTTCACGTTCCGTGATCGGTTCAGGGACCGGTTCAGGTTCCGACTTGATCTCGGTCGGCGGCACCGGAGGGGGTGGCGCGGCGGGCTTCGGCGGCACCCTCACCGGCGTGGCCCGCACCGGCGCGGGGATCCGCATGGTAGCCGGCTCAGGCCGTCTGACCTGCACCGTCGGCGGCTCGCGGTCGACCTCGTCACCGTCGACGGTCGGCCACGATGGATCGTCGGGCACGCAGTCCTCCGCGGTCGAGTACGGGCAACGTCACACCCTCGGCAAGGGGTTGACGAGACGTCGTAGTCCACACTAGTGGCGTAACGAACGGCGAAGACGAGCGAGGACCGCGCAGTGGAGTTCGACGTCACCATCGAGATCCCCAAGGGGGTCCGCAACAAGTACGAGATGGACCACAAGACGGGGCGCATCCGGCTGGACCGGACCCTGTTCACGGCCACTCAGTACCCGGCGGACTACGGGTTCGTCGACGACACGCTCGGCGAGGACGGCGACCCGCTGGACGCCCTCGTGATCGTCCAGGAGCCGACGTTCCCGGGCTGCCTGATCAAGGCGCGCGCGATCGGCATGTTCCGGATGACCGACGAGAAGGGCGGCGACGACAAGCTGCTCTGCGTCCCGGCGGAGGACCCGCGCTCCGAGCACCTGCGCGACATCCACCACCTCAACGAGTTCTACCGGCTGGAGATCCAGCACTTCTTCGAGGTCTACAAGGACCTGGAGCCGGGCAAGAGCGTCGAGGGCGCGACCTGGGTCGGCCGCACCGAGGCCGAGGCGGAGATCGTCCGCTCGTACCAGCGGCTGAAGGACGCCGTGGCGCGCGGCGAGGACCACTGAGCTGATCCGCGAGAAGAGGCCCGCCCCCGGCTCGGGGAGCGGGCCTCTTCTCGTCGGCGGACCGGGTCAGTGCAGCGCGACCGGCGCGGCCTCGGCGTTCTCGTCCTGCACCCGCTCCAGGCCGGACCGGTTGGACAGCGGCACCTCGCGCAGGAACCAGATCACCGCGAACCCGACCAGCGTCACCAGGCCGCCGACCAGGAACACCAGGTCGATCGACTCGGAGAAGCCGTCCAGGAACGGCCGGGCCAGCACCGGGTCGAGCCTGGTCAGGAACTCGGTGTTGTCCAGGTCGAAGCCCGTGCCGCTCTGCAGGCCGACGGCGAACTCGCGGTTCTCCGGCCGGGCCAGCGCCGCCTGGAAGTCGGGCGTGGCCGCCGCCGTGCGCAGCGCGTTGCCGATCTTGTCGCCGACCGTGCTGAACAGGATCGACAGGAACACCGCGGTGCCGACCGTGCCGCCGATCTGGCGGAAGAACGTGGCCGACGAGGTCGCCACGCCCATGTCACGCGGCTCGGCGTCGTTCTGGATGGCCACCAGCAGGGTCTGCATGCACAGGCCGAGGCCCGCGCCCACGAAGAACATCAGCACCAGCGGCTGGAAGATCGGCGTGTCCGTGCCGACCGTGCTGAACAGGAACAGCGCCAGCGACAGCACGCCGAACCCGACGACCGGGAACACCTTGTAGCGGCCGGTCTTCGCGGTGATGTTGCCGCTCGTGCCCGCCGCCATCATGATGCCGAACGTCAGCGGCAGCATCATCAGGCCGGACTCGGTGGCCGAGTAGCCCTTCACGATCTGCAGGTACAGCGGCAGCGACACCATGCCGCCGAACATCCCGATGCCGAGGATGAAGTTGATCAGGTTGCCCAGCGAGAACGTCTGGCGCTGGAACAGCCGCAGCGGCAGCAGCGCCTCGTCGGCCATGCGCCGCTCGACGAACACGAACCCGACCAGGCCCAGCACGCCGACGACGTACATGGCGATCGCGGTGCCCGATGCCCAGCCCCACTCGCGGCCCTGTTCGGCCACGATCAGCAGCGGTACCAGGCCGAGGGTCAGCAGGCCCGCGCCGACGAAGTCGATCCGGTGGTTCACCCGCTGGTGCGGGATGTTGAGCACCTTGGCCACCACGACCAGCGCCACCAGCGCGATCGGCACGTTGATCAGGAACACCCAGCGCCAGCCGGCCGTGCCCAGGAACGACTCCATGCCCGCGAACAGACCGCCGACGACGGGTCCCGCGACGCTGGAGATGCCGAACACCGCCATGAAGTAACCCGTGTAGCGACTGCGCTCACGCGGCGAGGTGATGTCCGCCAGGATCGCCATGGCCAGCGACATCAGGCCACCGGCGCCCAGGCCCTGCACCGCGCGGAACGCGGCCAGCTCGTACATCGAGTTCGCGATGCCGGACAGCAGCGAGCCCGCGAGGAACAGCGAGATCGCGGTCAGGTACATCGGCTTGCGGCCGTAGATGTCGGACAGCTTGCCGTACAGCGGCGTGGAGACCGTCGCGGTGATCAGGTAGGCGGTGGTCGCCCACGCTTGCAGCGTCTGGCCGTGCAGCTCGTCGGCGATGGTCTTCATCGCGGTCGCCACGATCATCTGGTCGAGCGCGGCCAGGAACAGCCCGAGCAGCAGGCCCGACAGGATCGTCAGGATCTGCCGGTGGGTGAGCAGGGCGGCGCCGGGTGGCGGCGCGTCCGCTCGGGTTGTCGTTTCCGACATCACTTCTCCCCTTCTGAGCGCGGCCCCAGTCCGCTCTCAGCGATGAAATCCGGTAGCGCCTTCTCGTAGTCCCCCACGAAGCGCTCGAAGTACTCGATGAACTGCGTCCACTCCTGCGGGGACCAGTCCGTGAACAGGTTGGCCAGCAGCACGTTGCGCTGGGCGCGGCGTTCGGCGAGCAGGCGTTGCCCCGCCTCGGTCACCGCGAGCACGCTCGCCCGGCCGTCCTCCGGGTCGGCCCGGCGCTCCACCAGGCCGTCCTTGACCAGCGTCGCCACCTGGCGGCTGACCGTGGAGGGGTCGGAGAACACCGCCTCCGCCAGCGCGCCGGCCCGCGACGGGCCCATCTGGTTGAGGTTGGCCAGCAGCACGAACGACGCCTTGTCCAAGCCCGCCTTGCTCATGTGCGACGCGACGCAGGCGTGCATCTTGTTCATCCGCACCAGTGCCATGCCCAGCCGGTCGGCCATGGCGAGCTCCTCGGCCCGCACCTCGTCACCCACCGGGGTCGTCATCGCACACTCCGTTTGCTTGCATCAACCAACTAGTTGCTGGGTACAAGCATGCGCTCGAACGGGTGGCTTGGCAAACGAGTTACCCGTGACTCCGGTCTCATGGTTACCGGTCGGTAGCATCCGGGCCATGAGCGCTGACTACTCGTTCGTCGCCGACGCGATGAAGCAGGCCGTGCCGTGGGTGAAGACCGTGGGCGTGGAGTTCCCGGAGGTCTCGGGCGACCGGGTGGTCGCCGAGCTGCCCGACCGCGAGGAGCTGCGCAACCACGTCGGCGGCCCGCACGCGGCGATGATGTTCGGCGTCGCCGAGACCGCCTCGGGTGCCGTCGTGATGGCCGCGTTCGCGCCGCACCTGTCCAAGGTGACGCCGCTGGTGGCGCGGTCGGAGATCGCCTACAAGAAGCTGGCCCTGGGCACGCTGCGCGCGGAGGCCGTGCTGGCACGCCCCGCGGCGGAGGTCGTGGCCGAGCTGGAGGCCGGCACGCGGCCCGAGTTCCCGGTCGACGTGACGATCACCGACGCGAACGGCGTGACGACCGGTGAGATGACCGTCGTGTGGACCCTGCGCCCCAACCGGTGACTCAGCGTGCCCGACCGGGTGTGCCACGTGACGTGGGTAACACCCGGTCGTCGCACCGACGATGACGCGATCATGGCAGAGAGAACCGCAGGCCCCGCCGATTCGGGGCCGTTAGCTTCCTGGCGCAAGCTCCCCCGCAAGCGCCCGACCGTCACTGTCGGTGTCGCGACGCTGTTCGTGCTCGTCGTCGGCTGCTCCGCGAGTCCGGAGCCCGCGGGCGGGGCCTTACGTGCGCCCAGCACGACTGGAACCACAACGACCACCACCACCACAACCACGACAACGACCGCACCTCCCGTGAAGGTCGCGGAAGTCGTCGACGGCCGCACGATCACCGTGTCCGGCGGCGGCCGGGTGCAGTTGGCGGGGCTCGCACAGCCCGGCGAGTGCTGGGGCGCGGCCGCGGCCGACTTCCTGAAGACCACGCTGACGGGCCAGGACCTGCGGGTCGTCGGCGCGACCGTGCTGCTGCCGGATGGCGTCGACCTGGCCGTCCACCTGGCGGGCCAGGGCCTGGCCCGCGCCGAGCAGGCCGCGTCCGCCGCCCTCACCGCGGCCCAGGAGGCGGCGAAGGCCGCCGGTCTCGGCCTGTGGGGCGCACCGTGCGCCGGCGGCGACACGGTCGCACCGCCGCCGCCTCCCCCGCCCGCGCCGAAGCCGACCTACAACCCGCCTCCGCCGCCACCCGTGCAACCGGCCCCGCAGCCGGCGCCGCAGCCCGTGCAGCCCGCCCCGCCGGCGAGCGCCTACTACGCCAACTGCGACGCCGCCCGTGCCGCGGGCGCGGCGCCGCTCTACGCCGGCCAGCCCGGCTACCGGCCCGCGTTGGACCGCGACAAGGACGGCGTGGCCTGCGAGTAGGTTCCCCGCCGTGAAGGTGGACCGGTTGGAGGACGAGTACGACCCGCGGACCGTGCTGAACGCGGCACGGTCGGCGCGGGAGCAGGGTTGCGACGGCTTCTGGCTGGCCGAGACCCGGCACGACCCGTTCGTCGCACTGGGCCACGTGGCCGGGCAGGTGGACCGGCTGGAGCTGGGCACGTCGATCGCGGTGGCGTTCGCGCGCAACCCGATGAGCACCGCGGTGCAGGCCAACGACCTGCAGCTGCTGACCGGCGGGCGGTTCCACCTCGGCCTCGGCTCGCAGGTGGAACCGCACGTCACCAAGCGGTTCGGCATGCCGTGGTCACGGCCCGCGGCGCGGATGCGCGAGTTCGTGCTGGCGTTGCGCGCCATCTGGCACACGTGGGCCACCGGCGAGCGGCTGCGGTTCCGCGGCGAGTTCTACACGCACACGTTGATGACGCCGTACTTCGACCCGGGCCCCAACCCGCACGGTCCGCCGAAGGTGTGGCTGGCGGGCGTCGGCGAGCTGATGACCGAGGTCGCGGGCGAGGTGGCGGACGGGTTCCTGTGCCACGCCTTCACCACCGAGCGGTACCTGCGCGAGGTGACGCTGCCCGCGCTGGCGCGTGGTCGGGCGAAGGCGGGGAAGACGCTGGAGGGGTTGGAGATCAGCGGGCCGTCGCTGGTGGCGTGCGACGAGCGGGGCGTGGCCGAGGCCAGGCGGCGCATCGCGTTCTACGGCTCCACGCCCGCCTACCGCAAGGTCCTGGACCTGCACGGCTGGGGCGAGCTGCACGAGGAGCTGCACCGGCTGTCGCGGCGGCAGCGCTGGGACGACATGGCCGCCGCCGTCACCGACGAGGTCCTGACCGCCTTCACCGTCGTGGGCACGCCCGTCGCCGCGAGGGCCGAGCTGACCCGCCGCTACGGCGACGTGATCACCAGGATCGCCGCACCGGTCGTCAGGACCGGATGAGGTACCGGCCGCTCGGCTCGTCGCGCAGCATCCAGTGCCGGAACAACTCGGCCCGCACCCGCGCCACGGCCCGCCGCCGCACCCAGCGCCGACGCCCGACGCGTGCCGCCAGCACGGCCAGCGGCAGGGCCAGCACCGTCAGCACGACCATCGTGACCATCGCCATCACCTCCACGGTGGCAACGACACCGTCGCCCACACCTGACGCCAATGGTGAAAAGGTCACCCCGATGGAGCAGCATCGCCGACTCGGTCCGTAGTCGGCAAGGTGATCCGAATCAGCCGGACCGCTCGTCGACCACGGCCCTGACCGACCAGTCACACCTCGCCGAGCGGGTCCCGGCGTCCACGGACCCCGCCGGCCACCACCATCGCCGCCGTGATGATCCGGTTCACGACCAACCGTTTCCGGACATCCGGCTCCTTTCGACGTGGTGCGGCTACAGGCGGAACGTCACCAGCGCCCCTCTGACGTCGCTTTGCGTGATCGCTTCCCGCAGCAGCGTCAATTGCCTGACCTGACCGACCAGGCCGGCTTGGGTCGCGGACTGCAACGTGGCTCCCACGAGCTTTTTCGCCACCGCGACGTTGCCTTCCAGGGCCGCCAAGTGTGCGAGGTTCTTGGTGAACGAAATTTTGGCGATCAACGTTCTGCGAGGCCCGATGGCGGCGAACGACCGCACGAACTCGTAATGCAGGTTCCGTGCCGCGGCGTGGTGTCCCTGGTTGGTCAGGAACTCCATGACCCGCTTGACGCTGCGGTAGTAGTCCAGAGGTCGCTGGTCTTTGTAGTGCACCGCCTGCGCCAGCAGCGCCAGGTGCCCTCGCAGCTCCTGCCGGGCCATCACCTGCTGCCTCACGACCGGGATGTAGTCGGCCGGTTCCGCGTGCCTCGCGATCCACTTGTCCGCCAGACCTTCGGTGAGCAGGACGGCGTAGGCCGCGTCATCACCGGATGCCTTGGCGACGATCGACGTCAGCCAATACCAGTTGAGCAGTATTCTGGGCACGAGCGTGCCGCCCGTCGCGCGTTCCGCTTGTTCACGAGCGCGGTCGAGGTGCGCACCCGCTCGCGCCAGGTTGTCGGCGGACGCACCCGCCGCCAGGCACATCTCACACAGGAAGAGGTGGAGCGCGGAAAGGCTCGTCGAGCCGACCACGTCCAACCTCCGCGCGAGCGCGGCCGCGCTTTCACCCATCACCAGCGCGAGTCGCGGGTCTCCGGTCCTGGAGTAGTAGTCCCGGACCCGGGTCTGTTCCGCGCCGAAGAACAGGTCCGCCGCCCGCGCACTGGAGGCTATGCGTTCCTGGATGTCCCGGCTCACCAGAAGCGGAACCGCCCCCAAGTCGTCCATCCGACCCAGCGCCCCTACTTGATGACGAATCGGTCGAAGCCCCGTGCGGCGAGGCGCTCGTACGCCGCCCACACGTCGTCCGGCACGTCGACCGGCTCCTGGAAGCCCGCCTCCGCGTAGACCCTGAGTCGTTGCAGGTCGCCGACCATCAGGTTGATCATCCGGTCCAGCGGCACGTCGGGGGTGGGGTGGTCCCACACCGGCATGACCTGCGGTCGGGTGAACCACCGCACCTCGGGCCATTGCCTGCCCGCGGTGGCCCGCGCGCGGCGGGCCATGTAGGGCTTGCTCACGATGATGCCCGTCCGCACCTCGATCCCGCGGTCGAGCAACAACTTGCGGGTGAACGAGAAGTTCTCGCTCGAGTTGGTCGAGGCGTCCTCCAGGATGAGGCTCTCCCGCGGCACACCCATCTCCACGAGGCGTTCCGCGTACCGGGCGGCCTCGGACGTCGACCACTCCTTGCTGGTCACCTTCCCGGCGCCACCGGTGACGACGACCAACGGCGCGGCACCCGAGGCGTAGAGCTCGCCGGCGTGGTCCGCGACCCTCAGGTCGTGACTGCCGAGCGCGAGCAGGAAATCACCGTCGACCGGCCCCGAATCCAGCACGTGGTACTCCCACAGGACTTCGATGTCCCTGCGGTCCTGGTCCTCGAGGTCCGACACTTGCAGTCCACTCTCGCTCACGCGTGCGCTTCCGTTCGTTCGTCGCGGGAATTGTCATCGGCCGGTGCCCTGCCGAACATCTGGAGCAGCAGCCGCCGTCGATCCTCGGCTATTTCGGTCTGCCCGGCTCCCAGCGGGGTCTTGCCGTGCAGGTATCGGTGCTGATCGACGAGGACCACTTCACCGGATCGCAGCGGAATGGTCGTCAGGTGGTCGTGCAGCGCATCCGAGAATTCCCGGACCGCCTGCCGGGCACCGTCGTCGATCGAGTCTGCGTGGCGCAGGCTCCGGAGCCGCGCCCGGCTCAGGGTCCGGCCGCTCGGCACCCGGCTCGAGCCCGGAGGCGCAGCGCCCGGGCGGGGGCGGCGCTCAGCGCGTGGTCGGCCACCAAGACGGCGCTGGGGCCCTCCCCGGAGGGAGAGCCCCAGCGCTGTATCCCGCGAGCCGCCTATCGGAATCGAACCGATGACCTGCTCATTACGAGTGAGCCGCTCTGGCCGACTGAGCTAAGGCGGCGAGATGCGACAACTATAGCCGAACCCCCCGGCGTCACCGAACCGGGGGTGGGTCGTTAGACGCGACAGTGACGGTGCTCACGCGGCGTCGCCGCCATGACGCCGCTGTCCGGGAGGTTCGCCCACATGCGCCTGATGGCCGTGCCCGCCGCCGCCGTGCTGGTCGCGCTCTGCGCCGCTCCCGCACTCGCCCAGCCGACGACGACGCCGGTGCCCGGGCCGCGTGACCCGAACCAGCCGCCGGTGTCCGCCGGGCCGCCCCTCAAGGCGCACGCGATCGGCGACGCCGGCACCGGTCTCGCCGTGGTCAGGCTCGCGCCCGACTCCGCCCCGACCAGCACGATCCTGCCCGGCTTCGGCGAGCAGCTGCCCAAGCAGTCGGCGGCCGAGATCGGGGTCGGGCTGGCCTCCGCCCAGGCCAACACCGAGGCGTTCCTGGCCTACGAACGGTCGGTCGCGCAGGCCTCGCCGCTGGGCTTCGCGGTGGGTGGCCGGGCGCCGCAGACGCCGGGCACGCTGGTGCAGACCGCCTCACCGGACAACGCCGACCCCGTCACGGGTGGCCTCACGCCGCCCGCCACCCCGCTGGACGCGCTGCTCAAGGTCGGTCTGCTCAACGGCAGCGTGCACGCCCGCTGGGACGACGACCTCGGCCCGTGCGTCCAACCGCTCGCCGACGCCAAGACCTCCGTGGCCTCCCTCAGCGTCCTCAACGCGATCCCGACCCTGCCCGGCACCCCGGACCTCACCGGCCTGCTCACCGGGTCCAAGCTCGACGGCGCCGGCCAACAGCTCCTGATCGACAACGTCAAGCAGCTCACCGCACCGCTCAGCCAACTCGGCGGCCTGCTCTCCGGCACGCCCGACACCGGCGCGAACGGCTCGCTGCTCAGCCTCCCCGAGACGCTCGGCGCCCACTCCACCGTCGAGCTGGTCGACCTGCCCGGCAGCGCCAACAAGGCCGTCAAGTCGACCTCCACGCTCCAGGCGGCGAGCGTCCGCCTCCTCGCCGGCACGTCCGCCGAGATCCGCGTCGACGTGGTGAGCCGGCCGACGCTCACCGCACTGTCGACCGGCGACCAGGCCACCTCGAAGATCACCTACACCGCCCCCGTGCTGCGGGTCAGCCAGGGCGGCAAGGAGCTGGGGACGCTCGACGCGGCCAACCCGAAGCTGGACGTCCCGATCGGCGTCACGGCCGGTCAGAAGCTGCCGCTGGTCGGCGCGTTGGCCGAGGGCCTGCCCACGCTCGACATCGGTGTCCTGCGGCTGCAGATCGCGCAGCTCAACCAGAAGGACATGGTCATCGACGGCCCCCTCCAGCAGGGCGGACCGACCATCAAGGGGTTCATGCTCGGGGCCACCGCGCGCCTGCTCGACCTCCAGCTGCTGCCGACCGATGCCCTCGGTCTGCCGAACCTGCCGTCGGCGCTGGCACAGGTGTCCCTGGGTGAGCAGATCGTGCGCGCGGCGGCCCCGAGCGGCGGCGTGGTGTGCGCCCCGACGCAGGCACCGCCGGGTGGTGGCGGCCAGGCGGCACCGCCGAAGCAGGGACAGCCGTTGGCCTACACGAACGCGGCCTACAAGACGGTCCCGATCTTCTGGACCGGCACGGTGCTGCTGCTGATCGGCGTCGTCGTGGTCGCCGCCCTGCCCGCGCACCGCCGTCCGACGACGAAGGCGACGCCGAAGACGCCGTGACCGCTCAGCCGCGCTGGAGCGTGGTCAGCATGGCCTCGATGGCGATGCGCGGCTTCACGTTCAGCTCCAGCGCGGTCCGGCAGTTCAGCACGGCCTCCAGCCGGCGCAACGTCGACTCCGGCGTCCACGACGAGGCCGCCGTCCGCACGTCCTCGGCCCGGTCCGGGTGGTTGAGCACGGCGGGCGCGCCGGTCGCGGTGACCAGCACGTCCCGGTAGAACGCGGCCAGGTCGACCAGCGCCTGGTCCAGCGAGTCGCGCTGGGTCCGGGTGGCCCGCGACTTCTGCCGCTTCTCCAGGTCCTTCAACGCGCCCTTGGCGCCCCGTGACGCGGCGGCCGTGCCCTTGCCCGTGCCGCCGGCGCCCATGGCGGTCTCCAACGCCTCGCGCTCGGCCTGGTCACGGCCCTCGTTCGCGGACTGCGCGTCACCCTCGGCGGCCGACACGAGCTGGTCGGCGCAGGTGAAGATGTCCGCCGGCCTGCGCAACGCGGTCGGGATCCGCAGCACGGCCTCGCGCCGGGCCCGCGACTGCTCGTCGGTGGCCAGCCGCCGCGCCCGGCCCACGTGCCCGCCGCACACCGACGCCGCCCACGACGCCACCTCCGGCGCCACGCCCTCGTCCTGCAGCGCCGACGCGATCGCCGCCGTGCGCGGCGTGGCCAGCGACACGACCCGGCACCGCGATCGGATGGTCACCGACACGTCGTCGGGGTGGTCCGATGGCGCGCACAGCAGGAACACGGTCCGCTCCGACGGTTCCTCCACCGCCTTGAGCAGCGCGTTCGCCGCGCGCTCGGTGAGCCGGTCGGCGTCGGTGATGATCACCACCTGCCACCGCCGGGACGTCGGCCGGCGGGCGGACACCTGCACCAGCGCCCGCATCTCGTCGACGGAGATCGACAACCCTTCCGTCGAGACCACGCGCACGTCGGCGTGCGTGCCCGCCAACGCCGTGTGACACCCGTGGCACTCACCGCAGCCCGGGCGGTCGTCGGTCGAGGTGCACTGCAACGCGGCGGCGAACGCCCGTGCCGCGACCATGCGCCCGGAACCGGGCGGCCCGGTGAACAGCCACGCGTGGGTCATCACGCCCGGCGCGGGCGACCCTCCCGCCACGATCGACGCGGCAGCCTCCGCCGCTGACGACAGCACCGCGACCGCCTCGGGCTGGCCGACGACGTCGCCCCACACACCACGGTTCACCAGGCGACCGTACCGATCCGTCAGGGGGTCTCCGCCACCGGCTTGGCCGGCATCCGGGTCCGCTTGGCCAGCAGCGGCAGCACCGCGGTCCGCACCCGGTCGGCCACCTCGTCCTCGGTGCCGTCCGCGTCGACCACGACGTACCGCTCGGGGTCGGCCGAGGCCATGTCGGTCAGCAGCTTCTGCACCCGCCAGTGGTGCTCGACGGTGTCCAGCGTGCCGCCGGAGGCCCGCACCTGCGAGGGCATCCGGTCCAGCAGCACGGTCACGTCCGGCCGCAGCCGCCCGGTGGCCCAGTCGACCAGGCCCTCCACCTCGCGCGGCTCGACGCTGCCCGCCGCGCTGAAGTGCGCCAACGGGCTGTCCACGTACCGCTCCATGACGACCAGCGCGCCGTTGTCCAACGCCGGCCGCACCTCGCGTTCCACCACGTCCGCGCGCACGGCGGCGGCCACCAGCGCGTGCGCCCGCACCCCGGCCAGGTCGGCGGTCGACAGCAGGTTGCGCAGCCGCTGCTCGTCCAGGTCGGGGTCGGAGGCCAGCACGACCTCGCGGCCGGTTTCGCGCAACGCTTCGGCCAGCCTCCTGGCCTGCACGGACGTGTCGTGCCGGGTGTCGCCCTCGACCGCGATCAGCAGGCCGCCGGTCCGCCGTGCCCGCCCGCGCAGCGCCGCGAACAGGTCGGACAGGATCGGCTCGGTCCGCCGGTTGTCCATCTGCCGGTAGGCGATCAGCCCGAGCAGCGCGGCGATCACGCCCGCGCCGAACAGGACCGGACGGGTGCCGTCCACCAGCATCGGGTGGCCGAAGATCGTGACCGTGCGCTTCTGCACCAGCGTGACCAGCAGCGGCGCGGTGGCCGACGCGGCGAACAGCACCACCTTGAGCAGCGACTGGAGCAGCGCCACGGTCCGGCCGCGCATCGCGTCCTCGACCTGCGAGCCGACGATGGTCAGCCCGGTGAGGAACGCCATGCCCGCCGAGGCGCCGACGCACGCCACCGAGATCAACGCCACCCACAGGTGCGGCGCGAACGCCACGAACAGCAGGCTCAGGCCCGCGACCAGGATCGTCAGCCCGAACAGCCGGTCGTAGGGCAGCCTGCGAGCCATCCGGGGCGCGGTCGCCATGCCCAGCGCCAGGCCCGCGAACACGGCCACGAACAGCAGGCCGAACGTGGAGTCGCCGCCCAGCAGCGACAGCGAGTACGGGGTGGCCGTGCCGATCACCGCGCCGGCCGCGGCGAACGCGCCGATCATGCCGATGACCAGGCCGCGGACCAGCGGCGTGCGGGCCGCGTACTTCATGCCGTCGCGGAGCATGGCGAAGAAGCCGGGCGCCTCGCCGTTCTCCCGGGTGCGCTTGACCGCGGCGATCCGGCCGGACAGCTCCGGGATCCGGGTCGCCACGATGATGGCCGACGTCACGTACAGCGCGCCGTTGACCATGACCGCGATGGTCGCGATGCGGAATTCGAGGTTGCTGTTCTGCAGGCCGAGGTAGCCGGGGATGCCCGAGATGATCGAGTACAGGCCCGCGCCGGAGATGACCGAGATGCCGTAGGTCATCACCAGGCCGAGCTGGTTGGCCGTCTCCACCTGGTCGGGCCGGCGCAGCAGGTTCGGCACCGCCGAGTCCTTGGCCGGGATCCACAGCATCGCGCAGCAGCCGACCAGGAAGTTCGCGATGAACAGCCACCACGCCGTGCCGACCAGCGCGATCGAGATGAACAGGCCGCCGCGCAGCAGGTCGCAGACCACCATGATCTTGCGCCGGTCGAACCGGTCCGCGAGCACGCCGCCGAGCGGCGCGAACAGGATGCCGGGCAGCAGCTGGGTCAGCACCACGAGGCTGAGCGAGAAGCTCTGCCACTGGTAGCTGTCCATCATCTTGGTGACCAGGCCCGTCAAGGCCAGCAATGACAACCAGTCACCAACGCTGCACAGATAGGTGACACCCCAGAGCCTGCGGAACGGCCGGATCGCCAACACACTGCGAATCCGGTGGCTGGTCGAGGCCGCTGTGCCGCCGTCTTGGATGGTGCTCACCCCCGCCGATGGTGCAGGCAGTAAGGGTAGCCGGACCGATTCACCCGCCAGACCACATCCGCCGTTCGGGTGACCGAAGCGAGATCATCGCAGGAGGTCGACCACGGCTTCGATGATCTCACGCACCACGTTGAACAGCAGCCCGCTGAGCGCGGCGAGCACGACGAGGCACCCGATCAGCCCACCCTTGCCCTTCTTCGGCACCGGCGGCGCGGACGGCTGCGGCACGGCCGTGGCGGCCTGCTGACGTGCCAATCCGGCGTGGGGCAGGTGCGCGGCGGGTTCACCCGACACCTGCCGCACCGGCGGCCGTGCCTGCTCACGAGCAGGCGCACGAGCGGGCGCACGACGGGTCGGCGCCGCCTGGACGTCGGGCGGCGGGAGCACGGGCGGCGGCACCACGGCCGGCGCCGGTGTCCCCGGTGGCCGGTAGTGGTGCTCGCCGGTGACCAGGCCCGCGAGCGGGTCCGGGTACAGCGGAGGGGGCGGTGGCGGCTGCGTGCCGTCGTGGCCGAACCGACCCGCGCCTAAGTCGTCCACCGCCCCGCCTCCCCTAGCTCTTCGACTTCGCCGGAGCCTTCTTGCGCGCGGGCGCCTTCTTGGCCGCCGGTGCCTTCTTCTTCGTCGTCGGCCCCTTGGCCCGCTTCTCGGCCAGCAGCTCGGCCGCCCGCTCGTCGGACAGGCCTTCGACGCTGTCCGACTTGCGCAGCGACGCGTTGACCTCGCCATCGGTCACGTACGGGCCGAACCGGCCCTCTTTGACCACCATCGGCTTGCCGGACACCGGGTCCGCGCCCAGCTCCTTCAACGGCGGCGCGGCGGCGGCCCGACCGCGCTTCTTCGGCTCGGCGTAGATCTTCAACGCCTCGTCGAGGGTGACCGTGAACAGCTGGTCCTCGCTGGTCAGCGACCGCGAGTCGGTGCCCTTCTTCAGGTAGGGCCCGTACCGGCCGTTCTGCGCGGTGATCTCCGCGCCGGTCTCCGGGTCCTTGCCGACCACGCGCGGCAGCGAGAGCAGCTTGAGCGCGTCGTCCAGCGTGACCGCGTCCAGCGACATCGACTTGAACAGCGAGCCGGTGCGCGGCTTCGGCGCCTTCTTCGTGCCCTCCGGCGCCTCGGGCAGCACCTCGGTCACGTACGGGCCGAACCGGCCCTCCTTGGCCACGATCTCGTGCCCGGTGACCGGGTCGTTGCCCAGCGAACGCCCCTCCTGCGGCGTGGCGAACAGCTTCTCCGCGATCTCGCGGTTCAGCTCGTCCGGCGGCAGGTCGTCGGGCAGGTTCGCCCGCTGCGCGGCCACCGTGCCGTCCGGGCCCTCGACCTCGCGCTCCAGGTACGGCCCGTAGCGGCCGACCCGCACGTACACCGTGCGGCCGTCCAGGTCGGGGAACAGCGGGATCGAGTTGACCTCGCGGGCGTCGATCTCCTCGACGCTGGAGCCGACCAGCTTCTTCAGCCCGCCGGACCGGCCGACCGACGACTCCGGGCCCACGTTGCCGCCGAAGTAGAACCCGGACAGCCACGTGGTGCGCTCCTGGCGGCCGGCGGCGATGCCGTCCAGCTCGTCCTCCAGCGCGGCGGTGAAGTCGTAGTCGACCAACCGGCCGAAGTGCTGCTCCAGCAGCCCGACCACGGCGAACGCCACCCACGACGGGACCAGGGCGGAGCCCTTCTTCCACACGTAGCCGCGGTCCTGGATGGTGCTGATGATCGAGGCGTAGGTGGACGGGCGGCCGATGCCCAGCTCCTCCATCGTCTTGATCAGGCTCGGCTCGGTGAAGCGCGGCGGCGGCGAGGTCGAGTGGCCGTCCGGGGACAGCTCGGCCGCGAGCACCGACTGGTCCTTGACCAGCTGCGGCAGGCGCGACTCGACGTCGTCGGACTCGCCGCCCGCCTCCGAGTCGACGGTCTCCACGTAGGCCTTGAGGAAGCCCGCGAAGGTGATCGTGCGGCCGGACGCGGCGAACGTCACGTCCTCGCCGCCCGCCGTCCTACCGGAGATCCGGACTGACGTGGTGTTGCCGCGGGCGTCGGCCATCTGGGAGGCGATCGTGCGCTGCCAGATCAGCTCGTACAGCTTGAACTCGTCGGACTCCAGCTCACGGGCCACCTGGCCGGGGGTGCGGAACACCTCGCCGGCGGGGCGGATGGCCTCGTGCGCCTCCTGCGCGTTCTTGACCTTGCGGGTGTACTGGCGGGGCTCCTTGGACACGAACTGCGAGCCGTACAGCTCGGTGGCCTGTGCCCGGGCCGCCGCGATCGCGGTCTCCGACAGCGTGGTGCTGTCGGTGCGCATGTAGGTGATGTAGCCGTTCTCGTACAGCTTCTGCGCGGTCCGCATGGCGCGGTCCGCGGAGAACCGCAGCTTGCGGCCCGCTTCCTGCTGGAGCGTGGAGGTCATGAACGGCGCGTACGGCTTGCGCGAGTACGGCTTCTCCTCGACCGAGGACACCGTCATGGTGGCGTTGACCAGGCCTTCGGCAATCGCCGTCGCCTGCGCCTCGTCCAGCACGCGGACGTCCGCGCCGGCCTTGAGCCTGCCGTCCGGCCCGAAGTCGCGGCCCGCGGCGAGGCGGGTGCCGTCGACGGCGACCAGGCGGGCGCCGAACGTGCGCGGCGAGGCGTCCTCGCCCGCGTCCATGGTCGCCGAGACGTCCCAGTACGAGGCGGTGACGAACTTCATCCGCTCCCGCTCGCGCTCGACCACGATCCGGGTCGCCACGGACTGCACGCGGCCCGCCGAGAGCTTCGGCATGACCTTCTTCCACAGCACCGGGCTGACCTCGTAGCCGTAGAGGCGGTCGAGGATGCGGCGGGTCTCCTGGGCGTCGACCAGGTCCTGGTCCAGGTCGCGCGGGTTCGCGGCGGCGGCGAGGATCGCGGGCTCGGTGATCTCGTGGAACACCATCCGGCGGACCGGGACCTTGGGCTTGAGCGTGTCCAGCAGGTGCCAGGCGATGGCCTCGCCCTCGCGGTCGCCGTCTGTCGCGAGGTAGAGCTCGTCGACGTCCTTGAGCAGCTCTTTCAGCTCCGCGACGGTCGCCTTCTTGTCCGGCGTGACGACGTAGAGCGGCTCGAAGCCGTGGTCCACGTCGACCCCGAGGCGTGCCCAGGACATGCCCTTGTACTTCGCGGGCACGTCGGCCGCGCCGCGGGGCAGGTCCCTGATGTGCCCCTTGGATGACTCCACGACGAAGTCGCTGCCGAGGTAGGACGCGATCTTCCGCGCCTTCGTGGGCGACTCGACGATCACCAACCGCCGGTTGCCGCTCGCTGATCCCCCGTTTGTCTTCCTCGCCCGTGTCGATCCAGCCACGCCGTCCCGCTCTCTTCGAACACTGTGTCCCGACCCGCCAGTGTGCACTGTCCTTTGTCGCCGCATGGGCAGCCCTGGTCGGGACAGGGTGACACAACTGTGCCGGATCCTCCGCCAACCCGACGCGCTACGCGGCCGGCCAGGTGCGTTCCGCGACGCCCCGCGGCGCACGTCCGACCAGCTCGGCGAGCCGTTCGAGCCGCCGTCTGCCGACGACGCGCAGCGCCGGTCCCCCGGCCTTGCCGGTCAAGAGTGTCGAGGGCAGGCCCGACGTGGCCAATGCTTTTCGCAACGCTTCGTGCGTGTCGGGTGCCTCGGGATCGAGGCCGAGGAGGTACCCGGAGCCCGACTCGACCCACCGGCCGGACGCGAGCGCCCACAGCCGCAGCGCCGCGCCGTCGAGGGTGAACCCGGGCGGGACGACCTTGCGGTCGCCGTCGAGCCACTGCGCCGCCAGCCCGGCCAGGTCGGTGCGGAAAGCCGTCGTGACCTGCCACGACTCGATGACGACCGGCTCGTCCTCCGAGTGCCCGGCGAGCTCCGCCGTCTTCGCTTCGGGCGCCGTCTCCGCTTCCGGCTCCGGCTCCGGCTCGTGCTCGGCGGGGCGGCTGCGGCCCGAGCCGATCACCACGGGCGCGAAGCCGTCCGGCTCGTCGTCGACCGGTTCGTCGAGGTCGACCGGATCGTCGATCACCTCGTCCGGCGGCTCGTCAAGCCCGTCGTCCGGTACGACCTCGTCCTCGACCGCCTCGACCCCGGGGTGCTCCTCCGCCACGGGCTCGTCCGGCGCGGGGGCGTCGTCCTCGGTGGCCTCGCCCCGGACCGGCGTCGTGACCAGCTCGATCCGCGCCTGCACGCCGCGCTCGGCCAGCGCCGCCACCACCGCGGCGGCCCGGTCCCGGGTGTCGACGGTCACCGACACCCGGGCCGCGCGTCCACGGGCGAAGCCCAGCGCCCGGCCGGGCCCGCACAGCAGGCCCGCCAGGTCACCGACGCAAGGCTGTCTCGCCTCGGCCGAGTAGAAGGACAATTGCCCCACGAAGACGCAGCGTAGAACACACGTTCGACCACGGCCAGTCTCCGAAGGGCTGAACCACGTACCCCAACGTCCTCGGGCGTCCCAGCGGTGTCAGCTGCCGAGGCTCTTCAGAGTCTCGGCCATCGCCACGCACTGCGGGGCCTGCTTGAACGCCTCGCCGAGCTTCGGGTCCTCCTGGAGCTTCTTGATCTGCTCCTGGAGCTTGGACGGGTCGGCCTCGTCGCTGCCCAGCTCACCGAGCTTGGTGGAGAACTCCGGGTCGGCCGGGTCCAGCGCGGCCAGCTCGCCGTTGACCTTCACCATCTCCTTGCCGGAGTCGGTGAAGAACTTGACCAGCTCGTCGTGCAGGGCCTGGCTCTCCGCCGTGGGCGCGCCCAGGTCCGCCAGCTTCTCGCCGGCCTCGGTGAGCGACTTCCCCGACTTCGAGGTGTAGTCCAGCATCGCGGTCTTCTGCGCGGCCGGGTCCTGCGCGCCACCCTCGAACATGGCCTTGAGCAGGTCCACGACGCCCTCGATGGTGGGGCCGATGCCGTCGCAGAACGTGCCGGTCCACTCGACCGGGTCGGCGGTGGCCGCCGCGGTCGTGGTCGTGGTGGCCGCGGACGTCCCCGAGGACGTGGACGACGCGCCACCGCCGCACGCGGTGGTGACCAGGACAGCGGCGAACACGCCGGCGAGCGCGACACGGTGCTTCACGAAATGCCCCCAGATCGGGTGAAAAGGTGAGAGGGCAACCTACTACGTGGTCGGCTGCGGCGATTCCGACGGTTGCAGCGTCCGCAGGTCCTGGCAGGCAGGCGCCTTCTCGGCCGCCGCCGCCAGCTCCGGCACCGACTCCAACTGCTTCAGCGGCGCGACGAGCTCATCCAGCCGGGTGATCGCCTCACCCGCGGCCTGGAGCCCGCCGACCGGGTCGTTGGCGTCCGCCGCCTCGATGGCCGCCTTGGCGTCGGTGAAGTTCTTCGCGATGCCGGCGAACGTCGCGGCCATCTGCTCCACCTGCTGGTCGCCACCCGCGACCGGCGACGGCCCGACCTCGCGCAGCTTGGTGGCGGGCTGGTTGAACGCCTCCGCCATCTGGCCCATGTACGCGGCCATGTCGGCCTTGCCCTTCGCGGGGTCGTTCGGGTCGATCTGCGGCGGCGTCCTCGGCACCGCGGCGAACGACGCCGTCGCCGTGCACACCTTGTCCATGTACGCCACCGCGGCCTCGTCGGACGGCGCCGCGGACGTCGACGACGTGGGCGCGGTGGAGTCGTCCCCGGACCCGCACCCGGCGACCGCCACGACCACGGCGGCCGAGGCGAGCAGCGGAATCAGTCTCATCAGGGCGCTCCCCATCGTTCTGGGCGACAGTGCTGGGCGACATCGCTGGACGTCACACAACAGTGTGCCCCCATCCGGGCACGCCCACCCGGCCTACCCGGACGTGCGAGGGCGGGGTGCCTCCGACCGCGGCACCCCGCCCTCCTGCCCACACGTCACGCGGAGGTGGTGGCCTCCGCCGGGGTGTCCGCGATGGCCGTGCCGCGCCGCTTGGACACGACCACGGCCGCCACGATGACCACCACCGCGACGATCGCGATGGCGTACCGGATACCGGCCGACTCGCCCGCGCCGACGCTGAAGCCGACGATGGCGGGCGCGATCAGCACCGAGACCAGGTTCATCACCTTGATCAGCGGGTTGATCGCCGGACCGGCGGTGTCCTTGAACGGGTCGCCGACCGTGTCACCGATGACCGTGGCGGCGTGGGCGTCCGAGCCCTTGCCGCCGTGGTTGCCGTCCTCGACCAGCTTCTTCGCGTTGTCCCAGGCACCACCGGAGTTGGCCAGGAACACCGCCATCAGCGTGCCGGTCGCGATCGCGCCGGCCAGGTAACCGGCCAGCGGGCCGACGCCCAGGCCGAAACCGACCGCGATCGGCGCCAGCACCGCCAGCAGGCCGGGGGTGGCCAGCTCGCGCAGCGAGTCCTTCGTGCAGATGTCGACGACCCTGCCGTACTCCGGCTTGACCGTGCCGTCCATGATCCCGGGGTTCTCGCGGAACTGGCGGCGCACCTCGAACACGATCGCGCCCGCCGCACGGGTCACCGCGTTGACCGCGAGACCGGAGAACATGAACACGACGGCCGCGCCGATGATGACGCCGACCAGCACGTTCGGGCTGAACACCACGTTGGTGAACGACACCGGCACCTCGCCGAGGCCCACCTGCACGTCCCGCAGCGCCTGCTCGATGGCGTCCTTGTAGGAGCCGAACAGCGCGGTCGCCGCCAGCACGGCGGTGGCGATCGCGATGCCCTTGGTGATCGCCTTGGTGGTGTTGCCGACCGCGTCCAGCTCGGTGAGGATCTGCGCGCCCTCGCCGTCCACGTCACCGGACATCTCGGCGATGCCCTGCGCGTTGTCGGAGACCGGGCCGAAGGTGTCCATGGCCACGATGACGCCGACCGTGGTCAGCAGGCCGCAACCGGCCAGCGCGACCGCGAACAGCGACACGACCACCGAACCGGACAGCAGGAACGCGCCGTAGACCGCGCCGCCGATGACCAGCGCGGTGTAGACCGCCGACTCGAAGCCGACCGAGATGCCGGACAGGATGACGGTCGCCGCGCCGGTGAGCGAGGTGCGGCCGACCTCCTTGACCGGCTTGTGCTCGGTGCCGGTGAAGTAGCCGGTCAGCCACAGGATGACGCCCGCCAGCACGATGCCGATGATCACCGCGACGGCGGCGATCAGGGCCGGGTTGCCCGGGGTGCCCGCGATCTCCTCGGACACGCCCGCCAGGCCCGCGAACGAGCTGGGCAGGAACAGGAACGCCGCGACCGTGCACAGCACCGCCGAGATGACCGCCGAGATGTAGAACGAGCGGTTGATCGCGGTGAGGCCGTTCTCGCCGGTCCTGGCGCTGGTGATGTAGACGCCGATGACCGCGGTGAGCACGCCGATCGCCGGGACGATCAGCGGGAACAGCAGGCCCTTCGCGCCGAACGCGGCCGTGCCGAGGATCAGCGACGCCACGAGCGTGACGGCGTAGGACTCGAACAGGTCGGCCGCCATGCCGGCGCAGTCGCCGACGTTGTCGCCCACGTTGTCGGCGATGGTGGCGGCGTTGCGCGGGTCGTCCTCGGGGATGCCCTGCTCGACCTTGCCGACCAGGTCCGCGCCGACGTCGGCGGCCTTGGTGAAGATGCCGCCGCCGACCCGCATGAACATGGCGAGCAGGGCCGCGCCGAAGCCGAAGCCCTCCAGCACCCGCGGTGCCTGGCCGACGTAGACGAACACGACCAGGGCCGCGCCGAACAGGCCGAGGCCGACGGTGAACATGCCGACCACGCCGCCGGTGCGGAACGCGATCCGCATGGCCTTCTCCCGGCCGCCGCTCTCCTTGGCCGCGGCGGCGACGCGCACGTTCGCGCGGGTCGACAGCCACATGCCGAGGTAGCCGATGACGGCGGAGAAGCCCGCACCGACGAGGAAGAACAGCGACCTGCCGATCCGTTCCCCGATGTCCTCGGCGGGCAACGCGAACAGCAGCACAAACACGATGACGACGAAGATGCCGAGCGTTCGGAACTGCCGGTTGAGGTAGGCCGCTGCGCCCTCTTGGACCGCCTTGGCGATGTCCTGCATCTTGGAGGTGCCCTGGCCCGCGGCCAGTACCTCCCGGAGCAGCACGTAGCCCACGGCCAGGGCAGCCAGGGCGACCACGGCGACCACGGCGACGAGGCCGCGATCACCTCCGGAGAGCTCTAGGCCCTCCGCGAGGAATTGCCGGGACATCCGTCCTCCTGGTGAGTTTTCCAAGCCCAATGTCAGGGCCACCCCGCTGCTGTGAGGCGGGTCACTCACGCGACTGTCAGCCCCGACACAACGTGATGCACCCCTCATTGGATGCGATAGCGGCGGAGTCTATTCATAGACCGCAAGTAGGCAACGGGGCGTCCCGATCCGTACACACACCGTTATCCGCAGACGCAGGGTCCGGATGTCGGACAGGTGTGCGAAGCTGCGCCCCGTGGCGAACCAGGGACGTCGTTTGCTGGACCGGGTCCTCGCCGGTGTTCCGGCGGGCGAATCGCCGTTGACGCACACCGAAGACCAGCCGGCACGGCCCGCGCAGCCCGTGCCGTGGCCGTCGTGGGCACCGGCCCCGGTGGTGTCCGCGCTGGTGGATCGGGGGGTAGCCCAACCGTGGCGGCACCAGGTGGAAGCGGCGACGCACGCGTGGTCCGGATCACACGTCGTCGTGGCGACGGGCACCGCGTCGGGTAAATCGCTGGCGTACCAATTGCCGGTCTTGAGCGCGTTGACAGTTGATCCGAAGGCAACAGCCCTGTACTTGTCGCCGACGAAGGCGTTGGGCGCGGACCAGTTGAGATCGGTGACGGGTCTGGGCGTGTCGGGCGTGCGCGCCGCGTCGTTCGACGGCGACACCCCGATGGCGGAACGCGATTGGGTGCGCGCCCACGCCAACTGGGTGTTCAGCAACCCGGACATGCTGCACCGCGGCGTGCTGCCCAACCACGCCAGGTGGATCCGGTTCCTGCGCGGGCTGTCGTACGTGGTGGTCGACGAATGTCACACGTACCGGGGTGTTTTCGGCTCGCACGTGGCGTTGTTGTTGCGGCGGTTGCGGAGGGTGGCTCAGCGGTACGGCGCGGACCCGGTGTTCGTGCTGGCGTCGGCGACGGTGGCCGATCCGGCGGCGTCGGCCGCGGCGCTGCTGGGCGCGGACGTGGCGGCGGTGACGGAGGACGGGTCACCGCGCGCCGGGCGGACGGTGGCGTTGTGGGAGCCGCCGCTGCTGGACGACCTGGAGGGCGAGAACGGGGCGCCGGTGCGGCGGTCGGCGGGCGCGGAGACGGCGCGGATCCTGGCCGACCTGGTGGTGGAGGGCGCGCGGTCGTTGGCGTTCGTGCGGTCGCGGGTGGGTGCGGAGCTGACCGCGTTGGGCGCGCGTCGGGTGCTGTCGGAGGTCGACCCGTCGCTGGCCTCGCGGGTGGCCGCGTACCGGGGCGGGTACCTGCCGGAGGAGCGGCGGGCGTTGGAGCGGGCGGTGTCGTCGGGCGAGCTGCTGGGCGTGGCGACGACGAACGCGCTGGAGCTGGGCGTCGACATCGTCGGGCTGGACGCCGTGGTGGTGGCCGGTTTCCCGGGCACGCTGGCGTCGTTCTGGCAGCAGGCCGGGCGGGCGGGGCGGACCGGGGACAGCGACGCCCTGGTGGTGTTCGTGGCGCGGGACGACCCGTTGGACACCTACCTGGTGCACAACCCGTCTGCGGTGCTGGACAAGCCGGTCGAGGCGACGGTGCTGGACCCGACGAACCCGTACGTGCTGGAGCCGCAGTTGGCGTGCGCGGCGGCGGAGCTGCCGTTGACACCGGACTCGCTGGACGCGTTCGGGGGTGACGCGGCGCTGGCCGTGCTGGAGGACATGACGGCGCGGCGGGTGCTGCGGCGGCGGCCGAACGGGTGGTACTGGACGTCGCACGACCGGCCGCACGCGCAGGTGGACATCCGCGGGTCCGGTGGCGAGCAGGTCGTGGTGGTGGAGGCCGACTCGGGGCGGATGCTCGGCACCGTCGACCCGGGCTCGGCGTGCTGGCAGGTGCACTCCGGTGCCGTCTACCTGCACCAGGGCGAGTCGTACGTGGTGGACGAGCTGGACCTCGACGCCGGGCTGGCGATGGTGCACGCGGAGAAGCCGGACTGGACGACGACCGCCCGTGACACCAAGGACATCTCGGTGGTGCGGGTGCTGGAGAAGCGCTCGTTCGAGGGGGTGACGGTGTGCCTGGGCGAGGTGGAGGTGACCTCGCAGGTGGTCGGCTACCTGCGCAAGCTGCCGTCCGGCCAGGTGATCGACTCGGTGCCGCTGTCGCTGCCCGCGCAGACGTTGGTGACGCGGGCGGTCTGGTACACGGTGTCCTCGGGTTTGCTGGGCAGTGCGCCGGGGGGCGCCGGTCTGACACCGGCGCGCGTCCCCGGCGCACTGCACGCCGCCGAACACGCGGCGATCGGCCTGCTACCGCTCTTCGCGACCTGTGACCGTTGGGACATCGGCGGAGTCTCGACCGCGCTGCACGAGGACACCGGGGAGGCGACGGTGTTCGTGCACGACGGTCATCCCGGGGGAGCCGGGTTCGCCGACCGCGGGTTCGACGCGGTCATCCCGTGGTTGGTCGCTACTAGGGAGGCCATCGCGGCTTGCGCGTGTCCGGCCGGGTGCCCGTCCTGCGTTCAGTCGCCGAAGTGCGGGAACGGCAACGATCCGCTGGACAAGGCGGGCGGTGTGGCCGTGCTGGACGTCGTGCTCGGGGTGGTCGGGGAGAGACACCACGACGTTCAGCACGGCCACGTCGGTCACGACCGGTCGGCGGCGACCAGGCCGTAGTCGGAGGTGTGGTCGGCGGCTTGGAGCAGCGCCTCGCGGACCACGTCCACGTGCGGCAGGTGCCACGCGCAGATCTGCGGCTTGACCCGCCAGTGCACCACGCCGACCTGGCCGGGGCTGGGCGGCAGCGGGACGTACTCGCCCTGGCCGTAGTGGGTGACGTCCGGGTCGGTGATCGGCGTGCCACCGGAGGCGACCAGGAACATCCAGCGGCCTTCCGGGGTGGCCACGATCGGCACCGGGATGCCCGCGGCGCGCAGCTCGACCGCGGCCCGGCGGCCGAGGTCGGCGCCGACCTCGACGGCGTCCACGCCGTGGCCGGTGGCCAGCAGGATGCTGTAGGAGTGGCCCGCCCACCAGGTGGCGACCTGCTCCGCCTTGGTGCCGATGCGCTCCTGCCAGTCGTGGTGCACCGGGACCGGCCCGCTGTCCTCGACGCCGTCGCGCCCGGCCCACCGCTCACCCGCCGGATAGGTGCCCGGCAGCACAGGCCACCCGTGCCACGCGAGGTTGACCGCCTCTGCGCGCAGCTCGATGCGGAAGGCCCCGCGCCAGCTATCCGACCACTCCATCTTTCGTTCGCCTCCTGCGTTCTGCGTCCACGACACCGTGTCGCGCGTTGTTCGACACCGTGTCGGTGCCACCACTTGAACTAACGCCATGACCGGCGGTTTTGGTAAGCGCTTGTCGGCCACTGGTCGTTGTGGCACGGCGAGCGCGGCCGGCGGGGGCGGCCGGCAGAACGGCGTGCGGGCCGCTCACCCACCGTGAAGCCGCGAATCTGCGGTCGTGTGAGTCCGCTCACCGCCGGCGGACGACCGTTCGTCGCGTCGGGCCGGGGTCACGGTTCGGCCGGACCTGCCCGGGCACGCGCGCTGGGCGCGCCGAACACCGTGCCCTCGCCGGACACCCGGACGCTCACCTCCCACCCGTCCACCTGGCACGCGGTCAGCCGCCCGCCCATCCGTTCGACGACCCACTCGGCCCGCGCGCACGCGTGCGCGACCCCGCCGGCGAGCTGCCCGGCCGCCGCCAACGCCCCGAGATCGGCCGCCGCCGCCACCCGGTGCCGGGCCACGACGGCCTCGCCGACGTGCACGCCGACCGCCACGAGCCCGAACCACACCGCGCCCACCGCCACCGCCACGACGGACGCCGACCCGCGGTCATCCGCACCGGTCATCCACCGACCACCCCCGGTTCGACCACCGCGTAGGCACCTCCCCGCAGCTCGACACCGAGCCACGAGACCGTGACCTCCACCGACGCCGTGTCCTCCGCTCTTCGCACCGCCCACCGGGCGCCCTCGGGCGCGATCCCCTCGACCACGCCTCGCACCCGGGCGTCGTCACCCCGGGCCACCAGCCGTGCCGCCTCCCGCGCCGCGTCCGTGCACCGGAGGTAGTCCACGACCGCCATCACCGCGCCGATGCCCAGGAGGAGCAAGGCGACCAACCCGCACACCGCCACGGCCGCTTCGACCGTCACCCCGCCCCGGTCGTCGCCGAGCCCGGGCTTCACGTGTCCACCGTGAAGGCCCGCAGCACCAAGGCCCGGAGCAGCTCCTGCACCCAGTCACCGCTCATCAGCGCGAACAGCAGCAGCGCGAGCGCGGCGGCGGCGAGCGTTCCGATCGCGTACTCCACCGTCGACATGCCCCCGTCACCCAACACAATTCGCTTACCAGCCACCATCTCCCAGCCTCTCGTTGTCTAAAGTGGACACTCAGAAACCCTCGCTCACCCGGCTGACGACACCGATCACCACCGGCACCACGCCCAGGCACAGGAACGCGGGCAGGAAGCACAGCGCCAACGGGCCCGCCACGAGCACCGCGGCACGGTGAGCCCGAGCCTCCGCCTGGTCCGACACACGCGCCCGCGCCTCCGCGGCCAGGTCCGCCGCCGCCCCGGCCAACGCCGCACCCGACCGCGCGGTTCGCCGTGCCGCTCTGGCCAGCGGCGCCGTGTCCGGGTGCGCCAACGCCTCGCCCCACGCGTCCACCGGATCAGCGCCCAACGTCAACAGGTCGACCACTTCCCGCAGCCGCCCCGCCGCCCCGGCCGGAACACCCGGCAGCACCGCCCGCACCGCCTCCGCCACCGGCAACCCGGCCCTCAGCGCGGCCGCCAGCAGGTCCCACGCCGCCGCTGCGGCGAACGGGTCCCCGAACCGCGCCTCGGGCCCGCGTTTTCGCCTGACCTCCGCCCCGAGCCGCCGCCAACTCCTCAGCGGTGTCCGCCTCCCGGCCACCACCCGCGCCGCCAGCTCAGCCCTCGCCCCGGCTCGTCGCCCGAGGCCCAGCCAGGGCACTCGCCCGGTCTTCGGCCCAACCCGTCCCCGAACCTCCGGCGAGGGCGTTCGCCCGATCGCCGAGTCAGGCCGCGGTCCCGGCTCCAGCCAAAACGATCGCTCGATCTCCGGCCCAAGCTGTCCCCCGGCCTCCAGCACCGGTTGTCGCCCGGCCTTGGACCGAGGTCGCCGGCCGACCGTCAGCCAGGGTGGTCGCCCAGCGTCCGGCCCGGCTCCCGGTTGGCCTCTGGCCGTGTGCCTGAGCCGTGCCGCGGCCCTGCCCGGTGCCGGGAGCGTGATGACCGCCAAGGCCAGCAGCACCAGTGACAGCACCAGCGGCGGTGACAGGGTCATGCGATCACCTGCCTGGTCAGTCGACCGCTCCACTGCAGCCCGGCGCAGATCAGGACCACCCCGGCGACCAGCAGCACCTGGCCCGGCGCGGTGCCGGACAGCACGGCCAGCGGTCCCGCCCCGCTCAGCTCACCGAGCACCACGCCGAACAGCGGCAACCCGGCCAGCACCGCCGCGCTCGCCCGCGGACCGGCCATGCGGGCGTGGACCTGCTCGGCGAAGGCGGTGCGCCGGTCGAAATCCCGGCGGACCGCGTCCAGCACGTCCGCCAACGGCACCCCGTGCACCGCCGACAACCGCCACGCCCGCGCCAACTGGCGGGCATCGGGGAAGTCGACCAGCGCCGCTTCCACGTCACCACCCCGTGCCGACGTCGCCGCGACGGCCCGCAGCACGTCGGTCGCGGGCGGCTCCGCGTCCTGCGCCGCACCCATCGCCGCCTTCGCCGGGTGCGCGCCCGACCGCAGCTCGGCGACGAACGCCTTCAGCCCGTCCGCGAGCGCGGCGGAGGCCGCCAGCCGGTCGCGTTGCCGAGTCGTCTCGCGGTACGCGTGCCACACGGTCGCCGCCAGCAACGCACCCGCGAACACCCCGCCCACGCCCACCGGCAGGCCCAACGCGATCCCCACCAGCACCGCGTGCACTCGCTTGGGCCGCAGGGGTTTCCACCGCACTCGGCGGCGAGGTCCGGCGAGCCGCCGCCGCGCCTCGGCCGAGGGCACCACGAGCAACGCCGCGGCCAGCAACAGCAAAGTCATGGCGCACCGACCAGGCCCTTGAGCGCCGGACCGGCTTCCTGCCAACCTCCGTCACGCCGCCAAGCGGGCCGGACGACCAGGTCACCGGACCGCCGTTCCAGCACACCGATCTCCGCCAGGTGCCGGGTGCCGTCACCCGCGCGGCGCATGTGCAGCACGACCTTCACCGCGGCGGCCAGCTGGCTGTGCAAGGCGTGCCGGTCGAGCCCACCGAGCGCGGCCAACGCCTCCAGCCGGGCGGGCACCTCGGCGGGCGAGTTGGCGTGCAACGTCCCCGCACCACCGTCGTGCCCGGTGTTGAGCGACGAAAGGAGCTCGCACACCTCGGCGCCCCGCACCTCCCCGACCACGATCCGGTCGGGTCGCATCCGCAACGCCTGCCGCACCAGGTCCCGCATCGTCACCTCACCCGCGCCCTCGACGTTCGGACCGCGAGCCAGCAGCCGGACCACCTGCGGGTGGTCGGGCTGGAGTTCCCCGGCGTCTTCGACGCAGACAATGCGCTCGTCGTGCGGCACACAGCCCAGCAGCGCGGCGAGGAGCGTCGTCTTCCCCGACCCCGTGCCACCGACGACCAGGAACGCCTGCCGCGCCACCACGATCGCCCGCAGCAGATCGGCCGCCACCCGGCCGAACGTGCCGCAGGCCCGCAACGTCGCCAGGTCGTGCGCCGCCGGACGCAGGACCCGCAACGACAGGCAGGTGAACGGCGCGATCGGCGGCAACACCGCGTGCAACCGCACCGAGCCGGGCAACCACCCGTCGACGTAGGGCGAGGCGTCGTCCAACCGCCGCCCGGCCGCCACCGCGAGCCGCTGCGCGAGCCGTCGAACCGCGGCCTCGTCGGGAAAGGCGACGTCCGTGCGGCGCAACCCGTCCACACCGTCGACCCACACCTGGTCCGGCCGGGTCACCAACACGTCGGTCGTGCCCGGATCCCGCAACAGCGGCTCCAGCGGCCCGGCACCGACGAACTCCTGCCGCAGCACCGCGAGCGCCCGCTGGACGTCCTCGTCACCGAGCACCCCACCGGCCTCACCCCGCACCGCCGCCGCGACCGCCGCGGACGTGAGGTCCCCGCGCCCACTGGCCAACCGCAACCGAACCCGCTCAACAAGGTCGTTCACGATCACCCTCCCGACGACGTCCACCCAGCACCTCCCGAGCGGCATCGACCAACCCCTGCCGCCCACCGCCCGCCTCGGCTCGCAACTGCGCCGACAACTCGGCGAACACCAGCGTCGAAAGCAGCTCCGGCCGACAACGCCGAAACCGCACCGGCGCCCGAAACCCGGGATGCCGCCTCACCGTGGGCCCGAGATCACGACTCACCACCCACCGCCCGACCCCGACGCCGGACCCGACTTCCGCACGCCGAGCCACCCGGCCCATGCGATGGATGGGTTCGATCAGTAGCCATGAAGCACCGCCAAGAGGTCTTGAGCCGCCCTCGCCGAGGGCGGACGACTGGATCGCGGGCAACTGCCGGGCATCGGACCGCGCGGTCCGGGCGCCCGAGGAAGTGATGTCGCGACGGGTGATGGGGAACGCGGGAAGCCGGGTGGTGCTCGGCGGGCTCCGGGTGACGCCGGGAGGGCCTCGGGTGATTCGGTGAGCGCTGCGCCGGGTCCGAGTGCGCCGGGTTCGGTTCGCGAGCAGCCTTCGTCGACCACGGCCTGGTGTTGCTCGGCACCGGGTTCGACTTGCGGGCAACCGCTGTCGGCTGGAGGTGGTGGTCGGTCGGGTCGTGCTGGTGGGGAACCGGTGTCGACCGAGGGTGGTGGGGCGGGTTCCGTTCGTGGGCGGGTGGGGTGGGGCAGCGGGGTGTTCCGGTCAGTGGGCATTGAGGGCCGCCAGGACTTTTCGGGCGGCCTTCGCCAACGGGCCGCGGGTGGTTTCGGGGAAGTGGCCGCTGTCCAGGGCTCTGGCCAGCCTCGGTTCCGGGCGCATGGTGGTCAGCAGCGGCACGTTGATCGCCTCCACCACCTGCGCCGTGGTCAGGCCGCCGGGAGCCGGGCCTCGGACCACCGCCTTCAGCCGCACGCCCCGTTCGGCGGCCTGGTCGACCACGGTCCTGGCCGCCATGCACGCCTTCACGTCCGCGGGCACCACCAACACCGCCAGGTCGGCCCGGTCGAGGGCGGCACACGCCGCGGCGGTCAGCTGGCGCGGCACGTCGCACACGACGGTCCCTCCAGCGCGCCTGCCCGCCTCGATCACCGCCACCACGGCATCCGGCTCCGGGCCCGGACCTGTCCGGCCGCAGGACAGCACGGTCAAGCTGCCCCGCCTGCCCGAACGGCCCGGCAACGCCGAGCGCAACGCCGCGGCGGGCACACGGCCACCCTTCAGCCGCAACGTGGGCCACCGCAGCCCTTCCTGCCGCTCCGCGCCCAACGTCAGGTCGAGACCGCCGCCCAACGGGTCGCAGTCGACGAGCAGGCCGTGACCACCGGCCGCCAGCACGGCCTGCCCCACCGCCACCGCCAGCACCGACGCACCGGCACCGCCACGCGCGCCCAGGACCGCCAGCACCCTGCCCTCACCGACCGGCACGTCCTCCGCCGCATCGGCCAGCACCGCCCGCAACCGCTCCTGGTCGGCGGGCAGCTCCAGCACCTGCTCCGCGCCCAGCGCCAGGGCACGCCGCCACACCTCCGCACCCGGCGGACCGGCACCGACCACGTGGACACCCGATCTGCGCGGGAACCCGGCGCACGCGACCACGGCCTCGAAGTCCAGCACCAGCGCCGCCGCACCGTGCCAACGCCCGCGCAACGCCGTCACGTCGACCACGCGCTCCAACTCGCAGCCCACGACCGCCGCCGCGTGCAGCACCTCGTCCACCAGTACCGCGTCGGTCACCAAAGCCACCGGTCGCTTCACGCCACTCCCCCGTTCCCGTTGCGGATCTACGGGTTCCACGGTGTCGAGCGGTGAGGAAGGACACAACGCCACATGATCAACATGTGGACAACCGGATGGCCTGTGGACAACTCGACGGCCGACAACCCCGCCGGCAGTCCGCAAGACGGCGGTCACGGCCGCGGCGGCGAAAGAATCGGAGGATGATGGAACAAGGAGCGCGAGTGCGCGGAGGTCCAGCGCGACGACCCCGGAAAACCGACCCCGGACATGGGACGACCCCCGCCAGGGGGGAGGGACGGGGGTCGTCATTGGTTCAGTCCCGGGGGGTCGGACTGAACCCGTCCGGTCGAGCCGGACCCGTCTACTGTATCCCCACGGGACAGGGTCATGCGTGTCTTCTCGTTAGAGGGAGACCAAAATTCGACCGACCGCACACCTGATTCGTAAACTCACGAACCACTGCGGCGGCCGGCCGACCCCTCCCCGCTTAAGCTTGACCGGTGACCGAGCACGCCACCGAAGGCAGTCGAGTCGCCGCGTTCTTCGACCTGGACAAGACCGTCATCGCCAAGTCGAGCACGCTGGCGTTCAGCCGGCCCTTCTTCCAAGAGGGCCTGATCAACCGGCGTGCGGTGCTCAAGAGCGCCTACGCGCAGTTCGTCTTCATGCTGGCCGGCGCCGACGCCGACCAGATGGACCGGATGCGCTCGCACATCACCGCGCTCTGCGAGGGCTGGGACGTCGAGCAGGTGCGCTCGATCGTCGAGGAGACGCTGCACGACATCGTCGATCCCCTCGTCTACAAGGAGGCCACGCAGCTCATCACCGACCACAAGGGCGAGGGCCACGACGTGGTCGTCGTGTCCGCTTCCGGCGACGAGCTGGTCGCGCCCATCTCCACCATGATCGGCGCCACGCACAGCGTGGGCACCCGAATGGTGGTCGCGGACGGCCGCTACTCCGGCGAGGTCGACTTCTACTGCGCCGGCGAGAACAAGGCGATCGCCGTCAAGCAGCTCGCCGAGCAGCACGACTACGACCTGAGCCGCTGCTACGCCTACTCCGACTCGATCACCGACCTGCCGCTGCTGGAGGCAGTCGGCCACCCGACCGCGGTCAACCCGGACCGCGCGCTGCGCCGGACCGCCACCCAGCGCGGCTGGCCGGTGCTCACGTTCTCCGACCCCGTGTCGCTGCGCGCCCGCATCCCCCGCCCGTCCGGCACCGCGGTGGCCGTCACCGCGATCGGGTTGGGCGCCGCGACGGCCGCGGGCGTGGCCTGGTACGGCCTGCGCAGGCGCCGCCGGAGCTGATTCACCCCGGCGTGCCCCGGTCAGCGGTACCGGGGGTCCCCGGTGGCACGGAATCACTGTCACAAAAGACTTTCCGCTACTCACGGTCGCTTGACCGGTGCACCCCATCGAGCCCTTGCTGTGACGCCGGACACGCACTACAAATGGAAGTGCGGACCTCGGGTCGGCCAGGGACGAAGCGGAAGAGAAGCAGCGTCCACCCCGGCGGAGCTCCGTGCGCGGACTTCGAGACACCCACGCGCAGCACGCCGCGGGAGGCTTGTCGTCTAGGGCCTGCGTACCGGGACGCCGGACGCCGAGGCCAGGTCGGTACGACACGAGTTGCACGCTTGGTAACTCAGAAGCCCGCGCTGACGACGGTGGGGCCCCTCGGTCGAGGGGCCCCACCGTCTTTTTGCGCCACTGCTTCCTGCCCCGAAAGCGCGACTCGCCGAACTAATGCCCGAACGAGTGACTCGCCAAACCCCTGGTTCTGTCGGTGCCCCTCCGCACAATGGCCACACAACGCAACCCGTTGACCCGCCTCTGTGACGTGGGTAACTTGCCAAACGCACCACGTTGTGGTGGAAGATTCCCAGTGGGGAGGCCGCAGTGCTCCGTCCGCTCGTCGCCGTCGCCGTGGCCGCGGCTTCCGCAATGCCGACACCCGCGCACGCCGCCCCGGACCAGGCGCAGCACGTCACCGCCGTGGTCCGCGGCATGTCGCTGGAGCAGAAGGTCGGCCAGCTGTTCGTCACCTACCTGCACGGCCAGGCCCCGGACGAGGCGCACCCCGGCAACCTGCGCGACTTCGGCGTCGCCACCCCGGCCGAGGTGGTGGCCAAGTTCCAGCCGGGCGGTGTCGTCTACTTCAACAACTCCAGCTACGACAACATCGACGCACCGCGCCAGATCGCCACCCTCTCCAACGGCCTGCAGGCGGCGAGCGAGATCCCGCTGGCCATCGCCACGGACCAGGAGATGGGCATCGTCACCCGCATCGGCGCGCCCGCCACCCAGTTCCCCGGCAACATGGCCCTCGGCGCGGGCCGCAGCGCCGAGAACGCCGAGCACGCCGCCCGCATCACCGCCCGTGAGCTGCGCGCCATGGGCATCACCCAGAACTTCGCGCCGGACGCGGACGTCAACTCCAACCCGGCGAACCCGGTCATCGGCGTGCGCTCCTACTCCAGCGACCCGGCGCTGGCGGCCGAGCTGACCGCCGCCCAGGTGCGCGGCTACCAGGGCCGCTTCCTGGCCAAGCACACCGTCAGCGCGACCGCCAAGCACTTCCCCGGCCACGGCGACACCGACCAGGACAGCCACACCACGCTGCCGAAGGTCGACCGCACCGAGGCGGAGTGGAGCGAGGTGGACGCACCGCCGTTCCGGGCGGCCATCGCCGCGGGCATCGACTCGATCATGACCGCGCACATCCAGATGCCGAAGATCGACCCTTCGGGTGAACCGGCGACGCTGTCCAAGCCCGCGCTCGACCTGCTGCGCGAGAACCTCGGCTACGACGGCGTGGTCATCACCGACTCGCTGGCCATGGCGGGCGTGCGGCAGCTGCACAGCGACGCCGAGATCCCCGTGCTGGCCCTCAAGGCGGGCGTCGACCAGCTGCTCATGCCGGTGAACCTGGAGCTGGCCGTCAACAGCGTGCTGGCGGCGGTGCGCAGCGGCGAGCTGACCGAGCGGCGCATCGACCAGAGCGTGCTGCGGATCCTGCGGATGAAGTTCCTGCGCGGGATGCTCACCGGCCCCGCGGTGGACGTGGACAAGGTCGACACCGCGGTCGGCCCGCCCGAGCACCTCGACGCCGCCGAGCGGATCACCGACCGCACGATCACCGCCGTGCGCAACGAGGCGGGCGTCCTGCCACTGCGCACCAAGCCCACCGCCGCCCTCGTCACCGGCTGGGGCGAGACCACGACCCGCACCCTGGCGGGCTTCCTCGGCGGCACGGCCCTGCCCACCGGCACCGCGCCGACCCAGGCCCAGATCACGGCCGCCGTCGCCGCCGCCGCCAACGCCGACGTGGTCGTCGTGCTCACCAACGCGCTGTCGCGGCAACCGGCGCAGCAGACCCTGCTGACCAGGCTCCTGGCCACCGGCAAGCCGGTCGTCGCGGTCGCCGTGCAGAACCCGTACGACGTGGCGCACACGGCCGCGCCCACCTGGCTGGCGACCTACTCCTACGGCGCGGTGTCGATGGAGGCGCTGACCAGGGTGCTCACCGGCGAGGTGGCCCCGGTCGGCAAGCTGCCGGTCGAGGTGCCCGGACCGACGCCCTACCCCTTCGGCCACGGACTGGAGTGGTGACCGCCATGGACCGCAGGCACTTCCTCGCGGCGGGCGCCGGCGCCCTCGCCGTCCCCGCGCTCGGCGCGTTCGACAGCGCTCCCGACCACCCGGACCGACCGCGCCTGATCAAGACCGGTGCCGAGCAGCTCGCCGAGGACGGCTGGCAGCGGTTCGCGGGCGGCAGGATCGGCGTGGTCACCAACCCGACCGGCGTGCTGCGCGACCACACCCACATCGTCGACTCGATGGTGGCCGCCGGGGTGCGGCCGCTGGCCGCGTTCGGCCCCGAGCACGGCTTCCGCGGCACGGCGCAGGCCGGCGGCTCGGAGGGCGACTACCTCGACCCGCGCACCGGCATCCCGGTTTACGACACCTACGGCGCGAGCGTCACCAAGATCGCCGGGATGATCACCAAGTCGGGCGTGGACACGCTCGTGTTCGACATCGCGGACATCGGCGCGCGCTTCTACACCTACATCTGGACGATGTACGCGGTCATGCAGGCCGCCGCGGCGACCGGCGCGCGGTTCGTCGTGCTCGACCGGCCCAACCCGGTCGGAGGCACGGCCCGCGGCCCGCAGCTCGACCCGGCCTACGCGACGTTCGTCGGCCGCAAGCCGATCGCGCAGCAGCACGGCATGACCATCGGCGAGCTGGCCCGGCTGTTCGACGGTGAGTTCCTGCCCACCGACGGTGGCCGGGTGGCGAGCCTCGAAGTGGTCGACGTGCGGGGCTGGAAGCGGGACGACCTGCACTCCGGCCTGCCGTGGGTACCGCCGAGCCCGAACGTCCCCACGCACGACACGGCCCTGGTCTACCCCGGCACGTGCCTGTTCGAGGGGCTGGTGTTCTCCGAGGGTCGCGGCACCACCCGCCCGTTCGAGACGATCGGCGCACCGGGCCTGGACTGGCGGTGGGCCGAGGACCTCAACGCGCTGGGCCTGCCCGGCGTCCGGTTCCGGGAGACCTACTTCACGCCCACGTTCAACAAGTTCGCCAACAAGCTGTGCGGCGGCGTCGCCCTGCACCTCACCGACGCCCACAGCTTCGACGCGCCACGCACGGCCGTCGCCATGATCGTCACGGCGAGGGCCCGCTACCCCCAGGTCTTCGCGTGGCGCCCGGACCTCTACATCGACAAGCTCAGCGGCTCGGACCGGCTGCGCCGCATGGTCGACGCGGGCGCGAACACCGACGAGGTGGTCGGCGCCTGGGCCGACGAGCTGGCCGCGTTCGACCGCACCCGCCGGCCTTACCTGCGCTACCGGTAGAGGGAGAACAGCGATGCGCGTCCCCGCCCTGCTGATCGCGACCACCATGGCCCTGTCCGTCACCCTGCCGGCGCACGCCGAGGGCCGCGAGGCACGCTTCGACCAGCCGCACGAGGGCTGGTCGAGCAACGTGCTGCGAACGGGTACCCCGCAGCGCGTGGGACTCGACCCGGCGCCGCTCGACGCCGCCCTGGCGCAGATCGAGCGGTACACCGTCCCGGACGCGACCGGCCACCCGCTGTTCGCGGGCGCCGTCACGCTGTTCGCGCACGACGGCGTCGTGGTCACGCACGAGCCGACCGGTTGGGCGGTCCGCTACGCCGACGCCGCCGGCACCGAGCTGCCCGAGGCGCAACGGGTGCCGATGGCCCAGGACACGATCTTCGACCTGGCGTCGATCTCCAAGCTGTTCACCTCGATCGTGGTGATGCGGCAGCACGAGCTGGGCCGCTTCGGGCTGGACGACCCGGTGGCACGCCACCTGCCGGAGTTCGGCGTCAACGGCAAGGAGTCGATCACCGTCCGGCAGCTGCTGACCCACACCTCGGGCCTGGTCGCGTGGCTGCCGCTGTGGTCGCAGTACCCCGACATCCCGTCGCGGCTCAAGGCCGTGATGGACACCAAGCCGCGCAGCGCCCCCGGCACCACCTACCTGTACTCGGACCTCAACCTGATCACGCTCGGCCTGCTGGCCGAGAAGTGGTCGGGCAAGAAGCTGGACGAGCTGGTCCGCGACGACATCACCGCGCCGCTCGGCCTGGTGGACACCGGCTACAACCCGCCGGCGGCCAAGCTGGACCGGATCGCCGCCACCGAGTACCAGGCGGGCCGGGGCATCATCCGCGGCAGCGTGCACGACGAGAACGCCTGGTCGCTGGGCGGCGTCGCGGGCCACGCGGGCATGTTCTCCACCGCGCGGGAGCTGGCCGTGCTCGGCCAGGCGATCCTCAACGGCGGCGCGCACGCGGGCGGCCGGATCCTGCGCGAGGACACCGTCGAGCTGATGCTCACCGACTTCAACCAGGGCTTCCCGGGCAACTCGCACGGCCTGGGCTTCGAGCTGGACCAGCGCTGGTACATGGGCGCGCTGACCTCGCCGCGGGCCGCCGGGCACACCGGCTACACGGGCACCACGCTGGTGCTGGACCCGTTGTCGCGGTCGATCGCGATCCTGCTGACCAACCGGGTGCACCCGAGCCGGAACTGGGGCTCGATCAACCCGGCCCGGCGGGTGGCGGCAGACGGCCTGGCGAAGGCGCTGGCGGTGCGTCCCCGGCACGGCACGGCGTGGACGCCGGAGTCGAACGGCGCCACGTTGACCACGCGGGAGCTGCCGCGGCGCTCGGCGGAGCAGCAGCTGTCGTTCTGGGCGTTCGTGGACCTCGACCCGGGCGACAAGGTCGTCCTGGAGGCGACCGACGACGGGTCCGCGTGGCGCGAGGTCCGGGTGCTGGCCGGTTACGGGCAGCGGCGTTGGCAGAAGGTCGAGCTGGAGACGGAGTCGGCGGGCAAGTTCCGCTGGCGGTACGTCCGGGGCACGGGCTACGGCGGCCGCGGCGTGTACGTGGACGCCGTCCGGGTCATCGACGAGCGGGGCGTGGCACTCGACGCGGAGCGCGAACCAGCGGGTTTGCACCCCGAAGGGTGGCGGGCCGCGGACCGTTAGTGACATCGGCGCGGTAGGGACCCGCCAAGCGGTGAGTTTGGGTCACGGTTGGGGTGAGTTACCCCAACCCTGCGTTGACCGTGGGTGGGGCGGTTAGTAAGTTTCCCACGTGTCCACCGAAAGTACCGCCGACTCCAGTCCCCTGGTCAAGATCCGTTCACTCCTGCCGGGCCTGGCCCGGGCCGAGCAGCGGGTCGCCAAGGTCGTGCTGGACAACCCGGCGACCGTCGCCCACCGCAGCATCACCGAGGTCGCCGAGGCCGCGGGCACCAGCGAGACCACGGTGACCCGGTTCTGCAAGGCCATCGGCGTCGGCGGGTACCCGGAACTGCGCATAGCCCTGGCCGCCGACACGGCCCGCACGTCCATGCGCACCGACCGCGACCTGGGCGGCGACATCGGTCCCGGCGACGACCTGCGCCAGGTCGTCGGCAAGGTCGCGTTCGCGGACGCGCGGGCGGTCGAGGAGACCGCCGAGCAGCTGAACGTGGACACGCTCGAAGCGGTCGTCGAGGCGGTCGCGGGTGCGGGCCGGGTGGACGTCTACGGGTTCGGCGCGAGCGCGTTCGTGGCGTTCGACCTCCAGCAGAAGCTCCACCGGATCGGGCGAACCTGCTTCGCGTGGAACGACACGCACATAGCGCTCACGTCGGCCGCCGTGCTCACCGCCGCGGACGTGGCGGTCGGGATATCGCACACCGGCTCCACCTCCGAGACCGTCGAGGCGTTGCGGGTGGCCAAGGAGCACGGCGCGACCACGGTGGCGCTGACGAACTTCCCGCGCTCGCCGATCAGCGAGGTCGCCGACCACGTGCTGACCACGGCGGCCCGCGAGACCACGTTCCGCTCGGGCGCGATGGCCAGCCGGATCGCCCAGCTCACCGTGATCGACTGCCTGTTCATCGGGGTGGCGCAGCGGCACGTGGACAGCGCCAAGACCGCCCTCGAAGCGACGTACGACGCGGTGTCGGGGCACCGCCTCGGCGCGCGGCCGGACGGCAGGCGGCGCCGGGAGTCCGGTAAATGACGCCGCCCCGGGACGGTGTCGCGGTCCGCGTGGACTCACCCACCGAGGCCAGGAACCCGCGGACGGAGGACATCGACCGGCTCTCCACGCTGGACGTGCTCCGCCTGATCAACACCGAGGACCACCTGGTCCCCGACGCCGTGGCGGCCGTGCTGCCCGAGCTGGCCCGTGCCGCGGACCTCGCCGTGGGCGCGCTGCGCGCCGGTGGCCGCGTGCACTACGTCGGCGCGGGCACGTCCGGCCGGCTGGCCACGCTCGACGCCGCCGAGCTGGTGCCGACGTTCAACTCGCCGCCGGACTGGTTCGTCGCGCACCACGCGGGCGGCCGGGACGCACTGGTCAACGCCGTGGAGAACGTGGAGGACCAGGCGTCCGCCGGTGCCGCCGAGATCCGCAAGCACGCGGCACCGGGCGACCTGGTCGTCGGCGTCACGGCGTCCGGCCGCACGCCGTTCGTGGTGGCGGCGCTGGAGGAGGCGCGCACGCTGGGCGCCCACACCGTGCTGGTGTCCAACAACCCGACCGCGCCGGCACCGGTCGAGGTGGACGTGCTGATCGCGCTCGACACCGGCCCGGAGGCGATCGCCGGGTCCACCCGGATGAAGGCGGGCACGTCGCAGAAGCTGGTGCTGACGTCGTTCTCCACCGCGGTGATGGTCCGGCTCGGCCGCACGTACTCGAACCTGATGGTGTCGATGCGCGCGACCAACGCCAAGCTGCGCGGCCGCACGGTCCGCATCCTGCGCGAGGCGACGGGCCTGGGCGAGCAGGAGTGCACGACGGCGCTGACCGACGCGGGCGGCGACCTGAAGGTGGCCTTGGTGCACCTGTTGGCCGGTGTGCCCGCGGCACGTGCCGCGGAGGCGTTGGAACGCACCCAGGGGCACGTCCGGCTGGCGCTCAGCCAGCTGGCACCGGGCGCCACGGGATAGGCGTCGACAACACCATCGCGCTGGACGTCTCGCCGTAGCCGCCCAGCCGCACCAGCAACCGCTCCAGCTCGCTGATCGACGTGGTCACGACCTTCACCACCGAGCAGATGTCGCCGGTCAGCCGCAGCACCTCCACCACCTCGGGGCAGTCGTCGAGCAGCTCCGGGTGCACCGTGATGCACCGCGGCCCGTAGCACTTCATCCGCACCAGGGCGACCACCGACCGCCCCACCGCCGTCGGGTCCACGGTGGCGCGATAGCCCGTGATGACGCCCGCGTTCTCCAGCCTGCGCACGCGTTGCGCGACGGTCGGCGGCGACACGTGCACACGCCGTGCCAGCTCGTTGTACGACAGTCGCGCGTCCTCCTGCAGGGCCTCCAACAGGGCCCAGTCCACGCCGTCCAGTTCGATGCTCACGACCACAAAGCTACTCGATGAATCGCCTTTCATCTGTAAGAACTTTGCCGCCAAACAGTCGTCATCACCCATTCAACTCACCGGAACACCCGGTCATGATGAAGGCATGACTTGCCCGGTTTCACCCAAACTCGACTTCGGCGGCACGACGCCCTACGAGGACTACGTGCACGCCTCCGTGCTGCACTCGCTGCAGCAGCAGTGGTCCGAGGACCCGCGTGAGATGTCGTTCCTGGTGATCACGCAGGTCATGGAGCTGTACTTCGGCCTGCTGTGCTTCGAGTGGCGGCAGGCCAAGAAGGAACTGCGCGCGGACGACCTGCGGGCGGCGGTCCGCACCCTGCGCCGCAGCGACCTGCACATGCAGGCGTTGAACGCGGCGTGGCGGCCGATCGCCCGGATGACGCCCGCGGAGTTCAACTCGTTCCGCGACGCCCTCGGCGAGGGCTCCGGCTTCCAGTCGGGCCGGTACCGCGAGGTGGAGTTCCTGCTCGGTGAGAAGTCGCGGTCGATGCTCGTGCCGCACCGCGCCGTGCCGCGCCAGCACGAGGCGCTCGAGAAGTTGTTGAACGAGCCGAGCCTGTACGACGAGGTGCTCGCCGCCCTGTACCGGCAGGGCCTGCCGATCCCGCAGGACGTGCTCAAGCGTGACGTCAGCCAGCCGTACGAGCCGAACGCCGAGGTGGAGGCCGTGTGGGCGGACATCTACCGCGGTGGCTCGCGTGACCTGCTCGAACTGGGCGAGGCGCTGACCGACATCGCCGAGGAGTTCGCCCGCTGGCGCTACGACCACTTGCTGGCGACCCGGCGTTCGATGGGCGCGAAGGCCGGAACCGGTGGCTCCGCGGGGGTTGCGTGGTTGGAGAAGCGCACGCAACGCTCCGTGTTCCCCGAACTGTGGACGGCCAGGAGCTACGTGTGAACGACCCGTTGGCGCATATCCGCGACCTGTTCGACCTCGACGACGACGTGGTGTACCTGGACGGCAACTCGCTGGGCGCGCCACCGAAGGCCGTCGCCGACCGCGTGCAGGACGTCGTGCGCCACCAGTGGGGTCGGCGCCTGATCCGCAGTTGGTCCGAGGGCTGGTGGGAGGCTCCGGAACGGGTCGGCAACCGCATCGGCCGGCTCATCGGCGCCAAGCCCGGCCAGGTCGTCGTGGCCGACTCGACCAGCGTGAACCTGTTCAAGGCGCTGATGGCGGCGGTGCGCAACACCGACCGCATGGAGATCGTGGTCGACGCGGGGACGTTCCCGACAGACGGGTACATCGCCCGGTCGGTGGCGGAGCTGACGGGCCTGGCGCTGCGGCCGGCGCCGCCGGAGGAGCTGGACCTGCGGGACACGACGGCGGTCGTGCTGCTCAACCACGTCGACTACCGCACGGGCCGGTTGCTGGACATGGCGGAGCTGACGGCGCAGGCGCACGCGGTGGGCGCGAAGGTCGTGTGGGACCTGTGCCACAGCGCCGGCGTGCTGCCGATCGAGCTGGACGCGCTGGACGTCGACCTGGCGGTCGGGTGCACGTACAAGTTCCTCAACGGCGGGCCGGGTTCGCCCGCGTTCATCTACGTGCCGAAGCACGCCCAGCCGACGTTCGACCAACCGCTGACGGGGTGGACGGGCCACGAGGTGCCGTTCGCGATGTCGTCGGAGTACACGCCGGACCCGGGCGTCTCCCGTGCGCGCGTGGGCACGCCGGACATCCTCTCGATGCTCGCGCTGGACGCGGCCCTCGACGTCTGGGACCACGTGGACCTCGCCGACGTGCGCGCCAAGGGCCTGGCCCTGACCGCCCACTTCCGCTCGCTGGTCGAGGACCTGCCGGGCATCGAGGTGCTCACCCCGTCCGACGAGTGGCGCGGCCACCAGGTCTCCCTGCGCCACCCGGACGCCGAGCGCCTGATGGCCGAGCTGATCGACCGCCAGGTCATCGGCGACCACCGCCCACCGGACGTCCTGCGCTTCGGCTTCGCCCCGCTCTACAACACCTTCGACGACGCCGACCGCGCCGCCACCACCCTGAAACAACTCCTCTGACCCACCGCGAGTCGAACACTCAGGTGGTGGCGGCGTCGGCGATGCCGCGGGCTTCGCGGGCGCCGGCTTCGAGGGCCTCGCAGTGGAAGAGGATCCAGCGGGTGATGCCGTCCGGGTCGCCGGTGGAGAAGCCGTGCAGGGCGGAGGCGTAGTCGTTCTGGCGGCGCAGGCAGAAGACCTCGGGGACGGCCAGGGACTTCGGGTCGACGCCGGTCGCGATGGAGGCCAGGCGGGACGCCGCACGCGCCACCACGCCGTTGGCCGTGTCGAACGGCGCCAGCGACATCAGCTCGCCGTGCACCACCGCCACGAGCAGCGGGCCGGGGACGGACGTGCCGCCGGTGACGAGCTGCGCGAGCAGGTCCAGGCGGGAGGAGACGCCCGGTGCCGGGCGGGGACGGCCCAATTCGCCGCCCAGGTCCGCACCCGCCAGCACGTGCAGCCGCGCCAACGCCTGCAACGGCGCCCGCTGCCACGTCGGGAACACCACGCCCAACGACTCGGCCACCCGCAGCGCGCCCGCCAGCACGGGGTCCGACACGGTGCCGTCCTCCGGGATCGCGGTCGGACCGCCGTCCAGCGCCGCCGACGCACGGGCGGCGCGCACGGACGCCTCGGCCGCGGTGGTCGCCCAGCCGCGCAGGTTCACCCGGTGCCGGTGCACCTGGAACACGGCGTCACGCGCCGCGGCGACGGCGTCGGCCACACCGGGCAGGTCCAGCAGCGGGGCAAGCGGATCGGTCACGCCGGAGCACACTACCCGCCGGTAAGTGGCCATCTACAACAAGCCGGAAATGGATATTTCAAGTAGCCACTAGTGCATCTACCGTCGATGCATGAACTGGTACGACCGCCCGGTGCTCATCGGCGACCACGTCCGCCTCGAACCCCTCATCCCCGACCACGCCGAGGGCCTGCACGAGGCGGGCAAGGACCCGGAGGTCTGGACGTGGCTCAGCTCCACCCAGCCCGCCACGGTCGAGGAAACCCGCGCCTACATCGAACGCGGCCTCGCCGACCCGACCCGGCTGGCCTGGGCGCAGATCGACCCGCGGACGAACGAGGTCGCCGGCACGACGTCGTACTACGAGATCGACCCCAGGAACCGCGGTCTCTACATCGGCCACACGTGGATCGGCACCCGCTGGCAGCGCACCGCCCTCAACACCAACGCCAAGTTCCTGCTCCTCCGACGCGCCTTCGAGGACCTCGGCGCCCTGCGCGTCGGCTGGCACACCGACCTGCGCAACGAGCGGTCGCAGAAGGCCATCGAACGACTCGGCGCGACCCGCGAGGGCGTCCTGCGGGTGCACCGCATCAGACCGGACGGCACCCTGCGCGACACGGTCGTGTACTCGATGACCGCGGACGAGTGGCCGGACCTCAAGGCCAGGCTCACGGCGTGACGCGAGTCACGCCACGTGCCGCTGGTCGCAACCTAGGTGTCGTTCGGCGGAATCGCGGTGGTCACGGGCCCCGGACCGGGTTACACAGTTACCCACGCGTTTCGAACTCGGCCGAAATTGGTCTGAACCTTTTGGGTGCGCAGTGAGCTGAATCGCACTACGGTCAGTGCGCATCCCCACGGATTCAGGAGGTCCGCCCGCCATGACAGAGCCGCAAGCCGCCCTGGACAACCTGTCGACGGAGACCAGGACGTTCCCGCCCAGCGAGGAGTTCGCCGCGCAGGCGAACGCCACCGCCGACCTGTACGAGGAGGCGGACGCCGACCGCGAGGCGTTCTGGGCGAAGCAGGCCGAGCGGCTGTCCTGGGACACCAAGTGGGACCGGGTGCTCGACTGGTCCGCCGCGCCCTTCGCGAAGTGGTTCGTCGGCGGCAAGCTCAACGTCGCCTACAACTGCGTCGACCGGCACGTCGAGTCCGGCCACGGCGACCAGGTCGCCATCCACTGGGAGGGCGAGCCCGGCGACAGCCGCGCCATCACCTACGCCGAGCTTCAGCGCGAGGTCTCCAAGGCCGCGAACGCGCTGGTCGAGCTGGGTGTCGGCGCGGAGGACCGGGTCGCCATCTACATGCCGATGGTCCCCGAGGCGATCTTCGCCATGCTCGCCTGCGCCCGCCTCGGCGCGATGCACAGCGTGGTGTTCGGCGGCTTCTCCGCCGAGGCGCTGCGCACCCGCATCGAGGACTCGCGGGCCAAGCTGGTGATCACCACCGACGGCCAGTACCGGCGCGGCAACCCGGCGGCGCTCAAGCCCGCCGTGGACGAGGCCGTGGCCAACGCCAAGACCGTCGAGCACGTGCTGGTGGTCAAGCGCACGAACTCCGACGTCGAGTGGACCGAGGGCCGCGACGTCTGGTGGCACGACGTGGTGGAGCGCCAGTCCGACCAGCACACGCCGGAGGCGTTCGACTCCGAGCACCCGCTGTTCATCCTCTACACGTCGGGCACCACGGGTAAGCCGAAGGGCATCCTGCACACCTCCGGCGGCTACCTGACCCAGGCGTCGTACACGCACCACAACGTGTTCGACCTCAAGCCGGACACCGACGTCTACTGGTGCACCGCCGACATCGGCTGGGTCACCGGGCACAGCTACATCGTGTACGGCCCGCTGTCCAACCGCGTCACGCAGGTCGTCTACGAGGGCACGCCCAACACCCCGCACGAGGGCCGCCACTGGGAGATCGTGCAGAAGTACGGTGTGTCGATCTACTACACCGCGCCGACGTTGATCCGCACGTTCATGAAGTGGGGCGCGGACATCCCCGCCGAGTACGACCTCTCGAGCCTGCGCGTGCTGGGCAGCGTCGGCGAGCCGATCAACCCCGAGGCGTGGATCTGGTACCGGGAGACCATCGGCGCGGGCCGGACGCCCGTCGTGGACACCTGGTGGCAGACCGAGACCGGCGGGATCATGATCTCGCCGCTGCCCGGCGCGACGTCCGCCAAGCCCGGTTCGGCGCAGCGCCCGCTGCCCGGCATCGGCGCGAAGGTCGTGGACGACCAGGGCAACGAGGTGCCGCACGGTGGCGGCGGCTACCTGGTGCTCGACCAGCCGTGGCCGGGCATGCTGCGCGGCATCTGGGGCGACGACGAGCGCTACCGCGACACGTACTGGTCGCGGTTCGCCGAGCAGGGCTACTACTTCGCCGGTGACGGCGCGAAGTACGACGCGGACGGCGACATCTGGCTGCTGGGCCGGGTGGACGACGTGATGAACGTGTCCGGGCACCGCATCTCCACCACCGAGGTCGAGTCCGCGCTGGTCTCGCACCCGACGGTGGCCGAGGCGGCGGTGGTCGGCGCGTCCGACCCGACCACGGGCCAGGGCATCGTGGCGTTCGTGATCCTGCGCGGCGGCGTGGCCGAGGGCTCGGACGGCGCGGAGGCGATCAAGGCGCTGCGCGACCACGTGGCCAAGGAGATCGGCCCGATCGCGAAGCCCCGGCAGATCATGGTGGTGCCGGAGCTGCCGAAGACCCGCTCGGGCAAGATCATGCGCCGCCTGCTGCGCGACGTGGCGGAGAACCGGCAGGTCGGCGACGTGACCACGCTCGCGGACTCGTCGGTGATGGACCTCATCTCCAGCGGCCTGAAGTCGGGCGCCCAGGAGGACTGAGCAGAGCGGGACTGAGCGCTGGGATCGAACACAGGAGGGGCTCGCCGTTGGTCGGCGGGCCCTCTTCTGGGTTAGGGTCGTTCCCGGTGAGCCGGGAAGCCTGGTCGGCACGAGGATGAGTCGTTGCCGAACCACCGGAGTCGATCTTGATCGAGAAGCGCCCCACCGCCGCCGAGTTCGCGCGCTACCTGCGCACCGAGACCGTGGGCGGGATGATCCTCCTCGCCGCCACCGCCATCGCGCTGATCTGGGTGAACTCGCCGATCTCGGGCACCTACACGGCGTTGCGCGACTTCCACCTCGGTCCGGAGTCGCTGCACCTGAGCCTGAGCGTCGGCGACTGGGCCAAGGACGGCCTGCTCGCGATCTTCTTCTTCGTGGCCGGGCTGGAGCTCAAGCGCGAGCTGGTGGTCGGCGAGCTGAACGACCTCAAGGCGGCGATCCTGCCGGTGGTCGCGGCCATCGGCGGGATGATCGTGCCCGCCGCGGTGGCGCTGGCGGTCGGCTGGGGTGAGCCGGGCGTCGAACGGGCCTGGGCGATCCCGGTGGCGACCGACATCGCCTTCGCCCTCGGCGTGCTCGCGATCACCGCGTCCGGGTTGCCGAGCAGCCTGCGGGTCTTCCTGCTCAGCCTGGCCGTGGTGGACGACCTGGGCGCGATCGTCCTCATCGCCGTGCTGTTCACCGCCACGCTGAACCCGGTCGCCGCTCTGGTCGCGGTGGCGTTGCTGGCGCTGTACGCGTTCCTCCAGCACAAGCGGGTGACGTCACCGTGGCTGTACGTGCCGGTCGCGGTGGGCACGTGGGTCGCGGTGCACGAGGCGGGCATCCACGCCACCATCGCGGGCGTCGCGCTGGCCCTGCTGACCCGGGTGCGCAAGGACCACTACGAGCACGAGGCGCCCGCCGTGCGGCTGGAGCACCGGTTGCAGCCGTGGTCGGCGGGCCTGGCGGTGCCGCTGTTCGCGTTGTTCGCAGCCGGCGTGCCGGTGAACGGCGAGGCGTTGGGCTCGCTGTTCACCGACCGGCTGGCGTTGGGCGTGATGCTCGGCCTGGTGGTGGGCAAGGTGATCGGGATCGTGGGCGCGTCCGCGTTGGCGGTGCTGTTCAAGGCGGCCGTGTGGCCGAGCGGCGCCGGACCGCGCGACATCGTCGCGGTGGCCATGCTCGGCGGTGTCGGGTTCACCGTGAGCCTGCTGATCGCGGACCTGGCGCTGGACGGCGCGGACGCCGAACAGGCCAAGGCGGCGGTGCTGCTGGCGTCGTTGACGGCGTCGTTGCTGGCGGCGGTTCTGCTGGTCCGGCGCAGTCGCGTCCACCAGCGCGCCGACGATGATGACTGAACGTGCGCAGTTGTGCCGGTCGGGCGGCCCCGGGCGGCGCTGCATGGCACGATGAGTCGGTGACCAGCGCTCGGGAGAACACCAACGGCAGCGGACTGCCATCTGTTCCGTCGATCCCGTTGACGGCGGAGACAGCGGTGAAGATCGCGGAGGAAACGTCCATCGGCGGCCTGGTGCGCGACGCCACGGCCCACCTGTCCACGTTGGTCAGGGCGGAGGTCGAGCTCGCCAAGTCCGAGGTCGCGGGCGAGATCAAGAAGGGCGTCAAGGGCAGCGTCTACTTCATCGTCGCGCTGGCGGTGCTGCTGTTCAGCTCGTTCTTCTTTTTCTTCTTCGGCGCGGAGCTGCTGGACGTGTGGCTGCCCCGCTGGTCGGCGTTCCTCATCGTGTTCGGGCTGATGCTGCTCACGGCGGGGCTGTTCGCCTTCCTGGGCGTGCGCAAGCTGAAGAAGCTGCGCGCGCCGCAGCGGACCATCGACTCGGCCAGGGACACCGTCGCGGCACTCCGGCACCGCGGCGAAGGCCACTGAGCCGCGCCGTGCGGCTGCCACCGGACCCGTCGACGGCGCGGGTGCCCGGCCCGTGGACACACCGCGACGTGTCCGCGAACGGCATCCGCCTGCACGTCGCCGAGCTGGGCGAGGGCCCGCTCGTGCTGCTGCTGCACGGTTTCCCGGAGTTCTGGTGGACGTGGCGGCACCAGCTCGTCTCGATCGCCGAGGCGGGCTACCGCGCGGTGGCCGTGGACCTGCGCGGCTACGGCGACTCGGACAAACCACCGCGCGGGTACGACGGTTTCACGCTCGCGGGTGACGTCGCGGGCCTGGTGAAAGCGCTCGGCGAACCGCGGGCGCACCTCGTCGGCCACGGGTGGGGCGGCATGCTCGCGTGGACGGTCGCCGCCATGCACTCGCGGCTGGTCTACTCGGTGACGGCCGTGTCCGCGCCGCACCCGCTGGCGCTGCGCCGCGCGATCCGCCGCCACCCCCGCCGCCAGGGCCGGGCCAGCGCCCACCTGTTCCGCTCCCAGCTTCCGGTGTACCCCGAGCGGTGGCTGACCAAGGACCGGGGCGCGGCGGTGGCCGGGATGCTCGGCGCGTGGGGCGGTCCGAAGTGGAGGGTGTCGCCGGAGTTCGACGAGGTGGTGCGGCGCAACCGCGAGGCGTTCCTGGTGCCCGGCGTCGCGCACAGCTCGATGGAGTACCACCGCTGGGCCGTGCGGTCCCAGCTGCGCGGCGACGGCCGCCGCTTCGCCGAGGCGGTGGACCGCAGGTTGGACGTCCCGGTCCTGCAGCTGCACGGCGCCCTGGACCCGGTGGTGCTGGAGTCGACGGCGGCCGACTCGGCGCTGTGGACGGGTGCCCGCTCGTCGTACCGCGTGCTGCCGGAGGTGGGCCACTTCCCGCACCAGGAGGCGCCGAACACGACGAGCCGGCTGGTCACCGACTTCCTGGCGAAGGTCTGAGCCTCGTGGCGGGACGGATCAGGACGCGCAGGTCTGCGTCGACGCGCGCCTGACCATCGTCGGCGCCTTCGCCACTTCCTCCGCGACCTCGTCCGCGGTCAGCACGAACCCGGTCTCCTGGTCGTCCACGGCCGCGCCGAACACCACGCCCATCACCCGGCCCTGCGGGTCGACCAACGGCCCACCGGAGTTGCCGCTGCGCACCTTCGCCCGCACCGTGTACACGTCCCGCGTCACGGTCTGCGCGTCGTAGATGTCCGGTCCGCGCAGCATCCTGATCCGCTCGCGCACCCGCGCCTCGGACGCCGTGTACGGCCCGTCCAGCGGGTAGCCGAGCACGATCCCGTCCTCGCCCGGCGCGATCTCGTCGGTGCGGAACTGCAGCGGCGTCGCCTCCAGGTCCGGCACGGCCAGGATCGCGATGTCGGTCTGCGCGTCGTAGTGCACGACGGTGGCGTCGAACTCGCCGATGCCGACCTCGACCGTCACGTCGGTGGTGCCCGCGACCACGTGCGCGTTGGTCATCACCCGCTCCGGCGAGATGACGAAACCCGTGCCCTCCAACGCCCGCGAGCACGACGGCGCCCGTCCGCGCACCTTCAGCACGCTGGGCTCCAGCTTCCGCACGATCGGGTTCGCGCTCAGCGCCGGGTCCGGCGGGCCGACCTCCCGCATCGGGGTCCGGTCGAACGGGTCCATCGCGGCCGGGAAACCGGACACGTCGAACAGGTTCTGCAGGTCGTCGGCCAGCGTCCGGGCGGCGGGCGGCATGGCGTCGTCGACGGTGGACAGGATCACCGACTGGTTGAGCGCCTTCGCCAGCGACGGCAGGCCCGCGACCATGGTCAGCGGCAGCGCGATCATCCACGCCACCACGAACACCACCGCGCCCTGCACGATCGCGCCCAGCGCGTTGTCCGCACCGCGCAACGGGCTGGAGTTCACCTTGGGCTTGATGCCGCGGCCGATGTAGACGCCCAGCGTCTCGCCCAGCGCGACCAGCAGCACCACGATGCCGACCGCGAACACGACCTTGGTCACCACGTTGTCGAACTGGGAGACGACCAGCGGCGCGAGCTGCGTGCCCAGCACCAGGCCGACGAGCACACCCACGAACGCGGGCAGCGCCACGACCATGCCCTGCCGCGCGCCGGACACCGCGGCGAAGGCGGCCAGCGCCAGCACGAGCAGGTCGACCCAGTTCACGACACCTCCACCGCGCGCAGCGCGAGGTCGAGATCACGGACGTCCGCGGTGTCCCACGGCCGTTCCCACCCGCCCAGCGCGAGCAGGCCGTCGAGCAGGCCGGCGGTGAAGCCCCACACCAGCATGCCGGGCGCGGCGAACGCCGGACCGATGTACCCGGACGGGTGGCTCACCCGGAACCGGTTCGCCGGGTCGGCCAAGTGCGAGATCGGCACCCGTGCCACCGCGGCGGTCTCGGCCGGGTCGACCGGCGCGACCGGCGACGGCGCGTCCCAGTGCGCCAGCACCGGCGTGACGACGAACCCTGACACCGGCACGTACAGCTGCGGCAACGTCGCCACCGGCCGCACGCCCTCGCGCAGCACACCGGTCTCCTCGAACGCCTCGCGCAGCGCCGTGTCCACCGGGTCGTCGTCGGTCGGGTCGGCCGCACCGCCCGGGAACGCGACCTGGCCGGGGTGCGAGCCGAGCGTGTCGGATCGCCGCAGCAGCAGCACGTCCGGGCCGTCCGGCCCGTCGCCGAACAGCATGAGCACGGCGGCGGGACGTCCGGTGCCGTCGGGTGGCGGCTTGATCCGGGTGAACGCGCGGGCGTCGGTCTCGGCGGTCGCCTTGACCAGCCCGCTCATCCACCCCGGGACGTCGTCCGGGTCGACCAGGGCCGTCATCCGACCACCTCGCGCACCTGCTCGACGGACGTGAAGGCCACGGGATCGGTCACCTGGGTCAGCGAACCGTCCGCGCCGACGACGTAGCTCAACGGCAACGTCCGGGGTGCGCGGGCGGCCTTGCGCACACCGTCAGCCGGGTCGACGACCGAAGGCAGGCGCACGCCGAGTTTCGCCAACAGCTCCAGACCGTCCGCCTCCTTGCTCTCGACCAGGACCGCGATCACCGGGACCGCGCCGGGTTCCTGTGCGTAGGTGTCGAGGACCCTCAGCTCCTCCTGACAGGGAACGCACCAGGTGGCCCAGAAGTTCACCACAGCGCGCCCGGTCACGGTGGACGCCACGTCGACCGGCTTCCCGTCCGCCAGGCAGTCGACGATCAAGCCGCGCAACGGCTCCGGTCCCCGCGCGTCGGACGGACCTTGCGGGCACGGCCTCAGCGCGGCCTGACCGCGCACGGCGTCGAGGTCCACGGTGCGCTGGGTGCGGGTCGGGATGGCGTGGTCGACCGGGTCCGACGAGCGCGGCCACAGCGCGACCACACCCGCCACCGCCAGCACCAGGACGACGACGGCCCACCGCGCCGGTGCGCTCACGCCAGCTTCTCCCCCGCCCGCACGCGTTCGGCGAGGTCGATCAGGTGCGGCGCTTCCTCGCCCTTGACCAGCTTCTGCGCCTTGACCGGGTCGACCTGGCCGATGCCGTAGGACGGGCACTGGGGCGCCAGCAGGCACGCGCCGCAGGCCGGTGTGCGGGCGTGGCAGACGCGGCGGCCGTGGAAGATCGTGCGGTGCGACAGCAAGGTCCACTCCTTGCGCTCGACCAGGGCGCCGATCGCGTGCTCGACCTTGACCGGATCTTCTTCCTGTGTCCAACCCCACCGGCGGACGAGCCGGCCGAAGTGCGTGTCGACGGTAATCCCGGGCACACCGAAAGCGTCACCCAGCACCACGTTCGCGGTCTTGCGGCCGACACCGGGCAGCGTCACCAGGTCTTCGAGACGGCCGGGCACCTCGCCGCCGAACCGTTCCACCAGGGCCGAGCCCAGGCCGATCAGCGACGTGGCTTTGTTGCGGTAGAAGCCGGTCGGCTTGATCAGCTCTTCCAGCTCGGTGCGGTCGGCGGCGGCGTAGTCGGCGGCCGTGGCGTACCGCTTGAACAACGCGGGCGTGACCTGGTTCACCCGGACGTCGGTCGTCTGCGCCGAGAGCACGACCGCCACCAGCAGCTGCAACGGGTCGACGAAGTCCAGCTCGCAGTGCGCGTCCGGGTAGCCCTCACCGAGGACCCGCACCATGCGACGCGCCCGGCGGACCAGCCCCAGCCGCGTCTCCGGCTGCTTCACCGCGCTCTTCGCCATGCCGACGAGATTACTGGCCGCTGCCGGGTGCACGGCGGCTCGGTCGTCGCCGGGTCCTCGTCCGGGGTCGCCGCCCGATCGTGCGGAAGTCCCACCCTCGCGGGGGATGCCCCACGGCGGGCGGCCTCCGGTTTGGCGGGCGACGATCGGGGGCAAGCAACCACCGGCCGACCGCGCACGTCCTGTGCACGACGGGATGAACCACCGAACGACCTCGAACCGACATGCCGGAGTGACCCCCCTTGACCGCGCGCCGAACCGGATGCGCAAGGATCGGAGCCATCATGACTGCCTGGTTCGTCATCGCCGTTCCGATCGTGATCATGTTCTTCGCGCTCTTCATGGAGCGCGTGGAAGCTCGTCTGCGGCACGTCGCCGTGCAGGAGGACGAGGTCGAGGAGTTCCTGGAGTCGGCCCGCCCCGACGAGGTCAGGGCGCTCTACGGGCACGGCATCGGCCGCGCGCTGGAACTGTTCCGGCTGCGCAGGCTGGGCGGTCGTGCCAGGAACCTGCGACAGCGGCGCACCCGCCGCTAAGCGGGGTAGGACCGGCGAGGCCCACGGGGTCAACCCCCCGCGGGCCTTATCGGGCTGTCCGGGCTGTGGTGAGCGGCGCGCCGAAAGGCGATCCCGACCACAGCCCTTAGACTGCACTCAGTGATCGGCGGCAGGCGCTGATCCGCCAGAAGGCGGAACGCGCTCAACCATGCCGCCGCGTCTCGACAGGAGGGACGAGGTGGACGAGACCCTGGCCCGCGCGGGCATTTTCCAGGGGGTTGAACAGGCCGCAGCGGAGGCGCTGGCGCAGACGCTGGAGTCTGTTGAATTCCCGCGTGGCCACGTGATCTTCGCGGAAGGCGAGCCGGGCGACCGGCTCTACATCATCCAGTCCGGCAAGGTGAAGATCGGCCGCAAGTCGCCGGACGGCCGGGAGAACCTGCTGGGGATCTTCGGCCCGTCCGACATGTTCGGCGAGCTGTCGATCTTCGACCCCGGTCCGCGCACGTCCACCGCGACCACGGTGACCGAAGTGCGCGCGGTCAGCATGGACCGCCCCGCGCTGCGGCAGTGGATCACCAACCGGCCGGAGATCGCCGAGCAGCTGCTGAGGGCCCTGGCCCGCAGGCTGCGCCGGACGAACTCGATGCTGGCCGACCTGATCTTCACCGACGTGCCCGGCCGCGTGGCCAAGGCGCTGCTGCAGCTCGCGCAGCGCTTCGGCAGCCAGGAGGCCGGACTGCTGCGGGTCACGCACGACCTGACGCAGGAGGAGATCGCCCAGTTCGTGGGCGCCTCGCGCGAGACGGTGAACAAGGCCCTGGCCGACTTCGCCCACCGCGGCTGGCTGCGGCTGGAGGGCAAGAGCGTGCTGATCCTGGACCCGGAGCGGCTCGCCCGCCGGGCCCGCTAGCGGTACCGAGAACAACAAGACCGGGCGCCGCCCCCGACGCGGCGCACCGGTCTTGTTGCGCACGGCCCATCCCCCGACAGACCGCGCCTTCCACACCTCCGGCACCCGCAGGCCCCGACCCTCGTGGCGCCGGAAGGAGGCTTGGTTACCCGTCGCGACGGAGCGCGAAACGGGCTGGCAGTTGGCTTGCTCCCACGATCGCACGCCCCCTACCCCGCAACTCAAGCCCGTTCACCCTCAAGGGCCCTCTGTTCAGCGGTTTCTCCGGGTGGTTTCACCCGGTCATCCCAGTGTTGTAATCGAACTGCAACCCACTCCCAGCCGATGGACGGTTCAAGACCATCCGGCGGCCTCGCGGTGACCGGTGATGGATCACACCGCGCAATTGACTGGTACGCGCGTACCAGTGCGGGCATACTGGTACGCATGTCCCAGTCTGCCCGCCTCTCCGACTACCGCACCGCCCTGACGACCCCCGGCATGCGCGGCCCCGTGGTCGCGTCCCTGCTCGCCCGCCTGCCGATCGCGATGGTCGGCCTGTCGCTGCTGCTGTACGTGCAGCGCGAGACCGGCTCGTTCGCCGCGGCCGGCCTGGTGTCGGCGTCGTCGCTGGTGGGTGTCGCGGTCGGGTCGATCGTGCAGGGCAGGCTGATGGACCGGCTCGGGCCGACCCGGCCGCTGCTCGGTGCGGTGTCGTTGTTCGCGGTGTTCGTGACGCTGGCGATCAGCGCGGTCGAGGCCGGTGCGACGCTGGGCGTGCTGGTGCCGGTCGCGTTCCTGGTCGGTCTCACCGAGCCGATGGTGGGTTCCGCGTCCCGGGCCCTGTGGTCGCACGTGCTGCCCGCCGGGTCCGCGCGGCTGGCCGGGTACGCCTACGAGGCGATCAGCATGGAGGTGTTCTTCATCCTCGGCCCCGGCCTGGCCGGGCTGCTGGTCGCGGCGCCGTGGGCGGGGACCGGCGTGGTGATCGGCGCGGTGTCGATGGCGGTCGGCGCGGTGTGGTTCGCGCTGAACCCGACCGTGCGCGGCGTCCGGCCGGCGGCGATGAGCCGCAACCTGCTCGGTGCGCTGGCGTCACCCGGCATGCGCACGGTCGCGTTGGCGGCGTTGGGCTTCGGCGTGACGATCGGGTTCATCGAGGTGGCCGTGCCCGCCGCGGCGGAGCGGGCAGGTCACGTGGGCATGGGCGGGTTGCTGCTGAGCCTGTGGTCGGTGAGCTCGGTGCTGTTCGGCGTCCTGTACTCGATGAAGCCGTTCCCGCGGGCGATGCACCTGCGGCTGCCCGTGCTGCTCGGCGGGTTCGCGGTGCTGTCGCTGCTGCTCGCCGTGCCGTCGACGCTCATCGGCCTGGGCGCGGCGCTGCTCGTGGTCGGCACGTTGATCACACCGCAGGCGACCACCCACTCGGCCGCGATCGAGCAGGTCGCGCCCGCCGGGACGGCCACCGAGGCGTTCGGCTGGGTGGTGACCGCGGTGACGGTCGGGTTGGCGATCGGCCAGTCGGCCAGCGGTCAGCTGGTCGAGTCCTACGGCACCGGTGTGGCGTTCGTCGCGGCGGCGGCCTCCGGCCTGGTGATCGCCGTCCTGGTGTGGATCTTCCGCCGCACGGTGGCCGCCGGCGTGCCGCCGCTGCGCCAGGACGAACTGGCTCTGGTGTCCCGCTGACCAGCACTCATCCGGGAATTGTCGGTGGTCGGGTCTAGCTTGTCGGCATGGACCTGACCGCCACCACAGCCGAGCTGGCCACCGCCGCCGCCGATGTCGCCCGCCTCCTGCCGACGAGGGTGTACGACCCGGTGCTGGCCGGGTTGGTCCTGCGTGCCGACGGTGCCGGGATCGAGCTGGCGGGCAGCGACCGCGAGCACGCCGTCCGCCTGACCCGTGCCGCGACCGTGCACGCGGACGGCGCGGTGGTGGTCCCGGCCCGGCCGCTGGCCGATACCCTCCGCAGCCTCGAAGACCCCCAGGTCAGACTGGTGGTGGAGGGTTCACGCCTGGCCGTGCGCACGTCCACGGCCCGCTTCGCCCTGCCCCTGCTCGACCTGAGCACCCACCCCGGCATCCCACCGCTGCCACCGGCCCTGGGCACCATCCCCGCCCGCGCCCTGACCGCCGCCCTGACCCCGGTCTCCTCCGCCGCGTCCAAGGACGACGCGCTGCCGATGTTCACCGGCGTCCGGATGCACAGCGCCCCCGGCGGCCGGCTGGAGCTGATCGCCACGGACCGTTATCGGATGGCGTTCGCTTCGCTGCCCTGGGTGCCGGCAGGCGAGCTGGACGTCCTGGCCCCGGCGGTGGTGCTGGCCGAGGCGTCCAGGCAGCCGGACCGTGCGGCGGAGGTCACGGTGCACGCCGACGCGGACCGCATCGCCCTGTCGTGGGCGGGCGGGAGCGTGAGCACGGCGCTGCTGGCGGCCCCGTTCCCCGACGATCGAGTGCGGAAGCTGCTGGAGGCGGTCATCGACAGCACGGTGTTGGTGGAGGCCGATGTGCTGGCCGGCGCGGTCCGCCGTGCCGTCCCGTACGCCGGGCCACACGGTTCGGTCACCATCCAGGTGGACGACGGCGAGCTGCGCGTGCGGGGCAGCGATCCGCAGAGCGGCGAGTCCGAGGAGTCGATCAAGGCCACGATCGACGGCAACCGCGTCACCAAAACCTTCCAAGCCCGCTACCTGGCCGACGCCCTGCGCGCCTTCAGCGGCCGCCGGGTAGAACTGAAGATCCAAGACGGCCTCCGCTCCACCGTCCTGACCTCCCAAGCCGGCGACGACGGCGTCGAACTGACCTACCTGGTCGTCCCCCTCCGCCAGACCCCCTGACCAACACAATCGGGTGAACTCCGCCCGAAAATGTACGGAAACACCGTTACCACACCTCGGTTAGAAACCAGCGGAGCGCCTCAACCACCCCCGACCCTCCAACCCCCGGAGCCGCCCCCACCCAAACCACCCACGCACCGCCACCGCAGCCTCTCGACCTTCACCGCCACCGACCCACGATCCGCTGGCCCTGCCCGCCGACCATCGACGGCCGGGATCGCCACCGGCCCCGCACCAGGAGCGGTCGGTCCCACCAGGAGCGAGCCGGAACTGCGCCACCGTCGAGCGGACACACCACGGCGGGCGGGACACACCTGGCCGGACGGACAGCCGGGCTACGTCGCAGTGGCGGCACCCCAGGCCCACATGGCGTCCAGCACCCCGCGCAGCGCGTGCCCCCGGCCCGTGAGCGAGTACCGCACCCGGCTGGGCCACCCCGGCTCGCGCACCCGGACCACGACGCCGGTCGCGACCAACTGCGCGAGCCGATCGGCCAGCACCTTGTCGGACAACGTCGGCAGGGCGGTGGCCAGGTCGCCGAAGGTCCGCTCGCCCTCGAACAGCTCGCGCACCACCAACGTCGTCCACCGCCCGCGCAGCGCTCGCAACGTCAGCTCCACCGGGCAGTCGGGCACCGGGCGGTCGACTTCGCCGTGCGGGTCGCCGTGCCACGCGCTGGTGGCGGGCGGGGTGCGGGTCATCGCGGCGGCGGGCGGCTCGGTACTCACCGTTTGGTTGGTCACGCAACGTCCTCCTAGCGTCACCCGCATGATCGCGCGTACCCCCGAAGAGTTGCCCCCGTTGTTCGCCGCGGGCTTCAACGCCGGCGACCCCAGTGGTGTCTACGAGCCCGGCGCGCAGCCCGCGGAGCTCGCGGAGCACCTCGCTCTCACCCAAACGATGACGGTCAACGCCCGAAAGGTGATCACGAGGGGTGATCTGGCCCTGTTGATCGTCGACTGGCGCATCGGCGACCTCACCGGCACGGCGACCGACGTCGCCCGTCGCGGGCCCGATGGCGGGTGGCGGTACGCGATCGACAACCCGTCAGGCGTCGCGTAAGCCGGTCAGGCGTCGCGTAAGCCCTTCAAGCCTCGCGCAGGTACTCCAGCTGAGCCCGCACGGACCACTCCGCCGCGGGCCACAGCGAACGGTCCACGTCGGCGTACACCAGCTCGACCACCGCACGTGCCGTAGGCGCACCGCCCAACGTCGTCACCGCTGCCTTCACCTGCGCCAACCGCTGCTCCCGGTGCACCAGGTACCCCCCGGCGGCTGCCACCACGTCCGGCAGCTCTGGCCCATGCCCCGGCAACCCGATCGTGCCCACCGGAAGTGTGGTCAGCAGCCGCAACGACTCCAAATAGTCACCGAGCCGCCCATCCGGATGAGCCACCACGGTCGTCCCCCGACCGAGCACCGTGTCCCCGGTCAACACCGCGTCGTCCAACAGGAAGCACACCGAATCAGCCGTGTGCCCGGGCGTCGGCAACACCCGGATCGACAACCCGGCCGCCGAGATCACGTCCCCCTCGGCCAACCCCTCCCCACCCAACCGGAACGCCGGGTCCACCGACCGCACCGGCGCATCCACCTGTCGCCCGAACGAACGTGCTCCTTCCGAGTGATCAAGATGACCATGCGTCAGCAGCACGACCTCCACCGGCGCCTGCGCAGCGATCCGCCCCAAGTGCGCCGGGTCCATCGGCCCCGGATCGACCACCACACAGGACTCCGCCCCCGGCGCCCGCAGCACCCAGGTGTTCGTCCCGTCCAACGTCATCACCCCGGGGTTCTCCGCCAACAGCACCGCCGCCGTGGGCGTGACCTGCCGCAACACCCCATAAGCCAACTCGCTCACGGCACGACCACCCGCAGCACGTCACCCTCCCGCACCAGTTTGGGAATCACCTTCGACACCGTCCGCGACGCGGCCGACACCGCCGCCACCGACCCCAACTCGTCCAACTCCGCCAACGTCACCCAAGTGGGCGGCATCAACGCCCGCCGCCCGGCCTTCCAATCCGCCAACGCATCACCAGGCCGCTGCCACACCGCGTCGGAAGCCTCCGTCGTCGCCCCATCCGCCCGCTGCCCCGAGGGCAACACCGCCACGAAGAAGTACGTGTCATACCGCCGCGGCTCCTCCTCCGGCGTCAACCAGTTCGCCCAAGGCCGCAGCAGGTCCGCCCGCAGCACCAACCCCTCCGACGCCAGGAACTGCGCCAACGACAACTCCCGCGCCACCAACGCCGCCCGCGCTGACGCGAACGCCGCCGTATCGGCCACCACCGACGTCGCCGAGGGCCCGGCCAGCAGCACCCCGGACTCCTCGAACGTCTCCCGCACCGCCGCGCACACCAACGCCGTCGCCAGCTCCACCGAGCACCCGAACCGCGAAGCCCACCACGTCGGTGGCGGCCCGCTCCAGGCCACCGACGTGTCCGCGTCACGCTGGTCGACCCCACCGCCGGGGAACACCGTCATCCCGCCCGCGAACGCCATTCCGGCCACCCGACGCAGCAGGAACGCCTCCAGCCCGGCCGCCCCGTCACGCACCAGCACCACGGTCGCCGCGTCACGGGGCCGCACCGGCGGTCCGGTGAAGTCCTCCGGCACGAAGTGGCCGGGCAACACGAGATCATCGGGGAGTTCGCGCACGCCCCGAGCCTACGAGGATCATCCGCCTGTGGACACCACGCCAGGAACCCCACCGGAAGCCACTCCCAGGAACAAGCACAGAGGCTGCCTGCTGAACGTCGTCCTGTTCGTGGTCGGCGCGATCGTCGGCACCGGCCTCACCGCGACGGCCGCCGTCCTCCTCTTCCTCCCCAGCGTCACCCTGACCAGCACGAACGAGGGCACGCCGAACGTCTACACCAAGCAGCGGTCGAGCCTGCTCGGCGGCACGGACCACGAGGTCTGGCTCGGCCGGTCCCCCGACCACGGCCACGTGGTCGAGATCCCGAGCGGCTGGGGAGACAAGCCCGAGGTCGACCGCCGGCCGGACGGCGTGGAGCTGAAGTTCGACCACGGCGGGCGGATCTTCGTCCCCGAGTCGAGTTACGTCGGCGGCCGATGAAAGGCAGGATGGGCCGGGTGGACGAACAGCTGCGCGTAGGACTCGTCGGTGCCGGCCCGTGGGCGACCATGGTGCACGCACCGGGTATCGCCGACCACCCGGGCACCCGCCTGACCACGATCTGGGCCCGCCGGGAGGAGGCCGCCGCCGAGTTGGCCCGGTCCCACGACGCGGCCGTCGCCAAGACCCCGGACGAGCTCTTGGACCAGGTGGACGCGGTCGCGTTCGCCGTGCCGCCCGAGGTGCAGGCGGAGATCGCGATCAGGGCCGCCGAGCGGGGCAGGCACCTGATCCTGGAGAAGCCGATCGCGGCCACGCTCGAGGACGCCGAACGCCTCGCCGACGCCGTCAAGGCCAACGACGTCGCCTCGCTGGTCGTCCTCACCAAGCGCTACACCCCGGAGACCCGTGAACAACTCGAACAGCTGAACCAGGCGGGCGGCTGGGTGGGCGGCAGTGCGCGCTGGCTGACCGGTGCGCTGCTCGGCGGCCCGTTCTCGAACTCGCCTTGGCGGCACGAGCGCGGTCCGCTGGACGACATCGGCCCGCACGCGTTCGACCTGCTCGACGCCACCCTGGGCACGATCACCGACGTCATCGCGGCCGACCGGTCGGAGCACGGCCTGTGGCAGATCGTGTTCCGGCACGAGGGCGGCGCGACGAGCGTGGCCACGATGACGATGACGTTGCCGCTGAACCCGAGCATCGCCGAGGTGATCGTCTACGGCGAGCACGGCCACCGCGTGCTGGCCGATCGCGGCACGACCGCGCAGCAGGCGTTCACCAACCTGCTGGACGACTTCGTGGCCATGATCGACAGCGGCACCACCGAACACCCCCTCGACGTGCGCCGCGGTCTGCACCTCCAGCGGATCATCGACCTGGCGCGTCGCAAGGCCGAGGCGTGAAGTACCGGATCGACCCGGAGACCCTGCGCGAGGTCCCCGAAGACCCCGAGGGCTTAGCCGCCTGGTTGGACCGCCAACGCCCGACCACGCACGCCGAGTGGACCGAGGTGGGCCTGGCCGCACGCCTGCTCCACCGCCTGGACCAGGCCGAACACGCGTTCCGGCAGGCCGACGACACGCCCGCGACCCGGCTCCGGCTGGCGCACGTCCACCAGTGGCAGGGCCGGTTCGCGGAGGCCGACGAGGTGTTCACGGAGCTGCTCACCCACGACCGGCTCGGGCACTTCGCCCACCAGCACGCCGGCAAGTCGCGCTACGACCAGGGCGAGTGGCGTGCCGCCGAACGCCACTTCCGCACGGCCCTCGACCTGCGCGAAGACCCGGAACTGCGGGCGTCCAGCGAGCTGGCCCTGGACGCGGCAAACGCTTGCGCCACGGCCGCCGAGGTCGCCGTGGAGCTGCACCGCCTCATCCCGCCCGTGCACCGCCGGAGCGCGCGCTACCTCCACGGCGAACGTCCACCGCACGTGCCGATCCTGGGCGACCTGGCGAGCGTCCTCGTCCACGGCCCGATGTCGCTCCGAGCAGTCAGAGACCTGCACCGCTACAACCCGCACCTGGACGCCGCGCTCGCCGACCCGGACTGGTTGGTGATCGAGGACGACCAGGTCACCGCCACCCCGCGCGCCCGCGCGTTCCTGGCCGTGGTCAACGAAGCCCACACCAAAGCCGCCGCCGACCTGTGGCCGACCCCGCCGGAGATCGCGGTCCCGCCGGTGGACCACCCGATGTGCGCCGCACACACCGGCGACACGCCCCAGGCACGACTGTTCGACCAGCTCAGGGCCCTGCGCCACCACCGGGCCGACGCGCACGCAGCCGCGTGGGCCGAAGCGGGCCTCGAAGTCCAGGACCTGCCCGCCGACGACCCGGTCCGCCGCCGCGTCGAAGCTGCCACCGACCGCGGAGCAGCTCGGCCCTATCGCCCCCTCACCAGGGACGACAGGGCCGAGCTGTTGATCGGACTGAGGAGCCTCTAGCCGGGGTACTTGCCGTTCGACGGCTTCGGCACCCCGTTGACGAACTCGGGACCGGCTCCCGGCCACGACTGCTGCTCCCGCTGCGCCAACTCCTCGTGCAGTTGCTGCAACAACGCCCGTTCCCGGTCGCTGAGCTTGGCGTCCACGGTCGGCGGCAGCTGCACGGCGGCGGGCGCCTGCCCGTCCGCCAACGCGGCCTGCAACGCGGCCAGGTCGTCCGGCCCGAGTTCCGTGGTGACCTCGGCCCGCGACAACGGGTGGTCGTCCGGGAACGCGAACATCGGCGCGGGCGGTCGCTCCTCGGCCACGGGCGGCGGCTCGACGGGCGCCTCCTGCACCGGATGGGCCTCCGCGTCCTCCGACCGCGACACCTCGACCCGAACATCGTCGACCCGAACGTCCTCAACCTGCACGTCCTCGACGCGAACGTCGTCAACGCGCACGTCCTCGACGTGCTCCGGCTCGCGCACCGGCAACCGCTTCACCGGCTTCGGCGGGAACGGCTGCGCGCCCTCGTACGACTCGACGCGCGCCCGACGTGACTTGGAGCCGTTCTGGGGTTCGGCAGGCACCGGTTCCGGCTCGATCACCGGTGCCTGGTCCCGCGGTTCACCGTCGAACCACGCGCCCGAGTCCGGTGGTGGCTGCGGGGTCGTCGACCCGGACGGGAAGAACACCTCGCGCGCCGTCGTGACGGCCGCCGCGTGGTACTCGCCCAGCTGCGTGCCCACGGTCAGCACCTCGACCGCCGCCCGGATGCCCGCCTTGCGCAGCACGGTGTCCACCCGGTAGGCGGTGGCGGGCGCGAAACCCGCCGGGCCGATGTCGACCAGGACGACCCGCTGCGGCAGCGGTCCGGGCGTCGCACCGGCCGGGCTGGACCGCCACGTGGCACGCACTCCGCGCACGTCCGGCAGCACCGACACGGTCTTGCCCAGCACGTCACCGAGGCCCTCGGCCGGGTCGGACTCCACGCTGAACCGGTGCTTGACCGCCGGCACCCGCTCGACCGCGAACAGCCGGTCGGCCAGCGAGCGGTCCGAGCGGACCTCGCCGAGCAGCCAGCCGATCTCGTGGCGTTCCTCCGGCGACACCGGGATGCGCCCGGCCAGCAGGCAGCCGACGACGAGTTCCACGGCTCTGTCCAGCTCCGCGACCGCCAGCAGCTCCCGGGCCTGGGTCAACGCGTCGTCGTCGACTCTTCCGGCCAACGCCAACAGGAGGTCGTGTAAACGGACGGGGAGTCCCACTCCGTCGTTCGTCACGCCTGTTCTCCTTCCGGCCCGCGCGGGAGCGCCGAGCTCTATACGGGCACCAAGTGCCCGTCGGCGTCAGCGCCGGCGCACACCAGCTCCGATGCCGCCAACGCCGCCCTGTGGTAGGGCGGCAGGTCCAGTCCGGCGGGCAGGACCTCCACACACGGGTCGTGCTCGCCGAGCGCCCGCAGCACCCGCTGGAGCTCACCGGTCAACCGGGCTTCGCCGGTCGTGGCGGTGACCAGGATCAGCCTCCTGGGTTCGCCCCCGCCCAGCCGCCACGAGGACCGGACTTCGCCGACCCCGAGGCGTCCTCGCAAGGTCGCTCCGAGCACCACGGTCGCGGAATCACCCATCGACACCCGATCGGGTGATTCCGGGGAGAAGGTGTAGCCGGATTCGGGCAGTTCGTCCAGCCCTTTGACAGAACTGATGATGGACCGGTCGGCTCCGTGGGGCACGAGCGCGTCCGCCAGCAGCCGCTGCTCGTAGTCCGTCAGACCGATCCGGTCGTGCAGCAACGTGCGCGGCAGGGCGCGGGCGAGCACCGCGACGGCGTCCGTGGCGGCCCAGTCGCGGAATCTCCAGAGGAGCTCGTCCGGCAGCCGACCGGCCAGCCTCAGCAGCAGCTCGTGGCACGTGTCCGACATCTCACTCCCCGATCTCGACGATCAGTTCCACCTCGACCGGCGCGCCCAGCGGCAGCTCGGCCACGCCGACCGCGGCCCGCGCGTGCCGCCCGGCCTCGCCGAACACCTCGCCGAGCAGGTCGGAGGCGCCGTTGATCACGGCGGGCTGGCCGGTGAAGCCCTCGGCGGAGGCGACGAACCCGACCAGCTTGACCACGCGGGTCACCTGGTCGAGGCCGACCAGCGCGTCCACGGCGGCCAACGCGTTCAGCGCGCACGTGCGGGCGTGGGCCTTGGCCTCTTCGGGGCTGATGTCGCCGCCGACCTTGCCGGTGGCCGCGAGCGAGCCCTTGACGAACGGCAGCTGCCCGGACGTGTAGACCAGCTGCCCGGTGCGCACGGCGGGCACGTAGGCCGCGACCGGTGCCGCGACCTCGGGCAGTTCGACTCCCAGCTCGGCTAGACGTGCCGTCCAGCTCATGCCTTGGGCCGCTTCAGGTAGGCGACGTGCTGCTCGCCGCTCGGGTTCGGCAGCACCGTGACCAGTTCCCAGCCGTCGTCACCCCACTGGTCCAGGATCGCCTTGGTGGCGTGGATCAACAGCGGGACGGTCGCGTACTCCCACTTCTGCATGGCGCGCAGCCTAGCGGGGTGCCGAACAGGGGCACCCGTCCGAGTACCCCCATTCGTGTCACACCGTGCTCAGACTTGAGACCTCTTCACATCAGCCAGGAACGCGGCGAACGCCCGCGCCCCGAACACCAACGTGCCGCCGTCCCGGTTCTTCGTGTCCCGCACACCGGCGACACGCTCGCCCACCGCCAACTCGACGCACTGCGCGTCCGAACCGCTCCTGCTGCTCTTCCGCCACGCCTGGTTGATCATCTGTCTCCTAGCGCGTCCCGCACCGACCCGATGAGACCCACGGAGTCGTCCTCCGTGAGCGCCAGGCGCGCGGCGTCGTCCCAGACCGCCGACAGCACCTCGGCCTCTTCATCTTCTACGGGAACCATGCCCGTCAGGGCCTCCACATAGGCGGCCCGCGGTTCGTCCGACTCGATGAAGTCCAGCAGGAACATCGCTCCGACCTGCGCCCCGTAGGCGCCGACCGAGTACGGCAGGACCTGGATGGTCACGTTCGGCCGCTTCGCCATCGCGACGAGGTGGGCCAGTTGCTCGCGCATCACCTCGGGGCCGCCGACCAGACGACGGAGTGCGGTCTCGTCGATCAGGGCGTGGTACTCGACCGGGTCTTCCCTGGTCAGCGCCGCTTGCCGGTCAGCGCGCTCGGCCGCCGCGCGGGAGTCCCAGCTCTCGCCGACGATCCGGCGACGGGCGGCCCGTGCGAGCGCCTCGGCGTACCCGGCGGTCTGGAGCAGGCCGGGGACCAGGGCCGAGTCGAGGGTGCGCTCCCGCACCGCCTCCAGCTCGTCCATCCGCAGCCGCTTGTAGTTCGCGGGCAGGTCACGGGCGTGCTGGATCGCGGACGGGTCGACGTCGGCGACTTCCCAGAGCTGCAGCGCCCGGGTCTTCTCCTCGGGTGTCGCGCCGATGACGTCGAGGACCATCGACAGCGCGGGCCAGCGCGCCAGGGCCTCGCCGGACAGCATGCGGGTGATCGTCGGGCGGGACACCCGCGACTGCTTGACCACCTCGTCGACCTTGAGGCCGGACCTCTCCAGGATCGGGCGGATGTGACGTCCGAGGCGGCGCTTGCCGCGCGTCGAGCCGATTGCCATTCGATCACCTTAACCACTCTGTGTGACGACCCATCCCACGAACTTCACTCGTTCGATTTCAGCGGTTTGAACTACTCGAACGCTACCATTCACCCATGAACAATGCAGAGTTGATCGCGGAGGCGCCGAGGCTGTTCGCGATCGTCCAGGAGAACGCCGAGGGCGGGTGGGTCGCGGCGTGGGGCCTGGAGTTCGGGAGCGGCTCGGCGGAGGTGACGGGCCCCGAGGGCGGGTCGGGGCTCCGGATCTCCACCACGAGCGCGGAGCGGGCGCTGTGGTACTTCGCGATCGACAAGTCGGCGCGGGCGCGGCTGGTGTGGGTGGAGGGGGAGGTGGTGCCCGAGGGCCAAAGCGTGACGTGACGGGGCGATCACTCGGCGCTAGCGTTGATCACGTGGAAACGTGGCGGATCGTCGCCACCAGCGCGTTCCTGCTGGGCGGGCTGGTGATGATCCTCGTCGGGATGGCCCAGGCACGCGATCGCAAGGGTGCCAGGCGGTCCGACGTGATGCGGGCGTTGCTGGTCGGGGCCGTGATCGTCGCGGTCGTGGCGGTGCTGATCGCGTACGTGCTGCCTTCGGTCCTGGCGTGGGGCGTCGTCGCGGCGACGGCCATCGCGGTGGTGTTCGTCACCATGTGGGACTGACCTTGGCAGGCGGCGTGGCCAGCGGTTCTCAGGGCGTCGCGCATAGGCTGATCTGGTGAACGGCTGGACCGACGAACTCACCCGTGCGCGGCTGCACGTGGTGACGGGCAAGGGCGGGACCGGCAAGACCACGGTCGCCGCGGCCCTCGCGCTGGCGCTGGCCACCGGCGGACGGCGCGTGCTGCTGGTGGAGGTGGAGAACCGGCAGGGCATCGCGCAGCTGTTCGACCGCCCGCCGCTGCCGTACTCCGAGGAGCGGATCGCGTCCGCGCCCGGTGGGGGCGAAGTGCGTGCGCTCGCCGTGGACCCCGAGGCGGCGCTGCTCGAGTACCTCGACATGTTCTACAACCTCGGCTTCGCCGGCCGGACGTTGAAGAAGATGGGAGCGATCGAGTTCGCCACCACCCTCGCGCCGGGTCTGCGGGACGTGCTGCTCACCGGCAAGGTCAAGGAGTGCGTGCGCCGCGCGGGCAAGACCGGGCGGCACGAGTACGACGCCGTCGTGCTCGACGCGCCGCCGACCGGTCGGGTGGTCCGGTTCCTGGACGTCACCAGGGCCATGGCCGACCTCGCCAAGGTCGGGCCGATCAAGGGCCAGAGCGACGGCGTGGTCAAGCTGCTGCACTCCGGTGACACGGCGGTGCACCTGGTGGCGTTGCTGGAGGAGATGCCGGTGCGCGAGACGTTGGACGCGGTGGCCGAGCTGGACGCCGCAGACCTGCGGCCGGGCGCGGTGTTCGTGAACCGGGTCAGCGCGCCGCGGCTGCCCGCGCGGTCGGTCGCGGCGGCGTCCGAGGGGCGGGTCGACGTCGGCCGGGTGCGGACCGGGCTGGAGGCGGCGGGCGTCGAGGTGGACGCCGACGTGCTGGACGGGCTGGTCGAGCAGACCGTGGAGCACGCGTTGCGGGTCCGGATGGAGGAGCGGGCGAAGGAGAAGCTGGCCGAGGCGGACCTGCCGACGCTGGAACTGCCGGAGCTGACGGACGGCGTGGACGTGGCCGCGCTGTACGAGCTGGCCGAGGTGCTGGTCGGGCGAGGTGTGCGGTGAACCGGCTGGACGTGGACGCGTTGCTGGACAACCCGGAGACCCGGGTGCTGGTGTGCTGCGGGTCGGGTGGCGTCGGCAAGACGACCACGGCGGCGGCGCTGGCCGTGCGTGCCGCCGAACGGGGCAGGCGGGCGGTCGTGCTGACGATCGACCCGGCGCGCAGGCTGGCCCAGTCGCTGGGCCTCGGGGAGCTGGACAACCAGCCCCGCCGGGTCGACGCGCTGGGGCTCGACCAGGGTGAGCTGCACGCGATGATGCTGGACATGCGTCGCACGTTCGACGACATGGTGTGGCAGCACGCCGGTCGGGAGCGGGCCGAGCAGATCCTGGCGAACCCGTTCTACCAGACGATTTCCACGTCGTTCTCCGGCACGCAGGAGTACATGGCGATGGAGAAGCTGGGCCAACTGGTCGAACGCGACGAGTGGGACCTGATCGTCGTGGACACCCCGCCGAGCCGGTCGGCGCTGGACTTCCTGGACGCGCCGCAGCGGCTGTCGACCGTGCTGGACGGCAAGCTGATCCGGATGCTGTCGGCGCCCGCCCGTGCGGGCGGGCGCGGCATCCGCAAGATCGTGGGCGCGGGCTTCGGCCTGTTCACCAAAGCCGTGTCCACGATCGTCGGCGGCCAACTCCTGCAGGACGCTTCGACGTTCGTGCAGGCGTTCGACAGCATGTTCGGTGGCTTCCGGCAACGCGCCCAGGCCACCTATGAGCTGCTGCGATCACCCGGAACCGGGTTCCTGGTGGTCGCGGCGGCCGAACCGGACGCGTTGCGCGAGGCCAGCTACTTCGTGGAGCGGTTGAGCGCGGAACGGATGCCGTTGACCGGTCTGGTGGCGAACCGGACGCACCCGGTGCTGGCCCCCTTGCCGGCACCAGGTGCGTTGGCGGCGGCGGACCGGCTCGAGCGCACTGGGGACGCTCCGCTGGCTGCCGCGGTGTTGCGGGTGCACGCGGATCGCGTGGCGGTCGCCGATCGAGAGAAGCGACTGCTCGCGCGATTCACCCGTGCGCACCCTGGTGTTCCGCTGATCGGAGTACCCGCGCTACCCACCGACGTGCACGACCTGGACGGCCTGCACGAGATCGGACGGCGGTTGGCGGGCGAGTAGTGGAGCCCGGCCGGTCAACCGACCTTGGACTCCTCGTGGTGCTCCTGACGTGCGGTGTCGAGGAGCTCGTGCCATGACGTGACATCCGGGCGTCGCCGCAGCAACGCCCGCCGTTCACGCTCGGTCATGCCGCCCCACACACCGAACTCGATCCGGTTGTCCAGGGCCTCGGCCAGGCATTCGGTGCGCACCGGGCAACCCAGGCACACCACCTTGGCCTTGCGCTGCTCCGCACCGCGGACGAAGAGCTGGTCCGGCTCCTCATCACGGCACGAGGCCTTGATCCGCCAATCCCCCTGCTGCATATCCCCCACCTCGGTTCACACAGTGCCCAGACCTTCTAAATCCGCCACACCCCTGCCGCGGATGCCGTAGGCTCACCATCGAGTGGTCGTGCCCTCGGCTGCTGTCTTGGACAGTGACGGACTGTAGAGCCTTCTGGTTCCACCTCCAACCCTGGGTTGCCCACCTGTTACCTGTCTTGAGTACGAGTACTCATCCTGGGTAATCAACTGTGCGCGATCTCGATCACCTCTTCAGGTGCCGCGTACGCTGACCTGCATGCGAGCCAGGAACGGCGTGCTGAAACTGCTCGGACTGTGTCTGCTGGCCGGAGTGCTGCTGGCAGGCATGTTGTTCCCTGTCGTGGGCTCGCTGGGCATGGTGTCGAACAGAGCCAGCGACACGGTCGACAGCATCTCGGCCGACCTGGTCACCACCGACCCGCCGTTGATCTCCACGATCACCGACAAGGACGGCGCGCCGATCGCGTACCTGTACGACCAGTACCGCGTGCTCGTCCCGCCGGAGATGATCTCGCCGACGATGAAGGCCGCGCTCGTCTCGATCGAAGATCGCCGGTTCTACGAGCACCAGGGCGTCGACTGGCGGGGCACCATCCGGGCCGGACTGACGAACCAGTTCAGCGGATCGGTCACGCAGGGTGCTTCCACGCTCACGCAGCAATACGTGAAGAACTACCTCGTGCACGTCGTGGCGCGCAACAACCAGGTCGAGCAGCAGAAGGCGCAGGAGCAGACGGTCGCGCGCAAGGCGCGTGAATGGCGGATCTCGCTGCAACTGGAAAGCCAGCTGGGCAAGGAGGAAATCCTGGCCCGCTACCTGAACGTGGTGCCGTTCGGGTCGACGATCTACGGCATCGCGGCGGCGGCCCAGGCGTACTTCAACACCACGGCGGACAAGTTGACCGTGCCGCAGGCGGCGATGCTCGCGGGCATGGTCAACAGCCCGTCCGCGCTGAACCCGGAGGTGTTCCCGGAGAAGGCGTTGGAGCGGCGCAACCAGGTGATCGACAAGATGGTCGAGAACGACAAGCTGTCGCGGGACGCCGCCGAGGCCGCGAAGGCCGAACCGCTCGGGCTCGCGTCGCCGGTGCGGACGCCCGCGAACGGGTGCATCGGGGCGGGGCCGGAGCACGGGTTCTTCTGCTCGTACGCGCTGAACTACTTGGCGCGCAACGGTTTCAGCCTGGAGCAGCTGAAGACCGGCGGCTACACGATCCGGACCACTTTGGACCGCACCATCACCGATCACGCGAAGCGCGCGGCGGAGGCGCAGGTCGCGAAGTCGACCGACGGGATCGCGAACACGATGGCGGTCGTGCGGCCGGGCAAGGAGCGGCACGAGGTCGTGGCGCTGGTGGCGAACCGCGACTACGGGCTGAAGGCCGACCAGTTCCAGACCCAGTTCGACCTGCCGTCCGGGGTGGAGAACAAGTTCGGGGCGGGGTCGGTCTACAAGGTGTTCACGGCCGCGGCGGCGTTGGAAAAGGGCATGGGCATCGAGAACACGATGGCCACGCCGAACTCGTACGTGTCAAGGGTGTTCAAGGGCGGTGGGGACAAGTGCCCGCCGACCGGTGAGCCGAACACGCGGTGGTACTGCCTGGGGAACGCGTCGTCGAGCTACCCGTCGCAGATGTCGTTGCAGACGGCGTTGCAGACCTCGCCGAACACGGGGTTCGTGATCCTGGAAGAGCAGCTGGGCATGGACCCGGTGGTGGACATGGCGTCCCGGTTGGGGATGCGCGAGACGATGGCGACGAACATCGCGGGCGTGCGGCCGGACCCGAAGGCGAAGAACAAGGAGCTGCGGATCTCGCAGACCGAGTTCTACAAGTCCAACGGCGGCAACGCGTCGTTCACCCTCAGCCCCGCGCCGGTGAGCACCCTCGAACTGGCGAACGTGGCGGCGACGATCATGAGCGGCGGCGTGTGGTGCCCGCCGTCCCCGATCGGCCAGATCCTCGACCGCAACGGCAACCCCGTGCCGGTGAACGAGGCGCCGTGCGAGCAGGTCGTGGCCGAGCCGCTGGCGAACGGCCTGGCGGTCGGCATGTCCAAGGACGACCAGGGTGCCGGTACCGCGGCGCGGGCGGCGCAGCAGTTCAAGTGGACGCGGCCGATGCTCGGCAAGACGGGGACGACGGAGGACTACAAGTCGGCCGCGTTCATCGGCGCGACCCCCGACTTCGCCGGCGCCGTGCAAACCTTCAACGACGGCGTCGAACCGCGCGGGATCTGCGTGAACGCCGGCCCACCCCGCTTGTGCGGCAAGGGTGACATCTACGGCGGCACCGTGCCCGCGCGCACGTGGTTCGAGACGATGACGAAGATCCACGATGGACTGCCGGTGCGCGGCATGCCACCGGTCGAGGAGCGCTACCTCAAGGGCGGCAGCGAGATCCGGATTCCCGACGTCGTCGGCCGGAACGTCAACGACGCCACCAGGATCCTCGAACAAGCGGGCTACAAGGTCTCCGCCCAGAACCGCAACTCGGAGCAGCCGAAGGGCCAAGTCGTCAGCCAAACCCCCCGCGGCAGCGCCCTCAAGGGCACCATCGTCACCCTCCTGGTCTCCACGGGCTACGTCCCCCCACCGCAACCGTCCGACCCACCCCCGACCACCGAATCCCCGAACCCGGGCCAAGGCGAACCGGGCCGCCCCACCAACCCGGGCCGCCCCACAGGCCCCCCACAAATCACCCTCCCCACCGACCCACCCCGCCGCTAACCGACCCCGCGCCCACCGGCTGCTCGGGCGCTCGGGCGCTCGGGCGCTCGGGCGCTCGGGCGCTCGGGCGCTCGGGCGCTCGGGCGCTCGGGCGCTCGGGCGCTCGGGCGCTCGGGCGCTCGGGCGCTCGGGCGCTCGGGCGCTCGGGCGGCACCACACCACCCCCGCCGCCGCGTCCAGTCCCGGGCCCTCACCGCTCGGCCACCGCCCCCGGCCCAGCGCGCCCTTCGCACCCTCCTGCCATCCACCGCACCAACCCCACGGCGCCGGCGCACCAGCCCGCCCACCGCACCCCACGGCCCCGCGCACCGACCCCAGCGCAGCGACTCCAGGGCCCCGGCGACCAATCCACCCAGCGCACCCCGCGGGGACTTCAACCGCACCAACCCCGCCGCCCCGGGCAGTCCAACGCCGCCGCACCCCCTGGCCGGTCCGACTACACCCACCCCGCCGTCCCAGGCGGTCCAGCGCCGCCGCATCCCCGGCCAGCCCTGCTACACCACTCCGGCGCGGCGGTGCGGGCAGCGCGAGTGCGAGGCGTCTCGGGCCGCCGGTGCTCGTTGGCTCGTCGGCCCGGTGTCGTCAGCGTCGCGCTGGGGTCGGCAGTGGGCGGTGGGGCGGTGTCAGCGGGGGGCGGCGGGGGCTGCGGGGTCGTGGGCGGTCGGGGGTGGTTTCGGCGGCTCCGCTGGTTTTCAACCGAGGTACGGGAACAGTGTTTCCGTACATTTTCGGGCGATGATCACCCGATCGTGTAGGGCTTGACCGTCCCGACCTCGAGTTGATCGCCATGATCCCGGAAATGGCCAGGATCCGCACTGGCAGGGCGCGGGGCCGGTGGTCCGGCTCCCGCGTCGACCGCGCCTCAGGCCAGCTTGGCCTTGACCGCGGTGGCGACTCGGCCGCCGTCCGCGCGGCCCGCGACCTGGGCGTTGACGATCTTCATGACCTGGCCCATCTGCCGTTGGCCCGGCTTCTCCCCCAGCTGCTCGGAAACCTGGGTGATCGCGGCGTCGACCAGGGTCGCCAGTTCCGCGTCGTCCAACTGGGCGGGCAGGTAGGCCTCCAGGACCTTGGACTCGGCCTGCTCCAACTCGGCCTGCTCGGTCCGCCCGGCGCCGGCGAAGGCCTCCGCCGCCTCCTTGCGCTTCTTCACCTCACGGGTGATGACCTTCAGCACCTCGTCGTCGGTGAGCTCACGCGCGCTCTTGCCGGAGACCTCTTCGGTGGTCAGCGCGGCCAGCGTCATCCGCAGCGCGCCCGCCCGGACCGTCTCCCGGTTCTTGATCGCCGCCGTCAGGTCCGCCTGCAACCGCGCCTTCAACTCCGCCATGGGCCGGAACGGTACCGGGAAGCCCGTCTCACCCCGAATCGGTTAACCCCCTACCCTCGACCACGTGAACACGCTCGGCCGAACGCTGCTTGCCACGACCGCCCTGGGCACCGCCACGCTCGCCTACGCGGCGGGTATCGAGCGGAGGCGGTGGACGTTGCGCGAGGCGACGGTGCCGGTGCTCGCGCCCGGCTCGTCGCCGCTGCGGGTGCTGCACCTGTCGGACCTGCACATGATGCCGGGCCAGAAGTCCAAGCAGCGGTGGGTGGCCGCGTTGGACGAGCTGGAGCCGGACCTGGTGGTGAACACCGGTGACAACCTGGCGCACAAGCAGGCCGTGCCCGCGGTGGTGCGGGCGCTGGGTCCGCTGCTGAACCGTCCCGGCGTGTTCGTGTTCGGCAGCAACGACTACTACGCGCCGCGCCCGAAGAACCCGGCCCGCTACCTGATGCCGTCGGCGAAGACGAAGCGCATCCACGGCATCCCGTTGCCGTGGCGGGACCTGCGCGCGGCGATGATCGAGCACGGCTGGCTCGACCTGACGCACGCGCGCCGCCGGTTCGAGGTGAACGGCCTGGAGGTCTTCGCCGCGGGCCTGGACGACCCGCACCTCAAGCGGGACCGGTTCGACGAGATCAGCGGACCGGTGCCGGACGTGCCGCTGCGCCTGGGCGTGACGCACTCCCCGGAGCCGCGCGTGCTGGACCCGTTCGCCGCCGAGGGTTACGACCTGGTGCTGGCCGGGCACACGCACGGCGGCCAGCTGCGCATCCCGGGCTACGGCGCGATCGTGACGAACTGCGAACTGGACCGCTCGCGTGCTCGTGGCGTCTCGCGCTGGGGCGCGCACATGTGGCTGAACGTCTCCGCCGGCCTGGGCACGTCGCCCTACGCGCCGGTCCGCTTCGCCTGCCCACCGGAGGCGAGCCTGCTCACCCTCGTGCCACGCCCCGTCGACGCAGGTCAGGACGTGTCCGACGCGAAAAGGGATACCCGGTTCGGAGTGGGTGGGAACGTCAGGTAGAGTTCTCCTCGTTCGATCCCAGGCAAGCCGGGGTGTGGCGCAGTTTGGTAGCGCGCTTCGTTCGGGACGAAGAGGTCGCAGGTTCAAATCCTGTCACCCCGACAGAGATAAGTGCAGGTCAGGCCCGGTTCACCGCAAAGGTGAACCGGGCCTGACTCGTGTTGCGGGGCCGTCTCGGGAGAAATCTGGGAGAAGATCATGCTCGGCCGCTCCCAGCTCACTTCCCGCCTAGGTCGATCGGAGCAGCCAGTCCAGGGCTCGAACGGGCGATGTCGGGTACATCTCCCGCCTGGCAGTCAACGCTGCCTCCCACAGCCCCGTCAGGTCCTCCACGAGCCGTTCCCGCATGAGTGGCGTTACGTGGGTGTACCGACCCTGCACAGAGCCGTCCTCGTGCCCGATGCGTTCGTCGATCAGCTTCGCGGGCACACCCAGCTCCACCAGGAGCGTCCTGTGCGTGTGCCGCAGGCCATGGGGTGTCAGGCCTTCGGCAATCGGCAGCCAACACGCGTCAGCACGTCCTGCGGCGTTGCGACCTCGGACCGGTATCCCTGGCCACGGATTGCCGACGATCGGGACCGGTCGTGCCGGTGACGGCGCTTTACGCGGATACCAGCCGCTGACCGCCGGTTTGAACAGCCAGGTCGCAAACCCGTTCCGACGCCAGTGGGACGCCAGCGCGCCAACTGCTCCACCGCGCACGTACCCCAGCTCGGCGATTGCCGCTTCGACGTCCCGCCGTGTAGCTGGCCTCACCGCTTCCGGGCGGTTGAGAACCGCGGATACCGTGCCGGTTGAAACGCCCGCGAGGCGAGCGACGTCCACCAGCTTCGCACCGACCGCGCGTGCGGCGCCGTTGGCGGCCCGGTGCCCGCTGAACACGTAGCTTCTTCCGTGACAGGAACACGGCGGTGGGGCCTTGTGCGCCAGGTGCGCCGTCAGCAGCTCGGCGTGCCACTGCGGAATGTCGATCGTGCGGTGCGAGTCATCCTTCGGTGGGCAGCGGTGAAGCTCTCCGGTGTCCAGTTCGTAGAGCTGCCACTCCACGCGGATGCTGGCCTCTCGGACGTAGTCGCACTCCAGGCCGACCAGCTCTCCCCAGCGCATGCCGGTGAACCCCTTGGTCACGATCGCAACGAACTCGTCATCGCGGCCGGACAACAGGGCCGCGCGTTCGGCGACGAGCAGGACCCCCAGTGCGGTGGTCACCGCCTTCTCGGGACCACGGTTCTTCGACCGGCCAGACCGCTTGCCGCGCCCTCGGCGACGTGCGGCCGGGTTTGCGTCGATACGTCCTTCCTCTACCGCATCGGCAAGGATCAGGTGGAGCGTGCCGCGCCAGGTCTTGATGCTCGACTCGGCGTATCCCAACTCCCGTTCGCGCTTCTCCGTCAAACCCGCACCCAAACCCGCAGCACATCAGCGCAGGTCAGAGGCCCTCGTGTCGGCCACTTGCGGGTTTGCGGGTTTGTTTTCTGATCCTGAGAAGGAGAAGAGCAGTAGTAGTACAGGGCCGACAGAGCGCGGAACGGCCTGCCAGTGCCCTGGTCGACGTTGCCGAACGCCGCACCGAAGGATCAGTCAGCAGCGTTCTTACGCCAGCGGGCGAGGTTGTGGCGGGTGGTCAGAGTGGCGGGGTGGTCGGGGCCCAGAACACGCAGTCGGTCGGTGAGCAACTCGGCGAACGCCTGGGCCGCCCCGGCCGGATCACCGGCTCGACCCCGCCAGCGGGCGAGGTTACTGCGAGTGGTCAGGGTGTCGGGGTGGTCGGGTCCCAAAACACGCAGTCGGTCGGTGAGCAACTCGGCGAACGCCTGGGCCGCCCCGGCCGGATCACCGGCCTCACTCTGCCAGTAGGCGAGGTTGTTGCGGGTGGTCAGGGTGTCGGGGTGGTCGGGGCCCAGAACACGCAGGTGGTCGGTGAGCAGCTCGACGAGTGCCTGGGCCGCCCCGGCCGGATCACCGGCTCGACCCCGCCAGCGGGCGAGGTTACTGCGAGTGGTCAGGGTGTCGGGGTGGTCGGGTCCCAAAACACGCAGTCGGTCGGTGAGCAGCTCGACGAGTGCCTGGGCCGCCCCGGCCGGATCACCGGCCTCACCCCGCCAGTAGGCGAGGTTGTGGCGGGTGGTCAGAGTGGCGGGGTGGTCGGGTCCCAGAACACGCAGGTGGTCGGTGAGCAGCTCGACGAGTGCCTGGGCCGCCCCGGCCGGATCACCGGCCTCACCCCGCCAGCGGGCGAGGTTGCCGCGGGTGGTCAGAGTGACGGGGTGGTCGGGGCCCAGAACACGCAGTCGGTCGGTGAGCAGCTCGACGAGTGCCTGGGCCGCCCCGGCCGGATCACCGGCCTCACCCCGCCAGCGGGCGAGGTTGCCGCGGGTGGCCCGAGTGTCGGGATGGTCGGGCCCCAGGTGTCGGTGCAGGATGGTGTGGAGTCGGTGGAAGTGATCAACCGCCTGGGCGGTCAGTCCCGTCCGTCCCAGACTGCGACCGATGCCGAACAACACCGCATGGGCGCCGGTTTCCGGGTTGGGGTCGAGCAGGTATCCCTCCGAGTTGCTCCACAGCGTGGTGGCGTTGGATCGCAGACCCGCAGCCGTCGTCTGATCACGTTCGGTCTCGGGCCAGACTTGCATCAGTGCGTCACCGGCCGTCCACGCCAACTCGGGCATGCGGTCGGCGGGCACCGCGTCGCGGGTGGCCCACTGGACCAGGGCATGGATCCGGACGGCGCGTGCCGGTTGGGTGAGGTCCAGGGTGATCAGGCTCAACTGTTTGAGACAGCCCAGGGCGTCACCGGCCGCTTCGTCGTCGACCGGACGGCCGACCCGGTCCGCCAGGTACCCGCATACCGCCTGGCCGGTGAGCACGTCGGTGGGGATGCCAGCGGGGTCGAGCAGGGCGGCGATCTCCAGCAGCGGGCGTGCCAGGCCGGCCGGGCGCAGTTCGTCGGCCAGGTCGATCGACAGCGACCACGTCGCGGCCACGGTCGCACGATGGCCAACTGGCAGGCTTTGCTCATCCGGCATCACCTCGGCCAACAGGCGGCGACGGTCCGCCAGACGTGCCCGATAGGCGGTCGGGCTCAACAAGGGCTTATCCGCGATGAACGCCGCGGCCTGGGCCAGTGCCACCGGCAGGTGTCCGAGGTCCTCGGCCAGCCTCGACAGTTGTTCGATCTCCTCGTCGGCCACCACGTCGGGCAGACGTTCTCGTAGGTAGGCCGAGGACTCGGCGGGATCGAACACGCCGACCTCGATCATCTCCCAGTCGCGCCTGGCCACAGCCGCGTCCTGGTGACGTGTGGTGACCAGCAGTTGGCCGGTGCGGTCGTGCGAAGGCCACAGGTCCCGCAGATCCGCCGGTCTGGTGAAATCATCCAACACGATGAGCCAGCGACGATCGGTCGCCGCCAACCATTCCAGCAGTGCCCCGGCCGCACGTTCGGGTTCGGCGTCGTTTCCCACCAATAGAAGACGTCTCGCGGTGTCGGCGTAGCCGGTCACCACCGCGTCCCGCGAGGTGGCGGTGATCCACACTGCCACGTCCACAGACGGGTCGAGCCACACCCGCCGGGCGTGCCGGGCGGCGATCTGCGTCTTGCCCACCCCGCCCAACCCGTGCAAGACCGCCGTCGCCGCCGGCACACGCGCTGCGGCACCCTCCGACGTCAAGGCCTCCACCATGCGCCGCCCCGCGGCCCGGTCCTGGTAGCAGTCCGCCGTCAACGGCACCGCACCCACCCGCACCGGCCACACCACACGCACCGGCTCCGCGGCCGCCTGGTGGATTGTGACCGCTGCGTCCCGACCCGCCTGCACCGCTATCCCGTGCTCCGACGCGTTCGCGTCCTGCCGCACCTCCGGCACGGCACGGTCATCTCCGGTGTCCCCAACCGCCGTCACGCACACCCCATCCCGGTCCGCCGGACCGACGGGCCACCTGGGCACACCATCACGGCCCGTACACCGATGCACACCGCACAACTGCGGCTAGACATCCACTACCGACGCCATGACTTCTGCCTTCAGCTCGGGCGCGGTGCGCTGTGGTTGCATTCGTGGTGGCGTTCGCCGGTGGTCGGGCACGTTCGTGGGGGACCTCTGTACCTCGTTAGGCTGCGCGAATGGGTGTCGCGATCGGTGCTGGTCTGTGGTTCGCAGACCTCGAAAGCGTGAGCGGCTGCCGTAAGCGGAGCGGAGTGAGCATCAGTCGTCAGCAGACTCCGCCTGGATCTGGCTGGCCCTCGGTGTGGTGAGCGGGAGCGCTCGGTCGTTGACCCGCCCGCGTTGGTGGCTCGTACGCACTCAGGGCCATGGGAGAAATCTGGGAGAAGCAGTCACGATCCAACGCCTTGGTTACTCACGCAGACCGATGACTTCCAACGGCTCTACCAGCATATTTAGGTACACGGGCAGGTCGGCGCAGGTGCCGTACCTAGTTCGGGACGAAGAGGTCGCAGGTTCAAATCCTGTCACCCCGACCAGGTCAGAGGCCCTTTCCTCCTCACGGAGGGAAGGGCCTCTTCCGTTTCGGAAGCAGCCGCGGTCAGCGGCGGCCGGTGATGGCGGTGCGGGCATCGTTGAGGGTGGCGATCAGCTTGTCCAGTTCGTGCCAGTCGTAGGACGCGGCGGGTTGTGGGGTCATCACGGTGACGCGGCGGCGGTCCTGGTCGAGGGCGACGTTGGTCGTTCGGGGACGGCCGAGGGTGTCGTGGCAGGGGATGGTTCGGGAGTACGGCGCCATGGTGACCTCCGGCCGGTGCTGATCGCCCCATCGGGTTCCGGGGCTCCCAGTGTGCGGGTGGGAGTGCTCGTCGGCCGCTCGACCAGGCCGAGGGGTGCTATCGCGGGGACGTCAGGCGGGCCTTCCAGATCTCCTCGCTCGGCCACTGCTGCGCCCACGTGGACGACACCTCGTGGTACTCGCGGTTCGCGGGGGTGGGTGCCTGGATCTCGATCAGGTCGTCCACGGTGAAGCCGGACGACCGCAGCAGCCGCAGCATCTCGCCGTGCGGCAGGGTGAACTCGGTGGACGAGCCGTGGTCGACGCGGTTGAGGCCGAACTGCGGGCGCACGAGGGACGTGGACGCGGTCGTGCCGTCACGGGCGCACAGGGCGAACAGCGGCGACCGGTGCAGGAACACGAGGTGGCCGCCCGGTTTGAGCAGGCGGGCGGCTTCCGGGATCCAGCGGTGCGGGTCGCACCAGAGGGACGCGCCGTATTCGCTGATGGCGAGGTCGAACGTGGCGTCGTCGCGGGGAACCCGCTGGGCGTCGCCGAGCAGCAGCGGGAAGTGGAGGTCGAACTCGGCCTGCATCTCGCGGGCGGTGTCGAGTTGGCGGGCGGAGATGTCGATGGCGACGGGGCGGGCGCCGAGCCGGGCGAGCCACGCCGAGACGTAGGCCGTGCCGCAGCCGAGTTCGATCACGTCCATGCCGGCCAGGTCCGGTGGCAGGACGGAGACCTCGGACTCGGGGGTGGCCCACAGCCCCCAGCACGGTTCGGGCCGCGCCCAGTGCTCACGGGCCAGTGGTCCGTGCGCGGCGGCGGCGTTGTCCTCCCAGTGGCGGCGGTTGAGCTCCGTGTGGTCGATCATCCGCCCATTGGAGTGGCTCGCGCGTCGGCCGGCGAGCGCTTTTCGCCGGGCCGGGGCGGTCGGGAGGTCCGCTGGGTCCTCCCGACCGCGCGTCGACCGGACGTCACTTCACGTGCGGTCGCAGTTCCGCGAGGCGCCGGAGGAGTTCGCCGACCTCGTTCCAGTCGAGCTTCGCGGACTCGCCGGGTGGGGTGTGGATGCAGACGTTGCCCTCTTCGGTGAGCGACACCTCGAGGGTCCGCCGACGACCCAGGGCGTCGACGCACCCGACGCGACCGCCCTGCCGAACCGTGTTCTCGATCATCGGTCAGACCTCCCCTGCGCTGGCAGCACCGTGTAACACGTGATTCGTTCGGACGAACGAGGACGTTACGAACTACTCCTCGCTGTTTCTTAATTCGCCGACCAGCACCTTCCCTGAACGATCGTCACGTTCAGTTAGCCCGATCGAGTGAAGGTTGCCGATCAAGGTGACAGTGCGTAACAACCGGCAGGGCTCGTGCGACGACGAGTCAACGCGTTCCGCCGCCGGTAGGGAGATGCCCGATGACCACCACCACCGCCACCGCCGCCAGCTGGGTCCCGGTCGTCGCCTGGATCCAGGTCACGCTCGGGTTAGCCGGTCTGGCCGCGGTTTTCGCCTCGCCGGTCGCGGCCGTCGTCGTCGGCACGGCGGTGGCGCTGATCGCCCTCGCGACCCGCGCCCTGCACCGCGCTTCACGCAAGCTGGACCGGATCATGGCCGAGGAACTCGACCGCTAGGCCACCCCGCACCCGGTCGGATCACGCACGACGAGGTCACGCTCCGTCACGTCGAGGGCCGGGAACGTCTCACGCAACGTGAACACGAACGGCGCCGTGCCCACGCGGGTGCACCAGCCGCGACGCGGGCAACCGGCCGATGCCCACTGCGCCAAGTCGAACCCGTCGCCGCTCACACCGGCACGCCGGCCGGGAACATCGACGCATGGGAGATCTCACCGAGGTGCGGCGGGTGTACGGGACGGGCGACCTGGCGGCGTTGCCGGTGTTCGCGGGCGGTTTCATCAACTTCGGCTACTGGGCGGGCATCCCGCTGGACGGCGACCTGACCGTCGAGCAGCGGGTCGCGTCGCAGGAGGCCCTGTACGACCTGGTCGTGGACGCGCTCGGGATCGGGCCGGGTCACCGGGTGCTGGAAGTCGGGTCGGGACGCGGCCTGGGCGCGCGACGCGTCCTGCGCCGTGACCCCGCCCTGGTGCGCGGCGTGGACCTGGTGCCGGAGCAGGTGGCGCGGGCGCGCGAAGTCAACGACGACCCGCGGGTGGCGTTCGTCCAGGGCGCGTGCGACGACCTGCCGTTCCCCGACGCCTCGTTCGACGCCCTGCTGTCCGTGGAGGCGGCGCAGCACTTCGAGGACGTCGCGGGGTTCGCGCGCGAGAGCGCCCGGGTGCTCGTGCCGGGCGGGCGGTTCGCCGTGACCACGTTCTTCACCAGGACGCGGGACGCGGGCGACGCGCTGGCCGAGGTGCTGCGGACCTTCGCCACCGGCCTCGACCGCGCCCACCTGGTCGACGACGTGGTGCGCGACCTGCGCGCAGCGGGGTTCGCCGACGTCACGGCGCTCAGCATCGGCGAGCACGTGTGGCGCGGGCTGGACCGGTGGCTCGAACTGGGCCCGCGTCCCGACCGCTGGGACCGCAACTGGCTGCGCGCCGTCGAACGCGGTCTCGTCGACTACTACCTGGTCACCGCGCGGAAGCCGGCAGGATCGGGTGTGTGACGACGCACCCGACCGCCGAAGTGCCCGACCCGCTGTTCGCCGACGCCGAGGCCGAAGCCCGCTGGCGGGCCCGCTTCACGGCCCCGCGCGTGAGCCTGCCCGGGTGGGCCGACGACGCACCTGACCGCAGCCTGTACCTGTCGAACTCCAGCGGCGTGTGGGAGGTCTACGCCTGGGACCGGGCGAGCGACTCCCACCGCAGGGTCACCGACCGCCCGAACGGCACGTCCCACGCCGCGCTCAGCCCGGACGGCAACACGATCTGGTGGTTCAACGACACGGATGGTGACGAGTTCGGGACGTGGGTCAGCGAGCCGTTCCAGCCGGGTGGCGACGCCAAGCCCGCGGTGGACGGCGTGCCGGCCGCGTACCCGGCGGGGCTGGAGATCGGGCACGGTGTCGTCGCGGTCGGCACGTCCACCGACGACGGCACCACGGTGTACGTGTCGCGCGACGGCGGGCCGGCCGAGGTCGTCTACGCGCACGAGAACGACGGTGGCGTGTCGGGCTTGTCCAAGGACGAGACGCTGGTCGTGCTGTCGCACTCCGAGCACGGCGACAACCGGCACGCCGCCCTGCGCGTGGTCACCCCCTCGGGTGAAAAGGTGGCGGAGAAGTGGGACGGGCCGGGCAAGGGCCTGGACGCGATCGCGTTCAGCCCGGTGCGCGGTGACAACCGGCTGCTGGTCGGGCACGAGCGGCGCGGCAAGGAAGAGCTGCTGATCTGGGACGTCGCGGCGGACACCGAGACCGAGATCGTCATCGACCTGCCCGGCGAGATCGGCGCCGACTGGTACCCGGACGCCAAGTCGCTGCTGGTCGTGCACACGTTCCAGGCGCGCAACACCCTGCACCGCTACGACCTGGAGACCGGCGCGCTGCACGCGTTGGACACCCCGCACGGGTCGGTGGGCAGCGCGAACGTGCGGCCGGACGGCGCGGTGGAGTACTCGTGGTCGTCAGCCGCCCAGCCGGGCGTGGTGCGGGTGCTGGACGTGGACGGCGACGAGCGCGTGCTGCTGGAGCCGCCGGGCCACAAGGCGCCGCCGTCCGTCGACCTGACCGACGTCTTCGTGGGCGACGTGCACGCCCTGGTGGCACGTCCGGAGGGTGCGCCGGACGGCCCGCTGCCGACCGTGTTCCACCTGCACGGCGGACCGCACTCGGCCGACGAGGACCGGTTCTCCGCCTACCGCGCGGTGTGGCTGGACGCCGGGTTCGCCGTGGTGCACGTGAACTACCGCGGTTCCACCGGGTACGGGTCGAAGTGGCGTGACGCGATCGAGGGCAGGCCGGGGCTGACCGAGCTGGAGGACGTGGCCGCGGTGCACGACTGGGCCGTGTCGTCCGGGTTCGCCGACCCGGCGAAGTGCGTGGTCAACGGCGCGTCGTGGGGTGGGTACCTGTCGCTGCTGGCGCTGGGCACGCAGCCGGAGCGGTGGGCGGCCGGTGTCGCGGGCGTGCCGGTGGCCGACTACCTGGCCGCGTACGAGGACGAGATGGAGCCGCTGCGCGCGTTCGACCGGGCGCTGTTCGGCGGTTCGCCGGAGGAACTCCCCGACCGGTACCGCGAGTGCTCGCCGTTGACCTACGTGGACGCGGTGCGCGCGCCCGTGCTCGTGCTGGCGGGCGAGAACGACCCGCGGTGCCCGATCCGGCAGATCGACAACTACCTCGACCGGCTGGCGGCGCGTGGGGCGACGTACGAGGTGTACCGGTACGACGCCGGGCACGGATCGTTGGTGGTCGCCGAGACGATCCGCCAGACCGCCGCCGAGGTCGCCTTCGTGCAGCGCGTGCTGTAGCGGCTCGCCGGGCAGGGGCCCTCGCGCTCGAGGGCCCTTCACCGCCTGCGCGGTCCTGTCGGCAGGAGCCCTTCACCCGCCAAGCGCGGCCTTGCCGGCAGGAGCCCTTCAAACGCCAAGCAGGGGTCCCCGCTCAGGGGATCCCTGTTTTCAAGTTTACCGGCGGGGTCCGACATTTTCGGGGGCCACCGGTGGTCGGTGGCCCCCGGCACGGCGGGTCGGGCCCGGGCTCCAGGCCCGGGTCAGGCCTGCTGCGCCTGCCACATCCAGTGCGCCTGCTCGAAGTTCTTCGTGATCTCGATCAGCAGGTCCTGGGTGACGAGGTCGGACTTGTCGGTCTCGTCGATCCGCTTGCGCAGCCGCCCGATCAGCTCACCCAGCGCGGTGACGACGGCCGCGACGACCTCGTCCTCCTTCAGCCAACCGCCGGGGAACTCGGGCACGCCGGACCCCTCGGCCACGGTCTTCGCCTTGCCGTCCGGCGAGATGCCGAGCGCGGCGGCGCGTTCAGCGACCTCGTCGGTGTACGTGCGGGCCGTCGTGACCAGCTCGTCGAGCTGGAGGTGGACGCTGCGGAAGTTCTTGCCGACCACGTTCCAGTGCGCCTGCTTGGCCACCAGGGACAGGTCGACCAGGTCGACCAGGGTGGCCTGGAGCACCGCGCCGACCGACGCCTTGTCCGACTCGGTCAGCGGGCTGGTGATCGGGGACTTCGGAGACTTGCTCATGGGTCTGACGCCTCCTCGGAAGGTTAGACGGTGGTCGTGAGGGCCACCTCGATGTTGCCTCGCGTGGCGTTGGAGTAGGGGCAGATCCGGTGCGCGGCGGCGACCAGCTGCTCGGCCACGGCCTGCTCGACGCCCGGGATGTGGGTCGCCAGCTCCACCGCGAGCTGGAAGCCGCCGGCGCTGTTCGGACCCAGGTCGACCTTCGCGGTCACCGACGTCTCGCCGACGTGCACCTTGGCCTGCCGCGCGGCGACCTTGAGCGCGCTGTGGAAGCACGCCGCGTACCCGGCCGCGAACAGCTGCTCGGGGTTGGTCTTGTCGCCGCCGGGACCGCCCAGCTCCTTGGGCGTGGAGAGCTGCTCGTCGATCACACCGTCGGAGGAGCGGACCTCGCCGTTGCGACCGTCCCCGACTGCGATGGCTTGCGCGGTGTAGAGCACCTGCATGGTGAACGCTCTCCTTTGAGCTGGTGGTCGAGCCCCGTCACTCGGCTCAACACCCGGCCGAAGCCGAACCACACCCGGTCGTGTGGCAGCTCACGCCCCCCTCACTCGTACCCGCTCAGCCCGACCTCGACACGGCGAACTCGGCCACCTGTCGCCCGATCGTGCGGAGTTGGTCGGCCACGGACGGCACCGTGCAGCCGCCTTCGAGGTCGAACTCGACCTCGCCCGAGTTCACCGCCGCGCCCAACGGCGTCGGCCAGCCGCGCAGCGCGTGCACGATCGAGCGCAACGCGGTCAGCGTGGTCACCGACGCCTGCCAGCCCTGGGCGGTGGCCACGCAGCCGACCGCGCGGCCGTCCAGGTAGGGGCGCTCGTCGCCGCGCAGGTCCTCGATGTAGTCGAGGGCGTTCTTGACCAGGCCGGACACCGTGCCGTGGTAGCCGGGCGAGACGAGCACCACGCCGTCCGCGACGCGCAGCGCCTCGACCAGCCGGTGGGCGCTCTCGGTGCGATCGGGGACGGACGGGTCGTAGAACGGGAGCACCAGGTCGGGCCCGGAGACCTCGACCACCTTCGCGCCCGCGTCCACGGCGCCTTCCAGGGCGATCCTCATCGCGCGCTCGGACTGCGAGTTGGGGCGGAGGGATCCGCCGATGCCCACCACGGTGACCGTCATGGTCCCGATCCTGCCACCTGCACCTAACTGGAGGTCCAGTCGCTCGCCCGAACCCCTACCGACGAGTAACGTGCGTCTCATGTCGAAGCTCGCCGAGTCGATCCCTCCCGGCGTCCTGGCCGGTGCCCTGCGCTTCGTGTTCGGCCTGCCCGCGCCGCTGCGCAGGCTGATCGCCGGTCGCCCCGTCACCCTGGACGGCCAGCGGCTCCACCCGGAAGCCCAGCTCCTGCTGAGGCTGCAACAGCTCAGCGGCGAGGACTGGCAGACGACCACGCCCGCGGCCAACCGCCTGGCCCTGAGCCGCAGCACCGCTCTGGTGTGCGGTCCCGTGATCGGCGGCGTGGCGGTGCGCTCGCTGTCGCTGGACGGTGTCGGGGCGCGGTTCTACGAGCCGACCGGGTTGGCCGCCGGGTCGCCGCTGCTGGTCTTCTACCACGGTGGCGGGTGGGTCAGCGGTGACCTGGACAGCCACGACAACCTGTGCCGGTTCCTCGCCGTCGAGGGCGGGGTGCGGGTGCTGTCAGCGGACTACCGGCTCGCGCCGGAACACCCGTTCCCGGCCGCGGCGGACGACGCGCAGGCCGCGTTCGAGTACGCGGTGGCGCACGCCGAGGAGCTGCGGATCGACCCGCGGCGCATCGCGTTGGGCGGTGACAGCGCGGGCGGGAACCTGGCGGCGGTGACGGCGTTGCACGCGGGTGAGGTGAAGCCGGTGTTCCTGCTGCTGTTCTACCCGGCGGTGGACGCGTCGGTGCGGCGGCGGTCGCGCGAGCTGTTCGGCAGGGGGTTCTTCCTCACCGACGAGAAGATGGACTGGTTCCTGGACCACTACGCGCCGTCACGCGACGCGCACACCGATCCGCGGCTGTCGGTGCTGCTGGCGGAGGACCTGAGCGGGCTGCCGCCGACGTACCTGGCGACGGCCGGGTTCGACCCGTTGCGGGACGAGGGTGAGGCGTTCGCGGAGAAGCTGGCGCGGCAGGGCGTGCCGGTGGTGTTGCGGCGGTACGAGGGGCTGTTCCACGGGTACGCGAACATCCTCGGCGTGGGTGGCGTGTTCCGGGAGGCGGTGGCGGAGGCGGTCGGGTCGCTGCGCACCGGGTTGGCGTTGGCCAACACCAGGCAGGACATCCCCGAGACGGCGTGAACACCGGGCGCCCTCCGGCACTGGGTTGTCCACACCCCGGCACGTTATCCACACCCCGGCACATCGTGACGGCGACCGCGATCACGCGGCACTAGCGTCGACAACGACCTATGCCACCGAGACCACACGTCCCTCACGACCACACGATGGGGTGATCATCGCCGGAAAATGTACGGAAACACTGTTCTCGCACCTCGGTTGAAAACCAGCGGAGCCGCCGAAACCACCCCCGACCGCCCACCACACGCTCCACCCCCACCTGGACGGCGGGCGGCGGCAGCGGGGATCGGGATTCGACGGGAATCCGGCGATCGGAGACCGGCGGGGAGTCCGGGGGGCGCGGTCGACCGACCCGCGGGGTGCAGGTGCGGGGTTGGGTGACGAGCAGGCCTGGGCGGCGAGCAGGGACGGTGAGCGGGAGCAGCGACGAGCGCGGTCCAGGCGACAAGCACGGACTGGGCGGCGAGCACGGACTGGGCGGCGAGCGGGACCGGGCAGCGAGCACGGACGGGGCCGTGTGGACGGGGGCGGCGAGGACTAGGCAGCGAGGGATTGGGCGGCGAGCAGGGACAGGGCCGCCCGAACGGATTCGGACGGCCCTGTCGGGTGTGCACTTTCAGGGGTGCACGGCCACGAGGTACGTGATCACTTGCCGAAGGCGGCGGCGATCTTGTCGCCGGTCTCCTTGTCGATGTTGCGCCAGTACTCGAACACGCGCTCCAGCACGGGCTCGGACACGCCGTTGGACGCGTGCGCGATCACGGTCTGCACCAGGCGCTCGCGCTGAGCCTCGTCCATGACCTCGCGGATCAGCGTGCCGGGCTGGCCGAAGTCGTCGTCCTCCGCATGGAGCTTGTAGGCCGAGCGGGTCACCGCGTCCTCGACGCCGTACGCCGACGCCACCTCGCCCGCCGCCTGGGTCGACGCGTGCGGGCCGCCGTAGGAGTTCGGGGCGTACACGGGGTCGACGGCGTTGGTGTAGCGCATCGCGCCGTCCTTGGAGTACGAGTTCACCGGCGACTTCGGCCGGTTCACCGGCAGCTCGTTGTAGTTCGCGCCGATGCGGTACCGGTGGGCGTCGGGGTAGGAGAAGATGCGGCCGATCAGCATCTTGTCCGGTGACGTGCCGATGCCGGGCACGAGGTTCGTCGGCTCGAACGCGGCCTGCTCGATCTCGGCGAAGTAGTCCGACGGGTTGCGGTCGAGGACGAGCTTGCCCACCTTGATCAGCGGGTAGTCGGCGTGCGGCCACACCTTGGTCAGGTCGAACGGGTTGAAGCGGTAGGTCGCGGCGTCCTCGTACGGCATGACTTGGACGTGCAGCGTCCACGACGGGTACTCGCCGCGTTCGATGGCGTGCCACAGGTCGGCGCGGTGCGCGTCGGCGTCCTCACCGGCGATGCGGGCGGCCTGCTCGGAGGTCAGGCACTCGATGCCCTGGTCGGTCTTGAAGTGGTACTTGACCCAGGAGCGCTCGCCGGCGGCGTTCTCCCACAGGTAGGTGTGCGAGCCGTAGCCGTTCTGGTGCCGCCACGTCTTCGGGATGCCCCGGTCGCCCATCAGCCACGTGACCTGGTGCGCGGTCTGCGGCTGCAGCGTCCAGAAGTCCCACTGCATGTCGTGGTCGCGGCGGCCGGTGTCGGCGCGGCGCTTCTGCGAGCGGATGAAGTCGGGGAACTTGATCGGGTCGCGCAGGAAGAACACCGGGGTGTTGTTGCCGACGAGGTCGTAGTTGCCCTGGCTGGTGTAGAACTTCAGCGCGAAACCGCGCGGGTCGCGCCACGTGTCGGGTGACCCGAGCTCGCCGGCGACGGTGGAGAAGCGCAGCAGCGTCTCGGTCTTCACGCCGGGCTGGAACAGGGCCGCCTTGGTGAAGCGGCTGACGTCCTCGGTGGTCTCGAAGTAGCCGAACGCACCGCCACCCTTGGCGTGCACGACCCGCTCGGGCACCCGCTCCCGGTTGAACTGGGCGTTCTTCTCGATCAGGTAGTGGTCCTGGAGCAGGATCGGGCCGTTGGCGCCGAGGGTCAGCGAGTGGTCGTCGCTCGCGACCGGGATGCCTGCGTTGTTGGTGGTGTGACGCGGTTCGGTCACGCTGGTCGCTCCTTCTGTGGGGTGCGGCAGTCAGTGCCCACGACAGTCCGGGCAGAGACCCCAGAACAGGACCTCCGCCTCGTCCACGGTGAAGCCGGCCGTGTCGGACGGTTCGAGGCAGGGCGCGGCGCCGTGGACGCAGTCGACGTCCACGGTGCGTCCGCAGTCCCGGCACACGAGGTGGTGGTGGTTGTCGCCGGTCCGCGTCTCGTAGCGGGCCGGGTGACCGGCGGGTTCGATCCGGCGCAGCAACCCGGTCCGCGCGCACGCGTTCAGCACGTCGTAGACGGCTTGCGTCGACACGGACCCCAGCCTGGCCCGCACGCCCTCGGCGACCGCGTCGGCCGTGGCGTGGGGGTGTTCGGCGAGCCATTCGAGCACCGCGATCCGGGGCGCGGTGATGCGCAGCCCGGCGTCCTTGAGCAGCTCACGTGGTCCTGAGGTCATGGCTCCACCACCCCATCACGCTTTCTGGAACTGGTCAAGAAAACGAACGGTTAAACCTGTTGCCCCGGCCAGTGAAGATGAGTGGGTGAACGTCTCCCCCTACCTGGCCGTCCTCCGAACGCCGCGCGTGCCCGGCTTCATGCTGTTGATGCTGCTCGCGCGCGTGCCCCCGACGGCCGCGGGCATGACGATCACCATGCACGTCCTGCTCGCCCTGGACCGGGGTTACGGTGCCGCGGGCCTGGTCGGGGCGGTGAGCACGGTCGGCATCGCGGTGGGCTCGCCGCTGATGGGCCACCTGGTCGACCGGCGCGGTCTGCGCGCCATGCTGGCCCTGTCGGTGGTCACCGAGGGCGTCTTCTGGTTCGTCGCCCCGCTGCTGTCCTACGAGGTGCTGCTCGTCACGTGCTTCGCCACCGGCATCACCGTGATGCCCGTCATGTCGCTCGGCCGCCAGATCCTGACCGCGCTCGTGCCGGAGGACCGCAGGCGCACGGCGCTGGCGATGGACTCGATGGCCGTGGAGGTCTCGTTCATGGCCGGGCCCGCGCTGGGCGTGGCGCTCACCACGCAGGCGTCGAGCCGGACGGCGATGTGGGCGATCGGCGCGTCCATGGTCCTGATCGGCGCGGTCCTGTACGCGGTGAACCCGCCGGTGCGGCACGAGGGCGAGACCGGCGGCGCGCGGGTGGCCAGGCGGGAGTGGCTGGACGGCAGGTTGTTGGGCGTGCTGATCAGCGCGGGCGGCGCGACGTTCGTGCTGTCGGGCGTCGAGGTGTCGGTGGTGGCGTCGATGCGCGGGCTCGGGCTGACCGGGTGGACCGGCGCGATGATCGTGGTGATGTGCGTGGCGTCGCTGGCCGGCGGTTTCCTCTACGGCGGGCTGACGCGCGTGCCGCCGCTGTGGGCGCTGATGGGCGGCATGGGGTTGCTGGCCGTGCCGATCGGCTTGTTCGGCTGGTCGCCGTGGTGGCTCGCGCTGGCGCTGGTGCCGACTAACTTCCTGTGCGCGCCCACGATCACCGCGACCGGCGAGCTGATCACGAAGTACGCGCCGGTGTCCGCGCGCGGTGTGGCGATGGGCTTGCAGAGCTCGGCGTTCACGCTGGGCGTCGCGGTGGGCGCGCCGGTCACCGGTTTCGTGATCGACCACTCGTCGCCGGGGTGGGGCTTCGCGGTGGCGGGCGTCGGCGCGGTCGTGGTCGCGGCGGGCACGGTGGTGCTCGACGGCCGCGTCCGCGCTTCACACCAGGTCGCGTAGCGCCTGGTAGAGCCGGTCGATGCCGGGGCGGGCGCTGGCGTAGTGGCGGACCGCGTCCGGGTCGGGCGCGATCGTCTTGACGGGTTTGACCAGGTCGGCGGCGACGGTCAGCGACGGGATCTCGCCCAGTGCCCGCCAGGCGACCAGGGCCGCGCCGACGCCCGATCCCTCGCTGTCGTCGGCCAGTTCCAGCGGGAGGCCCAGCGCGGAGGCGAGCACGGTCGCCCACAGGTCGCTGCGGAACGCGCCGCCGGTCACGCGGACCGCGTGCACGTCCGCCACCGAGCGCACCGCGTCCAGCACCAGCGCCAACTGCTGCGACACGCCCTCCACCAGGGCACGGGTGATCACCGCGCGACCGTGCTCGCGCCGCAGGCCGATCACCGCCGACGTCGCGTCCGCGTCCCACCACGGCGCGCGCTCGCCCAGCAGGTACGGCAACGCGGTGACGCCGGCCGCGCCCACGGGCACCTCGGCGGCTTCCTCCAGCAGGGCCGGGAGGTCGGCGCCGAACGCCTCGGCCGCCCACTGCGCGACCACGCCACCGTTGCTGACGGCCCCGCCGAGCACCCACAGCCCCTCGGCGATGGCGTAGCAGAACACCCGGCCCCGCTCGTCCACTGCGGGCCGGTCGCGGACCACGCGCAGCGCGCCGCTGGTGCCGAGCGATACGGCCGCCACACCGGGCAGGACGGCGCCGACGCCGAGGTTGGCCATCGGTCCGTCACCGCCGCCCAGCACGACCGGGGTGCCGGCGGGCAGGCCGGGGACGTCCAGCGTCAACGGGAACGAGTCGACCGGCGCGCGCAGCTCCGGCAGCTGGTCGGCGCGGACACCGGCGAAGTCCAACGCGTCGGGGTGCCAGGCCAGCGACTCCAGGTCCATCAAGCCGGTCGCGGACGCCGACGAGTGCTCGGTGGCCAGCACGCCGGTCAGCTGGAGCGCCACGAAGTCCTTCAGGCCGCACCAGCGCGCGGCCGTGAACGCCTGCTCCTTGAACCACGCCAGCTTCACCAACGGCGACATGGTGTGGATCGGGGTGCCAGTGGCGCGGTGCAGCGCGATGCCGTCGGCCGTGCCGCGCAACCGTGCCGTCTGCTCCAACGCGCGGTTGTCCGCCCACGACAACGACGGCGTGACGGGCGTGCCCGCGGCGTCCAACCCGACCAGGGTGTGCATCGCGCCGGTCAACGACAGCGCCCGCACCGCGTGCCCCTGCGCCGCGACCTCGCGCAACGCCCGCAGCGCCGCGCCCCACACCTCGACCGGGTCGTGCGTCGCCTCACCGGAGGGCGTGGTGCGCATCGGGTAGCCGTGCTCCGCCGATGCCACCACGCCCGCGTCCCGGTCCACCGCGATGACCTTGGTCGACGTCGTTCCCAGGTCGATCGCGAGCACTACGTCCGCCATGGGAGTGAACCTACAGGCGGGCCGCCAGCTCCTCGGCGATCTCGTAGGTGTTCAGTGCCGCACCCTTGCGCAGGTTGTCACCGCACACGAAGAAGTCCAGCGTGTTCGGGAAGTCCAGCGCCTGCCGCACCCGGCCGACGTAGGTCGGGTCGCCGCCCACCACGTCCGCGGGCGTCGGGAACTGCTTGGCCGCCGGGTCGTCCACCAGCACGATCGACGGCTGCGCCGCGAAGATCTTGTGCGCCTGCTCCACGGTCACCTCGCGGGCGAACGTGGCGTGCACGGCCAGCGAGTGCGTCGTCACGACGGGCACGCGCACGCAGGTCGCGGACACCTTCAGCTCCGGGATGCCCAGGATCTTGCGGGACTCGTTGCGGACCTTCAGCTCCTCGCTGGTCCACCCCTCGTCCTTCAACGACCCGGCCCACGGCACCACGTTCAACGCCAGCGGCGCGGGGAACGGCGAGTCCGACACCGGCAGGCCCGCGGCCTCCAACGTCTCGCGCACGTCACCCGCGCGGACGCCGACCTCCTTGCCCGCCAGCGCCGCGATCTCGGCGTAGAGCCGGTCGATCGCCGCCTGCCCGCCGCCGGACGCCGCCTGGTAGGACGCGACGACCAGCTCGCGCAGCTCGAACTCCCGGTGCAGGGCGCCCAGCGCGGCCATCATCGACAACGTCGTGCAGTTCGGGTTCGCGATGATCCCCTTGGGGCGCGCGCCGATCTGGTCGGCGTTCACCTCGGGCACCACCAGCGGCACCTCGGGGTCCATCCGGAACGCACCCGAGTTGTCCACCGCGACCGCGCCCTTGGCCGCGGCGATCGGCGCCCACTCGGCCGAGACCTCGTCCGGCACGTCGAACATGGCGATGTCGACGCCGTCGAACGCCTCCGGCGACAGGGCGATCACGGTCAGCTCTTCGCCGCGCACGGTGATCTTCTTGCCCGCCGAGCGCGGTGACGCGATCAGCCGGATCTCACCCCACGGCACGGACTCCCGGCCGTTGATGATGTCGATCATGACGGTGCCGACGGCACCGGTAGCGCCCACCAGGGCCAGCACCGGCCCCTGCGGGACGATCACACCCGAGGTCTCGCTCATCGTCCACTCCCCGCGTACACCACAGCTTCTTCGTCGCCGCCGAGCTCGAACGCGTCGTGCAGCGCGCGCACGGCGTCGTCGAGCTGCGTGTCGCGGCAGATGACCGAGATCCGGATCTCCGAGGTGGAGATGATCTCGATGTTGACGCCCGCGGCGGCCAGCGCCTCGCAGAACTGCGCGGTCACGCCGGGGTGCGAGCGCATGCCCGCGCCGACCAGCGACACCTTGCCCACGTGGTCGTCGTAGAGCACCTGGTCGAAGCCGATCTCCTCGCGCGCCTTCTCCAACGCGGCGACCGCGCGCGGACCGTCGTCCTTCGGCAGGGTGAACGTCACGTCGGTGCGGCCGGACACGGCCTGCGAGACGTTCTGCACGACCATGTCGATGTCGAGCTCCGCCTCGGCCACGACGCGGAAGATGCGCGCCGCCATGCCGGGCAGGTCGGGCACCGCGGTCACGGTCACCTTGGCCTCGGACCGGTCGTGCGCGACGCCGGTGATCATCGCCTGTTCCACGGGAAGGTCCTCCACTGACCCGGACACGATGGTCCCGGGCTTGTTGCTGAACGAAGATCGGACGTGCACCGGGACGCCGTAGCGGCGGGCGTACTCGACGCAGCGCAGCATGAGCACCTTGGCCCCGCTCGCCGCCATCTCGAGCATCTCCTCGTAGGTGATGGTCTCCAGCCGCTTGGCGTTCGGCACGATGCGCGGGTCGGCGGTGAACACGCCGTCGACATCGGTGTAGATCTCGCAGACGTCGGCCTTCAGCGCCGCCGCCAACGCCACCGCGGTGGTGTCGGTGCCGCCGCGGCCGAGCGTGGTGATCTCCTTGCTGTCCTGGCTGACGCCCTGGAAGCCCGCGACGATCGCGATGGCGCCCTCCGCCAGCGCGTCCTGGATGCGGCTGGGCGTCACGTCGATGATGCGCGCCTTGCCGTGCACGGACGTGGTGATCACCCCGGCCTGCGAGCCGGTGTAGGAGCGCGCCTCGGCGCCCAGCGAGCTGATCGCCATCGCCAGCAACGACATGGAGATGCGCTCACCGGACGTGAGCAGCATGTCCATCTCGCGGGCGGGCGGCACCGGGGACACCTGGCGGGCGAGGTCGAGCAGCTCGTCGGTCGTGTCGCCCATGGCCGAGACGGCGACCACGACGTCGTTGCCCGCTTTGCGGGTCGCGACGATGCGCTCGGCCACCCGTTTGATCCGCTCGGCGCTCCCGACCGAGGAACCGCCGTACTTCTGGACGACGAGCGCCACAGACCCACTCCTCCCAGGTGCTTCAAGCCCAGCTCACCGGGGAGACTACCTGGCCCAAGGAGTGGACAGCGGTCGCCGTGACGCCCACTACTCTCGACCCCGTGTCGACCCTGGAGGCCGTTCGCGTGGACCCCGAGGACGCGCCCGACGCGCGTGTGCGGCTGGCGCGCGTGGCCAGACACCGGGTCACGGTCGTGCTCGCCCCCGCCGTGCTCTACCTGTCCGTCCGCGAGCTGGGCCTGCTGGTGTTGCAGCTGATGGCGGCGCGGTGGGACAAGGACGTCACGCGGGTGCTCACGTCGTGGGACGGGCAGTGGTTCCTGGGCATCGCCGAGGGCGGCTACGCGAACGTGCCGCGGTGGCTCGTGGACGCGTTCGGGCGGCGGACGGCGGAGACGCCGCTGGCGTTCTTCCCCGGCTACCCGACGCTGGTGCGGTGGGTGGACGGGCTGCCCGGCGTGCCCACGGTCGGCGCGGCGTTCGCGGTGAGCCTGGTCAGCGGCGTGGTCTGCGCCTACGGGCTGGCCAGGCTCGGGTCGCGGGTGTTCGGCGGGTCGCCGGTGGCCGGGCTGGTGCTGGTGGTGCTGTTCGCGGCGTCGCCGATGGCCGTGGTGCTGTCGATGACGTACTCGGAGGCGACGTTCTGCGCGTTCGCGGTGTGGTCGCTGGTCGGCGTGGTGGAGCGGCGCTGGGTGCTCGCCGGGGTGTGCTGCGCGGCGGCGGGGCTGGTGCGGCCGACTGCGGCGGCGCTGATCCTCGCGGTGTGCGCGGCGGCGGCCGTGGCGATCTGGCAGCGGCGGGACGGCTGGCGGCCGTGGGTCGGGGCGCTGGTCGCGCCGCTCGGGCTGCTCGGCTACCTCGGGTACGTCGCGGTGCGCACCGGGCGGTGGGACGGCTGGTTCGCCGTGCAGCAGATCGGCTGGGACTCGCGGTTCGACGGCGGTGCGGCCACCTGGAAGTTCGCGCTGCTCATCCTCGGTGAGCCGCGGTCGGTGCTGGAGCTGGCCACGGTGTGGCTGCTGGTGGTGGCGCTGGCCCTGGTGGTGCTGAGCTTCCGGCGCGGGCTGGAGTGGCCGCTGATCGTCTACGGCGTCGGCGTGCTCGCCATGGACCTCGGGTCGAACGGGCTGATGAACTCGAAGGCGCGGCTGCTGCTGCCCGCGTTCACGCTGCTGGTGCCGATCGCGCTGGCGCTGGTCCGGCGGCGGACCAGCACGGTGGTGGCGGTGCTGGTGGGCGTCGCGGTGTTCAGCGCGTGGTTCGGCGCGTACGCCATCACGGCGTGGCCGTATGCGATCTGACATCCGGTGCTCGACGGACGGGGGTGGCCGGTGGACGGCGACGACGTGATCATGCGGCGCTGGAGCCCGCGGGCGTTCGACGGCACCGCCGAGGTGCCGCCGGACACCGTGCGCGTGCTGCTCGAAGCGGCCCGGTGGGCGGCCTCGCACGGCAACACGCAACCCGCCCGGTTCCTCGTCGGCTACCGCGGCGATGACACGTTCGAACGAATCTTCGCGGCGTTGCGGCCGGGCAACCGGACGTGGGCGGGGCGGGCGTCCGTGCTGCTGGTGGGCGCGGTGGCCGGGTCCGACGACCGCGGGCCGCTGCCGAACACCGAGTTCGCGCTGGGGCTGGCGGTGCAGAACCTGGTGCTGCGGGCCGTGGAGCTGGGGCTGGTCACGCACCAGGTCGGCGGGTTCTCGCCGGCCGCGGTGCGCGAGGCGTTCGGGGTGCCGGACGACGTGCGGCCGGTCGTCGTCATCGCGGTCGGCCTGCTCGGCGACCCCGCCGAACTGCCCGACGACCTGCGAGAACGGGAGCGGCGGCCGAGGGTTCGCAAGCCGCTGAGCGAGACCGTTTTCGCAGGTCGTTGGGGCGAGCCGGCATTTCCGGACGAGTAGTGCCGCTCCGGGGGGCTAACGGGCGACGACGCGGGCCAGCAGACCCGCCACGACGAGCCAGAACACCGCCGCGAGGCCGTAGTTCAGGATCACGTCGAGGTTGACGTTGCCCGTCTGGAACAGCCCCGGGAAGAACAGCGCCAGCGGCTCGGCGAGCTGCTGGATGAAGCGGAAGAACGCGTTGGCCGTGTTCACCCCGATGAGCAGCATGAGGATGTACAGCACCTCGATGCCCGCGAACACGGCACCGACACCGCGGATCACTCGGGCAGCGGTGTAGTTGCCGCTGCGCGTTGAGGTTCGCCATCTGGACATGTCAAGAAGGTGCCCACCCCACGATCGAGTGAAACTCGACCGGGTGAAGTTCCACCATCTGGGCGCCCGGTTCCACGCCGGCGCGAAATCCGGTTAACCTGTCCGACATGGCACGTGCCCTCCTGCTTCGCCGCCGTGACGGGGTCTGATCAGACCGGCCCCCCGTCGCGGGAACGAGCGTTGCCGCCGGTCGTCATCCCACCGGCAGCAGGAGCACCCCGACCATGAGCACGAGCCCCGACGCCTACACCTCCGGCACGAGCCGCATCCGGCCGCCCGCCCGCCCCGCGCCCGACCAGCCCGCCTGGAACCCGCAGCGCGGCACGTCGATGCCGGTGCACCGCTACCGGCCGTTCCACGAACAGGTGGAAACCGTCGACGTACCGGACCGCACCTGGCCGGCCAAGCGGATCACCAAGGCGCCGCTGTGGTGCGCCGTCGACCTGCGTGACGGCAACCAGGCCCTGATCGACCCCATGTCGCCCGCCCGCAAGCGCAAGATGTTCGACCTGCTCGTGCGGATGGGCTACAAGGAGATCGAGGTCGGCTTCCCGGCCGCGTCGCAGACCGACTTCGACTTCGTCCGCGAGATCATCGAGGACGGCGCGATCCCGCCCGACGTCACCATCCAGGTGCTGACCCAGTGCCGCCCCGAGCTGATCACCCGCACGTTCGAGTCGCTGCGCGGCGCGGCCAAGGCGATCGTGCACTTCTACAACTCGACGTCCATCCTGCAGCGCCGGGTCGTGTTCAAGTCCGACCGCGAGGGCATCAAGAAGATCGCCACGGACGCCGCCGCGTTCGCGCTGGAGCAGGAGAAGCTATACCCGGAGACCGAGTTCCGCTACGAGTACTCGCCCGAGTCCTACACCGGCACCGAGCTGTCGTACGCGCTGGAGGTCTGCGACGCCGTGTCGGAGATCATCGCGCCGACGCCCGAGAAGCCGCTGATCATCAACCTGCCGGCGACGGTCGAGATGGCCACGCCGAACGTGTACGCCGACTCGATCGAGTGGATGTCGCGCAACCTGGCCCGGCGCGAGTCGATCATCCTGTCGCTGCACCCGCACAACGACCGGGGCACCGGCGTGGCCGCCGCCGAGCTGGGCTACCTGGCGGGCGCCGACCGGATCGAGGGCTGCCTGTTCGGCAACGGCGAGCGCACCGGCAACGTGTGCCTGGTGACGCTGGGCATGAACCTGTTCAGCCAGGGGATCGACCCGCAGATCGACTTCTCCGACATCGACGAGATCCGGCGCACGGTCGAGTACTGCAACCAGCTGCCCGTCCCCGAGCGGCACCCCTACGGCGGCGACCTGGTGTTCACCGCGTTCTCCGGCTCGCACCAGGACGCGATCAAGAAGGGCTTCGAGGCCCTGGAGGACGCCGCCAAGGCCGCCGGGCAGCACGTGGACGAGTTCCCGTGGGACGTCCCCTACCTGCCGATCGACCCGAAGGACGTCGGCCGCAACTACGAGGCCGTGATCCGGGTCAACTCGCAGTCCGGCAAGGGCGGCGTGGCCTACCTGATGAAGACCGAGCACCACCTGGACCTGCCGCGCCGGCTGCAGGTGGAGTTCTCCCGGGTCATCCAGGAGGTCACCGACACCCAGGGCGGCGAGATCGGCCCCAAGGACATGTGGGACGCGTTCTCCGACGAGTACCTCGACGCCACGGCGCCGTTGAGGCTGCTGCGGCAGAAGGTGTCCGGCGACGGCAGCGGCCACGAGACGATCAAGGCCGTGGTCGTGGTGGACGGCGAGACGCAGGAGATCACCGGCACCGGCAACGGCCCGATCGCCGCGTTCGTGGACGCGCTGGCCACCGTCGGCTACGACGTGCGGGTGCTGGACTACTTCGAGCACGCCATGTCGTCGGGTGACGACGCCCGTGCGGCGGCATACCTGGAGTGCGCCGTGTCCGACCGCGTGCTGTGGGGCGTGGGCATCGACAGCTCCACGGTGGCGGCGTCGCTGCGCGCCTTGGTGTCCGCGATCAACCGCGCCAACCGCTGAGCTCGACGGGGTCGCCTCGCCGTCGTGGTGACGGCGAGGCGACCGTGTTGAACTGCGCCGCCTCCGGCGTCGCGGGCGAGGTCGCCTGGAAGTCGACCGCTCGCCGCGACCTCGCGGGTTGTGCTCAGCGCAGGCCGGTGAAGAACTCGCGCACGTCGGTGACCAGCAGGTTCGGCTGTTCCATGGCGAGGAAGTGGCCGCCCCGGTCGAGTTCGGTCCACCGCACCACGTGGTGGTCGCGCTCGGCCCACGGGCGGATCGTCTTGTCGTGGGCCGAGACCAGCACGCCGGTCGGCACGGTGGTCCGCTCGGCGTCGGCCCACCCCTTCGCGCTGATCTCCTCGTAGTAGACCTGCGCCGCCGACGCGGCCGTGCCGGTCAGCCAGTACAGCGAGACGTCGGTGAGGACGCGGTCGCGGTCGACGCTGTCCTCGGGCAGGCCGTCCTCCGGGTCGGTGAGCTCCTTGAACTTCTCCACGATCCAGGCGAGCTGGCCCACCGGCGAGTCGTGCAGGCCGTAGGCGACGGTCTGCGGGCGCTTGGCGTTGCACTGCAGGTAGCCGTCGTTGAAGTCCTGCACGTCCGCCCACCGCTGCCGCTCGACCTCGCTGAGGTCGTCGAACTCGCCGTCCGCGCCGACCGGGAACGTGAGCAGGGCGTTGACGTGCAGCCCGACCACCCGGTCCGGTGCCTGCCTGGCCATCTCCGGGCCGACCCACGCACCGGTGTCGTAGCCCTGCACGCCGTACCGCTCGTAGCCGAGCGCGTGCATCAGCTCCACCAGCACGCCGGCCATCCGTGCCGCGTTCATGCCGGGACCGGCCAGCGGGGTGGAGAAGCCGAAGCCCGGCAGTGACGGTAGGACCAGGTGGAACGCTTCGGCCGGGTCGCCGCCGTGCGCGCGGGGGTCCGACAACGGGCCGATGACGTCCAGGAAGTCGACCACACCGCCCGGCCAGCCGTGCAGCAGCACGAGCGGCAGGGCGTCCGGCTCGGGTGAGCGCACGTGCAGGAAGTGCACGCGCTGGCCGTCCACCGTGGCCAGGTACTGCGGGTGCTCGTTGATCGCCGCCTCGTGCGCCCGCCAGTCGTAGGTGGTGCGCCAGTGCTCGGCGAGGTCCTTCAGGTAGGCCACCGGCACGCCCCGGCTCCAGCCGACGCCGGGCAGTTCGTCGGGCCAGCGGGTGTTGGCCAGCCGCGCGTTCAGGTCGTCGAGCCGGTCCTGCGGGATGTCGATGCGGAACGGGCGGATGTCGTGCGGTGCGGTCATGGGGCCGACGCTAAGGAACGGTTGGGACAGTTCCGGTCCTAAGGTGGGCCGGTGGACACCACCGCTCGGCTCCTCCGGCTGCTGTCGCTGTTGCAGGCCCCGCGCGACTGGTCGGGCGCCGAGCTGGCCGAGCGGTTGGACGTCACCACGCGCACCGTCCGCCGTGACGTCGAACGGCTGCGCGACCTGGGCTACCCGGTGCGCGCCAGCCGCGGCACGGCCGGTTACCGGCTCGACGCGGGTGCCGCACTGCCGCCGTTGCTGCTGGAGGACGACGAGGCGGTGGCCGTGGCCGTGGGGCTGCGGACGGCGGCGGGTGGTTCGGTCGCCGGGATCGAGGAGGCGTCGCTGCGGGCGTTGGCCAAGCTGGAGCAGGTGCTGCCCGCGCGGCTGCGGCACCGCGTCGGCACGCTGCACGCGGCGACCGCCCGGGTCGAGACCAGCGGGCCGCGCGTCGACCCGGACGTGCTCGTGGCCATCGCCGACGCCTGCCGGCGGCACGAGTCGCTGCGGTTCGACTACACCAGCCCGCGGGGCGGCGCGACGACCCGTTGCGCGCAACCGCACCGCCTGGTCAACTTCGTGCGGCACTGGTACCTGGTCGCCTGGGACACCGACCGCGACGACTGGCGCAGCTTCCGCGTCGACCGGCTGGTGCTGCGGACCCCGAACGGCCCCCGCTTCACGCCCCGCGAACCACCGGACGGCGACGCGGCGACATACCTGGCCCACCGCCTGTCGTCCCGCGCGTGGCCGGTGCGGGCGACCGTGACGCTGCACGAACCGGCCGCCACCGCGGCCGACCGCGTCTGGCCGGGCATGGGCGTGGTCGAACCGGTGGACTCCCGGACCTGCCTGCTGCACCTCGGCGCCGACACCGCCCGCGACCTGGCGTGGATGATCACGTCGGTCGACGTGGACTTCAGCCTGACCAACGGGCCACCCGCCCTGGTCGACGCCCTGCGTGCGCACGCCGAGCGGTGCGCGCGAGCGGTCAGGCGGTCTTGGTGAGGAACGCCGCCCACCGGCCGGCCGGGAAGGTCAACACCGGCCCTTCGGCGTTCTTCGAGTCCCGAACCCCGATCACGGCTTCGCCGACCGCCACCTCGACACAACTGCCGTTCTCGTAGCTCCCGGTCGCCTTTTTCCACCGCGCATCGGCAGGCAAGCGGAGTGTCATCACGACCTCCAGGTCAGGGCTGCGACCCCTCGATCAGCGAGGCGATCAAGGAATTCGTCTCGCGCGGCCCCAGGGCGGCTGCGCGCAGGCTCTCAGCCGACATGTTATAGGCCCGGACCTTGGTCGGATCATGAAGATATATCGCGTCTTCCTGAAGCTCGACGTACGCCACATCGCTGAAGTCCTTGAACTGCAACAGCGTGAACTGGCCCGCCAAGGCCGGATGCACTCCGGCGGAGGTGCGGATCACCCGGATGTCGATGTTGGGCAGCCGGTTGAGGGCCAGCAGATGGGCCAGTTGGCCCCGCATGACCTCGCGGTCGCCGACCGGGCGATGCAGCGCCGTCTCTTCGAGGACAGCCTGCAGCACCAAGGGGTTCTCGTGGTCGACCAGCCGCCTCGCCCGCTCCATGCGGAATCCCACCACCAGGTCCGCGTCGGCAGGTCGCACGCGGCGCGCGCCTGCCGCCACGGCCGTGGCGTACCCCTCGGTCTGCAACAGCCCGTGAACAGCAAGCGGTTCGTAGAAGAAGACCGATTGGGACATGCCCTCCAGGCCGGCGAAGAGTCGGAGCCAGTCGGGGATCACACCGGCCCAAGGTGCCCACCAGCTACCGGTGTCGTCCTCCTGCCCCAACGCGACGATCCGCGCGATGCGGTCGGGATCGGCGTCGTAGAAGGCGAGCAGCTTCGCGACCTCCCCGGGCGGCTGCCCGTAGCGGCCGGACTCCATGTTGCTGATCTTGCTCTCCGAAACACCCAGGTGCGCGGCGCTGTGCTCCAACGTCTTCCGCGCGGCCCGGTCGCGGGGGTCGGTGCGGGCATCGAGCGGGTCGAGGCCGGGTGCGCGCCGGTCCGGTTGCCCGACATTGTGGCCTGCGCGCCCGCGCTCGGCGACCAGTACCAGCGGCTGTTCGAGGCGTCGCAGCGGGCCCACCTGCCGGAACTGCGGTGTGCTTGGGGCGCCGAGGCGACCCGGGCGCTCGACCTGCTGCACGCCACGGCTACCGGCGTGCACACGGTCGCGGGAGGGGCGCGGCCGTTCACGTTGTTCCTGAAGCCGGAGGGGCCGGACGTCGTCCTCCACGCCCACCTCGCCGCCGCGTTCTTCACCGAAGACCTCAGCGAGACGTGTGTCGCGCGTAACACGATCGACGCGCTACCTGCGGATATGTGACGCCGAAGGTGACGGGATGCTGAAGACACCGACAGCTTGGTGATGATCCGGAACTCCGCGACGTTCCCCGGTCATGACCGCGTTCGTGGTGCTGTTCGTCGTCGCCGTCGTGCCGCTGGCGCCGACCGAGGCCGTGTTGATCGGGTACGGCGTGCTCGCCGCCTCCGGTGAGCTGTCGTTGACGGCGGTGATCGCCGTGGCGGCGGCCGGGTGCGCGCTGTCGGACCTGGTGAACTTCACCATCGGGCGGAGTGTGGGTATGCGGGCGCTGAGCCGGGTCGGTCAACGGCCCGGACCGCGGGCCGTGATCGCGTGGACGGCGGCGAAGTTGGCCACGCGCGGTGAGTCGATCCTGGTCGCGGTGCGGTTCGTGCCCGGTGGTGGGCTGGTCGGGGCGGTGCTGGCCGGGGCGCTGCGGTGGCCGATCCGGCGGTTCACGCCGATCGCGCTGGTCGGCGCCTTGCTGTGGAGCGCCTACACGGCCACGCTCGGCTACTTCGGCGGTCAGCTGTTCACCGACCCCGTGGTGGCGACGCTGATCTCGTTCGGGGTGGCCACGCTGATCAGCGTGCCGATCGGGATGGCCGTGAAAGCCGCTCAGCGCCGGGCCGTGGACGCCGCCGTGCCCGCCTGAGCCAACCGCGCCCGCACGGCGACGCGGGCGCGTGAGTAGGCCTGCGGGTCGTCGTGCAGGACGGACTGGGCGTTGGCCATCTCCAGGAACGCGATCAGCTCGAACGCCAGCTGGTCGGGGTCGGTGATCCCCGGGATGGCGGCGACGGTCTCGCGGACGTAGGAGTTCCACTCGCGCCCGTACCCGGCGATCGCGTCGCGCACCCGGCCCGGGCGGGCGTCGAACTCGGCCTGCACGGCGTAGAAGAAGCACCCGCCGGGGAACGTGCGGTTCTCCGAGTACGCCAGCCAGCCGTCCAGCAGCCGCTCCAGGCGGGCGAGGCCCGGCGGCTCGGTCAGCGCCGGTTCCACCACCTGCCGCACGAAGATCGCCGCCGCCGCGCGCACGGTCGAGAGCTGCAGCTCCTCCTTCGACCCGAAGTGCGCGAACACCCCGCTCTTGCTGACCTCCAGCTCGCCGGCCAGCCGCCCGATCGACAGGCCCTCCAGCCCTTCCACCGAGGCGATCTCCGCCGCGCGCCGCAGGATCTGCCGCCGCGTCTGCTCGCCGCGCTCCACCCGTCCGTCGACCTTCACGCCGTCCACGCTAGCCCCCTTGACCCGCCCCAAACTAATTGTACGATCGTTCGTACAACTAGAGGGGTGGACGACACATGGATCTCCTGGACCTGAACCGGTCGGCGCTCGACCTCAACCTGAAGCTCATGGCGGACCTGGAAGAGGCCCACCTGGACATGGCCACGCCGTGCGCCGGCTGGACCGTCTACGAACTGCTGCGCCACCAGGTGGAGTCGACGCTGTCGTTCGTCGCGGCCGTCCGCCACACGGCCGTCGACGAGCCGGCCAGCGACGACCTGGTCGCCGCCTACCGGGTGGCGACCGACGCGGTCACCGAGGCGTTCCGCGCCGAAGGCGTGCTGGAGGCCGAGGCCGAGTTCCCCGGTTACGGCCTGCGCCGCGGCCGCGAGCTGGTGGCCGGGCACTTCGTGGACAACCTGGTGCACGCCTGGGACCTGTGCCGGGCGATCGGGGTCGACAGCACCCTGGACGCCGAGCTCGCCACCGCCGCCTACCGGATGGCGCGGCACTTCCCGACCACGCCGGACGTCCGAGGTCCGGGAGGGGCGTTCGCGATGCCGGTCGACGTGCCGGTGGACGCGCCGATCACCGACCGCCTGGTGGGCCTGCTCGGACGTTCGCCGAACTGGCCCGCGTGACCCCCTGGGCGGGGGCACCACCACAGGGGGAGGCGCCCCCGCCCAGGCCCTACCGGGGTATGACAGCCCGTGGGCTGACGACGGGCGTCCCCGGCGCGCCTAACGTTCGTGCGGTGAAAGCACTTCTCGGCCTCCACCCGCGGCCCGGGGTCGGTCGCGCGCTCGTCGCCGCGGTGCCCGCGCTGCTCGCCCTCTACCTGGTCGCCCGCGGCTGGCTGTACCCGTTCTGGCCGGACACGGTCGGCGCGATCGGCCACCCGTTCACCGCCGACCCCGACCTCGGCGAGGCGTGGGGCGGACCCACGCTCGCCGGCGCCTGGCTCGTGCACGCCCTGATCGCGTTGGGCATCCAGGCCGGCTGCCTGCTGGTCCTGCGGGCGCTCTACAGACCCGGGAGACGCTAGGTCCGCTCCGCGCGCACCTGGTCCACCGGGACCACGACACCCTCGTCGTCCACGAAGCGCACCGTCACCGGACGCCCGTCCGCCGTGCGGAACGCGACCCGCGACGGCGCGCCCGGCAGGTGCTCGTCGCCCCACTCCTGCAACGCGCACAGCACCACACCGAGCTGCCTGCCCGACTCGGTGAGGCGGTAGCAGTCGCGCGGGCGCTGCCCCGGCTCCCGGTAGCTCTGCCGGGCCATCAGCCCGGTGTCGACCAGCTTCGACAGCCTGGCGGCGAGCACGTCGGACGCGATCCCGAGCCGGGCCCGGAACTCCGAGAAGCGGCTCGCGCCCACCAACGCCTCGCGCAGCACGAACAACGTCCAGCGCTCGCCGACGACCTCCACGGCCTTGACCGTGGAACAGCCGGGGTCGTCGGGTTCCGCCACCGCCCCAGTATGGCTCGGTTGTGCATCCCAATCCAGCCAGGCTAGGTTGGAAAAGCCAACCCAACCCACGGGGAGACAGCCATGAAGATCGCCAACTCGGTCGCCCTGGTCACCGGCGCCAACCGCGGCCTCGGCAGGCACTTCGCCCGGCAGCTGCTGGAACGGGGCGCCGCGAAGGTCTACGCGACCGCGCGCAACGCCGACGCGGTCGACCTGCCCGACGTCGAGGTCCTGCCGCTGGACATCACCGACCCGGCCGCCGTGGCCGCCGCTGCCGCCGCCGCGGGCGACGTGAACCTGCTGGTCAACAACGCGGGCATCATCACCGGGCAGAACCTGGTCACCGGCGACCCGGCCGCGATCAGGCAGGAGCTGGACACGAACTTCTACGGCACGCTGGAGATGGTGCGCGCCTTCGCGCCGGTCCTCGCCGCCAACGGCGGCGGCGCGATCCTGAACGTGCTGTCCTCGATGTCGTGGGTGTCCTACGAGTACGCCACCGCGTACAGCGCGGCCAAGGCGGCGCAGTGGAGCCTCACCAACGGCGTCCGGGTGGAGCTCGCGGGCCAGGGCACGCTGGTCACCGGCCTGCACCTGGGCCCGACCGACACCGACATGACGGCGAGCCTCGACGTGCCGAAGAACGACCCCGCCGACGTCGTGCGCGCCGCGTTGGACGGCATCGAGGCCGACCTCGTCGAGGTGCTGGCCGACCAGGGGGTCGTGGAGCTGAAGGCCGCGCTGTCCGCCGACCCGCGCACCCTCTACCCGGGGGTGGTCTGACCGACGTGTCCGGGGGCGCGGGCGGGCGCCCCCGGACACGGGCTCACGGGTTCAGCGCCTCCGTCACCGAGGCGGGTCCGACCAGGGGGATGTCCGGCGAGATGCCGTCCTCCTCCACCAGCACGGCCTCGACCTCGTGCGGCCGGAGCTTGCCCGCCCGGATGTCCTCCGCCCAGTGGCACGCCACCCGGTGCCCCGGCAGCACCTCGCGCAGCTCGGGCCGCTCGGTGTCGCAGCGGGTGGCCTGCTTCCACGGGCAGCGGGTGTGGAAGCGGCAGCCCTTGGGCGGGTTCGCCGGTGACGGCAGGTCGCCGGTGAGCAGGATCCGCTCGCGCCGGTCCTCCACCACCGGGTCCGGCACGGGGATCGCCGACAGCAACGCCCTGGTGTACGGGTGCAGCGGCTCGGCGTAGAGGTCGTCCGAGGTCGCCTCCTCCACCAGGCCGCCCAGGTACATCACGCCGACCCGGTCGGAGATGTGCCGCACCACGGCGAGGTCGTGCGCGATCACCAGGTAGGTGAGCCCGAACTCGTCCTGCAGCTCCTCCAGCAGGTTGACGACCTGCGCCTGCACCGACACGTCCAGCGCGGACACCGGCTCGTCGGCGATGATCAGGTCGGGCTCGACCGCCAGCGCCCGCGCGATGCCGATGCGCTGCCGCTGGCCGCCGGAGAACTCGTGCGGGTACTTGCGCAGCGACGTCGACGGCAGCCCGACCGCCGACAGCAGCTCGCGCAGCCGCTTGCCGGTCGCCTCACGGCCCTTGTCCAGGTCGTGCGCCCGCAGGCCCTCGACCAGGATCGACTCCACCGACTGCCGGGGGTCCAGCGACGACATGGGGTCCTGGAACACCATCTGCATCCGGCGGCGCATCCGGCGCAGTTCCTCGCCCTTCAACGTCGACAGGTCCGTGCCGTCGAACACGACCCGCCCGGCCGTCGGCTCGGTCAGCCGCAGCACCGCCCGCCCGAGGGTGGACTTGCCGCACCCCGACTCGCCGACCAGGCCGTACGTCTCGCCGCGCCGCACCGACAGGTCGACGCCGTCCACCGCGTACACGTGGCCGACCGTGCGGTCGAGGATCACGCCGCGCTTGATCGGGAAGTGGACCTTGATGCCCTCCACGGACACCAGGGTGTCACCCGGATGATCCGACTGAGGGGTCCCTGGTCCGGGAGTCACCGCAGTGCTCACGCCGACACCTCCTCGGCCACCGGCGGCTTCACCGGGTTGTGGCAGCGCAGCAGCCGGCCGCCGCCGATGTCCTCCTGCTCGGGCGTCACCCGCACGCACACGTCCAGCTTGTTGGGGCAGCGGGGCGCGAACGCGCAGCCCTCCGACCAGGGGATGTTGTCCGACACCGAGCCGCGGATCGGATTCAGCTTCTCGCCGCGCGGCGCGTCCAGCCGCGGGATCGACGACAGCAGGCCGTGCGTGTACGGGTGGCGCGGCGCGGCGAACAGCTCGTGCCGGTGCGCCTTCTCCACCACGCGACCGGCGTAGAGCACGTTCACCTCGTCGCACAGGCCCGCGACCACGCCCAGGTCGTGCGTGATCATGACCAGTGCGGTGCCCAGGTCGTGCACCAGCTCCTTGAGCAGCGCCAGGATCTGCGCCTGGATCGTCACGTCCAGCGCCGTGGTCGGCTCGTCGGCGATGAGCAGCCGGGGACGGCACGCCAGCGCGATCGCGATCAGCGCGCGTTGCCGCATGCCGCCGGACAGCTGGTGCGGGTACTCCGACAGCCGCCGGGTCGGGTCGGGGATGCCGACCTTGTCCAGCAGCTCGGCCGCCTCCAGCATCGCCTTCTTGCGCGGCATGTCCCGGTGCCGTTCCAGCACCTCGGTCACCTGCACCCCGATCGGGATCACCGGGTTCAGCGAGGACAGCGGGTCCTGGAACACCATGCCCAGGTCACGGCCGCGCTTGTCGCGCATCTCGCGGTCGGACAGCGACAGCAGGTTCACGCCTTCGTACTGCACGGAACCGGACACGCGCGCGCCGCGCCTGGGCAGCAACCCCATGATCGCCAACGACGTCACGGACTTGCCGCACCCCGACTCGCCGACCAGGCCGACGGTCTGGCCCGGCTCCACGTCGAAGCTCACGTGGTCGACGGCGGTGAAGGGCTTCTCCCCCTTGCGCTCGAAAACCACGGTGAGGTCACGTACTTCGAGGAGTGGCACGACTCACCGCCTGCTCTTGGGGTCGAGGGCTTCGCGCAGCGTCTCACCCATCAGGGTGAAGCCGAGCGCGACGACGATGATGCAGCCCGCCGGCCAGAACGCCAGCTGCGGGTGCGTGTCGAACACGTTCTGCACGTCGCCGAGCATCTGCCCCCACTCCGGGATCCGGTCGTCGGGGTTGCCCAGGCCGAGGAACGACAGCGCCGCCGCGTCGATGATGGCCGTGGCCAGCACCAGCGTGGACTGCACGATCACCGGTCCGAGCGAGTTGGGCAGCATGTGCCGGAACACGATGGCGCCCGGTTTCACGCCCAGCGCGGTCGCGGCCAGCACGTGGTCGCTGTGCCGCTGGGCGAGCATCGAGCCGCGCAGCAGCCGCGCGAACACCGGGATCTGCACCACCGCCACCGCGACGATCACGGTGTACTGGTTGGGCCGGGCGAACATCGCGCTGATGCTGAACGCCAGCAGCAGGCTGGGCAGCGACAGCATGACGTCGACCAGGCGCATGACGACCGAGTCGACCCAGCCGCCGAACGCACCCGCCAGCGTGCCGAGCGTCAGCCCGCCCGCCAACCCGATCAGGGTGGCCAGCACGCCCACGATCAGCGTCTGCTGCGAGCCGATGAGCAGGCGGGAGAAGAAGTCGCGGCCCTGCAGGTCGCCGCCGAGCGGGTGGCCGTCCTGGACCGGCGGGATCTGGTTGCGGGCCTTGACGACCTGGTCGATCAGCATCGGGTCGGACGGGTCGTGCGGCGCCAGCCACGGCGACAGCAGCGACACCAGCACGAACAGGCTGATGATGGTGGCACCGGTGAGGAACACCGGGCTGCGGCGCAACGTGCGCCACGCGCTCGCGGCGAGGCTGACACCGGCGTCGGCGCTGCTCCCGGCGAGCGAGTCGATCCGGTCCTTCTTGCGCGTCGGAGTGACCATCGCGGCCTACCTCGTCCTGATCCGCGGGTCGATGAGCGCGTACGAGAGGTCCACCAGCAGGTTGACCACCACGTACACGATCGTGGCCATGATGATCAGCAGCAGCAGCACCGGGTAGTCGCGTCTCTCGAACCCGATGGCCAGCGCCTGGCCGACCCCGGCGAACGAGAACACCTTCTCGGTCAGCACCGCGCCCGCCAGCAGCGCGCCGGTCTGCAGGCCGATGGTGGTCACCACCGGCAGCATCGCGTTGCGCAGCACGTGCCTGCGCCGGATGGTCGGCGCGGTGAGGCCCTTGGACTCGGCGGTGCGCACGAAGTCCTCGTCGAGCACGTCGAGCACGGCGGCCCGGGTGATCCGGAACACCACCGCGAACGGGATGGTGGCCAGCGCGACCGCGGGCAGGATCAGGTGCTCCAGCGCGTTCAGCGCCGCGTCCCACTCCTGGGTGAGCACGCCGTCGAGGACGAAGAACCCGGTGACCCGGGTCGCGTTGATCGCGTCCTGGCGGCCCTCGGTGGGCAGGCCCAAGGCGGACGACAGCACGTCCTTGAGCACGTAGGCCAGGAAGAACACCGGCACGGCGACGCCGAGCAACGAGCCGCCGACGCTGATGTTGTCGAACCAGCCGCCGCGGCGCTTCGCCGCCATGTACCCCAGCGGGATGCCGACGGCGACCGCGATGAGGATCGCGAGCGCGCTCAGCTCGATCGTCGCGGGGAAGCGCTGGAGGAAGATGTCGAGGGCCGAGTCACCGGGCTGCACGCCCGTCGACACGCCGAAGTCGCCCGACAGGGCGCGCCCGAGGAACTTGACGTACTGGACGAAGATCGGCTGGTCCAAGCCGAGCTGTTTGGTGAGGGCTTCCCGCGACTCGGGCGTGGAGCGCTCCCCCAGGAGGGCCGAGACCGGCCCTCCCGGGAGAGCGCGCAACCACGCGAAGAGCAGCAGGGACAGCACCAGCACCACGCCGACGAGCTGGATGAGCCGTCGGATCGTGTAGCGGAGCATTGAGCTACCCCGTGATCTCTATCCGGAGGTGTGCGACTCAGCCCTTGCTGGCCTGGCCGAACCTCTCGTCGGTCAGCGGGCTGGGCACGACGCCCTTGACGTCCGACTTGAGCACCAGCGCCGGCGGCGAGTGCGACACCGGGATGGCGGGCAAGTACTGCTCCATGATCTTCTTGTTCAGCTCGACGTACATGTCGCTGCGCTTGGTCTCGTCCGGCTCGGAGCTCGCCGCGGCCAGCTCGGCGGCCAGCTCCGCGCCCCACGGCGACGCGCCGGTGTTGAACCGGTTGTCGGTGCGGCCGAAGAAGGTGCCGATCCAGTTGTGCGCGGTGCCGTTGTCGCCGGTCCAGCCCAGCATGAACAGGTCCGGGATGCCCTGGTCGACGTCGGTCAGGTAACCGCCGTTCCACGGCTTGGAGGAGACCTCCAGCTTGATGCCCGCCTTCTCCAGGTCGCCGGCGATGGCGGCCTGGATGTCCTTCGGGCTCGGCATGTACGGCCGGGTGACCTCGGTCGGCCAGAAGAACTTCAGCGTCAGGTCCGACGCGCCTGCCTCAGCCAGCAGCGCCTTGGCCTTCTCCGGGTCGTAGCCGACCGCCTTCAGGTCCTTGTTGTAGCCGTCGACCGTGCTCGGCATGAACTGCGTGGCCACCGACGCGCCCTCGGGCAGCTGCGACTTCACCAGCTGGTCGCGGTTGATCGCGTACATCAGGGCCTGGCGGACCTTGAGGTCCTGCAGCTTCGGGTTGTTCTTCTGGTTGATGCCCAGGTAGAGGACGTTGAACGCCGGGCGGACCGCGACGTTGAAGCCCTTCTCCTTCAGGCCCGGCCAGTCGGCCGCGTTCGGCAGGTCGTACCCGTCGATGTCGCCGGCCTCGAGCGCCTGCTTGCGGGCGGTCTCGTCCGGGATGATCCGGAAGACGATCTTGTCGAGCTTCGCCTTGGTGCCGTGGTAGTTGTCGTTGCGCACGAGCTCGACGACGTTGTTCGCCTTGTCGAACTTCGAGAACTTGAACGGCCCGGTGCCGGTCGGGTGCTCGTTGGCGTAGGCCGGGTAGGTGAAGCTGTCACCGGCCGCGACCACGTTGTCCGCGTCGTACTGCTTGAGCGCCGTCGGGCTCGAGATGGAGAACGACGTGAAGCCCAGCACCGACGGGAACTGCGAGGTGGCCTCGTTCAGCTCGATGACGGCGGTCTTGGCGTCCTTGGCGGTGCAGGACTTGTAGAGCGACGGCTTGTCGGGGGTGTCCGCGAAGCCGCCGAAGTTGTCCAGCCAGTACTGCGAAACGGCGTCGGACTGACCGGCGCCCTTCTGGTTGTACCAGCGGTCGAAGTTGAAGCACACCGCTTCGGCGTTGAAGTCCGAGTCGTCGTGGAATTTCACATTTTCTTTCAGTGTGAACGTCCACGTCTTGCCGTCTTCCGACGAGTCCCACTTCGTCGCCAGGGCGGGCTCCACCTCGGCCGTTCCGGGCTTGAAGCCGACCAGACCCTCGTACATCTGGCGGGAGACGCGGAACGTCTCGCCGTCAGTGGCGTAGAACGGGTCGAACAGCTTGGGAGCACCAGCCGCACCGAAGGTGAGCGTGCCACCGACCTGGCCGGCCCCCGGGTCGTCCGTGCGGCCGGATTCGGCGCAGGCGGACAGTGCGAGCGCGGCGACGCCGGTCAGGCCGATCGCGGCCGTCCAACGGCGCCGAGCCGTTCGGGAATGAGCCATCAAACACCCCTAGGGAAATCCGGGATCTCACGGTGTGGTCAGGGACCCTAACCGGTCACCACATCCCTTCCGAGGTAACACAGGTCACGATCCGGCCACGTGAATCAGCATTCTCATACGTCCGGCGCACCTTCGCTGACCCAACGTGACCACGACCGATCGGGCAAACGCCCTCCTACGCTGTACAACGGACAACAGAAACCTGCACACGTGCGGAGGGAGGTCGCCGGTGAGCCCTGTGGTCGAGTTCCGCGTCCTCGGCCCGTTGCAGGTGCTGGTCGACGGCGAGCAGGTCGTGGTGCGGGCGGGACGGCAGCGGTCGCTGCTGGTGTCGCTGCTCCTGCGCGCCGGAGCCGGTGTCTCGGTGGACGAGCTGGCGGAGCACATCTGGGGTGCCGAGCCTCCCGCGCGGGCCCGCGGCACGCTGCAGACCTACGTGATGCGGCTGCGGCAGGTGCTCGGCCCGGCGGTGCCGATCCGGACCGTGCCGGACGGCTACCTGATCGACGTCGACGAGCGCACGATCGACGTGAGGCGGTTCGAGCAGCTGGTCGAGGAGGGCGAGCGGGAACGGGCCGCGGGCAGGCTGGAGTCGGCGTCGGCGATCTTCACCGCCGCGCTGGCGCTGTGGCGCGGCCCGGCGATGGTGGACGTACCGTCCGAGGTGCTGCACCGCGACGAGGTGCCCCGCCTGGGTGAACGTCGGTTGCACGTGGAGGAGCGCCGGGTCGAGGTGGACCTGGAGCTGGGCCGGCACGCCGAGCTGATCCCCGAGCTGTCCCGGCTGACCAGCGAGCACCCGCTGCGGGAACGGCTGTGGGCGCAGCTGATGATCGCGCTGTACCGGTCCGGGCGGCAGGCCGACGCGCTGGGCGCCTACCGGCGGGTCAGCGGGCTGCTGGCCGAGCAGCTGGGCATCGACCCGGGCGACGAGCTGCGGCGCGTGCACCAGCAGGTGCTCGGCGGGTCGCCGTCGCTCGACCCGGGGCAGCACGCGACCGCGGCGCGGCGTGACCGGGTGGTGCCCTCGCAGCTGCCCGCCGACATCGGCGACTTCGTGGGCCGTGAGCAGGCCGTTCAGCTGATCGAGGCGTTGCTGCGGACCGCGCAGGGCGTGCCGGTGGTGACGCTGGCCGGACCGCCCGGCGTGGGCAAGACGGCGCTGGCCGTGCACGCGGCGCACAAGATGCGGCACTTCTTCCCGGACGGGCAGCTGTACGTGAACCTGCGCGGTTACGCCCAGGGGCCACCGTTGAGCGCGGTGGACGTGCTGCCGCGGTTCCTGCGGGCGCAGGGCGTGCCGCCCGAGTCGGTGCCGCTGGACCAGGACGAGCAGGAGGCGATGTTCCGGTCGCGGCTGACCGACCAGCAGGTGCTGCTGGTGCTGGACAACGCGGCCAACGCCGAGCAGATCCGGCCGCTGCTGCCCGGCTCGCCGGGGTGCGCGGTGCTGGTGACCAGCCGGGACACCCTGCGCGGGCTGGCGGTCAGCCACGCCGCGTCGAACGTGCGCCTCGACGTGCTCGACCGGGCCGAGACGCGGGCGCTGCTGGCCGGGATGCTCGGCGAGGACGTGGTGGCGTCGCAGTCCGACGCGGCCGACGAGCTGGCCGAGCTGTGCGCGCACCTGCCGCTGGCGCTGCGGATCGCGGCGGCGAACCTGCTGTCCCGGCCGGAGATCACCATCGCCTCGTACGTGGAGGAGCTGCGCGCGGGCAACCGGCTGGCGGCGCTGGCCGTGGAGGGTGACGAGCGGGCGGCCGTGCACGCGGCGTTCGACCTGTCGTACACGGCGCTCAAGCCGGAGCTGGCGTCGCTGTTCCGGCTGCTGTCGCTGGCCCCGGGCGACATCACGCCCGACGTGGCGGCGGCGTTGGGCGGGCTGACCACGCAGGACGCGCGGCGGCGGCTGGACCGGCTGGCCACGGCGAACCTGGTGGACAACCACGCGCCGGGCCGCTACCAGTTCCACGACCTGCTGCGCGACTACGCGACCGAACGGCGCGAGATCGAGGACGACGCGGCGGAGAGCGCGCAGGCGTCGCGGCGGCTGCTGGACTGGTCGATCCGGTCGGTGGACAACGCCACCGACGCGTTCAAGAGCACCCTGCTGCGGCTGCCGCGCAACGACGTGGTGGCGGGCGTGACGCCGCGCCTGTTCTCCACCTCGGCCGAGGCCCTGGCCTGGTTGGACGCCGAGCGGAGCAACCTGGTCGGGCTCGTCGTGCACGCCGCCGACCGCCAGCCCGACCGGGACGTGTGGCAACTGGCCGACGCGTTGCGGCGGTACTTCTACACGATCGGGTTGCCGGTGGAGTGGCTGGCGACCGCGAAGGCCGGTCTGTCGGTCGCGCAGGCCTCCCAGGACGCGGCCGGCGAGGTGGCGATGCTGTCGTCGCTGGGCACGCTGTACTGGGCGATCGGGCAGCACCGGGTGGCCGTCGACTACTTCCGGCGGGCGATCCCGATCCAGCAGCGCACCGGCGCCGCCCCCGCCGTGGAGGCCGCCGTGCTGGCGAACCTCGGCGCGGTCTGCATCGACATCGGCGACCTGGAGCAGGCCGCGGAACACCTGGAGCGCGCGCTCGTGATCACGCGGGCCATCGGGGCGTTGCAGCAGGAGGGCATCGCCCAGCTCAACCTCGGCGGCGTCTACATGCAGCTCGGGCAGCTCGACCGGGCCGTGTCGTCGTTCGAGGGCGCGCTGGACGTCGGCAACCGGCTCGGCGCCTGGATGACCCAGGCCGACAGCCACCGGGCGCTGGCCGAGGTACACCTGTTCCTGGGCCGGCCGCAGCGGGCCGCCGAGCTCTACGAGAGGTGCGGTGAGCTGTACGAACGCGCCGGCGCCCGCCGGGTCGCGCACTTCTCGCACGAGGGCCTGGCGCTGGCGCACGTGATGCGCGGCCGCTGGGCCGACGCCGCGCGCGAGGCAGGGCGGGCGGTGGGCATCGCGGAGGAGCTGGGCAACCTGAAGGGGCTGTGCGACGCGAAGAACGCCCTGGGTGAGGCGTTGTGCGGGCTGGGCAGGCTGGAGGAGGCGGTCGAGCGCACCACGGAGGCGTTGCGGATCGCCGAGGAGACCGGCTACCCGCTGGGCATCTGCGCGGCGCGGCGGAGCCTGGCGCTGACCCACCGCGCGGCGGGCAGGCTGGACGAGGCGCGCTACTCGGCGACCCAGGCCCTGGACAGCGCCGTCCGCTACCGGCTGCGGATCGCCGAGGTGGACGTGCTGGCCGTGCTCGGGCGGATCAGGCTCGACCAGGGCGACCCGGCCCAGGCGCTCGACCTGGCGCTGCGGTGCCTGGAGATGAGCGCGACCACGGGGCAGCGGTGCGTGCACGCGCGGGCCGCGCACCTGGCCGGGGACGTGCTGGCCGCCACCGGCGACCTCGCGGGCGCGCGGGAGCACTGGCTGAGGGCGCTGGAGTGGTTCACCGCCGTCGAAGCGCCGGAAGCGGACGACGTGCGGGCGTCGCTCGACGGGGTCGGGCCCTGATCGGGCGTACTCAGTCGACCAGCACGACCCGGTCGGCGCGGGCCTTCGTGCCGTCCACGACGAACCAGCCGCGTTCGAACGCCTGCCAGCGCCGCAGGTGCTCACGGCTCGCTTCGCCGTCCCGCGCGACGGCGCGGCGCAGGCGTTCAGCCGGGTCGGGCAGCTCCACCCAGATCGCCTCGTCCAGGCGTGCGGCGATCGACCGGCGGGCCGCCGAGACACCCTCGACGACCAGCACGTCCGACACCGGCACGGTGACCTGCTCGCCCGGCTTCGGCGTCCCACCGGTCCAGTCCAGCCTCCGGTAGCGGGCCTCGCGGCCGTGCCACAGCGGGTCGAGCACGTCGGCGACCAGGCGCGGCCACCACGACACCGGGTCGTCCCAGGTGGCGAAGTGGTCGGTCGGCACCACGGGCACGCCGCCCAGCTCGGCGGCGAGGCGTGCCGCGAACGTCGACTTGCCCGAGCCGGACGGCCCGTCGACGGCGACGAGCCTCACATGCTGCGCCGGCCGGACAGCGCCCGGCCGAGGGTGAGTTCGTCGGCGAACTCCAGGTCGCCGCCCATCGGCAGGCCCGACGCGAGCCTGGTGACGGTGAGGCCCGGGAAGTCCCGCAGCATCCGCACCAGGTACGTCGCCGTCGCCTCGCCCTCGGTGTTCGGGTCGGTGGCGATGATGATCTCCGACACCTCCGTGCCGATCCGGGTGAGCAGCTGCCTGATCCGCAGCTGGTCCGGCCCGACACCCGACAACGGGTCGAGCGCGCCGCCCAGGACGTGGTAGCGGCCCTTGAACTCGCGGGTCCGCTCCACCGCGAGCACGTCCTTCGGCTCCTCCACCACGCAGATCAGGGTCAGGTCGCGGCGCGGGTCGCGACAGATGCGGCAGGTCGCCTCGGCCGAGACGTTGCCGCACACGTCGCAGAACACCACGCCGTCCTTGACCTTCTGCAACGCGTCCTGGAGCCGGCCGATGTCGGCCGGGTCCGCGGCGAGCAGGTGGAAGGCGATGCGCTGCGCGCTCTTCGGACCGACGCCCGGCAGCCTGCCGAGCTCGTCGATCAAGTCCTGGACGGGCCCCTCGTACATCAGCCGAACAGCTTCCCGAGACCGCCCAGGTCGTCCATCCCGCCCATGCCGCTGGCGAGCGGGCCCATCTTCTGGGCCGCCAGCTCCTGCGCGGCGCGGTTGGCGTCGCGCACGGCCGCGACGACCAGGTCGGACAGCGTCTCGACGTCGTCCGGGTCGACCGCCTTCGGGTCGATGGTCAGGCTCTTGAGCTCGCCGCCACCGGACACGACGGCGGTGACCAGGCCGCCGCCGGAGGTGCCGGTCACCTCGGCCTCGGCCAGCTCCTGCTGGGCTTCGGCGAGCTGCTGCTGCATCTTCTGCGCCTGCTGGAGGATTTGCTGCATGTTGGGCCCACCGGGTTGCACCGCGGGTTCCTCTCTTCGGGGTCTGCCGCCGTTCGCCAGCGTAGTCGCGTCGATCAGCCCTTCAACGGCCGAGCGCCAAGCTCGTCGGCGAGGAGCTTGAGCACCACGGCCTCCGGGTCGAGCCGCTGGTCGTCCGCGTCGCCGGGAAGGGCCGCCTCGGCCAGCATCTCCTCCTCGTCCACCGGTTCCGGCGGGAGGGGCTCATCGGGCTCCGGCGGCTCGGGCGGCGGCGGCACGTCGTCGACGGGCGGACGGCCGGACGGCGCGGGCCGCGACGGCTCCGGCTGGCGCGCCTGGCCCGGCTGCTGCGCCTGGCTCGGCCTGGTCGGCGCGGGCCGGGCGGGCTTCTGCGGCGCCGAGCGGGGCGGTGCGGCGCTCACCGCGTCGGCGGGCACGCACCGCACCTGCCACGTGCCGCCGAGGACCTGCGCGAACGCGGCGGCGATGGCGTCGGCGTTGCGCGGCTCGGCGAGCCGGCGGGCCAGCGGGGCTGAGGTGTGGGTGAGGGTGACCGTGGTGCCGTCGACGTCGGCGACCGCGGCGTTGGTGAGCATCGCCTCGGTGCTCCGGCTCGTGCCGCGGACCACGCTCAGCAGCTCCGACCAGCGGCGGCGCACCTCCACCGCGTCGACACCGCCCGCCGCGGCCACCGGTGCGGCCGGTGCCTCGGCGGGAGGCGGTGCGACGGGTGGCGGGACCGGCTCGCCGGCGTACGGCGGGGCGGCGGCACGGGTCTCCTCGGCGGGCGCCTGCTCGGGGCGGGCCGGTGCGCCGGCGGACCTCATCGCCGCCGACTTCAGCACCGGAGGAGCGGGCAGTCCGGGCGGCGCGGCGCTCGCTTGCGGCCCGGCCGCGGGTGGGCCTTGGTGCCCGGCGGGCGGCGTGGCCGCAGCGGCGGGAGGCTGAGCTTGCGGCGCGGCGGGCGGCTGGGCCTGCGGCGCGGTGGGCGGTTGGGCCTGCGGTGCCGCGGGTGCGGGGTCAGGGCCTCGTTGCGAGGGGCGCTGGAACCGGGGCTCCGGTGCCGCGCCACCGCCTGCCGGTGCGCCGCCGGCGGGTGGGCCGTGGCGTTCCAGCTGTTCGACGCGTTGCAGCAGGCCCGACTCGACATCGCCGACCGAGGGCAGGAGCATCCGCGCCGTCACGAGTTCGAGCAGCAGTCGGGGAGCGGTCGACCCGCGCATCTCGGTCAGGCCCTGGTGCAGGATCTCGGCCCACCGGGTGACGGTCGCGGGCCGGGTCGCGTCCCGCTGCGCGGTCATCTTGGCCAGCTCGTCGTCCGGCGCGGACACCAGGCCGCGCTCCGCCGCGTCCGGCACGGCGTGCAGCAGCACCAGGTCGCGCAGCCGGTCGAGCAGGTCGGACGCGAACCGGCGCGGGTCGTGCCCGGCCTCGACCAGGCGGTCGATCGTGCCGAACACCGCCGAGCCGTCGCCGCGCGCGAGCCCGTCCACCACGTCGTCGATCAACGCCACGTCGGTCACGCCGAGCAGCGCGATCGCCCGCTCGTAGCGCACCCCCTCCGAACCCGCGCCGGACAGCAGCTGGTCCATCACCGACTGCGTGTCCCGCGCCGACCCACCGCCCGCGCGGATCACCAGCGGGAACACCGAAGGCTCGACCGCCACGCCCTCGGCGGCGCAGTTGCGCTCCAGCAGGGCACGCATGTCCCTCGGCGGGATCAGCCGGAACGGGTAGTGGTGCGTGCGCGAGCGGATGGTGGGCAGCACCTTGTCCGGCTCGGTGGTGGCGAAGATGAAGATCAGGTGCTCGGGCGGCTCCTCCACGATCTTCAGCAGGGCGTTGAAGCCCTGCGGGGTGACCATGTGCGCCTCGTCGATGATGAACACCCGGTACCGCGACTCGGCCGGCGCGTAGAACGCCTTGTCCCGCAGGTCGCGCGCGTCGTCCACGCCACCGTGGCTGGCCGCGTCGAGCTCGACCACGTCCACGCTGCCGGGCCCGTTGGGCGCCAGGCCCACGCACGAGTTGCACTCGCCGCACGGGTCGGGCGTCGGGCCGTTCACGCAGTTCAGGGAGCGCGCCATGATGCGGGCGCTGGACGTCTTGCCGCAGCCGCGCGGCCCGGAGAACAGGTACGCGTGGTTGATCCGGCCGGCCGCCAGGGCGGTGCGCAGCGGTTCGGTGACGTGCTCCTGACCGACGACCTCGCCGAAGGTCGCCGGACGGTACTTGCGGTAGAGGGCGAGCGCCACGTCGGCGACCTTACCGGGAGGGTCCGACAACGAAAGGGGACCCCGTGCACCCACCAGAGCCCGCTTATCCTTGCTGCCTTCCGGCCCTGGGGAGGTTCGCGAGATGTGTGCCGCACGAGGTCCGGGTCCAGTGTAACCCGTCGCCCCACTGGCTCTGTCCGCACCCACTCCCCGCACGGGAGAATTTCACCGGTTAGTGGCACTACCCGGTGAAGGAGGAACCAGATGAGGGCACTCGTCCTCGCGTGCACCGCCCTGTTGCTCGGAGCCACCACCGCCGCGGCCGAACCGGTACCGCCCCGGCACGCCATCGTCGTCTGCCAGACCGCGAGCTTCTACGGCAACTACAACCACGCGGTCGGCCCGGTCGAGTTCAAGCGCACCCTGACCTACGGCAACAAGATCGGCCACACGCCCGGCGCCCACCCCGTCTACAACGGGTGGGCGGCGAGCATGGACTACGGCCCCAATGACTGGGGCTACCTCCGGATCGAGTGCATCGGGGGGTACGACTCGTGGTGAAAGCAGCAGCGGTCGCGCTCGCCGCCGTCGCCCTGGTCGCCACCGCGACCCCGGCCCAGGCGGCCAACGGCACCGTCGGCGAACGCGAGACGGTGTGCGCCAACGACCTCTACGTCCGCACCGCGCCCAACGACGGCCCGTGGATGGGCACCCTCTACCGGGGCCAGACGTTCCTGGTGAAGGGACCGAAGACCGGCAACTACCTCTACGGCTTCGCCTACGGGCACATCAACGCGCACGGCTGGGTGGCGGACGGCTGGTTCTGCTAGCCCGACCCCGCTAGCCCAGCGCGGCCGTGAACAGCGGCACGGCGTGGTCGAGCGCGTGGGCCAGGCCGAGCGACGAACCGCTGGAGAAGGCGTTGACCAGGGTCTTGTCCTCCAGGATCAGCGCCTTCTCCGGCACCAGCGGGTTGCCCTTGAGCGGTGCGGCGTCGCCGCCGATCGGGAACAGCACGGGCAGGTCGGCGTCGAGCAGGTCCAGCCGCTCGGCGGAGATGTCCACGTAGAACGTGCCCGCGGCCAGCGCCTCGACGTCCTCGCGCAGAGTGAAGCCGACCGCCTCCATGAAGTCGGCCCGGGAGTCGCCGGAGACGTAAGCGCCGAACTTGCCGTCGAAGTACGCGCCGACCACGGTGGTCCTGCCCTCGAACTTCCGGTTCGCGGCGAACTTCGCGTCCAAGTCGGCGATGATCTTCTCGCCCTCGGGCACCTTGCCCAGGGCCTTCGCGACCAGCTCGACCTGCTGCCGCCACGACGTGCCGTACGGGATGACGTCCTTCGGCGCGCCGATCGTGGGCGCGATCTTGGACAGCGTCTCGTGCTTCTCGGGGTCGTTGTCCGACCGGGTGTTGAGGATCAGGTCCGGCTGGAGCGCGGCCACGGCCTCGTAGTCGATCTCGGTGGTGCCCAGCAGCGTCGGCGCCTGCCGGTAGAGCCCTTCCGCCCACGGCCCGACACCCTTGCCGCCGAACGCCAGCCAGTCGCTCGCACCGACCGGCTGGACGCCGAGCGCGAGCGCGGCCTCCGCGTCCGACCAGCCCAGCGCCACCACGCGCGTCGGCGGCCTCTCGATCGCCACCGGACCGAATCGGGTGTCGACCGTCACACCCGAGGAGGACGGCCCGGCCTCACCGCCCCCGCCACCACAGGCGGCCAGCAGCAGGGCGGACAGGACGACCACGAGACCACTCTTCATTAGGCAAGCCTAACCGAACCCATTGGTCGCCAATGCTCCCGACCCACCGACCACCCGTTTTGGGGCGCGCGCAGGCCCTCCGTTAGACTCCGCCACGGAGGATTCGCATAGCGGCCTAGTGCGCACGACTGGAAATCGTGTTGGGTTAACCCCCTCACGGGTTCAAATCCCGTATCCTCCGCGGACCAGAGCCCCGGCACCGTCAGGTGACCGGGGCTCTGGTCGTTCGTGGACATCGTGCTCGATGCAACACCGGGCCGGCCTGGGGCGTCTTATCAGTGATCGACTGATTACTGGGAGGACATGTCCATGAGGATCCGCAACACGGCCGTCGCGGTCGTCGCCGCCGCCACGGGGCTGCTCGCCGGCGGTTCCGCCTCGGCCTCGGCTGCCGCCGAGGTCGGTGCGAGCGGGCCGCCGCAGTACTCCGCCACGGCGTGGCACGACGTCAACGTCCGGCACTGCCCTTCGACGTCGTGCACGCAGGCACCGGGCAGCCCGGTCCTGGCCGGCTGGACGGTCGGGGTCTACTGCTGGGTGCACGGCGAGTCGGTCACGGACTTCGGTTACACCAACGACGTGTGGCTCAACATCGGCAGGCAGGACGGCGGCACGCAGTGGTCCAGCGCCATCTACTTCAAGGGCGACCAGTTCGCCAACCTGCCGAAGGACGCGCAGTGCGCTGACGCGCCCCAGCCCCCGACCACCACCAAGCCCGCTCCCACCACCACGGGCGTCCCCACCACCACGCCCCGACCCACCACCACGTCACCCCAGCCCACCCACACCACGTCGCCACGCCCGACTGTGACCACCACGGCCCGGCCGACCGTCACCACCACCGCGCGGCCGACCGTCACCACGTCGCCGCAGCCGACCGTCACCACCACGGCACGACCCACCACCACCTCACCCGGCGCGAACTGACACCGGGCGCGGAACGGGAACGGCCCCTCGGACGCGGTGTCCGAGGGGCCGTCGCACCGCTCCGGGCTACGCCCTGGGCAGGTGCTCCACGATGTCCTCCAGCAGGAACACCCACTGGTCGACGTGCGCGTTGCCGGTGCTCGGGCGCAGCTTCACGACCTGCGGGTCGTGGTCGCTGGCCTGGTCGGCGAACTCCGCGTTGACGTGCACCACGTCGTAGCGGTACCGGGTGATGTTGGAGCTGACCAGGATGTGGTCCAGGGTCTGCGAGTTGCCCTCGAACACGTAGCTGTACCGCTCGTTCGCGGGCAGCGTGTCCATCAGGGCCACCACGTCGCCGTTGCCGGTCAGGGTCCGGACCACCGGGGAGAACTGGTAGTCGTTGATGTCACCGGCGAGGACCACGTTGGCGCCACGGTCGACCGCCTTGACCTGGTCCACGAAGCCGCGCAGCAGTGCGGCCTGCCGGGCGCGCTGCACCTCGGAGGAGCGCACCGGCTCCTGGTAGCGGCCGTGCATGGCCTGGTCGCCGCCCTTGGAGGCGAAGTGGTTCGCGACCACGAACACCGTGCGGCCGCGGAACTTGAACTCGCCGGCCAGCGGCTTGCGGCTGGACTCCCACGCCTCGTCGGCGGGCGCGACCCGGCCCGGCGACACCGACAGCGCGGCGCGGCCGTGCTGCTTCACGACCGACACCGCCGTGGTGGCGTCACCGCCCGGGCGGTCCACGAAGGACACCCGCGCGGGGTTGAACAGGAACGCCACCCGGATGTTGCCGCCCGGCTGACCGCCATCGGCCTTGTCGACCGGGTCGATCTGGCGCCACTGGTAGCGGGGACCGCCCGCGGCCGCGATGGCGTCGGTGAACTTGGCGAACGTCGCGTCCGCCGCCACCGTGCCGTCGTCGGTGGCGCCGTTGTTGTCCTGGATCTCCTCCAGCACCACGACGTCCGGGTTCTTCAGGTTGGTCACGACGGCCGCGGCGAGGCGGTCGAACTTCGCCTGGTCGTTGGTGGCGGCCAGGTTCTCCACGTTGTACGTGGCGACCGACAGCTCGTGCGCGCGCTGCGCGTCGGTGACTTCCGGCGTGATGCCGCCGGAGACGTGCTCGCCGACCGTCTTGGTGGCCAGGGTGTAGCCGCCGAAGTTGGTGTACTCGACGTTGCCGACCGTCGTGCCGCGCCACACGTCGCCGACGTTGCTCACCTGGGGCGTCGCGGCACCGGGCTTGACCTTGATCCGGCCGCTGTTGGGCTGGTCGTAGCCGAGGTAGATCGTGCCGCCGCGGGGGGTCGGGTTCTGGGTCGGGTTGGTGGTGATCCACGTCTCACCGAAGTTGTTCGTGGGCCCGACCACGCGGGCGTCGGCCACCTGGACGTACATGCCCTCGCGGGACTCGTAGTAGTCCTGGCCGTAGGTCGCCGGGTCCAGCGGCAGGGACTCGATGCTGCCACCGCCCGCGGTGGGCAGGTAGCCCGCCGGCGGGTTCAGGGTCTCCGGCGCGGGCAGGGCGTTGCCCTTGGACTTCACCGTGACCGTGGCGCCGGTGATCTCGGTGAGCGTCTGGTTGGAGTTGCTCGCCGCGTCACCGCCGGGCCGGTACTCGGCGACGGTGCCGGAGACCAGCACCTCGTCGCCCGGCTCCACGGTCGGCGCCAGGTCCGCCGTGTAGACGAACAGGCCCTCGCTGGTGCGCGGGTCGGTGTCGGGGGCGGTGTCCTGGATCCAGAAGCCGCGGTCGCCAATAGCGCGGGTGGCGGTGACGACGCCCGGCACGCCGGCGACCTTCTGGCCGAGCAGCGGCGAGATGCGGGTCGTGCCCTGGATGTCGCGGATGCGCTTGTCGCCGGGCTCGGGCTCCGGGTCGGGGGTGCCGGGGCCCTGGCCCTTCGAGTTGACCGGGGTCGGCGCGCCGATGGTGAAGTCCGCGGCGTTGTCGTCGGTGTCGGTCAACGCGGGGCGGGCCGCCGAGGTGGTGTTGCTCGTGTTGGCGGTGGGGGTGGTCTCCCGGACCACCGTCGACGTGCCGTAGCCGACCAGGTCGCGCACGCGCGCGTCGGCGGCGCAGTCGGCGGCGGTCTTGCAGGTCAACGGCGTGGTCTCGGTGACCAGGGCGATCGTGCCGCCGGAGCCGCCCATGGCGATCGTGCCGGTGACGTCCGGCGCGGGCAGCTCCACCGTGCCGCCGGAGCCCTTGGCCTGGGCGACGAGGAACCGCGCGCCGGCGGCGATCGAGCCGGTCAGCGGGGTGACCTGCCACTGGCTGGACGCGCTCGCGCTCGCCGGGAGGTACTGCACGCTCCAACCGTCGACGGTGACCGGCGCGGTGCCCGCGTTGCCGAGTTCGACGAAGTCCCGGGTCAGCGTGGCACCGGAGTTGCCGCCGCCGCCGTAGACCTCGGCGATGAGGGCGTCCTGGCTCGGGGCCGCGTGGATCGGCGTGGCGAGGGCGAACGTCACGGCCGAGGCGGCGGTGACCGCCAGTCCGACGCGGAGCGGGGTAGGTCTCAACGGGTCCTCCGGTAGTTGGCGGGTGCCGCGCATCCTCCCCGTATCGGGTGAACGGCGGAAGACGCCGTCACTAACGGTTGACCTTTACCGTCCTCGAACGTGTGTTCGAACGTAGGGTAGGGTCATGGCCGTGCCCCTCCCGGTGGCCCTCCCAGCGCCGGCCCGGGCACGACACGCACCACAGGGGCGCCGACCCGGACCTGACGAGGCCCGGCTCGGCGCCCGTGCGCGCGTCGTAACGCCCGGACAGCGGTTCACGACTGGAAGACCGTGGTCGTTCCCGGTCTAGAGACGGTCCTGGTCAAGACGCTGGAGAAGGCACTCACCGGCGCCACCACCCAAGTGGGCAAACGCCTGTGGAAGAACCGATTATCACCGGAAGCGCGCCGCAACACCGCGAACGCCGAGGTCATCAAGCGGCTCGCCGGTCACGACTTCGCCGGCCGACTGCGCCTGAGCGTCGTCCTGCCGGAGCTGTCGACCGGGATCTCGCTGGCGCAGGTGAAGGCCGTCCTGGGCGGGTTGACCTTCCAAGGGCTCCTGCACGAGTTGGTCGCGGCCAGGCTCACGGGGATGTCCGAGCAGACGGTCCGAGGCGTGCGGGAGAACGTCCAGCTCGCGACCCGCCTGGAGTTCCCGCAAGCAGACGGCGACAAGATGATGGAGTTCGGCGGGGTCCTCTTCGACGAGCTGGACCGGGTCGTGCGGGACCTGGTCGGCACGCTCGAGGGCGAACAGGGCAAGGGACTGGCGGAAATCCGTCAGGGCGCCGCCGTCGCGCTGCTGAGCACGGGCGCCGACAGCATCAGACGGCACAACGCCCACCTGAAGCGCACCGAAACCCTGGCGGAGGCAGCCGCCGCCCTCGACTGGCAGGCCGATTACCGGAACCAGATCAACACCGCGCACGGGTACATCGAGCCGCCGGACTTCGAGCGGAAGCGGAAGGTGCCCATCGGGTCCCTGTTCGTGTCACCTCGGATCGCCGCCCGCGATCACGAGAGCCCGGTGGGCGATGCGACCAGCCTGCGCCAAGCGATCGACCGGTCGGTGCTGCTCGGCGATCCGGGCGGGGGCAAGTCGACGATCAGCAACTTGTTCGCGTGGCAGTCGGCGAACGAGGCGGACGGGTTGGTGCCCTTCGTCGTCGTGCTGCGCAACTTCGTGGACAACGAGCAGTCCGTCCTCGACTACATCGAGTTCCGGCTCGCGTCGCACTACCAGTGCCCGGCTCCGCCCGCCGTGGTCGAAGGGCTGCTGTTGTCCGGGCGGGCCCTGGTCGTCTTCGACGGTCTCGACGAGCTCCTCGACACGTCGAGGCGGCGTGAGATCACCAACCGGGTCGAGTTGTTCTGCGCGCGGTACCCGCTGACCAAGGTCCTCGTGACGTCCCGGCGGATCGGCTACGAGGAAGCCGCGATGGACCCGGACGTGTTCGACGTCTACGAACTGGCCGAGTTCTCCGACGACAACGTCGCGAAGTACGTGGGCAACTGGTTCGTCCACGTCGACAGGACCGATGAACAGCGGGCCCGTGCGCTCGCCGAATCGTTCGTCCAGGAGAGCGCGGCCGTCCACGAGCTGCGGAAGAACCCGCTCATGCTCGCCCTGATGTGCATCATCTACCGGGGCCAGAACTGGATCCCGCGCAACCGGCCGGAGATGTACGAGCACTGCGCCAAGCTGCTGTTCGAGAAGTGGGACAGCAGCCGACAGATCTACGTGGAGCTGAAAGCCAGCGCCTACGTGGACGGCGCGATCAAGCAGTTGGCCTACTGGATGTTCACCGACGAGGCCGCCACCTCGGGCGTGACGGAAAGCGAACTCGTCCGGGAGGCCGTGACCTTCCTGGAACCGGCTTTCCACTCCAGGGTCGAGGCGGAGCAAGCGGCTCGGCAGTTCATCGACTTCTGCCGCGGCCGGGGGTGGGTGCTCACCGACGTGGGCACGACCGCCGAGGGCGAGACCTTGTTCGCGTTCATGCACCGCACGTTCATGGAGTACTTCGCGGCCTACGAGCTGACGCGGCGGCACGACGGCCCGGAAGCGGTCGCCAAGGCCATCCTGCCCCGCGTCGCGGCGGCCGAGTGGGAGGTGGTCGCGGAACTGACCGTGCAGATCTCGAACAAGCACTCCCGCGACGGCGCCGCCAGGATCCTCACCACCCTCCTCGACGCGAAACGATTCCGGAGCGCGGTCTCACGCCGCAACGTCACGAGCTTCGCCCTGCGGTGTCTCGGGTTCATCCACGCCCCGGTGCCGCTCGCCACCCGGATCGGCCAAGCGTTCGCCGAGTCCCTCGTTCGATTCTCGGCTGAGCACCGAACCATCATCTTGGAAAACTTCTCTCCTCTTCCCGAACTTCAGCAAGCAGTCGAGAACGGGATCTCGACCGCACTCGAAAGGGCACTGCAATCGGACCGGACAACCGACCGCGAGGTCGCCCGCGAAGTTATAATTGATTTGCACAGGATGTTGACCGGAAATCCCCACTCCGAAATCGACCCGAACGATCCGGACAAGTGGGCGGCGCTCCGGAGGTTGCTATTCTCGAAACATTCCGCAGCAATACTCGGCGAGCAGCACCCGACAATATGGTTCGCCGCGTGGAGGCAGGGTTTGATATCGCTCGAGGAACTCGTCACCAGCGGCCCGTCGACAATTGGGTTCCCGCTCGATACGCTCTTCCAGGACAAGCTCTACAAGTATCTGCCGGGCGGCTGGGTGGACTGGGGGTCCTTCATACCGATCCAACTGCTGATGGCCGACTTGGACACGCGGGAGAACTTCCCGGTGACCGAGGATGAACTGGACTGGCTCGGCGGGTTCATCGATCAGTTGGGCGCACCTCCCTGGGTTTCGGCCACCAGCGTCATCGACCAGACGCCCGGCGCCGAAGGCGAGCTACTGGTCGAGGAATTTCCCAGCGACGCCGGCTGGACGCTCGTTCGGTTGATGCTCATCGGCATCGAAGCAGCGGGAAGCCAGTTCCACCTGCAGCGCTATAACCTCAAATCCCGTGCCTACGGGTCGGCTCTGGTAATGCTCGCCCAGCGGAGGGAGATGGGTGCGGAGCTGCCCGGGTGGCTCGCCGACGCGATCGACAGCATGGCCCCGGATCGCCGCGAGCTGGTCTGGGCCTGGCTGAACCGCGAGGTCGACTTCGTCCAGCGACCGGTATAGCGGCCCGCGAACGGCGAAGCCCCGCTCACCTGAGTCGGTGAGCGGGGCTCTGCGCAGCGGTGGCGGTGGGATTTGAACCCACGGAGGCGTTAACCTCACACGCTTTCGAGGCGTGCTCCTTCGGCCGCTCGGACACGCCACCGCCGAGAACAATACAAGACCGGCGCGCTATGTCCCAACAGGGGGTGGCCGCTGGCATCTGCGCTGGTCAGAGCGTCCGAGGCTCACAGGTCGGCGAAGAACGACTCCAGCAGTGCCGCGCACCGCTCGGCCAGCACGCCGCCGACCACTTCCGGGCGGTGGTTGAGGCGGCGGTCGCGGACCACGTCCCAGAGGGAGCCGACTGCGCCGGTGCGGGGTTCCCAGCAGCCGAAGACCACGCGGTCGACGCGGGCCAGGACCAGGGCGCCCGCGCACATCGTGCACGGCTCGACGGTCACCGCCAGCGTGCAGCCGGTGAGGCGCCAGCCGTCGCCGTGGACCGCGGCGGCGGCGCGCAGCGCCAGGACCTCGGCGTGCGCGGTCGGGTCACCGAGGGCCTCCCGGGCGTTGCAGGCGCGCGCCAGCACGGCGCCGTCCGGGCCGTAGACGACCGCGCCGATCGGGATGTCGCCCGTCGTGGGAGCCTCGGCGGCGACCAGCAGGGCCGCTTCGACCATCGCCTCGTCGGACGCCTGGCTGATCACGCGACCACGCCCGTCACGCCTGGAGGCTGTCCAGCAGCTTGGTGAACTCGTCGCCGAAACCGCAGCGCTGCGCGATCATCTGCAACTGCTCGTCCGGGTACAGGTCGACCTCGTCCACGATCACCTGCAGCTCGTGCTGCGGCATGCCGAGGTCGGCGAGCACGGCGAGGTCGCCCTCGGGCCAGAGCTCGTCGTCCTCCTCGTCCGGCGGGTCGACCCGGAGCAGGTCGAGGACGTCGGCGGCGATGTCGTAGTCCAGCGCCGCCGCGGCGTCGGACAGCAGGAGGGACACCCCGCCGGGCACCGGGCGCAGGACGATGAAGAACTCGTCGTCCACCGCCAGCAGCCCGAACACGGCACCCGTCGAGCGCAGTTGGCGCAGTTCCGTGATCGCCGCGTCGAGCTCGGACAACGCCGAGCTGTCCATCTTGCTGCACCGCCACCGGCCGTCCTCACGGACAACCGCGACAGCGAAGCCGTTGACCGGCTCCTGGTGTGCCATGTGCACACCGTAGGGCCACGCCCAAGCACCCGGTAGCACGGGGGGCTCGGCCACGGGCACGGGGGGCGCGGCGATGCCACTATCGAGGGATGAGCACAACTCTGCCGAACGCACAGACGGCCGGCCCCGAGCCCCGGTTCACCGGGCTGGTCGAGGCCGCCCGAGCCCTTCAGCCCAGGACAGTGGCGTTGCGACGGCAGGTGCACCGGCACCCGGAGCAGGGCTTGGACCTGCCCGCGACCCAGGCCGCGATCCAGCACGCGCTGTCCGGCCTGCCGGTCGAGGTGACCACCGGCACGTCCAGCAGCTCGGTCACCGCGGTGCTGCGCGGCGGCAAGCCGGGACCGACCGTCCTGCTGCGCGGCGACATGGACGCGCTGCCGCTCCAGGAGGAAACAGGCCTGGCCTACGCCTCCGAGATCGACGGTTCCATGCACGCCTGCGGCCACGACACGCACGTCGCCATGCTCGCCTCCGCCGCACGCCTGCTCTCCTCACGCCGCGACGCGCTGGCCGGCCAGGTCGTGTTCATGTTCCAGCCCGGCGAGGAGGGCCAGCACGGCGCACGCCACATGCTCGACGAGGGCGTGCTCGACGCGGCGGGCACACCGGTGGAGAAGGCCTTCGCCCTGCACATCACCTCCACGCTCCAGTCGGGAGTCGTCGTCAGCCGCCCCGGGCCGACGATGGCCTCGGCGGACACCTTCCACATCACCGTCAAGGGCCGCGGCGGGCACGGCGGCATGCCGCACGACGCGATCGACCCCGTGCCGCCCGCCGCCGCCATGGTCGGCGCGCTGCAGACGATGGTCGCCAGGCGGGTCAGCGTGCACCAGCCGGCCGTGATCACCATCGGCCGCCTCGTCGCGGGCACGACGACCAACATCATCCCGGAGACCGCCCTGGTCGAGGGCACCATCCGGACGCTCTCGGAGGACACCAGGGCCCTGGTGCACCGCGAACTCCAGCAGGTCGTCACGCACGTGGCCGCCGCGCACGGCTGCACGGCCGAGGTGGAGATCGTCCCCGGCTACCCGGTCACGGTGAACGACGACGTGGTCGGCCCGCACGTCATCGACATCACCGCGGCGGCCCTCGGCTCCCGCTGGGCGGCACCCATGGACGACCCGCTGATGGGCGCCGAGGACTTCTCGTACGTGCTGCAACGGGTACCGGGCGCGATCTCCTTCCTGGGCGCCTGCCCGCGCGGGGTCGAGCTGGACCGGGCGGAGCCGAACCACTCGAACCGGGTGCTCTTCGACGAAGCAGCCATGGAGCACGGGGTCGTCGTCTACACCGCGTTCGCGTTGGACGCCCTGCGGTGAGCCGAAGCGGGGTCGGGGCTGTGGTGTCGTCCATGCCTCGACCCTGCCGCCGGTCGGCGGAGGTGGCGGGGGGCGTTCGCGGATCTGTGGACAACTCCTGTCCTGTGGACGAGTAGGGGGCTCGCGGCCCTCGCCGGCAGGATGGGCGCCGTGCGAAGCGTCTGCGTGGTCGGGCTCGGGTTGATCGGTGGTTCGGTGTTGCGCGCGGCAGCCGCCGCCGGGCGCGTGACCTGGGGCGCGACCGCTTCGACAGCCGACGCGGAGGCCGCCGCGCGGGACGGCCACGACGTGGTCGACCTCGCCGAGGCACTCGAACGCGCGCGCGTACACGATGCGCTCGTCGTCGTGGCGGTTCCGCTGCCGGCTGTGGAAGAAGTGCTCCGCGCCCTGCCCGAGGGCGTCCGGCTCACCGACGTCGTCAGCGTCAAGGGCCCGGTCGCCGACCTGGTCCGCCGGGTCGCGCCGCACGCCCGGTACGTCGGCGGCCACCCCATGGCGGGCACCTCCGCCTCCGGCTGGTCCGCGGGCCGCGCCGACCTGTTCCACGACGCCGCGTGGGTCGTCACCGCCGAGGACGACGCCGACCTCGACGTCCTCACCGACGTCATCGAGCTGGCCCTCGCCGCGAAAGCCCACGTCGTGCCCACCACCGCCGCGGAGCACGACGCCGCGGTGGCCCGCATCTCCCACCTGCCGCACCTGCTCGCCGCCGTGCTGGCCAGCGTCGGCGCGGACGGCGGACCGCTCGCCCTGTCCCTGGCCGCGGGCTCGTTCGGCGACGGCACGCGCGTCGCGGGCAGCCGCCCCGAGCTGGTCCGCGCGATGTGCGAGGGCAACCGCGGCGCGCTGCTCGACGCCGTGGACGACGCGCTCGGCCGGCTGGGCGCGGCCCGCGGCTCGCTCGCCTCGACCGGCGGCCTGGCCAAGACCATCGACGCGGGTCACGCCGCCCGCCTCGCGCTGGTCGACAAGCCGACCCTGACCGACCTGACCGTCGACCTCACCGCCCCGGACGCCCGGCGGGCGCTGCGCGACCTGGGGTCACGCGGAGGACGGGTCGTTGCGCTGAACGGCACAACCGCGCTCGCACTCACCCCATAGAGTGCTTCGGTGGAGCGTCGCAGACTCATCGCCGCCTTGGGGGGCCTCGTGCTCCTGGGCGCGGCGGTGGTGGTCCTGCGCAACGAATCCGCTCCCCCGCCACCGCAGGCCTTCGAGCGGTTCCTGGACGAGAAGGTCGAGTACGTCCCCGACACCCAACGCCTCACCGCGCCCACCGACCTGCGGCTGACCGGGTTGGACCGCACCAGCCTGCGCGCGTCCTGGACGGCCACGGACGGCATCGGCCACGGCGGCTTCGAAGTGCGCTGGAACGGCCGGACGCGCCTGGTCCGCGGCACCGAGACCGAGCTGACCGACCTCGACGCCAACGCCGACGTGCAGGTCGAGGTGCGCGCCCTCGACGCGATGGGCAACCGGTCCGACCCCGCCACCGCCCGGGCCGTGCCGCGACTGGCCTACGACGACACGTGGCTCGACGGCCTGGTGTCACCCCTCGACGTGTTCGACGGCCCGGAGGCGCTCAACCCGCGCCGGTGGCGGGTCTTCGACCGCGGCAACACCGACTGCCTGTGCCTGCGCTCGCTCAACGGCAAGCGGCTGGAGATCGACTGCGACCGCGTCGACCTGCAGTCCAACGTGCCGCTGCGGTTCGGCGTGCCCGCACCGGACGGCGCGATCGCCCGCGTCTCGCTCACCACGGACGGCCCGGTCGGCGCGCAGCCCGAGGACAGCTCGGTGCTGATCGCCCTGCTCCCCGAACCGGTGCACGACGTCGGCCACCTGGAGGAACCGTTCCCGCCTGGTGCCGTGGTCCTGCGCATCACGCCCTTCGGCACGCAGTTCGTGCTGGGTGGCGTCACGTCGCCGACCGAGCTGGGCGGCACCTACCCCCCGCCGACGTCGGGCGTCCGCCACCGCTGGGAGCTGCGCCTGATCCCCGGCGCCGTGGTGGCGCTGCGGGACGGGGTGAAGGTGGCCATGGCGGAGGTGGAGCTGCCGTGGACGTCCGCGCGGGCACGCCTGGTGTTCCGCAACGCCCGCGGCACCCACCTGGACACGTTCGGCATCGGCGGTGTTCCGGGCACGCCCGCACCGGGGTCCGTGGCGCCGCTCGGCCCGAGCGCCAACGACAACGGCCTGGTGTCGCTGGGCAACGTGGCCAACTCGCAGCTGGCGGGCGCGTCCTCGGTGCGCGTCGTGGCGTCCGTGGTCGCCGAGCGCACCGCGCCGATCACCGTCGAGCTGGGCACGCGGTCCGCGCCGGCGGTGTTCATGCCGCCCGACCGCGGCCTCGACCGGTCCAGCCCGTCCGTCGTCTACGCCGACTTCCCGCTGCCGGCACCCGACTCGAATCCCAAGGTCGCGCTGCGCTCGGACGGCGGCCTCACCGCCTACTCCGCGCACCTGGTGATCGCGGACAGCCAGGACGCGCGCCACCGGCTGCCCCGGCTCGTCAACCGCGCGCTGCCCGACCCGCTGGTGTCCAGACCAGCGGTTTCCGTCGTGCACGAGGCCGCGGACGACTCGGGGACGCCCCGGCTCCCGAGCGGGGGCAAGCTGCGGCTGGCGGTCGAGTTGGCGGACTCGCGGGCGCGCGATGTCGCCGCCGTGAAGGGCGTCGAAGTGGATCTCGACGGTGAGCGGATCGTCGTGCTGCCCACGAACGGCTCGGCCGGCGGGCGGCACGAGTTCCTCATCGACCTCGCCGGGCTGCCCGGCGGGCGGCACCGGCTGGACGTGCGGGTGCTCCCGGTGGACGAACGGCTGGTCGTGCAGTCGTACGAGCAGCCGTTCGAGATCCGGCCGTTGTAGTCCTTCTTGGTCTCGGGTGCGCAACGACGTGGTGACCGGCGTCACCGCGCGACCTAACGTGACTCAATGGAACGTCGCCGGATCGCCCTGATCGCCGCGGGTGTGGTGCTGTTCGCCGGGGTGATCACGGTGTTGCGCACGACGGGCCTCGGCGAGCCCGTCACCGCGACCAGCGTGTCCGCACCGCCGCCCACGTCGCTGGCGCCGTTCGCCGCCGAAGGCGTGCTCGTGCCGACAGCCGGTCCCCCGCCCGAGGCGCCCCGCGCGCTGACCGTGTCGTCCGGGCCGCGGCGGTTGCAGCTGCGGTGGACCGGTGACGCGCCCGGCTACGAGGTCCGGTGGGGCGACCCCGGCAGGCTCGACCGCTCCCGGTTGATCACCGAGCCGGTCACCCAGCTCGACGGCCTCGAGGACGAGCGCAGCTACGAGGTCGAGGTGTACGCCGTGGACGCGTTCGGGCAGCGGTCGGCGCCCGCGAAGGCCACCGGCACGCCGCACGCACTCCCCTCCGGCGACTACGCCCTCGAAGACCGGTTCGACCAGCCCGACGCGCCCGACCCGACCCGGTGGCGGTTGGCGTCACGGGGCAACTGCGCCCGCGCCACGCCGGGGCAGGACGACGACGGGCGGCGACTGGTGCTCAGCAGCAACTGCGCAGCGGCTCCGGCGACGGTGCGGTCGCGCACGCCGTTCGTGCTGCGGGACGGCGACGACCTGGGCCGGTTCGTGGTGGACACCGACGCGCCCGGCGGTGACGGCGAGCTGGTGCTGGACCTCGTGCCGGGGCCGGTGTCGCTGGTCAGCGGTGACGCGTTGCCGCCGGACGCGGTGCGGCTGCGGGTGGCGACCGGTGCCGGTGCGACGTCCGTGCAGGTGGTGGTGCCGGCCGGGACGCCGACGACGGTGGTGCGCGGGGTGCCCGCGTTGGAGACCGGGATCAGCCACCGGTGGGAGCTGGTGCTGCGGCGCGACGGCGTCCGGGTGCTGCTCGACGGGCACGTGGTCGCGACCAGCCCGGTGGTGCCCTCGTGGCGCGAGGCGACGGCGCTGGTGTCCGTGGCCGGGCCGACCGGGCAGCGCGCGGCGATCAGCCTGATCGCGTTCGACGCGGCGGACGCTTCGCCACCGGCGTGGGTCCCGGCGCCGGCGGTCGACGTCACGGCGGCGGTGTCCGCTCCTTCCGCCCACGGGCTGGAACCGCTGCCGGACGTGACCGGTGGCCTGCTCCGGATGGCCTTGCTGCACAGCGACACGGCGGCGGAGGCGCCGTCGTTCACCCTGTCGGTGGCCGGGGTCGTGGTGCCGGTGCGACCCGCGCTGGCCGGTGCGCCGTGGCGGCCCGGGGTGGCGTACCCGGTGGTCGCGGACCTGCCGGCGGAGGCGTTGCGGGTCGGCGCGTCGGGTGCGCTGGCCGTCACGCTGGTGACCGCGCTGCGGGTGCAGGCGACGCACGTCGACCTGGAGCTGACCGGGTCGTACTCGGGTGCGCCGCCCCGGCGCGAGACGCAGCCGCTGACCGGGCGGGAGCGGGAGTTGGCGCGGGCGAGCGGCACGGTGCTCGACGCGAGCGGCCGGACCGTGCCCGAGGGTGCGGCGGTGCAGCGCGGGCGGATGGTGTTCGACCTGGTGCTGGAAGGGCAGCCGGGTGAGGCGCTGGCCGGGTTGGCCGGGTTCAGCGTGCGGGTGGACGACGAGCGGGTGGCCGTGGTGCCGACCGCGTCCGGCGGGCCGGGTGTCGCCGGGAAGTACCGGTTCGCGCTGAGCACCGGTGACCTGTCCCTCGGGCCGCACATGATCGAGGTGCGGCTGTTCGGCACGTCCGGTGAGACCCGCCCCACCTCGGCTTACATCCCGTTCTTCGTCGGCCGGTGAGAGGATGGGGCGCATGTCGCGCCCCCTCATCCTCGACGCCGCCCGCACCCCGTTCGGCCGCTACCGCGGTGGGCTGTCCGGCGTGCGGGTGGACGACCTGGCCGCGCTGCCCATCGTGGAACTGCTGCGGCGGCACCCCGGGCTGGACCCCGCGTCGATCGACGACGTGCTGCTGGGCAACACCAACGGCGCGGGCGAGGAGAACCGGAACATCGGGCGGATGGCCGCGCTGCTGGCCGGGCTGCCGACGTCGGTGCCGGGGGTGGCGATCAACCGGCTGTGCGCGTCCGGTGGTGAGGCGATCGTGCAGGCCGCGCGGGCGTTGGCGCTCGGGGACGCGTCGCTGCTGGTCGCCGGTGGTGTCGAGGGGATGACGCGGGCGCCGTTCGTGGTCCCGCGGTCGGACCGGCCGTTCGCCGACCGGTTGGAATCGGTGTCGACGGCGCTCGGGTGGCGGCTGGTGAACCCGCGGATGAAGCCCGAGTGGACCGTGCCGCTGGGGCGTGCGGCGGAGGACGTCGCGGTGGAGTTGGGGATCACGCGGGAGCAGATGGACCTGTTCGCGCTGCGGTCGCACCGGCGCGCGTCGGCCGCTTGGGACGCCGGTGTGCACGACGGGTTCGCGTTCCCCGTGCAGTTGCGGGACGGTGCACCGGTGCGGCGGGACGAGTCCGTGCGGCCGGAGACGTCGGCGGACAAGCTGGGGAAGCTGAAGTCGGCGTTCTCGGAGAGCGGGCCGGTGACGGCGGGCAACTCGTCGCCGTTGAACGACGGCGCGGCGGCGGTGCTGATGGGGTCGGAGGAGGTGGCGTCCTCGCTGGGGATCACGCCCCTGGGTGAGTTCCTCGGCTCGGCCGTGACGGCGGAGGACCCGCAGCGGTTCACGCTGGCCCCGGTGTCGGCGATCCGGAAGCTGCTGGCGCGGCTGAAGATCGAGTCGACGCAGGTGGACCTGTGGGAGATCAACGAGGCGTTCGCGGCGATGGCCCTGTCGGTGCTGCACCACCTGCCCGAGGTGGAGCGGGAGAAGGTCAACGTGCACGGCGGCGCGATCGCCTACGGTCACCCGCTCGGCGCCTCGTTCCCGCGCGTGATCGTGGACGTGTGCCGGCACTTGCGCGCCCGCGGCGGCGGCCTGGGCGTGGCGGCGGCCTGCGTGGGCGTCGGCCAGGGCATGGCCATCGCCGTCCGCGTGTGAGATCGCCTGATCGAGCGACAGCGCGATCGTGGCGTGCCTTGCTAAGCTTGGCCACAGCCGAGGTCGCTCGACCGAGGAAGTGAGCCCTGGTAGGCCCGTCGGACGGCGGGAGCCAGGGCTTCGCGCTTTTCAGCGCAACTGTTGGCGCCTGGTGACGACGCCGATGTCAATGACCGCTTCAACCAAGGGTGCCACGCGCCTGCGCCATTCGCCGCCGGCTCCGTAGCACCACGCGATCGCATCCGGCACCCACAACGCCGGGTCACCGTGCGAGTTCAAGTGCTCATAGAAGATCGAGTCATCCGGCACGCCGCACTCCCGCAGTGAACGGGTGATGACGCGCCGGTCGATGCGGTCTTCGACCGGACCCCGTCCGTCGAGCACCACCCGCATGACGCGCTCCTCGACCAGATCGGTCACCAGCCTCGCCAGGCACACTTGTCGAACGGCTTCGGACGGCCCTCGGCCCAGGTAGATCCGACTGCGGAAGCCGGCGCCGGTCAGGCGCCCGATCACGTCCTTGCGGACGGTGTCGCTCTCGCTCTTGAAATGCAGCCGCCGCTCACCGGCCACGCGCAGACGCCGCATCATCGTTCGGATCGCGGGCAGTCGACCGGTTTCGACGAACGCGGCCACCAAGAGGTAGCTCGACCGACGCGACTCGTCCACGAAGACGTGTGTGCTCACCGAACGATCGTTGCGCGCTCGCACGGCAGGCAAACGATTGCTCGCCCGATCTGATGATGAGATCCCCAGGTCGGACCGATGGTCGGCCGATAGGCTTGGCCACAGCCGAGGCCGCTAGGCCGAGGAAGTGGACCTGGGCAGGATCCCGCCGGACGACGGGCGCCCGGGTTTCGCGTTGTTCGGGGGTCAGATCCGGTAGGCGATGCGGGGGTAGTCGACCACCAGGCCGGTCCGGTCGACGGTGATGTCCTGTTCGAACTCGCCGTGCGTGAAGGAGACGACCGAGCGGTCCTCGCTGATCGAGACCGTGCGGTAGCGCTGGCGGACCAGTTGGACCGACAGGTCCGGCAGGGTCACGTAGACGACCGGGATCTCGTGCTCGCCCTCCTCCTGCTGGAGGTTGAGCCGGCGGATCGGGATGGCGTTGAACAGGACCGCGAACTGCACGTCCACGTCCACCGCGCCGTCGAAGTCCGCCCGCTCGGCGCCCTGGCCGTAGTCGACCAGCCAGATGCCCTCCGACGAACGGCTGACCGAGATCTGCCGCTCCTCCGACACCGTGGCGGTCCGCAGCAGCAGCCGGGTGACGGCACCGGTCTCGCCGACCGACACCTCGAACGACCCGCTGAACTGCTCGGCCGGACCGGCGGTCACCAAACGGCCCGAGGCGCGGAGCTTGCGCTCCGAGAGCAGGAAGCGCACCTGCTCCAGCCGGGGCACGTCGTAGCCCTGCCAGGTCACCATCTGCGCGGCGGCGGAGCGGGTCTCCCCGGACGACGGGTTCCCCCGCTCAGCCGTGTTGAACGAGTTCACTCTCCACCCGGAAGGATGTCCTTGGCCTTCTCGGCCACCGATTTGACCTGCTCTTCGTGGCCGAACCTGCCTGCGACGAACTCGGCGGCCCGGTCGATGCCCGCATCGACCTGCTCGTGGTGCTGCTCGAGCACCTCGGACGCCTTGTTCTTGATCTCGTCGAAGTTCATCGTGCTCCTTCGCACTCCTGAAGCAGGCTACCCGAATCGACCTCACGCCCCCAGCGGCAAACCGTACCGCCGGGCACCGCACACCGCCCGCACACCGCAACGGCCCCCCGGGAGGAGTCCCGAGGGGCCGTTGCGGTCGGTCAGCGTGATCAGGCAGTGCGCTTGCGACGCAGGAACAGCAGCGCGCCCGCACCCGCACCGAGCAGGCCGAGGCCGATCAGCAGCGGCACGAAGATGGACGCACCGGTGTCGGCCAGTTCGCCTTCACCGCCGCCCGCGGCCACGTCCGTGGTCGTGGTGGTCGTCGGCGCCTCGGTCGTGGTGGTCGTCGGCACGGTGGTCGTGGTGGCCTCGGTCGTGGTGGTCTCGACGGCGGCCGCGAGCCACTTGGCCTTAGCCTTCGCATTGACCGGGAAGTTCTCCGACTTGGCGATGATCAGCGACTGCGTCTTCTGGTTGCGGTCGCTGGACACGAACAGCCGGCCGCTGCGCAGCTCGGCGCTGGCCGAGACGGTGAACTCGACCTCGCCGGGCACGGCGAGCTGGTCGACCTTCACCCACACCTCGGCGACGTTCGACGTCGCGGCGGCGCTGCGGGAGTCCTCGTCGGCCACCAGCAGCGGCTTGCCCTCGGCGTCCACGATGGTGACGCCCGCGGGCAGCTCGGCGGTCAGGACGAAGCCGGTGGCCGTGGTGGAGATGACGAACGGGCCGATCTTCCCGCCCGCCTTGCCCTCCAGCTCGCCCGGCTCGATGGACAGGGTCGGCTTGGGCTCGGCCAGGTCCACGGCCTTGGTGGTCAGGTACTCGTAGACCTTGTAGACCAGCTCGTCGACCGTGCCGCCGTAGACGTCCTCGGTCTCGGCGGTGGAGTCGTCCTTGCGCAGGTCGATCCCGTCACTGAAGTGCCACACGGCCGCCTGGGTGCCGGCGATCAGGATGCTGCGCTTCTTCTCCTCGTTCTTCGGGTCCAGGCCGTACAGCTCGAACGCGTCCACCGCGTCCACCGCCGGGTAGCTGTTCTGCAGCACCCAGTTGACCTTGGCGGCGTTCTCCTTGAACTTGGTGCCCGGGTTGGGGTGCTCGCCCCACGGCACCTCTTCCAGCGGCTTGCCGTCCTCCAGCGGGGTCGGCAGCTCGACGCAGTACGCCTGGGCGGTCTGGTCCTCGCCGCCTTCGTGCAGCTTCAGACCGATGAGGCTGGCGTTGAACGCCTGCTTGCCCTCTTCGTCCGCGTTGCCGTCCAGGAGCTCGCCGTCACGCTCCAGGTAGATGCCCATGCCGGGCTCGTTCGCACCCTTGTAGGGCTCGACCTTCGGCTTGTCGGCGGCGGACGCGGGGAGGGCCGTCATCACGACGAGGCCGGCACCGAGGATCGCAGCGCCGAGGCGCTGGAGAGTCGACCGGGAAGCCATTTGTCTCCTTGAGGCTCACGAGGGTAGCCCGTTGGTGGTTCAAGGCGGCGGTCCGTGTCGCTCGGGGAGCTACTTGGCAGAGCGCTCCGACACCGAAACGACAGGAATCAGCCGAACATTAGCCGATTGCGTTTATCCGATCGAGAATGGTCGACACTGTCGGCAGAACCGCCTGCGAGCAGCGACAACAGAGTCCGTCCATCCACAATGGATGATCAAGCATATTCGACGGCCCGTCGAGGACAGACCGCGGGGTACTGTTTCGACGGACCGCGAAACGGACACCGCTACCCGCCTCCGCCGGCATTCCCGCAGCTCAGATGGTCCACAGTGGAATGCACGTAATCCGCGCCGACCTGCTTTCGACGCCACACCGTTGCCAAACGGTGATCTACGCCACCAGGGCGGACGGCGTGACCGGGCGGATGTCGCCGACCCGCAGCGACGTGCCCGGCAGGCACAGGTCCCGCGCGGTCGGCGGCTGGCCGGTCAGCATCCACTTCACCAGCGCCGCGAGCTGGAACGAGATCAGCGGCGGCACGGCGTCGCCCAGGTGCCGGTAGGCGTTGCCGATCACCGACACGTCGAACCGGAACCGGCGCGGGAAGCCCTGCAGCAGCGCCATCTCCCGCACCGTGCACAACCGGTGCTGCTCGGGGTGCGCGTAACGCCCGTTGCCGACGTGCCCGCACTCCCGCTTGATCGTGCGCGCCGGCTCGTCCCACCACATCCGGCCGTACACGTCCGGGTGAGAACCCCACTTGCCCTCTTCGATGATCTTGCGCTGGGCCGGGTTCAGCAGCAGTTCCGCGGACGAGCCGACCAGGTCGCCCCACGACCCGCCGTCGGCCGGGATGGCGCGCATCCGGTCCAGCGAGCGGTCGCGGCGGAACGACGGCGACACGTGCATCTCGTCCTCCGGGTGCGCCTCGCCCGCCTCCACCGGCGGCAGCTTGCCGATCGCCCGCCGCACGGTCACCGCGCCCGGCCGCACCTCCCAGCCCTGCCACAGGTCCTCCAGCGTGCGCAGCGGCACGCCCGAGTCCACCGCCACCACCATCGCGCGCTCGCGCAACTGCGGCAGCCCGAAGCGCGACAGCATGTGGGTGCCGGCGTCCACTTCGTACCCGATCTCCAGCAGCTGCTCGGCCAACCCGTCCAGGTGATGCCGCTGCTTGCCCTTCACCAGCTCGCGCGCGTTCTCCAGCACCAGCACGCGCGGCCGGAACTCGGCCACGTACGCGGCGACCCGGCCGACCAGCGAGTTGCGCGGGTCGTCACGCAGGTGGTTGGCGGGCGCGATCCGGGTGAAGCCCGAGCACGGCGGGCACGCCACCAGCACGTCCAGCTCGCCGCGCCGGAGGTTCCACACCTGCCGCAGCACGGCGGGGTCGAGCCGGCCCAGGTCCACCTGCAACGGGTCGACCCCGATGTTGTCCCGGTAGATCCCGTTGCACCGCAACGACCCCAGCCGGGACGACGGCTTGCCGATCTGCGCGTCGGCGGCACCCACGATGGTGAAGTCCCGGTGCGCCTGGAAGCCGAGGCTCATGCCACCGGCGCCGGAGAACAGGTCGACGACTTTGAAGGTGGGTCCGCGCACCGGGTGATCGTACGGTGAGTGCGCGCACCGCCCTCAGGTGAGTGATGCCGCCGGTACCGCCGGCCGTGATCGCGTACGTTGCGCGCCATGGAGCTCCCACCTGCGTGGCAACGGCCGGATCCGTTGCGTGGACTGGAGGACATGCCCTGGTCGGTGCTGGCCCACGGGGCAGGCGTGGAAGAGCTGATGCGCCGGGTGGTGCACGGCGAGCGCGTGACGCGGGAGGTCGCCTGCCAGGGCCTGGCCGACCGGCTGCTGGTCGACGACACGGTGTCCGAGGCGAGCGCGTGGGCCGTGCCCTTCCTGGTGGAGGTGGGCGCGAGCTACCGGGTGCCCGCGGACAGCCGCGATCGGGTGATCTTCCTGCTGGCCGCGATGGCGCTGGCGAGCGCGGGCTTCACCGACGACGGCAAGCGCACCCGCCGCCGGTGGAACGCGCTCGGCCGCGAGCTGCCCCGCCGACCGCCGGACTGGATCACGCAGACCCGGTACGAGGTGGCGAAGGGCGCGCCCAAGGTGTTCGAGGCGCTGGCGGGCGCGGAGGTGGCGTGCTCGATGGCGTTGGCCATCGCGGTGCCCGAGGTCGTGCCGCAGCACGTGGTGGCCGTGGCGGAGGACTTGTCGTCCGCCGACCGCTCACCGCGGCTGCTCGCGCTGGCCGCACGGGTCGCGCTGCACCTCGTGTGCGGCACGCCGGTCACCCCGGCGCTGCTGCGCGCCACCGCGCAGTGCAACACGGAGCTCCTGCGCGCCTACCGCGCCAACGCCTACCCGCCCAACCAGCCGCCGGACGTGACCTTGCAGCTGATGGGCTACCGGTACGCCTACCTAGCCGCATATGAAGGAACAGCGTATGGGGACTCGTGTCCTTCCAACGGCTAGGCAGGCGTCACGATCACGCCGTGACCGCGGTCGGTTCCACGACCGCGGCAGCGGCCTCGTCGTCGGCGACGGGCACCGCGGGCTCCAGCGGGCCGAGCGCGGTGCCCCACTCCTGGTCGGCCAGGGCGAACGCGGCCACCGTCAGCGCCACGACCGGGCGGCCGAGCGGCAGCTGGTCGGCGTAGAAGTCCAGCTCCAGCCGCGCGCCCAGCGGTGACGGCCGCAGCCGCAGCACGCCGTGCGGCGTCTCCTCGGGGTGCGCGAACCGGCACGACCACTCGGTGAACACGATCGAGCGTTCCACCACCTCGGTCGGGTGGACCGCGCGCACGTTCGCGCCGACCGAGCCGTGCCGGTAGTCGTCCGCGGCGGAGACCAGCAGCTCCTCGAACTCGATGGACGAGACGCCGAGGTCGTGCCCGGCGACCAGGGCGACCTGCACCAGCGCCAGCGGCAGCTGCGGCAGGGCGTCCTCGAAGCACACCATCGCGCCGCCGTAGCGGGTGTTGATCTCGGTGGGCAGGAAGCCGTCGGCGGTGGCGATGCCGTCGAGGGTGAACGTGCCGCGGTAGTCGACGGTCTCGCGCAGCCGTTCGCCGACCCGGCGGGCCAGGTTGCGCATCTCCTCGCGGATCCGCGCGGGCGGGTCGTAGTAGGACGCGCAGCCCGCGTACAGGAACCGGGCCTGGCCCGCGCGGCGCGGCACGACCATCTCGATCGGCCGCAGTACGGCGGTGCCGTCCGGGAACACGATCCCGTGCACGCTCACCGGGATGCCTTCCAGGAACGGCATCACCCGGACGAAGTCGCACTTGGCCGCGAGCACGTCGAACGCGTCCCGCGCCTCCTGCCGGTCGCGGACGCGGCGGACGAAGTTCGCGCCGCCGTTGATCGCCGGGCCGTCGCCGGACCAGACCACGCCCGCGCCGCGGTCGAGGCGCTGGGTCGCCTCCCACAGGCCGTCGAAGTCGAGGCCGAGCACGACGGCGGGCGCGCGGGGCGCGGACAGCTCGTCCCACAGGCCGTCGATCGTCGTCTTGTTCTCCAGCTCCACCCAGTCGGGGCGGCGGGCGTTGAGCACGGGACGGCCCGCGAACTCCCGCGTGTGCACGTACGGGGTGCTGATCACCAGCGCCTCGCCGCGCGGGTCGAACTCCTCCAGCACCGCGCGGACCTTGCGGTTGGGCGAGGTGAGCAGCTTGGTGAGCCGGTTCTGCTCGACCGCGACGAAGCCGCCCGCGATGCCGAGCGGCACCCAGCGGGCCACGTCCGAGTCGTGCAGCGGCGCGTGGTCGTCCGTCGACAGCACGAGCGTATGGCGGGCACCGAGCTGGTGCAGCTCGCCGGCGCGACTACTCAGCCGAGTGCCGCCCGCGAGCACGACCAACCGGTCGCCGAACAGGGTGCCGAGGCGCGCTTGAAGCGCGGAAAGGACGTCATCCATCGCCGAGAACTCGCTTTATGAGAAGCAGACGAGACAACCGGCGAGCGCCGGGTGTCACGCACTGTAGAGGCAGGCGACGGGATCGGCCTAGCACGGTCCGGCAACGACCGGATGAAACTTGCCGATGGGATCAGGGGCGGCCTCGCGAGATCATCGAGCGGCGTCGCGAAGGACCTGGTCAACCCGGTTGAGGAAGGCACGCGGACCCCGGGCCTTGGGGAACGGGAGCAGCAGGCCCAGCAGCGTGTCGTCCACCGACGGCGGTGCGGCGGCCACGATGGCGGCGGCGGTCTCCAGGAACCTCTGCCGCTTGGCCTCGTGCACGGCGTACTCGGCGAGAACGCCCTCGATGCTCGTGTGCATGGCTGGATGCGGGTAACTCACTTGGGTTGTATCGGCCCCACCGGTCCCGACCTTTAGGGTGAATTTGCACCGAGTTCAAAAGCGTGGACCAGGCCGTGGACGTGCTGGGATGTGTCCATGCGCGTTGTGGTCACCGGGTCAACCGGGTACGTCGGGCGGGTGGTGTTCGCGGAACTGGCCGCGGCAGGCCACACCCCCATCCCCTTTTCGGGTGATGTCCGGGTCGGGTCGTTCGACGGGCCGGTGGACGCGGTCGTGCACCTGGCGGGGCTCGGGCGGGTGCGCGAGTCGTTCGGCGAGCCGGTGCGGTACTACGACGTGAACGTGGGCGGCACGGTCAACCTGCTCCGCTCGCCGCCGCCGCGGTTCGTGCTGGCGTCGACGGCCGGCGTGTACGGGTCGCCCGGTGTCGCGACGATCACCGAGGACTGCCCGCGTGCCCCGGCGAACCCTTATGCGGCCTCGAAAGCCGCCGCGGAGGACGTCCTGTCGTGGGCCGCCGCGGCGGGTGGGGTGACCGGGGTGGCGTTGCGCCTGTTCAACGTCGCGGGCGGTGGGGACGTGGACGACACGCGGCTGATCACGCGGGCGTGCGGCGCGGCGGCCGGGCGGCTGCCGCCGATGGAGGTGTTCGGGGACGGGTCGGCGGTGCGGGACTTCGTGCACGTGCGCGACGTGGCACGGGCTTTCGTGACGGCGGTGGAGTGCGAGGTGGAGGGGTACGCGGTGCTCAACGTCGGCGCGACACCGGCCGGCGTGGCCGACGTCCTCGACTCGGTGGCCCGGGTGACCGGCCTCCCGGTGCCGGTCGTGCGGCGGCCTGCGCACCCCGGCGAGGTGCGCGAACTGCGCGCCGACACCACCCGCCTGCGCGCCCTGGGCTGGCACCCGACCTCCTCGGACCTCGACACCCTGGCCCGCTCCCAGTGGGAGGCCGAGCGGGGAGACGCCCCGGCCGAACCCCCAACGCCGAGCAAGGGTCCCCGCCAAGGGGAACCCTTGTCGTAATTCTACTGACGGGGACCGACAAAACCGGGGGGTCGAGCCCGCCGGCGGGGTGGCGGCACGCGGTCCAGGTCCGAGGCGACCACGATCTCGCCCGAGAACACGTCGGCGGCCTCGGGCTTTGTCCGCCGACCCTGTTGCACCGGCTCACGACGAGCCGGCCCGGCTGCTGATCGGCATCGCGGTCACGGCCCGCCCCGACGCCGGTCCTCTCCCGCGCGGCGGGATCAGGCGCGGGCGTCGGACCGGCGCTTCGGCACGCCCACCCGGTCCAGGTCCGAGGCGACCACGATCTCGCCGGAGAACACCTCGGCGGCCTCGTCGTGGAACAGGCGGGGATCGGTGTAGCGCTGCGAGAAGTGGGTCAGGACGAGCTTGCGCACGCCGCACTCGGCCGCGACCTCCGCCGCCTGGCGGGCGGTCAGGTGGCCGTACTCCACGGCCAGCGCCTCGTCCACGTGCAGGTACGTCGACTCGATGACCAGCAGGTCCGCACCATCGGCGAGCTCGAACACGCCGTCGCACAGCCGCGTGTCCATGACGAACGCGAACCGCTGGCCCCGGCGCGGCACGCTGACCTCGTCCAGCAACGGCGGGCGCAGCTCGCGGATCGCCCGGCCGCGGATGCCGCGGGCGGCCAGCAGCTCGGGGACCATGGTCCGGCCGTCCGGCTCGACCAGGCGGTAGCCGTAGGCGGGCAGGGTGTGGTCGAGCCGTCGTGCTTCCAGCCGGCCGAACGGTCCCTCGGCGATCACGCCCGGCGCGACCACCGGCTCCGCCCGCACGTCCGCCACGTCGTGGAACGAGCTGGCGTGCCGCAGCCGCTCGAAGTACTCCGCGCCCTCGGCCGGGAAGTGCGCGTGCACGGTGTGCGGCACGCGGTCGAGGGACATCCGCTGCACGACACCCGGCACGCCGAGGCAGTGGTCACCGTGGAAGTGGGTGATGAACAGCCTGGTGACGTCGGTGGCCGCCACGCCCGCGCGCACCATCTGCCGCTGCGTGCCGTCACCCGGGTCGAACAGGAAGCCCTCGGCGTCCCAGCGCAGCAGGTAACCGTTGTGGTTGCGGGCGCGGGTCGGCACCTGGCTCGAGGTGCCGAGCACGACCAGCTCTCGTGGTGACACGTGGCAAAGTCTGCGGCATGGAGAGCTTGGAGACCTTGGAGAGCTTGCAGGCGGTGTCGTCGTGGCCGGTGGACACCGCGGCGACGGCCGTGGTCGACGCGCGGGGCCGGGTGCTGGGCGCGCACGGACCGGTCGACCACCGGTTCCCGCTGGCGTCGGTGACCAAGCTGCTGACGTCGTACGCGGTGCTGGTGGCGGTGGAGGAGGGCGCGGTCGAGTGGGACGAGCCCGCCGGGCCCGAGGGGTCGACGGTGCGGCACCTGATCGCGCACACGTCCGGGTTGGCGTTCGACTCGGCCGACGTCCAGGCCGCGCCGGGGACCAAGCGGATCTACTCCAACACAGGCTTCCAGGTGCTCGCGGACCACGTGGAGGCGGCGAGCGGCATCCCGTTCGCCCGGTACCTGGCGGAGGCGGTGTTCGAGCCGCTGGGCATGACGTCGTCGGAGTTGACCGGCTCGGCGGGCGCGGGCGCGGAGTCCACGGTGTCCGACCTGGTGCGGTTCGCGGCGGAGGTGCAGGCGCCGAAGCTGGTGTCCGCCGGGCTGGTGGCGGAGGCGACGACGGTGGCGTTCCCGGGGCTGCGCGGTGTGCTGCCGGGGTTCGGGCTGCAGAAGGACAACGACTGGGGGCTCGGGTTCGAGATCCGGGCCGGGAAGTCGCCGCACTGGACGGGTGCCGCCAGCTCGCCGCGCACGTTCGGGCACTTCGGGCAGAGCGGCACGTTCCTGTGGGTCGACCCGGAGGCCGGTGTCGCGTGCGTGGCCCTGACCGATCGGCGGTTCGGCGAGTGGGCCGTGGCGGCGTGGCCCGCGTTCACCGACGGGGTGCTGGCGGAGCTGGGTCGAGCGCGCGGCTGACGTTGACCATCTCGCTGACGGTGGTGAAGCCGAAGGCTTCGTTGACCCGGCGCATGTGCGTGTTGGTCGCGCCGGTGCCGGTGTGGATGCGCTCGACGTCGGGGCGGTCGGCGAGCAGGCGCCGGTAGAGGTGTGCCTTGACCACGGTGCCGAGGCCGCGTCCCCGGTGCTCGGCGCGCACGGCGGTGTCGCGCTGGCTGCCCCAGCGCGGTCGTTGGGGTGTGACGTACAGCTCGGACATCCCGGCGACCTCACCGGTTTCCTCGTGCACCGCGACCGCGACCCGCTGCTCCACGCCCTGGTCGCGCAGCTGCGCCTCCTCGGCGCGCACCTGGTCGGCCGTCCGCGCGGGCGACTGGTAGCCGGTGTCGCCGAGCGGCGCGTCCTGGATCGCGCGGCGGGCGCGGGCGTAGGACTCGACCAGCTCCGCCGGCGCGGCTCCGACCCAGTGCACGACGCGGTATCCGGCGGGCGTGGCGACGTCCCAGCGGGTGAGGTCGACGTCGGCCACCACCAGGGCCTGCATCACGGTGGCGTAGGTGACGCGGAACCCGAGGGCGGTGGCCCACTTCTCGCCTGACCGACCCGCGGGCAGCTGGAACCCCTCGATCGTGGTGCGCCCGGGGTCGCGGACGTCCGCGCGCACGGCGTCGAGAAGGGTCGTGCCGACGCCTCGCCGCCGGTGGTCGGGGTGGACTGTCATGTCGGCGAGCACGAGGTGGGCGTTGTCGTTCTCCGGCAGGGACGCGAACGCGACGCCGACGACCTCGCCGCCACCCGCGCGAACCAGTGCCGGACGGGGCCGAACTCCGGGATCGGCCTGCGCAGCGTGCCGACCACGGCCTTCCGCGTGATCGCCGGGAGCTCCGGCTTGTCCACGGGGTGCGCGGCGGACAGCACGCGGTGGTAGTCGTCGAAATCGGCATCAGCGGCCCGCGCCGGGTCGAACGGGTGCACTTCGATGGTCATGTGTTCCCCCCGCGGCGATGATCCCGATGCGGTCGACCACGGCGCAACCTTCGGCAAGCGGTCGCAAGTTGCCGTTCAGGTAGCGCAAGCAGGCGACAATTTCTCGCAACTCTCCAACAATCCCTTGTGAGCGAGGCCACAGGCTGCCTAAAGTCGCCTCCCCCGGCCTTGAGAGAAACGAGTCCTCGATGTTGCGGATGCCTGCCAGGTTCGGCGTCGTCGTGGCGGTGATCGCCGCAGGGATCGCGGTGCCCGCGGCCGACGCCGCACCCGCCCCCGTCGTCACCCGGGCCGCGCTGGACCCCGCGCTCGTCGCGGGCCGGGGCGCGGACGTCGCGTTCGTCGAACAGGAAGCGGAGAACGCGACCACCACCGGCACGGTCATCGGCCCCGACCGCACGGCCTACACGCTGCCGTCCGAGGCGTCCGGCCGCGCGGCGGTCCGGCTCGCACCCGGCGAGCACGTCGAGTTCACCCTGCCGAAGGCCGCCAACGCGATCACCGTCCGCTACAGCATCCCGGACGCGCCGACCGGCGGCGGCATCACCGCACCGCTGGACGTCACGGTGAACGGCAAGCACCGCCGGACCATGACGCTCACCTCGCAGTACGCGTGGCTCTACAACCAGTACCCCTTCACCAACGACCCGAGCGCCGACCTGCTGCACCCGGACTGGTGGATCACCGAGTGCGCGTGCGTGCCGTCCCAGACCACGCCCACCCCTGTCATCACGAAGCCGTTCCGCCCCAGCCACTTCTACGACGAGCAGCGACTCAAGCTCGGCAAGACGCACCGCGCCGGCGACCGGATCCGCCTCACCGCCCCCACCGGCACGAACGCCGCGTGGACCGTGATCGACCTGCTGGACACCGAGCTCGTGGCGCCGCCGCACGTCAACCCGTTCGCGGCCAGCGTGCTGCTGTTCGGCGCCGATCCGACCGGCGGGCGCGACTCGGCCGACGCCTTCGACCGCGCGATCGCGTTCGCCAGGCGCCACCGGCTGCCGGTCTACCTGCCGCCGGGCACGTTCCAGGTCAACCGCCACATCGTCGTGGACGACGTGACCGTCGAGGGCGCGGGCAACTGGCACACCGCGGTCAAGGGCCGCGAGGTCACCCTGCCGACCCCCGCGCCGGACGGCTCCGTCCACACCGGAGTCGGCTTCTACGGCAAGCCCGCGGCCGAAGGCGGCAGTCGCGACGTCCACCTGCGCGGGTTCGCGATCGAGGGCGACGTGCGCGAGCGCATCGACACCGACCAGGTCAACGGGATCGGCGGCGCCCTCAGCGACTCCACCGTGCGCGACCTGTACCTGCACCACACCAAGGTCGGCCTGTGGTTCGACGGTCCGATGTCGAACGTGTCGGTCACCGACAACATCATCGTCGACCAGGTCGCCGACGCGCTGAACTTCCACACCGGCGTGACGAACTCGTTGGTGCGCAACAACTTCATCCGCAACACCGGTGACGACGGCCTGGCCATGTGGTCGGAGCACCAGCAGAACGCGGGCAACCGGTTCGAGCGCAACACCGTGCAGTCACCCGTGCTGGCCAACGGCATCGCGCTGTACGGCGGCACGGACAACGCCCTGGTCGGCAACCTGGTCGCCGACCCGGTGCGGGAGGGCAGCGGCATCCAGCTCGGGTCGCGGTTCGGCGCGCAGCCGTTCACCGGGCAGGTCCTGATCACCGACAACACCACCGTCCGGGCGGGCACGCACGAGCTGAACTGGAACATCGGGCTGGGCGCGATCTGGTTCTACGCGCTGGAGCGGGACATCGACGCGGACGTGCGGGTGGTGGGCAACCACTTCCTGGACAACACGTACAACGCGATCATGCTGGTGAGCGAGTGGTCGGTGAAAGACCTGCACTCGATCACCAACGTGCACTTCAAGGACGTCCGGGTGGACGGGACGGGCACGTCGGTGGTGAGCGCGCGCTCGGCCGGGTCGGCGACGTTCGAGAACGTGGACGCCCGCAACGTCGGCGCGGTGCCGGTGAACAACTGCGGTTCGTTCCACTTCCCCGCCACCGGCTCGGAGTTCGCGCTCACCGACCGGGGTGGCAACGACGGCTGGCTGGCGCCGTGGCTGCTGCCGAACACGATCACGTGCGACGACCGCCCGGCGGTCGTTCCGCCGCCCGCGCCTTCGGGGTGGTGACTAGGGCGTGACGACGGCGTGGCCGCGCACCCGGCCACGCCGCACGTCCTCGATCGCGGCGGCGGCCTCGTCCAGGGGGTACGTGCGGTCCAGCGCCGGACGGACCGCGCCCGCCTCGATCAGCTCGCGCAGCCGCACGAGGTCGTCCAAGCGGTCCTTGTGCACGAGCGGGCGCACCTTGATGCCGAGAAACGGCGCCGCGACCAGCCCGCGGATCCACCGGTCCGTGCCCATCAACCACCGCCCGCCCGTACCGCCGGCGAGCACGACCGTCCCACCCTGCTTCAGCAGCCGCTTGAGGGTGCGCAGCGGCGGGTTGCCGTAGAGGTCGATCACCACGTCGAACCCGCTCGCGGTCAACGGCCCGGCCGCGTAGTCGAGCACGTGGTCCGCGCCGAGCCCCGTGACCAGGTCCGCCTTCGCCGCACTGCACACACCGGTCACCTCGGCGCCGTAGTGCTTCGCGAGCTGCACGGCGTACGTGCCGACACAGCCGGAAGCGCCCAGCACCAGCACCTTCTGCCCGGCGCGGACCCGTGCCGCGTCGCGCACCGCCTGCAACGCGGTGAACCCGGCGATCGGCACGGCCGCCGCCTCTACCGCCGTGAGATTGGCGGGCTTCGCCGTCACCTGGCCCTCGGGCACGGCGACGTACTCGCAGAACGCGCCGGAGCACCACCCGAACACCTCGTCACCGACCCGGGTGCCCGTCACGCCCGGGCCGACCGCCTCCACCGTGCCGGCCATCTCCAGGCCGGGCACGGTGTTGCGCGGTCGCCGCACCCCGACCACCGACCGTGCGGCGTAGGGCAGGCCGCGCAGGATGTGCCAGTCCGAGCCGGACACGGCGGCGCCCCGGACCCGTACCAGCACCTCACCGTCGCCGACTTCCGGCTTGGCCACGTCCCGCAGTCGCAGCACTTCCTCGGGGACGCCGTACGCGTCCTGGGTGATCGCTCTCATCAGTCGTCCTCCGGGTACTGGAACACGTCGCCGAGCGGCACCTTGAACACCCGGGCGATCTGGAACGCCATCTCCAGCGAGGGCGAGTAGCGGCCCTGCTCGATGGCGATGACGGTCTGGCGCGTGACGTCGAGGCGGCGGGCCAGTTCGGCCTGCGTCATCTCGCCGTGCGCGAAGCGGAGTGCGCGGATCGAGTTGGTGATCCTGGTCGGCTTGCCCACTCAGAACCCCCGGCGGTACGCGACCAACTTGACCGCCGCACCGAACACGGCCCAGACGCTGAACACCGCGTAGATCGCGTTGGCGATCCAGAAGTGCGGCGCCTCGGCCAGCGCCAACCCGAACGGCAGCACCATGCCGACGCCGAGCACACCGCCCGCCACGTGGTCACCGAACCGGTTGATGTCGCGGTCCCGCGCGTCGGCCCGCTGCCTCTCACTGGGCCTCGCGATCTCCACCACGATCCGACCGACCACGGCCAGCCCAACGGAGATCCCGATGGACCACAACATGGGCGCCACGTACGCCACCTCGGCCACCGGCCCGTCCCCCATGCGACCCAGAACGACCACCATGTACCCCAGGTAGACCAGCACGCCGACCACCAGGGACACCCACACACCCTTCTCCTCGTACGACATCGCCCACCCCTCGATGTAAAGAAAACTTGACATCACAAAGGTAAGCTCTGCTTGACATAGTGTCAAGCTTCTTTGACGTTGCTCTACCGCACCTCGGTGAAGCCGTCCGGGATAGGGGCGACGAGCGCGACCCAGGGTTCTCGGGGGTCGGCGGCAGCCACTCAGAGTGGGCGGGCCCGAGGTCTTCGTCCTGCAGATACTCGTGCCGCACCGGGAGCCAGGTGCCGGAGTCGACCCAGAGCCCGACCGGCGGGGTGACCTTCCACCCCAGGTCGTCCTCCAGGTGGACGGTGGACCGACCGTGCACAGGTTCGCCCTGGGCGACGACGCGCAGCCGCCCGTCGGCGAGCGCCTGCTTCATCCGCGTCGGGGTCAGCACGTCGGTATCCGCCACGGCCTTTCCCGGGTCGTGGTAGCCCTGGGTGCGCCGCCACATCCGGTTGGTGGTCGACCGCGGTGGTGGTGCCGTCGCGGTCGATGCTCGTGTCGACCACGGGCTTGCCGTCCACCTGGACCGACGACCGGAACGCGTGCCGTCGCCGAGGCTGTAATTGTCGTAGACCGCGGCACGAACTGTTCGAAGCGGGCATCGGGCAGCCCGCCGGTTCTCCGTCTGAAGAACACAACCAGGATGGACGTCCCCCACCCGACCGGGGTGTCACACCGACCGGGATTGTCGACCAACTGGCTGCGGTGTCCGCCGGCTAGCGATTCCCGAGCCAGACAACGCCGCCCGCGAAGCCACCGCGTTCGACAGCCTTGCGGACGCGCGCCGCCTCGATCCGATCGAACGGGACGCCGTGGTGCGCGCTGATGGCGTGCACCACCTCCAGCACGTCGGCCAACTCCTCGACCAGGTCGTCACCGACCGCCCCTGCGGCTTCCACCGCTTCCTCGACCAGCTTCGCGATCAGTCTCTCCCGGTACTCGCCGGGAGTGGCACGGCGGACGACCGGGTCGCCGCCCTCGGCTCGGATGAGATCGGGCACCAGGTCGCGCACGAGCTTGCCGTCAGGGTCCACGGGATCGCAGCTTATCGGGCGCGATGAACCGGCGGCTCAGCCTTCACTCGAGCAGAAATCCACCTCGCCGGGGAATCCGAGACGTTCCGAACACCGCTGATCGACATTGTGACCCGCACAATTGCGGACATACACGTTAGTACCTTCGAGCTAAACTCGTCTCGGACCACCCAGCTCACCCCTAGCATGCGCGAAGATTCAGGCGGAGCCGATCCACACCCAGCGGGAGACGACCAGGGGGAAGCCATGGCCGGCGCGACACAGTGCACGGGCGCGGATTTTTGCGAAGAAATTTCCGGCGCCATCGACACCGCGTTCAACCGTTTCTACGATGGCGATCCACCATCGCGACGCGTGTATTCAACCGAGAACTTCGAGCTTTTGGCGGACATGTCGCCCCTCACCGCCGGTCACCTGCTGCTGCTCCCGAAGAAGCACTACCTCTCCTTCGCCCAAGTGCTGACCGCCTACCCGGGCGAAACAGAGGACCTGGTGCAGCGCATAGTCGAAATCTACGCGGAAACCTTCCGACAGCCGCTGGTCATGGAGCACGGGTCCGGTCCGGGACAGGACGACCACGCGTGCATCACCCACGCGCACTTGCACTTGCTGCCAGTGGACGGCGATGCGGTGGACGACCTCCTGCTCCGAGACGGCCTGGCCTACCAGGACCTGAACTCCATCAGCGAACTGGCGCAAGACCCCTGGCCGGGAGCGAGCTACTTCTTGCGCTTGTTCAACGGACGCTGCCGCGTCTACCTGCCGACCGTGCAGCAAAAGCGCCAGTACCTCCGCTCGGTGGCCGGCGCCGTCCTCTCGATCGAAGATCCCGAATGGGATTACGCAGTCGTCATGCGCAAAGACGATTTGCGTTCGACGATGCGGATGGTCGAACACTGGTCCGCCCGGCTCAGCTACGTCCGCTCGGATCCGGGAGCGTGACACATGTCCACCGAACCGGTGTTCTCCGACGAACCGACGCGGTTGGCCGACACGATCGTCCGGATCTTCGGCGACCAGGTCGGTGAATTCGCTCCCGTCAGGTGGCCGGAAGGGGGTGCGGTCGACCTGATCGCCGGCGCCGATGCGCAGGACGACTGCGCTGTGTTCAGGCTCAGCGGCGACCACGACTTGGTGGTCGGCTCGGACTACGTCCGCGGACCCAAGTTCCGCTTGTACGAAATGGGACACCTCGACGAGTACGACCTCGGGTACTACCTGGTGGCCGCGAACGTCAGCGACATCGCCGCCATGGGCGCCACCCCGATCGGCGTCCTGTCTGTTGTGCGCTACCCGCCGGACATGACGGACGACCTCTTCGAGCGTGTCATGCAGGGAATCCACGACGCCTGCTCGCGCTTCGGCTGCCTCAACGTCGGCGGCGACATCGGCGGTGCCGAGCGACTCATCCTCTCAGCCACCGCGCTGGGCGTCTGCCCGGGTGGCGGGTCACTGCTGCGGTCCGGGGCGAAACCCGGCGACGTCGTGTGCCTCACCTCGCCCACAGGCCTCGCGGGGGCGGCGATGGCCTACCTCCGCGCCGACAAGCCGGACGACGTCATAGACGAGCAGCACCTCGCCACGATGCTGGCCAACTGGAAACGTCCGCACGCACGGGTCCACGAGGGGCGGGCGCTGCGTGCCAGCGGGGTGGTGACGAGTTGCCAGGACACGTCGGACGGGCTCAAGGCCACGCTGGAGTCGATCGCGTCGGCGAGCGGGGTGGGCATCACCGTGCAAGAACGAGACCTGCCGATCCCCGAGGGGGTGGCGGCCGTGGCCGAGCACCTCGACCTGGACCCCCTGGGTGTCGTGATGGGCGACTCGGTCGACTTCGAACTCGTCTTCACCGTCGCGCGGGCAGAGGTCGAAGGGCTCGCCGAGCGGCTCGACTTCCACCGGATCGGCGTTGTGCGGCAGGACGCGGGTGTCGTGCTCGCCCGCGGGGACGGCACCGTGACACCACTGCCCGGCAAGGCGTGGCGTCACGTGTCGGACGACCCGGGCGGCCGCAGGGCATGAGGCGCACGACGGCCAAGGCGATCGACAAATCCTTGCTGCTGGTCACGACGTTGTTGCTCGCGGGGAAGACGTACAACGTGCCGTCCAAGGAGATCTGGGACGCGATCCTGCGCGACCGGTCGTACTTGATGTTGGTGCTCTTGGGCGTGGCAGGCGCCTTCGGCGCGCTCACGCCGTTCGAGGGTTGGCAGACGCGGTCGTTGGCCGACCGTAACGTGACGATGCGCCGGCGCGTCCTGTCGACCTTCGGCAGGCTGCTCGACATCGGGGGGCAGGTCCAGCCGCCGCTGGCCACCGGTGACCTGGCACTGCACATCTGGCGCAAGCGCAGGACTCTCCGCCACCCCGTGCAGGGCGTGCTTAAGCGGGTCGCCACCTACCGCATGGCCTCGTACCCGACGACGCGGAGCTTCTCCCCCCGCAAGGGGGTCGGCGTGGTGGGTCTGTGCTGGTTGTACGACCGCGAGGTCGACTTCGACGTGGAGCCGTTGGCCGCGCGGCTGACCGACGAGGCGGCGTTCGACCGTTTCGTCTCGCAGCACGGTCCAGAGGCGGTGATGAACCTGACGTGGAAGACGTTCGATGTCGTCAAGCACCGAGGCGCGGTGTTCGCGACGCCAATCAGGAACGGCCGCAACAAATTCGTCGGCTGCATCAGTGTGGACGCCAGTCACGGTCACGACGTGCTGCTCCGGCGCGACCTGCTCGAGGAGATGAGCAACCTCGGCATGGCGATCGGGCGCGAAGACTTCGAGTGCACATGACAGAGCCCGGCATCAGGGAGGTGGTCGCCCGCACGCGGGCGACATACAACCGGAACGCTGACGAGTACGCGACGACCACTGGCCGGTTGGCGCAGTTCCCGGGACTCGACCGGGAACTGGACCGCTTTCTCGACGCGCTACCGGCAGGCCCCGTGCTGGACCTGGGGTGCGGTGCCGGTCGCGACACCGAGTACCTCGTCCACCGCGGCGTGACGGTGATCTCGGGCGACTTGAGCGAGCGGCTGTTGACGATGACGCGCCTGCGGTGCGCACCGGCAGGCGTGGTGCAGTTCGACTTGACGTCCTTGCCGTTCCGCGACGGCGTGTTCGCGGGGGTCTGGGCGTGCGCGAGTGTCTTGCACATCCCCCGCCGCCACCACATCGAGGCTTTCCGCGAGGTTCACCGGGTGTTGCTCCCGGACGGGCTGGCCGCCATCAGCCTCAAGGACGGCGACGAGGAAGCCTGGATGACCGGAGGGCGGCTCTCCTTCCCGCGGTGGTTCTCGCTCAGGAAGCCGGACTCGGTGGTGCGTGAATTGCGCGAAGCGGGGTTCGTCAGGGCGGACGTCCACCCGAGCGGTCGCGGTACCTGGTTCATCGCGGAGGCGATGAAAGGTCAGGACCCCCACTGATCCGGGTCGGTGCCGGGGAGCACGTGGCGGACACCGCCGCGGGGGTCGGTCACGTCACCCGTGTACCTGGGGATGAGGTGGATGTGCAGGTGGTCCACCGTGCGACCGGCCGCGCGCCCTTCGTTGACCCCGATGGTGTAACCGGCGGGGTGGTACTTCGAGTCGAGCATCCGCTGCGCCAGCTTCACCATGCGGTAAGCCTCGGCGGCTTCCTCGTCTGTGAGGTCGAAGTAGGACTCCACGTGCCGCTTGGGCACCACTTCGACGTGCCCCTCCGCCGCCGGGTAGTTGTCCCACCTGACGTAGAACAGGTCACTTTCCGTCAACAGGTGGTTAATTGATTCGTCATAGATCTGACAGAACAGGCAACCGTCCTGTGCGGCCGTGGCGACCTCGGCGTTTTTCATTACTGCTGATTGCCCCATCAGACCTCTCGCTTCACACGTCACCACCGATTCGATCACTTGCCGTTCCGCCAGCATGGTCAACCTAGCGTGGTTCAGAGCCAGACTGAACCCTTTCGGCACACTTCGACCAACTCACCGGGTGAATGTCACGCAACTCTCCTGGTCACGCGTCCTCAAGCCTGACGATCATGGAATCGCCACCCCGCGACGTCGGCACAGCGAGGCCATGAGGTCGACCACTTGGGTCACCGCGAGGTCGGTGGTGTCAATAACGACGGCGTCGTCAGCCGGCACCAGGGGGGATGCGGTCCTGGACATATCGGCCTCGTCGCGACGCATCACGTCCCTCAGCACGTCCTCGTACGAGCCCGCACGCTCTTGGACGACGCGGCGAGCCGCCCTGGCCTCAGGTGTGGCGGTCAAGTAGAACTTGACGGGCGCGGCGGGGAAGACCACAGTGCCGATGTCGCGCCCCTCGACGACGCACCTGCCCTGGGCGCCGGCCCAAACGCGGACCAGCTCGGTCACCCGCCTGCGAAGCTCGGGGAACTTGGCCACGGCGGAGACCGCGACGTTGACGGCTCGCGAGCGGAGGTCCCCGGCGTCGTGCCGGTCGACCTCGAGAAGGCCCGCGGTCCGGCTCGACTCGATGAGCTCTTCGCACAAGGAGACCACAGCCGACTCGTCATCGACGGAAACACTCCGCCGTAACGCCTCAAAAGCGAGGAGGCGGTAGGTCCTACCGCTCTCCAGGTATTTCAGCCCGAAGGTCCCAGCGAGTGCGAGACAGGTCGTGGTTTTACCGGCGGCCGCAGGCCCGTCGACCGCTACGACCACGTGACTCAGGGCAACATTATCCACGGTTTCCCCTGCAAGAATCGTATGGCGGCCGAAGCCTGCGCATCACCAGGTCGCGAACATTACCACGAATAAGTTCCGCAAATATGCGGAGACGACGAGCAGATTGTGCGTTTCCGCTGAACAACGAGCATGCCTCACCCATTGGAGTCGTTCAGAAGCAAGCCAAACGAGACACAGTGACAGACTGTCACCAACACGTGTGATCACCAGGTGACCACCGCAGTGATCGCCCACGATGACGGTCCAACGACGCGGAGATGTCCCGACGCAGGCGTCGTGCCCGAGGCCGGCAAGGCGCGGCACCGAGGGACCGCCCTTCGATGATGCCGCCGCGAGGTGAGCTGCTGTCGCCGATGCGCTCAGGGCCCCTGCGGACGACTCTCCACAGGGGCCCTGAGCGGTGTGCGCTCGGCAGGATTCGAACCTGCAACCTTCTGATCCGTAGTCAGATGCTCTATCCGTTGAGCTACGAGCGCATCGTTCTTCAGTTGTCACCCGGCCGAAGCCGGGTGTTGCGGAGGCTCCGGGATTTGAACCCGGGATGGGCGGTAAACCCAAACCGCATTAGCAGTGCGGCGCCATAGACCAGACTAGGCGAAGCCTCCCGGAGCCCTCGGCTACGACGCATAGATTACACATGCCCCCGCCGCTCTAGCAAAACGCCCCCCTCTTTACCGCATCCGCGCTGGTCAGAGGGGGTGGAGGAGGGCGTTTCACGGGGGTCAGCCAGCGGTGGGGTGAGGTAGGTCTCGGGCCAGGTCGAGGAATGGGTGCAGGGCGGCCGGGTTGCGCAGGGCGTCCAGGCTGACGGCGCGCTCGGGTGGGGTGCCTGCCAGGATCTTCTTCACCGGGACCTCGCACTTCTTGCCGTTGAGGGTCCTCGGGATCTCGTCCACGGCCACGAACCGGTTCGGCACGTGGCGCGGGGAGAGGTTGGTCCGCAGTTCGGTCCTCAGGCGTGGTTCCAGGTCGGCCAGGGTGTGGTCTCCGTCCAGGACCAGGAAGCACAGCAGTTCGCCGTCTGTCTGGCCGGCGCCGGACGTGTCGATCACCAGGGAGTCGGCCACGCCGGGCAGGCCTTCGACGACCCGGTAGAACTCGCTGGTGCCCATGCGGACCCCGCCGCGGTTCAGGGTGGAGTCGCTGCGGCCGTAGATGACGGCCGAGCCGCGCCCGGTGATCCTGATCCAGTCGCCGTGGCGCCAGACGCCCTCGAACGTGGAGAAGTACGCCTCGCGCAGTTTCGCGCCGTCCTCGTCGCCCCAGAAGAACACCGGCATCGACGGCATCGGCTTGGTGATCACCAGCTCGCCGACCTCTTCGACCACGGGGACGCCGGACTCCGAGTAGGACTCCACAGCGGCACCCAGCGCGCGGCACGAGAGCTCGCCCAGCCACACCGGGAGGTCAGGGGCGGCGGCGACGAACGCGGTGCACAGGTCGGTACCACCGGAGACCGAGGCGATCTGGATGTCTGGACCGACGGCCGACGCGATCCAGCGGAAACCCTCGGGCGTGAGGGGTGCGCCCGTGGAGCCGACGACGCGCAGGCCCGTCAGGTCGTAGCGCTCGGCCGGGTGCAGGCCCTCCTTGAGGCACGACTGGATGTAGGGCGCGGACGTGCCGAAGTAGTTCACGCGGTGCTGCTCGGCCAGGTGCCAGAGCACGTTCAGGTCGGGGTGCGCGGGACTGCCGTCGAACAGCACGACCGTCGACCCGACCAGCAGGCCGGAGACGAGGAAGTTCCACATCATCCAGCCGGTGGTGGTGAACCAGAAGAACCGGTCGCCCGGCCCCAGGTCGCTGTGCAGCGCCAGCATCTTCAGGTGCTCGACGACGATCCCGCCGTGGCCTTGAACGATGCCCTTGGGCAGGCCGGTCGTACCGGACGAGTACAGCACCCACAGCGGGTGGTCGAACGGGACCGGTTCGAACTCCAGCGCGGCGTCGGCGTGCGAGGCCAGCAGGGAGTCCCACGTCACGGTGCCGGGCAGCGGGGTGCCGCCGACGTAGTCGACCACCACGGTGGCGCGCAGCGACGGGATCTCCGCCCTCAGCTTCTCCACCGTCGACCGCACGTCGAACGCCCGCCCGTTGTACCGGTACCCGTCCACGGCGACGAGCACGGTCGGCGAGATCTGGGTGAACCGGTCGGCGATGGCCCGCGCGCCGAAGTCCGGCGAGCACGACGACCAGGTCGCGCCGAGCGACGCCGCCGCCAGGAACGCGATCAGCGCCTCCGGCGAGTTCGGCACCAGCGCCACCACCCGGTCGCCACGCCGCACGCCCAGCTCGACGAACCCGGCGCGCACGGCGGCCACCCGGCGGCGCAGCTGCCCGTACGTGAGTTGCGACGACAGCCCGTCCTCGCGGTGGAACACGACCGCCAGGTCGTCGTCCGGGCCCCTGAGGGCGTGCTCGGCGTAGTTCAGCGTGGCACCGGGGAACCAGGACGCGCCGGGCATCACGGGCGCCTCCAGCACGCGCGTGGGCGCGCTGTGGAACACCACGTCGAAGAACTCCGCGATCGCGCCCCAGAACCCCTCCAGGTCGGAGGTGGACCACTCCCACAGCGACTCGTAGTCGGGGAGGTCCAGGCCCTTGGTCGAGGCGAGCCACGAGCGGAACGCGGTCATCCTGCTGCCCTGGACCCGGTCGGGGTCAGGGCGCCAGAGGACTTCCGCCTCGCCGGCGGCGGTGCCGGCACGCATCTCGGTCATACCTGAAGTTCCTAGCCGATCCGGCGGCCCGGAACCACAGCAGGCATCCACACACCGGATCAGTTCCGGCCGGCGCTCGCCACCAGTCCCTCGACCGCGGAGATCAGCCTCGTCGCGTCCGTGGGCGCGACGACGAGCCACCCGTCGTCCCGCCGCACGAGGTACCGGCCCTCGGCGGTGTCCAGCCACGAGATGACCGCGCCGGTCGGGTGCAGGTAGCCGGCCCGGTTGCGGGCGATCACGCCGACCTGGCCGCCGCCGCTGCGCGTGGTCACGGCACGCATCAGGGTGTTGGCCTCCGGCTCGCGCAGGCCGACCGCGCGCAGCGCGTCGAGGAACCCCTCGCTGCCGTCGTCCTGCCCGGCCTTGCCCGCGGCCAGGTAGTCGTCCCAGCGCACGTTGACCGACCGGCCGCTGCCGGGTGGCGCGGGCGGGAGGGTGTTGACCGTGGTGGCGGCCAGCGCGGTCGGCCGGAACCCGGCCACCTGCACCTGGTTGCCGAGCCTGCCCGCGAACGCGCCGTGCCACGCGGCCGTGGCCAGGCCGCGCGCCTGTGCGCCGCGCACGGTGAAGAACACCTCCAGGCCGATCTCGAACTCGGCCAGGCCGCGCAGCAGCCCGTACAGCTCCTCGTCCGGCCGCTGCACGGTGCCGAGGCCGCGCGCGGCCAGGTCGCGGGACGCGGTCTCGATCAGCGCGGCCCGTTCCCGCTGGGTGTGCCCGAAGTGCCTGGTGCCGAGCGGGACCGGGTGGGCGTCGCGGTGGACCGCCTGCCAGAGCAGGAAGAACTCCACTTCACTGAGCCGGAAGACGCGCTCGGTCACAGGCCGATCACCGGGGGTGCGGCCTTGCGGTCGACGCCGAAGACGTTGTCGTCGTCCTCCAGGTACCCGGGACGGTTGCGGTCCTTCTCGCCACCGCCACCACCGGCGACGGGCGGCGGCGCGGCCATCGGCGCGGCGCCGATCATGCCGGACTGCGGCGTCACCGACTTGGGTGCCTGGAACTGGCTGGTCACGCTGCCGGGGTTGCTGCCGGAGCCACCCCGGTCGGGGCCGAGCGCACCCGTGGCGCCACCGGGACCGGCCACCGGACCGCCGCCACCGCCGCCCGCCGCGCCGACCGGCGTGGGCATGACGGCGCGACCGCCGAACCCGCCGCGGCCACCGGCGAAGCCGCCGCGACCGAACTGGCCGGACGTGCCGCCGGGGCGCTGGTTCGGCGTGCCGCCGGGGTTGTTGACCACGGCGCCACCGCCACCGCCACCGACGCCGCCACCCCCGCCACCACCGTCGACGACGGGCGGGTTCGGCGTGACGACCACGGGCGGCGGAGGGGGCGGCGCGACCGGGTTGGTCGGCGGGCTGAACGACGGCACGGTCCGGTCGACCTCGTAGGAGTTGAGCTGGAACATCGCCATGACCTCGGCGGCCTGGCGGTGCGTCGCGTCCGCGGTGGCGACCGAGTCGATCGCGGGCGCGGCGATGCTGTCGATGCCGGTGAACGCGCCCGGTGAGCGCGTGGTCGGGTTGGAGATCAGGCTCTCCCCCGGCACGGAGGTCGGCGAGCGGAAGCCGGTGTCCTCGACCAGCCGGGTGCGCACCGACGGGGTGCGCGGCGTGGCGATCGGGGTCGGGGTGGCGGTCGTGGCCGAGGGCGCGTCGACGACCGGCGTGACGATCGGCGGCGCGGGTGCGGGCGGCGGCATCATCTCGCGCGCCGTCTGCACGTGGTCGATCTCGGTGGCGATGCACTTGGCCACGTTGTCGGCGTGCTCGCTGGTGTTCAGCGCCCACTTCTCCACCGACTCCAGCGCCTCGCGGGCGCGTTCGGCCGACTCGCCGGTCCACGCCTGGCTGGACCGGCCGATCGCCTTGGCCAGGTACTCCTGCACCTCGCCGAGGGCCTTGCCGACCGCGGCCCAGTCGGACTGGGCGCTGGCCGCGGCCTTGAGGTCGACGCCGGTGTTGATCATCTCCCACAGCTGCTGGTGGCTGTAGGTCATCCAGTCGACCTTCTGGCCGAGGTCGGTGGGCTTGTCGTGGCCCTGACCGCCACCATGACCACCGCCGTGGCCCTGGCCGTGACCGCCACCGCCATGACCACCGCCATGACCTTGACCGTGACCACCGCCATGGCCCTGACCGTGGCCCTGACCGCCGTGACCACCGTGCTGGCCGCCACCGTGGCCCTGGCCACCGCCGTGGTTGCCGCCGTGCCTGTTGTCGCCCATCAGCCCTTGGCCTCCCCCGCGGATCCGAAGGCGTCCGCAGCTTCGTCGTCGGCCCGTTCCAGGTTCCGCGCCGCTTCGCGGATGGTCTCCTCGACTTCGAACAGCACCTGCATGAAGTCACCGATCACGTTGACCGCCGACTCCTCGTTGCCCACCGCCACCTCGCGCAGCCGCCTGCTGATCGCGTCGCTCACCCAGTTGTTGCCGAACTTGAGGTCGACGTCGAGGTTGTTGACCGCGCGGCTGTGCACCTCGTCGACCATGCTGCGGGCCTGCGAGACCAGCTTGAGCAGGTCGTCGACGCCCTGCTTGTCCAGGTCGAGCTGCACCGAGCCCTTGTCCACCGCGTCCAGCGCGGTGGTGGCCTTGTCCAGGTCGGTCTGCGCCGCCTTCGCGAAGCTCTCCGCGACGGGCTTGACCACCTCGGGCTCGACCGCGGCCGGGGCGGGCAGGGTGACCGTGGCGCCGGGGTCGGCGGCCGGCGGCGGTGGAACGGCGGGCTCCGGTGAACCCGGTGGAGCGACAGGGGCGGCGGCCACCGGTGGCTCCGCCACGACCGCGGGCTGCGCCGCCGCGGACGGCGTGAAGCCCGGCGGGATCTGCACCGTCTGTGCACCCGCGAGTGGGACCGTGTTCCCGTCGCTCATCACTACCCCCTGCACTGCGATTCGCCGCGGGCCTACCGCGCGTTAGCCCGCGACGAGGAGAAAACCAGGCGTTCCGGACGCCTTCCTTAGATGTACCGGGAACGCGGTTCGGTTCCAAGCCGCCGACCAGAGGCTTAGCGAAGATGTGAGTCGAACCAGTTCAACGCCCGCTGCCAGGCCTCCGCGCTGACCTCGGGCGTGGTGTCGAACCGGTGGCTGGTGTGCGAGAACCGGACCACGTCGGTCGCCACGGGCGCCGCCGCGGCGTCGCGCAACTTCTCCACGTCGCTGAACGCGATCTCGGTGTCGTCGTCACCGTAGAGGCCCAGCCACGGGCAGGTCAGCTCCTCCGCGACCTCCACCAGCGACGGCAGCCCCTCGGCCAGCGGTTCGAGGATCCCACCACCTCCAACCGTCACCGCGGCACCGATGGTTCGGCTTCCCGCAACCACCATCGCGACCGATCCGCCCAGGTCGAAGCCCATGACACCCATCCGGTCCTGGCTGACGCCCTGCTGGCCGAGCCAGACGAACGCGACGTCGGTGTCGGCCAGCACGTCCTCGCCGGACAGCCCGCTCACCATCGCCGGCGCCTCGTCGCCGGACACCTCGTCGTAGAGGTGCGGCGCGACCGCCAACCACCCCTCGGCGGCGAGACTGCTCACCAACCCGCGGACGGTGTCGGTGACGCCGCGCGCCTCGTGCAGCACGACCAGGCCGCCGCGGACGGCGTTCTCCGGCTCGGCGACGGTCAGCCGCAGCTCACGGCCGTCGGTGAGGGAGAGCGTCTCGGTGCGGGTAGCAATCATGGCCCAACCCTTCCACGTGGGGGTGAACGGCAGTCAACGTGAGCATCCGTACGGCAGGTATGCCCCATCCGGGTCTTTCACCGGATAACGTCCAGCTCAGAACCCTGAAGGGAGCCCTTGGATGACCGTGCGAACCCGCGCCGACCTCGTCGCGCTGCCCGGATATGTGCCCGGTAAGACGATCCCCGGCGCGATCAAGCTGGCCAGCAACGAGGTGTCGGCCGGACCGCTGCCCAGCGTGGTGCGGGCGATCGCGGACGCGGCCACCGCCGTGAACCGCTACCCCGACACCGCCGCCACCGACCTCGTGGCCCGGCTGGCGGACAAGCTGGGCGTGCCCGCCGACCAGGTGGCCGTCGGCTGCGGCTCGGTGACGCTGTGCCAGCAGTTGGTGCAGGCGACCTGCACCGGGGCCGACGAGGTGGTGTTCGCGTGGCGCTCGTTCGAGGCGTACCCGATCATCACCGCGGTCGTCGGCGCCCGGCAGACCAGGGTGCCGCTGACCGGGGGCCACGGGCTCGACCTGGACGCGATGGCCGACGCGATCACCCCGGACACCCGGCTGGTGTTCGTGTGCAACCCGAACAACCCGACCGGGACGGCGTTGCGCGCGGCGGAGATCGAGCGGTTCATCGAGCGGGTGCCGTCCGACGTGCTCGTCGTGATCGACGAGGCGTACAAGGAGTTCGTGGACGACCCGGACGTGCCGGACGGCGTGGAGCTGGCCAAGGCGCAGTGGGCCGCGGGCCGGGACAACGTGGCCGTGCTGCGCACGTTCTCCAAGGCGTACGGGCTGGCCGGGCTGCGCGTCGGGTACGCGGTGGCCTCGCCCGCGGTGGCCGAGACGCTGCGCAAGGTCTACGTGCCGTTCAGCGTGAACGCGCTGGCGCAGGTCGCGGCGCTGGCGTCGCTGGACGCCGAGGCCGAGCTGATGGCGCGGTGCCGGGCGATCGTGGCCGAGCGGGCCCGGGTGCGCGGCGAGCTGCTGGCCGCCGGGTTCGAGGTGCCCGAGTCGCAGGCGAACTTCGTGTGGCTGCCGCTGGGCGAGCGGACCGCCGCGTTCAACGAGCACTGCCTGGCGCACAAGGTGGTGGTGCGGGCGTTCGTCGGCGACGGCGCGCGCGTCACGATCGGCGAGCCGGAGGAGAACGACGCGTTCCTGGCGGCCGCGAAGTCGTTCAGCGGGTGAGGATCTGAGTGATGGCCACGACTCCCACCACCACGATCACCGCGCGCAGCGCGACGGGTGGGAGTCGGCGGCCGACCTTCGCACCGAGCTGACCGCCGACCACCGAGCCGACCGCGAGCAGCAGCACGGCGAGCCACGCCACGTCGGCGATGAAGATGAACAGCACGCCCGCGACCAGGTTCACGAACGCCGTCAGCACGTTCTTCAGCGCGTTCATCCGCTGGATGTGCTCGCTCATCAGCACGCCCATGAGCCCCATCACCAGCACGCCCTGGGCCGCGCCGAAGTAGCCGCCGTAGATGCCCGCGAGGAAGATGCCGATCCACAGCGCCACGCCGCCGTGCTCGTGGCGTTCCCGTTCGGCGAGCTTGCGGTTGAGCCACGGCTGCGCGACCACCAGCACCAGCGCGATGGCGATCAGCACCGGCACGATCGCGGAGAACGCGTCCTCCGGCAGCACGACGAGCAGGATCGCGCCGCCCACGGCGCCCAGCACCGAGGCGGGCAGCAGCCGCTTCACCCGGCCCGCCTGCCCGGTCAGCTCGCGCCGGTAGCCGAACGCGCCGCTGAGCGAGCCGGGCACCAGCCCCAGGCTGTTCGACACGTTGGCCACCACCGGCGGGTAGCCGACGGCGAGCAGCACCGGGAACGTCACGAGGGTCCCGGAACCCACCACGGTGTTGATCCCACCGGCGAACACACCGGCCAGGACGACGACGATCGCCTCCAGCGTCGTCACGGCCACTCTCCCCTGGGTTGCGCGGTTGGTTAGCGACGCTAACACCACGATCGGTGGCACGCGGTGTGGCACGTGCGACACCGCGCGAGACCGCGCGCCCCTGAGCGGGCTCAGCCCAGGTTGTCGGTGTCGAACGTGTTGCAGCGCGCCGGGTCGCCGGTCTCGTAGCCGGTCGTGTACCACTTCTGCCGCTGCGCCGACGTGCCGTGCGTGAACTGGGTCGTGTCGACGTGACCGCCGCCCAGCTCGCCCTGGATGAAGTCGTCGCCGATGCGGGCCGCCGCGTCCAGCGCCGCGTTCACGTCGTCCTGCGTGACGCCGGTGATCAACGGCTGGCCGGACGACGTCGGCACGGTCTCGGCGTGGTTGGCCCAGGCGCCCGCGTAGCAGTCGGCCTGCAGCTCCAGCCGCACCGAGTCCGACTCCGGCCCGGAACCCTGGCGCACCCGGTCGGACGTGCCGAGCAGGTTCTGGACGTGGTGGCCGTACTCGTGGGCGAGGATGTACGCCTCGACGAACGGCCCGCCGGTCGCCCCGAACTTCTGCTGCATCTCCTGGAAGAACCCGAGGTCGATGTAGACCTGCGCGTCCGCGGGGCAGTAGAACGGCCCCACCGCGGACGACGCGCTGCCGCACCGGGTCGACACGCTGCCGGAGAAGAAGTTCGTCTGCGCGGCCTGGTAGGTGCGGCCCGACCGGGCGAACTGGTCGGTCCAGTAGGCCTGGATCGAGTTGATGAACGCCACCGCGCGGCAGTCGGACTCGCGGTTGGCGTCCGCGCCGGTGCGGCACTTCTCCTTGATGGCCTCGGACCCGACCTGCTGGCCCTGGCCGACGTCGCTGAACCCCGAGCCGGACGGCAGCTGCACGCCACCGCCGATCTGCGACAGCACGAAGTACAGGATCAGGCCGACGATGCCCAGCCCACCGCCGCCCAGGGCGACCCGGCCACCGACACCGCGTTGGTCACTGACCTGTGACGTGTCCAGCTCGGCACCTTCGTTGAACTGCACGGCACGTCCTCTCAGCCGAAGCACCGGACCCGGACAGCACGAGCCCCGGGTGCGGGGCCCGACGTCGGGGCACCGCACCCGGGATTTCCCATGTGGAAGTGACGAAACCTGCGTGACGAGGTCGGCGTGGACCGCGGTCGGCACCGACGGTGGAGACGGCGCCCTGAGACTTACCGGGTCAACATCGTCAAGCGCGGCGATGGCGCCGGTGGCGCCGTGCGCTCGAAACCTCGTCGGAACCGCTCACGTTCGCGATCGGGCCGGTCTGAAGACCGCTCCGCCCGCGGGGTTGCGGCTCGAACGCGGTTCGTCACCGCGAGGACTTACCTGCACCGCACCACCTACCCCTTCCGGGCGTGCCGCCGGCGGGTCAGCTCGGGTTCCGCCGGTGGCAGGTCCTGTGTCGAGCATGCGCCTGATCGGCGTGATGCACAACCGGAGCAGAAGCCCCTGAACTGGTGAAATGAGATTCGTCCGGCTCAGTGGGACAGTCGTCGCGCACCGTGAGCGCCCGGTGAGCGGGCTCGTGCGTGCCCGCTCACCGAGCGTGTGTCACGGCGTGGTGGTGATGCGGCCGAGCGCCGGCGGCGCGGTGTTCGGGTTCGCGGTCAGGTAGGCCGTGAAGCCGTCCAGGTCGATACCGCCACCGGTGATCTCGGTGCCGGCGGTGAACGCGCTGAAGCCGTCGCCGCCGCCCTGCAGGAAGCTGTTGATGGTGACCCGGTAGTTCGCGGCCGGGTCCAGCGGCGTCCCGTTGAGCACGATGTCCGACACCTTCGAGCCGATCGGCGCGGACGCCGACCACGAGTAGGTCAGGCCGGCGGACGGCTGCAGGATGATCTGCCGCTGCACGCCGTTGACGACCTGCCACTGCTGCTCCAGCGCCGCCTTGAGCTGCGCGCCGGTCAGCGTGACCGTCTGCAGGATGTTGCCGAACGGCTGCACGGTGAACGCCTCGCCGTAGGTCACCACGCCGTTGCCCTCACCGGCGGGCGAGGAGGCGTAGGTCAGGTCGGCGCGCACACCGCCCGGGTTCATCAGCGCGAGCACCGCGCCGTTGTCCGTGGTGGCGGCCAGCTGGGAGTCGGCGATCAGGTTGCCGAGCGCGGACTCGCCCGCCGCGTTCTGCGCGCGCGGGATGTCCTGGGCGATGGTGCCGACCGGGCGGTTGGCGATCGGGCCGGACTTCGACTTGGCCAGGTCGATGATCGCCTGGACCTCCGGGTCCGCTGCGACGTCCTTGGTCACCACGTGGTTGCGGGCGACCGTCGCCGAGCGGATGACCTCGCGGGTCCGCTTGTCGATCTTGAGGTCGACGACGGACAGCTCGCGGCCGAACGCCAGGCCCTCGATGAACGGGCGCGGGTTGCCCGCCGGGTCGGTCACCGTGCAGTTGTAGTGCTGGTGGCTGTGGCCGGAGAAGATCGCGTCGATCTTCGGGCTGACCCGCTCGGCGATGCTGCGGCCGGGGCCGCTGGGCACCGTGCGGCAGTCGTTCGGGCCGCCGCCGGAGGTGCTGTCGCCCTGGTGGATGAGCAGCACGATCGACTTCACGCCGAGCCAGTTGAGCAGGTCGGCGTACCGGTTGGCGGCGGCGACCTCGTCGCCGAACTCCAGCTCCTTGATGCCGTTCGGGTCGACCAGGATCGGCACGTCCTTCAGCGGCATGCCGATGAACCCGATCGGCACGCCGTCGCGGAACTCCACCCAGAACGGCGGCAGCGCGGGCCGGTCGTTCGCCGCCAGCGTCACGTTCGCGCCGAGGATCGGGAAGTCCGCGCCCTCGTAGGTCTCGCGGAACTGGCAGCCGTCCGCCGGGTGGCAGCCGCCGCGCTGCATCCGCAGCAGCTCCTGGTAGCCCTCGTCGAACTCGTGGTTGCCGGCGGCCGTGGTGTCCATGCCGAACCGGTTGAGGACCTCGATCGTCGGCTCGTCGTGGAACAGCGCGGACACGATCGGGGACGCGCCGATCAGGTCGCCCTGGCCGACGATCACCGAGTTGCGCACCTCGGCCTGGAGGTTGCGGATGTGGGTGGCGTTGTAGGCGGCGCCACCCGCTTCGACCTGCGTGCCGTCGGACAGCGTGACGCGGCCCGAGGAACCCGTGGGCGGCTCGATGTTGCCGTGCAGGTCGTTGATGCCGATCAGGCGGACGTCGACGGTGCGCGCGGGCCGGTTGTCCTTCTCGGCCGTCGCCGGGTTCTGCACGAGCGTGACCGCCAGCGCGGCCGCCGCCGTGACCGCGAGCGCGGCGGAGCGCTGCGCGGTGCGTCTGAACGAGGTCATGGGGTGGGTCCTCCCTGCGGCGCCCCGGTAGGAGGGCGCGGTACGGCGCAGGAGTTTGCCTCGCCGAGCTGACCGGCACCAGACATGCCGGTGGATCGTCCGTTAACGGATATCTGCGGCCTAACCTTGTGGGGTGACTGAGCAGGAGCCGCGGTGGCTCGACGATGGGGAGATGCGCGCCTGGCGCAACTACGTGATCGGTGCGTCGATGCTCGCCGACCGGCTGCACCGGGAGCTGCAGGACGGGCACGGGGTGTCGTTGGCCGACTACGAGGTGCTCGTGCGCCTGTCCGAGCGGCCGGGGCGGCGGATGCGGATGTCGCAGTTGGCGGACGAGGTGGCGTCGTCCAAGAGCCGCGTGTCGCACCAGGTGGCGCGGATGGAGCGGGAGGGGCTGCTGCGCAGGCGGGAGTGCCCGGAGGACGGCCGGGGCGTGTTCGCGGAGCTGACCGACGAGGGCATGACCCTGCTGGAGACGTCCGCGCCGACCCACGTCGAGGGCGTGCGCGAGCACATGATCGACCTGCTGTCGCGCGACGAGCAGGAGGTCGTGGCCAAGGTCTTCGACCGGATCATCACGCACCTGCGCGAGCTGGACGCGTAGCCCTCGAACGCGGCAGCGCCCCGCACCCGGTGGAGGGTGCGGGGCGCTGCGCGTCGACGCGGTAGCGGTGGGATTTGAACCCACGGAGGGGATCAACCCTCGCACGTTTTCAAGACGTGTCCCTTAGGCCGCTCGGGCACGCTACCTCTGCCGGGAGCCTAGCCGACTGGCGTCGCCGGCGAGGCACACCCACCGCCGCTCCCGCGCGGGGTGGGCCGACCGCCGCTCCGCCGCTCCCCCGCGAACGGAACGTGCGAGGCCCCCGTACCGGGACCTCGCACGTCTCTACCGCGGTGCCGGTGTGGTGACCGGCGGGTGTTCGATCAGGCGAAGATGCCGAACGCGTCGACGACCAGGTGCGTCGTGCCGGCGTTGTTGTAGAACTCGTGCGCGGGGTAGTACTTGTTGGTGATCTCGTCGTACGCGGTGCCGAGGCGGACCGTGGCCATGTTCGGCGAGGTCTGGCGCGGGGCCAGGTTCAGCGCCGAGGTGCCGGGACGGCTCTGGCCGGCCGGGTACGGCGTGACGTAGGTGTTCGCGGTCGGCTCGGTGCCGGTCAGGTTCAGCAGCAGGCTGTTGCCCGCGACCAGCTCCTCGTCCAGGTAGAACAGGGTCAGCGTGCCGCCCGGCTGGATCGGGTTGGCGTCGTCGCGGGTGTCGAACACGCGACCGGGGCTGACCGGGAAGAAGTCCGCGCCGCCGGTCTCGGTCGCCAGGTAGTACCCGGTGATGTCGACGATCAGGTTCACGTTGCCCGCGTTGTTGAACAGGTTGATCCTGCGGTCGGACCCGAGCGCGACGGTCACGCCGTTGGGCGTGGCGGCGTTCGGCTCGACGTTCAGGCTCGACGCGGTCGGCCGGGACGTGCCGGTCGGCCACGCGGTCACGTAGGTGCTCGCGGTCGCGTCGACACCGGTGATGTTCAGCGCCACGGCCGAGGCGCCGGACGGCACGCCGAAGGCGCTGAAGTCGATGGCGCGGGACTCGCCGCCGGAGAACCGCCCGCCGGTGTTGCGGGAGTCGTACACGCGGGTCGGACCGGTGGCGAAGTAACGGCCGGGGGTGACGGCGGCGGTGCCCGGGTTGTCGAAGACGTAGTAGCCGGCCAGGTCCGCGATCAGGTGGGTGCTGCCCGCGTTGTTGTACAGGTTGATGGTGTGGTTGAGCGACACCCAGCTGGTCACCGAGTTGGCGCGGGTCTCACCGGGCACCAGGTTCAGCGTGGACACACCGGGGCGCGGGATGTCGGCGCCGCCCTCCCACACCGTCACGTAGGTGGAGCCGGTGGGCGAGGTGCCGGTCACGTTCAGCACGACCGCGGCGGTGGTGTCCGGGAGGTCGGGCACCGCGACCTCGATCCGCCCACCCGGGCCGACCGGCGAGGTGCCCGGCTTGCCGACACCGAGGCGGGTGTCGAGGATCCGTCTGGGCGGGGTCGGGACGAACCGGGTGCCGACGTACTCCGCGGCCGCCTCGGCTTCCCGGCCGGTGGTCTCGGCCGCCTTCGTGCCGTACGGACGGCCGACGCGACCGGTGCGGTCGAGCTTGACCTCGGTGCGGGCGACCTGGTCCCCGTTGTGGGCGGACGCGGGCTCGGCGGTGGCCGGAGCCGCGGCCGACACCACGGCAGCGGTCGCCGCGACGGCGACCAGCAGCGCAGCGGAACGACGCATTGATCCTCTTCCTCAGAGCAAGGTGAATGAAAGGCGTCGGTCTACCAGCCAGTCCGTGACAGAGACACGCGGACGTCGGCAGCGCGCAGCGCGACCCCCCTGTGGGACGAGCCCCCGACTCGACCGAACAGGCCGGACACTACCTGAGGGGTACGACAGTCCGAAAGCGAAATGCGGTCGGCTCCTCAGTTCTCGGGCTTGACCGCGATGTGCACGAATTCGTTGTACGTGAACACCTTCCCGGCCGCGCGCGGGAACGGGAAGGACATGCGGTCGCGCTCGACCAGCCCGAGCTGGGAGGTGACGTCCGCGAGGCCGTCGAGGTCGGTGAACGCCACGTGCGTGGGGTCGGACTCGTAGCCGCGCTCCTGCGGGCAGATGAGCACCAGCAGGCCGCCGGGCGCGAGGAACTCGACGTAGCCGCGCAGGATCTCCACGGCCTCGGGGCGCGGCATGTGCTCGACCAGGTGCGCCGCCAGCATGCCGCCGAAGCGGCCGGGCTTGGCGTACTCGGTGTCGAAGAACTCGTCCGTGGTGAACGCGGTCAGGCCCATGTCGCGGCACGTCTGCACCGAGTGCGGGTTGTGGTCGACACCGACGCCGTTGGGCTCGAGGTGCTTGAGGTTGCGGCCGATGCCGCAGCCGACGTCGAGCACCGTGCGGTCGCCGAAGATGCGGCGCACGTTCCAGCGGTACGGGGCCTGGACGTTCAGGACACGCTTCCAGGGCAGGTTCTGCAGGCGCGCGAGCCGGTCCGTGTAGTCCTGACCGTCAGTCTTGTCCACGGTCATAACAGTAGACGACGGTGAGACCGGGGCCACCACCCCGACCCGGCTGTCCCGCCGGCGGGACAGCCGGCGGGCGGCCCTCACGGGAGGGACCGCCCGCCGCCGGTGGTCGGGCGCCGATCAGGCCCGCGCCCGCGCCGCGTCACCCGCCGGCGCGGCGGACGTTCGTCAGGTCCGGACCGGGCACGAGCGGTGACCAGCTCTCGGCCTGGCAGTTCCCGCAGGTGCCCGCGAACACGATGAACCCTTCGCCCCCGAGGTACCTCCACGAGCCGCGGAAGCGCACCTTGTACGGGCCGGAGGGCACGTTGTCGAAGCGCACGTGCCCCTGAGCGTCGGTACGGCCCTGGGCCACGATCCTGCCGGTGATCGCGTCCGTCAGGTCCATCGCCAGGCCGCCGATCATCTCGTCGGCGTCGCCGGTCCGGTCGTGGTCGCGGTCGTGGTAGAAGGCCATGCGGACGGTCACGGCGGGGCCGGGCACCTTGGCCAGGGCGTAGGCCCGAGGGCGGCCGTCGATGCCGTCCGCTCCCGGACCGAAGTCGCAGGGGTACCCGACCGCGCCGTACTCGGCGGTCTCCGCCGAGACGCTGCCGCTGACGGTGACCGCGAGGGACTGGCCCGCCGGCACCGTGACGCCGGCCGCGTGCCACCCGAGGTCGCCCAGGGCGACGTCGCGCAACTCCGGGCCCTCGCCACCGCTGCGGTCGCAGCCCGCCTTGATGCCGACGAGGTCCGTGGTGCCGGAGTTGGTCAGCGTCACGACGATGTCGGCGCGGTCGCCGACCTGGTAGACGTCCCGGGTGAACCTCATGGTCACGGACAGCTGGTCGGTCAGCGGGCGCTCGCCGCGCAGCACCAGGTTCGCGGCCGAGCCGCTGCCGTCCACCGCGACCCGCGAGTACGACGGCTCGACGACCCAGCCGTCCGGCTCGTCGGTGATCCGGAGCGTGTAGACCTGCACCGGCAGGCCCGCGAACCGGAACCGGCCGTCGGCATCGGTCGTCGCGTGCAGGTCCAGCTCGCCGGACGCGTCGTACGCGTCGGCGTTCACGTGGACGCCCGGCAGTTGTTCGCCGGCATCGGGCGCGCCGTTGCCGTTGCGGTCGCCGTAGACCAGGCCGGCCAGGGTGTCCTCGGCCGAGCCGGGGTTGCGCAGCGGGATCGAGAGGTCGGAGTAGGCGCCCGTGGTGTTGCCCTGGACGAGGGTGAACCGGACCACCGGGGCCCCGGACCACTGCCAGGTGTCGCCGCGGACGGTGAGGACGCGCTCCTGGCCGGCGGGCAGGGTGGCGCCGGGTCCGGGCCCGAGGGCGAAGTCGCCCCAGTCGGAGTACTGGACGGAGAACGTGGACCCGGAGACCGTGTACGCGTTCGCCTTCACGCCGACTGCCTCGGTGTCGCCGGTGTTGGCGATCCTCACCTCGACCGGGACCTGCTCGCCGACCAGGAACGGGCCGGCGGCGACGGTGGCCGAGATCGAGAGCCGCGCGGCGGAGGCCGTGGGCGACGTTGCCGTCGGTGCGGCCGGCTGAGCTGCCGCGGCCTGAGCGGCGCCGGTGTGCGCCGAGGTCGGTGTGGTCACGACCGGTGGTGCGGTGGTGCTCGACGGAACCGGCTGCGCCGCGCCGGCCGTGGCGACCGGCGGTGTCCCGGTCTGCTGGGCGTGTGCCGCGGCGGACAGCGTCGCGGTGATGGCGAGGGTGGCGACCACGGCGAGGGATCTTCGCGTGGCGACGCGCTTCGAGAGAGTCAAGACCAGGCCCCCCTGAACGTGGTTTCGGGTGGCGGCAACCTAGCCGACGCACGATCACCACCGCACCCCTCTGTCCTCTGTGGAGGGTCGTGGTCGGGTTGGCGAAGGCCGGTCCCCCGTGAGGGAGACCGGCCTTCGTTACCCGCTCGGACGTGTCCTACGCCACGTCGGCGTGCGAGTGGTGGTGCTCCTCGACGTGCAGCGAACGCAGCGAAGCCGCCCGCGCCTCGGCGCGCTGCGACCGGGCCGGCACGCCGTTCACGCTCTCGGTGCTGATCGCGTACGACGCCGTCACCCACGCCAACGCGTCGGAGTTGCGGTCCAGCGCGAGGCGGTCCACGTTGCCCAGGGTGTCACCGGAGCCGTGGTAGTTGGGGTCGTAGGCGATACCCGCCGTGCCGCCCCACTTCGCCGCCTGCGCCTCGGTCTTGATGCCCTCGGCACCGGTGAACAGGCCACCCGCCGGGATGCCCTGCGCGATGAACTCGCCGTAGTCCGACCGGCCGGTGAAGTCGGTGCCCTCGGTCTGCACGCCCTTCTCGACCGTCAGGTACTCCACGAACGCCTGCTCGATCTGGCCCGAGCCGTACGGGCCCGCGCCCGCGCCGACGCCGTCCGAGTTGTCGCCGTCGTAGACGAAGTACGCCGCGTTGGGCGAGCCGATCATGTCGAAGTTCAGGTACAGCGCGATGTCCAGCTGCTGCTCGAAGGTCAGCGCCTGCACGTACTTCGTGGAGCCGACCAGGCCGAGCTCCTCGGCGCCCCACCAGCCGAACCGCACCGCGTTGTTGACCTTCGGCGAACCGCCCAGCTTCAGCGCGGTCTCCAGCAGGCCGGCCGAGCCGGTGCCGTTGTCGTTGATGCCCGCGCCGTTCTCGACGCTGTCGAGGTGGGCGCCCGCCATCACGACGTTGTCCGTGCGGCCGGTCTTCGTCTGCGCGATCACGTTGCGGGAGACGCGGTCTTCCTCGTGGTAGCGCAGGTCGACGGTCACCGCCTGGCCGCCGAGCTGGGCCAGCGCGTTGCCGTCCGCCTGGGTGACGCCGCCGGTGGGCACGACACCCGGCGCGCCGAGCGTGACGCCCGACAGCGTGCCCTCGCGGTTGTTGGAGATGATCACCGCGATGGCGCCCGCGGCGGCCGCGTTGCGGTGCTTGACGTCGAACGTGCAGGAGCCGCGGCGGATCAGGGCGATGCCGCCGGCGAAGTCCTGCCCGGCGAAGTCGGACGCCTCGCAGCCCGGGGTCGTGTCCTCGGGCACCACGCGCAGCGGGCCGGTGACGCCACCGACCGGCGTCTGCGGCGAGAACTCCAGCGGGATGTTCTCGTAGGTGGTCGAGCCGACCTTCGCGGTCGCGGCGTCGGTGATCTGCACCGGGTAGGTGAACTCCGGCGTGGTCACGTCGAAGCCCGCGCCGCGCAGCTTGCCCGCCACGTAGTCGACGCTGGCGTCGTAGCCGGACGTGCCCGCGGCGCGGTTGCCGCCGTTGCGGTCGGCGATGCGCTGGAAGGCGATCAGGTGGCGGTGCACCCCGTCCGCGGTGACGTTCTTGGTGAGGTTCTTGGCCAACTTCGGGCCGTCGAGCGTCGCGGCCGACGCGACGTTGACGGCCGGAACGGCGACCAGTGCGAGGGACGCTGACGCCGCGAGGATCGCCGCGCGTCGGATCCCGGTTCTACCTGACATGATCGAGTTCCCCTTACACTCGGATGCCGAACCCTCACAAGTCACGGGGGTGAGCGCAATCCGTCACTCGGCGGGTTCTCGCCCTGTGAGCAGGGGCAAGCACGGCGTGACACCGGTCACCCGCAGTGCCCAGTCGGGTCGGCGGAACGTGCCCGGGGTCACCAGCAGCCGGGTCTGCCGAGCCGGTTCACCCCGCCGGACCTGCGTGAACGTGCCGTCCGGCCGGTAGCCGAGCTTGCGGCTCACGCCGTGCGAGGCGAGGTTGTCGTCGAACGCGCTCGACCGCGCCGCCACCGCGCCGAGGTGGTCGAACGCGAACACCAGCACGGCCGCGCGCATCTCCGTGCCGATCCCGTCGCCCTGGTGCCGCAGCCCGATCCACGACCCGCTCGTGACCTCGCGCAGGACCGGGAAGTCGTCGGCGCCGAGCGACTGCACCCCCACCGCGCGGCCGTCCAGGCGCACGATGAAGTTCACCGTCCACCGCTGCGGCGAGAGCCTCGACCGCACGTCCCAGAAGTGCTGGACGGTGTTGAGGCCGAGCCGCTCACGTGGCGCGTCGGTCCACTCCACGCCGAACGGCATCCGGTCGGGCGGGTGGACGCCGTCGAGCGCCAGGTCCGCCAGTTCGGCCAGGCCCTCGTCGTCGTCGGGGCGCAGTTCGAGGCGTGGAGTGTTCAGCACCAGGTTGCGGAACGGCCAGTGGTCCATGCCCGTCGATGGTGACGACCGCGCGCCCGCCGGGCGACCGGATTACCGTCGTCGGCATGCGTGCGATCACCATTCGTGAACCCGGCGGGCCCGACGCGATGGCGTGGACGGAGGTTCGGGACCCCGAACCGGGACCGGGAGAGGTGCTCCTCGACGTGGCCGCCACCGCGGTGAACCGCGCCGACCTGCTGCAACGCCAAGGCCACTACCCGCCGCCGAAGGGCACGTCGGACGTGCTCGGCCTGGAGTGCTCGGGCACGGTCGCGGCGCTCGGCGAGGGCGTGACGGAGTGGCGGGTCGGTGACGAGGTGTGCGCGCTGCTGGCCGGCGGCGGGTACGCGGAACGGGTCGTCGTCCCGGCCGCGCAACTCCTGCCCCTGCCGGCGGGCGTCGACCTGGTGACGGCCGCGTCGCTGCCCGAGGTCGCGTGCACGGTGTGGTCGAACGTCGTGATGGTGGCGGGGCTGGCCGGCGGCGAGACGTTCCTGGTGCACGGCGGGGCCGGCGGCATCGGCACGCACGCCATCCAGGTCGCCAAGGCGCTCGGTGCGCGCGTCGCCGTCACGGCGGGTTCGGCGGAACGGCTGCGGCGTTGTGCCGAGCTGGGCGCGGACGTCCTGGTCGACTACCGGGAGCAGGACTTCGTGGCCGAGGTCGGGCGGGCGGACGTCGTGCTGGACAACATGGGTGCCGCCTACCTGGACCGGAACGTGGACGTGCTCGCGCCGGACGGCCGGTTGGTGATCATCGGCATGCAGGGTGGGGTGAAGGGTCAGCTGAACATCGGCAAGTTGTTGTCGAAGCGGGCGAGCGTGACCGCGACCGGGCTGCGGTTCCGGCCGGTGGACGGTCCGAGCGGCAAGGGCCGGGTCGTGGCCGAGGTGCGTGAGCACTTGTGGCCGTTGATCGCGTCGGGGCGGGTCAAGCCCGTCGTGCACGACGTGCTGCCGGTCGAACGGGCCGCCGACGCCCACCGGGCCCTGGAGGGCGGCGACGTGTTCGGGAAGCTCGTGCTGAAGGTCTGAAGCGGCCCGGTCACTCCAACGCGGTCGCGGTGGCGAGGAAGGTGCGCGGCGTCGTGCGGAAACGCAGTGCGAACTCCTCCGCCCACCGCACCAGCACGGTCTGCTCGCCGGGGCGTTCGGCGTCGTCCACCAGGACCGCCGCCCCCGGCGCGAGCACCCCGCGCAACACCGGCAGCGCCGGGTACCGCGCATCACCCAGCAACGGCCCGTCCACCAGCAGGAGGTCCACCAGCCCGTACCGCTCCACGTACGCCGACACCTCGTCGTGCACGAGCTGCGGGTGGTACCACTGCGCGTTGCCCAACGCCGCCGGATGAGGTGTCAACGGCGCGTGGACGACCCGCGCCACGTGCCCCAGCCCCTCCCGCCGCAACTGGCTGGCCACGAACGCCGCCGTGCGCTCGTCGTGCTCGACCGACAGCAGGTGCCCGAACCCGCGCCGCGCCAACAGCCGCGCCAGCACCACCGACGAGGCACCGCACCCGCACTCGACGAGCACGGTCCGCGAGCCGAGCAGCACCTCGTCCACCACGGCCGCCAGCGCGGCAGGGCGCAGCTCGTGCGCCGTGTTGGGCAGGTACTCCGTCATCAGGGGCGCGAGGCGGTGCAGTGCGGCGAGATCGGCGAGCTCCCGTGACAGCAGGTCGTCCACCCAGCCCCCCGGTCTCACGCCAGCTCGGCGACCGCCCGCACGAGCTCGTCCACTTCCACCGCGTTGGTGTAGTGCGCCAGGCCGACGCGGATCGCCCCGCCGACCTCACCGACGCCCAGCACCGAGAAAACGCCGTGCTGCCCCGAGTCCGCGAACGCGCACACGCCGCGCTCGGACAGGTGCTCGACGCCGTCGGTCGCCTTCACGCCGGCCACCGTGAACGCCAGCGCCGGCACCCGGCGCATGGCGTCGCCGATCACCATGACGTGACGGAGCGATCGCAGTTCGTTGATGAGATTAGCCAGAAGTCCGGCTTGGTAGGCCTTCACCGAACCCAGCGACGTGAGCACGCGCTCGCGGCGCGGACCGACCGCGGCGTCGTCCAGACCGGCCAGGTACTCGACCGATGCGACCAGGCCGGCCAGCAGCGGGTAGGCGTGCGGGCCCAGTTCCAGGCGTTCGGGACCCCGCGCGCCCGGCTCCACGGCCACCGAGGGCAGCAGGTCGAGCATGGACGGGTCGCGGAACACCAGCGCGCCCACCGGCGGACCGCCCCAGTTGTTCGCCGAGACCGCCACCACGTCGGCGTCCATCGCGGTGATGTCGAGCGGCACGAACGGCGCGGCGGAGGAGGCGTCGACCACGACCAGCGCGTCCGTGCGGCGGGCGGCCTCGGCGATCTTGCGCAGGTCCGGACGGGTGCCCACCGAGCCCGACGCGGCCGTGACCGCGACCAGCTTGCACTTGGGCGTGACCAGGTCGTCGTACTGCCAGGCGGGCAGCTCGCAGGTCTCGATGTCGACCTCGGCCCACCGCACCACGCTGCCGGTGCGCTGCGCGGCCCGCTGCCACGGCGCGATGTTGCCGGGGTGGTCCAGCCGCGACACCACGACCTCGTCGCCGAGGAACCAGCCCTCCGACAGCGCGTCGGCCAGCCGTTGCAGCAGCACCGCGGAGCTCGGGCCGAGCACCACACCGGCCGGGTCGGCGCCGAGCAGGTCGGCCACCGCGCGCCTGGCCGCGTCGACGATGGCCTCGGCGCGTTGTGAAGCGGGGAAGATGCCACCCGGCCCGGAGACGGGTGCGCGCAGCGCGGTGGAGACGGCCGTGGCCACCTGTTCGGGTACTTGCATGCCCGCAGGAGCGTCCAGGTGAACCCAGCCGTCGCCGAGCGCGGGGAACAGCCCACGGACCCGGGCGACGTCGAACGCCATGCCGCACACCGTACGGAGGACGCCGGGACGAGCGACAGCAGGGGCCGCGGGTTTGCCACCCGATCTGTGACCCGGTTCGGCGTTCGCCACCCGATCGGGCCAGGATGGGAGGCATGAGCGAGGCACCCCGAGGTGATCAGGTGGAGAACGAGCGGCACGTGGTCGTGGTCGGCCCGGACGGCAGCCCCGTGGGCGCCGCACGGATGCCGGCCGGCGACGACGCGGGCGGCCAGGACGTGACCGACCTGGTCGAGCAGCCGGCGAAGGTCATGCGCATCGGCACGATGATCAAGCAGCTGCTGGAGGAGGTGCGCGCGGCACCCCTGGACGAGGCCAGCCGCAACCGGCTCAAGGAGATCCACAAGCGCTCCATCGACGAGCTGGAGGACGGCCTGGCGCCGGAACTGCGCGACGAGCTGGAGCGGCTTTCCCTGCCGTTCACCGAGGAGGGCACCCCTTCCGACGCGGAGCTGCGGATCGCCCAGGCGCAGCTCGTAGGCTGGTTGGAGGGTCTGTTCCACGGCATCCAGACGGCCCTGTTCGCCCAGCAGATGGCAGCACGCGTCCAGTTGGAGCAGATGCGCGGCCGTGCGCTGCCCGCCGGCACCGGCCACGCCGACGGCGAGAGCGGTCCGCAGATCCGGGGGACCGGGCAGTACTTGTAACTTTCCGGTGCGGCGGTGAGGTCGCGGGCTGGACAACGGGCACCGCGCTGCCCGACCGTGTTCACCGCCACACCCGCGAGAGGAGCCGTCAGGTGCTCGACAAAGTCCGGCACAACCCGCTCGTCGAGGAAGTCCGCAAGCGCGTGCGCGGCAAGATCTTCCGAGTCATCGACGACGTGGTGCGCCCCTACCACCACGAGCAGGCCGAGCGGATCGCCCGGCTCCAGCACGAGGTGGAGGAGCTGCGCAGACAAGCCGACCGGGCGGCCGACCGCGCCGTCGACGCGACCGTCCAGCACGAGATCCGCGCCCGGCGCGACCTGGTGTTCGCGGGCGAGCGGGAAGCGGCCCTGGAGAGCGCCCGGTTCGTGCGCAGGCACCTGCCGACCGCGCCGCACTTCGGCCACCCGCACGCCACGCTGGAGCACGCGCTCGGGCTGGTCGAGGCCGAGGGCATGGCGCTGGAGTTCGGCGTCTACACCGGCGGCACGCTCAAGCTGATCGCCACCGCGTTCGAGGGCCGCGACGTGTACGGCTTCGACTCGTTCGAGGGCCTGCCGGAGGACTGGCGCAACGGCTTCCCGGCTGGCCTGTTCGGCATGGACGGCCTGCCGGACGTGGACGGCGCGGAGCTCGTCGTCGGCTGGTTCGACGACACCCTGCCCGGCTTCCTGGACGAGCACCCCGGCCCGGTGTCGTTCCTGCACGTCGACTGCGACCTCTACTCGTCCACCAAGACGGTGCTCGACCTCGTCGGCCCCCGGCTGGTGCCGGGCAGCGTGATCGTCTTCGACGAGTACTTCAACTACCCCGGGTGGCAGGACCACGAGCACAAGGCGTGGACCGAGTACGTCGAACGCACCGGAATCGAGTTCGACTACTGCGGGTACACGTACGATCACGAACAGGTGATCATGAAGGTGACCGGGGTGCCGGAGGCCCCTCAGCAGGGGTGACCGCACCGTGACAGCCCGGCGACAGGGTCATGACCCCGTCGCCGGTAGTCTCATCCCTCGTGCAACCCACGAGTACGGTCGAGCGACCTCCCGCTCCCCTGGCACCCAACTCGCGCACCTTCGCGCGCGCGTTCGGCGACGTGCGCGACGGCTGGCGCCAGCGGGAGCTGTGGGGCCACCTCGGCTGGCAGGACATCAAGCAGCGGTACCGCCGGTCGGTCATCGGTCCCTTGTGGATCACCATCTCCATGGGCACCACGGCGCTCGCGCTCGGCCTGCTCTACTCCCAGTTGTTCAACCAGGAGCTGGGCACGTTCCTGCCGTACGTCACGGCCGGCTTCATCATCTGGAACTTCATCCTCGGCGTGGTCACCGAGGGCACCGAGGTCTTCATCGCCAACGAAGGCCTGATCAAGCACCTGCCCGCGCCCATCACGGTGCACGTGCTGCGCATGGTGTGGCGCCAGGTGCTGTTCCTCGTGCACAACATGGCGGTCTACGTCGTCGTCATCGCGATCTTCTTCCCGGCGCTGGTCGGGGAGTACCGGATGTACGAGGGTGACCCGATCATGCAGCCCGGCCTCTCGTGGGCCGTGCTGATGGTGATCCCGGCGTTCGTCCTGATCGTGGTGAACGCGGTGTGGGTGGCGCTGCTGTTCGGCATCATCAGCACCCGGTTCCGCGACATCCCGCCGGTGATCAGCAGCTTCATCAACCTGGTCTTCTTCATGACGCCGATCGTGTGGCACGTGGGCGTGCTCAACAAGGTCACCGGCGGCGAGGGCGACGGCGGCGGTGACTGGCGCATGCTGATCGCCGAGCTGAACCCGATCTACCACTACGTGGAGATCTTCCGGGCACCCCTGCTCGGGCACGTGCAGGACTGGCACCACTGGGTCGTCGTCGGCGGGTTCACCGTCGTCGGGTGGGCACTGGCGCTGATCGCGATGCGGAACTACCGTGCCCGCGTCTCCTACTGGGTCTGAGTGAGGCCGCAAACACATCATGGTCAGCATCGACGTCTGGAACGCCTCGGTCGACTTCCCGATCTTCGACGCCAAGTCGAGGTCGCTGAAGAAGCTCGCGCTGGGCAAGGTCGGCGGCAAGATCGGCTCCGAGGGCCGGGTCCCGATCATCGAAGCCCTGCACGACATCAACATCTCGCTGCGGCACGGTGACCGCGTCGGCCTCGTCGGCCACAACGGCGCCGGCAAGTCGACCCTGCTGAGACTGCTCGCGGGCATCTACGAGCCCACGCGGGGCAGCTCGCGCGTCGTCGGCAAGGTCGCGCCCGTGTTCGACCTCGGTGTCGGCATGGACCCGGAGATCTCGGGGTACGAGAACATCATGATCCGCGGTCTGTTCCTCGGCATGAGCCGCAAGGAGATGGAGAAGCGGGTCGACGACATCACCGAGTTCACCGAACTCGGCGACTACCTCCAGATGCCGCTGCGCACCTACTCGACGGGTATGCGGGTGCGGCTGGCGCTGGGGATCGTGACGTCGATCGACCCGGAGATCCTGATCCTGGACGAGGGCATCGGCGCGGTCGACGCGGCCTTCATGGCCAAGGCCCGGGACCGGATGAACGACCTGGTGAAGCGATCGGGCATCCTGGTGTTCGCGAACCACTCCGACGACTTCCTCGCCGAGTTCTGCACCACGGCGATCTGGATGGACGAGGGCAAGGTCAAGATGCAGGGCTCGCTGCGCGAGGTGCTCACCTCCTACAAGGGGCGTGACCCGTTCCAGAACATGTCCCCCGAGACGCTGGAGCGGATCGGTCAACCGCGGGTGCTGAGCGGGAACGGTGGCGAGTAGGTGAACGTGGTGGGCGCACTGCCGAAGGGGTCCGTCGTCGGGGTCGTGGTGACCAGGCACCGGCGCGACCTGCTGGCCGACTCGTTGAAGGTGCTGGCGTCGCAGACGCGCCCGCTGGACCACCTGGTGGTCGTGGACAACGGACCGGACCAGCCGGTGGACGACCTCGTGGCGCAGTGCCCGATCCCGACCACGTACCTCGCCTCGCACCGCAACCTCGGCGGTGCCGGCGGGTTCGCGCTGGGGATGCTGCACGCGCTGTCACTGGGCGCTGACTGGCTGTGGCTGGCCGACGACGACGGACGGCCCGCGGACGAGTCCGTGCTGGCCGTGCTGCTGGAGGAGGCCGAGCGGCGCAAGCTGGCCGCGATCTCGCCGGTGGTGGCGAACATCGAGCGGCCGGAGAAGCTGGCGTTCCCGCTGCGGCGCGGGCTGACCTGGAAGCGCAACGCGGCCGAGCTGGGCACGGACTTCCTGCCCGGTATCGCGTCGCTGTTCAACGGCGCGCTGTTCCGGGCGTCCGCGGTGGACGTCATCGGCGTGCCGGACTACCGGCTGTTCTTCCGCGGCGACGAGGTGGAGATCCACCGGCGGCTGGTGCGCACCGGCCTGCCGTTCGGCACGTCGCTGAAAGTCGCCTACCTGCACCCGGACGGCTCGGACGAGTTCAAGCCGATGCTCGGCGGCCGGTTCCACGCGCAGGACCCGGAGAACGCGGTCAAGCGCTACTACACCTACCGCAACCGCGGCTACCTGCTGTCGCAGCCGGGCATGCGCAAGCTGGGGCTGCTGGAGGCGTTCCGGTTCGGGCTGTACTTCATCGGCGTGCGGCGCGACCCGAAGGCGTTCGTGGAGTGGCTGAAGCTCGTGCGCCTGGGCCGGCGGGAGCGCTTCTTCCGCAAGTGAGCCCGACCTGGTTCAGCTTGGCGCGGAATCGCTGACGGCGAACCCGTCTTGCCTGGTCAGGCCCGCCCTGGTGGGCTGTTCGACATGACTTCTGAAGCGCGTAAGACGACCCTGGTCCTGCACCTCGCCGCGAACCCGAACCCGATTTCCATCCGGATCTCCCCGGAAACCGCCGACGACCTCGGCCCACGCCTGATCCAGGTCGTGCGCAACGGCCACACCCAGTCCATCCAGACCGCCGACGGCCAGGAGTTCGTGGTGAACTTCAGCCACGTCGTCGCCGCGCACTTCGCCTAGCCGCGCGGCCGGTCGGTCGTCCGGAGACCGGGAACAACATCACGTGCTGAGGAGATGGCACAGGAGGCGCTGGCTCGCGTCGGCCGCCCTCACCGACCGTGGTGGGTCGACGCATTCGACCGGTCAGTGGTTTTCGAACGCCTTGCGCCACTGCTCGGCCGACGTGAGGTCGGGCAGGGCGTCGCGGTACTGCTTGCGCAGCCTCGGCCACTCCTTGCCCAGCCTGCGGTAGTTGCGGACGGCCCTGGCCATCAGGGTGCGGAACTGCTCGGGGTCGCGCTTGTAGAACGCGACGCCGGTGCCGTCCGCCGTGGAGACGGTGGCGCTGTCCAGGTTGCCCAGCAGGAACCAGCGGGCGTTCAGCGCGGGCACGTTGAGCTGCGGTCGGTCACCCGCGGCCGGCTGTGGTGGGCGCAGGTTGTGCAGCACGGACTTCGCCGCGCGCACCGCGATCGTCGCCTTGCCCTTCGACGGCCGCAGCAGCGCCTCCGCCCGCACCTGGTCGAACGTGGGCGGCGGGAACTCGCGGGCCGATTCCAGGCGCCGGGCGTCGCTGTACTCCTCGCGCATCGCCCGCACCATCGGCAACGCCGTGCGCAGCGAGTCGAACAGGCCCGCCGGCCCGTCCAGGAAGTCCTCGATCGCCTTCTGCTGCAACGCCACCGTCGAGTACTCCATGGACAGCAGGTGCCGCAGCGACAGCTTCAGCCCGTGCTTCACGATCCCGTTGCGCACGTCGTACGGGCTGTGCAACGCGGCCAGCACCAGCCGGTTGCGGGTGTGGAAGTAGGCCTGCCAGTCGGTCGAGTCGTTCTTGTCCGTCCACGGCATGTGCCACACCGCCGAGCCCGGCAGCGACACGGTCGGGAACCCGTGCTCCAGCGCCCGCAGCGAGTACTCGGCGTCGTCCCACTTGATGAACAACGGCAGCGGGTAGCCGGTCCGCCGCACGACCTCGCGCGGGAACAGGCACATCCACCAGCCGTTGTAGGTGGCGTCCACGCGGGGGTGCAGCTCGGGCGTCTCGCGCAGCGACGACTCGGCGAAGTCGTGGTCGGTGACCGCGCCGGGCGCCGCCCGCCAGAAGCACGTGCCCAGGTCCACGATCTCGGCGGTGCTGTGGATCCTGGTCCTGGCCTGCAGGTTCAGCATGTGGCTGCCGACGATGACCGGCGACGCCGCCGCCCGCGCGAACGCGTTGGACCGCAGCACGGCCTCCGGCTCCAGCCGGATGTCGTCGTCCATCAGCATGATCTGGTCGGCGTCGGTGTGCTCGACCGCTTCGAGCATGCCCCGGGTGAACCCGCCGGCGCCGCCGAGGTTGTCCTGCTCGATGACCTCGAGCCGGCCGCCCAGCCCGGCCTCCGCCTCCACGAAACCCGGCACCGAGCGCACCTTCACCGCGCCCTGGTCGGCCACGAACACGTTGCTCACCACGTCGAGCACGGCCGGGTCGCTGCCCAGCGCCCGCAGCGCCGCCACCGCGTCGTGCGGGCGCATGGTGGTGATGGTGACCGCGACCTTCTTCGCGGGCAGCGGCGACCGCACGGCCCACTCGGCCTCCTGGATCCGCAGCGGCGCCTCGTGCGTGAACACGTCGAACCAGATCAGCCCGCCGTCCTCGAACGGCCGCAGCGACACCGGGAACTCCAGCTCGGTCCAGTCCGCCGCGTCCCGGACGAACTCGCCCTCCAGGTGCACGACGTCGCCGCTGGGCTTGGAGCGGTACACGTCGACCCGGCCGGAGCCGCGCACGCGCAGCCGCAGCACCACCTCGTCGACGACCGTCCACCGCTTCCAGTAGCTGGCCGGGAACGCGTTGAAGTACGTCGCGAACGACACCTTGGCGTGCTCGGGCACGGTCAGCCCGCGCCGCGAGTCGACCTGGCAGTGCACGTTCTCCGGCTCGTCCAGGTACATCGGCCGGACGTCGAGCGGGTCGTCGTCCCTCGGCAGGATGATCCGGTGCACTGCGTCCACTGAAGGTCCCTCGGTGAGAAGCGCGTGTGGAAGACGTGGGGAAAGAGAAGCGGGGCGACCGCTCACCGGCCGCCCCGCCCCTTCGATCACAGGTCGTACAACCGCCGCCAGTTCTCGCGGCTGGTCAGCTCGTCCATCGCGTCGCGGTACGCGCGCTGCATCTCGGGAGCGCGCTGGTACAGCTCCTTGAGCAGCTTGGTGCCCTGCTTGCCGAGCCGGATGGCCAGCTCGCGGTCGCGCCGCCGGACCCGCACGCCCTCCTGGGACGCGTCGGTGACCACGGCGGTGTTGAACAGCGACACGTGCCACCACGCCGAGTCGCCCGCGGCCACCGCGCCGACGTCGTGCACGCTGCGGCCGAGCAGCTGGTTGACCACGCGCTTGGCCAGCACCGGCGCGAACAGCCGCGGCGCGGGCGGCGCGCTGATCAGCGGCAGGTCGCCGGACGAGATGCCGGGCACCTCCGAGGCCGGGTGCTTGACCGTCTCGGGGTACTCGGCGCGCAGCTTGCGGATGTCCGCCGCCGCCTGGACGCCGCCGTCACGCAGCACCTCGGGGCCCTTGAGGAAGTCCTCGATGGCCTTGAGCTGCGTCGCCGCCAGGCCGTACTGCATGCCGACGAGGTAGGTGGCGAGCTGGGCCGCCATGGACCGGCAGATCCGCTTCGGGTCGAACTGGCTGTGCAGCGCCGAGGTGACCAGGGCGTTGCGCAGGTTGAAGTACCGGTGCCAGTCGTCCCAGTCCTTCCAGTGGAAGTCGGCGTGCCACACGCCCGCGCCGGGCAGCGTGACCGTGGCGAACCCGTGCGCCCGCGCGCGGTAGCCGTACTCGATGTCGTCCCACTGGAAGAACAGCGGCAGCGGGTAGCCGACCGCCTTGACGATCTCCGAGGGGATCAGGCACGACCACCAGCCGTTGTAGCCCGCGTCGACCCGGCGGTCCTGCACGTTGCGCTTGCCGGTCTCCTCGTCGTACCCGGTGAGGTCGGCGTCGTGCAGGGCGCCCTCCACGACCTGGCCCGGGGCCAGCGTGTCGAGGTTGGCGTACTCCGCGCCCACGTGCAGGTGGTTCGGGTGCAGCAGGTACAGCATCTGGCCGCCGACGATGACCGGCTGCGCGGTGCGGTTGGCGAACGCGGTCGTGCGGACCACGATCTCCGGCTCGCACAGCACGTCGTCGTCCATGAAGAGCACGTTGGCGTGCTCGGCGTGGTCGACCTCCATGACCTCGTACAGGCCGCGGGTGAAGCCGCCGGCGCCGCCGAGGTTGGGCTGGCGGATGTAGCGCAGCTTCTCGCCCAGCGCGGCGGCGACCTCGGCGAACCGGGGCCTCGACTCGACCGGGTCGCTGCCCTGGTCCACCACGTACACCGCGTCGACCAGGCTCAGCGGCTCCGGGTCCGACGCGAGGGCCGCCATCGTGTTGAGGCAGTCCTCGACCCGGTTGAACGTGCAGATGACGATCGCGGTCGGCCGCACCTTCTTCGGCGGCGCGACGGTCCACCGGGGGTCCTCGACCACCAGCTGGTGCTCGCCGGTGACGACGTCGAACCACAGCGCGCCGCCGTCGGTGAACTTGTCGATCTTGGCGCTCATCGTGACGACCCGCGCGTCCGCCCCCGAGACCTGCTCGGCGACGATCGTGCGGGTCTCGCCCTCGGCGTCGGAGGCGACGATCGAGACCGTGCCCGATCCGGTCAGGGTCAGGCTCAGCTCCACCTCACCGCTGACGCACCACCGCTGCCAGTAGGTGGCCGGGAACCGGCCGAAGTAGGTGTTCATCGACACCGTGGCGTGCGGGTGCACGACCAGGCGGTGCCGCTCGCGGTCGGCGATGCCCTGGGAGATCTCGGCGTAGAGGTCTTCGGAGACGATCTGCGACGGCCCGGCGAACAGGCCGCGCTGCGCCAGCAGTTTCTCCGGAGCCTCGTGCTCGACGAGGGTGGAGTTGCCCGACATAACCGAATCAGTCCTCCAGCGAACCGTCCAGCGCCCGACCGGAGGCCAGGTGCGGGGCGATCTTGTTGTCGAACACGCTCAGCGCGGAACCGATCGCCATGTGCATGTCCAGGTACTTGTAGGTGCCCAGTCGGCCACCGAAGACGACGTTACGCTCGGCGGCTTCGGCTCGCGCGAGTTCGCGGTAGCGCTCCAGCTTGGCGCGGTCCTCGGCGGTGTTGATCGGGTAGTACGGCTCGTCGTCCTTCTCGGCCGCCCGGGAGAACTCCCGCACGATGACCGTCTTGTCGGACGGGTACTCGCGTTCGGGGTGGAAGTGCCGGAACTCGTGGATGCGGGTGTAGGGCACCTCGGCGTCGTTGTAGTTCATCACCGGCGTGCCCTGGAAGTCTCCGACCGGCAGGACTTCCTGCTCGAAGTCCAGCGTGCGCCAGCCCAGCCAGCCCTCGCTGTAGTCGAAGTAGCGGTCCAGCGGTCCGGTGTAGACGACGGGCGTGCCCGCCGGGATCTCGTCGCGGACGTCGAAGAAGTCGGTGTTCAGCCGCACCTCGATGTTCGGGTGGTCGGCCATCCGCTCCAGCCACGCGGTGTACCCGTCGACGGGCAGGCCCTCGTAGGTGTCGTTGAAGTAGCGGTTGTCGAAGGTGTAGCGCACCGGCAGGCGGCTGATGACCGCCGCGGGCAGCTCCTTCGGGTCGGTCTGCCACTGCTTGGCGGTGTAGTCGCGCACGAACGCCTCGTACAGCGGGCGGCCGATGAGCGAGATCGCCTTCTCCTCCAGGTTCTTCGCGTCCTTGGAGTCGATCTCGGCGGCGTGCTCGGCGACCCAGGCGCGGGCCTCCTCGGGGCTGAGGTAGCGGCCGACGAACTGGGAGATGAGGCCGAGGCCCATCGGGAACTGGTAGGCCTGCCCGGCGTGCATCGCGAACACCCGGTGCTGGTACCCGGTGAACTCGGTGAACTGGTTGACGTAGTCCCACACCCGCTTGTTGGAGGTGTGGAACAGGTGCGCGCCGTAGCGGTGCACCTCGATGCCCGTCTCGGGCTCTGGCTCGGAGTAGGCGTTGCCGCCGATGTGCGCGCGGCGCTCCACCACGAGCACGCGCTTGTCGAGCTGGGAGGCTGTGCGTTCGGCGACCGTCAGGCCGAAGAACCCGGAACCGACGACGATCAGGTCAAATCCAGCGAAGCTCACGGGGCCCGAGGATAGTCGCGCCGGGCGATCGGGCCGGCGGGTACCCACCCGGAGGCCGCCGGCGCGCACGTCACCGGCCCGGGAGACCGCCCGAGCGCACGTCGACCGGCCTGGGGGACGCCCGCCGGGCCACGTCGGTACACTCCGCCACGAGGCCTTACCACAATGTCACAGCACCGTGCACCCGGCACGTTCACGCTGTCCGGTGTCGTCGTCACGCCACCGGTGGAGTGCCTCACGCATCTCTACGACGGTGGGGTAGCAGGGACATGAGCTGGTTCGAGGTTGTTCCGGTCGCGCTCGTCACCGCCGCGTGGCTGGTCGGTCCCGGTGCGGCGCTCTCCTACGCGATCGGCCTGCGCGGGCTGTCGGCCTGGGGCATGGCGCCGACGCTGAGCATGCTCATCGTGCCCGTCACCGCCGTGCTCGCGGACGTGCTCGGCCTGCGCTGGTCGCCGCTCGTCGTGCTGGCCGCCACCGCCGTCGTCGTCACGCTGGCCGTGATCGCGTCGCTGCTGCTGCGGCGGATCGCGCCACCCCGTCGAACGGACCCGCGCCGGGTGCTGGCCGCCGCCGCCCTCGGCCTGGTGCCCGCGATCGCGATCGGGTGGTACGTGCTGGTCGAGGGCATGGGGCAGCCGGACCAGCTGTCCCAGACCTACGACGCGATCTTCCACTACAGCGCGCTCGCGCACATCCTCGACTCCGGCAACGCCTCCTCGATGGAGATGGGCACGCTGGGCAACGTCGCCACCCCGACCACGTTCTACCCGGCGGGCTGGCACGGGCTGACCTCGCTGGTCGTGCTGAGCACGGGCACGCCGATCGCGGTGGCCGCGAACCTCGTCGCGGGCGCCATCGCGATGCTCGTGTGGCCGCTGAGCTGCATGTTGCTGGTGCGCCAGCTCGTCGGCCGGTCGACCGCCGCCATGGCGGTGACCGGCGTGGTGAGCGTGGCGTTCACCGCGTTCCCGTGGGGCCTGCTCGGGTTCGGCGTGCTGTGGTCGAACCTGCTGGGCCTGGGCCTGGCGCCCGCCGGTGTCGCCATGGTGCTCGCCGCCACGTCGCTGGCCAGGGAGGACGTCATCGGCAGGCGCCGCGCCATGGCGCTGGCCCCGCTGGTGGTCGTGGCCTGCGCCTTCGCCCACCCCAACACGGTGTTCAGCCTGATCGTGGTGGCGCTGTTCCCGATCGCCACCAGCGTCCTGCGGTGGGCGGTCCGGCTGCACCGCGCCGGGCGCACCGGCCGCGCGGTGGCCGGTGTGGTGGCCGCGGTGGCCGCGTTCCTGGGCGCGTGGGCGTACGTGGCGGTCGCGCCGATGTTCGCCGAGGTGCGCAGCCACTACTGGCCTCCGTTCGAGACGCCCGCCCGCGCGGTCGGCGAGGCCCTGCTCGCCGCGCCGAACGGCAAGCCGGCGCTGTGGGCGCTGTCCCTGGTCGCGGTCATCGGCGCCGTGGTCGCGTGGCGGTTGAAGACCAGCCGCTGGCTGGTGGCGGCGTTCGCCGGCACGGTGTTCCTCTACGTGGTGGCGGCCGCGATCAACCGGCCGGGCACCCACTTCATCACCGGCTACTGGTACAACGACTCCTACCGGCTCGCCGCGATGCTGCCGCTGACCACCGTGCCGCTCGCCGTGCTCGGCATCACGCGGCTGGCCGACCGGCTGGGCGCGCTGCTGGCCAAGGTGCCCGCGCCGGCGGCGACCGTGCCGCCCGGGATCGTGGTGGCGGGCGCCGACCAGGGCGCGGACCCGGTGCGCCCGCCCCTGTGGCGCACCCCGACCGTGCTGAGCCTGGTGGTGCTGCTCGCGCTGGCGCCGCTGACCAAGGTCTTCTACGTCGGGGCCAACGTGGGCACGGTCGCCGGGTCGTACGCGATCGAGCCCGTGCCGCAGAACACCACGCTGGTCGACCGGACGGAGAAGGAGTTCCTGCCCGAGCTCGAGACCAAGCTGCCCGAGGACGCCCTGGTGGCGAACAACCCGTGGGACGGCAGCACCCTGATGCTCGCCGAGGTGGGCCGCCGGGCGCTGTTCCCGCACGCCAACATCCCGTGGAGCGCCGACCAGACGTACCTGGCGGCCAACCTGGACGAGGCCGGCCGCGACCCCGAGGTGTGCCGGGCGGCCGAGCGGCTGGGCGTGCGGCACCTGCTGATGGCCAACCGGACGTTCTGGCCGCACGACGCGCGCAACAAGGACTACCCCGGGCTGCGGGTCTCGACCTCGGACCCCGGGTTCGAGCTGCTGGCCCAGAAGGGCACGGTCAAGCTGTACCGGCTGGCCGCGTGCGACGCCGGGAAAGCGGTGACGACCCGCTGAACGCCGCACCGCGGACCGCGGGTGGACCCGGTCGGCGGACGGCGTGCCCCGTGCCCCTACCGTGTGGCAGGTGTCGATCCCGATGACCCTTCGGCGGTTCTTCAGCCCGTCCGTGCAGATGGCCCTCGGCTTGGGCGTGTTCGGGCTCGCCGGGTACCTGTTCGTGGCGCTGACGGGTCACACGTTGAGCACCGACCAGGCCAACCTGGCGGTGACCCTGTACTTCGTGGTCAACGTGATCGGGCCGGGCATCTTCGCCGCGCTCGAACAGGTGACCAGCCGCGCCGTCGCCTCCGGGCAGCCCGTGCGGGCGGTGGTCCGCCGGGTGTCCGCGTCGGGCGGGAGCCTGGCGGCGGCGGTCGTCGCGGTGCTCCTGCTGCTCGCGCCGTTCGCGGTCGACCGCACGCTCGGCGGTGACTGGGTGCTGTTCGCCGAGGTGCTGGCGACACCGGCGCTGATCGCGGCGCTGAGCGTGGTGCGCGGCCTGCTCGCCGGCTTGCAGCGGTTCAACGGCTACGCGATGACGCTGACCGTCGAGGGCGGCGTGCGGCTCGCGCTGTGCGGGCTGCTGGTGGTCCTGCAGGCGTCCGAGGCGTGGCTGTTCGGCCTCGCCTACCTGGGCGGATCGCTGCTCGCCACGCTGGCCGGGCTGCTCTGGCTGCCGAAGGCGCGGTCCGCGTCGACGTCGCCGGTGCCCGCGGTGCCGCCGGTGGGCAAGGCGCTCCTGGCGCTGGCGGCGGCCACGCTGCTGTCCCAGCTGCTGCCCAACCTGGCGCCGCTGGCGGTCAACTCCCGGTTGCCGCTGGACAGCGTGGTGGCGCTGGCGTTCGGGCAGGCCGTGGTGGTCGCCCGCATCCCGCTGCTGCTGCTCTACCCGATCCAGACGATGCTGCTGCCGAGCCTGACCGCGGCGGTCGCCAAGGGCGACCACGGGTTCGTCGCCCGGCGGATCAAGCTCGCGCTCGCCGTGCTCTGCGGGCTCGGCATGGTGTACGCGGTGGTGTTCACGCTGGTCGGGCCGTGGCTGCTGCGCACGTTCATGGGCACGAAGGTCGACCCGGCCACCGTGGTCACCATGCTGCTCGCGATCAGCACGGTCATCCTCATCGGGGCGTTCGTGGCGCAGCCCGCGCTGGTCGCGCTGGGTCGCGACAAGACGATCACGCTCGGTTGGGCGGTGGGGTCGGCGGCCACGCTGGCGATGGTCATCCTGCCGGGTGACCCGCCGTTCGTCGCGGCGTTGGCGCAGACCGTGGGCCCGCTGCTGACCCTGCTGGTGATGCTGCTGGGGCTGCGGGCCGCGCTCCGCCAGGCGTCCGCGGTCGGTGTCACCGAGCAGACGGACCAGCGGGGCGTCACCAGCTGACGGCCCCGGGTGGGCCTCGGCCGGGCGCGGTGGCCCGGCCGAACGGTCACACCCGCTTGAACGCCCGACCGGCCAGCGACTTGGCGAGCTTCAGGTCACGCGCCACCGCGGCGTCGATCGCCGACTTGGTGATGTGGCCGCGGCAGAGCAGGTGCAGCCGCGCGGCGCGCGCGGCCTTGTGCCAGCCGACCTGGCTGAGCTGCTCGGCCGCCGCGGCGTAGTACCGCTGCTCCTCCTCGAACCGCCGCACGCTGTGCGCGCCGATCGAGGAGTGGCTGGACGCGTGCCTGCGGTAGCGGAACACCGGCGTCGGGTCCAGGGCCAGCGTGCCGCCGCCGATGAGCATGTCGATCGACCACGCCAGGTCGGCGATCGAGCCGAACTCGCCGAGCCGCTTGATCCTGGGCACGGCGTCGTTGCGGAACGCCATGGCCGGCACGTACAGCCAGTTGCCGTTCATCAGGCTCTGCGCGGCGGTGGGGCCGTCCAGCTCCAGCTCTTTCCACGCCGACCGGGCGGCCACCCGCTTGATCTTGTCGGCGAGGCTGTCGGTCGGCCGGCTGTCGCCGTCGACCACGATCACGCCGGGGTGCACCATGACGGCGTTCGGGTACCGCTTGAACGCCTCCAGGACGACCTCGACGTACCTGGGCTCCAACGCGTCGTCGGCGCCCATGACGACGAGGTACTCCTCCTTGCCCAGCGTCATGCACCGGCTCACGTTGGCGGTGGCGCCGAGGTTGCGCTCGTTGCGCACGTACTCGATGCGCGGGTCACCCAACCCGCGCACGTACTCCTCCGCCGTCGTGTCCGGGTACCGGTCGTCCACGACGGTCAGCCGCCACTGGTCGCTGGTCTGCTTGCGGACGCTGTCGACCAGCTCGATCAGGAACCGCGCGTCCAGGTAGTAGGGAACGACGAAGTGCACGCTCATGACCGCTCCGCACCAGGCCCTTGACCAGCGGAAACCGGCGGCTCGGCCTGGCGCAGCGCGATCGCCCGCGCCAGCCGCGCGTACCGCAGCTCCAGCTCCTTGAACCTCAGGTAGGCGTTCAGGGTGGTGAAGGTGAACACCACGACCAGCGCGTACAGCAGCAGGTCGGTGCCGCGGCCGACGCCGAGCCAGCCGGCCACCACGGTCACGTCGCCCGGGCGGAGCACGGCGTAGATGCCGAACACCACGAACAGCATGAACGCGAGCTTCACGCTCGCCGCCGACTTCGTCGTCCCGCGCTTGCGCAGGAACAGCAGCAGGACGGCGATCGTGAACAGGACCAGGATGTACTGGATCAGCATGATCAGTGCGCCTTGCTCTTGAGCATGGTGTCGAACAGGATGTTCACACCGTTGATGAGCGACTGGCCCTTGGCCATCGAGTACTCGGTGTACAGGATCGTCACCGGCTCCTCGGCCACCCGCCACTTGCGGTGGTCGATCATCTCGACGATCTCCGACGCGTGGCCCATGCCGTTCAGCGTGATGTTCATCTGCTCGGCGACCGTGCGGTTGAACACCCGCAGGCCGTTGTGCGCGTCGGTCAGGCCGAGCTTGCGCGTGCGGCGGCTGAGCATCACGACCGTCTTGAGCACCACCCGCTTGATCCACGGGATGTGCGCGGTGTCACCGTGGAAGCGGGTGCCGACGATGATGTCCAGCGGCTCGGACCGCAGTCGCTCCAACATGGACAGCACGTCCTCGACGCGGTGCTGGCCATCGGCGTCGAAGGTGACGAAGTACTCGGCGCCCGGCTGCCTGCGGGCGTACTCGATGCCGGTCTGGATCGCCGCGCCCTGACCGAGGTTGACCGGGTGCTGGACGAGGTGGGCGCCACCGGCCCGGATGCCGTCCGCGGAGTTGTCCCGGCTGCCGTCGTCCACGCACACGATGTTGGGGAACGTCTGCCGCGCGTGCCGGACGACGTCCTCGATGACCTGTCCCTCGTTGTAGACCGGGACGACGAGCCACACTTCCGACCAGTCGGTCACAAGAGGTCTCCAGATACCACGCAAGTTGGACGAAGGTGGCTCGAAGAGTACTGCAACCCAGGACATCTACACTGCCTCGGGTACGCCCAGCCGCCGCACGACGAGCGTGCGGAGTCGACGCCGCTCGCGGCCGCGCTGGTGCTTCCCAGACTCGGAGAGGATTTCGATGGTTGGTGTGGCCGTCATCGGTGCCGGTTACTGGGGGCCGAACCTGGTGCGCAACGTCCAGGCGACCCCCGAACTACGGCTGACGACGTTGTGCGACCTCGACGTCGAGCGCGCGCGCAACGTCCTGGGCCGGTACAGCACCGTCCGGGTGACGTCATCCCTCGAAGAGGTGCTGGCCGACCCCGAGGTCGAGGCGGTGGCGGTGGCCACCCCGGCGGCCACCCACCTGCGGGTCGCGCTCGCCGCGCTGGAGGCGGGCAAGCACGTGCTGGTCGAGAAGCCGCTGGCCTCGTCCTACGCGGACGGGTTGAAGCTGGTCACGGCCGCCGAGGAGCGCGGCCTGACGCTGATGCTCGACCACACGTTCTGCTACACGCCGGTGGTGCGCAGGCTGCGCGAACTGGTCCGCGGTGGTGAACTGGGCGACATCCAGTACATCGACTCGGTGCGCATCAACCTGGGCCTGGTCCAGCCGGACATCGACGTGCTGTGGGACCTCGCGCCCCACGACCTGTCGATCCTCGACTCGATCCTGCCCGACGACGTGCACCCGGTGGCGGTCGCGGCGCACGGCTCGGACCCGGCGGGCGTCGGCCGCGCCTGCGTGGCGTACATGTCGGTGCAGCTGTCCAACGGCTCCATCGCGCACGCGCACGTGAACTGGCTGTCCCCCACCAAGATCCGCACGATGATCGTCGGCGGCTCGGCCCGCACGGCCGTGTGGAACGACCTCGACCCGACGCAGCCGCTGGCCGTCTACGACCGCGGCATCGAGCGGCCCGACGACGAGAGCGTGCGCGTCTCCTACCGCATCGGCGACATGGTCGCGCCCGCCCTGCCGGGTGGTGAGGCGCTGCGCGGAGTAATGGCGGAGTTCGCCGCGTCGATCCTGGAGAAGCGGGCGCCGCTGACCGACGGGCGCTCGGGCCTGCGGGTGCTGGCCCAGTTGGAGGCCGCGTCGGCCAGTCTTGCCGCCGGTGGCACGTTCGTGCCGCTGACGGACGTGAACGGAGGAGTTCTCTGATGGACCTGACCGACCAGCGGGCCGTGGTGACCGGCGGCGCGGGCACGATCGGCTCGCACGTGGTCGACCAGCTGTTGGCCGCGGGAGCGCGCGAGGTCGTCGTGATCGACGACCTGAGCCGCGGCCGGGTGGAGAACCTGGCCGACGCGCTGGCCCAGGCACCGGACAAGGTCAAGCTCGTCGAGGGCGACATCCGCGACATCCCGCTGGTCAAGCGGACGATCGCGGGCGCCGACGTGGTGTTCCACCTGGCCGCGCTGCGCATCACGCGCTGCGCCGCCGAGCCGCGGGTCGCGCTGGAGGTGCTGGTCGACGGCACCTTCAACATCGTCGAGGCGTCCGTCGAGGCCGAGGTGAAGAAGGTCGTCGCCTCGTCCACGGCGTCGGTCTACGGCCTCGCCGAGGAGTTCCCCACCACGGAGCGTCACCACCCGTACAACAACGACACGTTCTACGGTGCGGCCAAGGCGTTCAACGAGGGCATGCTGCGCAGCTTCAAGGCGATGAGCGACCTCGACTACGTGGCCCTGCGCTACTTCAACGTGTACGGGCCGCGCATGGACGCGCACGGCAAGTACACCGAGGTGCTGATCCGGTGGATGGAGCGCATCGAGGCCGGTGAGCCGCCGCTGATCCTGGGCGACGGCCAGCAGACCATGGACTTCGTGGACGTGCGCGACATCGCCCGCGCCAACATCCTGGCCGCGCAGGCGGACGTCACCGACACCGTCTACAACATCGCGACCGCGACCGAGACCTCGCTGCTGGAGCTGGCCGAGGCCCTCCAGCGGGTGATGGGGTCCACGGTGCCGCTGGAGTTCGGCCCGGCCCGCTCGGTGAACTCGGTCACCCGCCGGCTCGCCGACATCACTGCCGCCGAGCGCGACCTGGGCTGGAAGCCGACCATCTCGCTGGACGAGGGCCTGGCGGACCTGGTCAAGTGGTGGAGGGAGCAGCGATGATCCCCGTGATCCGGCCGTTCCTCGGCGAGGAGGAGGCCCTGGCCGCGGCCGAGGTCGTCCGCTCCGGCTGGGTGGCGCAGGGGCCGCGGGTCGCCGCGTTCGAGCAGGCGTTCGCCGAGTCGGCGGGTGCCGCGCACGGCGTCGCGGTGTCGAACTGCACCACCGGCCTGCACCTGTCGCTGCACCTGCTCGGCGTCGGTCCCGGCGACGAGGTCGTGGTGCCGTCGTTCTCGTTCATCGCGACCGCGAACGCGGTGAAGTACGTGGGCGCGACCCCGGTGTTCGCCGACGTCGACCCGCTGACCGGCAACGTCACGGCGGAGACCGTGGACGCCGCCGTCACGCCCCGCACGGTCGCCGTGATCGCGGTGCACCAGGGTGGCGTGCCGTTCGACGTGGACTCGGTGCAGGCGCTGTGCGACCGGCGCGGCATCGCGCTGGTGCACGACTCGGCGTGCGCGGCGGGCTCCACCTACCGCGGCCGCCCGGTCAGCTCCGGCGCCGGCCTCGCCGCATGGTCGTTCCACCCGCGCAAGCTGCTCACCACCGGTGAGGGCGGCATGGTCACCACCGAGAACACCGAGTGGGCGACCCGGCTGCGCAAGCTGCGCGAGCACGGCATGAGCGTGTCCGCCGCGGACCGCCACGCGGCGGGCGGCGTGAAGCTGGAGGAGTACGAAGAGGTCGGCTTCAACTTCCGGATGACCGACATGCAGGCCGCGGTGGGCCTGATCCAGCTGCGCAAGCTGGCCGACGTGATCGCCAAGCGGCGCGAGCTGGCCGGGCGCTACCACAAGCTGCTCGGCGAGCTGGACGGCCTGCGCTGCGTCGGCGACCCGGAGTACGGCACGACCAACTACCAGTCGTTCTGGGTGGTGCTGCCGGACGACTTCACCGGTACCTCGGTGGACGTGCTGGCGGGCTTGGCAGAGCGGGGTGTGTCCGCCCGGCGGGGCATCATGGCCTCGCACCTGGAACCGGCCTACGCCGACCAGCGCGACGTCGACCTGCCCGTCACCGAGCACCTGACCAGGCGTTCGGTGATCCTGCCGCTGTTCCACCAGATGACCGAGGCCGAGCAGGACACCGTCGTCGGCGCGCTCGACGCCGTGCTCCGAGGGGCGAAGTGACCGCTGCTCCGCTGCTGCTCGTCGGCGCGGGCGGGCTGACCAGGGAGGCGTTGGCCGCGATCGCCGCGGTCAACGCCGTCGCACCGCGCTGGTCCGTGCTCGGCCTGCTCGACGACAACGAGGCGCGGCACGGCGAGGTGATCGACGGCGTGCCCGTGCTGGGGCCGTCCGCGGCCGTCGCCGACCACCCCGACGCCCACGTCCTGATCTGCACCGCCAGCACCCGCAACCAGGCCAGCCGCCGGCAGATCGCCGCGCGGCTCGACCTGCCCGCCGAGCGCTACGCCACCGTGGTGCACCCGTGGGCGAGCGTGGCGCCGGGCGTCGAGATCGGCGCCGGTTCGCTGCTGCTCGCGTTCGTCGCGGTGACCGCGCCGCAGGTGATCGGGTCGCACGTGGTGGTCATGCCGCACGTCACCATCACGCACGACGACGCGATCGCCGACCACGTCACGTTCGCCGCCCGGGTCGCCCTGGCCGGTGGCGTGAGCGTGGGCGAGGCGGCCTACCTGGGCAGCGGCGCGCTGGTCCGGGAAGGCCTCTCCATCGGCGCCGGCGCCCTCGTCGGCATGGGAGCGGTGGTGCTCTCCGACGTACCGCCCTTCGAGGTGTGGGCGGGCACCCCCGCCCGGCGCCTGCGCGCGCTCGACCAGACCACGCCCGGTCAACCCAGCACCGCTGGTGAAGCGATCTCACGAGGATGAGCAGATGACGATCCCGGCCCCGATCCCCCCTGTCGACCTGAAGTTCCAGCACGCCGAGGTGGCCGACGAGGTCGCCGAGGGCTGGGCGGCGGTGCTGGCCAGGACGGCGTTCGTCGGCGGTCCCGCCGTCGGCGAGTTCGAGCGGGCGTACGCCGAGTACAGCGACGTCGCGCACTGCGTCGGCGTGGCGAACGGCACCGACGCGCTGGAGCTGGCCCTGCGCGCCGTCGGCGTGGGTGTCGGCGACGAGTGCGTCGTGCCGGCGAACTCGTTCATCGCGACCGCCGAGGCGGTGGCCCGCACCGGTGCCACGCCGGTGTTCGTGGACTGCGACCCCGACACCTACCTGATCGACACGAAGGCGGCGCTGGCGGCGTTCACCGAGCGCACCAAGGCCGTGCTGCCGGTGCACCTCTACGGCCAGATGGCGCCGGTGGAGGAGCTGAAGGCGGCGTGCGACGAGCAGGGCGTGTTCCTCGTCGAGGACGCCGCCCAGTCGCAGGGCGCACGCCGTGACGGCGCGGTGTCCGGCTCGCTCGGCCACCTCGCGGGCACCAGCTTCTACCCGGGCAAGAACCTCGGCGCCTACGGCGACGCGGGCGCGGTGACCACGCAGGACGAGGAGCTGGCGAACCGGGTCCGGCTGCTGAGCCAGCACGGCTCGCAGCAGAAGTACGTGCACAGCACGCTGGGCTTCAACAGCAGGCTGGACACGCTGCAGGCCGTGGTGCTGCACGCCAAGCTGCGCCGGCTGGAGGCGTGGAACGCGCTGCGCGTCGCCGCCGCCGAGTACTACGGCGAGCTGCTGGCCGGTGTCGAGGGCGTGGTGCCGCCGAAGACGCTCGACGGCAACGACCACGTGTGGCACCTGTACGTGGTGCGGGTCGCCGAGCGGGACCGGGTGCTCAAGCACCTGCAGGACAACGGGGTCGGCGCCGCGATCCACTACCCGACGCCGATCCACCTGACCGCGCCGTTCGCCTCCGACGCGCACGGGGTGGGTTCGTTCCCCAACGCCGAGCGGGTCGCGGGCGAGATCCTGAGCCTGCCGATGTTCCCCGGCATCACCCGCGCGCAGCAGGAGCGGGTGGTCGAGGTGCTGGCCGGGGCCGTCCGTTGAGCGGGGTGTTCGTCCACCCGATGGGCCTGTGCGAGAGCGACACGGTCGGCGCGGGCACCCGCGTGTGGGCGTTCGCGCACGTGCTCAAGGGCGCCAAGGTCGGCAAGGACTGCAACATCTGCGACGGCGCGTTCGTGGAGAACGAGGCCGTGCTCGGCGACAACGTCACGGTCAAGAACAACGTGCTCGTCTACAACGGCGTGACCTGCGAGGACAACGTCTTCCTCGGGCCGAACGCGGTGTTCACCAACGACATGCGGCCGCGGGCGCACCAGAAGCTGGGCGGCGACCAGTTGCTGCCCACGTTGGTGCGCGAGGGCGCCACGCTGGGCGCGGGCGTGGTCGTGGTGTGCGGCACGACGATCGGGCGCAACGCGTTCGTCGGCGCGGGCGCGGTGGTCGCCCGGGACGTGCCGGCGCACGCGTTCGTGGTGGGCAACCCCGCCCGGCAGAAGGGCTGGGTGTGCCGGTGCGCCACCCGGCTGGACGACGACCTGCGCTGCCCCGCCTGCGGGACCGGACACGAGCGGGCCGACGACGGGCTCGTGGCCAAGCGGTAAGTCCGGGAACGGCGGCGGCCGGCCGGTGACGAGCGATCGTCGCCGGCCGGCCGCCGTCTTCGTCAGACCTCGCGGAAGTAGTCCACGGTCAGCCGCACGCCGGTGGCGATGTCCACCTCGGGCTTCCAGCCCAGCTCGGCCCGCGCGAGCGACGCGTCGATGGCCGACGCGCGCAGGTCGCCCAGGCGGGCCGGGGCGAACTCGGGTTCGTCGGCCGCGCCGGCCGCCTGCGCGACCAGCGTGTGCAGCTCGCGGTCGGACACCTGGTGCGCGGTGCCGATGTTGTAGCGCCGGCCGCCGCCCGCCTCGCCCGAGGCCGCGATGAACGCCGACACGACGTCCTCCACGAACACGTAGTCGCGGGTGTTGCCGCCGTCGCCGAACACCTTCGTCGGACGGCCCGCGAGCAGCGCGGACGCGAAGATGGCCACCACGCCCGCCTCGCCGTGCGGGTCCTGCCGGGGCCCGTAGACGTTCGCCAGCGCCAGGTGCGTGCACTCCAGGCCGTACAGCTGCCGGTAGGTGTTCAGGTACACCTCGCCGGAGACCTTGGACGCCGCGTAGGGCGACTTCGGGTTGATCGGCGTCGACTCCGCGACCGGCAGCACCTCGGGCGTGCCGTAGATCGAGCCGCCGGACGAGGCGAACAGCACCTTGCGCACACCCGCGCGGCGGGCGGCCTCGGCCAGGTTGACCGTGCCGAGCACGTTCTTGGTGGCATCGAGCAGCGGGTCGGCCACCGACACGCGCACGTCGATCTGCGCGGCCAGGTGGTACACCACCTCGGGGCCGAACGAGGCCACCACGTCGGCCAGCTCCGGCGAGGTGATGTCCACCCGCGAGAACGAGTAGCGGTCGGCGTGGTCGGGGTCGGCGGGCGCCGTCCGCTTGCCCCGGCTCAGGTCGTCGACGACGTGCACCTCGTGCCCGTCCCTCAGGAGCCTGTCGACCAGGGTCGAACCGATGAAGCCGGCACCGCCGGTCACGAGTGCGCGCACGGGTGTTTCTCCAGGTTGGGTCGGGAGAGCGGGACGAGTCGTCACGGGCAGCCTAGAACCACCGCTCCAGGACCAGCGCGACACCGTCCTCGGAGTTGGCCGCGGTGACCTCGTCGGCGGCGTCCAGGGCGTCCTGGTGCGCGTTGGCCATGGCCACCCCGTGACCGGCCCAGGTGAGCATCGGCACGTCGTTGGGCATGTCACCGAACGCCAGCACCCCGCTCGCGGGCACGCCGAGCAGGTCGGCGACGGCGGACAGGCCGGACGCCTTCGTCACGCCCGGCGCGGCGAACTCCAGCAGGCCCTCGTTGGTCGACCACGTCATCGCCACCGAGTCGCCGACCAGCGGCCCGGCCGCCCGCGCCATCTCGTCCGACGCCATGCCGGAGTGCCTGACCAGCAGTTTCACCGCGGGCTTGCCGAGCAGCTGGGCCCGCTGGTGGCCCGGGAGCGGCTGCGAGCCCTCGTCCCACGGGTGCAGGTAGTGCTCGTCGGCGATGAACTCGGGCTCGCCCGCGCCGCGGGCGGTCTCGCCGACGCGTTCCGAGGCCATCGCGCAGCCGGGCAGCGCCTCGTCCAGCACGGAGGCCAGGTCGGTCAGCTGCTCGGGGGTGATCAGCTCGGCCGAGACGACGCGGTCCGCGCCGATGTCGTAGATCACCGCGCCGTTGGAGCACACGGCGTAGCCGGACAGCCCCGCCGCGGCGGCCACCTCCGGCACCCAGCGGGGCGGGCGGCCGGTGGCCAGCACGAACGGGACGCCGGCCGCCAGCACGCGGCCCACCAGGCCCGCGGTGCGCGGGCTGACCCGCCCGAGGGGTGTGAGCAGGGTGCCGTCGACGTCGGATGCCACAAGTGAAGGTCTCTGCACCTGTCCATCGTGCCTCTCGGATACCGTCGCCGGGTGCGCACTGGGATTGTGATCCTGCCCGAACACCGCTGGTGGATGGCCGAACACAAGTGGAAGGCCGCCGAGGAGTACGGCTTCCACCACGCCTGGACCTACGACCACATGGGCTGGCGCTCCCTGGTCGACGGGCCGTGGTTCGGTGCCGTTCCGACGCTGGCAGCGGCGGCGTCGGTGACCGGGACGATCCGGCTCGGCACGCTCGTCGCGTCACCGAACTTCCGCCACCCGGTGCCGTTCGCCCGGGAACTGCTCGCCCTCGACGACCTCTCCGACGGCCGCTTCACGCTCGGCGTCGGCGCGGGCGGTGTGGGGTACGACACGGAGGTGATGGGCGGGCCGCCGGCGGGGAGCAGGCAGGGCCGGTTCGAGGAGTTCGTGGCCGCGCTGGACCTGCTGCTGGCGCAGGAGCGGACCACGTTCAGCGGCGCGCACTACGAGATCCGTGACGCCCGCAGCGCGCCGGGGTGCGTGCAGCGGCCGAGGCTGCCGTTCGTGGTCGCCGCGAACGGGCCGAAGGCGATGGGTGTCGCGGCGAAGTACGGCACGGGCTGGGTGACCACCGGTCCCGAGACGGACGACGAAACGGCCTGGTGGGACGGGGTGGCCGCGATGACGGCTCGGTTCCGCGAGGTGCTGGCCGGCATCGGGCGGGCCAAGGAGTCGATCGACTTCCACCTCAACGCCGACTCGTGCCCGGTGTACTCGCTGACCAGCGTGGACCGGTTCCGCGAGGTCGCCGGCCGGGCACGTGAGCTGGGGTTCACGGACCTGGTCGTGCACTGGCCGCGTGCCGATGGGGTGTACGCGGGCAGCGAGGCCGTGCTGGAGCGGGTCGCGGCCGACGTGCTGCCCGAATTGGTCGGCAGCTAGCCTTCTGCGCTGTGCGACGAGTCGTGGTGATCGGTGGCGGGATCGTGGGCCTCGCGACGGCGCGGGAGTTGGCCCGGCGCGGTCACGACCTGGTGGTGCTGGAGAAGGAGCCGCGGTGGGCGGCGCACCAGACCGGCCACAACAGCAACGTGGTCCACGCGGGCCTGTACTACAAGCCGGGGTCGCTGAAGGCGCGGATGTCGGTCGCGGGCAACGCCTCGATCGTGGACTACGCGCGTGAGCACGGCGTGCCGGTGGACGTGTGCGGCAAGCTCGTCGTCGCCACCTCGCCGGACGAGGTGCCGCGCCTGGAGGCGCTGGCCGAGCGCGCCGAGGCCAACGGCGTGCCCGCGCGGCGGATCGGCGTGGACGAGGCCCGCGAGTACGAGCCCCAGGTGGCGGCCGTGGCCGCGTTGCGGGTGGAGAGCACCGGCATCATCGACTTCCCCGCCGTGTGCGCGGCTCTCGTGCGCGAGCTGAACGGCCACGACCTGCGGCTGCACTCGCCCGTGCTGGGCATCCGGCGGGCACTCAGCGGCGGCGGCGTGGAGGTCGCCACGCCACGGGGCGTGGTGCGGGCCGACGCCCTGGTGAACTGCGCGGGCCTGCACAGCGACCGCATCGCGCGGATGGCGGGCATCACCCCCTCCGCCGCCATCGTCCCGTTCCGCGGCGAGTACTACGAGCTGCGCCACGACCGCCGACACCTGGTCCGCGGCCTGATCTACCCGGTGCCGGACCCGGCGCTGCCGTTCCTGGGCGTCCACCTGACCCGGATGCTGGACGGCAGCGTGCACGCGGGCCCCAACGCCGTGCTGGCACTGCGCCGCGAGGGCTACCGCTGGCGCGACATCTCGCCCACCGACCTGGTCGACGTGGCCCGCTTCCCCGGCACCTGGCGCCTGGCCCGCAAGTTCGCCCGCACCGGCGCCGAAGAAGTCCTGCGCTCCCTGTCCCGCAAGCGCTTCGCCCGCAGCCTGGCCCGCCTCGTACCCGCCATCACCGAGGACGACCTGGTCCGCGCCTCCGCCGGCGTCCGCGCCCAGGCCATGCGCGCCGACGGCTCCCTCGTCGACGACTTCCTCATCGACACCGCACCACGCCAGGTCCACGTCCTCAACGCGCCTTCACCGGCCGCCACTTCGGCCCTGGAAATCGGCAAGCACGTCGCCGCCCAGGTCGAACTCAGCTGGACCTGACGCAATGCCCTTCCCTGGGGGTGGCTTAATTCCGGCTCGATTTGACATGGGGCCCCTTACGGGCACTCCAGGCAGGCCAAAGCCGGGCAGGCCTGGCGGAAAAAGCGCCCGCCAAGCCTGCCCGGCTTCGACCAGCCTAAAGCACCCGAACCCCATGTAAAATCGGGCCCCTGCGGTTGAGCGGCGGGTCCGTTGTGCTTTTTAGTTGCGGGGTGCTTTTGTGATTACTTTGTGGGTTTGAGGATCTCGAGGCCGAGGAACGGGCGGAGAGCCTGCGGCACGACGACCGAGCCGTCTGCCTGCTGGTGGTTCTCCAGGATCGCCACGATCCAGCGGGTGGTGGCCAGGGTGCCGTTGAGCGTGGCGGCGATCTGCGGCTTGCCATTTTCGTCGCGGTAGCGCACGTTCAGCCGACGAGCCTGGAACGTGGTGCAGTTCGAGGTCGACGTCAGCTCCCGGTACGCCTGCTGGGTCGGGATCCACGCCTCGCAGTCGAACTTGCGCGCGGCCGACGTGCCGAGGTCGCCGGCGGCCGTGTCGATGACCCGGTAGGGGACCTCGATCTTGGCCAGCATCTCCTCTTCCCAGGCCAGCAGCTTGGCGTGCTCGGCCTCGGCGTCCTCCGGCTTGACGTAGGAGAACATCTCGACCTTGTTGAACTGGTGCACGCGGATGATGCCGCGGGTGTCCTTGCCGTACGAGCCCGCCTCGCGCCGGTAGCACGACGACCAGCCCGCGTACCGCTTCGGGCCGTCCAGGATCTCGTCGGCGTGGTAGCCCGCGAGCGGCACCTCCGACGTGCCGACCAGGTACAGGTCGTCCGCTTCGAGGCGGTAGATCTCGCTCGCGTGCGCGCCGAGGAACCCGGTGCCCGCCATGATCTCGGGCCGCACCAGGGTCGGCGTGATCATGAGCTGGAACCCGGCGGCGGTCGCCTGGGCGACGGCCATGTTCAGCAGCGCCAGCTCCAGCTGTGCGCCGACGCCGGTGAGGAAGTAGAAGCGCGAGCCGGAGACCTTCGCGCCGCGTTCCATGTCGATCGCGCCGAGCCGCACGCCCAGGTCGAGGTGGTCCACCGGCTCGAAGTCGAACTCGCGCTTCTCGCCGACGTGCTTGAGCACGACGTAGTCGTCCTCGCCGCCCGCGGGCGCGTCGGGGTGGACGACGTTCGGCACGGCGCGGTGCAGCTCGGTCAGCTCGGTCTCGGCGGCGGACTGCTCGGCCTCGGCGGCCTTGACCTCGGCGGCCAGCTCCTTGCCCTTGGCCAGCAGCGCGTCGCGCTCCTCGCCCTTGGCCCGGCCGACCTGCTTGCCGAACGTCTTCTGCTCGCCGCGCAGCGCGTCGGCGCGGGCGATGGCGGCCCGGCGGCGCTCGTCGGCGGACAGCAGCGCGTCGACCACGGTCTCGTCCTCGCCACGCGCGCGTTGCGACGCGCGGACGGCTTCCGGGTTCTCGCGCAGTGCCTTGAGGTCAATCACACAGGGAAGGGTAGTACCCGGCGGAAAACGATTTGCAGCACGTCGCACCCCGCTGTCGGACCCCTCGGGCAGGATGCGCGCGTGGTTGAACGAGCAGACGACGAGTCCGGCCTGCCCGCCGACGTGGTGGCGGAGGTCGAGGAGTACGCCCGGAACGTGGTGCACGGCGGCTTCACCGCGTTGGACGACGCGGTCGAGGAGGTGGCCGAGCACTTCGAGGACGAGGAGCACCCGGTCACGCCGGTGGCCGCGCGGGCCGTGGTGGAGCGGGTGTGGCGGGAGCGGTCCGCCGAGCAGGACGGGTGGCCGGCGAGCACGGACGTGGACCGGCTGTTCACCGTGTTCGACGCGCTCGACCGCGGCGGGATCACCGCCCGCGCCGACTTCACGTGCTGCCAGACGTGCGGGCACGCCGAGATCGGCGACGAGGCGGCCGAGGGCGCCCGCGGGTACGTGTTCTTCCACCGGCAGGACACCGAGAGCGCCGTGGCGCACGGCGCGGTGTGGCTCGCGTACGGGTCGCTGGGCGAGGTGGCCGACCACGCGGCGGCCGACGAGGCGGTGGGTCGCGAGGTGGTCGCGGCGCTCACCGCGGGCGGGCTGCCCGTCGAGTGGAACGGGTCGGTGCGCACCCGGATCAGGGTCGGGCCGATCGCCTGGCAGAAGCGGCTGCCGGTGGCCTGAGCAGCGCGAAGGGGCGTGCCCGACCGGCGGGCACGCCCCTTCGCGGCTGGCCTGGTACTACGAGATGGCGACCGCGACCACGAGGCCGAGGGCGACGTGCGCCGAGGCGACGACGACGCTGGCCGGCGCGAACCGGTCGGACTCGATCAGCGAGCCGATGTCCAGGCGGGTCACCCACTCCAGCAGCCGGACCGCCAGTACCTGGACGATGATGCCGACGAAGCCGAAGATCAGGGCCGACAGCAGGCCCTCGTCCAGCTTGCCCGCCGCGCTGTAGATCGCCACGACCACGATCAGGGCCATGCTGACCAGGCCCGCGGACGTGACGATGACCGCGTTCGGGGCGCCGCCGCGCACCAACGCGCTCAGCTTGCCGGGCGTGGTCCAGTCGATGGCGTAGAAGCCGACGACCATCAGGACGAGGCCGACGATCGCGTAGAGCGCGATCGCGCCGACGCCGGTGCCGATGGCGGACCCGAAGCCGGGGTCCAACGCGAGTGGGGGAATCACTGACCCTCCATGGTGTGCAGGTTGATCGGTTGTGCCGCCGGTGAAGGATCCGGTGACGACGGGTGTGGTGCCTTCTCGGGGTTCGGGGAGCGGCTCATGCGACTCGTTCGCTCGTTCGACTCACGTGACTCACTCGACTTGCTCGACTCACTCGACGATCCGGTGCGGCACGAACGCCGCGCCGTCGTCGGTGACCAGGCCGACGGTCTCCCGGATGCCCAGGCCCGCCGAGGCGTCGCCGACGACCCACGCGCCGAGCGCCGGCCGGTAGCCGTCGAACTCGGGCAGCGGGTCGAACAGCTGGTAGACGAAGCCCTCCTTGCCGTAGACCCCGCCGGTCTGGGTCTCGTAGCCGGGGGCGACGATCTGGATGTTCTGCCCCTCCCGGCCCAGCCGCGGCTTGCGCACGTACTCGGTGAGCAGGCCGGGTTCGTCCAGGAACGCGGGCAGCAGGTTCGGGTGGCCGGGGTACATCTCCCACAGCACGGCCAGCAGCGCCTTGTTGGACAGCAGCATCTTCCACAGCGGCTCGACCCACAGGGTGCCGGGCAGGCTCTCCACGGCGTAGCGGCCGAACTGCTCGTCGACCACCCACTCCCACGGGTAGAGCTTCACGACCGTGCCCATCGGCGCGTCTTCGAGGTCGACGAACCGCTTGAGCAGCGAGTCCCAGCCGATCTCCTCGATCGCCAGGCCGACCGTGTCCATGCCCGCCTCGGCCGCGGTCTCCTGCAGGTAGGCCACGGTGACGTGGTCCTCGCCGGAGGGGTCCGCGCCCGACCAGGTGAAGTGCAGCTCGTTGGACGGCAGCCGGCTGCCGATCTCGGCCCAGCGCTCGACCAGCTTCTCGTGGATGGAGTTCCACTGGTCGTCCTCGGGGAAGACGTCGGTCTTCCAGTTCCACTGGACGACCGACGCCTCCAGCAGCGAGGTGGGCGTGTCGGCGTTGTACTCCAGCAGCTTGGCCGGGCCGCTGCCGTCGTAGCGCAGGTCGAACCGCCCGTACACGTGCGGGTCGCGGCGCTTCCACGACTCGGCGATCGCGGGCCACAGCCACTCGTTGATGCCGAAGTCGCGGAAGCGCTCGGTGAGCACCACGTTGTCGACGGCTTCGAGGCACATGTTGTGCAGCAGCTCGACGTCCGCCTCGAGCGACAGCACGTCGCTCATCTCGAAGACGTAGTGCGCCGACTCGTCCCAGTACGGGCGCGGGCTGCCGTCCGCGGCCCGAGCCGGCGCGCCGAACACCAGCCCCTGCTCGGAGACGGTGCGCTGCCAGTTCGGCCGGGGCGCGGAGGACTCCCGACGCACTCAGCTGCCCCCGCTCTTGCTGCCGCCGGACACGCCGAACCCACCGCGCTGCACGACCGTGCCCGACTTGGTGCTGATGTTCGCGCCCTTCGGCATGGTGTAAGTGCCGCCGCTGACCTTCTGGCCGATCGGGGCGCTCGGCGCGCCGTAGTTGTAGCGGTACGAGCTGCCACCGATGTAGATGAACCCGCCGCTGACGTACCCGCCGTGGCTGCGCGCGTAGCTCTCGTCGCAGTACTGGTCTTCGACCACGACGTCGTCGCGGGTGCACTGGGCCACCACGTCGTCGGGGCTGGACACGGCGTACCAGATGGCCACCACGCCGGCCACGCCGACCGCGACGCCACCGCCGATGAGCAGCCGCTTGCGCAGCTTCCGGCGACGCGCCTCCTCGGCTTCGACGGCGAGCTGCTGCTCGCGCTGCTGCTCGATCGCCGCGGCGCGGGCGCGCTGCTCGGCCAGTGTCGGCGGGCGGGGCTTGGTCTGGCCCGCCTCCTGCCGCCGGATCTGGCCGCGCCCGCCCTGCGGCGGTTCCGGCGCGGGCGGGGGCGCGTACGGCGGCGGCGTCGCGCCACCGGCCTGCGGCCCCGGCGCGGCCGGTCCGTTCTGTCGGTCTGGTCCGTTCGGCCCACCCTGACCGGGCGTCGCCGCGTTACCGGTGTTGTCGTTCTCAGTCATCAGCCACTCCCGGCGGGGACGGTACAGAGATCGGCCGCCGAATGGGTGATGAGTGTCCCAAAAGCAACACTCTCCACCCGCCCGAACGGTTACTCGGCCTACACAGGCATCATGGAGTAGATGTCCACGACCACGCGCTGGTTTCGTCGAGGTGACCACTTGGTCATGCTCGGCGCGTCGGCTGGTGCGTTCGTGCTGCTGGCCCTGAGCACGCTCGTGGGGTGGCCGGTGGGCGCGGGCGGCGCCGGCAGCACGCTCACGACCGCGGTGAACCCCGTCATGGCCGCTCAGGCGGGTGACTGCCTGAACTGGACCAAGCAGGACCTGTCGGACGTCGAGAAGGTCGACTGCGCCGCACAGCACCTGTTCGAGGTGACCGGTGTGGCGGACATCTCCGCCGATCACGGGCCCCAGGCGCCGTTCCCGGACGACGCGCAGTGGCAGCAGATCAGCCAGGAGCAGTGCTCGAAGCTGTCGATGGACTACCTCGGCGGCAAGTTCGACCCGTTCGGCAAGTACACGGTCGGGCCGCTCAACCCGGGCGAGCGGCTGTGGGGCGAGGGTCAGCGGACGCTGCGCTGCGGCCTGCAGGTGGCCGGTCCGGCGGGCGGCCTGCTCCCCGCCTACGGCACCGCGCGCACCCAGGACCAGTCCGACGTCTACGACCCGGGCGTGTGCCTGGGCATCACCGAGACCGGGTCCGTGGGCGACCCGGTGGAGTGCGCGAAGCCGCACACGTTCGAGATCACCGGCGTGGTGACCTTGCCGCCCGGCGAGTTCCCGTCGCCCGAGCAGCAGGACCAGTTGCTGGTCGGCGAGTGCACCCGGATCACCGCCGAGTACACCGGCGGCGCCGACCTGAAGGCCCGCGGCCTCATCGTCGCCTGGGACACCAGGGTGGTGGAGAGCTGGACGGCCGGTTCGCGGCTGGTGAACTGCAAGGTCGGCGCGCAGCCGGTGGACAACGTGCTGGTGCCGTGGGAGGGCAGCGTGCGCAACCCGGACGCGCCGCCGCTGACCACGTCCAACCCGCCGCAGACGACCGCCGTGCAGCAGGACGAGCCGACCGGCGCGCCGCTGCACTCGCAGTCCAACTCCAGTTCCGCCGATCCGTCGACGTCGGGCTCCAAGCCGCCGAAGTCGGACGAGGAAACCACCACGACGACGACCACGACGACTACGACGAGGTGACGTCATGCCGGTGGAGATGACCCGTCAGCGGTTCGAGGAACTGGTCGGCGAGGCCCTCGACCTCATCCCACCGGAGTTCGCGGCCGCGATGAACAACGTGGTGGTCCTGGTCGAGGACCGCAACGCCGACGTGCCGAGCCTGCTCGGCCTCTACCACGGCATCGCGCTGACCAGCCGTACCACCGACTACGGCGGCGTCCTACCGGACCGGATCTCCATCTACCGCGAGGCGATCCTCGACATCTGCCGCACCGAGGACGACGTGGTGGAAGAAGTCGTCGTCACCGTGGTCCACGAGATCGCCCACCACTTCGGCATCGACGACGCCAAGCTGCACGAACTGGGCTGGGGCTGACCGCCGACCGGTCTCGGCGGAGGAGTGGGCTCGCCGGTTCGACGGCTTGGCCGCGGCCTCCCGGACACGCTGACGACCTCCTCCGCATCGGTGCTTCGTCTGCGGGAACGAAAGTCCGCGGCCACTCCCGCCACGAACGGGGCACGGGCCTGGGCGCGCTACCGAGTGGCCTGACCCTGCTTCGAAGGTGCCCCGGACCGATCTGGGCCCCACCGCCCGGCCCGCTCAGCCGGCGACCACGTCCACACCGGTCCACGAGGTGCAGCGCCAGCCGTCGGAGGTGCGTTCCAGCACGACCCGGCCGGTGTTGGGCAGCAGGCCCGCCTCGGCCAGTGCGGGGCTCACGTTGCGGGCCAGGGCGAGCGCGCCCATGCGCAGCGACGCGCCGTGGCTGACCAGCACCACCGTCTCGCCGTCCGCGTGCCTGGCGGCGATCTTGTCCACCGCGTCCAGGTAGCGGTCGAGGACCTGGCGGCCGCTCTCGCCGCCGGGCAGCGGCACGTCCAGGTCGCCCTCGGCCCACTGCTTCACGGTGGCGATGAAGATCTCGAACGCCTCGCGGTCGTGCCGTCCTTCGAGGTCGCCGCAGAAGATCTCCTGCACGCCCTCGACGACCTCGACGTCCAGGCCGTGCGCCGCCGCCACGGGCGCCGCGGTCTGCTGCGCGCGCACCGCCGTGCTGGCGTAGACGGCGGCCACCGGCTCGGCGGCCAGCTGCTCGGCCAGCGCCGCGGCCTGCGCCACGCCCGCGTCGGTCAGCGGCGGGCCGGGTGGCAGCGAGTCCAGCGCCATCTTCACGTTCGACGCCGTCTCGCCGTGTCTGACCAGGATCAACCTCACGCGCCGTGCCCCCTCCGGACTGTCTCGACCCATTCGGCCGCCGCCACGAACTCCTCGTTGCCCGCCACCACACCACCCGGCTCGGCCTTCGGGTACGAGCCGAGGAACCGGGTCTGCGGGCAGTGCCGGTGCAGCGCGGCCAGCGCGTCGCCCACCCTGGGCTCGGCCACGTGGCCGTCGAGGTCGATGTAGAACCGGTACTCGCCGAGCCTGCCCTTGGTGGGCCGCGACTCGATGCGGGTCAGGTTGATGCCGCGCAGCGCCAGCTCGGCCAGCAGCTCCGACAGGGCGCCGACCTTGTCCGCGGCCGTGCAGACCACGGACGTGCGGTCGTGGCCGGTCGGCTCGGGCAGCTCGCCGGGCGGGCGGACCAGCAGGAACCGGGTCTTCGCGTCCCGCACGTCGGCCACGTCGGTGGCCAGCACCTCCAGCGGGTAGTGCCGCACGGCCACGGGCGCGCTCACGGCCGCGTCGAACTCGCCGCCCAGCACGGAACGCGCCGCGGCGGCGGTGGACGTCGTGGCGACCACGTCGGCCTCCGGCAGGTGCTCGGCGAGCCAGTGCCGCACCTGGGCCAGGGCGTGCGGGTGGCTGGCGACCGTGCGCACGGGCCCGCCGCCGGGCCGCACGAGCACGCTGAACCGCACCGGCAGCACCGCCTCGGCCACCGCGACCAGCGGCTCGCCCTCGGTCAGCGCGTCCATCGTCGCGGGCACCGCGCCTTCGACGGAGTTCTCCACCGGCACGCACGCCGACTGGGTCTCCCCCCGGCGGGTGGCGGCGAGCGCGGCGGGCACCGTGTCGAACGGGACCAGTTCCTGCTGCGGAGAGGCGAAGCCGCGTGCGGCCTGCTCGGTGAAGGTTCCCTGCGGTCCGAAATAGGCGAGCACGGCCGCAACGATACGAGGACCACGTCCGGTGACCGCCGTTGAGGCGAGGATCACCCGCCCGGCGGGTGCCCGCCCCCGTTCCGCAGCAACGGGTTCTCCTGGAATGCTGGGAGATGTGTCCGCCGCCGATACGGAGGGTGAGATCAACGCTCCGGTAGCAGTTCCCCGTCTGGTGTTGTGCGCCGTCGACGAACCGCTGGCCCGTGCCTGGCTCGCGGTGGCCGAGGGCAGGACCGGCGTCGAGGTGCACCGGGGCTCGGTGCTCGACATCGTCGCCGAGGCCGTGGTGAGCCCCGCGAACTCCTCCGGCTGGATGCGCGGAGGCATCGATGCCGTGTACGCGCGCGCGTTCCCGCAGGTCGAGGGCAACGTGCGCAGTGCCGTGCTCGGGTTGCACGGCGGCGAGCTGCCGGTCGGCGAGGCGCTGGTCGTGCCGACCGGCGAGCCCGAGCCGGAGTGGCTGATCAGCGCGCCGACCATGCGGCAGCCCGGTGAGCTGCTGCCCGAGGACACCGTGCACCCGTACCTGGCCGCGCGCGCTGTGCTGCGGCTGTGGCTGGCCGGTCGGCTGGACGACGGCCGCCCGCTGCGGTCGGTGGTCCGCACGATCGCCATGCCCGGCCTCGGCACGGGCGTCGGCGGCGTCGCGCCGGCCACCTGCGCCCGCCAGGTCGCCGCCGCGTGGGACGAGGTGTTCAGCCCGCTGCCCAGCCGCTAGCGCCGGTGCGCTGGTTGTGCACAACCTGTGGACAGCCCGGCTGGAGCCTGTGGACAACTAGCGCGGCGCGACCCAACGCTCCAGGTCCAGTTCGTCGGTGATGGGGATGCCGTAGTCGCCGACGCTGGGGATCTCCGGCTTCAGGCGGCGTGCCTCGCGCACCGCGTCGGGCCGCAGGGAGGCGAGCCGGAAGCCGCGGCGTTGGTAGAAGCGCAGGGCGTCGAGGTTGTCGTTGGTCGTGGTGAGCCGGACCCGGTTGCAGCCGAGCTGGCGGGCGCGGTGGACGGCGGCGTCGACCAGCGAGCTGCCGACACCCCTGCCTCTTCGCAACGCGTCGATGGTGACGATCTCCAGGTGGTTGTCGGCCGCGGCGTAGGTGAGCAGCCCGACGACGGTGTCCTGCTGTTCGACCAGGAACCCGGGCAGGCTCGCGGGGAAGAACACCTGGCCGTGGGCGACCGCGGTGTGCGCGCCCCACAGCTCAAGCACCAGCCTGCCGACGACGATCCGGTCGGCTTCCTCGATCGCGCGTACGAGCATTCCTGCACTGTCTTGGCGGGCGGGCGCGGTGGGTACCGGCATTCGACCTATGGTTGGTTCGTGCCGGTGCGAGTGTTGCTCGTAGACGACCACGAGGTGGTGCGCAGAGGGCTGCGCGAGTTGCTGGAGGACGAGGACGACATCTCGGTGGTCGCCGAGGCGGGTGGGGTGGACGAGGCCCTGGTCCGGGCTTCGGCGACGCGGCCCGACGTGGCCGTGGTGGACGTCCGGCTGCCAGACGGCGGCGGGGTCGAGCTGTGCCGTCGGCTGCGCGCCCTGGCGGAGCCACCGCGGTGCCTGGTCCTGACCGCGTTCGACGACGAGGAGGCGCTGGTCGGCGCGATCATGGCGGGTGCGTCGGGCTACCTGCTCAAGCAGGTGCGCGGCCAGGACCTGGTGACCGCCGTGCGCGAGGTGGCCGCCGGCCGCTCGCTGCTGGACCCGCAAACCACCTCCCGTGTCCTGGACCGCATGCGTCGGCCGGTCGAGGTGGACGTGCTGGACGCGTTGACCGAGCAGGAACGGCGGGTGCTGGACCTGATCGGGGAGGGGTTGACGAACCGCCAGATCGCCGAGCGGCTGTTCCTGGCGGAGAAGACGGTGAAGAACTACGTCACGGCCGTGCTGTCGAAGCTGGGCATGGAACGCCGCACCCAAGCCGCCGCCTGGGTAGCCCGCCGCTCACGCTAACCCCCGGTCCGATCCGATCACGGGCCGTCCAGCCTCCCGCTCCCCACTCCCCACTCGCGGTCGCGGTCGCGGTCGCGGTCGCTTCAAGATCTCGCCAGCGCTTCGCAGGCGTCCCCGCCCAAGGGGACCCCTGCTTTTATTTTGCCGGCAGGGTCCGACAATTCCGGCTGGTCAGCCGGTCAACCGATCACGTGGTCGACTGCTCAGCCGTTCAGCGGCACGTGCCAGGTGATCGTCGTGCCGGTGCGCGGTGACGAGGTGATCTCGCACCCGCCGCCCGCCGCCAACGCCCGTTCCTCCAAGTGCCGCAGCCCGCGCTTGGCGACACCGCGCGGGATGCCGCAGCCGTCGTCGGTGACTTCCAGGTCCAACCGCCCCGGCGTCCGCCGCAGCGCGATGCCGACGTGCCGCGCACCGGAGTGCCGCACCACGTTCGACAGCGCCTCCCGCAACGCCGCCCGCGCGTGGTCCGCCAGGTCGGTCGGCACGTCGGCCACGTCACCTTCGACGCGCACTTCCGGCTCGAACCCCAGCAGCTCGCCCGCCGTCCGTGCTTCCGCCAGCACCGATCCCTTGAGGTCGACGTCCCCCGGCTTCCCGGGATCGGCGCTCCGCAACGCCCGGACGGTGGCGCGCACCTCGGCCATGGTCCGGTCGAGCTGGTCGACGCACTCCGCCAGCCGGCGCGCCTCGCGGCCTTCCAGCTTCAGCCGCCGGTCCAGCAGGTCCAGTTGCACGCCGGTCGCGTACAGCCGCTGGATGATCACGTCGTGCAGGTCGCGCGCGATCCGCTCCCGCTCCTGGTAGACCGCGATCCGCTGCCGCGCGGTCGATCCCTCGGCCAGCACGACGGCCAGCCCGGCCTGCGCGGCGAACGCGGCGAGCACCTCGACGGTGTCCGGGCTGAACGGCTGCGCGCCCTTGCGCCGGTACACGGCCAGCGCGCCGATCTTGCGCTCCTTCGTCCCGAACGGCGCGACGGCGAACGGCCCGTACCCGCGCAGCGCCTTGGGCACGAACGGCGCGGTGCGCGGGTCGGTGGTGAAGTCGTCGGCGACCACGGGCACACCGGTCCGCGCCGCCCGGGCCGCCGACGAACGGCTCGACAGCACGACGCCCACCGGGTCGTCGTCTCCGGAGGACGCCTCGACGGTCAGCGTGCCGTCGTCGGCGGTGACCATGGCCAGCCCCAGGTCCGCACCGGCGAGTGCGACGGCGCTGCGCACCACGAGCGGCAGCACGGCGTCCGGGTCGTCGCCGGCGAGGGCGGCCGAGGTGATCTCGGTCGACGCGGCGAGCACGCGGGCGGGGTCCACGGTGGTCAACGGTAGGCCCTGGCCCGGGTCCGCCCCTCGGTGACGTCCAGCACCAGGTCGGCGCGGTCGGCTTCACCGGGCCGGTGGGTGATGTGGATGACGGTCTTGTCCCGCAGCACGTCGTCCAGGCGGGCCAGCAGCGCGGCGGCGGTCGGCTCGTCCAGGTGGGCGGTCGGCTCGTCCAGCAGCACGAGGTCGGCGTCGTAGAGCAGGGCTCGGGCCAGCGCGACCCGCTGCGCCTCCCCTCCCGACAGCAGCGTCGGTCCGATCACGGTGTCGAGGTCGAGCCGGACGCCCGCCACGTCCAGTGCCCAGCGCAGCCGTGCGTCATCCGCCCGCGGGTCGCCCAGTCGGAGGTTCTCGCGGACGGTGGTCGAGACCAGCATCGGCTCCTGCGGGCACCAGGCGACCCGATCGGGCCGCCACACCAGCCCGCGCTCGGGTTCGAGGAACCCCAGCAGCAACGCGAACAGGCTCGACTTGCCCGCGCCGGACGGACCGACCACGGCCACCTTCGCACCGGCGGGCAGGTCGAACGACACCCGTTCCAGCACCGGCTCCGCGCTGCCCGGCCACCGCACCGTCACGCCTTCGAGCCCCACCGCGCCACCGACCGCCCCCTGCTCCACCCGATCCACCTGCGGCACCGGCACCGACTGCTCCACGATCCGCCCGTACGACTCACGCAACGCCGCACGGTGCTGCGCGGCGGCGGGCAGCGCGCTCAACACCTCCGCCAACGCCAACGGCACCAGCCCCAGCACCGGCACGAGCAGCGGGTCGACGCCACCGGCCAGCCCGATGCACACCGCCGACGCCAGCCCGGTCGTCAGGTGCACGACCCCGATCGCCGCACCGGCACCGAGCGCCTGCCGCCGGGCCAACCGGCCGAGTTCGGCGTCCTGACGCGCCAGTTCGGCCCGCACCGCGCGGTCGGCGCCGAACGCGATCAGGTCCGGCGCGGCGGTGAGCAGGGTCAGCACCTGCTCCGACACCTGCCGACGCCCCCGCGCCAGCACCGCCGTCGCACGGCGTTCGGTGAGCACCGCGACGACCGGCGCCACCGTGCCGCCGACCAGCAGCGCCACCGCCAGCGCGAACCCGGCCGCCGGCTGGATCAGCGCGAACAGCACCACCGCCGCCACCGCCACCCCGAACGCGATCAACGGCGGCTGGAGCACCCTCGGCACCAGGTCGCGCACGGTGTCCACGTCATCGACCAGGCGGGTGAGCTCGGCCTGGCCGGGCCGGAGGCTGCGCCACAACCGGACCCGCAGCGACTCGGCGTACCGGAACGCGGCGTCGTGCGACACCAACCGCTCCAGGTACCGCAGCACCCCCTTGGCCAGCGCGAACGTCCGCACGCCCACCACCAGCACGGACAGCGTGAGGATCGGAGGCTGGGTCGCCGCCTTCGCGATCAGGTAGGCCGCGACGGCCGTCAACGCCACACCGCTCAGCGACGCCGCCGCACCCAGCGCCGCCCCCGCCAGCAGCCGGCGGGTCGGGCGGGGCGTCCGCGCGACCACCGTCCGACCGTCCACCACGCCGACCTCACGTGCCGGTGCGACCTCCTCCTCCGGCGAGCCCACCAGCCGGTGCGTCGCCAGTACGACCGCCGCACCACCGGCCGCCGCCCGGTGCACGGCCGCCATCACCTTCGCCGCCGTCGCCGGGTCGAGGTGCGCGGTGGGCTCGTCCAGCAGCAGCACCTTCGCGCCGTCCCGGACCCGGGTCAGCGCACGCGCGACCGCGACCCGCTGCCGTTCCCCGGTGGACAGCTCCGCGATCGGCCGCGCCACCAGGTGGTCCGCCGCGACCGACACCAGCACGTCGTGGTCGACCCGTCCTGCGGTCAGCTCCAGCTCGTCCGCGACCGTCCGCCCGGCGAACGCGGGCCGCTGCGGCACCCACGCGATCGACGACCGGTCGACCGCCACCGTGCCGCCGTCCGCCTCCACGAACCCCAGCAGCACGCCGAACAGCGTCGACTTGCCCGCACCGCTGGGCGCGTCGAGCCGGTGGACCTCACCCGGCCGCACCCGGAACCCGACGCCGTCCGGCGCGAACCGGTCCCGCCGCCGAACCCTCAGGTCCCGCACCTCCACGCCTTCCACCCGGTCCGGCGTGGCCGGCCGCGGACCGGGCGTGGGGATCTCGGCGACCCGCCGCACGGCCTCCACACCGTCCTCCGACGCGTGGTGCGCCGCTCCGGCCGCCCGCAGCGGCAGGTAGCACTCCGGCGCGAGGATCAGCACCACCAGCCCCGTGACCAGCGTCATCTCCCCCGACACCAGCCGCAGCCCGATGCCGACCGCGATCAGCGCCACCGACAGCGACGCCACGATCTCCAGCACCAGCGCGGACAGGAACGCCACCCGCAACGTCCCCATCGTCGCCCGCCGGTACCGCTCGCCGACCTCCCGCACCGCCGTCGCCTGCGCCGCCGCACGCCCGAACGCGGTCAGCACCGGCAGGGCCCGCACCAGCTCCGCCAGCCGTCCCGACAACCGCTCCAGCGCCGACCCGGCCGCCTCCACCCGCGCCGACGTGAACCGGCCGATCAGGATCGCGAACACCGGGATCAGCGGCAGCGTCACGGCGATCAGCACCGCCGACGTCGGGTCCGTCCACAGGATCCACGCGCCGACCGCCACCGGCACCACGGCCGTCGTCACCAGAGCCGGCAGGTACCGGGTGAAGTACGCGTCCAGCGCGTCCAGCCCCTTGGTCGCGGTCACCGCCAGCGACGCCGGTCCCCGGGCCACGATCCACGACGGCCCCAGGCCCAGCGCCCGGTCCAGCACCGCCGCCCGCAGCTCCTCCTTCGCGCCCGCCGCCGCCCGTGCCGCCACCGACTCGGTCGCCCACGCCAGCACGGCCCGCACCACGACCGCGCCCGCGAGCACCCACAACGACCCGCCGGTCACCAGCGCCGACGCCAGCGCCACGGCCTGCCACACCAGGGCACCGGCCGTCAGCCCGGCCAGCACCGCACACCAGGCCAACGCCCGGCGCGCCGAACGCGAGAGCGCAGGCAGCGCGCCGAGCGGGCCTTTCCCCGGCTTCGTGGCGGAAGGGGCTCCGGGGAAGTTCACGGGACCCGCACCTCCGGGATGTGCCGGGTGCCGATCCGCTTGCGGAACACCCAGTACGTCCACCCCTGGTAGACGAGCACGGCGGGCGTGCCGAACCCGGCCACCCAGGTCATCACGGTCAACGTGTAGGGGCTCGACGCCGCGCCTGCCACGGTGAGCGACCAGGCGGGGTCCACGGTGGACGGCAGCACGTTCGGGTAGAGCGCGCCGAACAGCGCCGCCACCGTGCCCGCCACCACGACGCCCATCAGCGCGAACGCCTGCCCCTCGCGCCGCAGCACCAGCCGCCCGTACGCGCCGAGCGCGGCCAGCGCCACCACGATCGACGCGCCCCACGTCCACGCCGACCCGAACCGCAGCTGCACGGTCAGCAGCAGCACCAGCAACGGCAGCAACGCCACCGGCGCGGTCTTCAGCGCCAGCGCGCGTGCCCGTTCCCGCACCTCGCCCTCGGTCTTGAGCGACAGGAACACCGCGCCGTGCACCAGCGCGTACCCGGCCACCGCCACCGCGCCGAGCAGCGTCTCCCAGCGGATCGCGGCGAACGGCGAGCCGACGCGGTCACCGGCGGCGTCCAGCGGCAGGCCGAACACGGTCGACGACAGCAGCAGCCCGATGCCCAGCGCGGCCGTCCACGACCCGGCGACGATCACCCGGTCCCACACCCGCCGCCAGCGCGCCGAGTCGATCTTGCCCCGGTACTCGAACGCCACCCCGCGCCCGATCAGCGCCAGCAGGAACAGCACCAGCGGCAGGTAGACCGAGCTGAGCAGCGCGGCGTACCAGGCGGGGAACGCGGCGAACGTGGCGCCGACCGCGACCAGCAGCCACACCTCGTTGCCGTCCCACACCGGCCCGATCGTGTTGATCAGCACCCGCCGTTCCCGCTCCGACCGCCCGAGCACGGGCAGCAGCATGCCGACGCCGAAGTCGAAGCCCTCCAGGAACAGGTAGCCCAGCCACAGCAGGGCGATCACGCAGAACCAGAACGTCTCCACGGCTCCCCCTCTCAGTAAGCGAACGTCAGGACGTCGTCCGACTTGTCGGCATCCGATTTCCCGGTGTCGTCATCGGGCTTCCGAGCCGGCAGCACGCCCGCGACCCCAGCGCGGACGTACCGCCGGATCAGGAACACCTCGACGCAGGCCAGCACCCCGTAGACCAGCGTCAAGGCGATCAGCGACGTCAACACCTCCCCCGGTGTCGACGACGACACGGCACGCGCGGTGAACATCCACACCCCGTCCACCCCGCTCGGGTTCGGCACCACCACGAACGGCTGCCGACCCATCTCGGTGAAGATCCAGCCGAAGCTGTTGGCCAGGAACGGCGTCGCGATGCTGCCCAGCGCGAGCCAGGCGAACCACCGACCGCGCGGCACCCGTCCGCCGCGCGTCAGCCACAGGATCAGCAGCCCCGCGCCGACCGCGATCCCGCCGAACCCGATCATCAGCCGGAAGCCCCAGTACGTGACGGGCAGGTTCGGCACGTAGTCGATCGGCTTGCCCGACAGCTCGCCCAGCTTCGGGTCCACCGGGTAGTTGGTCCCGTACTTCTCCTGGTAGAGCGGCACCAGGTCCTCGATGCCCTTGACCTCGGTGGTGAAGTCGTTGTGCGCCAGGAACGACAGCAGCGCGGGCACCGTGACGCTCTTGACGTTCTCGCAGTCGGGCCGCGACACGTCGCCGATCGCGAACACCGAGAACGCGGCCGGCTGCTCGGTGTGGCACAGCGCCTCGGCCGCCGCCATCTTCATCGGCTGCTGCTCGAACATCAGCTTGCCCTGCATGTCGCCGGTGATCGCGAGCCCGGTGAACGCCACCACGCCCACCCACGTGCCGACCTTCACCGAAGCGCGCCACACCGGCCCCTCGTCGGTGCGCCGCCACAGGTGCCAGGCCGCGATGCCCACCAGGAACGTCCCGGCGACGGCGAACGCGCCGAAGACCGTGTGCGGGAACGCGGCGAGCGTGGTGTTGTTGCCGAGCACGGCCCAGATCGACGTCAGCCGCGGCCGGCCGTCGACCATCTCCACGCCGACCGGGTGCTGCATCCACGAGTTCGCGGCCAGGATGAAGTACGCCGACGCGATCGTGGCCAGCGAGAACGCCCACACGCACGCCAGGTGCGCCTTCTTCGGCAGCCGGTCCCAGCCGAAGATCCACAGGCCGAGGAAGGTCGACTCGACGAAGAACGCGACCAGGCCCTCCATCGCCAGCGGCGCGCCGAACACGTCGCCGACGAACCGCGAGTAGGCGCTCCAGGTCATGCCGAACTGGAACTCCTGCACGATGCCGGTGACCACGCCCATGGCGAAGTTGATCAGCAGCAGCTTGCCCCAGAACTTGGTCATCGCCAGGTACTTGCGGTCACCCGTGCGCACCCACGCGGTCTGCATCCCCGCCACCAGCAGGGAGAGCCCGATGGTCAGCGGCACCATCAGGAAGTGGTAGACGGTGGTGATGCCGAACTGCCACCGTGCCAGGTCGAGGACGTCCACGGGTCGACCGTAGGTCCGGCGGTGGTGCGATCTTCAGGTACGACGGTCCCGCGGGACCCGGGACCAAGGTCCCGGTGTGCGGCGTCACGCCGGTGGGCGCGGCGCCGGGGGTTACGATGTTCGGGCCAGAGGGGAGTAGTTCCCCCGGGTCACCACGACCGGGGCGAGAGGATCGACACACTGGTCCGCCCAGCGCGGACCCGGTCCCTCACCCGTTTTCCACCAGCGGGCGAACGAGACCTCCGGCCGGGCAGTGCACCACGCCCGGTCGGGGTCGTGCTGCCTCCGTCCGGGTTCCCATCGGACGTCGGAGGTTCCCGTGGCACCTGAACTCATCGCCCTGGCGACGGCTTTCGCGATCGTCTTCCTGGCCGAGCTGCCGGACAAGACCATGGTCGCCACCCTCGTGCTGACCACGAGGTACCGGGCGTGGCCGGTGTTCGCCGGCGTCACGGCGGCGTTCGCGATCCAGTGCGTGGTGGCCGCGACCTTCGGCGGCGTGCTCACCCTCCTACCCGATCGGGTGGTCGCGGGCGTGGTCGCCGTGCTGTTCGGCGTGGGCGCGTTCCTGCTGCTGAAGGAGGGCTTCTCGCACGACGGCGACGAAGCCGACACGTCCGGGGACGGCCCCGGCCAGGTGACGTTCCTGCGGGCCGCGCTCACCTCGTTCGGCGTCCTGTTCGCCGCTGAGTGGGGCGACGCCTCCCAACTGGCCACCGCCGCCCTGTCCGCCCGCTACGCGAGCCCGGTGTTCGTGGGCCTGGGCGCGTTCCTGGCCCTGACCACGGTCGCCGCCATCGCCGTCCTGCTGGGCCGCAAGATCGCCACCCGCATCCCGACCCACCTGATCCAGCGGGTGAGCGGCTTCGTCTTCACCGCGTTCGCGCTGTTCGCCCTGTGGCAGGCGATCTCGGGTTGACCTCCCACCACCGCACCTCGGGTTCGGCATCGACGCCTGGTCGTACCGGTGGCCGACTGGCACCGAGAAGTGCGAGCTGTCCGGCGGCGTCCCGCTGTTCTACGGCGAGTACGACGAGCGCGATGCCGAAATCGCCCAACGCGCCTACCCGGGCCGCCGCATCGTCCTCACCGAGGAGGGCCACCTCGAAGTCCACCCCGGTGACGCTCAGACGAGCCCGTCGAGCTTGAGCGTCACCGGGAACGGCACGGAGGTGGTGAATTCGCCGACCACGTCACCGGCGTCCTGATATCCGAACTCGCCGGCGAGGTGGCAGGCGACCAGCGACACAGGCGGGTCGAGGTCGACGATCCAGTAGTGCGGAATACCGGCATCCGCGTATTCTGCGCGCTTGATCACCCGATCGTGTCGTCGCGAACCGGGCGAGATGATCTCGATCACGACGACCACTTCCGACGCGCGGAGCAGTCCGCCTTCCTCCCTCACCCGCTCACGTGCCCCCCGCCTCAGAATGACGAGATCAGGGCGACGGGAATAACCGGGCTCATCCGGCGCGACCAGCTCCAGGTCGATGTCGATGTCCTGGATCATCTCCAGGTCCGGGGGCAATCGACCCCAGAGCTGGAACAGCAGTTGGCCCGACGCGTACTGGTGTCCTGGCGCGGGGCTCGGTGACATGATGAGACGACCCTCTACCAGCTCGGAGTAGCCGTACTCGAATTCTCCGAGTCCGGCGTATTCGGCGACCGTGAACAAGTGCGGCTCGCCGGCCGAGTTCTGTGAATTCTCAGGCAGAGCGGTCACTTCGTTCCCTCCGTCAACACCGAGTGTGTCATGCGGGGATGTGCGTCAGCGCAACGCGTCAGCGACCTCCTGAGCCGCCCGCACCACCTGCGGCCCCACCACGTCACCGTCCAGCTTCTCCAGGGCCACCACGCCCACGCTGGCCCGCAATCCGGGCACACCGCGCACCGGTGCCGCCACCCCGAACGCGCCCGGCTGCAGCTCGCCGGTCGAGTGCACCCACTGCCGCCCCTCCGGCGACAGCCCGATCGCCTTGCCCGCCGCACCCCGGTGCACGGGGTGGCGCGAGCCCACCCGGTACGCCACGTGGTACGCCGTCCACGACGGCTCCACCACGGCCACCGCCTGCGCCTCGCTCCCGTCGGCCACGGTCAGGTGCGCGGTCGCGCCCACCGCCTCGGCCAACGTCCGCAGCGCGGGCTGCGCGGCCAGCCGCAACTGCGGCAGCACGTTGGACGCCAGCCTCAGCACGCCCAGCCCGAGCCGCACCTTCGACCCCTCGCGCCGCACCAGCCCACGCGACTGCAACGGCACCAGCAGCCGGTACACCGCCGCCCGCGACGCGCCGATGGCCGCCGCCAGCTCGCTGATCGACGGCGCTTCCGACTCCGCGTCGGCCACCGCCTGCAGCAGGGCCAGGCCCCGCTCCAGGGTCAGCGAGCTCTCCTTGGACGCGGGCGCCGGCAGCCGGCCGCGGGGATCGGGTCTGACCACGCTCTACCTCTCGTCGGCGGGCGAGACCGTGCCGACCACCTCGGCCAGCCCGACGACCGAACCGCTCTCACCCGGGGCCGTCGCGGTGATCCGCACCGTGTCGCCGTCCTCCAGGAACGTCCGCTCGTCGCCGCCGACCACCACCGGCTCCTTCCCGCCCCAGCTCAGCTCCAGGAAGGAGCCGCGCTCGTCGCGGGCAGGCCCGGACACGGTGCCCGACGCGATCAGGTCGCCCGGCCGAACGGTAGCGCCGTTCGCGGACAGGTGCGCGAGTTGTTGCGCGAACGTCCACGACATCTCGCGGAACGGCGGCCTGGACACCACGACGCCGTTCCACTCGACCTCGAGGTCGACGTCCAGCCCCCAGGGCCGTTCCTCGACCAGGTACGGCAGCACGTCGTTGCCCAGCGGCGGCGGCGACACGCGGGCCACCGCGAACGCCTCCAGCGGCGTGATCCACGCCGACACCGACGTGGCGAACGACTTGCCCAGGAACGGCCCGAGCGGCTGGTACTCCCACGCCTGGACGTCCCGCGCGGACCAGTCGTTGACCAGCGCCACGCCGAAGACGTGGTCGACGGCCTGCGACGGCGTCAGCCGCGACGCGACGGGACCGCCGCACACGAACCCGACCTCGGCCTCGATGTCCAGCCGGCGCGTCGGCTCGAACACCGGTCCGGCCGACGTGCGCCGCTGCCCGTGCGGCCGGACGACCGGCGTGCCGGACACGACGACCGTCCCGGCCCGGCCGTGGTAGCCGATGGGCAGGTGCGTCCAGTTCGGCAGCAGCGCCTCGCCGTCCGGCCGGAAGATCCGGCCGACGTTCTCCGCGTGGTGCCGTGACGAGTAGAAGTCGACGTAGTCGGCCACGGTGAACGGCAGCACGGCGCCGTCCAGCCCGGCCAGCTCCGCACCGCGCGGCGCCGAGGCGGCCGAGACGATCTCGACCAGCCGCGCCCGCAGTTCGCTCCACGCCGGCCGCCCGGCCGCCAGCAGGGCGTCCAGCGTGCCCGTGGCCACCAACGGCCCCAGCCGTTCGCCCAGCGCCAGGCCGCGCAGCAGCAGCGCCTGGTCACCCACCCGCACCGCGATGCCGCCGGGCAGGACGCCGTAGGGCAGCGTCTGCGGCCCGAACGGCTCGTCGGCGGTGAACGCGGGGTCCTCGATCCAGCTCACAGCAGACCCAGCTCCTCCAGGTCGGCGATCGGCTCGTCCAGCGAGCACGACCCGTAGGACGCGAAGACACCGCGGACGGCGTGCGCGGCCTGGTCGGACAGGCCCGACGCCTCCTCGCCCAAAGCGACCGCGTCCGTGCTGGACAGGGCCTCGCGCACGTCACCACCGGAGAGCGAACGCGCGGTTGCCACGAGCAGGTTGAGGAACCCGTGGTGGGTGAACCCGGTTTCGCTGTCGGTGTGCCGCACGGCGTGGTGCAGGCCGGCGGTCGCCTTGAAGGCCACGCCGCCGCTGCTCACCACGGACAGGAAGTCGGCGACCTCGTCCACGCTGGGGAAGTTCTCCTTGCTGACCCCGCCGCAGCGCAGCTTGGGCCAGCTGCCGTGCTCGATGACGCGGCGCACGCCGTCCAGCCACTCGGCACCGCCGCGCCGGGGCTCGACCACGCGGATGACGTCCTCGGGCACGAACTCCGAGACGCGTTCCAGCCACACCTCGTCCACATCGGACGGGGCGGGCATCTCCACCATCCGAAGGGCGAGCAGTTCGCTGCGGGATTCCACGATCGACACGGCCTTGGGCACACCTCCCAGCCCCGTGTCGATGACCAGCGACAGGGCGATCGGCTTCACCGGCTTGACCTTGATCAACTCGGTGATGAGCTCGGCGAGTCGCGACGCGGGGCACAGGAAGAGACCGACCGCACCGGCCCATTCCCCGGCACGTGCGTCGAGGTGGCCGCGGACCGCGTCGGGCATGGAGGCGTTGCCCGGCGGGAACAGTGCGGCGTCGTCGACAAGCCTCGCGAGCAGGGGCGGAGTGCCGCGTGGACCGGGCGCACGGAGTTCGAAGGCGCTTGACACGGCTGACACGCTAGTGGCGTACCGGTCAATGAACAAAGATGTCCGACTATCGAACGCCCGGAGTGAACCATGGCGTACTACCGCCAGGTGGGTGAGATCCCCCGAAAGCGCCACACGCAGTTCCGCACGCCGGAGGGTGGGCTGTACGCGGAAGAGCTCATGGGGGTCGAGGGTTTCTCGGCCGACTCGGCGCTGCTCTACCACCGCCACCTGCCGACCGCGATCGTGGACGCGGTCACCGTCGACGAGACGCGCGGCGCCTTGGCGCCGAACCTCCCGCTCAAGCCGCGCCACTTCAAGACACCGGCGCTGACCTGGGAGTCCTCGGACGTCGACGCGGTCACCGGCCGCCGCACGCTGTTCGGCAACTCCGACGTGGTCATCGGTTTCGTGACCGCCACCGCGCCCAGCCCGCTGTACCGCAACGCGGCCGGGGACGAGCTGCTGTACGTGCAGTCCGGCGAGGGTGTCGTGGAGACGATCTACGGCGCGCTGGCGGTCGCCGAGGGCGATTACGTGGTGCTGCCGACGTCGTGCACCTACCGCGTGGTGCCGTCCCAGCCCATGAACATCCTGGTGCTGGAGGCCACCGGACACATCGGACCGCCGAAGCGGTACCTGTCGGCCAAGGGCCAGTTCCTGGAGCACTCGCCGTACTGCGAGCGCGACATCCGGGGGCCGGTGGAGCCGTTGTCGGTCGACGGCGAGGACGTGGAGGTGCTCGTGCGGCACCGCGCGGGTCTCACCCGGTTCACCTACGCCAATCACCCGTTCGACGTCGTCGGCTGGGACGGTTGCCTGTACCCGTGGGTGTTCAACATCCGCGACTTCGAGCCGATCACGGGCCGCGTGCACCAGCCGCCGCCGGTGCACCAGACGTTCGAGGGGCCGAACTTCGTGGTGTGCTCGTTCATGCCGCGCAAGGTCGACTACCACCCGTTGGCGATCCCGGTGCCGTACAACCACGCCAACGTCGACTCGGACGAGCTGATGTTCTACGTCGGCGGCAACTACGAGGCCCGGAAGGGGTCGGGCATCGGCATCGGCTCGCTGTCTCTGCACCCGTCCGGCTGCACGCACGGGCCGCAGCCGGGTGCGGTCGAGGCGTCGCTGGGCGTGGACTACTTCGACGAGACCGCCGTCATGGTCGACACCTTCCGGCCGCTGGACCTGGGCGAGGCCGCGCTGGCGGCCGAGGACCCGAAGTACGCCTGGTCCTGGGCACGCCGGGGTCCCGACCTCGACTGATCGACTTTTTGTCGGTGGGTGCCTCTAACGTCTGCCGGCATGGACGCACGAGCGCTTCTGGAGCAGGCCCCGGACGGCCAGGTGGCGAGCAGCGCCACCCGGCTGGCGGGGTCCTCCGGCTGGCAGGGGACGGGTCGCAGCGACACCGCCCTGTGGGGTCTGTGCAAGGGCAGCGGCAAGAACCCTTACCAGGTGTGCGTCGACCTGGGTGACCGGGCGACGAAGTGCTCGTGCCCGTCGCGCAAGTTCCCGTGCAAGCACGCGTTGGCTTTGCAGCTGCGGGACGTCCGCGAGCCGTTCCCCGTCGCGGAGGCGCCCGACTGGGTGACCGAGTGGCTGACCCGCCGCCGTGCGGCCGGTCCCTCGGCTCCGGCTCCGGATGACTCGCCGGAGGCGGTGCAGCGGCGGGCCAAGGCCAAGGAGAAGACGGCGCAGGCCAGGCAGAACGCGGTGCGAGGTGGTGTCGCGGGCCTGACCGACTGGCTGGACGACGTGGCCGGCGCGGGCCTGGCCGGCTTGCCCGCGCGGGACGCGGCGTGGTGGCACTCGATCCAGGCCAGGATGGTCGACGCGCAGGCCAAGGGGCTGGCGTCGGCGGTGGACGAGGTGCGCGGGATCGTCTCCGCCGGCGGACCGCACTGGGCGCACGACGCCGCCGACCGCTTGGGCGGGTTGCACCTGCTGGCGCGGCTGTCCTCGTCCGAGGACCCCCTGATCCGCCGCCGCTTGGGCTTCTCGGTCGCGGAGGACGAGGTGCGCGCCGGCCCGGGATGGTCGGACCACTGGGTGCCGTTGCTGAAGCTGGAGTCCGACGACGGTCTGGTGCGGACCGTGCGGCAGTGGGCGTGGGGCCGTTCGCACGGGTGGGTGGTGGCGGTGCGGCATGCCGGGGGCGGTGCGCGCCCCGTGCCACCGCTGACCCACGGCGTGGGGATCCAGGGTGTGCTGCACCCGTACCCCGGCGTCCCACCGCACCGGGTGGCGGTGGGCGAGGTGCTGGTCGAGCGCCGGGCCGAACCGATCCCCGCACCGCCGAGCTGGCGCGCCGCGCTCGCCGGCCTCGAGGAGTACCTGAAAGCCGACCCGTGGCAACGCCTGCACCCGTTGGGCTGCGCGTCGGTCCGGGTCACCGAGGACACCCGCCACCTGGTCGACTCCACGGGCCGCGGAATCCCGGTTCGCGGCGACCTGGCCCTGGACCAGGCACTGGCCCTGACCGGCGGCGCCCTGTTCGACGCGTGGGGCCTGTGGAACGGCCGCGAACTGCGCCTGGGCGCCACCGCCAAGCCCGGCGAAGCACCGGAGGTCGTGGGATGATCACGCAGGTCGGACAAGGTCCCCCATCACACGATCGGGTGATCATCGCCCGAAAATGTACGGAAACACCGTTCCCGTACCTCGGTTGCATACGAGGAACCGCGACCCACCAACCCCAACCCGCCCCCAACCACCAACCCACCCCGACCACCACCCCACCGGCCGACCGCACCCCGACCACCGACCGCACCCCCGCCGCCGACCGCACCTCAGCCACCACCCACCCGGACTCCCCGGCCACCACCGACCACCCGACTTCACCGCCACCCACCACCACCCGCAGCACCCCCACCGGCGGCCGGCCATGACCCTCCGAGCCGAATGGGACGAGGCCGTCCAAGCCGCCCTGGTGGGCGCACACCGCGCGGGCACGACACCGTCGGCCCTGCTCGACCGCGTCGCCGCCCTGGGCGTCGCCGCACACGGCGCCCAACTCCCACCACCGGTCGACACCCCGCCGCTCCCCGCCGCCCCCGCGTCCGACGACGTGCTCGTCCACCCCGCCGCCAGGTCCGTGCTGGTCCAGATCCTGGCCCTGGACGACCAGGTGCTGCTGACGGAGTGGTGCGGCATGGCCAAGGCGGCCCGCGTCGTCGCCGACCACCGCGAACTGCCCGCGCTGCTGGGCCTGGGCACCGCCCACCCCGGCCTGCGTCCCGCCGTGGCCGCCGTCCTCGGCGCCCGCGGGCGGTGGCTGGCGGCCATCCGACCGGCCTGGGCGTGGGCCGCGACCGGTGTGGTCGCGGAGGAGGTCGACCTCGACGAGGCCCTTGACCTGCCCGGCACGTCGCGGCTCGCCGCGTTGCGCCGCGCGCGCAACCAGGATCCGGCGAAGGCACGCGCGTTCCTGGCCGCGCAATTCGAGGTCCAACGCCGTGCGACGGACCGCCAAGTGCTGATCAGCGCCCTGGAAGCGAACCTCGGCCCGGACGACGAACCGCTCCTCGAACGCGCGTTGGACGACCGCGCGATCGGCGTGCACGACGAGGCGTTGCGCCTGCTGCGCACCCTGCCCACGTCCGCCCTGGCCGAACGCGCCGCCGAACGCCTGCACCGCGGCCTGTGGCTGACCGCGGACGGTTTCGACGTGCAGACCGACGAGCTGTGGGCGGAAACCGCGCCCGAGCCGGACGAGGCCCGTGACCTGCTGAAAGACGGTTCCGAGGCGGGGGTCGCGGGTCGGTTGCGCGGCGCGGCGGCGAGCGTGCCGCCCCAGCACTGGACCGGCCGGCTGGACACCGACGACGAGGGTGCGGCCGCCGAACTCACGCGCGGACCGTGGGCGAGTGCGTTGCTGCGCGGCGTGGCGCAGAACCTGAAGCTCGCCGACGACGCCCGGCCGTGGGCGGTCGCGGCGACCCGGTCGTTGACCGGCATGGAGCAGTTGGAGATGCTCGGCGGCCTGCCCGCCGACCTGGCCGCGCGCACCGTGGTCGAGGTGTCGCGGCAGTGGAACTACGACCTGCTCGACCACGCGTGTTCGCAGTTGCCGGCGCCGTGGGGCGCGCGGGCCACCGCGGACCTGCTCGACCGCTACGCCGGGATGCGCGACCCGAGGTGGCGCGCCGGCCGTCCGCCGGCGGTGCTGCTGGCCAGGGGTGATGCCGAAGTCCTCGGCGCGAACTGGGCCCGCATCACCGAGCGCTGGCCCGAGCACACCGTCGAACTCGACGTCCTGCGCCTGCGCATGCAGCTGCGCGAGGCGTTCAACCACCGGGAGGAAAGCCAGTGACCACCGAATCCGTGCTGCGGCCCGCCGCGGAACAGCAGTACGCCGCCGAGCTCGCGGCCGTGGCGGCGGCGGACGACCGGCCTCGCCCGCCGCGCTGGCGGATGTCGCCGCAGGCGGTGGTCACCTACGTGCTCGGCGGCAGGCTGCCGGACGGCACGGTGATCACGCCGAAGTACGTCGGCGACCGGCGGCTGGTCGAGGTCGCGGTCGGCACGCTGGTCACGGACCGGGCGTTGTTGCTGGTCGGCGTGCCGGGCACGGCGAAGTCGTGGCTGTCGGAGCACATCGCGGCGGCGGTGAGCGGCAACTCGATGCTGGTCGTGCAGGGCACCGCGGGCACCGGCGAGGACCAGGTCCGCTACGGCTGGAACTACGCCCGGCTGATCGCCGAGGGGCCTTCGGAGGCGGCGATCGTGGCGAGCCCGGTGATGACGGGGATGCGCGAGGGCGCGGTCGTGCGGGTGGAGGAGTTGACCCGGATGCCCGCGGAGGTGCAGGACTCGTTCATCACGATCCTGTCCGAGAAGACGTTGCCGGTGCCGGAGCTGGGCATCCAGGTGCAGGCGGTGCCCGGGTTCACCGTGATCGCCACCGCGAACGACCGGGACCGCGGCGTGAACCAGATGTCGTCGGCGCTCGCCCGCCGCTTCAACACCGTCGTGCTGCCGCCGCCCGCGACCGAGGACGACGAGGTGGAGATCGTGTCGGCGCGTGCCGCCCAGCTCGGCCGGGCGTTGCAGTTGCCCGCCGAGCCGCCCGCGTTGGAGGAGGTGCGCCGGGTGGTGCGGATCTTCCGGGAACTGCGCAACGGGTCCACTGTGGACGGCCGCACGCAGCTGAAGAAGCCGAGCGGGAGCCTGTCCACGGCCGAGGCGATCTCGGTGGTGACCAGCGGGATGGCGTTGGCCGGGCACTTCGGCAGCGGCACGATCACCGCGGACGAGTTGGCGTCCGGGCTGCTCGGCGCGGTGGTGAAGGACCGGGTGTCGGACACGGCGGCGTGGCAGGAGTACCTGGAGGCGGTGGTCAAGGAGCGCGCCGAGTGGCGTGACCTGTACCGGGCGTGCCAGGACATGGTGGGCTGATGGCGCGCGAACAGCCGTTGCCCGATCGGGTGACGTTGCTCGGCATCCGGCATCACGGTCCGGGTTCGGCGCGCATGGTCGCGGCGGCGTTGGAGGCGGTGCGGCCCGAGGTGGTGCTGATCGAGGGTCCCCCGGAGGGGGACGCCCTGTTGCCGCACGTGCCCAGCCTGACGCCGCCGGTGGCGTTGTTGCTGCACGACGAGGCGGAGCCGGCGCGGGCCGCGTTCTGGCCGTTCGCGGAGTTCTCGCCGGAGTGGCGGGCGATGACGTGGGCGCGGGTCAACGGCGTTCCGGTGCGGTTCTTCGACCTGCCGGCCGCGGCTTCGCTGGACGATCCCGAGCCGTCCGACTCCGACTCCGCTGACGACGTGCCGAAGGCGGCGGTCGACCCGCTGGGCACGTTGGCCGAGGCGGCGGGTTTCGACGACCCGGAGCGCTGGTGGGAGGACGTGGTCGAGCACCACACCGACCCGCGTGACCTGGCCGAGGCGGTGGCGGAGGCGATGGGTGCGTTGCGGGAGGAGTTCGCCGATCAGGTGGACGCCCGCACGTTGCGGCGGGAAGCCGCGATGCGGCAGAACGTGCGGCAGGCGTTGAAGGACGTCGAGGGTTCGATCGCGGTGGTGGCCGGGGCGTGGCACGTGCCGGCGCTGCGCACCCTGCCGCCCGCGTCGGTCGACGCCGCGGCACTGAAGGGCTTGCCGCGCAAGAAGATTTCCGGCACTTGGGTGCCGTGGAGCCACGGCAGGCTGGCGGCGTCGTCCGGTTATGGCGCGGGTGTCGCTTCGCCTGGTTGGTATGCGCACTTGTGGGAGTGCGCCGAACGCGGTGACGCCGTGCCGCGTTGGTTCGCGAAGGCTTGCGGGGTGTTGCGGGCGGAGGACTTGCCCGGGTCGACGGCGAGTGCGGTGGAGGCGGTGCGGCTGGCGGACGCGTTGGCCGCGATGCGGGGGCGGCCGTCGCCGGGGTTGTCGGAGGTGATGGAGGCGACGCTGGCGGTGCTGTGCGGGGGTGACGCGACGCCGCTTCGCTTGGTGCACGAGCAGTTGGTGGTCGGTGAGCGGTTGGGTGAGGTGGGTGAGGACGTCCCGACTTCGCCGCTGGCCGCGGATCTGGCGCGGTGGCAACGGCGGTTGCGGATGCCGCCCAGTGCGTCCGTCAAGCCGATGCGCTTCGACCTGCGCAAGGACACCGATCGTGAGCGGTCGAAGTTGTTGCGGCGCTTGGAGGTTCTCGACGTGCCGTGGGGCACGCCGGACACGACCAGGACGTTGGGCACGTTCGCCGAGGCGTGGCAGTTGCACTGGCGGCCGGAGTTCGCGGTCGCGCTGGCTGTCGCCGCCCGGCACGGCACCACGGTCGAGGCCGCCGCGGGGACCGTGCTGATCGCCCGTGCGGCGGCGGCCACCCGCGTGGTCGACGCCGCCGAAACCCTCAGCCAGGCGGTGGGGTGCGAGATCCCGGAGGCCGTCGCCGCGTCCCGCCAGGCACTGGACCGCTGCGCCGCCGCCGCGACCGACGCGCTGGAACTGCTGTCGGCCCTGCCGGACCTCGCAACCACCGTGCGTTACGGCTCGGTGCGCGGCACGGACCCGGAGCTGCTTCGCGTTGCGCTGCACGGGCTGTTGGCGCGGGGCGCGGTCGGCCTGCCGCTGGCGTGCCGCGGGGTGGACGACGACACGGCGGAACGTGCGGTCAGGGCGGTCGAGGGGGCGGACGACGCGGTCCGCCTGGCCGCCGACGACGAGCACCGCGACACGTGGCAGCGTGCGCTGAAATCGCTGGTCGCGATGCCCGACGCCCACGGCCTCCCAACCGGCCGCGCGACCCGACTGCTGTGGGAAACGGGCGCCCTGGACTCCGACGAAGTAGCCACCCGCCTGCACCGCGCGGTGTCCCTGGCCGCCGGCGCGACGGCGTTCGTGGCGGGCTTCCTGCGCGGCTCAGCCGCCCTTCTCACCGCCGATCCGCGCCTGTTCGCCGTCGTGGACGAGTGGCTGACCGGCCTGTCGGGCGCCGATTTCGCCGCCGCACTGCCACTCCTGCGGCGCGCGGTGGGCGAATTCAGCCCGGCGGAGCGTCGCATGCTCGGCGACCGGGTCAAGGGCTCGACGGCCGGCGGTGCGGTGGCGTCGGGCGATTGGGACGAGGAACTCGCGGCTCGACTCGTCGGCCACGTGCGCGATCTGCTTGGCGCGGGCGCGGGCGCGGGCACGGGCGCGGGCACGGGACGCGCGGGGGCAGGCGCGTGATGCGCGAGCAGGGGTGGGCTCGTGACGAGCGCAGGGCGGGGGCGGGCTCGTGACGCGTGTGGCCGCGCGGCGGGGACGGTCGCGGTGCCGGGGCGGCGACTCTGGGCCGGCGGCGGGCGGTGCGGCCTGCCTGGGTCGGGGCGTCACGCGGTGGGTTGGCGCAGGGGCCGGGGCGAATCGGGCGGCGGCCTGCGATGCCTGGCCGCAGGCTCCGGGGCTGGCTGGCTGGGCGGTCGCGTCGAGTGGGCTGGCCGCAGGAGTGGCCGTCTGCAGGGGCGAGAGGGCGTCTGCGGGCGGCGGGGGCTGTCCCGCAGGGAGGCGGGCGGTCCGCGGGGGTCGGGGTCGGTCTCGGGGGCCGGGTCGTCGCGCGGCGAGGGGCGGACGGGGTGGGCCGAGCCGGGGGCTGGGCGGGCCGGGGGGTCGTTGGAGTGGGCGGGGGCCGGGGGTGGATGGGGGTGGTGGTTGTCGGGGCTCCTCATGTTTTAACCGAGGGGTGGTAACAGTGTTTCCGTACATTTTCGGGCGATGATCACTCGATGGTGTGACAGAGGGCCTGGGGTGGGCCGGGATTGGTGGTGGGCGTGTGACACAGGATAACGCGGTTGAACGGCAGCGGCGGTGGCGGTTGTTGTTGGGTGGGGCGGCGGGGGATCTTGGGGCACTTGGGGATGATGACCTGCGGCGGGATGCTGCATTGACCGGGTTGTACGGCGGTGGGGAGCCGGTGGAGGCCGGTGGGAAGAGGAGTGCCGGGTTGGGTGGGTCGTCGCCCGTTTTGCACCGGTGGTTGGGTGATGTCCGCACGTATTTCCCCAGTTCGGTCGTCCAGGTGATGCAGAAGGACGCGGTGGAGCGGTTGGGGTTGCGGCAGTTGCTGTTGGAACCCGAGCTGCTGTCCAGCGTGGAGCCGGATGTGAGCCTGGTCGGCACGTTGGTCTCGTTGTCCCGCGCCATCCCCGAACGCACCCGCGAGACGGCACGCGCCGTGGTGCGCAAGGTGGTGGAGGACATCGAGCGCAAGCTCGCCGACCGCCTCCTGGCCGCCGTGCACGGCGCGATCGACCGGTCGCGTCGCACCAGCCGGCCGCGGCTGTCCGATGTGGACTGGAATCGCACGATCCGGAAGAACCTGCGCCACTACCAGCCCGACCAGCGCACGGTGGTCGTGCAGGACCTGGTCGGCAACAGCCGGCGCAGCCGCCAGGCCTCGCTGCGGGACGTGGTGCTGCTGGTCGACCAGTCCGGTTCGATGGCCGAGTCGGTCGTGTACTCCGCCGTGCTCGGTGCCTCGCTGGCCTCGTTGAAGGCCGTGGACACGAAGCTGGTCGTGTTCGACACCGAGGTGGTCGACCTGACCGAGCAGCTGAAGGACCCGGTCGACCTGCTGTTCTCCACGCAGCTGGGCGGCGGCACGGACATCAACCGCGCCGTCGCCTACGGCCAGTCGCTGGTCCGCCGCCCCACGGACACGGTGATGGTGCTGATCAGCGACCTGTACGAGGGTGGTGTGGCGCGGGAGTTGCAGCGGCGGGTGCGGGAGTTGGTGCAGAGCGGGGTGACGGTGGTGGTGCTGCTCGCGTTGTCCGACAGCGGCACGCCCGCCTACGACCACGAGTTGGCGGCGAAGTTGTCGGAGCTCGGCGCGCCCGCGTTCGCCTGCACGCCGGACCGGTTCCCCGATCTGCTGGCCACCGCGTTGCGCCGGGAGGACGTCGGGGCTTGGGCGGAGCAGAGCGGCATCCCGGTCGGCCGGTAAGGAGCCCTCAGCGGATGACGATGCGGCCTAGGGTCATGAACGGCGCGCCGCGGGTGAGGACCGCCGCACGGCCGCGCGGGTCGGGTCCGGCCAGCCAGACCCGGCCGCCGCGGCGGATGTTCTCGCGGACCCGTTCGGGGATCTCGGCGAGCCGCAGGAACGTGCGGTCGGAGTCCGCTGTTTCCAGGTAGGTCTGCCGTCCGACGCGGGTGCGCCCCGGTACGAAGTGCACTGACACGGGGTGCCGCGGGTAGGTGTCGAGGAGTCGGCGCAGCGCGCGCCGGGAGAAGAAGTGCCGCAGGCCGGGCACGGCGAGTTCGACGCACAGCGGGGTGAGCAGGAACACCCAGCGCGACCCGGTCCACTCCGCCACGACCCACAGCGTGAGCAGGCCGAACAGGGCCAGCCCGATGAACCCGACGGCGCGGCGGTCCGCGCTGGTCAGGCATTTGTCGACCCAGGCCTCGCCCACCACTGCTCCCAGCAAACCAGAAGTTCTCCTCCTGGGTAACCGAATAGATGATCAGCAAACTAGCGGCGGACGACCTTCGCCGGGAACAGCTTCGGCACGCCCCGGAACGTGACGACGGTGTTCCCGGCGCGGTCGGGTGCGACGACCCACGCCCGCCGGTGCCGGTTGATCCGGCCGCGGGCGACGGGTCCGGCGCTCACGTCCAGCACCAGCGGTCGGGTGCCGTGCACGACGAGCAGTCCGCCGCGCCAGTGGATGCGGACGTAGACCCACGCGTGGTCGCCGAGGACTTCGGTGAACGGTCGGCGTCGCCTGAGCCCGTACCCGAGGACGAGCACGGAGAACAGCAGCAGCACGAGCGGCAGGGCGGACGTCACCGTGAACACGAAGATCAGGGCGAGTTGCAGCACGAACGCGAGCGCGCCGACGACGACCCAGCCGAACGCGCGCCTGCCGGCGATCTCCAGGCAGTACCGGGTCCACCGGTCGTCGAGGGCCGCACCCCTGGTGGACGGCTTGTTCGGCACGACCACGAGCCACCTCCGCCAGGCGCGCCCAGATCGAGCCAAGGTTACGACGAACGCGGGGTGGACCGAATCGGCCAACCGGACCGTTCCGCGTCCGCAGGACCCCACCCGTGCGGACACGCCTGCCGACGACCCCCTAACCTGCGTCGACGATCTCCGCGCACGAAGAGCCGGGTAAGCCGGTCGTGGGACTACCGCCACCGGGCTCCATCAAGTTAGGCTGCCCTAAGTTGGGAGGTGAGCGGGTGAACGAGACGACACGTCGACCGCCTGCGCCGCTGCCGGCGGAACGGGCCCGCACGATCGCCGCCCGTGGTGGGCGCGCGGCGCTGCTGCCGTCCGACGGCACGGAGAACCGGGTCACCCCGGTGCTGCACCACGTCCACCCGAGCGGTGAGGCGACGATCGTGCTGCCCGACGAGCACCCGCTGGTCGAGGCGGCCCGCCGGGCGGAGCTGACCGCGATGCTGGAGCTCGCCGACCAGGCGCCGGTGCAGCTGCGCGAGCCGGTGCGCGGCCTGTTGTGGATCACCGGGTGGCTGCGCGCGCTCACCGCCGAACAAGCCCGCGAGGCCGCTCTCCTGGTCGCCGAGGCGCGGCCGGACCCGCGGCTGCTCGACGTCGGGCACGGCGCGTCGGCGTTGCGGTTGTCTCCTGCTTCGCTGGTGGTGGCGGACGCGGAGGGCACCACGTCGTTGCGGCCGGAGCTGTTCGCGCAGGCGGAGCCGGACCCGTTCGCCGCGCACGAGGACCACTGGCTGCGTCACCTGGAGCTGTCGCACCGGGACGTGGTGGGCCTGCTCGCACAGCACCTGCCCGCCGACCTGAGGGGCGGTCACGTCCGTCCGCTGGGCTTGGACCGGCTGGGGCTGCGGCTGCGGGTGGAGATGTCGGATTCCGATCACGACGTGCGGATCGCGTTCTCCCGCCCGGTCGGCACGGCGCAGGAGCTGGCGGGGGAGCTGCGTCGCCTGATGGGTTGCCCGTTCCTGGCGCAACGCCGTTGACGTGCGCGGTTAACGTAGGGGCGTGATCGAAGACCTCGACGCCCGGACGCGGCGCGGCTACCGGCTGGAACTGCTGCTCGTCTTCGCCGTGACGCTCGGGTTGTCCGGGGTGCGCAGCCTGGTGCGGCTGCTGGACAGCCTGCTGGACCCGGTGCCGCTCAACGAGCAGAAGGTCGCGATCAACGTCCCGCAGGCGCGGTTCGACCTGTTGGACCTGATCGCGCAGCTGCTCAGCGTCGTGCAGCTGGCCGCGTGGGGCGGGCTGGGCCTGTACCTGCTGTGGCAGGGCGGCATCAAGCTGAGGGCGTTGGGCCTGGACCGCACCCGGATCGGGCCGGACGCGCTGGGCAGCCTCGGGCTGGCCGCCGTGATCGGCATCCCGGGGTTGGTGTTCTACCTGGTCGCGTGGAACCTGGGGCTGAACCTGGCGGTGCTGCCGTCCACGTTGGACTCGTCGTGGTGGCGCAGCCTGGTCCTGGTGCTGGCCGCGATCGGCAACGCGTGGGCGGAGGAGGTGCTGGTCGTCGGGTACTTCATCACCCGGCTCCGGCAGCTCGGCTGGCGGGAGAACACGGCGTTGCTGGCCAGCGCGGTGCTGCGCGGCTCGTACCACCTGTACCAGGGTTTCGGCGGGTTCATCGGGAACGTGGTGATGGGCCTGGTGTTCGGCAAGGTCTGGCAGCGGACGAACCGGTTGTGGGTGCTGGTGGTGGCGCACGCGCTGCTCGACGTGGTCGCGTTCGTCGGCTACACGGTGTTGCGCGGTCACGTGTCCTGGTTGCCCTGAGTCCTCCGCGTCCGGTTCACCCGGTGAGTCGAAGGATGGCGTCCTGAGCGTTGAACTCGGGGGTTCTGAACGTGGGACACGCGCGTTCTGGACGTAGGACACGCGGGTCAGTGGACGAGGAGGAAGCGGGAGGTGGTGTGGGCGGCGGCGGTGACGACGGTGCGGGCGACGCCCGCCGAGTCGAGCAGGGTCGGGTCCAGGTCGGCGACGGTGACGGCGGCGTTCTCGGCGATGCGGCGGGCCGGTTCGGCCAGGGCGGCGGCGAAGGCCTGCCAGCCGGCGATCTCCTCCGGGGTGCCCGCGGCGTCCGCCGCCAGGCGAGCGCCCAGGTCGGCCAAGCCCACACCGCCGCCGCGTAACACGCCTTCGTGTGCGGCACTGCGCACGGCACGCACAGCGCGCTCCACCTTCGGCAGGTCGGCGGCGGGGGCACGGATCAAGCCCGCCTTCGTGTCGCTCTGCGGGTGGCCGCCGTACACCACGACTTCCCGGGAGGTGGCCACGACCTTCTCCACCTGGCCGAATGAGCGCGGGTTCGCCGTCTCCAGCAGGTCCGCGTCGAGAATCGTGCCGCCGACCGTCGCCTGGAGCCGGTTCAGCCCATGGTGGTCGGTCACGGCCGCGAGGGTCGACCACCGGCCACCGATTCGCAGCACCGCCGTGAGCGCATCGTGCGGAAGCTCCTCGCAAACCACGAACAGGCTTTGGCCCTCGTCGCGGATGGTCGCGACCGCATTGCCGAGCCCGGTGGGCAGGCGCCCGCTCACCAGCAGCACCCGCGCGTCGACCAAGACCGCCTCGTCCCGCTCCACGTCGGTCACGAAGAGGCTCGACGCGTAGCCACCGGCCAAGCGCAGACCCGGCCGGATCTCGTACTGCAGCCCGATGCCCTGGCCCTCCTCCACCAGGATCGGGGCGCGCATCCGGGTCTCCCCGACCACCTCCGCGACGAGGCCGCCGATCTCCGCGCTGCCCGCCGCGGCAATCGCCAACGCCCGCACGTCCGAGGTCTTCAACCGCACCGCGGACTCGGTGATCAGTTCGACCGCGCGGGCGGCGGCGGACGTGACGCCGCGCATCAGCCGCACCGGGTTGTGGCCGTCGCGCATCGCCTCGACCAGCCCGCCGATCGCGCCGCGCGCCACGGCCACCGCCGACGCCGCGCCGTCACCGGCGTCCCGCCGCACCTGGAGCACCAGGTCGCGCACGTAGCCCGCGCCGAGCCAGTCCCGCGGTTCGTCCGGCTGGAACGCGGCCACGATGGCCGACGCGTCGGCCAGCTCCACCGGCCGCCGGTCCACGAACACCACGGCCCGCCGCCCCATCGGCCCCAACGTCCGGCACACCGGTTCGGCGGCGGCCCGGAAACCGCGCGCCACCAGCAGCTGACCGGACGTGTACGACGCCGTGCCGCGCGGCCGGCGACCGGGCGAGCCACCGGCCCGCGCGATCCGCAGCGGCTGCGACGAGCCGTGCGCGAAGAACTGCGGTGTCTGGTCGGGACGCCGGCCGCGCACCTCGCCCTGCGCGTACTTGAACAGCTCGTCGACGTCGATCCACCCGTCACCGTCGAGGTCCGCCGCACCGCCGGCGAGGCCTTCGATCAGCACGTCGGTGAACAGCGACGCGACCGGCGCGTCCAGGGACAGCGAGTCCTGCTCGAACGCGTACTCGTAGGCGTTGGACGCGGTCATGACCACGTACCCGGTGCCGACGTCGTCCAGCACGCTCGTCCCGCCCGCCTTGAACCCTTCCACGAACGCGCCGCTGAAGCAGCAGTCCAGCAGCAGGATCCGGCCGGACGCCCGGCAGTCCTCCAGCTGCTCGTTGAGGAACGACCGGGGTATCGCGGTGCCGGCGGGCCGGTCCTGCACGGTGTTCGACGCGGCGAAGTACAGCCGCCGCGCCGGCGTGGTCAGGCCGTGGCACGAGAAGTACAGCAGCACCAGGTCGTCCGCCTCGCGCGGCGCGAGCAGGTCCTCGACCGCGCGGCGGATCTCGTGGTCGGCCCGGTCCCGCAGCACCTCGACCGTGGTGAACCCGCCGACGTCGGGGTCCTCCAGCACGGCGGCGAGCCGTTCGACGTCCTGCTCGGGCGCGCGCAGCCTGCTCAGCCGCACGTCCTCGTACTCGCCGGTGGCGACGAGGAGGGCGTGCCGACCCACCTCACCCCTCGCTCTCGTGCTCGCGCAGCCACGCCTCCAGCAGCGCCTTCTGCGAGCGGGCGTCCACGCCCTCGACGGTGATCTCGTCGTCACCGTTCTTGATCGTCACCTTGCGGGCGCCGCCGCGCTGCACGAACGAGGCGACCACGGACGCGACGGCGCCGGCCACCGCGGCGGGCAGCGCGCCGTTGAGGACGAGTTCGGCGATGGTCGCGCCGGTGCCGCTCTTCGAGCCCTCCGGTGACGCGGCCTGCGCGGGCCGTGCGTCGACCCGCGCGCCCCTGACCAGCTCTTGGAGCAACTGGCCGGTCGCCGAAGCGGTGTTGTCGGGCGCGTCGATGAACAAGTGGAAGTCCGCCACTGATCCTCCCCGGTAGAACACGATCATCCCGCAACCACCTCGACTGACCGGCAGTCCACCTCACAACGCAACACTTCACGCGTCCAAGTACCCGATGACACAACGAATCGCCATTCCAAGGCGGTCATACGATCGAGTTTCGCTGGAACGGGCCGCTCAGAGCTGCTGATCCGACCGACCTCGGGTTACCCTCGGTGGCGTGACTGCGCACATCGCCCAGACCGCGTCCACCGACGGCGAGCCGGCAGCGGCGCCCCGCGTCGACAGCGAAGTCGGCCCCCTGCGCACGGTGCTGCTGCACCGTCCCGGCGCCGAGCTCAAGCGGCTCACCCCGCGCAACAACGACCAGTTGCTGTTCGACGGCGTGCCGTGGGTCGACCGAGCCCAGGAGGAGCACGACGCGTTCGCCGAACTGCTGCGCGGGCGCGGTGTCGAGGTGCTGCTGCTGGCGGACCTGCTGGTCGACGCGCTGCACGACGACCGGGCGCGGATCGCGGGCATCCACAGCGCGGTCAACGAGCGGCGGCTGGGCATCGACCTGGCCGACGCGCTGCGCTCGCACCTGGCCTCGATCAGCCCCGACCAGCTGGCCACCGCGCTGATGACCGGCATGACGTTCGAGGAGCTGCCCGCGGCCGAGGGCGCGTCGCTGGTGCGCAAGATGCACCACCCGATCGACTTCGCGGTCGACCCGCTGCCGAACCTGCTGTTCACCCGCGACTCGTCGGTGTGGGTGGGCGACCGGGTCGCGATCACGTCGCTGGCGCTGCCCGCGCGCGACCGGGAGACCGCGCTGACCGACCTGATCTACGCCTACCACCCGCGGTTCCGCAAGACCGGCCGCGCCTACGGGGCGCACTCCGCGCCGGTCGAAGGCGGTGACGTGCTGCTGCTCGCGCCGGGTGTGCTGGCGATCGGCGTGGGCGAGCGGACCACGCCGGCGGGCGCCGAGTCGTTCGCCCGGTCCGCGCTGGCGGACGGCCTGGCGCACACCGTGCTGGCGGTGCCGATCACGCAGGAGCGGGCGACCATGCACCTGGACACGGTGTGCACGATGGTCGACCGGGACGCCGTGGTGATGTACCCGGCGGTGCGGGACAACCTGTTCGCCTACCCCGTGCGGTCCGATGGCGCGGGCGGTGTCGCGGTCGACGACCGGCGGCCGTTCCTGGAGGCGGCGGCCGACGCGATGGGCATCGACCGGCTGCGCGTGATCGACACCGGGCTGGACCCGGTCACCGCGGAACGCGAGCAGTGGGACGACGGCAACAACACGCTCGCCGTGGGGCCGGGCCTGGTGGTGGCCTACGAGCGGAACGTGGAGACGAACGCGCGACTGGAGGACGCGGGCGTCGAGGTGATCCGGATCAGCGGTTCCGAACTGGGCTCCGGCCGCGGCGGGCCGCGCTGCATGTCCTGCCCGATCGACCGCGCACCCCTGGTCTGAATGGACCCGGAAAGGGTTGCCTAAGCTTTCTTCGGCAACCCTTTCCTAAGCTTAGCAAGCCTTACCTGCAATGCATTGAAACCACACTATCGGGTATTCTTCGAGCATGGCTGTCAACTTGAAGAAGATTACCGGCGCGCGTTCCTCGAAGTTCCACGGCCTGCTCCAGGAGCAGGTGCGCAACGAGTTCACGGCCTCGCAGCAGTACGTGGCCATCGCGGTCTGGTTCGACGCCAACGACCTGCCGCGCCTCGCGTCGCACTTCTACAAGCAGGCGTTGGAAGAGCGCAACCACGCGATGATGATCGTGCAGTACCTGATGGACAACGGACTGCCGGTGGCCATTCCCGGTGTGGACGACGTGCGCAACGACTTCACCGCGCCGCGGGAGCCGGTCGCGCTCGCGCTGGAGCAGGAGAAGAAGGTCACCGAGCAGATCGTGGCGCTCGCGAAGACCGCGCGTGACGAAGGCGACTACATCGGCGAGCAGTTCCTCCAGTGGTTCCTCAAGGAACAGGTGGAGGAGGTCGCGTCGATGAGCACGCTGCTCACCGTGATCGACCGCGCGGACGGCAACCTGTTCCACGTGGAGAACTTCCTGACCCGCGAGACCGTGGGCGAGGACGCCGACGGCGGCGCGCCCCGGGCCGCGGGCGGCAGCCTGTAACCCGACCCGCTGACAGCGAACGACGCCCGTCACCTCCCCCGGTGGCGGGCGTCGCGGCGTGCACGGGTCGGGCGCTCAGGTCAGGCAGCCCCGGTCGGCCCGCACCAGGCCGATGCCGGTGAGCGTGTCGCCCGCGTTCTCGAAGAAGAACTTGTAGCCGGTCTCGGCGTCCAGCGGCCGGACGAAGCCGTGCGGGTACTGCTCCACGCCCGGGTAGACCTCGTGCATTCGGGCCCGCGAATCACCGATGCGCAGGCCCTCCGGGGTGCCGGCACCCCCGTCGACCCGGATCTCCACCGCCACGCCGTCCTGGATCCCGACCCAGCCCCGCGCGGCCTTCAACTCGCGGATCGTGCACGAGAACTCCGCGGTGGTGATGTCGCCGCCGATCTCGCCGGTCGCCTCCAGCTCGGCCGCCGTCATGCCCAGCCGCACCGCGCCGATGCCGCGGGCGTCGAGCACGGCCGTGCCGTCCACCCCGGACGTCGCGCTGACGTCCGCGGCGGGCGGCACGGCCCGCGGTGCGGGCGACTCGCAGGCGGTGAGCAGCAGGAGGACCGCCAGCACGACCGGCTTCATCGGTCCATCCTCCCCCACGCCCCCACCGGCGGCCGAGGTCAGTTGAAGCAGGCCTGACCCCGGCGCGTGAGCGACGTGTGGCCGTGGAAGAAGTACCTCACGTTGTCGTTCACCCACGCGGTGAAGCCGTTCGGCCCGGCCTCACCACTCGGGTAGGTCTTCGTCAGTCGCGGGTCGGCCGGGCTGATCTCGACCGGCAGGCCCTCGGTGGTCTTGGCGCCGGACTTCACGGTGATCGCCATGACGCCCTGGCCGTCCTGGATCCAGGCGTAGCCGTTGTCGGACTTCAGCGGGTACATGTCGCACTGCGCGCTCATCCGCAGCGTCGGCTCTCCGACCAGGCCGGTCGCCACGAGCTGCTCGCGGGTCATGCCGAGCTTGATCGCGCCGAACCCGGTGTGGCTGAGCACCGGCGTCGCGTCCACCACCACGGTCTCCTGCACGGTGCTCGTCACCGTCGACTGCACCGTGACGGTGCTCGGCGCGACGGCCGACGTGCCGGACGGGCTGGACGGGCTGGACGGGCTCGTCGTCGTGGTCGTCGCGGACGACGCCGTGCCGATCGACGCGTCCGGTTCGGACGTGCACCCCACCAGCGCCAGACCCGCCACCGCCAACACCACACCCATGACCTTCATCGCTGTTCCCCCTGGTCCCAGCAGTCGGCGGTGAGCCGCTGCATCCTGATCTCGACGACCTTCTCGGCCTCGAGCACGAACACGTACTTCCAGCCGACGTCCCCCGCCATGGGCACGTCGTAGAACCCCGGGCGGTGCTGCTCCCCCGCCGGGTACTTCTCCGCCAGCTGCGCCACCGTCGACCCGACGCCGACCCCCGTCGACGTCTTGCCGTCCGATGGCAACTTGATCCGCACGACACCCTGGCCACGGGCCACGAGCACGGCGTTCACCGTGCCGGGGTCACCCGTCCAGTTGAACGCGACGCACTCGCCGCCCGGCGCCGCGGTCACCAGTCCGGTGGCCGCCACCTCCTGCTCGGTCATGCCGAACTTCACCGGGCCGTACCCCACGTTCGGCCGCTGCGGTCCCTGCGTCACGGTCACGACGACCGTCTCCACCACGGTGCTCGGCGCCGCCGTCACCGTCACCGGACCTGCCGGTGCCGTGGTCGCGGTGGTGGTCGGCAGCACGGCCGGGTCCACGGGCGGCAGGCTCAACGAGCCGCTCAGCGCGGTCACACCCCACCCGCTCGCCACCAGGGCGATCGCCGTGACCGCGCCCACCACCGCGGTCCGCCGGCGCCGCACCCGGCGCGCCCCCGCCACGACCACCTCGGTCGCGTCCGGCCTGGCCACCACGTCCAACCGGTCGTCCTGCAGCAACCGGCCCAGCTCCTCCTCGATGTTCACCCCGACTCCCCCAGTCGTGCGCGCAAGGTCGCCATCGCCTTGCTGTTCTGGCTCTTGACCGTGCCCGCGGACACGCCGAGGGTGTGCGCGATCTCGGCCTCGGACAGGCCGTCGTAGAAGCGCAGCACCACCACGGCGCGCTGACGCGGCGGCAGCGCTCGCAACGCCTGCCACAGCGGCTCGTGCTCCAGCCGGTCGTGGGCCGCCGCGGCGACCGCGTCCGGGAACTCCGCCACCAGGTCCTCGCGCCGCCGCCGGCGCCACCGGCTGGTGTTGGCGTTGGCCATGGACCGCCGCACGTACGCCAAGGGCTCGCCCTTGCGCAGCACCGCCGACCACCGCGCGCCGACCTTCTCCAGCACCGACTGCACCAGGTCGCCCGCGTCGTGCGGGTTGCCGGTCAACGCGTGCCCGTAGCGCAGCAGCCCCGGCAACGACATCCGCACGAAGTCGGCGAAGTCGGCCGTCGTCCCCCCACCCCGATCGGTGGCTCTCTCCCCCGGCAAGACCGCGGTCACCTCGAAACCCCCTCCGGCGGTGGCCCCTCAGCCACCGTCGGAGAGGACACGCTCGAAGGGGGTGGTCGGTTGCCTCAGACCGAGGTCACAAAACGGGCAACGGCCGGAACGCGCCATCGGCGTCCGGGGTGAACTCGTGCACGGCCACCACCGCGTCGGCCGGGATCGGCCCGTAGACGTGCGGGAACCACGGGCCGTCCTCGGTCTCGCCCGGCTCCCACAGCACCGGCAGGCCCTCCGGGTCGATCACCAGCAGCACGAGGTCGTGCCGGCCGGCGTACAGGCGGTTGGCGGGCAGGTGCACCGTGCCCGGGTCCGAGCAGTGCACGAAACCGTCGGGGTCGAGCGGGATCGCGCCGTCCTCGCGGGCACGCCGCCAGTCGGCCTTCGGGCTGATCCGCAGGATCACTCCGCCTCCTCACTTGTCCACAGGTACCTGTGGACAAAGCTGGGGATACCTGTGGACAGGTTCAGCGCAGGGTGATCTGCCGCCCGCGCAGACCGTCCCGCGCCCGCCGCTCCTGCTCGGTGAGCGGTTCGGCGTCGAGGCTGGTCAGGGCGTCCCGCAAACGCTTGCCCAACGCCTCGGCGCCCGGTGCCCACTCACTGGAGTGCAGCTCGCGGTCCAGGTCCCAGACGGGGACGAGCAGGCCGTGCGCGCGGAACGACCCGGCGTACCGGGAACCCTCGCCCAGGTCCAGCTCGCCGCGCACGGACAGCCGGGCGAGCGCCGCGAGCAGCGTCTCCTCCGGCTCGGGGCGGACCCAGCGCAGGTGCGCCTTGTCGCCCGCGTCGACCCAGTAGGCGGCGTCCACACCGGGCGCGTCGAGGCGCTCGGTGGGCAGGATCGCGGCGTTGGCGCGCTCCAGGGACAGCGCCACCTCGCCGGCCGGCTCGTTGTCCGGCGGCAGCCACCACGCGAAGTCGGGGTGCAGCTCGGGGCTCAACGCGGCCTCGGGGTCGAGCAGGTCCTGCAACCGGCCGGGGTTCGAGCCGTCGTCCGGGCCGACGACCGCGAGGGCGTCACCAATCTTGGCGGTCAGCGCCCACTGGACGGCACGGGCCAGGTCGCGGCTGAGGTCGCCGGACCGGGTCTGCACCTGCAGGCCGACGAACGCGGTGCCGTCCGCCCGCACCAGGCCCGCCGCCGCCATCGGCAGCACGGTCGCCAGCACGATCTCGCGCCCGGAGCCGTCCTTGAGGGGCAGCTTCACCGTCGCCGAGGGCACGAACTCGCGCAGCGCGATCAGCTCCGCCTCGGCGGCCAGGCCCTGGAACGGCCGGGAGACGATCACGTCCGCCGCGCCGCCCGCCGAGCCGTGGCACGCCTTGTAGCGCTTGCCGGAGCCGCACGGGCACGGCTGCCGCGGGTTGACGCCGTCCGCCGGCTTGTTCTTCACGGCCGTCCGCTTCGCCACCGCGCGCCTCCTCGTTCTCAGGGCTGGTCGGGCGTCAAGTTATCCGCAAGGTGCTCGCGCGTCTCCTCCGGGTTGTTGGTGGCGAGGAACCGCACGCCCCGCTCCCGGCACAACGCGATGTCGACCGGGTCGTCCACCGTCCACACGTAGGCACCCTCACCCCTGCCCGGGTGACGCCTGAGCAGGTGAACTCCCGGTCCGGCGTAGTCCACGAAGTGGGGTTTCGTCGTCGGCCACAGCCGGTCGTAGAGCAGCACCGTGGGCACCTCGGGCTTGAGCTTCTTGAACCGGTGCACGGCGAAGACGGAGAACGACATCATCACCACGTCGACCCGGTGCCCGCCCAGCGCCTCGGCGAGCCTGCGCTCGACCCGGCCGCCGTGCCGGACCGGGTGCTTGGTCTCGACGAACAGCCGCTTGCCGTGGTCGGCGGCGAGCCCGAGCAGGACGTCCAGCGTCAGCACCTCGGCCGGCTCGCCGCCGTGCCAGCTGCCGAAGTCGTGCCGGCGCAGCTCGTCCAGCGTCATCGCGCCGACCACCCCGGTGCCGCCGCTGGTGCGGTCGATCGTGCGGTCGTGCACGCACACCAGGTGCTCGTCCCTGGTGAGCCGCACGTCGCATTCCAGCCCGTCCGCGCCCTGCCGCAGGGCCAGCTCGTAGGCGGCGAGGGTGTGCTCGGGGCGGTGGGTGGACGCACCCCGGTGGGCGACGACTTCAGGTGACACGACCAGGGATGCTCCTGGTGGACCACGCACCGGGTCAACCCGACTACGTGAAGTCACAGGTCCCTGAATATTTGACACAACAACCACACTCGGATGGACGCGAGCCGCGCTCAAGACCTACCGTCCGTCACCGTGACCTCCTTCGACCAGCACGATCCGGCTTTCATCGCCGATCCGTACACCGCGTTCGCCGCGATGCGCGCGCAGGGCGGGGTGCACTGGCACGAGGAGATGGGCGTCGCGGTCGCCGTGTCGCACGCGGCGGCGTCGGCCGTGCTCAAGCACCGCTCGCTCGGCCGGATCTGGACCGACGCCAAGCCGGTCGAGCGGTTCACGTCGTTCAACCTGCTGCACCGCAACTCGCTGCTGGAGAACGAGCCGCCCACGCACAGCAGGCTGCGCAGGCTGGTGGCCGCCGCGTTCGGCCGGGGGCACGTGGAACGCCTGCGGCCGTGGATCGCGGAGCTGGCCGACCGGCTGGTGGACGAGCTGGTCGCCAAGATCGCCTCGGAGGGGCAGGCCGACCTGCTGTCCCACGTGGCCGCGCCGCTGCCGGTCGAGGTGATCGCCGAACTGCTGGGCGTGCCCGCCCAAGACCGCGCGCTGCTGCAGCCGTGGTCCAACGCCATCGTGAAGATGTACGAGTACGACCTGGCCGAGGACAAGCAGGCGGCTGCCGAGCACGCGTCGACCGAGTTCGTCGCCTACCTGCGTGACCTGATCGCGCTGCGGCGCGCGTCACCCGGTGACGACCTGGTGTCCGACCTGGTGGCGGTCACCGACACCGATGGCGCGAAGCTCACCGAGGACGAGCTGGTGGCGACCGCCGTGCTGCTGCTCATGGCCGGGCACGAAGCCACGGTCAACGTCATCGGCAACGGCGTCCAAGCGCTCATGAACCACCCGCACGAGTGGCGCCGCCTGGTGAACGACCACTCTCTGCTGCCCACGGCGGTGGAAGAGCTGATCCGCTACGACTCGCCGCTGCAACTGTTCGAACGCACCGCCACCGCGCCCGTCACCATCGCCGGGTTCGAGGTGGAGCCGGGTCGGAAGATCGCCGCGCTGCTGGGTGCGGCGGCCCGCGACCCCGAGGTCTTCACCGACCCGGACAGGTTCGACATCACCCGCAACCCCAACCCGCACCTCGGTTTCGGCATGGGCATCCACTACTGCCTGGGCGCCCCACTGGCCCGCATCGAGGTCCAGGCCGCCCTGTCCTCCCTGGCCCGCAAGCTCCCGAACGCCACCCTGGCCGCCACCCCCCGCCGCCGCGCCGAGTTCGTCATCCGGGGCCTGCACGACCTGCCGCTGACGTCCGACTAGCGCTTGCGCGTGTACTTCTTCGGCAGCTTGAAGCCGCGTTCGGCCATCACCGTGCGCAGGCGGTCCGGGTAGTCGGTGATGATGCCGTCCACGCCGTCGTCGATCAGCTTGTGCATGGTGGCCGGGTCGTTGATCGTCCACGGGACGACCTTCAGGCCGTGCGCGTGCGCCTCGTCCACCAGGGCCTTCGTGGTGAACGGGACGTAGTCGGGGTCGCCCACCTTGCCGTTCTGCGGGTTGCCGTGGACCGGGGAGAGGGCGGAGGCGCCGAAGCTCTTCACCGCCTTGACCACGCTGCCGCCGAAGTCGGCCAGGTCCAGGCCGCCCGTCCACGGCGAGCCGGGGCGCAGGAACTCCGGCTGGGTCAGCGCGACCAGCGGCAGGCGCGGCTCGGCCTGGCGCCACAGCATCAGCGTGCCCCAGTCGAACGACTGGATGGTGACGTTGCGGAAGAAGCCGGACTTGCGGATCTCGCGGGCGGTGACCTCGACGAACTGCTCGCGCGGCGCGGTCTCGTGCGGCGCGGCGGCCTCGACCTTGGTCTCGATGTTGAACTTCACGTGGAACGCGCGGTAGTCGCGGGCGAGGGCGAACACCTCGGCCAGCGTCGGCATCCTCGCGCCGGGCGACAGCTCCTGGTCCGGGTACTGCGACCAGCGCCGCGAACCGCAGTCCAGCGTGCGGACCTGCGCGAACGTCAGGTCCTTCACGTACTTGCCCGCGTACGGGTACGCCGGGTCACCGGGGAACGCGGGTGCGGTGTCGACGCACTTGTTCGGGTTCGTCCTGCGGTCGTGGGTGACGACCTCCCGGCCGTCCTTGGTGATCTGGACGTCCAGCTCCAGCGTCGTGACGCCCAGTTCGAGCGCCTTGCCGAACGCCGCCAACGTGCTCTCGACCGTCAGCCCGATGCCACCCCGGTGGGCCTGGAGGTCGAACTTCTTCCCGCTGTCGGCGTTCGCCACACCGGAGCCGAGCAGGGTGAGGACCAGTGCCGCCGCAAGTACCCGCATGGGGCCACGGTGGCACGCGACCGGTCAGGAGCCCAAGTGCCGGAGGAAGAACGACCACTGAACAGCGGGGAACGCCGGCGTTGCGGCACCCGGGTTCTTCGAGTCCCGAACGGCGACGGCGGACTCGGTGAACGCCACCTCGACGCAGTTGGTGTTGCCGGCGCCACCACTTCGGCTGCTCTTGCGCCACACGGCACCAGAAAGGTCCACTGTGGACACAGCCATCGCCTCTTTCACCCCGCCAGATCCCGCTCGACCAGCGCGATCGACTCATCGGGGACCCAGCGCTTGGGAAGTCAGGTGTTCGAACACGAGTTCAGCTTCCCGGAGCCCTCGTTCATCCTCGATATGCACCGCACCCGACCGCACCCGGATCTTCGCCTGGGGCATGGAGATCATCGAGGAGGACCGCACGGACGCGATCGTCTACCGGCGCGATCCCGACACCGGCCGGACGTTCATCGGCCGGCACGTCTCGGCCGAGTCAGCTCTCAAGCGGTACGGCCGGCGCGTCCCCCTCGCGCTCGTGTGGGAGTACGAGGACGTCCTGGAGGCGCTCGGAGTCGGCCAGGACGTCGATGGCGACGATCCGCCCGCCGCTGACGGTGAACGCCATGACCGACAGCGGCCGTCCGTTGGCCACGACGACGACCCCGGCGGCGCCGTTGACCAGGGCCGGGCGGGCGAACGGGGACAGGCGGCCGAACGTGACCGCCTGGCCGGCCACCGTGCGCGCGCCGGTGTAGGTGACGGTGAAGCGTGAGGCTGCGCCGGCGTCCGAGCGGAGCACCACGTCCGGGTCGAGCACGGCGACCAGGGCGTCGAGGTCACCGTCACGGGCGGCGGCGAAGAACGCGTTGACCACGTCGCGTTGCCGGGCCAGGTCCGGGTCCGGGGTCGGGACCTGCCCCTGCACGCGGCGGCGGGCGCGGCTGGCGAGCTGCCTGGTCGCCGCGACCGACTTCTCGATCAGCGCGGCGACCTGGTCGAACGGGACGGCGAACAGGTCGTGCAGCACGAACGCGACGCGTTCGGCGGGCGTGAGGGTGTCCAGCACGACCAGCATCGCCAGGCCTACGGAGTCGGCGAGCACCGCCTCGTGCTCGGGGTCGGTGCCGTCGTCGTAGCCGACGACCGGGTCGGGCAGGTGCACGCCGAACTCCTCGCGCCGCTGCTCACGTGAGCGCAGGACGTTCAGGCAGAGGCGGGCGACGACGGTGGTCAGCCAGGCGCCCAGGTTCTCCACCTCGTCGGTGTCGGCGCGGTGCAGCCGGAGCCAGGCCTCCTGCACGGCGTCCTCCGCCTCGGCCACCGAGCCGAGCATCCGGTACGCCACCGCGCGCAGGCGGGGCCGGTGCTCCTCGAACCGCTCGGTGAGCTCGTCCACTTGTCACGTTCCTTCCGCGCCGCGGGTCGTAGTGGCAGACCCATCGACCCGTTCGGAGGACACAATGGCATTCATCCTGGTCACGGGCGGTACCGGCACCCTGGGCCGCCTCGTCACGCCGCTGCTGTCGGACGCCGGTCACCCGGTGCGGGTGCTCAGCCGGCGCGGCGGGACGTCGGCGGGCGGCGTCGAGCACGTGGTCGGCGACCTGAGCACGGGCGAGGGCGTCGAGGCGGCCGTCGAGGGCGCGGAGGTCGTGCTGCACCTGGCCGGCGGCCCGAAGGGAGACGCGGCGGCGACGGAACGGCTGGTGCGGGCGGCCGTGGCCGTTGGTGTGCGGCACTTCGTCCACATCTCGGCGATCGGCGTGGACCGGATGCCGCCGGCCTGGTTCTCGGAGAAGCTCGGCGCTGAACGCGCGGTGGCGGAGTCAGGGCTGCCATGGACGACTTTGCGGGCCGCCCAGTTCCACGACCTGGTCCTGACGGTGGTGGGGAAGATGGCCAGGCTGCCGGTCGTGCCGGTGCCCGGTGGATTGCGGTTCGAGCCGGTGGACGCCCGCGACGTGGCCGAACGCCTGGTGGGGCTGACGCTCGGCGAACCGGCCGGCCTGGTGCCCGACCTGGCGGGCCCCGAGGTCCACGGCCTGGGCGAGCTGGTGCGGAGCTACCTGGCGGCACACGACAAGCGCCGCCCCGCGCTGCCGATCCGGATGCCCGGCAAAGCCGGCCGCGCCTACCGCGCGGGCGACAACCTGGCGGGCCCGCAAGCCACGAGGGGCACGCGGACCTGGGAAGACTTCCTCGCCGAACGCGTACCGGCGAACCGATGAGTCAGCGGCGGGAGCCTGAGGCGCGCACCGGGCGCAGGACCGGGGTCGGGGCGTCCTTCACGTCGACGACCCTCATCCGGCGGATGGCGCCCGCGTCCACCGGGAGCAGGAGCGTGGTGATGTGGCGGACCACCACGGCGGTCACTATCGCCACGGCGGCGGCCAGCAGGTCGGCCACCGCGTGGAACAGCACGCCGTCCGCCATCGCCTGCACGCTGTCGCGCAGCCCCCAGACCAGGGTGAACGCCACGAACAGGCTGGTGCCCGCCCACAGGCCCCACCACCAGCGGACCAGCTTGGACGGGGATGGCCGGGCGGTGGCCGGTTCGCGCAGCGCGGCGTGCTCCAACTCCGCCAGGACCGAGCCGGGGACCACCAGGTTCACGCCCGGCACCACCAGGCCGACCAGCACCTCCCGGTCGGACCTCGACGGCCCGTAGCCCGCCTCCGCGGCGGCGGCGTTGCGGGCCCGGCGCAGCCACAGCAGGGTGAACACCAGGGCGACCACGGACGCCACGAACGTCACCACCGACGACGACACGACCATCGCGTCCGACACGCCGACCGTGGTCTCCGACATCGCGCCGTACCGGCTGAGCAGCAACAACACGTAACGCCAGATCTCACTGCCCGCGGCCCACACCGCGGTCAACGCGGCCAGGCCGAGGGCGTGCGACGCCGTCCGCGCCAACCGCTGCACCTGGTCGACGGTGTCGGCCGGCCGGTCGTCGTCCGTGGCCACGGACGTGGGCCAGCGCCACGCCAGCAGCGGGAAGCCCCAGCGCGGTGGCACCGGGTACGACGGCGGGCCGGTGTAGGCCCGGCGCGGCGCACCCTGGCGACGGTGCGGGTAGGCGCCGGGTGGCGGGGTCGCCACCCAGTCCACGCGCAGCGGTCGCAGTGCCATGTCAGATGACCTCGGGCTCCGCGCCGTCGACCTCACCGACCAGCGGGCGACCCGACGCGGCCCACACCTGCATGCCGCCGTCGACGTTGGTCGCCTCCCAGCCGTTGGCGTTGAGGTACTGGGTGACCCGCGCGGAACGGCCACCGGCGCGGCACACCACGTAGAACTCGGAGTCGCCCGGCAGCTCTTCGAGCCTGCCCGCCAGCTCGCTCATCGGGATGTGCAACGCACCGGGCGCGTGGCCGGCCTGCCACTCGTCGGCCTCGCGCACGTCGAGCAGGACCTTGCCCTCCGGCAGCTCGGCCGGCACCTCGGACACTTCAACGCTGGGAACGGTCACGGGTCCATGCTGCCACGGCGCTTATAAACCGGGGATAAGGAGCACGCCGGCCGTCTTCCCCGAAAGGATGACGGCCGGCGCGGTGTCCAGCGGGAACGGCGGCGACTAGTGGACGGTCGCCTTCTCGGCGCCGACGCCGGTGAGGGCGCGCACCTCCATCTCCGCGTACTTGGCCTTGTCGTTCTCCTTCGACAGCACGGTGCCGAGGTAGCCGAGCAGGAACGCCACCGGGATCGACACGATGCCCGGGTTCGACAGCGGGAACAGCGCGAAGTCGACGTTCTTGAACATCGAGGTCGGCTTGCCCGACACCGCCGGCGACAGCACGATCAGCGTGATCGTCACCACCAGACCGCCGTAGATGCTCCACAGCGCGCCGGAGGTGTTGAACCGCTTCCAGAACAGCGAGTACAGGATGGTCGGCAGGTTCGCCGACGCCGCCACCGCGAACGCCAGCGCCACCAGGAACGCGATGTTCTGGCCGTTGGCCGCGATACCGCCGAGGATCGACACGATGCCGATCACGATGGCCGTGCGCCGCGCCACCTTCACCTCGGCGTCCTTGTCCTCCGCCTCACCCTTCTTGATGATGTTGGCGTAGATGTCGTGCGCGAACGACGCCGACGCGGTGATCGTCAGACCCGCCACCACGGCGAGGATCGTGGCGAACGCGACCGCCGCGATCAGGCCCAGCAGCAGCGGACCACCGAGCGCCTCGGCGAGCAGCGGAGCCGCCGAGTTGGCCCCACCCGGAGCCGCCCTGATCTTGTCCGGACCCACCAACGCCGCCGCGCCGTAGCCCAGGACCAGCGTGAACAGGTAGAACAGGCCGATCAGCCAGATCGCCCAGACCACCGAGCGGCGGGCTTCCTTCGCGGTCGGCACGGTGTAGAAGCGCATCAGGATGTGCGGCAGACCGGCCGTGCCGAGCACCAGCGCGAGGGCCAGCGACAGGAAGTCCAGCTTCGACGTGCCGGTGGCGCCGTACTGCAGGCCCGGGCCGAGCAGCTTCTCGCCGGCCTTCGGCGCGTTCTCCACGGCCGAGCCGAGCAGGCTGGACAGGTTCAGGCCGAACTTGGCCAGCACCCACAGCGTCATCACGCCGGCGCCGACGATCAGCAGCACGGCCTTGATGATCTGCACCCAGGTGGTGCCCTTCATGCCGCCGATGAGCACGTAGGCGATCATCAGCGCGCCGACCACCGCGATCACGATCGCCTGGCCGAACTTGCCGGTGATGTTGAGCAGCAGGGCGACCAGGCCGCCCGCGCCCGCCATCTGCGCCAGCAGGTAGAAGAACGACACGGCCATGGTCGACGTCGCCGCCGCCGCGCGCACCGGGCGCTGGCGCATGCGGAAGCTCAGCACGTCGCCCATCGTGTACTTGCCGGTGTTCCGCAGCAGCTCGGCGACCAGCAGCAACGCGATCAGCCACGCGACCAGGAAGCCGATCGAGTACAGGAAGCCGTCGTAGCCGTTGAGCGCGATCGCGCCCGCGATGCCGAGGAACGACGCGGCGGACAGGTAGTCGCCCGCGATCGCGACGCCGTTCTGGGGACCGGTGAACGACCGGCCCGCGGCGAGGTAGTCGGCGGCCGTCTTGGTGTTGCGGCTGGCCCGGATGACGACGACCAGGGTGGCGGCGACGAAGATGCCGAAGATGCCGATGTTGAGCAGTGCGTTGCCGTTCACGCCTGCCCCCCTTCGAGCTCGTTGCGGAGCTTCTCCGCCAGGGGGTCGAGTTTCTTGTTCGCGTGGCGCACGTACAGCGTCGTGATGACGAACGTGGACACGAACTGCAGCAGCCCGAGGATCAGGCCGACGTTGATGTTGCCGAAGACCTTCGTCGACATGAACCCGTGGGCGTAGTCGGCGAGCAGGACGTACAGCAGGTACCACGCCAGGAAGAGCCCGGCCATGGGGAAGACGAACGTGCGCAGACGACGCCGCAACTCGCGGAAGTCGGGGGTGTTCTGCACATCCACCCAGTTGTGGTTGCCCTGGGCGTCGGCTGGGGAGTGCTGCTCAGAGGTGCTCACGGTCCCCTCCTCGCGTACTTGACGACGGTGTGAACGGCACGTAAGGCCTCCTGGTGCGTTCCTGATACGCGGTGCACCGTAGGGAGACCTGGCTCACGCCTGAAAGACCTTTCGTGTGACCTTGCGCTCAACAGTCGAGTGATGCGATGAGCGGTAGTAATGCTGAGACGAAGTGCCACTCGGGTGATCGAAGTCACCGATAACCGGATCGGTGTGGTTATCTTCACCTGATTGAGACCTATGCGCACTCTCAGCCACAGGCCATGAGGCCGAACGGGTACCGCGCAGGTCATCGCGGGGACAGCACGTGACGCGAGCTCGTACCCAGGCCTAGCCCACGCCTCGAAGCTCAAACCCGGCTGTGACGCACTTCACAGCTTCCCGGTGGGCGGGGGTCCGCCGTCGCCCCGGCCGCGGTCCGCCGCACCGGCCTTCTCCTCGGCCGTGCCGAACCGCTGCACGTCCCGGTCGCGCATGAAGCCGAGCGGGTCCGGCGCGTGCAGCCGCAGCAGGATCTGGTTCACGTCGTCGGGCTTGCGGCGCGCGGTCAGCCTGCTGATCATCACCATGGTCAGGAACGCCACCGGCACGGTCACCAGTGCCGGCTGCGACAGCACAGACGGCGCCCACTTCCCGGTGTACGAGCTCACCACCGTGATCACCTGCGCGCCGATCACCAGCCCGCCGCCGACGACGAGACCGGCCATCGCGCCGACCCACGTCAGCCCACGCCACCAGATGCCCAACAACAACAACGGGCAGAACGTGGACGCCGCCAACGCGAACGACATCGCCACCGTCAACGACGCGTCCGCCCGCGGCAGCAGCATCGCCAACCCGATCGCCACCGCGCCCGTCAGCACCGTCGCCCACCGGAAGTCGCGCACCTTGCCCGGCAGGATGTCCGTGGACACCACCCCGGCCACCGACACCAGCAGGCCCGACGACGTGGACAGGAACGCCGCGAACGCGCCCGCCGCCACCACCGCGCCCAGCACCTGCCCCAGCAGGTTCGGCTGCATCGTGGCCGGCAGCAGCAGCACCGCCGCGTCCGTCTTCCCCGTCACCAGCAGCTGCGGCAGGTACTGGCGCGAGATGACGCCCAGCACGGTCGGGAAGACGTAGAACAACCCCAGCAGGTACAGCACGTGCAACGCCGTGCGCCGCGCCGCCCGCCCGTCCGGGTTGGTGTAGAACCGCACCAGCACGTGCGGCAGCCCCATCGTGCCCAGGAACGTCGCGAAGATCAGCGAGTACGTCTCGAACAGCCCCGACAGCCCCTCGGTCTGCGGGCGCAGCCAGTCGTGGTTCGACGTCGGCGAACCCTCGACCACCGGCACCGGCGCACCGGCGGGGAACCGCAGCTTGGTGTCCGCGCCCACCTCGTGCAGGCCGGGCGTCCAGTACACCGGGCCGTCCGCGGGCGCGCCGTTCACCACGCCGGTCGCGGACAGCCGCAGCGCCACGTCGACGCGCACCCGCACCGGGTCGACCGTGGTCACCTCGACGTCCTCGGGGAACCGCAGCACACCCGAGGCGTCCACCGGCTGCGCCCCGTTGCCCGGCCCGGCCAGGAACAACGTGAACAGCACGAACGTCGGCGCGGCGATCGCGAACAGCTTGCCCCAGTACTGGAACGCCTGCACCAGCGTGATCGCGCGCATCCCACCGCCGAGCACGTTCACCACCACGATCACGGTCACCGCCGCGCCGCCGAGCCACGCGGGCAGGCCGGTGATCGTGTGCAGCGTCAACCCGGCCGACTGCAGCTGCGGCACCAGGTACAGCACGCCGATGCAGATCACGAAGAACGTGCAGAACTTCCGCAGGTTCGACGGGCCGAGCCGGGCCTCGGCGAAGTCCGGCAGCGTGTAGGCGCCGGACCGCCGCAGCGGCGCGGCCACGAACAGCATCATCGCCAGGTACCCCGCGGTGAAGCCGATCGGGTACCACAGTGCGTCGACGCCGTCCTTGAGCACCAGCCCCGCGACACCCAGGAACGACGCGGCGGACAGGTACTCGCCGGAGATCGCGGCGGCGTTGCGGGTCGCCGGCACGCCGCGGCGGGCCACCAGGAAGTCCGGCGTCGTGTTCGCGCGGCGGGAACCCACGTAGCCCAACGAGAACGTCAGCACCGCCATCACGCCGACGAGCACCAGGCTCCACGGGTTGTCGATCACCGGTCCACCGAACTCACGAAGTCGTGCTCGTGCCGCTCGGCGAGTCTTCGGTACGCGTACCCGACCCCGTAGCAGAGCGGGAACGGCAGCAGCCCCAGCAGCAGCCACGGCAGCCGCACGCCGACGAGCTCGACCTCCGCCACCCACGGCAGCAGGTAGAACACCAGCGGCAGCGACGCCAGCAGCAGCAACGTGCCGCCGCCCAGCGCCAGTCCCGTGCGCAGCTGGGTGCGGATCAGGTCGCGGATCAGCTTCTCGCCGACGCTGGTCTGCTCCTCCAGCTCGATGATCGTGCGCAGCACCCGCCCGCGCCCGCGCGGATCGGCCAGCACGACGCGCCGGCGGCGGTTCTTGCGCGCCGACACCGACAGCCAGGCGTCGCGCTCGGCCGGCTGCGGCTGGTCCGGTTGCCCGGGGGGGCCGGAGTGCTTGGTCATCCCCAACTGCTCTTGGGGGGCCGCACGATCCTCTCCTTCAGCTCACGCGTGTGCCGGCGGCTCACCGGCAGCTCCTTGGCGCCCTCGCCGGAGCCGATCACCACCGCGTACCCGTTCGACGTCATCCTCAGCTCGGTCACCAGCGGCAGCGCCACCAGGTAGGACCGGTGGATGCGGACGAACCCGGCGTTCTCCCAGCGCTCTTCCAGCTGCGCCAACGGGATGCGCACCAGGTGGCTCGCGCCGTCGTTGGTGTGCAGGCGAGCGTAGTCGCCCTGCGCCTCGACGTAGCGGACGGTCGCGCGCGGCACGAGCTTGATGGTGCCACCCAGCTCGACCGGGATCACCTCGTCGTCCTGCGGTTCCGCCGCGGCGGGCTCCGGGGTGGCCGCCGGTGTCGCGGCGACCCGGTCGACGACCCGCGAGATCGCCTTGTTGACCCGGTCGGAGTTGATCGGCTTGGTCACGAAGTCCAGCGCGCCGACCTCGAACGCCACCACGGCCTCCGAGTGCTCGACACCCGTGACGAACACCAACGCCGGCGGCTGGCGGAACGCGCCGAGCACGCGCGCGAGGTCCGTGCCGCTCAACCCGGGCATGTTGATGTCGGCGAACACGGCGTCGACCGGCGGCAGCCCCGCCCGGGTGCGGTCCATCACCTCGACGTCGTAGTCACCCCGGAGGATGCGCAGCGCCTCGGCCGCGTCGAAGGCCGTGAGCACGCGTCGAATGTGCGGGCTGCTCTCGAGCAGGTACTTGATCTCGCTCAGACCGGGTGCCTCGTCGTCCACCGCCAGAACGAGGAGGCCGGTGTTGTCCTGGGTACTCACTGTGCCGCGCATCTTGCCGACCCGGTGGGGTCGCTGTCTACGCCGGTTGCCGGATGGCCACCGGGGCGTGGGGTCACAACCCGAATCGCGACCAGCGCGCCCGCTCTTCCAACGCCGCCAACCCCTCCACCAGGAAGTCGCCCGATCGGGTGGTCGCACCGGCGAGTCCGAGACGGGCCAGCAGGGGGCGGCGGGGCTCCGCGACCGCGATCTCGGCGTCCGGGTAGCGCTTGGCGACGACGCCGCGCAGCGTGCCGAGGCCGTCGACCAGACCCAGCTCGACCGCCTTCGCGCCGGTCCACACCTCGCCGTTGAACAACTCGTCGTCGGTCGCCTTCAGCTTCGCGCCGCGGCGTTCCTTGACCCAGTCGGCGAACTGGTCGTGCAGCTGCGCCTGCAAGCCCTTGAGCCACTCCACGTCCTCGGGCTTCTCCGGGCTGAACGGGTCCAGCCGCACCTTGTTCTCGCCCGCCGTGTGCACGCGCCGCTCGACGCCGTAGCGCTCGATCAGGCCGTTGAGGCCGAAACCCGCGCTGACCACGCCGATCGAGCCGACCAGGGACGTGCCGTGCGCGTAGACCTCGTCGCCCGCGCACGCCAGCCAGTAGCCGCCGGAGGCCGCCAGGTCCTCGCAGAACGCCAGGACGGGCACCTTCTTCTTGGCGGCCAGCTCGCGGATGCGCTCGGAGATCAGCGCGGACTGCGTCGGCGCGCCGCCGGGCGAGTTGATCAGCAGGGCGACCGCGACCAGCCGGTCGTGCTCGAACGCGCGGGTCAGCGCGCTCTCCACGGTCTGCATGCTGATGGTGTTGCGGGCCATCGGCGTCGGCGTCGGCGTGATCACGCCGTGCAGGCGGACGGCGGCCACCACGGGTCCGCGCTCGGTCCGCTCGCTGACGATCTTCGGCAGCCGGGCCGCGATCTTGTCCGTCACGCTCATGGCTTCGACCTTACGTGTCAACGGGGGTCGAGTGACACGGCTAACATCGAGCGGTGACGTTCAACCCGTTCCGGTGGCTCGAACGCTACGTCGAGTGGTGGGACGACCGGGGCCGCAAGAATGCGGACGGTCCCACCACCATGCACGTCTACTGGATGTGGATCTCGTGGAGCGTGTGCGCGGTCATGATGGTGACGGTCCTGGCGATCGCCGCCGCGTGAGCTGATCAGGCGTTCACGGCGGGCTGCTCGGCGGTGTCCTCCAGCCGCGGCGGCACCAGCGGCAGGTTCGTCTGCACGCCGGGCCGGTACTTCGGGATCTTGAGGATGATCTTCATGCCGGCGTCCGGCGCGGTCTCCACGACCAGCGCGTAGTCGTCGCCGAACACCGCGCGCATCCGGTGGTTGATGTTGCCCAGGCCGACGTGCGCGCCGGTCTGGTGGGCGTCCTTGAGGTCGTCGAAGAGGCGGTCCGGGTCCATGCCGACGCCGTCGTCCTCGACCGAGATCAGCGCCTCCGCGCCGTTGTCCTCGGCGATGATCGTCAGCTCGCCGCCGCCGGGCTTCTTCGCCAGGCCGTGCCGGACGGCGTTCTCCACCAACGGCTGCAGCACCAGGAACGGCAGCACGACCTGCAGCACCTCGGGCGCGATCTTCAGCCGCACGTTCAGCCGCGACCCGTACCGCGCCTGCTCGATGGTCAGGTAGCGGTGGATGTTGGTCAGCTCGTCGGCCAGCGTGGTGAAGAAGCCGTCGGTGCGGAAGGAGTAGCGGGTGAACTCGGCGAACTCCTGCAGCAGCTCCCGCGCGTGCGACGGGTCGGTGCGGATCAGCGACGAGATCGTGTTCAGCGCGTTGTAGACGAAGTGCGGCGAGATCTGCGCCCGCAGCGCCCTGACCTCGGCCTGCGCCAGCGCCTGCCGCGACTTCTGCAGCACTTCCAGCTCCAGCTGCGTGGAGACGAACCGCGCGGTCTCCTCGGCCATCCGGATCTGCCGCTTGCCCGCCACCCCGCTGACCACGATCAGCGTGCCGGCGACGTCGCCCTCCACCACCAGCGGCACGATCACGGCGCTGTGCAGCGAGCACGGCCCGGGCAGCTCGCAGTCCAGCTTTCGGTGCTCGACGTGCTCCTTGTGGCCCTCGCCGATGGCGCGCTCGATGTAGGCGCGGAGGAACTCGTAGTGGTCGTTGGCGCCGCCGTCCCAGGACAGCAGCGTGCCCTCGTGGTCGGTGATGCCGACCGCGACGCACCTCAGCATCTCCCGCAGGTGCGGTGTCGCCTTGTTCGCCGCGTCCTCGGTCAGGCCCTCGCGCAGGTCGGCCGACGCCTTCGACATGCGGTGCAGCATGTCCATCACCGCGTCCTCGACCGAAGTGCTGACGCGGCGGGCACGGCACAGCATCACGAAGAGGCCGAGAACGGCCAGGGTCGCGATGAGTCCGAGCACAGCGCGCTCGGTCAGGAGGTCCCGCACGGCGTCCATGCTGTGCCGTGGGGGCGGTATAGGCAAGGGGATCGGTGATGCGAGACGTGCACATCCGATGAATTGGGGGCAACCGTGGCAGAGCGCTTACCCGATCGGGTGATCAACGCACCTCACGATCACGGAGAGTGGGGGCGACCCGATCACTCGGGCCGCGCCCCTCGACCGCGGCGCCGACGCCGTTCGCCAAGAACACCCTCACCGGCCGGTGGGGGCCGACGTCGAGGTCTCGGTGGGGTCCTCGGACTTCTTGCACCCCAGCTTCTCCACCAGGTCCGCCAGCGACGGGTGGTCGACGAGCTTCAGCTGCTCCAGGACCTGGCAGATCACCTTCGAGACCTCGTCCTGCTGCAACTGCGGCGGCGCGGGTTCCGGCGCGGCGGCCGAGACGGCGATGGTCGAACCGGCGAACGTGGCCAGTCCCATGGTGGTACCGATCAGCGCGGCGGCGAGGCGCTGGTTCATTGCTCCTCCAGGTGAGTCGTTCCGACACCCGGAGAAGTTCCCCCTCTCGGCCGCGCTCAGCCCGCGAACGGACCAAGCCACTCGTCCGTGTGACCTACTTGAGCAACCGCGACATCCGCCGGTCGGCCAGCGGCTTGCCACCCGTCTGGCACGTCGGGCAGTACTGGAAAGCCTTGTCCGCGAACGAGACCTCGCGCACCGTGTCACCGCACACCGGGCACGGCAGACCGGTCCGCGCGTGCACCCTCAGCCCCGACCGCTTCTCACCCTTCAGTGTCGCCGCGGACTGGCCCACGGAACGGGCCACGGCGTCGTTCAGCACGCTGGTCAACGCCTCGTGCAGCCGGTCCAACGCCTCCTCCGGCAGCTTCCCCGCCGTCGCGTACGGCGACAGCCGCGCCGTGTGCATGATCTCGTCGGAGTACGCGTTGCCGACGCCCGCCAGCACCGCCTGGTCGGTCAGCGCCGTCTTCAGCCGCTCGGTGCGACCGGCGAACAGGTCCTCCAGCTGGGTGCGCGTCACCGACAGCGCGTCCGGCCCCAGCCGCGCGATGCCCGGCACGTCCGCCGGGTCGTGCACGACCCACGCGGCCAGGCCCTTCTTCGTGCCCGCCTCGGTCAGGTCGAACCCGGGACCCTCCCCCGGCGGGCCGAGGTGCACGCGCAGCGCCAACGGGCCGCGACCGGGCTTGGGCGGTGCCGCCGACAGGTGCTCCGACCAGCGCAGCCACCCCGCCCGCGCCAGGTGCACCACCAGGTGCACGCCGTCGCAGTCGAGGTCCAGGTGCTTGCCGAACCGGCCCGCGCCGGTCACCTCGCGCCCCTGGAGATCGGTCCACGGCGGCGTGAACGTCTTCAACACCTGCAACGACGCGACGTCCACCCGGTGCACGCGCCGTCCAACGGCGTGCTCGCGCAGGTGGTGGGCGAGCGCCTCGACCTCGGGCAGTTCCGGCACCCGACCAGTGTCACCCGTGAACGGCGATCAGTCGACCGGTTGCAGCGGGCCGTCCAGGTCGGGCAGCGAGTACATCTCGATCTTGCGGGCCACGTTGGCGACCTCGTTGCGCACGGTCAGGAAGCCGCGCACCGAGCCGACCCACCGCTCCGGCGGCAGCTCCTCGGTCTTCTTCGACTCCGCCGCCACCAGCCACGGCCGCCGCACCGCCCAGCGCACCGGGAAGAACAGGAACACCAGGACCAGCGCCACGATCAGCCACGCGGGCACGACGACCTCCGGCGGCGTCCACGCCACCAGGATCACGCCCATCCCGATGACGATGGCGAGCATCAGCACGCCCGGGCCGTGGCCGCCGCTCACGTCGTGCTCGAAGTCGGCGTCCGTCGACGGGTTGCGCCACTCGATCTGGCTGCGCACCGTCCACATCCGGCCGTCAGCTCCGCGCACCAGCCGCGTCATCACCGTCTCCTCAAGACGTCGAGCGATCACTCAGCGCTTTCCACGCTACCGGCAAAGTCTTGCACCTCGTGGGTGAAACCCGCCCGTCACGCCGGTTGGAGGCGGCCCGGTGTCGGGTGCGGCGTCACGGTCGTCGGCGTGGTGGTGGGCTTGGACGACGTGGTCGACGTCGCGGCCGTCTTGGGCGGCTCGGTGGTGGTGACAGCGGGCGTGGTCGTCGTGACCAGGAGCGCCGTGCCCGTGTCCGACGTGGTGACCGACGTCGTCGTCGTGGTCACGTCCAGGACGCGCGCCACGGCGGGCGGGGTCGTGGTCGTCGGCTCCACCCGCGGCGGGACGGACGCGGACACCGTCGTCGGCGCCGACCGGGCCGGCTGCGTGGTCTTCGCCTGGTGCGCGACGTGCCGCGCGTCGACCGGTGTCGGGGACGTCTCGCTGGTCGCCGTGCCGGTCACGGTCGTGGTCGCGTCGGTCGAGCACAGCGCCAGCACGTTCTCGCCGGGCGCGCCGTCCGGGCCGGACTGGACCAGCGCCGGACCGGGCGCGCCGGTGAACGTGCCCGCCACCACCCCGAACAGCCCCACGGCCGCGGCTGACGCGGTGGCCGCCAGCGCCAGCTTCACCCGCCCGGTGAGCCACGCGGCCTTGCCCAGCACCGCCGGGCCGAGCACCGCGGGACCCAGCAGCGCGGTCGCGGCCACCGGCACGGCGATGCTCGCCGCGTGCGCCCGCAACGTCGAGCACACCTCGACCAGCTCGGCGTGCAGCGCGTTGCAGGAGGAGCAGGTCTGCAGGTGCTTGCGGATGCGCTTGTGCTCGGCGCCCTGCGCGCCGCCCGCCGTGTAGGTGCCCAGCTTCGCGACCACCGAGCTGCACGCCCGCGGCCCGGTGTCCGCGGCCAGGTGCGCCTGGAGGTAGGCCGCCCGCAGCCCTTCGCGGGCACGGCGGGCCAGCGCCGCCATCGCGTTCGGGCTCAGGCCGAAGCTCGGCGCGACCGCTGCCGGCCGCTCGCCCTCCACCTCGACCTGCCACAGCACCGTGCGCCACCGCTCGGGCAGGCTGGTGAACGCACGGGAGATCAGCGTGTGCTCCGGCCGGTTCGCGGTGACGTCCGGGAACGGCTCGACCCGCTGGCTCAGCTCCTCGTCCTCCACCGGCACGTCACGCCGCCGCCCGCTCCACTCCCACGCCACCCGGCGCGCGACGGTCAGCAGGTAGGTGCGGACGTGGTCGGTCGGGCCGTTGCCCCGGCGGATCGCCTGGAGCACGCGGAAGAACGCCTCCGCGGTCAGGTCGTCGGCCTCGGCGTGTTCACGCACGTGCCGGAGGGCGAACCGGCGGACGGCGTCGGCGTGCCGGGTGAACAGCTCGCCGAACGCGGCATCGTCACCCGCCCTGACCCTGGCGAGCAGTTCCCGGTCGAAATCGGCATCTCCGGCCATCCCGCCCGGCACCTCCCGCCCCGCCTGTGGTCCATTGGCCAAGATGCCACAGTCGGCTGGTTCCGAGCCGAAGTGATAGCGACCCGATACCGAACACCGCCGGACCGCGTCGGCCGTTCGGCCTAATCACAGCACCTGTGCACCGCAACAAGGGCGCTTGCGGTCGGTGACGGGCCGGTCACGGGTCGGCGTCGGGTGGTGGCCGATCGCGCTGCGGGCCCGTTCGCGACGAGTAGGCTCCCGCCGCGTGGTCGATTGGCGCACAAGGGCTTCCGCCCTCCTCCCCGAGCTGAGCGCCGTTGTCGAGCGCGAGTCGTGGTCCTGCCACGTGTTCCTGTCCGAGTTGTGGCAACTGGCGCTGGAGGCGCACCGCGACGGCGACCGCGAGGTGCTCGGCCGCGTGTACGGCTTCGCGCACTGGTGCTTCCGGCAGCCCGAGCGGTTCCTGTCCGACGCGTCCGTGGTGAGCTTCTACGAGCACGTGTTCGACGAGTGGGAACTGCGCGACGAGGTGGCGCCGTGGCTGCCCGCCGAGGTCGTCGACCGGGTCAGACCGCTGTGGGAGTGGCGCTGGCCGAAGGAGCGGTTGACCGAGGTCGACCGGCTGTTGGCGCAGTCGGGACCCCCCGGTCGAAACGCGGTTTGAGGGTGGTCTATAGTGGTCACCAACAGGCGGATGTAGCGCAGTTGGTAGCGCATCACCTTGCCAAGGTGAGGGTCGCGAGTTCGAGTCTCGTCATCCGCTCTTCGAAGGCCCCCGGTATCCCACCGGGGGCCTTTCGCATGCGGTTCCGGCACGCGCTCGCGATCACCATTAGGTTGGCGTCGAAGGTTTCCTCGTCGAAGACGGAGTTGCAGACATGGCCACCACCCGCAAGGCGACCACGCACTGGGAAGGCAACCTGCTGGAGGGCAAGGGCAGCGTCGCGCTGGAGTCGTCGGGCATCGGCACGTACGACGTGAGCTGGCCGTCCCGCGCGGAAGCGGCGAACGGCAAGACCAGCCCGGAGGAGCTGATCGCGGCGGCGCACTCGTCCTGCTACTCGATGGCGCTGTCGCACGGCCTCGCGCAGGCGGGCACCCCGCCGCAGCAGGTCGACACCTCGGCCGAGGTGACGTTCCAGCCCGGCACCGGCATCACCGGCATCCACCTGACCGTCACCGCGGTCGTGCCCGGGCTCGACGCCGAGGGCTTCGCCGCGGCGGCCGAGAACGCCAAGCAGAACTGCCCGGTGAGCAAGGCGCTGACCGGCACCGAGATCACGCTGACCGCGAACCTCGTCTGACCGGAGCACCCGTGGTACCGGTCCGATACCCGAAGTGTCGGGCCGGTACCAGTTGTCCCGAAAGATTTGACCCGGACGGGTGAGGCCGGTAGTCGTTGAGGATGCTCACGGCGTTGGGTGGTTCCGGCCGGCTCGCCTTCGGCGCCTTGCTCGGCGCGGCCGTGGCCGCCTTGTTGGCGGCGCACGGGAGCATCACCAAGGCGCCGCGCGGCCTGGAGCCGACCGGCGGCGGCGAGATCGTGGTCGTCAAGCGCAGCGAGCAGCCGGACCGGACGATCACCGCGACCGCCACGACCTCGTCGAACAGCCGTTCGTCCAGCACGACCACCACCACGACGACCACGTCCGGCACGAGCACGACGACGACCACCACCTCCACCGTCACCACCACGTCGAACGTGACGACCACCACCACCACGCGGCCGACTACGACGACCACCCGGCGGCCCACCACGACGACGACCAGGACCACGACGACGACCCGCAGACCGTGCGGGCTCATCTTCTGCTGATCGCCCGGCACCGGATCACCGAACGTGTTTTGGCAAGATCGAGGCGTGACGTCCAGCCAGGTGCCCACCCAGCCCCAGCGAACCAACGACACGCCCACGATCCGCATGCAGCCCGTCGCCGCCGCGCGGGAACCCGCGTGGCCCACCGCCGAACCGATGACCGCGACCAACCTCTCGCCGGTCGCGGCGGCCACCACGAAGTTCGAGCCGGTGACCGGCGCCTCGAACGGCACGCTGAACGGCTACGCCGACGGCAAGTCGAACGGCACGGCCAACGGCACCACGAACGGGTCCGCCAACGGCACGCCGAACGGGACTGCCAACGGGTCCATCAACGGCGTGCTCAACGGCACGTCGAACGGGACCGCCAACGGCTCCCCCGCCACACCTCCGGCGTTCTCCCCGGCGGCCGACTCCGCGCCCGCACCATCCGCCTTCGCGCCCGCCTCGGTAGTGCCCGCAGCTGCCGCACCCGGTCCCGCAGCGGCCGAGTCCGGGGTGGAGCCTGCCCGGGCGCCCGCCGCCAAGCAGACGCCGCCGGCCACCCCGCGCAGCCGGTTGCGCCGCATCGCGCGCCGCATCGTCGGACCCACCCTGCTCACCAAGAAGGGCTGAGGCCGGCCCCCTTCGCGCCACCCCGGCTACGCGCTCTGCGCCCGCGCGTAGAGGCCACCGGACCGGAGCAGTTCGTCGTGCGAGCCGAGCTCCGCGATCCGCCCGTCGTCCATCACCACGATGCGGTCGGCGTTGCGGATCGTGGACAGCCGGTGCGCCACCACGAACACCGTGCGGCCGTGCACCAGGCGGGCCAGCGCCTGCTGCACCAACGCCTCGGACTTGGTGTCCAGCGCGGAAGTCGCCTCGTCCAGCACCAGCACGCGCGGGTCGCGGATCAGCGCCCGGGCGATCGCCAGCCGCTGCTTCTGCCCGCCCGACAGCCGCGCGCCGCGCTCGCCGACCACGGTGTCCAGCCCGGTCGGCAGCCGGTCGATGAACTCCAGCGCGTTGGCGTCGGCCAGCGCCCGCCGCACCACGTCCTCGGACACGTCGTCCAGGCCGTAGGTGACGTTGTCCCGGATCGTGCCCTCGAACAGGATCGACTCCTGCGGCACCACCGAGACGAACCGGCGGTAGCTGCGCAGGTCCAAGGTCTCCATGTCGACACCGTCGAGCAGGATGCGCCCCTCGGTCGGCCGCAGGAACCCGATCACCAGGTTCACCACCGTCGACTTGCCCGCGCCGGACGCGCCGACCAGCGCGATCGTCTCCCCCGGCCGCACGTCGAGGCTGAAGTCGTCGACCGACTTCCGCCCGGAGTCGGGGTAGGCGAACCCGACGCCCTCGAACCGCACGCCGCCGTGCACGACGTCGACCTGCGCCTTGCCCGCGTTGTGCTCCAGGTCCGGCGCTTCCAGCACCTCGCCGAGCGAGCGCACCGACTCCAGCCCCTTGCTGATCAGCGGCGTCAGGCTCATCAACGTGGTCACCGCGCCGGTCAGCGAGGCGAAGTAGGCGCTGAGCATGACCACGTCGCCGGGCGTGACGGACAGCCAGCCGTGGTAGGCGGCCAGCGCCGAGCCCGCCAGGCAGCCGACGCCCAGGGCGTTGAGCAGGATCCACGCCAGCGCACCGAAGCGGACGTTGAGGCCGTCCAGCCTCATGCCGGCGGCGAAGACCTGGCGCAGCGTGCCGTCCATCCGGTTGAGGGCGGTGCGCTCCAGGCCGTGCGCGCGGGTGATCGGGATCAGCGTGGTCATCTCGCCGACCCGGGACGACAGCTGCTCGACCTCCTGCCGGAACGACTCGTTGTACGCGCGCAGCCTGCCGCGCAGCCACATCACCAGCACCGCCGCCGCCGGCACGACGAGCAGGAACACCGGCAGGAACGCGGGCGCGCTCAACCCGATCACGACCAGCGCGCCGCTCAACGTCGCCAGCGCCGACAACCCCTGGTCGCCGACCTGCTGCGTGGACGTCTCGATGCTCTCGACGTCCCGGATGACCTTCGTCTGCAGCACCCCCGCGCTGACCCGCGCGTGGTAGCCGATGGACAGCTGCTGCATGCGCCTGCCGAGCGCGGACCGCATCCGCAGCCCCATGCGGCGCGCGCTGCCGTACCACCAGCGCGTGTAGAGGACGGCGAACGGGTAGTTGAGCACCAGCATGACCAGCAGCAGTCCCGCGCCGAGCCAGATCCCGAGGGGAGGCTTGCGCTCCACGACGACGTCGATCACGTGTGCGGTGATGACCGGCGTCAACCAGGTGGGGCTGTGCTTGACGAAGAACGCCCCCGCGCCGAGCGCGAGCTTCGCGCGGTCCTCGTGGAAGAGGTAGAGGAGGGTGCGGACGGGGTGCTCGCCGCGGTAGCGGTGGTCTAGCGGACCGTGGGGCATGGTGCTGGGGCTCCTGCGGACGGCGGGGTCACGGAACACCCACACCGCGCCGTGCGGGGGAGCGCTCTCACATCCTAGGTGCCGACCCCACCCGGTTCGCCGGCGAAAATCCGTGCCAGGAGGTCGCAAGCCCCGGTTTCGTCACGGGAGCACGTCGACGTGTGCGACCATCGGACCGCAACCGAGCCATGACGTCGGCACGCTATCCACGTACCCGTGTTGATCAGCGACAATGACCCGGCAACGACCTTGGGGGAGTGAGTGTGAAGCCGGCGTCCGTCCTCGCTGTGCTGGTGCTGCTGACCGCGGTCGCCGCGTCCGCCTGGGTCGTCTGGGGTGACGGTTCGAACCCGGCGAGCGCCGCGAACCAGGTGTCCACGCCCGATCCGACACCCCGCCTGCCCTACGTCGAGCCAGAGCCGGACCCGCTGGTCACGCCGCCGTACCCGGTGGTGTTCAGCCGGCGGGACAAGCCCGGCTCGTTCCTCAAGTCCGGTGTGCTCACCGACGCCGAGGTGAGCCTGCTCACCCGCACCGGTGTGGTCCGGGTCACCGGCACGGTCACCCGCAACGAAACCGGCACCACCTTGGGTGTGTGGCGGTTCACCGTGCGCGACACCGCGGACCCGTGGGACGCGCTGGCGGCGCTGGACCGGCACTACGAGGCGGGCGGGCACGAGCTGGAGCCGACGAACCACCGCGGCCTGCTGCTGCGCAAGTCGCGCAACGCCACTTCGGCCGTCTTCCACGGCCACTACGTGCACGGTCGGGACGTGTTGCGGGTCGAGGGCTACGGCCCCGATGCCACGCCCGCCGTCACCGCGCTGGTGGACCAGCAGCTGACCAGGTCGCCGGGGGAGGAACGATGACCGCCCTCGCCACACCGGAGGCCACCACCGCGACCGAGCCGTCCGCGCACCGGGCATCACCCGGTCCCGTGCTGTTGCGCGCGGCCGGCGCGGTGCTGCTGGTGTACGGCTACCTCGTCGGGCTCAACGTCGACCTCGCACCGGTCCGCGCCCTGCTCAACCGCCCGCTCGGCATCGGCGAGGACTTCGGCGTGCTCGGCGCGATGCTGCTGCTGGCGGCGGCCGGCTACGACAGCGTCACCGACCGGCCCGTCGCCCGGCGGCTGCTGTCCGCCTACCTGCCCGCCGCCGTCGCCGTGCTGCTGGCCGCCGCCGCGGTCACCCTCGGCGCGGAGATCTGGAACACCCCGGCCGCCTCGCACACCTCGCCGTTCGCCGTGGTCGGCAACCTGAGCCTGCTCAGCCAGCTCATCGCGGAGAAGCCGCTGATCGTGCCGCTGGCGTGGATCGTGCTGCTGGAACTGCTCGCCATCGGCACGGGCGCGCTCGCCCGGCGCGCCGGCTGGGTGGTGCCCGCCGCCCACGTCGTGCTCGCGGCCACCGCTGTGGCGCTCGTGCCGGACGCGCGCGCGGTCACCGTCGCGGCGTTCTCCGCGGTCGTCGCGATCGGTCAGGCGGTGGCGCTCACGCCGCGGACCCGGTTCGCGCCCGCCCTGGCGGTCGCCGCTTGGGGCGTGCTGCTGCTCGCCGAGCGGACGACGCCGGAGCTGGCGAAGTGGTGGTACCCGCTGACCGCCGCGTACGCCGCGCTGCTGCTGACGACGTCCGTGCTGTTCGCCGGCCAGACGGCCGAGAAGGTGGCCGGGCACCGGGTCGTGACCTGGCTCGCCCGCCACGCGGTGTGGCTGGCGCTGCTGCAAGGCGTGGTCGGCTTCCCGGTCGCGGCCGTCGCCGGCGTCCCCGCGGGTGTCGCCGCCACGGTCTGCGCCGCCGGCGCGTTCGGATGGGCGGCCCGCCGGTGGTGACCTACGCCGGCCCGCGGACGGCCGCCCCGGCCGTCAAGGCCAACAAGTACATGCACGGCCTGGACCTGCTGCGCATCCTGGCCGCGCTCGCGGTCATCTACAACCACTACTCGAACTGGCTGCGCCTCAACGGGCACGACTTCCTGCCCGCGCACGTGGTCGACGGGCTGCTGACCGACCCGCTGCACCTCAACGAGCGGCTGAGCTTCGTCGGCGTGTGCGTGTTCCTGCTGATCAGCGGCATGGTCGTGACCCACGTGGCGTTCCGCGAGTCGTCACCGCAGTTCCTCGGGCGCAGGGCGGCACGGCTGCTGCCCGCGATGTGGGTGATGGTCGTCATCGCCTGGGTCATGGTGTCCAACAAGTGGCTGAGCGCGAACCGGCTGCCCGACGCCGACGACCTCGTCTTCAACCTGCTGCTGGTCAACTTCACCGTGCCGGCCACGTCCTCGGTCCTGGCGATCACCTGGACGCTGTGCATCCAGATGGCGTTCTACCTGTTCGTCGCGGCGACCATCCCGCTCCTCAAGCGCTGGCCGTGGCTGCCGCCCGCGATCTCGGTCGCGTTCGTGTCGGTGCTGCTGTCGGTGACGCCGCCGGAAGGCGGTCCGCCGTGGAGCTCGGTGCGCATGATCGCGACGTTCCTCCCGGTGCTGTTCATCGGCCAGCTCATCTCGTTGGTGCGGTCGGGTCGGCTGTCCGCGCCCGCCGGGCTCGCGTTCGGCGTCCTGCACTACCTGATGTTCCTGCGCGCCGACCTGACCAGTGAGCGGTGGCCGCCGGGCGAGGCGTTCACGCGCCAACTGCTGGTGCTGACCCTGGTGCTGCTGATCGCCACCAAGGCGAACGGGCGGCTGGTGCGCTCGCCGTGGGTCGCGGCGGTGGCGAAGCGCACCTACGCGATCTACCTGGTGCACATCCCGGTCGGCTTCCCGGTGCTGGGTTGGCTGACCCCGGTCACCGGCTACTGGGGCTCGGTCGCGGTGGCGCTGGTCGGCGTGGCGATCGCCGCAGAACTGCTGTACCGGCTGGTGGAGCTGCCGGCCGCGAACTGGTACCGCAAACGCGAGAAGGCCAGACTTGAACGCCGCGAAGCGCGTTCGGAGGCGAGGCAGAGAGCATGAGCGTCCCGACCGCCTGCACGGTGACCGCGGAACGGGGGCTGGCCGCGGCGACCGTGTTGGCCGAGTCCTACCTGCGGCACCACCCGGGCCACCGGTTCGCCGTCGCCGTGCTGGACGGTCCCCACGGTGTCGAGACCAGGAACGGCGTGACCTACCTGGGGCCGGACCGGTTCGGGTTGACCGAGGACGAGTTCCTGGCCCTGGCCGGCGGGCACCCGCTGCCGCAGCTCGCCGCCGCGGTGAAGCCGTGGTTGCTGCGCACGCTGCTGGCCGACGCGCCGTCGGTCACGTACCTGAGCCCGACCAGCCTGGTGCTCGGACCGCTGCCCGCGGTGACCGGGCTGTCCGTGGCGCCGCACTTCGCGCACCCGGTGACGGGCCGCGACGCCGAGTCGGACGAGGCGAGGCTGATCGGTTCAGGCGTGCACAACCCCGGCTACCTGGTGGTCACCGAACCGGACCTGCCGGAGCTGTGGATCGACGCGGTCCTGGGTGACCGGGTGATCCGGTTCGACCGCGACGCCTTCTGCGACCAGGAGTGGTTCGACCAGGCGGTGAGCCACTTCCCGCACACCACCGTGACCGATCCCGGTGTCGGCTTCGGCACCTGGAACGCCTTCGAGCGGGCGGGCGCGCGGCTCACGCTGGTCGACCTGCTCGGCTTCGACCCGGAGCAGCCGTGGCTGCTCAGCACCGAGTTCACCCACCGCCCGGCGACCTTGCTGTCCGAACGGCCGGAGCTGCGCGAGCTGACCGCCGACTACGCCGAACGGCTCGTCGAAGCGGGGTGGCCGGCCGCCGAAGACGTCCTGCCGTCCTGGCTGGACGAGCTGCCGGACGGCACGCCGCTCACCCCGCTGCTGCGCGAGGCCTACCGGGCCGGTGTCCAGGCGTCGCGGGCACCGCGCAAGCCGGCGCCCGTGCCGCCGCACGCGTTCACCGGCAAGCCGTTCCGCGACTGGCTGACCGAGCGCTCCGAGCACGGGGTGAGCCGGATCGCCACCGCGATCTGGCACGGCCGCCCCGACCTGCGCGCGGTGTTCGGCCGGCCGTGGTCGCCCGGGTTCGCCCAGTGGTGCCGCACGTCCGCGGTCACCGAGGGGCTGCTGCCGGACTGGGCCGTGCCCGGACCGGACACGTCACCCCAGCCGCCGCGCGACCGCTTCGGGGTGAACCTGGTCGGCCACCTGACCGCCGTGCTCGGCGTCGGCGAGCTGGCCCGCGTGCTGCACGAGGCGCTGCACCTGGCGGCGGTACCGGTGGCCTCGGTGGTCGAGGACCGGTTCGTGGCCAACCGCACCGACCTCGACCAGCCGGACGACGTGGGCCGCCCCGAGTTCCCGGTCAGCCTGCTGTGCGTGAACGCCGACCTGGTCCGCGCCGTGGTCGAGCAGCACCCCGAGGTGGCGCACGAGCGGTACCGGATCGGCGTGTGGTCGTGGGAGCTGGACGAGTTCCCGGCCGCGATGCACGAGTTCGACTGCGTGGACGAGGTCTGGACGATCAGCGAGTTCGCCCGGGCGTCGATCGCCGCGCACACCGACAAGCCGGTCCGGGTGATCCCGCTGCCGGTGCGCCCCGCGCCCGCGATCTCCCCGCAACGCCCCGAGGGGCCGATCCGCTTCCTGTTCGCCATGGACTTCAACAGCGTGGTGGCCCGGAAGAACCCGTTCGGCGCGATCGAGGCGTTCCGGCGCGCGTTCCCGGACCGCCGCGACGTCGAGCTGGTGATCAAGGCGATCAACGGCGACCAGCACGTGCCCGCCCGCGAACGGCTGCGTGCCGCGGCGGCCGAGGACGACCGGGTCACCGTGCTGGAGCGGTACCTGACGGTGCAAGAGCTGCGCGAGCTGTACGCGGGCAGCCACTGCTACGTCTCGCTGCACCGCTCGGAGGGCTTCGGGTTCACCGTGGCCGAGGCGATGGCGCTGGGCCTGCCCGTGATCACCACGGACTACTCCGGCACCGCCGAGTTCGTCGTCCGGGAGCACGCCTGGCCGGTGCCGTACCGGATGACCGAGGTCGGACCGGGCTCGCCGCCCTACCCGCCGGACTACCGGTGGGCCGAACCGGACCTGGACGCGGCGGCGGCGGCGATGCGGGAGGTGGCGGACGACCCGGAGCGCGCCGTGGCACGGGGTCTGGCCGCCCGTGAACGCCTGCTCGCCGAACGCACGTTCGACACCACCGCGGCCTGGGTCCGCGACCGGCTCGCCGAGGCGCACGCCACCTGGCGGGAGCGCCGGGCACCGCAGCCGCCGCCCGCACCACCGGCCAAGACCCAGCGGGTGGTCCCGCTGCTCCGCAAGGCCGCGGTGGTCGCGATCGACAAGTACGACGGTGTCCGCCTGCGCGGACGTCGGCCACAGCGATAACACCAGCACCACCCGACACGACACAGCCGATGTCGGATCACGACTTGGGACTGGCCAGTTGGACCGGTGCGCTACCCGTGCACAATGGCCACGATCGCATGAACCGCAGAAAGGGGCTGCCGGCGTGAACTGGCAGGAGGAGCTGCGCAAGCTGGACGAGGAGCTTGCCGCGGGTCGGGTATCCGCCGACGAGTACCGGACGCGCCGCGACCAGGTGCTGTCCGCGGCCCAGTCCGTCCCGCCCGTCCAGCAGTGGCAGTCCCACCCACCGTCGGCGCAGCAGCCCGGCACCCCGGACGCGGCAGGCGCGAGCGCGACGCAGTTCATCCGGCCGGTGGGTCAGGACGCCACGCCCGACAACGTGGACAAGACGCAGGTCGTGCCCGGTGGCGCCAGGCCGGCGAACCCGGACGCGGACCGCACCCAGTTCGTGCCGGGTGGGTCGATGCCCCCGCACCAGCAGTTCAACTCGCCGCCCGGCGGGTTCCCGCAGCAGCCACCGCAGTCCACCCCGTGGGCCAGCGCGGACACGTCGGCGCCGTGGGCCGCGGCGTCGAGCGACAACTGGCTGCGGCAGGGCCCCGAGGTGTTCGACGACACCTCCGGCGGCGGTGGCAAGAAGGTCTTCGCGATCGTCGGCGTGATCCTCGTGGTGGCGCTGATCGGCGGTGCCGTCTGGTTCTTCGGGTTCCGCGACTCCTCGTCGAGCGCGGGCGGCGACACCACGACCCAGCAGACCTCCAGCGCGGCGCCGACCACGACCACCACCAAGCCGCCGATCGACCTGCTGCCCGCCGGTCCCGGCACCCCGAACCCGGCCAACGGCGTCGTGGTGCTGTCGGAGGCAGTCGGCGCGAAGCTGCTCACCGCCGAGGAGGTCGCCGCGGCCGAGGCCGCCGGTGTCACCGAGGTGAACTTCAAGGGCAGCACCGAGAAGGCGTTCACCTACGACGCCATGGTGTTCGAGACCGGTGACGCGGCGAAGGCCGAGGAGCTGGCCACGGCGCTCGCCGGGCTGCAGGAGACCGCGGGCATGGCCGATGGCGCGAAGGGCCGCCTGCCGCAGAAGTCCTCGGTCCAGCAGATGATCCGCAAGGGTGAGCCCGGCTTCTACCGCTGCGTCTACGTCACCGGCTCCAAGGTCGTGCGCATCGGTACCACGCAGACGCCCATCGGCGTGGACGACAAGGAACTGATCAAGGAGTTCCAGGAGTACGGCGTCTCGGTGGTCAAGCAGTTCCCGATCAGCTGATGAGAACCACCCCCGAGTACGCCGATGGCGCCGAGGACGCGGTCCTCGCCCGGCTCCGCGCGGCGCGGGACGTCGGTTCCGAGTCGGTGGAACTGGCGGCCGACCTCACGGACTGGGTGCTCACCTACCACTTCTCGCCCCAGCGCACGGCGTTGCTCGCACCGCTGAACGTGCACGAGGGCCTGCGGGTGCTGGACGTCGGCTGCGGCAGCGGCGTGCTCACCCGCGCCCTCGGCGAGGCCGGGGCGCGGGTCGTCGGGGTCGAGGGCACGCCGTCCCGGGCCGCCGCGGCGGCCGAGCGCTGCCGCGACCTGCCGGACGTGCGGATCGTCACCGCCGACGCATCGGGGCTGAGCGGGCACGGCGAGTTCGACCTGGCGCTGCTGTGCGGGGTGCTGGAGTACTCGCCGGTCTACGGCGACGGCCCGGCCGCGATGCTCGCCGACGTGGCGGGCGCGGTCGCCGACGACGGCGTCGTGGTGATCGCGATCGAGAACCAGCTCGGCCTCGGCTACCTGCTCGGCCAGCCCGAGGACCACCACGGCCACCCGTGGGTCGGCCTGGCCGACTACCCCGCGCCGGGCGCGAAGACGTGGAGCCGGGCGCGGTTGCGCGAGCTGCTGGCGGGTGCGGGGCTGACCGCGCAGCGCTGGCTGCTGCCGTACCCGGACTACAAGCTGCCGAGGGTGATCCTCGACGAGCGCGTGCACGAGCTGGCCGACGCGTCGGACACCGTGGACAAGCTGGTGCGCGACCCGCTGCTGGGCGTGTTCGGCGGCGCGTCGACGGCGGTCGCGGTGCGGTCGCCGCACCGGCGGGCGGTGGCCGACGGCTTCGGGCCCGCGGTCGCGCCGTCGTTCCTGGTGGTCGCCGGCCGCACGCCGGAAGCGGTCGAGAAGGCCACCCGCCCCGGTCTGGGGTGGCTGGTCAACGCGGGACGGCAGCCGAAGTGGCGGCGGTCGCGGCGGCTGACCGAAGACCTGAGGCTGTCCGCGGTCCGGGGCGAGGGCGGCACCGCCGGGTGGCTGCGGCAGGCACCGGCGGTGGACGAGCCGCTGCTGCCGGGCGCGCCGTTGGACCGGCTGCTGCTCGACGCGCTGGCCGAGCACGACCTCGACGCCGTGCGCGACCTGCTGGAGCTGTGGCGGTCCTGCTGCACCGTCGACGCCCGGCCGTTCGCCGACGACGGGACCCACCCGTACCTGCCGGGTCGCCCGGACGTGCCGGTGCTGCCGCCGGACCACCTGGACGTGCACCCCGGCAACGTGATCGTGCTGCCGGACGGCACGCCCCAACGCATCGACCTGGAGTGGCAGGCGGGCGTCGGCGTGGACGCCGAGCTGGTGCTGGTGCGCGCCCTGGTCGAGTTCGCCCGCGAGGTGATGCGCTGCGGCGCGGCGCACCCGTGGCCCGCCGAGACCTCCATCAAGCAGCTGGTGCTCCACCTGGCGGACCTGATCGGCCTCGCCGAGGCCGCCCGCGACCGCTGGGCCGAGCTGGTGGCCGCCGAGTCCGAGCTCCAGGAACTGGTGACCGGTGCCCGCGCGCGGGACGTGCGCGAGGTGCTGGCCGTCGAGCTGGACGCGCCGGGCCGCACGCGGCTGTGGGAGCGGGGCAGGCTGGACGAGGTCCGCGCGACGCTGGCCGACCACGAGCGGCTCGCCGCCGAACTGGCCCAGCTGAGCGCCGAGCTCGGGGTGCCGACCGGGTCGTTGACCGCCGAGGTGCGCCGGCGGCGCGAGGACGCGGCCGAGCGCGAGCAGCGGCTGCGGGCCGAGTTCTCCCGGCTGGACGGCGAGTTCGGCAAGGCGCTGGTGGAGCTGGCGTCCGCCGAGACCGAGCGCGCCGACGCGGTGCGGGAGCTGGACGAGCAGCGCGCGACGAGCGCGGAGCTGGTCGAGCGGCTGTCGGAGGAGAACGCCCGGCTGCGCGCGGAGCTGGACCGGTTGAAGTCCTCGGCGCTGGTGCGCGCGGGCCGGGACTACCTGTGGCCCGCGGCCCGGCTCGCCCGCGGCACGCGCGACCTGCTGCTCGGCCGGGGCGGCGAGGAGCCCGACGACGTGCTGCGCCGGATCGGCAACCGCGTGCCCGCGGTGGCGCCGCTGCTGGGCAGCCGGGTGCGGCAGGTCAGCGAGCGCGACGACCGCCTGTGGTTCGCGGTGGACGTGCCCGCGGAGGTGACCGTGGGCCGGGGCCAGGTGGTCGACCTCGAAGGCTGGGCGACGCACGCCGACCTGCCGGTGCGCCACGTCGAGGTGGTCGCGGACGGGCGGACTTTCCGCGCGACCACCGGCCACCCCCGACCCGATGTCGCGGCGGCCATCGGCGGTGAGCCGAACAGCGGCTTCCGGGCGCGGGTGCCCGTGCGCGAGGGCACGGTGCCGCTGGAGCTGGTCGTGACCCTGGTCGACGGCACCGCGTTGCGGCGCGAGCTGCCCGCGGTGCGCGGCCTCCGCCGTGCCGTGGAACCGGTCGACGTGAGCTGGCCGGCGGACGGCCCGCGGGTGGCGATCTGCCTGGCGACCTACCGCGCGCCGCGACGCCACTTCGCCGAGCAGGTCGAGTCGATCCGGGCGCAGACCCACGCGAACTGGGTGTGCCTGATCAGCGACGACGGCTCCGACGCCGAGGGCTTGGCGGTGCTGCGGGACGTGGTCGGCGACGACCCGAGGTTCGTCGTGGTGGAGCACGACGAGAACGTGGGCTTCTACCGGAACTTCGAGCGCGCGCTCTCGCTCGTGCCCGTGGACGCGGACCTGGTCGCGCTGTCGGACCAGGACGACCTGTGGGACGCGGACAAGCTCGCCGTGCTGGTCTCCCGGTTCGCCGACCCGGCCGTGCAGCTGGCGTACTGCGACATGCGGCTGGTGGACGACGCGGGCGAGGTCGTCGCGCGCAGCGTGTGGTCCGACCGCGCGAACCAGTCCACCGACCTGGAGCAGTTGCTGCTGCTCAACACGGTGACCGGGGCGGCCAGCATGGTGCGCGCCGACCTGGTCCGGGAACGGGTGCTGCCGCTGCCGCCGGGCACGCTGAGCGCCTACCACGACCAGTGGATCGCCGCGTGCGCGTTGTCCGTCGGCAAGATCTCCTTCGTCGACCGCGCGTTGCACTCCTACCGGCAGCACGGCGCGAACGTCACCGGCTGGCAGACACCGCGCCTGGCCGATGGCCTGCCGGGGCTGCGCGGCCTGGCCGCGGCGGGTGTCGGCGTGGGCGTGCGGCGGCTGGCCGCCCGGCAGGCGGAACTGGACCACATCACCGAGCACGAACTGCGCCGGATCGCGCAGTTCGCGACCGTGCTGCTGATGCGCAACCAGGACCGCCTCGCACCGGACGACGAGCTGCGGTTGACCCGCCTGGCCGAGGCCGAGCACCGGCTGTGGCCGCTGGTCCGGCTCGCGCTGGAGGGTGAGGAACGGCCGCAGACGGCAGGCGCGGAACGCCGGCTGCTGGCCGCCGCGCTGCTGCGCCGCGCCCAGCGCTGAACCGCGCGTCAGCTCCCGGGCACCACCGTGCACGCCAGGAGCACCTCCGCCATCGCCGCCCGGAACTCCTCCGGCGCGTCCGGCACGAGGTGCGGCGACCGACCCGCGGCACGCGCCCACTCCACGACGTCGGGCGCACCGCAGGACACGACCTCGGCCCACTCCAGCGCCGCCAGGGTCGCGGCCCGCTCCACGCCGGCGCGCACGGCGTCCGCGCGGGCACCGGTCTCGGCGAACCGCCGCTCCCACCCGGGGTGCGCCAGCGACGCGAGGTCCAGGGCACGCACCGCGGTCGGCTGCCACTCGGTGACCTCGGTCGCCGGGACGTCCGTGCCGAGCGCCACGACCACGTCGTAGTGCCCGACCCGCTCCCGGCTCCACGCGCCGAAGTCGTCGGCGACCTCGACCTCGACACCGGCCGCGCGCCACGGCTCGGCGTTCACCGCACCCCCGCCGGCGAGCAGGGTGACCGCGAGGGTCGGGTCGGACCGGCGCCACTCGGCCGGCACCGCGGCCTCCCGCCCGGAACCGAAGGCGGGCACCCGTGACGCCACCAGCAGCACGCGCGCCGAGGCCGGGTGGTCGCGCAGCCACCACAGCCGGTGCGGGTGCTCGTGCACGCCGAGGGACGGCGGCCTGGTCGCGAGCTCGTCGGCCCACCGCCGGCGGAACACCTCGCGGTTGATGTCGGACAGCTCCTCGGCCCGCGAGGTCGAGGACGTGCCGTGCCGCACGTGCAGCACGCGAGACGAGGGCTGCACCCACACCTGCCACCCGCGGGCCCGCAGCCCGAACTGCAGGTCGGTGTCCTCGTAGTAGGCGATGTGGTACTCCGGGGAGAACCCGCCGACCTCGTGGAACGCCCGCCGGCGCAGCACCAGGCACGCGGCCGACGCGTAGTCCACCACCCGCGGGTACAAAACCGTCTCGTCAGTCGTGCCGTCACCCCAGCCCCGGCTGTACGCGTCACCGCCGAGCAGGCTGCCCGCTTCCTGCAACCGGCCGTCCGGGAACACCATCAGCGGTGCCGCCGCCGCCGCGGCGGGCGTGCGGTCGAGCAGGTCGAGCAGCGGGTCGAGCCACCCCGCCGTGACCTCGACGTCGGCGTTGAGGAAGCACACGAACTCGGTGCGGGCGTGCTGCACGCCCAGGTTGCAGCCCGCGCCGAACCCCAGGTTCTCGGCCATCCGCACGACGGTCGCGCCGGCGAGGTTGTCCTCCAGCCACTGGCCGGTGCCATCGGGCGAGGCGCTGTCGACCACGACCACCTCGTACGGCGCGTCCGTGTGCTCGGCCAGCACGTCGAGGCAGTGCCTGGCCAGCTCGCCGCCGCCGTAGGTGACCAGGACGAACGTGACGCGCGGGGTCACCGCAGCTTCCCGTAGGCCGCGCGCAGCAACCGCGTCCAGCGGAACAGCCGGGTGGCGCGCATCGCGGCCAGCTCCCGCCGTTCGGCGTCCAGTTGCGCCAGCACCTCGCGGTGCCGTTCGGCGAGCTCGCGGTGCAACCGGCGCTCTTCCGCCAACTCCGGGCCGTCGTCGTCCCGCTCCCGGTCCTGCTCCCGCTGCGCGATCAACCGCTCGATCAGCACGTGGCGGTCGGCGACGATCCGCTCCCGCAGCCGCTGCTGCGCCGAGCGCAGCGCCCGGTTCTCCTCGACCAGCGCGGCGAGGCGGGGTTCGAGCGACCCGCCCCGTGCGGCGAACGCCCGTTCGGCCTCGGCGGCGACCGCGTCGAGGTGCTCGTCCAGCCGGTGCACCGCCTTGGGCGCCAGGTTGTCGTCGTCGTCCCGCAGCGCGCGGCGGAAGGCGGCGGCCAGGCCGCTGGGCCGGGTCACCACCCGGTCGGCGGACGCGAACTGCTCGACACCGGCGCGGTCGGTGCCCTTCGGGTCGAACAGCACCCAGCGGCGCCGGAACGCGTGGGCCGCGGCGGCGACGTACTCGTCGGCGGCCAGCACGGCGGCGGCTCCGGACAGCATCGCCAGCCGGTCCTCCAGCACCGTGTCGGACGGCAGCGCGCGCCACCCGGTGTCGGGCACGGGACCGCCGGTCGGCAGCAGCACGACCTCGCCGATGGCCAGCAGCTCCGCCGTCTTGGCGACCGCGGGCCGCAGGGCGGTGAACGAGGTGCGCGGCACCTGCACCACCAGGTAGCTCTGCCCCTCCGGCGGCAGCTGGCCGAGCTGCCGCAGCTGCGCCACCCTGGTCCGCAGGTCCGACGCGCTGAGCAGCCGGTCCGCCAGCAGCGCCGGGTTGGGCACCACGGTCACGTCGTGCCGCAGGCCGGCCGCGCGCAGGCGTTCCCGCGACACCTCGTCCCGCACCGAGGCCAGCGGCTGCCGCGCCGCCCACTCCACCAGCTCGGCGGGCACCTCCTCGGCGACCTTGGCGGAGATCCACAGCGCGTCGGGCTCGACGCCGAGCCCACCGGTGAAGAACGCCCGGGCGGGCACGTCCTCGCCGTACCGACCGGCCAGGTCCGAGCCGAGCGGGAACGACGGCGCGACCAGGTGCAGGTGGTGCGACTCGGCCAGCTCACGAACCCGGCCGGGGGTGCGCTCGCCCAGCGGCTCGGCGACGTGGCCGCCATCGGCGCGCACGGGCCTGGTCCAGCCGAACGGCGCCAGCGCGCGCACCCGCCAGTCGCCCAGCCGCTGCGTCAGCTCGCGTTCGAGCACGCGGGCCAGGAGCTGGTCACCGAGACCGGGCAGGTCGCCGCCGCACCACAGCCCGAGGGTTCCGCCTGGCTGGTGAGGATGTTGTGCACGCACGTGAGGACTCTACTCAGCGGGGCCGCTTGGCGAGTTCGGCTCGGATGAGATCGATGTTCTGGGTGGCGAGCACCGCGCTGTTGCCGGACAGCACGTTGCGCTCCACCACCTCGATCACCACGACGTTCGCCTCGGCCATCCGCCTGGCCGAGCCCGCCGGGTCGGAGGCGACGGTGTTGAGGTGCTGGAAGGTCAGGTCGGCGAACCCGGCGGACAGGTAGGCGGCCATCGGGGTGGCGAACGAGTCGCCGATCACGATGGTCCTGGCCTTCACCACGCCCGTGCCCGCGCTCTGGGTGGAGCGCCGCGGTTCGGGGAACGGCTCGGACATCTTCTTGTCGCGCACGGTCTTGCCGTCCGGCGCCAGGTCGTAGTGGTTGATCTTCATGGCGCCGGACTGGCCGAGCATCGGCGGCAGGCCCGCCTTGGTGTCCGACGAGCCCGCCGCGCGGAAGTCCCAGGTGCGGGTCACGCCCTGCTGGACGCGTTCGGCGATGGCCCGCACCATCACCAGGCCGCCCTCGGTCGTCCAGTGCGAGTCGAGCTTCTGGTAGACGGGCTCCTTGCGCTCCTCGGCGGCCTTGCGCAGGGCGGGTCGCAGGTCGATCGCGCCGGTCTCGCGGACGACCGACCCCCAGAACTCCTGCCGCGCCTTCGCCGCGCAGTCCGCGCCGAAGTACTTGGCGGGCAGGAACTCCGGCACCGTCGTCACCTTGTCCGGCGCGACGACGAGCACGAGCCTGCGGCCGGACGACTCGACCGCGGTCCGCAGCGCGCGGAGCCGGTCGAACACCTCGGCGACCGGCAGCTTCGGCTCGCACGCGCGCTCGATGTCCTCGCCGAGGTACAGCCAGCCGTCCTTGCCCTCGATGGCGCGGACGTACGCGGTGGGGTCGGGCCGGTCCAGCGACGGGTCCTTGGGCGGCAGCGGGATCGGGCCGTTCGGCTCCTGCGGCTGCCGGGCGACCGGTGGCGCCTCGTTGAACAGGCCGCGGCTGATGCCGTCCGCGGCGGCCACCGCGTGGTCGCGCAGCGGGATGTGGTCGTTGGCCCAGGCGTTGAGACCGGTGAAGAAGCCCCAGCCGGCGGTGATCGACGGGAACGCGGCGAGCTCGCGGTTCTCGAACTCGGCCGGGCGGACGCCGACGAGCAGCAGGAAGGCCGGCGCGCAGAAGAAGATGACGGCGAGGGTGAGCGCGGTGCGCTGGCGGCTGCTGTGGCGGGGCCGGTAGAGGGCGTGCTCGCGGGGGAGCAACGACTCGGGCAGCGCCGGGAGGCTCTTGGGCTGGTCGACGCTCACGCCGAACAGCGTAGCCGGCGGGTAGATCACCTGTTCGTGGTTCACCTCAAGGAGGGGATTCACTAACGGCCGGCGGTGCAACCCAGCGCCCATGGCGGACGTCTCTTCGAGTGACAGGACGGGCGATGCGGCGGAGGAACGGTATGTGGCCCACTGTGATCCTGGTCACTTCGGGAGCGCTGGCGTTTTTAGTGCGAACCGTTCGCGTCCTGCGATCCGTATCGAAATCCGATGGTGGGCGATCCCGTATTGAGACCGCCCCACCGGTCTAGTCCCTATGGCGGCTTGTCCACTTGCCGTACGATCATTTCGGGTCGTACGACCTGTGCCTGCTAGGGGACCTCAGAACAGAGGTAGGTGCGTCATGGATCTCGCACTGAGTAAGGTCATCGAGCTGCGCGAAAGCGGGTTCCAGTTCCTCCACCTCCGGGACGAGGACGGACAGCTCGACCGCATCATGGCGTTCAAGCAGCGCAGAGGGTTCATCGACTCCATCCTGTTCTGGTCGGAGACCGAGGCCCGCGCCGGCAGGCTGCCCGCCGTGCGGGACAGCCAGCGCGCCGCCCAGGCCGTGTGGATTTACGAGGGGCCGCTGGTCGAGGCCGTGGACCGGCTGCTGGACCTGCCGGAGCCCGGTACGCGCAACGCGCCGACGCTGATGAAGAAGACGGCGTCGGACCTCGCGGTCGTGACCACGCTGCCGTTCAAGCTGAAGCTGCCGCCCGGCGCTATCGCCTAGACATCCTCCGTTAACGTCACCCGCCGCACACACAATGCGGCGGGTATCGGCGTTTCGGTTACTGTGCGTGATTTTTGGTCGTTTTACGCAGGAGTTTCGCGGGCGGTCTATGTGCACCCCCGCTGTTCCTAACAATGAATATTCACCCTCGGCGCGGGGACACCAAACCTGATTCGTAGGCGAGCACGACGAGTTGCGCGCGGTCCCGCGCACCCAGTTTGGTCATCACCCGGCTCACGTGCGTGCGTGATGTGGCGGGGCTGATCACGAGGTGCTCGGCGATCTCGTCGTTCGACATGCCGGCGGCGACGAGCGCCAGGATCTCCCGCTCCCGCGCGGTCAGCTCGCGCAGCGCCTTCGGGTCCGGACGGCGGTGCTCCGGCCGGTTCGCGAACTCCTCGATCAACTTCCGGGTGACACTCGGTGCGAGGAGTGCCTCACCCTCGGCGACGACCTTGAGGGCGTGCAGCAGCTCGACCGGGTCGGTGTCCTTGAGCAGGAAGCCCGACGCGCCGCCGCGCAACGCCTCGAACACGTACTCGTCGACGTTGAACGTCGTCAGGACCAGCACCTTCACCTCCGGCAGCTCGGCGCAGATCTGCCGGGTCGCGGCCAGGCCATCGGTGCCGGGCATCCGGATGTCCATCACCACGACGTCCGGCCGGTGCTCGTGCGCCTGCCGCACGGCCTCCGCGCCGTCACCGGCCTCGCCGACGACCTCGAAGCCGTCCTCGGTGTCGAGCAGCAGGCGGAAACCCGCGCGCACCAACGCCTGGTCGTCGGCCAGCACCACCCTGATCACCACGAACCTCCCACGGTAGGACCGCCCTGACGGTGAAGCCCTCGGTCGACCGACCGGCGTCCAGCGTGCCACCGAGCGCTTCGACCCGTTCCCGCATGCCGCGGATGCCGGAGCCCGCGCCCTGCGGCACCTGGTCGCCCCGGGTCGTGCCGTCGTCGGTGACGGTCAGGACCAGGGCGTCCTCGGTGTGCTCGAACGAGATGACGATCTCGGACGCGTCCGGCGCGTACCGCATCGCGTTGGTCAGCGCTTCCTGCACCACCCGGTACGCGGCGGCGTCGACGGGCGCGGGCAGGGTGCCCGGCGTGCCGACGACCTTGGCGACCGGGACGGGTTTGACCAGCTCGTCCAGCCGGTCCAGGCTCGGCACCGGGGTGGTGCCCTCGCCGGTGCGCAGCACGCCGAGCGTCGCCCGCAGGTCGTCCAACGCGTGACCGCTGGCTTCTTTGATCGCCTTGAGTGCCTTCACGGCTTCGTCCGGCCGGCGGTCGGCGACGTGCGCGGCGACCCCCGCCTGCACGTTGATCATGGCGAGGCTGTGCGCGACCACGTCGTGCACCTCCCGCGCGATCCGCAACCGTTCTTCTTCCACCTGGCGGCTCCGCTGTTCGAGGACACGGGTGCGGCGCAGGGAGAGCACGGCGATGGCGGGTGCGGCGATCAGCGGACCCCAGTGCCCGGTCACGTAGTAGAGCCACGTGGACCCCCCGGTGACCGCGATGACGGCCACGGGAAAGCGCTTGCGCCAGATCAGCGGCACGAACGTCGCCGCGAACCAGACCCACGCCAACCACGCCATGCCGATGACGGTACGGGAGGGTGCCGCAGGTCAGCGTCCCCTCAGAAGCGACTCACGCCCGTACGTCAGCCGTCGTACAAACCCGGTGCCGCGACGGTCAACCCCACCCCGGCCGCGGCCTCCAGCAGCCGCTTGTCGTAGGTGACGAACGCGTCGAGGCCACCGGTCAGCATTTGGGCGGTGGCAAGGTGGATTGCGTCCAGCGACCGCAGCAGCGGGTCGTCGTAGGAGGCGGCCGTCTGGCGCACCACCGCCGTGATCTCCACGAGGTACAGGTCGGACAGGACGACTGGCACGTTCACCAAAGCCTTTGGCGAAGATCGCCGCAAGGCCCGGGTCAATTCGACCTCGGCCAGCACGGAGGAGACGCGTCGGACACCGAGTCGGTGATCCGCGTTGAGCCATTCGAACAGCTCTGTCGTACCTGGCTCCCTGCGCGTGAGCTTCACCAGAGCGGACGTGTCCAGGTAGATCACCAGCGCTCCTCGTCGCGCGCGGCGACGAGTTCAGCCGCCACGTCCACGTCCGCGTCTCCCCGGTCAGGCGGCATGACAAGCGCACCGGTTCGGCTAGGCGCGATCGCCTGCCCGGCCGCCACGAGCCGGTCAAGCACATCGGCGTCCGACTGCACCGGGACGAGATAAGCGACGGGCTCACCGTGCTCGGTGACCGTGATGCGCTCGCCACCACGCACTCGTTTGAGGACCGCGCTGGTGCGTTGGTTCAACTCACGAACCCCGATGGTTGACGGCTCGCCCATGGACACAAGAGTAGAACAAATTGTTCTACGACACCACAGGCCTGCTCAGGCCTCGAACCGCCCACGCTTGGCCGCAGCCAAGAACGCCTGCCAGTCGGGCAGGGCCACAGTCGGACCGGCGGGGTTCTTCGAGTCACGGACCCGCGCCGACCCACCTACCAGCGCCACCTCGACGCAGTTGCCGTTCCCGCCGGTGTTGCTACGGCTGCTCTTGCGCCACACGGCGACACCTCGATCTCTAACGCTCAGCGGCGAGCCTCCCGATCCACTCGGCGGACTCATCAACGGGACGCCGTAGGTGTCGAGCATGGCGCGCATGCCGTGGTAGTCGGGCTTCTGGCCCTTCTCGATCCGGCTGATCTTGCGGTGGTCGTGGTTGAGCCGGTCGGCGGCTTCCTGCTGCGAGAGCCCGGCCCGCAGGCGCAACTCCCGCAGGACCTCGCCCAGCCTGCGCCTCCGGTGAGTCGGTTCGTTCCTGGTCAACCGCACCACCTCCCCTGTCAGCGCGTGATCATCCGTGGACGACCACGGTTGGTGCATCGCGCGCGGGGTGGAGTGGAGGGACCGGTACACGCGGGGGTGTGCGGAGGACTTCCTGGCGCGGGCCGGGGCGCCGGGGGCGTCTACTCCGTGACGGTGTGGCGGGGCGGGACGCGGGTCTGCACGGTCAGGCTCCGGTGGCCGGGAGTGGTGGCGGCCGGAAGTCCACCGCACCGGGTGAAGTAATCCACTCCGCCGGGTTAGCGAGCTTGAACCGGACCCCGGAACTACGAAACTTTCCCGCCCATGAACCTCAGGAAGACCATCGCCGGGGCCGCGGTCACCATCGGCAGCACCGCCGTCATGCTCGGCCTGGGCGGCACCGCGCAGGCCGTCGACCTCGGCGCGCACACCAGGCCCGACGTCGACGCCGAGCTGGGCAAGGTCGCGAACATCGGCGACGCCGTCCGCGTCGACACCGCGAACCCGACCGGCCCGGTCACCGCCCGCCCGCTGTTCCTGGGCAACGGCACCACCGACGCCCCACTGCACCTGCAGCTCGACCTCAGCCGCTGACGCACCCACCCTCCCAGGCGTGCGACCTGCCTCAAGCCGGAACGGTCCCGGCCCCCTCCCCCTCGGGCCGGGGCCGTTCCAACCAAGCACCACCCCGCACCCCGCACCACCCGCCCTCGAACCGCCCCACCTCCGCACTGCCCGGCCCAGTCCGGCCCAGTCCGGCCGATCAGGGCCTCGTCCACAAAATCAGGCAAAGCGGACGAATCACCCACTCTCACCAGCGGTCCCGCGGCTCGCGGGCCTCGGGCTCAAGGGCCTCGATGGCGCAGTTCCGGACCTCAACGGCCGACCGCGTACCCCTGGGCGCCGCGCGGGTTGGCGGCGCCACGCAGCAGGCCGTCGCGCGAATCCCTGGCCACGGCGGACATCCGGCCCAGCGTCCACGCGCCCGCGTCGACCACCGCGTGACCGCGTTCGCGCAGCTCCGCCAACGCGCCCTCGCCGACGCGCGACTCGATCACGAGCTCACCGGGCGTCCACGACCGCGGGTAGAACGAGCTCGGGAACGCGTTGGTGTGCCACATCGGCGAGTCGATGGCCTCCTGGAGGTTCATCCCGCCGAGGGTGTGCGCGAGCCAGAACCCCAGCTGCCACTGGTCCTGCTGGTCGCCGCCGGGGGTGCCGAAGGCCAGGGCGGGCAGGCCTTCGCGCAGGGCCAGGGTCGGGGACAGGGTGATCCGGGGGCGCTTGCCGGGGGCCAGGGAGTTCGGCAGGTCTTCGTCCAGCCAGAACATCTGCGCGCGGCTGCCGAGGCAGAAGCCCAGCGACGGGATGGTCGGCGAGGACTGCAGCCAGCCGCCGGACGGGGTGGCCGACACGATGTTCCCCCAGCGGTCGACCACGTCCACGTGGACGGTGTCTCCCTTGACCGTGCCGGCGCGGGAGACGGTGGGTTCGCCGAGCGCGCCGCCGCTGTCTTTTTGGCTCGCAACGCTCGGGCCCCGCAGAACGTGCCCCGGAAGGCGCGCTTCGACCGGACCAGGTGAACCGGGTCGCAGATCGAGTGAAGCATGATCGGCGACGAGTTGCCGGCGCTGCCGCGCGTAGTCCCTCGAAAGAAGTAGGTCCAAGGGCACGTCGCCGTTATCCCCGTACCAGGCCTCCCGGTCGGCGAACGCCAGCTTGGCGCACTCCACCGCCAGGTGCACGGTCTCCGCCGTGGGCACGCCGTCCGAATAGGACAACCGGTCGGCGAAGCCCTCCAGCAGCAACAACTGCTGCAACAGCACGGGCCCCTGCGTCCACGCCCCGGGCTTCACCACGCTCCACGGCCCGAAGTCCACCGACACCGCGTCCTCGTACGACGCCTCCCACGACGCCATGTCCTCACCGGTCAGCACACCGGCGTGGTCGGCTCCGGAGTCGTCGCGGTGCGCGATCCGGAAGAACTCGTCCACCTGGGCCGCCACGAACCCCTGCGACCACGCCCGCCGCGCCGCCTCGATCTGCGCCTCCCGGTCCGACCCGGCGGCCTCCCCGGCGGCCAGCAACCACTCCCACGTGTCGGCGAGCTTGGGGTTGCGGAACCGCGCCCCGGCCTCCGGTGGCTTCCCGCCCGGCAGCCACAGCGCCGCCGACGACGTCCAGTGCTCGCGGAACAGCTCGGCCACCGTCGAGATGGTGAACGCCGCCCGTTCCAGCAGCGGGAACCCGTCCCGCGCGTACCCGATCGCGTAGCCGAGCACCTCGCGCAGCGACTTGGTGCCGTAGTCGCGCAGCAGCGTCAGCCAGCCGTCCCACGCGCCCGGCACGGTGGCGGCCAGCAGCCCGCTGCCCGGCACGAGGTCAAGGCCGAGGCCCCGGTAGTGCGCGATCGTCGCACCGGCGGGCGCCACGCCCTGGCCGCACAGCACGCGCGGTGAGGTCTCGCCGGCGGCGGCGAACACCGCGGGCACCTCGCCGCCGGGTCCGTTGAGGTGCGGTTCCACCACTTGCAGCACGAAGCCGACCGCGACCGCAGCGTCGAAGGCGTTGCCGCCGTCCTCCAGGACGGCCATGCCCGCGCTGGAGGCGAGCCAGTGCGTGGACGCGACCATTCCGTGCGTGCCGACGAGTTCAGGACGGGTGGTGAACATTTCAACAACTTACGTCGGCATCGCGCGCTTTGTTACCCCCGCTAACGACACAGTGTCCTGAAGATCCGCTGAACGCGAGCTCCACTCACCTCGCCTGGTCGGGAATCCGCAGCTCACGCCCCAGTCCGTGCAGCACCAGCCCGGCCCGCGCCAACGCGTCCGCGTCGAGGTGGTTGCGGGTGTCCAGCACCGTCGAACCGGACATCACCGACGCCACCAGCGCCCAGTCCAGCGCGCGGAACTCCGGCCACTCGGTCAGCAGCACGACCGCGTCCGCGTCGCGTACCGCCGCGTACGGCGAGTCGACCACGGTCATCCCCACCAGCGGCCTGCTGATCTCCGGGTCGTACGCGACCAGCTCGGCGCCCTCGAACGCGAGCAGCTCCGCCACCGCCAACGCGGGCGAGTCGCGCAGGTCGTTCGTGCCCGCCTTGAACGCGAGCCCGAGCACGCCGATGCGGGCGCCCGCCAGCGGCCCGACTGCGCGCCGCAGCTTCTCCACCACCCGCCGCTGCTGCCGGCCGTTCGTCTCGATGGTGGCCTTGACCAGCGAGAAGTCCACGCCGACCGCATCGGCGATGCGCACCATGGCGTGCGTGTCCTTGGGCAGGCACGACCCGCCCCAGCCGGGTCCGGGCCGCAGGAACGACTGGCCGATGCGCTTGTCGTAGCCCATGCCCTCGGTGACGGAGGTGACGTCCGCGCCGACGAGTTCGCACAGCTCGGCGACCGCGTTGACGTAGGACAGCTTCATCGCCAGGAAGCAGTTGGCCGCGTACTTGACCATTTCGGCGCTGGCCGCGTCCATGAGCACGGTGGGCGCGCCGAGCTTGGTGAACAGGGCGCCGACGCGTTCGGCGGCCTGCGGCGAGTCGGAGCCGACCACGATCCGGTCGGGGTGCAGGAAGTCGCGCACGGCGCTGCCCTCGCGCAGGAACTCGGGGTTGGAGACGACGGCGACGTCCTCCCGGCCGAGCAGGGCCGCGACCCTGGTGGACGTGCCGACCGGGACGGTCGACTTGCACACCACGACGGCGCCGTAAGGCAGGACGTCACGGATCTCCTGGGCCACCGCCTCGACCGCGCCGAGGTCCGCCGCGCCGCCCGCGCCCATGGGCGTCGGCAGGCACAGGAACACCACTTCGGCGTCGGCGACGGCGTGCCGGGCGCCTTCCACGAACGCCAGCCGTCCGGCGGACTGGCCTTCCACGACCAGGTCGGCGAGGCCGGGTTCGAGGATGTCGACCTGTCCGGCACGCAGCCGCGCGATCTTCAGCGCGTCGACGTCGGCGCACACGACCCGATGTCCGAGGGAGGCCAGGCACGCCCCCGTCGTCAGGCCCACGTAACCCGTTCCCACGACCGCGATCCGTCGAACGAACATGAGGTGACGGTGACACCCGAAGTTGGCCACGGGTCAAACACCAGGCGTATGCGGAGAGTGAGGTGGGTAGTCCTCCGGGGGTACGGGGAAACACCCCTCGCGGCGGACGCGGTTTCGCCTGGGCGCAAGGCAAGGTCGTGGGTATGGAACTCGTCCTGTTCTCCCTGCTCTTCGTGGGCCTGGCGCTGCTCGCGGCCGTGCCGTTGGTCGCATTGCTCCACTTCTCCGAGCGCCGGGGGCTGAACGACCGTTAACCTCCTGGTCCCACGGACAGGAGGATGTATGGAGATCTCGGGTACCGCGGCGATCGTCACCGGCGGCGCGTCCGGGCTTGGCCTCGCGACCGCGCGTGCGCTGGCGGCACGTGGTGCGGCGGTGTTCGCGCTGGACCTCTCTACCGACAACGCGCCCGAGGTCGAGGGCGTCACCTACTTGGCGGCGGACGTCACCTCCGAGGAAGACGTCCAAGCCGCCGTCGACACGGCCGCCGGTTCGGGCTCGCCGCTGCGGGTCGTGGTGAACTGCGCGGGCATCGGCCCGTCGACGCGGACGGTGGGCAAGTCGGGCCCGCATCCGCTGGACCTGTACCGGAAGGTCATCGACGTCAACCTGGTGGGCACGTTCAACGTGCTGCGGCTGGCGGCGGCGGCGATGGGCAGGACCGAGCCGCTGGAGCACGGGCAGCGGGGCGTGGTGATCAACACGGCGTCGATCGCGGCGTTCGACGGGCAGATCGGGCAGGTGGCGTACGCGGCGTCGAAGGCCGCGGTGGTGGGGATGACGCTGCCCGCGGCGCGTGACCTGTCGTCGGTGGGCGTGCGGGTGATGACGATCGCGCCGGGCATCGTGGACACGCCGATGCTCGCGACCGTGTCGGACGAGTTCCGCGCGGGCCTGGCGGCGGGCGTGCCGTTCCCGAAGCGGCTGGCGCAGCCGGAGGAGTACGCGCGGCTGGCCGTCTCGATCGTGGAGCACGACTACCTGAACGGCGAGGTCATCCGGATGGACGGTGCCTTGCGAATGGCGCCGCGCTAACCGCGAGGCCGCGTCGTCACAGATCTCCGGCGAACGGCAGGTCGTCCATGGCGTCCGACGTCATCCACAGCCGCAGGGTGTGGGTGGCGCGGACGTCGTCCTCGTTGTACTCCAGCAGCCGGCGGCGCTGGGCGGGGTCGGGCGGCCGGCCGTCCATGCCCACGGCGTCGCGGTACCAGCGCATCGAGTTCTCGCCGCCCGCCTCGGGGTCGCGCCAGCGGAACCCGGCGACCGGGGCGATGGTCTTCAGGCCCTTGCCGTGGGCGCACAGGAACTGGTCCTGCACGATGCCGAACAGGTCGACCCACGAGTCGGACGTGATGAACTCGCGCACCTGCGCCACGGTGGGGATGCCGGGCCTGCCCTTGAACCGCTCGGCCGACCCGAGCAGCCAGCGGTTCTCGGCGAGCTCGTTGTAGCAGTACGCCTTGAACGACAGCCCGCGCGCACGGGCGCGCAGCCGCACGCCGGTCAGCCAGCCCCAGAACTCGGCGAACGACCGGGCCTCGTCGTCGCACGGCAGCGGGTCCCAGGTGGCGAACGCGCGGTAGCCGTGCTCCTCGCCGACGTCCTGCCCGGACAGCCAGCAGCCCCACATGTAGGCGCCCAGGTCGCCGAAGCTCTCCATGTCCACGTCGACCTCGACGTCGGCGCGCGGCACGTCCATGCGGGACACGCGGCGCACCACGGTCAGGTCGCGCAGCCAGGCGCGGGCCAGGATGACGGCGTCCGAGTGCAGCATCCCGACCAGGGGGATGACCTGCTCGTCCGGGTCGAGCGCGGCCAGCTCGTCGACCGTGCTGACGCCGACCTTGCGCAGCGCCACGGCGTCCTCGCCGCGCACGACGAGGCTGACGTCCCGCGCCGCCTTCAGGTCGGTCTCGCACACCGGCCACCACGGGCAGCTGCGGCACTCCACGATCCGGGACGGACGGGCCAGCGGGTCGGCGCCGGTGGCGGCGGCGGCCGCCACGGCCAGCCGGTCGGCGAACCGGGTGTCGTACTCGGCGAGCGCGTTCTTGCCGCCCGGCCACGTGGGTGCTTCCAGGTCGTGCCACACGACGACGTCGGCGTCCATGCCGATGACGCCGCCGGTCGCCCGGCCGCTCGCGGCGAACCCGGACGCCTGGAGCTGGCGTTGCGCGTGCGCGAGCCGGAGCTGGTCGCGCGGCTGGGGCCGGACCTTGCGCAGCGGGTCGACCCGCGCGCCGCCGGGCAGCGGGTGCGACAGGGGTGACGTGCGGGCGCCCTGGCCGGGGTCGCTGACCTTGTGCCGGACCACGAGCACGGGCACGTACCCGGTGGTCTCCTTCACCAGCAGGTCGATGCCGCCGCGCCGGCCGCCCAGCGGGTCGCGGGGCAGCGCCGCACCCCAGATGTACGGGACGCCTGCCTGCATCGCGGCGGCGGTGACGCGCTCGCGGTCGGCCGATGGCACGTCCTGCGGTATCTCCATCAGGTCGGATCCGACGACCCGGCCCAGGGCGGTGGCGACCGCGCGCCGGTGTTCGTTCGCGTCGGCCCGGCGCTGCTGACCGGTGGGGTCCGGCGGCAGCGTGGGCGCGTCGCGCATGGTCGGATCGTGTTCGAGGTGCACCCGCCGCCGGCAACGAGTGACCACACCGGCGTCGAGCTGCACCTGGGAAGTCACCGGTGCAGCGTATGACGCCGGGTGAGCTGTTGTACCGGCAACCTCGCCGAGTCGAGTCGATCTTTTACCGGAACGGCTCTAGGGTTTGCGGTTGAGGAGGTGCGGCCATGGCGCGTGAGAAGGGCAAGGGGTTCACCCCGGGCAGGGCGAGGAACCTCGTGGGCTTGGCCAAGGTGCTGGCGCCCGCGTTGATCCCGGTGGTGGCACCGGTCGCGGCCCGTGCCGCCGCGCTCCTGAGCGACCGCTACGACCACTACCGGGCGTCCCGGCTCGGGGTGCCGGTCGACCAGCTGACCAGGTACTCGGGCAGGGGTGCGCGCCTGCACGCCCGGATCGCCGGGTTCAGTGAGGCGCTGGGCCAGCTCCGCGACACCGAGCCGACCTACGTCCAGGACACCGAGACGCGCCTGGCGCAGCTGCTGGCCGCGGTGCGGGCGTCGGAGCGGATGCCCGCACCGCGGCGCAAGGCGGCGCACCGCGCGGTCTCGGTAGACCTGGAAGCGATGGAAGCCGACCTGCTCAAACGCCTCGGCGTGTGAGTTCCTGCACGGTCTTGTAGGCGGTCTCCTCGGGGTTGGGTTCGGCCGGGTCGAACTGCGCGGTGACCTCTTCCATCACCTCGGCGACCCGTTCCTCCCGCCGGATCAGCGGGTCGCTGCGCAGGTCGCGGGCCAGCGACACGCACAGGCCGACCATGACGAGCATGAACGGCAGCGCGGCGATGATCGTCAGGTTCTGCAGGCCGGTCAGCCCGCTCGACCCGCCGACCAGCAGCATCACCGCCGCGACGAGGCCGGTGAGCACGCCCCAGAACACGACCACGCCCTTCGACGGTCGGATCGAGCCGCGCTGCGACAGCGTGCCCATCACCACGGACGCGGCGTCCGCGCCGGACACGAAGAAGATCGCCACCAGCACCATCACCACCACGCCGGCGACGGAGGCCAGCGGGAACTGGTCGAGCAGCCCGAACAGCTGCCCCTCCGGCGACGCGGTGCCCGCGAGGTCCGTGCCGGACCGCTGCACGGAGATCGCCGTGCCGCCGAACACGCAGAACCAGGCCAGGCTGACCAGGCTGGGCACGAGGATGACGCCCGCCACGAACTGGCGGATCGTGCGGCCGCGGCTGATGCGGGCGATGAACATGCCGACGAACGGCGTCCACGAGATCCACCACGCCCAGTAGAAGATCGTCCAGCCGGACAGCCACGTCTCGGTCGCGTCACCGCCGGACGCGGCGGTGCGGCCCGCCATGTCGGCCAGTTCGCGGAAGTAGTCGCCGATGGCGGTGGGCACGAGGTTGAGCACGAACACCGTGGGCCCGACCACGAACACGAACGCGGCCAGCACCACGGCCAGCACCATGTTGATGTTGGACAGCCACTGGATGCCCTTGGCCACGCCGGACACGGCCGACGCGACGAACGCCATGGTCAGGACGGCGATGACGCCGACCACGATGCCGTTGCCGACCTCGCCCAGCCAGCCCGCGACCTGCAACCCGCTGCCGATCTGCAGCGCGCCGAGGCCGAGCGAGGTGGCCGAGCCGAACAGGGTGGCGAAGATCGCCAGCACGTCGATCGCCCGACCGGCCGGGCCCTCGGTGCGGCGGCGTCCGAGCAGGGGGGCGAACGCCGCGCTGATCAGCTGGCTGCGGCCCCGGCGGAAGCTGCCGTAGGCGATGGCCAGGCCGACGACGGCGTAGATGGCCCACGGGTGCAGCGTCCAGTGGAACAGGGTGGTGGCCATCGCGGTCTGCAACGCCTCGGCCGAGCCGCCCTCGACGGTGCCCGGCGGTGGCGACACGAAGTGCGACAGCGGCTCGTTGACCCCGTAGAACATCAGGCCGATGCCCATGCCCGCGCTGAACATCATCGCGACCCAGGAGATCGTGCGGAACTCCGGAGGCTCGTCGTCGCGACCGAGCGGGATGCGGCCGTAGCGGCTCACCGCGAGCCACAGCGCGAACACCACGAAGCCCGACGCGGTGAGCACGAACGCCCAGCCGAGATTGGCGATGACCCAGGTCAGCGCGGTTTTCGACGCGGTGGCCAGGGACGCCGTGCCGAGGATGCCCCAGGCCACGAACGCGAGGGTGACGACGGCGGCGACACCGAAGACCACGCGGTCCGTGCGCCCTGGCCGATCCGCTGTCGGATCACCGGGCAAGGGCTCTTCGATGGGTTTACTCTCGGTCGTCACGGGTAACCCGTACCCCCGTTCGGACTAGTACAAACCCGTCGTCGGAGGTGGGGACTGACGCTCGGGCCGGGCGACCTCCTACTCTCTGTGGTGTGACCAGCCGGCCCGCACCGTCCCGCCTCGCGCGGATCGCGCTGCTGGCCGTGACCTCCGCCGCGCTGAGCATCACCGCGCACGGTGCGGCGGGAGGCTCGGTCACCGAGTTCGCGCCCGCGCTGCCGCTGACGTTGCTCGTCGCGTTCGCGGGCACCGCCATGGCCGAACGCGGGCGCCGACCGTGGACGATCCTGGCCACGCTGGGCGTCGCGCAGCTCGGGCAGCACGCGCTGCTCAACCTGGTCCACCACGCCGCCGACGGTCCCGGCCTCGGGTTCAGCCCGACCGCCATGACCGCCGCGCACGTGGTCGCCGCCCTGCTCACCGGCCTGCTGCTGGCCCGTGCCGACGCGGTGCTGCAGGCGCTGGCCGGGGCCGTCACCCGGCTGCTGCCGCCACCGCTCGTGCCGGTCGTGCCGGCCGGGGCGCTGTGGTCGGCCACCCCGTCGTCGACGGCGAACGCGCTGGTCGACGTGCTGTTGCGGCGGGTGCACGGCCGCCGCGGTCCCCCTCGCTCCTGATCACCCGAGTCCCCGAACACACACACTCAGGCTCAGGAGCCACAACTTCATGTCGACAAAGCGATTTGGCGTGCGCGCGCTCGTCAAGGGCGGTGCCGTGCTCGGCGCCGCCACGATCCTCGCGCTGACCACCGCGGGCCTCGCGTCCGCGCACGTCACCGCGTCCACGCCGAAGGACGCCGTCCAGGGCGGGTACACCAAGGTCACGTTCCGCGTGCCGAACGAACGCCCCGACGCGGGCACGGTCAAGCTGGAGGTGACCCTGCCCGCCGAGTACCCGCTGGCGTCGGTCAGCACCAAGCCGACGCCGGGCTGGAAGGTCGAGGCGGTCAAGGAGAAGCTGGCCACGCCGGTCAAGAGCCACGGCCGCGAGGTCACCGAGGCCGTCCGCACGGTCACCTGGACCGCAGACCCGGGCATTCGCATCGAGCCCGGCCAGTTCAACGAGTTCGACCTGTCCATCGGGCCGCTGCCGGACAACACCGACAAGCTGGTCCTGCCCGCCAAGCAGACCTACGACAGCGGTGAGGTCGTGGACTGGAACACGCCGCCGCCCGCCGAGGGCGCCGACGAGCCGGAGCGTCCCGCGCCGGTGCTGAAGCTGGTCGCCAAGACCGCCGGCGACGCGCACGGCACGGCCACCGCGACGGCCGTCGCCGACGACGGCCACGACACGGCGGCGGCCGGCTCGACCGACGACACGGCCCGCTGGCTGGGCGGCGCCGGGCTCGTCGTCGGCGCGCTGGGCCTCGGGTTGGGTGCGGGAGCCGTGCTGCGGTCCCGTCGCGCGGGCAAGCAGACGGCATGAGGCGCGTCGTCTCGCTGCTGCTGACCGGCCTGGTCGCGGGCGCGGTCGTGCTCGGCACGGCCACACCGGCGTTCGCGCACAACGTGCTGGTCAGCAGCGACCCCAAAGACGGGGCGCGGCTGGAATCCGGACCGACGACGATCACGCTGACCTTCGACCAGCCCGTGCAGGCCGGGGAGAAGTTCAACACGATCACCGTCACCGGGCCGGAGGGCACGCGCTGGGAAGCTGACGGCGAGCCGACGGTCAAGAACAGCAGCGTCGTCTTCCCGGTCCGCCCGCTCGGCCCGGCCGCCGAGTACGCGGTGGGCTACCGGATCCTGTCCGCGGACGGGCACCCGGTGACCGGTTCGCTCAAGTTCACCCTGACGAAGGCGGGCGACGGCACGCCCGCGCCCGCCTCCTCGTCGGCCGCCCAGGACGCGGCCTCGCCGTCGTCCGGTGCGGGCGGCGTGCCCATCTGGGTGTGGATCGCCGGCGCGGCCGTGCTGCTGGCCGGTGGCGCGTTCCTCGCGCTGCGCGGTGGTGCGGACCGCGCCGAGGAGAGCAGCAGGCGATGACCGTGAACCGGACCACCACCACCGCGAACAGGTACTGGGTCGTCGGCGGCCTGCTCGCCGGCGGTGCTGTCGGCGTCTTCCTGGGACTCGGCCTGTCCACCACACCGGAAGCGGTGGGCGTGGCCGAGCCGGGAGTGGTGGTCCGGTTCGCGCACCCGTTGGTGCGCACGCTGCTGGACCTGGCCGCGACGACCGTCGTCGGCCTCTCGCTGCTGCCGAAGCTGCTCGGGTTCAGCCGACCCGCCATCACCGAACCGGTGCTGCGCGTCGCCCGACCCGCCGCCGTGATCGCCGCGGCCGTGTGGGCGTTCACCGCGTTGCTGTCGATCGTGATCCGGGCGTACGAAACGCGCCCCGACGCGGAACTGACCATGCCGATGGTCGTCGATTACGTGCAACGCGTCGGCGCCGGGCAGGGATTGTTGTTCAGCGCGGTGTGCGCGCTGGTGTACCTGTGGATCGGCGTGATGGCCGTGCGCCGGGGCGAATCGGTGCCGGCGGAACTGCGCATCCTGATCTCCATGTTCGGCCTGCTGCCGCTGCCGGTGACCGGTCACGCGTCGAACTGGAAGTACCACGACTACTCGATGATCTCGATGGAACTGCACGTGCTCGGCGCCGCGGCGTGGACCGGTGGCCTGGCCGCGTTGGTGGTGCTGGTCGCCCACCGCCGCGGGCTGTTGGCCGAGGCGCTGCCGAAGTTCTCGAAACTGGCCACGATCGCGTTGATCCTGGTGTCGGTGACCGGGTTGTTCAACGGGCTGCTGGAACTCGCGCTGAACCCCGCCATCGGCCTGCCCGGTTCGTTGTTCACCACGTCGTACGGGTTGATCCTGATCGGGAAGATCGTGTGCGCCGCCGTGCTGGCGGTGCTCGGCGCGAACATCCGGTGGCGATTCCTGCCGCACATCGCCCAGCACAAGACGACGGCGATCGTCGGCTGGGCCGCGGTGGAGCTGGCCATCATGGGCATCGCTTTCGGTTTGGCGGTCGTGCTCTCGCGCGCACCGGTCGCCTGACCTGGTAGATCGTCTTCGGTCGGGGTGTCCGGGACTGTCCCGGACACCCCGATTCCTTGTCTGCACCCTCTCGAACGGATTGCCTCGGTCACGACCGATCCCGACGAGAAGGGGCCTGGAATGCCACGCCGACAGATCACCGGCCGCACCGCGCCCGCACGCGAGGAACCGACGAGGACGGTGCTCGTGCTCGCCGCGTTCGGGCTGGCGTTGCCCGAAAAAGCCGCCCGCTTCGTCGTCATCGCCGCCGCAAGATGGCCGCTTGAGCCGCGGGTGCGACGTCCGGAGGCACCCCGGGCGTCGCACCCGCGCGAATTGTCGGACCCCTGTGATTGGGTCGATCCATGGCTGATCCATCGATCCTGGTACTGGGTGCCACCGGCTCGACGGGCAGGCGGGTCGCCGCACGGCTCTCCGGAGCGGGCCACGCCGTGCGCCGCGCGTCACGCCGGGGCGAGGTGAGGTTCGACTGGTCCGACCGCGACACGTGGGCGGGCGCGCTGGCAGGCGTCGAGCGGGTGTACCTGATGGCACCGCACGAGCTGCCGGTCGAACCGGAGTTCGTGCACGAGGCCGTGGCGTCCGGCGTGCGGCGGCTCGTGCTGCTGTCCACCCGGGGTGTGGCGGAGATGCGGGACGAACGGCTGCTCGCCGCCGAACGGCTGGTGCGAACCTGCGGCGTCGACTGGACCGTGCTGCGGCCGGACTGGTTCGACCAGAACTTCGACGAGGGGTTCTTCCGGCCCTCGGTGCTCGGCGGCGAGCTGGTGCTGCCCCTCGGTGACAAGACGCAGGCGTTCGTGGACGCGGACGACATCGCGGCGGTGGCCGTCGCGGCGCTGACCGAGGACGGGCACGAGGGCGAGGTCTACGAGGTCACCGGGCCCGGGGCGTTGTCGTTCCCGCAGGCGCTGGCCGTGCTCACGCGGGTCACCGGCCGGCCGATCCGGTTCCGCGGCACGCCGGACGACTACCGGGCCGTCATGCCCGCCGACCTCGCCGAGGAGCAGATCCGCGCGTGGGACGCGTTGGGTGACGGCGAACCGACCGACACCGTCGCCCAGGTCACCGGACGTGAGCCCAAGAGCTTCCACGACTACGCGGTGGCAGCGTGGGAAGCCGGAGCCTGGCGCGACTGAGCGTCGGCGAGTGGTCCGTTCGGTGCGACGAACTGCGCCGAACGCCCTAGTCGGTGATCAGTCGGGCGGAAGCGTCCTCGGCGCGGAGCCGGTCCAGCGCCGCCATCGCGTCCTGGCCGCGCCGTTCGAGCTCCTTGGCGTCGATCCAGCCGTTGGCGAAGCACCGGTAGTCGTGCGCGAGCTTCACCAGCTCCGCCAGGTAGTTCGCCGAACGGCGGCGGCGCTGCTCGTCGAACGACGCCAGGAACGGCAGCTGGGTGTCCACCACCTCGTCCAACATCCGGGCGGCCCGCCGCGCCCGCCTGCGCCGCACCACCGGCAGATTCCCGACCACGCACACCTCGCCAGAACCCCGTCACGCAACCCGTCGATGCCTCAGTCGTGAAACGCGCGCCGGGCGTTACCGGTTCGATGCCCCACGACCCCGCCGTCAGCGGTAGGGGGTCCAGTGGGTCGTGGTGTCGCCCGCGCGCAACGCTTTGAGCCGGCTGTGCAGCTCCTCGCGCACACCGGGGTGGCTGCGCATGATCGGCAGCACGCTCGTGGTCAGCTTCAGCTCCCTGACCTCGCGCAACACCGGGAACCCGGCCCACCTGGTGACGTCGAAGCCGTACTCGTCGGTCAGCTGCCGGTACCACTCGGCCGGGTGACCGAAGCGGGCCACGCCGACCGGCAGGGTGCTCAGGTCCCACTCGCGCGGCCCGACGCTGGTGGAGTCGAAATCACAGATCACCGGCCCGTCCGGGCTCGGGATCAGGTTGCCCAGGTGCGCGTCGCCGTGCACCACGCCCTGCGGCAGCACGGTCCGCAGCTCGGCCAGCCGGTGGTCGGCCTCGGCGCACCGGTCCTCCAGGAACCGGCGGTCCGGCCCGGACAGCTCCTCGGCGTCGGCGATGCGCCGCCGCACGTCGTCCAGCGGCGTCCAGCGCGGCAGCGCGAAGTCCGGCGCGGGCAGCGCGTGCACCTGCCGCAGCACCCGGCCCAGGTCACGGCCGTCGACGGGCCTGCCACCGGACGGCACGGTGTGCCACAGGGTGGCCAGGTGCTCCCCCACCGCCAACGGCTGCGGCACGTCCTCGACCAGCCGGACGGCGGGCACGTCGTGCGCGGCCAGCCACCGCGCGACCTCGACCACCTTCCGGGCCCGGTGGCGCAGGTTCATCGAACCGACGATCCGCACCACCACCCGGTCACCGGGCAGGTCGAACACGGCGTTGCTGGTGAACTTCACGAGCCGCGCGTCGCGGTGCGCCAACCCCAGTTCGGCGCACAGCCGTTCCAGCACCGCCGTCAGCGCGGCGGAGGTGAACCTGCCGTCCAGGGCCCCGACTCCCCGCAGCTCAGGCCGCGCTGTCGTTGCCGGTGAACTTCGCCAGGCGTTCGGCCAGCTCACGGGCGTCGGGGTTGTTGCGGCGCTTCTCGGCTTCGTGCTGCAACGGCTTCATCCGGTCCTTGGTGCGGACCGACTTCAGGCCCTCGGACAGCTCGATCGCCTGCCGGCCCATGCGCGACGCGTGGTCGATGTCGCCGTCGAGCAGGTGGTTGATCGACAGGGACGTGAGGTTGAACGACCGGCTGCGGGTCATGTCCTCGCCGTAGCCGCCGATGGCCTTGGTCAGCGCCGGCACGGCGGTGCGCGTGTACTTCTTGTCCACGGTCTGCGCCAGCTCCGTGTGCACCGTGCCGATCATCGCGGACAGGTCGTTGGCGTCGAAGAACTTCGCCCACGCGGGCGAGTCCTCGATGTTGGCCCGGGCGAACTCGTCGCGGGCCCGGCTGAGCAGCTTCAACGCCTGGTCGTCGGAGCCCATCTTCGCGTAGGCCCACGCCTCGTTGGCGCACAGGATGCCCACGGCGAGCTCCGAACCGGAGTTCTGCGCGGCCAGCTGGCCGAGCTGGAACACCTTCAACGCGTCGTCCGGCGCGTTCTGGTGCAGGTAGACGCGGCCCATCCGGTACAGGATGTTGGCCACGAGCTCTTCCTTGCGCCCCTGCTTGGCCAGGCCGAGCGCCTGGCCGAAGTGGTTGCGGGCCGAGTCGTACAGGCCGGTGTCGAACGAGGTCCACCCGGCCAGGTTGTGCAGGTCGGCGAGCGCGACGTAGAGGCGTTCCTTGACCAGGTCGGTCGCGTTCGCGCCGAGCATCTGCTGTCCCCACGACAGCTGTGCGACGACGGCGTCGCGGCACGAGCCGCCGCCGTACTGGTAGTCGAGCGTGCGCAACGCCCTGGTGGCCGCCTCGACCTGTCGGACGTCGGTCATGCCGATGCGGCCAGGGGCCGGAGTCTGCGCGGGCGATGAAGCCCAAGACCCGGAGTCCGTACCGAACACGGCCGCGCCGACGGTGATGGCGGCGGCGTGCGCGAGGAACTTCCTTCGCTTCACCGACTCGTCCTCCTCAGAATGGGGTGACTCCGCCGTGGCGGCCACCCTCACTGCCGTGGCCTCGTCGTAAGCGAGGCCCATGTACCCCCTTGGGACACCCAAGCCGGCGGCGATCCGGGCGAGGACGTCGTAGGCCATGACCTGGCGTCCCTTGAGGATCTCCGAGACTTCGGACTGCGACTGGCCCGTCAACGCCGCGATCTGGCGTTGCGAGACACCGTGCCGTCGGAGCAGCCGGTAGACCGCGCTGATCTCTCGTCTGGCCAAGGCGTCACGCATCTCCTGCTGGTCCCAGACGTCTGGTGTAACAGGAGAGCTTGGCGAACCGATGGTGTTCAATTGCGCCCCCTCACAGTCCTTTGGGCGTCAACGGCAGAGTAGGGGCACTCCCCCGACTGCGAGAAGTACCGATCGGCGAGGCTGATCGGCCCTGCCGAACTCCGCTGACCGCTTACCGTGGAACGGCCACCGGCCAGCGCTATGACGTCCCGATCCGGGTTGAATCATCGCAATCTGAGTTCCGGTAAGCGAGCGAGCACGGAGAGGAACATGGTTGTGGACCTGATCGAGCGGGCGGTGACCACCCCTGGTGGGTCGGCAGCGCCTGCCGTCGCCGCGGCCACCTCTCCGGCAACCATGTCTGTCCAGGAGTCGACCGACCTCGACTCCGGATGGCGCGGCACGACCGGGCACCGTCGCTGGTGGCGCATCCGCTGCAGCGACGTGGTCGACCGGGAACGCTGCCTCACCGTGATGGTCGACCGGGGCCGCGTGGTCCTGGTCGGTCCTCCGGGTGAGACGGCGGTCCTCTCGGCCGACCAACTCGTACAACTCAGGGCCGCGCTACGTGAGGCCGCCGAGCAGGCGGAAAGGTGACGGTGACGTTTCGGTGGACGAGATCCTCGGACAAGTTCTTCGCAACGCGGTGTGGGAGCGGTTGGACCTGCTCACAGAGCTGGCCAACGAGGCCGACGCCCCGTCCCTCCTGTCGGTGGCACGTTCCGAGCTCCCTCGGCTGACCGAGGGGTGGCGGGCGCTGCTCGCCGCGCACGAACCGGACGAGAAGGGCAACTGCCCCGAGTGCTCCGGACGGTGGCGGCAGCAGAAGAGCCCCTGCTCGGTGTGGCGCGCCGCGTACGAACACCTGGTCGCGGGCGGTTTGGCCCCGCGCCCGGCTCGGCACCTCCGCTCGGCGCCGGTGACGCCTCCTGTCACCCGGTCGCGCCGCGGAATGGTGGTTCGAGCCCACTAACGGGCGGCCCCGACCTGTCGTTCCCCCGACGCGACCAGGTCGAGCTCCCGCCTACTGGCCGGCGGTCCGGGACGTGCGAACCCCCGACCGCGACGAACGGACCGCCGGCCAGCTCAAGCTCCACCAGCAGGACAGCAGGACAACTACACAGACAGCCGCGGGCCGGTGTTGTGCACACCTTCCCTCCCCGACCGACACCGGTCCGCGGGCACCACTTCGGCCCCATGTCCGCCCCTCCCGCGCGGACATGGGGTCGTTTCGCGTGCTCAGCGGTGGGTGCCGGTCCGCCAGGTGAGGTAGCCGGTCAGCCCCGGGAACAGCCGACCGGCCAGGTCGAAGGCCTTGAGCTGCCACGGGAACACGACCTCGTCCCGTTCCCGCTCCACCGCGTCGGCGATCCGCTCGGCCACGTCCCGCGGCGTGACGGTCGGGATCACCCTGGCCAGCGCCGGGATCCGCTCCTCCGCACCGGGGTTGTTGACGAAGTACCGGCTGCTCACCTTGCCCGGCACGACCTCGCTCACCCCGACGCCGGTGCCGCGCAGGTCCATCCGCAGCGCCGCGGTCATGCCGCGCAACGCGTAGCGGGCCGCCGCGTACCCGGTGGCGCCGGGGATCGGCAGGCGGGACACCGGCGAGTTGACGTTGACCACCCGACCGGAGCCACGCGCCCGCATACCGGGCAGGAACTCCCTGGTCAGGTGCAGTGCCGCGGTGAACGGCAGGGCGATCATCCCGGCCAGCTCGGGCGTCGGCGTATCGTCCAGGAACAGCCAGCGGCCCACGCCCGCGTTGTTGACCAGCACGTCCGGCACGCCGACCTCGGCGATCACCCGTTCGGCGAGCGCGTGGATCCGGTCGACGTCCGCGAGGTCCGCGGGTAGCGCGACCGCACGCCCGCCGGTCGCCGTGATCCGTTCGACCTGCTCGTCGAGCGCTTCACCGCTGCGTGCCACGAGCACGACAACCGAACCGCGCCCCGCGAGCGTCCGGGCGGTCGCCGCGCCGATGCCCTGCGACGCGCCGGTCACCACGACCGTCTTGCCGGCCAACCGCACTGATCTCCTCCTACACCACCGAACGGACCCTGGTCACGAGCACCGCCGCGCACAGCGTGGCGACGGCCGAGACGGCGAACAAGCCCCGGTACCCGCCGAGCGACGCCAGCACGAACGTCGTCAGCAGCGGCGCGACCACCTGGGGCAGCGAGTTGGCGATGTTGAGCACGCCGAGGTCCTTGGCGCGGTCCGACGCGGCGGGCAGCACCTGCGTCAGCAGCGCCAGCGCCACCGCCCAGTACCCGCCGAAGCCGACGCCGAGCAGCGGCGCGGCGACCAGCGCGGCCGTCCACGTGGGCCAGGCGACGAGCAGCAGGGCGGCCACCGCCATCACGCCCGCGGACATCAGGACGTAGGGCTTGCGGCGGCCGGTCCGGTCCGACCGGGCGCCCACGGCGAACGCGCCGGTCGCCAGCGCCACGCCGTAGAGCAGCATCAGCACCAGCAGGCCGTCCTCGGGTGCCGGGTGCCGGACCACGTCGCCGAGGAAGTACAGCAGGTAGAGCGTGCCGAACGCGTTGCCCAGGTTGATCATGAAGTGCGCGCACCAGGCCCAGGCGAAGTCCGGGTGCCGCCTCGGCGACACCCACAGCTCGCGCCACCGCAGCGGCGGGCGGTCGGCGGCCGGCAGCCGGACGTCCGGGGTGATCAGCACGAACGCGACCGCACCGGCCACGACCAGCGCCGCGCACGCCAGGTAGCCGTTCGCCAGACCGCTGACCAGCACCGTCACCACGACCGCGCCCAGCACGGTGCCGAGCATCTGGGACACGCCGACCAGCCCGCCCACCTTGGCCCGCTGCCGCACGGGCACCCGGTCGGGCACGGCGGAGGTCAGCGACGCGAGCATCCCGTTCAGCCCGGCCTGCACCAGGCACCACCCGATCACCACCACCGCGACGGAGGACGCCGAGGACAGCACCGCCAGGCCGACCGCGCCGACCAGCGCGCCCGCCAGCGTCCACGGGTGCCGCCTGCCGAACCGGGACGTGGTCCGGTCCGACGACAGCCCGATCAGCGGGTTCGCGATCAGCGCCACGAGCGCGCCGACGCCCGTGACCAGTCCGAACACCGCTTCCTTGCCGGCCGCGTCGAGCAGCTCGGCCTGTTGCGGGAGCAGCACCTGGATGGGCGCGTAGATGGCCAGCCACAGGCCGAGGTTGGCCAGGAACAGCCACGTCATCCACGACCGGCGGACCGGGACGACCGGTTCCGCCAACGCCTCCGCGCTCACCCCCTGATCCGATCGCGGTACCACTCGTAGGAGGCGCGCGGTGTGCGTTGCTGCGTCGCGTAGTCGACGTGGACCAGGCCGAACCGCTGCGAGTACCCCGAGTCCCACTCGAAGTTGTCCATCAGGGACCACACGAAGTACCCGCGCACGTCGGACTTCAGGGCCTCTTCGAGGTGCCCGTCCAGGTACTCGATCCGCTCGGTGTCCTCCAGCGAGTGCGGGTAGCTGCACCCGCTCTCGGTCACGTACACCGGCGGCAAGTCGACGAATCGATCCCGCAACAGCGTGATCATCTCCGACAGCCCGGACGGCACGACCGGCCAGCCGAAGCCGGTCTTCGGGTACTCGTCGATGTCCACCAGCTCGAACGGCAGCGGGTTGCCCTCGGACGGCAGCCGCAGCCGGGTCGGGTTGTAGTAGTTCACGCCGTAGAAGTCGAGCGGCGCGGAAACGATCGCCAGGTCGCCGTCCACGATCGGCAAGCGGTCGGCCAGCGAGTCCGGGTAGCGGCCCGCCAGCTGGGCGTCGGCGTAGAGCCAGTTGTGCAGCTCGGAGTAGGCCTCGGCGGCCGGGGCATCGTCCGGGGTCGCGGCCCACGCGGGTGTGTGGTTGTTGGCCGTGCCCACAGCGCGCGCTCCGGCGGCGCGCAGCGCCTGCACGGCGAGCCCGTGCGCCAGGTTGAGGTGGTGCGCGGTCGGCAGCGCGTCGTACAGCAGCGCCTTGCCCGGCGCGTGCTGCCCGGTGGCGTACCCGAGCAGCGTCACCATCGCGGGTTCGTTGATCGGGATCCACATCCCGACCCGGTCGGCCAGGCGTTCGGCGACCCGGGCGGCGTACTCGGCGAACCGGTGCGCGGTGTCGCGTTCGAGCCAGCCGCCCGCCTCTTCCACGGTCAGCGGCGTGTCCCAGTGGTACAGCGTGACGACGGGCGCGATGTCGGACTCCAGCAGCTCGTCCACCAGCCGGTCGTAGAACACCAGGTCGCCCGCGAGCACCCGCGGCCACGACACGGAGAACCGGTAGGCGTTGACGCCGAGGGACCGCATGAGGCCGACGTCCTCGCGGTAGCGGCGGTAGTGGTCGCACGCCACCGAGGCGTCGTGGCCCTCGAACGCCGGGAACGCGTCCCACACGGACGGCTGCCTGCCTGCGGCGGTGAAGGAGCCTTCGATCTGGAAGGCCGAGGTCGACACACCCCAGAGGAAGTCGCCGGTTGACGTCACGTGAGCCTCCCCGAACATGAAAGTGATTCGGATCGTAGGCGTGTTGCACCGTGAAGTGAAGTGGAAAGGTCCAGGACCGGGCACTATGGAGTCCCGCCATCCATTCAGCAGGAGTCGCCGTGACCAGTACGACCCCACTGCGCCGCCAGCCGGTGCAGCAGCGCAGCGCCAAGCGCGTCGAGCGGATGCTCGAGGCCTGCGCACAGCTCATCGAGGAGGTCGGCTACGACGGAGTCACCACGACATTGATCGCCGAGCGCGCGGGTGTCGCGGTCGGCTCGCTCTACCAGTTCTTCCCGGACAAGCGGGCGGTCGTGCAGGCGCTGACCCTGCGCAACCTGGAGAAGTTCATCCAGACGGTGGACGGCCGGTTCACCTCGACCACCCTCGAGCACTGGTGGGACGCCGTCGACTCGATCTTCGACGTGTACGTGTCGATGCACCGCGAGGTGCCCGCGTTCTCGAAGCTGCACTTCGGCGACGTGGTCGACCTGCGGCTGCTCGACGACCGGCGCGACAACAACACGGTCATCTCCGACCGCATCGCGGAGATGATCTCGGTCAAGTTCGACATCCCGTTCGCCGAGCTGCAACTGCCGATCTCGATCGCGGTCGAGGCGGCGGACGGCGTGCTGAACCTGGCGTTCCGCCGCGACCCGGCGGGCGACCAGCGGATCCTGGACGAGGCCAAGGCGCTGGTCCGCGGCTACCTGTCGACCCGGCTGCCGGACTAGTGCGGCGATAGCTTTCAGCCGAACGAGTGGCCTTCGCCCCGGTAGGTGGGCACGGTCCGCTGCACCACGTCGCCCCGCACGACGTGGTAGTGGGTGAACCGCTCGGCCAGCTCGCCCGCCTTGGCGTGCCGCAGCCACACGCGGTCGCCGAGGCGCAGCGCGTCGGCCGCCCGGCCCACCACCGGGGTCTGCACCTCGCCCGCGCCCTCCAGCGGCAGCAGCTTCAGCCCGACCGGCAGGTACGGGGTCGGTTGGCGGTCGGAGGTCGCGGTGCCGGAGGCGATGTAACCACCGGAGAACAGCGTGGCCACGTGCCGCTTCGGCCTGCGCACCACTGGCAGGGCGAACAGCACGGCGGGCCTGGGCCGGAAGCCTCGGTAGCCGTCGAACAGGGTCGGGCCGATGAGCCCGGAACCGGCGGCGAGCTCGGTGACCGAGGGGTCGGCGGCGGTGACCTCCAGGCTGCCCGTGCCGCCGCCGTTGACGAACTCCAGCTCGGCGACCCGGCGCACGGCGGACACCGCGGCCGAGCGCCGTTCGACCAGTTCGGCGGCGGAACGGCGTTGCATCCAGCGCAGCGCGGCGCCGCGCACCGGCCGGCCCGGCGGCTGGTCGCCCAGGCCCGCGATCTGACCCTCGTACGCCATCACGCCGACCAGCCGGAACCCCGGCCGACGCACGATCGCCTCGGCCAGAGCGCGCGCTTCGCGTGCCGTGTGCACGGGTGAGCGTCGTGGGCCGACGTGCAGGCCGGGCACCGGTCGCCACGACACGTCCAGCTCCAGGCACACCCGCAGCTCCGGGTGGTCGGCGCCGAGCACGGCCGCGACCAGGTCGAGGTGCGCGGTCGAGTCGACCACGATCGTGATCCGCGCCCGCGCCTTGTCGTCCTTGGCGAGCTCGTGCAGCGCCGCCTGGTCGACCGTCGGGTACGCGACCAGCAGGTCTTCGCACAGGTCGACCGACGACAGCCAGAGCGCCTCGGCCAGCGAGTAGCACATGACGCCCGCGAACCCGGGCTGGGCGAGCACCCGTTCCAGCAGCGCCCTGACCCGGACGGACTTGCTCGCCACCCGGATCGGCCGCCCGCCCGCGCGCCGCACGAGGTCGGCCGCGTTGCTGTCGAAGGCGTCCAGGTCGACGATCGCGAACGGCGGGTCGTGCTCCTCCGTCGCGACGTCCAGGCGCGTGCGGTGCTGCATGGGCCTCACCGTACTTGAAAGGTGAATAGCTTTCACCTACGGTTCGTGGAACGCGTCACACCCGGAGGTGGGCATGGGTACCCCGTGGACGAACTGGGCGCGCACCGCGTCCGCGAACCCACACCGGGTGGAGCACCCGGCGAGCGTCGACGAGCTCGCCGCCGTGGTCGCCGGCGCCTCCAGTGTCCGCCCGCGCGGGAGCGGGCACTCGTTCACCGACATCGCCGCCGCGCCCGGCGTCGCGGTCGACCTCGACGCGTGGACCGGCGTGGTCGACGTGTCCGGCACCCTCGTCACGGTCCGGTCCGGCACCACGTTGCGGCAGCTCAACGCCCTGCTCGACGTGCTCGGGCTGGCCATGGCGAACCTCGGCGACATCGACGCGCAGACCGTGGCGGGCGCCATCTCCACCGGCACGCACGGCACCGGCGCGAAGCTCGGCGGCCTGGCCACCCAGGTCGTCGCGCTGGAACTCGTGCTCGCCGACGGTTCGCTGGTGCGGTGCTCGGCCGACGAACGCCCCGAGCTGTTCCACGCGGGCCGGGTCGGGCTCGGCGCGCTCGGCGTGATCAGCACGGTCACGCTGCGGTGCGTGCCCGCGTTCGTGCTGCACGCCCGCGAGTTCCCCGGCCGGCTGGACGCCGTGCTGGAGGAGTTCGACCACCTCACCGCCGTCGAGGACCACGTGGAGTTCCACTGGTTCCCGCACTCCGACCGGGTGATCTTGAAGCGGAACAACCGGGTCGACCGACCCGCCGCGCCGCTGTCGGCCGTGCGGCGGTTCTACGAGTACGAGGTGATGGAGAACGGGGCGTTCGGGCTGGTCTGCAAGCTGGCCAAGGCCGTGCCCGCGACCACCAGGACGCTCAACCGGGTGTGCGGTTCGCTCGTCTCGGAGCGCGACTACCGCGACGTCTCGCACCGCGTTTTCGTCACGCCCCGGCGGGTGCGGTTCGTGGAGGCGGAGTACGCCGTGCCGCGCTCGTCACTGCACGACGTGCTGCGGGAACTGCGCGCCGCCGTCGCCCGCCTCGACCACGGCGTCATCGTGCCGGTCGAGGTGCGGGTCGCCCAGGGCGACGACATCTGGCTCTCCACCGCGCACGGCCGTGACACGGCTTACATCGCCGTCCACCAGTACCTCGGGATGCCGTACCGGCGCTACTTCGACGCGTTCGAGCGGATCGCGGGCGCGGTCGGCGGACGCCCCCACTGGGGCAAGATGCACAACCTCACCGCCGACACCCTGCGCGGCCTCTACCCGCACTTCGACGACTTCCGCCGCGTCCGCGCCACCGCCGACCCGACCGGCAAGTTCAGCAACCCCTACCTGGACCGCGTGCTCGGCTGACCTCGCCACGACCGGCCGCCCCACGACGCCAGGTGACCCGCCACGACGGCCGGTCGCCACCAACGCTCCCGCAAGGGTCCCCGCCCAGGGGATCCCTGTTCTTGATCCTGCCAGATCGCACCGACACCGCGGGGCCGTCCGCCCGCGCCTGTGGACAACTCGCGAAAGGCCTAGAACGCGTCCGCGATCGGGGTGTCGCCGGAGATCAACTCGTAGGTCCGCCGGACCGTCCCGGGACGGTCCAGGAGGGCCACCACGACCGCCGCCACGTCACCGCGCGGTACGGAACCCCGTAGCGGCTTCTCCGACAGCTCCACCCGGCCGGTCGGCTCGTCGTCGGTCAGCCGCCCCGGCCGCAGGATCGTCCAGTCCAGGTCCCGTTCCCGCAGGTCGTCCTCGGCGGCGCCCTTGGCCGCCAGGTAAGCGTCGAACACCTCGTCACCGGTGGTGCGGCCGATGCCGGTGGTGCTGATCTGGATGAACCGGCGCACGCCCGCCTCTTCCGCCGCCGCCGCGAACAGCGCCGCCGCGGCCCGGTCCACGGTGTCCTTGCGCGCCACCCCGCTACCCGGCCCGGCGCCCGCGGCGAAGACGGCCGCGCCCGCGCCGGTCATCAGTTCCGCGACCGAAGCGACGTCCGTCGCCTCCAGGTCGCAGTGGACCGGGACACCGCCCGCGTCCAGCACGTCGGCGTGGTGGTCCGGGTTGCGCACCAGCGCCGTGGCGCTGTCACCCCGCGCGGCCAACAGCCGCTCCACCCGCAACGCGATCTTGCCGTGTCCGCCCGCGATCACTACCCGCATGGTCCGACCGTAGGTCAGGACGCGGTCGCCAGCACCCGCTCGTACACGAGTTCGTTCACCCAGCGCGTGGTCGCGGTGTCCTCGACCGGCACGGTCTCGTTGCGGCCCGCGACGTCCGTGCTCAGCTGCAGCTCCTCGTCGGCCAGCAGCACCGAGACGCCGTAGCGGCGCACCCGCGGCAGGCAGTTGGCCAGGTAGTCGTGCGTGAACACGACCGACGTCGGCAGCACGGCGGCGGCGTTGCCGAAGCGGGCGAACGGCACCGCCGAGGCCAGCGCGGTCCGCCAGTGGCGGGCGACCGCCAGCACGCCGATGATCCGCACCGCGGCGGGCGGCACGCGGCCGTCCATCTCCGGCCACACCCACGTCGACACCGTCGTGCGGTCCGTCTCCGGGCCCGCGCCCAGGCACAGCCGCTCGGCGTGCGCGTCGGCCATCAGCTCGGCGACCACGATCACCTTGCGACCCATGAGAACCATCTCGGGCAGCACCACGCCGTGCCAGCCGAGGCGCACCGCCGCGGAGGCGGCCAGCTCCTCGACGGAACCGGGCAGTTCGGGAACCGGAACCGCGGTCGCCGACAGCGCCCTGGTGTCATCGGTGTCCGCGATCCGTGCTGGTGTGCTGCTCACGCCAGGGCCTCCTCGGCAACCACGACGGGCTGTCCGCCGCGTTTCGACTCGTGCTCTGGGTAAGGCGTACCAGGTGGGACCGGCCGCACCACCGGGGCAAAAGGCGTCCTGCGATCGACGGCGTCGAGCGGTCGGTAACCGGTCGGCGACCGGTGGGGCGACTTCGGTCCGGCGGTGCTGCCGTCTGGGTGACCCGGGTGGTCCGCGAGACCCCGGGGACTGCTCAGCGTGTGCGTCGCTCGCCTGGAACGACCGCCGAACCGGGACCGGTGGTCCCGCCGCCCGCTCCACCACCGACCGCTCGCCGCGTGAAACCGACCGACCGCCCCGGCGCCACCACGTTCGGCCGCGGCTGTGCGGGTGACAGACATCACGCATCTGCAGGGCGCGAAAAGTCCGGGAAAACCAGAAGTCCCACCCACGGCTGTGGATGGGACTTCATGATTTTGGTGGGCGAGGGGGGAGTTGAACCCCCACGTCCTTTCGGACACACGGACCTGAACCGTGCGCGTCTGCCATTCCGCCACTCGCCCGGAGCGACGTGGAGAACACTAGCATGGTCCCCGTCCGGGTTACCAATTGCCCCGTGTACCGCCACGTCAGCCCGGATACGATCGGTCCAAGAAGTCGACCGGGTCGGAGGGTTGCCGTGGGCCTCGTACAGCGCTTCGAGCGCCGTCTCGAAGGCATCGTCGGCAACACCTTCGCGCGGGTGTTCGGTGGCAACGTCGTACCGCAGGAAGTGGCCCAGGCACTGCAGCGGGAGGCGGAGAGCAGCATCCGCGAGTTGGCGGGTGGCAGGTTGCTCGCTCCGAACCACTTCAAGGTCCTGCTGGGTCCGCAGGACCACGATCGGCTTGCCGGGGACGGTCAGGATGAACTACGCATCACCCAGCTTCTGGGGGACTCCATCCGGGAGCACCTCGAAGAGAGCGGATGGGATACCTATGGTGACGTCGTAGTCTCCCTGGAGCGCTCCGACGCGCTGCACACGGGACAGTTCCGAACCAGCTCGTCCGTCGACCCCGACGTGAAAGTTGCCAGCCGACGGTCAGCACCACCTCGCACTGCAGGAGACGGATCCATGAGCCAGCCTCCCGGCTACGGACAAGGACAGGGCCAGCCCGCCTACGACCCCTATGCACAGGGCGGCTACGGCCAGCAGCAGCAGGGCTACGACCAGCAGGGCTACGGCCAGCAGCAGCCCGGCTACGAGCAGGGCTACGGTCAACAGCAGCCCGGCTACGACCAGGGGTACGGCCAGCAGCCCGGCTACGACCAGGGCTACGGGCAGCAGCAGCCCGGCTACGACCAGGGTTACGGCCAGCAGCCCGGTTACGACCAGGGTTACGGGCAGCAGCAGCCCGGCTACGGCCAGCAGGGCTACGACCAGGGTTACGCCCAGCCCGGGTACGACCAGGGCTACGGCCAGCAGCCCGGTTACGGCCAGCAGCCCGGCTACGACCAGGGCTACGGGCAGCAGGGCTACGGCGACCCGGCCGCGGGTTACGCGCCGCCGGCGGTCCAGTCCGGTCCCCGCCAGCTGAACGCGACGCTGCACCTGGACGACGGCTCCAACCGCACCTACAACCTCAAGCAGGGCGGCAACGTGGTCGGCCGCGGCCAGGAAGCGGACTTCCGACTTCCCGACACCGGGGTCTCCAGGAGGCACCTGGAGATCACCTGGGACGGGCACAGTGCCATGCTCGCTGATCTCGGTTCGACAAACGGCACCACGGTGAACGGCACTCCAGTGCAGACTTGGCAGCTCGCGGAAGGCGACGTCGTCCGCATCGGCCACTCCTCGCTGGTCTACCGCACCCAGGGCTGAGCGGTCGATTCGGGCGTAGGCGTGACGGCACTCAAGTCAGGAGCGGTTACAACCGGTGCCAGAGCTGGTGATGCAGCTGACCAGAGCGGGTTTCCTCGTCCTGCTCTGGTTGTTCGTGTTGGCTGCGCTTCGAGTGGTCCGCTCCGACCTGTACGCGGCGTCGGGGCTGCGCGTCCCGACGCCCAAGTTCGGCAGAGGCGCTAGCAAGGCCGCCCGGGGCAACAAGGCGGCCCGGCAGCTCGTCGTGACGCACGGCGCGCTGGCGGGCACGCGCATCTCCCTGGACGGCAGGCCGATCATGATCGGCCGCGCCGACGACTCCACGCTCGTGCTGGACGACGACTTCGCGTCGACCAGGCACGCGCGGCTGTCCATGCGCGGTACCGACTGGTACGTGGAGGACCTGGGCTCCACGAACGGCACCTATCTCGACCGGGCGAAGGTCACGGCCCCACTCCGGGTCCCGCTCGGCTCCCCGATCCGAATTGGCAAAACGGTGATCGAGCTGCGCTCATGACCCTCGTCCTCCGATACGCGGCCCGCAGCGACCGGGGCCTGGTCCGTTCGAACAACCAGGACTCCGTGTACGCGGGCCCACGCCTGCTCGCGCTCGCCGACGGCATGGGTGGCCACGCCGCGGGCGAGGTCGCCAGCAAGGTCGTCATCGCCGCCCTGGCCCCGCTCGACGACGACGAGCCGGGCGACGACCTGCTCGGCCAGCTGCGCGACGCGGTGATCGCCGGCAACGGCGCCATCTCCGAGCTCGTGCAGAGCGACCCCGACCTGGACGGCATGGGCACCACGCTCACCGCCGTGCTGTTCGCGGGTTCGCGACTGGGCATGGTGCACATCGGCGACTCCCGCGCCTACATGCTCCGCAACGGCACGTTCACGCAGATCACGCACGACGACACGTTCGTGCAGTCGTTGATCGACGAGGGACGGATCACCGAGGAGGAAGCGGCCACGCACCCGCAGCGCTCGCTGCTGCTGCGCGCGTTGACCGGCCACGAGGTGGAGCCGAGGCTGATGGTGCGGGAAGCCCGTCCGGGCGACCGCTACCTGCTGTGCTCGGACGGCCTGTCCGGCGTGGTCAGCATGGAGACGCTGGAAGAGGCGATCCGGATCCCGGACCCGCAGGCGTGCGCGGACCGGATGATCGAGCTGGCGCTCAAGGGCGGCGGCCCCGACAACGTGACGGTCGTCGTCGCCGACGTGGTCGACGTCGACTTCGGGGAGGACGCGCCCATAGTGGGCGGCGCGGCCGGAGACGGCAGCGAAGACCCACCACCCCCCGACTCGCCCGCCTCGCGGGCGAGTTCCATCACCGGGCCGCGGCCGATCCCCCAGCGGGTCGAGCCGATGCCGATGCCGGACCCCCGGCGGGCGCGCAACAACCGGCTCAAGGCGCTGGCCCTGGTGATCTTCCTGCTCCTGCTGCTGGTCGCGGCGGGCCTGGGTACCCGCTGGTACGTGCTGCGGCAGTACTACGTCGGCACGGCGGACAACGGCGAGGTGTCGGTGTTCCGCGGCGTGACCGGCAGCGTGTTCGGCTTCGACCTGCACCGCAAGGTGGAGGGCTCGTGCCCGCCCGGCGCGCAGGCGTGCGAGCCGATCACGGTGGACGACCTGAAGGTCGCCACCCGGGACGTGGTGCGCAACGGCATCACCGACGTGGACGGCCTGGAGGGCGCCCGGGAGGCGATCCGCAGGCTGCGCACCGAGCAGACGTTGCCGTTCTGCCCGAAGGACAGCGCCGAGGCCACCACGTCCACCCCACCGGTGGACCCGACGGCAACCTCGACCGAGGCGCCGACGTCCACCACCGTGGAGGGAACACCCCTCACCACGCCCGTGCAGAAGCCGGGCACGGATTGCCGAAAGGGTCAGTAGTCGCATGGGTTCGCCGGTCCCCGGCGCTGAGGGCACACCGCTCGCGGCGGCGAGCAGCACGTCGCCCGGGTTGAGGCCGCCCACGCGACGCACCACGGAACTGTTCATGCTCGCGTTCGCCGCCGTCCTGGTGACGGGCGCGCTGATCCTGGTGGAGGCCAACCAGGAGCAGGAGCTGAGCCTCAGCATCCTGTGGCTGGGCCTGGCCTACCTGGGCCTGCTGACCGTGGCGCACCTCGCGGTGCGCACGTGGGCGCCCTACGCCGACCCCGTGATCCTGCCGTGCGTGGCGCTGCTGAACGGCCTGGGCCTGGTGATGATCCACCGGATCGACCTGGCCATGGCGGACGTGAAGCTGCCCGGCAACCAGGTGTGGTCGCCCGCCGCGCCCAAACAGGTGTTGTGGACGGCGATGGCGCTGGTGCTGTTCTGCACCGTGCTGAAGGTGCTGTCCGACCACCGCACGCTGGCCCGCTACGGCTACACCGCGGGCCTGCTCGGCCTGGTCGCCCTGGTGCTGCCGGGCGTGCTGCCGAGCTTCATCGCGCCGGAGATCAACGGCGCGAAGATCTGGCTGAGCTTCGGCGCGTTCTCCATCCAGCCGGGCGAGTTCGCGAAGATCCTGCTGATGGTGTTCTTCGCCGCGTTCCTGGTGTCCAAGCGCGACCTGTTCACCATCGCGGGCCGCCGGGTGCTCGGCCTGGACCTGCCGCGGGCCCGCGACCTGGGCCCGCTGATCGCCGCGTGGGCGGTCGGCGTGAGCATCATGGTGCTGCAGAAGGACCTGGGCAGCTCGCTGCTGTTCTTCGGCATCGTGCTGGTGCTGCTGTACGTGGCGACCGAACGGGCCGCGTGGGTCGTGCTGGGCGTGCTGATGTTCTGCGTCGGCGCGTTCGTGGCGTGGAAGCTGTTCGGGCACGTGCAGATCCGGGTGCAGAACTGGCTGGACCCGTTCGCGGACCCGTCCGGCGCGGGCTACCAGATCGTGCAGTCGCTGTTCGGGCTCGGCACCGGCGCGCTGTTCGGCGCGGGGCTGGGCGGCGGCCGGCCGGACCAGATCCCGGAGGCCAACACCGACTTCATCACCGCGGTGATCGGCGAGGAGCTGGGCTTCGTCGGGCTGGCCGCGGTGCTGCTGATCTACACCGTGCTGGCGATGCGCGGCCTGCGCAACGCGCTCGCGGTGCGCGACACGTTCGGCAAGCTGCTCGGCGGCGGCCTCGCGTTCGCGGTGGCGTTCCAGATCTTCATCGTCGTCGGCGGCGTGACCAAGCTGATCCCGATGACCGGCATCACCGCGCCGTTCCTGTCCAAGGGCGGTTCGTCGCTGCTGGCGAACTACATCCTGGTGGCGCTGCTGCTGCGCATCTCCGACGCGGCCCGCGCGCCGAAGACCACGCCGAAGCCCCGGCCGCAGCAGCCGGCCATCGCCGACCAGTTCACTGTCATGGTGGAGCGTCCGAAATGAACACACCGCTCCGCCGGATCGGCCTCGCCATGATGGCGATGATGCTCCTGCTGTTGGGCAACGCCACGTACGTGCAGGTCATCAAGGCCGACGACTACCGCAAGGACCCGCTGAACCGGCGGGTCATCCTGGACCAGTACTCGCGTGAGCGCGGCCAGATCATCGCCGCAGACGGCACGCCGCTGGCCAGCGTGCAGCGGGTCGACGACCGGCTGAAGTACCTGCGCACCTACGCCAACGGGCCCGCGTTCGCGCCCGTGACCGGCTACTTCTCCACGCTGTACGGCGCGGGCGGCATGGAACGCGCCGAGGACGACCTGCTCAACGGCTCGGACGACCGGCTGTTCGCGCGCCGGGTGTCCGACCTGATCACCGGCCGCGACCCCAAGGGCGGCAGCCTCCAGCTCACGATCGACGCGAAGCTCCAGCAGGCCGCGTTCGAGCGGCTCCAGGGCGTGACCGGCACGGTCGTCGCGATCCGGCCGCAGACCGGGGAGATCCTGGCGATGGCCAGCACCCCGTCCTACGACCCGAACGTGCTTGCCAGCCACGACGTGGACGTGCAGGAAGAGGCGTGGGCCGGCTACGACGCCGACAAGTCCAAGCCGATGCTCAACCGCGCGGTGCACGAGAACTACCCGCCCGGTTCGACGTTCAAGCTGGTGGTGACGGCGGCGGCGCTGGCCGAGGGCAAGACCAAGGACAGCGAGGTCGACGGGCGCCCGGTGATCACGCTGCCGGGCACGAACACGCCGCTGCCGAACTTCAACGACACCAACTGCGGCAACGGCGTCACCGCCTCGCTGCAGGAGGCGCTGGCCAAGTCGTGCAACACGGCGTTCGCGGTGCTGGCCGCCGAGCTGGGCGCGGACAAGCTGCGCGACCAGGCGGCCAAGTTCGGCATCGGCGAGCAGGACCTGTCGATCCCGCTGTCGGTGGTGCCCTCGACGCTGGGCCCGATGTCGGACAAGCCGTCGATCTACCAGACCGGCATCGGCCAGAAGGACGTCCGGGTGACACCGCTGGTCAACGCGGTGATGGCGGCGACCGTCGCGAACGGCGGCGTGCGGATGCAGCCGCACCTGGTCGGCAAGATCCTGGCGCCCGACCTCCAGGTGATCAGCGAGACCAAGCCGGACGAGGTCGACGAGGCGATGGACCCCGAGCACGCCCAGGCGCTGCGCGACATGATGATCGCCTCGGAGAACAACACCGGTGGCGGCGGCAAGCTCAGCGGCGTGACCATCGCGTCCAAGACCGGTACCGCCGAGCACGGCGAGAACGTCCGCTCGACCAACCCGCACGCCTGGTACGTGGCGTTCGCGCCGGCCGAGAAGCCGGAGATCGCGATCGCGGTGATCGTGGAGAACGGCGGCCAGCAGGGCTTGGCGGCCACCGGCGGCCGGGTCGCCGCCCCGATCGGCCGCGCGGTCATCGGCGCCTACCTCGGGGGACGCTGATGCTGACCTCCGGCCAGTTGCTCGCCGAGCGGTACCGCCTGTCCAAGCGGATCGCGGTCGGCGGCATGGGCGAGGTCTGGGAGGCCGACGACACCAGGCTGGACCGCAAGGTCGCGGTCAAGGTGCTGAAGGCGGAGCTCAGCGGCGACGCCGAGTTCCTCAACCGGTTCCGCATCGAGGCGCGCACCACCGCGTCGCTCAACCACCCCGGCATCGCCGCGGTGCACGACTACGGCGAGACCGCGTCGATCCCGGACGGGCCGGAGGACACCGCCTACCTGGTGATGGAGCTGGTCGAGGGCGAGCCGCTGGCCGCGATCATCGCCCGCGGCAGGCTGAACGCCGACCGCACGCTCGACGTGCTGGAGCAGGCGGGCAACGCGTTGCAGGCCGCGCACGAGCGAGGGCTGGTGCACCGGGACGTGAAGCCGGGCAACATCCTGGTGACGCCGACCGGCACGGTGAAGATCACCGACTTCGGCATCGCGAAGGCCGCCGACGCGGCGCCCGTCACGCACAGCGGCATGGTCATGGGCACGGCCCACTACATCGCGCCGGAACAGGCCCTCGGCCACGCCGCCGAACCCGCGTCGGACGTGTACGCGCTGGCGGTGTGCGGCTACGAGTGCCTGACCGGGCACCGGCCGTTCCGGTCGGAGAACGCGGTGACGGTCGCGATGATGCACATCCGGGACATCGCGCCGCCGCTGCCGCCGGACGTGCCGCCGGGGCCGCGGGCCCTGATCGAGGCGACCCTGGTGAAGGACCCCCGCCAGCGCTACCGCAACGGCGGCGAGTTCGCGTCCGCGGTGAGCGCGGTGCGGTCGGGCCAGCCGCTGCCCACGCCGTCCGGGCTGGCGATGGCGGTCGGCGCGCCGATGGCCGCCCCGTTGACGCCACCACCCGCGCAGCGCACCCACCCGGGCATCCCGGTGACCCATCCGGGGTCCCGCCCGGGCATGCAGCCGGTCCCACCAGGGATGAACACTCCGCACACGGGCGCTTTCCGTCCGTTGCCACCGGGCGCACGGCCACCGGGGCGCAATCGCGCCGTGCTGTGGGTTATGGTCGCTGTGCTGGTGGTCGCGCTGCTGGTGCTCGGCGTGGTCATCCTGCGCTGGGCGCTCAAGGACGACCAGGTGCCCGGCGGAGCGAACCAGCAGGGCACCACGAGCGCCCGCCCGTTGGACGACTCGACCGACCGTCTCCCCGGCAAGCCGAAGGTGACGGTCACGAAGTCCGACTACGTCAACCTCCCGGTGGACGAAGTCGTGCAGGAGCTCTCCGGGCTCGGCTTGGAACCCGAGGCGCACTCCGAGGACGGGGGCGCGCCCCGGGACCCCGAGCAGTGCCTGGTGTCGGACCTGGCGCCGACCGGTGAGGTTGCGATCGGCTCACGGGTCAAGGTGACGTGTGTACCGACTTGACGCTGAAACGGTACGAAAGCGAACGCAAGGCTTGATGGTGAGACCGTTGACGAGGAGCGGGACGAAGCACTGATGAGCACTCCGCGACTGCTCTCCAACCGCTACGAACTGGGTGAGACCCTCGGCTACGGCGGCATGTCGGAGGTGCACAAGGGCCGGGACGTCCGGCTCGGCCGGGACGTGGCCATCAAGGTCCTGCGCGCCGACCTCGCCCGTGACACCCAGTTCCAGGAGCGGTTCCGTCGCGAGGCCCAGAACTCGGCGGCGCTGAACCACCCCGCCATCGTCGCGGTCTACGACACCGGTGAGACCCAGACCGAGTACGGCCCGCTGCCCTACATCGTGATGGAGTTCGTCGACGGCCGCACGCTGCGCGACATCGTCAAGACGCAGGGGCCGCTGTCGGGCAAGCGGGCGATGGAGGTCATGGCCGACGTGTCGGCCGCGTTGGACTTCAGCCACCGGCACGGCATCGTGCACCGGGACGTGAAGCCCGCCAACGTGATGATCACCCGGTCGGGCGCGGTGAAGGTGATGGACTTCGGCATCGCCCGCGCGGTGCACGACGGTCAGGCCGCGGTGACCCAGACGGCCGCCGTGATAGGGACCGCCCAGTACCTGTCGCCGGAGCAGGCCCGCGGCGAGGCCGTCGACGGTCGGTCGGACGTGTACGCGTCGGGCTGCGTGCTGTTCGAGCTGCTGACCGGCGAGCCGCCGTTCACCGGCGACTCCCCCGTGGCGGTGGCCTACCAGCACGTGCGGGAGGACCCGAAGCCGCCGTCGGCGCTGAACCCGAAGGTGACGCCCGCGCTGGACGCGATCGTGCTGAAGGCGATGGCCAAGGGACCGGCCAACCGCTACCAGTCGGCCGCGGAGATGCGTGCGGACCTGGTGCGCGTGCTGTCCGGGCAGCGCCCCTCGGCGCCCGCCGTGATGACGGCGGAGGACCGCACCGCGGTGCTCAACCAGTCGTCGTCGCCGCGCACCGAGGTCGCGCCGTCCACGGGCGGGCGGCACCGGCCCTCGGCGCAGCGCGAGGAACCGGCCGAGTACGACCCGCTGGCCGAGGAAGAGGAGGAGCGGCGCGCCCGGCGCAAGAAGGCGATCATGGTCGCCCTGGTCGTCCTGCTGTGCATCGCCGTGCTCGCGCTCGCCGCGTGGATCACCACGACGCTGCTCAGCGACGGCGACAAGACCGCGGCCACGGAGAAGGTCACGGTGCCGTCGCTGGTGGGCAAGGAGCAGTCGGCGGCGCGGGCCGACCTGGAGGCCAGGGGCCTCAGCGTCGAGGTCGCCACGATGCCGTGCCAGCCGGGACCGGAGCCCACCTGCACCGTCGACCAGGTCGGCAAGGTGATCTCGACCGACCCGCCGGCCAACCGCGAGGTGGAGAAGCGCAGCATCGTCAAGCTGGTGATCGGCGACGCCCCGAAGCCCGCGCCGGTGCCCGCGGTCACCGGGCTGACCCCGACCGAGGCGCAGAAGAAGCTGGAAGCCGAGGGCTGGGTCTACCAGCAGGCCACCGAGACCGCCGAGACCGAGGACCCGAACCTGGTCGGCAAGGTCGTCCAGCAGTCGCCGTCGCCGGGCACGAGCGCGCCGATGGGCAGCCCGATCACGGTGACGCTCGGCAAGGCCCCGGACACCGTGCAGTTGCCGGACGTGACCGGCCAGACGTTGGAGAACGCGCGCGCCACCCTCGAGGGCAACGGGTTCAAGGTGCAGACCAAGGACGTCGACAGCGCCGAGCCGCTGAACAAGGTCGTGGCCCAGAACCCGGCGCCCGGACGGGCGGAGAAGGACACGCTGGTGACGTTGAGCGTGTCCAAGAACAACCAGTTCATCATGCCCGACCTGCGCGGGATGACCGAGAACCAGGCGCGCACCAAGCTCAACCAGGCCGGGTGGACCGGCAACGAGCTGACCGTCACCAAGCAACCGGTGTCGGACATCAGCCAGGACAAGGAGATCCTCGAGCAGGAGATCCAGCCGAACCAGCCGGTGGGCAAGAACGCGCGGATCAACGTGACCATGGCCGAGTTCAAGATCGGCGGGCCTACCTCGACCAGGTAGCGCGGAACACCGGAAAGGCCCCTCCGACGTGCGTCGCGGAGGGGCCTTTTCCGTCTGGTCGGCTGCGCCGGTCAGCCCCGGCGGTCGGCTGCGGCGGCGAGTTCGCGCATGCCGTTCTCCAGCTGCGAGACGGTGGCCTCGGGCACCTCGAACCCGCACACCGCGAGCCAGTTCGCCAGCATCCGGTGCCCGCCCTCGGTCAGCACGGACTCGGGGTGGAACTGGACGCCCTCGACCGGCAGCTCGCGGTGGCGCATGGCCATCACCACGCCGGACTCGGTTCGCCCGGTCACCTCGAACTCGGCCGGGATGGTGTCGGGCAGCACGGTCAGGGAGTGGTAGCGGGTCGCGGTGAACGGGCTGGGCACGCCCTGGAGCACGCCGCCGCCGTTGTGGTGCACGACACTCGTCTTGCCGTGCAGGAGCTCCGGCGCGAGGTCGACCGTGCCGCCCCACACCGCGCCGATGGCCTGGTGGCCCAGGCACACCCCGAACACCGGGACGCCCGAGTCGGCGCAGTGGCGGATGACGTCCATGCTCCTGCCCGCCTTGTCCGGCGTGCTGGGGCCCGGGCTGACGAGGACGCCACCGACCTCGGCGATCTCGTCCAGCTCGACGGCGTCGTTGCGCCGCACCACGCACTCGACCCCGAGCTGGGCCAGGTACTGGACGAGGTTGTAGACGAAGCTGTCGTAGTTGTCGACCACGAGCACGCGCATGGGACCAGCGTAGCCGTGACGAACCTCTCGCCAGAAGTGATCTTAGGCTAACCTAACCTAGTCCTATGACCCGATCCCTCCGCGTCGCCGTCGTCGGCGCCGGCCCCGCCGGCATCTACGCCGCCGACATCCTGACCAAGTCCGCGGCCGAGTCGGGCACCGAGGTGGGCATCGACCTCTTCGAGCGGATGCCCGCCCCGTACGGCTTGATCAGGTACGGCGTCGCGCCGGACCACCCGCGCATCAAGGGCATCGTCAACGCCCTGCAGCGCGTGCTGGACCGTCCCGGCATCAGGTTCTTCGGCAACGTCGAGTACGGCGTCGACCTCAAGCTCGACGACCTGCGGCACTTCTACGACGCGGTCATCTTCTCCACCGGCGCCGAGAAGGACCGGCCGCTGGACATCCCCGGCATCGACCTGGACGGCTCGTACGGCGCCGCCGAGTTCGTCTCCTGGTACGACGGCCACCCCGACGTGCCGCGCACGTGGCCGCTGCGCGCCCGCGAGGTCGCTGTGCTCGGCGTGGGCAACGTCGCGCTCGACGTGGCCCGCGTGCTGGCCAAGACCGCCGACGAGCTGCTGAGCACCGACATCCCGGACAACGTCTACGAAGGCCTCAAGTCGAGCCCGGTCACCGACGTGCACGTGTTCGGGCGCCGCGGGCCGGCGCAGGCCAAGTTCACCCCGCTGGAACTGCGCGAACTCGACCACTCACCCCACGTCGAGGTGATCGTGCACCCCGAGGGCATCGACTTCGACGCGGCGAGCATGGCGGCGATCCGGTCGAACAAGCAGGTCGAGATGGTCGTCAAGACCCTGCAGGAGTGGGCGATCCGCGACGTCGGCTCACGACCGCGCCGGCTGCACCTGCACTTCCTCGAAGCGCCGGTCGAGGTGCTGGGGTCGACGTCGGTCACCGGGCTGCGCACCGAGCGGATGGAGCTGGACGGCGACGGCGGCGTGCGCGGCACGGGCGAGTTCACCGACTGGCCCGTGCAGGCGGTGTACCGGGCGGTCGGCTACCTGTCCACGCACCTGGTCGACCTGCCGTTCGACCACACCTCCGGCACCGTGCCGCACCAGGCGGGCCGCGTGCTCGACCTGGACGAGCAGGCGATGCCCGGCGTGTACGTCACCGGCTGGATCAAGCGCGGCCCGGTGGGGCTCATCGGCCACACCAAGGGCGATGCGCTGGAGACCGTGACCAGCCTGCTCGCCGACGCGCCGGTGCTGCCCGCCGCGCCGGGCCGCGAGCCCGACGCCGTGGTGCGGTTCCTGGAGCAGCGGGCCGTGCCGTTCACCACCGTGGCCGGGTGGCGCAGGCTGGACGCACACGAGATCGCCCTCGGCGCCGCCCGCGGCCGTGACCGGGTGAAGGTCGTGGACCGGGCGGAGATGACCGACATCAGCCGGTCGTAGCCCCTACTGCGGCGTCGTCACGTTGTTGAACGGCAGCTTCGGCTCCGCCCACGGGAACACCACGAACATCAGCAGCGCCACCACCCCGGCCACCAGCACCAGCGCTTCCAGGACGCGCACGGGCAGCGGGCCGGGGAGGTGCCGCCAGATCCACCCGTACATCACTGCTCCTTCATCTCTTCGGGCACGAAGCCGGGGGCCTTCGGGTAGCTCATCGTCAGCACCGAGTGCACGATCAGCCGCTGCTTGTCGGAGAACCGCGGGTGGCAGGTGGTCAGCGTCATCAGCGCCGCCTGCTGCGCCGCGGGCACCTCGCCCTCGAAGTACGGCACGGGGTTGATCACCTCGCCCTGGGTGGGCAGCACGATCGACTGGCCGACCGCCTTGTCGTACGGCGCACCAAGCGGCGAGACCTTCTCGCACTTGGCCTCGGCCTGCCGCTGCGCCCAGTCCGCCGCCTCGCCGGACTTCGGCAGCACCCGGTAGACGAACCAGTGGGTCTGCGTCTCGACCACGATCGCGTCACACGAGTTGAGCAGGTCCAGGTCGTTGAAGGGCGCGCCCTTGCCGACCCGGTGGCCCGCCACCGCGAAGTTGCCCGGGTCGCCCGGCAGCGCGGTGCCCTTGTAGTGGCCGGGGCCGATCTCCAGGTCCTTGTCGGTGGTGCCCTCGACGATGGAGAACTTGTAGTCCGGGCCGAACACCGGGATGTACATCTTGGCGAACGCCTGGCCGTCCAGCAGCTCGTACTGCGCCTGGCGCTGCTGGTCGGCCTCGACCGTGTTCGCGTTCCACTGCTCGTCCAGCGCCTGGGTGGCGTCGTCCTGCTTGCCCGCCGAGATGAGGTCGGTGACGTACACCTCGTAGACCACGAACAGCAGGATGACCAGGCCTGCCGTGATCAGCAGCTCGCCGATCGTGCGGACGGTCTTGCGGGCCGTGCTGTCCGGCGGCGGGCCGGGCTGGTCGTCTTCGTCGTAGTAGTCGTCGTCCTCGTAGTACTCGTCGTCGTAGTCCTCGTACTCGTCGTCGTAGTCGTCCACGGGTGCGATGACCTCGGTGGGCGGGTCGACGGGGCGAGGGCGGCGCGGCGGCGCGGGCGGACGGGCACCGGGCGGCGGCGGGAGGCTGCCGGAGAACGCGTTGGTGAAGCGGGTGGCGTCCGCTTCGGGCGGGGCGGGGCGGGGACGCGGCGGGCCGGTCGGTGGCGCGGCTCCGCCCAGGCGTGCGGCCACTTCGGACGACGCGGGCAGGCCTGGTTCGTCCCGCACCGCGCGACGGCCGGTGGGCGGTGGCTCGGCCCGGACCGGTTCGACGTACGTGGTCTGCTCGACGTGCGGCGGCACGGGCGGCGGCACGGGCGGGGGCACGGGCGGGGGCACGTCGTCACGACGCGCACGGCGGCCTGCGGGCGGTCCCACCTCGTCCCTGCGGGCACGACGCCCGGCGGCCGGTGGTTCCGCCGGCGGCAGCTCGCCGTACACCGGTTCGACCGGCACGTCGTCGCGACGGGCGCGGCGGCCGGCGGGCGGATCCTCCCGGGGCAGCTCGCCGTACACGGGCTCGACAGGCACGTCGCCACGGCGCGCCCGACGCCCCACGGGCGGCTCGACCCCGGGCAGCTCGCCGAACACCGGCTCGACCGGGACGTCATCGCGACGCGCACGACGCCCCGCAACCGGCTCGTCCTGGGGCAACTCGCCGTGCACGGGCGCGACAGGCAGGTCGTCACGGCGCGCACGACGGCCTGAAGGCGGGGCCTCGACGGGTGCCGCCGGCTCGGCCTCGTCCCTGCGGGCACGGCGGCCGGTGGGCGGCGGCTCGACCGGTGGCGCCAGGTCGTCGCGGCGGGCACGGCGGCCGGTCGCGGGCGGCTCGGCGGGGATCGGGCGGGACTCGCCCGGACGGCTGAAACCTCCGGCGGGTGTCGCGGGCCGGTCGAGGTCGCCGGGACGGCCGACTGGCTGGTCGAAGCCGCCCGGAGGCGTCGGCGGGCGGTCGAAACCACCGGGGGGCGTGGGCGGCCGGTACGGTGCGACCGGGCGGTCGACACCGCCCGGCGGGGTCGGTGGCCTGGTAAAACCACCCGGTGGCGTGGGTGGGCGGTGGCCGGGGAGCGGTGGTTCGCCGGTGACGTGGGGCGGCTGTGGCCTGGGTCGTGGCGGTCGGCCCGGCGGGCCGCCTTGCGGCGGGGGCGGGTCGTAGCTCACCGGAAAACCTCCCAAGCCGAACGTTCCAGGACTACACGGTGCTTCAGGGACCTGCTCGGTTACGTTAACGTGTTCATCCAGCAGTGGACGTGAACTCGCGCCACTGGAGGCCTATCCACCCGTCAGGCGAGGACAGCATGCCCAAGTCCAAGGTCCGCAAGAAGGCCGTCTACACGGCGCCTGCCGATCGCCGCACCCCGGTGAAGGTCAAGGCAGCGGGGCCGTCGCACCCCGTCTACGTCGCCGTGATGCTCGGCATGATGCTGTTGGGGCTGGCGTGGCTGGTGGTCAACTACATCGCGGGCGAGAAGGTCCCGGTCATGATGGACCTCGGGTCCTGGAACTTCGGCATCGGATTCGCCCTGATGATCGTCGGCTTGCTGATGACCATGAAATGGCGCTGACCACGCGCTACGCCAAGTGGCCGACGGCCCGGACGTGCTCCACGTCCGGGCCGTTCCGCGTTACCCGGTAGTTCACCTGGTTCACCGGACGGTCACCGAAGCACACAGATGTAAGTCATCCCCAATGGGGACAACTCCTGTGGACAACTTTGCGCCAAATTGCACAAGCCCCGGTCGGAGGCCCCAGTTGTCCACAAGTGCGGCAGACTCGAAGGCGTGAACCCACCGCGCACCTGGTCGCCCCAGCCCGGCCTCGTCGGTCTCGCCTGGGGCTTGGCCGCCGTGTTCCTGCTGGTCACGTTCCTCAGTTCGGACCCGGTCAGCCGGGTCTTCCTCGGCCTCGCCACGCTGATCCAGCTCGCGCTGGGCGCCTACGGCACCTTCGTCCGCCCTAGGCTGCTGGTGGACGACTCAGGGCTCACCGTGCGCACCTTGAGCGGCGCCCGCCTGCTGCCGTGGCACGAGGTGAAGGTGCGCCTGGCCCGCACCCGCAGGCTCGGCCGGGAAACCGCCACGCTGGAACTCGACTGGCAGCGCGGCGAAGACGAGCAGCTGTTCGTCTTCACCCCGCTCGACCTGGGCACGGACCCGCGCGACGTGGCGGACGTGCTGCACGCCCTGCGGCCCTGAGCAGAAGTCGACGACCGGCGACTCGGCCCGGTGTCACCCGGGTAGGCGATCACCCGGCCACCGGCGGTCAGACCAGCTGCCCAGTCCGCACGATCGCCAGCACCACCAGCACCGCGACCGCGCCCACCACGGCCACGGCCTGCCAGTTGTTCCGCTTCGCGGCCGGCGCGTAGACCAGCCCGGCCGTCAGCAGCGCGCCGATCACCAGCCCGCCGATGTGCCCGAGCAGCGAGATGCCCGGCAAGGTGAAGCTGAGCACGACGTTCAACCCGATCACGCCCAGCGCCGGACCCGGGTTGAGCTTGAGCCGCAGCACGGCCACCAGCATCGCGCCCATCAGCCCGTACACCGCGCCCGAAGCGCCGGCGACGATCGTGTCGATGCCGCCGAACAGGTACACCGCGACACCGCCGCCGAGCAACGACACCCCGTACACCGCGGAGAACCGCAGCTTGCCGAACACCGGTTCGAGGTCACGGCCCAGCACGTACAGCGCGATCATGTTCAACGCCAGGTGCAGGGGCCCGAAGTGCAGGAACCCCGACGTCACCAGCCGCCACCACTCGCCGTCCCAGGCGACCGCCGGCGTGTACATGACGAGGTCGAGGAACAGCGCCGACCGCTGGTTGGCCGCCACGCTGCCCGCGAGGGCCGCGGTGATCGCGAACAGCACCACGTTCACCACGATCAGCACCGGCGTGACCACCATGCGCTGCGAGAACTCCGCGCCGACGAACGTGCGCGGCCGGCGCACCGTGGCCCGGCCCTCGTTCACGCAGTCGACGCACTGGTAGCCGACGGAGGCCTCGCGCAGGCACTCCGGGCACGCCGGCCGGTCGCAGCGGACGCACCGCAGCCCGGTGGCCCGATCGGGGTGGCGGACGCAGACCGGCAGGTCTGGTCGCGCCCCGACCGGCTCACCGGGCGGCGGGGAGATCGGCGAGTCGGCCACTCAGCCGCGCTCCACCGAAACCTTCTCGATCACCACGTCGGTGACCGGGCGGTCGCCGGCGCCGGTCGCCGTGGCGCCGATCGCGTCCACCACGTTGCGCGAGTCCTGGTCCGCGACCTCGCCGAAGATGGTGTGCTTGAAGTTCAGCCACGTGGTCGGCGCGACCGTGATGAAGAACTGCGAGCCGTTGCTGTTGGGCCCGGCGTTCGCCATCGCCAGCAGGTAGGGCTTGTTGAACTGCAGCTCCGGGTGGAACTCGTCGGCGAACTTGTAGCCCGGGCCACCGCGGCCGGTGCCCGTGGGGTCACCGCCCTGGAGCATGAAACCGGAGATCACCCGGTGGAAGATCGCGCCGTCGTAGAACGGACCGGACGACTCGCCCTTCGCGTTCGGCTCGGTGTAGCTCTTCGTGCCTTCGGCCAGGCCGACGAAGTTGGCCACCGTCTTGGGGGCGTGGTCGGGGAAGAGGTTGATGCGGATGTCGCCCTGCGAGGTGTGCAGGGTCGCCGTCACCTTGGTCCCGACGAACGATTCGTTGCTGTCTGCCACGCACCCATCGTGCCATCACCGGGCGGGGTGGTTGGGGAAGGGGCACGATGGGTATTGCCTGGAACGTGACTGACCGACAGCTTCTGGAGCGCGATATGGATGAGGTAGACGCCATGACCCGGGCCGGGGAGTCGGTCGGCAAGGCGGTGCGGACTGTTCGCCGCAACGCTGTCCGCGCAGGTCACGTGGGCGCGGACGCGGCTGTTCAGCTCGCGCAGCGCGCCGAGGGCAAGCTCGCCGAGCGCGGTGTGACCAAGGACTACGTCCGCGGTGTCGTCGCCGACAAGGCGGGTGCGCTGGTGGAGAAGGCCGAGGCCTACGAGAAGTCCACCCGGCGCGGTCGCAAGCAGCTCGCGAAGAAGGCCAAGGTCGTCCGCAAGGACATGGTCAAGGCCGCCGAGCGGGCGCGCAAGGAGGCCAAGGTGCGCGCGAAGGACGTGCGCAAGGCCGCTGAGCAGGCGCGCAAGGAGATGGCCGCGGCCAAGCACCCGAAACGCCGCCGCTGGCCGTGGGTGCTGGGCGTGTTCGCCGCCGCCGCGGTGGCGGGCTACCTCGCGCTGACCAAGCGGCCGCAGGAGGTGCGCCTGGAGGAAGAGGACGTCGAGGTCACGTCCGACACCACCACCGGCGCCACCCCCGAGTCCGTGCGCCCGCACGCGGCCCGCAACGGCCAGGTCTCCGACCAGCACAGCCGCAGCTGACCGGCAAGAGCGCTTCGCGCCCGCCCCGCCACGGGACGGGCGCGAAGTCGTGCCCGCTCACAGCCCCAGGTTGCCGACCACGGTCTCGGCGACCCGGCGGGCCTTGATCGTCTGCTTCTGGTTGCTGGTCACGACCACCGCGTTGCCGTCCTTGGCCACCGCGTAGACCGCACCCGTGTCCGTGGTGAGCGAGCCGCCGTTCCACCCGGCGGGCGCCGACGCGGGACTGGAGTCGGCGACCGGCGCGGCCCGGTCCACCACCGCCTTCGCGGTCGCCTGCTCGCCCTGGAACACCCACACGGACAGCTGCACGTCCGTGCCGTTGGCGTAGAAGAAACAAGCCGGGTTGGGCTGGTCTGCGGAAAGCCGCACCTTCCTCACCAGCTGCCCGTTCGCCTCCTGCACGACCGAAGAGGCCAGGTAGGGGCACTGGCCTTCGGCCGAGGGCTCCGGCGGGGGCGGCGGCCCGGCGGGCGTGGTCGTCGTCGTCTTCGCCACTGCGCTGGTGGTGGTCGCGGCGTTGGGCGCCGAGGTGGGTTCGGCGGTGGCACAGGACGCCAGCGCACCGATGACCAGCAGGGAGGGCAGGGCGGTGAGCAGCACACGGTTCATAGGGCCGCCAGTCAATCAGATGGCGGACAGCCAATCGACATGGTGACCACCTAGGCACACAACGTAAACCACATTACGGTGTCCTTACCCTGCCGGCCGCCCCTGCAATGTGAGGACAGAGTCAAGATGAACATCTTTGACCGCGGTCGAGACCACGCCATCGCTGTGTTCCGGGTCGTCGTCGGCGTGTTGTTCATGTGCCACGGCGCGCAGAAGCTGTTCGGCGTGCTGGGCTCCAAGGGTGCCGTGTCGATCACCGACTGGCCGTCCGGCCCGGCCGGACTGATCGAGTTCGTCGGTGGCGCGATGATCGTCATCGGCCTCGGCACCCGGATCGCCGCGCTGATCTCATCCGGTGCGATGGCCTACGCGTACTTCGTCGTCCACCAGCACGCCGGGCTCCTGCCCATCCAGAACAAGGGCGAGCTGGCCGCGGTGTACGCGTGGGTGTTCCTGCTGTTGGCGTTCACCGGCCCCGGCGCTTGGGCCGTGGACAAGGTGATCGCCGCACGCAAGCAGGAACAGGCGCTCGTCAGCGCATAGCAGCGGGCAAGACGAGGGCCCGCACCCAGCGGCATTGGGTGCGGGCCCTCACTTATCGCCTATCCGCGAAAGCACCACGGGGACAAACCACTCATGGGATGACCCAGCGGCCACACCCAGTAAACACCAAACCCGAAACTTTCGCGCCCCTCCCACGATCCAGACGAACCGGACACCACGCGCGGCCGGCGGCTCTGATGGGGGGTCCGGGGGCGAAGCCCGCCGGACGGGGCGTGGGGGGTTGCACTCCCACATAAACACAAAGAGCGAGGTGGCCGACGCTATCCGTCGGCACACCTCGCCCAGAAGCGAGTGGAGACGAGGGGAATCGAACCCCTAACCCCCGCCTTGCAAAGGCGGTGCTCTGCCAATTGAGCTACGTCCCCGTACGGGGGCGGCAGACGAACCGCCCTCGCGGGTCAGTCGGTGGGAGCAGTGGCCTCGCGCCACAGGTCCGCGTCGGCCTTGGCCGAGCGGCTGCGCTTGACGAAGAACAGAACCGCACCGGCGACTGCGACAAGTGCGATGATCTTCTTCACGGCGATTCCCCTCTGCAACACCTGTGAACTTCCGGTGGGCCTAGGAGGACTCGAACCTCCGACCTCTTCGTTATCAGCGAAGCGCTCTAACCGTCTGAGCTATAGGCCCTTGGGGCAACGACGGCAAGACTACAGCACCGTCCGTCGTGGCCCCAAATCGGGTGGTCGTAGATCACTCCCGCTCGGACAAGGTCACTTCCAGACCCCCGGCAAGATCAGCGGAGACGTTGTAGACGAACGAGCCCACGGTCGCCAGAGCGGTGAACAGCACGATGTTCACCGCGCCCACGATCGCCGCCACGCCGAACACGCGACCGGCGCTGATCAGCGGGTCGCCGTTGGGCTCGTTGCCCTGGAGCAGGTCGCTCGCGGTGTTGTTGATCTTGTCCCAGACGCCCATGCCGTTCAGCACGCCGTACAGCACGCCGACCGCCACCAGCCACACGAAGAACAGCGCCACGCTCAGCACCAGGGCCAGCTTGAGCACCGACCACGGGTCGACCCGCTTCACCTGCAGGCTCGCCCGCCGCGGACCGCGCCCCGGACGACGGGCCGAGGGCGCCGACGCGGCCGGACGACCGTTCGGGCCGCCCAGGTTCACCTGCGTGCGCGCCGAACCCGGCGCGGCCGAGCCCGACACCACGGGCCTGGCCACCGCCACCGTGTCCGGGTCGCTGGCCGGGTACGCGGGCTGCGACGCCTCGACCGCCTGGTGCTCCTGCACGGCGATCAGGTCGGCGGGACCGACCTGCTGCGCCTCGGCGTACTGCGTTTCGGTCGTCACCCGCTGCCACGGCGGAGGCCCCGCGGCCTCGTCGTGCTCCAAGGCCGACCGGTCGACCTTCTCGGTCTTGGCGTCGGTCGGCGCGGCACCGGTCGACGCCGCGGTGGCCGACGTCGCACCGGCCGCGGGCGTCTCGGGCTGCTCGGACGCCCCCGAGGCGTCGACCGCCGGCTTCTCGGCGCCGGTGGGCGCGGCACCGGCCGCCGGTGTCGACCCGGCACCGGGCCGGGTGATCACCGCGGTCTTGTCCTCTGGCTTCTCGGGTGGAGTCACGAGCAGTCCCTCAACCTCTCGTTCGCGCTAGTTGGCAGGCTCGGCCTGGTCGTCGTCGGCGGTACCGACGACGGGGCCGCCCTCGGCGGTGCCGGACGGGCTCTCGTCGGCGGAGTCGACGATCGGACCGCCGTCACCAGTGGTGACGTCCGCCGGCTCATCGGCGTTGCGTGCCACCGCGATCAGGGTGGTCCCTTCGCCCAGGTTCATCAACCGGACACCCTTCGTCTGCCGCCCTGCCTTGCGCACCTCCTTGGCGCTGGTCCTGATGACCCCGCCCGAGGAGGTGATCGCGTACAGCTCGTCGTCGACGTCGACGATGAGCGCGCCGACCAGCCTCCCACGCCTGCGGTCGTGCTGGATGGTGAGCACACCCTTGCCACCGCGACCCTGGACGGGGTAGTCCTCGATCGGCGTGCGCTTGGCGTACCCACCGTCGGTGGCCACCAAAACAAACAGACCCTCTTGGACGACGCCCATCGACAACAGCTCGTCACCGGTGTTGAAGCGCATGCCCAGCACACCGGACGTGGCCCGGCCCATCGGCCGCAGCGCCTCGTCGCTCGCGTGGAACCGGATGGACTGGCCGTCCGCCGACACCAGCAGCAGGTCGTCGGTCGCCGAGCACATCACCGCGCCGACCAGCTCGTCGTCGTCACGCAGGTTGATGCCGATCAGGCCGCCCGCCCGGTTCGAGTCGAAGTCCGACAGCTTCGACTTCTTGACCAGGCCCTTCTTGGTGGCCAGCACCAGGTACGGCGCGACGTCGTAGTTCTTGATCTGGATGACCTGGGCGATCTCCTCCTCCGGCTGGAACGCCAGGAGGTTCGCCACGTGCTGGCCGCGCGCGTTGCGGTTGGCCTCGGGCAGCTCGTAGGCCTTCGCCCGGTACACCCGGCCCTTGTTGGTGAAGAACAGGATCCAGTCGTGCGTGGAGCACACGAAGAAGTGCTGCACGATGTCGTCCTGCTTGAGCTGGGCGCCCTGCACGCCCTTGCCGCCGCGCTTCTGCGAGCGGTACAGGTCGGTCTTCGTGCGCTTCGCGTAACCCGTCCGAGTGATCGTGACGACGACGTCCTCGACCGCGATCAGGTCTTCCATCGACACGTCGCCGTCGAACGGCACGATCCGGGTGCGCCGGTCGTCACCGTGCTTGTCCACGATCGCCATCAGCTCTTCGCGCACGATCGCGCGCTGCCGCTCCGGCTTGTCGAGGATGTCCTTGTAGTCGGCGATCTCCAGCTCGATCTCGGCCAACTGGTCGACGATCTTCTGCCGCTCCAGGGCCGCCAAGCGGCGCAGCTGCATCTCCAGGATCGCGTTGGCCTGGATCTCGTCGACGTCGAGCAGCTCCATCAGGCCGGTGCGCGCCACCTCGGGCGTGTCCGACCGGCGGATCAGCGCGATCACCTCGTCGAGCTGGTCGAGCGCCTTGACCAGGCCGCGCAGCACGTGGGCGCGTTCCTCGGCCTTGCGCAGCCGGTAGCGCGTGCGCCGGACGATGACCTCGATCTGGTGCTTCACGTAGTGCCGGACCATCTGGTCCAGGCGCAACGTGCGCGGCACGCCGTCGACCAGCGACAGCATGTTCACGCCGAACGAGTACTGCAGCTGGGTGTGCTTGTAGAGGTTGTTCAGCACGACCTTGGCCACCGCGTCGCGCTTGAGCGTGACCACGATGCGCATGCCCGAGCGGCGGTTGGACTCGTCGGCGATGTTCGCGATGCCGGTGAGCTTCTGGTCGCGGACCAGGGTGGCGATGTTCTCCACCAGGTTGTCCGGGTTCACCTGGTAGGGCAGCTCGGTGACGACCAGGATCGTGCGGCCCTTGGCGTCCTCGTCGATCTCCACGACCGCGCGCATCTTCACCGAGCCGCGCCCGGTGCGGTACGCGTCCTCGATGCCCGAGGTGCCCAGGATCTGCCCGTACGTCGGGAAGTCCGGGCCCTTGATGCGCTGGATCATCGCTTCGAGGGTCTCTTCCTCGGGCGCGTCCGGGTTGTCCAACGCCCACACCACGCCCTCGGCGACCTCGCGCAGGTTGTGCGGCGGGATGTTCGTCGCCATGCCGACCGCGATGCCCGAACTGCCGTTGATGAGCAGGTTCGGCACCCGCGACGGCAGGACCGTCGGCTCCTGGATCCGGCCGTCGTAGTTGTCCCGGAAGTCGACCGTGTCTTCCTCGATGTCGGCCAGCATCTGCATGGCCAACGGCGTGAGCCGGCACTCCGTGTTGTGGCTGACGAAGCCGTCTGTGATGAACGCGTGGTCCTCGGTGTCGACCCGCAGGCTGAACACCGGCCGCACACCCGCGTCGGTGACCGACTCGACCGGCGCGTAGTAGAACCGCCCGTCGACCAGCGGCTCGACCACGTTCAGCACCTCGCGGTCGGTGATCCGCGCGGCGATCTCGTCGTAGTCCCGCTCCCACCGCTCGACGCGGTCGACGTTGTGCCTGCGCAGCCAGTCGCGCTCGGTCCAGCGGGTCGCGCCGTGCGCCCGGATGTAGTCGCCGACGAACGGCACGTGGTCGCTGCTCATCGCCCTGCTCGCCAGCGGGACGGCGTCCAGGATCGCGTTCAGCTTGTCCTGCTTCGTGCCCAGGAAGCCGACGTTGCGGGCGAACAGGCGGGCGTCACGCCGGTTGGAGATGACGACCTTGATCTCGCCGTTCTCGTAGTTCACCAGCGTGCTGACCACGCCGAACTCCAGGAGCAGCTGCTGCACCTCACGGGCCAGTTGCGCGCTGCGGGTGGAGTACGAGACCTGCACGGAGTTGCGCGGCAGCGCCGAGGCCGAGCCGTCACCGGTGAACAGCGACGACAGGAACGCCCGCTTGACCACCTCGCCCGAGGCCCAGACGAAGCCCGGCACGCGCTTGGCGGCACTGCGCTGCCCCACCATCTCGCCGAGCATGGTCTCGCGGAGCTGCGTCAGGTCCTGCACGTCGAGCTCGTGCAGCACGGACCCGGACTTGATGGTGCGGGAGTAGACGTAGCGCGGACCGCCGACCGCGTCGTCGTACGCCTCGACCACGCGCTGGAAGTACTCGGCGTCGATGTTGTTGAACCCGGCTCGGTTCTCCGAGACGAAGCCCTCGCTGACGAACGCGCCCGCGAGGATCGCCGCCGAGTACTGCCCGATCTCGGGCAGGTCGCCGTTCTCCTGCGGCGTGCGCTGGAGGACCACGCGGTCGCCCGGCTGGATCTCCTCCAGCAGCTTCCACAGCAGGGTCGGCACGCCGAGCACGTTCACCAGGCACAGGACCGGGTGGTTGTGCGTGCCGGTCAGCTCGTAGCCGTTCTTGGTGCGCAGCTTCAGCGTGGGGTGCTCGCCGGAGTGGAACAGCATGTCGGCGCGCACCGGGTTGCCGTTGCGGTCGAGCACCTTGAGGTCGATCGGGTTGTCGCTGTTCGGCTTGGCGTCCGGCACGATGTCGCCGATGCGCGGCGTCGAGCCGTCTGCCAACCGAATGCGACTGTCTGGTGACACGCAGTAACGCATGGCGGCTGCCGGATCGTTGCCCTGGGAGCCGAAGTTGCCCTGGCCGTCGATCAGCGGGTAGCGCATGGCCCACGGCTGGGCGAGGCGGACCAGGGCGTCGTAGATCGCCGAGTCGCCGTGCGGGTGGTAGTTGCCCATCACGTCGCCGACCACGCGGGCGCACTTGTTGTAGCTGCGCTCGGGGCGGAAGCCCGAGTCGAACATCGAGTACAGCACGCGGACGTGCACGGGCTTCAGGCCGTCGCGCACGTCGGGCAGCGCTCGTCCCACGATCACGCTCATGGCGTAGTCGATGTACGAGTTCTGCATCTCCTGCTGGATGTCGCGCGGCTCGGTGCGGTCTCCACCGGCCGGGGGCAGCGTCGTCTCGCTCAAGGTTCTACTTCCTTAGAACAGGGCCGGGGACGGGATCAGACGTCGAGGAACCGCACGCCCTTGGCGTTGCGGGTGATGAACGCGCGGCGGGCTTCCACGTCCTCGCCCATCAGCACGCTGAACAGCTCGTCGGCCGTCGCGGCGTCGTCCATGGTCACCTGGGTCAGGACCCGGTTGGCCGGGTCCATCGTCGTCTCCCACAGCTCGGCGGAGTTCATCTCGCCGAGGCCCTTGTAGCGCTGGATGTTGTCGTCCTTGCCGATCTTCTTGCCCGCGGCCAGGCCGGCCTGGATGATGCCGTCCCGCTCGCGGTCGGAGTAGGCGTACTCCGGTTCGGCGCGCTGCCACTTGATCTTGTACAGCGGCGGGTTCGCGAGGTACACGTGGCCGTGCTCGATCAGCGGCCGCATGAAGCGGAACAGCAGGGTCAGCAGCAGGGTGCGGATGTGCTGGCCGTCCACGTCGGCGTCGGCCATCAGCACGATCTTGTGGTAGCGCAGCTTCGCGAGGTCGAAGTCCTCGTGGATGCCCGTGCCGAACGCCGTGATCAGGGCCTGGACCTCGTTGTTCTTCAGCACGCGGTCGATGCGCGCCTTCTCCACGTTGATGATCTTGCCGCGGATCGGCAGGATCGCCTGGAACATGGAGTCGCGGCCTTCCTTGGCCGAGCCGCCCGCGGAGTCGCCCTCCACGACGTAGATCTCGCACTCCTCCGGGTTGGTGGAGCGGCAGTCCTTGAGCTTGCCGGGCAGGCCGCCGATGTCGAGGGCGCCCTTGCGGCGCACCAGCTCGCGGGCCTTGCGGGCGGCGATGCGGGCCTGCGCCGACGACACCGCCTTGGTGACGATCGTCTTGGCCTCGTTCGGGTGACGCTCGAACCAGTCGGCCAGGTGCTCGTTGGTGGACTTCTGCACGAACGACTTGGCCTCGCTGTTGCCCAGCTTGGTCTTCGTCTGGCCCTCGAACTGGGGCTCCTTGAGCTTGACCGAGACGATCGCGGCCAGGCCCTCGCGGATGTCGTCGCCGGTGAGGTTGGAGTCCTTCTCCTTGAGCAGCTTCTTGTCGCGCGCGTACTCGTTGACCACGCGGGTCAGCGCGGCGCGGAAGCCTTCCTCGTGCGTGCCACCCTCGTGCGTGTTGATGGTGTTGGCGAACGTGTACACCGACGGCGTGTAGCCGGTGTTCCACTGCATCGCCACCTCGACCTCGAGGTCCTCGCCCTTGGCCTCGAACGAGACGACCTTCTGGTGCACGGCCTCGCGGGTGTGGTTGATGTGGCGGACGAAGTCCTCCAGGCCACCGGGGTAGTGGAACGTGCGCTCGCGCACGGCCGCGACGTGGCCCGAGGCGTCGGCCTCCGCGTCGGCGTCCTGCACGCGCTCGTCGCGCAGGATGATCGTGAGGCCCTTGTTGAGGAACGCCATCTCCTGCAGGCGGCGGGAGATGGTCTCGATGTTGTACTCGGTGGTCTCGAAGATCTGCGCGTCGGCCCAGAAGGTGATCGACGTGCCGGTCTCGTCGGTCGGCTCGCCCTTGGTCAGGTCGTGCGCGGGCTTGGTGTTCTCGAACCGCTGGTTCCACGTGAAACCCTCGGTCTTGACCTCGACGTCGACGGCGGTCGACAGCGCGTTCACCACGGAGATGCCGACGCCGTGCAGGCCGCCGGACACCGCGTAGGAGTCGCTGTCGAACTTGCCGCCCGCGTGCAGCTTGGTCAGCACCACTTCCAGCGTGGGCCGCTTCTCGACCGGGTGCATGCCGACCGGGATGCCGCGGCCGTCGTCGATGACCCGCACGCCGCCGTTGGCCAGCAGCGTCACGTCCACCACCGTCGCGTAGCCGGCCATGGCCTCGTCGACCGAGTTGTCCACGACCTCCTGGATCAGGTGGTGCAGACCGCGCTCGCCGGTGGAACCGATGTACATGCCTGGCCGCTTGCGGACCGCTTCCAGGCCCTCCAGGACGGTGATCGAGGACGCGTTGTACTCATTCTTCTTGGCTGCCACGGGCCTGGTGTCTCCTCGGACTTCACGCGACTGGGACCGTCGCCGGGCGACGCTGGGTTGCGCTACCCCTCGATTCTACCGGGGGAGACCGACAGAAACGCACTTAGGACACCCCTGGTTTGCTCACAGGCGGCCCGAAGTGAACGCAGATGGGTGCCGACCGCTGTTCACGGGGTCAAAATCGACTGGTGAGCGCTCACCGCGCCACAGGATCGCCGCTGCGGCCCTGACGCACGTCACCCGTAGGTGTCACGTGGTCCGCGACCGGGAACGTGCCTGGGGCCGTAGCGCCAGCTCGGCGCCGCCGGACCCTGCACCTTCAACTTCTGCACGACGCCCTGGCCGACGCCCGCCGCGATCCGCTTGAGCAGGTCCCGCTGCAGCAGCCGCAGCTGCGTCGCCCACGCCGTCGAGTCGGCCTGGACGGTCAGCTCGCCGTCACTCAACGCTACCGGCTGCGCGTGCTCGGCCACGTCCTCGCCGACCAGTTTCGGCCACCGGGCGAACACCTGGCCACCGGCCAACCGCTCGGCCCAACCGCGGTCGGCGGCGAGCCTGGAGGCGAGCCTGCCGAGCGGCTGCGGGTCGCGGTCGTCCGGGCCGGGACCCGACCAGCGGCGACGCCGACGCCGACCGGCGGCGGCCGTCCCGCCCTTGCGCGCACCGCGCACACCGCGTTCCTTGGCCGACGCACGGGCGGCCTCCAAAGCGGCACGGGCGAGGTCCGAACCCCGCAAACCACCCTCCGGTGTGACGCCGGCTGTGGATATGTCCGGTTCGGGCGGTGAGTTATCCACACCATCCACAGGGTTGTCCCCAGATGTGTGTCCGCTCACACCCGTTCGGGGCAGTTCCTCAGACACGGCGCACCTCCCCGTGGCGAACGTCGAACCGCAACCCGTCCAGCTCCTCGGGCACGTCCTCCGCGACCGCCGCCGTGATCAGCACCTGCTCCGCGCCGGCGGCCACCTTCGCCAACTGGCGTCGCCTGCCGCGGTCCAGTTCGGCGAACACATCGTCCAGCACGAGCACCGGTTCGGCGCCTTCGACACGCAGCAGCTCGTACCCGCCGAGCCGCAGGGCCAACGCGAAGGACCATGACTCTCCGTGACTGGCGTAGCCCTTCGCGGGCAGGTCGCCGAGCGCCAGGTCGAGGTCGTCGCGGTGCGGCCCGACCAGGCACACGCCCCGTTCGACCTCCTGCGGGCGGACGCGGTGCAGCTCGGCGAGCAGCGCGTCCTCCAGCATGTCGCGGTCGTGCGACCCACCGCCGGCGGCGCCGGCAATCGGACCGGGGAACGCCTCACCCAGGCTCGACCGGTACGCGATCCGCGCGGGCCGCGACTCCGGTGCCACCTCCGCGTACGCCTGGGCCACGTGCGGCGCGATGTCGGCGACCAGGTCCAGCCGCGCGGCCAGCAGCTCGGCGCCGTGCCGGGCCAGGTGCCCGTCCCACACGTCCAGCGTGCTGATGTCGGCGTTGCGCGTCGCACGCACGCTCTTGAGCAACGCGCCACGCTGCTTGAGCACGCGTTCGTAGTCGCTGCGCACCCCCGCGTAACGGGGAGCGCGCGTCGTCAGCAGCTCGTCCAGGAACCGACGGCGCTCACCGGGGTCGCCGCGCACCAGCGCCAGGTCCTCCGGCGCGAACAGCACCGTGCGCAGGATGCCCAGCACGTCGCGCGGGCGGGGAACCGGGCCGCGGTTGATCCGCGCCCGGTTCGCCTTGCCCGCCGTGATCTCCAGCTCGACCAGCAGCTCGCGCCCCTCGTTGACCACCGCCGTGCGGACCACCGCGCGCTGCGCGCCGTGCCGGATCAGCGGCGCGTCCGTGGCCACCCGGTGCGAACCGAGGGTGGCCACGTACCCCAGCGCCTCGACCAGGTTCGTCTTGCCCTGGCCGTTGCGCCCGACCAGCACGCTCACGCCCGGCTCGAACGCCAGGTCCGCGTGCTCCCACGACCTGAAGTCGGTGACTTGCAGGTGCCGGACGTACAACGGGTCAGCTCTGGGTGGAGCCGGAACCGGACGAAGGACCCGCGGCCTGCACGGCGTGCCCGCCGAACTGGTTGCGCAGCGCGGCGACCGCGCGCATCGCGGGCGAGTCCTCCTGCCGGGACGCGAACCGGGCGAACAGCGCGGCGGAGATCACCGGCGCGGGCACCGCGTGCTTGATCGCCTCCTCGACGGTCCACCGGCCCTCGCCGGAGTCCTCGACGTGACCGCGCAGGTCGTCCAGCTCCGGGTCCGACTCCAGCGCGCGGACCAGCAGGTCCAGCAGCCAGGAGCGGACCACCGTGCCGCGCTGCCAGGCCTTGATCGTGCCGGGCACGTCCTGCACCAGCTTCGACGCCTCGAGCAGCTCGAAGCCCTCGGCGTAGGCCTGCATCAGGCCGTACTCGATGCCGTTGTGCACCATCTTGGCGAAGTGGCCCGCGCCGATGGAGCCCGCGTGCGCGAAGCCCTCCTCGCGCGGACCCTCCGGGCGCAGCGCGTCGAAGATCGGCATGGCGCGCTCGACGTGCTCGGCGTCGCCGCCGACCATGAGCCCGTAGCCGTTCTCCAGGCCCCACACGCCACCGGACACGCCGGCGTCCAGGTACCCAACGCCCTTGTCGCCCAACGCCTTGGCGTTGATCTCGTCGTCGGTGAAGCGCGAGTTGCCGCCGTCGATGACCAGGTCGCCCGGCTCCAGCAGCTCGCCGAGGTCGGCGATCGTCTGCCGGGTGATGTCACCGGCGGGCACCATCACCCACACCAGGCGCGGTGCGGCGAGCTTGCCGACCATGTCGGCGAGCGAGTCGGCGTCGGAGACTTCGGGGTTGCGGTCGTAGCCGACCACCTCGTGCCCCGCGCGGCGGATCCGCTCGCGCATGTTGAAGCCCATCTTGCCGAGGCCGACGAGTCCGAGCTGCACGGTCGTTCCCTCTTCCCTAGCGTCTGTGGATGGCGTGGTCGATCAGCCGGGCAGGCGCACGGGCATCAGCAGGTAGAGGTAGCCCGGCGCCACGTTCCCATCCTCGTCCACCGGCTTGAGCAATGCGGGCCGACTGGGTGTGGTGAAGGACAAGTGCGCCCGCGGCGTGCGGACGGCCTGCAGGCCCTCCAGCAGGTAGGTCGGGTTGAACGCGATGGTCACCGGGTCGCCGGTGTACTCGACCGGCAGCTCTTCCTCGGCGCTGCCCTCGTCGTCGCCGCCCGCGGACAGGCGCAGGCCGTTGTCCACGAACTCAAGCCGGACCTGCGTGCCGCGTTCGGCGACCAGGGACACGCGCTTGATCGCCTGCACCAGCGCGTCGACCTCGATGATCGCGGCGGCCGAGTGCTCGGTGGGCAGCAGCTGGCGGTACTTGGGGAAGTCGGCGTCGAGCAGGCGGGTGGTCGTGCGGCGGCCCGTGCCGGACAGGCCGAGCAGGCCGTCGTTCGCGGCGAGGGACAGCTCGACCCTCGCGCCGGACGCGCCGAGCGTCTTCGCCGAGTCGTTGAGGGTCTTGGCCGGGACGAGCACGGCGACCTCGCCGAGGGACTCGTTGGGCTCCCACGGGAACTCGCGCATGGCGAGCCGGAAGCGGTCGGTGGCCACCAGGGTCACCTTGCCCTCGCCGATCTCCAGCCGGACGCCGGTCAGCATCGGGAGCGTGTCGTCCTTGCCCGCCGCGACGGCGACCTGGGTCACGGCCTCGGCGAAGAGCTCACCCGGCAGTTCACCGGCGAGCTGCGGCATGGACGGCAGCTGCGGGTAGTCCTCGACCGGCATGGTCGGCAGGCTGAACCGGGCACTGCCGCAGGAGATCGTCATCCGGGAGCCGTCGACCGCGATCTCGACCGGGTGGTTCGGCAGCGCCTTGGTGATGTCGGCCAGCAACCGTCCGCTGACGAGCGCCTTGCCGCCGTCGGCGATCGTGGCCGGGACGCCGCACTGGGCGGACACCTCGTAGTCGAACCCGGAGACGGTCAGCGCCTCGCCGGAGCCGTCCTCCGCCCCGGCGTCGAGCAGGATTCCGCCGAGCACCGCGACAGGCGGCCTGGACGGCAGGCTGCGGGCGACCCAGGCGACGGCGTCGGCCAGGCCGTCGCGCTCGACGCGGATCTTCATGAGGCGTCCTTCCTCAAGTCGGCATGACCAACAACAGCATGCGTTGCGGTGGGGGTTGGGGAGCCGCGGCCCTCGCCGGATCTTCCGACCCTCGGCGCGGAGGCTCCCCACCGTAGAGCGTCGGGGCCGACTTCGTCACCTCGGGGCCGCCCCGGGGCGAGGCGCCCGCCGAGCGCTCGTCCCCGGGGCTCGACCACCGCCTGTTTTTCTTTTGTTCTTCTCTTCAAGGGAAGACAACAGCAACAGCAGTAAGGGCTGTGGATTGTGTGGACAACCCCGGTTCCTGCAGCGTGTCGCCCGCTTGGAGGTGTGGACAGGCACGGGGTGTCACCCGGGGACAACTCGCCACCCCCGGGGAGAACTACCGGGCTCGTCCGTTCGGTCCACAGGCAGGGCGAGTTGTCCCCGGGTTAATCCCCGGGTGTGGGCCGAGTTGTACCCGGGTGCTGCACAGGGTGATGGTCGGAGGTCGCTGTCCCACGTGGGCGACTTTTCTGGGGCTGTGGACAACTCGTAGCCCGGCGTTCACCAGCGGCGGAACGGCGGCGGAGCCCTTGCACCGCACCGGAAAGGCACTCCGAACGCTCCCCGGTGGGGCGTGGGTCACTCTTGCCGGTGGACCGCTGGTCCAGGCCCGCACGCCCGGGGATTCACCCCTGCGAGGCGTCGTTCGGTGGTCGGTGGCGGGCGCGCACCCGGGTGCCGGCGGTGGATCCGGACGGCACCCGGGTGCGGTGCGGGCCGCACCCGGGTGCGACGGCGGCACCCGGGTGCGAGGGACAGCGAGTTCCGACCCGGCCGACCCGACCGCCACCGGACCGGCTCGGCTCGATCCGACTCCACCGATGATCGGTCGACCGACCGGACCCGACGGACCCACCTGGCCGACCGGACCGACCGGACAGACGGGCTGGCTTCGACCCGACCCCCGACCCGACCGAACCTGTGCCGGCGAACCTGTGCCGGCCGAGCCAGGCCGGGTCGTGCCGGGTCGGGTTGTGCCGACCGGGATCGAGCCGAGCCGAGCGGGATCGGGCCGAGCTGAGCCGGGTCGGGCCGAGCTGAGCCGGGTCGGGCCGAGCTGAGCCGGGTCGACCGCTGGGCTCGATCGACCGACTCGAAGTCCGGCCGGATCGCGAGGGGGCTGGGTTGGTGGGCCGGACCCGGCTCGGCCGGGGAGCGTTGGGCTCGGTGGAATCCGCAGCGGCAGCGGCAGCGGGGGCGGGTGGGGCGGAGGGGCGGACCCGGTTGAGCCTCGGCCCGGCTGAGCGTGGCTGGGGTTGGGTGCATGCCTGCCAGGCCCGCGAGCTGGGCGGGTGACAGGCATGGGATTTGCGTGGATGTCAGGTGTCAGGTGCGCGCGGGTCCGGTGTGGGTGCGAGCGCGTTCAAGGTCGCGGGTGGACCATCACCCGATGGTGTGCAGGTTCCCGGGGTGCAAGCGTTTGCGGGTCAGGGGGTGTGGCGGGCGCGCTGCTTGATGCGCGACGTCAGTTCCTGCACCTGCTCGTACACCCGGCGGCGTTCGGCCATCTCCTTGCGGATCTTCTTGTCCGCGTGCATGACCGTCGTGTGGTCACGGCCGCCGAAGGTCTGGCCGATCTTCGGCAGCGACAGGTCCGTCAGCTCCCGGCACAGGTACATCGAGATCTGCCTCGCCTGCGCCAGCACCTTGGTCTTGCCGGGGCCGCACAGGTCGTCGATCGACACGCTGAAGAACTCCGCCGTCACGGCCATGATCGTCGGCGCGGTGATCTCCGGCGCGTGCGAGTCCGGGATGAGGTCCCGCAGCACTATCTCCGCCAGCTGGACGTCGACCGGCTGCCGGTTCAGCGAGGCGAACGCCGTCACCCGGATCAGGGCGCCCTCGAGCTCGCGGATGTTCCGCTCGATCCGCGCCGCGATGAACTCCAGCACCTCGGCGGGCGCGGCGAGCCGGTCCTGGGCGGCCTTCTTGCGCAGGATCGCGATCCGGGTCTCCAGCTCGGGCGGCTGGATGTCGGTGATCAGGCCCCACTCGAACCGCGTCCGCAGCCGGTCCTCCAGCGTCTCCAGCCGCTTGGGCGGCCGGTCGGAGGACACCACGATCTGCTTGTTCGCGTTGTGCAGCGTGTTGAACGTGTGGAAGAACTCCTCCTGCGTGCCTTCCTTGCCCTCCAGGAACTGGATGTCGTCGACCAGCAGCACGTCGATGTCCCGGTACCGGCGCTGGAACGCGACCTTCCGGTCGTCACGCAGGGAGTTGATGAAGTCGTTGGTGAACTCCTCGGTCGACACGTACCGCACGCGCATCCCGGGGAACAGCCGCTGCGCGTAGTGCCCCACGGCGTGCAGCAGGTGCGTCTTGCCGAGCCCGGACTCACCCCAGATGAACAGGGGGTTGTACGCGCGGGCGGGCGCTTCGGCGACGGCCACCGCGGCGGCGTGCGCGAAGCGGTTGGAGGCGCCGATGACGAAGGTGTCGAAGTTGTACTTCTCGTTCAGCCTGGTCTGCGAGGACGCGGGGTTGGCAGGCCGGGTGTACGGCGTGCCGCTCGGCGCGGCGTGACCACCGCTGAACGTGGGCCAGATCTCGGTGACGGCGGCGAGCGCTTCGCCCTCCTCGTCGACCTCCTCGCCTTCGCCCTCCGTGTCGCCCTCGGTCTCGGCCTCGACGGCCAGGCCGCCGTTCACCGACACCACACCGGGCGGCGGTCCGGGGAGCGGTCCCGGCACGGGCACCGGGATCGGCGCCGTCACGGGATCGGGCGAGTCGACCTTCACGGCCAGCGAGACGGCACGGCCCAGTCGACGGGACAACGCGGCGGTGATGGGCTCGCGCAGCGCGCGCTCGATGGCTTCCTTGGCGAAGTCGCTCGGCGCGGCGAGCAGCGCGGTCCCGTCGAGCAGCCCGATGGGTCGGGTCACGCGCATCCAAGCGCGCTGCTGGGGAGACAACGTGCTGGCAGCGAGCTCCTGCACGACCTGCTCCCACACGAGACCCAGATCGGCCTGGTGGTCGGACACCTCCGCGCTCCCCTCCCCTCGGTGACGGCTCCGCGGTCAGTCCCCGGGGGAACTTCCACGACGTGGACACGGAGAATAGAGGCATCCACAGAGTTATCCACAACTGTGCACGAACGCGGCCCGGAGCGCAGCGGATCCCCCCGTTGCTCCCGAGCACCTGCGGCCGGCGTGGCGGCGGCTGTCGTCCCTCGTGGGACCGGCCGGCGTCGACGCGCATCCACCCGCGAAGGCAGCACGCTAACAAGGTGCGGGCCCTGCCACAAGGCGTACGGCCGCGCAAGCACTTTCCGTGCGCCGAACGCCGTCCGCCGTGCCCGGGTGCGACCCCGATTTGGACCGCGCCCCCGGGGCTGCGTACCCTCGTAACCGTCTCCCGCTTGCGTGGGGTGCTTTTCGCGCGCCTAAGGCTTGTTCGCTGGGGACAACCACAGACCTGCTTGGCAGTTAAGCACCGGGAGTCCGACCGTGAGCAAGGGTAAGCGCACCTTCCAGCCCAACAACCGCCGCCGTGCCAAGACGCACGGGTTCCGGCTGCGCATGCGCACCCGCGCCGGTCGCGCCATCCTGGCCGCGCGCCGTGGCAAGGGCCGCAAGCAGCTGTCCGCCTGATCGCCGCAGCGCCGTGCTACCCGCGGCCAACCGGCTGACCCGCAGCCAGGACTTCGGCCTGGTGGTCCGCCGAGGCCGCCGGGCCGGCCGGTCCCGGCTGGTGGTGCACGTCCTGACGTCGGCGGCATCCGATGGCGCCTCGGCGGAGCAACGCACCTCGGCGGCATCCCACGGCGCCTCGGCTGGGGAACGCACCTCGGCGCAGCCCACCTTGGACCCGTCCAAGGTGGGCTTCGTCGTGAGCAAGGCCGTGGGCAACTCCGTGGTGCGCCACCGGGTCAGCCGCAGGCTCCGGCACCTGGTGCGGGACCGCCTCGACATGTTGCCGTCCGGAACTTCGCTGGTCGTGCGCGCGTTGGCACCGTCAGCCGATGCGGACAGCGCCGAGCTCGGCCGAGACCTCGACGCGGCGCTGCACAAGGTGCTGCGATGACGACCGTCCAGGTGAACCCCGTCGTTCGGGTCCTGCTGCTGCCCGTGCGCTTCTACCGGAAGTTCATCTCGCCGGCGCTGCCCCCGACCTGCCGTTTCCACCCGAGTTGCAGCGCGTACGCGGTGGAAGCGTTGACCGTCCACGGTGCGCTGCGCGGTTCCTGGCTGACCCTGCGCCGGCTGGGCCGCTGCGGACCCTGGCACCCTGGTGGCCTGGACCCGGTTCCGCCGAGGCGAAACGCGGTCCCCGACCTTCCTGCCGAGGAGTAGCTAGTGCTCAACTTCATCTACTACCCGGTGTCCTTCATCCTGTGGTGTTGGCACTGGGTGTTCGGCCACATCTTCGGCGAGTCGAGCGGGTTCGCGTGGGCCCTGGCCGTGGTGTTCCTCGTCTTCACCCTGCGCGCGATCCTGTTCAAGCCGTTCGTCGGCCAGGTCCGCTCGATGCGCAAGATGCAGGAGTTCGCGCCCGAGCTGCAGAAGATCAAGAAGAAGTACGCGAACGACAAGCAGCGCCAGGCGCAGGAGATGCAGAAGCTCCAGTCGGAGCACGGCGTCAACCCGCTGGGCGGCTGCCTGCCGATGCTGGTGCAGATCCCGGTGTTCATCGGCCTGTTCCACGTGCTGCGCTCGTTCCGGCCCGGCTGGGGCGAGGTCTACTTCTTCGACGCCCAGGGCGTCGAGTCGTTCGTCAACGCGAAGCTGTTCGGCGCGAACCTGTCGACGTTCATCACGATGCCCGCCAACGAGCTGGAGCAGTTCGCCACCAGCCGCAACGCGGTGCTGCTGGTCTCGATCCCGTTGATGATCATCGCCTCGATCGCGACGCACTTCACCGCGCGCCACTCGGTGGCCCGGCAGACGCAGGCCGCGGCGGACAACCCGCAGACCGCGATCATGAACAAGCTGACGCTCTACATCTTCCCGATCGGCGTGCTCGTCGGTGGCCTGTTCTTCCCCATCGCGATCCTGCTCTACTGGCTGAGCAACAACGCGTGGACGCTGGGTCAGCAGTACGTCGTGTACCACCGCATCGACCGCGAGGAAGAGGCGAAGAAGGTCGAGGCGACCGCGCAGCGCACGGCGCTCGCGCCGAAGCCGGGTGCCAAACCGGTGACCAAGCCGAAGCCCGGCCAGAAGCCCCAGCCGCCGCGCAAGCCCGCGGGCACCACGCCCGCCACCGACGCCGAGGCGGCACCGGACGGGAGCGGGTCCACCGAGACCGCGAAGCCGTCCACCGAGGTTCCCGGTCTGAGCCCAGACCGATCCCCAAGCAAGAAGCAGGGCAACAAGAAGCGTCGTTGACCCTGGAGAGGAGACATCGTGTCGGAGACGTTGCAGGCGGCCGACGTGGACGCACCGGAAGCCGACGAGGTTCCGCCGGCGCGGTCGGGGAGTTCGGAGGACCTGCTCGTCCAGGAGGGCGACATCGCCGGGGACTACCTCGAGCGACTGTTGGACCTGCTCGACTACGACGGCGACATCGACCTCGACGTCGAGGCGGGTCGGGCGATCGTGAGCATCGACGGCGGTGACGACCTGGAGAAGCTGGTCGGTCCCCGCGGCACGGTCCTGGAGTCGTTGCAGGAGCTGACCCGGCTCGCGGTGCAGCAGGAGACGGGCGTGCGGAGCCGCCTCATGCTGGACATCGCCGGGTGGCGCGCCGGACGGCGTGCCGAGCTCGCCGACCTCGGCCGGACGACGGCCGAGAAGGTGGTGGCGACGGGCGAGAAGGTGCGGCTGCACCCGATGACGCCGTTCGAGCGGAAGGTCGTGCACGACGCCGTCGCCGCCGTGGCGGGCGTGCACAGCGAGAGCGAGGGCGAGGAGCCGCAGCGCCGCGTGGTGGTGCTGCCGAAGCCCTGAGCGGACTTGCCCGGAACGGCCCCGGCCCCTGGTGGGACCGGGGCCGTTCTGCGTGCGGGGGTCGGGTCAGGCCGACACGATCAGGTAGCGCTCGTCGGTGGTGGCGCGCCCCCAGAGGGCCGGGTCGGCGAGCGGGTGGACATGCCCCTCCCCCAGCACCGCCAGGCACTCGGCCGCGGTGAGCCCGGCGCCGGTCGACCAGCGGCCCTCGATCAGGATCAGGCGCCCGTTCGGCTTGAGCAGGGCGCGCCACCGGGCGAGGGCGGTGGCCGGGTCGGGCAGCGCCCACAGCACGTGCCGGACGAGGACCACGTCGAACGAGCCCGGTTGGTACGGCGGGTTCGACGCGTCGCCTTGGCGGAAGTCGATGCCCGGTGCTTTGGCCCGTGCCGCCGCGAGCATCCGTTCCGAGAGGTCGAGGCCGCGGGCGTGGTGGCCGGCCTCGGCCAGCAACGCGGTGAGGCTGCCGGTGCCGCACCCGAGGTCGACCACGGTCGCAGGGGTCGGTGGGAGCAGCGGGAGGAGCAGGTCGGCCCACGCTCGGCGGACGGCGGGGTCGCGCAGCCCGTGGTCGGCGTCCTCGTCGAACGTCGCCGCGTGGGCGTCCCAGAACCGGGCCTGGGCGAAGGTGGTCAGCCACGCGCGTTGTTCGTCGGTTTCCGGGACGTCCCGGCCGCGTGCCTCGGCGATGGCCTGCCACGCGGCTTCCGGTGACGCGCCATCCAGCACCAGCAGTGCGCCGGCGAGGAGGGACGAGCGGCCGATGCCGCCCCAGCAGTGCACCAGGACGTGGCGGCCCGCCCGCATCTCGGCCAGCGCGTCGTCCAGTTCCGGGATGGTGGCGGGGACGCCGAAGTCCGGGATCGGCACCCAGTGGAACGTGATGCCCGCATCACGGGCCGCCTCCGGTGCGTCGGTCAGGTCGAGCTCGGCGAGTTCGGTTTCGGTCAGGGCGCACACGATCGTGTCGACGCCGGCCGCTCCCAGTTCGGCGATGTGCTCCAGGCTGTACGGGTGCCCCATCGTGCTCAGCACCCCTGGTCTGATCGCGTACATCCCAATCCCTTCCCCTTGTCGTGTTTCACGTGAAACGGTCGCGGCATGACTGGGATCATCCGGAACCTCCGTGTCGCCGCCTACGCCGTGATCATCGAAGACGGCCGGTTGCTGCTCTCCCGCTGGCTCGGTCCGGACCGGCCGATGTGGATCCTGCCCGGCGGTGGGCTCGACCACGGTGAAGACCCGTACGACGCGGTGGTCCGCGAGGTGTTCGAGGAGACCGGCTACCGGGCGGAGGTCGACCGGCTGCTCGGCATCCAGAACGTCCACGGGCCGATGGTGCGCGACGGCGTCGAGATGGACTACCACCGCCTCCGGATCATGTACGAGGCGCACGTCGTCGGTGGCGAGTTGACGTTCGAGGTGGGTGGGAGCACGGACCAGGCGGCGTGGTTCCCGCTTGAGGAAGTACCGGCGCTGGACCACGTCGAGTCGGTCGACTACGCGCTGGAACTCCTCCGAGTGCTCCCGAAGGACGGTCGGATTGAAAGTTTCACGTGAAACGCGACTCCGATTTGGCGTGTCGCCGGGGTGATCCGTCATAGTGGGGACCGGCACATCTCGTGGGGCTCACCGCCTCCTTTGCGAGACGCCCAACCCATCGCCCACACCCGGCTGCCGCCGGCGTCTGGTGTGGTTTCACGTGAAACGTCCCGGACGGAGACATGGCCGCAGAGGTGGAAGACCGCGCGAAGAAGGTCTTCGGTGACCACTACGACAAGGCGGTCGCCTTCACGGCACTGCTCACCGAGCACGGCGTCGAACGCGGCCTCATCGGTCCGCGAGAGGTCGACCGGCTCTGGGATCGCCACATCCTCAACTCGGCGGTCGTGGCGGAGCTGCTCCCCGAGGGCTCGCGAGTCGTGGACGTCGGTTCGGGCGCGGGACTGCCGGGGATCCCCCTGGCGATCGCGCGCCCGGACCTGGAGTTGACGCTCCTGGAGCCGATGGCACGTCGGGTGGCGTGGCTGACCGAGTGCGTCGACGCGCTCGGGCTGAAGGTCACGGTGCTGCGCGGCCGGGCCGAGGAGCCACCGGTGCGGGAGCAGTTGTCCGACAGCGACGTCGTGACGGCCCGTGCGGTGGCCCCGTTGGAACGGCTGACGCGGTGGTGCCTGCCGCTGCTCCGTCCCGGTGGACGTCTGGTCGCTCTCAAGGGCGAGAGCGCCGCGGAGGAACTGGAACGCGACGCCGAGGCGGTGCGCCGGGCCGGAGGGATCCGACCGCGCGTCATCACCTGCGGTGGCGAAGTACTCGAACTGCCGACGACGGTCGTGCTCGTGGAGCGCGATGAGCAGGCGAGCCGCCGTGAAGGCGCGCGTCGCAGAAGGAAGGTTCGGTGAACGTGTACCCCGACCCCCTGCAACCGGTGTTCCAAGCGGCCGGTGTTTCACGTGAAACCGAGCCCGAAGGTGTGGTGGGCGCGGGCGAAGTGCTGCGTCCGGCATCAGACCCGACCCTGGCAAACAACGTGGAACCGGCAGGAGACAGCACCGTGTGGACCCCCATCGCGGAAGAAGCGGCACGCGCCACCCGCGTCCTGCACCCCGACTCCCTCCAACTCCCCCGCCCGGACCGTCGCCGGGTCATGGTGGTCGCCAACCAGAAGGGCGGCGTCGGCAAGACCACGAGCACGGTGAACCTGGCCGCCGCGCTCGCCATCCACGGGCTCAAGGTGCTCGTCATCGACCTCGACCCGCAGGGCAACGCGAGCACGGCGCTGGCCGTCGAGCACCGCTCCGGCACGCCGTCGGTGTACGAGGTGCTGATCGGTGAGCTGTCGGTGGCGGAAGCGGCTCAGGTCAGCAACCAGTCCCCCAACCTGTACTGCGTGCCGGCCACGATCGACCTGGCGGGCGCGGAGATCGAGTTGGTGTCGATGGTCGCCCGTGAGTCGAGGCTCAAGGAGGCGCTGAGCCCCGAGGCGCTGGACTCGATCAAGCCGGACTACGTGTTCATCGACTGCCCGCCCTCGCTCGGCCTGCTGACCGTCAACGCGATGGTCGCGGCGCAGGAAGTGCTCATCCCGATCCAGTGCGAGTACTACGCGCTGGAGGGGTTGGGGCAGCTGCTGCGCAACATCGAGCTGGTGCAGGCGCACCTGAACCCGACGCTGAACGTGTCCACCATCCTGCTGACGATGTACGACGGCCGCACGAAGCTGGCCGACCAGGTGACCAGCGAGGTGCGCGGCCACTTCGGCGACACGGTCCTCAAAACGGTGATCCCGCGCAGCGTGAAGGTCTCCGAGGCACCAGGATTCGGTCAGACGGTGCTCACCTACGATCCCGGCTCACGGGGCGCGATGAGCTACCTCGACGCGGCACGGGAGATCGCCGAGTTCGGCGCGGAGATGGGGTCGGCATGACGGAACAGCGCAAGGGTGGCCTCGGTCGCGGGCTCGCGGCCCTGATCCCGAGCGGCCCTCCGCCCGGCACACCGGCGGCACCCTCGTCGGCCCGGGCGGGTTCCAACGGGTCGGCCAACGGGACGTCCGCCCCTGCGCCCTCGTCCGCCGCACCGACCGGGGAGGTGGCCGGCGCGGTGTACCAGGAGCTGCCGGTCAACTCGATCCGGACGAACCCGAAGCAGCCGCGGCAGGTGTTCGACGAAGAGGCGCTGCGGGAGCTGGAGCACTCGATCCGCGAGTTCGGGCTGATGCAGCCGATCGTGGTGCGCGAGGTCGCGGAAGGCACCTACGAGCTCGTCATGGGCGAGCGGCGGTGGCGGGCGACCCAGCTGGCGGGGTTGAAGACGATCCCGGCGATCGTCCGGCAGACCGCTGACGACGTCATGCTGCGTGACGCGCTGCTGGAGAACATCCATCGCGTGCAGCTCAACCCGTTGGAAGAAGCGTCCGCCTACCAGCAGCTGCTGGAGGAGTTCGGCGTGACGCACGAGGAGCTGGCCGACCGGATCGGGCGCAGCCGGCCGGTGGTGACGAACACGATCCGGTTGTTGAAGCTGCCGCTGCCGGTGCAGCGACGGGTCGCGGCCGGGGTGCTGTCGGCCGGGCACGCGCGGGCGTTGCTGGGGGTCGAGGATCCGGGTGTGCAGGAGGAGCTGGCGGCCCGGATCGTCGCCGAGGGGATGTCGGTCCGGGCGACCGAGGAAGCGGTGACGCTGGCCAAGGGGGCGGAGCCGGCGAAGGCGAAGGCGGTGCGGCGGAAGCCGATGCAGGCGCCTGGGTTGCAGGAGTTGGCGGAGCGGTTGTCGGACAACTTCGATACGCGGGTGAAGGTCGAGTTGGGGCAGCGGAAGGGGCGGATCGTGGTGGAGTTCGGGTCCGTCGATGATCTTGAGCGGATTATTCAGCTCATGTCGCCGGAGGCGGGGGTGCCGAGGTCCCAGGGGTGAGTTCGGCTCGGTGGTGAGTTCGGCTCGGTGGTTAAGTCCGGCTCGATTTGACATGGGGCCCTTACGGGCACTCCAGGCAGGCCAAAGCCGGCAGGCCCGGCGGGGAAGAGCGTCCCGCCAGGCCTGCCGGCTTCGACCAGCCTAAAGCACCCGAACCCATGTCAAATCGGGCCTCGGTGGGTTGGTTCCGGGTCCGATGTGGGTCCGAAGTGGTGCAGGTGTGGTGCAGGTGTGGTGCAGATTGGCTTCGTTGGGTGTTGGTTCGAAGTCGGGTCTGAAACGGACAAAAGGGATTCGTTTTGGGTGCAAGGGATCACCCACGGGCCTTATGTCACGGTGATGAATACGGCCCGTGTCCTGATGGACACGGGCCGTGGTTGACTGGTGAGAGGGTTTAACGGTTTACGGCGCGCTCGATGAGGTTGGCGTAGATGTTGCCGAGGGACTCGCCGGCGGCTTCGACTGCCATCGGGAGGAGCGAGGTTTCGGTGAGGCCGGGTGAGACGTTGACTTCGAGGAAGTTGACGGTGCCGTCCGGGGCGACGATGGCGTCGGTGCGGGAGACGTCGCGCAGACCGAGGAGGCGGTGGGCGGAGACGGCTAGTTCGCCGACTGCCTGTGCGGCCTTCTCGTCGAGGCGGGCCGGGGCGTGGAAGTCGGTCAGGCCGGCGGTGTAGCGGGCGGTGTAGTCGTAGACGCCGTTCTCCGGGACGATCTCGACCGGGGGCAGGGCGTGGGGGCCGTCCGGGCCGTCGACGACCGCGACGGCCACTTCGACGCCTTCGACGAAGCGTTCCGCCAGGACCGTGTTCCCGTAGGCGAGGCAGCCGACCATGGCGGCGGGGAGTTCGGCGGCGTCCCGGACCACGTGGGCGCCGAGGGCCGAGCCGCCCTGGTCCGGCTTGAGCATCAGTGGGAGGCCCAGGCGGTCGACCATGGCGTCGAGGACCGGTTGGGCGCCCAGTTCGCGGAACGTGGCGTGCGGGAGTACTGCCCACTCGGGGGTGGCGAGGCCGGCTCGGGCCAGTTCGGCCTTGGCGGTCGGCTTGTCCCACGCCCGGCGGCAGGCTTGGGAGTCCGTGCCCACGAACGGGACGTCCATCAGTTCCAGGATGGTCTGCACGGAACCGTTCTCGCCCTCGCCGCCGTGGAGGGCGACCACGACGGCGTCAGGGCGATGTTCCTTCAGTCGGGTGAGCAGGTTGCCGTCGGCGTCCCACTCCTCCACGACCAGGCCGACCGACCGCAGTGCGGCGGACAGCCTGCGACCGGATCGCAAGGACACCTCCCGCTCGTGCGAAAGGCCCCCGGACAGGACTGCGACCCAGCGGTTGGACAACGTCTACTCCTGATCAAGCGGTGTCGGGCGATGGGCTGTGCGGGCCGGAGACGGCACGGCCCACGGTGGGGCCGAAGGTCTCGTGCAGCTCGATCTCGTCCTTGATGACGTTCGCCAGCCGTCGCACGCCCTCGCGGATGCGTTCCGGTGTGGGGTAGCAGTACGAGATGCGGAGCTGGCGGCTGCCCAGGCCGTCTGCGTAGAAGCCGGTACCCGACGCGTACGCCACGCGTTGGGTGATGGCGCGGGGCAGCATGGCCTTCGTGTCGATGCCTTCGGGAACGGTCACCCAGACGTAGAAGCCGCCGTTCGGCTTGTTCCACGTGGAACCAAGCGGCATGTGCTGTTCCAGGGCCGAGATCGCCGCGTCACGGCGTTCGCGGTAGGCCTCGCGGTAGGTCTTGATCTGGCCCTTCCAGTCGTGCGTCGTCAGGTAGCGCGACACGATCAGCTGGTTCAGGGTCGGCGGGCACAGGGTCGCCGACTCGGCCGCCAGGACGAGCTTCTCGCGGACGGCGTGCGGGGCCAGGACCCAGCCGACGCGGAGGCCGGCGGCGAAGGTCTTGGAGAAAGAGCCCAGGTAGACGACGTTGTCCGGGTCGGTCGACCGCAGCGCCGGGTAGGTGACGCCGTCGAAGCCCAGGAGGCCGTACGGGTTGTCCTCCACCACGAGGATGCCGTGCGTGCGGCAGGTCTCGAGGATCTCGGCGCGGCGCTGCACGGCCAGGGTGACGCCGGCCGGGTTGTGGAAGTTCGGGATCGTGTAGAGGAACTTGATGCGGCGGCCGGAGCGCTCCACCGCGGCGATGGCTTCGCGCAGGGCGTCCGGCATGAGGCCGTCCGCGTCCATGCCCACGTGGACGACCTGGGCCTGGTAAGCGGAGAAGGAACCGAGGGCGCCGACGTACGACGGGCCTTCGGCCAGCACGACGTCACCCGGGTCGCAGAAGATCCGGGTGACCATGTCCAGGCCCATCTGGGAGCCGACGGTCACCACGACGTCGTCCGGGTGGCCGTTGATGCCTTCCAGCGCCATCACGTCGCAGATCTGCTCACGCAGCTCGGGAACGCCGTGCGCGCTGCCGTACTGGAGCGCGACCAGGCCTTCCGTGGCGATGACGTCGGCCACCTCCGCGCTGAGGGAGTCCAGCGGCAGTGCTGCCAGGTGTGGCATCCCGCCCGCCAGGGACACCACCTCAGGCCTGCTCGCCACCGCGAAGAGCGCCCGGATCTCCGATGCCGTCATGCCCGCCGTCCGTGCCGCGTATCGGCGCAGGTGGGGATCGAGGCTTCTGGCTCCCTGCTTGGGAGGCTGTCCGGGTAGGTTCACGGGATACTCCGTAGGTGGGCGTGACCGGCGGGTTCGTTCCCACCCGAGTGTAACGGCCGTCCCGTTCGGGGCATCTGCCTTCCGGGCGGGGGTCACATCCGCCTATCCTCGTGAGGGGATGTGTTCGGGGGCTTGGAGGTCCGGGTGTCGCGTCGTGTCGTGGGCGTCACCTTGGACAACCTGGAGCACCTCTCCAAGCACAGTCGGACGTGTGTGTTCTGGGAGCTCGCGCCGCACCTGAAGGAGCAGGCCGAGGAGTTCGGGGACACCGAGTTCGAGAAGGAGGCCTGGGTCTCCAGCGTGCTGTTGGAGTGGGGTTCCTGCGGTCGGATCATCTACCTGGACGGGATTCCCGCCGGTTCGGTGTTCTATGCGCCTCCCGCGGCCGTACCGAGGTCGTTGGCGTTCCCCACCTCGCCTGCCAGCCCCGACGCGGTGCTGATGACCGGGCTCGAGGTGTTGCCGGAGTTTCGCGGTGGCGGTCTCGGGCGGGTGCTGGTGCAGACGGTGGCCAAGGACCTCACGCGTCGTGGCGTGAAGGCGATCGAGGCGTTCGGCGACAACCGGCCGGACGTCGACGGGCCCGGTTGCGTCACGCCGGCCGACTTCCTGCTGCAGGTGGGCTTCAAGACGGTCCGCCCCCACCCCCGTTGGCCGCGGTTGCGGTTGGAGCTGCGCAGCGCGTCGTCGTGGAAGGAAGACGTCGAGGCGGCGTTGGAGCGGCTGCTGAGCTCCGTTTCGGTGTCGACGGCGGCGGCTGAGCCGAGTTTCAAGCCTGTGTGATGTGCCCCTGAGCTGGGGTTTCATCGGGCTGGGTTGACATGCAGGTAATTGGCTGCATAACGTGCCGTGTGGACAAGGTGTTCAAAGCCCTGGCCGACGAGACCCGCCGCTACCTGCTGGACCGGCTGCACGAGGAGAACGGCCAGACCCTCGGCGAGCTGTGCGCCCGGCTGGGCATGGCCAGGCAGTCCGTCACCCAGCACCTGGCCGTGCTGGAGGCGGCGAACCTGGTCAGCACCGTGCGTCGCGGCCGGGAGAAGTTGCACTACCTCAACCCGGTGCCGCTGCACGAGGTGCAGGAGCGGTGGATCGACAAGTTCGAGAGGCCGCGGTTGCGGCTGCTCAGCGACGTGAAACGACGAGCGGAGGATCCGGTGAAGCCGGAGTTCGTGTACGTGACGTACATCGAGAGCACACCCGAACGGGTGTGGCAGGCCTTGACCGACGCCGACGTGACGGCGCGGTACTGGGGCCACCACAACGTCTCGGACTGGCAGGCGGGTTCGGGCTGGGTGCACCGGCGCGCGGACGGGTCCGGCGTGGACGACGTGGTGGGCGAGGTCGTCGAGGTCGACCCGCCGCGCCGCCTGGTGACGACGTGGGCCGACCCGGCGACGCCCGAGGTGACGTCCACCGTGACGTTCCGCATCGAGGAGTACGGCCGGATCGTGCGGCTGACCGTGACGCACACCGGGCTGGCCGACGAGGCGGACCGCGCGGCCGCGGCGTCGGGCTGGGCGGCGGTGCTGTCGAACCTGAAGTCGCTGCTGGAGACCGGGCGCGTGCTGCCGGGCATCCCGTGGTCGATGCCCGCCCGCTAGAAGCGGTCGATCTCGCAGTTCTCCAGCTTGCCGCCCTGCAGCAGGTCGAGCGCCTGCTCGCTGACCACGAGCTGCCCTTGGTCGGTGACGCCGAGGTCGTCCACCCCGGCCTGGCCGGTCACCTCGAGCCAGTGGAAGGTGGGCAGCTCCTTGCCCTCCAGCATCTCCTGGGCGTCGTCGGAGAGGGTCACCGTGGCCCGGCGGATGCGGAAGGCGTCCAAGCCGCTGTCGACCAGCGTGTCCGCCAGGTCGTCGGTGACCAGGTAGACCGGGAACGCCTCGATCAGGTCGTCACCCGCCCAGTCGGTGATCTCGTAGTGCACCGCTTCGATGCGCGGCGGGTGGGCCGCGGCGTCGATCACGGTCCCCTCTTCCAGCGCGCCGGCTACCTCGGGTTCGAGGCGGTAGAACTCCATCGTGCTCCTCACCGGCGGGCGCCGGCCAATAAGATCGACTCGTGGACGTGGGGGTGGAGATCCAGCGCAAGGTACTCGCGATCATCGAGGGCTCGCGGGACTTCGTGAAGATTCGCACACTGCTCGACGGGTGGCAGGCCGAAGGCGTTCCGGCCGAGCAGCTGGTGGACGAGCTGACCGACCTGATGCTGGACCTGCGCGCCCAGAACCGCCCGGACGACGAGGACGCCGTCGCCGAGGTGCTGGACGTGCTGACGGGCTGGTAGGCGGCCTGTTCGGTGGCCTTCGGGTGACCCGTGCTCGCCGACACGACCCACACGACGCGCTTGTCCGGGTCGGGGCGGCACCAGATCCGCCCACCAGCGGTGACCTCGGGCTGGGTCAGCGGAGCTTGCCGGTGGCCACCTCGTGCCGCAGCAGGTCGTCCATGGTGAACGTGCCGGTCGGCTGGTCGTCCTTGCCCAGCAGGTACAGGCGCTTCACCGCGACCAGGATGCCCTCGGCCACCACGTCGCGGAACGACGGGTTCGCCAGCCGCTGCCGGTCGCCCGCGTTGGTCAGGTAGCCGACCTCCACCCGGACCGCCGTGCAGCGGGTCATCCGGAGCATGTCCCACGTCTTCGGGTGCGTGCGGCAGTCGAGCAGGCCGGTCCGCGCGACGATCTCGCGCTGGATGAACCCGGCCAGCGCCTCGCCGACCGTGGACGACGTGCCGTTGCCCGTCCCGAAGTGGAACGTCGCCACCCCGGACGCCAAGGGCGAGGCGTTGCGGTCGGCGTGCAGGGACAGGATCAGGTCGGCGCCCGCCTCGTTGGCGAACCGCGCCCGTTCACCCTCGTCCGGGTTGTGGTTGGGCCCGCGGGTGAGCAGGGCTTCCATCCCGGTGGCGGCCATCTTGCCCTCGAGCAGCCTGGCCAGGTCGAGCATGACGTCGGCCTCGGACACGCCGTCGACCACGACACCGCGGTCCTCGCCGCCGTGACCCGGGTCGATGATGATCCGCTTGCCGGACAGCCTGGGGCCCGCCCGCCGCACCCGCTCCTGCTCGCGCAGGAACACCGGCCGGCCGCCGCGCACCTTGGGCTGCAGCTGGCGCAGCGCCCGGACCGTGTCGGGGCCGCACATGCCGTCGACGATCAGGCCGTAGTCGCGCTGGAAGCTCCGCAACGCCTGCTCGGTCTGCTGACCGAACTCGCCGTTGGCACGTCCGGCGTCGTAACCCAGCTCCAGCAGGCGCTCCTGCAACGCGAACACGTCGTCACCGGTCACCGGCTGCGCCATGAGGAACGCCAGCGGCCGGTCACCGAGTCGGTACGTGGCGTCGCGCAGCGCGCGGTAGGTGGCGGGGCCGACGACGCCGTCGGTGATGAGACCCCGCTGCTGCTGGAAAGCGCGCACCGCGTGCTCGACCGGCAGGTCGAACACCTGGGACGGCTGCGGATCGGACAGCAGACCGAGCTTCGTCAGCGTTGCCCTGACCTCGGCGACGTCCGGACCGAAATCCCCGCGGCGGAGTAGCAGCATGCACCCCTCGCTCACTAAGGCGCCGACATCCGTCGACGCGAACTTGACGCCCTATTGTGCCTTGCTCGCGCCGATGCCACGGACGGGGCTACTGCGAGTGGTCACGGGCCACAAACGAGTGACCCGTCCGTCTTCCGTAGAGACGGACGGGTCACCCGGTCGGTTGCGCTCAGAGGATGTCGGAGAGGTCCTTGAGCAGCGCGGCCTTGGGCTTGGCGCCGACGATCTGCTTGACCGGCTTGCCGCCCTGGAACAGGATCATGGTCGGCACCGACATGATCTGGTAGTCCCGCGCGATCGACGGGTTGGCGTCGATGTCGAGCTTCGCGACGGTGATCTTGTCGGGGTGCTCGGCGGCGATCTCCTCGAGCACCGGCGAGACCATCTTGCACGGGCCGCACCAGGTCGCCCAGAAGTCGACCAGTACGGGCTTCTCGCTGGTCAGGACGTCATCGACGAACGTCTTAGCGGACGTGACCACGGGGGTGCCTGCCATGTCGTTTTACTCCCTCGGAAAAAGGTGGGTTCAGCTGGTGGAGACGGGCTCGCTGTAGCCACCGCCCACGTGCTCGGCGGTGACGGCGGCCTCCGTGGTCCCGTGTTCGGCCAGCCAGCGCTCGGCGTCGATCGCGGCGGCGCAGCCGGACCCGGCGGCGGTGATCGCCTGGCGGTAGGTGTGGTCGACGAGGTCGCCCGCGGCGAACACACCGTCCACGTTCGTGTGAGTCGTGCGGCCGACGACCTGGACGTAACCCTCGCCGTCCAGCTCGACCTGGCCCTTGACCAGCCCGCTGCGCGGGTCGTGGCCGATGGCGACGAAGAAGCCGGTGAACGGGTGCTCGGTGACCTCACCCGTGCGGGTGTCGCGGGTCTTCACCCCGGACACCGTGCCCGCGTCCTGGCCCAGCACCTCGACGACCTCGGCGTTCAGCAGCCACTTGATCTTCTCGTTGGTCCGCGCGCGCTCCAGCATGATCTTGGAGGCGCGGAACTCCTCGCGGCGGTGGATGATCGTGACGGACCGGGCGAACTTGGTGAGGAACGTCGCCTCCTCCATCGCCGAGTCGCCGCCGCCGATCACCGCGATGTCCTGGTCGCGGAAGAAGAAGCCGTCGCACGTGGCGCAGGACGACACGCCGCGGCCGAGCAGCTCCTGCTCACCGGGGACGTGCAGGTAGCGCGCCGCCGCGCCCATCGCGAGGATGACCGCGCGGGCGGCGTACCGCTTGCCGTTCGCGGTGACGTACTTCACCGGGCCGTCGAGCTCCAGCTCCTCGACGTCCTCGGCGCGAAGCTCGCCGCCGAACCGCTTGGCCTGCTCCCGCATCTGCTCCATGAGGTCGGGGCCCATGATGCCGTCGCGGAAACCCGGGTAGTTCTCGACTTCGGTCGTGGTCATCAGGGCGCCGCCGTACTGCGAGCCCTCGAACACCAGCGGTTCGAGCTGGGCACGCGCCGCGTAGACCGCCGCGGTGTACCCGGCGGGCCCCGATCCCACGACGATCAGGTTCCGAACGTCCGACACCCTCGACCTCCGTTAGTCGCTTGACGGACCTGGATCACACCAGGCCCGGCACTTCGCACAACGGATCGTAGGGTGCGGTAATTCCGCACGGTCGAGGTGAGTTGGGCTACCCGGCCCGACTACGGCTCGATCGTGCTGTTCGCCAGGACGCCCTCGGGGTTGTCGGGCCCGCAGGTCTGGGGGTCGACCACCACGATCCGGTACGCGCCGGGGGTACCCGCGGGCAGGATCGCCATCACGGCCGGCTTGTCGTCCAGCGTGATGGGGCTGACCCCGAGCGGCTTGCCCGCCGTGATGTTCGCACCGCGCAGGCAGTCGGCCAGCTGCTCCTGGTTCTCCAGCGGTCCGTAGTTCTGCGCCTTGAGCACGTCGCCGAACACCGGCCCGAAGTTCTCGCCGCGCACGGCGGGCAGGTCGGCGCTGCCCGGCGGCACGGCGCTGCCGGTGACCGGCGTGTTCGTGGTCGTGTCCTGCTGCGCGATACCGCCGTCACCCGCGGTGTTGTCCCGCGGGATCGCGACCACGGCGACGCCGACGGCCACGGCCGCCGCGGCGAGCAGCCCCGCGCCCCAGCCGAGGCGCTTGGCGCGGCGTGCCTTGGCCTGCGCGAAGTCGATCACCGGTGCGGTGGGCCGCGCCTCTTCGGCGAGGGCCGCGTCGATCCGCTCGGCCACGTGGCGCGGCATGGGGATCGGCGGGAGGTTGTGCAGGTCGTCGAGCGTCGCGTCGAGGGCGGCGAGGATCTCGCGGGCCTCGGGGTCGTTCTCGACCAGCGGCCTCAGCTCCGCCTCGGTCCGCGGGTCCAGAGCCCCCGCGTGCAGATCAGCCAGCAGGTCGACGGACCACGGCGGCCCTGAACGCCGCGCATTGCCGGTCATCGTTCCTCCAACTGACGTCCCTGTTGCACCTGCACATCGTTCACTGGGACGTTCGCATCTGCACTCTGGTTCCGGAGGTGTCCCAGAACTTTGGCGAGCTTGGCCCGCCCGCGGGCGCACCTCGACTTCACGGTGCCCTCCGCGATGCCCAGCAGTTGGGCCGTCTCGGCGACGGAGTAGCCCTCCACGTCCACCAGCACGATCGGGGCGCGCTGCTCCTCGGGCAGCTCGTTGAGGGCGGCCTGGACCACCAGGCGGGTCTCGCGCTCGGCCATCGCGTCCCTGGGCGCCACCGGTTCACCGGGGCCCGCCTCGGGGAGCGGCACGGTCGGCCTGGTTTGTCGCCTGCGCATCCGGTCGAGGCAGGCGTTGACGACTATTCGGTGCAACCAGGTCGTGACCTGGGACTCGGCCCGGAAGCTCGCCGCCGCGCGGAAGGCCGAGATGAACGCCTCCTGCAGCGCGTCCGCGGCCTCTTCGGGGTCGCGCAACGTGCGCAGCGCGACGGCCCACATGCGATCCCGGTGCCTGCGCACGAGCTCGGAGAAGGCGTGCGGGTCACCCGCGGCGTGCGCCGTGATGAGGTCTGCGTCCGAGCTGGCTGCGGCGGTCACGCGGGGAGCCTATCGGGCACCGACAACCCCACTCCGGTGACCTGGGCTACTGCACCCGGGTACCGGCGATCCTGCTCCGTTCACCCGCACGGGCGAGTGTCGTGCGTTCCGTCACTCGGACGACATCACGCCCGGCACCTGAGCGCTACTGCGCGCGGGTGTAGACCAGTTCCGCGACCTCGGAGCGGTTGTTCTTGCCGCCGCCCGAGAGCTTGGTGATCCACACCAGCAGGTGCTGGGTCGGCTCGTGGTCGGTCAGCTGGATCTGGGTCTGCCCGGCCGACAGGGTCGCCGTCGCGATGACCTTCGTCTCCTGCAGCGGAGCGCCGGGCGCACCCGCCACGCGGATCTCCACCACCGTGCCCTCGCTGGGCGACGTGATCGTCACCGACGACAGCTTCACCGGCTCGGCGAAGCCCGCCATCAACCCGATCCCCGGCTTGAGCGCCGGGAACGGCTGGAAGTAGTTCTCGGTCTGCCACACCGTGGTCGGGTTGCCGTCCACCGCCCGGTTGGCCCGGTTGGCGTTGTCGGGCTGGTTGGTCACGTCGTACACGCCCACGGACGCGGGCTGCACGGGACCGGCGGGCTGGGGCGCGGGCGGCGCGGGCTGGCCGCTCTGCCCCGGCGCGGTGGACTGGCCGATAACCACCGTCGGCCCGCCGCCGCCGGACGGCTCGTCGCTGAAGAAGCTCACGATCTGCGCGCCGAGCCAGGCGATCACGGCCAGCGTCGCCACCGCGAGCACCGCCACGCTGATCATCAGCTTCCGCTTGTGGTCCTTGTCGCGGACCGGGCGCTGCGTGGTCCACACCGCGCCGTCGTCCGCCGCGTCGTCCTGGACCGGCTGGATCAGCGCGGTCTGCGCCTCGGACTGGGCGATCTGGTCGAGCACCTGCAGGATCGCCGCGCTGGTGCGGATGCCGCCGACGCTCGTGTCCTCCAGGCTGCGCACGGCGACCGACGACAGCTCGTGCGGCACGTAGGGGTGCAGCGCGCTCGGCGCGAGCACCGAGCCGTCCGGTCCGGTCGGCGCGGCGGGCACGCCGTCCGGGCCGTTCGGCAGCGCCCACTTCCCGGTCAGCAGCAGGTACAGGATCGCGCCGAGGCCCTTGACGTCGTCACGGGCGATCGCATCCGGCCGCGGTCCGGGGAACGCCAGCCGCAGCCTGCCGTCCGCCGTCACCCGGATGCGCTGCGGGTGGTCCGCGCCGAGCACCAGCCCGGCGTGGTGCGCGCCCTCGATCGCCGCGCCCAGCGGTTCCAGCAGCCGCGTCGCCGCGCCTGCGGGCAGCGGGCCCTCGGCGACCAGGTCCAGCAGGTCGGTGCCCTGGGTCCACTCGGCCACGATCACACCGAGGATGCCCTCGTCGAGCCTGATCCCCGCACCGGGGGTCAACACGTCGATCACCCGGGAGACGCCCGGGTGGGTGAAGCTCGCGGCGTGCATCGCCCGTTCGGCGGTCCGCTTGGCCCGGGCCGCGGCGGCGTGGTCGGCCGGGTCGCCCACCAGCACGGTCAGCGCCACGTCCCGGTTGAGCTGGCCGTCCCTGGCCCGCCAGAGGTGCGCGTCGCACCGGCGGTCCACACCGGACCGGGCCAGCAGCCGGTACCGGCCGTCGCCGATCACCCCGCCGGGCACCAGCGAGGTGTTGTGGATCGGACCGCCGCTCACGGGGCCGAGGGTACGTGACCGCGTCGTGTCACAGGTGTCATCGGCGCCCCACCAAACGACTGATCTTGGCGATCGCGGGCTTTACTTCGGGTACCCGGAACAGGGCCAGCAGCAGGAAGCTCAGCGGCAGCCCGACGAGCGTCTGGATCACCACTTCGACCCAGGCACCCACCACGGGGGACTCGATCCCGAGCACCTCGACGGCGAGCCACGCGAGCCCGGTCGCTGCCCCGAACGCGATCGCGGACGCCACGACCGTGAGGCAGATCGTCCACGCTGTGTAACCGGTGCGCAGCCGGCCGAGCCGCAGCCGCAGCCACAGCTGCCCCACCAGGGCGCCGACCACGAAGCTCAGCGACATCGCGATGGACACACCCACGGCCAGCTTGTCCGGCGGCGAGACGGCCAGGAACCCGTACAGCAGCCCGATCCGCACCACCACGATGATCGCCTGGATGAGCGTCGGCGTCCGGGCGTCCTTCAACGCGTAGAAGACCCTCAGCTGCAGCAACGTGATCGCGTACGGCACCAGCCCGAACGCGGACAGCGCCAGCGCCGTGCCGATCGCCTCGCCGCCCTCGACGCCGGACGCGCCGAGCGAGAACACCGCCAGGCCGATCGACACCCCGCCGACCGTCATCAGCGCGCTGAACGGCATCAGCAGGATCGACGACATCCGGTTGCCGAACGCCAGGTCGCCGACCAGCGCGTCGGTGTCGTGCGCCGCCGCCGCACGGCTCATCTTCGGCATCAGCGCGGTCAGCAGCGACACGCCGAGCACCCCGTAAGGCACCTGCGCGATCAGCCACTGCATGTTGTAGACCGTGATCGCGCCGCGGTCGTGCGTCGCGACCCTGGTCAGCACGACCATGCTGACGAAACCGAGCGCCACGTACAGCAGCACCCAGAACGCCAGGCCGCCGAACTCCGACAGCCGCCGGTCCCAGCCCCACCGCCAGCGGAACCGGAACCCGGTCCGGCGCAGCGCGGGGATCAGCACGGACGCCTGCACCGCCACGCCGAGCATCGTGCCGAGGCCGAGGACGAGCAGCTTGGGCTGGCCCATCTCGACCGGGTCGATCGAGATCTGGCCCGGCATCAGCCAGTACACGCCCAGCGTGACGATCACCACGACGTTGTTCAGCACCGGCGCCCACGTGGGCAGGCCGAACACGTGCCGGGTGTTGAGGATCGCGCTGATCAGCGCGGACAGCCCGTAGAACACGATGCCCGGCAGCACCAGGTACGCGAACGCGGTGACCAGTTCCGGCTCGGCTTCCGACGAGTCGATGAACAGGGCGGTCAGCAGCGGCGCGCACGCGATCGCGATGACCGTGCCGACACCGAGGAGCACGGCCGACATGGTGATCATCCACTGGGCGTACGACTCGCCGCCGTCGCCGTCCTCCTTCTCGGCGCGCACCAGCAGCGGGATCGCCACGCTGGTCAGCACACCGCCGAGCAGCAGCTCGTTGATCATCGTCGGCAGCGTCGTGGCGACCTGGTAGGAGTCGTTGACCGCACCGATGCCGATGATCGCGAGCAGCAGCAGCTTGGACAGCAGCCCGGAGGCGCGGCTGACGATCGTGGCGACGGCCATCGAGCCGCTGGCGCGCGCCAGCGACGGGCCCTGCTGCTGCTCCTGCGTCACCGTGGTTGTTCCGCTCAACTCGTGCTCGACCTCTCCGGCGGCGTGACCCCACTCGCGTCGTTCGGCACCTGCGCGCTCGCGGCCCGCGCGGCACGCACCCGACGGTAGATGCGCCGGGCCGACAGCAGCACCAGCGCGGCGCCCGCCAGGGCCGTGATGACGACGGTGATCGTCCCGTACGCCGAAGACGACACCTCCAACCGGGCCCGCTCCCCCAGCTCCACGCCACTCGTGGTGACCAGGCGGACGTGCACCGGGAACCGCCCGGACCGCTGCACCTCCACCGGTACCCGCACCAGGCGGTCGCCACGCGCGGGCAGCTCGATGTCGGTCAGGTCCTTGGCCAGGATGCCCGGCGTGTCCTCGATCACGATCCGCACCGTGATCCGCACGTCGAGCCGGTTCTTGATGGACAGCGGGATGGGGCTGTCGCCGGAGCCGAGCAGGATCGGGCTGTTCGGCTCGGTCACCGTGACCAGGCCCTGCAACCCGGCGATCTGCTCACGGCCCACCGCCAGCGCGGCGCGCGCCCCGTCCTCGTCGCCGCGCCACGCACCCGACACCGCGCGCAGCAGCGTCAGCCGCACGGGGTCGACCAGGTCGCCCGGCTCGGCGGACGCCGCGTCCGGTTGGCTCATCGACTCCGACAGGTGGTGCAACCGCAGCCACGAGTCGGAGACCGCGGCGGTGACGGCCGGCGGCACCTCGCGGGCGCCCGACTCGACCGGGTAGCTCAACGCGGCCGTGTGCTCCGGCGGTGCCGCCAGCAGCGCCTCCAACCCGAACGGCGTCGCGAATCCGCCCGCGACCAGCGAGTTCGTCGTGCGCAGCAACGTGTCGACCTCGCCGGTCGGCGCGTTCCACCGGCGCGGCGGCGCGACGACCACGTGCTGCCCGGTGTTCTGGAACCCGGTCCGGAACGCGAGCGCGGCCAGCGCGTTCTGCACCGACACGGGACGGGTCTCGTTCGGCGTGGTCACGCCCGCGACCGGCCGCGTCGTCGCCGCGCCGCGCAACGCGTCGGACACCATGCCGTCGATGCGCACCGCGGTGACCGGCTTGCCCTCCGGCGCGTCGAACCGGACCGGCCCCGTGCCCGGCGTGCCCGCGACCGCCGACTGGTCCAGCACCAGGGACGTGACGCCCCGGGCGGTCAGGTTCGCCATCGTCGGCTGGTCGAGCACGCCGTCCTCGGGCCAGGCCAGGCCCTGCGTCGGCTGCACGGAGAGGACCTGGCGGACCACCTCGGCACCGGCGAGGGACAGGTCGACCAGGCCGGTCAGCTCGGCCCGGGACAGCGCGACGACGTCGGCGTCCGCGTCCGGCAGCGCGATCACGCACCGGCCGGCGACCAGCAGGCGCAACCGGTTGAGCCACAGGTCGGCCGCGCTCTTGCCCTTGCCCTCGCCCTGGCCGCGCACCTGGTAGCCACCGGTCATCGCCTCGACCGTGCGCAGCAGGTCGGGTTCGACGGCCAGGCACACGCCCGTGCCCAGCGGGCCGTTCAGCGCCGACTCGTAGGCCATGAGCAGGCCGTACAGGCGCCCACCCATGGTCAGCGAACCGGCCAGCTCGTCGTCGGTGAGCACGAGCGGGCTCGCCGTGACGACGCGCGGCCGGTCGGCCAACGGCCACAGCAGGGTCAGCTTGGCGGGGTTCGCGGGCGGGGTCGGCGCCTGGCCGCCGGGCATCGCGAGCACCGGCAGCAGGGTGCTCAGCGCGGCCAGCCGGGCGCGTCCGCCGAAGTCGGGGACGCCGTTGATGTTGGCCAGGATCGGGTAGATGCCCGGCTCGGTGATCCGCAGCGACGTCGGGCCGGTGCCGCGCAGGGGCACGGTCAGCGCGAACGGCTTGGACTCGCCGCGTTCCAGGCGGTCGGTGACGGGCGTGAAGTTCGGCTGGACGAACTCCGCGTCGGTCGGTTCGCGCAGCGCCTGGCGGACATCGTCCTCGCTGGTCAGCGGCTGGCCGCGTTCCAGGCGCAGCTCGATGTCCTCGATCGGCCGGTCGCCGATGTTGACCACCTTGCCGGAGATGGTGATCGAGTCTGGCCCGTCCGCGGTGACCACCCGGGGGGTCATCTCCTCGACGTCCAGGCGCAGCCACACCTGGGACTGCTGGTCCGGTTGGCTGGACAGCGCCCTGGTCGCCCACACCTGGGTCGCCGGTGCGGGCCGGACGGGCAGCCGCCCGCCGTCGACGGGTGCGGCGGGTGCCGCGGACGCCGTCGCCACGAGGAGCATCCCCGCCGCCGCGAGTGCGGACAGCAGCCGTTTCACGCCGACTCCGCTCCGTCCGTCTGGTACTCGGAGAGCAGTTCGGCGGCTCGGCGCACCAGTCGACGCTCGTCCGCGTAGGCGAGCCGGTCGTCCAGTTCGCCAAGGGGCACCCACGCCACCTCGGTGACCTCCACGTCTTCGTCGGAAAGCTCGCCGCCCAGCGCTTCCAGGAGGAAGTGGTGGACGGTCTTGTGCACCCGCCGGTCCTCGGCGACGAACCAGTAGTCGATCGAGCCGAGCGGGCGCAGGACCCTGCTATGAATACCGGTCTCCTCGGCGACCTCGCGCACCGCGGTCTGTTCCGCGGTCTCACCGGCCTCGATGTGACCCTTCGGCAGCGACCACAACAACCGCCCCCGCCGGTCCAGCCGCCCGATGATCGCGGCGACGTGCTGCTCGAAGTCCAGCACCAGTCCGCCGGCCGAGGTCTCGTCGACGGTCTTCAGCCGGCGACCGCGGCGCCGGTTCCGGCGCCTCGGCTTGGGACCGCCGGAGCGACCGGACGACTGGGGCATGCCCTGATGGTAGTGGCGACCAGCGATTACCGGACGTGACAGCCCGGTGGCGGCTGGTGATCAACTGCGCGGTCAACTCGTTCGGACGGCGGGCCGGTGACCAGTAGGCTGGATCCTCGTGTCCGGACCCATCGCACCCGCCGCCACTTCTCCCGAGCAGGACAATGCCGTGGTGGAACTGCTGAGCGCCCTCCCCGTCGCCGAGGAACTGGCCGACCGCTTCGCCGCGGCCGGTCACCGCCTGTACCTGGTGGGCGGCAGCGTGCGGGACGCCGTGCTCGGGCGGCTGTCCGGTGACCTGGACTTCACCACCGACGCCCGGCCGCCGCGGATCATGGCGCTGCTCAAGGGCTGGGCGGACGCGATCTGGGACACCGGCATCGCGTTCGGCACGGTCGGCGCGACCAAGCACGGGCAGACCGTCGAGATCACCACGTTCCGCGCGGACAGCTACGACGGCGTCACCCGCAACCCCGAGGTGACCTTCGGCGACAGCATCGAGGGCGACCTGGTCCGCCGCGACTTCACCGTCAACGCGATGGCGTACGACGTGGTGAACCGGCACCTCATCGACCCGACCGGCGGGCGCGAGGCGCTGCGGGCCAGGGTCCTGGACACGCCCGCGACCCCGCAGGAGTCGTTCTCCGACGACCCGCTGCGGATGCTGCGCGCGGCCCGGTTCGTGTCCCAGCTCGGCTTCACCGTCGCGCCCCGCGTGCTGGACGCCATGGCGGCCATGTCCGGCGAGCTGACCCGCATCACCGCCGAACGCGTGCAGGTGGAGCTGTCCAAGCTGCTCACCGGCGCGCACCCGCGGGCGGGCGTGGAGCTGATGGTCGAGGCGAAGCTGGCGGACGTGGTGCTGCCCGAGCTGCCCGCGATGAAGCTGGAGATCGACGAGCACCACCAGCACAAGGACGTGTTCCACCACTCGCTGGTCGTGCTGGAGCAGGCCGTCGACCTGGAGGACGGCCCGGAGCCGGACCTGGTGCTGCGGCTGGCCGCGTTGCTGCACGACATCGGCAAGCCGGACACCCGCCGGTTCGAGGAGGGCGGCGGCGTGTCGTTCCACCACCACGAGGTGGTCGGCGCGAAGATGGTCCGCAAGCGTTTGCGCGCGCTGAAGTACTCGAAGGAGATCGTCGAGGACGTCGCCGACCTCGTGTACCTCCACCTGCGCTTCCACGGGTACGGCAGCGGCGAGTGGACCGACTCGGCGGTGCGCCGGTACGTCACCGACGCGGGCCACCTGCTCACCCGCCTGCACAAGCTGGTCCGCGCCGACTGCACCACCCGCAACCGGCGCAAGGCCAACGCGTTGCAGCGCACGTACGACGACCTGGAGCGCCGCATCGAGCGGATCGCCGCCGAAGAGGACCTCAAGCGCGTGCGGCCGGACCTCGACGGCAACGAGATCATGCGGCTGCTGGGCCTGCCACCGGGGCCGATGGTCGGCAAGGCGTGGAAGTTCCTCAAGGAGCTGCGCCTGGACCGCGGTCCGCTCGACCACGACGAGGCGGTCGCGGAGCTGCTCGAGTGGGCCCGTGCGGAGGGCGTCCAGCCACCGCGTGACTGACACCAAGTGACCAATCTCGGTCATTGGGCTTGGCCAGTGACAGCCTGTTGCGGGACCATGACTGTGTGCGTCACACGCGCACTGGGGGTGGTGTCGTATGAACGCTTGGGGATTGTCCGAGGGGGGCACCCGGGCACAAGGGCTGGACGAGCTCTCCGACCGGCAGCGGGCCGTGCTCCGCTGCCTGGCCAGGGGGCTCGCGGACCACGAGATAGCGCGGGTGCTGGCGTTGAGCCAGCACCAGGTGGGGGCGGTGGTGTCGGAGATCCTGCGCGCGTTGAACCTGCGTGACCGGATGGCCGCCGTGGTCTACGCGCACGAGACGGGGATCATCCGGCTACCGCTACCGCGTTGAATGGCCGTGTTCGATTGCCGCTGCTCCGCAGACGGCGGCTCGGTCGCCTGGAAGTCGACCGTTCGCGACCGATCCCGCGACGATCGAAAAGCGTGATCGCCGCGGGATGGGCCGCGAACGGTCGACGCGACCTCGCGGGTGAGGTCAGCGGTGGGTGGCGGGTGACCGCTTGATCAAGAGCAGGTAGCCGAGCAGGCCGAGCAGGTAGGCCACCGTCGCGGCGATCACGAGTCCGGGCGACCGACCGTCCAACGGGACGACGGCCGCCGCGGCGGTCACGGCTGCCACCTGCGTGACGTTGAACAGCGTGTCGTACAGGGCGAACACCCGGCCGCGAACCTCGTCGCCGATGTCGCCCTGCACGGCCGCGTCCACGCACAGCTTCACCACCTGGCCCGCGAATGTGAGCACGAACGACGCGGCCAGGATGGTGGGCAGCAGCATGGGCAGGCCGAGGCCGAGCTGGGTGGCGGCGGCCAGCAGCAGCGCGCCGCAGACCGTGCCGCGCCGGCCGAGCACGCCCACCACCCGGTCGGTCACGAGTCCCGCCAGCAGGATGCCCGCACCGCCGGCGACGGCGACCTCGCCGAGCCCCGCCATACCGGCCTTGAACGGCCCGTAGTCGGTGAACGAGTTGCGCATCAGCAGCAACGTCAGCAGCAGCGACGCGCCGAACGCCAGCCGGTGCGCGAGCAGCGCCAGCAAGGCGGCGGCGACGCTGGGCGCGCGCCACGCCGCCCGTGCGCCGTCCAGCAGGCCCAGGGCCACCGCGGTGACCGTCCGGCTGGGCTCGTCCACCTCGTCCGGCCCGAGGGCGCCACGCGCGAAGCGGGAGGCCAGGAAAGCCGCGCCGAGCGACCCCGCGAGGGCGAACGCCGTGGTCCACGCCGAGCCGCCGTCACCGGAGCCGAACACCGACCGCAGGCCGACCGCGCAGCCCGCGCCGAGCACGGCGGTCAACGCGCCGAGCGTGGTGACGAACGCGTTCGCCTCCACCAGGTGGTCGCCGTCCACGACGTGCGGCAGCGACGCGGACAGGCCCGAGCCGACGAACCGGCTCACCCCGGTGACGAACAGCGCCGAGGCGTACAGCGGCACCCCGTCGAGGCCGAGCCCGACCGTCGCCGCGGTGAGCAGCACGAACACGGCGCGCGTGAGGTTCGCCACCACCAGCACCCGGCGGCGGTCCCACCGGTCGAGCAGGGCGCCCGCGAACGGTCCGACCACGGAGTACGGGAGCAGCAGCACGGCGAACCCGGCCGCGACGGCGAGCGGGTCGGCGTGGCGCTCGGGGTTGAACAGGACCGCGCCGGCGAGGCCCGCCTGGAACAGGCCGTCACCCCACTGGGCGGCCAGCCGGGAGGCCAGCAGCCTGCGGAAGTCCGCCAGCGCGAGGAGTTTCCGGACACCGAGGTGGTGCTTCGCCGCGGTGGTGCCGGCAGTGGTCACGGTGGTGAGCCTATGCCTCCGCACCCGCGAACCACGAAGGCCGGACCCGCGTGGGGTCCGGCCTCCCTGGTGCCAGGCGCCCGGTCGCCTCTCGGCGGGTGGCACTACGCGGCTCCAGCCGGACGGTATTCCGCGTAGGCGTTTCAGTGGGCCCGGGGGACTCGATGGCGCCTGACGGTCACTACAACGAACACGGTAACCCGGATGTTCCGGCCCGGCGTCCGTGCCGCGTCGATGCCGCTTCCGCGCCGTCCGCGTGCTGCGTCGCCGGGACCGAGGGCGTTGTCTGGGATCATGCGTGGTGTGCGCGCTGATGCCGACGTCGAACCGGGTTCCCTGCTGGTCGCGGCACCGACTCTGACCGACCCCAACTTCCTGCGGACCGTGGTCTACGTCATCGACCACCGGGAGGAAGGCAGCCTCGGCGTGGTGCTGAACCGCCCGAGCGAGGTCGCGGTCCACGACGTGCTGCCCGCGTGGGGGCCGCACGTGACCAGGCCGCAGGCCGTCTACATCGGCGGGCCGGTGGAGCAGAAGACGGCGCTGTGCCTGGCCGCGCTGCGCACCGGCGAGGACCTCGCGTCACTCGACGGCGTGGTCGGCGTGCACGGTCCGGTGGCGTTGGTCGACCTGGACGCCGACCCGGACGCGCTGGTGGCGAAGGTGCGCGGGATGCGGGTGTTCGCGGGCTACTCGGGCTGGGGCGAGGGCCAGCTGGGCAACGAGATCGCGCGCGGCGACTGGATCGTGGTGAAGGGCCTGCCCGACGACGTGCTCACCCCGCCGAACGTCGACCTGTGGGGTCGGGTGCTGCGCCGTCAGGGCATGCCCACGGCGCTGATGGCGACCTTCCCGACCGATATCCGGAGGAACTAGGCCCGCGTCAGGACGCTGCAGCCGCCGCCGGCGCCGGAGCACGCGCAGCCGCCGCACCCGGCCGGTGCCTGCTCGGGAACCGCCTCGGCGGCCCGGTGGCCCAGCACGCCGCCCGCGCTCGCGACCACCACGCTGCCGACCAGCGCGACCAGGCCGATGACCAGCGCCAACGACGGGTTCACCGCCGCCGCGACGGCCGCCACGAGCGCGATCGCACCGGCGGCCACGTTCGGCACCCCGGCGATCTTGTTGGCCAGCGCGAACGTCTCGTCGTCGCGCAGCGTGGCCTTGGTCCGCACGCCGAAGAAGCGGTTGCGGTGCAGTCGGCCCCGCACGCCGAGGAAGCCGATCGTCGCGAACGCGACACCGATCAGACCCAGCACCACAGGCAGCACGATGTTCACCCTGACGAGGGTAGGCCGGTCCTTCGATCTTGGTCGAACCAGCCCCGGCTTCACCCGAAGGTGTCCTTACGGACGGCACCGCCCGCTCGGGAAGCTCGCAACCATGAGAATTCGATCTTGCGTGGCCGCCGCGGTCGCCGTCGCCGCGCTCACCTCGGCCGCGCCCGCCGCCTCCGCCGCGCCCACCGTCCGCTTCCTCGGCCACACGACCCTGCCGCACGCGCTGCAGTTCGCGGACACCACGGTCGGCGGCCTGTCCGGCGTCGACCGCGACCCGAAGACCGGCGAGTACGTCCTGATCAGCGACGACCGCTCGTACACCGACCCGGCCCGCTTCTACACCGCCGACCTGCGCATCGACGACTCCGGCGTGCACGACGTCCGCATCACGGGCACGCACGCGCTGCGCCACGCGGACGGCGGCACCTACTCGCGGCCGTCCCTGGGCGACGGCCGCACCGTGGACCCCGAGGAGATCCGGGTCGACCCGGTGACCGGCGACTACTGGTGGAGCCAGGAGGGCGACCGGCCCACGACCCCGGGCCAGACCCTCGTCCAGCCGTCCATCCAGCAGGCCGAACGTGACGGCGCTTACGCGAGCACCCTGCCGCTGCCGGAGAACTACGCCTACACCCCCGACCGCGGCCCGCGCCGCAACCTCGCCCTCGAAGCGATCACCTTCTCCCGCGACGGCGCGCTGCTCACCAGCGTGGTCGAGGGCCCGCTCCTGCAGGACGGCGAGGTGCCGACCGCGCAGAAGGGCGCCCGGACCCGCCTCACCGTGCAGACCCGCGACGGCGTGGTCGTGCGCCAGCACGCCTACCCGCTGGAACCGCTGTTCGCCGAGCCCGAGCCCGGACCGTGGGGCCCGGACGCCGGCGTGCCCGCCATCCTCGCCGACCCGAGGGTCCCCGGCCGCTACTACGCCCTCGAACGCAGCTGGGTGCCCGGCGCGGACTACAAGGTCCGCCTCTTCCAGGTCGACATCGCCGGTGCGACGGACGTGCGCGACCAGGACGTCCTCGCCGACGACGTCCGCCCGGTCCGCAAGAGGCAGCTCGCCGACCTGCACGACTTCCCGCTGCCTGTGATCGACAACGTCGAAGGCCTCACCTGGGGCCCGACCCTGCCCACCGGCGAGCGCACCTTGCTGCTGGTCAGCGACGACAACTTCGCGGCCGAGGAGTTCACCCGGTTCATCGCGCTTGCGCTGCGCTGATACCGTTGACGACATGAGCAAGGCCCGCCTGCTCCTTAGCTAGCCGCGCAGACCTCGACAGCCAGGTCCGCGCGGCAACCCCTCATGCCCTTCCGGGCTGGGGGGTTTCGTCATGTCAGGGGCAGGTACCGATGGAGAGGGACATCCCGATGAGCACCGACGCGGCGGACGCGACGCCCGCCTACCGCTACACCGCCGAGCTGGCCGGCGAGATCGAGCGGCGCTGGCAGCAGCACTGGGAGGAGCAGGGCACCTTCCACGCGCCGAACCCGGTCGGGCCGCTCAAGGGCGACGTGCCCGCGGACAAGCTGTTCGTACAGGACATGTTCCCGTACCCGTCGGGCGCGGGCCTGCACGTGGGCCACCCGCTGGGCTTCATCGGCACCGACGTGTTCGCCCGGTACCACCGGATGAACGGCCGCAACGTGCTGCACACGATGGGCTTCGACGCGTTCGGCCTGCCCGCCGAGCAGTACGCCGTGCAGACCGGGCAGCACCCCCGCAAGACCACCGAGGACAACATCCAGACCTACCTGCGGCAGATCCGCAGGCTGGGCCTGGGCCACGACGAGCGCCGGCGAATCTCCACCATCGACCCGGGCTACTACAAGTGGACCCAGTGGATCTTCCTGCAGATCTTCAACTCCTGGTACGACCCGGCGGCTGGCAGGGCCAGGCCGATCACCGAGCTGGAGGCGCAGTTCGCCTCGGGTGAGCGGGCCACGCCGGGCCGGCCGTGGGACGGGATGTCCCGGGTGGAGCGGGAGAAGCTGCTGGGGCAGTACCGCCTGGTGTACCTGTCCGAGGCGCCGGTGAACTGGTGCCCCGGCCTGGGCACCGTGCTGGCGAACGAGGAGGTCACCGCGGACGGCCGCAGCGAGCGCGGCAACTTCCCGGTGTTCCGGCGCTCGCTGCGCCAGTGGATGATGCGGATCACCGCGTACTCCGACCGGCTGATCGACGACCTGGACCGGCTGGACTGGCCGGACAAGATCAAGGCGATGCAGCGCAACTGGATCGGGCGCTCGCACGGCGCCCGGGTCAAGTTCGCCGTCGCCGGGCACGACGGCGTGGACGTCGAGGTGTTCACCACCCGGCCGGACACGCTGTTCGGCGCCACGTACATGGTGCTGGCGCCCGAGCACCCGCTGGTGGACGTGATCGCGTCCGCCGAGCAGGCCGACGCGATCGCCGCCTACCGCGCCGAGGTCTCCCGCAAGTCCGAACTGGACCGGCAGGAGAACAAGGAGAAGACCGGCGTCTTCACCGGCGCGCACGCGGTCAACCCGGTCAACGGCGCGCGGATCCCGGTGTACGTGGCGGACTACGTGCTGATGGGCTACGGCACCGGCGCGATCATGGCGGTGCCCGGCCAGGACCAGCGCGACTGGGACTTCGCCAAGGCGTTCGACCTGCCGATCATCCGGACCGTGCAGCCCCCCGCCGACTTCGAGGGCGAGGCGTACACGGGCACCGGCCCGGCGGTGAACTCCAGCCACGGGAGCAGCGTCAGCCTGGACGGGCTGGACGTCGACGAGGCCAAGAAGAAGATCATCGCCTGGCTGGAGGAGCAGGGCCGCGGCGAGGGCACCGTGCAGTTCAAGCTGCGCGACTGGCTGTTCTCCCGGCAGCGGTACTGGGGCGAGCCCTTCCCGATCGTGTACGACGAGGACGGCACACCGATCGCGGTGCCGGAGTCGATGCTGCCGATCGAGCTGCCCGACGTGGACGACTACTCACCGCGGACGTTCGAGCCGGACGACGCGAACTCCGAGCCGTCGCCGCCGCTGTCGCGCGCCGAGGACTGGGTCACCGTCGAGCTGGACCTGGGCGACGGGCCGAAGCGGTACCGGCGCGAGACCAACACCATGCCCAACTGGGCCGGTTCGTGCTGGTACCAGCTGCGGTACGTGGACCCGACGGAGACCGAGCGGTTCGTCGACGAGGAGAACGAGCGGTACTGGCTGGGCCCGCGCACGGCCGAGCACGGCGCGACCGACCCCGGCGGCGTCGACCTGTACATCGGCGGCGTGGAGCACGCGGTGCTGCACCTGCTGTACGCGCGGTTCTGGCAGAAGGTGCTGTTCGACCTGGGCCACGTGTCCGGTGACGAGCCGTACCGGCGGCTGTTCAACCAGGGCTACATCGAGGCGTACGCGTACCGCGACTCGCGCGGCACCCCCGTGCCCGCCGAGCAGGTCGAGGAGCGCGACGGCAAGTACTTCTTCGAGGGCGAAGAGGTCAAGCGCGAGTACGGCAAGATGGGCAAGAGCCTGAAGAACGTCGTCACGCCGGACGAGATGTGCGAGAAGTACGGCGCCGACACGTTCCGGCTGTACGAGATGTCGATGGGCCCGATGGACGTCTCGCGGCCGTGGGCGACCAAGGACGTCGTCGGCGCGCAGCGGTTCCTGCAGCGGCTGTGGCGCAACCTGGTCGACGAGACCACGGGCGAGCCGAGGGTGACCGGGGAGGACCCGGGCGAGGAAGCGCTGCGACTGCTGCACAAGACGATCGCGGGCGTGCACGACGACTTCGCGAACCTGCGCTACAACACGGCTGGCGCGAAGCTGATCGAGCTGAACAACCACGTCACCAAGCACTTCCCGGGCGGCGCGCCGCGCGCGCTGGCCGAGCCGCTGGTGCTGATGCTGGCACCGCTGAGCCCGCACGTCGCCGAGGAGCTGTGGTCGAAGCTGGGCCACACCGAGTCGCTGGCGCACGGGCCGTTCCCGGCGGCGGAGGAGAAGTACCTGGTCGAGGACACGGTGGAGTACCCGATCCAGGTCAACGGCAAGGTGAAGGCGCGCGTGGTCGTCCCCGCGTCGGCGTCGGTGCCGGAGATCGAGGCGGCGGCGCTGGCCGACGTGAAGGTGGCCGAGCTGCTGAACGGCGGCACGCCGCGCAAGGTGATCGTCGTGCCCGGCCGGCTGGTCAACGTCGTGCTGTAGCGGGGTTCACGGACAGGGTTCACGGACAGGGGTTCACGGGCGCGGCAACTGGGCGGCCACTTCGGTCATCGCGTCGAGCAGGTCCGGCTCGACGTGCCCGGTCGCCGGTTCCGACTCGGCGATGGTGATCGTCGTGTCCTTGATCTCCGACCAGTAGTGCTGGGCGGTGAAGTGGACCTCCGGCAGGCCGACGACCGTGCCGCTCAACGGCTGCACGTCACCGGAGCCCGCGACGTCGATCACCCGGTCGAACTGCCGGGCCTGGTTGCGCCCGGGGAACGTCACCCACACCACGGACACCACGGCCGCGTTACCGGCCTGGTCGCCCACGGCGAGCAGCAGGCGGTCGAGCGAGGTGCACGGCGTGCGCGCGAAGAAGTCGCGCACCTGGCCGAACGAGTTGGCCAGGCAGTCGAGCTCCTGCTTGACCGCCTGCTTGCTGATCCCGACACCCAGGTGGCTCATCGCGCCCGCGGCGTCACCGCCCCGGGCCGCGCGCTTGGCGTCCCACTTGCGGACGCTGATGCTCTCCACGGGGGCGGCACCGCCACCGCCGCTCGCGCCCGAGTTGAGCGCCGCGCCACCGGCGCCGCCCGCGCCCGCGAGGACGACGAGCACCGCGGCCACTAACGCCACGCCACCGGACCCCTTGTCCGAACTCTTCCGTGCCACCATCCCCCCGCCCCGAGAAGTTCTCGCCGTGCGGCCACCACATGCAACCCCGCCCGGGTGCCACCGGTTGCGCCACGGGGACGAAAAGCCCTCGAACGGCCCAGCAGGTATGCCCGGAAGTCGCACGTCACGGCTGCGGGAGGTGACTAAAAACCCATCTCGCCGAGGATCTGCGCCAGCATCGAGTCGAACATGGGCTCGGGGTTGGACACCGCGAACGGGAAGCGGCCGAACACCTCCAGGGCCACGTGGCCGTAGATGCGCACCCACGACTGCGTGATGTGGTAGACCGCGCCGAGCGGCAGGACGGTCCCGTCCACCGCGACGCCGCGGTCGTTGACGGTGGCCAGCAGGATCTGCTGGAACGCGGCCAGGTCGGCGTGCAGCTCCTCGGGCACGTCGTCGTCGCCGAGGTCGTCCGGCAGCGGGTGGCTCGCGATCAACCTGCCCGCGACCTCCAGGAACACCCGGCCGAACTGGTCGCCGACCTGGCTGCGGTCCCCGTTCGGGCCGCACGAGCCGAGGGTGTCCTCGGTGGACGCGAACACGAGGGTGAACTCCTGCGGGTGGGCGAGCGCCCAGCGCCGGAAGCCGCGGCACACCGCGTAGACCTGCGCGCTGACGTCGTCCTCGTCGATGCGCGAGAGGTCGGCGTCCAGCTCCGCGGCGAGGTCGGTGCAGACGTCCTCGGCGAGCCGGCGGAGCAGGTCCTCGCGCGAGTCGTAGTACCGGTACAGCGCGGGGGCGGTGATGCCGACCTCGCGGGCGATGGCACGCAGAGTCACGGCGTCCCGGCCGTGTTCCACGAGCAGGGCACGCGCCTGTCGCCTGATATCCCGCTCGGTCTCCACCCGTAGTCGCTCGCGGCGAGTGGCCTCGGTCATAGTCACCCAATCAGGTTGTAAACGGTGTTCACCCGGGTATAGCTTCGGGACGAGTCAGTGAACGGTGTTTACGTAGTTGACGCCATTCACCCAACCGTAACCCACCTGCCTGGGAGGACGCGTGTTCGCGAAGTGGGGATCGCTGGCGTACCGCCGCAGGTGGGTGGTGTTGATCGCCACGGTGGCCCTCGCGGTGGTCGGCGGCATCTGGGGTCTCGGCGTGTTCGACCGGCTCAGCCAGGGCGGCTACGAAGCGCCGACGAGCGAGGCCGCGCGGGCCAACGAGGTCGCGCAGGACGCGTTCGGCCGCCAGGGCGGTGACGTCCTCGCGGTCTACGACACCACCGACCCGGCCCAGCTCCAGCGGATCTCCACCGAGCTGGCCGACCTGCCGACCGACGCGGTGCTGAAGGTGCTGCCGCCGGTGCCGTCGCCGGAGAGCGGCAAGTCCCTCGTCGTGATCACCCTGCGCTCGGGTGACAACAACACCCAGCTCAAGCAGTACGAGCAGATCGCCGACCAGCTCCAGGTCGACGCGCTGGACGCCCAGGTGGGTGGCCTGGTGCCCACCCAGAAGGCCATCAACGACATGTCCGCCTCCGACCTCACCAAGGCCGAGGCCGTGTCGCTGCCGATCGTGCTCGTCCTGCTGATCATCATCTTCGGCGGCCTGGTCGCCGCCTCGCTGCCGGTGCTGGTCGGCGGCCTGGCGATCGCCGGTTCGCTCGGCGTGCTGCACGCCGTCTCGCTGGTCGCCGACGTGAACTCGTTCGCGGTCAACGTGGCCAGCCTGCTCGGCCTCGGCATGGCGATCGACTACGGGCTGTTCATGGTCGGCCGGTTCCGGGAGGAGCTGGCCGCGGGCCGCGACACACCGGACGCCGTGCGCCGGACGGTCATGTCGGCGGGACGCACCGTGCTGTTCTCCGCGACGCTGCTGGTGATCGCGCTCGCCGGGCTAATGCTGTTCCCGCAGGGCTTCCTGAAGTCCCTGAGCTACGGCGGCATGTCGGCGGTGGCGATCGCGGCGGTCGTGTCGCTGACCCTGCTGCCCGCGCTGCTCGCCGTCCTCGGCCACCGGGTGGACAAGCTCGCCTTGCCGTGGCGGAAGAAGAAGACGCCGTCCGAGGGCGGCTGGCGCAGGCTGGCCGGTCGGGTGATGAAGCGCCCGGTGCTGTTCGCGCTGCCGATCGTGCTGGTGCTGCTCGCGCTCGGCTCGCCGTTCCTGGGCGTGAAGTTCGGCGAGGTCACCGAGAAGGTGCTGCCCGAGGGCAACCCGGCCCGGGTCGCCGCCGAGACGATCAACACCGACTTCGCCGCGCTGTCCAACTCCGGCTTCAAGATCGTGGTGACCGGCGACCCGTCACCCGCCGACGTGCAGGAGTTCGTCGCCGACGTCGGCGCGGTGCCCGGTGTCGGCGAGGCGCAGGTCGCCGCCGAGCCCGCGAACGGCGTGTGGCTGATCAACGCCGGGCTGGACCAGGACGCGTTGAGCGACGAGTCCAAGCAGGCGCTGCGGGACGTGCGCGCGTTGGCCGGGCCGGGTGACGAGGTGCTCGTCGGCGGCAGCACCGCGATGGTGACCGACAGCCTCGACGCCATCGCCGACAAGCTGCCGCTGATGATCGTGCTGCTGGTCGGCGCCACGTTCGTGCTGATGTTCCTGGCGTTCGGGTCCGTGCTGCTGCCGATCAAGGCCGTGGTGATGAGCGCGTTGAGCCTGTCGGCCACGTTCGGCGTGCTGGTGTGGGTGTTCCAGGACGGGCACGGCGCGTCGCTGCTCGGCGTCACGCCCGCGCCGCTGGAGTCCGGGATCGTGGTGCTGATGGCGGCCGTGGTCTTCGGGTTGTCCACCGACTACGAGGTGTTCCTGCTGTCCCGGATGGTCGAGGCGCGCGGTCGTGGCGCGTCGACCGAGGAAGCGGTGACGGCGGGCCTGGCGAAGACCGGGCGGGTGATCACGGCGGCGGCGCTGCTGCTGATCGTGGTGACCGGCGCGTTCGCGTTCTCGCAGATCACGATGATGCGGTTCGTCGGCGTCGGCATGATCCTGGCACTCGCGCTGGACGCCACCGTCGTGCGGATGCTGCTCGTGCCCGCGGTGATGAAGATGCTCGGCGACGCTGCTTGGTGGGCGCCGGGGCCGCTGCGGCGGATCCAGGAGCGGATGGCGATCCACGAGGAGGCGCCCGTGGAGGACGAGATCGCGGGCGAGGACGGCAACCAGAAGTTGGCGCAGCCCGTCTAGCGCCTCTGCTCAGGAGAGGTCGAGGGGTTCGAACGCGATGGCCGTGGCCGTGAAGCCGCGGCCTTCGTCGTTCAAGCCGCTGAGCTGCAACGTGGTCGTCACCCGGTGGTCGGTGCTGTCCAGCACGGTCACCGTGTTGCCGGTGGACAGGAACACGCGGCGGTCACCGGGCGGGATGGCCAGCGTCCTGGCCTTGAGCCGCAACACCTTCGTGGTGCGGGTGGTGGTGTCGACGACGGCGACGCGGCGGTCCAGCGCGACGTAGACCCGCCGCCCGTCCGGGGTGACCGCGATGCTGCCCCCGCCCTTGCCGACCGGTGTGGACCAGCGCAGCTCGTCCGTGCGCGGGTCGATCATGGAGATCGTGCCCGCGCCCTCGCCCGGGTCGAGGGAGCTGACGTAGACCGCGGCACCGTCCGGGCTGACCGCGACGTGCTGCGGCATGCCCTCCACGTCGATCGTGGTCTTCGGGCTGGCGGTCTCGGTGTCGAGCACGCTCACCGTGCCGTCCTGCGCGTTGGCCACGTACAGCCGGCGGCCGTTCGGCGTGACCGCGATGCCCTGCGGCTGGCCGCCCGCCTTGATCGCCGCGACCAGGCGGAACGTCACCGGGTCCACCACGGCCACCGCGCCGCCGCCGGTGACGTAGAGGCGTTTGCCGTCCGGGCGCAGCACCGCCTGCGCCAGTTTCGCGCGGGTGTGGATGCGGCCAACCACCTTGCCCGCAACCGGGTCGACCGCCGTGATCACGCCCGCCCAGCCGTTGACCACGTACACCCGGCGGCCACCCGGCCCGACCGCCGCGCCCGTGGTCCACGCGCCCGTGTTCGCGCTCGCCAGGACCCGCCCGTCGGTGGTGTCGAGGGCCTGCACGTGGCCGTCGCGCTCGATCACGTACGCCCTGGGCACGGGCGTGCCGGCGGCGGTGACGATGTGCGGGCGGTCTTGGCCCGCCGCGGCGAGTGCGGCGGCGAGGAGGACAGCGGCGGTGCCCAGGGCTGCGGTACGTCGTCGTCCCCACATGGCTCGATGGGAACACCGCCGCGCGGTCGGGTTCCACCTTCGTCCTACGTGCGAGTGCCTTTTGTGCCGGACCGGGTGATGTGGGGTTCCCGGTGTCCGCCCTGGCTGCCGCCCGCGGCGGCGGGACGGGCGGCAACGGCGGCGGTGCGCCCGGCGCCGGTCGCTCGGGGGGCGAAACGACCGACGCCGGACCCCTGCCGGTGCCGGAGCACCGGTGGTCGTACCCCGACGACGTAGACCTCTACCACCAGGTTGACGCAGTCCGGGCCGTTTTGGATCCCGAGAGCTACGAATCAGCCGAAATTCGTCGAGTTGCCACCAGCTTGGCGTAACGGGTGCCCGCCGTCAGGAGGACGAGGCCGGCGCCGATGAACGCGAGCACGCGCGCGATGCCGTCCAACGCGGCCAAGTCGAACAGCAGCAGCTTCGCCACCGCCGCCCCGACCAGCACCAACCCGGCCACCCGCAGCGACTTCCGGTCGATGCCGCGCACCAGCAGCACCAGTGCGGCGACCGTCCACGACACCGTCACGATCGAGTGACCGAAGAGGAACCCGGTCACGTCCTGCGACACCAGCAGCGCGGCGCACAACACGACCCCGGCCGCCGCGTACAGCAGCACGACACCCGCCGCGATCCACGGGAACGGGTGCCTGCCCAGCACGCGCAGGCCCGTCGCGACCCACGGCAGCACGACCGTGAGGCCACCGAGGACCAGCGCGGTCAGCATGCCGGACACCAGGAACCCCGCGCCGTCCACACGCCACGGTTCGTCCAGCAGCAGTCGCGGCGGCACCGCGTACGCGACGGTGAGCAGGAAACCGATGCCGCCGAACGCGAGCGACCCGACCAGCGGACCGCGTGACGCGAGGACCTTGGCCAGGAACGCCAGCACCAGGGCTTCGGCCAGCACCACCGCGGCACGCGTGCTGCCGTCGAGGGCGAGCGCCGTCGCCTGGAACAACGCGAACACGCCGACCGCGCCGACCGCCGCGCTGAAGTTCTTCGGCAACGACCGCCGCCCGACCGCCCACAACGCCAGCATCAGCACGGCGACGGAGCCCGCGACACCCGCGCCGAGGTAGCGGTCGAGCACGGCGGTCGTGAGCAGGGCGGGCATCGGCGAGCCGATGGCGAGGGCGAGCGCGGTGATGTCACCGGGCCGGACGTGGACGGTGAGGACGGCGGCGGCGACTCCGATCACGGCGGCCAGCAAGGAGATCCCGGCCAGCACGTACTCGTCCGCGCGCCCGATCACCAGGACCGAGGCGATCAGCGGTGGCACGCCCGCGGTGACCGCGAGCCACGGCCAGTCGCGCTTGAGGTGCACCGGGCTCGCCGCGATCTTCAGGACCAGCAGGAATGCGACGAGCAGCGGCGTGAACCCCTCGGTGAGGACGGGCGCGCACACGGCGCAGGCGGCGACCACGCCGATGGCGAGGGCGGCCGAGTCCCAACGCAGGGCGAGCAGGAGCCCGGCGCCCGCGATGAGCAGTCCGGCGGCCAGGCCGCCGCCTTCCGGCAGGTACTCGTAGATCGAGGTGGCCGCGATGACGTCCAGGTAGAGCACGGCGATGCCGGTGGCGGCGAGGGCGAACGCGCCGGTGCGGCCGGCCGGGGTGCGGTGCAGCCACAGGCCGAGGCCGACCAGCACGCCACCCAGCGCGGCGCCGCCGAGGACGCGGGGCAGCGGGCCGAGGTAGCCGCGCTGGACGGCGAGGACGAGGAGGAGGACGACGCCGAGCAGCGTGACCGCGCCGCCGACCCAGGCGAGGAACTTGCTGCCCGCGCCGTCCTTGCCGAGCCGGTCGAAGAGGGTGGGGCCGGGCGGCGGCGGAGGGGTGGGCGTCCAGTGGTGGGTGGGCGCGCCCCAGCCCGAACCGCCTTGGGGTGGCTGGTAGGTGGGCTGACCTGCGACGTACCCGGCCTGGCCCGGTGTGGTGGGACCCGTGGGCCGGGGCGCGGCTTGCGGGGCGGGACCGGTGTGCCGGGTCGTGGTCGGCTGGGCCGGGGCCGGCGCGGTGTGGCCGGTCGGGGAGGTCGGCGCCGGCGCGCCGGGGACGGTCTGGGAGGTCGGCCGGCTCGCGGCGGGATCGGTGTGCGAGGCCGATTGGCTCGCCGCCTGCGCGGTCGCCGTGATCGGCCGGGTCCGGTCCTGCGCGGCTTGACCGGCCGGTGCGGGTGCGGTCGGCTCACTCGCGGCGGCCGAGTCGGCGGGTGCCCGGTCCACCGTCTCGACGGGTGCCCGGTCCAGCGTCGCCACCGGCTGTGCGCTGCCGACCCGGTGCAGTTCCTGGCCGACCGCTTCCAGGCGGCGGCCCAGGTGCCCGAGTTCGTCTGCCAGCCTGATCAAGGGGTCCTGCCCGGTACCGGTCATGTGACCAGGATCGCCGCGATCCGGTGTATCCGGAATCCGTACCACTACTCAACCGGGTACCGAACCGGTCACGCCCGGACCTGGCACAGTTCCCGTCGTGACTGTTCTCGTGCTCGGTTCGGCCAACGCGGACCTCGTCGTCGCGGTGCCACGCCGCCCTGCCGGCGGTGAGACGGTGCTCGGCGGCGACACCGTCGTCCTGCCCGGCGGCAAGGGCGCCAACACCGCCGTCGCCGCCGCCCGGCTGGGTGCCGAGGTGGCGTTCGTCGGGGCCGTGGGCTCGGACCAGTACGGGGAGCTGCTGCGGGGGTCGCTGTCGTCGTCCGGCGTGCGCACCGACTTCGTCCGCACGTCGTCGCGGCCGACCGGCTTGGCGTACATCACCGTGACGCCGGACGGCGAGAACGCGATCGTCGTCGCACCCGGCGCGAACTCCGACGTGGGCGTGTCCGATGTGGAGGCGGTGAGGTGGGACGACGTCTCGGTGCTGGTGTGCTCGTTGGAGGTGCCCGTGCCCACGGTGGCGCACGCGGTCGAGGTCGCGGCGTCGCGCGGCGTCCGGCCGGTGCTGAACCTGTCGCCGGTGGTCGAGGTGCCGGCGGAGACGTTGGCGCTGCTGGACCCGCTGATCGTGAACGAGCACGAGGCGGCGTCGCTGGCGCCGTCGTTCGAGGGGTTGCCGGCGTTGGGTCCGAAGTCCGCCGTGGTCACGTTGGGCTCGCGCGGCGCGGCCGTCGTCACGCCGTCCGGTGTGGTGGAAGTCGACGCGCCCGTGGTGTCCGTTGTGGACACCACGGGTGCCGGTGACGCGTTCGCGGGCGCGTTGGCGGTCGGCCTGTCGTCCGGCTGGTCGTTGGAGGAGTCCGCCCGGTTCGCCGTCCGCGTGGCCGCCCTGTCGGTGACGTCGGCCGGCGCGCAACCGTCGTACCCGACCCTGGAGCGGGTGCGAGAAGATCGGAAAGAGTGAAAGCGGTAGCGCGTCGGGGCACGGTGGCGTTGGCTTGTCCTTCACGTCCCGTCGAGCTGGGGGTATGGTCTAGACCATGTCGAGTGCGCGGCTGAGTGGTGTCGGGGTGAGTTCCGGGCGGGCGTCCGGGCCGGTGGTCCGGGTCGCCGAGCCGCTGGGTGAACCGGCCGCGGGGCCCGCGCCGACCGATCCCGCGGCCGAGGCCGCGCGGATCAGGCCCGCCGCGGACGTCGTCGTGGCCGGTCTGCGGGCACGGGCCGCCGCGGCGAGCGGTGAAGCGAAGGACGTGCTGGAGACGACCGCGGCGATGGCGGCCGACCCCGCGTTGCTGTCCCAGGCAGAGAAGCTGGTCACCGGGGACTCGCTGCCCGCCGCACGGGCCGTGCACCAGGCCGCCGCCGGGTTCATCACCGCCCTCGAAGCGGCGGGCGGGTACATGGCCGAACGCGCCCGCGACGTCCGCGACGTGCGGGACCGGCTGGTCGCCGAACTGCTCGGCGTGGCCCCGCCCGGCGTGCCGCCGCTGCCCGCGCCGTCCGTGCTAGTGGCCCGCGACCTCGCGCCCGCCGACACCGCCGGCCTCGACCCGGCCAAGGTGTTGGCGCTGGTCACCGAGGAGGGCGGCCCCACCTCGCACACCGCGATCCTGGCCCGCTCGCTCGGCATCCCGGCCGTGGTCGCGTGCCGCGGCATCCTCGACCTCGACGTGCCGGCCCTGCTCGTGGACGGCGACACCGGCGTGGTGCAGGCGTCCGATGGCACGGTCCGCGCCGCGCACGTCGCCGGACGGGCGGAGTGGAACGGCGTCGGCGTGCTGCGCGACGGCTACCGGGTGAAGGTGCTCGGCAACGTCGGCTCGCCCGCGGACGCGGTCGCCGCGGCGGCCGGTGGGGCGGAGGGCGTCGGCCTGTTCCGGACCGAGTTCTGCTTCCTGTCCGCCGCGGCCGAACCCTCGGTGGACGAGCAGCGCCAGGCGTACGCGGCGGTGCTCGCGCCGTTCGCGGGCAAGCCCGTCGTGGTCCGCACGCTGGACGCGGGCGCGGACAAGCCGCTGCCCTTCCTGGCGCCCGACCCGGAGCCCAACCCGGCGCTGGGCGTGCGCGGCCTGCGGGTCGCCTTCGACCGCCCCGACGTGCTGGAACGCCAACTCGAAGCGATCGCCCTGGCCGCCGCCGACACCGACGCCGAGGTGTCGGTGATGGCGCCGATGGTCGCCACCGCCGCCGAGGCCGCGTGGTTCGTGGAACGGGCGCGGGCGGCCGGCCTCCGGCGCGCGGGCGTGATGATCGAGGTACCGGCGGCGGCCCTGGTCGCCGAGGAGATCCTCGCGGTGGTCGACTTCGTCTCCATCGGCACCAACGACCTGGCGCAGTACGTGTTCGCGGCGGACCGGCAGGTCGGCGCCGTGGCCGCGCTCAACGACCCGTGGCAGCCCGCCCTGCTCCGGCTGGTCAAGCTGGTCGGCGACGCGGGCACGGCCCTGGGCAAGCCGGTGGGCGTGTGCGGCGAGGCCGCCGCCGACCCGTTGCTGGCGTGCGTGCTGACCGGGTTGGGCGTGACGAGCCTGTCGATGAACCACACGGCGCTGGCGGGCGTCGGCTCGAGACTCGCCGCCACCAGCTTCGACCTGTGCCAGCTGGCGGCCCGCGGCGCGGTGGCGGCAGCCGACCCGGCGGCGGCGAAGCTGGCCGCCCGAGCGCCTCACTGACCGACGGCGTCCAGCAGGGCATCGCGCACGAGCCTGATCAACGGGTGCTCCTCGCTGCCCCGCCGCACCGCGGCCACCACGCGCCGCAACGGGGCCGTGCCGCGGACCGGCACACCGCGCACGGCGTTGCGGGGCACCAGGGCCACACCCGCGCCCGCGTGCACCAACGCCCCGACCGCCCGGAAGTCGTCGGACGTGTGCGTGATCCGCGGCGCGAAGCCGGCGTGCTCGCAGGCCAGCTGCACGACGTCGCGCACCGGGTTGCCGGGCAGCGGCACGACCCAGTCGTCGTCCGCGAGGTCGGCCAGGTCGACGTCCGCCCGCCCGGCCAGCGGGTGCTGCGCGGGCAGCACCACGTCGAACGGCTCGGTGTAGAGCGGGAACCGGGTCAGCCGCCGGTCGTCGGTGCGCAGCCGGTACTCCTCGGTGATCGCCAGGTCGATCTCGCCGTCGAGCAGCAACGGCACGCTGGCGTGCCCCTCCACGTCGCGCACCCGCAGCGTCACGTCCGGCGCGGACACCCGCAGCGCGGCCAGCGCGGGCGCCACGACCTGCGTGATCGCCGACGCGAAGCTGCCGACCTCCACCCGCCCGGTGGCGCCGGAGGCGAACGCGGCCAGCGTCGCCTGCGCCCGTTCCAGCTCGGCGGCCACCGCGTTGGCGTGCCGGACCAGCAGGTCGCCGGCGGCGGTCAACGACACCCGCCGTCCCCGCCGGCGCAGCAGCGCGTGCCCCACCTCGGACTCCAGGGCGGCCAACTGCTGCGACACCGCGGACGGCGTGAGGTGCAGCGCGTGCGCCGCCGCCGTCACGGTGCCGTGGTCGGCGAGCGCGCGCAGCACCCGCAGCCGCCGTGGGTCGATCACGGTCCCGTTGTCACGACGTGCACGCCCGGCGCGGGTGCGGTACCAAGAGCCATGCGTTCGCTCCGCACCACCGAAACGGTCATCGCCGGCCTCGGCCTGCTCGTGCTGGTCGTGTTCGGCTTCGTCGTGCCCAGCGCGCGGGCGGGCGAGCTGGAGATGAACGGCGTCGTCGTGACCCTCTCGATCCTGGTGTCCGCGATCCTGCTCCTGTTCGCCGGCATCTGGGGCAACAGCGGCAGGAAATGAGGCTTCACATCCGGTCGCGGGCCGCGACGAACGCGTCCACCGCGCGGTTCACGTCGTCGGTCGAGTGCGCCGCCGACATCTGGGTCCGGATCCGCGCCTTGCCGTGCGGCACGACGGGGTACGAGAAGCCGATCACGTAGATGCCCTGCTCCAGCAGCAGGTCGGCCATCCGGGACGCCTCGGCCGCGTCGCCGATCATCACCGGGATGATCGGGTGCTCGCCCGGCAGCAGGTCGAAGCCCGCCTCGGTCATCCGCGACCGGAACAGCGCGGTGTTCTCGCGCAGCCTGGTCAGCAGCTCGCCGGACGAGCTGAGCAGGTCGAGCGCGGCGATCGCGGCGGCGGTGATCGACGGCGCCAGGGAGTTGGAGAACAGGTACGGCCGCGACCGCTGCCGCAGCATCTCCACGATCTCGGCCCGGCCCGAGGTGTAGCCGCCGGACGCGCCGCCCAGCGCCTTGCCGAGCGTGCCGGTGACGATGTCCACCCGGTCCTGCACGCCGAACAGCTCGGGTGTGCCGCGGCCGTTCGGCCCGGTGAAGCCGACCGCGTGCGAGTCGTCCACCATGACCAGCGCGTCGTACCGCTCGGCCAGGTCGCAGATGTCGTCCAGCGGCGCGAGGTAGCCGTCCATGGAGAACACGCCGTCCGTGGCGATGAGCCGGTAGCGGGCGTCTGCGGCGTCCTTGAGCTGCCGCTCCAGGTCGTCCATGTCCCGGTTCTTGTACCGGTACCGGCGTGCCTTCGACAGCCGCACGCCGTCGATGATCGACGCGTGGTTCAGCTCGTCGGAGATGATCGCGTCGTCCGCGCCGAGCAGCGTCTCGAACAGGCCGCCGTTGGCGTCGAAGCACGAGCTGTACAGGATCGTGTCCTCGGTGCCCAGGAACTCCGACAACCGCCGTTCCAGCTCCTTGTGCGGTTCCTGCGTGCCGCAGATGAACCGCACCGACGCCATGCCGAAGCCCCACCGGTCCAACGCCTCGTGCGCGGCCTCGACCAGTCGCGGGTGGTCGGCCAGGCCCAGGTAGTTGTTGGCGCAGAAGTTGAGCACCTCGGCGCCGGAGCCGACCCGGACGGCGGCGCTCTGCGGCGTGCCGATCACCCGTTCCGCCTTGTAGAGCCCGGCCGCGCGGATCTCGTCCAGGCCCGCCCTCAGGTCCTCGCGCATCGCGCCGTACATCAGTGAGCTCCCGTCCAGTCGAGGATGACCTTGCCGCACTTGCCCTCGCGCGCCGTCGCGAACGCCTCGTCGAACGCCGTGTAGTCGAACCGGTGCGTGATCACCGGTGTCAGGTCGAGGCCGCGTTGCAGCAGCACCGACATCGAGTACCAGGTGTCGAACATCTCCCGGCCGTAGATGCCCTTGATGTGCAGCATCTTGAGCACGACGCTGCTCCAGTCGACCGCGAACTCCTCGGCGGGCAGCCCCAGCATGGCGACCCGCCCGCCGTGGGCCATGTTGCCGATCATCTCCTGCAGCGCGACCGGCTTGCCGGACATCTCCATGCCGACGTCGAAGCCCTCGGACATGCCCAGCTCGGCCTGCGCCTCGGCGATCGTGCGCTCGGCGACGTTCAGCGCGAGGTCCACGCCGACCTCGCGGGCCAGCTCCAGCCGGTGCTCGCTGACGTCGGTGATGACGACGTTGCGCGCGCCCGCGTGCTTGGCCACGGCCGCCGCCATGATCCCGATCGGCCCGGCACCGGTGATCAGCACGTCCTCGCCGATGACCGGGAACGACAGCGCGGTGTGCACGGCGTTGCCGAAGGGGTCGAAGATCGCCGCCACGTCGAGGTCCACGGGTGCGCGGTGCACCCAGGCGTTCTGCTCGGGCAGCACCACGTACTGCGCGAACGCGCCGTCGCTGTGCACGCCGAGGCCGCGCGTGTTGGCGCACAGGTGCCGCCGGCCCGCCTTGCAGTTGCGGCACGTGCCGCAGACCAGGTGGCCCTCGCCGCTGACCAGGTCGCCGACCTTCACGCCGGTCACCGACGGTCCGGTCTCCACCACCTCGCCGACGAACTCGTGGCCGAGCACGAGCGGGGCGTCGATGTTGTGCGCGGCCCACTCGTCCCACGAGTCGATGTGCAGGTCCGTGCCGCAGATGCCGGTCCGCAGCACGCGGACCACGACGTCACCGGGACCGGGGGTGGGGTCCGGGACGTCGGTCAACGACAGCCCCGGCCCGGCGGTCGCCTTGACCAGTGCCTTCATGCGGGCGAGTGTGCTCCTGGCCCGTTGTGCAGTCCATCAGGACTTTCTGAATTCACTCGTTAGTTCAGCTTCATTGGCGATGTTGCGGGCCATGCCGCCGAACACCACGCCGTGGAACGGCCACACCAGCCACCAGTACACGTGCCCGGCCAGCCCGCGCGGCACGAACACCGCCCGCTGCCGGTACACCGACCCGCCGTCCGCCGCCGCGACCCGCAGCTCCAACCAGGCCAGGCCCGGCACCCGCATCTCCGCCCGCAGCCGCAGCAGCCGTCCCCGGTCGAGCTCCTCGACCCGCCAGAAGTCCAGCGCCTCGCCCACGTGCAACCGCCTCGGATCACGCCGCCCGCGCCGCAGCCCGACCCCGCCGACCAGCCGGTCCAGCCAGCCGCGCACCGCCCAGGCCAGGGGGAACGAGTACCAGCCGTGCTCGCCGCCGATGCCCTCCACCACCTGCCACAGCCGCTCCGGTGACGCGGCGGTCCGCCGTTCCCGCACGTCGACGTAGGACGAGCCGCCGGACCACTCGGGGTCGGTGGGCAGCGGGTCGGCGGGCGCGCCCGGCACCGACGCGCCCGACCAGCGCGTCTCCACGTCCGCGTCGCGCACCTTGGCCAGCGCGAGGGCCACCGCCCGGTCGTACCCGGTGTTCTCCCCCGGCAGGTAGGTCTCGATGTCGTGCTCCCGGCACACCACCTCGTGCACCAGGGACTCGATCAACGGCGAGGCGATCGACCGAGGCACCGGCGTGACCAGGTTGACCCAGTGGGCGGACAGGTGGGGCGTGAGCACCGGCACCGGCAGGACGCGGCGCCGGCGCAGCCCGGCCACCCGCGCGTACCTCAGCATCATGTCCAGGTAGGTCAGCACGTCCGGGCCGCCGATGTCGAACGCCCGGTTGACGTCGGCGGGCAGCCCCACCGCGTCGACCAGGTACCGCAGCACGTCCCGCACCGCGATCGGCTGGACCCGGTTGCGCACCCAGCGGGGCGTGACCATGACCGGCAGCCGCTCGGTGAGGTAGCGCAGCATCTCGAAGCTCGCCGACCCGGACCCGATGACCACCGCCGCCTGCAGCACCACCGCGGGCACCGGGCCGCGCAGGAACACCTCGCCCACCTGCCTGCGCGAGGCCAGGTGCGGCGACAGCGCCACCCCCGGCGGGTGCAGCCCGCCCAGGTAGACGATCCGCCGCACACCCGCGTCGGCCGCCGCGCGTGCCGTGTTCTCCGCCGCACGGCGATCCGCGTCGGCGAAGTCCGGGTCGCTCAACGAGTGGACCAGGTAGTGCACGACGTCGACATCGCGCACCGCCGCCTCCAGCGACGCCGGGTCCAGCACGTCGCCGCGCACCACCTCGACCTGCCCGGCCCACGGCACGTCCCGCAGCTTGCGCGGGTCGCGGACCAGGCACCTGACCCGGTGGCCCGCGGCGAGCAGCCGGGGCACGAGCCGTCCGCCGAGGTAGCCGGTCGCGCCGGTGACGAGGCAGTGCACGACACGATCCTCGTCGTCGGGCGGCCGGACCGCACGACGGCGTCACGCGTGCCGCAGCCAGCGGCCCTTCTTCTTTTTCTTGATCTCCACGTTGCCCGCGCGCACCTGGCCGTGCACGACGAAGTGCGGTTGGCCGTTCAGGCCCGTGCCCACCTTGTCCTTCAGGTTGCTCGCCGCCAGCTCCACGCCGTCGGCGTTGACCGTCGCGCCCTCCGGCAGCACCAGCTTCACCGACCCGGCGGTCACGTCCAGCTCGATGTCCACCACCGCGTGCGGGATCGAGGCGTCGCGGAAGTCCAGGTCCGTCGTGCCCATCCGGTTGCGCACGACGAGCTGCCGCGGCACCGCCCAGTTGCCCTTGCGGTTGACCGTCGACATGGTGGACTTGAGCTCCTGCCGGTCCGCCGGCACGGCGAGGACCTGCTCGTCGTGCACCATGCCGGGCAGGTCGAGCAGCACCGCGTTCAGCTCGCCGCGGGTGCGCGCGGCCAGCGCGGTGTCGGTGCGCTCGGTGAACTCGTCCAGCGTGATCAGGCCCCGGCCGATCGCCTTCTGCAACAGGCCGACGACGTGCTCGCGCTCGGCGTCGGACACCCGGAACTGCTTGGGGTCGGTCATCGCTCAGCCCTCCGGTTCGACGTCGAGCCCGTGCTCGATCGCGTACCGCGCCAGCTCGACGCGGTTGTGCAGCTGCAGCTTGCGCAGGGTGGACTGCACGTGGTTCTCGACGGTGCGGTGCGAGATGACGAGCCGGTTCGCGATCTGCCGCGCCGTCAGCCCCTTCGCCACCAGCCTCAGCACCTCGGTCTCGCGCTCGGTGAGCTGCGGCTTGTCGTCGTCCGGCGTGGCGGCCATCCGCCGGTACTCGCCGAGCACCAGCCCGGCCAGCCCCGCGGTGAACACCGCGTCACCCGCCGCGGTCCGGTTCACCGCCTCCACCAGCTCCTCGGCCGACGCCGACTTCACCAGGTAACCGGACGCGCCCGCCTTCACCGCCTCCAGCACGTCGCTGTGCTCGCCGCTCGCGGACAGCACCAGCACCCGGGTTCCCTCCAGCGACCCGGTGATCATCGTGGTGGCCTCGACACCCGTCGTCTCGCCGAGGTTGAGGTCCATCAGCACCACGTCCGGCCGCACCGCGCGGGCGATCCGCACCGCCGAGGCGGCGTCACCGGCGGTCGCGACCACCTCGAAACCGCGCTCGGACAGGTCACGCGCGACACCGTCGCGCCACAGCGGGTGGTCGTCCACCACCATCACGGACACGCTCATCTGTAGACCCGCACCTCCCATTCGGTGCCCTCCCCCGGCCCCGTCTGCAGCTCGAGGGTCCCACGCAGCGCCTCCACCCGGCCCCGGATGGACTGGGCGACGCCCATCCGCCCCTCCGCCTCGGCGGACGCGAGCCTGCCCTCGGGGATGCCGGGGCCGTCGTCGCGGACACTGATCACGACCTCGTCGCCGAGGTCTTCCAGCAGCACCCACGCCCGCGCGTCCGGTCCTGCGTGCTTGTCCACGTTGGACAACGCCTCGCGCACCACGGCGGTCAGCTCGAACGCCGTCGCGGCGGGCAGCATCACCTGCGTGGCCGGCGTGGACACCTGGAACCGGGACGTGGCCAGCAGCTGCAGCGCAGGCCGCAGGTCCGCGTCGCCGTCCACGGTGGACTCGGTCGGCGCGGCGGCCACCAGGGACCGCAACGCCACTTCCTGCTCACCGGCCAGCTCGGCCAGTTCCGCCGCCTCGCCGCCGAGTTCCGTGCCGCGCTTGCGCACGCGTGCCAGCACCTGGAGCACACCGTCGTGAATGGACCGCGCCAGCCGCTCGCGCTCGGCCGTGGCCGCCTCGGTCCGCAACGCCTGCGCCAGCCGCACCGCCGAGCGGCGCGCCGTGGACGACGCCATGCCGACCACGAGCCCGGCGCCCGCCAGCAGCACCACGTCGCGCACCAGGTCGACGGTGAGGCCGCCGCGGTTGAGGTAGGTGCTCAACCCGACCACGAACCCGGACACCGCGCCCGCCACCTGACCGCCCAGCGCACCGGCCGCCACCGGCGGGCACGCCGCCCAGATCGTGGTGATCAGCGGGACGTCGAACAGGAACTGGGCGTCGGTCATGATCAGCGGCGAGAGGGACATCAGCCCGCACGTGATCGCCACGTCGACCACCACGACCCACGTCCGGCGACCGCTCTCCCGGCTGTAGGCCTGGATGGTGAACACCGACCACAGGACCATCGCCGCGATCGTCACCCACGCCAGCCACGGTCGCTCGTAATCGTCGCGCTCGACGATCACGTTGCCGAAAGCGAACAGGAGCGTCACTACGCGTAGCGCTGCTGTTCCCCGCCAGAGGTGCGCGACCGGGTCTTCCATGGCCGCTGTCCCCTGGTCGGCCGGCTTTGTGTGCACGGTGTGCTCCCTTCGCCCTCATCTTGCCGTGTCGGAGTGGCGCAGCTAACCCCCAGGTGGCCGTCTGTTCCGATACCGACACCTGTGGAAAGCTGACGGGAGTCACCGAGCGTGATCTCGCGGAGTCTGATTGCCTCCGGGGGTGAAGATCACGTCCGTGGGCTGCTGCGGCGAGGGAGGGCCGAGCGTGCGCCACTGGCCACTGTGGACGCTGCGGCGTTCCGCGCTGGCCTACTGGCTGCTGGTGGACGCCCTCGCGCTGGCGGTCGTCGTCTACTCGATCGTGACGTCTCCGCAGCCCACGTCGGGTGAGATCGGCCGGTTCGCGGTCATCGCGGGCACCGCGGGTGCGGTGATCATCGGCAGCTCGATCTACAGCCACCGGGTGGGCGAGGCGGCGCGCAACCCGTGGGCCGCCCACCTGTGCTACCTCACCGCGGGTCTGGTCGCGCTGCCGTGCAACCTGCTCGTCCTGCTGCTCTTCGGGCCCGCGCTGCACGGCGTGCTGACCCAGCGCCCCGAGTCGCACCGCTGGGTGTTCACCCTGTCCGCGACCACGCTGGCCGTGTTCGCCACCCGTTACGCCATCGGCTGGGCCGAGCCGAGGACCGACCTGGTGGTCATGGTGCTCGGCGCGACCGTGCTGCTGCTGCTCCGGGCGGGCCTGATCGCCCTGGGCCTGAAGCTGCGCAGCCCGCGCGCGTCCGGTGAAGAGGTCATCGGCGAGCCCATCGACGTGGTGCTGGGCATCGTCGCGGTGAGCATCGGCGGCCTGATGGGCTTCGCCGCCATCACCACCCCGGTCCACGCGCTGATGGCCGGACCGCCGCTGGCCCTGCTGGAACGGGCGGCCCAGTTGCCGCAGTGGCGGCGTTCCGCCCAGCGTGACGCGAAGACCGGCCTGGCCAACGCCGTGCACTGGGACAGCCGCGCCCGCTACGAGCTGTCGAAGGCACGGGAGCGCGACCGGCCGATGGCCGTGATGCTGCTCGACCTCGACCACTTCAAGCGGGTCAACGACGAGGTCGGCCACCTGGCGGGCGACTCGGCGCTCAGCGCGGTGGCCCTGCTGCTCACCGGCACGGTCCGGCGCGGTGACCTGGTCGGCCGCTTCGGCGGCGAGGAGTTCGTGGTGCTGCTGCCGGACGCCGAACCGGCCGTCGCCCGTTCCGTGGCCCAACGCGTGCGGCACGCGATCGCCGACCTGGCCGTGCCCACCGTCGGCACGGACGGCCGGGAGCACCTGCTCACCGGGCTGACCGTGAGCATCGGCGTGGCGACCACCCAGAGGTTCGGCTACGAGCTGCCGGACCTGCTGGTGGCCGCCGACTCCGCCCTGCTCGCCGCCAAGGGCTACGGCCGCAACCTGGTGGAGATGGCGTGACCCTACTTCCGGCCGCTGTGCTCGGCGGTCGGACCCTCGCCGTCAGTGTCATCCGAAAGAGCGTCCTGTATCTGATTGACGACTCCGTCGTCGGGCACGCGTTCTCCACCAGTGTCGACCGGCCCGCTTTCTTGGGGCTCCAGCACGTCGACCTCGCGCGGCGACACGTCCTTGTCCGACTCCGACAGCAACGACCTGATCCCCGAGTTCAGCACCGCCAGCAGCGGCACGGACAGCAGCGCGCCCGCGATGCCGCCGACCACCAACCCGGTCGTGATCGCCAGCACCACGGCCAACGGGTGCAGCTTCACCGCGCGCCCCAGCAGCAGCGGCTGCAGCACGTGGCTCTCCAACTGCATCACGCCGATCAGCACGGCCAAAATGATCAACGCCTGGATGGGCCCGTTGGCCACCAGCGCCACCAGCACCGCCACCGCACCGGTGATCACCGCGCCGACGATCGGGATGAACGCGCCGAGGAACACCAGCGCCGACAGCGGCACCACCAGCGGCACGTCCACGATCCACAGGCCGATGCCGACGCCGACCGCGTCCACCACGGCCACCAGCGCGGTCGCCCGCACGTACGACACGAGCGAGGCGAACCCGCGCCGACCCGCCACGTCGGCCCGGCCGCGCACGTCGCGCGGCACGATCCGGATCAGGAACCGCCAGATGCCGTCGCCGTCGTGCAGGAAGAAGATGAGCGTGAACAGCGCGAGGATCAGCCCGGTCAGCAGCTCGCCCACGGTGGCCGCCGTGGTGAGCGCGCCGGAGGTGATCTCGGTCTGGTTCTCCTTGACCGTCTCGACCACGCGGTCGAGGTACTGCTGGAGCTGGAGGTCGCTCAGGTGCAGCGGTCCGTCCTTGAGCCAGCCGCGGATCGTGTCCAGGCTCGCGCTGACCTGCTCCTGCAAGTCGGGCAGGCCCTTGGAGAACTCGGTGATGACGAACGTGAGCACACCGCCGACCACCGCGATGCCGCCGACGAGCACCACCCCGGTGGCCAGCCCGCGCGGGATGCCCGCCCTGGTCAGCTGCGACACCGCGGGCGACAGCAGTGCGGCCAGCAGCAGCGCCACGCCGGTCGGGATGACGATGGTGGCCAGGAACCCGACCACGTGGAACACCACGTACAGCGCGGCGACCACGGCCACGAACCGCCAGCTCAACGCCGCGGTCACGCGGAGCAGCCCCGGCACCCTGTCGCTGATCTTCGAATCACTCCCCGTCACGCCGATCACGGTAGTCCGCCCCACCGCCGCGGGTGGGTCGGTCGAACCCGGCCGCGTGCATGTCGAACCCCACGTTTCGGATTCGGTCAAACGCCGGCGGAACCGGCGCCGCGGATGATCGGATCGCAGGCGTGAGCGCCGAGGAGACCGTCGAGGACGCCGTACGCGCCGCCTTCACCGCCGGGCGGCGGCTGCGGTTCGACCCGAGGACGCCCAAGCGGGACCGCACGGTCCGCGGTGAACTGCTGTCGGCCCTGCTGACCGAGGGCGCCCGCGGCGCCGCGCTGAGGCTGGTCGGCGCGAACGTCGTCGGCTCGTTCGCGCTGGAGGGCACGCAGGTCGAGCACGTGGTCGACTTCCTCGACTGCACCTTCGAACGGCCGCCGGACCTGCGCATGGCCCGCCTGGTCGGCCTGCGGATGCGCGGCTGCAAGGTGCCCGGCCTGTGGGGCCGCAACCTGCGCGTCGGCAGCGACCTGGTGCTGGAGGCGGGTTTCACCAGCGACGGCGTGGTCGACCTGACCGACGCCTCGGTCGACGGCACGTTCCGGCTGGCCGGCGCCGTGCTGCGGGGCGGCGGCGGCGACCACGCCCTGCTCGCCGCCCGCATCCGCCTGTCCGGCTCGCTGCAGGCCATCGCGCTGCGCGCGGGCGGCGAGGTGCGGCTGCGCGGCGCGAACGTCGGCGGCAACGTGCACCTCGGCGGCGCCCGCCTGCTCAACGCGGGCCAGAACGCCCTCGACGCCACCGGCGTCACGATCGCGGGCACCCTGTTCTGCGACGCCGAAGGCGGCCGGTTCACCGCCGAGGGCCGCATCCTGCTCGACGGCGCCCGGGTCGGCGGCAGCGTCGTGTTCTCCGGTGCCCGCCTGCACGCCAGCGTGGTCGACCGCCCGGTTTTGGTGATCCCGCGCGGCACCGCCGACGAGGCCGCCGCGCTCGTCGCCGACCGGATGCGGGTGGAGGGCAACGTCGAGCTGGACGACGGCTTCACGTCCTCCGGCACGGTCCGCCTGCCCAACGCCGACATCGGCGGCTACCTGCGGCTGTCCGGCGCGGTGATCGGCCGCCGCGAGGTGGTGGACGAGCTGGCCGACCACACCGGCGAGGTCGTCCAGCGCATCCCGGTCGCCCTGCACGCGGACGGCATCCAGGTGCAGGGCGACCTCGAAGCGCGTGGCGTGGTCAACGGCGGCATCCACGGCGACGGCGAACGCGACGCGGCGCTGCGGGCCTACGGCCAGGTGCGCCTGGTGGACGCGCACGTGCGGGGAAGCGCGTCGCTGTCCGGCGTCGAGCTGCACGGACCCGGCATCGACGTGCTGTTCGCCGACCGGCTGCGGGTCGGCGGCACGCTGTTCCTCCGCGACCTGCGCGCCCAGGGCTCGCTGCGCCTGCAGAACGCCGAGATCGGCTCCACCCTCGACTGCTCCGGCGCGTCCCTGCTCTCGCCGCGCCGCCGCCCGGACGGCACGGTGAAGCCGTCGCTGGACGCCCGGGTGGCCACCGTCGGCAAGGACTTCCTGTGCAGCCACGGCTTCACCGCCGCGGGCGGCGTGCGGATCCGGCTGGCCGAGGTCGGCAAGATGGCCACGTTCGCGGGCGCCCGGCTGGGCGGTCCGGGCAGCGACATCGCGCTGAACGCCTACGGGCTCACGGTGAGCCAGCTCGTGCTGCGGCTCTCGGAGGACCGGACCCCGGTCGGCCGGGTACTGCTGACCCGGGTCGCCGCGACGACCGTGCTGGACGGGCCGGGGCTGTGGGCCGCCACCGGCGGTGTCGACGTCGAGGACTTCACGTTCCGCTCGATCTCGTCCACGCCGCACGTCGACGTGCGCACCCGGCTGCGCTGGCTGCGGGAGGTGCAGCCGGACTTCGCGCCCGGCCCGTACGAGCAGCTGGCCGCCGTCTACCGCGACGGCGGCGAGGAGGAGCTGGCGCAGCTCGTGCAGCTGGAGAAGCAGCACCGGCGCTACTCCGAACTCGGGGTGGCGGGCCGGGTCTGGGGTTTCCTGCAGCGCTGGACGGTCGGCTACGGCTACCGGCCCTGGCTCGCGATCGCCTGGCTGGCCGCGTTCTGGCTGGCCGGTTCGGGCTGGTTCCTGGGTCACGAGATGCCGAAGCTCAACGAGGACGAGTCGCCGTCCTGGAACGCCTGGCTGCTGTCGATGGACCTGCTGATCCCGATCGTGGACCTCGGCCAGGACGGCAAGTGGAAGTTCAGCGGCGCCTCGCAGTGGATCTCCAGCACGCTCATCGCGGTCGGCTGGATCCTGGCGTCCACGGCCGCCGCCGGCGCGGCCAGGGTGCTCAAGCGCCCCTGACTACCCATCGTCACACTCGAAAACACAGAGTGTTCGTCACACGATCCGGCGAACCATGTGTAGAGGACGTGCGCGGCGCGGGTCCGCCCTGGCACTCTCACGTCGTCGGCTTGATCACCTCGATCGCGGTGCCGGCGAATCCCAGTGCTTTCGACGGAGGTTCCAGCGATGTCGCGCGTTGACCAGCGAGTGGGAACGGGGGCGAGCCGCGTTCGGCGGCTGCTCTCCCGCGCCCTGCTGGTCGTCGGCGGCACGCTGGCCGGCACCGCCGCGGCCTGGGCGCTGTCCGCCTCGCCGGCCGCCGCGGAGACGACCCTGGTCGACCCGGTCGCCGAAGTCGTGCCCGGCTCGCTGTCGCCCCGTGCGGCGGAGGGCGCGGTCGAGGCCGCGCTGGCCCCGGTCGGCGCGACCGCGGTCGGTCAGGCCGTGCAAGACCTCGACACGGCGCTGCGCACCCAGCGGGTGCCCGAGTCGAGCCCGCCCCGCCTGCGCGGGGTCGCGGAGGACATCCGCGACACCGTCGGGGGCGTGCGCGGCTGGTTCCAGCACCGCGCGTCCGCACCGGCGCCCGTCGACGTGGTCGGCGGGACCGTGACGCAGCGCGTCACCGAGACCACCCCGGCCGCCGCCGCCGTGCCGGTTCCCGCCGGCACCCCGGTGGTGCACGGGGTGTTCGGCAAGCTCAGCCTCGCGTGGCTGGACGAACCGCGGCAGCCGGTCACCGCGCTGCCCGACACCAACGGGCCCTCCCTGCCGGGAGACCCGTCCGGACTGCCGTCGATGCCGTTCGCGCCGCTCGGCGCGCCGGTCCACTGCTCCTGCGGTGGCGACGGTTCCGGTTCCTCCGGCGGCGGCAACGGCCCGTTCTCGGTCGTGTCCGCCGACCGCATCGACTCCGCGGTGGCCCGGGCTCTGTTCCCCGCCACCGAGCGGAACACCGTGGTGCCGGGCAAGCAGCCCGGCACCACGCCCGACTGACCCCAGCGCGCGGTCCGCGGCGGCTCATCGTCGAGCCGACCCGGTAATCGACCGTCGCGCCGCCTCGCGTGCGCTCACGAACCGGTCGAGACGCCGCGCTTCCCACCCCCTCTGATGACCCGGGTGGTCGTCGTCTCCGACGCGGTAGCCGCGTCCGACCACCCTTCACCTCCCGCCAGGGAAACCGGAAGAAGGAGATCCCATGCAAACCTGGGCCAAGCGTGGTCTGAAGACCGCACTTGTCACGGGTGGTTTGCTGATGCTCGGCACGGGCATCGCTTCAGCCCAGGAGAACGTCAACCCCGACGCGAAACCGAACCCGCTCGACGCGAAGGTGCGCGTCCCGGTCGACGTCGACCACAACAACCTGGGCACCCCGGTCGGCAACCACGACCTGCCGGCCGTCCACCACGAGATCGGCACGCCGTCCGCGGCGGACCGGCCGATCCGGGAGCTCACCGGCCCCGCCAACCCGCTGGTCCGCACCGCGCGGGAGCGGCTGACCGGCGTCGACACGTCAGCCCTGACCCGCGGCAACACCGCCGACGCCGATGTCGTCGTGCCGGTCAGCGCCTGCGGCAACGCGATCGCGGCGGGCGGCGACGCCTACAGCGACGGCGTCTGCGTCCAGTCCGCGAGCAGCACGGGCGAGATCAGGAGCGACGGCTCGTACGGCACCCTGGCCGGCAACGTGGCGCACGGCGCCGCCGCCGTCTCGCCCCAGGTCAACGGCAACGCGGTCGCCGCCCTGGCCAACGCCGAGTCCCGCGCGATCTCCTACCAGCGCGCGACCGCCGGCGACAACGTCAAGACCTCGGGCCAGGACGGCTCGCTGTCGGGCAACATCGCCGCCGTCCAGGGCGCGCTGCCCGCGCAGGTGACCAACAACGCGGTCGCCGCGGGCGGCAACGCCTACAGCGAGGCCACGTCGTCCAACGACGCGCAGGCCGCCGGCTCGCTGAGCACCACCGGCGACCGCAGCACCGGCGGCGGCAACGTCCTGGGCACGCCGCTCGCACCGGTCGTCGCGGTCACCGGCAACGGCGTCGGTGCCGCGGGCAACGCGGAGACCGTCACCGAGAACCGGGCGTCCTCCGACGCGGGCACCACCAACCGCGACCGGACCGACCTCCCGATGTGGTCGGCCACCTCCGGCAACGGCGGCACCCTCGCGGGCAACGTGGCGCAGCCCGCGTTCGCGGGCCCCGTCGCCGCCGGCGACAACACGCTGGCGGGCGCGGGCAACGCGCGGGTCACCAACGCGATGGCCCACGACGCCGAGGCGGGCGGCCACAGCTACACCGCGGGCCAGGACTCGGTGCTGTCCGGCAACTTCGCCGACACCCCGGTCGCCCTGCCGGTCTCCGGCGCGGGCAACGCGCTGTCCGGCGTGGGCAACACCTCGGCCCGGCACGCCAACGAGGCCACCGCGGTCACCGGCGGCGACACCTACACCAACGGCGACCGCTCCGTGCTGTCGGCCAACTCGGCGAACCTGCCGCCGGCCGGCGCGGCCGACCTGTGCGGCAACGGCCTGACCGGCGGCGGTATCGCCGAGGCCGAGTGCGGCAACGACGTCAGCGCGGAGTCCGGCGGCTACAACGGCACGACCGGCAACGACGCGGTCGGCTCCGGCAACGTCGGCCAGGTGCCGCTCGGCCTGCCCGCCGAGGCGTTCGGCAACGGCTTCGGCGCGGCGGGCACGCCCACCGCCCGGGCCGACGAGGACAAGTACGTGCGTTCCGGCCGGGTGGCGACCAGCGTGGACGACAACGGCACCGTGTCCAGCAACGTCGTGTCCGCACCGACCGCCCTGGGCGGCCAGGTGTTCGGCAACTCGGGTGGCGCGGTCGCCAACCCGACGTCGAAGACCGACAGCGACACCCGGATCGACCTCGCCAACCCGCCCAAGGCCAACGGCAAGCACGGTTCCGCCTCCGGCAACATCGTGCACGTGCCGACGTCCAACCCGGCCCAGGTCTTCGGCGACTCCGTCGTCGCGGTCGGCAACGGCTCGTCCGAGACCGACAGCAGGCTCGACTCCCGCTCCGGCGGCGCCGCCACCACCACCGGTGACGAGGGCTCGCTGTCGGGCAACGTGCTGTCGTTGCCCGAGGCGTCGTCGCCGCAGGTGTTCGGCAGCGCGGTCGGCGCGGGCAGCAACGTCGAGTCGGAGAGCCGCAACGAGTTCGGCTCGCACTCGGGCGGCGACGTGCAGACCTCCGGTGACGACGGTTCGTTCTCCGGCAACGGCGTCGGCGCCCAGCCGTCGATCCCGCTGCAGCTGTTCGGCGACGCCGTGACCGCGGCGGGCAACGGCTACTCCCAGACCGACAACAAGACCGGCCTGATCGCCGGTGGCGAGCACCTGACCTCCGCCGAGGACAGCGCGTGGTCGGGCAACCTGGTCACCGCGCCCGCCGGTGTCACGCCGTCGGTGCACGGTGACGCGGTGACCGTGGCCGGTCTCGCGGACGCCGCGACCGGCAGCCGGTCGACCAGCCACTCCGGTGGCGTCACCACCACCGAGGGCCACGGCCCGGTCAGCGCGCACGACGTCGAGGCGCCGGCCGAGGCGTTCGCCCGCCTGGTCGGCGTCCCGGTGGACGTGCTCGGCACGGCCACCGCGAACGCCCAGGACCGCAACGACGTCCGCACCGGTGACGACCGGGGCGACGACACCGAGGTCACCGAGCCGAACCGGGGCATCCAGCTCCCGGCCGGCGTCGACAGCCTGCTGCGGGCGACCGAACTGCCGAGCCTGGGCCTGCTGAGCCGGTTGTCGCAGTACACCGTGCCGCTGAGCACGCCGGGCATCGACGACCTGCGCGGCCTGCCGATCCAGGGCCTCACCCAGCTCCCGATGCCGGGTGGCGCGCTGCTGTCCAGGGCGGTCCCGAAGCCCGACCTGCCGAAGCCGGCGGCGCCGAGGCCGGACATGATCGTCGGCGCGCTGTCGCAGGCCAAGCCGCCGTCGCTGGCCGGCCCGGTCGGCGCGCTGTCGCAGGCCAAGCCGCCGTCGCTCGCCGGCCCGGCCGGCGCGCTGTCGCAGGCCGAGCTGCCGACCCGTCAGCTGCCCAAGCTGGGCGCGGTGTCCGACCTGACCGACCAGCTGCCGCGGCTCGGTGACGTCGACCAGGTCCAGCACGGGCTGCCGGCTGTCGGTGAAGGGGCGCGTGCCGCCCTCGGCACGCTGCCGCTCGGCGCGGTGCTGACCCGTTCGGTGCGGACCGACTCGGACGAGCGCTCGTTCGGCGGCACCCTGCCGGTGGTCGGCGACCTCGTCACCACGCAGGGGATCCCCGTCGTGGACAACCTGCCGCTGCAGGGCCTCACCCAGGGCGGTCGCGCCGTGTCGTCGCTGCCCGTCGCGGCGCCGGCCGGCCTGCCGTTCGTGCTGCCGGTGCCCGGTGTGGCGCAGCCGCGCAGCGAGTCCCCGGCGCTGCCGCCGCTGTCGCTGAGCGGCCTGAACGTCAACCCGATGCAGGGTGGCGTCGGCCCGACCCGGTTCACCGACACCCAGGCCCCGGCCCTGGCGGACATGGACGCGCGCAGCCTGTTCAACGCGCACGAGGTCACCACCGTGCTGCCGCGCATCTGACCTACCCCGCTCCACACCCCCCGCGACCGGGCCCTCGGCACCTCACGTGCCGGGGGCCCGGTCCGTTCTCCGCGGGCTTCAGTGACGCAGGCGGTCTGCCACGTGCGCGATCACCGAGTGCACCGGCGCTTCGCCGTCGCTGGTCACCCAGCACACGCGGACGCCGGTGCGCACGCGTTCGCCGCCGAGCCGCACCGCCCGTCCGGCCAGCTCGCGCACCCGGGCCGCGATCGCCTCGCCGCTGCCGTTCGGGTGCTCCGCGACCACGGCGAACGAGTCGCCGCCGTACCGCGCGACGGTGTAGTCGGCCCGTAAACCCTGCCGCAGCCGCTTCGCCAGCACGGTCAGCAGCTCGTCGCCGCGCTTGAAGCCGTACGCCGCGTTCACCGCCGCCATCCGGTGCACGTCCGCCAGGACCAGGGACGCCAGCGTGCCCTGGGTGCGTGCCCGGACCAACGCCTGGTCCAGCCGGTCGAGCAGCAGCGCCCGGCCCGGCAGCCCGGTCAGCGCGTCGAGCAGCCCGGCGCTGTGCGGCACGTCCGCCTGCACCGGCCGCAGCAGCACCAGCACCTGCCCGCGCAGCACGATCGGGTAGTACTCGGCCCACACCTGGGCGTGCGGCAGCACCATCGGGATCGTCAGGGGTGAGCCGGTGCGCAGCACCTGCGCGGCCAGTTCGGCGCAACTGGGCAGCGGCGCCCCGGAGTCGTCGCGGGCGCGGGCGTCACCGAGCAGCGCCGTGGCCATCGGGTTCGCGGCGAGCACCACGCCGTTCTCGTCCTGGAGCAGTACCCCGACCGGCAGCTGCGAGACGAACTCGTCCCACACCGCCCGGGAAGCCGTTGTCTGCACGGTACTCATGGGACTCGTGCCTTCCGCTGAGGCAGGGGCCTGTCCGTGAAGAGCCTCCCCGCGGCCGGCGGGCTTTTCAATAGGACTGGCGCCACCCGGTCCGGTGATCTTTGGCCGGCGGTGTAACGCCCAGCAGGGCCAGCATCCCGGCGAAGTCCTCCTCGGACACGATCGGCACCCGGTACGCCCGCGCCCGCCGCGCCTTGCTCGACAGCGTGAACGGGTCGGCGGCCACGACCAGGCGGGTCGACCTGGTCACGTAGCCCTGGCTGACCAGCCCGGCCGACGCCGCCCGGTCCACCCACTCCTCGCGCGGCGCGTGCGTCCGGCCGGTGAACACGACCAGGTCACCGCGCACCAACGTCACCAGTTCCGGCCGCCGGTACACCCGCGTGGCCGCGCCGCGCCGGACCTCGGCCACGTCGTCGGGCAGCGGCAGCCGTGGCGCGGGCTCGGCCGCCGGCACGCCGGAACGCAGGTAGTGGGCGAACAGCCGGGCCGTGGCGCGGGCGTCGTGCAACGCGGAGTGCGCCGAGTCGAGCACCACCCCGGCCGCTTCGCAGCACGCCCGCAGCGACCGGCCGGCCAGGTTCGGCAGGTACCGGTCGGCCAGGCGCATCGTGCACAGGCCCGTCACCGGGAGGTCGACCCCGGCGCGGGCGAACTCGGCGGTCAGGAACCGGGCGTCGAACGACAGGTTGTGCGCGACGATCACCCGTTCGGCGAGGCGAGCCGCGATCGCGCCGGCGGCCCGCGCGAACGTGGGCGCGTGCCACACGTCGGCGGCGCGGATCCGGTGCACGTGCTGCGGCCCGAGGTCGCGCCCGGGATTGAGCAGGGTGCACCACTCGTCGGTCACCCGGCCCGCGTCGTCCAGCCCGACGACGGCCACCTCGACCACCCGGTCCGAACCGCGCGCGGCGAAGCCGGTCGTCTCCACGTCGACCACGGCGTACCCCATGATCGACGAACAGTACCGATCATGGTCACGTCCTCAGCGCGCGGAGCACGAGGTCGACCAGGGCGTCGGCGAACTCCCCGGTCAGCGGCGCGGTCCGCAGGAACCACCGCTGGTGGACGGGAGCCAGCAGCAGTTCCACCGCCGCCGACAGGTCCACATCGGCCCGCACCTCGCCCAACCGCTGCGCCGCCCGCAACCGCTCCTCCAACGCCATCCGGCGCGGCATCAGCAGCAACGTCACCAGGTCCGTGCGCTCCTCGTGCACCAGGAGTCGGCACACCTGGTCGAACCGCCGCTCGGCCAACTCCTCGACCGCCGCCCGCAACTCGCGCGCGAGGTCGACGGCCAGCACCCCACTCGGTAACTCGTCGGTCCCCACCGGCCCGAACTCCACGAAGGCGTCGAACAGCAGCGGCCCCTTCGACGGCCACCACCGGTAGATCGTCTGCTTGCCGACCCCGGCCCGCGCCGCCACCGCCTCGATGGTCAACCGCGAGTAGCCGAGCGCCTCGACCAACTCCAGCGCGGCCACGAGGATCGCCCGCCTCGAACGGTCGCTGCGCCGCGCCGCGTCGGGTGGCATCTTTCGATCGTAGGCGCAGTTCTCGGGTGCGGGAATGACCCACAACCCGCCGAACCGGTGATCCCCCACCGCGAGCGCAGAGCCGGGGCAGCGGGTGCTAGTGCATTCGGGTGAGGGCTGTAACCATCCGTGCCGACCCGCCGAAAGTAGGGTAAGTCAGCCGCTGCTCCGACTGGTTCGCGATTCTCCGGGCCGGGCCGAGTAATGCGCGCGTGCCCGTGTCATTGGTGGAGGCGGCGCTCATGCCCGATGATTTCCCGGCGCAATACCTGCCGATCAGGAAAATAGCGAGCGGTGGTTTCGGCTCGGTGTGGGAGGCGCGCGAGAAGCACGACCCGGACCGACCGGTGGTCATCAAGATCCCGCTCGCGCTCATGGACGACGAGGATCGAGTGCGATTCAGCCGCGAGGTGCGACTGCAGAGCCAGTTGAACCACCGCAACATCCTGCCGGTCCTCGACCACAGCCTGGACATGGCCAATCCCTGGTACGCCGCGCCGTTGGCCGAAGGGAACATGGCCGAGGTGTTGCCGATCCTGGGCGAGTCCGACGCCCTCGCGCTGTTCGGCGACGCGTTGACCGGAGTGGCCTTCGCCCACCGCAACCGGGTGCTGCACCGCGACCTCAAGCCGGAGAACGTCCTGGTCTTCGCCGGGAACGGCGGCGGGCGCCGGTACGCACGGGTCGCCGACTTCGGTCTCGGCCGTGCCTTCACCAGGGACGCCTCGTTCAGGACCGCGTCACGCCTCGGCGCGGGCACGCCGGGGTGGGCGGCGCCGGAGCAGTGGACCGACTTCGGCGGCGTCGACCACCGGGCGGACATCTACAGCCTGGGCCAGATCCTGGCGTACGTGCTCGCGACCGTCGCCGTGCCCGATTCCCCGCTGACCCGCCGGCTCGAATACTGCGTGCGCACCGCGACCGCGGTCAACGCCGACCACCGCTATCGGACGGCGGAGGAGTTCCACGATGATTTCCGGTTGGTCATCGACCACCCGACGTCGTTGCAGCGCCCGGTGGACACGGCGCTCGGCCTGATCCAGGCGCTGATCGAGAACGAGTCCGCGGACCTGGAGAGCACCCGCCAGTTGGCGCAGTTCCTGCTCGAACACCGGGACGACTTCCAACTGGCGACGCGCACGCTGCCCCGATTGCCGTACGTCCTGCTCCAGGCACTGCTCGCGCACCACGCGCCGGCGATGCTGCCCGTGCTGGAATCGTACGTTTCCTTCCTCGAAGAACCGCTGGCACTCGACTACGTGATGACGAGCCTGCGTTTCATCGAGGACGTCCTCGGCATATCCCCGGACGGCGCGACGCGGGAGTTGAGCCTGCTCGCGTCGGTCACGCTGGCGGCCCGCTACTCGATCGCCGAGGCGAACTACATCGTCAGCCGCTGCGTCGCGGCCGAACGCGACGAGACGGTGATCCAGGCACTGGCGCACCACGTCCGGACCCACCCGGCGGTGGCCGACTGGTGCCGGGCCAACCTGCGGCACCTGAGCCTGCCGCCCGTGCTGCTCCGCGCGATCGAAGGTGACTAGCGATGGCGTACACCTCGGTCCTGGCGGAGAGCGTCCGGAGCCTCCTGCAGGCTCGGGGCTGGCGTTGTGACGCGACCCGGTTCACCATCCGCGCGGTCGAGCCGACGCTCGACAACATCAAGCACGTGTGGATGGCGGGCGAGGCGATCGCGCTCACCGGCACCGAGATCGCCCAGGTGCGCCCGACCAGGATCCTCGTCCCCGACCTCACCCCGGCGAAGGAGGTCGAGCGCGTCGAGGAGGCCATGCGCGCCGCGGGCAGGGAACCGCGGGTGAACCGGATCACGCACTTCATCGACATCCTGTGGGACGCGTCCACCGCGGCGGTCCGCGCGCGGCGCGACGCCGAGACGGCGGACAACTTCGAGGGTTTCGTCGCGCCCGAACTCACCGCGCCCGACCGCCACGTCAAGCAGTACCTCAAGCTCGGCGGCGAGCGGGTCCCGGACAACAGGCTCCTGGAGCGGGCGCTGAGCGCGAGCGGCTCGGCGCTGGCGATCCTCGCGGACGCCGGATTGGGCAAGAGCGAACTGCTGAAGTGGCACGAGTGGCGTTACGCGGTGTTCTACGAGTCGGCGGTCGCCCAGCGAGCGCACACCTACCCGCCGGTGGCCCTCAGAGTTCCGCTGCGGGGCTTGCGCACCCTGTCGCTCGACGCGATCGCGCACTACCTCTCGCGCCCGTCCGACGAGGACGACCTGCCCGCGCTGAACCGGCTGGACAGCGGTCGCTTCCTGCTGGAACTGCTGCGCAGGCAGCGGTTGATCCTGCTGCTCGACGGCACCGACGAGTTGATGATCTCCCGCGCGAAGCTCGAAGAGGGGTTGCGCGAACTGCGGCGGGCCGTGGACGACGGTGCCCGGCTGGCGGTGTCCAGCCGGCTCGGCCACCTGAACTCCACCCGCACGATCGGTACGATCTTCGACAGCGGCGAGATCGCGACGATCGAACCGATGGAACCGGCCGGCGGGCGCGAGCTGCTGCTGAAGAACGGCGCCGACCCCGACCGGGCGGACGAGGTGCTCAAGGCGCTGCAGTCCTCGAAGGCGCAGGGCATCCCGCTGTTCCTGCTGCTGGCGTACTACGTGAACCTGAAGGACGAGCTGGACGTCGCCGTGGCGTCGTCCCGGACGAACGTCCTGCTGGCGCTGTTGGAGCTGCTCTGCGTGCGGGACGAGGAACGCCTCGGCGTCGACTCCAAGGAGCAGATGGCGGTGCTGACCGACTTCGCGCACTGGACGCACCTGCTGGGCGACCTCAACGAGCACTCCGCGCTGGAGCACCTGGGCATCGACGTCGCCGAGCCGAAGGCGGCCATGATCCTGAACCCGCACGCGCTGCTCACCCGCACCGCGGACGGGATGGTCGTGTTCAAGTACACGGAGTTCCTGTTGTTGTTCGCCGCCAAGGCGATCTCCGAGGACTGGCGGCGCCTCGGCTTCGGCTCCGTGACCGGTGACCTGCGCGGCACCAAGCTCGACGACATGACGGTCGAGTACCTGGCCCGCATGCTGGGCCTCGACGACATCGCGCGCGGGTGGTCCAGGGCGACCGGCGAGTACCCGTTGCTCAGGCGCAACGTGCTGGCGATCGCCCTGGCCCGGGTGGAGGACGAGTGCGCGGGTGAGAGCCCGGCCGTGCGGTCGGCGTGCCTGTCCGGGCTGCTGGGTGGGAAGTCCCTGTGCGACACGCTGCTGGCCGACGTCGTCGTCCAGCAGCTGGACCTCCAGGGCTGGACGTTGCGCCGCCTCAGCGGGTCGGGCTCGCTGACCTACTGCGTCAACGCCAGGCAGTGCGACTACGACGAGTCGGTGCTCCAGCTGAACACGGAAGGCACCGAGTTCCCCAAGGCGACCGACGACGCGGCCCGGCTCGCGCGCGGGTGCACCCGCCTGGACGTGATGATCAAGCCGCTCAAGCGGCGGTCGGCGGACGGCCTGGTGCGGATGATCAGCCTGAAGGAGTGCACCGATCAGCGCGGGTGGTCGGAACTGCGCCGGGTGGGCGCCGCCGAGCAGGAGCGCAAGTTCGGCGGCGGCGAGCGCTTCTGGGTCCTGACCGAGTCCGGCGTGCGCATGCTGACCCGCTACGCGTTCCGCGAGCACGACGACGAACTGCCCGGCCTGATGTCGGCCGAGCCGGACCTGCGCGTGCTGCTGCTCGCGCTGGGCAACCGGTAACCGGTGCCGCGGTCGGGCCTTCTGCGGTCGGTGGCCGTGCGCCAGAGTGGTCGTCGTGACAGACACGCCCGAGGTCCACAACACCACCACGGGCCCGGCGGTCGGCGGGGTGGTGGTGCAGGCCGGCCACATCGTCGGGAACGTCACCATCGTCTCGGGTGACCGGGTGCCGCGGTCGGCCTACCGGGAGCAGGTGCGCCGGATCGCCCCGGAGTCGTTGCGCGACCGCGAGCGGGAACTGGCGCGGCTGAGCGAGTTCTGCACCGCGCCGGACGGCCGGGCCTACCTGTGGTGGCGTGCGCGGGCCTGGGCGGGCAAGTCGGCGCTGCTGGCCTGGTTCGTGCTGCACCCACCGGCGGGGGTGCGGGTGGTGTCGTTCTTCGTCACCGCCCGCTACGCGGGGCAGAGCGACCGGGTCGCGTTCACCGACGTGCTGCTGGAGCAGCTCGCCGAGCTGCTCCACGAGCCGGTGCCCGCCTACTTGACCGAGGCCACCCGCGACGCGCACCTGCTGTCGATGCTGGCCGACGCCGCCCGCCGGTGCGCCGACCGCGGTGAGCGCCTGGTGCTGGTCGTGGACGGGCTGGACGAGGACCGCGGCGTGACCACCGCTCCCGACGCGCACAGCATCGCGGCGCTGCTGCCCGCCCACCCGGCGGCGGGCCTGCGGGTGGTGGTCGCGGGGCGGCCGGAACCGCCGCTGCCCGCCGACGTGCCCGGTGACCACCCGCTGCGCGACCCCGGCGTGGTCGAGGTCCTGAGCCCGTCACCCCACGCGGCGACGGTCCGCGCCGAGGCCGAGCGCGAGCTCAAGCGGCTCCTGCGCGGCACGTCCACCGAGCAGGACCTGCTCGGCCTGGTGGCCACCGCCGGTGGCGGGCTCGGCAGCGGTGACCTCGCCGAGCTGACCGGGTCGGCGCGGTGGGAGGTGGACGACGAGCTGCGCGCGGTGTCCGGGCGCACGTTCCGCCGGCGGGCGGGCCGGCCCGGTGACCGCCCCGAGGTGTACCTGCTCGCCCACGAGGAACTGCAGAACGCGGCCGTGGCGTTCCTGGGCCCGTCCCGGCTGGACGGCTACCGGCAGCGCCTGCACGCGTGGGCCGCCCGCTACCGCGATGAGGGCTGGCCGGCGGGCACGCCCGACTACCTGTTGCGCGGCTACTTCCCCGTGCTGCACGCCACCGGCGACCTGACCAGGATGATCGCCTGCGCCCTCGACCCGGCCCGCCACGACCGGATGCTGGACGTCATCGGCGGGGACACCACCGCCCTCGCCGAGATCACCACCGCCCAGGACGCCCTGCTCGACCACGATCCCGCGGACCTGCGGAACATGACCCTGCTCGCCGCACGTCGGGACAGCCTGGTCGAGCGCAACCGCCACGTACCGGTCGCACTGCCCGCCGTGTGGGCGCGGCTCGGTCGTCCGATCCGCGCCCATGCCCTGGCCCGGTCCATCGCCGATCCGCTCACCCGGGTAGAGGCGATGGCGAAGCTGTGCGAGGCGCTGGCCGAGCACCCGGCCGGTGAAGAGGTCCGTGCCGACGAGGTGCTGGGTGAGGCCGAGGAGATCGTCCACGGGATCGGGTATCCACAGGAGCGCGACAAGGCGCTGGCCCTGGTGGCGGGCGCGGCGGCGCGGAGCGGGAACCTCGATCACGGTGTCGCCCTGGCGCACGAGGTTGCCGGCGAGCACCGTCGGGCAGAGGCGCTGAGCGGAGTGGCGGCGGCCGGCGCACGAGCGGGGGACGTTCGCGGCGCCACGGCGGTGGCCCGGACCATCCCGGAACGGTTCCCGCGCTTCCAAGCGCTGCGCGAGGTGGCGAAAGCGGCGGCGCGAGCCGGAGACCTCGATCAGGCCGTCGCGGTCGCCGGCGAGGCCACCGACCCCGGCGAGCAGGCCGAGGTGCTGAGGTGGGTGGCCGAGGCCGGAGCACGCACAGGGGACTTCCGGGGCGCCGCGGCGGTGGCCCGTGCCATCGCCGACCCGGTCCAGCGCGCTTGGGCGCTCGCCGGGATGGCCGAGGCGGCGACGCGGGCAGGCGACTTCGACCGCGCGGCGCGGTTCGCCTCCGACGCCGTCGCGGTGGCTCGGGACCGAGCCGGGCAGCACGGCCGGACGACCACGCTGGTGGCGGCGGCACGAGCCGTGTGCTGGGCCGGTGATCACCACCGCGCCGCGAACCTCGCTCGCGCGGTTCCCGACCCGGGTGATCGGGCACGGGCGCTGGTCGCGGTGGCCGAGGCCGTGGCACGGTCCGGAGAACTCGACCGCGCCGCGACGATCGCCCGTGAAGCCGAAGCGGCGGCACGAGCCGTCGACCCGACCGATCAACAGGCGTGGGTGCTGGCCGCGGTGGTCAAGGCCGCGGCCCTCGCCCGTGACACCGAGTACGCGACGCACCTCGCCGACCACGCCTGGTCCTCGGCCCGGACCGTGGTCGACAACGCGGCGTGGCGGGGGACGATCCTGGCGGAAGTGCTGGCGGGTCGGGCCAGGGGCTCCCGATCCGTGCCGACTCCGCCGCAGACCTTTGCCGACCCGTACGAACAGGACCAGGTGTTGGCGCGGGCAGCGGAGACCCTGATCCGGGACGGGGACCTGGACGCCGCCGAAGCCCTGGCCCGGGCACTCGCCGACCCCGCACGGCAAGCGAGAACGATCACGCTGGTGGCCCTGGCCGCCGACCACGACCGCGCCGCGCAACTGGCCCACCACGCCGAAATGCTGGTCAGGACCCCCACGTCCGCGCCGCAGCGGGCGCTGGCGCTGGCCGAGGCCGCGAGCGCGGTCGCGCGGACCGGAGACCTCGACCGCGCCGCGGAACTCGCCCGCCACGCCGAAACCTTCGCCAGGACGACCGCCGACCCGCGCTGGCGGGCACAGGCGATGGCGGCGGCGGCACGGGCGTTGGCCCGGTCGGGACGCGCCGACCGCGCCACGGCCCTCATCACCGAAGCCGAGGCGCTCGCCGATGTCCTCACCGACGAGCGCGATCGCGAGTGGGTGCGGATGATCGTGGCAGAGGCGGCGGCGCAAGCCGGGGACACCGCACACGGCCTGGATGTCGCCCACACCATCACCAACCGCCTCAACAGGGCACCGGTGCTGGCCGAGGTCATCGCGGCGGTGGCGCGGGCCGGCGACATCGACCACGCCAGACACCTCGTCCAGGGGATCACCGATGACTCGTACGGTCGGCTCAGGGCGGCCGCGGCGGCAGCGCGAGCAGCGGCGGAAGCCGGTCACCACGCGCACGTGCTGGTCCGGGACGTCGAAGCCCTGGCCCGGGACTGCGGCGTCGACAGTTGGCGTGCGGAATTCCTGGCGGCAGCGGCGACGGCCGCGGGGCGGGCCGGAGAAGCCGACCACGCCCGGCGCCTCATCAGAGATGCCGCCACGATCGCCAGAACCGCTCCCGGTCAGGAGGACCGGATTCGCGAGCTGGCCTTGGTGGCGAAGGCCGCGGCACGAGCCGGTGATCGCGACCACGCCACGACCCTCGCCCGCGAGGCCGAAGCCGGACTCCGCACGGCCACCGTCTCGTCCCCACTGGCCTGGGCGTTGGGAGAGGTCATCAGAGCCCTGGCCCTCACCGGGCACCCCCACCAGGCCGTGACCCTCGCCCGGGACCTGGCACCCCGCTTCCGGGCGAGTGCCCTGGGGTACGTGGCGCGGCACGTCGACCCGGCCGACGCCCGTCCGCTGATCGCCCGAGCGCTGCGGCTCGCCGACTGGCGGGACACCGTCGACGCCCTCGCCGCGGTGGAACCCGCCGCACTGACCGACGTCGCCGAAGCGTTCCTCGCCGAGACCGCGACCGAGACGGGGTGATCACCAGGCGGCGACCGCGACCCCCGAGCCGGTCAGCCCTGGGCGAGGTCGGCGAAGCGGCTGTAGTGCAGCTGGTGGGCGACGGTGATGGTGGCGGTCGGGCCGGCGCGGTGCTTGGCGATGATCAGGTCCGCCTCACCGGCACGGGGGTCGTCGCGCTCCCACGCATCCGGGCGGTTGATCAGGATCACCATGTCCGCGTCCTGCTCCAGCGAACCGGACTCGCGCAGGTCCGACAGCTGCGGCCGCTTGTCGGTCCGCTGTTCCGGACCTCGGTTGAGCTGGCTGATCGCGATCACCGGCACCTCGAGCTCCTTGGCGATCAGCTTCAGGTTCCGGGAGAACTCCGAGACCTCCTGCTGACGGGACTCGGTGCGCTTGCCCGACGACATCAGCTGGAGGTAGTCGACCACCACCAGCCGCAGGTCGTGCCGCTGCTTCAACCGCCGAGCCTTCGCCCGGATCTCCATCATGGTCAGGTTCGGCGAGTCGTCGACGAACAGCGGCGCCTCGCTGATCTCACTCATCCGCCGCGCCAACCGCGTCCAGTCGTCATCACTCATCCGCCCACCGCGCATGTCCCCGAGCCGAATCCGCGCCTCGGCCGACAGCATGCGCATGACGATCTCGGTGCGCGACATCTCCAGCGAGAAGATCGCACTGGTCAACCCGTGCTTCACCGAGCACGACCTGGCGAAATCCAGTCCCAGGGTTGACTTGCCAACGCCAGGGCGGGCGGCGACGATGATCATCTGGCCGGGGTGCAGGCCGTTGGTCAGTTCGTCCAGGTCGGCGAAGCCGGTGGGGATGCCCAAGGACGAGCCGCCGCGCGAGGCGATGGCGTCGATCTCGTCCATGGTCGGCTGGAGCAGTTCCTCCAGCACCACGTAGTCCTCGGTGGTGCGGCGCTCGGTGACCTCGTAGATCGCCGCCTGCGCCCGGTCGACCACCTCGTCCACGTCGGCGCCCTCGGCACCGTTGTAGCCGAGCTGGACGATCCGCGTGCCGGCCTCCACCAACCGCCGCAACACCGCCTTCTCGGCCACGATCTCGGCGTAGTAAGAAGCGTTGGCGGCAGTCGGCACGGTCGCGATCAGGGTGTGCAGGTACGGCGCGCCACCCACGCGCAGCAGCTCGCCCCGGCGTTCGAGCTCGGCGGACACCGTGATCGGGTCGGCCGGCTCGCCCCGCCCGTACAGGTCGAGGATGCAGTCGTACACGGCCTGGTGCGCGGGCCGGTAGAAGTCGTTGGGTGCCAGGACCTCGACCACGTCGGCGATCGCGTCCTTGCTCAGCAGCATCCCGCCCAGCACCGACTGCTCGGCGGCGAGGTCCTGCGGCGGCTGCCGTTCGAAGCCGGGCTCGGCCATGCCCCGGTCGTCCACCAGCGCCACCGTGAGCTCACCCCAATCTGCTGCCGTGCGGTTTGTTGTACCTCGTGGGTCCGACAATCTCCGCCACGCCACGCCCCGTGGTCCAGCGACGCTAGAGCCACCTGGATGGCGTAGGCAAACCCACCTGTGGACAACTCGGTGGACAGCTTGGGGATGGGTGTGCCGAGCTGACCACAGGGCTGGGGAAACCTGTGGACAACCTGGGTACAACTCGGGTCCAGACAAAAGTTATCGCAGGTCAAGCCCTGTGGATAAGTTTGTGGAAAAGTCGTGTGTCACACCTTCGGCGTGTCGCGTGTAACCGCGGCTACGGCGTGTCGCGCACAACGTGTCACACGAGTTGTCCACAGCCGGACGAGCGAAAGCGCCGCCCGACCAGAACACCTGGTCGAACGGCGCTTCCGGGGTAGAACGTCAGAGCGCGTTCGCGACCTCGACCGAGAGCGACACGGTGACCTCCGGGTGCAACCGGACGTTCACCGAGTGCTTGCCGAGGGTCTTGATGTGACCCGCGATCTCGACGGCCCGCTTGTCCAGCGTCGGGCCGCCGGCCGCACGCACGGCCGACACGACGTCGGACGAGGTGACGGAGCCGAACAGCTTCTTCGAGCCCGCCGCGGCCTTGGCCTTCAGCGTCACGGAGCCGAGGCCCTCCAGCGAGGCCTTGATCTCCTTGGCGTGGTCCAGGTCACGGACCCGGCGCGTCTCCTGCGCCCGGCGGATGACCTCCACCTGCTTGGCCGCGCCCTTGGTGGCGACGATCGCCAGGCCGCGGGGCAGCAGGTAGTTGCGGCCGTAGCCGTCCTTGACCTCGACGATGTCGCCGGGGCCGCCGAGGCCGGTCACGTCAGCGGTGAGGATGAGCTTCACGATGCCGTCCCCTTTCTCAGCGAGCGGTCGAGGTGTAGGGCAGCAGTGCCATCTCGCGGGCGTTCTTGACGGCGACCGCGACGTCGCGCTGGTGCTGGGAGCAGTTGCCGGTGACCCGGCGGGCGCGGATCTTGCCCCGGTCCGAGATGTACTTCCGGAGCAGGGTGGTGTCCTTGTAGTCGATCAGGTTGGCGTTCTTGTCCTTGCAGAACGCGCAGACCTTCTTCTTGGGCTTGCGCACAGGCGGCTTGGCCATGTGTGAACTCCTGGGTATTACGCAGTGAAGTGTGGAGTGGACCGGTGCCGGGTCTAGAAGGGGGGCTCGTCGGCGAAGCCACCGGAGCCGGCCGGGGGCGCGGAGCCCCACGGGTCGTCGGCCGGGGCGCCACCGCCGCCACCGCGAGACTGACCGCCGCCGCCGAAGCCGCCGCCGCCGTCTCCACGGCTCACCTTGTTGACCTTCGCGGTCGCGTAGCGCAGCGAGGGGCCGATCTCGTCGACCTCAAGCTCGATGACGGTGCGCTTTTCGCCTTCCTTCGTCTCGAAGGAACGCTGGCGCAGCCGCCCGGTCACGACCACGCGCGAGCCGCGGGTGAGCGACTCGGCCACGTTCTCCGCGACCTGGCGCCACACGTTGCACCGCAGGAACAGCGCTTCGCCGTCCTTCCACTCGCCGCTGTTCTTGTCGAACGTGCGGGGGGTGGAGGCCACGGTGAAGCTCGCCACCGCGGCGCCGGACTGGGTGAAGCGGAGTTCGGGATCGGCGGTCAGGTTCCCGACCACCGTGATCGTCGTCTCGCCTGCCATGGTCGGCGGGCCCCTAGGCCTTGGCCTTGGCCGCGGCCTTGGCGGCGATCCGCGCGGCGGTCTTCGCGGCCTTGGCGGGCTCGCGGCGGATGACCTTGGTGCGCAGCACCGTCTCCTGGAGGCCGAGCTGGCGGTCCAGTTCCTTCACCGCGTCGGGGCTCGAGATCAGGTCGAGGACGGCGTAGATGCCCTCGGCGTTCTTGTTGATCTCGAAGCTCAGCCGGCGCTTGCCCCACACCTCGACCTTCTCCACGTTGCCACCCGTGGTGCGGATGACGTTGAGGAACGTGTCGAGGGACGGCGCGATCGTGCGCTCGTCGAGACTGGGGTCGAGGATGACCATCACTTCGTAATGACGCATGAAGACCACTCACCTCCTGTGGACTCGGCGGCCACGGACGTTCCGTGGCAGGAGGGTCGTCGCGTCAGCAACCCGTGAAGGGTAACAGGCCGTGAACGGTTGCTCTTACCTGGGCCTTCGAGCCGGCGTCTCAGGCGACGGCGCGGCGCAGCACCCAGGTGCGCACGAGCGCGCCCGTCACGCACGACAGCAGCAGCACGGCCAGCAGCACGGGAGCCGCCACGCCGCCGCCCATCCGGCCGGAGCCGGGCAGCGCCTGGGCGCGGCCCGCGGTCTGCACGCCGTCGGGGTCGTCGGCGTCGGGCACGCCGTAGCCGGGCCGGTAGCCGCTCACGCCACCGCCGTAGCGCACGCCCGGTGACGGCGCGTACCGGCCGGGCACGGCGAACGGCAGCGAGCCGTAGCTGAACAGCGGCACGCGGCCGAAGTTGCCGCCCCACGGGTTCGAGCCGTACAGCGGCACGTCGAGCCCGCCGACGCCGCCGACCGGGCTGTTCACCGGTGCCTGGCCGTTCGGGCTGGTGCCGGGCTGGGACGTGCCGGGGGTGCCGCCGGGCTGGCCGGTCTGCGGCGGCGGGTTCGGCGTGGGCTTGGTGCCGGGCAGGCCCGGCAGCTGTCCGGTGGCCTGCTGCGAGGCGTCGGCGAGCGCCCGCGACCCGTCCTGGACGGGCGCGGCGGCGGCGTTGACGCCCTGCACGGTGACGCCGCACAGCTTGGTCAGCTCGGCGCGCACGCCGTTGGACAGGGTGACGATGATCGGCCCGAGCAGCGGCAGCTTGACCAGTTCGGCGTTGACCTTGTTCGCGATGTCGCCGCCGGTGATGACGTCGGTGCCGGTGCCGATGGCGCCGATCGGGATGGGCGGCAGGGCCGAGAACGCCTGGCGGAACGGTTCGGCGAGCGGCGGCCCGAGCAGTGGGACGGCCCGGACGAGCTGCACGATCGGGTCGAGCACGGCGGCCGTGCTCAGCGCCACCGGTGTGCCCGGCGCGCCCTGCACGGTGGTCGCGCAGCTGCCCACGACGACGGGCTCGGCGGCCACGGCCGAACCGGAGCCCGCGGCGGCGCCGGCCGTGCCGACCGCGAACACGACAGCCGTCGCGCTCACCAGCCGAGTGAGCCGGATCCGCATGTCTGGCCTCCTGGCGTACTGCCCGTGCGTCCCGTTTCCTACTTACAAGTAACGAGCGTAGGTCCTGATAGTGACGCGGACCATCCCCCTCGTCGACAAATTTGCTATCGCCGGCGGTCGGCGATGCGTTGCAGCGCCCGACTACCCTGCACGGCATGCGCATCGGGGCCCACGTCCGCGACGACGACCCGCTCGGCGCCGCCGCCGACCGCGGTGCGGACGTCGTGCAGTTCTTCCTGGCCGACCCGCAGGGCTGGAAGGCGCCGAAGCCGCACCCCCAGACGGACGGGTTGCTCGCCTCCGACCTGGAGGTCTTCATCCACGCGCCGTACCTGGCCAACGTCGCGTCGCTGAACAACCGCATCCGCATCCCGTCGCGCAAGATCGTGCTCCAGCACGCCGAGGCCGCGGCGAAGGTCGGCGCCAAGGGCCTGATCGTGCACGGCGGTCACGTCACCAAGGGCGAGGACCCGAACGAGGGCATCGCCAACTGGCGGAAGATGTTCGAGCGGCAGGCCGACAGCGGCGGGTTCGCGGTCCCGATCCTGATCGAGAACACCGCGGGCGGCGAGAACGCCATGGCGCGCACGTTCGACATGCTCGGCAGGCTGTGGGACGCGGTGGGCGAGTTCGACGCCGGGTTCTGCCTGGACACCTGCCACGCGTTCGCCTCCGGCGAGGACCTGGTCGGCATCGTGGACCGGGTGAAGGCCATCACCGGGCGCATCGACCTGGTCCACCTCAACAGCTCGCGCGACGAGTTCGGCTCCTCCCGCGACCGGCACGCCAACATCGCGTCGGGCACGATCGACCCCGGGCAGCTGGTCGCGGTGGCCGCCGCCGCCGGCTCGCCGGTGCTGGTCGAGACCCCGGACGAAGGGCAGGCGCAGGACATCGCGTTCCTCCGCGAGCACCTGGGCGGCTGAGCGTGACACGGGAGGTGGTGGCCGTGCCGGAGCGCGCGGACGCCGGTTCGCGGTTGCCGCGGTTCGGCCGGGTCGCGCTCGCCGCGGTCGTCCTCCTGAGCGGGCTGACGCTGTTCGCCGGCTTCCTCAACAAGGACCGCTGCACCGGGCCGGAGTTCGACCAGTGGGGCCGCAGCGCGCCGGACTACGAGCGGCGCAACAAGGCCGAGGTCTGCTACTCCGACATCCAGCACCTGTGGATCGGCCGGGACATCGACCGGCACGTGTTCCCGTACGTCAACGGCAGCATGAACAGCAAGGGCATGCTGGTCGGCGGCGTGGTCGAGTACCCGGTGCTGACCGGGCTGCTGATCTGGGCCGGTGCGATCTTCGCCGAGACCGACGCGGCGTTCCTGCTGTTCTCGGCGTTGCTGATGGCGCCGTTCGGGCTGGCCACCGGGTGGCTGCTGGGCAAGCTGAGCCGGTGGCGCGCGCTGGTCTGGGCGTTGGGTCCGCCGGTGGTGTTGTACGCGTTCCACAACTGGGACCTGCCGGTCGTGTTCTGCGCGGTGGCGGCGGTGTACGTGGTGCACCGGGGCTGGGGGCGGCGCGAGCGGCCGTTGGCGGACCGCGCCCTGGCCGCGTCGGTGCTGCTGGGCATCGGGTTCGCGTTCAAGCTCTACCCGGCGGTCTTCGTGCTGCCGCTGTGCCTGTACGTGCTGACCGGCGGTCCGGGCGGGCGGTCGCTGCCGCGCGGGGTGCGGTACGACGTGGCGGGCGCGGTGCGGGTGGCGACGGCGTCGGTGGTGACGGCGGTGCTGATCAACCTGCCGTTCGTGGTGGCGGGGTTCGAGGGCTGGCAGGCGTCGTTCGCGTTCCAGGGCCTGCGGCGGGTCGACATCACCACGAACTCGATCTGGTTCTGGTCGATGCGGCCGTTCATGCCGGACGAGACCATGCAGGCGCTGGTCGGGCTGCTGTCACCGGTCGCGATCATGGCGTCGTTCGCGCTGGCCTGCCGGCTCGGGTGGCGGCGGTACCTGGCCGAGGGCAGCTACCCGTGGGTGGCGGTGTCGGCGGCGATGCTGTGCGGTTTCCTGCTGCTGCACAAGGTGCACTCGCCGCAGTACACGCTGTGGCTGGTGCCGATGTTCGTGCTGCTGCGGGTGGACTGGGGCTGGGTGGCGGCGTACTTCGCGGCGGACGTGGCCATGGGCATCGGCATCTTCCGCTGGTTCTACGCGATCGAGTTCGGCGAGCCGTCCGGCATCTACGACGGGCTCGCGGCGCAGGCCGTGGTGATCGGCGTGTGGGGCCGGGCGGCGCTGCTGGTGGCGTTGTTCCTGGTCTTCCTGAAGTCGGAGGTCACCTTCACCGACTCCACCCCGAGCCGCCGCCGTCCGGCCACACCCACCACCGCCGACTAGCTTCCCGTACCGGCGGCGACCGCGGGGGCGTCCTCGCGCCGCCGCTTGAACCGCAGCGCGAACCGGTCCGGTGCGCCGTCGAAGACACCGCCGCACGGGTCGTCATCGCCCGCCTGCCGCACCTTGTCCCGGCTCGGCCGGTAGATCTCGCGCACGATCATCCCGCACAGCACGATCACCGCGACGTCACGCGCGACGACCGTGCCCAGGAACCAGTCGATCGGCAGGCCCTTGTTCTCCACGCCCAGGTAGAAGAACATCCGGGGCACCCAGACCAGCGCGTCCACCACCATCCACGCCAGCAGCGGTTTCCACCGCGGCAGGGCCAGCACGGCCAGCGGCACGAGCCACAGCGAGTACTGCGGGCTCCACACCTTGTTCGTCAGCAGGAACGCGGCCACCACGAGGAACGCCAGCTGCGCGAACCTCGGCCGCCGCGGCGCGGACATGGCCACGAACCCGACCGCGGCGCAGCACACCAGGAACAGCACCGCGCTGACCGTGTTCAGCACCTCGGGCGCCTGGCCGTGCGCGAGACCGGGGTCGAAGCCCTGCCACCCGGTCCACTGCGCGATCACGTTGTACAGCGAGTCCGGGTCGACGCCGCGCTCGGTGTTCAGCCGGAAGAACTCCCGCCACCCGTCCGGGTAGAGCCACGCGATCGGCGCGTTCACCAGCGCCCACGTCGCCAGAGTCGCGCCGAACGTGGTCCACCCGGCCTTCAGCCGCCCCGACCGCCAGCACAGCAACAGCAACGGCCCGAGCAGGAACAGCGGGTACAGCTTCGCCGCGCCCCCGAGCCCCAGCAGCACGCCCGCCAGCACCGGCTTCTTGCGCGCCCACGCGAGCATGCCCGCCGTCGCGAACGCCGTCGCCAGCGTGTCGAAGTTGGTGAACGCGTGCACGATCACCAGCGGCGACACCGCCACCAGCACCGCGTCGTACGGCCGCCGCCTGGCCAGTTGCGCCACCGCGTACGCGGTCACCAGCCACGCCAGCGCCAGCCACAGCGCGGTGATGTTGAAGTACACGATCACCGTCATCGGGTTCGGCAGCCACCCGGACGAGGCGATCACCGTCCAGCCCTGCGCCATGCGCGCGTTGAGCAGCTGGAACATGCCCGTCAGCACGGGGTACTCCATGTACCGCACGTGCGCCGTCGGCTTGCCCTCGTCGTCCACCCAGGACGTCTTGTAGGGGAACGTGTCCGGCTTGTCCAACCGCTCCGCCGTGTACAGCGGCACGGTGTCGGAGTAGCACATCGCGGTGAACTGCTTGCTGCCGCGCCAGTCGAGCTGCACCACGCCGTTGTCGTCCACGTACTGCTGGATGCACGGCGACTTCTGGAACCACGACAGCGCCAGCGTCACGACCGCGAACAGCAGCACGACCCGCAGCGGTGTCCAGAACCACTGCCTGCCGACCGACGCGTGCCGTCCGACCGGCCCGCCGATCGGCTTGCTCGCGGTCCGGGCCAGCGGCTCGGTCCACGTGGGGTTGACCCGCTCCTCGGGGGTGAGCGAGTCGGTGTCGTCGGCGTTCGTCCGCGAGGGCTCCGAGGGGCTGGCCACGGTGACGGATGCTACGGGCACGGGTCAACGGAAGATGTGAGGTCGACGCGAACCCCTCGGTGACCGCTGCGGTCTCCAGTACCCCGCCCGCACGCGAAGAGGGGCCCGGCACTCGGCCGGACCCCTCTCGACGTGCGCGAACCCGTGTCGCTAACGCGTTGGCGGACTGCCGTTGCCGATCGGGTCGGGCTCGTTCTCGTCCGACGTGGTCGGCTGGGTCGGGCAGGCCAGGCCCACGCACGGACGGGTGGTCGTCGGCTTCGTCGTCGTCGTCCGACCCGTGGTCGGCTGAGTCGTCGTCGTCCGATTGTTGTTGTCGTCGTCGTTCTTCTTGGTCGTCGTGGTGGTGGTCGTGGTGGTGGTCGTCTTCGTCGGGTTGTCGAACTGGTTCAGCTTCCGGGGCTTCGGGAAGGGCTCCGCCGGGGTGCCTTCGAGCGCCTTGTCCATGAACCGCTTCCACACCTGACCCGGCAGGCCACCACCGAAGACCGGCCTGCCCTGGGCGTCCCTCAACGCCACGTTGCCCTCGTCACGGCCGACCCACACCGACGCGGACAGCGACGGCGTGTAGCCGACCATCCACGCCTTCGAGTTCTGGCTGGCGTCGTCGGGGAGCTCGTGCGTGCCGGTCTTGCCCGCGCACTCGCGGCCCGCGCACGGGATCTTCGAGTACGTGAGGACGGGCTTGAGCGACTCGGTGACGTTGTCCGCGATGTCCTGGTTCTTCTGCGGGTCCGGGTCGAACGCCTGCCGGGACACGTCGACGTGCTGGTAAACGGCCTTGCCCTCGGCGTTGGTGATCTTCGAGATGAAGAACGGCTCGTGGTAGACGCCGCGCGCGGCGAACGTGGCGTACGCCGATGCCATGTCGAACGGCCGCACCTGCGCCTCGCCACCACCGATGGCGATACCGACGTTGGGCGCCCCGCCGTTCTCGTTGACCAGCAGGTCCTTCTTCACGCCCTGCACCTCGACGGACTTCGGGATGCCCGCGGCGTGCGCGGCGTCGGCGACCGGCTGGGTGCCGATCTCGATCACCATCTCGTAGAACACCGTGTTCAGCGACATCCGCATCGCCTCGCGGATGGGGCACTCCTCACCGCACGTGTTGCCCGTGTCGGAGGCGTTGCGGATGGTGATGTTGGTGCCGCCGAGCTTGAAGGTCTTCGGCGAGCGGCCGTCGTAGGTCGTGCCGAGGCCCTTGCCCGCCTTCAGCGCGGCGACCAGGTCGAACGGCTTGAACGACGAGCCGGCCTCCTGGAGCGTGTTGGTCGCGTAGTCCAGGCCCGTGCCGTCCGCGCCCGCGTAGTACGCCCGGACCGCACCGGTCTGCGGGTCGATCGCGGTGAGCGACGACCTCAGCTCCGGCGGCTGCGGACCCATGATGTCCCGCACCGCCTCCTCGGCCGCGAGCTGCTTCGGCGGCTCGATGGTGGTGTGGACGGTGACGCCGACCTTCTGCGCCTTCTCGACGTCCCACTCGACCCTGTCCATCTCCTGGATGACCTGGTCGCGGATGTGCAGGCGCGGCCCGCTCAGGCCGGACTGGTCGGTCTGCTCCAACGGCACCGGCATCTCCGCGGAACCGCGGTAGGCCTGGTCGATCCAGCCGTGCTTGAGCATCTGGTCCATCACGTAGTTCCAGCGCTCTTCGCGGTACGCCGGCTGCTCCGACCGGCCCGGGTTCTGGATCATGCCCGCCAGCAGCGCGGCCTGCGTGTGGGTGAGGTCCTTGAGCTGGACGTCGCCGAAGTACGCCTTCACCGCGGTCTTGATGCCGTAGCCGCCACGACCGAAGTAGATCGTGTTCAGGTACGCCGTCAGGATGTCCGGCTTGTCCTGCTGCTGCGACATCTTGTACGCGGTGACCGCCTCGGTGAACTTGCGGGTCAGCGTCATGTCGGCCTGGTCGGTGGCCTCCTTGACGTACTGCTGCGTGAGGCCCGAGCCACCGCTCTGCTCGCCCTTGAGCTGGTACCAGCCGGCGCGGGCGATGGCGGTGAGGTCGAAGCCGACGTTCGTCATGAACGTCGGGTCCTCCGCGGCGAACACGGCGTCCTTGAGCGTCTGCGGCAGGTCCTCGTACTTGACCAGGGTGCGGTTCGCGTCACCCGGCGCGTACTTGGTCATCTCCGTGCCGTCGGCGTACAGGATCGTGATCGCCTTGCCCTGGTCGGCCGCGACCGCCTCGGGGTTCGGCACCTCGACCACCTGGTAGGCGATGGCGAACGCGACGACCGGTGCCAGGAGCATCAGCCCGAGGGCGACGTAGGTGGTGCGGCGCACGCGGCGCCACACCTTCTTGCGACGCACGGCGCGGGCCTCCTCCTCGGTCAGCTCCTCGTCGTACTCGTCGTCGTAGAACGGCTCCAGCTCGACCTCGTCCTCGCGGTGCGTGAGGAGCTCGGGCTCGCGGGGCGTGGTCTGGTAGACGGGCGGGAGCAGGTCGGTCGGCTCCTCGCCGGGACGCCGCTGCGGGCCACCGGGACCGGCGGGTCCACCGGGGCCTCCGGGACCGCCCGGCCTGCGCGGACCACCGGGGCCGCCGACCGGTGGCCTGCCGCCGGGCGGCACGGGACCACCGGGGGCACCGGGTCGGCGCATGCCGCCGGGAGGCGTGTTGGGGCGCTGGGGCGGGCCGCCGGGCACGTTGCCCGCGACGGCCGGGCCTTCGGGACGCGCACCGGGTACCGGGCCGCCGTGCCTGCCGCCGGGGCCGGGGCCCGCGGGCCTGCGCGGCGGTGGGCCACCCCGGGGGATGCCACCGGGCGGGGTGCCGCCCGCCTGCGGGAAGCCGCCGGGTGGCGTGCCCGGACGGGTGAACCCGCCCGGTGGGGTGCCGTGCCTAGGGCCGGGGCCGTCGAGCGGTGAGCGCGCGAAACCACCTGGCGGGGTGTTCGGACGCTCCGGCTGATCCCCGGCTCCGTGGCGCGGTGGGTGACCGCCGCCGTCCGGGTCCTCCCCGGTCGGCCATTGCGGCTCCGCGCCACGATGCCTGTCGTCATGCTGGTCGTTCACGAAATGGCCTCCCAGACCGGCGTGCCGTTGCACGCGGTTCGGTGGTCGTACGCCGCTGCTCCTCGCCGGAGCGGCGCCCGTGGTCGGAGCAGGTTCACTCCGCCGCGGTCCTCCTGCGTGGCTTGCGAGAGTTCAGGCCACGCGTTCCCAGGACGTATGACTGCACCAGGTGGTTCCAACTACATGTGCGGCAAACTTCGACCACGTACACGGTGAACTCCTCGAAGAGGGTCGCCATGCGGGCCAGCTCGTCGGCGGTGCGCGCGGATCCGGCCGCGTGCTTGAGCTCGTCGCCGTAGACCCAGGACACGTGGGTGAGCGGTTCCTTCCGGCACACCGGGCAGGTCTGCTCGGTCGGCCGGCCGTGGAACTTCGCAGCTCGCAGCAGGTACGGGCCGGCGTCGCAGACCTCCATCGTGCCCACTCGGCCCGCGTAGACCTCCGCCAGCAGCGCACGGCGCTGCAAGGCGTAGTCCACGACCTGGCGTTGGGTCGACACGACGACCAGAGTACGTGCCGCTCCAACCCGACCGATGGGCCGTTCAGGGCAGTGGGCCGAAGGCAGGGGTCGCTGTGTGCCACGCGACACGGCATCTGCGTGCGCGGATGTATCGCACCGATATACTGACCGCACCCATCGGCGCTCACCTGAGCGGGGAGGTGCTACGTGCTGGAGTTCGCGGTCCTCGGCCTGCTGCACGAAGCGCCCATGCACGGCTACGAGCTGCGCAAGCGCTTGCACGAGTTGCTGGGGGCGTTCCGCGCGTTCTCCTACGGGACGCTGTACCCCACGTTGCGCAAGCTGCAACGTGGCGGCCTGATCGTCGAGGAAGTGCCCGAGGAGGACTCGGCCCGGTGGGGCCGCCGGGCGCGCAAGGTCTACAAGCTCACCGCGGAGGGCAAGGAGAGGTTCGCCGAACTGCTGGCCAACGCCGGACCCCAGACGTGGGACGACGACTCGTTCGGCGTCCACCTGGCGTTCTTCTCCCGCACCCCCGCCGAGATCAGGATGCGCATCCTCGAGGGCCGCAGGCGCCGGGTCGAGGAACGCCGCGAAGGACTGCGCACCTCGTTATCGGCCACCAGCGAACGCATCGACCGGTACACCCGGGAGCTGCACCGGCTCGGGCTGGAGAGCACCGAGCGCGAAGTGCGGTGGTTGAACGAGCTGATCGCCCACGAGCAGGCCGAACAGCGCGAGCGGGACCAATAACCCCCGAATACGAGCACGGAAGAATCAAGGAGGACTCGGCATGGGCGACAACCGCCGCACCGTTCGAGTGGCCATTGTCGGGGTCGGCAACTGCGCGGCGTCGCTGGTGCAGGGCGTCCACTACTACCGCGATGCCGATCCGAGCACCCGCGTGCCCGGTCTGATGCACGTCCGGTTCGGCGACTACCACGTGCGCGACATCGAGTTCGTCGCCGCGTTCGACGTGGACGCCAAGAAGGTCGGCACGGACCTGTCCGAGGCCATCGGGGCGAGCGAGAACAACACGATCAAGATCGCCGACGTGCCGCCGCTCGGCGTCACCGTGCAGCGGGGTCACACGCTCGACGGTCTCGGCCGGTTCTACCGGGAGACCATCGAGGAGTCCGACGAGCAGCCGGTGGACGTGGCGCAGGCGCTGCGCGACGCCGACGTCGACGTGCTGGTGTCGTACCTGCCGGTCGGCTCGGAGGCGGCGGACCGCTTCTACGCGCAGGCCGCCATCGACGCCGGTGTGGCGTTCGTCAACGCCCTGCCGGTGTTCATCGCCTCCGACCCGGAGTGGGCCGAGAAGTTCCGCGCGGCCGGCGTGCCGATCGTCGGCGACGACATCAAGTCGCAGGTCGGTGCCACTATCACGCACCGCGTGCTGGCCAAGCTGTTCGAGGACCGCGGCGTGCAGCTCGACCGCACGATGCAGCTCAACGTGGGCGGGAACATGGACTTCCTGAACATGAAGGAGCTGGAGCGGCTGGAGTCCAAGAAGGTCTCCAAGACGCAGGCCGTGACCTCCCAGGTCGACCGCGACCTCGGCAAGCGCAACGTGCACATCGGCCCGTCCGACTACGTGGCGTGGCTGGACGACCGCAAGTGGGCGTACGTGCGGCTGGAGGGCCGTGCGTTCGGCGACGTGCCGCTGAACCTGGAGTACAAGCTCGAGGTGTGGGACTCGCCGAACTCGGCGGGCATCATCATCGACGCGGTGCGCGCCGCGAAGATCGCGCTCGATCGGGGTATCGGCGGCCCGATCCTGTCGGCGTCGTCGTACTTCATGAAGTCCCCGCCGGTGCAGTACTCGGACTCCGAGGCGCACGAGGCGGTCGAGGCGTTCATCCGCGGCGACGTGGAGCGCTGAGCTTTCCGCCGGCCGGAAACCCCCTGCACGCGTTCGTGCAGGGGGTTTCCGCCGGTCAGCGCTTGGACAGCCGCAGCGACTGCCACGACCCGTCGGCCGTCCACCCGCCGTCCACCGGCAGCGCGACCCCGTTGACGAAGCCGCTGCGGTCCGGGTCGGCCAGGAAGGCGACGGCCTGCGCGATGTCGTCGGGCGTCGCGAACCGGCCCATCGGCACGTGGTCGGTGATGTCGGCGTCGCCGTAGTGCCCGCCCGCCTGCGACTCGACGTCCATCTCGGTCTTCACCCAGCCGGGGCACACCGCGTTGACCCGGACCCCGCGCCCGCCCCACTCCACGGCGAGCGTGCGCGTCATGCCGATCAACCCGTGCTTGGTGGTGTTGTACGCGGCCCGGTCCGCGACACCGCGCAACCCGGCCACGGACGCGATGTTCACCACCGCACCCCGACCGCGCGCCAGCATCACCCGCCCCAACGCCTGCGTCAGCAGGAACGGCCCGGTGAGGTTGACCGCCACCATCCGCTCCCACTGCTCCAGCGACGTGTCCTCGAACGGCGTGATCCCCGCGATGCCGGCGTTGTTGACCAGCACGTCCACCCGATCCCCGACCCGCTCGACCACCCGGGCCACGTCGTGCGGCGACGACACGTCCCCGACCACCCCGCCCTCGGTCTCCCCGAGATCGAACCCGACCACCTCGTACCCGTCCCCGCGCAACACCTGGGCCACCCGTGCCCCGATCCCCTGCGCCGCCCCGGTGACCACCGCAACTCGTCGTTCCATGTGCTGAACGCTAGGTGGTCCGGCAGAGCACGCACACGTCCCAGTCGAACGGCTGCGAGGCGATCGCGTCGAGCACCGGGCGTAGCCGGCCGTGCCGCGGTGGCACACCTCGCAGATCGACGGGCCCCGTGGTGGCGGTGTCGCCCGTGCTCTGTTCGACTGTGTCGGTCATTCACCTGGAGGTGCAGAGGCTAGTGCAGCGGGCAGGTCCGAGAGGTCGCGCAACACCGTGACGTGGGCCAACACCACCGGGTCCGGGGGGAAGTGCGGGTTCGGGACGGCGTAGACGGTCATGCCGGCGGCCAGGGCGGCGCGCAGGCCGTTGGTCGAGTCCTCCACCGCGGCGCTGCGGGACGGGTCGACGCCCAGCTTCGAGGCGGCCAGGAGGTAGACGTCCGGCGCCGGCTTGCCCGCGCCCGCCTGTTCGCTGGAGATCGCCACCGGCACCACGTCGGTCAGGTCGGTCGCGGCGAGGAAGGACTTGATCAGGACCGGCGGGGAGGAGCTGGCGATGGCCACCGGGTAGCGGGACGCCACCTCGCGCACGACGTCCACCGCGCCCGGCAGCACGGGCGGGCCTTCGGCGTAGCGCTCGGCCATCTCGCCGATCACGCCTGACGCGGTCTCGGCCGGGGTCAGCCGGACGCCGACCTCCGTCACCAGGTACGTCGCCCACTCGGGCGTGCTCATGCCCTGCATCGCCCGGGTCGCCGCGGCCGGCCACGTGCCGCCGTGCCGGGCGGCGAAGGCCTGCCGCACCTCGTCCCACATCCGCTCGGAGTCCACCAGCACGCCGTCGAGGTCGAACACCACCGCATCCACACCCCTGACCGTAGTGCGATCACCGCCCCTCGGCCGCCGGGCCGCGTACCGGCCCGCCGGGTGTGACGATCCGCGACCACCCGACGACACGCGGTGTGAGCTGCTGGTATCGGCTGGTTAACGATCGATGTGTTCGCCTCGCGTTCACTTCGAAGTCCGCTGCAGGAGGACTTGCCCTCTTACGGTCGCCCGGTTCCCACTGAGCGATCTCGGAGGTCCGTGTGTCCTCATCCACCGATCGGGGGCGGCGTCTGCTGCCCCTCCTGCCCAACCACCCCCTCGGGCGTTCGGCGATCACCTGCAAGTACCGCTGCGGCGACGCGTGCGCGCACGAGGCGCCCAACACGTCCGACAACGCCTACTTCGGTGACGTCGTCGGCGAGGTCGTGCGTCGGCGTGGCCTGCTCAAGGCCGGCGCGGTGCTCGCCGTCGCGGGCGCGGGTGTCGGGCTGGTCGGTGCCGGCACCGCCGCCGCGAAGCCCGAGGTCGAGGTCGACGCCGACCTGGGTGGCGGTCGCCGCCGGGACGGCCTGAACTTCGCCGCCGTCGCGCCCAACACCGAGGACCGCATCGTCACGCCCGAGGGCTACGACCAGGGTGTCGTGCTGCGCTGGGGCGACCCGGTGCTGCCCGGCGCGCCCGCGTTCGACTTCGACCGCCAGACGCCGGCGGCGCAGGCGAAGCAGTTCGGCTACAACTGCGACTTCGTCGGCCTGGTGCCGGTCGGCCGCCACGACGAGTGGGTGCTGGTGGCCAACCACGAGTACACCTCCGAGGAGTTCCTGTTCAAGAACTGGGACTCCAACAACCCCACCCGTGAGCAGACCGAGATCGCCTGGGCCGCGCACGGCCTGTCCGTGGTGAAGGTCGAGCGCGACCGGCGTAGCGGCAAGCTGGAGCCGAAGCTGGACCGGCGCTACAACCGCCGCCTCACCGCGACCTCGGAGTTCAAGGTCACCGGCCCGGCCGCCGGCTCGAAGTACCTCAAGACCTCGGCCGACCCGACCGGCACGAAGGTGCTGGGCACGCTGAACAACTGCGCCGGGGGCGTCACGCCGTGGGGCACGATCCTGTCCGGCGAGGAGAACTTCAACCAGTACTTCGCCAACGCGGGCTCGGTCACCGACCCGGTGCTGAAGGCGCGGCTGTCCCGCTACGGCCTGTCCGGCGCGGCGTCCACCCGCAAGTGGGAGCGCTTCGACAAGCGCTTCGACGTGGCGCAGGAGCCCAACGAGGTCAACCGGTTCGGCTGGGTCGTCGAGATCGATCCGCTCGACCCGGACTCGACCCCGGTCAAGCACACCGCGCTCGGCCGCTTCAAGCACGAGGGCGCGAACGTGATCATCGCCCGCGACGGCCGCGTGGTCGCGTACATGGGTGACGACGAGCGCTTCGACTACATGTACAAGTTCGTCTCCGACGAGAAGTACAAGCCGGGCAACAGCAAGCACGCCCGTGAGCACAACAAGAAGCTGCTCGACAAGGGCACGCTGTACGTCGCCAAGTTCACCGGCGACAGCCCGGTCGGCGAGATCGACGGCACCGGCAAGCTGCCCGCGGACGGCGAGTTCGACGGCACCGGCGAGTGGATCCCGCTGGCCGCGGGTGACCGCTCGTTCGTGCCCGGCTTCACCGCCGAGGAGGTCTACGTCTTCACGCGGCTCGCGGCCGACGCCGTCGGCCCGACCAAGATGGACCGCCCCGAGGACGTCGAGCCGAACCCGCGCAACCGCCGGGTGTACGCGGCGCTGACCAACAACACCGACCGCGGCAAGGCGGGCAAGGAAGGCGCCACCGAGCCCAACCCGCGCCTGAACAACCGCCACGGTCACGTGCTGGAGCTGGAGGAGCGCCGCGGCGACAACGCCGCCACGTCGTTCTCGTGGAAGCTGCTGCTGGTGTGCGGCGACCCGACCTCGCCGGACACGTACTTCGGCGGCTACGACAAGACCCAGGTCTCGCCGATCTCGTGCCCCGACAACGTGGCGTTCGACGCGCGGGGCAACCTGTGGATCTCCACCGACGGCAACGCCCTGAAGTCCAACGACGGCCTGTTCGCGGTGCCGGTCGAGGGTCCGTTCCGCGGTCGGGTGAAGCAGTTCCTGACCGTGCCGAAGGGTGCCGAGACGTGCGGCCCGGTCATCGAGGACGACTTCGTGCTGGTGGCCGTGCAGCACCCCGGTGAGATCGACGGCGCGTCGGCCAACAACCCGCTGTCGCACTGGCCGGACGGCGGCACCACCCAGCCCCGCCCGTCCGTGGTCGCGGTGTGGAAGAAGGACAAGGGCCGCATCTGCGGCTGACCCCGAGGTGGAGGGCTCGCGCCACCGCGCCCGAGCCCTCCACCGACTTCTCCACAGGCAAGGGACTTGTCCACAGGCGATGCCCGACACCGACGATTCGTCGGTCCTGTGTGGAAGGGTGAAAGCAGGGGTCCCCTTGGCGGGGACGCCTGCGAAGCGGCGTGGTTGCCCGGTAGGGCACGTCGCGGGCGGTGGTTGGTTAGGGTCGAGGCATGAGTCGTCCCGTTGCTCTGATCACCGGTGCCTCGCGCGGCATCGGCGCGGCCGTGGCGCGGGTGCTCGCGCCGACGCACGACCTGTTGCTCGGTGGTCGGGATGAGGAAGCGCTGCGAGAGCTGGCCGGGTCGCTGGACTCCGCCCGCCCGTGGCCCGTGGAGCTGACCGACGCCGACGCGCTGGCCGCCGCCACCGCCGAGCTCACCCGCCTGGACGTCCTCGTGCACAGTGCGGGCATCGCCGAGCTCGGCCCGCTCGCCGAGGCCACGGCCGACGTCTGGCGCCGCACCCTCGACGTGAACGTGGTCGCGGTCGCGGAGCTCACCCGCTTGACGCTTCCGCTGCTGCGCGCCCACCGCGGCCACGTCGTGCTGATCAACTCCGGCGCGGGCCTGCGCGCGAATCCCGACTGGGGCGTCTACGCGGCCAGCAAGTTCGCGCTGCGGGCCTTCGGTGACGCTCTGCGCGCCGAAGAAGAAGACCTCCGCGTCACGTCCGTCCACCCCGGACGCGTCGACACCGACATGCAGCGCGGCGTCCGCGCGCAGGAGAACGGCGACTACCAGCCGCACCTCTACCTGCACCCGGACTCCGTCGCCCAGGCCGTCGTCACCGCCGTCAACGCGGGCGACGACGCCCACTTCACCGAGATCGTCGTCCGCCCGCGCCCCCGCTGACCTACCGCAGGCGGGCCGCCACCTCGCGCACGCCGGCCTGCGCCTCACGCCGGTCGACGTTGGTCGTCTCACCGTCGGCCACGACCTGTTTGCCCGCCACCCACACGTCCTTGACCCGGCGCGTGCCCGACGCCCACACCAGGTTCGCCAGCACCTGCTCGTCCGGCGCGTCCAAGCCCGTGGCGAACGCCGGGTCGTCCACGTCCACGTGCACGACGTCACCCCACCGACCAGGCTCCAACGCACCGAGGTCGTCCCGGCCCAACGCCGCCGCACCACCGCGCGTGGCCAGCAGCAACGCGTCCGCCGCCCGCATCGCGGTCGCGTCCTGCGACGTCACCCGCGCCAGCAGCGCCGCCAACCTGGCCTCCTCGAACAGGTCCAGGTCGTCGTTGGACGAGGGCCCGTCCGTGCCCAAGCCGACCGCGATGCCCGCGTCCAAGTAGGACCGCAGCGGTGCGATGCCGGACGCCAGCTTGGTGTTCGACCCGGGGCAGTGCGCGATCCCGACCCCGTGCTCGACGTAGATGGCGACGTCCTCCGGCGACAGGTGCACGGAGTGCGCCGACAGCACCCGCCCGCCCAGCACGCCCGCCTGCTCCAGCAACCGCGGCACGGAACCGTGCGACGCCCGCTGCTCGACGTCCTCCTCGGGCGACTCGGCCACGTGCACCTGCACCAACGCCCCGCGCTCGCGCGCCTCACCCGCGATCTCGCCCAGCGCCTCCGGCGACAGGATGTACGCCGAGTGCGGCCCGTAGCTCAGCTCCACCCGCTCGTCCGGCCCGAACCGCAGCCCGTCCGCGTCGATCCACCGGGTGATCTCGTCGGTCATCGGCCGCCACGGCATCCCCGGCAGGTCCATGATCGCCGCACCGAACAGCACCCGCGACCCGGCCGCCAGCACCGCGTCCACCAGCTGCTCGCCGTGGAAGTACATCTCCGCGCTCGTGGTCACGCCGTTGCGCAGCATCTCCACCGCGCCGAGCAGCATGCCGACCCGGATGTCGGACGGCTTCATCTTCGCCTCGGCCGGCCACATCGCCTCGCGCAGCCAGCGCAGCAGCGGCAGGTCGCCGCCCATCCCGCGCAGCAGCACCATCGGGCTGTGCGCGTGGGCGTTCACCAGGCCGGGCAACAGGATCCCGCTCAGCCGGCGGACCTCGCCGGTGAACTCCGGCGCGTCGGCCTCCGCGCCGACGTGCGTGATCCGGCCGTCGACGACGTCGACCACGGCGTCACGCAGGACGGTGCAGGCGGGATCGCAGGGCAGGACGACGGGGGCGTGCAGGCGCAGCGACATACCCCGATCCTGCCGCACTCGATCGAGCGACACACAACGTGGCGGTGCACGCGTCACCCCGTAACCCGAACAGTGGGTTTGACCTTCTCGGGCGGTGTTCACCCGCCGGATGGACGTAATCTCCGAAACGTTGGGAGAGGTGGTGGTCCCGCTGATCCGGCGAAGGAGTGACAGTGGCTCGTAACGGTACAAGTGGCCAACCCGGCGAGCGGCGCGGCAGGGGTGAGCCCGCGGCGGCGGTCCTGCGATCGGAGGCTGACTTCTCCGAGCCGGACCTGTCCCGGGAACGTCGGTGGCTCGCGTTGTTCCTGCTGGTGCACCTGGTGGACGACCAGGGCCGGATGAGCACCGCGTACCGGCGGGTGCTCCGGCGTGCCGCGCGAACACCCGGGCACTGGGCGCAGGGCCGGTCGCTCGGGTCGGTGCGGGCCGAGGTGACGCGCTGGATCGGCGCGCAGGCGCGGCCGGACACCGTGCCGCCGTGGAGCCGGCTCGTCGACCTGATCAACGCCGCCGTCCACCCCGAACACGTGCAGGACGTCCTGGCGACCGCCCGCCACCTGCACCGACTCGTCACCGGCGAGGAGACGGACGGACCACGCCCGCGCTGGCTGGACCCGTCGGTCGAGAACATCACCACCGCGATGATCGGCGGCCCGGGATGGGCCCGGAAGTACGGGCTGCCGGTCCCCGAGGGCTGGGAACCCGACCCCGCGGCCGACGAGGACGAGGCGCCGGACCGGGAGTCGAGCGCGTACGAGCTGCTGTGGACGGTGGTCCGGGTGCACCGCGACGCGGAGGCGCGGATCGCCGAGCTGGAGCACCAGGTGCGCCAGTTGCACGAGGAGAACGCCCGGCTCTCCGGCGACGTCACCACCTGGCTCGGCGACTACCGGCCGACGATCCCCGACCAGGACCGGGGTGGTCACCGTGCCCGCCGCCCGGTCGCCGACCGGCACCTCGGCGCGCTCGACCCGGCGCAGTCCTTCACCTACCCGCTGCCCGCGGAACTGCCCGCCTCACACCCCACCGCGGGCTGACCGCGGTGCGGTCGACCCACCGGCCAGGCGGGTCACCGCGTCACGGGCAGGGCGGCGCGCACCTCCCAGCCACCACCGGCGCGCGCACCCGCGCTGAACCGCCCGCCCAGCAGCTCGACCCGCTCGCGCATGCCCACCAACCCGTAACCGCCGGAGCCGCCGACGGGCGCCGTCCTCTGCGCCCGCCCGTCGTCGGCCACCACCACGTGCACCACACCGTCCGAAACGGACACCGAGACGTCCACAGAGGACACGTCCTCGGCGTGCTTGCGCGCGTTGGTCAACGACTCCTGCACCAACCGCAGCACCGAGCGGCCCAGGGACGGCGGCACCGGTTCCGGCAGGTCGACGTGCAGCCGCACGGGCTGCCCGGACCGCTCCACCACCCCGCGCACGTCATCGGCCAGGTCGCTGGACGCGGTGGGCGCGTCGGCGTCGGTGCCGCGCAGCGTGCCCACCAGGCGGCGCATCTCGGTCAACGCCTCGTTGCCGCTGCGCACGATGATCGGCAACGCCTCCCGCGCCGCCGCCGGCACGGCCTGCGCCGCCTGCGCGTGCACCACCATCCCGGTCACGTAGTGCGCGATCACGTCGTGCAGCTCGCGGGCCAGCGCCATGCGCTCGGCGTGCTGCGCCGCCGCGACCTCGGCCCGCACGGCGGTCGCGCGTTCCCGGTCGCGGGCCCGGAAGTACAGCCCGGTGCCGACCGACAGCGCCAGCAGCACCCCGCCGAACACCGCCTGCGCGCCGAACCCGGGACCGTCGTAGTCGTCCGGCCAGTACGGCGACCGGTACTCCGGCCGCACGAGCGCGGCGACCACCGACACGGCGACGAGCAGCACCGCCCCGGTCACCGCGCGCACCGGCGGCGCCTGCCGCACCACCACCGCGACGATCGCCATCAGCGCCGCCACCTCGGCCACCACCAGGCCGCCGAGCATCGGCGTCACGGGCGCGACACCGGCCACGCGCAGCACGACCGAACTCGCCGGCACCGCCGCCGCGGCGGTCAGCGCGGCGTCGAACGGGCGCCGGGGCGCGAGCACGGCCAGCACGCACACGACCACCTCGCCGGGGACGTGCCACCAGCCGACCTCACCGAGGAACTCGCCGCCGACGAAGAAGAGCAGGGCGCAGGCCAGCGGCCACTGGCGGCGGAGCAGGGGCCGCCACCCGAGGTGAGTGCTCTCCACGGGACCTCACCGTAGGTGGTCGCGCGGCGGGGCGCGTCCGACCCGGGTCGGGTGGGCCGTCAGCCGCAAGGCTGACCCGAACGCCTGCGGAAACACACCAGTGGCCGATGTCGGATGACGAATCCCGGGGTGACTCTTGAGTGGTGAGTCGGGGAACGGGAGGAACACCATGTTCGGAGTGGTCGCTACTTGGGCGGGCGCCGTGCTGGGCCTGCTGGTGCTGGTCCTGATGGCGTTGTCGGGCGTGCTGGTCGATTCCGAGCGCTGACCGGACGGCTACGAGGCGTATCGGGGACCGCGCTCAGCCGCCGACGCCTTCGACGCGCCGCCGGAGCAGTTCGGCGAGGCGTCCGGGTGACTGGGGGCGGGTCGTCTCCGCGGGGGCGGGGGCGAAGCGGGCGGGGCCGCCGGCGCGGGCACGGCGGGCCGCCGAGGGGTCGAGGCGGAAGGCGGGCCGGTTGCCGGAGTGGCGTTGCCGCGAGCGCAGCCACGACAGCCGGTGCCGCGATTCGGCGTGGTGGTCGGTGATGGTCACCGACGCGAGGTCGAACGAGTGCAGCACGGCCCGGTTCAGCTCCACCACGGCGCGGTCGCGCCACAGCGAGCGCTCGGTGGACGTGTCCAGACCCAGCGCCTCGGCGACGGGCCGGGCCGCGCCGTAGGCGTTCTCGTCGGCGAGGCTCCTGGCGCCGATCTCGGAGCCGACGAACCACGAGTTGAACGGCGCGGCGGGGTAGGTGACGCCGCCGATGGTCAGCCGCATGTTCGTGATCACGGGCACCGCGTGCCAGCGCAGCCCGAGCCGGCCGAACCAGGGCAGCTCGGGGTGTTCGAGCATCACCTCGTGCACCACGTCGGGCGGCACGTCGAACAGTCGCACGCCCTCGTGCGCGGTCTCCACCACGAGCGGCAGCGGGTCGAAGCGGCCGGTCGGCGTCGGCGCCCGCCACCCCATGCCCTGCACGACGTCGGTGAACTCGCGGTAGCGGCGGTCACCGGTGCCGTCGCCGTAGCCCGCGTACCGGACCAGCTGCTCGTTCCAGATGCACGGCCCCGGCGCGGTCGGGGTGTCCGGCGCGAACACCGTGACCAGCGGGCGGATCTCGCCGCCGTTGGTGGCCAGGCGCAGGTGCTCGACGCACTCGGCGGCGACGGCGCCCGCGTTGCGGAAACCGCGCAGGTCGCGGACCTTGAGCCGGCGCCACGGCACGCCGCTGGTGCACCAGCCCGAGTCGCGCAGCGCGATCCGCGCGCCGTAGGCGAGCTCGTGGGTGGTGTGGCGGTAGGTGCCGGTGTCGGCGATCTCGTCGCGGACCTCGTTCAGGCGTGGTCCGACCGGTCCGGCTTCGGGGTGGGCGATGTGGAACATGCGGAGGAAGCCCTCCGCCGCGTCCACGTCGAACGTTATCGGTTCGTTGTCTACTGCGGTCACGGGCGGCAACCGTAGTTGCGGATCGGCGTCACGCGTCACTGCCAGACGGGGCACATCGGGTGATCGACAAATCCCACTCGATCCGGTGACGAATCCACGCGCAGTCGCCGCATCGTCCGTTCGGACCCGTGACTTTATGCCACGGTCGGGTGACTTACCCCCGCTCGAACATCAGGTCGTGGCTGATCCGCTCCTCCTCGACCGCCCGCTGCTCGAACTTGGTCACCGGCCGCCACTCCGGCCGCGGCGCCCACCCGTCGTACCGGTTGCGCAGCAGAGGCTCGGCCGAGCACACCGCGAGCATCTGCTCGGCGTACTCCTCCCAGTCCGTGGCCAGGTGCAGCACGCCACCCGGCTTCAGCCGCGTCGCCACCAGGTGCACGAACTCCGGCTGCACGAGCCGGCGCTTGTGGTGCTTCTTCTTCGGCCACGGGTCGGGGAAGTAGATCCGCACCTCGGCCAGGGCACCGGGCTCCACGTGCTCGGTGAGCAGGTCGACCGCGTCACCGCGAAGGACCCGCAGGTTGGTCACGTCGAGCGCCTCGGCGCGCAGCAGCAGCTGCGCCAGGCCGGGCTTGTAGACCTCGACGGCCACGTAGTTGACGTCGGGCGCGGCGGCGACGAGCTGCGAGGTGGTCTCGCCCATCCCGGAACCGATCTCGAGGACCACCGGCGCCTCGCGCCCGAACCACTCGTCGAAGTGCACGGGACCGGCCGGGAGCGCCTTGACCTCCTGGCCCAAGCGCTCCCAGTGGCGGTCCCATGCGCGCTGCTGCCCCACGGTCATCCGTTCGCCGCGTTGGACGTAGCTGACGACGGATCGGTGGTGCGGCGGTCGCTGGTGGCTGGACGTCACGGGCGTACAGCCTAGGTGGTGCGCTAAGCGATGTTCTCCAGGTCCTCGATCTGCTCACGCAGCTCGGCGGGGGTGAACTCGATGGGTTGGCGCTGACCGGGGCCCCGGTGCGCGGGGAGCAGGTCCACGAAACCGGGGTGCCGGTCGGTGAACTGCACGGTGGTCGGCTCGGCGGGGCCGTAGACGCCGCTCTCGGACGGCACGAACTCCCAGTAGCCGACCTCGCCCTCGGTCGCCCAGGGGACGAACACCCAACCCGGTCGGCTGCCCAGCAACCGGGTCACCTCGTCCTCCAGGGCGAACGCCGCCGCGCGCGAGGCGATCCTGCCCCGGTCCAGGGCCCTGAGCCACCACGGTGCGGGTGCGTCGGGGCCTACCGCGCGGAACATGGCGAGCACTTGCTGCTCGTCGGCCTTGTGGATCCAAGCCCGACGCGTCTGTGCGGGTGAGTCGGCGACACCGACCCCTCCCGCCGCTTCGATCGCGTGCGACCATTCCAACGCCAACATCGGTTCGACGCGAAGGGCGTGGTCGCGTTGCCGTGGCAGCTCCTTCGACCCGGTGGCCGACTGGTCGGCGTTCAGGTCCGGATCAAGCACCGTCACGGGTTCACCTCCGGTGGGTTCCTTGACGGGGGGTATCCGAATTCGCGTGCGGGCAGGCGCCCACCTCACGATTCGTGCTTTCCATCTGACCCGGTTCAGAAGCGCTTGTCATGGGGCTGTGCCGGAGTTCACGACGTCTTAACGAACGCCTTACTCCGCTTGCCGGAATCCAGATCTGTGAAACATGATTGAGATGGAATATCTGTGATCCCGAGCACAAGGGGAATTGGGTGACGGGGAGAGCGGTGGCCGCCGCGATCTTGATCGCGATGGTGGTCCCGGGCGTGGCCCGGGCGCAGACGATCGAGGAGCAGCAGTGGCACCTGGCCGCCTTGGGCGTCCAGACCGCGCACGCCACCACGCGCGGTGACGGCGTGGTGGTCGCGGTGGTCGACTCGGGCGTCGACGACACCCGGCCCGACCTCGCCGGCGCGCTGCTGCCGGGCACCGGGTTCGGCTCGGCGGCCGGCACGGACGGCACCGAGGACAACGACGGCCACGGCACCGCGATGGCGACGCTGATCGCCGGCCGGGCGGTGGACGGCGGCGCGCTAGGAGTGGCGCCCGGCGCGATGATCCTGCCCATCTCGGTCGGCGCGGACGGCGACAAGTTCACCACCGCGTCCGTCGCCGAGGGCGTGACCTGGGCCGTCGACCAGGGCGCCGACGTGATCAACCTGTCGCTGACCTCGCTCGCCACGCTCACCCCCGACCTGCTGCGGGCGGTCAACTACGCGTTCGACCACGACATCGTGGTGGTCGCCGGCACCGGCAACGACGGTGACGAGCACGTGGGCGCGCCCGCGAACATCAAGGGCGTCATCGCGGTCTCCGGCACGGTCAAGGGCAACGGGGTGTGGCCGGAGTCCAACACCGGCCCGGAGACCGTGCTGGCGGCGCCCGCGCAGCGGATCGTGACCGCCGTGCCGCTGAAGGTCGTGGACACCGGCTACGCCGAGGTGGACGGCACGAGCGCGGCGACGGCGCTGGTCTCGGGCGCGGCGGCGCTGGTGCGCGCCCGCTACCCGGAGATGGACGCGGGCAACGTGGTGAACCGGCTCATCGCCACCGCGACCGACCTGCTGGCGCCCGGCCGGGACCACGCGACCGGGTTCGGCCAGGTCGACCCGGTCGCCGCGCTGACCGCCGACGTGCCGCCGGTGGAGCGCAACCCGCTCGCGCCGCCGCCGCCCACGTCGTCGGCCGCGCCGCCGCCGACATCGGACGAAGGTCTGGCCGCGCCGCCCTCCGACGTGGACGGTGGCACCCGGCTGCTGGTCGCGTTCGGCGGTTTGACCGCGGTGGGTGCCGTGGTGGCGGTGGTCAGCCTGCTGCTGGCCAGGCGCAGCCGAATCCGCCGCGCGCCGGTACCGGTCGTCACCGAAATCCCGCCGCCGTCCGACGACTTCTGGCGCAACGACCGGTTCTGACGCGTGCGCGCGGTCGGCGAATCCGTTTCCCGCCTTCCCGGTGGGAACCGGTCGTCACTCGGCCGCGTGGTATTCCACGGATTCCTTCGTGAGTTGCATGAAGGCCTCCTCCAGCGAACCGAGTTGCGGGCTCAGCTCGTGCAACGTGATGCCGTTCGACGCGGCGAGCTCGCCGATGAACGACGCCTCCACCCCGTGCACGACGAGCGCGCCGTCCGACGCCGCGGCCTCGGCGATGCGGGCGCGTCCGTCCAGCAGCTCGCGCAACCGGTCGAGCTGCGGCGAGCGGACCCGGACGGTGTCCTCGGTGGCGTCCTTGATGAACTGCGCGGTGCTGGTCTGCGAGATGAGCTTGCCGCGCCCGATGACGACCAGGTCCTGCGCGGTCTGGGCCATCTCCGACAGCAGGTGGCTGGACACGAACACGGTGCGGCCCTCGTCGGCGAGCCGGTGCATGAACTGGCGGATCCAGAGGATGCCCTCCGGGTCCAGGCCGTTGACCGGCTCGTCGAACAGCAGCACCTTGGGGTCGCCGAGCAGCGTGCCCGCGATGCCGAGCCGCTGGGACATGCCCAGGGAGAACCCGCCGGCGCGGCGCTTGGCGACCTGCGTGAGGCCGACCATGTCCAGCACCTCGTCCACCCGCCGGTCCGGGAGCCGGTTCGACCTGGCCAGCCACTGCAGGTGCGCCCGCGCGGACCGGTTCGGGTGCACCCACTTCGCGTCCAGCAGCGCGCCGACCACGCGCAGCGGCTGCTTGAGCGACCGGTAGTCCTGACCGTTCACGGTGACCTTGCCGCGGGTGGGTGCGTCCAGGCCCAGGATCATCCGCATGGTGGTGGACTTGCCCGCGCCGTTGGGACCCAGGAACCCGGTGACCCGACCCGGCTGGGCGCTGAACGACAGGTCGTCCACCGCCACCGTCCTGCCGTAGTGCTTGGTGAGGCCGGTCGCTTCGATCATGACATCTCCCGTCCGATCCAACCGCTGTGGCGAACCTATGGCAGAAGAGCCCGGGCCACCCCCGAAGGTGACCCGAGCTCCCCCTTTCCCCCTCCACGCGCACCGGCCCCGACTCCGGTCACGCGGTGCTCCCGTTACGCGTCCCGCCGCTTCACCACGACCAGCGAGATGATGTAGATGGCCAGCGCGATGGCGGCGAAGTACCCGAACGAACCCCACGGGCTCAGCTCGCCGATCGCGGGCGGCCCGGCACCCTCCGGGATCGCGCTCGCGTCCGGGTCGCCGAAGATGAACTTGCTGGCCACGGTGAACGGCATCCACTTCTGGATGTCGTCGCCGATGTTCGGGATGAACGCGATCACGCTCTCCACCACCAGCGCGAACACCAGGATGATCGACACCGCGCCCGCGGTCTGCCGCACCAGCGCGCCCACGCCCAGGGCGAGCAGCGCGCCCGCCGCGAACACCAGGCCGACGCCGGCGACGTGCCGCCAGTCGTTGGCCGTGGTCAGCGCGAGGTCGGAGTTGTCCTCGGCGAGCAGCCAGCTCAGGCCCCACGACCCGAACGACGAGGCCAGGCCGACCAGCGCCGAGAGCAGCACCACGACGACCGCCTTGGCGATCATCGGGGAGATGCGGTCCGGCACCGCCTGGAACGTGGACTTGATCGTGCCGAAGCGGTACTCGGTGGTGACCGCGAGCGCGGCCATCACCATGATCACGTACAGCCCGAACGTGTGGGTGAACACCGCGCCCAGCACGGGCATCGGCGAGCCGTCCCAGTTGGCCGCGATGATCGCGGTGATGCCGATGGTCAACCCGAGTGCCAGCAGCATGCACCACCAGGGCGAGCGGGTGGAGAAGAGCTTGATCCGTTCAACGGCGAGCAGAGTCATCGGTGGTCACTTCCCCGTCTCGGCGAGTTCGGCGTGGTACTCGACAGAATCGCCGGTGAGCTGCATGAATGCTTGTTCGAGCGAACCGCGCTGCGGGCTCAGCTCGTGCAGCACCACGCCGCTCGCCGCCGCGATGTCCCCGATCTCGTCGCTCTGCGCACCCGATACGGTGAGCGAGCCATCGGTGTCCTCACGCACGGTGAAGCCCTTGTCGACGAGCATCGCACCCAGCTTGTCCGCGTGCGGGCTGCGCACCCGGACGGTGTTCTCGGTCGACCGCTCCACGAACTCGGTGGTGCTGGACTGCGAGATGAGCTTGCCGCGCCCGATGACCACGAGGTCCTGGGCGGTCAGCGCCATCTCCGACAGCAGGTGGCTCGACACCAGCACGGTGCGGCCCTCGGCGGCCAGGCCCTGCATGAACTGGCGGATCCAGAGGATGCCCTCCGGGTCCAGGCCGTTGACCGGCTCGTCGAACAGCAGCACCTTCGGGTCGCCCAGCAGGGCGCCCGCGATGCCGAGCCGCTGGGACATGCCCAGGGAGAAGCCGCCCGCGCGGCGCTTGGCGACCTTGGTCAGGCCGACCAGGTCGAGCACCTCGTCCACCCGGCGGTCGGGCAGGCCGTTGGACTTGGCCAGCCACTGCAGGTGCGCCCGCGCGGAGCGGTTGGGGTGCACCCACTTGGCGTCGAGCAGCGCGCCGACGGTGCGCAGCGGGCGGTCGAGCTGCGCGTACGGCTTGCCGTCGATCAGCACCTTGCCCGCGCTCGGCCGGTCGAGGCCGAGGATCATGCGCATGGTGGTGGACTTGCCCGCGCCGTTCGGGCCGAGGAAGCCGGTGACCCGACCTGGTTCGACGGTGAAGGACAAGTTGTCCACCGCCACCGTCTTCCCGTAGCGCTTGGTGAGGCCGACAGCCTCGATCATGGTTTCTCCCCTGGACGACACATCCCCCGGACTGGGCTGAACCTTGCCCGATCCACGGGGTCCCGCACATCGGTCTGTAGTTGACTCGTGCGTGCGACTTCAGTCTTATCGTTGTCGCTACCTCGGTTGTAGTAATCCGTGTTCACCCTGAGTTGTCCCCTAGGCGTTCACCGGGTCGTCCTCAGGGATGGGATGGCCCTACGGTGTGCGGTCATGGGCAACAGCGACGCACCCCAGGGCTGGTGGCGCGAGTTCGTGTCGGCCACGCCCGCCCGGACCGGCAAGCTCGCGGTCGTCCGCGCGGACGGGTCGCCGCACGTCACACCCGTCTGGGTGGACCTCGACGGCGGCACGCTCGTGTTCACCACGCAGGTGGGGTCGATCAAGGGCAGGGCGATCCGGCGCGACGGCCGGGTGTCGGTCTGCCTGGACGACGAACGGCCGCCGTTCGCGTTCGTCACCGTCTCCGGCCGCGCCGACGTCCTCGACGACCCCGAGCAGGTGCGCTACTGGGCGGGCCGCATCGGCGCCCGCTACATGGGCGCGGCCCGGGCGAACGAGTTCGCCGAGCGCAACGGCGGCCCGGGCGAGGTGGTCGTCCGCATCCGTGACGCCAAGGTCATCGCCAAACCGGCCATAACGGACTAACCGCGCGAGTCCTACGTCCAGAACGCGTGTGTCGTACGTTCAGGACCCCCGAGTTCAACACTCAGGACGGCCGGACGAGCCCGTGCCGGTACGCCAGCGCGACCAGCTGCGCCCGGTCGCGCGCACCCAGTTTCGCCAGCGCCCGGCTGATGTGCGTCTTGGTCGTGGCCGGGCTGATCACCAGCTCACGGGTGATCTCCGCGTTGCTCAACCCCTGCGCGGCGAGCGCGACGACCTCCCGCTCCCGCGCGGTGAGCTGGTCGAACACCCCGTGGTCCACGGCGGCCGGCTTGGTCATCCGGGCGATCAGCCGCCGGGTCAGCCCCGGCGACAGCAGCTCCTCGCCGCCCGCCACGACCCGGATGCCGTGCAGCAGCTGCGCCGGGTCGGTGTTCTTCAGCAGGAACCCGCTCGCGCCCGCGGCCAGGCCCTCGACCACGTAGTCGTCCTGGTCGAACGTGGTCAGGATCAGCACCCGCACGCCGGACAGCTCCGGGTCGCCCACGATCCGCCGGATGCCCTCCAACCCGTCCACGCCCGGCATCTGCACGTCCATGAGCACGACGTCCGGCCGGGTCTCCCGCGCCAACGCCGCCGCCGTCCCGCCGTCACCGGCCTCACCGACCACGGCCATGTCCGGCTCGCTGTCGATCAGCACCCGGAACCCGCCGCGCACCAGCGCCTGGTCGTCGGCGACGAGCACCCTGATCACCGGACCTCCCGCGTCGGCAGCGAGCACCGCACCTCGAACCCGCCGGCCACCGGTCCCGCCGACAGCTCGCCACCCAGCGCACGGGCCCGCGCCCGCATTCCCCCGATCCCGTGACCGCCGACCGGGGACGGCCCGGACGACCCCGACCCGGCCGGTGACCCGTTGTCCCGCACCACGACCTCCAACGACCCGTCCCCGAACGCCAGCGACAGCCACACCTTCGACGCGTCCGAGTGCCGCCGCACGTTGGTCAGCGACTCCTGCACGATCCGGAACGCCGCCAGGTCCACCGCCACCGGCACGGCCCGGTCCTCACCGGTCACCGACAGCTCCACCCGCACCCCGGCCACGTCCAGCAGCTTCTCCAGCTGCGCCAACCCGCCGTCCGCGGTGAGCGCCCGCACGTTGCGCGACCGCATCACGCCCAGCAGCACCTGCACCTCGGCCAACCCGTCGTCGCTGATCCGCTTGATCGCCTGCAACGCCTCGGCGGCCTGCTCCGGCCGACGACCCATCACGTGCACCGCCACCCCGGCCTGCACGCTGATCGCCGCCATCGTGTGCCCGAACACGTCGTGCAGCTCCCGGGCGATCTCCAGCCGCTCCTCGGCCGCCTGCGCCTTGGCCTGCTCCGACCTCGCCTGCGCGATCCGCTCGGCCCGTTCCCGCGCACCCGCCCGGAACGCCCGGTGCGAGTGCACGGCCGCGCCGAGCGCCGTCGCCGCCGCCTCCAGCGGGATCGCGTTGGCGACCTGGTCGCCGAACCACTCCCCGCCCATGGTCACCCCCACCGTGATCACCGTGGTGGCCGCCGTGACCAGCGCGCCGCCGACACCGGCCCGCCAACCGCGGTGCGCGGCCACGGTGTAGCAGGCGATCAGCGGCGCGACCGTCACCAGCCGGCCGTGGTAGTCCAGGTGGAACCACGTGAGCGTGATCGCGTTCGCCGCCAGGAGCACCGGCCACGGGTACCGCCGGCGCAGCGCCACGGCCACGCCGAGCGCGACGGCCAACGCCACCGCGCCCCAGTCCAGCGGCCCCTCGGGACCTTCCGGCCCGACCCCGAGCAGGCTCAACCCGAGCACCACGGCCGCCAGCCCCGCACCCAGCGCGATGTCGGCCCGTGCCATGGTCACTTCCCTCGTCCACACCGTCGAACCGTGCCCGGCCGGCCGGGTCGACCGCATCGGCCCACGGCGGACACCTCGCGTACCGCGTGGGGATGACGCTACCGCCGGCGGACGACCCGGCGTTTACCGTCGTCGGCCGACGTTTTCCGGTGGCGGGAGAACCAGGATCGCCACCATGAGACGACGCGGCTTCCTCACCCTGACCGGGCTCCTGGGCCTCGCCGGCGTGGTCGGCGTGACCGGCTGCGGCGCGGGTGCGGGCGGCAACACCGGCACGCTGGCCTTCACCAACCGCCTGCGCATCCCGCCGGTGCTCGACCCGGTGCCCGGCCCGGACGGCGTCAAGCGCTTCCCGCTGCACCTGCGCGCCGGCCGCGCCGAGCTGCTGCCCGGCAAGACGGCGTCGACCTGGGGCGTCAACGGCGACCACCTCGGCCCGACGTTGCGCGCCCGCCGGGGCGACCGGGTGGCGATGGGCGTGGTGAACCAGCTCACCGAGGCCACCACCCTGCACTGGCACGGCGTGCGGCTGCCCGCGGTGATGGACGGCGGCCCGCACCAGATGATCGAGCCCGGCGCCACGTGGAACCCGGAGTGGACGGTCGACCAACCCGCCGCCACCTGCTGGTACCACCCCCACCCGCACGGCATGACGTCACGGCACGTCTACCGCGGCTTGGCGGGCATGTTCATCCTCGACGACGACCGCGCACCGGACCTGCCCGGCACCTACGGCGTGGACGACGTGCCGCTGATCGTGCAGGACAAGGAGTTCACCGCGGACGGTGAGCTGGACGAGGCGTTCGGCGGCACGTTCGGCCTGCTCGGCGACGACGTCCTGGTCAACGGCACCTACGACCCGTACTTCGAGGTGACGACGACCAAGGTGCGCTTCCGCGTCCTCAACGGCTCCAACGCGCACGTCTACAGCATCGGCTTCGCCGACAACCGCACGTTCCACGTGGTCGGCTCGGACGCGGGCCTGCTGGCCGCGCCCGCACCGGTCCAACGGTTCCGGATCAGCCCCGGCGAGCGGTTCGAGGTCGTGGTCGACTTCACGCCCGGCGAGCAGGTGGTCCTGCGCGGCTTCGCCGGTGACAGCGACGTCGAGGAAGGCGAGTACGACCTGCTCAAGCTGATCGCCGCGGCGAACCTGGAGCCCTCACCGGACCTGCCCGCGACGCTGGCGGACCTCCCGCCGATCGTGCCCGGCGCCAAGGTCCGCAGGTTCACCCTCGGCGGCTCCGACATCAACGGCAAGGACATGGACATGACCCGCGTCGACGAGGTCGTGCCCGCCGGTGCGCGCGAGGTGTGGGAGGTCGACAACATCACCTTCTCGCACAACTTCCACATCCACGAGGTGGCGTTCACGGTGCTGGACGTCGACGGCGAGGCGCCGCCCGAGCACCTGCGCGGCCGGAAGGACACCGTGTTCGTGGAGGGGAGGACGAAGGTGCGGCTGGCGGTGGAGTTCGGCACGCACACCGACCCGAAGACCCCGTACATGTACCACTGCCACATCCTCAAGCACGAGGACAAGGGCATGATGGGCCAGTTCTTGATCGTCGCGCCGGGCACCGAGGACCAGACCCCGCGCACCCTCGCGATGGCGGGCCACCCGCACTAGGCGCCGAAGTACCGGTCCAGCACGGCCGCCGCGCCGTCCTCCACGATCGTGCCGGTGACCTCGTCGGCGGCCTCCTGGACGACGACCGGCGCCTGGCCCATGGCGACGCCGTGCGCGGCCCACCGCAGCATCTCCACGTCGTTGGAGCCGTCACCGATGGCCAACGTGTCCTCTTCGGACACGCCGAGCTTGGACCGCAGCTCCTCCAGCGCCGCGCCCTTGGTCACGCCGGGAGGCGAGAGCGTCAGCCACGGCTCGTTGTGGTCGCACGACGCCGTCACGCCGGGCAGCTCCACGTCCAGCACCCGCAGCGCCAGCTCCTCCGGCGTGCGGCCGACCCAGCGCGTGACCAGCCGTGCCGTGGGCGTGGACACCAGCTCGGCGTACGGCACCTGCCGCACCTCGCCCCACAGGTCGCCGTCCGGGAACCGGCCGAACGCCAGGTTGCCCACCCCGGTCAGCTCGACCGCGAACACCGAGTCGGGCAGCAGGGCGCGCAGCCGTTCGACCGAAGGCCCGGGGTCGAACTCGACCTTCCGGATCACCTCGCGGGTGGTCGTGTCCCACCAGACCGCGCCGTTGGAGCAGATCGCGGTGGTGCCGCGCAGGCCGAGGTCGTCCAGGACCGGCAGGGTGCCGACGAGGCTGCGGCCGGTGGAGAGGACGACGTGGGCGCCGTCGTCGACGGCCCGGCCGATCGCCGCGCGCACGGCGGGCGCGATCTCCTCGCGGCCCACGGGCGTGATCGTGCCGTCGATGTCCAGGGCGATGAGGCGTGGTCTCCAGGTCACTGGTGTCACCCTACTGGGCGACCATTACTGAACCGTGGTTCAATAATGGCGTGGCACGACCGAAGACGATCACGGATGAACGGCTGCTGGCCGCCGCGGCGGAGGTGATCGGCCGCAAGGGGCCGGGCTTCACCATCGCCGACGTGGCCGAGCGGGCGGGTGTCTCGGTGGGCACGGTCGCCGGGCGGTTCGGCTCGAAGAGCGGCCTGCTCGAGGCGCTGACCAGGCAGACCATGGAGCAGAACGTGCGGCGGATGCACGAGGTGGCAGCCGTCGCGGCGGACCCGGAAGACGGGTTGCGGGCGGCGCTGCTGACCTGGTTCGAGGGCATGACCGACCCGGCCGAGGCGCAGAACCACCTGGCCCAGCTCGGCGTCGACCTGATCGACCCGCGGCTGCGCGCACTGCTCGCCGAGCTGTACGCGGCCACCGAGCGGACCGTGGTGGAACTCACCCGACCGGTGGACCTGCCGCACGGTCCGCCACCGGAACGCGCGGGGCGGGTGCTCACCGGGTTGCTCTACGGCGTGTCGATGGACTGGTCGGTCCGGCCGCGCGGCGAGCTGGCCGACCGGCTGGCGCAGGACGTGGACGCGGTGCTGGACGCGTGGAAGGGGAGACGATGAAGGCGTTGGACGGCAAGGTCGCGGTGGTCACGGGGGCGACGCGGGGCGCGGGACGCGCCATCGCGGTCGAGTTGGGCGCGGCGGGCGCGACGGTGTTCGTCGGCGGTCGGTCGACGCGGGAGCGGAAGTCGCCGATCGGCCGGGACGAGACGATCGAGGAGACCGCGGAGCTCGTCACGGCGGCGGGTGGCCGGGGCATCCCGGTGCGGTGCGACTTCACCGTGCCCGCGGACGTGGACGCGTTCCGCGCCCGCATCGAGTCCGAAGCCGAGGGGCGGCTCGACGTCCTGGTGGACGACGTGTGGGGCGGCGAGGCGGACACCGAGTTCAAGGTGTTCTGGGAGCAGGACCTGGACCGCCAGCTGCGGATGTGGCGCAACAGCGTGGAGGCGCACTTCGTGACGCTGCACCGCCTGCTGCCGCTGCTGATCCGCGAGCCGGGCGGGCTGCTCGTCGAGGTGACGGACGGCGACAGCGACGAGTTCTACAGCGAGTCGCTGGCCTACGACTCGGTGAAGGTCGCGATCCGGCGGATCGGCACGGTGATGGCGAAGGAGCTGGAGCCGTTCGGCGGCACGTCGGTCGCCGTCACGCCCGGGTTCCTGCGGTCGGAGCAGATGCTGGAGCACTTCGGCGTCACCGAGGAGACCTGGCGCGACGCGATCGCCAAGGAACCGCACTACGCGATGTCCGAGACGCCGCGCTACCTGGGCCGCGGCGTGGCGGCGCTGGCCGCCGACCCGGACCGCCACCGGTTCACCGGCAAGGCGCTCGCGTCGTGGACCCTCATGCGCGAGTACGGCTTCACCGACCTGGACGGCTCGCGGCCGGACTGGGGCCGCTGGTACGAGGAGGTCTTCAAGGCGGGCATCGACCCGACGACGGTGGACGCCGCGCAGTACCGCTGAGGTGAACCTGGTCCGGCCCGGTCAGACGTCGCCGGGTCGGACCAGCCCCGTCTCGTACGCCAGCACCACGGCCTGCACGCGGTCGCGCAGCTCGAGCTTGGCCAGGATGCGGCCGACGTGCGTCTTCACCGTGGCCTCCGACAGGAACAGCTTGCGCGCGATCTCGGTGTTCGACAGCCCCTTGGCGATCAGCACCAGCACCTCGCGCTCCCGCTCGGTCAGCGCCTCCAGCACCGCCGCGTCACGCAGCTCGCCGCCGCCCTCGCCGAGGAACCGGCTCAGCAGCCGCTTGGTCACCGAAGGCGACACCACCGCGTCGCCGCTGGCCACCGCGCGCAACGCCGACACCAGGTCACCGGGCGGCGTGTCCTTGAGCAGGAAGCCGGACGCGCCGTTGCGCAGCGCCGACAACGCGTACTCGTCCAGGTCGAACGTGGTCATCACGAGCACCTTCGCGGTGCCCGCCTCGGCGATCCGCTTGGTCGCCTCGACCCCGTCGAGCACGGGCATGCGCACGTCCATCAGCACGACGTCCGGCCGCAGCCGGTCGGCCAGCTGCACGGCGTCGAGCCCGTTGGCCGCCTCGCCGACCACATCGACGTCCTCTTGCGCGCCGAGCACCATCCGGAAGCCCATGCGCATGAGCTCCTGGTCGTCCACCAGCAGAACCCGGATCACGAAGTCACCTTTCCCCGCCGACCGGCACCCTACGACGGGACCAGCGGCAGCACGGCACGGACCCGCCAACCGCCACCCGGGTTGGGCCCCGCCTCCAGCGTGCCGCCGAGCACCCCGGCGCGTTCACGCATGCCGATCAGGCCGTTGCCGCCGGACACCGCCACCAGGTCGTGCGGCGTGCCGAAACCGTCGTCGGCCACCTCGACCTCGACCTGCTCACCCGCCTGCGTGACGCGGACGGTCGCCGTGGCGCCGGAGCCCGCGTGCTTCAGCGTGTTGGTCAGCGCTTCCTGGACGATCCGGTAGATGCCCAGGCCAAGGCCCGCGGGCAGCGCGGACAGGTCGCCCAGCGTCTCCAGCCGGACCGGCAGCCCGGCGGCACGGCAGTTCTCGGCCAGTTCGTGCAGGTCACCGGCGTCGGGCTGGGGCACCCACTGCGTGCCCGACCGGTCCTCCGACCGCAGCACGCCCAGCAGCCGCCGCAGCTCGGTCAACGCCTGCCGCCCGGTGTCGGCGATGGTCCGCACGGCGGCCTCGGCCAGGTCGGGGTTGGTCTTGATCGCGTAGCTCGCGCCGTCCGCCTGCACCACCATCACGCTCACCGCGTGCGCGACCACGTCGTGCAGCTCGCGGGCGATCCGGGACCGCTCCTCGCCCACCGCGATCCGCGCCTGCTGGTCGCGTTCGGTCTCCAGCAGCTTGAGCCGCTGCTCCAGCTCCCGGTTGTAGGCGCGGCGGGCGCCGACGAACTCGCCCATCGCCCAGCTGAACGCGAAGATGACGGCGATCACGAACACCGCGAACGCGGCGTCGAGCGTGCCGCCCATGGGCACGAGGGCCCACAGCAACGTGCCGGCGGCGAGCCAGACCGCGTACAGCAGGCCTTGCCGCCTGCCGACGTACGCGACCATCGTGTACAGCGCGATGGCCAGCGCGAAGTCGCCCATCCGGATCGGCAGCCCGGTGTCGAGGCCGCCGTGGGTGAACAGCTGCACGATCCCGCCGAACAGGATCACGTAGGACGAGCCGAGCGGGTACTTGCGGCGGAACGCGACCGGGACGACCAGCAGGACGCCGACGAACAGCAGCGTGGAACCACCGATCGCCGACCAGCCGGACGCCAGCGAGACCACGTCGGACAACAGCAGCAACCCGGCCATCAGGGAATCCCCGAAGACCGGGTGCGCTCGCATCCACAGGCTCAGCCGCCGCACGTGACCAGGGTAGGTAGGGGTCGCGGGGACGCGCGTCGCGCCACGGGTTGACCCTGGCCTAGTCCTGCAGGCGGATGAACGGCTCGTCCTACCTCGTGGTCTTGACCTGCGTCGGGTCGATCTTGTCCTCGGCCCTCTCCCCGACCCCGACGCGCGGTGCGGGAGCGCCCTGCACCGGCTCGACCCGGGTCTGCGGCGGCACGGACCGCTGCTGCTCGTACTGGCGGTGCTCCTCGGTCATCTCGTCGGCCAGCTGCTGCTGGAGCTGCCGGTCGCGGATGCGGCCCAGGACCATCATGGTCACCGCGTGCACCAGCGCCAGGACCAGGAGCATCACGCCGAGCTTCACCACGATGTCCTTGACGGGGTCGCCGGTGTCGACCGAGATGATCGACACGATGGCGAGCAGCCCGAGCACCACGAGGTGGAACAGCACGGTCGCCAGGCGGGTCATCGACCTGGCCGCCTCCGGGTCGCCGTACGCGCGGCTCATGTACCCCTTGCCGCTGCGGTAGATCAGCTGGCCGTCGATCAGCACCAGCACCACGCCGAGCAGCAGGAACACCGCGTAACCCTGTTCCATGGGTGACCTCCCTCGTCGGTCGCGGAAATACCCCGGTCGCCGAGTTCGCAAACCGGGCGCCACCCGTACGTGGCACGATCTCCGGCGTGACGACGCAGGCCAAGCAGCTCGCCGGTCCGCTCTCGGCGGCGGTCGCGAACCTCTGCGTCGGCCTGCAGCCGCAGGTGTCGCCGGCGACCGCGGCGGGATTCCGCGAGGTGCTGCGCCGGCTGTCCGCGCCGTTGCAGGTCGCCGTCGCCGGTCGGATCAAGTCCGGCAAGTCGACCCTGGTCAACGCGTTGATCGGGCGTCGCGTCGCGCCCACGGACGTGGGCGAGTGCACCCGGCTGGTGACCCGCTTCCAGTACGGCACGGTGGACCGGATCGAGGTGGTGTTCAGCGACGGCCGCAAGCAGGTGCTGCCGTTCGAGGCGAACGGCTCGATCCCGCCCGACCTCGGCGTGGACGTCGACCGGGTGTCGCACATCGAGGCGTACCTGACCAACGCGGTGCTGCGGGACCTGACCGTGATCGACACACCCGGCCTGGGTTCGCTCGACGCGGCGTCGGTGGCGCGCACCGAGGCGTTGCTGAGCGGTGAGCTGGACCCGGTGTCGCGCAACGCGGTCGCGGGCGCGGAAGCCGTGCTGTACGTCGTCACGCAGGGCGTGCGCGCGGACGACCAGCAGGCGCTGGCCGCGTTCACCGCCGCGACGGCGAGCCGCGAGGCGGGCCCGGTGAACGCGATCGCGGTGCTGAACAAGGCCGACACGATCGCCGCCGAGACCGTCGAGGGCGCGAACGGCGACACGTGGCAGGCGGCGGTGCTGCTCGCCGAACGGCAGGCGCTGACCCTCAAGCCGCGGGTCGCCGACGTGCTGCCGGTGATCGGCCTGGTCGCCGAGTCGACCGAGACCGGCGGCTTCACCTCGGCCGACGCGGACGCGCTGCGCAAGCTGGCCGAGCTGGACGACGCGACCCGCGAGACCATGCTGATCTCGGCCGACCTGTTCGTGAGCTGGGAGTGCGACGTGCCGGTCGGCACCCGCAACCGGCTGCTGGAGAAGCTCGACCTCTACGGCATCCGCAAGGCGCTCGAAGCGGTGGACGCCGAGCCGGGCATCACCGCGGGCGCGCTGCGCCGCAAGCTGCTCGACGCCTCCGGGCTGGACGGCGTGCGGGCCAAGCTGAACGCGGTGTTCCGGTCGCGCGCGGACGGCATCAAGGCCGCCGCCGCGCTGGCGTCGGTGACGTCGCTGGCCGCGGCCTCCGGTGACCCGAACGAGCGGCAGCGCGTGCACGACGCGATCGAGGTGCTGCTGGCCAAGCCCGAGGCGCACCAGCTGCGGCTGCTGGAGGCGTTGACGCTGGTCGCGTCCGGCGCCGTGGCGATGCCGAACGACCTGGTGGAAGAGGTGCTGCGGTTCGGCAGCTCGCCGGACGTGTCCGAGCAGCTCGGCCTGCGCGGCAGACCGCCGCAGGAGCTGATGGCCTACGCGCTGGAACGGGCGGGCTGGTGGCGCTCGTTCGCGTCGTTCGGCGCCACGCCCGCGCAGAGCCGGGTGGCGCACGTGGTGCACCGGGCGTATTTCCTGATCTGGCAACAACTGCGGGGACGGCGATGAGCGGAACGGAACAGGGCGGCACGGCGTCCGACCACGCTGTGGAGACGACGCTGGAGACGACCATCGCCGACGAGCTGCTGGACCAGGCGCTGGCCGAGCGGCGCGCGTTGGTGCAGCTGTGCTTGTACGCGCTGGACCGCGCCCGCAGCGCCGGGGTGGTGGAACGGCTCGAAGAGGGCCTGGCGGCCATCGGCGTGACCGCGGTGCGGCCGGACGGCGAGCGGTTCGACCCGTCGCGGCACGAGGCGGGCGGCACCGTGCCGACGCGGGACGCGTCGCTGGACGGCGTGGTGGCCGAGACCGAGGTGGTCGGCTTCGCCGATCGCGGCCGGACGCTGCGCGCACCCATCGTCACCGTCTACACCGCGCGATGAGCAGCCTGCCGCAGGTCGTCCGGCAGACCAGGGAGAAGCTGACCAGCCTGGTGCGGGCGCTCGACCAGTCGGCCGCGTCGTTCGTGGAGACCCGCAAGGCCGGTCCGGCGTCGGTGGTCGTCGTCGGCGAGACGAACCGGGGCAAGAGCTCGCTGGTCAACGCCCTGCTGGCGACGCCGAACCTGTCACCGGTCGACGCCGAGGTGGCCACCGCGACCTACCTGGTGTTCCGGCACGGTGCGGAGTGGTCGGCCCGCGCCTGCTACGCCGGGTCGATGTCGCCGGTGCCGTTCGAGCGGTCCGAGATCGTGAACTGGGTGTCGGCCGCGCACGAGCTGCCCGAGGGCATGCTGCCGCCCCGGTACGTCGAGGTCGAGGCACCGATCCCGCTGCTGGAGCGACTGTCCGTCGTGGACACCCCGGGGGTCGGCGGGCTGGACTCCGTGCACGGCGAGCTGGCCGCCGAAGCCGCCGCGTCGGCGACCGCGCTGCTGTTCGTGGTCGACGCCTCGGCCCCGTTCACGCGCGGTGAGCTGGACTTCCTGCGCACGGTCGGCGAACGCGTCGAGACCGTGGTGTTCGCGTTGACCAAGGTCGACCAGTACCGGGGCTGGCGGCAGGTCATGGAGGCCGACCAGGCCTTGCTGGCCGAGCACGCGCCGAGGTTCCGCGGCGCGGTGTTCCACCCGGTGTCGTCGCGGATGTTCGAGCTGGCGGCCAAGGCGCCGAACCCGGACGCGGCGGCCATGCTGCGCGACCGGTCGGGGATCGGCGCGTTGCAGGAGGCGTTGCAGGAGCTGGTGGTCGGCCGGGCGGCGATGCTCGGCGAGGCCAACGGGCTGCGCGCGCTGGCGACCGTGCTGGACGAGCTGATCGCGCGCAACGAGGCGGACAAGCGCGCGCTGTCGTCGGGCGAGGAGGAAGCCGAGACGCTGCGCGGACGGCGCGACGAGCTGAACTCGCAGCGGCGTTCGTCGACGCGCAGCTGGCAGGTGCGGCTGCGCGGCGAGGTGCAGCGGGCCCGGGTGGAGGGCGCGCACGAGGTCAGCCGCCAGATGCGGGACGTGCAGACGTGGTTCCGCACGGCCATCGACTCGGCCGACCGCGAGCGGCTGGCGGCGTTGCCGCAGGAGGTCGACACGGCGTTGCAGGTGGTGTCCGGCCGGATCAGCGCCGGGCTGGCCGTGCGGCTGTCCCGGGTCGCCGACGCGGCGCTGGCCGACCTGTTCTCGCCGGAGGAGCTGGCCGTGATCCGCGGCCAGTTCGCCCGCGGCGTGACGCCACCGGTCGTGCTGCGCCCGCCGGAGAAGCGCGCACCCACCGCCGAGGACAAGCTGCTGGTGTTCATGGGCGTGTCCGGCGGGTTGGGCGCGGGCAGGCTGGCCGCGCTGCCGCTGGCCGGGCTCGGGGTGGCGGCGCTGAACCCGATCGTGCTGCCGGTGACCATCGCCCTGGGGCTCGGCGCGGGCTGGTGGATGGCCCGGACCAGGAAGCACTCGGCCGACAAGCAGCACCTCAAGCAGTGGCTGTCGGACGCCATCGCGGACGCCCGTTCGACGGTGGACCAGCTGGTGGCCGAGCAGCTCATCGAGGCCGAGCAGCAGCTGTCCCTGGCGCTGGACGACGCGCTGGGCAAGCGGGTCGACGCGATCGAGGCCGAGCTGCGCGAGGTGGACAAGGCACTGCGCATGGAAGCCGGCGAACGCGCCAAGGCACTGCAGGCGGTGACCCGCCGACTGGCCGAGCTCACCACCGGCCGGACGAAGGTGGACGAACTGCTGGCCCGCATCCGCGCCGTCCGCGACCGGGCGTGATCGCCTGCCCAGGTGGGCTCGCGCGCCGGAACTTCCCCCGCGGAACCGAACGGGCATAACGTGAGTCCAAGTGGTACAGGACGCAGGAGGGTGGGAACGGTGTACATCGACGAGACAGGCGCGGCCGACGGCGAGCTGAAGGTCACGGTCGGCGACGAGGAGTACACCGCCGAGGCGACCTACGACCTCGACCAGGACGGGGTCGAGGAGAGCGCGGTCGTGGAGACCGACGACGGCGGGCACCTCGCGTTCAGCGACACCGATGGTGACGGCGAGGCCGACCTGATGAGCTCGTTCGACGCGGACGGCGAGCTCACCGGCCAGGCTGAGTTCGACGAGGACTCCGGCGAGTGGGTCGCCGTGGAGCCCTCGGACGACCGCGGCGAGCAGACCAACACGAACGCCGGCAAGGCCATCGTGGTCGACACGGAGGACGGCGCCGACCAGAACGTCGGCCCCGCCACCGAGGACACCGATGGCGACGGCCGCGCCGACACCGCCGTGGTGAAGGACGAGGACGGCGACACCTGGCTGTTCACCGACGCGGACGGTGACGGCAACGCCGACCTGGCCACCGAGATCACCCAGGACGGTGAGGTCACGGTGTCCCGGCACACCGGCGACGACGAGTGGACCGAGGTCGAGCACGGTCGCATCGGCGAGGACGGCAAGTACACGCCCGACAGCGACGAGGCCTGGTCCGAGGAGAAGGTCACGGTGTCCGGCGTGGTGCGCATCGACTCCGTCACCGGTCAGTGGATCAGCCCGAACTGACCCGTGCGCACGGCCGACCCCGCCGAAACCCGGGTGCGGGAGCGGTGTGCCTGTCGCGATGATGGCCGCATGGTCATCCGCCCGTTGACGACCGACGACATCGCCGCCGTCGTGGAGTTCTCGCTGCGCGCGTGGGCTCCGGTGTTCGACTCGTTCCGCGCCGTGCTGGGCGGGCCGATCTACGAAGCGCTGTTCCCGGACTGGCGGTCGACCCAGGCCCGAGCCGTCGAGGACGTCTGCCGGGACGACGCGACCGCCGTGTGGGTGACCGACCGGCACGGCCGCGCCGTGGGTTTCGTCGCGGTCCGGGTGGCGGACGGCGAGATCTACATGCTGGCGGTCGACCCCGCGCACCAGCGGCAGGGCATCGGCTCCGCCCTCACCGACTTCGCGGTCGACCGCCTGCGCGAAGCGGGCGTCACCCTGGCCGTCGTCGGCACCGGCGGCGACCCCGGCCACGCCCCCGCCCGCCGCACCTACGAGCGCGCGGGCTTCACCCCGTTCACCCAGGTCCAGTACTACCGGCGCCTCGACGTGACCGGTTCGTGAATCCGTTGGGGCGCAAGCGGAATCAGTGCCGAACGTGTGCGCACCGCCCTTTCTGGAACGGTCGAGAAATCCGGGCATTTCGATGCAGCAATTTTTGCGCCGCTCCATGAGAGCGCTCTCACGCAGTTACCGTTCATACACCTGAACGTGTGGCGATCGACGCACCGGCGGCCCTTGCATTCCGGTGACTAAAGCCCAGGTCACAGCCCGATTTGCGGTGATCGGGTGCTGAATCGATTCCAGAATCGGTTTTGTGAGCCAGCCGACAGGTCAGATGTGCGTTACCCGGGATTAACCCGGCTAACCTCCGTCTATCCCTTAAACGGCACGCCCTCCACCGGGCGGGCGGAGCCATTCCGAGAGGACGTCCCACCAGGACAACGGGGTCCGCCGTGGGCTGGCGCTCAGCTAGGAGACGAGACGAGATGACGGCAGTGACCATTCCCGGTCTCGACCACGCACCGACCACCCACGCGCGCCTGCTGTCCTGGGTCCGCGAGGTCGCCGAGCTGACCTGCCCCGATGAAGTGGTGTGGGCCGACGGCTCCCAGGACGAGTGGAACCGGCTCACCGCCAAACTCGTGGACGCGGGCACCTTCGTTCCGCTGAAGAAGAAACCCAACTCGTTCTGGGCGGCGTCGGATCCCACCGATGTGGCGCGGGTCGAGGAGCGCACCTTCATCTGTTCGGTGGACCCGCGGGACGCGGGACCCACGAACAACTGGATGGACCCCGCCGAGATGAAGGCGACCATGACCGAGCTGTACCGCGGGTGCATGCGCGGTCGGACGATGTACGTGATCCCCTTCTGCATGGGCCCGCTCGACGCCGAGAAGCCGATGCTGGGCGTGGAGATCACGGACTCCGAGTACGTCGTCGTCTCGATGCACATCATGACCCGCATGGGCACGAAGGCGTTGGCGCGATTCGGCGACGACGCCGACTTCGTCCAGGCGCTGCACTCGATCGGCGCGCCGCTGGAGCCCGGCCAGGACGACGTCCCGTGGCCCTGCAACGAGACGAAGTACATCACGCAGTTCCCCGAAGAGCGGATGATCTGGTCGTTCGGCTCCGGCTACGGCGGCAACGCGCTGCTGGGCAAGAAGTGCTACTCGCTGCGCATCGCCTCGGTGATGGCGCGCGACGAGGGCTGGCTGGCCGAGCACATGCTGATCCTCAAGCTGACCTCGCCGGAGAAGAAGGCGTACTACATCGCGGCGGCGTTCCCCAGCGCCTGCGGCAAGACCAACCTCGCCATGCTGGAGCCGACCATCCCGGGCTGGAAGGTCGAGACCCTGGGTGACGACATCGCGTGGATGCGGTTCGGCGAGGACGGCCGGCTGTACGCGGTCAACCCGGAGAACGGCTTCTTCGGCGTCGCGCCGGGCACCGACTACCACACCAACCCCAACGCGATGCGCACCATCGAGAAGGGGAACTCGCTGTTCACCAACGTCGCGCTGACCGACGACGGCGACGTGTGGTGGGAGGGCATGGGCGAGCCGCCCGCGCACCTGACCTCGTGGAAGAAGCAGGACTGGACGCCCGGCGGCGAGGAGCTGTCGTCGCACCCGAACTCCCGCTACTGCACGCCGATCGCCCAGTGCGACATCAAGGCGCCCGAGTGGGAGGACCCGAAGGGCGTGCCGATCTCGGCGATCTTCTTCGGCGGTCGCCGCGCCACCACGATCCCGCTGATCACCGAGTCGCGCGACTGGCAGCACGGCGTGTTCATGGGCGCCACCCTGTCCAGCGAGACGACCGCCGCCGCCGTCGGCAAGACCGGTGTCGTGCGGCGCGACCCGATGGCGATGCTGCCGTTCATCGGCTACCACGCCGGCGACTACTTCCAGCACTGGATCGACACCGGCAAGTCGGCCGACGCGGACAAGCTGCCGAAGATCTTCTACGTGAACTGGTTCCGCCGGGGCGAGGACAAGCGGTTCCTGTGGCCCGGGTTCGGCGAGAACTCGCGCGTGCTGAAGTGGGCCGTCGAGCGCATCGAGGGCAAGGCCGCCGCGGTGGAGACGCCGATCGGGCACGTGCCGACCGCGGCCGAGCTGGACCTGGAAGGCCTGGACGCGCCGCGTGAGGACGTCGAGGCGGCGCTGGGGTTCGACGCCGACGAGTGGCGGGCCGAGATCCCGATGATCGAGGAGTGGTTCGCCAAGATCGGCGAGAAGGTGCCGACCTCGCTGCGTGACGAACTGGAGGCGCTGAAGCTCCGCCTCGGCTGAGCCTTCATCCTCCCCGAGACGTTCTCGGCGTGAGACCCGGTGGCCAACGGCGTCCACCGGGTCTCTTTTTGGTTGCTGTCTGCGCTCTCCGACTGCGCCGGATGTACCAATGAGAGATGGCGCAGCGAGACGATTTCCTCGGTGGCCTGCACTACGACCCCGTGCGTGAGGTGCAGGCCGGATCGGGTACCGGGACCGTGCGGTACCTCCCGACGGGTGAGGTGGTTGAGCCCGTCCGAAGACGGGTATCACCGTGGTGGCACGTGGCCGGCGTCCTGCTCGGGGCGGTCGGCGCGGCGGCGGCCGTATTCGTGACGGCCTTCGCCCTCGACCTCCTCGCGGACGGCGCGCGGGTCGAGGGTCTGGTGGCCCTGGCGGTCGTGGGATTCGTGGTGGGCATGGTGTGCGTGGGGAAGCTGTCCCCAGCCGCGCCGCTGACCATCGGACTCGCCGCCCTGTCCGGTTCGGTGCTGTACGAACTGGAGGCTTTCCCCTTCTTGCCCGTGCTCAGGACGATGTTCGAGAGCGGCATCCCGGTCGTGGTGGGCGTGTTGCTGCTGTTGCTGGCGTGGCGCCGGGCGTAGTTGTCCACAGGTTGTGGACAGAGCTGTGCACAGCCTGTGGGTCGGTTGTCCTCAGGCGGGCAGCGGGTTGCGCCCCAGGCCCCACAGCCGGCCGCTGAACGGTCGCGTCGCCTCGGCGTAGCAGATCGCCGACGTGTAGCCCTCGGACCACGCCTGGCTGCCGAACGCGCGCCAGGACGCGAAGACGTCCTCGCGCGGCGCGCCGACGTAGTTCGTGACGGCCCGCGCACAGTGCTCGGCCGCCTTGGCGTTCACCTGCTCCAGCGACGGCGCCGGGTCCTGTGGGCTACCCAGCGCGAGCACCCCCGGCACGGCTTCGGCCTTGTGCGGCTGGTCGCAGGTGGTGATCCCGGGGTCCTTGGCCTCGCCCGGTGACGTCGTCGCGCACAGCTGCACCGTGCCGAACCCGGCCGCCTTGAGCAGGTCCTTGGCGCTGGTCTCGCGCCGCACCCTGGTGCCGTCCGGCTTCAGCTCCACCACCGTGCACACGCGCCAGCGGTCGCCCTTCGCCCAGCCGTCACGGCTCGGCCAGAACGCGTGGGCCCGCAGCCGGGTGGCGTCGTGGTCGGCGCTGCCCAGGTACGCGGTGAGCGCGGCACGGCACGCGGGCAGCGCGGCACGGCGCAGGTCCCGGTCGCCCGGGTACTCGCCGCCCAGGCCGTCCAGCTCGCCGACCTCGGTCACCTCGGCCTCGTGCCCGGTTTTGCAGTCGAGCACCTCCAGGCCGGTGTCGGTGCACTGACCGGCCTTGGGCAGCTGGTCGGCGGTCGGCGTGAGGGAGGGGCGGACGACCTCCGCGTCCGGCACGCCCTCGACCCGGGCCGTGCAGGCGGCGAGCGACAGCGCGGCCAGTGCCACGACCACCGCCCGCCGGCCCCTCACACGGGTCAGATTACCGACACCAGCGCGAGCACCTGGTCGGCGATCGCCCGGCGGTCCCGCTCGAACGCCGCGTCGGTCAGCGCGGTCGGGTCGGCGGGCTGGCCGAGCACGGGCGTGTGCAGGTGACCGCCCGCGGTCGTGGTGGCGGACAGGCCGAGGCGCAGCCGGTTCGCCCGGTACATCGACTCGTTGGACAGGTAGTCGCCACCGCTGCCACCGGCCGCCGCGGCGCCCGGCGTCGGCTCGTCCGTGCGGCAGCTCATCGGACCGGTGCCGGGGACGGTGCCGGGGACCCACTCGCAGAACTCGCGGTTGTAGCGCACGGGGAACGGCGTGGTCCCGGCGTCGACCATGCGCTGGTGCGGCAACGTCGTCTCGATGAACTCGTGCGCGGGCTGGGGCCACCCGACCGCGTCCGGCACGACACCGGTCACCGGCACGTCGTTGTTGTCCGCGCCACCGCCGCGCCACCGGCCGGCCCACCGCTCGACGTCGAACTGCCCCGGCCGACCCTGGCTGACCGTGACCAGCGCGTCCGCCCGGGCGCCGAGCGCCGCGCCGTGGAACCGCTCCACGATCCCCTGGTCGAACGCGCCCCACAGCACCGGCAGCACGGCGGCCTCCACCACCACCGGACCGGACGGCGTGGTGATCACCTTGCCGTCCAGCCGCAGCGCCGCCGCGCCCGAGGGGTTGCTGCGCCGCACGGACGTGCCGCCGAGCTGGAACGGGTCGAACCCGGTCACCGCGATCCGCCGGACACCGTCACCGAACCGCACCTGCTCCACGCCCCGCGACGTGCGGTCGAACGCGTCGACCAGCCTCGCCCGCGCGGCCGCGTCGAGCTGCCACCCCCGCGGCTGCCACTGCCGCAGCGCCTTCGTCGCGAGCAGCCGGGCCCAGTACAGCGGTCGGTCGTCGTAGGGGTCCCAAGCCTGGGGCGACTGCGCCCGCCGCACCGCCGCCCGCCACAGCTCCGTCCCGCCGGCGGCCACGTGGTACATCGCCTGGGCGTGGGAGATCGGCTCGCACAGGCGGGTGGTGAACCGGGTGACGTCGTCGTCGAACCCACCCAGCCGGGCCAGCTCGGGCCCGACCTCCGGTCCGGTCGGCGTGAGCCGGTCGCCCAACCGCTGCTCTTCGACGGTGACGGGTGCGTTCGGGTCGAAGCACGGCGCGGGCTGCGCGTGCGCGACGCCGGGGAGGGAGAGGAGGGACAGACCGAGTGTGAGGCTGATCACTGCGTGGAGTCGTCTGGTCACCCGCTGATGCTGCCCAACCACCGCTTGGTCGAGGAACCCGCCGAACGTCCGGGAGCGTGAACGTCCACTCTTTTCGCTCGTTCGGGCACGAAGCGCGCCACCCCCTTGCCACCATGGGGCCCGCTCGAAGCCCCAGCAGCCCCCGGGAGGTCTTGACGTGTCGGCCGAGTTCGACCAGCTCGTCGCGCAGTTCGAACAGTTCCAGTCCAAGCTGCACCGGGTCGACCAGCAGGTCGCGGGCATCGACCGGATGCAGGAGGAACTGGCCGCGCTCGAGGTGGTCGTGACCTCGCCCGACCGCGCGGTGACGGTCGTGGCGGGCCCGTCCGGCGCGATCAAGGACATCCGGCTGGGCGACCCGGCGATGCGCCGGCCGCCGCACGCGCTGGCCGGCGCGATCATGGCGACGCTGAGGCAGGCCGTCGCCGAGGCCGCCCGACGCCAGGCCGGCATCGTGGAGAACGCCCTCGGTGACGACATGAACCTCACCGACCAGGTGCTGGAGACCCAGGCCCAGCTGTTCGGCGTCTCGCCGCAGGACATGCGCGCCATGGTCGAACAGCCGCCACCACCGCAGGCCCCGCCACCACCGCAGGCCCCGCCGCCACCGGCCCCGCCCTACACCGGCCCACCCGCGTCCGGCCCGGTCCCGAACCGGATGCCACCGGCCCCGCCCGCCCGGCCGGCCCCGCCACGCCGCCCCGCGCCGCCGGAGGAGCCGGACGACTTCTCCCAGCGCCGGTTCCTGCGCGACGACGACCAGCCGACCCCGCCTCCGCGCTCCGGCCCCGCGCAGGCAGACGGCCGTTTCCTGAACCTTTTCGACGACGAGGACCGGTGAGCGCCCGATGAGCGGCGGATTCGACGTCAACCCCGGGGAACTGCGGGCCTTCGCGGGCAAGCTCGACGGCCACCGCGGGACCGCCGCCGAGATCGCGGGCCTGGTGGCCAAGGCGGACGTGGGCGAGAAGTCGTGGGGCGTGGTCGGCCTGTTCGTCAAAGGCCAGTACACGCAGATGCTCAACGACCTCAACGACGTGTTCCAGGCACTTCAGGACGGCTTGCAGTCGGGCGCGGACAAGTTCAACGGCGCGGCGCAGGAGTACGCCGCCCAGGAAGAAGCCGTGAAGCAGCTGCTGAACGGCCTGCACGTCCAGCTCGACGGCAAGTAGGGGCGGGGAACCAAAGGAATGGCCGAAGTGAAGACCGAGGCCGGCGGTGTCGAGATCACCGTCGGCGAGAAGGACACCAGCCAGAAGATGGCGGAAGCCGCCCCCTTCTACGGCAACTACCTCAAGACCAAGGAAGCGTGGGGCAAGGCCGAGGAGAAGGGCGGCGCCGAGGTCACCGGCCTGGTCTCCGAGGGCTCGGCGTTGATCGGATCGCTCGGCACCTCCGCGCTGGGCATCGCCACCGACCCGCTCGGCTGGTTGGTTGGTCAGGGCCTGAACTTCCTGATCAGCGTGGTGCAGCCGCTGGAGGACGCGATCCACTTCGTCAGCGGCGACGGGCCCGCGCTGGCGCAGGCGGCGGAGAACTTCAACGCCATCGGCGAGGGCGTGGCCAAGCTGCGCGACCAGTTCGACACCGACCTGGCGAACTCGGTGACCAGCTGGGGCGGTTCCGCGTCGGAGGCGGCCAGCACGAAGCTGGGCGAGTTCGCCAACGGCATCGACGGCGTCGCCGGTCAGGCCGGTGAGCTGGCGCAGATGCTCCAGACCTCGAGCATGATCATGACGATCATCGAGGACTTCATCAAGGCGATCCTCACCGAGCTGATCACCTGGCTGATCATGATCTGGATCCCCGCGCTGGCGGCGGCTGTGCCGAGCTTCGGCGCCTCCACCGCCGCCGCGGGCGCCGCGACCAGCGTCCGGGTGGCCACCACCGGCAGCCGGGTGGCCCGGATCGTGGCCAGGTTGAAGCAGTTCCTGACCAAGATCCTGGACTTCCTGCGCAACCTGGCCAAGCGGGCCGGGAACGTCAAGACGGCGTTCCAGCGCTCCATGGCCAACAAGCACGCCGGCAGCCTCGCCGCCGACGCCCTCAAGGCGGGCGGGGACAAGTCGCCGCTGGTCAAGCTGTGGAGCAAGGACGGCATGCTCGGCCAACGACTGCAAGACGGCTTCGGCAGGTCCATGGGTACCGCCGTGACCGACGCGGCGGCGTCGCAGCTCGGAGTCGGCACGGGCGCGAACGCGGGCATCGACAAGCCCCTGCGCAACGACGCGGCCCGGCAGAAGGCGGACCAGTACGCCGAGACCGGCGAAGACCAGTCCAAGCAGCAGACCAAGGGATACCTGGACATCTGATCATGGACGAATTCTGGCTCCGCCTCACACCGCTCTTCGCCATCATCGCGGTCCTGTTCGGCCTCGGGTACTGGTGGAACTCGCGCCGCGGCCGGAGGGAGGAACAAGCGCACGTCGACGGGCTGGCCGCGCTCGCGACCACGGTCGGCGGACGGGTGGTCGATCCCGCCGCAGCCCGCCCGTGGTCGGTCGGGTTGCTGGAGCCGATGAGGGCCGAGACCGACGGCTTGGTCAACCGGCTCAGCATGGCGTCGCCTCGAAGCTTCGGCATCACACTCGACTTCCCGCGCGGGAGGTGGTCGGTGCGCGTGGGCGAGGCGTCGGTGGAGAAGTCCGTCCAGAACGGCACGCGCACGGACTACGAGCACCGGATCGAGGTGTCCACCGCGCGACTGACCCCGATGAAGATCAGCCGCCGCGTCCACGGGGGCAAGAACCTCTGGGGCCGTCCACTGCCGGCGGACCACATCTCCGCCCAAGGTGGTGAACTGGTCCGTGAGGTCCCGGTGACCGTGGCGGCAGAGGGCGGCCAGTGGCACCGGGTCGCCTTCCCGCCGGGGCCCTTCGACGCCCAGTTCGCCGTGTTCACCAGTGACCCGGCCGCCGTGGCCCGCGCGTTCGACCCGGAGGTCGTCGAGTACCTGGTGGCCCGGGCGCACAGCCTTCCTTCCCCGCTGCACTTCGAGGCGGGGTTGGTCTTCGGCACGATGCCGGGACGGATCAGCCCGGCCCTGGTGCTCGACACGGTCGACGTGATCCTCGGGCTGCTCGACCGGATGGGCGTCACCCCGGCCCACCCACCCGTGACGGCCTGAGGGTCACGCGCTGAGCCGGTCCAGCCCGCCCGAGAACGGACCCAGCGCCACCCCCGCGTCGGTCAGCGCCGACCGCACCGCCCGCGCGATCGCCACCGCACCGGGGCTGTCGCCGTGCAGGCAGATCGAGTCCACCGGCATCCGCAGCAGCTGCCCGTCGATCGCGCGCACCCGCCCCTCCGTCGCCAGCACCACGCACCGCGCCGCGATCGCACCGACGTCGTGCAGCACCGCGCCCGGCCGCCGCCGGTCCACCAGCGTCCCCACCGCCGTGTACGCCCGGTCGGCGAACGCCTCGTACCGGACCGGCAGGCCGGCCACCTCGGCGCGCTTCAACCACACCGCACCCGGCAGCCCCAGCACCGGCAGCGCCGGGTCGAACGCGCGCACGGCGTCCACCACGGCGTCGGCCTGCGCCTCGTGCGTGACCAGCGCGTTGTAGAGCGCGCCGTGCGGCTTGACGTACCCCACCCGCGTCCCGGCCGAGCGGGCGCACGCGTCCAGCCCGCCCAACTGGTACAGCACCTCGGCGGTCAGGGTCTCCGGCGCCACGTCGACGAACCGCCTGCCGAAGCCGTTCAGGTCCCGGTAGCCGACGTGGGCACCGACCGCCACGCCGCGCGCCGCCGCCAGTTCGCACGTCCGCCGCATCGTCTCCGGGTCGCCGGCGTGGAACCCGCAGGCGACGTTCGCGCTGGTCACCACGTCCAGCAGCGCCCGGTCGTCACCCAGGGTCCAGCGGCCGAAGCCCTCGCCCAGATCCGCGTTGAGGTCCATGAAGTCCTCCCCTCGCACCGTTGTTCAACGTACGGATTGTTCAACAATCCTTCAATACTCCATTAGACTAGACTCACTCACCATGACGACGGCTCAGGCGGACGGCTGGCTGAACGCGCTGGCGAGGGACCGCGGTGACCTCGACCGCTCCAGCACCGCCGAGCGCGTGGCGGACAAGCTGCGCACCAGCGTCCTGGACGGTGACATCAAACCCGGCCAGCAGCTCAACGAGAAGGCGCTCGGCGAGGCCCTCCGCGTCTCCCGCAACACGCTGCGCGAGGCGTTCCGCCTGCTCACCCACGAACGCCTGCTCGTGCACGAGTACAGCAAGGGCGTGTTCGTCCGCCGCCCCGACGTGCCCGACATCGTCGACCTCTACGCCGCGCGCCGGGTCATCGAGTGCGGCGCCGTCCGCCGCTGGCCGCACGCCGACGAGGACGCGAAGCGAGCCGTGCGCGAGACCGTCGAACTGGGGCTCTCGTTCCGCGCGCGGCGCGACTGGACCGGTGTCGGCACCGCGAACGTCAAGTTCCACCAGGCCCTCACCGCGCTGGCCGGCAGCTCCCGGCTGGACGAGGAGATGGAGCGCCTGCTCGCCGAGGTGCGCCTGGCGTTCCACGTGATGGGCGACCCCGAGGAGTTCCACCGCGACTACCTGCCGCTGAACCAGTCCATCGTGGACCTGCTCGACGCGGGCGAGGTTCGGCAGGCCGAAGAAGCGTTGCTGACCTATTTCGACCGCGCGGAGAAGCAGTTGGTCGACGGCCTGCGCACGAAGCGGTAGTTGGTCACGATCCAGCTACGTCATTCGTTGGTAACCCACCCGACATGGTGACTACTGTCCCTCCTCCGACCTACCATGCGCGACACCGCGTAACCGGGCCGCCGTACGGAGGGGCACATGCCTTCTGCTCGAAAATCCAGCCTGCGCTGGAGCAACTGGAACCTGCTGCTGCTGATTCCTCTGCTCATGCTCATCACGCCCTGGTTCAACTCCGATGAGCCGAGGGTCCTCGGGCTGCCGTTCTTCTACTGGTACCAGTTCGCCTGGGTGCCGGTGGGCGTGCTCTGCGTGGGCCTGGTCTACGTCAAGACCAAGGACGAACCCGTCGTCAAGGGCAAGCCCGACCTGCTCGGCGTGGACGACCTGGACGAGGGGGCCAAGTAATGCAGTGGACCGAGTTGGTGGTGTTCAGCGCGCTGTTCCTGCTGGTCACCGTCCTGGGCTTCGTCGCGGCGAAGTGGAAGGCGGGCGACACCCTCGACCACCTCGACGAGTGGGGCCTGGGCGGTCGCAAGTTCGGCTCCTGGATCACCTGGTTCCTGGTCGGCGGTGACCTCTACACCGCGTACACGTTCGTCGCCGTGCCCGCGCTGGTCTTCGGCGCCGGCGCCATGGGCTTCTTCGCGCTGCCCTACACGGTGATCCTGTACCCGATCGTGTTCCTGCCGCTGGTGCGCATGTGGTCGGTGTCCCGCGTGCACGGCTACGTGACGCCGGCGGACTTCGTCCGCGGCCGGTACGGCTCGCACTGGCTCGCGCTGCTGGTGGCCATCACCGGCATCGTCGCCACCATGCCCTACATCGCGCTGCAGCTCGTCGGCCTGGAGGCCGTGCTGCGCACGATGGGCCTCAACGGCTCGGGCATCCTGGGCCACCTGCCGCTGTTCATCGCGTTCGTGATCCTGGCGCTCTACACCTACCAGTCGGGGCTGCGCGCGCCCGCGCTGATCGCGTTCGTCAAGGACACGCTGATCTACATCGTGATCCTGGTCGCGGTGATCTACCTGCCGTCGAAGTTCGGCGGCTGGGGGGCGATCTTCGACAGCGCGCAGGCCAAGTACGCGGCCACCGAGAGCAAGGCCGACGGGATCATCCTGACCGCGAACAACCAGCTCCAGTACGCCACGCTGGCGCTGGGCTCGGCGCTGGCGCTGTTCCTGTACCCGCACTCGCTGACCGGCATCCTGGCCTCGCGCGGCCGCAACGTGATCAAGCGGAACATGGTCGCGCTGCCCGCGTACTCGCTGCTGCTCGGCCTGCTCGCGATGCTGGGCTTCGTCGCCATCAGCGCGGGCGTCAAGCCGATCACCAACCAGGCCACCGGCCGCCCGGACACCAACACCATCGTGCCGGTGCTGTTCGGCCAGGAGTTCCCGGGCTGGTTCGCGGGCGTGGCGTTCGCGGCCATCGCGATCGGCGCCCTGGTGCCCGCGGCGATCATGTCGATCGCGGCGGCGAACCTGTGGACCCGCAACATCTACAAGGAGTACCTGAAGAAGGACGCCTCGCCCGCCCAGGAGGCCAAGCAGGCCAAGCTGGCGTCGCTGGTGGTGAAGTTCGGCGCGGTCGCGTTCATCGTGTTCATCGACCCGCAGTTCTCCATCGACCTGCAGCTCATCGGCGGCGTGATGATCCTGCAGACGCTGCCCGCCGTGGCGATCGCGCTCTACACCCGCTGGTTCCACCTGTGGGGCCTCATCGCGGGCTGGATCGTCGGCATGGGCTACGGCATGTGGCTGCTGTACAACATCGGCAACCCGGCGGTCGGCAAGGCGCACTTCGCCGGTTCGGCGTTGCCGCTGGGCAAGCTGTCGCTGTTCGGCTGGGAGCCCTTCGCCGGTTCGGTCGTGCAGATCTACGTCGGCGCGATCGCCGTCGTGGCGAACCTGCTGGTCGCGGTCGTCGTGACGCTGATCGCCAAGCGGACCCGGTGGTCCAACGGCACCGACGAGACGCAGGGCGACGACTACCACGTGGACGAGGACAGCGACCGGGTCAAGCCGATCGCCGTCCACTAGCCGAGCACCAGCGCGGCGGCGCCGACGAGTCCCGCCCGGCCACCGAGCCGGGCGGGCTCCACCCGCAAGCCGTCCAGGTAGGACAGTCCACAGTGGTCGGCGACGACTTGGCGGATCGGGTCGAACAGCAGCTCGCCCGCCTGCGCCACGCCGCCGCCGACCACGGCCAGGTCCAGGTCGACCACCGCGGCCGTGGCCGCGATCGCCAGCCCGACCGCCCGACCGGCCCGCTCGAACGCGGCCTTCGGGATGTCCTCGCCCGCACCGGCCGCCGCCGCCAGCACGGCGGCGTCCGCGTCGTCCGGCGCCTGCCAGCCCTGGCGGCGCGCCCACGCCACCATCCGCGGCCCGCCGGCCACCGTCTCCGCGCACCCGCGCCCACCGCACGCGCACGGCTCGCCGTCCGGCTCGACCACCACGTGCCCGATGTGCCCGGCGTTCCCGGTGCGCCCGCCGAACGGCCGCCCACCGAGCACCAGCCCACCACCGACACCCGTGCTCACCACCAGCCCCAGCATGAACCGGCTACCCCGGCCCGCACCGAGCCAGTGCTCGCCCAACGCCATGCACGGCCCGTCGCCCGCCAACTCCACCGGCACACCGGGCACCACCGCGGCCACCCGCTCGCGCAGCGGGAAACCACGCCAGCCGGGAACGTTGATCGGACTGACCGTGCCCGCGTCGGCGTCCACGGGCCCGGCCGACGCGATACCGACCCCGGCCACGGCCTCACCCCGCAACACCTCGTCGACCACCGACGCCACCGCGTCCCACGTCTGCTCCGCGGCCCCGAGCGGCGTCCCCACCCGAACCGCCCGCCGCACCACCCCACCGCGTTCGACCACCGCCCCGGCGATCTTCGTGCCGCCGACGTCCAGTGCCAGCACCAGATCAGTCACGGCCGCAACCCTAGTGACAGTCGCCCGGTCAGCGCTTCAACGTCCGGGTCACACCCGCCGCCACCGTGGTCGCCAGGACCCACCCCATCGCGATCAGCCCCGCCGCGATCCACTGAGACGCGCCCGGTGTGTTCCACCGGTTCTTGTTGCCGAAGTCCACGATCGGCACGACCAGGTCGATCGTGAACAGCCACGGGTTCCACGACAGCCGGTCGTCCTGGTTGATCTCGGACAGCTCCGGGCCCGCCTCGAAGTACACGGCGCCCAGCAGCCACGTCACCACCAGCCACGCCAGCGCGCGGGCCGGGCGGTAGCCGTAGCCCACCATCGCGCGTTGCAGCCAGCTCCACACCAGCACCAGCGGCCCGAGCCAGCGACGGCCCTCGGCGACCGCCCGGTACCGCAGCCGCTGCTTCTCCACCAGCACGGTGGCCGCGTGCTCGTCGTTGCCGCCCGCCCGCAGCATCTCGGCGAACTGGTCGTACGGCCCCGGCCGGTAGGTGCGCCGCATCGCCTGCCGCAGCCAGCGCAGCCGCCGCTCGACCTCGCCGTCGTCACGCAGGTCGATCGGGTGCCGCAGCGAGTCGTAGCGGAACTCCTCCAGGTCGATCCAGCCGGTGGCGCCCCAGAAGTGCTCGTCGTCGTCCAGCACCGTGCAGCGCACCTGCCGCAGCGTCACGTCACCGCGCGGCGGGCTGATCGGCTTCACCACCAGCTCCTGCACCTGCATGCCCAGCAGGTTCAACGCGTGCGCGTCGAGCTTGTCGCCGAGCACCGCGCCCTCGAACGTGGCCATCCGACCGATGTGCGCCCGCCGTGCCCGCACGCCACCGTGCGCGACGAACTCCTTCGCACCGCGTGCGCAGATCAGGTCACGCCCGATGACCGCGCCGCCGACGTCCAGCGACGGCTTGCCCGCCGGCTGGTGCCGGTACCGGCCCGGCTTGGTGATCCGGCTGCCCCGCAGGTCGAGGTTCGCGCCGATCTGCACGCCCCGCAGCTCCAGCCCGCCCGCCACCTCCACCTCGCGGGCGGCGAGGTTGCTGCCGATGCGGGACCGGTTGCCCAGCAGGGCGTCCGCGCGCGGGTTGTCCAGAGTGGACCCGTCGAGGATGAGGCTGCCCTTGGCCTGGAAGTCGACCATCCGCACCTGCCCGCGCACGGTGGCCTGCCGGCCGATGATGTCGCCGCCGACCGTCGTGCCGTCCAGGTGCAGCGCGCGCCCGTACCCCGTGGGTTCGGCGGTGTCCGTGGCCAACGCCCGGCCGTAGCCGGTGGGCTCGCCGTCATCGGCACCGAGCGCGTCGAACGACCCACCCGACAGCGACAGCGTGCCGCCCAACGCGGCGTTGACCATGCGCACCGTGCCGGCGCTGGTGAAACCCCGGTCGAGCTGCACGTCGCCGTCCACCGCGATGCGGTCGAACACCAGCGTGGCGTTCGGGTCGGAGTGCGGGTCCAGCGCGTCGTCGTCCGACCGGCCGTCGGCGGCGGTGGTGCCGCGCAGCGTCAGCGCCGAGTCGACCCGCGCGCCCGCGAGCAGCACGGTGCCGCGCAAGGTGCAGCCGTTCATCAGCAGGTTGCCGCCGACGTGCAACCCGGTGCCGTTGATCGAGTGGCCACGCGGGTTGGTGAGCAGGCCGCCGCTGAAGTTGCAGTACCCGCCGACGTGCGCGCCCGCCATCCGCAGTTCGCCGGTGACCCGCACCCGCTGCGCCAGGAACCCGCCCGCCACCTTCAACCGGTCGGCGTGCAGCGCGATCCCGTCCGGCACGCTCAACACGCTGTCGCGCACCGACAACGACCCGGCCACGTCCGCGTCGACCAGGTCGACCAGGCCCTCGACCGTGCTGCCGTCCAGCGAGACCTCGTTGGCGCTGCTCAGGTTCCGCGCCGACACGCCCGGCAGCCGGCAGTCCGCGAACGCGATGCCGGCCAGCTTGCCCTGCCGCAGGTCCGGCGGCTCCTCGAACCGGCAGCGCACGAACTCCAGCAGGTACGGGAACTCCACCGCCCGCAGGTCCAGCGTGCCGGTCAGGAACCGGTCCGCGACCCGCACCACCGGCGGCATCCCCGCCCGCCGCCTCGGTAACCGCCACGTCCCGTCCGGTTCGCCGACACCGCGCAGCACCTCGGCGGCGGCCATCCGGACGGAGCGCGGCGGGCTGGGGTCGAACACGTCCAGCCCCCGCGCCCCCGCCTCAGCCATGGGAGAAGACAATAGGGGCACCGGCCGACCCCCGTGGTGGGATCGGCCCAAGGGGGATCAGCTGCCGCTCGGTCCCTGGTGCGTCGGGTCGAGCACGCGGGCCAGGAACGACTGCGTGCGCTCGTGCTGCGGCGCCCCGATGACCTGCTCGGCCGGGCCTTCCTCGACCACGTAGCCGCCGTCCATGAACAGCACCCGGTCGGCCACCTCGCGGGCGAACTGCATCTCGTGCGTCACCACGAGCATCGTCATGCCCTCGTCGGCCAGCTGCCGCATCACCCCGAGCACGTCACCGACGAGCTCCGGGTCCAGCGCCGAGGTCGGCTCGTCGAACAGCATCACGTCCGGGTCCATCGACAGCGCCCGCGCGATCGCCACGCGCTGCTGCTGGCCGCCGGAGAGCTGGTTCGGCATCGCGTTCACCTTGTCGGACAACCCGACCCGCTCGAGGTTGCGCAACGCGACCTCCTGCGCCTGCTTGGCGTCCCGCTTGAGCACCTTGCGCTGCGCCACGGTCAGGTTGTTCAGCACGCTCAGGTGCGAGAACAGGTTGAACGACTGGAACACCATGCCGATCTTGGTGCGCGCGGCGTCGATGTCCACGTCCGGGTCGGTCAGCTCGGTGCCGTGCACCACGATCTTGCCGCCGGTCGGCTCCTCCAGCAGGTTCACGCAGCGCAGGAGGGTCGACTTGCCCGAGCCGGACGGCCCGATGATGCACACCACGTCACCGCGGTTGACCGACAGGTCGATGCCCTTGAGCACCTCCAGCGGGCCGAACGACTTCTTCAGCCCGGTCACCTCGACCACGACGTCGCTCACGCGGACACCCCCAACCCGGTCGACTCCGGCGTGCTGATCTTCTTCCCGCCCGTGCGCCGCTCCAGGTACCGCGACAGGTGGCCCAGCGGCAACGTGATGATCAGGTAGCACAGGCCCGCGATGAGGATCGGGGTCATCGTCGGGTTCTGGCTCAGCGTCTCGCGGCCGAACTTCGTCAGCTCGTACTGCGCCGTGGTCAGGCCGACGACGCTGATCAGCGACGAGTCCTTGGTGAGCAGGATCAGCTCGTTGGTCAGCGGCGGCAGCACGATCCGGAACGCCTGCGGGATCACCACGGTGAGCATCGTCCGCAGCGGCGTCATGCCGAGCGACCTGGCCGCCTCGATCTGGCCCTTGGGCACGGCCTGGATGCCCGCGCGGATCGTCTCGGCGATGTAGGCGCCACCGGCCATGCCCAGGGCGACGCCCGCCTTGGACGCGGTGTCGAAGGCGATGCCGAACGCCAGCGGTACCGCGGTGTCGATCGCGATGAACACCAGCAGGGCGGGCACACCGCGGAAGAACTCGATGTAGATGGTGGCGAGCCACCGGTAGGGCCCCACCGAGGACAGCTTCATCAGCGCCAGGACGAGGCCGAGCCCGAAGGCGATCGCGAAACCGAACGCGGTGTAGAAGAGGGTGTTCTTGAACGCCACCGTCAGGACGTTGGGGAACATCTCCCGGGCCGTCTCGACGTCGAAGAACGAGCGCCGCAGCTCGGTCCAGTCGGCGGCGAACGCCAGGACGAGCGCGATGACGATGAACAACGCGTACTGCACACGGCGCGAGAGGGTCGCCCTCCGCCGTTTCGACATGGCCATGTCGGAGTTCCTCCGGGAGTGGGGACAAGCGAGGGGCCGGTGCGCCTCGGCACCGGCCCCCGTGGTCAGCCGGCTACTTCGACTCCGGCTTCTTGCCGAACCACTTCTCGTAGATCTTGTCGTACTCGCCGCTCTCCTTGGCCTTCTTCAAGACCTCGTTGACCTTGGCCTGGAGCGCGGTGTTGCCCTTCTTCATGCCGATCCCGTACACCTCACCGGTGTCGAACTCCTTGGTGACCTCGGTGTCGGGGAACTCCTTGACGTAGTCGTAGAGCACGCCGTTGTCGTTCATCGCCGCGTCCACCGCGCCGGTGCGCACCGCCGTCTCGAGCAGCGGCAGGTCCTCGTACTCGACGACCTCGTAGCCGTTGGCCTCGGCGTTCGCCCGGCCGTACTCCTCGCCGGTGGTGTCCTGCTGCACGCCGAGCCGCTTGCCCTTGAGGTCGGGCAGGTCCTTGATGCCCGAGTCCTTCTTGACCAGCAGCGCCTGGCTGGCGTCGAAGTACGGGTCCGAGAAGTCGATCGCCTTCTGGCGCGCCTCGTTGATCGTCATGCCGGCGGCGGCGAGGTCGCAGTCGCCGGTGTTGAAGACCTCGCCCGAGGTGATGTTGTCGAACGGGGTGTCGAAGATTTCCTGCGTGACGCCCAGCTCCTTGGCCACCAGGTTCACCAGGTCGACGTCGAAGCCGACGGTCTTGTCGCCCTCGGTGTACTGGAACGGCTTGTAGGACAGGTGGGTGCAGGTGATCAGCTTGCCGCTCTGGACCAGGTTGATGCTGGACCCGTCGCCTGACGAGTCGGTGTTGACCTTGGTCGCGCACGCCGTCATCGTGGCCGCCAAGGCGAGCACGGGGAACAGGGCGAGCGCAGCGTGCCTGGTACGACGGGCCACGGCGTCACTCCTTGTAACTGTGTCGGTCGAGTGTTCGGCATACTGCCACTTGGGCCACGGGGTGCACAGCACGTGCGTGTTACAGAACTTCGGTGTGCATGAATCTTGCGTCACAGGGCCCGAACAGCCGCAAATCATTCAGCGGTTTGGCCTTCATCACACATTTGATTCACCCACGGCGCCTGTTTGGCGACGATCCGTCAACAAGCTGGCGACCAGCGCGGTCCACCCCGTCTGGTGCGTCGCGCCCAGGCCCTCACCCGTGTCGCCGTCGAAGTACTCGCTGAAGGTGACATGCTCCCGCCACAAGGGTGAATCGGTCGACTCGATCCGCTTGCCGTCCGCGGGCCTGCGGCCGTCGTGGTCGGGCAGGAACAGCGCCACCAGCCGTCTGACCAGCTCGTCCGCCGCCTGGCCGGCCGTCACGTGGCGCGTGCTGCGGGTCGGAAGTTCCACGTGGAACCTTCCGTCGTGGAACTCCTCGATCGTGCGCAGGGCCTCCACGAGCAGCGCGTTGGTCGGGAACCAGACCGGGCCGCGCCAGTTCGAGTTGCCGCCGAACATCGGCGTGCGGGACTCGCCCGGCTCGTAGCCCATCCGGTGCTCCTGGTCCGCGACCTGCACCTCCAAGCCCTCGCGGTGCGCCGCGGACAGGCTGCGGATGCCGTGCGGAGAGAGGAACTCGCCCTCGTCCAGCATCCGGCTCAGCACGCGCCGCAGCTTGCGCTCGTCCAACAGGCTCAGCAGCGCCCCGCCGCCACTGCGGCTCAGGAACTGCTGCAGCTCCGGCCGCTTGGTCAGCAGGTGCTCCAGGCGCCGGGCGAAGTCGGGCAGCTCCTCGAACACCCACGGCTCCAGCACCGCGCACGCCAGCACCGGGATCAGCCCCACCATCGACCGCACCCGCACCGGCTGCGACTCGACGTGCCCGTCCGGCAGCCGCCGCGACACCACGTCGTAGCAGAAGCCGTCCGTCTCGTCCCAGATGCCGCGCCCGCCGGAACCGAACTGCGTGGACGCCTCGGCGATGCTCAGGAAGTGCTCCACGAACTTCGTGGCCACGTCCTCGTACGACTCGTCGTACCGCGCCAGCTCCAGCGCGATCTGCATCAAGTGCAGGCTGTAGGCCGCCATCCACGACGTGGCGTCGGACTGCTCCAGCCGCCACTGGCCCAGCATCGGCTCCGACCGGTTCACCGGGCCGATGTTGTCCATGCCGAGGAAGCCGCCCTCGAACAGGTAGCTGCCGTCGGCGTCCTTGCGGTTGACCCACCAGGAGAAGTTCAGCAGCAGCTTGTGGAAGACCTTGGCCAGGAACTTGCGGTCCTTGACCTCCTCGGACCGGTAGACCTGCAGCGCCGCCCACGCGTGCACCGGCGGGTTGACGTCGCCGAACTCCCACTCGTAGGCGGGCAGCTGGCCGTTGGGGTGCATCAGCCACTCCCGGCACAGCAGGAGCAGCTGCTCCTTGGCGAACGCCGGGTCGACCCTCGCGAACGGCACGGTGTGGAACGCGAGGTCCCACGCCGCGAACCAGGGGTACTCCCACTCGTCCGGCATGGAGATCACGTCGGCCACGTCGAAGTGCCGCCAGTGCGCGTTGCGGGCGTGCATGTTCTTGCGCGACGTGGGCGCGGCGGGCTGCGCCGGGTCGCCGTCGAGCCAGTCGGCGGTGCGGAAGCGGTAGTGCTGCTTGGTCCACATCAGGCCCGCGAGCGCCCGTCTGACCACGGCGGCGCGCTTGGGGTCCAGGTCGGTCCGGTGGAACTCGTCGGCCTCGGCTTTGCGCTGGTCGACCGTGTCCTGGAAGCTCGGGCCGAACGCGTCGAGGTGCCCGTCGCCCTCCACCAGGCGCAGCCGCACGGTCACCGACTCGCCCGGCTCGACCGGGTCGAACGAGTACCAGGCGGCGACCTTCGTGCCCGGTTCGCTGGTGTCGTCCGGGCCGACGACCTGGCACGCCGTCGCGTCCCGGCCGACGACGTACCGGTCGATGCCGTCCTTTGTGTAGCGGGTCGGGTTGCGCCCGGTGCCGAACAGCTCGACCTCGTTGGTCTCGTTGTCGGTGACCAGCAGCGTCGGCGTGCCCTCGACGTGCAGCGTGTAGCGGCCCAGGGCGCCGTGCTCGGCGGTGATCCGGCGCCAGCCGTCGCGGGTGCAGGCGCGCAGGGTCGGCCTGCGGTCGTCACGGCCCCACGCCCACGTGTTGCGGAACCAGAACTGGGGCAGCAGGTGCAGCGGCGCCGGGTCCGGCCCGTGGTTGGTGGCGGTCAGCTCGACGCAGATGTCCTTCGGGCCCGCCTTGGCGTAGCCGACCCGCACGTCGAAGAACCGGTTCTCGTCGAGCGCGCCGGTGTCGGACAGCTCGGGCTCGCGCTCGTTGCGGCCGGCGCGCTCGGCCATCTCGCGCAGCTCGGCGTACGGGAACTCACGCTGCGGGTACCGGTAGACGACCTGCATCCACGAGTGCGTCGGCGTGCCGTCGGTGACCCACCAGTGCTCCTTGACGTCCTCGCCGTGGTTGCCCTCGTTGTTGGTCAGGCCGAAGTAGCGCTCCTTGAGGATCGGGTCGCGGCCGTTCCAGAGAGCGACGCCGAGGTTGAGGAAGCCGTGCACGTCGCAGATGCCGGCGATGCCGTCCTCGCCCCAGCGGTAGGCGCGTGAACGGGCGTGGTCGAACGGGAACGACGTCCACGCGTCACCGCCGGCCGAGTAGTCCTCCCGCACCGTGCCCCACTGCCGTCCGGCCAGGTAGGGGCCCCAGAGACGCCAGGGTGCGGTCGGGGAGTCGGACTCCGCCAACCGCGTCCGCTCGGCTTGCCGGCTGTGCTCGTTCACTCGGCCAGTGTGCGGCATCGGTTCAGTAAACCGGTTACCGGCGGGTTAGGTAGCGGTCCCGGCCGGTGTTTGCGGACCCGGTCAGTGGACTGTCGTCGTCACTCTCCGTGGAGTTCGACTTACCTCCCCGGTACAGCGGCGCGGACCGCCCGGAGCGGGTCAGCGCGACGTCGCAGGTCGTGCTGCCGGTCGCCGCGCCGGAGTTGGTCGAACGCTTCCGTGTGTTCCTCGGCCGGATCGCCGCCGAGCAGGCCACCGAGCGTGAGCGCGCACCCGGCCGGGTGATCATCGGTATCGACGAGCTGTCACCAACCCGACGCGGGCCTCGCCCTGCTCCGCGACCTCGACCGGAAGCGGGCCGCGTGACCGGACGTCACCGACGAACCAGGGCCTGAACGGTGGTGGGCCGGGCGGCGTGCCACCCGGCCCACCCCTCAACGACTCAACGCCGTGCGTGCGCGTCCAGCACCACGGCCACGGCCTCGGTGATCCGGGCCGCGTGCGCCAGGTGCAGCCACTCGTCGGGCACGTGGCAGTTGGAGTCCGGCCCGACCGCGCCCGTGACCAGGAACTGGGCCTGCGGGTACGCCTCGTGCAGCAGCCCCATGAACGGGATCGAGCCACCCAGCGCCACCGTCCGCCACGGCGCGTCGAACACCTCCTCGCCGACCCGGTCCAGCGTTTCGCGCAGCCACGGCGCGAGCTCCGGCGCGTTCCACCCGTCCGCGTACTCGATGCGCGACAGCTCCACCGAAGCCCCGTACGGCACGTCGGTCGTCAACGCCCGCCGCACCGCCTCGATCGACGCCTTCGAGTCGGCGGTCGGCGGCAGCCGGAAGCTCAGCACCAGCGTGGTGAACGGCCGCAGCACGTTGCCCGCGTCGTCCGGCTCGGGCAGCCCGGACGCCCCGGTCACCGACAGCGTCGGCCGCCACCCGGAGTTGAGCGCCAGCTCCGCCTCCTCGGTCGCCATCGGCTGCGTCCCACCGGCCCACGGCACGCTGCCCACCAGCACGCCGGGCACGCTGGCCACCGCCTCACGCACCTCCGCCACCCGGTTCTCCGGGATGTCGACGTGCATCTCGCGCACCAGCACCTCGCCGGTCGTGGAGTCCTCCAGCCGGTCGAGCAGCTGCCGGGCGATCCGGAACGACGACGGCACGATCCCGCTCGCCATGCCGGAGTGCAGCCCGCTCTCCAGCACCCGCACGGTCACCGTGACCTGCGCCAACCCGCGCAACGACGTGGTCAGCCACATGCGGTCGTAGTCGTTGCCGCCCGAGTCCAGGCACACGACCAGCGACACCTCGCCCAGCCGCGGCTTGAGGTGGTCGACGTAGGCGGGCAGGTCCGGGCTGCCGGACTCCTCGCCGGTCTCCAGCAGCACCACGCACCGCGAGTGCGTGCCGCCCGCGCGCCGGACGCCCTCGATCGCGGCGATCGCCGCGTAGCCCGAGTAGCCGTCGTCCGCCGCACCGCGCCCGTAGAGCCGCCCGTCGCGCACGACCGGCGTCCACGGCCCGAGCCCCTCGCCCCAGCCACCGACCGGCGGCTGCTTGTCCAGGTGGCCGTACAGCAGCACGGTGTCGGACGTCGGCGCGGTGCCGGGCACGTCGACCAGCAGGACGGGCGTGCGGTCGGGCAGCTGGACGACTTCGACGGTCGCGCCCGGCAGGTCGCGGTCGGCGAGCCAGGCGCGCACGTGTTCCACCGCGGCGGCCAGGTGGCCGTGCTCGGCCCACGCGGGGTCGAAGATCGGGGAGATCGCGGGAACCGCGACCAAGGCGGACAGGCTCGGGAGGATGTCGTCGTCCCAGAGCCCGCGAACGGTACGGGTCAGCGCTGAACGGTCCACGCACCGATCCTGTCACGGCGCACCGGCCGGTCGGGGTTTCGCGTGGTGGAAATGGTCGGTCCGGCCGAAGGTCGGTAGTCCATCCAACGCGAGGGTGCCGACGTGGGCGGTTCCGGTCGACCGGGCGTGTCCGGAACCCTACGGAAGGTGGTTAACGATCGGTAACCGGGACACCGGAGTTCGATTACCGAACGCGCTACTCGGACTGCCGAAGATTGGCCGTCCAACCGTTCCCGCACGTCAGAACGCTGCACAGGAGATTACGAACTGGGATGGGGCTCACCATCCCGGGTGACGCCATGTCAGGATGTGGATGAGAACACCGTCAGCGCCGACGGTTGCCCGACCCCCCACACCCCGGGGACGACGGCGACTGGCGGTGCAGCCGCGCTGGGCCGCCACAAGCGACCGGGCGGCCTCGTAGACGAGGAGACAAGGCGCATGTCGTCCCCCGAAGAATGGACGCACCCAGGGCCGGATGCCGCGCCGGCCACTGCTGCCAAACCGACAGCGGAACAGGTGATCGCAGGCTTGCGAGCGACAGACGAGGGCGGCGCCGACCTGGTGCAGCTGCTCACCCCCGAGGGCGAGCGCGTCCAGCACCCGGACTTCGACATCGACATCACGGCCGAGGAGCTGCGCGGGCTGTACCGCGACATGGTCCTGGTCCGCCGGGTCGACCGCGAGGCCAACGCGCTGCAGCGCAAGGGCGAGCTCGGCATCTGGGTGCCGCTGCTCGGCCAGGAGGCCGCGCAGATCGGCGCGGGCCGGGCGCTGCGGCCGGAGGACATGGCGTTCCCCAGCTACCGCGAGCACGGCATCGCGTGGACGCGCGGCGTGAAGCCGACCGACCTGCTCGGCATCTTCCGCGGCACCGACAACGGCACGTGGGACCCGGTCGAGCACCGCTTCCACCCGTACACGATCGTCATCGGCAACCAGGTGCTCAACGCCACCGGGTACGCCATGGGGCAGAAGTTCGACGGCAAGGTCGGCGACGCGGACGGCGAGGCCACGATCTGCTTCTTCGGCGACGGCGCGACCAGCCAGGGCGACGTGCACGAGGGCTTCGTGTGGGCCGCGGTCTACGACGCGCCGCTGGTGTTCTTCTGCCAGAACAACCAGTGGGCGATCTCCGAGCCGACCGAGCGCCAGTCCCGCCTGCCGCTCTACCAGCGGGCGCGCGGCTACGGCTTCCCCGGCATCCGGGTCGACGGCAACGACGTGCTGGCCACCCTCGCGGTCACCCGCTGGGCGCTGGAGGAGTGCCGCCAGGGCAACGGCCCGATCCTGATCGAGGCGTTCACCTACCGGATGGACGCGCACACCACCTCCGACGACCCGTCGCGCTACCGGCTGTCCGACGAGCTGGAGCTGTGGAAGCTCAAGGACCCGATCGAGCGGGTCAAGGTGCACCTGGTCAAGCAGCAGTGGGCCGACCAGGAGTTCTTCGACTCCATCGAGGCCGAGGCCGACCGGATCGCGGTCGAGCTGCGCGACTACTGCGTCAACCTGCCCGACCCACCGGCCGGGCGCATCTTCAGCGAGGTCTACGCCGAGGGCAACCCCGTCCTGGAGGCGCAACGCGACGAGTTCCTGGCCTACCACGCCGGGTTCGCGGGAGGTGAGCACTGATGGCTGCTCCGACCATGGACCGCCCCACGTCCGCCGCACCCGCCGCGGTGCAGACGCTGACCATCGCGAAGGCGTTGAACAACGGCCTGCGCGCGTCGATGGAGGCCAACCCCAAGGTCATCGTGATGGGTGAGGACGTCGGCAAGCTCGGCGGCGTCTTCCGGATCACCGACGGCCTGCAGAAGGACTTCGGCGAGCAGCGCGTGCTGGACACCCCGCTGGCCGAGTCCGGCATCATCGGCACCGCGGTCGGCCTCGCGATCCGCGGCTACCGGCCGGTGTGCGAGATCCAGTTCGACGGCTTCATCTTCCCCGGTTTCGACCAGATCGTCTCGCAGGTCGCCAAGCTGCACTTCCGCACCCAGGGCAGGCTCAAGGTGCCCATGGTGATCCGGGTGCCGTTCGGCGGCGGCATCGGCGCGGTCGAGCACCACTCCGAGTCGCCCGAGTCGTACTTCGCGCACACCGCCGGCCTCAAGGTCGTCTCGTGCTCGAACCCGGCCGACGCCTACTGGATGATCCAGCAGGCGATCGACTGCGACGACCCGGTGCTGTTCTTCGAGCCCAAGCGGCGCTACTACGAGAAGGGCGAGGTCGACACGACCGCCGCCCCCGGGCCGCTGTTCTCCTCGCGCACGCTGCGCACCGGCTCCGACGTCACGCTGGTGACGTACGGGCCGATGGTGCGCACGTCCCTCGACGCCGCCGCGGCGGCCGAGGAGGAGGGGCGTTCGCTGGAGGTCATCGACCTGCGCACGCTGTCCCCGCTCGACCTCGCGCCCGTGTTCGAGTCGGTGCGGCGCACCGGCAGGCTGGTCGTGGTGACCGAGGCGCCCAGCGAGTCCTCCATCTCCAGCGAGATCGCGGCCAAGGTGCAGCAGGAGTGCTTCTACTCCCTGCAGGCGCCGGTGCTGCGGGTGACCGGTTTCGACACCCCGTACCCGCCGTCGAAGTTGGAGGAGGAGTTCCTCCCCGACCTCGACCGGGTGCTGCACGCCGTCGACCGCTCGCTGGCCTGGTAAGGGGATAGTCGTGCCGCAGTACAAGCAGTTCCCCCTGCCCGACACGGCAGAGGGGTTGACCGAGGCCGAGATCCTCACCTGGCACGTCAAGCCGGGTGACGAGGTGAAGGTCAACCAGGTCTTCGTCGAGATCGAGACCGCCAAGGCCGCCGTCGAGCTGCCGTGCCCGTGGGACGGCGTGGTGACCGAGCTGCTGGTCGAGGTGGGCCAGACGGTCGAGGTCGGCGTCCCGATCATCACGATCGACGTGGACCCGACCGGTTCGGCTCCCGCTCCGACGTCGGCTTCGGCTTCGGCTTCGGCCGGGTCGAACGGCAAGATCGGCGAGGAGATGCCGGGCGGCCGGATCGCCACGCTGGTCGGCTACGGCCCGCGCTCGGGTGCCGCCAAGCGCCGTCCGCGCAAGGACGCCCCGGCTCCCGTCGCCACCGCTCCCGCGGCTGCGGCTCCGGTTGCTCCGGCTCCCGCACCCGCTCCGGTGGTCGCGGAGCCGGTGGCCCCGCGGGGCGGTTACGTGCCGCTGGCCAAGCCGCCGGTGCGCAAGCTGGCCAAGGACCTGGGCGTCGACCTGTTCGCGCTGACGGGCTCCGGCCCGGGTGGCGTGATCACGCGGGAGGACGTCGAGCAGGCCGTGGCGGCACCCACCGCACCGGCCGCCGTCGACCACGGCACGCGGGAACGGCGGGTGCCGATCAAGGGCGTCCGCAAGGCGACCGCGCAGGCGATGGTGGACAGCGCGTTCACCGCGCCGCACGTCACGGAGTTCCTGACGGTGGACGTGACGCCGATGATGGAGCTGCGGGCGAGGCTGAAGAACGCGCCGCAGTTCCGCGACGTCAAGCTCACGCCGCTGGCGTTCGCCGCCAAGGCGGTCACCCTGGCCGTCCGCCGCACGCCCGACGTCAACGCGACGTGGGACGAGGCGGCGCAGGAGATCGTCTATAAGGACTACGTGCACCTGGGCATCGCCGCCGCGACGCCGCGCGGCCTGGTGGTCCCGAAGGTCCGCGACGCCGACCGCATGTCGCTGCGCGAGCTGGCCGTGGCCTTGGACGACCTGGCCACGACCGCCCGTGAGGGCAAGACGACGCCCGCGGACATGATGGGCGGCACGATCACCATCACCAATGTCGGCGTCTTCGGCGTCGACACGGGCACCCCGATCATCAACCCGGGCGAGTCGGCGATCCTGGCCCTGGGCGCGATCCGCGACATGCCGTGGGTGGTGGACGGTCAAGTCGTGCCGCGCAAGGTGTGCCAACTGGCCCTCAGCTTCGACCACCGCGTGGTCGACGGCCAGCAGGGCTCGCAGTTCCTGGCCGACGTCGGCGCCCTCCTGGCCGACCCCGGCGTGGCGATGACCTACTGAGCTACTGACGTACTGAGCTACTGATCGGCTGAACCGGAAGGGCCGACGTCCACCGCGGGCGTCGGCCCTTCCGCGTCACCGGCCCGGGTGCCGCCGGAGCGGTCGGCGGGCAGGACCGTGTCCACCAGCGCCACCCGGCGGACCTTCAACCTCTGCCCGTCGAACCGCGCGTCGACCGGCACCACCACTTCCTGGAAGGTGCTGTCCAGGAACCAGATGTCGGTCTCCTCGAACGCGATGCCGCGCAGGTCGACCGTCACCCGGCGCAGCGAGGAACCCTCCACCACGAGGACGCCGAACGACCGCTTCTCCGCCATCTCGGGGTAGAGGTCGGAGAAGTCCAGCTCGGTGTCGCTCACCTCGCACCGGTCGAAGCGGATCGTCGTGCCGACCACCTCGCTGGTGCGGAAACTGATCCGCGAACCGGTCAGCACCGCGCGGTAGAAGTAGATCGTCCGGCCCTGGATCTGGCTCGCGGTGAAGTCGACCGAGGTGCCGGTGAACGCGGCGCCGACGAACTCCACCGTCGCGTGGTCGAGCAAGGCGTCCCGGAAGCTGACCTGGTCGGACTCGAACGTGGTGCCGTGGCAGCTCAGCGTCGTGGCGCGGAAGACGGTCCGCTCGAAGGACGTGTGCGGTCCGCTGAACACCGCGCCGTCGAACACCACCTTGCCCTCGAAGGTGATCTCGCTGAAGTCCGCGTCGTGGAACTCGACCCCGGTGAAGTCGAAGTCCAGGCCCGACCAGGGGCCGGCGCGGTGCGGGGTGCCGAGGTGGGCGCGCAGCACCCGGAAGATCGTGGCGATGACCTCCTTCTCCCCCTCGTTGCTCTCGCGAGGCAGCCGCAGGTAGGCGCACAGGACGTCCACGCAGGTCTGCCGCTGTGCGGCCCAGTCGTCGGCCAGGCCCGCCAGGGCGTACACACCCGCGATCCGGACCGCGGCCTGGTCGTGGCCGAGCTGGGCGGTCGTGCCGGCGAAGCGCTCGTTGAACAGCTTGGTGCGCTCGCGCTCCTCCTGGCTGAGCGTCAGCACGTGCGCGGCCTCGGTGACCCGCTGCCTGCGGTAGTTGACCGCGAGCGCGACGACACCGCCGAAACCGGCGACCACCGCCAAGCCGATCTTGAGCACGTCGAGGGCCTCGGTGGTGCTGAAGGCGACACCTTGCGGCAGCTTCGGCCAGCCGAGCAGCCACAGCAGCCCCGCGCCCGCCGCGCCACCGACCACCAGTGCGACCGCGAACCACGCGACCACCGAACGCCACACCGGTCCCTGGTGCCCGCGGCCGGCACGTCGCCGCCGGAAGGAGACCTTCGGCTTGTGCTTGACCACCCACCACAGCCCCAGCAAGGAGAGCATCGCTGCCGTGGCGGGCAGGTACGCGGTATCGATCGACGGCACGAGCAGTCATCGTGCCCGATCGGGCGGTGCGGCGGTCGTCGTTCGGCTTGCTCGCCGGTTGTGCTCGCGATCGTGCGTTAATCGGTTGAAGTTCCAGTGACTGGAGAATCCAAGGTGGTCCCCGTGACGCACTACTCGATCGGCGAACTGGCGCGGATGACCGGGCTGTCCACGCGGACGATCCGGTTCTACTCCGATTCCGGTGTGATCCCCGTGGCGGGGCGCACCGCGGGCGGGTTCCGCACCTACGACGTCGACGGGCTGGCGCGGCTCAAGCTCGTGCGGACCCTGCGTGACCTGGGCGTTGACCTGCCCACGGCGCAACGGGTGCTGGCACGGGAGGTGTCCGTCGCCGAGGTGGCGCGGACGCACGCGGAAGCCATCGACGCGCAGATGCGCACGCTCCGGTTGCGCCGGGCCGTGCTGCGGGTCGTGGCGCGAAACGGGGAGGTGGAGATGGTGCACGAGTTGGCGCGGCTGTCGGAGGAGGAGCGGCAGGCGATCCTGGACGACTTCTTCGACGACGTGTTCGGCGGGTTCGACCTGGATCCGAACTTCGAGCAGCACATGAGGTCGGTCCGGGTCGAGCTGCCGGACGACCCGTCGCCGGAGCAGTTGGAGGCGTGGATCGAGCTGGCGAACCTGGTGCGCGACCCGGACTTCCGGGCGTCGATCCGGCGGATGTCGCAGCGGCACCAGGAGATGCGGGCGGAAGGCGCCGACATGTCGCCGAGCTCGCCGGCGCAGATGGAGGCGTTCCAGTACGCGTTCGCGCAGGCGCGTGAGGCGCTGGACGCCGGCGTCGACCCGCGTTCGCCCGAGGCGGCGGCGGTCATCGCCAGGATCAACGAGAAGTGGGCGTCGGCGCTGGACGTGCCCGGCGTGGGCCCCGAACTCTCCCGCCGCATGGAGGAGTTCGGCGACCCGAGGGCCGAGCGCTACTGGCAGCTGATCGCGAAGATCAACAGCTGGGAGACCCAGATCCCGGACACCACGGCCGAGCGGGCGTGGCTGGTCGAAGCGGGCCGCTGACGCTCATTCCCACACCAGGCAGAACGGGTGCCCGGCGGGATCGGCGAACACCCACCAGACGTCGTGGGAATCGTCCAACAACGTCCCGCCCAACCGGAGGACCTCGGCCTTGGCCACGCCGAGGTCCTCGACCCCGATGTCCAGGTGGAACTGCTGCGGTTTGCGCGGATCGGGCCACTCCGGCGCCACGTAGTCCACGGCGCGCTGGAAGCCCAGCACCAGCGACTCGGTGTGCAGCGTCGACCAATCGTCATCCAACTTCCACCGCCGGTCGGGCCGATCGACCTCACCACCGAGGAGCCCCTGGTAGAACGCCGCCAACACCGGAGGCTCGGGACAATCGAGCACAACGCACTGCAACACCCCGACCATGCCCTCACCCTAAACCAGCGGACGGGGTCTCCCGCGTCCCGAAGACCCCGCCCCGACCCGGGCAAACCCGGGACATCACCTACTTGATGTGCATGCCGGAAATGGCCCGCGCCACCACCAACCGCTGGATCTCCGACGTCCCCTCGAAGATGGTGAAGATTTTGCGCCGGGGTGGCTCCGACCTGCCCACATCGCCTGGAATGGTCGCTTGACCTGCGCATACCCGGTCAACGTTTATCGTCGTTGACCAACCCTTCTCGACCTCTCACGGCCTGGAGACGGCCTGAGAGCCGATCACTCACCACGGGCACCTCCCCGGCACACCGTCGCCAACCGCGACGCCTCACGTGCCGAGGTGGTGCCCTCCTCTATGCCCGGCCACTTCCCGTTGGCCGCTGGCGCGAAGCGTCGGCGGGCGTCGATCGCCGTGCCCAGCCCGACCAAGCCGCAGGACCGCGCGATCGTCCCGACAGGTGTTCGCTGGTAGCTCGTCGTCCAGGCGGCCTCCGTGATGGCGCGCCGCCACCCGACCACGTGCACCGAACTCCGCGCACAGCCGACGGGCGGAGCGAAGCGGGAGCCCTGCGTGCCGTGATTCGGGGAGTCGGTGCCAACGTGCCTCGCCCGCACCGCGCGCCGCCGCAGGCCGCGCGCCTTGATCCCATAGAGCCAAGTTCGGCAAACCTATCGAACAGTTAGTGATCTAACGATCTCTTGACAATCCTCCACCAGTGAATGCAAATAACGATCATTTACTATGCGTACCGACATCGGGTATGAGTAATTGTCTGGTCGGATCTGCACGGCAGTCGTTGCTACCTGTTGTGTCCGTACACCATTATCTTCGTCCAGGAAGCATTCAAATAGAGGACTTTTGGTGACCACTGTAGGGAAGGCTATTAGACGTATCTTGGGAGTTCCTCGATCTCCTTAAGTGCACCTAATGTGCCACTTGCCACCTGGCGTACTGCATCGTACGCCGGGTCTTTTCCGCCCTTTTCGGTATTTCTCTTTTCTGTGATTTGATATCCCGGGTCGAGCCAGTCTGAAGCGGCGTCCAGGAATCCGTCTTCGTGTGCTTCTAGGTTGCCTATGAAGTCGTCAGCAAGCTTGGCGTCTAGGCCAAGGCTAGGCATAAACTCAAGTGCAGTTCCTGCATCAAAAGGCACGAGCTGTTCGTCGGATCCGGTAAATACGACCCATGGGGCAGCGCCACTTTTGCATTCTATGGGGAAGTAGATGTTGAGATTTTCGCTTGAAGCACTCCCGCGCGCGGTGCCGAACCACTGTGCAAGCACGTCTATCTCACGAACGACACCATTTGTACTGTCAGTGTAGTACGTGGATTGTTCAACATAGCTTGTGCCAGCTCGGCGGAATTCTTGCGCCACCTGCATTTCCAGAGGGTAACCTTGCCGTAAAACCCACTCGCGTACTTCTTGGTTAAGGCTCATAGTCAACTTTCCGAAAACTGTGATACAGCTGTGGATCAGGCAGTCGTGTAATGATCAAGTCGGCTCCAAGGGTGTTGAAGCGAGGTATTTTTCTAGGCTTGTTTGCGTACCCCACTATAGTCACGCCTGCTGTCTGTGCAGCCACTACGTCTGATGCGGAGTCTCCGATCAGGGTGCACCTACTGGGGGGAGTGCGTGCTGTGTGGACGGCCACGTTAAGCATATGCGGGTTTGGTTTTAGCTCGGACGCGTCCGAAGTGGAGCGACCAACTACAAAGGCAACGCAGTTCATTAGGTCATGCATGCGGAGGTACGCATGAATCGATTTTTCACTGTTATTACTGACAACTCCGAGTGTTCGCCCAAATTGATGCCAGGCTCGTATTAGCTTGTGGGCACCGCTTGTTGGTGACGCGGCGAAAATGGCCTCTACTTCGTGAGCGCGCAGGGCTTCCTCAACGTGTCGGGCCTCGTCGCGGCCAAGTGTGGCGGCGTAGCGGAAGACGTCGAAGGGATCTTCAGTTTTCTCGATATCGAGTGGTAGGTTGGTGTGGCCACCGTCAATGAGGACTCCGCATAGCTGTGTCGCGACATAATGGGCTGGAATGCCGGCGAAGACTGAGCAGATCGGACCGTCGAAGTCGAGTAGTAGAACTTCGGTGTTAGTCAGGATGCGGCGTAGAGCCTCGGGGTCGTCTATGGGCACTTGGTCGGTCGTCATCGCTTGTACTCCGTCGCGATGGTGTTCCACAGGCTGTCGAACCATGTGCGGGCTTGGTCTACGTATTGGCTGCCGGTGCTGGTGTCGTCGTCGGTGGTGCTGTGGTGGAAGAGGATGGCGTCCTTGCCCATCAGGTCGTAGAAGGCTTGGGGCTGGCCGCCTAGGGATAGGACGTGTTCGCGGACGGGGTAGAAGCCGAAGAAGGCTTCGTTGTTGTTGATCAGGTAGAGCTTGAAGAGTGGTGCGGCTGGGTGGACGCGGACTTCTGCGGTGGCGTGCTTGACCAGGCCGAGTTCGGCCAGCTCGGCGACGTTGTCCACGATGGCGAGGGTGTGGCGGCGCATGATCTCGGCGGCGCGTTCGCGGAAGGCCGGGCTGTCGGCCTGGTCCTCGACGGTGCAGGGGACTGACCACGGGACGGTGGGGTCCGGGACGAGGATGCGCACGTGGATCGCCTCGGGGGTGAGGCGGCCGATGCGGATCTTGTCCAGCGGCTCTTGAAGGATGCCGTGGAGGGTTTCGCCGGAGAAGCCTGAGAAGTCGATGGTGACGCGGTCGGACTCGAAGGCTCGTTCGATGTGTGGTCGCAGACCGACCGGCCGCTCGGTGCGTTCACGGACGAAGACGCCGCTGCCCTGTCGGGAGACGATCAAGCCTTCGTCACGCAGCTCGCGCAGGGCGTTCTGCACGGTCATCGGTGCGACGTCGTACTTCTTCGCCAACTCGGCGCGTGACGGCAGCTTGTCTCCGGCCTTGAAGACCTTGGTCAGGATGGCGGCTCGGAGAGCGCTCGCCACCTGCATGTACGGCGGTCGTGGGTCATCCGGGTCCAGCGCCATCTCGTCTCCCCTGGGTTGATCAACCTCAACCAAGTCCTACTCAACTTTGGGATCAGGGTAGGGCAGCCTAGCTAGCTCGCCTAGGGAGCTGGCTAGGTCAGCCAAACGAGCGATATTTGCATGACCTGTCTAGCTAAGCTGGTTTGATTTGTCTAGCTCGGACAGGCGGACTGGCAAAGTGACGGAAGTGGCTGGTGGCGGATCCGTGCGGGACTCGGTTCGAGGCGTCGTTCGGCCAGGTCTTCCCCCAAGGGGCGTTGATGGTCGGTGAGGTCACGCCGGACATGGAGTACATGAGCGCGGAGGACAAGGGGCGCGGTCGGCAGGCCAAGCAGCGTGTTGACGAGCGCACGGGCAAACGGCAGTGGAAGGTCGTGGTCACGGATCCGTCGGCGGAGAAGGAGCGGGACGCGTCGGTGACGGTGACGATCCTGGCTGATGTTCAGCCGGTGCCGCCGCAGGCCGTGCAGGTGATGCCCGGTGTCAAGGTGCGGCCGGTGGCGTTCGAGGGGCTGACGGTCGAGCCGCCGGTGATGGGGGGTCGGTACAAGTACCAGGGGTTCACGATCCGGGCTACGGGCTCGTGTCGCCGCAGGTGGGCGCTGCTCCGAAGCGTGCGGAGAAGCCCCAGGGCGAGCAGAAGGCGGCTTGAGGTGGTGCGGCCGTCTCGTGAGGCGGTCGCTCGGTGGAACCTCGCGTACGCGGAGCAGACCGAGGCCCTGTTCGCGGCGTCCGGTTCGGACGGTCGGTTACCAGTGCTTCGGCTGGCTGACGGCTACGCGGCGGTGGCGTGGGCGTGGCGGGTTCTGGCCGCTGATCTGGGTGTGCCTTTGTGGGCTCGTCACGCCTGTGCCGTCGCTGCGGAGGAGTTCGATCGTCGGGCGCGGATCGAGCGTGCCCGTGTCAACCCGGACGAGGACGGGACATGAGCAAGGACCAGCGCGTTTCGCAAGACGAGCTGTGGCGCGGGGCGCGAGCTGTCACGACGTTGCAGGGTGCGCATGACGCACTGGTGAAGGTGATGCCTGCGCCGGAGGCGGTGGCGTGACTTCTACCTGGGGTCGGCCGCGGTCGCGGCCGGCCACGCGGCTCGGATGTCGGGCGCTGTCTCATCGTTCCCTGGGCCGTAGCTGTACCGGCTGACACCAGCGGGCGCGCAGGCATGGGCGACCGGTCACGGTCGATCTGCTCATGGTGAGGAAACGACGGCAAGCCGTGGAGTGGCGACCTGTTCAACAAGGTCGTCTGGGTGCCCGCGTTCAAGCAAGCCGGGCTGACCTACACCAAGCGACAGGATGGGATGCACGCCATGCGGCACCTGTACGCGTCCGTCCTCCTGGCGCAGGGCGTGTCCATCAAGGAGCTGGCCGAGTACCTGGGCCACGCCGACCCCGGCTTCACGCTCCGCACCTACACGCACCTGATGCCGTCCAGCCACGAGCGTGCCCGGAAAGCAGTGGACGGGGTCTTCCGCGTCCTGAAGACCCCGTCCGCCTCCCAGACGGCCTGATGACGGCCTGGAAAGATCAACTCACTTGATGTGCATGCCGGAAATGGCCCTGGCCACCACCAACCGCTGGATCTCCGACGTCCCCTCGAAGATGGTGAAGATCTTGGCGTCGCGGTGCATTCGCTCGACCGGGTGCTCGCGCGTGTACCCCGCACCGCCCAGGATGTGGATCGCGCGTTCCGTCGCCCACACCGAGACCTCGCCCGCCTTGAGCTTCGACATCGAGCCCTCGCCGGCGGTGAACGGGACGTTGTTGCGGCCCATCCAGGCGGCACGCCAGACCAGCAGGCGGGCGGCGTCGATCTCCATCTTCATGTTCGCCAGGTCGAACGCGATCGACTGGTTCTCGATGATCTTGCGGCCGAACGCCTCGCGGTCCTTGGCGTACTCCAGCGAGTATTCGTAGGCCGCACGCGCGACGCCCACGGCCATGGCGCCGACGGTCGGTCGGGTCGTCTCGAACGTCGCCATCGCCGCCTGCCCGCCCGCCTTCTGACCCTCACGGGCCCGGGCCAGCCTGGCCTCCAACCGCTCCTTGCCGCCCAGCAGGCACCGGCCGGGCACGCGCACGTCGTCCAGGAACACGTCCGCCGTGTGCGACGCCCGCATCCCGTGCTTGCGGATCTTCCCCGGCGACGACAGCCCGGGCGTCCCCGGCGGCACGACGAAACCGGCCTGGCCGCGCGCACCGAGAGCCGGGTCGACGACCGCGGTCACCACGTGGACGTTGGCGATGCCGCCGTTGGTCGCCCACGCCTTCTGCCCGTTGAGCACCCACTCGTCGGTGGCCTCGTCGTACACCGCGCGCGTCCGGTACCCGGCCACGTCCGACCCCGCCTGCGGCTCGGACGCGCAGAACGCCGCCAGCTTCGGCTCGTCCTCCGTGCCGAAGCACTCGGGCACCCACTCGGCCAGCTGCTCGGGCTCGCCGGACGCGAAGATGCCCGCCGCCGCCAGACCGGTGCCCATCAACGCCAACGCGATCCCGGCGTCACCCCAGAACAGCTCCTCGGTGGCGATCGGCAGCGACAGCCCGATGGGGTCGGCGAACCAGGTGGCCAGCGACTCGAACCCGTACAGGCCGATCTTCGCCGCCTCCTGGATCACCGGCCACGGCGTCTCCTCGCGCTCGTCCCACTCCGCCGCCGCGGGCCGGATCACGTCCTTCGCGAAGCCGTGCACCCACTCGCGCAGGTCGACCTGGTCCTCGTTGAGCTCCAGCGAAAAACCGCCCATGGTCCCCTCACGCCTTCGGAATGTTGAACAAGCTCATGAACCCGGCCGCGAAGCCGAGGTCGCCCTTGACCTTCAGCTTGCCGGTCATGAACAGCACCGGTGCCGACGCGTTGCCGGTCGCGAGCTTCAGGAACTCCACCGGTCCCAACGTCACGACGGCCCTGGGGTCACGGGTCCCGCCCTTGTTGATCGCGCACTCGGCGTTCTCGATCACGGCCTCGTACACGTCGTCGCCGTCGAACCCGCCGGTCAGCCGGAAGTGCACGACGGCACGGGTGGCGCCCGCGCGTTCGCTGCGGAAGTGCACCTCCATGCGCCGGAACACCTCGTCCAGCACGCGTTCGCGCAGTCCGCGCCTCGACGTGACGGCCTCGATCTGGTCCTTGGACGCGCGCGAGATGATCCGCGCGAAGTTCTGCGGGTCCATCTTGGCCAGGTCGAGGTCGGCGCCGCCGTCGGCCAGCGCGCCCAGCGCGTCCAGCAGGTCGGCGAACTCGTCGCGGCCGAGCTTCTTCGGGTCGATGCCGCGGGCGATGACGTCGATGTCGACGTCGTTGAGCGCCGGGTCGGCCGGGTCGACCTGCCTGAGCGTTGAGATCAGCTCCTGCGGGCTGAGCTTCGCGATCGCCTCGGTGGTGAGGTCGATGGTCATGTGTGGCACCTCCGCTACCTACTGACAGGTAAGCCTACTGGCGAGTAGGTAAGGCGGCAAGGGGCGCGGAGTAATCTTGTCCCAGCCATCCAGGGGGTGCGATGCACGCAGAGCAACCGGTCCGACCGGGCCGGGCCAAGAGGCTGCCACGCGCGGTGCGCGAGCGGCAGATCATGGACGCCGCGGTCGACGTCTTCTCGCGGTTGGGTTTCCACGCCGCGTCCATGGACGAGATCTCCGAGGTCGCGGGCATCTCCAAACCCATGCTGTACGCCTACCTGGGCTCGAAGGAGGAGCTGTTCGCCACCTGCATCCGTCGTGAGGCGACCCGGATGATGGAGGCGATCGCGAACGGCGTCGAGGCCGAGGAGCCGCCGGACGTCCAGCTGTGGAGCGGACTCCGGGCGTTCTTCGGGTTCGTCGGCGAGAACCGCGCCAGCTGGCAGGTGCTGCACCGGCAGGCGTCCTCCCAGGGCGGTCCGTTCGCCGAGGAGTTGGCCGACATGCGGGGCCGGGCGATCAGCCTGGTGGCGGCGCTGCTGGTGCACTCGTCGGACTTCACCAACGTGCCGCGGGCGGGCGACAAGGAAGCGGAGTCGCTGGCCGCGGCGCTGGTCGGGGCGGGCGAGTCGTTGGCCGACTGGTGGCTCGACAACCCCCAGGAGCCGGCCGGCGTCGTCGCCGCCCGGCTCATGAACCTGGTGTGGATGGGCTTCGGGGACCTGGTGGCGGGCGACGTCTGGCACCCGCCGTCACGCCGAACCGGCCAGGAGTCGGGCCGCGAGCCCGGTCCGGAGAAGGAAGCGACCTCCTAGGCCAGCGCACCCTTGAGCACGGCCACCGCCTGGCTGATCGCGGCTTCGGCGGCGTGCGTCTCCCGCAACGCGTTGAGCATGACGAAGTCGTGGATCACGCCCTGGTAGCGCACCGCGGTCACCGGCACGCCCGCCTCGCGCAGCTTGTTCGCGTACGCCTCGCCCTCGTCGCGCAGCACGTCGGCCTCGGCGGTGATCACCAACGCTGGCGGCAGGCCGGTCAGCTCCTCCACGCTCGCCCGCAACGGTGACGCGGTGATCTCCGCGCGCTCCGCCTCGGACGTCGTGTACTGGTCCCAGAACCACTGCATCGCGTCACGCCGCAGGAAGTAGCCCTCGGCGAACTCCCGGTACGACGGCGTGTCGAACGACGCGTCCGTGACCGGGTAGAACAGCACCTGCTGCCGGAACGCCACGTCACCGCGCGCCTTGGCCAGCAACGTCAGCGCCGTCGCCATGTTGCCGCCGACCGAGTCGCCCGCCACGGCCAAGCGGGACGCGTCGAGTCCGCGCGCGGCACCCTCGGCGACGATCCACCGCGCGACCGCGTAGCTCTCCTCCAGCGCCACGGGGTAGTGCGCCTCGGGCGAGAGGCTGTAGTCGGGGAACACCACGGCGGCGCCCGTGCCCACGGCCAGCTCGCGCACCAGCCGGTCGTGCGTCTTCGCGTTGCCGAACACCCAACCGGCGCCGTGGACGTAGAGCACGACGGGCAGCGTGCCGGTGGCGCCGGCCGGTCGGACGACCCGGACGGGCACCTCGCCGACGGTCACCCACTCCTCGTCGACCTCGGGCTTGAACACCTCGCCGGACTGCACCTCGTCCACGGCCTGCCGACCATCGACCGGACCCAGGTCGAACAGGTAAGGCGGGTTGGCGGTCGCGGCGGCGAACTCGGCGGCGGCCGGTTCCAGGACGGTCATCACTGGCTCCTCGATGTCGTGCGGTCGAACCTGTCACCATGAAACCTAGTACGCGATTACATCGCACACAATCTAGATGGGCGCGGGAGTATCGTGGTCTCGATCACCAGTGGGAGGGACGACGGACATGCGGGACTTCAGCCTGGAGCTGGACGACCAGCTCTGCTTCGCGCTCTACGCGGCTTCGCGGGCCGTCACCGCGCGCTACCGGCCGCTGCTGGACGACCTCGGCCTGACCTATCCCCAGTACCTGGTGCTGCTGGTGCTGTGGGAACGCGGCCCGGTCCCGGTCAAGGACGTCGCCGCCGCGCTCCAGCTCGACTACGGCACGCTCTCCCCGCTGCTCAAGCGGCTGGAGTCGGCGGGGCTGATCCTCCGCGAACGCCGTCCGGACGACGAGCGCTCGGTCCGCCTCGTGCTCACCGAGGCGGGCGACGAGCTGCGCGAACGCGCCAAGGACGTGCCGCCCGCGATGGGCGAGGCGATGAACCTGGGCGAGGAGGACACGGCCCGGCTGCGCGCCCTCCTGCGCACGTTGGCCGACAACGTCAGCCGCTGATCACGCCCTCCAGGTGCGGGCGGTCCGACCACAGCGCGAACCGCCACCCGTCGCCCGTGGGCGTGGACGAGAAGTCGACCGCCCCGGGCAGCAGGACCGGCGCCTTGAACCGCACGTCGACCTCGTACGCGGCCGGCAGCCGCCCCTCGAACGCGGCCACGCACCGCGCCTTCGACCACATCCCGTGCGCGATGGCCCGGGGGAAGCCGAACGCCTTGGCCGTCAACGGGTGCAGGTGGATGGGGTTGCGGTCGCCGGACGCGGCCGCGTACCGCCTGCCGAGGTCGCCGGGCAGCCGCCACCGCGCCGTGGGCGAAGGCGGTTCGGCCCGCGGCGACGACTCCTTCGCGGCCCCGCCCTCCCGGCGCAGATATGTCGACACGTCGACCCACGCCTCCTCGCCGTCCACCGACACGGTCGTCACCACGTCGAACTGACGGCCCCGCTCGTGCGGCCGCAGGTCCGCCAACGCCACGTGCAGCGACAGCGGTTCGGCGACCCGCAGCGGCCGGTGCTGCCGGATCCGGTTGGCCACGTGCACCAGGCCGGGCAGCGGGAACGGGAAGCCGGGCCCGGTCATGAGCCGGATCTGCAGCCCGAACCCGAGCACGTGCGGGTAGGTGATCGGCAGCTCGTCGCGCACGCCGAACCCGCAGACCTTGTTGTACCGGGCCAGGTGCTCGGGGTCCACGGTGACCTGCGCGTCCAGGGACGACGTCGGCAGCTCCCCACCGCGCCGGGTGAACCCGGTCAGCGCGGCCTTGGCGTAAAGCAGGGTCAGGTTCACCATCACGCCCCCAGCAGGCTCTGCCCGCACACGCGCACGACGTTGCCGTTCACCCCGGCCGACGCCGGGTGCGCGAACCACGCGATCGCCTCGGCCACGTCCACCGGCAGGCCGCCCTGCGACAGGCTGTTCATCCGCCGCCCCGCCTCCCGGATGAACAACGGCACCGCGGCCGTCATCCTGGTCTCGATGAACCCCGGCGCGACCGCGTTCACCGTGGCGCGGCCCGCGAGCCGCCGCGACAGGGAGTCGACCATGCCGATCACGCCCGCCTTGGTGGTGGCGTAGTTGGTCTGGCCGACGTTCCCGGCGATGCCCGCGATGGACGACACGCCGACGATCCGCCCGTTGGGCCGCAGCGCGTCGGCGGCGAGCAGCGCGTCGTTGACCCGTTCCTGGGACGCCAGGTTCACCGCGACCACCGCGTCCCACCGGCCCGCGTCCATCCGCCCGAGCGTGCGGTCACGCGTGATGCCCGCGTTGTGCACGACGACGTCCACGCCGCCGTGCCGCTGGGTGAGGTGCTCGACGATCCGCGCGGGCGCGTCGGATGCGGTGATGTCGAGCTGGAGCGCGGTACCGCCGACCCGGTTGGCCACCGCGGACAGCTCGTCGCCCTGCGCGGGCACGTCCAGGCACACCACGGTCGCGCCGTCGCGACCCAGCACCTCGGCGATCGCCGCGCCGATGCCCCGGGCCGCACCCGTGACCAGCGCGACCTTCCCCGTCAGCGGCCGGTCGGCGTCCGACGGCGCCTCGACCTCGGCCGCGCCGATCCTGATCACCTGCCCGGACACGTACGCCGAACGGCCCGACAGCAGGAACCGGACGGTCGACCCGATCGCGCCCTCGCCGCCGGGCTCGACGTGCACGAGCTGGGCCGTGCCGCCGCGCTTGAGCTCCTTGCCGACGCTGCGCGTGAACCCCTCCAGCGCGCGTTGCGCGATCTGCGACTCGGCCCGCTCGGGTGGCGTGCCGAAGACGACGACCCGGCCGCACGGCCCGAGAGACCGGATCACCGGCTGGAAGAACTCGTACAGCTCGCGCAACCGCTCGACCGAGTCGATGCCGGACGCGTCGAACACCAGCGCGCCGTACCTCTCGCCCTCGGCCGGCCCGGACACCACGTCCAGGCCGAGCGACTTCACCGCCGCGCCGACAGGATCGGCGAGCCGGCCGCCGCCACCGATCAGCACGGGTCCGTCCAGCGGGGGTTTTCCGGGTGAGTGGCGGCGCAGCGGGTACGGGTCGGGCAGGCCGAGCCTGCCCACGACGAACCGCCCGAGGCCGGACCTCGCGAACGACTGGTAACGATCCATGCCGACATCACACTCCCTACTCGCTAGTAAGTCTACTGATGAGTAGGTAACATTGGGTGCCACCCGACCACGATCCTGGAGGACGACATGGCCCGAGTAGCCATCCTCGGCGGCAACCGCATCCCGTTCGCCCGGTCGAACGGTCCCTACGCCACGGCGTCGAACCAGGACATGCTCACCGCCACCCTGGACGGTCTGGTCAGCCGGTTCGGGTTGCAGGGCGAACGGCTCGGCGAGGTCGTCGCGGGCGCGGTGCTCAAGCACAGCCGCGACTTCAACCTGGTCCGCGAGGCCGTGCTGGGCAGCACGCTGTCCGCCGAGACGCCCGCCTACGACGTGCAGCAGGCGTGCGGCACCGGCTTGCAGGCGGTGATCGCGGTGGCCAACAAGATCGCGCTCGGCCAGATCGAGGTGGGCGTGGCCGGCGGCGTGGACACCACGAGCGACGCGCCGATCGGCGTGAACGAGGACCTGCGCGGCGTGCTGCTGGAGTTCAACCGGGCCCGCAGCGCCGGCGCCAAGGTCAAGGCGGCGCTGAAGCTGCGGCCCAAGCACGTCGTGCCGGACGTGCCGCGCAACGGCGAGCCGCGCACGGGCCTGTCCATGGGCGAGCACGCGGCGATCACCGCCCGCGAGTGGGGCATCGCGCGCGAGGACCAGGACGAACTGGCCGCCGCGAGCCACCACAACCTCGCCGCCGCGTACGACCGGGGGTTCTTCGACGACCTGGTGACGCCGTACCTGGGCCTGACCAGGGACCAGAACCTGCGGCCGGACTCGTCGGTGGAGAAGCTGGCCGAGCTCAAGCCGGTGTTCGGCCGGGGCGAGGGCGCGACGATGACCGCGGGCAACTCCACGCCGCTCAGCGACGGCGCGTCGGCCGTGCTGCTGGCGTCGGAGGAGTGGGCCGCCGCGAGGAACCTGCCCGTGCTGGCCTACCTCACGTTCACCGAGACGGCGGCCGTCGACTACGTGCACGGTGGCGAGGGCCTGCTGATGGCGCCCGCGTACGCGGTGCCGCGGATGCTGGCGCGCGCCGGGCTGTCGTTGCAGGACTTCGACTTCTACGAGATCCACGAGGCGTTCGCGTCCCAGGTGCTGGCCACGTTGAAGGCGTGGGAGGACGCGGACTTCTGCAAGGGCAGGCTCGGGCTGGACGCGCCGCTCGGCCCGGTCGACCGGTCGAAGCTGAACGTCAACGGCTCGTCGCTGGCCGCCGGGCACCCGTTCGCCGCGACCGGCGCGCGGATCGTGGCCACCCTGGCGAAGCTGCTGGCGGAGCGCGGCTCGGGTCGCGGGCTGATCTCCATCTGTGCGGCGGGTGGTCAGGGCGTTACGGCGATCGTGGAGCGATGAGGCTGATCGTTAGGCCGAACGGGTGTTATTGGTAACACAACGCGTTCCCGTTCCGTTTCCAATGCATGAACCACTCACGGCTCTTCGCCGCAGTCGTGCTGGTGGCGGCGTCCTGCGCTGCCTGCGGGGAGACGTCCCGCGACACCACCACCGTGCGCATCGGGGTGACCGCGTCGGCCAACGAGCCCCGGGTCGAGCTCACCAAGACCGTCGTCGACCGCCTGGCCGAGGCGGTCGACCAGGGCGTGACCCGGGTCGTCGTGTACCGGCAGGGTGAGGATTCCGGCGGTGCGCACGTGGACGAGGACTTCACCGTTCGGGACGGCAACGACGTGGAGAGCGACGCGGCGCTGCGCGAGCTCGGCTTCGAGCAGAACCTGAACCGGCTGACGGGACAGCTCAGCCAGCTCGGCGGCACCAGCACCGACCTCGACCCGCTGTCCGTGCTGGCGGACATGGCGTCCGCGTCGGGGCCGGCGGTGCTCGTGCTGCAGACCAGCGGGTTGCAGACCACCGACCCGCTCGACCTGACCCGGCTGGGCCTCGACTTCGACGTGTCCGCCGTGGTGGCGTCGGTGCCGGACGACACCCTGCCCGAGCTGACCGACAAGGACGTCATCTTCTCCGGGCTGGGCCAGGTGACGGGCGAGCAGCCGCAGTTGCCGCCCGGCGCGCGGGAGGCGCTGGTCCAGCTGTGGCTCGGGATCTGCGCGAAGTTCCACGCGAAGAGCTGCACGCACGACACGGAGCCGGTGCCCGGTGGCGCGTCGATCGGCCGGGCCGAGGTGCCGACCGTGCGGATCGGGGAGGTGGTGCACTCCGACACCTCGGTGCACCTGCCGAACTCCGTGCTGTTCGAGGCGGGCAGCGACGAGCTGGCACCGGGTGCGCGCGAGGTGCTGGCGGAGGTGGCGAAGAAGTTCGACGGCCGCACCACCGCGCGGGTGGTCGCCCGCACGGCCAGCTCGGCGTCGGCGGCGTCGGCGGTCAACCTGACCCAGCGGCGCGGCGAGCGGGTGGTGTCGACGCTGGTCGAGCTGGGCGTGAGCCGGGCGGCGTTCACCGAGGTCCGCGGTGCGGGCTTCGCCTCGCCCCTGGAACCGGACCTGGACAGCTACGGCGACCTGATCGCCGACGCCGCCGCCCGCAACCGCTCGGTCGTCGTCGAACTGGCCGAACCGAGAACCAACAGCTGACCCCGCGTGTCCCACGTTCGCGTCCCGCGTGTCCCACGTTCATGAACGTTCGGGACACGCGGGGCGTCAGTCGAGGAGCGCCCACGAAGCCGTGCAGCGGACCGTGACGGTGATCTGCTGCGCCTCCAGGTTCAGCTCGTCCATCTGCGGCGGCACGCCCGGCGCACCGCCGTAGGCCGCCGTCCTCATCCGGGTCGACTCGACCGCCCAGCCCTCGGCGTCGCCGTCGGTCAGCCGGTGCAACGGCCCCAGCCGCGCGCCGAGTGCTCCGGCGTAGCCCTCGGCACGGCGGCGCGCGTCCAGCACGGCCTCGCGCTGCGCCTCCCGGACGGCGTCCGCGTCGTCCTTGAGCTGCCACGTCGGCCCGTGCAGCCACGTCGGCTCGGCGGTCACGAGCGCGCCCAGCAGGCTGTCGAGCGCCGTGACGTCGTCGACCCGCACCACGTAGTTCTGCGTCGCACGGCTGCCGGAACGGCGCCGGCCGTCCCAGTTGTCGTGCACGTTGAGCTGCCGTGACCGCACCTCGACGCCCGGGCGTTCCAGCGCGGGCTCGACGCCGGCGATCCGCGCGGTCAGCCGTTCCACCGCCTCCTGCCGCGTCGAGCCCAGCGTCTCGAAGCTCACGCTCACCTCGGCGCGGTCAGCGGTCCGCTCCACCTTGCCGACGCCCTTGGTCACTACCTCAGCCATGGCACGACGCTACCGCCCATGTCGCTCGATAGCGCTATATAGCTTCAAAGCTAGATACACGAATACCTGCCGACACGGCGTGAGTATTGGATCCGCTGTAGACACCTCGATACCTTCCGAGGATGGACCCGGTGCGCAACCCGTTCGCCCCCGGCGCGGGCCAACGGCCACCCGAGCTGGCGGGGCGCGACAAGGAGCTGGGCGCGTTCGAGGTCGTCCTCGAACGGGTGGCGCGCGGCCGGCCGGAACGCAGCCTCGTGCTCACCGGGCTGCGCGGCGTGGGCAAGACCGTGCTGCTGGGCGAGCTGCGGTCGATGGCGATGAAGCGCGGCTGGGGCGCCGGGAAGATCGAGGCACGGCCCGAGGCCGGGCTGCGCCGCCCGCTGTCGGCCGCGTTGCACCGGGCGATCCGCGACCTGGCCGTGCGGCACCGCGCTCCGGACCGGGTGGAGGCCGTGCTCGGTGTGCTGAAGGCGTTCGCGCTGCGGTCCAACCCCGAGGACGCGAAGCTGCGCGACCGGTGGCAGCCGGGCATCGACGTGCCCGCGGCGGTCGGCCGGGCCGACTCCGGTGACATCGAGATCGACCTGGTGGAGCTGTTCACCGAGGTCGCCGAGCTGGCGCAGGACGTGGGCACCGGCGTGGCGCTGTTGATCGACGAGATGCAGGACGTGCCGGCGGATGACGTCTCGGCGTTGTGCGCGGCGTGCCACGAGCTGTCGCAGTCGGGCGCGCCGCTGGTCGTGGTCGGCGCCGGGTTGCCGCACCTGCCCGCCGTGCTGTCGGCGTCGAAGTCGTACTCGGAGCGGCTGTTCCGGTACGTGCGGATCGACCGGCTCTCGCGGGAGGACGCCGACCGCGCCGTGCTGGCGCCCGTGGACCGGGAGGAGGCGGGCATCGAGCCGGAGGCGTTGGACGCGCTGTTCGACGCCTCAGGCGGCTACCCGTACTTCATCCAGGCCTACGGCAAGGCGGCGTGGGACGCGGCGCCGGCCGACCCGATCACGGCGATGGACGTGGCGGTGGCCGCGCCCGAGGCGGACGCCGAGCTGGCGGTCGGGTTCTTCGGGTCGCGGTACGAGCGGGCGACGCCCGCCGAGCGGGAGTACCTGCGGGCGATGGCGGAGCTGACCGACGGCAAGGACGCGGGCGTGAACACCGCGCAGGTGGCCGACCACCTGGGGCGCAAGCCGTCGTCGTTGTCGCCCGCCCGGGACAGCCTGATCAAGAAGGGGCTCGTGTACTCGGCCGAACGCGGGCAGATCGCGTTCACCGTGCCGCACTTCGGCCGGTTCCTGCTCGGCCGCGAGGACTGAACTTCGGCTGACCTGCGGTTATTCGTTCGCTTCGGTCGCATTGGGTGTTCTAGCGTGCACGCTAGAGAGTCCTGGGTGGCACATCCGGTCCAGTAGGTGTCTTCCAGGCGAATCATCAGGGGACACGAGGTGGCGGCCGATGATTCGTCGGCATGTGCGGCACCTCACCGGATAATCGGGTGCTTTCGAGCGTGCGAGGGTGCATACTTGAGGCACACACCGAGGAAGAACTTTGAGAGGGATGAACCCCCGATGAACTTCACTGCGAAGCTCCGCGCTCGTCGTGTCGAGGCTCGCAACCGCAAGGCCGTCGCCCGTGCGATCGACATGGCGCCCACCCCGGCCATGCGTCACGAGCTGATGGCGATCGCCCAGGCTCAGGTGACGACCCTCCGCTGAGGGGACCTTCCTCCGGCGCGCGTGACGACCACCCGATCGACACCGGGTGCGCGCCCCGTCGTCCGCGCTCTGGCGAAGGGGGAACGACGAAGCCCTGCCGCACCTCCCGCGCGGCAGGGCTTCGTCACTTCAAAATGTGATCCCTGTCACACCCGATAGGGGATGTAACGGTGCCCGATCGGGTATCGATGTTCCCAGTGACCCCGCGGTGCTGTCGGACCCCCGACCTGGCAGCACCGCGGGGTTTCCCATCGGCGGCTACTTGGCCGTGGCCGAGCCGTTCCAGGTGTCGTCCGTCTTCCTGCGGGCGTGCTTGATCTCCACAATGTCCCCCTGCGTGTTCATGTCTGTCCCCCAACGGACCACTCCATGGTGCCATCGGGGGACGACAGTTTCATGAGGGTTTGCTGAGAGCATGATCCGATGACGCACCCGCTCCTGGTCGTGGACGCCGCCAACGTCGTCGGCTCGGTACCGGACGGCTGGTGGCGCGACCGCGCCGGAGCCGCCGCGCGCCTGCGCGACGACCTCGTCGCCGTGGCCGAGCACGGCCTGCCGACCCTCCCCGGCCCGCTGGAAGTGGTCCTGGTGGTCGAGGGCAAGGCGCGGCACGTCGAATCGGTGCCCGGCGTGCGCGTCGTCTCCGCGCCGGGTTCGGGCGACGATGCGATCGTCGACGTGGTCCGCGCCAACCCGGACCGCCCGTGCACGGTGGTCACCGCCGACCGCGCCCTCCGCGACCGCGTGGCAGCCCTGAACGCCGACATCCTGGGCCCGCGCACGATCCGCCGCCCCGGCTAGCGGATTCGACGAACACCCACGGCTGCGCAGACACCCCCACGTGGCACTCGTCCCATCCGGTGGACGCGGGAACATGTCGGTGTGCGAGTCGTGTTGGATCGGGACGTGACGACCGCACAACGACGCCGTGCCCGTGTCCGCGCCCCCGAGCTGGTGGGCCGCGGTTGGCTCAACACCGGTGGGCGGGACATCAGGCTGGCGGACCTGCGCGGCAAGGTGGTGCTGCTCGACTTCTGGTCGTTCTGCTGCATCAACTGCCTGCACGTGCTCGACGAGCTGCGCCCGCTCGAAGCCGAGTTCGCCGACGTCCTGGTCACCGTAGGCGTGCACTCGCCCAAGTTCGCGCACGAGGCGGAGGCCGCGGCGCTCGAGGCGGCCGTCGAGCGGTACGAGGTGGAGCACCCCGTGCTGGACGACCCCGAGCTGACGACGTGGCAGGACTACGCGGTGAAGGCGTGGCCGACCCTCGTCCTGGTCGACCCCGAGGGCTACGTCGTGCACGTCGCCTCCGGCGAGGGCCACCTGGACGCGCTGCGCCAGATCGTGTCCGAGATCGTCGCCGAGCACGACGCCAAGGGCACGCTGCACCGCGGCGACGGCCCGTACGTCGCGCCACCGCCCCGCGAGACCGAACTCCGCTTCCCCGCCAAAGCGGTCCTGACCGGCAACGACACCCTCCTCGTCAGCGACTCCGCGCACCACGGCCTGGTCGAGCTCGACCTCGACGGCGAGACCGTGGTCCGGCGCATCGGCACCGGTGAGCGCGGTCGCCGCGACGGCCTGGAGCCCACCTTCTCCGAACCCGCCGGCATCGCGCTGCTGCCCGACGACGTCGCCGCCGAGGTCGGCTACCACGCGGTCGTCGCCGACACGGTCAACCACCTCCTGCGCGGCCTGAACCTGGACACCGGCGAGGTCACCACCGTCGCGGGCACGGGCGAGCAGTGGCGCGACGGCGACACGGACGGCCCGGCCGAGGCGATCGACCTGACCAGCCCGTGGGACGTCACGTGGTGGGAACCCGCGGGCGGCGTCGTCATCGCGATGGCGGGCAACCACACGCTGGGCCTGTTCAAGCCGCGGGAACGCCGCGTCGAGCGCCTCGCCGGCACCACCGTCGAAGGCCTGCACGACGGCCCGGCCGCGGAGGCGTTCTTCGCGCAGACCTCCGGCTTGGCCGCCGATGGCGACCGGCTCTGGCTGGTCGACTCGGAGACCTCCGCGCTGCGCCGGCTGGACGCCGACCGCACCGTGCGCACCGTGATCGGCAAGGGCCTGTTCGACTTCGGCCACCGCGACGGCCAGGCCGACCAGGCGCTGCTCCAGCACCCGCTGGGCGTCACCGTCCTGCCCGGCGGCCAGGTCGCGATCGCCGACACCTACAACGGCGCCATCCGCCGCTACGACCCGGCCACCGGCGAGGTGTCCACCCTGGCCACGGACATCGCCGAGCCGTCCGACGCGGTCCTGGTCGACGGTGAGCTGGTCGTCGTCGCCTCCGCCGCGCACCGCCTGGAACGGCCGGTCGCACCCGGTGCGAAGCTGGTCAGCGGGCAGGCGCACCAGGTGCGCAGGCCGCCTTCGGTGATCGCGTCGGGCGAGGTCGAGCTCGCGGTCGTGTTCACCCCGCCGACCGGCCAGAAGCTGGACGACCGGTTCGGCCCGTCCACCCGCCTGGAGATCACCAGCTCCCCGCCGGAGCTGCTGGCCTCGGGCGCGGGCGTCGGCACGGACCTGGTCCGCGTGCTGCACGTCGCCGAGGGCTTCACCGAGGGCGTCCTGCACGTCGTCGCCCAGGCCGCGAGCTGCACCGACGACCCGAGCGTCGAGCACCCGGTGTGCAAGCTGGCCCGCCAGGACTGGGGCGTTCCGATCCGCGTGGTAAAGGACGGCCCCCGGCGGCTACCCCTGATGATGGGTGGCCTCGACGAAGCCATCTAGACTCTGCTGGTGCCCGATGTCAAGCTCGAAATCCAGATGCTGCACGACCGCGTGATGGTGCGGATCTCCCCGGAGGACGGCGAACGCCGCAGCAGCGGTGGCATCGTGATCCCGGCGACCGCCCAGATGGCGAAGCGCCTGGCCTGGGGAGACGTGCTCGGGGTCGGTACCAACGTGCGGCACGTCAAGGTCGGCGACCGGGTGCTGTTCAACCCGGAGGACCAGTTCGAGGTCGAGGTGCAGGGCAGCACCTACCTCGTCATGCGGGAACGGGACGTGCACGCGACCGCGACCGAGCGGACCGAACACGGGACCGGCCTTTACCTGTGACCAGAACGGCTGAGACCTGTGAACCACCCGACCGTGATCGACGTGTGACGACGTTCGGGTAAGCAGTCCCAGGACCTTGCGAGAGGCAAGAGGGGGAGCGGTGCCGGAGAACCAGCGACCGGAGTACGACGCTGAGCGGACCAGGGCCATGGAGCCCGTCCGCCCGTCGGGCACCGCTGCGGAACGGACGTCGAAGCTCACGGCCGGCGAGGCCGAGTGGCCGCGGGAGGAGCCGGACGCGGAGCCGGACACCTCGGCCACGGTCCGCAACGTGACGCCGCCGTCCACCACCGCTGACAACGCGGACGCCCCGCCGGGCGTCTCTCACAACGTGACGCAGCAACACCCGACGCGCAACGCGCAGCAGAACCCGCCGAGGGGCGCGGACGCCACCCAGGCGATCACGCCGCCCGCCGAGCGGACGCGCGCCCTCGCCTCGCCCGCCGAGCGGACCCAGGTGATCGCCACGCCGCCCGGCGGTTTCGGCCGGCCGCAGCCGCAGCCGCAGCCGCAGCCCTCGTCGTCGGAGGCCACCACGGTGTTCGCCACGCCGGTCTCCGCCCCGGAGCCGGAGGCGACCGTCTACGGCCCGGTGATGGTCGACGGCGACCCGGAGGCCGACGACGCGGACACCCGCCGCAAGCGGTTGCGCAAGGGCGGCCTGATCGCCGCCGCCGTGCTCGGCGTGCTGGTCGTCCTGTACGGGCTGGACCTGGTCATCTCCGGTGGCAACGTGCCGCGCGGCGTGACCGTGGCCGGCGTGGACGTCGGCGGCATGAGCCACCCCGAGGCCGAGCAGAAGCTGCACGACGAGATCGGTCCCCGCCTGGCCGCGCCGGTGAAGGCGCGCGCGGGCGACGTGGAGACCACCGTCGACCCCAAGGCGGCCGGCCTGGAGCTGGACTGGACCGCCACGCTGGACCGCGCGGGTAGCCAGCCGCTGTCCCCGATCACCCGCGTCACCTCGTTCTTCACCTCGCGCGAGGTCGGCTTCGCGACTCGCAGCGACGAGGCCAAGCTGGCCGCCGCGCTGGAGGCGCTGCGCGCCCAGACCGACCACGAGCCCGCCGAGGGCACCATCCGCTTCGAGGGCGCGACGCCGGTCGCGGTCGACCCGAAGCAGGGCCAGAAGCTGGACGTGGCCGGCGCGACGCAGAGCCTGCTCGCCGACTGGGCGGACGGCGGCACGGTCGAGCTGCCGGTGGCCACCACCCCGGTCAAGACGACCAAGGAGGGCGTGCAGAAGGCGCTGGCCGAGGTCGCCAAGCCCGCCACGTCCGCGCCGCTGATCATCCAGGGCGAGGGCAAGGACGCGACCCTCACTCCCGAGATGCTGGCGACCGTGCTGGTGTTCGAGCCCGCCGACGACGGCGGCCTGACCGCGAAGGTCGACAACGCCAAGCTCGTCGAGCACGCCGGCCCGCAGCTGAAGGACACCGAGAAGGAGGGCAAGGACGCCCAGATCGTGTTCGAGGGCGGCCGGCCGGTGGTCAAGGAGTCGGTCGACGGCCGCGGCATCGACTGGGAGAAGTCCCTGGCCACGGCGCTCGACGTGCTCAAGCGCGACAACGAGCGCGCGATCAAGGCCGAGTACAAGCACACGCCCGCGAAGGTGACCACCGAGCAGGCGAACAAGATGGGCATCAAGGAAGTCATCGGCGAGTTCCAGACCGGTGGCTTCGTGGCCGCGTCCGGCACCAACATCCGCGTCGTGGCCGAGAAGGTCAACGGCGCGATCGTGAAGCCGGGCGAGACGTTCAGCCTGAACGGCCACACCGGTCCGCGCGGTCTCGCGCAGGGCTACGTCGAGGCGGGCATCATCGAGAACGGCGTGCCCGGCAAGGCGGTCGGCGGCGGCATCTCCCAGTTCGCCACCACGCTCTACAACGCCGCCTACCACGCGGGCATGAAGGACGCGGGCCACAAGGAGCACAGCTACTGGATCTCGCGGTACCCGAAGGGTCGCGAGGCCACGGTGTTCATGGACGGCGCGGGCAACAGCCTGATCGACATCAAGTTCACCAACCCGGACGACACCGGGGTGGCGATCCAGACGATCTGGACCCCGTCCTCGATCAAGATCGTGCTCTGGGGCACCAAGAACTACGACGTGACCGGTTCGACCAGCGCCGAGTTCAACCACACCGAGCCGCAGGAGCGCAAGGTCGACAAGCCGGACTGCCAGCCGAGCGCCGGCGCGCGCGGCTTCTCGGTGACCGACACGCGCACCATCACCGACCGCCGCACCGGGCAGACCCGCCAGGAGAGCCGGACCGTCCGGTACGACCCGCAGTACAAGATCGTCTGCGAGCCGCCGCCGCCACCGCCCGGCGGCTGACCAGCAGTTCGGGGTTCGCGGTAGCCACGAACGGGTATCACCCGTTCGTGGCTACCAACGTGCAAGAGGTGCGGAGACATCCGGCGGTGCAGGCCTTCGGCCGCGCCGGGATGGTGTGCTACGGGCTCGTCCACGTCCTCTTGGCGGCGTTGACGGCACAGGTGGTCCTCGGTGACACCGGGGAGAAGACGGACCAGAAGGGCGCGGTCGCGACCCTGGCCCAGACGTCGTTCGGCCCGGTCCTGCTGTGGATCCTCGCCATCGGCCTGTTCGCGTTCGCCCTGTGGCAGCTCACCATGGCCGCGGGCGGCTACGGGTGGGTCACCAAGAAGCGCAAGCGCGTGTACCGGCGGTGCGGCTCGGTCGGCCGTGCGATCACCGGCACGGTCATCGCCATCGCCGCGATCAACTACGCGACCGGCACGTCCCAGAAGAGCGGCACCGAGCAGTCCCAGACGTGGACGGCGCGGGTGCTCGCGCTGCCGTTCGGGCAGATCCTGGTCGGGTTGGTGGCGCTGTTCGTCATCGGTCTCGGCGTGATGGTGGCGCGCAAGGGCGTCAAGAAGTCCTTCGAGGACGACCTGAACATGTCCGAACTGCCCGCCGGCACCCGCATGTGGGTCGAGCGGCTGGGGCGGATCGGGTGGATCGGCAAGGGCGCGTCGTACGCGCTCATCGGCGTCCTGGTCGCGTTCGCCGCGATCAACGCCGACCCGTCCGAGTCCGGCGGGATGGACAAGGCCCTGCACACGTTGGCCGCGCAGCCGTACGGCATCTTCGCGCTGGCGATCATCGCGATCGGCTTCCTCGGCTTCGGTGCGTACTGCTTCGCCGCCGCCAAGGCGCACAAGGGCTGATCGAGCCGAGCACGGCAGAAGGGCGGCACCCCCACTTCCCGGGGATGCCGCCCTTGCCGTCTGCGGAACTTCCGTTCGCTGAACTGCCGTCTGCCGAGCTTGCCGTCTGCCGAGCTTCCGCAGAGGTCCCCGCCCAGGGGGTCCCCTGCTTTCATTCTGCCCGAGGGGTACGACAATTCCGGCTGGTCGGCCGGGTCAGAACGACGCTTCGTCCACGTCCATCAGCGAGTTGTCGGTGGCCTCGGCGATCTTGCGGCGGGCGGTCAGCTCGGGCAGCACGGACTTGGCGAAGAACGACGCCACCGCCACCTTGCCCTCGTAGAACGCCTTGTCCTTCGCCGAGACCTGGCCGTCGAGCTTGGCCAGCGCCACGTCGGCCTGGCGCAGCAGCAGCCACCCGACCAGCACGTCACCCGCCGTCATCAGCAGGCGGACGGTGTTCTGGCCGACCTTGTACAGGTTGCGGACGTCCTCCTGCGAGCTGGTCAGGAACCCGATCATCGCGCCGAGCATGCCCTGGAGGTCTTCGAGCGCCCGCTTGAGCAGCGCCCGCTCCTCCTTCAGCCGACCGTTGCCGCCCTCGTTGTCGAGGAACTGCTGGATCTCCCCGTTGAGGAAGCCCAGCGCCTGGCCCTTGTCGCGGATGATCTTGCGGAAGAAGAAGTCCAGCGACTGGATCGCCGTGGTGCCCTCGTACAGCGAGTCGATCTTCGAGTCCCGGATGTACTGCTCGATCGGGTACTCCTGCAGGAAGCCGGAACCGCCGAGCACCTGCAGCGACTGCGCCAGCTGCTCGTACGCCCGCTCCGAGCCGACGCCCTTGACGATCGGCAGCAGCAGGTCGTTGACCTTCTCCGCCAGCTCCTTGTCCGGGCCGCCCAGGGCGATCTTGTCCTGCTGGGTCGCGGTGTAGAGGTAGACCGCGCGCAGGCCCTCGGCGTACGCCTTCTGCAGCATCAGCAGGCGACGCACGTCCGGGTGGTTGGTGATGGTGACGCGCGGCGCGGTCTTGTCCGTCATCCGGGTCAGGTCGGCGCTCTGCACCCGCTCCTTGGCGTAGGACAGGGCGTTGAGGTAGCCGGTCGACAGGGTGCCGATGGCCTTCGTGCCGACCATCATCCGGGCGTACTCGATGACCTGGAACATCTGCGCGATGCCGTCGTGCACCTCGCCGAGCAGCCAGCCCTTGGCCGGGACGCCGTGCTGGCCGAACGTCAGCTCGCACGTGGTCGAGACCTTGAGGCCCATCTTGTGCTCGACGTTGGTGACGAAGGCGCCGTTGCGCTCACCGGTCGACTCGCCGGTCTCCGGGTCGAAGTGCCACTTGGGCACGAGGAACAGCGACAGGCCCTTGGTGCCGGGCTTCGCCTCGATGCCGGGACCCTCGGGACGGGCCAGCACCAGGTGCATGATGTTCTCGGTCATGTCCTGGTCGGCGGAGGTGATGAACCGCTTCACGCCGTCGATGTGCCAGGTGCCGTCCTCCTGCAGGGTGGCCTTGGTGCGGCCCGCGCCCACGTCGGAACCGGCGTCCGGCTCGGTCAGCACCATGGTGGCGCCCCAGCCGCGCTCGATCATGATCTCGGCCCAGCGCTTCTGCCGCTCGGTGCCGTTCTTGTGGACGACCGAGGCGAAGTTCGGGCCGGCCAGGTACATGTAGATGGCCGGGTTCGCGCCCAGGATCAGCTCGGAGGCCGCCCACTGGACCGACGGCGGGATGCCGAAGCCGCCCAGCTCGTTCGGCAGCGACAGGCGGTACCACTCGCCGTCCCACACGGCCTGGTAGGACTTCTTGAACGATTCCGGCAGCGTGGCCGAGTGGGTCTTCGGGTCGAAGACCGGCGGGTTGCGGTCGGCGTCGGCGAAGGACTCCGCCAGCGGCCCGACCGCCAGGTTGTTGAGCTCGGCAAGCACGCCGCGCGCGGTGTCCTCGTCGGACTGCTCGAACGGCCCCGTGCCGAGGTGGTCCTGCACGTTGAAGACCTCGAAGAGGTTGAACTCGAGGTCCCGGACGTTGCTCTTGTAGTGACCCATCTCGTCGCTCACTCCATGCTGGTCGGGGCGGTCCCCTACTGACCGGTAACAACAGAGTATTACCTGTCAGTAACCCCGGCAAGGCCGAGGTGCCGGGTGTGGCGAACCAGACGTCGCTGAGCAGCGGTTTCCGGATCGGAGATCGACTCGTGCCTTCGGTCCCGGGGACCGGGGTCAGGTCACCGAACCCGGGTCAGACCAGCCGGACCGCGCCCCCGGACAGCAGGCCCGCCTGGTAGGCCAGGGACACGGCGTGTGTTCGGTCGCGGGCGTGGAGTTTGCGCAGGATGTTCTTCACGTGCGTGCGCACGGTCTCCACGGACACGTACAGCTCGTTCGCCACGGCCTGGTTCTCCATGCCGTCCGCGATGAGCTGCAGCACCTCGTACTCCCGGCGGGACAGCGAACGCCGCGTGCCCGCCTCGGCGGTGGGCGTGAAGCCGGCCGCCAGGGGTGCGAGCGTCGGATCCAGGTACGTGCGTTCGGCGTGCGTGCGGGCGATGGCCTGGAGCACCTCGTTGACCCCGGCCTCCCGCGGCACCATGCCGCGCACGCCCGCGGTCAGGGCCGAGCGCACGAACTTCGCCGTCCGGTGCGGTTCGCGCACCAGGGACACGACGACCAACGACGAGTCGTTGCCGGTCAGCAGCGTGGCCAGGTGCCCCTGCGGGTCGAGGACGGAGTCCACCAGCAGCACGTCGGGCCGCAGCCGTTCGTGCAGCCGCACGGCGGTGTGCAGGTGCCCGGTGGCGCCCAGCCAGTGCATGGCGGGCGTGCGCCGGACCACGGCGGCCAGTCCTTCGCGGAACAGGGGTACGGGGTCCACCAGCGCGACCCCCGGCCCGGGAGCGGGAACGCGCCGATCCCCGTCTGGCCGGAGAGGAGGGCGCACGTTGACACCGGTTCGCATACCGGTGCGACCACGTCCGCGACCAGCCATGACGCGGTTTCGCCGAACTACTTTCCGTAGATCCGCGGCTCCACCTCGGTCATGTATGTGAACAAGAGTCACGAATGTGACTCAATGACCGTGCGTGGCCTTCCGCCGGGCGCAACAGCCTCGTAAGACGTACGTCACACACCCATGTGGGACGCCGCGCACCGCCGCCGCCCGAACACGCGCTGCCACCCGTGGGCCGAACACTCGTGGAGGCCTCATGGAAACCCTCGACTGGGTCGTCGTCGGTGGGTACTTCTTCGTGATGGTGGCGATCGGCTACTGGTCACGCGGGCGCATCAAGAACATCGCCGACTTCTTCACCGCGGGCGGCAAGATGCCCTGGTGGCTGTCGGGCATCTCGCACCACATGTCCGGCTACAGCGCGGTCATGTTCGTGGCCTTCGCCGCCGAGGCCTACCGCCTCGGCCTGACCGTCTACATCTGGTGGGCGCTGACGATCGGTGTCGGTGTCGGCATCGGCGCGTTCCTGTGGGCGGGCACCTGGAACCGGCTGCGCTCCAAGCACGGCGTCAAGTCGCCGCTGGAGTACCTGGCCCGGCGCTACAACGTGCCGACCCAGCAGATCATGGCGTGGGCGGGCGCGGCGCTGAAGGTCGTCGACATCGCGGCCAAGTGGGTCGCGGTCGCGCTGCTGCTGCAGGGCTTCGCGGGCGTGCCGATCTGGCTCGGCATCACGCTGGTCGGCGTCGTCACCATGGTCTACTCGGTGATGGGCGGCCTGTGGGCCGATGCGCTGACCGACTTCGGCCAGTTCATCATCCAGGGCCTCGCGGGTGTGGCCATGTTCGTCGCGGTCGCCGCGCACTTCGGCGGGCTCGACTTCATGTGGACCATCTGGGACAAGCTGCCCGAGTCGCACTCCGAGCCGCTGTCCGGCCAGTACACGCTGATCTTCTTCATGGCGCTGTTCCTGATCAAGACGCTGGAGTACAACGGCGGCATGTGGAACCTGGCGCAGCGCTACATGGCCGCGCCGTCCGGTGCCGCGGCCAAGCGGTCCGCGCTGCTGTCCAGCGTGCTGTGGCTGGTGTGGCCGCTGATCCTGTTCTTCCCGATGTGGGCCGCGCCGCTGATCGTGCCCGGCATGGAGGCCAACGCCGAGCAGGCCTACGTCGAGATGGGCAAGGCCATGCTGCCCGCGGGCATGGTCGGCCTGGTGCTGGCGGGCTTCTTCTCGCACACCATGGCGATGGTGTCGTCCGACGCCAACGTGATCTCCGCGGTCATCACCCGGGACATGCTGCCCAAGCTGTGGAAGGGCGTGACGCGGCTGGGTGAGGCCGCGCAGCTGCAGCTGGCGCGGATCACCACGTTCCTGTTCATCGGGCTGAGCATGACGATCGCGTTGACCGCGGACACCAAGGGCTTCGTGCTCAAGGTCGTGATCGCCCTGGTGGCGGCGACGATGGGCCCGATCGCGATCCCGCTGATGCTGGGCATGCTGCCGTGGTTCAAGAAGGTCGGCCCGACCGCCGCGACCTCGTCGGTGATCGGTGGCCTCGGCACGTGGGCCGTGCTGTACGTGATGCAGCAGAACAAGGTCGAGTTCGTCACCCAGGCGGTGATCGTGTCCTGGCCGCTGCTGGTGTCGCTGGTGCTGTACCTGGTGGTCGGCTTGGTGATCAAGCCGGAGCCGTCGCCGGAACGGGAGGCGCTGGTCGACTCGCTGCAGTCCGACCCCGACGACGAGAAGGTGCCCACGCGGGCCTGAGTGTGTGCGGTATTGCTCTGTGGGCTGCGTTGCCCTGTGTGATGGGTCATCTCCGCTGTGCGGGCGCTCTGCAGCGCCCGCACAGTGGGGTGGTGGAGGGTTGGCGACCGCGGGACGAGGCCGAGTCCGCCGCCGGGTGGCGGTTGTGGCTCGCGCTGAGCGGACGGCTGTGGCCGTCCGCCGAGTGGGACGGCACACCGGCGGAAGCCGTTGGCGGGCTGCGCGCCGTGCTGGCCGAGTGCGCCGGGATCCGCGGCGCGTACACCGGTGAACGGACGGCGGCGGTGCTGCGACTGGTCGACTCGGTGGTGTTCGTGCTGAGCCTGCCGCTGGACCTGTGGCGCGACGACGCGCTGCCGGTCGACGCGGACCGGGCGGCGTTGCTGCACAGCGACCTCGCGGGCGCGGTCGAACACCTCGCCGAGGTGCGCGCGGTGCTGGCCCGCGGCGGTGGCTGGGCGGAGCTGGAAGCCCGATAACCGATTGCCCCGGTCCCTACGGTCGGAAGATGGATCGGGAGATCAGGGAGTTCTACGGGCGGGGCTACGAGGACGAGCGCCTGCGCGTCGGCGGTGACGGGCGGTTGGAGTTCCTGCGCACGCAGGAGATCGTGCGGCGGTTCGTCGGTGAGCCGGGTCGGGTGCTGGACGTCGGCGGCGCGACCGGCGTGCACGCGGGGTGGTTGGCGGAGGACGGGCACGACGTGGTCGTGGTCGACGCCATGCCGTCGCACGTGGAGGTGGCCGGCGCGCTGCCCGGGGTGTCCGCCGTCGTGGGCGACGCGCGTGACCTGCCGGTCGACGGCCCGTTCGACGCGGTGCTGCTGTTCGGGCCGCTGTACCACCTGGTGGAGCGGGAGGACCGGCTGCGGGCGTGGCGCGAGGCGCTGCGCGTGGTGCGGCCCGGCGGTGTCGTGCTGGGCGCCGTGATCGGGCGGTTCGCGCCGCTGCTCGACGGGCTGCGCAAGGACTTCGTGCTCGACCCGCGGTACCGGGACCTCGTGACGCACGGGCTGCGGACCGGGCAGCACCGGCCGCCGCCGGACACGTCCTGGTTCACCACCGCGTACCTGCACCGTCCCGAGGAGGCGGCCGCGGAAGCGCGGGAGGCCGGGCTGGACGTGGTCGGCACGTTCGCGGTGGAGGGTGTCGCGTGGCTGCGGTCCAACGCCGACCTGGACGCCGCCTACGCCGACCCGGAGCTGGTGGACTACCTCATGTGGTCGTTGCGCGAGGTCGAGCAGGAGGAGTCGGTGCTCGGTGCGTCATCTCACCTGATCACGGTGGCTCGGCGCGGCTGACCGTCGGGTAGTGTGTGTACTAATGATTAGTGCGCAAAGTGTCGAGGACGACCCGCTGGCCCTGGAACGGCAGGTCTGCTTCGCGTTGTCCGTCGCGTCCAGGAACGTGGTCGCCGTCTACCGGCCGCTGCTGGAGCCCATGGGGCTGACCCACCCGCAGTACCTGGTGATGCTGGCGCTGTGGGGTCGCGCGCCGTTGTCGGTGAAGGAGCTGAGCCGGATGCTGGCACTGGAGCCCGCGACGCTGTCGCCGCTGCTCAAGCGGCTGGAGGCGATCGGGTACGTGACGCGGTCGCGGGACGCGGCGGACGAGCGGCAGCTGGCCGTGACGCTGACCGCGGAGGGCGCGGCGCTGCGCGAGCGGGCGTTGGCCATCCCGCCCGCGGTGGTGGCGAAGCTCGGCATGTCGCTGGACGAGCTGCGCGACCTGCACGCCGTGCTGACCGGCGTGATCGCCGCGACGGAGCGGACGTGACGCCGTCCGTGCCGCTGCGGGTCTGGTACCTGCTCGGCGGCAGGCTGCCCCTCGAGCACCGGGAGTGGGTGTTCCGGCAGGCCACCAAGCCGACGTGGTTGGTCTGGTTCGGCGTGCGGATGTTCCTGCAGGTGCTGCCGTTGACGGTGGTCATCGCGCTGGCGTTGGTGCTCGGCCTGGGCTCGCCGTTGCCGCTGGCGATCGCGTGCGGGTCGTTGGGGCTGGTGGTCGGCGTGTACTTCGGCGTGTCGTACGCGATCGAGAGCACCGACCACCGGATGACGAAGTACGGCTACCCGGCCGGTGCCGCCGCGGCGGTGCGCAAGGAGCGGACGGCGCGCGATCAGGAGCGTTACGAGCGGGTGTGGCGGACGTCGGCGGAAAACGAGTCCTGACCACGGGGTCGGGTGCCCTAACGTCTGGCGGCGTGGAGTGGCAGGCGGCGGTGGCGGCGGCGTTCGGGCTCGGTGACGTGGCGGAGCCGTGGGTGCCGGTGGCGGGCGGGCGTTCGCACCTGGTGTGGCGCCTGCGCACGTCCCGCGGCACGTGGGCGGTCAAGCGGCTGAACCGGTCGCGCGAGGACTGGTGGATGCGCGACTACCTGGTGTCCGCGCAGGTCCAGCTGGACGCCTGGGAACGCGGTTTCCCCATGCCACGCCCGGTGCACCCGCTCGAACCGGCGGCGCCGCTGCTCGCCGACGTCCGAGCGGGTGACGACGTCGAGAGCTACCTCGTGCACGAGTGGCACGACGGCGGCCCGGCGACCGAGGACGTGTCGGCGTGGGTCGGCACCACCCTGGCCGCCCTGCACGACCTACCCGCGGGTCCTGCGCCCGAGGACTCGCCACCGCACCCGGTCGAGGAGTGGCGCGAGTGGCTGGACGAGGCACCGAACGACTTCACCTCCGCCGTTCGCGCCTACCTGCCGGACATCGCCGAGGCGCGTGCCCTGGTCACCGCCACGGCCGGCCTCACGCCGGTGAACACGCACCGCGACGTGAAGCCGGACAACGTCTTGCAGACCTCGCGCGGCCCGTTGCTGCTGGACTGGGACGGCGCGGGCCCGGAGTACGCGGAGTGGGAGCTGACCCGTGCGGCGGTCTACTTCAGCGACCTGGGACAGGACCGCTCGGCGTTCGACCGCGTGATCACGTCCTACGAGACGGCCGGCGGCAGGCGACCACCGGCATCACCGGCGTCGTTCGCGGGCCTGCTCGACGTCTACCTGCGCGGCGCGGCGTGGATGGTCTGGCGCGCCCTGGGCCACCGCCCGGTCACCCCACCCGAACGCGCCGCCGCGCACACCCACGCCCTGGAACTGCTGTCCGACCTGCGCACGTCCCTGACCAACCTGGACACCTGGACCACCCGCCTGCGCTGACCGCGCGGCCCGGGACGAACGAAGGCCCAGGTCACCACGACCTGGGCCCTTCGTTCACTTGAGCACCTACTAGAAATTCTGCACAACACCTACAACGCCCGGCAGACTGCCCGGCTGACCAGGGCTCCCCCGCCTGCGCACCCAGCGGACGACCCCGGACGGCTCCAACCAAGATCAAAAATTGTGCCTGTGCGGCTGCGGCACTGCTGTACCCCCGAAACGCTCGTTCGTTAACCAGGAACATCAAGTGTTCTGGCTGCGTGAGGGCGGCGCAAAGAAGCTTGCAGCTAAGCTGCACCACGTCACGCCCAAGGCCGACGGCGAACCTAAAAACCCTTGTGCCTGTGGCTGCGGTGAAGCCGTACGCCCTGGTCGTACCTTTGCGAACCAGGCTCATTACACGACCTGGCTAAAGGCGGGTGGAGCAACTAAGAGGCTCACCCTCAACCGCTGGGGGCAACCCCTCAACCACGGCTGATCGTCAGATCGACCGAAGCCCTGTCTACGTCAGTAGGCGGGGCATTTACTTATCTGGCCACATCGCAGTCCAGGGAGAACGACACTATGCATGGTTACTGTGACCGGTTCTCCAAGGCAGGATCTGGCACTTCAGGTTCAATCGGTGGTGAGGGCCACCAGCTCACAATAACCGCCTGCCACGGAGTCACGCTGCGCCACTCCCGATGTATGCGTCCTCCAGTATTACGTCCGACAAAACGCCAATGGTCCGGCTTCGTTCCTTTTTGGCGAACGAGCTGTGATGGAACAAACAGTGAGAACGAGAGGTCATTCAGTGCATTGCCGTCAAACTCGACATTTAGGCTGATGGCGAACATTGAAAGCGTTAGGGGAAGAGAGCTGGACGAGTCTCGAAACACCTGTGTTTGCACCGCAACTGAGTAGTCCATTCCGTAGTCGATCCGACGCCCCTTTCCCCTCTCGCGCCACATTCTATCCAGGTCCAGCTCAACCTTTCCATGCCTCTCCGGCAGTACATAGGGAGCAAGATCCTGCCCGCGCAAGTCTACGTCACCAATCCTCGCCTGGGCGCATTCCACCCGATAAGCCAAAAAGCTTGAGTCCTCACCAAAGGTGGATTCCATTACCCAGGCCCTGCCTGTCGGAACGAGCCCATAAGGATCAAGATTATGAGCGGTATGGTGTTCGCTCAAGAGAACTCGAACTACACGTTTTGAATCGTCTTTCCAATCAAATGTCAGCCTCCAGGATACTTCATGTGCATAGTAAGCCTGCTTGCCGAACTCTTTGACCGCCTCTTGCAACGGGCGCGGCTGAGATGGCCCGAGGAACCCGAATATCTCGGCAATTGCTTCCTGCACGCCGCGACGGACTGCCTCCTCGCGGGACCGGAAGCGCAGGTACAAGTCGCCCAGTATGGCTACCAGAAACGCTACAACAAGCGCCTCTCCTGCGGAATGGAAGAAGCCGTGCCAAAACCCAAGGGGAAACAGCAAGTAGGCCGCGACATAACAAGCAATCCCCGCTAGGAAAACTAGCGAGATAACAACGCCTACCTGCAATCCTGATACGGGCTTCTGTGTCACAGGTCCGGTCGCGTCGTCCTCGGACATGTTAACTCCAGGCTTAAATATCGCCGGTGTGCATCTTGTAGATTCCCGATTAATGCCTATACTTTACACTTGCCAATAAGAATACACACTAGCTTCATGGCGCTTCCCTGGCGGCTTGGTGAACTAGGCGAATCTAGCGGTTTTTCATCTCAGAAGACCCTCGGCGTCACCGGAAGGAGCTTATATTTGCCAGCTAAAGCCGGGCTCTTCATAATCGCATGGCTACCCGCCCCGTTTCACTGCTGGCCTTACTCGCCAGCGGTGGCAAGTTCGCCCACACTGACATCCAGGAATCCGCTCACCAGGCAAGCCAGCACGAGAAGCACCAAGCCCCAGGCGATTAGACGATCACCGGACCTAAGCTTGGAGATCGGCTCGGCGTAGGTCAGCGGGTTGAAGGCTTGGCGTCCTGACCCGAAAAGGAATTGTGTCCGGTCATCGTCGCCGTCACCATCGCCACCATCACCGCCACCGCCACCGCCACCGCCCGGAGCTTTGGGCGGAATCTTTGGGACGACAAGCTCCACCCGCACGCGCTTGATCGACCGGTAAGCGATCAAGAACGCTCCGGTCAAGATCAGCGTAAACCCAGTGATAGCCAGGCCCATGACCAAGAAAGATCGCATGGCCCACCTCCTTGTGGTGCTGTACCAGGAGTGTCGGCCCTGCCTACAGCCGTGTTAGCTCATTCACCCGATCGTGTGACGTACTCACCTGGAATCGTCGCTCTACGCTATGAGGTGGCACCTGCGGCCGTGGCACAGCCAGGCCGGGTGACCGGAAAGTTAACGCACCAATTACTTAGGAGTTGCCTATGACGCCGAACCTCTGGAGTAGGTCACGTGACGGATATCTTGCCTATCAGGCCGCGTACGGTTGTAGTGGACGTGCTCAACGTCATGCGTCGAGTATGGCGTCCGGGTGCGCCGGGTGCCTATGACTGGCTGATGGGAGTTGGCAGCTCCCTGAAGGCGTGGCCGAGGCTTGGTCCATGCCGCGAAGTGCGGTATGTGGGTGATCCAGAACTTTTGGATATGCTCCACCCGACTGACCGCCCGAAGTTCGAGAAGCTGATGAAGCAAGGACGGCTCTATCTAGCCCCGCAGGGGCAAAAGGCTGACCTAACAGTTCTGGCGCTGGCCAAAGGTGCAGACGGTATCGTCGTAGCCGACGACGAATTCCGTGCAGAGTTGCCATTCGGTCACGAGTGGTTGCTCTTCGACCTAAAGCGAGCTGTCAGACCGAAGCGATCCAAAGGCCGTTGGCGTTGGACGTGGAAGGATCAGGAGTGCTTCATGCCTGGTTACTATGGGAGACCGGACGACGGTAGTCGAGCCGTGAGCCGTAAATACCTCTTGAAGATCGAAGCTGTCACCGGTCTTAGCTTCCGTGATCCTGTTTGGCCCAGTGCTGGGGAACCTGTTGGATTCCCGCATATGGCGAGAGACCTAGTGAAACCGGTGTGGTGGGTGCGTAATCGCGCTGACAAGCTTGGAATACCTAGGCTGCTCTCAACATGTTTGACCGACGAACAGGTCTTGAGACTGCGAGGTGATTCGGAAGGGCTCCAACAGGAAATACTGCTCTCCGAAGCAGCTTAAGTCTTGCGGTAACCTGCCTATTGTTTTATTGTAGGTAATAACTCCGCGTTTGTGCCGGGCCATTGCCGCAGCCAGCGTCAGTGGCCCGGAACAAACGAAGAAGGAGTTGTAATGTCTCATTTGCGCGCAGGGACGCCGCGCGCCGTATGTCAAGTTGGTCACGTACCGACGGAGCGAGTACGTCACCTGGCTGGCGCTTGCGGGTGTCTTCGGCAGTACCTGCAGCCTGGTGTACGGGTGGCTCTTGGTCGGAGAGCGCGAGGGGTGGGCCGCCGTCCTGGTCGGGTCTCTCTTGGTGGCTTCGGGTGGCTGTGCCCTTAGAGGTCCTAACAGAATGATCTTGGCTATGCTTTGATCTTGTCGGATGTGGTGTGGTCCGGTGGGAGGTTGGTGTGGCCCGGCGTCGGCCGTGGGAGGTCGAGGACGAGCTGTGGGAGTTGATCGAGCCGCTGTTGCCGAAGGTCGAGCGGCGGTTCCGGTATCCCGGTCGTAGGCGGTTGGACGATCGCAAGGCGTTGTGCGGCATCCTGTTCGTGCTCTACACCGGTATCCAGTGGGAGTTCCTGCCCCAGGAGCTGGGCTACGGCTCGGGCATGACGTGCTGGCGGCGGTTGCGGGACTGGACCGAGGCCGGGGTGTGGCCTCGGCTGCACGAGCTGCTGCTCGCCCGGCTGCAGTCCGCGGGGGCATTGGACTGGTCGCGTGCCGTGGTGGACTCCTCCTCGATCAGGGCGGTGAAGGGCGGCCCAAAACCGGGCCGAGCCCGGTCGACCGTGCCCGAGCGGGCTCCAAGCACCACCTGATCACCGACGCCGGCGGCGTTCCCCTGGCCGTGACGCTGACCGGCGCGAACCGCAACGACATCACCCAGCTGATGCCACTGCTCCACGCCGTCCCACCCGTACGCGGACGGGTGGGACGGCCACGGCGTAAGCCCGAACAGCTGTTCGCCGATCGGGCCTACGACCACGACAAGTACCGCCGATAACTCCGCACCCAGGGCATCCGGCCGGTCATCGCCCGCCGCGGCGTCGAGCACGGCTCGGGTCTGGGCGTGTACCGCTGGGTGGTGGAGCAGACCCTGGCACTGCTGCACTGGTTCCGCCGCCTGCGCATCCGCTGGGAAGTCCGCGACGACATCCACGAGGCCTTCCTCAGCCTCGCCTGCTCGATCATCTGCTGGCGACGACTCCAACGCCACCAGTCATTACGTTAGGAGCTCTTAAAGCGCGGGTCGACCGGCGAACGAGTCAGTCGGTCTCAGTCCAGCTCAGGCCGCTCGGCCGCTCCCCGCAGCTCGTTAGCAGTCCCCAAAGAGCTTGGCGGACCAGGCTTAGAGGCACCTCGGCATCGGCCGGGAACTCGTGGGCCGTGCCGAAGTAGGCGAACGTCACCCCGTCCGGGTTAGCCTGCGCGCCCTTGAGGTAGTACGCCCCTTCTTCACCGGAGTACCGCACAGCCCCGAGGCCAGTCTGCGCGCTGGCGCCGATGGTCAGCTCATGGTTAGGGAACTCCCGGCCCTCGTCCGGGTCGATGGCGTAGGCGGTGGCGGCGGTGTGGTCGGGTCCGGCGGCAAGCAGCTCGTCCACGAACCGGTCAACGTCGTCTCGGGTCCGCAGCTCGGTCACCGCCTGGTCGTTGTGGTAGGCGACTTCGAGGTGATAGCTCACGGTCAGACGGCCCTTCCCCGGTAGGTCTTCACGCCACCCGGCCAGTACACCGTAACGACCTGGTTCGGCCGCAGTATCCGGGGCAGCAGGCGGTCACAAGAGAACGGACCGCGCGCACAGGGATCGTTGTTGATGACCACCGTCACCTCTTGCTCTGGGCTGGCGCGCAGGCTAACGGCCAGCTTGACCTCAACGTGGTCGGCTGTCATGAGGGCACCACGCGACGGCGCGATACCGAGACGGCGCAGCTCGGCCGTAGCGGCTTCACTCAACTCGTCCCGGCCGCTGGGTAGGGGGCCGTGCGCGTTGCCCTGCCCGTCAAGCCAATAGCCGTGGGTCTTCTGGTTGGAGCTATCGCGGACAGGGAGCTTGCTCAGTAGCTCACGTACTCGGTCCGGCGGCTTAGGACTGTCTGGCTGAGCCGCCGCGGGCTGATTAGGCTCGGTCTGCTTTGGTTGTGGCGTAACGGTTTGCGGCGCGGCTGCGCCCTCAAGCCGACTGGCTGCCGCCGTGGCGGTCTGCTGGATCGTGGTCAAGAGCTTCTGAAGTTCACCGATGCCGTTGACCACTTCATCGAACCGGGCGACAACCTGTAGGAACTCGTCTTGCCCGCTACCCGTGGCGGCCAACTCGATGAGGGCCTTCGCGTCTTCGGCCAGGTCGAGCGCGTCAGCCAGTGGCGTGAACGGCAGGTCTTTGACCGCCTGGCGCAGTGCGGCCACCACGTCACCGACGCTCGCCGAGCCCGCTCCCTGCCATTAGGTCGGCCCTGATGGTGGCACGGCCTAACGCTCGTCGTTAGGGACTTCGCCAGTTGGTGGAGACGGCAACACCAGGCCACGGGCGACTAGTGCTGCGTCACGCAACCTTGGTCGGGTAATTGGTCCAGGTGCGGATGGGTGAGTCGGTGGCGAAGCCGGTCTTGGGTCGGGCTCGTGCGTTGCGCCAGCGGATGTAGGCGGCGACGGCGGTGTTCTGCTCGGTGTGGGTGCGGTGGTCGGTGCCGTTGAGGGCGAAGTAGCGTAGAGCGGTGAACTCGGCCTCGATCCAGTTCAACCAGGAGCTGTAGGTCGGTAGGAACACCAGCTCGACGTCGTTGTCCGCAGCCCAGCCCAGGACGTCGGGGTGGCGGTGCGGCGAGAAGTTGTCGGCCACGATGTAGAGCTTCTGCTCAGGCCACCGGGCGCGCAGGGCCTTGAGCAGGTCGAGGAACTCGCCGTGTCGTTTGCGGCGCCGGATGCGGTAGTGGATCTTCCCGGTGGTCAGGTCGAGTGCGGCGAGCATGTGCATCACGCCGTGCCGGCGGTTGTATGTAGCCCGTAATCGCCGCGGTGACCCGACCGGGCGCCACGCTTTGCCCTTGCGTGGCATCAGGTTGAGTGGTGCGAACTCGTCCACGCAGATGACCCGGCCGTCGGCGGGTGGGCGGTCGTAGAGGTCCAGGATCCGGTGCATCTTCGTCACGAAGTCCGGGTCGCTGGACGCCTTCCAGGTGGAGGTGCTCTGCCAGGACACGCCGCCGGCGTGCGGGACGCGGCGCAGGGTTTCCCGGCTGATCGCGGCCACGGTGCCGCGGTCGAGCAGATGGGCGCGCAATTTCGACAGCGACCAGGTCGAGAACGCGGTGATGCCCCAGGAGGCGGGAGACGTCCGGGCGATCAGGCAGATCCGTTCACGGACCGCCTCACCGATCGTCCTGGGACGTCCCCCGCTCCACTTTGGGTCCAGCGCCGCGAACCCGCGCTCGTTGAACGCGTGGATCACATCACGCACATAGTCGGCGCTGACCTGCATCAACGACGTGATGTCAGGGACCGCCTGCCCCTGAGCGGACATCAGGACCACGATCGCCCGACGCAACCGCACCGGGTCCTTCGCGGTCCTGCCGATCCGGGCCAGCTTCCGGCCCTCCTCCATCGACAACGACCGGACGAACACCTCCGGACGACGACCCACAACCACCTCCCGCTCGACATGGGAGGACCAGCCTGGCCTGTCAGCCAACCGGGCCGATTAGCGGGTCAACGTTCCGAGATGCAGCACTAGACCGCATCTTGGTTGACTCGGACGGCTTCGTTGAAGTGACGCCCGAGCCCAGCGAGGTCGGTCACGCTGTGCTACAGCTGGCTAACAGAACGTCACGGGCGCCCGTGCTCGCTCCGAGCGGGCCGGACGGCCCCAGACGGCTCCTACGACCCCCAGGCGCGTCCTGAGGGCTGCCCCAGACGCAGGAAACCCGCAGGTCGCAGGGTTTTCCCTGGTCGCTGCGGGTTCCCCTATGACTACTTTGGAGCGGGTGACGGGAATCGAACCCGCCTCTACAGCTTGGGAAGCTGTCGTTCTACCAATGAACTACACCCGCCTGGTGTGCGGCACCGATCATACACAAAGCCGGTGCGCGGGTGGTCCGGTGCCGTCACCTAGGCTGTGCCCGTGCTGCTCAGTGACCGCGATCTGCGCAAAGAGGTCGAGTCCGGCCGGTTGGTGCTGGACCCCTTCGACGACGTCATGGTGCAGCCGTCCAGCATCGACGTCCGGCTGGACCGGTTCTTCCGGGTCTTCAACAACACCCGCTACACCCACATCGACCCCGCCATGCAGCAGGACGACCTGACCTCGCTGGTCGAGCCGGCCGACGAAGAGCCGTTCGTGCTGCACCCCGGCGAGTTCGTGCTCGGTTCGACGTTCGAGCTGGTCACGCTGCCCGACGACCTGGCGGGACGGCTCGAGGGCAAGTCGTCCCTGGGTCGCCTGGGCCTGCTCACGCACTCGACGGCGGGCTTCATCGACCCCGGCTTCTCCGGCCACATCACGCTGGAGCTGTCGAACGTCGCCAACCTCCCCATCACGTTGTGGCCCGGCATGAAGATCGGCCAGCTGTGCCTGTTCCGGCTCAGCAGCGCGGCCGAGTTCCCGTACGGCTCGGCCCAGGCCGGTTCCCGCTACCAGGGCCAACGCGGTCCGACGCCGTCACGCGCCTACCTGAACTTCCACCGCACGGACACCCGCCGCTAGAGCTTCAGGTCCCCGTACCTGGCCAGCACCCGCGACCGCAGCTCCGGGTCCGTCCGCGGCACGGGCTCGAGGAACACCTCGTCCAGCTCGGGGTGCGCGGCACGCAGCTCGGCGTCGATCCGCACGCACGCCCGCTCCAGGTCGGCCGCGCCCAGCGCGTCGTCGAAGTCGAGCCGCGCGCACACCAGCACCCGGTCCGTGCCGACGGCCATCGTCAGCAGGTCGACCACCTGCTCGACCTCCGGCGCCTCCCGCAGCCACGACCACACCGCCCGCACCAGCACCGGGTCGGCCTGCCTGCCGATCAGCAGCCCCCGGTTGGTCGACGCCAACGTGTACGCGGCGAACGCGAGCAGCACGCCGATCGCCAACGACGCCACGCCGTCCCACACCGACGACCCGGTCAGGTGGTGCAGCCCGAGCCCGCCGAACGCGAGCACCAGCCCGACCAGCGCGGCCGAATCCTCCAGGAACACCGTCTTCACCGTGGGGTCGTCCGACACCCGCAGGTAGGCGAGCACCGACCGATCCCGGGCCCGCGCCTCCCGCCGCACCTGGCGCGCGGCCTGCGTCCACGACACGGACTCCAGCGCGAACGCCAGCGCCAGCACCACGTACCCGACGACGGGGTTGCCCTGCTCCTGCGGCGCGCCGAACACGGTCCGGAACCCCTCGTAGAACGCGAACACCGCACCGGACACGAAGATCGACACGGCAGCGAGCAGCGACCAGAAGTACCGGTCCTTGCCGTACCCGAACGGGTGCCTGCGGTCCGCGGGCCGGGTGGACCGGCGCAACGCGGTCAGCAGCAGGCCCTCCGTGAACGTGTCGGCGACCGAGTGCCCCGCCTCCGCCATCATCGCCGCCGACCCGGTGATCACCCCGGCGATCGCCTTCATCACCGCGATGGCGAAGTTCACCGCGAGGGCGAGCAGGACGGTGAGCGTGCTCTCGCCGCCGCCCTTCGAGTGCTCAGCTGCCATGCGCCGACGTTAGGCCGGAGCGCGGTGATCCGCTCGGCGTGACCGCCGTCACGAAACGATCATGATCTCCGTTGCGACGACGAGGTGACAGAGCAGGCCTTTGGGGGGATTTCCAGGTGAGAACCTTGACCGGTCGGTTCGCGGCCGTCGTCGCCGCGGTGGGCGTGGCGGCACTGGTGAGCCCGCTCGCGGTGGCGGATGAGAACACCGTGGTGCTGGACGGCCTGGTGTGGTTCGACCGCGACGCGGACGGCGTGGTGGACGCGGGCGAGCCGCCGTTGGCCAACGGCCGCGGTGTGCGGGTCTTCGACGCCACCACCAAGCAGCTCATCGGCGAGTACGGCACGGACGCGAACGGCCGCTACCGGGTCGAGGACCTGCCCGACGTCCCGCTCGCGATCTACAACCACAACACCGACATCTTCGAGGCGACGACCAAGTCGACGTTCAACCCGGTCAGCGGCGGTGGCACGTTCGACTTCGGCGTGCGCGGCGGCACGGTGCGCGGCTTCTCGTTCCAGGACCGCAACCGCGACGGCGTCCGGCAGACCCACGAAGGGGACGTCCCGGGCGTGCCGACGGTGCGGCTGATCCACGGCATCGTCGACGTGAAACCGGCGACGCGCGGGGTGAACGGCGAGTACGAGTTCACCGACGTCCCGGTCGGCGACCAGGTGACGATCGTCGCGGACAAGGCGCCGGAGCTGAAGCTCGCGCCGAAGGTCTCCGAGTTCGACATCGACCCGGTGACGCGGGACAAGAAGATCGTGGTGCGCGCCGGCGAGACGACGCGCGTCGACGTCCGGTACACCCACCTGGACGCCGACTTCGTGGCGGGTACGCCCCGGCTGGAGCCCGCCGCCGACGCCTACCGGGTGGGTGACGTCGTCACGCTGGTCGTGCCGGTGACGAACCGGGGTGAGGCGCCGGACAACCCGGACATGGTGGTGTTCGGGTCGACGCCGGAGTTCGTCGGCGCCGGTGACGGTGTCACCGTGACCAGGCCCGGCCAGGAGTTCCGGCTGAGCGGGCCGATGGCGGTCGGCGCGACCGTCGACGTGCGGCTGACCTACCGGCTGGACGACCCGGAGTTCGACGAGTTCCACCTGCTCATCCGGCCGTTCTCGGCACTCGGGCACGAGGAGACGAACTTCGCGGACAACCACGCGGTCGTGCCGCTGGTGTACACGACCGGCGAGCAGCCGACGTCGACCACCACGACCGCGCCGACGACGACCACCAGCCCGACCACCACCACCGCGCCGTCCGTGGCGCAGGTGGCGGGTGGCGACGGCAACGGGTTGGCGAGCACCGGCGCGACGCCGCTGCCGTGGCTGGCGATCGGTGGCCTGCTGCTCGGCGCAGGTGCGCTGGCCTTGTTGGTGGCACGCGGGCGTCGTCGCGCCTGACCCGTTCGGACGACCGCCACCGCTAGCCTGCGGCATGGGCATTTTGGTGCACGTACTGCTGACGGCGGTGGCGGTCTGGGTCGCCACGCTCATCCCGGGCATCGACCTGGGGGAGGGCGCGTCGACGCCCGCGAAGATCGGCACGCTGCTCGGCGTCGCGCTGCTCTTCGGTCTGGTCAACGCGGTGGTCAAGCCGCTGGTGAAGTTCTTCGGCTGCCTGTTCTACCTGGTCACGCTGGGGCTGATCGGCCTGGTGGTGAACGCGCTGCTGTTCTGGCTGACCGGCTGGCTGGCGAACGAGCTCGGCCTGCCGTTCGACGTCACCGGCTTCTGGCCCGCGTTCTGGGGCGCGATCATCGTCGCCCTCACCAGCTGGGTCCTGAACCTCGTCTACGACCGCGTGACCGACTGAAACATGGCCGCTGCTCCGCAGACGGCGGCTCGGTCGCCCGGAAGTCGGTCGTTCGCGCCTGATCTCCCGACGATCGAAAGCGTGATCGCCGGGAAATGAGGCGCGAACGACCGACGCGACCTCGCAGCGGCTAGTTCGACGCGGCCTTGTCCTCGTCCGGCAACGGCGTGCCGGTCGGGGTCTCGTCGGTCGGGATGTCGCCGCGTTCCAGGGCCAGGCCCCGGCGCACGGACGTCAGCAGCAGCTGCGCCACGTCCACGACCTCGACGTGCGAGCCCGCCGTGCCCTCGTTCTGCCGGGCCGTGACGCCGTCGGTCAGCATCACGCGGCAGAACGGGCAGCCCGTCGCGATCTTCGACGGCGCGGTGCCCAGCGCCTCGTCCACGCGGTCGAGGTTGATGCGCTTGCCGATCCGCTCCTCCATCCACATGCGAGCACCACCGGCACCGCAGCACATGGAGCGCTCCTCGTGGCGCGGCATCTCGCGCAGCGTCGCGCCCGACGCGCCGACCAGCTCACGCGGCGCCTCGTAGACCTTGTTGTGCCGGCCCAGGTAGCACGGGTCGTGGTAGGTGACGTCCTCGGCGACCTCGGCCACCGGCACCAGCCTGCGCTCGCGCACGAGCCGGTTGAGCAGCTGCGTGTGGTGCACGACCTCGAACTGGCCGCCGACCTGCGGGTACTCGTTGGCCAGCGTGTTGAAGCAGTGCGCGCACGTCACCACGATCTTGCGCTGACCGGCGGGCCGGCCGTCGAAGACGGTGTTGAGCACCTCGACGTTCTGCTGCGCCAGCATCTGGAACAGGAACTCGTTGCCCGCGCGCCGCGCCGGGTCGCCGGTGCAGGTCTCCTCCGGCCCGAGCACGGTGTACTTGACGTCCGCGGTGTGCAGCAGCTCGGCCACCGCCCGGGTGGTCTTCTTCGCCCGGTCCTCGAACGCGCCCGCGCAGCCGACCCAGAACAGGTACTCGGCGTCACCCAGCTCGCCGTCGAACACCGGCACCTCGAAGTCCAGGCCCTCGGTCCACGCGAGGCGGTCCTTGGCGTTCTGGCCCCACGGGTTGCCCTTGTTCTCCAGGTTCTTGAACATGCCGCCCAGCTCGGACGGGAAGTTCGACTCGATCAGCACCTGGTAGCGGCGCATGTCGACGATGTGGTCGACGTGCTCGATGTCCACCGGGCACTGCTCGACGCACGCGCCGCACGTCGTGCACGACCACAGCACCTCGGGGTCGATGACGCCCAGCTCGTCCGCGCCGCCGACCAGCGGTCGCTCGGACTCGGCCAGCGCCAGCACGTCGATGGACTCCAGGCGCTTCTTGTAGTCCTCGTACTTGTCCTCGGTGAGGCCGACCTCGTCGCCCGCCATGTCCTTGCTGCCGCCGGCCAGCAGGTACGGGGCCTTGGCGAACGCGTGGTCGCGCAGCTGCGTGATCACGAGCTTGGGCGAGAGCGGCTTGCCGGTGTTCCACGCGGGGCACTGGGACTGGCAGCGGCCGCACTCGGTGCAGGTGCTGAAGTCCAGCCAGCCCTTCCAGGAGAAGTCCTCGACCTTGCCGACGCCGAACACGTCCTTGTCGGGGTCGGCTTCCTCCAGGTCGAGGACCTTGCCGCCGCTCATCATCGGCTTGAGCGCGCCGAGCGCGACACCGCCGTCGTCCTCGCGCTTGAAGTAGATGTTGAAGAACGCGCTGAACCGGTGCCAGGCGACGCCCATGGTGAGGTTCTTCGACACCACGATCAGCCAGATCATGCCGGACAGCAGCTTGGTGAACGCCATGATCGAGACCCAGTCGGGGCTCGCGGGCAGGATCTGGGCCAGCGGCGCGGTGACGAACGACGACCACAGCGGCGGGTCCTCCAGGCCGGAGGCCTGCTTGAACGCCTTCACGCCGAGGATGCCGAGACCCTCGATGATCACGACCGCCTCGACGAAGTACGCGGACTTGAAGTCCGAGCCCGCGAACCGGGACACGCGGTCGGCGCGGCGCGGGTGGTTGAGCTGGCGGATGATCGCCAGCGCGACGCCACCCACGACGGTGCCGATGCCGAGCAGTTCGACCAGCAGCAGCCACGGCGACCAGGTGCCGATGATCGGCCAGTGGAAGCCGGGCTGGAACATCTCGCCGTAGGCCTCGAACAGCACCGCGGAGCCGATCAGGAAGCCCCACATCACCATCCAGTGCCAGGGCGCGACCTTGCGGAACTTGGCCATCCTGGTGTGCGCGACGAACTCCACGATCAGCGTGCGCAGGCGGGGCGCGAACGGCCCGTTGCGGGTCGAGTCCGGCTGGCCGAGGCGGATGATCTTGATCATCCGCAGGACACCGGCGACGAACAGACCCCAGGCGAACACGCTGACGGCGACGCCGATGGCGCCGAGGGTGAGCTGGAGGGCTCCCATTGTGGTGGCGGCCTTTCTCGTCCGTTCTCCTGGCTGGGCAGCCTACGCCCGATTACTGGCCGGTAACCACTTGGACGTGGTCGATCACATAGGGCCCGTAGAGTAGTGGAACAAACGTTCAACTTTCTGGGGGCGGGACGTGCTCGTGTACCTGGCGCTGGCGGTGGCGATCATCGGCGAGGTCACCGCCACGGTGTTCCTCAAGCTGTCGGAGGGTTTCAGCAGGCCGATCCCCTCGGTCGTGGTCATCGTGGGGTACGTGGTCGCGTTCGGCGCGTTGAGCAAGGTGCTCCAGCTGGGCATGCCGATCGGCGTGGCGTACGCGATCTGGTGCGCCTTCGGGATCGCGGCGGTCGCGGGCATCGGGGTGGTGGTGTTCAAGGAGCCGCTGAACGCCACGATGGTGGTCGGGCTGCTGCTCGTGATCGCGGGCGTGGTGGCGATCGAGGTGGGCAGCAGCGGTGCCGCCTGACGGGCGCCGGGTCCGGGGCGACCGGCGTCGGCGGGAGATCCTGGCCGCGACGCTGCGGGTCGTCGAGCGGGACGGCGTAGCCGGGGTGAGCCACCGTTCCGTGGCCCGTGAGGCGGGCGTGCCGACGACGTCGACCACCTACTACTACGCGACGCTGGACGACCTGCTGATCGCCACGCTCACGTGGTCGGCCGAGGAGATGGCCGCGAGCTTCCGCGAGGTGCCGCTGACGCCCGCCGCCGTGGCGCGGTTCATCGCGGACGCCGCCGGTGAGCACCGTGGCCGCACCCTCGCCGAGTACGAGCTGTACCTGCTGGCGGCGCGCCGCCCGGAGCTGCGCGCGGCGGCCCGGCGGTGGATCTCGCTCATGGCCGAGGTCGCCACCGGGTGGGACCCGGTGGCGCTGCGGGCGGTCCTCGCGGGCCTCGACGGGCTGCTGATCCAGGCGTTGATCGCGGATTTCCCCCCAATGGCGGAGGACTTGGAGCCCGTCGTGTCCCTTCTGATGCTTGGCGGATGACCTTCGCGCGGGACACTGGTGTCATGAGGTTCGCCGGTCGTGAGTCGTGGCAGGTGTCGCACGGGACGAATCAGACGGTCAACACCGCGCTGTTCGTCCGGGACACGCTCGCGCTCTCCGTCGAGACCGTGCCCGAACTGCCCGGCCTCGACCCGTCGGTGCCGGTCGTGGTCCCGGCGGGGGTCGACCGGGCAGCGGCGGCCGAGGAGTGGCTCGGCTGGTGGGCCGACGTGCTCGACCACGCCCGCGCCGAGCTGCACGGTGGCGCGCCGGACGACCCGAGCGGGCCGTCGTTGCAGGTCAGGCCCGCGCTGCGGGCGGCGGTGCTGGCGCTGGCCCCGGCCGCGGCCGAGTACGACGAGCGGTACGTGACGTCCCGGGGCGCGTTGCCGATCGGCGAGGTGGTGCGCGGCGTCGAGGGCAGGCTCGGGCGGTACGTGCGGCCGTTCCGGCTGGTGATCACCGAGGTGCCGGTGCAGGGCATGGTGTGGGAGCGGATGACCGACACGCACGTCATCGCCTCGCAGCGCTTCCTGGTCGACCCGGCCCGCTCCGCCCCGGCCCTGCGCGCCGTCGTCGAATCCCTCGCCTGACCGGCTTCGCGAGAGTCCAACGCCCAGCCCTCGAGAGTCCAACGCCCACATCGCGCGTGTCCTACGTTCGGAACACCCGAGTTCAACGCTCAGGACACCGTTCGCTGACCGATCGCTGATCGGAGGGGTAGGGACAGCCCCCGTATCCGGTCGGGGGTCTTCCTGGTGGGCCGGTCGGCCGCGTACCCCTAACTTGAACGGCGACAACCTTGACGCCTGAGGGGGCAGCGGTGGTTAAGCGGATCGCGTTGGTGGTCGGGGTGGCGGTGGCCGCGACGCTGGCGCTCACGTCGTGCGTGCGGCTCGTGCAGCACGGCTTCGACGACAAGCACACGGTGTCCGACCAGGTCACGGAGGTCCGGCTGCAGAACGGCTCGGGCAACGTCACCGTGCGCGGCAAGGAAGGCGCCACCGAGACGGAGATCCGCCGGCGCGTCGAGTACCCCAAGGACGCCGACAAGCCCACCGGCGTCTCTCACCGCCTGGAGGGTTCCACTCTCGTCCTCGACGGCTGCGGCAGCCGCTGCACGGTGAACTACGAGGTCACGGTGCCGTCCAAGGACGTCCGGATCACCGGCGAGAACTCCTCGGGCGACGTCCGCCTCGAAGGCGTGGCCGGCGTCGAGATCGAGGTCGGCTCCGGCGACGCGACGGTCCGCGACGTCAGCGGCGTGGTCCGGGTCGACAACGGCTCGGGCGACCTGGAGGTGGCCGGCGTGGGCGGCGACTTCACCGGCGACGTCGGCTCCGGCACCACGAGGCTGTCGGACATGCGCGGCGCGGTGACCATCGACAGCAACTCCGGTGACGTGACCGTGCGGCTCGCCGCGGTGACGTCCGTGACGGCCGACGCGGGCAGCGGCGACCTGACCGTCGACGTGCCGGAAGGCGCCTACAAGATCGACGTCGAGGCGGGCAGCGGCGAGCGGGACATCAAGGTCGAGAACGACCCGGACGCCGCCGCCAAGCTGGTCCTGCGCGCCGGCAGCGGCGACGTGACCGTGCGCACCGCCGCCTAGGCGTTCTGCTCGTACGCCGCCACCAGCAGCGCCTCCACCTCGCCGTCCAGCTCGTCGGCCCCGGTCAGCGACACCTTGTGCGTCGCCTGGCCGGGGCCGCCGGGCGTCAACCGGTCGCTCTCCGGCACGTCGGTGAACCGCAGGCCCAGGTCGACCCGCGACGCCAGCGCCCGCACGGCCGCGAACTGCCGCCCCCGCACGAACGGCACGTAGGTCGCACGGCCCTCGGCCCGCACGTCCTCGCCGAGCCCGAGGGCCAGCGTCGCGATGCGGTCGAACAGCGGGCGCAGCGCCTCCTTGCGCCCCGAGTACTGCGAGTCGACGTACTCGGCGAATGTCGGCTCCACCCACCCGGCCCGCCGCGCCGCCGCGTCCGCGATCGTCCACTGCGAGTTCTGCTTCACCCCGTGCACGTCCCGCAGCCACGCCCGGACGGCCTTCTGGTCGAGCGGGTCGAGCGTGCTCGCCTCCACCAGCGCGACCCATTCGTCCAGCGTGCGACCGGTGCGCGCGAGCATCGACGCGCTGAGGGCGGCCATCATGTCGGCGGGTGACTCCATGTCGTCGAGTGTCCCGGATCACCTCGATCCGGGAACACCGCGACCACCCCGTCCGTTGGACAGGCAGAAAGATTGAGCCGGGTGGACTCAAGTCCGCCAGCGCCGGCTAAACTTGAGCCGGTACCGCTCAACGCGGGGCTCTCACAGACGCACTACCAGGAGGAATCCAATGGCGCGAGCGGTCGGCATCGACCTGGGGACGACCAACTCCGTCGTCGCGGTTCTCGAGGGTGGCGAGCCGACGGTGATCGCCAACTCCGAGGGGTCGCGCACCACCCCGTCCATCGTCGCCTTCGCCAAGAACGGCGAGGTGCTCACCGGTCAGCCCGCCAAGAACCAGGCGGTGACCAACGTCGACCGGACGATCCGGTCCGTCAAGCGCCACATCGGCACGGACTGGAAGACCGACGACGTCGACGGCAAGAGGTACACGCCGCAGGAGATCAGCGCGCGCGTGCTGATGAAGCTCAAGCGCGACGCCGAGGCCTACCTGGGCGAGGAGATCACCGACGCGGTCATCACCGTCCCCGCCTACTTCGAGGACGCCCAGCGCCAGGCCACCAAGGAGGCCGGCCAGATCGCGGGCCTCAACGTGCTGCGCATCGTCAACGAGCCCACCTCCGCCGCCCTGGCCTACGGCCTCGACAAGGGCGACAAGGAGCAGACCATCCTGGTCTTCGACCTCGGTGGCGGCACGTTCGACGTCTCGCTGCTGGAGCTGGCCGAGGGCGTGGTCGAGGTCAAGGCGACCTCCGGTGACAACCACCTCGGCGGCGACGACTGGGACCAGCGCATCGTCGACTGGCTGGTCGAGCGGTTCAAGCAGACCAACGGCATCGACCTGACCAAGGACAAGATGGCGTTGCAGCGCATCCGCGAGGCCGCCGAGAAGGCCAAGATCGAGCTGTCCAGCTCGAACAACGCCTCCATCAACCTGCCCTACATCACCGTGGACGCGGACAAGAACCCGCTGTTCATGGACGAGACGCTGTCGCGCGCCGAGTTCCAGCGCATCACCAACGACCTGCTGGAGCGCACCCGCGCGCCGTTCAACAACGTGATCAAGGACGCCGGCATCAGCGTCGGCGACATCGACCACGTGGTGCTCGTCGGCGGTTCCACCCGCATGCCCGCGGTGGCCGAGCTGGTCAAGGAGCTGACCGGCGGCCGTGAGCCGAACAAGGGCGTGAACCCGGACGAGGTCGTCGCGGTCGGCGCGGCCCTGCAGGCCGGTGTGCTGAAGGGCGAGGTCAAGGACGTCCTGCTGCTCGACGTCACCCCGCTGTCCCTGGGCATCGAGACCAAGGGCGGCGTGATGACCAAGCTCATCGAGCGCAACACGACGATCCCGACCAAGCGCTCGGAGATCTTCACCACCGCCGACGACAACCAGCCGTCCGTGCAGATCCAGGTGTTCCAGGGTGAGCGCGAGTTCGCCCGGGACAACAAGAAGCTCGGCATGTTCGAGCTGACCGGCCTGCCGCCGGCGCCGCGCGGCGTCCCGCAGATCGAGGTCACCTTCGACATCGACGCGAACGGCATCGTGCACGTGTCCGCGAAGGACATGGGCACGGGCAAGGAGCAGCGGATGACGATCACCGGCGGCTCCGCGCTGCCGAAGGACGACATCGAGCGGATGATCAAGGACGCCGAGGCGCACGCCGAGGAGGACAAGCGCCGCCGCGACGAGGCCGAGGTCCGCAACCAGGCCGAGACGCTGGTCTACCAGACGGAGAAGGTCCTCAAGGAGAACGAGGACAAGATCCCGGCCGACGTCAAGGAGAAGGTCAACGCGGCCGTCGCCGAGACCACCGAGGCGCTCAAGGGCGAGGACATCGCCAAGGTCCGCGCCGCGGTGGAGAAGCTGGCCACCGAGTCCCAGGCCATCGGCCAGTCCCTGTACGCCAACGCCGCACCCACGGCCGACGCCGCGGGCGCCGCCGGTGGCACGACCGCCGGTGACGCGCCGAAGGCCGACGACGTGGTGGACGCGGAGATCGTCGACGAGGACGAGAAGAAGTGACCCAGCCCGAGGAACAGCCCCACGTGGTGGTGCGCGACCGCAGGCGCATCGACCCGGAGACGGGTCAGGTGCGGGAGCCCGAGCACGACGAGAACCCGCAGCCGGAGGCCGGCGCGTCCCAGACCGACCTGCCGCCGGGCGCCGAACCCGACTCCTCGGAGAGCGGCGGCAAGCACGCCGCCCCCGAGGCGCCGGACGAGGCGCAGGCCGTGGCCGTCGACCCGACCGTCGAGCTGAAGGCTCAGCTGGACGAGCGGACCGCCGACCTCCAGCGGCTGACCGCGGAGTACGCCAACTACCGCAAGCGCGTCGAGCGCGACCGGGAACTGGTGATCACCACGGCCAAGGCGCAGGTGGCGGGCGAGCTGCTGGGCGTGCTGGACGACATCGAGCGGGCCGGCGCGCACGGCGACCTCACCGGCGCGTTCAAGGCGGTGGCCGACAAGCTGGTCAGCGCGTTGCACGGCACCGGGCTCGAGCCGTTCGGGCACGAGGGCGAGGAGTTCGACCCGTCCGTCCACGAGGCCGTGCAGCACGGCACCTCGCCGGACGTCAGCGGGCCGACCGTCACCGCCGTGCTCCGCCGCGGCTACCGGTTCGGCGAGCGCGTGCTGCGGCCCGCGCTGGTCGCCGTGACCGACCACGAGCCCGCCGCCGAGCAGCCCGTGGCCGACGAGGCCGTCGAGAAGCCGGTCGTAGAGCAACAGCAGCAAGACTGAAAAGGGGGCGGCGTCCGTTGAGCGCTCGCGACTGGATCGAGAAGGACTTCTACCGCGAGCTGGGCGTCACCTCCGACGCCTCGGCCGATGAGATCAAGAAGGCGTACCGGAAGTTGGCGCGGGAACTGCACCCCGACGCCAACCCCGGTGACGCCAAGGCCGAGGCGCGGTTCAAGGCGGTGTCCGAGGCGTACGGCGTGCTGTCGGACACCGCGAAGCGCAAGCAGTACGACGAGGCCCGCCGCCTCTTCTCCGGAGGCGGCGGGTTCCCCGGCGGGTTCGGCACGGGCGGCGGCGGGTTCGACGTCGGCGACCTGTTCGGCCGCCAGGGCGCCCAGCCCGGTGGCATGGGCGGGCTCGGCGACCTGCTCGGCGGGCTGTTCAACCGCCGTGCCGGCGGGTCCGCGTCCGCGACCAGGCCGCGGCGCGGTGAGGACGTGGAGACCGACGTCCGGATCGACTTCACCGAAGCCGTGAAGGGCGCGACCGTGCCCATGCGCCTGTCCAGCCCCGCCACCTGCGGCACGTGCTCCGGCTCCGGTGCGCGTCCCGGCACGTCACCGCGGACCTGCCCGAACTGCGCCGGCGCCGGCCTGGTGACCCGCAGCCAGGGTGCGTTCGCGTTCTCCGAGCCGTGCGCCGACTGCCGCGGCACCGGGCGGATCGTCGACGACCCGTGCCCGGAGTGCGAGGGCGACGGCGTCAGCACGAAGACCAGGACGCTGACCATCCGCATCCCGGCGGGCGTGGACGACGGCCAGCGGATCAGGCTGGCCGGGCAGGGCGAGCCGGGCCGCAACAACGGTCCCGCGGGCGACCTGTTCGTGCGCGTGCACGTCAACCCGCACCCGATCTTCGGCCGGTCGGGCAACGACCTGACCGTGACCGTGCCGGTCACCTTCCCCGAGCTGGCGCTGGGCACCACGTTGACCGTGCCCACGCTGGAGGGCAAGGTGACGTTGAAGGTGCCCGCGGGCACGGCCAGCGGTCGTGTGCTGCGGGCGAAGGGCAAGGGCATCGCCAAGCGTGACGGCCAGGTCGGCGACCTGCTCATCACGTTGACCGTGGCGGTGCCGAACAACATGGATGCCGCAGCCCGGGAGGCGTTGGAGAACTACGCGTCGGCGACGGCGAAGCACGACCCGCGCGCAGAGCTCAACGCCCTGTTGGAGAAGAGGTCGGTGTGAGCTTCCCGTTCCCGCCCGGCACTGACGAGGACACTCCGTTCTTCGTCATCTCCGTGGCGGCCCAGTTGTCCGGTCTGCACGCCCAGACGCTGCGCGCCTACGACCGGCTCGGCCTGGTGTCGCCGGGCCGCACGTCCGGAGGCGGGCGTCGGTACTCGATGCGCGACATCGTGCTGCTGCGCGAGGTGCAACGCCTCTCGCAGGAGGAGGGCGTGAACCTCGCCGGCATCAAGCGGATCATCGAGCTGGAGAACGAGGTCGGCGCGCTGCGCGCCAAGGTGCAGGAGCTGACCGAACAAGTGGCCTCCGCGATGGCCGCCGCCGAGCACGCCGCCGCGTCCGTGCACGCCTCGTACCGACGTGACCTGGTGCCGGTGCGCCACGAGACGGCCCTGGTCGTCTGGAAGCCGAACTCCAAGCGCTGACCTCGGGCCCGCGGCACCGCCGGTGTCCCAGGTGTCGCTCGATAGGGTGATCATCGCCCGAAAATGTACGGAAACACCGTTCCCGTACCTCGGTTAGCCATGAGGAACCCCGCGACGCCGAACCCGCGCCAGACTGGACGACGTGGACTACGTCTTCGTGCACGGCACCACCCAGTCACCGGCCGCCTGGCGCCCGGTCGAGGACCTGCTCCGCCAACGCGGCCACCGCACCGTCGCCGTGGACCTGCCGACCGACCGCCCCGAACTGCGCGCCGCCGACTACGCCGCGATCGCCCGCGCCCAAGCGGGCGACGCCCTGGCCCCGGTCCTCGTCGGCCACTCCGGCGCCGGCCTGCTGATGCCCGCCATCGCCCGGGCCGTCGGCGCCTCGCACCTGGCCTGGATCGCCGCGATGATCCCCGGCCCGGTCTCCCTGGCCGACGAGCTGGCCGTCGACACGGGCGAGATGTTCAACCCGGAGTGGCGGTCCCTCACCGACCCGCCCACCGCGGACCCCGTCGTGGCCTCGTACTTCCTGTTCCACGACTGCGACCTGGCCGGCGTGCGCGCGGGCCTGCGGACGCTGCGCCTGTTCTACCCCGCCGCGACGTACCGCGAGGTGCACGAGGTGCCCGACCTGCCGTCGACCTACGTCCAGCCGCGCGAGGACCGCACGCTGCGGCCGTCGTGGATGCGGCGTGCGGCGCGCGAGCGGCTCGGGGTCGAGGCGATCGAGGTCGACGGCGGGCACTGCCCGCAGACCAGTCGGCCGGAGACCCTGGCGGCCGTGCTGGGCGCGGCGTGGCCCGGGCCGCCGTGACGCGGCGCGTCAACCAACCGCGACTCGGCGCGTGACCAGCAGCGACTCGGCGCGCAAACCGGCCGTGACCCGGCGCGCAAACCGGCCGTGACCCGGCGCGCAAACCGGCCGTGATTCGGCGCGTATACCGGCCGTGACCCGGTGCGCGAATCAGGTGTGACCCGGCGCGAATCAGCCAGCCGCAGCTGGAATCGGCGCCTGCGGCGTTGTGAGCGGCTGTGCGGTCAGGTGGTGGCCGGGGCGGGTCACGGGCGTGCGGCGAACGTGAAGAAGTTTCGCGAAGTGGGTTAGTCCAGGGTGAACGGGTCGTACTTGATCCGGTCGAGCGGGGTGCCGGCGACCAGCATCCGGGACACGGTGGCCCGGATCATGGACGGTGAGCCGCACACCAGCACGTCCCGGTCCTCCCACGCCCCGTAGCGCGTGACCACGTCGGCGAGCGTGCCCTGCTCCACGCCGCGCGCACCGGGATCCGACTCGAGCACCGGCACGACGGTCAGCCACGGGTTGGTCATGGCGAACCGCTGCAGGTTGTCCAAGTCGTACAAGTCCTCACGGGTCCGCCCACCCATGAACAGGTGCACCCGCGGGTTCTCGCCCCACTGCGCCATCTCGTCGATGATCGCGTGCATCGGCGCCACACCCGTCCCGCCGGCGACCATCAGCACGTCCCGCCCGGACTTGCGGTCGACGCTGAGCCGACCCATCGGCGGCCCGATGCGCCACACGTCACCCGGCTGGGTGTGCCCGACGACGGACCGGCTGACCCACCCGCCCTCGACCGACCGGATGTGGAACTCGATGATGCCGTCGTCACGGGGCGCGTTCGCGGGCGAGTAGTACCGCCACAGCCGAGCGCGCTGCGGCGTCTCGACGCTCACGTACTGCCCGGCGCGATACCCGACAGGGTGATCCGGCTGCAGCCGCACGACCGCCAGGTCCCAGCTCACCCGCTGGTGCTCCAGCACGGTGGCGTGCCAGTAGGCCGGACCGTCGTCGGCCGCCGCCGCCTCCTGCATCGCCCGCGCCATGATCGTGTACGCCTCGGCCCACGCCATCTCGACCTTCGGCGTCCACGCGGCCCCGGCGAACTTCTTCACCGCCGCCAGCAGCGCCGTGCCCACGGACTCGTAGTGCACGTTCACCACGCCGAACTTGCGGTGGTCGCGCCCGAGCTGCCGCAGGAACGGGATCAGGTCGTCCGGTCTGTCCACCATCTGCACGACGTGGACCAGGGCGCGCAGCAGGCGGCTGCGCTGGACCTCCATGTTCGCGGGGAACATCTCACGGGTCGCCGGCGCGAGGCTGAAGAGCATGCCGTAGAAGAACTTGGCTACCTCTTCGGCGCGCGGCTCCACCACCGCGAAGCTCTCCCGGATCATCCGCACCATAGCGGTGACACCAGGAGGAGGTTCTCGGTGTGGCGGGCTCGGGATGGGGCTCAACACGGCGTTCGCAGTCATGGTCCGGGCGCAGTCTCCACGTTTCTGGCGGCGCCAGCAAGGGCGCTACGTCCTCGTCAAGCTTCCATCCCCGACGAGGGGACACTAACCCGCCAACTGGCCGGTCGACTCCTTGATGCCACCTTCGAGTGCAGTGCGGTCACGGACGGTCGCTCACCGTTCCCGCAAACGAGTGGACATTCCCTACCACGTATACCGAATCCGGCGCTTGCGGCCCACCGCCAGACGCATGCCCCCTCTCGGCACGTGGGCCACGCGACACGGTGGACGTCATCCGGGACGTCCACCGGGCGCGTCCCGCCGAACGTTCACCCTGGTGGCGGCCGGCAGACCGCGCCGGTGCGGTGGGCCGCAGCCGCCTGTGGATTCCCACCTGCGGATTGTGGACAACTGGGCAGCCGGTGTGGACAACCGGCTGCGACATGTGGGTGACGGGTGTCAGGCCTGGTCGGCGCGCTCGGCTGCGCTGCGTTCAACGCAGAACTCGTTGCCCTCCGGATCGGCGAGCACGACCCAGCCCTTGCCGTCCGGCCGGCGCATGTCGGACACCAGCGTCGCACCGAGCCCGAGCAGCCGCTCCACCTCGGCGTCACGGGTCGTGTCGGGCTGCAGGTCCAGGTGGACCCGGTTCTTCACCGCCTTGGGCTCCGGCACCTGGATGAACAGCAGCCCCGGCCCTTCGGCGAGCTCGACCAGCACTTCGGGGTCGCCCGGGGTGTCCTCGTCGGAGATCGGCCGACCGGTCACCTGGCTCCAGAACCGGGCCAGCTCGTAGGCGTCCGCGCAGTCGACGGTGATGTGGTGCACGAGTGATGTCATGGGCTGATCGTCGCGGGCTGGGCTGATCGGGCGCACCCGAGTTTCCGACCGGTCGTGCGCCCCCGTGTCGGCGCGGCCGTGCCGTGGCCCACACCACACCACTTCCACTAGGTTGAGTGGAACTGGCTCAACTTTTCTGACGTTGAGCTGGATGACGGCCGGTGCGCGACACCGGCCCCGCGCACGGAAACACCCGACCGAGGTGAGGAATGGACGCTTTCAACCCGACCACGAAGACGCAGCAGGCCGTGTCCGCCGCCGTGCAGGCGGCGACCATCGCGGGCAACCCCGACGTCGGCCCGGTCCACCTCCTCGGCGCGCTCCTGGCCCAGGGCGACGGCCTGACCGCGCCCCTGCTCTCCGCCGTCGGCGCGGACTCGAAGCAGGTGCACAAGGAGCTGGAACAGCTGGCCAGGGCGCTGCCCGCGGCCAGCGGGTCGTCCGTGTCGGCGCCCCAGTTCTCCCGTGACGCGGTCCGCGTGCTGAGCAAGGCACAGGAACTCGCCACCGAGATGGGTGACGAGTACGTGTCGACCGAGCACCTGCTGGTCGGCCTCGCGCACCACGGCGGCCAGGTCGCCGACCTGCTGCGCCGCCACGGCGCGACCCCGGAGGCGCTCAAGGAGGCGTTCGGCAAGGTCCGCGGCTCGGCGCGGGTCACCAGCCCGGACCCGGAGGGCACCTACCAGGCGTTGGAGAAGTACGGCGTCGACCTGACCGAACGCGCCCGCAAGGGCGAGCTCGACCCGGTCATCGGCCGCAACACCGAGATCCGCCGCGTCGTGCAGGTGCTGTCCCGCCGCACGAAGAACAACCCGGTGCTGATCGGCGAGCCCGGCGTGGGCAAGACGGCGATCGTCGAGGGCCTGGCCCAGCGCATCGTGGCCGGTGACGTGCCCGAGAGCCTGCGCGGCAAGAAGGTCGTCGCGCTCGACCTGGGCGCGATGGTGGCGGGGGCGAAGTACCGGGGCGAGTTCGAGGAGCGGCTGAAGGCCGTGCTCAAGGAGATCACCGACTCCGCGGGCCAGGTCATCACGTTCATCGACGAACTGCACACGATCGTGGGCGCGGGCGCGACCGGCGAGTCCGCCATGGACGCGGGCAACATGATCAAGCCGATGCTGGCCCGCGGTGAGCTGCGCATGGTCGGCGCGACCACCTTGGACGAGTACCGCGAGCACGTCGAGAAGGACCCCGCCCTGGAACGCCGCTTCCAGCAGGTCTTCGTCGGTGAGCCGTCGGTCGAGGACACGATCGGCATCCTGCGCGGCCTCAAGGACCGCTACGAGGTGCACCACGGCGTGCGCATCACCGACGCGGCCCTGGTCGCCGCCGCCACCCTGTCCGACCGGTACATCACCGCCCGCTTCCTCCCGGACAAGGCCATCGACCTGGTGGACGAGTCCGCGTCCCGGCTGCGCATGGAGATCGACTCCCGCCCGGTCGAGATCGACGAGGTCGAACGCGCGGTGCGCCGGCTGGAGATCGAGGAGATGGCGCTGGCCAAGGAGTCGGACCCGGCCTCGGTGGAACGGCTCGCCGCGCTGCGCGCCGAGCTGGCCGAGCAGCGCGAGGACCTGGCCGGGCTGACCGCGCGCTGGCAGAACGAGAAGGGCTCGATCGAGAAGGTCCGCGACCTGAAGGAGCAGCTGGAACAGCTGCGCGGCGAGTCGGAGCGGGCCGAGCGCGACGGCGACCTGGGCCGGGCCGCCGAGCTGCGGTACGGGCGCATCCCGGCGTTGGAGAAGGAGCTGGAGGCGGCCACCCGCACCACCCAGGACGCCGCCGTGATGCTGAAGGAGGAGGTCGGGCCGGACGACGTGGCCGACGTCGTGTCCGCGTGGACGGGCATCCCGGCCGGTCGGCTGCTCGAAGGCGAGACGGCGAAGCTGCTGCGCATGGAGGACGAGCTGGCCAAGCGCGTGGTCGGCCAGGCCGAGGCGGTCCGGGTCGTGTCGGACGCGGTCCGGCGCACCCGCGCGGGCGTGGCGGACCCGGACCGGCCGACCGGCTCGTTCCTGTTCCTCGGTCCGACCGGCGTCGGCAAGACCGAGCTGGCCAAGGCGCTGGCGGAGTTCCTGTTCGACGACGAGCGGGCGATGATCCGCATCGACATGAGCGAGTACTCCGAGAAGCACTCGGTGGCCCGGTTGGTCGGCGCGCCCCCCGGCTACGTCGGCTACGACCAGGGTGGACAGCTGACCGAGAGCGTGCGGCGACGCCCGTACTCGGTGGTGCTGCTCGACGAGGTCGAGAAGGCCCACCCGGACGTGTTCGACGTGCTGCTGCAGGTGCTCGACGACGGCAGGCTCACCGACGGTCAGGGTCGGACGGTGGACTTCCGCAACACCATCCTGGTGCTGACCTCGAACCTCGGCTCGCACGTGATCGCGGACGCCACCCTGGACGAGCGGCAGCGCACCGACGCCGTCATGTCGGTCGTGCGGACGCACTTCAAGCCGGAGTTCCTCAACCGGCTGGACGACGTCGTGGTGTTCCACTCGCTGGCCACCGAGGAGCTGACGTCCATCGTGGACATCCAGGTCGACCGGCTCGGTCGGCGGCTCGCGCAGCGCCGGCTGACCCTGGAGGTCACCCCCGCCGCCCGCGAGTGGCTCGCGCTGAACGGCTTCGACCCGGTTTACGGCGCCCGGCCGTTGCGGCGGCTGGTGCAGTCGTCGATCGGTGACCAGCTGGCGAAGGAGCTGCTGGCGGGCGAGGTGCGTGACGGGGACACGGTGAAGGTGGAGGTGCTGGACGACCACTCGGGCCTGATCGTCGGCCGGGCTTGATCGCGCTGGCTCGTCCGTGGTCGAGGCCGGGAGCCGCTGCTCTCGGCTTCGCCGGGTGGCCGCTGGGCGCGGCGGACGGGGTGACGCGGTCGGCTGCCGGCCACCGGGCACGTGCTCGGTCGGCGGCGCGTCGTGCCGGCTGATGTCTCGCTGTCCCGCTTTCGCGGGTCACGCCTGCGCGGCGTCCAGCTTCTCGCTACCCCGCCGTCGCCGCGTCAGGTGTCGCCTGCCATCGGTGGCTCGGCGCTGACCGACTCGCTGTGCCCGACATCCGGGTCCGGCGGTTCACTGTCCCGGCACCCGGCACCCGGCACCCGGCACCCGGCACCCGGCACCCGGCACCCGGCACCCGGCACCCGGCACCCGGCGTCGCGGCATCCGACGCTCCGAGTTGGCTCCGCAGGGGTCCCCGACCGGGGGACCCCTGTTTTTTACTCTGCCGGCGCGGACCGACAGAGGGCGAGTGGCGGGCGGCTGCCTGTGGACAACGCTGTGGCCTGTGGATAAGTCGGAACGCGCGCCTGCGCGGTGGGTCGTGGCAGGGGTCGTGGTGGGCCTGCGATCCGGGTAACAGCTTGATCCGTTCGCGCGACCCACGCCTCAAGTGATCTTCGTTTGTTCACCGCAGCCCGCTACTCTCGCACCGTGGGCATACCGGCGTGGGTCTGGTTCACCGTCGCCGCGGTAGCGGGCGTCGCGGGGTTCGCCCTGCTCGCGACCGACCGGGCACAGCGAACCGCGCGTAACCGCGAACGCCGCCGCTGGGCGGCGCTGCGCGGCTGGCAGTTCGAGGAGACCGACCACGTGCTGCCCACCCGCTGGGAGAGCGGCGCGATCGCCTACTACGGCGCGGGCGTGGCCAAGGACGTCGTCGCGGGCTCCACCTTCACCGCGGACGGCCGCCGCCAGGTCTACGTGCTCGACCACGAGACCAGCGGCAAGGTCAACTCCGTCCTCGTGGGCGTGCGCTGCCGCCGTGCGCTGTCCGTGGTCATCGAGCTGTGGCTGCCGAGCGTGCCGTTCCAGCGCGACCAGATGCCCGACCTGCTCGGACCGGTCGGCTCGCGGTACGCGTTCGTCAGCGAGCTGCCCGCCGCCCGCAAGCTCATCACCCCCGACCTGGTCGACGCCGCCGAGGAGATCGGCGGGGACGTCACGGTCGTCTGGCTGGAGGATGACTGGGTGCTCGCCGCCGCACCGCCCAACTCCACCCCGGCCCGCCTGGAACGGCTGCTGCGCGACCTCGGCGAACTCGCCGACGTGATCGACCCGTTCGAGGCCGATCCCGAGGCCGACGCCGGTGGCGAGGTCCACCGCCCGCAGTTCGGGCGCAAGCCGTGACGCCGCCGACCGCCCTGGTGACGGGCGCGTCGTCGGGCATCGGCGCCGCGTTCGCCCGCAGGCTCGCCGCCGAGGGCCACGACCTGGTGCTGGTCGCCCGCGACGAGCAGCGGCTGGAGGAGACGGCGGCCAAGCTGCGCGCCGCGCACGGCATCACCGCCGAGGTGCTGCCCGCCGACCTGGCCACCGACACCGGCCGCGCCGAGGTCGCCGACTTCCTCGCCGAACGCGAGGTCGACCTGCTGGTCAACAACGCGGGCTTCGCCCTCTCGGCCGAGTTCTTCGCCGCCGACCCGGTCGAACTGCAGTCCCAACTGGACGTGAACGTGACCAGCGTGCTGAGGCTGACCCGCGCGGCGCTGCCCGGGATGGTGGCACGCGGGCGCGGAGCTGTGGTCAACGTGTCCAGCGTCGCCGGGTTCCTGCCCGGCCGCGGCACGACCTACAGCGCGGACAAGGCGTGGGTGACGTCGTTCTCCGAGGGCATGGCGATGGCCACGGCGGGCACGGGTGTGCGCGTGATGGCGTTGTGCCCCGGTTTCGTGCGCACCGAGTTCCACCAACGGGCGAAGATCGACATGTCGAAGACGCCCGACCTGCTCTACCTCGACGCCGACCGGGTGGTGCACGACTGCCTCGCCGACCTGCGCTCGGGCAAGGTGCTGTCCGTGCCGGGTGCCCAGTACAAAGCCATCACGTTGTTCGCGCGCCTGGTTCCGCGTGCGCTGGTCAGGCGGATAGCCTCCCGCGCGGCGGGCGGACGTGGTCGCACCTGATCGCACTGGGAAGAGTCGGGAACCTGAACCCGGTCCGGTCCGTCCCACTCCACTAGTTGGAACAGGGAGGAACCGTCCATGGGCGAGCAGTTCACAGTGGAGCCGCCTGAGCTCCGCGGCTACGGCGAGTTGCTGGCGCGCAACGCGCAGCACTTCATGACGATCAAGGAGCACGCGATCTCCAAGGGCGGCGACACCTCCGGGTTCACCGGCCTGCTCTCGCTGTTGCAGCCCATCGTCACCGGCGTGGCGTCCCTGTACGGGGAGACCCTCGACTTCGCGAACCAGATGATGGTCAAGGAGGCGGAGAGCCTCAACAAGGCCGCCGACATGTACGAGAAGAACGAGGAGATGGTGATGAGCGTGCTCGACCGGGTGCTCGCCCAGCTCCACTCCGTGGCCGAGGCTCCGTCGCTCGGAGGTGGCCGATGACCACGTACGCGGATGTCGAAGACCCGTCGGCCGCGCTCAGCGCCGCGGCGGAGGACCGGCCCGGCCGGCAGTCGACCAAGGAGCTCATCGAGAAGGCCGGCTGGAAGATCCAGGGCGTCAACTGGATCTACGAGAAGGTCACCGGTGAGAACCTGCTCGACGCGCTGATCAAGCCGCTGCTCGGCGACTTCGAGAAGATCGACGAGAACGCCAACGCGTGGGACCGGGTGGCCAAGGCCCTGGACTCCGTGCGGCACAACGTGGACGCGGGCGCCGAGCAGCTGTCGTCGCACTGGGACGGTGACGCGGCGAAGGCGTTCGAGACGCGCATGGGCACCATGTGGGTGATCGCCATCGAGGCGGACTCGCAGATCGCGCGGATCATCGGCAACCAGTTCCGTTCGACGGCCAGCACCTGTCGCACGGCGTGCGGGCTGGCGTTGACGCTGCTGGACATGCTGGTCGGCAAGCTGATGGAAGCCGCGATGACGGCGTGGATCCCGGTCGTCGGCTGGGGCCGCGCGGTGTGGATGGTCTACGACGCGATCCAGATCGTGGACGCCATCCGCAAGATCATCATCTCCATCCAGACGCTGATCGAGGGCGTGCAGGGGATGATCGACGGCATCGTGGCCATGGGCACCGCGCTGTCGAAGCTGAAGGACGTGCGGGACGTCGGCGACCTGCTCGACGTGGTCGACGGGTACCAGGACGGCAAGGAGAAGTACGACAACGGCGTGGCCGCGGCGAAGTCCGGCGCGATCGGTGTCGGGTTGGGCGCCTACAGCCTCGGCAAGGCGGGCAACGCGGCCGGCGGGCGCTACAACCAGCCGCCGCCCACATCCCCGGCGCCTGCTCCGGCCGGGGCGAGTTCGGGTTCCGGTTCGGGTTCGGGTGGAGGTGGGGGGCAGTGACGTTCCCGTATGACAAGGCTCGGCTGGACTCGCTGGTCGCCGATGTCGAGCGCCGGATGGCGAACGTCGAGGAGACCGCGCGGGCGGCGAGCCAGGTGCAGCTGCGGTCGCGTGGGCTGACGCAGGCCGACTTCGCGGAGATCTCGCGGGTCGCCCACAGTCCGAACGCGCCCCGTGAGCTGAAGGAACTGGCACGGCGGGTCGACGCGGGTGAGATGTCCTGGCAGGACATCGCGTCCGGGCGGGCCGTGGACGACGAGGGCGTCCAGCGCGCTCTGCAGACGGGTGTCCCCGACCTCCAGCGTGCGTACACGGCGATCCAGGAGGGCAACGACCCGGAGGACGTCATCTCCGCCGGCACTCCGAAGCCGGGTGGGCGGCGCGACGATGACGACGACGAGCCGAACAAGTTTACCGAGGACGCCTGGTAGGAGGTGTCCCGGAGCGGCGTCTGCTGGACGACCTGAGGTTGGGGCGTCTGGCAGACGAGGCGGGGTCGGGTTCGGCGTTGTGGGGTTCACCGAGTTGTCCACAGGTGCCGACCTGACCATCCCGAATTGTCAGACCTTGGGGGCAGAATAAAAGCAGGGGTCCCCTGGAGGGGACCTCTGCTTTGGCGTTCGTTGTGGATTGAGAGCTTGAAAAAGAACTAGAAGCGTCCTCGCCGGACGGGCAGATCAGCAGGATGACCCCGCCGTTGGCGAGTCCCGCGCCGCCTGACTGGCGGTCGGTTTCGAGCTCGTACGCGGATAGCGCCGGCTCAGGTCAACGTGGGGAAGTCGAAGCCGCCGGGGCTGGTGTGGTTGGTTCCCACCCCGCGCACCACGTCGTAGGCCACGGCCGCGGCGATGGCCAGTGAGCGGATCGGGTCAGGGGTGCCCGGACGGAGGGTCAGCACGTCACGCCGCACGCGCCGCCCGTCCCGCTTCACGATCGCGCCCGGGCTGAAGGACGCCACCTCGTGCAGCAGGCACAAGCGCTGCCCGGCCGCGTCGAGCAGGCCGTAAGCGCCGTGACCCTCGTGCCGCACGGAACCGGCCACGGCGCCGTTCGGCCACGTCACCCGTGCCGGCGGCTTGCCGGCGCCCTTGCGGATCAGCAGGAGTTGTCGTCCGCGGTCGGCGAGGGCCAGGTCGAAAGTGGTCCGGCCGGAGAACGCGGTGGCGCGCAACAGCTTCCGCAGCGGCCCGACGAAACCGCGTTCGGACACCGACGCGACCAACGCGCCCCGCCCGTCGTAGACGTCGTTTCGGTACCGGGTGCCCAGCAGGTGGCGCAGCACGCCCCAGGGCTGCTCGATGATCAAGGTGTCGGTGCCGGGAAGGGTCACGGTGTGCCAGCGTACGGCGCGGTATGACACTCTTGGGACCCGTGCGAGCTGAAGTGGTCCTGGACGCCGCGGCGAAGGCCGAGTTGGCGCGGTTGGTGAGCGAGTTGGCCGTGGTGCACGGCAAGGTGACGTTGTCCTCGGGTGCCGAGGCCGACTACTACATCGACCTGCGCCGGGCGACGCTGCACCACGCCGCGTCCCCGCTGATCGGCAGGCTGCTCCGGCAGCTCACCGCCGACTGGGACTACGTCGCGGCGGGCGGGTTGACGCTGGGTGCCGACCCGGTGGCGTGCGCGATGATGCACGCCGCGGCGGGCGCGGGTGAGGTGCTGGACGCGTTCGTCGTGCGCAAGTCCGCCAAGCAGCACGGCATGCAGCGCCAGATCGAGGGCATCGAGGTCGCCGGGCAGCGGGTCCTCGCGGTCGAGGACACCTCCACCACCGGTGGCAGCGTGCTGACCGCCGTCGAGGCACTGCGCGCGCACGGCGCCACGGTGGTCGGCGTCGCGACGGTCGTGGACCGCGGCACGGGCGCGCGCGAGGTGATCGAGGAGGCCGGGCTGCCGTACCGGTACCTGCTGGACCTGGCCGACCTGGGCCTGGCCTGACATGGTCAGCGGGCTGGTCCTGCTGCTGGTGATCGTGGCGATCCTCGGTGCGGGGGTCGCCGTGGGGTTGTCGCGGCGCAAGCGCAACCCGTTCACGAACCAGCAGTTCGTGAACCAGTGGGAGCAGCAGATGCGGGCGCTGGAGGCGTCCCTCGGGTGGCGGTTCGTCGCCGAGGACCAGGGCTTCCAGGAACGCGTGCCGCAGATCGGGCGGATGCTGGAGGCCGACCGGAGCCGGGTGAAGTTCCAGCTCGTCGGCCACTGGCGCGGTGTGCCCGTGCTGGCCGTCGAGGTGGTGTTCCGCACGGACAACGTGGTCACGTCGGAGTACCGCACCTACGCGGTGGTGGTCGTGCCGCGCCCGATGCCGGGGCCGTGGGTGCTGATCAGCCCGCGCAACGACAGCGTGTGGGGCCTGTTCGAGCAGTTCGTGGAGACCGGCGACCCGGTGTTCGACGGCCGCTACGAGGTGCGCCGGCGCAACCCGGCGTTCGCCTCGGCCCTGCTCGGCTCGGGCCTCACCCAGGCGTTGCTGCAGGACCCGCGGGCGAACGGGGTGGCGATCGCGTTCGACGAGCACAACCTCGCCGCCGCCGTGCCCGGCCCCCTGCTGCAGGCGCCGCTGGCCCACCTGGCCGACCTGTTGCTGGACGTGGCGGGTCGCGTGCCGTGGCAGGCACTGCCCCGGGGCTGAGCACACCGGACAAATCGGCGGACACGTGATCGCCGGCGGCCTACTCTGGCAGCAGGGAGGTCGCTATGGTCGCGCGTGCTCTGGCCGAACTGGTCATGGTGGTGCACTTCGCCGTCCTGGCCTTCCTCGTGGTCGGGGGCTTCCTGGCCTGGCGCTGGCCGAGGGTCCTGTACTTCCACCTGGCGATGGCCACCTGGGGCCTGCTGATCGTGCTGTTCCCGTTCGCCTGCCCCCTGACCTGGCTGGAGAACGAACTCCGCGCCGCCGCCGGCCAGCCGCGACTGGTGAACGGCTTCATCGACACCTACATCGACGGCGTCCTCTACCCGGACTCCGCGGCACGCCTGGTGCAGGTGCTCGTGGCACTCGTCGTGATCGCCTCCTGGACCGGCTACCGCCTGAAGCGACGCGTTGAACAGACCTCCCCGACTCGTCCCGAGGCTTGGCGCTGAATCGGTGTAGCGGCCCGATCGGCTAGTCGAGGTACATCTCGCTGACCGCGCGGAACCTGCCCGGTTGCCGGGAGGTCGGCTTGAAGCTCGACATGCCGTCGCTGCCGGCCTGACTACGATCGCCACGGTCTTTCCGGAGTCGGGGGTGACGTGGTCCAGCGAGTGGTGCTCGAAGGGTTTCACGCGGTCAAGCACGCGGTTCGGTTCGGGGCGGTGGTGGTGGACGTGGTGGTGCTCGATCGGGAGAAGGCGGTCGGGTTGGCGAGGTCGCACGCGTCCGACTTGGTGGAGGTCTTCGAGGCTGCTCGGGTGGTGTCGGCCGGTGAGTTCGAGCGGGTGGTGGGGCGGTCGCACCCGACCGGGGTCGGGGGGGTGGCCGAACGGCCTGTGGTCGAGCTGGGGCGTGGTGGGCCGCTGGTGCTGTTGGACAACCCGCGCAACCTGGGGAACTTCGGTGCGGTGATCAGGGTGGCGGCCGGGCTCGGGGCGGGTGGGGTTCTGTCGTTGGGTGACGTGGACCCGTGGCACCCGAACGTGCTGCGCGGGAGTGCGGGGTTGCACTTCGCGTTGCCCGTGGCGCGGTTGGGCGGGCTCGAGGAGGTCCGCGGCACGGTGATCGCGTTCGACGCCGGCGGGCAGGAGTTGCGGGACGTGCGGATCCCGGACGACGCCGTGCTGGCCTTCGGCTCGGAACGGCACGGGCTGTCCGCTGACGTGCGGGAACGGGCCGATCTCGTCGTTTCGCTGCCCATGCGGCCGAAGGTGTCCAGCTACAACCTGACCACCAGCGTCGCCATGGGGCTCTACCACTGGGAACTGTTCCGACGAGCTTCTTGAACGGTTCAGTCGGCACGCTGGTGAGGTGACCACTCCGAAGCTCCTGGCCGCGCGCGCCGGTGTGGCCGAACGCGCGGTCGAGTCCCGGCACCTGCGTCGGGTCTGGGGAGTGCCGGGCACGGTCCTCGGCGCGGTCGCCTGGCCGCCGGACTGGTCGAGCCGGGCGCACGTCCGGTTCAGCTACTGGTGGCAGGCGCACCTGCTCGACTGCGTCCTCGACGCCCAGCTCCGCGCACCGAGGCAAGCGCGGGTGGCGCTCGTGCGGCGGCTCGTGCGCGGCATCAGGCTGCGCAACCTGGTCGGCTGGACCAACGACTACTACGACGACGTGGCCTGGCTCGGGCTGGCGCTGCTCCGCGCCGAACGGGAGGTCGGCATCGCCAGGCCGAAGGCCGTCGCCACGATCGCCGACCGGCTCCGCGAGGGCTGGACCGACCACGGCGGCGGCGGGATCTGGTGGCGGCGCGACGACGACTTCAAGAACGTGCCCGCCAACGGCCCGGCCGCGATCTTCTTCGCCCGCCTCGGCGCGCGGGCCGACCTCGGCCGCGCCCGGTCCATCGTGGACTGGGTCGAGGACAAGCTGGTCGACCCTGAGACCGGACTGGCGTGGGACGGGCTGCACGTCCACCCGGACGGCACGGTCCGCGAGATCGAGAAGAACCTCTACACCTACTGCCAGGGCGTGCTGCTCGGCGCGTGCGTGGAGCTGGGCGGGCGCTACCAGGACAAGGCGGCGCGGATCATCGACGGCGTCGACAAGCACCTGGCCACCGACGGCGTCCTGCGCGGGCACGGCGGCGGCGACGGCGGGCTGTTCGGCGGCATCCTCACCCGCTACCTCGCGCAGGCCGCGCTGCGGCTGGACCGGCCCCAGGCGGCACGGGCGGCAGACCTCGTGTTCAGCTCGGCGAACGCGGTGTGGGCGAACCGGACCGCGGTGGTGAGCGGCCCGCTGTTCGGCGCGGAGTGGTCGGAGCCCGCGGTGAAGGGCAACGGCCCGGAGCGCGACCTGTCCGTCCAGCTGGGAGGGTGGATGGCGGTGGAGGCCGCCGCCTTGTTGGAGCGCAACGACATCACCCCGTCACGGGCCTGACTCAGTGGCAGCCGCACGACCGGCGGTGCCGCAGCACGGGTGGCAGCCGGATCGTCTCCGGTTCCCGGTCCGGGTCCTCGATGCGGGCCAGCAGCAGCCGCACCGCCGTGCGGCCGATCTCCTCCACCGGCTGCGCCATCGCGGTCAGCGGCGGGTCGACCAGCTCGGCCCACTCGACCTCGTCGTAGGTCACCAGCGCCAGCTCCGAGCCGATCCGCACGCCCCGCGCGCGAGCCGTGTGCAGCACGTCCATCAGCACCTGGTGGTCGCTCACCACGACCCCCGACACCCGTCCGAGCAGCGGGTCCAACGACGGCCGCACCAGCTCCTCGTCCCACGCCAGCCCCGCCCGGCCCAGCCCGAGCCGGTAGCCGAGCACCCGCTCGTCGGTGGTCGCGAGCCCCGGCTGCCCCGACACCAGCCCGATCCGCCGGTGACCCAGCTCCGCCAGGTGCCGGACCAGGGTGGACGTCGCCTGCACGTTCTCCGGGCCGACCTGGTCGACGTCCTTGGCCACGGTGAGCCGGTCCACCAGCACCGTCGGCACGCCGAGCCGGCGCAGTTCGGGCAACGCGGCCGAGCCGGACGTCGGCGTGAGCAGCACTCCGTCCACCCGCCGTGAGCGCAGCATCCGCACTGCGGCCTGCTCGGACTCGGCGGTGTCCCGGGTGTCGATCAGGACCAGCGTGTAGCCCGCCCTGGTGGCCTCGCTCTCGATCGCCGCGATCAGCTCGGCGAAGTACGGGTGCGACACCAGCGACACGGCGAGGCCGAGCGACTTCGTGCCGCCCGTGACGAGCGAGCGCGCGATGGCGTCACCGGTGTAACCGGTCTCCTCGATGGCCTTGAGCACCCGCTCCCTGGTCGCCGGGGCGACCGACCTGGTCTCGTTGATCACGTGTGAGACCGTGGTGATGGAGACGCCGGCGAGACTGGCGACCTCCCGCATGGTGACCATGGACTCGTCCCCGTTTCGGGCTTGCGCAAGCGATTGCGTGGGAACTTTACCTGCTAGGAGGGACGTGCCGTGGCTTCTGTGCTGTGTGTCGGGCTGACGACCGTGGACGTGAGCCAGCGAGTCGCCGAGTTCCCGGTCCCCGGCCAGAAGGTGCAGTCCCTCGGCGTGCACCTGGCACCCGGCGGTCCGGCGGCGAACGCGGCACGCGCGGTGGCCGCGCTGGGGCACCGGGCGGTGCTGCTGACCGCGTTGGGCGGCGAGCTCGGCGACTTCGCCCGGTCCCGGCTGCACCCGGTGGAGGTGCACTCGGTCGGCGCGGGCGGCCCGGCGTTGAGCATGGTCGCGGTGCGCGAGCGCGACGGCGAGCGGACGGTGATCTCGCGCAACGCGGCGGGCTTCGACGTGGCCGCCACCGTCGACCCGGCCCTGGTCGAGGCGGCGGACGTGGTGCTGGTGGACGGCCACCTCGGTCCGCTCGCGCTGCGGGCCGCCCGGCTCGCGAGACGCGCGGGTGTGCCCGTGGTGCTGGACGCGGGCAGCTGGAAGCCCGTGCTGGACGACCTGCTGCCGCTGGTGGACGTCGCCGCGTGCTCGGCCGCGTTCGAGCTGTCGGAGGCCGAGGTGCACGCGCGCGGCGTGCCGCTGGTGATCCGCACGCACGGCCCGCGTCCCGTCACCTGGTCGCGTGGTGGTGCCACCGGCTCGCAACCGGTACCTGTTGTCGAGACGCGCGACACCAACGGAGCGGGCGACGTGTGGCACGGTGCGCTGGCGGTCGCGATCGCCCGGGGCCTGGCGGTGGACGACGCCGTCCGGTGGGCGAACGAGGTCGCCGCGGTGCGGGTGCGCCACACCGCGTGGGACTGGGTGGAGGAGTTGGGACGGTGGCGGGACAGCGGGTGAAGTTCGACGAGCTGGTCGACCGGGCGCGGCTGCTGGTGGACACCGGCGAGCGCAAGCTGCTGGGCATCGGCGGCGCGCCCGGCTCGGGCAAGTCGACGCTGGCGCGCCGGCTGGTCGACGCGCTGGGCGACGACGCCGCCCTGGTCGGCATGGACGGCTTCCACCTGGCCCAGCGCGAGCTGGACCGACTCGGCGTGGCCGACCGCAAGGGCGCGCCGGACACGTTCGACATTCCCGGCTACGTCGACCTGCTCGGCCGGTTGAAGGCGTGCGGGCCGGACGTCGTGTACGCGCCGGAGTTCCGCCGCGAGATCGAGGAGCCGATCGCGTGCGCGGTACCCGTCGACCCGGCCGTGCCGCTGGTCGTCACCGAGGGCAACTACCTGCTGCTGCAGTACGACAAGTGGAAGCGCGTGCGGGTGGTGCTGGACGAGGCCTGGTTCCTGATGATCGACGAGGACCTGCGGGTGGCGCGGCTGATCGACCGGCACGTCCGGTACGGCCGGTCGGTCGAGGAGGCGCGCGAACGCGTGCTGCACGGCACCGACCACGTGAACGCGCTCATGGTGAACGCGTCCAAGTCGGCCGCCGACCTGGTGATCACCGAAGTGCTGTGACGCGTCAGGACGCCGTCGTGGTCACCTCTTCGTCCACCGGCTTCTTCATCTCCTGCCGGTACCGGTAGAGGCCGTAGGCCGTGCCGCCGACGAAGAACGCGATGCTGACGATCACCGCGACCGTCTCCAGCCACGGCACCGCGGTCAGCAGCCCCGCGCCGTAGTAGCCGGCCAGCACCAGCGTCGGCACCCACGCGATCGCGCCGATCGTCGTGGCGAGCATGAACCGCTTCGGGTCCATCCGCGCCGCGCCCGCGATCATCGGCGCCAGCGTGCGGACCCACGGGATCCAGCGGGCCAGCACGATCGCCCAGAAGCCCCGGCGGTCGAGGAAGTCGCGGGCCTTGGCGAGGTTCTCCTTGTTGAGGACCTTGCCGCCGCGGCGGGCGAGCAGACGCGTGCCGGTGTGCCTGCCGATGTAGTAGCCGATCTGGTTGCCCACGACGGCCACGGCGAGCGCGACCCCCGAGAGCAGCCAGGCGGACAGCTCGGCGTCGTGGGACGCGAGCACCACACCGGCGGCGAACAGCAGCGAGTCGCCGGGCAGGAACAGGCCGAAGATGAAGGCGCACTCGAAAAAGATGAAGCTCAGCGTGATCAGCCACACGGCCAACGGGCCTGCGGAATCGAGCTGAACGAATGCGACAGCCTCGGACGATGCGGACAACACCACGAACGCAGCCTACGTGGGAGCAGGGGGTCGGCTGGGCGACATGGGGATAACGCCTTGCCGAAGCCTCGGCGTCACTGCGGTGAGTGCGGGCCCGAACACGGGCTGGAGTGATCGGCGTCACGCGGGCTAGCGTGGAGGGATGCAGTCGCTGCTAGCCGAACTCCGCTCCGCTGTCGGCGCCGACGCGGTGCTGACCGACGTCGACGTCACCGCGAGCTATCAGCGCGACATGATGCCGCTGGCGCCCTACGGGCAGCCGCTGGCGGTCGTGCTGCCGACGTCCGCGGAACAGGTGCAGGCGGTGGTGAGGGCTTGTGCGGCGGCGCGGACGCCGATCGTGCCGCGCGGTGCGGGCAGCGGGCTGTCCGGTGCGGCGAACGCCGTCGACGGGTGTGTGGTGTTGGTCACCACGAAGATGAACGCCATCGTGGAGATCGACCCGGACAACCGGCTGGCCGTGGTCGAACCCGGCGTGGTGAACCTCGACCTGCGCGGCGCGGTGGAGAAGCACGGGCTGTTCTACCCACCCGACCCCTCCAGCTACGACTGGTGCACGATCGGCGGCAACCTGTCCACCAACGCGGGCGGGCTGTGCTGCGTGAAGTACGGCGTGACCACCGACTCCGTGCTCGGGCTGGACGTGGTGCTGGCAGACGGCGAACTGCTGCGCACCGGGCGGCGGACCGTCAAGGGCGTGGCCGGGTACGACCTGACCAAGCTGTTCATCGGCAGCGAGGGCACGCTCGGCGTGATCACCAGGGCGACCCTGGCGCTGCGCCCGCTGCCGCAGGCGCCGGCGACGCTGGTGGCCGCGTTCAACAGCACGGCGGACGCGGGCGCGGCGGTGAGCCGGGTGGTGACCGAGGGCATCGTGCCGTCGCTGATGGAGATCATGGACCGCACGTCCATCCGGGCCGTCGAGCAGTACCTGAAGACCGACCTGAACGCCGACGCGGCGCTGCTGCTGTGCCAGTCCGACTCGGGCGGCGAGGCGGGGCGGCACGAGCTCGCCGCGATCGAGCAGGCGTGCGTGGCGGCGGGCGCGGAGCTCGTCTACGCGACCGAGGACCTCGGCGAGGGACGTGACCTGCTGACCGCGCGGCGGGCCGTGCTGACCGCGCTGGAGGTCTACGGCGCGTGGCTGACCGACGACGTGTGCGTGCCGCGGACGAGGATCGCCGACCTGATCGCCGGGTGCGAGCGGATCAGCGGGTCGGTGGGGCTGCGGATCGCCGTGGTCGGGCACGCCGGCGACGGCAACATGCACCCCACGATCGTCTACGACCCGGCGTCGGCGGACGAGTTCGCGCGGGCGCGGCGGGCGTTCGACGAGATCCTGGCCCTGGGGCTGGACCTCGGCGGCACGATCACCGGCGAGCACGGCGTCGGCAAGATCAAGCGCGAGTGGCTGGCCCGCGAGATCGGGCCGATCGGCCTGCGCGTCCACCGCGGGATCAAGCGCGCGCTGGACCCGGAGAACCTGTTCAACCCGGGCTCGATGTTCAGTGTCTGATCGCCGCTGCTCCGCAGACGGCGGGCTCGGTCGCCCGGACGACCGACGCGACCTCGCGGGTGGCTCGGCCGGAGAGCTCGGTGTCCGGTCCGGCGAGCGACGTCGGAGGTGGCTCAGTCGACGCGGCGGATCTGCTGGGTCTCGTCCAGCCGGTCGTCCACCAGGTCGATGACCTCGGTGATGTCGGCCGCCTCCTGCGCGAGCAGCGACTTCTTCTCCCGCCGCGCCTTGATGACCTCGATGATGATCGGGACGACCGAGATCAGCACGATCAGGATCAGGATCATCTCGAGGTTGTCGCGCACGAACTGGATCTGGCCGAGGAAGTAGCCCAGCACCGTCAGGCCCGCGGCCCACGCGATGCCGCCGATCAGCGAGTACGTGAAGTACTTGCGCGGGTCCATCCGGCCCACGCCCGCCATGGCGGTGATGAACGTCCGCACGATCGGCACGAACCGGGCCATCACGATCGCGCGCGCGCCGTACTTGTCGAAGAACTCGTGCGTCTTGTCGACGTACTCCTTCTTGAAGATCTTCGACTCGGGCTTGTTGAACAGCGCCGGTCCGGCCCGGTGGCCGATCCAGTAACCGACCACGTTGCCCGCGAGCGCGCACGCCGTCAGCAGCAGGCACACCAGCCACAGCGGGTAGTCCAGCAGCCCCGAGGCCACGAACAGGCCCGCGGTGAACAGCAACGAGTCGCCGGGCAGGAAGAACCCCACCAGCAGGCCGCACTCCGCGAAGACGATGAAGCACAGCCCGACCAGCATGTACGGCCCGAGTCCTTGGAGCAGGATTTGCGGGTCGAGCCAATCGGGACCAAGGGCAACCGTGGAAGAGGTGAGCGCGACCGTCACGGCGACCACGGTACAGGCACTACCTGAGCGTCATGACCGCCACGACCGTGCCCGCGGCCAACCCGAGCAGCACGGCGAGCAGCAGCACCCACCCGGCCCCCAACGAGGGGCGGGGCGGACGCACCCGGACGGCCGGGTGCGCACCGGAGCTGGTGGCCTGAGCGCGCAACGCGTCGGCCACCAGCTTCTCGTGGTCTTCGGGCACGGGCTCAGTCTTTCACCCAGGCCCCCCGGCTCATCACCCTGCGCGGTCGCAGCTCCGAGTCCAGCACCACGACGTCGGCCGCCAGACCGGCGCGCAGCTCACCCGTGCGGTCCTGGAGCCCGAGCAGCCGGGCGGGACGGGTCGAGGTGGCGTGCACGGCCTCCTCGACGGTCAGGCCGCACGACTGCACCGCGTTGCGGAACGCGGCGTCCATCGTCAGCGTGCTGCCCGCCAGGGACGCGCCGCCGGCGAGGGTCGGCACACCGTCCACCACCCGCACCTCGAGGCCGCCCACGTCGTAGACGCCGTCGCCGACGCCCGCCGCCGCGATCGCGTCGGTGACCAGCACGGTCCGGCCCGTGCCCGCGTGCCGCGCGGCGAGGCGGACGGCGGTCGGGTGCAGGTGCACCAGGTCGCAGATCAGCTCGACGGTGACGCGCTCGTCGTCCAGCAGCGCGCCGATCGGGCCCGGCTCGCGGTGGTGCAGGGGCCGCATCCCGTTGAACAGGTGCGTGGCGACCGTCGCGCCCGCCTCGACCGCCGGGCGGATCTGCGCCTCGGTCGCGTCGGTGTGGCCGATCGCGGCCAGGACATCGTTGTCGACGAGGTGGCGCACCGCGTCCACGCCGTGCTCCAGCTCGGGCGCCACGGTGATCATGCGCACCGCGCCGCCGCCCGCGTCCAGCAGCTTGTCGATCGACGCGCGGTCGGGCGGGCAGAGGATGGCCGGGTCGTGCGCGCCGCACCGCGCGGCGGACAGGAACGGGCCCTCCAGGTGGATGCCCGCGAGCACGTCGTCCCGCACCAGCTCGGTCAGCGCCTTGACCTGGTCGGCCAGCTCCGGGATCGGCCGCGACACCAGGCTGGCCAGCAGCGTGGTGGTGCCGTGCCTGCGGTGCGCGTTCGCCGCCTTGAGCACCCGGGCCGGGTCGGCGCTGGTGAACGCCTCGCCACCGCCGCCGTGGCAGTGGATGTCGACGAAGCCCGGCACCAGCCAGCCGCCGGCCACGTCCGTCGTCGGCCCGTCTGGTGGCGCCCCCCGGCCGACAGCCGCGATGAGGCCGTCCCGCACCGCCACCCACCCCTGTTCGAGCACCCCGTCCGGCGTGACGACCCGACCACCGGTCAGGGTCACGTCCACGGGTCCACCCCACGTGCTCATCTGTCCTCCAGCATGTCGATGGCCAGCAGCGCGGCCCCGAGGCACCCGGCCTCGTCGCCCAACGCCGCCAGCCGCAGTTCCGGGCGTCGGTGGAACGCGATCAGCTCGTCCAGCCGTCCGCCCAGCGGATCCGTCAGCTTCGGACCCGCCAGCGCCAGGCCACCCCCCAGCACCACGGCCTGCGGTCCCAGCAGTGCGGCTATCAGCAGGATGCCCTTGGCGAGCGCGTCGACGGCCTCCCGCCACACCGCCGCCGCGTCGGCGTCACCCTCCGTGAGCAGTCTCGCCACGTCGGCCGCGCCGTTGACCTGGCGGTTCGTCCGCTGCACGTAGCGGCGGGCGATCGCGGCACTGCTCGCCCGCGCCTCGACGCAACCCGTCTGGCCGCAACCGCACGGGTCGCCGTGGCCGACGTCCACGTGCCCGATCTCGCCCGGGGCGGACGACACCCGGCCGTCCAGGACGAGGGCGGCGGCGATGCCGGTGCCGATCGGCATGATCACCGCGCTGGTGAGGTCGCGGGCGTTGCCCTGGCGGAGTTCGGCCAGGCCACCGGCGCGCACGTCGTGGCCGAACGCGGCGGGCAGTCCGGTGGCCGCCGCGATCTCGGTGCGGAACGGGTAGTCGTCCCAGCCGAGGTTGGCCGAGTAGACGCCGGTGCCGGTCGCCTCGTCCACGATGCCCGGCACGACCAGCCCGACCGCCTCGACCGGGTGCTCGGAGGCGGCGCGCAGTTCGTCGACCAGCGAGGCCACGTCCTCGACCACCGCGTCACCGCCGGGCCGGGTCGTCCGGCGCCGCTGGGCCACCGCTCGCACCCCTCCGGGGCTGCCCGCGACCAGCGCGGCCTTCATCCCGGTCCCGCCGACGTCGACGGCTATCACGTGTCTTGTGCGCGCCACGAGGGTCGATACTGCGGCATCCGACCGCCATTGGTCTATACCAAGTGTCCGATTGGCTCAGTCCGGTGCGGCCGGGAGCCCTTCGTGGGCCGTCGCGAGTTGTCCACAGGTCGCGCTCGACGGGCCGGTTCTGTCGGTGCGTGGTGGCAGGATCAAGAACAGGGATCCCCTGGGCGGGGACCCCTGCGGAGCTTCGTCGTGTGGTAGGACTCCGCCCACCGCGACCCGACCCGGCCGCGCAAGGTCCACGGCCGGCTCAACCTCGGCCACTCCTATCCGCACTACGCCGTGGACGACCACTCCCGGCTGACAGGACAGGAGGCCTAGTTGCCGGCCATGATCTTCTGCAGGGCGTCCAGCGCACGGCTCGCGGTGCTCTTCACCGTGCCCTTGCTGATGCCGGTGGCCTCGGCGATCTCGGCTTCCGACAGGTCGCCGTAGTACCGCAGCACGAGCACCTCGCGCTGCCGGGGCGGCAGCTGGGACAGGGCCCGGACGACCGCCTGGTGCTCGGCGGTGAGCATGGCGAGGCTCTCCGCCGAACGGGCGTTCGCCACATGCGGCGGGGTGTAGTCGCGGGCGGTCTTGCGGCGGCGCAGCACGCTGCGCGAACCGTTGACGACGGCCGTCCGCAGGTAGCCGACGGCCGCCTGCGCGTCACGCAGGTTGGACCAGTTGCGGTGCAGGCCGGTGAACGCCTCCTGGACCACGTCCTCGGCCGTGGCGGGCTCGTCGACCAGCAGCAGCGCCAGCCGGACCAGCCGCATCCGGTGCTGGCGGTACAGGTCCTCCAGGGTCAGCGGGCCGGTGGGGGCCGGTGCCGCGCCGTCCTGGATCCGCAGGTTCGTCAGCGTGTCCTGCACACGCGCGATGCCGCCGCTGTTCCGATCGGGACCGACCACGGAAAAGACGTTACCTCCTCACCGGGTAGCTTCGGCGCGGCGCTGCACAACGGAGGTGGGCTTTCCATGGCACGGTTCGCGGTCGAGTTGGTGTTCGGGGAGAACCAGGACGAGCGGCTGGCGGTCCGGCCCGCGCACCGCGAGTACCTGGCGACGCTGGTGGAACGGGGTGTGCTGCTCGTGTCCGGCCCCTACACCGACCAGTCCGGCGCCCTGCTGGTCTACGAGGTCGCCGACGAGGCCGAGCTGCGCGAGGTCCTCGCCGCCGACCCGTACACGCCCGCCGGTGTCGTGAAGGAGACGCGCGTGCACGAGTGGCAGGCGTTGATGGGCACCTGGCTGTAGGGCCTCAGCCCTTGGCGGCGGCCGTCCCGCCCGGACCGACCAGGCCGGACAGGTCGTTGGCGGCCATCTCGCGGTCGGCGGCGGGCACCGACTTCGGCGCCTGCCGGTCGACCACCTTCGGCGTGAACGCGCGGAAGAACTTCAGGCCGCCGACCCAGCCGGGCACGTGCACGGCCTTCGACCGCCGGGTGATCGCCCGGACCACCGCCTTGCCCACGTCCGACACCGGGTACTTCTTGCCCGCCAGGCCCGGCATGCCGCTGCGCATCGGACCGAACACCGGGTGCTCGTCGGCGCTGTTGACCATGTCCGTGGAGATCCACGAGAAGTACGCCACGCCGACGTCGACGCCCAGGTGCCGCACCTCGGCGCGCAGGCTGTCCGCGAACGCCTCGCAGCCCGCCTTCGCGGCGGAGTAGGCCGCGTTGCCCGGGATGTGCACGATCGCCGCCAGCGACGACACCACCAGGCAGTAACCCCGGCTCGCGACGAGGTGCGGCAGGCACGTGCGGACCGTGCGCCACACCCCGAGCAGGTTGACCTCGATGACCCGTTCGAAGGCGGCGGGGTCCATCGACCGGACGAACCCGGTGGCGGCGATCCCGGCGTTGGCCACCACCACGTCGATGCCCCCGTAGTGGTCGACCACGCCGTTCACCGCGGTCTCCAACGCCTGCCAGTCGGTGACGTCGGCCTCCCACGCCTTGCCGCCGCACTGCTCGGCCACCTGCCGCAGCTGGTCGCCCTCCAGGCCGACCAGGGCGAGCTTCGCGCCCTTCGCGGCCAACCGCCGCGCCACCTCGGCGCCGATACCCCTGGCCGCGCCAGTGATCAGGACAACCTTGCCCGCAACGTCCACGGTGACCTCCTCAGCCGCTCCAACCGGGGAGGTCACCGTAACGCAACTTACCGCCAGTAAGCTACTGGTGAGTTAAACCGAGCTGGCCGTGGTCAGCGCCGCCACCTCGTCCGCCTTCAGCTCCAGGTGCAGGGCGGGCAGCAGGTCGGCGAGCTGGTCGGTGGTGCGGGCCGACGCGATCGGCGCGGCCACCGTGGGCTGCTCGGCCAGCCACGCCAGGGCGACCGCCGCCTGGGTGGTGTCGTGGCCGAGGGCCACCTCGTCCAACGCCGCCAGCACGCGCAGGCCGCGCTCGTCGAGGTACTTCGACGCGGCGGCGGCCCGCGCGCTCTCCACCGCCACGCCTGGCCGGTACTTGCCGGTCAGGAACCCCTTCGCCAGACCCCAGTACGGCGCGGACGCCAGCCCGTGGTCGGCCACCGCGCGGGACAGCTCGCCCTCGTAGGAGCGGTCCACCAGGTTGTACGCCTGCTGGAGGGCGACGAACCCGGCGAAACCCTCGCGCTGGGACACGGCGAGCGCGGACGTGAGCCGCTCGGCGGTGTAGTTCGACGCGGCGACGTACCGGACCTTGCCGGCGCGGACCAGGCGGTCGAACGCGGCCAGCGTCTCCTCCTGCGGCGTGCCCAGGTCGTCCTTGTGCGCGTAGTACAGGTCGATGTGGTCCACGCCCAGGCGGCGCAGGGAGTCCTCGGCGGCGCGCTCGATCGTGTCGGCCTTGAGGTTGTCCAGGCCGCTCAGCATGCCGACCTTGGTCGCGACCACGACCGCGTCCCGGTCGCCGCGGCGGCGCAGCCACCTGCCGATGATCGTCTCCGACTCGCCGCCGACGTGCCCCTCGGCCCACGCCGAGTACGCGTCGGCGGTGTCCACGAAGTTGCCGCCGGCCGCCGCGTAGGCGTCCAGCACGGCGAACGAGGTCTCCTCGTCGGCGGTCCAGCCGAACACGTTGCCACCCAGGCACAGGCGCGACACGTCGAGGTCGCTGGTTCCCAGTTTCGTCATGTCGCGAAGCTAGGCGGGGTGGTCCATTCGTGCCGAATCGAGAAGTCAGGACTAAATGGTGGGCCGACGCGGTTGGCAGTTGTCAGTACCTAGTTCGTGGGGAGACGAAATGACGGTCGAGTTGGGCAGGTACGGCGTGTGGGACCGGGCCGCGCGCTGGGTGGGTCGGGGCGAGGACGCCGCGGAGCTGGAAGAGCTCGGCTTCGGCGCGCTCTGGCTGGGCGGATCCCCCGACGGCAGCGTCATGACCACGGTCTCCGACCTCCTGGACGCCACCGAGAAGATCACCGTGGCCACCGCCGTGATGAACGTCTGGACGACACCGGCGGGCGAGGTCAACGACGGCTACCGGGCGCTGGCCTGGACCGACCGGTTCCTGGTCGGCATCGGCACCGGGAACGGTGAACTCGCGGGTGAGGTGCATCACAGCCCTTACCAGAAGCTGATCCACTACCTGGACGAGCTGGACGTGCCGCGCGACCGCCTGGCGCTGGCCGCGCTCGGCCCGAGGCTGCTCCGGCTCGCCGCCGCCCGGACGAGCGTCGCCCACCCCTACCTGGTGACGCCCGAGTACACGGCACGCGCGCGCGAGACCGTGGGCGCGGGCGTCCTGCTCGCGCCGGAACAGCACGTGGTGCTGGAAGACGACCCCGCACAGGCCCGTGACCTGGGCCGGGAGGCGTTGGCCGGGTACCTGGCGCGCACCGACCACACCCGCAACTGGCTGCGCAACGGGTTCACCGAGGACGACCTGGCGGACGGCGGCAGCGACCGGCTGGTGGATGCCCTGGTGGCGTGGGGACCGGTCGAACGGGTCGCCCGGCGCCTGCGCGAGCACCACGAGGCGGGCGCCGACCACGTGGCGGTGCAGGTGGTCGGCGCCCCCGACGCCCAACAGGCGCTGCGCGACCTCGCGGCCGCGCTCGACGACTGGTCGGACCAGTCCCTCGGTACTAGTTCTCGCTGACCTCGACGCCGTTCCAGAAGGCGACGTGGCCCTTGATGTTGGCCGCGGCGTCCTTCGGTTCGGGGTAGTACCAGGCGGCGTCGGGGTTGTCCTCGCCGTTCACGTGCAGCGTGTAGTAGCTGGCCGTGCCCTTCCAGGGGCAGACCGACGTGGTGTCGGACGGCCTGAGGTACTGGGCGTGCACCGACTCCGCGGGGAAGTAGTGGTTCCCCTCCACCATCTCGGTCTTCTCACTCTCGGCGATGATCTCGCCGTTCCACCGTGCGATCGCCATGACACCACTATGCCGTTGATCGTCTTTCCTCGCCGGGAGGTGGCCGTAGGATGCTGCCGACACCGCGTTCCGGGCACCCGAGGAGGACCCACCGATGCCCATCGCAACCCCCGAGGTCTACGCCGAGATGCTCGACCGCGCGAAGGCGAACGAGTTCGCCTACCCCGCGATCAACGTCACCTCGTCCGAGACCCTCAACGCGGCCCTGCGTGGATTCGCGGAAGCCGAGAGCGACGGGATCATCCAGGTCTCGACCGGTGGTGCCGAGTTCGCCTCGGGCACCAAGGTCAAGGACATGGTGACCGGCGCGGTTGCGCTGGCGGAGTTCGCGCACGTGGTCGCCGAGAAGTACCCGGTGAACATCGCGCTGCACACCGACCACTGCCCGAAGGACAAGCTGGACGGCTACGTCCGGCCGCTCGTCGCGATCAGCCAGGAGCGGGTGGACCGCGGGCTCAACCCGCTGTTCCAGTCGCACATGTGGGACGGCTCGGCCGTGCCGCTGGACGAGAACCTGAAGATCGCGTCGGAGCTGCTCGACCTCACCGCCAAGGCGAAGATCATCCTCGAGATCGAGGTGGGCGTCGTCGGCGGCGAGGAGGACGGCGTCGCGCACGAGATCAACGAGAAGCTCTACACCTCACCCGAGGACTACCTGAAGACGGTGGACGCCCTCGGCGCCGGTGAGAAGGGCCGCTACCTGGTCGCGGCGACGTTCGGCAACGTGCACGGCGTCTACAAGCCGGGCAACGTGAAGCTGCGCCCGGAGATCCTCAAGCAGGGTCAGGACGTGGTGGCCGAGAAGCTGGGCCTGCCGGCCGGCTCCAAGCCGTTCGACCTGGTCTTCCACGGCGGCTCCGGCTCGCTGCTGGAGGAGATCCACGAGGCCCTGACGTACGGCGTGATCAAGATGAACATCGACACGGACACGCAGTACGCGTTCACCCGGCCGATCGTGGGCCACTTCTTCCAGAACTACGACGGCGTGCTGAAGGTGGACGGCGAGGTCGGCAACAAGAAGGCCTACGACCCGCGGTCCTACCTCAAGGCCGCCGAGCAGGGCATGGCCGCCCGCATCGCCCAGGCGTGCGAGCACCTGAAGTCGTCCGGCCGCATGATCGCCGGCTGACCGGCGTCACCGCACGTCGAACGGCCCTCTCCGGGTTCACGGAGAGGGCCGTTCCGCGTTCGGGGGCCTACCTGCCGGTGCCTACTTGCCGTACATCCGGCAGACGGCGGCGTGGAACAGGGCCTGTTCGATCGGGGTGTTCTGCGGGGCGAAGCGCTCCATCCTGGTGGTGAGGACGGCGACGGTCCGGGTGCCGGTGCGGTCGGCGAAGTGGTGCGTGGAGTAGCCCGGCAGGCCGCCGGTGTGGCCCCAGACCGTGCCGCACGGGGTGTCGACCTCCATCACGCCGAGCCCGTAGCGGTCGGTGCCCACGTCCTGCGGGACGGTTTCGAGCATGGTCCGCAGCTGCTCGCGCGGCAGCAGCCGGCCGGAGAACAGGGCGGACTGGAAGCGCTGCCAGTCGCGGGCCGTGGACGTCATGCCGCCGGCCGCCCACGCCGGGCTGACGTCGATCCCGGTGACGTCCACGTGGTCGTGGTGCTCGGGGCCCGCGAAGCCGAGGCCGGGCGGCGTGCCCGGCGGCAGGTGCGGCGCCAGGTGCTCGGCGTCCGGCTCGTACCCGTGGGCGTGCCGGCCGGGGAACGTCGCGTCGGTGGGCAGGCGGGTGTCGGTGAGCCGCAGCGGCCCGGTGATGCGCCGCTCGACCAGCTCGCCGTAGGTCAGGCCGGTCGCGCTCTCCAGGACCATGCCGGCGAGCGTGTAGTTGGTGTTGCTGTAGTCCCAGCGCTCGCCCGGCGCGAACAGCGGCGGGTGCTCGGCGGCGACGGCGACCAGCTCGGCGGGCCGCCAGGCGCGCGGCTGCTGCCCGGTGATCAGGCCGAGCAGCCGCGGGTCGTCGAGGTAGTCGTACAGGCCGCTGGTCTGCTTGAGCAGCATCTCCACCGTGATGGCCCGGCCGTTCGGGACGACACCGGGCAGCCACTCCTCCACCGGGTCCTCCAGCGCGAGGACGCCCTCGGCAACGAGCTGGAGGGCGATCGTCGCGGTGACCGTCTTGGTGTTCGAGGCGACCCGGAACTGGTCGGTGGGCCGCAGCCGGTGGTCGCGGACCGTCCAGCGCGCCTGGCGGGCCAGTTCGGTGACCCGGCGGCCGTCGTCGACCCGGACGATGACGCCCGGCGCGCCGGCCGCCACGAGGTCCTCGGCCAAGCCGGTGAGCCGGTCGGTGGCGGACGCCGTGACGGCTCCGGTGGTCACCAGCGCGGCGGCCAGGACGGCCGCCGTCGTGGTGCGCAGAAGTGTCCGCATGGGACTCCCCCCTCGGTATCGGGCTTGCCCGATCAATCCTCGGGGGGAGCGGGGTCGGGCTGAATCAGGCGGTCACCAGTGATCCTCGGGGGGCCTGCCCCACCTTGAGCCGGTCCGCGGCCAGCCACAGGGCGGTCAGCACGACGAACGTCGCGGCGGCCGACGGGTACAGGATCGGCGGTGCGGCGTCCAGCGCCTGCTGCGCCCAGATCCCGCCGTAGCCCAGGCCCGTGACGGCGGCCGAGCCGAGGACGGCGGTCAGCGGCGCGGGCAGCCTGCCGAGGTGCGCGGCGTCCACGGCCAGGCCGATGAGCAGCAGGAACACCGGCACGGTGGACAGCGGGAAGTCGGCGACGCCGAGCAGCGGCCAGATCAGCAGCCGGTAGGCGACGTAGGCGCCCGCCACCGCGGTCGCGGCCCACGCGGTGCCGATCGTGCGCCGGGCGATGACCAGCACGACGGCCGCCGCGACCAGGCCCCACACCGGGTAGACCCAGTCGGCGATGGGCAGCGAGAACTGCACGATCGACTCGCGGTCGACCGGTCGGCCGATCTGGTCGGCGGCGAACTGCAGCAGGCTCGGCTCGGCGTACGGGTCGCCGCGGTCCCAGGAGGCGATCTCCAGCACCCCGTACTCCTGGTGCTGGTTGGGGAACCACATGTTCTCCAGGAAGAAGAACCACAGCCCGGCCAGTCCGAACCGCCGCCACCGGCCACCGGCGGGGTAGAGCTTGAGCCAGCCCCGGACCGCGCCCGCCAGCATGATCGCGGTGCCCAGGTAGAGCAGGGCGTGCGACCCGCTCCACGACGTGATGTCCAGGCCGTTGATCCGGTGGTTGATCAGGTCGATGGGCAGCGCGACCAGGAAGACGCCGGTGCCCCACTGCATCAGCCGCAGCGCGGTCTTGTCCGCGCCGTAGCCGGTGTAGGTGTGGAACAGCGTCAAGCCGACCACGATCACCGTGCCCAGGGTGTTGATCAGGTGCGGTGGCGCCAGTTCGTCGCGCAGCCACTTGAAGTGCCAGGCCACGTCCCACGAGGAGCCGATCAGCTTGAGCAGCAGACCGACCAGCCAGAGCTTGTAGAGCCCGACGACGAGCGCCGGAGGCGTCTCACGCCCCGGCTCGCCGCGCTCCCAGTACTGGTCGCGGAAGCGCGCGACGCGGTTGGTTACCCCCATGTTCACCCGCCCATGATGCGTCCCGGTGGGGGTGGCTGGAAGGGCGCCCCGCCCTGGTATTTCCCGGACTTTCCCCTAGGGGGTCGCCTGACCAGCGTTTTCCGGGCTCGACTCATGCTAACAGGTGATCGGCGTTGCTCTGAATGGCCCTGACGGGAAAGGTGCGCCCCTGAGAGTTCACTGAGAACGAGGAGCGCTTTCATGGGCAAGAAGGTCGTGGCCGGCGTCATCGTGACCGCGCTGGTGCTGGCTCTGGTCGCTGCGGTGGCCCGGGTCTTCCTAAGCTGACGCCATGGAGAACCTGCTCGGTCCCGAACCCACGTTGCTGCCGGACCGCCCGGAGGCGCAGGCCGCCGCCGAGGCCGGCACCGACCCGGCCAAGATCGTCCGCGCGTACCCCGACTTCAGCGAGGCGTGGGCGCTGCTCGCCGAGCGGGCGTTGCAGACCGGCGACCCCGTCGCCGGCTACGCGTACGCCCGCACCGGCTACCACCGGGGCCTCGACCAGCTGCGCCGCTCGGGGTGGAAGGGCCACGGCCCGGTGCCCTGGTCGCACCGCGGCAACCAGGGCTTCCTGCGCGCGTTGGCGGCCCTGGCGCGGGCCGCCGACGAGATCGGGGAGACCGAGGAGTACGAGCGCTGCAAGAAGTTCCTCGCCGACAGCGACCCGGCGGCGCCCGCCGCACTCGGCTTGAGCTGAGCGCGTGGGAGCCGTGCGCGACGAGGTGGCGCGCAGGCTGAAGCGGTGGCAGAGCACGGCCTTGCCGATCGGCCAGGCCGCGCTCGCCGCCGGCCTGTCCTGGCTGGTCGCCACCGAGGTGGTCGGCCACGCGCACCCGTTCTTCGCACCGATCGCCGCCGTCGTCTGCCTCGGGGTGTCGCTGGGGCAGCGGCTGCGGCGCGTGGTGGAGCTGGTCGTCGGCGTGTCCGTGGGCGTGGGCGTCGGTGACGTGCTGATCTCGCTGATCGGCTCCGGGCCGTGGCAGATCGCGCTGGTGGTGGCGTTGGCCATGTCCACGGCCGTGCTGCTGGACGGTGGCGCGGTGATCGCGCTGCAGTCCGGCTCGTCGGCGGTGCTGGTGGCCACGCTGCTGCCGCCCAGCGCCGGTGGCGGGCTGGACCGGATGGTGGACGCGCTGGTCGGCGGCCTGGTGGGGCTGGCCGTGACGGCGTTGCTGCCGGCGAACCCGCTGACCGTGGCGCACCGGCAGGCGAAGGTCGTGCTCGACGAGCTGACCGAGGCGTTGCGCGGGGTGGCGACGGCGGTGTCCGAGCGGGACGCCGTGCAGGCCGCCGGGGTGTTGGCGCGGTTGCGCGGCAGCCAGGAGGCGCTGGACGAGTTCGCGTCGGCGTTGAAGACCGGCGGTGAGATCGCGACCATCGCGCCGATCCGCTGGCGCAGGCGGCACGAGCTGGGCCGGTACGAGACGGCCGCCACGCCGGTGGACTACGCGCTGCGCAACACCAGGGTGCTGGCGCGGCGGGCGCTGGCGGCGTTGCGGGACGGCGAGCGGATGCCCGACGTGCTGCCGGACGTGCTGCGGCAGTACGCCGACGCGGTGGACGTGCTGCGGGTCGAGCTGGAGCGCGGCGACGAGCCGAAGAAGGCGCGTGCGGCGATCCGTGACGCGGCGGCGTGCGCCACGGCCCAGCACCTGGGCGGCGAGGGGTTCTCCACGAAGGTGGTGCTGGCGCAGGTGCGTTCGGTGGCGGTGGACCTGTTGCAGGCCACGGGCCTCTCGCGGTCCGACGCAGCCGGATCGTTGCCGCCCCTGCGGTGACATGGCCGCTGCTCCGCAGACGGCGGCAACGACTCCAAGAGCTAGCCTTCGGGGCGGTTCAGCACGCCGAGCAGGACGGCGTGCACCGCCTCGTGGTCCTTCTCGTCGGCCAGGTGGCACGACGCGCCGGTGATGGCGTACCACTCCTCGGCGCCCTCGTAGCGCACCAGGGCGCGCAACTCGCCGTTGTCCAGCGTGGTGCGCAGCTCCAGGGCACCGGTCACCACGCCGACTTCGTCGGTCATGACGCCGCCACCGGGTCCGGCCACGAAAGCGGAAGACAGGTCAGCCATCGGTCGTCAGCACCTCCCGAGCATGCTCTGCAGTGCAGACTTCTCCGCCGAGTTCACGCTCAAACCCCACTTGTACTTCGTGCGCGTCCACATCTTGGCGTAGGTGCACCAGTAGGAGCTCAGCGGCGGCTTCCACAGCGCCGGGTCCTGGTCGCCCTTGGCCTGGTTGACGTTGTCGGTGACGGCGATGAGCTGCGGGCCGCTCAAATCGTTGGCGAACGACTGCCGCCGCGAAGTGGTCCACGACGACGCGCCGGAGCGCCACGCCTCGGCCAGCGGCACGATGTGGTCGATGTCCACGTCGGACGCCGCGCTCCAGGTCGCCCCGTCGTACGGGCTGTACCAGCGGCCGGAGGTGGCCGCGCAGCTGGAGTCGGTGACGACGCTCGTGCCGTCGCGCTTGAGCACGGTCTCGCGGGTGTTGCAGGCGCCCGAGACGGTGGTCCAGTGCGGGAACAGGTCCCGCGAGTAGCCGCTGGTCGAGCCTTCGGTGGCCACCCTCAGCGCGCCCAGCTCCGCGAGGGCGGTGCTGGTGCTCGGGATGTTCGGCGGAGCCGCCTGGGCGGGGGTGACCAGGCCGACTGCCAGCACACCAGCCAGGAGCAGGGAAAAAGCCGGAAGTCGCAGGGATGCGGTGAATCGCGCGGCTTTGTTGACCGTTGACATAATTCCGACCTTCCTAGTTGGAAGCTGTCGGAATTACCTTGGGTCAATTCTCCTTCCGTTACAACGCTTTCGAGTGACACCTGAATGGCGGGCGAGAAAATTCCTCAGTCACTACAACCCGCGGACCAGGCGCAAGTCCTCCGTGTGGCGGTACCAGGTCCACTTGCCCATCGGTCGGGGGTGCGCGATGCCGTCGAAGTTGACCTGCACGGGCAGGCAGCCGAGTTGGAACGCGCGCGCCGGCGTGCTGATCACCTTCCGCCCGAACAGGCGCTTGTGGATGACGTGCACGACCAGGCCGAGACCGCGCTCCGGGTCCGGGGTGACTTCCAGCCGGGAGGCCTGACCCCGCAGCACCACCGTGTCGTCCCCGTAGCCGACTCCGCGCACCGGGCCGAGCGAGCCGAGGCCGACGAGCACGCCGCCGACGTCGTCGCGCACGAGCGGCACCCGGTCGGGATCACCCGACAGGGCCAGGTCGAGCGCCCGACCGGGATCGGTCGGCAGGTCCCACAGCCTGGCCACCTCGGAGCGCGGGTCGGCGGGCACGTACCCGATCGGCACGTCGGCCAGCCGTTCGGTGCGCAGCAGTCGCAGCACGACCGCGTTGAGGTCGGCGTCCGTGCCGTGCACGACGAGACGTTTGTCACCCGAATCGGCGAGAACCGCGTCCACCTCGGCCTTTCCGGGCCGTTCCGCCACTCGGCGTACCTCGAAACGGTCACCGTCCGTGATCATTGGCGACTGCGAGTTTCCGCAGGCCAGCACGATTCCGCGCACCTTCATCTCCTGGTCTACCCTCAACAGCCGTCCACTGACGGCTCGGCCGTCGCAGGCATTCGGCTCTTACCCGTCCAACCGCTTGGAGTTTCACATGCCGGCCGTCGTGCTGATCGGTGCCCAGTGGGGCGATGAGGGCAAGGGCAAGGCAACCGACCTGCTCGGTGACCGCGTGCAGTGGGTGGTCCGGTACCAGGGCGGCAACAACGCCGGGCACACCGTGGTGCTGCCCGACGGCCAGAAGTTCGCCCTGCACCTGATCCCCTCCGGCATCCTCACCCCTGGCGTGACCAGCGTCATCGGCAACGGCGTCGTGGTCGACCCCGGCGTGCTGCTCGAGGAGCTGGCAGGCCTGGACGAGCAGGGCGTCGACACCAGCAAGCTGCTCATCTCCGCGGACGCGCACTTGATCATGCCCTACCACGTGGCGATCGATAAGGTCACCGAGCGGTACCTGGGCAAGGCCAAGATCGGCACCACCGGCCGCGGCATCGGCCCGTGCTACCAGGACAAGATCGCCCGCGTCGGCGTGCGCGCCCAGGACCTGCTCGACGAGAAGATCCTGCGGCAGAAGGTGGAAGCCGCCCTGGACTTCAAGAACCAGGTGCTGGTCAAGGTCTACAACCGCAAGGCGCTCGACCCCGAGCAGGTGGTGGACAGCGTGCTGGCGCACGGCACGAAGTTCACCTCCCGGATCGCCGACACCCGCCTGCTGCTCAACCAGGCGCTGGAGCGCGGCGAGACCGTGCTGCTGGAGGGCTCGCAGGGCACCCTGCTCGACGTCGACCACGGCACCTACCCGTTCGTGACCTCGTCCAACCCGACCTCGGGCGGCGCCAGCGCCGGTTCGGGCATCGGGCCGACGAAGATCACCACGGTCATCGGCATCCTCAAGGCGTACACGACGCGGGTGGGCTCGGGGCCGTTCCCGACCGAGCTGAACGACGAGATGGGCGAGCACCTGCGCAAGACCGGCGGCGAGTTCGGCGTCACGACCGGGCGGTCCCGGCGCACCGGCTGGTTCGACGCGGTGATCGCCCGGTACGCGGCGCGGGTCAACGGCATCACCGACTACTTCCTGACCAAGCTGGACGTGCTGTCCGGCCTGGAGAAGGTGCCGGTCTGCGTCGGCTACACGATCGACGGCGAGCGGGTCGACGAGATGCCGATGACGCAGACCGACGTGCACCACGCCGTGCCGGTGTACGAGGAGCTGCCGGGCTGGTTCGAGGACATCAGCCACTGCCGCTCGTACGAGGAGCTGCCCGCGAACGCCCGCGCGTACGTCGAGCACCTGGAGGACATCTCCGGTGCCCGCATGTCCGCGATCGGCGTCGGCCCGGGCCGCGACCAGACCATCGTGCGGCACGAGATCATCTGAGCCCGCACCGAACGAATGCCTCCGGGTCCGAAGCAATCGGGCCCGGAGGCATTTTCATTGTTCGGGACGCGTTGACTTCTCCCGTCCGGATATCAAAACTCTGACTCGCTGATCAGCGCGTCCGAGGTCCCGATGTCCGCTGGGGAGAAATCCGTGTCGATTTCCACCGCGGGTGTTGTCGCGCGTCCGGAATCCGTTGTGCCCGCGCGTGCGCCCGCAGTAAAACAACGCAAGCTGCCCGATCTGCGGCGGTGGTTGAGCCCCATCGGGCTGGTGCTGCTGTGGCAGGCCGCGAGCAGCACCGGCGTGCTGCCGCCGGACAAGCTCGCGTCGCCGGCGACCGTGTTCCGGTCCGCCTACGAGCTGGTCGTGGACGGGCAGCTGGTGGACGCGTTCCTGGTGTCGCTGAGCCGGGTCGCGGTGGGGTTCGTGATCGGCGCGGTCGTCGGCGGCGCGCTCGGCCTGGTGTCCGGGCTGTCGCGCTGGGGCGAACGGCTGCTCGACCCGCCGGTGCAGATGCTGCGCACGTTGCCGCACCTGGGCCTGATCCCGCTGTTCATCCTGTGGTTCGGCATCGGCGAGGAGCCGAAGCTGGCGCTGGTCGCGGCCGGGGTGGCGTTCCCGCTGTACCTGAACCTGCACGCGGGCATCCGGCAGACCGACCCGGCGCTGCTGGAAGCCGCACGGGTGCTCGGCTACACCCGGCTCGACCGGGTCGTGCACGTGGTGCTGCCGTCCGCGGTGCCGCAGACGTTGGTGGGCCTGCGGATCGCGCTCGGCACGGCGTGGCTGTCGCTGATCGTCGGTGAGCAGATCAACGCGGACGCGGGCATCGGCTACCTGATCAACAACGCGCGCGAGTTCCTGCGCACCGACGTCGTCGTGGTGGGCCTGCTGGTCTACGCGCTGCTCGGGCTCAGCACGGACGCCCTGGTGCGCGCGCTGGAGAGGAGGGTGCTGCGGTGGCGGGCGCGGTGAGGATCCGGGGGCTGGTCAAGGACTTCGGGCCGCGCCGGGTGCTGGCCGGGCTGGACCTGGACGTCGCGGAGGGCGAGTTCGTCGCGCTGCTGGGGCGCAGCGGGTGCGGCAAGTCGACGTTGCTGCGGATCCTGGCCGGGCTCGACCCCGACGTCGAGGGGACGTTCACGGTGCCCGAACGGGTGTCCGTCGCGTTCCAGCAACCTCGGCTGCTGCCGTGGCGGCGGGTGTGGCGCAACATCTCGCTGGGGCTGCGCGGGGTGGGCCGCCAGAGGGACAAGCACCGTGCGGTGGCTGAACGGGCGTTGGCCGAGGTGCGGTTGGCCGATCACGCCGACGCGTGGCCGTTGACGTTGTCCGGTGGCGAGGCGCAACGCGTGTCGTTGGCGCGGGCGCTGGTGCGCGAGCCGGAGTTGCTGCTGCTGGACGAGCCGTTCGGCGCGCTGGACGCGTTGACCCGGCTCGCCATGCACCACCTGGTGGAGCAGCTCTGGCGGGAGCACCGGCCCGCCGTGCTGTTCGTGACCCACGACGTGGACGAGGCCCTGCTGCTCGCCGACCGCGTCGTGGTGCTGGACGAAGGTCGGATCGTGGCCGAGCACCACGTCGACCTGCCGCGACCGCGGCGCCGCGCGTCCTTCGCGGACCTGCGCGTGGAAGTGCTCTCCGACCTGGGAGTGGACGATGTCGAAGCTGCTTAGCGCGATGGTGGTCGCGGTGCTGGCGCTGTCGGGCTGCGGCACGGCGGAGTCGTCCGATGGGCCGGTGGTGCTCAAGGTGGGCGACCAGAAGGGCGGTTCCAAGGCGCTGCTGACGGCCGCCGGGCTGCTGGACGACTTCCCGTACGAGATCGAGTGGTCGACGTTCACGTCCGGACCGCCGCTGCTGGAGGCCGCGTCGGCGGGCGCGATCGACGTCGGCGGTGTCGGGAACACGCCGCCGATCTTCGCGGCGGCGGCGAACGCGAAGATCGCCGCGGTGTACTCGGCGAAGGGCAGCGTGGAAGGCGACGCGCTGCTGGTGCCCGCCGACTCGCAGCTGCGGTCGGTGCCGGACCTCAAGGGGCGCTCCATCGCCGTGGCCAAGGGCAGTTCGGCGCACGGGCAGGTGCTGCTGACGCTCGCCGCGGCCGGGTTGACGACCAAGGACGTCACGCTGAACTTCCTGCAGCCGTCCGACGCGTACTCGGCGTTCACGCAGAAGCGGGTGGACGCGTGGGCGGTGTGGGACCCCTACACCGCGCAGGCGCAGCTGGAGGCCGGTGCGCGGGTGCTGACCGACGGGCGCGGCAAGTCGAACGGCTACACGTTCCAGGTGGCCGGTCGGGCGGCGTTGGACTCGCCGGGCAAGAGCGCGGCGGTCAAGGAGTTCGTGCAGCGGATCGCGCGCGCCCAGCGGTGGGCCGACACGCACCGCGAGGAGTGGGCCAAGGCGTGGGCCGCGGAGACCGGGCTGAAGATCGAGGTGGCACGGGCGGCCGTGGAGCGCGGCGGTGACCTGCCGGTGAAGCTGGACGACGTGGTCATCGCGTCCGAGCAGGAGCTGGCCGACGCGTTCACCGCGGACGGCGCGTTGCCGGGCAAGGTGGACTTCCGGAAGTTCGTGGACACCCGCTTCCAGGGGGAGCTGTCATGAGCGTGGTGCTGCACTGGTTCCTGCCCACGTCCGGTGACGGCCGGACCGTCGTGGAGCGCTTCCACGCCAACCGGTCGTTGGGCGCGGCGGCGTTGCGCGAGCCGGACGTCGACTACCTGGCGCAGATCGCGCAGGCGGCCGAGCACAACGGGTTCACCGGCGTGCTGACGCCGACCGGCACGTGGTGCGAGGACGCGTGGCTGACCACGGCGGCGTTGCTCGCGCGGACGTCGACGTTGAAGTTCCTGGTGGCGTTCCGGCCGGGGGTGATCTCGCCGACGCTGGCCGCCCAGATGGCCGCGACCTACCAGCGGATCTCGCGCGGGCGGCTGCTGCTGAACGTGGTGACCGGAGGGGACGAGGTGGAGCAGCGCCGGTTCGGCGACTGGCTCGACCACGACCAGCGGTACGCGCGGACCGACGAGTTCCTGCACGTGGTCCGCGCGGTGTGGTCGGGGCGGCCGGTGGACTTCGCCGGCTCGCACTACCGGGTGTCGGGCGCGACGGTGCTGGCCGCGCCGGACCCCGTGCCGCCGATCTACTTCGGCGGTTCGTCCGACGCCGCACTGCCCGTCGCGGCCCGGCGGGCGGACGTGTACCTGACGTGGGGCGAGCCGCCGGCGCAGGTGGCGGAGAAGATCGGGCGGGTGCGCGAGTTGGCCGGTGACCGGCCGATCCGGTTCGGCGTGCGGCTGCACACGATCAGCCGTGACACGTCGGCCGAGGCGTGGCGGGAGGCGGAGAAGCTGCTGGAGGCGCTGGACCCCGCGCAGGTGGCCAGGGCGCAGGAGCAGCTGCGGGCGTCGCAGTCCGTGGGGCAGCAGCGGATGGTGGCGCTGCACGGCGGCGACCTGAGCCGGGGCGTGCGCGGCCTGGAGGTCCACCCCGGGCTGTGGGCGGGCATCGGCTTGGTGCGCGGCGGCGCGGGCACGGCGCTGGTCGGCAGCCACTCGGAGGTGGCCGACCTGATCGAGGAGTACCACGACCTCGGCGTGGAGGAGTTCGTGCTGTCGGGCTACCCGCACCTGGAGGAGGCCTACTGGTTCGGCGAAGGCGTCCGCCCACTCCTGGCCCGACGCGGCCTGCTCGCCTCGTCGACGCACGTCAACGGGCCGGAATTGTCAGACCCCGCCGGTAGAATCACAGCAAGGGTTCCCCTTGGCGGGGACCCTCGCGAAGCCGTTCACGGGCGGCCGTGAAGCTCGGGGGACGCCCGCACTCGCGCGAGCACGGGCGTCCCCCGGTGTCGGGTCAGCCCTTGCGGGCTTCCACGGCGGTGTCGGGGTTGTCGGCGAACACGCCGTCCAGGCCCGTGGCGTAGAACTTGGCGTACTCGCCGAACGCGTCGCCGTACGCGGCCGGGTCGGTGGACTTGCGGAAGTCCGCCGGCAGGAACGTGTTCTCGTTGCGGAACGTCCAGGCGTGCACGATCAGGCCGCGCGCGTGCGCGTCACGCACCAGGGTGGTCGGCTGGCGCAGGAAACCCGCCGCGTCCCGCGGGATGATCCGGTCCTTCGCCGCGCCCACACCGGCGGCGTAGGTGCGGATCTCGCGCAGCCCTTCCGGCGTCACCAGGTCGCTGTAGGTGCGCTTGTCCCCGGCCTTGACGAAGTCGTACGGCGCACCGGACGAGTTGACCAGCTGCACCAGCGGCACCCGCAGCTTCGACTTGAGCTGCTTGAGGTTGGCCACCTCGAACGACTGCACGAACACCTTGGCGCCGGGCCGGTTCAGGCCCGCCCTGGTCAGCACGTCGACCAGGCGCGGCTCCAGCGGCAGGCCGATGTCCTGGAAGTAGGTCGGGTGCTTGGTCTCCGGGTAGATCCCGATGTCGCGACGCAGCTCACGGCTGAGCCGGCGGGACAGGTCGATGACCTCCTCCAGCGTCGGCACCTCGAACCGGCCGTCGTAGAGGGTGTTGCGCGGCCGGACCTCGGGGATGCGCTCCTTGGCCCGCAGCGTCTTCAGCTCGGCCAGCGTGAAGTCCTCGGTGAACCAGCCGGTGATCGACGCGCCGTCGATGACCTTGGTGGTCTTGCGCCCGGCGAACTCCGGCTTCGTCGCGACGTCCGTCGTGCCGCCGATCTCGTTCTCGTGCCGGGCGACCAGCTTGCCGTCCTTGGTCACCACCAGGTCCGGCTCGATGTAGTCGGCACCCATCCGCGCGGCCAGCTCGTACGCGGCCAGCGTGTGCTCGGGCCGGTAGCCCGACGCGCCGCGGTGGCCGATCACCAGCGGACCCTTGCCCGACGACGCCACCTCCGCGTCGTTGCTCGCCGACGCCGAGGGCAGCACCACCGCCCCCGCCACCGCGAGCGCCGCGAGCGCCGCCCCCACGATCTTCGTCCGCACCATCGCCGACCTCCTCAGCAGGACTCCTGACGCGCGGCAGCCTCGTCGCGCACCGCGACGTCCCGGACACGCTAAGGCGAAGTGCAGGCCACGTCACGGTGAACGCGTAGTGGGTGGACCGGTGTTCGTCACTCCCTGGATATGGCCGCTTCCTCCAGGTCGAGTTCGCGCAGCACCCGGAACAACACCTCGTCGTCGATCTGCCCGTCGTCACGCGCCTTGATGAACACCTGGCGCTCGGCCTCCAGCATCGTGCGCCGCAACCGCCGGTACGACGCGGCCGGGCTCTCGTCCTCCTGCCTGCCCAGCCGCTCCCACGCCGCGTTGCCCCGGTGCTCGGCCATGACCCGCAGCCGGTCCACGACGTGCTCCGGCGTGTCGTGGTCGTCGCCGATAAGCTCGTCCAGCTTGCGCACCGCGGCCTCCGCGGCGGCGTGCTGCACCTGCGCCTCGGCCAGCGCGTCGGTCCGCTCCTCGTCACCGCGGAACGCCAGCTTGCGGATCACGTACGGCAGCGACAGGCCCTGGATCAGCAGCGTCCCGACGGTGACCACGAACGCGCAGAACACGATCACCTCGCGCCCGGGCAGGTCCAGCGGCAACGCGCTCGCCGCGGCCAGCGACACCACACCCCGCATCCCGGCCCACGACAGCACGGTCACGCCACGCCACCCCGGCGCGCCCTCGCGCTCCCGGATCCGCTTCGACAGCAGCCGGGGCAGGTACGCCGCCGGGTACATCCACGCGAACCGCACCAGGATCGTCGCCACCAGGACGGCCGCCGCACCCCACACCAGCCCCGAGGTGATGTCCACCTCGCGCACCACGCTGTTGAGCTGCAAGCCGATCAACGCGAACACGAACGACTCCAGCATCGTGTCCACCGACCGCCACACCGCGGTGTCCTGCAGGCGCGTGTAGTACGAGCTGCGCGGCGCGTGGTGCCCGATGTAGAGGCCGGCGATGACGACCGCGAGCACACCGGAGGCGTGCAGCTCCTCGGCGAAGATGTACGCACCGAACGGCACCAGCATGCCGAGCGCGCTCTCCAGCACGCCGTCGTCGAGCCGGTCGCGGATCCAGCGCACGGCCCAGCCGATCACCAGCCCGACGATCACCCCGCCGACCGCGCTGACCAGGAACGTCCGGGTGCCGTCGACCCAGGTGGCGGCGACACCGGCGGCCGCCGCGACGGCCACCTTGTAGGCCGTCAGCGCGGTCGCGTCGTTGATCAGGCTCTCACCGGTGAGCAGCGTCATCGTCCGCCGCGGCAGGTTGAGCCGCCGTCCGATCGCGACCGCGGCGACCGCGTCCGGCGGCGCCACCACCGCGCCCAGCACCAGCGCGGCGGGCAGCGACAGCTCCGGCAGCACGAGGTGCGCGACCCAGCCGACGCTGATCGTGGTCACCAGCACCAGGCCGACCGCGAGCAGGCCGATCGGCCTCAGGTTCGCCCGGATGTTGTGGTACGAGCTGTCCAGCGCGGCCGAGTACAGCAGCGGCGCCAGCACCAGGACCAGGATCAGCTCCGGGTCCAGGGCGAACTCCGGCAAGCCGGGGATGAACGACACCGCGAGCCCGACGCCGACGAGCACCAGCGGCGCCGACCAGTTGAGGCGTTTGGCCGCGGCCGTGACGAGCAACGCGCCGACGAGCACCAGGAGCAGTTCGGGTCCGTGCATGCCGCAATCTTGCGTGATGATGACCCGTATGACCTGTCCTCACGTCTCAGACCTGCCGGAGTCGGTCGCACCGGACAACCCCGCCGGCTGCGCCGACTGCCTCGCCGCGGGCGAGCACAACTGGGCCCACCTGCGGATCTGCCTGTCCTGCGGGCACGTGGCGTGCTGTGACTCCAGCCCGCGCCGGCACGCGACCGCCCACTTCCACGCCTCGGAACACCCTGTGATGCGGTCGTTCGAGCCGGGCGAGGACTGGCGCTGGTGCTACCTGGACTCCCGGATCGTGTGAACCCGGTCGATCTTCGCGCGACCGTCTTTACAGTCCCTTTAGACGGTCGGTCTATGGCTGTGACCCACGGCACAAGTAGCTTCGTGAGCGCTCGATCCAGCGCGACACGAAGGGGTGCGCGTGCCGACCAAGCCGCAGGTCGAAGTCGATGAACTGCTCGCCGAGTACGACGAGGAGCGCCCGTCGCGCGCCTTGTCCCGGCGCTGGGAGCTGGGCGTGTGGGTGGCGGGTCTCGCCATCGCGCTGCTCGTGCTCAAACAGGTGTTCTGGCCGTTCAGCAAGGGCGGCCAGTACTACCTGGTGATCTTCCTGGCGGTCACGCTGCCGCTGGTCTTCCTCTGCTACCGGCCGCGCGGCAGGCGCGGCGGGGCCGACGACCCCGGTGTCGTGGACTGGCTCGCGGCGGCGTGCGCGTTCGTGGTGGGCGCGTACCCGCTGTTCGGCGGGTTCGACGCGTTCCTCGACCGCCAGGGCCAGCTGACCACGCTCGACGTCATCGCCGGGTCCCTGCTGCTCGTGCTGATCCTGGAGGCGTGCCGGCGGACCACCGGCTGGGTGCTGCCGATCGTCTGCGTCGGGTTCATCGCGTACGCCTACTACGGCGGTTTCCTGCCGCCGTCCTGGACGATCTCGCACGCGGGCGTCGACTTCTCGCAGATCATCAACGGCTTCTACAACGACGCCACCGGTTTCTACGGGACACCGCTGGACGTCGCCGCGACCTACATCGTGCTGTTCACGATCTACGGTTCGGTGCTGAACGCGTCCGGCGCCGGGACGTTCTTCGTGGACATCAGCTTCTCCGCGTTCCGCAAGTCGCGCACCGCGCCGGGCCGCACCGCCGCCACCGCCGGTTTCCTGCTCGGCACGGTGTCCGGGTCGGGCACGGCGACCACCGTGTCGCTGGGCGCGGTGACGTGGCCGATGCTGAAGAAAGCGGGCTACCCCAAGGAGAACGCGGGCGGGCTGCTCGCCGCGTCCGGTATCGGCGCGATCCTGTCGCCGCCGACGCTCGGCGCGGCGGCGTTCATCATCGCCGAGTACCTGGAGACGTCCTACCTGCAGGTGCTGATCTGGGCGATCCTGCCCACCCTGCTGTACTACCTGGGCATCGCGCTGGCCGTGGAGATCGACGCGCGCAAGTTCGGCGCGAAACCGGTGGAGATCGACTCGCCGAGCCCGTGGGCGCTGCTCAAGCGCGGCGGGTACCACTTCCTTTCGCTCGCGGTGATCGTGGTGTTCCTGGCGCTGGACATCCCGGTGTTCTCCGCCGTCGTCTACGCGACCGGTGTCGCGGCGCTGTTCGCGCTGATCGCCAAGCGCGGTGACGTGCGGGCGTGGCTGCGGGCGATGGCGGACTCGCTGTCGCTGGGCGTGCGGTCGGCGTTGCCGGTGATCGCGGTGTGCGCGGCGGCGGGCGTGATCACGTCCACCATCACCAAGACCGGTCTCGGCCAGGTGCTGGCGTCGGCGCTGGTGGACCTGGCCGCCGCGATCTCGTCCAACCCGACCGTGGTGCTGTTCGTGACCGTGGTGCTCGCGGCGTTCGCGGTGAGCCTGCTCGGCCTGGCCGTGCCGGTGACGGCGTCGTTCATCATCTCGTGGGTCGTCATCGGGCCCGCGCTGGTGGAGCTGGGCGTGGCGCGCGAGGAAGCGGCCATGTTCATCTTCTACTACGCGGTGCTGTCCGAGGTGACGCCGCCGACCGCGCTCGCCGCCGTGGCCGCCGCCGCGATCACCGGCGGTGACGTGATGAAGACGATGTGGCGGACGTGGAAGTACACGCTGCCCGCGTTCCTCGTGCCGCTGGCGTTCGTGCTGACCGACAACGGCGCCGGTCTGCTGCTGCGCTCGTCGTTCCTCGACGGCGTGTGGGTGTTCGCGGTGTCCGCGCTGGGCGTGGCGGCACTGGCCGTGCTCACCGGCGGCTGGCTGTTCGGTCCTGCCCGGTGGCCCGAGCGCGTGCTGTGCGCGCCCGCCGCCGTGGCCCTGCTCTACCTGCAACCCGTCACCATCGCCGTCGGCGTGGGCTTCCTGCTGGCCGCGGTGGCGGTGCACGTCGTCCTACGGAGGAAGGAACAGCATGCGCAGCTGGACGCTTAGGGTCGCCATCGGTGTGCTCTCGGTCGGCCTGGTCGCCGCCGGGTGCGGCGGGAAGCAGACACCCGCCGCATCGAACGGCGAGGCGGGTGGAGCCGCCTGCGAGGCGGCGGACGGGCGGATCACCATCGCGACCGGCAACTCCGGCGGCGTGTACTACGTCGTCGGCGGTGGGCTGGCGAAGCTGATCAGCGACAACACCAAGCTCAAGGCCACCGCGGCGGAGACCGGCGCGTCGGTGCAGAACATCCAGCAGCTCGTCGCGGGCGACTACGACGTGGCGTTCTCGCTGGCCGACACGGCGGCGGACGCGGTCGCGGGCAAGGGCGCGTTCGACGGCAAGCCCCAGCAGGTCCAGGCCCTGACCAGGCTGTACCCGAACTACACGCAGGTGCTGGTCCGGGCCGACTCCGGGATCGACTCGATCGCCGACATGCGCGGCAAGCGGATCTCCACCGGCTCGCCCAAGTCGGGCACGGAGGTGATCGCCCAGCGGCTGCTGACGGCGGCCGGGCTCAACCCGGAGACCGACGTGCAGGCGCAGCGGCTCGACCTGGCCAAGACCGCGGACGGGATGAAGGACGGCAGCATCGACGGCCTCGTCTGGTCCGGCGGCCTGCCCACCGCGCAGATCACCGACATCACCACGTCGTTGAAGGACCAGGTCAAATTCATCGACATCACGCCGCAGCTGGACGCGTTGAAGAAGATCAACGAGGTGTACGACCGGGGCGTGATCCCGGCCGCGACCTACGGGCAGCCGGCCGACGTGCCGACCGTGGCGGTGCCGAACGTGCTGCTCGTGCGCAACGACTTCCCGGAGGGCGACGCGTGTGCCCTGACCAAGCTCATCTTCGACAAGAAGTCGGACCTGGAGGCCGTGCACCCGGCGGCCAAGGACATCGTGAAGGAGAAGGCCGGCATGACCGACCCGGTGCCGCTGCACCCCGGCTCGTTGGACGCACTGGGCGGCTGATCGGCGCAGTCATCTAGGCTGCCCAACCGTGCGTGTCCTGGTCATCGGGTCTGGCGCCCGTGAACATGCCCTAGTCCTCGCCTTGTCGCGGGATCCCTCGGTGATCGCGTTGGCCTGCGCGCCGGGCAACGCCGGCATCGCCGGTGTGGCGGAGACCTACGGGGTCGACGTCACCGATGGCGGTGCCGTCGCGGCGCTGGCCAAGGAGTGGAACGCCGACCTGGTCGTGGTCGGGCCGGAGCAGCCCCTGGTGGCGGGTGCGGCGGACGCCGTGCGCGCGATCGGGATCCCCTGCTTCGGCCCGTCCGCCGCGGCGGCCCGGATCGAGGGCTCCAAGGCGTTCGCGAAGGACGTCATGGCCGCCGCCGGCGTGCCGACCGCGGTGTCGGAGATCGTGGACAACCCGGCCCGGCTCGACTCCGCGCTGACCCGCTTCGGCCCGACGTGGGTCGTGAAGGACGACGGCTTGGCCGCCGGCAAGGGCGTGGTCGTCACCACCGACCGCGCCGTGGCCCGCGCGCACGCCATGACGTTGCTTGACCACGGCCACCCGGTGCTGCTGGAGTCGTTCCTCGACGGACCGGAGGTGTCGCTGTTCTGCCTGGTCGACGGCGCCACCGTGGTGCCGCTGCTGCCCGCGCAGGACTTCAAGCGCGTCGGCGACGGCGACTCCGGCCCCAACACCGGCGGCATGGGCGCGTACTCGCCACTGCCGTGGGCCCCGCCCGACCTCGTGGACACGATCGTGTCAACCTGCGTCCAGCCGGTCGTCGACGAACTGGCCCGCCGCGACACCCCGTTCACCGGCCTGCTGTACGCGGGCCTGGCCCTGACCTCCACCGGCCCGCAGGTCATCGAGTTCAACTGCCGGTTCGGCGACCCGGAGACCCAGGCGGTCCTGGCCCTGCTCCGCACCCCGCTGGCCGCCCTCTTCCACGCCGCCGCCACCGGCACCCTGGCGTCCGCACCGGCCCTGGACTGGTCCGACGGCTACGCCGTGACCGTCGTGATCGCCGCCGAGGGCTACCCCGGCCGGCCGCGCACGGGTGACGTGATCAGCGGCGCCGACGTCGACGGCGTGCTGCACGCGGGCACCCGCCGGCGCGAGGACGGCGCCGTCGTCTCGACCGGCGGCCGGGTCCTGTCCGTGGTCGGCACGGGCCCCACCCTGTCCGCCGCCCGAACCGACGCCTACCACCGCCTGGAAGCCGTCCACCTGACCGGCTCCCACCACCGCACGGACATCGCGCTGCGTGCGGCGAACGGCGAGATCACCGTTCCCTGATCCCCTGGAAGCGGCCCACCCGGTCGACCGCTGTCAACCCGAGGGAACCGGGTCGGACGTTTCTTCGTCCAACCTCAGACCTGGTTCACCTGGTCGTTGGTAGCCTCGAACCGGGTTCAAGTCGTTACCGACCGTACGGGGGTAGGACGTCGTGGAGCAGGAGACCGGCCTACTGGGAGCCGTCGCCGCCGCGGGGGGAGCCGTCGGCAAGGCGGTCGGCGAGATGTTCAAGGCCGAGAAGCGTCTGACCGACACCATGGCCGCCGGCCCGGCCGGAGGTGAGCAGTTCCAGGTCTCCAAGGAGACCGTCCTCGACGCCGGCAAGATCATCCAGAACCAGGTCGAAGCGCTGTGGACCAGCTACAGCGCGGCCGTACGCGATCTCAGGGTCAACCTCAACGGTCTCGACACCGTGAACAAGGACATCGCCGAGGCGTGGAACGAACGGCTGATCGACCACGACGACTCGTACTCCAAACGGGTCGAGCAGTACATCGACAGCCTCGTGGGTCTCGTCGAGCAGTTGCGTGCCGCGGCCAAGCAGTACGGGCACACCGATGAAGACGTCGTGGCGGCTATGGGGGCAGCGGGTGCGTCACAGCGGTAAGGCGTTCATCGCGCTCCTTCTCGTCGCCGGTGCGGTACTGGCCGGCTGCACGCAGAAGACGCCCGGTGACGCCAACTCGACGACGACCGCCAACGAGACGACCGCGGCCTCGGGCACGTCCGAGCCGACTGTCGAGTTCCCGCGTCGACCGTCGGAGATCAAGCTCGACGGCATCGCCGATGCCTGCGTGACCCTGACCAAGGACCAGCAGCGCGAGTTGGGCATCGACCAGGCGCTCAGCGAGCCGATGGACGTCATCGAGGACCGGGAGATGCCGGGGTGCAGCTTCCGGGCGAACTCGCGCCCGCTGTTCAGCTACGAGGTCACCTTGATATCCGACGAGGGCGCGGGCTACTGGCAGAGCGGCGGCAACCTCGACGTCATCCAGAAGACCGTCGCCGGGTACGGCGCGCTTCAGGTGACGCTGGCCGGAACGACCAAGGGTGACTGCGCTCTCGCGGTGGACGTGGCGGACGGACAGCAGCTGTTCGTCTCCTTCCTGCCGATCGGTGACGGCTTCACCCAGGACCAGATGTGCCAGAACGCGGCCAAAGGCGCGGAAATGGCACTGACGACGTTGCAGACTTTGAAGTAAGGGGGAGGTATGGGCGGCTTCAGGCAGATCACCGACCACCGCTTCGAGGGGTACACCAACACCGGGTTGGCGGAGCTGGTCGCGCAATTCCAGAAGGGTGACGCCGCCCAGCGGTTCAGCGACGCATCCCACGCCTTGCGGCAGCTCGCGAGCACGTTGGACGAGACCGACGAGACGCTGCGGACCGAGCTGAAGAAGCTCGGCATCGAGTGGCAGGGCGCGGCGGGCAACAACGCGGGCCAGGCGGTGACCGTGTCCGCTGATGTGGCTACCTCGGGTACCGAAGCCGCACAGCAGAACTCCAAGGCCACGGCCGTGCAGGGCGCGAACTACAGCCAGGCCAGGAACGGGATGCCCGACTCGCAGCAGTTGCGCGGTGACACGGAGACCAGTTTCGTCGATGACGTCGGTGGGTTCTTCGGGTACGAGACGGATCACGCCAAAGAGGTCAAGCAGACGCAGGCGGCGCGGGAGCAGGCCATTCGGGGGCTCGATCAGTACACCGAGGCCAGTCGGGACGCGTTGAACCAGTACCAGGGCATGAACAAGCCGCCGCAGTTCGAGGTGACGACGGCGTCCAGTGTCAGCACGCCGGTCGCCCCGGTGGTGCAGTCCGCCGGGTCGGTGCCGGGGATTCCCGGTGGCGTGCCGGGTGGTGTGCCCGGTGGTGTGCCGGGCGGCGTCCCCGGTGGCACGGTCGGTGTGCCGCCGCAGTTGCCGGGGCAGTTGCCCGGTGGGTCGACGGGGCTGCTGCCGCCGAACACGCCCGGTGGGTCGACGGTCGTGCCGCCGGCCGCGTTGGGTGGCAAGCCCGGTGGGTCGAACTTCCCGTTGGGGTTGGGCCTCGGCTTGACCGCCGGGCTCGGGTTGGGGCTCGCGGCGACGCAGGCGCGTGGCGGGCGGGTCGTGCGCAACCCCTCTCCGGCGACGCCCGGCGCCGGCAAGGTGCCCGAGGGACCCGCGGGTGGCAAGGGCACGGGTGGCGGCGCCGCCGGCGGACCCGGCAAGGGTGGTGTGCCCGGGATGCCCGGCACGTTGACCGGGAAGCCCGGTGTCTCCGCGACGATCGGCGCCATCGACCCCGACGAGCGCGTGGCCGGTCGTGGCGCGGCCGGTGGTGCGGCGGGCAAGGCGGGCGCCGGTGCCTCGATGCTGCAGCCGGCGGCCAGTGCCAAGGGCGGCCCCGGCGAGGAGGACGCGGAGCACGTCCGCAAGTACGGCGTCGACTCCGACGACGTGTTCGGTGACGAGCGGATGGTCGTGCAGTCGGTCATCGGCGACGAGCCCGAGAAGAAGTGAAGTGAGCGGCACGGTTGTCCTGTCCACGCTCGAGTTCGACGTCGCGTGGGAGGGTGAGCGCCTGGCCCGCCGCAACGTCGCGCTGGACGTGCCGAGCCCGGGCATCACGCACACCGAGCGTGCCGTGTTCGTGGAGCAGGCCTGGGGGTCGCTGGCTGAGCGCGGGCTGGCCACCAAACGGCGGTTGACGCCCGAGCTGGCCGACGCGTTCGCGCTGCTGGCCAACCCGCAGGTGTCGATCGACCTCTGGATCTGGGTCGACCGCCGCAAGATCAGGGGTCTGGCGGCGGCGGCCGGTGAGGAGGGCATCCTCGCCGTGGTCGACGGCGACGAGGTGTGGCTCATCGAGGCACGGGCCAGCGCGCTGGCCGAGGCGGCGGTGTCCGTCGCCGGTGAGATGCCCGCCGGGTACGGCCGGTCGATCAGCCTGCCGAACGACGTGCTGCGCGCGGCGTCCGACGAAGCCGGGCGGGACGCGGAGAAGCTGGTGCTGGCGTTGGAGCGGCACGGGTTGCCGCTGCACGAGGCGCAGGAACTGGCCGGCATGTGCGACGGCATGAGCACGCGCGGCCAGTTCGGCGCCGAACGCGCCCAGCACGGTGGGCCGCCTGTCCGAGCCGGCCGTGTGGTCGCCTGGCACGACACGCCGTCCGGCCGTTACCTGCACCAGGTGCGGCCCAGTTCGGACGGTCGCAACTGGAGCACGATCACCCCGATCGACAACGCCCGGCTCGCCGGGTGCGTGTGGGAGCTGGTGCGGGAGGTCTGAGTTCCGGTCCGGCGAAGCGGAACCCGGGCGTCCTCCGCGACGTCAGTTCCGCAGCGGGCCTGGGGGGCCGGAGCAACGCCCGCCGGCATTCGGGAGTGACGTCTGGTGACCAACGCGACCCTCAGCGCCACCGCGTTCCGCACCGCCTGGGAGCACCTCGACCTCGGCGCCATGCCGATCGTGCTGCACGTGCAGGACGAACCCGCGCCGTGGAGCCACCTCACCGCCCAAGGCCTGGCCCGTGGCAGCGAACTCGACCCGTGGCTCGGTGCGGCGTTCAAGCTCATCGCCTACCCGCCGCGGTCGGCGGACCTGCGACTGGGCATCGGCACGGCGGCGGTGCGCGCGCTGGCCGCGTCCACCGGTTCAGGTTCGCTGCTGACCGTGCTGACCCGGGACCTGTTGACCGTGCGGGAGGTGGACGCCGACCTCGCCACCGCGCTGGTCGGGCTGCTGCCGACCCTGCCGGACGGCCGGGTCGGCGGATCTGACCTGCGCGGCCAGTTCGGCGCGGCCGTGATCGACCACAGTGGACGACGGCGGCGCGCGGCGGACGTGGTCGACTTCCACGGACCGGTCGAGGCCGACGTGCTGCGGGAGCGGATCACCGGTCTGTTGGGGGAATTCGGCGATTCGGCGCGGTGACCTGTGCACTCCGGCCCGGCCCGGCTGAGTGCGGTCCGGTTCGGCCCGGCTAGGTCCGGCTCGGGGCGGTGCGGCTCGGTGCAGTGAACAGTGCGAACCGTTGGGGGCAGGCCGCCAAGGTCGCGGAGAGTGGAGCCGTCACCGGGGTTCGGTGGTGGTGACCTGCGGGTCTTTGGTGGTGGTCGATTAGCCTGGCGTGCATGGTGGGTGTTGCCGGTCGTGCCGATGTGCCTCCTTTCCACGTCATGGAAGTGCTGTCCGCCGCTGCACGGCGGCAGCGGGTGGTGGGGGATGTCGTGTCGTTGGCGGCCGGGCAGCCGTCCAGCCCGGCGCCGGCGCCCGTGTTGGAGGCCGCGCACCGCGCCCTGCGCGAGCAGACCCTCGGCTACACCGAGCAGCTCGGCATCGTGGAGCTGCGGGAAGCCCTGGCGGGGCACTACCACCGGCAGTACGGGCTGGCTGTCTCGGCGGACGACGTCGTGGTGACCACCGGGTCGTCCGGCGGCTTCCTGTTGGCGTTCCTCGCTTCCTTCGAGGCGGGCGACCGGGTCGCCCTGGCCCGGCCCGGCTACCCCGCCTACCGCAACATCCTCACCGCGTTGGGCTGCGAGGTGGTGGAGCTGGCCTGCGGGCCGGAGACGCGGTTCCAGCCCACGGTGGCGATGTTGGACGACGCCGGCCCGCTCGACGGGCTCGTGGTGGCCAGCCCGGCGAACCCGACCGGCACCGTGCTGGCACCGGCGGAACTGGCCGAGCTGTCGGCCTGGTGCGCCGAGCACGACGTGCGGCTGGTCAGCGACGAGATCTACCACGGCATCAGCTACGGCACGCCGCTCGCCTGCGCCTGGCAGACCTCCCGTGAGTCCATCGTGGTCAACTCCTTCTCCAAGGCGTTCGCCATGACCGGCTGGCGCTTGGGGTGGATGCTGCTGCCGCCCGACCTGCGCCGCGCGGTGGACCGGCTGACCGGCAACTTCACGCTCTGCCCGCCCGCCCTGGCCCAGTACGCGGCCGTCGCCGCGTTCGAGCCCGAGTCGTACGCGCAGACCGAGCGCCTGGTCGAGGGGTACCGACTCAACCGGGACGTGCTGCTCAAGGGCCTGGCCGACCTGGGCATCGACAAGGTGGCACCCGCCGACGGCGCCTTCTACGCCTACGCCGACATCTCCCACCTCACCGACGACTCGATGGACTTCTGCCGCCGCCTGCTCGACGACACGGGGGTCGCGATCGTGCCGGGCATCGACTTCGACCCCGTGCGCGGGCACGAGTTCATCCGGTTCTCCTTCGCCGGGGCCGGCCACGACATCGAGGAGGCGTTGCGGCGGCTGGGCGGCTGGTTGGTGTCGTCATCATGATGACAGTTGTACTCCCGATCACGGCGGTCGTGGGGAACTGATCGGGTGGTCCAGTCGTTCGGGTGACATGGTCCGGATAATCCTGTGGCTGCTCGCGGCCTGGCTCGTGATCACCGTGCTCGGCGCCGTGATCGAGGGCGTCTTCTGGCTCGCGGTGATCGGTGGCGTGCTCTTCCTGGGCACGGCCGCGTACGGCGCGATCAAGAGCAACAAGCGCCCGAAGGGCATCAAGGGGCCCTGACGACCTGGCAGTTGTCCCGACGAGCTGGAAAAACGCCGAGCCGACCCGCACCATGGGTCGGTGTTCGAGACCGATGAACGCCGACTCGCCCAGTGGGAGCGCCGCGCCGAGTGGCCGCTGACGGGCCTGGCCACCCTCTTCGTGGTGGCCTACGCCTGGCAGGTCCTCGACAACCGCTCGACGGCCGGCCTGCACACCGTGCTGGAGGTCGTCCTCTGGCTGGTCTGGCTCGTCTTCGCGCTGGACTACGCCGCGCGCTTCAAGCTCGCCGTCGACAAGCGGAAGTTCTTCGTCAACCACCTGTTCGACCTGCTCGCGGTCCTGCTGCCGATGGTCCGCCAGCTGCGCGTGCTGCGGCTGATCACCGTCCTCAAGGTGCTCAACAAGCGGTTCGCGGGCAAGTTCCGGCAGAAGGTGGGCGTCTACGCCGCGGGCGTCACGGTCCTGGTCAGCCTGTGCGCCTCCCTGGCCGTGCTGGACGCCGAACGCCACCACCCGGACGCCTCCATCACCACCTTCGGCGACGCCGCGTGGTGGACGCTCACCACGATCTCCACCGTCGGCTACGGCGACCGCTACCCCGTCACGTGGGAGGGCCGCCTGGTCGCCGCGCTGCTGATGATCGGCGGCATCGCCCTGCTGGGTGTCATCACCGGCACGATCGCGTCCTGGCTGGTCCAACGGCTCAGCGGGGTCGAGGACTCGGTCGCCGAGGCCGAGCAGGCGACGGCGGCCGAGCTGCGCCTGGTCCGCGCGGAGCTGGCCGAGCTGCGCGCGGAACTGCGCGCGGCCAGGGCCGACACCGGGGGCTAGACCCCGAGCACCTCCCGCGCGTGCGCGGCACCCCGCCACCGCACGCCTCGCAGCCCGGCCGTGACCGCGGCGTCCACGTTGACCTGCCGGTCGTCGAAGAACACGCAGTCCGCGGGCCGCGCCCCGATCCGCTCCGCCAACGCGGCGAAGATCCGCGGGTCCGGCTTGGCCACGCCCAGATCACCGGAGAACACCAGGTGCCGGAAGTGCGCGGTCCACGGCTGCCGCTCGGCCGTCCGCGCCATCGACACGGGCGCGTTCGACAGCAGCGCCAGCGGCACACCGGCCGACGCCAGCTCCGCCACCAGCTCCACCACCGCGGGCACGGGCCGCAGCCACCCGCGCACGTCCAGCTCGGTCAGCCGCCGGGCCAGCGCCTCGTCCACCGGCACGCCCACCGCCGCACCGACCGCACGCCAGTACTCCAGGTCGGGCTGACCGGCGTCGTAGTCGTGCCGCGCGGCCCAGTACCCGGCCGAGAAGTCCTCGACCGGCACCCCGAGCAGCGCGGCCAGCGCCGGCAGCTCGCCGCTGGGCTCGCTGATCACCTCGCCGTAGTCGAACACCACCCAGCGCACGTCAGCTCGCCGACCCGATCCGGCGCAACGCCTCGGCCACGTCGTCCGCGCCCACGTCGCGGTGCAGCACGAACCGCACCTTGCCCGCCATCGGCCCGGCGAACACGCCCAGGTGCCGCAGCCCGGTCAACGTCACCTCCAGGTCCGGCACGCCCGCCAGCACGATGTTGGTCTCCGGCTCGTCCACCTGCCAGCCCAGCTCGGCCAGCCCGCGCGCCAACCTGCGGGCGTTCGCGTGGTCCTGCGCCAGGTCGTCGATGCGGCCCAGCCCCACCAGCCCCGCGGCGGCCAGCACCCCACCCTGCCGGACACCGCCGCCGAGCATCTTGCGCACCCGCCGCGCCTCGGTGACGAACGACGACGACCCGGCCACCACCGACCCGACCGGCGCGCCGAGACCCTTCGACAGGCACACCTGCACCGTGTCCACCCCGACCGTCAACGCGGCGGGCGGCAGGCCCAGCGCCACGGCCGCGTTCCACAACCGGGCGCCGTCCAGGTGCACCCGCAGGCCGGTCTCCCGGGCCGCCGACACCAGCAGCGCGTGCTCGTCGGGCTGCGTCACGGCCCCACCGGCGGCGTTGTGCGTGTTCTCCAGGCACAAGAGCGTGGTGCGCAGCGTGTAGTACGGCCCGGACGTCCCCGCCGCCGCACGCACCGCGTCGGGTGACGCCCGACCGGGCCCCGCGTCGTGCTCCAGCGGGTGCGGCATCCCGCCCGCGATCCACGCCGCCGTGCCCAGCTCGTTGTCGAGCACGTGGGCGCCGCGCGGTGCGAGGAACCGGTCGCCGGGCCGCAGGTGCACGGTCAGCGCGATCAGGTTGCCCATCGACCCGGACGGCACCCACAGCGCCGCTTCCACGCCCAGCAGCTCCGCGACGCGCTCCTCGAGCTGCCGCATGGTGGGGTCGTGGTCGAGCACGTCGTCGGCGACCTCGGCACCGGACATGGCCAGTCTCATGGCCTCGTCCGGCTGGGTGACGGTGTCGGAGCGGAAGTCGAGTGGCGAGAGCTGGGTCACGAATGGATCACATCACACCGGGCAAGCCCTGACCCAGCCGCGTCGGCGGTACCACGATGGGGGTGACGCAAGTCTCGGTGAACCGGCGTGCAACCGTGTGCGGCACCGGTTCCGTCCGGTAAGTGCAAGCACGACGAGCGGAGAGAGTCCGCGTGGATCAGCGCGACGAGCAGGAGTTCGCGGAGTACTTCGTGGCTCGCCGGGAGGCCGTGCGCCGAACGGCGTTCCTGCTCTGTGGTGACTGGCACCGGGCGGACGACTTCGCGCAGACCGCGTTCGTCGCGTTGCACCGCAGGTGGCGCAAGGTCCGGGACAAGCAGGCCCTGGACGCCTACGTCCGCCGGACCCTGGTGCGCGCGGTGATCGACGAGTCCCGGCGGCCGTGGCGGCGGGAGCGCTTCGTGGACGAGGTCCCGGAGACGCCCTCGGGTGACGGCGAGGTCGCGGACGCGGTGGCGACGCGCGAGGCGCTGGTCGCGGGCTTGCGGCGGGTGCCACCCAGGCAGCGGGCGGTGCTCGTGCTCAGGTTCCTGGAGGGCCTGGACGTGGCGGCGGCGGCCGAGGCGTTGGGGTGTTCCGAGGGCACCGTGAAGAGCCAGACCTCCAGGGGGCTGGAAGCCCTCCGCGAGGCGTTGGGCGACACGATCGACGACTTGCGGCCGGCGTCGTGAGCGGGAGGAGGAGGTAGGTGGACGAGCAGAAGCTCTCCGAGCTGTTCCGCGACGCGGCCAGTGACGCGCCGCCCCCGTCCTTCGACGTGGACGCGGTGCGGTCGGCTTCGGCCCGCGCGACCGCGCGGCGCAGGTCGTCCGTCGCCGTGGGTTCCGCCCTGGCGCTCGTCCTCGTGTTCGGTGGCGTGGTGGTCGCCGGCGTCCTCGGGTCGGGCACGAGCGGTGATCACAGCGTGGCGGGTTCCGCTCAGGACGCTTCGTCCCCTAACGTCACACCTTTCAGCGCGGGCGAGCCGGAGGTCCTGTCGAAGGACGCGGTACCGGAGCGCAGCGGTGGAATGCCGCCCAAGAGCATCCCCGATGACCCGTCTACGCAGGGGGACGAGCCACCGGGGAGTGCCGGCCGCACGGCGGCCGGCAGCGCCCAACGCGGGTGCGTTGAGGTGGACCGGGAGCTCGCCGTCGCCCTCGCCGACGAGCTCTCGGTCGCCAACGCTGGCCAGGCCGCGCCCGCCGCGGCCGACTGCCCGCCCGACGCGCGGGGTGCGAGCTTCCTCGTGCGCGCCGGTGACGTCTACGGCACCGTGTCGGTGGTGGTCGTGCCGGCCGGCGCGACCGGGCTGGTGCCGGACCGCACGGACGCGTACGCGAGCGCGAAGACGCCGGATGGCCGGGAGCTGTACGTGCTCAGCCGGCCGGAGGAGGGTTCAGTCGAGCCGCCGCTGGCCGACAGGCTGGCTGAGCTGGCCGAACGGCTCGCGGCCAGGTCCTGAGTCGCGGAGAGCCGGATCACCCGTCGCTCTGGTACTCGCGTACCACTAATTTGGTACGCTAGTGCCAGATTGGGGAGGTGGTCGTCATGGCGTGGGCCGTGCTCATCGTGTCCGGCTTCTTCGAGGCGGGCTGGGCCGTCGCGCTGAAGCTCTCGGACGGCTTCAGCAGGCTGTGGTGGTCCGTGGTGTTCGCGGTGTTCGCGCTGATCAGCTTCGCCGGCCTGGCGTGGGCGATGAAGCAGCTGCCCGCCGGACCGGCCTACGCGGTGTGGACCGGGATCGGCGCGGCGCTCACCGCCGTCATCGGCATGATCTGGCTCGGCGACGGCGTGAGCACGATCAAGCTGGTCTCCATCGGCCTCATCGTCAGCGGTGTCATCGGCCTCAACCTGGCCGGTGGCGGGCACTAGTACCTTTCCTGCAATGACAGCCGCAACGCCGAAGGGCGAACGCCGGCGCCAGGCGCTGGTCGAAGCCGCCGCCGACCTCCTGGTCGACGGCGGCTTCGACGCGATCCGGCACCGCGCCGTCGCCGAGCGCGCGGGCCTGCCGCTGGCCTCCACCACGTACTACTTCGACTCGCTGGAAGAGCTGGTGACCGCGGCCCTGGAGTTCCAGGGCAACGCCGAGCTGGCCTACGGCAAGGCCAGGCTGGACGAGCTGGACCCGCGCGAGTGCGGCGGCGACGCGTTCGTCGAACTCGTGCTCGACCTGCTGCTCGGGCCGTCCGGCGACCGCGACGCCGAAGCCGTGCTGCTGCGCTACGAACGCCTGGTAGCCACGGGCAGGCGGCCCTACCTGCGGCCGTTGATGCGCAGGATGTCCGGCGAGCTGCACGCCCTGCTGTTCGACATCTTCACCCGGGCCGGTCAACCGGTCAGCCGGGAACGCGTGGAAGAGCTGATCGCGCTGGTCGACGGCGCCGTGGTGAACGCGCTCATCGAGATCAGCCCGGACCCCAGGGCGGCGGCCCGCCGGATGCTGCGCAAGGCGATGCAACCCCGCTGACGCCCGCCGCGTGAAGAGGGGTGGGGGCGCGGAAGGGGATCGGAACGCATGCGCAAGGCCGAGGAGCAGGGCTTCCGCGAGTTCGCGGTGAGCCACGCCGCGTCGTTGCGGCGCACCGCTTACCTGTTCTGCGGCGACTGGCACACGGCCGAGGACCTGATGCAGGCCAGCCTGCTCAAGCTGTACCAGGCGTGGCACCGGATCGAGTGGCGCGACACCCCGTCCGGGTACGCCCGCAAGGTGCTGCTGCGCACGTGGCTGGACGAGAAGCGCAGACCGTGGCGGCGGGCCGAGCAGCGGGACGGCGAGGTGCCGGACGTCGCCGACACGGCCGCCGACCCGGACCTGACCGGCGAGCGGCTGTGGGCGCGCGACCTGGTGCACGCGGCGCTGCTGCGGGTGCCGCCGCGCCAGCGGGCCGTGCTGGTGCTGCGGTACTTCGAGGACCTCTCGGTGAGCGAGGTCGCGGTGGCGATGGGGTGCACCGAGGGCACGGTGAAGAGCCAGACCGCGCGCGGGCTCGTGGCGTTGCGGGTGGCGGTCGAGGAACTGGAGCGAGGGGCGGTGGTGGCGTCGTGAGCGAGGCAGACCTGCGGGAAGGCCTTCAGGCCGCGGTCGGTGACGAGCCGCCGTTGAACTTCGACCCCGACGAGCTGATCCGGCGGGCGCAGGACGCGCGCAGGCGGCGGCGCGCGCTGGTGGCCGTGGCGGTGGTGACGCTCGCGCTCACCGGCACGGTGCTGGCCCTGCCCGGCGTGCTGGACCGGAGGATGGCGGTCGACGCGGCGAGCGGGTCGGTGCTGACCACCGCGCCGTCCCCGGCGGTGCTGTCCTCCCGGCCCGAACCGCTGTCGGCGACGACCGTGCCGCCGCCGCCCACCACGGCGGAACCCACGACCGGCGTCAGGTCGTTCCTCTCGGGTTACCTGACCGGGCGGTTCCCCGAGGTGGTGCCGGGGGCGAAGGTGACCGAGGTCCAGGTCAACGAGGTGCGTGACGCCGATCCGCGGCACTTCAGCGCGGTCGTGCGGTTCATCGACGGCACCGGTCCGAGCGGGGCGGTGGTGAGGTTGATCGCGCCTTCGGGGCGGGAACACCTCGCCCGGTTCTGCGCCGAGGTCGAGTGCGACGACCCGCAGTCGCGCAAGGACGGCACCCTGCTCGCGACCGGCGTGACCGGTGATCCGGCCTCGAAGGTGGTCGTGTCGCGCGCGGTGGCGCACTTGCGCGTGGACGGTTCGGTGGTGCAGGTCACCGCCTACGGGTACGACCCGGGGCGGGGCTCGGAGCTGCCGGACGTCGCGCTGACGGTCGACCAGCTGGTGGCGCTGGCCACCGACCCGAACCTGGCCGTGCCCTGACGCTCCCCGGCGTCCGGTCGTCCGCCACGCCGAAATAAGCTGGTCACGTGACGGTCAAGCCCCGCATCGCCAATGTCCTCGCCGGTCGCTACGCCTCCACCGAGCTGGCCACGCTGTGGTCCGCCGAGCACAAGATCGTGCTCGAACGGCGGCTGTGGCTCGCTGTGCTGAAGGCGCAGGCAGAGCTGGGCCTCGACGTGCCGGCCGAGGCCGTCGAGGACTACGAGCGGGTGGTCGAGCAGGTCGACCTGGCCTCGATCGCCGAGCGCGAGCGCGTCACCCGGCACGACGTGAAGGCGCGCATCGAGGAGTTCAACGCCCTGGCCGGGCACGAGCACGTGCACAAGGGCATGACCTCGCGCGACCTCACCGAGAACGTCGAGCAGCTGCAGGTGCTGCGCTCGCTGGAGCACGTGCGCGGCAAGACGGCCGCCGTCCTGGCCCGCCTCGCCCGCCGTGCCGCCGAGCACACCGACCTGGTGCTCGCGGGCCGTTCGCACAACGTCGCGGCCCAGGCCACCACGCTCGGCAAGCGCTTCGCCACGGCCGCGGACGAGCTGCTGGTGGCGTTCCGCCGGCTGGACGAGCTGATCGCCCGCTACCCGCTGCGCGGCGTCAAGGGCCCGGTCGGCACCGCCCAGGACATGCTCGACCTGCTCGGCGGCGACCGGGACAAGCTGGTGGAGCTGGAGCGCGGCGTGGCGGGCCACCTGGGCTTCACCACCGTGCTGACCAGCGTCGGCCAGGTCTACCCGCGGTCGCTGGACTTCGACGTCGTGTCCACCCTCGTGCAGCTGGCGGCGGGGCCGTCCTCGCTGGCCAAGACGATTCGGCTGATGGCGGGCCACGAGCTGGTCACCGAGGGCTTCAAGGCGGGCCAGGTCGGCTCCAGCGCGATGCCGCACAAGATGAACACCCGGTCGTGCGAACGGGTCAACGGCTTCGCGGTCATCCTGCGCGGCTACCTGTCCATGGTCGGTGAGCTGTCCGGCGACCAGTGGAACGAGGGTGACGTGTCGTGCTCGGTGGTGCGCCGGGTGGCGCTGCCGGACGCGTTCTTCGCCTTCGACGGGCTGCTGGAGACGTTCATCACGGTGCTGGACGAGTTCGGCGCGTACCCGGCCGTCGTCGCCCGCGAGCTGGACCGCTACCTGCCGTTCCTGGCCACCACGAAGGTGCTGATGGCGGCGGTGCGCGCGGGTGTCGGCCGGGAGACCGCGCACGAGGCGATCAAGGAGCACGCGGTCGCGGTGGCGCTGGCCATGCGCGAGCAGGGCCTGGCCGAGAACGACCTGCTGGACCGGCTGGCCGCCGACGACCGCCTGCCGCTGGACCGCGCCGCCCTGGACGCCCTGCTGGCCGACCGCCTGTCGTTCACCGGCGTGGCCGAGCAGCAGGTCGCGGACGTGGTGGCGCAGGTGGAGGACGTGTTGGCGAAGTACCCGGCCGCCGCCGGCTACGTCCCCGAGCCCATCCTTTAGGCCTTATCCCAGACCAGGCGGCCGCGGCGGGTGCGCTCGCACACCAGGTCGCGGCCGGTCGGGTCGACCGCCGTGGCGCCCTCCTCGTCGCACGGGAAGCCCTCCAGGGCCACCTGGTCGAACCGGGGCGGTGTCGTCGTCGGCTCGGCCGGCGGCTCCGGCTGGGGCTGGACCTGCACGGGCGGAGGTGGTGGCGGCGGCTCGGTGGTGGCGGCGACCGTGGTTGGTGGCGGCGGGGTGGTGGTGGTCGTCCCCGGCTGCACCGAGATGTTGGCCACCGCCGGGATCGAGGTCACCGGCGCCGAACTGGAGATCGTCGGGAGCACCACCGGCTCCGGGCTCGCCGACGGCTTCGCGCAGGCACCCGTGAGCAGCAGCAGGAGCAGCCCACCGCTCGCCGCGACAGGTGCCACAAATGCCTTCCGATGGACCACGCCAAGCAGAGTAGGGGTCACCCGTCCGATACCCCAAGTGGCGTCTCCCGAGCGGCCTAAAGGCGGCCCGCGTCGATGATCCGCCGCAGGAACTGCCGGGTGCGCGGGTGCACGGGCTCGCCGAGCACCTGTTCGGGCGGCCCCGACTCGACCAGCCTGCCGCCGTCGAGGAACACCACCCGGTCGGCGACCTGCCGGGCGAAGCCCATCTCGTGGGTGGCCATCAGGATCGTCCGGCCCGCCTCCGCCAGCTCCCTGACCAGCGCCAGCACCTCCCCCACCAACTCCGGGTCCAACGCGCTGGTGATCTCGTCCAGCAGCAGCAACCGCGGCGAGTAGGCCAACGCCCGCGCGATCGCCACCCGCTGCTGCTGCCCGCCGGACAGCTGCTCGGGGTAGCCGCCCGCCCGGTCCGCGAGGCCGACCCGGTCGAGCAGGTCGAGGGCGTTGCGCTCGGCCTCCTCCCGCGGCACGCGGTGCACCACGCGCGGCGCCAGCGTGACGTTGTCCAGCACGGTCATGTGCGGGAACAGGTTGAACGCCTGGAACACGATGCCCATGCCGCGCCGCGCCACGTCGGCGTCCACCCGCGGGTCGGACACGTCGACGCCGTCGAGCAGCACCTGCCCGTCGTCCAGCTCCTCGAGCAGGTTCACGCAGCGCAGCAGCGTCGACTTGCCCGAACCCGACGACCCGATCACGGTGACCACCTCGTGCTCGCGCACGTCGAGGCTGATCCCGTCCAGCACGGTGTGGTCGCCGTAGCGCTTCACCACACCGCGCACGCTGAGCACCGGTTCGGTCATCGTCCCCCCTGACGGCGCTCCACCCGGCGGCCCAGCGCGTCGGCGAACCGCGCCGTGGGCACCGCGAGCAGCACGAACAGCAGCCCCGCCACCACGTACGGGGTGAAGTTGAACGCCCGCGCCTGCTCGATCTGCGCCGCGCGCACCGCGTCCACCGCGCCGAGCACCGAGATCAGCCCGCAGTCCTTCTGCAGCGAGACGAAGTCGTTCAGCAGCGCGGGCATGACCCGCCGCACGGCCTGCGGCAGCACCACCAGCCGCATGGTCTCGCGCCGGCCGAGACCGAGCGACCGGGCCGCCGCCACCTGCGACGGGTGCACCGATTCGATCCCGGCGCGGAAGACCTCGGCCACGAACGCGGTGTACGCGAGCACGAGCGCCGCCCCGCCCAGCACCACGAAGTCGTTCGGCACGCCGGTGAGCCGCAACGCGGGCAGGCCAAACCCGACCAGGTACAGCAGGATGATCAACGGCATGCCGCGGAACAGGTCCACGTACACCGTCGCCAGCACGCGCAGCGGGAACCACACCGGGCCGCGCAACGTCCGCAACACGGCCACGACCAGCGCGAACACCACGATCAGCACACCGCACACGGCCAGCACGCGCAGGTTCAGCCAGAGGCCCTCCAGGATCGCGGGCAGCGACCGCCAGGCGATCTCCACGTTGAAGAACGACTGCCGCACGCGTGGCCAGCCCGGCGCGCGGGCGACGGTGACGCCGACCGCCGCGGCGAACACGGCGGTCGACAGCAGCGCCACCAGCGTGGACCGCCGCGAACGGGAGCGCTTGTAGGCCAGGCGCTCCCGTTGCAGCTCGCTCGTCACTTCAGTTCGGGTGCGCTGCCCGCGGAGGACAGCCACTCCTGCTCGATCCTGGCCAGCGAGCCGTCGGCGCGCAGGTTCTCCACCGCCGTGGACACGCACGGGGTGAGCGGGCTGCCCTTGTCCAGCACGATGCCGAACTGCTCGGGCTTGCCGTCGCCCGCCGGGATCTGCCCGATGATCAGGCCTTCCTCCAGCTCCGCGCTCGTGATGTAGAACGCGGTCGGCAGGTCGACCACCAGCGCGTCGATCTGCCCGGCGCGCAGCGCGGCCTTGCCGTCGTCGTTGGTGTTGTAGACCGCGACGTCCTGCTCCGGCTGCAGCCGCTCGGCGGCGTCGAAGCTGGTCGTGCCGACCTGCGCGCCGATCTTGACCTTCTTGAGCTCGGCCAGCGTCTTCACCGACGCGGCCTTGGACGTGTTCAGCGTGATCACGGCCTGGTCCACGTCGTAGTACGGCGCGGAGAAGTCGACGGCCTGCTTGCGCTCCTCGGTGATGGAGAACTCGTTCAGGTCCATGTCGTAGGTCTTCTTGCCCGGCTGGATGGCCGCGTTGAACGGCACCCGGGTCCACACCACGTCGGTCTTCGCGTAGCCCAGCTCCTCGGCCAGCGCGTAGGCGATCGCGGACTCGAAGCCCTTGCCGTTGGTCGGGTCGTCGTCCACGAACCAGGGCTCGTACACCGGTTGGTCCGTGCCGAAGGTGATCTTGCCCGGGGTGAGCGTGGGCAGCTTGTCCTTCGTGCAGGCCACGCCGTCGACCTGGTTGGTCGGTGGCGGTGCCTCGTCCGCGGGGGCGCAGGCGACCGCGAGCAGGGCGGTCACGGTGAGTATCAGTCCGGGTGCACGCATGCGCTGAATCTTGCCGCAGGTGGGAAGAGCAGCCCGAGAGCTCCGGGCAAGTAGGCTTCGGCCGTGCCCAAGCTCGCCGACTACCGGCAGGTCGCCGAAGGCAAGGTCCGTCAGGTCCACGAGGTGGACGACGACCTGCTGCTGTTCGTGGCGTCCGACCGGATCTCCGCCTTCGACCACGTGCTGACCACCCAGATCCCGGACAAGGGGCGGGTGCTCACCGCGATGAGCGTGTTCTGGTTCGAGAAGTTCGCGGACCTGGTGCCCAACCACCTGGTGGCGTGGGACGACCCGCGCATCCCCGCCGAGGTGCGCGGCCGGGCGCTGCTGGTGCGGCGGCTGGAGATGGTCCAGGTGGAGTGCGTGGCGCGCGGCTACCTGACCGGGTCGGGGATGGCCGAGTACCGGCAGACCGGGTCGGTGTGCGGGGTGGAGCTGCCGTCCGGGCTGGTGGAGGCCTCGGAGCTGGTGCCGCCGATCTTCACCCCGGCGACCAAGGCCGAGCTCGGCGCGCACGACGAGAACGTGTCGTTCGCGCACGTCGAGGCGGAGGTCGGTGCCCCGTTGGCGGCCCGGCTGCGTGACGCCACGCTGGAGGTCTACGGCGCGGCACGGGAGTTCGCCCGGTCGCGCGGCGTGGTCCTGGCGGACACGAAGTTCGAGTTCGGGCTGGACCGGTCGGGGACGCTGGTGCTCGGCGACGAGGTGCTGACGCCGGACTCGTCGCGGTACTGGCCGCTGGAGGGGTACGCGCCGGGGCGCGTGCAGCCGTCGTTCGACAAGCAGTACGTGCGCGACTGGTTGACCTCGCCCGCCTCCGGCTGGGACCGGGCGTCCGACACCCCGCCGCCACCTCTGCCCGACGACGTCGTCGCCGCCACCCGGTCCCGATACGTCGAGGCGTACGAGCTGATCACCGGCCGTTCGTTCGCGGACTGGCCCAGCCCCGACGAGACGGGCGCGGAATAGTTCGCCGGCTCCGCACCCGGGCGTCACCTCGTCTTAGAGCGGGCGACACGCCGGTGAGGCGCACTGGGTGTCATGGTCGCCGAACTCGTGGTTTCGCTGTCCGGCATCGGGCCGAGCACGCTCGCCCGGTGCGCCGACCTCGCCGACGAACTGGACCGGCGGCGGGTGCCGTTGTCGCTGCTCCTCGCGCCGCGCAAGGCCGTGCCCGGTGAGGCGTTGAGCTGGGTGCGCCGCCGCGTGGCTGCCGGTGACGCGCTGGTCCTGCACGGTTTCGACCACCAGCCGGACCCGACCCGCAGGGCCGTGTCGCTGCGCCGCCGGGCCGAGTTCGCCGCGCTGCCCGCGCACGAAGCCGGCCTGCGGCTGGTCGCCGCCCGGGCCGGCCTGGAGCGGCTGGGCCTGGCCACGGAGGTGTTCGCGCCGCCGTCGTGGCTCGCGTCACCCGGCACGCTGGTCGCGCTGCGCCGGCACCGGTTCGCGGTGTGCGCCGACATGGTGGGCGTGCGCGACCTGCGCACCGGCGCCACGCGGGCCGGCCGGGTGCGGATGGTCACCGAGCACTGGAGCTACCTGCTCAGCGTCGGCCGGGCGGCACGGCGCGGCGGGCTCGTGCGGATCGGCGTGGACGCGGCCGACCTGGACCGGCTCGGGCCGCGCGAGGCCGTGCTGGAGGCCGTCGACCTGGCCCTGCACCACGGCGCGTCGCCCGCGACCTACAGCTCGACCGCTTCGCCGCGCGGCAGCACGACGACCTCGACGCCTTCGGGCGCGGTGCCGACCAGGACGCGGTAGAAGACCTCCGTCCGGGCCAGGATCGCCTCGTGGATCGGCACCGCCTTGCGCGGGCCGACCTTCGCCAGGAAGTCCGCCGCGTCGGAGACCTTCATCCACGGCGCGGCGGTGGGCAGGCCGAGGACGTCGACGCGCTGCCCGGGCACGGTCAGCGAGTCGCCGGGGTGGTAGAACGCGCCGTGGTCGACCAGGTAGCCGACGTTGACCGGCAGTTCGATCCGGTCGTGGATGACCTCGTGGGGCGCGTCGACGACCGTGACGGCCGTGCCGCCGAACTCCAGCGCGTCACCTGGATTGACGATCTCGGCGCCCTCCAGGTCGAACGGCGCGATCAGGCGTGCGCCGGGGTTGGCCGCGCGGACGGCGGCCAGCGCGCCCGGGTCGACGTGGTCGCGGTGCTCGTGGGTGACCAGGATCGCGTCGAGCCCTTCGAGCACCTCGAAGCCCGACGAGTACACGCCGGGGTCGAACAGCAGCCGGGCCGCGCCCGTGTCGACCAGCAGGCACGAGTGCCCGAAGTGGGAGATCAGCATGCGGGTGCTCCTCTCTGCGGCGCCGCTCACCCCACGTCGTGCAGCAGCGCGTCCTCCACGCCCGGCGGCAGTCCCGCACGTCGGGTGCGGTCCAGGCCGAGGGCCTGCTCGTACGCCAACGCGTCCACCGCCGTCTCGGCCGTGGGTCGGACCCGCAGTCCCGCCGCCAGCGCGGGACCCGCGTCGCGGAACATCATCGCCCGGTGCGACGGCGGCAGCCACAGCGGCAGGGACTTCGCACCCATCCACGGCTCGACGCCGTGCCGCTGGAGGGCGGGCTCGGGGATGCGGACCAGTACCGTGCCCGGCGGCGCCACCGCGCCCGCGATCTCGCCCAGGACCAGCGACAACGGGTTAGCGGGGCCGATCGCGTCGTAGGTGCCGGTGGTGCGCCGCTCGGCCGCGTCCACGATCCAGGCGGCGAGGTCGCGCACGTCGACGTGCTGCGCGGGCTGGTCGGGCGCGTCGGGGACGGCCACCCGGCCACCCCGGGACAGCCGGTTGGGCCAGTAGCCGAACCGGTCGCTCGGGTCGCCGGGGCCGGTGATGAGGCCGGCGCGGACGATGAAGGCGCGGTCGCCGATGGCGTCGAGGACGGCGTGCTCACCGGCGACTTTGACCGCGCCGTAGCGCTCGGAGGACATCGGCGCGTCGGGGTCGTCCTCCAGCGGGTCCAGCGTGGCCGTCGTGCCGGGGACGGAGTGGTCGGCGTAGACCGAGCAGCTGGAGACGAACGTCCAGTGGTCCGCGGTCACCGCTCTCAACGCCCGGCGGACCCACGTGACCGACATCTTCGCCACGTCCACCACCGCGTCGAAGTGCGCACCCTCCAACGGCCCCAGGTCGACATCCCGGTCCACCGGCACCAGCACGGCCCCGTCCGGCACCCGCCCGGACTCCCCCCGTGCCGCGCAGACCACCTCGTGCCCCCGCCGCACCGCTTCGGCCGCTGTCGCCTTGCTGAGGAACACCGTCCCACCGAGCACCAGGATGCGCATGATCCCCACCCTGCGGTGCCGACCCGTCCCCCGCCACCACGTCCGCCCATAGCGAACGCCCTACCGGGCTGAAAAAGGCGCGAGCACGTCCGCCGACCGTCCGGACGTCGGCTGGGCCCGCTTCCTCGGCCTACGGGGCCTCGGCTGTTCCAATCTTGGCGAAGTGCCGCACCGGGAACCCAATTCTCGACGGGTGAATCCGCCTCGAAATTGGACCACTGGGGCGAGTCGACACACGTTCGGAGGGAATTGTTCCAGCGGCAACGGTCAAGTGTCGATATTCGGCCGTGAGCGTGCATGCTTTTGTCGACGAATCTCAGCGCAACCACCAGTACTTCCTCGCTGCCGCCGTGGTGGCACCGGCGGAGCTGCGTCCGCTGCGCACCCTGTTGCGCGGACTCCTCCTGCCCGGGCAGCGGGAACTGCACTTCAAGAAGGAGACACAGCAACGGCGCCGGTTGATTCTCGCGCGGCTGGCGGAGGGTGGAGCTCGGGTGCGCATCTACCAACGGGCCTTCTCGCGCGATGCGGAAGCGGCGCGCCAGGATTGCCTCGCCCGGTTGACCGCCGACATGCTCGACTTGGATGTCAACCGCCTCGTCCTCGACACTCGCGAAGATCGGGACATTCTCGACGACCGCACGATGCGGACGTCCCTGGGCAAGTACCCGCGGGCGTCGCAACTTGCCTACGAGCACTTGCTCAGCACCTCGGAGCCGCTGCTCTGGATCCCCGACGCGGTCGCGTGGTCGCACGGTGCAGGAGGTGACTGGGCGCGTCGGGCGATGGGGACCGTTGTGCGGGTCGTCAAGCTCGACCACGAACCCTAGAAAGCGCGAAACCCAGCCGCCGACCGTCCGGACGTTGGCTGGGCCCACTTCCTCGGCCTACGGGGCCTTGGCGAGATCAGATTAGCAAGAAACCGTCGAAACGACCTTGTCACGATCGGGTGATCCCAGGTGAACGTGTGCTGCCCACCACGTGCGAAGTTGATGAACACCCTGGTCAGGTAGGCTCTGCGAGTACCGCCAGCCCTCCTAGCTTGGAGCAGCCTGTCGTGGCCCGAGTCGTCGTCGACGTCATGCCGAAGCCCGAAATCCTCGACCCGCAAGGACAGGCGGTGGCCAACGCGCTGCCCCGTCTCGGGTTCGACGGAATCACCTCTGTCCGCCAGGGCAAGCACTTCGAGCTGGAGGTCGCCGACGACGTCGACGACGCCACGCTCGCCAAGATCGCCGAGACCTTCCTCGCCAACCCCGTGATCGAGGACTGGGTCGTGAGGCGGGTCGAGGCATGAGGGTCGGGGTCATCACGTTCCCCGGCACGCTGGACGACGTCGACGCCGAGCGCGCGGTCCGGTACGCGGGTGGGGAAGCGGTCAAGCTCTGGCACGCCGACCACGACCTGAAGGACGTGGACGCGGTCATCGTGCCCGGTGGGTTCTCCTACGGCGACTACCTGCGCTGCGGCGCGATCGCCCGGTTCGCCCCGGTCATGCAGGAAGTGGTCGACGCGGCGAAGAAGGGCATGCCGGTCCTCGGCATCTGCAACGGCTTCCAGATCCTCTGCGAGGCGCACCTGCTGCCCGGCGCGCTGATCCGCAACCACAAGCTGCACTTCGTGTGCCGCGACCAGTGGCTGAAGGTGGAGAACAACGCCACCGCCTGGACCACCCGGTACGACCAGGGCGCGGAGATCCTCGTCCCGCTGAAGTCCGGTGAGGGCGGCTACCAGGCCGACCAGTCCACTTTGGACGAGCTGGAGGGCGAGGGCCGCGTGGTGTTCCGCTACGTCGGCGAGAACCCGAACGGCTCGCGCAACAACATCGCGGGCATCACCAGCGCCAACGGCCGGGTCGTCGGCCTGATGCCGCACCCGGAGCACGCGATCGACGCGCTCACCGGGCCGACCGACGACGGCCTCGGCATGTTCCTGTCCCTCGTCGACTCGGTGGTGAAGGCCTGATGACCGTCGACACCGTCAAGAACGCGGAGAACACGCCCGACCAGGAGCAGCCCTACAAGGAGCTGGGCCTGAAGGACGACGAGTACGCCCGCATCAAGGAGATCCTGGGCCGCCGCCCCACGGACGCCGAGCTGGCCATGTACTCGGTGATGTGGAGCGAGCACTGCTCCTACAAGTCGTCCAAGGTGCACCTGAAGTACTTCTCCGACACGACCACCGACGAGATGCGCGCGAAGATGCTCGCGGGCATCGGCGAGAACGCGGGCGTGGTCGACATCGGCGACGGCTGGGCGATCACGTTCAAGGCCGAGAGCCACAACCACCCGTCCTACGTCGAGCCGTACCAGGGCGCGGCGACGGGTGTGGGTGGCATCGTGCGCGACATCCTGGCGATGGGCGCGCGTCCGCTGGCCGTGATGGACCCGCTGCGGTTCGGCCCGGCCGACGCGCCGGACACCCGCCGCGTGCTGCCGGGCATCGTGGCCGGCGTCGGCGGCTACGGCAACTGCCTCGGCCTGCCCAACATCGGCGGCGAGGTCGTGTTCGACGCGACCTACGCGGGCAACCCGCTGGTCAACGCCCTGTGCGTGGGTGCGATGCGGGTCGAGGACCTGCACCTGGCGCACGCCTCGGGCACCGGCAACAAGGTCATCCTGTTCGGCGCCCGCACGGGCCTGGACGGCATCGGCGGCGTGTCGGTGCTGGCCAGCGAGACGTTCGACGACTCGGCGGGTGCGGGCAAGCGCAAGAAGCTGCCCAGCGTGCAGGTCGGCGACCCGTTCACCGAGAAGGTGCTGATCGAGTGCTGCCTGGAGCTGTTCGCGCAGCGCATCGTGGTCGGCATCCAGGACCTGGGCGGCGCGGGCCTGGCGTGCGCGACGTCGGAGCTGGCCAGTGCCGGTGACGGCGGCATGCACGTCTACCTGGACCGGGTGCCGCTGCGCGCCACGGGCATGACGCCGGCGGAGATCCTGTCCAGCGAGTCGCAGGAGCGCATGTGCGCGGTCGTGCGGCCGGAGGACCTGGACGCGTTCATGGCGGTCTGCCGCAAGTGGGACGTCATCGCGACCGAGATCGGCGAGGTCACCGAGGGCGACCGGCTGGTGATCACGTGGCACGACGAGGTCGTGCTGGACGTGCCGCCGCGCACGGTGGCGCACGAGGGCCCGGTGTACAACCGGCCGATCGAGCGCCCGGCCGACCAGGACGCGCTGCAGGCCGACACCCCGGACCGGCTGCCGAAGCCGGCGCGGGACGAGCTGCTCGACCTGGTCAAGACGATGGCCGCGTCGCCCAACCTGGCGTCGAAGCGGTGGGTCACCCAGCAGTACGACCGGTACGTGCGCGGCGGCACGGTGCTCGCGCAGCCCGCCGACTCGGGGATGATCCGGATCGACGAGTCGACCCACCGGGGCGTGGCGCTGTCCACGGACTGCAACGGCCGCTACACCAAGCTCGACCCGTACGCGGGCGCGCAGCTGGCGCTGGCCGAGGCGTACCGGAACGTGGCGACCACGGGCGCGACCCCGGTCGCGGTCACGAACTGCCTGAACTTCGGCTCGCCGGAGGACCCGGCGGTGATGTGGCAGTTCGAGCGGGCCGTGAAGGGCCTCGCGGACGGGTGCGTCGCGCTGGGCATCCCGGTGACCGGCGGCAACGTCAGCTTCTACAACCAGACCGGTTCGACGGCGATCCTGCCGACGCCGGTCGTGGGCGTGCTGGGCGTGATCGACGACGTCCGCCGCCGCATCCCGACCGGGATCGGCGCGGAGGCGGGCGAGACGCTGCTGCTGCTCGGCGAGACGCGCGCGGAGTTCGGCGGCTCGGAGTGGGCGCACGTCGTGCACGGGCACCTGGGCGGCCTGCCGCCGGAGGTGGACCTGGCGCGGGAGAAGCTGCTGGGCGAGGTGCTGGTGGCGGGTTCGCGGGACGGCATGCTGTCCGCCGCGCACGACCTGTCCGATGGCGGCCTGGCGCAGGCGCTGGTGGAGACGTGCCTGATCGGCGAGGTCGGTGCCCGCGTGTTCCTCGAGGGCGACCTGTTCACCGAGCTGTTCAGCGAGTCGACGGCCCGCGTGCTGGTGGCCGTGCCGCGCACGGAGGAGCTGCGGTTCACCGACATGTGCACCGCGCGCGGCCTGCCGTGGCGCAAGGTCGGCGTGGTGGACCCGGAGTCCGACGCCCTGGAGATCCAGGAGCTGGGCTCGCTGCCGCTGGCCGAGCTGCGCGAAGCCTGGGAGGGCACCCTCCCGGCGCTGTTCGACTGAGCGGGGGGTGGCCGGCCGGGGAGGACCCGGCCGGCCACCTCGTGATCAGCCGTTGGCCAGGGCCTGGAGCCGGTCGTAGGCGCCGTTGAACTGGTTCTGGTCGATCGGTGAGGACGAGTACTGCCAGAACGTGTAGAACGGCCACGCGTACGGCAGGGTGCCGACGGTGGACGAGTAGCGCGCGACCCACAGCGGGTTGGTGGAGCTGAAGTCGCCGCTCACGCACTGGTTCCACCAGCTGGTGGACGTGTAGATGACGGGCCAGCGGCCGGTGCGGGCGTGGTAGCGGTCGCTGAACGACTTGATCCACGCGGTCATGCTCGCCTTGGACAGCCCGTAGCAGGTGGAGCCGTAGGGGTTGTACTCCATGTCCAGCGCGCCGGGCAGGGTCTTGCCGTCCCGGGACCAGCCGCCGCCGTTGTTGACGAAGAAGTCGGCCTGGGTGGCGCCGGCGGACCGGTCCGGTAGCGCGAAGTGGTACGCGCCGCGGATCATGCCGACGTTGTAGGACCCGTTGTACTGCTGGGCGAAGTACGGGTTGCGGTAGGTGGTGCTCTCGGTGGCCTTGACGTAGGCGAACCGCTTGCCCTGGCCCCACCAGTAGTTCCAGTCGACGTTGCCCTGGTGCCCGCTGACGTCGATGCCGTACACGACGGCCTGGGCGCTCGGGTCGGTCGGGATGGCGATGCGCCGGCCGCCGCCGCCTTCGTGCTTGGCGATCTGCGAGCCCATGGCGTGGTCTTCGACGACGGGTGCGGCCTGCGCGGTGCCCGCTAACCCGAGCACCGCCAGTCCGATGCTGGTCAGGAGGGCGGTGGCAGAGCGTGCGATGTTCTTCATCGGGGACTCCTTGAGCCAGTGCAGGGAGTTGACTCGATGGGCAGTGTGCTGCACCTCTAACCTGTTCACCAGGGTTCATGTGAATTAGTCACGAAAACGGAGCAACGCCCGGTCATCCCAGGGCGACCCGGTGCAACTGGTCGTCGTTGCCGTTGAAGAGGTTCTGGTCGCCGGGGAACAGCCCGGCCGCCCGCCACTGCCAGATCGTCTCGTAGTCCCACCCGTGCGGCAGGGGTCCGAGCACGTCGGCGTAGTGCGCCACCCACAGCGGGCTCGTGTCGCCGAACCGGTCCGCCTCGCCGACGCACCGGTTCCACCAGCTCGTGGACGTGTAGATGGTGGGGTGCCTGCCGGTGCGCTGGACCAGGCGGTCGCTGAACGCCCGCACCCACGCGCCCATCGCGGCCTGGTCCAAGCCGTAGCACGTGTCGCCGTACGGGTTGTACTCCAGGTCGACCGCGCCGGGCAGGGTCTTGCCGTCGCGGGACCAGCCGCCGCCGTTGGAGGCGAAGAAGTCGGCCTGGGTGGCGCCGGCGGACCGGTCCGGTAGCGCGAAGTGGTACGCGCCGCGGATCATGCCGACGTGGTAGGACCCGTTGTACTGCTGGGTGAAGTTCGGGTTGCGGTAGCCGGTGCCCTCGGTCGCCTTGACGTAGGCGAACCGCGCACCGTCCGCCCAGGCCTTCGCCCAGTCGACGTCACCCTGATGGCTGCTGACGTCCATGCCCGGCACGGAACCCGCGGTCCGCGGCCGTTGCCGCGCGGTGCGGTCCCGGCCCTCGTGCTTCGCGATCTGCGAGCCCGCGTAGTGGTCCGCGGACCCTTCGGGCAGCGCTTCGGCGACGGGCACCTGGGCGATCGCCAACGTGATCGTGACGGCACCCAGTCGGGTGATCAAGGTGCGCAGGCGGGTGTGTGGCGCCATCAACGCCCCCATTCGGTCGGCAGTGCTGGTACGTCCGGCCTAGATCGTCAGGCCGGACGTCCCCCGCCGCATCCGCAGGACGTCACCCGTCCAGGCGCTTCAGCTCCTCTTCCGACAGCCGCAGGTGCACCGCGTCGGCCGAATCCGAGATGCTCGCCGGCCGCGACGAACCCGGGATCGGCACGACCTGCGGCGCCTTGGCGAGCATCCACGCCAGGCACACCTGCTGCGGGCTGACGCCGTGCTCGCGGCCGATCTCGGCGAACGCGGTGAACCGCTCGCCCAGCTCGCCCGCCGCGCTCATGCCGCCCAACGGGCTCCACGGCAGGAACGCGATGTCCAGCTCGGCGCACAGCTCCAGCTCCGGCTCGCTGGAGCGGAACGCCGGCGAGAACTGGTTCTGCACGCTCGCCAGCCGGCCACCCAGGATCTCGTTGGCCTCCCGGATCTGCGCCGGGTCGAAGTTGGACACGCCCGCGAGCTTGATCTTGCCCGCGTCCAGCAGCTCGGCCAGCGCGCCGACCGACTCGGAGGTCGGCACCTCCGGGTCGGGCCGGTGGAACTGGTAGAGGTCGATGGCGTCCACGCCGAGCCTGCGCAACGACGCCTCGCACGCGGCCTTCAGGTACTCGGGCCGCCCGTCGACCTCCCAGCCGCCGCCGGACGTGCGGGTGTGGCCGCCCTTCGTGGCGACCATGACGCCGTCCACGCCCTTCAGCGCCTCGGCGATCAGCTCCTCGTTGTGCCCGAAGTCGCGGTCGTCGGCCGAGTAGGCGTCCGCGGTGTCGATCAGCGTCACGCCCTTGTCGAGCGCGGTGCGGATGGTCTCGATCGCCTGGGTGCGATCGGGCCGGCCTTCCAGCGACATCGGCATCGCGCCCAAGCCGATGGCGCTGACCTCGACTCCCCCGATTCGGCGAGTCAGCATTGTTCGACCTCCGTGTGTCGCAGTTGTGCATCACCAGCTTGGGGGGTAGGCATTAAGCTGTCCAACAGAAGAAGCTGATGCAATTCAGCAGTTCGGGTGATGAATCGTGGAACTCCGGCAGCTCGAGTACTTCGTGGCCGTGGCCGAGGAGTGCCACTTCACCCGCGCCGCCCGGCGCATGCACGTCGCCCAATCGGGTCTTTCCGCGTCGATCCGGGCGCTCGAGGTCGAACTGGGCGCGCCGCTGTTCGTGCGCAGCACCCGCCAGGTCGAGCTGACCCAGGCCGGCCGGGCGCTGCTGGTCGAGGCGAGGCGCGTGCTCGGCACGATCGACGCGGCGCGTGACGCGGTGGCCGCCGTGCAGGGGCTGCTGCGCGGCACGCTGGCCGTGGGCAGCATCCAGTGCCTGCACGCCGTGCACCTGCCCGCCGTGCTGGCCCGGTTCCACGAGCTGCACCCCGGCGTGGACCTGCGGCTGCGCCAGGCGGGCTCGGGCGAACTGGTCGACCTGGTCCGCGCCGGACGGCTGGACCTCGCGTTCGTCACGTCCGGCCGGGCGGCCGACGACCTCAAGCCGGCCACGCTGTCCAGCGAGCCGCTGGTGCTGGCGTGCGCGCCGGAGCTGCCGTTCGCTGAACGCGAGTCGGTGCGGCTCGCCGAGCTGGCCGGTCAGCCGTTCGTGGACTTCAACCCCGACTGGGGGACGCGCGACGACGTGGACCGCGCGCTGGCCACCGCCGGCGTGGACCGGAAGGTCGCGGTCGAGGTCAACGACGTGCACTCGCTGCTCGACTTCGTCGGCTTCGGGCTCGGCGTGGCCCTGGTGCCCGCCTCGTTCGCGGCGAAGCAGACCAGGGCGAAGTTCGTGGAGCTGGTCGACGCGCCGACCGCGGAGACCGCCGTGGTCACCGCGCCGACGGTGAGCGCCGCCGCGTCAGTCCTGCTGGACATGGTCCTGGAGGCGGGCCGGGGGCTGCCCGTCGCCGGTTAGCCGCCAGCCGACCGGGTCGTTGCGGAACGCCGTCCCCGCCAGCACTTCGAGCTCGCCGACCTGCGGCCGCGGCGGTTCGGGCGACGAGTGCAGGAAGGTGCCGACCTTCGCCCCGGTGACGTTGACCTCGCCGTCGAACGTGGTGTCCTGGAACGAGATGCCGCCGGCGAACCTCCCGTCCCGGAAGGTCACCCGGCCGTGGAACGTGGCGCCGGAGAACAGCGCGGGCTTGCTCAGCACCGCCTCGTTGAACTGCGTGATCCCGTAGAACTGCGCGCGCCGGGCGACCAGCCTGCCGAACCGGCGCCCCTCCAGCCGGAGGTGCACGAGCTTCGCGCCGGTCAGGTCCACCTGGTACGGCGTCGGGTCCGGGTCGTCGCCCCAGGGCAGCAGGTCCGTGATGAGCCGCTGGGCGGTCATCCGGACGGTCATCTCGTGGTCCTGCTCCGGCGTCACGTCGCGCTTCTTGCCGAGGTAGGCCTGCTCCGGGTCTTCCGGCTTCTTCTCGAGGGCCGCGTGCTCGAACGGCCGCCGCAGGTAGGCGCACAGGACGCTGAGCACGGTCTGCTTGTACCGGGGCGTGGTGTTCGCCAGGCCCGCGAGCACGTGCATCGCACCCACCCTGACCTGGTCGGCCTCGTTGCCCAGCAGCTCGACGGCCCGTGCGAACCGCTCGTCGGCGACCTTCTCGCTCTCCAGCTCGTGCCGCGCCTCCTCGACGCGTCGCCGCCGGTCGTTGAGCCACAGCGCGTACAGGGCGATGATCGAGCCGCCGGCCAGCCCACCGGTCTTGATCGCCTCCGCCTTCGGCTGCCTCGGGTCGACCAGGACCAGCACGGCGGTCGTCACGACCGTCACGACCAGCGCGCCGAGCACGCTCGCCACCAGCAACCCGCGTCCCCGCACGTCAACTCCTGACCAGTCCGAGGCCGCTGTCCTCGCGGCGCTCCACCACCCAGCCGTCTGGCAGGGTGTTCTCGTGCTCCAGAGACACGTACATGGCGTGCGTGCACGCTCGCTGGGGTTTCGCCAACGTCAGGTGCACACCGCGGCGGAAGTTGGCGTCCGCGAAGTCGATCGGCTCCGCGAACTCGCAGTCCGCGAACGTCACCGGCGCGGTGAACCTGACCCCGGCGAACTTGTTCGGGCCGAGGAACCTCGTGGCGGTGAAGTCGGCGGTGTCGTGGCACCTGAACCGGCTGAACCACGCCTTGCCGTGGAAGACCGCGTGGTGCGCGTACAGCCGCCCGTCGCTGACGGCGTCGGTGAACCAGGCGCCGCCGTGCACCACGGTGTGGTGGAACGCGTTCGACTCCCGGAGCTGCACCGCGCGCAGGGTCAGGTTGCCGACCTGGCGGTGGGACAGGTCGAAGTACTCCAGGAACGCCCTGGTCAGATCCAGGTTGTAGCGCGGCGCGTCGGCGGTGTCGGCGCGGGGGAGCAGGTCGGCGATCAGGCGCTGGGCGGTGAGCCGGACCTCCAGCTCCCGCTCGTCCCGGGCCACCACATCGTCGTCCTCGCGCGTCTCGACGAACGGCCGGCGGAGGTAGGCGCACAGCACGTCGAGCACGGTCTGGGTGTACTCGGCGCGTGACCGGGCCAGCCCGGCCAGGGCGTGCATCGCGCCCACCCGCACCTGCTCCGCGTCGTGACCGAGCAGTTCAACCGATCGGGCGAACCGCTCGTCGGCGACCCGCGACCGGTCGTGTTCGGCCCGCGCGTCCTCCAGCTGCTGCCTGGCGACCTCGACCAGCTGCCGTTCCTCGTCGGTGCGGCGCCGCCGGTCGTTGAGCCACAGCGCGTAGAGGGCCACCAGCGCGCCGCCCGCCAGGCCGCCGGTCTTGATCGCCTCGTTCTTCGGCGCACCGGGGTCGACCACGAACAACCAGCCCGCGACCAGCAGGAACGCCCCGATGGACCCGGTCAGCGTCGGCGCCAGCAGGCTGCGTCCCCGCCGGTGCTGGACGGCCAGCAGCACGGCCGCCACCGCTGAGACGACCGCGCCCGCGATCCACAGGTACCTCACAAGGCCGTCATTCTTCCCGGTGATCAGTTCAGGGGTGGGTGATTGAAGAACTCGCGCACTTCGACGGTGTGCTAACTCACCGGATTGGCCCATGATGTGGGTGTCACCGCAACGGTGGGAACACGAGCCCGTTCAGAGGAGAATCCGGTGGACAGCGTGGAGCGGCCCAACTGGGCGCCGGGCGACATCGACCTGGCCCGCCCGAGCATCGCGCGGGTCTACGACTACTGGCTGGGCGGCGCGCACAACTTCGCCGTCGACCGGGCCGTCGCCGACAAGGTGCTGGCCGACGTGCCGATCATCAAGGCCATCGTGCTCAACCACCGCGCGTTCCTGCGGCGGGCGGTGCGGTTCATGCTCTCGCGGGGCATCCGCCAGTTCCTCGACCTGGGCTCCGGCATCCCCACGGTCGGCAACGTGCACGAGATCGCGCAGGCCGCCGACCCGTCCGCCCGGGTCGTGTACGTCGACGTGGACGCCGTCGCGGTCGCCCACAGCCGGGCCATCCTCACCGGGAACGAGCTGGTGAACGTGCTGCAAACCGACGTGCGGGACGCCAAGCAGGTGCTGGCCTCGCCCGAGGTGCAGGACCTGCTGGACTTCGACGAGCCGATCGGCGTGCTGATGATCGCGCTGCTGCACTTCGTGCCGGACGCCGAGGACCCGCGCGGGATCGTCGCCGACTACCGCGAGGCCCTTCCGGACGGCAGCTACCTGGCGATTTCGCACGCCGGGTTCGAGGAAGGCGAGTGGGACCCGGCGTGGGACGACGCCCGCGGCGTCTACAACCGCGGCGTCAGCGAGATGTGCTTCCGGCCCAAGCGCGAGGTGGAGGCCATGTTCGACGGCTTCGAGCTGGTCGAGCCGGGCGTGGCGCGGCTGCCGCTGTGGCGGCCGGAGTCACCGGACGACGTGGACGAGGGCGCGGCGCACTTCATCAGCTTCGGTGGCGTGGGGCGGAAGGCCTGATGAACGGCCCGGACGACGGTCGCGTGCCGGGAACGGCAGTCGACCGCGTGCCGCGACCGGCCGTATCCTCTCGGTTGTGGCGGTAGGCCGACTGACATGACGGAACAGGTTGACCATCGGGTGGCAGCACCGGGCCGATCGAACCTCGACCCCGCCGTACTGGCCGGGGCGGAGTCCTTCGCCCGCACCTGGGCGACCGCCGTCATCGGCAGCAGCTACGTGCCCATGACGCGGGCCGAGGTCGCCGAGCACCTCCAGGCGTTGACCGAGGTCCTGGTGCACGCGCTGCACGCCAGCCCGTTCCGCACCGCGCCCGGCTACGAGATCGGCGCCCGCCTGGTCGAGGCGCACTTCACCGGCACGGACACGCTCGGCCGCACCGTCCAGCTGCTCGGTGACGACCTGCTGGGCGAGCTGGGCATCCAGCCGGACGAGCTGATGCGGTCGCGGCTCGCGGCGTTGCAGGGCGCGTTGGCCGCCGGGTACGCCCGTGCGCTGCGCGAGCGCACGCTGGCCGAGCAGGAGGCGATCCGCGCGGCCGTGCTGGACGCCCGTGACCAGGCCGAAGCCGCGTTGCGGGCGTCAGAGGCGCGGTTCCGCGCGATGTTCACCGAGGCCGCGATCGGCATCGGCATCGCCGACATCGAGGGCCGGATCCTCGACGTGAACCAGTCGTTGCAGGACATGCTGGGCTTCAGCGTCGAGGAGATGCGGCAGTACAACATCCGCGACCTGATGCACCCCGAGGACGGCGGCAGCGTCTGGCGGCTGTACGACCAGCTCACCGCGGGCGAGTGCGACCACTACCGGGCCGAGAAGCGGTTCCGCCGGGCCGACGGCGAGCAGGTGTGGACGCACCTGACGCTGTCGCTGGTGCGCGACGACCACGGCGACCCGCAGTACCAGGTGGCGATGATCGAGGACGTCACCGACCGCCACCTGCTGCAGAACCGGCTGCGCTACCAGGCGCTGCACGACCCGCTGACCGGGTTGCCGAACCGGGCGCTGTTCCTGGAACGCCTCGGCCGCGTGTTCAACAACAGGGCACGTCACCGCGCCGGCCTGTGCTACCTGGACCTGGACGGGTTCAAGGTGATCAACGACAGCCTCGGCCACGACATCGGCGACCAGCTGCTGGTCGAGGTGGGGCGGCGGCTGGACCACTCGGTGTCCGGCGAGGGCAAGCTGGTCGCCCGGATGGGCGGCGACGAGTTCGTCATCCTGGTGGAGGGCTCGAAGGACACCCAGGACATCGTCGACGTCGCCGACCGGGTGCTGCGCGAGCTGGAGTCGCCGATCCGCATCGGCGGGCACGAGCTGACCGTGTCGGCGTCGATCGGCATCGTGGAGCGCGCGCTGTCCGGCACCACGGCGGCCGACCTGATGCGTGACGCGGACATCACGCTGTACTGGGCGAAGGCGGACGGCAAGTCGCGGTGGGCGCTGTACAACCCGGAGCGCAACGCCAAGGAGGTCGCCCGGTTCACCCTGTCGGCGACGATGCCGGCGGCATTGGAACGCGACGAGTTCTACGTGGACTACCAGCCGCTGGTGCGGCTCGAGGACAGCACCGTGGTCGGCGTGGAAGCGCTGGTGCGCTGGCAGCACCCCGAGTTCGGGCGGCTGGCGCCGGACCGGTTCATCGAGCTGGCCGAGGAGACCGGGCTGATCGTCCCGCTGGGCCGGTGGGTGCTGCGGCGGGCGTGCGAGCAGGCACGGCGGTGGCTGGAGGAGTTCGGCGACTCCGCCCCGTTCGTGTCGGTGAACCTGGCCGTGCGCCAGTCCCGCGACCCCGAGCTGGTGCGCGACGTGAAGCGGATCCTGGACGAGTGCGCCCTGCCGCCGCACCACCTGCAGCTGGAGCTGACCGAGAGCGCGATCATGGGCACCGCCGACGAGCCGCTGGAGGCGCTGCGGGCGTTGTCGGAGATGGGCGTGCGGATCGCGATCGACGACTTCGGCACCGGCTACTCGAACCTGGCCTACCTCAAGCACCTGCCGGTGCACGAGCTGAAGATCGCGGGCTCGTTCATGGAGGGCCTGCGCGCGGCGGACGAGGAGGACGCGGTGGACGTCCAGATCGTCTCCACGCTCGTGCAGCTGGCGCACGCGCTGCAACTGGGCGTCACCGCGGAAGGCGTGGAGACACCGGCCCAGGCCAAGCGCCTGCACCGCATCGGCTGCGACACGGGCCAGGGCTGGTTCTTCGCCAAGCCGATGAAACCGGCGGACATCGACGAACTGCTGCGCCGTTAAGCGAGGTCCACGACCACCTTCACGTCGTCGGGCCGCCGTTCCAGCGCGTCGGTGAACCGGTCGAGGGGCACGCGGCGGGTGATCAGGCCGTGCAGCCACGGGCGGCTGGCTCCGGAGAGCGCCTCGGCGGCGGCGAGGTAGTCCGGCAGGCCCGCGTTGACGGTGCCGACGATCGCTTTGTTGCGCAGCACCATGCCGTCGAATACACCCGGGTCCAGCGGCACGGGGTCGTGCTCGCCGGTCAGGCCCGCCAGCACGGTGACCGACGCGCGGCGGGCGCACTCCCAGATCAGGGGCGCGGCACCGGTGCACTCGATCGCCACGTCGACCTCGGCGGTGACCTTGGCCAGGTCCGGGTAGTAGGTGGCGCCGAGGGTGGTGACCAGGTCGGGTTTGCGGCCGTCGGTGACGCGGTCGACCACGTGCACCGCCAAGCCGCGCTGCACGCCGAGCAACGCCGCCAGCAGGCCGATCGGCCCGGCACCGGTGATCAGCGCCGACCGCACCGGCAGGTGCGACCGCGCCGCCACGGCCGACGCCGTCGCCCACGCCTTGGCCACCACCGACGCGGGTTCGGTCAGCACGCCCGCGTCGCCCAGCGTCGGGTCGAGCTTCACCGCGAACTTCGGCGGCACGGTCCAGCGCTGCATCCCGTACCCGTCGAGCTCCTTGATGCCGCGCTCGGTGTACTTGCCGTTGCGGCAGAAGTCCCACGCGTCCACCGCGCACGCCGGGCACGGTTCCGGGTCGGGGCGGCGGACCACCCCGGCGACCAGGTCGCCCTCGTAGAACCCGGAGTCCTCGGGCGCGGACAGCACCCGGCCCAGCGACTCGTGGAACGGCACGATGTGGTCCCGGCCGGGCGGCAGCACCCCGAAACCGTCGCGGATGATCTCCACGTCGGTACCGCACAGGCCCGCCAGCAGGCCCTCCACCAGCAGCTCGCCGTCGACCGGCACGACCTCGCGGTCGACCACGCGTGACGCCGCCGGCTTGCCCGGGACGACCTCCGCCGCCCTCACGCCGCACCGCTGCGGTGGCGCTCGTCGCGGGTGTGGCCGCCGAACAGCACCGCCGCGCTGTTCACCAGCGCCAGGTGGCTGAACGCCTGCGGGAAGTTGCCGCACATCCGCCCGGTGCCCGCGTCGTACTCCTCGGCCAGCAGCCCGACGTCGTTGCACAGGTCCACGAGCCGGTCGTACATCGCCAGCGCCTCCTCGCGCCGCCCGGCCAACGCCAGCGCGTCGACGTACCAGAACGAGCACGCCAGGAAGCTTCCCTCGACACCGGCCAATCCGTCCACTTCGGACTCGCCGTGCCAGGTCTCGTACCGGTCGACCAGGTCGCCGCGCTTGAGGACCCGGGCGATCGCGTCCAGCGTGCCGACCACGCGGTGGTCGTCGCCGGGCAGGAAGCCGACCGCCGGGATCAGCAACGTGGCCGCGTCCAGCTCCGTGCCGCCGTAGTACTGGGTGAACGCGCCCAGCGACGCGTTCCAGCCCTTGGCCAGCACCTCGGCGTGCACGGTGTCGCGCAGCTCGCGCCACCGGTCCACGGGACCGGGCAGGCCGTACTCCTCCACCGCCCGCACGGCCCGGTCGAACGCCACCCACAGCATCACCCGCGAGTGGGTGAAGTGCCGGTCCGGGCCGCGCACCTCCCACAAGCCCTTGTCCGGCCGCTCCCACACCTTCTCCAGGTGCCGCATCATGCCGCGCTGCATGGCCCACGAGTCCGGTGTCTCGCCGAGCCCGCGTTCCCGCGCCAGGTGCAACGCGTCCATCACCTCGCCGTACACGTCCAGCTGCAACTGCCGGTAGGCCGCGTTGCCGACCCGCACCGGCTTCGCGCCCCGGTAGCCGGGCAGCCAGTCGACCTCCCACTCCACCAGGTGCCGCTCGCCGCCGATGCCGTACATGATCTGCAGGTCGGCCGGGTCGCCCGCGACGGCGCGCAGCAGCCACTTGCGCCACGCCAGGGCCTCGCTCGTGCAGCCGAAGTTGTCCAGCGCCAGCAACGTGAACGTGGCGTCGCGCAGCCAGCAGTACCGGTAGTCCCAGTTGCGCTCGCCGCCGAACGTCTCCGGCAGCGACGTGGTCGGCGCGGCCACGATCCCGCCGGTCGGCGCGTAGGACAGGCCCTTCAACGTGATCAGCGACCGACGCACGGCCTCCGCGTGCGGCCCGTCGTAGTCGATCCGGGACGACCAGCCCAGCCAGAACGCCTCGGACCGCGCCACCTCCGCCATCGCGTCCACCGGCGCGGGCGGCTCGTCGGGCGAGTACGCGAACTCCATCACCCACGACAGCCGCTCGCCCGCCGACACGGTGAACACGGCCTCGTGCGCGCGTTGACCCGGCACCCGGTACGGCAGCCGGTCGCCGTACAGCGCGACGGCGGACGGCCCGGCGAGCGCCACGATGCACTCCTGCCCGTCCCGCTCACCGCGCCGCACCCACGGCACCGAGTCGGCGTAGGCGAACCGCAGCACCCACCGCAACGACATCTCGACCTGCCCGGACACGCCTTCCAGCACGCGCACCACCCGCGTGTCGGCGTCCCAGTCGTCCTGCTCGGGCGGCATGGTGTCGATCAGCCGCACCACGCCGTCCACGGTCTCGAACTCGGTCTCCAGCACCAGGCTGCCGTCCCGGTAGGACCGGCGCACCGACAGCGCCTCGCCGGTCGGCGCGATCCGCCAGTGCCCGTCGTCCTCGGTGCCGAGCAGCCGGGAGAAGCACGACGGCGAGTCGAACCGCGGCATGCACAGCCAGTCGATCGACCCGTCCCGTCCCACCAGGGCCGCCGTCCTCAGGTCGGACAGCAGCGCGTAGTCCTCGATCCGTCCAGGTCCCGTGTCTCCCACCCCGCCGACCCTACGGACCCGCGTTTGCCGGCGCGCGCCGTCGCGCGCGTTGCCCGCAAGTCGTCTTGCCGGTGACGTCGATCCGATACGTTGGTGCTCATGCGCCGTGTCGTGCCGCTCATCGCCGCCCTGGCCCTGCTCGCGGGCTGCTCGCAACCCACGGACGGGAACGCCAACCCCGGTGGTTCGACGCCCACGACCACCGCCGCCGGCCGGACGTCCGAGTCGGGAAAGCCGTCCGCGACCTCGAAAGAGCCGACCAAGCGCCCGAAGACGATCAACATCGAGGCCGTCGACCCGTGCACGCTGCTGACCGAACCGCAGCGCTCGGAGTTCGGTCTGAACCGGCCGCCGCAGCAGGGTGGCGTGCCGGACAAGGAGAGCTGCACGATCAGCCGCGAGGACCGGAAGTACTTCGTCGGCCTCGTCACCGATTCCACCGCGGGCGTCGACGACTACGCCAAGTCGACGGGCAAGGTGACGAAGCTCGAGGTCGGCGGCTTCCCCGCGCTGCTGATCGAGTCGACCACCGAGCTCGGCGTCTCCTGCTCCGTCCCGGTGGACGTCTCCGACGGCCAGGTGGTCGAGGTGCGGGCGAGCAGCGTGGGCGAGACCGACCTGCCGACGCTGTGCCAGGTCGTCCAGCCGGTGGCGGCGGCCGTCGTGACCAACCTGAACAAGTAGAAACTTCCCCTTTGCAGAGGGAACCGCTCACCCGCGTCATGCATCAGAGCTAAAGTCGTCACACATGCACACGCTGGGGTATGTGCAGCACTGAGGAGGGGTGTGCCGTGTTCATCGCGGATGGTGGTGGCGGGGGAACGACGCCGACGACGCTGCCCGACTACGCCGGTGCGCAGCGGAAGCTCAGCATCGAGCCCTCGGCGATCCCGGCCGCGCGCGAGGTGTTCGCCAGGGCGTTGGACCAGCTCGAGACGAAGCTCACCGACGCGATGACGCAGCTCGAGGCGAGGCCCTGGGCGGGCGACCCGGTGAGCAACGAGACCGCCGAGCGGTTCAACCAGGACACCTTCCAGTCCGGTGACACCGCCGGCGTGGTGGCGCTCAAGGCGTACCGCGATCAGCTCAAGGGCGTGGTCGACCAGCTCACCGCGATCGAGGCCGACTACCGGCGCGTCGAAGGCGACAACACCGCGTCCTGGGGACGCATCAACAACGGCTGACCTGCTGACCTACGCACCCGAGGGGGGCGAGCACGATGGGTGACCACCGCTGGCGCGGGTATGCCCACCCCGATCTCTACCGGATGATCAACGAGGGTCCGGGCGTTGCCGCGTCCCGGCCGCTCGAGGACTCCTGGAAGTCGTTGTCCGAGGCCCTGGGCGAGATCGACACCTCGATCAAGGACGGGCTCGCCAAGCTCGGCGCGAGCTGGGAGGGCGAGACCGCGGACACGACCACGGCCTCGTTGTCGCCCCTCGCGGCCTGGGCGGAGGACGCCCAGCAGGGTTCGAGCACGATGTTGACCTCGGCCCAGTTGCAGGCGGACTACATCGCGGACGCCCGCAAGGAGATGCCCGAGCCGGTGCCGGTGACCACCGAGGCGCCGTCCCTGGGCGACAAGATCGTCGGCGGGCTGACCGGTCCTATCGGGATGATGCACGTCATCCAGCAGCAGCAGGACCACGAGCGGCAGGAAGCGGCGCAGGACAACGCCGAGGCCAAGGCCGTCGAGGTGATGAACAACTACCAGTCCAGCAGCGAGTGGAACGCCGACACGCTGGGCAAGTTCGTCCCGCCGCCGAAGGTCGTGATCGACACCCCGCCCCCGGCGGGTGCCGGCGAGTTCAACAACTCGAGCGCGAACTACAACTCGACCCCGACGTGGACGGCGCCGAGCGACAGCGGCACCACGAAGACGTCGTGGGCGCCGCCGCCGACCGGCACGCCGGTCCCCGGCGTCCTCCCGCCTCCCGGCGGCACCGGTGGCACCACGAACCCGTCCTGGGCCCCGCCGCCGACCAGCACGCCGCCGCCGACGCCTCCGTACACGCCGCCGGTGAACACCCCGGTCAAGCCGCCCGTCGGCCCGGTGCCGCCTCCCACGTGGACGCCGCCGAAGCCGCCGACCAACCAGGTTCCGCCGCGGGTGCCGACCGGTCCGACCGGCCCCGGTGGGCCGCCGCGCCCGGGTCTGCCGAACAACCGGCTGCCCGGCATGCCGGGTGTGCCCGGCGGACCCAACGGCCCGCACGGCCCCAACGGCATGCGTCCCGGTGTGCCGGGTGTGCCCGGCATGGGCGGTGGGCCCGGTGCCGGCGTGCCCGGCGCGGGTGTGCCCGGCGGTAGCAACCCGGCCGGCGTGCCCGGTCGTGGTGGCGTGCCCGGTGCCGGCGGCTTCGGTCCCGGCGCGGGTGGCCCCGGCGCCGCGGGTCGTCCCGGTGCGGGCGGTCCGGGCATGGCCGGTGGGATGGCCGGCGCGCAGGGCGGCAACGGCGAAGACGACATCGAGCACAAGGCAGCCGACTACCTGGTCGAGACGAACGACGTGTTCGGCGACGACCGGCTCGTCGCGCCGCCCGTGATCGGGGAAATGCCGCAGTAAGGGATCCACCGGTGCACGGGCTCGCGTCGACACGGCGCGGGCCCGTGTCCGGTGTTCAGGGGACGGGGATGTCGGTGACGTATTTCGGGGGGCCCGCGGAGCGGGAGCCGATCGAGCTTTCCGCCGAGGAGTTCGACGTGCTCTGGGAGCGCCTCGACCTCGGCCAGATGCCGTTGGTGATCAAGGTGCCGTCGCCGGGCAAGACCCACGCCGAGCGCGCCGACCTGGAACGACGCGTCTGGCACGGCATCGGCGCACGCGGTCTCGGCGGTCCGACCGGGCTGCACCCGGAGCTGGACTACCTGCTGCGGCTGTTCAACAGGCCCGAGCGCGAGGTCGACGGCCGGGTGTGGATCGGCAAGAGCGTGCGGGTGCTGGCCGTGGCCAACGGCGACGAGGGCGCGGTCGCCACGCTGACCGACAACCGGCTCACGTTCCGGCGCGCGGCGGGCAGCGGCCTGCCTTCGGCGGTGCTGGCCGCGCTGCCCGCCCACCCGGCGGGCACCGGTCACTCGGTCACCATGCCCAGCGCCGACCTGGAGGCCGCGGTCAAGAAGTCCGATGGTTCGCCCAAGAGCCTGGAGAACTCGCTGCGCTCGCACGGCGTGCGCCAGGAGGACGCCACCGCGCTCGTGAAGATGTTCACCGGGCTCGTGCACACCGGCAACTTCGGCGCGGCGGCCCGCGACAAGTACGGCAAGCGGTGCCGACCGGACCGGGTGGTCGCGTTCTTCGACACCGAGGACGGCCGCTACCTGCAGCAGCGGCGGGCGTCGAGCGGGTCGGTGCCGTGGAGCACGTTCAGCCCGACCGACTCGCGCCGGCTCGCCCACCAGGTCGAGGAACTGCTCGCCGAAGCGGTGCGCGCCGCCAGGATCTGACGCCGGTGCGCCGATCACCGGACCGTCGCCGTCGCCGGCGGCGATAACCTGGTCCGATGCCGTCCAAGCCCGTTGACCCCCACGAGGTTCGTGCCGCGGTCGAGGCCGTGCTGCCCTGGCTCGCCGGGGAGGCGGAGCAGCCGGCACGCCCCGTGCTGGCGGCGGCCGTGCGGCTGAGCCTGCGGACCCTGGAACAGGTCGCACCGGGCCGCAGCGTCGAGGTGCGCGTCCCACCGTTCGCCGCCGTGCAGTGCGTGGCGGGCCCCCGGCACACCCGCGGCACTCCGCCGAACGTGATCGAGACCGACCCGCGCACGTGGCTGGAACTGGCCGTGGGGAGGCTCGGGTGGGCGGACGCGCTCGAAGCCGCCAAGGTCACCGCCTCCGGCAGCCGGGCCGATCTCTCAACCCTCCTCCCGGTGCTCCGCTTCTAGCTAAGCTCGATCGCGTGAAGGCGCTCAAGGCGTGTCTCGCCACCCTCGCGGTCGGAACCCTCCTCGTCGGTTGCAGCAGCGAGTGGTCGGGCGAGGTGGACTTCAAAGTCCTGAAGATCAATCCGGCGTACGAGTCGATGGGTGAGACCAAGCCGTCGTACGTGAACCTGGAGATCGACCAGGAGCAGCCTGGCGGGATCGAGCAGCTCAGCAAGAACTCCGCCGACCTCGACCAGTTCCCGGAGGGGATCAAGGTCGGCGACCTCGTGGTGTGCTCGGTGCGGCAGTCCGACCAGAGCGGCTTCGACCAGGAAGGCGTCCAGACCGTCGTCGGGCCTTGCCGCCTGCGCTGACTAGAACCAGGACCCGACGGTCCTGTCCCAAGCCTTGCCGACACCCTCGACCGCGTCGCGGCCCAGTTCGACCACGTCACCGACACCGCCGGCCACGACGTCCACGGCGTCGTTGACGACCTCCTTGCCCGTGTTGAGCAAGCCGGTGCCCGCGTCGGACCAGTTGCCGTTCACCGCGTCACGGCCGGCGTTCCACAGCCCGGTCCCCGCGTCGACGGCCAGGTCCGCCGCACCGACTGCCGTGCCGCCGACGAAGTCCACCACCGGGCCGACGCCCGGGATGTGCGAGCCGGGCAACGACGGGCCGAGCGGGTTCTCGTCCCAGTCCTGCGAGGTCACCGAACCGCCGTCGCCGGTCGCGATCCGGGCCAGGTTCTGGACCGACTCCGAGCCGCGGGCGTAGTACTGCGAGTGCGCGTCGAGCGCGGACGAGCCGTCTGTGGTGCCGAAGGTCTTCGCGCCGAACCGGTCGTCGTACGGGCCGATGGAGGAGCCGTCCTCGGTGAACCAGTTCGAACTCGTGCCCTGCACGACCGGGTCGTGCTCGGTCGCGCCGACGTAGACGTGTCCGGGACCGGCCGAGAGCTGGTTGACGTTCGACGCGCCCACACCGGGCGAGCCGACGAACGCGATGTCGTCCGCGGCCAGGCCGTTCATGCCCGCGTAGCCGACCGTGGTGGAGCCGTAGGAGTGGCCGATCACGGTCACGTGCGGGTTGTGGCCGGCGGCCTCGGCGGCGGCGCGGTAGCCGTTGACGTCGGCGACGAGGTTCGCGCCGCCCTCGCGGGCTTGCGCGGGGTTGTCGACCTCGCCGATCGCCCAGCCCGGAGCGTCGTAGCCGAGCCACTGGATGGTGGCGTTGCCTTCCGCGCCCATGGCCTCGCGCAGGTTGCCCGCCTGGCTCACGGAGAAGCCGTCCAGCGTGGAACCGGTGCCCGGCACGCTGATCGCGAGGTTCTTGGCGGTGTCGGGGTTCCCGTAGGCGATCGCGGTCCCGCCGTCGCCCCGCGGGCCGTAGGGGTCCCAGGCCAGGATCCGGACGTCCGGCTCACCCTGGGCGTTGAGCCAACCGTTGTCCCTGGCGAGCTTTTCCGCCTGCTCGATGCTCTTCTGGACCTTCTCGGCGTTCTCGGCCTTGGTGGCGGCTTCCTGGCGCTGCTCGCTGAGCGACGCGTACTGCTCGTCGTTCATGAGCTTGGTCATGTCTTCGGAGTTGTTCGGGTCGAGACCCAACTCCTGCGCCCGTGCGGCCATCTGCGCGTCCAACTGATCGCGCTGGGCGCCGAAGCGCTGAGCGTCATCCTCGATGCGCATCCGGTTGGCCTGGTCCAGGACGCCGGACGGGAGGCCGCGCAGTTGGCCCAGTTCCTGGAACTTGGTGCGCAGCAGCTCGTCCTGCTGCTCCTTGGTCAGCGACTTCCACCAGGCGGCGACCTGCTTGGGGTCGGTGCCCGGACCGGGCACGGTGGCGGTGGTGCGCATGGCCGTGACGGCGGTGTTCCAGCCCGGGTCCTTGGCCGCCGTCTCCTCGAAGCCGGGGCGGACCTTGGCGAGGGCGGCGGCGTACGAGCGCAGGACGCGTTCGTAGCCGGACTTGACGTTGTTGAGCTGCTCGTTGACGCGGTTGGCCAGCTCGCGGGTCTGGGTCTCGTCCAGGGCGGGCGAGCGACCGCGCCAGAAGTCGATCAGCTGGTCGGCGCTGCCGCGCATCTGCGTGTAGGCGCGGGAGGCGGCCTGGACGATGTCGGCGCCGGCGCCCAGCCGCTCACCGGCCACGGTCGCGGACTTGGTGGACAGCTCGGCGCGGGCGCCGAAACCGGTCGCGGCGTCGCCCTTCCAGGTCGAGGTCGCCGTGCTGCCGCCCGCGGAGACGGCCTGGCCCGCGCGGCTGACGGCGCTCATCGCACCGGTGATCGGGTCGGTGGCGGCGGCGACGCGGCCCGCGTCACCGGCGGCCAGCTGCCCGTACAGGACCTCGGGGTCGGTGTAGCTCACGCCATGCCCCCTTCGATGCTGCGGAACGAGGAGTGCGAGTCGTCGTCCGCGTGCTGGTAGGAGTCGGCGTTCTCGTTGAGGCCGTCACCGGCGTCGCGGTACCAGGCGCTGCCCCGGCGCAGGTCGTCGGACTGCTCGCCGGACCACCTGGCCAGCGCGTCGACGAACTCCGCCGCCGCGGGCACCTGCCCCAGTGCGTCCGCGTCCAGCCGGAGCATGGAGATCATCTCAGCGCCGTCGCCGGTCGCGTCGGCGCCCTCGTGGAACTGCTTGGACGCCGCGCGCAACGTCTCTGGTTGCACACCGAACACGATTGCCCGCCCTTCGTGCCGCTAGCCGCTGGCAATGCGACGCGCGTTCATCCTTCCCGGTTCCCTCGCCCCACGGGTCCAGAAGGTCGAAAAAGCCGCCCGTTGGTGATCACTCGAAGGTGATCTTGCCGGCGTCGAACGCCAGTTCGACCATTGACACATGACATTTTTCCTGCCGGCGCCCAGAATCCTGAGCTACCACGACTTCCGCGTGATGACGGATCTGCTGCGCGGCTTCCTCATGCGCCTGCTCGCACGGCCGCTGTCCGGCCCGCGCCACCGGGCGATCACCGCGCGGCAGATCCGTTGGCACCGTTGGAAAACCGGTCTCTACTACTACCTCGCGAGCGGCCTGCTCGGCGACTTCACGGGCTATCCGCGACCAACCGCGTTGCCCCGCCGCGAAGCGCGCAGCGCGCGTGAGTGGAGCGCGCTGCACCCACCACCACGAATGGCCCAATCCAAGGCTCTGGTGCGGCCCGCCGACCGCGAGCGGGCCGACCGGCCGACCCGGGAAATCGCGTACGCCTTGCCGAACGCCGTGGCGCACGGGATCGCGGCGGAACCCGAGGTGTGGACCGACGCGTGGCCCGTGGCGTCACACGAGCCCTGGGCCGAGGAGTGGGTCGAGCCGTGGGCCGAGCCGGCCGACAGCTTCACCGGCCACCTCGAGGAACTCCCCGCCACCCCGCTCGCCGCCGCCTGCTCGGGCGGAGGCAGGCACGCGTTGCGCGAGCCCGCGCTCGCCCGCTACGTCGACGACCGGCCCGGCGTGGGCGAGGCCGTGTTCGCGCACTCCACGACCGACGCGCCGAGTGGCGGCGCCCGGCACGCCGCCGTCACCGCCGACGACGAGGACACCGCCCAGCTCTGGGAGTTCGAGCCCGGCGACCTGACCCGCTGGTGGGACGAGGCCGCCGAACGGCTCGACGCGGCGGCCCGGGACGAGGGGCGCGACAGGCCGTGGTGACCGGACAGCCCGCACTCGCCGGCCATCCGAGGGCACCGCCGGCCGCGCGCCTGCGTCGGTTGGGAGGAAGGTCGGCCTTCGGCCACCGGGACGAGCGCCGGTGCGGCACGATGGCCGCGCACCGATCGACTTCAAGCGGGAGGCTGGACGTGCCTGGAGGTTGGACCACCCAGCGGTGGACCGAGGTCTTCACCGCGCAGGCGGGGATGTTCCGGGCGGCGGTCGGGAAGGCCGACCCCGCCGCCAAGGTGCCCAGCTGCCCCGGCTGGACGTTCACCGACCTGACGCTGCACGTCGGCAGGTTCCTGGAGACGTCGCTGGAGTACCTCCGCACCGGCAGCCGGGTCCAGCTCCGCCTGCCCAGCCCACCGGCCGACGTGGTGCCGCTGGAGTACCTGGACGCGCAGCTCGCCAAGGCCGCCGAGCTGCTGCCGTCCACCCCGGGCAACCGGGCGGCCTGGACGTTCTCGCCCTCGGCGCCCGACCTGGCGTGGGTCTGGCACCGGCGCATCGCGCACGAGCTGGACCTGCGCCGCTGGGACGCCCAGGCGGCACTGCGCGAGCTGGTGGTGGGCGACGCGGACTTCGCCGTCGACGGCATCGACGAGGCGCTGACCACCCTGCTCGCCGCCAAGTACGCCACCGACGTGCCGCCGACCACCAAGGGCACGGCGTTGGTGCAGCTCACGGACGTGCCCGAGGCGTGGGTGGTGACGTTCGCACCGGGCGTCGTGCCGGAGGTGCGGGCGGCCTGGCCGGGTGAGGAGACGGACCTCCAGGTCACCGGTGAGGCCCAGCTCGTGCACTACGGGCTGTGGGGCCGCCTGCCGCTCAAGCACACCGGTGACGAGCAGGTCTGGTACGCGCTCAAGCTGGACTGACCGCCGGGCGAGGGTGCGTTTGGTCACGTAGGAGGGGGTCTGATGGGGGTCCTACCGCCCCCATCAGCCTTACACTCGGTGGTGCAGCCCGACCCTCGTCGCTAGGGAGCAACCCGGTGGTCACCGACCATTCAGCAACCGGCCGCACTGACCCCGAGACCCAGGAAGAACGCGAACCCCGCGAGGAATGCGGCGTGTTCGGCGTGTGGGCGCCCGGCGAAGAAGTCGCCAAGCTCACCTACTACGGCCTGTACGCCCTGCAGCACCGCGGCCAGGAAGCCGCCGGCATCTCGGTCGGCGACGGCAGCCAGGTGGTGGTCTTCAAGGACCTCGGCCTGGTCAGCCAGGTGTTCGACGAGCAGGTGCTGCAGTCGCTGCGCGGCCACGTCGCGGTCGGCCACTGCCGCTACTCCACCACGGGTTCCACCACGTGGGAGAACGCGCAGCCGACGTTCCGCACCACGGCCACCGGCTCGGGCCTGTCGCTCGGCCACAACGGCAACCTGGTCAACACCGCCGAGCTGCTGGCCAAGGCCCGCGAGGTGGGCGTGGACACCAGCCACGGCGCCACCACCGACTCCGACCTGGTGTGCGGCCTGCTCGCCGCCCAGGCCGCCGACATCGGCATCGAGCAGGCGGCCATGCAGCTGCTGCCGACCCTGCGCGGCGCGTTCTGCCTCACGTTCTCCGACGAGTCCACCCTGTACGCGGCACGCGACCCGCAGGGCGTGCGGCCGCTGGTGCTGGGCCGGTTGGAGCGCGGCTGGGTCGTGGCGAGCGAGACGGCGGCGCTGGACATCGTCGGCGCGTCGTTCGTCCGCGAGGTCGAGCCGGGTGAGCTGATCGCGATCGACGAGAACGGCCTGCGGTCGAGCCGGTTCGCCAACCCGGAGCCCAAGGGCTGCATCTTCGAGTACGTCTACCTGGCCCGTCCGGACACCACGATCGCCGGCCGCTCGGTGCACGCCACCCGCGTCGAGATCGGCCGCCGGCTGGCCGTGGAGCACCCGGTGGAGGCCGACCTGGTCATCCCGGTGCCCGAGTCCGGCACGCCCGCCGCCATCGGGTACGCGCAGGCCAGCGGCATCCCGTACGGCTCGGGCCTGGTCAAGAACGCCTACGTGGGCCGCACGTTCATCCAGCCGTCGCAGACGATCCGCCAGTTGGGCATCCGGCTGAAGCTGAACCCGCTGCGCGACGTGATCCGGGGCAAGCGCCTGGTCGTGGTGGACGACTCGATCGTGCGCGGCAACACGCAGCGCGCCCTGGTCCGGATGCTGCGCGAGGCGGGCGCGGTCGAGGTGCACGTGCGGATCGCGTCGCCGCCGGTCAAGTGGCCGTGCTTCTACGGCATCGACTTCGCGTCCCGGGCGGAGCTGATCGCCAACGGCCTGGACACCGACGGCATCCGCCGGTCGGTGGGCGCGGACTCGCTGGGCTACGTGTCGTTGGAGGAGCTGATCGCGGCCAGCGAGCAGCCGAAGACGCGGCTGTGCTGCGCGTGCTTCGACGGCGACTACCCGATCCCGCTGCCCGACGACGCGTTGATCGGCAAGCACCTGCTCGAAGGCATCCGGGGCGTCTCGGGCTCGGCGACCCCCGTCCTGACGAACGGGTACGGTGCCGAAGACGCCCTGCGACGCCCCTGAGTTGCCGGCCGAACCGGGCGCGTGCCCGGATGACAGAGATGCCCTGAAATGTGGAGCACAGAGACGTGACGGACAGCGCCAAGGCGACCTACGCCGCAGCTGGAGTAAGCATCGAAGCCGGCGACGAGGCGGTGGAGAAGCTCAAGCCGTGGGCGGCGAAGGCGCAGCGTCCCGAGGTGCTCGGCGGCATCGGCGGGTTCGCGGGGCTGTTCCAGCTGAAGCTGGACCGCTGGAAGGAGCCGGTGCTCGCGTCGTCGACGGACGGCGTCGGCACCAAGATCGCGGTCGCGCAGGCGTTGGACAAGCACGACACGGTCGGCATCGACCTGGTCGCGATGGTCGTGGACGACCTGGTCGTCTGCGGTGCCGAGCCGCTGTTCATGCAGGACTACATCGCGATCGGCCGGGTCGTGCCGGACAAGGTCGCGGCGCTGGTCAAGGGCATCTCCGAGGGCTGCGTGCTGGCGGGCTGCGCGCTGCTGGGCGGTGAGACCGCCGAGCACCCCGGCCTGATGGGCGAGAACGACTACGACATCTCCGGCACGGGCGTCGGCGTGGTCGAGGCGTCCGCCATGCTCGGCCCGGACCGGGTGCGCGAGGGTGACGTGGTGATCGCCATGGGCTCGTCCGGCCTGCACTCGAACGGGTACTCCCTGGCGCGGCACGTGCTGCTGGACATCGCCCGGATGCCGCTGGAGGGTCACGTCGAGGAGTTCGGCCGCACCCTCGGCGAGGAGATGCTGGAGCCGACCCGCATCTACGCCAAGGACTGCCTGGCGCTGGCCGCCGAGGCGGAGGTGCGCACGTTCGCGCACGTCACCGGCGGTGGCCTGGCCGCGAACCTGGCCCGCGTGCTGCCCGAGGGTCTGCGCGCCGACCTCAACCGCGGCACCTGGACGCCCGCGCCCGTGTTCGCCCTGATCGCGCAGCGCGGCCGGGTGGAGCGCGAGGAGATGGAGAAGACGTTCAACATGGGCGTCGGCATGGTGGCCGTGGTCGCGCCCGAGGACGTCGACCGCGCCCTGGCCGTGCTCACGGCCCGCCACGTGCCCGCGTGGGTGCTGGGCGACGTGGTCCGCTCCGACGAGCCGGGTGTCGCCCTGGTGGGGGACCACCCGCGGTTCTAGCCGCGGTTCCAGCTCGGGCAGCAACCTCCGGCGGTCGCCGATCCGTGGGGGCGCCGATGTCGTACCGCGAGGGATCGGCCCCGGCGGCGTCGGCTACTCCCGAACTGACCTCAGCACTTCGTCGCCCACCGCTCGGCCGGCTTGATCCACGTGAGCGCCGTGTCACCAGACGGGACCGTGGCGAGCGTGTCGGCGCAGACGATGTACCGGGACGGAGAGCCGGTCGGTCTCCCGCCGCTCACCCACAAGCAGGTGGCAAACATCGCGACCCAGCCCTGGCTGACGTTCTAACCTGTAGGGGTGCCTGAGGACTTGACCGTGACGCGGACGCTGGTGGTGCCGGCGGCCGAGTTGAGCGAGCGGTTCTCCCGGTCGTCCGGTCCCGGCGGCCAGGGCGTGAACACGGCGGACAGCCGGGTCGAGCTGAGCTTCGACCTGGCTGCTTCGCCGTCCGTGCCGGGGTGGTTGCGCGCGCGGATGCTCGGCCGGCTGGAGAAGCGCCTGGTGGACGGTGTGCTCACGGTCGCCGCGAGCGAGCACCGGGCCCAGTTGCAGAACCGCCTGGCGGCGCGTGAACGGCTGGCCCGGCTCCTGCGTGACGCCGCCGCCGCGCCGCCGCCGGTGCGCCGTCCGACCAAGCCGACCAAGGGCTCGAAGGAACGCCGCATCTCGGAGAAGAAGCGCCGCGCCCAGACCAAGCAGGGCCGCCGCGGTAGTGGCTGGGACTAGGGTCCCGTGGCGTGACCGAGCCTGACTTCCTCACCATGGCGCGCACCGCCTACGACACCGTCGCCCACAGCTACGCCGACCTGGCGCGTGACCTCCTCGCGGAGATCCCGGCGGACCGGGCGGTGCTCGGCCTGTTCGCCGAGCTGGTGAGCGGACCGGTCGTGGACATCGGGTGCGGTCCCGGTCGGATCTCCGGCTACCTCAAGCGGCTGGGTGTCGACGTGTCCGGCGTCGACCTGTCGCCGGAGATGGTCGCCGTGGCCCGCCGCGAGCACCCGGACGTGCGGTTCGAGGTGGGCTCGATGCTCGACCTCGACCTGCCGGACGGTGCGCTGGGCGGCGCGCTGGCCTGGTACTCGGTGATCCACGTGCCGTGGGAGGAGCACCCGGCGGTGTTCGCCGAGTTCCACCGCGTCCTCGCGCCCGGCGGCCTGCTGCTGATGGCGTTCCAGGTGGGCGACGAGGTCCGCCGGTACGAGCAGGGCTACGGGCACGACATCCTGCTGGACGTCTACCGGCTGAACCCCGACCGGGTGCTCGGGCAGCTCGCCGAGGCCGGGTTCGAGCCGCACACCCGGCTGGAACGGCAGCCTGCCGACCCGAAGTGGGAGAAGACCCCGCAGGCCTACCTGATCGTGCGCAAGAGCGGCGAACCGGGTCAGCCCAGCCAGACGTAGAGGCGTTCCGGCCGCCCGGTGCCGCCGTACTTCAGCCGAACCTCGGCCTTGCCGGTGCTGACGAAGTGCTCCAGGTACCGGCGGGCGGACACCCGGGCCAGCTCGGTGGCGTCCGCGCACTCGCTGGCCGTCACCGGGCGTTCCCGCAGCACGCGCTCGACCAGCGCGGCGGTCTGCGCGGTCAACCCCTTCGGCAGCACGGGAGAGCTGCGCGGCCGGGCGCCGAACACCTGGTCCACGTCCGCCTGACCGGCCGACGCGAGCTGGTCGAGCCGCCGGTCCAGCGCGGCGAAGTGGGCGAGCTGGTCGCGCAGCGCCGCGTACTCGAACGGCTTGATCAGGTAGTGCAGCACCCCGCCGCGCATGGCGCTGCGCACCGTCTCCACGTCGGTCGCCGCCGTGATCACGATGACGTCCACGTCGTCGGCCGGGCCGCGCAGCTCCCGCAGCACGGCCAGCCCGTCCACGTCCGGCAGGTACACGTCCAGCAGCACCAGGTCCGGCCGCAGCTCCCGCACCAGCCGCACCGCGTCCGCGCCGTTGTGGGCGACGCCGACGACCTCGAACCCTGGCGTCCGCGCCACGTATCCGCTGTGGACCTTCGCGACCATGAAGTCGTCGTCCACCACCAGGACCCTGATCACACCGGCACCTCCACGGGCAGCCGGGCGGTGAACACCGCGCCGTCCTCGTTGCGGACCCGCACGGACCCGCCGCGCCGCAGGCACGCCTGCCGGGTCAACGCCAGCCCGAGCCCGCGCCGGCCCTGTTCCGCGGCCTTGGTGGTGAACCCGTGCCGGAACACCTCCTCGGCCAGCTCCGCCGCCACCCCGGGCCCGGAGTCCCGCACCACCACGACCACCTCGCCGGGCTCCGACCGCACCGACACCTCGATCCACCCGTGTTCGGCCAGCGCGTCCAGCGCGTTGTCCACCAGGTTCCCGATCACCGTGACCAGGTCGGTCGACAGGGCCTCGTCCACCAGGCCGAGCGAGCTGTCCGGCGCCATCCGCAGCGCGATGCCGCGTTCGGCGGCGAGGCTGGACTTGGCGATCAGCAGCGCGGCCACCGCCGGGTCGGCGACCTTCGAGCCGACCTCCGCCCGCCACGCGCCCTGCGCGGTGTTGATGCGGCTGATGAACCCGCGCACCTCGTCGTACTCGCCCAGCTCGACCAGGCCCGCGATGGTGTGCAGGCGGTTGCTGAACTCGTGCGCCTGCGCCCGCAGTGTGTCGGTGGCGTGCCGGTTCGCGTCCAGCTCGTCGCGCAGCGTGGTCAGCTCGGTGCGGTCGCGCAGGGTGACGACGGCGCCGTGCACGTCGAGCGGCATGTGGTTGAGGGTGAGCACCCGGCCGCCGGTCAGCGCCAGCTGGTCCACGCCGGTGGCCCGGCCGGTCAGCACGTCGCGCAGCCGCTCGTCCAGGTCCAGCTCGGCCACCGAGCGGCCCACGGCGTCCCGCGGCAGGGCCAGCAGGTCGCGGGCGTGGTCGTTGACCAGTGTGATGCGGTGCCGCGGGTCGAGGGCGACGACGCCCTCCTTGATGCCGTGCAGCAGTGCCTCCCGGTACTCGACCAGCGCGGTGATCTCGTGCGGTTCCAGGCCCAGCGTCTGGTTCTTCACCCGCCGGGCGAGCAGCAGCGACCCGGTGACGCCGATGACCAGCGCCACGCCGAGCAACCGCAGCGCGTTGTCCGGCGAGTCCAGCACACCGTCCCAGAACCCCGGCGCCTGCCGCCCGGCCGCGACCAGCCCGATGACCGCGCCGCCGTCGCCGATCACCGGCACGTGCGCCACGGTCGCGCCGCCCAGCTCGCCCACCCACGACCGGCCCCGCAACGCGGTACTGGCGCCGAGGTCGAGCGGCTCACCGACCTGGCTCGGGTCCGGCGAGGTCAGGACCTCGCGGTCGGGGTCGGTGATGATCACGTAGCTGGCGCCGGACAGGCTGCGGGCGCTCTCCGCGAACGGGGCCAGCGCGTAGTGCCTCAGCGGGTCGGCCAGCGACGCCCGCACGCCCGCCGTCGCGGCCACGTCCTCGGCCACGGACAGCATCCGGCGTCCCTCGGTCGTGCGGAAGTTGTTCCCCGCTTGGACGACCGACAGCACGCCCACCGCGCACAGCAGCGCCACGACCACTACCAGTTGCCACACGAGCAGCTGACGGGCCAGCGATCCGCGCGTACCCATCAGCACCTCCCGGTGACCACAAAGAACAAAAGAACCCTTAGGCGCGCAAGCGGGACTTCCCTGTTTACACGAGTGCAACATGTCCAACCACGCGGAAGAGAGGCGGGGATCACAGTGCGGATCAGGAACTGGCTCGCGGTCGTCGGCGCGTTGGCGGTCGTCGTCCTCGTGCCTCCGCTGCTGACGTCCGGCGCGGACACCACGGCGTCGTTGCGCAGCCTGCGCGTGCTGGTGCCGAACGCGCCGGGCGGCGGCTACGACGTCACGGCGCGCACCGCCGCGAAGGCGATGGAGGACGCGGAGCTGATCCGCAACACCGAGGTGTTCAACCTGCCCGGCGCGGGCGGCACGGTCGGGCTCGGCCGGACGGTCAGCGAACGCGGCAACGGCAAGCTCGTGATGTCGATGGGCCTGGGCGTGGTCGGCAGCGTCTACACGAACAAGGCGCCGTCGTCGCTGCTGGACACCACCCCGATCGCGAAGCTCATCGAGGAGCCGGACATCGTCGTGGTCGGCGAGGACTCGCCGTACCGGACGCTGGACGAGCTGGTCCGGGCCTGGAAGGCGGACCCGGGCGCGGTCACGGTCGGCGGCGGTTCGTCGCCCGGCGGGCCGGACCACCTGGCGCCGATGCTGATCGCCAAGGCGGTCGGCCTCGACCCGCGGGCGGTCAACTACATCCCGTTCGACGGCGGCGGCGAGCTGCTGGCGTCGGTGCTGGGCGGCAAGGTCGCGTTCGGCGTGTCCGGCGTCGGCGAGTACCGCGACCAGATCGAGGCCGGGCAGATCCGGGTGCTGGCGGTGACCAGCGGATCGCGGCTGTCCGGTGTGGACGCGCCGACGCTGCGCGAGTCCGGGGTGGACGTCGAGTTCAACAACTGGCGCGGCGTGGTCGCGCCGCCGGGGATCTCCGACGCCGACCGGGCCCGGCTGGTGGACCTGTTCACCGACCTGCACGGCACGCCGCAGTGGCGGGAGGCGTTGGCGCGCAACGGCTGGACGGACGCGTTCGCGCCCGGCGACGAGTTCGGCGCGTTCCTGCGCGCGGAGAACGACCGGGTGGCGACCGTGCTCAAGGACCTGGGGCTGGCATGAGTGGAGGGTTGGGCGTGCACGAGGCGGTGAACACCGTGAAAGCGGTGAACGCGGTGAACAAGCCCTGGAGCCGGGCGTGGCTGCGGGAGCGCTCCGAGCTGGGCGTGTCGGCGGTGCTGGTCGGGTTGGGCGTGCTGGTCCTGGTCGACGCGATCCGGATCCACACCGACTTCGCGCAGCGCGGCCCGGTGGGGCCGAAGGCGGTGCCGGTGGTGGTCGGCGTCGGGTTGCTCGTGGTCGCCGCGCTGCTCGCGCGGGACGTGCTGCGCGGTGGGCGTGGTGAGGCGGAAGGCGGCGAGGACGTCGACCTGTCCGCGCCGGCCGACTGGCGGACCGTGCTGCTGCTGTGCGGTGCGTTCCTGGCCAACGCGGCGCTGATCGGGGTGGTCGGCTTCCCGATCTCCGGCGCGATCCTGTTCTGGGGCGCGGCGTACGCGCTGGGCAGCCGGGACTTCGTGCGCGACCCGCTGCTCGCCGCCGGGCTGTCGGTGCTGACGTTCGTGCTGTTCGACAACCTGCTGGGCGTGCCGCTGCCCGGTGGGCCGCTGGTGGGGATGTTCTGACGTGGACTCGTTCACCAACCTGCTCGAGGGATTCGCGACCGCGTTGACGCCGACGCACCTGGCGTTGGCTGCGTTGGGCGTGCTGCTGGGCACGGCGATCGGCGTGCTGCCGGGCATCGGACCCGCGATGGCGGTGGCGCTGCTGCTGCCCGTCACCTACGGCCTGGAGCCGACCGGGGCGTTCATCATGTTCGCTGGCATCTACTACGGCGGCATGTTCGGCGGCTCGACCACGTCGATCCTGCTCAACACGCCCGGTGAGAGCGCGGCGGTGGTGGCGGCGATCGACGGCAACCCGATGGCGCGCAAGGGGCGGGGGTCGCAAGCGCTTGCCGCGGCCGCCATCGGGCACTTCGTCGGCGGTGTCATCGGCACGGTGCTGCTGGTCCTGCTCGCGCCCACGGTGGCGGAGTTCGCCGTGGACATCGGCGCGCCGGACTTCTTCGCGATCATGGTGCTGGCGTTCATCGCGGTGACGTCCGTGCTCGGCGCGTCCCGGGTGCGCGGGTTCGCGTCCCTGCTCATCGGCCTCACCATCGGCCTGGTCGGGTTGGACGAGATGACCGGCCAGCAGAGGTTGACGTTCGGCTCGCTGCACCTGGCCGACGGAATCGACGTGGTCGTGGTGGCGGTGGCCCTGTTCGCGGTCGGCGAGTCGCTGTGGGTGGCCGCGCACCTGCGGCGCAAGCCCGCTTCGGCGATCCCGGTCGGTCGGGCGTTCCTGGGCCGCGAGGACTTCCGGCGGTCGTGGAAGCCGTGGCTGCGCGGCCCGGTGATCGGGTTCCCGTTCGGCGCGATCCCGGCCGGTGGCGCGGAGATCCCGACGTTCCTGTCGTACGTGACCGAGAAGCGGCTGTCCCAGCACCGCGACGAGTTCGGCAAGGGCGCGATCGAGGGCGTGGCCGGTCCGGAGGCGACGGCCAGCGCGTCGGCCGCGGGCACGCTGGTGTCGATGCTGACGCTGGGCCTGCCGACCACGGCGGTGGCCGCGGTGATGCTGGCGGCGTTCCAGCAGTACGGCATCCAACCGGGGCCGCTGCTGTTCGAGCGGGAGTCGGCGCTGGTCTGGGGGCTGATCGCGTCGCTGTTCATCGGCTTGTGCCTGCTGCTGGTGCTGAACCTGCCGTTGGCGCCGGTGTGGGCGAAGCTGCTGCGCATCCCCCGGCCGTACCTGTACGCGGGAATCCTGTTCTTCGCCAGCGTGGGTGCTTACGCGGTGAACGCCGACGTGTTCGACCTGCTGGTGATGTTCGTGATCGGCGTGCTGGGCTTCGTGATGCGGCGGTACGGCCTGCCCGTGCTGCCGGCGATCATCGGCGTGATCCTCGGCCCGGCCGCGGAACAGCAGATGCGCCGTGCCCTGCAGCTGTCGGACGGCTCGCTGACGGGCCTGGTCAACACCCCGTTCTCGCTGGTCGTCTACGGCATCGTGGTGGTCCTGCTGCTCTGGCCGCTGATCCGCCGCCTGTTCCGCAAGCCCTCCCCGCAACCGGAACGGCCGAAGGTGGACGCCTAGCGGGGGAGCAGGCCGTCCAGCAGGGCGTCGAGGCCGGCCTTGATCCTGGCCGCCTCGGCGCCGCGGTGGGTGATCAGGTTCGCGGACAGCGGTGCCAGGAGGGCGTCGGCGGTGAACGCGGCGTCCAGGTCGGGTCTGGCCTGGGCGATCAGCACGGTCAGGTGGCGGTGGTGGGCGTCGTAGGCGCCGCCGAAGCGGGCGAACGGGCCGGTGGTCTCGGCCATCAGCAGCAGGTCCAGCTGGGCGAGCGTGCGGTCGACCAGGGCGTGCAGGAACGCCCGGAGGCGGTCGGCGGGTGGTGCGCCGGGGCCGACGGGGGGCGGTCCGGTGAGGAACGCGGCCTGGAACTCGCGTTCCGAGGCGTCGATCAACGCGTGGGCCAGGCCGGAGCGGTCGCCGAAGCGGCGGTAGAGGGTGCCCACGCCGACACCGGACGCGGCGGCGACCTCGGCCATGGCGAGGCCTTCGATACCGCGTTCGGCGACGATGTCGGCGGCGGCGGCCAGGATCTTCGCCCTGTTCTTGGCGGCGTCGGCCCGCTCCCGCGTCACCACCGCAGCTTAACCCGCACCTCGACAACCGGAACTGATTCCGCTTATGCTCAAGCGGAACCAGTTCCGGTTATTGGGGGACCACATGCTCACCGGTAGATCAGCCCTCGTCACCGGCGGCAGCCGCGGGATCGGGGCGGCCATCGCCAAGCGGCTCGCGGGCGAGGGCGCGAACGTGGCGATCACGTACGCGCGCTCGGCCGACCGCGCCGAAGCCGTGGTGGAGGAGATGACGGCGCTCGGCGTGCGGGCGCTCGCGCTGCGGGCCGAGGCGACCGACGTCGACGCCCTGCGTGCCGCCACCGCACGGGTCGCGTCCGCGTTCGGCGGGTTGGACATCCTGGTCAACAACGCGGGCATCGCACCGTACGGGCCGTTCGAGGACGTCACGGTGGACGACGTCGACCGCACCCTCGCGATCCACGCCCGGGCGGCGTTCGTGCTGGTCCAGGCCGCCGTGCCGCACATGACGGCGGGTGGCCGGATCGTCGGCATCGGCAGCAGCCTGGTCGAACGGGTGCCGTACCCGGGCTGGGCGCTCTACGCGATGAGCAAGTCGGCGCTGGTCGGGCTGACCAAGGGCCTGGCCCGCGACCTCGGCCCGCGCGGCATCACGGTCAACCTGGTGCACCCCGGCTCGACCGACACCGAGATGAACCCGGCGGACGGCCCCGGCGCCGACGAGGAACGCGGCTTCACCGCCCTCGGCCGGTACTGCGACCCGGAGGACGTGGCCGCGACGGTCGCGCACCTCGTCGGTGACGGCGGGCGCAACACCACCGGTGCGGCGTTCGTCGTGGACGCCGGGGCGGTGGCGTAGCCGTGGCCTGGTTGCTGCTGCTCGGCGCGGCGGCGCTGGAGGTCGTGTGGGCCACGGCGTTGGGCCGGTCGGACGGTTTCACCCGTCCGTGGCCGACCGCGATCGGGATCGCGGCGGCGGTGACGAGCTTCGTGATGCTCGCGATCGCCATGCGCGACCTGCCGGTGGGCACGGCCTACGCGGTGTGGGTCGGCCTCGGCGCGGTCGGCGTGGTGCTGGTGGGCATCACCGCGGGTGAGAGCGCGTCACCGCTGCGGCTCGCGTGCCTGGCGTTGATCGTGCTCGGCGTGGTGGGGCTCAAGCTGGCCTGACCGGCGGTGCCGTGGTCGAGCGGACGACCAGCGACGGGTGCAGCAGGTGGCGCACGGGCTCGACCCGGTCACCGCGCACCCGTTGCAGCAGCGCGGTGGCGGCGAGCCGGCCGAGCTCGTTGCGCGGCTGGTCGACCGTGGTCAGCGAGACGTGCCGCAGGGCGGCCAGCGAGGTGTTGTCGTACCCGACCACCGACACGTCCCGCGGCACGCGGAACCCGGCCTCCTCCAGCGCCGAGATCGCGCCGACCGCGTTGAAGTCGTTGCACGAGACGATCGCGGTGGGCAGGTCGCCCGACAACCCCCGCACGGCACGCGCGCCGCCCGCGTCGGTGTACTCGCTGGCCACCACCCTGGGCGTGAGCCCGTGGGACGCCATCGCGGCCAGGTAACCCCGGCGCCGCGGCGCGGCCTGCGAGCCCGCACCGCCGTCCAGGTGCGCGATCCGCCTGTGCCCCAACGACACCAGGTGGTCCACGGCCAACGCGATGCCGCGCTCGCCGTCGTCGTTCACGGTGTCCACAGTGGCCAGTCGGGACGACCGCGCCACCAGCACCACCGGCGTCTGCTCCGCCGCACGGCCGATGTCCGCAGTCGGCACCACCGGCGACAGCAGCGCCAGCCCCGCCGGCCGGAACGACAGCAGGCTGCGCAGCGCCCGCCGCTCCCGCGCCGGACTGCGCCCGCCGGTGTTGAGGATCAGCTCGAAACCGTGCTCGGCCGCCACCGCGTCGAGCCCGTCCACGACCTCCGCGAAGAACGCGTTGTGCAGGTCCGACACCATCACGCCGAGCACGTGCGACGTGCGGCTGGCCAGCGAGCGCGCCATCGCGTGCGGCGAGTACCCCAGCTCCTCGGCCGCCTTCAGCACGGCCGCCCGCCGCTGGTCGCTCACTTTCGGTGACCCCCGCATGACCAGCGACACCAGGGCGCGGGACACCCCGGCGCGGGCCGCGACGTCCTCCATGGTCGGTCTGGCCACCGGTGTCCCCCTCCCGCGCGGTCACGGCCGGGCAACGCGCCCTTGACACCCGTGTGACGGACGCTACAGCCTTAGAGCGCTCCAACAATAGAGCGCTCTAACTTCAGACCGCCTCTACCAGGACGGAGACGAGCGGGATGCGCATCGGAGTTGCCGGAGTGGGCCGGATCGGCACCATGCACGCCACCAACCTGGCCACCCTCGACGAGGTCGACGAGGTGCTGCTGTTCGACCCCGTGCCCGGCCGCGCGGCGCACGCGTCGGCCCTGCTGCCCGGCACCCGGAGCGTGGACGACCTCGACGCGCTGCTCACCGCCAGTGACGGCGTCCTGCTCGCCACGCCCACGACCACGCACCCCGCGCTGCTGCGCGCGGCCCTCGCGGCGGGCGTGCCGACGCTGTGCGAGAAGCCGATCGCGAGCCACCTGGACGAGATGCGCGCGTTGGTGGACGACGTGGAGGCGTCCGGGGTGGAGGTGCTGGTCGGGTTCCAGCGCCGGTTCGACCCGGCGGTGTCCGAACTGCACCGCCGCGTCCGCGCGGGCGAGGTCGGCGACATCTACCTGGTCCGGGCCCTGGGCAACGACGCCCAGCCGCCCGATTTCGGCTACCTGCCCCAGTCCGGCGGCATCTTCCGCGACCTGCTGATCCACGACCTCGACGCGGTGCCGTGGCTGGTCGGCGAGCCGGTGGTGGAGGTGTACGCGTCGGGATCGGTGCTGGTGGACCAGGCGTTCGCGGACGCCGACGACGTCGACAACGCCGTGGTGATGCTGAAGTTCGCGGGCGGCGCGCACGCCGTGCTGGCCGGCGGCAGGCACGACCCGCTCGGCTACGACCACCGCATCGAGGTGCTGGGCAGCCGGGACTCGCTGGTAGTCGGCCTCGACCCGCGCACGCCGCTGACGTCGTTGGAACCGGAAGGCCCGAAGGCCGCCGCCGACGCCTACCCCGGCTTCGCGGCCCGCTTCCACCGTGCCTACCTGGCCGAGGTGGCGGTGTTCACGCAGGTCGTGGCGGGCACGGTGGCGAACCCCTCACCCGCGCGGGAGAGTCTGATCAGCCTCCGACTCGCCGAGGCGTGCGAGCGGTCGCGGCGAACGGGCGCCCCGGTCCGCGTCGAGACGGAGGTTCGGGCGTGAAGATCGCCGGTGCGCCCATCTCGTGGGGCGTGTGCGAGGTTCCCGGGTGGGGCAAGGTCCTCGACGCCGACACCGTGCTCGGCCAGATGGCGTCGTTGGGCTTGCGGGCCACCGAACTCGGTCCGCCGGACTACCTGCCCGCCGAACCCCGTGCGCTCAAGGCGTTGTTGGACGAACACGGACTCACGTTGGTCGGCGGTTTCCTGGCCGTGCCACTGCACACCGGCGAACAGTCCACAGTGGACGAAGTCGACCGGGTGGCGGCCCTGCTCGCCGCCGCAGGTGCCGAAGTCCTCGTGCTGGCCGCCGCGACCGGCCTCGACGGCTACGACGAACGCCCCGCCCTCACCGACCACGAGTGGCGCACCCTGGTCGACACCGCCGCGCTCGTCCGCGACCACGCCGCCCGCCACGGCCTGCGCACCGCCCTGCACCCGCACGTCGGCACGCACGTCGAACGCGCCACCGAGGTCGAGCGGTTCCTCGCCGACTCCGACCTCGACCTCTGCCTGGACACCGGCCACCTCCTCATCGGCGGCACGGACCCGGTCGACCTCGCCCGCCGCCACCCCGAGCGGATCGGGCACGTGCACCTCAAGGACGTGCGCGCCGACATCGCCGCCACCGTCCGCGCCGGCGACATCGGCTACACGGCCGCCGTCCAGCAGCGGATGTACGTGCCGCTGGGCGAAGGCGACGTGGATGTGGCAGCCCTGGTGGCGTCCCTGCGCGACGCCGGATACGCCGGCTGGTACGTCCTGGAGCAGGACACCGCGCTCGGTGACGACAGCCCGCTCGACACCCCCGTGCGCGACACCGCGGGCAGCCTCGCGCACCTCACCCGGATCACCGCCTGATTTCCCCCTCAGCGAGGAGAGACGATGACGTCCACTCGAAAAGTCCTGCGTGCGGGTCTCGCCCTGACCGGGCTCGCGCTGCTGGCCGCGTGCAGCGGCCCCGTCGCCGACACCGACAGCACCACGACGAACACCGGCTCCGCCCAAGCACCGACCGGTGACCTGCGCGTCGCCGTCGTCACCCACGGCACGGCCGGTGACGCGTTCTGGAACGTGGTCAAGAACGGCGCCACCGACGCGGGCAAGCAGCTCGGCGTCACGGTCGACTACCACTCGGACGGCGACCCCGGCAGGCAGTCCACCCTGATCGACAACGCGGTGTCGCAGGAGGTCGGCGGCATCGTCGTCTCGATGGCCAACCCGGACGCCCTGAAAACCTCGATCGAGAACGCCGTGAAGGCGGGCATCCCGGTCATCACCATCAACTCCGGCTCGGACAAGAGCGCCTCGTTCGGCGCGCTGGCGCACGTCGGCCAAGAGGAGAACGTCGCCGGCGAACAAGCCGGGCAGAAGCTCAAGGATGCCGGCAAGACCAAGCTGCTCTGCGTCATCCACGAAGCCGGCAACGTCGGCCTCAACCAGCGCTGCGACGGCGCCCGCACCGGGTTCGGCGGCACCGTCACCAACCTCCAGGTCGACATCAACAACCCCACCGACGTCGAGTCCCGGATCAAGGGCGCCCTGCAGACCGACCCGTCGGTCGACGCCGTCCTCGCGCTGAACCCGCAGGTCGCCGTGTCGTCCGTGAGCGCGGTCAAGGGCGCGTCCTCGAAGGCCGCGGTCGCCACGTTCGACCTCAACGCCGACGTCACCGCCGCCATCAAAGCCGGTGACGTGCTGTTCGCCGTCGACCAGCAGCAGTACGAGCAGGGCTACCTGCCGATCGTGATGCTCAAGCTCTACCGCGACAACGCCAACACCGTGGGCGGCGGCAAACCGGTCCTCACCGGACCCGGCTTCGTCGACAAGTCCAACGTGGACAAGGTCGCCGAGTACGCCGAGCGCGGCACCCGCTGACCATGACCCCCGTGACCACGGCTCCCGCGGCGGACGAGCGGCTCCGCTCGGCCCGGCTGCTCGACCGGCTCGTGCTCCGACCCGAGATCGGCGCACTGCTCGGCGCGCTGGCCGTCTTCGCGTTCTTCTCGGTGGTGACCGAGCGGTTCCTCAGCACCGGCGGCGTCGCCACCTGGCTGGACGACGCGTCCACGCTCGGCATCATGGCGGTCGCGGTGGCGCTGCTCATGATCGGCGGCGAGTTCGACCTGTCCGCCGGCGTGATGACCGCGTCCACCGCGCTGGTCACCGCGATCCTCGCCACCCGGCTCGGCTGGAACGTGTGGCTCGCCCTGCTCGCGTCACTGGTGTTCGCGCTGGCGGTCGGCGCGCTGAACGGGTGGCTGGTGCTGCGCACCGGCCTGCCCAGCTTCATCGTCACGCTGGGCACGTTCCTGGCGCTGCAAGGCCTCAACCTCGGCATCACCCGACTCGTGACCGGCACCGTGCAGGTGTCCGGCATGCGGTCCGCGGACGGCTACTCGTCGGCCGGGTTCCTGTTCGCCTCGACGTTCACGTTCGGCGGCACGGCGTTCTACGTGTCGATCGTGTGGTGGGTGCTGGTCACAGCCCTCGCCGCGGTCGTGCTGCTGCGCACCCGGTTCGGCAACTGGATCTTCGCGGTCGGCGGGTCGCCCGTGTCGTCGCGGGCGGTCGGCGTGCCCGTGACGCGGACCAAGATCCTGCTGTTCATGACCACGGCCGGCGCGGCGTGGCTGGTCGGGTCGATCAACATCCTGCGGTTCACCAGCGTGCAGGCCAACCAGGGCATCGGGCTGGAGTTCCAGTTCATCATCGCCGCGGTCATCGGCGGGTGCCTGCTGACCGGCGGGTTCGGCTCGGCGATCGGCGCGGCGATCGGCGCGCTGATCTTCGGCATGGCCCGGCAGGGCATCGTCTACGCGAACTGGAACTCGGACTGGTTCCAGCTGTTCCTCGGCGTGATGCTGCTGGCCGCCGTGCTGGTCAACAACGCCCTGCGGCGGCGAGCGGAGAGGGTGCGGCGATGAGCCCACTGCTGGAAGTGCGCGGTATCGGCAAGACCTACGGCAGCGTGATCGCGCTGCGCGACGTCTCCACCGCGGTCAACGCCGGCGAGGTGACGTGCGTGCTCGGCGACAACGGCGCGGGCAAGTCCACGCTGATCAAGGTCTTGGCGGGCGTGCACCGGCACGACACCGGCGAGTTCCTGGTCGACGGCTCCCCTGTCCGGTTCTCCTCGCCGCGCGAAGCCCTCGACCGGGGCATCGCCACCGTCTACCAGGACCTGGCCGTGGTGCCGCTGATGAGCGTGTGGCGCAACTTCTTCCTCGGGTCCGAGCCCACGGTCGGCTTCGGGCCGTTCCGGTTCCTGGACCGGCGGCGAGGACGGCGGGTGACGCGGACGGCGTTGGCCGAGCTGGGCATCGACCTGCGTGACGTGGAGCAGCCGGTGGGCACGCTGTCCGGCGGTGAGCGGCAGTGCGTGGCGATCGCCCGTGCCGTGCACTTCGGGGCGAAGGTGCTGATCCTGGACGAGCCCACCGCCGCGCTCGGCGTCAAGCAGGCGGGCCTGGTGCTCAAGTACGTGGCCCAGGCGCGCGACCGCGGCCTCGGGGTCGTGCTGATCACCCACAACCCGCACCACGCCTACCCCGTGGGTGACCGGTTCCTGCTGCTCAAGCGCGGGCGTGCGCTGGGGACGTACGAGAAGTCGCAGATCAGCCTGGAGGAGCTGACCAGGCAGATGGCCGGTGGCGCGGAGCTGGAGGCGTTGGCGCACGAACTGCGCGGGGTCTCCGGATGACGGTCGAGGTGCTGACCATCGGCCGGGTCGGCGTCGACCTGTACCCGGAGCAGAGCGGCGTGCCGCTGGCGCAGGTGCGGACGTTCGCCAAGTCGCTCGGTGGCACGGCGACGAACGTGGCGGTGGCGGCGGCGCGGCTCGGCCGTTCCGCCGCGGTGGTGACCAAGGTCGGCCCGGACGGCTTCGGCCCTTACGTTCGTTCGGCGCTGGAGTCCTTCGGCGTGTCGTCGTCCTACGTCGGAACCGCCCCCGACCTGCAGACCCCGGTCGTCTTCTGCGCCCTGGACCCACCCGAAGACCCACCACTGCTGTTCTACCGCGCACCTCTCGCCCCCGACCTCGCCCTCACCCCGGACGACGTGCCGTGGGACCTGGTGGCGGAGGTCCCCCTGCTCTGGGTGACCGGAACGGGTGTCTCCGCCTCACCCGCCCGGGAAACCCAACGCCAGGTTTTGGAGCATCGAGCCCGCCGCCCCCACACCGTCCTGGACCTCGACTACCGGCCGATGTTCTGGCCCGACGAGGCCACCGCCCGCCGCGAGATCGACTGGATGCTGGACCACGTGACGGTCGCCGTGGGCAACCGGACCGAGGTGGAGGTGGCAGTCGGCACGTCCGACCCCGATGAAGCCGCCGCCCGACTCCTGGCGCGCGGCGTCGAGCTGGCGGTCGTGAAGAAGGGCGCGGAGGGCGTCCTGTTCGCCACGCCGGCCGGCACCTGGACCGTCCCCCCGCATCCGGTGGACGTCGTCTGCGGCTTGGGCGCGGGCGACGCTTTCGGCGGCGCCCTCGCCCACGGCCTCCTCGCAGGCTGGCCACCGGACCGGATCGCGCGTTACGCCAACGTCGCCGGCGCCCTCGTCGCCGCCCGCCTGGCCTGCGCCGACGCCATGCCGACCGAGCCGGAAATCGAGGCCCACCTGTGAAAACACCTCGGCAGGCACCCGTGCCCAACCCGTGCCAAGATCACCCCAACCCCACCCACCGGCCAACACGATCGGATGAACATGACCCGAAAATGTACGGAAACACCGTTACCGACCCTCGGTTAAACGAGGACCGAGCGCCCGACAACCACCCCGCCTACCCACCACCCACCCCAACCCCGATCCCACCCCCGCCCCGGTCCGCAACGACCAGGCCCACCGAGCCCACCTCACCGCCCCCGACCACTCCGCCCCACTCACCGCCCCCGACCACTCCGCCCCACTCGCCGCCCTCGACCACCCGCCCGCGCTCGCCCAACCTGCCCGACTCCACCGACCCGCCACCTCCCGCCGACCCGTCACCCTCGCCGGCGCCCCTGGCACCCCCGGCGATCCCGGTGCCCCTGGAGGCCCTGGCAACCCGGGCAGTCGGAGGTGCGAGGTGATCAGCGACGAGCGGTGGAAGGGGTTGCTGGACACCAGGGCGACCGATCCGGCCGCCATCCGCCGCGCCTACCAGGCACGTCGGCGGCGGACGCAGTTGCTGTCCGACCAGGGCACGCTGTTCCTGGTCGCGGCGGACCACCCGGCGCGCGGTGCGCTGGGGGTCGGCGGCGATCCGCTCGCCATGGCCGACCGCCGCTCGCTGCTGGACCGGCTGCTCACGGCGCTGGCGAACCCGGCGGTGGACGGGGTGCTCGGCACGCCGGACGTGATCGAGGAGCTGCTGCTGCTCGACGGGCTGCACGACAAGGTCGTCATCGGCTCGATGAACCGCGGCGGTCTGGCCGGCGCGGACTGGGAGATCGACGACCGGTTCACCGCGTACGACCCCACGTCGATCGCGGGCAACGGGTTGGACGGCGGGAAGATGTTGCTGCGCCTGGTCGACTCCGATCCCGGCACCGTGCCGACGCTGGAGAGCTGCGCCGCGGCGGTGTCGGCGTTGGCCGACCGCAGCCTGATGGCGATGGTCGAGCCGCTGCCCTACGCGCGGGACGCGGACGGTGCGTTGGTGTTGCAGAAGGACGCCGCGGCGTTGGCGCGGGCCGGGAGCGTCGCGGCCGGGTTGGGGGCGACGTCGGCGTTCACCTGGTTGAAGCTGCCGCCGTCACCCGATGAGGTGCTTGGTGCGACGACGTTGCCCGCGCTCGTGCTCGGTGGTGTGCCGTCCGCCCGGTTGAGTGACGACCTGGCGTCGTGGGGCCACTCGTTGCGTCACCCGAACGTGCGGGGACTGGTCATCGGGCGTGCCCTGCTCTACCCGCCGGACGGTGACGTGGCCGCGGCGGTCGAGGCGGCGGCGACGGTGTTGCGCCTGGCGCGGGAGGTCACCCGATCCGGTGACGGCGGAGCGCGGGCCGGGGTGGACGTGGGGAAGGGGAGCCCGGGATGAGCCTGCACCGGCCGTTGGGCACGTTGTCGGACGGGGAGAACGCCGTCGAGCTCACCCCCGAGGTCGCCGGCTGGGATCACGCGGGGTTGCGGGTGTTGTTGTTGCACCCCGGTGGGGTGGTCACGTTCGAGACCGGCGACTACGAGGCGTTCGTGCTCCCGCTGTCCGGCGGGTGCGTGGTCGAGGTCGACGGTGAGCGGTTCGAGGTGCGGGGCCGCGATTCGGTCTTCACCCGCGTCACGGACTTCGCCTACGTGCCGAGGGACGCGGAAGTCCGACTCTCCACGAAGGACGGAGTAGAAGTAGCGCTGCCGATGGCCCGCTGCGACCGCAGGCTGGCACCGAAGTACGGCCCGGCCGAAGAGGTCCCGGTCGAGGTCAGGGGCGCGGGCAACGCCACCCGCCAGGTCACGAACTTCGGCGTCCCGGGCGTCTGGGACCACGCCGACAAGCTGATCGCCTGCGAGCTGATCACCCCGGACGGCAACTGGTCGTCCTACCCGCCGCACAAGCACGACCACACCTGCGACGTCGTCAACGAGGAGATCTACTACTTCCGCATCGCCGGCCGCGACCAGATCACCCCATCGCGTGAAGGGTTCGGCTTCCACCGCACCTACACCGACGACGGCGACATCGACGAGGACGTGACCGTCCGCGACGGCGACGTCTTCCTCATCCCCCGCGGCTACCACGGCCCCTGCGTCGCCGCGCCCGGCTACCCCATGTACTACCTGAACGTCCTGGCCGGCCCGAACGACGAACGCTCGATGGCGTTCTGCGACGACCCCGCGCACACCTGGATCCGGGACACCTGGGCGAGCCAGGACCTCGACCCCCGCTGCCCCGTCACGACCGCCGAAGGACGGGTCGAATGAGGCTCACCACCGCACAAGCACTGGTCCGCTGGCTCCGAGCGCAACGCACCGAACTGCCCACCGGCACGCAAGCCCCGCTGTTCCCCGGCGTCTTCGCGATCTTCGGCCACGGCAACGTCCTCGCCCTCGGCAACGCCCTCGAAGAGGTGAAGGAAGCACTGCCGGTCTGGCGCGGCCACAACGAGCAGGGCATGGCGCTGGCCGCGGTCGGCATCGCCAAGGCCACCCACCGCCGCCAGGTCGGCGTCGCCACCTCTTCCATCGGCCCGGGCGCGCTGAACATGGTCACCGCCGCCGGCGTCGCCCACGCCAACCGCCTGCCGCTCCTCCTCCTGCCCGGCGACACGTTCACCAGCCGCGCGCCCGACCCGGTGCTGCAGCAGGTGGAGCACTTCGGCGACCCGACGACCACGGTCAACGACGCGTTCCGCGCGGTCAGCCGCTACTTCGACCGCATCACCCGCCCGGAGCAGCTGCTCAACACGCTCCCGCAGGCCGCCCGCGTGCTCACCGACCCGGCCGACTGCGGCCCGGTCGTGCTCGCCCTGCCGCAGGACGTGCAGGCCGAGTCGTTCGACTTCCCGGACGCCCTGTTCACCCCGGTCGTGCACCGCCCGCAACGCCCGCGCCCCGACACCAGGGCACTCGCCGACGCCGTCACCACGCTCCGCGCCGCACGCCGGCCGTTGCTGGTCGTCGGCGGCGGCGTCCGCTACTCCCGTGCCGCGGGCCGTGCGATCCGCTTCGCCGAGCAGCACGCCATCCCCATCGCCGAGACGACCGCCGGCCGTACCGAGGTGCCGCACGACCACCCCCTGCACGCCGGACCGCTCGGCATCACGGGCTCAACCTCCGCCAACGCGCTCGCCGCCCAGGCCGACGTCGTCCTCGCCGTGGGCACCCGCCTGCAGGACTTCACCACCGCGTCGTGGACGGTCTTCGCGCCGGACGTCCGGATCGTCTCGGTCAACACCGCCCGGTTCGACGCGGTGAAGCACGGCGCGCTGGCCGTGGTCGCCGACGCCGACGAGGGCCTGCGCGAGCTGACCGACGCCCTCGGCGACTGGCGGGCCGACGAGACCTGGGCGGCACGCGCGGCCGAGGAGCGCGGCAAGTGGGACGCGCACGTCGACGGCCTGCGCACCCCGGGCGGCACACCGACGTACGCGCAGGTCGTGGGCGTGGTCAACGAGGAGTCCACCCCGGAGGACTACGTGATGACGGCGTCCGGTGGCCTGCCCGGCGAGCTGATCGGCGGCTGGCGCGCGGTCGGCGAGGCGACCATGGACGTCGAGTACGGCTTCTCCTGCATGGGCTACGAGCTGGCCGGCGCGTGGGGCGCGGCGATCGCGCGGCCTGACGGCGTGGTGACCACGCTCCTGGGTGACGGCTCGTACCTGATGCTCAACTCGGAGCTGTTCTCGGCGGCGTTCGCCGGGCACGGTTTCGTCGCCGTGGTGTGCGACAACGACGGCTACGCCGTGATCCACCGGCTGCAGACCGGCCAGGGTGGCGCGGGCTTCAACAACCTCTACGACGACGTCCGCTCGGCACACGCCCGACCGCCGCGCACCGATTTCGCCGCGCACGCCGCCGCGATGGGCTGTGCGACGTTCCCGGTGGACGACCTGGACGGCCTGCGTGACGCCTACCGCCAAGCCCGCGAGGTGGCGAAGACCGAGCACCGCCCGGCCGTGGTCGTGATCCGCACGCACCCGTCCGCCTGGACCGACGCGGGCGCGTGGTGGGAGGTCGGCGTGCCGGACGTGGCGCACCGCCCGGAGATCACCGCCGCGCACGACGAAGTGGCCGCCGGGAAGGCGAAGCAACTCCGCTACCTGTGACGGTCGAGTTCCGCGAGCCACCGCTCGACGTGGCTCGCGGACTCCCGATCACCGAACCCGCGGAACACGTCCCGCGCCTCGGTCCGTCATCGCCGGGCGGTGGCCCCGGCGGCGAAGTCGCCGACCACCCGCGGCAGGGCGGGGCTCACGTCGTGCAGCACGGCGCGCAGCGGGCCGGCGGCCTCCGGGCGTTCCCACAGCATGGTGTGGATCGAGCCGCGCCATTCGGTGGTGAACTCGGCCCGCGCCAGTTCCAGCCGCACCCGCGGCGCGGCGACGAGCCTGCGGCGCGCGTCGTCCATCCGGGCGCTGACCAGGTCGGCCAGGTCGGGCGCGAGGACCGCGGCCACCCTGGTCCGCAGGGCGGGCCACTGCTCGGTGTCCGCCACCGTGGCCAGCGCGCCGGCCGCCGCGCCGGCGAGGAGTCTCAGCGGTTCCTCGCGCACCTCACGCCCTCTCGTCGGTGTCCTTGCGGTAGACCGGGCCGAAGTGCGAGCCCCGCTGGTCGTTGCGGTCGAAGTTCTGGATCACGTCGGCCTTCTGGGTCGGCACGTGCGCGTCGCCACCCGCCTGGATCACCGTCGACGCGCCGCTCGCCACCGCGTACTGGTTCACCGAGGGCGCGGTGACGACCGGGGACACCGGGGCCTCGCCCGCGCCCGCCGGTCCGGCCGCCGGTGCGGCGTCCAGGTCGAGCGAGTGCACGTCACCGCTGGGCAGCCACATCCACGCCCGGCCGCGGAAGTCCTTCACCCGCACGTCCACCGGCCGGAAGTCCTCCGGTCGCAGCGTGGTGTACCGGGCCGCGACCAGCGAGGTGAACAGCGTGTCGGACAGCACGACGACGAGGTCGGAGCCGGGTGACTGCTCCAGCGCGGCGTGCGGCGGCTCGCTGTTGAGCAGCCTGCTGACCAGCACGGCGTCCTGGCCGGGGTAGCCGTTGGCGCCCTCGACCGTGGTGCCGAAGTGGATCGCCATCCGCAGCCTCAGCCTGGCCTCCGGCACCCGGTAGCGGTTGGTCTTGCCCAGTTCGACGTCGAGCGCCCGCACGTACCGGTCCACGACGTCGCCCTCCGGCGTCGCGGCCGGCAGCACGGCCCACTCCTCGTCGCCCTTGGCCTGCCGGCGCCACGCCGAGCGGTCCAGGCCGGCGGCCTCGCCCGCCCGGTCCAGGGTGCGCACCAGCAGCTCTTGGAGCTCGCGCTGGAGCAGGTCGTCTGCCGACCCGTAGCTCTTCAGGTCACAACACACCAGCAGGCTGCGCTGGAAGCTCATCGGCCAGGCCTTTCGACGGAGGTGCTGACGCACGACTGCGCAGAGTCACTGTGGACTACTGCATCGGCGGGAATACCGCAGAAATGCGGTCTCGCGTCAGAAGCCCGCGAATTTACGCAGCCCCGCCAGATCCGGCACCAGCACGTCACGCCTCAGGTGACTCACCACCACCCCCGCTTTTCGCAGATCGGAGAACGCCTTCTCGGCCGTTCTGGGCTTCATGCCGGCGATCGAGGCGAGTTCCACCTTCGTCAGCGGAATTCCCAACGTCCACCCGTG
>NZ_PYAX01000004.1 GCF_003014735.1 Saccharothrix carnea | reverse complement strand
CGGCGAAGGCGGCGAGCAGCAGCATGAACACGAACAGGTTGTCCACCGAGAGGGACTTCTCGACCAGGAACCCGGTCATGAACTCCAGCGCCCGGTCGGTCCCGAAGGCGTGCCACAGCCAGGCGCCGAACACCACCGGCAACGCGAGGTAGAACACCGACCACCCGGCGGCCTCCCGCATCGACACCTCGTGCGGGCGGCGGGTGACCACGAAGTCGGCGACCAAGAGCACCACCAGGACGGCGATGCTGGTCAACCACAGCCCCGTCGACCCGACGGACTCGACAGGACTCGCCGGAACGGCGACGTGCACAGGCATCAAGGCTCCTCGAACACCGAAGTCCGAGGTCTCCTTCACCCTGGCGGGCGGCCTGCCGGGGACACCGATCGGGATGTCCGTACTGACCGGGCAGACGCTTGGGAAGTACTCCCCTCGACGCACAGTATCCAGGACGGCGGCCGATGAGTAAAGCGTTGGTAAAGGGTGCCGGTCGACGGCCTCCCGGGCCCCGGTCCCGGGGTGCGCGGACTGACGAAAAACATCAACGGTCAGTGACGGTGTTCCTCACTCGCCTGGATGAGCGGCAACTAGACTGGGTGGGTGTCCCCGCGTCGACGGCTTCCCGTGCTGCTTGCTGCCTCCGTACTGGTGGGCGCGGTGACGGCGTGCAGCGACCCGGCCGCCAGCGGCTCGGTGCCGATCTCCCCGGTGCAGAAGAGCACGTCAGCGGTGCCGCCGCCGCCACCGAAGAAGCTCACGCTCACCGTGGACAAGCCGCGGGAGAGCGCCGGTGTCGTGGTGCACGGCGTCGAGGACGCGCCGTACAACTACGCACCCGCCGTGCTCCGCGAGGGCGGCCGGATCCGGGCGTGGTGGTGCAGCCAGATGAGCGTCGCGCAGCCGGGCGGTGACGACATCCTCTACAGCGAGGGACCGTCGCTGGACGGGCCGTTCAGCACCGCGGTCCCGGTCTTCTCCGGCAGTTCCGCCAGCTTCGACGCGATGCACGTGTGCGACCCGTCGGTGGTCCGCGTCGGCGGCACCTACTACATGTACTACACCGGCGCGTCCCGCGACAACCACGCCAACGGCAGCTCCATCGGCGTCGCGACCAGTCGGGACGGCATCACCTGGACCCGCGCGAACAACGGCCAGGCGATCGTGGTGCCGGCCAACGACGTGATCCGTGAGAACGCCTACGGCGCCGGGCAGCAGTCCGTCGTGCACGTCGACGGCTGGTTCTACCTCATGTTCACCGACACCACCGGCCGCGCGACCCACCCGAACGGCGCGGGCCAGTTCGTGCTCCGCTCCCGCGACCCCCTGTTCGTCAAGGGCGTCGAGGCGCTGGGCGAGGGCGGCATGGTGCCGGTGTCCACGACGACCGTGCCGCGCACCCGCTCGGTGGTGGAGGCGTTCAGCTCGGACTGGATGTGGATCGACGCCGTGTCGGCGTTCGCGATCGCCCACTCGACCGACGCGGGCACCACGATCACGTTCTGGGACAAGGACTTCACCCGCCAGCCGTTCGACCCGGTGCTGATCCCCGGCGTGTGGCGGGAAGGGCCGGGGCTGGTGCGCACCGCCGAGGGGCACGCGCCGATCCACCCGACCGACCCGTGCGGCCGGGTGTCGCTGGACGTGCTGCGCTCCACCGTGATCGGCGCGGCGAACGCGCCGACGGACATCAGGCACTTCGGCCTCGACGCGGTCGGGCTGCGCGGCTGCGCCACCAAGGCCGAGCTGAGCGCGTTGAACCGCTACACCGTGCCGTCACCGGAGAACACGGCCGACCTGGTGGTCGGCGGCGAGGTGATCCGCTTCGAGCGCCGTTCGGTGGCCAAGGAGTTCTCCCGCGGTGTGCTGGCCGACCGGCCTGCGGTGATCGACTCGCTGCCGGTCGCGGTCCGCGTGCCCGCGGGCGTGGAGGCGGTGCGCTCGCCGGACGGCGAGGTCGGGCTGCTGCTGGACGGCAAGCTGTGGCTCGTCGGCTCGGCCGAGGTGGCGGCGCTGAACTCGTCCACCGTGAAGACCGTGTCCGAGCAGGAGTGGTCCCGCTACGAGCGCCGGTCGGAACTCGCCGGCCCCTGACCGCCCGCTCACCCGGCGCGCGGCCCCGGCCGCCGGACGGGTACCTTCCCGCTACCACAGGGCGCAAGGGGAGGGCCGCCGGGTGACGGTGACGAGCGAGGACCCGCCGAGAACCGGCGAACGACGGCTGCGCGTGCTCGCCGACAGCCTGCTGCCCCAGCCGCCGGCGCCGCGGTCGGGGACGGTGACCGGCTACCTGCTCGGGTTCGTCGCCGCGCTCGCGTTCCTGCTGCTCCTGCCCGCGGGCCGGGCGAGGCTCGACCACCTGTGGGCCGAGGACGGCGCCCGCTTCGCGCTGGACGCCGTCACGCTGCCCGCGTGGTCGAACCTGGTCGAGCCCTACGGCGGCTACCTGCACACGCTGCCGCGACTGGTGGCCGAACTGGTCGCGCTGCTCCCGCTGGAGTGGACCGCCGCGGGGTTCGCGATCGCGGCGGCCGTGCTGCGCGCCCTGGTCGCGCTGCTCTGCTTCGCGGCCTCCGGCGCGTACCTGCGCTCGCTGCCGCTGCGGGTCGCGTTGGCGTCGCTCGTGGTCGTGCTGCCGGCGGGCAACTCCGAGCCGTTGAACAACATGACGAACCTGCACTGGTTCCTGCTGTACGGGGTGTTCTGGGCCCTGCTGTGGCGCGACGCCCCGCGCGTGCCGGTCGCGCTGTTCGTGTTCCTCGCCGCCGTGTCCAGCCCGCTGGTGTTCGTGCTGGCGCCCGTCGCGCTGCTGCGGCTCGCCGTGCCCCGCAAGGAGGTGCCCGTCGCGTTCTTCGCGGGGGCGCTGGTGCAGGGCGCGGTGATGCTGTTCGCCGAGCGGAACCCGTACTCGCACGACGTGGTGGACCCGGTGCAGGTGGCGCTGGCGAGCGTGCTGCGGGTGCCGGTGGTGGCGTTCACCGGGTCGGAGCAGGTCGCCCGGATCTACCCGGCGCACGGCAACCTGCCGCTGCTGGCCGCGCTCGTGCTGGCCGCCGTGCCGGTGGTGGCCGGTCTGCGGTGGGGTGGCCGGTCGGGCAGGCTGCTGGTGCTGCTCGGCGTGGGTTACAGCGTGCTCGTCATCGTCGTGTCGCTGACCGCCAACTGGAGCGCGGTCCTGCAGGTGCAGTACCCGGAAGTGGTGATGGCCGGGCAGCGCTACAGCGTCGCGCCGTGCCTGTTCCTGTTCGCCGCGATCGCCGTGGGGTTGGACGCCGTGCCCGCCCACCGGTGGCAGCGGTACGCGGTGGTGGCCGGTCGTGCGGTGATCGCGCTGGTCGTGCTCGCGAGCGTCGTCCAGCACTTCCGCACGGCCGCGGTGGTGCTCGACGGCGTGCCGTGGGACCAGAGCGTCGTGCAGGCACGGGCCCGGTGCGGCACCGGCAGCCCGGCGGGCCGCTTGGACCACGAGCCGGCGAACTGGTTCTTCGAACTGCCGTGCCGCTACCTCTGACCGGTCACGTGCGGGCCGCGCCGAGCTTCCAGTAACCGCTGAACGTCACCGACCGGCGGTCCAGGCCGCGGTCCTTCACCAGGTGCCGGCGGACCGCGGTGGCCAAGGCCGACTCACCGCACACCCAGGCGTAGTCCGGCGTGGGCGACGGCAGGTCGGTGATCGCGCGGAGCATGTGCGCGCCCGGTGCGTCGGTGCCCCGGTAGAGCCAGGTGACCGGGCCGTCGAGGTCGACGCGGTAGTCCTCGCCGGGCACCTCGGCGAAGATCCGGGTGTCCGCGGGGACGCCGGACGCCAGGATCGCGCCCAGGGCGGGCAGCGCGGTCTCGTCGGCCGCCAGGAGGACCGTGCCGGCGGACGGCGGGCGGTAGCCGGAGTTGCCCGCCCGGAAACCGGCGGTCCGGCCCACCTCGGCACGGTTCGCCCAGCGCGTTCCGGGGCCTGCGTCACCGTGCAGGACGAAGTCCACGTCGATCTCGCCGACGTCGGGCCGGTGGGCCCGGATCGTGTACCAGCGCAGGTCCGGCCGGTCCTCGGCGGGCAGGGCGCGCAGCGCGGTGCGGACGTTGACGCGATCCGCGCTCGGCATCGTCAGCGGCCGGCCCGGCGGTGGCATCAGCAGGCCGAAGCACTCGTCCGGGCCGGTCACCGCGAAGTCGGCGAACCCGGCCGCGTGGAACGTGACCCGGCGCAGGTGCGGCGCGAGGTCGGCGACCGCGGTGACCGCCATGGCGAACTGGTCGAACACGTCACGCTGGTTGGCGGGCGCGGTGACCAGGCTCGCGGCCTTGGTGAGCACCTTCAGCTGCAGCTGGTCCAACGTCGAATACCGGGGCATGCAGGTTAGGCTAACCTAATTCCTACTCCACGGTCACGCTCTTGGCCAGGTTCCGCGGCCGGTCCACGTCACGGCCCAACGCGCGCGCCAGGTGGTAGGCGAACAGCTGCAACGGCACCGAGAGCGTGATCGGGGCCAGCGCGTCGTGCGCCTTCGGCACCCGGATGACGTCCGTGGCCAGGCCCGGGGGCAGCTCGGCGTCGGTGACCGCGATGACCGGCCCGCCGCGCGCCTTGATCTCCTCGATCGTGGCCGTGTTCTTGGCCAGCAGCTCGTCGTCGGGCACCAGCACCACGGTCGGCATCTCCGGGTTGATCAGCGCCAACGGCCCGTGCTTCAACTCGGACGCCTGGTAGGCCTCGGCGTGCACGTACGAGATCTCCTTGAGCTTCTGCGCGCCCTCCCGTGCGGCGGGCCAACCACGCACCCGGCCGACGAAGAACATGTGCCGCGCGTCGGCGTACTTGCGGGCGACCGCGGCGATGTCGTCCTCGGACGCCAGGACCTGCGCGATCTGGTGCGGCAGCTCCGACAGCCCGGTCACCAGTCGCCTGCCCTCCGTGATCGAGAGGTCGCGCACCCGTCCCAGGTCCAGGGCCAGCATCGCCAACGCCACGGCCATCGTGGTGAACGACTTCGTCGCCGCCACCGACACCTCCGGCCCGGCGTGCAGGAAGATCCCGTGACCGCACTCACGGGCGATCGTGCTGCCGACCGCGTTGACCACGCCGATGACGTGCCCGCCCTTGCGCTTGAGCTCCTGCACGGCCGCGAGCGTGTCCAGCGTTTCACCCGACTGGCTGATCGCGACGTACAGCGTGTCGGGGTCGACCACCGGGTTGCGGTAGCGGAACTCGGACGCGGGCTCGGCGTCGGCGGGGATCCGGGCCAGCTCCTCGACCAGTTGCGCGCCGAGCTGCCCCGCGTAGTACGCCGAACCGCAGCCGAGCAGCTTGACCCGGCGGATGCGCTGGTAGTCCTGCGGGCTGAGGCCGACGCCGTCCAGCCGGGCCGACGAGAACCGGTGGTCCAGCCGGCCGCGCAGGCAGCGGTCCACCGCGTCGGGCTGCTCGCGCATCTCCTTGTACATGAAGTCGGGGTGCTCGCCCAGCTCGTACTCGGCGCTCACCACGTCGATCGCGGTGGGGGAGCGGGTGGTGCTGGTGGCGCGGGCGTCCGTGGTGGACGTGCGGTAGCCGTCCGCGGTGACCGTGGCGATCTCGTCGTCGTCCAGGTAGATCACCTGCTGGGTGAAGCGGACCAGCGCGGTGACGTCCGAGGCGATCAGCATCTCCTGCTCGCCGACACCGAGCACGACCGGGCTGCCGCGGCGTGCCGCGACCAGTTCACCGGGCCGTTCGGCGTCCATCACGATCACCCCGTACGTGCCCTCGACCTGCGCCAACGCCTCGCGCACGGCGTCTTCGAGCGTGGTCGCCGCACTGCGGGCCACGAGGTGGGCGAGGACCTCGCTGTCGGTGTCGGAGGCGAGCGTGACGCCGTCCGCCTCAAGCTGCGCGCGCAGCCGGTCCGAGTTCTCGAACACGCCGTTGTGGACGATCGCCACCCGCGCAGCCGCGTCCACGTGCGGGTGGGCGTTGCGATCGCTCGGCTCCCCGTGGGTCGCCCACCGGGTGTGCGCGATACCGGCGGCGCCCGCCGTGCCGTCCGGCACAGCCTTGCGCAGGTCACCGACCCGTCCGGCAGTCTTGACGACCTGCAGCCCACCACCACCCGCGACTGCGATGCCCGCCGAGTCGTAACCCCGGTACTCCAGCCGGTGCAGGCCCTCCAGCAGCACGGGGACCGCGTCCCTGGGACCGACGTACCCGACGATTCCGCACATACCCGGTGCTCTCCTCTACCCGTAGACGATCCGCCGCAACTGGCGTTCGGACAACTTCGGCGCCGCCACCGGCCGCACGTCCAGCTCCTCCCGCAGCAGCGCCCAGATCCTGGCGTTGCCCAACCCGTCCCGCCGCAACTCGACGTGCCGCCGCCGCACGTACTCCTCCGCCGTCTCCACGAAGTAGCCCATGACATCGGACACCACCCGCCGCGCGACCGCAGTAGGTAGACCGGTCGTCCTGACCACGTGCCGGAGGAGTTCGTCCGACACTCCCATGTGGGGTCTTTCCCACCGCTCGTCAGACGGCCGAACGTCCTCCACGGGTCCCAGCATGGCCACAGCCAACCACCGGATCAAATGCCGTGCCCGAAATCGGGCACAGCTGAGCCGCGGCCACGGAGGTGACTGTGCGTAAGCGGACTGTCGCCGCCGTCGTGCCCGGTGCCGCTGCCCGTTCCGGTGCCGGTGACCTCCCCGCTCCCGCGCGCCGACCTTGTCGACCGGAGGGCTGGACGCATCGGACGGGCGACCGCTCAAGCCCCGCCCGCACGACCCGCTGCCGCACCGCGGTCTCGGTCAGGTCGAAGTCCTTCGCGACCTGACCCACCGACCGCGTGGGCATCGACTGCAACGTGCAACAGGCGTGGGGCGGGGGACGGCGGTCATCCTGGTCAACGCTGTGTCGAGGTGGGTGGTGACCGCGTCGCCCAGCCCGTAGTGCTCGCAGCACGACTTGTTCGTTGTTCGCACGCGGCCGGACCACCCTTGATCAGGTGCGATCGGGAGGGGTCTTACAGTGGCGTTCGTGATCACCGAAGAGGAACGCGCCGCTCGCTCACAACGCGCCTGCGACGCTGCGGTCGCCGCTGCAACCGGTCTGGGGCTCGACGCGTCCGAGGCGAAGATCCTGTACGACGTCTTCTCGGTGGTGGTGGACCTCGCACCGTCCCCGGTCGTCGCGCGCGTGCCGGTGGTAACCCCGCGCGGCATCACCTCGACGGGCTTCCAGCGCACGGAGTTGGCCGTGTCGAGGTGGATGGCGTCGCGCGGCGAGCCGACCGTCGTGCCGAGCGCGCTCGTCCCGGCCGAGCCCGTCGAGCGCGACGGTTTCACGATGACTTATTGGGAGAAGGTCGAGGGCGTGCTGCCCAACGACTACGACGCGGTGAGGCGCATGCCCGCCGTCGCCCGCCTGCACTCGATCCTGGCGGAGTACCCGGGCGAGACCGGCTTCTTCCCGGGGATGCAGGGGTACGTCGACCTCGCCTTCGACGACCTGGAGGGCCGCGAGGACCTGCTGCCCGCCTCCGATCTGACCCGTGCCCGCGCCGAGTGGGCCGTCCTCTCGCCCATTGTCGCGTCGCCCTCTGCTTTCGCGCGGGCGTTCCCCGGTGTTCCCGTCCAGGTGGTCCACGGCGACGCTCCGTTCTACAACCTGATCGAGACTGCCGATACCGTGCTGTACTCCGACTACGAGCACGTCGGCGTCGCCCCGGTCGAGTGGGATCTCGCGCACACCGGCGAAGAGGCGATCGCCTCCTACAACGCCGCCGCGGTCGACCTGGGGCTGCGCCCGGTCGACATCGACGTTCTGCGCGCCATGGAACGCCTGCGCGACCTGCAGATGGTCGCCGCCCTGGCGATGGTTCCGCAGCTCCCGCTACTGGCAGACGGCCTGTCGTCGTCGCTCCAGACCTGGCGGGCGACCGAACCCTGGCAGCACGGGAACGCCTCCTCGAAGTGAAGCGGACGGCTCGGCCGCCGCCCGTGACAAGACGACACGTGCACGACCGGCAGGACAAGCGGGCCATGCACGGGCGTGCGGACCCGTCGCCGCGAGCCTGTCCGGTCGCCCCGCGACGGTCCTGCGCGGGCTTGCCGGGTGATCTTCGCATCGCGGTGTGCGCGCTGGGGGTCGAGGGGTGTGCCTCCGGCGCTGACCGGTCCATCGGCGTAAGCACCGATGGACCGTGCGGTCCTCGGTGTGAAGAGTGAACCGGCCTCTGGGCTGCTTCAGGGCAGGCCTGGGCGTTTGGGCTGCCGGTTGAGGGGCACCTGGGGATGTCGGGAGTCGGAAGACCGGGAAGGGTCCACGGTGCCACCATCCCATCACGACGACCTGTTGGCCGGTCGTTACAAGCTGGCCGGAGCGCTGGGTTCCGGCGGCATGTCGGAGGTGTACCGGGCGTGGGACACGGTGTTGTGCCGTGACGTCGCGGTCAAGCTGTTCGCGCCTGGTGCCGACCTCGACGACCGGCGGCGGTTCGACAATGAGGTGCGCACCCTGGCCGGGCTGTCGCACCCCGGCCTGGTGGCGGTCTACGACACGGGTGGCAGCGACCTCGGCGCGTTCCTCGTGCTGCAACTGGTCGACGGTCGCACACTGCGCACCCACATCGCACGGGGGCCGCTGGCGGTCGAGGAGGTACGGCGGTTGGGCGCCCGTCTTGCCGAGGCACTGGCCTACGTCCACGACCGGGGCGTCGTGCACCGGGACGTCAAACCGTCGAACATCCTGCTCGACCGCGCCGGCACCCCTTACCTGGCGGATTTCGGCCTGGCCCACCTGACCGGCGCCACCCGGCTCACGCGCACCGGGCAGATGGTCGGCACGGCTCCCTACCTCGCGCCCGAGCAGGTCCGCGGCGAGGAGGTGGGCGCCCCGGCCGACATCTACGCTCTCGGACTGGTGCTGCTGGAATGCCTGACCGGCCGCCGCGAGTACCCGGGCGGCGACGTCGAGGCGGCCGTCGCGCGGCTGCACCGCCCGCCGATCGTTCCCGCTGACCTGCCTGCCGACCTGGCGCGCCTGCTGGCGCTGATGACATCCCTGTCACCGCGCCGACGTCCGACCGCTCGCGACTGCGCCCGCATACTGGGCATGGGCGCTCCTGCCGCCATCGAGGACCAGCCCGACTACACCCGCGAGAGCGATCAACCGCCCCAGGTCTCAGTGCCCTGGTCAACCGTGCAGGTGCCGAAGAAGACGCTCGCCGCCTCGGCCGCCGGCCTGGTGGGTGCCGTCTGCGTCGCCTGGGCCGTGTCGGCGACCTCCACGCCGGTGACCTCCGCACCGAGTGAATCCGTTCCGCCCACCCACATCACGACCTCGTCACCGGGTGCGCCGAGCGCCGCTGCCGCCGGTGTCACGCCCGAGATCGCCACCGTGACCGTCGAGGTTCCGGTCGAGCAGCAACCCGCCCTTGAGCAACAAGGCCGGCAGCAGGGCCGGGTGAAGGACCACGCGCAAGGCGAGGTGGGGGACAAGGCCACGGGCAAGGACAAGAAGGTCAAGCCCTGAACCGTGGCGGAGTCGCAGCCACCTCCGCCGCGCTCGTCCACGCACACCGGCCGGGAGGAAGTCGCGGTGCTCGGCCGGTGTGGTGGGTGTCGCCCATGGCGACCGCCACCTTCAAGAGACGGCCGAACGTCCTCACGGATCCCAGCATGGCCACAGCCGACCACCGGATCAACTGCCGTGCCCGGTGCCGCTGTCCGTTCGAGCCCGTAGGAGGTCCTCCAGCGGGTGCGGCCGCACCGGCCTCGGCCGGCGGTGATCTCGTCGAGCAGCCGGGTCATCGGGTCGTGGTTGCCGTACCTTCGGTGGTGGGATCCGGATCACGGCGCTGCCGGACCTGCCGCACTGGGAGGTGTTGGGATGATCGCCGCCGTCGCGGGTGTGTGCCTCGTCCTGTTCCTGACGGTCGCCACGCTCGTCCGCCTGCGTGGCCGGTGGGCGGTTCCCGGGACCATCGGCCGGGCGCTGCGGTGGACCGGGGTCGCGGCGACGGTCGGGATCGCGGTCGCGTTGCTGCCGGTGTTGTCCGCCGACAGCGGGAGCGCCTCGGCGTACCTGCTCGGGGTGCCGCTGGTCGCCGCGGCGGTGGTCGCGGTCGCGGACCTCACCGGCCGCGCCGTCGCGTTCGTCACGACGGTCGTGGCACTGGCGATGGCGGCCTGGGGACTGGTGCTCGGCCTCGGACCCGGTTTCTACTTCGTGCTGCCCGCCCTGGTGTTCGGGATCGCGGCGCTGACCTCGGTCCGGCCGCGCGGCCTGACAACGCCGAGCGCCTGAATTCCCGTGCCGCTCGAACAGCTCGGAAGCCGTCGCCGCCGGCCAAGCGGCATCGCTGTCCTACTCCAGGTCGTGCATGGGGTCCCTGTCGCGGGTGACGTGCGGCCGTGCACCTGGAGGTCGAGGGTTCGGGTGAAGCGCAGCATGTTCCCGGATGGGTCGCGGAAGGCGCAGTCGCGGACGCCGTGGGCTCGGTCGACGGGTTCCTGCATCACCTCGGCGCCCGTGGCTTCGACGTCCTCCCGCACCTCGAAGCCGAGGACGTCGCGGTAGGAGCAGAGTGCTTCGTCGAGGTCGTGGACGGCGAGCGTGCAGTCCGTGAGCTCGGGATCACTGATCATCGTGGTCCTCGTCGCCGGTGCCGAGGAAGACGACGTCGAGGTCGCGGAGCCGGTCGGGATCGGCCCGCAGGTCGATGTCGGTGATCCTGCCCTCGGTGACGGTGAACGCGAAGACGACCCGGGGCCGGCCGCGGTGTGCCCAGACGGCGGCCGGCACACCGTCGACCAGGGCGAGCCGGGCGGCCGCGGCCCGTCCGGCGAAGACGGCCGCGACCGCGTCCGCCCCGCGGGCCTCGGCCGTCGCGCCCAGCCGCACGGCAGCCGGGTCGGCGACGAGCACGGCGTTCGCGTCGAGCAGCGAGAGCAGCGCGCCGAAGTCCCCGTCCCGGGAGGCGGCCAGGAAAGCGGCGACGACCTCGCGCTTGCGGGATCGCGCGGCCTCGGACGCGGCAGCCGCGCCCCGCACCCGCCGCCGGGCCCGGCTGGCGAGCTGCCGCGTCGCCGCCGGTGAGCGGTCGATGATCTCGCCGATCTCGCCGAACGACACCGCGAAGACGTCGTGCAGGACCACACCGCGCCTGCCCGCTCTCGTGGGTGCGCGGTCGTGCCGGTCACCCGGCCGTGGGTGTGGTCGGGCGGGGTGGGGGTGGCGGTTTTATCGTCGGGCGCGGGAGGTCGACGTGGTCGAACAGGTCGGACGCGGGGCACGGCGCGCGGTCGTCTCGGTGATCATGCTCGGGATGCTGCTCGCCGCCCTCGACCAGACGATCGTGGCGACCGCCCTCCCGACCATCGTCAGCGACCTCGGCGGCGGTGGGCACCTGTCCTGGGTGGTCACCTCGTACCTGCTCGCCGAGACGATCATGACCGCGCTGATCGGCAAGTTCGGCGACCTGTTCGGCCGCAAGCGGGCGTTCCTGACCAGCGTCGCCCTGTTCCTGGTCGGCTCGTTCCTGTGCGGCTGGGCCGACTCGATGACGTGGCTCATCCTGGCCCGCGCGGTGCAGGGCCTCGGCGCGGGCGGGCTGATGGTGACCTCCGCGGCCGTCATCGCCGACGTCGTGCCGCTGTCCGAGCGCGGCAAGTACCAGGGGTTCATCGGCGCGGTGTTCGGCGTGGCCACGGTGGTCGGGCCGCTGCTCGGCGGCCTGTTCGTGGACCACCTGAGCTGGCGCTGGGCGTTCTACGTGAACCTGCCGCTCGGCGTGGTCGTGCTGGCCGTCGGCGCGTTCGCGCTCCCCGGCGTGCGCGGCGCCGGCCGGCCGAAGATCGACTACCTCGGCATCCTGCTCATCGGCCTGGCCGCGACCGGGCTCACGCTCGTCACCAGCTGGGGTGGCGTCGAGTACCCGTGGGCGTCGCCGACGATCATCTGGATGGCGATCGGCTCGGTCGTCACGCTCGCCCTGTTCGTGTTCGTCGAGACCCGTGCCGCGGAGCCGATGCTGCCCGTGCGGCTGTTCCGGAGCCGCGTGTTCACCGTCTGCACGGTGCTGAGCTTCGTGGTCGGGTTCGCCATGCTCGGCGGCGTCACGTTCCTGCCGACGTACCTGCAGTACGTGCACGGCGCGTCGGCCACCCAGTCGGGCCTGGAGATGCTGCCGCTGGTCGTGGGCCTGCTCATCGCCTCGATCACCACCGGCAACGTGATCGGCAAGACCGGCCGCTACCGGGTGTTCCCGCTGGTCGGCAGCCTGCTCATGGTCGCCGGGCTGCTCCTGCTGTCCCGGCTCACGCCCGACACCTCCTTCTGGCAGGCGTCGACGTACATGCTCGTGCTCGGCCTGGGTGTCGGCATGTGCATGCCGGTGGCGATGGTGGTCGTGCAGAGCACCAGCAGCTACGAGGACCTCGGCGTGGCCACCTCCGGCGTGAGCTTCCTGCGCACGCTGGGCAGTTCGTTCGGGGTAGCGGTCTTCGGCACCGTGTACGCGACCAACCTGCCGGGCAACCTCGCCGCCGCCATCCCCCCGGGCGTCGACCCCGCCGCCGCGGCGAACGTGCAGGCCCTGCACGCCCTCCCGGACCAGCTCAAGGCCCCGATCATCGCCGCCTACGCGGACACGCTGCACACCGTGTTCCTGGCCGCCGCCCCCGTGGCCGCGGTCGCGTTCCTGGTCGCCCTGTTCCTGAAGGAAGTCCCGCTGCGCGACACCGCCCGCGCCGCCGCGACCGAGGTGGGCGACAACTTCGCCGCGCCGCACACGTCCGATTCCGAGCAGGAGCTGGAGAAGCTGGTCGCCCTGATCGTGAGCCGTGAACGCCGCGACCCCACACCGGACGTGCTGCGCGAGTCGGACGTCCCGCTCACGCACGCCCAGGCGTGGCTGGTGGTCAAGGTGTTCCGCCAGAGCGTCGACCACGGCCACGCCACCCTCGAACGCCTGGCCGACACCACCCACGTCCCACCGGGCATCTTCGAACCGGTGGCACGCCAACTCCAGACCAGGGGCTACCTCACCGAGGCCCGCGGCGAGTACCGCTTCACGCCCCAGGGCACCGAGGTGTTCACCGACCTGGTCGCCGCCTGGCGCCGCTGGCTGCTGGTCAAGCTCACCGACTGGAACTGCGACGACCCCGAGTTCACCGACGCCGTCGACCGCGTCGCCACCACCCTGACCACCTCGGGCCGCGCCCTGGCCACCGGCCGCCACGCCACCGTGGGCTGACCGCTATCGCGCGTCGTCCAGGAAGAACAGCGCCTCGATCCGGCTCAGGGCGGTGGTGCCGCCGGCGTGGAACCTGAGGCTGTCGAGCAACGCCTCCGGTCCACGTTCGTACCGCCAGCACGTGCGCACGATGCTGATGACGTCGGCGCGGTCGCTGGAGTGGCGTGCGATCGCGCCGGTCACGTTGCGGTCCAACAGGGCCAGCACCAGGTCGCGGCCCTCTCGGGTGTCGAACCCGGGCGTCTCCAGGAGGGCGTCGACGATCCGCCCCAGCTCGGCGAGCGTGAGCGGTTCGGGGCGGATCCGGTCACGACGCGGAGCCGCGGTTCCGTTGACGGCGGTGTGCGTGCCGTCGACGAGGCGAACCCACACCCGGTCGTGCACCTCTTTGACCGTCACCTCCACCTGCTCGAAGTCCGCGGGACGGGCGGCCGGCGCGTGGCGGATCACCGCCTGGTAGAACGGGTCGGAAGCGATCAGGACGAGGGTGGCGGTCGAGGACTTGAGAGCTTGCTTGGCGGCCGGCGCGTCGAGGATCCGGTAGGTGAAGATCATCTCGGCGCTGGTCTTGCCGTGCTCGTCGAAGTGGACCTCGCCCGCGTGCACGGCCATCCGCAGGCGCAGCCGCGCCCCGTCCGCGTGGACGTGGTTGTGCTCGCGCAACGCGGCTACCACCCGTTCGGGCAGTCGGTCGACCAAGGCGGACTTGGGCACGTCCGCGGGCAGCAGCACCATCAGGCTGTCGCCCACGTCGTCCACCGACTTGTCGTCCCAGGGCAGGTCGCAGTCGGCGAACGCGGTCATCAGCACCTGGTACATGCCGTCCCGCACGGCGGTCCGCTGGGGTGACGTCCTACTGGAGTCGCCGTAGGACTCCACGTCCACGACGACGAACGACCGGTGCACCGCAGCCGACCCCATGCGACCTCCCCACGCCTGTTGTAGCCCAGCGGAGGGGTGCGTGGGCAGCGGCGCCACTCGAAATGACCAACGCTCCGGTTGCGCGCCCACCCGGTTCGGGTATGGAGTCGGGTGTGGACGGGTACGGGTGGACCATCGCGCTGGTCGCGGTGCTGGTGTTGTTGAACGCGCTGTTCGCGGGTAGCGAGATGGCCTTGATCAGCCTGCGCGAGGGTCAGCTGCGGGGGTTGGAGCGGGACGGCAGGGCGTCCGCGAAGACGCTGGTCCGGCTGGCGCGCGACCCGAACCGGTTCCTGGCCACCATCCAGATCGGCATCACCCTGGCCGGGTTCCTGGCCTCGGCGACGGCGGCGGTGTCGTTGGCGGCGCCGCTGGTGCCCGCGCTGTCGTTCCTCGGCGACGCGGCGAACGCGGTGGCGATCGCCCTGGTCACGGTGGTGCTGACGTTCCTGACCCTGGTGTTCGGTGAGCTCGCGCCCAAGCGGCTGGCGATGCAGTACGCGTTGCGCTGGGCGCTGCTGGTGGCACGGCCGCTGCACGTGCTGTCGGCCGCCTCACGGCCGGCGGTGTGGGCGTTGAGCGCGTCCACGAACCTGGTGGTCCGGTTGTTCGGCGGCACACCGGACGCCGAGTCCGAGCAGATGTCGTCGGAGGAGCTGCGGGAACTGGTGCACGCCCAGCGCGGCCTCAACGCCGAGCAGCGCATGATCATCACCGGCGCGCTGGAGATCAGCGAGCGCCGGTTGCGCGAGGTCCTCGTGCCCCGCCGGTCGGTGGTCACCCTGGCGGCCGAGCTGGACGTGCCGACCGCCCGCGGCGAGCTGGCCGCGTCCGGCCACTCCCGGGCACCCGTCGCGCGCGGCGGGCACCTGGACGACGTCGTGGGCGTCGTGCACCTGCGTGACCTGCTCGAAGACGACGCCAAGCTGGTCGACCTGGCCCGCACGCCGGTGGTGTTCCCCGACTCGGTGCGGGTGTCCGACGCGCTGCGCCGGTTCAAGGCCGAGCGCGAGCAGCTCGGCCTCGTGGTGGACGAGCACGGCGCGGTCGACGGCATCATCACGCTCGAAGACCTGCTGGAGGAGATCGTCGGCGAGATCCTGGACGAGACCGACCGCGACGTGATGGCCGTCCGCAACAGCCCGGACGGCTCGCTCGTCCTGCCCGGCACGTTCCCCGTGCACGACCTGGTCGACCTCGGCATCGAGCTGGTCGACCCGCCCGAGGGCGACTACGCCACCATCGCGGGCCTGGTGCTGGTGCTGCTCGGCCGCATCCCCGAGGCACCCGGCGACCGGGTCACGGTCTCCGGGTGGACCGTCGAGGTGCTGAAGGTCGAGCACCACGCCATCACGTCGGTTCGCCTGCGCCGCCGCTGACCTCCGGCGACTACCGGCCCGCCGCCGCGACCCACGCCTCCAGCCCGGCCACGTCGTGCGGCAGCGCCGAGGACAGCACGCGGTTGCCGTCGGCGGTGACCACGACGTTCTCCTCCAGCCGCACGCCGATGCCCCGCAGCTCCGGCGGCACGGTCTCGTCGTTCGGGTGGAAGTACAGGCCCGGTTCGACGGCCAGCGTCATGCCGGCCTCCAGCTCGCCCTCGTGGTAGGCGGTGGCGCGGGAGTTGGCGCAGTCGTGCACGTCCAGCCCGAGGAAGTGCCCCACGCCGCAGGTGATGTAGCGGCGGTGGTGCTGGCCGTCCGGGTCCAGCGACCGGGCCACCGACACCGGCAGCAGGCCCCAGTCGTGCAGGCCCTCGGCGAGCACCCGCATGGCCTCCTGGTGGAAGTCCCGGTACGCCGCACCGGGCCTGACCACGGCCAACGCCGCCACCGACGCCCGCTCGACCAGCTCGTGCACCTGCCGCTGCGCCGGGCTGTACGTCCCGGACACCGGCAGCGTGCGGGTGATGTCGGCCGTGTAGAGGGTCTCCAGCTCCACGCCCGCGTCCAGCAGCAGCACGGCGTCCTCGGGCACCGGGCCGTCGTTGCGCACCCAGTGCAGCACCGGCGCGTGCGGCCCGGCGGCCACGATCGAGGCGTAGCCCGGACCGTTGCCGGCGGTGCGTGCGCGCCGGTCGAACGTGCCCTGCAACCACCGCTCGCCACCACCCTTCACCGCGGCCTGCAGCTCGGCGGCGACGTCGGCGAACCCGAGGATCGTGGCGTCCACGGCGGCCTGGAGCTGGCCGATCTCCCAGTCGTCCTTGATCCGGCGCAGCTCGGCCAGCACGGTGCGCAGCTCGGCGGTGTGGTCCGCGCCGGTCGACGCGTCCAGCAGCGGGTCCACGCCGTAGGTCGCGTGCACGGCGGGCAGCCTGCCGCGCAGCGCGGACGGCAGCTCGTGCAGCGGGCGGCAGCGCAGGCCCAGCGCCTCGCCCCACTCGGCCAGGCCGGGTACCGGGCCGACCCACAGCTCACCGTCACGCGCGTTGGCGAAGAAGTCCGGCTCGTCGGGCCCGGCGGGCGGGCGCAGGAACAGCTCCGCCTCGTGACCACCGGCGACGGGCTGCATCACCAGCACCGCGCCCTCCGCCGCGCAGCCCGTCAACCAGGAGAAGTCGCTGTCGGGCCGGAAGCCGTAGTCGGTGTCGTTGGACCGCACCGGCGCCCAGCCGGCGGCCACCGCGATGCGCGCGCCGGGCAGGGCACGGCTGAGCCGGTCGCGGTGCGCGGCAGCGGCCTGCGCGGCGCCGGGCGTGACGCGGGCGGCGCGGTCGGCCGGACCCCAGCCGTGCTGGACGAACTCGCGGAACCCGGAGGCGTCCACCAGCTTGCTCGGGTCTCGACGGGCGGGTTTGGTCACGGTGGGCAGCCTTTCGGGTCGGGGCCGTGGACGCGCCCGACCGCGATCGGCGACCGGGCGTCGCCGACGATGTTCTCACCAGCCTTCATCGCTACTCGGAGCCCGCCCCACGAATCCCTGATCCCCCGATGGGGTGTCACCCGCACTGAAACGGCCTACCCCGCGTGGGCGATCCGGTAGGTAACACGCACGGCTACCGACGGCAGGTGGAGCGCATGCGTCCCGAGGACGTTGTCGAACTGCGGGTGCACGGGGTGTCCGGCACCCCGCCGGAAGCGATGCTCGGTGACCCGTTCCCCACCCCCGTGGCCGGGGACGACGTCGCCCGGTTCCTGCGGGCGGGCAAGCCGGCGCGGGCGCTGTCCAGCGGGCGGACGCGGACGGTCGAGGCGTTCCACTGGGGGCGGTTCACGTCCGGCGGGGCGAGTCGGGCGCTGTGGTTGGTGCTCATCCCGTTCGCGATCCTGAACCTGGCCCGGTACGCGTTGCTGGGTGCGGGGCGGTTCGCGGAGGCGGTGCTGCGGCTGCTCGGGCTGGTGCTCACGTGCATGCTGGTCGCGGCGACGGCGTACGTGTCGCTGGAGCTGCTGGTGCGGCAGTGCGCGGGCACGGTGGCGTGCCGGGAGGAGAACCTGGCGTTCTTCGACGGGTGGCCGTTCGGGGCGATGCTGCTGGTCGGCCTGGTGCCGCCGGGGCTGGTGATCACCGTGCTGTGGTGGTTCGGCAGGCAGACGTTCCTGTACGAGCCCAAGGGCACGCACCACGCGTGGGAGACGCGGACGGGCAGCCTGGGCGACTACGCGTTCTGGCACACGTCGCCGCGCACGCCCGTGTTGCGTGACGCGCACGTGGCGGCGGCGTGCGTGGTGGTGGGGGTGCTGTACGCGGGGGCGTTGCGGACGGCGCAGCCGGATCGGCCGTCTGACGTGCTGTCGTGGACGGTGGTGGGGTTGGGCGTGGTGGTGCTGGCGTGGGCGGTCGGGTGCGTGGTGATGTCGCCGGACCGACGCGAGGTGAACTCGCGGGCGCTCAAGTGGGCGTCGGTGGCGTACCTGCTGCTCGCGGCGGGGTTGGCGACGGCGTTGCTGTGGCGGGTGCCGACGTCCGCGGCCGGGTCGGTGACGCCGCTGGCCGGGTTCGAGGCGGTCACCAACATCCTGGCGGCGCTGGCGATGCTGTTGCTGGTCGTGCTGCTCGGGGCGTGCGTGCGGATGCGGTATTCGGCGCGTGGTGTCGAGTTGATGGTGGTGGACAAGCGGTTCCGGCCCCTGTGGCACGGCTACGCGGCGGTGGTGATCGCGGCCGTGGCCACCACGTTGGCGGTCGGGTTCAGCGGCGGGTTGGCGTACCGGGTGGTGGAGTGGGTGGGCGACCCGGTGCCCGAGGCCGGTCGTCCGGGGTTGGTGCTGAGCACGAGTTACCTGGTCGGCGCGGGGTTGTGGGGTGTGTTGGCGCTCGCGTTCCCGCTTTTGGTGGCGCCGATCGTGGCGGCCATGGTGCGGCAGGTGTCGAGCGCGCTGGTGTTCGCGGCCGGGTCGGTGGCCGCGGCGGTGGCGGTGGTGTTGCGGTGGACGTCCATGCCGGGCTGGGCGTTCTGGGCGGCGGCGATCGTCTCCGGTCTGCTGTACGCGATCGGCATGGTGTCTTGCGTGCGCCACGCGATCGGGGTGGCGGTCCGGGACGGCGTCGTGGCCGACTACCCGGGACGTCCCGATCGGCCGGGGATCGGCAAGGTGGCGTTCAACCAGCGGCTGGCGGCGGCGAAGTACCGCTACCACTGGCTGCTCGGCGCGATCGCGCTGATGGGCGGGGTTTTCGTGGCGGCGGGCGGCGGGCTCGCGCTGGCCCGACTCGTGCACCCGGACTGGCGGGCCGCGCCGCCGCCGGGACTGGCCGACTGGCTGTCGACCCGTCCGGCGCAGGAGCTGGGAGCGTTGGGCAGCCTGGTGGTGTCCGGTCTCGTGCTGGTCTTGTTGTTGTTGGGTGTGCGGACGTGGCAGAACCCGAGGATGCGCACGGCGGTCGGGATCGTGTGGGACCTGGTGGCGTTCTGGCCCCGGCTGGCGCACCCGATCTGCCCGCCGCCCTACGGCGGTCGCGCCACCATCGAGCTGACCTCCCGCGCGGTCCGGCTGGCCCGGCACCACGACGTGGGCGCGGTCGTGCTGTCCGGGCACAGCCAGGGCAGCGTGGTGTGCTTCGCCGCGCTGTCGTTGCTGCGCCGGGAGAGCGAACGGCCCGACCCGGCCGATGGCGAGCGGTACATCAGGCAGGCGGACGCGGTCGCCGCGCTGCGCCGGGTCGGCCTGGTCACCTACGGCTCGCAGTTGCAGTGGGCGTACTCGCGGCTGTTCCCGCACTACCTCGGCCACGCCCGGCTGGCGAGCCTGCACGAGGAGCTCGGCGACCGGTGGTGGAACGTGCACCGGCTCACCGACCCGCTGGGCGGTCCGGTGCAGGTGTGGCCGGAGACGGCGGAGGAGCAGGTGTTCGCCGACCCGAAGCTGTGGGGCGTGCGCTGCGGGAACGACGTGCGGCTGCGCGACCCGGAGTTCCTCGACCCCGATCCGGACATGGTCGCCTCGCCGTTGCGCGGGCACGGCGACTACTACGACGACCCGGTGTTCGACGAGGTCGTGGCGCGGGTGGCGGACGCCGTCGCGACACCCCGCACCACCGTCGTGCTCGGCGGCCTCACCCTGTCGGGCGATCCGGTCAACTAGTCCTGCCGGAGCACCGACCGGGTGACGCGTTCGGCGATCGCGGCCACCAGTCGGCGCGGTCGGCGCGGGACGAGGTGGGCGTTGAGCGCGTTGCGCAGGCCCGGCGCGAGGTAGGCGCGGTCGCGGTCCAGGGCGTCCAGGCCCGCGCGCACGAGGGGTGCTGTCGGTCAACCCCGGCGCGTCCACGGAGCAGATCGCCGAGGCCGCGGGCGTCGCGCGCACCACCGTGCACCGCCGGTTCGCCAACCGGCAGGCCACAACGGACCCGCAGCCGCCCAGCGAAGGCGGGCAACTCACGTGCCACATCGGACCCCGCTGGCACCCTACGAGGCTTGCCGATCCTCGGGCCCGCAACGGACCCGCCGCCCACCCACCGAGGCTCGATTTGACATGGGTTCGGGTGCTTTAGGCTGGTCGAAGCCGGCAGGCCTGGCGGGACGCTCTTCCCCGCCGGGCCTGCCGGGTTTGGCCTGCCTGGAGTGCCCGCAAGGGTCCCATGTCAAATCGAGCCGGACCCAGCCCCCGACCCCCGAAGAACCGCCCGAAGAACCGACCACGACCCCCGGAAAGCCCTCATGATCCAAGTCCTCGCGACCGCCCTGACGGTCGTCGCGCTCGTGGCGGCCCTGTGGTCGCTGGTGCTGGTCATCACCGACCGCCCGATCACGCTCGCCACCAAACCGACCCTGGGCCTCGCCGCCGTCGTCGTGCTCCTCGAAACCGGCCTGCTCATCCAAGCGGTCCTGGTCACGGTGAACGTGCTGAGCGCCGACCGCGGCAGCCTGGACACGCCGACCTTCTTCGGTTACCTGATCTCCGTCACCCTGGTGCTCCCGATCGGGGCCTACTGGGCACTGGGCGACCGGTCGCGATGGGGCGCCGGGGTACTGGCCGTCACCTGCCTGAGCGTCCCGGCGATGATCCTGCGCCTCAACCAGCTCTGGGAAACGACCCATGGGTGACCGGCAGCGCCACGACCAACTCAAGGTCACGACCCGCTCCGGCCCCGGCCGGATGCTGATCGCGGTCTACGGGATCTTCGCCCTCGCCGCCACCGCCCGCTCCGCCGTCCAGATCGCCACCCGGTTCGAGCAGGCACCACTGGCCTACACCCTGTCGGCGTTCGCCGCGGCTGTCTACGTCGTCGCCACCGCCGCCCTCGCCGGCGTGGTGTCACGACGCATCGCCTACCTCGCCTGCGCGGTCGAGCTGACCGGCGTCCTGGTCGTCGGCGCCGCGAGCCTCGTCTTCGCCGACGCGTTCCCGGACGCCACGGTGTGGTCGGACTTCGGCGGCGGCTACCTGTTCATCCCGCTCGTCCTCCCGGCACTCGGCCTGCTCTGGCTGCGCCACACCGGCCGCGGTCAGCTCGACCGCACCACCACGTCCACCCAGTAGTTGGTGGCGTTGAAGCTGGAGCTGGGGAAGCTGCCCGCCGGCCCGTACGTGAAGACCCCGTTGCCACCGCTGCCCGCGCTCGACAGGCCGGTCAACGTGCCCTTCACGTGGTCGGTGCCGAAGAAGTTCCCGGTGGCCGAGTACGGCGCGTTCGTGTGGTACGACGCGACGTAGGTGGTGTCGGCGGTCAGCGGCACGGGCGTGCCGAACACGACCTGCTGCCACCCGCTCGCCGTCTCGCCGCTGAACGTCGCCGACGCGAGCAGCACCCCGCTCGCCGTCCACAGGTGTCCCGTGTGGGTGCCGGTGTTCTGCGGTCCCTTGTAGAACCGGAGGCCGACCGCCGTCGCGTCCGTCGCCGACGTGCGGAACTTCGTGCCCAGCTGCACCGGCCCCGAATCGGCCACCGTCACGACCGCGGGCGCGTCGCCTGCCTCGAACAGGCTCCGCAGCAGCGGGGAGGGCGCGTCGACCACCACGTCCACCCAGTAGTTCGTGGCGTTGAACGACGAGGTCGGGAACGCCGGTGACGGGCCGTAGGCGAACACGCCGTTCCCGCCGGAGCTGCCGCTGGACGGCGCGACGAGCGCGCCGCGGGTGACCGCGTTGGCGAAGAAGTTCCCGGTCACGGCGTAGTTCCCGGCCGCGGTGTGGTACGACGCGACGTAGGTGGTGTCGGCGGTGAGGTCGACCGGTGCCGGGAACGTCGCCTCCTGCCACCCGCTCGCGGTCTCGCCGCTGAACGTCGCCGACGCGAGCAGCACCCCGTTCGCGGTCCACAGGCGGGCCGCGTGCGTGCCGCTGTTCTGCGGCGCCTTGTAGAACCGGACGCCCTTGGCCTTCGCGCCCGGCGCGGAGCAGCGGAACTTCACGCCGAGGTTGATCGGGTGCGGGTCGTCGAAGCCCGCGATCGCCGGGGTGTCGGCCGGCTTGAACAGCGTCTGCCGGACCGCCGCGGCCAGCACCGACACCGACACGGTCGCCGACACCGGGGCGTTGCGGCCGTTGGTGATCGTGTACCGGAACGTCGCCAGGCCTGAGAAGCCGGCACTGGGCGTGAACGTCACCGCCTGCGACGCCGCCGACCACGTCACCGTGCCGTTGACGGGGTTGTCCGCGCCGGTCACCGACAGCGGGTAGCCGTTGGGGTCGGTGTCGTTGGCCAGCAGCGCGGCGGCCGGGATCACGATCGCGGTGCCCTGGTTGGTGGTGAACCCGCCGTCGTTGCCGGCGACCGGCGGCAGGTTGCCCGCGCCGCCCGCGCGGGCGAAGACCACGTCGACCCAGTAGTTGGTGCTGCGGAACGTGTTCGCCGGGAACGTCCCCGACGCGCCGTAGGCGAACACGCCGTTGTCCCCGGCGGGTGCCGTCACCGCGCCGCCGGTGCGCGCGCTGGTGAAGTAGTTCGAGTCCGCGGAGTAGAAACCGACGTTGTGGTACGACGCGACGTAGGTGGCGCCGGGGGACAGGGCGACGGGCGCGGGGAAGTTCGCCTGCTGCCAGCCGCTCGCGGTCTCGCCGCTGAACGCCGCCGACGCGAGCAGCGTGCCGTCGCCGCTCCACAGGTGCGCCTCGTGCGAGCCGGTGACGTGCGGGTTCTTGTAGAAGCGGACGCCGGTCGCGGAACCGGCCGTGTTGACCGAGAACCGCACGCCGAGTTCCAGCGCGGCGTGCTCGGCCGTGCGCAGGGTGAACGGCACGTCGCTCGGGTCGAACAGCCGGACCGACGCGGACGGCGTCACGGTCACCGCCACGCTCGCGGCCGGTGACTGGACGTTGAGGCTGTCGTCCACCGCCCGCACCCGGATCGCGTGCTGCCCCGGCAGGTGGGGCCACCAGTCGAACGACCAGTTCGCGGTGCCCCGCGCCGCGCGCCAGGACGTGCCGCCATCGGTGGAGACCTCCACCGCCGCGACGACGCCGCCGACGTCGCTCGCCGTGCCGCTGACCACGACCTTCTGCTGCTGCACGACGGTCGCGCCGTTCGCGGGCGCCGCGATGACCGCGGTCGGCGCCGTGACGTCGGTCGACGCGGTCGCCACCACCAGGTCCGCCTGCGGCGTGGTCGGCTGCACGGTCATGTCGGCGAACAGGTTCACCATCGCCTGCTGCACGTCGCGGTCCACGACGACGGCCGGGTACGTGCCGTTGCTGGTCTCGTCGTGCGTGGCGTCGAGCCCGAACGTCCAGAAGACGGTGCCCGCGCCGAACACGATCGCCCCGCTCGGCGCCCGGTAGAGCGTGAGGTGGTGCGTGGCGTGCGCGGCGGCGGTGGTGAGGCCGTAGTCGACCAGGTAGGCGTGCACGTCCAGCGCGGTGGACGACAACCGGACCAGGCCTGGCGGGCGGAACCGGTTGTTCGGCGACTCGTCCCACTCGTAGCCGAGCAGCCCCGGCACCAGCTCGGCCGTGCCGCCGGGCGCGGTCAGCGCGACCTGGGTGTCGCGCCAGAACCTCAGCCGCGTCATCGGGTGCGGCACCTCGATGACGTCGTAGCGGTAGGAGTCGACCTGGAAGATCGTGCCGGTCAGGGAGTTCTCCGGCCGACCGCCGTCCGCCGGCGGGGTGAGCGAGGGGTCGCGCCAGGTGCCGGTCCACTCCGGGCTCGGGTCGATCTTCGAACCGGCCCAGGTCTCCTTGTAGCAGACCAGGGTGCGGCCGGGGGTCCCGTTGAGGTCGGGCTCCCACCGGGTCTTCCAGTACACCTCGTTGCCGCTCATGAAGACCAGGTGCACGCCCGCGTCCCGGGCCGCTTGGACGTGCGCGTGCTGGTCGCCCGACCAGTACTCGTCGTGGCCGGTGGACAGGAACGCCTTGTACTGCGTCAACGGCACGTTGCCCGGCCCGACGTCGACCGCGCTGAGGTAGGTGACGTCGTAGCCGTTGCGCTCGAGCCACCGGATCGCCGCGTACTCGGCGCTCATCACGTAGTCCTGCGGGCCGGCGGCCAGGCCGACGCCGTGGCGGGTGCCGATGGGGCGGTTGTAGCTGACCTTGTACGCGCGGCCGTTCGGGCTGGCCGTGGCGTTGCCGCCGTACAGGTTCGCCCCGCCCCAGCCGTTGTAGGCGTGCCAGGTCGTGTCCGAGGTCTGGAAGACCAGGTCGTGCTGGGTGCCGTCGGCGCGCACCACGAACGGGATGTGGGACGCGCCCGCCACGCCGTCCTGGCGGACGAGCTTGGCCAGGTACACGCCGGACACCGCGTCCGCCGGGACCGCCCACGACGCGGTCACGCTCCAGTTGCCCGCGTCGTAGAGGCCGATCGCCGGGTCGCCGCCGGGCGCGGGCTGGGGCGAGGGGGTGTTGCGCTGGATGGTCGCGACCTTCCGGGCGCCCAGGCCCGCGTAGTAGCCGAGCCGGTACACGTCGATCCGGTAGTTCGACGACGTCGTCCTGATCTTGAACTGCACCGTCGTGCCCCGGTTGACGCTCATCCTGGTGGCGAAGCCCTCGATGGTCGGCGACGCGGCCCCACCGAGGTCCCACTCGCTCGCCGGGTTGCCCGGTTTCTGGTTCTCGGTGGAGATGGCGTTGAGCGGCATGGATACCTCGCGGGGGTGATGGCGGTCACACTTCCGTACTGGTCACATCCCCCGTGCGAGGGATCCGTTACGAACCGTCACTGTTAATCCCCCGAAAGGAGTAATGGTGCCGAAGGTGCATCCGTGATAAAGATCACCGACTTCGACGGATCTTGAGCCGGTGGTCGTCGGCGCAGGTCAGAGGCCTGCCGCAGGGCTGCGGTCAACCCATGTCTGAGCCCGTTCTCAGGTGACGTGTGCCAGCGTTCGCTCATCCGCCCGCGGTACCCCGAGCAGTCGTCCGGTGGTCGGCTGCGCGCCGCCGACGACGCGCGGGCGGGTCCGCTCACCAAGGAGATTCCCAGGATGTCCGTGCTGGCTCGACTGAGCCTGGCCAACCGAAGTCTCGTCGGGCTGCTCAGCCTGCTCGTGATCGGTTTCGGCGTGTTCTCGCTGCCCTCGATCAAGCAGCAGCTCTTCCCGTCCATCGAGTTGCCCGCCGCCGTGGTCATCGCACCCTTCCCGGGCGCGTCGCCGGACCTGGTGGACAGCCAGGTCGCCGAGCCGATCCAGTCCGCCGTGCGCGGCGTCGACGGTGTCGAGCAGGTGTTCACCCGGTCCGCCGAGAGCTCCGCGACGGTGCAGGTGATGTTCACCTACGGCACCGACATCGACGCCGCCGTGGCCCAGATGCAGCAGGCGGTGAACCGGCTCCAGCCGCGCCTGCCGCAGGGTGTCGAGCCGACCGTCGCCCAGGGCAGCACCGACGACATCCCGGTCATCGCGCTCGCCGCGACGTCCGGCGACGACGACATCGCCGCCGCGGCCCGGCTGCGCGCCGAGGTCGTGCCCGGCCTGGAGGCGATCCCGGGCGTGCGGGAGGCCACGGTCAGCGGTGAGCGGGACCGCCAGGTCACCGTCACCGTCGACTACGCGCGCCTCGGCGCGGCGCGGGTCGACCCGCAGGCCCTGACCGCCGCCCTGACCACCGCGGGCGCGATCATGCCCGCCGGCACGGTGCCGGACGCGGACAAGACGCTGACCGTGCAGGTCGGCAGCCCCGTCGGCACCGTGGACGACCTGCGCGACCTGCCGCTCGCCTCGCCCGGCGGTCCGGTGAAGCTCGGCGACGTGGCCCGGGTCGAGTCCGCGCCCGAGGCGGCGACCGTGCTGACCCGCACCAACGGTGAGGCCACGCTGGGCGTCAGCGTCACCATGGCCTCGGACGGCAACGCCGTCGACATCTCCCAGCAGGTCCGCGCGAAGCTCGGCGAGTGGGGCGAGGCGGCGGGCTCCACGCTCACCGTCGCGTTCGACCAGGGCCCGCAGGTGGAGAAGGCGATCAGCGGCCTGACCACCGAGGGGCTGCTCGGCCTGCTGTTCGCGGTGGTCGTGATCCTGCTGTTCCTGCTCTCCGTCCGGTCCACGCTGGTGACGGCGGTGTCCATCCCGCTGTCCGTGGTGGTCGCGCTGATCGCCCTCTACACCGGTGACCTGTCGCTGAACCTGCTCACCCTCGGCGCTCTGACGATCGCGGTCGGCCGGGTGGTGGACGACTCGATCGTGGTGCTGGAGAACATCAAGCGGCACCTCGGCTACGGCGAGGAGAAGGAACGCGCGGTGCTCGACGGCACCCGCGAGGTGGCGGGCGCGGTGACCGCGTCCACGCTGACCACGGTCGCGGTGTTCCTGCCGATCGCGTTCGTCGGCGGCATCGCGGGCGAGCTGTTCGGGCCGTTCTCCATCACGGTCACCGTGGCGCTGCTGGCGTCGCTGCTGGTCTCGCTGACGATCGTGCCGGTGCTGGCGTTCTGGTTCCTCAAGCGCCCGGCGGTGCCGACCGACCCCGAAGAGGCGGCGAAGGCGCGCGAAGCCGTGCTGGAGAAGGAGAAGCGCAGCCCGCTGCAGCGCGCTTACGTGCCCGTGCTCAAGTTCGCCACCACGCGCCGCTGGGCGACGTTGCTGATCGCCGTGCTGATCTTCGGCGGCACGCTCGGCCTGGCCGGCTCGCTGGAGACCAACTTCATCGACAACGCGGGCGGCACCGCGTTGCAGGGCAGCCAGAAGATGCCGCCCGGCACCAGCCTCGCCGCCCGGGACGACGCGGCGCGCAAGCTCGAAGGCGTGCTCGCGGAGACCGAGGAGGTCGAGACCTACCAGGTCACCATCGGCACGGACAACAGCCTGGCCGCGTTCGGGTTCGGCGGTGACGGCGACACCAGCGTGCGCGCCACCGTGCGCGAGGGCACGGACCTGGAGGCGTTGCAGGACCGGCTCACCGAGCAGTTGGAGGACACGCCCGGCGCGGGCGAGGTGGCGTTCGGCGCGGCGGCGTCCGGCTTCGGCTCGGACACGATCGACGTGCTCGTCACCGCGCCCGACGCCGCCTCGCTGCGGGACGCGGCCGACCGCGTGCAGCAGGCCGTGTCCGGCACGCCCGGCGTCGGCGAGGTCACCAACGACCTGTCGGTGAGCGCGCCGCGCGTGCAGGTGACCGTGAACCAGGAGGCGGCGGCGGCCCGGGGGCTCAGCGGCCAGGCCATCGGCCAGTTCGCGGCGCAGGCGCTGCGCGGCGTGCCGGTGGCGCAACTGCCGATCGACGGCCGGTCGCAGCAGATCCTGCTGCGCACGGGCACCACGCCGACCGACGTGGACGCGTTGCGCGCGTTGCCGCTGCCCGGTGGCGTCACGCTCGGCCAGGTCGCCGAGGTGGCCGTGGTGGACGGCCCGGTGCAGGTGCGGCGGACGGACGGAGCGCGCAGCGCCACCGTGTCGGCCAAGGCCACCGGCTCCGACCTGGGCGCGGTGACGGCCGACCTGACGTCGAGGCTGGACGCGGTCGACCTGCCCGCCGGTGCCGCGCACAGCATCGGCGGCGTCAGCGCCGACCAGGCCGAGACGTTCGCCGACCTGGGGCTGGCCATGCTCGCGGCCATCGCGATCGTGTTCCTGATCATGGTGGCGACGTTCCGCAGCCTGGTGCAGCCGCTGATCCTGCTGGTGTCGATCCCGTTCGCGGCGACCGGCGCGATCGGCCTGCTGCTGCTCACCGGCACCCCGCTCGGCCTGCCCGCGCTGATCGGCATGCTGATGCTGGTCGGGATCGTGGTGACCAACGCGATCGTGCTGATCGACCTGGTCAACCAGTACCGGCGGGACGGCATGCCGGTGCGCGAGGCGGTGATCGAGGGCGGACGGCGGCGGCTGCGGCCGATCCTGATGACCGCCGCGGCCACGATCTTCGCGCTGCTGCCGATGGCGCTGGGCATCACCGGCGAGGGCGCGTTCATCGGCAAGCCGCTGGCGATCGTGGTGATCGGCGGCCTGATCAGCTCCACGCTGCTCACCCTGGTGCTGGTGCCGACGCTGTACTCGATGGTCGAGGGCCGCAAGGAACGCCGCGAGGCACGCAAGTCCGCGCAGCCGGTCGCCGAGGACCGGGAGCCGGTCGGCGTCTGAGCCGGGCGGTTCGCAGGCCCCGCCACCCGACACCCGGGCGGCGGGGCCTGCGCCGTTCCACGGAGTTCGCCGCCTCGCCCGCGCCGGCCCGCGGTCCGCATCACCCACAAGGCGCTGGACGCGGGCGTCAACTTCGTGGACACCGCGGACATCTGCTCGTACGGCGCGTCCGAGGAGATCGTCGGCAAATGGATCAGCCGAGCTTCGGGCATCCGGTGCCCGGGTGCCGCTCCTGCCCCCGGCTGTAGAGCAGGCCGGTCATCAACTCGCACACCGGGATGCCCTGCAGGTCGTGGATGTCGGCCAGCTTCAGGATCGCCAGGTTCCGGGTGTTGGCGATCCGGTCCTGCTTGAAGGTGATCAAGCCGGTGGCGCCCTGGTAGTCCATCTCCCGGAACCGCTGGGCGACCGCCGCCCGGTGCGGTGTCGTCCCCCCTTGCGGGCGCAGCTCCTGCACGGCGCCGGCGAAGAGGCCGGCCGTGTCGTAGAGACCTCCGACCCGTTCACCCGGCCACGGCGCGACCGGCCGTTCGTCCGCCGAGAGCGACCCCGTGATCTCGTCCCGCAGGACGCGGTACCCGGCGCAGAACGAGTCGAGCGCGGACGACCCGCCGACCACCGTGCCCGACTTGCCCGCGACGCAGTTCCGGCCGGCGAGCACGACCAGGCCGCCCATGCCGACGTAGAACAGGGGTACGCCGTTGAACTCGTCGCGGTTGCGGTCCGGCGTGTGGGCGACGAACCGCGACACCGCGTCGGACGCGACGACGCGCGGCAGCCTGTCCAGGCCGGCGCAGTTGTTGCGCAGCGCTTCGAGGAAACCGCCGAACTCGTCCTCCCGCCCCGCGTAGAAGGCGATCTCGTCGTGGCGGTCGACCTGGTCGACGCACGCCGCCGAGAGCTCCCCGGCCGCCTCCTCCCAGTCCTTGCTCACCACGCCGACCGGATCCGCCTTCAGACGCGCCTGCATGACCTCCACCAGGGAGTCGACGTAGGCGTCGGGCCCGCTCCCGGCCCGGTGGTAGATGGTCACCTTGGTGGCGCCGACCCGGGTCGCGTAATCGCCGATCAGGTTGGCCTGCTGGGTGTTGTCGGGCACCAGCTGGAAGTAGAGGGGCGAGTTCTCGTCCAGGCCGACCTTGGTCAGGGTGGTGCCCACGGTCGTGACGCCGTGATCACCCAACTCCTTGATCGCCAACTCCGTCTGCTCGACGCTGCGGTCCAACCCGACCACGCCCAGGATGCGCGGATCGGCCTCGATGAGCGGGACGAGCAGGTCACGTGCCACGGCGTGCGCGGCCGCCATCTTGCTGCCGCCGTTCGCGACGACGATGCGCAGCAGCGGGCCGTTCTTGAGCGCCTCCTTGTTGAGCTGGCGCTGCCGGATGAGCAGGCCCTCCAGCTCCTCGGCGACCGAGTGCTCGGCGGCCGGGACGCTCTGGTTGAACGTCAGCCCGGCGAAGTAGACCAGGCTGAAGTAGGGCCGCTCGGGTGACTGCCCGTGCAGCCTCGCCGCGATCTCGTTCTGCGCGAAGACGTTCTCCTGGGCCAGCCGCAACCGCTCGTTGCGCCCGAACACCTGCCCGGCGCCGTCGCTGTAGCCGACGCACTGGTCGGCGCCGTCGATCCTGGTCACCTCGGTGGCGATGCCGCGGGTCACCGCGCCGAAGAACGCGCACCCGGCCCGCCAGTGCGTCCAGAGCGACTGGGCAGGCATCGTCGCGGCGGCCAGGACCGCCAGCACCACGATCAGCTCGCCGACGCCGCGGCGGGCGGGCCACGCGGGGCGCCGAGGGCTCTCGCGGGCCTCGATCTCCCAGGCGTGCCGGTCGCGACCGCGCAGCGAGGCGCCGTCCGGCACCGCCGCGGGGAGGCTGACGAACAGGTAGCGCGCGTCCGGCGCCAGCAGTTGGCGGCGTCGCGGCAACCTGTCCTTCCAGGCGCTGAACGCCTCCTCCGCCACGTTCGGCGTGATCGGCGCGCTGGGCGGGACCAGCTGGGTCGGCTCCTCGCCGCTCGCCGTGACGAACAGCAGAGGGTCGAGTTCCCCGGTCTCGTTGCGGACTTCGTTGACCAGCCGCAGCAGTTCCCACCCGGCGGGGTCGACGTCGTCCAGCAGCACGGGTACGTACGTGGTCCGCCGGTGCGCCTTGCGGTGGGGGATGAACCCGGCCCTGGTGCGCCGGTAGGCCACGCGCAGGTCCTCCAGGAACGCGTGCACCAGCAGCTTGCGGAACTGGTCCGGGTTCTCGGAGTCCCGGCGGTCCTTGGTCAGCCGCTCGGCGAAGTCGAAGAAGTCCTGGGAGTGCCGCGGGACCATGTACGGCTGGCGCATGAACCACCGCCGCTCCCGACCGAGCCCCGGAACGCGGTCACGCCCCCAGTACAGGCCGATGAACCGACCGGCGAACTTCGTCAGCGCCATGAGGAACTGCGCGCGCTCCCCGGCCTTGTCGGCGAGTTCGCCCACTTCCCCGGACATGCGGTGCCTGCCCCAGGCGCGCAGGGCGGCCTCGACCGGGCGCTCGAACTTCACCTGCTTCGGCGCGAGTTCCACGCGGGTGAGGTGGTGGGCCAGTTCGTAGTGGTCGAACCTCTTGACCGAGTTGCGGCCGAACTGCCCACCGCGCAGCTTCACCTGCAGCGCGTGCAGCAGCGGCAGCACGGCATCGGGGTGCTTCGCCGCGTCCTCCGGGGTGACCAGGACGTGAGGCACCTTCGGCACCTTGGCCGCGAACGCCCGGTCGAGCCGGGGCAGGAACCCGTCCGCGCCCGGCTCGCGGATCAGGCACACCAGGGGCAGCGGCAGGTCGCCGCGCTTCTCGAGATCCTCGTCGCGTTCCCATAATCGCGGTCTCCGGACGAGCACCCGCACCAACGTCAACAAGGCGTCGACGCCCGGGAACACGGGATCGGACACATTTCCCCCTCTGCGGTGCGCCGGCGACGCGTGTAACTCACATCACGCACACACCGCGTGGTGTTACGCACCGCAGAAGTAAGGAAGGGGACGCCCACCGATCACCCGCTCGACCGGTGGGACCTCTCGCGTCGACCCGCTGGTCAGGCTCCGGGCTCGTAGGCCAGGTTCGGCCGCAGCCAGCGCTCGACCTCGGCCACCGGCATGCCGCGCCGGGCCGCGTAGTCCTCCACCTGGTCGCGCCCGATCCGGCCCACGGTGAAGTACCGCGACTCCGGGTGCGCGAAGATCACACCGCTCACCGCCGCCGCGGGCGTCATGGCGAACGAGTCCGTCAACGCCAACCCGACCTTCTCCGCCTCCAGCAACGAGAACAGGTCCAGCTTCTCGCTGTGGTCGGGGCTGGCCGGGTACCCGAACGCGGGTCGGATGCCGCGGAACCGCTCGGCGTGCAGGTCCTCCAGCGCGGGCTCCGCGTCCGGCTCGAACCAGTCGCGCCGCGCCTGGAGGTGCACGTACTCGGCGAACGCCTCGGCCAACCGGTCGGCCAACGCCTTCACCATGATCGACTTGTAGTCGTCCTGCTCGCGCTCGTACCGGCCGGACAGCTCCTCGGCACCGTGGATCGCCACCGCGAACCCACCCAGGTGGTCACCCTCGGGCGCGACGTAGTCGGCCAGGCACCGGTTCGGCCGGCTCTGCGGCTTCGCCGTCTGCTGCCGCAGCATGGGCAGCCGCCGCCCGTCCACCACGATGTCGTCGCCCTCGGAGTGCGCCGGCCAGAACCCGTACACACCCTTGGCCTGCAACGAGCCGTCCGCGATGATCTTGTCCAGCATCGCGTTCGCGTCGTCGAACAGCTCCTGCGCCGCCGGGTTGGTCTGCAGGATCCTCGGGTACTTGCCCTTGAGCTCCCACGCCAGGAAGAAGAACGTCCAGTCGATCATCCCGCGCAGCTCGGCCAGCGACGGCTCCACCACCCGCAACCCGGTGAACGCGGGCGTCGGCAGCTCCTCGAACGACACCGCCTCGGCGTTCGCCCGCGCCTGCTCCACGGTCAGCAACGGCGTGCTCTGCCGGTTCTCGTGCTCCTCGCGCAGCCGCTGCTGCTCGATCCGCGTGTCCTGGGCCAGCTCCTCGGCGCGGTCCTCGTCGAGCAGCGCCGACACCACGCCCGCCACCCGTGACGCGTCCAGCACGTGCACCACGGTCTGGTCGTAGGCGGGCGCGATCCGCACCGCCGTGTGCTGCCGGGACGTCGTCGCGCCGCCGATCAGCAGCGGCAGCTTCATCCCGCGCCGCTGCATCTCGGCCGCCACCGACACCATCTCGTCCAGCGACGGCGTGATCAGCCCGGACAGGCCGATCGCGTCCGCGCCCTCGGCGATCGCGGTGTCCAGGATCTTCGCCGCGGGCACCATCACGCCCAGGTCGACCACGTCGTAGTTGTTGCAGCCCAGCACCACGCCGACGATGTTCTTGCCGATGTCGTGGACGTCGCCCTTCACCGTGGCCAGCACGACCTTGCCGTTGCCGCGGGTGGAGCCGGAGGCTTCCTTCTCCGCGTCCATGTACGGCTCCAGGTGCGCCACCGCGCGCTTCATCACCCGCGCGCTCTTCACCACCTGCGGCAGGAACATCTTGCCCGCGCCGAACAGGTCGCCGACGACCTTCATGCCGTCCATCAGCGGACCCTCGATCACGTCCAGGGGGCGCTTGGCCTCCAGCCGTGCCTCTTCGGTGTCCTCGATGATGAAGTCGACGATGCCGTGCACCAGCGCGTGCTCCAGCCGCTTGGCCACCGGGCCCTCGCGCCACGCCAGGTCGACCACCCGCTTGGTGCCCTTGCTGGCCACGGACTCCGCGAACGACACCAGCCGGTCCGTGGCGTCCGGCCGGCGGTCGAACAGCACGTCCTCGACCAGCTCCAGCAGGTCCTTGGGGATGTCCTCGTAGACCGCGAGCTGGCCGGCGTTGACGATGCCCATGTCCAGGCCCAGCCGCACCGCGTGGTACAGGAACGACGAGTGCATCGCCTCGCGCACGGTGTCGTTGCCGCGGAACGAGAACGACAGGTTCGAGATGCCGCCGCTGATCCGCACGCCCGGACAGCGCTGCTTGATCAGCGGGATCGCGTCCAGGAACGCCTTGGCGTACCCGTTGTGCTCGGCGATGCCCGTCGCGACCGCGAGCACGTTCGGGTCGAAGATGATGTCCTCGGCCGGGAAGTCCGCCTTCTGCGTCAGCAGGTCGTACGCGCGACCGCAGATCTCGACCTTGCGCTCGGTGGTGTCGGCCTGGCCCAGCTCGTCGAACGCCATCACCACCACGCCCGCGCCGAAGTCGCGGACGCGGCGGGCCTGGGCCAGGAACTGCTCCTCGCCCTCCTTGAGGCTGATCGAGTTGACCACGCCCTTGCCCTGCACGCACTTCAGCCCGGCCTCCAGCACGCTCCACCGCGAGCTGTCGACCATGATCGGGACGCGGGCGATCTCCGGTTCGGTGGCGATCAGGTTGAGGAACGTGGTCATCGCCCGCTCGCTGTCGAGCAGGTCGGCGTCCATGTTCACGTCCAGCAGGTTCGCGCCGCCGCGCACCTGCTCCAGCGCGACGTCCACGGCCGCCTGGTAGTTGTCGCTCTCGATCAACCGCCGGAACTTCGCCGAGCCGGTCACGTTGGTGCGCTCGCCGATCATCACGAACCCGGTGTCCGCGCCGATCTCGAACGGCTCCAGGCCGCTGAACCGGGTCCGGTCCGGCACCCGTGCCACCGACCGCGGCTTCATGTCCTTGACCGCCGCCGCGATCCGCGCGATGTGGTCGGGCGTGGTGCCGCAGCACCCGCCGACGATGTTGACCACGCCCTCCTCGGCGAAACCGTGCAGCAGCGCGGCGGTCTCGTCGGGGGTCTGGTCGTAGCCGCCGAACGCGTTGGGCAGGCCCGCGTTGGGGTGGCTGGCGGTGTAGGTGCCGGCGATCCGGGCCAGCTCGGTGACGTGCGGTCGCATCTCGGCCGCGCCCAGCGAGCAGTTCACGCCCACCACCAGCGGTTCGGCGTGCGCGACGGAGTTCCAGAACGCCTCGACCGTCTGCCCGGACAGCGTCCGCCCGCTCAGGTCCACGATGGTGACCGAGATCCACAGCGGCAGGTGCGGGGCCACCTCGCGGGCGGCGGCGACGGCGGCCTTGGCGTTGAGCGTGTCGAAGATCGTCTCGACCAGCAGCAGGTCGACGCCGCCCTCGGCCAGCGCGCTGATCTGCTCCGCGTAGGCGTCCTTGACCTGGTCGAACGACACCGTCCGGTACGCCGGGTCCTCGACCCGCGGCGACAGCGACAGGGTGACGTTGAGCGGGCCGACCGAGCCAGCCACGAACCGGCCGCCCGCCTCGTCGGCGGCTTGGCGGGCGAGCTGCGCGCCGCGCACGTTCATCTCGCGGACCAGCTTCTCCAGGCCGTAGTCGGCCTGCGCGATGCTCGTCGCGGTGAACGTGTTGGTGGTCGTGATGTCCGCGCCCGCGGCCAGGTACTTGCGGTGGACGTCGAGGATCAGGTCCGGCCTGGTCAGGTTCAGCAGGTCCGGGTCGCCGGTGACGTCGTGCGTGTGGTCGCCGAGCAGGTCGCCGCGGTAGTCGGCCGGGGTGAGCCCGGCGGCTTGGAGCATGGTGCCCCAGGCGCCGTCCAGCACCGCGACGCGCTCGTCCAGCAGCTCTCGCAGGGCGTTTTCCGACACGCGGCCTCCCTTGGTGGGAGGCGCCCTTGCGGATCTTCGAGCCCGACCGAGCGTGGCGGGCTCTACGCCCGTTGCAGCGCCTCTCGGTCGGATGCCCAATCGTAGCGAACACGGCGATCGTGGGCGGATCCGCCCAAAGGGTGAGAACCTGATCACTGGGTGTCGCGGACGATCACGACCTCCAGGGTACGGGGACCGTGCACGCCTTCGACGCGTTCCAGCTCGATGTCGCTGGTCGCGGACGGTCCGCTGATCCACGTCTGGGTGCGGACCCCGGCCAGCGCCGCCACCGCGTCGGGCACTCCCGCGACCACCTGGCCGGCCCGCACGACCACCAGGTGGTAGTCCGGCACGAGGGTGAGGGCCCGGGGACCTTGGTCGGCGGCGTCGTGGTCGAGCACGATGGTCCCGGTCTCCGCAACCGCGACGTGACAGCCGGTGACCACCGCATCGGCCGCTTCGAGCATTTCGCGAAGCGCTTCGCGAGCGTCCCCGCCAAGGGGAACCCTTGATTCAATTCTACCGATGGGGTCCGACAATTCGGCCGTTCCGCTCCGCGCCGCCGCCCGTTCGGCCCCCCGCGCCGCCTGCTCGTGCGCTGCCGCCGCAACTTGCTCGCCCACCTGCGGCGCGGCCTGCTCGGCCGCTGCCGCTGCGACCTGCTCAGCCGCGGCCCGCTCGGCTGCCGATGCTGCCCGTGCCTGCTCGGCCGCCCACCCCGCGGTCCACTCGGGTGGGATGCCGGGTGCGGTCACGATGTGGCGCGCGCCACGTTCACGCAGGGCCGCAGCGACCGCGGTGGGCACCTCGTCGGCGTCCACGACCCGGACCTCGGCGCGGTAGTCGCGGAGCCGTTCGGCGAACAGTTCCAGGTCACCCGGCCCCCGCGTGCCCGCCGCCCGGTACTCGCGCGGCACCGGAGCGGCAGCGCCCGAGCCCGATCCCGACACCTTCGCCCGCCGCACCCTGGCCAGGACCTCGTCACGCGCGCTCATCGAGAGGACTCCCACCAGTCGCGGAACGTTTCCTTCGGCGGTTGTGGCAGGTCACGGGCAGTCGACCAGCCCGGCAGCGGCACGTGCCGGCTCGCCAACCGCCCGAACTTGCCCAAGCGCACCAGTCGACGCCACCGCCGCGCGTCCGACATCGCCCAAGCCAACGCCCGCATCGCCGTCGACTCCGGCGTCGCCCGCTTCGCCGACACGACCCGCTCCCGCAGGTGCACCAGCATCGACGGGATGTCGATCGCCACCGGGCACACGTCGTAGCAGACACCGCACAACGACGACGCGAACGGCAGCGTCGGGTTGCGGTCCACCCCCGTCAACTGCGGCGACAGCACCGCGCCGATCGGGCCCGGGTACGTGGAGCCGTACGCGTGCCCGCCGGTCCGCTCGTACACCGGGCACGAGTTCAAGCACGCCGAGCAGCGGATGCAGCGCAACGCCGCCCGCCCGTCCGGATCGGCGAGCGTGGCCGTTCGCCCGTTGTCCACCAGCACCACGTGGCTGGTCTGCCCCTCGGTCGGCCCCGTCCACACCGACGTGTAAGGGTTCATCCGCTCACCCGTCGACGACCGCGGCAGCAGCTGCAGGAACACCTCCAGGTCCTGCCAACGCGGCACCAGCTTCTCGATGCCCACCACGCTGATCAGCGTGCGCGGCAGCGTCAGGCACATCCGCCCGTTGCCCTCGGACTCGACCACGACCAGCGACCCCGTCTCGGCCACGCCGAAGTTCGCGCCCGAGATCGCCACGTCCACCGTCATGAACTTGTGCCGCAGGTGCCTGCGCGCCGCCTCGGCCAACGCGCGCGGGTCGTCGGTCAGCCCCGGGTCGACGCCCGGCATCTCGCGCCGGAAGATGTCCCGGATCTCCGACCGGTTGCGGTGGATCGCGGGCACCAGGATGTGGCTCGACTTGTCCTTGCCCAGCTGCACGATCAGCTCGGCCAGGTCGGTCTCCACCGCGTGCACGCCGATGTCGGCCAAGGCCTCGTTCAGCCCGATCTCGACCGTGGCCATCGACTTGACCTTGATCACCTCACGAGTGCCGGTCGCCCGCACCAGGTCGGTGACGATCCGGTTGGCCTCCTCCGCGTCACGGGCCCAGTGCACGTGCGTGCCGCGGCTGGTCAACGCCTCCTCGAACCGCAACAGGTACTCGTCCAGGTTCGCCAGCACGTCGTCCTTGATCGCCGCGCCCGCCGCCCGCAGCTGAGCCCAGTCGGGCAGCTCGCCCACGACGTTCGCGCGCTTGGCCCGGATCGTGCCGGTGGCCTTGGCGAGGTTGCGGCGCAACTGGGCGTTGCCCAACGCCTCGCGCGCGGCCTGGGGGAACGGCTCGCCGGTCAGGTTCCCGCCGCCGGCGGGCATGCCCAGGAACGTCGTCATCGCGTGTGCTCCAGGATCTGCGCCAGGTGCAGCGGTCGGACGCCGCTGCGCAGCCTGCTCAGGCCGCCGCCGATGTGCATCAGGCACGACGAGTCGCCCGCCGTGAGCACGCCCGCCTTCGTGCTCAGCACCGCGCTCATCTTGTCGCCGAGCATGGCCGTGGAGGTATCGGAGTTCTTCAGCGCGAACGTGCCGCCGAACCCGCAGCACGTGTCCGCGGCAGGCAGTTCGACCAGGTCGATGCCCTCCACGGCCCGCAGCAGCCGCAACGGCCGGTCGCCCACCTTCAGCACGCGCAGCGAGTGGCACGTGGGGTGGTAGGTGACGCGGTGCGGGAAGTACGCGCCCACGTCGGTGACGCCCAGGACGTCCACCAGGAACTCCGACAGCTCGTACGTGCGCTTGGCGGTGTCCGCGGCGGCCTCGGCCAGCTTCGCGTCACCGTGCTTCCGGGCGACGTCGGCGTGCTGGTGGCGCACCGATCCGGCGCACGACCCGGACGGCGCGACGATCACGTCCGCGTGCTCGAACGCCTCGACGTGGTTGCGGATCACCGGCAGCGCCTGGCCGGGGTAGCCGGTGTTGATGTGCATCTGGCCGCAGCAGGTCTGGGCGGGCGGGACGACGACCTCGTGGCCGAGCCGTTCCAGCAGCCGGACGGTGGCCTTGCCGACGTCCGGGAACAGGCCGTCGACCAGGCACGTGACGAACAGCGCGACTCTCACCGCGGTGAGTCTAGACTCTGTGGTCTGACCACACCAGGCTGTGGTCAGACCACAGTGGAGGTGCGTCCTTGTCCGGGTACGGCGCGGTGCTGCGGCACGTCGAGGCTGAGCTGAGCGCGGGACGGCTCCGCGTGGGCCGGCAGTTGCCCGCCGAGCGCAAGCTGGCCGAGGACCTGGGCGTCAGCCGGGCGACCGTGCGCGAGGCGATCCGGGTGCTGCAGGCGATGGGCGTGGTGCGCAGCGGCGTCGGCTCGGGGCCGGACGCGGGGACCACCGTGATCGCGGACCCGGCCGGTGGGCTCGGCGCGGCGTTGCGCCTGCACCTGGCCACGCGCAGGCTGCCGATGTCCGACCTCGTCGGCACCCGGGTGATGATCGAGAGCCACTCCGTGCGCGCCGCCGCGGCCCGTCCCGACCACCCCGACCTGGCCCGCGCCGCCGAGCTGCTGACCCGGATGGACGCCCCGGACCTGGACGCGGACACGTTCCACCAGCTCGACGCCGACTTCCACGTCGCCCTCACCGCCGCCGCGGGCAACGCGGTGAACACCGCGATCATGGCGGCGCTGCGTGACGCGATCCACCGCACCGTGCTGGACGCCGTGCAGGCGCTGCCCGACTGGTCGCGCACCGCCGTCCGGCTGCGCCGCGAGCACCGCTCGATCCTGCGCGCCGTCCAGGCGGGTGACGGCGACCTGGCCGCTACCAGGGTCACCCGTCACGTCGAGGGCTTCCACCGGGAGTGGGTCCGGCACGCGTGAGCGTTGAATTCAGGGGTCCTGGACGTACGACTCTCGCGGGGTGGGGTTACTGAACGTCAAGGCCCACTCGATGGGGTGATGTGTGCTGCGCCCGAAGGTGGGACGTTGCGGCGATCCGGGTTTCGGGACGAGGGCACCGTGCTTCCATCGTGTCGTGGACGACAGATCGACCACGGTCAGCGTCGGGGGGAGTCTCAGCGGAGTCGTCGTCATCGGCGATCACAACGTGGTGTGCGACCACGCCGGCACCACGGTCAGCCCGACGACACCACCCGCGCCGCGCCGCACGACACCGCCGCGTTCCCTGCTGTGGGGACAACGGGAGGCGCCGGTCGGCCGGGACGCGGAACTGCGTGCCGTGCACGCCGAGCTCGACGCCCGCCGGCACGTCCAGCTGCACGGGCCCGCCGGCTACGGCAAGTCGTTGCTGCTGCGGCACATCAGCCGGCAGCGGGCGGCACGTGATCACGTGATCTGCCTGTCGGAGAGCGGCAAGCACGTCGACGACCTCCTCCAGGACCTGTTCGAGGCCTGCTACGAGGCAGCCGAGGACTACCGGCCGACTCCCGCGCGCCTGCGCCGGTTCCTGGAACCGATCCGCGCGGTGCTGGTGCTGGACCACCTGTCCGACCGGCCGGAGGACATCGAACGGGTGCTCGACGCGGCGTCCGGCTGCACCGTGCTGTCCGCGGTGCGGGAGCGCACGCTGTGGTCCGCGGGGCGGGCCGTGGCGCTCGGCGACCTGTCCCCTGAAGCGAGCCTCGCCCTCGTGCACCGCGTCCTCGGCCGTCCACCGACCGCGGCCGAGCTGCGGCAGGTCCGGGCCGCCCGCGGCAGCCCGCCCGCGCTGCTCCGGCTCGCCGCCACCACGACCGACGAGCGGCACCGCCGGGTCATCAGGGTGCTCGCGCTGCTCGGCGGCGTCGGGTGCTCGGTCGCGCTCCTCGCGCTGCTGGCCGGGATCGCCTCGGCGGAGGCCGCACCGGTGCTGGCCGACCTGGAGCGGGTCGGGCTCGTCACGGTGGACGGCGGTGGGGTCCACCTCGCCACCCCGGCCGCGGAGGTCGCTTCGGCGTCCTCGGCGGCGACCACGCTGGCGGACTGGCTCTGGAGCGGCCCGGCACGATCCGAGGTGGTCGAGGCCGCACCGGTCATCGTCGCCGTGCTCACCGCCGCCGGGCCTACCGCGGAAGCGCTGGAGCTGGCCCGGGTCGCCGCCCCGGCGCTGCTGCGGTCACTGCGACTCGGTGCCTGGGGCGAGGTGCTGGTGCTCGGCGCGGAGGCCGCGCGTGTGCTGGGCGAGTCCCGCGAACTGGCCTACTTCGAACGGGAACTCCAGGTGCGGGACCGGCTGCTCGCGGAACGGTCGGCTTCGGGTCTGTGGTGGAAGGTCCTCCTCCCGCTGCTGGTCCTCGCACCGCTGGTCGGCTTCGGCTGGTTGGCCCTGAGCGAGCCGGGTGACACCGCCGGGCAGCCGACGGCGTCGACCACGGCGAGCGCACCGGACACCGTCACCACCATCCCGGCCGGAACCCCCACCTCGGGACCGGCCGACCCGGAGGACCCGATCACCGACCCGACGACCGATCCGCCGTGCGACCCCGTCCTGCCCGCGTCGCTGGGGCTCGACCTCGTGCGGAACACCCGCTCGATCCCGATCGTCGCGCAGCCCTGCCACGGCGACGGCGTCCCGACCGGCCGGTTGGCGCTCGGCGGTCCCGACGCGCCGGTGTTCGCCCTCAAGCCCGACTGCCCCGACGTGCTGTCACCGGGCGAGAGCTGCACGGTGACGATCTACTTCGACGCCACCGAACCCGGCGACTACACGGCACAGGTCACCCTCCCCGCCGAACGTCCCATGGTGCTGAGCGGGGTGGTCGAAGCAGCGACGTCACCCGTGCCGCCGACGACCACGGTTGTCAAGCCGACCACGACCACCACCACCACCACCACCATCCCCACTCCGGGGTGACGGGAGAACCCATGTCCGACAACCGGTTCCGCCTCCGCGTCGGGGGCGACATCAGCGGCAACGTCGTCGTCGGTGACAACAACGCGGTCACCAACGCACCCGTGCGGCTCGACGCCCGCGAGGCGGAGGACCTGGCCGCGCTGTTCGCCCGGCTCCGCGCGCAACTCGGCGAGGACGACGACGCGGCCCGCGCGAAGGTCGACGAGCTGGAAGAGGCGATCACCGACGACGAGCCCGACCTCGCCACGATGGAGAGCATCCGCAACTGGTTCGGCCGGAAGATGCCCCGCCTCGCGGCCTCGGTGTCGGAGCTGATCCTCAACCCGATCGTCGCCAAGCTCGTCGGCGCGGCCGGTGCCGGGCTGGCGGCCGAGTTCACGCGGCGGTTCGGCGGCTGAGCACCCGGCACCCGCGTGCCCGGTCGGAAGCCGGTTGCCGGATGTCGGTTGTCGGTTGCCGGTTCAGGCCGGGTCGTAGTGGCGGATGTCCTCGGTGGTGGCCAGGGTCGCCCGGATCGCCTCCAGGGTGGCCGGGGCGGCGCCGTGGGCCCTGGCCTGGACCAGGACGTTGCCCAGGGCGGTGGCCTCGACGGGGCCCGCGGTGACGCGGCGGCCCGAGAGGGACGCGGTCAGGCGGCACAGCAGGTCGTTGCGCGAGCCGCCGCCCACGATGTGGATCACGTCGACGTCGTGGCCGGTCAGGGTCGCCGCCTGGTCGATGGTGCGGGCGTAGGCGGTGGCCAGGGAGTCCAGGACGCAGCGCACGGTCTCGGCCGGGGTGCGCAGCGGGCCGGTGGCCGCGGCGGCGATCCGGTTCGGCATGTCGCCCGGTGCGATGAACGCCGGGTCGTCGACGTCGACGGTCGGTCCGCCCGGGGGGAGGGTCTCCGCCTCGGCGAGCAGAGTGGGCAGGTCGCGGTCGGGCCACTCGCGCAGCGACTCCTGCAACAGCCACAGACCGCCCACATTGCGCAGGAACCTGGTCCGCCCGTCCACGCCGCCCTCGTTGGTGAAGTTCAGCTCGCGCGCCCGCGCGCTCAACACCGGTCCGGGCAGCTCGACGCCCGCCAACGACCACGTCCCGCTGGACACGTAGGCGAAGCGCGACCCGTCCGCGGGCAGCGCCACGACGGCCGACGCGGTGTCGTGCGAGCCGACCGACGTGACCGGTGTCGTCGCCGGCAGGCCCGTCGCGGCGACGACCTCCGGGCGCAGCAGGCCGCGCACCTCACCCGGCTCCTGCAACGGCGGGAACGGCACGTCGGCGGCCAGTTCCGGCGCCCACGTCCGCGTCCGCACGTCCAGCAGCCCCGTGGTCGACGCGTTGGTGATCTCCGTCCGCAGCTCGCCGGTCAGCCAGTAGGCGAGCAGGTCCGGCAGCAGCACGACGTGCGCCGCCTCGTCCCACCACGGCGACGACCGCTCGGCCTCCAGCTGGTAGAGCGTGGTGAACGGCAGGAACTGCAGGCCGTTGATCGCGTACAGGGCCTCGGGGGAGGTCCGTGCGTGCACCCGCTCCACCGCCTGGGCGGTCCGCCCGTCCCGGTACGACACGGGCTCGGCGAGCAGCGTGCCGTCCTCGTCCAGCAGCCCGTAGTCCACGGCCCACGTGTCGATGCCGATCGACACCACCTCCGGGAACGCGGCGGCCAGCGCCCGCAGCCCCGTCAGCACCTCCCGGTACAGGCCGGTGAAGTCCCAGCGCAGGTGCCCGTCCCTGGTGACCACGCCGTTGGGGAACCGGTGCACCACGTGCAGCGTGGTGCGACCACCGGCCACCACCCCGGCCACGACCCGACCACCCGAGGCGCCGATGTCGACGGCCCCGAAAACCTCGGCGGACACCTCGGCGACGGACGACATGGGCGGCATGGGCGGCTCCACTACTCCACGGGTGCTTGAATCGTTTCAAGTCACGGCAGTCAAGCGCCTCGGGCCCCGGGCTGTCAAGGACGCGGCGTCGCGGTGGTGCGCCCGTACGGTGTCCTCCGTGACGTTCCCGGACTTCCACCGCGCGCCCAACATCGCCGACCACCCCGACGTCTACGAGCGGGAGAACGAGGCGATCGACCCGGACGGGCGGTTGTGGCGCGCCCTGCGCGAGCGGGCCGACTGGGCCGGTCGCACGCTGCTCGACCTGGGCTGCGGCACGGGCTTCTGGCTGCCCCGCTACGCGGCCGACGCGGGCGAGGTGATCGGTGTCGAGCCGGATCCCGACCTGCTGGCCAGGGCGGCGCAGCGGGGGACCGTGCGGCACGGGTCGGCGGAGCACGTCCCGCTGCCCGACGCGAGCGTGGACGTGGTGCACGCCCGGTTCGCGTACTTCTTCCCACCGGACTGCGGGCCTGGGCTCGCCGAGGTGCGGCGCGTGCTGCGGCCCGGCGGCACGCTGGTCGTGATCGACAACGACTGGCGGCACGGCGAGTTCGCCGGCCTGCTCGCCGCCTCGCCGTGGGCGTCCGCGCAGGGTGCCGCCGACACCACCGACGCGTGGTGGCGCGACCAGGGCGCGGAGCGCACCGAGGTGATGTCGTCGTGGCGGTGCCGTGACGCGGCGGAGCTGGAAGCCGTGCTGCGCATCGAGTTCCCGGGCGACGTCGTGGACGGGTGGGTCCGCGCCAACCCGGGTCGGCGGGAGCTGGGCTACGGCTACGTCCTGTTCACCGTCACCGCTTGACCGTGCCCTTGGGGCAGGGCGTAGACAATGCGCGGCACACAGGCCGAGGGGAGCCCACATGATCGACTACACCACGCACAGCCGGTTCACCGACCCCGGCCCGCTCGCCGGGTGGCTGGACGGCGTCGGACCGGACCTGGCGCAGCTGCGGCGGGTCGCGGCCGGGCTGGTGTTCCACTACTGGGGCAACGGGAACATCACCGACCACGGGTTCCCCGCCGAACGGCTGGCGGAGGTCGACCTGCGGTACGCGGCGGACATCCTCGCCCGCCTGCACGAGCTGAACCCCGCGCCGCTGGGCGAGCAGCGCGCACCGACCGAGCGGGTCGTGGGCTGCTGCCGGGACTTCACGCTGCTGTTCGTGGCGATGGCACGGCACCACGGCATCCCGGCCCGGTCGCGGGTCGGGTTCGCCGGGTACCTCGCGCCCGGCTGGTACCTGGACCACGTGGTGGCCGAGGTGTGGGACGGGCGGCGGTGGCGGTTGGTCGACCCGCAGTTCCTGGACGGCGAGGTCGACCTGATGGACGTGCCGCGGGACCGGTTCCTGGTGGGCGCGGACGCGTGGCGTGCCGCCCGGTCGGGTGCGATCGAGGCCGACCGGTTCGTGGTCTCGCCCGAGATGACCGTCCCCGGCACGCGCGGCCTCACCCAGGTGCGGCACGACCTCGTGCAGGACCTGGCGTCGTTGAACAAGCACGAGATGATCCTGTGGGACCTGTGGGGCTCGCTGAGCGACGAGCCGGAACTGTCCGAAGAGGACGTCGCGGCGGCCGACGAGCTGGCGGCGTTGCTGCAGGACCCGGAGGCCGATGTGCGAGCGGCCTTCGACACCGACGCTTACCGTGTGTCGCCGGTGATCACGTCACTGGATCAGGTGACTCAGTTGCCGGTGGAGGTCGTGTTGCGCTGAGCGGCGTTGCGGGCCGCGGCGGGGCTGAGGCGGTTGAGGACGGTCAGGTAGGAGGTGGGGAAGAGGCGGGCGACGAGGTCGGGTGCGATGGCGGTCCACGCGATCAGCACCCGGCCCTTGCGCTTGGCCACGCCCGCCAGGATCCGCTCGGCCGCCTTGTCCGCGGGGTAGGTCAGCAGCTTGGCGAAGCTCTCCTTGCCTTGTGCCGCTTCGGTTTCGCTGACCCCCGACGCCACCCGAGCGGTCTCCGCGATCCTGGTCCGGATACCGCCGGGGTGGACGCAGGTCACGCCGACGCCGCGGTCGGCCAACTCGTGGCGCAACGACTCGGTGAACCCGCGCAGGGCGAACTTGCTGGCCGAGTAGGCGGTCTGGCCGGGTGGGCCGATGAGCCCGAACAGGCTCGACACGTTGACCACGTGACTGCCCGGCGACTGGAGCAACGTCGGCAGGAACAGCCGGGTCAACGCCACCGGCGCGCGGAAGTTGACGTCCATGACCCAGTCGAACTCGTCGGCGCCGACTTGGTCGAACGTCCCCCCGAGCGCCACACCCGCGTTGTTCACCAGCAGGCTGATCCGCGGATCGCCCGCCAGCACCCGCGCCGCCAGCCCGCCCAACGCCCCGATGTCACCCAGATCGGCCACGAACGTCTCGACCCGCACCCCACGGATCTTCCCGGCCACCGCCGCGAGCCGGTCACCATCCCGATCGATCAACACCAGACCACTGCCGCGCCGCGCCAACCCGTACGCCAACTGCTCACCGATCCCACTGGCCGCCCCGGTCACCACCGCCGTACCGCCCGCGAACCGGTAGCGCGAAAGCTGGGACATGCGGCCTCCTCCAACGACGTGCCGTAGACCTCACCAGTCTGGCCCGCCCCAGCCCACCACGGCTCGGCTCGGGACGACCGAGATTCAACTTCACGCGCCGGGACCCGGCTGGGCGCGGCTGGACTCGGCTAGGCGCGGCGGGATCCGGCTGGGCGCTGTTGGGTGCGGCGGGACTCGGTTGGGCGGCGACGAGACGGGCCGGGGCGGCAGCAGGACGGGGCGCGGCTGGCGCGGCGGGACGCGGTTGACGGCTGGCTGGCGCGGCGGGACGCGGTTGACGGCTGGCTGGCGCGGCGGGACGCGGTTGACGGCTGGCTGGCGCGGCGGGATTGCTCGGCGGCGGCAAGACGGGGCCGGGCGGCGACGGGCCGGGACTCGGCTGGGCGGCTCGGCGGCGGCAGGATCCGGCCGGGCGCGGACGGGACTCGACGGCGCGACGGCACAACAGGCGCGGCGGAGCGCGGCAGGCGCCGGCGGGACGTGCCGGGCGGCGGCAGGACGCTGGCGGACCGGGCTGGGCGGCTGGTGGGCTGGGCGGGCGGGCGGACCGGGCTGGGCTGGGCGGCTGGTGGGCTGGGCGGCGGCAGGGCGCGGCGCGGCGAGGTGGTATCCGCGGGGCGCGGCTGCGTGCGGCGGGACCCGGCTGGCGCGAGGGTGCGGCCTCGATCCCGGCGGCGGACAGCGGGCTGGGCTGGCCGAGGTCCCGGCGGGCCGAGGGCTCGGTGGGCCGAGGGCTCGGTGGGCTGGGGGCTCGGTGGGCTGGGGCGGTGGTGGGCTGGAGCGCCTGGGCCGGGTTCGGGTGGCTCGACGTGTTGGCGGTGGGTGGTGGGGTGGCTGCCGTTGCTTGCGGTCGGGTGGTGGCGGGGCGTTGGCGGTGGGGGTGGGTGGTGGGGGTGGCACGGCGGTGGTTGCTCGGGGCTCCTCATTTCTTCAACCGACGTTTGAGGGCAATGATAACGGCGTTTTGGGGAGTGGGGGAAGGCAGGTTCACTCCATCGTGTTCGCGGGTCGGCGGTTGGGGTTGGTGTTGGCCCAGGTGGGAGGGGTGTTGGCAGGTCCGGGAGACTGGGGGTATGACGGCTACCGAGCACCTCGACGTCGTGATCGTCGGCGCTGGATTGTCCGGTGTCGGTGCGGCCTACCGGTTGCGGACCGAGTGTCCGGGGAAGTCCGTTGCGATCCTAGAAGCACGTGACGCGATCGGTGGGACGTGGGATCTCTTCCGCTACCCGGGCATCCGGTCCGACTCGGACATGTTCACGCTCGGCTACCCGTTCAAGCCGTGGCGCGAGGCGAAGGCGATTGCGGACGGGCCGTCGATTCTCGGGTACGTCCGGGACACGGCGGCGGAGTTCGGGATCGACCGGTTGGTGCGCTACCGGACCAAGGTGGTCGCCGCGGACTTCTCCACGGAGACTGCGCGGTGGACGTTGACGGTTCGTCGTGAAGAGGACGGCGTGGTCAGCGAGAGTGTCATTACCTGCGACTTCCTCTACTCCTGCGCGGGCTACTACGACTACGACCAGGGTTACGACCCGGTCTTCGCCGGTGTCGAGTCGTTCCGCGGCGAGGTCGTGCGACCGCAGTTCTGGCCCGACGACCTGGACTACGCGGGCAAGCGCGTGGTCGTGGTCGGCAGTGGTGCGACGGCGGTGACGTTGGTGCCGGCGATGGCCGAGACCGCCGCGCACGTCACCATGCTCCAGCGCTCGCCGACGTGGATCGGTGTGGTGCCCGGCCGTGACAAGCTCGCCGACAAGGTCCGCGAACTGCTGCCCGCCCACGCCGCGCACCGGCTGATCCGCACCAAGAACATCCTGTTCGGGCTGGCGTTCTACCAGTTCTGCCGCCGCTGGCCCAAGGCGGCGCGCAAGGTGCTCACCAAGCTGTCCGCCAAGGTGCTCCAGGACGACGACGCGGTGCGCGAGCACTTCACGCCCACCTACGACCCGTGGGACCAGCGGCTGTGCGCCATCCCGGACGCGGACCTGTTCAGGGCGCTCAAGAAAGGCCGCGCGTCGGTCGTCACCGACCACATCGACACGTTCACGCCGGACGGCGTCCGGCTGAAGTCCGGGCGGGTGCTGGAAGCCGACGTCGTGGTCACCGCGACCGGGCTGCGGCTGCTCGCGTTCGGCGGGATCGCGCCGAGCGTGGACGGGCGCGCGGTGGAGTTGTCCGAGCAGTTCATCTGGCGCGGCGCGATGATCACGGGGCTGCCGAACTTCGCCGTCTGCGTCGGCTACACGAACGCGTCGTGGACGTTGCGCGCCGACCTGACCTCGCGCCTGGTGTGCCGGGTCGTCAACCACATGGACCGGCGCGGCTACGCGTCGGTCGTCCCCACGCCGGACCGACCGCTGGCCCGCCGTCCGCTGCTGGACCTCGCCTCCGGCTACATCCAGCGGGCCGTCGACGCGTTCCCGCGCCAGGGTGACCGCGGTCCGTGGCGGGTGCGGCAGAACTACGTGCTGGACGCGGTGTCCACGCTGCGCGGTGACCTGAGCCGGCAGTTGGTCGGGACGCCCCGTGCGGCCGTGCGGCGACCAACGCCGACAGCGCGGGTTCGGTAGACGTCAGGCGCGGTAGCGCAGGCCGTCCACGACGAGGTCGAGCATGCCGTCCGCCGGGCCGACGTCGGGCACCGTGAGCGCGATGCCGCCGACCGTGGCGATCACGTGCAACGGGTCCACGTCCGGCCGGTCGACCGCCGCGAGCAGCGTGGCCATCGCCTCGACCAGCCGGTCCTTGCTCTCCGCGTACGGGTCGCCGCCGGAGGCGATCACCGCGCGCAACGCGTCACCCATGCCCTGCTTGGTGGCCAGGTACTCGACGAACCGGTCCATCCACGCCCTGATCGCCTCGAACGGCGGCAACGAGCCCAGCAGCTCGGGTGCGGCGTCGCAGATCTTCGCCAACTCGTTGCGGTAGACCGCCTCCACCAGCGCCTCCCGGGTGGGGAAGTGGCGGTAGAGCGTGCCGATGCCGACGCCCGCGCGCTTGGCGATGGACTCCAGCGTGGCCTCCGCGCCCTCGGTGGTGAACGCGTCCAGCGCCGTCTCGATCAGCCGGTCGCGGTTGCGCTGGGCGTCCGCGCGCAGTGGGCGGGACAAGGGTGCCTCCAGACGGGTGTGACGCAGCTCTCCGAGCTAAACGGAGGAACCTCCGGTTACGGTGGAACGTAACGGAGGAACCTCCGCTTCAGTGTACGACAGGGGAGACGAGCAGACATGACCGAGCACATCACCACGCCCTTCGACGCGGAGTCCACCGCGGCCGACGTCGTCGCGGGCATCGACCTGACCGGACGGCGCGCGGTCGTCACGGGTGCCGCGTCGGGCATCGGCGTCGAGACGGCGCGGGCACTGGCGTCGGCGGGCGCCGAGGTCACCCTGGCGGTCCGCGACACGGCGGCCGGTCAGCGGGTGGCCGACGAGATCGGCGGCACGGCCCGGGTCGCCCGGCTCGACCTGGCCGACCAGGCGTCCGTGGCGGCGTTCGTGGCCGGCTGGGACGGCCCGCTGCACATCCTGGTCAACAACGCGGGCGTCATGGCGACACCGGAGACCCGCACGCCGGAGGGCTGGGAACTCCAGTTCGCCACCAACCACCTCGGCCACTTCGCGCTGACGAACGGCCTGCACCGGTTCCTGGCCGTCGAGGGCGCCCGGGTGGTGTCGGTGAGCTCCGCCGCGCACCTCATGTCGCCGGTCGTGTTCGACGACATCCACTTCACCGAGCGGCCCTACGACCCGTGGGCGGCGTACGGGCAGTCGAAGACCGCGAACGTGCTGTTCGCCGTGGCCGGGACCAAGCGCTGGGCGGCGGACGGCATCACGGTGAACGCCCTGATGCCCGGCGGGATCATGACCAACCTCCAGCGCCACGTCGACCCGGACGCCATGCGGTCGATGATCGAGGATGCGGGTGCCGAGGGGTTCCGGCTCAAAACGCCGGAGCAGGGCGCGGCCACGTCGGTGCTGCTGGCGACGTCACCGCTGCTGGACGGCGTCGGCGGGCGGTACTTCGAGGACTGCCGCGAGGCCCTGCCGAACGACGGCAACATGGTCAGCGGTGTCGCGGCCTACGCGCTCGACCCGGAGACGGCCACCCGGTTGTGGGAGGTCACCGAGCAGACCCTGGCGCGCTGAGCCGGGCCGTCACCAGGTCGACCACGGGCCGGTAGGCGCGGACCTGGTCCGGTGACCAGTCACCGGAAGCCCGGTCGTGGGTGACGATCCGGTAGATCAACGCCCGCAGCAGCACCTGGTCCCACCCCGGCAGGTGCGACCACCGGTCGACCAACTCCGGCGGCGCGCCGTACCAGCACAGGCAGTCCGCCACCGCGACCGCCGCGGCCCACGACGCCGGCCGCCAGTAGGGCGGCCAGTCGATCACCGCGGGCGGCAGGCCGGCGGCGAACAGCACGTTGCCCGGCAGGTCGCCGTGCACGACCTGGGCCGGCAGGTCCACCGGGCGACGGGCCGCGACGAGCGGTGCCAGCAGGTCCGCGGGGCTGCCGTCGAGGGGCAGTTCCTCCCAGGCGACCCGGTCGCCGAACGACCACGGGTCATCGCGGAGGTCCAAGTAGGACGGTCGGGGCACGTCGCGCACGGCGGCGTGGAACGCGATACCGGCCCGCAGCACGTCGTCCGGCCGGCCGACGTCCGGCTCGCCGGCCACGAACCGGCACGCCTCCCACCCGTCGACCACCCAGTCGCCGGACGCGGACCGAACCGGAGGGGCGACCTGGAACCCGGTCGACTCCGGCAGGGCGGCGAGCACGTCGGACCGCCAGCGCGTTTCGGGCTCGAAGTCCACCGGCTTGAGCACCAGGTCACCCGCGCGCCACGTCCCGCCCCGGCCACCGGGCAGCACGACCGGCTCGGCCGTGGCGCCGAACGCGGCGAGCACGGTCCGGCGAGGTCTGGGCACGGTCGCGATCGTAGGCAACGGTGCGGCGGCTGCCCTACCGGGTAGCCGCCGCCCTGCTCGCGTGGAGAGTGGTCACGGCAGCTTGACGCCGGTGATCTCCGCGCACGCGTCGAGCAGGCGTTCCTGCACGTCCACGTCGTACGCGGCGGGGTTGGCGCGCAGCTCCTCGCGCCACTTGAAGTAACGGCCGGTCACCGTGGCGGCGGGCTCGTCGCCGGTGGCGAGCCACACCTGGGTGTCCGCGCCCTTCGGCAGCTCGTCGGTGGCGTTCGGGCCGCCCAGCTTGGTCTTGATCCAGCCCGGGTCGACCGCGTTGCTGACCACGTCCGGCCACCGGCGGGCCACCGCGAACGCCAGCACCACGTCCAGCAGCTTGGAGTCCGAGTACGCCTGCATGCCGTCCCACGGACCGCGCTCGTGCTGGAGGTCGTCGAGGTCCGCCACACCCTGCGACTCCAGCCCGGAGGTCAGGTAGACCAGCCGCCGGGGCCGGGGCATCAACGCCGTCAGCAGGTACGGCGCCAGCACGTTGACCTGGAACAACAGCTCCAGGCCGTCCTCGGTGACCCGCCGCTCGGGCAGGCCGCCGCCGAGGCCCGCGTTGTGGATCACCACGTCGAAGGCGCCGGCGGCGGACGCCAGCTCCCGGGTCTGCGCCAGCGACGCGAGGTCGCCGACCACCACACCGGCCGCGCCGGGCACGGCGGCCAGCGCCTCGTCACCGCGGGCCGAGTCGCGCGCGTGCAGCACCACCCGGTGCCCTCGCGCCACCAGCGTCGCCGCCGTCTCCCGACCGATACCGTCCGCCGACCCCGTGACCAGAACGCTCACCATGCGGGGAAGCCTACCGTGGGAGCGCTCCCAGCCGGGCCGAAGACCCGTCAGCCGAAGACCTGCCACCGGGCCAGCTGCCCGGCCGGCCACCCCGTGTTGCCGCTGAACCGCAGCCGCACGTGCCGGGCGGTCACCCCGGCGGGCAGGGCGACGGTGACCGCGTTGCCGGTGGCCGGGTCGAACACGTAGCCGGTCGGGCCGAGCACGGTGGTGAACGATGTGCCGGTGCCGACCTCCACCGCGATGGTCTGCGTGCGGCGGCCCCACGCGGGGTTCGGCGGCAGGCTCAGCACCATCCGGCGCGGCGCGGCCACCGTGCCCAGGTCGACCCCGATCCACTGCGGGAACGCGCTGTTCGCGCTCTCCCAGTAGGTGTGCGGGTCGGCGTCGACGGCGAAGTGGCTGCCGTAGTGCTGGGTCTGGCTGCTCTGCGTCGTCGGCCGGCCGGCGGCGAGATCACGCTCGACCGCGTCGGGCATCGGCTTGGTCGGCCGGACCGCCGTCAACGCGAGCTGCCCCTTGAGCATCCGGCCGCCGTCGCCGGTGAGCCGCAGGTAGTAGTCCGACGAGCAGCGCGTGCCGTCCTCGTCCAGCGCCAGGAAACCGGAGCCGACCGGGATGCCCGCCTGCGTCTCCGGTGTCTTGGCGATCTGGTTGGCCTCGTTGTACTCGTCGAACATCGAGATGTAGATGCCCTGCACGCCCAGCCGGACCATGTTGTAGAACTGCCGCCACATGAAGTCGCCGTGCGCCCGGTGCCGCCGCGACAGGTCGCCCGGCAGCACGCACGGCTGGTAGTCGATGCCGAGCCGGTCGCACTCGGCCTGGTCCGGCGAGTTCACGTGGGTGAAGAAGTGGTCGGCGTCGGCGACGGTGCCGATCCGGCCGACCATCCACGGCGAGATCATGTGGAAGCTGCGGTAGACCTGAGCGAACCCGGGCCGCGAGTCCTCGACCTCGCGCCGCCAGTGCGTGGGCACCCCGCCGATCAGGTAGACGCCCTGGCCCTTGAACCAGTCGACCACGTCCTGGCACTGCTGCGGGGTGAACGGCCGGCCGGGGTCGTTGAAGCCGAAGCCCCAGATGCAGACCACCGGCTTGCCGTTCTGGCGGGCGTACATGGGGGAGGAGGTGTACGCGCGCATCTTGTCCGTCCAGTCGGCCTTGATCTCCGACTGCATGTTCGTCCAGTTCGTGACGTCGTACATGAGGTAGAACTTCACGCCGTGCGCCTCGGCGGCCCGCCGGACGTGGGCGGTGACGGCGTCGCGGATCGGGCCCTCGCCGCCGGTCGGGTTGAACCGCTGCAGGGCGGCGGTGTCGCAGCCGTACTCGCGCATCCAGCGGAAGTGCACGTCCACGGTCTGGTAGTCGTGGTTGGAGAACACGGTCGCCGGTTGGCCGTTGCCCAGCGTGCCGAACGCCGTCGTGTACTTGTTCGCGTAGTCCGTCATGTCCGGCCAGGACATCAGCGCGTGGTTGGTCGGCGAGGGCGGCTGCCCCCAGTCGTGGCTCCAGTGCCACCAGCCGTCGAGGGGCGAGCGGTCGCCCCGGGCGGCGAACCAGCCCTGGTAGCCGACGGTGATCTTGCCGACCACGTCGCCCGGCGGGCTCGCCGCGCCCGCCGGGGACGACGTGGTGGTCAGGGCGGAGGCGGCCAGGGCCGATCCGAGGAATGTCCTGCGTGACAGGGGCACCGCACGCTCCTTCGTTGGAGGGACGACACCAGCATGCAAGAAGTGAGCAGCGTCACGCAATAACTCGACAAACCGGGATTCGGCTCCCGGACCGGGACTACGCCAGCTCGGCCAGCACCGCGGCGGCCTGCTTCGCGCGGACCAGGAAGCCCATGTGGCTGGTGTCGAGCGTGCGCACGTCGAACGGGTTGTCCGGGAGCAGCGCGTCGGCCTCGCGGATGAACCGGTCCTGCAGCTCGACCGGCACCGAGCGGTCGCCGGCCAGGCGGAGGTAGGTGTGCGGCAGGCGTGCCCAGGCGGCCGGGTCGACGCGGTCGCTGCCGCCGTCCAGGCTCTCGTCCGGTTCGAGGGTGTTCAGCGCGGCCAGGAACTCCGCGTCCGTGCCGTCCGCCAGGAGCGCGTTCTTGAGCTTGGCCAGCAGGTCCGGGTCGGCGGTGCGCCAGTTCATCCGCAGCACGCCCAGGTCGACCGGGCTGCCCGCGAGCAGGCCCGGCAGGTCGTTGAGCACGCTCGACGCCCACTCCGGCCCCGCCATGTACCCGTCGGCGGTCAGGTCGACGCAGCACCACGCCGACACGTAGACGACCCGGTGCAGCAGCTCGGGCACGGCGTTCGCCACCCCGGTCAGCGTCATCCCGCCCCGGCTGTGCCCGACCAGGACCACCCGGCCGTGCTCGCCCGCGCGGCGCACCACGTCGATCACGTGCGCGACGTTGTCGGCGTGGCTCGCGCCCTTGAGGCCGGACGGCGCGGCGGCGAGCGCGGCCGGGTCCTGCGGTGCCTGGTAGGACGCGGAGAACGTGGCGTCGAAGCCGTGTCCGGGCAGGTCCACGGCGAGTGCGCGGTGGCCGAGCAGGGTCAGTTCGCGCAGCAGCGGTGACCAGTGGAACGAGTTGCTGTTGGAGCCGGGCAGGCAGACGAAGATCGCGTTCATGGAGAGATCCTCACATTCGGCCCCGACCGGGCCGGCAGCACACCTCCGATCACGACCGCGCCGCCGACCACCGCGTTGACCACCTCGGTGCGGCGGGGTGTGACGACGGGCCGAGTTTGAGCCGGGCCGCGCGGGCAACTCCCGGGCCATGACGAGAGGCGCGCGAGCGGCGCTGGTGCTCGGCTCGGGGATCGGTGGGTTCGTGGACGGCATCGTCATCCACCAGCTCCTGGGCTGGCACCACATGCTGTCCGGCTGGTACCCGGACGACCCGCACCGGAACATGGTCGGGGACGGGCTGTTCCACCTGCTGTGCCTGGTGCTCGTGCTCACCGGCGTGGCGCTGCTCAACCGCGCGGGTGAGGTGGCCGGGCGGACGCTGTGGGGCGGGGTGCTGGCCGGCTGGGGCGTGTTCAACCTGGTCGAAGGGGTGGTGGACCACCTGGTGCTCGGCGTGCACCACGTCCGCTCCGGGCCGCACGAACTGGCCTACGACCTGGGTTTCCTGGTGTTCGGCGCGGTGTTGGTGGTGGCCGGCCGGCTCGTGGCGCGGGAGCGGGTGGTCCGGTGACCGCGGTGCGGGAGCGGTTGCGCCGGGCAGCCGGGGACGTGTTCGGGTGGGCGGAGCTGCGCGACGAGCAGGTCGCCGCCATGGAGCAGGTCCTGGCGGGGCGGGACGTGTTCGTCGTGCTGCCGACCGGCGCGGGCAAGTCGGCGGTCTACCAGGTGCCCGGCGTGCTGCTGGACGGGCTGGTCGTCGTGGTGTCGCCGTTGATCGCGTTGCAGCGCGACCAGGTGGCGGCGTTGCGCGAGAACGGCGCGCCCACGGCCGCGCTGGTCAACTCGGCGCAGTCCGAAGTGGACAACGACGCGACGTGGGAGGCCGTGGCGCGCGGCGAGGTGCGGTACCTGTTCGTCTCACCCGAGCAACTGGCCAAGCCCGAGGTGTCGGACCGGTTGGGCGAACCCGCGTTGTTCGTGGTGGACGAGGCGCACTGCGTGTCGGCGTGGGGCCACGACTTCCGGCCCGACTACCTGCGGCTGGAGGCGGCGGTGGCCCGGGTCGGCCGTCCGCCCGTGCTCGCGCTCACCGCCACGGCGGGCGCGACCGTGCGCGAGGACGTGATCAGCCACCTGGGGATGCGTGACCCGGTCGTGGTGGCCGTCGGGTTCGACCGGCCCAACCTGTCGCTGGCGGTGCGCGGGTTCGTCGAGGACGACGACAAGCGGCGCGCGGTGCTCGACTGGGTGCGTGACGCGGGCAAGCCCGGGTTGGTCTACGTGGCGACGCGCAAGGACGCCCGCCGTTACGCGGAGGAACTGGCCGCCCGAGGGGTGAACGCCGAGCCGTTCCACGCCGGGATGAAGGCCGCCGAACGGGAACGCGTGCAGGACGCGTTCATGCGCGGCCGGGTGGACGTGGTGGTGGCGACCTCGGCGTTCGGCATGGGCATCGACAAGCCGGACGTGCGGTTCGTCGCGCACGCGTCCGCGCCGGGTTCGCTGGACGCCTACTACCAGGAGATCGGCCGGGCCGGACGGGACGGCGAGCCCGCCCGGGCGGTGCTGTTCTACCGGCCGCAGGACCTCGGGCTCCAGCGGTTCCTGCACTCGCGCCACGTCGACCGGGACGCGTTGGCGGGGCTGGCGGAGGCAGTGCGCGACCACCCCGGGCTGCGGGTCACCGAGCTGGCCCGGGAGGTGGGGGAGTCGCGCCGCAAGGTCACCTCCGGGGTGAACCTGCTGGAACGGGTCGGCGCGGTGCAGGCGGCCAAGGCGCGGTTCCGGCTGGTGGTCGAGCCCGGGGAGGCGGCCGACCTGGCGGTGGAGGAAGCACAGCGGCTGCACCGGCTGGACCGGTCGCGGATCGAGGTGCTGCGGGCGTACGCGGAGACCAGGGCGTGCCGGCGCCGGCACCTGCTGGGGTACTTCGGCGAGGTGCTGGAGCGGGCGTGCGGCAACTGCGACACGTGCGAGAGCGGCGAGGCCGGCACCGGTGTGTCGGCCAACCCCGAGTACCCGGCGCAGTCCCGCGTCCACCACCGCGAGTTCGGCTCCGGCACGGTGGTGCAGAGCGAAGCCGACCGGCTCACCGTGCTGTTCGAGGAGGTCGGGTACAAGACGCTGTCGCTGGAGGCGGTGCACGCGGCCGACGCGCTCGGCCGCCACCCGGAGGGCTGACCGAGCCGTCCGGCCCGGCGTTCGCGACACCCCGTTCAGGACGCCGCGACGGCCCGTTCGACCTCCCGCCGGTACTCGATCTGCGACGCGAGCCGCAACGCCGTCCCGTGGTGCCGCCGCGCGCCTTCCGCGTCACCCGAAGCCGCCAGCACGGCGCCGAGCACGTTGTGCGCCTCGGCGAGGTGGTCAAGCACGCGCCCGCCGCTGAGCGCGTCGATCGCCCGCCGCGCGTGCGGCTCGGCCTCGGCGGGCAGGCCCGCGGCGAGCAGCCCGTCCGCCAGCTCGATCCCGCCCCGCACCGCGTAGTGCACGTTGCCGAGTTCCTCGGCGAGCGCCAGCCCCGCGCGCAACGCCGCCAGCGCCTCGTCGTGCCTGCCCAGCCGGCTCAACGCGGTGCCGAGGGTGGTCAGGTTCGACGCCTCCTCGTTGCGCTCCCCGATCTCCCGGCTCCGGACCAGCGCCTTCTCCAGCAGCTCACGGGCCTCGTCGGCGTCGCCGAGCGCGAGCCGCGTGCGGCCGATGTTGGCGGTGCAGATGGCCGACACGCGGTAGTCCTGGTCGCGTTGCGCGATCTCCAACGCGGCCCGGTGGCAGTCCAGCGCCGCCGAGTACGCGCCGAGGCGGTGGTGCAGCAGCCCGGCGACCGCGACCGTGTGCGCCTCGTTCGGCAGGCCGCGGGCCAGCTCGACGTTGCGGGTCGCGTACTCCAGGCCGACCCGGTAGCGGCACGCCATGTAGTTGGTCAGCGCGAGCTGGTGCAGGCTGAGCGACTCCAGGCGCGGGTCGCCCAGCTCGCGCGCGCACCCGGCCGCGACCTCCTGTGTGCGCAACAGGTCGTCCACGTGGTGGGTGATCACCAGGTAGTGCCCCACGTCGCGGGACAGGGCGCACGCGTGGGACGGCAGGCCGTGCGCCGCCGCGTGCTCCACCAGCACCACGAGGTTGCGGTGCTCGGCGGTGTACCAGGCCATCGCCGAGTCGTTGTCGGCCAACGGCGGGAGTGCCGCGGGCACGTGCGCCACCGGCGGCTCGGCCTTGCGCCGACCCGGTTGCAGCAGGTCGGCCGCGCGGTCGGCGACGACCAGGTAGTAGTCCAGCATCCGCCGACGCGGCACCTCGTCGTCCTCGGGCAACGTCAGCGCGTACTGGCGGACGAGGTCGTGGAACTCGTACCGCCCGCGGGACTTCTGCTCGAGCAGGTGGTCGTCGAGCAGGTCCTCGACCAGGTCCCGCGCCCGCGGCAACGGCACGTCGGTCACCGCGGCGGCGGCGAAGGCGTCGAAGTGCTCGCCCGGGTGCACGGCCAGCGTGCGGAACACGCGCCGGCGCAGCGGTTCGAGGTGCTCGTAGGACACGGTGAAAACCGCGGTCAGGCCGGATAATCGGGACTGCTTGGTCCGCAGCACGTCGAGCAGGTCGGCGGCGAGCCACTGCGGTCGGTGCCGCAACCTGGCCGCCGCCATCCGGATCGCCAGCGGCAGCCGCCCGCACAGCTCGACGACCTCCAGGACGGCGGCCCGGTCGCCGGCCGGGCGTTCCCCGGCGACGGCGGTGAACAGCTCGACCGCTTCCGGCACCGGCAGGACGTCCAACGACAGCGGCGTCGCGCCGTCCAGGTCGACCAGCCGCCGCCTGCTCGTCACCAGCACCAGGCAGTCCGGCGCGCCGGGGATCAGCGGTGCCACCTGCTCGGCGTCGGCGGCGTTGTCCAGCACCACGACGGCCTTGCGGTCGGCCAGGGTCGTGCGCCACAACGACGTCCGCTGGTCGACGTCCACGGGCACCCGGTCGGCGGGCACGCCCAGCGACGACAGCAACGTGGCCAGCGCGGCGGCGGGGTCGAGCGGCGCGCGGCCGGGGGTGAAGCCGTGCAGGTCGACGTAGAGCTGCGCGTCCGGGTAGCGCTCGGCGAGCCGGTGCGCCGCGTGCACGGCGAGCGTGCTCTTGCCGACACCTCCCATGCCGTCGATCGCCCACACCCTGGTGCCGGTCGACGGCCGGGTCAGCGCCTCCAGGTCCGCCGCGCGACCGGTGAAGTCGGGCACGTCGAACGGCAACGTGCTGGCGCGCGCCTCGGACACCGGCACACCCCGCAGGACCTGCTCGTGCGCGGTCCTCAGCTCCTCACCCGGGTCCAGGCCGAGCTCGTCGGCGAGCAGCCCGCGGGTGCGGTCGAAGCGCCGCAGCGCCTCCGCCTGCTGCCCGCACAGGTGCAGCGCCCGCACCGCGAGCGCGACGAGCTTCTCCCGCAGCGGGTGCTCGGCCGCCCGCGCGGCCAGCTCGCCCACGACCTCGCGGTGCCGTCCCCGTTCCAGCTCGTGCTCGGCCCACGCCTCGACGACCGCGAGCATCTCCTCGACCAGCGCCGTGCGGAACCGGGCCAGCAGGTCCGTCCCGGTGACCCCGGCCAGCGGCTCGCCGCGCCACAGGCCGAGCGCCTCGGCGTGCGCCCCCTCGCGTGCCAGCCCGCGGAAGCGGTGCAGGTCGACGTCGGCTTCGAGGGTGTACCCGGCGCCTGACCTGGTGATCGTGAGCCCGGCCTTGCGCAGCCGGTAGACGTAGCCGTGCACGAGCCCGCGCGCGTCACGCCGGGCGTCGTCGTCCCAGAGGCAGTCGATCAGCCGGTCCAGCGGGACGGCCTCACCCGCCTCCAACGCCAGGACACCGAGGACGCACCGCTGCTGCGGAGGTCCGATGGGCAGCCGCGCCCCGTCCTCGCCCCACGCTTCGACGGACCCCAGAACCCCGACTCGCACGTCCGCAGCATAGACAGCGGCGGCGAGCGGCCCATCCAGATTTCGTCCAGAACCGGGCGCCCGCCGCCGGTCACAATCCGTGCGCTTCCGAGTGACGAGGGGGAATCAAGGATGAGATCGCTGCTGACGGCGCTCGTGCTGCTCGTCGGGTTGACCACGTGGCCGGCGACCGCGCAGGCGCAGGACTACGGGCCCGCGATCTGCGCCGAGTACGGCTACGGCGCCGGTTTCCGCGAGGACGCGCTGGTCAAGGCCATCGCGATCGGCATGGCCGAGTCGGGCTGCCGCACGTGGGAGAAGGGGCCGAACCCGGCCGACCAGGGCTTGTGGCAGATCAGGGCCTACCCGGAACGGGTCGCGGCGTACGGCGACCTGCTCGTCGGCGCGAACAACGCCCGCGCCGCGTACGACCTGTCCGCCCAGGGCGCGAACTGGCAGGTCCACTGGGCCGCGTCGGACTGCGAGGACCGCGGGAACCCGCAGTGCTACGCGCACTGGCTGCCGGGCGCGGAGCAGGCGGCCCAGCGGTACCTCGACGACATCGCGCAGAGCGCGGTCTCGATGCGTGACGGGCACCAGGAGGTGTTCCGGCTCGGCGCGGACGGGCAGGCGTGGCACAAGTGGTGGTACGGCACCACCTGGAGCGGCTGGGAGTCGCTGGGCGGCGGCCGGATCGCTTCGCCGCCGGTCGCGGTCTCGATGCAGGACGGCCACATCGAGCTGTTCGCCCGCGGTGTGAACGGCGACGTCGTGCACCGGTTCTGGTGGGGCAACGGCTGGTCGGGCTGGCACAGCCTGGGCGGCCGGATCGTCGGCGCGCCGGCGGTCGTGTCGATGCGGCCCGGCCACCTGGAGGTGTTCGCGCGCTTCACCGACAACCAGATCTGGCACCGGTGGTGGTACGGCACGTCGTGGAGCGAGTGGACGCCGATGGGTGGCGGCACCGTGTCGTCCAGCCCGTCCGTGGCGTCGATGCGTGACGGCCACCTGGAGCTGTTCGTTCGTGGCACGGGGGGCGACGTGCTGCACCGGTTCTACTACGGCAACGGCTGGTCGGCGTACCACAGCCTGGGTGGTCGGGTCACCGGCGCGCCCGCCGCGGTGTCCATGTACGACGGCCACCTCGAGGTGTACGCCCGGGGCATCGACGACACGCTGTACCACAAGTGGTGGTACGGCAGCACGTGGAGCGAGTGGGGCGGCTTGAACGACGGTGTCGTGACGAGCAGCCCGACCGTCCTGTCGATGGCGCCGAACCACCAGGAGCTCTTCTTCCGGGGCCAGGACAACGCCGTGTGGCACCGCTTCTACTACGGCGCGGGGTGGAGCGTCCGGCACTCTCTGGGCTGAGGTCATCGCAGGGTTCCCGTGCTCCGGAACAGCCGGTAGCTCCACAACGACCCGGGGAACGAGCCGGTGCGGCCGACGGTGAAGACCGCGGTCACCTCGTTCGCCGAGGGCAGCGTGCCGTAGACGGTGCGCAGGAGCCCGGGGTTGTGGTTGCGCGGGAACCCCGACTCGGCCGGGGTGATGAACCCCTCGGAGGTCCACCGGCCGGTGCCGCCCCAGACGTCGCCGCCGGGGATGCTCACGACCTCCACCCGCGCCGAGATGTACGACGGCTCGTCCGAGGGGTACGGCGCGGCCTCCCGGATGGCGTAGAACCGGTCACGACCCGGCTCGTAGGCGATGTCGAAGTTGTGCAGGACGTCGCCGCCCAGCCCTTCGTTCGTGATCCGCACGGGTGCCCCGACCACCGGCCTGCCCAGGTCGCCGAGGTTCAGGTAGCGGAAGTAGGACTCGGTGGTCGGGCCGCCCTGGCTGTAGAACAGCATCAGCTCGCCGGTCGCGGGGTCGATCGTCGTCGCGCTCGGCTGGCCCACGCCCCACATGTCGGGCCCGAACGGCGTGGTCACGATCGGCGTCGGGTGCTTCACCCACGGCCCGCCGAGGCTCTCCGCGAACGCCACCCCGATCTGGTTGTTCGTGTTCGCGTGGTCCGTGCCGAGGTAGAACATCACGTACCGGTACGTCTTCTGCCCGTGGCGCACGGTCGCGGCGATCACGGTCGGGTCGCACGTGTGCGTCGAGTCCCAGCCCGACGTGCTCGGCCGCAGCACCGAGCGGTCCTCGCGCGGCACGCCGAGGCGGGTGAAGTACACGTGGTCGGTGATCACGCCCGGTGTGTCGTTGTGGCACGTGTACACGTAGTTCTGCCCGCCTTCGGTGACCGCGGACGGCGCGTAGGCGTACATCTGACCGGAACTCGGCGCGTACACCGGCTGCACCGGGCCCCACGTCGCGGCCGCCGGCTGGACCGATCCCCGCGTCACCGACGCGGCCGCCGGAGCGCCCGCCACCAGCGCGGCGAGCGTCACCACCAGGACTGTGCTGCGCATCGTTTCCTCCCCTCGGGGTGGGCCGCCCGGCCTCGCGACCGGGCGACCGCGGACTCCTCGATCAGACCGCGCCCAGGCTGTGCCAGGCGCTCCACTGACCCCCGTCGTAGTAAAACTTGTGGTGGATCGCGTTGTCCGTGCCCCGACCGAACAGCTCCAGGTGGTTCGGCCGCATCGTCAGCACGGACGGGCTGTCCTTGAACTGGCCGCCGAGCGAACCCCAGCCGCTCCACGCGGTGCCGTACCAGTGGTTGTGGTAGACCGCGTTGTCCGTGCCGCGCACGAACACCTCGAGGTGCCCGTCGTACATCGACACCGCCGCCGGGTTGCCCTGGATGGCGCCGCCCAGGCTGTGGTAGGCCGACCAGCCGTTGCCGTAGTAGAACCGGTGCAGCACGTCGCCGCCCGTGCCGCGGACGAACAGCTCCTGGTGGCCGTCGCGCATCGAGACCACGGACGGGCTGGACGACACGGTGCCGCCACCCATCGGGGCCCACTCGCTCCACGACGTGCCGTACCACCACTTGTGCCAGATCTGGTTGTCGGTGAAGCGCGCGAACACCTCCAGGTGGCCGGGCCGCATCGACACGACCGCCGGCGCGCCGACGATCTGGCCGCCCAGGCTGTGCCAGCCCGACCAGCCGTTGCCCCACCAGAAGCGGTGCACCACGTCACCGCCCGTGCCGCGGGCGAACAGCTCGATGTGGCCGTCCTGCATGGACACCGCGGCCGGCGCCGACGTGACCGCACCGCCGCCCAGGGACTCCCAGCCGCTCCAGGTGGTGCCGTACCACCACTTGTGCCACACCTGGCCGTCCGCGCCGCGGGTGAACACCTCCTGGTGACCGTCCCGCATCGAGACGACGGCGGGTGAACCCTCCGCGGCACGGCTGCCGGTCCACCACGACGTCCGCTTGAGCGCGCCGTCCCAGCTGAAGCTGAGGTGGATGTGGTCGGTGTGCGGGCTGTCGCCGTGGTACGGCTGCCAGCCCGCGCCCGCCCGGTAGGACTCCCAGATCCGGTTGTTCCAGATGATGTACATGACGCCGAGGCGCCGGGCCATCGCGTGCCCGTTGCCGTACTGGTCGGTGGCGAGGACCCAGGTGAGGAAGTCCTCGGCCTTGGCGCGGTCGGCCGCGTCGTAGTAGTTGAAGTGGTAGTCCAGCGCGCGGCCCTCGTGGTGCTCGCTGACCGTGCCGTTGCACGACCTGCTGATGCCCGAGGTGTGCGTGCCGTAGGTGGCGTTGAGCAGGTCCCGCACGTCGATCACGCCGGGTCTCGCGGTCGCCTCGCACGTGTCCTGACCGTCGTACGCCGCGTAGGCGTCGATCGACGGCCCGAAATCGGGCGTGACCGGTGCGGCCGACGCGGGCCCCGTCGGCGTCAGCACGACCAGGGCGAGCGCCATCACCGCGGCGCCCAGCCAGCTGATCATCCGGTGCGCTTTGAGCATCTCCACCAGCTCCCTCCAGGTTGTCGGGGGGAATCGTGGAGAGGCCGTCTGGACGTGCGTTGGACGGAATCTGGATGCCACCCCGGCGCTGTGCCGGCGCCGTCGAGGCCGTCCTTTGTGGACAGGTGGTTTACTGGTCCGGCAGCACCGCCGCCGCCACGGTTCTCAGCTCGATCAACGCCGATCAGTTGGAGGAGACCAACGTGCCCGTCACCAGGCTGACCCGCGGCTTGCTCCCCGCGCTGGCCATCGCGACCGCCCTCGGCGCCGCGCTCACACCCGCCGCCGCCGCGGCACCGACCACCGCCGCCGCGACCACCGACCTCACCATCTCCGTCTACGGCACGCTCACCCCGGTCGTCCGGGAGTACCGCCTCACCTGCGACCCGGACGGCGGCACGCACCCGCGGCCCAAGGAGGCGTGCGAGGCGATCCGCAAGTCGCCGGGCACCATCAAGCCGCCGCCGCCCACCGCGAACTGCCTGGACCGGGTCTACGGCCCGGAGTACGCCAAGGTGTCCGGCGTGCTGTTCGGCGTCGAGGTCGCGGCCGGGTTCAACCGCCGCAACTCGTGCGAGGAAGACCGCTGGCAGGCTTGGCTCCCGGTCTGGGGCTGAGTCACCCGGCCGGGGGTTCGGGGTCACCCCGTGCGGTAGCCCGCGTGGTTTCGCCGTGCGGGAACCGGCACTTCGCCGAGCATTGACCGCATGATCCGCACCACCCTGCTCGGAGTCGTCGGCGCGGCGGCGCTGGTCACGGCCGTCGCGCTGCCCGGGGTCGGTGTCGCCGACCCGCTGCCGGGCGGGCTGGGGCCGTGCGTCGGGCCGCGGTGCCCCGCCGTGTTCCCGCCCGTGCACAACGGCACGTTCGCCGGGCGGGACGAGGCGGTGAACATCTTCGTCGGCGGCGACTTCCTGGTGGCGCCGACCCCGGTCGCCCGCAGGCGGCGCGGCTGATGCCCCGGACCCGCCGGCCCGGGGCACCGGCCCCGGCCTAGCGGGTGATCCGGTAGGCGCGGATCACGGTGTGCTCGAACGTGTTGCCGTCACTGTCCGAGCCGGACGCCCGCAGTGACGCGTATCCCGCCGCGTCGGGGTGCGGCACCAGCGCGGCACCACCCGTGACGGGCACCCGCCGCCACGTCCTGCCGTCGTCGAACGACACGTCCACCCGGACCTGGCCCACCTCGCCGTTGTCCGCGCCGTCCTGCTGCTCGACGGCCAGCGGCACGCGCAGCAGGCGTCCGGCGGGCGCACTGCCGGCGGCGTCGAGCTCCGGCTCGAACCGCACCACCGACATCGGCAGCCGGCGGCCGTGGCCATCGGGCAGGGTCTCCATCCGGAACGTCCACGCCCCGCTGACCCGCGTGGTCAGCTCGTGCGCGGCCGGATCGCGGACGATGTCGTGCTCCACCCGGTAGTGGCCCGCGCCCTCGGGCACGGTGAACTCGCCCCACTGGTCGCGGACCTGCCCGACCAGCCGCCCGTCCCGGTACACCGACGTGCGCGCCGACTCGTGGCTGCCCCGGCCGAGGTTGCCGTCCCGGTCGTTGATCAACGGGATCTGCGCCGTCACCCGGTCCTCGTGCACGCCGAGGTAGGTGGCCGAGTAGCCGGCCAGGCCCGGCCCGAGCACCGGGTGGGCGAACCGCTCCGCGTACCGCTCGCCCAGCCGGTACCGGCGGTGGAACGACGAGTAGTCGGCCTCGGTGCGGTACTGGGGCGACAGCCGCTGGTAGCCCCAGCTCCAGGTGAGCTGGTCGGGCGTGAGCAGGTCGATCACCTCACCGCCCGCCGGCACGGGCAAGCCGACCGACCAGCCGCCCGAGCCGTCCGGCGGGCTGGCGTTGCCGCTGTGCAGGTACTGGCGGTCGGCGGGGCCGGGCGCGAACGCGGTCCGCACCTCGGTCAGCTCGTCCTTCGTGGGTGCGCGGGTGTACCCGGTCGGGACCGCGCCCGGCTCCATCCAGCGGAACCGGTAGTGCGTCGGCGTGCCGTCGACCGGCGGGCTCTGGAACTGGGCGCCGACCGAGACGGTCAGCTCCTCGGCGGTCAGGGTCGGGCCGACGTGGCCGATCGCCATGTCGCCGAAACCGCCGATGAACGCCGTGTTGAGCACGACGCGCCTGCCGTTGAGCAGGCGGGAGACGTTGATGTCGCCGATCATCGGCGTCGCGGTCGGGTCGGGCGCGGTGACCTGCAACGGCTTGGCCACGCGGGCGTCGAACGTGTACCGGGTGTGGTCGGCGTCGACGGTCAGCGCCGGTCGGCCCAGCACCCAGGTCCTGGGCCAGCTGCGGATGACGGCCCGCGCCATGTACTCGCCCTTGGGCACGCGTGCGGTGGCGGTGCCGTCCGGGCCGTACAGGTTCTCGTAGACGTTGTTGTCCATGCCGACGAGCGCGACCGAGTTGTCCAGGGCCGGGTTGCCGTCGACGTCGACGTGCTCGATCGCGACGTCGTAGCTCTCGACCTCGCGGGCCAGGCTGATCGGGACGCGCGTGGGCCCGCCGACCAGCACACCGGAGAAGACGCCGTCCACGGCGCCGACCCTGGTGTCCGCGGTGACCGCCACGGTGGCCGTCCCGCCGGCGGGCACCGTGACGCGCGCCGGGTCCACCGTGACCAGACCGGCGGGTGCGCCGCCGCGCAGTTCGACGGCGAGGTCGAAGGCGATCGGCTCCGGGCCGCTGTTGCGGTAGGTGACGGTCTTGGTGACCGGGGTGTCGTCGTGGTGCGGCCACAGCTGCTCTTCGAACGTCAGGCTCACGGGTTCCGCGCCGGTCGTCGCGGTGAGCGCGCGGGTCACGTCGACCCGGCCCGCGCCCTGGTCGAACACGCCCAGGGCGGGGTTCGGCTTGGCGGAGGCCATGAGGGCGGCCTTGAGCTGGGCGCCGGTCCAGTCCGGGTGCTGCTGGGCGAGCAGGGCCGCCGCGCCCGCGACGTGCGGGGTGGCCATCGAGGTGCCGGACAGCGACGCGTGCCGCCTGCCGACCGGGGTGCCGAGCACGCCCTTGGCGGCCTTGGCGGCGACGATGTTCAGGCCGGGCGCGGTGATGTCGGGCTTCACCGCGTCGTCGCCGTTGCGCGGGCCGCGGCTGGAGAAGTGGGCCAGGTCGTCGTCGTGCCGGACCGCGCCCACGGTGAGCGCGGCGTCGGCGCTGCCCGGCGAGTCGATCGACCTCGACCGGCCGCCGTTGCCCGCGGCGACGACGAACAGGGTGCCGGTCTTCGCGGTCAGCTGGTTGATCGCGTCCTCCAGCGGGTCGACACCGGGGGAGTCGTAGCCGCCGAGGCTGAGGTTGACGATGTCCGCGCCCTCGTCCACGGCCCACTGCACGCCGGCCAGGATCCACGACTCGGGGCAGCCGTTGCCGCCGCACACCTTGCCGTCGAGGATGCGGGCGTCGGGCGCGACGCCGCGGTAGGCCCGGTCACCGCTGGCGATCGTGGCGGCGACGTGCGTGCCGTGGCCGGTGAGGTCGGTGGCGTCGGGGTCGTCGGTGAAGTTGCGCTCGGCGACCTCCTTGCCCTTCAGGTCGGGGTGCGCACCGTCCACGCCGCCGTCCAGCACGGCGACCTTCACGCCCTTGCCGGTGTAGCCGGCCCGCCACGCGGTGGGTGCGCCGATCTGGGCGGTGGAGCGGTCCAGGGTCGGGCGGAGCACGCCGTCGAGCCACACCTTGGTCACGCCGGGATCGGTGAGCAGCGCGCGGAACGTCGCGCCCACCTCGGCCTTGGGTGCCGCGGTGGCCATGGCGCCGGGGAGCGCGCGGGCGGAGCGCAGGCCGGTGGGCGTGCCGGTGACGATCAGCGGCAGGTGGTCGGTGCGGGCGTCGTCGTAACCCGCTTCGACCAGGCCCGTGACGTCGAACAGCCGCGGGTCGAGCCTGCCCTCGGCGACGGCCTTGGCCGCGTCCTCGGGGACGACGCTCAGCCGCCCGTCCCGGTGGGTGGAGTGGAAGGTGACCCGGTCGCGGCCGGGTCCGGGCTGGAACGACCCGACCGCCGCACCGGTCACCACGACCCGGTCACCGGTGATCAGGGTGACGGTGCGCGGCTGCGTGTCACTCCCGGTCGGCCCGGTGTCGGTCGGCTCCGTGTCGGTCGCGGTCGCGTTTTCGGCACCGGTGAGCCTCGCGGCTCCGGCCGCTCCCGTGTCCTCGGCACCGGCTGCCCTCGCGGTCCCGGCACCGGCCGTTCCCGCGGGTTCGGCGCCGGCGACCGGCGTGGACAGCAGCCCTAACGCCAGGACGGCGGCCCCGAGGGCTTTACCGCGCTTCCGTGGTCTGAACACACGTACCTCCCGTGTCCGGTGCGCGCGGATCGCGCACTCCGGGGGCGTCGCAGACCCGCGGTGGCGGTGGACCGGGAAGTGACGAAGCCCCCAACGGCCTCGACGCTAGCCACCCCGTCCCGGTGCGGTCAGCGTCTTTTGGCGGCCTGTTGCGCCACCCGAATGCACCATCGGAGGCTCGTGCGCCGTCACCGGGAGAGGTCGCCGGCCTCCACCCGCGCGACGAACTGCTCGGCGTCCGACGCCACCGGCACACCGTCGACGTCCACCACGGGAGCCGGGTCCCGGCCCAGGTCGAACGCGAGCCGTCCGCGTGAGCCGTCCTCGCCGATGACCGCGTTGTGGTCGTGGGCTTCCAGCGTCTCGCTCGGCGTGTGGAGGGTGAGGGACGTGTCGCCCAGCACCCCGCTGCGCCACCACGACCCGCCCTGGAGGTAACGCCGCCACGCCGCCGGCAGCGGACGTCCCAGCCGCGCCTCGGCCAGGTCGAACTCGGCGTCCGCGACCGGACCCCGGTACTCGGCTTCGCACACGATCGCGCCGACGATGTTGGCGTTGAACTCGTCCAGGTCCTCGGCGGGCACCCAGTGCTCCAGGACCTCACGCCCACCGGCCTGCTGCACGGGGTAGCGGGCCAGGAAGTCCCGCCGCACGCGGAACCGCGTGACGAAACCGACGCCGCCGGCGGGCACGTTCCACTCGCGCGCGATCTTCGTGGCGTACCAGCGGTTCGCCACCGGGTAGAAGATCGGCTGGTCGGGCAGCCGCGGCGGCCACGCGCGCCACCGCGCCGCCGCCACCAGGTCCAGCTCGGCGCGTCCGGTCGGTCGCCACAGGTCCACCAGGTCCATGGCGCAGAGCGTAGGTCGTGGCCCGCGCGGCACCACCGGATTTCCGGCGTCAGCCCACCCCGACACCCACCGGCATGCCGGTGACGGGCCGTCCGGTGGCGAACGCGATGGCCGCCGCCGCGGGCGGGTAGGACAGCTCGCCCACCCCGCCCACCGGGGCGTCGGACGGCACCAGCACCACGTCGACGTCCGGCGCCTGGTCGATGCGCGCCCACGCGTAGTCGCGGAACGAGGACTGCACGACCCGGCCGTCCCGCACGGTGATCTGCGCGCCCGACACCGTCGACAACGCGTCCATCACCCCACCCTCGACCTGCGCGCGCACCCCGGACAGGTGCAGCACCGGACCCACGTCCACCGCTGCGGTGACCCGCCGGACCCGGCCCTCGGACGCGTCGGCGACCACCGCGACCACCGAGCCGTACTCCTCGTGGCACGCCACGCCGCGGGTGACGCCCGGCCGGACGTGCCCCGCCCGTGACGCCGCCACGTCGAGCACCCGCCGCAGCCGGGAGTCGGCGGGCAGCAGCCGCCGGCGCAGCTCGACCTGGTCCAGCCCGGCGCGGTGACCCAGTTCGGCGAGGAAGCTCTCCTCGGCGTACTGGAAGTGCCCGGCGTAGACGGAGCGCCAGAAACCGGTGCGCAGCGGCGCGTCCCGCAGGGTCACGTCGACCTGGCCCGGCACGGTGTACGGGAAGTGGTCACCGTTGGCCTTGACGATGTCGGGGTTGTCGAAGAACGGCAGGATGTTCAACGGCCAGGTGGCCACACCGTGCGCCCGCCACGTCGGCACCCCCTCCGCGTCCACCACGGCGGCCAGCCGGTGCACCGACATCGGCCGGTACGAGTCGTGCCGCATGTCGTCGTCACGGGTCCACAGCACGCTCACCGGCGCGCCCGCCACCCGTGAGCAGGCGACGGCCTCCAGCACCGGGTCGAACTCGATGCGCCGGCCGAACGAGCCGCCGGTCAGCGCCGTCTCGACCCGCACGGCGGCCTGGTCCAGCCCGAACTGCCGGGCCAGGATCAGCCGCAACGTGCCGGGGTCCTGGGTGGGCGTCCACACGGTGAGACCGGCCGCGGTGACGTGCGCGGTGGCGTTCATCGGTTCCATCGGGGCGTGCGCCAGCAGCGGCAGCTTGTAGGTGGCCTCGAACGCCACCGGTCCGGGCGCGGTCGGCACGGCGGGCAACGCCGTCTCCAGGTCCGCGAGCCACTGCCTGCTGTCCGCGGTCGGCGTGCCGCCGCGCCACGTCACCCGCAGCGCCTCGCGCCCGCGCAAGGCCTCCGGCACCGACCGGGCGATCACCGCCACCCCGCCCTGGCCGGACGTCGCCGGGTCCAGGGTCGTCACCGCGACCACGCCGGGTACCGCCTTCGCCGCGCGGTCGTCGACCGCGTCGACCACCGCGCCGATCCACTGTGGACGGAGCACGACGGCGACCAGCGTGCCCGGCGGACGGGTGTCGATGCCGTAGCGGGCCTTGCCGGTCATGATCGCCTTCGCGTCCACGCGACCGGCCCGGGTGCGGCCCAGCAGGCGCCACCGCTCCGGTGGGGTCAACGTCACCGGCACGGTCGCCGGGTCGAGCGCCGCCGCGTCCCGCACCAGGCTCCCGTACCGCAGCACGCGCCGGCCGTGGCGGACCGCACCGTCCCGCGCCGCGCACTCCTCGACCGGCACGCCCCACCGCCGCGCGGCGGCGGTGACGAGCAGGCAGCGGGCGGTCGCGGCGGCCCGGCGCAGCGGCTCGTGGAGCTGGCGCGCGGAGAACGAGCCACCCACGGCCTGCGAGCCGAACCGGGCCGTGTCGCCGTGCGCCTGCTCCAGCCGGACGTCGTCCAGGCCGACCATCAGCTCCTCGGCGACGAGCAGGGCGACCATCGTGCGCACGCCCTGCCCGGACTCGGGCTTGGGCGCGGTCACCGTGATCCGGCCCCGATCGTCCAACCGGACGAAGACGTTGGGGGCGAACTCGTCGGCGGCCTGCGCCGAACCGGGCAGCGCCACGGGCACGCCGACCACCAGCACGCCACCCAGGAACGTGCGCCGACTGATCTTCATCGCTCGCCCCGCTTCATCCGGGCGGCCAGCCGCACGGCCGCCCGCACCCGCGTGTACGTGCCGCAACGGCACACGTTGTCGCGCAAGGCGGCGTCGATCTCGGCGTCGTCCGGGTCGGGATTGGCGGCCAGCAGCGCGACCGTCGACATGATCTGGCCGGGCTGGCAGTAGCCGCACTGGGCGACGTCCAGCTCCAGCCACGCCCGCTGCACGGGGTGGTCGCCGTCCTCGGACAGGCCCTCGATGGTCGTGATGCGCTTGCCCTCGGCCTCGCCCACGGCCGTGACGCACGGCCGTGCCGCCTTACCGTCCACAAGGGACGTGCAAGCACCGCACGCACCCACTCCGCAGCCGTACTTGGGGCCGAGCAGGCCCAGCTGTTCCCGCAACGCCCACAGCAGCGGCGTCTCCCCGGGAACGTCCACGTCCCGCCGCTCGCCGTTGACGTGCAACCGATACCGCCCCACCACGGCCTCCTTACGTTCGGCCCGACCTCATCGTGGTGGCGCGCGGACCAGCCGGCAATCATTCGTTCAGTCGCTGAACGATGGCACCGGTATGGCCGACAGGCGGTTGCGCCCCTGCTCCACCCGGGCCGCGCGGCGGAGCGCGGACTTGAGGTTGACACTGTGACAAGGTCTTCACTGGGTCCGAGGAGGTGGTTCCCATCAACCCGACACCCAGTGGTCCACCGGACACCCGCCTGTTCGACGCGTTGAGCGCGGAGAGCGCGTCCACCCGCCTGCGGGCGGCGCAGGCGGGCGGCACGCGGGCCGACCCCGGGCTGGTCGAGGCGCTCGTCGCCCGGTGCGCGGTCGAGTCGGACTTCTTCGTGCGCGACATGCTCACCTGGGCGTTGACCCGGCTCCCGGCGGACGTCACGGTGCCCCGGCTCCTCGCGGAACTGCGGTCCGAGCGCGCCCAGGCCCGCAGCCAGGCGTTGCACACGCTGTCCAAGATCGGGGACGCGCGGGCGTGGCCCGCGATCACGCGGTCGTTGCTGCACGACGCCGACGACGAGGTCAGGCGCAGCGCGTGGCGTGCCGCCGTGGTCCTCGTGCCCGACGAGGGGAGGGAAGGGCTGGCGGCGGACCTGGCCGGACAGCTCGGTCGTGGTGACCGGACGGTGCGGTTGAGCCTCAGCCGGGCGCTCGTCGCCCTTGGTGACGTGGTCGAGCCCGCCCTGCGGGTGGCACTGACCGATGACGACCCGGTGGTGCGCGCGCACGCCCGTGCCACGGAACGGCTCCTGCACGACCCGGACGCCGGTTTCGACCCGGACGTGGACGAGGCGAAGCGGATCGTCGCGCTCGGCCCGGGGGGAGCGGCGTGCTGATCGGCGAGGTGGCCCGCCGCTCCGGGGTGAGCACCCGGATGCTCCGGCACTACGACTCACTGGGGCTGGTGCGGCCGACCGGCCGCACCGTGGGCGGTTACCGCGAGTACTCCGCCGAGGACATCCGCCGGATCTTCCACGTGGAGAGCCTGCGGTCCCTGGGGCTGTCGCTTCGCCAGATCGGACGTGCCCTGCAAGACCCGGCGTTCACGCCGTCCGCGCTGGTCAGTGACCTGATCCGGCAGACCGAAGACCGGCTTGAGCGGGAGCGGGAGCTGCTCGAACGGCTCCGCGCGGTCGACGCCTCGGCGCCCTCCGGCTGGCCGGGCGTCCTGCGCATCGTCGAACTGCTGCACGGGCTGAACTCGCCCAGTGCCGCGCGCCGCCAGCAGACCGTCCTCGCCCCGACCGACGACGTGCCCGTGCCCACCGAGCTGCTGGCCGAGGCGGTCCTCGCCGAAGCCGACCCGAACGTCGCCGGTGCCCTGCGGTGGGCGCTGGCGCGGGCGGGCGGTGACGGCGTGGCGAGCGTGGCGGCCGGCGCTTACTCCGACGACGTCGACGTCCGGCGGCGCGCGGTCCTGGCCATCGCCGGGATGCCCGGCGACGAGGCGACCGCCGTGCTCGCGGACGCGCTGGAGGACTCGGACCCGGCGGTGCGCCGGCACGCCGCCCTCGCCTTGGGCGCGCGTGGCGTCACGGCGGCCGTGCCGACCCTCGTCGGCATGGTGGTCGACGGCACGAACGACGTGGAAGCGGCCGAGGTGCTGGGCACGTCGGCACGGGAGCCCGGGTGCGCGGACCGGGTGCTGGGCGCACTGGTGGACGAGCTGGCCTCGCCGGACTCCGCCGTGCGGATCCGCCTGATCCAGGCGCTCGCCGAGCTGCCGGGGACCCTCGCGCTGGACGTGCTGCGGCAGCTGGCGCACGACGACGATCGGGCTGTCGCGCTCGTCGCGTCGGCTTTCGTGCGCATGATCGAGGAGCGGTCCGTCGACTGACGCGGGCGAAAACCGGGCGACAGCGCGCGGGCTCGGGATTACCGTCGCCCGCATGCCCGACCACTCCGACTCCCTCACGTGGCGGCCGCTCACCCGCGAGGACGCCGAGGCGTCGGCCGACCTCCTCAACGCCATCGAGACCGTGGACCGGATCGGCGAGAACTACACCGCGGAGGACACGCTCCAGGAGCTGGTCGACCCGTACGCGGACCTGGCACGGGCCAGCCTCGCCGCCTTCGACGGCGATGTGATGGTCGGCTTCATGAAGGTCCGCCACAAGCCGGTCGCTCAGGACGTCCACCGCGTGTTCCTGGACGGCGGCGTCCACCCCGACCACCGCCGCCGCGGTGTCGGCGCCGCGCTCGTGGACGCCGGGGTGGCGGCGGCGAAGGTGGTGCACGCGCTGCACCACCCGGCCCTGAAGCTGGTGGTCGACGTGCACAAGGCCGAGCACATCGCGGGCCTGGCCGACCTCGTCCGCTCCCGGGGTTTCGCGCCGGTCCGCTACTTCCAGCGCCTGGAACACCCGCTCGGCGACGCGCTCGGTGACGCGGCGATCCCCGAGGGGCTGCGAGTCGAGCCGTGGTCGGCGCGCAACGACGAGGACTTCCGGTCGGTGCGCAACGAGTCCTACCAGGACTACTGGGGCGCGGTGCCGATGCCGGTGGACTCCTGGCAGAACAAGATCACCAATCAGACGTTCCGGCCCGAGGTGAGCTTCCTGCTCCGCGACGCGGCGGACGGCGCTCCGGTGGGCGTGCTGGTGACCCTGTGCTGGGACGCCGACTCCGCGGCCACCGGCGTCCGCGACGCGCACTTCATGCTCGTCGGAACGGTCCGGGCCTACCGGAAGCGGGGTGTCGCCGGTGCGCTGGTCGGGCACGCGCTGCGGGCCGCCGCTGAGCAGGGCTACGACCGCGCGAGCGTGAGCGTCGACTCGGCGAGCCCGTCCGGCGCGTCCGGGATCTTCGCGCGGGCCGGGTTCACGCCGACGATGCGGTACGTGCGCTGGGCGCTGGAGGTCTGACCCGCCGCCCGTGCCGGTTCGACCCGGCACGGGTGGCGGAGGCCGGATCAGGCGACGGCGGTGCCCTCCAGTTCGACCATCAGGCTCGGGATCGCCAGCCGCGTCACCCCGAGCATCGTGGTGGCCGGTGCCACCCCGACGGCGGCCAACCGCCCCGCGAGCACGCCGTAGTGCCGGAACAGCACGTCGACGTCGGTGGTGTAGACGGTGAGCCGGACGAGGTTCGCCAGCGACATGCCCGCCCCGCCGAGCACCGCCTCGAGGTTGTCCAGGCTCAGCGCCAACTGCGCCCCCAGGTCACCGTCGTGCCGGGGCTCGCCGTCGCCGCTCATCGCGGTCTGCCCGGCGCAGTACAGGGTCCGGCTGTGCCCGGAGACGATCTCACCCTGGTTGTACCCCAGCGCCACCGACCACGTCCACGGGTTGACCGCCGTTCGTTCCACAGCCACATCAGCTCCACTCGGGTTCTTCGACAGTGCGGACAGCCTCGCAACGAATCACGACATCCTCTGTCGTGTATTCCGGTAGCTTCTGCGCATGCGCGCCGACCGGTTGGTCTCGCTCGTGCTGCTGCTGCGCCGGCGAGGGCAGCTGTCGGCGGCCACGCTCGCCCGCGAGCTGGAGGTGTCCACGCGCACCGTGCTCCGTGACATCGAGGCGCTGTCCGCGGCGGGCGTCCCGGTCTACGCCGAACGCGGCCGGCACGGCGGTTTCGCGTTGCTGCCCGGTTTCCAGACCGAGCTGACCGGGCTGAACCACGACGAGGCGCTCGCCCTGCTGATCGCCGGCTCACGACGTGGCGCGCAGGCCTTCGGCCTCGGCTCGGCGCTCGCCTCGGCCATGCTCAAGGTGGTCGACGCGCTGCCCGAGAGCTACCGGGACACCGCGGCGGGCGCGGCGCAGCGGTTGCTCATCGACCCGGAGACCGACCTGCTCTCGCGCCGCGTGGTCGCCGACGAGGTGCCCGACGCGGTGGTGGCCGAGATCCGGCGCGCGGTGCTGGCCGGGCACAGGCTGCGCCTGCACTACGCGGCGGCGGGCCAGGCCCCGCAGTGGCGCACGGTCGACCCGATCGGCCTGGTCACCGTGCGCGACCAGGGTTACCTGCTGGCCACCAGGTCCGGCGCGGACCGCACCTACCGGCTGTCCCGGGTGCTGGCCGCCGAGGAACTCGATGAGCCCGCGCAGCGCCCGGACCGGGTCGACCTGGACCTGGCCTGGCAGGAACGCGGCACGCGGTTCCGGGCGGGCGGCGACCAGGTCGCCGTGCTGGTGCGGGTGAACCCGGCGCGGCGGGAGGACCTGGTGGGCACCGCGCTCGCCGTCCTCGCCGAGGAGACCGACGCGGACGGCTGGCTGCGGCTGGAAGTCACGTTCCAGGACCCGCGCCACGCCGAATGGGCGCTGTGGCAGCTCGCCACGAACGCCGAAGCCCTGCAACCGCAGTGGTTGCGCACCTCGCTGCACGACCGTGCCCAGGCCATCGCCACGCTCTACCGACCGTTGTGAAACGTTTCACCACTGTGCCAGAGTCGTGGTCCGCCGCCGTCACCGACTACGAACCCCGAGGTCTCCGATGAACAAGGCACCGCTCGCGGCGGCCGTCGTGCTGGCCGCGTCCCTCGCCCAACCCGGTGTCGCGCACGCCGCGCCGGGCGTCACGCTGTTGTCCGACACGTTGCTCGACCAGTCGGCGCTGTACTTCGTGTCCTACGACGGCCTGGTCAACAACAACGCGTTCCAGGACGCGTTGATCACCTACAACGGCCACCAGTACGCGGCCTGGTACACGTCCACCCGCCACGCCGTGGTCGCGCGGCGGGCGTTGGGCGGCGGCTGGGAGAAGGCCGTGCTGCCGCACCAGCTCAGTGCCGACGACTCGCACAACGTGATCTCGCTGGGCATCTCACCGCAGGACGGCACGCTGCACGTCGCGATGGACACGCACAACACGCGGCTGCATTACTCGAAGTCGGTGGCGGGGCTGGCGTCGCAGCCCGGTTCGCACCGCTGGTCGCCGTCGGTGTTCGGTGCCGTGCAGCGGACCCTGGGCGGCGTCGAGCTGGGCGCCATGACCTACCCGCAGTTCGTCGTCACGCCGGAGGGCGCGCTGCAGTTCAGCTACCGCACCGGCGGGTCGGGCAACGGCGTGAACGAGCTGGCCGAGTACACCGGCGGCGCGTGGCGGCGGTTGGGCGCCTGGTCGTCCGCCACGGGCGACTACCGCGGGCCCAACGGCGCGGTGTCCACGACCCGCAACATGTACCTGCACGGCCTCACCTACGACCGGCGTGGCCGGCTGCACGCGGCGTTCACCTGGCGCGAGGGCAACGCGGGTGTGCTGTGCAGCCCCGGCGGCCTGACCAACCACGACACCGGTTACGTCTACAGCGACGACCGCGGCCGGACGTGGCGCAACGCGGCGGGCGCGGTCGTCGGCACCACCGGCGGCACTCGGGTGTCGGTGGGTTCGCCCGGCCTGGTCGCCGATCCGCTGGACCCCAACCACGGGCTGATGAACCAGGAGGGGCAGGGCGCGGACTCGGCGGGCACGCCGCACGTGGTGATCAGCTACGTGCCGGGTCGGTTCACGCAATGCGTCTCGAACTACGCGCAGCAGCGCACCCAGTACGGCCGGACGTTCCACGTCGTGCGCAACCCGAACGGCACGTGGACCAAGCGGGAGGTGCCGGTGGCGCCGGGCAGCACCCAGCGGACGAAGCTCGTCTTCGACCGGGCGGACAACGCCTACCTGGTGATGCCGCGCGGCAGGATCGTGTCGGCGAGCAAGGCCAGTGGGTGGACCGACTGGACCCTGGTGTTCGACCGCCCGGCGATGAACGCGTTCGGCGAGGTCAACGTCGACACTTCCCGGCTGGCGGTGGACGGCGTCCTGTCGTTGCAGTACCAGCAGCGCTCCAGCGGCACGACACCGTCGCCGATCCGCGTTGCGGACTTCCGCCTGGGCTGAGCCACGGGGGTCGTCCGCCCGGAGGACCCCCGCGGCCGCGAGCCGGGCTCAGTAGCCGACGTAGCCGGTGCCGTTGTTGATGCCGACCAGGCCGGGGTGCCTGGCGAAGCCGCCGTAGCGCGCGTAGGTGTAGCGGACGCCCGCGATGATGTTGTCGACCGGCGCGTAGATGTCGTCGTAGCCGGGGATCTTGTAGCTCTGGAACGTCGGGTCGATGCACTGCATCAGGCCCTTGGACGGTGTGCCGCGGGCGGCGTTGGAGTCCCAGGTGTTCACGGCGTTGGGGTTGCCGTTGGATTCCTTGATGATGATCGTGTAGATCTCGTCGACGCTGCTCTCGTCGATCGCCGTGCCGTTGGCCGCCAGGACGCCGATCGCCTCGCGGATCCAGCCCTCGATCTGGCGCTGCTTCGGCGGCTTGCGCGCCTCCGCGGCCTCGTGCGCTTCCCGCGCCGCCTGCTCCTCGGCCGCCTTGCGCGCCGCGTAGCCGTCCTGCGTGATGCCGCTGGCCTGGTTGAACGTGTGCAGCGCGGCCAGTTGCTCCTGGCGGATGATCCGGGCGGTCTCCGAGCCGAGGTCGACCGCGTGCACGGTCTGGACCTGGCCGGACTGGGCCGCCTCGTCCGGCACGCCGCCGAGGTCCGCGCCACCGGCGACGGGGCTGAACGTCCCGGTCATCGCGTGGGCCGCGGCGCCGGCGCCGGAGACGATGCCCACGGCCACCGCCACACCGGCGATGCGTCTCGGGAGGACCCGCTCCGACTCGGCGCGGTGAGCGCCCTTGTAGCCGGGGGGCGGCGGGGGTACCTGGAACGTGGTCTGCCCACGTTTGTTCTTGTGACGGACGTGCCGAGCCAAGGGTGCAGCCTCCTGCGGTCGGGGAACTCCGTCACCGGACCTGGCGGGGGATCCAGGTGGACGTGGGCCCTATCGGGGATGTCGGGCCCGTGTCCCTTCGGTGATGGAACCGTGATCTGCGGCCGAGAACGTAACCGTTCGTGTTTTGCGGAGGCAAGGTATCGACGTTAATGGGTGATGCTCGTCACGTTTGTCCCGGTTAACGACTACTGTGCGTCGACGCAACCACACGATCGGGTACGAAATGGTTACGGGCGGGGGTACAGACCGGCCTGGAACGGCGCGAACGCGGGCCGCACCGCCACGTCCGAGCCGGTCAGCGGGTTCGACGTCAGCTGAAGCGCGGGCCCCAGCCCGGCCGCCGCGGCGTTCATCACGGTCACGTCGGCGGTCGGCCACCGGCCCGTCCCGATCCTCTCGAACAACGTCCGGAACGCGACGATCTCCTCGGCCGCGCTGAACCGGCAGTGCCCGGCCCGGTCGACGGTGTACTGGCGCAGCCGCTCCGGCTGCCGCACCCGGTCCGCGTACGCCGTCCCGTTCGACGCGGGCAGCAGGCCGTCACCGGCGTTGTGCACGGTCAGCACCGGCCACGGCGTGCGCCCCACCGGCAAGCTGGTCCGCGCCAGGTACGCCACCGCGCGCGGCTCGGGCGCGACCCTCGGTGCGGCGGCCAGCCGGTCCAGGTCCGCCTCCAGGTCGAGTCCGGCCGCCGCGTACGCCCGCGTCACCAGCGCGCGTTCGTCGGACCGGCCCAGCACCCGCCGGTAGTCGACGCCGACGTTCCCGCTCGGATTGCCGCCCGCCCACCGCTCCAGGTCCGCCCGCGCGGGTCCGGCCGCCCAGGCGCGGAAGTGCCGCAGCCAGACCACGGCCCAGTCGACCTGCTCGTCCACCGACGCCGGGCGCGGCGCGGTCGGGTCGAACCAGCCGGGGACGTCCGCCAGCGCCGCCGCCAGCGCGAGCCGGGGCCGGGCCGCCGGGTCGCCCGCGGCTTTCGTGATCGCCTCGACCAGCCGCGCCTGGTTGGCCGCCGGGTCCGCCGCCCGCACCAGGTCGACGTCCACGTCCAGCAGCACCGACAGGGCGAACACCACGTCGAGACCGGAGTTCCAGTACGCCGCGCCGCCCGCCGTCGCGCCGCACAGCGACAACGCGCCGTCGAACCGCCCGGGGTTGCGCTCGGCCAGCACCAGCGAGGTGGCGCCGCCGATCGACTCACCGGCCGAGATCGTCCGCCGGGGCGTGCCGACCTCGCGCCGGAACCAGTCGAGCAACCTGATCTGGTCGCGCAGCCCGTCCTCGGCCGACCAGCCGACCGGCGTGCGGAACAGGGACGCGCCCAACGCGTACCCGTGCGACAACAGGTAGGCCTCGGTCTCCGGCCGGTCGGTCAACGCGATCCGGTCGGGCGGCGAGCCGTACGCGCCGTGGCTCCACAGCACGAGCGTCCCGTTCCACCGGTCCGGCACCATCACCCGGTACCGCGCGCCGTCGATCTCGCCCTCGTACCGCCGGACACCGCTCGCCGCCGCGGGCGCGGCGACCAACCCCATCAGCACCACCACGAGCAGAACCCCGAACCTGCGCATGGCGACCTTCTTAGCGGTGCGGCGGGCGCGGTGGTCCGGTTTCGCGCAGATCCGCACTGTTCCGCGCATCGCCGAACGGCCGAACGGCCGGACGTGAACCCGCAAGAGTGCGGTGACGTGGGGAAATAGCGGCGAAAGCGCCCGAAGCGGACCGTCCGGACAGCTACAGTCGAACGTCCCGCGTCCGCCGGAGCGGGTGCGACGAGCAGGTCCGCGAGGAGTCCGGTGGCCGAACACGGTGCAGGGGAACGCTTTTCGTCGGCCGAGGTCGTGGACGAGCTGGTGAAGCTCCTGCAGGAGCTGACCGAACGGCCGCGGTTCGGCGAACTGCCGGGCCGCCGGTCGGGCCCGCGGGCCGGTGGCGACCGGGGCATCCCGCTGGTCTGCCTGGTCCGCGGCACGCAGGCGGCCGGTCTGCTGCAAGCCCTGCAGGCGCACCTGCGCGGCGCGCACCCCGGCCGCGTGCCGCACGCCTACCACCGGTTCCCGGAACCGGACGCGGCCCTGCCCGAGCCCGGCACGGTGGAAGCAGTCGGGTCGGTGCTGGTGCGCGTCGCCCGCGAACTGGCCCACGGCGCGAACGACCGCTACGGGCGGCACGAGTTCCGGCGCTTCGAGCTGGTCTACTGGCTGATGAACCAGCGGTTGGACGGCACCGACCCGGAGTCGGCCGCGACCCTGCTGACGCGATTGCGGGAGCGGGACCTGGGCCGGCGCAGCGGTGACGACCTGAAGGACGTGCTGGACGACGCCGCCGGGACCGCGCCGTGGTGGGTGCGGCTGGTGGTGCGGCTCGCGCCGTCCTTCCTGTTCCGGGCGAAGCTGCGCGGGGTCGTGCCGGGCAGCGAGTACCGGTGGCTGCTCCGCCAGCCCTACCTCGCGCCGCACGACCCGGGCACGTTCATCGGCTTCGCCGAGCGGTTGACCTCCGCACTGGTGCCCGGTCAGAGCGCCGAGCCGCGCGAGGACACCGGCCAGCTGGCGAAGCTGCTGGTCAACGCATTCCTGGAGGACGTGCGCCGCGCGTACCGGCGGTCGTGGTGGCGGATCAGGTCGGCCCGCCGCACGGTGTACCCGGTCGTGCTGCTGGACGGCATCCGCCGCGACAACGGCGGCTACGCCCTGCTGAAGATCATCAACGACGTCCGCAACGACACCGGCGCGTTCGACCCGCTGGTGATCATCTCCGGCAGCGCCAAGGTGCCACCGGACGCGGAGACCGCCGCCGAGCGCGAACCGGCGCCGGTGGGCCAGGCGAGCCACGCCTACGAGACGTGGGCGCGCAAGCTGGCCACGGACAGCCGGGCCCGCCGTCCCACCGCGTGGTTCCTGCCGCTGCGGGTGCCGGACGTGACCGTGGTGCGCGGTGAGGTGCCGCCCACGGCCACGCTGTCGGTGCGGCAGGCCCCGATCTGGTCGCGCACGTCGGTGCTCGCGGTCGTGGTGCTGCTCCTGCTCGGGTCGGTGGCCACGGTCGGCTACCGGCACGTGACGCAGGTGGTCGCCGCGAGCGACCGGTGGCGGTTCGACCACTGCGGCCTGGACCGGGACAACCCCGACGCGCACACGCTGCGCCGGATCGGCGACGACTGCGTCGGCGTGACGACGGGCCCGGTACCGCTGTTCGGCGAGGCGGACGGCGAGGACCTCCAGCGCTTCAACCGGGTCCAGCAGTTGATCGTGGACCAGAACCGGAAGGTGCTGGAGGCGCACGCGCGCGACCCCGGCCGCCCCTACGCGACCGTCGTGTACGTGTCGGCGATGGGCACGGCCCGGGACGCGCTGGCCAGCAACACCGCGAGGCTGGTCGGCGTCGCGGCCCGGCAGGCGCGGCTGCTCGACCGCACCGACTCCGACGACCCCCTGATCCGGGTCCTGCTGAGCAACGCGGGCTCGGCGATGCAGCACGGAGGCGTGGTCGCCGAGGTCCTCGGGTCGATGCCGGAGCGGGACAAGAGCATCGTCGGCGTGCTCGGCATGGCGTTGAGCAGCACGCCGACCAGGGACACGATCACCGCGCTGGGGAAGGTGGGCCTGCCGGTGGTCGCCGCGACGCTGTCGGACGACGAGATGCCCACGGCGTCCCGGATGTACTTCCAGGTCTCGCCGACCAACGACCGGCAGGCGGAGGTCGCGGCCCGGCACGTGCGCGCGAACCACCCGGGCAAGAGCGGCGTGGTGATCGTGCACTCCAGCGACGAGCAGGACTCCTACGCGGCCAACCTGCGGCTCGACGTGGCGGAGCGGTTCGCCGAACTGGGGTTGCGGGTGCGCGAGCAGCCGTACCAGCCGGTGTCGGCGGGGCAGGGCTCCGACGCCAGGCGGCTCGGCCAGTCGCTGTGCGACGTCGGTGACGACGAGGTGGTGTTCTTCGCGGGACGGCCCGCGGACTTCGGCAAGCTCATGGACGGTCTGAGCGCCGGGTGCAAGAGCGACCCGCCCGTGCTGCTGGCCGGGGACGACATCGCCCGCTACGCCGCCGACGACACGTTGCGCGGTCAGCACCCGGAGATCCCGTTCGAGTACCTGTCGTTCGCGATCGGCGCCCAGGGCTGCGCGGCGGCGACGGAGATGCACCAGACGCTGCGCCACCTCGTGCCGGAGGAGTGCGAGGGTGGCGCGAACCCGTCGCTGGACGGCCACGCGGCGCTCACCTACGACGCGCTGTACCTGTTCGTGCACGCCATGATCCAGCTCGGTGACATCCCGGTGTCGCCCGGTCACGTCTGGAAGGAGATGAGCGACATCGGCGGGGAGCGGGCGCTGTCCGGCGAGAGCGGCGTGATCGACTTCGGGGACGGGCAGGTCCCGATCGACAAGTTCCTGGCGGTGCTCGGGGTGACCGACGGCGAGCCGCCCACCGTGCTGGCCTCCTGCGGCGACTACCCGAACCGCGACGACGTCGACCTCCGCCGCGCACCGTGGTGCCCCACCACGCCCCGCTGAGCGAATGCGCGGCGGACCGCATCCTTGCGGCTCGCGGTCCGGTGGACCGTAGGACGATGACCGGTGATGGGCACTCGGCGACGGCCCGGTGGCGGGCGGGAGGCGCTCGGCCAGGTGGCGGTGGCAGCCGGAGCTGCCCAGGTCATCCAGGTCGGGCGGGACCTGCACGTCCACCAGTCGATCGATCGGCGGCTGGACGCGCCCCGGCCGGTGCTGCGGCCGGACGACCTGGTGCGGCGGCCGTTGCCCGCGACCCTCGCGCGCACCCTCCGCTCGCCGGTGCGGGGCCGCGCGGACGACCTGGCGTTCGTGCGCGACAGCGTGGCCGCGGGCAGGCACGTCGTGGTGACCGGGCCGAAGGGCGCCGGCAAGACGTTGCTGCTCCAGCACGCGGCGAACACCGGTGCGCTCTCGGTGGGCGACGACGTCGGCCTGCTGTGGCCGGCCCGGGTGGCGCGGTCGGTCGCGGACGTCCTTGGGGACCTCGTGCACGAGTGCTACGAGCTGGACGCGGGCACGGTGGTGCCCGAGGGCCTGGCCCGGAGGCTGCTCGCCGACGTCCGCGCGGTCGTCGTGCTGGACGGCGTGGACCTGCCGCCCGACGACGCCCGGCTGGTCGTGTCGGCCCTGCCCCGCAGCGTGTTCGTGCTGACGTCGCGGCGCGACGACCTGTGGGTGGTGGGCAGGCAGCGGGTGTTGGGCGGGTTGCCGTTGGCCGACACGCTCGCCATGGTGCGCGACGAGGTCGGTGAGCCGGACGTCGCGGCGGTCGAGAGCGACTGGGACGCGTGCGACGGCAACCCCTTGGACGTCCTGGAACGCGCGGTGCTGCGTGACTCGGCCCGTGGCCTGGGTGTCGTCCCCGAGGGGCTGCCCGGTGCCGAGGCGCTCGCGCAGGTCGTCCCGATCGTGCTCGACTCGCTCACCGGACGGGCCCGCGAGGCGTTGCGCCCGCTGGTCGCGTTGGGCGACGTGTGGTGGGGAGCGGAGCTGCTGTCCGCCGTCTGCGGCGTGCCCGAGGAGCACGGCGCGGACAAGCTGGCCCGCAAGCGCTTGGCGCACCGGGAAGGCGACCGCTTCCGCGTCGGTGACGTGGTCGCCGGGTTCGCGCCGCCGTTCGCGGACGACGACCTGCCGTCGCTGGTGGACCGCGTCACGGAGTGGGTGTCGGTGGCGGAACCCGACGCCATCGCCGACGAGCTCGACGTCGTGGAGCGGGCGCTGAAGCGGACGTTGGCCGCGGAGCTGCCCGAGACCGCGTTGGCGCTGGCCCGTGCGGCGTCCGCGGGGCTGGTGTGGTCACGGCACTGGGGCGCGTTGGCGATCGTGCTGGGGCTCGGGCTGCGCGCCGCGATCGGCGCCGGGTCCGTGCGCGACGAGCTGTCCTTCCGCTACGCGCTGGCCGTGTGCCGGCTCAACGACGGCAACACCCGGCAGGCCGCCGAGGTGCTGGCGGGCGCGGTCGGGCTGGCCGGTGACGACGGGGACGAGCGGCTCGCGGTCCGGCTGCGCGAGCTGGACGCCGAGGTCCGGCACCTGTCCGCGCGGCAGCCACTGTCCACTGTGGACGCTATCTTGGCGCGGGTCGCCGAACTGGGTGGCACCGCGGCGGCCTCGGCGAAGGCCGTGCGCGACGCGTGCGCCACCGCGCTGACGAGCACGCCGGTGGGACGGTTGGTGCAGGAGAACCCGGGCGTCGTGCGCGGGGTCGTGTCACTGGCGGCGGTGGCGGGGCTCGTGCTGACCACCATGTCGGCGTCCGGCAGCCGCGAGGAGGCCACCGCCGTGCCGCCGACCACCTCCGTGACGGGACAGCCGCCGGGTGCGGCCGGCACCGTGCCGGACCCGACGACCACCACCGCGCCGGACGGGCCGGCGCTCACCGGCCCGCCCGCCCCGACCAACGGCACCACGCCGCGTGACGTGCCGGGGGAGAGGCGGCAACCGGGCACGACGGACACCGACCGCACGGGCACACCACCGACCACCACGATTTCGCCCGACCCCCCGGTGCCCGCCGCCACGTGGGGCCACGTTCGCGTCCAGTACGTGGAGACCCCGATCGGCACGACCCGCGCGCTGTCCGGGCCGACCGTGCCGAACAACGACGAGGCGAACTGGACCTACGGCCCGTGGGAGATGACCAACCCGGCCATCGGCTACCCGACCGCCACGCACATCGGCGTCGGCAGGCAGCGCGTCCGGCTGCCGGGCGTCGGCGCACCAGGCGGCAGCGTGAAGGTGACCACCTTCGACTACGCCGCCTGGTACGACGGCGTCGGCTACCGGCCCGGCGTGTCCTGCCAGCCGTCGACCTGGTTCCAGGACGGTGCCGACGAGGTGGTCGACGTGCTGTGCTTCGACCGGGCGGGCAACCCGGACGACGTGCCGTTCTTCCTGCGGTACGTGGCCGGGTCCGCCTCCGGTGCGCGTGGTTTCGTGCACGACGACCAGCCCACCGCGGCCACCTTCACCCCCGACTGGCGGCACGGCGCGAACGCGGGCGTGGTCACCAGGACAGGCGTCGGCCGCTACACCGCGGACTTCCCGGGGTCGGCCGGCGGCGTGGTCGAGGTGACGGCGGTCGGGCCGGTGCCGCGCCACTGCGCCGTCGTCGGCAGGCGCGGGCAGCTCGCCGACTTCGCGTGCACGGCACCGGGCGGCTCGCCGGCGGACACCGCGTTCACCGCCGCGTTCACGGTGCGCCACAACCTGCTGGACGACCCGCGCAAACCGGTCGGCGCCTACCTCGTGGCGGAGGACTCGCCGACGACGGGCGCCCCGGTGACCACCACGCGGTGGGCGTCGGGCAACGCCCCGATGACGCTGGAGCAGCTGTCCACCGGCAAGTACCGGGTCCACCTCACCAACGGCTACATCCGCAGCACCGCGCACGTCACCGCCGCCGGTCACGGCAACCACTGCAGCGTGATGCTGCTCAACGACTACAGCCGCGCGAACGACGCCTCGGTGTGGATCGCCTGCTTCGACCCGGCCGGCGCCCTGGTCGACACCGGCTTCACCTTGATCTACACGTCGACGCGGATCTACTGACCGGGCACGCCGGGATCGTGACCGACCGGTGCGCGCAGCCCGTCACCCGGCTCGACCACCGGCCGCAGCGAGTAGACGAACCGGTCCGGCCGCAGCACCGCCACGTCCGTGCCGTGCCGGGCGAACCAGGCCGTCAACGTGCCGTCCACGTCGACCACGGACGTCACCTCGGTGTTGTCGTCGTCCGCGGTCCGCAGCACCCGCACGAACCGGGCGGGCGGTCCCTGCCAGGCCGTCGCGGTCGCCCGGTCCACCCCCGGCCCGATCACGGTGAACTCCACGCCCAGCACCGAGTCCAGCGGCCGGGGCGTCGCCGAACCCGGCACGCCCACCCTGGGCTGCGGGAACATCGTGCCGACCGCGCCGCGCCGCCTCCCGCCCGCCAGCACGCCCCGGCGCAGGGCGGGCAGCGGCTTGAACTCGAAGTGCCGCACGAAGCGCCGCACCCGCGGGACGGTCTGCGCGGCGCGCAGCACGGCGTCCCGCACGGCCGCGGCGAACCGGTCGCGCACCAGGAACACCCGGCCGAGCCGCACGCTGGTCCGCGCCATCTCCTCGACGTGCGGGCGGCGTTCGGTCTCGTAGCTGTCCAGCAGCGCCTCGTCGGCCCGGCCGCCCAGCACGAGACCCAGCTTCCAAGTCAGGTTCGCCGCGTCACGCAACCCGCTGCACAGTCCCTGGCCCAGGAACGGCGGCATCTGGTGCGCCGCGTCACCGAGCAGGAACACCCGCCCGGACCGCCACCGCGACGCGACCAGGTGGTGGAAGGTGTAGACGGTCGCCCGCGTCACGGTGAACCGCGCCGGGTCGACGTACGGCGAGACGAGCCGCGCGATGGTGTCCGGCCTGGTCATCTCCTCGGCCGTCTCGCCCGGCCGGAGCATGAACTCCAGCCGGTAGCCGTCGAACGCACCGGGTGACACGAACGCCGGACGACGCCAGTCGCACACGAACCGCGTGGTCGGCACCCGGACCGCCGCGGGCTCCAGCGTGCCGGACACGGCCAGCCACGGCTCGGCGTAGGACGATCCGGACAGCCCGATCCCGGCCGCCGCCCGCGTCGTGCTGCGCGCGCCGTCGCACCCCAGCACGTAACGGGCGCGCACAGCCTCCGTCGCACCTGTCCTGAGGTCGCGCACCACCACGTCGTCACCCAGTTCGACCAGTTCGACGCCGGTCCGCAGCACCACGTGCGGGAACCGGTCCAGGCCCGCCCGCAGCACCGCCTCCAACCGCGGCTGGTCGAAGAAGTGCAGCGGGCCCGCGCCGAGCCCGAAGTCGACTTCGTCCAGCGCGATCGTGGCGAACGGCTTGCCTTTCGCGTCCACGTACTCGGCGGTCGAGGGCCGGTGCAGGTCACGGGCCACCGCGAGACCGGCCTGCTGGTAGATCCGCAGCGCCTCGTCGTCGCACGAGAACGCCCGCGGCTGCCCGTGCGGACCGGTGGACCGTTCCACGACCAGCGTGCGGACACCGTGCAGGCCGAGCAGGTTCGCGGTCACCGCGCCGACCGGGCCGCAACCGACAACTACGACGTCGAACTCCATGCGCCCATGTCAGCGGTCGGCTGTGGAATCCGTGTGGAGGTCCATCTCCACACCGGCTCCCGCACCGGCTGCCGCGCGGGCCGACAGCAGGTGGGCGCCCTGTGCGGTGGCCAGTTCGGCGGCTGCGGCGAGTTCGGCCGCGTCACCCCGGGCCGTGCCGCGGACCCGGTGCAGCTCGGCCGCGAGCACCCGTTCACCGCCGGCCTCGGCCAGCGCCAAGCCCTCGTCGGCCAGCCGTTCCGCCTCGGCGTGCCGTCCGGCGACCAGGTAGGCGTCGGCCATCGCGGCGGTGGTGATCGTGCGGGTCGACCGCAGCCCGAGCCGGTAGATCGCGTCACCCGCGGCGCGCATCGCCGCCAGCCTCCCCGCGTCGCCACCGCGCACGGCCGCCCACTCGGCCACGAAGTCACCGGTCGTCACGAAGTGCCGCATGCCCTGCCGCTCGCCGGTCTCCCGGCAGCGCCGGGCCGCGGCACGCCCCAGCTCGACGTCGTGCTCCTGCAGCGCCAGCCACGCGGTGAACAGCGCGGCGTTGGCCCGGCCGTACGGGTCGTCGGCCCGTTCGGCGAGGTCGAGGGCGGCGGCGAGGTCCGCGCGGGCCGCCGCGCCGTCACCGCGCAGGGACCGCACCAGCGCGCGGAAGTCGTACGGGGAGAGGGTGGGCGTGCGGCCCGCCTGGCCGACGAGCTGCCGCGGGTCGACGTCGCGCAACCGGGCGACGGCCGTGCTCAGGTCGGCGTCGGCGGCGGCGAGGCGGCCGGTGAAGTAGCCGACCACGCCGAGCAGGTAGTGGCCGGCGGCGGGGATCAGGCCCTCGCCGGCCGTCAGCTGCCGGGCCAGGTCGGCGGCGATGGCGAACTCCGCCCGGTTGCAGGCCAGCTCGCCGAGCGTCCAGAGCGCGGGCCGCGGGTCGGTGTCCACGTGGGGGAGCAGCGCCCTGGCCCGCGCGGCGGCCCGGTCGACGGCGTCGCTGCCGATGCCCACGGTGATCTGGAGCAGCGCGGTGCGGCGCAGGTGCACGTCCAGTTCGCGTGCCGGGTGCCCGGCCAACAGCGCGGCGGCGCGGTCGAGGTGGGCCAACGCGTCCTCGTACGCCAGCCGGCGGGTGGCGTCCTCCGCGGCGCGCAACGTCCACCGCAGGTGGTCGTCGCCGTGGCCGAGGCCCACCGCCTGCCCGTAGTGGTGGGCCAGCTCCGCCGGGGTGAGCACGTCGGCGCCGGCGTCGGCCAGTCGGGCGTGCAGCGCGGCGCGTCGCGGCGGGGCCAGGTCGGCGTAGGCCGCCTGGGCGAGCAGCGGGTGCCGGAACCGGACCACGCCGGGACCGGCGCCGACCACCAGGTGTGCGGCGTGCGGGTGCGCGAGCAGGTCCGCGACGGCCGCGCCGGACGCCTGCGCGAGCACCCGGAGGTCCAGGTCGCGCCCGGCGACGCAGAGCAGGTCCAGGCAGTCGCGGGTGGTGCCGTCGAGCGCGTTCAGCCGCACCCGGACGGTGTCGCGCACGCTCGGCGGCGGCTCGCCCCCGGCCGGGTCGGGTGAGGCGAGCAGCTCGGTGATGAAGAACGGGTTGCCGCCGGTGCGCTCGACCAGCCCCGTCACCAGGTGCGGTGCCGGTTCGGTCCCGGTCCGACCGCGCACCAGCTCGGCGACGGCGTCCGCGTCCAGACCGGCGGGGCGCAGCTGCCGGAACCCGGGCGCGCGGGCGAGGTCGGCGAGCGTGGCGACCAGGTCGGCGTCGTGCTCGTAGGGGCGGAGCGTGAGCAGGACCAGCGTCCGTCCGGTGTGGACGGTGGAAGCGAGGTAGCGCAGCAGTAGCAACGAGTCCAGGTCCGCGGCGTGCAGGTCGTCCAGCACGACGACCAGCCCGGCCGGTGCGGCGACGGCGCGCACGAGGTCCGCGACGGCCTGGTAGGTGCGGAAGCGGGCCGCCCGGTCGACCCCGGACTCGGCCGGCGGCCCGTCGGCGAACCCGGCCAGCGCGGGCGTGCGGGCGGCGTCACCGGCCTGCGGCAGCGCAACCAGGGCGCGCACCACCTGCGTCCACAGCCAGAACGGCGGCGCCTGACCGAGGTCGGGGCAGCGGCCCCAGACGACCGGGACGCCCGCGGCCGTCGCGCGGCCGTCCACGGCGCGGGCCAGGCTGGTCTTGCCGATGCCCGCCTCGCCGACGATGGCCGCCACCCGTCCGGTCCGGAGAGCGGTGGTGAGCAGGTCGTGGAGTTCGGACAGCTCACCAGGCCGCCCGACGAGCCCGTGGCCGGGAGCCGCGGGTGCCGGCACGTCGTGGTCGAGGATCCGGCGGTGCAGGTCGCGCAGCTCCGCGCCGGGTTCGACGCCGTACTCGTCGGCGAGCACGCGACGGCCCTCGGTGTAGGCGGCGAGCGCGTCGGCCTGCCGCCCGGTCCGGTAGAGGGCCAGCATGAGCTGCGCGCGGGCGTGCTCGCGGCCGGGGTGGGCGGTCACGAACCGGCGCAGCTCCGGCACCACGTCCCGGCCGGTCGCGACGGCGGCGGCGAACCGCCCTTCCTCCGCCGCGAGCCTCGCCTCGACCAGCCGTGCCACGTCGGGCCGGACGGCGACCACGTCGACCAGGTCGCCGCGCCACAGGGCCAGCGCGTCGGTGTAGAGGCGTTCGGCGGTCGCCGGGTCGCCGGTCGCGGCGGCCCGCCGCACGAGATCGGTGAACCGGACGAAGTCGATCGCCTCCGGCGGCACGCGCAACCGGTAGCCGCCGGGGTGGTTGCGCAGCAGTTCGCCGGACGACCGCGCCCGCCGGTCCGGCTCCAGGGCGCGCCGCAGCCCGGCCACGTACGTGCGGAGGGTGACGTCGGCGCTGGCGGGCGGTCGGCCGTCCCACAGGGCGTCGACCAGCCAGTCAGCGGTCAGGACCTGGTTGTGGCGCAGCAGGAGCACCGCCAGCAGCCGCTGCTGCTTCGGCCCGCCCACCGCGACCGGTTCGCCGTCACGCGTCACGCGCAGCGGCCCCAGGACCTCGAACCGCAACGGCACTACCCCCTGGCTCGGTGGAGCCGCAGTTTACCGGGATCGGCGGACCTTCTCGGCGCGACCGCGGGCAGGGCCACCGGATCGTCCACAGTGGACGGACCGGTGGCGCGCGCCGCGATCAGCCGATCGTGCGGCGGCCGGCGCGAGGCAGGACAGGGCGCGACGTGCGCCAGGTCGGGGCCACCCGGCACCGACCGCGTTCCGGTGTCGTCGGGCGTGCGCCGTTTGCGCCACGGTGGTGAGCCGAGGCGGCCGTGCGCGAGCCGATCGCGAACGGTCGTACGCCGGTCGACGGCGCCGCGATCAGCGCTCCACGGCCAGTCGGACGCCGAGCCCGATGAACACGCCGCCGGTGGCGACGTCGATCCGGCGGCGGGCGGCGTGCCGGTGGCGCAACCAGCCGCCGATCCGGCCGGCCAGCACGCCGACCGCGCCGTCCACCACGAACTCCAGCACGATCAGGATCGCGCCGAGGATGACGAACTGGAGCCACACCCGGCCGAGGTCCGGGTTGATGAACTGCGGCAGGAACGCGATCGTGAAGGTGACCATCTTCGGGTTGAGCAGGTTGGTCGCCATCCCGGTGAGGAAGGCGCGGCGGCCGGACATGCCGCCGGTCACCGCCTCGCCGACCACGGTGCGCCCGCGGTGGCGGATGGCCTGCACGCCCAGGTAGACCAGGTAGGCCGCGCCGATCGTGCGGACGACCGTGAACGCCACCGGCACCGCGGCGAACAACGCGGCCAGGCCCGCCGCCGCGACGATGACGTGGACGGCCTCGCTCGTCGCCACTCCGGCGGTGGCCAGCAGCCCGGCCCGCGGTCCGCCGCGCATACCGCAGCCGAGGACGAACAGCATGTCGGGTCCGGGGGTGATCATCGCGATGATGGTGGTCAACGTGAACAGGGCGAGCAGGTGGTGGTCGATCGGCATGCCCGGATGCAACCACCCGGCCCGCGGGCCGCGCTCGTGAATTCCCGGTGACCGGGACCGGGCCGGTTCGTCGGAGGTGCGAGCGCGCTGTGCTGCGCGCCCGGAGGATCGCTGGCCGTAAATTGGTGCCATGAGCAGTGCGACGGGCAGCGGCCAGCAGCCGCGGGTGGTTTCCGGCAGGCAGTCGGAGCTGCTCGGCCTGCTCCGCGACGAGGGCGCGATGTCCCGGGTCGCGCTGGGGGAGCGGCTGGAGCTGCCGCGGGCCAAGCTGACCGCCGAGCTGGCCAGGCTGGTGGACGTCGGTCTGGTGCAGGTCGGTGGACCGGCGGCCAGCCGGGGCGGCCGGCGGTCGACGCTCGTCCACCTGGCCGACGACCTGCGCGTGCTCGGCGTGGACGTGGGCGCGACCTCGGTGACGGTCGCCGTCACCGATGGCCGGTGCGAGGTGCTGGAGAGCCGCAGCGAGGACTGCGACGTCCGCAGCGGGCCGGCGCAGGTGCTGAGCCGGGTCGCCGAACTGGCCGACGTCGTCTACGCCAAGGCGTCGGGCCGGTTGATCGGCGCGGGCATCGGCCTGCCGGGTCCGGTGAGCTTCCGCGACGGAATGCCGGTCGCGCCGCCGATCATGCCCGGCTGGGACCGCTACCCCGTGCGCGACGAGCTGGCGGGGCGGTGGGGCTGCCCGGTGACGGTGGACAACGACGTGAACGCGATGGCGTTGGGCGAGCGGCACGCGGGGGTCGCCCGGTCGCTGGAGGACCTGATCTTCGTCAAGGTCGGCACCGGCATCGGCTGCGGGATCGTGCTCGGTGGCAAGGTCTACCGAGGTGTGGCGGGCACCGCCGGCGACATCGGGCACATCAGGCTGGACGACTTCGGCCCGGCGTGCGCGTGCGGCGAGGTCGGTTGCCTGGAGGCGTACTTCGGTGGTTCGGCGCTGGCCCGTGACGCCACGACGTTGGCGCGCAGCGGCCGGTCCGTCGCACTGGCCACCGCGTTGCACGACAAGGGTGTGCTGACCGCCGAGGACGTCGGCACCGCCGCCGCGGCGGGCGACTTCGCGGCGGCGAACCTGGTGCGGGAGGGCGGCAGGCGGCTGGGGCACGTGGTCGCGTCGCTGGTCAGCTTCCTCAACCCGGGGATGGTGGTCATCGGCGGTGGGGTGTCGCGGTTGGGGCACTCGCTGCTGGCCGAGGTGCGCAGTGCGGTCTACCGGCGCTCGCTGCCGTTGGCGACGGGCAACCTGCCGATCGTGTTGTCGGAGTTGGGTGAGCTGGCGGGCGTGACGGGCGCGGCCTGGTCGGCGACCGACCGCGCGTTCTCCCCGGCGGGCTGACGCCGGCCGGTGGTTGTCGGGCCGGCTGGGTGTCTGTGGTTTCTTCCGGCTCGATTTGACACGGGGCCCTTACGGGCACTCCAGGCAGGCCAAAGCACCCGAACCCATGTCAAATCGGGCCTCCGCGGTCACCCTCCGGCCCCGTCGTGCTCCCGCCCCTCCGCGTGTCGAACCCTCAGGTCCCGCGTGTCCTACGTTCAGAACGCGTGAGTCCAACGCTCAGGGCGCGTGAGTCCAACGTTCAGCACACCTGAGTTCTACGTTCGGGTCCCGTCGTGGGTGCGGTGGCGGTGGTGATTTGCAGAAGCAATGGCGAGCTTCCGTCGAAACGGAGCGGACTTTTGCAACGAACTGACAAAAGTCGGCGCAAGTTCTTGTCAGGTCGTGCGGCTGACTGTCAGGATCGGCCGCAACTCACCCCCGAACGTGAGCTGAACCACCTCGTTCGATCGACTCCCTCGACGAAGTCGGAGCACCGATGCAGGCGCAGACCGAAGGCAGGCGCGAGGCCAACCTCGCCCTCCTCCTGCGCACGCTCCGCGCCCGCGGCCCGTTGTCGCGTGCCCAACTGGCCACCGGCTCCGGTCTGTCGAAAGCCACTGTCGCCCCGCTCCTGGCAGACCTCGAACGACGTGGCCTGACCGAACGCGCGGGCACCACGACGACCCAGGGCAGGCCCGGGCAACTGGTCCAGTTGCGTCCCGGCGCGGTCTGCGGCATCGGGTTGGACGTGCACCCCGGCCACCTCGGCGCCACGGTCACCGACCTGACCGGCGAAGTGCACCTGCGCCGCCAGACCAGCTGCGACACCAGCGCGCCCGAGCACGCCCTGGACCGGCTCGCCGACCTGACCCGCCGTGCCCTCGAAGACGTGCCGAAGGCCGACTGGGCCGGTGTCACGGTGGCGATCCCCGGCCGGGCCGACCGCGCGACCGGCACCGCCACCGCCGACCGGCTGCGCTGGCGTGACGTGGCCGTGGTGGACGGGTTGGCGGCGCGGACCGGCCTGCCCATCGGCCGAGTCGACCTCGACAACGAGGCCAACCTCGCCGTCCGCGCCGAGCACGACAGCGACCCCGTCGACGACCTCGTCTACCTGACCGGCGACCACGGCGTCGCGGCGGGCGTGATCGCCAACGGCGCGCTGGTGCGCGGTGCGGACAACCGGGCGGGCGAAGTGGGCCACATGGTGCTCGACCCGCTCGGCAGCACGTCCTGCGCCTGCGGTCGGCGCGGGTGCTGGGAGACGCAGGTGGGGCTGGACGCGTTCCTGCACGCCTGCGCACCGCGCCACGACCAGGTGCACAACCCGGAACTGGCGCCCGGTGAACGCATGACGATCCTGCGGACCCGCGCCGAACGCGGTGACGCCCGCACCCTCGACGCGCTGCACCGCACGGCCGCCGCCCTGGCCTCCGGCCTCTCCATCCTGGCGACCCTGCTCAACCCGCGCAAGATCGTGCTCGGCGGCTACTTCGCCGCCCTGCAGGACTGGCTGGTCGCGCCGCAACGGCACGGGCGGACGCTGGTCAGCGCGTCCACGCTCGGGTTCGCCGCCGGTGGCAGGGGTGCGGCGCTGGCCGCGCTGCGCCGGGTGCTCGACGACCCGACCGTCGTGCCCGTCAAAGCGCCCAAGGCGGGCGGTTCACACGAAGGGGCCTCGGCATGACCCTGCTCCGGATGACCGGCATCGGCAAGACGTTCCCGGGCGTGCGCGCGTTGGACCAGGTGGACCTGGAGGTCGCCGAGGGCGAGGTGCACTGCCTGCTCGGCCAGAACGGCGCGGGCAAGTCCACCCTGATCAAGGTGCTCGCCGGCGCGCACCAGCCCGACGAGGGCGAGATCGCGTGGCGTGGTGAGCGGACCGCGCTGCCGTCGCCGGTGGCCGCGTTGCGGCTGGGCATCGCCACCATGTACCAGGAACTGGACCTGGTGCCGGACGTCTCGGTGGCGGAGAACGTGTTCCTGGGCCACGAGCCGACCCGGTTCGGCTTCACCCGCCGCCGCGCGGCCCGCGACCTCACCAGGACGTTGATGGCACGCCTGGGCCACCCAGAGATCAGCCCCGACCGCGAGGTGGGCCGGTTGTCCGCCGCCGGTCAGCAGCTGGTGTCGATGGCCCGCGCCCTGGCGCACGACGCCCGGCTCATCGTGATGGACGAGCCGACCGCCGCCCTGGCCGCCGACGAGGTCGACAACCTGTTCCGCATCGTCGGCGAGCTCACCAGGGACGGTGTCGCCGTCCTCTACATCTCCCACCGCCTCGAAGAGATCCGCCGCATCGGCAGCCGCGTCACCGTGCTCAAGGACGGCCGCACGGTCGCCGCGAACCTCCCGGCCGACACCCCGACCGCCGACCTGGTCGACCTGATGTCCGGCCGCAAGGTGGAGACGGTCTTCCCACACCGCGAAACGTCCACTCTGGACACGTCGCGGGAAGTCCTGACGGTCACCGGGCTGACCCGCAGAGGCGAGTTCCACGACGTCGGCTTCCACGTGCACGCGGGGGAAATCCTGGGCATCGCGGGCCTGGTCGGCGCGGGCCGCAGCGAGATCCTGGAGACCGTGTTCGGCGCCCGCAAACCCGACGCCGGGCACATCGCGGTGGACGGCAAGCCCGTCCGGCCGGGCAGCGTCGTCGCCGCCGTCAAAGCGGGCATCGGGCTGGCACCGGAGGAGCGCAAGGCACAGGGCCTGCTGCTGGACCTGCCGGTCGCGCACAACGTGACGCTGTCCAGCCTCCCCGCCTACAGCCGCGTCGGCTTCCTGGACCGCGCCCGCGAGCTGAAGGACTCCAAGGCCACCCTCGAACGGCTCGACCTGCGGCCCGCCGACCCGCGCCGGCTCGTCGCCGAGTTCTCCGGCGGCAACCAGCAGAAGGCCGTCGTGGCGCGCTGGCTGGTCCGGGGCTGCAAGGTGCTGCTCCTGGACGAGCCGACGCGCGGCGTGGACGTCGGCGCCCGCGCCGAGCTGTACCGGGTGATCCACGAGCTGGCCGCGGCCGGCGTCGCGGTCGTGCTGGTGTCCAGCGAGGTCGCCGAGGTGCTCGGCCTCGCCGACCGCGTGCTGGTGCTGCGCGACGGCGAGGTGATCGCGGACCGGCGGGCCGACGAGCTCACCGAATCCGCCGTGTTGGACATGGTGATGGCGGGCAGCGCCGTCACCGAAGAGGAGGCGTCGTGACCGAGACGAGGGTCGTCGACCCCGAGACCGCCGCACCGGGGGAGCCGCGCAAGCAGCGGCGCAACCTCGACCTGAGGCTGACCGGGCTGCTCGGCGTGCTGGTGGTGCTGTGCATCGTCGGCTACGCCACCCGACCGGACAGCTTCCTCACCGAAGCCAACATCTCCACCATGCTGCGGCTGGCCGCGGCGATCGGCGTGGTGAGCGTCGGCATGACGTTCGTGATCATCAGCGGCGGCATCGACCTGTCCGTGGGGTCGATCGTGGCGCTGGCGGGCGTGTGGATGACGACCGTGGCCACCCAGTCCTACGGGCCGGTGGTCATGGTGCTGTGCGCGTTGCTGGTCGGCCTCGGCTGCGGACTGGTCAACGGGCTGCTCATCTCCTACGGCAAGATCGTGCCGTTCATCGCCACCCTCGCCATGTACGCGTCGGCGAAGGGCCTGGCCGAACGGCTCTCCGGCCGCCGCACCCAGGTCGTCACCGAAACCGGGTTCACCACGTTCTTCCGCGGTGACATCCTCGGCATCCCGGTGCTGATCTGGACGCTGGCCGCGGTGTTCGCGGTCGGCTGGGTGCTGCTCAACCGCACCACGTTCGGCCGCCGCACGTTCGCGGTCGGCGGCAACGCCGAAGCCGCCCGCCTGGCAGGCATCGACGTCCGCAAGCACACCGCGCTCGTCTACGGCCTCGCCGGCCTGTGCTGCGGCATCGCCGCGCTCATGGTCGTCGCCCGCACCACCTCCGGCGCGTCCACCAACGGCATGTTCTACGAGCTGGACGCGATCGCCGCGGTCGTCATCGGCGGCACGCTGCTCAGCGGCGGCCGGGGCTCGCTGATCGGCACGCTCATCGGCGTCCTCATCTTCACCGTGGTGGGCAACATCTTCACCCAGAACAACCTCGACACCGACATCCAGAACATCGCCAAGGGCGTGATCATCGTCGCCGCGGTGCTCCTCCAGCGCACCACCGCCCGCCGCCGCGGCGCGCACGCGACCTGACACGCCGACCCGACGCCTCCACCACCCCGACACACCACCCGGGAGTCAGCCATGCCCTCACTCGACCGCCGCCGCTTCCTTTGGGGCACCACCGCCGTCGGCACCGCAGCCCTGCTGGCCGGCTGCACGTCCAACGAGTCCGCCAACTCCGCGCCCAACGCCGTCGCGGGCGGCTCGGGCCAGAACAGCCAGCCCGGCAAGCAGGTCACCATCGGCTTCTCCGCGCCCGCCGCCGACCACGGCTGGATGGCCGCGATGACCAAGAACGCCAAGGCGCAGGCCGACGAGTTCTCCGACGTCACGTTCAAGGCCACCGAGGGCACCAACGACGTCAACCAGCAGATCGCCCAGGTCGAGACGCTGATCAACGACAAGGTCGACGTGCTGGTGGTGCTGCCGTTCGACGGCAAGGCGCTCACCGAGGTCGGCCGCCAGGCCATGGACGCCGGCATCCCGGTCATCAACCTCGACCGCGTCTTCGACACCCCGCTCGCCTACCGGCTGTGGATCGGCGGCGACAACTACCGCATGGGCGTCAACGCGGGCGAGTACATCGCCGCGCAGCTGAAGGCCAAGAACGTCAGCAACCCGATCATCGGCGAGGTCGCGGGCATCGACTCGCTGCCGCTGACCCAGGAACGCAGCCAGGGCTTCAAGGACGCCCTCGGCAAGGCGGGCTTCTCCGTGGGCCCGCGCGTCTCGGCGCAGTTCACCTCCGAGTCCGGCGAGCAGCAGACGGCCAACCTGCTCCAGTCCGCGCCCAAGCTGGACGCCCTGTGGAACCACGACGACGACCAGGGCATCGGCGTGATGGCGGCCATCGACAGCGCCGGCCGCAAGGAGTTCGTCATGGTCGGCGGCGCTGGCTCGCGCAACATGATGGACCTGATCAAGGCCGACAGCGGCGTGGTCAAGGCCACCGTCCTCTACAGCCCGTCGATGGCGTCCTCGGCGATCGCCCTGGCCCGCCTGCTCGGCCAGGCCAAGGGCATCGGCGACATGGCCGAGCACGACATCCCCGCGTCCATCACCACCTACTCCGCCGTGGTGACCAAGGAGAACGTCGACCAGTACCTCGACGTCGGCTTCGACTCCTGACCTGGTTCGACACTGCTGTGAAAGGCTGCTGATGACGGAAGAGATCGGCGTGGGCATGGTCGGCCACGCGTTCATGGGCGCGGTGCACTCGCACGCCTGGCGCAGCGTCCACCGGTTCTTCGACGTGCCCCTGACGCCCCGGCTGGCCGCGCTCGGCGGCCGTGACGCGGTGCGCACCAAGGAAGCCGCGACCAAGTACGGCTGGGCGGCCGTGGAGACCGACTGGCGCGCGCTCGTCGCCCGGGACGACGTCCACCTCGTCGACATCTGCACCCCCGGCGACACGCACGCCGAGATCGCGCTCGCCGCGCTCGCCGCCGGCAAGCACGTGCTGTGCGAGAAGCCGCTGGCCAACACGGTCGCCGAGGCCGAGGCGATGGCCGCCGCGGCGGACGAGGCCGCCGCACGCGGCGTCCGGTCGATGGTCGCGTTCAACTACCGGCGCGTGCCCGCGATCGCGTTGGCCCGCAGGCTGGTCGAGGAAGGCCGGATCGGCGAGGTCCGGCACGTCCGCGCGGTGTACCTGCAGGACTGGCTGTCCGACCCGGCGTCGCCGATGACGTGGCGGATGCGCAAGGAGAAGGCCGGTTCCGGCGCGCTGGGCGACCTCGGCGCGCACATCGTGGACGCCGCGCAGTTCGTCACCGGCGACCTGATCACCGGCGTCAGCGCCACCACCGAGACGTTCGTCCGCTCGCGCCCGGACGGTGACGGCTTCTCCGACGTCACCGTGGACGATGCCGCCGTGTTCCTGGCCCGCTTCTCGTCCGGCGCGCTGGGCACGTTCGAGGCGACCCGGTACGCGTTGGGGCGCAAGAACGCGATGCGGCTGGAGGTCAACGGCACGCGCGGCAGCCTGGCGTTCGACTTCGAGTCGATGAACGAGCTGTCGGTGTTCTCGGCCGACGACGGCTCGGCGGCCGGGTTCCGGCGGATCCTGGTGACCGAGGCCGATCACCCGTACGTGGGCGCGTGGTGGCCGCCGGGGCACCTGCTCGGCTACGAGCACACGTTCACGCACGAGGTGGCGGACTTCCTGACGGCCATCGGCGGCGGTGTCGAACCGGCGCCGAGCTTCGCCGATGGGCTGCGGGTGCAGCGCGTGCTGGCGGCGGTGGAGGAGAGTGCCGGACAGCAGTCGATCTGGACGACGATTGGAGAATCCCGATGAGCCGACCGGTCACGTTGTTCACCGGCCAGTGGGCCGACCTGCCGTTCGAGGAGGTGTGCCGGCTCGCGTCCGGGTGGGGTTACGACGGGTTGGAGATCGCCTGCTCCGGTGACCACTTCGAGGTCGACAAGGCGTTGGCGGACGACGACTACGTGCCCGCGAAGCGCGCCATGCTCAAGCAGTACGGGTTGGAGGTGTTCGCGATCTCCAACCACCTGGTCGGGCAGGCGGTGTGCGACGACCCGATCGACTTCCGGCACCAGGCGATCCTGCCCGCGCGGATCTGGGGCGACGGCTCGCCGGAGGGTGTGCGGCAGCGTGCCGCGGCGGAGATGGCGGACACGGCGCGGGCGGCGGCGCGGTTGGGCGTGGACACGGTGGTCGGGTTCACCGGGTCGTCGATCTGGAAGTACGTGGCGATGTTCCCGCCGGTGTCGCAGGCGGTGATCGACGAGGGGTACGCCGACTTCGCGCGGCGGTGGAACCCGATCCTGGACGTGTTCGACGAGGTGGGGGTGCGGTTCGCGCACGAGGTGCACCCGTCCGAGATCGCGTACGACTACTGGACGACCCGCAAGGCGCTGGACGCGGTCGGCAACCGTCCCGCGTTCGGGTTGAACTGGGACCCGTCGCACTTCGTCTGGCAGGACCTCGACCCGGTCGGCTTCATCCTCGACTTCGCCGACCGGATCTACCACGTCGACTGCAAGGACACCAAGAAGCGCTTCGACGGCCGCAACGGGCGCATGGGCTCCCACCTGGCCTGGGCCGACCCGCGCCGCGGCTGGGACTTCGTCTCGACCGGCCACGGCGACGTCCCGTGGGAGGAATCGTTCCGCGCGCTGAACGCCATCGGCTACCGCGGCCCGATCTCGGTGGAGTGGGAGGACGCCGGAATGGACCGGCTGCGGGGGGCGGAGGAGGCAGTCGGCTTCATCCGCCGCCACCTGTTCGACCCACCGACCGCCTCCTTCGACGCTGCTTTCAGCACGGGCGAGTGAAACCCGCCGGCGCCCACTCCACCAGCGGGCGCCGGCACCACCCGACCTCCATACTGACAACCCCCACCAAGCCCCACCGGTAAACACGATCGGGTGATCATCACCCGAAAATGTACGGAAACACCGTTACCGTCCCTCGGTTGCAACATGAGGAACCGCGACCACCCCGCACCCCCAACCCCCGCCACCCCACCCCCGCGAGCCACCGCACCCTCGCCAGCCACCCAACCTCCGACCACGCCCCACACCCATCCCACCGCCGCCCATCCCGCCGCACAGCCCGCCGCCGCCCAACTGCCTCCCGGCCGGCCCGCCGCCACTCAGCCGACTCCCGCTCGGCCCGCCGCCCAGCCGCCTCGCACCCAGCCGACCTCCACCCCGCTGCCGGCCGCGACCCAGGCCCCCACCACGCCTGGCCCCACCGCCATCGCTCCCGCCGCTGTCCTGGCCGTAGCCGACACCCGGCCCACCGCCCCGACCGCGCCTGCCGCCACTGGCCCGGCCGCGATGCCCCGCGCCGCAGCCCACACCCGGCCCACCACCACCACACCCGCCGTGTCGCCCGCCGCCGCGCCCGCCGCCGCGCCCGCCGCCGCGCCTGCCGCCATTGGTCCCGCCGTGTCGACCGCCGCGCCTGTGGCCGCATCCCGCACCCGGCCCGCCGACAGCACCGCGGCTGCCGCCGCCGCGCCCGTGGCGGCAGCCCACACCCGGCCTGCCGCCACCTCGCCTGCCGCGCCGGCCCAGAGCGGTCCGGTGTCCTCGGTGGACCCGAGCCCGTGCCGCAGTCCGGAGTTCCCCGCCCCGCCACCCAGCCTGCCCCCGGGTCCGGCCCGGCAGTGGAATTCGGGTGGGGTTGCGGCTGCTGCCCTGTCCGCGACCGCACTGAAGCCGGCGCGGGCTACCAGGTGATCGGCAGTGAGCGGAGGCCGTAGATCGGGGCGTCGAACTTGAACTCGACGTCCTCGAACGGCACGGCGAGGTGCAGGGTTGGGAGTTCCGTCACCAGGGCTCGGAGTGCGACGCGCATCTCCAGGCGTGCCAACAGGTGGCCGATGCACTGGTGCACCCCGCTGCCGAACGCGAGGTGTGTCCGCGCGTCCCGCCGCAGGTCGAGGCGGTCCGGGTCGGGGAACGCGGCCGGGTCGCGGTTCGCGGCGAACAGGGACGCGATCACGCCGTCGCCCGGCCCGAGCGCCGTCCCGCCCACGGCCGCCGAACCCGTCACCGCCCGCACCACCCCGTGGTGCACGGGGCTGAGGTAGCGCAGCAGCTCCTCCACCGCGTTGTCCACCAGCGAAGGCTCCGCGACCAGCGCCTCCCACCGCGCCCGATCACGCTGCAACGCCAGCACGGACAGCGCGATCGAGTTCGCCGTCGTCTCGTGCCCGCCCACGAGCAGCAGCACGGACATCCCGACGGCCTCCTCGTCGGTCAACCCCGGCTCCCGCACCAAACGGCTGATCAAATCGTCCCGCGGCTCCCGCCGGCGGGTGCGGATCAGGTCGGCCAGGTACCCGTGCAGCTCCTCCAGCGCCGCCCGCACCTGCTCCGCCGACAACGACCGGTCCAGGTGGGCACGGCTGCGGCTGGAGAAGAAGTCCTGGTCCGCCACCGGCACGCCGAGGAACAGGCAGATCACGTCGGACGGCACGGGCAGCGCGAACGCCGTCACCAGGTCCGCCGGCCGCGGCCCGGAACGCAGTGTCCCCAACCGTTCCCGCGTGATCCGCTCCACCTCGGGCCGCAACGCGGCCATCCGCCGCACGGTGAACTCACCGGTCAGCATCCGCCGGTACCGGGTGTGCGAAGGCGGATCGGTGACCAGGAAGCTCCCGGGCGCCGCCTTGCGGTCCACCACCGGCCGCAACTGCGGAAAACCCGGCCGGCTGGGATCGGACGAGAACCGGCCGTGATCCCGCAGCACCGCCCGCACGTCGTCGTACCGCGTCACCAGGTGCGCCTGCTGGCCGTGCCGCAACGACACCGGGCACACCGGCGCCTCCTCCCGCAGCGAAGCGAACTCCGCCGGAGGGTCGAACCCGGGACGTCGCGCGATCGGGTAGTCCACCTAGACGACCCGCCCCACACCGGCGTACACGCCCCGCGTGAGTCCCGCGGGCACACCGGGTTCGGGCCGCCACAGCGGCGCGTCGACAACACCGGGTTCCACGAGGTCCAGCCCCTCGAACAGCGCCAAGACCCGCTCGTACGGCCGGAAGAACATCGGGTCCGGGCTGGTGGCCATCGCCGCCGTCACCTCGGCCATCCCCTCCGGGTCGTGGTCGGCGGTCAGGTGCGAGATGGCCACGTAGCTGCCCCGCGGCAACGCGGCCCGGTACCGGGCGACGAGTCCCGCCGGGTCCTTGAGGTCGGGCACGAAGTGGTGCACGGCGACCATCAGCAGCCCGACCGGCTCGTCGGTGTCCAGCAGGCCCTCTACCTCGGGCGCGGCGAGGACGCTGTCGGGGTCGGTCAGGTCGGCCTGCACGATCTCGGTCTGCTCGTCCGTCCGGAGCAGCAGCCGGCTGTGCGCCACGGCGACGTCCTCGTAGTCGACGTAGACGACGCGGCTGGCGGGCTCGGCGCGCTGGGCGATCTCGTGGACGTTGCCCACGGTCGGGATGCCGGAACCCAGGTCGAGGAAGCGGGTGACGCCGCGGTCGACCATGAAGCCCACCGCGCGCCGCAGGAACGCCCGGTTGGACCGGGCGATGTCACGGGCGTGCGGTAATCGGGTCGTGATGAGGTCACCGACCGCCCGGTCACCGGCGAAGTTGTGGCCGCCGCCGAGGAGGTAGTCGTAGACCCGAGCGGCGGACGGCCGTTCGATGTCGATGCCCGCGGGCACCCAGTCGGGAACGGCCACGGTGATCTCCTCCACGGACGGTGTCGTCTCCGGCCGGACCAGCCTAGCCGGCGCCACCACCCGCACCGGACGCCGCTCAACCGCTCCGGCTCCCCGGCCGAACCCCCGGACCAACCCCCAGACCAACCCCGGCCCGACCGCTCACCTACCAGCGCTTGGGCCGATCGGAGTACACCGCCCAACGGCCTGGTCGACCGCCCGGGTGGTCGGATCCAGCGGCGGTGAAGCGATCAGCGCACGTCCACATAGGACTTCCCCGTGCCGGTGCCGAAGCGGGGTGGTGCGCAACTCACCGGCCGACCCGCGTGGTGAAGGGACAAACGACCACTGGAAGTGTTACGACTGAAACGCACGTTCGAGGGGTAACCCGATCGGGTACCCCCGGCGCCGGACGTGCGCGCGACGTTGGGAGCACGGGTGGAGGACCGCACAATCGCAGGCCGGTACCGGCTGACCGAGCGGGTCGGCACGGGTGGGATGGGGGTGGTGTGGCGCGCCGAGGACCAGCGGCTGCGCCGCGTCGTCGCGGTCAAGGAACTGCTGTCCCGCACCGGGTTCGACCAGGAGTCGATCGACCGCGCGATCCGGGAGGGGCGCATCGCGGCCCGCCTGTCGCACCCCAACGTGATCGCGCTGTACGACGTGGTCGAGCAGGACGGCCACCCGTGGCTGATCATGGAGTACCTGCCGTCGCGCAGCCTGGCCACGGTGATGACCGAACGCGGCACCCTCCCGCCCGAGGAGGTGGCCCGGCTGGGCGTGCAGCTGGCGTCCGGGCTGGCCGCCGCGCACACGGCCGGCGTCATGCACCGGGACGTGAAGCCGGGCAACGTGCTGGTCACCGAGTTCGGCACGGTCAAGGTCACCGACTTCGGCACCTCCCGCGCGGCCGACGAGGCCACCGTCACCGCGTCCGGGATGCTCGTCGGCACCCCCGCCTACCTGGCCCCGGAGGTGGCGCGCGGCGGCAAGGGCGAGTTCCCGGCGGACGTGTTCGCGCTCGGCGCGACGCTCTACGCGGCACTGGAGGGCACGCCGCCGTTCGGCGTGGACGGCAACACCATCGCCCTGCTGCACCGGGTCGCGGACGGCCGGTTCCCGCCACCGCGCAACGCCGGGCCGTTGACGCCGGTGCTGATGCGCCTGCTCGACCCGAACCCGGAGACCCGGCCGACCATGGCCGATGCGGAGCGGATGCTGCGCGACGTGCGGTTCGACGGCACGTCACCGCCTCTGCCTCCGCCGCCGGCCCCCGCGCCGACCGCGATCCTGGCCGCGCCCCTCGACCCCGTGCCGGACCCGGAGCCCGAGCCCGAACCCGAGCCCGCACCCGAACCGGCCAAGCCGACGACCGCCGAACCCGCGCCGGTCGACCCGGCTCCCGCCCCACCCACGCCGACCCACGTGGTGACCCCGGCCGCGCGGGGCGAGGAGAAGCGGGGCGACCGCAAGGCGCTCATCGCGCTCGCCGCAGTGGCCCTGATCGCCATCGCCGCCGTGGCGTACCTGCTCACCCGGGGCGACAACGCCGGCTCACCTTCGGCCGGGTCGACCACCACCGGCGAGACCACCACCACCGCTGCCGCCGCCGACCCGACGACGACCGACGCCCCGACCCAGACCACCGAGGAGCCCGAGCCGACCACGACCGCCGCCACCACGACGACGACCACGACCGACGCACCCCAACCACCTGCCGAAGTGGGCCCCGACCAGGCGTTGAGCGACTACTACGGCCTGCTGCCGAACAACCTGGAAACCGCCTACGGCCGCCTCACCGACGGGTTCAAGGCCGCGCGGGCGCAGACCTTCGCCGACTACCAGGCCTGGTGGGGGCAAATGAGCGCGGTGACCGTCAGCAACGTGCGCGCGGTCGGCCCGGAGCAGGTGGCGGCGACCGTGTCGTACACGTTCAAGTCCGGCGGAACGCAGTCGGAGGAGCACCTCTACACGCTGGTCAAGGTCAACGGGCAGTGGGCGATCGACAGCCAGCAGAACGCCTAGCCCACGACGAGCGCCCCGGTCACGCCAGCCGGCCGCGCCAGACGTCGATCACCAGCACCGGCCGCATGCCGACCGACTCGTACAGCCCCAGCGCGGGCGTGGGGTTGTTCGAGTCGACGTGCAGGATCGTGCCCACCCGCCCGGCGGACGCGTCCAGGTGGAACGCGTGCCCCAACAGGTGCTTCGCCACCCCGCGACCCCGCGCCTCCGCCAGCACGCCCAGGTGGCCGACGTACCCGCAGTCCTCGTCGGCGAACTGGTCGGTGCACGTCGCGAACCCGGCCGGACGCCCGTCCAGCTCGGCCAGCCACAGCCCCGACCAGTCGAAGATCGACTTGCTGTCCAGGTCCGCGTGCCACGCGTCGTAGCTCTTCGGCACGAACCCGAACTGGCCGGCGAACGACGCGTTCCACACCTCGTGCGCGGTCCGCCGCACGGCGGGGTCCACGCCCTGCCGCAGCACCAGCCCCGGCACCGGCGCGGGCGGCGGCACGTCACCGACGTGGTCGATCCGCATCCGGTGGAACGTGGTGCCGGCCTCGAACCCCAGCGCCGCCACCCGCGTCCGCAACGCCGTGTCGTCGCGGTAGACGCCCTGGTCGACGGTCACCCCGTCGTGCCCGCCCGCGCGCCCGATCTCCCGCGCCCGGTCCAGCACCCTGGTGAACAGCCAGTCGGCGATCGCCGGGTCCGCCGAGACCACGTCCACGTCGACCTCGTCGCTGCCGCTCTTGCCGTTCGCCGTCGCGTACCCGACCGGCTCGCCCGCCGGGCCCAACACCAGCCACGCGTCGCGCTCCAGGTCGAAGCCGGGCCGCCGCAGCTCGTCGCACATGTCCTCGAGCGTGTAGTCGGCGAACCCGATGACCGCCGTGGTGTAGGCGTGCACGAGGCCGAGGATCAGCTCGGCGTCCTCGGGGCGGGGCGGCCGGACGGTGTGACCGGCGGGAAGGGCGTCCATGGCGCACATGGTGCGCCGGGCCCCGAGGCGGTGTCGATCGGGTTTCCGCCGGGTTAGGGTCTGCGGATGATCCGTCGGGTGTCGGCCCTGCTCACGGTGATCGCAGGGGTGGGTGCGCTGGCCGTGCTGGCGTTCCGGCCGCCCGCGCCGGTGGTCGACGCGCCGCCGGGGGAGTTCGCCGCCGGACGTGCCGAACAGCACCTGACGGCCATCGCCCAACGACCCCACCCGATCGGCTCGGCGGACAGCGAACGCGTCCGCGACTACCTCGTCGCCACCGCTCGAGCCCTCGGCGCCGAGGTGGCGGTGGAGTCCGACGACGTCGTCGTGCCGTGGCGGGGCGTGGCCCGGGTGGCCACCCCGCACAACGTCGTGGCACGCGTGCGCGGCACGGATCCGGCGCTGAGCGGCGGCAAGGCGTTGCTGCTGGTCGCGCACTACGACTCGGTGCCCACCGGCCCCGGTGCGGCCGACGACGGCGCGGCGGTCGCGGCGATGCTGGAGACGTTGCGCGCGGTCACGACCGGTGCGGTGGGCAACGACGTGGTGTTCCTGTTCACCGACGGCGAGGAGGCCGGGACGCTCGGCGCCGAAGCGTACGTGCGGCGCAACGGGGTGGACGGCGTCGGCGCGGTGCTGAACTGGGAGGCGCGGGGGAGCGGCGGACCGGTGTGGATGTTCCAGACCGGTGCCGACAACGCGCCGTTCGTGTCGGCGTTCGGTGCGGCGAGCAGCAGGCCGATCGCGAACTCGTTCGCCTACGAGGTCTACCGGCGGATGCCGAACTACAGCGACTTCACCGTGTTCCAGGAGGCGGGCGCACGGGGGTTGAACAGCGCGTTCATCGAGCACGTGCACGACTACCACTCGCCTTACGACGACCTGGAGCGGTTGGACCGGGGCAGCCTGCAGCACCACGGCGAGACGATGGTCGGGCTGGTGCGGGCGTTGGGCGACCGCGACCTGCGTGCCGGTGGCGGTGACGCCGTGTACTTCGACCTGTTCTCCCGGCTGCTGGTGCACTACCCGACGTGGCTCGCGGTGGTGCTGGCCGCGGTGACGGTGGCGGCGTTGGTGTCGCTGCTGGTCCTGGGTGTCCGGAGTGGACGTTCGCGGTGGCGGGGCGTGCTCGCGGTGGCCGGGGTGGCGGTCGGCGCGGTGGTCGTGGCGGGCGCGTTGTCGTTCGGGGTGTGGACGCTGGTGGCGGCGGTGCGGCCGGGGCTGGGGTTCCTGGCGCTGTCCGAGCCGCACGAGCGGGGCTGGTTCGTCGCCGGGTTCTGCGTGCTGGGGTTGGCGGTGCTGCTCGCCGCGGCCCGGGTCGTGCGCCGGTGGTCGTCGTCGGACGTGGTCGCCGGGGTGCTGGTCGTGACGGCCGTGCTGCTGGTGGCCGCGACGGTGGCCGTGCCGGGCGCCGGGTTCCTGTTCCAGTGGACGCTGCTGTTCGGCCTGCCCGCGTTGTGGACGACCCGGGCGGCGTTCCTCCCGGCGCTGGTGGCGGCGGCGATCTTCCCGCCGTTGGTCGGCACGATGACGGTGGCGCTGGGCATGCCGTTGAGTGCGGTGGCCGTGGTGTTCGCGGTGCTGGCGGGCATCTTGCTGCTGCCGCTGCTCACGGCGTTCCGCTCGTGGACGCCGACCCTGGCCGTGATGGCGGTAGCGGTGGCCCTGATCGCCGCGGGGACCGTGCGGTTCGGCTTCGCGCCGGACGAGCCGCGTCCCGATTCGCTGATCTACCTGCAGGACGCGGGCGGTGCGAGCTGGCTCTCCGCCGACCCCGAACCCGACGAGTGGACGTCCCGCGTGCTGGGCGGTAACCCGGAACGGGTGACGTTGCCGTACCCGATGCCGAACGGCCCGCTGATGCGCGCCGCCGCACCCGCCCTGAACCTCCCCGCGCCCACGGCAACCCTGGTCGGCTCCGCGGACGCTGCCGTGCGGACCGTGACGTTCCGCGTCACGCCGACCGCGCGGGCGTGGCGGACGCACGTGACGCTGTCCGACCAGGGCCTGCGGGGCTGCCGCCTCGGCGCGACGGACCTCCCCGGCTCGACCTTCGAGCTGTACGGGTCGTCGAGCCGCGAGATCACGTGCGACCTGGCCCCCGGCACGCCGCTGGAACTGGCCGTGACCGACCACTGGCCCGGCCTGCCCACCGAAGCGGCGTCCCTGGTCGGGCCGCGCCCACCCGACACGATGCCGGTCCAATCCGGCAACCGCCCCTACGACGCCGCCGTGGTGCGTGCCGCGTTCCGGTTCTGAGGTCGGCCCGGGCGGGTGACGACCCGGTAGCGGACCAGGACCGTCACGACGAAGCCCACGCACAGCCACGCGAACCAGTCCCCCAGTCGCGCGTACGGGGTGGGCCCGTCACCGGTCGGCACGTCGGCGACCACCGTGGTGAAGGGCGCCGGGCCGCCGGTGCTCGCCTCGGCCACCACCCGACCGCGGGCGTCGGCCGCCATCAGCCGCGTGGACCGACCGCTCCACGCCACCGCCACCCCGTGCTCGACACCGCGCAGCAACGCGGTGCGGCTGCGCTGCCGGCCGTTGTCCTGCTCGTCGGACGCCGGGACGGCCAGCAGTCGTGCGCCCGCCATCGCGTAGTCCGCGGTGGGGTCGCGGTGGTCGACGTCCCCGCACACCACGACACCGGTCGTGCCGAGGAGCGTGAGGTCGTGCCCCGGAGGGCTGACCCTGTCGTGGTGCTCGAGGTAGCGCACGGGCTCGGCGCCGGAAGCCGGGAACGTCAAGGCGTAGTTGTACTTCTCGCCGTCCGTCCACTGCGCGAAGCCGACCACGATGTCGATGCCCCGCGCGCGGGCGAGCGCGGTCATCGTGTCGACCAGTAGCGCGGGCCGGGCCTCGTGCGCGCCGAACGCGGCTTCCGGCAGCACCGCGACCGCGACGCCGTCCGGCAGTGCCTCGACCTCGCGCGCGTATGCGGCCACGAGCTCGGTTCCGGCCGGTGTGCCCAGGTCGGTGACCCAGCCGTGGTGGTTGCTCGCCACCAGTGCGACGCGCCGCGTCGGTCCGTCGTCCAGGGCCAGCCGCACGCCGCCGTTGATCAGCACCACCGCGAGCACTGTCGCGGCGACTGCGGCGATCCGCGCGTCACGCTTGATCAGTGCCGCGGCGACCGCGACCGGCAGGAAGAGGACCAGGTACTCGACGCCCCAGGCGCCCGTGATCGCGGCGGTCTGCACGATCAGCGGCACGTCGGCCTGCGTGGTCGCCAAGGTGCCCATGATGCCCGTGGGGTTGACCGAGGCCACGCCGAACAGGACCGCGACCCAGGCGGCCGGTGCGGTCGTCACGGCGAGGAGCGTGCGGCCGTTGACGAGCAGCGCCCGGAACAGCGTGACCGCGAGGGCGAAGGTCGCCGCCAGACCGACCGTGACGGCGACACCCCACGGCCACAGCGGCAGGTCGTGGGAGTGGGCGAGGAACGGCCGGCTGTTGGTCAGGCCCAGCAGGCACGAGCCGAACGCGAGGCAGGCGGCGGCGCGGCCGGACGTGCGTGGGGCGGTGAGGAGGAGGGGGAGCGGCGCGAGCCAGGTCATCGCGGCGACCGGCGACAGACCCGTGCCGAGCTGGAAGAGGGCGGTCGAGCACAACGCCGCCAGGGCCAGCAGGGTGCGGTTACGTGACGAGTCCATTGAGGACCCTTCCCGTGGTGCGCTTGCACAGCGCCCGGAAGTCGTTCTCGGACACGGTCGTCCGGCCGCCCGGGTAGACCTGGACCAGCCCCACGACCGGAGTGGTGATGGCCAACGTGACCTCCAGCGGGTCGTCGTGGAACGGCAGGCGTGTGCCGGAGTCCGGATGGGGCCGGGCTGTGTGCCAGGCGCGGCGGTGCGGTGCGTGCGTGCCGTCGTTGTGGCGCTGCGGCGGCGCGCGGGCCAGCGTGCAGGGGTGCGGCGGCGCGCGGGCCAGCGTGCAGGGGGTGCGGCGGCGGGGAGTGCGTGCTGGGGCGGGGGTTGGGCGCGGCGGCGCGGCGGGTGCGTGCTGGGCGCGGCGGCGCGGCGGGTGCGTGCTGGGGCGCGGAGGTACGGGGGTGCCTGCTGGAATGCGGCGGCGCGGGAGTGCGTGCTGGGGCGCGGTGGCGCAGGGGTGCGGCGGTGCGTGCTGGGCGCGGGGGTGCGTGGTGGGGCGGTGTCGTGTGGCGGGCGGAGGGTGCGGCTGCGTGGGGCGGTCTCGCGGCCTGGTGTCGGGCGGGCGGAGGGTGCGGGGCGTGGGTGCGGTGGGTGAAGGGCGCGCGTGTGGCGAGCGGTGGGCGAGTGTGGGCGGTGCGGTGCGGTGCGGGGTCGGAGGCGAGGGTGGGCGGTGTGGGTGGGCGGTGCGGTGTGTGGGCGGTCGGGGGTGGTCGGGCTTCCGCTGGTTTTCAACCGAGGTGGGGTAACGGTGTTTCCGTACATTGTTGGGCGATGTTCACCCGATGGTGTGAGTAGTGGGGGTGCGGACCTGGTGGCGGAGGAGGACGACGCCGTTGCCGAAGGTCCTCGTCTCGACCAGGTCCAAGTCGGTCTTCGCCTCCTCCGGGGTGAGCCACGGCCGACCCTGGCCGAGCAGGACCGGGTGGACGTAGAGGCGGTACTCGTCGATCAGGCCCAGGCGGCGGAAGGTGGTGGCCAGGTCGGGGCCGCCGACGACGAGGTCACCGCGCGCCGACGCCTTCAGCGCCAGCACCTCCTCCCGCACCACCGACCGCACGAGCGTCGCGTTCGGCCCCACCGACTTCGACGTCCGCGAGTACACGACCTTCGGCATCCCCCGCCAGATCCGCGCGAACTCCACCGTGGGCCCGGACGCGGCGGGGTCCTGGTCGGCAGTCGGCCAGTACTCCTCCATCAACTCGTACGTGCGCCGCCCCTCCAGGAACGCGCCCATCACCGCCAGCTTCGCGTTCATGTGCGAGTGCAGCTCGTCGTCCACCAAGTGCCAGTCGATCGACCCGTCCACGCCCTCGAAGAAGCCGTCCAACGACACCGAGAGCCACAACACGATCCTCCGCACCGCGCCCGCCTCACCAGTCGTGGAGTGTGCCGTCCGCCAGCCGGTTCACCGGCAGGTACGCGGCACGGTAGGGGAATCGGCCCGCCGCGTCCACGTCCAGCTCCACCCCCAGCCCCGGCGAGTCGGACGGGTGCAGCAGACCGTCCACGAACGTGTAAGACGTCCGGAACACCTCCAGCGTCTCCGCGGTGTGCGGCATGTACTCCTGGATGCCGAAGTTGTGCACGGCCAGGTCGAGGTGCAGCGCGGCGGCCATGCCGACCGGCGAGATGTCGGTCGGCCCGTGCATCCCCGACTTGACCCCGTACACCGCGGCGAAGTCCAGCACCTTCTTCAACGCCGTCACCCCGCCCGTGTGGGTGACCGCCGAACGCACGTAGTCGATCAACCGCTCGCTCAGCAACGTCGTGTAGTCGTGAATGGAGTTGAACACCTCGCCGATCGCCAACGGCGTGGTGGTGTGCTGCCTGATCAGCCGCAACGCCGCCTGGTCCTCGCCGGGCGTGGCGTCCTCCAACCAGAACAGGTCGTACGGCTCCAGCGCCTTCCCCAATCGCGCCGCCTCGATCGGGGTCATCCGGTGGTGGCCGTCGTGCAGCAGTGGCAACGCCGGCCCGAACTCCGACCGCACCGCCTCGAACACCGAGGGCACGTGCCGCAGGTAGGCCCGCGTGTCCCAGCTCTCCTCCACCGGCAACGCCGTGGGCCGCGCCGGCTCGTAGTCGTACCGGTCACCGCCGCCGGCCGCCGACGCCGCCACCCCGTACACCGTGTCCAGTCCCGGAATCCCGGTCTGCACCCGGATCGCCCGGAACCCGCGCTCCAGGTGCGCCCGGATCGAGTCGAACAGCTCCGGCAGGTCACGCCCGGACGCGTGCCCGTACGCCAACGCGCCGACCCGGCACGCCCCGCCGAGCAACTGGTACAGCGGCATCCCCGCCGCCCGCGCCTTGATGTCCCACAGAGCCGTGTCGACGGCGGCGATCGCGGCCATCGTCACCGGGCCGCGCCGCCAGTACGCGCCCCGGTACAGGTACTGCCAGGTGTCCTCGATCGCCGACGCGTCCCGCCCCACCAGCAGCGGCACGACGTGCTCGCGCAGGTACGCCTCCACCGCCAGCTCACGTCCGTTGAGCGTCGCGTCACCCAGACCGGTGATCCCGTCCTCCGTGGTGATCCGCAGCGTGACGAAGTTCCGCCCCGGGCACGTCACCACGACCTCCACCGCCGCGATCCTCACGCCACGACCTCCCCGACCAGCACGCCGAACGCACCCAGCTCCACCGCGTCCAGCGGCGAGCCGTCCAACCCCACCAACGATCCACCGGCCACCAGCGGCGTCACCACGACAGGTGACGCGTGCTGGCTGACGAACCACGCGAACACCCGCCCGTCGACGGTGTGCTCCATCAATCCCGTCATCACCAACGGGTCGTCCACCCGCACCCGAGGCGGCACGCCGGCCTCGAGAGCCAGCGCCGCGTACAGCCGCCACGTCGGTTCCGGGTTCACCCGGGGCGTCCGCGCGGCCATGTGCTCCACCGGGTACGTGCACAGCACCACCCACCCGTCACCCACCCGGTGGCGCAGCAACGCGGGCCGCCCGTGCCCGTCCACCGCCAGCACCTCCGCGCCATCGGGCACCACCGGCAGGAACGCCCGCGACTCGGCCGTCCCGCCGACCCGGAACTCCAGTTCCTCCCCGGCCGCGATGCCACCGAAGTCCCGCACGAACACCATCCGCACCAGGTCGTCCTCGATCGGGTCGACCAACCCGTACCGCAGCTGCTTCACCACGCCGAACGTCTCGTCCAGCTTCGGCCACCACGGTCCGCGCTGCGTCCGGTGCTCCCCGACGAAGTACGACGCGTACACCACCGCACCCGCCGCGGCACGCTCCACCAGCGCCCGCCACGTCGGCGCGGTGAGCTGCTTCACCGAAGGCACCAGGTACAGCGCGCAGTCGTCCGGCACGCCGTCCAGCTCGCGCGCCACCCCCACCGGCAGGTCCGCCTCCCGTGCCGCGATGTAGGCCTGCCGCGCGTGGTCCGCCACGCTCGTCGCGTCCTCGGGCTGCGTGAACGGGTACCGCGCCTCCAGGAACGACGACACCAGCAGCGCGATCCGCGTGTCCGGCCGCCGCAACCGCGCGAAGTCCGTGCGCCGCAACACTTCCGTGAACGCGCGCACCTCCCGCAGCTGCGCCTTCGGCCGTCCCGCCGAGTCCGTCAGCCCGAAGTGCATCTCGAACGGGTGGTGCCGGTACGGCTCCTGGTCGGCCAGGTCGTCGTAGTCGGTGTTGTTCCACGGTATCCAGCCGGTCGCGCCGGCCAGCAACGTCGTGTGCAGCACCTGCCGGTAGTAGTGCGCGGCGTTCTCCTCCGACACGTAGTCCGACGTCACGCCGAACTCCTCCAGGACCACCGGCTTGCCGCCGAGGTCGAGCAGCTCGCAGACGAACGCCGCGCCGAGGTGCAGCCGCAGCTGGTCGTCCTCCATCCGGTACACGTGCGGCCCGTGGAAGTCGATCAGCGGTGTCAGGTCGCGGACCCGGAAACCGTTGTCCAGGCCGGTGATCTCCACGCCCCACGCGCCGTCGCCCACCGACACCGGCTGGGTCGCGCCCGCCGCGCGGACCTCGCCGATCAACGCCGCCGCCCACGCCGTCACCGCGTCCGCGTCCAGCGTGCCGATGCCGCGCGACCGCCAGTCGGCGTAGATCGGGATCTCGTTGCTCAGCAGCCACCCCGCCACGGCCGGGTGGTCCTTCCACCGGCCGGTCAGCTCGCGCACGTACCAGCGCTGCCGGTCCAGGAACGACTCGTCGGTGAAGATGTCCCGGCCGTCGCGCCAGGCGGGGTCCCAGTTCTGGCCGGACATGTGCCCGACCACGAACGTGGGGATCGTCCGCATCCCCAAGGCGAGGTGCCGGTCGAGGAAGTCGTCGTACCGGGCCAGCAGCACCGGGTCCAGGGAGTCCTCGGTCGGCATGAAGTCCGGCCAGAAGAAGAAGCTGCGGGTCAGGCCGATCCCGTGCTCGCGCATCACCCGCAGTTCCTCGTCCACCACGGACGGGTCGTAGTGGCGCCACATCAGCGGGCCGCCGGTCCGCGACCAGAAGTTGACCCCCACCCAGATGTCGGGGCCGGTGAGCTTGGCGGAGTTGCGCTGCATGGCACAGGTATATCGTTTAACCATCGGTCTGTCGAGGCACCGGGGACGGACGGTGTAACGTTTACCGAGTGGTGAGCCGCAAGCCGACGATCGCCGACGTCGCCGCCCTCGCGGGTGTGTCGGTGGCGGCCGTGTCGAAGGTCGTCAACGGCAAGGGCGGCATCTCCGCGCCCACCCGCGAACGCGTCCTCACCGCCGCGAGCAAGCTCCGGTGGACCCCGTCCGCCGCCGCCGTCGCCCTGCGCTCGGCGAAGACCCGCGCCATCGGCATGGTCGCCAAGCGGTCGCCGGACCTGCTCAGCGCCGACCCGCACTTCACCCTGCTGATCTCCGGCCTGGAGAGCGAGCTGTCCCCCCTCGGCTACGGCCTGCTGCTGCACATCGTCGGCGAGGAGCCCAGCGCCGAGGAGGCCGCCTACCGCAGGCTCGCCGACGAACGCCGGGTCGACGGCGTCGTGCTCACCGAGAGCCGGATCGGCGACACCCGGTTCGAGCTGCTGCGGACCTTGGGCGTGAACGCCGTGCTGATCGGCACGCCGTGGCGCGCAGACCCGGTGCCCTCGGTGCAGGCCACCTGCCTCGACCACGGCATCCGCGCCGCCGTCGACCACCTCGTCGACCACGGCCACCGGCGCGTCGCCTACGTGTCCGGCCCCGAGGACCGCGTCCACACCGTCTACCGGCGGCGGGTGTTCGAGGACGCGTTGGCCGCGCACGACCTCGCCCCGAGCCACTCGGTCGTGTCCGACTTCACCGCCGCCGGCGCGGTCGAGGCGATCGGCGGGCTGCTGGCGGACCGCCGCCGCCCCACCGCCGTGCTGTTCGCCAACGACTCCATGGCCGTGGCCGGGATGAGCGCGGCCCGCCGGCTCGGCGTGGACGTGCCCGGCGAGCTGTCCGTGATCGGCCACGACGACCTGCCGCTCGGCGAACTCGTCTACCCGCAGCTCACCACCGTGCGCCAGGACCTGGTCGGGCTCGGACGCGCGGCGGCCCGGGTGCTGCTGGCGTCCCTGGGCGAGGTCGAGGGCGCTGCGGTCGACGTCCGCCCGCCCGAGATGGTGGTCCGCGAGTCCACGGGTCCGGCGCCCGGCCGCACGTAAAGTGGACGGCATGCGCACACGGCCGACGCTGAGCTGGACGCCGACCGGTGCGCCGTTGCCGCGCACCACCAGCCTGGACGAGGTCGTGCGGGTGGTCGCCGAGGGCCGGGTGCTGGTGCTCAGCGGCGCCGGGCTGTCCACCGAGTCCGGCATCCCGGACTACCGGGGCGCGTCGGGCAGCCTGCGCAAGCACACCCCGATGACCTACGACGAGTTCGTCGGCAGCGCCGAGGGCAGGCGCCGGTACTGGGCGCGCAGCCACCTCGGCTGGCGGACCATCGCCCGCGCCGCGCCCAACACCGGGCACCACGCCGTGGCCGAGCTGCACGCCCGCGGCCACCTGTCCGGCGTCATCACGCAGAACGTCGACGGCCTGCACCAGGCCGCCGGCACGCCCGACGTGGTCGAGCTGCACGGCGGCCTGGACCGGGTGACCTGCCTGGACTGCGGCGCGGTGAGCGCCCGCGAGGACCTCGACCGCCGGTTCCGCGCCGCCAACCCGGGGTTCGAGGCCACCGCCACCCGGATCAACCCCGATGGCGACGTGGACCTGCCCGAGCACGCGGTGCGGTCGTTCCGGCTGGTCGGCTGCGCCGCCTGCGGCACCGGCGTGCTCAAGCCGGACGTGGTGTTCTTCGGCGAGAACGTCCCCCGGCCCCGCGTGCAGCGGTGCTACCGGCTGGTGGACTCCGCCGACGCCCTGCTCGTCCTCGGCTCCTCGCTGACCGTCATGTCGGGCCTGCGGTTCGTCCGCCACGCCGCCACCGCCGGCAAACCGGTCCTGATCGTCAACCAGGGCGAGACCAGGGGCGACATCCACGCCACCGTGCGCGTCGACCTGCCCCTGGGCCAGGCCCTGACCTCCCTGCTCGACCGGCTCTGACCTCACGCGGCGCACGGAAGGGGAGATCCGGGACTTCTGCCGTGAACGCCCGTCCTGGTGCCCTGCGCCCGGGCAGGGGTGCGGACGTGGCTGCCGGCTGAACCGGGGTTGATGCGACCGCCACGGTGCGACTGCGATCCACGGCGGTACCGACCGCCCACGACCTTTCCTAGGCTCGATTGCGGGGACGTCACCGAAGTGGTGTAGGTCTTCGTCGCCGCTAGACCCTCTGGAGGGTGCCATGGCGAGAACGCGCGGACCCGGCTTGTTGCTCGTCGCGATGCTCGTCGCCGCGGTACCGGCGGCCATCTCGCCGGCTCCGGTGGCCGCCATGGCGTCGCCCGGCCCGGCCGGGGCGCAGACGGCCGGCAGGTTCACGTTCGGCGGCATCGGCTATTGGGACGCCGACGGGAACCCCGACATCATCGCCGAGGAGGTCGCGACCGGGGACGTCTGGATGTTCCCAGGGAATGGCAGGGGACTCGTCGGCCAAGCGGTCAGGATCGGCAACGGCTGGGGTTGCTGCACGATCGCGGGCATCGGCGACTGGAACGGCGACGTTTACGAGGACATCGTCGGCCGCAACGACACCACCGGGGAAGTGACGCTGTACCGGGGGACGGGCAAAGGTGGGTACCCGCCGTGGCCGTACACGCAGCTGCACCGCCCGACGCCGGAGACGCTCGATTCCGAGTACGTCGACGTGGCGGATTGGAACCACGACCACGTGGACGACCTCATCCGTGTGAACCTGCGCAACCGCGCCCTGATGGCGTACCGGGGAAACGGCGGCGTCCTCAACCTGCACGACGAGTTCTGGCTCGGCACCGAATTCTGGGACTCGACGTTCGCCGGTGTCGCGGACTGGGACCACGACGGGTACCACGACTTCATCGTCCGGGACGACACGAACGGCGACCTGTGGCTGTACCCGGGCTACGACCAGTACCGACCACCACCCGTCGCGTCCCGGGTCAGGATCGGCGCCTGGTGGCACGGGTTCACCTTCGTCGACGTGGCGGACTGGGACCACGACGGCCACCAAGACATCGTCGCCCGCCTCGACTCGACGGGTGTCCTGTGGTTCTACCCGGGCAACAGCACTCGCACCTACATCGGCGGCTCCAGGGTGGCGGTCGGCTACAACTTCTGATCCGGGAGCCGACGCGTTCCGCCGGTCACCCCACAGCCCATCCGGACAGGCTTGCGCCGGTCCGGTCACGGCGATCGGCGGGCTCCCCGATGTCGGCGCCGGTAGGCGGTTCTGCGCGACGCCGCCTCTGCCCCGGCGCCGACCGCGGCTAACCCCGCCGGAGCCGCAGCACGATGTCGACCCGCGTGCCGTGCTCGCCCTCTCGGCCGGTGATCTCCCGCTCGACCGACTCGTCCACCTCCACGACCCACCCCTTGCCCAGGTCCAGCGACGCCAGCACGTCGGCGTTGGTCGGGAACACGTAGTCCACCGGAGGGTTGTCGCGCAGCCACGTCGGCCAGCCCGCGTGCCCCACGACCAGCAGCACGCCGCCCGGTGCGACCGCTTCCGCAGCCCGCGCCAGGATGCCCTCCCGCTCACCGTCCGCGGCCACCGACGAGTGCAGGAACTGGGCCGAGACCAGGTCGAACACGCCGGTCGGGAACGAGCGCGCCAAGTCGTGGCGCTGCCAGTCGATGCGCGCGGCCACGCCCAGTTCGGTGGCCCGGGCCGCGCCCCTGGCCAGGGCGACCGTGGACACGTCGACCGCGGTCACCTGCCAGCCCTGCTCGGCCAGCCACAACGCGTCACCGCCCTCGCCGCAGCCCAGGTCCAGCGCGGTGCCCGGCGCCAGGTGGGCGACCTCGCGCACCAGCAGCTCGTTGGCCTTGCCGGTCCACACCTGGTCCCGGTCGCGGTAGAAGGTCTCCCAGTACTCCTCGGTTGCGTTCATGCCACCGATCCTGCGGACTACCCCGGCGGATCAGCAAAGAAAGTTGCCGATCCGGCAACACGCAGGTCAGGCTTCGCCCACCTTCACCGCCGTCTCGTGCACGCCGACGTCCTCGCGGTCCACGCGCCACCCGGCGGCGGCGAGCACGTCCGCCAGCGCACCCAGCATCGACTCCAGGGCCGCGGCGGCGAGGTCGACCGCGCGGTCCGGCGTGCCGGGCAGCATCAACGACGCCTGCAGCGCCTCACGTCCCGGGTTCCACGTGACGAACACACCGGGCGCGCCGTCGACCAGCGGGTCGTAGAACACGACCACGTGAGCCGCCGGCGACGGCACCCCGCGCGTGACGTCACCACCCGCGAACACCGGCAGGCCGACGAACCGCAGGTCGGCCTCGACCGCGGCGGCGACGCGCGCGAACCCGGCCTCCCGCTCCGCCTCCACTCGCTCGAGGGACATCTCCCGCCTCTCCACAGGCCGACAGTCTGCCAAGCCGGCTACCGCAAGCCCCGCCGCGCCTTCTCCCGCGCGATCTGGTCGGCGAGGATCACCGTCCAGCTGTTGTTGAACGCGCGCCCCTTCACCGTGTGCGGCGACAGGTAAGGGATCGTGTAGGTGATCACCGCGCCGTTGACCCGGTCGTCCTCCTCCAGCAGGAACCGGCAGAAGTCCGGGCACGGCGCCCGTTCGCTGTACAGGCGCAGCACCACGTCGTCGGGCCGCAGCTTCCACACGATCCTGGCCTCCGCGTGCCGCTCCCCGGCCAGCCCGGAACTGACCTCGGTCTCGATCCGCGTGCTGCCGTCCGGCGACCTGACCTCGGCGACCGCGACGTTGCGTCGGGCGTCCCACAGCCCGGACGCGAGCCGCTTCTCGAACGCGATCGTGCTCAGCTCGTCGCTCGCGACGTCGACCTGCGCGCAGTCGAGGTTGTGCACCAGGACGGCGATCGGCCCGGCGAGGACGTAGTAGGTGTGGAAGTCGGCGACCGCGAGGTTGTGCACGGTCGGCGCCGCGGGCCGGGTTTCGTTGCGGGCGACCGAAACGCCCGCCTCGGCACCGGGCGGCGCGGCCAGGCCCTGACCCGGGCGCAGGGCGGCGGCGGGGAACCAGGACCGCCGGTCGGGGTCCCAGAACGGGTGACCCGGGGTGGTGGTGAGCGTCCCGGTGCGCGACCCGTCGGTGACGTCGACCCGGGTCAGGTGCTCCCAGCCCGTGCCGGTGATGTGCGCCAGCACGGGTTTCACCGCGGTGCGGCCGGTGGCGGTGTCGGTCGCGCGGACGTGGTCGCCGGGCCGGACGTGCTCGATGGGACGGGTGGTGCCGTCGCCGAGCAGGACGGGCGTGCCGGGCGCGAAGCTGTTGCGGGCGGGGCACCGGTCGGGCGGCGCGGGGACGGCGACCGGCTCGACCTCGTCCACGGTGATCTTCGTGCCGCCGACGACGGCGGTCGCCCGGCCGCCGCGTTCGACCGCCTCGCGGAACGCGGTCTGGGCCGGTGTGGGCGCCGCCGTCACCGGGTAGAGCGCCGTGCGGTTGCCATCGGGCTTGGCGACGGACCCGGCGAACGCGCCGAGCAGCTCCAACCCCGCCGCCTGGTCCGGGGTGAGCCCGTCCACCGCGTCCGGCGTGAGCACCGCGGTGAACGGCCGCTTGTCCACCGTCACGCCGTTGTCGCGCGCGTAGGCGTCCAACGCGTCGGCACGCGTCCCGCCGGCCACCGGGTCGCCACCGTCCAAGCCCGGCGCGCGGTCCACGACGCGCGGTGGCCGGACCGCGTCGCCTCCCGACACCGTGGGCGGAGTGGCGAGCTGCCCGAGCAGGGACTGGAGCACGGATGCCATTTGGCTCAGCAACCGCTGCCGCTCCGCGACCAGCTCGGCCCGTTCCCGGTCGAGGCCGCGCTTCTGCTCGTCCAGGCGCCGCTGCTGGTCCTTGATCGCGTCGCCCTCGCTCGCGATCGCCTGCACCTCGGCCAGCAGCTGCTGCTTGGTCGAGTTCAGCGCGGTGGCCTGGGCGTTCAGCGCGTCGGCGACCGGTGGCGGCGCTCCGTTGGGGTACCCGGCGACGGTGGCGTTGTGCGAGGCGATCTGGCGTGAGTTCTCGTCCAGCCGGGACAGCACACCGCGCGACCGCTCGTTGTAGGAGCTGACCCGCCCGTCCAGTGCGGCCCGCCGGTCGGCGAGCTCGGCCTCCCGCTTCGGCCACGACTCGATCCGCGCGCCCAGCTCGGTGATCCGGGCGTTCAACGACGAGGAGTAGTCGCTGCCGGGGCTGAGCGGACCGGGCGCGACGGTATCGGCGAGCGACACGCCGGGAAACGCCAGGACCGCGACCACGGCCAGGCACACGGCCCGCCGCGCCACCCCGCGCCCGATCACGACCCCACCCGGGCCACGACCCGGTCGGCGATCTCGGTCGCCGCCCGCTTCCCGTCACCGGCCTGGCACACCGCGACCTGGACGACCACGTCGTCCACCACCCGCACCCGGCGGTGGCACGCCCACGCGTCACCGGTCTGCTGCACCGCCGTCCACGCCACGGCGTCGGAGGTCCGCGCGTCCACCGCGTAGAACCACTTCGGCGAGGTGTGCTCGTCACTCCCGACCCGCACGGCGGACCGGCACTCGGTGACGCCGGTGCCGAGCGTCCGGAACACTGCCTCGGCCCGTCCCCGATCGGGGTACCGGGCCACCACCTGGGTCACCACGTGGTCGGCGACGGCCTCGGACTCCTGGTGCGCCACCGCCCAGAACGCGGTCCACCCGTCGCCGTACACCGACCGCGTCATCGGACCGACCACCGCCGCGCACTCCGCCGGCTCGGCCCTCAACGCGGGCGGCGGTTCGCTCACGCCCTCCTCCGACCGCAGCGCGGTGCCCACGATCGCGCTCACCTCGTCCGCCGGGAGCACACCGGCCTGCAGCGTGCCGGGAACCAGCCGTGCCGCGTCGGGCCACACGAGGACACCGCCGACCACCAGCGCCAGGCACCCCGCGACCGCCACCACGACCCACCGGCGTCTCTTCGTCGCGAACGGCCACGACACCGCCCGGCCCCACCTCGATCGGCGAGCCTCCCCGGTGGGCAGGGCGAATTCCCGGGTGTCCGGTTCAGCCACGGGTCCTCCGTCAGGTCACGGGACGCGGCACGGGCGCGGAGCACCGCCATGATCGTGGCGGTCACCCGAGGCTCCCACGACAGCCCGACGCCCTGACCGTAAATGGGCGGAGAGACGGAGAGTGCCCGCGACACCGCGAAAAATCGTTCCGTAGTCGACGGGTTCCCTCGATCGGGTAATCGCCTATCGCTCGAACGAGTCGAGGTTTTTCGGGTTCTACGCTGCCGTTCCGATATCCGGATCACACCGACCGCATTCGCGCGCCGGCTGTCTCCACGGGTTGTTGTCTCCCTGGGAAGGGTCGCGTGACTGGTTACCTCGAACTCGCCGCGTCCGCGGTGCTGTACGCGCTGGGCATCGTCGCCCAGTCGATCGCCTCCCGGCGCGCCGAGGGAGGTGTCGGCGGGCTCGGGCTGCTCGCCCGGCTCGCCCGCGACCGGCTCTACCTGCTCGGCTTCGCGGGCCAGGTGGGCGGGTTCGCGCTGGCGTTCCTGGCCCGCGCCGAACTGCCGCTCTACCTCGTGCAGGCCGGGTCGTCGTGCGCGGTCGGGCTGGCCACCCTGTTCGGCATCGCCGTGCTCGGCTGGCGCGTCCGCGCGATCGAGGTCGTGGTGCTCGTGGTGATGGCGGCCGGGCTGGTGCTGCTCGTCGCGGCGGCCACCCCGTCCGCCGCGCACGACGTGCCCCAAGGGCTCGGGATCGTCCTGTTCGGACTCCCGGTCGTCGCGCTCGTGCTGGTCCAGCGCCGGGTCGGCGGCGTCGTGCCGCTGGCCGCGGCCGCGGGGCTGGCGTTCGCCGTGGTCGCCATGACCAGCCGCACCCTCGCCGACGAACCGCTGCCCACCCTCCCGCTGTACCCGCTGGCGTGGCTGATGATCGTCGCCGCGCTGGTCGGCCAGTCCTACCTCGCGCTGGCCCTGCGCCGCGGCTCGGCCACCTCGACCGTGGCCACCATGGACGCCACCACCGTCGTGCTCACCTCGATCGTCGGCATCGCCGCCCTCGGCGACCGGATCAGCCCCGGCCGCGAGTGGTGGGTGGCGCTCGGCGTCGCGCTCGTCGTGTCCGGCGTGCTCCTGCTCGGCTACGCCGACCGCTTCACCAAGGCGCCGGCGGAGGTGGCCCGGTGAGCACCGCCAGCGTCTCCCTCGACCTCGACAACCTCTGGGCCTACCTCAAGACCCACGGCGACCCCGAGTGGGAACGCCGGCCCAGCTACCTGCGCACCGCCGTGCCGCGCCTGCTGGAGGTCTTCGGCACGCACGGCCTCACCACCACCGTGTTCGTCGTCGGCGCGGACGCCGAACGCGACGACGGCGCACAGGCCGTCGCCGACATCACCGCCGCCGGGCACGAGGTCGGCAACCACTCCTACCACCACGAACCCTGGCTGCACCGCTACACCCGCGACCGGCTCGAAGCCGAGCTCGCCCGCACCGAGGACGCCCTCGTCGCGGCGGGCGCGCCCCGGCCGACCGGTTTCCGCGGCCCCGGCTACAGCGTCACCCAAGACCTGCTGGAACTGCTCGCCGAACGCGGCTACCGCTACGACGCCAGCACCCTGCCCACCTGGATCGGACCCCTCGCCCGCGCCTACCACAACCGCACCGCGCCCAGCGGCGGCGAACGCGACCTGTTCGGCGGCTTCGCCCGCGTCCGCGCGCCGAACGCCGCCTACCGCTGGCGGGTCGGCACGGGCCTGGTCGAGCTGCCGGTCACCACCATGCCGCTGCTGCGCGTCCCGATCCACGGCTCCTACCTGCTCCAACTGCACCAGCTCTCACCGCGGCTGGCCCGTGCGTACTTCAGCGCGGCGTTGCGCTTGTGCCGGGCGCGGTGCGTGCAGCCGTCGCTGCTGCTGCACCCCACCGACGTGCTCGGCGCGGCCGAGGCGCCCGGCCTGGAGTTCTTCCCCGGCATGGCGGTGCCCGGCGCGCGGAAGGTCGAGTTCCTGGGCTGGGTGCTCGGCGCGCTGCGCGACCACCACTTCGACGTGATCGGCACCGGCGCGCACGTCGACCGGCTCGACGCGGGCCTGCGCGAGCACGACACGGGCCTGCTGGCGCGGTGCGGCGGATGACCTCGCTGGTGCGTGGCCTGACGTGCGCGACGGTGTTCGTCGCGCCACTGGAGGGCTACCTCCTGCAGGTCCACGGCCACCTGGCCAAGGTGCCGCCCGCGCTGCTGGTCCTCACCTGGGCCGTGCTGCGGGCGCGGCACCGCCGGGCACCCGAGCCGCACCCCGCGCACCTGGTCCTCGCCGCGCTCGCCGTCGTGCTGCTGGCGTCCTGGGCGTCGCACGCGGGCGGCGCGTACACGGCGGCCTACGCCCTGCGCTGGCTGCCGTTCCTGCTGGTCACGGTCGTGCTGATCGACGTCGTCTCGCGGGAGGTGCCGATCCGCGCCGTGCTCGCCGCGACCGTGGCCGGAGCCGTGCTGGCCGCCGTAGGCGCGCTGCACGGCATGGTCACCGAAGGGCAGACGCGGGCCGCCGGGCCGCTGGAGGACCCGAACGACCTGGCCTACTTCCTGGTCGCCGCACTGCCGCTGCTGCTCGCGACCCGGCGCCGCGTGCTGCCCGCCGCGGCGGCCGTGGTCCTCGTCGCGGGCGCGGCGGCGACGTTCTCCCGGGGCGGCGCGCTCGCCCTCACCGCCGCCGTCGCCTGGCTGCTGGCCCGCCGCGCGCTGCCGCTCAAGGCGTTGGCGGGCGGGGTGGCGGCGCTGGCCGTGCTCGGCGTGGCCGCCGTCCTGCTCGCCGGACCGGAACTCGACCGGGCGCTGCGGGAGAAGTCCCACGTCGCCGGGACCAACGTGGACACCCGCGAGCTGCGCTGGCAGGCCGCCGCGCGCATGGTCGCCGACCACCCCGCCCTCGGCGTCGGGCCCGGCGGGTTCCGCGCGGGCTACCCCGCCGCCTCGAACAACGCCGAGATCGACGAGCAGACCCCGGTGGCGCACAACATGTACCTGGAGGTCGCCGCCGAACTCGGCGTGCCCGGCTTCGCGCTGTTCGCCGCGCTGCTCGCGCTCACCGCGGTCGTCAGCGAACGCGTGCGCCGAACGACTCCCGACCCGGTGCCGATCCTCGCCGTGCAGGCGTCCCTGATCGCGGTCGTGGTCGCCTCCACCTTCCTGTCCCAGCAGTACTACCTGCCGTTGTGGTCGCTGGTCGCGGTCGTGGCCGCGGCCGACCTGCGTCTGAGGAGAGCGAGCGACGTTGCGTGTGCTCCACGTGATCAGTGAGATGGGAACCGGTGGCGCCGAAGCGCTCGTCGCCGGGATGGCCAGGTCGGGCTCGCAGTTCGGCTGGCAGTCCGCGGTGGCCAGCGGCGGCGGGCACCGGGCCGAGGCGTTGCGCGCGTGCGGCGTGCCGACGTTCACCGTGCCGGTCGCCCGGCGCAAGGCGACCGGCGTGCTGCGCGCGACCACCGCCACCAAGGCCGCGATCCGCAGCTTCCGGCCGCAGGTCGTGCTGGCGCACAACGTGTCGGCCAGCCTGGTCGCGCGGCTGGCCGTGCTGCCGCGCCGGCTGCCGCTGCTGACCGTGTTCCACGGCGTCGCGGAAACCGACTACACCGACGCGGCCCGCATCCTCAAACGCACCTCGCGCACGGTCGTCGCGGTCGCCGACGCCACGGCCGACCGGCTGCGGGCCGCCGGCGTGCCCGACCCGGTGGTGATCCCGAACGCGGTGTTCCCGCAACCCGAACGGGTGGACCGGGCCGCGGTGCGCGCGGTGCACGGCGTCGCCCGGGACGTGCCGGTGGCGTTGTGCCCGGCCCGGCTGGAACCGCAGAAGCGGCACGACGTGCTGCTGGAGGCGTGGGCGAAGCTCGACGGCGACGCGGTGCTGTGGCTGGCCGGCGACGGCAGCCTCCGCGACGCGCTGCGGCTGCGTGCCGCCGAACTGGGCATCGCCGACCGGGTCCGGTTCCTGGGCAACCGCTGCGACGTGCCCGACCTGCTGGCCGCCGCCGACGTCACCGTGCTCACCAGCGACTGGGAGGGCATGCCGATCGCGGTGCTGGAGTCGCTGGCCGCCGGGCGTCCCGTGGTGGCGACCGACGTGGACGGTGTGCGGCAGGCGCTGGCCGGTGGTGGCGGCGTGGTGGTGCCGCGCCGCGACCCGGGCGCGACGGCCGAGGCGTTGCGGTCGCTGCTGTTCGACCCGCGGGCACGCGCCGACCTGGCCGAGGAGGGCCTCGCGTCCGTGCGGCGCGAGCACGACCCGCGTCTGCTGATGCGGTCCTACGACGAACTGCTGCGCACCGCGATCGGAGCGTCATGATGGACCTGAGCGTGTTGCGGGACCTGCGCGTCCCAACCGTCCTGAAGCGACCTTTGGCGCTCAGCCTCGGGATCGCGCTGCTCGTCGGGACCGCCGTGGTGGTCGCCGTCGAGGTGGCGGGCAAGGAGTACGAGAGCCGCGTCGGCGTGCTCGCGGTGCCTACAGCGGGCGAGCCCGACCAGCCGCCCGAGGCGAGCTTCGGCGAGGTCGTCGCCTTGTCGCTGCCCGCGCTGGTCGAGGTCGCCCGGACCCCGACCGTGCTGCGCGCGACGGCCGACGAGCTGGGCACCACGACCGACGACCTGGCCGGCCGCGTGTCCGTGGAACTGGTGCCCGCCTCCGGCCTGGCCAGGCTGTCGGTGCGCGCCGAGACCGCGGACCGGGCCGCGCAGGCCGCGACGCGGATCGCGCAGACCGTGGTGGAGGCCGACCTGCTCGCGCCCGTCGCCCGGCTGCGGCTGCTCGACCGGCCCGAGACCACGCAGGTCGCGCCGGACCGGCCGCTGGCGTACGGGCTGGCGCTGATCGCCGGGGTGCTGGCGGGCCTGGCCGCGCACGCGGTCGGCCACCTGCGCCGGACCCGGCCCCGTGACCGGGTGCGCGCCGCGCTCATCGCCGGCGGCGTCCGGCACCCGGTGGCCGTGCTGCCGGACGACGAACCCGACCTGGCGCAGCGGTTGGCGCTGCTGTGCGAGGCGTCGGCACGGCCCGCGCGCGTGGTGGCCGTCGTGCCGGGGCTGGCCGACCGCGCCGAGGACCTGGCCGCCGAACTGCCGGACAAGACCGGTGAACCCGCCGATGGCGACGCGGTGATCGCCGTCGTCGCGGGCGGCGGGCCGCAGGACGAGCTGGCGACCGTCGTCGGCGCGCTGCCGTCCGCGTCGACCCTGGTGGCGGTGGTGACGTGCTGAAGACCGTCGCGGTGAAGGACAAGGTGCGGCTGCTGACCGCGCTGGTGGCGGTGGTCGGCGCCGTGGCGGCGTGGCGCGCGCTGCGGCCGTCGTGGCAGGTGCCGCTGCCGACGTGGGCCACCCTGCCCGAGGAACGCCTGCAGGACTTCCGGGACGCGCTGTACTTCCCGGTCCGCGAGTTCCTGGCGGGCGGCAACCCGTACCACCCGGCGGCCATGTTCGAGCACTGGCCGGTGCGGCAGGCGTTCAACCTCTACCAGCCCTACCACCTGCTGCTGCACGCGCCGTTCGCGCTGCCGGAGTACCGGGTCGGCGCGGTGGCGTTCACCTTGGCGTCCCTGGTGCTGCTGATCACCCTGGCACTGCTCGCGGCCGGACGGCTGCGCCCGCACGTGCCGTTGGCGCTGGGCACGGCGGTGATCGCGACCCTGCTGGTGCTCAGCCAGGTGGGCAAGGCGCAGCTGTACGTCGGCCAGGTGAACCCGCTGATCGCGGTCGGCGCCGCGGGCGCGTTGCTGGCCAGGCGGGACGCGCCGAAGTGGGCGGCGGTCGCGTTGGCGCTGGCGTGGCTCAAGCCGCAGTTCGGCCTGCCGCTCGCGGTGCTGCTGTTCGTGCGCGGGTCGCAGCGCGTGGCGTTGACCGGCACGGCGATCGCGGCGGCGGCCAGCCTGGTCGTGGTGGTGCCGCTGGTGCTGCGCGGCGGCGGTGTGCGTCCGTTCCTGGACGTGATCGCGGCGAACCTGGCGCACGCCGGTGAGACGGCGTACGGCGCGGTGGACTCGATGACGGCGCAGCGAGTCGACCTCGCGGCCGTGCTCTACCGCGTCACGGGCTGGCTGCCGGGCGGCGCGGAACCGCTGGCGCTGGTCGGTGTGCTGGTGGCGAGCGCGGTGCTGGTGCGCCGGCTGGACCGGATGGGCCAGCCCGCCGCGGCGGACCTGCTGACGTGCCTGGCGGTGGTGGCCGCGATGGTCCACCAGCCGGGTGACGTGCTGATCGCCGTGCCGTCGCTCGTCGCGGTCGGTGTCGTGTGGTGGCAACGCCGATGCGAACGGGACTGGCGGCTGGGGTTGGCCGCGCTGCTGCTCCTGATCCCCTTCGCGCACCTGCACTTCATCAGCCAGGCCGTCCGGGCGGTGTCGGGCGCGCGGGTCGACGTGACCGTCGACGGCGTCGCCGTCGTGGTGGCGTGGGTGCTGGCGGCCGTGTTCGCGGCCACCCGCCGCTGCTCGGCAGTCGGCACGGTCCGGACGTGACACCGATCGGGCAGCGGGCCGTGCGGGGCTCGCTGTGGTTGTTCGGGGTCAACCTGGTCAGCAAGGGCAGCCAGATGGCCGTCACGCTGGTGCTGGCCGCCTTCCTCACCGAGGAGGGGCTGGGGCTGGTCGCGCTGGCCGTGGCGCTGGTGAACATCGGCCAGGTCGTCCAGTCGATGGGCGTGTACGACGTGGTCAGCCGGACCGACCGCGACCCGCGCCGGATGGCGGGCACGCTGCTCGTGCTCAGCGCGGGCGCCGGGGTGGTGCTGGCGTCGGTGCTGGTGCTCGCGGCGGACGGCATCGCGCACGCGTTGGACGCGCCCTCGGCCGCGCCGCTGGTGCGGCTGGCGGCGGTGAGCCTGCCGTTCTCGGCGGTCGCCGGCGTGCAGATGGGGTTGCTGCACCGCGAACTGGACTTCCGCCGGCGGATGCTGCCCGACGCCGGTGGCGCGCTGCTCGGCGCGGCGGTGACGATCGCGCTCGCGGTGACCGGCGCCGGACCGTACTCGCTGGTGATCGGCCTGCTGTGCACGGCGGTCGCGCAACCGGTGCTCGGCGTGGTGGTCGGCGTGCGGGTGCGGCCGGTGTGGGACGCGGAGGCGGCGGCCGAGGCGTCGCGGTGGATCGCGGTGGTCGGACCGGGCGCGCTGGTGGCCGTGCTGCTGATCAACGTGGACTACCTGGCGATCGCCCGGGTGCACGGCCCGGAGGCGGTCGGCGTGTACTCGCTGGCGTACCGGATCGCGTGGGTGCCGTACATCCTGGTCGCGGTGGTGCTCGGCGGGGTGGTGCTGCCCTTGTGCGCCAAGCTGGTCCGGGCCGGTGAGGGACTGTCCGAAGTGGTCGGGCGGTTCACCTCGGCGGTGCTGGCGGTGACCGGCGCCCTGTACGCGGTGACGGCGGTACTGGCCGACCGGGTCGTGGTGTTCGGCGCGCGGTGGGCGGAGGCGGCCGTGCCGCTGGCCCTGCTGTGCCTGTACGGCCTGGGGATCAGCCTGCTGCACGTCTGGTACCAGGTCCTCAAGGCCGCCGGGCACGCCCGCCGCTACCTCGCGCTGGAGGTCACCCACCTGGTGCTGCTGGTCGGCGGGCTGCTGCTGTTCACCCGGCACGGCGTGGTGGCGGTCGCGCTGGTCCAGCTCACGGCGGCGTGGCTGGTGGTGCCGTGCACCTGGTGGGCGTTGGCGCGCCGGGGGATAGGGCCGCCGTTGGCCGCGCTCGCCCGCGGTGCCGTGGGCGTGGTCGCGGCGGCGGGGTGCGGCGCGGCGGTGGCGTTCGGAGTCGGTGACGTGTTCGGGCCGCCCGGTTCGGTGGTGGCCGCGCTCGGTGAAGGGGTCGTGGTGGCGGTGGTGTGCGGCGTGGTCGTGCTGGCGGCGAACCGGGAGGTGGTGCGCCGGTGAGGGTGGTGCACGTGAGCCAGCCCGTGACGGCGGGCGTGGCGGCGGTGGTGGTGGACCTGGCCCGTGCGCAACGGGACCTCGGGTGGTCGGTGACCGTGGTGTGCCCGCCGGGGCCGCTCGCCGACCGGGCGGGTGAGCTCGGCGTCGAGGTGCGCACCTGGCACGCTCGCCGGCACCCCGGGCCGGGGACGGTGGCCGAAGTGGTGCGGCTGCGGCGCGTGCTGCGCGGGCTCGCGCCGGACATCGTGCACCTGCACAGCTCCAAGGCCGGGCTGGTCGGGCGGCTGGTGGTGCGCGGACGGCGGCCCACGCTGTTCCAACCGCACATGTGGTCGTTCCAGAGCGCCACCGGGCCGGTGGGACGTGCCGCCAAGGCTTGGGAGCGGTTGGCGGCGCGGTGGACGCACCAGCTCGTGTGCGTGAGCGACGACGAGCTGGCCGCCGGGCGTGCCGCCGGGGTGGGCGGTCCGGCGGAGGTCGTGTGCAACGGCGTGGACGTCGAGCGGTTCCGGCCCGACGACCGGGTCGCCGCGCGGTGGCGGCTCGGGCTGCCGGACGTGCCCACGGCGGTGTGCGTCGGCCGGCTGGTGCCGTACAAGGGGCAGGACCAGCTGCTCGCGGCGTGGCCCGCGGTGCGGGCGCAGGTGCCCGACGCGCGGCTGGTGATCGTCGGTGACGGCCCGATGGCCGAGCGGTGGCGGGCGTCCTGCGACGACGAGTCGGTGCGCTGGTGGGGGCACGACGACTCGGTCGCCGACTTCTACGCCGCCGCGGACGTGGTCGTGCTGCCGTCCCGGGAGGAGGGGATGGCGCTGGTGCCGTTGGAGGCGATGGCGTGCGGGCGGTCCGTGGTGGCGTTCGACGTCAGCGGCGTGCGGCAGAGCGTCGGCGAGGCGGGGGCGGTGCTGCCCGCCGGTGACGTCGCGGGGCTGGCCGAGGCGGTCGCGGTGCGGCTCGCCGACCCGTCCGCGGCCGACCTGGAGGGCGCGCACGGCCGGCGGCGGGTCGAGCTGCTGTTCGACCGGCGGCAGGTGGCCGACCAGGTCGCCACCCTCATCGACAAGCTCCTGGTCGGTGCCCGGTGAACCGGCGGCCTCGGGTCGCGTACGTGCTGACCCAGGACAGCGGGGGACCGGTGGACGTCACGGTGCGGCTGGCGCGGGCGCTGATCGCGTCCGGCGAGGCGGACGTGCGGGTGTTCGGGCCGGTGCCGCGGCGGGGCGCGGAGGCGTTGGCCGGGCACCACGAGCAGGTGGAGGTGGGCGACAAGGCCGACGTGCGGGCCGGGCGGCGGGCGCGGGCGGCGGTGCGGGCGTGGCGGCCGGACGTGGTGCACGCGCAGGACCGGCGGGCCGGGCTGGTCAGCGCCGGGTTGCGGTGGCGGCACAAGGTGGTCCAGACCTACCACGGGGTGCCGGACGACGTGCGGGAGGACTGGTTCCGGGGCGTGCCGCGGGCGGCGGCGCCGTCGCCCTACACGCGGACCGTGCTGGCGGCGGACGCCGTGGTGGCGCGGACCGTGCACCGCACGGTGGTGCCCGCGCAGGCGATGGGCCGGTTCCTGGCGTCGCGGCTGAAGGTGCCCGCGGGCCGGTTGGCGCACATCGACAACTGCGTGGAACCGGTGCACGTGCAGCCGCCGACCGGGCCGGTGCGGCGGCTGGTGTTCGTCGGGTTGCTGGTGGAGCGCAAGGGGTTGGCGACGTTGCTGGCGGCGTTGGCGCTGCCGGGCGTGATGCCCGCGGACGCCACGTTGACCGTGGTGGGTGACGGGCCGGAGCGGGTGAGGGCCGAGGCGTTGGCGCGGGCGCTGGGCGGGCGGGTCGCGTTCCTGGGTTTCCGGGCCGACGTGCCGGACCTGTTGCGGCACCACGACGCCCTCGTGCTGCCGTCCACGATGGAACAGCAGCCGCTGGTGGTGGCCGAGGCGATGGCGGCGGGCAAGCCCGTGGTCGCGACGGACACCGGCGGGGTGGCCGACATGCTCGGTGACGCGGGCTGGGGTGGCACGGGTGCGGGCGGCGCGCTGGCCGCGCCGGGTGACGTCGACCAGCTCGCCGCCCGGCTGCGCGGGCTGTTCGCCGAACCCGACCCGGCCAGGATCGGGCTGTCGCTGGCGGAACGGGCACGGGAGCGGTTCGCGCCAAACGTGTGCGCCCGCCGCCACCTCACCCTCTACCGCGAACTCCTGGGCTGGACCCCGACGCCGACCTAGGCCACGACCGGAATCGCCGGCCGGGTGTCGGTTACGGCGCGGGGGTCGTGGGCTCGGTGGTGGTCGGCGGCTCGGTGGTCGTCGTCGTCGACTCGGTCGTGGTCGTGGTCGTGGTCGTGGTGGTCGGCTCGGCCGTCGTCGTTGTCGTGGGCTCGGTGGTGGGCTCGGTGGTGGGCTCGGTGGTGGTGGGTGTGGTCGTCGGGCCCGTGGTGGTCGTCGATTCGGTGGCGGTGGTCGGCGCGGTGGGCAAGCCGTGGGGGTTGACCAGGATCACGGCGTCACCGGCGGCCACCTCGATCGTGGCCGGTACGGCGCCGCCGCCGTCGATGTTGACCAACCCGGGCGGCGGGGTGACCCGCGCGGGCTTGCCGGTCGGGTTCACCGCCACGTACCCGCCGGTGAACCGCCGGTCCCACGCGCCGGACGGCAGCCGGTTGGCCGTCTCCGTGGCCTCGCCCAGCTTTGCGTTCTGGTACCGCGACCAGTCCGGGTTGCGGTAGTCCCTGGTGGTCGCACCGGACCAGCACGTGTGCGGGCTGGCCAGCAACGCGGCCGTGGCGTAGCCGACGCGTTCCTCCCGCGCGCCCTTGGTGTGGGTGATCAGCAGGAGCCAGGTCTCGCCGAGCGCGGCCTGCGACCGCAGCTCCTTCCACTCGTTGCCCTTGAACGTCAGCAGTTCACCCGTTCCGGTGTCGCGCAGCCCGAAGTTCTCCTCCATCGCGCCGTCGTACCGCGAGTGCGCCGACCACCGACCCGCGGTCAGGTGGGATTCGGACACGTTCGGGATCAGCATCTTCCCCACCTTGTGCAGGGCGTCACCGGCCGTGGTGAGGAAGGTGTCCATGCCGTCGCGGATCAGCCGGTCGGACTCGGCCGCGTTCTCCGTGCCCTTGAGCACGGCCGACGAGTAGTACTTCAGGGAGCTGAAGTCGTTGTCGGCCAGCACGCCGTCCCAGCCCTCGCGCACGACCTCGGCGGTCACCGCGTCGCTCCACGCCTTCTGGTACACCGGGTCCCACACGGTCATCTGCCAGTGCTTCGGGTAGGAGTTCCACTCGATCCGGTGGTCCTGGGTGTCCACCGCGAACCAGTGCGGGTGCTCGCGGTGCGCCCTGAAGTAGCCGATGCCGGTGGGCAGCAGCGGCGCGTCCGCGTCGCCCTCGACCGCGCCGGGGTAGTTGCGCGCGCTGGAGAAGTCCTTGTAGACCAGCACCTTGATCTTGGGGTTGAGCTGCTTGAGCTTGCGCAGCGCGTGCGTCTCGGTCGCGTTGAGCACCACCAGGCTGTAGTGCTGGGCGGCGAACGAGATCTCCCGGTTCGTGGGCGGCTCGCCGATGCCGTACCACCAGCCGCACGGCGCGAGCGGCTTGGGCAGCGGGCCGAGCGGGGCGACCGGCGGTACCGGTCTGCCGGCCGCGGCACCCGCCGTGCACGCCGCGCTCGGCGCCAGGAGCGCGGCGGCGCACAGCAGGCCGAGCAGGCGGCGGGACCGACGTCGGTTCAGCGGTTCCTTCGGCACAACAGTTCACCCACCGTCTGCAACAGGATTTTCACGTCCAGCCACAACGACCAGTTGGCTATGTAGTAGTTGTCGTATCGGGACCGGTCGACAATCGAGGTGTCGCCCCGCAGGCCGTGCACTTGCGCGAGGCCGGTCAGCCCCGTCGGAACGCGGTGGCGGGCCCAGTATAGCTCGTGGATGGCCGAGAACTCGCGAACGAAACCGGGCCGTTCCGGGCGCGGGCCGACGATGGACATGTCGCCCCGGATGATGTTCCACAACTGCGGCAGTTCGTCCAATGAAGTCCTGCGCAGGAATCGGCCGACTGGCCCGACCCGGTGATCCCCGACCACCGACCAGGTGACTTGGGAATCGTCTTCACCGTTCATTCTCACGCTGCGCAGCTTGTAGAGCACGAACGGCTGATCGTCCATCCCGACCCGCACCTGCCGGAAGATCACCGGCCGACCGCTCTCCAGCAGCACCGCCAGCGCGCACAGCGCGATCACCGGCGCGAACACGACCAGCGCCACGGCGGCCAGCAGCACGTCCATGCCGCGCTTGACCCACCAGCTCGGCCTGCTGGTCGGCGCGGTGCCCAGCCGCATCAGCGGGTAGCTGCGCAGCCGTTCGATGTCCGGGCCGTCCTGGTACAGCTCGAACATCCGCGGCACGACCAGGGTGGTGCAGCCGAGCCGGTGCGCGGTGATCGCCGAGTCGACCACCGACGACTCGCGGGCGTGGGAGAACGCCAGCACGACCGTGCCGACCCCCAGCCGGGTGATGGCCCCGGCGAGGTCCTCGTCCATGAGCTCGACCGGCAGGGTGGCGCGGTCCAGCGCGGGCTCCGGGTCGACGAACCCGACCGGGCGCAGGCCGAACTCCGGGTGCGCCAGCATCGCGCCGACCAGGTCGACGCCGACCTTCCCGGCGCCGACCACGATCGTGCGGTCGCACCGGTGGAACCTCCGCCGGCACCAGCGGCCGAAGGCGAACACGAACAGCCGGGCCGGTTCGCTCAGCGCGGCGAACGCCAGCACCGCCCACTGGGTGGCGAAGGCCGTCTCCGGTGGTGCGCCGCCGACCATCCCCGCCAGCGTGACCAGGGCGAACGCCACCGCCGTCGCCGCCGCCGAGCGCGGCAGGTCGTGGAACCAGGACAGCCACAGCCGCCGCCGGTACAGCCGGCACGCGGCCCGCACGCCCAGCAGCGCCGCCGCGACCACAGCGGTCCAGCGCACGCCCGGCGAGTACCGGACCGCCACCGCGGCCACCGCCGTCACGTCCACCGCGACCAGCAGCACCGCCACCGCGTTCACCCGCCGCAGCAGGTCCGACCCCGACGCCTCGCGCGGCCTCGGGTGCCGCCACCGCGACACCAGGGTCGGGGTGGTCGCCGAGCCGACCCCGTTCACCTCGGACCACCCCTGCCAGGGACCGAGCGCGTCCCGTCCACGCCACACCACATCCGGACGACGTCCTTCCCACCATGAACCCGATTATTTTGGTCACCCGTTCGAGACCATCCGAACGGGAAGCTCTGCTCACTCGGTGTGCATCAAGCGTGATTCATCGGCGCTAATTCACTCTTTCGGTGATCACTCTGCCCCTTTCTGGTAGCCCCGTGGTCCCTGTCCTCCGATAATTCATCCTGACGTGCGACGAGATAGCACCGGGGTGGTCGAATCCCGTCGCGGTCCAGAGGCGAATAATTCTGGACCGTCATCCGCCATCCAGTGAAATGGGGCCCATTGAGCGTCGATGAAGGCGACGTGCGCACCACGTCGGAACAGGGCGGACCGGCCCTCTCCGGCGGCGCGCGCACCCAAGCCCGTGCCCACGTCGTGCTGCCCGCCTACAACGAGGCGGCCTCGCTGCCGCCGCTGCTCACCCGGCTCGCCGAAGTCGCGCGCACCGGCAAGCTCACCGCCTGGGTCGTCGACGACGGCTCGTCGGACGGCACCGCCGACGTCGTCGCCGAGGGCTGGCCCGGCCTCGACGTGCGGCTGGTCAGCCACCCGGTCAACCTCGGCCTCGGCCAGGCCGTCCAATCAGGACTGCGCGCCGTGCTGGCCAAGGCCGACCAGGAGGACGTCGTCATCGTGATGGACGCCGACGACACCCACGACCCCGCGCTGATCGAGCGGCTGGAGCGGGAGATCGAGGCGGGCGCGGACGTGGTGATCTGCTCCCGGTTCGTCGACGGTGGCGACGACGCGACCGCGCCCGTGCTGCGCCGGCTGCTGTCCCGGGGCGCCGCCGCGCTGTTCCGCCGCGTGCTGCGGGTCGAGGGCGTGCGCGACTTCACCAGCGGCTTCCGCGCCTACCGGGTCAGCCTGCTGGTCCGCGCCGAGCGGCACTGGGGCGAGCGGCTGATCGAGGAACGCGGGTTCGCGTGCATGGTCGAGCTGCTGCTCAAGCTGCGGCACTGCCGTCCGGTGGTCACCGAGGTGCCGCTGGCGCTGCGCTACGACCGCAAGCGCGGCCCGAGCAAGATCCGGATCGCCCGCACCGTCTGGCAGTACGTGAAGCTGCTGGTCCGCGACCGGCTCTCGCCCGCGCCGTACCGGGCGCTGTGATGGGCACCGACCACGGGCACGTGGTGGTCGTCGGCGGCGGGATCTGCGGCCTGGCCACCGCGCACCGGCTGGTGCGGGCGGGCACCCGGGTGACGCTGCTGGAGGGCAGCGACCAGCTCGGCGGGCTGGGCACGTTCTTCGCCTGGCGCGACCGGTGGGTGGAGCGCTTCTACCACTGCGTGATGCCGACCGACGACCACCTGCTCGACCTGCTCGGCGAACTCGGCCTGCGCGACTCGATCGCGTGGCGGCCCACCCGGATGGGCATGGTCGTGGACGGCCGCGCGTTCCCGTTCAACACGGCGCTGGACCTGCTCAAGTTCACCCCGTTGGGTGTTCTCGACCGGCTGAGGTTCGGCGCGGTCTCGGTGCTGCTGCGGCGGTTGGGGCGCGGGAAGGACCTCGACGGCACGCGCACCGAGGACTGGCTGCGCGGCCTGTACGGCGACCGGGTGTGGGAACTGCTGCTCGCCCCGCTGTTCGGGGCGAAGTTCGGCGCGCGGTTCGGCGACGTGCCCGCGCTGTACCTGTGGCAGCGCCTGGGCCGCGAGGGCGCCGTGTCGGTGCGCGGGTATCCGGACGGCGGCTACCGGGCCGTGATCGACGCGCTGAGGGCGTCCATCGAGGCCGGTGGCGGGGTGGTGCGGCTGGACGCGCCGGTGCGGCGGCTCGGCGTGGTCGACGGCCGGGTGCGGATCGCCCTGGACGGCGACGAGGCCGTGACGGCGGACCGGGTGGTGTCGACGCTGCCGCTGCCGTTGCTGCGGCAGCTCGCCGACGACGACCTGGCCGCGCGGCTGCCCGAGGTGCGGCTGCCGTACCAGGGCGTGGTGAACGCGCTGTTCTTCCTGCGCCGGCCGTTGTCGGGGCACTACTGGACGCCGGTCGTGCGGTCGGGCACGGAGTTCGACGGGCTGATCCAGATGACGCCGCTGGCCGGGGTCGAGCCGTACGACGGGCGGCACCTCGTCTACGCGATGCGGTACACCGACCGGGAGTCCGCGCTGTTCCGGGAGGACGAGGCCGCCGTCGCGGCGCGGTGGACCTCGCAGCTGCTGGACCTGCACCCCTCGTTGCGCCGCGACGACGTTGAGGACGTGCGGGTGTTCAAGGCGCCGTTCGTGGAACCGGTGTACCCGCTCGGGTACCTCGCGCGCCGCCCGCCCGTGGTGGTCGCCGGCACACCGCTGCTGCTGGCGACCACCGCGCACGTCTACCCGGACGTCACGAGCTGGAATTCGAGTGTGGGACTCGCGCGGCGGGTCGTCGCGACGCTGGCGGGGGCACCACAACCCGTTCCGGGCTGAGCTGCCGGGCGTACCCCGGCTCGCCGCGGACCAGCTGCCCGAGCGCGGCGGCGATCCGGGCCGACGGCGAGCCGGTGCCGTACGGCGAGGGGATGTGCTCCAGGCGTTCCCGGTGGCCCGGCACGTCGTCCAGCCACCGCAGCACTTCCGCGCACAGCCGCGGACCCGGCGGCACGAGCGTGCCGAACGTGCCCTCGATCTCGGGGCGTTCGGTGCTGCGGCGCACCACGACCACCGGCCGCTTCAGGACGCTGACCTCCTCCTGGATGCCACCGGAGTCCGACACGACCACGGCGGCGCACCGGGCCAGCGCCAGGAACGCCGGGTACGCCTGCGGTTCCACGACCTTCAGCCGGCGCAGCAGGGTGGTCAGGCCGAACGCCTCGACCCGCTTGGCCGTGCGCGGGTGCAGGGGCAGCACCACGGGCAGCGGCAGGCGGTTCAGCTCGCGCAGGATCGTCTCCAGGTTGACCGGGTCGTCCACGTTCTCGGGGCGGTGGACGGTGGCCAGCACGTAGCCGTCGCGCCGGAGCTCGTGCGCGGCCAGCACGACGGCTTCCTCGTCCCGCCCGGGCAGCGCCGTGACGAGGGCCTCCACCACGGTGTTGCCGGTGATCGCGATGCGCTCGTCGGGCACGCCCTCGGCCAGCAGGTTGGTGCGGTTGAGCGGTGTCGGCGCGCAGCACAGGTCGGCGAGGTGGTCGATGGCCACCCGGTTGTGCTCCTCGGGCATCGCCCGGTCGAAGCTGCGCAGGCCCGCTTCGACGTGCACCAGCGGCACGTCGTTGGCGTTGGCGGCCAACGCGCCCGCGAGCGCGGACGTGGTGTCGCCCTGCACGATGACCGCGTTCGTCGGGTGCTGCGCCAGCACCTCGTCCACCGCCGCGATGGCCGCGCCGAGCTGACCGCCGCGCCTGCCACCGCCCACGGCCAGCTCGTGGAACCGCCCCGGTCGGCCGATGTCCTGACGGATCCGGTGGTACATCGCGGTGTCGTAGTGCTGTCCGGTGTAGACGACGGTGGCGTCGGCACCCAGCACGCGGATCAGCGGGGCGAGCTTGATCAGCTCGGGCCTGGTGCCGCACACCATCGTGACGGTGCCGGGAACTCCCTGGTCTATCGGACCCACCTCCAGTCGCGGACGACGCGCGCCCGGGGCGCGATCGCGGTGAAGGTTAGAGTCCCGGCGGGGGATTTCCCTTGTGGCTCAGTCGATCGAGTGAACTTGGCGGTGCTCGGGGTCGGGTTGCCGGGGTGGCTCAGTAGATTGGTGAGTGGATCATTCTGGATTGGACGGTTCCGGTGGTGCGAAGACACGTGGTCCTGTTCGCCACGGCGGTGCTCGTGGCGGTCGCGCTGGGTCCGCTGCCCGCCCGGGCCACGGGGTCGGTGCTGCTGCCCGACCTCCGGCAGGCGCCGGTGGGGTGCTCGGGCGGTTACTCCGGCGACCTGTCGCGGTGCGTGGACTGGGACGTGTGCCCGGTCGCCGACCCGGCCGCGCCGAACGGCGAGTGCGTGCGGAAGGGCTCGATCGGGGCGGTCCGGCTGAGGTTCACCACCTCGGCGGACAACATCGGCGACGGCCCGCTGCTGATCCACGGCAGCCGCGGCCACACCGGGCAGCCGCGGATGTCCGCGCGGCAGGCGTTCCAATCCGCTGTGGACGATTCGATCCCGATGTCGTACGAGCAGTCGCAGCGGCCCGTCCCGGCGACCCTGTACTACGAGCCGGCGGTTACCCACGAGCACTGGCACCTGCTGGGCTTCGAGCACTTCCAACTCCGCACACCTTCGGGTGACACGGTGGTGGCCGACCGGAAGAACGGCTTCTGCCTGGGCGACCGCTACGTGACGCCCGACGACGTGGCGAGCCGCCCGGCCGACGCCGGCAGCCCGCAGGGTCGGCTGTCGGCGTTCCTGCGGAAGAACCGGTGCGGCCACCACGAGCCGGAGGCGTTGAGCGTGGTGCAGGGCATCTCGGCCGGGTACGGCGACGACTACCCGTTCACCGTCGACTTCCAGTGGCTCGACATCAGCAAGGTGCCGTCCGGCGTGTACGACGTGGTGAACATCGTCAACGGCGACCGTTCCCTGCTCGAGAAGTCGTACGCGAACAACGCCTCGTCCATGGCCATCTCCATCCGCTGGCCGGGCCACGCCACCAGCCCTCCGGCCACGATCACCCAGCTGCCGGAGGTCCAGCTGATCCGCAACTGCCCGGGCACCGACCGCTGCGCCCAACTCGGCCACTGACCCGCCGCTCCGCCACACGTCCGCTGCGCCGCCGGTCTGCCGGGCGTCCGGTCCGCCACCGGTGTTCCGACGGGAGCCGGCTCGGCGTTTGGCGAGGTCGTGGTCCGGGAATTCGGAGGCGTCTGGATAGGCGACCCGAAGGGTGGGGCCATGTCGTTGGCCACCGAGCAGCGCGTTCTCGCCGGTCGCTACCAGTTGACGGGCAAGCTCGGCGCGGGCGGTGCGGCGGAGGTGCACCGGGGGTGGGACGTGCTGCTCCGGCGGTTCGTCGCGGTCAAGGTGTTCCGCGGCGGGGAGGTGGACGAGCGCCGGTTCGACAACGAGGTGCGGACGTTGGCCGGGTTGTCGCACCCCGGGCTGCTGTCCGTCTACGACGTCGGCACGTGCGGTGAGGTGTCGTTCGTGGTCATGCAGTTGGTCGAAGGCACGACGCTGCGTGACCGCCTGGTCGACGGCACGTTGACGCCCGCGCAGGTCCGCGCGCTCGGCCACCAGGTCGCCGACACCCTCGCCCACGTGCACGACCAGGCGATCGTGCACCGGGACCTGAAGCCGTCCAACGTCCTGCTCGACGACTCCGACACCGCCTACCTGGCCGACTTCGGCCTGGCCCGCTCGCTCGGCTCGACCCGGCTCACCAACACCAACGAGGTCGTCGGCACCGCCGCCTACCTGGCACCGGAGCAGGTGCGCGGCGAGGACGTCGGCCCGCCCGCGGACGTCTACGCGCTCGGCCTGGTCCTGCTGGAGTGCCTCACCGGCTACCGCGAGTACCAGGGCAACCGGGTGGACGCCGCCATCGCCCGCCTGCACCGCCCGCCCGAGATCCCGCGGGACCTGCCCGCCGGCCTGGCCCGCCTGCTGACCCTGATGACGTCCCTGTCCGCCCGCCGACGCCCCACCGCGGCCCAGGTCGCCGACCGCCTCCGCCCCGCCCCGACCGCCCTGCCCCGCGACCGGCTCCTGTGCGGGGTCCGCACGCCGGTCACACCGTCGCGAGGAACCGCTCAAGCGCGTCGTTGAACTCCTCGGGCCGTTCGAGGTTGGGCAGGTGCCCCGCGCCGGGGATCACCGCGAGCGTCGAGCCGGGGATGATCGAGTGCATCTTCTCGGCCACCGCCACCGGCGTGTACTCGTCCTCCTCACCGACGACCACCAGCGCGGGCACGGTGGTGCGGGCCAGGGAGTCCACGTAGTCGGGCCGTTCCGCCCGCCCGCGCAACGCCGCCGCGGCACCCTCCGGCGACGTGCCGCGCATCATCCGCAGCACGTGGTCGGCCACGTCCGGCAACGCGACGACGTTGCGCGGCGAGATCATCTTGTCCAGCACCTCGTCGGCGTAGGGGCCCATGCCCTCCCGCACCAGGCGCTCGGCCATCCCGTACCGCATCTCGCGGCCCTCCGGCGTCTCCCCCTCGGGGAAGGTGTCCGCCAGGACCAGTGCACGGACCCGTGACGGGTGCGCGCGGTGCAATTCCATCACGATCTGGCCGCCCAGCGACAGCCCGCACAGCACCACCCGGTCGAGCCCGAGCCCGTCGAGCAGCCCGACCAGGTCGTCCGCGAACACGCCCAACGGCGTCGTGCCGGGAACCACCGTCGTCTCACCGTATCCACGCAGGTCAGGGACGATGACCCGGTAACGCGCACGGAGGTGTTCGGCCTGAGGCCGCCACAGCGAGCGGTCGAACGGGTGGCCGTGCACGAACAGCACCGCAAGGCCGTCCCCCTGGTCGTCGTAAGCGATGTCGATGCCGTTCACGCGCATGCCGTCCCCCTCGGTCCGTTGACGGCAGCAGCCTAGGAACGCCACCATCCTCGGTGCAATGAAAACAATGCTCTCGGTGCAATATGAGGTGCACGCGTGGACTACCGCCTGATCGCGGACCGGATCGCCGCCGACATCGCGGCACGACGGCTCAAGCCCGGCGACCGCCTCCCGCCGCAACGCGCGTTCGCCCGCCGGCACGGCATCGCCGGCTCCACGGCCGCCCGCGTCTACGGCGAGCTGATCCGGCGCGGCCTCGCGGTGGGGGAAGTCGGTCGCGGCACGTTCGTCCGGGCCGCGCGGACCGGGCCCGAGCTGCCCGAACCGGGCGGCGCGCGGGTCGACCTGGAGCTGAACTTCTGCGTCCTGCCGGACCAGTCCGACCTGCTGGCGCCGGGCCTGGACCGACTCGTGCGCGACGGCCTCGACCGGGCGCTCACCCCGATCGGCGTCCGCGGCACGCCGGAGGCACGGGCCGCCGTCGCCCGCACGCTGGCCCGCGGCGGGTGGACGCCGGACGAGGACCGGGTCCTGTTCACCGGCAACGGCAAGCAGGCGATCGCGGCCGTGGTGTCGGCGCTGGTGCCGGTCGGCGGGCGGCTCGGCGTGGAGGCCGTCACCTACCCGGTGGTGAAGGCGATCGCGGCCAGGCTCGGCGTCACGCTCGTGCCGCTGGCCGTGGACGACGAGGGCGTGCTGCCGCAGGCCGTCCGCGCCGCCGACGTCCGCGCCGTCTACCTCCAGCCGACCCTGCACAACCCGCTCGGCACCACCATGCCCGAACGCCGCCGCGCCGAACTCGCCGACACCGTCCGCGACCTGGACCTCCAGGTGGTCGAGGACGCCATCTACGCCTTCCTCGGCCCCGACCTGCCCCCGCTCGCCCCCGAACGCACGACCGTCGTCGACAGCCTGTCCAAACGCCTCGCGCCCGGCCTGGCGGTCGGGTTCGCCGTCCCACCCGGACACCTGGTCGACCGGGTCGCCGCCGCCGCGCGCTCCGGCGGCTGGGTGGCGGGCCACTTCGCGCTCGCGGCGGCCACCGGCTGGCTCACCGACGGCACCGTCGAGTCCATTGTGGACCGCAAACGTGCCCTCGCCGCGGCACGGCAGCGACTCGCGCGGGAACGCCTGCCCGGATTCGACATCCGCGCCGACCCCGGCGCCTACCACTGCTGGTGGCGGCTGCCGGACCGGTGGCGGGCCGAGACGTTCGTGGCCGCCGCGGCCCGGCGCGGTATCGCCGTCACGCCCGCCGCCGCGTTCGCGGTCGTGCCCGGCCACGCGCCGAACGCCGTCCGCCTGGCCCTCGCCTCCACCCCCGCCGACACCCTGGCCGCCGCGCTGGACGTCCTCTCCGCACTCGCCGAAGGCCGCCCGGAGGACGACCAGGTCGACTAGTGCCGCGACCGGCGCAAGACGCGGTGAAGGCGGCCGGTCGCGGCACTATAGTCACGCCATGGCGACCAGGGTCTCTTGGCTCCTCGACTCCGATCCGGCACTGCGCTGGCAGGTCGAGCGCGATCTCCTCCACGCACCGCCCGAGGTCTGGGAAGCGACCCGGGCGAAGGTCGCGACCGAGGGTTTCGGCGCACGCCTGCTCGCCCTGCAGGACCCGGACGGCCAGTGGGCGGGCGGCGCGTTCTTCCCGGCGGGCTTCGACTTCCACGGCCCGGAAGCGGTCGAGGGCGCCGGGCAGCCGTGGACGGCGACGACGTGGACGCTGAACTCGTTGCGCGAGTGGGGCCTGGACGCGAAGGTCCTGCGCGACCGCGACACGGCCGGGCTGCTCGACCGGAACTGCCGCTGGGAGTACGACGACCTGCCGTACTGGGGAGGTGAGGTCGACTGCTGCATCAACGCGTGGACGGTCCAGAACGGCCTGTGGCTCGGCGCCGACGTCACCGGCATCGTGGACTGGTTCGTCGAGCACCGCCTGCCGGACGGCGGCTGGAACTGCGAGTGGGTCGAGGGCTCGACGCGGTCGTCGTTCCACTCGACGCTCAACTCGCTCAAGGGCCTGCTCGACCACGACGCCGCGACCGGCGGCACGGACGCGACGCGTGCCGCCCGCCGTGCCGGCGAGGAGTACTTGCTGGAACGCGGCCTGTTCCGCCGGCTGTCCACCGGCGAACCCGTGGCGCCGTGGGTGAACCGCTTCTCCTACCCGTTCCGCTGGTACTACAACGTGCTCAACGCGGCCGAGTACTTCCGCCGGGCGAGCCTGCTCGACGGCACGCCGCCGGACCCGCGGATGGCCGACGCGATCGAGCTGATCCGCGCCGAGAGGCAGCCGGACGGCACCTGGCTCCAAGCCCGCCGCCACCCCGGCCGCGTGTGGTTCGAGGTCGACGTGCCGGCGGGGGAGCCCTCGAAGTGGCTGACCCTGTCCGGGACGCGGGTCCTGGACTGGTGGGACGCCGCCTAGGCGAACACGGCCAGGTACGTGGCCACCACCGCGAGCAGGTACGCCGGGTAGCCGACGCGCGCCGCCCTGGCCAGCCGCCGTTCCGCGTCGTCACGCCGCACCGACGACAACCGCTTGCGCAGCATGGCGATCAGCACGCACCCGGCGGCGAGCAGGATGAACGCGTAGTAGCCCCACTCCAGCGCCACGGTGTAGCTGACCGAGGGCAGCTGCGAGGTCACGTTGTTCAGCAGCACGGCCGTGCTGAGGATCGCGGTCACGCCCATCGACACCGGTGCGGCGCTCTCGGAGCCCTTGAAGAACAGTGACAGGTACGTGACGCTGATCAGCAGCAGCAACGGCAACAGGTTCTTCAGCAGGAACGGCAGCGTGTCGCGGACGATCTCCACCTCGCCGGTGTACTGGCTGTAGTAGATGCCATCGGCCGTGCCGGCCGCGGAACCGTCGCCCAGGGCGTCACTGCTGCCGACCGTCCGCTGGAAGAACCGCGCCGAGGTGGCCAGCCAGTTCGGGATGTCGTTGATCGTGGCCTCCGCGTCCGCCCCGCTGCGCAGGTGGTGCTCGGGCGGCTGGTTCAAGATCTCCTTGTCCGTCACGTACACGACGTCGTCGGCGGTCATGGTCCGGTTCTGCAGCACCACCTTCAGGTGTTGGCGGTCGAACGGGAAGCGGCGGAACTCGAAGCCGTTCTTGAACCGGTCGGCCACCCGGTACAGCCGGTAGGTCCCGCTCTCGTCGGTCACGTCGCGCAGCGGTTCGCCCAGCTTCAGGTCCGGCTTGACCGCGTTGACGAACTGCACGTCCGCCGCCGTGTGCGGGCCGGTGTACTTGAGCCACAGGAAGAAGTCCATGAAGTACGTGCCGTCACGGGTGTCGAGGTCGCGGACCTCGTTGAGGTTGATGCCGGTGGCCACGACCTGGCGGCGGGTCAGGTACCGGTCGCCGATGGCGATCACCGTGCCGTTGGCCAGGTCGGCGGCGAGCACCTCGGGCGACGGCGGCTCGTAGATCGTCAGCTGGACGGGCGTGGACACCAGTCGGGTGCCGTCGCTGGTCACGAACGACACCGGCATCTGGGCCGAGCCGCTGGGGGTGAAGTACAGCGGTCCGAGCAGGGCGGGGAACGCGTTCTTCTTGTCCTTCATCGCGGTCAGGCCGTCACGCAGCCGCTCGCGGTCGTCGGCGATGGTCGCGGGGTCCAGGCCGAGGTGGTGGGTGGTGACGACGTGCAGGCCGACGTTGAGCGCCTGCCGTGCCGTGGCGGCGTGCCAGCGCGGCGGCTCGCCGTACCGGTGCTCGAAGTCCTCGGCCCACTTCAGCGCGGGGCCGGACAGCGAGTCGTGCGCCATCGGGGTGGCCAGGTGCAGGTTCTCGGTGACGCCGCCCAGCGCGTCGTGGAACGACTTGGTGCCCAGGCTGGCGATGCCGAGGATGGGCGCGTCGACACCGGCGTCTCGCAAGCCCTTGACCAGGGCGACGCCGTGGCGGCTCTCGGTGGCGAGCAGGACCGGGGTACCGGGGGCGAAACCCTTCACCCGCTCGATGGCGGCCCGCGGATCGTCGGTGACGGGCACGGTGGCGACGACCTCGCCGAACTGGCGGTAGGACTCGGCGAACGCGGCCTGCGCGGAGCGGCCGGAGGCGTGGTCGTCGTGGATGACCGCGACCTTGTCGGCGCCGAGCACCTCGGCCGCGTAGACGGCGAGGAAGTCGCCCTGCGTGCGGTCGCCGAACATGCTGCGGAAGTAGTGGTCGCTGCTGTCGGTGAGGCCCGACCCGCCGGCGGACGGGGTGATGGCGGAGATGCCGGCGGCCCGGTAGATCGGGGCGGCGGCGAGGGAAGTGGACGTGACGCCGTGCCCGATCACGTACAGCACCCTGTCCTCGCGGACGATCTCCTCGGCGATCCGCTCGGCCTGGTCGACCTGGTCGGCGTCGTCGTAGACCAGCAGCTCGACCGGGTGGCCGGCGACGCCGCCGTCGGCGTTGATCTCGTCCAGGCGCATCCGCACGCCGCGTTCGAGGTCGGCGGCGGTGGCCGGGTCGCGCCCGGTGAGGCCCGCGACCAGGGCGATGTGCACCGGGGTGCCGGTGGCCTGGCCGACCGTCGTCCACACGCCCACCGCGGTCAACGCCACCAGCACCACGGCGCCCGCCGCGAGCAGCACCTTGGGCTTGCCGCGCCGTGCCGGGGTGGGGTCGACCGGGTCGGGGCGCGGCGGCTCGACCACGTCCCGCGCCTCGGGCGGGGGAGTCGGCTGGACGCCGCGCAGCGCTTTCCGGGCGCGGTCGGTGGCCCGGTCGGCCTTGATCGCGTAGGCCCGGTTCAGGCAGAAGAGGCGTTCGGCGTCGTCGGTGACGAGCTCGGCGAGCCAGCGCCAGGCGGGTTCGTACTCGTCGTCCTCGGCGAGCGCCACGCCGAGCAGGTTCCGCGCCGCGGCCGGGTCCGTGGCGCGCAGGGCGATCGCCCGGTGCGTGAGGGTGACGGCGGTGTCGGGTTTGGCGGGCATCTCTTTCTCGGACACGGTTCGGACGCTAGGCAGGTCACCCGAACCCCGATGGAGAATCCCCCGACCGGGACAACGTCACCTCATCAGGTCATTCGAGTGGGCGGCCGTCCTCGTCCTCGATGTGCATGGCGGCGTCCTCGGGTCCGAGCAGGTGGTCCGATCCGGCTTCGTCGGCGATGGCGGTCGCCTCGTCGTCGATGAAGCTGCCGTCGCCGCCGGGTGCGGTGTACTGCGGACCGACGTTCTCGGGGGCGCGGCCGCGGTGGATCGTGCCCCATCCCGGTTCCAGCTCCTCCTGCTGCTCGGACATCGGTCCGCGGGCGGGTCGCGCGCGTTCGTCGGCCATGGTCGCTCCTTCCGCACCGGCACGCGGACGGCCGCACCGGCACACAGACGGGTTACCCGTTAGCCCGTTCGGGACACGGCTCGTTTGTGCGTGTTGGCGGTGGTGAACCCGGAGGCCATGACGAGGAGCGGCACGATGGCGGTGTCGGTCGACGCCTGGGGCGTAGACCTGGCCGCTGACCTCGGCGTTCCCTCCGACCCGGCCGGTGTGGTGGTGTTCGCGCACGGGTCGGGCAGCTCGCGGCACAGCGGGCGGAACCGGGCCGTGGCGGAATCGCTGCGCCGGGACGGGTACGCGACCCTGCTGCTCGACCTGCTGACCGAGCGCGAGGAGCGGGAGGACCGCGTCACGCGGCGGCTGCGGTTCGACATCGGGCTGCTGGCGGAGCGGGTGGCGGCGTCGGTGGAGTGGGCGTCGCGGGCGCCGGCGACGCGGGGGCTGCCGATCGGGCTGTTCGGTGCGAGCACGGGCGCGGCGGCGGCGCTGGTCGCGGCGGCCGGGACGTACCTGGTGAGGGCCGTGGTGTCGCGGGGTGGGCGGCCGGACCTGGCGGGACGCGCGCTGGGCCGGGTGCGCGCGCCGACGTTGCTGGTGGTCGGCGGTCGCGACGAGGAGGTGCTGGCGCTGAACCGTGCGGCGGCGGAGCAGTTGTCGGTGCTGTGGCAGATGGAGGTGGTCGAGGGGGCGACGCACCTGTTCGAGGAGCCCGGGGCGCTGGAGGAGGTCGCCCGCCTGGCGGGGGCGTGGTTCCGCGACTTCCTGTGACTTCCGGCTTCGCGCTTCGCGCTTCGGGGCGGCGGGCTTCGCCGCGGCGCAACGGGGTTCAGGTCGGCGGGGTTCAGGTCGGCGGGGTTCGGGTCGGGCGGGGTTGGGGGCGGGGGTTGGTTGCCGGCCTCGTTGTTTCAACCGACGTTTCAGGTTGCGTATAACGCCGTTTTGGTTGATGCCTCTTAGAGAACCACTCGATTGGGGGACCTGGTCCGGCCCGGGCAGGTCGGACGGTGATGCCTCCTACCAGGCACTTTACCAGGCCCGGAGGGCTCGTGGCCGGGAGCGTGCCGGCGCGAGTCGGACGCGGCGCGGTGGGAATGTCCGCACCGCGTCCGACCGTTGCTCGATCACGACCGCCGGGCTAGCCGCGCCGCCACTTCTGGTTCGCGGTGCCGGCGCAGTCCCACAGTTGCAGGACCGCGTCGTTGTCCGGGTTCCAGTCGGCGATGTCCACGCACTTGTTCGCCTGCGGGTTGACCAGGTCGCCGGCGGCGGTCAGGACGAACTGCTGGGCCGGGTTGCCGCTGCACCTCGCGATCTGGATCGGTGCGCCGTTCGCCGTCGAGCCCCAGGCCACGTCCATGCACATGTTGTTCTGCGTGCGCAGCGTGCCGCCGGTCGACTCCCACTTCTGGTTCGTGCCACCGGTGCAGTCCCAGACGATCAGGCGCTGCCCGTCGACGAAGTTCCAGTTCGGCACGTCGACGCACTTGCCGTGCCACGCGCTGACGATGCCGCCGGACGGCGGAGGGGGAGTGGTGCCACCGGTGAACGGGGTCAGGATGATGCCCGCCGAACGCGGGTCGCCGTCGTGCACCAACGACTCCTGCGCCTGCACGTCGTCGAACGCGAACCCGTAAGCCTTGCCGTCCACCATGTTCTGGTGCACGAGCCGCGAGTAGTGGTTGGTCAGCGACCCCTGGTAGAAGTCGGCGGGACCGCCGCCGGGCTGGGTGTCGATCCGGCCGAGCGTGGAGCGGTGCAGGGCGGCGCACAGGGTGCGCGCGATCGGGCCGACGACCTGGTCGTTGGGCGCGTGCAGGGCACCGTCGCAGCCCCACACGTTCGACGTGGTCGGCTTGGCGAACGACGCCACCTGCTGACCGGCGGAGTTGGTGAAGTTCATGGTCGTGCCGGACGTGCGGCCGAAGTAGCGGATGTCCGGCCGGTCGCCGAACGGCACCACGGTCAACGTCTTGGTGGTGTAGGCGTTCCACGCCTGCGTGATGTACGGGTCGAGGTAGGCGCGGTCGAACAGGCCCGCGTCGGCCGCCTTGCCGGGCGCGAGCACGCGCACCACCGTGCCGTCCGCGCGGGTGCGGACGCTGTTCGCCCAGCCGGCCTGGTTGCGCACGCCGTTGATCACGTTGTCGCGGCCGTTCGCGACCAGTTCGCCGGTCTTCTTGGTCACGCCGCTCGCGCCCGTCACGGTGACCGCGTGCGGCACGGCGAACATGTCCACCTGCGAGCTGTTCAGCCACAGGCCCGCGTCGTTGTAGGTGAACTCGCTCCAGTCGAACAGGATGTCCCGGTTCGGGTCGCTCGGCGACCACGGCGCGGGTTGCACGAGGCCGTCCGGGGTCAGGAAGAACTTCAGCTTCTCCCCGAACGACATGTAGACGCGGCCGGAGATGAACCGCGGCACGCGCAGGGTGACGCTGCCGCCGTTGGCCGGGCCCGCGATCGACACGTCCGGCGCGGGCACGGGCGGGTTGGCGCCGGCGGGCCACGGGGTGAACGCGCCGGACTGGTTGACGTACCCGAGCCGGCCGCCCGGCCGGATGTCGGTGCCCAGGACGTACAGGTGGACGGCCTCGGAGCGGCCGCTGTTGTTGGTGACGGTGAGCGGCAGCAGGTCCGGCCCGATCGCCGCGGCCGGTGTGGCGGCGGCCAGTGACGCGGACGTGGCGAGCGCGGCGAAGGCGCTCAACCACTTCGTCAGGGTGCGCATGGGTGCGACTCCTCGGTGCAGGGCAGGTTGTTCCGACCTCCCGGTCGGTTTCAGGGCGACCGGAAGGCGAGCGCCGACGGACCGGTGCGATCCGTGAGAGCGCTTCCATAGCCTGCTGCGGTGGTTCGACCAATGTCAAGGGCGGAACGTGACGCGCGCCACTGGAGTCCGATGTGGATCGGGGGCCAGAGTGGTGCCATGACCTACGACGTCGAGTCCGTCCGCGCCCGCTTCCCGTCCCTGGCCACCGGCACCGCCCACTTCGACGGTCCGGGCGGCTCACAGGTGCCCGCCGTCGTCGCGGACGCCGTGCGCGACGCGATGGTCTCGCCCCTGGCCAACCGCGGCGTGGTCACCGCCGCCGAACGCGCGGCCGACGCGATCGTGCTGGACGCCCGCCGCGCCCTGGGCGACCTGCTGGGCGCGCCGGCGGAAGGTGTCGTGTTCGGGCGCAGCATGACGCAGCTGACCTACGACCTCGCCCGCACGTTGGCGCGCACGTGGCAGCCCGGTGACGAGGTGGTGGTGACCAGGCTGGACCACGACGCGAACGTCCGGCCGTGGGTGCAGGCGGCCGAGGCGGTGGGCGCGGTGGTGCGGTGGGTCGGGTTCGACCCGGCGACCGGTGAGCTGGACGACGTCGCCGACGTGCTGTCGGACCGCACCCGGCTGGTGGCCGTCACGGCGGCGTCGAACCTGATCGGCACGCGTCCGGCGGTGGCCGAGATCGGGGCCGCGGCGCACGAGCGCGGTGCGCTGTTCTTCGTGGACGGCGTGCACCTGACCCCGCACCACCCGGTCGACGTGGAGGCGCTCGGCGCGGACTTCTTCGCGTGCTCGCCGTACAAGTTCTTCGGGCCGCACTGCGGTGTGGTGGCGGGTCGGCCGGAGGTGTTGGCGGACTTGCGGCCGGACAAGCTGGTGCCGTCGTCGGACGCGGTGCCGGAGCGGTTCGAGCTGGGCACGTTGCCGTACGAGGTGCTGGCCGGCTGCACGGCGGCGGTGGACTTCATCGCCGACCTGGTGCCCTCCGCCGGTTCTCGTCGCGAACGGGTCGTGGCGTCGTTGGCGACGGTGGGCGAGCACGAGGACCGGTTGCGGGAGAAGGTCGAGTCGGGACTCGCGGAGCTGCCCGGGACGGTCGTGTGGTCACGGGCCCGGCGGCGCACTCCGACCGTGCTGGTGACGTTCACCGACCACGCGGTGGCGGACGCTTACCGGTACCTGGCCGGGTTGGGCGTGAACGCGCCGGCCGGAGCGTTCTACGCGGTCGAGACGTCCCGGTGGTTGGGGCTGGGCGACACGGGCGGGCTGCGGATCGGGCTCGCGCCGTACTCGACCGGGGCGGAGGTGGACCGGCTGCTCGACGGGCTGGCCGCGTTCCTGCGTTCGGCGTAGCGCCGACCGGCGGCCGTCCGGTTGGAGCGAGACCACCTAACGGCGGCGCGGGCCGAAACGCAGCCGCATCCGCCGGACGGCGACGCTGATCAGCGGTCGGCGGGGGAGCAGCCACGCCAGCGGGCCGGACGGGTCGACGTGCCAGGTCGCGCGGACCGGGGCGACCCGTCCGGTGGCGCGCAGGGGCGTGCGCGCCAGGCCGTCGCCGAACGCCTGCCACGTCGAGCCCGCCACCGGCAGCCGCACGCCGGACCGGGACGCCCCGACGTGGACCGACGCGATGGGACCGCGCGCGTCACGAGCGGCGAGGTCGCGGCCACGGTCGAACTCGGCGAGCTCCTTCGGAATGCCCCACAGCTCACGGCCACCGGCCCGGGAGGTCTCGCTGTCCACCCAGATCCGCGCGATCGACACCCCGAACCGCGCGCCGTGCCGCACCAGCACGGCGGCCAGCAGCTCGTGGTACGCCAGGCCGGGCGGCCGGTAGTCCACGAACGCCGTACCGACCACGGCCCACCCGAACACCGTCACCGGCCGCACGGGCAGCCGTGGCAGCGCCGCCGCCCGGACCAGCCACACGGACACGCACGCACGGCCGTGCAGCTCCCACGGTTCCGGCGGATAGCTCACCATCGGACGTCCTCACCACGGCGCGGAACACCATTGTCGGGCCACGACCGCACCACCCGCGCGTCAGCAGTCCGGGTGGCACACGTGCACTTCGGCTGATCGTCACCGGGCGCTGCCCAGGCCGCGGCGGGTGCGCTTGGGCGGCGGTGGGGTGTGGTCGGTGGTCGTCGTGTCGAGGCTGCTGTAGGCGTCGAGCCAGCCGGTGGCGCGGTAGTCGCCGCGGCGGGTGAACACGGCTACTCCCACGGTTTCGTCGTCGTCGTCCGATGACGGGTACGCGATGGTCGCGGCGGTGGTGGGTGTGCTCCAGGTCCGGCCGCGCCAGGCGATCGCGGTCGCGCCGGTGCCCGTGCCCCCGGTGACGGTGGCGTTGTCGGCGTGCGCGGTCACGGTGTGGTTGGTGGTGCGTTCCCGCAGCAGAGCGGTGTAGCCGGCGTGGTCGAGGACGCAGCCCGCCGGTGAACGTCCCGGTGGCCAGTCGGGCGAGCGGACGCCACGGGCGACGGCCGAGCGCCACAGGCCCGGCACCACGTCCCTGAGGTGCGCACGGGTGGCCATCTCCTCGCACATCCACAACAACCGGCCCGCACCGCGGCCCGGCGCGAGGCTCCGCCAGCGGACGCGGTGGTCCAGGTCGGCGGCCACCACGGCGATCCACGGGTGCACGGTGCCCAGCACGCCCTGCGCCGCCAGCCACGCCAGGAACCGCGGCGCCTGCTCGTACACCGGGTGCAGGGTGGACATCGGGATGCCGCCCGCGACCCGCCGCTTCGAGTCGAACAGGTGCGGTGACCGTGCCGCGAGCAGCAGCGCCGCCCACGCCAGGTCGCCGGGCGCGGTCGTCGTCTGCGAGCCCAGGCCCTTGACCGACGTGGTGTTGGTGATCTGCGACGTCTTGCCGCCCGCCTTGATCACCGTCGCCACGGCCGGCCGCACCGGTTCCGGCACCGGGATGCCCGCCAGGTCGCGCACCGCCACCGACAGCACGAGGCTGAGCGCGTTCTCCGCCTCGTCCGGGTCGCGCGGCACGGGCAGCAGGCCGAGCGTGCGGCGCAACCGGTGCCCGGTGTGGGTGGACACCATCATGCGCGCGGTCAGCCGACCCAGTTCGGTGATGGCGAGACGGCCGTCGGTGGACGTCAGGTGACCCTCGTCCACCAGGAACTGCACGGCTTCCTGCACCGGCTCCAGGTCGTCGTCGCCCTGCGCGTGCGCCAGCGTCTCCACCCACCACGCCTGCGCGTCGTCCATCGTGCCGATCCGGCCCTGCAGGACCTCGGCCAGCACGTGGTCGGGCAGCGAGTCGCGGATCCGCGAGTAGACCGAGTACCCGGCCACCAGCCTGGTCTGCCAGTCCGCGCGTTGCGTCTCGTCGACGATCAGGTACGACCAGCCCTCGGTCTCACCCGCGCCGATGCGCCCCGCCCGGCCGAACATCTGCAGCACGGTGGAGGTGTCGATCGGTTCGCCGCCGATCGAGACGTCCCTGATGATCACGGCCCGGGCGGGCAGGTTCACGCCCGCGGCGACGGTCGACGTGGCGACCAGGACGTCCGCCTCACGTGCCCGGAACGCCCGTTCGGCGGCGTGCTTGTGCTCGTAGTCGGCGTAGTGCAGGCGGACGCCGACCTCCGCGCACGCCTTGGTGAGGCCGTCGACGTCGTCGGGTGCGACGGTGTGCACGGGCGCGCCCCGGTCGGCGGCGATCGCCATCGCGGTGGAGCGGACGTTGCGCTTGGAGCCGCAGAACACCAGCACGCTGCCGCCCTCGGCGGTGTGCCGGTGGGTCAGGTCGAGCACGACCTGTTCGCGCAGCCGGTTGTTCGCGGTGAAGCCGGAGGCGGCGGGGATCGTCGGCAGCTGCCAGGTCACCGTGGACGGACGCCAGGTCGTGGCGACCAGGTCCGCCTCCAGCCACTCGGCGACTTCGGCGGCGTTGGAGACGGTCGCCGAGAGGCCGACGATGCGGACCGGCGAGTCGGTGCCGCGGACGCGGGCCAACAGGGCTTCGAGCAGCGCGCCGCGGTTGGGGCTGCCGAGCAGGTGGATCTCGTCCACGACCAGGCAACCGACCTCGCCGAGGGCGGCCTGCAGGGAGCCGGCGCGGCAGATCGCTTCGAACTTCTCCGTGGTGGCGACCCACAGGTCGGCCGCTTTGACCGCTTCGACGTCCACCGCGTACTCGCCGGACAGGCGTTCGACGCGCAGGCCTTCGTCGCGCCACGTTTCCAGTTCGCGGTCGAGTTCGTCGGTCAGCGAGCGCTGGGGTACCAGCCAGGCGGCCTTGCGGCCTTCGTGCAGGATCGCTTTCAGGACGGCCAACATGCCCATCGCCGTCTTGCCCGCGCCGGTCGGTGCGGTGATCAGGACGTGGGAATCGCCGTCCACCAGGTGGGGCGCGGCTTGGGCTTGGGCGGGGTTGAGGACGGGGAACGGCAGGAATCGCGCCCAGTCGTCCGGGACGAAGCGCGTGATCGGCACCGGGTCGGGCACGTCGTCGGCCGGTTCGTGCAGGTCCCACAGCACCTCGAAGGCCAGGCGCGCCGCCCGTGCCCCTTCGCCGACCACCGACTCGCACCGCTCCGGCACCACTCCGCCGACGTCCGACAGCCACGCCGTGGCGGCGGCCGCGGACACTTCCTCCTGCTCCAACCAGTGCCGCACCGCTCGGTACGGCACCCCGGCTTCCTCAAGTCGCGCCCGCACTCCGTCGAATTCGGACAAATCAGGCAAAACGACCCTTGCGTCCACCCCTGCCGGCACCTCAGGCACCTCGAACCCGGGATCGACCGTCTTGCACCACCACACGGGCCGCGACTCCAGCGCCGCCAACGCGGGCGGCAACACCGGAACCCCGACCGAACGAGCCACCGGCGCCACCTCGGACCCACTGAGGATGGACCGAATCCGCGCCGCCATCGCCACCGTCGACACCCGCCGCCTCGGCTGGTGCTCCGGCACGTCAACCGCCGGCGTGACCTGCTCCTCCGCCTCGCCCGCCCGCGCTCGCCGTCCCACGCCGCCCGCCGCGACCTGTGGTTCGCGCTCGTCGGTTCCGGTCCGCGCCTTGGCTTCCGGCCCACCGCCGGCCGCCGCGACGTGCGGTTCGCGCTCGACGGTTCCGGCCCGCGCCTTGGCCCCCGACCCACCGTTAGCCGCCGCGATCCGCGGCTCGTGCTCGGCGGCTTCGGTTCGCGCTTCGGCCGCCGGCCCGCCGCCGGCCGCCGCGATCCGCGGCCCCGTCCCGACCTCCGCGCCCGCCCGTGCCTTCGCCGCCGTGCGACCGCCCGTGACCCGCGACTGCCGACCGGCGCTGGTTCGGCCGCGCGACTGCGCCTCGTGGCCCGCCTCCGGCACGGGTTCGCCGTCGATTCGCGACGGCGGCGCGCCGGCGGCTGCCCCGGTTCGCGGTTCCGGCTCGGCGCTCGCGTCGGCCCGAACCTCCGGCTCCGACCGCCGCCCCGACGAGGGCCGTCCCGACGAGGGTCGTCCCGAAGCGGGCTGCCCCGACAACCGGTCCCCGGTTCCGGCCCGCGGTCGGGTCGCGGGGCCGGGCGAGGTGGCTGCGGTGCGTCGGCCGGCGCGGGAGCTGCGGGCCAGGGCTTCCAGTTGGGCGTCCTCCGCGAGGCGGCGGGACACGGCGTCCGGGCGGAGGTCGCCGAGGACCGAGCGTTGCGCGAGCTTCAACTCCCGCAGCGTGAACGACGCCGGGCACGTGGGGCAGGCCACGGCGGCCTGCAGCTGCTGCCTGCCGCGGTCCGGGTGGGCGCGGTACAGGCCGTGCAGTTCGCCCTCGCACTTCGGGCACCGGCGGTCGATGGGCACCGGTGACAGCTGCCAGCCGGGCTCCGCGTACCGGGCGATCGCGGGCTCCGGGCGGACGCCCCACCTGGCCTCCACGACGCCCGCGACCGACGTGTCCACGACGGGCGACCCGTGCTCCACTCGTCGCCCTCCCGTCCCGGCCGCAGGTCGTCGGCACCCCCCTGGCGGCCGACACGTGATGCTATGCCGAACCGCGTCCGGGCGGCCCCTGTGGTGGTGGAGCGGGGTGGTCGGCGCTCCGTCTCATTCAACCGAGGTACGAGAACAGTGTTTCCGTACATTTTCGGTCGATGATCACCCGATCGTGTTCAAGATCGGGATGTGCTGCTCCTCCTCCGTCAGGGACCCGTGGTGCCCGACAAAGGTAGTCAGTCCGGGCTCCACCGTCGAACGCACGACCGCCAGCGAACCCTTCGCCGCCACGACCAGGTCACCGATCCGCGGCAGCACGTGAGCATCCACCCGAGGCCCGAACCACCCCGCCTCCACGGCCTCCGCCCGTGACGCGATCCACGCCCGGTCGCCCAACCGCTCCGCCCACCGGGCCCGCACCGCCTCCGCGGCCTCCGTGTACACGTGCCGCACCCGCGCCTCGCCGCCGAGCAGCCGAACACCGTCCCGCAGCACGTCATCGGTGTCGAAGTCGACCCGGTCGTCCGCCGCCACCATCCCGTGATCCGCCGTCACCACCAACGCCGCACCGGCCGGCAACCCGTCCGCCACCGCCGCCGCCAACCGGTCGACGAACCGCAACTGCCACCGCCACGCCTCACTACCCGGCCCGTACACGTGCCCGAGCGCGTCCAGATCGGCGTGGTAGGCGTAGCAGAGCACCCGCTCCGCCGACCGCAACGCCTCCGCCACCCGCGCCACCAGGTCACCGAACCCGAGCACGCCCTGGAACCGCCCACCCCGCAGCACGGCCCGCGTCAGCCCGCTGCCCTTCTGATCACGCGGCAGCACGAGCCGCACCGCCACCCCCGCGTCGGCCGCCACCTCGAACGCCGTCCGCCGCGGCTGCACGTCCTCCGGCACCAGCACGTCCCTCAAGTCGACGTGCGAACCCGCCCCGTACCGCGACCACCGCAACGCGTTCAGCACCTCGCCACCATCGGCGAACGAGTACCCGACCAGCCCGTGCTCACCGGTCGGCACCCCGGTGCCCAACGCGGCCAGGCTGGTCGCCGTGGTCGACGGGAACCCGGCCGTGATCGCCGAGCCCGCCAACGACGCCAGGAACGGCGCGTCCGCCTCGTGCTCCCGCAACAACCGCCACCCCAGACCGTCCACGAGCAGCACGCACACCCGTGGCGGGCCGGCGAGACCGAGCACGTCCACCATCCCCGGCACACCCAGCCCGGAGAGCAACGACGGCACGACGTCGGCGAGCGATCCGCCCCCGTACCGGGGCACCAGCGGGTCCATGGCACCCGACCCTAGCCCGCCGGAGCCCGCGAAGACCGCGACCCGCGAAGACCGCGATCTGCGAAGACCGGGACCTGCGGAGACCGGGACCTGCGGAGACCGGAGTCCGCGAAGCCCGGCCGGGAAAGGGAGACGATGTACCCATGACCACCGAACGCATCGGCCCACCCCTGCGCGCCGGCGAACGGGAGACGCTGCGCGCGTTTCTCGACTACCACCGCGCGACCCTCGCGATGAAGTGCGACGGCCTGTCCACCGAGGACCTGCGCCGCCGCTCCATGCCACCGTCCACGCTGACCCTGCTCGGCCTGGTCCGGCACCTGGCCGAGGTCGAGCGCACCTGGTTCCGCCGCGTGATCAACCACGAGGACGTCCCACTGGTCTGGTCACCGGACGGCGACTTCCAGGTCGCCTACGACGCGTCCGCCGCGACCAGGTCCGAGGCGTTCGAGGCCTGGCAGACCGAGGTCGAGCACGCCCGCCGCGTCGAGCGCGAGGCCGAGTCGCTCGACGTCACCGGCTACCACGAGCGCTGGGGCGAGGACGTGTCGCTGCGCCTGGTCATGCTGCACGTGATCAACGAGTACGCCCGGCACAACGGGCACGCCGACCTCCTGCGCGAGGGCATCGACGGCACGGTGGGCGCGTAACGCCGCTTCTCCGCCGAACTGCGGTGCGCGCGGCTCCGTGGCGGGGGTGGATGGACGGGTGGACGTCCCCAACCCGAACGTCATCGCGGGCGGAGTAGGCGGATCGGCGGTGCAGGCGGGCACCGTCCATGGCGGCGTGCACCTGCACCACGCGCCGCGCTCCCAACGCCCGGTGCCACGGCAACTCCCGCCGGACACGTCCCGGTTCACCGGCCGCGAGGACGCGCTCAGCCGGCTGGACGCCCGGGCCGGCACCGCCACCCTGATCACCGGCACGGCGGGCGTCGGCAAAACCGCCTTGGCGGTCCGGTGGGCGCACCGCCACCGCGACCGGTTCCCGGACGGGCAGCTCTACGTGGACATGCGGGGCTACTCGCCGCGCGGTCCGCTCACCGCCGACCAGGCGCTGGAAGGCTTCCTGCACGCGCTGGACGTCGACCCGGAACGCGTGCCCGTCGACCCGGAGGACAAGGCCGCGCTGTACAGGTCGGTGACCGACGGCCGCAGGTTCCTCGTGCTGGTCGACAACGTCTCCGCCGCCGACCAGGCCCGCCCGCTGCTCGCCGCGTCCGACACCGTCACCGTTCTCGTCACCAGTCGCAACCGGCTGCCGGGCCTGGTGTCGCGCGACGGCGTCGGTCGGCTCGGCCTGGACGTGCTGTCACCGGCCGAGTCGATCAGCCTGCTGCGCGCCACGGCGGGCGGCGACCGCGTCGACGCCGATCCGGCCGCCGCCGCACGCCTCGCCGACCAGTGCGCCCGCCTGCCGCTGGCACTGCGGGTCGCCGCCGAGCGCTGCGCCGACGCACCGTTCACCACGTTGGCCGACCTCACCGCCGACCTCGCCGCCGAGCAGGACCGCCTCGACCTCCTGTCGTCCGGTGACGACCCGAACGCGGCCGTGCGCGCGGTGCTGTCCTGGTCGTACCGGGCGCTGCCGGCGGACGCCGCCGCCGCGTTCCGCGCGTTCGGCCTGCACGTGACGTCGGAGGCGTCGCTGGACGCGCTGGCCGTGCTGTTGGACCTGCCGGCCGCGAGCACCCGCCGCGTGGTCGACACCCTCGTCGCCGCCCACCTGGTCGAACCGACCGCCCGCGACCGCTACCGCGTGCACGACCTGCTGCGCGCCTACGCGGTGGAACGCGCCAACGCCGACCAACCACCGGAGGAAGGCGCGGCTGCGGTCCGCCGGGTGCTCGCGTGGTACCTGCACACCGCCTTCGCCGCCGACCGCACCCTCTTGCCGCTGTACCGGCGGACCCCGCTGCCGGCCGAGGACGTGACGCCGCTGGACTTCGCCGATCGCGCCGCGGCGATGCGGTGGTGCGAGGCCGAGCGGGCGAACCTGGTCGGCGCCGTCCGCCTGGCCGCCGACGCCGGGCACCACGACCTCGCCGGCCGCTTCCCGTCCGCGCTGTGGAGCTTCTTCGACCTGCGCAAGCTCTGGGCGGACTGGACCGCCGTGTTCGAGATCGGCCTGACCAGCACGCGGATCACCGGGGACCGGCACGCCGAAGCGGATGTCCTGAACTGGCTCGGTGTCGCCTTCCACGACACCGGGCGGTACGACCGGGCGATCGACCACCACCAAGAAGCGCTGGCGGTCAGCCGGGAGATCGGCGACCAGCTGACCGAGGCCGGCGCGCTGGCGAACCTGTCGTCGGTCTACCGCAGGCTCGCGCGGTTCGACGAAGCGCTCGACTGCCTCCACCGGTCCCTGACCATCCGGCGGGCCACGCGGGACCTGCGCGGGGAGGCCATCACCCTCAACCGGCTCGGCGCGGTCTACCGAGACCTGGGGCGACTGGACGAGTCGCTCGACCACCTGCGCCGTTCGCTCGACCTGCGCAAGCGCACCGGCGACCGGCACGGCGAGGGGTTCGCCCACCACAGCCTGGCGGCGACCTACGAAGGACTGCGGCAGTCGGACCTGGCCGTGGCGCACTACCGGCGGTGCATCGAGGCACATCGCGAAGTCGGCAACCTGTCCGGTGAGGCCAAGGGGCTGGACTGCCTCGGCAAGGTGCTCGACCGGACCGGTGACACGACCGGCGCGAAGGCTGTCTGGGAGCAGGCGTTGGCGATCTACGAGACCATCGGCAGTGCGGAGGCCTACCAGGTCAGGGCGCGGCTGGCCGGCTGATCAGGCATCACGCACCAGCGCGGACCGGCCGACGAGTTCCACCGAGCCCGCCGCCACCGCGCCGACCGTCAGACCCACCAGCAGCCGCTGCGGCGTGACCTCCAGCAGGAACACGTCCGTCGCCAGCACGGGCACGGTCAGGATCACCGCCGCCGTCGTCGCCAAGCCGGCCAGCAGCGCCACCTTCCACCCCGTCAACGGCCGCGCGAGCAGCGACAACGTCCACAACGACGCCACCAGAACCACCACCGTCGCCACCGTCTGACCAGCCACCCGCCCACCGCCCGTGTCGAGCGCCCGGATCGCCAGGTCGCCCCCGAACGCCGCCAGCCCGATCACCACACCGGTCGGCACGGCCAGCCGCAGCACCCGTCCCAGGAAGCCTGGCACGTACCGGCGCCGGTTCGGGCCGAGGGCGAGCACGAAACCCGGGATGCCGATCGTCAACGTCGAGATCACGGTGAGCTGGATCGGGGCCAACGGGTAGGCGATCCCGCTCGCCAGCACGACCAGCGCCAGCACCAGCGAGTACACGTTCTTCACCACGAACAGGTTCGCCGCCCGCTCGATGTTGGCGATCACCCGCCGACCCTCCGCGACGACGTCCGGCAGGTGCGCGAACCGGCTGTCCAGCAGCACGAGCTGAGCCACCGCCCTGGTCGCGGCGGCACCGTTGCCCATCGCCACGCCGATGTCGGCGTCCTTCAACGCCATCGCGTCGTTCACCCCGTCACCGGTCATCGCCACCACGTGCCCACGTCGCTGCAACGCGCCCACCATGGCCCGCTTCTGCTGCGGCGTGACCCTCCCGTACACGGCGGACTCCTCCAGCACGTCGGCGAGCGCATCCGGGTCGTCGGGCAACGTGCGGGCGTCCACCGCCTCGCCCGCCGCCGCGATCCCGGGCACGCCGACCTCCACCGCGACCGCGCCGACGGTGCGCGGGTTGTCGCCGGAGATGACCCGCAGCGTGACGCCCTGTTCGGCGAAGTACCGCAGCGTGTCGGTGGCGTCGTCGCGGATCCGTTCGGCGAGCACGACGAGCGCGCGTTCTTCGAGGCCGGTGGGCAGCGACGTGCCGGCGGCGGGGGAGTGGGCGGAGGCGAGGACCAGCACGCGTCGGCCCTGCGCGGCGATGGCGGCGGCGCGCCCGGACAGCGCTCCTCCGCCTGGGAACACCATCTCCGGCGCGCCGAGCACCCACGTGCCGTGGTCGTCGGTGTCCACAGAGGACCACTTCCGGCTTGACGAGAACGGCACGCCGCCCGTGCGCCGCCACGTGGTCGAGGCGAACTCCTCGGCCAACGCGGCGGAGGTGGCGTTCGCGTCCGGTGCGGTCGCCAGCAGCGCCAGGGCTTCGCGCAGGTCGTCCCGGGGGTCGTCGGTGATGAGCTGGTCGAAGACGATGTCACCGTGGGTGAGCGTGCCGGTCTTGTCCAGGCAGACGACGTCGACCCGGGCCAGCACCTCCACCGCGGGCAGTTCCTGCACCAGCGTGTGCTTCCGGGCCAACGTCACCGCGGCCACCATGAACGCCAGGCTGGTGAGCAGGACGAGGCCTTCCGGTACCATGCCGACCAGCGCCGCCACCGCGCCGGTCAGGGCTTCCCTCCAGTCGTCGGTGTCGGGGCTGCGCAGCTGGCTCCACAGCAGCAGCGGGCCGACCACCAGCATCATCAGCGAGATCCACCGCAGCAGCCTGTTCGTGCCCGCGACCAGTTCGGACCGCACCACCGTGAACCGGCGTGCCTCGGCGGTGAGGCGGGTCGCGTAGGCGTCCGCGCCGACCGCCGTGGCCTGGAACCGACCCGACCCGGCGACCACGATCGACCCCGACCGCACGTCGTCGCCGACTGTTTTGTGCACCGGATCGGACTCGCCGGTCAACAGCGACTCGTCCACCTCCAGCCCGTCCGCCGCCGTGACCACGCCGTCCGCCACCACCTGGTCGCCGGTGCGCAGGCTGATCAGGTCGTCGGCCACCACGTCACCGACCTCGATCTCGGACGTCACACCGTCACGTGTCACCCGGGCGTGTGGCGCGTTGAGCACGGCGAGCCGGTCGAGGGTGCGTTTGGCGCGCAGCTCCTGGATCACGCCGATGGCCGTGTTGGCGACGACGACCAGCCCGAACAGGCCGTTCTGCCAGCGCCCGGTGGCCAGGATGACGAGGAAGAGCGCGGTCAGCAGACCGTTGAACGGCGTGATGACGTTCGCCCGGACGATCTGCCCGGCACTGCGGCTCGTACGGGACCGAACGGCATTGGTCCGCCCATCCGCGACCCGCTCCGCCACCTCCGCCGAACTCAACCCGACCGCCCGCTCCACGCGCACGCCGGCAACCTCGGCCATCCCCACCTCCCTCACCTCATCGTCACCTGCCCCACCAATTCCCGCCCGCCCACCACCGCAGTCGGCCGGCCCTGGCCCGCGCCGCAGGTGCCCGCCTAGCGGTGGGCGCCCCGCCTGAGTTATCCACAGCCGACTTGCCGGCGATCCGGAAGCGTCAGACCGAGCCGGCAGAATCAAGAACAGGGATCCCCTAAGCGGGGTCGCGTACGCGATCACCCATGCGGCGAAGGCGGTCGGCTCGGGCGCGTCGGGGTCGTGAGTCGCACCGGCCGGACCGCGCGTCGGGCCCGGCCGGTGGTTCGAGTTTCGGAGGGCGGGGATCAGAGCTAGCGTCGGAGCCATGCCGTCCACCGAGCACCTCACGGACGACCTGGACCTGCTGGACGCCTACTGGCGTGCGGCCAACTACCTCTCCGTTGGGCAGATCTACCTGCTCGACAACCCCCTGCTGCGCGAACCCCTCCGCCCCGAGCACGTCAAGCCGCGCCTGCTCGGCCACTGGGGCACGACCCCCGGCCTCAACCTGCTCTACGCGCACATGAACCGGGCCATCAAGCAGCGTGACCTGAACGCCCTCTACGTCACCGGACCGGGTCACGGCGGTCCCGGGTTGGTGGCCAACGCCTACCTGGAGGGCACCTACAGCGAGGTGTACTCGGGCATCGGCGAGGACCTCGACGGCCTGCGCGCGCTGTTCCGCCAGTTCTCCTTCCCCGGCGGCATCCCGAGTCACGTCGCCCCGGAGACACCCGGTTCGATCCACGAAGGCGGCGAGCTCGGCTACGCCCTCCTGCACGCGTACGGGGCGGTGTTCGACAATCCCGATCTCCTGGCGCTGTGCGTGGTCGGGGACGGTGAGGCGGAGACCGGGCCCCTGGCCGCCAGTTGGCACTCGAACAAGTTCCTCGACCCGGCCCGTGACGGCGTGGTGCTGCCCGTGCTGCACCTCAACGGCTACAAGATCGCCAACCCCACCGTGCTGGCCCGCATCCCGGACGACGAGCTGGCCTCGCTGCTGCGCGGCTACGGGCACACGCCGCACTTCGTCGTCGGCGAGGAGCCCAAGGCCGTGCACGAACAGCTGGCGTCCACATTGGACACCGTGCTGGACGACATCGCCGAGATGAAGCAGTCCAGGCAACGCCCGCCGTGGCCGATGATCGTGCTGCGCACCCCGAAGGGCTGGACCGGGCCGCGCGAGGTGGACGGCCGGCAGGTCGAGGGCACGTTCCACGCCCACCAGGTCCCGCTCGCCGCCACCCGCACCGACGCCGGGCACCGCGCGCAGCTGGAGGAGTGGCTGCGCAGCTACCGCCCCGACGAGCTGTTCGACGACAACGGCACGCTGCGGCCGCACCTGCGGGCCCTGGCGCCGACCGGCGACCGGCGGATGAGCGCCAACCCCCACACCAACGGCGGACGGCTCCTGCGGGACCTGCGGATGCCCGACTTCCGCGACCACGCGGTCACCGTCGAGCAGCCCGCCGTCGAGAGCAGCGAGGCCACCAAGGTGCTCGGCGCGTTCCTGCGCGACGTGATGCGCCTCAACCCGGACAACTTCCTGGTCATGGGCCCGGACGAGGTCGCGTCCAACCGGCTGTCGGCGCTGTTCGACGTCACGGAGCGCAAGTGGAACGCGGACACCGTGCCCGGCGACGACCACCTCGCACCGGACGGCCGGGTGCTGGAAGTGCTGTCCGAGCACCTGTGCCAGGGCTGGCTGGAGGGCTACCTGCTCACCGGCAGGCACGGCCTGTTCACCAGCTACGAGGCGTTCATCCACATCGTCGACTCGATGCTCAACCAGCACGCCAAGTGGCTCAAGACGACCCGCGCGATACCGTGGCGGGCACCGCTGGCGTCGTTGAACTACCTGCTGTCGTCGCACGTCTGGCGGCAGGACCACAACGGGTTCAGCCACCAGGACCCCGGTTTCCTCGACCACGTGGTGAACAAGAAGGCCGAGATCGTCCGCGTGTACCTGCCGCCGGACACCAACACGCTGCTGTCGGTGGCGGACCACTGCCTGCGCAGCAAGCACTACGTGAACGTGATCGTGGCGGGCAAGCAACCGGCGCTGACGTACCTGGCTATGCCGGACGCGGTCGCGCACTGCGCGCGCGGGGTGGGCATCTGGGATTGGGCGGGCACCACCGAGGGCGAGCCGGACGTGGTGCTGGCCTGCGCGGGCGACATCCCGACGTTGGAGACCCTGGCCGCCGCGAAGCTGCTGCGCCACCACCTGCCCGACCTGAAGGTGCGCGTGGTCAACGTCGTCGACCTCATGCGCCTGCAACCGGACACCGAACACCCGCACGGCCTGTCGGACCGCGACTTCGACGCGCTGTTCACCACCGACAAGCCGGTGATCTTCGCGTTCCACGGCTACCCGTGGCTCATCCACCGCCTCACCTACCGCCGCACGAACCACGTCAACCTGCACGTGCGCGGCTACAAGGAGGAGGGCACGACGACCACGCCGTTCGACATGGTGATGCTCAACGACCTCGACCGGTTCCACCTGGTCATGGACGTGATCGACCGGGTGCCGTCGCTGAGCGGCGCGGCGGCGTCGTTGCGGCAGCACATGGCCGACGCCCGGCTCGCCGCCCGCCAGTACACGCGGGAGCACGGCGAGGACGACCCGGCGATCGCCGGGTGGACGTGGAGCTGACGTGCGGGTCCTGGTCGTCAACGCGGGCTCGTCCAGCCTGAAGCTGCGGCTGCTGGCGGCCGACGACGAGGTGGAGCGCTCCGCCGACGTCGAGCCGGAGCCGGACCGGCTCGGCGACGTGCTGGCGGACTGGCCGACTCCGGACGCCGTCGGCCACCGCGTGGTGCACGGCGGCACGCGGTTCACCGAGCCGGTCGTGCTGGACGACCTGGTACGTCAGGCGCTGGTCGACCTGACCGCGCTCGCGCCGCTGCACCAGCCGAAGTCGTTGGCGGGCCTGGACGCGGTGCACCGGCTGCTGCCCGACGTGCCGGCGGTCGCGTGCTTCGACACCGCGTTCCACACCACCATCCCCGCCGCGGCGGCCACGTACGCCGTGCCGCGGGAGTGGCGGGACCGGTACGCGATCCGCCGCTACGGCTTCCACGGCCTGTCCCACGCCTACTGCGCGCGACGGGTCGCGGAACTCGTGTCGCCCGGACTGCGGCTCGTCAGCTGCCACCTGGGCGCGGGCGCGTCCCTGACAGCGATCGCGGACGGCCGCAGCGTCGACACCACCATGGGCTTCACCCCCTTGGAGGGTCTGGTGATGGCGACCAGGTCGGGCACCGTCGACCCCGGCCTGGTGCTGTGGCTGGAGGAGCACGAGAACCTGTCGCCGCACGAGGTCGCGACGGCGCTGGAGAAGGAGTCCGGCCTGACCGCGCTGGCCGGCACCGGTGACCTGCGCGAGATCGACGCGGCGGCGGTCGACGGCGATCCGGACGCCTTGCTGGCCCTGGACGTCTACACGCACCGGCTGGTCGGCGGCATCGCCTCGATGGCCGCCGCGCTGGGCGGGCTGGACGTGCTCGCGTTCACCGGCGGTGTCGGCGAGAAGTCGGCCACGGTGCGCCGCCGTGCGGCCGAGCGGTTGGGCTTCCTCGGAGTCATGGTGGACGCGGAGCGCAACGAGCACGTCGACGGTGACGCGGAGATCACCGGTCCGGACGCGCGCGCCCGGACCTTCGTCGTCACCGCGCGGGAAGACCTGGAGATCGCCCACGGCACGCGCGAGGCCCTGGCCGATTCCTGACCGCCACAATGCGGTTTCCCCGGCAACGAGAATAAATTCCTCGCCATTGATGGCGGATTGACACACCCCGCGGAGCCGGTGTTACTTGGCACATCGCGTCATGCGAAGGGGTGGGGGATGACCGATTCCGGGGGACAGTGGAGTCCCCGATTTCGCATTGTATTGATAGCGATCATGTTGCTGCTCGGCATCGCCGTGACCATGGTCTCCACGATCCTGGTCACGGAGGTGGACAAGTCGTGGACGCCCGGTTCCGTGACGCGCGGCGTGCTCAGCGCCGTGCTGGTGCTGTTCTCCGGTGTGTACGTCAACCTGATGCTGGCGGCCATCCTCAAGGTGTGGCGCGACCCCGGGTCGGCGAACCGCTCGTTGGCCAAGACGGTCAAGGACGTCCGCGGCTGGTTGAGCGAGACGCCCCGGCGCATCGGGATCGCGCTGACGATCGCCGCGATCGTCGCCGCCGGTCTCGCCCTGCGCCCGTCGCCACCGCCCGACACCGGTCTGGAAGCGGGCGAGCTCATCATCATGACGGCGTTCGACGAGAGCCCGAGCGACCCCCGGACGATGCTCATCAAGCAGTGGAACCAACTGCACCCTGCCAACCAGGCCAAGATCGTGGCGGTGCCCGGCGAGCCAGACCAGCAGAACGCGCGCATGGTCAACGACGCGAAACCGGACGGAGCGCACGAGGCCGACGTCTACGTGCTCGACCTCGTCTGGATGGCGCAGTTCAGGCACGAGGGCTACATCCGCGAGCTCGACCGGTCGACGTTGACCGGGCTGGACGACTTCGTGCCCAAGGTGCTGGGCACGTGCGTGCACGACGGGAAGCTGTGGGGCCTGCCGCTCAACACCGACGTCGGCCTGCTCTACTACCGGACCGATCTGCCCGAGGCGGTCAAGCCGCCGACGAAGTGGGAGCAGTACTTCGGCGAGGACGCCGCCGCCGCGGCAGCCGCCACGCCCGGTGTCGAGGCGGCGAACGCGGCGGCACTGGCCAACGAGGAGATCCTCACCGTCACCGCGTTGGAGGCGATGTGGGCGGCGGGCGGCAAGACGTTCGGCGAGAACGGTGACGTCGCGCAGAACGAGGACAAGACCACCGTGCAGCTCGGGGCCAACGACGAGATCGGCCTCGGACGACTGGCCGCCGCGGCGCACGACGACAACGTCGTGGTGACCGACGAAGTGCGGTCGACCACGGATGACGGCGCGGTGCGCACGTTCGCCGAGGGACGCACCCTCTACATGCGCAACTGGCCGGTCGCCCGGGACGGGCTGCGCGACCAGGTCGAGTTCCGCGTCGCCGCACTGCCGACCGCGAGCGCGCTCGGCGGCCAGAACCTGGCGATCAGGGCGGGCACCGACAAGCCGCGGGCCGCGCAGGCGTTGATCGAGTTCCTGACCGGCGCGCCCAGCCAGCTGATCCTGTCCGAGATCGGCGGGTTCGCACCGACCAGGCAGTCCGCGTACGACAACGCCGAACGTCGGGAGCTGCAGGAACTGCGCACGGCCCTCAACAACGCCCGCCTGCGCCCGGTCACGCGGCACTACGTCGAGTTCAGCAGGGTGTTCCGCGACGGCGTCGCCGAGGCGATCAACGACCGGAGCGGGCGGCTGAAGCCGGAAACCCTGCAGCAGTTGGCGAAGATCCTCAACCAGTGAGCGCCCCGGCGTCACCGACTCGACTTCGCCATCGTTGTCCGCGACGGGCCGCGTCGAACGTGACGCGGCCCGACGAGTGCCTAGTGCCGCGACCGTTACGTCCTCCCGGCCTCAGCGGGGCGCCTCGCGACACCAGGAACCGGGCTGAGGACGTCGGGCCGGCACCCCGACGCGCCCGTCCGACTGTTGGGTTCGGGGCAAGGTCGCCGGTCGCGGCACTAGCCGGTCGACGCCGGACCGAACGGGTTGACGCCCGGCAGCGCCTCGAAGATCCGCTCGGCCTGCCGTTGGCAGGCCGCCGCGTCGTCAGCCCGCCCAGCCGCCCGGTAGGTCACCGCGAGGTTCACCAACGTCCGTGCGTAGCCGTGGGTGTCCGCCTGCTCCTCCGCGATGCGAAGGTTGTGGTTGTGGCACTCGATCGCATCATCGAACCGGCCCATCTCGCGGTAGGTGACGCCGATGTTGTCGAAGGACCGGCCTAGCAGCAGCGGCATGTCCGCTTCCCGGCACAGCGCCACCACCTCCTGGTGCAGCACGACGGCGCGGTCGAACTCCCCCTGCTGCCGGTGGACCACGGCGAGGTTGTGCAGCGCGCTGACGTGGCTCTTCGTGACGCCTGCCTCCACGAACAGGTCACGCGCCCACAGGTGGCAGCGCACCGCCCACCTCGGCCGGTCGGTCTGGCGGTATACCGCTCCGAGCCGGTTGAGGGCCACGCCGAAACCCACTCGGTCGCCCAGTTCGCGGAACAGGGGCAGTGCTTCGCGCAAGCACTTCATCGCCGTGGCGGTGCGCCCGAGTTGGCTCAGCGCGAAACCGAGCCCGACGAGGAGTTCCGCTTCCCCCGCCGGGTCGTCGATGCGACGGGCCGCGGTCAGGGCCGTCTGGTCGATGGAGATCCACTCGTGCAAGAGCTTGCGCCGGTCGAGGTATGCCGCCAGGCCGTTGGCCAACTGGACCACGTGGTGGAGGTGACCGGTTCTGTGCGCCAGGTCGATCGCCGAGATCAGGTTTGCGCGGTCGGCGTCCACTGCCTGCACCACCGCACCCGTCAGCACGAGGCCGTGGCGGTCGGAGCAGGCGTGCACTTCGGCCAGGTAGTGGTCGAGCATCCGCTCGATCGCCTGGTCGCGTTCGGGGTCGGCGTCCGCTTTGTCCGCCGCGTAGAGGCGCATGAGGTCGTGCATCCGCCAGCGGTCGGGAGACCGGCCGGGTTGCAGGAGGTGGGCCGCGCGCAGTTGTCGGATCAGCCGCCGGGTTGTCTCGCGGTTGGTGTCGGTGATGGCGGTGATGGTGTCGAGGGCGACGTCCGGTCCGGGGTCCAGCGCGGTGAGTCGGAGCAGTCTGGCCTGGTCGGGGTCGAGGAGTGCGTAGGAGAGGTCGAAGGCGGCGCGTACGGCGAGGTTGCCGTCGTAGTCGAGTTCGCGGAGGCGGTGTCGTTCGTCGGCGAGTGCGTCGGCCAGGTCGGCGACGGTCCGCTCCGGATCGGCGACGAGCATGGCGGCCGCCACCCGGACCGCCAACGGCAGACCTCCGCACAGACGGGCGACCCGTTCGGACGCCGCCTTGTCGTCGGCCACCCGGGTGTCGTCGGGGTTGCCGATGCCGAGCACCGCGACGAGCATCCGCACCGCGTCCGGCACGTTAAGGACGTCCAGGTCGAGCAGGCGGGTGTGGTCGAGGCCGGCGAGCCGGTGCCTGCTGGTGATCAGCACCCGGTGTCGGGAGTCGCCCGGCAGGAGCGGGATGACCTGGTCGGTGCCGGAGACGTTGTCCGCGACGACCAGCATGCGCTCGCGGTCGGCGAGCAGCGACCGCCACAGCCTGACCCGATCTGCCTGGTCCGGCGGGATGTGCTCGCTCGCCACGCCCAGTGCGCCGAGCAGCCCTCCCAACGCGGTCGACGGCGTGATTCGCTGGTTGGGTTGGTCGTAGCCACGCAGGTCGATCATGACCACTCCGCCGGGGAACCACCCGGCGGCGACGGCCCGGTGCGCCGCGAACACGGCCAACGCCGTCTTGCCCACACCCGGCAGGCCGCCGATGGCCCAAGCGGGCACCGTGTCGTCGGACCTCGGTTCCAGCGAGGAAGCCAGTCGGGTCAGTTCGCCCTCGCGGCCGATGAACACGGCGGGCGGTGGCAGTCCGGCGACCGCGATCGGCCGTGCCTGCGACGAGATCACGGTCGCGTTGCGGGCCTGCACGATGTTGCCGACGACTTGTCCGTCCACCAGGTTGCGCACCGGATCTTCGGTCATGCCACCAGGTGTACCAGCAGTTCTAGCGCGGTGTGATGCCGTGCAGCACGGTGGCGACCAGGGCCTCGACGCGACCCGGCGGCACGTCCGGTGGCTCCGACCGGCCCCGGAAGACGTGGGGGAGGACCAGTTCGTGGCACGCGCCCACGACGAGCGTGGCCACGGCGTCCGGGTCGGTGTCGGCGGTGACGCGGCCGTTGGCCTGTTCGGTGCGCAGGTAGTCGGCCAGGGCGGTGTGCAGGCCGCGTCCGCCGGCCATCGGGTTGGGCAGGGCGTCGAAGCGGGCGAACACCTCGGGTTGGCCGATCAGGCCGGCGAACGCGGGCAGGAACGCGGTGTGCGCGGCCAGCGCGTGGGTGACGAAGGCGTGCAGGTTCTCCGCCGGCGTGCCCTCGGTGCCCGGGCGGCCGATGCGGCGCTCCACGTCGCGGACGTGCTGGTGGAGGGCCAGCGCGAGCAGTTCCTCCTTGTCCGCGAAGTGGTTGTAGAGCACGCCGACCGCGACGTCGGCCGCGCGGGCGATGTCGCGGACCGTGAGGCCGGCCGTGCCGCGTTCGGCGATCAGGCGGGTGGTCGCGGCGATCAGGTGGTCGCGCAGGCTCACGTCGCCGTCACGCAGTGCTGCTGCTCGTCGCGGTGCCATCGTGTTGCATCGTAGGCGGTAGGTGGAGGCGGAAGCCGTGGCCCGCCGCTTCGGTCGGGGAACCGACCTGGTCCACGTGCCACACGCCGGGCGGCAGCGTGGGCAGCCGGTCGTACGACGGTGACAGCATGGCCGCCGCCTCCCGGCCGACCGTGCCGTGCCCGCCGAAGATCACCACCGCCGCACGTCAGGCCCTCGCCGTGACCAGCCGGGCGGCACCGCGCAGCCGCACCGCGTCACCGTCGGCGTGCGGGGCGAGCGCGGCGGCCACCGAGTCACGGACGCGGTCCACGGTCGACGGCGAGGCGTCACGCAGCGCGAACCGCACCGGGCCCCAGCCCATGAGGAACTCCGTCGCGTCGGCCACGTCGCTGCCCCACACCTGCTCCGCGTCCACCGCCTCGGCCGTGACGTCGGTGAAGCCCGCGCCGGTGAGCACCCGGTCGATCACGGCCGGGTCGGACAGCGACAACGGCCCCGTCTCGGTGGACGTGGACGTCGGCGAGGTGCCGAACGCGGCGAACACCCCGGCCAGGTCGCCCAGGTCCCGCATGGACAGGAACACCAGCCGCCCGCCCGGCCGCAGCGCGCCGCGGACGTTGGTGAACGCCGCCACCGGGTCGGCGAAGAACATGACCCCGAACCGGCTGACCGCCACGTCGAACGCGTGCGGCGGGAACGGGAACACCTGCGCGTCGCCCTGCACGAACGTCATGTTCGGCGCGCCCACCGCGGTCATCCGGGCGCGGGCCAGCATCGGGCCGGACAGGTCGATGCCGGTGACGTGGGCGGCGCGGCGGGCCGCCAGCCGGCTGATCCTCCCGTTGCCGCAGCCGAGGTCGAGCACCCGGTCCTGCGGCCCGATGGCGGCCGCGGTGAGCAGCGTGTCGTTGAAACCGCTGTTCACGGCGTCGTAGCGGTCGTGGTGCTCGGCCCAGTGCTCGCCCTCGTAGCCGTTCCACGCCTCGAACTGGTGGGTGTTGACGATGTCCGGCACGGTGTCGCTCCCGTCGTTGTGAACGCCTGTTCATGAACAACTGTTCACTTCGCGCCCGGGTGTTGTCAAGGACGGACGCGCGGCTATCGTCGCGATCATGGCCGTGGTCCGCTCGCTGGTGCTGTTCGCGTTGGCCGCGTTCGCGGAGATCGGCGGCGCGTGGCTGGTCTGGCAAGGCGTCCGCGAGCACCGCGGCCTGCTGTGGATCGGCGCGGGTGTGGCGGCCCTCGGCCTGTACGGCTTCGTGGCGACGTTGCAACCGGACGCCCACTTCGGCCGCATCCTGGCCGCGTACGGCGGGGTGTTCGTGGCCGGTTCGCTCGCCTGGGGCGTCGTCGTGGACAAGTTCCGCCCCGACCGGTGGGACTACCTCGGCGCCGCGATCTGCCTGGTCGGCGTGGCCGTGATCATGTACGCACCGCGCCCGTGAGGCCGGAGGGCGTCGGCGCGGTGAAGCCCGTTCCGGTCAGGCCGGTGGTGGGTTGCCGCGGGGGCGGAGGCGGCCCATCGGGAGTGGTGGGGCGGGGAGGTGGTGGCCGGGGTAGCCGGTGACTTGGCCGAAGCGGTCCGATTGTTGTTGCCACTGGTCGCGGTAGGCGGCGATTTCGTCGTGGGTGCGGCCGACGAAGTTCCACCACATCACCAGGTCCTCGCCCAGCGGTTCGCCGCCCAGCAGGACGACGCGGGCCGGGCTGTCGGTGGTGTTGGTCAGGTGCAGGGTGGTGGCGCCGAGGCCGACGTAGCCGAGGGTGCCGTGGGCCAGTGCGGTGCCGTCGAGGTCCACCGCGCCGATGTCGACCAGCACGCCGTGCTCGAACGCCGGGTCCACGTCGAGCGCCAGCCGCGCGCCCGGTTCCAGCACGAGTTCCGCGCCCAGCAGCGGCGTGAACGTGCGCACCGGAGACGTATGGCCGGCCACCGTGCCCAGGAAGACCCGGGCGGTGGCGCCGTCCAGCGCCGCCACCTCGGGCACGTGGTGCTGGAAGTCGCGCGGTGCGTCGCGGTGGGCGTCGGGTAGCGCGATCCACAGCTGCACGCCGTGCAGGACGGTCGTGTCCGGGGTCGACACCTCGGAGTGGCAGATGCCGTGCCCGGCCGTCATCAGGTTCAGCTCGCCCGGCCGCACCATCGCGTGCACGCCGAGGCTGTCGCGGTGCTCGATCTCGCCGCTGAACAGCCAGCTCGCGGTCTGCAGGCCGGTGTGCGGGTGCGGTGCGACGTCCATACCGCCGCTGACCGACACGTCGTCGGGACCGTAGTGGTCGGCGAAGCACCACGCCCCGATCAGCGACCGCGACCGCTGCGGCAACGTGCGCCGCACGGTCATCGCCCGCGGCCCGCCCAACGGGACGTCACGGGGTTCGAGCACCTCGACCGCGGCGACGCCGGAGGTGCTCTCGCAGATCAGCTCGGACGGGTGGGTCTCCACGTTGCTCATCGCGACCCCGCTCGGACGACGGCCATCAGCCCATCCTAGAGCCGCGACCGAGCATCTTCCCCGCCTCGGCAAGGCGCCTCGCGGCTCTAGAGCCGCGAGTACTCCTCCCAGGTCCGCTTGGGCGTCACGACCGGCCCGTCGTCCGGTCCCCGGTTGGCCAGGCCGTTGAAACCCAGGTAGTAGTCACCGGCCTGGTTGCGGGCGCCGGTGGACAGGTCCGGGTCGCCCAGGGCGATTGCGTGGATGTGGTAGTCGAAGCCCTGCGCCGGGGTGCGGATCCAGGCCGCGAACCCGACCTGGCGCAGCACCCGGGCCACGGTCGTGCGGGTGGTGGCGGTCATGCCGGACACCGAGATGTCCAGCGCTCCGCCGCCGTCGTGCGTGCCCGCCGAGCCGGGCACGCCGCCGGGGTTGTACGAGCCCTGGGTGATGCCCAGCGACCGGCCCAGCAGCCGTTCCGCCTCGACCAGCATGGCCTTGGTGCGGGTGTTCATCAGGGCGCTGTGGTAGGTCACCCGACTGCCCGCCGACACCACGCGGGTGACGGTGTAGGTCGTCTCGCCGAGCAGCCGCAACGACGTCGGCCCGGGCATGCCGGACGCGTCGAGCCCGGTGTAGCCCAGCGAGCGCTGGTAGGCCGCGTAGGCGTCGATCGTGCGGGTGCCGAAGTGCCCGTCGACGTAGGTCGAGGCCAGGTGCCCCTTGGCGGCGAGCGCGCGCTCCACCAGCCGCACGCTGTCGCCGCTGCCCGGCGTGATCGCCGAGTCGGCCCGGCGCGGGTCGATCTGCGCGGCCTTGAGCACGGCTTCCATGTCCACCACGGGCAGTGCCACGGCCTGCGGCGCGGCGGCGGCGGGAACGCCGAGGCCCACCAACCCGATCAGCACACCGGCCACTGCGGCGACTCTGACGTTGACCACGTCCACCTCCGGTCGACACCCGACGAACCGGGGCCAGTCAAGCGCGGACCGGCGGTTCTTGGCAACAGGTGTCCGTAGTTGGTTGAACATTGACGGACACGGGCGCGCTTCGTCCGACGGAGGAGCGTGGAGTAGAGTCTTCCGAGTTGGGGCACGAGCTGTCGGCACTCGGTCGGCGCGGTCCCCGACCCAGTCCGGCCGCACTCCGGGGCCGGGGACGGGAGCACCGGCTTGTCGCCGGACCATCCGTTCACATCATCTACCCCCAAGGCCCGCAGGCACGCCGGTCCGATCCACCAAGCGCGTGGTGCGGCCCTGCCGGCAGGGGAGGCGGGGTCGTCATGACGCAGACCAGACCTGGTCGATCACAGGGCGCCGCGGTGGGTTTCGCCGACGCGCGGGCCGCGGCCGACAGGGCCGAGACCATCCAGCGCAACCAGGCCGCGCGCACCGTCCTGGACAACTCCGTCGACGCGAACGACTGCGCCGAACTGCTGTCCATGCTCGGCCTGCCCGACCCGCCCGCGGACGACGCACCGGTGCGCACCCGCAACGAACGGGCCCAGGACCAGCGCGCCGCCGAGCACAGCGTGCCCGGTCACGCCTACCAGGACGCCACCTACCCGGCGCGTGAGTGATCACGCGTACCGGCATTCGTCGTACCGGCCGCCACCACGACGTCGTGCCCGGAGTGCGGCCACCGGGCCGGTGACGCGGGTCGGGTGCGCGGTGAACCGTCACACGAATCGTCGATGTGCCACAACATCCGCGCCAGGCGCGGTGTGAGTGTCGCAATTGGACGGTGCCGACGACGTCCGGCGGCAACGCCCGCAGCCGGGCGGACTCCTGATCCAGGCAGTCGGCGCGGTGACCGTGCCGCTGACACCGCGGGCGGCAGGCGCTGCTCTCCGTGGGCGACGGCCGGTTCGCGGGAGCCGTGGTGCCGCTGGACGCATCACCACACCGTGCTCCGACCCTCCTGCCGCGTGCTCGCGGCTGTCCGCTTGTCTCCGTGACCTCGTTGACGATCGACCTAACTCGTCCGGGTGAGTTGTCGGCCAACGCGCATCAACCGCACCGCCCCACGGGTAGCCCACCCTTCGGAGTGTCCACGAGGGACACCCGGAGGAGGTTCGAGCGCAGATGGGCATTGGCGACAAGTTCGACGAGCTGAAGGACAAGGCCAAGGACGCTCTCGGCCAGCACGGCGACAAGGCGGACCAGGGCATCGACAAGGCCGGCCAGGTCATCGACGAGCGGACCGGTGGTCAGCACTCCGAGCACATCCAGACCGGGGCGGACAAGGCCAAGGAGGGTCTGGACCGATTCCGCGAACAGCAGTAGCCCGCAGCGACCGAGGGCCGCCCTCGTCCGATGAGGGCGGCCCTTGCGCGCGTGCTACGACTTGCCGAGGCGCGACGCGAGCAGCTGCTTGCCCTGCTCGGCGCCCTTGCGGCTCTCACCCTGCGCGCGGCGGAAGAAGTCCGCCAGCTCGCGGTCGCCCGCCCGTTCGGCGTCGGCGATGTAGCTCTCCAGCCGCAGCGCGTTGCTCAGGCACGCCTCGACGAACCAGATGATGTTGTAGTCCTTGTCCTGCGTCCCGGTCACCTGACCGGCTTCCGTCGTGGTGGACACATGACCTCCTCGTTGTCAGCGCTCCCCGGATACCCGTTTTGCCCCGCCTGAACGCAAGTGCCGTACCCCTACGGATCGAAACCCGGATTGTTCCCGACCGGCTGTCACCCGAAAGTGGAACGGCGCGCCTCGGCCGGTCCCTGCCCGGTCGGGGCGCGCTCAGCTGTCGAGCTCGGCCCACACGACCTTGCCGTCGGCGGTCGGCTCGGAGCCCCACGCCCGGCTCAGGGCCGCCACGATGATCAGCCCGCGCCCCCGTGCCGACTCGACCTGCACCGGTCTGGGCTGGGGTGGCGCGGACGACTGGTCGGCCACCTCGATCCGCAGGCCGGACTCCGTCCGCGAGACGGTCAGCCCCACCGGACCGGTCGCGTGGTCGACGGCGTTGGACACCAGTTCGGTCACCACCAGGGCGGCGTCGTCGGCGGCGTCGGCCGACAGCCCCCACGCCGCCGCCGCGTCACCCACCACCTGTCGGGCACGCGCCGATGAGCCCGCTGAGGCGGGCAGCGTCACGGCCACCGGCGCCGCTGGCTCGTTGCGCACATCCGCTCCCCGTTGATCGGCCGTTACCGCATCGTCGCACATCCTCCGGTCGTGGCACCGGGCGGTCGTGCCGATCGGTGTCCGCGGCACCCCGGTGTCGACTCGGTCTCGGCATTCGGCCCGTCCGGTGGCTAGGCTCGTGCCTCATGGAGTTGCAGGTGCGCAGTGAGGTGCGGGGCGACTGGACGGTCGTCGCGGTGTCGGGCGAGCTGGACGCGGACACCGTCCCCGTGCTGTCCGACCGCCTCGAGGAGAGCGCGGGCGCCCACGTGGTGGTGGACCTGAGCGGTGTGCCGTTCATGGACACCACGGGCCTGTCCCTGATGCTCGACTGGCACCGCAGGCTGGACGGCGCGGGCGGGCAGTTCCGGATGGCGTGCATGCAGCCATCGGTGCACAAGCTGTTCCGGCTGACCGAGTTGACCGAGGTCATGCACATCCACGACACCGTCGAGTCCGCCACGACGTGATCCCCGAGACGTTCCGGAACTCACCCATACCGCGTGACCCGGGCTGGCTGGCCACCCTGCCCGCCGCCATCGAGCACCACCTGGCAGCCTGGCACCTCCGCCCGGACGGCCCGGTGACGCACGGCTCGCACGCCCTGGTGATCCCGGTGGTCCGCGACGACACCCCGCTCGTCCTGCGCTTCAACGCACCGAGCGAAGACGTGACCGCGCACATCGAGGCACTGCGCTTCTGGCAAGGCCGGGGAACCGTCCACCTGCTCGACGCCGACCCCGCCGCCGGCGCCCTGCTGCTGGAACGCCTGGACATGCACCACAGCGCCCTCGACCTGCCGTCAGAAGAAGCGATGGCCGTACTGGGCGCGATGGCCCGACGACTGGCCGTACCCGCGCCGCCAACGGCCCGTTCCACGGCGGACCTGGCCCTCGCCCGTGCGGACAGCCTGGAAGCCGACTGGCTGCGCCAAGCCCACCCCTTCGACCGCGCCTTCCTCCGTGCGGGGGAGGAGGCCGCGGAGACCTTGGTCACCACCACGTCCACCCTCGCCGTCAACGGCGACCTGCACTCGGCCCAGGTACTGCGCGGCAACCGCGAACCCTGGCTGACCGTCGACCCGATCCTGCTGCGCGGCGACATCGCCTACGACCTGGCCAGAGTCCTCTGGACCAGACTCGACGAAATGCCCACCCCCACCGCCATCGCGGCCCACCTGACCATCATCGCCGAAACCGCCGACATCCCCCTCCACCACGCCCGCAACTGGGTCGTCTTCCGCGCCATCGACTACTGGCTATGGGGCCTGGACGCCGGCCTGACCGAAGACCCCCACCGCTGCCACCGCCTCGTCACCGCCCTGACCTGAACCAGAACCCAGGGGACCTGAACGCAGAACTCATGGGCTCCGACCGTTCGACACGCGGGCTCTGAACGTTCGACTCGCGGGTCCTGAACGTAGGACACGCGGGTCAGTCCTGTTCGACGCCCAGGTAGAAGGCGATCAGGCGGAGCAGGTGTTCGGTGTCCACCGGCTTGGTCACGTAATCCGTCGCCCCCGAAGCCAGCGACTTCTCCCGATCACCCTTCATCGCCTTCGCCGTCACGGCGATCACCGGCAGGTCCGCGTACCGCGACATAGCCCGGATGGCCGCCATGGTCGCGTTGCCGTCCAGCTCCGGCATCATGATGTCCATCAACACCAGCGTCACGTCGTCGTACTGCTCCAACGCCCGCACACCGGTGATCCCGTTGTCCGCGTAGATCACCTGCAGCCCGTGCAGCTCCAGCACGCTCGTCAGCGCGAACACGTTGCGCAGGTCGTCGTCGACGATCAGCACCTTCTCGCCGTGGAACCGCATCGGCGCCGGCGGCAGGTCGGACGGCGCCACCACCGACTGCGCCGACTCGTCCGACGGCGTCAGCAGCTCCGGCACGACCTCCGGCTCCACCGCGACCGGCGGGACGATGCCCTGCTCGCCCAGCGGCAGGTACAGCGTGAACGTCGAGCCGAGGCCCGGCTCGGAACGCACGTCCAGCCGGCCGTCCAGCAACGCCGCCAGCTCACGGCTGATCGACAGCCCGAGCCCGGTCCCGCCGTACTTCCGCGACGTCGTGCCGTCCGCCTGCTGGAACGCCTCGAAGATCACCGACAGCTTGTCGGACGGGATGCCGATGCCGGTGTCCTGCACGTCGAACGCGACCGAGCCGTCGACCGCCCGGATCCGCAGCTTGATCTCGCCGTCGTGGGTGAACTTGACCGCGTTCGACAGCAGGTTGCGCAGGATCTGCTGCAACCGGTGCTCGTCGGTGTGCAGGGTGGACGGCATGTCCGGCTCCACCACGACCTCGAACGCCAACCCCTTCTCCGCGGCCAGCGGCGTGGTCATCGCCTCGACGTAGGCGACCACGTCCGACACGTGCACCGGGTCCGTCTGCACCTGCATGTGCCCGGCCTCGACCTTGGTCAGGTCCAGGATGTCGTCGATCAGCTGCAGCAGATCGGTACCCGACGAGTGGATCGTCTTGGCGAACTCGACCTGCTTCGGGTTGAGGTTGCCGTCCAGGTTGTCGGCCAGCAGCTTCGCCAGGATCAGCAGGCTGTTCAACGGCGTGCGCAGCTCGTGCGACATGTTCGCCATGAACTCCGACTTGTACTTCGACGCCGACGACAGCTGCCGCGCCCGCGCCTCCAGCTCGACCGAGCCGGCCCGCAGCTCCTCGGTCAGCCGCTGCGACTCCACCAGCAGGCTGTCGGTCCGCGCGTTGGCCAGCATCGTGTTCAGGTTGACGCCGATGTTCTCCTTGAGCTGGTCCAGCAGGTCCAGGTGCACCGCGGTGAACTCGCCGAACGAGCCCAGCTCGATCACGCCGAGGATCTCGCCCTGGAACACGATCGGCAGGATCACCAGGTTCGCGGGCGGCGCCGACCCGAGCCCCGAGCCGATCTCGATGTACCCCGGCGGCACGTCGGTGACCAGCAGCGTCTTCTTCTCCACCGCGACCTGCCCGATCAACGACTCACCGCGCATGAACCGGGTGGGCCGCCCGCCGCGCGGCGCGTACCCGTAGGCCGCGGTCAGGCCCAGGGCGTTGGACTCGGGGTCCACCAGGAAGAACGCGCCGTGCTGCGCCGACACCAGCGGCGTCAGCTCGCTGATCACCAGCGACGCCATGGCGTTGAGGTCGCGGTGCCCCTGCATCTGGCCGGACAGCCTGGCCAGGTTCGTCTTCAGCCAGTCCTGCTCCTGGTTGGCGCGGGTGGACGCCCTCAGGTTGCCGATCATCCGGTTGATGTTGTCCTTGAGGTCCGCGACCTCGCCGGACGCGTCCACGGTGATCTGCCGGGTCAGGTCGCCCGCGGTCACCGCCGTCGCCACCACGGCGATCGCGCGCACCTGCCGGGTCAGGTTCCCGGCCAGCTCGTTGACGTTCTCGGTCAGCCGCTTCCAGGTGCCCGAGACGCCTTCCACCTCGGCCTGGCCGCCGAGCTTGCCCTCGGTGCCGACCTCCCGCGCGACGCGCGTGACCTCCTGGGCGAACGAGGACAGCTGGTCGACCATCGTGTTGATGGTCGTCTTCAGCTCCAGGATCTCGCCGCGCGCGTCGACGTCGATCTTCTTCGACAGGTCGCCCAACGCCACCGCGGTCGTCACCTGGGCGATGTTGCGGACCTGCGAGGTGAGGTTGTTCGCCATGAAGTTGACGTTCTCGGTGAGGTCCTTCCAGGTGCCCGCCACGTTCGGCACGCGGGCCTGACCACCGAGGATGCCCTCGGTGCCGACCTCGCGGGACACGCGGGTGACCTCGTCGGCGAACGCGCGCAGCGTGTCCACCATGCCGTTGATGGTGTTGGCCAGCGCCGCGACCTCGCCCTTGGCCTCGACCGCGATCTTCTTGGACAGGTCACCGCCCGCGACCGCCGTCGCCACCGCCGCGATGGACCTGACCTGCGTGGACAGGTTGTCGGCCATGACGTTGACGTTGTCGGTGAGGTCCTTCCACGTGCCGGCCACCCCCGGCACCCGCGCCTGACCGCCCAGCCGTCCGTCCGTGCCGACTTCTCGCGCGACTCGCGTGACTTCGTCGGCGAAGGAAGACAGCTGGTCGACCATCGTGTTGATGGTCGACTTGAGCTCCAGGATCTCGCCCCGCGCGTCCACGGTGATCTTCTGCGACAGGTCGCCGCCCGCCACGGCCGTCGTGACCTGCGCGATCGACCGGACCTGGGCCGTCAGGTTGTTGGCCATGAAGTTCACCGAGTCGGTCAGGTCGCGCCAGGTGCCGGCGACCCCGGGCACCTGGGCCTGACCGCCCAGCCGCCCGTCCGTGCCGACTTCTCGCGCGACTCGCGTGACTTCGTCGGCGAACGAGGACAGCTGGTCGACCATCGTGTTGATGGTGTCCTTCAGCTCCAGGATCTCGCCCCGCGCGTTGACCGTGATCTTCTGCGACAGGTCACCCCGCGCCACCGCCGTCGCCACCTGCGCGATGTTGCGGACCTGCGAGGTCAGGTTGCCCGCCATGAAGTTCACCGAGTCGGTCAGGTCCCGCCAGGTGCCGGCGACCCCGGGCACCTGGGCCTGACCGCCCAGCCGCCCATCGCTGCCGACTTCTCGCGCGACGCGCGTGACCTCGGCCGCGAACGACGACAGCTGGTCCACCATCGTGTTGATCGTGGTCTTGAGCTGGAGGATCTCGCCCCGCGCGTCCACGTCGATCTTCTGCGACAGGTCGCCCTGGGCGACCGCCGTCGTCACCTGCGCGATGTTGCGGACCTGGGACGTGAGGTTGCCGGCCATGAAGTTCACCGAGTCGGTCAGGTCGCGCCAGGTGCCGGCGACCCCGGGCACCTGGGCCTGACCGCCCAGCCGTCCGTCCGTGCCGACTTCTCGCGCGACTCGCGTGACTTCGTCGGCGAAGGAGGACAGCTGGTCGACCATCGTGTTGATGGTCGACTTGAGCTCCAGGATCTCGCCCCGCGCGTCTACCGTGATCTTCTGCGACAGGTCGCCCTGGGCGACCGCCGTCGCCACCTGCGCGATGTTGCGGACCTGCGAGGTCAGGTTGTTCGCCATGAAGTTGACGTTGTCGGTCAGGTCGCGCCAGGTGCCGGCGACCCCGGGCACCTGGGCCTGACCGCCCAGCCGCCCGTCCGTGCCGACCTCGCGCGCCACGCGCGTGACCTCGTCGGCGAACGAGGACAGCTGGTCGACCATCGTGTTGACGGTGTCCTTCAGCTCCAACATCTCGCCCGCCACCGTCACGGTGATCTTCTGCGACAGGTCGCCCTGGGCCACCGCCGTGGCCACCTGCGCGATGTCACGCACCTGCTTGGTCAGGTTGTCGGACATGAAGTTGACCGAGTCGGTCAGGTCCTTCCACGTGCCGGCCACGCCGGGCACGACCGCCGTGCCGCCCAGCCGCCCGTCCGTGCCGATCTCGCGCGCCACCCGGGTGACCTCGCCCGCGAACGTGCGCAGCGTCGCCGTCATCGAGTTGAAGCTCTCGACCAGCGCGGCGACCTCACCGCGCGCGTCGACCACGATCTCCTGCGACAGGTCACCCTCGGCGACCGCGGCGAGCACGCGGCTCAGCTCGGCGGTCGGCCGGGTCAGGTCGTCGATCAGCCCGTTCACCGCGTCCGCGGCCGTCGCCCAGCCACCGGTGGCGGTGCTCGGTGCCAGCCGCTCGCCCAGCCTGCCCTCCTGGCCGACCGACTGGCGCACCCGCACCAGCTCGCCGACCAGCCACTGGTTGCGCTCGGCGATCTCGTTGAAGGCCTCGGCCAACTCCGCGGTCACCCCGTCGCGGTGCCCGCCCCGTGTGGGCACGACGAGGCGACGGCGGAAGTTGCCGTCCTTCATCTCCCGCATCGCGGTCAGCAGTCGGGCCAGGGTCACGTCCGTGTCGTCCTGGGCGGTCGTCACACGAGCCTCCGATGTCAGCGGAACTGCGCCAAGCCTGCCACTGTTGGAGGCAACTTGTCCGATAGGTTGGGTCGAACCCGACACACAGGAGCCGTGATGGCCCAGGGCTACCGGCAAGGCGCCGACACGGGCCTCGACCTCGACGCGTGGCGTCGTGTGGTCGACGGCTTCCACGAGGCCGTCGTCGTGCTGGACCCGGAAGGCGTCGTCCGGTTGGTCAACTCTCTCGCATCCGTGCTGTTCACGCAGGCGCGGACGGGTTCCGCGCTGCCGGACGACGGCCGCGGCGCGCGTCGGCAGGACCTCGGCGGCGGGTGGGTCGCCTGGTACCGGGGTGTGGACGACTACCTCGACGACGCCGCGCACCGCCTGGCGTCGATCACGGACCGTGCGGACGCCCTGCGCACGGTGGTCGAGCTGGCGCCCGCCGAGCACACCGTCGTCGTGCTGCCGGGCCTGCGCGGCCGGCTGGAGTGGTGGCGGCGCACCCCCGCCGGTGACGTCGCGGTGGCCCGCACCACACGTCAGGTCGCGGGAACCGCGCCCGGCTTCACCGCCGTGCTGGAACGGCGGGTCGAGCACGCCGAGCTGACCGAACTGGGAGACGGCCCGTGGGGCGCGTCCGGGGTGGGCGTGGCCGTGCCGCTGACCGAGGGTGGCGCGCTGGTGTGCTTCGGCGGCACGTGGCGCGTCGACCTGCTCAAGCGGTTCGCGGAACGGGCCGCGGCGGCGGTCGAGGTGAGCACCCGGTTCGGCGAGCAGCGCAAGACCGTGGAGGCGCTGCGGGCCAACCTGCTGCCCACCCCGCTGCCCGAGGTGCCGGGTGTCCGCCTGGCCGGCGTGTACGAGCCCGCGCACCGGCAGGTGCTGGTGGGCGGCGACTTCTACGACGTGCACCCGCGTGAGGACGGCAGCGCGGCGTTCGTGCTCGGCGACGTGGCGGGCAACGGGCTGGAAGCGGCGGCGCACAGCGGCCGGGTGCGGCAGAGCCTGCACGCCCTGCTCGTGGTCGAGCAGCGGCCCGCGCAGTTGTTGCACCTGCTCAACGCCGCCCTGCGGGCCGCGGGCAGCCGGCTGTTCACCACGCTCGTGGTCGGCGCGATGGTGCCCGTGCAGGCCGGTGGGCTGCGGCTGACCCTGGCCGCGGGCGGCCACCCCGCGCCGCTGGTGCTGCGTGCCGACGGGCGGGTGGACGAGGTGGCGGTGCACGGCGGGATCGTCGGCGTGCTGCCGGAGGTGCGGTTCAACCAGACGACCGTCGCGCTCGCGCCGGGGGAGACGTTGCTGCTCTACAGCGACGGGCTGACCGAGGCGCGCAAGTACGACGACCGGCAGGAGCTGTTCGGCGACGTGCGGCTGAAGGCGGCGCTGGCCGACTGCACCGGGCTGTCGGCCGACGCGGTGTCCGACCACCTGCGGCGCGTGGTGTTCGACTGGCTGGGTTCGGCGGAGCACGACGACCTGACCCTCTTGGTGCTCCAGGCGGCACCTTAGACAGCGCCGGCGACCGCCGCGGTCTGCCCGAGTGCGGACCGCCGGACGTCTCCGGTCCCTAGGATCAGGTGACGTGAAGCCACCTTTGGACGCGGTCGCACACGCCCACCGCCGGCTGCTCGACGTGATCGCCGACCTCACCGACGAACAGGTCGCGGAGCCGTCGCTGTTGCCCGGCTGGACGCGGGGGCACGTGCTGGCGCACCTCGCCGACGCGGCCCGTGCCCGCAGCCGGGTGGTCGGGCACGCGTCACGTGGCGAGCACGTCGAGATGTGGGCACCCGGTGAGCGGGACGCGATCATCGAGGCCACCGCGTCCCGTGGCGCGGACGGGCACCGGGCCGCGACCGCCGAGCACAACGAGCGCCTGGAACGGGCGTGGGCGGGGATCCGGGACTGGTCGGAGCCCGCCGACGCGCCCGATCCCGTGCCGCCGGTGTTCACCCGCTGGCGCGAGGTGTGGATCCACCTGCTCGACCTCGACCTCGGCGTTCGGCCGGGGGAGTGGAGCGCGGAGTTCGCCGTCCACACCATCGGCGTGCTGCGGCCGAGGCTGCCCGAGGGCGTTTCCCTGCGGGCGACCGACTCGCCGCGGACGTGGGGCACGGGCACGGAGGTGGTCGGCGGGGTGCGCGACCTCGCCGCCTGGCTCGCCGGCCGGGTGCCCGACGAGCCGCCCACCTCCGCCGTGCCGCTGCCCGAACTGGGGCCGTGGCCGTCGTACCCGGCGAGCCGTCAGGACTTGGCGGGCTGATCCAGCGACAGCGGCACCCAGTGCAGGGCCTCGCGCCACCCCTGGCGGCCGAACGCCCAGTCCGCGAGGACCGCCGCGACCGGTCCGACGCCGATCACGTCGGGCTGGAGGGGCACCTGCGCCTGGAACCGGCGTTCCCCGTCGCGGTACTCCACGAGGTGGCTGAGGTCGTCGTTCAGGTGCACCCGCATGAAGTGCTGCCCGGCGGGCTCCAGGTCGAGCCGTTCCACGACCAGGTGTCGATGGGTCAGGTCCAGGTCGGCGAGCAGGTCGTGCAGGGCTGTCTCGGACGGGCCGTCCCAGGACTTGCCCGACCACTCGATCACGCGTACCACCGGCGTCGTCACAGTGCGCAACTTACTCACCACCCCAGTACCGCCCGCAAGGCCAGTCCCGCTCCGACGATCGACACGAGGGCCGCGGTGACGGTGGGCAGGGCGGTGAAGCGGTCGCGCAGGCGTTCGGCGGCCACCAGGCGATCCCGCAACCGGACCAGGAGCAGGCCGACCGCGGTCAGCGTGGCGGCCATGCCCAGGCCGTAACCGAGGACCAACAGCACCCCGAACCAGGTCCGCCCCAAGGCGACCGCGCCGAGCAGGACGACCAGCGCGGACGGACTGGGCACCAGCCCACCGGCCACCCCCAGCCCGACCAGCCCGACCCGCCCCACACCGTGGCCATGCCCATGGCCGGCGGGGGCAGGCCGGCGGTGGTGCAGGGATGCGCGCAAGAGAGTGGCGCCGATCACGGTCACCAGCAGTCCGCTCACCAGGCCCAGCCACCGCAGCACCGCCTCGCCCGCCACCGCACTGGTCGCGCTGATCAGCAGCCCCAACGCCAGGACCCCGGCGGTGTGCGTCAACGTCACCGTCGCACCCACCACCAGCGCGTCCCGAGGCGTCCCCGCCCGGCCCGCCAGGCAAGCCGCGATCACGGTCTTGCCGTGCCCCGGCAACGCCGCGTGCGAAGCACCCAGCACCAGCGACAACAGCACCGCCAACACCCCGACCAACGGCGTCAGGTCCCCGACCCCGGCCAACGACGTGAACGCCCGCGCAGCCACACCCGGCAACGACGACCCACCCACCTCCGCGGCACCGCCCGCCGGCGAGGACGACCCGGCACCGACCCGCAGCACCACCGAACGCACGTCCAACGGGTCCGACAGCAGGTCGTCCGGGTACTCCCGCAGTTCACCCGTCACGCTCACCCCCGGCACCGGCGGGTCGAGCAGCGCGACACCGGCACCGACAGCCGTCATCTCCCGCCAGCCGACGCGGTCGTCCCGGTAACCCGCGCGCACCGCCACCGTCGCCCCGGACGCCCCGGCCTCCACCACGCACGTCAGCCGAGTGGTGGGCAGGCCCGCGTCACCGGGCGGGAACTCCACGGCACTCGACCGCACCTCCACCGGCACACCTCGGCCGTCCACCTCCACCACCGTGGCCCGCGCCAACGCCGCGCACTCCCGCGCCGCGTAATCACCCACCTCCGCCGGCCGTTCCTGCAACGTCGGGATCTCCGCCGTGTCCACCACCGCCCGCACGATCACGCGGTCCGGGTGCACGGTGATCCCGTGGTAGTGGTTGACCGTGAAGCTGCCCAACGGGTGCGCGGTGGCGTGCACTGGAAACAGCAACATTGCGAGAAGAACCGCAGCGATGAGCCTCACCGCAGACCTTCCAACGTCGCACGTGCACGAGGGGCGTCCACGAAGGAGAAGTGCGGATTGATCTGCAACGTTTCGTCCAGTACTGCAACGGCCTCGGCGGAACGGCCCAGCGCGGCCAGGATCATCCCGCGGTGGTACAGGAACACGGCGTTGCGCCACCCCGACGACACGGCGCGATCGGCGAACGCCAACGCCTCCTCGTGCCGGCCGTTCAGGTGCAACGCCCAAGCCACCGCGTCCGCCACCAGCACGTGCCGCCGCCGTCCCCACTCGGCCTCCGCCAGCCGCAACGCCGAAGCCGCGTCACCCCGGTCCGCCGCCACCACCGACGCCGCCAAGTCGTCCGGCACCAACGCGAACTGCCGCTCCAGCACGGCGAACTGCGGCGCCGCGTCACCTCCCGCCGCACGCAACAGGTTCGCGTACTCGTGCACGAGTTCCGGCAACGGCCTGCGCCGCACCAGCTCCGCGAACAACCGCGACGCCTCGTCCACCGACCCGCGCGCGAACGTCACCTTCGCCTTGCCCCGCAACAACATCACGTCCCGCGGGTCGACCACCAACCCCTGCTCGTACTGCGCCAGCGCCTCGTCCAAATCACCGCGGTCGAACGCCAGCTCACCCAACCGATACCGGCAGAACACCACGTCCGCCGCAGCCGCCGCCGCACCCAGCGCCCGCTCGAACGCCTCACGTGCCCCCGCCACATCCCCGCGTTGCTCCAAGTCGTAGGCCGCCCGCGTGAACGACGGCACACCGGGCTCCAAGTCGAGCATCCGCTGCACCGCCGCCGTGGCCTCACCCGCCAGGCCGAGCTGCGTCAACGCGTCCGCCAGCACCCCGTACACCTCGGCCGTGTCCGGCAACGACTCCCGCGCCCGCGAAGCGTGCTCCAGGCCCGCCGCGAAATCGTGCCGCGCGTTCGCCAACGCGCCCAACCCGATCGACGCGAACCCGTTCCCCTCCGGCTGGTGCCGCACCGAAGTGTCCAGCGCACCGCGCGCCTTCGCGTAGTACGACGGGTCACCGGTGATCCGGGCCTGCTCCACGTAAGCCGAGCCCAACGCGGCCCACGCGCCCGCGTCGGACGGCGTGCGGCGCAGCTTGTCCTGCAACGCCGAGACGGTCCGGTGCGTGGCGGCCTCCGCCACCGCGCCGGACGGAGCAGTCGAGTCCGAAGTGGACAGTGCCGACACGGCCGTGCTGAGCAACGCGATACCGCCCACGACAGCGGTCACGGCGACGAGCCTGATCACGGCGGACCTTCCGACGAGGGAGATGCCCCCCTTGGAGGGCGGGGGACCCTCCAAGGGGGACGAGGACTACTCGGTCGGGGAGTCCTGCCGACCGCGGTGGCGCAGGACCCAGGCCCCGGCGCCGATCAGCAGGATGGCGAGCAGTCCGCTCAACAGGGGCGCGGTCGGCACACCGCCACCCGCGGTCGGCTTGATCGCGACCTCCGCACCGCCGGCGTTGACCGCGGTGTTGTTCGGCAGCGCCACGTACGGGAAGGCCTTCTCGAACGCGTTCTCGTTCGCGTCGACCTCGTCACCGGCGGCCAGCGCCTCGACCACGCCGGTCACCGCCGCGCCCTCCAACGCCTGCAAGCCGATGTCCAGCACGTCGTCGGCCAGCCTGCGCCCGTTCGGGAAACCCTGGTTGTCCCGGCCCAGCACACCGAGGCGGCTCGGCTCGGCCGCCGGCGCCACGGACATGTTCAACCGCAGCTGCTCCGAAGGCACGAACCTCCGCTCGTCCACGTCGGCGTTGACGACCTGCGAGTTGAGGTCCGCCTTGATCGGACCGCCGAGCTCGGTCGTGATGCCGGTCAGGAAGATCTCCACCAGGTCGTCACGCCGACCCTTCGGCGCGGGCACCCGGTAGATCGCCTCCACCAGCGTGGGCAGCTCCGGGTTCGTCACCCGGTCCACCAGCTCCTCGACCTCGCCGTCCTGGTCGGGCGTGAGCGAGTTGAACTTGTCCTTCAGCCCCGCGGGCACCACCACCTCGTTGACCAGCGGGTTGCCCAGCCGGGACACCTGCACCCAGTCGCCGTGCGCCCGGTAGCGCCCGGGGCTCAGCTCCATCGACCGGCGCTCGGTGTCGCCCCACACCCCGATCACCGGGTTGCGCTTCGGGTCGCCCTTCAACGCCAGCCACGCCTTCGGCACCTGCAACGCGATCGTGTTGGCGTTGTAGCCGCGCAGCGTGTCCTGCCCGACCTCGGACAGGTCCGCGCCGTAGAGCAGGTCGAACACCCGCAGGTCCAGGAAGAACGGGTCGTCGGCCTGCCCGACGTAGGCCTTGGCACCGCCCTGGATCGGCGTGATCGCCTGGTCGCGCAACGCGCGGTAGTCCGGCATCGACTTCGGCCCGGTGTTGGACGGCGCGACCCTGCCCCTCCGCACCAGCTTCGTGGACGCGCCGCGCCCGTCCACCAGCTCCAGCGTGTAGGTCTGCCGGAACAGCAGGTTCTCGTCGTCCAACGACGTCACCGCGCCGTTGTTGTACAGGAACGTCGACTTGCCGCGCCGGTCGTCGTTCTGGAACGTGAACCGGTAGGTGATGTCCGCGCGGGCGTCGCCGTCGTTGTCGACGTTCAGGTCGTAACGCGCGTCGGTGGCGAACGGGTAGAAGTTCGGGCCTCCGTTCGGCTCCTGGAACGGGGAGAAGTTCGCGATCAGCGTCACGGTGTCCGGGTGGTCGGGGCTGACGAACGCGTAGACGTCGGTGTTGTCGACCGCCGGGTCGCCCGCGATCAGCGGCGCCTCGCGGTGGCTCGACGCGCCCGCACCGGAGGCGCCGAGCAGGCCGGTGGCCAGGGCCGTGGCGCCGACCGCGGCCAACGCGGCGCACGCCTTGGCGGCGCGTCGGCCGGTGAGCGGTGTGGACATGCTCGATCCCTCCATCGGACGCACGAGCTGACACCAGGCAATTCGGCCGGCGGGCACGTCCGGTTCAGAAGGTAGGGGTTCGCGGCTTCCGGTGAGTGGAAGATCCCGTTGACCCGCTCCGGACCGCCTACCTAGCGTTCGCCGCACGTCAGAGCCGGTGCACGGCCGATCGGAACGGGAGGTCGGAGTGGCCACCATCGCACCCCTCGCGGAGGCCGTCGCGCAGGTCGTGCGCGACGGCGACACCGTGGCGTTCGAGGGGTTCACGCACCTGATCCCGTTCGCCGCGGGGCACGAGGTGATCCGGCAGGGCAGGCGTGGGCTGACCCTGGTCCGGATGACACCCGACGTGCTGTACGACCAGCTCATCGGCGCGGGCTGCGCGCGCAAGCTGGTGTTCTCGTGGGGCGGCAACCCCGGTGTCGGTTCGCTGCACCGGTTCCGCGACGCCGTGCAGCACGGCTGGCCGAGGCCGCTGGAGCTGGAGGAGCACAGCCACGCGGGCATGGCCAACCGGTACGTCGCGGCGGCGTCCGGGCTGCCGTTCGCCGTGCTGCGCGGCTACACCGGCACCGACCTGCCCGCCCAGACCGCCAACATCGCGTCGGTGACGTGCCCGTTCACCGGCGAAGTGCTGACCGCCGTGGCCGCGCTGGAGCTGGACGCCGCCGTCGTGCACGCCCAGCGCGCCGACCGGCACGGGAACGTGCAGCTGTGGGGCATCACGGGCGTGCAGAAGGAGGCGGTGCTGGCCGCGACCCGCTCGCTGGTCACCGTCGAGGAGGTCGTGGACGAGCTGGAGCCGCGGCCGGGCGCGGTGGTGCTGCCGTCGTGGGTGGTGGACTACGTCGCCGAGGTGCCGGGTGGGGCGCACCCGTCCTACGCGCACGACTACTCGGTGCGCGACAACGACTTCTACGTGGCGTGGGACGCGATCAGCCGGGACCGGGACGAGTTCGCGCAGTGGTTGGAGAGCATCGCGTGACCTACACGTCGGACGAGATGATGACGGTCGCGGCGGCACGGGCGTTGCGCGACGGCGCGGTGTGCTTCGTCGGCATCGGGCTGCCCAGCACCGCGGCCAACCTGGCCCGCCGCACGCACGCGCCCGACCTGGTGCTGGTGTACGAGTCCGGCACGATCGGCGCGAAACCGGACCGGCTGCCGCTGTCGATCGGCGACGGGGTGCTGGCCGACACGGCGGTCAGCGTGGTGGGCGTGCCGGAGATCTTCAACTACTGGCTGCAGCCCGGCCGGATCGACGTCGGCTTCCTCGGCGCGGCCCAGCTGGACCGGTTCGGCAACATCAACACCACCGTGATCGGCGGCGACTACCGCAACCCCGGCGTGCGGCTGCCCGGCGCGGGCGGCGCGCCCGAGATCGCCGCGTCGTGCCGCGAGGTCGTCGTGGTGGTGCGGCAGACCAGGCGGGCGTTCGTGGAGCGGGTCGACTTCGTCACCTCGTTCGGCTTCGGGTCCGGGCCCGGTGAGCGGGAGGAGCTGGGGCTGACCGGCGCCGGGCCGCGGTTGGTGATCACCGACCTGGGCGTGCTGCGGCCCGACCCGGACACCCGTGAGCTGGTGCTGACCGCGTTGCACCCCGGCGTGGACCTGGCGACCGCGCGCGAGCGCACCGGCTGGGACCTGAAGGTCGCCGACGACCTCGGCCGGGGCGAACCGCCGACCGACCGCGAACTCGCGGTGCTGCGCGAGCTGACCCGCTAGCCCGTTCCCCCTCGGCACGACGAACAGGAGAAACCTCGGTGCCGACCTACCGTTCCGACACGCCGTCGCACCCGCCCGTGAGCTTCCCCGAGTACCGGTCCAACGTGCTGCGGGCGCCGCACCGGCCGTTCGTGCTGCTGCCGCAGCGCCTGGGCGAGATCACCGGGCCGCTGCTCGGCGAGGGCCGCGTCGGTCCGCACGACAACGACCTGACCCTCGGCCACGACGGCGAGCCGCAGGGCCAGCGGATCATCGTCTCCGGGCGCGTGCTCGACGGCGACGGTCGTCCGGTCGCGGGCACCCTGCTGGAGGTGTGGCAGGCCAACGCGGGCGGCCGGTACCGGCACGACGCCGACCGCCACCCCGCGCCGCTGGACCCCCACTTCACCGGCGTGGGCCGCACGATCACCGACGCCGAGGGCCGCTACTCGTTCACCACGATCCACCCCGGCGCGTACCCGTGGCGCAACCACGACAACGCCTGGCGGCCCGCGCACATCCACTTCTCGCTGTTCGGCACCGCGTTCACCCAGCGGTTGATCACCCAGATGTACTTCCCGGGCGACCCGCTGTTCGACCAGGACCCGATCTTCAACTCGGTCCGCGACCCGAAGGCCCGCGCGGCGATGGTGGCCCGGTTCGACCTGGGCACGACCGTGCCCGAGTGGGCGCTGGGCTACCGGTGGGACATCGTGCTGCGGGGCAAGAACCCCACGCCGCTGGAAGAGGAGGACGACGATGAGTGAACTCCAGACGACGCCGTCGCAAACAGTCGGTCCGTTCTTCTCGTTCGGGCTGGTGTGGGAGGACGGGCCGTTCGTGGTGCCCGAGGGCACGCCCGGCGCGTTCCGGATCGGCGGCACGGTGTACGACGGCGCGGGCGTGCCGGTGCCGGACGCGGTGGTCGAGACGTGGCAGGCCGACCCGGACGGCCGGTTCGACCACCCCGACGACCCGCGCGGCGCGGTGCGGTGGAAGGATTTCCGCGGCTTCGGCCGCAGCGCCACGGACCCCGGGGGCCGGTACTCGCTGCTGACCGTCAAGCCCGGTCCGCTGCCCGCGGTCGGGGGCCGTTCAGCGGGGAACGGCGGCGGGAACAGCGGGAACAGCGACGGGAACAGCGGGAACGGCACGGAGGCACCCCACCTGAACGTGTCGGTGTTCTGCCGGGGCATGCTGGTGCGACTGGTCACCCGGATCTACTTCCCCGACGAGGAGGCCAACACCGAGGACCCGGTGCTCACCTCGATCGACCCGGCCAGGCGGGCCACGCTCATCGCCCGGAGCGAGCCGCCGGGCTACCGCTTCGACATCCACCTGCAAGGGGAGCATGAAACCGTCTTCTTCGACCTCTGAGCACGGCGGCCGGTCCGGCGCGCCGCGCTCGCTGTGGGGCACGCTGTTCACCGACCCGGACGTGGACGACGAGACCTGCGACCGGGCGTGGCTGCGGGCCATGCTGGACTTCGAGCGCGCCCTGGCGATCGTGCAGGCGAGGGCGGGCCTGGTGTCCGAGGAGGCCGCCCGGATGGTGGTGACGGCCATCGACGTCGGCAACTACGACCCGGTCGTCCTCGGCGAGAGCGCGCTCACCTCGGGCACACCGGTCGTGCCGCTGGTCCGGGCGATCGGCGCGCACGTCACCGCCGAGGGACGCGCGGCCGTGCACAACGGCGCCACCAGCCAGGACGTGATGGACACCGCGTTGTCGCTGGTCGCATTCCGCGCGCTCGGGCCGATCATGGCGGGGCTGCGCGGCGTGGCCGCCGAGTGCGAACGGCTCGCCCAGCGGCACCGGGACACGCTGATCGCCGGCCGCACGCTGACCCAGCACGCGCTGCCGACGACGTTCGGGCTCAAGTGCGCAGGCTGGCTGGTCGCGGTGGACGAGGCCGAGGACGCGCTGACCCGCGTGCGCACGCAACGGCTGGCGGTGCAGTTCGGCGGCGCGGCGGGCACGCAGGCAGCGGTGCGCTCGGGCGTCGACCTGACCGGGCAGCTGGCCGCCCAGCTCGGCCTGGTCGCGCCGCTGATCCCGTGGCACACGAACCGCACGCGGGTGGCCGAGCTGGCGAGCGCGCTCGGCGAGGCGTCCGGGGTGCTGGCCAAGATCGCGCAGGACGTGGTGCTGCTCGCGCAGACCGAGGTCGCCGAGGTGGCCGAGGGCGACGGCGGCACGTCGTCGGCGATGCCGCACAAGCACAACCCGGTGCGCGCGGTGCTGGTGACCGCGGGCACCCGCCGCGTGCCGGGGCTGGTGGCCACGGTGCTGTCGGCGATGGCGCAGGAGCACGAACGCGCGGCGGGCGGGTGGCACAGCGAGTGGCAGACCGTCACCGAGCTGCTGCGGCTGGTGGGCGGTGCCGTGCGCGGTACCCGTGAGCTGCTGTCGCGACTGCGCGTCGACCCCGAGCGGATGCGGCGCAACCTGGACCTGACCGGTGGGCTGTTGATGGCCGAGAACGTGGCCGTGCGGCTGGCGAGGAGGATCGGCCGGGCCGAGGCGCAGGACCTGGTGGCCGAGGTGTGCCGGACCGCGGTGGCGGCCGGGCAGCCGCTGCGCGCGGCGCTGCTGGCCGACCTGCGGATCGGGTTGTCGGAGAAGGAGATAGACGATGCGCTCGACCCGGCCGGGTACACCGGCAGCGCGGGCGAGTTCACCGACCGCGCCCTCGCGGCGCACCGGGGGAGGGGCCGGCCGTGAAGCCGCACTACGAGTTGAGCGGGCCGCCGGACGCGCCGGTCGTCGTGCTGGGCAACTCGCTCGGCACCACGACCGCGTTGTGGGACCGGCAGTTGCCCGTGCTGCACCGGCGGTTCCGGGTGTTGCGCTACGACCACCGGGGTCACGGCGGCAGTGCCGCGGTTCCCGGCCCGTACCGGATCGACGACCTCGCCGACGACGTGCTGGAGCTGCTGGACGCGTTGGGCCTGGCCCGCGTGTCGTACTGCGGTGTGTCGATGGGCGGGATGGTCGGCATGTGGCTCGCCGGGCACGCGCCCGAGCGGATCGAGCGGCTGGTGCTGTGCTGCACGTCGGCCGGGTTCCCGACCGCGCAGCCGTGGCTGGACCGCGCCGCGGCCGTGCGGTCGACCGGCACCGGTTCCCTCGGGTCCACCGCGGTCGGCCGCTGGTTCACCCCGGCGTTCCGCTCGCGGTCGCCCGAGGTGGTGGCCGCGTTCGAGGCGGGTCTGTCCTCAGTGGACGATGAGGGGTACGCCGGGTGCTGCGAGGCGTTGGCGGCGATGGACCTGCGGTCCGTGCTGCCGGTGATCGAGGCCCCGACGGCGGTCATCGCGGGCACGTCCGACGAGGCCACGCCGCCGGAGTGCGGTCGGTTGATCGCCGCCGGGATCCCCGGCGCGTCGTTCCACCTCGTGCCGGGGGCGCACCTGGCGAACGTGGAGGCGGCCGACGAGGTGTCGGCGATCCTGGAGGCGCACCTGTGAGCTCTTCCTTCGAGGACGGCATGCGCGTGCGGCGGGAGGTGCTCGGTGACGAGCACGTCGACCGCGCGGTGGCGGACACCGACGCGTTCACCGCCGACTTCCAGGACTTCATCACCCGTTACGCGTGGGGCGAGGTGTGGACCAGGCCCGGCCTCGACCGGCGGGTGAGGTCCTGCGTCACGCTGGCGATGCTGGCCGCTCTCGGGCAGGAGCACGAGTTGGCGATGCACGTGCGCGCCGCCCTGCGCAACGGCGTGACGGCCGACGAGATCAAGGAAGTGCTGCTGCAGGTGGGAATCTACGCGGGCCTACCCGCCGCGAACCGCGCTTTCGCCGTGGCCCGACCGATCCTGGCCTCGGACTGACCTACCGCTTCGCCATCTCCTCGTACGCCTCCCGCAAGTCCACGGCTTCGGGCAGGCCACCGGCTTCGACGGCGTGGACGACTTCGGCCGCCCGCCACCGGTTGGACGGCACCACGCGACCGGACGTGATGGCGCGCATGGTGTGGCCGCACGCCTCATCCAGCCGGCCGTCGACCAGCAGCGCCAGTGAGAGGTCGATGTTCGCCGAGGCCACCCGACGCGGCCACGTGGCCGGATCGTCTCCGCCGCCGAGCCTGCGGATGATCTCGCGCGCATACCCCTCGGCCGCCGGGTCACCGATCCACGCCAGCGTCGTCGCCGTGTACGCCACGGCTTTGTCGGGGTCGTAGCGGTAGTGGTGCTCGGGGCGATCCGGCCTGGTCAAGCCTCCGGCAAGCCGCTGCACCTCCTGGATCGCCGCGTATGCCTCACGCCGCTGGCCCAGGCGTGCCAAGGCCCGACCTTCCTGGGCTGCCGCCTGGATCGCGGCCGAGCCACCGGCGGGCGCGATGGCTTTGGCCGTGCGTGACAGCTCCAACGCCTCGGCGTGGTGGCCGTCCGTCAGCTTGCGCCACGCCTCCGTCTCGTGGACCCAGGCCCGGATCTCGTCGTGACCGGTGTGCGCGGCCAGGCTTTCGGCGGTCTTGAGCCGCGCTTTCGCCGCCGTCGCCTGGTTGAGGTCGATGTGCACCGTGGCCCCGAGCAACGACAACCACCCGCCGACGACAAGCAGCCGCTGGTGTTCCGCGAGCGTCTTGCGCGCGTCGAGCAGCCGGGCGACGTACCCCAGGTGTCGGCGAATCCGGCCGAGCAGTGCGGCGGGCGGCGTCTGCGGGTACGCGATCGCCATCTCGTCGACGGCCGCTTCCAGCCGCTCCAACGTTTCCCAGCCGACGTCGCTCGCGTTGATCCGGCGCACGAGTTCGAGCGCGTCTTCCTCGTCGTCGTGGGCGGTCGAGGGCGCGGCCCAAGGCTGAACGACTGCGGTCGGTGCGGCGACGGGGGACAGTAGTTCGTCCAGCTCGTCCCCGCTGATCTTGAGCAGGCGGGCCAGCTTCGGCCGCTGGTAGGGCAGGGGTTCACGTGCCCCCGTTTCCCAACGGGCAACGGTCGAGCGGTCGACGTTCATGGCTTCGGCGAACGACTCCTGGGTGAAACCGGCCGCCTTCCGGGCGCGGGTGAAACCGGTTCGCCGTACTGCCATCGAGTGACCTCCTGGCGTTGACCCGCTGACTGTCATCGCTGGTCAAGCGTACCGCTGCCACAGACCGGCCACGCCGGGGAACGTCCTGGCGCTGTCGCACGGGCCACCGTGATCCCACTCTTGATCAAGACAGAACACCGTCCGCGACAAGCCGAGTGGAAGGAACAACTGTGCCGAGCGACAAGGTAGGAGAACTTGGAGGGTGTGTGAACGAGTCGACGGACGTGGGCCAGGACGACGTGTTCGCCATGTTGCTGCGAGAAGTGGCCGAAGAGGACGCGCCGCGGAGGTTGGCCGTGGTCGAGGAGTGCGGCGAGGGTGAGCTCCGTGCCGCTGGCTACGGGTTGGCATTCGCCGATCGGGTCGAGGTCGACTCGGTGGAGGGCGGGTTCCGCTTGAGCTCCGAGAGTGCCGAGAGCGCGAGGGTGTTGTTCGAGATCAGTTCGCGGTCGGCTGGGGTCCGGCAGGTGCACCTGGTGTGGCTGGACGATGCCACCTCGCGGCAAGGCTGAGAACGCACGCCGGCGGCGCCGAGCCCGTCAGGGTCGGCGCCGCCGGCGTGTCGGTTACTGGTTGCGGACTTCGGATTTCACCTGTTGGCTGGATTCGCGGGCGTGTTGGCCCAGTTCCTGGGCGGAGCCCTTGGCCTGTTCCACGGTGGTCTGCTTGGCCTCCTGGGCGACCTGCTTGACCTGCTCCGCGGCCTCGCCCACGGCGGTGCTCGCGTCGTCCTTCAGCTTCTGCGCGGACTCGGTGAGGGCCTCCTTCACCGGTTCGATGGCGCCGCTCGCGCGTTCGCTGAGCTGCCGCACGGCGTCCTGCTCGGCCCTGGTCGCCGGAATCAGGGTGGCGACCAGCGCACCCGCGCCGAACGCGATCAGGCCCGCCGCCAACGGGTTGCCGCGGGCCTGTTGTCGAGCCTGCTCAGGCGCTTGCTGAACGGCGTGCGCGGCCTCCAGCGCCTTCTCGCCGACCACCGACGCGGTCTGCTGGGCCTTGTCGCTGACCGTGGCAGCGGCGCCCTGCGCCTTCTCGCCCACGGTGGACGCCATGCCCGCCGTGCGGTCCTGCACGGTCGAGGCGGTCTCCGGAACCGTGCCCATGACTCGCTCCTTCAACGTGCTCATCCGGTGACGGACCCGGTCAACCCGGCGTTGTGCGATGTTGCGCGGCCTGGTGTGGTCGACGATCCGGTTGGCGTCCGCCACCAGTTCCGCGCGTGTCCGGTCGATGTCGTGCCTTATTTGGTCGGGTGACGGGCCCATTCCGCGTCCTCCTTCAACGTCTCGATGGTGCGCTCCGGCTTGGGGTTCACCTTGCGCAGCCGTGACCGGCCGGCGGAGAACAGGGCGAAGCCGGCGATGCCCCACAGCACGGCGACGACGAGCGTCGCCCAACCCAGGCCCATGAACGTGGCCAGCGCGAATGCCAGCGCCAGGCTCAGCAGGACCGCGGTCATGTACCCGGCGAACCCGGCCGCGCCCAGCATCCCGGCCGCCTTGCCGGCCTTGGACGCCTCCTCGCGGATCTCGGCCTTGGCCAACTCCAGCTCCTGGCGCATCAGCCGCGACAGGTCCTCGGTCAGCTCACCGACGAGCTGACCCAGCGAGGCCTGGTCGTCGGCCGGCACGGCACCGCCCGACACGCCACCGCCCGGCACGGCTCCGGTCGGCACCCGGCTCTCCGGCACGTGCGCCCCCGTCATCCGGGCCTCAGCGCTGGACATACGGCGCTCCCTCCGACTGGTACGGGGTGCGCGGCGACGGTGTCGGGTGCTGTGACGGGGCCTGCGGTGCCACCGTGCCGTACGCGGGCTGCGCCATCGGCGTGGGCGACGGGGTCGGCACCGCGGACGGCGTGGTCACCGGCGTCGTCGGCGTCTGGTCGGTGTAGCCGCGCTGCGGCTGGGCCTGGCGCGGCTGGTCGGACCCGCTCATGCTCTTCGCGGCACGGGCGACCAGGAAACCGGCCACCGCAGCGCCGATCAGGAACGTCCCCGGCTTGCGCCGGGCGAAGTCCTGCGCCGAGTCGAGCAGCCCGCGCGCACCGCGTTCGTCGAGGTAGCGCGCCGCCTGCCGACCGGCGTCGGAGACCTGGCGCAACGCGCCCGCGGTCAGCGAGTCGGGGCCCGAGCCATCGGCCATCGTGCCCAGCTCGTCGGCGATCCGGTCGATCTGCCGCGACACCTTCCGCGCCTGCTCCTCGGCCTCGGACGCGACCCGTTCACGCATGTCGTGCACCACGTGCTTGGCCTGGCCCGTCGCCTCGTGGGCCACCTGTCCGACCTGCTCACGTGCGGTCGAACGCACCTCTCCGGCGGCCTGCATGGCGTGCTGCGCCACGGCGGTGCCCTCCTGTCCGGCGGTCTCGCGGACCGCACCCACCTGGTTCTCGTCCACGACGGACTCCTCACGGTCGAGTGCTCTCGCCTACCGAGCTACCCCCGTGGCGGACGGTTAACCTCCTTCGCAACAACAACCATCTCCGTGCACGGCCGTGGTACGCGTGTCGCCGCCGAATGGTGGGAAATGCGCGACGACCCCGCGACCGGGGATCGGCCGCGGGGTCGTCGGTTGTGGTGGGAAACGGTCAGAACGAGAAAACGGCGCCGGTCTCCTGCTCCATCACGCACCGGTTCGGGAATTCCTGGACGTAGCGCACGGGCTCACCGCGCCAGGAGCCGAACGCGATCGCGGTCACCGGTCGGTAGTCGAACGTGCACACCTGCGGCTCGGTGCCGGGCAACTGCGTGAAGTCACCGTCGGCCGCCTCGATCTCGCCGCACGCCAGCTGCGCCGCCCGGTGGTCTCCCGCGGCCGGATCGCAGGTCAGCCGGGTGGTCTGGACCCCGGTTTCCTCCTGGTGGACCGCCAGCACGAGATCGGTCTCCGGCGGCGCGGCGGACGCCGTGCCGGCGGCGATCAGCGGAGCGGCCAACAGGCCTGATGCGAACAAGGACGCCATGAGGGTTCGTGTTCGTCGCATGGCACCGGGGTGACCTGATCGGGCGGTCGCTATTCGGCCGATTTCCCATCTCACCGGGATGTCGTAATCTGTGAATTAACGTTTCCACCAGGGTCGGAATTGCTCACCAAGTGGGTCGCGCGGAGATGCCGCCGTCCACCACCAGGTCGTTTCCGGTGATCCACGAGGCCATCGGCGAGGCGAGGAAAACGCAGGCGTCACCAACGTCCTCGGGTCGACCGAGCCGCCCCAGCGGAGCGGCCGCCGTCCACCGGGCGACCCCTTCGGGCCAGTCGTCGGCCAACCCGGGCCGGTCGACGAGGCCGGGTGAGACGGTGTTGACCCGGAGGCCACGCGGCCCGTACTCCAGCGCGGCCGACCGCGCGTGCATGATCAGGGCTGCCTTGGACGCGCTGTAGTGCGCGTGGCCGGCGGCCGGGTGCGTGCCCTCGATCGAGGCGATGTGGGTGACCGACCCACCGGCCGGCAGCACGTCGGCCGCGGCCTGGGTGCAGGAGAACGCGCTGGTGAGGTTGACGTCCACCACCTCGCGCCACTGCGCGGCCGTCATGCCGGCCAGGCCCTGGACCGGCTGCACGCCCGCGTTGTTCACCACGGCGTCCAACCGCCCGGTCCACTCGGCCGCGTCCTCGACCAGCCGGTGGCACTCGTCCTCGTCGGAGAGGTCGGCGCGCAACGCGATCGCCCGGCCACCGCCCGCCGTGATGGCGGCGACCAGGTCCGTCACGTCGGTGTGTCGACTGTGGACGGCCACGGCGGCACCTGCCTGGGCGAACCTCGTCGCGATCCCGCGCCCGACGAGCCCACCGGCACCGGTGACCAGAGCGACCATGCCTGCGAGGAGTGCTGTCACAGGCGCGGAGAGTAGCGCTCTGACGAGCCGGTCAGCTCATCCGGAACACGGGTCCGCGGGGCCGGAACGGCAGGCGCGCGCCTTTCGGGACCAGGAACGCGTGTTCGCGGCGCACCCGGACGTAATCGCACTGCCCATCGGTGATGACCAGGATCGGGCCGTCGCCGGGGAAGTCGTCGGCACGCTCCAGCAGGTCGACGCCCGGCTGCAGGACCGTGCCGCCCCGGCCGCGCACGCGCACCCGGCCGGCGATCTGCTCCACCCGCACGTACCCCGCGTCGTAGGCCACCGCGTCGCAGAACACCACCCGTGCCGCCGGGACGTCCCGGGACAGGGCGTACGACGCGATGGCGCCCAACGCCTTGCCGAGCAGCTGGGGATCCATCGAACCCGAGGTGTCCAGCACCACGCCGAACGTCGCCCGCCGCTCGACCTCCTCCGGCCGCACCCACCCCGGGCGCGGGATGTGCGGGGTGGCGGACTGGCGGCGTGACGCGCGGGCGTACGTGCGACGGCGTTCGACCGCCGGCACGTGCTCCTCGAACCACCGCGCCAGCCGGGCGTCCCAGTCCAACGGCGGCTGCTCCAGCGCGCGGATCTCCTCCACCAGCCCCGCGGGCAGCAGGCCGCGCTCGGTGGTGTGGTAGCTCAGGCCGGTCAGCAGGGCACGGCGGTAGAACCCGTCCAGGTCCGCGGTGTGCCGCGGGCCGCGGGCGGGATCGCCGAGCAGGTCCGAGCCGCGACCGCGCAACGTGGCGAGCTTGCGGTAGCGGCGCAGGTCGGTGGTGATCCGGTCGTAGACGGACTCCACCGACAGCCCGGCCAGGTCGGGGTCGTGCAGGACGCCGTCCGGTGCGACGCCCACGCCCATCTCCACCAGCCAGCCGTTGACCACGAAGTCCGCGGCGACGTTCCACAGGTACGGGTCGCGGCCGTCCGCGCGGTCGGCGTGGCGCAGCGCGGCGTGCAGCATCTCGTGCGCCAGCACGAACCGCCACTCCGCCGACGTCAGGCGCACGAGTGGGTTGACGTAGATCTCGCCCAGCGACGCGTCGACCGCGGCGGTGGAGATGTCCCAGCCCCGCGCCAGGTCCGCGTCCGCGACCACCTTCATGCCCGACGCCAACGCGCCCAGCAGCGGGTAGGACGCCACGAACCAGTTCAAGGCCAGGTCCCACACCGAACGCGTCGGCCGCCGGTCCGCGAGGTGTCGGCGCGCGCCACCGGCCACGTCCACCGCCGCCACGGCCGCGCCGGACAGGCCCGCGGCGAACAGGTCCATCCATTGTGGAGTGTTCGGTCCGGGCGGCGTCACGTCGAGACAGCCGAGTTCGTCCCACGAGTCGGGCCGCCTGCCGACCTTGACCGCGGCCTGGAACTCCACCACCTCCCGGCACCCGACCACGGCGAAACCCAGGTGCAGCAGGCAGTGCGCGAACACCCACGCCCACTCGTCGGGCTCGGCGACGCGGGTCCGGTGCGCCCGCAGCCGGCCGGAGGTCTCGACCGAGGCCCACGGCCGGTCGCCGGTGCGCAGCGGGGAGGTCCGGTTGGCCATCGGGGCGAACAGCGGGTGCTCCCGGACGAGCTGCCACGCGTCCGCGAAAGCCTGTGCGCCGGGGTCGACGCGGGTCCGCTTCCCCTGGGACGTCACGCGCGTGCCGCGACCAGGCGCGGGAGGTCACGGGTCACCTCGACCAGGAACCACGCGGGCAGCACCGAGTTGCCGTGCTCGTCGGCGGCGATCACCACCTGCGCGATCTCCAGCGACAGCTCGGCCAGCTCCACGAGCAGCGCCTTGCCCCGGTGCGCCAACACCTTGCCCGCGGCGGGCGCGTGCGCCTTGTCGGCGGGCAGCTCCTTCACCAGCCGCGCCCGGAACGCCTCGGCCAGGAAGTACAGCAGGTCCCGGTCCTCCGGCGCGTGCGGCCACCGGGCGTCACCGCGCAGCACCGCATCCAGGCCGTACGCGTGCCGCACGGTCTTGACGTACGCCTTGAACATCGACGCGTGCGACGACGTGAGCGTGCCGAACGCCAGCACGGCCAGCACGTCGTCGGTGACGTCGTCGCCGTACGAGTGCAGCGCGTCGGACAGCATGTGCCAGCCGCGCGGCGTGGAGAACGGCTCCTCCACCTTCGGCGGCGCGCTCCACAGGTGATCGGGCCGCTGGGTCAGGTAGTCCAGCACCCACCGGTGGATGCCGGCGCCCGCAGCCCACGCCAGCCAGTCCTTCGGCGACGCCGTCAGGTGGACGTGCACCATGCGGTTCACCAGCGCGGAGGCCATCGGGCGGGCCAGGGCGTTGTCGGTGGCGCGGTTGCCCGCGCCGATCACCACCGAGCCCTCGGGCAGCTCGTAGGTGCCGATGCGGCGGTCCAGGATCAGCGAGTAGAACGCCTTCTGCACCTCGGGGGAGGAGGCGTTCAGCTCGTCCAGGAACAGGCAGTACGGCTCGTCGCGGGCGATCGACTCGGGCGGCGCGAACCGCGACCGGCCGTCGACGAGCTCGGGCACGCCGATCAGGTCCTCGGGCGCGAGCTGGGTGCCGAGCAGCGTCACGCACTCCAGGCCGAGGGAGTCGGCGAACTCGCGCACCAGCGACGACTTGCCGATGCCCGGCGCGCCCCACAGGAACACCGGGCGCACGACAGCGACGTGCAGCAGCACCTCGGGGAGCTGCACGGGTGTCACGGCCACAGCGCTTCGCACGCCGGAGATGATTCGGGTTCCGGCGCGCGGAGTCGACCCGTTTTCGCCCTACACCGGGACGAGCGGGGTGTGGGGTTCGGCGGGCAGCTCGACGCGGATCCCGTCGCCGGGCCGGATCTCGCCGCCCACGAGGACGATCGACATGATGCCCGCCTTGCGGACGATGTTGCCGTGCTCGTCGCGCCCGACGACCTCTTTGAGCAGACCTTCCTGGAAAGCCTCGATCTGCGGGCACGGGTTGCGCAACCCGGTCACCTCGACCACGGCCCGCGGGCCCAGGTGCAGGCGGGTCCCGGTCGGGAGCCCCAGCAGGTCGACGCCGCGCGTGGTGACGTTCTCGCCGAGTTGGCCGGGCGCGACCCGGAAACCGGAGGCGTTCAGCTCGTCGTGCAGCTCGGCGTGCATGAGGTGCACCTGGCGCAGGTTGGGCTGCGTGGGGTCGCGTTTGACGCGTGACCGGTGCTTGACCGTGACGCCCCGGTGCACGTCGCCCTCGACGCCGAGCCCGGCCAGGAGGGTGATCGAGTCCTGGTTGGGCTTGGTGAACGTGTACTCCCCGCTCCGGCTCACGGCCGCGATCGTCCCCATGGGACCGACCCTACCGAAGTAAGACTTTCGGCCGCCGCGGCGATATGAGTAGTGCACACCTTACTGGGGACGACGGTGAAAGATCATGGATGACGAGTTGAACCACCGGGCACGGGCACTGCTGCGCGCGATCGCGGCGGGGCGGGCCGAGGTGACGCGGAGCAGCGAGCCGGACCTGAAGGTCGACGGGTTGCTGTGCAGTGACCAGGTCGCGGCGCGGGAGCTGGCGCACGCGGGGTTGCTCCGTCCGGCGCAGCAGGAGACGCCCGGCGTGTGGGTGCCCGCCGAGCTGACGCCCGCGGGGCGTGCGGTGCTCGCCTGACGTCGGGTCGGGCGCGTGACGCCTGAACGGGTGCGTCCTGACCGGTGGCACCGGGCCGGGCCGGGCCTTCGGCGGTCGATCCACTCTTGACGCTGCGTGTGCGTGAGGGTTGACTGCGTGTCCGTAACCGGTTTCGGTACCGGTTCCGGGTCGCCGTCGACCGCTGAGGAGTGGACCGTGCGTGTCACGATTGCCGAAGTCGCCCAACGCGCCCAGGTGAGCAAGGCGACCGTGTCCCGGGTCCTCAACGGCAAACCCGACGTCGACGCGGCGACCGCGGCGCGGGTGCGGCAGGTGATCGCGGACGTCGGGTACGTGCCCAGTGCCCGCGCGGTGGGGCTCGCCCGTGGTCGGGCGCGGACCGTGGGGATGCTGGTGCCCTCGTTGACCTGGCCGTGGACCGGCGAGGTGGTGCAGGGCGCGGTGGACGAGCTGGAGGCCGAGGGCTACGGCCTGCTGCTCTACACGGTGAACCGGGGCGCGGAGTCGTTGGCGCAGTTCGCCAGCCACGTGTCGGCGAAGGCGTTCGACGGGCTGCTGGTGATAGAGCCACCGGACACGTTGAGCTACATCGAGACGCTGCACGACCAGGGGCTGCCGGTCGTGATGATCGACGACCGCGGCAGTCGGCCCGGGTTCCCGTCCGTGTGCACGACGAACCGCGAGGGCGCGCAGGCGGCGGCGCAGCACTTGGTGGCGGCCGGGCGCACCGGGTTCGCGGTGGTGACCGGGCCGGCGAACTTCGGGTGCGTGCGGGAGCGGTTGGACGGGTTCCTCGACGCGCTCGGCGACGCGGGGGTGCACGTGGACCCGCGCCTGGTCGTGGAAGGTGACTTCGGGACCGATCGCGGCGCCGTGGCGACGGAGAAGCTGTTGGCCACCGGGTTGCGCTTCGACGCGGTGTTCGCGCACAACGACCTGTCCGCGCTGGGCGTGATCCGGGCGTTGGGCGCGACCGGGCGCAAGGTGCCCGACGACGTCGCGGTGGTCGGGTTCGACGACATACCCATCGCCGCGCACGCGGAGTTGACGACCGTGCGCCAGCCGATGAGGGAGATGGGCGAGGCCGCCGCACGGCTGCTGCTGTCCCGGCTGGAAGGCGCGGCGCCGACGCGTGAGCCGGTGGTGCTGCCCACGACGTTCGTCGCCCGCCGTTCGGGCTGACCGTTCCCCGGATGACGCCGAACGACCGCGCCGGCCCTTAGCCCGGATGTCGGTGCCGCGCGTTCCCTATTGGTCCGTCTGGACGGGTGCACGCTCATGTGGCGGTTGGTTGACTCGAAGCCGTGTACCAGGCTCGTCACCGACCGTGACGAGCCGTGCATCGTCGCAGAACCCTGGGGGAAGTGTTCATGGCACCGCAACCGGAGTTATCGCACCCCGTTCCGCTCATCCCGACCCAAGACCACCGGGGCCACGTGCGCCTCGACGGGGACGCGCCGGTCGAGCCGTCCCACCTGGCGGCCGTCGCGGTCGACTTCACCACCTGCGCGGACGGTCCGGACCGGCACCGGCAGGTCTGCGCCGACGTGCTGGACCGCTGCACGGGTCACGTGGTGACGTCGGGCTGCGTCACCGCGCTGGTCTCCGGCACGTCGACCCGCACCGTCCGCGCCGAGCAGGAACGCCTGGTGCGCCGACTGGAGAAGCTGTTCGCCAACCTGCCCATGGGCGTCTCCCGGGTCGGCCGGGGCGCGGAGCGGGACGAGCTGGTGGCCGAGGCGCGGCGGGCCGCCACCTACGCGAGCCTGGCGCTGGCCGCCAGCCCGACGAGCGTGGACGCGCACCCGCTGGAGGAGGCGATGCTCGCCAACGGCGAGCTGAGCTCCACCATGACGGCCCTGCTCGACCCGCTGGCCGACCACCAGGAGTTCATCCACACGCTCTACCTGTACCTGGCGTTCGACCGGGACCGGCAGCGGGTGGCCCGGCACCTGACCGTGCACCCGCGCACGGTGGACTACCGGCTGCGCCGCATCGCGGCGCTGACCGGCCTGCACCCGCAGACGGTGTCCGGTGCCGGGAAGCTGCTCGCCGCGTTGATCAGCCGCACGCACCGCCGGCTCGCGCCGCAGCACTGACCTCGCGCCGGGGAATTTGTCCTCGGTGACAATTGTGCCAAGTGACAAACGTCGTCCCTGGAATCACGACAGGGACCTTGATACGGTTTCCCCGCTAGCCGGCGCGAATCACGGATCAGGTTCGGTGCAGCAACACTGGGGGCTCGGTGCGTAGTACTGCTCGTATTCGACTGTCGCCTTACCAGCGGGACATCTGGGTGGCTGGGGCTCAATTTCCGGAGCTGGACCAGTACACCGTCTTCATTTATGACCGGTACCGCGGTGACGTGGACGAGGACCGCCTGGCCCAGGCCATGGCCGAGGCCGCGCGGCGGACCGACGCATTTCGCCTTCGTTTTTCCGAAGAAGACGGGATGCCGTACCAGTGGCTCGCCGACGACGCGGAATTCACGGTCAGGCGGGTGCGGTTGGAGCGGGAATCCGAAGTCGACCGATGGCTCCGGGATGAATTTTCGACCACGTACGACCTGGCCGGTGACCGGCTGGTGGATCTGGTCCTGCTGAACGCGGGCGAGAGCGTGTACGCCTATGTCCGGACGCACCACGTCATCTGTGACGCGTGGGGCCTGCAACTGTTCTCGGCGCGGGTCCGCGCGGCGTACCTGGGGGAGGAGGTGGCCGCGCCGTCGTTCGCCGAGCTGACCGGCGCGGACACCTACGAGGGGTCCGCGCGGCACGAGGAGGACCGGGCGTTCTTCGAGCGGGCACTGGCGGGCGTGGAACCGGTGCTGTTCACCCGCCGCAGCCCGCGCGGTCGCAGGCGCACCCGGCGGTACTCGTTCCCGCTGGAGCGGTCCCTGGTCAACGCCGTCCGCGACCGCGGCGAGTCGCCGTTCGTGGTGTTCTCCGCCGCGGTCGCGCTGTACCTGGCGAAGGTGCACCAGGTCGACGAGGTGGTGCTCGGCGTGCCCGTGCTCAACCGCTCGGGCGGCGTGGCCAAGCAGACCGTGGGCCAGTTCGCGAACACGCTGCCGATGCGCGTGGACACCCGGGCCGGGCTGACCGCGGACGAGCTGCTGTCGCGGGTGCGGCAGGACACCAGGGAGCTGTTGAAGCACCAACGGCTGCCGCTGGGCGACCTGCGCGGGCCGCTGTTCGACACCACGGTCGCCTACCTGGGCAAACCGACCGCGACGCCGATGCCGGGCATCACCTACGAGACCGTGGCGCAGACCCACGCCCACGACCAGGACGCCTTGGCGATCTGGGTGTCGGAGTTCGACCGCGGCGAGGACCCGCGGGTCGACCTGGAGTGCGCCACGGACGTGTTCGACGAGGACTTCCCGATCGAGGCCGCCGCACGGCACATCCAGGCCTACTTCCGGGCGCTGGCCACGACCACCGGTGAGCCGGTCGGCGAGCTGGACCCGTTGTCGGAGCAGGAACGGCACGACCTGGTCCACGCGCGCAACGACACCGATGCGCCGTTCCCCGACGACGTGACGCTGCCCGAGCTGTTCGCCCGCCAGGTCGAGCGGACGCCGCGGCGGGTCGCGCTGGTCGAGCCGGACGGCGGCACGGTCACCTACGCCGAGCTGGCCGCCCGGGTGCACGCGGTCGCGGCGGCGTTGCGGGCGCAAGGCGTGACCCGGGACGACACGGTGGCCGTGCTGGTCGAACGCGGCCCGCACCTGCTGCCCGCGGTGCTGGGCGCGCAGCTGGCGGGCGGTGCGTACGTGCCGGTCGACCCGGCTTACCCGGCCGAGCGGATCAGGCTGCTGCTGGAGGACAGCGGGGCGAAGGTGGCCCTGCTGGGCGACGCCGCGGAGCCGGCCGGCGTCACGGCCCTGCGGGTGGGCGAGCTGCCACCGGCGGGGGTGCTGGAGCCGCGGGCCGCGCCGGGAGACCTGGCCTACGTGATCTACACGTCCGGGTCGACCGGACGTCCCAAGGGCGTGATGGTGGAGCACCGGTCGGTGGTGAACCGGCTGTGGTGGATGCAGCGCCGGTACCCCATCGGCGAGCACGACGTGCTGCTGCAGAAGACACCGGTGTCGTTCGACGTGTCGGTGTGGGAGCTGTTCTGGTGGGGTTTCACCGGCGCCCGCCTGTCGCTGCTGCCGCCCGGCGCGGAGAAGGACCCGGGGGAGGTGCTCCGCGCGGTCGAGCGCGACGGCGTCACGGTGATCCACTTCGTGCCGTCGATGTTCGCGCCGCTGCTGGAGCTGCTGGAGGAGGACCCGGACGCCCGGCGTGCGGCGTCGTCGCTGCGGCTGGTGTTCTGCAGCGGCGAGGCGTTGCCGCCGTCCCAGGTCGCCCGGTTCAACCGGGTGTTCGGCGACCGGGCCCGGCTGGTCAACCTGTACGGCCCGACCGAGGCCGCGGTCGACGTGTCGGCCTACGACTGCCCGCCCGGCACGCCGACCCGCGTCCCGATCGGCAAGCCCATCGACAACATCAAGCTGCACGTGCTGGACCGCGCGGGCAGGCCGCAGCCCGCGGGCGCGCCCGGCGAGCTGTACATCGGCGGTGTCGGCGTGGCGCGCGGCTACCTGAACCGGCCGGAGCTGACCGCGCAGCGGTTCGTCCACGACCACCTGACCGGCGAGGGCCGCCTGTACCGCACGGGTGACCGGGCGCGGTGGCTGGCCGATGGCACGCTGGAGTACCTGGGCCGGGTGGACGACCAGGTGAAGATCCGCGGCAACCGGGTCGAGCCGGGCGAGGTCCGCGACCACGTGGCCGCGTTGCCGGGTGTGCGCGAGGCCACGGTGGTCGACCGGCACTCCGACGCCCTGGGCACGCACCTGGTCGCCTACTACGTGGCGGACGACGAGCTGGACCCGACCGGGCTGCGGGCACGGCTGGCGACGGCGGTGCCGGAGCACCTGATCCCGGCGTTCTTCGTGCGGATCGACGCGATCCCCCTGTCGCCCAACGGGAAGCTGGACCGCAAGCGGCTGCCGGAGGTCGTCGCCGCGCCGGGGGACGGCAGGCCGCGCACCGCCGTCGAGGCGGAGCTGGCCGCGGTGTGGGCCGACGTGCTCGGCGTGCCCGAGGTCGGCGTCCACGACAACTACTTCGCGCTGGGCGGCGACTCGATCGTCCTGCTGCGGCTGCGGGCCCGCGCCGAGCGCCGCGGCCTGCGGTTCGAGCCGGCCGACCTGATGCGCCACCCCACCGTCGCCGAGCTGGCCGGCCAGCTGTCGGCAGCGGTCGCGCCGGAGGCCGGGTTGGCGCCGTTCGAGCTGGTGTCCGAAGTGGACCGCCCGAGGCTTTCGGGTCTCGCGGACGCGTTCCCGGTCAACCGGCTCAGCCTGGGCCTGCTGTTCCACTCCAGCAGGCACCCGGACTCCTCGGTCTACCACGACGTGTTCCGCTACCGGTTCGCCGTGGCGTGGGACGAGCGGGCGTGGCGGCGGGCGTTCGACACCGTCCTGGCCCGGCACCCCGCGCTGCGGTCGTCGTTCGACCTGGCGGGCTTCTCCGAGCCGCTGCAACTGGTGCACGAGCACGTGACCGGCGGGCTGGAGGTCGTGGACCTGCGCGGGCGCACCGACGCGGAGGACGTGATCTCCCGGCACGTCGAGCAGCGCCGCTTCCACCGCTACGAGCTCGACCGGGCGCCGCTGCACCTGTTCACCGCGTTCGTCCGGGACGACGCGCTGGACCTGGTGCTCAGCTTCCACCACGCGATCCTCGACGGCTGGAGCGTGGCCAACGTCATCGTCGAGCTGATGACGCTCTACCGGGGCGAGCCCGCGCCGCCCGCCGCGCCGTCACCGGCCTGGCAGGTGCGCGAGGAACGCCGTGCGCTGACCTCGCCCGAAACCGCGCGCTACTGGGCGGACCTGCTCGACGGCGCGGCCATGACGGCGCTGGACGGGTTCCGGGCGCACGAGCCGGTCGAGGAGCCGCGGTTCGCGTCCCACCGGGTGGACCTGCCCGCGGACCTGCTGGCCCAAGTCCGCGCCACCGCGGCCGAGCACTCCCTGCCGGTCAAGTCGCTGGTGCTGGCCGCGCACTGCCTCACCCTGCACCTGTTCTCCCGCGCCGACACCGTGGTCACGGGCGTCGTCGCGCACGGCAGGCCGGACCTGCCGGAGGCCGACCGGATGGTGGGCCTGTTCCTCAACACCGTCCCGGTCCGCACGGACCTCGACGGCCGCAGCAGGCTCGACGTGGCCCGCGAGCTGTTCCGGCAGGAGCGGGACGGGCACGAGCACCGGCGCTACCCGCTCAGCGCGATCCAGCAGGCGCACGGCGGCGTGCTGCAGACCGCGTTCAACTACGTGGACCTGCACGTGCTGGAACCGCTGCGGGAGCTGGCCGACCTGCGGGTGTGGGAGGAGACGAACTTCTCGCTGTTCGTCAACGTCATCGCCGACCCGGTCGGTGACGGCACGTTCCTGCGGGTCGACACGGACGGCCGCACGGTCACCCGGGACCAGGCGGCCCTGATCGCCGAGACCTACGTCGGCGTGCTGCGCGAGCTGGTGGCCGACCCGCACGGCTCCGGCTTCGCGTTCCTGGCGCCGCGCCGGGACGTCGTGCCGCACCCCGAGCCGCTGGTCGACGTGGTGACCCGGTTCGCGCGGCAGGCCCGGGCCACGCCGGACGCCCTCGCCGTCACGTTCGGCGACGAGCACGCGTGGACCTACCGCGAGCTGGACCGGGTGTCCCGGTCGGTGGCGACCCGGTTGCTGCGCGGCGGCGCGGAACCCGGTGCGACCATCGGCGTGGCGCTCAACCGGTCGCCGGAGATGATCGCGGTGGTCTGGGGCGTGCTGCGGGCCGGGCTGGTCTGCGTGCCGCTGGACGTGAGCTACCCGGCGCACCGGCTGGCGCTGATCCTGGACACCGCCCGGCCGCACCGGGTGATCGCGCACCCCGAGCACGCGCACGTGGCGCAGGACGACGGGATCGTCATCCCGGTCGCTGACGTCACGGCCGAGAGCGGTGCCGGCGACGATCCGGCGAAGCACGTCGAGCTGCCCACGCCCGACCTGGACGACCTGGCGCTGCTGCTGTTCACCTCCGGGTCGACCGGCCGTCCCAAGGGCGTCGAGCTGACCCACCGGATGTGGGCCGGGTACACGCAGTGGCAGCTGCGCGTGCCCAGCGGCGAACCGGGCCTGCGCACGCTCCAGTTCGCGCCGCTGAGCTTCGACATGTCGTTCCAGGAGATCTTCTCCACCCACTGCGGCGGCGGTGAGCTGCGGCTGGTGACGGACGAGACGCGGCTCGACCCGCTCGCGCTGCTGCGGTTGCTGGACCGGTACGAGGTGCAGCGGGTGCTGCTGCCCGCGGTGGCGTTCCAGCGGCTGGCGGAGGCGTCCAACGCGGTGGGGGTGCGGCCTCGCGCGTTGCGCGTGGTCGTGTCGTCCGGCGAGCAGATGCGGATCACCGAGGAGGTGCGCGCGTTCGCCGCGGCGGTGCCGGGCGTGATGCTGGAGAACCAGTACGGCCCGACCGAGACCCACCAGGTCACCTACCACACGCTCACCGGCGACCCGGCCCGCTTCCCCGACCTGCCGCCGATCGGCAGGCCGCTGGACGGTGTCGAGGTGCAGGTGCTGGACCCGGACCTGGAACCGGTGCCGGTCGGCGTGACCGGGGAGGTCTTCCTCGGCGGCGACTGCCTGGCCCGCGGCTACCACCGGGCGCCCGACCTGACCCGGGAGCGGTTCCTGCCGCACCCGTGGCGTGACGGCGCCAGGCTCTACCGCACCGGCGACCTCGGCCGGTCGCTGCCCGACGGCACGGTGATCTGGCTCGGCCGGGCGGACACGCAGGTGAAGGTCCGCGGCTTCCGGATCGAGCCCGCCGAGGTGGAGCTGGCGATCATGCGCCAAGCCGGACGGCACCCCGGCCTGCGCGGTGTGGCGGTGGTGGCCCGCAGGCGGCCGGACGGTGACGCGTTCCTGGCCGCGTTCCTCACCGGCGAGGTCGACGGCGTCGACCTGGCGGACCTGGCGGGCTCGTTGCGGGCCGAGCTGCCCGAGTACATGGTGCCGTCGCACTTCGGGTGGCTGGACGCGTTCCCGTTGACGCCCAGCGGCAAGCGTGACGACGCGGCGCTGCGCGAGATCCCGTTGGCGCGCAACGACTCCGCTGAACGCGTGCCGCCGCGCGACGAGTACGAGCGCAACCTGGCCGAGGTCTTCACCGAGCTGCTCGACGTGTCCGACATCGGCGTGCACGACGACTTCTTCACCCACGGCGGCACGTCGTTGACCGCCATGCGGCTCGTCGTCACGATCGAGAAGCGGTACGGCGTCGGCGTGCCGCTGGCCGCGCTGGTCGAGACGCCGACCGTGGCGGGCCTGGCCGAGCGGCTGCGGGTGAAGTCGGCGGTGGCGGAGTTCGACCCGCTGGTGCCGATCCGCCGGGACGGCGACCGGCCGCCGCTGTTCCTGGTGCACCCGCTGGGCGGGCACGTGCTGTGCTACCTGCCCATCGCCCGCCACCTGCCGCCGGACCAGCCGGTCTACGCGCTCCAGGCCGCGGGCAGCGACCAGGGCAGCACACCGGCGCGGTCCATCGAGGAGATGGCCGCCTCCTACCTGGCCGCGATCCGGCGCGTGCGGCCGGAAGGACCGTACGTGCTGGGCGGGTGGTCGTTCGGCGGGTTCGTGGCCTACGAGATCGCCCGCGTGCTGCGCGCCGAGGACCCCGACGCGGTGTCGGAGCTGGTGCTGCTCGACTCGATCACCATGCGCCGCGACCACGACGTGACGGTCGGCGACGACGCGCTGATGGAGTTCTTCTACTGGGAACTGGTGTGGTTCGAGCGCAGCCTGGACGCGGTCGAGCCGTTGCCGGCGGAGTTCTCCGAGGACGAGAAGCTGGACCGCGTCCTGGACCGCGCGATGGGTGCCGGGGTGCTGCCCTGGGGCACGTCACGCGCCACCGTGAAGCGGCTGTACGAGCTGTTCCGGGCCAACTGGCGGGCGTTGCTGGACTACCGGCCGCCGGTGACCGACCTGGACGTGACGCTGCTGAAGGCGGACGGGCCGCTGCCGGACTCGCTCAAGCCGATGCACCACGCGGCGGGCACGCTGCACGACGACCCGGCCAACGGCTGGCAGCACTGGACCACGGGCCGCCTGGACGTCGTGGACGTGCCCGGCGACCACCTGGTGCTGATGGAGGAGCCGCACGTCGCGGGCGTCGCCGACGCCATCACCACGCTGCTGAGCCCGAACCGGGCCGAGGGGACCGCACCGTGAGCAACCGCAAGAAGATCGTCATCGTCGGCGCGGGCATGGGCGGTCTCACAGCCGCCGCCGCGCTCGGCCGGGCCGGGTTCGAGGTCGAGGTGTACGAGCGGGCCAGGGAGCTGCGCCCGGTCGGCTCGGCGCTGTCGCTGATGAGCAACGCGCTCACCGCGCTGGTCGAGGTCGGCGTCACGCCCGAGTTCACCGGCCGGTCGCTGGTGTTCGAGTCGCTGCGCTTCCTGACCAAGCGCGGCCGTCCGATCAGGACGATCCACTTCGGCGAGCTGGCCCGCCGGATCGGGCAGCCGAACCTGGCCATCCACCGCGCGAGCCTGCAGCAGGCGCTGCTGGAGCAGGCGTCGGACGCGAAGTTCGAGTTCGGCGCGACCGCCACCGGCTACACCCACGTCGGCGACGGCGTGGTCGTCTCGTTCGAGGACGGCCGCGAGGTGCGCGCCGACGTGCTGATCGGCGCGGACGGCTTCAACTCCGCCATCCGCCGCACGATCGCCGGGCCCGAGCGACCGCTGGACTACGACTACGTGGTCTGGCGCGCGACGCCCAAGTTCAGCCACCCCAAGGTCACGCACGCCTACGCCGCCCACTACTGGGGCCGCGGCCAGCGGTTCGGCCTGGTCGACATCGGCGGCGGCGACGTCTACTGGTGGGGCACCAAGAACATGCCCGCCGAGCAGGCGGCGGACTGGCAGGGGGGCAAGGCGGGCGTGCAGAGCCTGTACGCCGGGTGGGCCGACGAGGTGCAGCAGGTCATCGCCGCCACCCCGGAGGACGGCATCACCAGCCTTCCCGCGCAGGACCGGCCGTTCCTGGAGCAGTGGGGCGACGGCCCGGTGACGCTGCTCGGCGACGCGGCGCACCCGATGTTGACCAGCCTCGGCCAGGGCGCGGCCATCGCGATCGAGGACGGCGCGGTGCTCGCGCACTGCCTCAAGACCATCGACGACCCGCAGGCCGCGTTGCGCACCTACGAGGACCGGCGGCGCGACCGGGCGCGGGGCATGGTGCTGGCCTCGCGCGGGCTCAGCCGCACCGAGCAGTTGCAGAACCCGTTCCAGACCTTCGCCCGCGGCCTGTACTTCCGGTTCGTCTCCGAGAAGACGCTCGACCGGCAGAACGAGCAGGCCTTGATCTTCCCCGGAGTCGAGTGATGGCCACGCCGATCCGCCCGCTGTCGCCGGTGGAGCGCTGGTACTGGATGTGCGACCAGCTGTCCACCCTCAACGTCATCTCCCGCACCAGGGTGCGCGGCGAGCTGTCGGCCGACGTGCTGCGCCGCGGCCTGGACGCCGTGCAGGCCAGGCACCCGTTCCTGCGCCTGGCGATCACCGACGACCACGGGCTCGACCCGCACTGGGTGCCCACCGACCGGCCGATCCCGCTGCGGCACGTCCGGCGCGAGCACGACGACCAGTGGGTCCACGAGGTCGACGAGCGCGAACTGCTCGACCGGGTGGACCCGGCCACCGGCCCGCTCGCCCGCGCCGTCGTGATCAGCGGCGACGACGACGTGCACGACCTGCTGGTCGTCGTGCCGCACATCATCGCCGACGGCACCACCGTGATCACGTTGGCGCGGCAGTGGCTGGAGCTGGCCGCCGCCGACGAGCCGGTGGAGTCCTACCGCGAACTGCCGCCGCCCGACGCCCTGCGGCCCGCCCGGCACACCGGCGAGGAAGGCGCGGCACGGCTGGCCGAGCAGACCGCCCGGGACGAGGAGCTGATGGCGCGCACGAAGCCCGGTCGGGTCGAGCCGACCACCCGCGTGCCGCTGGACCAGCGCCGATCGCGCCTGCTGCACCGGGAGCTGACCGGAGAGCAACTGGACGCGGTGGCCCGTGCGGCCCGCGTGCACGGCACCACCGTGCACGGCGCCATCACGGCCGCGTTGGTCCGGGCCGCCGCGGCGGACGCGGGCGGCACGCACGAGCACTTCGCCGTGGGCTCGCCGATCGACTTCCGCGGCGAGCTGGAACCACCCGTGCGGCCCGACGAGGTCGGCACCTACGTGGCCACCGTCCCGTCCGTGGTCGACCCGGCGCTGCCGTTCTGGGACCTCGCCCGCGCCATCACCGAGGACCTCACCGAGCGCAAGGGCAAGGGCGACCACTTCAACCTGGTCACGATGGTGGTCGGGGCGTGCCCGCCGTCGTTGGCCGAAGCACGGCCGTTCATGGAGTTCATGGAGGCCGAGGGCCCGATCAACCTGTGCTCGTCCAACATCGGCCGGTACGCCTTCCCGGACCGGATCGGGCCGTGGCAGGTGTCCGACGCCCAGTTCCTCACCGGCATCTCGGTCAACGGCTACTTCGTGGCCACGATCAACTCCAGCCACGGCCGGCTGTTCTGGAACTTCACCTACATCGCCGACGCCGTGCCGGACGACCGCGCGCGGCGGCTGGCGGACGACTCGCTGGACACCCTGCTGTCGGAGATCACCCAGAGTTCGCCCGCGGGCGCGTGAGGAGTACATGGTGTTCACCGCCAAGACGTTGCCGACCGCCGGCAGGACCGTGCTGATCACCGGCGCGTCCACCGGCCTGGGCCGGGAAACCGCGCTGCACCTGGCCGAGCGGGGCTTCCGGGTCCTCGGCGCGGTGCGCAAGACCGAGGACGGCGACCGGCTGGTGGCCGACTGCCCGTCCGGTCGGGCCGAGTACGTCGTGCTGGACGTGACCGACGAGGCCTCGATCGCCGCCGCGGCCCGCGAGGTGGCCGGGAAGGTCGGCGACGGCCGCTTGTGGGGCCTGGTGAACAACGCGGGGATCTGCATCTCCGCGCCGCTGGAGGTCGTGTCCGCGGACCTGCTGCGCCGCCAGCTCGAGGTCAACGTGGTCGGCCAGCTCGCGGTCACGCAGGCGTTCCTGCCGCTGCTGCGCGCCGCCCGCGGCCGGCTGGTCAACGTGACCTCCGGGCTGGGCACCGTCGCGATCCCGTACCTGGGGCCGTACTCGGCGGCGCAGTTCGCCAAGGAGGGCATGAGCGACGCCCTGCGCCGCGAGCTGGCGCCGATGGGCGTGTCGGTGTCCGTGGTCAGCCCCGGCGCGATCTGGACCCCGATCTGGGCCAAGATCGCCCAGGACGGCCAGGACGCGCTGTCCGCCGCGCCCGCCGCCGTCGCCGACCTCTACCGCGCGACGTTCCTGCGGTTCCTGCACTTCAACGAGCAGAGCGCGAAGGCCAGCAAGACCAAGCCCGCCGAGGTGGCCGCCGCCATCCAGAACGCGCTCACCTCCGTGAAGCCCAAGACCCGCTACCGCATCGGCACGGACGTCCGGCGCGGCGCGTTCCTGGCGCGCGTGCTGCCCGACACCAAGGTCGACTCGATGTTCCGCCAGATCGTCACCCCGCTGCCGACCGACCAGGAGGCGCACCGTGTCGGGTCCTGAACTCCGCCTCGGCGAAGAGCTGATCTCGCCGCTGCACCCGCTCTACGACGGCCTCCAGGTCGACGGCGCGCCCCGGCCCGCCCACCTCGCGCCCGACCACCCGGTGTGGGTGGTCACCCGGTACGCCGACGCGAAGAAGGTGCTCTCGCACCCCGGCGTGCGGCGTGACGCGAAGCAGGCGGCCGAGCTGTACGCGCGGCGCACGGGGGAGCAGCGGCCCGCCATCGGCGCCTCCCTGACCGCGCACATGCTCAACGCCGACCCGCCCGACCACACCCGGCTGCGCGCCCTGGTCGGCCGTGCGTTCACCAGCCGCCGCGTCGAGCTGCTGCGCCCGCACATCGAGCAGGTGACCGACGAGCTGCTCGACGCCATGGCGGCACGCGAGCAGGCCGACCTCATGGGCGACTTCGCCGTGCCGCTGACCATCGGCGTGATCTGCGAGCTGCTGGGCGTGCCACTCGCCGAACGCGACCACGTGCGCTCGGCGTGGGAGCGGCAGGCCGAGCTGTTGTCGCCGGAGGCGGCCGAGGCGTTGGCCGAGGAGCAAGCGGACTACCTGCGAGGCCTGCTGGAGGCCAAGCGCCGCGACCCCGCCGACGACGTGTTCAGCGCACTCGTGCAGGCGGCGGACGAGGACGGGCTCTCCGCGACCGAACTGGTGGCCATGGCGCACCTGCTGCTCATGGCCGGGTTCGAGACGACCATGAACATGATCGGCAACGCGGTCGTCACGCTGCTCGTCCACCCCGAGCAGGCCGCGTCCCTGCGGGAGAACCCGGACCTGCTGCCCAACGCGCTGGAGGAGCTGGTCCGCTACGACAGCGCGGTCCGCGCGTCGATGCTCCGGTTCACCGTCGAGGACGTCGACCTCGGCGACGTGACCATCCCGGCGGGGGAGTACGTGCTGGTCTCCAACCTCACCGCCAACCACGACCCCGAGCGGTTCGCCGACCCGGACCGGCTCGACCTGACCCGCAAGGCCGACGGGCACCTCGGCTACGGCCACGGCGTGCACTACTGCGTCGGCGCGCCGCTGGCCCGGCTCGAAGCGCGGGTGGCGATCGGCAAGCTGCTCGCCCGCTTCCCGGACCTGCGCCTGGCCGTGCCGCACGGCGAGCTGGTCTGGCTGCCGATCACGTTCCTGCGCGCGCTGATCAGCGTGCCCGTCATCCCCCAGCCCGTGCTCACCGGAAGGACGTCCGCATGAACGCCCAGGAGATCCTGACCCGCAGCCTGGAGTTGCTGGAGAACGGCGACGCCCGCGGCTGGTGCGACCTGTTCCACCCCGAGGGCGTGCTGGAGTTCCCCTACGCCCCGCCCGGCTGGCCCAACCGGTTCGAGGGCCGCGAGGCCATCTGGCAGCACATGCAGAAGTTCCCCGAGCACCTGACCGTGAAGTTCGGCGAGGTCTCGTTCTACCCGACCGCCGACGAGAACCTGGCCATCGGCGAGTTCCACGGCGACGGCACGGCCATCCAGTCGGGCGGCAAGCTCTCCCAGGACTACATCTCCGTCCTGCACACCGACGGCGAGCACATCGTGCTGTACCGGGACTTCTGGAACCCGGTCAAGCACATGGAAGCGCTCGGTGGCGCCGAGGCCGCCGCGGCGATCGTGCGGGGCTGAGCCGTGGCACGGGCCGCGGTGCTCGCCGGGCTCGGCACCCACGTGCCGCCCGACGTGCTGACCAACGACATGCTCGCCGAGGTGCTCGACACCTCCGACGCGTGGATCCGCACCCGCACCGGCATCCGGCAGCGGCACATCGCGGACGAGCGCACCACCACCGGCGACCTCGCGGTGGTGGCCGGAGAACGCGCGCTGGCCTCGGCCGGGGTGAGCCGGGTCGACGTGGTCGTGGTCGCCACGACCACCCCCGACCGGCTGTGCCCGGCCACCGCGCCGACCGTGGCGTCCCGGCTCGGTCTGTCCGGCACGCCCGCGTTCGACGTGTCGGCCGCCTGCACCGGTTTCGTCTACGGCCTGGCCACGGCGTCGTCGATGATCACCGCGGGGCTGTTCGACAGCGCGCTGTTCATCGGCGCGGACACGTTCAGCGAGACGCTGGACCCGGCGGACCGGGCCACCAGGGCGCTCATCGGCGACGGCGCGGGCGCGGTCGTGCTGCGCGCGGGCGAGGCCGACGAGGACGGCGCGCTGCTCGCGTTCGACCTGGGCAGCGACGGCGAGCACGTCGGGCTGCTCGAAGTGCCCGCGGTGGGCCGGGCCGAACGGGCGGCGGGCGTGGCGCGCGGCTACTTCCACATGGAGGGCAAGCCGGTGTTCACCAAGGCGGTCGTCGCGATGACCGACTCGGTGCGCCGGGTGCTGGACCAGGTCGGCTGGACGACCGCGGACGTGGACCGGCTGGTGCCGCACCAGGCCAACGCCCGCATCCTGGCCGCCGTCGCCGACCAGCTCGACCTGCCCGAGGACCGGGTGGTCACCAACATCGCCGACGTCGGCAACACCGTCGCCGCGTCGATCCCGCTCGCCCTCGGGCACGGGATGCGTCACCAGGGCTTGCGGTCCGGGCACAACGTGGTGCTCACCGGGTTCGGCGCGGGACTGACCTGGGGGTCGGTCGCGGTGCGCTGGCCCAAGATCAACGACATCGGCAGCTAGGGGGGAACACGTCATGCGTTCTGCGGTCGAAGACCGGCTCGTCGTGCTGATCAGCGAGATCAGCGAGGTGCCGGCCGAGGACATCACGCCGGAGACGCCGCTGGAGGACCTGGGTTTCGACTCGCTGGTCCTGGTGGAGCTGGCGATGAAGCTGCGCAAGGAGTTCGGGGTCGTCGCCTCGGACGAGGAGCTGGACGAGGTGGAGACGGTGGGCGGGCTGCTCCGGTTCGCCACCAGGGCGCGGTCCGCGTAGGTCATGGATCTGCGTCAGGAAGTGCGCGCGTTCGCCCGGACGCACCTGCTCGACGGGCCGCCGGACCTCGCGTCCCGCACCGCGGCCTGGCACGCGGCCGGGCTGGCGAACTGGTGGCTGCCCGTCGAGCACGGCGGCCGCGGCCTGTCCCTGCGCGAGGGCGTCGACGTGGTCGACGAGCTGGCCTACGCCGACGCCGGGTTCGCCTTCTCGTCCCTCGTCGGCGTGATCGGCTCCACGCTGGTCGACCTCTACGGCGACGACCGGCTCCGCGCCGAGGTCCTGGGCGACCTCGGCCGGGACGGCGGTTTCTTCGCCACCGCGGTCACCGAGCGGGACGCGGGCAGCGAGCTCGACCGGCTGCAGACCACGGCCGTGCCCAAGGGCGACACCGTGGTCGTCACCGGCGAGAAGCTGTTCTCCACCAACGCCGACCGCGCCCGCTACCTGCTCGTGGTGGCGCGGCACGAGGCCGGTGCCGCCGACCAGCCGCACGTGGCGGTCGTCGTGCCGCGCGACGCGGACGGGGTGGCGGTGTCCGAGCCGTGGCGCACCACGGGGCTGACCGGGTCACCGGTGCACCGGGTGGCGCTGGCCGACTGCGCCGTGCCCACGGGCCACGTGCTCGACGGGCACGGCCTGCGGCTGCTGGAGGTCGGGCTCAACGCCAGCCGGGTGCTGATCGCGGCCACCGCGGTCGGCATGGCCCGGCGTATCCGCGACCTGTGCCTCGACTTCGCCGGCCGCAGGCGGCTGCGCGACGGCGTGCTCGGCAAGCACCCGCTGTTCGCCGACAAGATGGCGCAGGTCGAGGTCGAGATCGAGACCATGCGCAGCCAGTGCCGCGCCGCGGCGGCGGACTACGACGCCGTGCGGGACGACCCGGACGCGGCGCGGCGGTTCGCCCGGCGCGGCGCGCTGAAGTCCGCGCTGGTCGCGAAGGTGTTCTGCGGCCAGGCCGGCTGGCGGGTGGCGAGCACCGGTTCGGAGGTGTTCGGCGGCCTCGGCTACACCGACGAGGTGCCGATCGGCGCGCTGATGCGCGACATGCGCCACGTGTCGCTGGTCGAAGGCGGCGAGGACGTGCTGCGCGACGTCGTGTACCGGCGGTTCACGGCACCCCCGGTCAGGCGCGCGTGATCGTTCCGCCCACACCGGAGGAGTCTGCGCTTCAGATGTCGCACCTGTTCGAAGAACACATCGGCCAACACCAGGCGGTGGCGGTGGAGAACCAGCCGGAGTCCGCGTTCTACGCGCGCTCGTCGGGCTCGGCGACCATCATGACCCTCGCCAACTTCCCCGACGACGTCCTGCCGCTGCTGCAGATGGAGAGCCTGGCCACGGTCGAGGCCATGCCCTACCTCGGCTGCGACACGCTGGTCGAGCTGGGCTGCTACGACGGGCGGTCGCTGGAGGTGGCCCGGCACCTCGGCGTGCGCTACCTGGGCGTCGACCTCGATGCGCGGGCCGTCGCCACGCTCGCCGCGCGGATCGACCGGGAGGGCATGGCCGACCGGGCGCGCACGCTGGTGGACGACCTGTTCAACCACCACCGGTGGGACCCCGACGTGGTCGGCGAGCGGCCGCTGTACCTGCTGCCGTTCAACCTGCTCGGCAACTTCCGCCACCCGCTGCGGCTGCTGCGGTCCCTGGCCGGTGTGCCCGGCACGGCGGTGATCTCGGTGTTCGGCGAGGGGTTGGAGGCCACCAAGGTCCGGCACGCCTACTACACGCGGTGCGGGGTGCGCGGCCTGGAGTTCGAGCTGACCGGCGACGGTGGTGTGCTGTTCACCGGCTCGGACGGCTTCTACTCCCGGTCGTTCAGCGAGGCCCGGTTCCGTGCACTGCTGCGGGAGTGCGGGCTGACCGTCGTGCGCATGCGGGGCAACTCGCTGGGCTACGCGGCAACCGTGCTGCTGGGCGACGCGCCGTCCGACGCGCGCCGCCGGTCCGAGGTTCGCCACTAGCGAACTGCGGGCCACCGAGTTGATTGGGTTGCGACGATCAGGCTACGTTCCGTAGTCGATCGGCACATTCACGGCATGGAACATGGGGGAACGGTGGACCTCGCGGCAGCGATCCTGGCCCGCTCGAACACGCAGACACCGATGGCGCACGACCCGCTGTACGAGCAGTTGCTGCGCTCGCGCATCGTCCTGCTCGGCTCCGAGGTGAACGACGAGGTCGCCAACCGGCTGACCATGCAGTTGCTGGTCCTCGCGGCCGAGGACGACGAAGCCGACATCCAGATGTACATCAACTCGCCGGGCGGTTCGGTCACGGCGGGCATGGCCATCTACGACACGATGAACCACATCAAGCCGGACGTCTCCACCATCGGCCTGGGCTTCGTGGCGTCGATGGGCCAGTTCCTGCTGTCCTCGGGCACGCGCGGCAAGCGGTTCGTGCTGCCCAGCACCCGGGTGCTGATGCACCAGCCGTCCGCGGGCATCGGCGGCACGGCGACCGACATCGAGATCCAGGCCACGATCTTCACCCAGATGAAGAAGCGGATGGCCAGGATCACCGCCGAGCAGACCGGCCAGACGGTCGAGACCATCGAGCGGGACGCGGACCGCGACAAGTGGTTCACCGCCGAGGAAGCCCTCGAGTACGGCTTCATCGACCGGATCATCACGACCGTCTGATCCACCGCCGGCCCGCCGCCGGCGCCGCTCCACCGTCGCCACCTCTTCGGGAGTCCGAACCGATGCCGCTAGCGGTCTACGTCCTCGGTCTGGGCATCTTCGCCCTGACCACCAGCGAGTACATGGTGTCGGGGCTGATGCCCGCGCTGTCCGCCGAGTTCGACGTGTCGTTCGCGGCCGTCGGCTACCTGGTCACCGTCTACGCGGGGGCGATGGCGGTCGGCGGCCCGCTGCTGACCGTCGCGCTGCTGAAGATGTCGCGCAAGACCGCCCTGCTCGGGCTCGTCGCGGTGTTCGTGGTGGGCCAGGTGCTCGGCGCGTTCGCGCCGGACTACGGGACCATGGTGGCCGCCCGCCTCATCACGGCGGTCGCGGCGGCGGCGTTCTTCGGCGTGGCGCTGACCGCGTGCGCCGAACTGGTCGGCGGCGAGAAGTTCGCGCGGGCGTCGTCGCTGGTGCTGGGCGGGCTGATGTTCGGCACCGTGCTCGGCCTGCCCGCGGCGACGCTGGTCGGTGACGCGTTCGGCTGGCGGGTCAGCTTCCTGTCCGTGGCGGTGGTCGCGCTCGCGGTCGGCCTGCTGCTGCTCAAGGCGCTGCCCGCGATGCCCGCGCCGCCGCCGGTGCCGATGGCGGGCCAGCTCGCGATCTTCCGCAGCGGCAAGCTGTGGGCCATCTACGCGACGAGCCTGCTGCTGATCGGCGCCACGTTCGCGGGCTTCACCTACTTCGTGCCGATCCTGACCGAGCTGAGCGGGTTCTCCGCCGGGGTCGTGCCGGTGCTGCTCGTGGTCTACGGCGTCGCGACGATCGTGGGCAACAACGTGGTGGGCAGGTTGGCCGACCGGTTCACCATCCAGGTGCTCGTGGTCGGCCTGGTCGTGGCCGTGGCGGCGATGGCGCTGTTCGCGTTGTTCGCCCAGTCGGCGGTGGTCGCGGTCCTGGCGCTGGTGGTGATCGGCCTGACCGGCGTGTCGATGAACCCGGCCCTGGTGACGCGCGGCGCCCGCGTGGGGCAGAACAACATGCTGGTCAACTCCGTGCACACGGCGTGCATCATGCTCGGCGTGATGGTCGGTTCGTGGATCGGCGGCCTGGGCATCGACTGGGGCCTGGGGCTGCGCGGCCCGCTGTGGATCGGCGCGGCCCTGGGCGTGCTGGGCCTGCTGACGCTGGTGCCCGACGCGCTGGCGTTGCGCCGGCCGGCTCCGGTGGCGGAACAGGCCTGAGCTTCCGTTCGACCGCGCCGGTGGTCCGTCGACCACCGGCGCTTCCCGTCGTTCAAAGGCATCCGGGGCTTAGCGGCCGGCTCTTCCGGGTACCACCCACGTGATCGTCCGGGAGGACGAGACCACGTTGGGAGCAGACATGCCTTGGGTCGAGAGACATCGCCGCCGCCTGCCGCACAGCTGGTTCCGCACCACGTCGGTGGAGCGGCACTACCGCAGGTCGCCCGCCACCATCCCGACCGTGATCGCGGTGGTCCTCGCGATCATCCTGCTGATCGTCCTGTTCTGATCCCGGTGCTCGGGTGGTGCAGGGGGTTCGCACCTCCTGCACCACCTGCCGCCACGTCCGGCCGCCGGACGCGCGCCGGCTAGGACCGGGTGCCCGACCAGGCCGCCCACAGCTCGGCGTACCGGCCGCCGGCGGCCAGCAGCTCGTCGTGCGTGCCGCTCTCCACCACCCGGCCCGCGTCCAGCACGACCACGCGGTCCGCCGTCACGGCCTGGGTCAGCCGGTGCGCCACCACCAGGCCGGTCCGCCCGTCCAACGCCCGCGCCGCCGCTTCCTCCAGCTCACGCGCACCCGCGCTGCCCGCGTCCGCGGTCGCCTCGTCCAGGATCGCCACCGGCGGGTCGGCCAGCACGAGCCTGGCCAGCGCCAGCTGCTGCGCCTGCGCCACGGTCAGCCGGTGGCCGCCCTCGCCGACCACGGTGTCGAGCCCGGAGGGCAGCGCCGAGGCCCAACCCAGCGCGCCCACCCGCGCCAGCGCCGCCGCGAGCTGCTCGTCGGTGGCGTCGGGGCGGGCCAGCCGCAGGTCGTCGGCCAGCGGACCCGCGAAGACGTGCACCTCCTGCGTGATCAGCGCGACCGACCGCACCACCGAGCCCAGCTCCACCCCGCCGAGGCTGATGCACCCGCCGGTCGGCTCGTGCACGCCCGCGATCAGCTTCGCCAACGTCGTCTTGCCCGCGCCGGACGCGCCGACCAGCGCCACCCGCTCACCGGCGCCCAGCTCCAGGTCGACGTCCCGCAGCACGGGATGACCGTCCACATAGGAGTACGACACCCCGGCCAGCTTGATCGTCGTGTCCACCGGCCGCACCCGGCCCTCCAGCACGGGCATCGGCTCGTCGGCCACGCCGACCAGCCGCGACAGCGACGCGGTGGCGGCCTGGGCGTCGTCGGCCAGCGCCAGTGCGGCGTTGATGGGGTTGAACAGGCTGTGGAAGTACAGCGCCGCGGCGGTCGCCGTGCCCACCGACGCGGTGCCCGCGCCGACCAGCCAGAAACCGGTCACCAGCACACCGGCCAGGCCGATGAACTCGGCCACGTTCAGCCGGCCGTAGAACCGGGTCAGCAGCCGGATGCCGCGCAACGCCAGGTCCACCGCCTCCCGCGACCGCGACCGCACCCGTGCCACGTGCGACGAGGCCAGCCCGAACGTCCGCACGGTCGCCGCGCCGCCGATCGAGTCCAGCAACTGCTGCTGCTGGACGCCGACTGCCACGCGCTGCGCCGCGTACAGCTTCACCGCCCGCCCGCCGTACCACCGCACGGTGTGCACGTGGATCGGCAGCGCCAGCACCACCGGGATCAGGAACCGCCAGTCGAGCACGGCGATGCCGACCACGGTCAACCCGATCGTCAACGCCGACCGCGCCATCACCGGCAGCGCGTTGCGCACCGCGTCGGCGATCACCTGCACGTCCCGCGTCACCCGCGAGGTCAGGTCGCCCGCACCGGCCTCCTCCACCCGCTCCAACGGCAGGTGCAGCGCCCGTTCCACGAACTTCTCGCGCAGGTCGGCGAGCATCCCCTCGCCCAGCCGGGCCACCAGGGACGTGCCGAACGACGTGGAGACGCCCTGGGTGATCGCGACCAGCACCAGCACCACGACGAGCCACGTGATGGCGGACGACCCCGCGCCCACCACGTCCACGATCCGGCCGAGCACGGGCGCGGTGAGCAACCCGACCGCCGTGCCCGCCAGGAGCACGAGGAACGCACCCCACGCCGACGCGCGGCGCGGTCGCACCAACTCGCCGACCGCCGCCCAGGTCCGGGCGCCGGACGCGGTCGCAAGCAGCTCGCGCATCAGCCCGACACCGCCGGTCCGGCGGTCGTGACCCGGCGGCCCGCGCGCGGGCCGGGTCCGGTCGAAGTCGCCCGCATCAGCTCAACACCACCAGTCGGTAGTCGTCGTCGGCCACCAGGTCCGCGTGCGCGCCCGCCGCGACCACGACACCGGAAGCCAGGAACACCACGCGGTCCGCCGCGGCCAGCAGCGCCGGGCTCGTCGCCACCACGACGGTGGTCAGCCCGGCCCTCGTCCGCTTGATCCCGGCGGCCAGCGACACCTCCGTCACCGCGTCCACCGCGGTCGTCGGGTCGTGCACCACCAGCACCGGGGGAGCGGCGGCCAGGGCACGCGCCAGCACCACCCGCTGCCGCTGGCCGCCCGACAGCGACCGGCCCCGGGCCGAGATCGCCGTGTCCAGCCCGTCCGGCAGCGCCCGCGCCACGTCGTCCACCCGTGCCGCGGCCATGGCCTCGTCGACCCGGTCGCCACCGGCTTCGACGTTCTCCCGCACGGATCCCTCGAACAGGTCCGCGTCGTGCGCCGCCACCAGCACCGCCGACCGCAGCGCCGCACTCTCCACAGTGGACAGCGGCACGCCGTCCAGCGTCACGGTGCCCTCGTCCGGGTCGACCTCGCGGGCCAGCACGGCCAGCAACGACACCGCGTCCGCCGGATCACGCGCCACCACGCCGAGCAGCTCACCGGGTTCCGCCGTCAACGACACACCCCGCAACGACCCCGACACCACGCCGTCCAGCTCGACCCGACCGGCCACCGAGGGCGGCAAAGGCGACGAACCGGGCGGCACGGTCGGGGGCGCGGCCAGCACCTCGGCCACCCGCGCGGCCGACGCCCGGCCCTGCGCCAGCAAGCCGTTGACCCACGAGAAGATCGACAGCGGCCACAGCAGGAACTGCGCCAACCCGACTGCGGCCACCAGCTCGCCGACGGTGATCGTGCCCGACGCGGCCAGGTGACCGCCGACCAGCGCCACGATCGCCAGGAACACCCCGGTCGTGGCCAGCATCGAGCCGTCCAGCCAGGCCCGCGACCGGGCGGCCCGGATCGCGGCCTCCATGGACGACCGGCTGGTCACCCGGTACCGCTGGGACGCGGTCGCCTCCGCGCCGATGCCCTTCAACGCCCGCAGCCCGGCCACCAGGTCGGCCGCCACCCCGGACGCGAGCGCGGCCCGGTCCTGTTCGGCGTCACTGCGCCGTTCGAGCGGTCTGCCGAGCACGTGCGCCAGGCCGAGCAGCACCGGAGCGGCCACCAGCACCAGCAGCCCGAGCACCCACGACACCCGCAGCAGCGCCACCGCGCCCACCAGCACGCCGACCACCGCCGAGAACGCGATCGGCAGCGCCAGGTTCACCTGCCCGACCCGCTGCGCGTCGCTGGTCGCGATGTTCGCCAGCTCGCCGGACAGCCTGCCGTGCGCGGCGCCGCCGTCCGCCGACAGCACCCGCGCGGCCAACCTCGACCGCACCTCGTGCGCGGCCTGGTGCGACGCCTTCTCCCCGTTGCGCAAGGAGAAGCGGAAGCTCAGCGACAGCGCCACGAACACCGCGGCCAGCACGCCGATCCACAGCGCCAGCCGCCCGCTCGCGCCGGTGCGCACCGCCTCGTCGATCACCACGCCGATCAGCAGCGGCACGGCGGCCTCGCCGGTCTGGTGGGCCGCGCCGAGCGCCGAGGCGACGGTCACGGATCTCCACTGCCCGGTCACTGCCCTCTTGAGGACATCCGCCTTGAGGACGGTCTTCACCCCGGTGCCCGCCTTCCGCTGAGTGCTAGGTGAGGCTACCCTAATCAGAAGAGAGGCCTGGATCACTCCCGCGGAGGATCAACTTAGGTTAGGGTAACCAAAGTTCGATCACCCTGTACTCGCACCGATGGGACAGCCATGCCACAGCCACCGGTCTTCGACGTCCTCGGCGTCGGCTTCGGGCCGTCCAACCTGGCCCTCGCGATCGCCGTCACCGAGTACAACGCCACCGCGCGACCCGAAGACGTGGTGACCGCCCACTTCCTGGAACGGCAGCCGCGGTTCGGCTGGCACCGCGGGATGCTGATCGAGGACGCCACCATGCAGGTGTCGTTCCTCAAGGACCTGGTGACGCTGCGGAACCCGAACAGCACCTTCACCTTCCTCAGCTACCTGCACGACAAGGGCAGGCTGGTCGACTTCATCAACCACAAGAACCTGTTCCCGCTGCGGGTCGAGTTCCACGACTACTTCGAGTGGGCCGCGGGCCGGGTGGACGACCTGGTGTCCTACGACCACGAAGTGGTGGACGTCCGCCCGGTGGCCGAGGACGGCGTGATCACGTACTTCGACGTCGTCTCGCGCACGTCGGCCGGTGAGGTGGAGGTGCGCCGCGCCCGCAACCTGGTGCTGGCCACCGGCCTGCGCCCGGCGCTGCCCGAGGGCGTCCGGCCGTCCGAGCGGGTCTGGCACAACCGCGACTTCCTGCACCGCGTCGACTCGCTGACCGACCCCCGCCGGCTCGTCGTGGTCGGCGCCGGGCAGAGCGGCGCGGAGGTCACCGCGTTCCTGCACGAGCGGTTCCCGTCCGCCGAGGTGTGCGCGGTGTTCGCCCGCTACGGCTACAGCCCCGCCGACGACAGCTCGTTCGCGAACCGGATCTTCGACCCCGCCGCCGTGGACGACTACTTCGCCGCGCCCGAGCAGGTCAAGCGCAAGCTCATGGACTACCACGGCAACACCAACTACGCGGTGGTCGACAACGAGCTGATCGCCGAGCTGTACCGGCGGGTGTACCGGGAGAAGGTGGTGGGGCGGCAGCGGTTGCGGCTGCTCAACCTGTCCCGGGTGGCCGAGCTGGACGACCGCGCGGACGGCGTGGCCGTCACCGTCGAGTCGCTGAGCACCGGTGCGCGCGAGGTGCTCGACGCCGACGCAATCGTCTACGCCACCGGCTACCGCGAGGCCGACCCGACCGCGCTGCTGGGCGAGCTGGCCGGGCGCTGCGCCCGGGACGCGCACGGCAGGCTCAGCGTCGGCCGTGACTACCGCCTGGACACCGACGACGACCTGCCGGCCGGCCTGTACCTCCAGGGCGGCACCGAGCACACGCACGGCATCTCGTCGTCGTTGCTGTCCAACACGTCCGTGCGGGTGGGGGAGATCCTCCAGTCCGTGCTCGGCCGCCGCACCCCGGCCGTGCCCTCCGGGGTGCCCTCGCAGCCCGAATACGCGATCAGCGTCTCACGGGTGAGCTGAAACGCCCGACTGTTTGTTAGGTTACGCAAACCTAACCTGGTACCACGGCGCGCCGCCGCGCCTGCCGAAAGGGAAACCCTGATGTCCACGAAGTTCAAGCTGGTCGCGGTCGTCTCGGCCGCAATGCTGGCGCTGGCCGCCTGCGGGGGCGGCGGCGACGCCGGCTCCGGCGGGACGAGCCAGACCGACTCCGCCTCCACCGGCGCGTTCCCGGTCTCGGTCGAGCACAAGTACGGCACCACCGAGATCAAGGCCGAGCCGAAGAAGGTCGTCACCCTCGGCCTGTCGGACCAGGAGCCCGTGCTGGCCCTGGGCGTCAAGCCGGTCGGCGTCGTGGACTGGTTCAAGGAGCGGCCGTTCGGCAACTGGCCGTGGACCAAGGAACTCTGGGGCAGCACCCAGCCGGAGATCGTCGGCGAGCGCGACGAGTACAACCTGGAGAAGGTCGCCGCGCTCAAGCCCGACCTGATCCTCGCGGTCTACTCCGGCATGAAGCAGGAGCAGTACGACACGCTGTCCAAGATCGCGCCCGTGGTCGCGCAGCCCAAGGCGTTCCCGGACTACGCGGCGCCGTGGCAGGACCAGACCCTGCACATCGGCAAGGCGCTGGGCAAGGAGAAGGAAGCCGAGGCCCTGATCGACGGCGTGGCCAAGCGGTTCGCCGACGCCAAGGCCGCGCACCCCGAGTGGGCGGGCAAGACGATGGTGGTGGCCGACAGCTTCAAGCCCGGCCAGTACTCCGCGTTCGCGCCGACCGACCCGAAGGCCATCTTCATGAAGGAGCTGGGCTTCACCCTGGTTGACGAGATCGGCAAGCTCGCGGGTCAGATGAACGTGGCCGAGTTCAGCGAGGAGCGGTTCGACCTGCTCGACGCCGACCGCCTGGTGTGGCTGATGTTCGACCAGAGCGCGTGGGAGCGGGTCAAGTCCGTGCCCGCCTACCAGCGGCTGAAGGTCGTCGGCGAGAAGCGCGACCTGTTCCTCACCTACATGGACCCGCCGATCGGCGCCGCCATGTCGTTCAACACCGTGCTGAGCGTGCCCTACGGCATCGAGCAGGTCGTGCCGCTGCTCGAAGGCATCAAGAACTAGTAGGCGGGTGAAACGGGTGGGGGTGCTGTCGTGCATCCCCACCCGTGGTGTGTGGCGGGGAAGTCGGAAGGAACGGGAAGGTTGACCATGGTGCTGCCCTTGACCGGTGCTCAGACGGGTGTCTGGTTGGCACAGCAGCTGGAGCCCGACAACCCCGTCTACAACGTGGCCTGGTACCTGGAGCTGCGCGGCCCGGTCGACCACGACCGCCTGCTGGTGGCCGTCCGGCAGACCATCGGCGAGACGGGCGCGCTGCACGTCCGGTTCACCGAGGACGGCCAGGTCCCGGTCCCGCCGACCACCGACGTGACGCTGCTGTCGTTCGACTCGCTCGCCGACGCGCGCGCGTGGATGGACGACGACTTGGCGCGGCTGACCGACATTGCGCACGGCCCGTTGTTCCACCACGCGCTGCTGCGCATCGCCGACGACCACGTGCTCTGGTACCAGCGCTACCACCACCTGGTGGTCGACGCCTACGCTTGCGTGCTGATCAGCCAGCGGGCCGGTGCGCTGTACGAGGGTTCCGCCGAGCCGCGGCCGAAGCCCGTGCAGGCGCTGGTGGACGCCGACCTCGCCTACCGCGAGTCCCCCGCGCGCGAGGCGGACCGGGCGTTCTGGCACGCGAAGATGGCCGACCACCCGGAGCCGGTGCGGCTCGTGCCGCGGGCCGCCGGGCAGGTGCGCGAGGTCGTCCGCCGCACCGTCGAGCTGCCGAACCCGTTGACCTCGCGGCAGGTCATCGCCGCCGTCGCCGCCTACACCCACCGCGTCACCGGCGCGTCGGACCTGGTGCTGGCGATGCCGGTGACCGGTCGGCGGGACGCCGTCAGCCGCGTCACGCCCGGCATGTCGTCCACCGTGCTGCCGCTGCGCGTCACCGTGCGGCCGGACAGCACCATCACCGGCCTGGTCGCCGCCGTCGACCGCGAGATCCGCGAAGTCCTCCCGCACAGCGCCTACCGCGGTGAGGACCTGGCCCGCGAGCTCGGCCTGCGCGACGGCATCCCCGAGCTGGTCGGACCGACGATCAACTACCTGGGCTTCGGCCGGGAGATGGGGTTCGCCGACCTCGACCCCGCGTTCCACATGCTGTCGCTGGGTCCCGTCAACGACCTCACCACGTCCTTCCTCCAGCGCGCGGACGGTCGGCTCGTCGTCACGTTCGAGGCGAACGCCGCCGTGTGCACGCCCCGGGAACTGGCCGACCACCAGCGCCGGTTCCTGCGCGTGCTCGACGCCGGCCCGGACCAGCCGGTGGCGTTGATCGACCTGGTGGACGACGACGAGCGGGCGGTCCTGCTCGAGTTCGGCACGTCGCCGCGCGAGGTGGACGAGGTGACGTGGCCGGGTGCGTTCGAACGCCAGGCCGCGCTGCGCCCGGACGCCGTGGCCGTGGTGTGCGAGGACGAGTCGCTGACCTACGCCGAGCTGAACGCCGCCGCGAACCGGCTCGCGCGTGCGCTCATCGCGTCCGGCGTGAGCGCCGAGGACGTCGTGGGCGTGGCCCTGCCCCGGTCGGTCGAGCTGGTCGTGACGCTGCTCGCGGTGATGAAGGCGGGCGCGGCCTACCTGCCGCTGGACCTCGACCACCCGCGCGACCGGGTCGACTACATGGTCGCCGACGCGGGCGCCCGGCTGGTGATCACCCCCGAGACCCGGTTCGACCTGCCCGACGACGGTTCCGACCTCGGGCTGGACATCGCGCTGGACCAGGCCGCGTACGTGATCTACACGTCCGGTTCGACCGGGCGTCCCAAGGGTGTCGTGGTGACGCACGAGGGCATCGGCAGCCTGATCGCGACGGCCTTGGACCGGATCGGGATCACGCCGGACAGCCGGGTCGTGCAGTTCGCCTCGGTCGGGTTCGACGTGGCCGTGTGGGACCTGTGCATGTCCCTGGGCGTCGGCGGGCGGGCGGTCGTCGTGCCGTCGCACCGGCGGGTCGCGGGCGAGGAGCTGACCTCCTACATCGCCGCGCACGAGGCCACGCACATGATCCTGCCGCCGTCGCTGGTGGCCGCGCTGCCGCCGGAGTGCGAGCTGCCCGAGGGCGCGGTGCTGATCGTGGGCACGGAGACCGTGCCGACCGAGCTGATCGCCCGGTGGGCCCGGCGGTTGCGGGTCGTCGCCGCGTACGGCCTGACCGAGGCGACGGTGAACTCGACGTTGTGGCCCGCCCAGCCGGACTGGACGGGGCCGGTGCCGATCGGCGTGCCCGACCCGAACACCCGCTGCTACGTCCTCGACTCGGCGTTGCGGCCGGTGCCGGTGGGTGTCGAGGGTGAGCTGTACGTCGGTGGGCGCGGGCTCGCGCGGGGGTACCAGGGGCAGGCGGGGCTGACGGCGTCGCGGTTCGTGGCCGACCCCTTCGCCGGTCCGGGTGCCCGGATGTACCGGACGGGTGACCGTGCGCGGTGGCGTGCGGACGGGAACCTCGACTTCCTGGGCCGGTCGGACGGCCAGGTGAAGATCCGGGGGTTCCGGATCGAGCCGGGCGAGGTCGAGAGCGTGCTCATGGCGCACCCCGCGATCGCGCAGGCCGCCGTGCTGGTGCGGGAGGACCACCGGCGGGTGAAGCGGCTCGTCGCGTACGTGGTCGGGTCGGCTTCGCCCGTCGACGCGCGCGAGCACGTCGCCGCCGTGCTGCCGGAGTACATGGTGCCGTCCGTCGTGGTGCCCGTGGCCGGGCCGTTGCCGTTGACGCCGAACGGCAAGCTGGACCGGGCGGCGCTGCCGGAGCCGGACTGGACCGCGCTGGGTGGCGACGCGCCGGCCACGAACCCGGTCGAGCAGGCGTTGGTGGACCTGGTGTCGGAGGTGCTGGGGCTGACGCCCGGCATCCACGACAACTTCTTCGAGCTGGGCGGCGACAGCATCGTCACGATGCAGCTGGTGTCGCGGGCCCGTGCGGCGGGCCTGGAGTTCACGCCGCGCGAGGTGTTCGAGCACCGGACCGTCGCCGGGCTGGCCCGGATCGCCCGTGCCGTTGGCGCCGAGGCTCCTCTTGAGGGGTTCTCGTCCGACGTGCTGCCCGCGTCACCGTTGCAGGAGGGCTTCTTCTTCCACGCGCAGTACGACGCGGACGACTCGTACGTGGTGCAGGAAGTGCTGAGCCTGGACGTCGACCGCGAGGCGGTGCAGGGACTGCTGGACCGGCACCCGTTGCTGCGCGCGGGTTTCCGCCAGACCGATCGCGGGCGCGTGGAGCAGGTGATCGCGGAGGCGTTGACGCTGCCGTGGCGCGAGTACCCGGCCACGGACGACATCGAAGCCGTGCTGGCCGCCGAACGTGCCGAGCCGTTCGACCTGGCCCACCCACCGCTGATGCGCGCCGCCCGCCACGGCGACCGACTGGTGCTGACCCTGCACCACATCCTGCTGGACGGGTGGTCGGTCGGCCTGCTGCGGCGCGAGTTGGTGGGCGGCCGGGTGGACCGGGTCGACCACCGTCGCTACTTCGCGTGGCTGGCGACCCGTGACCGTGACGCGGCCCGATCCGCCTGGCGCGCCGCCCTGTTCGACGTGGACGAGCCGACCAAGATCTCCCACCTGTCCACAACCCCACCCACCACAACCGAAATCGTCGGTCCCCGCCGGCAGGATCAAAGCAGGGGGCCCCTGGGAGGGGACGCCCGCGAAGCGGTGCCGGTGGCGGGGTTCGAGGTGTCGCCGCGGCACGGGCAGCACAGGGTGCGGTTGCCCGCGGAGTTGAGTGCGGCAGTCGCCGGTGAGGCGCGTAGGCGTGGGTTGACGCTCAGCACGGTCCTGCACGGTGCCTGGGGGTTGCTGCTCGGCGGCCTCACCGGGCGGGCCGACGTCGTCTACGGCACCACCGTGGCCGGCCGCCCGGCCGAAGTGCCCGGCATCGAGAACGCGGTCGGCCTGTTCATCAACACGGTCCCCGTCCGGCAGCGCTGGCGTGGCGCGGACAGCCTGGCGACGGTCTTCCAGCACCTCCAGAGCGAACAAGCACGGCTGCTGGACCACCAGTACCTCGGGTTGGCCGAGATCCAGCGGGTCACCGGGCACGGCGAGCTGTTCGACACCCTCGTCGTGGTCGAGAACTTCCCCGACGTGGTCGACGACGTCGAGATCCGCGACCAGGTCCACTACCCCCTCGCCCTCATCGTGCTGCCCGGCGACCGCATCGAACTGCGCCTCAAGCACCGCCTCGCCGACGCCGAAGTCGCCTCCCTGGCCGAACGGCTCGTCCGACTGCTGTCCGCGTTCGCCACCACCCCCGACCGCACGGTCGCGAGCCTCGACCTCGTCCCGGACACCGAAGCCCGGTGGCTCGCCGAGCTGAACGCGACCGGAGCCGACGTGCCCGCGGGCACGCTCGTCAGCCGGATCGCCGCCCAGACCGCCCGCACCCCCGACGCCACCGCGGTCGTCTACGGCGACACCACCCTCACCTACGCCGAACTCGACCGCCGCGCCACCGCGCTGGCGCACAAGCTCGTCGGCAACGACGTCGTCGGGGTCGCCGTGCCGCGGTCCGCCGAGCTGATGGTGGCCCTGCTGGGCGTGCTCAAGGCAGGCGCCGCCTACCTGCCCCTCGACCTCGACTACCCGGCCGACCGGATCGAGTTCATGCTCGCCGACTCCGGCGCGACCACGGTGATCAAGCCCGAGGACTGCGTCGACACCGAAACACCCGCGGTCGACCTGCCCACCCCGCGCCCGGACCAGCCCGCCTACCTGATCTACACCTCCGGCTCGACCGGGCGTCCCAAGGGCGTCGTCGTCACGCACCGCGCGATCGTGAACCGGCTGGCGTGGATGCAGCACGAATACGGCCTCACCGCCGACGACCGCGTCCTCCAGAAGACCCCGTCCAGCTTCGACGTCTCGGTCTGGGAGTTCTTCTGGGCCCTGTGCGAGGGCGCGGCCGTCGTGCTCGCCAAGCCGGACGGCCACCGCGACCCCACCTACCTCGCCGACCTGATCCGCCGCGAACGCGTCACCACGCTGCACTTCGTGCCGTCCATGCTGGCCGCGTTCCTGACCGTGCCCGACGTGCACGAGGACACGGCGTGGTCGACGAGCCTGCGCCGCGCGTTCAGCAGCGGCGAGGCGCTGACCGGTGACGTGGCCGCCCGGTGGCGCGAGCTGACCGGCGTGCCGCTGCACAACCTCTACGGCCCCACCGAGGCCGCCGTCGACGTCACGTACTTCGAGTACGACGGCGCACCGGACCCGGCCGTGCCGATCGGCCGCCCCGTCTGGAACACGCAGGCGCACGTGCTCGACCCGTTCCTGCGGCCGGTGCCGGTGAACGTCCCGGGTGAGCTGTACCTGGCGGGCGTCCAGCTCGCCCTCGGCTACCACGGCCGGCCCGCGCTCACCGCCGAGCGCTTCGTCGCCAACCCCTTCGGCGCGCCCGGCGAACGCCTGTACCGCACCGGTGACCTGGTGGTGCGCCGCGCCGATGGCGTGCTCGTCTACCTCGGCCGCACCGACCGGCAGGTCAAGGTGCGCGGCAACCGGATCGAGCTGGGCGAGGTCGAGTCCGCGCTGGTGACGCTGCCCGGCGTGGCCAGGGCCGCGGTCATCGCCCGGGACGGCCGGCTGCTGGCGTACGTGACACCGGCCGACGTCGACCTCGACGCGGTGCGGGCCGGTATCGCCGACGCCCTGCCCGCCGCGATGGTGCCGCACGCGGTCGTCGCGCTGCCGGACTTCCCGCTCACCCCGAGCGGCAAGCTCGACCAGAACGCGCTGCCGTCGCCGACGCTCGCGAAGACCGAACGCCGTGCGCCGGAAACCGACCGGGAACGCCTGCTGTGCGAGGTGTTCGCCGCCGTCCTCGGCCTGGCCGACCTGGGCGTGGACGACGACTTCTTCGTGCTCGGCGGCGACAGCATCACGTCCATCGCGGTCTCCAGCCGGGCACGCGGGCTCGGCATCGGGATCAGCCCCCGTGACGTGTTCGAACACCGCACGGTCGCCGCCCTCGCCGCCGTCGAGACCACGGCGGACATTGCCGCCGACGCGCCCCTGCTCGTGCTGACCGACGACCACCGCGCCGCGCTGCCCGACGCGGAGGACGTGTGGCCGCTCTCGCCGTTGCAGGAGGGCCTGTACTTCCACGCCAGCTACGACACCGGCGCGCTCGACGTCTACCTCTCCCAGGAGACGATGGACTTCGCCGGCCGGCTGGACGTCGACCGGCTGCGCCGCGCGGGTGCCGCGCTGCTGGACCGCAACCCGAGCCTGCGCGCCGGGTTCACCAGCGACGGCGTGCCGTCACCGGTGCAGTTCATCGCGTCCGGCCTGGAGATCCCGCTGCGCGTGGTCGAGGCCGAGGACGCCGACGTGCCCGAGCTGCTGGCCGCCGACCGGCGCGAGCGGTTCGACCTGGCCGCGCCGCCGCTGTGCCGGTTCCTGGTGCTGCGGCTGCCGGACGGCCGCGACCGGCTCGTCATCACCCACCACCTGATCCTGTGGGACGGCTGGTCGGCGTGGCTGTTCCTGGAGCAGCTGCTGGAGCTGTACCGCGACCTCGACGCCGAACTGCCGCCGCCCGGCTCCTACCGCGACTACCTGGCGTGGCTGGCCCGGCAGGACCACGACGCCGCGCTGCGCGCGTGGCGCACCGCGTTGTCCGGCCTGCGCGAGCCGACCCTGGTCGCGCCCGCGGACCGGTCCCGCGAGCCCGTCATCCCGGCCGAGTTCCACCAGGAGCTGACCGAGGAGCTGACCGACCGCGTCCGGGCACAGGCCCGGCAGCACGGCCTGACCGCCAACGCCGTGTTCAACGCCGCGTGGGCGATGGTGCTGGCGAGCGAGGTCGGCCGCGGCGACGTCGTGTTCGGCACCGCCGTCGCGGGCCGCCCGGTCGAGGTCGACGGCGTCGAGCACGTCATCGGCATGTTCCTCAACACCATCCCCACCCGCATCGCGATCAACCCCCGCGAGACCGTGCTGGAACTGCTGCGGCGCGTCCAGGCCGAGCGGACCGCGCTCATGTCCTACGAGCACGTCGGCCTGGGCGAGATCCAGCGGGAGGCCGGGCACCGGCAGCTGTTCGACACGCTGTTCGTGCTGCGCACCGGTGACGGCGACGACCGGCAGGGCGAGCTGGCGTCCCGGCACGGCGTGCTCGACGTGTCCAACGTGGACGGTACGCACTTCCCGCTGACGCTCATCATCACGCCCGGCGCCCGCACGCGCGTCACCCTCGCGTCCCGTCCGGACATCTTCACCGCCGAGGCGGCGCGGGCGCTGCTCACCCGGTACACCACCGTGCTGGAACGCCTGGTCGACTCACCGGAGGCGCTGGTCGGCACGCTCGACGTGCTGCCCGACCACGAACGGCGCGCGGTGGCCGCCGAGTGGGACGCCAGCGCCAACCCGGTGGTCACCGAGACGATCGCCGACCTGCTCGCCGCCCAGGCACGCCGGACGCCGGACGCCACCGCGCTCGTGTTCGGCGACCAGCGGCTCACCTACGCCGAGCTGCAGGACCGGATCGACGCGCTGGCCCGGTTGCTGATCAGCCGGGGCGCGGGGCCCGAGCGGGTGGTCGCGCTGGCGTTGCCGCGCACGACCGAGATGGTGGTGGCGCTGTTCGCGGTGCTCCGCACCGGCGCCGCCTACCTGCCGCTCGACCTCGACCACCCGGCCGACCGGCTGCTGCTGATGATCGAGGACACCAAGCCGCTGTGCGTGCTGTCGACCACGGCGGTCGGGCTGGTGCCGGACGCGCTGTGCCTCGATGATCCGGGTGCCGACGACCTGGACCTCGGCGGCGTGCCGGACACCGTCGAGTGGCCGAGGTTCTCGCTGGACCACCCGGCGTACGTGATCTACACGTCCGGCTCGACCGGCCGCCCGAAGGGCGTCGTCACGCCGTACCGCGGCCTGACGAACATGCAGCTCAACCACCAGCAGGCGATCTTCGCACCTGCCATCGCGGCGGCAGGCGGACGTCGGCTGCGGATCGCGCACACCGTGTCGTTCGCGTTCGACATGTCGTGGGAAGAGCTGCTGTGGCTGGTCGAGGGCCACGAGGTGCACGTGTGCGACGAGGAGCTGCGCCGGGACGCGGCGGCCCTGGTCGCCTACTGCGACGAGCACCTGATCGACGTGGTCAACGTGACCCCGACGTACGCGCAGCTGCTGATCGAGGAGGGGCTGCTGGAAGGTCACGTCCCCGCGCTGGTGCTGCTCGGCGGCGAGGCCGTGCCGGAATCGGTGTGGCAGCGGCTGCGCGAGACGCCCGGCACGTACGGCTACAACCTCTACGGGCCCACCGAGTACACGATCAACACGCTCGGCGCGTCCACAGAGGACAGTGCGACGGCGACCGTGGGCAAGGCGATCTGGAACACGCGGGCGTACGTGCTGGACGCGCACCTGCGGCCGGTGCCGCCCGGTTCGCCCGGTGAGCTCTACATCGCCGGTGTCGGCCTGGCCCGCGGCTACCACGACCGGTTCGGCCTGACCGCCGAGCGGTTCGTCGCCGACCCGTACGGCCCGTCCGGCACCCGCATGTACCGCACGGGCGACCTCGTGCGCGCACGCCGGGACGGCAACCTGGACTTCCTCGGCCGCACCGACGACCAGGTCAAGATCCGCGGTTACCGGGTCGAGCTGGGCGAGGTCGAGTCCGCGCTGGCGGCCCAGCCCGGCGTCACGCACGCCGCGGTGGTCGTGGACGCCGGTCCCGGCGGGGTGAAGCGGCTCATCGGTTATGTGGTGGCTGCGGTGGAAACCGCAACCTTGCGTGAGAATCTGAAGCGCAGCCTTCCTGATTACATGGTCCCGGCCGCGATCATGGCGGTGGACGCCTTGCCGCTCACCGTGAACGGCAAGCTCGACGTCCGGGCACTGCCGAAGCCGGTGGTCGCGGGCGCGGCCTCCTCGCGTGCCGCGGGCAACCGCGCGGAGGAAGTGCTGTGCGGGCTGTTCGCCGACGTGCTGGGCGTGCCGTCGATCGGCGTGGACGACAACTTCTTCGACCTCGGCGGCCACTCGCTGCTCGCCACCCGGTTGATCAGCCGGGCCCGTTCGGCGCTGGGCGTGGAACTGGCGATCCGCGACCTGTTCGACGCGCCCACGGTCGCCGAACTGGCCCCGCGTGCCGGCGGCGGAGCGGTCCGACCGCCGCTGGTGCCCGTCGAACGGCCCGCCGAGCTGCCGCTGTCGTCGGCGCAGCAGCGGTTGTGGCTGATCCAGCAGATGGAAGGCACGTCCGCCGCCTACAACTTCCCGCTGGTGTTCACGCTGCACGGCCCGCTGGACGTGGCCGCGTTCACCGCCGCGGTCGGTGACGTGGTCGACCGGCACGAGGCGTTGCGGACGGTGTTCGGCGAGCACGAGGGCACGCCGTTCCAGCGGGTGCTGCACGACGTCACGCCGACCGTGGTGGTGCGTGCGGCCACCGGGGACGAGGTGCCCGGGATCGTGCGGGACGAGGTCGAGCGGCCGTTCGACCTGCGCACCGAGCTGCCGTTGCGGGTCACGGTCGCGTCGTCGGGCTCCGACGAGCACCTGATCGTCATCCTGCTGCACCACATCACCACCGACGAGTGGTCCGACCGGCCGTTCCTGCGCGACCTGGCCACGGCCTACCGCGCCCGGCGGGCCGGTGAGGCGCCGCGGTGGACGCCGTTGCCCGTGCAGTACGCGGACTACACGGTGTGGCAGCGGAACGTGCTGGACGTCGTCGGCGAGGAGCAGCTGGACTTCTGGGCACGGGCGTTGGCCGGCGCGCCGGAGGAACTGGAGCTCCCGGTGGACCGGCCGCGCCCGGGACGGCCGACGTTCCGCGGTGCGGACCTGGAAGTGGTGTTCCCGGCGGAGCTGACCGAGGGGCTGCGGGCGTTGGCGCAGTCGTCCGGCGCGTCGATGTTCATGGTGTTGCAGGCCGCGGTGGCGGCGTTGCTGGGTCGGTTGGGCGCGGGCGACGACATCCCGTTGGGCGCGCCGATCGCGGGGCGCACCGACGAGGCGCTGGACGAGCTGGTCGGCTTCTTCGTCAACACGCTCGTGCTGCGGGCCGACCTGTCCGGTGACCCGGGCTTCGCCGAGCTGGTGGCGCGGGTGAAGGAGACGTCGCTGGCCGCGTTCTCGCACCAGGACGTGCCGTTCGAGGCCGTTGTGGACCGGATCAACCCGACCCGGTCGGCGGCGCGCAACCCGTTGTTCCAGGTGATGGTCGGCTACCACAGCCGGGGCGGTGACGCGGGGGAGTTCGACGGGCTGCCGGTGACGTGGGTGGGCCACGAGACCACGACGGCGAAGTTCGACCTGGTGTTCAGCTTCACCGAGGTGGTCGACGGTCCGGTGGTGTGCCGGCTGGAGTACGCGACGGACCTGTTCGACCGGGTGACCGTCGAACGCCTCGGCGCCCGGCTGGTCACGCTGGTCGGCGCTGTGCTGGCCGAGCCGACCGCGCCGGTGAGCGCGGTGGACCTGCTCGCGCCCGACGAGCGCCGCCGCGTGGTGGACGAGTTCAACCGGACCACGCGGGAGGTACCGGAGGAGACGTTCACGACGATGTTCGCCCGGTGCGTGGCGGCGCGGCCGAACGCGGTCGCCGTGGTCGACCGCGCCCGTTCGGTCAGCTACGCCTGGCTGGACGAGCGGTCCGACCGGATCGCCCGGCTGCTCGCGGCACGCGGCGTCGGCCACGAGTCCGTGGTAGGCGTGGCGGTGCCCAAGTCGGCGGACATGGTCGCCACCGTGCTGGCGGTGCTGAAGCTCGGCGCGGCCTACCTGCCGCTCGATCTGTCGCACCCGGTGGACCGGATTGCATACATGATCCAGGATTCCGGCGCCAAGCTGGTGGTGACCACGCAGGCAGCGCCCGTGCCCGAGGTCGTCGAGGCCGTGCTGCTCGACTCGGATACTGTATGCAAAGAACTCGCTCAGTCCGACTATGTGTCTATTGAATACAGTGGACCGTCGTCGTTGGACTCGGCGATGTATGTGATCTACACGTCCGGCTCGACCGGCCGGCCCAAGGGCGTGGTGGTGCCGCACGAGGGCATCGCCAGCCTCGCCGCCACCGCCATCGACCGGATGGGCCTCACCGCGGAGAGCCGGGTGCTGCAGTTCGCGTCGGTCGGCTTCGACGTGGCGGTGTTCGAGCTGACCATGGCGCTGTGCGTGGGGGGACGGCTGGTGTTCGCGCCGGACGAGGTGCGGGTCGCCGGTCCCGAGCTGACCGACTTCCTGCGCGACCGGCGGATCACGCACATGATCCTGCCGCCGTCGCTGGTGTCCGCGCTGCCCGCCGACTGCGAGCTGCCCGCGGGCTCGACGATCCTGGTCGGCACCGAGACCGTGCCGCCGGACGTGATCGGCCGCTGGGCCGGCCGCCTCAACCTGCTCGCCGCCTACGGCCTCACCGAGGCCACGGTCAACTCCACGCTGTGGAAGGCCGTGCCGGAGTGGGACACGGCCGTGCCGATCGGCATCCCCGACCCCAACACCACCGTGTACGTGCTGGACGACCGGCTCCGGCCGGTGCCGCCCGGTGTGGTCGGCGAGCTGTACGTGTCCGGTCGCGGCCTGGCCCGCGGGTACATCGGCCAGGCGGCGCTGACCGCGTCCCGGTTCGTCGCCTCGCCGTTCGGGCCGCCCGGAGCCCGCATGTACCGCACGGGCGACCGGGCGCGCTGGCGCGCGGACGGCAACCTGGACTTCCTCGGCCGCGTCGACACCCAGGTCAAGATCCGCGGCTTCCGGATCGAGCTCGGCGAGATCGAAGCCGCCCTGGCCCGGCACCCGGCTGTGGCGCAGGCGGCCGTGCTCGCCGACCGCACGGGTGACGTGACCAGGCTCGTCGGGTACGTGGTCGGCTCGACGGAGGACGACCTGCGGGCGTTCGTCGCCGAACGGCTGCCCGAGTACATGGTCCCGGCCACGGTGCTCTTCCTGGACGGCCCGCTGCCGCTCACCCCGAACGGCAAGCTCGACCGCCGTGCCCTGCCGCGGCCCGACTGGACCGCGCTGACCGGCGACGACCGACCCGTGACGCCGGAGCAGAAGGCGATCGCGGAGCTGTTCGCCGAAATCCTCGGTGTGTCGCCGGGCATCCACGACAACTTCTTCGGCCTGGGCGGCCACTCCATGGCGTCCATGCGGCTGGTCGGCAAGATCCGGTCGGTGTTCGGGGTCGACATCGCGTTGCGCGACGTGTTCGACTCGCCGACCGTCGCCGGGCTGGCCGGCCGGCTGGGCGGCGCCACGTCGGCCCGGCCGCGGCTGCGCCGGTTCGACCGGCCGGTGGACCTGCCGTTGGCGCCCGTGCAGCGGGGTCCGGTCGTGTGGGACCACGCGCTGGCGTTGCGCGCCCGCGACCCGTTCGACGTGCCCGCTCTCGTCGCCGCCTACGCCGACGTGGTGGACCGGCACGAACCGCTGCGCACCGTGCTGGACGGCGACCGGCAGCGTGCCGTGCCCGTGCCGCCGCTGGACGTCGAGCGGGTGACCTCGCTGGACGAGGCGTTGCGCGGGTTCGCGGCCGCGCCGGTGGAGCCCGGACACCCGCCGGTGCGCGCCCGGCTGGTGGTGGACGCGTCCGGCGCGCAGGCGTTGCTGCTGACCATGAGCTACCTGGCGGTGGACGAGTGGTCGGTCGTGCCGCTGTTCCGCGACCTCCAGCACGCCTACGCGGCCCGGCGGGCCGGTGACGCTCCACAGTGGACCGAGCTGCCGGTGTCCTACGCCGACTACGCGTTGTGGTCGCGGGAAGTCGTGGAATCGGTGGGGGACGAGCAGCACGCGTTCTGGCGCGACACGCTGCGCGACCTGCCCGTGCTGGAGTTGCCCTACCGGGGTGAACGGCGTCCGGGACGTCACGCGGCCGAGGTCATCCCGTTCACGCTCCCCGCCTCGCTGCACGCGGCGATCGACCGACTGGCCGCCCGCACCGGCACCAGCATGTTCATGGTGGTGCAGGCCGCCGTCGCCGCCGCCTTGACGCCCTACGGCACGGACCTGCCGATCGGCACGACGGTGGCCGGTCGCACCGAGGAGGCGCTGGCCGACCTGGTCGGCTGCTTCTCCAACCGCGTCGTGCTGCGCACCGACACCGCGGGCGACCCCAGCTACACCGAGCTGCTGGCCCGCGTCCGGGCCACCGACCTGGCCGCGTTCGAGCACGCGGACGTGCCGGTGCCCGCCGAACCGCAGGTCATGATCGTCCACCACGAGAAGGCGGTCCTGTCGACCCTGGAAGGCGGCACGGGCTCGCTCGAAGCCGTCCCCACCGGCACCACACCGGCCGAGCTGACCGTCAGCTTCTACGAACCGCGGGACGACGGCCCCGTGCCGTGCTACCTCGTCTACGCGACCGACCTGTTCACCCCGACCACCGCCCAGCACCTGGCCGACCGCGTGCTGCACCACCTGCACCACGCGACGACCGACCCCGACCGGAGGATCGAGCCATGACCAACCCGTTCGAAGACCCCGAAGGCCGCTTCCACGTCCTGGTCAACGACGAGGGCCAGCACTCGCTGTGGCCGTCGTTCGCCGACATCCCGGCCGGCTGGACGTCCACCTTCGGCCCCGACACCCGTGACGCGTGCGTCGCCTACGTGGAGAAGCACTGGACCGACCTGCGTCCGCTGAGCCTGCGCGACTGACGTCCAGGTCACCCGTGACGGGGTCCGGCGGTGTCCGACCCCGTCACGGGTGTCACACCGTCAGGTGATCCGGTAGGCGTGGATCACCGTCTGGCGCGTCGTGTTGCCCTCGCTGTCGGTCGCGGCCACCCGGAGGGATGCCCACGTGCCGGCCGGACCGCACCCGACCGCGCCCACCGCGAGCGCGGCGTCGGCGCCGGCCGGCGAGCCGATGGTCTCCGCGCCGCTGCCGCTGTTGCCCGCCGCGACGACGAACAGCGTGCCGTGCCGGGCGGAGAGGATTCGACCGCCTCCTCCAGCACGTCGACCTCCTCGGTGTCCGGTCCGCCCAGGCTGACGTTGACCACGTCCGCGCCCTGCTCGGCCGCCCACCCCGGGCCGGCCACGATCGCCGACTCGGAGCACCCGTCGCTCGCGCCGCAGACCTTGGCGTCGAGCAGTCGCGCGTCCGGCGCGACCCCGCGGTACGGCGTGCCGTGGCCGGCGATGGTCGCGGCGACGTGCGTGCCGAGGCCGATCAGGTCGGTGGCGTCCGGGTCGGCGGTGAAGTCGCGCTCGGCGATCTCCCGACCGGCCAGGTCCGGGTGCGCCGGAACGTGATCGGTGTCCTGACACGAATACCCCTCGGATCGTTCGACGTGGAAAAGTCCGGCGATCCCATACCGGTCGAGGTGGAATGAGGCTTTTCCCGGATCGAGGTGTCGAACGCTGGGCCCAGCCGATTGTTCAGTGTCAGGATCCGTGCGTTGAACGGTGTTGTGTGGACAATGGCCCGGTCGAAGGGGGCAACGGTGCCGCGACGGGAAACACCACTGGCGTCCGACGAGACCGCGCTGCTGCGCTTCGCGGCCGGGCTGCGCCGATTGCGCGAGAAAGCGGGCCGACCGACCTACCGCGAATTGGGCAAACGGGCGAACTACTCGGCCGCCGCGCTGTCCGCGGCCACCGCCGGGCGCAAGCTGCCCAGCCTGGCGGTGACGTTGGCGTTCGTCCGCGCGTGCGGCGGTGACGTCGAGGAATGGCGTGCCCGGTGGTCCGAGATCGCCGTCGACGACATTCCGGAACCGAGACCGGGCGAAACGCCCTATGTCGGGCTCGCCGGTTTCCGGACCGAGGACGCCGATCGGTTCTTCGGTCGCGAGGAGCTCACCGAGACCCTGGTCGACCTCGTTCGGCGGCGCCGGTTCACCGGTGTGTTCGGCGCGTCCGGCTCGGGCAAGTCGTCGCTGTTGCGGGCGGGGCTGGCGGCGCGCAGCGAGGACCCGGTCGTCCTCATCGCGCCCGGCCGCGACCCGCTGGAGGAGTGCGCGGTCGCGCTCGCCGGGCTGACCGACGAGTCGCCGGTGGCGGTGCGGGCCGAGTTGGCGGAGTCGCACCGGAACCTGCACCTGTGGATCCGCCGCGCCGTGGCCGAACGGGACCTCCTGCTGGTGGTGGACCAGTTCGAGGAGGTCTTCACCCAGTGCTCCGCCACCGACCGGGACTGGCTGGTGCGGGCGCTGGTGTTCGCCGCGAACGCCGACCACAGCCGCGTGCGGGTCGTGATCGGCGTCCGCGCCGACTTCTACGGCCACTGCGGCAGGCACCCGGAGCTGACCGCCGCGCTGCACGGCGGCCAGGTGCTGGTCGGCGCGATGACGGCCGACGAGCTGCGGCGGGCGATCACCGAACCCGCCGCCCGCGCGGGCGCGACCGTCGAGACCGCGCTGGTGGTCAGGCTGGTCGCCGACGTGACCGGTCGGGCCTCGGCGCTGCCGCTGGTGTCGCACGCGCTGGTCGAGACCTGGCGGCGCCGTCGCGGGATGACCCTGTCGCTGGCCGGGTACGAGCAGGCGGGCGGGGTGGAGCACGCCATCGCCCGCACCGCCGAAGAGGTGTTCGGCGGTCTGTCGCCGGACGGGCAGCGGGACGCGCGGTCGGTGCTGCTGCGGCTCATCGCGCTCGGCGAGGGCATCGAGGACACCCGGCGGCGGGTGCGGCGGCACGAGCTGGACGTGGACCAGGCGCTGCTGGACCGGCTGGCCCGGGCGCGGCTGATCACGCTCGACGACGACGCCGTGGAACTCACCCACGAGGCCGTGATCCAGGCCTGGCCGCGGTTGCGGGACTGGCTCGCGAGCGACCGGGAAGCCCTGCGGCGGCACCGCGAGCTGGTCGACGCCACCGACACGTGGGAAGCGCACGACCGCGACCCCGACGCGCTGTACCGGGGTGCCCGGCTGGAACAGGCCCGCAGCCTGGAGGAGCGGCTCACCGGCCGGGAACGCGCGTTCCTCGACGCGTCGATCGCCGCCGAGGACTCCCGGCGCACCGCCGAACGCCGCCGCACCCGCAGGCTCAAGCAGTACGTCGCGCTCCTGGTGGGCCTCGTGGTGGTGCTGGCGGGCACCGCGGCCTACGCCGGGGTCGCGGAGAACCGGGCGGCCGTGCAGCGCAACGGTGCCCTGTCGATGCGTGCCGCCGACGCCGCGCTGCGCCTGCTCCCGGACCGGCCCGCCGACGCCCTCCGGCTCGCGCTCGCCGCCTACCGGGTGTCGTCCACCGCCGAGGCGCTCAACGCGGTGCGCGTCGCGTGGGCCGCGTCGAACGCCGCGCCGCTGGCCACCCGACCGCTGTGGGACCGGTTGACGCCGGCACCGGAGGGCGACATCGCGGTCTCCACGGAAGCCGACGCGCGGTCGGGCACGGTGTGGCGGATCGAGGGCGGCAAGGCCAGGCACCTGGCCGACGTGCCCGCGTCGGGTCGGATCGGCAGGATCAGCCGCGACGGCAAGGCGTTCCTGCTGGAGGACGACCGGGGCTTCACCGGCCTGTGGCACCTCGCCGAACCCGACGAGCCACGCCTGATCGGCGAGCTCCGGCACGTGGACGTGCAGACGATGAGCCGCACCGGCACGGTGCTGGCGGGCGTCGGCAGGCACGAGATGCCGCGCCGCTTCGACGACCCCGGCAACGCGTTGCCGGACACCGGGGCGGCGACGCTGTGGCGGTGGGACGGCGACGGGCCGATCACCGAAACCCCGCTGCCGGCCAAGCGGGTGGAGAGCGTCGAGCTGCGGGGTGACGCCCGGGTCGTGGTGACGGTCGGCTTCGGCTCGGACTACGTGGAGCGGCACGTGGTGCTGTGGCACCTCGACCCGGACGGCCGGGCGACACCGGCCGGCCCCCTGCTGATCGTGGAGGGCAAGGCGCACGCGGTGTTCAGCCCGGGTGGGAGGTTCCTCGCCCTGGTGAACGAGACGACCGAGGAGGTCGAGGTGTTCGACGTGACCGACCCGTCGGCGCCCCGGCACTGGGCGCTGCTGACGGACCTGGCGCTGTCCACGCCGGTGGTGGAGTTCGCGGCGGACGACCGGGCGCTGGTGATCGGCGGCCGGCCGGGCGTCGTGCAGGTGTGGGACATCGGCACCCCGGGCGAAGCCCGACCGGTGGCGTCGGTCGAGGGCCTGCCCGTCGCCGCGGACCACGCGCGCTACCGGCCCGACGCCCGTGAGCTGGCCCTGTCGGACCCGGCGGGCAGCCAGTGGCGGCTCGACCTCGACGACGAACGCCTGCTGCGCGACGTCTGCGCGTGGCCGTGGGTGAACGACGACCCGGTCGCCTGGGCCAGGTACTTCCCGGGTGTCGTCGAGCAGCGCCTGTGCCCGTGACCGGACCCCGTGAGCCGGGCTCACGGGGTCCGGTCACGTTCGCCGATCAGTACACGAAGCACTCCGTGCTGCCGGCCGTGAAGCCCGCTGCACGCACGTCGGCCGCGGCGAGCGAACCGGCGAACCGGCGCTCCACCTCGGCGCGCTCGGCGGCGTTCGGCAGGTCGTTGCGGCACGAGATCGGCGCGCTGGAACCGGACATCAGGTCGGCGCACAGGCCGGTCCGCCGGTCCGGCAGGCCGAGGATGTGCCCGATCTCGTGGGTCGAGATCCGGGGCCGGTAGTAGCCCTGCTGCACGGCCTGGCGTCCCATGTAGACGGTGCCGTTGCCGAGCGAGCTCACGTAGGCCCTGGGCCAGCCGTTGTCCGCCAGGATGCGGATGTTGACGCCGGAGGTGGAGGTCCGGCGGGCCAGCTTGACGTTGGACACCGAGTTGTTCCAGTTCGTCGCGGCGCGGTCCCAGTCCGCCACGAACTCCTGGGCCTGGCTCACGTCGTAGTACAGCGTGCGCACCAGGGCCTGCGGCTGCGCCGACGCGCTGGGCGCGGCCACCGCGACCAGCGGCAGCAGCAGGCCGAGCACGCCGACGAGGACGCCGACGGCCTTTCGTACGAGCATCTTGGTCTCCTTGGGTACAGGGAAGTCGGGAGCCGGGTGACAGGGGAGGCTCCCGTCATCCAACGAACCAGCCGTAGCCGGTTGTCACCAGCGCCATACGTAGGGTTGTTCGGGCGGGCCGCACCGCCACATTGCGCCGAACGGCCGCCGCGACGGGCACCGGTTCACCAGTAGCCTCTGCCCACATTCACCGCCGATCCCTGCCCCCGCGTCCGGGGGGACGTAGCACTGCCGGCAGGGGCGTCGAGCGGCTACGAGGGGGGAACGGGTCATGTCCGTTGACGATGCCGCGCGCCCGCGCGCGGTCCGCGAACGTGCGCTGAGAACGGTGGTGGCGGCCGTGCTGGTCGTCGCCACCGCGTTGGGCGGCACGCCCGCGTGGGCGCAGGAGACCACCACCGAACCGCCACCGGAAACCACCACGACGACGGCTCCTGCCGACGTCACGCCGGTCGAGACGACGACGACCACTACCACCACCACGAGTCCCGAAACCCCGCCCGCGGCTCCCGTGAGCCCGGAGCCGGCCGACCGGCCCGCCACCCCGACCGGGGAACACCGCCCCGCCGAAGCCGAGCCCGAGCCCAAGGCCGAGGCCGAGGCCGAGGCCGACCTGAGGATCACCGCGTCGTTCGACCGGGCCGAGTACCCGCCGGAGACCGACCTCCCGATCAGGGTCACCGTCGACAACGTCGGCGACGACGTCGCCACCGAGGTGAAGTTCGTCGTCTTCGGCGGCAACGTGTGGCTCAGGAACGGCTGGGACCACATCTCGGGCCGCTACACGCTGGTCCCCGGCGAGCGGATGGTGGTCGACCTCGTGGCACGGCCGCTGGACCCCCTCGCCGACCACGCGGTGTTCAATATCCGCGCGTTCCGGGCGGAAGGCACGATCCCCGACCCGACTCCGGCCGACAACGAGGCCACCGCGCGGGCGGCCGTCGCGCAGGAGCGTGGCGCGGTGTCCGCGGTCGTCTACACCGATGGGAACGGCAACGGCCGTGCCGACGCCGGTGAAGGCGTGGAGGGCCTGCACTTCTCCGCCTACGGCGGCGCGCCCTACACCTCGCTGGACGCGGTGACCGACGCGGGAGGTCGCGTCGCGTTCACCGACGTGCCCACCGGCCGGTACCGGCTGCACCTGCCGGACAACGACGTCGTGGTGAAGCCGGGTTTCGGCGAGTTCACCGTCGAGGAGGGCGCCACCGCCGACCTGGCGATCCCCACCGCCACACCGGTGTCCGACGTGCTCACCGCCCGCCTCGAACTGGACCGGGACACCTACGGGCGCGACGACCCGGTCAACGTCAAGGTCACCTTGACCAACTCCGGGACCGTGCCGCTGACCGGCGTGGTCGCGGTCTGCAACCACGCGGGTGAGCCCCACGTCCTCGACGGCACCGGTCCGGGCTGGGCGCCGCTCGCGGTCGGAGGCCCCGGCACCACCGTGGGCGCGGGTGAGACGAAGGTCCTGGTCATGACCGACGTCGTGCCCCAGCGCGCCTACGAACGCGGCATCCTCTTCGCCGAGTGCAACTTCGGCGACCACGGCACGCACGAGGACGGCTACGTCGGTTCGTCCGACTCGGCGCGGGTCGTCGGCGCCCGCGGTGACGCCACCGGCCTGCTGCACTACTACTCCGGCCAGGGACCGGAGACCCCGCTCGCCGGGGTCCGGCTGCTCGCGCTCGACCGGCTGGGCGTCCCGGTCGCCGAGGCGGTGTCCGGCGACGACGGCGAGTGGCGGTTCGTCAACCTGCCGGTGGGCGAGTACGACGTGCTCGTGCTGGGCCCGTACCGCGACCGCTACGGCAGCGACGTCTACACCATCGGGGTCGCCGCCGACGGGACGTCGCGCTCGGTCTTCTCGGTGGTCGACGGCCCGGTCGTGGTGCCGCCGCGGCTCGCGCCGAACGTGAAGGTGACCGCGTCGTTCGGCAAGCCGTCCTACGACATCAACGAGCAGGTGACGGCGACGGTGAAGGTGGTCAACGCCGGCACCGCCAGGACGTTCGCGCGGTACGTGCCCGAGTCGCCCGCGGACCGGTTCGACTACGACCACGACCAGTGGGGCGACCTGCGCCCGTGGCTGGGGACGTACCTCGAACCCGGTGAGGAGCGCACCGTCACCCTGGTCGGCGGCGTGGCCTTCGTGCGGGAAGGGGTGGCGTGGCTGAAAGGCCGGATCGAGGCCACCGACGAAGCCGACCCCGCCGACAACGTGCTCAGCGTCAGCGTCCCGGTGACCCACCGGACCGGCGACGTGGTGGCCGTCGTCTACGGCGACCGCGACCTCGACGGCGCGTTCGACGAGGGCGAGGCGTTGCCCGGGGTCCACATCACCTTCGAGGGCGGTCGGCCGCGGAAGTGGGTCGCGGGGGAGACCGGCGCGGACGGCGCGTACCGGCTGGACGACGCGCCCGCGGGCACCTACGTGGTGATCACCCGCGACGAGCACACCGGGTGGGTGAGCCAGGGCCAGTCCGAACTGGTCGTCACGGGCGATCAGGGGGCCACCGCGTACTTCCGCATGGAGCGCCCGCTGTCGGACCGGCTGCACGCGACCCTGGCGTTCGACCGGGAGACCTACGGCGTCGACGACCCGGTGGGCATCACGATCACGCTGGCCAACTCGGGTGACGCCCCGATCCTGGCCAGGGCGTTCTGCGGCAGCGCGGAACTGCCCGCGCCCGACAACGGCGCCGAGTGGGGCGCGTTCGCCCACGACGGCGGCGGGGTCGAGATCGCGCCCGGCGAGACCCGGGCGTTCACCGTCCGGGACACCGTGCCCGAGGGTGCCGACGACTACGGCATGTTCGGCGCCTGGTGCGACTTCGGCCCGGAGAGCGCCAACGGCCTGGCGCACGGCTCCGACCTGGCGCGCGTGCCGGGAGCGGTGTGGACGGTGTCCGGTCGGGCGCTCAACGGCACCGGTCCCGAACCGCCGGGCATCCCCGGCGTGAAGCTGGTGCTGCTCGACTTCGTCACCGGGCAGCCGGTGGCGCGCACGGTGACCGGGCCGGACGGCGGGTTCACCTTCACCGACCTCCCGGTCGGGTACTACACGCCGGTGCTGGTCGGGCCGTGGAAGTTCAACACGAACTGGGGTCCGTACGCGTACTTCAAGGTGATCCGCGGCGGGTCGGACGTGGTCGACCTGCACTTCGACCCCGGTCCCGAGGTGCCCGACCCGGACGTGCCGCCGACCGGCACCGGTGAGCCCACCCCCGGTCCGCCCGCGGCCGGCGGTGGCCCGGCCGGAGGCGGCCTCGCCGACACGGGTGCGAGCGTGATCTGGCTGGGCCTGCTGGGTCTGCTCGCCGTGGCGCTCGGTGTGGGCACCAGGACGGTGGGACGCCGCCGGACCGCGTGACAGCAGGAAGGCCCGGGGTTCGCCTCGGGCCTTCTTCGTGCTCCCACGCACCCCTACGAGCTGAGCCGGCTCATGCGTGCGCACGGGGACGACCGCAGCGTCAAGTTCACCCACGGCTCGCTCTCCATGGTGTTCGGGCGGCTCGCCAAGGCCGGGTTCATCGTCGAGCACGGGACGTGCCGCGAAGGCCGACGGCCGGAGCGGACCGCCTACGCGTTGACCGCGGGATCGAGGAGACCGTGCCGGGCGCGGACTTCGGTACCGGCCCGGTGTCCGTCGTGCCGCCGACGTTCCGGCTCGACGGCACGCTGCACGGGCGCGCGGAGCTGATCAGAGAGCTGGTGCGCGCCGCGCGTGCGCAGCGGGGCACCCACGTGGTGATGCACGGCCTCGGTGGCAGCGGCAAGACGACCGCCGCGGCACGGGCAGGTTGGCGCTCGGGCCGGCCCGCGCCGGCCACGCCGTGACCGGGGTCGACCCGGCGTCCGCCTCGTTCGCGGCGGCCCGGTCGGCGCGCCGGACGGTGAACTCCCGGTCGTCGCACGGGCCCGATGAGGCTCACCCGACCTCGGCCACACCGGTACCGGGCGTGGCGCGGATGACCTGGTCGGTGCGCGGAGGGTGGGCTTCGGCGGCGACCCGGGTCGTCTCCCGCAGGACCGCCCAGGCGTCCGCCACCGGGCCCACGTGCCCGAGCTTGTCGGGGTTGATCACGGTGCGGATCGTCCGCACCTGCCCGTCGACGATGTCCAGCGCCCAGGTGCCGACGACCTTGCCGTCCCGGTCGCGGAGCACCGCGCCCGGCTCGCCGTTCACCGGGCGCGGTTCCACCAGGCCGCCGATGCGGAGGAACGGCGGTACCAGGGCGGCGAGCAGCCGGGCCACGTTCTCCGCGCCGGCGAAGTGGGTCGACCACTGCGGTGCCTTGCCGCCGCCGTCGCCGACCAGGCGCACGTCGGCGGCGAGCAGTGCGCGCAACCCGTCGACCTCGCCCTCCCGGAAGGCGTCGAAGAACCGCTCGGCGAGTTCCTCCCGCGCCCGCCGGTCGGCCTCGAACCGGGGCCGACCGGCGTCCATGTGCCTGCGCGCCCGCACCGCGAGCTGGCGGCACGCCGCCTCCGAACGACCCACGGCCGCCGCGACCTCGCCGAACCCGAACCCGAACACCTCGCGCAGCACGAAGACCGCGCGTTCGAGCGGGGACAGCCGCTCCAGCAGCAGGAGGGCCGCCATCGACAGCGAGTCGGCCAGCTCCGCCGACCGCTCCGGGTCGGAGTACGGGTCGGCGAGCAGCGGCTCGGGGAACCACGGCCCGACGTACTCCTCGCGCCGGACGCGGGCCGAGCGCAGCACGTCGATCGAGATCCGGGTGACCACGGCGGAGAGGAACGACTTGGTCGACGTCGGTTCGGTCGGCGACGCGTCGTACCGCAGCCAGGTCTCCTGCACCGCGTCCTCGGCCTCACCGACGCTGCCGAGGACGCGGTAGGCGATCGAGAACAGCAGCGGCCGGAGCTGTTCGAACCGCTCGGCACGGGTCACCACGGCAGCGGGCCTTCCGCGGCGAAGAACCCGCCGGTCGGCCCGTCCGCGCCGAACGTGGCCACGCGCACCACGACCGCGGCGCCCTGCGCGACGGTGAGGAACCCGGTGTGGTTGTTGCTGTCGGTGTCGACGTAGCCGGGTGCGACCGCGTTGACCAGGATGCCGTCCGGGCGCAACTCGTTGGCGTACTGCACTGTCAGCGCGTTCAACGCGGTCTTGGCCGGCGAGTACGCCGCCGAGGGCAGCAGCCCGGCGAACGGCCCGTCCGGGTCGCCGATCAGGGTCAGCGACCCGGCGTGGCTGCTGACGTTGACGATGCGCCCCGCGGGCGACCGCCGCAGCAGCGGCAACACCGCGTTGGTCACCGCGATCACGCCGAAGACGTTGGTCTCGAACACCCGGCGCACCACGTCCAGGTCGACCGCACTCGGCACCTGGTCGTGGGCGTCCGCCGGCGAAACCTGCCCGGAGCCGGTGATGCCGGCGTTGTTGACCAGCACGTCGAGGTAGCCGAAGCGTTCCCCGACGTGCCGCGCGACCTCCCGGGCGGCGGCCTGGTCGGTGACGTCCAGGGTGACCGCGTGCACGTCGCCGCCCAGCGCCCGCAACGCGGCGGCGGCCTCCTCACCGCGCCTCGGGTCCCGGGCGCCGACCAGGACCGTCATGCCCAGCGCGGCGAGCTGTTCGGCGACGCCGCGCCCGATGCCCTTGTTCGCCCCGGTGACCAGCGCGACCTGCTTGCCCATGACCTGTTCCTCACTGTGGACGAGTCTTGCCGGACACGAGACGAGACAGCCCCGGTCGGCTGTGACACGCGGGCGGGAAAACGCTCGGCGCCGCCGTGGCCGGTTACCTTTCGGCATGGCCTTCACCGATGAGGAGATCGCGTACCTGCGGTCGCAGCCGCTCGGGCGGTTGGCGACCCTCGGTTCGGGCGGGCAGCCCGATGTCGTGCCGGTGGCCGTCGAGTTCGACGGGACGTTCCTGTGGGTCGGCGGCGGTCCGACCGTGCGCGATACCCGCAAGTTCCGCAACGTCGCCGCCGGGCACCACAAGGTGGCCCTGGTGGTCGACGACCTCGTGTCGCTCGAACCGTTCGTCGCCCGGGGCATCCGCGTGTACGGCGACGCCGAGCAGCCCTTCGACCGGACCGGGCTGGTGGGTCCCGGCACCTACCTGCGCATCACGCCCACCGTATCCTGGAGCTGGAACCTCGCGGGCGAGCCGGTCGGTGACGCCTGGTACGCGGCGGACAAGAGGGTGCACTAGACCGGGGCAAAGAATTTCTAGCAGTGCTAGACATTCGAGCGTAGCTAGATCTAGTCTCGCTCTTGTTCCTAGCACTGCTAGCACCTGGAGTCAGGGCATGTCCCACCACCGCGTCAACACGGGTCTCGCCGTGCTCGTCGTCCTCGCCGGCTGCTACTTCGGCCTCAGCTTCCTGCTCGACCCGCAGAACTCGGCGGCGGGGTTCGGCATCGACCCGTGGCCGGAGGGCAACGGGTACTTCGTGGTCAAGGGCGTCCGCGACCTCGCCTACGCGCTGACCGCGCTCATCCTGTTGCTGCTGCGGCACCGCCGCGCCCTCGGCTGGGTCGTGCTCGCCGACGCGATCATCCCGATCGGTGACTGCGTCGCCGTCATGACCAACGGCGGCACGGTGGCCTACGCGCTGATGGTGCACGGCTCGGCGGCCGTGCTGGTGCTCACCGTGGCGGCGTCGCTGCTGTGGGAGACCCGGAAGCGGGAGACCCTGCGGCAGGAGACTCCGCAGCGGGAGACCCCGCGGCAGGAGATCCCGCAGCGGTGAGCAGGAACGCGGGTGACCACCAGTAGTCGTGCAGCCGGGTGACCCGGACCTCGGTGAACCCGGCCCGCTCGACCTGCTCCGCCCACCGCGACGCGGGCTGCTCCCACGTCGCCCGGGTCGCGCCCGGCACCAGCTGCCCGGTCAGCACCGGCATCAGGAACCCCTGTGCCACCAGGTCGCGGTCCGCGTCGTACTCGGCCAGCCCGCGCTCGTAGGCCTCGGCCAGGAACCGGCGGTGCTCCGGGCTCGCGTGCGGCAGGTCCGGCACGTCGAACTCCACCACGGCGAGCACGCCCACGTGCCCCACCAGGTCGGCCAGCACGCGGTCGCGCACCTCGTGCGGCAGCGTGTGCAGGGCGAACGTCGACTGGGCCACGTCGAACACCGCGCCCGCGGGCAGCCCCGCCGCGAACGGCTCCACCCGCGTGTGCCGGGCGTCGACGTCGTACCCGGCCAGGGCGCGCACCGCCGCGTCGAGCAGCGCGGTGGACGGCTCGACCAGCGTCACGGAAGCCGGCGCGTGCTCGGAGGCCAGCGCGGGCCGCAGCGCCCGCCCGTCACCGCAGCCGATGTCCAGCAGGCTCGACGGCCGCGCCTCGGCGTAGACCCGCCCCAACGCCTCCGTGACCGCCCGGTAGAGCCCCACGTTGCCGCCGCCGTCGATGAACGCCTCGAACGCCGCGGGCTGGTCGTACACCGACCCGTCCCGCGTCGCCGCCAAGTGCCCGGCCAACGCCGCCGCCAACGGCGTGCGCCCGTCCCGGACCGCGTCCCTGGCCCGGCCGATGTCGCCGTCCGCCAACGCCCGCAGAGCTTCGTCGATGTGGTTCGTCACCCCACGAGAATGCCAAGCCCGCGCCGGGACCCGCCGCCGGCCTCACGTCACAGCGGGCTGCGCATCACGATCAGGTCGCCGTGCCCGCCGTACCCCAGCACGGGTTCGGCGTACTGCGTGCCGTCGAACGTGATCAGCCACCACTCGCGGCCGACCGGCAGCAGCATCGGGTGCGGGATGTTCGTGCCGTAGGGCGCGTCGAGCGTGCCCAGCTTGCGCATGGCCAGGTCGTACACCGGGTAGTTGCGGGCGTCGCCGTCGCTGGCGAACAGGTACCACTCGCGGCCGACCCGCTGCAGGATCGTGCCCTCGGTCTGGTCCACGGCGGTGTCCGCGCCGACCAGCCGCGTCCGGGTGTAGTCCGCGCCGGGTGCCGCGACGGCGAGCGCGGGGTGGAAGACGAACGCGGGCTGCTGCGCCTCGCTCTCCACGAACGCGAGGTGCCAGCGGTCGTCGACCCGGGTCAGCGCGGGGTCCCAGGAGCTGACGGCGGTCGGCAGCGGCAGCCGTTCGGTGCGCAGGACGTGCACGCCCCGCAGCACGTTCGCGGTGGTCGTGGTGTGCCGGATGTGCACGCCCCGGAACGCGAAGTCGCCCCACGAGCTCATCAGCAGGATGAACCGGCCGGTGCGGTCGTCGTACACGATCTGCCCGGCGTGGTCGCCCACCACCACGCCGTCGCGCTCGAAGAACAGCACGGCGACCTGCTCCAGTTCGGACGGGTCGGCCAGGTCGATCGTCCACACCGCCCAGTGCGCCTGCTGGAAGAAGCCCAGCCCGGCGTTGGTCATGGTCAGGTACAGCTTGCCGTCGCGGATGAACGGCCTGCCGTCGGCGTGCTGCACGACGTGCGGGTCGCGGACACCGGCCTGGCCGAAGTAGCCCGCGCGGACGCGGCCCAGCCGCACGTCGCCGCCACGTCCGCCGTAGACGTAGTCGAGGCCGCCCAGCACTGCGGGTACCCGCAGGTCGACGAGCGCGCGCACGCCGTCCCGCTCGGTCAGCACCGGCTGCCAGCCCGTGCCCGTGCCGGTGGTGTCGACCAGGACCGTGACCGCGTTCTCGTTGACCACCACGGCGAACCGGAACGCGCCGGTCACGCGCACCTCGGCGGACTTGACCACGGTGGTCGCACCGCCGGTGGTCACCTCGATCGTGGCCCGGCCGGCGGTCGCGTCGAGCGTGCCGAGCACGGACGTGGCGCCGCCCGCGAGGCCCGCCACCACCACGCCCTCGGCGCGCTGCACCTCGACCAGCACCGAGCCGAACGGCGCACGGGGCCGGACACCGGTGCTGACCAGCGTGCCGGAGGTGGCCGGGGGAGGGGCGATCGCGCTGTCGTACTGCACGAACCGCGGCGCGACCAGGTCGAACGGGCGGTGCTTGTGCGTCACCGCGAAGTGCAGGTCGAACGGAGTCGTGGCCGGCTGACCCATCGCGGGCACGTTACCGAACAGCGCCGAGAGCGCCCCGGCCGCACCCGCCGCCCCGGCGTGGCGCAGCAGCGTGCGTCGATCCATGTCCCGTGCCGCCATCGGACCTCCTCGGACTCCTGCCGGTACTTGTTAACCATGTGTTACAGGCAGTGGTGACCAAGTGTCCAGAGGCGGTTCGGGTGTCGGGCGGCGGGCTCAGGCGATCAGGACCAGCTTGCCGCGCACGTGGCCGCCCGCGCTGACGCGGTGCGCCTCGGCGGCGTCGACCAGCGGGAACGTGCCCGCCGACGACGGTGGTCAGCTCGCCTTTCGCGGCCAGTTCCGCCAGGTCGGCCAGTCGTCGCGCGGACCGCTGCTGCGGACCTCCGGTGAACACCACGCCCAGTTCGGCGGCGGCGGCGGCGTCGGCGATCGTGACGATGCGGTCGGTGCCGCCGCGCAGCTCGATCGACGCCGGGAGCGCGCCCTTGCCCGCCACGTCGAACACCGCGTCGATCCCTTCGGGCGCCGGCGCTCGCACCCGTTCCACCAAGCCCTCGCCGTACGTCGTGGGCGTGGCACCGAGCGCGGCGACGTGCTCCTGGTTGGCCGGGCTCGCCGTGCCGATGACCCGCAGTCCCGCCGCCACGCCCAGCTGCGCGGCCATTCTGCGCGTCACCACTGGGTCACCTTCCCGCCGGTCGAGCCCAGCCGAGCCGGACTACAGTCCGCCTCCATGACGGACATGTCCGCGCACGGCGACGGTGTGCACGTGGAACTGGCCCGGCTGCGGGAGTCCCCGCCCAAGGAGCGGGCGGACGCGGCGCGCAACCGCGCCAAGATCCTCGACGTCGCGGCGCGGCTGTTCGCCAGGCACGGCGTCGCCGACGTGTCGATGGACCAGATCGCCGCCGAGGCCGAGGTCGGCAAGGGCACGCTGTTCCGCCGGTTCGGCGACAAGGCGGGCCTGGCCTCGGCGCTGCTCGGCGCGCGGGAGGAGGAGTTGCAGGGCGCGATCCTGGGCGGGCCGCCCCCGTTGGGCCCGGACGCGCCGGCGGGGGAGCGGCTGATCGCCTTCACGACGGCCTACGCGCGGTTCCTGGAGGCGAACCTCGACCTGGTGCGGCTGTCGGAGACGGCCAGTCCCGGTGCCCGCTACCGGACCGGCGCGTACCGGTTCTGGCACCTGCACGTGCGCATCCTGCTGGCCGAGGCGCGGCCGGACCTCGACGCCGACTACCTGGCGCACGCGCTGCTCGCCCCGCTGGGCGCCGACCTGCGGCACGCGACCAAGGACGCGTTCTCCGCCGACCGCGTCGCCACCGACCTCGCCGCCCTGGCCGCTCTGGTGCTCACGGGGCAGAGCGTGACGTGAGCGGCGTCTCCGCGCAGAACCGGACCGTGGTCCGTTACAGTGGCACTCAACCGGACCGAAGTCCGGTTCACTGTGACGGAGGACGGACCATGACGACCCTGCTGCACATCTCCGCGTCACCGAGGGGCGAGGCCTCGGAGTCGCTGTCGATCGCCCGCACGTTCCTCGACGCCTACCGGGTGAGCCATCCCGGCCACCGGGTGGAGGAGTTCGACCTCTGGGACGGCACGCTGCCCGCCTTCGGCCCGGACGCCGTGGCGGCCAAGATGGCGGTGTTCGCCGGGCAGGAGCCGACCGGTGCCGCGTGGGACGCGGTGACCGGGACGTTCGACCGCTTCGCCGCCGCCGACGCGTACCTGTTCAGCGTGCCCATGTGGAACGCGGGCGTGCCGTACGTGCTCAAGCAGTTCATCGACGTGGTGAGCCAGCCCGGGCTGGTGTTCGGGTTCGACCCGGAACGCGGCTACTCCGGTCTGCTGAAGGGCAAGAAGGCGGCCGTCGTCTACACCAGCGCCGTGTACGGGGACGGGCGCGACCCGGCGTTCGGCACGGACTTCCAGCGGCCGTTCTTCGGTGGCTGGCTGCGCTGGGCCGGGATCACCGACGTGGTCGAGGTCGAGTTCCGGCCCGACCTGGTGGCGGCCGACGTCGAGCAGCGGCGCGAGCAGGCGCACGAGGACGCGGCGAGCGCGGCCGAGAGCTTCTGAAAGCCGAGGTTCACGAAGTCCGCGCACGGGGGGCGCGACCCGATGGACTTCGGCGTCTACAGCCACTACGTCACCGGCCGGCCCGCCCCTCACCGAGGGGGCACGACCCGCACGTCGTGACCGGGGCCGGATCCCCCGCGGCCGGCGTGCCGCGGGGGATCCGGCCACCGGGGGTCGTGCCCCTCGGGCAGCGATTGCGCGCCATCACCGCGAACCGGTCGGGCGCGCGCCCCGAGCCCGAAGCAGCGGTGTCACCGGGCGCCCACCGTCCACGGCACCGCGACTGACCGGGCGATCGACTTGCGCCGTGTGTCGGTTAGCCTTACCTAAACTTCCGGGAGGTGCGGGTGTCGCGCGAAGCGGTGCGAGGGGTCGGCCTGCTCGTGTCGATCGGCGTGCTGGGCCTGATCGTGCTGCTCAGCCTGTGGATCGGCACCAAGAGCATCCCGTTCGCCGACACCTTCTCGCTGCTCCTCGCCGATGACGGCACCGGCGACGCGGCCATCGTGCGCGACGTCCGCGTGCCCCGGGCCGTGCTCGGCCTGCTGGTCGGCGCGGCGCTCGGCCTGGCCGGCGCGGTGATGCAGGCGTTGACCCGCAACCCGCTCGCCGACCCCGGCCTGCTCGGCGTGAACATGGGCGCGGCGGCGGCGATCGTGTCCGCCATCGCGTTCTTCGGCATCACCAGCCCCACCGGGTACGTGTGGTTCGCGCTGGCCGGCGCGGCGGGCACGGCGACCGTCGTCTACGTCCTCGGCGCGGCCGGGCGGGGCGCGGCCACCCCCGACCGGCTGGTGCTCAGCGGCGCGGCGCTGACCGCGGTCCTCTACGCGTACGTCTCGGCGATCCTGCTGCTGTTCACGCACACGTTCGACTCGTTCCGGTTCTGGAACGTCGGTTCGCTCGCCGGCCGCGACTTCGAGCTGATCGGCCAGGTCTCGCCGTTCGTGCTGCCGGGGATCCTGATCGCGTTCCTGCTCGCCCGCAACCTCAACGTGCTGGCGCTGGGCGACCACACAGGCAAGGCGCTGGGCGCGAACGTCAACCGCACCCGCGCGTTCGGCGTCCTCGCGGTCACGCTCATGGCGGGCGCCGCGACCGCCGCCGCCGGGCCGATCGCGTTCGTCGGCCTGACCGTGCCGCACGTGGCCCGCATGATCGGCGGCAGCGACCAGCGCTGGGTGCTGGCGTACTCCGCGGTGCTCTCGCCGATCCTGCTGCTCGGCTCGGACGTCGTCGGCCGGGTGGTCGTCGCACCGCAGGAGATGGAGGTCGGCATCATCACCGCGTTCATCGGCGCACCCGTGTTCATCGCGCTGTGCAGGCGACGGAAGCCGGCCACGCTGTGAGGACCGTCCGCACCCCCGTCGTCTCGCTGCGGATCAGCGAACGCGCCCTCGGCGTCAGCACGGCCATCGCCGTGCTCACCGTGGTCGCCGCCGTCGCCACCATGGTCACCGGCGACTTCCCGCTCACCGTCGGCGAGGTGCTGGCCACGGTCGTCGGGCAGGGCGACGGCTACGCCGACTTCGTCGTCTTCACGCTGCGCCTGCCGCGCCTGATCACCGGCCTGCTGGTCGGCGCGGCGCTCGCGCTCAGCGGCGCGATCCTGCAGAGCCTGTCCCGCAACCCGCTGGCCAGCCCGGACATCATCGGCTTCACCCAGGGCGCGGCCACCGGCGCGATCGCGGTCCTCGTGCTGGCCCAGGGCAGCATGACGGCCACCGCGCTCGGCGCGACCGCCTCGGGCCTGCTCACGTCCGCCGCCGTGTACCTGTTGGCGCTCAAGCAGGGCGTGCAGGGCTTCCGGCTGGTGCTCATCGGCATCGGCGTGAGCGCGATGATGCTCGCGGTCAACTCCTACCTGATCACCCGGGCCACGCTGGAGAGCGCGCTGGCCGCGCAGGCGTGGCTCGTCGGCGGCCTGAACAACCGGGGCTGGGACGAGGCACAGGTGGTCGCCGCCGTGCTCGCCGTGCTGCTGCCGTGCGCGTTGGTGCTCGGCCGGCGGCTGGCGCTGCTGGAGATGGGCGACAGCGCCGCGACCGGGCTGGGCGTGGACGCCGAGCGCACCCGCCTGGCCCTGCTCGCGGTGAGCGTGGGCCTGGCCGCCGTCGCCACCGCCGCCGCCGGGCCGATCAGCTTCGTGGCGCTGGCCGCGCCGCAGGTCGCCCGCCGGCTGACAGGGGCGTCCGGGCCCGGTCTGGCCGCGGCGGCGCTCATGGGCGGCCTGCTGCTGGTCGTCAGCGACTTCGCGGTGCAACGGCTGTTCCCGACGACGCAGTTGCCGGTCGGCATCGCCACCGGCGCGATCGGCGGGCTCTACCTGGTGTGGTTGCTGGCCCACGAGTGGCGGAAGGGGAGCACGACGTGACCAGGCTCCGCGGTTCGGAACTGACGCTGTCCTACGACGAGCGCGTGGTCGTGTCCGGGTTGGACGTCGAGATCCCGGACGGCTCGTTCACCGTCATCGTGGGCCCCAACGCCTGCGGCAAGTCCACCGTGCTGAAGGCGTTGGCGCGCATGCTCAAACCGCGCACCGGCGCCGTGTACCTCGACGGTGAGGCGATCTCGACGTACCGCTCCAAGGAGGTCGCCCGCCGGCTCGGGCTGCTGCCGCAGACCTCCATCGCGCCCGGCGGCATCACGGTCGGCGAACTCGTGGCCCGCGGCCGGTACCCGCACCAGCGGCTGCTGCGGCAGTGGTCGGTCGAGGACGAGCAGGCGACCGCCGCCGCGATGCGGCTGACCGGCGTGCACGACCTGGCCGACCGGCTGGTCGACGAGCTGTCCGGCGGGCAGCGGCAACGCGTGTGGCTGGCCATGGTGCTGGCCCAGCAGACGCCGATCCTGCTGCTGGACGAGCCGACCACGTTCCTCGACATCGCGCACCAGGTCGAGGTGCTGGACCTGTGCGCCGACCTGCACGAGGACGGCAACCACACGCTGGTCGCCGTCCTGCACGACCTCAACCAGGCATGCCGGTACGCCACCCACCTGATCGCGATGAAACCCGGTGTCGGCGTGGTGGCCCAGGGCAGGCCGGCCGACATCGTCACCGCGGAGCTGGTGGAGGACGTCTTCGGCCTGCCGTGCCGGGTGATCGCCGACCCGGAGACCGAGACTCCCCTGGTCGTGCCGCTGCGCCGGCAGCGCGTCAGCGCGTAGGGACCACCTGGGCACCGGGGAACCGCCGGGTGGTCGAGCGCCGGTCCCGTCCGCGGTCGAAGCCCGTGCCGGTGGCGAGGACGTGGCCGGTCACGGAGGTGACCTCAGGGGCGACTCAGACCTGCCACCGGGCACGGCCTGGTGGTTCGGCGGTCAGGTCGGACTCGAAGGCGGCGGCGATGGAGTCGACGTCCCAGGACTCCCGGGTCAGCACCGGCTGCTTCACGGCGTACTGGGAGACGACGTGCAGCTTGTCCGGCAGGAAGCGGATCAGTTGGCTGGTCACGTTCCTGGCCCGGTCGCTGAGCAGGTAGGTCACCAGGGGCGCCATCCTGGCCGGGGTCTGGTCCGGTGAGCTGATCTGCCCGGCGCGGGGGTCGAGGTCCATCATCGGGGTCCACGCGAGCGGTGCGATGGCGTTGACGCGGATGTTCCGCGCGGCCAGCGAGCCGGCCCACGACAAGGTCAGCGAGGCGACCGCGCCCTTCGACGCCGAGTAGGCCGCCGCACCGGCACGGCCCAGCATGGCGCCCGACACGACGTTCACGATCGAGCCGCCCCGCATCACCTTCGCCGCCGCCGTGCCGCAGTACATCGTGCCGAGCACGTTCACCTCGACCACCGAGCGCAGCACGTCCGGCTCGTCGTCCCACGGCTCGGCGAAGTGCGTGACGCCCGCGTTGTTCACCAGGCCGTCCACCTGCCCGAACGCCGACGCGCACAGCTCGACCAGCGCGGACGCCACCGCGGGATCGGTCACCGACCCCGTGTGCGCCACGGCCTCACCGCCCGCGTCCACGATCGAAGCCGCGACCTCGTCGGAGCCCTCGATGTCGTTCACCACGACCCGCGCGCCCGCAGCCGCCGCGTGCCGCGCGTACGCCTCACCCAACCCGCGACCCGCGCCGGTCACGATCACGGCCTTGCCGTCCAGCACGCCCACGCCTACCCCCGATACCCCGCCGTGACGTCGTCCGCTCGCAGCCGGTCCAAGTCGGCGCGCGCCAACCGGGCCGTCACCACCCGCGGTCCCGTGCCCGCCCGCGCCACCCGCCGCCCGTCCGGGTGCCACACCCCGCTGCCCCCGCACGAACGCCAGCCCGGGCCCGCCCCGGCCAGGTTCGCCACCAGCGCGTACATCCGGTGGTCCAGCGCACGGGCCGCGGGGTGCACGTCGAGCCGCCGTTCCTGCCCCTCGGTGTACAGCGCCGACACCGCGTAGACGTCCGCGCCACGCCGGGCCACCTCCACCGCGTGCTCCGGCGCCGCCGCGTCGTAGCAGACGGCCAGCGCGACCCGCCACCCCGCGACGTCCAGCGGCGGCCCGAATCCGCCCGGCTCGAACAGCTCCCGCTCGGCCCGGCTCAGGTACTGCTTGCCGACCACCTCGACCGTGCTGTCCGGCGACAGCGCCACCGACGCCAGCAACCGCCGGCCATCGGGACCGAGCCACGCCGCGCCGACCACCGCCGTCACCCCGTGCGCCCGGCTCGCCTCGCGGACGACGTCCAGCCGGGGGTCGTCGGGACCGACCCAGCACCCGGGCTCGGCCAGCCGGCCCAGGTCGTAGCCGGACAACGACAGCAGGGGGAACAGCAGCAGCCGCGCGCCCTCCGCCTCCGCCACCGCCGCGGCCGCACGGCGCGCGTTCTCCGCGACGTCACCGGGCACGGGCGCGTGCTGCGCGACGGCGACCACCAACTCGTCGGATTCCACGCGACCGATCATTTCACGCCATCAGGTGACTCGGAGCGGTGACCGTGAAACGCGCGCCGGAAATGTGGTAAACATAAAGGTTGATTTCGCCGGAAATGGCGGAGTGGAGACAATCCCAGTATATCACAGGGGGCAAGCGTGACCACCGGGGAATTGTCCGCCGAGCGAGAGCGGATCGCCTTCCTGCACGATCGGCTGGAGCGGGAACGGGCCGCCGCCCAGGCCGGGCTCGACGCCGCGCTCAAGGACGGCCACGAGCAGCGCTGGCACCGCGAAGTCGCCGTGCGCACACTGTCCGAGCAGGTCAGCCGCCTGAACGTGGCGGACGGGAACCTGTGCTTCGGCCGCATCGACACCGCCGGAGGCCGCGTCTACATCGGCCGGATCGGCTTGTTCGACACCGACCGCGACTACGAACCGCTGTTGACCGACTGGCGCGCACCGGCTGCCCGCCCGTTCTACACCGCGACCGCGGCGAACCCCGAGGGAGTCACCCTCCGCCGCCATTTCCGGACCAGGGGGCGGCACCTGGAGAGCTTCCACGACGACGAACTCCAGCTCACCTCGAAAGCGCTGCTGGAGGCGTTGGACGCGCCCCGCTCGGCCACCATGCGCGATATCGTCGCCACCATCCAGGCCGAGCAGGACGAGGTCATCCGCCTGCCGCACCGGGGCGTGCTGGTGATCGAGGGCGGTCCCGGCACCGGCAAGACGGCCGTCGCGCTGCACCGCGTCGCCTACCTGCTCTACACGCAGCGCGAACAGCTGTCCCGGCGTGGCGTGCTGGTGGTCGGCCCGAACCCGGGCTTCCTGCGCTACATCGGCGAGGTGCTGCCGTCCCTGGGCGAGACCGACGTCGTGTTCGCCACGCCCGGCGAGTTGTTCCCCGGCGTCCGCGCCGAGCGCGAGGACACCCCGGAGCTGCAAGCCCTCAAAGGCGGCCTCCGGGCGGTGGACCTGCTGGCGGAGGCCGTCGCCGACCGGCAGGAGGTGCCCGCCGACCCCATTCCGGTCGAACTGGAGGACGTCACCGTCGAGCTGACCGCCGAGATCGCCGCGCGGGCCAGGGCACGGGCGCGGGACGCCGGGCTCAAGCACAACGAGGCCCGGCCGGTGTTCCACCGGGCACTGGTGGACGCCCTGGTCGCACCCGCGCTCGACCTCATCGGCGAGGACTGGCCGGAACTGGCGGCCGACGTGCGCCGCGAGCTCACCGGCCACCCCGACGTGCGGCGCGCGGTCGACGAGCTGTGGCCGCTCCTCACCCCGCAGCGGCTCCTGGCCGACCTCTACGCCGGCCGCTGCTTCGGCCTCGGCTACCCGGAACTGCACCGCGACGACCCGCGCGCGTGGACGGTCTCCGACGTGCCGCTGCTGGACGAGGCCGCCGAACTGCTCGGCGACGACGGCCGGGCCGAACGGCGCGCGGCGCGGCAGCGCAGGCAGGCCGTCGAGTACGCGCAGGGCGTGCTGCACGTGATCGACAGCGACGCCGAGATGTACGAGGAAGACCTGCGCGCCGTGGACCTGGTGGACGCCGAGTGGCTGGCCGACCGCCACACCGCCGTCGACCACCGCGTCACGGCCGAACGCGCCGCCGCCGACCGCGAGTGGACCTACGGCCACATCGTGGTCGACGAGGCGCAGGAACTGTCCGAAATGGACTGGCGGGTGCTGGCCAGGCGCGCGCCCAACCGGTCCATGACGATCGTCGGCGACCTGGCCCAGCGCCAGTCCGCGGCGGGCGCCCGCGACTGGTCACGGGCGCTGGAACCACTCGCCCGCGACCGCTGGCAGTACCGCGGGCTCACGGTCAACTACCGCACACCGGCCGAGATCATGGCCTACGCCGCCGACGCGCTGGCCGAGGTCGACCCCACCGCCGTGCCGCCGACGTCCGTGCGGCACGGCGAACCACCGGTCGAGGTCACCGGCGCCGACCCGGAGTCGTTCCGCCCGGCCACCGGCACGTTCGCCGTGATCACCCCCACCGGCCCGCTCACGCCCCGGGCGACCAAGGGCCTGGAGTTCGACACGGTGGTCGTGGTCGACCCGGAGCGGATGACACCGGCGGAGCGGTACGTCGCCCTGACCCGGGCCACTCGACGGCTGATCGTCGTGCGCACCCCGGCACGAACCGACGGCGCCGACCCGGGCTGATCCCGCCTCCTCACCTGTTCGGCGGTGACTCGTTCGGCGCGGGCTTGTTGGGCGACGGCGGCTCCGGCGTGGGCGGGATCGGTGGTTCGGTCGCCGGCGACGGCTCGCGCGGCGGCTGGGGCACCGGATCGGGCACCGGCACGGGCCGCGGTTCGGGCGGTTGGGGCTGGACCATGGTGGACCTCCTTGCCCCCGGACTACCCAAAACCCGCGTGTCCTACATCCATAACGCGTGAGTCGTACGTTCAGGACCACCGTGTCCCACGTCCAGGACCCCTGAATTCAACGCTCAGGACGCCCGCGGCGGGTCGGTGACCCGGGACGGCGCCGGGTTCAGGTTCGGCAGGACTTCCCGGCCGAACAGCCGGATCGCGTCGAGCACGGCCTGGTGCGGCAGACCCCCTATGTCCACCATGACCAGTTGCGCGTCCAACGACAGCAGCTCGGTCAGCCGGTTCAGCCGGTCGGTCACCTCCGCCGGGTCGCCGCACACCGCCGCGCCCTCCATCAGCAGGTCCACGTCCACGTCACCGTCACCGCGCCACGGGTCGGCGAACTCGGCGTACGCGGCCAGGTGGGGCCGCCACGTGGCACGGGCCGCGCCCGCGGTCGGTGCCACGTACACGTGGCTCGGCAACGCCACCCGCCCACCACCGCCCATCGCGGCCCGGTAGCGCTCCACCACCGGCCGGTGCGTCCGCGGGTCCCGCAACGTGCTGGGCAGCATCAACGGCAGCCCCAGCTCCACCGCCAGGTCCGCCGACACCGCCGACCCGCTGCCGATCCACACCAGCGGCCGGGGCTGCTGCACCGGGCGCGGCGTCGTCGTGACGTCCACCAGCGGACTGCGGTACCTGCCCTCCCACGTGACGTGCTTCTCCTCCAACAGCCGCAGCAGCAGCCGCAGGTTCTCGTCGAACCGCGCCCGCACGTCGTCCTGCACCCCGAACGCCACATCCGTGCGCTGCGACACACCTCGCGCCACGATCAGCTCCGCCCGACCCCGCGACAGCACGTCCAACGTGGCCAGGTTCTCCGCCACCCGCACCGGGTCGTGGTGCGCGAGCAGCGTCACGCCGGTGGACAGCCGCAACGTCGACGTGCGGTCGGCGATCGTGGCCAGCAGCAACTCGGGCGCGGAGACGATGTACCGGGTGAAGTGGTGCTCGCCGATCGCCACCCCGGTGAAGCCGGCTTCCTCCGCCACGACGGCCTGCTCCACCATCGCCCCCAGCCGGTCGCACTCCGAGACCGCCCGGCCGGTGTACGGGTTGGGCAGGTGATCGCCCAGGATCAGCAGATACACGTCCATCCGACAATCTTGCACGCCACGACTACCGTGGCACCCGCCAAAGCCGAGCGTGGAGGAGCACCCGTGACCGCAGTGTCCGTGTCCGACAACCCCGAGCAGTCCCGCTACGAGGTGCGCCTGGACGGTGAGCTGGGCGGCTTCGCCGAGTACACCGCGGTGGACGGCGTGGTCACGTTCACCCACACGGAGGTCGCCGTCGAGGGCAAGGGCCTGGGCAGCAAGCTGGTCCGCCACGCGCTGGAGGACGTGCGCGCCAAGGGCCTGACCGTGGTGGCGCAGTGCCCGTTCGTGCGCGGTTACTTGGAAAAGCACCCGGAACTGGCGTGATGCCACGTCCTGACCGGACGTATCCGCCGGAACCGCCTCGGGTACCCTGTTGACCAGCACATACCACGTCGAGGTTGCTTCTCAGTGGGAATCATCACATTGAGCGGTAACAAGACGGCCAAGTAGTCCGCTTTTGGTCAACAGTGGTAGCTGATCGTGTCAAAATTATCGACCGTGGCCTCCCTCGTCCTTGATCCCCGCCATGATGGTGACGTCGTCGGCACGCTCGACCGATCGCCGGCAAGAGGACCGAACACGAGACCGACGGAGTGGGCCTGGCTGTGACCGCTGAGGTGAGCGAGAGTGGCGCGCGCACGGGCGGCCCGGCTCGCAGGGCAGGTACGTGGGCTGCCGTCGTCCGGCAGGTACCCGCGCGGTTGCTGCGGCTGGGTGCGCTCGGCGGGCTGCTGATCGCGGTCGGCGGCGTCGGCGCGGGCGCGGTGCTGCGGCGCGACCCGCTGCTGACCGGCTCGATCCTCAACGCGGTGCGGTACGGCCACGGCCGCGACCTCGCCACCGCCGTGGTGTTCGTCGGCGTGGCGCTGATGGTCTACTCGTGGGTCCGGCTCGGGCGGATGGTGCGGGCCGGCCAGGTCGACGGGCGCGGCGTGGTGCTGGCCGCCGCCGCGTGGACCGCACCGCTGCTCATCGGCCCGTCGCTGTACAGCCGGGACGTCTACAGCTACCTCGCCCAGGGCGCCGTCGCGCTGCACGGGTTCGACCCGTACACGAACGGCGCGTCGGTGCTGCCGCTGTCGCTGGGCGGCAACGTGGCGTCCCTGTGGCAGAACACGCCGTCGCCCTACGGGCCGCTGTTCCTCCTGGTGGCCAAGGGTGTGGTCGCCATCACGGGGGACAACGTCATCATCGGCGCGGTCCTCATGCGGCTCGCCGTGCTCAGCGGCCTCGGGCTGCTCGCCTGGGCGATGCCCGGACTGGTCCGCCACCTCGGCGGGCGCACGTCGGTGGCGCTGTGGCTGACCGTGGCGAACCCGTTCGTGATCGCCGTGGGCATCGGCGGCGCGCACAACGACATCCTGATGGTCGGCCTGATGGCGGTCGGCGTGCTGATGGTGCTCGACCGCAAGCACGTGCGCGGCATCGCGGTGATCGCCCTGGCGACCGCGGTCAAGGCCACCGCCGTCCTGGTGGTGCCGTTCCTGATCTGGGTGTGGGTCGCGCGGCTGTCCGGCCCGGCCCGGCAGCGGTTCTTCCAGGCGTGCCTGGTGGGCGGCATCACGTTCGCCGGTGTCTTCGCGCTGTCCACGATCGTCGCCGGGGTCGACCTCGGCTGGATCAACGTGCTGCAGAGCCAGACCCCGCTGCTGACCTGGATGTCGCTGCCCTGCGCCGTCGCCGAACTGCTGTACCACTCGGTCGGCCGCCACTTCCCGGGCGCCGAGTACGAGGGCTTCCTCGACTTCTTCCGGTCCGCCGGCATGTACGTCCTGGCCGCCGTGCTGGTCCGCCAGTGGTGGCTCGCCCGCGCGGGCGGTGTGGAGGCCGTGCGGCGGGCCGCGATCGCCCTGCTCGCCGCGTCCGTGCTCGCGCCGTCCGTGCTCCCGTGGTACTTCACCTGGACCTTGGCGCTCGCCGCCGCCTTCGCCTGGAAGGACCGGTGGCTCGCCGTCGCGGCCGGTTTCTCGGTCTGGATGGTCCTCATCACGCTCCCGGACGGCACGATCGTCGCCCGGTGGCACTACGGTTCGGCCAACCCGGTCGTGTGGTGGTCCTACCTGGCCGTTACCGTGCTCGTCGGCGTGTGGGTCGGCCGGGCACTGCTCGAACGGCCGTCGATGTGGTCGCTGCTGGCGGAACTGCGGGCGCGGTCGGGCGACCCGGACCGGTCGGGTGACGAGGGCGAGCCAGGTGACCCGGGCCGGTCGACGAAGGTCGCCGAAGTCGTCGAGGTCATCGACGTCGCGGACGTGGTCGAGCAGGCGTCGCCCGACACCGGGCGGCCGCCGGACGTTCAAGGAATCCACGACCCCCAGGACGCCGGGGACGACGACGTGGGCGTGGAGCCGGACACGGCCGGGAAGAAGCGCGGGAGCACGGGTGGTTGAGCAGCGGGTGTTGAGGTTCGCGCCGCTGGTGTTGTGCTTGTCGCTGGGCTGGTACTTCTGGCGCCTGGGCGCGCCGACCGGCTGGGGCATGATCGACCTCAAGGTCTACTGGAGCCTGGCGCCGAACCTGCTGACCGATCAGCTCTACACGATCGACATGCCGTTCACGGCGGACTTCCCGCTGCCGTTCACCTACCCGCCGTTCGCGGCCGTGGTGTTCCTGCCGCTGTCCTGGCTGCCGTGGGTGGCCGCGCGGATCGTGTGGCAGGTGCTGTCCCTGGTGTGCCTGTGGTGGCTGGTCCGGACGGCGTTGACGCTGGTCGCCGCCAGGTCGGGGCAGCGGTTCGACGCCACCTGGTCGCGCCGGGCGCTGCTGTGGACGGCGTTGGCGCTGTGGTGCGAACCGGTGCGCAAGACGCTCGACTTCGGCCAGATCAACCTGGTCCTGATCGCCGGCACGTTCGCCGCCGTGGTCGCCACCCGGCAGCTGGTGGCGGGCTTCGGCGTCGGTGTCGCGGCGGGCCTGAAGCTGACCCCGGCGATCTCGGTGCTGTACTTCCTGGTGACGCGCCGGTTCAAGGCCGCGGCGTGGACGGCGGTGGGCTTCGCGTCCACCGTGGCCATCGGCTTCGCCGCCTCCGCCTCCGACTCGTGGCGCTACTGGTTCGAGCTGCTCGGCGCGGCCGACCGGGTCGGCCCGGTCGGGTCGGCGATCAACCAGTCGTTGCGCGGCGCGTTGTCCCGGACCCTCGGCTACGACGTCGGCATGAGCTGGCCGTGGTTGCTCGCGGTGCTGGTGTCCGCGGTGCTGACCGCGTTCGCGCTGCGTGCGTCGGTGCGGGCGGGTGACGTGCTGGCCACCGTGGTCGCCGTGCAGGTGTTCGGCTTGCTGCTGTCGCCGATCTCGTGGAGCCACCACTGGGTGTGGGTGATCCCGCTGGTGCTGTGGGCGGTCCACGGCGCCCGCCGCTCGTGGCCGGTGCTGGCGGTCGCCGCCGCGTGGGTCGTGGTGACCGGTGCGGACCTGATCACCTACCTGATCGACCAGCAGCCGACCATCTGGGAGATCCCCCGGCCGTGGCCGCTCGCCGCGCTGGGCTGGTGCTACCCGCTGCTCGGCCTGCTCACCCTCGCGGTGATGCCGCCGGCGCTGCGCACCGCACGCACCGAGCCGGTCGCCACGCCGCCCACGACGTCGAAGGTCGAACCCAGTGTCCCGTGATCCGTCCCCCGCTGTGCGCGTGCTCGTGAACGCGGAGCGGTGGTTGTTGGCCGTCGCACCGGTGTTGCTGGTGGTGTCCGCGCTCGGCCGGACCTGGACCATCGTGACCGGGTTCGGCAACGAGACGATCGACCTGTACGTGTACTGGGCGCTGGCGCCGCACGTGCTCTCCGGCGACCTGTACGAGGTCACCTCGCCGAACTCGCCGCCCGACTTCCCGCTGCCGTTCACCTACCCGCCGTTCGGCGCGCTGGTGTTCCTGCCGATGACGTGGCTGCCGTGGGTCGCCGCGCAGTGGGCGCTGCGGCTGCTGTCCGCGCTGTGCGTGTACTGGATGGTGCGCGTGGCCCTGCGCCTGGTGGCGGGGGAGGGCTGGACGGCGGACGCGGCGTTGTGGCGGCGCCGGGCGCTGCTGTGGACGGCCGTGCTGCTGTGGCTGCAACCGGTGGTGCACACGTTCGACTTCGGGCAGGTCAACCTGCTGCTGGCGGCGGTGGTGCTCGGCGCGATGACGGCCCGGGACTCGCGGCTCGCGGGCACCGGGATCGGCTTGGCGGCGGGCGTGAAGCTGGTGCCGGCCATCTCCGGGCTGTACTTCCTGGCCACCCGCAGGTTCGCGGCGGCGGTGTGGTCGGTCGTCGCGTTCGCGGTGAGCGTCGGCCTCGGCTTCCTGGTGGACCCGGCGCAGGCCAGGCACTACTGGTTCGAGCTGCTCGGCGCGGCGGACCGGGTGGGTCCGATCGGCACCGCGCACAACCAGTCGCTGCGGGGCGCGTTGTCGCGGACGCTCGGCTACGACGTCGAGATGACGTGGCCGTGGGTGGTCGCGGTGGTGATCTCGCTCGTGCTGGCCGGGTTCGCGCTGCGCGCGGCGGTGCGGGCGGGTGACGTGCTGATCGGCGTGCTGGTCGTGCAGGTCCTCGGGCTGCTGCTCTCGCCGATCTCGTGGGACCACCACTGGGTGTGGATCGCACCGCTGCTGATCTGGCTCGTGCACACCCGGGTCGTGCCGTGGGTGCGGGGCGTGCTGCTGGTGCTGTGGTGCCCGGTGATGTTCTGGGACCTGATCGCCTTCCAGCTCGACCGGCAGCCCACGATCTGGACGATCCCGCGGCCCGGCTGGCTGTCCGCCATCGGCTGGGCCTACCCGGCGTTGGCGCTGCTCACGCTCGCCGTGATCCCGTTCCTGCTGAAGGCCGCGCGGCGTGGTCGAACCGAGTCGCCACTGGCCGACCACCTTGAGGTTACCGGCAAGTAGTATCCGGGGATGGAGTGGACCGAACCCGGAGTCTTCGAGGTCGCGCCCGGTGTCCACCGGATACCGCTGCCCCTGCCCAACGACGGGCTGCACACCGTCAACGTGTACGCGCTCGACGACGGCGACGGCCTCGTGCTGATCGACTCCGGCTGGGCGCTGGAAGCGGGCGAGACGGCGCTGGAAACGGCGCTGGGAGCGCTCGGCCACGGCTTCGAGGACGTCCGCCGCTTCCTGGTCACCCACGTCCACCGCGACCACTACACGATGGCCGTGGCGCTGCGCCGCCGGTTCGGCACGAAGATCGCGCTGGGCGCGGGGGAGCAGCCGTCGCTGGACAGGATCGTCGGACGACGCCGGGACGGCTTCCGCGACCTGGCCACCTGGGGCGCGCCGCACCTGGCCGACCGGTGGCGGGCCGTGGTCGAGTCGGTCGGGGAGGCCGAGCTGCGCGACTACGAGGAGCCCGACGAGTGGCTCCACGAGTCCGACCTGGCCCTGGAGAAGCGGGTCCTGCGCGTGCTGCCGACACCGGGCCACACGCGCGGGCACGTGGTCTTCCTGGACGTCGAGTCGTCGCTGCTGTTCTCCGGCGACCACGTGCTGCCCCACATCACGCCGTCGATCGGCTTCGAACCGGCCCGGCCCGCGCTGCCGCTCGGCGACTACCTCGACTCGCTGCGCCTCGTCCGCGACTACCCGGACCTGCGGCTGCTGCCCGCCCACGGCCCCGTCACCGAGTCCAGCCACGCCAGGGTGGACGAACTGCTCGCCCACCACGAAGACCGCCTGACGGCCACGCTGGACGCCGTGCGCGCGGGCACCGGCACCGCCTTCGAGACCGCCCGCAAGCTCGGCTGGACCCGGCGGCACCGGACGTTCGCCGAGCTGGACCTGTTCAACCAGGTGCTGGCCACCGGCGAGACGGCCGCGCACCTCGACGTGCTGGTCCACCGCGGGCTGTTGACCTCCGAGGTGGACGACGGCGCGGTGCGCTACTCGGTCAGCTGAAGTGCTCGGCCAGCGCCTTGGCCAGCACGTCCGGCGCCACGCCGTGCCAGTCGCCGTCCAACGTCCGGCGGCGCGCGTTCGGCAGGCGTTCGGCGACGCCGTCCGCCCAGCCGCGCAGCCGCTCGTCGCTGCCGCTGCTGTCCAGCACGAGCGTCGGCGCGGTGACCGAGGCCAGGTCCGGGACGGTGCCGGTGATGGTCAGGTCGTAGGCGGTGGTGTGGGCCATCGCCTCCAGCGCCGGCCAACCCGGTGACTGCCGCATCCCCGCGGTGAACTCCTCGGGGATGCCGCACGCCTCCTGGAACCGGGCCACCGCGTCACCCCGTCGACCTGCCGCGACCAGGGCGTCGATCTCGTCGCGCACGTCCGGCCCGGTCGGCTCCTCGAACGACAGCGGCGGCTCCAGCAGCGCCAACGCCGTGATCGGCAGCCCGGCCGCCGCCGCGTGCAGCGCCAGCACCGCGCCCGACGAGAAGCCGTGGACGTACGCCGACCCGCCGGCCGCCTCGAGGACGGCCGCCAGGTCGTCCACCTCGCGCTCGATCGCGTACGGCGCGCGGTCCGTGCTCTCGCCGCGGCCCCGCCGGTCGTAGGTGTACGCGGTGAAGCCGGTCAACGCCTCCGCGAGCGCGGGCATCGGACCGCCTCCCCGGAAGCAGCACGCGGCGTCCACCAGCACCACCGCCGGACCGTCACCGACCCGCGAGAACCCGATCGTCGTGCCGTCCCGTGAGGTCACCGTGCCCATGGGCGCGGACCCTAGCGGGGCAGCTTCACGACGGTCACGAAGAAGTCGTCGATCTGCCGCACGACCTCGATGAACCGGTCGAAGTCGACCGGCTTGGTGACGTAGGCGTTGGCGTGCAGGTTGTAGCTGCGCATGACGTCCTCCTCCGCCTCCGACGTGGTCAGCACCACCACCGGGATGGGCCGCAGCGTCTCGTCCGCCTTGATCTCGGCCAGCACCTCCCGGCCGTCCATCTTCGGCAGGTTCAGGTCGAGCAGGATCAGCCCCGGCCGCGGGGCGTCCTCGTACTGGCCCTGGCGGCGCAGGAACTCCAGCGCCTCCACGCCGTCGCGCACCACGTGCAGCTGGTTGCGGATCTTGTGGTGCTCGAACGCCTCCTGCGTCATCAGCGCGTCGCCGGGGTCGTCTTCCACCAGCAGGACGTCGATCACGTTCAGCGGATTGCTCATTGCTCGTCGTCCTCTACAGCCGGCAGCGTGAACTTGAAGGTGGTACCGGTGCCGTTCCCGCTGGTGTCCAGCCAGATCGTGCCACCGTGGTACTCGATGATCTTCCGGCACATGGCCAGCCCGATGCCGGTCCCGGGGTAGTCGTCCTTGTGGTGCAGGCGCTGGAAGATCACGAAGATCCGTTCAGCGTACTCGGTGTCGATCCCGATGCCGTTGTCGCTCACCGTGAACGTCCAGAACTCACCCGTCCGTTCCACGTCCACGCGCACGTGCAGCGGCTCCTCGCCGTGGAACTTCAGCGCGTTGCTGATCAGGTTGCCGAACACGCCGCCCAGCAGCGACTCCTCGCCGCGCACCGTCGGCAGGTCCGCGACCTCGACCGTGGCGCCGGTCCGCTCGATCACCTCGGAGTAGTTGTCCACCACCTGGTCGACCAGCTCGTCGCAGTCGACGAGGGTCTGCTCGCGGGTGATCCGGCCCACCCGGGAGAACGCCAGCAGGTCGTTGATCAGCACCTGCATCCGCTTCGCGCCGTCGACGGCGAACTTCAGGTACTGCTCACCGCGCTCGTCGAGCTGACCGGAGTAGCGCCGCTCCAGCAGCTGGCAGAAGCTCGCCACCTTCCGCAGCGGTTCCTGCAGGTCGTGCGAGGCGACGTAGGCGAACTGCTCCAGCTCGGAGTTCGACCGGCGCAGGTCCTCCAGGTCGGAGAGGATGCGCACGCGCATGGTCTCGACGTCCTCGCCGAGCATCACCGTCTCGCGCGGCCCGCCCGCCTCGACCTCGTGCGCGAAGTCGCCCGACGACACCTGCCGCACGTCCGCGGCCAGCCCGCTCAGCGGCGCGATCACGATCCGGTACAGCATCACCGCCACCCCGGCGATGATCAGCACCAGCAGCAGGCCCAGGCCGCCGAGCAGCCACAGCTGCCGGCTGGCCACCCGGTCCAGCTCGAGCCTGGCGTCGACGGCGGCCTGGTCCAGCTTGTCGCCCAGCGCGTCGACGGCGACCCGGACCCGGTCGAACAGCTCCTTGCCTCGCCCGGGGTCGGCCAGCACCGCCTGCGGCGCCCCGGACCGCCGCACCTGCCCGATCAGCGGCTCGGCGTAGCCCTGCCGCCAGTCGGCCGCCAGCAGCTCCAGCTCGTCCAGGTCGTCCACCAGTTCGGGCCGCACGGTGGCGAGCAGGTCCCGGGCCGCGGCGATGTCCCTCTGCTCGATCGCCTGCCCCTCGGTGTAGGGGGTGAGGAAGTCCTGCCTCGCGGTGAGCACGTAGCCGCGCACACCGGTCTCCTGGTCGATCAGCGCGGTGTCCACCTCGCGCACCAGGTTCCCGGCGGGCAGGATCCGGTCCAGCAGCAGCCAACGCGCTTTCGTCAGGCCTGTCATGGACACGCCGAGGCTGCCGATGGAGCCGGCGCACACGACGATCAGGACGGTCACCGCCGCGATCAGCAGCCTGCTCGCGGGCCAGCGGGTGCGGTAGTCCATCAGGCGCGGTCCGAGATCAGCAGCACGGCCATGTCGTCGTCCAGCTCCCCGCCGTTGAGTTCCTTGACCTGGTTGATCAGGTCGGTGAGCAGCGTCTTCGGCGTGCGCGCCCAGTCCGGCCGGTTCCTGGTGATCTCGCCGATCAGGTCGATCAGCCGCTCCGAGCCCAACCGCTCGGTGTCGCCGTGGACGCGACCCTCGACCAGGCCGTCCGTGTAGAGCAGCATCGACCACCCCGGCGGCAGCGGCACGTCGAGCCCGCTCCACGTGCTGTCCGGCAGCACGCCCAGCGGCAGCCCGGCGCGGTCGCGCGGCAGCTCCACCACGCGGTCGCCGACCAGCAGCATCGGCTCCGGGTGCCCGGCGAGGTAGACGCGCGCCCACCGGCGGTCCGGCGAGATCGTCACCATGCACGCGGTGGTGAACAGGCCGGGCTGGTGGCGTTCGTGCTCGAGGATCTCGTGCAGCGTGCGCAGCACCCGGGACGGCTCCTGCCCCGCCAGCACGAGCGCGCGCCACGCGATGCGCAGGAACACGCCGATCGCGGCCTCGTCCGGGCCGTGCCCGCACACGTCGCCGATCAGCAGCTGGAGCGTGCCGTCCGCGGTGCGCACGGCGTCGTAGAAGTCGCCGCCCAGCAGCATCCGGCTGCCGCCGGGGCGGTAGCTGACCTCCCAGCCGATGTCGTTGCCGTCGATGATCGGCGACGGCAGCAGGCCGCGTTCCAGGCGGGTCTTCTCCGCCGCCAGCAGCTGCTCGTCGCGCAGTTGGCGCTGGGTCTCCTCGACCCGCTTGCGGCCGACCGCGTACCGGATGCTGCGGGCCAGGCCCACGCCGTCCACCTGGCCCTTGACCAGGTAGTCCTCCGCGCCCCGGGCCACCGCCTGGGTGCCCTGGTGCTCGTCGTTGAGGCCGGTGAGCACGATGATCGCCACCGCCGCCGGGTTGGCGAGCAGCCTGGTCAGGCCGTCGAGCCCGGTCGTGTCGGGCAGGCCGAGGTCGAGCAGCACGCAGTCGGCCTTCGACAGCAGGCCCTCGGCTTCCCGCAGGGTCCGCGCCCGGTGCAGGGAGACGTCCGCCTCGACCTCTTCCAGCAGGGCTTCGACCAGCACGGCGTCCCCCTCGTCGTCCTCGACGAGGAGCACGTTGATCCGGTTCACCGCGGTCCGCGGTGTGGGGAGCCCTGCCACGGAGGAGGAGATTAGTCGAACACGATCAGACCGGGGTGACGGCGGTGCGGTGGGGCGCGGTGACGGCGTCCGGGGTGATGACCGAAGATCCCGGTGTGACGTTCTCCCAGATGGTGGCGCTGACGACGCGTCTGCCCCGGCGGGGCCGCGGTTTCTGGTACTCGGTGGCGATCGACCTGCTGTGGCCGCTGGTGGTGCTGTTCGTCCGGATGCGGATGGCGGGTCGGACGAACATCCCGCGCGAGGGTGCGGTGCTGCTGGCGTCCAACCACCTGTCCTTCGCCGACCCGGTGACGCTGACCGCGTTCGCCCTCGCGTCCGGCCGGGTGCCCCGGTACCTGGCCAAGGCGAGCCTGTGGAAGGCGCCGGTGATCGGCTGGGTGATGTCCTCGGGTCGGCACATCCCGGTCGACCGGAGCAGCGTGCGCGGCGGTGTGGCGCTGGACAGCGCGAGCACGGCGCTGGAGGCGGGGGAGTGCGTGATCGTCTACCCCGAGGGGACGTTCACCAACGACCCGGACGGCTGGCCCATGCGCGGCAAGAACGGCGTGGCCCGGCTGGCGCTGACGACCCGCACGCCCGTGGTGCCGGTGGCCCAGTGGGGCACCCGCGAACTGCTGCCGCCGGGGAAGTTCGTGCCGCGGCCGTGGCGGAAGGTGTCCGTGGTGGCGGGCGCGGAGGTGGACCTGTCCGACCTGTACGGGCTGGAGCCGACCAAGGCGGTGCTGGACGAGGCGACCGCGCGGATCATGGGCGCGGTGACCACGCTGCTCACCGGTGTACGTGATCTCCCACATCCTGGGAGCCACTGACGGTTCGCGTTGGGGGCGTTACGTTCTGGTCATCCTTCCTCTCCCACGTGGTGGAGCGTGAGCGATGTCGGACCGTCGTCTCGACGAGGATTGGCTGGCCGTGGTCGTCGGGCTGGTGCTGTTCGCGCTGGCCCTGCTCGGCGTCATCGCACCCGGGATGGTGCCGTGATGACGACCGGGGAGCGCACGACGAGGTCGCCGCTGCTGTTCGCGGCGCTGGGCGTGCTGGTGGTGGTGGCGCTGTCCGCGGTGGTCAGGTGGGTGTCCACCGCGGTGCCGGAGGCGAGCGAGGGCACCGGCTGGGAGGGCGTCGGCGCGGCGGTCGAGTTCCCGGTCTACGCCATCCTGCTCGGCCTGCTGGGCAACGCCGCGCTGACCGCGATCGGGTGGCGTGACCGGCTCGCGGGCGGGTTCCGCACCGAGTTCTTCATCAAGACCGGGCTGGTGCTGCTCGGCGCGTCCATCAACCTCGCCGTGATCGTGGGCGCGGCCGGGCCGGCGATCGTCCAGTCGGTCGTGCTGATCAGCGTGGTGTTCGGCTTCTCCTGGTGGCTCGGCGGCCGGCTCGGGCTGGACGACAAGCTCAGGGCGCTGCTGTCGGCCGCGGTGGCGATCTGCGGTGTCAGCGCGGCCATCGCCGCCGCGGGCGCGGTGCAGGCCAAGCGGGAGCAGTTGGCCTACAGCGCGAGCCTGGTGATCGTCTTCGCGCTGCCGTCGATCTTCCTGCTGCCGCTCGCGGCCACCGCGCTCGGGCTGGACCCGCGCGTCACCGGCGCGTGGATCGGCGGCAACATCGACACCACCGCCGCGGTGACGGCGGCGGGCACGGTGGCGGGCGAGGAGGCGCTCAAGATCGCCACGATCGTCAAGGTCACCCAGAACGCGCTGCTCGGCGTGGTGGCGGTGGGGCTGACGGCCTACTTCGCGCTCAAGGTCGAGCGGACCTCGCCCTCCGTGTCGGCCGGTCGGCAGCTGTGGGACAGGTTCCCCAAGTTCGTGCTCGGTTTCCTGGCGACCTCGGTGATCGCCACGGTCTACCTGTCGACGGTGTCGGCCGCGTCGGGCAAGGCTGCGATCGGGGTGGTCAACGACCTGAGGACGTGGTTCTTGATCCTGGCGTTCGTCAGCATCGGCTTGGAGTTCCGGCCCGGCGCGCTGCGGCAGGCCGGGTGGCGGCCGGTCGGCGTGTTCGCCGCGTCGACGGCGGTGAACGTGGTGGCCGCGCTAGGGCTCGCGGTGGCGCTGTTCTGACGGCTTGCGCGCCTTGCCCGAGCGCTCCCACCGCAGGTACTGGCCGGTGACCGTGGACACGCTGGTGAGCAGCCACACCGCTACGCCCGCGTCGTCGGTCACGCCGATCAGCGGCAGCAGTTCGGGCAGCAGGTCGATCGGGGAGACCAGGTAGAGCGCGGCGAACGCCCACGTGGCCGGCGTGGTCGTCGGCAGGCCGTAGGCCTTGCGCTCGCGCAGCAGCCGGGGCAGGGCTTTGGCGCGGTCGAAGACGTTGCCGACCGGGCGCGGCTCGCCGTTGCGCTCCCACCGGCGGCGGCGTCGCACGACCCACAGCACGCCGGCTGCGACGCCCAGCACGACCAGTCCGGAGCCGACGACGGCCGGCGGCAGGCCGAGCAGGTCGTCGTCGCGCAGGAGCAGCGTGCTCAGCCCGAGCAGGGTGAAGACCACGCTGAGGAAGATCACACGTCCATGGTAGTGGGGGAGGGGCGAGCGCGCGGGTGGGGCGGATGTGTGGGTGGGGCGCGGGGAACTTCTGGGTCGGTTGGGCGAGTGTGGTGGGGCGGGGAGTCAATACGATGGTCCGGTGAGCGATTCCCCTCGGTTACCGGCCGTGGTGCTGTTCGTCGTCGCAGGGTGCGCGGTCCTCGTGGGTGGGGGTCTGACCGCCGCGGTCCTGGCCGACGACAGGCCGATGCCGGTGGCGGCGAGGAGCGGACAGCCCTCGCCCACCGCCAGGCCGGAGACGACGCGCGAGGTCGGGCGGCCGCTGTGCGTGGTCGGCTCCTGGGTCGTGGTGGAGGAGGTGGCGAACATCAAGTTCTACAGCGACCAGCCCGCGCTGCCGATGACCAGCGCCGGCACGACCTACGAGTTCCGGCCGGACGGCACCGGGTCCGCGCGGCTGGACGGCGTGGTGGTGCGCGGCACGTTCCAGGGCAACGAGCTGCGGGTGGTGGGCCGGGGCGGCTACGAGTTCACCTGGTCGGCGACCGACAAGGTCCTCACCTACCACGGGCGCACCCGGTCGGACGCGACCTGGACGTTCTACGACCAGCGCGGCGAGCTCAGCACCCAGCCGGTGCAGGCGAACCCGGCGCAGAACGAGGTCGACGACTACACCTGCCAGGCCACGCGGTTGGTCGAGAGCAACTCGGGCGGGTATCGGGCGGCGATGTCGCGCACGGCGTTGTTCGGGGTGTACGGCTGACGTCCGCGTGGGTGTGGAAGCACGACAAAGCAAAAGATCAAAAGCGTCCTCGCCGAACGGGCAGATCAGCAGGATGACCCCGACTGCGCGCTCCTGGCCGTCTGACTGGCGGTGCCCAGGTCACGTGGTGGAAACTTCCGGGTCGTTCCGGGAGTGGTGAGGGTGTGTCGATCAATACGATGGCCCGGTGAGTGAATCCCCTCGGTTACCGGCGAGATCGGTCGTCGTGGTGCTGTTCGTCATCGCCGGGTGCGCGGTCCTCGCGGGTGGGGGGCTGACTGCCGCGGTTCTCGCCGACGACCGGCCGCGGCAGGTTACGTCCGTTGCGGCCGGACGGCCCTCTCCCACCGTGCGCGAGGACACCACCCGCCCGGTCGGGCCGCCGCTGTGCCTGATCGGCTCGTGGCGCACGGTGGAAGAACAGGTGATGGTGAAGTTCTACACCAACGAGGACCCGCTGCCGTTCACCACGAGCGGCCGGGCCTACGAGTTCCGGCCGGACGGCACCGGCACCGAGCGGATGGACAACGTGGTGTTCCACGGCACCTTCCAGGGCAACGAACTGCGGCTCGTCGGCAACGGGTTCATCGACTTCACCTGGACCGCGACCGACCGCGCCATCACCTACAGCAGCCCGACCAGGTCGGAGTTCACCTGGGCCTACTACGACCAGCGGGGTCTGGTGGAGACCCAGACGATCCCCTCGGAACAGCTGCGGCACGAGGTGGACGACTACGCCTGCCAGGGCACCCAGCTCCTGGAGAGCAACGCCCGCGGCTACCGGTCGGTGTGGGCGCGGACCGCCGGGCTCGGGGTGTACGGCTGATGCGCGCCTTGTTCGCTGCGGCGGCGTTGCTGCTGCTCACCGCCGCGCCCGCGGGTGCGGCCCAGCCGTCCAGCCCCGAGGAGCTCGCGGCCGCCATCGCCCGGCCGGCGATCGTGCTCATCACCGTGGAGTGGCACGGCTGGGTGCGGGACAAGCGCACCGGCGAGGTGTTCGGCGGTGCGAAGGGCTATGTCGTGAAGGCGACGTGCAGCGGCGCGGTGATCCGGCCGGACGGGCACGTGGCCACCGCGAGCCACTGCGTCCACACCGGACCGCAGGGCGGCGCGGGCGCGTTGTTCGACGCGGCGATCGAGGAGCTCGCGGCGGCCGGCCGGATCGTCGACCGGGCCAAGGCCAAGGCGCAGTTGGCCGAGCACGCCGTCGCCGAAGGGGCGAACCCGGACCGCCCGGTCGACCGCGCCATCCAGGTCGAGCGGATGGAGGCGACCGGCGACGGTCCGATCCGCGACATCGCGCCGGCCACCGTGGTGGACCTCGTCGCGCCGACCGACGGTGACGTGGCGGTGCTGAAGGTGCCGCGCGACAACCTGCCGTCGTTGGAGATCAGGGCCGACCAGACGCCGGTCGGCACGCCCATCCTGGCCATCGGCTACCCCGGTTCGGCGGGCGCGGCGGTCGACCCCAGCCTGGAGCCGAGCAACAAGAACGGCCAGGTGTCGGCGCGTCGGACGCAGAACGACCGGCCGTTCTACGAGTTCAGCGCCGCCGCCACGCACGGGATGAGCGGCGGGCCGCTGGTCGATATGGAAGGCCGGGTCGTCGGCGTGGTCAGCCAGGGCTCGCCGGGGGAGACGCAGTCGTTCAACTTCGCCGCCGCGTCCACGACGCTGCTGGACGTGCTGGCGGGCAAGGACGTCAAGGCGGAGCCCGGCGAGCACGACCTCGCCTACCGGGCCGCGCTGGACAGCTACTTCGCCGACGACTTCGACGGTGCGGTGGAGGGGTTCGACGACGTGCTGGCGACCTCGCCCGGTCACCTGCAGGCGAGCGAGTACCGGCGGCTCGCGGTCGACCGCGGCGGGTCGGCCGGTGGCGGCACGACGCTGCTGATCGTGTTCGCGGTGCTGTGCGGTGGTGTCGCCGTGGCCACGGCGACGGCGGGCACGGCGATCGCGTTGTCCCGCAGGCGCAGGCTCACGGGCCCTGTGGGGCCAGGGCCGGGGTCGGTTCCGGTGATGGGGTCCGATGTGGACACGCCGCCGTTCGGGTTCCCCGCGCCGGTCGTGCGGCCGCCGGCGGAGGCGGGGACCGTAACGGTCGAGCGGGCCGCCGACGCGGTCCAGAACGAGGCTCCCACGGTCAAGGTCGAGCAGGACGCGCCCACGGCCAAGGTCGAGGACGCGCCCACGGTGAAGGTCGAGGGGGAGGACGACGGCCCGTCTCGCCGGGACCCGGCCGCAGACTAGCCCGTTCGGCGTGGTCGCGGTTCGGCGTACGGCACGATCATGGGCAGTCACCGACCGGAGGAGGGCAGCGATGCGCGTCATCCGGGTCGTCGCCGCGCACCTGCGCACCTGCGCCGCCGACGCCCCGGTGCCGTGGAACGGCCGCACCTTCGACTTCACCGGGGCCGCGTTCGACGGCGGCGACCTGAAGGAGGTACACATCGGGCCCGGGACCGAGCTGATCTTCCACGACGCGACGTTCTCCGGCGGCCGGATCGACTTCCGCGGTGCGAAGTTCTCCGGCGGCCACACCCATTTCGCGGGCGCGGAGGTTTCCGGCGGTGAGATCACGTTCAGCGACGCGCGGATCGCCGGTGGCTCCCTCGACTTCATGACCGCCGAGATCCGCGACGGGCACGTCGACTTCACCGACGTGCGGATGTCCGGGGGAGACATCGACTTCCGGTACGTGACCCTGGCCGTTGGGGTGGTCGACTTCGGGAGCACGGCGTTCTCCGGTGGCAAGGTCGACTTCGAGGACGCGAAGCTGTCCGGCGGTGTGGTGGTGCTCAGTGCCGGAACCGCCGGCTGGATCCGGCTACCGGCGACCGAACCGCTCTGACCCGGCGGGTCAGGTGGCGGGTGGGTTGCGGGCCTTGGCGGTCCTGGTCACCTCGGCCAGGTCCGCGGCGGTGACCAGGCGGACCTCGGCGGCACGACGGGCCACCGCGAAGCGCACGTTCTGCAACCGTCCCTCGTGCGGTGCCAGGAACGGGTCGTCCGCCGCGCCGAACGCGATCGCCGAGATCGCCCGGATCGCGTCGTCCACCCGCTGCGGCCGGTGCAGGTTCCAGGCGTAGCCGTGCCACTCGCGGACCCGTTCGAAGATCTCCCGGTTCGACGGCGGCCGGGGGTAGTCGTCCGCGCCGACCAGCCACGGCTCGCACAACGCCAGCGCGACGAACCAGTCCCGCCCGCCGCGCGCCAGCCCCGGGCCGGTCCGCGTGTCGCCGCCCGCCGACCCGAACGGCACGTCCGGCGTCACCGGCGAGTGCTCCACGTCGATGGTGATCAGCAGGTCGGCGAACCCGTCCCCGGCGCCGCGCCTGCCCAGCAGCAGCACCACCTGGTTCTCGCCGGCGTCCAGCAGCGCCGACGCCGACCGGGTCAGGATCACCCGCCGCGCACCGCCCGGCGCGTCGAACAGGCTCGACAGCTGCGCCTCGCCCGCGCCCAGCCACTTCAGCGACACCACGTCCGCGCCCACCGCCAGCTCGCCGACGAGCCGCGACACGTGCGGAGCGCAGTCCGGCAGCGCCACCACCACCCGACCCGGACGCGCCGGGCCGACCACGTCGTGCGGCGCGCGTCCGAACAGCAGCGACTCGCCCGGCCCCAGCACCACCGAAGCCAGGCCCGCGCCGCGCACCACCACCCTGGGCACGGCGCTACTCCGGGCAGCCGGGCGGGTCGCCCCGGTCCGGCCCCAGCGCACGCCACTCCTCGGCCAGCGACTCCCGGTCGAGCGCGCCGCACAGCACCTCGACCGCGTGGTCGGTCCGCAGCTCCCACAGGCGGGCGGTGCCGTCGGCGCCGACCGAGGCGATCAGCTCGCCGGACGGGTCGAACGCCACGTCGTTCAGCTCGGCACCGTGCCGGTCCAGCCGCGCGACCTGCCGCCCGCCGTCGACCTCCCACAGCCGCACCACCGTGTCCTGGCTCGCGGTGGCCAGGGTCTTGCCGTCCGGGCTCCACGCGACCCGGCGCACCGGCGCGTCGTTGCCGGTGAACGTGCCGACCTCGACGCCGTCCTTGACCCGCCACAGCCTCACCAGCCGGTCGCCGCCGCCCGTGGCCAGCAGCGAGCCGTCCGGGCTGAACTCGACGTCGATCGCGATGCCGTCGTGGCCGGGCAGCACGGTCCACGTCGAGCCGGGGTCCACCAGGTCCCACAGACCGATCCTGCCGCCCGACAACGCCACCGCGAGCGTGCGGCCGTCCGGGCTGAACGAGGTCGAGGCCGGGTAGTTGGGCTGGAGCCCGTCGACCGGCGTGTTGCGCGGTTCCTCCCTGGTCGACCGGCGCTGGGTCAGCTCCAGGTCGGCCGCGTCGAACAGCAGCACCTCGTCGCGGTCTTCCTTCGACCCGGTCGGGGTGCGGCCCGCCACGGCGATCGTCCGGCCATCGGGGCTGAACGTCACCGCGGTGAACTCCGTGCCGGGACGGGAGAACCGGCGCGCCTCCGCGCCCGTGTCCGCCTTCCACACCACGAGCGTGCCGTCCTCGGCCACGGTGGCGAGCTCGGCGCCGTCCGGGCTGAACGCCACGTCGTAGGCGTCGTCCTGGTGTCCTTCGGTCTCGTGCACCAGCCGTGAGTTCCGGTGGTCCCACAGCCGCACCGCGCCGTCGCCGCTGGTGGTGGCGAGCAGTTCCCCTCCGGGCTGGAAGGCCGCCCCGAGGACGGAGTAGTCGCGCGTGCCGAGCACCGTCCGCTGGTAGGTCCACACCGTGATCACGCCGGTCGAGTCGGCGCTGAGCAGCGTGCGGCCCTCGGCGGTCATGGCCACGGCGAACGTGGTCACCGAACCCGTCGCGTACTGGGTGAGCATCTCGCCGGTCGCGACGTCCCACGAGTACACGTTCGCGCCCACCGCGCCGCCCACCACGGCCGAGCCGGACGGCGTGAAGGCCACCGAGCTCATCCCCGCCTCGGGCGCGTCGATGACCCTGCGCGCCGTCCACGTCGTGGTGTCCCACAACCGGACCGCCGCGTCCATCCCGGTGCTGGCCAGCAGCCCGGTGTCGGGCGCGAACGCCAGCGACTGCACCTCGGCGGTGTGCCCGGTCAGGGTGGCGACCCGCGCGCCGTCCGCCGTCCGGTACACCTGCACGCCGTTGCCCTCGGTCGTCGCGATCAGCTTCGCGTCCGGCGAGATCACCATCCGGATGGACGGCGGCACGACGAACACCGCCCGCTCGGTGAACCCCGCCGTCTCCCACACCACCACGCCGCGATCGGTGTAGGCGGCGAGCGTGCCGCCGTCCGGCGAGAGCGCCGTGTCGACCGCCCGCTCCGGCACGGTGAACACCCGCTTGCGCGCCGCCACGTCCCACAGCTCGACCTTCGACGACGTCACGTCGGCCGTCGCGAGGAAGCGGCCATCGGTGCTCATCACCGCCGTGCGGTACCAGCCGTCCTTGCTGTCGTCCAGCACCGCCAGCTCGCGGCGCGCGGGCAGGTCCCAGAGCCGCAGCGTGCCGTCCCGGCCGCCGGACGCCGCGACCGTGCCGTCACCGCTGACCGCGAGCGCGTTGATCGCACCGTCGTGCCCGGTCATCCGGCCGCGGTAGGCGTCGGTGATCGCGGACAGCAGCGCGCTGCGGCCTTCGAGGGTCGGGCTCGCCCGCCAGGACCCGAGCGCGGCCAACGCGGCCCGCCGCGGGTCCACCAGCCGGGCCAGCGCCGACTCCGCCGCCAGCTGCCGCGACAGGTTCTGCTGCCTGCCGAGGTCCGCCCGGTCCCGTTCGGCCTGTGCCGACTGCTGCAACCGCGTCGCCACCACGACCGCCACCGACGCGACCACCAGCAGCAGGCTCAACGCCACCACCAGGCCGCGCAACCGGTTCGTGCGCTTGCGCGCCGCCAGCTGACCCGCGTGCTCCGCGGCCGTCGACCGGGCCAGGAACTCCTGCTCCACCGGCTGCAACCGGACCCGGTCGCGCGCCGACTCCAGCCACCCGGTCAGCGCCGTCAACCGCACGCCCCGGTACAGGTCGTCGTCGTGCTGCCCGGACTCGGCCCAGGCCCGGACCGAGTCGGTGAACCGGCGGTGCTGCACCAGTCCGGCGCGGTCCTCCTCGATCCAGTCGCGCAGGCGCGGCCACGCGGTGAACAGCGCCTCGTGGCTCAGCCGCGCGCCCGAGCCGTCCACGGTCACCAGCCGTGCCGCGATCAGCCGGTCCAGCACGTGCCGCTGCGGCGCGAACTCGGCCGGGTCGACCCGCCGCCGCACCACCGCGCCGTCGTCCAGCACCGCCACCAGCCGCAGCAGGATCGAGCGCAACGCCTGCCGCCCGGCCGGGTCCAGCGCGGCGTGGATCTCCTCGGCGGTGCGCGACACCGCGCCGTCGATGCCGCCCGCCCGGCGGTAGGCGGCCAGCGTCAGCACCGGTCCGTCGCGGTGCAGCCACGTCTCGCGCAGCGCGTGCGCCAACCGGGGCAGCGCTCCGGGGTCGTAGCCGATCTCGCCGCGCACACCCAGGTCGGCGATCATCCGCTCCGCCAGGCCCGGTTCCACGTCGACGCCGAAGTCCTTGGCCGGGCTGACGATCGCCTGCCGCAGCCCGGTCGCGTCCAGCGGTCCCAGCAGCACGGGCGCGGCCAGCGCGGGCCGCAGCGGCGCCAGCTCGATGCACCGGTCCACCAGGTCACCGCGGACGGCCAGCACCACCATCGCGGGCCGTGCGGCGGTCAGCGCGGTGGTGAACGCCAACCGGTCCGCCTCCGGCGCGTTGAACACCTCTTCGAACTGGTCGACCACGATCACCGGCCGCGTGGTGCGCGCGCACGCCTCGCCGAACCGCAGCGGCGACTCCCAGACCAGCCGTGCCCACTCCGCCGCGCCGAGCGGGGTGTGCGCGGCCATCGCGGCGGCCAGGTTGCCGATCGGGTCCACCCCGGGCGTCAGCACGACCTGCGGCCACGTCTCGTCGGCCTCACCGGCCAGCGCGGGCAGCAGGCCGGCCCTGAGCACGGACGACTTGCCCGCGCCGGACGCGCCGACCAGCACCACCGGCTCACCGCCGCGCACCTGCTCGGCCAACCGGACCAGCAGCTCGGTGACGACGTCCGCGCGGCCGTGGAAGAGATCCGCGTCGTCCCGCTCGAACCCGCTCAGGCCCGGGTACGGCGTGGCGGACGCGTGCGGGCGGGAGGTGCGCGGCCGGTTGGCGGAACGCAGGATCGCGCGCACCAACCGGCCTTGGTCGTCACCCGGTGCCGGTGACGTCGGCCGGGCGGCCACCGCGGTCTCACCGGCGAACGCGGCCGTTCGCGCCGCCGTGATCAGCGCCGTCGCCGACTCGAACCGCCGCGCCGGGTCCTTCGCCAGGCCGCGCAGGACCACCGCGTCCAGCGCGGGCGTGACGGTCGGGCTGAACACCGATGGCGCGGGCGGCGGCTGGAGGAGGTGGGCGGCGACCTTCGCGGCCGGGTCGGTCGCCGCGTGCGGCAGGCGGCCGGTCAGGCACTCGAACAGCACGCACGCCAAGGAGTACTGGTCCGCGCGCCCGTCGACCGCGCCACCGGACAGCCGTTCCGGGGCCAGGTAGTCCCACGAGCCGACCAGGTCGCCGGACCGGGTCAGCGCGGTGGCCTCGGGCGAGGTCTCCCGGGCGATGCCGAAGTCGGCCAGGTAGGCGTGGTCGTCGGCGGTGACCAGGATGTTGGACGGCTTCACGTCCCGGTGGACCAGGCCGCGCTCGTGGGCGGCGTCCAGCGCGGCGGCGACCTGCGCGAGGATCCCGAACGCCCGCACCGGGTCCACCTCGTTGGTGCCCAGCGCGCGGCGCAGGTCCGTGCCCTCGACCAGCATCATGTCGAGGAAGAGGTGGCCGTCGACCTCGCCGAAGTCGTTGACCGGGACGACGTTCGGGTGGCGGAGCGCGGCGGCGATGCGCGACTCGCGCTGGAACCGGGCGCGGTACTCGTGGTCGGTGGTGGAGGCGGAGAGGCGCTTCAGCGCGACGACGCGGTCGTTGACCGTGTCGTAGGCGCGGTGCACCACGCCCATGCCGCCCTGTCCGAGCAGCTCGCGGATCTCGTACCGACCGAAGTCGGCTAAGCCGGATCGCGCCCCCATTGCGCCCCCTCGTCTCGCCCGCCCAACCTTAACGCCGCTGGGCGCGCCGGAGGCCGCGGGTGGGCTGTGGCAGCCCACCCGCGGCCTCCGGTTCCTCCAGCCGATCCCGCCGTGAAGGGGTGGTTCGCGCGGGACCCGCGATGACGGCGCCGCGGGGCGAGGGGTGAAACCCGCGGCCTGCCGGATGACCGCCCTGGCGGACCGGTCAGATGCCGCAGGACGGCGCCGACCAGAAGCGGCTGCTCCGGTGGTCGACGTGGGTGTGGTCGTTGTGACCGGGGTAGCCCGGGCCGAGGATGCCGTTGAAGCCGTGGTTGCGGGCCTGCTGCGCCAAGCGGCACAGGGAGTGCGGGCCCGCGCCCAGGTCGACCCCGTCGCCGTACAGGTGCCGCGAGTCGGACGCGCCGCCGACCGCGCTGTTGCAGGAGATGCTGCGGAAGCCGCTGGTGACCCGGATCGCCTGGTCGCCCAGCGCGTGCCGCATCGCCTGCAGCTTCCACATCGACACCAGCGCGTTGAACTTCGCCGTCGCCGCCGAGACCTTGCCACCGCCCCACGTCGAGTTGCAGTTGTTCAACTCCGCGTAGGAGAAGTTGACGGGCGTGCAGTCGTCGTCCTGGAGCGCGTAGAGCTTCGAGTACGTGGCGGGACCCGCCACCCCGTCCGCCGCCAGGCCGTAAGCCTGCTGGAAGCGCACGAGAGCGGAGCGCGTCGCCGGGCCGAAGGAGCCGTCGAGGCCGAGCACGGCGCCGTAGCCGGGGTAGCCGGACAGTCGGATCTGCAACTGCCGCACGTCCTCGCCGGACGCGCCCTGGGACAGGTTTCGGTTCCACGTGTAGCAGCCGTCGGCTTGCGCCGTGCCGCCACCGGTGACGAGAACGACGGCGACGAGCGCCAACGACGCCAGATAGGAGACTAGTCGGAGCACAGGGACCTCCAGACCGGGTTGGGGACGGGACTGGAGCCTGGCGGAGAGGTAAACTTGCGTCAATCTGTCCCGGATGTCTGAATATTTCACACCACGCGAATAGTTTGTGAACGACTGGGCGTCGAACACTGCCTGTACCTCATCACGACGTGACCCGGTCGACGCGTGCGCGCCTTCGGTGCCGCGAAGCCGCGTCTCAACGGGGTCTGGCCCTCGGACCGGTGCGCGCCAACGACCGGCCCTGTCCGCGTGATCGCACGACCGGCGCGTGAGACGGCGGTAAGGGCAGTGGTTGGGACTCCTGCTGTTGGCGCGGTAGGCGGGGCAGTTCGACCGGGTCCGAGAACTGCGTGCGGGTGGGGCCGGGGTCGGACCGCGCGGCCTCGACCCGGGTCGCCGCCTCGCGCAGCAGCGCGTTCTCCAGCCGCAACGCCTCGGACCGCACGGCCTCGAACCGTTGGGACTGCTCCGACCGCGTCGGCACCGACCGTGTGCGCGGCGCCTCGAACCGGACCGACTCCCGCGGTCGACTTGGTGCTGCCGCGACTGGCGCCGGTGCCGGTGCCACTTGTGCCGGTGCCACCGACCGCGGGGCGTCCTGGGGTGCCGCGGTGTGCGGCACGTGCTGCGGCGGGCGGCGTTGTGGGCCGCTCGCGGTCACCCGGTTCTGCCGCCACAGCTCCGTCGACAGCTTGATCATCGCGGTCGGCGCGTCCAGCCCGACCATCCCGACCAACCGCCCGTCGCTGATGAACCCGGTGATGGTCCGGTGGTCCTTCTGCGAACCGGCCAACGTCGTCGTGTCCGTGCCCATCGCGGGCAGGCCGGACCCCTGGATGCGCATCCCGTACTGCTCGGTCCAGAACCGGGGAACAGGGGTGAACGGCCGCGAATTCTCCCTGCCCGCCAACAGGTTCTCCGCGGCCGCCCGCCCCATCTCCACCGCGTTGAGCCAGTGCTCCACCCGACGCGGTTGCCCTCCGAACCGGAGGTTCGGCCACCGCGCGACATCACCCGCGGCCACGACGTCGGACCCGCCGACCACGTGGCACGTGGGCTCGCACAGCACACCGTCCTCCAGCACCAGCCCCGACCCGCGCAACCAGGCGACCGACGGCGAGGCGCCCACCGCGATCACCACGACCGCGGCGAAGAACACCTGCCCATCGGACAGGTGGATCGCCACCCCGCCCGCCTGCCGCACCCAGTGCCGGATCTTCACGCCCATCGCCATCCGGACACCGCGCACCCGGTGCGCCTCGGTGACCGTGTCGGCGATGTTCTTGCCGACCGCGCTGCCCAGCAACGTGGACGACCGGCTCACGATCGCCACGTCACGGCCCATCGTCTTCACCGACGCGGCCATCTCGCAGCCGATGAGCCCGCCGCCGACCACCACGACCAGGCCCTGCGTGGAGTTGATCGCCTGCTTGATCGCGATCGCGTCGTCCACGGTCCGCAGCACGTGGATGCGCGGGTCCTGGCGCGGCGCGCCCGCGAGGTGGCGCGGCTCGACACCGGTCGCGATGATCAACCCGTCGTAGCGCAGCTCCTCGCCACCGGGCAGGCCCACCACGCGCCGGTCCGGCTCCAGGTGGGTCGCCGCCGTGCCGAGTCGCCACACCGCGTCCAGCTCGCGGCTGATGGTCAGCCGCAGGTCCGACGCGACCAGCTCGCCGTTGATGGCCTCCTTGGACAGCGCAGGCCGGTGGTAGGGCAGGTGCCGCTCCGCGCTCACGATCACGATCTCGCCGCGGAAACCCAGCTCCCGCAGCCGTTCGCCCGCGCGCAGGCCGGCCAGCCCGCCGCCCGCGATGACCACGCGTTCCTCGTTCTTCACCGGACACGCTCCCGCAGCTCGATCGCGCGCATCGGGCAGGCCCGCGCGGCGGCCCGCGCCTTGGCGAACTGCTCGGGCGGCGGCCGGCGCTCGTACCGCAGCCGCTCGTCGTCGACCAGCTGGAACAGCCCCGGCGCCTCGGCCTGGCAGATGCCGTAGCGGTGGCAGCGCTCGTTGTCGACGCTGATGTCCAACGCGCTGCCGCCCGCGCCGTCCGGCTCGGGCTCGAAACCGGGCTCCGGTTCCAGCATGCCCAGCTTCACCAGCCAGTCCGGCGGCAGGAAGCGGGCGATGGCGATGGTCGCTGTGGGCACCAGGATCGTCAGGCCCGCCAACCACAGCACGGCCAGGTTGCCGTTCGCGATCGCGCCGAACCACGAGTGCACCACGGTGGCGGTGACCGCGACGTAGGCCAGCTGGTGCAGCCGCAGCCACTTGCGGTAGTAGACCTTCTTGCGCAGACCCGCGGTGATCGCGAGGGTCAGCATGATCTCCAGGCCGAGGATGCCCAGGGCGTGCCGGAACAGTCCGCCGTCGTAGAACGGGATCAGGAGCTTCAAGTACGAGAAAGCGCCGAGCTGCAACAGGGTGAACGCGAACGCGTGCAGCGACCCGAACGTCAGGGCCATCGTCGCCAGCACCATGTGGCTGTTGCGCAACCCCTGCCTGCCGGAGATCTTGTTGGCCCAGCCCGTGGCGATCAGCACGCCCCAGCACAGGGTGGCGCACGTGGTCGCGTAGGCCAGGCGCGCCGAGATCTGCGCCACGTGGCGCACTCCGGCGTCGTGGTCGCCGCCGGTCGCCTGGGCGATCAGCAGCGGAACCTGGGTGAGCACTGGTCTTTACCTCCGAGATGGCGGGAGAGAACTCGCAGGCGGTGGGAGGGTGTCGACCCGCCCGGCGGGCCGCGCAGGAGTGGTCACGACCTGCCGGGCGGGTTCGAGGGTGTGGAAGTTCCCGTGATGGGAGACGCTGTGGTTTCCGCTCGGTCCACCACCTCCTTTCACTTGACGTCGGCACGGGGCCGCAGCAGGCGCAGGATCGCGATCGTCACCACCGCGCCCACCAGGCACATGAGGAGGACGGCGAGAGCGCTCGGGCCGCCCGAGGGTGTCTGCGCCGAGGCGCGCACCGGGTCGGCGCTGACCGCCGCCGCGGGCGCCACGCCGGCGGCCACCGGCTTGGACAGGCCCATGTCGGTGACCATGTTGGTGCTCTCCAACAAGGTCATGTGCTTGAGCACGATCTGGTTGCACACCTGGGCGAACTGCCGGATCGCCTCGTTGCGGGTGGTGGCCCGGACGGTGGCGATGGCCGGGAAGATCGAGCCGTGCGCTGCGCGCAGCCGGTTGGCGAACGAGTCGTCGAACGCCGCGCCGGTGCGCGCCCGCATCTCCGCCATCCACGACTGCTGGTCGGCGTTGGCCTCGTCCGGCAGCGCCACGCCCATCTGGGACGCCAGCCGCACCACCCGTTCGTCGAGGAACGTGTGGTCACTGGCCAGCTGCGCGCCGACCTCCTTGACCCTGGTGCTGGCCGCACGGGTCTGCGCCTCCTCGCCCATGGGCATCTCCCACAGGCCCGCCAGCCGCACCTTGACCAGCAGTTCCTTGTCCTGCGCGGTGATCGGGCCCAGCGGCGTCTGCTCCACCGGCCCCGCCCCGGGCGGGTCGTCGGCGTGCGCGACACCGGGCAGCGCGGGCAGCACCAGCAGGCTCAGCGCCAGCACGGCGGCCGTGAAACGCTTTGCTGACATGGTTTTCTCGTCCTAGTAGCCGTCGCCGGTGGACGGTTGGCCGGGCGCCGCGCCGTCGTTCGGCTGCGCCTTCTTGCCCTCGGGAGTCACCGCGAACCACGTGCCGCCCTTGCCCTGGCCGGTGAGGTCGCCGGCCTTCTTGTCACCCGTGTACCGGTACAGCGGCCAACCGGCCAGCGTGACCTGCTTCCTGCCGTCCGCGCGGGCCACCGAGCCCACCAGCGTCGGGTCGACACCGGAGGTCATGGTGTGGTCGCTGACCAGCACCGGCGGCCACGTCTTCAGGCAGTCGCCGTCGCAAGTGGACTTCGGCGGTTTCGCGGTGTCCTTGTCGTAGCGGTACAGCGCGAAGCCGCCCGCGTCCGCCACGAACCACCCGACCTGCTTCGACTCGGTGGCCGACAGCATCTGGTGCGGCTCCTTGCCGAATTCCGGCGGTTGTTGGAGAGTCGTCGAACCGGAACCGGCGCCGTTCGCGGGGTTCTGGCTCGCAGCGTTGTCGATCCCGACCGCGCCACAGGCGCTGACCAGCACCAACGCCGCTGCGGCCGAAACCGGCAGCAACGCCCTCCGGGTACGTCGACTGCGCATCATTGGTCCTTTCTCCTGCCGGCGGGTCCGCCGAAAGGACTAGCGGACGCCGAGTGGCTGGTCCGTGCCTTTGAAGCGGATACCGTGGAGTACGGACACGATGCGGTGACGGTTCACGAACAAAACAACGACTTTTTTTGCGGCCAAACCCTCGACGCGGCAGCCCTTGGCGCGCTTGGATGCTCGGCGTGGCGCGGCACAGACGCAGCACTTCCCCCCGAAGAGATCACACCTGGCCGGACTTGAGCCTGGAAGACGAGCTGATCCGCAGGCTCTACCAGGAGTTCGGCAGCGCGCTGCTCGGGCATGCCATGCGGCTGACCGGCAGCGACCGGCAGTGGGCAGAGGACATCGTCCAGGAGACGCTCGTGCGGGCGTGGCGCAACGCCGAGAAGCTGGAGCGGGACCCCGTCCTGCTGCGCTCCTGGCTGTTCACCGTGGCCCGGCGGCTGGTCATCGACGACCGTCGCAAGCGGAGCGTCCGACCGCAGGAGTCGGAGTTGACGCCGTCCGACGAGGCCCCGCAGCGGGACGAAGCGGACCGCACGCTGGCGGCCATAGTCGTAGCCGAAGCGATGAACGGACTGACGGAGGAACACCGGGAGGCTATTCTCGAGACGTACTTGAGGGATCGGACCGTCGGGGAAGCCGCGGCGGTGCTCGGGGTACCGCCCGGCACGGTGAAGTCCAGGGTGTACTACGCGCTCCGCGCCCTGCGGCGTGCGTTGCAGGATCGGGGCTGAGCAGGTGACTTCGCAGCCGAACCACGTCGACGTGGCGGCGTACGTCCTCGGTGTCCTCGACGAGGACGAGGTCGACGCGTTCGAGAACCACCTCGCCCAGTGCCGTCGATGTGCGCTCGACCTGCGCGATTTCGCCCAACTGCCCGATCTGCTCGACGAGGCCGACGCCAACGGCATGCTGCGCGCCAACGCGGGGGAGCGGCCGGACGGCCGATCGGTGCGCGCGATGCTCGACTCGGTCTCGGAAACCAGGGCGCGCAAGCGCCGCAACGTCGCACTGCTGGCCGCCGCCGCCGCGACGGTGCTGATCGTGCTGACCGCGGTCGTGTCGGTGAACGTCGCCGCACCGTCCGACCCGGTCGCCGCCCCCACCACCCAATCGGTGCCGGAGCAGTCCAACGTGGCGAAGGGCGCGCCGGACGCGTCGGGCACCATCAGCCGCACCGATCCCGTGACCGGGGTGTCCGGCCGGCTCTCGGCCAGCCCCGAGCCTTGGGGCACGTCGTTGCAGGTCGAGGTGAAGGGCGCCAAGGGGCCCACGCGGTGCGAGTTGGTGGCGAAGTCGCGCACGGGTGAGGTGATGGTCATCGGCTCGTGGTTGGTCACGTCTCCCGGGCCGGCCAAGGATCCCGTGACGCTGCAGGCCTCGGTGGGCCTGCGTTGGCACGACATCACGGAGTTCGTCGTGCGTGACGCCGAGGAAGGCGCCACCCTGCTCCGCCTCCCCACCTCGTAACCCCGCGAGAGTCCAACGCCCAGCGCGCGAGAGTCCAACGCTCAGCCCGCGCGTGTCCTACGTTCGGAACACCTGAGTTGAACGCTCGCGGCGGGCGGAACGTGCCACCGGTCGAGACAGCGGTAGCGGCACGGCGTTGAATTGCGGCAGGGAGGCGGCGCGGTGCCGTCGTGTGGAGGAGGTCGCGGTGAAGGTGGGATTCGTCGGGCTCGGCATCATGGGGCAGCCGATGGCGCTCAACCTGGCCAGGTCCGGTCGGTCGCTCGTGGTGTGGAACCGGTCGCCGCACCGGGTCGAGCCGTTGCGGGACGCGGGTGCGGAGGTTGCCGCGACGCCGGCTGAGGTTTTCGCCGTTGCGGAGGTAGTGATCCTCATGCTCGCCAACGAGGACGCGATCGACGCGGTCCTCGACCGCCGCACGGAGCGCTTCGCCGAGTACGTCGACGGCCGCACGGTCGTGCACATGGGCACGACGTCGCCGGGCTACTCGCGGGACCTCGCGGCCGACATCCGGGCGGCGGGCGGCAAGTACGTCGAAGCGCCCGTCTCCGGCTCGCGCGGCCCGGCTGAGGCCGGCGAGCTCGTCGGCATGCTCGCCGGAGACCCCGACGACGTGGCACGGGTGCGCGAGGTGATCGCGCCGATGTGCGCCGAGGTCGTGGTCTGCGGCCAGGTTCCCGACGCCCTGCTGATGAAGTTGGCCGTCAACCTGTTCCTGATCACCATGACCACCGGTCTCAGCGAGGCCTTCCACTTCGCCGAACGGCACCAACTCGACCTCGGCACGCTGGTCGAGGTGCTGGACAAGGGGCCGATGTCGAGCAAGGTCTCCCGCGCCAAGACCTCGAAGCTCCTGGCCGACGACTTCGAGGCCCAGGCCGCGGCCCTCGACGTGCTCAGGAACAACCAGCTGATCGCCGGTGCCGCCCGCGCCGCCGGGGTCGCCTCACCGCTGCTGGACGCCTGCCTGGCCCTGTTCACCCGAACGGTGGAACTGGGGCACGGCAAGGAGGACATGGCCGCGGTCGTCCACGCGTTGCGGGAGCGCTCAGATTCGGCGCAGGCCCATCAGGACGCGTTCCATCAGCTCCAGTGACGGACGGCCCTTCTCGTCGATCGCGCGATCCTCGTGCACGTTGATCAGGCTCATGTCGGACATGTCGGCCAACAAAACGCGCACGACTCCGAGCGGCAACCGCAGTGTGGCCGCGACTTCCGCGACGGAATGCGGATTCCGGCACAGATCGCTGATGACGCGGTGTTCCGCGGTCGACGTGAGGGCGTCTCTCGCCGCCCTTTCGTTCGTCGTCACGATGGTCTCGATGGCCAACGTGGTCGCGGAGCGCGTACGACCGCCGGTTCTGGTGTAGGGGCGCACCCGGAGGGTCGACACACCAGCTCCTCAAGTTGATCTTGTTCACGCGGGGTCAGGGTCGCTGACGCCGGTAGACCCTACGAGTGATCAGCGCCTCTGTCTCGATTTTCCCGCCATGTGGGAGAGTCGGCGTGTCGTCGCGACGGTCCGTGGCCGGTCGCTTCCGGGCGGTGTCCACGGTGTGCGCAAGCATCGGATGATCGGCCCGATTCACCTCCCGTTCGCCCTCCGTTCGGCCGCCGATCGCCGGGACCATTGAGGGATTTCCGGTTGTGTCGGGGTTTTCACCGTGATCTAGGGGAATTACCCCGACCTCGAATCCGGGGTGATTCCCGACGCGCCGGCGCCCGCCCTTCCGACACATTTACCCGGTGTGGACGGCGAGGGTCGTCCGGGGTGCAGAGGGGTTGAGGACCGGTGACGGGCAACGTGGGGGCCGCCGCGAGAGCGGTGGACGTGTGGAAGTCCTACGGCACGGGGGAAGCCGCGGTCACGGCGCTGGCGGGGGTGAGCGTCGAGTTCGACCGCGGCCGGTTCACCGCGATCATGGGACCGTCCGGGTCGGGCAAGTCGACGCTCATGCACTGCCTCGCGGGCCTGGACACGATCGACTCCGGTGACGTCTGGATCGGCGGCACCAAGGTCAACGGCCTGCGCGACAAGGGCTTGACCGAGCTGCGGCGCAGCCAGGTCGGCTTCATCTTCCAGCAGTTCAACCTGCTGCCGACGCTCACCGCCGAGGAGAACATCACGCTGCCGCTGGCCATCGGCGGCCAGAAGGTCGACCGGGCGTGGTTCGACACCGTGATCGACACCGTGGGCCTGCGCGACCGGCTCACGCACCGGCCGACGCAGCTGTCCGGCGGCCAGCAGCAACGCGTGGCCTGCGCCCGTGCCCTGGTGGCCCGGCCGGAAGTGGTGTTCGCCGACGAACCGACCGGCAACCTCGACTCGCGGTCCGGCGCGGAAGTGCTCGGGTTCCTCCAGCGCTCCGCCCGCGACTTCGACCAGACCGTCGTCATGGTCACCCACGACCCCAACGCCGCCTCGTACGCCGACCGGGTCATCTTCCTGGCGGACGGCCGCATCGTGCGCGAACTGCACCACCCGACCGCGGCGGACGTGCTCGACACGATGAAGTCCCTCGACGGCGACGACCGGCTGGTCGTGGCGTGATGCTGAAGGCGACGCTCAAGAGCGTGCTGGCGCGCAAGCTGCGGCTCGTCCTGTCGGGCCTGGCCGTCGTGCTCGGCGTGATGTTCGTATCGGGCTCGTTCGTGCTGACCGACACGCTGGACCGCTCGTTCAAGGACCTGTTCGCCACCGTCTACTCCGAGGTGGACGTCCAGGTCGCGGTGCGGGCCAAGGTCGACGCGGGCGACCCCGAGGCCGCGCTCGCCGGCACCCTGACCGCCGACGACCTCAAGGCCGTCGAGTCGGTCGACGGCGTGCGGACGGCTGTAGGCGACGTCATCGGGTCCGCCCGGCCCATCGGCGAGAACGGCAAGGTGCTCACGACCTCCGGCGCACCGCGGCTCGGCACGGCCTGGCGTGACGGCGGCCAGGAAGAGCTGCGCGAAGGACGTGCCCCGCAACGCGACGACGAGGTGGCGATCAGCGCCTACCTCGCCGAGACCGGCGGGTTCACGGTCGGCGAACAGGTCTCCGTGCTCACGCTGGAACCGAAGCGGACGTTCACCGTGGCCGGGATCTTCGGCTACCCCGGCGACCGCGACTCCCTCGGCGGCGAGCTGACCACCGCGTTCACCGAACCCGTCGCCCAGCAGCTCCTGCTCGGCACGCCCGGCGCGTACAGCGGCGTCACGGTCCGCGCCGACGACGGCGTGACCCAGGCCGTGCTCCGCGACCGCGTGCAGGCCGCGCTCGGTGACGAGTACCAGGTGAAGACCGGCGAGCAGCTGGCGAAGGAGTCCGCCGACGAGATCGGCGAAGGCCTGGCGTTCTTCAACTACGTGCTGCTCGGCTTCGCGGGCATCGCCCTGTTCGTCGGCATCTTCATCATCCTCAACACGTTCTCCATCATCGTCGCGCAACGCACCCGTGAACTGGCGCTGCTGCGGGCGATGGGCGCCGGCCGCAAGCAGATGATCGCCTCCGTCGTGGTCGAGGCGGTGGTCATCGGCGTGATCGCCTCGGTGGTCGGGTTGGGTGCCGGTATCGGCGTCGGCGCGCTGCTGGCCACGCTGTTCAGCACGTTCGGCGGCGGAAGCATGCAGCTCGCCGGCATCGCGGTGCCCACGTCGGCGATCGTCTCGTCGTTCGCGGTCGGGATCGTGGTCACCGTGCTGGCGGCACTGCTGCCCGCCGTGCGCGCTTCCCGCATCCCGCCGGTCGCGGCACTGCGCGAAGCCGCCACGCCGGACCGGCCGTTGACCCGGTTGACCGTCGCCGGTGCCGCGCTGTCGCTGGTCGGTGGTGGCGCGCTCGGCCTCGGGTTCGTCGACGGCACGCTGTGGCTGATCATGTCCGGGCTGCTGGTGTCGTTCGTCGGCGTCGCGCTGCTGACACCGTTGATCAGCAGGCCCGTGGTGTCGCTGATCGGCAAGCTGCTCGCGTGGTCGGTGCCCGGCACGCTCGGCCGCCGCAACTCCGCCCGCAACCCGCGCCGCACCGCCATCACCGCCGCCGCGCTGATGGTCGGGATCGCGCTGATCACCGGCGTGAGCGTGGTGCTCACCTCGGCCACGACCAGCATCACCAAGGTCGCCGACACGCAGATCAAGGCCGACCTGATCATCTCCGGCGAGTCGACCAACGGCGAGTCGAGCGGCGCGTTCGCGGGTGACCGGATGGACCGGGTGCTCGCCACGCCCGGCGTCGAATCCGGGTTCGGCTGGTACAACGACGCCGTGCTGCTCGACGGGCAGCAGAAGTTCGGCGTGGTGGTGACCGACGTGCCCGCCATGGAACGCATCTTCGGGCTGGACGCGGCTGGTGGCACGATCGCCCCGCTCCGCGAGGGTGAGATCGGACTGGACCAGGTCGCCGCCACCGCGCTGAACCTCCGGCAGGGCAGCTCGGTCGTCGTGCAGACGACCAAGGGCGAGCAGCGCACGTACACCGTCGCGTTCGTGCTGGCCAAGAGCAGGGTCGTCAACGACGCCGTGTTCCTGCCCCGGTCGGTGGTGGACGAGCTGGCGTTGGCGAAGATCAGCAGCGCGTTCGTGAAGGCCGACGCCGGGGTGGACGTGGGATCGCTGCGCCGGAGCATCGAGCCGCTGTTCGCCGACAACCCCGAGGTTTCCGTCCAGGACCTCAGCTCGTACGCGCGGCAACAGGCGGCGCAGCTGGACACGGTGCTGCTGATGATCCAGATCCTGCTCGCGCTGGCCATCCTCATCGCGGTGCTCGGGGTGATCAACACGCTGGCGTTGTCGGTGATCGAGCGGACCCGTGAGCTGGGGCTGCTGCGGGCGATCGGCATGCGCCGTGCCCAGGTGATGCGGATGATCACCGTCGAGTCGGTGGTGATCTCGGTGTTCGGCGCGCTGCTCGGGTTGGTGGTCGGCACGGCGCTCGGCGTGGCGGCGGTCCAGGCACTCGAGGACGTCGGCATCACCGACCTCGGCATCCCGTGGGCGCAACTCGGCAGCTACCTCCTGGTCGCCGCCGGCGTCGGCGTGGTGGCCGCGATCCTGCCCGCGATCCGCGCTGCCCGGTTGAACGTCCTGCAGGCCGTCTCGTACGAGTGACGCCACACGGTGCCCGGCCGGTCCTATGGGAGGGCTGGCCGGGCACTGCCGACTCTCGCGCCCCTGCCGCTTCGGCCAGGCCTGCCGCCTTTCACGGTCCGGCCGGGCCTTGCCGCTTGCCTGGCGTCCGACTTGGCCCTGGCGCTCGCTTCACGCCCGGTCGGGTTCCGTTGTGCCTTTCGCCCGATCGGGTGTTCGCGGCTCTGGCAGGGGCTGACCGGGTGCCTGTCCTTGCCGCCGCACCGCCGCCGGCAGCGTGAACTGGATCGTCTCCCGCGCGGTCTCGCGCACCTGCACGTCCCAGGCGCCCAGCGCCTCGATCACCTCGTCCACCAACCGCGGCGGCGCGGAGGCGCCCGCGCTCAGCCCGACCACCCGCGCGTCGGCCAGCCACTCCACCCGGATGTCCGACACGTCGTCGATCAGGTGCGCGGGCGTCCCCATCCGGCGGGCGGTCTCGACCAACCGCACCGAGTTCGACGAGTTCCGCGAACCCACCACCAGCACCACGTCCGAGTCACGCGCGACCTCACGCACCGCGTCCTGCCGGTTCGTGGTGGCGTAGCAGATGTCCGCCGACGAAGGTCCCCTCAACGCCGGGAACTTCTCCCGCAACGCGGCCAGCACATCGGCCGTCTCCTCCACCGCGAGCGTCGTCTGGGTCAGGTACGAGACCCGCGCCGGATCCGGCACCTCCAACGCCTCCACGTCCGCGACGCTCTGCACCAGCACCGTCTGCGCGGGCGCCTCGCCCACCGTGCCCTCGACCTCCTCGTGCCCGGCGTGCCCGATGAGCACCACCGTGTCACCCCGCGCGGCATACCGCTTCGCCTCCGCGTGCACCTTCGTCACCAACGGGCACGTCGCGTCGATCACCTCCAACCCGCGCCGCGCCGCCTCCTCCCGCACCGCCGGCGACACGCCGTGCGCCGAGAACACCACGGTCGCCCCGTCCGGCACGGCATCCAGCTCGTCCACGAACACCGCTCCACGCGCCTCCAGCTCGGCCACGACGTGCGTGTTGTGCACGATCTGCTTCCGCACGTGGATCGGCCCACCGCGCTGGTCCAGGAGCCGGGCGACGATGTCGATGGCACGTTCGACCCCGGCGCAGAACGACCGGGGTGACGCCAGCAGGACAACGGGAAGGGCCACGGCACGACTCCTCGTCAGGTCGGGTGTCTCGTCAAGTCCGGGCGTGGGATCCGGTCGGGTCGGACCGGATGTCCCGTCGTCGGACCGGATGTCCCGTCAGGGTCGGACGGGTCGTCTCCAGTCAAGCCCGGGGCTTGGCGTAGCGCCCAGTCCCAGTCCCGATCTCGGTGCGGGATCCGGTCCCGGCGCCTGTTCCGGACTCGCTGTCGGTCCCGGTGCGGGTTCGGTGAGGGTTCGGTGTTCCGTCAGCTCGGGCACGGGGTCGGGTCGGGCACGCCGTCAGGGTCGGGCACGGGCTGGGTCGGGCAGGCGGCGAGGTGGGGCAGGCAGCCGGGGCCGGTGTGGGGGCGGGTCGGGCAGGTGGCGGGGTCGGGCAGGCGGCGGGGTGGGTTGGGGGTGGTGGTTGGTGCGCGGGGCGGGCGGTTGGTTGCCGGCCTCGTTGTTTCAACCGACGTTTCAGGATGCGGATAACGGTGTTTTCTTTGGTAGTCGGGTTCAGATTCACCCCTTGGTGGTGGTCGCTGGTGAGGTAAGTGCTGGTCAAGGGCTTGTGGGGGTTGGGGTGGTCGGTCAGTGATCGCGGTGAGTGGCGAGGCGGGCGACGGCGTCCAGTTCCAGGGCGGCGCGTTCGGACGGGGCGGCGGCGCGCAGGTGTTCCCGGGCGCGGACGAGGAGGTCGTCGGCCCTGGCTTGGCTCCAGGACCTGGCGCCCGAGGTCTCGATCAGGTCCGCGGCACGGGCCAGGTCGGTCGGCGTGAGTGGCTGTTCGGCGTGGTAGAGGGAGTCCAGTTCGCGGGCGGCCGGGGTGTTGGAGGTCAGGGCGGCCACGACGGGCAGGGACTTCTTGCGGTTCTGCAGGTCCGAGTACACCGGCTTGCCGGTCACCTCGGGGTCGCCCCAGATGCCGAGCAGGTCGTCCACGAACTGGAACGCCAACCCGACCCGCTCCCCGAACGACCGCAGGTGCTCGACCTGGTCCGGCCGCCCGCCGCCGTACAACGCGCCCACCGCGCAAGCCGCCCCCAGCAGCGCACCGGTCTTGCCCTCGGCCATCCGCACGCACTCCGCCAACTGCACGTCGGTGCGCTCCTCGAACGACAAGTCCGCGCTCTGCCCCTCCAACAACCGCTGCACCGCCGACGACAGCACCCGGATCGCCTCTTGCGCGTTCGGGTGACCGCTGCCGGCCAGCACGTCCAACGCCAACGTCAGTAACGCGTCACCGGCCAGGATCGCCGGGTTCACCCCGAACACGTGCCACGCGGTCGGCCGGTGGCGGCGAGTCGTGTCACCGTCCATCACGTCGTCGTGCAGCAACGAGAAGTTGTGCACCAACTCCACCGCCACCGCGGCCGGCAGCGCCGCGTCCACCGCCCCGCCCACCGCCTGCGTGCCCAGCAGCGCCAACGCCGGCCGGATCGCCTTGCCCGCGTCCGCGCCGGTCGGCCTGCCGTGCTCGTCCCACCACCCGAAGTGGTAACCGGCGATCGCCCGCATCGAGTCGGGCAACCGGTCCACCGCCGTCCGCAACGCCGGATCGACCCCGGCACGGCTCCAGTCCAGCACCTCGCGCGCGGACCGGTGATCGAGGCTCACGTCGAGGTCGGTCATCGCCACAACTCCTGTGTCATCGCCACAACTCCTGTTCGGGGGCCGCCGTGAGGGCGGCAGGCACGGGCGGCCCAGGCATGGGCACGCGAGGGCAGCGCGCGGGTACGCGCGAAGGCGGTGCGGCAGCCGGGTGTGGTGACCCGGCTGCCGGGTGGGACGGCGCCGCCAAGTCCAGGTCCAGGCCCGTCGAGCACGGACCGGGATCAGGTCAGGACCGGCCGATCTCCACGTGTTCCAGCACCCCGAGCGCGTCCGGCACCAGCACGGCCACCGAGTAGTAGGCGCTGACCAGGTACGACACGATCGCCTTCTCGTTGATGCCCATGAACCGCACGTTCAGGCTCGGCTGCACCTCGTCCGGGATGCCCGGCTGGTGCAGCCCGATCACGCCGTTGTCCTGCTCGCCGACCCGCATGGCCAGGATCGACGTGGTGCCCTGCGGCGTGATCGGGATCTTGTCCGAGGGCAGCAGCGGCACGCCGCGCCAGGTCACGACCTGCGTGCCGTCCACGTTGGTGGTGCCCGGGTACAGGCCCCGCTTGCTCGCCTCCCGGCCGAACGCGGCGATCGTGCGCGGGTGGGCCAGCACGAAACCCGTCTTGCGCCGCCGGGACAGCAACTCGTCCAGGTCGTCGGGGGTCGGCGGGCCGGTGCGGGTGTGGATGCGCTGCTTGAGGTCGGCGTTGTGCAGCAGCCCGATGCGGCGGTTGTTGATCATCTCGTGCTCCTGCCGCTCGCGCAGGGCCTCGATGGTCAGCCGCAACTGCTGCTCGGTCTGGTTCATCGGGTAGTTGTAGAGGTCGGAGACGCGGCTGTGCACGCGCAGCACGGTCTGCGCCACTTCCAGCTCGTACTCGCGCGGGGACAACTCGTAGTCGACGTAGGTCGCCGGCAGGTCCGGCTCGCCCTCGTGCCCGGAGGCGATCTCGATCTCCGCCTCGCCGTGCTTGTTCTGCGGCTTGCCCGCGTCGCGCGCGAACCCGTCGATGTGCGCCCGCAGCGCCTCCGCGTGCTCGCCGAGCTCCTGCACCGACCGCCACGGCAGCGTCAGCACGATCACCGGCGTGATCGCCTTGACGGTGTAGTCCCACGCCAGTTCGTCGCCGAACAGCACCTCGTCGCCGAAGTGGTCGCCGTCCGCCAGCGTGTCGAGCACGGTCTGGTCGCCGTACTTGCCCTGCCCGATCTTGTTCACCTTGCCGTGCGCGACGAGGAAGACCTCCTCGGCCCGGTCGCCCGAGGAGATCAGCACGTCGCCGGGCTGGAACTCGCGCTGCCGGAACCGGCCGGCCAACGCGACCAGCACGTCGTCGTCCGCGAAGTCGCGCAGCACGGGCAGTTCCCGCAGCTCCTGCGGGATGACCCTGATGTCGGCGCCGGTGCTGGTGAAGCTCACCCGCCCGTCACCGAGCGCGTAGGTGAGGCGGCGGTTGACCCGGTACGTGCCTGCCTGGGTGGTCACCCACGGCAGCTTGCGCAGCAGCCACCTCGGCGAGATGCCCTGCATCTGGGGGGTGGATTTGGTGGTGCTCGCCAGGTTCCGCGCGGCCGCGGTGCTCAGGCTGTGCCGCTGCTGCTCGGCCTCTTCGGGTGCGAGGCCGGGGTCTGTCACGGTCACGTCAGCTGCCCAATCTTGTCGGGGGGACTATCAGTCTTCGCGGCCGAGTTCCACGTGCTCGAGCACGCCGACGGCGTCCGGCACGAGGATCGCGGTCGAGTAGTAGGCGCTGACGAGGTAGGAGATGATCGCCTTCTCGCTGATGCCCATGAACCGCACGTTGAGCCCCGGCTGGTACTCGTCGGGCAGGCCGGTCTGGTGCAGGCCGATGACGCCCTGGTTGTGCTCGCCGGCGCGCAGCAGCATGATCGAGCTGGTGCGGGTCTTGGTGACCGGGATCTTGTTGCACGGCAGCACGGGCACACCACGCCACGCGGGCACGTGGTGGCCGTTGAGGTCGATGGTCGACGGGTAGATGCCCCGCTTGCTGCACTCGCGGCCGAACGCGGCGATGACCCGCGGGTGCGCCAGGAACGCGGTCGGCTCCTTCCACACCGTGGCCAGCAGGTCGTCCATGTCGTCGGGGGTCGGCGGGCCGGTGCGGGTGTGGATGCGCTGCTTGAGGTCGGCGCTGTTGAGCAGGCCGAAGTCGCGGTTGTTGACCATCTCGTGCTCCTGGCGCTCGCGCAGCGCCTCGATGGTCAGCCGCAACTGCTGCTCGACCTGGTCCATCGGCTGGTTGTAGAGGTCCGCGACGCGGCTGTGGACCCGCAGCACGGTCTGCGCGACGCTCAGCTCCAGCTCGCGCGGCGCGATCTCGTAGTCGACGAACGTGCCGGGCAGGTCGGGTTCGCCCTCGTGGCCGGAGGCGATGTCGATCTCGGCCTCGCCGTAGGCGTTGGACTTGCCGGCGCCCGCCGCGAACATCCGCTGGATGTGCGCGCGCAGGCCGCCCGCCTCACCGTTGAGCTGCTCGAACACGTCCCACGGCAGCACCAGCAGGATCACCGGCGTGACGGCCTTGACGGTGAACTCCCACTCGCCCTGCGGGCCGGCGAGGACGTCGCCGCCGAAGTGCTCGCCGTCGGCCAGCGTGCCGAGCACGGTCTGGGTGCCGTACTCGCCCTGGCCGATCCGGTTCACCTTGCCGTGCGCGATCAGGTAGACCGAGTCCTGCGGGCGGCCCTCCTCCACGATGACCGCACCCGGTTCGAACTCGCGCTGCTCGAACCGGTCGGCCAGCGCGTTGAGCGCCTCGACGTCCTCGAAACCGCGCAGCAGCGCCAGTTCGGTCAGCTCCTCCGGGATGACCCGGACGTTCGCACCGATGTTGGTGAAGGTCAGCCGCCCGTCACCGATCTCGTAGCTGAGCCTGCGGTTGACCCGGAAGGCGCCGCCCTTCGCCTCCACCCAGGGCAGGATCTTGAGCAGCCACCGCGAGGTGATGCCCTGCATCTGGGGAACGGACTTGGTCGTGGTCGCCAGGTTCCGGGCCGCCGCCGTGCTCAGGCTCAACCGAGTCTGCTCGGTCTCCAAGTCCGAATCGGTCACAGTCACCGCTCACACCGCCAATCGGATTTCGCTCATTGGTCCGGAACGACGGTAGTGAGCCTGAATACGCCACGGGAATCGGCCGATGTGACGACACCCCTGAGGGGCAATCGGCCCTGACGTGCGTACTCACCGTGGACCTTGTCCACCTTGCAAGTAATTAACGGGTGATCTTCGTGCGCGTTGGTGGAGGCATTCGCCCCGAGTGGGAATGGTTACGTCATATGCCGTACCGGATTTCACCGGAAGGTGTTGTTGACCGTGGTACGGCAAACTCTCTGTTGCCGGAACGCCCAAGTGCGGAGAAAAGTTCACGCGGAAGTGGGCACGAAAAATGCGGTGCCGGCTCGATGTCGGCACCGCGTGGTCGACTCGTGGGACGGGCGTGGCGCCGCGACTGGTCGCGACGCCACGCCCGGGTCTGGCGATCAGCCGATCAGACCCCGTGCGGACAGGTGTCCCGGTAATCCGAGATCAGCGAGCTGTTCGCCGGGGACGGGCACAGGAACTGCTCGTACCGGGTGTCGTTGTCGATGAACCGCTTGAGCCACGCGATGCTGTACTTCGCGATCGTCGTGTTGGAGCTGTTGGGCGCGAAGTGGCTGGCGCCGTTCAGCTCCAGGTACGCCTTGTCCAGGGTGGACGGCAGCGAGGTGTAGAACGGGATCGAGTGCGACGACACGGACGCGACCGAGTCGTTCTCGGCCCCGACCACCAGGGTCGGCACCCGCACGCTGCCCCAGGACTTGTCGGTGTGCCACGCGGTCAGCGGGATCGCCGCCTGGAGCGCGGGCCGCTGCTCGGCGGCGCGCAGGGTGCCGCCGCCACCCATCGAGTGGCCCATCACGCCCAGCCGGGACGCGTCGATCCGGGTGCGGACCGTGCTGCGCTGGGTCAGGTAGTCCAGCGCGGACAGCAGCTGGCTCGCCCGGCTGTCGGGCTGGTCGTAGCGGCTGTTGGTGTCGATGGTGAACACCACGAAGCCCTGGGACGCGATGCGCGGGCCCAGCCACGCCATCGTGGACTGGTCCGCCGTGTAGCCGGGGGAGACGGCGACCGCGCCGAAGGTGCCCTCGGCGGTGCTGGTCGGGTAGTAGATCGTGCCACCGCCGAAGCCGGTGACCGACAAGGAGGACACCGTGGTGGAGGCCGTGGCGAACGGGCCCCGGGACGCCTCGATGCTGGAGTTGGTCGGTGCGGGACCGCGCCGGAACTCCTCCTCGGCGGCGGTGGCAGGCGTCACGCCGACCAGGGACAGGGCCAGCGCGGGGATCAGCGCGGGGATCAGTTTGCGGAGTTGCACGTCGGTGTACACCTCGCTTGGCAGGGAACTACGGACAGCGATGACCTTGCGCCACCACGTGAGCGCTCCGCATCGGTGCAACCACCGGTCCGGGGTCGAAAACTAACACTGGTAGATAATTTTTCGCCGATCCCTTCCGCTCGCCGTGGACCTCCCGCCAGACTGGCCACATGCTGCGCGGACGTGACCGGCAGCGCGTCGCCGTCGACGCGTTGCTCGCCCGCGCCCAGGCCGGACACGGCGGGGCGCTGGTGCTGCGCGGCGGCCCCGGGTCGGGCAAGACCGCGATGCTCGCCGCCGCACGGGAGACCACTTCCACGGGTGACCGCCGGGTGCTGCTGTGCGTGGACGACGCCCACCTGCTGGAGGACACCGACTGGCTGGTGGAACTCGTCGCGCACGCCGCCGACGAGCCGGTGGCGGTGCTGATCGCCACCGAGGGCGAGCCGCTGGGGCTGCCGTGGGTGCGGCTGGACCCGCTCGACCACGCCGACAGCCTGCGCGTGCTGCGCGACCTGCGGCCCGGCCTCGCGCCCGGCCTCGCCGACGACGTCGCCGACCTGGCCAGGGGCAACCCGCTCGCGCTCACCGAACTGGCCCGCGCGCTGACCTCCGAGCAGCTCGGCGGCACGGCGCCCGCGCCGGACGCGCTGCCCGAGGACAGCTCGCTGCGGGCCCGGTTCAGCGCCCGCTTCCACGCCCTGTCACCGCAGGCCCGGTTCGCGGTGGCGTTGAGCGTGGTGGACGACGAGGTCGACGCCGACGCCCTGGCCCGGATGCCCGACCTCGACCTCGCCGCGGTGGAGGAGGCCGCCGCGCTGCTCGACGGCGGCCCGCTGGTCCGCTCCACGCTGCGCACCGGGATCCCGCTGGCCCTGCGCTACGCCGCGCACGCCGCGCTGGCCGAGAACCTGCCGCGCGGCCCGCGCCGCACCTGGCACGAGGCCGCCCGCGTGCCGGGGGTGCGCGACGCGTTCGCCGAACGGCTGGCCGACTCCGCGAGCCGCGCCCGCCGCTGCGGCGACTACCCGGCCGCCGCCCGGGACCACGACCGCGCCGCCGCGCTCGCCGCCGATCCCGACGCCCGAGCACGCCACCTGATCGCCGCCGCCACCGACCACTGGGCGTCCGGCGCACCACGCCGGGCCCGCGTCGCGCTGCGCACCGCCGCCCGGCTCACCGACAGCGACGAGCTGCGGGCCCGCACCGAGCTGCTGCGCGGCGGCATCGACCTGGGCAACGGCCTGCCGGACGTCGCGGTGCGCCGGCTGCTGCACGCGGCGGGCGAACTCGTCGGCACGCACCGGTCGCTGGCCATCACCGCGCTCGGCTTCGCCGGTGAGGCGGCCAGCATCGCGGGCGACCACGTCCGGTACGCCGAGACCGCCGCGTTCGCCGCGAGCCTGCGCCGACCCGACGAGCCGGACGACACCCGGATCACCCTGGACCACCTCGCGGGCATGGCCGCCACCTTCGCCGGTCGGCACGAGGAAGCCGTGCCCGTGCTGCGGTCGGTGATCGAGCTGGCCGAACGGGTGCCGCACCCGCAGGCCAAGATCTGGGGCGGTCAGGCCGCCTACACCCTCGGTGACGCGTCCCGCGCGCACGAGCTGGCCACCAGCGCGGTCACCGCGGCGCACGAGCACGGCCTGACCGCCCTGGTGCCGTGGGCGCTGGTCTACCGGGCGCTGTCGGCGCTGCTGCTGGACCAGCACTCGGCGGCGCTGTCGGCGGCGTTCGAGGGCGTGCACGCGGCCACCGCCATCGGCCAGCACAACGCCGTGGTCGACCACCTCACGATCCTCGCCCTGGTCGCTGCCCTGCGCGGCGACACCGACACCGCGATGCACCGCATCGACGCCGCCGCCGAGCAGATCGCCGAACGCGGGCTCGGCCGCTCCGGCACGTTCGGCGCGTGGGCGTTCGCCTGCGTGGACCTCGCGCTGGACCGCCCGGCCGACGCGCTGGACAGGCTGCGGCTGATGGCCGCCGGATCGGGCGGCGTGCACACCGGCATCAAGGTGCTGGCCGCGCCGCACGTCGTGGAGGCCGCGGTCGGCTGCGGCCGGCCGTCCACGGGGGACCGGGCGTTGCGGCGGTACGAGAAGTGGGCGGGCACCACGGGCAGCGCGGCCAGGCTGGCGCTGTCGCACCGCTGCCGCGGCCTGCTCGGCGACGGCCCGCCCGCCGAGGAGCACTTCCGCGAGGCGATCCGGCTGCACCGGGCCAGCGGCACCGCCATGGAACTGGCCAAGACCGAGCTGTTCTACGGCCACCGGCTGCGCCGCGACCGCAAGCCCCGCGCCGCGCGCGACCTGCTGCGCGAGGCGATGCACATCTTCCAGCGCTACGACGCCGACCGGTGGGTCGCGCGCGCCCGCGCCGAGCTGCGCGCGGCCGGTGAGGCGGTCGGCCCGACCCAGGCCGACCGGACCGCCGACCGCGCCGCCAACCGGGCCGCGGGCCGCTCCGACGCCGACCCCACCGCCGGCCTGACCCCGCAGCAGGCGCAGATCGCCCGCCTGGTCGCCGAGGGCGCGACCAACCGGGAGGTCGCCGCGCGGCTGTTCCTGAGCCACCGCACCGTCGAGCACCACCTGCGCAACATCTTCGCCAGGCTCGAGGTGCGGTCCCGGGTCGAGCTGACCCGGATGCTCGATTGACTCAGGAGGTCAGGTGCGCGAGGACTACCGGCACTGGCAGCGGATACCGACCCGGTGGCACGACAACGACGTGTACGGACACGTGAACAACGTCGTGCACTACGCCTTCATGGACACCGTGATCAACACGTGGTTGATCACCGAGGGAGGGTTGGACATCCACCACGGGCAGGCCATCGGCCTGTGCGTGGAATCCCACTGCAACTACCGCGCGTCCATCGCGTTCCCCGAGGCCGTCGACGCGGGCCTGCGGATCGGTCACCTCGGCCGCTCCAGCGTCCGCTACGAGGTCGGCTTCTACCCGGAAGGACGGGACGACGTGGTCGCCGAAGGGCACTTCGTACACGTGTTCACCGACCGCGAGACCCGCAAGCCGGTGGCGATCCCGGCCGGTCTGCGCGCCGCGATGGAAGGGCTGGTGGTCGCGTGAAGACCAGGGGTGCGGTGCTGACCGAGGTCGGCGGTCCGCTGGAGGTGCTCGACCTGGAGCTGGATCCGCCGGGCGCCGGTGAGCTGCTGGTCAAGGTGCACGCCACCGGGCTGTGCCACTCCGACCTGTCGGTGATCGACGGCTCCCGGCTCCGGCCGCTGCCCATGCTGCTCGGCCACGAGGCCGCGGGCGAGGTGGTCGAGACCGGGCCGGGCGCGTCGGACTTCGCCGTGGGTGACCGGGTGGTGCTGTCGTTCGTGCCCGCCTGCGGGTCGTGCCGCCGGTGCGTGTCGGGGCGGCAGGCGCTGTGCGAACCGGGTGCGGCGGCCAACCGCGCGGGCACGCTGCTCGGCGGTGAACGGCGGCTGCGGCTGCCCGACGGCACGCGCCCGCACCACCACCTGGGCGTGTCCGGGTTCGCCGAGTACGCGGTGGTGTCGGAGAAGTCGGCCACGCTCGTGCCCGCCGACCTGCCGTTCGAGATCGCCGCCCTGTTCGGCTGCGCGGTGCTCACCGGCGCGGGTGCGGCCTTCTACAGCGCGGGCGTCGCGCCGGGTGACCGGGTCGCGGTGTTCGGGCTCGGCGGCGTCGGGCTGGCCGCGCTGCTCGCCGCGCGGGCGGCCGGGGCGTCACAGATCATCGCGGTGGACGTGGTGGCGCACAAGCGGGAGTTGGCGCGCAAGCTCGGTGCGACCCACGACGTGGCAGGCGGTCCCGACGCGGTGGAGGAAGTGCGCTCGTCGACCGGCGGTGGCGCGGACAAGGTCATCGACACCACCGGTGTCGCGGCCGTGCTGGAGCAGGCGTACCTGGCCACCGGCGCGGGCGGCACCACCGTGACGGTCGGCCTGCCGCACCCCGACCGCACGATCACGCTGCCCGCGCTGAGCCTGGTGGCCGAGGAGCGGACGCTGAAGGGCAGCTACCTCGGCTCGTGCGTGCCACGACGGGACGTGCCCCGGTTCGTGGACCTGTACCGCGCCGGGCAGCTGCCCGTGCAGGAACTGCTGTCGGGCCGCCTCACGCTGGACGAGATCAACGCCGGGTTCACCCGTTTGGCGTCAGGAGAAGCCGTCCGGCAGGTCGTCGTCTTGTGATCACCCAGCCGGTACCGTTGCCCGGATCGGGTGACGGCTAGGCAGAGGAGTGGTCGGCGGTGCGCAGACGGTCGATGCTCGCGGGTGTGGCGACAGCAGTGGGCGGCGTGATCGCGGGCAGCGGGTCGGCGGGTGCTTCGGGACGTCCGGGTCAGCTCGGCCTGGCCGACTACCGGTTGGTGAACCTGGCGCACGTCAACGACCCGGACCGGACCAACGTCTACCCCGGCGACCCGGCGTTCACCCTGACCACCGTGACCACGGTGCCGGAGCACGGGTTCTACCTGCAGTACGTGCAGCAGGGCGAGCACACCGGCACCCACTGGGGCGCGCCCGCGCACTTCAACGACGACCAGCCGCACGCCGACGAGCTCGACGCCGAGGACCTGTTCCTGCCCGCCGTGAAGATCGACGTGCGGGAACAGGCCGCGCGCAGCGCCGACCACGAGGTGAGCGTCGCCGACCTGCAGCGGTGGGAGAGGCGGCACGGCCGCATCCCGAACGAGGCCGCGGTCGTGCTGTGGACCGGGTGGGAGGAGCGCTGGGGCACCGAGGCGTTCTTCAACTTCGACGCCGAGGGCCGGATGCACCAGCCCGGGTTCTCGCTGGAGGCCGTGCGGTGGCTGGTGGACACCGGTCGCCTCGGCCGCCGCGGCGCGCTGGGCACGGACACCTTCAGCCCGGAGTCCGCGCTGGACGCCGAGTACCGGGTGTCCAAGCTGCTCTACCGCGAGCACCGGATCAGCCTGGAGATCCTGGCGAACCTGGCGTCGCTGCCCGAGCAGGGCGCCCACATCCTGGTCGGCGGCACGGTCAACCGGCGCGGCTCCGGCTCGCCCGCGAGCATCTACGCCTTCGTGCCCAAGACCGGTCCCGGCCGCGCCTGATCGGTCGTGCCCAGGACCCGGCTCAACCGGTCGGGTGGTCGTCCGGGGTCAGCCGCAGCCGGCCGGCAGCGCCGCCTGGACCCGGTCGTCCAGCCGCAGGCCGCGGCCGGTGCCGGGCAGGGCGGGCCGGTCCTCCGAGCGGCCCGAGGTGCTGCGCGACTTCGGCACGATGGTCGCGCCGCACGACGACATCACCGGCATGGCGCTGGGGTGGCTGGTCGACGGCGACGAGCGGCGGGCCCGGCTCGCCGACCTGCCGTCCCCGTTCGGCGACCGGCGCGGCGGTAGGCGCATCGCGGCCGCCGTGCGCGAACTCGTGCCGGCTCAGGTGCCGCAGAAGGTCTGGTAGGAGGCGGCGAAGTGGTCCGGTGCCGGGTCCGCGAAGTGGTCGAGGCCGGGACGCTCGTCGTACGGGGCGGTCACCGCGTCCAGGAGCCGTTCGAACGGGCCCAGGTCACCATCGGTGGCGGCGGCGAGGGCTTCTTCCACCAGGTGGTTGCGGGGGATGTAGGCGGGGTTGACCCGGCTCATCGCGTCGGCGTCGGGGGAGAGCGCGCGCCAGCGGGCCAGCCAGGCGTCGATCGCGGCGAGGTCGAGGAACAGTTCGCGGGCGGGCTCGGTGTCGCCGCGGGCCGCCGCACCCAGGCGGCGGTAGAACGACGTGTGGTCGACGCGGTTGTCCCGCAGCAGGGTGAGCAGGTCGTCCACCAGCTCCGCCGGCGCGTCGGCGAGGCCCAGCTTGGCCGCCATGCCCGCCGACCAGACGTCGTTGTACTGCGGGCGGAACGTGCCCAGCGCCTCGACCGCGAGCGCGACGCCCCGCTCCTCGTCGTCGGCGAACAGGGGCAGCAGGGCTTCGGCGAGGCGGGCCAGGTTCCACTCGGCCACCCGCGGCTGGTTGACGTAGGCGTACCGCCCGGCGTGGTCGATCGAGCTGTAGACGGTGGCCGGGTCGAACGCCTCCATGAACGCGCACGGGCCGTAGTCGATGGTCTCACCGGAGATCGTCATGTTGTCGGTGTTCATCACCCCGTGCACGAAGCCGACCAGCATCCACCGCGCGACCAGCTCCGCCTGCGCGGTGACCACGGCCTCGAACAGCGCCAGGTAGCGGTTGTCGGCCTCCGCGGCGGCGGGGTGGTGCCGGGCGATCGCGTGGTCGGCCAGCCGGCGCAGCAGGTCGACGTCGCCGGTCGCGCGGGCGTACTGGAAGCTGCCGACGCGCAGGTGGCTGGCGGCCACCCGGGCGAGCACGGCTCCCGGCAGCACGGTCTCCCGGCGCACCGGACGCCCGGTCGCCACCACGGCGAGCGCACGGGTCGTGCGAATGCCGAGGGCGTGCATCGCTTCGCTGACGACGTACTCGCGCAGCATCGGGCCCACCGCCGCCAACCCGTCGCCGCCGCGGGCGAACGGCGTGCGCCCGGAGCCCTTGAGGTGCAGGTCGCGTGGGGTGCCTTCGGCGTGGACGACCTCGCCGAGCAGCAGCGCGCGACCGTCGCCGAGCCGGGGCGCGTAGTGGCCGAACTGGTGCCCGGCGTAGGCCTGCGCCACCGGCGTGACGCCCTCGGGCACGTGCTCGCCGACGAGCAGCCGCACGCCCTCCGGGCCGCGCAGCCAGGCGGCGTCCAGGCCGAGTTCGCCCGCCAGCCGTTCGTTGAGCGCGAGCAGGCGCGGCGCCGGAGCGGGCTCGGCCTGCCAGGCGAGGGCCAGCTCGGGCAGCGCGCGGGCGAAGTGGTCGCTCAGGGTGACGGTTGCCGGTGGGGTGCTCACCCGACCAACGGTACGTCGTTCGTGCTGGACGAGGTTCTCGCGGTGATCGCGCTCGCCCGGGTAGCGCGGATGTCGATAGCCAGGTCGAGGAACTCGCGCGCCTGGACCGCGACGGTGTAGTCCCGCGCGGGCGGCTGAAGTCCTCCGCGACCTCGTCGTCGGGCGCCTCCGGTGTCGCGGGTCCACCGTGATCCCCGTTCCCTGAGGTCGGGGGTCACGCGACGCGCGACCCCCGACCGGGGACGGATCAGCGGTACAGGCGGACGTCCGCGACGCTCCACCAGTTGCCGGCCGCCGCGGTGGTGCTCACCCGCAGGTAGCGGGCCCGCGTGCGCGGCAGGTCGACCGTGGTCGACTGGCCGGCGCCCGCGCCCGAGGCGACGGTCCGCCAGTCGGTGCCGTCGTCGCTGACCGCCAGCCGCCAGCCGCGGGCGTAGTCGCCGAGGTTGCCGCCGCTGTCGATCGCCACCCGCCGGAACGCCGCGGCGCGGCCGAGGTCGACCTGGAGGTGCTGGCCGGGCTCCTGGGCCTGACCGCTGCTCCACCGGGTGGAGGCGTCACCGTCCACGGCGGCGGCCACGTTCTCGCCCGTCGGCGCCGAGGTGGCGGTGGCGCCGGCCAGGGACACCGGGTCGAGCTTGTCGTCCAACGCCTTGCCGCGCGGCCAGGTGAACGTGGCCAGGGCGCCGCCGGGCAGCGTGTACTCGAAGGTCCGCTCGCCGACGTTCACCGCGAACGTGCGCGGGTCGTCGTTCTGGTTGTGCACCACCAGCGCCGTGGAACCGTCCGGGTTGCGGAACGCGACGTCCATGATCTGGCCGTTCCAGCCGGTGGTGCCGAACGACGTGCTCGCGACACGCCGCGCGCCCGGCTTCACGAACTTCGCCAAGTGCCCGATCGTGTAGTACTCGGCGTCGGTGGACACGGTCCCGTCCGGGTGGACGGTGACCAGGCCGGTGCACGTGCCGCAGCCGCCGTTGTGCGGGCCGCCGGTGCTGTCCAGCGCGATGTTCCAGTTCACCACCGACTTCGCCCAGTTGCGGGTGGTGCCGATGACGACGTTGCGGGCGTGCCACTTGAGCGTCTCGCGGAACACCTGCGCGGGAGGGTCGGTCGGGCCGTGCGAGCCGGAGCACTCGGTGAACCAGATGCCCTTGTCGGGGTGCGCGTCGTGCAACGCGGTCTGCGCCGCCGGGTCACCCGAGTAGCAGTGGTAGGCGGTGCCCGCGACCCACCGCGCGGCCGGGCTCTCCAGGATCCGGAACGGGTAGTCGGTCTCCGCGTCCTCGCCGGGCGGCGTGGTCGCGACGTCGTTGGGGTGCGTGCTCCAGTTGTGGTCGTAGGCGAGGATCTTCGTGCGCGGGCTCGCCTTGCGCAGCAGCGGTCCCAGCGCCTCGATGACCTTGATCTGCTGCGCCACCGGCATGTCCGTGCCCGGGTAGGCGTCGGGCGCGCGGTTCTGCGGTTCGTTCTGCAACGACAGGAAGTCCACCGGCACGCCCGCGGCGGCGTAGGCCTGGACGAACTTCACCAGGTACCGCGCGTAGGCGTCGTAGATCGCCGGGTCGTCCTTCAACCGGCCGCCCACCAGCGAGTCCGTGGTCTTCATCCACGCGGGCGGGCTCCACGGCGTGCCCATGACCTTCAAGGCCGGGTTGAGCTGCTTCGCCCGGCGCAGCAGCGGCAGGATCTCGGCCTCGTCGTGGGCGGTGCTGAAGTGGCGCAACGGGAAGTCGGTCTCGCCGGGCGGCACGTCGTCGTAGGTGTAGTGCTCGGCCTCGGCGGTGAAGTCGGAGGAGCCGATCGGCTGGCGCAGGAAGCTCACGCCGATGCCGCGCACCGGGTCGAACAGCTTGCGCATCGTTTCCTCGCGCAGCGCGGGGGAGAGCCGGTGCAGCACGTCGGCCGACGAGTCGGTGATCGACGCGCCGAAGCCGTCGACCTCCTGGTAGGCCACGTCGGGGTCCACCACGATGGTCTGGTGCGGCGAGGTCCCGGTCCGGAACGCCACCGGCGGGCGTTCGGCCAGCACCTCGCTCCGGTCCACCGCGGTGACCCACACCCGGGCCGAAATCGTGTCGTGGCCCGCCGCCTGGACGGCGCCGGTCAGGCTCACCGGGAGCACCAAGGCCGCGGTCAGGGCGATCGCCCGGGATCTCTTCATCGCTCTCCTTCGAGCGCAGATGTAACAAAAGCCGAAAATGTGTTTCGTGATGGAACACCTGACGTGCCGAGCGAGTCAAGGTGCAAGACGCGGTTAAGATGCCGAGGTGAACAGGCGTGCGCGGGTGCGCGAGATCGCCGCCGAGGCGGGCGTCTCGATCGCCACCGTCTCCCGGGTGCTCAACGACCACGTCAACGTGGCACCGCGCACGCGTGAGCTCGTGCTCCAGGCGATGGCGCGCAGCCGGTCCGCCGCGCCGGAGAGCCGCCGCCGCACGGTCCACGTCCGCTGCCCCTACCTGCTGACCGACTACTTCGGCCTGATCGTCTCCTCGATCGCGGAGACGCTGCGGCTGCACGGCGTCCGCGTGGTCCTGGACGCGGGCGTGACCTCGCAGCACGCCGACGTGCTCACCGCGCTGCCCGACGAGCCGGACGTCGACGCCGCGATCCTGATCCTGCCGCCGGAGGACGGTGACCGGCTCGTCGCGCTGGCCCGGCGCGGCTTCCCGTTCGTCGTGGTGGACCCGCGCACCGCGCCGCCGCCGGACATCGCGTCGGTGTCCGCGGCCCACCTCGCGGGCGCACGCGCGCTCACCGCGCACCTGGTCGAGCTGGGTCACCGCGACATCGGCGTGATCGCCGGACCCGTGGAGTGGCTGGCGGGCGACGCCCGCACGGCGGGCCACCACGCCGCGCTGGCCCAGGCGGGTGTCCTGCCCGCACGCCACCGCGTCCACCACGTCGAGCCCACCACGGCGGAGGGGCTGCGCGCGGCCGGCGAACTGCTGGACGAGCCCGACCGGCCGACCGCGATCGTGTGCTTCAACGACAAGCTCGCCGTGGGCGCGCTCCAAGCCGCCCACGACCGCGGCCTGCGGGTGCCGGAGGACCTCTCCGTGGCCGGATTCGACGACATCGACCTGAGCCGGGCGACCCGTCCCGCGTTGACGACGGTCCGCCAGCCGTTGCAGGAGATGGGCCGGATCGCGGTCACCCAGCTCATGCGCGTCCTGGACGGCCACCGGCCCGAGGCGCTGCACCTGGAGCTGTCCACGACGTTGGTCGTGCGGGACTCGACGGGGCCGGTGCCGGTTTAGCCTGGTTTACAGCTTTTGTTTCAATTTGTTCCACACTTTCGGGACCGCGGTAAACGGGGGCGGCGGCGCGGGCGGGATGCGAGGATCGAGGCGTGGCTTTCGGCATCGGCGTGGACCGGGCTGTCCCGTTCGGCTACCAGTGCTGGTGGCTCGCCGTCACCGCACCGGACCCGTCCACCGCGGCCGACGTGCTCGGCCTGATCCGGCGCAAGCGGGCGACTTGGGCGCACGGCGTCGGACTGGCCTACGACGGCGCGGTGTTCGTCGCACCGCCGATCGGCCCCTGGGTGCTGGTGCCGGGCCGCGGCCTGCCCGACGCGGCCAGCCCGGATTTCCTGGAGTGGGTCGTCGGGTTGAGCGCGCGGCTCGGGCACGCGCAGTTCTTCCAGACCTACCGCGTCACCGGCGCGTGCGCCTGGGCGTTGGCCGCGGACGGGCGGCTGCGCCGGGCCTACCACTTCGACGGCGCCGGCGTCCCGCTGTTCGAGGGCGAGGTGACGGCCGACGAGACCGCGCTGGGCATCGGCACCCGGCCCGAGTCGCCGGACGACGAGGCGTGGTGGGACACCGTGCCCGGTGAGGGCGACGTGCTGGCCCTGGCCCGCCGGTGGAGCGTGGACCCGACGACGATCGAGGGCGTGGCGACGGACGGCCACGGCATCACCGGCCGACTGCGCCACTAGCGCCGCGACCGGCAAAAACCGCTGGTCGCGGCACTGGCGCCCGACCTCCGCATCGGACGGGGCATGTGCCGCCGCCGTGCCGGGTAACCCGGTGGGCACGGTCCGAGCGTGGAGGGAGTGCCATGAGCGACACGACGACGGTGGGCAGGCTGCGCACCGCGCTGGGGGACGTCCGCTACCCGGCGGACAAGGGCCGGCTGGTCGACCACGCGTCGCGCAACAACGCCGACGAGGACACCGTGCACGCGTTGCACTCGATCCCGGACGGCGTCTACACGTCGTTCGACGAGGTGGTCGACTCGGCCGCGCTCGACCCGGGACGCGAGGCCTGACCACCGCTCAAGTCCTATGTGGACCGCGGTTTCGACGGTCACCAAGGTGCCGGTCTCGTACCGGTGCGACACCGAGGGCGGTTCGTCGGGCTCGCCGGTGCTGTCCCGTCGCACGCACGAGGTGATCGGCCTGCGCCACTGCGGCGGATGCCCGAACCAGGGCGTCCGGATCGACCTGGTGGTCGCGCAGATCGGTTCCCTGCCGTAACGCGCCGACGTGCGGGTCGCGTGCCGACGCGACCCGCACGTTTGGCCGGTCGGTGGTCGGGTACGTCGAGCCGGTGGACAGCGTGCTGGACTTCGCCGACCTGTTTCCCGGCCTGCGGGTGGACGACCTCGTGGTGGACTACGAGGACGGGGACGACCCCGTGCTGCGGCACCCCGATGGCACGGAGATCGACACCTGGCGGGAGAACTACCCGTACCGGACGCGGCTCACGCGCGAGGAGTACGAGCTGTCGAAGCGGCTGCTGCAGATCGAGCTGCTGAAGCTGCAGTACTGGATCAAGGACACCGGCGGGCGGATGGTCGTGGTGTTCGAGGGACGTGACGCGGCGGGCAAGGGCGGCACGATCAAGCGGTTCACCGAGCACCTCAACCCGCGTGGGGCGCGGGTGGTGGCGTTGAGCAAGCCGACCGAGCGCGAGCAGGGCGAGTGGTACTTCCAGCGGTACGTCAACCACCTGCCGACCGCGGGCGAGATCGTGCTGTTCGACCGGTCCTGGTACAACCGCGCCGGTGTCGAACGGGTCATGGGCTACTGCACCGACGAGCAGTACGAGCGGTTCATGCGGCAGGCGCCGACGTTCGAGCAGATGTTGGTGGACGACGGGATCATGCTGGTCAAGCTGTGGTTCTCGGTGTCACGGGCCGAGCAGCGGACCCGGTTCCTGATCCGGCAGGTCGACCCGGTGCGGCAGTGGAAGCTGAGCCCGAACGACATCAAGTCGCTGGACCGGTGGGACGCCTACACCGAGGCGAAGGTGGCGATGTTCCGCGCCACCGACACCGAGGCCGCGCCGTGGACCGTGGTGAAGAGCAACGACAAGAAGCGGGCCCGGATCGAGGCCATGCGCAGCGTGCTGGCACGCGTCGACTACGCCGACAAGGACCCCGAAGTGGTCGCCGAACCCGACCCGCGGGTGGTGGGCCCGGCGGCCACGCTGCTGGAGGAGGGGGAGGACGAGACGGCGCTGAGCCCGACGCCCCTCGCCCCGGCCGAAGACGGCGACCCCGGGCCGGGCATGCACCCCTGAGGCCACCCGCCCGCGTCGCCGGCTCACGCGGTCGTGTGTTCCCGGTCGTCGCCGGTCAGGTGGCGGGGACGCCTTCGACGATCGACAACCGCGTGCCGGTGGGGATCACCCGGGTCAGGCGCCACCCGGCCTGGTCGAACAGGGCCTCGAACTCGGCGCGCGTGCGTTCCCGCCCGGTCAGCGAGCTCATCATGAGCAGGTCGATGACCTTGCCGGGATCGGGGGCGTTGCCCTGGGTGATCACCGCGTCGACGACCAGGACCCGCCCCTGGTCGTACACGGCCTCCCGGCAGTTGCGGAGGATGCGCACGCACCGCTCGTCGTCCCAGTCGTGCAGGATGCGCTTGATCAGGTAGACGTCGCCGGGCGGCGCCTCGGTGAAGAAGTCGCCGGTGGCCAGGGTCCAGCGGTCGTCGGCGCCGAGTTCGGCGAGCCGGTGCTCGCGCAGCACGTGCGGCTGTTCGAAGAGCACGCCGTGCGACGCGGGGTTGTCGCGCAGCACGGACAGCAGCAGGCCACCGTGACCGCCACCGACGTCCACGACCACGGCCTCCGGCGGTAAGTCGCAGGCCCGCGCGATGACCGGGTTCTCCGGGTCGGACATGGCCGCCATGCCGACGTGGAAGACGGCCGCGGTGTCGGCGTCACGGGCGAAGTGGTCGAAGAACGGCATCCCGAACAGCCGCTCGAACGGCGACGTGCCGGTGCGCACGGCCTCCTCCAGCTCGCCGGCGGTCAGCCAGAACGTCCGGTCGGTGAGCATCAGGATCGCCGAGCGGAACGACCCCGCCACGTCGGTGCGCAGCAACTCCGCCGCGGCGGTGAGCGCGAACCGGCCGGTGCCGTCCTCGGCGAAGATCCCGCGGGTGGCCAGCAGCCGCAACGTCCGGTAGAGGTTGAGCGGGTCGGCGCCGACCTCCTCGGCGAGTTCGGCGACGGGCCGCGGTCCCGTGCCCAGGTGGTCGGCCACGCCCAGCGCCGCGGCGGCGCGCAACGCGGCCGGGAACAGGTAGCCCATCGCGTGGTCCATCAGGGCGAAGCGGGGATCGGCTTCCGCCGGCCGTTCGGTCGGAACGGGGGAGTTCTCCACAGTCGACACGGTCCGCACACTAGCGATAACAGACAGTTATCACCAGTCTCCGGTCGCGTCCTCGGTCGGCTGGGTCGACGGTTCGGGCTCCGGAGTGGGCTGCGGGGCGTCCGTCGTGGTGGTCGGCGGGATTGTGGTCGGCTGCTGGGTGGTGGTGACGACGGGCTCCGTGGTGACGGGATCCGGTTCTGCCACGGGAGGTTCGGCCGCTGTCGGGTCCGGCGTCGCCTGCGACGTCGTGGGCTGCGGTGTGTTCGGCGCGGTGGTCGTGCCGGTGGCTTGCGGGGTGCGGATGAAGCGCGGCTCGACCGGTGCGTCCGACGACACCGTTGCGGGGGCCGCCTGCTCGGTCGAGGTCTCCGGTGGCGCGGAGGTCGCGGGTGGCTCACCGGACGTCGCGGCCATCGTGATCGCGAACGCGCCGACCAGCGCGCCCGCCGAAGCGACGAGTGCCCGCCACGGGCGTGACGCCGCACGCGGCAGCTCCTCGGTGTCCGCCTCGGTGTCCGCCACGGCGACGGGGGCGCGCGGCGGGGACATCGCGCCCACCAGGACCTGCGCGCAGTCGTGCGCGGTGGGGCGGTCCTCCGGGGCGGAGGAAGTCATGCGCGCCAACAGTTGCCGGACGTCGGCGGGCAGGTCGTCGGGGACGGCGGGTGGGCGGTGCAAGCGGGCGACCGCCGCCTCCACCTCGCCGCCGCCGTACTCGCGCCGCCCGGTCAGGCACTCCAGCAGGACCAGGCCCAGGGCGTAGACGTCGGTCGGGTGGCTGATCTCCTGGCCGAGCACCTGTTCCGGTGCCAGGTAGGCGGCGGTGCCGACCAGCTCGTTGGTGCGGGTCAGCCGCGTCGCGCCGGTCAGGTGGGCCAGCCCGAAGTCGGCCAGGTAGGCGTCGTCCTCGTGGTCGAGCAGGATGTTCGCCGGCTTCACGTCGCGGTGGACGAGGCCGTGGGCGTGCACGTGCGCCAACGCGTCGGCCAGCCGCGCGCCGAGCCGCCGCACCTCGTCCGGCGGCAGTGGTCCGAGGAGCAGGCGGTCGTGCAGGGTGCGGCCCTCGATCAACCGCAGCACGACGAACGGCGTGGGTCCTGTGGTGTCGGCGTCGTAGACGGACACCAGGGCGGGGTGGGAGAGGCCGGCCAGGACGTGGACCTCGTTGTCGAACCGCCGGACGCCCGCCGGGTCGAAGCCGGGCTGGAACAGCTTGATGGCGACGTGCCGGCGCAGCACGGTGTCCCACCCGCGGTGCACCTCGGCCATGCCGCCGGTGCCGATCGGTTCGAGGAGCTGGTAGCGGCCGGCGAGCACGTTGTCGCTTACCGAGGAGTCGCTTACCGAGGGTGACACCGTCATACCTCCGGTCGCGTGAACAGGACACTTCCGAATGCCCGGACGCGACCGGCGGCAAACAGGTGAGCACACCTCGGTCCGGCCTTCGCCGGTCGGCGGGGAGCGGTGGGGGATGCGGAAACGCTGTCGTGGAACGAGGATCCTCCCCTACGCTGCGGTCATGGCGAGAGCGCTCGGCGTCGTCCCGTTACTGGCACTGCTCGTCGGGTGTGGCACCGTGGTGGCCGGCAACGCCGTGCCGGTGCCGAACCCGACGTTCCCCGAACCGCCCGCGCCGACCGCCGAGCGGTTGCTCCGCGACCTGGAGTCGGTCGACCCCTGCGGGCAGGTGGAGCCGGCGGACGTGGCGGCGTTCGGCGAGGCGTCGGTCGGGCCGGTCGAGTCCTTCGACTACTGCCTGATCAAGCTGACCGCGGGCGGCGTGGTGCTCGACGTGACGGCGGGCGGCCTCGACCGGGTGGCGCACGAGGCGGTGCTCGACGGGCCGGTGGTGCCGTACCGGCAGGGCTTGCGGATCGCCGAGATCACCGGCGGCAGCGTCCAGTGCCAGCGCGGCCTGGTGTTCGCCGACCTCGTCGTGCTCAACGTCAGCGTGAACAACAACTCCTCCGACGACGTCGACGCGGCGCGGTTGTGCGAGGTCGCCGACGTCGTGGTGCGCGCGGTCGCGGACCGCGTGCTCGCGGGCGAGGTGGAGCACCGTCAGTTCGCGGCGAAGTCCCTCGGGCCGGTCCACGCGTGCCGCGGGTTGTCGGACGCCACGGTCGCGCGGCTGCCGGGGTTGGCGGGCGCGAAGGCCTGGCCGTACCCGGCGGGCCACCAGTGCCGGTGGAGCGCGGACGGCACCACGACACCGCCCAGGGTGCGGGTCCTGCACTCGGTGGGGACGCCGACTGAACCGAATGGCGGCAACAGCAAGGCCGAGGACATCGCCGGTCGGCCCACGGTGGTGTCCGGGTTGGACACGTCGTCGTACGTGCTGTGCGGGGCGGAGACCACCCACATCCCGTTCGACGGCGGGTTGCGCGAACTGGCGCTCGTCACCGTCGCGCTGCCGACCGGTGCGACGGTCGAGGACGCGTGCGCCGCGGTGCGGATCGTCGCGGCCGAGGTGTGGGCCGGCCTGCCGCGCTGACGTGCCTGTGCTGCGACGTCGACGGATCGGGTGACGGTCGTTCGCTTGACGCCCTGTGCGCGGCGGCGTGTACTGGGCTGAACGGACCGACCGGGGAGATGTCCATCATGTCCACTCGGTACACCCTCGACGTCCGCAATGACTCCACCCAGTTCCAGGACCTCTGCGTGTACCAGCACGCGGTGGACCTCGGCGTGCCCAACGCCCTGTCACTGGCCTGGCTGACCGCGCCCGCGTGGCCGGACACGACGGTCACCTTCGAGTGGGACCTCGACTACTGCTTCGTCTGGTCGGCCGCGGGTTCGCTGCGGCCGGGCGTGCGGTTCGAGGCGCGGGAGACCTGGCCCGCGGACCCGGAGGGCTTGACGGAGAACCAGGTCCTGTTCGACTACGCCGATGGCGCCTACCGGTTCGTGCCGGGGAAGGCGACGGGTGATCCGCAGCTGGGCAGCCTCTACCTCGACGTGCTGCCATCGGTGCCCGCAGGTGGCGCCGCGGTCGGCATCGGCCTGTCCCACGCCGCCGTCTTCGCCGCGACCGCGCAGCCCGACGAGACTTTGGTCTTCACCCCCGAGCCGAACTACTGGCTGACCGCAGGCGCTTATGCCGCCGGCGAAGTGCTCGACGTGGAGCAGATCGATGACGTCGTGCAGCTGCAGTACGGCGGAACCTCCCACCTGACCGCCGTGCTCAACGCCGACAACACATGGACCATCACCACCGGCAAGCAAGCCACCACCCCCGCCTGACCGCCCGCCCCCACCCCGCCACCCGGCCGCCCACCTCGCAACCACCCATTTCGAGACCTGCATCCGCCCGCTCTGACCTGCACCGCCCCGCCCCGCGCCGTCCGCTCCGGCCGGCACCGCTCGGCCCACCGCCGGCCCCGAGCCTCGCACCTGCCGACACCGCGCTCGGCCGCCACCACCCGACTCGCACCGCGCTCGGCCTTGCGCCCGCGAGAGTGCACCGTTTCGGCCCGGTCGTCGGCGCTGCCCAGGTCCGCATCGCCGTCCCGCCGTCCGCAGCGGCACGGGCGTCCGGATTGTGGCCCGCAATTTCACCCCTACGAGTGAATGACCAGCCCCCGTCCGCCATCGCGTTTGGCTTCATACATGGCTTTGTCGGCACGGCTGAGGACGGTTGCGGCGGTGGCTTCCGGGTCTTGGTCGGCGCAGATCACGACGCCGACCGAAGCGCTGATCTCCTCACCCAGCACGTCGAGGACGCGGAACGCCACCTTCTCCGGCTCCTCCAGGCCCTCCACCAGGACCCCGAACTCGTCACCGCCGAGCCGGGCCACCACGTCGGTGTCGCGGACGCACTGCAGCAGCCGTTGCGCCACCTGTTCGAGAAGCGCGTCACCGTGCGCGTGACCGGAGGCGTCGTTGACCGCCTTGAAGTCGTCCAAGTCCACGAACAGCAGCCCGAACGGGGTGCCGTCGCGCTGGTGGCAGTCCATCGCCTCGTCCAGCCTGCGCTCGAACAACGCCCGGTTGGCCAAGCCGGTCAACGGGTCGTGGTGGGCCTGGTGCGTCAGAGTCCGTTCCGACTCACGCAGCAGCAGCACGAGTTTCGTGTTGTCCACAAGGGTCACCAGCTGCCGCAGGATCACCGCCACGAACACCGTGAACCCGCACCCGATCTCCACCCCGTCCAGCGGACCGATCTCGCCGATGATCGTGCGCCGCAGCACCAGCACGCTGCTGATCAGTAACGGCACGTACGGCATCAGCAGGTAGGCCCACTGCCACGGTCGCCGGTTGCGGTTCGGGCCGGTGGACGGCGAGGGCGCCGGCGCCAGCGCGGCCAGCCCGATCAGCGCCGGCCCGATCACGAACCCGGCGTTGGCCAGCGGCGGGACCTCGCGCGCCTGGACGCTGACCAGGTAGGCGAACGCGAGGTCGGACACCGCCAGCCCCACCAAACCGAGCCCGAGCAACCGCAGCTGCGGCCGGAGCACGACCTTGCGGTCCGCGCACAGCACCACCACGATCACCAGCAGCACCAGGTCCGTCACCGGGTAGGCGATGGCCACCAGGAACGCCGCCGAACTCGGGTTGCCCGACGCGACCAACCCGCCCAGCGACGTGGTCCAGGTGAGCGCGAACAGCGACCCGACCACGATCAGGCCGTCCAGCAGCAGCACCAGCCTGGCGCTGACGGAACGCCGGTCCAGCAGCGCGTCGGGCGTGTCGGACCGGCGGAAGTTGCCGATGACCAGCAGCGCGATGAACGCGAACGGCACGATGCTCAGGTAGCCGGCGTCCGCCGGGGACGGTGACGGCACGGCCCGCCGCTCGACCAGCTGGTACCACGTCCACAGCGCCTGGCCGGTGGACCAGCCCGCCATGCCGAACCCGGTCGCGAGCCGCCACCGGCGGTCCGGTCCGGTCGCCCGGCGTGCCGTCCACCAGCAGCAACCGGTCGCGAACAGGCCCGTGGCGAGCTGGGCGAGGTCGTCGAGGACCACCGCGGCATCGCCCTTGACGATGTCGAAACTCGCCGCCACGGACGCGGCGGTGGCGGCCACCAGCACGGCCGCGGCCGTGATGGCGAACCGCCTCGTCCCGATCACGTCGGTCAGTGTGCCGCATTCAGGTCCCGTCGGCCGGGTTGCCCTGCGAGGATCAGCGGGTGGCAGAGCAGGAGGTTCCCGTCGCCGACGACGTGGCGACGGAGCAGGAGTACGAGCGGTTCGCCCGGCACCGGATCGCCGAGTTCGGCGGGGACGCGGACGCGTTCGGCCTGTCGTACAACGTGCTGCACCTGGCGTACATGATGATCACCGATTACGAGGCGCTGGTGCACCGCGAGCAGGGCTGGACCATGCCCGGGTTCCGGTTGATGTTCAAGCTGTGGATCCTGGGGCCGACCCAGCCCGCGCGGCTGGCCGAGCTGTCCGGCACGACCAGGTCGGCGATGTCGAACCTGATCAACACGCTGGAACGGGCCGGGCTGGTGGAGCGGACCAGGGACGGCCAGGACCGGCGCGTGGTGTTCGTGGCGCTCACCGAGGAAGGCCGCGCGTCGGTCGCCCGCGTCTTCCCGCACCAGAACGGGCGGGAGGCGCGCTGGTTCGCGGTGCTGGACTCCGACGAGCGCGCGCAGATGGTGCAATTGATCCGTCGAGTGGTCGCCGCCCGGCCGACGTAACCGGTCCGGCCGCGTCGTCGCGCGACCTCGTCATGGCGGTCACCGCCTCGCCCGACCACACCGCCTTCACCACCGAGCCGGGTGGCCGCACCACGCTGTGCGGCCACGCGGGAAGGGCGTCCCCGGCCGCACCACGCTGTGCGGCCGGGGACGAGTCACACGAGCGGCCGGTCGGTGGGCTCGATCGGCCTGGGCAGCACGGCGCGGCCCGTCAGGTAGGCGTCCACGCCGGCGGCGGCCGAGCGGCCCTCGGCGATGGCCCACACGATCAGCGACTGGCCGCGGCCCATGTCACCGGCCACGAACACGCCGTCGACCGACGTGGCGAACCGCTCGTCGCGGGCCACGTTGCCACGCGCGTCGAGGTCGACGCCCAGCTCGGTGAGCAGGCCGTCCTTCTCCGGGCCGACGAAGCCCATGGCCAACGTCACCAGCTGCGCCGGGATCTCCCGCTCGGAGCCCGGCACCGGCTCGAACCGCCCGCCGGACGCCTCGACCTCGACCAGCTTCAACGCCCGCACGGCACCGGCGTCATCGCCCAGGAACTCGACGGTGGACACCGAGTACAGCCGCTCGCCGCCCTCCTCGTGCGCCGACGTGACCCGGTACAGCATCGGGTAGGTCGGCCACGGGTGGACCTCGGCGCGCTTCTCCGGCGGCCGGGGCATGATCTCCAGCTGCGTCACCGACAACGCGCCCTGCCGGTGGGCCGTGCCCACGCAGTCCGCGCCGGTGTCGCCGCCGCCGATGACGACGACGTGCTTGCCCTCGGCGGTGATCGGCGGCACGTCCAGCTCACCGCGCGCCACCTTGTTCGCGCCCGGCAGGTACTCCATCGCCTGGTGCACGCCGGACAGCTCGCGGCCCGGCACGGGCAGGTCGCGCCACGCGGTCGCGCCACCGGCCAGCACCACCGCGTCGTAGGACTCCCGCAGCTCGGCGACCGTGACGTCCACGCCGACGTTCACGTTCGTCTCGAACCGGGTGCCCTCGGCGCGCATCTGGTCCAGCCGGCGGTCCAGCCGCCACTTCTCCATCTTGAACTCGGGGATGCCGTAGCGCAGCAGCCCGCCGATGGCGTCGGCCCGCTCCAGCACCGTCACGTCGTGCCCGGCGCGGGTCAGCTGCTGCGCGGCGGCCAGGCCCGCGGGCCCGGAACCCACCACGGCCACCGAACGGCCGGTGCGCGTGACGGGCGGCTGGGGTGTGACCCAGCCCTCGTCCCACGCCCGGTCGATGATGGAGATCTCGACCCGCTTGATGGTGACGGGATCGCCGTTGATCCCCACCACGCACGCGGCCTCGCACGGCGCCGGGCACAACGTCCCGGTGAACTCCGGGAAGTTGTTGGTGGCGTGCAGCCGTTCCGACGCGAGCCGCCAGTCGTCCTTCCACACCAGGTTGTTCCAGTCGGGGATCAGGTTCCCCAGCGGACAGCCCTGGTGGCAGAACGGGATGCCGCAGTCCATGCACCGACCGGCCTGCTTCTCCAGCTTGGGCCGCTCGAACTCCTCGTAGACCTCGCGCCAGTCGCGCAGGCGCAGGAAAACGGGACGGCTGCGCGGGGTCTCACGCTCGGTGGTGAGGAACCCACGAGGGTCAGCCATGAGACGCCTCCATGATCGCTTCGTTGACGTCCCGGCCCTCCAGCTCGGCCCGGGCCCGTGCCGCCAGCACCCGCTTGTAGTCCTTCGGCATGACCTTGGTGAACCGGTCCACCGCGAGGTCCCAGTCGGCCAGCAGCGCGTGCGCCACCGCCGAGTCGGTCTCCACGTAGTGCTTCTCCACCGCGCCGCGCAGGAACTCGCGGTCGGCCTCGTCCAGCGGGTCCAGGTCCACCATCTCCGGGTTCACCCGCTGCACCGCCGCGTCCAGCACGTAGGCGATGCCGCCGGACATGCCCGCGGCGAAGTTGCGCCCGGTCGCGCCGAGCACGACCACCCGGCCGCCGGTCATGTACTCGCAGCCGTGGTCGCCCACGCCCTCGACGACGGCCAGCGCGCCCGAGTTGCGCACGCAGAACCGCTCGCCGACCTTGCCGCGCAGGAAGACCTCGCCGCCGGTCGCGCCGTAGCCGATCACGTTGCCCGCGATGATGTGCTGCTCGGCGGTGAACTGCGCGTCGGGCACCGGCCGGACGATGATCCGCCCGCCCGACAGGCCCTTGGCGACGTAGTCGTTCGCGTCGCCGACGAGCCGCAGCGTGATGCCGCGCGGCACGAACGCGCCGAACGACTGCCCGGCCGTGCCGGTGAACGTGATGTCGATCGTGTCGTCCGGCAGGCCCTCACCGCCCCACCGCTTGGTCACCTCGGAGCCGAGCATGGTGCCGACGGTCCGGTTGACGTTGCGCACCGGCAGTTCCAGCCGCACCCGGTCACCGGAGGCGATCGCGCCCTCGGCGAGCTGGATCAGCGTGTTGTCCAGCGCCTTGTCCAGCCCGTGGTCCTGCGCGACGACCTGGTGCCGTGCCCCGCCCTCGGGCAGGTCGGGCACGTGGAAGATCGGCGACAGGTCGAGCCCGGCCGCCTTCCAGTGGTCCACCGCGGCCCGCGTGTCCAGCAGGTCCGCGTGCCCGACAGCCTCGGCCAGGGTGCGGAAACCGAGCTGCGCCAGCAGCTCCCGCACTTCCTGCGCGACGAACTCGAAGAAGTTCACCACGTGCTCGGCCTTGCCCGCGAACTTCGCCCGCAGCACCGGGTTCTGCGTGGCCACGCCGACCGGACAGGTGTCCAGGTGGCAGACCCGCATCATGATGCAGCCCGACACGACCAGGGGAGCGGTGGCGAAACCGAACTCCTCCGCGCCGAGCAGCGCCGCGATCACCACGTCGCGCCCGGTCTTGAGCTGGCCGTCCGTCTGCACCACGATCCGGTCGCGCAGCCGGTTGGCCAGCAGCGTCTGCTGCGTCTCGGCCAGGCCCAGCTCCCACGGTCCGCCCGCGTGCTTGATGGACGACAGGGGAGACGCGCCGGTGCCGCCGTCGTGGCCGGAGATCAGCACGACGTCCGCGTGCGCCTTGGAGACGCCCGCCGCGACCGTGCCGACGCCGACCTCGGAGACGAGCTTCACGTGGATGCGCGCCGCCGGGTTGGCGTTCTTGAGGTCGTGGATCAGCTGGGCCAGGTCCTCGATCGAGTAGATGTCGTGGTGCGGCGGCGGCGAGATCAGGCCGACACCGGGCGTGGAGTGCCGGGTCTTGGCGATCCACGGGTACACCTTCGCGCCGGGCAGCTGGCCGCCCTCGCCGGGCTTCGCGCCCTGCGCCATCTTGATCTGGATGTCGTCGGCGTTGACCAGGTACTCGCTCGTCACGCCGAACCGGCCCGACGCCACCTGCTTGATGGCGCTGCGCCGGGAGTCGCCGTTGGCGTCCGGGGTGAACCGCTCGGCGTCCTCGCCGCCCTCACCGGTGTTGGACTTCGCGCCCAGCCGGTTCATCGCGATCGCCAGCACCTCGTGCATCTCCTGCGAGATGGACCCGTAGGAGATGGCGCCGGTGGCGAACCGCTTCACGATCGACGAGACCGGCTCGACCTCGTCGATCGGCACGGGCTCGCGCACGCCCTCCTTGAACGCGAACAGCCCGCGCAGCGTCATCAGCCGCTTGGCCTGCTCGTCCACCGCCCGCGTGTACTCCTTGAAGATGTCGTAACGCCCGGTGCGGGTGGAGTGCTGGAGCTTGAACACCGTCTGCGGGTTGAACAGGTGCGCCTCGCCCTCGCGGCGCCACTGGTAGTCGCCGCCGACCTCCAGCTCGCGGTGGTGCGCCCGGACGCCGTCGGCCGGGAACGCCATCCGGTGCCGCCGCGCCACTTCCTCGGCGATGACGTCGAAGCCGACGCCGCCCAGCCGCGAGGTGGTGCCGGTGAAGCACGTGTCCACGACCTCGTCGCCGAGGCCGATCGCCTCGAAGATCTGCGCGCCGGTGTAGGACGCCACGGTCGAGACACCCATCTTGGACATGGTCTTGCGCACGCCCTTGCCCAGCGCCTTGATCAGGTTGCGGGTCGCGACCTCCGGCTCGACGTCGGGCAGCTCCTCCACCGACGCCATGGCCAGGTACGGGTTCACCGCCTTCGCGCCGTAGCCGACGAGCAGGGCGATGTGGTGCACCTCGCGGGCGTCGCCCGCCTCCACGATCAGGTCCACCTGGGTGCGGGTCTTCTCGCGCACCAGGTGGTGGTGCACCGCGCCGGTCAGCAGCAGCGACGGGATCGGCGCGTACGTCTGGTCGACGCCCCGGTCCGACAGCACGACGAGCCGTGCGCCGTCCTCGATCGCCTGCGACACCTCGGCCCGGATCTCGTCCAGCCGCCGCACCAGCGCCTCGCCGCCGCCCGCGACCTCGTACAGGCCGCGCACGGTGAAGGTGCGGAACTCCGGCAGCGTGCCGTCGTCGTCCACGTGCACGAGCTTGGCCAGCTCGTCGTTGTCCAGCACCGGGAACGGCAACGAGATCCGGCGGCACGACGTGGCGTCGGCGGCCAGCAGGTTCGGCTCCGCGCCCAGGGTGGCGTGCAGCGAGGTCACCAGCTCCTCGCGGATCGCGTCCAGCGGCGGGTTGGTCACCTGGGCGAACAGCTGGGTGAAGTAGTCGAACAGCTGCCGCGGCCGGTCCGACAGCGGCGCGAACGGGGCGTCGTTGCCCATCGAGCCGATCGGCTCGGCGCCGGAGCGGGCCATCGGGCCCAGCAGCAGCGCCATCTCCTCCTCGGTGTAGCCGAACGCCTGCTGACGACGCACCAGGGACGAGTGCGTCGGCACCTCGCGCTCACGCGCCGGGAGGTCGGACAGGTGCAGGATGCCCTCGGCGACCCACTCCTGGTACGGGTGCTCGGCCGCGAGCTGCCCCTTGATCTCCTCGTCGTCGATGATCCGCCCCTCGGCGGTGTCGACCAGGAACATCCGGCCCGGCTCCAACCGGCCCTTGCGCACGATCGTGGCCGGGTCGAACTCCAGCACGCCCGCCTCGCTGCCGAGCACGACCAGGCCGTCCTCGGTGACCCAGTACCGGGCCGGGCGCAGGCCGTTGCGGTCGAGCACCGCGCCGATCAGCGTGCCGTCGGTGAACGCCACCAGCGCCGGGCCGTCCCACGGCTCCATGAGGGTGGAGTGGAACTCGTAGAACGCGCGCCGTTGCGCGTCCATCTCGGCGTGGTTCTCCCACGCCTCGGGGATCATCATCAGCACCGCGTGCGGCAGGCTGCGCCCGCCCAGGTGCAGCAGCTCCAGCACCTCGTCGAACGTCGCCGAGTCGCTCGCGCCGCGGGTGATGACCGGGAACACCCGGGACAGGTCACCGGGGATCAGGTCGGTGGCGAGCACCGACTCGCGCGCGTCCATCCAGTTCCGGTTGCCGCGCAGCGTGTTGATCTCGCCGTTGTGCGCCACGTACCGGTACGGGTGGGCCAGCGGCCACGACGGGAACGTGTTGGTGGAGAACCGGGAGTGCACCAGGCCGATCGAGCTGGTGACCCGCTCGTCGGTCAGGTCGGGGAAGAACTTCTCCACCTGGGGCTCGGTGAGCATGCCCTTGTAGACGATGGTCCGGCCGGACAGGCTCGGGAAGTACACGTCCGTCGCGTGCTCGACGCGCTTGCGCACCACGAACGCCAGCCGCTCCAGCTCCAGCCCTTCCGCTCCGCTGAGGAAGAGCTGGCTGAACGCGGGCATGGTCGTCTTCGCGGTCGGACCGACGTGGTCGGTGTCCACCGGCAGTTCGCGCCACCCGAGGACCGTCGCCCCCTCTTCGGCGGCGATGCGCTCGATCTCGGCCTTGACCTCGTCCTGGCCCTCCTGGGGGAGGAACGCGGTACCGACCGCGTAGCCGCCGGGCTCGGGCAGCGGGAAGCCGACGACCTCGCGGTAGAACGCGTCCGGCACCTGGATCAGGATGCCCGCACCGTCACCGGTTTCGGGCTCCGCGCCGCGGGCACCCCGGTGTTCGAGGTTGCGCAGCGCGACCAGGGCCTGGTTGACGATCGCGTGGTTTCTGCGACCGGCCAGGTCGGCGACGAACGCGACACCGCAGGCGTCGTGCTCGTACTGCGGGTCGTAAAGGCCTTGCGGCTGGTGGTGGTGGGTCACAACGGGCCCTCCCGTGGCGTCGTCCGGGCATACGGAGACGGCCGAACGCCCGCGCGCGGCTTTACGCGGACAGCTTCGGCCTGGGGTACTGGCTGTGGATCCACGCCCGAGAGATCTTCGGCGTGGGGACCGCACTCCGTTGTGCGGGAGAACTGCACTTCCTTGTGCGCGCGCTTGGCGGCCGGATGGGGCCGCTGGGACGCGCTGGGCGGTGCACCGGGATTGCCGGGGTCTTGTGACGATAGTGTGAATTCGCGGTTATGGCTCTAGTCCGACAGGGCGTCGTGGTGAATCACACCCCCACTTGACGCCGTTGCGACCAACGCGGTACACCCGGTCGGACTAGAGTTTCGCTCAGTTTCGTGACTTCAGTGCTGGGTGAAGTCAGTTTTCGGCTCTTCTGGACTCGCGCGCGCAGCCCACCGCGACGACGAGGCACAGCATCGCGACGGCGCCCTGCCACCACGCCGCCTCGCTCACGGCGAGGATCACGTTGACGCCCGTGACCAGCGAGAACAGGGCGGCGAGCAAGGCCCAGAGGCGGCGTTCGGCCTTCGCGCCGCGCAGGAGGAGCAGCGATGTCGGTGGGTGGATCACGGCGGGCACCTCCAGTCCGGGCCTGTCGCGCTCGGCGGCGACAAGTCGGCTGCGGGTACCCGCACTTTGCGTACCTCACACCTTCGGGTGGCGACTTTTCCCGAACGACCACGGAGGGTGTGCGCGGTGCGTGATCAGGGTCAGCCGACCGTTACGCCGAACAGGAGACCGACGTAGTACGTGACGATCATCGTGACCGACCCGACGATCACGTTCCGGCGCACCGCGTGGCCCACCCGGCTCGACCCGAGCCGGGCGCTGATCACGCCGGTGAGCACCAGGCCGACGATCACGGACGCGGCGCACGCCCACACCCGCCAGCCGGTCGGCGGCAGCACGATCGCGACGAGCGGGATCAGCGCGCCCACCGCGAACGCCGTCAGCGACGCCCACGCGGCCTGCCACGGGCTGGTCAGGTTGTCCGGGTCGATCTGCAGCTCGGCCTCGGCGTGGGCGCGCAGGGCGTCCTGCTCGGTCAGCTCGCGGGCCACCTGCGCGGCCAGGTCCTCGGACAGGCCCTTGTCCCGGTAGATGTCGGCGAGCTCGCGTTCCTCCTCCTCGGGCATGTCGCGCAGCTCGCGCGCCTCGAGCCTCAGCGCGGCCTTCTCGGTGTCCCGCTGGGTGCTGACCGACACGTACTCGCCGCCCGCCATCGACAACGAGCCCGCGACGAGCCCGGCCAGGCCCGCGGCGAGGATCGTGGTGCGGTCCGTCGTGGCGCCCGCGACGCCGACCACGAGACCGGCGGTGGACACGATGCCGTCGTTGGCGCCCAGCACGCCGGCGCGGAGCCGGTTGAGCCTGCCGGAGAGGTCGTCGCGGTGCGGTTCGCCGGGGTGCGTCATGACCGTGATGGAACCACCACTCGGCTAACGGGTGGTGCTCCAGCCGCGATCGGGTGACGGGGTGGACAACGGGGGAGTGCGGCCGTTACGCGGGACGCGTGATCCACTCCGAGCTGACGAATCAGGGTGGTCGAGCTGATGCGCGGGTAGTGCGGGTGGTCGGGTTGGGCGCGGTGGGTGGCTCGGTGGTCGGGTCCGGCTCGATTTGACATGGAACCTTTTGCGGTCGGCTGCGGGTCCGTTGTGGGCGGGCGGACGGTGGGCGCGGCGGGTCCGGTCCGTTGGCGTCGTGTCAGCCGGCTTCCACGATTCGCCACTGGGGGCCGCCGACCCAGGTGGCTTCGAGGCGGGAGCGGTGGCCGGGGGTGGTGAACTCGACCACGACGGCGTCCGCGGGTTGTTCCACGGTGGCGGCGAAGCCTTGGCGTGGGGTGGCGGAGATCGGCTCCATGTTGTTGGCGGAGAAGCTGATCGCGGCGACGCCGCCGTGCAGGGTGAAGCTGCGCAGGTAGACCGGTTCGCCGTTGCGCTCGGTCCAGGTGCCGTTCTCGGAGGGCAGGGGTTGGGCGGTCGTGGTGGTGGTTGGCGGGACTGTGGTGGTGGGGGCGATCGTCGCGACTACTGCGGCTGTGGTGGTCGTGGTGGTGGGTGCGGCGGCAGTGGTGGTGGTCGTGGTGGTGGTCGTTCTGGCGATCGCCGACGACTGGGTGGGGCCGGCGACGACGAGCGGCCGTTCGGGTGCGCCGGCGTCCAGCACGAACCGGATGCCGAGCCAGGACAACACGACCGCGACCGCGGTCGACGCCGACCACGCGGCGAGGTACTGCAGGCCCCTGGTCACCCGGACATCCTGCCGGCCAGGTCTTGCCCGGCGCGTGTCCTGCGTTCAGAACGCGCGTGTCCTGCGTTCAGGCCCACCGTGTCCTGCGTTCGCGTACCCCGAGTTGAACGCTCAGCACAGTCGATCTTGTTCTGTGCGTTCGACTCGGGTGTTCCGAACGTAGGACACGGGTGGCGGGAACGTAGGACACGCGGGGTCAGGTGGTGGCGGAGTTCAGCAGGGGCAGGTAGCCCTGGGCGTAGCCCGTGGCGTTGGGGTGGAACGACTCCGCGAGGCGGAACAGGGAGAACTGGTTGATCCACGGCGAACGGCCGCACGCGCCGTGGCCCGCGAAGTGGGCGCGGGCGTCGACGTAGCGGACGCCGGCGGCCGCGGCACGGGCGGAGATCACGGTGTGCAGGTCGTCGGCGCCGCGGTTGAGCGCCGCGCGCTTGGTCGCGCTCATGCACGTGCCGTTCGGCTCGACCAGGCGCGGGTAGCCCAGGACGACCACGGTGGCGTTCGGCGCACGGTCGCGGATCGTGGCGTAAGTGGCGTCGAGCCGTCCGGGCAGGGTGGTGCGGGCGGCTTCGATACCGGCGTTCACCGCGTTGACGCAGCTGGTGTCGCTGCCGGTGACGCAGGTGATCATGGTGTTGGCGAACCCGACGTCGTTGCCGCCGATGGTGATCGAGACCAGGTCGGTGCCCGCGTCGAGCGAGGCGAACTGGTCGGTCATGCTCTGCGTGGTGGCACCACCGCAGGCTGCGTACTTGAACGACGACACCTCGTGCGTGTCCGCCCACAGCTGGGCGTACCCGCGGGGACTGCGGAAGCACGAGCCGCTCACGTACGGCGGCGCGCCGGTGCCGGAGGAGTAGGAGTCGCCGAGGGCGACGTAGTCGACCGCGGCGGCGGCCCGCGCCGGGGTCGAGGTGAGCATGACGGCCAGGGCGGCGGGCAGCACCGCGCACACGACCCGGAGAAGACGTCCGCGCACGTCCAGTCCTTCCTCGAAGTAGATCACCTGCGTGAAGGCGGCAGGTCGCCGACGTTACGAAGGCGTTCCGAGGGATCACAGTCGGTGCTATTCTCATTACCTGCGAGTAACCTGGACTGCTTCGCCGGGGTGGCCGCCATGACCGTTCCGCGCCGCAGCGACGCCCTGAGGAACCGGGCGTCGATCCTCCGCGCCGCCGAGGAACTGGTGGCCGGCGGCACGACGCCGTCACCGGCGCGGATCGCCCGCCTGACGGGCCTGGGCCAGGCGACGGTCTACCGGCACTTCCCCGACCGCCGCGCCCTGTTGCTCACGTTGGCGCGCAAGCACTTGGGCCTGCTCGCGGACGCCGCCGAGGCCAACGCCGACGACCCCGCCGCGTTCCGCGCGCTGCTCCACGCGGTGATGGCCTACCAGGTGTCGATGCGCCCGCTGGTGGACGAGCTGCGCCGGTTCCCCGAGCCCGACCAGCGCGGGCACGCGCGCCGGCTGCTGGACGCCTTGCGCGGCCCGTTCGACCGCTCCCAGGCGGCCGGCTACCTCCGCCACGACGTCGTGCTCAACGACGTGCTGGTCGTGCTGACGATGCTCCAGGCGGCCGTCGACCGGTCGCCCGACCCGCGGCGCGCGATCCCCGTGCTGCTGGACGGCCTGTTCCTGCCCGAGCGGGACCAGGCGGTGACGGGGGAGCGGTAACCCTGCCCGTCACCCGTTGGCGTTACGGTGCGCGCCATGGTCTCGGTGCTGCTCGTCGAGGACGATCCGGTGGTGCGGTCGGCGGTGAGCCGGGCGCTGACCGGGCTCGGGCACGCGGTGCTGCCCGTCGGCACGGCGTTGGAGGCGTTGCGGGAGATCACCGCCGGCGCGTTCGACCTCGTGGTGCTCGACCTCGGCCTGCCCGACATGGACGGCGCGGACGCCCTGCGCATGATGCGCGGCGTGTGCGACGTGCCGGTCATCGTCGCCACCGCCCGCGACGACGAGGCCGAGATCGTCCGGCTGCTCAACGCGGGCGCCGACGACTACCTGGTCAAGCCGTTCTCCAGCGAGCACCTCGCGGCACGCCTGTCCGCCGTCCTGCGCCGGGCCCGCAAGGACGCCGCGCCCGCCACGTTCCGGATCGGCCGCCTCACCGTCGACCCGGACCGCCGCGAAGCCCGCCTCGACGGCCGCGAGCTCAACCTCACCCGCAAGGAGTTCGACCTGCTCGCCTACCTGGCCGCCCGCGAGGGCAAGGTCGTGCCGCGCGCCGAGCTGCTGGCCAACCTGTGGAACCTGCCCGGCAGGCACGACGACCAGACGCTGGACGTGCACCTGTCCTGGCTGCGCCGCAAGCTCGGCGAACGCGCCGCCCAACCCCGCTACCTGCACACCGTGCGCGGTGTCGGGTTCAAGCTCACGGCGGCCGAGTGAGGAAGTCGCTCGCCCTGGTCTCGCTGGCCGTCACCTCGATGGTCGCGCTGGCGTTCCTCATCCCGCTCGCCCTGGTGGTGCGCCAGCTCGCCGAGGACCGCGCGCTGGCCGACGCCGAACGCCTCGCCGGCGCGCTCACCCCGGTGCTGGTGATCACCTCCGACCCGGCGTCGGTGAGCCAGGCCCTGACCAGCACCGCCGGCCGCGTCGCGGTGCACCTGGCGAGCGGCGAGGTGGTCGGCGTGCCGGTGGCCACCGACGAGCAGCTCCGGACGGCCCGCGAGCTGGGCCGCGCGTCGACCGAGGAGATCCCGGCCGGTGTCGTGCACCTGCAGCCCGTGCTGCTGGCCGAGGGTCGGGTCGCCGTGGTCGAGGCGTTCGTGCCGCGCGCCGAGCTGTCCCGCAACGTCGAGAAGGCCTGGCTCGCGCTCAGCGGTGTCGCCGTCGTGCTGGTGCTCGGCTCGGTGCTGGTCGCGGACCGCCTCGGCGCCCGGGTCGTCAAAGCCTCCGCCGCCCTCGCCGAAGGCGCCCGGAAAATGGGCCAGGGCGATCTCACCACCCGGGTCACGCCGAGCGGACCGCCGGAATTGCTCGACGCGGGTACCGCGTTCAACCGGATGGCCGATCGGATGGGCCAACTGGTCGCGAACGAACGCGAAATCCTGGCCGACCTGTCGCACCGGCTGCGCACCCCGCTCACCGCGTTGCGGCTCGATTCGGAAACGCTCGGGCAGGACCCCAACGCCAACCGCGTCCGGCAGGCCGTGCACGCGCTCGAACGCGAGGTGAACGAACTCATCCGGGCCGCCCGCCGCGAGCTGGACGACCCGGACGGCGGCCGGTGCGACGCCGCGCAGGTCGTGCACGACCGGCTGGTGTTCTGGTCCGCCCTCGCCGACGACCAGCAGCGGCTGTGGAACCTGCGCGGCACCGAGCGCCGCGCCCTGGTGCCGCTCACCCGCAGCGACCTCGCCGCCGCGATGGACGCCGTGCTGGGCAACGTCTTCCGGCACACCCCCGAGGGCGTCGGGTTCGTCGTCGCGCTGTTCCACCAGCCCGACCGCGTGGTCATCGTGATCGAGGACGCCGGGCCGGGCATCGACGACCTGGAGGCGGCGGTGCGGCGGGGGAGCAGCGGCGCGGGCTCGACCGGCCTCGGCCTGGACATCGCCCGCCGGGCCGCGGAGTCCACCGGCGGCTCGCTCGTGGTCGACCGGGGGCCGTTGGGCGGCACGCGGGTCCAGCTCCGGCTGGGCCGCGCGGAAGAGCCAGTCTGACCCGGGATCCCTTTTCCGCACCTGATGCGACCTTTAAATGTTCCTTAAATAAATAGTTGTTGACAGTTCTGCGGTCGCGGATAAAGTTATTCCTGGAATCGGGGTCGGCCAGCGCTCTCCCCCTTGCCCGGCCCACCCGATTCTCCCTTCGGTGCGGCGACCGCGTGCGCTTACCCTGCGAAGAAGCGCACCAGCGGTCGCCGCGCCCGAAATACCGCCGAATGCAGATTGAGGTTTTCCGCGTGTCGCGCAAGAGCAGTGTGCTGCCGGTCGCAGTCGTCCTCGCCGGGCTGGCCCTGGCCGGTTGCGAGCACCCGGACGGGATGGCCCTGATCACGGCCGGCGCGACCGCCACGCTGCGCACCACGCCCGAGCCGCCCGCCGCCCAGCCGACCACCGCGACACCGTCGTCGGACCCCGGCACCTCCTCGGCCGCCTCCGGCACCACGACGACCGAACCGCCGGTCACCACCACGACCGCGATCACCACGACGACCACCACCGAACCGCCGAAGCAGACGCAGGTGCGGGCGGTGCCGCCCGCGCCGCCCGCCACGCCGACCAAGACCGAGGTCGAGCTGGCCGAGGCGAAGGTGGTCGAGCTGACCAACGGCGAACGCGCCGCGCACGGCTGCCCCGCGCTGGCCGCCGACGACCGGCTGGCCGCCGCCGCCCGCGCCCACAGTGCCGACATGGCCGCGCAGAACTACTTCGACCACGTCTCGAAGGACGGCCGCAGCTTCGTCGACCGGGTCAAGGCCGCCGGCTACCCCGCGCCCGGCGCGGAGAACATCGCCGCCGGTCAGCGCACCGCCGAGGCCGTGGTCAAGGGCTGGATGGACTCGCCGGGCCACCGCGCCAACATCCTCAACTGCAAGCTGAAGGCGTTGGGCGTCGGCTTGGCGCGCGGTGGTTCCTACGGGTGGTACTGGACTCAGAACTTCGGCTGGTGACCGTCGCGGTCGTGCCCGCCCGCCGGCAGCTCGTCCAGGATCAGCACGGTGTGGCTCGACGTCACGTCCGGCATCGTCTGCAACCGGGACAGCACCAGGTCGCGCAGGCTGTGCGCGTCCGGCGCCCGCACCAGCAGCACCAGGTCGTAGTCACCGGACACCAGCGCGCCGTGCCACACCTCCGGGATCTCCACCACCCGCTGCCGCACCGCCTTCCACGAGTGCTGGCTGATCTTGAGGTAGACGTAGGCGGAGATGCCGAAGCCGTAGCGCTCCGGGTCGACCACCGCCGAGTACCCGGTGATCACGCCGTCGCGGTGCAGCCGCTCCACGCGCGAGTACGCGCTCGCCCGCGAGATGTGCAGCTTCTCCGCCAGCGACCGCATCGACAGCCGCCCGTCCGCGCGCAACTCCTCCACGATGCGCCGGTCGAGCGCGTCCAGCGGTGCCGAATGTCCAGCCCGAGCCGTCATGTGGCCGACGATAACCCGTCTGCGTGGCCATTCGTCCGGATTGGGGGCCTGGATCTGGAACTTTGGCCGCTGTGAGCTGGACCATGCCCTCCATCTCGCCCGTTGAGACGCCGAGCCACCCGGAGGAGCCCATGGCCCGCACCCGCGCGCCCGAGCGGACGTTGCTGCCCAGCGACGAACCGCTGTCGCTGCTGCGCAAGGACGGCACGCCGGTGGACGACTCGCCGCTGTCCATGCCCGACGACGACGTGCTGGTCGAGCTGCACCGCCGGATGGTCGTCGGCCGCCGCTTCGACACCCAGGCCACCGCGCTGACCAAGCAGGGCAGGCTCGCGGTCTACCCGTCCTCACGCGGCCAGGAGGCGTGCGAGGTCGGCTCGGTGCTCGCGCTGCGCCCCGCCGACTGGCTGTTCCCGACCTACCGCGACTCCGTCGCCCTGGTCACCCGGGGCGTCGACCCGGCCGAGACGCTGACCCTGCTGCAAGGCGGCTGGCACCTCGGCTACGACCCGTACGAGCACCGCGTCGGCCCGCAGTGCACGCCGCTGGCCACCAACACGCTGCACGCGGTCGGCTTCGCGCACGCGGCCCGGCTCAAGGGCGAGGACACCGCGGCGCTGGTGCTGCTCGGCGACGGTGCCACGTCCGAGGGCGACACGCACGAGGCGCTGAACTTCGCCGGTGTGTGGCAGGCGCCGGTGGTGTTCCTGGTGCAGAACAACGGCTACGCGATCAGCGTGCCCATGTCCAAGCAGAACGCCGCGCCGTCGTTGGCGCACAAGGGCATCGGGTACGGCGTGCCGTCCGTGCTGGTGGACGGCAACGACGTGGCCGCCGTGTACGCGGTGGTGCGCGAGGCGCTGGAGTCGGGCGGCCCGACGTTGATCGAGGCGCTGACCTACCGGATCGAGGCGCACACCAACGCCGACGACGCCACCCGCTACCGCACGTCCGACGAGGTCGCCGCGTGGCTGGACCGCGACCCGGTGGACCGGTTGGAGGCCTACCTGACGGCACGGGGCCTGCTGGACAACGCCCGCCGCGCGGCGGTGGCGGCCGAGGCGGAGGAGTTCGCGGCATCCGTGCGGGCGAAGCTGAACGTCGACGTCGTGCCGTCACCCGACGACCTGTTCGAGCACGTCTACGCGACCACGCCCCGGCACCTGCGGGAGCAGGCCGCGGCGCTGCGGGAGGAACTGGCATGACCACGCAGGTTTCCTTGGCAGGCGCGCTGAACCGGGCGTTGGGCGACGCGTTGGCCGACGACCCGACCGTGCTGGTGTTCGGCGAGGACGTCGGCCCGCTCGGCGGCGTGTTCCGGGTGACGGACGGGCTGGCCGAGCGGTTCGGCGAGCAGCGGGTGTTCGACACGCCGCTGGCCGAGTCCGGCATCGTCGGCACCGCCATCGGCATGGCGATGAACGGCCTGCGGCCCGTGGTGGAGATGCAGTTCGACGCGTTCGCCTACCCGGCGTTCGAGCAGATCACCAGTCACCTGGCCAAGCTGCGCAACCGCACGCGCGGCCGGGTGGAGCTGCCGGTGGTGATCCGGGTGCCCTACGGCGGCGGCATCGGTGGCGTCGAGCACCACTGCGATTCGTCGGAGGCCTACTACACGCACACGCCGGGGCTGCGGGTCGTCACGCCGGGCACGCCCGACGACGCCTACCGGCTGCTGCGCGACTCGATCGCCTCACCGGATCCGGTGATCTTCCTGGAGCCGAAGCGGCGGTACTGGGCCAAGGGCGCGCTCTCGGATGAGCCGATCGGGTTCGACCGGGCGCTGGTGCGGCGCACCGGGCGGGACGTCACGCTCATCGCGTACGGGCCGATGGTGGCGACGGCGCTGGAGACGGCCGAGGCCGCCGCGGAGGAGGGCTGGGACGTCGAGGTCGTGGACCTGCGGTCGTTGTCGCCGTTCGACGACGAGACGGTGTGCGCTTCGGTGGTGAAGACCGGGCGCGCGGTGGTCGTGCACGAGGCGTCCGGGTTCGGCGGGTACGGCGCGGAGGTCGTGGCGCGGGTGACCGAGCGCTGCTTCCACCACCTGCACGCGCCCGTGCTGCGGGTGACCGGGTTCGACATCCCCTACCCGCCGCCGAAACTGGAGGAGCACCACCTGCCGAGCGTGGACCGCATCCTGGACGCCGTCGCCCGGCTGCAGTGGGACGACGAGGTCGTGGGGAGCTACCGTGCCTGACTTCCGGCTGCCCGACCTGGGCGAGGGGCTGACCGAGGGCGAGATCGTCGGCTGGCTGGTGTCGGTCGGCGACGAGGTGTCGATCGACCAGCCCGTGGTCGAGGTCGAGACGGCGAAGGCCGTGGTCGAGGTGCCTTGCCCGTACGAGGGCGTGGTGAGCGCGCGGTTCGGCGAGCCGGGGGAGAAGCTGGCCGTGGGATCCGTGCTGCTGACGGTCGGCGAGCCCGAGCAGTCGGGCAGCGGCAACGTCCTGATCGGCTACGGCACCTCCGAGACCCCGCGCCGCCGCCGACGCCGAGAGTCCAACGCTCAGCACGCGAGTGTCCAACGTTCGGAACACCCGAATTCAACACTCGGCACGCCCGAGCCGGCGACCGTTCCCGCCCCGCCGCCCGCGACCGCACCCGCCGTGATCTCGCCGCTGGTGCGGCAACTGGCCCGGGAGAACGGCCTCGCGCTCGACCGGATCGAGGGCACCGGACCCGGCGGCGTCATCCGGCGCGCCGACGTGGAACGCGAACTGGCCGCCCGCGCCACGCCCCTCTCGACGGAATCCGCCGGGCGACGCATCCCGTTGCGCGGCCTGCGCGGCGCGGTCGCCGAGAAGCTCGCCACCTCACGCCGCGAGATCCCCGAGGCGACTGTCTGGGTCGACGTCGACGCCACCGACTTCCTCGCCGCACGGGCCGCGCTGCCGACCGTGTCGCTGCTCGCCCTGCTGGCCCGCTTCACCGTGCTGGGCCTGAAGAAGTTCCCCGAGCTGAACTCCCGGGTCGAGGGTGACGAGGTCGTCGTCCTCGACCAGGTGCACCTCGGCTTCGCCGCCCAGACCGAACGCGGCCTGGTGGTGCCGGTCGTGCGGGACGCCCAGTCCCTCACCACCACCGAACTCGCCGCCGCCATCGCCGCGCACACCGCGTCGGCACGGGAAGGCAAGCTCACGCCCGCCGCGATGACCGGCGGCACGTTCACCGTGAACAACTACGGCGTGTTCGGCGTGGACGGCTCGGCCGCCATCATCAACCACCCGGAAGCCGCGATCCTGGGCCTCGGCCGCATCATCGACCGGCCGTGGGCGGTGGACGGTCAACTCGCCGTGCGCAAGGTCGCCCAGCTGACGCTCGCCTTCGACCACCGGGTGTGCGACGGCGGCACGGCGGGCGGGTTCCTGCGCTTCGTCGCCGACTGCGTGGAATCGCCGATCAAGGCCCTGGCGGACCTGTGAGGTGACGCTCGACAGCGCGGGAACGGGCGGCAAAACCGACGCGACGTCCTGGCCGGGTTTTCGTAGATTGACCGGCGTGACCAAGCCCGACTACCCCATCCGGACCCGGCGGCTGACCCTGCGGCCGTTCACGCCCGACGACTTCGCCGCGCTGCACTCGTGGCAGTCGCGCCCGGACGTCGTCCGCTACCTCTACGGCGAGGCCCGCACCCCCGAGGAGACCACCGGCAGCCTGGCCCTCAAGGCGTCGGTGACGTGGCCGGAGAAGGAGGGCGACCACCTGGCGCTCGCGGTGGAGAAGGACGGCGTGGTCATCGGCGAAGCCGTGCTCAAGTGGCTCAGCGAGGCACACCGGCAGGGCGAGGTCGGCTACATCTTCCACCCCGACCACCACGGCCACGGCTACGCCACCGAAGCCGCCGCCGCCATGCTCGACCTCGGCTTCACGCACCTCGGCCTGCACCGGATCGTCGCGTCCTGCGACGCGTTCAACGAGCCGTCGTGGCGGGTGATGGAACGGCTCGGCATGCGCCGCGAAGCCCACTTCCGCCACAACGAGGTCTTCAAGGGCGACTGGGGCGAGGAGTTGATCTACGCGATCCTGGAGGACGAGTGGCACCGGATGGCGGACAGCCGGTGGCGGGGCGACGGCGCATGATGGCCGGATGCAGAGGTTCACGGAGGACAGCGGCGCCTACGAGCACTGGCTGGCACTCAACCAGGACCAGTACGTCATCAACGCCGAGCGCAGCCTGAACCCGGACAACCTCATGCTCCACCGCGCCTCCTGCCACACGATCAACGGCACACCGGCCCGCGGCACCACGTGGGTCGGCAGCTACGTCAAGGTCGTCGGCACCCGCACCGAGCTGGAGCACGAGCACCCGACCGCGCGCGCCTGCCGCCACTGCCTGTGAGGGCGCGGCCATGTCGCGCCGGTTGGTCTGGTACGTCAGCTACGGGTCGAACATGCGCGCCGAGCGGTTCGCCTGCTACCTCACCGGTGGCACGCCGGTCGGCGCCACGCGCGGCTACCCGGGCTGCCGCGACACCAGCCCGCCCCTGGCGACCAGGCCGGTGGAGGTGCCCGGCGGGATCTACTTCGCCACCGAGTCGCCCGTCTGGCTCGGCGGGCGCGCGTTCTACGACCCCGACCTGCCCGGCACCACCGCCGCCCGCGCCTACCTGGTCACCACGGCGCAGTTCGCCGACGTCGCCGCCCAGGAGATGTACCGCGAACCGGGCACCGACCTCGACCTGACCGTGGTGATGGCGGACGGCAGGCACGCCCTCGGGCCCGGCCGCTACGAAACGCTGCTCCACCTCGGCGAGCACGACGGCCACCCCGCGCTCACGTTCACCGCACCGTGGAGCGCGGCCGACGTCGAGCACACCAAGCCCTCGGCCAACTACCTGACCATGCTCGCGACCGGCCTCGCCGAGTCGCACGGCTGGACCGCCGAGCGGATCGCCGCCTACCTCGCCCGCCGAACCCCGTACTGGACCGCGGCCGACATCGCGGCGCTGGTCAGTCCTCCGCCTCCACCGCGGTGAGGTTGCCGTCCTCGCCGGCGACGCACGACGCCTCCCGCGCCGTCGTGGCCAGGAACTCCGACATGCACCGGCCGAACTGCTCGTAACCCCGGTCGTTGGGGTGGAACGACTCCTGCAACGCGTGCCGGGCCCGTGCCTCGTCCCGCAGGCCGTCGAAGTCGATCGTGAGCCGGGTGAACCACTCCTGGTCCATCTCGTCGCCACCCGTGCACGCCTCGCGCTTCTCACCCGCCTTCGACAGGTCGAGGAACCGCGCCTCCGCCGCCTTCGCCGCCGTCCGCAAGCCCTCCGACAGCTGCTCGACCGCCTCGTCCCGCACCCACTGCAGGTCACCGGTGCGCAGCGGACAGCCGGCCAGGTTCTGCAGGTCGAACGGCAGACCCGGCGCGACCGGCGCGGCGTAGGACTGCAGCACCAACGTGTACGAGCGGGGCGTGTAGCCCTCGTCCTGCAATACCCGGCGGACGTCGCGCAGCGCGCGCTCCACCTTCGGCGTCATCCGCTCGACCCGGGCCTTCCACTCGTCGGCCATGGCCTTCGCGCAGTCCACGCGGCGCTCGATCCACGCCCGCAGGCACGCCCCGAGCACGTCGGCGAACCTCGGGTCGTCGTTCGCGCCGACCGCCACCACGACCACCGACACCCGGTACTCGCGCGCGATCGCGGCCAGCTGCCTGGCCTGCGAGCCCTCGGTGTTGCGCACCTGGTCGGTGAGGCCGACCTGCTCGGCGTTCGCGCCGGAACAGGCCAGGTTGAACACCCGGTCCACGCCCTCGACGCGCGTGTGGTGCACCGACGCCTTCGTCGACCGGTGGCACCAGTTGCCGTTCTCGCCGTTGGTGCCCGGCTCGTAGGACCCGGCGCCCTCACCGGCCATGGTGCTGTCGCCGAGCGCCACGACGGCCCGCGGCGCGTCCCGCTTCGGCCCCGGCAGCGCCGGGTACGGCGAGTCGCTGACCAGCAGCAACAGGGCGAGCAACGGGAAGACCAGGGCAACGGACACGGATCGGCGCGACATCGACGCCTATCCTACGGAGATCCGCCCGCCGCTGAGCACCAGCGTGCGGTCCGCCGCCCGGTGCACCTCGTCGTGGTGCGTGGCGACCAGCACCGCCGCACCGGCGTCGGCAGCCCGCCGCAGCACCCGCACCGCCGTGGGCGCGCTGCGCTGGTCGAGGTGCGCGGTCGGCTCGTCGGCCAGCAGCACCTTCGGCTCGCCGACCACGGCCCGGGCCAGCGCGGCCCGCTGCTGCTGCCCGAACGACACCTCGGCCGGGTACCGCCGCGCCAGCTCGCCGATGCCCAGCTCGTCCAGCAGCGCGGTCACCCGGTCGAGGGAACCGCCGGTGCGGCCGAGCCGGATCGGCAGCGCCACGTTCTCCGCCAGCGTCAGCTCACCGGCCAGCCCCAACGCCTGCGGCAGCAACGCGCACACCCGCCACGACGGCGGCGACGTCAGCACCTCGCCCGCCATCTCCACCGCGCCCGAGTCCGCCCGGTCGAACCCCGCCAGCACCGCGAGCAGCGCGCTCTTGCCCGACCCGGACGGTCCGGACAACGTCACCAGCTCACCGGCCGCCACCTCCAGGTCGACCCCGCGCAGCACGTGCACCGGCCCGCTCGCGTGCCGGAACGTCCGCTCGATCCCCTTCGCCCGCAACGCCGTCATGCCGTCGACGCCGGTCACGCCGTCGAGGTCCGCCCTGCCGTCCACGTCCGTCATGCCGCCAACGCCCCGTTCCGCAGGTCGAACCTCGTGTCCGCCAGCGCGATCAGCCTGGGGTCGTGCGAGGCCACCACGACCGGCACGCCCCGCCGCGCCAGGTCGGCCAACGTTTCCAGCACCAGGTCCGCCGACGACGTGTCCAGCTGCGAGGTGGGCTCGTCCGCCAGCACGACCGTCGCCTCGCGCGCCAACGCGCACCCGAACGACAGCCGCTGCTGCTGCCCACCCGACATCGCCGACACCTTCCACCCGGCCGTGCCCGGCAGCCCCAACTGCGCCAGCAGCTCGTCCACCCGCGCGACCCGACCCGCCGCCTGCGCCGCCGCCCGCAGGTTGTCGCCCACGTCCAGGTGACCGATCAGGTTGTCCGCCGGGTTCTGCAGCACCAGGGCGATATCGCGCCGCCGCAGCTTGCGCCGCGCACCGGACGACAACCGCGCCGTGCCCATCCCACGCAGCTCCACCCCGCCGCGCGTGGGCCGTTCCACCAGGCTCAACACCCGCAGCAACGTCGACTTGCCCGACCCGGACGGCCCGGCCAGCACCGTCAACCCCGTCGCGGGCACGTCCAGCGACACGTCCGACACCGCGGTCACCGCACCGGCGGGGGTGCGGTAGTCCACGCCCACCTCGCGCAGCCGCAACACGTGCTCACCCACGGATCAGCTCTCCGATCTTCGCCGAACGCACCGCGCGCACCGCGATCCACGCCGCCACCAGCACCACCAGCACGCTCCCCACCGCCGTCGTCACCAGCAGCGGCAGGACGTCGGGCACCTGCGGGCCCGGGGTGAGCCGTGGCGCGGGATCCAGCTTCGGCACGGTGAAGCCGCTGCTGACCGCGCTCGCGGCCAGGCCGACCAGCACCGCCGCACCCGCCACCGCGCCCAGTTCCAGCAGGTGGCTGCGCAGCATCGCGGCCGGGAGCAGGCCCATCCGGGTGCTGAACGCGCCGGACAGCGCGTTCTGCCGCCGCCGCACCTCGACCGCCAGCAGCAGCGCGATCGACGCCACCACCGCCAGCACCGCGCCCAGCGCCGTGACGAACCCGAACGTCCACTGGATCGTCAGGAACGGCAGGCCCTGCACGGCCCTGCTCTTCTCGTCGAGGTTGCGCGACAGCTTCACGCCGTCCGCCGACAGGGCCGCGGTCACCTCGGCCAACGGCCTGCTCGACCACACGTACCAGGAGCCGACCTCGTCGCGGTCGGAGATCCGGTCGACCGGCACCACCCAGCCCGCCGTGCCCAGCTTCGGGAACGTCGGCACCCAGGCGGTCGGCGCGATCGGCGGCAACCCGGGCAGTCGCACCTCGCGGCGCGGCACGTTGCCCACCCGCAGCGGCTCGTCCAGCAGCGCCGGGTCGATCTCGAACGGGAACGCGCCGTCGCGGAACGTCCTCGGGTCGACCACCAGCGCCGTGCGGTCGTACTGCTTGACGAAACCCACGATGGTGGAGTTCCCGCGCAACGCCGCCGGCAGCTCGGTGACCTCCGACGGGATCTGGGCGTAGCTGTTCGCACCCGTGTACATGCCGGACTTCACCTCCAACGCGGTCTCCTGCGACCCGGCGATGGCGGTGCCGACCGCCATGGTGCCGACCGCCAGCACACCCACCAGCAGCACACCGGTCACCGGCCCGGCGCCCGCCGCGAGCCGCCGGATCGCCAGCTGCGCGGCCGGCGTCGACCACAGCTCCGCCCGGTGCGACGCGGCCAGCGCCCACCGCGCCAGGCGTGCCGTCACCAGTGCCGCGGTGAGCACGACCAGCAACGGGAACGCCAGCGCGGCGGCGTCGATGCGCGGCAGGGCGCCGACCTTCGTGGTGGTGGACAGGCCGCTGTGCTGCACCCGGTCCCACGCCCACACCGCCAGCCCGGTGGTGGCCAGCTCCCACGGCACGGCGGTGAGCACCTTGCGCAGCCGGTTGCCTCGGCCCGCGACCTGGAACATCCGGTGGGTGCGCGACGCTCCGGTGGCGAGCGTGACCACGAGGCTCAGCACCACGACCACCACCACGGCCACCGCCGCCGTCGTGGTGGTGCCCGGCGGCAGCACCTCCGAAGGTGCGTAAACGGGCAGCAGCAAGCGGGCCGTGCCGAACCCGAGCGCGCCGCCGACCACCAGCGGCAGGCCCAGTTCCAGCACGCCACGGCCGCCGAGCGCGAGCGGCCCGGCGCCGCGCACCCACAGCAGCCGCAGCTCCGACTGGCGCCGCTGCGCCCACTGCACGGTCACCGTGGCGACGCCCGCCAAGCCGATGAGCAGGCTGATCAGGGTGAGGCCGAGGACGGCGGAGCGCACGTTCGCCACGGTCTGCCTGGCGTTCTCCACCGGCAGGACCAGCGGCGAGACCACCCGGTTGTAGTCGCCGGTGAGCGGGGCGACGCGCGCGGTGCCCTCGGCGAGCAGGGCCGCGGCCTCGTCCACCGTGCGCGGCACGTCGGCCGGGAACCGCACGCTCATGTCGGTCACGCCGGCGATCTCGGGCGGCAGCGCGGCGAACGACTCCGCGCTGGGCATCCACACCACGCCGGTCGCCAGCTCGTCGCGGTCGAGCACGTTGGGTATGACGAAGTGGCGTTCGGAGCACCACCACTCGGGCAGCGGGTCGATCTGGTCGGCGTAGATCGCGGTCACCGGTGGCAGCCTGCCGCCCATCCCGCGCCCGCCCAGCTCCAGGCCGATGGTGTCGGCGATGCTCTTCGGCACCCACAGGCCGTCCTTGGCGCCGCCTTCGAGCACCTGGAGGTGGTCGGTGGCGCCGGGCCGGTAGCCGAACTTGGCCTCGGTCGGCAGGCCGCCGAAGTCGGCGCGCTGCTCGCGGACGTAGGTGCCGATCAGCGGTTCATGGTGCGGCACCGCCTCCCTGACCGCCTGGATCTTGCCGGCGACGTGCTCGTGCGGGATGCCGGTGGCCTCCAGCGACGGGTGCAACGCCTCCTCGCACAGCCGCTCCCGCTGGTAGTCGACCGCGGCGCTGCCGGAGGCGGCCGAGTGCAGCACGGCGGCGGCCACCACGAAGCTCAACAACAGCGCGGTGACCACGCTGACCAGCAACGTCAGCGGACTCGACAGGGCCGCGCGCGGTGCGGCTCGCCACGGGATCTGCACCTGCGCACGGTAACCGGCGATCCCTCCGGACAGGAGAGTTTTCGTGACCGGCGTTCATCCTCCGGACAACGTCCGGACAACGTGTCCTGTTGTCCGGAGTCGGGGTCCGAAGCCGGACACGCGGGCTGCTCCGGTTGGCGCCGGCCCGTTCGGGGTACCGGGACGGCATGGAACCGAACGTGCTGAAGAAGTCACTCGCCGTGCTGGTCAGCGGTGCGGCGCTGTTCCTCACCCTCGGCGCCGGGTGTGAGAACGAGGGCGACGGTGACAACGACAACCAGCCGGGCGTCGAGCAGCAGGACGAGCAGGACGGCGAGCAGGAAGACGACAACTGACCGCGTGCGGCACGTCGGCGACGGCGTGCCGCACCCGCGTCATCAGCCCCGCGAGCCGCGCTGCGTCATCACCGTCACCGACCCCGGCCTGTTTTCTCCTGCAGCCGGTCGATCAGCTGCGAGGCCTCGACCTTGGTCAGCCGTTCCGGCACCTCTTCGCCCGCCTCCTGCGCCAACGTGCGCAGGTAGGACTCCTGCGGCCCGGTCATCGGCTCGTCGCCGGTCGTCCAGTCCTGGGGGTCCTTCTCCGGGTTGCGGTCCACGTGCCTCTCCTTCCCTCGAACGCCGGTTCGAGGTACCCGCTGGGCCGTTCGGTCAACCACTCGCGACGTGGCCTTGACAGACCGATGGTGGTCTAGTCCAATTTCCCCACACCTGGAGGCCGCCACCGCTGGGAGGAGACGTATGTCGCGAAGAGTCCTGTTCGCCAGGGTGGCCGCGGTGGGGGCGTTGGTGGTCGCGGCGGCGGCGGTCGGCTTCGCGCCCGCGTACGCCGCGTCGGTCACCGCCACGTTCACCAAGTCGTCGAGCTGGGACACCGGCTACACCGCGCAGTTCTCGATCAAGAACGAGACCAGCGCGACCCTCTCCGGGTGGAAGGTCGAGTTCGACCTGCCCGCCGGGACGACGGTCGGCGCCTACTGGGACGCGTTGCAGACCAACTCGTCCGGGCACTACACGTTCACCCACCGCGAGTACAACGGCAGCGTCGCTCCCGGTGCCACGGTGACGTTCGGCTTCAACGCCGCGGGCACCGCGAGCCCGGCCAACTGCAAGATCAACGGTGCGTCGTGCGCCGGTTCACCGACCACGACGACAACCACCACGACCACCACTACTACGACAACCACGACTACTACGACCACCACCACGCCACCGGTCACCGGCCTGCCGAAGCGGGTCCTGGTCGGCTACCTGCACGCGAGCTTCGCCAACGGCTCCGGGTACATCCGGATGAAGGACGTCTCCGACGACTGGGACATCGTCAACCTGTCGTTCGCCGAACCGACCTCCGCCACCTCCGGCGACCTCCGCTTCGCCCAGTGCCCCGTCGCCGAGTGCCCGAACGTCGAATCCGAGGCCGAGTTCATCGCGGGCATCCGGGACAAGCAGGCCAAGGGCAAGAAGGTGCTGATCTCCATCGGCGGCGCGAACGGCCAGGTGCAGCTGTCCACCACGGCCGCGCGCGACGCGTTCGTCCGCTCCGCGTCGGCGATCATCGACAAGTACGGCCTGGACGGCCTGGACGTCGACTTCGAGGGCCACTCGCTGTCCCTCAACGCGGGCGACACCGACTTCCGCGCGCCGACCTCGCCGGTGATCGTCAACCTCATCCAGGCGTTGAAGACGCTGAAAGCCCGCTACGGCGCGAAGTTCGTGCTCACCATGGCCCCGGAGACGTTCTTCGTGCAGGTCGGCTACCAGCACTACGGCGGTGGTGGCGGCGCCGACCCGCGGGCGGGCGCGTACCTGCCGGTGATCCACGCGCTGCGCGACGACCTCACGCTGCTGCACGTCCAGCACTACAACTCCGGGCCGATCATGGGCCTGGACAACCAGTACCACTTCATGGGCGGGCATGATTTCCACGTCTCCATGGCGGACATGGTGCTGGCCGGGTTCCCCGTGCGCGGTGACGCGACGAAGGTGTTCCCGGGCCTGCGGCAGGACCAGGTGGCCATCGGCCTGCCCGCGAGCATCAACGCGGGCAACGGGTTCACGTCCGTCGCCGAGGTGCACAAGTCGCTGGACTGCCTGATGAAGGGCGCGAACTGCGGCACCTACAAGCCGAAGGCCGTCTACCCGAACCTGCGCGGCCTGATGACGTGGTCGGTCAACTGGGACCGCTACAACGGTTTCGAGTTCTCCCGCTCGCACCGCGCCTACCTGCCCAGGTAGGCGCCACCGCGGATCCGCCGGCGCACCACCCGGCGGATCCGCGGTCACAGCCTCGGGAACAGCGGTTGCGGCTGGGGGAGCTGACCCGTCAGCGTCACGCACTGCTCGGAGATCCGCGTGGCCAACGTCGGCAGGAACGGGGTCAGCTCGGTGGACAGGACGCGGCACGCGGTCAGCAGCGCCGTGATGGCCGAGTCGAGCCGCCGTCCCGCCGTGACCTCGCCGCCCCGTTCGGCACGGGCCAGGTCCCACGGGCGCACCCGCTCCACGTAGCGGTTGGCCTCCTCCACGATCCGCCACACCGCCGCCGTCGCCCGCCGGAAGTCGAAGTCGGCGATGGCGGCGTGCACCAGGTCCGGCGCGTTCCGGCACGCCCGCGCCAGCGGCTCGGCCCCGGGATCCGGTGCGGCACCGACAGGCGGTCGGCCCTCGCGGTAGCGGTGGACCATGACGGTGACCCGGTTGACCAGGTTGCCCAGGCCGTTGGCCAGGTCCTCGTTCGCGCGGGCGACCAGGCGTGCCTCGGTGAAGTCCGCGTCGCCGACGCGCGGCACGTCCCGCAGCAGCCACCACCGCACGGCGTCGGCGCCGTACCGGTCCGACAGCGCCACCGGGTCGACCACGTCGCCGGTCGACTTGCTGATCTTGCGGCCATCGGTGGTGAGGTAGTCGTGCACCAGGATGTCGGTCGGCAGCGGCTCGCCGGCGGACAGCAGCATCCCCAGCCAGTACACGGCGTGGAAGCGGACCACGCCCTTGCCGATCACGTGCACGCGCCGGTCGCCCTCCACCCACCAGCGGCGGTAGTTCGAGCCGTCCGCGCCGTAGCCGAGGCTGGTGATGTAGTTGCCCAGCGCGTCCCACCACACGTAGACGACCTGGTCCGGGTCGCCGGGCACGGGGATGCCCCAGCCGTGCGCGCGGGCACGTGAGCGGGAGATGGAGAAGTCGCGCAGCCCGGCGGCGAGGAACGCCAGCACCTCGTTGCGGCGGGCGGCGGGCTCGATCCGGACCGTGCCGTCGGTGATCAGGTCGCGGAGCCGGTCGGTGTAGCGGGAGAGGCGGAAGAACCAGTTCTCCTCGGACACCTGCTGAGGCTCGACGTCGTGCTCGGGGCACTTGCCGCCCACCAGCTCGGCCGGTGTGTAGAACTGCTCGCAGCCGACGCAGTACAGGCCCTCGTAGTGCTTGCGGTAGAGGTCGTGCGCGCACGCCCGCCACAGCCGTTCGACACCGGCGCGGTGCCTGGCGTCACGGCTCGTGCGGAGGAAATCGGTGAACGACAACGCCAGCGGCTCGCGCAAACCGGCGAACGCCGCCGCGTTGCGGTCGACCAGCTCATCGGTGGACAGGCCTTCCGCCCGCGCGGCCAGCACGTTCTTCAGCGAGTTGTCGTCGGTCCCGGTCAGGAACCGCACCCGGTCGCCGCGCTGGCGGTGGTGCCGGGCCAGCACATCGGCCTGCACGAACTCCAGCGCGTGCCCCAGGTGCGGGCGCGCGTTGACGTACGGGATGGTGGTGGTCACGTAGTAGCGCGACATCGGAACCTCCTGGTGCGGGGGCTCCGGCCGAGACCCCCTGGGACGGGGGCCTCGGACTCGTCATCCGTGCAGCGTCGGCCGCCCCGCGTGGCGGGGCGCCATGACCGGCGACGACGAGGACATGGCGGCGACGCTAGCAGCGCCACCGCCCGTCCCGCGCCTGGTTTTCCTCCGGCTCTAGCAGCCGATGCGGTCGGTGCCGAGCGCGATGTCGTCCAGCCAGATGTCGTAGCTGCCCTCGTTGGGCTGGTAGAGCTGCCAGCCCAGCTTGACCGTGTCGAACTCGGGGAACAGGAAGTCGACCTGGTTGCCGCCGTGCTCGCGGGTCGAGACGGTCAGGTCCGGGTTCGGCTTGCCGTCGAACCACAGCGTGATCCGGTTGTCGGAGGCGTCCATCCGCCACTCGACGCACTGCCACACGCCGGCCTTCGACGGCGCCGACTCGCGCCAGTTCGTCCAGTCGCCGGTCGGGCCGCCGTCCGCGCCGACGCCCCACAACGCCTTGTCCAGCGTGGGCACGTACTGGCCGCCGAGCGGGCGCACCACCTCCGGGCCGCTGCCCGTGGCCTCGATCAACGTGTAGTGCGCCCAGTCCGGCGCGTCCGGGAACGCCTCGACGCGCACCCGGACCCGGCCGTAGAAGCTGTTGCCCGGCGCGGCGAAGTCGTCGACCTTGAGGAACGCCCGGCCGTTGCCCTCGGCGCGCACGTGCAGCACCTTCTGGCCGCGCCGGTCGCGTTCGACCTCCAGCGAGCCGTTGCGGGTGTCCACGCCCCACTTGAGGCTGGTGCCCGCGCCCGTGGGCACGTGCTGGAAGTCCTCGCAGAACAGCAGGCCGGCCCGCTCGCACGTCTTGAGCCGGTGATCATGGTTCGGACCGGCGGCGTCCGCGACCGGGAGGGCGACGACCGACAGCAGGGCGGCGAGGACCGCCGTGGACAACCGTTTCCGCACGGGTAGCTCCTTCTGCGCTGAGGGGGCAGCAGGAAGCTATCGGCTCTGGGAACGCTCCCATAGCCCTGGGTGGCGCAACGCCACTGAGCCGTTCGCTGGATGTGCTCGAGGTTCGTGGACTCTGCCCGACGTCGCGGGGCGCTACTCGAACCGGGACGGGTCGCCCGCGCCGTGCCGGACGACCTCCGGCTCGCCCTGGGAGAAGTCGACCACGGTCGTCGGCACGGTTCCGCAGTCACCCGCGTCCAGCACCGCGTCGACCACGTGGTCCAGCCGTTCCTTGATGTCCCAGCCGTGGACCAGCGGCTCGTCCTGGTCGGGCAGGAGCAGCGTGCTGGACAGCAGCGGCTCGCCGAGCTGCGCCAGCAGCGCCTGCGCCACCGGGTGGTCGGGGATGCGCGCGCCCACGGTCTTCTTCTTCGCGTGCATCAACCGGCGCGGCACCTCGGTGGTCGCCGGGAGGATGAACGTGTAGCTGCCCGGGGTGGCCGCCTTGATGGCCCGGAAGACCGCGTTGTCCACGTGCACGAACTGCCCGAGCTGGGAGAAGTCGCGGCACATGAGCGTGAAGTGGTGCCGGTCGTCCAAGTGCCGGATCTGCCGGATCCGGTCCAGGCCCGCTTTGTTGCCCAGTCGGCAGCCCAGCGCGTAGCAGGAGTCGGTCGGGTAGGCGATCAGGCCGTCCGACTTGATCAGCTCCACCGCTTGGTCGATGGACCTGCGCTGCGGGTTCACCGGGTGCACGTCGAAGTACCTGGCCATGCGGGGAGCCTAGTAGTCCGTCCGGCTGCGCGCGTGTCCTGGTGTGTGTTCGGAGCGTGTAGGCGCGAAGAGATCAGAAGCTTGAAAAGCGTCCTCGCCGGACGGGTCGTCCTCAGGCGAACGCCGGCATCGTGCCGAGTCCACGCCAGGTAGAAGAGGTAGGCGACGCCGAGGTGCTTGAGGGCCTGGAACGCGGGCGTGCTCGCGTTCAGCAGCGCGGCCGGCCCGCGCAGGCGCGACGCCATGATCGCGGCGATCGGGCGGCACCTGCCCGGCGCGGTCGTGCACGGCGCCGCCGCCGGGCTGCACCTGCTGATCACCTTCGACGACGGCGTGTCCGACACCGACCTCGCCGCCGCGGCCCTCGCCCGCGGTGTGAAGGCGCAGCCCTTGTCGTGGCACCGGCAGCGGCCCGGCCGACCGGGGCTGGTCCTCGGCTACGGCGCGAGCGCGCCGACCGACATCGTCGACGGCGTCGCCGCGATCGCGGACGCCCTGCGGTGAACGGTAACGGTGATTCCGATAACGGCTCAGAATTTCCTTACCGTCAGCGGGAAATCACACTATCGCGTGGATGATGTGCACGGTCGGCTTTTGTTGATCATCCTAAGTGGACGTGGCGGGCCGGCCGGGTCACGATGAGGTGGACGCCGGGACGTCGGGCGCGGAGATCCTGCGGCACTCCCGGGCACTTCACGCTCTTCGTCGCGAAAGCAGAACACCACTCATGACCGCACAGGCACCCACGAAGACCCCGGATCGAGAGCACGACCGCCGTCCGCTGCCCGTCCACCTCGTCGGCTCGCTGCCGCACCCGCTGTGCGACGATCCCGCCACCGCCATGGACTGGTTCCTCCGGCACCGGGGCGACGCCGCGCTGACCGCCCTGCCGTCCGACCGCGACCCGCGGTGGATCATCGACTGGCTCACCCACCACATGTCCGCCGTGCCGTCGCTCGAACAGGTGCGCGGCGGCGCGAGCCGCGGCTACGACGACATGCCGTACTACCGCGTCCGGCCGGGTCAGCGGCTGTGCGCGGAGGAGGTCGGCCTGTCCCGCGTCGAGCAGGCCGAGGCGGCGTTCGCGGCGCTGGACCGCTTGCCCATCACCGGAACCGGTGAACCGCTGCGCGTGCAGGTGGGCATCCCCAACGCGCTGGACCTGGCGGCGTTCGCGTTCGGCTCGATCGACGCCGCCCGCGAGTGGATGCCCACCATGCAGACCGCGGTGGTGCACGAGGTCACCGAACTGGTCGCCCGGTGGGGCGACCGGCTGCAACTCCAGCTGGAAACGCCCGCCGTGCTGGTGGCCTACCACCTCACCCCGCCGGAGGCCTGGCCGATGCTGACCACCGACCTCAGCCGCCAGGTCGCCGACGTCCTGGCCGCCGCACCGCGCACCCGGTGGGTGCTGCACCTGTGCTACGGAGACCTGGAGCACGTGCCGGTGTTCGTCCCGGAGGACCTGGAACCGCCGGTGCGCTTCCTCAACGCGCTGGCCGAGGCGCTGGCCGGACGGGGAGTCCCGATGCCGACCGTGCACCTGCCGGTGACCAGCGGTGACAGCCCGCCGCCCACCGACCCGGCGTTCTACGACGGACTGCGGCACCTGCGGCCCGGGGTGGACGTCATCGCGGGCGTGGTCGCCGAGGACCACCCCGAGGAGACGCGTGAAGCGCTGCGGCTCACCGAGGAGGCGCTGGGTGCGCCGGTGGCCGGTGTCGCCGCCGCGTGCGGGTACGGCCGGCGCACCGAGGACGCCGCCGCGGCGAACCTCGGGCTGGCCGCCCAGCTGGCCCGGGAGTGGAGCCTGCGCTGACGGGTGGGGCGGGGACCGGACCGAGGCCGGCCCCCGCCCGCTGGATCGTGACGGCGTGGCGGAAGCGGTGGTCGGAACGGCGCGTGCTGGGAGCGCTCCCGAGATGCGTGCGGTGGGTGAAGGGCGGCGGCGGGCGGCCGGCACGTACGGTGAAAGCTGGTTGCGCCGTTCGAATCACCGAGGAGTACGCGACATGGCCGAACGGTCCCGGGGCAGGAGCGGGCGCGTGGTGCGCACCGAGTGGATCGCGCCGCGGATGATCCGCGTGGTGCTCGGCGGGGAAGGGCTCGCGGACTTCGCCGTCGGTCCCTACACCGACAGCTACGTCAAGCTCGCGTTCCCGCTGGACGACGTGCTCTACCCCGAGCCGTTCGACCTCGGCGCGATCCGCGCGACGATGCCCCGCGACCAGTGGCCGCGCACCCGCACGTACACCGTGCGCAGGTGGGACGCCGAGGCTGGCGAGCTGTGGCTCGACTTCGTCACGCACGGCGACTCCGGCGTGGCCGGTCCGTGGGCCGCGAAGGCCCAGCCGGGTGACGTGCTGCACTTCGCCGGTCCCGGTGGCGGGTACGCGCCCGACCCGGACGTCGCGTGGCACCTGATGGCCGGTGACGAGAGCGCGTGGCCCGCGATCGCGGCGGCGCTGGAGGCGTTGCCCGCCGGTGCGCGGGCGGAGGTGTTCGTCGAGGTCGACGGCCCCGAGGACGAGCAGGAAGTCCGGTCGGCGGGCCGGGTGGAGCTGCGGTGGCTGCACCGCGACGGCGGTCCGCGCGGGCGCCGGGTGGTGGACGCGGTGAAGGAGTTGGCGTTCCCCGAGGGCGTGGTCCAGGTCTTCGTGCACGGCGAGGCGGACATGGTCAAGGACCTGCGCGGGCACCTGAAGCTGGAGCGGGGCGTGCCGCGCGAGCAGATGTCGATCTCGGGCTACTGGCGGCTCGGCGCGGACGAGGACGGCTGGCAGTCGTCCAAGGGCGAGTGGAACCGGCGGGTCGAGCAGGAGCAGGGCTGAGCGCTCGGTTGGGGTTTTCCCGCACCCGAGATCCCATGGGCGCTCAGCCGAGGGCGTCGCGCAGGCCGAGGCTGACCGGTGGGGGTAGCGGGTCGCGTGCCTGGAACGCCTGCAGGAAGTAGGCGACCAGCCGTCGTGACGCGGCCACGGCGGCCTCCACCGAGTCGGTGACCAGGCCGTTGTTGGCCATCAGCACGAGCGTCAGGTCGTCGGTGGTGAAGTCGGGCCGCAGCCTGCCCGTCGCCTTGGCCCGCGTCACCACCCCGGCGAACGCCTCCTCGGCCATCGCGCGCATCCCGTCCACCGGCACCGCTTCCGGGAACGCGGTCAGGAACGCCGCGCTGAACCCCCGGTCCCTGGCCTGCATCTCGCACAGCTTCTCCACCGCCCGGCAGAAGCCGCGCCACGGGTCGGGGTCCTCCGCCGCCCCGCGCACCTCGCCCGTGCAGGCTTCGAGCTGTTCCGCGAACACCTCCCGGACCAGGGCGTCCTTGGTCGGGAAGCGGCGGTAGAGGGTGGCCACGCCCACCCCGGCCCGGCGGGCGATCTCGGTCATCGAGACGTCCAGCCCGTCAGCGGCGAACGTCTCCCGCGCCGAGGCCACGATGCGGTCGCGGTTCTGGCGTGCGTCCACGCGCAATTGAGTCTTCTCACCGGCCACGCCTCTCACTTTAGCCCAAGTGGAAGGCTCCTTCCGTTTTCCGTGTTAGCGTCGAAGTGGAAGGCAGCTTCCACTTGTGCGAGAGGTGAGGGATGCGTGCAGCGCTGTTCGACCGGTACGGGCCGCCGGAGGTCTTGTACGAGGGCACCGTGCCCGACCCGGAGGTCCGGCCGGGGCACGTCCTGGTGCGCGTCCACGCGGCCAGCGTCAACGGCGGCGAGCTGATGGGCCGCTCGGGGCGGCTGAAGCTCCTGCTCGGCCGGGAGTTCCCCAAGCGGGTGGGCATCGACTTCGCGGGCGAGGTCGTGTCCGGCCCCGGTTTCGCGCCGGGCGCGCACGTGTGGGGAGGACTGCCCCGCGGCCGGTTCGGCAGCGCCGCCGAGTACGTCGTCGTGCGCCCGCGCCAACTCGCGCCCAGCCCGGCGGGCCTCGACCTGGTCCAGGCCGCCGCACTGCCGGGCGTCGGCACCACCGCGATCACCGCCCTGCGCGACAAGGCGCGGCTGCGCCGGGGTGAACGGCTGCTGGTGCGCGGCGCGAGCGGGGGAGTGGGCAGCGTCGCCGTGCAGCTGGGCAAGGCCTACGGCGCGCACGTCACCGCGTTGGCGGGCAAGGCGACGCTCGACTTCGTCCGCGAACTCGGTGCCGACGAGGCGATCGACTACCGCACCGACCCGGCCGACCTCGGCCGCTTCGACGTCGTCCTCGACACCCGCGGCAGCACGCCCGGCGCGTACCGCCGCCTGCTCGGGCCCGGTGGCCGCATGGTCGGCATCGCCTTCCGCTCCGCCGCGGACGTCGGCTACCTGCTCGGGTCCGCGGTGTTCGGCCCGCGCCGCGTCCGGTTCTTCAGCGGCAACCCGAAGACGGAGCTGTTCGCCGACCTCACCGCGCTGGTCGAGAGCGGCGCGGTCCGGCCGGTGGTCGACGCGGTCCACCCGCTCGCCGACGTCGCCGCGGCACACCGCGCGCTGGAAGCCGGTGGCGTGCGCGGCAAGCACGTGCTCCGGATCGGGTGATCAGACGAACGGGCTGACGGTGTTCTCCGCACCGACCAGGAACGACCCGTAGAGCTCCAGGTTCACCTGGGGGAGCAGCATCCCGTGACGGGCGGCCACGTTCGCGTCACGCCAGATCCGCTGCAACGGGCTGGCATCGGCGAAGCCGCGCGAACCGTGCGCGTACATCAGCTTGTCGAGCGCGTCGGTCACGTGGCGCACGGCCACGGAGGCGTCGGCGCGGCAGCGGGCCCGGAGCAGCTCGGGCGGGTAGGTGGACTCGGCGGCGTGCCGGTCGAGCAGGTCCGCGGCGCGGTAGGCGTGCAGCTCGGCGCTGTCCACGGCGGAAGCGGCCTCCGCGACCAGGAGCTGGAACGCGGCCGAGTCGCGTTGCCGGTCGAAGCCGGTGTAGGCGATGCCCTTGTCCGCACTGGCGTCGATCACGTGCGCCAGGGCCGCACGGCCGAGCCCGAGCAGGGGGCCGCTGACCATGACCACGAGCGAGGGCACGAACGCGGCGCGGAACGTGGCGGCGGTGGCGGACGTGGCGTTGGCGCCCGCCACCAGCCGGCCGAGCCGCAGCACGCGGTGGTCGGGCACGAACGCGTCCCGCACCACGAAGCGGTTGCTGCCGGTCGACTTCATCCCGGCCACGTACCACTCGTCCACGACCTCGAAGTCCTCGCGCGGCACCAGCAGCCACGCCAGGCCGTCCTCCACGGTGGCCGCCGCCAGGCCCCACGAGGCGTGCCCGATGCCGGAGGCGTAGGTCCAGGCGCCGCTGAGCCGGTAACCGCCGGGCACGGGCTCGGCCGTACCGGTCGGCATCAGCGTGCCGCTGATCAGGGCGTCCGGGTCGGTGCCCCACACGTCGTCCTGCGCCTGCCCGGGGTACAGCGAGGTGATCCAGCTGCTGCCGTTCCACAGCGCCGTCGACCAGCTCGCGCCGCCGTCGAGCCGGGCCACCGCCGACGACAGGTCCAGGTGCGTGCGGATCGAGGCGTCCTCGCCGCCGTACCTGGTGGGCCGGGCGACGCGGAACGTGCCCGCGTCCCGCAACGCCGCCACGGTGTCGTCGGCCAACCGGCGGTCCTCGTCGGCCCGCGCGGCGGCGTCGGTCAAGCGCGGTGCGAGGGCGGCGATCGCGTCCAGGACGGCGGAACTCATCACGAACCCCCGGGAACCGACGACTGCGGGTGAGTGGTCGATCCTCCCACCGCGGGTCGCCGCGCCGGAGCGCCCATTCGCGTGGCCGCACCCCGCCGAACGGGTCGGCGTCCCGGTCCCCGGCGTGACCGTCCACTGTGGACTGTCCGCGGCCGGCCTGCCGGCTCGTGGGCTACCGGTGGCCGGCGGCGCGCAGTCGATCGGTGTCCCGGCGGTCGATGCTGACCCGGACCGGTGATCCGGGCGGTGAGCCGCCGGCGACCGCGCCGACGACGAACGTGCCGATCAGCAACGGCAGCAGCACGGTGCGGACCATCATCGCCCACGGCGCCTTCCACCCGATCCGGCCGCCGTCGGACAACCGCACCAGCCGGGTACCGGTGAGCACGGCGCCGAGGGCACGGCCGTTGCCGTAGCACAGGCCGTACAGCAGGGGCGCGGCCAGCGGTGTCACGAGGAAGGCCACGGCCAGCTGGTTGTCGCTGACGGCGCCCGAGCTGTACGGCACGCTGACGATGGCGTAGCCGAGGCCGACCACGAGCAGGAAGACCACGAAGTCGACCAGCCACGCGAACGTCTGGCGCAGCGCACCGGCCCGGACGTACAGGGTGCCGTCGTCGAACGGCTCGATGCGCGCGGCGGCCCGTGGCCCGAGGACGGGCGCCATCTCGGCCCGGACGAGCTCCAGCCTGGTCGGCGGCCGGGTGATACCGGGAGCGGCCACGAGGTCCTCCAGTCGGTTCGGGACCCGGCACATTCTGCACGACGTCGAATAGCGGCGGGCGGCATACGTATGATCCGGGTTCCACGACCCAGGGGGACGGGACATGAACTCGGATCCGCACGCCCGCCTCCGCGGCACGTCGCAGCACCCGCCGACCGTGCCGCCGAAGGCCGGGTTCGTCCCCTACCTCCTCGCGCACCTGGCGTTCGCGCTCGTGCTGTTCGTGGTCGTGACGATCTTCGTCCCGACCGGGGGCCCGCTCTCGTTCGGCGCGCTGCTCCTGGACTACGCCACCGTGCACATGCCGGTCCCGTTGCTGCTCTCGGCACTGCTGTCGTGGCTGCTCACCCGACGCATGAGGGCGCCGTTCTGGGCACTGCTGCTGCTCGCCGCGCCGTTCTACATGGGCGCCCTGTTCATCTACGAAATGGGTCTGCTGATGGCGTCAACCCAGCAGTGAGCCCAGATCGCGCTCGGCGTAGAGCCGGTGCTCCCACTCCTCGTTGAGCACGATCCGCAGGCAGTCCTCGACGGGGAAGTGCTCCGCCCGCGGCCAGCCCGCCTCGGTGCGGGTCACGTGGGCGGTCAGCTGCTCGTCGGTGAGCGAGTCCACGACGCGGCGGACCATCGCCTGCCGTTCACGCCGCACCGCCAGCACCTCCTCCAACGACGGCCGGGCCTCGCGGTCCCACGGGATGCCGTCCCACCCGGGCGCCTGGTCCCACGGCAGGTCCAGCGGGTGCCACGGCGACGGGTTCCCGAGCACCATCCGGCCGACCCAGGCCGCATTGGCGAAGTTGAGGTGCCGCAACGTCTGGATGAACGACCACTCGCCGTCGACGCCGCGGTGCAGCTCCGACTCCGGCAACGTCCTCGCCTTCGCGACGGTGCCCTCCCACAGCCGCTCCAGGATCGCCCACGCCGCGCGGAACCCCTCGGCGTCGTCCGGCCGCATCTTCGCCCGCTCGGGCAGGCGGCGGTCCAGCTCGGCTTCCACCAGCGGCGCGATGTCCACGCCGTTCACCACGACGTTCACCAGTTCGCCGCTGATCTCGACGTCGACCAGCTCGGCACCGCGCAGCCGCACGCGCTCCACGCGCACGCCGGCCAGGTCCTGATCACGGAACACGGTCATGGCATCACGGTAGGACCGGCCGGCGACCGCGTCGACGCCGCCGGAGCGCGCCATCGCCGGTGCGCGGCCCGGCCGCCGCCGGCCGTCACCTGTCCGAGGTATGCGAACGGGGCGGTTCCGGTCTACCCTGGGAGCGCTCCCAGGAGATCCCCGCCGTCGTGGACCCTTCGGAAGGAGTTCCATGCGAAGCACCGTCCGCGCCCTCGTGCTCGCCGGGCTGATGGCCGCCTCCGCGGTCGTCGCCGCAGCCGGGCCGGCCCAAGCCGACACCACGATCTGCGAGCAGTACGGATCGACCACCATCCAGGGCCGCTACGTGGTCCAGAACAACCGCTGGGGCACGTCGGCCACCCAGTGCATCAACGTCACCTCCACCGGTTTCCGCATCACCCAGCAGCAGGGCTCGGCGCCGACCAACGGCGCACCGCTGTCGTACCCGTCGGTGTTCCTCGGCTGCCACTACACCAACTGCTCGCCGGGCTCCAACCTGCCGATGCAGGTCAGCCGGATCCGCAGCGCGTCGTCCTCGATCAGCTACAGCTACGTCGGCGGCACCTACAACGCCTCCTACGACATCTGGCTCGACCCCACGCCCAAGACCAACGGCGTCAACCAGATGGAGATCATGATCTGGTTCAACCGCCAGGGCCCGATCCAGCCGATCGGCAGCGCGGTGGGCAACACCACCATCGGCGGTCGCAGCTGGCAGGTCTGGCGCGGCAGCAACGGCGCCAACAACGTGATCTCCTACGTCGCGCCGTCGCCGATCTCGTCGTGGTCGTTCAACGTGCTCGACTTCATCAACGACGTCCGCAACCGCGGCGCGATCACCTCGTCCTGGTACCTGACCAGCATCCAGGCCGGTTTCGAGCCGTGGAACGGCGGCGTCGGCCTGGCGGTCAACAACTTCTCCGCCTCGGTCAGCGGCTGACCGCACCGCCTCCAGGTCGGTCCGGGCCGCCACCCGGACCGACCCCCGGCCGCGCGAAGACGACGTCCGCCGCCGCGACCACGCGCACCGACCCGCCCGGGTGGACGGCAGTGCCGAGGATCCGGTTGTGGTGGGCGATGACCTGCTCGGCGGTCAGGCCCGCGTCGGGATCGCCGCCGGCGGCCGGTGCGTGGCCGTCGCCGACCAGCACGACGTCCAGCCCGTGGCTCACCGCGGACCGCGCGGTCGCGTCCACGCAGTAGTCGGTGGCCAGGCCGGTGAGCACCACCGTGTCGACGTCCCGTTCGGCGAGCACGGCGGCGAGATCGGTGCGGTAGAACGCGTCGGTGGCCGTCTTGTCCACCACGACGTCGGTCGGCCGGAGCCCCAACCGCGCACTGAGCCGCGTGCCGGGCGCCTCGGGGTCGAACTCCGTGCCGCGGTCACCGACCTGCCGCAACGCGACCACCGGCACGCCACCGCGCCGTGCCTCGCGGGCCAGCGCGGCGACGCGGTCGACCAACTCCTCGCCGCGCCAGACGAGCGGGATCAGCATCTCCTGCAGGTCCACGATCACGAGTGCCGGTCTCATGCCACCACAGCGTATCCGCGACCCGGCCGACCGGTCCGGTTGCTCCGTTCGGGTTGCGGTGGCGCCGCTGTAACCGATATAACCGGTTACATGGCACTGAGCTGGAAGCTGGTCATCGACACGAAGAACGCGCCCGTCCTCGCGGACTTCTGGGCCGCGGCGCTGGAGTACGAGGTGGAGGACCCCGGCGCGCTCATCGGGCAACTGCTGGCCGCGGGTCACCTCGGGGAGGAGGCGGTCGTCGAGCACAACGGCCGCCAGAACTTCCGCGGTTTCGCCGCCATCCGCCACCCCGACGACCCGTTCGACCCGACCAGCGGAGTCGGGCGCGGCCGGCGGCTGCTGTTCCAGGACGTGCCGGAGGCCAAGACCGTCAAGAACCGGCTGCACATCGACGTCCACAGCGAGCCCGGCGGCCTCGACGCGCTGGTGGCCAGGCTGGAAGGGCTCGGCGCGACCCGCGTCCGCGAGTACGACCAGGGGCCCGCCGGGCACTGGTGGGTCATGCTGGACCCCGAGGGCAACGAGTTCTGCGCGTCGTAGCGCCGGCACGCCACGGCTCGGCGGCGCGACCGATCTCGGAGGAGTGAGCGGCGCGGTGATCGGGTACCTGAGGCTCACTTGACTCTAAGGAGTGAACGTGACCGTCTCCGGAATCATCAGCGCCCTCGTCGTGGGCCTGATCATCGGCGCTCTGGGTCGACTCGTCCTGCCCGGCAAGCAGAGCATTCCGATCTGGCTCACCATCCTGGTCGGCATCGTCGCCGCCGTCATCGGCACCTTCATCGCCAACGCGCTCGGCGTGGGCGACACCGGCGGCATCGACTGGATCGAGCTGCTCATCCAGATCGCCCTCGCCGCGGGTGGCGTCAGCCTGGCCGCGGGCGTCTACACGCGCAAACGCGTCTCCTGACCCGGAGCCCCACCACGCCGACCTGACCTCCCGCTCACGGGCGGGAGGTTAGGCTTCGGCGCATGGCGGGACTGCGCGGCCGGACGGCGGACATCGCGTTGGCGCTCGCCGCCGGTCTGGTCGCGCTCCTGGGCCTGCTGGTGCAGGCACGCGGCATCGACACACCCGCCGAGTGGGCCGCGCTGGCCGCCGTGCTGGTGTCGTCCGCCGCGCTGTACGTCCGGCGCCGCCACCCGATCCCGGTGGGCGTGGTGGCGTTGGCCGCCGTCGCCGCGTACGGGGCGCTGCTGCAGCAACCCGGCCCGATCATGGTCGTGTTCGTCGTGGCGCTGTACACCGTGGTCGACGAAGGCCACCTCGCCGTCGCGATCGGACTCGGCCTCGCCTCGGTGCTCGCCTTCGCCTTCGCCGACAGCTTCACCAAGGCCAACAACGGCGCGACGTTCCTGCACGCCGGTTGGCTCGTCGCGGTCATCGTCGGCGTGACGCGCAACCGCCGTGCCTACCTCGCCGAAGCGCGCGCCCGCGCCCTCGCCGCCGAGCAGCGGATGGAGGAGGAGGCACGCCGTCGTGCCACCGAGGAACGCCTGCGCATCGCCCGGGAACTGCACGACGCGCTCGGCCACCACCTCTCGCTGATCAACGTCCAGGCCAGCGCCGCGCTGCACCGCCCGGACCCCGAACGCACCGAGCAGGCGCTCACCGCGATCAAGCAGACCAGCAAGGAAACCCTGCGCGAGTTGCGCACCACGCTCACCGCGTTGCGCCAGGACGGCGGCGTGCCGCCCGGCTTGAACAGGCTCGACGACCTGATCACCACCGCGGGCCGGACCGGGCTGGAGATCCGCGTCGAACTCGCCGAGACCCGGCCGCTGCCGCCCGAGGTCGACCTGGCCGCGTTCCGGATCGTCCAGGAGGCGCTCACCAACGTGACGCGGCACGCCGCCGCGACCGCCGCCGTGGTCCGCGTCCGACCGGACGACGACGCCGTGCTCGTGGAAGTCGAGGACGACGGCGACGGCGCACCGGGCACGCCCGGCAACGGGATCCTCGGGATGCGCGAACGGGCGCAGGCGCTGGGCGGCTCGCTGACCGCGGGACCGCGGCCGGACGGCGGTTTCCGGGTGCACGCCCGCCTGCCGCTGCGCGCGGATCGGGTGCCGGCGTGATCCGCCTGCTGCTGGCCGACGACCAGACCCTGGTGCGCGCCGGTTTCCGGTCCATCCTGGACGGTGAAGACGGCATCGAGGTGGTCGGGGAGGCCGCCGACGGCGCCGAGGCCGTGCAGCTGGCCCGGCGGCTGCGACCGGACGTGGTGCTGATGGACATCCGGATGCCCGGCTTGGACGGCCTGGCCGCCACCCGGGAGATCACCGCGAGCTCGAACGTCCGGGTGATCATCCTGACCACGTTCGACCTGGACGACTACGTCTACGGCGCGCTGCGCGCCGGTGCGAGCGGCTTCCTGGTCAAGGACACCGAACCGGCCGAGCTGATCCACGGCGTGCGGGTGGTGGCCCGCGGCGACGCGCTCATCGCGCCGTCGATCACCCGCCGGCTGATCGCCGAGTTCGCCACCCGCGCCACGCACCCCGACCCCAAGCCGCGGCTGACCGCGCTCACCGACCGCGAGCGCGAGGTGATGGCGCTGGTCGCCGCCGGCCTGTCCAACGACGAGATCGCGGCACGGCTGGTGCTGAGCCCGGCCACCGCGAAGACCCACGTCAGCCGCATCATGACCAAGACGCAGGTCCGCGACCGGGCCCAGCTGGTGATCCTCGCCTACGAGTCGGGCCTGACCGTGCCGGGCTGGCTGACCCACCCCTGACCCGCCGCCCCTGACCCGCCGCCGCCCCGGGCCGCGCTGCCCGACCCCGCTGCCCGACCGGCCTCAGGCGGTCACGCGGCGCGAGCGGTTCAGGGCCAGCCCGCCGAGCACCACGGCGACCAGCCCCACCACCAGGGCCAGGTAGGCGCCGCCACGCCCGTTGCCGGTCCCGATGCCGTCGTCGGACGTGGCCACGACGAGCGCGCCCAGAGCCATCCCGAGCACCCCCGCGGCCAGGGACAGGACGGCGCCGCGCCGCCCGGAGCCGACACCGAGGCGGCTGCCGGGACGGGCCAGCGCCAGCACGCCGACGACGATCCCGATCAGCCCCAGCACGGCGCCCGCCGCGGCACCGAGCCGCCCGGGACCGAAGCTGTGGACACTGGCGGCGGCAAGGACATCGGTGACGACCATCGGGGATTCCTTCGCTCGGACAACGGGTACGGGCGAAGCCTAGGAACGGACGTGGCCGGAGTCGTCCGGCCGGGGTTGCCGATCGGCCTACCACCGGGGTTGTACGCCCGCCGCCCGGACTACCACCGCGGTGGCGTCGAACACGCGTCTGGCGACCCGCACCGAGACCGGCTTCACGTCCACCAGGCTGGTTCGAGGGTCGGCGCGACGCCGCCGGCTGTTCCCGCTACCGCATGTCGTCCATGTCACCCGATGGTGGGCACGGGCCGTCGGACACCTGCACTTCGATGATGTTCCTGGTGTCCAATACGGACAACGTGCGGTCGGGCAGCAGCACCGGCACCCACGCGTGCGAGGTCTGCGGGTCCACCACGTGGGCCCCGATGACGACGCCGCGCAGGAAGGCGGTGGGGTCGAGGGCGTCCGGGTTGAGGTAGGTGATGATCGCACCGCAGTCGGGCCGAGGTGGGATGTCCATGGCGAAGTCCAGTGGGTTCGGAACGCGCGTCGACCGGCGGTCGTCCGGAGCGACGGGGGTGCGTGTCGCCGACTGTTCGACGTACGGGTCGAGTACCCCCGCCCGGCCGCCGAAACCACGGCCGGACGGTCCACATCAGCTGATCGTGCGGCGTGACGCGGTCGACCGGTGGGTAACCCGGGGCCATGACCGAGTCCGCGCACGAGTCCGGGGAACGGGCTCCCGCGCCGCCGCGCCGGCCGATGTCGGGGGAGTCCCCGGAGGTGCCGGCCGTGACGGATGACGCGCCGACCGGTCAGGACGTCACCGAGGAGACCGGCGAGGCCGAACCACCGGACCGGACGCGCCGGCGGGGGTGACGACGTGTCGAGATGGGCAGCGGTCACGACAGCGGCCGGACGGGAGGCCGCGCGAGCAGGACGAGGGCACCTAGGAGGAGGCGGGTGGCGATGGGCGGCGGGCAGCGGGCAGCGGCGGAGGACCACGTCGCCGAACTGCTGATCCGGCGGCTGGACGACGTCACCGGGGCGTTGGAGGGGTTGTCGCAGGTCCTGGAGCAGGAGGAGGACCTGGCGGTCATCCTCGACCGGATCTGCAAGCAGGTGTCGCAGGCGATCCCCGGCGCGGACATGGTGAGCGTGACGCTGCTGTCCGGCGAGGGGCCCGTGACGCGTGCGGCGACCCGGCAGGAGGCACTGGACCTGGACCTGGCGCAGTACCGGGCGGACGAGGGGCCGTGCCTGCACGCCGCCCGCACCGGGCAGGTCGTGCACGCGATGGCGGTCGAGGTGCCGCGGCGGTGGCCGGGGTTCGACGCGGAGGCGGCGGGGTCCGGCGTCACCGGCTACCTGTCGGCGCCGTTGTGCGTGGACGAGGGCATTCCCGGCTCGCTCAACCTCTACGGCGCGCGGACGGACGGCTTCCGGGCGCTCGACGCGGCCCTCCTGGAGCTCTACACCACGGCCGCGGAGGCTGCGCTGCGCAACGCCCGCCGCTACCTGCGCGCCCGTGGGCAGGCGGCCCAGCTGCGGCAGGCGTTGACCTCGCGCGCGGTCATCGACCAGGCCAAGGGCATCGTCATGGCGGTGCACCGGGTGCCCGCGGAAGAGGCGTTCGCGCTGCTGGTCGACCGGTCCCAGCGGGAGAACGTCAAGCTGCGCGAGTTCGCCGAGCGGTTCGTCGACGACATCCTCGGCGGCGACGACTGACGTGCCGGCGGTTCGCGTGGCACCGTCGCGCCGGCCGGGGCCTGCTCACGCCGGCTGTGCCACCGCCCGCGTGAGCGGCGCGGTCAGCGTTCCAGCACGGCCCGCGCCAGGTCGTCGGCCACGGCGTGCCGGTACGGGTTGGTCGGCGGACCGGCGGCGGTCGGGTGCACGCGGTTGGTCAGCAGCAGCACGAACGACCGGCTGTCCGGCTCGATGACCAGGGACGTCCCCGTGTACCCGGTGTGACCGACGGTGTACGGCGTGGCGAGCAGGCCCATGAACGCGGGCTTGTTCACGTCGAGGCCGAGCCCGCGGTCGGCGCCGGGGATGGCCGCGTTCCAGTTCGTGGTCATCGCCCGGACGCTGTCGGTCCGCAGCACGCGCCGGTCGCCGTACCGCCCGCCGTTGAGCAGCATCTGGGCGAAGACGGCGAGGTCGCGTGCGGTGGAGAAGACCCCGGCGTGGCCCGCCGTGCCGCCCAGGTACCAGGACGTGGAGTCGTGCACCTGGCCCCAGATCAGCCCGCGCGCGCCGCCGTGCTGGGTCGGCGCGATCCGCGGCCGCAGCTCCTGCGGCGGGTTGTACGTGGTGTCGCGCAACCCCAGCGGCCCGGTGACCTCCGCGGCCACCAGGTCGGGCAGCGACCGGCCGGTGACCCGTTCCAGCACCTTGCCCAGCACGATCAGGCTCAGGTCGGAGTAGACGTACCGGGTGCCCGGCGGCGACCGCGGTGCCACCGCGTAGACAGCGGCCAGCCGTTGCTCCACGGTCGGGTACGACCCGAGCACCAGCCCGGCGGGCAGCCCGGAGGTGTGGGTCAGCAACTGGCGGAGGGTGACGTCCTGCTTGCCGTTCTGGCCGAACTCGGGCAGGTACCCCGCGGCGGGGGCGTCGAGGTCGATCAGGTCGCGCTCCACCAGCCGCAGCGCGACCACGGTGGTGAAGAGCTTCGAGAGCGACGCGACGTCGAAGATGGTGTCCTCGCGCATCGGGATCCGTTGGTCCGGCGGCAGTTCGGCACCGTCGTGCCCGTAGCGCAGCGCGTCGCCCACCGCCGCGTGCCGGACGATGACGCCGTTGCGCGCGGCCAGCACCACGCCGCCCGGGAACGCCCGGGGTGAGGCCAGCACGCCCGCCTCGACGTCGGGCACCAGTCGGTCCACGTGCTCGGCCGCCAGCCCGGCCTGGTGCGCCGTGCCGTAGCGCAGGCGGTGGTCGGGGAGCGGTCCGTCCCAAGGGGACCCGTGGCGTCGGGTGACGGTCAGCTCGGCCAGCACCGGCAGGTGGTCCGACGCGCCGGTCGTGATCACCCGGCTGTCCCGGACGCGGGCCGGGTAGCCGGCGGCCACGTAGTCGATGCGCTTGGCGGGCGCCGTCGCCGGGTAGGTCGGGCCGGGTGACGACGGGTTCGCCACCGCCCACGCGTCGACCAGCTCCGTCCACAGTGGAGCAAGCTCGGGGGCGTCCGGTGCGGCGTTGAAGTCGCCGAGCAGCACCCGCGCCTCACCGCGGTCCTCGGCCAGCACGCGCAGCATGTCGGTGACCTGGGCGCGGCGCACCGCCGGGTCGGCGCGGTAGTCCAGGTGGGTGTTGTAGACGTGCACGCGTTCGCCGCGCACGTCCAGCACGACCTCGGGGAACCCCGGTGCCGGTTCGGGCGTCGGGTTCGGCACCTGCGTGGACAGCCGGGTGATCCAGTGGTTCTCCGCGGCGACCACCGGGTGGCGGCTGAGCACCGCCAGACCGTACTGCCGTCGCGGCTTGCCGGGCTCGGCCGGGTCCAGGTCGTAGATGGGCGCGAAGTAGACGGCCATGTCGACCGCCGCCGCCAGTTCCGCCGCCTGGTCGCGCCACTCGCTGCGGGCCATCCAGTGGACGTCCACCTCCTGCAGCCCCACCACGTCGGCGCCGGCCGCGGCGATGTCCGCGGCCACCCGCGCCAGGTCGAGCCTGCCGTCCACGCCGATGCCGGTGTGGATGTTGTAGGACATCACGGTCAACGGCACGCCCGCACGACCGGGGGTCTCGGACTGCGCCGCCGCGGTCGGGCTCGCGACCAGCAGCACGCACAGGACGGCGATCAGCAGTCGGCGCATGGGGTTCAGCCCTCCCAGGTCAGGCCGTGGCCGAACGGGTGCAGCGCGGTCGAGGGGTCACCGGCGACCGGGATCGTGACGGGCAGCTTCCCGACCGGGGCGTGCTCCCCGTACATCACCCGCACGGCCGACTCCACCGAGATCTCGGTGTAGGAGTAGGTGGCCAGGTAGGTCTGAGCCTCGGGGAAGTACGCGATGTCGTACGGATCCCGGACCGCGATGACGACGACCGGCTTGCCGGTGGCCAGCAGCGCCTTCACCAGGTTCTGCTGCCCGACGTCGGTCCACGCCTTGTTGGTCGCCACGATCGTCAGGTCGGCACCGGCCGCACCGGCGACCGCCCGGTCGATCGTCGCCTGGTTCGGATTCGCGCCGGTGACGAGCGCGTTCGTGGCCGCCGAGCGCTTCGCGACCGCGGTGGCGAGCCGGTGCGGCACCGGGTCGGCGGTCGTGCCCCAGCCGGTGGTGAAGACGGAGGCCGGTGGCGTGGGCAGGGGCAGGTGCGCGTTGCGCACGAGCGTCGTCGTCCGGTCCGTGATCCGCTGCGCGGTCTGCCGGTTCTGCTCGGTCCCGACGACCTCCGGCAGCCTGGCCGGGTCGACGAACTGCCCGCCGAACAGGCCGCGCTTCGCCTTCATCCGCAGGATCCGGCGGACCGACTGGTCGATGCGGCGTTCGGTGAGCTCGCCGTTGCGCACGGCCGTCAGCACCGCGTTGAACGCCAGGTCGATGCTCGGCGGCATCAGCAGCTGGTCGACGCCCGCCTTCAGCGCCAGCACCGGCACGCGGTCGTCGCCGTACTTCTGCCGCACACCGGCCATGCCGAGCGAGTCGGTGATCACCACGCCGTCGTAGCCGAGCCGGTCGCGCAGGACGCCGGTGATGATCGGCCGGGAGAGCGTGGCCGGGTCGCCGGACGGGTCGAGCGCGGGCACCACGATGTGCGCGGTCATGATCGAGTCGATCCCGGCCGCGATCGCCCGGCGGAACGGCGGCGCGTCCAGCCGTTCCCACTCCTCGACGCTGTGGCCGATCACCGGCAGGCCGGTGTGGCTGTCCACCGCGGTGTCGCCGTGGCCGGGGAAGTGCTTCGCGGTGGCCGACACCCCGCCCCGCTCGTACCCGCGCACCTGCGCTTCGACCAGCTGCGCGGTGAGCTCCGGGTCCTCGGCGAACGAGCGGACGCCGATCACCGGGTTGAGGGCGTTGACGTTGACGTCGGCGACCGGCGCGAAGTCCTGGTTGACCCCCATCGCGCGCAGCTCGCGCCCGGCGACCAGGGCCGCGGTGCCCGCCGACCCGGGGTCGCGGGCCGCGCCGAGCGCCATGTTCCCGGGGAACAGCGTGGCCGGCGCCCCGATCCGGGTCACCACGCCGTACTCCTGGTCGGTGCTCACCAGCGCGGGGACCGACGACACCCGCTGGATGCCGTTGGACAGCTCCGCCACCTGCGCCGGGTTCGCCGTGTTGCCCGACCACGCGAAGTAGATGATGCCGCCGAGGTGGTACTTCCCGATCAGCTGCCGCGCGTTGTCCACGCCGTGCTGCCGCCGGTTCGCGGCCACCGAGGCGGGATCGGACGCGTCGACCGAGGCACCGTAGGCGTAGGTGACGAACAGCTGGCCGACCTTCTCCTCCAGGCTCATCCGCCGCAACGCGTCCGCCACCACGTCACCGCCGGCCGCCATCGCCGGCGCCGAGCCGACCAGCAGCGCGGACACCGCGACGAGCACCTGCCGCCTGTTGAAGATTTTCCTCATGTTAGCTCCTACAGTGAGGAAATCACCTTCCCTCGGAATCTACGCAGCGACGGCCGACCGCGACAGAGCCCGTTCGGGCGCATCACCGGACGGGCGGCACATCCAGGGACTGGCCGTCCCTGGTTGACCGGGTGACGCGGGCCGATACTGGGGTGCGTGATCGATCGCGCCGGGCTCGCCGACTTCCTCCGTCGCCGCCGGGAGCTGCTGCGCCCGGCCGACGTGGGACTGCCGGACGGGGTGCGGCGCCGGACGCCCGGCCTGCGGCGGGACGAGGTGGCGGCGTTGGCCGGGATGTCCACCGACTACTACGCCAGGCTGGAGCAGGGCCGCGGCGCGCACCCGTCCGAGCCGATCGTGGCCGCGCTGGCCCGAGCGCTGCGCTGCGACCTGGACGAACGCGACCACCTGTTCCACCTGGCCGGCCTCGCGCCACCGGCGCGCCGCGCCGGTCGGCACGTCCGGCCGGGGCTGATCAGCCTGGTCGACCGGCTCACCGACGTGCCGGTCTGCGTCATGACCGACCTGGGCGAGGTGCTGTGGCAGAACGCCTTCGCCGACGTCGTGCTCGGCCGTCCGCACCACCGCGTCGGACGGGCGCGCAACCTCGCGTGGCGGTGGTTCACCGAGCCGGAGCTGCGCGCCCGGTTCCCGGAGGAGGACTGGCCGCGGCACTCGATCGCGCACGTCAACGACCTGCGCGCGACCTACTCGCGGCGCGCCGGCGATGACGACGTCACCGACCTGGTGCACGAGTTGGTGAAGCGCAGCACGGAGTTCCGCGAGCTGTGGGAACGGCACGAGGTCGCGGTGCGCCGGATGGACCGCAAGCGGCTGCTGCACCCGGAAGTCGGCGTGCTGCACCTGACCTGCGAGGTGCTGCTGGCACCCGAAGACGACCTCAAGGTGCTGGCGTTCTTCCCGACCGAGGGCACCGACGCTCGCGAGAAGCTCGAACTGCTGCGGGTCATCGGCACGCAGGACTTCCGGACGACCGTCTGACGACCGACAGGAGCTGTGCAGTGTCGACCGGGACCATCGTCATCACCGGGGGGAATAGCGGTATCGGGTACGCGGCGGCGAGCGCGCTCCTGCGCGCCACAGACGGGCCGTGGCACGTCGTCGTGGCGAGCAGGGACGCGGGCCGCACCCGGGCCGCCGTCGACGAGCTCGCCCGCGTCACCCGGACGGGTCACGCGGTGACGGCCATGGCGCTGGACCTCGCCTCCCTCGCCTCGGTCCGCTCCTTCGCCACAGACCTGGCCGGCCGGGTGCGGTCGGGCGACGTGCCCCCGCTGCACGCGGTGGTGTGCAACGCGGGCGTGCAGGCCGGGACCACGCGGACCGAGACCGCGGACGGCTTCGAGTCCACCTTCGGGGTCAACCACCTGGGCCACTTCCTCCTGGTGCGCGAACTGCTGCCGGTGCTGGTCGCGCCCGCGCGCGTGGTCGTGGTGTCGAGCGACACGCACGACCCGGCGCGCAAGCTCGGCGTTCCCGCTCCCGCGTGGCACGACGCGCGTGCCCTGGCGCGAGGTGAACTCGGTCCCGCCGCCGCGTCGGACAAGCCGTTCGCCGCCGGCCAACGCCGCTACAGCACGTCCAAGCTGGCCAACGTGTACTTCACCTACGCCTTGGCCCGCCGCCTGCCCGCCGGCGTCACCGCCAACGCCTTCAACCCCGGCCTGGTCCCCGGAACGGGTTTGCAGCGCGAGGCCGCCGCCCCGCTCCGCTTCGCCTCCAAGCACGTCCTGCCGCACCTGAAGTGGTTGCTGCGCCGGGTGGTGACGACCGACGTCCACACCGCGGCCGAGTCGGGTGGCGCGCTCGCCTGGCTCGCGACCGCACCGGAACTGGCCGACACCACGGGCCGGTACTTCGACGGACGCCGGGCCGTGCGGTCGTCGGACGAGTCCTACGACGTCGCGCGGGCGGACGCGTTGTGGGAGGACAGCGTAGCGCTGACCTCCCCCGCGTGAGCCTCAGCCGGACGTGGTCGGCGCCGCCGTCTCCAGCAGCCGTCCGCCTTCGAGCCGGAGCCTGCGGTCGACGCCGATCTCGTTCAGGAACCGCTCGTCGTGGCTGACGACGACGAACGCGCCCTGGTAGGCGTTGAGCGCGCGTTCCAGCTGCCCGGTGCTGAGCAGGTCGAGGTTGTTCGTCGGCTCGTCCAGCAGCAGCAGTTGCGGCGCCGGTTCGGCGAACAGGACGCACGCCAGCGTGGCGCGCAACCGTTCACCACCGGACAGCACGCCCACCGGGAGGTGCGCCCGGGAACCCCGGAAGAGGAACCGCGCGAGCAGGTTCATCCGCTGCGCCGGTGGCATCGCCGGTGCGGACGCCGCGAGGTTCTCGGCGACCGTGCGGGTGCCGTCGAGCAGGTCCAGGCGCTGGGCCAGGTAGGCGATCCGGCCGTCGGCCCGCTTGACGTCGCCGCGGTCGGGTTCCAGGTCGCCGTGGACGATCCGCAGGAGGGTGGACTTGCCCACGCCGTTCCCCCCGGTGAGGGCGATCCGCTCGGGGCCGCGGATCGCCAGGTCCACGCCCTCGCCCGTGAACAGCTCCCGCCCGCCGTAGGCCGCGCGCAGGCGTTCGCCGAGGAACAGCGTCCGCCCGGCCGGGACGGCGGTCTGCGGCAGCTCCAGGGTGATCTTCTGCTCGTCCCGCAGCGCCCGCTCGGCCTCGTCCAGCTTGGCCTTGGCGGCGCTGACCCGTGCCGCGTGCGTGCCGCTCGCCTTGCCCGCCGACTCCTGCGCGTTGCGCTTCATGGTCCCGGCGAAGATCCGGGGCAGCCCGGCGTTGCCGAGGTTGCGCGCCGCGGTGCTCGCCCGGCGCGCGGCCCGTTCGCGCGCCTGCTGCATCTCCCGCTTCTCCCGCTTGAGCTCCTGCTCGACGTTGCGGACGTTCTTCTCGGCGACTTCCCGCGCGGCCTCGACCGCCCGCTCGTACTCGGTGAAGTTCCCGCCGTAGTAGCGGATCTCGCCGCTCTCGATCTCGGCGACGCGGTCCACGCGGTCGAGCAGGGCGCGGTCGTGGCTGACCACGAGCAGGCAGCCGGGCCAGTCGTCGAGCACGTCGTAGAGCTGGTGGCGGGCGGCGAGGTCCAGGTTGTTGGTCGGTTCGTCCAGCAGCAGCACGTCCGGCCGCTTGAGCAACTGGGCCGCCAGGCCGAGCGAGACGACCTGGCCGCCGCTGAGCGTGCCCAGGGATCGGTCCAGGCTCAGGTCGCCCAGGCCGAGCCGGTCCAGCTGGGCGCGGGTGCGCTCCTCGACGTCCCAGTCGTTGCCGATGGTGGTGAAGTGCTCCTCGGCGACGTCACCGGACTCGACGGCCGCCAAGGCGCGCAGGACCGGCGCGACGCCGAGGACCTCGGCGACGGTCGGTTCACCGGTCAGCGGCAGGTCCTGCGGGAGGTAGCCGAGCACGCCGTCGACCGTGATGCTGCCCTCGGACGGCCGCAGTTCGCCCGCGATCAGCCTGAGCAGGGTGGTCTTGCCGGCGCCGTTGGGCGCGACGAGCCCGGTGCGGCCGGTCGGGATGGTGCAGGACAGGTCGGCGAAGACGGGGGTGTCGTCGGGCCAGGAGAACGACAGGCCGGACACGACGACGCAGGTTTCGGACATGGGTGAGAGACCTCGGTGTGTGCTGCGGGCAGACGGTGCCCAGCGGAGGAGGGGACGACTTCGACGGCCGCTGCGGCACTGCCGGCGGCCTGTCACATCCGGGGCTCACCCGGAGATGTCGTCTTCGCCTATCACGTCGAGTCTCCCTGCGAACGGCTCTCCGGCCCGACGATAGCAGCCGCTCCGGACCGCCGCCGAGCCGTTTTCGCCGGCGCCCTACCCCGCCGCCGCGGACGGATGGCGGGGGAAGGCGCGGCGGTAGTCGCTCGGGGTCACGCCAACCTGCTTGAGGAAGTGGTGGCGCAGGTTGTTCGCGGTGCCGAGGCCGCTGAGCTCCGCCACCTTCTCCACCGAGAGGTCGGTCGACTCCAGCAGGGTCTGGGCCCGGCCGAGGCGCTGGTTGAGCAGCCACTGCAACGGGGTGGTGCCGGTGCTCTCCTGCAGCCGCCGGTAGAACGTGCGCGGGCTCACGGCCGCACGCCGGGCGAGGTCCTCGATGGTCAGCGGCCGGTCCAGGTTGGCGCGGGCCCACTCCAGTACGGGCGTCAGCCCGCGCTCGTCGGTGGCGGGCACCGACAGGTCGATGAACTGCGCCTGGCCGCCGGGTCGGTGCGCGGGCACGACCATGCGGCGCGCCAGCTGGTTGGCCACGTGCGGACCGAGGTCGCGGCGGACCAGGTGCAGGCACAGGTCGAGGCCCGCGGTCATGCCGGCGCTGGTGAGCACGTCACCGTCGTCCACGTACAGCACGGAGTCGTCCACCTCGACCTTCGGGTAGCGCTCGGCCAACGCCGCGGTGTGCATCCAGTGCGCGGTCGCCCGGCGCCCGTCGAGCAGCCCCGCCTCGGCCAGGGCGAACGCGCCGCTGCACAGCGACACCATCCGCGCGCCGGCGGCGTGGGCCCGGCGCAGCGCGGTGACCAGCTCCCGCGGCACCGGGGCGGCGGAGTCGACGCAGACCTCCGGCACCGACGCCACGATGACGGTGTCCGCGCCGACGATGTCGTCCAGGCCGTACGGGGTGCGCAGCCCGAAACCGGGCGCCGCGTCGCCGGAGCGCTGCCCGGTCGCGCACAGCCGCAGCTCGTACCAGGGGTCGGCCAGATCGGGCTGGGGCTTGCCGAACACCGTGGCCGGGATGGTCAGCTCGTAGAGGTCCCAGGACACGAGGTCGATCTCGTCGGGCACGACCAGGGCGACGGTTCCCACGCTCATGCCGCCCATCCTATGGCAGGAATTTGGTGACGGCCGTCATCAGTGCCACTGGTCGGGGCGGGCGCGCGTTGCGAGGGTGGAGGCAGTCGATCACCACCCCGCCTCGACGCGGGACTTTCTCAGGAGCAACGACATGACCACCCCTGTTCCCCGGCCAGTGACCGTTCTCGGTGTAGGGGCGATCGTCGCCGTCGAGCACCTCCTCCACGCGGAGGTGGCCGCGTGAACGCCCCGGTGAGCGTGATCGGGCTCGGCAACCTCGGCCGTGCGGTCGCACGGGTCTTCCTGGCCGCCGGCCACCCCACGACGGTGTGGAACCGGTCGGCGGGCAAGGCGGCGGAACTCGTCGCCGCCGGTGCGACGTCCGCGCCCACCGCGGCCGAGGCGTTCGCCGCGAGCCCGCTGGTGGTCGTCGCCGTGCTGGACCCCGCCGCGGCACGGGACGTGCTGGCCGGCGTGGGTGAGGCGGCACGGGGCCGCGCGGTGGTGAACCTGACCTCCGGCGGACCGGACGACGCGCGGACCCTGGCCGAACAGGTCGCCGGGCAGGGCGCCGACTACCTCCACGGCGCCGTCTACGCCGTGCCGCAGACGCTCGGCACCGACGACTCGACGGTGAACTACAGCGGTGCCGCGCACGTCCACGAGGAGTGGCGGGCCGTGCTGGACCTCCTGGGCAAGGGCACCTTCCTGGGCCCGGACGCCGGGCGGGCGTCGGCGTTCGACATGGCCATCCTCGCCGGGATGTACGGGATGCTGAGCGGGTTCCTGCACGCGGCCGCGATGGGCAGGGCAGGCGGGATCGACGCCGCCGAGCTGACCCCGCCGCTGGTCTCGTGGCTGACCGGCATCTTCCCGGCGCTGTCGATGTTCGCCGACGAGATCGACCGCGGCGACTACGCGACCGAGGAGTCCAGTCTGGACATGAACCGGTCGGGCCTGGCCACGATCCTGCGGGCCAGCGCGTCGCTCGGCGTCGCGGCACCCACCCTCCAGCCGTTCCAGGACCTGGTCGACCGGCAGGTCGCCGAGGGCCACGGCGCCGCGAGCCTCGCCCGGGTCGTCGAGTCGTTCGGCGGTGGCGGGTGACCGAGGTCGTCAGGCGCTTCGCCGACCTGGAGGCGGAGTTCGACGCCTCGATCGGGGCGATCAAGTACGCCACGATGGTCACCGTCGACGCGCGGCACCGCCCCCGGACCCGGGTGCTGATCCCCGTGTGGGAGAACGTCGACGGCGAGCCGCTCGGGTGGCTCGCCACGTACCGGACACCGGTCAAGGCGGCGCACCTGGCCGGCAACCCGCACACCAGCTTCTCGTACTGGGCATCGGGCAACAACTCCGTCGCGATCGACGCGGAGGCTAGGTGGGACAACGCGTTGCCGACCAAGGAGCACGTGTGGGAGCTGTACCGCGCGACGAGCCCACCCGGCGCCGGCTACCACCTCGGCAACTTCTGGACCGCACCCTCGGACCCGCGCCTGCACGTGCTGCGGCTGACGCCCTGGCGCGTCCAGGTCATCCGGGGCGCCGACCTGCGCAGCCGGATCTGGCGGGGTGACCGGGACCGGGGACCGGCCGAACCGCCTGCCTGACGGGGGAGCGGGTCCGGGGAGGGGCGGTCGCGGACCCGCTCCCCGGGGTCGGTCCGCGCGCCCGGCCGGACTGCGTCATCGCGGTGGCCGCCGTTGCTCCTCCACCCGGTTAGCATCGCCGGGGTGGACAACACACCGCTGGTCCGCGCGATCGTCGACGCGCTGGCGTTCGTGGACGACGCGGGCGACGACGAGATCGAGCCCGACACGGCAGTCAAGTGCACGGAGGTCATCGGCGCCGCGCTGGACGGGTTGACCGGTGCCGACCGGGCGGAGTTCGCCCTGGTGCTGGAACGGATCGCGACTTCGGCCGACGACCCCGCCTACGCCGAGTACGTGCGTTCCGTGCCGTTCCTGCTGTGGGGGCCGCCGGAGGAATGACCGAGGGCGCGTCACCGGCCGGTGACGCGCCCCCGGTCCACGGGTGTGCGGCTACTTCAGCGTCACCGGCAGGGATTCGTGGCCGTTGGAGATGAACGAGTTGCCCGGCTTCAGCTCGTCGGGCGCCACGGCCAGCCGCATCCCGGGGAACCGGGCGAACAACGCGGGGAGGGCGACCTCCGCCTCCATCCTCGCCAACGGGGAACCCAGGCAGTAGTGCACGCCGTGGCCGAACGCCAGGTGGGTCTTGTCGGCCCTGGTGATGTCGAACCGGTCGGCGGTCTCGCCGTGCACGGCCTTGTCCCGGCCCGCCGCCGCGTAGGCCGCCAGGATCGCCTCGCCCTTGCCGATGACGGCACCGTCGCCGATCTCGATGTCCTCCACGGCGTAGCGCAGCGGCAGGTTCGCGACCGGGGCCTGCCAGCGCAGGGTCTCCTCGATCACGTCCGCCCACCCGCTCGTGCCCGCCCGGACCGCGGCCAGCTGCTCCGGGTGGGTCAGCAGCGCCGTGATCGCCTGGTCCAGCAGGTTCACCGTGGTCTCGTAACCGGCGGAGATCACCAGGATCAGGGTGTCGACCAGCTCGGCTTCCTCCAGCTTCGAGCCGTCGTCCTCGCGCACCGCGATCAGCCCGCTGGTCAGGTCGTCACCGGGGTTCTGCCGCTTCGCCGCGACCAGCTCGTGCATGATCCCGTACAGCCGCACGGCGTTCGCCTGGGCCGCCTCGGCGGTGATCGTGGTGTCGAAGACGCCGTCGACCACCTTCCGCAGGTCCGACCGCGCCTCGGCGGGCACGCCGAACAGCTGGCAGATGACCTCGATCGGGATCGGGTAGCAGAACCCCTCCCGCAGGTCCACCGGACCCTCCGCCGCGTCGAGCCCGTCCAGCAGCCGTTCGGTGATCTGCTCGATCCACGGCCGCATCGCCGCCACGCGCCGCGCCGTGAACGCCTTGGACACCAACGACCGCAGCCGCCGGTGGTCGCCGCCGTACGCGGTGAACATGTTCTGCACCGACACCCACAGGTGCAGCGGCCAGTCCGCGGAGATCGCGCCGCTGGTGTAGGCGGGCCAGTGCTGCCGGGGGTCCTTGGAGACCCGCGGGTCGCCGAGGAGGTCGCGTAAGAGTTCCTGGCTGGTCACCGACCACGCAACAACCTGGCCAGGGAGCTCCACCAGGGTCGCCGGCCCTCGCGCGGCGATGGCGGCGGACTCGGCGTGGAGGTCACGGCCGCTGGGATCGAGGACGACGGGGTCGGCTGGGCGTTCCATCGGGCTTCTCCAGGGGACTCGTCGGACGGGACGGGCACGGCTACCGGGGTGAAGCGCACGGGGAGCGCGGCGAGCGCGCGGTGGAACGGGCCGGGCCGCCAGACCAGCTCGTCCACCCCGACCGCCAGCCGCATGTCGGGCAGCGCGTCGAGGATCTTCTCCATCGCCACCGACGCGATCAGCCGGGCGGGCTGCTGGGCCGGGCACGAGTGCACGCCCGCGCTCCACGCGAGGTGGGCCCGGTTGCCCGAGCGCTGCTGGCCGGCCAGCGCGGGATCGTTGTTGGCCGCCGCGAAGCTGATCACCACCGGTTCGGCGGCGGGCAGCCGGACACCGGCGAAGTCGGTGTCCTCGACCGGGTAGCTCGCCGAGTAGTTCGCCATCGGCGGGTCGGTCCACAGCACCTCGTCCAGCGCCTCCTCGACCGGCAGGCTGCCGCCGGAGAGGTTGCCCGCGAACCGGTCGTCGGCCAGCAGCAGCCGGATGCCGTTGGCGATCAGGTTCTGCTCGGGCTCGGTGCCCGCGCCCATGAGCAGGATGAGCTGGTGGATCAGCTCCTCGTCGGTCAACCGCGCCGGGTGCGCCATCATCCACGAGGGCATGTCCTGGTCGGGCCGCTGACGCTTGAGCGCGACCAGCTCCAGCATGCACTGCGTCAGCTCGGCGTTGGCCCGCTCCGGCTCGACCATGTCGAAGATGGCGCGCATGGCGGCGACCAGCCGGTCGCCCAGGGCGGGCGGGCAGCCGTAGAGGTGGTTGAACATCATCAGCGGCAGCAGCTGGGCGTACTCGCCGAGCAGGTCGGCCTCGCCGTTGCCGGCGAACCGGGCGATCAGCCGGTCCGCGGTCCGCTCGACGTGGGCGCGCAACGCGTTCGCGTCCACCCGCGCCAGGCTGTCGGTGACCACGGCGCGCAGCCGCGCGTGCTGGGCGCCATCGGTGAACAGGCAGTTCGGGCGGTACATCATCATCGGCAGCACGGGGCTGTCCGGCGGCATCTTCGCCTGCCACCGCCGCGGGTCGCGCGGGAACGCGCTGGGGTTGCGCAGGACGTCCAGCGCGGCCGAGTAGCCCACCACGAGGCTGGCGGGCACACCGGGCGCCAGCTCGACCGGCGCGACCGGGCCGTGCTCGCGCAGGGCCTGGTAGGTCGCGGCCGGGTCGGCGGCGAACTCGGGGCCGTACAAGGGCTTGCGGCCGTGGTGTGCGGGACATGCCTGCCCGGGGGCGGCTTGCGAGGTCACGCGTTCTCCTGGTTGCGGGTGAGCAGGTACTCGACAAGGGTGACGAGCGCCTGCGTGGACGAGGTCACGTCGCGGGCGTCGCACGACATCAGCGGTGTCCCGGGCAGCAGGTCCAGCGCGTCCCGCAGCTCGTCGCCGGGGAAGGCGGGCGCGCCGTCGAAGGTGTTGACCGCCACCGCGTACGGGATGCGCAGCTCCTCCAGCAGGCCCATGACCTCGAAGGACTGCTCCAGCCGGCGGGTGTCGACCAGCACCAGCGCGCCGAGCGCGCCGTAAGCGATGTCCTTCCAGACCCGGGTGAACCGCTGCTGGCCGGGCGCGCCGAACAGGTAGAGCACCAGTTCGTCGCTCAGCGTCAGCCTGCCGAAGTCCAGCGCCACCGTGGTGGTGCTCTTGCCGTCGACCCCGGCGAGGTCGTCGACGAGGGCGCCCGCCTGCGTCATCGTCTCCTCGGTGCGCAGCGGTCTGATCTCCGACAGGGTGCCGACGAAGGTGGTCTTGCCGACCGCGAACGGGCCCACGACCAGCAGTTTCACCGCCGTCCGCACGGTGTCGCGCAAGTAGACGCCGTCAGCGGCGAGCCCGTCGGAGGTCAGCCCGTCAGAGGCGAGCACGGAGGCCATCGAGCACGTCCTTCAGCAGCTTCATGTCGGGGCGGGCGGTGTGCGAGACCGCGGCGTGGGTGGCGATGTGCCCGCTGTCGACCAGGTCGGACAGCAGCACCTTGGTCACGCTGATCGGCAGCGAGAGGTGCGCGGCGATCTCGGCCACCGACAGCGCGCCGCCGCGGCACAGCTCCATCAGCCGCTTCTTCTCCGGCGACAGCCCGGAGACCTGCTCGCGGGTGGCGATCACGACCGTGACGGCGTCGAAGGTGTTGCGGCTGGCGTGTGCCCGGCCGCCGGTCACCACGTACGGCCGCACCAGGCCACGCAGGTGCCGGTCGCCGCTCACGCGGTGCTGCCCGCACCCCGCCGCGGCGGGCCGGGTTCAGCCTGCCGGGGCGGGCTGGTGAGTTCCTTGCCCAGCCGCTGGACGAGTTCCTGGATCCGGAAGGACACCGCCTCCATGTCGACCCGGTCGGTCGCCGACACGGCCAGGTACGCGCCCGGCCCGGCGGCGGCCAGGAAGACGAAGCCGCCGACGAACTCGCTGACCGTCTGCTGCCAGTCCGCGCCGGTCTGACCGCAGAACTCGGCGGTGGCGCGGGCCAGCGACTGCAGCGCGGACATCGCGGCGGCGTGCCGTTCGGCGTCGTCGCGGCCGATGCCGGTGGAGTGCGCCATCAGCAACCCGTCCGCCGACAGCAGGACGGCGTGCCGCGTCTCCGGCATCTGCAGGGCGTCGTCGAGCATCCAACCCAAAGTGTTCATGCCTGGGTGTTCCCTTCAGCGACAGGCGGCGGGGTGGTGGCCCGGCCCGACTCGGTCCCGCGCTTCCAGGCGGCCAGCCCGGTCGCGATCCGCTGGTCGGCCGGTGCCGGCGGCGTGCCCTGGTCGGCGGGCTGGGTCCGCCGTCGTCTGGGCAGGCCGCCGGGTGTGCGCCCCAGCACGGTGTCGTCCACGGCCCCGGTCGGCCGCGGCGTGGGTGGCAGCGCGACGGCGTTGTCGGGCATGGTGGGCTTGCTGACCCGCGTGAGCAGCTCGGTCGGCAGGAACACCACCGCGCGCACACCGCCGTACGGCGAGCGCGTGTCCACCGAGACGCGGAAGCCGTAGCGCTGGGCCAGCACGCCGATGACCGCGAAACCGACCTGCGGCGGGTCGCCGAGGCGGTTGATGTCGCTGCCGCCGTCCCCGGCCAGCAGCCGGGCCGCGCGGTGCAGCTCCTCGACGGTCATGCCGACACCGCCGTCGTCGATCATCACGACCATGCCGTTGTGCGCCTGCTGGAAGTTGACCTCGACGCTGGTGTTGGGCGGCGAGTGCCGGGCGGCGTTGTCGAGCAGCTCGGCCACGGCCAGCACGACCGGCTCGACCGCGCGGCTGACCACCGCGACGTCGGACTCGGCCGGGAGGTTGACCCGAAGGTAGTCCCGGATCCGCGAGGTGGCGCCGCGCACCACGTCGGTCAGCGGCGACGCCGACCGCTGCTGCCCCGGCCACGAGCCGCAGAGCACCGCGGTGGCCTGGGCGCGCCGGTTGAGCTGGGAGTTCATGTGGTCGATGCGCATCAGGCCGGCCAGCACGTCCGGGTCGTCGTGCCGCTCCTGCATGGCCGAGATGGCGACCTGCTGCTCGTTGGACAGGCTCTGCACCGCGCGCATCATCGACTTCAGCGTGGCGCGGGCCGACTGCTCGCCCCGCTCGGTCGCCTGCCGGACGGAGTCGGCGAACTGCGCGAGCACCCGTTCGTGGCTCTCGGCCGCTTCCGGGCTCCTCGCTCCGGGCACCTCGACGGGCCGGTGGGCCAGCGACTCGGCCAGGGCGGGCAGCCGGGCGTCGACCAGGTGTCGCTCCTCGTCGGCCCGGGCCCGTGCCCAGTTCTCGGCCCGTTCGGCCCGCACCCGTAACGCACGGGTGGTCCGGTGTTGGCGCACCAGCAGGAACACGGCGATCAGCACGACGGCGAGCAGGATCCAGAACGCCGTCGCGGGTGTTTGTCGGTCCATCAATTCCTCTGCTGCGGGCGACCTGCCGGATGCCAGTGCGCCAGCAGGGCTCTGATCTCTATCACGGGACTTCATCGGACGCCAAGTGGTTGCCGCAGTCTCCCTCCAATGGAGCAACCACCGTGCGAAAACCAATACCATATGTCCATTGAGGACATTCCGCGCAGGCCGGCTATCGGCGTTTCCGCCGGGTGGATTCCGCAGGTCAGCCCGTATTCGCGGCCGGTGGTGGTGTGGCGTCGGGTGAATTCACGGGTGATCAGGCCACAGCGCGACGACGTCGTTCTCCCGGTTCGGATCCGACCGGGGGGCGACGGCCGCGGCAAATGCCTCCGGTGTGCCGCGGCCGTGGCTCTGTCGTCGTCGACCCGGTCAGGACACCTTCCTCGCCGCCACGTCCCACACCGCGTCGAGCGGGCCCGGCAGCCGCAGCTTCCAGCCGTGCGGCGCGGCCCGCCAGGTCGGCGCCGGCCGCACGCCGGGCATCCGCTCCACCAGCACGTCCAGCGCGGTCCGCGCGGTGGCGGTGACCAGCGGGTGCGCCGGGCAGCCGTGCGGACCGACGCCGAACCCGAGGTGCGTGCGGACGTCGCGGTGCAGGTCGAACCGGTCGGGGTCGGTGAACTCCGCCTCGTCGCGGTTGGCCGAGGCGATGGCGGCGGCGATCGTGGTGTCGGCCGGGATGTCCCGCCCGCCCAGCCTCACGGGCCGCGTCGTGCGCCTGCCGAGCACGCCGACCGGGCCGCTCCACCGCAGCGCCTCGTACACCGCCGCGCCGAGCAGCGCGCGGTCGTCGCGGACCGCGGCGAGCTGGTCCGGCGCGGACCACAGCGCCGCCAGCGTCCAGCCCGCCAGCCAGCCCGGCTCGATCACGCTCAACCCGATGTGCTTGAGCACCGGCAGCACGTCCGCGTCCGCCCGCGCGCCGTCGCCGTGCCGGTTCGCGTGCAGCAGGTGGGAGATCACCGACCGGTCGGGGTCCTCCCGCAGCCGCCGGACGAGCGAGGTCACGGCCGCGTCGTCGGCCATCACCACGGCCGCGTCGGCGTCCACCGCCGGGTCGCGCCCGAAGTTGTTCGCCACCCCGGTGAGCACCCGCCCCCAGCGCCGCATCGTGTCGGCGCCCTCGGGGCCGAGCCCGAGGTGGGTGGCCGTGGCGATCGCCGCGACCGGCTCGAAGTAGTCCGCGGCCAGGTCGGCGCCGCCGGCCGGGAACACCTCGTCGGCGACGCGGTGCGCGACCGGCCGGGCGACGGTGTCCACGTAGTCCGTCACCCGGTGCGGGTCGTAGTCGTGCCGGAACGCCTCCCGCACGTCCCGGTGCGACGGCCCTTCCCGGAACAGCAGGGGCGCGCCGCCGCACAGCGCGTGCATCGACGACGCCGGTTGGTCCGTGGTGAACCGCTCGGTGTCGGTCAGCACGGTGCGGACGTCCCGCCAGCGGGTCACCAGCCACTGGTTGGCCTCCGGCACCCAGCTGACCGGCTCGTCCCGCCGCAACCGGGCGTAGGCCGGGTACGGGTCGGTCTCCAGTTCCGCGATCGTGACCACGGCGTCAGTCCGTGAACGTCAGGGCGGTCGGCCGGGGCAGCGGGAACGGGTGGCCGCCCAGCCGTTCGGCGTGCTTGGCCAGGCTCTCCAGGAACTTGGCCGCGAGGTCGAGCGTGAAACCCTGCCGGCACACCACGCGCAGCACGTGCACGTGCTCCAGGTTCGGCGGCAGGCTGTACGCGGGCACGTGCCAGCCGTCGCCCTTGAGCGCCTCGGACAGGTGGTACACGGTGAACCCCGCGGCCTCCGGGTCGCGCAGGCGGAACGCCACGACCGGCAGGTCCTCGCCGTCGCCGACGACCTCGAACGGCCCGACTGCCTCGACGCCCTTGGCGACCTGCCGCGCGACCTCCTGGCACCGCTGGGCGATCAGCTGGTAGCCCGCCATCCCGTTGCGCAGGAACTGGTAGTACTGCGCGATCACGCCGGACGCCGGCCGGGAGAAGTTGAGCGTGAACGTCGGGTGGTGCCCGCCGAGCACGTTGCAGTCGAAGACGAGCGACTCCGGCAGGTACTCGGGATCGCGCCACAGGCACCACCCCGACCCGGGGTAGACGAGGCCGAACTTGTGGCCGGAGGCGTTGATCGACACCACCCTGGGCAGCGCGAAGTCCCAGGCGAAGTCGACGTCGAGGAACGGCGCGACGAACCCGCCGCTCGCCGCGTCCACGTGCAGCGGCACGTCGACGCCCCGGTCCGCCGCCACGGCGTCGAGCGCGGCCGCGATGTCCGCGACCGGGTCGTAGCGCCCGTCCTGGGTGCTGCCGAGCACCGCGACGACGCCGATCGTGTTCTCGTCCACCGCCTGGGCGGCGAGCGCCGGGTCGAGGGTCGTGCGGCCCTCTTCGAGCGGCACCGTGCGAGCTTCCACGTCCCAGAAGTTGCAGAACTTCGGCCAGCAGACGTGGACGTGGCCGCCGAACACCATGTTGGGCGTGCCCGTGCCGCCCCGTTCCCGCCAGCGGCGCAGCATGGCCAGCCCGGCGAGCATGGCCGCCTCCGAGCTGCCGCTGGTGGAGCAGCCGATGAACCGGCCGTCGTCCTCGTGCCACAGGTCGGCCAGCGCGTTGATGCACTCCTGCTCGATGTCGGAGCTGGCCGGGTACTCCTCGCGGTTCATGAGGTTGATCGCGGCGGTGTCCGCGTAGATCCGCTCCAGCTCCGGTTCGGCGGACGTCGTGCAGAACGTGGCCAGGTTGAGGGCCGCCCGGCCGTCGAGCAGCAGTCGCGAGTGCACGATGCCCGCCGCGACGTCCGCCGGCAGCGGGTTCTCCGGCAGCCTGCCCTTCGGGATGACGTCCTCGTCGATCCGCTGGGCGAAGACGGGCGCGACCTGCAGATCACGCTCGTCGGTGATCACGCGCTGCAAACTCATGTCGACCTCATTCTGCGAGACGCCGAGGAACGACATGAGGTCTATCGCGGGACTCGCGGAAACGGTTAGTCCCTGATCAGGTGGAGTGGGTATCACCCGTCCGGGTCGAGTGCGGAGTCAGCTCTCGTTTCGCTGGTCGAGACCTCGTCCGGTGTCATCCGGAAATGCGGCACGAAAGAGTGGGTGCGGCGGATTTCGGCGGCGGAAAGTGATGAATTTCGGTGTGCCGCTACGGCATTTCGGCGACACCGCCGTGCGGTAGGACGGCGTGCGCACAGTCACCGAGCCCTCTGGCAGGCCCCGGGGTCAGGGCAGGGCGTCGAGTCGGCTCTGGACGCGTTCGGCGTCGGCGTCGCGTCCCTGCCGCCGGTACAGCCGCAGTGCCTCGTGCCACGCGTCGCGCGCCTCGTCGTGGCGGCCGAGGGCGGCGCACGGGTCGGCGAGGTGGTCGAGGGTGCCGACGACCCCGACCTCGTCACCGAGGCCCTGGAACAGGGTCAGGGCCTGCCGGTAGTGGTCCACGGCCTGCTCGTGGTGACCGCTGTGGTGGTCGATCCAGCCCAGGCTGTGCAGATGCGGCCAGGCAGTGGGCGCGGGCGGTGTCGTAGTCGCCGAGGCGGACGGCGTACCAGCCGACCTGGTTGAGCGCGCGGACTTCGCCGACGGGTTGGCCGAGCGTGCGGTAGAGGGCGAGGGCGTGTTCCGCGTGGGCCAACGCCTGCCGGTCGTCCCTGCGGCGTTCCTGGACTCACGCGAGCTGGCGGTGTGCGTTGGCTTGCTCGGTGGTGTCCTGGTGCTGTTCGGCTTGGGCGAGTGCCTGGTGCAGGTGGCGGATGGCGTCGTCGTGCCGCCCGAGGTGGGCGTGGGCGATGCCGAGCAGGCGGTGGATGAGGGGATGCGCGGACGGGTCGGGCAGGTCGTCGGCGACGTCCGAGGCCAGTTGCCAGGACGCGAGGTTGGCGTGGTGGTGGCCCCCGCCGGTAGTGGAAGGTGTACAGGCTCCACGCCAGTTGCCACACCACCTGCGGCCGACCGAGTGCCGCGGCGGTGTGCTGGGCGGCCAGCAGGGTGGTGTGCTCGGCGTCCAGCCAGGCCAACGCCGCCGGCAGGTCGGCCAACGCGAACGCGTCCGCGGGCGGTGGGTCCAGCGGGATCGGTGGGCGGTCCGGGTCCAGGATCCGGTCGGCCGCCGCCGGACCATCCCGCTGTCGCGCAGCTCCGCCGCCCACGACGTCAGCCGCGGCAGGACGTCCGCGGCGAGGGCGGCGGGCGAGCCGTGGAACCGCAGCCGGAGGTGGTGGTCGGGATGCCGTAGCGCAGGAAGAACCAGCGGTCGACCGCGCGGCCCTCCACCAGCGCGGGCACGGTCCGCAGCAGCTCGTCCTGCCGCTTGGCCGAGCTGTACACCGAGGCGTACAGCCATTCGCCACCGGGCAGGTGCCGTCCCGTCGCGGCTCGGGGCCGCACCGTCAGCCGCGGCCGAACCGCGTGCCGGGCAGGTGCCGTCAGCAGCGGGTGGTCGTCGGTCAGCACCACCTCGGGCTCACCGGCCGGCACCGCTTCCTGGGCGAGTCCGGCGAGCACCCGGTCCCGGTCGCCGTCCTGCTCGGGCTCCGGGCGGCGGAACCGGGGCGTGGGCGGCATCCGGCAGCCGGCCGGTGCGCCGAGCCCGATGTCCGGGTCGGGCAGTTCCCGCAACCCGACCAGCCTGCCCTGGCCGTACCGCTCGAGGAAGTCGTTGTGGTACTGGCGCAAGGAGGCCGTCGCCGGTTGGCGTGGCGAGAGCCGCCACAGCAGCTCCGCCACGCGTTCGGCTTCGTCGGCGACCGCGCGGGGCAGCACGACGTCGGCGTCCAGCGCCAGGTCGACCTGGACCGGCCGGTCGCCCGGTGCCAGCGCGCGCATCCGTTCGCACACGGCGGTCAGCGCCGCACGCCCCTGCCCCAACGGCAGTGCCGCGTAACGCGCGAGGTCGTCCCGCACGGCGACGAGTTCGCGGGACACGTCGGTCGCCACACCGGCCATCAGCCCGAACGGCGTGGCACGGGTGGCCATCCGCAGCCGGTAGCTCGTCAACGCCCGCACCGCCCGCCGCAGGTCGGCAGTGCTGGGCATCGCTCCGCCCGGTGCCGCTCCGCTCGGCATCGCTCCGCCTGATGCCGAGCCGCTCGGTGCCGAGCCGTCCGGCGTCGCTCCGCCCAGGGCCGCGTGGTGCGGTGTCGCCCGGCTTGGTGCCGGGCTGTCCGGTGTCGCGTCGTTCGGCGTCGATCCGCTCGGTGCGGGGCCGTTCGGTGCCCCGTCGAGCAGGGTGTCCAGCCGGTGGGGGAGTGTCGGGCTGGACACCGAGATCGCCTCCCGAACCAGCGGGTCGGCCGCCAGCAGCCGCACCCCGGCGGCGGGCGCGTCGTCCGCCGCGGGCAGTCCGGCGGCGAGTGCGGCCGGGTGCACCGGCGCGCGCAGCACCGCGACGTCGGCGCAGTGGAACAGTGGTCGGCTGGTCATCCCGGCACGTCCTCCCTCTCCGGCTGACGGGGGTCCTGGTGGCTGTGACCGCGGGCTGCGCGGACCCGGCGGCCGGTCGCCGTGACGCGACCGGCCGCCGGGTCGTCAGCCCGGCCGTCAGCAGCTGGTGCAGGAGCTCCCGCAGGTCAGCGCCGGGCAGGTGAACAGCGTGCAGGTGAAGCCGGAAGCGGACGCCTCCTGCTGCTCCTGGATCACCGTGATCTCACGGACGTCCAGGTCGAAGTCGTCCACCAACCGCGGGTCCATCACGTTCGACGAGGTGGGCATGGCCGATCCTCCCGTTCGGTGCGCACGGCCCGCTCGTTCCGCGATTCGGAGCGTCCTGACGAGCCGTGGTCAGCCCACCGTGCCGCCGTGGCGCCACGGAACCGCAAGATCCGCGTTGTATCGCCTGCTCAGGAGCGGTTCACGGCCGGCACCGGCTCGACGTCGGTCGCCGCGCGCTCCACGTTCTCGGGCAGCGACGCCCGGTAGATCGGCATCGCGGCGGCGGTCGTGACGATCGCGACGGCCACCAGGATCGCGAACAGCTCCGGGGTCACCAGGCCGTACGCGAGACCGATGTTGATGAAGATCAGGATCATCAGCCCGCGCGCGTTCATCAGCCCGCCGACCGCCGACGCGTAACGCCACGAGAAGCCCTGGGCGCGCACGACCGCCGCGCAACCGAGGTACTTGCCCGCGAACGCGGCCGCCATGATCACCGCGAGCGGCCACCACAGTGCGCCGCCCGCGCCGAACCCGGACACCTCCGTGTTGAGCCCGCTGAACGCGAAGAACACCGGCAGCAGCAGGATGGAGTTCAGGTCCGTCAACCGGGTCTGCAGCTCCCGGCGCACGACCTGCGACTGCGGCATCGCCAGGCCCGTGATGAACCCGCCGAACACCGAGAACACGCCGATGTAGTCGGTGAACCACCCGGCCAGCAGCACGACGAGCAGGACGAGCGCCATCACGTCCCGGCTCAGCTTGCCCTCCCGCTCCACCCGCGCGCCCAGCCTGGCGAACAGGCCGCGCCCCACCGTGAGCATCAGCACCGCGAACACCGCCGCGCCCGCCACCGTGACCAGCGCGTCGAACGGGCTGCCCGCCGCCGCCACCGCGATGATCACCGCCAGGATCACCCACGCCGCCGCGTCGTCGATCGCCGCCGCGACCAGGGTCAGGCCGCCGATGGGCGTGTTCGCGATACCGCGCTCCTGCAGGATCCGGGCCAGCATGGGGAACGCGGTGATCGACAGCGCGCCGCCGACGAACAGCATGAACTCCCACCGGCTGGTGCCGTCCGGGCTGAGCGTGCCGAAGAACAGCGCCGCCGCGGCCGCGCCCAGCGCGAACGTCGGCACGATGCCCGACACCGCCAGCGCCGTCGCCCGCCGCATCCGCTGCCCGCTGGCCAGGCTGTGGTCGAGCGACGACCCGACCAGGAACATGTAGAACGTCAACCCGATCGTGCTCAGCACGTAGAGGGTGTCCTTGACGTCCGCCGGGAAGATCTGGGCCTGCACGCCGGGTGCCACCGCGCCGAGCAGGGCGGGCCCGAGCAGGACACCGGCGACCATCTCGCCGACGACCCTGGGCTGCTTGACCAGCATGGCGAGGCGCCCGCACAACGTCGTCGCCGCGAGCACGACCGCCAGCGCGGCGAACACCCGCAACGCGAACTGGATCTGGTTCACTCGGTGATCTCCTGTGGGGAAGGCGGCCGGTGCCGCAACGGACGACCCTGGGTGTCGTGCGTGTCGAAGTACCGCCCGGCCAGGCGCAGGCGGTGGGCGTGCAGGACCATGACCGTGCCGAGCACGAGCTGGACCACGCTGCGCCACACGTCCTCCCACCGGTCCCGCACGCGCAGCAGCGCGCCGAGCACGGCCAGGCGACCCGGTGGCAGCGGCTGGTCCACCCGGACCAGCAGGCACGGCCCCCGGCTCGGCATCGACCGGGTGTGCGTGACCGTGGAGTGCAGCGTGACCCGGCGGAGCACCTCGCGCGTCGCCGCGCGCAGCGCCAACGGCGACAGCCGCCACGCCGGGCACGGCCGGTTGGCCGCCACGCCGAACGGGATGTGGTGCGCCTCGCGGGCCCCGACGTGGTCCCAGCGGTCCGGGTCGAACACGTCCGGCCGCGCGTAGCCGGTGGCGTGGTAGTCGGGGTAGCTGAAGCACAGCACCGACCCGGCGGGCAGCGTGGTCCGCTCGTCCAGCGCGATCTCGGCGGTGGCGATGCGGTGCGCGATGCCGAACAGCGGGTACAGCCGCATGGTCTCGTCCAGCACGTGGCCGAAGTAGCGGTCGTCACGCGCCAGCCGCGCCGCCGCCTCCGGGTGCTGCGCCAGCGCCAGCAGCACGTGCGCCATCGCCTCGGACATCTGCACCACGCCGGTGTTGAAGAACGTGCCCTGCAGGTAGTGCACCTGCTCGGTCGGCGACAGGCTCGCGGGCAACGGCCGCCGCACGTCGCCCGCCGCGACCCGGCGGGCCAGGTAGCGGGTCAGCCGGGCGCGGCGGGCCGGGTGGCGCAGGCCGGTGCACTTCAACGACGTCACCACGTCGTCGGCGTGCCCCACGATCAGGTCGCGTGCCTTGCGGGGGCACGGCTCGCCGAAGACCAGTTCGTGGAAGTACTCCGCCCACACCGGCATCATCAGGTCCCGCAGTCGCACCAGCGTGACCCGACCGGTGACCCGCTCGTCGAGCACCCGCCCGGCGCAGCGGGCCGCCAACGCCGACAGCTCGTCACCCGGACCGGCGAGCAGCGCGCGCGTCGTGCGTGCGACGTCGTCGTAACGCGGACCGGCCTCCAGGTGCTCCTGGTGCACCTCGGGGCCGGGGGAGAGCCAGTACCAGAACAGGTCGGACAGCCCGGCGCCCCGGCTGCGGCCGTTCGCCGCGGGGTGGCCGTAGACCTCCTGGAACCGGTCCGGGCCGACGACGGCGTTCGGGAACGTGATCGCGTTGTCCCCGTTGACCTTCTCGAACATCTTGGCGCGCAGGGCGACCACCCGCGCCGGCAGCCAGCGCGGCGCGGTCAGCACCACCGCGGCGGCGAGCAACCCGGTCAACCACACCGCCCGGACACCCCCGTCCCGCGGCTGACGACCAGGTCCGGGGTGAGGTCGGCGAGGTCACGTCCGCCGCACAGCGCGAGGACGTGGTCCACCTCGTCGCGCAGCACGGCGAGCACCCGGGACACCCCGGCCTCGCCGTCCGCCGCCAGGCCCCACAGCACCGGCCTGCCGACACCGACCGCCGCCGCGCCCAGCGCGAGCGCCACCGCGACGTCACCGCCGCCGCGCACCCCGCCGTCCAGCAGCACCGGCACCCGTCCGGCGACCGCGTCCACCACCGCGGGCAACGCCTCCACCGCCGCCGGCACGAGGTCGAGCTGGCGGCCACCGTGGTTGGACACCACGACCCCGGCCACCCCGTGCTCGACCGCCAGCACCGCGTCACGCGGGTGGAGCACCCCCTTGAGCCACAACGGCAACGACGTCAGCTCCCGCAGCCGGTCCAAGTCCCGCCACGACACCGACGGCGACATCCCGATGTCCCGGACACCTCCCGGCGGCCCGCCCGGCAGGTCCCGCATGTTCTCCGCCGCGAGCCCGGCCGGCAGGTCGTGGAAACCGTGCTCGGCGTCGCGGCGGTGCCGGCCGAAGACCGGCGAGTCGGCGGTCACCACCAGCGCCGTGCAGCCCGCCCGTTCCGCCCGCTCCACCAGGCACGCCGTCACGTCCTGGTCGGGCTGCGGGTAGAGCTGGAACCACACCGACGCCTCGGCGCGCACGGCCCGTGCCGCCGCCACCACGTCGCCGATCGCCACCGTCGAGGCCACGCCGGAGACCAGCACCGTTCCCGCCGCCGCCGCGGCCCGTGCCGTCGCCAACTCGCCCTCGGGGTGCGCGAGCCGGTGGAACGCGGTCGGCGCGACCAGCACCGGCAGGTCGAGGTGCCCGCCGGGCAGGTCGACACCGAGGTCGCGGGTCGGCGCACCGCGCAACACCCTCGGCAGCAGGGCCAGCCGCCGGAACGCCGCCTCGTTCTCCCCGAGCACGACCTCGTCGCCGACACCGCCCGCGTAGTAGTCGTAGTGCACGGGGTCGAGCACCGCGCGGGCCTTGTCGTGCAGCTCGGCGAGGGGCCCGGTGCTCACGGCGACCCCACTCCGGCCGGGGCGAGCCGGGTGTGCAGGAACGCCCGCAGCGGCGCCCGGTGTACGTCCTCGCTGTCCCACTCGTTCTCCAGGTTCTCGGTCAGGTGGTGCTCGGCGAGCAGCACCCCGGCGCGGAAGTGCCGCACCACCGGGTGCAGGTAGCGGCCGTCCAGCCCGCTGGTGTCCTCTTGGGACGTCCGGCCCGCGGTGACGTCGAACGGGTTGACCCGGTCGTGGTCCGCGCCGTACTCCAGCGTCACCGCCAGGTAGGACTCGACGTCGCCGAAGTCGCCCCGGCCGACCGCCTCGTGCAGGTGCGCCAACGGCACCTCCTCGGCGTAGCGCAGGGTGCCGTCCGACCCGATCAGCACGGCGTCCGCCAGGAACGCGAACAGCTGCCACAGCGCGGAGGTGCGGTTCACCCGTTCGATCACGGTGTCGGTCACCGCGTCCCGGGCGAGGTCCCGGGTCGGCCACGGCACGCCGTGGTAGCGGTGCTCCAGGATGCGGTGCAGGGCGCGGACGCCGTAGCGGAAGCCGTGGATGAACCCGCTCGTCGACTTCTTGAAGTCCCTGGCCTGCGTGATGGTGCCCGCGAAGAACAGGTCGGGCACGTTCACCGACTCCCAGGCGGCGGTCTGGTCCGGGAACCGGTCGTTGATCGTCAACCGGGGGCGGCACCCGGCGGCGAAGATCGACGCGTCGAACCGGAAGCCGGTCGCCAGGATCACCCGGTCGTAGCGGATCTCCTTCACCCGTTCCTGCACGCGCTGGAAGCTGACCCGCACCAGGTAGGAGTCACCGTCGCGGCGGATGTCGAGCACCCGCCCGTCCAGCAGCGCGTTCTGCGACTTGAGCTGGTAGGTGTCGAGGAAGTTGTTGTTCACCGCGCGCAGGTGGCCGACGAAGTGGGTCTGCCACGCCAGCTTCAACGAGCCGGGTCCGGCGACGTGGATGACCGACGCGGTCTCGATCAGGTTGTCGGCGGTCTCGAACGCCGAGTTGCCGCGCCCGATGATCAGCACCTTCTGCCCGGTGAAGTCGGCCGGGTCCACCGACACGTCGTCGTACCGCTCGGCGTGCTTCACTCCCTCGATCGGCGGCACGTACGGCCGGGACACACCGGTGGCGACGATGAGCCGCCCTGCCCGGTAGGTGCGGCCGTGCTGGTCGTGCACGACGAACTGGTCGTCCGGGCGGGTCACCGACACCACCGACGTGCCGTAGCGGATCGGCAGGTCGTGCTTCGCGGCGAAGTCGGCCAGGTAGCGGACCAGGTCGTCGGCGTGCGGGAAGTAGCGCGGCGTGTAGCCGGTGAACAGCAGCGACGGGTCGTCGGACAGCAGCGAGTTCCAGTCGGTGCGCAGGTTCAGCTCGGGGTCGTCCCACCCCGTGTTGGGCTTGTTGATGGAGATCAGGGTGCGGTGGCGGGGGAAGCGGGTGAAGAACGTGCCGGGGGCGTCACCGGCCTCCAGCACCAGGTGGTCCCGCCCGGAGCGGGTGAGCAGGTAGGACGCCTGCAGCCCGGCCGGGCCGGCGCCGATCACGAGACAGTCCGTGGAAACCTCGCTGGACACGACTTTTCTCCTTCACGTCCGGGTGGGGGACAGCAGGCGCTTGTCCGGTTTGCCGCTGGGTGCCAGCGGCGGTTCGGCGATCGCGGTCACCCGCACCGGCGCGCACGCGGCACCCAGCCGGGCGGTCACCAGCGCGCGCAGCGCGTCGAGGTCGGGCGGGCGGTCACCGGTGGGCACCACGAACGCGTGCACCGCCTCGCCGGTGTCCTCGTCGGGCACGGCGACCACGTACGCCTCGGCGACGTCCGGGTGCTCGGCGATGACCCGTTCGATCGGGCCCGCGTAGTGCAGGTTCGCGTTGACGATGACGACGTCCCTGGTCCGGCCGGTCAGGCGCAGGTGGCCGTCGGCGTCGAAGTGGCCCAGGTCGCGGGTGCGCACCCAGCCGCCCGCGAACACCTCGGCCGACCGCACCGCGTCGCCCCAGTACGCGTCGGCCTGCGCCGGGGTGCGGACGAACAGCTCGCCGTCGACCCCCGGCGGCACCGGGGTGCCGTCCGCCGCACGGATCTCGACCCGCACCGCCGCCGGTGGTCGGCCCACCGTGCCGGGCGGGTCGGCCGGGGTCGCCATCGCGATCATGCCCGTCTCGGTCTGGCCGTAGCCGTGGAACACGACCGGTCCGAGCACGTCCAACGCCTCGCGGTGCCGGGCGGCGGTCAGCGGTGACCCGGACACCATCAGGGCGCGCAACGTCGACAGGTCGGCCGGGGCACGGCGCTGGGCGGCGACGAGCTTGACCAACCGGGGCACGGTGATCACGCTCGCCGAGGCGCGGTGGCGGGTGATCGCGTCGGGGAACCCGGGCCGGTCGGCGACGACCGCGGTGCCGCCGGCGGTGATCGCCACCACCGCGTACTCGGACATCACCTGGCTCGACAGCGACCCGAACACCAGGTACCGCTCCAGCCGGGACGCCAGCTCGCGGATCGCGGGCGGCCAGGCGTCCGGTCGCGCGGCCCACGCGTCGGTCATCGCCGCGTAGGTCTGGGCGCACGCCTTGGGCACGCCCGTGCTGCCGCTGGTGTGGATGAGCCGGGCGACGTCACCGGGCCTGCCGTCGCACCGGGGCGGGCCGTCGGCACGGGTCTTGCGCAACTTGTCGACGGTGAGCGTGCGCGGGGCGGGGTCGGTCCGGGGCACGGCGGAGTCGGTGATGATCGCGGTGATGTCGAGGCTCAGCAGGTGGTGCACCTGCTCGTCGGGCAGCCCCGGCCGCACGCCCAGAACCCGTGCTCCCACCGCGTGCGCGGCCAGGACCGTGGCGAACGCCTCGGGGTTCACGCCGAGCAGGAGCGCGACACCGTCACCCGGGCCCAGTCCTTCCCGGCGCAGACCGGTCGAGATCCGGGCGACCAGGTCCAGCACCTCCGCTCCGGTCACCACGCGCGTGCCGTGTTCGAACACCGGCCGGTCCGCGGCGGCGTCGAGCACGTCGAGCACCGCGCGCGGGAACGGCTCGGCGTCACGCGCCGGCAAGGCATTCCTTCACGAACACGGCCAGCGGCTGCTGGTGCACCGCGGGCAGGTCCCAGTGGTTCTCCAGGTTCTCCGCCAGGTGGTGGGTCGCGGCGAGCGCGCCGTCGCGGTAGTAGCGCACCACCGGGTGCAGGTAGCTCGCGTCCTGCGCGTTGGCCGCGTCGTTCTCCGCCACGCGGGGGATCGAGATGTCGAACGGGTCGACGGTGTCGTGGTCCGGCCCGTACTCCAGGGTCGCGACGAACCGGTGCTCGGCCGGGCCGAGGCCGGCGTCGGCGACGTAAGCCACCGGCACCTCCTCCTCGTAGCGGGCGGTGTCGCCGGACACCGTCACCACGTCGCCCATCACCGCGAACTGCTGCCACAGCGCGGACGACCGGTTCACCCTGGCGACCAGCGCGTCACCGATCGCCTCCGGTGACGCCTCCAGCTCGGTCGACGGCCACGGCGTGCCGTGGTGGCGTGCGGCGAGGATGCGGTGCAGGGCCCGGACGCCGTAGCGGAAGCCGTGGATGAACCCGCTGGTGGACTTCTTGAAGTCGCGCTGCTGGGTGAGCGTGCCCGCGAAGTGCAGACCGGGCACGGTGGTCGACTCGTAGGCGGGCGTCTGCTCGGGGAACCGGTCGTCGATCACCAGCGCCGGACGGCAGGTGTCGTCGAAGACCGAGGCGTCGAACCGGAACCCCGTGCACGCGACGATCCGGTCGTACTCCAGTTCCCGCAACGACTCCGCCGTGCGCGCGTACCGGAACAGGACGCGGAACCCGCCGCCGGGCCGCGGCTCGATCAGCTCCACCGTGCCGTCGAGGACCGCGTTCTCCGACTTGAGCTGGTAGGTGTCGAGGAAGTTGTTGTTCACCGCGCGCAGGTGGCCGACGTAGTGCGTCTGCCACGCCAGCCGCACCGAGTGCGGCCCGGCCACGTGGATGACCGCCGCGTGCTCCACCAGGGAGTCGGCGGTCTCGAAGCCGGAGTTGCCCTTGCCGATCACCAGCACCCGTTGGTCGGTGAACGACTCCGGGTCGGTGTCGAAGGTGTCGTACCGCTCGGCGTGCTCGATGCCCGGGATGGGTGGCTCGTGGAGTTGCGAAACTCCCGTCGCCACGACGACCCGCGCGGCCCGCCACGTCCGTCCACCGCGGTCGAGCACGGTGAAACCCTCGTCGTCACGGGAGATCCGGGTGACTTCGGTGTCGTAGTGGACCCGGGCGCCGGTGGCCGCGGCGAAATCGGCCAGGTAGCGGACCAGGTCGTCGGCGGCGGGGAAGTACCGGCCGCTGTAGCGGGTGAACAGCAGCGCGGGGTCGTCGGACAGCAACGAGTTCCAGTCCATCCGCAGCCGCTGCTCCGGGTCGGTGTACCCGGAGTGGACCTTGTTGATGGAGATGAGCGTGCGGTGCCGCGGGTAGCGGGTGAAGAAGGTACCCGGGCCGGAGCCGCGTTCCAGGACCGCGTAATCGCGACCGTCGCGTTCCAGCAGGGCGGCGAGCTGCAACCCGGCCGGTCCTGCTCCGATGATCAGGTAGTCGTGCGCCATGAGCCAGGAAGCTACGCAGCCGATCTCAGAACTCTCTGAGATCGGCTGCCTACCGTCGGTGCGGTGACCACCACCGTGACCGACGCCCCCGTGGACCTCGGCGCACCGCTGGCCGGCGACCACCTCATCCGTGCGGCGGCACCGCTGTCGCTGCTCATCAGCCCTCCGGTTCGGGACCGGGTCGAGCGGGGGCGCGAGTACCTGCGCGCCGTGCTCGCCGACGACGAACGCCCCGTCTACGGGGCCAAGACCGGGTTCGGCGCCCTCATCGGCTTCGCGGGCCGCGAGGACGAGGCCGACCAGTGCGACAACACCCTCGCACACCTCGGCGCCGGGCAAGGGCCCGACCTGCCCGCCGACATCGCCCGCGCCGCGCTGCTCGTGCGCGCGTGGTCGTTGGCCCAAGGCGTTTCAGGGGTGTCCGCGCACGTCGTGGACGGGCTCGCGGCGATGTTCGCGACCACGTTCGTGCCCGCGATCCCGCGTTACGGCTCGGTCGGCGCGAGCGGCGACCTCATCCCGCTCGCCTACGCGACCCAGGCGCTGCGCGGCCGCGGCCACGCCTACGTGGACGGGGAGCGGATGCCCGCCGACGAGGCCCTGCGCCGGGCCGGGCTGACCCCGCTCACCCTCGACGGCCGTGACGCGTTGGCGCTCGTCAACGGCACGTCCGTGACGACGGCCGCCACGGCGTTGGCGTTGGCGAGCGTGCGTGCTTCGCACCGCGCCGTGCAGGACCTCACGTGCCTGCTCGTGGACCTGCTGGGTGCGGACCCGGCATTCCTCGACCCACGCCTGATCTCCGCGTACGGCCACCCCGGCGCGATCACCGTCGCCGACCGGATGCGGGCGACGCTGGTCGGCACGGTCCCGAGCGGCGGGCGTGCCCTCCAGGAGCCCTACAGCCTCCGGTGCTCGCCGCAGCTGCTCGGTGCGGCGGAGGACGCGTTGCGCTACGTCGACGGTGTCGTCACGGCCGATCTGGGCGGTGTCAGCGACAACCCGCTGTTCTTCCCGGACGACGACCTCGTGGCGCACGGCGGCAACTTCTTCGGCCAACCGGCCGCGTTCGCCGCCGACGTGCTGGCCATGGTCACCGCGTCGCTGGGCAACCTCGCCGAACGGCAGCTCGACCTGCTGGTGGACCCGGCCCGCAACACCGGCCTGCCGCCGATGCTGGCCGCCGGCCCCGGGCGGCAGCACGGGCTGCAAGGCGTGCAGCTGGCCACGACGGCGTTCGTCGCCGAGATCCGCCGTGCCGTGGTGCCCGCCAGCACCCAGAGCCTGCCGACCAACCTGCACAACCAGGACGTCGTGCCGTTCGGCACCCAGGCCGCGCTGCGCTCCTACGACCTCGCCGAACTGCTCCGGCTGCTGTGCGGTTCGCTGGCGCTGGGCCTGCGGCAGGCCGTCCACGTGGGTGGCCGGCGGCCGACCGCGCCCCGGTGCGCCGCGCTGCTGGACGCGCTGGCCGACGCCATCGCGCCGGTCGACCCGGACCGACCGCTCGACGCCGACGTCCGCCTGGCCGCGGACCTGGTCACCGCGGGCCGGTACTGATCTCCCGGACCTCGGCGGTGGTGGTGGCGAGCGGTAGGCGCAGGGTGAACCGGGCGCCCTGGCCGGGGTGGCCGACCGCCTCCACCGTGCCGCCGTGGCTCGTCACGATCTCCCGCAACAGCGCCAGGCCCAGGCCGAACCGCCGCTCCGGCCCGCCCGGTCCGCGGTGGAACCGGTCGAACAGCCGGTCCGCCTCCACCGGGTCGAAACCCTCGCCGGTGTCGGCGACGGTCAGCTCGACCCGCCCGTCGCGCAGCCCGAGGAGCACGTCGATCCGGCCGCCCTCCGGGGTGTGGCGCACCGCGTTGGCCAGCAGCTCGTCCACCGCGCGCCGCAACGCGGTCTCGACGCCGTGCACGACCACCGGACCGTCCGGGCGGGTCACGGTGAGCGTGATCCGCCGTTCGGCCGCCCGGTCCTCCTCCGTCGCCACCGCGGCCTCCGCCACCGCGGCCAGGTCCACCGACCGACCGGTCAGGTCCTCGGGCTGCCGGCTCAGCCGTGCCGACAGCAACAGGTCGTCCACCACGTCACCGAGACCGCGGATGGTGGTGGCGAGCTTGTCCAGGCCGTCGCGGTGGTCGTCGGGCAGGTCCGCGGCCTTGGCCCAGCGGGCGAGCAGCTGCGCCCGCGTGTACGCCCGCGCGATCGGCGTCCGCAGCTCGTGGCTCGCGTCGGTGACGAACCGGCGCTGCCGGGCCAACGCCTCCGCCAGCGGCGCGACCGTGCCGCGACCCACGCACAGGCCCAGCAGCGCCGCCGCGAGCAGGCCGCCGACCTCCGCGATCCCCAGCGCCAGCAACAGGTGCCGCCGGTCGGCGAGCTGGTAGCGCGTGTCGAACACCGCCTGCACCGTGCGGTCGGCCGGGCCGCGCCGGGTCAGCACCAGGTACTGCGTGCCGTTGCGTTCGAGGGCGCGTTCGATCGTCTCGCCGGTCGCGTCCACCGCGTCGAGGTCCTCGAACAGCGGGAACCCGGGCGGCACCTTCAGCACGCCGTCGTCCAGGACACCGTTTTCCAGGATGAACAGCCACGTGCAGCCCGGCGGGGTCGACGGCGCGCCGAACTGGGCGTTGTACCGCAGCTCGCGCGTCACCTGCGCTTCCTGGGCGTGCACCATCACGGCGTAGGCGATACCGCCGACGAACGCGACCAGCACCGTGATCGCCAGCGCGACCAGCACGCTGATCCGCAGGCGTGCCCGTCGGATGACCGCACGTTCCGCCTCGACCCACGAACGACTCACAACGCCCCCAACCGGTAACCGAGCCCTTGCACGGTGTGCACCACCGAACGGTCGATCTTGGTGCGCAGGTAGTACACGTAAGTGTCCACAATGGAGGTTGCCGAGGCGTCCGGGAACACCACCCGCCGCAACGACGCGCGCGTGTGCACGGTCTCTGGATAGGTGGCCAGCACGCGCAGCAGCGTGAACTCCCGGGTGGTGAGCGGCACCCGTCCGCCGTCGGGCAGCACCACCTCCCGCTGCTCGACGTCGAGGTGCCCGGCGCCGATCCGCAGCACGTCGGCCAGTTCCAGCGCACGACGGCACAGCGCCCGCAGCCGCGCGCTCAGCTCGTCCAGGTCGAACGGCTTCACCAGGTAGTCGTCCGCGCCCGCGTCGAGGCCGTCGATCCGGTCGTGCACGGTGCCCAGCGCGGTGAGGATCAACGCCCGCGCCCGCACCGCCTTGGCCCGCAGGCGCACCAGCAGGTCCAGCCCGTCGAGCGCCGGTAAGCCCCGGTCGATGACCACGACGTCGTAGGGGCGGGTCAGGCCGAGGTGCAGTCCGCGCTGGCCGTCCAGCGCGACGTCCACGGTGTACCCCTCGTCGCGCAGCGCGGCGCCGAGCAACTCCACGAGCTCGCGGTCGTCCTCCACCAGCAGCAACCGGAAGCAGTTGGCCGGCCAGGATCTGGAGTTGCCCTGCACGCCACCAGAATCCCACTTCGGGGTGTTCGGTCAACGTGATGAGGGCGCCGACCATCGGGGTTCCGCCGCCCGCGTCCCACATGGTCCGTTCCGCGTCATTTGCTACGCCACGATACCTAGAAGTACTATGCCTTGCACATCTAGGGTAGATCGGCAGGATCTTCGGGAGTCGGGAGGAGGTTTCGTTGAAGGTCACCAAGGACCTCGTGGCCGCTTCGGCGACCCCGATGGTGCTGGGCATCCTGGCCGAGGAGGACAGCTACGGCTACGCCATCCTCCGGCGGATCAACGAGCTGTCCGGCGGCGAGCTGGACTGGACCGAAGGGCTGCTCTACCCGTTGCTGCACCGGCTGGAGCGCCTCGGGCACGTGGAGTCCAGCTGGCAGTCGGTCGCGGGGGAGCGGCGGCGCAAGTACTACCGGATCACCCGCGGCGGGCTGGCCGAGCTGGCCGAGCAGCGCCGCCAGTGGGCCACGGTGGTGGACGCGCTCAAGGAGATCTGGCCCCGCACCGACTTCACCACGTTCCCGCTGGGAGGCTTCGCATGACCGACGACCAGGGCGAGCTGGAGGCGCAGTTCGCCCAGTGGCGCCACTACGTGCAGCGCCGCCGGGAGCTGCGGCAGGCCGACGTGGACGAGCTCGAGGACCACCTGCGCGGTTCGGTCGACGACCTCGTCGCCGCCGGCCTGCACGCCGACGAGGCGTTCCTGGTCGCCGTCAAGCGCATGGGCAGCCTGGACGAGCTGTCCCGCGAGTTCGCCCGGGAGCACTCGGAACGGCTGTGGAAGCAGCTGGTGCTGACCGGCGGGGCGGACGGCCCGACGCCGAGTGGTCGGTCGCGGCGGGACCTGCTCGTCATGGTGGGCTGCGCGGTCGGCGCGGCGGCCTCGGTCAAGGCGCCGGAGCTGTTCGGCCTGACCCTGGAGGACGACGCCGCGTTCTACGGGCCCAACGTCGGCCTGTTCGCGTTGCCGTGGCTGGCGGCGTTCCTGGCGTGGCGCCGTCGTGCCGCGCCGGCGGTGATCGGCGCGCTGGTGGCGTTGTTCGCGCTCGGCGCCGTGGCGGCCAACGCCTACCCGCTCGCGGAGGACTCGCAATCGCTGGTGCTGACGAGCATCCACCTGCCGATCGCGCTGTGGTTCGTGGTCGGCCTGGCCTACGTGTCCGACGACCTGCGCTCGTCCCGGCGGCGGATGGACTTCGTCCGCTTCACCGGCGAGTGGTTCATCTACTACGTCCTCATCGCGCTCGGCGGCGGTGTGCTGATCGGTTTCGTGTTCGGCACCTTCGAGGCCATCGGGATCTCGCCGGAGACCGTGATCGCGCAGTGGGTGCTGCCGTGCGGCGCGGCAGCGGCCGTGGTGGTGGCCGGGTGGCTGGTCGAGGCCAAGCAGAGCGTGGTGGAGAACATCGCCCCGGTGTTGACGCGGCTGTTCACGCCGCTGTTCACCGCCGTGCTGCTGGCGTTCCTGGTCACCTTCGTCGTCACCAGTGCCGGGATCGACGTGGAACGGGAAGCGTTGATCCTGTTCGACCTGCTGCTCGTCGTGGTGCTGGCGCTGCTGCTCTACTCGGCCTCGGCGCGTGATCCGCTCGCGCCGGCCGGTGTGTTCGACAAGCTGCAACTCGCGCTCGTGGTCAGCGCGTTGCTCATCGACGTGCTGGTGCTGTGGGAGATCACCGGGCGGATCACGGAGTACGGGACGACGCCGAACAAGGCGGCGGCGTTGGGCGAGAACGTGATCCTGCTGGTCAACCTGGCGTGGTCGGCGTGGCTGATGACCGGCCTGATCCGGCGCCGGGTGCCGTTCGCCGGGCTGGAACGCTGGCAGACCGCGTACCTGCCGGTGTACGCGGCGTGGGCGTGGGTCGTGGTCCTGGCGTTCCCGCCGCTGTTCGGGTTCCTGTGACCGGACACGTTCGTGGGCGAGGGTGAGGGGCAGGAAGCCCTCGCCTGTCGACTGTACCTACTGGTATGTACAGTAGGGGCATGAGTTCTGCCGAACGCCTCATCGAGAGCACGCGGGAACTGCTGTGGGAGCGCGGCTACACCGGTACCAGCCCGAAGGAGATCCAGCGCCGGGCCGGAGCCGGGCAGGGCAGCATGTACCACCACTTCGCCGGCAAGCCGGACCTCGCGCTCGCGGCGATCAACCGCACCGCCGAGGAGATGCGCGCCAAGGCCGAAGCCGGGTTCACCGTCCCCGGCACCGCGATGGAACGGATCACCGGTTACCTGAGGCGCGAACGTGACGTCCTGAAGGGGTGCCCCATCGGGCGGTTGACCCAGGACCCGGAGGTCATGGCCGACCCGGGCCTGCGCGCTCCGGTCGAGCAGACCCTGTCGTGGCTGCGCGACCGGATCGCCGAGGTCCTGGAGGAAGGGCGTGAACGCGGCGAACTGGCCCCGGGACTGGACCCGAGGACGACCGCCGCCACCGTGGTCGCCGTCCTGCAGGGCGGTTACGTGCTGGCGCGTGCCGCCGAGTCCACGGCGCCGTTCGAGCAGGCGATCACCGGCGTGCTGGACCTGCTCGCCGCCCACACGTCCCGACCGGCGGCCGGCTGACCACTGAGCAAGAGAGGCGACGATCTTCCGTGTACGCCAAGCAGTACGAGATCACCCTGCCCGCCGACTACGACATGACCACGATCCGCGAGAGGGTGGCCGCCGGCGGCCACGCCCTCGACGACCGCGCCGGGCTCGGCTTGAAGGCCTACGTCATCCGCGAACGCGGCGTCGGCGGCTCGCCGGTAAACCAGTACGCGCCCTTCTACCTGTGGCACGACACCGGTGCGATGGCCCACTTCCTCGTCGGCGGCGGGGGATTCCAGAACATCCTCCGCGACTTCGGGCGGCCGGTCGCCCGCCACTGGACCGGGATCGCCTGCCACGCCGGTCCCGCGCGAGCAGTGGACCCCAGGGCGGCCTCCCGTGTCCTGGCGCCCATCCCCGCCGATTCGGCGGACGGCTCCGGCCTGGCCGAGTGGATCGGACGGGAAGCCGGAGAGGCGCGCGAGCTCGCCGACCGAGACGGCGTCCACACCGTCGCCCTCGCGTTCGACCCGCACCACTGGCAGCTGATGAGGTTCGTGCTGTGGGAGGACGCTGTCGGACCGGGTGAGCCGGCCGCGGAACGCTACGAGGTGCTCCACCTGTCCGCTCCGGGCCTGGCCGCCCTGCCTCGAGGTCGAGCCTGGTAAGCCGGGGCGGGTGATTCGCCCCGCCACCCGGGAACCGGTGGCAAGGTGGCCTGGTGGTTGCCGCAGGAGGGTCCGAGCCGCCCGCAGTGGTGCACAACGAGCTGACGGCCGTCGTGGGCGGTGCGGTCGTGCAGGCCGGCGTCGTGCACGGTGGGGTGCACGTGCACGGGGCGCCGGTCGTCGGTCCGCCCCGGCAGTTGCCCGCGATGCCGGCCGCGTTCGTCGGTCGCGAGAGCGCGCTCGCCGCGCTCGACGAGGCACTGGACGACGGGGCGCACCGGTCGTCGGCGATCTCGCTCATCGGCGGCGCGGGCGGGATCGGGAAGACGTGGTTGGCGTTGCGGTGGGCGCATCGGCGGCTGGAGCGGTTCCCGGACGGGCAGCTGTTCGTGGACCTGCGGGGGTTCAGCCCGAAGGGCGGGCCGGTGGCGCCGGAGACCGCGGTGCAGGGCTTCCTGGCCGCGCTGGGCGTGGAACCCGGCCGCGTCCCGCCGGACCTCGACGGGCAGGCCGCGTTGTTCCGCAGCGTCACGGCGGACCGGCGCGTGCTGGTGGTGCTGGACAACGCCGTGTCCGCCGAGCAGGTGGAACCCCTGTTGCCCGGTGGCCCGTCGTGCGCGGTGGTGGTCACCAGTCGGCGGATCCTCAGCGGACTGGTGGCCCGGCACGGCGCCCGGCACCTCGCGCTGGACGTGCTCGCCGACGACGAGGCCCGTGCCGCGCTGGAGTCGCGCCTGGGCGGGCCGCGCCTGTCCGCCGAACCCGCCGCCGTCACGCGGTTGCTCGCACTGTGCCGGGGGCTTCCGCTGGCGCTGGCGATCGCGGCCGGGCGGGCGCACACGAACCCGGATCTGGCGGTCGCGGACCTCGTCGCCGACATCGACCGGTCCGGCACGGCCGCCCTGGACGACGACGACCCCACCGCCAGCCTGCCCGCGGTGCTCGCCACGTCGTTCCGCGCCCTGACCGCCGAGCACCGGCACGCGGTGCGCCTGCTGGCCCTCGCACCCGGCCCGGACATCGGCCTCACCGCCGCCGCGTCCCTCCTCGGCCTGCCGCTTGACCGGACCGCACGGGTCCTGCGCGCCCTGCACGAGGCATCGCTGCTGGACCACGGCGTCCGCGGCCGTTACCGCATGCACGACCTCATCCGCCGCCACACCGACGACCTGCCGGCACCGGAACGGGACCGGGCCCTGCGGCGCGTGGTCGACCACTACCTGCACACCGCCCACCACGCCGACCGGCTGCTGTACCCGCACCGCGAACCCCTGCGGCCCGCACGGCCGGCACCCGGCACCCTCGTGCCCCGATTACCGGCCGAGGACCAGGCCATGGCCTGGTTCGACACCGAGCACCCCAACCTGCTGGCCGCGACGCACACCGCCGCCACCAGCGGACGGCACCGCGTCGTGTGGCACCTCGCGCGGGCGCTGGACACGTTCCACTTCCGGCGGGGCCACCGCGACGACCGGGTGGCCGTCTGGCGGGCCGCCCTCGACGCCGCCGCGCACCTCCCCGACCCCGCGGCCCGCATCAGCGCCCACCGCAACCTCGGCATCGCCTACGCCGTCCTGGAACACCCGACCCGGGCGATCACGCACCTCGACCGGTCCCTCGCCCTCGCCGAACAGCACGACGACCCCGTCCAGCAGGCCCGGACCCACCAGATGCTCGGCTGGGCGTGGCACTGGCGCGGCGACCTCCGCCGGGCCCTGGACCACGCCGAACGGGCACTGGCCCTGCACGACCGGCTCGACCGACCCGTGCCGCGGGCCGACACCCTGAACCAGATCGGCTGGTACGCCGCCCACCTCGGGGACCACGACAGCGCGCACGACCACCTCCGGGCGGCACTGCCCCTGCACCGGCGACACCGCAACCCCGACGGCGAGGCCACCGCCCTGGACGGCCTCGGCTACGTCGACTACGTCCACGGCCGCCACCGCGACGCCGTGCGGCACTACGAACGGGCCTTGGCCCTGCGCCGCCGACTCGGCCACACCTACGGCGAAGCCGAGATCCTCGAACGCCTCGGCCACGCGCACGCCGCCCTCGGCGACCGCGACCGGGCCGACCGCTCCTGGCGGGTCGCGCTCGACCACTACCAGCGGCAGCGGCGGGACCACGACGCCGAGCGGGTCCGGCGGTCGCTCACCACGACGGGGCACCCGTCCGGCGCCTACCGCCTCGGTCCGCCGCGGTGACGCGATCCGGCCACCGCGTATCAATTGGGCGTGGCCGGGTGATCCGGTTGGTCCGCCTTGGGCTATTGACGAATACCACGCGGACCGAGAGTGGTCCGCTGTGGCTATGTTGGTTGAGTGAGTTCGTGTCGCTCCGGTGAGTCGACCGATTTCCGCAGGTCAGGAGGGACGAGGGGGCTGGTGGTCCGATGTCGGCGGTCGAAGGTGCGGCGGACGCCATTCCCCATCCGGTGGAATGGGTCCCGCCGCGTGCACTTATTCCCGGTCCGAATCCGCATTCACCCGCGAATTCCGGCCGCGATGGGCGGCGGCGGTGACGGGTGTGCCCGTCCCCGTCAGGGTGGAACTGCTGGGCACGGTCCGGGCGTGGCGCAACGGGGTCGAGATCGACCTCGGTACCGCCCGGCGGCGAGCGGTGTTCGCCCTGCTCGCCCTGCGGGCCGGGCAGACCGTGTCCAAGGACGAGCTGATCGACGGCGTCTGGGGCGATTCGCCGCCCGCGACGGCCGCCGCCGGTCTGCACACCTACGTCTCCGGGCTGCGCCAGGCGCTGGAACCCGACCGGCCGAAGCGGTCCACCGGCGTGGTGCTGACCTCGGCCGGGTCCGGGTACTGCCTGCGCGTGCCGGTGGACGGCGTCGACGTGCACCGGTTCGAACGCCACCGGGAACGGGCCAGGGAGCTGGCCGACCGCGAGCCGGCGCTGGCGTTGGCCGAACTGGACCAGGCGCACGCGTTGTGGCGCGGTGAGGCGCTGTCCGGGGTGTCGGGGCCGTTCGCCGAGTCGCAGCGCACCCGGTTGCACGAGCTGCGGCTGGCCACCGCGGAACGACGTGCCGAGCTGGCGCTGGTCGTCGGCCGGCACGAGGACATGATCGCCGACCTCGCCGCGCTGACCCGGGAGCACCCGGTGCGGGAAGGGCTGCGCGCCCTGCTCATGACCGCGCTGCACCGCGCCGGGCGGCAGGCGGAGGCGTTGGAGGTCTACCACGACGCGCGGCGGGTGCTCGTGGAGGAGCTGGGCATGGAACCCGGCGCCGTCCTGCGGCAGGCGCACCGGATGGTGCTGGAGGACAAGTCCGACGACGTGCCGGCGCCCCGGGTCGGCGCCTCGCCGATGATCAAACCGGCTGTGTTCGTCGGCCGGGACGAGGAATCGGACCTGCTGCGGGCGGTCGTGGACGACCTGGCGGCCGGGTTCGGCGGCGCGGTGTGGGTCGGCGGCGAGCCGGGCGTCGGCAAGTCCGCCCTGCTGGCCACCGGCCTGGCCGGCGCGGTCGAGGCCGGGTGCCGGGTGGCGTGGGCCGCGGGCGACGAGTTCGGGCCGCGAACACCGCTGCGGGTGCTGCTGGACTGCCTCGACGTCACCGAGTCCTCCGGTGACCCGCGCCGGGCCGCGCTGGCACAGGCGTTGCGCGCACCGGCCGACGCGTCCGACGACCCGGTGCCGCTGGTGGTCGAACAGGTGCTCGGCCTGATCGACGAGCTGTGCGCGGAGGCGCCGCTGGTGATCGTCGTGGACGACCTGCACTGGGTGGACGAGGCCAGCGTCCTGCTGTGGCACCGCCTCCTGCGCGTGGTGCACCGGTCGCCGCTGCTGCTGGTCGCCGCCGCCCGGCCGGTGCCCCGGCGGGCCGACGTGGAGCAGGTGCGCCGCACCGTCGCCGCCTCCGGTGGCCGGGTCGTCGAACTGGGGCCGTTGTCGGACGAGTCGGTCACCGCGATGCTGACCGGGCTGCTGGGCTCGCCGCCCGGCCGGAACCTGCGCGCGCTGGCCGGCCTGGCCGCCGGGAACCCCCTCTACACCAAGGACGTGGTCGACGCGGTGATGCGCGAGGACGCGGTCCGGGTGGTCGACGGCGTGGCCGACGCGGTGCCGCGACCCGACCGCGACATCCCCCGCTCGCTGGTGTCGGTGATGACGCGCCGGCTGGGTTTCCTGTCCGCGCCCACCACGGACGTGCTGCGCTCGGCGGCGTTGCTGGGCGACGAGTTCGCCCTCGGTGACGCCGCGACGGCACTGGGCCGCACGGTGTCGGACCTCGTCGCCGCCGTGGAGGAGGCCACCACCGCCGGTGTGCTGGACGACGGCGGGCCGAAGGTGGCGTTCCGGCACCCGCTGGTGCGGCAGGCGCTGCACCTGTCCGTGCCCGCCGGTGTCCGGGCCGCGCTGCACCGCCAGGCCGCCGGGGCGCTCGCCGCCGCGGGAGCCCCGGCGGAACTCGTCGTGGGCCAGCTGGCCGCCGCACCGGGCATGGTGGACGAGTGGGCCGCCGGCTGGCTCGTCGCGCACGCGGCCGCGCTCGTGGACCACGCGCCGGAACGGGTGGTCGGCCTGCTCCGCGCCGTCGTCGCCGAGTCCGCTGTGGACGCCGAGCACCGCGAGCGGCTGGCCGCCCTGCTGGCGCGCGTGCTGTTCTGGCTCGGCAGGCCGCCCCAGGCGGCGGCGCGGTACGTGCTGGCCCGCACCCGCGACGCCGACCGGGCCGCCGGGATGCGCTGGATCCTGGCCCATGCCGCGTACCGCGACGGCCAGGTCACCGCGGCCGTGGACGCGTTGCGCGCGGCGGTGGACGACGAGGCCGTGCCGCCGGCCTGGCGGGCGCGCCTGGAATCGCTGCTGGCAGTGGTGCAGCGGGACGGCCTCAACGACGTGGACGCCGCCGAGCAGACCGCCCGCCGGGCGTTGCGGCGCGGCGAGGAAGCGCACGACGACTTCGCCGTCGCCCACGCGCGGCAGGGGCTGTGGCAGGTCAGCACCGTCCGCCGGGACCACGTGCGGGCCCTGGAGCACGTCGACCGGGCGTTGGACCTGACCGCGCCGCACCCGGGCTTCGGGATGCTGCGCCTGGGGCTGCTGGACAACAAGGCGTTCACGCTGCAGAACCTGGACCGGCTGGACGAGGCCGACGACGTGCTGCGCGCGGCCCGCGACCTGGCCGGGTCCGGCGGCACCGGACCGCACCTCACGACCGCCGTGCCGGACTACTGGCGTGGCCGGTGGGACCGGGCGCTGGCGGAGGCCGAGGTGGTGCGCGACGACCCGGGCCGCATGGTCTACGGGCTGCGCGAACGCGGACCGGTGCTGCTCGTGCTCGGCGTGGCCGCCCTGATCGCGGCCCGACGCGGCCTGACCGCCCTGGCCGAGGACTGCCTCCGGGCCGCCGCCGGACAGCCGTTCGTCATCCTGGCCGACCGGGAGCACGGCGACTTCCTGCTGGCCGCACGGGCGGTGCTGGCCGAGGGCGCCGGGCGGCCCGAGGAGGCGTTCGCCGTCCTGGCACCGCTGCTGACCTCCACACCGGGGCACATGGTGCTGCGGCACCAGTGGCTGCCCGACGTGGCGCGGCTGGCCGTGCGGACCGGACGGACCGACGTGGCGGAACGCGCGCTGGCCGGGTGCGTCGAGGAGGCGGCGAGGGAACGGGTACCCGGCCGGGCGTTCGCCGCCGAGGCCCGGTGCCGCGGGCTGGTGCGCGGCGACCCGGGGCCGGTGCTCGACGCGGTGGCCCGATACCGGGCGGTGGGCAGGCCGGTGGAGCTGGCGGAGGCGTTGGAGGACGCGGCGGTGCTGTTGGCGGCACAAGGGGACCGGGCGGCGGGCGACGCGGCGTTCCGCGAGGCGCTGGCCGGCTACGAGAGCCTGGGCGCGGCGCACGACGTGCGACGGGCGCGGGCACGGATGCGTGACGCGGGACGGGGGATCGGGTGGGCCGGCTGAGTGGCGGCGGGCGGTAGTGGTCGGGGTGGTGCGGTGCTCGGTCAGGGTGGTGGACGAGAGGTGGATCTCGGGATGACGGGCGCGTTGCGGGTCGAGCTGCTGGGCACGGTGCGCGCCTGGTCGGGTGAGCGGGAGGTGGACCTGGGCTCGTCGCGCCCACGCGCGCTGTTCGCGATGCTGGCGCTGCGCTCCGGTGGCGTGGGGCGTGACGAACTGGTGGCGGGCGTGTGGGGAGCCGATGCGCCGCCCACGGCGGAGGGCAGCGTCCACACCTACGTCTCGACGCTGCGCAAGGCACTGGAACCGGACCGGCCCAGGGGCGCCGCCGCGCGGCTGCTGGTGTCGGTCGGCTCGGGCTACCGGCTGCTGGTGGACGGCGGGCTGGACGTGGCGGCGTTCGAGTCGTTGCGCGACCGGGCCAGGCGGCAGCTCGCCGAGGGCGACCCGGTGACCGCCCGGACGGCACTGGACGAGGCGCTGGCGCTGTGGCGTGGTGAGGCGCTGGCAGGGCTGACCGGCCCGTTCGCCGAGGCGCAGCGGCGCAGGCTCGGCGAGGCGCGGACCACCGCGCGGGAACTGAGCGCCGAAGCCGCCCTCGCGTCCGGTGCGCACACCGAGGTCGTCGCCGAGCTGACCGCGCTGGTGGCCGAGGAACCCCTGCGGGAACGGGCACGCGAGCTGCTCATGCTGGCCCTGCACCGGTCCGGGCGCAGCGCGGAGGCACTGGAGGTGTTCCGCGACGCGCGCCGCGTGCTCGTGGCGGAACTGGAGGTCGAACCCGGACGGCGGCTGCGCGCCGCGCACGAGCACATCCTCGGCGGCACGGACAGGGAACCGGTGACCCCCGCGCGCCGACCGGCCGCCGTGACGCGGACCGCACGCGAACCGGTCGACCCGCCGCCGCGTGACGCCGAACTCGTCGGGCGGGACGTGGAGCTGGCCGCCGTGCGGCGCGCGGTCGACGACGTCACCACCGGCACGGGCCGGTTGCTGTGGATCGAGGGCGAGATGGGCATCGGCAAGTCGGCGCTGCTGGCCGCGCTGCTGGCCCAGGCCGACCGGGCCGGGCACCAGATCGCCCACGCCGTGGCCGACGAGCTCGGCAGCCGGTTCCCGTTGCGGCTCGTGCTGGACTGCCTGGGCGTCGAACCGCGCTCGCCCGACCCGCGGCGCGCGGCGACCGCGCGGGCACTGCGCCAGGAACGGCCCGCCGGGTCGATCTTCGCCGACTCCGACCCGGTGTTCGGCTCCGTCGACCGCCTGGTCGCCCTGGCGGAACAGCTGTGCGCGGACGGGCCGCTGGTGTTCGCGCTGGACGACCTGCAGTGGTCCGACGAGACCAGCACGCAGGTGTGGCACCGGCTGTCCACCGTGGCACGGCGGCTGCCGCTGCTGCTGGTCGGCGCGGCCCGACCGGTGCCCTACCGGGCCGAGGTCGCGCGGCTGCGCCGGGACGTCGAGTCCGGCGGCGGCGCGGTCCTCGACCTCGCCCCGTTGGGCGCCACCGAGGTCGCGGGCCTGGTCGGACGTCTCGTCGGCGCGTCGCCCGGTCCGGGGCTGCGCCGCATCGCCGCCCGCGCCGGCGGCAACCCGCTGTACGTCCGCGAGGTCGCCGACGCGCTCGTCCGGGAACGGGTCGTGGAGGTGGATACGGGGGTGGCGGACGTCGCCGTGCACGCGCTGGACCGCGTGCCGCTGTCGCTGGTGTCCGCGGTGACCGGCCGGCTGGACTTCCTGTCCGACCCGACCCGCGAGGTGCTGCGGTGGTCGGCCCTGCTCGGCGGCGAGTTCGCGGTGAGCGACCTGTCGGTGGTGCTCGGCACGCCGGTGTTCGAGCTCGCGGCCCGGCTGGAGGAGGCGATCGCGGCGGGCGTGCTGCGCGACGCCGGTCCGCGGATGGCGTTCCGGCACCCGCTCATCCGGCAGGCCCTGTACGAGGGGACGCCCGCCGCCCTGCGCACGGCCCTGCACCAGCAGGCCGCGCAAGCGCTCGCGGCGTCCGGCGCGCCCGTCGACCACGTGGCCGAGCAGCTGCTGGCCGCGTCCGACCAGGTCGGCTCGTGGGTGGTGGACTGGCTGGTCGCGCAGGCTCCCGCGCTGGTCTACCGTGCGCCGTTGGTGGCGGTCGAGCTGTTGCAGCGGTGCCTGCGGTCGTCGGTGGCGCGTGACGAGCGTGACGCGACGTTGATGGCGCACCTGAGCAGTGCGTTGTTCCGGATCGGGCGGGACGCGGAGGCCGAGGAGCACGCGCGCCGGGCGTTGCCGCGACTGCGGTCGCCGGACCTGATCGCGGAAGTGCGCTGGACGTTGGCGTACATGCCGTACCGGGGTGCGCGGGCGGAGGAGGCGGTGGCGGCGTCGCGGGAGGCGTTGGACGATCCCGTGCTGTCGGACATGTGGCGTGCCCGGCTGCTGTCGTTGCTGGCGCTGGTGCAGCGGGCGGGTGTCGGTGAGCTGGACGGTGCCGAGGCCAGCGCGCGGGCGGCCATCGAGGCGGGGGAGCGGGCCGCCGACCCGTTCGCCATCGGTCAGGCGCTGGAGGTGCTGTGGCAGGTGGAGGCGGTGCGCCGGGACTACCCGCGTGCCGTCGCGTACCTCGACCAGGCGCTCGACGTGGTCGGCACCGACGTCGCGCTGACCGATCTGCGGTTGTTGTTGCTGGACAACCGCATCTTCACGCTCCAGTGCCTCGATCGGCTGGAGGAGGCCACTTCCGCGCTGCGGACGGCGTTCGACCTGGCCGGGCGGGGGACACCGGTGGCGGGCCTGCACCTGGCCGCCGCCGTGCACCAGTTCTGGCTCGGCGGGTGGGACGAGGCGGTGGCGCGGCTGGAGGCGGTCATCGGCGACCCGGAGTTCACCGGGTTCGGACTGCGGGAGGGCGGGCCCGTGCTGCTGCACGGCGTGGTCGCGCTGATCGCCGCCCACCGGGACGACGGCGCGCGGCTCGACACCCACCTGACCACCGGCCTCACGCTGCCGCTGGTGACCGAGGCGTACCGGGAGAACTGCGACTTCCTGGTGGCGGCGCAGGCGATGGCGGCGGCGCGCGAAGGTGACCACGCCGGTGCCGTCGAGGTGCTCGGCACGATCCTCGACACCCGTTACGCGGACATGATGCTGCGCCACCAGTGGCTGCCCGAACTGGTGCGGCAGGCGTTGGCGTGCGGCGACCTGGCCACAGCCCGCGCCGCCGTCGAAGCCTGCGAAGCCGAAGCCGCCCGCGAGACCAAAGCCGCCCGAGCCGCCGCCGCGGCACGGCGATGCCGGAGCGTCCTGGCCTCCGACCCGGAAGGCCTCGTACCGGTCATCAGCCACTACCGCTCGGTCGGCCGCACGTTCGAATTGGCACAGACCCTGGAAGACCAAGCCGTCCTCCTCACCCACCGCGGCCAAACCGCCGAAGCCGAAGGAATCGCCACCGAAGCCACCGACCTCTACCGAACCTTCGGCGCCCACTGGGACATCCGCCGCACCGCCACCCGCATCGCAGAAGCCCACTGACCACCCACGCCTCACGCTCCTGGGCCGCCGCGCCCCGCGTCTCGCAACCGGCCGGGGCGCAACCGGGCGCCGAGGTCCGGCGGGCAGCCGAAACCGGCCGGGGCTGCGTTCCCGTGTCGGGCTGCGTCGGGGCTGGGCGCCGAATCCCGCGGGCTGCTGGAGGTGGGATCCCGCGAGTGGGCCAGGGATCGGTTTCCCACCCACGCCAGGCTGGGTCCCGGCTGGGCGCCGCGTCGCACGGCTCGCGCGAACAGCCAGGCCGCGGACGGCGGCCGGGTCCCACAGGCTGGGCCGCAGCGATTCTGTGCCCGCCGGTGCGCGGGGCCGAGGCGTGGCGCCGGATTCGGCGAGGCGCTCGGGCTGCGGCCGGGCCTGATCCCACTGGCGCCTGAGCCGCAATCGGGCCGGACCTCGTGGGCAGCTGGGGCGTGGGCGGGCCTGGGCGCCGCGTTGTGGGCGCGGTCCGAGGCGCTGCGTGCTGTGTCGCGGGCGCGGTCCGAGGCGCAGCAGCGGCCAGTCTGGCATCGGCAGCAGCTTGGGCCTGGCCGTGGCTTCGGCACGGTGGCGGCGTGGGCTCGCCGTGGGCGTGGGCTCGGCGTGGGCGTGGGCTCGGCTGCGGCGTGGTGGCGCGGCAGTGGTCTGGCTCGTTGGCGCTGTCGGGTGTCGGTCGGTGTGAGGTCGGCGGCGTCGGCGGTCGGGGGGCGGCGGGGTTGGAGGGGTTGAGCACGTGAGGGGGCCGAGAGATCCTTTTTCCGGGCCGTGGCGCCACCCCTTCTTTTCCCGGCAACAATTTTGGCATGACCATTCATCCCCGAAGCCTGTGCCACTTCTGGGTGATCTCGGCAGCGCGTGGGAGTCGGTCATGCCTCGGAGAGGTGTGTGGGTGCGTCGATCACGCCGTCCGAGGACATCACCCACCGCGCCTCGGCCTGTGGGCGAACCGGGTGGGGCATTCTGGCGTTGGCCCGGATGCCCCGCAGCGCCTGGTCGACCACCCGGCGCAGTGCGGCACGGTCCTGCTTGGTCGTGGTTTCGGCCATGTCAGATCATCCCCTTCCGAAGGGCGTAGGCGACCGCGTGCGGCCGGTTGCGCAGGTTGAGCCGGGCGGTGATCCCGTAGAACACGTTCTTGATGGTCCGCTCCGAGTACGACAGCCGACCGGCGATCTCGGCCGTGTCCAACCCGTCCGCCATCAACCGCAGCACGTCGGCCTCGCGGGCGGACAGCCGGTCGCGCCCGCCCTCCGGGTCCAACACCTGCTGCTGCAGCCGCTGCACGTGCCGCAGCAGCTCGGCCACCATGTTCGGCGGCATCACGCCACCACCCGACGCCGCCGACAGCACGCTGCGCAGCACCAGTTGGTCGCTCACCGTGGCCCGCGGCAGGATCGCCACGATCCGGCACTCCACCGCCGTGAGCACGTCGGACTCGCCGACCTCGTCCACGATCAGCACCACCGGCGCCCCGACGTGCGCGGCGGCCCGGCGCAGCCTGGACACCACCTCGGTGCTCAGCCGGTTGACCGCCATGACGACGACGTCGGGCTTCGCCTGGACAGTGCCCTCCAGCAGTTCCACATCGGGCCTCGAACCGAGATAGGTGATCAGACCCGTCATGCTCAGGTGATCCGCCGCCTGGACGACGACCCGGACTCGCTCCACCGCTGCCTCCCGCTGTCTCGGATTGCACCACCGAGTCTGCGAGTCGCGGCTTCACGCGCTCTGAAACGCGTCTACAAAGATTCTTCACGCCCGCTGGACGCTCTGAAGAACGAAGGCCGTATCGACCTCAACACGGGGACCGACCGGCGGTCAAGAGCCCACGGGGAAGCCGTTCAGCCCGACCGCCACCCAGTGGTCGTGCACCGAACTCAGGATGTCGGCCAGCCCGTGGACCGGCCGCCAGCCCGGGTAGTCGCGGCGGAACTTGCGGGTGTCGGTGATCCAGCACCGCACGTCCGCGAACCGCCGCTCGGGCACGTACTCGAACGGCACCTCCCGGCCGGTCAGGTACTCGTACCGGGCGATCAGCTCCAGCACCGACGCGCTGCGCTCCCGCCCACCGCCGGCGAGGTAGACCTCGCCGGGCCTCGGATCGCGGTAGAAGTGCCAGAACATCTCCACCAGGTCACGCGCGTCCAGCACGTCGCGCACCTGCTTGCCGCCGTGCCCGATCACCGGGAACGGCGCACCGCGCACGGCGCTGCGCACCAGGTGCGACAGGAACCCGTCCTGCTCGACGCCCGCGTGCCGCGCACCGGTCACGCTCGCGCACCGGAACACCCCGATCCGCAGCCCCAACAGGCCCGCGTACGACTGCGCGGCGTGGTCGGCGGCCAGCTTCGACACCCCGAAGAACGTCCGCCGGCCGCCCTCCGTGCGCAGCGACTCGTCGATGCCGTGCTCGTGGTACGGGTGCACGGGGTCGATCTCCCACCGGGTGTCGGTCTCCACCAACGGCAGCGTGTCCGGCGCGTCGCCGTACACCTTCGTGGTGGAGGTCAGCACGACCACCGCCCCGGGGCAGACCCGGCGGACGGCTTCCAGCAGGTTCATCGTGCCGACCGCGTTGACCCCCAGGTCCACCAGGGGCTGCCCGGTCGCCCACTCGTCGCTCGGCTGCCCGGCCGTGTGCACGACCAGCCGCACGTCCGTGCCGTACTCGCCGAGCAGGGCGGTGAGCGCGGCGTGGTCGCGCACGTCCACCAAGTGGTGCCGGTAGTTGGGGATGCGCTCGACCTGCGCCAGGTTGGCCGCGACCGACCCGGCGGGACCGAAGAAGTCCTGCCGCATCCCGTTGTCGATGCCGACGACCAGGTCGAACCTCGCCGCGAACGCCCGCACGGCCTCACCTCCGACCAAGCCCGCCGAGCCGGTGACCACTACGACGTCCATGTGCCGCTCCCGTCCTTCGCTGATGGATGCCCAGGGAATGGATTGCCCGGGGAATGGGTGCTCAGGGCCGAATGGGTGCTCAGGGCCGGCGGAAGAACTCCACCTCACCCAACGCGATGTGCCGTCCCGGTGCCTGCCCGGCGACGGCCCGCACGACCAGCCGGACCCGCACGACGTCGCTCACCGCCGTGTCGACGCGCTGCGGTCCCACCCGGTCGGCCAGGGGCAGCGGCACGGTGCGGCTGCCGCCGTCCGCCGTGGTCACGACCATGTCCAGCGCCGCGACCCGCGCCTGCCCGGTGAACGCCCGCTCCTCCACGCCCGCGCCCGTGTGCACCACCACCGACAGCAGCCGGAACGGCGCGGCGAAGCCGAACTCCACCGAGTCGCCCACGGCGGTCGCACCCCAGTACCGGTTGGACAGGCCGTCCACGGCCGCCGCCGCCGGGTGACCGGACACCTCCGCGGTGGCGGTGCTGCTGCTCGGCCCGACCGCGACCGGGGTGGCCGTCTTGTCGCGCACGTCCTCGACCAGCGCCAACGCCGCGGGGTAGAACAGGATCGCGGCCACCAGCAGCACCGCGCCCGCGGCCAGCACGACCAGCCGGCGCAGCCACCTCGACGTGTCGCCCCGCCACCGCCACCGCCGACGTCGTGCCTGGCCGCGCTCCTCCCGCGCACCGGGCCCCAACGGCGTGGCGCAGCGGCGGCAGAACCGGCGTCCCGGCGGGTTCGCGATCCCGCACGCCGGGCACGGCGGCCCGACCACCACCTCCTCGTCCACGGCGCTGGGCAGCGGCCTGCGCGCCTGCGGCCGGCCGGGTGGCACCGGACCGGGCCGCTCCTCGGCAGCGGGCTCGTCCGGAACCGGCGGTGGCGCGCTCGCCCAGCCCAGGTAGGTGCCGCAGTTGCCGCAGAAGTCGTCGGCGTCCCGCGTGGGCGCGCCGCACTGCGTGCACAGGCGCATGTCAGTCCCCGTTCCCCGAGAGCACCTCGACGGTGCAGGTGACGTGCAGCGGGCACACTGCGTCGACCAGCGCCACCACCCGCTCCCGGTCGACCACCCCGGACCTGCCCGGCCGCACCCGCACCACGACGACGTCCCGCCGGTCGGGCAGGGGCGTGTCGGGCCGGGTGGACCAGGTCGCGCCCGGCCCGTCGACCACCTCGGCCCGCACACCCAGGCACAGTTCGAGCCGGGCCACGAGGCCGGCCGCGGTGCCGCGCAGCCGGTGCAGCTCGACGGCCCGGCCCACCACCTCCCGGCGCAGCGGCTCCGGCCACGCCGGGTCCAGGTCCGCCGCGACCCACGACGACAGCCAGGCCACGAAGTCCGCGGGCGCGAGGTCCGCGTCGAAGTACTCCGGCAGGTTGTCCAGCGTCGCCAGGACCGCCGACAGCACGGCGTCCAGGCCCGCCGTGAACCGCTGGGCGAAGTCGTCCGCCGCGTACAGGGCGGGCAGCATCGCGCCCAACGGGTAGCGGCTGGGCAGCTCGGGCAGCGCGGCGCGACTCATGATCCGGCCACCACGACCTGGTGCTGGTAGGAGAACACCAGCGCGTTCGGCGCCACCTCGACCCGGTCCACCGGCGCGCCGCGGGCACCGGTGACCGGGTCGGCCGGGAACAGCCGGACCTCCTCCACCAACCGCACCCCGGCCACGCCCTGCAGCACCGCGAAGACCTCCCCGTACTGCACCGGACGGCCGAACTCCCACCCGGTGCCGTCCGGGCCGCCGCGCAGCGGGTCGAGGTGGCGGTACAGCGCGTCCAACGCCTCCTCGCGCACCCGGTTGCCCTCCGCACTCGGCGCGGCCACCCGCGCGACCACCGTGACGCCTTGGTACCGCGGCGGTTCCACGACCAGCCGGGTGCCCAGCAGCCGCCGTTCGTCCAACCGCCTCGCCACCGCCGACACCACGTCCTCGGTGGGCACCAACTGCTCGAACCGCAGCCGGTCGCCCTGGTCGGCCACGGCGTCCGGCACCACCAGCACCCGCGCCGCACCCGGACCGTCCGGCAGGCACCGCACCCTGGCCAGCGACGGCGCCGCCAGCCGGGCGATGTGCTCGTGGTCCTCGGCCGTCACCGCCCGTTCCCGCACCCGCAGCTGCTGCGGTGCGCGCACCTTCGCCTCGGCCACCGTCTCGCCGTCCACGCCGCCGCGCGCCGCCTCACGGTTCTCCACCGACGCCACGTACGGCACCGAGCTGCGCAGCACCGAGATCGCGCCACGCGCCACGTTGCCCGCCCGTCCACCGCCCGTGCGGTACCGCGGTACCTGCACCACCGAACCCTTGGGCGGCACCGCCCCGTAACGCCGCAGCGTGCCATCGGCCTCGCGGACCGCGGGCGGGAAGTGGAACTCGCCGCGCACGGCGTCCAGAACGACGTGCCGGTCCTCCGGTCCCGACTCGCCGAAGTGCTCCACCACGGCCCAGTCCTGCCACCCGTCGCCCGCCGACACCCGCACCACCACCGGGTCACCGTCCAGCAGCACGGGGGAGCGCGGCACGGTGAACCGCTGCCCCGGCACACCCGCCGTCTCGCCCAGCGGCACGTCCGCCTCGGTCTCGGCGTGCTCCGCGGCGGTCGTGCCGCCGATGGTGAACGCCTCGGCCTCGCGCACGGTCGGCGACTCCGAGTAGAACGGCTGCCCGCGCACCGGCTCGGTGACCCGGCAGCGCAGCCAGCCCGCGCGGTGCCCCGCCACCACGGACTCGGCGTGCCCGGCCGGCACGTGCAGCACCACCTCGCCGGGCCGGTTCAGGCCGCCGGTGGTGTCCTCGTCCACCTCGCACGGCAGCCAGTCCTGCCCGTTCCACGCCTCCCACACCAGCGGCGGCTGCCGCGGGTCGACGCCGATGCCCTCGACCCGGCTGTCCAGCCGCAGCACCACCACGCAGCGCGGCACCGCCGCCGACAGCCCGAACAACGTCGCGTCACCGGGCGTCGGCGCGGCCTGGAAGCACCGCACGTCCTGGCCCGCCTCCAGGTCCTTGGTCCGGTCGACGTGCTCACCCGACGCCGTCCTGGTCACCACCCGCCGCACCGAGCACGGCACCACGGCCAGCTCGTCGGTGGTGGCGAACACGACCGCCTCGGCGTGCTCCGACCGCGCCGTGGCGACCTCGGTGCCGACCGGCAGCACCACGGTCTGCGGCTGCGGCGCGGACAACCGGAACGTGACGTCGGCGCGCGCGGCGGTCGGCGGGAACAGCGTGATGCCCAACAGGTCCAGGAACGCCAGGTGGTTGCGCTCCGGCACCCGGTTGAGCCGGTAGACGAGCTGGTCGACCATCTGCGCGAACGTCTCGATCAGCGTGACGCCGGGGTCGGACACGTTGTGGTCCGTCCACTCCGGACAGCTCTGCTGCACGTACCGCTTCGCCTCGTCCACGAGCTGCTGGAAGCGCCGGTCGTCCAGGTTCGGTGCGGGCAGCGCCATCACTCCACGCCTCCCTCGGCCGGGATGGTGTAGAAGGGGAACACCAGGTTGCGCCGGTCGTTGGTGGACCGGATGGTGTAGCGCACGTCGATGTAGAGCGTGCCGACCTCGACCGCGTCGAACGCGACCACCACGTCGTCGACCTCGATCCGCGGCTCCCACCGGTCCAGCGCGGCACGCACCTCGCGGGCCACGAGACCGGCCGTGGCGCCGTCCGCCGACGCGAACACGTGCTCGTGGATGCCGCACCCGAACTCCGGGCGCATCGGCCGCTCACCCGGCGCGGTGCCCAGCACGAGCCGGATCGCCTCGGTGATCTCCTGCTCCCGCTCGACCATCCCGATACCGCCGGTCGGCCCGGTGCGCAGCGGGAAGCCCCAGCCGCGCCCGATGAAGCCCTCGCTCATCACAAGCCTCCGATGTGGACGGTCAACGCGCCGGTGAGGACGTTCGCCTGGCACGTGGTGCTGTCACCGACGCGCGCCGCGACCACCCCGCCGATGAGCACCTGGCCGCCGACGCGGGGCTTGACGACGTTCGCCGGCCCCAGCACGGCGTCCTTCGGGACGACGCACACGTGCAGGCTGCCGCCCACGGCGGCGGGCTTGCCCTCGATCAGGACGGTGGCCACCGCGACGGCCACCGCGGGCGGCGGCGTGCCGAGGGTGCCGCCGTGCGACGTCTTGTCGCCCAGCCGGGCGGCGGGAGGCATGGTGATCTCCTTCAGGTCAGTTGATCCGGACGATCCGGCCCTTGAGCACGGCTTGCGCGCCGCCGTCCACGGACGCCTCGGTGCGGCCCCGCACGGACACCGACGTGGCCGCCTCGACCGACACCGTGTTGCCCTTCAGCACCAGGTCGCCGCGCCGGGCGTCGATCGTGATGCCCCGGTCGGTCAGGCTGATCGAGCCGAGCACCCGGCGACCGCGCCGGGCACGCACCCGGATCTCGATGGCGCCGGTCTTCTCGTCCAGCGTGATGTCCAGCCGCTTGTCACCGGTCTCCAGCCGCACACCGGCGGCGGTGAGGCCGTCCAGCAGCTCCAGCCGGTTGCCCGTGCGCGACACCAGCGACCGGCGGTTCAGCCGGCCGCTGCGGCGGTCCACCAGCGGCACGTCGTGCGGCGACGGCTGGTCGACGCCGTTGTAGAGCCCGCCCAGCACGTACGGGCGGTCCAGGCTGCCCTGCTCGAAGCCGACCAGCACCTCGTCGTTGACCTCCGGGCTGAACACACCGCCACCCCGGACACCGCCCCACTGCACCGTGCGGACCCAGTCGGTGACGTAGTTGTCGTCCAGCCACGGGAACTTCAACCGCACCCAGCCGCGTTCGCCCTTGCCGAGCTCCCGGATGTCGGTGACGATCCCGGTCGCCAGCCCCGGCATCCGCGGCGGCCGGGGCAGCGCGTTGCCGCCCAGCACCAACCCGGCCAGCGACCGGTCCGGCGAGGCGCTGACCGTGACGATGCTGCGGTAGCCGTGGTCCGGCTCCAGCACGTGCCGCACCGACGTGGCCGTGTAGCGCCCGCTGAACGCCGGTCCCGCGTCGGCCAACGCGATCGGCACGCCCGCGCGCAGCTTCGGGTGGCCCTTGGCGACCGCCTCGATCTCGGCGTACCCGGCGCTCACCGAAGCGGCCAGCGACCGTGCCGCGGTGGCGGTCTCGGCCTGCGTGCCGTACGGCGTGTCCGCCACCAGCATCGACGTCCGCTTGCCCGCGGTCGACGGCATCGCTCCGGGCAGCACGGCCTTGCTCCGCACGGCGGGCTCGACCGCCACGAACGCCTTCTTCGTCGCCACGTCCCAGGCACGCACCTCGACGTGGTCCACCCGGTCCGAGTCCGTCAGCGACGCGCGCAGGGACAGCAGGTCACCGTGCCGCAGCACCAGCGGGCTGCTCTCGGTGAGCGCGGGCGCACCCGTCGCGGGCTCGGGCTTGAGCAGCTCCAGCTTCCCCTTGTCGTCCACCCGCACGCTCACGCCGTGCTCGTGGGCGATCTGCCGCAGGAAGTCCCAGTCCGAGACACCCGCCTGGCTGAGCTGCGCGTACGTGACGGGGGAGACCTCGACCCGGCCGACGGTGAGGCCCGCGTTCCTGGCCACCCGGCGCACCACGTCGGCGGCGGTCACGTTGCGGAACGCCTCCACCCGCCGGCCGCGGAACAGCCGGTGCGCCTTGCTCATCGCCCGGATGACGGTGAACGACCCGGTCGAGTCGCCGTCCTTCTCCAACGCGGTGACCTCGCCGCCGAACAGCTGCTCCCGCGCCTTGCTCTGCACCGTCGCCACCGACACGGTCAGCGGCGTGCCGATCGTGATGCCGCCGACCGTCAGCAGCTCGTTGTCGCCGTCCCGGTAGGTCAGCACCGCGACGTCCGGCAGGCCGACGTTCTCGTCGACCACGCAGCTCACGAGCCTCTTCTCCCACGTGCTCGTCAACGAACCCAGCTGCACGATCGGGTCGGCCGCGAACGACCGGAACGACCTGCCCGCGGCCTGCCGCGTCATCGGGCCTCCTCCACCGCGGGCACCAGCAGCTCGTCACCCGGCACCAGCAGCATCGGGTCGTCGATGTCGTTCGCCTCGGCGATCACCCGCCAGGCCGTGGCGTCGCCGTACTCGCGCCACGCCAGCTGCGGCAGGCTGTCACCGGCCACCACGCGGTGCACGCGACGCGCCTCCCGTGACCCGGACGTCGGGTTCTGGCCGGGCGTGTCGTCGCCCGCCTCCTCGACCGACAGCGAGCACGTCGCCCGCAGCGGCCGTCCGTCGACGTCGAACAGCGAGTAGTCCACCGACAGGTTCGACAGCACGCCGTCGAACGACGTGGTCTTCGAAGTGCCCCACTCGAAGCGCACCCACGGACTCGCGGGCTTCTTCGCCGCCAGGCTCTTCTTCGTGGGCACGCAGGCCAGCAGCAGCTGCTCCACCCGCGTCTCCACCGAGTTGTCGTGCGTCGCGGTGGCGTCGAGGAACACGTCCACCGACAGGGTCCGCGGCCCGCTGCCGACGAACTCCGGCGTCGACGTCTCGCCCGCCGTGCGGGACGGGTTGCGGCGCCACTCGGTGCTCTTGGTCAGCGCCACCGTGCTCGGGTTGAACTGGAACTTCACCGTCGCCAGCTTGGCGCCCGGCTTCGCACCCGCCTGCGCGGGCGGCTCCATGATCACCAGCTGGGCGCGGGTGAGACTGGTCTTGCGTGCCACTGCCCGATCCCTCCTCTTCAGGACGCGTCGATGCCCTCGTGGGCGATCTCCAACGTCTCCACGGCGGCCTGCGAACTGGCCGGGTCGAACGACGGGCCCTGCCAGCGGACCGGGACGATGCCCTGGACCTGCCAACTCGCGATCCGGGTGCCGTCCGGGGTGAGGGCGACGATCTCGCCGTCCTTGCGCTCGACCTTCTTGATGACCTCGTTGAGCCACTTGACGACCTTGGCGGTGTCCGACGTGACCGGCCGGGTCATGGTGATGTTGGACCAGGTGATGCGCGAGGGCAGCTGCCAGGTGAACCCGTTGTTGCCGCCCTCGGTGAACTGCTCGACCTCCATCTGCGCGCCCATGCCGTCACAGGTGTGGAAGGCACCGAGGTCGTTGCCCGCGATGGAGAGCTGGAAGAAGACGCTGGTGGCGAAGAGGGTGTCGGACATCGGTGTCTCCTGGTGATGTGTCCGGGGTCAACGGCGGCGGTCGTGCAGGAGGCCGGTGCGCTCGCGGCCGTGGCGCAGTTCGGCGCGCAGGAGCCTGCCGACCGGTTCGAGCAGGCGGCGGGCGAGGTCGTCCAGGTCGGAGCGCTCCAGGCGGTGCGGCGTGCCGGTGGCCGTCTTGTCGGTTGCTGCTTTCGACTTCACCGGCTGATCCGGTGACCGCTGCACGGTGACCGACCGCTGGACCGTGGCGGGTCGGATGGTCGGTGCGGCCGGCACTTGCCCCGCCGGTCTGGGCGGTGCCACCACGACGGGCGGGTAGGCCGGGACGATCGGCCGGCCCGGTGTGGCTTCGTCAACCTCTGCCGGAGTTGCCGGCCGTACTACCGCGCGCTGCGCCGTCCTGGGAGCCGGCGTGACCGGGCCTGCCACCGCCGCGCGTTGCACAGAGGCCTTGCTCGGGGACCGTTGTGCCGCCGAACCCTCGCGCGCCGGGGAGCTCCACCGAACCGGAACTGCCTGGCGCTTCTCGGGTGCACTCGGTGTGCTTGTCGTCATGGCCGGGGTCGTGGACGAGATCAGTGGCCGATCCGCGAGCAGGGGCGCGGTGGGGGTGTGGCGCTGCACCGCCGGTCGGGCGGGCCGGACGACCGGCAGCCGGGTCCGAGCCGATGGCCGCGGTGAGGATGACTGTGGCGCCAATGCCGGTGACCCTGCCGCCGCCGGTTGCGCTGACAAAATCTGTAATCCCAATCCCAATGGTGCCCTGGCAGGAACAACGTTGGCGCGCTGGCGATCCAAGCCCGGTCCGGCAGTCGACCCGTGCGGCACCACCGCGTCGGCCGGTATCCGCGCCAGGGGTTCACCCAGAACAGGTCCCGTCCTCGACTTCCGCTGCACGACCGCCCTGGTCGGGTCCGGTGCCGGAGGCTCGCTCAGCTCCGGCGGCCTGACCGGGGCGGGGCGCGCTACGGCCGGGACCTGCGCGGCAAGTCGGCCGGGGACCGGCGGGGTTCGGGTCTCGCGTTGTACAACCGTGTCAGCTTGAGCCTCCGCTGCAGGTCGGCCGAGGACGGGTCGGGTCGGGGTCTCGCGTTGCAGGACCGTGTCGGCCTGGATCTCCGCTGGGGGTGAGCTGGGGACGAGCGGGCTTTGGGATACGCGTTGTACGACCGGGTCGGCCGGGGCTTCCGCTGGGGGTTGGCCGTGGACGGGTCGGGTCGGGGACTTGCGTTGTACGACCGAGTCGGCCGGGGCCTGCGTTGGGGGTTGGCCGTGGACGGGTCGGGTCGGGGTCTCGCGTTGCACCACCGCGTCGGCCGGGGCCTCCGCAGGGAGTCGGCCGAGGAGGGGTGCGGTCGCGATGTCGGTGCGGCGTTGTACGACCGTGTCGGTGGGGATCTGGACCGGTGGCGCGCTGTTGCCCGGAGTCCGCTGCACCACCGCGGTGGCCGGCAGGTGCGCCAGTGGCTCACCCAGGGTCGGTCCGGTTCGTGTCGTCCGCTGCACCGGTGCCTGGGCGGATGACCGCAGTGCCCGAGGAGCGACAGCAGGGGTCATCGGAGGCGCGGTCGGTCCGCCGATCACCGGTGCGGCAGGCTCGCCCTGGCCCGGCGCAGAGGCAGCTTCCTGGCGCTGGATCCGCGCCGGGCCGGCAGGTGCCGGCGGTGGCTGGATCGCCGACGTCGCCCTGGCGGGACTGCGAAGCACCGGGACCGGGAGCGCGTCCGCCGTGGCGCGGGAGGCCGGTTCACCTGGTACCACCGGTGATGCGACCAGCTCTCCGAGCAGAGGCGCGGACCCTGACTCGCCGGCCGGCGGACCGGGTGCCTGGCGTTGCACAGGAGCCGGAGTGGGTTCTGCGGCCTGGGTGGTCGTCCGCGCGACCGGAACCGAACGCAGCGGCGTCACCTCCCGGTGTGCCACGGTCAGCGGCCTGCCGAGCGGTCGCACGGGCACCGGGGTGGCCGGTGACCGCTGCACGGCGGGGCCGGTGGTTCCCGTCGGCTCCGGCGAAGGCGTGCCGGTGAGGTCGGGGTTGCGCAGGGCGACGGTGAGCTGGTCGTTGCCCGCGTACTCGCCCGGCTCGCCGGTGTGCCGGGCCACCCCGTGCACCACCCCGGCCGGTGCGCCGGGCAGGACGGCGTGACCCAACCGGCCGCCGAGCGCGTGGTCCTGCCACGCCGCCAAACCGCCCCGGAACCGCAGGCCGTCACCCACCGCGATGCCCGCGCGCTGGATCACGCCCTCCATCGGCCGGGTCGCACGCCAGCCGCCGTCCCATCCCGGCCGCCGCGCCGGAGCCGGCACCGCGACCGAGGACACGGCGGCGGTAGTCGGCCTGCGGCGGAACCTGTCCCAGAAGCCCATCGGGTCACCCCCCTTCGTTCACCCTCGTGTTGATGCGTGCGATCTCGCGGACCCAACGCCTGCGCTCGTGGTGCTCCAGGTCGAGGATCTGCTCCCGTTGCCAGTGGAAGTGGTAGGCCACGTACGCGACCTCCTCGTGCAGCCGGTCGGCCGCGTACGTCACGATTCCCCCAGGCGACCACCGGCCAGGTCGACCTCGAACCCGCTCCCGCACGACGGGCACGTCACCCCGGCGCGGGTGTGCCCCTCGCTGTTGATCCGCCGGTAGAAGTCCTGCAGGAACGCGATGTCCGTGGCGTACATGCGTTCCACCACGCCCACGTTCACCTCGTCGACCGTGCCCAGCTCGGTGATCACCAGGCTGAGCAGCAGCACGCTGAGGTAACCCGGGTTCTCCTTGACCCGCAGGTCGATCTGCGGTCGCAGCTCGTCCCGCGCCGTCGCCAAACGCATCCGGCCGGTGCGGTGCACCACGCCGTCCGCGTCCACGTAGCCGCGCGGCAGCTCGAAGTCGAACTCGGTGCGCAGCGCGGGTTCCCGCACCGCGACCGACCGCTTCACCTCGTCGTCCGACGCCTCCGACCCGACCGACCGCACCGACCCGACCGACCCGACCTGCTCGGCCAGTTCGTCCAGCGAGTCCAGGCCGATCACCCGTCGCCTCATCAGTCCTCCAGGGTGATGTCCTCGAAGGTGATGGTCACCTTCTCCACCGCGGCACTCGATTCGCCCGCCTTCAACGACGGGCCCTCCCACTTGCTGACCCACCCGTTGACCAGGTTCAGCCGCCGCTCGGTCTCGCCCTTGCTGTTCATGATCTCGATGGTGATGTTCTGCCTGGCCGTCTCGACGTCACCCTTGTTCACCGTCTCCTTGAGCCACTTGGTGAACTCCTTGCTCTTGTCCATCCCCCTGGTGACGGTGATCTCGCCGCCCTTGCGCGCACCGGGCTGCTTGCGCAGCAACGGCTTGCCCTGCGGGGTCACCTGCGAGATCTCGACCACGTCCTCCTCGACGGTCACCCCGCTGACCTCCTGCAACGACTCGACCATGTACGCGCCGAGCTGGAGGCCGAAGATGTGGGTGGACAGAGCGTCGCCTTCTGCCATGACTGGTGCCGCCTTCCGGTGCTACTCGCTGACGAGACTGGTGTTGTCGGAGAACTGGGACAGGCGGAAGACCACGAACTCGGCGGGCTTGACCGGCGCGACGCCGATCTCGCACACCACCTGGCCCAGGTCGACCGACTCCGGCGGGTTGTTGTCCCGATCGCACTTGACGTAGAACGCCTCGTCCGGCGTGCGGCCGAACAACGCGCCCTGGCGCCACTGCTCGGTGAGGAACGCGGTGATGTTGCGCCGGATCCCGGCCCACAGCCGGTCGTCGTTGGGCTCGAACACGACCCACTGGGTGCCCAGGAGGATGGACTCCTCCAGGTAGTTGAACAACCGCCGCACGTTCAGGTACCGCCACGCCGGGTCGGACGACAGCGTGCGGGCGCCCCAGATGCGGATACCGCGACCGGGGAACGTGCGCACGCAGTTCACGCCGACCGGGTTCAGCAGGTCCTGCTCGCTCTTGCTCAGCGTGGTCTCCAGGTCCACCGCGCCGCGGATCGTCTCGTTCGCCGGAGCCTTGTGCACTCCCCGCTCGGCGTCGCTGCGCGCCCACACCCCGGCGATGTGCCCGGACGGCGGCACGAACGTGTTGCGTCCACCGGCTGGGTCGAACACCTTGATCCACGGGTAGTACAGCGTGGCGTAACGGGAGTCGTGGTTCGCCTCCTCCATCCGCCACTTGTGCACCCGCTGCGCGGACAGGCCGGGCGGCGGGTCCAGCACGGCGACGCGGTCACCCATCTGCTCGCAGTGCGAGATGACGGCGGCCTGCACGGTCTGCACGCCCTCCAGGTCGATCAGCCCGCGCTGGTAGGCGCTCATCAGGTCCGGCACCGCGACCATGGTGACCTCGTCGACGTTCTCCAGACCGCCGAACCCGGTGCGTGCCGCGGGGTCGCCGACGTACTGCTGCGCGTCGAGCTTGACCGGCTGCGGCGCCTTCGGAGCGGGCACCGCCACCGACTGCCGTTCCGGCCGGGTCAGGGCGGCACCCGACCGCTCGCCGACCTCGATCAGCTTCGACCGCTCGGCGACCTGCGTCACCACGTAGTTCTTGAGGTTCTTCCGGGTCGACACGTCGAAGCTCTCCACGACCTTGTCGCCCTGCCGGACCAGCAGCTTGAAGCGGTCCTCCGGCGGGTTCTCACCCTCGGCGTCGGCGATCTCCACGGAGATGTCCTGGCCCGCTGCGGGCAGCGCGGAGATCCGCAGCCCACCCAACATCACGGGCGACGCGGTGGTGGGCTCGGTGTCGGCGTCACCGGCCGGACCACCCACCCGCACCACGTACGCCGCACCGCCGCCGTTGGCGAAGTAGCCGTAGACGGCGTGCGGCAGGTAGGCGTCCTCGGTGAAACCGCCGAAGTCGCGCACGTACTGGTTCCAGTTGGCGACCCGGGTCGGCTGGTGGAAGGGTCCCCGCTCGGCGAAGCCGACGAAGGCCGCCACCGCGGTGCCGACACCCTCGATCGGGCGTGCGCCGGTCTGGACCTCCTCCACGTACACGCCGGGCGAGAGGTACTGCGGCATGGTCGCTCCTCGTCTGCTCATCCGCTGGTGTCTGCTGGTGCCTGCTCTTCCGCTCTGGCACGACCAGCGTCGCGCGCACACGACGGCGGCGGCAGGTCCCGCGGACCCCGGCCAGGGCACTTCCGTTGCCCCAACAGGCAATTGGGTGTTCAGGGCACGCGAAAGGGCACCCTTGGTCTCGCTGTCCTCAGCGGGACTTAGTCGTCACTGAGACCCGGTCGTCACCGGGATTCGGTGGCCTGCAGCCACGGCCCGAACTCGCCGGGCAGCACGAGCCTGCCGAGCTTGCGGTACTCCTGGTGCACGGCGGCGATCACGTCGGCCATCCCCACCGGCCGCCCGCCCGCCGCGGCCAGGTAGGCGGCGGTCACCGCGCACGCCCGGATCGACCCTCCCGCCAGCTCGAACCGGTCGGCGCAGAACGCGAGGTCCAGGTCGTCCGCGCGAGGCAGGTGCGAACCGAGGCAGCGGTCCCACAACGCGAGCCGTTGTGCCGCGCCGGGCAGCGGGAAATCGGCGATCACGTCGATCCGGCGGGTGAACGCCTCGTCCATGTTGGACCGGAGGTTGGTGGTGAGCACCGCGATGCCGTCGAAGGACTCCATCCGCTGCAACAGGTACGCCGACTCGGTGTTGGCGTGCCGGTCGTGCGCGTCGTTGACCTCCGAACGCTTGCCGAACACGGCGTCCGCCTCGTCGAACAGCAGCACGCCGTGCACGCCAGCGGCCTCGGTGAAGATCCGTTCGAGGTTCTTCTCCGTCTCGCCGATGTACTTGTCCACCACCGACGACAGGTCCACCACGTAGAGGTCCATGCCGACCGCCCCCGCGACGACCTCGGCCGACATCGTCTTGCCGGTGCCCGACTCGCCCGCGAACAACGCCACCACACCACGTCCCCGACCACCGCCGGGACGCATGCGCCACTGACCGAGCACCCGTTCCCGGTGGCGGGCGCGCAGCACCAGCTCGTCCAGCTGCCGGCGGGTCGGCTCGGGCAGCACCAGGTCGTCCCACTCCACCGCGGGCGTGATCCGCCGGGCCAACCGCTCCAGCCCGGCCCCGTTCTGCGCCCGCACCCCGGCCCGGACGTGCGCCAGGCCGATCGGCCGGTCTTCCAGCAACGCCAACCGTGCGGCGGCCGTCACCGCACGCTCCACCTCGTCCGTGCCGAGCCGGTAGCCCGCCAGGTCCGCCACCACCGCAGGATCAGCCGCCGTGCCGGTGGCATCGGCCAGTGCCCGTGCCCACCGGTCGGCCCGCGCGTCCGCGTCCAGTGGTGGCACGTTCAGCGACACCACCGGTTGGCTTGTCCACTGTGGATCCCAGTGGCGTTTGCCGTGCAGGAACAGCGGCACGTCGTCGGTGAGCCCGGTGAGGTCGCGGATCAGCTGGACCCGCTCGGGCAACAGGGGTTCGAGTGGGCCGAACACCAGTCCCGCACCACGCAACCGGGCTTCCCTCACCAACGCCGTGAGCGGAAGGTCCGCACCCGCCGTCACGTCCAGCACCAGCGCGTCCCGACCTGCCGCCGCCAGCGCGTCCACCGCGACCCGGCTCGCGTCACCACCGGTGTCCTGGAGGTGGACGGCCAGGATACCCGCGTGCAGCGCGTCACCGATCTTGCGCGCCAACGCCTCCGGTGCCGGTTTCCCCGAGCGCAGCCGGACGGTGGTGCCGATCGCGGGGTCCAGTTCGTCGTCGCCGAGGAGGTGGGCGACGATCCGGTCGGGCACACGGAGCGTCCGTGACAACGCGGGCACGTCGTCGTCCCGCACCTCCACCAGCCCGTACTTGACCAGCGGCGCGGCCGGGCCGAACCGGAACCTCCCCGCGCTCGCCGCCGGCAGCCCGCACAACTCCAGCGCCAGACCGACTGTCGCGCGGCGTCGCGTGACGTCGTCGTTGAGGTAGCCGTAGAGCCGTTCGAACCGTGCGTCGATGTCCGGCGCCAGGGCCACCAGCAGGAACTCCACATCCACCGGTTCCAGCCCGAACCGCCGCCCCAACGTCGACAACCGAGGCCCAGGCTCAGGCACCATCGCCGCCAACACATCGAGGTCGGGATCGGACTCCAACGGCGGAAGCGGCTCAACCGACCGATCGAGCACCCGCCTCACCGCCTCCGCGGTCAGGTAGAGCCCCCGATGCGGATCACCAACCTCCAACTCATCCCCACCCCGCCCCGCGACCGCCTGCCGAACCCTCCACTCGACCACACTCAACCTCGCCCAGAGATAGGCAAGATCCGCCGCCCGCGCCGGTGTCCCCATCGCCGTGGTCATGGTCATCGCACACCACCTTGTCGGTACCGGTTGCTACCGTCTGCCGAGCACCAGATCTCCTGCCCACCGAAGATCACCCAGACGAGCTAACCGATCGTGAATGGAAGATTCGAGGAAACTTTTCGGACCGGAAATGCGTTGCCGGGAAAGAAGGAGGCGGCACGGCGCGGCGGGCAAGGTGTCGGCAGCGGACGGCGGAGGGCTCGATCCGACCCTCGCAGCACGATCGCCAGCCCCACGCCAGAGGGGCAGCGGCCAACGGCGGCGACCAAGCAGCCGACGCCTGACAGACAGCCTCGCGCTCCGCAGCCAGTGGCGGGTGGCGGGGTGGCCGGTGCTGGCGGCTGCCGAGTCGGCGGCTGGCGCTGCGGCTGGGCGGTGCGCGGTAGCGGCCGGCGGCGGTGTCGACAGTCGGCGGCGCGGCTGCGGCTGGCGGGTCTGCGGCTCGCAGGTTGGCGGTCGGCGCCCGCGGTCGGCCGGTCGGTGTCCGCGGTCGGCGGTTGCGGGTCGGCGGTGCGGTAGTGGCTGGCGGGTCTGCGGCTCGCGAGCTGGCGGTTGGTGTCCGCCGTGGGTGGTGCGGTAGCGGCTGGGGAGCGGTGGCTGGCGGGCCGGCGGTTGGTGTCGGCGGCCGGTGGGTGGTGGACGGTGGGTGGGAGCGTGGGGGGCGGGGCGGGGTTGGGGGTGTGGTCGGTGGGGTGTTGCCGGGCCGGCGGGTGTTGGGGGCATCAGACGATGGGGCCGCGGCGGCGGCGGTCGGTGGGGTGAGGGCGGGTGGGGGCGAAGGCGGTGGTGTCGGGGTGGTTGTCGTAGCGCAGTCGGCGGGCCGGTTCGGTGGGGGTGCCGGCCAGCACCAGGCCGTTGTCGGCGGGGCGGGGGAGTGGGGTCAGGGTGCCGGCCACCGGGGCGGTCGCGACGAGGTTGATGGCCGGTTTCAGCCTGCCGCCGAGGGCTGACCACACGTCGGTCGCGGCACGGCCTTCGGAGACCGGGCCGCCCGACTCCAGCACGACGGTCAGGCCGAGGTCGGCCAGGGAGCCGGTCAGCCACTCGGGCGCCAGGTGGCCGTGGCCGGCCAGGCATGCCAGCGCCTCGGACAGCAGACGGTGCTCGTCCTGTGGCCGGTTGGTCCACGCGGTCACCAGGTAGGACAGCCGGAACCAGCGGGGTGGTTTGCGGTGGGCGACCAGTTCGTCCCGTTCGAATACCTCCAGGTTGCCGGTGCTGCGCCTGGTCGAGTCCTCGCGGATGTCGTAGAGGAACACGTTCACCGTCGGCGCGTTGCGGCGGGCCGTCCAGTCGGTGGTGGGCGCCTCGAACGCGAGCTCACCGCCGCCACCGGGCACGCCGCCGCTGTCGAGCAGTCGGCGGATCCCCTCGTCCACCTCGTGGATCACGATGACCTCCTTCGACCGAAGACGTTGGGGCGATAGCGAAACGGGGGGATCACCGGCGCCGGACCTCGTCGGGTGGGCCCACGGAGCCGGGCACGACGAGGAACTCCGTGGTGGCAGCTCGGAAACCGGGGCCGGCGGCGGTGATGGTGCGTTCTCCGGTCTGGTCCTTGGCGAGGATGAGCAGTTGCGCGGTGAAACCGCCGTCCGGGCGCGGGACGGTCGGGGTGGCGGCCGCGGTGATGCCGGGGGACCACGACAACCGCACCGGCACGCCGGGAGGGAAGTCCAAGCCGCGCACCGAAGTCACGAAACCGGGCTCCCCGATCGGCGGCACGGCGACGATCCGGGGCAGCAGCACGCGCATCGGCGCGACGGCCACGTTGTCCCCGGCATCGGCATCGGTGCCGCTCGTGCGCAAAACACCCCGCACCGCGGCCTCCAACGGCGCGTCCGGCGCCAGCACGACCTGCACCACCTGCGACCCACCGGGCGGCAGGTCGGGCAACCCGCACCCCACGGCCGCACACCCCGGCGGCAGCGCAGCCACCGGCACCGCGGGCAGCCCGAAGTCCAACCGCAGCCCGGTCGCGAGCCCACCACCACCGTTGCGCACCGTATAACTCACCGTCGCCCGTCCGCCCACATAGGACGGATTCGGCTGCACGACCACCGCCAGCGAAGGGCCAGCCGACGGCACCACGGGCGGCGGCGCGGGAGGCGGAGGACCGGTCACCGGGTCACGCACCGGGATCCCGGTGGCCGCCGCGTTGTCGGACGGCAGCACGTCCACCACCGAACCGGCCACCGACCAGGTCACGTCCCGCCGACCGGGCACCAGCCCCACCACCTCGGCGACCACGTCCACCGCCTCACCAGGCCCGAGCACCCCGAGATCGCACCGCAGGACGTCACAACCACCCCGCGCGGGACGCAGGCCGAGCAGACGCACACCCTCCGGCACCGCCACGGTCAACACCGTCCCGGGCGAGGCGGCCGGACCGCGGTTGGTCACGGTCACCGTCACGGCGGTCGTCACGCCGGTGTCCACCTCCGGCGCGGAGGACGGCGCCCGCACGGTCAAGTCGACCGCCTGCTGCCACGTCGGCTCCTTCTGCCTGCCCGGCAGGTCCGCCGTGATCCGCCGCATCGCCCCCGTGTCCACCTCCACGACGACCAACTCCTCCGGCGACCGCAGATCACCCTCACGACGCGCGGTCAGCACCACCTGATCCCCGGACGGCGAGAACGACACGTCCCGCGGCTGGAACGGCCCCGAAGGCGGCGCGGTCAGCGGCGTGGCACACGTACCGGCGGGCAGCAGCACCCGACACCCGTCATCCGCCAACGTCACCAGCAGCACACCATCGGCCTCCCGGTTGAACGCCAACGTTTGACCGTCCGGGCTGAACACCGCGCTGTCGTCGGTCACCTCGCAGTCGAACCCGCACACCGCCGCGGACACGTCCCGCTGCCGGTCCAGCGTCCCGGCCCGGGCGGTCCACACGTGGTTGTCCCGCACCTCGCCGGTGGGCCCGTCGAAGACCCGACCCCTGGTGAACGCCACCGTGCCGCCGTCCGGTGACCACGCGGGCTGCGTGTCCTCCTGGTCGGCCGCGGCCGGCGGGGGAGTCAGCCGCCCGACCACGGCTCCGGTGGCGACCTCGACCACCACGATCCGGCTCGGCCCTCCCTCCGGGCGCACCCCTCCCGGCGTCCGGCGGGCGAAGGCCAAGTACCGGCCGTCCGGCGACCAGACGGCGTCGAACTCCCAGTCCCCGGGCTGCCGATCGGCGACCGGCAGCCGCCGCGCGTCACCGCCGTCCGCGTCGACCAGCCACAGCCGCTGCACCCGCGTGTCGCCGACCTGCTCGAACCGGCTCAGCGCGAGGGTCCGGCCGTCCGGGGAGTAGGACTGCCGCTGGGTCCACGGGTCGAAGCCGTCCCGGGGCCGGAACAGCAGGTTGGGGTCGTTGACGCTCTCCGGGTCCTCTCGCAGCACCGGCACGCCGAGGTCGCGCGGGTCCGACCCGTCCGGCCGGATGTCCTGCAACGTCGCGGTGAAGTGCGTCTCGGCGGTCGTGCGGGCCACCACCAGCTGCTCGCCACGCGCGTCCACCAGCCAGGTCGGCGACGTGACCGCGCGGTCCTCCGCCAAGAGCAGGCCGGGCGCGGCCGTGACGGGCAGGCCCGGGCCGGTGTCGACCTGGTACACCTTCTCCACGTCCGGGTCGGCCGGGCACGAGCACACCTGGTCGGTGCTGAGGAACAGCAGACCCGCGCCGTCCGGCTTCCAGACGGGCCACCGGCCACGCCACCCGGCCTGGTCACCGCCCAGCACGGGGACGCCGACCCGACCGCCGGCGAGCACGCGCAGCCCCGGGACGCCGCCGACGTCGAGCGTGTAGGCGACCCGGTCGTCACGCGGGTTCCAGTCCGGTTCACCCGCGTCACCGTCCGGTTCGTCGGTGAGCCGGGTGACCCGCCCGCCGCCGACCGGGATCCGGTAGATCTCGCGGCCGCCGTCGCGGTCACCGGAGAACGCGACGCTCGCGCCGTCCGGGGAGAACGTCGGCCACGCCTCGTCGGAGGACGGCGTGTCGGTCAGCCTGCGCAGCCCTCCGCCGTCCACGCCGACCAGCCACAGGTCACGCCGGTCGCCCGCACGGGAGTCGAACACGACCGTCCGCAGGTCCGGGGACAGCCGGGGGTGGCCCGCGTCGAGGCCTTCGGTGAGCCTGCGCACCGAACCGTCGACCGCACGCACGTACACCTGGGGCGTGGGGCTGTCACGCAAGCTCGTGAACACCACCAGGCCGCCACGCGCCGACACGTCGTCGTCATGGTGCGCGGGTCCCGCGCCGAGCAGCGGTTCACTGGGCCGCAGCTGATCCGGCACGGGCCCGCTGACGACGCCGAGGCTGCGGTGCCCGGTGCCGCTGTAGGCGATCCGGCCGGACACGGGTTCTTCTTGGAGGACCGACGCCGACACCGACGTGGCGACGTCGTGCACGACGACGACCGCGGCGCTGAGCGCCAGCACCGCGCCGATCGTGGCGATGGGCCGGTTCGGCAGCCAGGTCACCAAGGTTCCACCTCCGTCTGGGGCGTGTGCCGGAATCGTCGTCCGCGACGCCCGGTGGCGCGGAGGTCCCGGCGGGCACGGTCGGGGCACGGCTGAAGGGCGGTTCGGGCAAGGCGGGCGCGGGATCAGATCAGGCCGTGCCGCATGGCGTAGCCGACTGCGTGCGCGCGGTTGCGCAGCTGCAGCCGGGTGGTGACCTCGTGCAGGACGTTCTTCACGGTCCGTTCCGAGAACGACGTCTTCGACGCGATCTCGGCCGTGTCGAACCCCTCGGACACCAGCCGCAGCATGTCCGCCTCCCGCGAGGTGAGCGTGGACAGGGACGGGCCGTTGGGATCGAGCACACTGCGCTGCAACCGGCTCACGTGGTCGAGCAACGTGCCGAGCAGGTCGCCCGGCAGCACCGCTTCTCCCTTGTGCAGCGCGGAAACCGTGCCCACCAACCGGTCCTGGTCGGCGTCGGCCCGCCGGAGCACCGCCGTCACGCCGCAGTCGATCGTCGTCTGGAGGGCGTCCTGGTCGAACCGCCCCACCACCAGACCGGTGCGCGTGGCCGACGACCGCCGCAACCGGCGCAGCAGCCGCGCCGTCTCGTCGTCCACCCGGTCCACCACCACGAGCGACACGGCGGCACGGTGCTCCTCGTCCGGCCGCACCACCTCGACTTCGGGCCGTGGCCGCAACTGGTGCGTGATCCCCGCTCTCAGGACCGGGTCCTCGGCATACACGGCCACCGGAATCCTGTTCATGCGAACCTCCTGTGGAATGAGCTCAGCCGGACCGCACCACCGCGACCTCGTTGCGGCTATCGTGTTCCCACCAGGGGTTCGCGGGCACCGGCGCCGGACCCGCGGTGCACGGCTTTGCCCGCATGCTGCCCTTTTCTCCCTGTCGGCCGCGGGTGTGCCGTGCCTACCGTTCGTCGGGTGACCACAACGACCGAATTCGGTCTCCCCACCGTGGTTGTCACGCCCGGTCGGGAGACCAGCACGACGATGACGGTGCGCAACGACAGTGACATCGTCGAGGCGTACGAGTTCGAGGTGGTGGGCGCCTGCGCCCCCTGGACCACCGTCGAACCGGCACGGCTGTCGCTGTACCCGGGGACCTCGGAGCAGGTCGCCGTCGTCCTGCGCCCGCCACGATCACCCGAGGTGCGCGCGGGCGAGGTGCCGCTCGGGGTGCGGGTGCTGCCCGCCGAACGACCCGACTCGGCGGTCGTGACCGAGACGACCGTGATCATCGAGCCGTTCGCGCGGCAACGGGCCCGGCTGATCCCCAAGCGCCGGCGGGCGTGGCGCAGCGCGCGCTACCGCGTCGAGGTGCACAACGACGGCAACACGCCGACCGTGGTGACGGCCGCGTTGCCCGAAGCCGACGACCACCTGAAGACCACCGTGTCCACCGCACCGACCACTGTGGACCCCGGCGCGCGCGCCGAGCTGGAACTGCGGGTGCGGGTGGCGAAACTGCTGTGGTTCGGCAAGCCCGCGGTGTGGCCGGTGCGGCTCGACGTGGTGGCCCTCGCGGCGGACGACCGGCACGAGCACGAGCTGGCCGGTGAACTGGTGCAGCTGCCGATCCTGTCCAAGTGGCTGCTGTCCTTGCTCGGCGCGTTGTTGGCGCTGCTGCTGGCGTGGCTGCTGCTGGTGCGCCCCGCGGTGCTCAGCGCCGCACGGGAAGCCGCCGACGGCCGCGCCCAGGAGATCGCGCAGGCCGCCGCCGAACCACCGGCGCCCGTCGCGCAGGAGCCGGGCGGTGCGCCGGAACAGCAACCCGCCGGTGAACAGGGCCAGGGCCAGGGGCAGGGGCAGGGTCGCGGCACGACCGGTGGCACCCGGCAGAGCTCCGGCACGATCGAAGTGCGCACGAACGCCGGTCAGCGCGCCACCGGCACCTACGTCGTGCCGGCGGGCAAGGTCTTCCACATCACCGACATCGTGCTGGCCAACCACCAGGGTGACGAAGGCGTGCTGACGATCGCGTTCGGCGAGCGCACGATCACCGTGATCGCGCTGGAGACCTTCCGCAACCAGGACTACCACTGGGTGACGCCGATCGACATCCCGCAGAACGGCACCGTCACCGCGACCGTCGACTGCGCCAGGCCGGGCACCCCGGCCAGTGGGCCGCAGGCGCCCAACTGCGCGCAGCTGCTCAACGTCAGCGGTGAGCTGAGCGACCTGGCCGGCTGACCGTCGACCGCCGCGCACCCGTCGTGGTGCGCGGCGAACTCGTGCGCGGGGGTCAGCGCCCGGCGCGCCGGTTCCACTCGTCGAGCAGGACGTCGATCCACGCGACCATCAGCTCCACCGTGGCGTGGTCGCCGCGCTCGCGGTAGTAGCGCAGGTCGTCACCGGCCGCGGTGAGCTCGAACCACAGGTCGCACGACGTGATGTCGTGGTAGGTCGGCTTCACGGCTCGCGCGGCGACGTGTTGCGGGCCGCCATCCGGAACGCCTCGATGTACTTCGGCAGCTCGACCAGCGCGCGCTCCCACGAGCCCGACATGATCTGCTCGGCGAACACCGCGTCGACCACGAGCCGGTCGACGTCCGGGTGGATGTCGTCGCCCGCCGCGGTCCGCAGCCGCCGCGACACCTCGATCCGGTGCGCGCGCGACCGGACGACCTCCAGGGTGTGCTCCAACTCGGCGATGACCCGCGCGGCCTCCCCCGGCTCCACCACCAGCCAACCCTTGGCCGCCAGGTCGAGGAACAGGTCGCCCGCGAACCTCTCGGGCGTGGAACCGTCCGCCACGCGACCTCCGTCCTGCCGGGATTCCCGGGACTCCCGCGACCACATCGCCTGCACACCTCCGTACCGGCACCGGGGCCCGTACCGGTCCTCCGGAACCCCCGACCGCGTGGCGGCAGGGAGCCGGCTTGAGCCCACCACGCGAGACGGTGCCGCCGGAAGTCCGTCAGGGCAGATCTGCCCGTCCGTACCCCGGCCGGTGCCTGACGATGGTCGACCCGGCGGCCGGCGCTGCGCCGAACGGGTGGGCACGAGTCGAGGTGGCGTGGAAAACGCGGCCCGGTTCGCCCACCACGACGACGAGGGGATTCCCAGGCCGCTGAGGGCACCCGCGCCGCCCCGACCCTGCCCCGGTGTCCCTTACCCCCGCGCGCCCCGGCGGTGACCCTGGAGGCGCGTGTGGGTCTTCACCTCCACCAAGGGGACGACATGAGGCAGCACGACCACGAGCACCACTCCACCCCGCCGCCCGAGCCCCTCCGCGCCACCGCCGACCGGGCACCCGCCGGGCCGCTGTCCCCGGACGGCATCCGGGCGTTGCAGCGCGCCGCGGGCAACACGGCGGTGGTCGGACTGCTCGCCGGCCAGGACCGTGACGCCACCGTCCAGCGTTCCCCGGTGCACGACGTGCTGCGCGACGGGGGCAAGCCCCTGGACGAGCCGGTGCGCCGGGAGATGGAAACCCGCCTCGGCAGCGACTTCTCCGACGTGCGGGTGCACACCGGTGCCGCGGCGCACACCGCGGCCGAGTCCGTGCGGGCGCACGCCTTCACCTCCGGTTCGCACATCGTGTTCCAACGCGGTCGGTACGACACGTCGTCGGAGGCGGGCAAGCGGATGCTCGCGCACGAGTTGACGCACGTCGACCAGCAGCGATCCGGTCCGGTCGCGGGCACCGACGTCGGCGGCGGGGTGGCCGTCTCCCACCCGGCGGACACCTTCGAGCGCGCCGCCGTGGCCAACGCCGACCGGGTGATGGCCCAATCCGCGCAACGCGACCAGGCGCCGCCGGCGACCGGGGCACGGCCACCGGTGGCGGACCCGGACCGCACCGCCGTGCAACGCGCGGTCGGTTTCGAGATCGAAGTGCCGGTCAGCACCTACGCCCTGGCGCCCTCACCGTCGACCCAGGAGCTGGACGAGAAGAAGGAGATCGCCACCCCGGTCACCTCCCGGGAGTGGGTGCCACGCCGCCCGGAGAACCCGGGGCTCAAGAAGCTGAGGCCGAGCCTGATCCGACGGCTGGCGAAGAAGGAAGTCCTGGTGGAGGCCGCCGGCTTCACCTTGGAAGCCGACGACGGGTCCAGCGGCGAATCCAACCTGGAGTTCGTCACCGAGCCGTTCCCGGAAGGCGCGGCGGGCCGCGACCGGCTCGTCTCCGCCCTCGACGCCATCGTGCGGGTGGCGTCGAGCACCGACGACCGCTTCCACACCGCCGCCGAACTGGCCACCGCGGCGGGAGGTCGGGAGCTCAAGCCCGCCACGCCGACGCTCTACTTCTCCTCCCAGTACCTGACCAAGGGAACCGCCTCGTCGGGCAATCCCCAGATGACCGCGGGCATCCCGCTCGAGTTGCTGGAGGGACTGTTCGCGGCGGTGTCGAACGCTTACGACGACCGGGCACACTCCGATCGGACCCGGGTCGAGGCGGCACCCGACCTGGCCGCGCAGGACTCGATCGGTGCGATCCGCAAGGCGAAGGCGAACGTCGATCGCGTGCTGGGCCAAGGCGTCGCGCCCGCTCAGGAGGGTGAGGGTTCGACGGCCGCCCCGGCGAGCGACAAGCTGCGGGGACTGCTCATGCCGGTCGCCGCGTACCTCATCCAGGGCAACGCCAAGCCGCACGAGGGCTACTACAAGGGTGTCGCGCCCATCATGGCCCGCACGGACTTCGCCGCCATGTTCGCACTGCTCAGCGCGGACGAGCAGGAGCGGCTGGCCGCGGAGGACGGTGAGCCGTTCGTCCGGTTGGCGCTGCGGTGCGCGGAGCTGACCGCGGCCGACGAGCCGGTGCTGGAGACCGTGGACCGGCGGGAGGTGTCGTTCGCGGAGGTCACCCGCCGGAAGTGGCTCAGCGGTATCACCCAGGGGAGGGACATTTTGAGCGAGCCGGGCTACCGGGCGGCCTTCCCCGCCACGGCCGACAAGGGCGAGCACTTCGAGTCGATGGGCTCCCTCGGCGACCGGATGGACGACTCCCGAGGCCGACGGGCGCCGATCGTGGAACTCCGCCGGATGCGCAAGCACCTGCCCCGCGACGACTGGAAACCCGTGCTCCTCGGCATCTTCGACCTGATGACCGAGATCGTCGAGAACGACAACACCGACCCGACGTACCGCCGGGCGGCCGTGCCCGCGCCACCGACCCAGGCCACGACGACGTGACGATCGCGGTGGGCGGGTCGTCGGCGTGCCGGCCCGCCCACCGACGACGATCACGGTGTCCAGCGGACGTTCGGGTTGATCCGGCCGGACCAGTCGAAGATCGCCATGTTGTCCCAGCCGTTGCCGCTGCCGTTGATGTCGGCGGGGTCCCAGCCGTTGCCGGGCACCGCGTACCAGGTCGGCTCCCAGTAGAAGACGCCGATGGCGCCCGCGTTGCGCGCGGTGTTCTGGACGTGGGTGAAGTTCGCCGCCTGGCCCTGCCACGTCAACGGGTAGCCGGAGCAACCGGTGGTGATGGAGTTGCCCGTGCCGTCCGCGTTGCCGGTGGTGAACGGGTAGGCCGTCTCCGCCAGCACGACGTCCTTGCCGTACCGGGAGCGCACGTCGGCGATGACGTTGTAGAGGTTGCTCAGCGTGCCGTGCCACATGCAGTAGTACGACAGCGCCGTGATGTCCCACGAGACGCCCTTGGACCGGATGCCGTCGTAGAACCAGCGGGCGTGGTCGAGGCTGTCGGCGTTCGCCGTGTGGATCATGACCTTGGTGCCGCTGTTGCACGCCTTGGTCGCGTTGTAACCGGCCTTGAGCAGCAGGCTGAGGTTGGTGAAGTCGTTGTTGACGACCTTGCCGTCGTCCCACAGCATGCCGACGTTGATCTCGTTGCCGATCTGCACGCTGTCCGGCGTGGTGCCCTGAGCCTTCAGGCTGGAGCACACGTCGTGGGTGTAGTTGTAGACGTCGGCCTGCAACTGGCCGATGCCGTGGTTCGCCCAGGCGGCCGGCTTGTACTGCTTGCCGGGGTCGGCCCAGGTGTCGGAGTAGTGGAAGTCGACCAGCAGCTTGAGGCCCTTGGCCTTCACCGCCTTGGCGTAGGCCAGGACCTTCGCCTTGTTGTTGTAGCCGCTCCTCGGGTTGTTCCAGACGCGCAGGCGGATGTAGTTGACCCCGGCGCCCTTCAGGATGTCGAGCGGGTCACGGGCGGTGCCGGACGCGTCGTAGTACTTCGCGCCGAGGTCCAGGGCGCGTTGCGCGGTCGAGACGTCGGCGCCGAGCATGCTCAGCGACCCGGCGGCGGAGACGGCCGGGGTGAGCGCGGCCAGCGGCAGCACGGCGGTCGCCAGGGCGAGGGCGGTTTTGACCGCCCGGTGGGATCCGGACATCCGATCTCCTTTGATCGAGGTGCGGTGGCGGCGACTGTGAACGTGCACACTATGAAAGCGGAGACCGGTGGCAGTCTCAAGGGTCAACTTCGGCGGTTTTACTGGGAACGTGCACAACGCAGGTCCGAGCGCGGGACGAGTGATCCACTCCACGTCCAGACCGTGTCCAGAGGCGTGATCGACACTTCCGTCACCGCCGCCCGGACGGAAGGGGGCACGTCATGCACCGCCTGCGATTTCGCCCGTCCCGGCGCGCGGCCACCGTGGCCGCGGTCCTGGCCGTGGCAGCGGCACTGGCGACTGCGCCGGTTGCCCCGCCGGCCCGGTTCACCTGACCGGACCGTCCGCAGTGGACTCAGCGGGGCGTGGTGGCGGTGAGCCGGGTGAGGAACTCGCCGTTGTCGCCCGTCTTGCGCAGGCCGTCGAGCAGCACGTCGAGCGCGTCCTCCTTGCCCGCCAGCGCCCGGCGCAGCAAGCGGATCGACGCGCTCTCGGCGGGTGTGAGCAGGAGGTCCTCGCGGCGGGTGCCGGACTGGTGCACGTCCACGGCCGGGAACACGCGCCGTGCCGCGGTCCTGCGGTCCAGGCGCAGCTCGGCGTTGCCGGTGCCCTTGTACTCCTCGAAGAGCAGCGCGTCGCCCGCCGAACCGGTGTCGACCAACGCGGTGGCGATGATCGTCAGCGATCCGCCGCCCTCGACGTTGCGCGCCGCGCCCAGGAACCGCTTCGGCGCGGTGAGCGAACCCGCGTCCACGCCGCCGGACAGGGTCCGCCCGGACGGTGGCGCGGCGAGGTTGTAGGCACGGCCGAGGCGGGTCGCGGAGTCCAGCAGCACCACCACGTCCCGGCCCAGCTCGACCAGGCGCTTGGCCCGTTCGACGGCCAGCTCGGCGAGCGCGGTGTGGTCGCGTGGCGGGTGGTCGAAGGTGGCCGCGACCACCTCGGCCGGCACGCCCCGGGACAGGTCGGTGACCTCCTCCGGGCGTTCACCGACCAGGACGAGCATCAGGTGGCACTCCGGGTGGTTCTTGGCGAGGCCGTGCGCGATGGACCGCAGCACGGAGGTCTTGCCCGCCTTGGGCGGTGCGACGATCAACGCGCGTTGCCCCTTGCCGATCGGCATGAGCAGGTCGACCACGCGCGTGGTCAGCTCGTGCGCCTCCGTCTCCAGCCGCAGCCTCTCGTGCGGGTGGGTCGGCACGAGGTCGGCGAAGGCCGGCCGGGCTCGGGAGTGGCGCGGGTGCGCGCCGTTGACGGCCTCGACGGTGACCAGCGCGGGTGCCTTGCCGCCGCGGGGTGGGGGTGCGAACCGGCCGTGGACCTCGTCGCCGCGGCGCAGGCCGTGCTCGGCGACCAGGTGCGGCGCGACGGTGACGTCGTCCGGCCCCGGCAGGTAGCCGTCGGTGCGCAGCACGGCCCGGCGGTCCACGACGTCGAGGACGCCCGAGGTGAGCCGGTTGTCGGAAAAATCGTTGTGGTTCAAGGTTTTCTCCCAGATTCGGGCATGGTGGGCAGCGCGGCGGGTGCCGCGGTGGGAACCCGGTCGGGAAAGGCTGCGCGAGCCACGTCCGAAGCGGGTCCGGTGAAAGGAATTCGTGGGTGGGGCTGAAGCCGCCTACGTCCACGAGAACGAGATGACGAACACCATAGCCCCCGGTGCGGCCGATGCGCAAGCGTGTCCGGTGTGGACAGGGGCTGAGCTGGGGGTCAGGCGGGCGGCGGAGCGGTGCTGTCGCGGACCACCAGGCGGGTCGGCACGAGCGTCGTGCCCGCCTTGGTGCGGCGGTGGTGGACCTGGCGCAGGACGCGCTCGACGCACCGCCTGCCGACCTCGGTGAAGTCCTGGTGCACGGTCGTCAGGGGCGGGATGAACGACGTGGAGTCGGGGATGTCGTCGAACCCGACCACGCTGACGTCCCGGGGCACGACCTTGCCCTTCTCGTGGAACGCCCGCAGCAGGCCCAGCGCCATCTGGTCGTTGGCCGCGAACACCGCCGTGCAGCCCGGCTCGTCGGCCAGTTCCAGCCCCGCCCGGTAGCCGGAATCGGCCGACCAGTCGCCGCGCCACATCCGGGGCACCGGCAGCCCGGCCTCGGTCAGCGTGGCCCGCCACGTCTCGGCCCGGCGTTCGGCGGCGTAGGAGTCCTCGGGGCCGGCGACGTGCCAGACCGTGCGGTGGCCGAGGTCGAGCAGGTGGCGGACGGCCTGGCGGGTGCCGTCCGCCTGGTCGGTGTCCACGACGGTGTAGCGGTCGCCTCCGGTGGAGTCCACGATCACGGCCGGGATGCCCAGCGGGAGGGTCATCGTGGCCGCGTCGAGCAGGTGGACCTCCATGATCACGATCACCGCGTCCACGGCGAGTTCACCGAGCCGGGTGAACGCGCCGAGCACGCCGTCCTGGGTCGGTACGGCCACCGGGATCAGCGTGATGGCGTAACCCTCGTGCGCGGCGTGGTCCACTATGGCCTCCAGCGTGCGGCTGTTGCCGACCGTGGAGAGCGTGAACAGGATGACGCCGATGGTGCGGAACTCGCCGTACTTGAGCGCGCGGGCCGCGCTGTTGGGCCGGTAGCCCAGGCGTCGCATGGCGTCCAGCACCTGCTCGCGCGTGGAACCGACCACGCTGGGGTGGCCGTTGGACACCCGTGACACCGTCTGGGCCGAGACACCGGCCAGGCGGGCGACGTCGGCCATGGAGACGCGCCGGGCGGGCGCGCGGCGCACGGCGGGCTGCCGGGGCGTGCCCGACGTGGACTCGGCTGTCACGTCTGGGCTCCTTCCCCTGGCGGCTGTCGTGACGCCGTGTGGCGCGTTGTCACTATAGCCCTTGGGCGTGGGTGCTTGTTCGCGCAAACATGTGGTGGTGGCGGGGGTTTGAAAAGATCAAAAGTTCAAAAGATCAAAAGCGTCCTCGCCGGACGGGCAGATCAGCAGGATGACCCCAACTACGCCGTCGACTCCCCGACCCAGCGTGGTCCCGGGCTTCGTGTCATCCCACCGACCTCCCTCCGGGCTACCACACGCGTCAAGGAGGCGCCACGACCGATGCGTGAGGCATCGGTCGTGGCGCCTCCTTGACCCGTGCGGTAGGGCTACGCCAGGTCGGCGGGATGACACGAACCCCTACTCCTACAAGAAGCGGAAGTGCGTCGCAGCCGCACACGCCCCGGCGCCGCCCGACCCCGCGCCCGCCGGCGACCCCCGCGCCGTGCCACAGGCACGTCCTTCTTCCCAAAGGAGGGCTTCGTGTCATCCCGCCGACCTGGCGCAGCCCTACCGCACGTGTCAAGGGCGGCGCGTCCACCTCTGCCCGCGGCGTCAACTGGGACCGCGCGCCGCCCTTGACACGTGTGGTAGCCCGGAGGGAGGTCGGTGGGATGACACGGAGTCCGGACCCACAACCCAACAGGAGATAACGGAGGCAGTTGGGGTCATCCTGCTGATCTGCCCGTCCGGCGAGGACGCTTTTCGAGGCTTTTCAAGGCTTTCGCCCTATGCCTCCGTGTGCCCAAGAAGCGGTTCCGCCACGAACCGAGCAGTCGGCTCGGTCAGCGCGTCGAGCTCCAGCACGACCAGCTCATTGCCCCCGCCCCGCAGCACCGGACCCGGCACGTACAGGGTGCGCTGCGGCCCACGCGACCAGTACCTCCCCAAGCAAAAGCCGTTGACCCACACCACCCCCCGCCCCCAACCCCTGACGTCCAGGTGAAGATCGACGACCCGGTCGAGGTCGAACCCCGCCCGCAGGAAGACCGGACCCGACACCGCCGCGTCGACGGGCGTCGTGCCGCCCTGACCGGTCCAGACCGCCGGCGGGGTATCGAGGAACAACGGCAGCACGTCCCAGCCCGTCAACGGCACGCCACCCAGAGTGGCGCCGCCGATGATCCCCTTCGGCTCGCCGATGCGCGGCCCGTAGTTGACCCGGCCGTGGTCCTCGACCAGCACCGTCAACTCACCGACCGCACGGCGCACGCCGAGCGCGCGCTGGTGGTGCTCACGCAGCAGGGTGCCGACCGGTTGGGCGTCCAGGAACACCGACGCGTGGTCGCGCACCTCGCCGAAGCACAGCACCGCCGGGCCGGGTGCGTCGACCCGCGTGGTCATCAGCGCCAGCCGGGGCGTGCCGTCCCACTGCTCCAGGGTCGGCACGGCTTCGTGCCGCTCCCAGCCCGGCCACTCCTTCGCCACCTCCAGCAAGGGCACGGGATCGGCCAGCGCGACGGTGGACCGCGGCGCGGAAGTCGCCGCAGGCGGTGGCGGCTCCGGCACGTCGCGGTAGCGCGAGATGACCTCGCGGAACGCGTGGTACTTGGCGGTCGGGTTCCCGGCCTCGTCCAGCGGCGCGTCGTAGTCGTAGGAGGTGACGGTGGGCTGGTACCTGCCCTTGTCGTTGGCGCCGCTGGTGAACCCGAAGTTCGTGCCGCCGTGGAACATGTAGATGTTGACCGACGCGCCCGCCGCGAGCAGCGCGTCGAGTTCGGCGGCGCTGTCGGCGGCCGAGGTGGTGTAGTGGTGGCTGCCCCAGTGGTCGAACCAGCCGATCCAGAACTCCGCGCACATCAACGGGCCGGTCGGCTGGTGGCGGCGCAGCGCGGCCAGCCGCTCGGTGGTGCGCGATCCGAACGACGCGGTCAGGTGCAGGCCCTCCAGGCTGCCCGCCGCGAGCATCTCGTCGGTCGGCTGGTCGACGGTGGTCAGCGGCACGGTGATACCGGCGTCCCGGGTGTGCTCGGCCAAGGCCTTGAGGTAGGTCTTGTCGTCGCCGAACGCGCCGTACTCGTTCTCGACCTGCACCAGGATGACCGGGCCGCCGTGCTGGACCTGCAGCGGCGCGACGACCTCGTAGACGCGGTCCAGGTAGTCCCGGACGGCGGCCAGGTAGCGCGGCTCGGCGCGCCGCACACCCACCTCGGGGTCGCGGAACAGCCACGCGGGCAGGCCGCCGTTGTCCCACTCGGCGCAGATGTACGGGCCGGGCCGGACGATCGCGTACAGGCCCGCGTCGGCCACCAGCCGCAGGAACCGGCCGAGGTCCAGCCCGCCGGTGAGGTCGAACGTGCCGGGGGTGGGCGCGTGCGCGTTCCAGGCGACGTAGGTCTCGATGGTGTTCAGGCCCATGCGCCGGGCCTTGTCGATGCGGTCCGCCCACTGGTCCGGGTGCACGCGGAAGTAGTGCAGGGCACCGGACACGATCTGGAACGGCCTGCCGTCGAGCAGGAAGTCCCGCTCGCCGATGCTGAACTCGGGCACGGAGATGGGTGTTCCCTTCCGGGTGTGGCGCGCGGGGTCGAGGTCTGTGCGAGAGGGCGGGACGGCCGGGCCGCCCCGCCCCCGGGGTCAGCCGGTGGTGACGGTGAAGCCCTGCTGGTTGCCGTAGTCCACCAGCGCCTGCTGCCACGCGGTCAGACCGGGGTCCAGACTGGTGGAGTCGGCGTAGGACTTGCCGACCGTGTCGCCGAAAACGCTGTTGGCGTAGAGCTGGTAGGGCAGGTAGCTCCAGCCCGGCACGACCTGGCCGGCGGCGGCGGTGAGGACCTGGTTGATCTGCTGCCCGCCGAAGTAGGGCGCGGCCTCGTCCTTGAACGCCGACGACTCCAGGTCGGCCTTCGTCGCGGGGAAGCCGCCGCTGTCCAGGAACGGCTTGACGCCGTTGCCGTTGTTGAGCCACCGCACGAACGCCGCCGCGAGCGCGGGCTTGGCGCTCTGCTTGAGCACCGACTGGCCGCCGCCGCCGTTCTCGGCGGTCACCGGGGTCTTGCCGTCGTAGGTCGGCAGCGGCGCCACGGCCCACTTGCCCGCGCCGCCCGGCACCGAAGACTCCAGCACGCCCGGCATCCACGCGCCGGTCGCCAGCGTGGCGATCGTGCCGTCACCCAGCGCCTTGTACCAGGCGTCCGACCAGCCGGGGATCGTCGAGACCAGCTTCTCCTCGACGAGCTCGTCCCAGGTCGCGGTCCACTTCCGGGCGCCCTCGTCCTGGAGGTCGATCTTGACGTTCTTGCCGTCGGTGGTGAACGGCTTGCCGCCCGCCTGCCAGATCATGCTGGTCGCGAAGCCCGCGTCACCGGTGTCGGAGGTGATGTACTTGGTCGGGTCGGCGGTGTGCAGCTTCCTGGCCGTTTCGACGTACTCGTCCCAGGTCTTCGGCACGGTGAGGCCGTGCCGGTCGAAGACCTCCTTGTTGTAGAACAGGGCCATCGGGCCGGAGTCCTGGGGCAGGCCGAACAGCCCGCCGCCGACCTTGACCGAGTTCCAGGTCGAGGGGGTGTAATCGTCCTCGAACGCGTTGAACCCGTACTGGCCGAGGTCGACCAGGGCACCGGTCATGGCGAACTGGGGGAGTGCCTGGTACTCGATCTGGGCCACGTCGGGCGCGCCGGAACCGGCTTTGACGGCGTTCTGGAGCTTGGTGTAGTGGTCGTTGCCGGTGCCCGCGTTGACGTAGTTGACCTTGACGTTCGGGAACTCCTGCTGGAACGCCTCGACCTGGGCCTTGGCGGACGGGGTCCAGCTCCAGTAGGTGATCTCGCCGCCTTCGCGCAGCGCGGCGTCGACCGCGTCCTGCGTGCCGGTGGTGCCGCCCGCCGCGGTGCCGCCGTCGCCGGAGGAGCAGGCGGAGAGCGCGGTGGCGAGGGCGGTGGCCAGGACTATGGCCACCTGGCGGCTGCGCCTGGTGGGTGACATGGGTGGAGTCCTTTCGCGGCGGTGGGAGAGGAGTTACTGCTTGACGCTGCCCGCGGTCAGGCCCGACTGCCAGAACCGCTGGAGCAGCAGGAACGCGACGACGAGCGGAACGATCGTGATCACCGCGCCGGTGATCACCAGGTGGTAGATCGGCTGGGCGCCGACGCCGGAGGCCTGCGCGCTCCACTGGTTCAGCCCCACGGTGAGCGGGTACCAGTCGGGTTCGCTGAGCATGATCAGCGGCAGGAAGTAGTTGTTCCAGGTGGACACCACCGCGAACAGCGCGACCGTCACCACACCGGGCAGCAGCAGCCGCAGCGTGACCGTGAAGAAGATCCGCAGCTCCCCGGCGCCGTCGATGCGGGCGGCCTCCAACAAGTCGTCCGGCACCGCCTCCACGGCGTAGGTCCACACCAGGTACAGGCCGAACGGGCTGACCAGCGACGGGATGATGATCGCCCACGGCGTGTTGGTCAGCCCGAGGTTGCTGAACATCAGGAACGTGGGCACCGCCAACGCCGTGCCCGGGATCGCGATCGCGCCCAACAACACCGCGAACACCGCCCGCCTGCCCCGGAACCGGTACTTGGCCAGCCCGTAGCCCGCCGCCGTCGCCAACACCGTCGCACCACCCGCACCGAGCACGACGTACAGCAGCGTGTTGCCCAACCAGCGCAGGAAGATCCCGCCGTCGTGGGTGAACGTCTCGGCGATGTTGTCGAACAGCGCGAACGTGCCGCCCAACGCCAGCCCCGACGTCGACAGCAGGTCCTGCTGGGTCTTGGTCGCACTGATCAGCAACCACGCCAACGGCACCAGCGTGTAGAGCAGGTACACCGCCATCACCGCGGTCAACACCCGGGACTTGCGCGGCCTGAGCGGGGAACGGGTCGTCGCCACGATGCTCACACCCCCTTCCGGGAACCGCGCAGCTGCACGACGTAGGCGATGACCGCGGTGATCACGCCCATGACGATCGCCACCGTGGCCGAGTAGTTGTACTGCTGACCGCTGAACGACAGGTTGTAGGCGTACATGTTCGGCGTGTAGAACGTGCTGATCGCGTTGGGCGCCAACGCCCGCAGGATGTTCGGCTCGTTGAACAGCTGGAAGCTGCCGATGATCGAGAAGATCGTCGCGATCACCAGCGCACCCCGGATCGCGGGCAGCTTCACGCTCACGATCGTCCGCAACGTCCCCGCCCCGTCGATCGCCGCCGCCTCGTACAGGTCGTGCGGGACGACCTTCAGCGCCGAGTACAGGATCAACATGTTGTAGCCGACGAACTCCCACGTCACGACGTTGCCGATCGACACAAGCACCCAGTCGCCGGACAACGGCTCCACCACCTTGCGCCCCAACAACTCGTTGAGATCCGCCGCGAGACCGAACGTGTCGCCGTAGATGAACCCCCACATCAACGTCGCCACCACCGCCGGCACCGCGTACGGCAGGAAGATCACGATCCGGAACAACCCCGCCGCGTGCAGCCGTGCGCTGTCGATCGCCAACGCCGCCACCAACGCCGACCCCAACATCACCGGCACCTGCACGACCAGGAACAACAACACCCGGAAGAACGACTCCCAGAACTTCGCGTCCCCCAACACCGCCGCGTAGTTGTCCAGCCCGACGAACTCCGTGCCACCGAAGAACACCTGCTCGCGGAACAGGCTCAACCACAGCGCGTAGGCGATCGGCGCCAGGAACACCAACGCGAACACCACCAGGAACGGCGCGACGAACAACCAACCCCGGCGGTCCACGCGCGAACGGCGGGCAGTGCGTGCCGGCGGTGCCGGCGCTGACCTGACCGGCGCCGAGATGGACGTCATCGTCACTCCTGTCGACCACGGCGAAGATGTTTACGCAAACATCGAGCTCGGTCATGTTTACGCAAACATCCACCGTGCGCAAGCCCTCGGCCGGTAACTCTCCCGTCACGGGAGCCGGAAGTCCGCCACCCGGATCGGCGAGGGCGTGGTGCCCGTCGAGGCCTGCTGGTACTGCACGGACAGGACGCCGTCGACCGCTACGCGCTTGGTGTCGACGTTGACCTCGCCGAACGCGTTGAGCGACGTCGGGGTGAACACGGTCGTCCAGTCGGTCCACCCGCTCGCCCGGCTCGCCGCCACGATCCGGCCGCGCGGCATCACCAGGTAGGCGTTGTCGGCGCGGTCGAAGGCCAGTTTCGTGCGTTGGGTGCTGTGTGGCGGGACGGGCACTTCGCGCTTGGTCCACGTGTCGCCCGAGCGGGTGAGGTGGAAAGTGCGGGCGTACTGGGTCCGTTGTCGTGCGTAGTCCGAGACGACGGGCACGAACCGCTCCGGCACGTAGCTGATCACCACGTGCGGCGTGCCGGTGGAGTCCACGGCCTGCGCCTCCTGGTTCATCAGGCCACGGTCAGGGCTCAGGTGGTCGATGACGACACCGGGGGACGAGACGCTCACCGCCGGCCCGCCGGTCGTGCCCACGACGGTGCCCGCGTCGTTGCGCCACGTCCGGCCCCGGTCGTCGCTGTAGACGTACCCGGTGTCGTGGTTGGCCAGGCCGCCGGGACCACCGGACAGCACGCCGCTGTCGCCCTCGCGCCACGTGAACGCGGCGTGCAAGCGCCCGCGCCCGTCGTAGTCCAGGCCGTGCAGGTACATGTTGCGCGTGCCGGACACGGCACCGTTCGGCGCGGTGTAGTCGCCGGAGGCGGAACTCCACGCACCCAACCGCGTCCACGTGCCGTCGCGGTACTCGGCCAGCTCGTTGACGCCGTTGCCGGAGCGGCCCGTGCGGTAGCTGAGTTGGAGCACGCCTTCCGGCGTCACGACGAACTGCGGGTACGTGATGTCGCCCAGCTCGACGCCGTCGAGGGTCCGCTGCACCTCGCCGAACGCCGAGGAGTCCCACCGCGGCCCCAGGACCGACTTCACGTAGAAGACGCGGTTGTCGTGCGTGTCCATCGCGACGTGCAGCGTGGCGTCCTCCGGCGAGATGCCGAGCGAGATCACGTTGTGCGAGTCGTCCACGCTCAACCGGTGCGGCAGCACGACCCGCTCCCACTCGCCGCCGAGCCGCCTGCGCGCCACGACGGCGTTGCGGCTGCCGGTGTACCAGGTCGCGTACTGGTGCCCGGCGTGGGTCAGGATCGCGTCGCGCTGGAACGAATTGTTGTTGACCACGCCGTCGTAGGACACGAAGTACAGCGCGGCGGGGTCCAGGAGGGTGTCGGACACCGAGGTCACGGAGGGCGTGGTCGCTCGCCCGATGTCCGACACCATCGTCAATCCCGTCGTTGATCCGTCATCACGCCGTGCGGTCCACGACCGCCCACCGCTGGTTCGACCCGGAGTTGGGCACGTACACGCCCACTCGCGCACCCACGCCGGTCGCCTGGCCCACCACGTCGAACAGCCGACCGGTGGCGGCGTTGACGAAGGTGTAGGTGCCGTCACCCGTGGTCGACATGATCCACTGGGCCGCCGGGTCGGTCTCCGCGGCCGTTTCCAGCACCAGGTTGCCGCCGCGCTCCGCCACCCGCTTGCCGTTGGCCGCGTTGCGCACCGTGTACCGCTCCCGGTTGCCGGTGCCCTCCGTCACCTGGTCCACGTGCCACCGCGCCTCGGCTTGGTCGACGGTGCCGAGGACCACGGAGTTCGCGTCGGCGGAGGGCACCAGGGCCTTGCCGCTCTGCACGCCGGTCAACGAGTAGACGTGACCCGGCCGCACGAGCGCCGCGTCCGCCGCCACGCCACTCACGCCGTCCACCACGAACGTGGTCACCGACTTGGCGGGCACGGTGAACGTGGCCGAACGGCTCCCGGCGAGGCGGATCGCCTTGCCCCGCACCAGAGCGCCGTTGACGTCGGTGACCACCGGGGTCACGGACGCGTTGGCGGCGAACGTGCCGAAGCGGGACAGGTCCAGCGTCACCGCGCGTTGCTCGTCGGTCTTGTTGAGGTGGACGACCGAGGCGGAGTCGCCGGCTGCGGACACCGCGGCAAGGCTGGACGTGTCGTCCACCCGCACGACCCGGTCACCCGGCCGCACGAAGTGGGTGAAGTTGCGGATCGTGTGGAACTTGGTGTTCGTGCGGATCGGGCACGTCACGGGCGTGGCGTCCGCCGGGCAGTCGAACGGCACCTGGATCGCGCCCCAGTTCTTGCCCGCCGCGGCCTGCGGGTTGTAGTCCTCGAGCGCCTGCCACAGCAGCCACGCGGACGGTTCCAGCTCACGCATGTCGTCGACGATCCGCTCGGCGATGCCCAGCCCCGGCTCCATGCTGGTGAAGCTCTGGCCGGTGCCCCAGGTGCCGTCGACCTCGCTCATCCACAGCGGCTTGTCCGCGCCCTTGGCGATGTCGCGGGCGGAGGTGCGGTGGCCCGTGCCGTAGGTGTGCACGTTGAGCTGGTCGACGGCGGCCTTCGCCTCTGGGCCGTAGGCGTTCCAGTTGGTGCGGAAGAGGGTGGGGCTCGTTTCGTCCATTGCGGACAGTCGGGCGTCCAGTGTCGAGGCGTCCAGTGTTCGCCGCAGGGCCAGGACCACGCTCTGCTGGAGGGCCGGACCGGCGTGGGCGCCTTCCTGCCGACCGCCGGTGGGTTGGCCGTCTGGACCGAGCTGCGTGCCCCAGTACGGGGTGTTCGGCTCGTTGAGCGGGTCGATCGTGTCGAACCGGATGCCGTGGGTTCGTTCGAGGTGCTCGGAGACCTCGACCAGGTAGGTGGCGAAGTCGTCCACCCGGTCGGCGCGGATCTGGTCGGCCGAGGGGTCGAACCCGCCGGAGACGTAACCGCTGACGGTCTGGAACCACGGCGGGGAGTTGCTGAACGCCTCCCAGTGGGTCACGTTGCCCTTGATCCGGTCGATCCACCAGCGCTGGTCGGCGTCGGCGTCGAGGTTCCAGTGGTCCGGGTTGGCCGGATCCCACCAGTCCACGTCCTCGCGGGTGGTGCCGTCCGGGGCGCGCCAGAAGCCCGGCATGGTCGCGCCGGCTTTCATGTAGTCGTCGCGCACGTCGGGCGCGTTGCCGCCGCCGATGTTGTAGCGGGCGATGTTGAGGCGCAGGCCGTCGTGGCCGTAGAGGAGGTTCGCGAGGCGGTTGCGGATGGCGTCGGGGTAGCCGCCGGTGGCGTTGGCGAACCAGACCAGGCTCGTGCCCCAGCCCTCGAACGCGGGCTGCTGGTAGGACGGGTCGGGTCGCACGGTCACCGATGCTGTGGCGTGCACGTCCTGCGCACCCGCCGTCTCCGGGTAGGTGACCGCCAGACCCAGAAGCACCGCCGCCGTCAGCCCTACCGCCCCGCGTCGGGGCTTCGTGGTCCTTGCCTTGGCGGTCGCTTCGATCGCTCCGGTCGTTGGTCGAGGACTCATCGTCGTCGATCTCCTCTTCGGCGTTCGGACCTGCCTGGAAACGGGAGCCGGTTGCGAGTCTGAGCATCTGCGATCGTTTGAGTCGGGTCAAGCACTATTTTTTCGTTTACGATCGTTTCGCTCGGATCCGACGCCGAAGGAGTCGAAGTGGTCGCGGTGCTGTGCGTGGGCGAGACCATGGCCGTGTTCACCCCGGCGGAAGCCGGGCCTCCCGAGGAGGTGCGGACGTGGGTGCGCGGCACTGGCGGCGCGGAGTCGAACGTGGCCTGCGCGTTGGCCGCGCTCGGCGTGCCCGTTGGTTGGGTGAGCGCGGTGGGCGACGACCCGTTCGGACGAGCCGTCGTAGCGTCCGTGGCGGAGGCCGGGGTCGACGTGTCACACGTCCTGGTCGACCCGACCCGCCCCACCGGCCTCTACGTCAAGGAGGCGGGCAAGTCGGGCAGCGCCATGCGGTACTACCGCGCGGGCTCGGCCGCGTCCGCACTCGGCCCGGACGTGCTCGACCGACTCGACCTGGACGCCGTGTCGTACGTGCACGTCACCGGCATCACCGCCGCGCTTTCGCCGTCGTGCCTCGCGCTCGTGCACGCCCTGCTGGACCACCCGGGCGTCACGACGTCGTTCGACGTCAACTGGCGCCCGGCTTTGTGGTGCTCGACCGGCCCGGAGGTCTTGCGCTCGCTGGCGGCCAAGGCGGACATCGTCCTGGTCGGCGACGACGAGGCCGCCGCACTGTGGGGCACGTCCACTCCGGCCGCCGTGCGCGAACTGCTGCCCGAGCCCCGCACGCTGGTCGTGAAGCAGGGCGCGACCGGCGCGTCCGTGCTGATCGCGGACGCCCCACCGGTGTTCGAACCCGCGCTCGCCGTGGACGTCGTGGAACCGGTCGGCGCGGGCGACGCCTTCGCCGCCGGCTTCCTCGCCGCCCACCGCTCCGCCGAACCCCCGGCCCGCTGCCTGCGCTCCGGCCACCTGGCCGCCGCCGGCGCCTTGTGCACCCTGTCCGACGTGGCCGTGCCCCTCCCACCTGCCGACGTGACCCGCTTGCTCGCCGCCGACCCAGCCACCTGGGCCGCCGCGCGGGTCAGCGCGGCGGGCGTGCGGTGACTCCCGGACGGCCAGTCACCCCGGTCCGTGCGGCGGCAGTCCCGTCGATCTTGCCGCGTGCACGCCGCCGGACGGTGTGAGTGCGGCGCTGCCCGGCACCCAGGCCGTTGCGTGAGTCAGCGTGGCTGGAATCCGGCAGGTCCAGCGCTGCTGGGTCGCTGCGGATGCCGGGCCGGCAGGTCCACCGCTGCTCGCGTCCAGCGCGGGTGTAGACCGGGCCGCCGTCGCGTGCGGGGTCAGCGCGGGCGCGGATCAGGCAGGCCGTCGTCGCCGTGGGCAGCGCGGGTGCAGGTCGAGCGGGCCGTCATCCCGTGGGCAGCGCGGGTGCAGGTCGAGCGGGCCGCCGTTGATGCGGGCCGGCGCGGGTTTTCGGTCAGGTTGGCCGCCGCTGGGTCGGGCCGCGCGCGTGGGTGCTGCACTGACCAGGCGGCTGCCGGACTGCCGGGTCCGCCGGACGGGCCGGCTGCGGGCGTCGGGGTCGGTCTGGCGGGTCCATCGGATGGGCGGGGCCGCCGGGTGGGCCGCTGTGTGGGGCCGGTGTGGCGTGGGTCTCGTGGGTGGTCGGGTGGGGGTGTGGTTGGCGAGGGCTCCTCATGGTTTTAACCGAGGATTGGGAACAGTGTTTCCGTACATTTTTGGTCGTTGATCACCCGAAGGTGTGACGGAGGTGGTCGAGGGGTTGGTGATTGGCGAGGTCAAAGTAGTGCGGTTGGTGTGTGGGCGCTCGTTGAGGCGCGTTCGCGTAGTTCCGAGCTCAGCACGACTCGGCGGACAGGGCGGTCGGGAGGGTCGGTCAGGCGGTCAAGGGCCAGTTGGACGGCGGTGCTGCCGACGGCGTACTTGGGTGGCCTCATGGCGGTCAGTGGTGGGTGGGCGAATCTGGCGACCTCGTCGTCGTAGGCCACGACGGAGAGGTCGGCGGGCACGTGGATGCCGCGTTCCTCGGCGCGTTGCACCAGAGACACGGCCTCCCGGTCGGAGTGCACCACCAGTGCAGTGGCGTGGTGGACGGCGCACAGGTCCAGCACGCGGTCGACGTCGACGGCCCAGTCGGGTTCGTAGTAGGCCGCGACCTGGGCCTCGGGAGCGGGGCGGAGGCCCAGGTCGGTCATGGCGTGGTGCCAACCCTCGCGTACCTGGCCGGACGTCGGGCTCGTCGCGCTGACCGCCAGTCCGATTCCGCGATGACCCTGGGCGTGCAGGTGGCGGACGGCGAGTTCCGCGCCCGCGGCGTGGTCGGTGCGCACCGATTCGACGTGCTGGCGGTAAGGACCGGACACGGCGGAACGTTCGACCAGCACCACCGGCACCGGCAGGGCGGTCAGCCACGCGATCAGCTCCTCCGCCCCGGCACCCCGGGTCGGCGGCGCGACGAGCAGCGCGTCGACCGCACCACTGCCGATCATCCACTCCACCTGGTGCCGCACGTCGTCCACCTGGTACGACGCCCCGCGCAGCACGAGCCGGGCGCACCTCTCGTGCGCACTGTCCTGCGCACCCCGGATCACCTCGGGCCAGTAGTAGTCCAGCGACGGCACGACCATCCCGATCGCGGGCGCGGAGTCGGTGCCGGCGGACGGGTCGGGCGCCTCGGCGACGAGCCGGACACCTCCGTGCACGCGTTCCACCAGACCCTCGGCGGCCAGGTCGTTCACGTCCCGCCGCACGGTGACCGGGGTGACGCCCATGATCCGGGCGATGTCGGTGATCCGCACGACGCCCCGGCCCGCCAAGTGCTCCAGCAGCCACTGCCGTCGAGCGGCGGGCAGCATCGTGCCCTTGGCCTCCGGTTTGTCCATGACCGCCTGCTCGCCTCGCCCTGCTGATCGAAACTGATCGTAACACGCAAACTGTACCGTCTTGCCCTCGCTTTGTGTCTGAGATTGACTGTTTCTGACTCTTCGAGTGATGAAACGAAGGAAGGCGACGCAACGTGGAGCAGCGCTACGCGACCGCGCCACCGCAGGTGCCGTCCATGACCACGGACGACCTGCGGCGGAACTACCTGGTCGAAGACCTGTTCGCCGACGACGAGGTGCGCGCGGTCTACAGCCACCACGACCGGGTCGTGCTGGTGGGCGCCCTCCCGCGCACCGGCCCGGTGACCCTGCCGGCGTTCCCGGAGCTGAAGGCCGAGCGGTTCTTCGACCGCCGCGAAGCGGGCATCGTCAACGTCGGAGGACCGGGCACGGTGACGGTCGACGGCACCGAGCACCGGCTCGCCCCGACCGCCTGCCTCTACATCGGACGGGGCGCCGAAGACGTCACCTTCGCCTCCGACGACAGCGGAACCCCCGCGGCCTTCTACCTGTTCTCCGCCCCCGCCCACACCACCTACCCGACCGTGCTGGTGGAACCGGACGCGGGCACGGTGCGCGAGCTGGGCGACCCCCTGACCTCGAACCGCCGCACGCTGACCCAGTACATCCACGAGAACGGCGTCCGCAGCTGCCAGGTCGTGATGGGCGTGACCACGCTGCACCCCGGCAGCATGTGGAACACCATGCCCGCGCACACCCACGAGCGCCGCATGGAGGTCTACCTCTACTTCGGCCTGCCCGAGGACGCCCGCGTGGTGCACCTGATGGGCGAGCCCACCGAGACCCGGCACCTGGTCGTCGCCGACCGCCAGGCGGTGATCTCGCCACCCTGGTCCGTGCACAGCGGCGTCGGCACCGCCGCGTACAGCTTCGTGTGGGCGATGGCGGGGGAGAACCAGGCGTTCGACGACATGGACCCGCACCCCGCGGCGGCGCTGCGATGACGCCCGAGGTCACCCGCCTGTTCGACCTGTCCGGCCGGACCGCCGCCGTCACGGGCGCCAGTCGCGGCATCGGGCTCGCCGTGGCACGGCTGCTGGCCGCCGCGGGCGCCGACGTCGTGGGCATCAGCGGCTCGATGCCCGAGGGCGACAGCCCGGCGCGGGCCGCCGTCGAGGCCGAGGGACGGGCGTTCACCCCGGTCCGCACCGACCTCGCCGACGCCGACCAGGTGACGGAGTTGGGCGCGCTGCTCGCCGACCGCCAAGTGGACATCCTGGTCAACAACGGCGGCACGATCCGCCGCGCGCCCGCCGCCGAGCACAGCGACGCCGACTTCGACCACGTGCTGAACGTCAACCTGCGCGCCACCTGGACGCTGTCGCGCGACGTCGGCCGCGCGATGCTGGCCCGCGGCTCGGGCCGAATCGTCAACATCGCGTCGATGCTGAGCTTCCAGGGCGGCATCACCGTGCCCGGCTACACCGCCTCGAAGTCCGCCGTAGCGGGCCTGACCAAGGCACTGGCCAACGAGTGGGCGCCGCGCGGCGTCAACGTCAACGCCGTCGCACCCGGCTACGTCAGCACGGACAACACCGACGCCCTGCGCGCCGACCCGGACCGCAACCGGTCCATCCTGGACCGCATCCCGGCGGGCCGCTGGGCCGAACCGGAGGACATCGCGGGCGCGGTGCTGTTCCTGTGCTCCCGCGCGGCCGACTACGTCCACGGCGTCGTGCTGCCCGTCGACGGCGGCTGGCTGGCCCGGTGACCCCGGTCAGGGCGGCGGCACCGACGAGTGGCGCACGCGCAGGGACGGGGTGATCACCACCCGGTGCGCCGGCCGGTCCGGGTCGTGCAGCCGGGCGGCCAGCAACGACACCGCCGCCCTCCCGATCGAACGCCGGGCCGGGCGCACGGCGGTGAGCGCCGGGGTGAACAGCGCCGCCACCTCGTCGTCGTAGGCCACGACGGACAGCCCGGAGGGCACCTTGACGCCACGCTGCTCGGCACGCTGGACCAGGGCCATCGCCTCGGTGTCGGCGTGCACGAGCACCGCCGTGGTGCCGGTGGACGCCAACCCGTCCAGCACCTCGTCCAGCGCGGTGTCCCAGCCGGGCGCACCAGGTGCCGGGACGGCGGTGTCCACGGTGGACCGCGGGTCGAGGCCCGTCTCGGCGCACGCGTCCAGCCAGCCGCGGTGCACGTGCGGCGACGTCGGGCTGTTCTCGCTGGTCACCACCCCGACCTTGCGGTGGCCCAACGACACGAGGTGGTGCACGGCCATCGCCGCACCCAGGGCGTGGTCGGACACCACCGACTCCATCACGGCCTGGCGCGGGCCGACCGTCGCGACGCGCTCGACCAGCACGACCGGGGTGTCGATGGTGCTCAGCCACTCGATCGTGGCCGCCGCGGACGGCGCGGTCAGGCTCGGCGCGGCGATCAGCCCGCACACGTCGTCGTTGTCCAGCAGCCGCTCCAGCTGGGGCCGGTCGTCGGCGCTCTCGTACGACGACCCGCGCAGCCGGATCCGTAAGCCCTGTCCGGACGCCTCTTCCTCGGCGCCGCGGACCACCTCGGGCCAGTAGTAGTCCAGGGAGGGGACCAGCATGCCCGCGGCGCCCAAGTGCTCCGGCACGACCTCGAACGGCGGCACGCCGGGCGACAGGAGGTCGGCGGTGGGGAGCGTGGCCCCTCCGTGCACTCGGCGCAGCAGGCCCTCACCGTCGAGGTGGGCGATGTCGCGGCGCAGCGTCACGGCGGTGACGCCCATCTGCTCGCTGAGGTCGGAGATCCGGACCACGCCGTCGCGGTGCAGCGCTTCGAGGATCGACGCGCGCCTCTTGGCGGCCAGCGTGCGCGACTCTGAGTTCACGACGTGACCTGCCCCATGCGCGCTCTCGTCACCGCACGTCCTCCCATCGTTGATCGTGACCCCAATTATGTGGGCGGCGTGCCGTGGCACCTCACGGCGACAGGCCGGGCCGCTCGGGGAGCGGTGAGCGTGCTGTGAGTCTTGACACGATCACTCCTGCACGTATTTACTACTTAACAGTCAAAGCGAACAAAAACGAAAGCAACTGGGCACTGTTTGTTCGAACGCCTTCGACGGTGAAGGACGGGTCAGATGAGGGCAGCCACACGGACCGGGTGGTCCCGCGCCGACTGGGCGGGCACGGCCGACGCCATGCTGCGGTCGGTGCGCCCGTTCGCCTCGCCGAGGCACGCGCGGATCACGCTGCCGGGCCCGGTCGGCGGGTACGGCACCGAGGTGGACGGCCTGGAGGGCTTCGCCCGCACGTTCCTGCTCGCGGGCTTCCGCATCGCCGGTGAACGCGGAGCCGACCCGGACAACGTGGCCCAGTTCTACGCCGAGGGCATCGCGGCGGGCACCGACCCGACCTCGCCGGAGCGCTGGGTGCGTTTGGACGAGCACCCGCAGGCCAAGGTCGAAGCCGCCTCGCTGGCGCTGGCCCTCGACCTGACCCGCCCGTGGCTGTGGGACCGGCTCGACCCGGCCGTCCAGGACCGGGTCGTCGCCTACCTCGCGCCCGCGGTGGGCGACCCGACCTACCCGCGCATCAACTGGGTGTGGTTCCGGCTGGTCGTGCAGGCGTTCCTGCGGTCGGTCGGCGGTCCCTGGTCGGCAGACGACGTGGCCGAGGACCTCGCCACCCACGACGGCTTCCTGCGCGAGGACGGCTGGATGGCGGACGGCCACGAGCGGGCGTTCGACCACTACGTCGGCTGGGCGCTGCACGTCTACCCGCTGCTGTGGTCGCGGATGCCGGGCGCGGCGGGCTTCGCGGAGGCCCGCCGCGAACGGGACACGGCGTTGCTGGACCGCTACCTGCTCGACGCCGTGCACCTGGTCGGCGCGGACGGCTCACCGCTGGTGCAGGGCCGCAGCCTGACCTACCGGTTCGCCGCCGCGGCGCCGTTCTGGGCCGGTGTCCTGGCCGAGGTCCCGTCCACGCCGCCCGGGGTCCTGCGCCGTGCCGCGACCGGCGTGGTGCGCCACTTCGTGGACCGCGGTGCGTTGGACGAGCGGGGTCTGCTGTCGCTCGGGTGGCACGGCCGGTGGCCCGCGATCAAGCAGGCGTACTCGGGCCCCGGCTCGCCGTACTGGGCGGTGAAGGGCATGCTCGGGCTGACCCTGCCCGCGGACCACCCCGTGTGGACGGCGGACGAGCTGCCGCTGCCGGTCGAGCGAGGCGACTACGTGCGCGCGGTCAGGGCGCCGGGCTGGTTGGTCGGCGGCACGGCCGCGGACGGCGTGGTGCGGGTCGTCAACCACGGCACCGACCACGCGGTCACCGGTGACACCAAGGGCGACTCCCCGCTCTACGCGCGCTACGGCTACTCAACCGCCACCAGCCCCTTGCTGGACCACGACAGCTGGGCGAACCCGCACGACCAAGCCGTCGTGCTGGTCGACGCCGAAGGTCGGACGTCCCACCGGTCAGGCATGGACGTCGGCGTCACCGAAGTGGTCGACGTCGACGGCGTCACCGTGGGCCTCGGGTTCTCGTCCGGTCCCGTGCGGTGGCTGGAGCCCGACGAGGCGCAACAGCACCACGGCTCGGGCTGGACGGGCCGCCACCACGACGCCGGGACCGTCGCGGTGCACTCGCTGGTGCGCGGTCCGTGGGAGGTCCGCCTGGTCCGGGTGGACGCCGTCACCGAGGACCACCCGCCCACGGCTCTGAGGCTGTGCGGGTGGGCCGTCGCGGGCGCCGACGTCGTCCCCACCGAAGGACCGTGCGTCCAAGCAGACGACGGCACGCGGTCGAAGCTCACCGTCCTCTTGGGACAGACCACCGGCTCGGGTGTGTCCCGGCACGAGGACGCCGGCCCGCTGGGACCGGTCGCCGCGGTCCCGTGGGCGCAGTTGTCCGTCGTACCCGGCGAGTGGTCCGCCGCCCTGCTGGAACTGGCCCGTGACACCGCGGCCCGGTCCGCCGAGCCCGAGGTCCGGCTCGACCTCGACGGGCCGACGACCTGGGTCACCACCCGGTGGCCCGACGGCGCGCGGACCCGCGTCGCGCTGTCCTGACCGGCGGGCCCGCCCGCACCCCCCGTCCTCCCCGTGGCTCGACCAGGAAGTGAAGGACCATGCGACACCGCCATCCCCGGTGGACCGCCATCGCGGCCGCCGTCACCGCCCTCACGCTCACCGCCACCGCCTGCGGCGCCGACGAACCCGCCGACAGCGGCGGCCCGGTCACCCTGACGATGAGCGCCTGGAGCCTGAAGACCACGCCCGAGTTCCAGAAGCTCGCCGAGGCGTTCCAGGCGCAAAACCCGGAGGTGAAGGTCGAGTTCAAGGAGTACGACGCCGCCAACTACGACACCCAGCTGACCGCGGACCTGGCCGCCGGCAGCGCGCCCGACCTGTACGTGCTGAAGAACCTCAAGAACTTCATCACCTACCAGAGCGGCGAGCAGCTGCTGGACGTCTCCGACGTCGCCGGCGGGCTCGGGAACGACGTCAACGGCCTCGGCAACTACAAAGTGGACGGTGTGACCTACGCCGTGCCGTACCGCCAGGACTCCTGGTACCTCTACTACAACAAGGACCTCTTCACCGCGGCGGGCGTGACGCCGCCCAGCGAGACGTGGACCTGGGCGGAGTACGAGAAGGCTTCGGCCGACCTGACGGCGGCCCTGAAGGCCGCCGGTTCCCCGGCCAAGGCCGCCTACCAGCACACCTGGCAGTCCACCGTGCAGGGCCTGGCGCTGGCCCAGACCTCGGGCGCCGACCTCGGCAGCGGCGACTACGGCTACCTCGCGCCCTACTACAAGCGCGCGCTGGAGCAGCAGAAGGCCGGTGCGCAGGTCGACTACGGCACGGCCACCACGAACACCCTCCAGTACCAGGCCCAGTTCGGCACCCAGCAAGCGGCCATGATGCTCATGGGCAGCTGGTACGTCGCCACCCTCATCGCGCAGCAGAAGAAGGGCGACGCGCAGGCGTTCCAGTGGGGCTTCGCCCCGGCGCCGCAGACCGACGCGGGCGCCAAGGACAAGCCGGTCACGTTCGGCGACCCCACCGGCATCGGCATCAACGCGGCCATCGACGAGGGCAAGGTCGCCGCCGCCAAGAAGTTCCTGACCTTCGCCGCCGGCGAGGGCGCCGCCACCGCGCTGGCGTCCATCGGCATCACGCCCGCGACGCTCACCGAACCCGTGGTCAAGGCGTACTTCGGGGTCGAGGGCGTGCCGGGTGACGAGCTGTCGAAGTTCGCCTTCACCACGCACGACACCCGCGCGGAGAACCCCGTCTCGCCGCAGACCGCCGCGTTGCAGAACATCCTGCAGGAGACCCACTCGGCGATCATGTCGGAGAGCACGCCGGTGGACGACGCCCTGCGCCAAGCGGGCGAACGGGCGCGCAGCGAGGTCCTGGAATCCAAGTGACGACCCGGCGCGGGCCCGGCCGCCGGGCCCGCGCCATCCACCAACGCAGGAGCACACAGAGCCGATGAGCACCACGACGGCCGGCGGTCCGCCACGCACCGGGGCGGGTCGCACGAAGCGGGGGCACCGAGCACTCCGGTCACTGCAGGGCGTGTCGTTCGTCCTGCCGAACTTCCTCGGCTTCGGCCTGCTCACCCTGGGCCCGGTCGTCGCGCTGTTCTACATCTCCTTCACCAACTGGAACGTCTTCGGCACCGCCAAGTGGATCGGGCTGGACAACTTCACCCGCCTGCTCAAGGACGCGAGCTTCCACACCGCGCTGCTCAACACCCTGTACTACTCGGCGTTCCACATCCCGCTCACGCTCGCCGTGTCGCTCGGCCTGGCCCTGCTGCTCAACCGGAAGCTGCGCGGCGTGGCGTTCTTCCGCACCGCCGCGTTCTTCCCCTACATCACCTCGATCGTGGCGATCGCCATCGCGTGGAACCTGCTGTTCAGCCGCGACGCCGGACCGGTCAACCAGGTCCTGGGCCTGTTCGGGGTGGACGACCCGCCCGGCTGGACCGCCTCGTCGGACTGGGCCATGCCCGCCGTCATCATCGTCGGCGTCTGGCGCGAGATGGGCTACTACATGCTGCTGTTCCTGGCCGGGTTGCAGACCGTGCCACCGGAGCTGCACGAGGCCGCCCGCATCGACGGCGCGAGCGCCTGGCAGCGCTTCCGCAACGTCACCCTGCCGTGCCTGCGCCCCACCACGTTCTTCGTCACGGTCATGCTCACCATCGGCAGCTTCAAGGTCTTCGACCTGATCCTGGTGATGACCAACGGCGGCCCCGGCCAGTCCACCCTGGTGCTGTCCCAGTACATCTACCAGAAGGGCCTGGTGGAGAACCGGTTCGGCTACGCCTCCGCCATCTCCGTCGTGCTGTTCGCGCTCTGCATGGTGGTCACGGTCGTGCAGTTCGCCGTCAACCGCAGGAGGAACGCCTGATGGCCGCGCCGCACACGCTGACCGACCTCGTCACCCCCGGCCCGGTCGAACCCAGGCCCACCGACTCGCCCGAGCGCCGCCGCGGCCTGTCCCTCGGCAAGGTGCTGGGCTACGCCGTGCTCGTGGTGGCGGCGGTCGGGTTGCTGCTGCCGTTCTTCTGGATGGTCTCGTCGTCGTTGAAGACCAACAGCGGCGTCTTCTCGATCCCGGTGACCTGGTTCCCCGACTCGCCGCAGTGGGGCAACTACGCCGAGATCTGGCGCATCTCGGACATGCTGGTGTGGCTGAAGAACACCGTGTTCCTGTCGGTGGTCGTCACCGTGCTCCAGCTGTTCACCGGCAGCTTCGCCGCCTACGGGTTCGCCAAGACCCGCTTCCCCGGCCGCAACCTGCTCTTCCTGCTCTACATCGGCACGATCGCGGTGCCGTGGCAGGCCTACATGATCCCGCAGTTCATCATGATGTCCGAGGCCGGCCTGACCAACACGCCGTGGGCCATCATCGCGTTGCAGGCGTTCGGCGCCTTCGGGGTGTTCCTGATGCGCCAGTACTACGCCACCATCCCCGACGAGCTGTGCGAAGCCGCCCGGGTCGACGGCCTGAGCGAGTACGGCATCTACTTCCGCATCATGCTGCCGCTGTCCGTGCCCGCCCTGGCCAGCCTGGCGCTGCTCACCTTCGTCACCACCTGGAACGACTACCTCGGGCCGCTGATCTACCTGCGCGACCCCGACCTGTGGACGATCCAGCTCGGGCTCAAGTCGTTCGTCAGCGAGTACAACGCCGAGCACGCCCTGATCATGACCGGCTCGGTGCTGTCCGTGCTGCCCATCGCGGTGGTGTTCCTGCTCGGCCAGAAGTACTTCGTCCAGGGCATCGCCACCAGCGGGATGAAGGGCTGACGACGGTGAAGTACGAGACCTACTCGCGGGTGTTCGCCACCGCCTACGCCCTGCTGGCCACCAGCGTGCTGGTCGCCGCCGCGAGCGCGCCGTTCCTGGCCGTGCTGCTGTTCACCCCGGTCGCCTCCTCCTGGCCGCTGCTGGTGCCGACCGCGCCGTTCCTGGGTCCTGCCGTCGCCGCCGCCCACGCCGTGTTCGGCTCCGGGACGTCCGACGTCGTGCGGGGGTTCGCGCGGGGGTGGTGGTCGCACGGTCGCCGGGCGGCGGTGGTCGCCGGTGTGGCGTCGGGCGTGCTGGTCGTGCTGGCCGTCGACGTCCGCGCGGCCTGGGGGAGCCCGGTCGGGGCGGTCGCCATCCCGGTGCTGGCCGTGCTCGCCCTGCTCACCGTCGTGACCGCGTTGGTGACGCTCACGGCCGTGGTCGAACGGCCGGATGTGCCCGTTCAGCGGCTCGCCCGTGCCTGCCTGTTCCTGGCGCTGCGCCGCGCGCACTTCAGCGTGGTGTCGCTCGCGGTGCTGTGGGTGTTCGCCGCGGCGGTGGGAGCGCTGCCCGTGCCCGCGCTCGGGCTGCTCACCGGCCCGGCCCTGTACGTCGTGTGGGTGGGCAACCGCGCGACCTTGCGAGGAGTCCGCGCCGTCGAGGAGCCAGAGCTCGCGGCGCGTTGAGCCGAGATCGCCGTTCCGTCACCCGTCCTGAGGGAGAACCATGTCCGCGGAAGCAGACCGCGCCGCACCGACCACCGACCACCTGGCCGTGGCCTGGGACGCCGCCGTGGCGACCGTTCGCGGCAACATCGCCGACTTCACCGCCTGGTACCCGGACGACACCACCACCGGTGGTGCCTACCGGCCGCGCAGCGCCCGCGACGGGCAACCGGAAGGCGCCAACGTCGGCTGGACCACCGGCTTCTGGCCGGGGATGCTGTGGCTGGCCTGGGAGGGCACCGGCGACGACGCCGTGCTGCGCGCCGCGCGCCACCAGGTCGACAGCTTCGCCGACCGCGTCACGCGAGGCGTCGACCTGGACACCCACGACCTCGGCTTCCTCTACACCCTGTCGTGCGTGACGCCGTGGCGGCTGGTCGGCGACGAGCGGGCCCGTGACGCCGCGCTGGCCGCCGCCGACCACCTGATGGTCCGGTTCCTGGAACCGGCGGGCATCCTGCAGGCCTGGGGCGACCTGACCGACCCGGTCCAGCGCGGCCGCACGATCATCGACAGCCTGATGAACGTGCCGCTGCTGTACTGGGCGGCCGGGACGACCGGCGCGCGGGCGTACCGCGACGCCGCCATCCGCCACACCGAGCAGCTGCGACGGCACATCCTCCGCCCGGACGGCACCACGTTCCACACCTTCTACTGGGACGTCGACACCGGCGAACCGCTGCGCGGCGCGACCGAGCAGGGCCACCAGGACGGCTCCTGCTGGGCACGCGGGCAGGCGTGGGGCATGTACGGCTTCGCCCTGGGCTACCGGCACGTGCGCGAACCGTCGTTCCTCGACGCGGCCCGCCGCTGCGCCGACTACTTCCTCACCCGCCTGCCTGCCGACCGGGTCGCGTACTGGGACCTGGTGTTCACCGACGGCAGCGGGCAGGAACGCGACTCCTCGGCCGCCGCCATCGCCGTGTGCGGCCTGTACGAGATCGCCGACCACGTGGACGACCAGGACGTGGCCCTGCGCTACCGCACCGAGGCCGACGCCATCCTGACCAGCCTGGCCACCACCTACTCCACCGCGCACGACACCACGTCCACCTCGCTGCTGCGGCACGGGGTCTACGACATGCCCAAGAACGTCGGCGTGGACGAGGGGAACCTGTGGGGCGACTACTTCTACCTGGAAGCCCTGAGCCGCCGGCTGCGCGCCGACTGGCGCAGCTACTGGTGAGCTGACGGGGGTGGGCGCCCGCGCCCGAGCGCCCACCCCCTGCCGGTTCAGCCGGTCAGCCGGAACGTGGCGTCCGCGCGGCCCGTCGCGTCGGTGATCGGGTCGAGCCGGAGCTGGTAGGCGTAGTGCCGGAGGTACCGGTCGGTGTGGTTGTACGACTGGAACGACGACCACGACGAGTTGGCGAGGCCCGCGACCTGGCGGAACGTCGCGTCGGCCCGGAACGTCGCGGAACCGTCGTCGGCGGCGAGGACGAAGTCGTAGTTGCTGTGCCGCAGGTAGTAGCCGGGGTAGTTGACCGACTGGAACGACACGGTGCCGGTGCCCGCGAGACCGGGCATGACGCGGAACTGCGCGTCCTGCGCCGGGCTGACGTTCGGGTCGATGCGCACGTCGAAGTCGGCGTGGCGCACGTAGCGGTCCTGGAAGTTGTAGGACTGGATCCGGTTGACCGGGGTGGAGGTGCCCCACTTGGCCAGCACGCGGCTCTCCTCGGCGGCGGTGAGGTTGAGGATCGAGCCGTGCCGCTTGCGGGTGCTGCCCAGCGCGTAGTCGGTGCGGGTGGTGAAGTTGCGGGTGCTGCCGAGGTTGGTCGACGTGATCGGCATGTAGCCGCGGCCGGTGGCGTACTGGTCCAGCCACAGGGCCCACTCGGTGCGGCCGTTGAACTGCATCCACATCGGACCCTCGACCACGTTGCCGCCGCCGGTGCCGTTGGAGATGCCCATGTGCGACAGGTTGCCGATGGTGGTCCACGAGCCGAGGACGGAGTTGCTGCCCTCGACGGTGATGTGGCCGTCCGCGGAGGCCCGGTAGTAGCGGTAGCCGCCCACACCGCTCGGCGACTCGATGATCTGGGTGTCGATGATGCCCTGACCCTGGCCGCGGTCGATGTAGAGCACCGGCGAGGTGACCGAGCGGAAGTCACGCGTGCGCACGTAGTAGATCCGGTGCTTCTTCACGCCGTTCAGCGTCGCGTTCGTCGCCCAGTAGACGACGTAGTCACCGGACGACGGGTCGTAGATCGCCTCCGGCGCCCAGGCGTTGCCCGCGCCTGAGATCGCGCCCGCGACGTTGAGCAGGCGCGGTGCCGACCAGGTGACCAGGTCGGTGGACTCCCAGACGACCAGCGACTTGCTGCCGTTGTTCGCCGCGTCGGACCACGAGGTGCCGTTCGCGATGCGCAGGTCGGTGGCGATGATCCAGTACCGGTCGCCCGCGGGGGAGCGGACCAGCGCCGGGTCGCGCACACCGCGCGTACCCACGGTGGACAGCAGCACGGGCGCGCCGTTGTTCAGGTCGGTCCAGCGCAGGCCGTCACGGCTGTGCGCGAGGTAGATCTGCTCGCCGGTGGAGTGCTCGCCGGTGAAGTGCGCCATCAGGTAGCCGGTGAACGGGTCGAGCGCCTCGGCCCGCCGCTCGGTCGCCACCGACCACGACGTGAACATCAGGACCACGGCGGCGACCAGCGCGCCGACCCTCGTCAGGACTCGTGACACGGGTGATCTCCTTTGATCACGGGGTGGGGACGATCGGGGCGATGGTGCCGTCGGCGTTGAAGGTCAGGCGGTCGACGGTCACCTCCCGGTTGGTGCCGTTGCCGGCCGGCACGGCGAAGCGGTGGTAGGCGACGTGCCAGGTGTCGCCGGTGGGCGCCTTGACCACGGAGTGGTGGCCGGGTCCCTTGATGCCGAGGTCCAGCCGCTTCTGGAGCACGACACCGCGCTTGGTCCACGGGCCGAGCGGCGAGGGGCCGGTGGCGTAGGCGACCCGGTAGTCCTCGTCCCGCGTGTCGTTCTCCGACCACATGAAGTAGTACGTGCCGTTGCGCTTGACCACGAACGACGCCTCGCGGTAGCCCGTGGGGGTGATGTCGCGGACCTTGGCGGGGTCGAACGAGGTCATGTCGGCGTTGAGCGGGACGACGTAGGCGGTGCCGTTGCCCCAGTACAGGTACGACCGGCCGTCGTCGTCGGTGAACACCATGGGGTCGATGGCCTGCCCCGAGTAGGTGCCCGCCCGGATCAACGGCCTGCCGAGGGCGTCGCGGAACGGCCCTGTCGGCGAGTCGGACACCGCCACGCCCAGGTGCTTGGCCGTGTCACCGGACGCCGCACCACCGCTGAAGTACAGGTAGTAGCGGCCGTTCTTGGCGACCACGGCCGGTGCCCACGCCGAGTTGTCCGCCCACGAGACGTCCGGCCCGTGGTCCAGGATCACGCCGTGGTCGGTCCAGTTCACCAGATCGGTCGAGGAGAACGCCTTGTAGTACGGCGACGCCCACCCGGCATACCCGTCCGTGGTGGGGTAGAGGTAGTAGCGGCCGTTGAAGTTGGTGATGTGCGGGTCGGCGAACAGCCCCGGGATCACCGGCCCCTTGGTGGTCTTCGGCGTCCACGGCGCGGTGAGCCGGAACGAGCTGTCGGCGCGGAACTGCGCGGTGTCCTGGTAGGGGTCGAGCCACAGCTCGTAGTCGCGGTGCCGCAGCCGCCGGTCCGGGAGGTTGAACGAGGCCAGCGACACCGAGCCGGTGACCGAACCGGCGACGGCGCAGAACGTCGCGTCGGCGCGGAACTGCGCCGTGCCCGCGTTCGCCTCCAGGTGCACCCGGTAGTCCCGGTGCCGCAGGAACTGCCCGTTGGCCGCCTGGAACGAGTAGCACGCCGGCGAGGCCAAGCCGTTGACCACCGTGAAGGTGGCGTCCTGCTTGGCCTGCGCCGTGCTGCCGGACGTCACGGGGTCGAGCCGGCCCAGGTGGTCGAGGTGCCGGACGAACCGGCCGGGGAAGTTGACCGATTCCAGCGACCTCGCCCCGGTCGGCACCGTGGCGGCCGCCGCCGACGACACCGGCAGGGCGAGGGTCGAGGCGATGACGAGCAGCGCGAGCCCGAGCGGGCCGGTCCGGCGTGGCATCGAGGAGCTCCGATCTGCGGTGGTCGGCGCTTCGTGAGCGTTAACACAGAGGCGGCAGGGCGACTCCAGAGTGCACGTTCGCAGCGAGTATGGGTGATGTGTGCGTTAACATCAAGAGTTCACTTGGCGGTGAGTCCCGACCGCACGGCCTCCCACGCGAAGCCGTCCGGGTCGGTGAACGTGCCGGCGTCGGCGCGGATGGTGATCCGGTGCGATCCGGCGCCCGCCGGCGGGACGCCCGCGTTCTTGGCCAGGGCGCGGCGCCGGTACAGGCCGAGCTTGACCGGACCCGTCCCGGCGTCGAACTCGGCGTACACGCGGGCGAAGCTCTTGCTCACCACCAGGCCCTGCTCGACGTAGAACTTCTTGCTCGCGGCGATGTCCTCGACACCCAGCAGGAGCACGAGGCCGTCGATCTCGCGGGTGGCGGGCCCGGTGTCCTTCTTCGCCGAGGTCGCGATGGTCCAGATGGCACCGTCCGGCGCCTGCACCGCGCCGCCGTAGCCCCACAACGACTTGGCGGCGGGCTTGAGCACCGCGGCGCCCGCGTCGAGGGCGGAGGCGACGAAGCTGTCGACGGTGGACGGTTGCGCCACCGTGAGCGACAACGTGTAGCCGCGGAAGCCGGTGGAGGGCGCGTCCGAGGTGCGGAAGCCGACCTGGCCGTCGAGGCCGAAGGCGGCGGTGTAGAAGCGTTCGGCGGCCGCGGTGTCGGGCACGTCCAGGGTGACGGATTCGATGATTGCCATGGCCGCAACGCTAGGTGCGGGCACAGGACCGGCGCTTCTTGATTCCTGACCGGTCCGCGTGCGTATGTTGGGGTGCGTGCTGAGTGCGAGTGGGCTTTTGACGGACCGGAATTTCCGGCGCTTCTTCCTCGGTTACGCCACGTCGGTGATCGGGTCGTCGATGGCCCCGGTCGCCATGACGTTCGCGGTGCTGGACACCGGGGCGTCGGCGGGCGACCTGGGGCTGGTGTTCGCGTCGGGCGTGGTGTCGACGATGGTGTTCCTGGTCGGGGGCGGTGTGCTGGCCGACAGGGTGCCGCGCCGGCTGGTGATGGTGGGCGCGGACCTCGGGTGCGCCGCCGCGCAGTTCGTCTTCGCGGCGCTGGTGCTCACCGGCACGGCGGAGCTGTGGTCGATGATGCTGCTGGCGGCAGTCCGGGGCGGTGCGGCGGCGTTCTACCAGCCCGCCTTGGCCGCGATGCCGGCCGAGTTGGTGCCCGAGGACCGGCTCCAGCGGGCGAACTCGGTGCTGGGGCTGGCGAAGTCCATCCCGGACGTGGCCGGACCGGCTGTCGCGGGCGTGCTGGTGGCGCTGGGTGGTTCGGGCGTCGTGCTGGTGATCGACGGCGTGAGCTACCTGCTCAGCGCGGTGTTCCTGGCCGGTGTGCGGGTGCCGCCGCGCACGGGCGTGCCGCGCACCCGGCTGCTCGCCGACCTGCGCGAGGGCTGGACCGAGATCCGCACCCGCCGCTGGCTGTGGGCGAACGTGCTGCAGATGGCGTTGTGGAACCTGATGGTGATCGCGCCGTACCTGGTGCTGGCGCCCGTGGTCGCGCGCAACGACCTGGGCGGCGCGTGGGCGTGGGGGTCGATCGCCGCCGCGCAGGGCGCCGGTGCCGTCCTCGCCGGCGTGGTGCTGCTGCGCCTGCACGTCCGCCGCACGCTGGTGGTGATCGCGGTGGTCCAGTTGGTCTGGGTGGGCGTGCTGGTGCTGCTGGCCGCCCGCGCACCGCTGCCGTTGATCATGGTGGCCGCGTTCGCCGTGGGGTTCAGCCTCAGCACGTTCAACGCGCTGTGGCGCACCACCGAGCAGACCCTGGTGCCACGCGGGGCGCTGTCGCGGGTCGCCGCCTACGAGCTGCTCGGCGCGTACGCCCTCGGGCCGATCGGGCTCGCGCTGGCCGGCCCGGTGTCCGAGGCGGTGGGCATCGGCACGGTGCTCGTGGCCGCCGCCGGGTGGCAGGTGCTCGGCAGCGCGCTGCTCCTGTTCCTGCCCGAAGTGCGCTCGCTGCGGTTGGAACGTCCCGAGGTCAGTCGGTCGACCTCCTCTTGACACCCGCACGACACAGCTCCCACACTGGCTCGACCGCAGTGATGTTTGCGCAAACATCTCGTGCGGTCCTCGAGCCGGCCGACCGCCGCGGCCGGGTGCACCACCCGGAGTGCCAGCGCGCCGATCGGGCCCACGCCGGTCGCTGGTTCGTTCCCCGTTGTGGGCCGGACAAAGGAGTCCAGATGTCCCGCTTGTCTCCGAGGCGGTGGCGTGCGGCGGTGACCGCCGCGGTCGTCGGCCTGGCCGCCGTGCTCGTCCCCGGCGGCACGGCGCAGGCCGCGCCGGTCACCGTGGACGTGGGCGTGCAGTTCACCGACACCAGCGGCAACCTCGTCCAGGCCCACGGCGGTGGCGTGATCAAGGTCGGGAGCTACTACTACTGGTTCGGCGAGAACCGGCACCCGGACAACCTGTTCCGCGCCGTGTCGGTCTACCGTTCGACCGACCTCAAGACCTGGGAGTTCCGCAACAACGTCCTCACCCAGAACAGCCACGCGGAGCTGCGCACGTCCTGGGTGGAGCGCCCGAAGGTCATCTACAACGCGTCCACCGGCCAGTACGTCATGTGGATGCACTGGGAGAACGGCCAGCACTACGGCGAAGCGCGCGCCGCCGTGGCCTACTCGTCCACAGTGGACGGCAACTACACCTACCAGGGCAGCTTCCGCCCGCTCAACCACATGTCGCGCGACATCACGCTGTACAAGGACGACGACGGCACCGCGTACATGATCTCCGCCGCGCGGGAGAACTACGACCTGCACATCTACCGCCTCAACGCCGACTACCGCGGCATCGCCCAGCTGGTCGGCAACCCGTGGCCGGGCGGGCACCGCGAGGCACCGGCGGTGTTCAAGCGCAACGGCGTCTACTTCATGCTCACCTCGGGCGCCACGGGCTGGTCGCCGAACCAGGCCAAGTACGCCACCGCCACCGGCATGTCCGGCCCCTGGAGCGCCATGCGCAACGTCGGCGACTCCACCACGTACCGCTCGCAACCGGCCTACGTGCTGCCGATCCAGGGCACCCAGACGACGTCGTACCTGTACATGGGCGACCGCTGGGCGGGTGCGTGGGGCGGACCGGTCAGCGACTCCAGCTACGTCTGGCTCCCGATCACGTTCTCCGACAACACCACCATGACCCTGCCGAACGCGGGCCAGATCGTCATCGACACGGCGACCGGCACGATCACCACCGCGGCCCTGACGTACCACCGGATCGCGGTGCGGCACTCCGGCAAGTGCCTCGACGTCGCCAACGCGAGCGGTGCCGACGGCGCGGCGCTGATGCAGTACCCGTGCGGCAGCGGCAACAACCAGCAGTTCCGCCTCCAGTCGGCGGGCGGGAACTACTACCAGCTCATCGCACGGCACTCCAGCAAGTGCCTGGACGTCAGCGACAGCAGCACCGCGGACGGCGCGGCCGTGGTGCAGTGGAGCTGCAACTCCGGGCAGAACCAGCAGTGGTCGCTGGTCGACGCCGGGTCCGGCTACTCCAGGCTGGTGGCCCGGCACTCGGGCAAGTGCCTGGACCTGCCGAGCAGCTCGCAGGAGAACCTGCAGTTCAAGCAGTACCCGTGCAACGGGGGGCAGAACCAGCAATTCCAACTCACCCGGGTCTGACCGGACGGGGAACGCCGGCGCGACCGACGCCGGCGTTCCCCCGCAATGCCGTGACAACGCGTCCGTCCTGCGTGATCATGGTTGTGGGTGCTCACCGCGGGGGTTCACATGGCTGATGGCGCGTTACGGTTGCACGGCAGGGACGAGGCCGTCTCGCTGGTGCGCGAGTTCGCCACCCGGCCGGAGCCGAACGGCTACCCGGTCACCCGCCGTGCGCCGGTGCTGGTCTTCACCGGTCCCAAGGGCTGCGGGAAGACCGCGTTGCTGGACTCTTTGGAGCAGGGCCTGCGCGGCAACGTCCCCTACGCGCGGATCGACTGCGGCGAGCTGAAGGCCACCACGGCGTGGGAGGTGCTGTCGCTGCTGGCGTTCGACCTCAACCGCAACGCCGCCGGCTACCGCTCGATCCCGTTCCCGCGGTTCGTCACCGCCCAGGTCGCGATCGCCGCCCGGATCGACACACCGGGCCAGGCCGCACGACTGCGGATCCGGCAGGAGCTGGAGAACGCCCGCCGCGTCGACCAGCTCCGCACGTTCCTCGACACACTGGCGGAGGACGTGGTCGGCGCGGTGCCGGTGGTGGGCGACGTGCCGGGCGTGACCACGGCCGCCCGCTTCGCGCCGAACCTCATCCTGGACGGCCTGGTGTCCCGGCGATGGGGACGCCGCGTCGTGCTGGGTCAGGGCCTGGAGTGGTACGGCTCGGGCAACCAGGCCTACGACGAGCTGGTGCGGCTGAGCATGCTCACCCGTGACGACGCGAGCGAGGCCGACCGCAAGGAGGCCACGGAGCTGCTGTGGGCGGCGTTCCTGGCCGACCTGCGGGCCGCGTTCGCCACCGGGCGCGGAGCGCGCACGTGGTCGCTGAACTGCGTGCTGCTGCTCGACGACATCGACTCGAAGCCGGGCCGGCTGCTGTACCGGGCGCTGGCCGACGCCCGGCGCGGCGAGTCGGACCCGTTGACCGTGGTCACCACCAGCGCCGGCGAGGTGGCCCGGCAGCTCGCCGCGGACCAGGAGATCCCGTTCGCGGCGGAGGCCGGCTACGACGACTACGTCGAACGGCGGCAGGGGGACTACGAGAGCGACTCCTACCCGGTGGCGTTGCGGGACCTGACGCCCGACGAGGTCAAGGACATGGTCGCCGACGTCGCGGGACCGCGGCTCAACGCCCGCCGGGCCGTGGCCGGCGAGGTCTACCGGTTCACCGCGGGCCACCCGGCGGCGACCGCCGTGATCGTCAAGGCCATCGGCGACAACACCGGCGAGCCCAGATCGGTGCAGCGACTGCTCTCGTCGCGGTGGCGCGGCCCGGTGGACAAGGACCCCGTCACCGTCGAGGAACGCCTGCTGCGCGAGCTGCTCGGCTCACCGGACGGAGCGACCCTGGCGGCGCTGGAGGCGTGCTCCGCCGCACGGGACGTCGAGCAGGCCGTCGAACTGGCCCGCAGCGGACTGGTGCCCGCACCGCGCGGGGGAGCGGGGCTCGTGCCGGTGGTGGTGCAGGTCCGCGACCCGGACACGGGCCGGGCGGTCATGCTGCCCGCCCTGCGCCACGTGCTGCTGCGCCGCCTGGCCGCCACGCCCGAGCGGTGGACGGCCGTGCACACGTGGTTGCGCGACCACGGCCGCGAGGCGGACCGGCACTACCACGCGCTGGCGCTGCGGGACGTGGACGCGGTCGTGCACCGGCTGGAATCGCTGCTGTCCGACACGCGGGCGTGGTTCGCCGAACTGGACGCCATCACCGCCGCGCCCAACGATCTCGACACCGACGAGTCCGACCCCGGACGGGTGCTCGCCGCCATCGGCCACACCACCACCGAGGAACCGGGCCGCACGCTCGCGCGCGTCGTGGCGGCGCTGTGGTCGGCCGCCGACCCGCTGTCCACCGCCGACCGCGCGGACCTCTACGCCAGTGCGGCGTGGGACCTCAAGACACTCGCCCAGCAACCCGGCGTGGCCCGCAACGACTTCCTCCGGGCCGCCACGAAGCTGGAAGCCAGGGCCGAGGAAGGCGGCACGCCCACGCGGGGCCGTGCCGCCCGGCGGCAGCTGCTGAGCGGCCCGCCGAAACCTCGCGGCTTCGTGCCACCCACGCCGAAGCGGGCCGTGCGCCGCAAACGCCGCAGGCTGGCCGCGCTGGGCGTGGTGGTGGCGCTCGTGCTGGGCTCGGCGACGGTCGCCGCCGTGACGCTGTTCACCCGGTGCGGCGAGGGCGTGTACGAGCACGGCGGCGAGTGCGTCGGCGTCACCGACGGCTCCTACGTGTTCGACGACCAGCTCGCCGACGTGCAGCGGCGCATCCTCGAGGAGAACCGGAAGGTCGAGGGCCAACCGCACGTCACGATCGCGGTGCTCACTCCCTTGCTGCCCACCGAGGTGGGCAGCGTGACCTGGCAGCGCGTCCGGGCCCAGCTGGAAGGCGCCCACGTGGCCCAGCTCGCCGCGAACGAAGGCGGGCTCGAACCGAAGGTGCGGCTGCTGCTGGCCAATCCCGGCAGCAGGCAGCAGGAGTGGCGGCGGGTGGTCGACCAGCTCATCGAACTCGCCGACGAGCAGCGACTGGTCGGCGTGGTCGGCGTCGGCCAGAGCACCACCAACACCCAGCACACCGCCCGCGCGCTCTCGGCGGCCGACCTGCCGATGGTCGCCTCCGTCGTCACGGCCACGGACTTCCACCTGGAGCAGCCCGCGGGCGACGGCGAGCCCGCCCGCTACCTCAAGGGGTTCACCCGGGTCAGCTCCACCACCGGCAACCAAATCGGCGTGCTGGCGTCCTACCTGGCCGACCAGGGCGTGACGCGGGCGATGCTGATCTACGACATCAACGAGGACGACCTGTACACCTCGACGCTGTACGACGAGTTCAAGGCCGCCGCGGCGCGCGGCGCGCTGTCGATCCCGATCGAGAGCCGGTTCGACACCGAGGCGTCGTTGGCCAACCAGTTCTCGGAGATCCTCAAGGACCTGTGCGTCACCGGGGCCCCGAACACCCTGCTGTACGCGGGCCGTGCGGTGCTGCTGGACGAGCTGATCGACAAGCTGCGCGGGCGCGGCTGCGCGCTGGAGCAGAACATCACCCTCGTCACCGGCTCCGACGCCTCGATGCTGCGGGCCAGGCGCGACCTGTGGCCCCGCGACGACGAGCCCGACCTGACCATCGTCTACACCCCGCACGTCGACCCCGACGCGGCCGGTGCCATGGGCATCACCGAGTTCGCCCAGCTGACCGAGAAGTTCGAAGGGCTCGGTTTCGACACCGCCGACCTGGCCGACGGGTGGGGCGTGATGATGCACGACGCCCTGTTGGCCGCCTCGGACGCGGTCCGCCGCGCGGCCAACGGGCTCGCACAGGGCGAGCTGCCCAACCGCCAGGCCGTGCGCGCCGCGTTGGAGCGCTCCGACCGCGAGCGCAACCAGATCCGCGGCGCCGGCGGCGCGTTCACCATCGACGCCACCACCGGCAACGCGGTGGGCAGGCGGCTGCCCGTCATCGAGCTCGGGCCCACCGGGGCGTTCCAGGTGAAGGCCATCATCCCGGTCGGGTGACCACCTCGGTGCTCACCCGACCGGGGACGCTTCAGCCGGCGACGGCGCGCACCCGGCGCAGCACCTCGTCGGTGCCCAGCGTGGTGGCCACGGCGTGCAGGTCGGGGCTGCGGGTGGAGCCGGTCAGCGCCAGCCGGACGATCTGCGACGCCTCGCGGATCGACCCACCCGCCGGGTAGGCGTCCGGGTTCTGCTTCAGGTCCTTGGGCTTGGGCGCGAACCCGTGCTTGGCGGCCAGGTCGCGGATCTGGTCGAACCACTCGCCGGAGTCCGTCAGCGGCCGGTAGTCCTCGGCGAAGTCGGCCGCGAACGCGCGCACCAGCTCCGGCGCCACGCCCAGGCCGGCGAACTGCTCGCCCGTCACGGCAGGCGGCGTGAACAGCTCGGGGAAGAAGAACCCGTACGCCTCCCGGAACCCGGACCACTTGCGCAGGTCCTTGCGCGGGTTGGGCACGTCGGCGCCCCGCTCCACGGCCAGCGCGGCCAGCGCGAGGTCACGGCGGTCGTCGAGCACCGGCACCAGCTCGGGGTCGTGGTCGACGGCCCAGGCGCGCACCGCGACGAGGATCTGCTCACCGGACAGCGTGGAGATGTGGTCGGCGGAGATGTCCTCCAGCTTCACCAGGTCGACCAGCGGACCGGCGACACCGCACTCGTCGAGCCGGATCGGCGCGTCCAGCGCCTCGGCCAGCGGCGTCTCGGCCAGCCGGCCGTTCGCCAGCCCGCGCAGGTAGTACAGCACCGCCTCGGCCGGGAAGCCCTGCTCGATGTAGAAGTCGACCGACGCCTCGGGGTCCTTGCGCTTGGACAGCTTCCGCTTGCCGCCGGGGATCTGCTTCATCAGCGGCGCGATGTGGGCGTAGCGGGGTGCCTCGAAGCCGAGCGCGGCGAACAGCTGCAGGTGCAGCGGCACCGAGGAGATCCACTCCTCGGCCCGGATCACCAGCGTGGTGCGCATCAGGTGGTCGTCCACGGCGTGCGCGAAGTGGTAGGTGGGCAGCCGGACGTCGTTGGCGGAGGACTTGAGGATCACCACGTCGTTGCGGTTGTCCTCGTGCTCCAGCTCGCCCCGGATCACGTCCTGGAACTTCGCTCTGGCCTCGACACCCGGCGACCGGAACCGGACCACGTACGGCGCACCCTCGTCCAGCTTGGCCCGGACGTCGGCGGGGTCGCGGTCACGCCACAGCGCCCAGCCCGCGTAGTACCCGGGCGGCATCTTCGTGGCGTCCTGGCGGGCGCGGATGTCGGCCAGCTCGTCGGGGGTGGCGAAGCACAGGTACGCCTTGCCCTCGCGCAGCAGCTCGCGGACGTAGGTCAGGTAGATCGCCTCGCGCCGCGACTGGTAGTAGGGGCCGTAGTCGCCGACCTCGTCGTGCTCGTCGGCGGGCAGGCCGAAGTAGGCGAAGGCGTTGTTGAACTGCGCCGCCGCCCCCTCGACCTCGCGTGCCTGGTCGGTGTCCTCGACCCGCAGCACGTAGGTGCCGCCGGTGCGGTGGGCCACGTCGCGGTCGATCATCGCCGCGTACACGCCACCGATGTGCACGAACCCCGTCGGCGAGGGACCGAACCGGGTGACCTCGGCACCCTCGGGCAGCTGCCGGGCCGGGTAGCGCTGTTCCCAGTGCGCCGGCTCCGGCAGGTCGGCGGGGAACAGGGCGTCGATCACGGCGCGGTCAAGCATCGGTTTCACGGTCTCCAACAACGGGTGGGTGGACGGGTCCTGAGGCTACCAACCGGCCGCCGACGTGCCCGACGAGCCGACACCGGGCTCACCGGCAGATCACTCGGACCGAGGACCGAGGGCGGCCGGCGAGGGATGGGTGGGAGGGGCCGAGCGGCGGGTGGGTTAGTCGCCCTTGGTGAAGCGGTCGTTGATGCGGGCGGCCAGGTCGCGGGTCAGGCCGGACGGGGGCAGGGGGTGGCCGATGGCCGTGGTGAGGAGGTCGAGGTGGGTGTCGACGGTGGCCTCGATCAGCTCGGTGAGCGCGGTGGCGGCCGTGCGGGCGCGGCGCCAGCCCACCAACGCCACGCCGAGGCCGATCACGGCGGCCGGGTACCAGCGCCAGCCCAGTGACGCGTAGAGCACGCCCCAGCCGACGAGGGTGGTGGCCGAGCCGAACCTGGTCTCCGCCGCCTGCACCGGCAGCCGCGCCGGTTCGGGCACCAGCAGCCACAGCCGCGGCCACAGCGGGCCCAGGCGGAGGCCCTGGTACTGCGCCGCGACCCGCGAGTCCAGCAACCGGAACCGCTCGCCGATCCACGTGGCCCGCTGCGGCCGGTAGGCGGGCACCGGGTCGATCCCGGCCCTGGCCGCGGCCCGGTCGAACCGCCACCGCCGCACCGCGACCACCGGCCGGGCCAACCAGCCCGCCGGCCCGCGCCACGGCTTCACCCACACCGACTGCACCAGCCCGCCGAGCGCCTGCGCGGCGAAGGCGGCGGCCGTCGCGCCCAGCACCAGGCCGATGGCGGCGACCGCGACCGGCAGCCGCGGGAACGCCGCCACGACGTCGTTGCCCACCCGGACGACGTCGAGCGCGTGGCGGTGGCCGAGCCGGACCGCGCACACGGCCGCGGCGACGAACAGCGCGCCGGGCAGCACCAGCGTGGTGACCCACCGCTCGGCGAGCTTGCCGCCCAGCGACTGCAGGAACGGGTTCACCGCGGCGACCCGGTGGGCAGCATCGGCTCGTCGTCGAACAGCGCGCAGACCGGCGGGCGGCCTTCGTCGTCACGGCGGTCGTACCGCCCGCAGACACCGCGCGGGCAGCGGTACTCGCCGCGACCGGTGCCCGGTGGCCGTGCCCCGCGCGGGTCGGGGTAGGCGTTGGCGACGCCGGGTTGCTCGCCGAAGCCGCGGGTACCGTCGTCCGCATCGTCGCCGGGGATCAGGTCGAACCGGCGGCACGCGTCCAGCGCCGACCCGCCGTCCCGCACCTGTGCCGCGGTGCGTTCGAGCCGGTCGGACCAGCGGCCGGCCGCCGCGGCCCGGCGCAGGTCGGGCAGCAGCAGGCACCACAGCACCAACGCCTGTCCCTCGTCCATTTCCACCGCCACACCGTCCCCCTTGTGTCACGCTGTGTGTCGGTCCGAACCGTAGCGGGTGAACACACGAGGTCGGTGGGCATGCGGGACGCCATTCCCCTGAGTGACCGCATCGCGCGGTGCGGGCAGGTCGGTGATCCCACCGACGTGCTCGGCCCGGACGCGCTGGCGCAGGCCGCCCGGTTGGTGCTGCCGGCCATCACCGGGGACGTGGCCCTCGACGCCGTGGCCACCGTGGCGTCGCTGCACTGGCTCCGCTACGGCGCCCTGCGGCCGGAGATCGGCGGCCCCGACCTCGACGTGTGCCTGAGCCTCTACGGCCCGATCGCCGCGCTGTTACCCCGGGCGGTGCCCCCGCCGGTGCTGGAGTGGCGTGCGGAGAACCCCGAAGTCCCCGTGATGCCCCTCGACGGTATCGGCAGCTACTACGCCACCGTGATCGCCCGGGGCGCGATGACGACCGGCAACCCCGAGCTGGTGGACCTCGGCGTGGAGGCGTGCCGTGCCGCGTGCCGGACGGTCGAGGGCGACGACCTCACCGTGCACCGGTACAACCTGCTCGTCCTGCTGGCCGCCCGGCACGAGCGCGGCGGCGCGGTGGCCGACCTGGACGAGGCCGTGGCTGCGGGCCGGGCCGCCCTGGAGCACCCCGACCACCCGCTCGGCGCCGCGGCGGCGCTCAACCTCGGCCTGGCCCTGCACACCCGCTTCCAGGTGCTGGGCCGTGAGGCCGACCTGGACCAGGCCACGGAACTCCTGCGCGGCGCGAAGACGCTGCCGCCCGACGACACCGACCGCCTCAGGTGCCTGTTCGCGCTCGCCACCGCGCTCGCGGTCCGGTGCGAGCGCGGCGCGCCGTCCGACGAGGTGGGCGAGTGCGTGGCGGTGGCCAGGGACGTCGTGGCCGCGTGCGCCGAGGGAGATCCCGACCGCCGCATCGCGCTGGTGATCCTCAGCGAAGCCCTCAAGATCAGGTTCATCCGCGGCGGCGAGGACGCCGACGTCGCCGACGTCGAGGAGTGCGTCCGGCACATGTCGGCGGTGTGGTCCGCCGGTGGCGGCACGGCGTCCGACGACGTGGAGGTCACGGCGCTGCTCAAGCTCATCACCGGGTTGGTGTTGCGGCTGGTGCACGCGCGCGCCTACGGCACACCCGACGAGGGCGACCTGGCCGAGGCGACCAGGCTCGCCGCCATCGCCGACGCCGCCGTGCCCGAGGGCCACCCGCTGCGGCACGAGGTGGACGCCGTGCTGGCGAACGTCCGCCGGGCGGCGCGCGACGACCACCCCGCGGCCGAGCGGGCGGCCCGTGCGGCGTTGTCGGCCGAGGCCGTGGAGCCCGCCCAGCGCGTCCGCGCGTTGTTCGCCTTGGCCGACGTGCTGACCACCCGGTACGGGGAGACCGGTGACACCGCGGTGCTCCAGGAGGCGATGCGGCTGCTGCGGGAGGCCGTGGCGGACGCGGACCACCACGTCCTCATGGCGGCCCGGCTCAAGCTGGCGGAGGTCACCCGGGAGTGGTTCCGGCTCTCCGGCGAGGAGCGCGACCTGGACGCGGCGGTCGAAGCGGCCCGGGAAGCCGTCCGGACCGGCATCCCCGACCAGGCGCTGCGCACCCAACACCTGCGCAACCACGCGGACCTGCTGCGGCAGAGGTTCGACCGCACCGGGCGCCGCGCCGACCTCGACGAGCGGATCGCGGTGCTGCGCGCGATCGCGTCGCTGGTCCCCGACGACGTGGACCGCGCGGGCCACCTGCACGAACTCGCCTCGACCTGGACCGCGCGGTTCAACAGCACCGGGGAGCGGACCGCCCTCGACCGCGCGGTGGACGCGGCGGACCGCGCCGCCGCGCTGCTGCCCGCCGGTCACCGCGAGCTGCCCCGGGTCCACCGCACCGCCGCGCTCGTGCGGCAGCTCCGCTTCACCATCGCGGGCGAGCCCGACGACCTCGGCGAAGCCGTCCGCCTCGCCCGCGCGGCCGTCGACGGCACCCCGGCCGACGACCCGCACCGGGCGGACGCGCTCAACGCGCTGGCGGGCGCGGTCGGCTGGGCGGCCCGGGCGGAACGCGACCCGGCGGGCCTCACCGAGGCGATCGAGACCTGTCGGGAAGCGATGACGCTGGGCACCGCCCCCGGCGTGTTCACCGTCCTCACGCTGAGCGAGCTGCTGGTCGAGCGCTACCTGGTCACCGGGTCCACGGCGGACCTGGCGGACGCCACGGCGGTGCTGCGGTCCGCGTTGCCGGTCACGACGGGCAGCGGACGCGGCCCCCTGCTGAACAACCTCGCCCTGGTCCTGCACCAGCGGGTCCAGCACCAGGGGACGTCCGCCGACCTGGACGACGCGATCGAGGACACGATCCGGCAAGTCGAACAGCTGCTCCCCGAACTGCCGCCCGGGGACGCCACCACCCTGGCTTTGAGCGCGAAATCCGCCGCCCTGCGCTCCGGCCGGTACGAGCTGCACCGCGATCCGGCCGACCTCGACCGGGCGATCGCGGTCCTGCGCACCGCCGTGGCAGGCACCCGGGGCGCGCACCCCGCGCTGACCGAGTGCCGGGTGCACCTCGGGCTCGCCCTGACCCTCCGCTTCCTGCACCACTCCGAGTTCGCCGACGTCGACGAGTCCATCGCCGTGCTGCGCGAAGGCCTCGCCGAGGCCACGCCGGGCAAGCCGCACGACGGGCTGCGCCCCCAGTTGGCGCTCGCGCTGATGATGCGCGCGCAGTGGTCGCGGTCCCCGGAGGCGCTGGACGAGGCCGTGGAACTGCTGCGCGAGGCGGGCCCCGGCTTCCCCGCAGGCACACCCGGCCACCTCGCCGTCCACCTGCACCTGGCCCGCGCGCTGCAACTGCGGTTCAGCGAGACCGGCGACCCCGCCCAGCTCACCGAGGCGATCGAGGTCGCCAGGACCGGTCTGCGGGCCACCGCGCCGGACCACGCGCACCACGCCACGCTGCTCATGCTGCTCGGCACGTCCCTGACCCAGCTGTTCGAGCGGACCGACGACATCGCCGCCCTGGACGAAGCCGTCGAAGCGCACCGCCGTGCCGCCGCGACCACGACCGCGGGCGACGGCGCCCGGGCCGGCGCCCTGTCCGAGCTGGCGAACTCGCTGCGCACCCGGTACGTCCACCGCGGCGACCCGGCCGACCTGGACGAGGCCGTCACGGCCGCCGAACGTGCCCTGGCGCGGCCGGGGTTGCAGGCGCCCGAGCGGGCGTCGGCCGCGGTCGCCCTGGCGAACTGCCTGCTGGTCCGCGGCCAGCACAGCGGTTCCCTCGCCGACCTGACCGCGGCGGTCGACCTCGGCCGGGACGCCGTCGCCGAGCTGCCCGGCGGGCACGTCCTCGCACCGCACCAGCTGATGGGGCTGGGTACCGCGCTGTGGGCCAGGTACGAGCGGACGGGCGCGATCACCGACCTGCACGAGGCGATCGACGTGATGCGCGCGGCGGTGGACAGCAGCGGCGGCGCCATGCGATCGCTCATGCGGACCAACCTCGGCAACGCGCTGTGCGCCAGGGCCAGGCACCTCGGCTCCACCGCGGACCTCGACGCGGCGGTGGACATCTCCCGGTCCGCGATCGACGACGCGTCCGAGGCGACCGCCGTCACCTGCCTGCTCAACCACGCGGTCGCCCTGCACATCCGGTTCATCGAACGCAAGCACGCACCCGACCTCGACGCCGCGATCGAGGCCGCCGGCGAGGCGGTCGAGCGCGGCGCGCGGGGCCACCCGCACCGGGCGCACCTGCTGTCGAACCTGGCCATGATGCGCTACAGCCGGTACCAGGAGCACCGCGACCGCGGCGACGACCTCGACCGAGCCGTCGCGCTGCTGCGCGAAGCGGTCGCGATCACCGACCCGGCGCACGCCAACGGCGCCGTGTACCGGCTCAACCTGGCGTCGGTGCTGCAAGCCAGGTACGACGGCCGCGGTCAGGACGGTGACGCGGAGGAGGCCGTCGAGCAGAGCCGCCGGGCCATCGAGACCATCCCGGCCGACGACCCGCGGCAGGCGTTGGGCTGGCTGAACCTGGGCCTGGTGCTGCGCCGGCGCTACGTGCGCCACGGCGCGGCGGCCGATTACGAGGACGCCGTGGCGGCCTGCCGCACCGCCGCCGGATCACGGTCCGCCACCGCCGCCATGCGGGCGTCCGCCGCCACCGCGTGGGCCTTCCTGTCGGCCCGGCGCGAGGACTGGCCGTCCGCGGTCGAGGGGTTCGGCGCGGCGGCCGCCCTGCTGCCGCGGTTCGCCTGGCACGGTGTCGAGCGCGGCGACCGCGAACGGCGGCTGGACCAGTGGGACGGCTTCGCCACGGCCGGTGCGGCGGCGGCGTTGGAGGGCGGCAACCCCGAGCTCGCGGTGGAGCTGCTCGAACAGGGTCGCTCGGTGCTGTGGTCGCAGGCGTTGCAGACCCGCGACGACACGTCGGTGCTGCGCGAGCGCGACCCGGCGCTGTACGACCGGCTGCGCAGCGTGGCCGCGCAGCTGGCCACCGCGGGCGACGTCGAGGCGCCGACCGGCCTCTCACCCGCCCTGCCCACCGTGCCCGCCGTGCTCCCGGCCGACGCCGCCCGGCACGAGCAGGACCGCCGGATCCGGCTGGCCGAGGAGTGGGACCGGCTGCTCGCCCGGGCGCGGGCGTTGCCGGGGCTGGAGCACCTGCTGGGCGTGCCGCCGCTGGCCGCCCTGCGCGACGGCCTGCCGGACGGGCCGGTGGTGCTGATCAACGTCTACGACGTGCGGTGCGACGCGCTGGTCGTGCGGCGCGACGGGCCGGTCGAGCACATCCCGCTGCCCGACCTGTCGGCGGCCGAGACCACCCGGCGGGTGACCGCCTACCTGCGCGCGTTGCGCGTGCTCGGACGTCCGGCCGTGCCCGGCGACCTCACCCGCACCAGCGCCAAGCAGACGCTGCACGTGACGCTGGAGTGGCTGTGGGACACCGTGGCCGGACCGGTGCTCGACCACCTCGGCCTGGCGGGCGGCGAGCGGGTGTGGTGGTGCCCCACCGGCCTGCTGACCCTGCTGCCGCTGCACGCCGCCGGCTACCACGACCCGGCCGACACCCCGGCCGGGCGGACCGTGCTCGACCGCGTCGTCTCCTCCTACGCCCCGACGCTGCGCGCCCTGGCCAGGGCGCGCAAGACCGACCCGCCCGCCACCGCCGACCGGCGACTGCTCGCCGTGAGCCTGCCCGAAACACCGCCCGGCGCCGGCGCGCTGAGCCCGTTGCCCGGAGCGCGCGCGGAGGCGGAGTTCCTCGAACGCGCACTGCCCGGGTCGCACACCCTGCGCGTCGGCGAGGCCGCCACCCACGCCGTCGTCACCGAAGACCTGCGGACCCACGCGTACGCGCACTTCGCCTGCCACGGCGGACAGGACGTGCGCGACCCCTCCACCGGCGCGCTGTACCTGTGGGACAAACCGCTCACCGTGCTCGACGTCGCCGACCTGGACCTCGCCCACGCCGAACTGGCCTACCTGTCCGCGTGCCACACCGCCGTGGGCGGCACCACCCTGCCCGACGAGGCCATCCACCTCGCCGCCGCACTGCAACTGGCCGGCTACCGCCACGTCATCGCCACCCTCTGGACCGTCACCGACCGCACCGCCGTGGACGTGGCGACCTCCGTCTACACGGCACTGATCAACGGCACCGGCCTGAACCTCACCGACACCGCCCACGTCCTGCACCGGACCGTGCGGGCCCTGCGCGACGCCGATCCCCGCGACCCGAGCCGCTGGGCGCCCTACATCCACTCGGGCGCCTGACCCGCCACGGCACCTCCGACCCGTCAACAACCGGCCCGGGTTGCCGGGAGAGCCGGGTGACCCACCCCGCGCTCGGAGCCCTCCGCGTTCCCGATGCCCGCCGTGCCCTGGTCGAAGGGTGCGTCGCCGCCCACGTAGATCGCGTCGCTGTCGTACAGCTCGCGCGTGAACTCGGAGACGTACCGGCGCGTGTCCGACCGAGGCAGGTTGTAGGTCAGGAACGCCCCGTACCCTTCCTCGACGGTCTGCCGGGCGAGTGCGGCGGCGTCATCCGCGGGCGGTTACTCGGGTTCCGAGTACGGGAACCGCCGGACCAGCTTGACGCATTCGAGCGCCGCGGCTCGTTCGTCCCCCTCGGACTTCCACCGATGAATCCACGATTCGAGCCGGTCGAGCGTTTCGTGGGGCATGTTCGGTGCTTTGCCCGGAACGACGAACAGGCTGGAGATCCGGGAGGCGAGCGGCAGGAAGTGGGTGCCCGGCGAGCAGTGCGGACTCAAGCTCTCCGGCCGGGAGAGCCAAGCGCGCAACAGGTCGTCGAGCCTCGCCCCGGGTATGCCCACGGTCAACGCGGGCGCCTGGCACAGGTACCGCATGAGCGAATCGACCTCCGACGCGGAGTTGATCGTGGTCGCGGCTGCCGGCAGCGTCCACACGACCCTCTCGACAGCGGTCAGCAGCGGGACGGCGAGATCCGGCCACTTGCCGAGGTCTCGGGCGACTCGCGTCAGCCGCCAGCTGACGTCCTCGTTCTCGGGGTTCGCCATCGCCCAGTCGATGAACTTGATGGCGACGTGCATGGTGGTTTCGCGTTGTCTGCTCACGAACTTGGACACGAGGTCCGAACCGACCCCGTTGACCTCGATCCAGGCCAACGACCACTGGACGACCGTGCGGCGAAGTTCGCCAACCGGCTGCATGGGGAGCAAGCGGCCGAGGACGAACTGCGCGTCCGGGGTGGTGCCGTGGTGGGTGAGCCAGGTGGTCGCGGCGGCTACGGCGGTGGCGGCGGCACGATCGTCGAGTTGGCGTGCGAGCAACGGGTTGAGGACGAACTGCGCGTCCGGGGTGGTGCCGCGGTGGGTGAGCCAGGTCAGCGCGGTGGCCACGGCGGTGGTGGCGGCGCGATCGTCGAGTTGGCGTGTGAGCAGCGGGTTGAGGACGAACTGCGCCTCTGGGGTGGTGCCGTGGTGGGTGAGCCAGGTCAGCGCGGTGGCCACGATGGTGGTGGCGGCATCGTCGTCGAGTGGGCGCCCGAGCAGCGAGTTGAGGACGAACTGCGCGTCCGAGGTGGTGCCGTGGTGGGTTAGCCAGGTGTTCGCGGCGGCTACGGCGGTGGTGGCGGCGCGATCGTCGAGTGGGCGTGTGAGCAGCGGGTTGAGGACGAATCCCGCCTCCGGGGTGGTGCCGTGGTGGGTTAGCCAGGTGTTCGCGGCGGCTACGGCGGTGGTGGCGGCGCGATCGTCGAGTGGGCGTTTCAGCAACGGTTCGAGGACGAATCCCGCGCCCGGGGTGGTGCCGTGGTGGGTGAGCCACGTCAGCGCGGCGGTGGTGGCGGCATCGTCGAGTGGGCGTCCCAGCATCCGGTTGAGGACGAATCCCGCGTCCGGGGTGGTGCCGTGGTGGGTGAGCCAGGTGGTGGCGGTGGCTACGGCGGTGGTGGTGGCATCGTCGTCGAGTGGGCGCCCGAGCAGCGAGTTGAGGACGAACTGCGCCTCTGGGGTGGTGCCGTGGTGGGTGAGCCAGGTCAGCGCGGTGGCCACGATGGTGGTGGCGGCATCGTCGTCGAGTGGGCGTCCCAGTAACCGGTTGAGGACGAATCGCGCGCCTGGGGTGGTGCCGTGGTGGGTGAGCCAGGTGGTGGCGGTGGCTACGGCGGTGGTGGCGGCATCGTCGTCGAGTGGGCGCCCGAGCAGCGAGTTGAGGACGAACTGCGCCTCTGGGGTCGTGCCGTGGCGGGTGAGCCATCTCAGCGCGGCGGCCACGGTGGTGGCGGCGGCGCGATCGTCGAGTGGGCGTCCCAGCAACGTGTCGAGGACGAATCCCGCGTCCGGGGTGGTGCCGTGGCGGGTGAGCCACGTCAGCGCGGCGGCCACCGCGGTGGTGGCGGCATCGTCGTCGAGTGGGCGTCCCAGCAACGGGCTGAGGACGAAACCCGCCGCGGCGGTGGTGCCGTGTTGGGTCAGCCACGTCAGCGCGGCGGCGACCAGTCGTTCGTCGGTTCGCCCGAGCTCGGAGCGGAGGCCCTTGTACAGCAGGTGGCGAGCGGAGATGGAGCTCGCGTGCTGTTGGAGCCAGGGGTTGACGACGAGCGGCCACTCCGCGAAGGCCACGGTGGACCACGACGGATTGTCCAGTACCGCGCCGAGTGCGTACGAGCCCTCGTCTTCACCGCCCGCCAGGATCTCCCCCACGGTCTCGGCCCGGGAAGCCAACCAGGAGGCGCACTGCGTGCGCAGGACCATGGCCCTGGGCCGGTGCAGGTCGCGGATGATGCGGCTGAGGTTCGTCGCGTAGCGACCGACCGCGCGACCCGCGACGAGGCACGCGTTGAGCACGTTGTCGGCGACCTCGGTCCTGACGACGTCGACGTGGCGTTCCAGCAGGATGTTCTCGACCAGCTGGTCGGTCACGAGATCGTGGACCGGCACCAGTCCGGTCGGGCTGTCCACCACCCACTTCATCGACCGAAGCCCTTGCAGGAGCTGTCCTGCCTTGACGGTGAGGCCCTGCCCGCACGCGAGCAGGCCGGTCTCGTCGAACGGAGTGGCCAGGAGCATCGCCGCGCAGGCCTGCAACGCCTGGTTGGGGCCGGTGTCGTCGTCGGTGAACAGGTTCTTCGGTCGTGGCGGCAGCAGCTTGTCCTCGTCCAGCCGACTTTCGAGCCAGTCGAGGAGATCGGCCGGGCGGATGTGGGCCAGGGCCTCGCGCAACGTCCCCTTCTCGTGCAGGCGTTCGGCTTCGGCGGCGATCAGCATGGCGATGACCGGCCGGTCACCGCAGGTCCGGCGCATCTGCTCCAGCCCGATCTCGGCGCGAGCCCGGGGTGCGACCGCGGTGATGATCGCGTCACGGATGGCCGCGGTCCTGGTCGCGTCGGGTTCGAGGGTGACCGCCTCGAAGAGGAGTCCGAGCGGTGCATCGGTGGTGATGTGCCAGCCCGGCCGGCAGGACGCGATCAGGGCGACCTTCGTCGGCCGGCCGAATCCCTGCTGTCGGAGGTGATTCCGCAACGTCGGGATGTGCAGCCCGCTGTACTCGTTGAGGTAGTCCAGCACGACGAGGACCTTGTCGGCCCTCTCGGACTCGATCGCCTCGAACAGGTCCGCGCTGGTGACCATCGCGTCGCCCGACGCGACGTGCATGACCGCCCAGCCCTCGCGCACGGCGAGTTCGGCGACCTCGAAGCACGTTCGCGTCTTGCCCACGCCCGCCGCACCCACCAGCAGCACACCGGGTAGGCCGGTCTCCGCGTCGAGCCGTTCCAACAGCCGTCCGGGTTCCGTCGGGTCCTGCGGATCGGCCGGGTGGACGAAGGGGAGGTTGCGGCTCAGGAGGTTCTGGCGGAAGCCGTCCAGACCGGCGACTTCCTCGTTGTGCGTGTGGATGCCGGTGGGTTTGCGCGGTTCGGCGCGGAACTCGCCCTGCTTGGCGTACTTGAGCCCCACGTCGGCCACGATGGACGTGCGCCACGTCGACGAGACCAGCAGTTCGGCGCCGGAGCGCACCGCCTCCTCGAAGGTCGCGCCGGCGCGGGTGACGTGGGTGACGTCGATCGGCAGGAACGCGCCGAAGTCGTCCGGCTCGCGACGGAGACCGCGCTTCCACGTCACGTCACCATCCGCGTCCGGGGCGAAGTCGCGGTAGTCCGCAGCGGCACCGGCGCCAGGCCACATGCCCGCCGTCCACACCACGACGATCGCGTGCGCGGGACCACCCGTCAGCGGATCCAGCACCACCATGAGAGGGTGCACGCCCACATCCAGGCACGCCCCGGCGAACGCGACGGCCAAGTCGACGCAGTTCGCCAGCCTGGCGGTGCGCAGGACCTCGGTCGGTCCCCGGATCTCCTGCCAGCCCGAACCAGTGCCCACCGGCTCGTCCGCGTAGCGGATGTCCGCGTCCACGAACGCCTCGAACACCTCGTGAGCGCGCTCCACCGCCCCGACGCCGAGGCCTTCGGCGCGCGGCGAGAGGGAGCGCAGCAACGAGGCCGCGGTGCCGGTCTCGACGTAGCGCAGGAGGAGGTCGGGGTTTTCCGCGCGGTTCCACTGGGGCCGGGTCATCCGGCCTCCGCGGGTTCCTCGTCCGCGTCCAGGACGACGATGTCGACGTCGGCGAACACCGAATCCGGGCCGACCGCACCACGCGCCTCGAACTCCAACCGGTAGCGGCCCGGCCGCAGGGCGGGCAACGTGGTCCGCCACGTCCGGCCGGCACCGCCCATCGTCGAGTCGAACACGGGCGTACCGCCCGGCACGGGGGTCGCGGTGATGCGCACTCGCTCCGCACCGACGTCCTCCGGGTGAACGGTCAGGCTCACGGGCACCTCGACGTTCGCGGGCACCACGTCGTCGACGTCCAGGCCGAGCCACGGCTTGGTGGGAGCCTCGCGGCCGCGGGTCGGCAGCGACTCGCCGGAGTAGGAGCGGAGAGGGTCGAGGAACGACAGCGTGTTGGCGAGCGGTCCGTGGCGTTCGGCCGTGCCGCGCCAGACGGCCCGGGTCTCGCCGAGCTCACGCGGGATCGCCGACAGCACGGGCACCGTGCCGTCGCCCGCCCAACCGACGTTGCCCCGCCAGGGCGGATCCTCCTTGGTGATCACCAGGCTGCCGCTCGCCGTCACCGTGGCCAGGTTCGGGGTGGCGTGGCCGCGACCGAAGAACGGCAGGACTTCGGGTACGCGGCCCGGCGGGATGGCCGCCCACGCGTCGGCGATGTCCTCGTGCACCCGGCGTCCCGCGGCCGCCATCCTGGCGAACTGCCCGGCGTAGCGCGACCTGCCGGGCAACGCGGTCAGTTCGACCTCGCGTCCGGCCACGGCGTCCCACACCGCCGGGTACTGCGGCAACAGTTCGTACACCGACGGCCACCCCCGCAGCACATCGCGTACGCCGACATGACGCACTGGCCCGAGACCAGGCCCTCTGACCAGCCATTCGAGTGCTTTCGGCGCACCCCGGTGCGGCGTCCCGAGCGTCATCAGCGCATCGCACACCCGCCAACCCCCGAGCGGTCCGAGCCAGTACCTCGCCACCAGACCGCCCATCGAGTGCGCCAACACCAGGACCCGCCGGGGCCCACCCGTGCCCAGCGCCTCGTGCACCGCGGCGGAAAGGCGCTCCGCCGCGTCGGTCACCGAACGCCGGAAGTCATAGGGGAACAACAGCACGTCGACGTCGTTCGGGATGGGCTTTCCGGGTTGGTGGACATGCTCGACCACACCTCGGAAGTTGTCGCCCAGCCGGGCGGTCAGCCCTTCGTAGCCCGGTATCGTCACCACGGACCCCAGCGCGGTGAAGGTGGTGATCAACCCCGTGGGCTTCATCTCGGGGAAGCGGTCGAGGCTCAACGTCGAGGGCCGGATCACCGTCGTCACCAGCTTGCCCGTCGTGAGCTCCCAGGTGCCGCCACCCGGCCGCTCCAGGACGCTGCCACCGATGCCCGGGATCACCACGATCAGATGCTGAAGTCGCTGCATGCGGCCCGCTGCCCCTCGTCGATCGAGCACCGACCAGGGCGCTCTCCGCTGTCGCACCCGGCCGCCGGATCGGTTCCGCACCCGATCCGGACCAGGGTGGTGAACCATCGATCTTGCCCGAACGCCATCGAGCCGCCACCACCCCCTCCGCACGTCCCGCACCCCGACGTCAGGTCCGACAACCCCCTATCGCCGGTCGACCGCTGGGCGTGACACACCCCGAAGGCAGGCGGCTATCCCGTTCGCCCGGCGCACATGACGAGCGGGTACCGGACCGGTCAGGGCGTGGCAGGTGTCGAAGGCGGTGCAGTGCGGTCGAGCCGGAGCGGTAGGAGGCGAAGCTGCGGGTGATCGCTGGTGGCCACCCGAACCGGCCGGGTCCTGACGGTGGTCCTCCGGGGCCGGTTCGGGTGGCACTTGCTCGCCGGCCGACCTACGGGAACAGCGTCAGCGCCGGGTCGGTGCCGATGGCGACGAGCTGCTCGACGGTGAACGGAGGCGCGGGCGTGGTCGGTCCGGCACCGCCGGTCGTCATGGCGACGTTCTCCGAGTGGATCCGCAGCGACGTGCCGTCCGCGCGGATGATCCGCACCTGGTGCTTGCGGGTGCCGCGCTCGAAGTCGAGCGTCTCGGTGAGGATCTTCTCGCCGCGGGGTCCGGTGACTTCCGCGCAGTGGGTGCGATCGGGGATGCCCTCCTCGTCGCACGGTGGGCTCAGCGTGGGGAAGAAGGCGGGCGAGGTCTCGAACCCGATGTTGCCGTCCCCGAGCGGGGTACGGGCGGTCGCCCAAGCGTGGAGGGAGGCCCGGACGTCGCAGACGGACACCTCGGGGTAGGCCGGCTCGACCGCCTGGTAGAACTCCAGCGGCCCTCGGGGCGTGCCCGCCGGGAACATCGCGTTCGCCACCAGCTGCACGTCCGCACGCTGTTCCCGCACGGCCGCCGTGGCGACCTGGGTGAGGCGCACGGCGGCCTCGGCGACGGTCTCCAGGTCGCCCTCTCCGCACCGCGGCGGTGGCACCGGGTCCGGCATCGACGGGAGCGTCGTGACCAGGTCGGCCGGCGTGGGTCCGGACGGGTGCGGCGTCGCCGGCGCCGAGCTCCGCGGTGCCGCGGTGGACGTCGGGGGTGCCGTGCCGACGATCACGCCACCACCGTCGTCCCCGGTCATCGAGTACGCGACCGCACCGGTCAGCAGCACCACGGCCAGCCCGGCCGCGACCACCGGGTGCGTCACCCGGCGGAGCCGGGCCGCGCGGCGGCCGCGGACGATGACCGCGTCCACGTCGACCGTGGACGGCGGCACCTCCCCGATCGCGTCGTCGAACAGTCGCTTGTCCATCACGCACCTCTCGCTAGTCGGACTGCGCTGCCCTGGCGCGCAACGTGTCGAGCCCCCGCGCGGTCTGGCTCTTCACGGTGCCCGGCGAGCAACCGAGGACCTCGGCGGTCTCCTCCACCGAGAGATCGCAGTAGAGGCGCAACACCACCGCGGCCCTGCGCCTGGGCGGCAGCCCGTCGAGCAGGTCGAGCAGCTGCGCCCGGCCGACCACGGCGAACTCCTCCGCGGTCGGCAGCTCGGGCAGCTCCTCGACGACCTGCTCACGACGCCACGGCCTGCGCTTCTCGTCCAGCCAGGTGCGCAACAGGGCCTTGTGGACGTACGCGTCGATACCGGGTGTCGCGCCGACCCTCGGCCAGTGCCGGTACAGCTTGCCGATGGTGATCGACACGACGTCGTCCGCGGTGTGCCAATCCCGGCACAGGAGGTACGCGGTGCGCCGCATCGTCTCCATCCGAGCCGTCACGTACTCGCGGTACGTGTTCTCCTCGGCGCGTTTCACCCCGGTGACCTCCTGTGTTGTCCTCTACAACATCAGGAACGCGCCCCGGACGCGGCGAGGTTGCCGCTGCTCGAGAGGAAATCTTCCACCCGGCGCGGTCGGCAGGTCGCGCGTGGGCTTGTCGGCGACGCGGGCACAGCCGCAGCGCGGCCGGCGGGTCGCGTGTGACATCGGCGGGGTGGGCGCTAGACCCGCAGGATCGCGGCGAGTTTCCTGGCGAAGCGGCCGCCTCGGGCGACGGCAACGGCCGCGAACACCACGACCAGCCAGGGCACCAAGGCCGTGCTCCTCCCGCTCGTCGCGACCGCGAGGACCATCACCGACAGGAACAGCAGGATGCCCAGCGCGAAGCTCAACCCCCGCCAGAACTTCGTCTCGGACCTGCTGTTGAAGAAGTAGAGGATGGCGAACCCGACGACCGAGAACGTGAAGACGAAAGCCACCTGCAACTCCAGTGAGGTGACGAGCAGCTGGCGCGCTCTCGTGGAGCCCGCCGGAATCTCCGCCTCGGGGTTGAAGAGGTAGTACTTGAAGGCGCTTCCCCTGGCCCAGATCGGGGCGGTCAGCGTCGCGGACACCAGGCAGGCGATCCCGCCGAGCGGGTGTTCCCACAGGAAACAGGCCAGCAACCCGCCGGAGAGGACCACCGCGGCGATCGCGTGTGGCAGGGTGACCGTGCGCAGCCACCAAGGCGAACCCACCGCGAGGATGAACAGGACGAAGCTCGCGAACGCCCAGGTCTTCCGGGCGTGCTCGGTGCCGCCCGCGATGCTCAGCAGGTACTCGACCACCCAGTGTCCCAGGCACTTCGGCTCCCCTTGCCTGCGTCGGGTGGCTCGGCGGCCGCACGAGCTCCCCGCCTCCTCGTCGGCGGACCGCACGTAGGCGCAAGAGAAGTCGAACGTCCTCATCCGGACACCTCGAACGACTGGGCGGAGGGCAACTGGCTCGCACGCGCCGCGACCACTTGCTTGTGCAGCCACCGGATCGCGGCACGGCGGCTGGACTGCCAGACCTTCCACCACGGGCCATCGGTCAGCGGTACGGAGAACCACCTCTTGAGCTCGTCCACCGAGACGGCGTGCTTCGCCACTTCGTCGACCACCCGGCGACGGCGGCGCAGGAGCAGCCTGCCGACGATGTTGCCGAACAACCCGAGTCCGAAGACGGCCACCAGGGTGATCGCGAGCCACTGCGGGAGGAAGGACCGGTCCTCCTCCGGCTTCTCGGCCGACAGGTGCATGAGCATGCTGGTGAGACCGGTGGCGAGGATCGCGAGGTAGAGGCCGGCGACGACGTAGGAACGGCGGATCGTCCGGCTCAGGTGATCCCGGGTGATCTCCGCCCAGCCGGGGTTGTTGACCAGCCACAACGACCACTTGCTGAACCGGTCCCACTCGCTGGGCAGGAACTCCCGGTGCCGGCTGTCGCAGCCGTTGCGGTCGGAGGCGACGAGGATCTCGTGCCAGGAGTGGCTCAGGTCGTCGTAGCCGAGCTCGAAGTTCGGGCGTCCTTCCTCCCAGTCCTGGAAGAGCTTGCGGTCGAACGGCAGCCAGTGGAAGCTCTTGCCGTAGCCGGGATCCCCCCAGTGGCGCACCAGCGCTTCCCTGCTGGGCACCCGGTTGACCACGGTCTCCACGCGCATCCGGTTGAAGTCGTCGACGGTCTGGGTGCAGTTGCTCAGGATGGTTTCCCGCGAGTCCTTGGCCCCGGCCCTGGCGGCTGCCACCACGAACGGGTGGTGCGCGGCCGTGATGGCGTTGACGACGAGCGGGTCGAACTGGGCGCCGCAGTCGATGACGACGCAGCTCGCGCCCTGCCGGAGGCCCCGGTCGAACGCCGCGTCGAGGATCTGCCTGCACACCGCGTTGGACCGGCGGTCCTTGATCTCGGCCACGAGGTTGAACACGAACAGCTTGTCGCTGGTCCGCGCGGCGGGCAGCAGGAGGATCTTCCCGCAGTCGAACCTCTTGAGGTAGTCCGGTGTGACGTCCAGCAACTTGTCGTTGAGGTGACGTTGCTGGGTGCGGGTCGGCTCCTTCGACAACGCCGCCACGTGGTCGGCGAAGGTGCGGATCGAGCCGATGTCGGCCTTGGCCCGCTGGCACCACTCGCTCGTGCCGCCGTGCTGGGCGATGTCGGCGTCGAGGTAGAGCACGGTGTTGCCGGACTCGGCCAGAAGTTCGGCCGTCATCATCGCCAACGTCGTCTTGCCGACCCCGCCGGACGTGCCGACGAACGCCCAGCTGGGCAGGGGAGGCTGGTACAGGCCGGGGGTCGGCAACGGGATGCTCCAATCCGAGCCCTGGGCGGCCACGTGCAGCGACGGTGTCTGGCTGTCCCTGGTCTCGCGGCGCACCAGGTCGCGGATCTCGGACATCAGCGTGGTGACGTTGGCCCGGTGGTCGCCGTTGTCGAGGCCGCGGTCCAGCACGGTGAGCACCGCCGTGGTGAAGTGCCCGTTCCCCTGCCGGTCGTTCTCGCGGGCCACCTCGTCGGGGCCGCACGCGGAGATCACGACCCGGCCGTGGCCCTCCATGCGCAGGAAGTCGTCCGTCGCGTCGACCGTGCCGCCCTTCGCACCGATCGAGAAACCGCGGCTGTCGCTCGCGAAGGCGCCGCTGAAGCAGGTGTCCAGCATGACGAGCAGGCGCCGGGTCTTGATCCTGTGCAGCAGCGCCCACACCTGTTGGACCGGGAACGCCGAGGCCAGTGGCTGGTCGATGTCCGCGTCGTGGGGGAGCAGGAACGTCGACCAGCCGCGGTCGCTGTCCGCGCTCTCGCGCAGGTCGGACATGCCGTGCCCGGACCAGTAGATCAGCACGGGCTCGTCGGCGTCCTTGACGCGCTCGTTCAGGCCCACCTCCAGTTCCCAGTGGATGTCCCGGCGGGTGGCGGCCTGGTTGGTGAGCGTGACGACCTCGAACCCGGCGGACTTCAGCCGTTGGGAAACCTCTTCCGCGTCGTTGACGGCGCATTTGAGCGAGGGAATGCGTTTCGCGGCGTATTGGTCGATACCGACCACGAGGGCGTGCGGCACTGTTCCTCCATGCGGGCCGACGGGGATTTGACGAGGCTAACGACGTCCGATGGTCATCCCGCCGGGTTCGGGGTCGTCGTGGCGCCGGCGACGCGACTCGGCGAGTCGCGCGGCCAGCCGCTCCGCTTCTCGGGACGAATACCCCTCGATCGACACTGATTCGCCCTCGACTTCGAAGCGGTGCACCTTGCCGCGGTGCCTGCGGAGGAACGCCACGACGGTCCCCCCAACGGCCGTCCACGCGGCCGGGTTCTCGGCCGTCGCCACGATGATCTCGGCCAGTGCCGAGCGGGCGGCGCCTCGCGGTACGCGAAACCCCTCCGCCGCCAGGTGCTCACGAAGGTCGTCGACGAACGCGCCCGGCAGCGTCATGGACAGTTCCGCGGAACCGTCGACCGACACCAGCGTGAACGTGGTGACGCCTTCTTCGTCCGTCGCCCGTCCGTCGTCGCGGATGATCAATGATCTCTCCGACTTCTTCTCCGTGAGCCGTGCGGAACCGGTCGTGGCGGCTCGACCCGCGGTCGCCCTTGGTGGGCGGCCGCACACCCACTTTCGCGGTCCGCGGTTCAGAACCCGCCCAATCTGCGTTGAATCGCCTGGTCACGTTCGGTACACAGGAGCAGTGACAGCGGAGAGTGAGCGGGTCGCGCCAGCGAGTGTCGTGGTCGGCGTGCTGGGCAACCTGGAGATCCGCGTGGGCGACGTGCCGGTGCCGATCGGGCACAACCGGCAGAAGTCGGTGCTGGTGGCGCTGCTGACCGAGGTCGGCAGGGTGGTGTCGGTGGACCGGCTCATCGACCGGGTCTGGGGTGAGCACCCGCCCGCGCGGGCGCGGTCGGTGTTGCGGACCTACCTCGCCAACCTGCGCCGGGCCCTGACCTCGACCGGGATCGTGATCACGTGGCGTGACACCGGCTACCAGGTGACCGTCGACCCGGACCGCGTGGACGTGCACCGGTTCCGCCGCCTGCTCACCCGGGCCCGCGGCAGCGACGACCCGCGCCGTGCGCTGGCGTTGACCGACGAGGCGCTGGGGTTGTGGCGGGGTGAGCCGCTGGCCGAGCTGGACACCCCGTGGGCGCAGTCGGCGCGCGAACACCTGTACCGGGAACGGGACGCGGCCCGTGCCGACCGGATCGACTGGGCACTGGAGTGCGGCCGGCACGGCGAACTGCTGCCCGAACTGACCACGCGCGCCGCCGAGGACCCGTTGGACGAACGCCTGGCCGGGCAGCTGATGCTGGCGCTGTACCGCGCAGGCCGCCCGGCCGAAGCACTGGAGCACTACCAGCACGTTCGGCAGCGGCTGGCGGAAGAACTCGGCACCGACCCCGGCCCCGCCGTGCAGCAGTTGCACCAGCGGATCCTCACCGCGGACCGCACCCTCACCCTCCCGGGCACCGATCCCGCACCGGAACAGACCACCGGCCGGGTGCCGCCACCCCGCCAGCTACCGGCGGCACCGGCGCCGTTCGTCGGCCGCCACGAAGAACTCGACGGGCTCGACGCCGCGCTGGACGCCTCGGGCCAGGCAGCCACGGTGGTCATCTCGGCGCTCGCCGGCGCGGGCGGGATCGGCAAGACTTGGCTTGCTCTCCACTGGGCCCACCGCCACACCGACCGCTTCCCCGACGGGCAACTGTTCGTCGACCTGCGCGGCTTCAGCCCCGAGGGTGAGCCGATGAACCCGGCGGTGGCGGTGCGCGGTTTCCTCGACGCCCTCGGGGTCGATCCCGGCCGCATCCCGGTCGACCTGGACGCGCAGGCGGCGCTGTACCGGAGCCTGGTCGCGGGCAAACGGATGCTCGTGGTGCTGGACAACGCCGCCACCGCCGACCAGGTCGCGCCCCTGCTGCCCGGCACGTCCACGGGCACGGTCCTGATCACCGGCCGCACGACGTTGGCGTTGCTGATCGACCGCCACGGCGCCCGTCACCTGCAACTGGGCATCCTCACCCACGACGAGGCGCACACACTGCTGGCGCGACGCATCGGAGACCGGCGGGTGGCCGCCGAGCCCGTCGCCGCCAGGGAACTGGTCGACCTGTGCGGCCGCTACCCGCTGGCGTTGTCGATCATGTCCCGCTACGTCTCCACCCGCCCGCACGTCCCGCTGGCGGAGTTCGCCGCCGAACTGCGCGAGCTGGGCGTGGACATGTTCGACAACGACGACCCGGCCGTGAGCCTGCCCGCCGTGCTGTCGTGGTCCTTGCGCGGCCTGACCGACGAACAACGCACCGCCTTCGCCCTGCTGGGCATCGCCCCCGGCCCCGACATCGACTTACCCGCCGCCGCCTCCCTCACCGGCCTACCCGTAGCCCGGACGCGCAAGGTCCTGCGCGCACTGGAGGAGCACTCCCTGCTGGAGCGACACCCGCACGACCGCTACTCGATGCACGACCTGATCCGCGCCTACGCCACCACCACGGCCCACGACGACCTCCCGCAACCGGTGCGGCGGGCGGCGTTGGACCGGGTGGTGGACTTCTACCTGCACACCGCCCACACCGCCGACCACCACCTGTACCCGCACCGCGGGACGATCCAGCTCGACCCACCGGCTGTCGGCGCACACCCCCACCCCCTGCCCGACCACGCGACCGCGCTGGCCTGGATGGACACCCATCACGCCCACCTGCTGGCCGCCCAGCACACGGCCGCCGCCCACTGCCGCCACCAGCCCGTCTGGCACTTCGCGTGGTTGCTGGGTGCCTTCCACCAGACGCGAGGGCACCGCCACGACGACCTGGCCGTGTGGCAGGCCGGGTTGGACGCCGCCGCCCACCTGCCTGATCCCGCCGCCCGCATCCGCGCCCACCGGTTCCTCGGCCGCACCTACATCGGCCTGGGTCAGCACGACGAGGCGATCGGGCACCTGCGCCAGGCCCTCGTCCTGGCGGAACACCACCACGACTCCAGCCAGCGGGCTCTCACCCACCACGCCCTCGCGCGGGCGTGGGGACAGCGGGGGGACGACCGGCAGGCTCTGAACCACGCCCGCCAAGCCCTGGACGACTGTCGCGGCCTCGACCAGCCGGCCTGGGAAGCCGACGCGCTCAACACGGTCGGCTGGTACTCCGCCCGCCTGGGTGACTACGACACCGCACGCGACCACTGCCAGGCCGCCCTCATCCTGCACCGACGCCACCGGCACACCCACGGCGAGGCGTACAGCCTGGACAGCCTCGGCTTCATCGACCACCGCACCGGCCACCACCACCAGGCCATCCGCCACTACAACCAGGCCCTCAGCCTCCGCCGCACCTTCGGCCACACCTACGAGGTCGTGGACAGCCTCGACGCACTCGGCCACCCCCACGCCGCTCTCGGCGACCACGCACAGGCCCGCGCGGTCTGGCGGGAAGCGCTGGACCTGTACCGGCAGCAGGGCCGCGACACCGACGCCGAACGCGTCCAGCGGCAACTCGACGACCTCGACAAGCCCACCGGCGCCGGTCAAGCCGACGCCTGAGCCACGCCGACTACCGGACTGCTCGCAGTGAAGCCAGGAAACCGGGCCACGTCTCGGCTTTGAACGTCAGGTTGTCCTCGGCCGGAGGCTCGCCTTCGTCGGCTTCTTCTTCGTGGTCCCAGAACCACACCGCCCCCATGTCGCTGTCGCGCAGGGAGACGCAGAACAGGTTCCCGTACTCGTCGTTGGCCACCGGCAGCAGCCACTCGGGCACCCGGCCGCGGTAGACGTCCAGCTTCCGCCACAGGTTCGCCCAGTCCGGGACCTCGCCGATGCCGAAGATCGTCTGCACGGCCTCGTGGTTGTCCTCGAGCCGGCCGCCGTCGGTGCCGGCGAGGTAGTCGCGGTAGGCGGCGGGGAGCGGGCGCCCGATCCGGCGTTCCAGTTCGGCGATCCGCCCCGGCGGCGGTGAGGGCTCCTGGCGGCGGTACCCGACGGTCATGGTCCTACTTTCTGCCCTTCATGATCGCGACGCCGCCGGCGTGACGAACGCCTTCGTGGAGGTCCTGCGGCACGAGTTGCATGGTCCGGGTGTCCTGGTGATGGTGCCAGATGTAGCCCTCCGGGGTGCCCCGCAGCCCGGCTAATCGGTTGGCCTGGGTGAAGTCCGTGCGGTCACCTTGGAAGTGGGGGTCGATGGTGACCGTGTGCGTGGCGTACGGCGAGAAGTCGGGGAAGCCGTCGTTGGTGAACACCACCCCGTCCGGGTACTTCGCGGCCAGTTCCGGCGTCCACGTGTCCCCGTCGAACTTGCGGCCCGCGTACTTGGAGTTGGCCGGTCGTCTGCCGCTGGGCAGTCGCTGCACGCCGGGCGGGACGGGTTGGCCGCGGGAGTCCCTGGCCGCCGCCGGCTCGCCGGCCACCAGCTTGTCCCTGGCGATGACCTGCGCCGGCGCCACGGCCTCGACCGGGGGGACCGGGGTGCCGCCGGCCGACCGGTCCCGGCCGGACGGTCCGCCGGTGGTGTGGTCGGGTCCGTCCGGGGTCCGCCTGTGCAGGGCGAACGCGACGGCGATCGCGAGCAGCGCGAGGAGGGTCACCATCGCCGTCGCCCTATCCGTTCAGCAGCTTGGTCAGGTTGGTCAGGCTGGTGATCAGGGCCATGGTGTAGGTGAGGATGCGCCCGGCCCACTTCACGACCGCCGCGGCGATCTGCGCGGCGATCACCGGGATCGTCACCACGAAGATCGCCTCGACCGCCCACACGATCACCCGGGCGACGAGGTCCGCGATCAGGTCGCGGACGATCTCGCGGGTCAGCTCCACGAGCCCGCCCGCGCCCTCGGTGGCCGACGCGATGGCGGCCGAGATGGCGGCCAGGCCACCGATGGCCTCCACGTTGTTGGCCATCAGGTTCTGGTAGGCGTCCGCGGCCTCGCCGTGCCAGTCGGGCAGGTCGTCCTGGACGTGCTGCCGGAGGGCGGTGGCCATGTCGTGCAGCTCGGTCGCCATGTTGTTCCAGGTCGCCGCGTGCGATCGGACGACGTCGGGCTTGCCGGTCAGCTCGTCGAGCACCTGCCGCAGCGGCTCGAAGTACTCCATGGCCCAGCCCAACCCGTTGGCCAGCAACGCGCTGACGGGGTCCATCACGGTCGCCGCGACCTCGACGCCCAGGCCCGCGCCGGCCAACGCGTCGTCGACCCAACCCTCGCTCTTGATCGCGTCGACCAGGCCCTCGACGCTGTCGGCCAGGCCGGAGCCGGTCCACGCCTCCCGCGAGGACTGGACGGGGGCGACCAGCGACCTGTCGTTCACCGCGCCTCCCCGAGGTCGCCGCCGGCCGAGCGGACCAGGGCGGCGTTCCCGTCCTCGGTGGCGCTGTACTCGTCCGCGGTGGCCCGCAGTTCCGTCGCTATCAGGGCGAGGTTGTTCTCGGCGAACGCCAGCAGGTCGTCCTGGGCGGCGTGCCGGCCCTCGAGGATGCCGGAGATCCACCCGCAGAGGAGGCCGTACGCCTGGTCGTCCTGCGCGATGTGGGCGCTGGCGGCCTTCACCGCGCCGAACCGGTCCTTGATCGCCTCCAAGTTGCGCGCGTGGGTGCGCAACTGCTCCACGTCGACGTTGTATCCGTTGCCCATGATCACCGCCGTCCGAAGGTAGGAACCCGGGTCGTTCACTCCGCCGTGTCGGTTGAAGATCACTTAGTGTAGTCACCGAAGGACTCGCTGTACCGGAAACGCGCGAAGTCGGCACGCGAGCGCCCTGCTCAGTACTCGATCGCCAGGTGGGCTCGTGCGCCATCGGCCAGGATGTCGGCGAAGGCCTCGTTGATCTCCTCCAACTTGCGGGGTTCGACGGTCACCACCGTGTGGCCCGCGGCGTGCAGGGCGAACACCTCCACGAGGTCCTCGCGGGTGCCGACGACCGAGCCGACCATCGTGATTCCCCGGGTCACCGCCTCAAAGACCGGATCCGGGATCGCGCCTCCCGGTGGGCGGGCGCACACCAGCCGGCCACCGTGCCGGAGGGAGCGGAGCGCGTGTTCGTGAGCGCTCGGCACCGCCGTCAGCGCGATCGCGACGTCGGCGCCACCCTGCGCCTGGATCACCGCGGCCGGGTCGCGGGTGCGCGCGTCGATCACCTGCTCCGCGCCCAGTTCCCGGGCGAGGTCCAGCATGCCCGCTTCGACGTCGACTGCGGTGACGAAGCCGCCCGCGTGCCGCGCGTACTGGATCGCCAGGTGACCGGGCCCGCCCACGCCGAACACGGCGACCCGATCGGCTGGACCGACCCGACCGGCCCGCACGGCTTTGTAGCCGGTGACCCCGGCACAGGTCAGCGGAGCCGCTTCGAGCGGAGGGACACCATCGGGCACGGGGACGGCGTGACGCGCGTCCGCGACCGCGTACTCGGCGTGGCCGCCGCCGATCCGGTGGCCGGTGTTCCGCTGCGACTCGCACAGCACCATCCAGCCCGACAGGCAGAACCCGCACTCCCCGCAGGCCCGGCAGAGCCACGGCAGGGCCACCCGCCTGCCGAGCCGGCTCGCGGCCACACCCTCGCCGACCTGTTCGACGATGCCGACACCTTCATGGCCCGAGATCAGCGGCAGCGCCGGTTGGGCGGGCCAGTCGCCGCAGGCGATTTCGACGTCGACGTGGCAGATACCGCAAGCCTCCATGCGAACCAGGACCTGGTGCGCGCCGGGTTCCGGGATCGGCATCTCCCGCAGTTCGAGCGGAGCCGAGGACGCGGTGATGACGGCAGCACGCATCAGAGTGCTCCTTACCAGACAGCCCCGATGGCGAGTGGTCGCCGATCGGGTTCCGTTCCCCCGTTAAGAGCACTTCGAAGCGTAGCCGGTTCCGGGCCCGGTCGGCAGGCGTGCACCCATTCGTGAAATGACATGCCGGACGAATCGAGGCCGGGTGAATTTGTCGCCGATGTATCGAAAACCGTCACGGGTGGTGTGGGGGCGAGGTCGGGTCGAGCAGGTCGTCGAGAAGGTATTCACGGGAACCGCGGCCTGCGCCGCCATTTCGTTCTTCCGCGGCCCGGAGTTCTGTCCGGCGGATCTTGCCGGACATCGTTTTCGGCAGGGCGCCGAACTCCAACCGGCGGATCCACTGGTGCGGGGCCAGGTGCTCCCGCGCGTACCGCAGGATCGACCGCGCCACCGCCACCGACGACGGGCGTCCCTCGGCCAGCGTGACGAAGGCCTTCGGGACCACCAGGCCGATCGGATCGGGCGCGGGGACCACCGCCACCTCGGCGACGTCGTCGTGCCGCAGCAGCACGCTCTCCAGCTCGAACGGGGAGACCCGGTAGTCGTAGGACTTGAACACGTCGTCGGCACGCCCGACGTAGGTGAAGTAGCCGTCGACGTCCCGCCGGCCGATGTCGCCCGTGTGGTAGTGACCGCCCGCGAACGTCTGCGCGTTCTTCTCCGGGGCGTCGAGGTAGCCGGGCATCACCCCGACCGGCCGGTCGGCGAGGTCGACGCAGATCTCGCCCTCGTCACCGGGCTCGCCGGTGAGCGGGTCCAGCAGCACGATCCGGTAGCCGGGCAACGGCTTGCCCATCGAACCGGGCCGGACGGCGAGGCCCGGGGTGTTCCCGATCTGCGCGGTCGTCTCGCTCTGGCCGTAGCCGTCCCGGACGGTGAGCCCCCACGCCCGCCGGACCCGGTCGACCACCTCGGGGTTGAGCGGTTCACCGACGCTGCCGGCTTCGCGCAGCGCGACCGGACGGCGTCCGAGGTCCTCTTGGAGCAGCATCCGCCACACGGTCGGCGGTGCGCAGAAGGTGGTGGCCCGCTGGGTGGTGAGGACGTCGAGCACGGTCGGCGCCGGCGCGGTCCCGGTCTTGACCGTCAGCAGGGTCGCCTCCGCGTTGAACGGCGCGAAGAAGCTGCTCCACGCGTGCTTGGCCCAGCCGGGCGCGGAGATGTTCAGGTGCCGGTCACCGGGCCGCACACCGGTCCAGTACATGCCGGACAGGTGACCGACCGGGTAGCTGGTGTGCGTGTGCAGTGCCAACTTCGGCCGTGACGTCGTTCCCGAGGTGAAGTACAGGAAGAGCGGGTCGTCCGCGCGAGTGGCGCCCCGCGGGGTGAAGTCGGCCGGCTCGGCGTAGGCGTCGCTGTAGGGAGCCCAGCCGGGGACGGGTTCGCCGACGCCGATCCGGGTCAGGTCGCCGGCGATCCCGGTGAACCGGTCGGCGAGCACGCCCTCGGTGATGACGTGCGTGACACCGCCCCGGTCGAGGCGATCGGCCAGGTCGGTGGCGGAGATCGTCGTGTAGGTGGGGATGACCACCGCGCCGAGCTTCATCGCCGCCAGCAGGACCTCCCACGTGGCGAGCCGGTTGTCCAGCATCACGAGGACGCGGGTGCCGCGCGCCACCCCGCGGCCGCGCAGCCAGTTGGCCGCCTGGCCGGACCGCGCGGACAGCTCCGCGTAGGTCGACGACGCCACCGAGTCGCCGTCCACGATGCGCAACGCCTCGCGGGTGCTGTCCCGGGCGATGGGGTCGAACCAGTCGAGGGCCCAGTTGAACGTCTCGAACCGCGGCCACCGGAACCGGGCGTACGCGGCGTCGTGGTCCTCGCGCAGCTCCAGCAGCAGGTCCCGGGCGGCGCGGAACCGCTCGGTGTCACCGGCGGCCACGGTCGGCCCCCGCCGCGCACGTCAGCGTCCGGTCGACCCGGATCTTCCCGGCGTGGGCGGACCCGTTCGCCGCGGGTGGCCCGACCCCGGTGGCCCGGCCGTCCAGGACGTCACCGGCGACGGCGTCCGCGTCGGCGTGGAACGCGCTCGGCGGTCCGGGGCGTCCGTTGCCGATCTGCGTGAACCACCGCAGGTTCTCGGTGGGGATGCCGAGGACGTACAGGTCCGGGTTCGCCCGCCCGTCCGCGCCGACCGCGTGGAACGGCGCCCGGGTGGTGGCCACCGCTCCGGTGGCGAAGACGCCGTCCGCGCACGAACTGGCGTTGACGTACTCGGAGATCAGACCGTCGGCGAGCAGCTGCCGGGTCAGCGGTGACGCGTCCTGCCGCACCGAGGGCCGGGGGATGCGGGCGTCGATCAGCGTGCCGACCACCTGACCGGCTCCGGCGACCTGGGCCGAGTCCAGCAGGAAGCCGTCCGGCGCGAGGCCGACCCGCAGGGCCGGTCCGACCAGGTGCAGCACGCCCGCCTCGATGAGCGCGCGGACCTGCGCGAGCCTGATCGCCGGGGGACCGGCGGAGAGCATCGCGTTGAGCGGGGTGAACCAGCCGACGAAGTCGTCGCGGTGCGACCGCGGCCGCAGGCCACCGTGGTCCACCGCCGCGCGAACCGCGCCGCGGAGGTCGCGGAGGATGTCCAGCGCGGCCTTGACCGGCCCGTGCACGTTGCCCCGCAGTGCTTCCGCCAGGTCCTGCCCGAGCAGGTCGAGCACGTCCCGGTGGAACTCGGCCGGAGCCGCGTACCGCCGACCGGCGAAGGGCCGGGCGATCCGCTCCAGGTCGATCGGGGCCGCGTGCGCGACGCCGAACTCGACCAGCGCCTTGTCGACGAGGTAGGCCGCCTTGCCGCCGGCGACGGCCAGGTGGAGGCGGGCGAACCGGCGGGCGGCCTCGTCGCCGGAGCGGTCGCGGATCAGGGTGGTGTAGTAGACGTGCTCGACCTCCAGCCGCAGCAGCGGCAGCACGTCACGGCGGAAGTCGAGCTGGGCGGACCCGGTTTCGCGGCGGGCCCGGTGCCGGGCTTCGGCGAGTGCGCCGCGGGTCAGGAACTTGGCTTCGTACCGGTACTTCGGCGCCTTCTGGTTCACCCCGCGGGCGAGCATCGGCAGGCCGCTGCGGGAACCGGCGAAGACGCGCGGCTCCCGGCCGCTGGGCCGGTAGCGCAGCCCGCCCGCGGGGCCGGGCTCGAACTCGCCCCCGCGGCCGACCGTCAGCGCCACGACGACGTCCAGGAAGGTGAGCCCCAGCCCCAGGACGCCGACCGGTTCGCCCGCACCCACCGGGTCGAGGTCCAGGTCGGCGGCCGAATCGCCGCGGACGTACCGCACGCCCGGCCGGCTGTCGGCGTGGTCGAGCAGTTCCCGCTCCCACGGCCTGGGCGCGGTGACCTGGTGGCCGGTGGTGAGCACGAGCTTGTCGGCGACGACGCTGCGGCCCGAACGGGTCGTCAGGCACAGCCGTCCTTCGTGCCGTTGGACCCGCTCGACCGGTGACCGCACCGCGTGGACGGTGACGTTGTCCGGCTTGTGCGCGACGAGGTTGTCGAACACGTCGCGCAGGTACCGGCCGTAGCACGCTCTCGGGGCGTAACCGCTCGGCCCGAGCGCCGCCCACCGCGGACCGGCGTTGCCCGCCGCGAGCCACTCGTGCAGCGAGGGCCCGGCACCCGCTCTCGGTGGTCCCTCGTCGCGATCACCCGAGTACATGCTCACCTCGCCGGCGGGGGTGTTCATCAGGAACCAGTCGGGCTGGTCCGTGCGCCAGATGCGGCCCGCACCGTGCTCCGCGGGGTCGAAGACCCAGATCGACACCGCCGGGCCGCGCCGTTCCGCGAGCCGCACCAGCAGGCGTTCGAGCACGGACAGGCCGCGAGGCCCCATGCCGACGATCGCGACGACGAGTTCAGAACGGATCTTCGACACCTCGGGTCCTCCCTGGTTCTCCGGTGGTTGCGTGCGTGGTGCCCGAGCGCTCAGCCGAGAGGGCGTCCGCCGGGGTCGCGCCGAGTCGGAGCCACCCGAGCAGCGGGCCGGTCATGGCCGTCGTCACCAGCGTCATCACCACGAACATGACGAACAGGTCCGGTCCGATGATGCCGAGGGACAGTCCCGTGGAGACCACCACGAGCTCGGTCAGGCCCCGGCAGTTGACCATGACGCCGAGCCCGAGCGACTCCCGCCACGTCAGCTTGGTCAGCCGGCCGACGAGCGTCGTCGTGCCCACCTTGCTCACGACGGCGACCAGGACCATGAGCCCGCAGAGCAGGAGGTCCCGCACGTCGCCCAGGAGCCCGATGTCCATGCTGAACCCGATCACCGCGAAGAACAGCGGCAGGACGAGCGTGACCCCGCGGCCCACGGTGCGCCCGAGACCGCGCACCACGCTGTTCTCGCGAGGTACGACCGCGCCGACCAGCAACGCCCCGAAGATCGCGTGGACGCCGATCCAGTCGGTGACGGCGGCGCCCGACAGCGCGCACAGCACCAGCACCGCGATCGCGATCCGCCGACCACCGGCGGTGTGCTCGGCGGCGGCCAGGAACCGGCGCAGCGCGGGGCGGACGACGATCAGCGTCACCGCGGTGAACAGGACCAGCCACCCCGCTGTCGGGAGAACCGCGGCGGCCGAGTCGCCGTGTGCCAGCGCGACGACCATGACCAGCAGGAACCACGAGAGGGCGTCCCCCGCGCCGGCGGTGGCCAGCCCGAGCGTGCCGATCCGGGTCCGGATCAGGTCGTGCTCGGCCAGGATCCGGACCAGGACGGGGAACGCGGTGATGCTCATCGCGGTGCCGACGAACAGCAGGAACGGCACCGATCCGACGCCGGCCGGCCGGTAGTCCGCGGCCAGGCCGGCCGCGAGCAGGAGCCCGCAGCCGAGCGGTACGGCCACCATGCCCGCTCCCAGCGCGGCCACCCGGCCACCCGACCCGCGCAGCAGGTCCAGCGGGAGATCGGTGCCGAGGAGGAAGACGAAGTAGATGATCGCCAGCTGCGCGACCAAGCCGAGCTCCGGCACCAGGTCGGCGGGGAACAGGGCGTGCTGGACCGCCGGCGCGAACTGGCCCAGCAAGGTCGGCCCCAGCGCGATCCCGGCCGCCATCTCGCCGACGACCCGCGGCTGGCGGCACCGGGCCGCGACCCAGCCGCCGAGGCGCCCCACCGCGATGATCAGCGCGACCGCGAGCAGGAACCGCGCGACGAGCGCCCAGCCGCCGTCACCCAGGCGCCGCAACTGCCCGAAGGTGGGGACGGCGTGGATCATGCCGACCGCGATCACGGCCGACAGCGCGACGACGGCGACGGCGTTGCGCCCGCGCTCGGCCGTCCCCCGCCGCGGCGGGGTCACTGCTTCCAGCTCGGGGTTCGTCCCCGGGGCTGCTGCCTTCATGGACCTTGGCTCCTTGGTGCTGTCACGAGGTGAAGTCGGAGGAGAGGGCAGCGGCGTCGGCGTCCTCGGCCCAGGCCCCGTACCGGCGCATGCCGTACAGCAAAGGCGCGGGCGTGCGGAGGCTGGTGATCCTGACGATCTCGGCCAGGACGACGACGTGGTCGCCGACCGCGTGCCCGGCGCTCACCGCGCAGTCCGCGATGGTGTGCGCCGCGTCGGTCAGGTGCGGGCCGCCGTCCGAGGCGAGCCAGGGGACCCGCTCGAACCGGTCCGGTGCCCCGGAGGCGAACAACTCGGCGGTCGACCGGGCGTCGCGGTGCAGCAGGTTCACCGCCAGGGCCGAGCTGCCCAGGACGGCGTCCAGGGTGGGGCTGCCGCGGCGCAGGCACACGAGCAGCGACGGCGGGTCGGGGGCGACGCTGCACAGCGACGTGCACGTCATCCCCCAGGGCCTGCCGTCCCGGGCCTGCGCCGTGACGACCGAGACACCCGTGGGGAACCCGACCATCAGTCGCCGCACGTCGACGTCGTGGTGTTGCGGTGACGGGGTTTCCGCCCCTGCGGGCCGGCGGCTCACGACCCTTCCTCCGCCTTGGCGACGGCCATGTTGTCCAGCGCGTTGAGCATGCGCGGCCCGATGTCCGCCGGCGCGCTCGCGCGTGCCCACAGCTTCGCTCCCTCGACCCGGTCCGGGGTCATGTGGTAGCAGCCGTTCTCCGGCAGGCCGAACTGGTCCGCGTGCGGGAAGAAGTCCGCTTTCCGGACGGCGTCGAGGATCTCCGCGGCCGCGGCCGACGGCGCCAGCGCGCCGCGTTCGACGGACTCGCAGAGTTCCCGGGTCCGGGTGCCCAGCCGGACGAAGTTCTCGCTGATCGGCAACGGCGATCCCGGGTTGCCGTAGCGCTCGACCTCGGCGAAGACGCTGTCGTCGCCGCTGTGCCGGAACCGGTGGTGAGCGTCTTCCAGCATCATGTTGCCGCTCATCGTGCCGAGCATCCAGGTGCGGTTGACGGCGTTCCACAGCTCGTAGTCGCCGAACCCGACGAACGAGCTGTAGACCAGGTCGTCGTGGAAGTCGAACAGGCCCTGCTGCAGGTCCTCCACGTAGGCGAACCGCTCGGTCGACCAGTCGCCGTCCCGCGACGCGTCGATCAGCCGCCTGCCGAGGGCGTTGACGACCGCGAGCGTGTTCGCCAGCCCGCGCGAGTAGAGCGCGTCGATGAACCCTGCGGCGTGCGAGGTGAGGCAGTACCGATCGCCGACGACCTTGCTCGTCGAGTACTGCAACCGGCCGGTGGACACCCACGGCCGCACCGCGCGCGCCCCCTCGAACTGCCAGGCGATCTCCGGGAAGCGGGCGAGGAAGCCCGCGAACTCGCGTTCGGGCGGCAGCGAGCCCTTCGGGTACTTGCGCGGGTCCAGGGTCAGACCCACGCTGCACAAGGGGTTGACCGCGCCGGGGTGGTTGTCGAACGGGATCACCCAGAGCCATCCACCGTCGAAGACGTGGTGCAGCGTGCCGTGGTGCCACGGGTTGGGCTGCTCGTGGTTCGCGGCGGTGGGCGACTCGTCGAACGGGCGCACCCCGACCATGTGCGTGAACAGGCACCGCGAGTGCGTCCTCGCCCGCGTCGGCGTCTCCCGCAGCCCGAACTTCCCGGCCAGCGGCGACCGGTGGCCGCTGCCGTCCACCACGTAGGAGGCGCGGAACTCCTCGCCCCGGTCCGAGCGCAGCACGACCCCCTCGGCGGGATCGACGTCGACGTCGGTGATCCGGGTCGCCAGGCGGGCTTCGGCGCCGTACTTCACCGCGACGTGGAACAGGTAGGCGTCGACGTCCTGGCGGAACAGGTGTGACTCGGTGCGGAAGGCCACGGGGACCACGAGCTGGTTGACCTGCCGGGGGTCCTGCGGCTCGCCCTCCCGGTGGTAGACGAAGCCGAAGTTCTGCTTCTGCCCGCAGAAGGGCGAGACCCGGACGGTCCCGTCGTGGTTCGACAGCGCCTTCAGCTCGGGCACCCCGTAGCGGTCGGCGATCAACCGCATCATCCCCGAGGTGTAGGGGATGGTGGACTCGCCGACCGCGAACCGCGGGTGGGTGCCGGCGTCGATGATCAGCACCCTCACCCCGTTGCGGGCCAGCACCGCGCCCAGCATCCCGCCGGCCATGCCACTGCCGAGGATGGCCACGTCGTACACGTCCGCCGCGGCGGAGTCGCTACCCGGCACCGGGATCACCGTTCCTTTCGTCGTCCGATCGTCTGGTCGAAATGCGTCTGCCGAATCGCCCGGCAGCCGGCGAGCCCGTCGCGAAGAACCGGGAAGGATGAATTCGACGAACCGTGCGGTACGTCTCCTCGTGCGGCTGCCGGCCGTCCGGGCCCGCCCCGTGCGGTTCGACGGGGCAGGCCCGGTCAGGGCGCCGCCGGGAGCCCTCGCCGCGACGCTCGGTCACACGGCCGGTCCGGCGGCGTTGGCCGCCTTGAGCCCGTTGGCGGCGAGGTCGTCGGCGATGTCCATGCCGAGCCTGACGCCGCCGATGTTGCGCGAGAGGTCCACGTCGCCGGCCTCGTCCACGGCGAAGGCGTCGAACACCCAGTGCACCCCGAGGTAGACCCGGCTGAAGCCCTGTTCGATCATCATCTGCCACATCCCGCCGGGGAACGTGCGCACGACGCGCGTCCGGACGGTCCCGGTGGTGTCGGTGCTGATCCCGTCCAGCTCGTCGGAGACGAACTCGAGGTTGTCCGCCAGGTTGTCGGGCCCGTTCTGCGTCTGGCCGTAGAAGTGCCGGACCATCTGGAAGGCCGCCCCGCCCTCCGACGCGTGGCCGGACGGGTACGCCGGGAAGCTCGGCGTGAAGTTCCGCCCGCCGGTCACGTTGGTCGCCTGTGCGCCGAGCGGGAGCCAGAACGGGTCGGCGTCCGAGTCCAGCGCGGCGTCGCCCACCCCGGCCGGGCCGGAGGACGAGTCGTGCTCCCGGATCCCGAGCACCGGGCGCCACAGGTCGTACTCGTACTTGTCGGCCCACGCCAGGATGGTCGAGTCGGCGATGGCCGCGTTGACCAGGGCGAACAGCCGGGCGTTCTGCGCGGTGTCGTTGCCCTGGGCGACCGCGACCTTGCGGATGATCTGGTTGTACAGCCGCGTCGGCGTGCCGATGCCCTTGGCCGCCTCGTAGCCCCAGAACAGCCCGATCGCGGTCTCGTTGGGCGTACGCGCGGACACCAGGTCGGCCGGGAAGGTGCCCATGAGGTGCGGTGCGACGCCCTTAGCGCGCACCTGCTCGACGGCCTGCTCGTACTCGGCGCTGCCCGGCTGCGGTGGCGCGTCGAGGTGGTGGCGGGTGGTGGCCGCGAAGCAGGCGGACCGGGCGCCGTAGAACGGGCCGTAGAAGCCCTGACCGGGGTTGTCCGGGTCCTGCCGGTGGTGCCCCGGAGCGACCGAGGAGCTGTGCCCGCTGTCGCCGAAGCCGGGGTCGTCCTGGCGGAGCGCGAGGATCTTGGCCGCGACCTTCCGGCCGAAGTCGTGACCTGCCACGTCACCCTTGCCGGCGGTCAGGCCGGCCGCGGCGTGCCGGGCGTCGAAGAACGCCTTCTGCGTCGGGTAGAGCGCGCTCAGCGTGGCGTGGGCGGCACTGGCGACCGCCGCGGCGGCGTCGGCGTCGGGGGAGACCTCGGGCAGGTCGTCACCCAGGTAGGGCTCGTACTGGCCGGTGTCGATGCCGAAGTAGGCGTCGTGCATGGCCAGGTGCACGATCGCGTTGCCGCGTGCCCCACCGGGACCGCCGCGGACGCCGAGTTCGCTCGCCGGGAGCGTCGTGTGGGTGACCCGGTCGGCCTCGGCGGCGACCTCGTTCCAGTAGAGAATGGGATCCATCGGGTGTGTACCTCCGGGCGTTGCCGTGTTGGCTGGATGTTCGGATTCCCACTGTCGCGGCGCCCCGGTGTTGTGTCGTGAGTAGTCGGCTACTCACTCCCGGAAATGCGTTCGCCGGGAAAAATGAGTCCGGCCGCGGGTATCTCCACCCGGTTTCGCCCCTCTGACTAGCTGTGATGTCATCGGTGGGGGAGAACCCGGATGAACGGCATGACCCCGGTGCACCAGGAACCGTCCACGTCCGCCTGGAGCTGGCCCCTGGTCGGCCGGACCGAGGAGCTGAACCTGATTTCCGCCTCGATCCGGCGTCGCCCGGACGGGCCAGCCGGAATGGTGCTGACCGGCGCGGCGGGGGTGGGAAAGACCCGCCTGGCCCAGGAAGCGCTGACGGCGGCCGAGCGGCGGGGCGCGCTGGTCCGGTGGGTGGCGGGCACGGCTTCGGCGCGGACGGTGCCGCTGGGTGCCTTCGCGGCGACCCTGAGACTCGCCGAACCGGATCCGATCAGGGCGGTGCCCCGGGCCGTCGAGGAGCTGCTGGCGGACACCCGCCCGGCCGGGGTGGTCGTCGTGGTGGACGACGCGCACCTGCTCGACGAGCTGTCCGCGGTGCTGGTCCACCAGCTCGTGCTGCGCAAGGCGGCGAGCGTGCTGCTCACGCTGCGGACGGGCGAGCCGGTGCCGGACGCGGTGACGGCGTTGTGGAAGGACGGGCACCTGCCGCGGCTGGAACTCGAACCGCTGTCCTGCCGGCAGATCGCGGCCCTGGTGGAGACCAGGCTGGGTGGCCCGGTGGACGACGCCGCGACGCAGCGGCTGTGGTCCATCACCCGGGGCAACGCCCTGTACCTGCGGCAGCTGGTCGACCACGAGCTGGCTGCGGACCGGCTGCGCGAGTCAGTCGGGGTGTGGCGGTGGTCGGGGCGGCCGGGTTTGTCCCCGGCGTTGCTCGACCTGGTGTCCACCCGGATCGGTGAGCTGCCGCAGCGCCAGCTCGACGTGCTCGACGTGCTCGCGTTCGGCGGTCCGCTGGAGGTGCCGCTGCTGGCGGAGCTGACCGGCGCCTGCGCGATGGAGGAGGTCGAGGCCAGGGGCCTCATCGAGGTCTTCCCGCAGGGGCGGCGCTGGCAGGCCCGCCTGACCGACCCGATGTTCGGCGAGGTGCAGCGGCGGCGGGCCGGCGCGCTGTACGCCCAGCGGCTGCGCCGGCGGATCGCGGCCGCGCTGAGCGCCACGGGCGGGCGCCGGGCCGACGACGCGCTGCGCCGCGCGGTCCTGCTGCTGGACTCCGGTGCGCAACCCGAGGTCGCGCTGCTCACCGACGCCGCCCGCCGGGCCGTCGAAGTGGGTGACCTCGCGCTGGCCACCCGGCTCGCCAGGGCCGCGGTGTCCGCCGGTGGCGGGTTCGAGCCGCGGCTGCTGCTGGGCAACGCCCTCGGCTGGACCGGCCGCATGATCGAGGCCGGTGGCGAGTGGGCCGCGCTGCGCGCCCTGGCCCGAACCGACCTCCAGCACGCCCAGGCCGCGATGGCCCGGGCGAAGGTCCTGGCCTGGGCCGGCCGACCGGCGGAGGCCGAGGCCGAGCTCGCCGCCGCGGCGCGCACGACGAGCGACGAGTCCGCCGACCTCGTGCTGGCCGGGGTCCGCTCGGTGCTGGACGCCCACCTGGGACGCACGGCGCGGGCCGCCGAAGCGAGTGCCGAGGTGCTCTCCCACCCGCGCTGCCCCGCCGCCGCGGTGCCGTGGGCGAGCTGGGGACTGGCGATGGCGAGCGGAGGACTCGGTCGCCTCGACGACATCGAGGCGGCCTTGCGGCGGACCGACGTCGGAGCGCCGGGAGTGGGGCTGCACGAGCGGGCACTCGTGGTGGTGTTCGCGACGCGGGGGCTGCTCCTGGCCGGCCTGCCGGACCAGGCGGACCGGATCGCGCAGCGGTTCCGCGGGCCGTGCACCGAGTCGCTGGGACGTCCGGTCGACGCCTTCACCAGTTTCATGGCCGCGGAGTCGGCGACCGTCCGCGGCCAGGTCGAGACCGCGGCGCGCCGGTACCGCCAGGCCGTCGCGGCGCACCGCGAGGCGGACGCCAACGGCTGGTCGTTCATCGCGCTGGTGGGCCTCACCACCGCCCTCGGGATGCGCGGTGAGCCGGCTCCGGCCCGCCGTGCCCTGCTGGAGATGACGGCCGAGCACCACCCCACCTGCGTCTACCTGGCCCCGGACGTGCTGCTGGCGCGATCCTGGGTGGTCGCGGCGGAGGGCGGGGTGAGCGAAGCCGCCGCGGTGGCCCGTCAGGCGGCCGAGGTCGCCGCGTCGCAGGGCCAGTCGACGGTGGAGGTCCTCGCGCTGCACACCGCGGTCCGCTTCGGCGACCGCACGGTGGCCGACCGGCTGGCCCGGCTCGCCACCGAGGTCGACGGGCCCGGCGCCCGGATCGCGGCCGCGCACGCCCGTGCCCTGGCCGCCGACGACGGTCCGGGCTTGCAGGCCGTCTCGGTGCGGCTGGAACAGCTGGGCGCACTGCTCGTGGCCGTGGACGCCGCGGCACAGGCGGCTGGCGCCCACTACCGGCACCACCGCCACGGGTCCGCCCAGACCGCGACGGCTCGTGCCCGCAAGCTCGCGCAAGCCTGCGAAGACGCCCGGACTCCCGCGCTGGCGGCCCTCACCGCGCCGCCGGAGCTCACCCGCCGGCAGCACGAGATCCTCACCCTCGTCGCGGGCGGCCTGTCCAACGCCGACATCGCCCAGCGGCTGTTCGTGTCCGTCCGCACGGTCGAGAACCACCTCTACCGCGTCAGCACGAAACTCGGCATCTCCAACCGCGCGGAACTGGCCGCCCTGATCGACGACGCCGGGGCTCCCGAGCGATCCGGGAACTGATCGGCCTCAGCGCCAACTTCTCGGGCGCGGGCGCCAGACCGGCTCCAGGTGCGTGGCAGCACGTCCACGAGCGACGTGGCAACGCCTCTGGGCCGTCACTACCTGACCGTCGTCTTGACCGGCACCTCCACGTCCGCGGACAGCCCGTTCCTGCGGGACGGGCCGGGGCGGGCGTGGGTCGCGTACATCGTCAGCCCCACGAACGACAGACCGCCGACCAGGTTCCCGATCACGGTGGGGATCTCGTTCCAGAAGAGGTAGTCGCCGAGCGAGAAGTCGCCGCCGAGCAGCAGGCCGGACGGGAACAGGAACATGTTGACGATCGAGTGCTCGAAACCCATGTAGAAGAAGACGAGGATCGGCATCCACATCGCGATCACCTTGCCGGACACCGAAGTCGAGATCATCGCGGCGACGACGCCGGTGGACACCATCCAGTTGCACAGCACTCCGCGGATGAACAGCGTCAGCATCCCGGCCGCGCCGTGCTCCGCGTAGCCGACGGTCCTGCTCTCCCCGATCTCACCGAGCCGCTGCCCGACCTCGTTCGGCTCCACCGAGAACCCGAAGGTGACGATCACTCCCATCATGAGCGCGACGACGAGCGCACCGGCGAAGTTGCCGACGAACACCAGCGACCAGTTGCGCAGCACCGTGCGCAGCCGGACACCGGGCCGCTTGTCGATCCACGCGAGCGGTACGAGCGTGAAGACGCCGGTGAGCAGGTCGAAGCCCAGCAGGTAGAGCAGGCAGAACCCGACCGGGAAGAGCAGCGCCCCGACGAGCGCGTTGCCGGTCTGCACGGTGACCGTGACCGCGAACGCGGCGGCGAGCGCGAGGATCGCACCGGCCATGAACGCCCGGATGACGGTGTCGCGGGTGGACATGAACGCCTTGGCCTCACCGGCGTCGATCATCTTCCGGACCAACTCCGCCGGGTTGACGTAGGTCATGGAACGTCGCTCCTTCGGTGGGAATGGTGATGGAGTTTGAGCACCGGACGTGTCCTCCGTGTGACCGCCGGATCACGACAGTCTCACTCCGGAGGTCGGTGATTTTGGCGTGATCGTTTACACCGCCGCAACGAACCTGCGGAAGTCTGTGCGCACGCCGCGAGCTGGGAGTGATCGTCATGACCCCGATCATGAGCAAGTCCGAGGCCGCCGACCTGGTGGTCGCCGCCCGGGTGCGCAAGGGCCTGACCTGGGCGCGGATCGCCGACGAGCTCGGCGCCCCGGTCGTGTGGGTCACCGCCGCCCTGCTCGGGCAGCACCCGATGACGCCGGAACAGGCCACTACGGTCTGCGCTCTTCTCGACCTGGACGACGCGGTCGCGGAGAGCCTGCGGTGCCAGCCGTCCCGCGGCACGGACCCGGCCGCCATGAACGACCCGACGATCTACCGCTTCGTCGAGGCGCTGTCGGTCTACGGGCCGGCGCTGAAGGAGCTGATCCACGAGGAGTTCGGCGACGGCATCATGAGCGCGATCAACTTCAAGGTCGACATCGCGCGCCGCCCGGACCCGGACGGCGACCGAGTGGTGGTCACCTTCGACGGCAAGTTCCTCGACTACCGCTGGTGACCCGGGTCTGCCCCACCTGCCCGGTCAACTCCGGCCGGCACGCGACGATTCGTCGGGTTGAAGCCGGGCTGATGTGACGGGAGCCGGGGTAGAGGTCCACGCGTGGTAGACCTCCGCGGTCGGTGTCGAACCAGCCGGGGCGGGAGGCCGTGGTCAGGCTTCGGGTGGCTGCGGTGGGGTGTCGGCGTTCGGCGAGTCGCCCTGGTCGCGGGCGGCGGCGATGGCGGTGACGATGTTGTGGTAGCCCGTGCAGCGGCAGAGGTTGCCGGAGATCGCGGTGCGGATCTCGGCCTCGGTGGGGGAGGGGTTGTCGCGCAGCAGTTCCGTCGCCACGGCCAGCATTCCCGGTGTGCAGAAGCCGCACTGCAGCGCGTGGTGGCGGCGGAACGACTCCTGCAGCGGGGACAGGGACGTGGTCGCCAGGCCTTCGACCGTGGTGATCTCGCTGCCGTCCGCCTGAACCGCCAGGACGCAGCACGAGCGGGCCGTCGCGCCGTCCAGCAGGACCGTGCACGAGCCGCACGCGCCATGCTCGCAGCCGACGTGCACACCGGTGAGGCCCAGGTCGTGGCGCAGGAAGTCGGCGAGCGTGCGGCGGGGTTCGCAGTCGGCGGTGCTGGTCTGGCCGTTGACCGTGACGGTGATCTTCACCCGCCCACCGCCTGCCGCAGCGCCCTGCGGGTGAGCACGGCCGTCATGTCGCGGCGGTACGCGGCCGGGGCGTGCACGTCGTCGACGGGATCGGTCGCGTCCGCCGCCGCGTCCGCGACCCCGGCCAACACCTCCGGGGTGAGGGCTTGGCCCCGCAGCAGCTCTTCCGCCGCGTGAGCACGGATAGGAGTGGGCGCCGCACCGGCCACGGCGATGCGGGCCTCGGTGACGACGCGGTCGGTGAGCGTGACCGAGGTGAAGACCGCCGTGATCGCCAGGTCGTTGGGGCGGCGGCTCAGTTCGGCGAGGCCGTGCCGGGCAGTCGGCGGTGGCAGTGGGACGCGGATGTCGGTGAGCAGTTCGTCCGGGGCCAACGCCGTGCGGTACGGGCCGAGGAAGAAGTCGCGGGCGTCGACCTCCCTCGTACCACCGGGACCCCGGGCCGTGAAGACCGCGTCCAGCGCCAGGAAGACCGCGGGCAGCTCCGCCGCCGGGTCGGCGTGCGCGACGCTGCCGCCCACGGTGCCGCGGTTGCGCACGGACACGTGACCGACGTGCGTCAGGGCCTCGGCCAGCAGCGGCACGGCCCGCCGCACGACCGGGGACGTCTCGGCGGCGCGCAGCCGGGTCAGTGCCCCGAGCACGAGCGTCGAACCGTCCTGCTCGACGCCGGTCAACGGCAACCGGGACACGTCGACCACGACCTCCGGCCGCCGCGACCGCGCGTTCAGCAGCGGGACGAGGCTCTGGCCGCCCGCCAACGCGACGGCGCCCCGCGCGAGCGCGTCCACCGCCACGTCCACCGTGGTCGCCCGGACGTAGTCGAACCGCGCCGCCTTCACCGCTCGGCCCCCGCCCGGATCGCGGCCAGCAGGTCCGGCGGTGTGATCGGCAGCGACGTGATCCGCACGCCGAACTCCGCCAGCGCGTCCTCCACGGCGTGCGCGATCGCCGCACCGCCACCGATCACCCCGGCCTCCCCGGCTCCCTTGAAGCCGCCGGGGATGTGGTCGGCGGGCGTCTCCATGTGGTTGATGCCGAACGGCGGCACCACGCCGGCAGTCGGCAGCAGGTACTCGGCGAACGACCGGGTCAGCGCTTCCCCCGACGCGTCGTAGGCCAGCCGCTCGTACAGCGCGCCGCCGATGGCCTGCGCCGCGCCGCCCTGGAGCTGCCCCTCCACGATCATCGGGTTGATCATCGTGCCGCAGTCGTGGGCGATGAGGTAGCCGAGGAGTTCCACGGCACCGGTCTCCACGTCGACGGAGGCGAGCACGGCCGTGCAGCCGAACGCCGTGGCGACGTTGACGGGGTCGTACACCTCGCGCTCGTGCAGCGTCGGCTCCTCGTCGTCGGGCAGCACGCCGTGCGGTCGCCGGTAGGCCGCGTCACCGATGGCCGCCAAGGTCACGCTGCGCCCCGGCACGCCCTTGACCGACACCACGCCGTCGCTGATCTCCAGGTCGTCCGGCGAGGCCTCGAAGACGTGGGCGGCGATGCGCAGCACCTTGGCCCGCAGTCGGGTGGCGGCGTTGAGCACGGCCGCGCCACCGACCGCGGCGGCACGGCTGGCCGCGGTGCCGTACCCGGTGTACGGGGCGGAGTCGGTGTCACCGGAGACCACCGTGACGTGGTCCAGCGGCACGTCCAGCGCGTGCGCCGCGACCTGCGCCAGCGCCGTGTGGATGCCCTGACCCATCGACGTCTGTCCGGTGTGGACGGTCACGCGCCCGCTCGAGTCGATGCGCACCGCGGCCTCGTCGAACCCGGAGTGGTCCAGCCCCGACATGTTGACGATCCGGGACGGCGCGAACGCGGACACCTCGTTGTGGAAGGCGTATCCGATGCCCATGTGCGCGCCCTCGGCACGCGCACGGGCCACCCGGTCGGCCCACCCGGCACGGCGCACGGCGTCGCGGCACAGGTCCAGGCACTCGGCGTACCGGCCGCTGTCGTAGACGAACACCGGGCTCTGGTAGGGGAACTCGGTCACGAAGTTGCGCCGCCGCACCTCGTGCGGGTCGAGGCCGAGGTGCCGGGCCAGCGCCTCCACCACGTGCTCGTGCACGAAGTTCGCCTTGGGCAGCCCGTACCCCCGGTACGCGCCGTAGGGCGGCTTGTTCGTGACGACGCCGACGACGTCCAGCTCGACCGCCGGGATGGCGTACGGCCCGGTCATGATGGCGGCGGTCGTCCAGCACGGGCTGAGGCCCACGGTGCTGAAGTTGGCGCCGAGCACGCCGTGCACGGTGCCGCGCAGGCCGGTGATCGTGCCGTCTGTCCGCGCCGCCACCTCGACGTCGATGCGCTGCTCCCGCGCGTGCACGGTGGCGACGAAGCTCTCCCGCCGGTCCTCGAGGAACTTCACCGGCCGCCCGGACACGCGGGACAGGACCGCGGCCACCACCTGGTCGCCGTAGAAGCCCGACTTGCTGCCGAAGCCGCCGCCGATGTCGGGCACGCGCACCCGCACCTTGTCCACCGACAAGCCGAGGACCTCGGCGAACAGCTCGCGGATCAGGTGCGGGCTCTGGGTGTTGACCCACGCGTCCAGGTGCGAGGTGAACGGGTCCCACGTCGCGACGACGCCCCGCGTCTCCAGGGACGCGCCCCACTGCCGGGCGAAGCGGAACGTCTCCCGCAGCACCACGTCGGCCCCCGCGAACGCCGCCTCCACGTCGCCTTGCGCCACCACGGCGCGGCCCGCCACGTTGTCCGGCCAGTCCTCGTGCAGCCGGGGCGCGTCCGGCGCCAGCGCCTGCTCCAGCGTCGTGACGGCCGGCAACGGCTCGTACTCGACGTCGATCAGCTCCAGCGCGTCCTCGGCCGTGGCCCGGTCGACCGCGGCGACGGCCGCCAGACCGTGCCCGGTGTAGAGCACCTTGTCGACCGCGAGCGGGTACGCGACCGTCTCGGGACCGCCGGGCGCCAGCCGCCAGATCAACGGCTGCGGCCGCCGCACCAGCGACTTCACGTCCGCACCCGTGACGACGGCGAACACACCGGGGTGCGCGGCGGCCGCGGTCGTGTCGAGGCGCACGATCCGGGCATGCGGGTGCGGGCTGCGCAGGATCGCCGCCTCCAGCACACCGGGCGGCCGCAGGTCGTCGATGAACACCGCCCGCCCCGTGAGCAGCCGCACGTCCTCCGCACGGCTCACACGTGCGCCAATCACCCCACCGGCCACGGTCACCCCCGGTCGTCCACCTCCCACCCTGGCACCGACCGGGAGGACGGGAAAGCGCTCAGTCGGGTTACGCGCTGCGGCGGGCGAGGGATCACGCGGCTACTCCGGCGGTCTCGAACCGAACGACCGCGGCCTCACCCCCGTTCGCCGCTTGGCGGGGGCGCGGTGACCGGTTCGAGCAGGTCGGTGGTCGGCAGCTGGTGGAAGTGCCGGGCCCAGTCGAGTGGGGTCGCGTCGAAGCGCCGGTCGCGGAGGTCGGGGTCGGCGCCCAGGTCCAACAGCCGGCGCGTGAGCTCGACGTCGCCGGCCATCGCGCTGTGGTGCAGTGCGGTCTCCCACGGCTGTTCGACCGGCGCGTCGCCGCGGCCGTAGGCGTTCACGTCGAAGCCGAGTTCCGCGAGCAACGTGACCGTCTCGGTGGATGCGTGGGCCGCCGCCCACACGATGAGGCCCGGGCGGCTGCGGCGGGCGTCGGTCACGGCGTCGGGATGATCGGCGCGGACCCGGTCGAGGGTGGACCGGTCGGCGCGGAACGCCGCGGCGATCAGGTCGCGCACGGGATCGGGGTCGGGTGGCGTCGCGCCTTGGGTGACGAGGTAGTCGGCGATCTCCGGGTCGCCGTCGAGCCGGGCCAGCTCGACCGGTGTCCGGCCGTCGCCCGGACTCCACGCGGGCCCGTCGTCCTCGAACGGCGAGTGGAAGTCGACGCCGTGCTCGACCAGCAGCCGCACGCGGGCGGGTCGGCGGTGCTCGACCGCCCAGCGGAGCTGGGTGCGCAGCAACTGCGCGGGTGTGTCCAGCTCGGTGATCCGTGTCCTCCACGGGCCGCCGTCGCCGGTGCCCAGCCCGTAGTCGAACAGCAGCTCCAGGTGCGAGTCGTCCGGCTCGAACATCCTGTTGTACAGGGTCTGGGCGTCGTTGGGGTCGGCGCCCGCCTCCAGCAGCAGCCGGCCCAACGCCTGCCAGTGCGGGTGGCGGGGCTGGCGTCGGCTGCCGAGCTCGCCGTGGCCGAACACCCCGGTCAGCAACGTGAACGGCGACGGCAGGCCGTCGAAGAGGTAGCCGTCGTCCGGGTCGGCGCCCGCGTCGAGCAGTTGCCGGGCCACCGTGAGCACGCGCTCGGCCGGCACGTCTGGGTCGAAGCGCGAGTAGACGAGGTAGAACAGCGGCCGCCACCGGAACGGGCCACCGCGCTCGGTCACCCGCCGAGGCCGCTCCGCGAGCAGCCGGCCGACATCGTCCGGACTGGCGGCCGCCGCCGCGGCCCAGATGTGGCGGGTGGTCAGCTCGGGACGTTCGGCCAGCAGCCGCCGGGCCCGCGCCCACCGGTCCGGCCCGTCCTCACGACTGTAGGTCAGGCAGGCGAGGCGGCAGAACTCCTCCGCCGGTCCGGCCGCGGGCGCCGCGCCGAGCCTGGTGTCCCAGCCGTGTTCGGCGACGGTGTCCAGGTATCGCACAAGCCGCGGCCAACTGGCGAACCCGTGTTCGCGGGCGACGACCCACTGCGCCGCGCTGAGCTGGAACCCGCCAGTTTGGTCGGACGGGACACCGGGGTGGTGCCGGGCCACCCGCGCGGCGGCGTCGGGGTCACCGGCCCGGACGTTCCGCTGCAAGGTACGGGCCTGCCGGCGGAAGGCGTCGAGGTGGGGACGGTCGGGCATGCCGAGGGTCGGCACGATGATCTCCTTTCGACTGCCTGATGTCCGCTCGGTCAGGCCGAAAGGAGAGCGATGGTGACACGTGGTGCACGCGCCAGGAGGGCTGAGCCCTTTCCCGCGGACCGGTGGCTTCCTGGCAGCCGCCACCACTCTAGCCCGGTCGCACCGACGCCCGCGGCCTCGTCAGCCCAACCGTCCGGCGCCACAGCGCAGGCTCCGTTGGCCGAGCAGACAGCCACCGACGCACTCATGCCGCCCACGACCTCCCGGGTAATTGTGGTGGTCAGGCGCGGGCGTAGCGCTTCGAGAGGGTGTGCAGCAGTGGTCGGAGTTCGTTGGGTGACTCGACGGTGAAGTCCATGCCCAGCATGCCGATGTAGGCGGCGATCGTGTCCAGGGAGTCGGCGCCGGTGACGAGGACCGAGGTGGTGTCGGTGACGGTCTCGACCACGCCGACTGCCGGGTGGATCCGGTCGAGGACGGCTTGGGCCGGGGCGTCGACCCGCAGGCGTGCGTGTACCTGCCAGCCGGTGAACGCGACACGGCGCATGGTGAAGCTCGTGTAGTCCTCGTCGTCGGGGAGGGTGGTGGGGGCGAAACGGCGGTGGGTGCGCATGCGTGGCGTGATCCAGTCCGCCCGGTAGACGTCCCACTCGCCAGTGGACGGGTCGCGGGCCACGAGGTACCAGCGGCGCTTCCAGGCGAGCAGGCGGTAGGGCTCGACGAGCAGCGAGGTGTCGCGGTAGTCGAAGCGGAACCACTCGACGTCGTGGATCACGGTCGCGATGGTGCGCAGCACGGCGTGGTCGACCTCGGGGTCCGGTGCGTCGGTGTCGGTGTTCTCCGGCGCGTGGTCGACGACCGAGGCCAGCGCCTCCACCGTCGGCCGCAGGCGTGGCGGCAGGACCTGTTCGAGCTTGGCCAGCGCGCGGGCGCTGGAGGCTTCGAGCCCGGCGATGCCGCGGCCGGCGCGCAACCCGATCGCCACGGCCACCGCCTCCTCGTCGTCCAGGAGCAGCGGGGGCAGCTTGCCGCCCGCTCCGAGCCGGTAGCCGCCCGTCGCGCCGCGGGTGGCCTCGACGGGGTAGTCGAGCGTGCGCAACCGCTCCACGTCGTTGCGGATGGTGCGGGTCGTGACGCCCAGCCGGTCGGCGAGTTCGGTGCCGCTCCACGACGGCCGCGACTGGAACAGCCCCAGGAGCGCGAGGAGCCGCGCCGATGTGTCCGCGGTCACTGCGACAACCTCCACGATATAGGAACCGTTCTTTCCTATACGCACTCTAACGTCTGTGTCATGACGAACACGGAGATCCGCCCCTTCCGCATCGAGGTCACGCAGGCAGAGCTGGACGACCTGACCGGTCGCCTCGACCGCACCCGCCTGCCGCAGCCGGCGCCGGGCGACACCTGGGAGCACGGCACCCCCAACCACTACCTGCGGGAGGCCGTGACGGCGTGGCGCGCGTTCGACTGGCGCGCCGCCGAGGAGCGCATCAACGCCCACCCGCACTTCATCACCGAGATCGAGAACCAGCCGATCCACTTCATCCACGTCGAGTCGCCGCACGAGGGCGCGACGCCGCTGCTGCTCGCGCACACCTACCCCGGCTCGTCGGTCGACTACCTCGACCTGATCGGCAGGCTCACCGACCCCGTCGCCCACGGCGGGCGCGCCGAGGACGCGTTCCACGTCGTCGTGCCGGACGCACCCGGCTTCGGCTTCTCCAACCCGGTCACCGAAGCGGGCTGGACCACCGCCCGCGTGGCCCGCGCCTACGAGACCCTCATGCGCAGGCTCGGCTACCGGCGCTACGGCGTCCACGGTTCCGACCACGGCGCGATGGTCGCCCGCGAACTCGGCATCCTCGCCCCGGAGGGGTTCCTGGGGCTGCACGTGCTGCAGCTGTTCTCCTTCCCCTCGGGCGACCCCGCGGAGTTCGAACGACTGGAGCCGCAGGACTACGCCGGGCTGGAGCACATGCAGTGGTTCCAGAAGGTCGGCGGCTACAACACCATGAACGCCAGCAGGCCGCAGACGGTCGCGGCCGGGCTCAGCGACTCGCCGATCGGGATGCTCGCCTACAGCGAGCTGTTCAACTCCTTCGGCAACGGCACGTCCCTGGTGCCGCTGGAGACGATCCTCACCGAGGTGTCGGTCAACTGGTTCGCGAACGCCGCCGCGGGCATGGCCCGGTCCTACTTCGACAACGCGGCCGCCCCCGCCGACGAGCCCGCCCCGGTGAACGCCGCTCCGACCGGCGTGGCCGTGTTCGCCGACGACTTCCAGACCATCAAGGTGTTCGCGGAACGCGACAACTCCAACATCGTGCACTGGAGCCGGTTCGAGAAGGGCGGCCACTTCGCCGCACTCGAAGTCCCGGAGATCGTGGTGGACGACATCCGGACGTTCTTCGCCGCCCTGCGGTGACCTCCCGGGAACGGCCTCCCGACCCCCGGTCCGCGACAGGCGGAGCGGGGGTTCGGGTTTTCTCCCCCGGTCGGCTCATCGACCGGTACCGGGACGGACCGGTCGTTGAATCGCCCGTTCGGGGTACGCGGTGGGTGATGCCCTCAATCGTGCGATGCGGTGACGGGATACTGGCGCCATGTCCGACGATGCGCACCGGCCACCGGGCGACGTGACGAACTCCGTGGACGGTGATGGATGTCATCGGGGCGGTGGTGCAGGCGGCCAGTGTCGCCGGCGGGGTGCACAGCGCCGCCCGGACCGGTGGCGCGGCGGGCTACGTCGCCAACACCGGTGTGCACATCGGTGACATCAACCTGCGGACCGGTGCGCCGGTGCGCACCCGGTACCGCGAGCAGGTCAAGCAGATCGCGCCCGGGGAGCTGGTCGACCGCGACGCCGAGCGGGCCGAACTCGCCGCGTTCGCCACCGACCCGGCGTGCGCGGGCAGCTACGCCCTCTGGCGGGCGCCCGCCTGGGCGGGCAAGTCGGCCCTGCTGTCGTGGTTCGTCCTCCACCCGCCGCCCGGTGTGCGAATGGTGTCCTTCTTCATCACGGCGCGGATGTCCAGCCAGAACGACCGCGCGGCGTTCGTGGAGAACGTGCTCGAACAGCTCGCCACCCTGCTGGACGACGCACTGCCGGCGTTGTTGACGGTGCACACCCGCGAAGCGCACATGCTCGGGTTGCTCGCCGACGCCGCCCACGTCTGCCAGGAGCGCGGGGAGTCGCTGGTCCTGGTCGTGGACGGGCTCGACGAGGACCGCGGGGTCACCACCGGCCCGGACGCTCACAGCATCGCGGCGTTGCTGCCGGCCGAGCTGCCGCCCGGACTGCGCGTGGTCGTCTCCAGCAGGCCGCAACCGCCGATCCCGCCCGACGTGCCCGAGCACCACCCGCTCCGCGACGCCGGTATCGCCCGGACGCTCGCCACCTCCGCGAGGGCGACGGCCATCCGCGCGGAGATGGAACGCGAGCTGAAAGAGCTGCTCACCGGCACCGACGTCCAACAGGACCTGCTGGGGCTGGTCGCCGCGGCGGGTGGCGGGCTGAGCCCTCGGGACCTGGCCGAGCTGACCGGCAGGTCGCAGTGGGAGGTGGACGACCACCTGCGCACCGTCACCGGCCGCAGCTTCACCCTCAGGGACGCGCACTGGCAGCCGGACACCGCGGTCTACGTGCTGGGCCACGAAGAACTCCAGACAGCCGCGATCACCATGCTCGGGGACTCCCGGATCGAGGGCTACCGCGACCGACTCCACCGGATGTACGTGCGCTACCGCGAAGCGGGATGGCCGCCATCCTCCCCGGAGTACCTCTTGAGCGGCTACTTCAACATGCTCAAGGCGGTCGGCGACCTCCCGATTATGATCACCTGCGGCACGGACCTGGCTCGCCACAACCGGATGCTGGACGTCTCCGGTGGCGACGTCGCGGCCATCGCCGAGATCGTCAGCACCCAGGAGACCATCGCGGACGGGGCACTCGCGGGCACCGCCGCGGTGGCGGCCATGGCCAGGCTGGCCGTGCACCGCGACCACCTCCGCAAGCGCAACTCCTACATCCCGCTCGAGTTGCCCGCGGTCTGGGCGGCGCTGGGCCAGGTCAACAGGGCGGAGGCCCTCGCGCAGTCCATCACCAGCCCGTACTGGCGGCGCAGGGCGCAGGTCGCGCTGGTCGAGGCGCTCGTCGCCACCGGGGAGCTCGACCGCGCCGAGTTGGTGGCGCACTCCATCGCCAACGCGGTCGAACGGCACGAGTCGCTGGTCATCGTGGTCGAGGCACTGGCCGGGGCCGGGGACCACGAGCGGGCGCGGGCCATCACCGGGCTGATCACCGACCTGATCGCGCGAAGCCGGGCGCTGTGCGCGGTGGCGCGGGCGATCGCCGAGGCAGGGGACGTCGACCAGGCCGAGGCGTGTGCCAGGTCGATCGACAACCGGCTCTGGCTGGTGCGCGCGCTCACCGCGATCGCGGAGGCAGCCGCGGACCACGGCCAGGGGGAGCGGGCGCGCGATCTCGCCTCGGAGGCGGTCTCGGCATCCAGAACGCTGTCCAAGTCCGAGGTGACTCGCGCGGCCGAGAACGCGCTGTCCAAGGCGCGCATCGTCGCCGGCGAGGATGACGGGTCACGCGTGCCGGCCAAGATGATCCGCTCCCGGCCGGTCGGTCCGAAGCCGGCCCCGGACCCCGGTGCACGTTCGGAGTTCGAGGGGGTGCCGGTCGACCAGGTCGGCGACTGCGACCAACTGATCCTCCTCGCCCGAGAAGCCATCGCGCGAGGTGACCTGGACCGGGCGCGTGACGCCGCGACCGAGGCCGAGGTCCTGGCGAGGAAGATCGGCAACCCGGTCGGTGACGGCCAGGCCCTGGTCGCGCTGATCAAGGCCGCGGTCGACGTCGACCGACTCGACCGGCTGCTCGCCGTCGCCGAGCTGATCACCGGGCACTACGAGCGGGTCCAGGCGCTGACCGCGCTGATGAACGCGGTGGCGGACGAAGACCTGGACACGGCCCGTGCCATCGGGACCACCGCGGAGGCTCAGGCCCGGTTGGCCGTGAGCGAGATCGAGCGGAAGCAGGCTCTGCTCGCCCTGGTACGAGCCGTGGTGCGGATCGGTGATCTGGACTGGGCGGAGGCGCTCACCGAGTCGATTCCCGCCTCCGACGAGCACACCGAGGCCCTGCACCTCCTGGCGGAGGCGTTGGCGGCCAACGGGAACCCCGGCCGGGCGGTGCGACTGGCCGACACCGTCCCGGAACCCGGCGAGCGCTGCCGGGTGCTCATCGGCATCGCGTGGTCGATGGTGAGAGCGGGCGACCGCCGGGGAGCCAGCGAGCTGGTCGCCCGGGTCACGACCTTGGCCGGCACGATCAGCCCGGTCGGCACACGGTTCCGGACGTTGGTCAAGCTGATCGGGATGACGGCCGCGGTCGGCGATCCGGCACAGGTCGACCGGCTGATCGGCGAAGCCGGGGCGCTGGTCGACGCGGTCGACGACACGACCTGGGAAAGGTCCGGGTTGATCCAGACGGTCGCCATCGCCGACGGTCTGGCGCGAGCCGAAGCGCTCGCCAACTCGATCACCAATACACACCGGCGGTACTTGGCGCTGACCGAGCTGCGCGGGGTCGCGCCGACCGACCCCGTCGACGAGAGACCCGCATTCCGGGGCGAGCCCTCACCGCTGGACGTCCTGATCGCCGAGGGCTCCTTCGACCGAGCGGCGCAACTCATCCGGTCGATACCCGATCCCGACAACCAGTGCGTCGCGTGGGTCGCCTGGGTCAGGCACGCCGGGCCGGCCCACTGCACGGAGCCGATCGTGGCGGTCCTCAACCAGCAGCGGTGGACGAAGGCGACGGGGTTGATCGCCGAATACGAACCAGCGGTGCTGGCCGTGCTCGTCGACGAGCTGCTGGCCATCTCGACCCCCACGTCGACATCACCGGCCTGACTGCGGAACGCGTGCCGCCGGGCCTGCGACCGGTCGGGTGAACCGGTCCCGTTCCGGCCCCCGCCGGACTCGCGGCTCCCTACACTCCCCCCACCACGGCACACGCGAGGTGAGGGCTGGGGGACATGGACGAGGGCGTTCTCGACCCGGACGGGGCCCGTGAGCGGATGGCCGCCTGGAAGGGCCGGATCGACAAGCTGGCCGCCGACACCCAGGCGATGAGCGACCGGATGCGGGCCATCCGGGTCACCGCGCAGGATCCCGGCGGCATCGCCGAGGTCACCGTGGACTCCACCGGGGCGCTGGTCGACCTGCGGCTGTCCGACCGGATCAACCGCGCGACCCCGGACGCGGTGGCACGCGCGATCATGGCCACCCTCGCCGCGGCGCGCGGCCAGGTCGCGGACCGCTCCCAGGAGATCATCGCCGAGACGGTCGGCACCGAGTCCGCCGCGGCACGGGCCATCTCGGACAACGTCGACCGCCACCTGCGCCGCCCCGCGCGACCCGCGCCGGACGACGACGAGGGCTACGACGGGCGTTCCTACCTGAGGGGATGAGCGGGGCCGGGCTCATACCAAAGTCGCACCACCGGTAGCCGATCGGAGCGTGTCGTCCACAGGCACGCCGACTACGGTTTGCCCGTCGTCGCGTGAAGAGTTCCAAGGGGTGGGTCTTGTCGGGTGCAACGCTTGCGGAGAAGTCGGTCACGCGCCTGGGGCCTCGGCACCCGGTGGCCGCCGTCGCCACGGTCTCGCCCGCCGGGACCTCGGTGGCGAGCGTGGGCGCGTCCGCCGACGCCGACTTCGAGATCGGCTCGATCGCCAAGGGGATCACCGGCCTCCTCTACGCCGACGCGCGGGAACGCGGTGAGGTCGGGTCGTCCACCACGCTGGGCGACCTGCTGCCGCTGGACGGCACCCCGGTGGCCGGCGTGACGCTGTCCTCCATCACCACCCACCGCTCGGGCCTGCCGAGCCTGCCCGCCGCGGCCTCGCCGGTGCGCAGGTCGCTGGCGCTGTGGCTGCACGGCACGAACCCGTACGGCGAAACGCTCGACCAGCTCCTCACGCAGGCCCGTGGCGTGCGCCCCGGACCGTCCCGCCCCCGGTACTCCAACCTCGGCTTCCAGCTCTTGGGGCACGCCCTGGCCGGCGCCGCCGACACGACGTTCCAGGGCCTGCTCCGGGACCGGATCGCCACTCCGCTCGGCCTGGACGTCTGCTACGCGCCCGCCACCCCGGCCGACCTGCGACCGGCCGCGCTCACCGGCACGACCAGGTGGGGCCGCAAGCGCGAGCCGTGGACGGGTGAAGCCTTGGGGCCGGCCGGAGGCGTCCGCGCGCGCATCGGTGACATGGCCCGCTTCGCCGCCGCGCTGCTCGACGGCACCGCCCCCGGCATCACCGCCCTGGACGCCGTCGAGGACTTCACCGGCCGGGTGGTGCGCATCGGCGCGGCGTGGATCACGATCGAGCGCGACGGCCGTGCCGTCACCTGGCACAACGGCGGCACCGGCGGCTTCCGCAGCTGGCTGGGCCTGGACCGTGCGGCCGGTACCGCGGTGGTCCTCCTCTCCGCGACCGCGATCTCGGTGGATCAGCACGGTTTCGCGCTGCTCGGGCAGCTGACCGAGGAAGAAGGCCGCTGACCGGGCGCGGTCGTGGTGGCGACCGGCCCTTCGACCGGGTGGGCTTCGCGCTCCACGAGTTCCCACGCCGCCTCGTAGGCGTGTTGCACGAACCGGCTGCCCACCGTCGGGCCGGCGTTGGCCAGGGCAACGAACGCGGTCCCGGTGGTGGGGCTGAACGCGGCGAACGCCGTGCAGCCGCGGGTGCCGCCGGAGTGGAACAGCAGGTCACGGCCCGATCGGTGGCGCACGTTCCACACCAGCCCCACCTCGTGGTGACCGGCCGACGCTCGCGGCCGGGCGACGTCGGCGCAGGCCCTGCCCAGCGGTGAGGGGCACGGCGGTGGCAGGTGGGCGGTCAGGTAGCGCAGCAGGTCGGATGCCGAGGAGCGCAACCCGCCGGCGGCGGGCAGGCCCGGTATCTCCCACCGCGGCCGAGGACGTCCGCGCAGGTGCCCGGTGACCTGTGCGGACGCGGAGAGGTCGGTGTCGTGCAGGCCCAGCGGACCCAGCACGCGCTCGGCCAGCAGTTGCCCGTAGGACAGGCCGGCGGCACCGGCCAGGGCCCGGCCCAGCAGCGCCACGCCGAAGTTCGAGTAGTGGTACCGACCGGGATTCCCGGGCCGGGTGCGGTGCAGCGCCGCGTCGAAGTCGTCGGCGCCGAAGTCGCGGTAGGGGTTGGTGAGCCAGTGCGGCAGCGCCGCCCGCCACAGGCCGGGTGGCAGGCGCGGCAGGCCGGCGGTGTGGGTGGCCAGGCGCTCCAGGGTGACCTCGCGGCCCAGTCCGGGTGCCGCGCCCGGCGGCAGGTGGCGCACGACCGGGTCGGTCGGGTCCACCTCGCCCCGGTCGGCCATCTCGGCCAGCAGCAGGCCGGTGAACGTCTTGGTCAGCGAACCCAGCTCGAAGCGGGTGCGTCCGGTCACGGGCCGCGGGTCCCGCCCGCCGGTCGTGCCGCCGACCAGGACCAGCCCCCGACCGCTCCGCCGGAGGGCGACCGCGACTCCCGTGGCACCGGGCACGGCGGCCGGGAGGTGCGCCACGAGGTCTTTCACGTGCCGCCGCCGAGCAGCCGGGACGTGGTCAGCGTGCCCGCGATGGTGGCCACCACGGTGGTGTGCTGGTGGTCGTGGTAGCGCCGCCACGGGTCGTCGTCGACCGGTTCGGCGTCCCGGGGCACGAGCCCGTCGCCGTGCTGGACGCCGGCGAACAGCTCCCACCGCGCCGGCTCGCACCACGGCTCGGGCAGGCAGGCGCCCACGATCAGCAGTTCACCGACCAGGTCCCACTGACCCGCCTCCGCCCACACCTCGAACCACGCCGGCAGCCAGTTCTCCAGGTACCCGACCACGTCGGGCGGCAGTTCACCCGGCATCGCGCCCCAGTCGGTCACGTGGAACACGGCGTGGGTCATGTAGTAGGCGGTGTACCAGTCCAGGGCCCAGGGCTGTGGTGTGCGGCCCAGCCACGTCTGCCGGAGCATGCCCTGGAAGTCGTCGTCGCGACGCAGGCCCGCCACGCGGTGCGCGTTGGCCACGGCCAGCCGGCGGTTGGGCAACACCTCGGTTATCGAGTCCGCAGCGGAGGTCTGTTCGAAGAGCTGCTCCAGCGCCTCGTGGCGCAAGCCGCCGCGGGCGTGGTGGACGTAGGTCTCCAGCGGGTCGGTGACCAGGCCGTGCCGCAGTTGACGCTCGTAGAGCAGGTCACCCGCGCGCAGCTGGCGCCAGGAGAACTCCAGCAGTTCGCGCGCCGCCCGCAGTTCCGCGCTGCCGGCCACGCCCTCGCGCAGCACCAGCGACGACGCCAGCGCCAGCTCGCACAGCGGCTTGTAGACGCTGTCGTTATCGCCGAGGTCGGCGGTGGCGTCGTCCTCGAACGCGCCCAGCTCGCGGTGGGCGTGCAACCAGCCCAGGGCACTCGCCGTGACCTCGTGGGCGGTGCGGACGACGGTGCTCATGCCGCCCCCACGAGGTGACGGGCGACGGCCAGGTCCAGCAGTCGGCGGGGCTCGGCGCCGACCCGGGGCTCGATGTGCCCGAGCAGCAGCACCGGGTCCACCGGCAGGCGGACGCCCGCGGCGTGCAGCAGGCAGAGCCAGCGGGTCAGGCGGCTCGCGGTGGCGAAGTCGCGGCGCAGCACGGTCCGCACCACACCTCGGCACAGCGCCAACGGCTGCGCCGCGACCACGTCCACCACCGGGCCGGTCGCGCCGGGGTGCGCCAGCGACGACAGCTGGGCCACCGCGACCGACCAGCGCTGCCAGTCCTCGGCCGGACCGAGCACGGCGGTCGGGTCCTCCGGCGTCGCGGCGGGCACGTCACCGGTCAGACCGGCCAGCAGCCGGGCGGTCGACCAGTCGTGCCAGGCCAACACCCGCTGCTCGGTCGTGACCGGTGCCGTGACCGACGACAAGAACTCGAAGGACGCGACGACCACGTCGACGTCGCGGGCGTCGAGCGGGCGGTTCAGCACCAGGTGCGGCAGGAAGACGTCCGCGCCCACCAGCCGCACCGCCCCGAGACCGGCGGCCGGGTCGGCGCACGAGTCGAGGAAATCGGCCAAGTCCGCGTCGCTTCCACCGCGCAGCGCACCGAGCACCCGACCGGCCAAGTGCGCGGCATCGCGCGCGCAGGACGACGCGTCCATCGGTCTCGGGTGGCGTCCGTCTACTTCCGCGGTTCCTTCGGCGTCGGGGGCGAGAGCAGCAGCAGGAGGATGCCTGCGGCGTTCGGCTCGGGCAGCGGCGGGTCGGCCAGAGCCGGCTCCGGCTCCGCCACCAACCTGCCGAGTTGCGCGATGTCCGCCGGTGCGACGACCGGTCGGATCCCAGTGTGAGCAGCCATGGAAGCCTCCTTCGTGGATGCCACGGCGTCGCCGTCGTGGCGGCCCGTGAGTGCCTACCCATCGAGTGCAGCACGACCGGCGGCCCTCGTCCGGTCGCGAGCCTCGATTCGGGCATACACCACCTGTGTGAGTGACAAGGAGGCGGTCACAGGCGTCCCCGAACGGCTGACGGCCGCCGACATCCGGAATCCGGGACCAGGCCGGTGCGAGCCGGGAGGCGACAGGGTTACCGCGTGGTGACGGGTTCCCCGGTCGGCACCGGGCGTGGCGCGAGGACGTTGGCGAAACCCACCGCGAGCAGGCACAGCACGACCGGCACGAGGAAGGCCACGTTCAGCGGGATCCAGTGGGTCAGGCCGCCGATCAGGGCAGGACCCGCCAGCAGGCCCACGTAGCCGAGGCCGACGACGCGGGCCATCAGCGCACCGGACGACCGCTGGTCCAGGTTGCCGGCGGCGGAGAAGAGCTGGGGGACGCTGCCGGACAGGCCGAGGCCGAACAACGCCCAGCCCGTGAACGCGAGCCACACCCACGGCGAGAACACCACGAGCGTGAGCCCGAACGCCGCCAGCGCCGCCCCGTACCGCACGATCGCGACGGGACCGACGAGCGCGGCGACGCGGTCGGTGGCGAACCGGCCCACGGTCATCGCCACCGCGAACGAGCCGTACGCGAACGCGGCCGTGCTGGTGGACGTGCCCAGGACGTCCTCGGCGTGCAACGCGGCCCAGTCGTTGGCGACACCCTCGGCCAGCATCATGGCGAACGCGATGGCGCCCAGCAGCCACACCAGCTTGGTGGACGGCTTCGCGGAGGGTGCCTCCGCCGTCGTCTCCTCCGGCTCGGGCCGGCCGTCCATCAGGAAGCGGCCGGTGACCAGCGACACCACGATGGTGAACACACCGCACGCGCTCAACGTCACCGCCGTGGGCAGCTCGGCGCCCAGCGTGGCCGCGCCGACCACCGCCGCGAACGCGCCGCCGATCGACCACATCGCGTGGAACGCCGCCATGATCGGCCGCGGATAGGCGCGCTCCACGATCACGGCGTGGGAGTTCATCGCCACGTCGATCGTGCCGTTGCCGAAGCCGAAGAACAGCAGGGCCAGGCCCAACGTCCACCACGAGTCGGCCAGACCGGGGAAGAACAGCGCGATGCCGAGCAGCACACCGGCCGCGGGCAGGAGCTTGCGCTGGCCCCACCGGTCGGCGAGCGGGCCGGCGACCTGCATGCCGATGAACGCCGCACCGCCGAGCACCAGCAGCAGCCCGCCCAGCGCGCTGTGCGAGATGCCGGTCGCCCGTTCCACGTTCGGGATGTGCACCACCCACAAGCCGACGGCGAAGCCGTTGAGGGTGAAGTAGACCCAGGTGGCGACGCGGGCCGCGCGGGGCAGGGGGGCGGTCACAGGCTCTCCAGTCGTTCGGCTACGTGCACGAGTACCCCGCGCGCGACCAGTTCGGCGCGCACGTCGGCAGGGGTGTCGGCATCGGTGACGAGCACGTCCGGCCGGTCCGCCGGGCAGACGTGGGCCAGCGCGGTGCGGTCGAACTTCGTGCTGTCGGCGAGCACGATCGTGCGCCCGGACACGGCCATCGCCTGCTGCTTGACCTCGGCGTCGGCCAGGTTGTGCGCGGTGAGCCCGGCGTCCAGGTCGACCGCGCACGGGCTCAGCACGGCGACGTCGAACCGCAGCGCGCGCAGGGACGCCAGCGCCAGCGGGCCGACCATGGCCAGTTCACCGGGTCGCGGCTCGCCGCCGGGCAGCAGCAGCCGCACCTCGGGGGCGTCGAGCAGTTCACGCACCGCGTGCAGGGACAGCGGCATGACGGTGACCGGGCGGCCGCGCAGGAGCCTGGCCACCTCGACCGCCGTCGTGCCGCTGTCCAGCACGAGCGTCTCGCCGTCCCGGATCAGCTCGACGGCCGCCGCGGCGATGGCGCGTTTCGCGGTGTTCGCGGTGGCGGTGCGGGCGGTGAACGGTGGTTCCACGCCCGCCGGGCTGAGCGGCACCGCCCCGCCGTGCACCCGGCGCAGCACACCGCCCGCCGCGAGCAGGTCGAGGTCGCGGCGGATGGTCATCTCCGACGCGCCGGTGACGGCCGCCAGGTCCGCTACGGCGACCTGTGCGCCGGAGCGGAGCCGTTCGACGATCACGCGGTGGCGGTCGGCGCTCTTCACGCGAGCAACCGTCGCAAATTATGTGCGTTCGAACAAGTGGTTTGTGCTTACGATCGCAGCGGCGCGGCCTTTACCCGGCCGGCGCCCAGACGACGTCCAGGACGCCCATCATGCCCAGGTCCTCGTGCGAGGCGATGTGGCAGTGGTAGACCGTGCGGCCCGGTTCGCCGCGGAACGGGACGGCGATGGACACGGTGGCGCCCGGCGGGACGTTCACGGTGTCGCGCCAGGCGCGCAGTGGTTCCGGGGCGCCGTCGCGGGACAGCACTTGGAACGAGTAGCTGTGCAGGTGGAACGGGTGGTCGGTGGTGTGCTCGTTGACGACGTCCCAGACCTCCAGCGTGCCCAGGCGGGCCTCCAGGTCAACGAACCCGCCATCTGTGGCGACCAGGTGGAGGGGAGTGCGCTCACCCGACCGCAGCACGCCGAGCAGCAGGTGGTCGCCCGCGGTGGCGTTGAGCAGGCGCAGGCGGGTCCGGCCGCTGGTCGGGGTGAGCACGGGGCGGACGGCGCCGTTGACGCTGACGTCCTGGCCGGTGCGGGTGAACACCAGCACCCGGTCGTCGCACGCCTTCAGCGACTCGTCGGTCGTGCCGGTGATCACGATCGGCCCGGCGAGGCCCGCCAGCAGCTGTCGTTCGACGTCGCCGTGCGCGTGCGGGTGGTACCAGTAGGTGCCGGCCACGCCGTCCGGCACGGTGAACTCCTGCGCGCTCGTCGCGCCGGGCGGCAGGTGGGTCAGCGGCGCGTCCACGGCGGGCGCGAGGGGCAGGCCGTGCAGGTGGAGGCTGCTGTCGGCGTCGAGGTCGTTGCGGAACTCCAGCCGGACCCGGTCGCCCTCACGGAGCTTCACCAGTGGACCGGGCGCGGAACCGTTGTAGCGCAACGAGTTCCCGGCCGGGGCGGCGACCAGGGACGGGAGTTTCCGAGAGTGCGATTGGTGAGTGTTCAGTTACTCTCTCGGGGAGTAGGCCAGTGCGCCATCGAGGTCCGGCTGGATGGCAGCGCATCCGTGATCCGGGTCGGCGGCCGTGGCTTGGGTCATCGGCGCGTTCGCGGACGACCTACCGTCCACTCAGGACGCCGCCGCCTTGGTGACCACGACCGCGGCACCCACGACCACGACCACCACCGTGCCGACCACGACGACTACGACCACCACTACCACGACCGTTGCGCCGGCCTCACAGCCCAACCCGGAACCGAAGCCGCGGCCGGAACCGGCGACCCAGGCACCGCCGCCTGTGGCGCAGCAGCCCGCGCAGAACCAGGGCTGCCACCCCGGCTACACGCCGTGCGTGCCGATCGCGGACGACGTCGACTGCAGGCCCGGCAGCGGCAACGGACCGGCGTACGTGACCGGCCCGATCAAGGTCATCGGACCGGACGAGTACGACCTGGACCGCAACAACGACGGCGTCGGCTGCGAGTAGCGGTCACCAGGAGAGCGGCAGGGCGGCGATGTAGTCGGTGAGCAGGCCGGCGATGAGCCGGTGGTCGTTGCCGGAGAAGTGCCAGTCGCAGCCCAGGCGGTCGAGGCCGGGGTTGTCGTAGTTCCAGAAGCGGACCCGGTCGTCGCCGCGGGCGTTGCGGTCCTTGACGACCTGCTCGGCGGTCGCGGCGAACAGGTTCGTGGCGCTGACCACGATGACGGTGCCCGGGCCGTACTGCGTGCGCAGCTTGTCCAGGAAGCCCTGGTACGCCGTCCGGTAAGCGGCGGTCAGGCTGTCGGGGGTCCAGGGCTCGCCGGGGTTGATGGCGGTGGAGAAGTCGTTGGTGCCCAAGCCGACCACGACGAGCTGGGGCCGCCAGGTGTCGGGGTTGCGCCACACGTCGCCGGCGACGTTCTGCAGGCCGCGGTCGTAGTAGGTGCGGAAGCTGGTGCCGGGCTCGCCGCCGTTGTAGTTGCGCACCATGCCGCGGCCGGAGTGGGCGTTGACCTGGTAGTCGGCGCCCAGGCCGCGGGCGGCGAGCGGGCCGAAGGCGAGGTCGGTGTTGGTGTTGCGGTCGACGCCGCCGGTGGCCGAGCAGTCGCGGGTGGTGGAGAGGTTGCCGTAGCCGGCGGTCAGCGAGTCGCCGATGAACTCGACCTGCCGGCTGCGGGCGGCGGGCTTGGCGAGGATCTCGCCGCCGGCGGCGGGCAGGAAACCGCCGAACTCCCCGGCGGCCCACGGGCTTTCGCTGCGCTTGACCAGGCGGACGGTGTGCTCGGCGTCGGTCAGGCCGTTGATCCACCGGGTGACCCGGCCGGGGGTGATCAGGCTGGCGACGGTGGTGCCGTCGACCTGGACGTCGTAGTCGTTGTCGGCGTCGTTGAGCACGATGCCGACGCCGGTGCCGCGGAACCGGCTCTCGAAGTAGACGCCCGGCCACGTGTACCGCGCGGTGTCCGCGGTGGCGCGGACCCGGCCCACGGTGTGCGTCCGGCTGAGGATGTCCGACACCGGGGGAGTGGTGGTGGTCGTGGTCGTGGTGGTGACGGTGGTTCCGGTGCACGGCGTGCCGTTGAGCGTGAAGTCGGTGGGCACCGGGTTCGAGCCGGACCACGAGCCGTTGAAGCCGAAGCCCGCGCTCGCGCCGGTGCCCAGGCGTCCGTTCCAGGAGGCGCTGTCGACCTCGACCAGCGCACCGGACTGGCGCACGGTGCCGTTCCACAGCTGCCCGACCCGCTGGCCGGCGGCGAACGACCACGCCAGCCGCCAGCTCGGGATCGGGTCGCCGAGGTTGGTGACGGTGACGTTCGCGCCGAAACCGCCCGTCCACTGGCTCGCCACCTGGTAGGTGACCCGGCAACCGGCGGCCGCCTGGGCGGGTGCGGTGGTGACGGCGGCGGCGATCAGGGACGCGGTCACCGCGGCGACGACCGCGCCGGCCACCGCCGACCGCTGACGGGTGGTCTGCACCTGTTCCTCCAGTGTCTGGGAACGCTCCCAGACGACGGTAGCGAAGAACTTGCCCGACGAGAAGGTTCGGCGCCGGGCGTATTGATTGGTGTACGGCGTCACCCGATCGCTCGGTTCGCCCGCGCACGTCCGGCCACCGGGAACGAGCGGTGCCACGATCGGCCGGCGACAGCCCGGCCCGTGCACGACGGAGGAGAACGAATGCTGGTCCCGTGGCGCTTCCTGGTCGTCCTCGCCGTCGGCGCCGTCACGGTGTCGAGCACGGCCGCCGCGCCGGCCGAGGTCGTGACCCGGCACCAAGGCCACTCGCTCGAACTGGACGGCGATTCGTTGACCTGGGACCGCATGGTGGAGGTCCTCGAAGCCGACCGCGTGACCGTCCGCCTCGGACTCAAGTCGCGCCAGGCGATGATCACCACCAGGCAGGGCGCCGAGGCGGCACTGGCTGCCGGGCAGCGGGTGTACGGCTGGAACCAGGCGCTGGGCCCGCTGAAGGACCAGCCGCTGCCCGAGGCGGACCGGGTCGAGTTCCAGCGCCGGGTGCTCCGCTCGCACGCCGCCGGCGTCGGCCCGGCGTTGTCCGACCGGGTGGCGCGGTTGGCGTTGGTGTTGCGGGCCAACACGATGGCGCGCGGCGCGATGGGTGTGCGGCCCGAGTTCGTGGACCGGATCCTGGGGCTGGTCAACGCGGGCGTGACGCCGCGGATGCCGGAGATCGGGTCGTTGGGCACCGGCGACCTGCAACCGATGGCGGCGGCGGGCCTGGTGCTCACCGGCGAACCCGCGCCCGCCCGCTTCAACGGCCGCGAGGGACCCGCGCCCGAGATCCTCGCCGCCGCCGGGCTCACGCCGGCGTTCCAGTTGGAGCAGGGCGAAGCGCTGCCTCTGATCAGTGGCAGCAGCGTGGTGACCGCCCGGTACGTCGACGCGGTGGTGCGCGCCGAACGGCTGCTCGACACCTACGACGGCGCGTTCGCGTTGTTCCTGGAGGCGACCCGGGCCGAGCAGGGCGCGTTCGACGCCCGCACCCACGACGAGCGCCGCATCCCCGCCGAGGTGGAGGCGGCCCGCGTCACCAGGGCGTTGATCTGCGGCACGGGCTGGATGACCGACGAGGGGCGCAAGGCGAGCGGCGACGAAGGCCCGCGCATCCAGGACGCCGTGTCGATCCGCGCCACCCCGCACGTCGTCGGCGCGCTGCGGCAACGGCTGGCCGACGCCCGAGGCCACCTCGAACGCGAGGCCAACGCCTCGACGTCCAACCCGCTGGTGTTCCCCGAAGCGGGCGGCGGGTACGAGTTCGTCATGGGCGGCAACTGGGACGCCGCGCTGCTCGGCCACGAGATCGACTCGCTCAACGCCCAGATCGCCGACCTCGGCGTGCTGTCGCAGGAACTGTCCGCGCGGCTGCTGGCCGACAAGTGGAGTTACCACCTGCCCGCCAACCTCGCCGGGGGAGAGGTCGGGCTGAACTCGGGCCTGGTGCAGGTGCAGACCGTCGCGGTGGCGCTGGTGCCGGAGATGCAGCAACTCGCCACGCCCGCCGGCACGCTGTCCCGCCCGGCGAAGTTCGGTCAGGAGGACCACAACACGATGGCGATGGCCTCGGTGCGCGCCCTGCACGCCAATTTGGACCGGCTGGAGACCGTGCTGGCGGTGCACGTGCTCATGGCGGCCCAGGGCATCGACCTGATCAAGGACAAGATGGCCGGGTTCCCGCTGGGCGCGGGCACGGACCGGCTGCACCAGGCGGTCCGCCGGCACATCGCGCCGCTGGGCGACGACCGCTACCAGACGCCCGACCTGGAGAAGGCGACCGACCTCGTCCGCGGCGGCGAACTCGGCCGTGAAGTGCGTGCCGCCCTTTCCCCGGAACAGAATGAGTGCGCGGCGTAGGTCGAGTGCGGTTACTATTCGAGTATGAAGTGATTGGCGCGGAGAGTGGGGCGGTGCCGGGGTTGGGCGGCCGAACCCGGTGAGCGGTTCTCCTGGACTCTTGTGGGGAGAGTGGGTGCATAGCCCGGCTATGCAGGGGTGTAGTGCTGAACGCACGTTGCGTGATGCTACTATCCGACTTGTCAGTCACCCCTGTGAGGAAGGCTCGGCGCACCATGGGCGTTCGGCGTGACTACGGCCAGTTCTGCGGACTGGCCGGCGGGCTGAACGTGATCGGTGAGCGGTGGACCCTGCTGATCGTGCGCGAGCTGCTGATCGCGCCCATGCGCTTCAACAACCTGCTGGAGAACCTGCCGGGCATCGGCCCCAACCTGCTCACCGACCGGCTCCGGATGTTGTCGGAGCACGGCGTGATCGAGCAGTTGCCGGTGGAAGGCGACTCGCGCGGCAGGATGTACCGGCTCACCGAGAAGGGCGCGGAGCTGCGCGAGCCGGTGCTGGCGCTGGCCAAGTGGGGCATGGGTTTCCTGGCCGAGGAGGACAGCAAGAAGGCCGTCCGCGACGAGTGGGGTTTCCTCGCGCTCCAGGCGATGATCGACCACGACCACATCCCGGACGTGGACGAGACCTACGAGTTCCGCGTCGGCGACAGCAGCTACGCCATCGAGGTGCGCGGCGGCGAGATCTCGTTCGTCCTCGGGCCGGTCGCGACGCCCGACCTGACGATCACCTGCGCGGCGGGCGTGTTCGTGCGCATCGGGGCCCGGCTGCTCACCCCGTTCGACGCCATCGTGACCGGTGACGTGAAGGTGGACGGCCCGCCGGAGTCCATCCACCGCTGCACCAGGATGCTCGGCCTCTCCTAGCGGGACGTCCGGGAGGCACCCGACCGGGCGTAGGCGCCGGGGGTGGTGCCCAGCATCCGGCGGAAGTGGCGGGTCAAGTGGGACTGGTCGTAGAAGCCGACCGCCGGTGCGACCCGGGCCGGAGGCACACCGTCGAGCAGCAGGCGCCGGGCGAGGTCGACGCGGCGGCCGGTCAGGTAGCGGTGCGGTGGCAGGCCGAACTCGCGGCTGAACGAGCGGACCAGGTGTTCGGGGGCGGCGGCCAGGCGGGCGGCTGCGTCGGCCAGGGTCAGGTTGTCCGTCACGTGGGCGTCGAGCAGGTCGCGCAGGGTGCGGGCCAGGCCCGGCTGAACGGCCGGCGCGGACGGCGCGCGGCGGGTCAGGTGGGTGCGCAGCCGGTCGCGGATCAGGGCCAGCCTGGACTCGGCCTCCCACTCGTCGCCGCCGTGCAGCACGCCGTGCAGCTGGTGCACCCGCGACCGCAGCGCCGGGTCGGTGAACGCCGGGTGGTCGACCGCCGCGCCGACCAGGTCCGTGCCCAAGACGGACGTGTCCAGGTAGAGCACCCGCTTGCGGAAGCCCTCGGCGGTGGCGTTGCGGCCGTCGTGCGGGACGTGCGGCGGCAGCAGGGCGACCGACGCGGGCGGCGCGCCGTGCTCGCGGTGGTCCAGGCCGTAGGTCACCGTGCCGGTGTCGACCAGCAGCAGCGTCCACGCGTCGTGCGTGTGCGCGGGGTAGGCGTGGTCGGTGAAGCGCGCGTGCAGCACCTCGACGATGCCGGGCACGACGGGCCGCCACGCGGAGATGTCGGGGCCCACGTCAAGAACGTACAAGACCGGGTCGCCCCCGGTCGGCGACGGTGTCGGCGTGGAACGATTCGAGACGAAGTTCGCCGTCCTGCTCCGCGACGACCTGGCGCCGTGGCAGGCGCTGAACGTGACCGCCTTCCTGGCGAGCGGCCTCACCGCGGCCGTGCCCGAGGCGGTCGGTGAGCCGTACGAGGACGCGGACGGCACGAAATACCTGCCGATGCTCGGCCGACCGGTGCTGGTGCTGAACGGCGGCAAGGAGGTGCTGGTGAGCGCCCACGCCAAGGCGGTCGGGCGCGGGTTGGCGCTCGCGGTGTTCACCTCGGACCTGTTCGCCACCGGCAACGACGTGGACAACCGGGCCGCCGTGCGCGCCGTGCCGCGCGACGCCCTCGATCTCGTGGGCATCGGCGTGCACGGCCCGCGCAATGCGGTGGACAAGGTGCTCAAGGGCGCGCGGATGCACCCGTAGGCGCACGTCGTCGGGCGGGAAGACCTCGCCCCTGACGACGAGCGGAACTGCCGTTCGGCGAAGGGCGAGGCCCTGACCTGCGTGTCCCACGTGGACCCGGTGCGGGTAACGTCGTTGCGTCGCGATGAGTGACACGGTCCGGGTGCAGCTGCTGTCCGGTCTGCGGGTCGCGACCCTGCCGGTCACGGGGGTGGTGGTCGGCGGGCTCGGCCGCGCCAACCTGGTGCGCCGGTGGGGCGACCACGACTTCCCGCTAGTCCAGCCGGCGACTTACGCGGTGCCGCCGCGGACGTGGTGATCTTCGACCTGGAGCTGGTGCCCGGTCGACCGGACTTCGCCGCGCTGCGCAGGCCGGTGGACAAAGCCGCCGGGTCGTCGTCTACTCGCAGCACGCGGACAGTGCCACCGCGCTCAAGTGCGTCGACCTCGGCGCGTTGGCCTACCTGACCGAGCGCGAGGGCCTCGACCACCTGATCCCCGCCATCAGGGCCGCCGTCCGGGGCCCGACTGCGGTCGGCACCCGGACACCGCCCGCGCACCGCGCCTCGGTGGGGTAGGCGCGGTCTGTCGACGGGTCGGCGTGCGGAGGACGACTGATCCTGCCGCCGACAGGTGCCGGTGGTGGGGGACCACCGGCACCTGTCGGGGAAACCGCCGTGCGGTTTCAGTTGGCGGGTTCGCCGGAGGGTGCGGTGAGGGTGGTGCCGAGGCGGACGGGCGTGCCGAAGTTCGGTGTGCCGTCCGCGTTCCAGGTGAACTTCTGGGCGCGGGTGGAGCGGTTCATGTCGCAGCCGCCGCCGGCCGAGTCGTTGGCGTGGTAGACGATCCAGTCCTCGGTGCCGTCAGGCGACTTGAAGAACCCGTTGTGGCCGGGTGCGTACACGCCGTTGGCGTCGTTGCGCTGGAACACCGGGTTGGGCGACTTGGTCCAGTGCGCCCGGTTGAGCGGGTCGGTGCCGGTGAGGGTGAGCAGGCCCAGCTTGTAGTCCGGGCCCCAGCAGGCGCTGGCCGAGTACACGATCATGGTGCGGCCGTTGTGGTACAGCGGCTCGCCGCCCTCGTTGACCGGGTGGGTCTGCCGTTCCCAGGACAGGGTCGGCTGGGAGATGGTGCGGCGGGCGCCGCTGATCGTGTACGGGTTGGACAGCGGGGTGATGGTCAGCGACTGCGTACCGTCCGTCGCGCTGCCCAGCAGGTACAGCCGGCCGTTGTGCCGCAGGATGCTCGGGTCGAGCTCCCAGGTGTTGCCCAGGTCGGCCTTGAAGCTGTACGGGCCCATCGGGTCGGTGCCCGCGCTCTCCAGCACGTGCAGCCGCTGCGTCGGGTTGAAGTCCGGGACGTTCTGCCCGGCCACGTAGTACAGGTACCAGCGGCCGTTGAGCAGGTGGAACTCCGGCGCCCACATGTTGCAGCACCCGTTGGGCCTGGTCAGGCTGAAGATCACCTGGTCGGCCGCGGTGGACAGGCCGGCCAGCGTGCGGGACCGGCGCATCGTGATCGTGGAGTTCCAGGTCGTGGTGGCCAGGTAGTAGTACCCGTCGTGGTACTGCAGCCACGGGTCCGGGCCGTTGCGCTTGATCGGGTTGGTGAACGTGCCCGGCGCCGGCGCGCCCAGCCGCACCAGCTGCCACTGCTGGTTCGTGCCACCGGTGTCCGGCCACTGGATCACCTGCGCGCCGTCCGCGGTGGAGAAGTCCAGCACGTCGACGGCCTTGTTGCTGGCACGGTTGAGCAGCCGGACGTACCCGCCGGCGGAGTCGGCGAGCCGGAACTGCTGACCGGTGCGGTTGGCGTCGGTGTTCTGCACCAGGCCGGTGCGGTCGGCCGTGGACGGGAAGTCCAGCACCTTCCCGCTGTGCCGGGACTTCAGGCGGTAGTAGCCGCCGCCGGAGTCCACGAACTGCCACTGCTGCCACGCCCCGTCGTTGCGCGTGTACTGCGAGATCCGCGCGCCGTCGTTCGTGGCGAGGTCGTAGACGTCCAACGCCTTGCCGCTGTTGCGGTTGACCAGGACGTAGGACGCGGTGGTGTCGACCACGGCCGCGGCGGCGGTCGGCGGCAGGGCCGAGGTGACGCCGCCGAGGAAGGCGGCGGTGGCCAGGAGGACGAGAGGCGTCCGGCGGCCCGCTCTGCTGATCGGTGTCAAGGTGCGCTCCCTGCGACGTTGCCCGGGTTACCGGTCATCAGCGGACGTAGGGCCAGCCGGCGGAGTCCCAGCCGAGCCAGTTGATGCCCAGCAGCGACGCGCCGTTGTCGGCGTAGTAGTGGTAGACCAGGATGTCGTTGTCGGTGTCGGCGAACACGTCCTGGTGGCCGGGGCCGTGGATGCTGCCCTGGCCGGCGAGGATCTCGGTGCCGCCGCCGGAGGTCATGGCCGTGCCGTTGCGGGCGACGTACGGGCCGGTGACGCTGGTCGAACGGCCGACCATCACGCGGTACGTGCTCGCCGCGCCCTGGCAGCAGCGGTCGAACGAGACGAACAGGTAGTAGTAGGAGCCCTTCTTGAAGATGTTCGGCGCCTCGATCGCGCCGCCGTTGCGGCCGGCGATGGAGCGGATCGTGGAGTCGGACCGCAGGCCGGTGGACGGGTTGAGCGCGATCATCTTGAGGCCCGACCAGAACGAGCCGAAGCTGAGCCACCAGCGGCCTTGGTCGTCCACCACGAGGTCGGGGTCGATGGCGTTGAAGTTGTCGCTGGTGCGGGACTCGACGACCAGGCCGCGGTGGGTCCAGGTGCCGGAGTTGCCGCTGGGGCTGGTGGCCAGGAAGATCGCCGACCGGTTCGAGCCGAACGTGGAGGCCGAGTAGTACAGGTAGTACTGGCCGTTGCGGTAGGAGATGTCCGGTGCCCAGAGGTTGCGGCTGCCGTTGGTGTAGGTGGTGGTCCAGGAGGCGCCGTTGGGGAACACCGAGCCCGCGTTGCGGAAGGCGGTGCGGTCGGTGGAGGTCTTCAGCGCGATGTTGTTCCCGGTGTGCGCCACCAGGTAGCTCCCGTCCGGGCGCTTGACCACGCTCGGGTCGTGCACCCCGATGTCACCGGTGACGTGACCCGGCCCGGGGTAGGCCGACGCGTGCGGCGCGAGCGCGACCGTGACGGCCACGGTGGTCATCAACGTCAGGGCCAGTTTTCTCAATGCGACCACGGTTTCCTCGAATCCCTCGGTTGGAGTGGTGGTGGCGGCGAGCTGGCGGCGTGGGTGGACGGCAGCACCCGGCCCGACGCCACGGCGGTGCCGGGGCGCGGAGCAGGTGCGGTGTGATCGGGCTCAGCGGGGGTGCGCCGGCCTCCGTCGCCGATGGGCTGACGGGCGCGGCGCGGGGCTGTCGGAACACGGCAGCCCGGCAGCTCTGTACGTGCGCGGACCCATGCGTCGCCTCCTTGCGAGCAGGAATCGTCAAGCGCGACCGGCCGGGTTGCCGGGTACCACCCCGCTGGGAGCGCTTCCCGGAACCATACGAGAGGTCTCCGGTGTCCGGCAAGCCCTCTGTTATCGCTAACAGACATGGGGGCTGTCGAACCAATTCGATTCTTGATCGCTCACATGTCGGCTGAGCTGGCCGGATGGGCAGGCGTTTCTTGCCCCTGACGGTCCTGGTCCGGACCGTATGTTATCGCCAACATCATGCGGTGTAACGGCACGGGTCCACTTTGGACGACAGCGGGGCCGGGGGAGCGAATCCCCCGGCCCCGCTGTCCTCGGCTCACTGGAAGAACTTGGCGGTGGCGTGCAGCTGCTGGTCGAGCACGTCGTAGCCGCCGTCCACCCGGATCACCTGACCGATCGCCACGTCGAAGCCGTCGGCGACCGCGGCCACCGCTCTCGCCGCGTCCTCGGCGTCCAGCAGCCTGCCGAGCACCGAACGCTCCTCCGTGTACTTGCGCAGGTCCTCGTTGAGCACCGCCGCCGTCGCGTCCGTCTTCACCGTGCCGAACGCGACCGTGTTGACCGCGACGCCGTGCTGGGCCGCCGCCGCCGCGACGTGGCGGCTGAACGTGTTCAACGCGGCCTTGGCGGTGGAGTGCGCCGCGACGCTGCCCACCCAGTCCGCCGCGGTGCTGGAGATGTAGACGATCCGCCCCGCCCGCCGCCGCTGCATCGCCGGCAGCACCTCCTGGGTGAGGAAGAACGACGCCGCCAGCTCACCGCCGACCTTCCCGATGAACGACTCCCACGACAGGGACAGCAACGGCTCGAACGGCGGGTTCACCGTGTTGGCGTTGCAGATCAGCACGTCGATGTGGCCGTGGTCCGCGTGCACGTGCCGCACCAGGTCGGCCACCTGCGCACCGTCGCAGACGTCGGCCTGCCGCGCCTCGGCGGAGCCGCCCGCCTCCCGGATGTCGTGGACCACCCCGTGCGCGGCGGCGGTGTCGCGCCGGTAGTTCACCACCACGTGGTACCCGCGTCGCCCCAGTTCCCGTGCGGTCGCCGCGCCGATGCCCCGGCTCGCGCCGCTGATCAACGCCACCCGTCGTGACTCGTCCATGTGGTTTCCCCTCTTGGCCGTGTCGATTCCCTGATCACCACGTCACGGGCAGGCTCTCCACCCCGAACACCAGCTGTCCCGTGCGGTACTCGACGTCCTCGAACGGCACCGCGAGCCGGAGGTCCGGGAAGCGGCGCACCAACCCCGTCAAGGCGAGGCGCAGTTCCAGGCGGGCGAGCTGCTGGCCGACGCACTGGTGCCTGCCGTAGCCGAACGCCAGGTGCGGCACGGGTTTGCGGCGCAGGTCCAGCTCGTCGGCCGGGGTGGGCAGGTCGGCGCCCTGGTTCGCCATCAGGCTCGACACGACCACGCACTCGCCGGCCCGGATCCACTGGCCGCCGCCGACCGACAGGTCCGTGTTCGCCCGCCGGATCAGCGGCGGCGCCACCGCCAGGAACCGGAACAGCTCCTCGACGGCACCGCCGGCCGCCGACTCGTCGTCACGCAGGACGGCCAGCTGCTCCGGGTGCGCCAGCAGCGCGAGCACGCTGGTGCCGATCATGCCTGAAAGCGTGCCGTGGCCCGCCACGAGGATTTCCAGCCCCATGCCGACCAGCTCGTCGTCGGACAGTTCCGCGCCGTGGTGGCGGACCAGGTCGCCGAGGATGTTGTCACCCGGCTCGCGGCGGTGCGCGGCGACCAGCTCCGCCATGTAGTCGATCATCGCGGCGAAGTTGTCCTGCTGCACCTCCAGCGTGGTGTCGACGCTGCTCGCGATCGAGCTGCGTTCGAGGATGGCCGCCCGGTCCTCCTGCGGCGCGCCCAGCAGCTCGCAGATCACGATGAGCGGCAGCGGTTCGGCGAACGCAGCGATGAGGTCGACACCCGGACCGGCCTCCTCCACCGCGTCCAGGTGCTCGGTGACGATCTTCTCGATCACGCCGCTGAGCGACCGGACGCGCTTCATCGTGAACGCACCGGCCTGCATGCGGCGGTAGCGCGTGTGCTCGTCGCCGTCGTAGTTGAGCAGCACGCCCGGCTGGTTCATCACCGAACGGGGACCGGTCGTGTGCGGGTCGAACGCGAACCCGACCTCGTAGCGCGGGTCGGACAGCACGGCGCGGGCGTCGTCGTCCCGGGTGATCAGGACGGCGTCGATCGCGCCGAGCTGCGAGGTGGGCACGGGGACGCGGGGGAGGACCGGGTCGCCGTGCGACTCGACGAGCCGGGGTCCGGGTCGGAACGGGCAACCGGCCGCACGGTCGTTGTGGGGCATGGAAACCGGTTCGGTCATGGGTGTCGCCACCTTCCCTGACGGCGGATCGGTCATCGGACGCGGGGCTCGTCGCCCAGCAGGTCCCTCGTGATGCCCTCCAGGCGTGCCGCGGCGGCCTGGTCGAACGACGGGTGGGCCAGGCCGATCCGCGTGTCCTCCACGAACGCGCTCAGCGGCTCGCGCGGCGGCGAGTCGATCAACCCCACGATCCGGGGGATGGTCAGCTCGACCGGCTGCCCGGCGCGCTTCATCCGGTCGGCCTGGGCCGCCGAGGCCGGATCGAAGTCGCCCGCGAACCCGGTGCGCGTGCCGCCGGGGAACAGCAGCACGTACCGGGCGCGGTACCCGTGACCGGCGAACGAGACGCCGAGCAGGTCGTTGAGCCGCCCGCCCTGGAACATGGCCGACCAGCCGTCGTAGCCGTGCGCCAGCTCCAGGTCGTCCCACCGGATGTCCGGCGTGCCCACACCGGGGCCGGCGAGGTTCACCACGACCGGGTGCTCGGCCTGGTCCAGCCGGTCGGCCAGGCCGTGCCCCAGCAGGTACCGGCTCAGGTAGTACAGCGCGAAGTTGTGCTCGAACCCCTCGGCGGTGACCACCCGGCGGCTGCGGAAGTACCGCGCGCACAGCACGAGCGCGTGCACCACCGGGAACCGCGCGGTGATCTCCTTGACGACCCGCCGGTTCTCGGCGACCAGGCTCAGGTCGGCCTGCAGGAAGTGGGCCCGGTCGGCGGCGCCCGCCCGCCGTGCGGCGTCGAGGTACCGCTCGCCCTTGACCGGGTCGGGGCCGACGACGACCACTTCATCACCCCGGTCCAGGCAGGTCCGCGCGAGCGCCAGCCCGATCCCGGACGTGCCACCTGTCACGACGATGGTCTTCACCGAGGTCCTCCTCCAAGAGGGCTGCCGTCGTTCACTTCCGCCGCGCCCGCACGTACGACATCGGGGTCAGCACGCGTCCGCGCTCGTCCAGCCGGACCGCCTCCGGGCCCGGCCTGCGGTCGCCGGTCGGCTCGGCCGCGGCAGCCATCCGGGCGAGCAGCTCCGGCGTGAACGTCGTGGCGAACTCGGCGTCGGCGATGTCGAGGATCTCCCAGTGCAGGCCGAGGTTCGCGTGCAGGTTCGCCCTGCCGACCAGCGCTTCCGCCGCGATCGGTGTCCCGGACGGCACGGATTCGGCGAAGCAGAACAGGTGCAGCACCGCACCCGGCCGGCACACCCGGTGCAGCGCCGCCGCGTACGCCGCCCGCTGCCCGTCGTCCAGGCAGTGGTACAGCCCGCTGTCGAGGGCGGTGTCGAAACCCGTCCCGACGTTGTCCAGCTCCGTGGCGTCGGACACCAGGAACCGCACCGCCACACCCTGCGCCTGGGCGCGGTCGCCCGCCTCCGCGATCGCGGTGGGCGAACCGTCCACACCGGTCACGTCGCAACCGTGCTCCGCCAGCAGGATCGCGTTCTCGCCGAGCCCGCACCCCACGTCCAGCACCCGGCCCGTGAAGGCGCCCGTCCGCGCCAGGTCCACCACGGCCTGTTGCGGCTCCCCGATGTCCCAGGGGATCACCTCGTCACCGGGCTCGACCCCGCCGAACGCCGCACGACCCGCGTACAGCGCCTCGAAGTCCTTGTTCTCGCTGGAGAACGTCCGATCTTGCACGGCCATGCCGATCCCTCCCGTTGATGGCAGTGTCTTCAGTGGACGGTCCCGGCCTCCTGGGTCGCCGCCGCGGGTGCCGCGGACGGGCGCATCCTCGACGCCACGACCAGCGTGAGGACGATGACCACGGCCATGGCCAGGAACACGTCGGAGTACGCGGTGCCCTCGGGCCGGGCGTAGAAGGGGTTGACCGCGCCGGCGCCGCTCTCCAGCCGGGCGGACACCAGCACGCCGAACACCGCCGGGCCGGTGCCCGCGCCCAGGAACTGGACGCCCTGCAGGATGCCGAGGCCGACACCGACCTGGTCGCCGGGCAGCTCGGCCGCCGCGGCGCCGATGAGGGTCGTCATCACCAGGATGAAGCCGATGCTGAGCCCGAGGATCCCGATGGCCGCCGGCACCGGCGAGGAGCCGCCGGTGAACGTGGACAGGAACAGCGAGAACAACCCGACCAGCGTGAGGCCGGCGAGCACCAGCGGCCGCGTGCCGACCCGGTCGGCCAGGCGGCCGATCAGCGGCGAGAGGGCGGCGACCGCGACACCCGCCGGGATCATGACCAGCGCGCCCTGGCCGGGCGTGAGGCCGTTGACCTCGACCACCAGCAGCGAGACGAACACCAGGCCACCCAGGTTGACCACCATGGCCAGGAACGCCACCAGCAGGCCGGTGCGGTAGACGCGGTTGGCGAACAGCGCGGGTGGCACGAACGGGTGGTCGACCCGGGCGGTGCGCCACGCGAACAGGACCAGCGCCACGACTGCGACCAGCAGGCTGCCCCAGGCCGACAGCGCGGCGAAGCCGGAGACCTGCGCCTGGGTCATGCCGAACAGGACCAGGCCCGCGCCGAGCCCGAGCAGGATGCCGCCGGGGATGTCGATCGGGCCGCGGCCCGCCGGCGAGTCGTCCGGGAGCACGCGCAGCGCCGGCGGCACCAGCACCAGCGCGACCACCAGCATGATCCAGAACAGCGCCGGCCAGCCGAGCCACTGGCCGACCAGCCCGCCCACCGCGGGACCTGCCGCCGTGCCGACGCCCGCGCCCGCGGAGACCACGCCGATGCCGACCCCGCGCTTCTCGGCGGGCAGCAGCCTGGTGACCGCGATGATCGAGAGCACCGGGATCGCCGCGGCGCCGATACCCGTCACGATCCGGCCCGTGACCAGTACGAACAGGTTCGGGGCCAGGGCGCAGACCGCGCTGCCGACGGCGTAGGTCAGCAGGGCGAAGACGAACAGGCGCCGCAGGCTCACCCGGTCGGAGACGCGCCCGTAGAGCGGGATGCCGACGGAGAACATGAGCAGGAAGCCGGTGACCACCCAGGCGAGTTCGGCTTCGGTGGCGCCGAACTGGGTGCCCATGGCCGGGAGCATCAGGTTGACCATGTCGCTGGCGGTGACCGTGGCCAGCATCGCGGGCAGCACCAGTGCCAGCAGCGCCAGCCCCGGCCCGGTGCGCTCGCTCGTGGTCGACGTGGAAGTCATGCGGGACGTCCTTCGCGTGGCTTACTGCCACCATCGTGGTTACATTTAGGGTGGAAAAACGGCGGAGGATCACTCCTCCGCCTCGGCTCTCGCTAGCGGTGCCGCGCCGGCAGTCGGCGCTCGATCGCCAGCACTTCCCGGACCAGGTCGTCGATCGTGGTGCGGCCCAACCGTTCTGCCATGGCCCGCTCCGCGTCCTGGAACTCGACTTCGAGCAGGCTCTGGATGTTGCGGCCCACCTCGCAGTCGGCGCTGGGCGGGTGCGGGTGCCGGGACAGGACCGGGCCGTCCTCGACGGCGGCGTAGGCGTCGTAGAGCGTGATCCGCTTGGCCGGGCGCGCCAGCGTCCAGCCCCCGTTGCGCCCTTCCGTCGACCGGACCAGCCCGGCCACCCTCAGGCTGCCGAGGATGCGCCGCACCAGGACCGGGTTGCTCACCAGGCTGTCCGCGATCTCGGCCGAGGTCAACTGCTTCTCGCCCCAGCGCGCGAGCATGGTGAGTGCGTGGATCGCGACCGCGCTCCTGCTGCTGACGCCCACTGCCGCACCCGTCTCGAGGAAGGAGGCCGACCGGAACCGCGCCGGTCGAACTGCAACGAGGTTAGTGGCAGTTTCGCGGAGGTGTCAACGCGGTCTCCGGTCATGCCCGCCACCTTCACGCGAACGTGTGAAACGCGGTCACCAGGGCCAGTGCCAACCCTTGTTGTGCGGCACCACCCAGTAGTGCTCCAGCTCGACCCGTTCGAACAGCCACCGGCCGTCCTGGCGCACGTAGCGGTCCGAGAACCGGCCGACGCTCTGGTGCGCCAACTCCTCCTCGTCGAACCGGATGTGTTCCTCGAAGTAGCAGACGCCGGTCGCGCGGTCGCCGTCGACCTCGACCTGGTGGACGTGGTTGAAGTTCTTCAGCTCCAGCTTCGAGGCGCCCCGCATCTCGACCAGCTTCGGCAGCAGCTCGGTGTAGTACTCCCGGATCGCCGCACTGCCGCGCGCTTCGCCCAGTTCGCCGTAGTCCAGGAGCGCGTCCACCGTGAACAGCGCGCCCAGCCCCGCCCAGTCCCGGCGGTTGAGGCAGTGGTGGAAGGCGTGGCGCAGCTCGGTGAGCGCGCGGACCGCCTCCAGCTCCCGCACCCGGGCCGACAGGTCGTCGAGTCGGGACCCCAGGTCCACACCGTCCGCCATCGTGTTCCCCCGTCTGACGTCGACTCCGTTCCCGCACCTCGCGGAAACCGCGGTCAGGGTCGCAGCCGGCCGGCGGTCGTCACAACGCTCGCGCGCTTTTCCTACGGTCCGACCGAAACCCTTCCCGGCGGGCACGGCGGTGCGGGTCCGACGTGTGCACGCGGACCCGCACCACGGCTCGCGGGGTTCAGACCACCACGCCGTCGACCTGGAACGTCTGCACCTGACCGGCGCCGAACGGGACGCGGAGGACCTTGCCGCCGACGCGGGTGTCCTGGCGCTGGACGTAACGGTCGCCGCCCGCGGTGGCGGTGGACCAGCGCGTGACCACGCCGTCGGGTGCCTGGCCGAAGCGGGTCAGGTCGAAGGTCAGGGTCTGGGCGGAGCCGGTGTTGGCGGCCACGACGACCAGGCGTCGTGCGGTGGCGTCGTAGGCGGCGACGGCCAGATCGCTGCCGGTGTGCAGGATGCGCATGCCGGGTCGGATGTGGCGGGTGAACTGGGCCAGCACGTAGTACTTCGTCTCGACCGCGCCCGCGCGCAGGGTGCTGCCGTCGTACTTGATGGCGCCCCAGCCGGCGGTGGGGTCCATGACCTGCCAGTAGCACCAGGCGGTGGGGTGCAGCCAGTTGAAGTCCAGCAGCAGGCAGCGGGCCGTCTGCAGGCCGGAGCCGTCGCCGTCGCCGTGCTCGGAGTTCCACAGCACCTTGCCCGCCGCGCGGACGTCGTTGGACAGCAGGTCGCGTCGGCCGCCGGTGCCCTGGTAGCCGTGCACGTTGACCTGGTTCACCAGGCCCTTGGTGGTGGCGTCGAAGCTGTTCCAGGTGGTGCGGGCCAGGTCGTAGCTGGTCTCGTCGGACGCCGAGATCCTGGTGCCGCTCAAGCCCTGCCGGTTGAGCTCGGTGCGCAGGTGGGCCAGCACGCTGCGCTGCGTCGTGGCGTCGATCTTGCAGCCCTCTTGGGTGCCGTTGGCGTGCCAGTAGTTCGAGGACGGTTCGTTGAACGGGTCGACGGTGCGGAAGTTCACGCCCCACTGGTCACGGGCGCGGCGCGCGGTGACGGCCAGGTGGTGCGCGTGCTGGCGGTGGTTCCACGGCTGGAGGTTGTTGTCGGCGGCGTTGGCCGCGCCGGAAGGGTTGTGGTTCAGGCACATCCACCACATCGGCGAGTTGGCGAACAGCTCGCTCATCGCGCCGCGCTGGGTGGCCTTGACCAGGGCGGCGCGCTGCTTGGCGTCGGCGTTCCAGTTCCACGCGGTCGAGTTCGGGTCCTCGTTGTTCCAGTCCTGCCAGAAGCCCTCGATCTGCTTGAACCGCGGGATGTTGGGTGAGGCGATCATGCGCTCGCCGTTCACCGCGTTCCAGCTGGACGCGCCGAGGTTGTAGCGGGCGATGTTCAGGCCGAGACCGGGCATCGCCACGCCGTTGTAGGTGACGGTCCTGGTGGTGAAGAACAGGTCGGCGAAATCGTCCCGGTCGCCGAACACGTTGGCCCACCAGGCGAGCGAGGTGCCCCAGCCCTCCCAGGTGCCGTAGTCGACGCCGGGGTTCACGCCGATGGTCGCGTCGGCACGGGCGGTGCCCGTGCCCAGCGCGCCGCTCGCCGCCGCGACACCGGCCGAGGCCAACACCGTTCTGCGGTTGATCATGAGTCCTCCTGCGGGGAGTCGGTCATCGCTGAGCGGTGGCGGCGGCCGTCAGCGGTCGGGGAACGCGGGCACGGCCGGGTCGCGGGTCCGCGGAACGGGGAGGAGTCGATCCGGACATCGCGGAACCCGCGTGGTGCGGCCGATCGCGCCCGCGGCGAAGTGCGGAGTGGATCAGGCCGTCGACCCGGGTGGTGCGCCCGGGACCGCGTCGCGGGACCTCGGGCGGTGCGGCCGTGCCAGAGCGGGGGACACGGGCATGGCAGGTCTCCTTCACCACGGTGTGAAAGGGCCGGGCCGGGATGCGACCACTGGTGCGGGCAGGGCCTCGGTGCCGGAGCCCCGAGGCGGTGTTTACGCAAACATCAGTGGCACGACCGTAACCGCGGTAAGCCGGGATGTCCAGAGCTGGTCAACGTTGTCAACCGAAATTCAACGAAATCCGGCACAGATCAGGCGCTGTGATAGCAGATTCAACAACATCGAACATCGTTGGTGGTGCCCGAGACGTGCTGCTGTCCGACTGCGGTGCCAACGGCGACCCGCCATCCGCCCACTGCGCACGCCTGGCTGCCCTGGCGCCGTCACCTGGTCGGCCGAGCCGTCGTCACCTGGCCGGGCCGGGGTTCAGCGCATCCGGGCCGTGTAGCCTTCCCCCAGCATGAAGTTGCAGGTCGGGAACGACCCCTCGCACTGGACCCCGGAGGCGAGGAACGTGACCCGGGAGCTCGGCGCGGAGATCTTCGGCGTCCAGCACTTGGTCTGCCGCGGCTCCACGTACCCGTTCCCGCCCGGGTTGCAGCCGAAGGTGTCCACGGGCTGTCCGTCGAGAAAGCGGTTCAAGTAGGCGTATCCCCAGTTCCCGGTCGGCACCGGGCCGTAGAAGAGGACGAAGGCCCAGTAATTCGACGAGGTGTCCCGGCACAGTTGAATGGCGCCGAGTTCGACTCCGTCATATCTCGTGACGTGCGCCGCCGAAACCACGATCCCGTACGTGCTGCCGTGCTGGCAGTTCGGTGCGGCGGCGATGTCCGCCCGGGGAGCCGCTGCCGCGGTGGCCGCACCGGAGGCGCCGAGCAGCGCCAGGACCACGGCGCAGCAGGTGGCGACGAGTCTCTTCATCCAGGCCTCCGTCGACTCGCGGGCGAATCCCGGCGAGGGCCGGATTCCTGTGGCCGGGCGTCGGCCGTCCACCACACTTCCACGTCGGTGCGACCTCGGGAAATGCTCCGATCGGGTACGGTCAAAATCCCGTGTGGCCATTCGTGTGAATGTCCGGCAAGTGTCGGGAGACTTTTTCCACGCACTCTGCGCGGCACCTGGTCGGTCGCGGTGACCGGAGTACCTGCGCGTGCCGCTGGCCGACGGCACCCTGGTCGCCACGCCCGACGTGCCACCCGCCGACCTGGTCCCGTCGTTCCCGGCCGCGTCCGACGTGCCGGGCACCGGGTGGTTCGCGGCGGTCGCCGCCGCGCTTCCTGCCCGAGCTGATCGACCTGATCTGGCACCGGCGGATCGACCCGGGCCGGGTCTTCGACCTCGAACTGCCGCTCGACCAGGCCGCGGAGGGCTACCGGGCGATGGACGAGCGCCGTGCGATCAAAACCTCCTGCGCCCGTGACCCGCGTGAGTCGGCCGTGCGGCGTTTTCCGGACGTGAGAGCGGGTATGGCCCCGACACGGGCTCGTACCGGGAACGCACGGAGGTGGCGATGACCGCATACACCACTCGCGAACGGCTGGCGGGCTGCCTGAAAGAGGTCGACTTCCCCGCGAGCAAGGACGAACTGATCTACGCGGCCCAGGAACGGGGGGACGAGATCACGGCGAGGGCGCTGCGCGCGATCCCGCCGGTCGACTACGCGAACAAGGCCGAGGTGGTGGCGTCGGTCCGGTTCGACGACGACACCACGCGCGCCAACCCCGGCGGGCGCTGAACCACGCGGAGCGCGACGGCCTGGCCACACCGGTGGGCCGCCGAGCAGGGCGAGGACGGGCACCACGGCCTTACGGTTCGGCCATCGCCCGTGGTGTTTCCGGGTGCTAAGCGGGCGGGGCCGTGCTCGCCCGCACCACCAGCTCGGTGGCCAGCATGACCCGGGGCTGGGCCGGTGGCGTGCCCTGCGTGAGGCCGACGATCATGTCCGCGGCCGCCGCCGCCATGTCGCTGAGCGGCTGGCGGACGGTGGTCAGGGCGGGGATGGCCCACCGCGCGGGCGGCAGGTCGTCGAAGCCGACGACGCTGAGGTCCTGCGGGATGCGCAGGCCCGCTTCGTGCGCCGCTTGGTACACGCCGATGGCCTGCGCGTCGTTGAACGCGAAGACCGCGGTCGGGCGGTCGTCGAGGCGTAGCAGGTCACGACCGCGGGCGAGGCCGTCCACGACGTTGAAGTCGCCCACGTGGACCAGTTCGGGGTCGACGGGGACCTCGGCGGCGTCGAGGGCGGCGCGGTAGCCGTCGAGGCGGGCGCGGCTGGACAGCGCGTGGGAGGGGCCGGTGATGGCGGCGATGCGCCGGTGCCCGAGGTCGAGCAGGTGGCGGGTCGCGGACAGGCCGCCGCTCCAGTTGCTGGTGCCCACGGTGGGGAACTCGTGCCCCGGGTCGCTGGTGGGGTCGACCAGCACGAACGGGATGCCGCGGCTGGCCAGCTGCGCCTGCTGGGAGGGTGTGGGCGCGGAGAAGACGGTGATCACGCCCGCGGGTTTGCGGGCCAGCACGCCTTCGATCCAGGTGCGGCCGGGCGTGTGGCGGCCGTGCAGCTCGGTGAGCACGACGGCGAGTCCGTGCTCGCCCGCCACGCGCTCCACGCCCTTGATGACCTCCATCGCGTAGGCGCCTTCGAGCTCGTGCAGCACCAGTTCGACCAGCGTGGCGCGGTTGGGCTTCTTCTGCCGCCGGTACCCGTGCTCCCGGATCACCCTCTCGACCAGCGCGCGGGTGTCCGGGGCGACCTCCGAGTGCCCGTTGACGACCTTGGACACCGTGGCGGTGGACACGCCCGCCAGCTCCGCGATGCGGGCGATGGTCGCGCCACCACGCCCGGCGGGTTCGGTCGGGCGTCCGGTGGAGGTCATGGCGGAAGTCTAGTGCGGCGGTCTCCGCACCGAACGGTTCGGCTCGGTGCCCGAACGCCTTGACGGCCGCCGTGACCCGCCCTACTGTCGGCCGCGTTAACATTCGGGGGGTTAGTCGAAACTTTCGAAGTGGATGGTCCACCGGCCGCCACTTGCCCGGCGTTCCACCGCGTGGCCGGTCCCGACACCGATGTCAGGAGACGACACATGTCAGCACCAGCAGGCCGTGCACGGCGCGTCCTCGCCGCGACAGCCGCCGCCGTCGTGGGCGTGCTCGCCGTCGGCATGGCGGTGGCCGCGCCGTCGACGGCCGAGCCCGGCCCGACCCTGGGACAGCTCGCCGCCGCCAAGGGCCGCTACTTCGGCTCCGCCACGGACAACCCGACGTTGACCAACGCGCCCTACACCGCGGTCCTGGGCAGCGAGTTCAACCAGATCACCGTGGGCAACACCCAGAAGTGGCAGTACACCGAACCCAGCCGCGGCCAGTTCGACTACCGCCAGGCCGACCAGATCGTCGCGTTCGCCCAAGCGCACGACCAGATCGTGCGCGGTCACACCCTCGTGTGGCACAACCAGTTGCCCGGCTGGGTCAACGACGTGCCCGCCGGTGAGCTGCTCGGCGTGATGCGCAACCACATCGCCAACGTGGCCGGCCACTACAAGGGCAAGGTCGTGCACTGGGACGTGGTCAACGAGGCGTTCGAGGAGGACGGCACCCGGCGCCAGTCGGTGTTCCAGCAGAAGATCGGCGACAGCTACATCGCCGAGGCGTTCAAGGCCGCCCGCGCCGCCGACCCGAACGCCAAGCTCTACTACAACGACTACAACGTGGAAGGCGTCAACGCCAAGAGCGACGCCATGTACAACATGGTCAAGTCGTTCAAGCAGCAGGGCATCCCGATCGACGGCGTCGGCCTGCAGGCCCACCTGATCCTCGGCCAGATCCCGAGCACGGTGCGGCAGAACATCCAGCGCTTCGCCGACCTCGGCGTGGACGTCGCCATCACCGAACTCGACATCCGCATGCGCACGCCCCGTGACGCCACCAAGGACGCCCAGCAGGCGGCCGACTACCGCGCCGTCGTCAACGCCTGCCTGGCCGTGACCCGCTGCGTCGGCATCACCGTCTGGGACTTCTCCGATGGCCACTCCTGGATCCCCTCGGTGTTCCCCGGTGAAGGCGCCGCGCTGATCTACGACGAGAACTTCGCCAAGAAGCCGTCGTACTGGGCCGTGTACGAGGCCCTCGGCGGCACGCCGGTCACGACCACGACCACCACGGGCGGCAACACCTCCGGCTGCGCCGCGACCTACCGGGTGGTCGGCCAGTGGAACGGCGGTTTCCAGGGCGAGGTCACCGTCCGCAACACCGGCACCGCCGGCATCACCGGCTGGACCGTCAGGTGGACGCTCGCCGAGGGGCAGCGGCTGGGCAACGTGTGGAACGGCGTGGCCTCCACCACCGGCCAGGAGGTGACCGTCCGCAACGCGGGCTACAACGGCACCCTCAACGCCAACGGCACCACCACGTTCGGCTTCATCGGCTCGTTCGCGGGCAGCAACCCCGCCCCGTCCGCCATCACCTGCACCACCGCCTGATCGGCAGCCGGGGCGGGCGCGACGTGACGCGACCCGCCCGCCCCGGGCCGGCGGGTGAGGACACCGCGCTCGACGCGGTGGGTGGGCCGGTGGCCGAAAGTACGACGCCGGCCCCGGTCTTCCGGTCGGTGGAGCCGTGGCCGGATGCCCGATGATCCGGCGCCGTCCTCCCGGCCACCATCTGTGGCATGACGATGACGACGCCCGAGGGGGCCACCCGCCGATCGGTCCGCGGAGGCACGATGAAGGCGATCACCCAGGACCGGTACGGATCGCCGGACGTGCTGCTGCTCAGCGAGGTCGACCGGCCCGCGCCCGCGGACGACCAGGTGCTCGTGCGGGTGCGCGCCGCGACGGTGAACGCCCGCGACTGGCACGTGATGCGCGGCGACCCCTACCTGGCGCGGCTCATGCCCGGTGCGATGGGGCTGCGCGGGCCGCGGGCCAGGATCCGGGGCACCGACTTCGCCGGCGTGGTGGAGGCGGTCGGCGCGCGGGTGACCCGGTTCCGGCCGGGCGACGAGGTGTACGGCGAGGCGGACGGGGCGTTCGCCGAGTACGTGTGCGCGCCGCACGACGTCGTCGAGCACAAGCCGGCCAACCTGACGTTCGAGCAGGCGGCGGCGCTGCCGTTGGCCGCCAACACCGCGCTCATGGGACTGCGCGACCAGGGACGGGTGCGGCCGGGGCAGCGGGTCCTGGTCAACGGCGCGTCGGGCGGTGTCGGCACGTTCGCCGTGCAACTCGGCAAGTGGCTGGGCGCCGAGGTGACCGCGGTGTGCGGCACCAGGAACGTGGAGCTGGTCGCCTCGCTCGGCGCGGACCACGTCATCGACTACAACCAGGACGACTTCACCCGCGACACCGGTCGCTACGACGTCGTGTTCGACCTCGTGGGCAACCACTCGTTGACCGCGCTGCGACGCACCCTCAAGACCGGGGGCACGCTCGTCCTGTCCGGCGGCGGCGTGTCCACCGGCGGCAGCCTCTTCGGGCCACTGGGCCTCATCGTGCGGGCGAAACTGGCGGCTGCGTTCATCCGCCGGCACCGGGTGCTCGTCCTCGACGCGTGGCCGGACAGGGAGAACCTGGCGACACTGGCGGAACTCGCCCAAGCGGGCACGCTGGTGCCGGTGATCGACCGGACCTACGGACTCGGCGAGGTGCCCGACGCCATCCGGTACGTCGAGGACGAGCACGCCCGCGCCAAGGTCGTGATCACGGTGTGAACGCCACTCCCACCACGTCCAGACGATGTCCAGTCCCCGTCCAGCGCCCGCTGGGAGCGTGCCGGCAGGAGGCGACACGGACGGGGTGGACATGGGATCGAAACCGATCAACAGACGAATTCCGGCATTGACAGCGGTAGTGGCGCTCGTGCTGTTCGGCGCGCTGGGGAACACGCTCCCGGCGCACGCCGCGGGCGCCCCGGGCCTCGGCGAGCAGGCGGTCACGGCGGCACCTGGTGTGTCCGAGCAGAAGCCGGACGGCGCCAAGCGACCCGTCGGCCCGCGCTCGGTGGCCGAACTCGCGAACGGCTCCGCGATCGCGCTGCGTCCCCAAGCGGCCGGCAAGGCACCGGGCATGGTCGGGGGCGCGCAGCAGGAGGACGCGGGCTGCACGCCCTACATCAGCGGGACGATCAGCAAGGTCGGGCTCAGCGTGCGGATCGACTACCTGGCGGAAGTCCTCTGCAACTTCTACCTCGCGGGTGCCGGGCAGGCGTACCTGATCGAGCGGACGTCCGGCTCGCCGTACAACGGGCAGGTCGTCGCGGCGGCGACCCCGTTCTCGTTCGTCAACGGCTACTACGGCTACAGCTACGGCGCGGTGATCATCGACGGGTACGTCTACGACGGCGGCGCCCGGATGGAGGTCGGGTTCAACCTGGCGCTGCAGGCGTTCAACGGCGGCATCTGGACCGGCTGCCTCGCGCTGCCGAACGGGCTGCGCTACCTGAGCGCGTGCTCCGGCCTCGGCACCGGCACCGTGTCGGTCGCGGTCGGGTCCGGCGAGGTGTCCACCGGCCTGGCGCCCAACCGGCTGGCGGTGCTGGAGAGCCTGACCTCGCCCGGTTCCGGCAGCTACGACGCGTGGAACATCGGGCGGTTCTACCCGACCTACGCGGCGTACGAGTTCGACTGGAGCACCAACCTCTGCAGCTGGGCGCCGGACAACCCGCTCGGGTTCACGTTCGAGTCGGCCTGCGCCCGCCACGACTTCGGATACCGCAACTACAAGGCGGCCCAGCGGTTCGCGGCCAACAAGGCCCGGCTCGACCTCGCCTTCTACGGCGACCTGCAGCGGGTGTGCGCCACGTACCCCGACGCGGTGCGTCCCGCCTGCGACTCCCTGGCGAAGGTCTACTACGAGGCAGCACAGGCTTTCGGGTACCGGACCGCCGCTGTCGAGCGGGTCGACGGCCACGGAGTTCCCGCCTGACTCCACGCCCGACCCGACCAGTCGATCGACGAGTTCCTCAAGGCGGAGTCCTCGGGCTCCGCCTTGAGGCGTCCGCCACCGACCACCGCACGAGAACGCGAGCCGCTCAGCCGCCGCGGGCCTTCGCCGCCACCCAGGCCTCGACGCCGTCGAGGAACCGGTCCACCCCGAAGCTGAGCTCGACGGGCAGTGCCCGCCCGTCGCCCCGCTCGGGCGCGGAGCGGTCGCCGGTGGTTTCGGCGGCGTGGACGGCCGCCAGCGCGGGGTAGGCGTCCGGGTCGATGAGCTCGGCGAGCGCGTGTGCCAGTTCGGCTTCGTTGTGCGGCGACCCGTCGGCGGCCTGCGCGCCGGCCATGTCCATGGTGATCTGCGCGGTGCCGCGCACGACCGCGGTCAGGTGCAGGGCCGCCGCCCGCGCCTCGCCACCCACCAGCCCGGCCGTCAGCAGGGGCCGCAGCAGGCGGTCGAGCCACGCGAGCTGGTTGGGCCCGATCGGTGCGTGGTCGAGCGGGACGCGGAGCAGCCAGGGCCGGGTCTGGAAGCCGGCCCACAGCGCGCCGACCCACTGCCGGACCGCGTGGCGGAAGTCGCCTGTGCCGTCGAGTTCGGGTGGTGGCCCGGCCGCGACGTCGGCCACGACCTCCAGCAGCAGGTCCTTGCTCGGGATGTGGTTGTAGAGCGACATCGTCGAGTAGCCGAGTTCGGCGGCGATCCGCTGCATCGACAGCGCCTCCAGCCCATCGGCGTCCGCGACCCGGACCGCGGCGTCCGCGATCTGCGCCACGGTGAGCTTCGGCCGGGGTCCGCGCCGGCCCCGGGAGCGCCCGGCCCACAGCAGCGTGAGGCTGCGCTGCAGGTCGTGACCCTTGCTGTCGTGCGTCGCCATGCGCCATCCCGTCCGTGTCGTCGCCGCCATTCTAAAACTATGTACGTCATACGTTTTGATGTACGTTGTACGTAGTTTCAGTCCGGCCACCTCACGAACGGATCGTCATGACCCACACGACGAACGCACCTCCCGCGGCACCGCCCCGCCGTGCCCCGGCCTGGTGGCGCCGCCCCTGGATCGTCCCGCTGCTGCTGGTGGTCGCGGCGTTCCTGGCCTTCTCCGTACCGCCCTACCTGACCTTCGACCCGTCCCTCTCCCGCCTGGAACCGCCGGAGGGCGACGGCCTCTACTACCCGTTGCTCGTCGCGCACGTCCTCTTCGGCGCCGTCGCGATGACGACCGCGTGCTTCCAGATCTGGCCCGCGTTCCGCGCACAACACCCGCGTGGGCACCGGATCACCGGCCGGATCTACGTCTTCGGCGGGGTGTTGCCCGCCGCGCTGCTCGGGTTCTACATCGGCTGGCACACCGCGGCCGGCCCCTCGGTGCGGGTGGCCAACCTCGTGGGCTCGGCGCTGTGGCTCGCGGTCACGATCGCGGGGCTGCGGATGGCCCGCCGGCGCCGTTACGGCGAACACCGGAGGTGGATGTCCCGCAGCTTCGCGCTCACCATGTCGATCGTCCTGAGCCGAATCATCAACGTGGTGGCCACGATCGCGCTCATGCCCCAGGTGGACACCACCTACCGCGGCAGCGTGGAACTGGTGCAGTACAGCGCCGCGAGCATCGGGCCCTGGCTCAGTCCCCTGCTCCTGCTGCTGCTCACGGATTGGCTGCTGGAACGCCGCAAACCCGCTGCCGGCCGTGTGCGCAGAGGACAGTAGAGCAGGCAGTACCCGGCCGGTCAGCGGGTGGGCCGCGACCTGCGCCTGCTCGGGCGCGTCCACCCGGTACCGGAACGTCGCCCGGTCGAAGCGGGCCGGGATGCGCAGCGCGAGAGCCCGTTCGCCCGGCTCCGGCGCCGGGGCGTCGCCTCGCGACCGGAGGCCGGCTGACAGGACCACCAGGATGGCCACCGCGAAGAGGCCGTGCGCGCCACGTGCGGCCTCCCGGTCCGCGGCGGGGTGTCAGCGCAGGAGGATCACCGTGCAGCCGTAGGCGTCGCGGATCGCGAGTCGGTCGTCGGCGCCGAACGCCAGCCCGAGGACCGGCTCGTGCCACTCGACCGTCCGCCTGGTGCCGTCCTCCACGTCCACCACGGTGATGGCACCGGCTCTCGTGGCCACCGCGCACACGGCACGGCCGTGCAGGCGGCCGAACGCCAGTTCCAGGGCGTCGAAGTCCTCGGGTACCTCGACCTCGTGCCGCACGGTGCCGTCCACCGGGTCGACCAGCCGCACCGTGCCGGGCCCGCGTGCGGCGACGACCCGGTCCTCGCCCCACCGCAGCAAGCGGCCGTCAGTGCCGAGGTACGCGTCGACCACCAGCAACGCGCTCTCCTCGATGTCCCACACCCGGAACGGCGCACCGCCGCCACCGGCCGCCAGCACGGCCCGCCCGTCCATCAGCCCGGTGGTCATCGCGCCGTCCCCGTGCGGCGGCGGTGGAGCGGCCCGGCCCTCGGTGGTGCCGGTGGGGTCGAGCGTCCACAGTGAACCGTCCTGGAAACCGGCGCACAGCAGGCGGCCGTGCGCCGTCCAGGTCAGCGCGGTCACCGCGGGGCCCGTCCACTCGGTGAGCGCCCGCTCGCCGTCCGGCTCGTAGAGCCTCCACCAGCCGACCCTGCCGTCGGCGAGGCCGAGGCCCAGCACCGGCACCCCCTCGACCTCGCCCCACGCGAGGGCGAGGATCGCGCCGGCGTCCACGGGTTCGTCGTGGACCTCGCCGGACCACGTGCTCCACAGCCGGAGCGTGCCGTCGCCCGTGCCGATCGCGACGTAGAGCCCGCTGTCGGTCATGACGGAGGCCAGCGACTCGACCGCCGCACCGGTGCCGGGCAGCACGTGCGGCTCGTCCCCGTCCGGGACGCGGTGCACGCGGACCGTGCCGTCCGCCGTGCCGACGACGAGCACGTCACCGACCGACTCCAAGGCGCGGACCGCTCCGCCCGCACCGGTGATGCCGGAGGGCCGGTCCGGTTCCGCGGGGTCCCACAGGCGGACCGCGCCGTCGTCACCGCCGGTCGCCACGCGGGGCCCATCGGGGTGGTGGGGGAGCCACACCACCGCGTTCACCCGACCGTCGTGCGCGTGGTCCACCGGTACGTCCCGCATCCAGGTCCCGGGGTGGAGCAGGCTCGTGCCGGGTTCCCAGAAGCTCAGCGAGCCCGCGTCCCCGCCGCGCGCGACGCCCACGCCGTCCGGTGTGATCCCGACTGCCACTGCGGATTCGGCGTCGACGTCCGCGTACCGCATCCCTTGCCGCAGCACGTCCACCTGCTCCAGCGTGTCCGGGTCGAGCAGCCGCAGCTCGTCACCCGCGGCGGACAGCACCACCTCCCCGGCGTCGGTCGACGCGTTGGTGAGCGACCGGACCGGGTGGCCCCACGGAGGCAGGTCCAGCGGCCGGGACGTGCCGTCCGGTGCGCACAGCTCGACGTCCGCCGACCCACGGGCGACCACCAGGCGGTCGCCCTCGGCCGGGCGCACCCAGTCGAACAGGATCGGGTAGCCCGGCCGCACGGGCGGTTCGGCGACCAGTGCCCCGGTAGCCGGGTCCCACAGCCGCACCTCGCCCTCCGCGGTTGCGGTGGCGAGCGCCGCCGCGCCCCACGCCAATGCCACGACGACACCGTCGTGGGCGGTGAAGGACGACGCGCCGTCCGGTCCGTGCACCGCGACCCGCCCGGCCGCGGACCCGGCGGCGAGCAGCCGACCGGTCGGGTCCCAGGTGAACGCGGTCGTCAGCTCGGCCGCCGGGCGCCGGGCGAAGTCGGACCACAGGCGCACGCGCCCGCGCTTCCCGGCGCAGGCCAGCACCGGTCGGCCCGCCACCTCGCCCCACGCCAGCGCGGTCACCCCGTCCGGCGTGCGCAACGTCCGCGGTTCGCCGTCCCACACCTGCGCGTCGCCGTCCGCGGTGCGGGTGGCGAGCACGGCACGTCCGTCGACCTCGCCCCACGCGAGCGGTGCGGTGCCGGGGAACGACGCCACCACCGCGCCCTCGACGTCCCACAGCCGGACCAGGCCGTCGTCGACGGAGCCCGCGAGCACGTCCCGCCCGTTCCAGCGACCCCACGCGAGGTCGGTGACGACACCGCCGGGAACCTCGATCCGTCCGGTCTCGACGCCGTCGACCGGGTCCCACAACCGGATCAGGCCGCGGTCGCCGTGGCCGATCAGCCCGCCGTCCACGACCAGCCACGTCCGGGTGGCCGTCACCGGTTCGTCGCTGCCCTCGCCGATGAGCTCGTCGTTGCCGCTCGTGGCGAGCACGGCCCTGCCCGCGACGTCGCCCAGCGCCGGTGGGCCGCTCCACACGTGGGCCGACAGCGTGAACAGCCGCGTGCCGTCCGCGACCCGCCACGCCCGGACGTCGCCGTACGAGGCGTTCAGCACCACCGGCTCACCGGCGAGGCCGGCCACACCGCCCCACGACTGCCGCCAGTGGGTTCGACGTGAACCGGGTGCGGCGGGCCGCGGGGTCGGCCGGGACGTCGGGAGCACGGGATCCGGGCGACCCCAGGTCGGTCAGATCAGCTGGAACTCGTAGATCGACGACTCGATGTGGACCATGCCGTGCTCGTTCGCGGCCGCGGCGATCGCCGGGGTCCACCCGATCAGCGCGCCGGGGATCTCGATCCGGTTCGAGTGGTGCTTGCGCACCAGGAAGCCCATCCTCACCGCGAGGGCGACGATGGCCTGCGGGTCGCCCATGGTGTCGCTCGTGTTCATGTAGATGCGCCCACCCTCGACCAGGTGCGGTTTCACCTCCTGGAAGAACCGCTGGTGGATCGAGTAGCCCGGGTCGAACACCGACTGCTCGATCGGCCGGTCGTAGGTGCGGTCCTCGCGCGCCCGGACGAGCGGCGGGTTCGACACGATCAGGTCGAACACGTCGTCCGGCCCGAGTTCGTGGAACAGGTCGCTGGTCAGCGCTTCCACCTTGTGCCCGACGTCGTGCGCCTTGGCGTTGAGCTCGGTGTTGGCCACCGCGGCCGGGTTGATGTCGGCCGCGACGACGCGCTCGCAGCCGCTCCTGGCGGCCATCACGCTCGTCACCCCCGCACCGCACCCGATTTCCAGGAACCGCGTGCCCGGACCGAGCGGCAGGGAGGAGGTGAAGACCTCGGTCGCCGGGTCGGGCGGCCACACCTCGGGCAGGACGGTCCAGTTCAATCCCATGAGCTGTTTGGTGCCGCCGACCTTGAGGAGATCATCGGCCTGGGCGACCAGCCAATCGCCCACGTCTTCGGCAAACGTTCTGTCCACGGTTGTTCCTTCAAAGTCGGGAGTTTCGCCGGGGCGAATCGGCGATGGACCACGAGTCGGTGCCGGGCGCGCGCGGGAACGCGCGAAGAACCCGCGAAAGCCCCCCTTCGGCTGGGGGCATGTTAGAGGGTGCCCGGGAACGCGACAAGGGTGCGTTCGACCCCTTGCGGGTATGACTTCGGGTTAACGCGTGGTGAACACGTTCCGATACATCGGGGGAGAGGGCCGGTGCCTGCCGGCGGCATTTGTCGGCGACCCGTCCGCCCGGCGATGGCGAACGCTGTTCGGTGGACGTGGGAGTGGGTCGGACGGATTTGAAAGTTTTTCTGGTTCGACCCTGGTTCGAGCAGGTTGGTGGATTCCCTGCGGCGCGGGCGTCCGGCCTGGTATGGGGGTTCCGGTCGGTGGGTCGACCGGGTCCGGTGCACGGCGTGCTGACCTGCGGAAGGGATCGACTCCGGTCGGGGTGGAGTGCGGCCGGTCAATCCGAGCCAATTGAGACGACGTTGGTCCGAATGAGGGATTGGGTGGTCATCCGGCCACTTCCGGGCCCGTCACGAGGTAGGCCGTGGCAGTTCCATTGCCCTTCTCTTAACTTCACACAAATCCACGTCGAATCCCGGGGAAAGGCTGTCCACGGCGGTGTCGGACGTCCCCCTAGAACGTACCCGCGGACCTGGGTTCGGATCGACGCAGGGTGACGAGGCGACCTCGCAGCGTGGTAACCCAGGGCGGCTCGGTGCAGGTCAGCGCCTCAGTGTCCGGCTCGCTGTCCTGACGTCGCTCACCGCGGCCGTCCAGCCCGCGGGACGTGCCGGGTACCGACCGGTGGGCCGCCGCGGGCTCGAATGTGAGTACTCCGCAGGGTTCGGGGAAATCCCTGTGGCACAACGGTTCCGCTAGTCCAGGCGTGGTGGACTAACGTCGGGATGAAGATCCACTTCCGGTCCCGGCGGCATTGCCGCGCACCAACCGTCAAGATCGACTTCGGTGGTCCGAAGTGCGCGACTCGTTATCTGCATGACTTCTCGGTCGCTACCGGGAATGTACGCGCACGTACGGGCCGCAATCGTGCGACTACCTCCCGTAGCTTCGGTGAAACCTTTACGTGCCTGCGGCGTTCTGTGTATCGTCCCTCGCACGGAAGGTACTAACCGGACGTAGTTCGCAAACGGCGTAGTGAAAGCCTCCTCCTGGACGAATGGCCTCCGGAGGGGTTGATCTCGCATGGTTCGGGCGAGCTGGGTCCGCTTATTTCGGATGTGCGGGTCCGAAGGATGGGGTAATAGGGCGCGAAGTCTCTCCGCCGACGTTGTGCCAGCCCTTGGCGTCACGTCGGCAGGTGGCGCGCGCGGAATAACGTGTGGGGACGTTAGGGCGCGCTGCGCGCACTCTCATTCATTACAGGGGCGACTGGGGCATGGCGACAGTAGGAGTTATCGGCGCGGGTGTGATGGGCAAGGACGTGGCCATCACCTGCGCGGCCAACGGTTACGACGTTATTTTGTCCGATCACGATCCCGCGGTGCTCGCCGCGGCACCTCGGGACGCCCGTCAGCTCGTCCGGAAGTTCCGCATGATGTCGCCGACCACGGGCTCGTGGAAAGCCGACGAAATCCTCGGCCGCATCCGCTTCAGCGCCGACCTGGGCGACCTGGCCGAGGCCGACTGGATCGTGGAGAACATCGTCGAGGACCTGGCCGCCAAGGAGCGGCTGTACCTCGACCTGCGCGACGTCTGCGGCGAGGGCGTGAAGGTCGCCGCGAACACCAGCTGCATCTCCATCACCAAGCTCGGCGCCGCCCTGGCACGCCCGGAGGACGTCGTCGGCATCCACTTCATGAACCCCGTCCCGCTGCTGGAGTGCGCGGAGGTCGTGCGCGGCTTCCACACCTCCGCCGACACGATCAAGCGCGCCGAGGAGTTCGTCGGCTCGCTCGGCAAGCGGTCCATCGTGGTCAACGACATGCCGGGGTTCGTGTCGAACCGCCTGTCGCACCTGTTCATGAACGAGGCCGCCTTCCTGGTGCACGACGGGGTCGCCGAGCCGGAGCAGGTCGACGCGATCTTCAAGCTGGGCTACGGGCACCGGATGGGTCCGCTGGAGACGGCCGACCTGATCGGCCTCGACACCGTCGTGAACTCCCTGAACGTGCTCTACGAAGAGTTCCAGGACAGCAAGTTCCGCTGCTGCCCGACGCTGAAGAAGATGGTCGCCGCCGGTCTGCTCGGCCGGAAGAGCGGTCAGGGGTTCTACACGTACTCGGCTCGCTGAACCGCAGAACCGCCGAAGCAGGGTTCACATTGGGAGACGTCGATACATGAAGATGGTCAAGTGCGTCGTGTGGGACCTCGACGACACGCTGTGGCACGGCACCCTGTCCGCGGGAGACGACCTCGTCCTGCGTGAGGGTGTGGTGGACCTGGTCAAGACGCTGGACGCCCGCGGCATCCTCCAGTCGGTGGCCAGCAAGAACAACCACGACGACGCGATGCGCAAGCTGGACGAGCTCGGCCTGGCCGAGTACTTCCTGTACCCGCAGATCAACTGGAACAGCAAGTCCAGTTCCGTCGCCGCGATCCGGCAGAAGCTCAACATCGGCATCGACACGATCATGTTCGTGGACGACCAGCCGTTCGAGCGCGACGAGGTCGCCTTCGCCCACCCCGAGGTCGAGACGGTCGACTCGGCGGAACTGGCCACGCTGCTGACGATGCCGCGCCTGAGCCCCAAGGTGGTGACCGAGGACGCGAGCCGTCGTCGGCTCATGTACCTGGAGGACCAGGCGCGCAGCGAGGCCGAACTGGACTACCAGGGCGCCGCGGACGAGTTCCTCGGCAGCCTGGGGATGATCTTCCACATCTCCCGGGCCAAGGGCGACGACCTGCGCCGGCTCGAAGAGCTGACCGAGCGCACCAACCAGCTGAACTCCACCGGCATCCAGTACTCCTACGAGCAGCTCGACGAGCTCATGCACAGCCCGGACCACGACCTGTGGGTGTGCGAGCTGACCGACCGCTACGGCTCGTACGGCAAGATCGGCATGGCGCTGGTGGAGAAGCAGGACGACCGCTGGACGATCAACCTCCTGCTGATGTCCTGCCGGACGGTGTCCAAGGGCGTCGGCACGGTGCTGCTGTCGTTCCTGCTCAAGCAGGCCGCGGAGAACGGCAAGCGCCTGTTCGCCCGCTTCCGCCGCACCGACCGCAACCGCCAGATGCTGGTGACCTACCAGCTGGCGAACTTCCGCGTGGTGTCGCACGAGGGCAGTGACTACCTGTACGAGAACGATCTCGCGGTGCGCCAGGAATACCCCGAGTACATCAAGGTCGAGATCGATGCATGACGAGGCGGTGGTGAACATGGCAGACGTCACGGTGGCGGACTACGCGGCCAACATCCGGGCCTACCTGCGGGAGAACATGACCGCGTTCAAGGACGTCGAGCTCGACGACGAGGACAACATCTTCGAGCGCGGCTTCTTCACGTCCTTGTTCGCCATGCAGCTCCTGCACTACGTCGAGTCGACGTTCGACGTCGAGGTGCCGGACGACTACATCATGCTGCGCAACTTCAGCTCGGTCCGCCGCCTCGCGGACATGGTCGCCGACCTGAAGCGAACATCAGGTGAGTGAGGTCGACCGGTCCGACGTCATCGCGAGGGCGCGGTCGTTCGCCGAGACCGAACTCGCACCGCGGGCCGCGGAGTTCGACCGCGAGGAGCGCCTGCCGCACGACGTCGTGCGCAGGATGGCCGACGAGGGCTTCCTCGGCGCGTCGATCCCGGCGAAGTGGGGTGGCCTCGGCCTGGACCCGTTGGCGTACGGCGAACTCACGGAGATCATCGGCAAGGCGTGCGCCTCCACGCGGGCGCTGCTGACCGTGCACACGTCCATCGTGGCCACGACGCTGCTGGAGCTGGCGTCCAAGCGGCTCAAGGAGAAGTACCTCACCGCCCTCGCGCGGGGCGAGAAGATCGGCTGCTTCGCGCTGTCCGAGGAGAACGCCGGGTCCGACGCCGCCGCGGTCGAGACGACCTACACCGGGAAGGGCGACACCTTCGTCCTCAACGGACGCAAGAAGTGGACGTCCTTCGCCGGGATCGCCGACCTGTTCCTGGTCATCGCCTCCGACAACGGTGTCACGAGCGCGTTCGTCGTGGAACGGGACATGCCGGGCGTGGAGACCCGGCCCATGTCCGGGTTCCTGGGCAACCGGGCGACGCACATCGCGGAGGTCTCCTTCGCCGACGTCGAGGTGCCGGCGGAGAACCTCATCGCGGGTATCGGCGCCGGCTTCGGCTTCGTGGTGAACACCGCCCTGCTGCACGGCCGGTACAGCATCGCGTGGGCGGGTGTCGCGCTGGCGCAGGCGGCGCTGGAGGAGATGTGCTCCTACGCCACCCGCCGCGAGCAGTTCGGCGTCAAGATCGGCACCCAGCAGCTGGTGCAGAAGATGGTCGCGGACGCCGTCACGAACGTCGCCGCCGCACGGGAGCTGTGTCGGCGCGCGGGCCGCTTCCTCGCGCCGCGCAACGCCGACGCGGCCATGGAGACCAACATCGCCAAGTACTTCTCGTCCACGATCGCCCAACGCGCGACGTCGGACGCGGTGCAGGTGCTCGGCGGGAACGGGTGCTGGTCGGGATTCCCGGCGGAACGCCTGTTCCGGGAGGCGAAGATCCTCGAGATCATCGAGGGCACCTCGCAGTTGCAGCAGGTCATGATCGCCGACTTCGGCTACAAGAAGTACGCCAGGAAGAACCAGAGCCAATGAACCGTGTCAGATCCCGCGCGCCGCGAACACACCGGAGGCCGTCATGGCAAGCACCCCGTGCGACCGGGAGGTGAGGCGGCGATGACGATTCCCTGGATCCTGGGCGCGCCGAGCGAACAGGCGCTGCGCGACGTCGCCGGGCGGTTGCGCGATTTCGCCGTGGGCGGTGGCGTCGACGCGTGGGACGTGGGTCGCACTCTGGCGACGACCCGTCCGCCGCACGCCCACCGCGCGGTGCTGCTGGGCGCCGGCGACGACTTCGCCGAACCGCTGACCCTGCTCGCCCAAGGGCGGCCGAGCCCGCGGGTGGTCGAGGGAACGGCCACCGACGCGGCACGCACCGCGTTCGTCTTCCCGGGCCAGGGCGCGATCTGGCCGGGCATGGCGGCCGAACTGCTCGACACCGCACCGGTGTTCGCCCGGCGCATCGAAGAGTGCGCCGACGCCCTGGCACCGCACGCGGACTGGTCGCTCGTCGACGTGCTGAGGTCGGACGCGCCGGACCTGTACGAGCAGACGGACGTCGTGCAGCCGGTGCTGTTCGCGATCATGGTGGCCCTGGCCGAGCTGTGGGGGTCCTACGGTGTCCGGCCGCGGGCCGTGGTGGGGCACAGCATCGGCGAGGTCGCCGCGGCCTGCGTGTCCGGCGCGCTGTCGCTGGACGACGCCGCGAAGACCGCCGTGCTGTGGAGCCGCGCGCAGTCGACGCTGGCCGGTCGGGGCGGCATGGCCGTGGTGGCGCTGCCGGTGCACGAGGTGACCTCGTGGTTCGCGGAGCACGGCCACGACGTCGACGTCTCGGGCGTGATGGCGCCGCGCACGGTGGTCGTCTCGGGTGACCGCGCGGTGCTCGCGCTGGCGGCGGAGCAGTTGCGCGCCGCGGGCGTCTACGCCCACGTGACGTCCGTGCCGCTGGCCGCGCACTGCCCGCGGGTCGAGGAGGTGCGGGACACCGTGCTGACCTCCCTGGCGTCGATCACCCCCCGCGCGTCGGACGTCCCGTTCTACTCCGGCATGGCGGGCGCGGCGGTCGACACCGCCGGGCTGGACGCCGAGTACTGGTACCGCAACCTGCGTCAGCCGATGCTGTTCGAGAGCGCGACCAGGGCCATGCTGGCGGACGGCTACCAGGCGTTCGTCGAGGTCACCGCGCACCCGGTGCTGACGTTGGCGCTGCGGCAGACCGCGGAGGCAGTCGGCGTCGCGGTGCCGGTGCTGAACTCCCTGCGGCGCGACGAGCAGCGCCTGGACCACTTCCTGACCTCGCTCGCCGAGGCGCACGTGCAGGGCCTGGCGGTGGACTGGGAACCGGTGCTCGCCGGCCGCGGCCGGACGATCGACCTGCCCGACCTGGACGCACCCGCCGCCGACTCCCGCGCGGACGCCGCGCCCGCCAAGCCCGCAGGCGGCGCGTCGCTGGCGAACCTGGTGTCGCAGCACGTCGCCGACGTGCTCGGCATCGGCACCGAGCTGCGCCAGGACGACTACGAGAAGAGCCTGTTCGAGCTGGGCTGCACGTCGGTCCAGCTGATCAGGCTGCAGAGCGGGCTCGCCCGTGAGCTGGGCGTCTCGCTGGAGAGCACGTTCATCATCGACCACCCGACCGCGAACGCGCTCACCGACGAGCTGACCCGACGGGTCGACCGGGACCGCGCGCCGGCCGAGGTGCGCTCCGGCCCGGTGCCTGCGGCGGGCACGTTCTCCGCCGAGCCCATCGCGGTGGTCGGCATGGCGTTCCGGCTGCCCGGCGGCATCCAGACCCGCGACCAGCTCTGGGAGACGTTGAGCGGCAAGGTCGACGTGGTGCGGGAGGTGCCCGCCGACCGGTGGGCGCACAGCGACCTCGACACCAGCGAGGTCACCACCACCCAGGGCGGCTACCTCGACCAGGTGGACGGCTTCGACCCGCTGTTCTTCAACATCTCGCCCACCGAGGCCGAGTCGATCGACCCCCAGCAGCGCCTGCTGCTGGAGCTGACCTGGGAAGCGCTCGAAGACGCGGGGATGGACCCGACCGCCGCCGGGCGCGACCGGCGCGTCGGCGTGTTCGTCGGCATCTACACCAACGACTACGTCCAGGTCGCGAAGAACCTCGGGCATCCGGCGGAGCGGTACAGCTACACCGGCAACATGGCGAACTCGGCGGCCGGCCGGATCTCCTACACCTACGGCTTCGAAGGACCCAGCCAGGCGATCGACGCGGCCTGCGCGTCCTCGCTGTACGCGCTGCACCAGGCCGGTCGGGAACTCCAGCACGGCGGCTGCGACATGGTCGTGGCCGCGGCGGTGAACCTGATCCTCAGCCCGGAGGGCCACGTGTCGTGGTCGCGGCTGCAGGCGCTGTCCCCGACCGGGCGGTGCCGCAGCTTCGACGACGGCGCGGACGGCTACATCCGCAGCGAGGGCGGCACGGTCGTCGTCCTCAAGCGCCTGTCGGACGCCGAACGCGACGGTGACGACATCCTGGCCGTGATCAGCGGCTCGGCGATCAACCACAACGGCCAGGGCGGCGGGTTCACCGTGCCGAGCGGCACCGCGCAGCAGCGCGTGGTCGAGGCGGCGATGGCCGAGGCGGGCGTCGGGATCGAGGACGTCGACTACGTCGAGGCGCACGGGTCGGGCACGCCGATCGGCGACCCGCAGGAGGTCAACGCGCTGGCCCGGGTCTTCGCGGGCAGGCGGGAGAAGCTGCGCGTCGGCAGCGTCAAGTCCAACCTCGGGCACCTGGAGTCCGCGGCGGGCATGGCGGCGCTGTGCAAGGTCATCGTGTCCATGCGGCACGGCCGGCTCCCGGCGACGCTGCACTTCCGCGAGGGCAACCGGCTGATCGACTGGGACGCCATCCCGATCGAGGTGGTGGCCGACGAGGTGCCGTGGGAACCGGTCGGCGACCGCCGCCGGGCCGGGATCAGCTCGTTCGGCATCAACGGCAGCAACGCGCACATGATCGTGGAGGAGTACGAGCCGAAGGCCGTCCCGGCGCGGTCGACGCCCGGCCTGGCGCGCCTGCTGCCCGTCTCGGCGAAGTCGGACGCGGCGCTGCGCACCGCGCTGCGCAACCTGGCCGAGTGGAGCGAGGGCACCACCGCGGACCTCGCCGACATCGCCCACACGCTGGGGGAGCGGCGCGCGGCCCTGCGGCACCGGGCGGCGCTGGTCAGCGACTCCGTCACCGGCATCCCGGCCGCGGTCGAGACCGCGCTGGGCTCCCTCGCGACCCGGCCCGAGGCCGACGCGGGCCAGGTGTTCGTGTTCTCCGGCCAGGGCACCCAGTACCCCGGCATGGCGCGTGAGCTGTACGAGCACGCCGAGGTCTTCCGGGACGAGCTGGACGAGATCGACCGGGTGTTCCGCCGGATCGGCGACGTCTCCCCGATCGAGGCGATGTTCGGCGACGACGAGGCACCGTTCCGGTCGCCGCGCCACACCCAGGCGATGATCTTCGCCGTCGAGCTGGCGCTGGCCCGGTACTGGCAGGCGCTCGGCGTCGCGCCCTCGGCCGTGATCGGCCACAGCATCGGCGAGTACGCGGCGGCCTGCTTCGCGTCGGTCATGAGCCTCACCCAGGCGGTCGACCTGGTGACCCGCCGGGCGCGCGTGGTCGAAGCGTCCACGCAGGACGGTTCGATGGCGACGCTGCTGTGCTCCCGGGAACGGGCGGAGCAGCTGCTGGCCGACTACCCGGACGTCTCCGTCGCCGCGGTGAACGCGGCCGAGAACACGACCGTGGCCGGTGCCACCGAGAGCCTGGCCGCGGTGCTGAAGGCCGCGCGCAAGCAGCGGATCTTCACCGAGCGGCTGGACGTCACGCACCCGTACCACTCGGCGCAGATGGCCCAGGCGGCGGACGACCTGCACGAGCAGATCCGCCACCACGCGTTCGACCCGCCCGCCCTGCCGTGGATCTCCGCGGTGACCGGCGAGCCGGTCGCGGCGGACTCGCCGATCGACGCGTCGTACTGGAGCAGGCACCTGGTCGAGCCCGTCCTGTTCCGGGCGGCGGTCGGCAGCGCGATCGACGGCGGCGCGCGCGTCTTCCTGGAGATCGGCGCCACCGCCACGGTCGGCGGTCTCGTCGCGCAGGAGTTCGCGGACACCGCGGTCGTCCTGCCGAGCCTCCGGAAAGGACGGTCCGACACCCGGCAGTTGCTGGAGAGCGCGGCCGTGCTGTGGGAACTGGGGCGTTCGCTGGAGTGGGGCAGGCTGCCCGGCGGCGGGTCCGGCACCCTCGTCCGCGACCTGCCGCGCACCCCGTTCGACCGGCGCCGGACCTGGTACTCCGACCGGGCCGGGGAGCAGAGCGGTGAGGTGGTGGCGCGTCCCGTCGTCGCCGAGGAGGAAAGGACCGGTGTGCGGCGCATGGCCGAGCGGGAAGTGGTCGTCGCGTTCGTCAAGCAGTGCATCAGCCAGGTCACCGGTGTCGCCGCGGACGCGATCGACGAGTCGGTCCAGCTGTTCGCGCTGGGCATCGACTCGCTGATGCTGGTCCAGCTGGGCAAGCGCGTCGAGGCGGAGTACTCCCTCGACATCCCGATCAAGGCGTTCTTCGAGTCGCTCTACACGCCGGGGCTGCTGGCCGACTTCGTGCTGGAGCACCGGCCCGCCGAGGCGGCGCCGCTGATCCCGGCCGAGCCGACGCCGTCCCCGCAGCCGGGTGCCGCCGTGGCCCCGGTGGCCGAGGTCCGCGCCCGGCTCGAGGTCGGTGCCGCCGCGCAGGCGCCCGGCATCGAGGGCATCATCCGGTCGCAGCTGGAGATCATGCAGCAGCAGCTGGACGTGCTCGCGGGCGCGACCACGAGTGCGGAGGTCCAGGCACCCGCGCCGAAGGCGAAGACGCGCCGCCCGGCCCCCGAGGCGCGCAAGGTCGGCACGTACACCAACAACATCGAGCTGGTCGACGACCGGCTCACCCCCGAGCAGGCCGAGTTCATCCGCGACTTCGTGGCCCGGTTCACCGCGAAGACCCCGACGTCCAAGGTGTACACCGGTGAGCACCGCGAGGTGCTGGCGGACTGGATCGCCTCGCTCAACTTCAACCCCAGCATCAAGGAGACGGTCTACCCCGTCGTGTCGGCCCGGTCGCGCGGGGCGAAGTTCTGGGACGTGGACGGCAACGAGTACATCGACACCGCGATGGGCTACGGCGTCCACTTCTTCGGCCACCAGCCCGACTTCATCGTCGACGCCGTGCGCGACCAGCTCGACCGCGGCTACGAGCTGGGCCCGCAGAACCGGGTGGCGGGCGAGGTCGCGGAACTGGTCCACGAGATGACCGGCGCCGAGCGGGTCGCCTTCTGCAACACCGGCACCGAGGCCGTGATGGTGTCGGTGCGGCTGGCCCGCGCGGTCAGCGGCCGGGACAAGGTGGCCAGGTTCCTCACCTCCTTCCACGGCAGCTACGACGCCGTGCTGGCGGAGGCCGACGGCGAGGACAGCATCCCCACCTCGATCGGCATCCCGCAGTCGGCGGTCGACGACACGATCGTGCTCACCTACGGCAGCCCCGAGTCGCTGGACCGCCTCCGGCGCCACGGCGCCGAGCTGGCCGCCGTGCTGGTCGAGCCGGTCCAGTCGCGCAACCCGGCGCTGCAGCCCACCGAGTTCCTGCGCGAGCTGCGGGAGATCTGCACCGAGCACGGGATCGCGCTGATCTTCGACGAGATGATCGTCGGCTTCCGGGCCGCGCTGGGCGGCGCGCAGGAGTACTTCGGCGTCGAGTCGGACATGTCGCTGTACGGCAAGCTCGTCGGCGGCGGCATGCCGATCGGCATCATCGCCGGGAAGAGCAAGTACCTCGACGCCGTGGACGGCGGCGCGTGGAGCGACGTGGACGACTCCAAGCCCGCGGTGCCCACGACGTTCTTCGCCGGCACGTTCTGCAAGCACCCGTTGACGATGGCCGCCTGCAAGGCCGCGCTGACCCACCTGCGCGACCACGGCGCCGAGGAGCTGGCCCGGGTCAACCAGCTCACCGCGGACTTCGCGGAGCGCGTGAACGACTACTTCGAGGCGGAGGAAGTGCCGCTGAAGGTGGCGCACTTCTCGTCGCTGTACCGGTACGAGACGGTCGTCCCGCGCGACATGTCGCAGCTGTCGTTGACGCTAAACCTGTTTTTCAAGCTCATGGTGTTCCACGGCGTGTACGTGTGGGAGCGGCGGACCGCGTTCTTCTCCCTGGCGCACACGCAGGAGCACCAGGACCGCATCTTCGAGGTCATCCGGACCAGCGTGGAGGCGTTGCGCGCCGGTGGGTTCGACTTCCGGCGGTCGACCTCGACGGCACCGCGCGGTGTGGCGTCCGGCACGCGTCCGGTCCTGGCGCCGATCGCCGACACCGCGGTGTCGGAGCAGGAGAAGCGGGTCTACGTGCTGTCGCGGATGCGCGGCGGCAACGAGGCCTACCAGATCGTGACCGGCCTGCGGTTCGACGGCGCGCCGGACCGCGAGCGGATCGCCGAGGCGTTCCGGGCGATCGCGCGCAAGCACCAGAAGCTGCGCGGCTACTACGAGATCGACGCGACCGACATCAAGGCGCGCGTCGCGCCGGACGTCACCCCGGAGTTCCACGTCTTCGACCAGGCGAGCGACCCCGCGTTGCGCCGCGAGGACGTCGTCGCGGTGATGAACAGGCCGTTCGACCTGGCGAACCCGCCGCTGTGGCGCTGCGGGATCGTCATCGACGCCGAGGGCACGCACCACCTGGTGCTCTCGCTGCACCACATCATCGCCGACGGCGGGTCGATCGACATCATCCTCGACGACCTCGCCGAGTACCTCGCCCGCGGCGAGCTGGCGGACGTGCGCTCAGCCGGCTACCCGGCGTTCGTGCGGCAGCAGGTCCGCTCGGTCGGCCTGCCCGCGTACGAGGAGCACCGGAGGTGGTGGCTGCGGGAGTTCGAGACCGTCCCGCCGCCGCTGAGCCTGCCGACCGACTCGCCGTACCCGCTGGTGAACGACTTCGCCGGGACGCACCACTACTTCCGGATCGACGACGAGCTGCACCAGGCGGCCAAGGCGGTCATCGAGCGGCACCGCACCACGCCGTTCATCTTCTACCTGTCGCTGTGGTCGGTGCTGCTGGCCGACGCCACGGGCTCCGACGACCTGTGCGTCGGCATCCCCCTGGACCAGCGGATCATCGGGTCGTTCGAGGACACCGTGGGCATGTTCGCCCAGTCGCTGCCGCTGCGCATCCGCCCGACCGCGGACACCCGCGTGCCGGACCTGCTGCAAGCGGTGCGCGACACCAGCCTCGCGGCGGTGGACCACTCGTCGTACTCCTACGACGTGCTGGTCCAGGAACTGGACCTCGACCGCGACTTCGGCCGCAACGCCCTGTTCGACGTGATGTTCACCTTCACCAACGCCCGCGAGCGCGTGCACCGGTTCGGTGACGTCGAGGGCACGTCGGAGGACTTCGGCGTACCGCGCTCGATGTTCGCGCTGTCCCTGGAACTCACCGAGCGCGACGGTGGCCTGTTCGGCGACCTGAACTTCTCCGGCGTGTACGGCGAGCGGCGGATGACCGAGCTGGTCGAGCGGTACGTGGACCTGATCGCCCGGGTCGTGCGCGAGCCCGACCAGACCGTCGAAGAACTGTCCCGGTTGGACGACGAGACCCGGGACCGGCTGCTGGCCTGGGGCACCGGGCCGGTCGTGACGGACGTGCCGTCCCTCGCCGAGCTGTTCGACACGGCGTTGCGCGACCACGCGGGACGTCCCGCGATCCGCTTCGGCGGTGAAGACATCACCTACGCCGAGCTGGACGAGCGGGTGGACCGGTACGCCGGTCTGCTGCGCGGTCAGGGCCTCGGCGAGCGCGACCTGGTCGGGCTGCTGCTGCCGCCGTCACCGGAACTGCTCACGCTGATGCTGGCGGTCAACCGCATCGGCGCCGCGTGGCTGCCGATGGACGTGAAGGACCCGGCCAAGCGGCTGCGGCTGGTGATCGACACCGCCGAGCCGAAGAAGGTTGTGTGCACCGAGGCGCTGGCCGCCGCGGTGGACCTCGGCGACCTCGCGCTGGTGCCGCCGCCGGACGGTCCGCCCGCCGGGCGTGCGGCCACCGCGACGCCGTCCGGGCCGGACGACCTCGCGTACGTCATCTTCACGTCCGGCTCGACCGGGACCCCCAAGGGCGTCACGGTGACGAACGGGTCGCTGGCGAACTTCCTCGTCGGGATGCCCGAGGCGCTCGGGTGGGCCGAGCACAAGGCGGTGGGCTGCCTCACCACCCCGTCGTTCGACATCTTCCTGCTGGAGACCCTGCTGACCCTCGCCAAGGGCGGCACGGTCGTGGTGGCGGGCGAGTCGGAGGTCCGCACGCCCGCGGACATCGCCGGGTTCGTCGCGGCCAACGGCGTCGAGTACCTGCAGATGACGCCGACCCGGCTGCGCCTGCTGTACGCCGACCCCGAGGCCGCCCGGACCACGTTGGCGCGGCTGGAGAAGCTCATCGTCGGCGGCGAGGGCTTCCCCGAAGACCTGCTGCCGCAGCTGCGGGAGCACGGTTCGCTGGGCCTGTACAACGTCTACGGCCCGACCGAGACGTGCATCTGGTCCAGCGTCAAGGACCTCACCGGCGCCACCGGGCCCGTCACCATCGGCACGCCGATCGTCAACACGACGTTCTACGTGCTGGACGACAACCTCCGGCTGGTGCCCGAGGGCACGGCCGGGAACCTGTGGATCGGCGGACTCGGGGTGTCGCCCGGGTACCTGCACCGGCCCGAGCTGACCGGCGAGCGGTTCCGCGAGAACCCGTTCGGGTACGGCCGCATCTACCTCAGCGGCGACCGCGCGCTGTGGCAGGGCGGCGAGGTGCACTGCCTGGGCCGGGTGGACGACCAGGTGAAGATCCGCGGCTACCGCGTCGAGCTGGCCGAGATCGAGCTCGCGATCACCGGGCACGACCTGGTGACCGGCGCGGCGGTGATCGTCCAGCAGCTGCCGAGCGGAAGCCAGGTCATCCGCGGGTTCTACCAGGTGCGCGAGGGCGCCTACCTGGCGCCGGAGGCGTTGCGGGACTGGCTGGCCGAGCGCCTGACCGACTACATGGTGCCCGCGACGCTGTCCCCGGTGGCGGACATCCCGATGACGACCAGCGGCAAGGTCGACCGCAGGACGCTGGAGGCGCGGGCCGACCAACCGGTGGAGACCGGGCGGGCGGACGAGCCGCGCACGGGCGTGGCGCAGGAGCTGGTCGCGGCCTGGCGCAAGGTGCTCGGCGACATCCCGATCGGCTACGACGAGAGCTTCTTCGACCTCGGCGGCAACTCGTTCAGCCTCGTGTTGCTGCTGGAGGAGCTGCACCGGCAGTTCCCGGGCATGCTCGACGTCAGCGACCTGTTCGCGAACCCGACCATCGGCAAGCTGCAGAAGCACTTGGAGTCGAGGCTCGCCCGGCGTGACGCCGACGCGCTGCTGACCGGTTTCGGCGTGCGGCTGCCCGAGTCGTGGTTCACCACCGACGCCACGGCGGACGGCCGGGTCGAGGCCACGCTGCCCGCGCGGACCAGGGCCACCCTGGAACGGCTGCGGAAGGCCGGTGCCCACGACCCGGCGGACCTGGCGCACGTCGCGCTCGCGGTCACGCTCAACAAGGTGCTCGGCGAGGACGAGGTCTCGCTGTGCGTCGTGGACGACGACGGCCGGGTGGCCGTGGTCCGGTTCGACTTCGCCGGCAAGGCCGACCTCGCCGAGGTGCTGGACGACTACCGGCGCCAGCTCGACGGCAACGACCGGCTCGACCTCGAACGGTTCGTCGCCTGCCGCGGCGTCGACCGCACGGTGTCCATCGCGTGCGGCAGCGCCCGGCAGGTGGAGGAGGCCGACCTGCTCGGCCACTTCGACGTCGTGTTCGCCGTCGACGTCGAGTCCGACCCGGTCGCGGTCCGGATCGACTACGCCCGCGAGGTGGACCCCGCGCGGGTGGAACAGCTGCTGGGCGGCCACGTGAAGCTCCTCGGAATCCTGGCCAAGCCCGCGTCGAAGGAGAAGGTGCAGTCATGAAGGATCTCGTGATCGTGTTCCCGGGGCAGGGCTCCCAGTTCGCGGGCATGGGCAAGAAGTGGTTCGACGGGCACGAGAGCGTCCGGGACCGCTTCGCGCAGGCTTCGGACATCGTCGGCTACTCGCTGGCCGACCTGTGCTTCACCGCGCCTCCCGCCGAGGTCACCAGGACCAGGTACGCCCAGGTGTCGCTGCTGGTGCTCAGCTACGCGATGTACGAGGTGATGACCGAGGGTCGCAAGATCCCGGTGTCGTCCATGACCGGGCACAGCCTCGGTGAGATCACCGCGCTGGCCGCGGCGGGCGCGCTGTCGTTCGAGGACGCGGTGCGCCTGGTGAAGGTGCGCGGCGAGGCGATGGAGAGCTGCGTCGCCGAGGGCGGCACGGGCATGATCGCCGCGGTGCGGATGCCGGTCACCGACGTGGAGAAGTGCGTCGAGGACTTCAACTCCGCCGGCCACACCGTGCAGGTCGCCAACTACAACGCCGAGACGCAGACCGTGCTGTCGGGCACGGTGGACGACCTGAAGGGCATGACCGCCCACCTGGAGGACCGCGGGGCGAAGGTGGTCAAGCTCAACGTGGCCGGCGCGTTCCACAGCACGTTCATGGCGAACGCGCTGCCGGAGTACACCAAGGCGCTGGACGCGGTCGAGTTCGCCGAGCCCGCCGTGCCGGTCTACAGCAACGTCACCGGCGAGGTGTACGAGAGCCCCGAGGCGATCCGGGAGGCGCTGGCCGTCCAGCTGACCAGCCCGGTGCGCTGGAGCGCCATCGTGTCGTCCCTGGTGGAGCGCAAGGCCGCGGTGTGGATCGAGGTCGGGCCCAAGCAGGTGCTCAAGAAGATGCTCACCGGCGCCGTCGGCTCGGGCGAGGTCTACAGCCTGGACGAGGAGCCGGAGCAGGTCCACGCGGTGCTCGACCAGCTCGTGGAGCTGAAGAAGCGCGAGCCGGGGCTGGTCGGGCTGTTCCTGGGTGCCGCCGCGGCCACGCGGAACCGCAACTTCGACGCCGAGGAGTACGACGAAGGCGTCGTGGCGTCCTACCGCAAGCTCCAGGAACTGGCCAAGCTCGACCCCGAGGCGCTCACCGACGAGCAGAAGCAGACCGCGCTGGACCTGCTGCTCACCATCATGAGGACCAAGCGGGTCCCCGAGGACGAGCAGCTCGACCGCGTCGAGTCGATCCTGCGGCGCACGGGTGACGTCGGCCTCCGGACGATCGCGGGGGCGCTCGCCACATGACCTCCCTGCTCGGTCTTGACGACCTGGACCTGACCGGACCGCCGGACGACGACTCCGGTGTCCGCGTCACGCACTCCAGCCCGCGGAAGAAGGCCGAACCCGTCGCCATCATCGGGATGAGCGGCCGGGTCGGCGAGGCGGAGGACCTCGACCGGTTCTGGTCGAGCCTGCTGCGCGGCGAGGAGGGGTACCGCGACCTGTCGGACGAACGACGCGCCGACGTGGACGCCTACCTCGCCGCACGCGGCGTGCGGCTGCCGATCGCGGCCGAGCGCTACTCCGGCGGCACCCGCCTGCCCAGCGTGTCCGAGTTCGACTACCGGTTCTTCTCGCTGTCCCGGCAGGAGGCCAAGTCCATCGACCCGAACCAGCGGATCTTCCTGGAGACCGCCTGGGCCGCGCTCGAGGACGCCGGCTACCTGAACAAGGACATCGGCGGCGGCAAGGTCGGCGTCTACGCGGGCATGTCGGCGGACTTCGGCGAGGACTACCGGGCGATGATCGCCGCGGTCGACCCCGGCGCACCCGAGATCGCCGTCGCGGGCAACATCCGGTCGATGATCGCCAGCCGGATCGCCTACCTGCTGGACCTGCGCGGACCGTCGCTGCTGGTCGACACGGCCTGCTCGTCGGGCCTGGTGGCCGCCTACACGGCCTACCGCGCGATCCAGAACGGCGAGTGCTCGATGGCGATCGTCGGCGCGGTGAAGACAGACCTGCTCCCGGTCGACGCCGACGACGAGTCCGGCATCGGCATCAAGGACATCCAGGACACGCTGGCGGGCGACCGCCGCACCCGGACGTTCGACCGGCGCGGTGACGGCACCAGCACCGCCGAGGGTTGCGTCGTGTTCGTGCTCAAGTCTTTGGAACGGGCGCGGCGCGACGGCGACAACGTGCACGCCGTCATCGTGGGCGGCGCGGTCAACCAGGACGGCGCGTCCAACGGCATCACCGCGCCCAACGCCGACGCGCAGGCGGACCTCATCACCGAGGCCCTCGCCGACGCCGGGGTCAGGGCCGAGCAGATCAGCTTCATCGAGGCGCACGGCACCGCCACGCGGCTCGGTGACCCGGTCGAGGTCAGCGGCATCGAGCGGGCGTTCTCCCGGCAGACGGCGCGCAAGCAGTTCTGCGGCATCGGCACGGTCAAGACCAACATCGGCCACATGGACAACGCGTCCGGCCTGGCGGGTCTGGCCAAGCTCGTGCTGTCGCTCAAGCACCGCGTCCTGCCGGCGAGCCTCAACTTCGAGGAGCCCAACCAGAACATCGCGTTCGCGCAGACCCCGGTGTTCGTCAACGACCGGACCGTGCCCTGGTCGGACGACGACCGGGAGACGTTGTACGCCGGGATCAACAGCTTCGGGCTGAGCGGGACGAACTGCCACCTCGTGCTGCGCAGCGCGGACGCCCCGCCGGCCCGGGAACGCGCCGAGGTGTCGTGCTCGCTGCTGCCGCTGAGCGCCCAGAACGCCCAGGGGCTGGTCCGGCTCGCCGAGCGCTACCGCGACTTCCTGGCCCGCCACGAGGTCGACCTCGCCGACCTCGCGTTCACCGCGTCGGTCGGCCGGCTGCACCACGGCGTGCGCGCCGCGTTCGTCTTCGAGAGCCGCGCGGAACTCGACGCGCTGCTCGCGCAGTTCATCGAGGACGGCGCCGCCGCGAACCCGGACGTGAGCCGGGGCTCGTTCCGGCTGGTGCTGGACGACGGCGACAAGCGCGAGCCGCACGACCTCAGCCACGCCGAGCGCGACGAGCTGGACCGGGAGGCCGCGTCCGTGGTCGCCCCGGAGGCCGACCGTGCCGCACTGCGCCGGTTGGCCGCGCTCTACACCCGCGGCGCCGACGTCGACTGGCGGCGGGCCGCGCCCGGGGGCGCCCGGCGGACGTCGCTGCCCACCTACCCGTTCGAGCGGTCCCGGTGCTGGGTCGAGCCCGCCGAGCAGGGCAGGCGGGGACTGGTCGACGGCGCCGAGGTGGTGCGCTCGCTCGACCGCGACACCGTCGTGTGCCGGCTCGACCCGGAGCACTTCTGGGAGCTGGCCGAGCACCGCATCCACGGTGTCAGCGTGCTGCCCGGCACCGGGCTGGTGGAGATGGTCGTGACGTCGGCCCGCCGGCTCGGCCTGGCCGGGTCGGACGTGACGCTGCGCGACGTGCTGTTCGCCGCGCCGCTCGCGGTCGCCGACGGCGAGGTCAAGGAGGTGCACGTCATCTTCGAGACCGAGGACGACGTCACCGCCGTCACCATCGCCAGCCGGGACGCCGAGGGTGGCTGGGTGCGCAACGCGCGGGCCGAACTGGTCCGCGGCACGGTCGCCGAGGCGGTCGCGCCGCTCGACGTCGACGACCTGCGGCGGCGGTTGGACCGCGAGCTCGAAGAGCCCGAGGGCTCCGACCACGCCAAGGGCCTGGACGTCAGCGACCGCTGGACCGGGACGCTGGGCGACGGGCACGCGGACGGCGAGTCGACCGAGCTGCTGTACGAGTTCGAGCTGCCCGCGCGGTACCGGTCGGAGCTGGCGGACTACGTCCTGCACCCCTCCCTGTTCGACACCGTGATCAACGCGCCCAGCAACGTCTACGACCAGGAGCGGCTGTACCTGCCGTTCTCCTACGGCGTGCTGACGGTCCGCGACTCGCTGCCCGCCCGCGTGCTGGCCCACTTCCGCAAGCGGCCCGAGTCGGTGGACGGCGCGCTGTACGCGTTCGACGTGACGGTGGTCGACCCGACCGGCCGGGTGCTGCTGACGGTGGACAACTACTGCATCAAGTCGGCGGACGACGTGAACGTGCAGGGGCCGGGCGAGTACGGGTACGTCCAGGCCTACCGGCGCGTCGCTCCGGCGACACCGCGTCAGGGCAACGGGACCGTCCTGCTCTGCGGTGACTTCGGCACCGCGTTCCACGGTGTGCGCGGCGCTCTCGAAGCCTCCGGCTACGACTGCGTCGTGGTGTCGAGCGCCGAGGACGCGGTCGCCGACGAGCGCCGTGAGTTCGCCTTCGGCGTGCTGGCCTGCCTGCCCGACCGGGACGCCTCGCTCGCCGAAGCCACGACCGAGCCGGTCGAGCGGGCCCTGGGCCTGCTCAAGCTCATCTCCGACCGGCAGTTCGCGTTCGCGGACGGCCTGCTGGTGCTGACGCACAACGCGCTCGCGGTCACCGGTGACGAGACCGCGCTGCACCCCGGCCAGGCCGGTGTGCTGGGCCTGATGCGCGTCGCGGCGCTGGAGTACAAGGCCCTCGGCATCCGGTGCGTCGACAGCGACGAGCACACCGGACCGGCGCTGCTGGTGGCCGAGGCCACCGGCGCCGACCGGCCGCCGTTCCTGCTCTACCGGGACGGGCAGCCGCACGAGCCGCACGTGAAGCGGCACCCGATCCCGCTGCGGGGCGCCGAACGGGCACCGCTGCCCGGCGACGGCGTGACGCTCGTGTCGGGCGGCACCGGCGACCTGGGCACCGCCGTGGCGCGGCACCTGGTGGCGCGCGGTGTGCGCAAGCTCGTCCTGCTCGGCTCCGACACCGCGGACGGCACGCGGGCGGACTGGGCGGAGTTCGAGCGCGACCTGGACGTGTTCGAGGTCGTCCGGCTCGACCTGGGCGACGGGGACGCGGTCGAGCGGACCGTGCGCGACGTGCGCGAGCGGCACGGCCGGATCTCCGGCGTCCTGCACCTCGCCGGGCGCCCCGGTGTCGGGTTCCTGTACACGAAGGACTTCGACGGGTTCATGAAGGTGTACCGGCCCAAGGCTTTGGGCGGTGTGCACCTGCACGAGGCCACGCTGGTGGACGAGCCGGACTACTTCGTGGCGTTCTCCAGCATCGCCGGGCTGCTGCTCAACCAGGGCCAGACCGACTACACCGCGGCGAACCTGGTGCTGGACAGCCTGGCCCAGCACCGCGACCGCGCGCGACTGCCGGGGCTGAGCGTCCAGTGGCCCGCGTGGCGCGAGACCGGGATCGCCGAGCGCATGGGCGCGGCCGACGAGGACGAGCTGTTCCCGCCGCTGGACACCGCCGAGGCGGTGGACCTGCTCGACGCGCTGATGACGTCCGATGACGCCGTGCCGGTGGTCATGCCCGGCCGGATGCGCAAGCCGGTCCGGCAGGCGCCGCGCGAGGCCGACCGGGGCGCCGGTGGGCGTGCCGTCGAGCTGCACGGCCTGGACGACGTCGGCGACCTCGAACGGGGAGTCGCGGCGATCTGGGCGGAAGCGCTCGACCTCGACGTGCTGGACGCGCACGAGGAGTTCGGCGACCTGGGCGGCAACTCGCTGCTGACCGCGCAGGTGCTCAAGCTCTACGACGAGCGCTACCCGGGCCTGATGGACATCACGGACCTCTTCCGCTACACCACCGTCGCCGCCCAGGTGGCCTGCCTCAAGGCCAAGCTGCACGTCGAAGAACCGGCCGCCGGGGACCCGCCGCCCGCCGCCAAGGCCGACGAGGGCGACATCGACAAGCTGTTGGACCTGCTGGAGCAGGGCGCGATCACGGTCGAAGACAGGCAGGGTCTTCTCGAGGAAACGGACACCAGATGGACAGCGTGAAGGATTTCATCCTCGAGCAATTCGTCAACAAGCAGATCGACCGCGACCGCACCAAGAGGCTGCTGCTCGAACTGTCCGAAGCCAACCTGCACGAGGACATCGCGGTGATCGGCCTGGCCGGTCGGTTCGCCGAGGCCACGAACGTCGACCAGTTCTGGGAGTTCCTCAAGGTCGGCCGGGACTGCATCCGCGACTACCCGCAGTCGCGCAAGGAGGACATGTACGACATCCTCCGCAACCCGTACTACGCGGAGGTCCTGCTGGGCCGTCCGGTGGACGAGGCCGACCTGGACCGGCTCTACTCGGTGAGCGGCTACCTGGACCGGATCGACCACTTCGACTCGCGCTTCTTCGGCATCCCCCCGCTCGAAGCCGACTACATGGACCCGAACCAGCGCATCGCGCTCGAAGTGGCGTACGAGGCGCTGGAGAACGCGGGCTACGGCGGCGAGAGCGCGGTCGGGTCGCGGACCGGTGTGTTCCTCGGCCGCGACCAGTCGAACTACTCGTACTACCGGATGTTCTCCGAGCGGCACCCGATGCAGCTGTCCGGCTCGTGGGAGGGCATGGTCGCCAGCCGCATCTCCTACGTGCTCGACCTCAAGGGCCCGTGCATCATGACCGACACCGCGTGCTCCGCGGGCAGCGTCAGCGTGCACCAGGCCATCCAGTCGCTGCTGCTGGGCGAGTGCGACATGGCGTTGGCGGGCGGTATCAACCTGTCCTCGGGCGGCGAGCCGAAGACCAGCTTCCTGTCCGGCGCGACGATGGACAGCGTCGTGTCGGGCGACGACAGCGTGCGCACCTTCGACGCCCGCGCGAACGGCACGCTGTGGGGCGAGGGCGCGGGCATCGTGCTGCTCAAGCCGCTGAAGAAGGCGCTGGCCGACCGCGACCACGTGCGCGCCGTCATCAAGGCCTCCGCGATCAACAACGACGGCACCTCCAACAGCATCACCGCGCCCAACGCGCTGATGCAGGAGCGGGTCATCCTCGACGCCTGGGCCAAGGCCGACGTGGAGCCCGAGACGATCACGTACGTGGAGGCGCACGGCACGGGGACGGTGCTCGGCGACCCGATCGAGGTCAAGGGCCTGTCCAACGCGTTCCGCCGGCACACCGACCGCAAGCAGTTCTGCGGCATCGGCTCGCTCAAGACCACGATGGGCCACCTGGTGGCCGCGTCCGGGTCGGCGTCGCTGGCCAAGGTCGTGAAGTCGCTGGAGTCCGGCCTGCTGGCGCCGTCGGTGAACTTCGACGTGCCCAACCCGTACATCGACTTCACCGACAGCCCGCTGTACGTCAACGACCGGCTCGTGCCGTGGGAGACCGGCGGCGAGCCGCGGCGGGCCGGGATCAGCTCGTTCGGCTTCATCCGCACGAACTGCCACATGGTGCTGGAGGAGGCGCCCCGCTACCGCGCCGAGCCGCAGCTGCGGGAGCGCTACTGCTTCACCGTCAGCGCCAAGACCGAGGCGGCCCTGACCGGGCTGCTGGACGGGTACGCGGCCGTGCTGGCGGACAGCCCGTGGTCGCTCGCCGACATCTGCTACACCTCCAACATCGGCCGCGGCCACCACGAGCACCGGGTGATGATCGTCGCGGCGACGAAGGAGCAGCTGGCCGAGTCGATCGACCGGCTCCGGGAACGCGGCCTAGGCACCGACGAGCAGCGCGGAATCTTCCACGGCGTGCACGCCGTCGTCAGCGACAAGCGGGGCGACCTGCGTCCCGGCGACATCACCGCCCAGATCGGCAAGCGGCTGTCCGACACCGCCAACGCCAAGCTCGCCGAGTACCGCGCGCGGGGCGAGCACTCCGCCCTCACCGAGCTGGCGAACGCCTACGTCCGCGGCGCCCGGGTCGAGTTCGCGGAGTTCTACGCCGACGAGCCGCGGCGGCGGGTGCCGCTGCCCACCTACCCGTTCGAGCGGATCCGGCACTGGGCCAAGCCCATGAAGACCAGCGTGCGCGGCTTCGCCACCGCCGAGCCGAACCCGCTGCTGGGCACGGAGGTCAGCCGCTCGGACGGCGGGATCGTGTTCGAGAACAAGCTGTCGGTCGACCGGCACTGGGTGCTCTCCGACCACCGGATCGACCACAAGCCGGTGGTGCCGGGCACGACCTACCTGGAGATGGCGCGGGCCGCGCTGGCCGCGCTGGAGAACACGCAGAGCATGCGGTTCGAGAACGTGTTCTTCCTCGTGCCCCTCGCCGTGGAGGAGGGGGAGGAGGCGACCGTGCGCACCCGGCTGGACCGGGTCGAGCGCGGTTACTCGTTCCAGGTGGCCAGTGCGCAGGCCGGGGAGTGGGTCACGCATGTCGAGGGCCGGATCAGCCCTCTGCGTGACGTTGCCCCGTTGGACGCCGTCGACGTCGACGGCCTCAAGGCCGCCGCGATCGAGGTGACCGACCCGTACCCCACCGAGACCGACACCGGCGTGTTCCAGTTCGGCCCGCGCTGGGACAACGTCCGCGCGGTGTGGAAGCAGGAGACCGGCGCGCTGACCCTGCTGCGGCTGCCGGAGGGCGTGCCGGGCGACACCTTCGGGCTGCACCCGGCCAAGCTCGACAACGCGGTGAACCTGATCTCGCAGAACAGCGGCGAGACGTTCCTGCCGTACCTGTACAAGAGCTTCGTGCTGCACCGGCCGATGCCGGAGACGTGCTACGCGCGGATCCGCACGGTCCGCGACGACAGCCGCGACGGCGAGACGATCACCTACGACGTGGACCTGGTCGACGTCGACGGGGTGCCGTTCGCGCGGATCACCGACTACACCGTGAAGAAGGTGGACTGGCGGCGGTTCAGCCTGACGGGACCGCGCCGGTACCTGGAGGTCGAGTGGCTGGCGGTGCCCCGGCCGGAGGCGGCGGTCGAACCCGCGGTGTGGGCGCCGGTGGTGCTGGACAACGCGGCGGGCAGGCGGCTCGTCGCCGAGGTCGAGGCGCTCGGGCACCGGGTCGTGCCGTGCTACGTAAGCGAGCGGACCGACACCGGCCGGGACGTGTTCGCCCTGGACGAGGACGGCGCGGCGCTGCTGGCCGAACGGCTGCGGCAGGAGGCGGTCGAGGGCGTGCTGTTCGCGACCGACTTCACCGCCGACGACGAACTCACCCACGCGCGGCGGCGGGCGGGCGGCGTGGACGCGCTGTTCGAGCTGTACCGCGCGTTCGTGTCGCACCGGGTCAAGCTCGCGCACGGCCTGAAGGTCCTGGGCAAGGACGCCTGGCAGGTCGTGCCGGGCGACGGCGCCACCGACCCGCACTCCGCCGCCACCGAGGCGCTCGCGCAGGTCGTCGGGCAGGAGCACCGGCACCTGCAGGTGGACGTGGTCGACGCGCGGGCCGACGCGGAGCCGGGCTTCCTGCTCAAGGAGGCCCTCAGCGGCGCGGGCGGTGTGCTGCGGGCCATCCGCGGCTCGGAGACCTACCTGCGGCGCCTGCGGTACGCCGAGGCCACCCCAGAGGAGTCCGGCGCCGAGGCGGGCGAGCCGCTGTACGCGGGCGGGACGTTCGTGGTCACCGGCGGTGCCGGCGGCCTGGGGCTCAGCGTCGCCGAGGAGATGGCCCGCGAGGGCGCCGAGCGGATCATCCTGCTGGGCCGCCGGACCCTGGACGACGAGACCGCGCGGCGCGTCCGGGAGATCGCCGGCGCCGAGTACGTCGTGTGCGACGTGTCGCGGGAAGACGACGTGCGCGGGCTGGCCGCCCGCCTGCGGGAGGAGTCGGTCGCGCTCGGCGGCGTCGTCCACGCGGCGGGCGTGGCGGGCGACGGGTTCCTGGCCAACAAGCCGCGGCCGGTGTTCGACGCCGTGCTGGCACCGAAGGTCGACGGCAGCGTCGCCCTGGTGGAGCTGGTGAAGGAGCACCCGGGCGCCTTCCTGGTGTTCTTCTCCTCGATCACCGCGGTCACCGGCGGGCAGGGGCAGGGCGACTACTGCAGCGCCAACGCGTTCATGGACTCGCTGGCCGCGCGGGCGCGGACCGAGGGCGTGCGCGCGCTGTCGGTCAACTGGCCGACGTGGGCCGAGGTCGGCATGGCGGTGCAGTACGGGGTCGGCGACGGCGACTCGCCGTTCCGCGCGCTCACCGTCAAGGACGGCGTGGCCTGGTTGAGCCACTTCCTGCGCGACCCGGCCGACGGGGTCATCCCGTCCCGGTTCGACCTGGGTGTGCTGCGGGAACGCCTGGACGAGATGCCGTTCCTGCTCGAAGACGACGTCGCCGACGCCGTCGCGCGGGCCGGTGCGGGCGGTGCGTCCACCGGTGGCGAGGTGACCGAGGTCCGCCTCCTCGGCCTGTCCGACCCGGACGAGACCCAGCTGAGGATCGGCGCGGTCTACGGCGCGGTCCTCGGCCTGGCGGAGGTCGACGCCCACGCCAGCTTCCAGGACCTGGGCGGCAACTCGCTGATGACGGCGCAGCTGCTGCAGAAGGTCGAGGACGTCTACCCCGGCCGGATCGACATCGCCGACCTGTACTCCTACGCGACCGTGACCAGCCTCGCCGGCTACATCGACGAGCGGATCGCGGCCGAGTCGGGTGCGGCGCGGAGCACCGCGGACGCGGGGGGTGTCGACCAGTCGCTCCAGGACGTCCTGGAGGAGATCGGCGACGCCGAGCTGATGACCATGTTCGCCGACACCGATGGTGCCGGGAGGAAGCAGCGATGACGTCGAACGCGGAACTGAGGAAGGACCTGCTGCGGTACCTGCTGATGCAGGTCAAGCAGGAGTCGCTCGACGTCGACCGGGCCAAGGAGTTCATCCGGGCGATCGGTGACGCGGGCCGGGACGACGACCGCGTCGCCGTGGTCGGCATGGCCTGCCGGTTCCCCGGCGCGTCGGACAAGGAGCAGTTCTGGCGCAACCTGGTCGAGGGCCGCGAGTCGATCGGCGACTTCCCGCCACAGCGGCTGGAGGACCTGCGGCGGGTCGAAGGCGGCACGGACGCCGTCCGCAAGGGCGGCTACCTTGACCGGGTCGACCTGTTCGACGCGGAGTACTTCGGCATCCCGCCGCACGTGGCCACGCAGCTCGACCCGTACCACCGCGTCCTGCTCGAAGTGCTGGTCGAGACGATGGAGGACGCCGGGTACGCCAAGAGCGAGCTGTACGGGTCCAACACCGGCGTCTTCGTCGGCAACGACCACACGCACCGGCTGATCACGTCGTACCTGCCGTTCCTCTCGGAACTGGACTTCTCCGCCATCACCGGGTCGTGGTCGGGCATCCTGGCCAGCCGCCTGTCGTACCTGCTCGACTTCCGCGGACCGGCCGGCGTCATCGACACCGGCTGCTCGTCCGCCCTGGTCGCGGTGGACGCGGCGATCAAGGCGCTGCGCAACGGTGACTGCGACACCGCGTTCGTCGCCGCGGTCAACCTGTTCCTGTCGCCGTCCAGCCTCGGCAACGAGACCGAGTCCGCCGACCAGCGGGTGCGGGCGTTCGACGCGGCGGCGGACGGCACGGTGTGGAGCGAGGGCGTGGCCGGGGTCTACCTCAAGCCGCTGTCGCGCGCGCTGGCGGACGGCGACCACGTCTACGGCGTGCTCCTCGGCAGTGCCGTCAACAACGACGGCCGCAGCAACGGCCTCACCGCCCCCAACGCGCAGGCGCAGAAGAACCTCCTGGTCAGCGCGTGGAAGCGGGCCGGTATCGCGCCGGAGTCGGTGTCCTACATCGAGGCGCACGGCACCGGCACGGCGCTGGGCGACCCGATCGAGATCAAGGGCCTCACCAGCGCGTTCGCCGAGTTCACCGACCGCAGGCAGTTCTGCGCGCTCGGCTCGGTGAAGACGAACATCGGCCACACGGTCGGTGCCGCGGGTCTGGCGTCGCTGATCAAGACGCTGATGTCGCTGGAGCGCCGGACCATCCCGCCGTCGATCCACTTCGACGTGCCGAACCAGCTGCTCGACCTCCCCAACGCCCCGGTGTACGTCGCCGACCGGCTCACCGCGTGGGAGGAGTCCGACACCCCGCGCCGCGCGGGCGTGAGCAGCTTCAGCCTGAGCGGCACGAACTGCCACGTGGTGCTGGAGGAAGCGCCCACCCGCGCGGCGACGGACCAGGCGCGTCGGCCGCAGGTCTACCCGATCTCGGCGCGCAACGAGGAACTGCTGGCCAGGACGGCGGCGCGGCAGCTGGAGCACCTCGACCGCCATCCCGGGCACCGCCTGGCCGACGTGTGCTTCACCATGCAGGTGGGCCGCGAGCACCAGGCCGCGCGGGCGGTCATCCTGTGCGAGACCCGTGAGGGCCTGCTGGACGGGCTGCGGCGGCTGCTGAGCCCGCAGGACGTCGACGGCTCGCGCCTGGTCGACGGTGGCGTCGTGCTGCGCGAGGACCCGTCGTCCCTGCCCGGCGACTTCCGGCACCTCGGCGACGCGGTCACCGCCTTCCTCGCCGGACGCGCGCGGCCGTTCGCGGGCCTGGCCCGGGACCCCGACGTGCGGCGGGTGCCGCTGCCGCCCCAGCTGTTCCACCACGTGCGGCTGTGGGACGAGACCGTCCGCGTCCAGCAGGCACCCGGTGCCGAGGAGGAGGCGTCGGCCGACCCGGTCGACCGGCTCCGCGCCATCCTGGCGCAGCCGCCGCACCTCGACGGGCTCGACGAGTCCGCGGTGGACGCGGTGGCCCGCAAGGTGGTCGCCGGGGTGTGGTCCGACGTGCTCGGCTACCCGACCATCCGCGGCGAGGACGACTTCTTCGCCCTCGGCGGCGACTCCATCTCGTCGGTCAAGATCACGCAGCTGCTCAACGCGGTGCTCGACGTCGACATCCCGCTGACCGCGTTGCTGGCCAAGCCGACGTTCGACGAGTTCACCGACCTGGTGATCCGCGACTTCGGCCTGGACGAGGGGCTGATCCGGGCGCGGCTGAGCGGGTCGGCCCGCCGCCCGGCGCAGCCGGCGCAGGTCCTGGAGGACTACGAGCTGCCGCTCACCGCGCCGCAGCGGAGCATGTACTTCGCGGGCCAGGTGGACGAGAACTCGGTGGCGTACAACGTCAGCGGCCTGACCATCCGCCCCACCCCGCTCGACGTCGCCGAGCTGGAGGAGTGGCTGCGCGTGCTGGTGCGCCGGCACGACAGCCTCCGCTCGACGTTCCACCTGCGCGACGGCGAGCCGTTCCAGCGGGTGCGCGCGGAGGTGCCGGTCGCGGTCGAGCACCGGCGGCTCGGCGCCCTCGCGGAGGGCGAGAGCCACGAGACCGCGGCCCGCCGGGAGATGGCGCGGTTCGTCCGCCCGTTCGTCCTCGACACCGCGCCGCTGTTCCGCGTCGGCTACTTCGAGTTCGACGACGGCGTGTCGTGCGTGGCGATCGACATCCACCACATCATCACCGACGGCACCTCGATGGGCATCCTGTTCCGCGACCTCGGCGCCATCGCGGAGGGCAGGGCACTGCCACCGCTGCACCGGGACTACCGCTCGGCGGTCCGCGGGCTGCTGGAGCGGCAGGGCGGCGCGGACATGGTGCCGCACCGCGACTACTGGCTGTCCCGGTTCGCGGACGGCGCGCCGACGCTCCAGCTCACCACGGACTGGCAGCGGTCGGAGGCGGCCACCGCGGCGGGCGCGACGCTCTTCGCGTCCGTCGACGGCGAGACGCTGGAGGCGGCCAAGCGCTACGCGCGGGAGCACAACCTCACCCTCTACATGGTGCTGCTGGGCGTCTTCCAGCAGCTGCTGTCCCGGCTGAGCGGGCAGGGCGACGTCGTGGTCGGCGCGCCGGTGATGGGCCGGCCCGACCTGACCTACCAGGACCTCGTGGGCATGTTCGTCACCACGCTGCCCGTCCGGGTCACCGCCGCGCCCACGACCGGTGTCGGCGACTTCCTCGGCGGCCTGCGCACGACCGTGCTGGAGGCGTTCGAGCACCAGGCGTACCCGCTGGAGGCGCTGGTCGAGGAGCTGGACCCGCCGCGGGTGCCCGGCCGCCGTCCGCTGTTCGACGTCTGCTTCGTGCACCAGAACACCGACATGGGGCTCGACCCCGACGACGAGCAGGTCCTCCCGTTCGACGACGGCAGCGCCAAGTACGACATCACCCTCAGCACCAGGGAAGCCGGCGGTGAGCTGCTGCTGGAGTGGGAGTACTCCACCGCGTTGTTCCGCGAGGAGACGATGGCGCTCTACGCGGAGCGCTACGCGACGCTGCTGCGATCGTTCGTCACCGCCGCGGACGACGACCCGGTGGGCGCGCTGGAGCTGATGCCCGCCCGGGAGGCCGAGCTGATCCGGTCGTTCGCCACGGTACCGGCGCCACCCCTGGACACCCGGGGCATCGCCCGGCTGTTCGAGGAGCACGCCGCCGCCGACCCGGACCGCACGGCGCTGATCACCGACGACCGGCGCCTGTCCTACGGCGAGCTGAACGCCAGGGCCAACAAGGTCGCGCACAGCCTGATCCGGCTGGGCGCGACGCCCGGCTCGCCGGTGGCGCTGCTCGTGGACCGCTCGTTCGACACGGTCGTCGCCATCCTCGGCGTGCTGAAGGCGCGGTGCTACTACGTGCCGCTGAACACCGACTTCCCCGCCGAACGCCTGCGGCTGATGCTGGACGACGCCGGCGCGGGCATCCTGCTCACCACCGGCGCGCGCATCGGGCAGGCCGCGGAACTGGTCTCCGACCGGCTCCGGATCGTGGACCTGCAGGCGCTGGTCGAGTCGAGGGCCGCCACCGACGACCCGGCGCTGCCGGGCAGCAGCGACGACGAGGCGTACGTCATGTACACCTCGGGGACGACCGGTGTGCCGAAGGGGTCGGTGATCCGGCAGCGCAGCGTGCTGCGCGTGGTCCACCGGTCCGTCTTCTACGCCGCCGACCCGAGCGACGTGTTCCTGATGCTCTCGGACTACTCGTTCGACGGCTCCGTCTACGACATGTACGGCGCGCTGACCAACGGCGGGTCGCTCGTGCTGCTGGACAAGGAATCCGTGCTGGACCTCGACCGGCTCGGCGCGGCGATCGAGCGGCACGGCGTCACCAGCTTCTTCATCACCGCGGCGATGTTCAACGCGCTGGTCGACCACGCGCCGGGCTCGCTGCGCAGCCTCCGCAGGTTGATCTTCGGCGGCGAGATGGCCTCGCCGGTGCACGTGAAGCGGGCGTTCGACCTGCTCGGGCCGGGCCGGCTCGCCAACGGCTACGGGCCGACCGAGACCACGGTCTTCGCGGCCGTGCACGTGTTCGACGAGCTGGACCGCGACGACGCGATACCGATCGGCAGGCCCATCAACGACACCTCGCTCCGGGTGCTCGACGAGCAGCTCCGGCCGGTGCCGATCGGCGTCAGCGGCGAGCTCTACGTCGGCGGCGCGGGCGTGGCGGACGGGTACCTGAACAGGCCGGAGCTGACCGCCGAGCGGTTCGTGCACTCGCCCGCCGTCCCCGGCGAGCGGCTGTACAAGACCGGCGACATCGTCACCTTCAAGACCAACGGCCTGCTCTACTACACCGGGCGCGTCGACCAGCAGATCAAGCTGCGCGGCTACCGCATCGAGCTGGCGGAGATCATCCAGGTCGCCCTGGACGAGCCCTACGTCCGCTGGGCGCACGCGGGCGTGCACGAGGTCGCCGAGGGCAACCGGAGCCTGTGCCTCTGGGTGGGCTACGAGGACGGCCGGGAGCACGACGAGCCGGTGCTGCGCGCGGCGCTGGCGCGACGGCTGCCCGACTACATGGTGCCGTCGTTCATCATCCGCGCGGACGAGGTGCCGCTGAACGCCAGCGGCAAGGTCGACGCGGCGCGGCTGCCGAAGCCCGACTTCACCGCCGGTGCGACGGCCGCGGCGCCGGAGACCGACTCGCTGCGGGTGCTCGCCGACGCGTGGCACCACGTGCTGGGCGTCCCGGTGGACGACATCGACGCGAACTTCTTCGCGCTGGGCGGCGACTCGATCAAGGCGATCCAGATCGTGGCCCGGCTCAAGGAGCAGGACGTCGCGGTCCGGGTCGCGGACCTGCTCGGCAACGCGACGCTGCGGACGTTGGGTGAGAAGCTCGCCGACTCCGCCGGCGCCGGTCCGGGTGGCTACGACCAGGCACCTCTGTCGGGCCCGATCACGCCGAGCCCGATCCAGCAGGCGTTCCTGGACGAGGAGTCCGGCCGGGCACTGCTGTTCAACCAGTGCCTTTTGGTCACCCCGCCCGGTCCCGCGCCGCTGGACCGCCTGGTGCGCGCCGCCGAACGGCTCGTGCGCTACCACGACCTGCTGCGCGTCGAAGTGGACGACCAGGGCGGGCTGACCGTCCGGGACGTCGACGCGCCGTCGCTCGTGCACGGCGAGGAAGCACCGGCCGGGCTGTCCGAAGCGGAACTCGCGGAGTACCTGCGCACGGTGCAGGAACGGGTGGACGTGCGGGGTGGCCCGGTCGTGAGCCTCGCCGCCGGGCTGGGGGAGGGGCGCGGGCAGTTCGCCATCGCGATCCACCACCTGGCCGTGGACGTCGTGTCGTGGGGCGTCGTGCTGGAGGACCTGCTCGCCTGCCTCGCGGACCCCGACGTCGAGCTGCCGGCCAAGACCATGCCGTTCCCGGCGTGGACGGCCGAGGTGAAGCGGCGGGCGCGGGACGGCGGCTTCCGCGCGCAGCTGCCCTACTGGCTCGACCTGGCGCGGTCCGCGGGTGACGCGGGCGAGGTGTTCGCCGAGCGCGACGTGACGCGGTCCGAGACGACCACGGCGGTCGTCCGGCTGGCGGAGGCCGACGACTTCTCGCTGCTCGACGCCGCCCGGGAGGCGCACGGCGCGAGCGCCGCCGAGACCGTCCTCACCGTCGTGGCGCGTGCGCTGGCCTCGGTGACCGGCCGGGACCGCGTGCTGTTCACCCTGGAGGGGCACGGCCGCGAGCCCATCGCGGGCGACCACGACCTCAGCCGGACGATCGGCTGGTTCACCAGCACGTTCCCGCACCTGGTCGAGGTCGAGCGGGGTGTCGCCGACACCCTGGACGCGGTGCGCCGCTCGTTCGAGCGGCTGCCGGACAAGGGCGCCGGGTTCGGCCCCCTGCTCCGGTTCGACGAGGGCCTCGGCGCGGACCGGGGCACGCTGGCCGCGGTCCGGCCGGGCGTCTGCTTCAACTACCTGGGCGACCAGGACGGCACCGACGGCTCCGATGGCGTCGCCGTCACCCACCTCCCGGCGGACATCACCACCGACGCGGACGTCCGCTCACCGCACGCCCTCGACATCCTCGTGACCCGCAGCGGGCGCGATCTCCTGGTCGAGGTGCGCTACCCGCGCTCGTGGGAGTCGAGCGGCCTCGCCCGGAAGATCACCGCGGCCGTGGACAGGTCGTACCACGAGGTCCGCGACGCCCTGAAGTCCGGTGGGCCACGGGGCTTCCAGGTGTCATCGCCGATCCGCCAGGACGTGCTCGCCGACATCCTGCTGGATGTCGCGGGTGGGAACTGACCGGCGCCATGACCACGACCGAACACCCCAGCACCGGCCTGCGGCCACCACGACCTGAGCACCGCGTCAGGGCGAAGTAGAGAGCCTGGTTCATGGTTGACAAAGACAACATCGAGTCCATCTCCGGCCTGGCCGCGATGCAGAAGGGCATGCTGTTCAGCCATGCCGTGGACACGGGCTCGGACGCCTACGTGGAGCAGTTCGACTTCGTGATCGCGGGCGAGGTGGACGTCGAGCACCTGCGCACCGCGCTCGCCGGCGTGTCCCGGACCTACAGCGTGCTGCGCACGATCTTCTCGTACCGCAACACCGACGAGCCGTACCAGATCGTGCTCAAGGACTGGGCGCCCGCGCTCGACGTCCGCGACTACCGCGACCGGCCCGAGCTCGACCGGGACGTCGAGGAGTTCAAGGTCGCCGACCGCGCGAAGGGGTTCGACCTCAGCACCGACGTGCTGCTGCGGGCGACCCTGATCCGGGTCGGCGACCGGCGCTGGCGCCTGGTCTTCACCTTCCACCACATCATCCTGGACGGCTGGTCGCTCGGCCCGCTGTTCGGGACGATGATGGGCTACTACGAGGAGCTGACGACCTCCGGCTCGTTCCAGCCGCGGCACGAGGTGCTGCCCTACCGCGACTACATCGCGTGGTACGAGCGGCAGCGCGGCGAGGACGCCCGGCGGTACTGGGCGGAGGTGCTGGACGGCTACGAGAACGAGGCCGTGCTGCCCGCCGACCCGCGTCCCGGTAGCTACCGCGGCGCCACGCACCGGTTCGTCCTGCCCGCCGAGCTGCACGAAGGGCTGAAGCGGTTCGCGCAGGAGGCGCAGGTGACGCAGAGCGCCGTCTTCCAGGCCGCCTGGGGCGTCGTGCTGCAGAAGTTCAACTACGCCGACGACGTCGTCTTCGGCAGCGTCGTGTCCGGGCGCGGTACGGAGCTGAGTGGCATCGGCGAGGCGGTGGGGCTGTTCGCGAACACCCAGCCGGTCCGCGTGACGGCCGGCGCGGACCAGGACTTCGCCGGGCTGTGCCGCGACGTGCAGGAGTCCTACCTGCGCGCCAACGCCTTCGAGCACTACGCGCTGCACGAGATCCAGGGCGTCACCCCGCTGAAGAACAAGCTCCTCAACCACGTCGTCGCCTTCGAGAACTACCCGCTGTCCGAGCAGCTGCAGGACTTCGGCGGCGACGAGGGTGACGGGCTCGCGTTCGAGGGCGTGGAGGTCTTCGAGCGGACGAGCTACGACCTGCACATCGTGGTCAACCCCGGCGCCGAGTTCGCGATCACGTTCGCCTACAACGAGAACCACTACGCGCCGGGGCTGATCCGGGAGCTGGAACGCTGCCTGGTGCGCGTCTTCACGGCCGCCGTGGACGACCCGCGGGTGCGGGTGGCGGACATCGCGCTCGGCGACGGCCGGGCGGAGGACGCCCCGGCGCCGCAGGCGGCTCCGTCCGCTCTGCTGGACTCCTCGGTGGTGGACGTGTTCGCCGACGTCGTCGCGTCCCACGGCGACAAGACCGCGCTGGTGTGGCGGGGCGAGGAGTACAGCTACGCCGAGCTCGACCGCTGGTCGGACGCCGTCGCGTGGGAGCTGAAGAACCGCGGCGTCGTGCCGGGCACGGCGGTCGGCGTGCTCGCGGACCGCCGCCCGGAGCTGATCGCGGCGATCCTCGGCCTGCTCAAGAACGGCAACTTCTACGTCCCGATCGACACCAAGGACGCCAAGCCCAGGGTCGAGTACGTCGTCGCCGACGCGGGCGTGGAGCACCTGTGCACGGTGCCGGAGTACGCCGACAAGGTGCCGTCGTCGTCCCGGGTGCTGCTGGTGTCGAGGCCCGCCGGCGACGTGCCGCCGTTCCCGCGTCTGCGCAACCTCAACGGCGCCACCGCCTACCTGATGTACACGTCGGGTTCCACCGGCACCCCCAAGGGCTGCCGGATCACCCACCGCAACATCCTGCGCCTGGTCGCCGACCAGGAGTTCTTCGACTTCCACGACCGCCAGGTCGTCATGTTCACCGGCTCGCCCGCGTTCGACGCCAGCACGTTCGAGATCTGGGGGACGATGCTGTTCGGGGCGACCCTGGTGCTGGCCGACGAGCTGGACGTGCTCGACGGCGACCTGATGCGCGACACGATCAAGCGCAACCAGGTGACGGCCATGTGGCTCACCTCGCCGCTGTTCAACCAGCTGTGCGCCTACGACCCGGCGATCTTCGACCGGCTGGAGCACCTCCTCGTGGGCGGCAGCGCGTTGTCGGTCCAGCACCTGGTGAAGGTCCGCGCCGCGTGCCCCAACCTGAGGATCACCAACGGCTACGGCCCCACCGAGAACACGACGTTCTCCACGACGCACGAGATCCGCGCCGAGGACCTGCACCGCGAGCGGATCCCGATCGGTCGCCCGCTGGCGCACTCCTCGGCCCACGTCCTGGACCGGGGCCTGAACGTCCTGCCGCCGGGCGCGATCGGCGAGCTGTGCGTGGGCGGCGACGGCGTGTCGAGCGGCTACCACAACCGGCCGGACCTCGACCTCGCCGCGTTCGTCACGGTGCCCGCGCTGCCCGGCCACCGGCTGTACCGCACCGGCGACCTCGTCCGCGAGCTGCCCGACGGCACGTTCGACTACCTCGGCCGCGCCGACGACCAGGTCAAGATCAGCGGTTTCCGGGTCGAGCTCGGCGAGGTGGAGAGCGTGCTGCGGTCGCTGGACCGCATCGAGGACGCCGCCGTGATCTGCGTCGAGGTGGACGGGGAGAAGAGCCTGCGCGGCTACTACGTCGCCCGCGAGCCGATCGCGCCGGACGCGGTGCGGCAGGCGATGCTGAAGAAGGTCGCACCGTACATGGTGCCCGCGGGCCTGGCGCAGCTCGACCGGATCCCGTTGAACAAGAGCGGCAAGGTCGACCGGACGCGGCTGGCGGAGATCCGGCCCGAGCCGGAGGCGGTCCGGCAGGCGCCGGACCTCGGCCCGGTGTCCGACGTGGTGCGGATCCTGTTCGACATCATCGCCGACCTGGTGCCCGTCGAGACCATCGACGTCAACCGCAACTTCTTCGACCTGGGCATCAACTCGCTCAACCTGCTCACGATCAACAACCGGCTGCGCAAGGTGCTGGACCGCAACGTGCCGCTGGTCCAGCTCTTCCAGCACACCTCCATCGCCTCGCTCGCCGCCTACCTCGACAGCACGGGCAGCGACGACGAGGCCGGGTCGCAGGCCGACGAGTCCGCACCCGACGACACCTCCGCCGAGCAGGAGGAGGAGGAGGAGCGCGCCTTCTCGGCCAGCGCGCTGCTGCTGGAGATCGCGGACGAAATCGCCGAGGAACTCGCCGCCGAGCTTGAAGAGGAGCTCTGACCATGCCGGAGAACAAGGCCGTCAAGCGCCGGGAGACCGGGCTGGAGATCGCCGTCATCGGCATGGCCGGCCGGTTCCCGCAGGCCGAGGACATCGACCGCTTCTGGGCCAACCTGGTCGACGGCGTCGACGCGATCTCCCGCTTCACCGACGACGAACTGCTCGAGATGGGCGTGGCCAAGGCGACGCTGGAGGACGAGAAGTACGTCCGCGCCAAGGGCGTGTTCCCGAACATCGAGTACTTCGACGCGGACTTCTTCAACTACACCCCGGCCGACGCGACGCTGCTCGACCCGCAGGTCCGCGCCCTGCACGAAGAGGTGTTCCACGCCCTGGAGGACGCGGGCTACTCCGCGGAGGGCCGGTCGGAGGCCATCGGCCTCTTCCTCGGCGCGACGAACAACCTCGCCTGGGAGACGCACACCCTGACCAGGCACATCCTGGAATCCGGGATGACGTTCACCGGTTTGCAGCTCAACGACAAGGACTTCGCCGCCACCCGGATCGCCTACGCGCTGGACCTCAAGGGCCCCGCGTTCACCATGCACAGCGCGTGCTCGACCTCGCTGGTCGCCATCGACATGGCGTGCCGCAACCTGTGGACCGGGTCGTGCCAGATCGCGCTGGCGGGCGGGAGCGGGCTGACGCTGCCGCACAAGAACGGGTACCGCTACCAGGAGAACATGATCCACTCCCCGGACGGCCACACCCGGCCGTTCGACAAGGACTCCGGCGGCACCGTCGAGGGCAACGGCGTCGGCATCGTCGTGCTCAAGCGCCTGGAGACCGCGCTGCGGGACGGCGACCGCGTCTACGCCGTGATCAAGGGTTCGGCGGTCAACAACGACGGCAACCGCAAGGTCGGCTACACCGCGCCGAGCATCGAGGGCCAGGCCGAGGTCATCCGCAAGGCCTACCGCGTCGCCGGTGTACCCACCGCCGAGGTGTCCTACGTCGAGACCCACGGCACCGGCACCTCGCTCGGCGACCCGATCGAGGTCGAGGCGCTGCGCAAGGCGTTCGGCGCGGGTGAGCCGGGCGGGACCGGCCTCGGCTCGCTCAAGGCGAGCATCGGCCACCTCGACACCGGCGCGGGTGTCGCCTCCCTGATCAAGACCTGCAAGATCCTCGAACACCGGACCGTGCCGCGCAGCCTGCACTTCACCGAGCTCAACCCGAACATCGACCTCGACGGCAGCCCGTTCTACGTGGTCGCGGAGAACCAGGAACTGCGGCCGAAGCGGTCGGCGGCCGACGAGGTGCTGCCGCTGCGCGCGGGCGTCAGCTCGTTCGGCATCGGCGGCAGCAACGCGCACGTGGTCCTGGAGGAAGCGCCCGCGGGGCCACCGGCCTCGACCAAGGGCCGGGCGCACAACACGTTCCTGGTGTCGGCGACGTCCGCGGACGCGATCCGGCGGATCAAGCAGCACTTCGTGGACCACCTGACGGCGCACCCCGACGTCGACGGCTCGGACCTGGCGTGGACGCTGCAGAACCGCCAGCGCCGCCTCGCCTACCGCTACGCGGTGGAGTTCAAGGACGCCGAACAGCTGCGCGAGCGGCTCCAGGAGTCGCTGGACGACGACGAGCCGCCCGCACAGGTGCACAAGAACGCGCGCGGCGACGTCTACTTCCTGTTCAGCGGCCTGGGCGCACAGCACCTGCGGATGGCCCGTGACCTGTACGAGAAGGAAGCGGCGTTCCGGGCTCACCTGGACGAGTGCTTCGCGATCAGCACGGCCCTGGGCAGCGAGGTGCCCCGCGAGGTCTTCTTCGGCGACTCGCCGGAGGCCGAGAAGCAGCTGAACAACATCGAGATCACGCAGGTCCTGCTGTTCATGCTGGAGACCTCGATGGCGCGCACGCTGATCGGGTGGGGCCTCAAGCCGAAGGGCATGGTCGGGCACAGCACCGGCGAGCTGGCCGCGGCGTGCGTGTCCGGGGTGTTCTCGCTGGAGGACGGCATCCGCCTGGTCCAGGCGCGGGGCAGCCTGATGGACACCACGGTCGAGGGCGCTCTGACCTCCGTGCGGGCGCCCGAGGACGTCGTCCGGACCATGCTGACCGACGAGCTGGCCATCGCCGCGGTGAACGGCCCGGAGGACTGCACGGTGTCCGGCATGCCGGCGGCCATCGCCGAGCTGGAGCGGCAGTGCACCGAGCGGGAGATCAAGTTCGCGCACATCGAGGCCGACCACGCCTACCACTCGCAGTACATGGACTCCATGCTCGGCCGGTTCCGCGAGGTGCTGGACGGCGTGACCCTGCACCAGCCGAAGATCCCGTACCTGTCGAACGTGACCGGGACGTGGATCACCGCCGCGCAGTCCACCGACCGCGACTACTACTGCAAGCACGCGCGTGAGACGGTCCGGTTCAAGGACGGCGTGGAGGCGATCCTGGAGCGGGGCGGCACCCTGTTCGTCGAGGTCGGCCCGGGCAAGTCGCTGTCGTCGTTCGTGCGGGCCATCGGCCGCGACGCCGACGTCACCACGGTCAACGTGCTGCGTCACCGCATGGAGGAGATCGGCGACGACGAGCACCTGGCGCGCGCGGTCAAGAAGCTGTGGGAGAACGGCGTCTCGCTGGACTGGAAGGCGTTCCACAAGGGCCGCGAGCCGCGCAAGGTGAAGCTGCCGCTGTACCCGTTCGAGAAGGTCGAGTTCCCGGTCGACATCGAGGAGTTCCAGCGGATGCTGGACGGCCCGGGTGACGGCAGCACGCGAGTCGTGACCGCCCGGCCCGCGCGGCAGACCGTCACGGGGACCGTCACCGCGGCGCCCGCGGCGGCGTCGCGACTGACCTGGGCGCGGTCCGTGCACCCGGCCTCGACCGGGAAGGAGCAGCCGAAGGTCCTGGTCGTGCTCACCGACGACCGCCGCCGGGTCAAGCGGGTGCTGGACGAGGTGCCGCACTGGCGGGCGCTCTACGTCACGTCCGGTCCGCGGTACCGGTTCGATCGGCTGTCCGGCGCGGTGGTCCGCCCCGGCGACGCCGACGACCTCCGCCGGCTCGTGGCCGACTTGGAGGACCACGCGCTGGCGGGTGACACGTTCGTGGTCGACCGCGCGGACTACGCGTCGGCGGTGGCGACCGTTCGAGGGCTGTGCGCGGTCATCCCCGACATGCGGGAACGGTGCGTGAAGGACGTCGTGGTGCTCGACACCGGCGACTTCCTGGGCACCCGCGGCGACTTCCTGCCGCTGCTCATCGGCGTCAACCACGAGCACCCGGAGTTCCGGGTCAGGGCCGTGCGGTGCGACGCGGCGCTCGCCGACGGCGGCGGGCGGGAGGCGTGGCGCGAGTCCCTGCGCCGGGAGCTGGAGGCGCACCGGCCCGACGACGTCGCGGTCCGCTACGAACGCGGTCAGCGGCTCGTGCCCAGGATGGTGCCGCTGGACGGCGGCGGCACGGCGGCGGGCGGTGCCGTGCGCACGGTGGTGCTGAGCCGCCGGCGCGACGTCGAGGACGTGGTGCGAGACCTGGCGGGCGCGAGCCTCACCCGGACGGTCGACATCCTGCCGTTCGACCTGGGTACGGGCGGTCCGCAGACGCGGGTCGGCGCGGTGGACGAGCGGATTTCCGTGCTGCCCGCGGTCGTGGGCTCGACGTGGGAGGCGTTGTCCGCCAAGCTACCGACCGGGTTGCGCATCCTGCAGGGGGTCGACGAGGTCGTGTTGTGGGACACGCCGGTGCGGGAGGGCGACGACGCCGGGCTGGACCGGCGCGCGCTGCTGGGCCTGCTGGCGGAGCTGGGCCGCGAGCGGCGGATCCCATGTCACGTGCTGTCGCGGCCCGGGCTGGACCGCGGCGGGTGGGACCGCGAGGTCACCACCTGGTTCGCCGACAACGAGCGCGCCGACGCGGCGGGCCTCACCCGGCTCTACGCGTTCGGGAACGTCCGGGAGGACGACCGGTCGGTGCTGGACCTGCTGCCGCGGCTGCGCGAAGCGGGCATCGGCACGGCGTTCCACGGGCTGGACCTGCTGCGCGCGCAGGCGGAGGCCAAGGTGGTCGACGTCGAGGTCGAGACCGACCGCGGTGACGAGCGGCAGGCCATCGCGGCGGTGATCGAACGCGAGATCCGCGCGCTGCTCGGCTTCAGCGAGATCGACGACCGCGCCGACATCTTCGACATCGGCCTGGACTCGGTGCGGCTGGTGCAGTTCACCAACGCGCTGGAGAAGAACGGCTACAAGGTCCTGGCCAACGAGGTCTACAACCACCCGACGGTCGCCGGGCTCGCCGCGTACATCGAGCGGACGGTCCGCCGCGGCGGCTCGGAGGAGATGTCGTTCGAGAGCCTCGCGACCGTGCTGGAACAACGCCTCGGCACGCCGTGCGCGTTCCGCGAGGTGAAGTCGGGCCGGGACGAGGACACCCTGGTCGTGCTTTTCGTGACGGGCCTGGACGACGCGCTGAAGAAGAAAGTTGTCCGGGAGTTCAGCGAACTGCGGGTGCCCGCGGAATACCTGCCCCACTACGTTGTCCCGGGCGGTGGGGAGGAACTCGGGATGGCGTTGGACTTCGCCGCGCTCAAGGCGAGCGCGGGCCTGCCGTCCTACGCCGGCGGCTATTCGGCGGTCTTCGACGAGATCGACCGCAAGCAGGAGGAGCTGCGCCGCTCCATCGGCTCCCGGCCGGTGAAGTGGACCTACCCGATCAGCGCGATGCAGAAGCAGCACTTCGCCACCGAGTCGCGCCTGCAGCTGTACTTGATCCAGTTCCGCGAGCTGGTCGACCTCGACGTCCTGCAGCGGGCCCTGTGCGACGTGATCGGGCGGCACGGGCTCATGCGCAGCTTCCTGACCCGGTCGACGGGGCGGTTCCGGTGGAAGGAGTTCGAGGCGCCGGAGACCATCGCCCTGCCGACGCTGGACCTGTCCGGCCTGGAGCCGCACGAGCAGGAGGAGCTGCGGACCGAGCTGGTCAAGCGCGAGTGGAACATGGACTTCAAGGTCGTCGACAAGCCGATGTACCAGGTCGTCCTGATCAAGTACAACGACCGCTCGCACGACCTGCTGTTCCAGTTCGACCACTCGATCTTCGACCACGCGTCCGGCCAGCTGTTCCGGGGCGACCTGCTCAAGCGCTACGAGGAGCTGGCGGCGGGCACGAGCCGGGCGATGCCGATCGCCAAGAGCTACCGGCACCTGCAGGACCAGATCGCCAAGGGGCCGGTCGACATCACCTCGGACGAGCTGATCGAGAAGTTCGACCTGGTCGAGTACGTCCGGTATGCGAAGATCATCCAGGAGAAGTCCGCGCGGTTCGCGGACAGCCGCATCCGGGACGTCCGCTACTCCGTCGACCTGGACCGGCTCCGGGCCGCCGACGGTACGGAGGTCGACCTGTTCTACGTGGTCGTGCACCTCTACGCGCGCGTCGTCGCCCGCCTGCTCGGCATCGACAAGGTCGCGCTGATCATGCTGTTCCAGTCACGGGTGTTCGAGGACAAGGACTACTCCGAGGTCATGGGCATGGTCCTCGGCAGCCTGCCGGTGCTGGTGCCCGGCGAACGCGACACGATGCGCGACCTCGACGGGATCATCACCGACAAGGTCCGCATGATGAACAAGAACAACGTCAGCTTCCTGAACCTGATCCAGAACCTCCGGTCGATCGTGAAACACCGGAAAGTGTTGTCGGTGATGGGCAAGACGCTCCGGCCGACGTGCCTGTTGAACTTCGTCGGAAATGTCGAGGACGAATACGACGCAATCTGGGACATGACGCTCGCCCAACTGACCGATGATCAGTCCAAACTGGACTACGCGGACTGCTACGGTGTGTCGAAAGTGGGCAACGGGCGACTCGACCTGCTCGTCCTGAGCAAGTGGGTCGAAGACCCGGACGACCTCGTCCGAATTCTCGATGACGAAGTCGAACATCTGACCGGGCGCGTCGGCGCCGAGTGATACGTTGATTACCGGAGGAGGTTGACCATGGCTGTGATCGAGCTGGACCACGTCACGAAATCGTATAAATCCAGAGGTCGCACGACACTGGCCAACGACGACGTGAGCCTGCACGTCGACGAGGGCGAGATCTTCGGCTTGTTCGGCCACAACGGCGCGGGCAAGACGACGATCGTGAACCAGCTGCTGGGGCTGCTCAAGCCCGACTCGGGTTCGATCGTCGTGGCCGGCCAGGACATCGTGAAGAACCGGAACCTGGGGCGCTACCTGTGCTCGGTGCAGCCCCAGTCCAAGACGCCGCTCGGTGAGCTGACCCCCCGGTCGGTCACCCGCGTCATGGGCCAGCTGCGCGGGATCAGCCCCGAGGAGGTGGACCGGCGCACGACGGAGCTGTTCGAGAAGCTCGACATCATGCAGTGGGCGGACGTGCAGGGCACCAAGCTCTCCGGCGGCGTGCTGCGCCTGACCGGGTTCTGCATGGCCGCCGTCGCGCCCGGTCGCGCGGTGATCCTGGACGAGCCGACCAACGACGTCGACCCGGTCCGGCGGCGCTTCCTGTGGAGCGCGATCCGCGACCTGGCCAAGGACGGCACGGCCGTCGTGGTGGTGACGCACAGCATCCGGGAGGCCGAGAACACGGTCGACACGATGGCCGTGCTCAACGAGGGCAAGGTGCTCAAGCAGGGCAACGCACGGCAGATCCGCGGCGAGGCGGCCGGCAACCGGATGAAGCTGGAGGCCGTGGCCAAGGCGACCGAGGACCGGTTCGAGGTGCCCTCCTGGGGTGAGAGCCTGAAGGTCGCCGAGGCGGAGCTGACGCTGACGTTCGAGCGCGAACTCGCCACCGAGGCCCTGAAGTGGGCGGCCGAGCAGCGCGACCGCGGCCTGCTCGCGGAGTACTCCCTCACCGAGATCACCCTCGAAGACATGTACATCGAACTCGTCGGCAACAGGGGAGCGGTCGAAGGTGTCCGGTAGCAAGCTCAAGTACGTGATCGAACTCCAGGCCCGCAAGCAGGGCAGCTACCTGGTCGTCTTCTCGATCATCATGATCGTGATCGCCCTGGGCGTCGCGATCGGCTTCTCGTACCTGATGTCGTCGCCGGAGGGCGGCGGCATGCTGTACCTCGCGACCGGTGCGCCGACGATCGTGCTGATCATGACCGCGCTGGTGACCGTGCCCATGCAGAACGCGGGCGCGAAGATGACCGGCTACATGGACTTCGTGAAGTCGCTGCCGGTGAGCCGCAAGCTGTTCCTGATCGCCGACGTCGGCATCTGGGCCATGGTCACCGTCCCGGCGATCGCCGTCTCGGTCTTCGTCGCGCACCTGATCTTCGAGCCCGGCTACGCGATCTCGTGGACGATCATCCCGGCGTTCGTGCTCATGGTGCTGTCCTGCTTCGCCATCGGGTACGGCTACTCGTTCGTCATCCCGGCCGAGCCCGCGATGGCGCTGTCGCAGCTGATCGCGTTCATCTCGCTGATGTTCTCGCCGATCAACTTCCCGATCGAGCGGCTCCCCGGCTGGGTCCAGGCCGTGCACGAGGTGTTGCCGATCTACCACATGGCGGAGGTGATGAGGGCGTCGTTGGCGCACACGACGTTCGAGGCGCAGCCGATCAGCTACATCATCCTCGCCGCGTGGACGGTGGTCGGGTTCTTCGGCGCCGTGCGGTTCCTGGAAAGGGCTTGAGGCCGCGCCCGGACCGGGCGTTGGTCGGCGGCACGGCCCACCCGAAGCTGGGACGCACCAGCGGCGGACGTGGCCGTGTCGTCGTCAGGGTGGTCCGGGTGACGCGGTCGCCTGGGGGACAGCTGGACAGGGAAGGGTGCTTGTGAGCGTCGTGGAAAAGCTCCCGCTCGTGTGCTTCCCGCACGCGGGCGCGGGGATGCTGTACTACAGCAAGTGGAAGTTCGCGTTCGGCGACGGCATCGACGTCCGGATCGCCCGGTACCCGCTGCGCGAGCAGCGGACGAACACGCCGATGCCCGCGTCGCTGCCGCTGCTGGCCAGGGACATCTTCACCGAGATGGTCGACTCGTTCCGCGGGACGTTCGCCATCTGGGGCCACAGCATGGGCAGCAACATCGCCTACGAGGTCGCCAAGCTGTGCCAGGAACGCCTGGACAACCCGCCGCTGGTGTTCTTCAGCTCCGGGTCGGCCGCGCCGTGCGACAGCCGGTTCAAGGCGGTGGCCGACCTCGACACGCCCGAAGGCCTCAAGCAGGTGCTGCGCGACTACGGCGGGCTCAGCGAGGAGAACCTGGCCGACGCCGACTTCATGAGCTACTTCGCCCCGATCATCGCGGCTGACCTGAGGCTGCTGGGCGGGTACGAGGAGTCGACGTTCGAGCAGCTGCGCTGCCCGGTCGTGCTGATGGAGGGCCGCGACGACCGGGTCGTCACGGACCGGTGGCAGCGCTACACCGAGCACCCGGTGGAGACCACCGAGTTCGACGGCGGTCACTTCTTCGTCGAGGAGCGCCGACCGGAGATGGCCGCGCTCATGGAGTCGAAGATCCAGCTGCTGTGGCAGCGGAAGGCCGCCTCGACCAGGTGATGGCGGTGCTCGCGCCCCGGCCGTGCCCGGCGTGCCGGGGATCCGACCGGGTCTCCCACCGGTCGGACCCCGCGGACCGCGGGTTTCAGTCGATCGCCTGGTAGAGCGTGGTCCAGAAGTCGTGCATGGCGCGCATCGGGGCCGGGACCGAGGCGCCGACCTGGGTGAGCAGGATGCCGGTGACCTGGTTGTCCGGGTCGGCGTAGGTGGAGGTGCCGCTGCCGCCGTCCCAGCCGAACTGGCCGACCGGCGCGTAGTCGCCGCGGTAGGTGCGCACCGCCATCCCGAAACCCCAGCCGCCGTGCTGGCCCTGGCCGAACGAGATGTGCACGTTGTCGCGGGCCAGGGTGGTCCGGGCGGCGGTCTGCTCCGGGGTGAGGCGGTTGGTGGTCATCAGCTCGACGGCGGCCCGGGACAGGATTCGCTCGGTGCCGTGCATCCCGCCGTCGAGCAGCATCCGGAAGTAGGCGTGGTAGTCGTCGGCGGTGGAGACCAGGCCACCGCCGCCGCCCTGGAACGCCGGCGGTCGGCTCCAGCGCCCGCCCTCGGCTTCGTCCCACACGGTGAACTCGCCGGTGTGCGGGTCGGGGGCGTAGAGGGTCGGCAGTCGGTCGATCTTGTCGGCGGGCACGTGGAAACCGGTGTCTGTCATGCCCAGGGGGTCGAAGAGGCGTTCGCGGAGGAACTCCTCGAACGACTGGCCGGTGACCCTGGCGACGAGCACGCCGAGCAAATCGTTGCTGATGTGGTACTGCCAGTGCTCACCGGGCTGGTGCATCAGCGGCAGCTCGCCGAGGCGGCGCAGCCACTCGTCGGGTGCCGGCATCGGTTCCGGCAGGTTGGGCGTGAGCCCCTGCGCGAAGATCGCGTCCATGATCGGCGCGCCCAGCGCCGTCATGTCCATGCCGAGCCCGAACGTGGAGGTCAGCACGTCCCGCACGGTGATCGGCCGCCGGGCGGGCACGGTGTCGTCGAGCGGGCCGTCGAGGCGCTTGAGCACGCGCCGGTCGGCGAGTTCGGGCAGCCACTCCTGCACCAGGTCGTCCAGCCGCAGCCGGCACTCGTCCACCAGGACCATCGCCGCCGCCGCGCCGACCGGCTTGGACGTGGAAGCCATCCGGAAGATCGTGTCCCGGCTCATCGGGGCGCCGCCGTCGTGGCGCATCGTCCCCATCGCCTCGACGTGCGTCTCGTCGCCGCGGCTGACGAGGGCGACCAGCCCGGGGATCTGCCCGGAGTCCACGTGCCGCGCCAGCACGTCGTGCAGTCGGCGCAGCCCCGCCGCGGAGAAGCCTCGGTGCTGGTCGGTCAGGGTTGCGGACATGGTGGTGTGCTCCTTGGTCGAACGCGAAGAGTGGGGGAAGTCGCCGGTCAGAGGCTGCGGGCGACGATGTCGCCGTAGTCGGTGGTGGCGTGGATGGTCAGCGCGGCGGCGCCGTCGGCGTTCCTGAGCGCGTTGTGGATCCGGCCGTAGCCGGTGCCGGCGTCCAGCGAGGCGGAGACACCGGCGGCGGCGCCGACCGACACCTGCCCGGCCCGGGTGCGCAGCACGACCGTGCCGCTCACGGCCTCGGTGATCCGGATGTCGCCCTTGCCGGTGCTGATCTCCGCGGCACCGTCGAGGCGGCCGACCGTGACGTCACCGCCGTGGGTGGTGAGGTGGACGCCGGTGGCCCGGTCGAGCTCGACCGACCCGTGCGCGCCCTCGAACGTGACGTCGCCGAGCCGTCCGACGCCCCGGACCTCGGCGCTGGCGGCCTTGGCCTCGACGCGGGAACCGGCGGGCAGCCGGACCGTCACGTCGATGAACCCGGAGGGGCCGAGGAGCTGGTTCTTCGCCGAGGCCTTGATCCGCAGCACGCCATCGGCGTACTCGACCGCGGTCTGCTCGGCGACCTTCACGTCGCGGCTCTTCGCGGGGTCGGCGGGCCGGACCTCGACCGCGGTGTCGGTCCGGTCGTCGGCGATGAACCGGACGCGGCCGGCGGGGATGTCCAGCAGGGCGGAGATCGGGGCGGGGGTGTCGAACGTGTGCATCGTGTTCTCCTGAGGCTTCGTGCGTCCCCGGTGGTGAGGGCCGCGGGTGGTCGGTGTGATCGGTGACCTGATCACGGGAACCACGATGACCCGCCGTCCTGACACAGGACGGCCACGGGGCTGACACGGCCACTGACACGGCCACGGTCAGAAGATCGCGGGACGGGGGTCGGTGGGGAGCAGCTCGTCGAACCACGGCGGATCGGCGCCGGGGCGGGTGCAGGTGATGGCGGCGATGCGCTGGGCGTAGGCGAGGACAACAGCCAGCCTGGCCGGGTCCACCGTCGCCAACCCGGGTCGGGTGAGCAGGTCGTCGCGGTCGAGGGCGGCCAGCAGTCCGGCCATGAAGGCGTCGCCCGCGCCCACGGTGTCGGCGACGTCGACGCGGACGGCGGGGAGGTCGACGGCGCCGTTCGGGCCGGAGGCGTAGACGCCGTCGCCACCCCGGGTGACGACGACGAGCGCCGGTCCCAGCTCGTGCCACTCGGCGACGACGTCGGCCAGGGGGCGGTCCGGTGCGATCCACCGCAAATCGTCGGCGCTGACCTTGAGCACGTCGGTCAGCCCGAGCCAGCGCCGCAGGCGGGCCCGGACGGCGGTGTCGTCACGGACGAGCACGGGGCGGATGTTGGGGTCGAACGTGATGACGCGGTGCGGGTGTTCGCGGTGGAGCAGGGTCTCGAAGGCTGCGGCCATCGGCTCGACGGCGAGGGCGAAGGAACCGCCGACGTGCAGTGCCGCTCCGGGTGGGAGGGACGCCGGCAGGTCGGCCACCCGCCAACCACCGTCCGCGCAGCCGTCGATGTAGAACGAGTAGTCGGCCACGCCGTCCGCGTCGAGGTCCACCACGGCGAGCGTGGTCGGTGCGCAGGAGGTGACGGCGAGGTCGAGTTCGACGTTGGAGGTCTCCAGGTGGTGGCGCAGCACCGCGCCCAGGCGATCCTCGGCCAAGCGTGCCAGGAGCGCGGTCCGGGTGCCGAGCCTGCCGATGCCGACGGCGGTGTTCGCCGGGCTGCCACCGGGCAGGGGCCGGTAGCCGCCGACGTGGTCGGGCACGAGGTCCACGAGGGCCTCGCCGCCAACGATGATCATGTGCGGTTCCTTGTCGGGGCGAGTGGTGGTGGAACCGGAGCCCCACCACCACGAGCGGTCAACGTCGGTAGGTGCCCATGTCCCACACGGTGAGGCGGTCGATCCGGGCGCTGCCGCCCTCCGCGAAGACCTCCACCCCGTCGCTGGTCGGGTCGGGGAACACCAGGCCGGTGATCACGGCCTGCCCCGCGCCGCCGAAGACCTCGACCGACGACCGGTCCACCAACGCCCGCAGCGTCACCTTCCCGTCCACGGCGGCCAGCGGCGCGCGTTGCACGGCGGGGAAGTCGGGGCTGAAGTCGACGCGCCCGGACCGCGTGCGGTCCACGTACAGCTCACCGGTCGTGGTGTCGTAGCCGATCACCGTCTCCTGCCCGGCACCGCCGCGCACCTTGAGCCCGACGCGGTCGGCGTCACGCAGGGCGAACGTCGCCCGGATGTCCAGCGCCCGGCCCGCGGCACGCTCGCCCAACGACCGCGAGCCCTCGCGGACGGTGCTGCCGCGCACGATGAACGGCGCTCCCCGGTGGAGGCGGTCCAGCGCGCGCACCGGTTCCTGCACGAGCTCGACCTCACCGTCGACGGTGCGCAGCCCCACCTGCCTGGCCACGCTCTGCGCGCTGCGCCACGGCGAGGTCGGCGTGTTCCCGGCGTACTGCCAGTTGTTCATCCAGCCGATCATGTACCGCTTGCCGCCCGGAGCGTCCTCCCAGGACACCGGGGCGTAGTAGTCCTTGCCGAAGTCCACCCAGTCCGCCCGCTCGACGGTGGACCTCGCGGGTGCGTCGGCGAGCGTGAACCGGTCGACCATCACGTGGCCCCAGCCCGCCGTGTTCCGGTCCACCACGGCGATCCGCGCCTGCTTGCCGACGAACTCCGCCAGGTCGAACGAGGCCCAGTCGAGGGTCTCGCTGTCCGCTCCGGTGGCGGTCCGCACCACCTCCCCGTCGACCAGGAGGTTGACCGAGGTCTCGGTGGAACGAGGCCGGGCGGGTGCGTCGGCCGGCACCACGTGGTCGACCAGGACGTGGCCCCAGCCGCCGGTGTTGTCGTCCACCACCTCGAAGCGGGCCTTGCGGCCGGCCAGGTCGCGCAGGTCCCACGAGGCCCAGTTCAACGCCTCGGAGTCCTTGCCGGTGGCGCTGCGCACGACCTCGCCGTCCACGACGAGCCGCACCGCGGTGGGCGCTTCGGAGGTGACCGGGTGGTTGCCGCCGCCGATGAGGAAGTTCAGGTACGGCGCGGAGATCTCGAACTCGGGTGACGTGAGCGTGCCGACCGTGGCGTCACCCCGCAGGAACGTGTTGACCAGACCGCCGCCTTCCCAACCGGACACCGCCATCTGGCCGGGCAGCGTGCCGGTCGCGGGCGCGGTGCCGAACGCCTCACCGGTCGCGGTCCAGGCACCGTAGCCGTTCTCGAAGTCGGCCAGGACTTCACGCGCGGGCGGCGTGCCGCCGGTCGAGGCCTGCGGGTCGTGCGGGTGCCTGCCGCCGCCGACCTTGAAGTTCAGGTAACGCCGGTCCACGGTGAACGGCGGTGAGGTGAGGGTGCCGGTCGAGCCGTCGCCGCCGTGGAAGCTGCTGGCGTAGCCGGTTCCCTCGACGCCGCCCACGGGCAGTTGCCCCTCCAGCGGTCCGGTGGCCGGTGCGGCGCCGAACGCGCTCCCGGTGGTGGTCCACCCACCGTAGGACGACTCGAAGTCCTCGACCACCACGCCGTCCGGTGGGGTGTAGCTGCCGTCGTCGTCGGCGGTGAAGCGGGTGCCGTCGAAATCGCCCACGAAGTACTGCGCCGCCGAACCGCCCGCGATGCCACCGGGGTTGATGCTGACCACCAGCACCCACTTGGTCTTGCCCGGATCACCGTCCACGGGCAGCGGGAACAGGTCCGGGCACTCCCACACGCCACCGGTCGCGCCCGCCGGACCGAAGTCGCTGAGCGGCTCCCACGACTTGAGGTCCTTGGAGGAGTAGAACCGGATCTTGCGCTCGGTGGCCAGGGCCACGGCCATGAGCCAGCTCCGAGTGGGTTCGTACCACTGCACTTCGGGGTCGCGGAACTCGGTGGAACCGATGTCCAGCACGGGGTTGTCGGCGTACTTCGTCCACGTGCGACCGCGGTCGGTGCTGTAGGCGAGCGATTGTGCCTGCCTGCCGCCGATCTTGAGCGAGCTGGTGTAGACGGCGACCATCGCCGGCTCGTCCGCGGTGCCGAAGCCGGAGGTGTTGGCGTGGTCGACGACCGCGCTGCCGGAGAACACCATCTCCTCGTCGTCGTGGGAGATCGCGACCGGGAGTTCCTCCCAGTGCACGAGATCGCGGCTGACCGCGTGGCCCCACGACATGTCGCCCCACGAGTTGCCGTTGGGGTTGTGCTGGTAGAAGAGGTGGTACTCGCCCTTGTGGTGGACGAGCCCGTTCGGGTCGTTCATCCAGTTCCGCTCCGGGGTGAAGTGGAACTGCGGCCGGTAGGTCTCGATCGCCGGCGCCGCCGGAGCGGGGCTCGTGGACACGACGAGCGCCGCCGCGGTCAGCACAGCTGTCATCAACCGTCTTGTCATGGGCTGCCCTGCGTTTCTGCTCGGGGGAGCGATGCGGTGAAGCGGTGCGGGCGGAGGCGGGCCGTGAGGCTCGGGTGTGCGGGCCGCAGCGCGGCAACATGGTAAATCGAGTTATCACGGGTGAACAAGAGTCATCTGGATGTAACGAAACGGTCAAGTTGGCTCTTTACCACCTTGTTTACCTCGAACGCCTGCGCGCAGCATCGGCGCTCACGAAGTTTCGATTTAGCACCTCAACGTCGAGGAGGCGTTACATGGCACGACCTGCCGCTAGCGGCCTGGTGCGCCGCGCCAGGCTCCTGCTGGTCGCCCTGATCGCGTGCGCGTCGCTCGGTCCACCACTGGCGACCCAGGCGGTCGCCGCGGATGCCGGCGTCCTGACCGATCCCGGGTTCGAGTCCGGGAACCTGACCGGGTGGACGGCCCAGGGGCCGGCGTTCGCGAACGCCGTGACCTCGGAGCCCGGGTGGGGCTGGGGCTGTTGCTTCAACCAGCAGGGGAGCTACCACCTGTGGGGTTTCAAGAGCGGGGGTGACGCGGCCACCGGCACGCTCACCTCGGACGCGTTCACCGTGTCGGGTACCGGCGTGGTGAGCGTCCTGATCGGTGGCGGTCGGGACGAGGCGAACCTGTACGCGGCGCTGACGACCGTCGACGGGACCGTGATCCACAAGGCGACCGGCGCCGACGACGAGGCCTATCGCCGGGTCAGCTGGGACGTCCGCGACCGCCTCGGCCAGCAGCTCCGCATCAAGCTGGTCGACCAGGCCACCGGCGGCTGGGGCCACCTGAACCTGGACGACGTCCGCGTCGGGCTCGACCAGCCGGTGGGCACCGGTGCCACCAACCCGGGGTTCGAGTCCGGGAACCTGTCCGGCTGGACGGCGCAGGGGCAGGCGTTCACCGACGCGCTGACCACCGACACGGCGTGGGGTTGGGGCTGTTGCTTCAACCAGCAGGGGAGCTACCACCTGTGGGGTTTCAAGAGCGGCGGTGACGCGGCCACCGGCACGCTCACCTCGAACCCGTTCACGGTGACGGGCACCGGTGTCGTCAGCGTGCTGGTCGGCGGTGGCCGGGACGAGGCGAACCTGTACGCGGCGCTGACGACCGTCGACGGGACCGTGATCCACAAGGCGACCGGCGCCGACAGCGAGGGGTACCACCGCGTGACCTGGGACGTGCGTGATCGCATGGGCCAGCAGGTGCGGGTGAAGCTGGTCGACCAGTCCACCGCGGGCTTCGGCCACCTGAACTTCGACGACCTCCGCGTCGGGCTGGACCAGCCGGTCGGCTCCACCGCCGCGCACTGGGACTTCCAGGAGGGTTCCGGCGCCTCGACCGTCGAACGGGTCAGCGGCCAGGCCGACCCGATCAGCTACGTGTTCAACCAGGCCGTCTACAAGCCCGTGAGCGACCCGCTGTGGCAGCCCGCGAACGACGGCAAGGGCGTGCTGTCCAAGGCGCTGCTGTTCGACGGCTACTCGACCTGGGTCAGCCGCAGCGCCGGGTCCGTGCCGCTGGACCAGAACGCCCTCACCGTCGAGGCGTGGGTCGCGCCGCAGGGGTTCGAGTGGGGTGACGAGCGCAAGGTCTCCGCGATCGTCAACCAGCAGGAGCAGACCGCGAACCGGGGCTTCTCCCTCGGCGTGGGACGGCACGGCGTGTGGAAGCTCGGCATCGGCACGGGAGACGGCTGGCGCGAGGTGACGGCTCCCGCGTCGGCCGCGCTGCGCACCGGCGCGTGGGCGCACCTGGTGGCCACGTTCGACCCGGCGCAGGGACGGATGCGGCTCTACCTCGACGGCGCGCAGGTGGCCGAGACCGCGATCCCGACCGGCGCCCGGCTCCAGCAGGCCGGGGTGCCGCTGCTGATCGGCAAGCACAACCAGCCGGTGATCATCAACGGCACGTTCGCGGTGAACATGTTCAGCGGCCTCATCGACGAGGTGAAGCTGCACCGCAAGGCGTTGAGCCCCACCGAGGTCGCCGCCGACCACGCCGCGGCCCTGGCGGGCTTCGCGGGCGGGACGATCCCGGCCGCCGACATGGTGCAGGACCGGTCGCGCTACGACGGCGACAAGTACCGGCCGGGCTACCACTTCACCGCGCCCAACCACTGGATGAACGAGCCGCACTCGCCGATCTTCGCCAACGGCCGGTACCACCTGTTCTACCAGCACAACGTGCACGGCCCGTACTGGCACAACATCAGCTGGGGCCACGCGGTCAGCAAGGACCTCGTGCACTGGCGGGACCTGCCGGTCGCGTTGGCACCCACGGCGGGCAGCGTCGCCCCCGATGGCGTGTGGTCCGGCGGCGCCACGCTCGACCAGAACGGCGACCCGGTGCTGCTCATCACCGCGGGCGACGATTCCAAGCGCCCCAACCAGGCCACCGGCATCGCCCGCCCGGTGAACCCGGACGACCCCGATCTCGTGGAGTGGCGGATGGAGCCGCGCCTGGTGACCGAGCAGCGGGCCGACCTCGACGTCGGCGCCGGGCGCAAGGTCCGGTTCGGCGAGTTCCGCGACCCGTACGTGTGGCAGGAGGGCGGCACCTGGTTCCAGCTGGTCGGGTCGGGCGTGCAGACCACCGGCGGCGCGGACGTCGGCGGCACCGCGCTGCTCTACACGTCGACGAACCTCACCGACTGGACCTACGCCGGTCCGCTCATGACCGGCGACGTCGGCGCCCACCCCAAGACGGGCCAGGTGTGGGAGCTGCCGGTGCTGCTGCCCATCACCGACGCCGCCGGGAAGCGCAAGCACGCGTTCCTGGTCAACCCCGCGTTCACCAGCGCGAGCCCGCACAGCAGCAAGAACACCTTCTACTGGGTCGGCACCTGGGACGCCGCCGCCCGCCGCTGGACCCCGGACACCACCACGCCGAAGCTGCTCGACTACGGCGAGCACTTCACCGGGCCCAGCGGCACGGTGGGCCCGGACGGCCGGTCCCTGCTGTTCAGCATCGCGCAGGACCGGCGGACCGAGCAGGCGCACCACGACGCGGGCTGGGCGCACAACGCGGGCCTGCCGCTGGAGCTGAGCCTGCGGCCGGACGGCGACCTGGGGATCGACCCGGTCCGCGAGGTGTCGGCGCTGCACGCCGGTGCGCCGCTGGTCGACGTGCGGACCCCGATGGGCGTCGGCGCGGTCAACAGCCGGTTGGCCGCGGTCCAGGGCGACCTGCTGCACGTGCGGCTGACCGCGAAACCGGGCACGGCCCAGCGCTTCGGCCTGGACGTGCTGCGCAGCCCGGGCGAGGAGGAGCGTACCCGGCTGTTCTACGACGTCGCGGGCGGCCAGTTCGGCGTCGACCGGACGCGGGCGGGCAACCGGTCCAGCGTGGACGCCGACCTCGGTGTCCACAGTGGACCGCTGTCGCTGCGGAACGGCGCGCTCACGCTCGACGTCTTCGTCGACCGGTCGATGGTCGAGGCCTACGCCAACTCGCACAAGTCGATCACGACGCGGGCGTACCCGCACCGCGGCGATTCGCTGGGCATCCAGCTGTTCGGCGAAGGGGCGGTGATCGAGTCCATGACGGTGTGGCGCATGGGCACCATGACGGGCTGAGACCCGGTCGTCCGGCACCGCGCGGCACACCGCCGTGCGGTGCCGGACCCGTGCGGCCAGCCCATACTGTGGTGGCGGCGGGCGCCGCAACCGGCCCGCCGCGAGTGGACGAGAGGTGACGATGACGAGTGGACGACGGGTGACCATGGCCGACGTCGCCCGCAGCGCGGGGGTGTCGCCGACTACGGCGTCGTTCGTGCTGTCCGGGCGGGAGGGCGTGCGGATCTCCGAGGCGTCCCGGGCCAGGGTCCGCGCGGCGGCCGAGGCGCTGGGCTACCGCCCCAACGCCACCGCCCGCAGCCTGCGCACCAAGACCACCAAGACCATCGGCGTCGTCTCCGACGGGATCACCACCACCCCGTTCGCCGGTGACGTGGTCCGCGGCGCGCTGGAAGCGGCGGCGGAGCGCGACCACCTGCTGATCATCACCGAGACGGACGGCGCGGGGCCCGCGGAGACCGCGGTGGTCAACGCGCTGCTCGACCGGCAGACCGACGCGGTGATCCTGGCGACCATGTACACCCGCTACGTCGTGCCGCCGAAGGAGCTGCACGGCCGCCGGGTGGTCCTGCTCAACTGCCTGGCGCCGGGGTTCGACGCGCCCTCGGTGGTGCCGGACGAGATCGAGGCCGGCCGCACCGCCGGTCGGGTGCTGCTCGCGGCCGGTCACCGCTCGGGCATCTGGGCCATCGGCGGCCACCAGGCCGTGCCCGCGACACCGGAGGGCATCTTCGCCGGCAACGAGCGCATGCGCGGCCTGCAGGAGGCACTGCGGGCTGAGCGGGCGATGCTCGACGGGGTGGTGGAGTGCGAGTGGAACGCCGAGGACGGCTACCGCGAGGTCCGGGCGCTGCTCACCGCGGGCGTCCCGTTGCGGGCGTTGGTGTGCTCGACCGACCGCGTCTCGTTCGGTGCCTACCAGGCGCTGGCGGAAGCGGGGCGGTCGGTGCCCGAGGACGTCTCGATCGTGTCGTTCGACGACCAGGACATCGCCTCGTGGCTGCGTCCCGCGCTGACCACGCTGGCGCTGCCGCACCACGAGATGGGACGGCGCGCGGTGGAGCTGGTGTTCGACGCCGAGGCGCAGGTCTCCGCGGTGCACCGGGTGACGATGCCGTTGCGTGAACGCGGCTCGGTGGCGCCGCCGCGTCCGTGAGTGCAGGGGTCCGGCCGGTGACCCGGCCGGACCCCTCGCGGTCAGCTCGCCTTCGTGTGCAGCTCGTCGTGGTCGACGGCGGTCCGCCGCCCACCGGCGTCGAGCTCCCAGACGTCCACGATGTGGTCCGGCCCGCCGAAGGTCCGCAACCGCCACGGCGCGGGACCGGTCGGGTAGCAGCGCAGCGTCAACGCCTCGCCGCTGTCGAGGAACAGCTCCACGATCGAACCGTCCACGATCACCCGGAAGTCCACCGAGTCCGACCGCGCGGACAGCGGAACGCGGTAGCGCCCCGGGCGGGCACGGGGGTCGAGCGAGGCGTGGTCGCGGTCCACGACCAGCTCGCCCGCGACCGGGTCCACGACGATGTCGAGGTGCTCGCCGTCGCCGGTCTCCAGCCGCACGCCGCACGGCGCGTCCGAGCGCGGCCGCACCCGGGCGGTGAGGTCGAACGCGGTGCCGACCGGGCCGAGGTCGGCCGCGGTCGACCAGTCGGTGGCGTGCACCACCTTGCGCCCGCGGTACCCGAGGACCTCGGCGGCCGGGGCCTGGTGCACCGTCCCGTCCTCGGCCAGCGAGAGCTCACGCGGAACGGTGAGCACGCCCGCCCAGCCCGCCTCCCGCGACCACTGCCGGTCGCGGGCCTCCCACGACCAGCCCCACAGCAGCCACCGGCCATCGGGCGCGTGCAGCAGCGCGGGCGCGTAGAAGTCCGGGCCGTGGTCGAGGGGCCGGTGGCCTGCGGGCGTGAACCGGCCGTCCTGCTCGCCGCCCACGTAGACCCGCGTGCTGCGGGGACCCGCGACCGCGTCCCAGAGGCTGACGACCAGCACGCCGCGGTCGCCGAAGGTGGCGTACTGGGGGCACTCCCACCCGGTCCAACCGCCCGCGTGGGGTACGTCGGCGAAGAACGGCCCGCGGTACCACCAGTCCGCGAGGTCCGGCGACTCGTACAGCAGCGCCGCGCCGCGCTCGCCGGTGAGGCTCGCGCCGACGAGCATCCGCCACCGGTCGCCCTGCCGCCAGACGTACGGGTCGCGGTACATCGACGTGCCCTCGGGAGGTGTCGGGATGACCAGCCCGGGGTGCTTGTGCCAGGTGAGCCCGCTGTCCCGGGATTCCGCCGTGGCGATCGGCTGCCACCAGCGGTCGGTGCGGTAGGCGGAGTAGAACGCGAGCATCCGGTCACCCGCGGAGACCGCGTTGCCGGAGAAGCAGCCGTCCGCGTCGTCGCCACCGGGCGTGGGCGCCAGCGCCACCGGCAGCTCCTCCCACGTGACGAGGTCCGCGCTGCGGTGGTGTCCCCAGTGGATGCCGGTGTGGTCCGGGCCGTGCGGGTTGTGCTGGAAGAACACGTGGTAGTGGCCGTCGTGGAAGGTGAGCCCGTTGGGGTCGTTGATCCAGTTCCGCGGTGGCCTGAGGTGGATCGTGGGCAGGTGGGGGTCGGGAGTCGACAACGGAGTCCTCGAGGTCGGAGCGGTCAGCCCTTGACGCCGCTGGAGGCGATGCTGTTGATGAAGGACCGCTGGAAGGCCAGGAACAGCGCGAGCACGGGCACGGTGATCATCGACGCGTACGCCATGACCTGTCCCCAGGAGACGTTGAGCTGGAAGAAGTACTGGATGCCGACCATGACCGGCCGGAGTTCCTCGTCCTGCACGACCATGAGCGGCCACAGGTAGGAGTTCCAGGCGGGCAGGAACGTCAGGATCGCCACGGTCGCGATCGCCGGGCCGGACAGCGGCAGGACGATCCGCCGGTAGATGCCGAACCACCCCGCGCCGTCGATCAGCGCGGCCTCGTCCAGCTCCTTGGGGATGCTCTGGAAGTACTGGTGGAACAGGAAGATCGAGAACGCGTTCGCGACGAACGGCAGCACCTGCACCCGGTAGGTGTCCAGCCACCCCTCCGTGAGGGTGACGCTGAACCCGTTCACCTCCAGCCACGGCAGTTCGTTGACCCACCAGACCAGCGGCAGCGCGAACGTCTCGAACGGCACGATCAGGGTGGCGATGATGACCGTGAGCAGGAGCTTGCGGCCGGGCCAGCGCATCCTGGACAGCGCGAAGGCCGCCAGGCTGTTCACCAGGATGCCCAGCACGATCGTGATCGCCGAGATGCCCAGCGAGTTGAGCAGGAACCGGATCGCGGGCACGCGGTCGAACACCGCCGCGTAGTTCTCCAGCGACAGGCTGCCGACCGGCAGGAACGCCCGCGGGCTGCCCAGGTCGCCGAAGATCTGCTCGTCCGGCTTCAACGACGAGACCAGCATGAACACCACGGGGAACGCGAAGAACAACGCGAGCACGACCCGCAGGGCGTACACCGGTACCCTGCGCGCCACCGCCGGGGACGACTTGGCCGACATGTCAGTCCTTCTCCCTGGTGAGCCGGCGTTGGACGAGCGAGACGATCAGCACCAGCACGAAGAACACCAGCGAGATCGCCGAGGCGTACGCGGTCTGCTGCTGCTGGTAGCCGCTGCGCACGGCCTGGTAGACCAACGTGCTGGTCGAGTCCAGCGGCCCGCCCTGCGTCATCACGTTGACCTGCGTGAACAGGCTGAACGCCGAGATCGTGATGGTGATCAGCACGAACGTGCGGGTCGCCCGCAGCCCCGGCCAGGTGACGAACCGGAACCGCGTCCACCGGCTGACGCCGTCGATGGAAGCGGCCTCGTGCAGCTCGGCCGGGATGGTCTGCAGCCCGGCCAGCCAGATGATCATGTGGAAGCCCGCGCCCTGCCAGACCGACATGAAGATGATCGCCGCCAGCGACGTCGACGGGTCGTTCAACCAGTCGGGTCCCCGGACCAGCCCGAGCGTGACACCGTCGATGATCCGGTTGAGCAGTCCGTTCTTCTGGTACAGGAACGTCCACACGATCGACACCACCACCATGGAGGTGACCACCGGGATGAAGTAGACGGTCCGGAAGAAGTTCGTGCCCCGGAACCGGCCGTTGACCAGCAGGGCCAGGCCGAGGGCGAGCCCGGCCTGCACGGGCACCACGACGGCCGCGAAGGCGAACGTGTTGAGCACCGAGCGCAGGAAGACCGGGTCCTCCGCCAGCATGGCGAAGTTGCGCAGCCCCACGAAGCGGGCCGGTGTCGGCGAGATCAGGCGGGCGCTGGTGAAGGCCAGCCCGAACGCCAGCACCACCGGGATGACGAAGAAGACGAGCAACAGCAGGACCGCCGGACTGGCCATGCCGAGAGCGGTGAGGCCCTCCCGGCGGCGGGCGGTGCTCAGCGTGCCGCCACGGGTGCGGCGTGAGCGCGTGCGAAGGGGAACAGCGGCGGTCAACGAGACCTCCGGGCGGAACGGGCGCGCCCGGTGGAGACGGTCGGATCAGGTGCGGCCGGGTCTCCACCAGGCGGGCGGGGCGGAGCCGTCAGTCGGCGTAGAAGTCGTTCAGCTTCAGGTTGGCGTCGATCTGCTTGACCGCCTCGTCCAGGGCGGCGTCGGGATCGGCGCCCGCCACGATGTCCTTGGCGGTCTTCTCGAACACCGACGCGATGTAGGGGTACGCGGGTGTCACGGGACGCACGACCGCGAAGTCCCGGGCGGCGCGGACCAGCGGCTCGTACCGCCCGCCGGGCTCGTAGCCGGGGATCTTGGCCGCGGCGGCGTCGGTCGCCGGGATGGTGCCGGTCGCCTTGGCGAACTCCAGGAAGTACGCGGTCTTGCGGGTGAACTCCAGGAACGCGCGGGCGCCCTCCGGCTGCGCGCAGTTGGAGCTCATCGCCCACTGCCAGGACGCGCCGCCGATCTTCGGGCCCTGCCCGAAGTCCACCGGCGGCAGGATCAGCAGGTCGTCACCCAGCTTCTCGACGTTCTTGGCCGCGTCCCAGCTGCCGTCCCACTCGATGGCGGACTTGCCGTTGAGGAAGTCGTCGTTGGGGCTGGAGCCGGACTTCTGGGCCATGTACCCGTCGGTGACCAGCGAGCGGAACCACTTCGCCCAGTCGCGCGCGGTGGGACCGTTGAGCGCGCCTTCCGCGGTCTTGTAGGAGGAGCGGTCGACCAGGTCGCCGCCGAAGCTCTGCAACTGCGGCGAGTACGCGTAGGGCCACCACTCGCCGCTGCCACCGGTGCCCATCTCCAGCGGGTACTCGAACTTGCCGCCCGCCTTGAGGTCGGCCAGCGCCGCCGAGAACTCCGCGCGGGTCCACGGCCGGTCGGGGGTGGGGACGCGGATGCCGTGCTCGTCCAGCACGGACTTGCGGGCGAACATCGTCAGCGCCACGTCGTAGAAGCCGAAGGCGTAGACCTCGTCCCGGTACTTGCCCACGGTGCTGGGCAGCTGGTCGTCCAACGGCACCTCGCCACCCTTGAGCTCCAGCGGGGCCAGGTAGCCGCCCCACGCCCAGTTGGGCACGTTGGGTCCGTCCACGTCCAGGATGCAGGGCAGCTTCTTCGACGACGACGAGGCCACGACCGCGTCGTTGTAGGCGCCCTGGGGGAACGCCTCGATCTCGACCTTGTACGTGGTCTGGCTCGCGTTGAAGTCGTTGACGACCTTCTCCACGACGTCGTACTCGGCGGCGTTGCCCGCGTTGTGGGTCCACAGCTTCAGGACGCCGCCCTGGGCGCCCGATCCGCCGCGGTCGGCGCTGCCGCAACCCGCGAGCACGGCCGTCGCGGTGACGGCCACTAGACTCGCGGCGACGAGACGCCTGGTCTTCGCATTCATGGTTCCTCCATCGTGCTGGGCTGGTTCTCGTCGGGCGACCGGTGCGAGCGGTCGCCCTCTTGGTGTCGCTCCGCCGTGCCGGTGGTCAAGACCGGGGCGGCGGGGCGACCGAGTCCCTCGCGACCAGGGGGCAGTGCAGTACCTCCCGGGGCGCGGGGCCGGTGGTGGTGTCCGGCGGGTCGATCACGGCTTGCAGGCGCGCGATCGCCCGCGCGCCCATCTCGTAGTGCGGCAGGGCGACGGTGCTCAGCGCGGGGTGGAGGTTCTCGCTGATCAGTTCCTGGTTGTCGAAGCCGATCACGGACACGTCCGCCGGGATCGCCAGGCCGAGTTCGCCCGCCGCGCGGTAGGCGCCCATCGCCATGCGGTCGTTGAAGCAGAACAGGGCGGTCGGCCGGTGCGCCGACCCCAGCAGTGCCCGTGCCGCGCGGTAGCCGCCCGGCGCGTCGGAGCGGTCGGCGACGACCAGCGCCGGGTCGAACCCGACGCCCCGTTCCGCCAGCGCGGCCCGGTACCCGGCGAGCCTGCCCCGGGACGCCGGTATGTCGTCGGTGTTGGTGACGAACCCGATCCGGCGGTGGCCGTGCGCCAGGAGCTCCCGGGTGGCCGTCAGCCCGCCCTGCTCCTCGTCGGGCACGACCGAGGGGACCGCCGGGTCGTCCGAACTCGCGTCCACCAGCACGGTGGGCACCGACCGCAGCTGGGGCGGCACCTGGACGACCCGGTGGTACATCGACGCGTACAGGACGCCGTCGACGCCGTGCTGGACCAGCAGGGTGATCGCCTTGCGCTCCAGCTCCGGGTCGCCGCCGGTGTTGAGCATGAGCAGCAGCAGACCCCGCTCGGCACCCGCGTCCTGGGCGCCCTGGATGATCTGCCCGGCATGCGGCGTGGTGGCGATCTCGTCGCTGATGAAGCCGACCGTGTTGGTGCGGCTGGTCCGCAGGCCGCGGGCGAGGTTGTTCGGGCGGTAGCCCAGCTCACGGGCCACGCGGAGCACGGTCGCCCGGGTCTCGGGGTTGATCCGCTTGCCCGCGACTTCGTTGAGGATGTGGGAGACCGTGGTCGCGGAGACACCGGCCGCCGCGGCCACGTCCTTGATCCCGATGCGCTTCACCGTGACCTGCCAAATCGTTTGGGCACTTGGTGCGGTGAAGGATTCATCAGGATGAAGCGGGTGTCAACGACCCGTTACGGACCCGTGTCCGTCACCGGTGGCGGGATCTCGCCCGAACCGCGCTGGACGAGCGTGGCCGGGACGACGGCGTGCGTGGGCGGTGACTGGTCGCCGCCGATGCGGTTGAAGATGAGCTCGGCGGCCTTGCGGCCGAGGGCGGGCACGTCCTGGCGCAGGACGGTGACGCCCGGTTCGAGCATGTCGGCGAGGGGGAAGTCGTCGAAGCCGATGAGGGCGACGCGGTGGTGCAGGCCGCGGTCGCGCAGGGCTCTCATGGCGCCGACCGTGACCAGGTTCTGCGCGGTGAACATCGCGGTGGGCGGCTGGTCGAGGTCGAGCAGGGTGGCGGTGGCGGTTTCGGCGGCGTCGGGGCCGTGCAGGTCGGTGTGGACGAGCTCGTGGTGCAGGGTGAGGCCGGTGTGGGCGAGCCCTTCGAGGTAGCCGGTGTAGCGCTCGCGGCTGGTCCAGAGGGTCTGGCGGTCGCCGAGGAAGGCGATGCGGCGGTGGCCGAGGGCGGCGAGTTGGACGACGGCTTCGCGTGAGCTGTCGCGGTTGGTGGTGGTGACGCTGTCCGTGCCGTCGAAGGTGGGTGGTCGGTCGACCAGCACCATGGGCGTGCCGCGTTCGCGTTCCTGCTGGAGCGCGTCCTGGTGGCCGCCGACGGCCATGACGACCATGCCGTCCACGCGGCGGGTGGCCAGGGAGGTGAGCAGCTCGCGCTGGAGGTCGGGGTCGTCCTCGCTGCTGCCGGCCAGCACCAGCACGCCGTTCTGCCGCGCCCGGTCCTCGACGGCGCGCAGCAGTGCGGCGTCGAAGGGGTTGGACAGGTCCTCGAACAGCACGCCGATGGTGGCGCTGCGCCGGTCGGAGCGGCGCAGGCTGCTGGCGGTCAGGTTGGGTCGGTAGCCCAGGCTGCGCGCGGCGGCGCGGACCCGTTCGACGACCTCCGGGCCGGCGCCGGGCAGGTCGTTGATCACCCTCGACACCGTCTTCGTGCTGACCTTCGCCAGTGCGGCGACGTCCCGCATGGTCGGTTCCCGCCGTGCACCCCGTGAGTCCATGACCCCTTGCTCCATCCCGAGTAACGCTTGCGTAACGCCGACTTGTCGTGAGCTGGACCACGAAGCTAGCGTCAACGATGACTTTAACGAAAGACCTGGCTTTTCTCGACCTCGCCACCGAGGTGGGAAGTGCAGGATCTTTCCCTCCGAATCTCACGTGACCAGGCCCGATTCGACCGGGTTCGCCCACGAAGGCCGGTTGCGTCAACGTTGACGTAGGAGAAGACATGACCGGACGGGCGCGGACTGGCGTCAGGCTCACGGCCCTGGTGTCGGCGGCACTGCTGGCGTTGGTCACCGGCTGCGGTAGCGGCGACGACGCGGGCGGCGGTGGGACGCTGGTGGGGCTGGTGACCAAGACCGACACGAACCCGTTCTTCGTGAAGATGAAGGAGGGCGCGCAGGCCGCCGCGGGTTCGACCGGTGCGACGGTGCAGTCGTTCGCGGGCAAGCAGGACGGCGACAACCAGTCCCAGGTCGACGCGATCGAGAACCTCATCGGCGCCGGGGCGAAGGGCATCCTGATCACCCCGAACGACTCCAAGGCGATCGTGCCGTCAGTGGACAAGGCGCGGCAGGCCGGTCTGCTGGTCATCGCCCTGGACACCCAGCTGGAGCCGGCCGACGCCGCCGACGCGACCTTCGCCACCGACAACTACCAGGCCGGGCGGCTCATCGGGCAGTGGGCCAAGGCGAAGTTCGAGGCCGAGGGCAAGCAGGCCAAGATCGCGCTGCTGGACCTCAACCCGAACCAGGTGTCCGTGGACGTGCAGCGTGACCAGGGCTTCCTGGAGGGCTTCGGCGTCGACGTGAAGGACAAGGCGAAGATCGGGGACGAGAGCGACCCGCGCATCGTCGGCCACGACGTCACCGACGGCGCCCCGGAGGGTGGCCGGACCGCGATGGAGAACCTGCTGCAGAAGGACCCCGGCATCAACCTCGTCTACACGATCAACGAGCCCGCGGCGGCGGGGGCGTACGAGGCGCTGAAGGCGGCGGGCAAGGAGAAGGACGTCACCATCGTCTCGGTCGACGGCGGCTGCCCCGGCGTGGAGAACGTCAAGTCCGGGATCATCGGCGCGACCGCCCAGCAGTACCCCCTGAAGATGGCGCAGCTGGGCGTGGAGGCGATCGCGAAGTTCGCCGAGGACGGCACCAAGCCGCAGAACACGGCGGGCAAGGACTTCGTGGACACCGGTGTCACGCTGGTCACCGACCAGCCCGCGACCGGCGTGGAGTCGAAGGACTCCGCCTGGGGCCTGCAGAACTGCTGGGGCTGACCCATGTCGACCACCCTCTCCCAGAGCCACTCGTCCGGCGGTAACCCTCTCGGCGGGGACGACACGAAGCGCTCACCCCTCGCCCGCCTCCAACACCTGCTGCACTCGCAGGCCACGATCGGTCCGGCGGCGGTGTTGCTGGTCGCGATCGTCGTGTTCGCCGTGCTGTCGCCGCGTTTCCTCACGCCGGGCAACATCTCGCTGATCCTGCAACAGGTCGCGGTGATCGGCACGCTGGCGGTCGGCCAGACGATCGTGATCCTCACCGCCGGCATCGACCTGTCCTGCGGCGCGATCATGGTGCTCACCTCGATCGTGATGGCCAAGGTCGCGGCGGACACCGGACTGCCGGGCCTGCCCGCGCTGCTGCTCGGCTTCCTGGTGGGCACGTTGTGCGGGCTGCTCAACGGGTTGCTGGTGACGCGGTTGAAGTTGCCGCCGTTCATCGTCACCCTCGGCACGCTCAACGTGTTCTTCGCGCTCAACCTCTGGTACTCCGAGAGCGCGACCATCCGCGGCACCGACATGCCGTCGCTGCTGCTGTGGACCGGCCAGACGATCAACCTGGGCGGCACCCGCGTCACCTACGGCTCCATCATGATGGTGGTGCTGGTCGCGGCGATGGCGTTCGCGCTGAAGAACACCGCCTGGGGACGGCACGTCTACGCCACCGGTGACGACCTCGAAGCCTCGCGCCTGTCCGGCATCCGCACCGCCCGCGTGCTGCTGAGCGTCTACGCCACCGCCGGAGCGGTGTACGCGTTGGCGGCGTGGGTCCTGATCGGCCGGATCGCCTCGGCCAGCCCGCAGGCCGGGCAGATGGACAACCTCGACTCCATCACCGCCGTGGTCATCGGCGGCACCAGCCTGTTCGGCGGCCGGGGCGCGATCGTCGGCTCGCTCATCGGGGCGTTGATCGTCGGTGTGTTCCGCAACGGCCTCGCGCTGGCCGGGGTGGACGTGCTGTGGCAGACGCTGGCCGTGGGCGTGCTGATCATCGTCGCGGTGTCGCTTGACCAGTGGATCAGGAAGGTGAAGCCATGACCACCCCGGTGTTGCAGGCCCGCGGCCTGGTCAAGCGCTACGGGAGGGTCACCGCGCTCGCGGGCGCGGACCTGGAGCTGCTGCCCGGTGAGATCCTGGCCGTGATCGGTGACAACGGCGCGGGCAAGTCCAGCCTGATCAAGGCGTTGTCCGGGGCCGTGGTGCCGGACGAGGGGGAGATCCTGGTCGACGGCCGTCCGGTGTCGTTCTCCTCGCCGATCGACGCCCGCGACGCGGGTATCGAGACCGTGCACCAGTCGCTGGCGGTGTCACCGTCGCTGGACATCGCGGCCAACCTGTTCCTGGGCCGCGAACGCCGGCGCAGGGGCGTGCTGGGCTCGGTGTTCCGGATGCTCGACCGCAACGGCATGCGCGACGAAGCACGACGCCAACTCGACGCCCTGGGCATCATGACCATCCAGAACCCCGGCCAGGCCGTGGAGACCCTCTCCGGCGGACAGCGCCAGGCCGTCGCGGTGGCCCGCGCCGCCGCGTTCGGCAGCCGCGTCGTGATCATGGACGAACCCACCGCGGCCCTGGGCGTGCGGGAATCGCGCGCCGTGCTCGACCTGGTGCTCCAGGTGCGGGAACGGGGCCTGCCGGTGATCCTGATCAGTCACAACATGCCCCACGTGTTCGAGGTCGCCGACCGCATCCACATCCAACGCCTCGGCCGCCGCAAGGCCGTCGTCGACCCGAAGACCGTCTCCATGTCCGACGCCGTCGCCATCATGACCGGGGCCATGGAGCCGCCCGGACAATTCGCGTGACGTCCTCGACGCCGCCGCGTCCGCGCGGCGGCGTCGCCGTGGGCGCGGTTCACCCGTCCAGGCGCTAAGGGTGCGTAAAAGTGGCGCCGGAGGGAGTCGATCAGGCCTCGGCCTGTGCGAGTGTGTCGCGGAATCGACCTGCCGCGGACGTCACCCCGCCACCCACCGCCCGATCGGTGTCGCGGCGCGCGACACGGACCGACCCCGCATGCTGAGGGCAGGCACGATCGAACGGGAGAGAACGCATGACCGGCACGCCACCACCGGCTGTCCCGGCGCGGATGGAGAGCCCGGTGCGGCCGGCCGCGCCGTCGACCGGGCTGGGGCGGTGGTTGCTGCGCCACCAGGTCGCGCCGGAGGGGCCGGCCAGCGCCGAGAGCCACGCCGAGCCGCACGCGTGGTGGAAGGTGATGTGCCTGACCGGCGTGGACTACTTCTCCACGTTGTCCTACCTGCCCGGGATCGCCGCGCTGGCCGCCGGTGCGATCTCGCCGCTGGCGACGTTGCTGATCGTGGCGTTGACGTTGCTCGGCATGCTGCCGATGTACCGGCGGGTGGCGCGGGAGAGCCCGCACGGGCAGGGCTCGGTGGCGATGCTGGAGAAGCTGCTGCCGTTCTGGCGGGGCAAGCTGTTCGTGCTGGTCCTGCTCGGGTTCGTGGCCACCTCGTGGATCATCACGATCACCCTGTCGTCGGCGGACGCGACCGTGCACCTGATCGAGAACCCGATCAGCCCGGACTTCCTGCACGGCCACGAGCTGCTGGTCACGGTCGTGCTGCTGCTGGTCCTGGGCGGGGTGTTCCTGCTCGGGTTCAGCGAGGCGGTCGGTGTGGCGGTTCCGCTGGTGGCGGTGTTCCTGTTGCTCAACGCCGTGGTCGTGGGCGCCGGCGTGGTGGAGGTGCTGGCCGAGCCCGCCGCGCTCGACCGGTGGCTGGACGCGCTGACCTCGGGTGGCGGCGGCATCTTCGGCGCGATCGGCCCGGCGGTCCTCGCGTTCCCGCTGCTCGTGCTCGGGCTGTCCGGGTTCGAGACCGGGGTCAGCATGATGCCCCTGGTGGCCGCGGACGGCGAGACCGCGCAGCGGCGGTTGGAGAACCGCGTCCGCAACACCCGCAAGCTGCTCACCGCGGCGGCCGTGATCATGTCGGGTTACCTGGTCGCCACCAGCTTCGTCACCACCGTCCTGGTGCCCGCCGAGGCGTTCCAGCCGGGCGGTGAGGCCAACGGGCGTGCGCTGGCCTACCTGGCGCACCGGCTGCTGGGGGAGTGGGTCGGCACGGCCTACGACATCAGCAGCATCCTGATCCTGTGGTTCGCGGGCGCCTCGGCCATGGCGGGCCTGGTCAACATCGTGCCGCGCTACCTGCCCGCCTACGGCATGGCGCCGGACTGGACCAGGGCCGTGCGCCCGGTCGTGCTGCTCTACACCGCCGTCTGCGTGCTGGTCACGATCATCTTCAACGCCGACGTCAACGCCCAGGCGGGCGCCTACGCCACCGGCATCCTGGCCATGATGGTCTCCGCCTCGGTCGCGGTGGCGCTGTCCGCCGTGCGCCGCCGGCAGCGCCGCCAGGCGACCGGTTTCACGGTGCTCACCGCGATCCTGCTCTACGCGCTGGTGGAGAACGTGATCGAGAAGCCGGACGGCATCACCATCTCGTTCTTCTTCATCCTCGGCATCATCGCCGTCTCGCTGGTCTCGCGGGTCACCCGGACCACGGAGCTGCGGGTCGAGCACATCGAGTTCGACGACGACGCGCGCCGGTTCGTCGCCGAGTCCATCGCGCACGACGGCGCGCTGACGCTGATCGCCAACCGCCGCCAGGCCGGCACCGCCGACGAGTACCGGGCCAAGGAGGTCGAGCAGCGCGGCCTGAACCCGGTGCCGGGCGCGGCCGACGTGCTGTTCCTGGAGATCGACGTGGTCGACCCCTCCGGGTTCAGCGACGTGCTGCGCGTGCGCGGGGTCGACGTGGGCGGTCACCGCGTGCTGCGGGCCGACAGCCCGGCGGTGCCCAACGCGATCGCGGCCATCCTGCTCGCGCTGCGCGACGCCACCGGGGTGCGCCCGCACTGCCACTTCGAGTGGAGCGAGGGCAACCCGCTCGGCCACCTGTTCCGCTACCTGCTGCTGGGCCGCGGCGACACCGCGCCGGTCGTCCGCGAGATCATCCGCAGCAACGAGCCGGACCGCGAGAGCCGCCCGGCCATCCACGTCGGCTGAACCGCGGCGCTGGTCAGCCGGGCCGGGTCGCGCGGTGGTCGAGGCGCACGACCCGGTCGGCCCAGCGGTCGAGCAGCGCGGTGTCGTGCGAGATGGCCAGCACGCCCGCGCCGGTCCGCCGCTGGTAGTCGCGGATGACGGCGACGAGGGCGGCGGTGGTGGAGGCGTCGAGCATGGTGGTCATCTCGTCGCAGATCAGGTAGGCGGGGCGCAGCGCGAGGGCGCGGGCCAGGCAGGCGCGTTGGAGCTGGCCGTCGCTGACCTCGTGCGGCCTGCGGCCGAGCAGTTCCGGGGTGAGCATCACCAGGTCGGCCAGCTCGTCCACGCGGTCGACCGGTCGGCCGTTGGCGCGCAGGGGTTCGGCGATCGCGGTGCGCAGCGTCATCCGCGGGTCGACCGACAGGCGTGGCTGCTGGAAGAGGATGCCGATGCGGGTGCGCTGCTCGCGTGGCGCACGCCCGCGGTAACGGGTCACCGGCACGTCGTCGAGGTGGACGGTGCCCGCGAAAGGCTTGTGCAGCAGGGCGAGCACACGGGCCACTGTGGACTTGCCGCTGCCACTGGGACCGGCGAGACCCGCGGTCTGTCCCGGGTGGACGGTGAGGCTGTAGTCGGTGACCACGGGGTGGCGGGGGTGGTAGCCGGCGGTGATCGCGTCGGCGCGCAGTCCGGTCAGCACGGCACGTGGCACGCGACGGCGTGGGTGTCGTCGGTGAGGGCCGGGGTCACCGCGCACACGGCAGCCGCGTGGCCGCACCGCGGCGCGAACGAGCAGCCGGGCGGCAGGTCGGTGAGCAGGGGCGGTTGGCCGGGGACCGGGGTGAACGCGCGGTCGGGCAAGGCGTCGACCAGACCTCGGCTGTAGTGGTGGCGCGGGGTGTCGAGCACCCGGCCCGCCGGGCCGACCTCGACGACCCGACCGGCGTACATGACGGCGATCCGGTCCGCGACGCGCTGGGCGGCGGCCAGGTCGTGGGTGATGAGCAGGACGGCGCGGTCGTCGTCGACCATGCGGCGGAACTCCTCGATCAGCCCGTCGACCAGGTGCGGGTCCAGGCCGGTGGTGGGTTCGTCGGCGATGAGCAGCCACGGGTCGCCGACCAGGGCCAGCGCGTTGGCGACGCGCTGCGCCATGCCGCCGGACAGCTCGTGCGGGTAGCGGTCGAGGTCGGCGGGGGACAGCCCGGCACGGGCGGCGACGCGGTAGGCGTGCTCACGGGGTGCGTTGTCGGCGGGGTGGTGCACGCGCACGGCCTCCTCCAGCTGCGCGCGGGCGGTGCGCACGGGGGTCAGGTGCGCGGCCGGGCTCTGCGGGATCAGGCCGATGCGACGACCGCGGACGGTCGTGGCGAGCACCCGGTCGGACGTGCTCAGCAGGTCCAGGGGCGGTCCGTCGCCGGTCAGGGTCGCGGTACCGGAGGTCTGGGCGTTGCCGGGCAGGAACCCGAGCAGCGCGTGGGCCAGGACGCTCTTGCCGCAGCCGCTCTCGCCGACGAGCGCCACGCACTCGCCGGGCCGGACCCGCAAGGACACGTCGTTGACCGCCGACACGGTGGCGCCCGGCACGGTGAACCGCACCGAGACGTGGTCGAGCACGAGTTCGGTCACCACGACAGCTCCGACCTCCGCCGGGGGTTGAGCCGGTCCCGCCACACGCCGCTGAGCCCGGAGACGGCGAGCGTGGCGGCGATCAGCACGGCACCGGGTGCCAGGGACATCCACCAGCCGCCGGTCAGCAGCGACCGCTGGGCGTCGTTGATCATGTTGCCGATGCTGGCGGCGTGCGGCGGCAGGCCCAGGCCCAGGAACGACAGCGCGGTCTCGTGCCACACCGCGTGCGGCACCATCAGCGTGGTGGCGAGCAGCACCTGGGGCGCGATGTTGGGCAGCAGGTGCCGCACCAGGATCCGGGCGCGGGACGAACCGCCGACGATCGCGGCGTCGACGAACGGGCGTTCGCGCAGCGCGAGGATCTCCGACCGCACGATCCGCGCCGAGGTCAGCCAGTGGGTCAGGCCGATGGAGACCACCACGGCGGTCAGGCTGGGCCGCATGATCGCCACGATCACGATGCCCAGCAACAGGTGCGGCACCGACGCCACCGCGTCCACCAGGCGCATCGACAGGCGGTCCAGCCAGCCGCCGACGGTGCCCGCGAGCGCGCCGACCGCCGTGCCCACCACGGCGGAGATCAGGGCGGCGACCAAGCCGACCGCCAGCGAGACGCGCAACGCGTAGACGCAGCGCAGCAGCACGTCGCGGCCGAGTTCGTCGGTGCCGAACGGGTGCGTCACCGATGGCGGCCGGTTGGCCGAGGGCAGGTCGACGTGCTGCTGGTTGAGGTCCACCAGCAGCGGTACGACCAAGGCGGCGGTGACGAACACGCCCAGGACGACCGCGGCCGGGACCAGCCGCCACCGCGGTGACCGGCGCGGGCTCGCGGCGGCGAGCCGCGACCTCGGCACGGGCCGCCACACCGGAGCGTCAACCATCGAGACCCACCCTCGGATCGGCCGCCGCGTACAGCACGTCGGCGAGCAGGTTGCCCAGCAGCACCACGGCGGTGGCGAGCACGGTGAGCGCGCCCAGCAGCGCGAAGTCGACGTTGAGCGCGGCGTCGACGGTCGCCCTGGCGATACCGGGCCACGAGAACACCGTCTCCACCAGCAGCGCGCCCGTGATCAGCTCCGGCAGGCGTGCGCCGAGCAGCGACAGGAACGGCAGCAGCGACGTCCGCAGCGCGTGCCCGGACACCACGAGGTGGTCCGGCAGACCGCGCGACCGGGCGCCGACCACGTGGTCGGAGGTGAACGACTCCAGCAGGCCCTGCCGGACGAACAGCACGTACCAGGGCGCGTGGGAGATCGCGAGCACCGCCACCGGCAGCGCCAGGTGCCGGGCGACCTGGCCGACGTCCACCGCCGCGCCGGGGTCGGTGAGCCCGCCACCGGGCAGCCACCGCAGTTCCAGCGCGAACACGTAGAGCGCGGCCAGCCCGAGCCAGAACACCGGTGCCGCCTCCAGCGCGTACGCGACGGTGGTGATCGTCCGGTCCAGCCGGCCGCCCTGCCGCCACGCCGCCGCGGTGCCCAGCACCAACCCGAGCAGCAGGGCGAGGGCGAACCCGGTGGCGGCGAGCAGGACCGACCAGCCGAGCCGCTCGCCGATCACCTGGGCCACGGGTTGGCGCAGGGACAGCGAGTCGCCGAAGTCGCCTGCGACCGCGTGCCGCAGCCACGCCAGGTACTGCCCGACCACGGGTTCGTCGACGCCCCAGTTCGCCCGGATCTGCGCCACCCGCTCGGGTGAGGCGCCGATGATGCGCGCCCCGAAGTAGCGTTCGACGGGGTCGAAGGGCGAGGCCTTGGCCAGCACGAACAGCGCGAAGCTGACCAGCAGCAGCACCGGGACCGCGAACGCCAGGCGGCGCAGCACGAGCAGCCCGAGGGCCCGGCCGCGCCGGCGGGTCGGCGCGGTCACGACTTGGGCGTCCAGCGCTCGATGTTCCACCACACCGCGTGCACCAGGCCGTGGTCGTGCGGCTCGACCTGCGGCACCTGGCCGTCCCACTTGTCCCGCAGCACGTAGGTGTGGTCGAGGAACACCAGGAACGCCCAGCCCGGGTCGGCGACGTAGGCCTGCTGGAAGTCGGCGTAGGCCTGCCGGCGCGCGGCCGGGTCGAGGCTGCGGCGGGCGGTGTCCAGCGCGGCGTCGACCCGCGCGTTGCGGTAGTTCGTCATGTTGACGTAGCCGGGCTGACCGGCGTAGCGGGAGTGCAGCAGCGTGTAGGCCGCGGTGTCCGGGTCGTACGGGTCGCCGCCGCCCCAGACGTTCGCGGCCTCGTCGCGCCGTTGCAGCATGACGTCGAACGTGGTCGCCTCTACCGGCGCGTCGATGCCCAGCTTCGCGATGTCGCTGGCCGCGGCCAGGGCGAGTTCCTTGCGCAGCACGTCCGGCGCCGGGTAGAGCACCGGCAACCGCGCGGGCTGCCCGTCCCGCGACCGCGTCCCGTCCGGTCCCTCGCGCCAGCCCGCCTCGTCCAGCAGCCGTTCGGCTTCGGCGGTGTCGTGGGCGAAGGACGCCTTCGGGTCGTACCAGTCGTCCAGGTGCGGTGAGATCGGTGTCGCGGCCGGGGTGCCCGCGCCCGCCAGCACCGCGTCGATCACGGCCTGGCGGTTCAGCCCGAGGTTGATCGCCCGCCGGACCCTCGGGTCGGAGGTGAGCGGCAGCTCGGACGGCAGGCCCAGGCCGCGGTAGTCGGCGGACGGGTTGCGCACGATCCGGTAGCCCGCCTTGCCGGTGTAGGAGTGCGCGAGCTTCGGCGGCAGGACGGTGCCGTCGAACTCGCCGGCCGCCATCCGCGTGGCGCGGGCGTTGTCGTCGGGCACGAAGACGACGGTCACGGTCTTGATCGCGGGGGCGTCGTTCCAGTGGTCCTCGTTGGCCCGGAGCACCAGCCGGTCGCCCTTGCGCCACTCCGCCACCGTGTACGGGCCCGTGCCGACCGGGGCGGTGTTGAAGGGCGCGCTGTTGACGTCCACGCCGTCGAACGCCTTGCGCGGCACGATGCCCAGCGTCAGCTGCTGCGCGAACGGTGCGTACGGGTAGGACAGCCGGAACTCCACCGTCCGCTCGTCCGGCGCGGTCACCTCGGCCACCGCGTCGAAGCGTGACGCGATGGTGGTGTTCGTCCGGTCGTCCAGCACGGACCGGTAGGTGAACACGACGTCCTGCGCGGACAGCGGCGTGCCGTCGGAGAACCGGACGCCGTCGCGCAGCGTCGCCGTCCACGTGAGCCCGTCCGCCGACGCGGTCGGCACCTCCGCCGCCAGCGCCGGCACGAGGTCGAGGGACGCGTCCCGGGACACCAGCCCGTCGAAGACCTTCGCCGCCCCGTCCGGTGCGTAACCCAGGATCGGGTTGAGGTTCTCCGGCTCGCTCCCGGCGCCGATCACGATCGACGTGCCGGTGTCGACGGTGACGTCACCACCGGGTGACGTGCACGCGGCCACCAACCCGACCGCGACCACGACGCTGACCAGCCGACGACGACGCACCGGATCACCTCTGCGGGGAAGGTCCACTATTGCCAGTGGCAGCTAACAGCAAGTCTTTTGCAACAAGCAAGGACGATCTTCGTGGCGCACGTCACCCAGGACCCGCGGGCTGGGCCTGAGGACGCGGCCGACCACGTCCGCGGCTCGGTCGGTGTCAGGGCCGTGACAGGCCCGTGTCAGTCCGGTCGGCGATCTTGGTCGTACCAACCGCCACGAGGAGACTCCGATGACCCAGCCGGTTCCCGTACCGCACGGCCTGCCCGTGGAGCGCGACGTCAGCCCGTTCGACCCGCCCGGCGCGATCAGCCGGCTGCGCGAGGCCCGCCCGGTCAGCCCCCTGGTCTTCCCCGACGGTCACGAGGGGTGGCTCGTCACCGGCTACGACGAGGTCCGCCGACTCATGGCCGACACCCGGTTCAGCTCGCGCCAGGACCTCGGCGTCCTGCACGTGCCGTTCGAGACCCCCGGCATGCCGCCCGCCACCGAACCGTCGCCGCAGATGCCGGGCCTGTTCATCAGCATGGACCCGCCGGACCACACCCGGTTCCGCAGGATGCTCACCGGCGCCTTCACCGTGAAGCGCATGAAGCTGCTCGAAGAGCACATCACCGAGGTCGTCGAACGGCAGCTGGACGAGCTGGCGCGGCTGACCCCGCCGGTCGACCTGGTCCAGGAGTTCGCGCTGCCGGTGCCCTCGCTGGTGATCTGCGAGCTGCTCGGCGTGCCCTACGAGGACCGGGACACCTTCCAGGTCAACTCGGCCAAGTTCCTCGAGAAGGACGTGACGCTGGACGACAAGATGGCCGCGTTCGGCGCGATGGCCGCGTTCCTGGGCGAGCTGGTCACCCGCAAGCGCGCCGAGCCGGGCGAGGACCTGCTGTCCGACCTGGCCCGCCACGACGAGCTCAGCATCGAGGAGCTGACCGGCATCGCCTTCCTGCTGCTGCTCGCGGGCCACGAGACCACCGCGAACATGCTGGCGCTGGGCACGTTCGCGCTCCTGGAGCACCCCGAGCAGCGGGCCGAGCTGAGTGCCGACCCCGACCTGCTGCCCGACGCCGTCGAGGAGCTGATGCGCTACCTGTCCATCGCCGACATCTTCTACCGCTACGCCACGGAGGACATCGAGCTGGGCGGCGAGACGATCACCAAGGGGTCGACCGTCGTCGTCTCCCTGCTGGCCGCCAACCACGACCCCAGGCGCTTCGAGCACCCGGACACCCTGGACCTGCACCGCAAGGCCCGCGGTCACCTGGCCTTCGGCCACGGCATCCACCAGTGCCTCGGCCAGCAGCTGGCCCGGATCGAGATGCGCGCCGGTTTCGGGGCCCTGCTGCGCCGCTTCCCGACCCTGGCCCTCGCCATCCCGGCGGCCGAGGTGCGGCTCAAGTCCGACATGAACATCTACGGCGTCCACGAACTGCCGGTCACCTGGACCTCGACGGCCGAGTGAGGCCGGCGGTCGGTCGGGAACTCGTCGACCCCGATGGTGGCCGCCGGCTCGATGTTGTCCGCAGTTGTGCGTTGTGGTGGGGCGCGGGGTGGGGTTCGGTTCCGTGGTGCAGACGTACTTCGCCTCGCTCGGCTTCCTGTTCGGCAGGATCAAGGAGTGGCTGACCCCGCGGTTCAGGTACGGCTCGGGCGATGTGCGCGTAGAGCGGTTGGAGTTGGCGCGGTCGGTCGGTGGCATCGTGGTCACCCTCGCCGTCTGGGTGGCCTACGAGCAGGTCGGCTACGACTCGGTCATGGGGTCGCTGAGCACCGTGATGATCAACGCCGCGGTGGCCCTCCCGGCGGTCGTCGTGGGTATCGCCATCCTGTTCGGCACCATCGCCCCGGCGGACCGGTCGCGGCTGCTGCGGGCGGTGCGCCGTCCCGCGGTCACGGTGCTGGCGTGCCTGGCGGTGGGGCTGGCGTTCGACTTCGTGCTGGGCTCCTACAAGAGCGTGCGGCTGCCGGGGTTGGCGACCATCCTCGCCGTCGTCGTCATCCTCGCCCTGCTGCTGTACGTGATGCCGTCGATCCTCTGGGCCGCCTACTGGGGCTACCGCTACTGGTTCAACGCCGCGGACGGCCACCCGTTGCTCCCGGCGCTGTGCTCGATCGTGTTCAGCGTCGGCATCCTGGGTGTCAACACCTACCAGCTGGCCCGCGGCGACCTGAGCGCCCGCATCCCCGGTCCCCTGGCGGTCCTGCTCACCTTCGGCTCTCCGCCCCTGGTGATCGCGCTGGCCCTGTGGGAGATCAAGCTGGCCGGTGGCCAAGGCGTCACGCTCCGGGCGCTACCACCGGAACGGCGGTCGGCGGTCGACTAGTCGTCGAGGTCGATCAGCTCGTCGGAGCGTGCCAGCGCGGCGGCGGCCTCGTCGTGCAGGCCCAGGTCGGTCAACGCGTCGGACAGGCTCGCCAGCGCGAGCGCCAGCCCTTCCGCGTCCTCGACCTGCTCGAACAGGCGCACGCTCTCCCGCAGGAACTGCACGGACTCCGCGAGGTGGCCTGCCTCGCGGCTCACCTCGCCCAGCTCGGCCAGGACATCGGCGATCTCCGGCACGTCGTCGGTCGTCCGGTAGAACTCCAGGGCCTCCAACAGCAACCGACGCGCGAACCGCGGGTTGCCCAGGTCGTGGTGCTCGCCGGCGACCAGCACGAGGCTGTTCGCGATCCGCTCCGGGTCCCCGGACTCCCGGGCCAGGGCGAGCTTGCGGTCGAACGCGGCCAGCAGCAGTCGGGTGGCCCGGGTCGCGAGCTCGTCGTCGTGAGCGGCCCGGGCGAGGCGCTGTGCTTCGATCAGGCAGTCCGCGGCTTCCGCCGGCCGGGACATCCGCGCGTACGTCTCGTTCAGCGTCACCAGGAGTGCGAACGCCTCCCGGTGGCCACCCGAAAGATCGGTGACGGCACGTAAGAGCGGCTCGTGCACGGCCCGCAGGTCGTCCTCGTCCTGCCTGGTCAGGTACTCGAGCAGCGGCAGGGCCAGGCCCATGGCGGCGTCCAGGCGACGGGTCGCCGCGCTCTCCAGCAGGGACCGCAGGTTCTCCGCTTCACCGAGGAAGAAACCGCGACCGGTCCGCCGGACCACCTCGGACACCCGGCCGTCCGTGCCCGGTGGGTGCGCGCCCAGCCACGCCGTCAGGGCCGACTCGGCGGCGTCGACGTAGTGGTCCAGGATCCGGTCGAGGACCTGATCGGCCGAGCCGTCGACGTCGGTGAGCCACTCCCGCGCCGGTGACCGGAACGGCGCCGGCAGTTCGGTGGTGCCGCCGCGCCAGTGCTCGACCAGCAGGCCTTCGGCGATCATCGCCCGCTTGACGTCGTCGGGTGCTCCGGTACCGATGACGGCTTGGACGGCCCGGTCGCTCACCGTCGCACCGGGGAAGACGCCGAGCCTCCGGAACGCCTGCCGTGCTTCCTCCGGCAACCGGCGGTAGGACACTGCCAGCGAGTCGCCCAGCGCCGTCCCGTTGGCGGACAACGACGACAGCGGCACGCGGCCGTCCGCCACCAGGTCCGCGAGCCCGCGCGGCGAGTAAGCGGTGCGGCGGAGGTGATCGGCCACGGCGATCAGCGGCAGCGGCAGGCCGCCGCACAACCGGGCGAGCCGCTCGGCGTCGTCCCCGTGCCAGTGGACGTCGGAGTCCGCCTCACGGCGCAGCAGGGCGATCGCGTCCGGCAGGTCGAGCGGTCGCACGTGCAGCTTGGCGACACCGCGCGGGAACAGCGGCGCGCCCCGGCCGGTGGCCAGCACCAGCCCGGCGGGCCTGGTGAACACGTCGACCGTGGTCTCGTCGACGACGTTGTCGAGCACGACGAGCACCCGCCGGTCGGCGAGCGCGCTGCGGTAGGCGGACACCAGGTGCGACGGATCGTCCGGGACGTCCTCCGCGGCCAGTCCCGACGAGCGCAACGCCCACCGCAGCGCCTCCTCCTGCGACAGGGGGTTGTGGCGGTTGCCCCGGAGGTCCAGGTAGAGCTGGCCGTCCGGGTAGCGGTCCGCGATCTCGTGCGCGAACGCGACGGCCAGCGCGCTCTTGCCGGCCCACCGCGGCCCGCCGACACCGATCGCGGCGGGTGCGGTGTCGGCCAGCGAGCGCAGTTGCGCGAGCTCGGTGTCGCGGCCGATCAGCTCGGCCACGGGCGGCAGCTGCCGGAGGTGGGTGGCGGGCGGCCGGTAGTGCACCTCGAGGTGGTCGATGCGCCCGGCCTGCACGACAGGACCGTGCGCGGTACCCGAGAACTCGTTCACCATCCGGCGAACTACCTCCTGCGACCCCACGGCGTTGACCGGCTCCCCGCACTGGCCCGCCATCCTCCCACGCGGGCCGCTTCCACCGCAGCGAGTGCGGCTACCAGTACCGGTGCCGCTTCCCGTCGGTGTCGGCGACGAAGACGACCGCGTCGGCGCCCTCCAGGTCCGCCGGGGTGAGCGGGATGTGGCCGGGCACGATCGGTTCGCCCGCGCCGGTCGACGGGGGTAGCGCGGCGCGCAGGGCCGGTGCCGGGAACAGCGCACGCCGGGTGGTCGCCTCGGCCAACACACCCTGCAACGTCCCCGCAACGCTGTCGGGGTTCGCGTCGGTGGCCACGAACAGGTACCGCTCGCCGAGGGTCAGCGCGACGAGCGCACCGGCGCTCGCCCAGCTCAGCTCACCGTGATCATCCGACACGTGCGAGCGCGCGGGCTGGAGGTGCGAGTTGTGCGTGAACACCAGGGTCGGCCCACGTCGCCGCTCCCGCGCCACGATCGCGAGCAGGTTGTCGGCCATCATCTCGGCGCGCACGCTCATCAGCGCCGCCATGCGATCAGGCGCGGGACCGGCCATGGCCGCGTGATAGCGCAGCAGGCCCAGGGCCGTGCGGGCGTGCGTGACGGCGTGGTCGTAGCCGGTCGGATCGGCGGGACGCAGGACGGGTGCCGCCCGGCGCAGCGCGCTCGCGAGATCGTCGGCGACGACGCGCAGGGCACGGGCGCGGTCGGAGTCGCCGATGGACGCCGCCGGGTCGTACATGGCCGCCTCGTCCGTCCAGTCCGCGTCCTCGCCGAGCAGCCCGTCGAGGTCGCCGGCCGACGAGGGCCGCAGCGCCGGCGGCAGGTAGTCGACGACCGAGGTCAGCGCGCGTCGCGGGCTCGGCGCACCGGAGTACTCCACGGGCGCGTCGCAGCCGTGGAAGCGAACCCGGTCCGAGGGCGGGCGCCCGGCGTTGTGCTCGCGGAGCCACTCGACCAGTTCGCGGTTGCCCGGCACGGCGCCGAACCCGTGGCTGAACCCGGTCGCGAGCACGGTGTCGATCTCCGCGGGCCCGCCCGCCACGTAGTCGTCCACCACGGACGCGGCGAACACGTCGGTCTCCAGCACGATCGACCGGTACCCGCGCTCGACCAGGTGGCCGAGGACGTCGTTGCGCAGCAACGGGAACGCCTCGATCCCGTGGGTGGGCTCGCCGAGGGCGAACACGGTCGGCGGCTCGGCCCGCGTGGCGAGCAGCTCGTCGAGGGCACGGCCCAGGTCGGCCGGGTGGTCGAGCGGGCGGCCGAGGGCACGCGGTGCGGCGGCAGTGGACATGGACAACCCCTTCGGAGGAGAACACTGCACTTGACCGTATCGTTGAAGGTTCGCGTGAGACTTCCACGAGATTCACCTGGGCTTTTGATGCTCAAGCCTCAATCGGAGGTGCACCCTGCGACCCATCGACCTCGCCCGGGAGCACGGGTTGTCCGCCCAGGCGGTCCGCAACTACGACGACGCCGGCATCCTCCCGCCGAGCGAGCGCAGCGAGACCGGCTACCGGCGCTACACGCCCCTGCACGCGCAGGCGCTGCACGCCTTCCTGGCGTTGCGCGCGGGGCACGGGCACCAGCGGGCGGTCGAGATCATGCGGGCGACCAACCGGGGCGACACCGAGTCCGCCTACCGGCTCATCGACGCCGCGCACGTCGCGCTGGTCGCCGAACGCGACACCCGCACCGAGGTCGCGGCGGCTCTCGGCGCACTGTCCACCGCGGCACCGGCCCAACTGCGGGGACGACCGCTGACCGTGGGCGAACTCGCACGTCGGCTCGGCGTGCACCCGGCGACGCTGCGCACCTGGGAGGCCACCGGCATCCTGCGCCCCGAGCGCGACCGGGCGACGGGTTACCGCGAGTACGGGCCGGAGGCCGTGCGTGACGCCGGGATCGCCCGTCAGCTGCGCCACGGTGGCTACCGGCTGCACCAGGTCGCGCGGTTCCTCGACGCGCTGCGCGAGGCGGGCGGCGCGGACGCGTTGAGCGCCTTCCTCGACTCGTGGCAGGACCGGCTGACCACGCGCAGCCGCCACCTGCTCGCCGGCGCCGCCCGGCTCGACGCCTACCTCTCCCTGCTCGACCGGGTGAAGCCCTGATCCCGGACGCCCGGATGGATCGGCGCGGAATGGACAGGGGATCGGCCGCGGTGGGAAGGTTGCCGTCCGGCCGCCGGTGGGCCGTGGATCAGCGGCCGGTGTTAAATGTTCGTCCGTTCCGTTTAACAATCATCCAGTAATCCCCTTCGGTGCTGTGACCTGACACACACTCGATTGAAGGGGGCGTAGACCGTGCCAGAGCATCGATCGCAGCGATGACCGCTGCCCGGCGAACGTGTAAAAGTTTTCAGTAATTTCCCTGGGGGGACCGTAGTGCCTGATGCGCAGGTAGTCGACGTGGTCAACTTCATGCCGGACCGCGTGGTGTCGAACGCCGACGCCGCCGGTTCGGATGACGAACTAAGTGGGAATTCATTCTTCCGCGGCGTGGCTGAAAGGCGCTTCGCCTCGCCCGACTTCACCTCGGCCGAACTCGGTGCCGAGGCGTGCCGGAAGTTGTTCGACCGCACCGGTGTCGCGGCCGAGGACATCGATCTCATCATTTACCACTGCATGTTCAACGACACGTTCTGGCCGGGGATCGGCCCGGCCGTGCAGTCGGCGATCGGCGCGTCGCAGGCGGCCGTGCTGCAGGTGGACACGAGCTGCTGCTCCTGGCTGTCGGGCCTGCAGACCGCGCGCGCGTTCATCGAGTCCGGCATCCACCGCAACGTCGTGGTGCTCACGGTGACCAACTTCGTCTCGCGGTTGCCGGAGTTCCAGAAGTCCCGGCGTTCCTGGGTGCTCGGCGACGGCGCGACCGCGACTCTGGTGGCACCGGGCGAGCGCAGCGTGCTGTCGGCCTACGAGGTCTCGCACGGCGAGAACTACGGGCTGCTGCGCTTCGAGCCCGACGTCGTCGAGGGTGTTTTCAAGAACTACTGGGAACGCGGCTGCGGGCCGATCACGGTCAACTTCACCCAGGACCGGCTGGAGCGCATTCGCGACAACGCGATGTCGCTGGTCCCCGACGCGGTCGCCGAGGCCCTGTCGCGGGCCGGGCTGACCGCCGACGAGGTGGCGTTGCTGGTCACCCACCAACCGAACGAGTCCTACCTGCGGGAGTGGCGTGAGCGCACCGGGATAGGGGAACCGCGCGCCCACGACACGCTCGCCAAGTACGGCAACCTGTTCGCCGGCTCGATCCCGGTCACGGTGGCCGACGCGCTGGACGAGGGCCTGGTGAAGCCCGGTGACGTGCTGGCGCTCGGCACGTTCGCCAACGGTGGGGACCTGGTGAGCGCGATGGCGCTGCGCTGGTCGGGCACGCACTCGCGCTTCCGGCAGGGCGGCTGACCGGGGGACATGACAACCATGGGGGAGAACATGAAGGACGACGACCGGTTGACGTCAACGCTGGCCGACGCACTGGTGGGTGCACTGCGCGACTGGGACGTGCGGTACGTCTTCGGCGTCAGCGGGGCGAACGTCGAGCACGTCCACGACGCCGTGCACCGGCTCGGCGACGGCAGGCTGACCTCGGTCATGGCCCGCCGTGAGGACGGCGCCGCGTTCATGGCGGACGGCCGGGCCCGGGTGCACCGCACCCTCGGCGTCTGCTGCGCCACGTCCGGTGGCGGCATGATGAACCTCGCCGTGGGGCTCGCCGAGTCCTATGCCGAGTCGGTGCCGGTGCTGGCCCTGGTCGGGCAGCCGCCGGCCGCGCTGGAGGGGCGCGGCGCGTTCCAGGACGGCTCGGGCATCGGCCGGGCGGTGGACGCGCGGGCGATGCTGGCGGCGATCACCAAGAAGACCGTCAAGGTCGACCCGGCGCGGTTCTGGGAGCAGCTGCGCGACGCGGTCGACACCGCGCTGTCCGGCCGGCCCGGACCGGTCGCGCTGCTGCTGCCGCGTGACGTCTACGACCAGCCGGTGGGGCCGCGCCCGGCGGACTGGCCCGAAGACCTGGCCGACGTGGTGGTCAGCGCGCCGCCGGACCCGGTGGCGGTGCGGCAGCTGTTCGACGCCGTGCGTGCGGCGAGCAAGCCCGTGCTGGTGCTCGGGCACGGCGTGCGGCGCAGCCCGGACGGCGCGTCGGTGGTCGACTTCGCCCGGAGGGCCGGTGTCCCGGTCGCCACGACCATGTCGGCCCGTGCCGAGTTCCCCAACGACGACCCGCTGTTCCTCGGCGTCGTCGGTGTCACCGGCCACCCGTCGGCGCACGCCGTCATCGGTGACGCCGACCTGGTCGTGGTGGCGGGCGCGGGGCTCAACGTGATGACCCGCGGCCCGTTGGGCGCGCTCGACCCGGCGCGGGTGGCGGTGGTCAACATCGACCCGGACGACCCGCGGCGCGCGGTGGACCCCGCGATCGTGGTGGCCGGTGACGTCGGTGCGGTGGCCCGGCTGCTGCTGGAGCACCTGGCCGCGGAGCCGTTCGCGAAGAGCCCGTTCCCGCGCTACGAGCTGAGCCGGTTCGTGCCGCGGCCCGCCGATCCGGTCGACCGCGCGCCGCACCCGCGTGACGACGGCGACGACCTGACCCAGAGCGAGGCGATCACCGCGCTGTCCGCGTGGCTGCCGACCAACGGGCACATCGTGCTGGACGCGGGCAACTGCGCGTCGGCGGTCATCCACCTCAGCGACGTGCCGCCGGGTACGTCGTCGACGATCGCGCTCGGTGCGGGCGGCATGGGCTACAGCCTCGGTGCGGCGGTCGGCGCGCAGCTCGGCTCGCCCGAGGGCGCCCGGACGGTGGTGTTCTGCGGCGACGGCGCGTTCCTGATGAACGGGCTGGAGGTGCACACCGCGGTCGACCTCGGCCTGCCCACGCTGTACGTGATCTTCAACAACGGCATGCACGGCATGTGCGTGACGCGGCAGCAGACGTTCTTCGACGGCCGGATCGAGTGCGTGAGCTACACGCCGGTCGACATCGCGGCGGTCGCCCGCGGTCTCGGCGAGCCGGAACGGCTGTGGGTCGGGTCCGCCGGCACCCTGGCCGAGCTGCGCGACCGGCTGGCCGACTACCACGAGCGGCACGGTGACCGGCCCGGTCTGCTGGAACTGCGGCTCCCGGCCGAGGAGGTGCCGCCGTTCACGCCGTTCCTGCCGGCGGACGAGGCGACGACGACCGAGTGGGCAGGCGCGGCCTCCTAGGCGGGCCTGCGTCTCCTGGCCTCACGACACCGCGCCGGGCCTCCAGCCTGGCGCGGTGTCCCCGTTCGCGCGAACTGCCCGGACGCACCGAACCGCTCCCCGGAGAGTCGGAACTGGATGTCCAGTCCGACCTCCGGGGAGCGGTTCACGCTGCGGACCCCCCTTGGGCCGCGGGTCAGCCGGGGCTGTGGCCCGAGGCGAAGCGGTGCTCCAGGATGCGCTTCAGGTTGCCGATCTCGATCTTGTGGATCGCGTCGAAGTTCGGCCAGATGTCACCGACCCAGTAGCGGTCGGTGCGGTCGCGCCCCTCGGCGATGTAGTCCGGCACGTTGGTCACCGACCGGTCGTAGTACGGGTGCTTGCAGTTGGTCCACAGCACCACCGTCCCCGGCCTGCCCAGGGTCTTGCGGGCGTCGATGAACGTGAAGTAGTACCGCATCCACAGGTCGTGCCCCTGGTCCCAGGCGCACGGGTAGAACACGAGCCCGTGCTCGGGTCCCTTCATCACGTCGGCCCGGATGAAGATCTCCGTGTTGGGCTGGATCGCCTCCGTGCCGCGGTAGAGCCCGCCGCCGACGTGCCGCAGGTCGCGCACGCTGAACGTCCACTCCTCCATCGAGTGCACGTTCGCCGCGTACTCGAACACGACGTCGTACGGCACGTCGATGTACTCGCCGAGCGAGCAGTACTGCCCGAAGATCTCCTCGTGGCTGTACGTCTCCTTGGTCCCCTCGACCATGAGCCGGTGGCACTCCTCCTGGCTCACCGTCTCGCTGCGCACCAGGCCGTCGACCTTCGGCAGGTCCGAGCTGTCGAGCAGGAAGTTCTTCAGGTCACCGGAGTCGTCGGCCCGTCGCGAGCCGCCGGTGAACAGCGTTGCCGTCATGCATTCCTCCGCACCCAGTGGTGACGCGGGCCGGCGCACCGGTACCACCGGTGTGCCGGCCCGCGTGCGTGTTCGTTATCCCCGGACCTGTGCCAGGAACTCGTCGATGTCCTCCCAGTGCCACGTGTAGGCGATCCGGTGGTCGCGGATCCGGTGCGTCTCCACCGCCCCGAACGACACGTACCGGTAGGTCGCGGGCACGCCCGCGAACTCGGCCGAGTGCGTCCCGGAGTGCCGCACGGACAACGTGACCCGGTCGCCCTCGACGTGGTAGTCGAGGATGTCGGTGCGCAGGTCCGGGAAGACGGTGCGCACCTGGCGGACCACCTGACGGGCCGCCTCGTACCCGGTGCCGAGCCCGGGCCAGGCCGGGTCGTCCACCCAGTCCTCGGTGACCGCCCCGTACATCAACTCGTCCCGCCCGGTGTTGAACGCCCCGTAGAACAGGCCGATCGCCACCGCGCCGGGCACGTACTGGTCGACCGCCGCGGGTGCGGTGTCGGCGGTCGCCGCCGGCGCCGCGGTGGTGACGAGGACACCCGCCACCACCGCCGCCAGCACCCCCTTGAAGATCCTCATGGTTCTCGTTGATCCCTTCCCCCTGGTGACCGCGCTCAGGTCCGTGCCGGGGCCTCCGCCCAGATGTGCCACGGCTGCGCGGAAATCCACTCGGCGAGCGGGGTGAGCGACACCCCGAGCGCCCGTTCGAGCCCGTCCGGGTCGCCGACCAGCGAGTCGGCGCCCTCCTCGGTCGCGGCCCACTTGTAGGTGCCGGCGATGCCCGCCGCCGTCTCCGGCCCGAACACCTGCGCCAGCCCGCCCTCGAACTGCGCGGGCTCCAGCGGCACGTACTGGACCGGCCGGCCGAACGCCGCGCCGAACGCCTCGGCGAGTTCGGGACCGGTGACGACCTCCTTGCCGCCCAGGTCGAACACCCGGCCCGCCACGTCGGCCCCGGTGGTCAGCGCCGCCGCGGTGGCGTCGGCCAGGTCGACGTGCGGCAGCCACGCCACCCGGACGTGCGGCGGCAGCGGGAAGGCCAGCACGCCGTCACGCACCAGCGCGGGCCCGCTGAACGGGCTGAACAGGTTGTCCAGGTAGACCGGCGGCCGGACGAACACCGTGGGCACGCCCGACTCGGCGAGCACGGCTTCGGCGGCGCGCCGGGTCTCGAACCCGGAGAACGTCGTCTTCGCGGCCGGGATGCGGGTGTTGCCGTTGAACACGAGCCTGGTCACCCCGGCCTCGCGAGCCGCCTCGGCGACGTTGGTCGCGTGCGCCAGCACGGTTTCGTGGTCGTACACCTGCGGCAGCACCACCGCCGCGTGGGTGACGCCCTCGAAGGCCCGCTTGACGGCATCGCGGTCACCCAGGTCGCCGAAGACGTGCTCCAGCCCTTCGACCGGCGGCGGGCTCGCCGGTGAGCCGCCCGCGGTCCGCGAGAAACCCCGAACCGGACGGCCCTCCGCCAGCAGCCGCCGCGCGATCGCACCGCCCTGGAAACCGGTGGCACCGAACACGAGGAACTTGCGCGCGTCGTTCTGCGTCACGCTGATCTGCCCTTTCTCACTACACGGTTCAAGCTGGAAGAGGTCGGCGACCGGTGCGCAGCGCGTGCCGGAGGGCCGCCAGGAAGCGGTCGTTCTGCGCCGGGGTGCCGATGGTCATCCGCACGCCCTCCCCGGCGTACGCGCGCACCAGCACGCCCTCCGCCGCGCACGCGCGGCCGACGTGCTCGGCGGCCTCGCCCACCGGCAGCCACAGGAAGTTGCCCTGGCTGGGCGGCACGTCGGGGACCAGGTCGGCCAGTTCGCCGGCGACGCGCTCGCGTTCGGCGACCACGACCGCGACCCGGCGGGCCATCTCGACCTCGGCGTCGAGCGCGGCCAGCCCGGCGGCCTGCGCGACCGCGTTGGTGGAGAACGGGATGACGACCTTCCCGACCGCCGCCGCGACCTCCGGGTGCGCGATCAGGTAGCCCAGGCGCAGCCCGGCCAGGCCCCACGCCTTGGACAGGGTGCGCAGCACCACCACGTTGGGCCGGTCACCGTAGGCGGCGAGCGCGTCGGGCACGTCCGGGTCGGTGACGAACTCGCGGTACGCCTCGTCGACGACGACCAGGACGTCCGAAGGCACCCGGGCGACGAACCGGTCCAGCTCGGCCCGGCCGGACGCGGTGCCGGTCGGGTTGTCCGGGTTGCACACCACGACCAGGCGGGTGCGCGGGCCGATGGCGGCCGCCATCGCGGGCAGGTCGTGCCGGTGCTCCGGCGTGACCGGCACCGGCACGCTCGTCCCGCCCGCCGCCGCGGCGAGCATCGGGTACGCCTCGAACGAGCGCCACGAGTGGACGACCTCGCCGCCCACCGACGCCACCAGGTGCGCGAACAGCGCCGCCGAACCGCACCCGGTCACGATCCGGTCCGCCGTGACGCCGCACCTGCGGGCCAGCGCCTCGCGCAGCCCGACCGAGGCCGGGTCCGGGTACCGGTGCGCGTCGGCCGCCGCACCGGCGATGGCCTCGACCACGCCGGGCAGCGGCCCGAACGGCATCTCGTTGCCGGCCAGCCGGACCGTCGTCGCGGGCGCGTCCGACGCCAGGTCGGCTCTGGTGGTGTGCACACGGCCACGATCCACGCCGCTGTCCCGGGGATCATTAAAGCTCCGGCGCGGGTCGCTTAAGATCCCGCCACGGCCCACGCGTTCTGCCGGTACGTGCCCGGCGTGATGCCCAGCCAGCGGCGGAACGCCAGGTGGAAGCCGACCGCGCTCTGGTAGCCGACGCGCTCGGCGATGGCGTTCTGCGGGATGCGGGTCTCGGTGAGCAGCCGCGCCGCCTCCGCCATCCGCCTGCCCGCCAGGTGCCGGGCCGGTCCCTCGCCCACCAGGTCGCCGAACACCGACGTGAACGCCGACCGCGACATCCCCGCCTCACGGGCCAGGGTGTCGATGGTCCACGGCTCCTGGTACCGGGTGTAGATGATCACCAGGGCGCGGCTGATGCCGGGGTGGCGCATGGCCTTGAGCGCGTGCGGCGACTCCGACAGCTCGCGCAGCATCGGGCGCAGGGTCAGCACCAGCGCCAGCTCGAACGCCCGCAGCGTGACCAGCTCGGCGCCCGGCGCGTGCTCCTGGCCCGGGCCGGCGAGCAGTTCCAGCGTCTGCCGCAGCAGCGGCTCGCGGTCCACCCGCGCGGCGTCGAGCACCAGCACCCAGGGCAGCACCTGGTACAGCGCGGACGACGGCTGCGGGTCGAAGTGCAGCCCGGCGCACAGGATGCGGGTCACCTGCCCCGTGCCGCCCAGCTCGACGGTGTGCGAGGTGCCCGCGTCCCGGGACGGCAGCACGCCCTGCAGCGGCACCGCCTGGCGGCCCGGTTCGTCCGAGAGCTGGTGCGGCGCGCTGGGCAGGAACATCGCCACGTCACCCGCGGACAACCGGATCGGGTCGACGTCGCGGTCCCGCGAGGTGATCCAGCACGACCCCTCGCACACGTAGTGCAGGACCGCGCACTGCTCGGACGTGCCCCCCGTGACCGCCCACGGCGCGCGGGCCTGCCACCTGCTCTGGAACACACCGGTGAGTCGGACCGGTCTGAGCAGTTCGCTGATCAGATCACTGTCACCGTTCATGGTCATCCCCCCGTGCAAAACAATCCACGAGCGGTACGACTCCGCGCACCCCCGTGGTCCCCGCCGGGAAGTCTACAGGACCGGCGAATATCGTCCATTTTCTGAAACATGACTTCATCTCGCGAGTAAAGGGCTTGTTCATCAATTCGAGTGAACGTTGTCGGGTCTGGAAACGTCCGATGATCGACCGGCCACCCACCGGCGGACCGGAAAACCGCTGGCGCCGGTCCGCACACTGGTGTGGTGCGAGAGATCCACCGAGAGCAGGTCGTCACCGAAGCCGAGGCGCTGGTCTGGGTCGGCGGGCGGCTGTTCGACGTCGCCGCCGGCTGGCGGTCCGTTCCCCTCGACGGGGCACCGTCGTCCCAGCGCTTCGGGTCCTACGGCCCGCAGTTCGACGCCGCCACCACGTCGCCCCTCGGCGACGTCGTGGCTCTGATGGCGAGCACCGGCACGAAAGCCCTGCTCTTCACCTCGGACGGCGAGCTGATCCGCGAGGTCGACCGCAGCTACTACAAGGCGCAGGCCTACCGGTACCCGCTGGCGCTGTTCACGCTGCCGGACGGCCGCACCGGCCTGGCGCACTGCCCCGAGGCGTACAACCGGCTGGAGATCGAGGTCGCGGCCACCGGCGAGCGGCTCACCGCGGCGGACCGGGACACCACCGACGTCTTCCACTCCCGCCTCGCCGTGTCGCGCGGTGGCCGCTACCTGCTCAGCGCGGGCTGGGTGTGGCACCCGTGGGACTGCGTGGCGATCTACGACCTGCACCGGGCGCTCGCCGACGCCACCACGCTCGACTCGTGGCACGGCACGTTCGACATGCCCCACCAGGTGGGTGCGGAGATCAGCGGCGCGTGCTTCATCGACGACGACGTCGTGCTGAGCACGTCACCGGAGGAGCACGACCCGGAAGGCCCCGAGGAACTCGCGTCGAACGCGGTGGCCCGGTGGTCGACCGCCACCGAGTCGTTCACCTGGCGCAGGCGGCTCGACCGGACCGCGGGCGATCTCGTTTCCCTGGGCGGTGATTTCCTCGCGCTGTACGAACACCCCCGATTGTTCGACGGCTCCTCCGGTGAGCTCCTCGCGGAATGGCCAGACCTGTCGACGGGCACCGCGACGAGTTCCATCGTGTGGGGCGAACCGTTCTCCGGGCCGGCGCGGATCGCGGTGGACGAGGCGGGCTCGCGGTTCGCCGTGACCGACGGGACCAAGGTCACCGTCATCCACCTCGGCTGATCCGTCCGCTGCCCGGCCACCGCCCGCCCGACCCGGTGGTCAGTTGACCAGGATGCCCAGCTCGGCGCACACCGGCGCGATGTCGTCCGTGCACAGGTCCTCGGCCTTGACCGCGTTCTCCGACGTGACGAGCCGGCGCACGGTGTCGCGGGTGACCAGGTCGGCGCCCAGCAGCACCGACTTGACGTCCCGGTCCGACGCGACGTCGTGGGTGTTGCCGGTGGCGAGGTCGTCCGCGCCGCTGACGTCGCCCTTGGCCAGGGCGGCGGCGAGGCGGGCGGCCGCCTCGGCTTCGTCGCGGATCGGCTTGAACACGGTCATGCACTGGTCGCCGCGCAGGATCGCGCGCAGGCCGTCGAGGGTGGCGTCCTGACCGGTGACCGGAACCCGCCCACCGGCCAGGCCCCGGTCCCGGAGCACCTCGATCGCCGCGCCCGCCAAGCCGTCGTTGGCGGCGACCACGCCGTCCACCCGGCCGCCGTGCGCGTCCAGGATGCGGGTGAACGCGGCCTTCGCCTCCTCGACGGCCCACCCGGCGACCGCGTGGCTCTCCACCAGAGTCAACGTGCCGTTGTCGTACAGCGGACCGAGCCGGCGGCGCTGGCCGTCCCGGAACAGGGTCGCGTTGTTGTCCGTCGGTGAGCCCTGGAGCTCGATGATCCGGGCGCCCGGGGCGTCGCCGAGGCAGTTGAGCAGACCCTCGGCCTGCAGTTCGCCGACGTCGACGTTGTCGAACGTGACGAGGTAGTCGGCGTGGCCGCCCAGGCTCAGCCGGTCGTAGTTGATGACCGGGATGCCGGCGGCCTCGGCCTTCGCCTCGACGGCGGCACCGCCGGCCGGGCTCAGGGGAGTGGTCATCAGCACGTCGACCTGTCGGCCGATCATGTCGTCGGCGATGCGCGTGAACGTGGCCTCGTCGTTGTCGGCGTCCTGGATCAGCGGTTCCACCCCGGCGAAGCGCAGGGCCTGGGCCAGCTTGGGGCTGTCCTGCTCGGTCCAGCGGGAGGACGTCTCGTCGTCGGGCAGGATGACACCGACGACGGGTCTGGGCGTGGCCGTGGTGCGGACGTCCCCTCCCGAGTGGTCACCGCACGCTGCGGCGACCAGCACGACGAACAGTCCGGAGAGCGCTCTCCGAATGAGCATGAAAGCTCCCTGATGTGGCGGCGAAAGCGGAATGGACGAAATCACATTCCTTCCGCCCGCCTGACGTCAAGGGAAAACACGTGCGGCGAGTGGTGCGTGACGTTACGGGGTCCCGGGATGCGCGGTCGTCTCGTGACCGACGTGAATTGCCGTACCAAACCGGGAATCCCGGTCCGCGGTGGACGGCCTGGTGGAACCGACCGCCGTCAACTCTTCTTCCGACGCTGCACCAGGTCGCTCGCCGCCGAGGCCCAGCCCGGGTGGTGGAACCGGAATCCGGCGGCGAGCAGACGACCCGGCACGACGCGACGGCTCTTCAGCAGCAGCTCGGTATCGCTGCGGAACAGGAACGCGCCCACCTCCGCCATCCAGCCGGTCGCGGGGAGCCCGACCGGCATCCGCCACTCCGATCGCAGCACGCGCATCAACTCGCGGTGCGGCACCGGGTTCGGTGAGGCCACGTTGACCGGGCCGGCCAGGTCGGAGTCCAGCAGCAGCTCGACGGCGCGCACGAAGTCGTCGTCGTGGATCCACGACACGTACTGCCGACCACCCGCGACCGGCCCGCCGAGCCCGAGCCTGGCCAGCCACGACAGCACGTCGAACACGCCGCCGCGGTCGGGGCTCATCACCATGGCGCTGCGCAACGCGACCTTGCGCGTGTGCGGGGTGTCCGCGGCGAACAGCTCGGACTCCCAGTTCTTCGCGATGTCCACGCTGAACGCCCAGTAGTCCGGCACGTCGGGCTCGTCGCCACCGATCACGCCGGTCGCCTCGTCGTTCGGCGCGTCGAACCGGTGCGCGTAGACGGTGGCGGTGCTCATCTGCAACCAGACCCGCGGAGGCCTCGCCGCTGCGGCGATCGCCTCACCGACGACCCGCGTCGAGTCGACGCGCGAGCGCATCATCTCGTCCAGGTTCTCCCGCGTGTAACGGCAGCTCACGCTGCGGCCCGCCAGGTTGACGACCGCGTCGCAGCCGTCCACCTCCGCCGCCCACGGTCCGAGCGTGCGGCCGTCCCAGCGCACGCCGCTGCTGCGGCTCACGATCACCACGTCGTGACCCGCCGCGGTCAGCGCCCGCCGCAGCACGCCACCGACCTGACCGGTTCCCCCCGGAACCACGACCTTCATGTCACCCTCCAGAACCCGAGCGTAGCCCGCGACTACCTGACGCGGTGCGTCCGGCAGCACGACCCTGGCCGGGGTGATGCTGATCGAGCCGGTCCGAGTGCGCACTACCGGCTGCTGACGGCGCCTGGGCGGCCGTCCGGGAACTCGCCGCGGACCCGCCGCGCCCACTTCAGGGCGAGCGCGGTCTTGCCGATGCCGGCGGTGCCCTGGATCGCGGTGATCACCACCGTGCCGCCGGCCACCATCTCGTCCAGCGACGCCACTTCCGGCACCCGTCCACCGGCCGCGGCGGGACCACCGTCGCCGTCGTCCGAGCTGCGGCGGACTGTCCGTCACATAGCCGGGCCGGCAGGAACGTGTCATCGACCGGTGACCGGTCCCGCGCGAGCTCTCTTCAGACTGGCGGTTGTCGGTCGAGCAGCCCGGTGGGGTCGGTGCTGTAGGCGACCATCCAGGTGGGGTCGATGCGATACCAGATGTTCTCGTCCCAGAACGGGTCGTCGCTGTCGCCGTGGTAGTGGTTGACGAGGTAGTCGCGGATCGCCGGCCAGGTCGGGTCGCTGCTCGTCCCCTCGGGGTTCAGCGGAACGGCGTGTCCGTGCGTGAAGATGCCGAGCTGCTCGCCGCGCATGTAGGTCGCGCTGATGCCGGGGCGCGCCGCGAGATGGCGGGCTTTGGCGGCCTGGCGGTGGGTGCCGACGATCCAGCGGCCGTGCAGGAAGTGCCCGTCGGCGCCGCTGATGCGTGGCTCACCGCGCCGGGTGACCGTGGCGATGGCCAGGGTGCACATGCCTTGGCAGACTCGGACGACCTGCTCGGCGCCCAAGGTGCTCTCACCTGGCCGGATGATCGATTTGAGGTGGCTGGTGGAGCCGGCCAGAGACGTGTCGAGCAGGACTTGGAGGCTGTGGAGCTCGTCGGGAGTTTCGAACATCCGGCCAGTCAATCAGCTCCCACCGACAGTGTCGGCTCAGTGCGCAGTCGCCGACCGGGCGTCTGATGCCGGTCGGCGGTGGTCTGCAACTCGGCGAGTTCGGCGGCGGTGCGCTGCGGCACAGGGTTGTAGCCACCTCAGGACACGCAATTGCCCCTCCACGTTACAGCCGTGCCGGCAGGGCCGATCGACCGCGGCAACGGTCGGATCCGGTGACGCGGCTGGATTCCAGTCGGCGTCCAATCGGCGTCCAGTCGACCGGGGGAGCGTGCGCTCTGTTCGCAACCGATCCCACCGGAGGTATCCCACATGAGGGTTCGACACCGACGACTGGCGGCGGCACTGGCGACAGCGCTGACCACGGTGGCCATCGCCACGCTCACGATGGCACCGACCGCAGCCGCCGCGCCCACTACCTTGGCGGAGGCCGCCAACACCCGCGTGGGACTGCCCGACGCGGGCCGGGTCGGGAACGGCAACGACCCGATCGTGTTCAGCAAGCCCAACGGCCTGGGCACCATGGACGTCATCACCTGCACCGGTGCCACGGACTACCCGCACAACTCCAGCGGCACCCCGAGCGCCGTCACGGGCAAGTCCCGCAGTTCCTGCACCGCGCCCGTCACCCAGATCCGCGCGCAAGCCGAGCTGTGGCGATACCTGGAAGGCTACGGCTACGTCCAAACCGGCATCGGCTCGCTCGCAGTCGGCTTCAACACCCCGGGCCCCATGCCGTCGACCGCCTACGACATCTGCCAGGGTCGTCTGGCGTACTGGGTGGCAGTCGGGCGGCACACCTTCTTCGCACCGCCCGGGTACTCACCGCCCTCGATCTCGTTCAGGACCGAGACGCCTCCTGTCGGCGTGAACTGCTAGACCCCTCGACGCACGAGCCCGGTAGCGGGCCGTAGTCGCCGGCTTGAGTGCCGACGCCTTGTCGTGGATCAGCCGGGTGTCGGGCCGACCTGCGCCAGGTAGTGCCGGAAGGTGGCGACCAACGACTCCGCCACCGGGTCGTCGCCGTTGATCGGGACCTTGTCCGGACCGACCTCCGCGATGAGCCGAAGCACGTCGGACAGGCCGAGTTCACGCACCGTCGCCATCCCGGCGATCGCTGCGGCGAGGGGCTTCGCCGTACTCCTGTCGCCGTCTCGGAGTGCACCGGCCAACAGTCCCAGCGAGTGACCGACCGATACCAGCGGCCACAGCATCGGCGCCACCAGGCTGTGATCGCCCAGTGCGGCGAGGGCCCGGCGGGTGATCGCGACGTCGAACCGGTCGCCTTGGGCGAGGTTCGGGTCGCGGTCACCGGATCGGAGCCGGCTGAAGGCGTCGACGAGCACTTGCCAAGTCGCGGTCATGGACCGGGAGTTCCGGAGGTACTCGTCGACCACGGCACCGGCCTGTTCGTCGCCGTGTGCCGCGCTGACCAGCGCCGAGGTGGCGGGCTCCCATGCCACGAGAAACCGGAAGAGGTCGGGATCCGCCGCGGTGGCGGCGGCGAGGACCGTCTCCAGCGCCTGGTCGAAAGCCCGGTGGACGGTCTGAGGTGACCACAGGGACAACAACTCGCCGAATCGAGGCCCGTCGACCCGGTCCATCTCCTCCAGCGCCGAGTCCAGCGTTGCGGGCACCCTCTCCACGAACCGGAGGGCGAGCGCGGTCAGGTGCAGCGAACCGGACCTCGGTGCACGTCCGATCAGGATGTCGAGCAGTGCGCCGGCCAGTCCGTGGGTGTAGCCACCGGCGAAGTCCTGGACTTTCCTCCCGCACAGCAGTTGGGCCAGGTTGTCGTGTCCTGCGGCGACATCGGCCGGATGGCCTGCCGTGTAGAGGTACCGCAGCGCGGTCCGCGCGTGGTCGATCGCGACGTCGCCGTGCCCCCGGTCGTCCTCGATCTGGGCCAGTGTGCCGTAGGTCTTGCCGAGGTGGACTGCGTCGCCGAGTTCTTCGAACACGTCGCGGCAGCCGAGCAGGAGGTCGCGGGCTTCCGCGGTCCGGCCGAGCTGCAACAGCGGACCGCAGCGGGTGAGCTGGGTGACGGCCTGGTGGCCCGCCGGCGCGTCCCGGCGCCGTTCCGACTCGCTGACCACGTCGTTGAAGTGGAGCGACCCGCTCCAGTCCCCGGTGCGCAGCGCCACGATCGAGGACACGTGGTAGATGTGCTCACGGACCTGCCAGCGGAAGAACGCCTCGTCGTCGGAGTCGTAGGAGTCGTCGGAGACTCGGCCGGAGTGCGACAGGGCGTCCAAGCGCTCCCGGAGGAGCCGCATTTCCCCTGCGGCATCCACGTCCTCCCGCAGTTCCACCCGGCGCAGCACCCGGTCGGCGAGGTAGCTGAGCCGCGTCCAGGGACGGCCTTCGCGGCTCAACAGCTCTTCGGTGATCGCCAGCGCGTCCGTCAACCGGCCGCGCTTCAAGTAGGACTGGCCGAGGCCATAGGTCGCGGCGACGACAGCTGACGACGACCGCGGCTGCGGTCGGGCCAGCAGGTCCGAGGTCATCCGGTCCCCGGCGGCAGGATCGACGTCGAGCAGCACGGTTGCGAGCAGCGCGTCGACCGACCCCGCCACGTCGGTGCCGTCGGTCAGGTCCGCCACTGCGCGGAGGACGGGCAACGCGGCACGGAGGCTGTCGGGAGAGCGGTCGCGCACCAACGACCGCGCCAGCATCGCCGCGGCGGTCGGCCCGTCGCCGAGACGCAGGAGGTAGGGCGCCGCGCTGCGGCCCGCCCGGCGCGCCAACCAGCCGCTGCGGACCCACCAGTCCAGCCTGTCCTCGTGCTCGTGCCGACTGGCAAGAGCCATGCCGGCCATCCAGACGTCGGCGGCCGCCCGGTCCACGCGCGAGCGGAACCCGGGCTCGGCGAGGCCACGCCCGACCGCGGCGATCGCGGGGTGCACCCGATAGATCGGGACATCGCCTTCGGCCGTCAGGGAGATGGTCACCAAAGCGGTGGTCAGCAACGTACTCAACGCTGAGTCCCACGGCCTGCCCGCAGTGTCGTCCAAGAGATCCCAGACGCCCTCCACCACAGGGTGGAGCTGGTCGCCGTCCTCAAGCAGACACAGCACGGTGAACAGTGAGACCGCGTCGTCCGGCAGGGATCCGATGACGCCTCGGGTCCACTCCTGCAGCACTTCGAGGTAACCCGCCGTCGCGGCATGGGTTTGCCCGGTCTTGAAGAAGTCCTCCGTCCGCGTGGACGTGCGATGCCACGTCCGCTCGGCGTCGGCGAGCAGCGCCAGCAGCAGCGCGGGGTCGGCGGCCTGGTGGTCGGCCAGCTCCAGCAGCGTCGGGTGGCCCTGCGTCGCGGTCAGCACCCGCGCCACGAGCCTCCTGCCGTCCAGCACGCCGAGCCCCGGCACCGTGCCGTCGATCAGGGCACGCAATCGAGGCAGCTCGCGCGCCAGCAACTGCGCCTCGTCTCGCGACAGGGCTGACAACGGGTGCGCGACCACGCGTGGGGTCAGGTCCGCGATCGGACGCCGGGAGGTGAGCAGGACCCGGGACGGCCCAGCGTGGTCGGCGAGTGCGGCGACCAGTGCACCCCACCGGGCATCACGCCACACACCGTCCGCGGTGAGCAGCGATTCGAGGTTGTCCAACACGAACAACACCCGCTCAGTCCGGCAGAACTGCGTCAGCACCGGCAGGAACTGCTGGAACTCCCGCGCATCGCCGAGTCGGTGCCGCAGGGCCAAGCCGGGCAGTGCCGCCTCCAGCCGCTCGGCGAAGTCGGCCAACGCCACGGTGATCCGGTCGTGCTCGCCCGGCGCCCGGTACCAGACCACGGCGCGGAAGCGGTCGGCGTGGACTTGCGCCAGTTCCACCACGCTCGCGGTCTTGCCCACGCCTGCCATCCCGTGCAGCAGCAACCCGGACCGCCCGCTGCGCGGCGCCAGCACCTGCGCCGCCCTGGTCAGCAACAGGGTCCTGCCGACGAAGCGCTCCGCTTGATCGGGGACGTTCGCCATCCTGCGCTCGTGGTGTTCGTCGAACAGGACGGGACCGCCCTGCGGCGCAACCACCGTCGTGTCGACCGCGTGGGAGCCGAACAACGCCGGCGTCCCTGCCGACAGGGCAGGCCGCGACCGTGTCGCCGGATCGGTCACCACCCTCGGCAGGGCGAGCGCGAGGGCACGGGCGACCGGCTGTCCCCTGCCGAGCAGCAGGCCGTACAACTCCGCGGACAGGCCGATCGCGAACTCGTCGGTGATCGGGAAGCGCATCCCGACGACCGCCGCGTCGAGCCGCTCGGCGAGGTCGACGGCCACTGCGGACATCGCCTGCGCCGCGACGCCGTCGGAAGGCAGTTCGGCCACGTCGATACCGAGCAGGCGCCGGTCCCCGGCGAGAACCGGCGCCGCGGAGGAGCACGCGGACAGGGTCACGACCCGCACCCGGTGTGCCGTCGCCACCATCAGGTCGACCAACTCGCGGCTGTTCACCGGATCGGGGGTGCCGTCCTCCTTCTCCAACAACACGCTGCCATCCAGCCCGTGCGCGGAAATGTGGATCACATCCCAGCCATCGGCTTCCTCGACCACTTCCCGTAATCGCTCGCGGGTGACGCCGTACTGCACCACGCGGAGTTCGATCGACAGGTTCCGGGTGTGCGCGATGTCCTGGATCAGGGCGGCCAACCCGTGCCGCTCCCGACGCAGGTTCAGCACCGAGGCGCCGGTGGGCAGGCTGAACAGGGCGAGCACGCGCACGCGGTCGCCGATGGCGGTCTTCGCGCGTGCGGGCCGGTCCGCGGTCTGCACCTGCACGACCAGGGAGACCTGCGACAACGCGAACGCCCGGCCGGTCGCGATTGCCGACTCGAACGGCCGGAAGGCGAGCACCCGCGCCTGCTCGGGGATCAACACCCGAACCGTGACCGGTGCCCGGGCGACGAGGGCGGCGCCGACGTCGCCGAAGACCTCCGCCCCGATCCACCTCCCGAGCCGAGCCAGGATCTCAGCCTCCGACGCCGACCGCCGATCAGGCTCCGCGTGCACGCGGAGGTACCCGTGCGGATCCGAGAACGCCTCGTACTGCCAGCACGACTCGTCCAACGACACGTCGTGATCGGCGAGGAACTCCCCACCCGGTTCGGTCAGCACCCATCGCCACCGACCTGGTCCCGCAAACCGCTCCACGTCCAGCACAAGCGCGGACTCGCGGGCAGAACCTTCCGACCTGCCGCCTGTCACGACCATGGCGCCAGTATCCCGACACCGGTCGGCTGTCGCTGTGAACCGACGCAGGGGTGTCGGCGGCCGGGTGGTGGCGGTCAGTCCGCGGCCCGGCGTAGGACGTCCTCCGCGTGGCTGAGGGCAGCGTGGACGCGTTCGGTGTGGTGGCGGTCCTTGGCGCGGGTGGTCAGGTCGAGGGCTTCGCGGAGCAGGGGGAGGGCGGTGTGCGGGTCACCGGTGGCGATGTGGGCCTCGCCCAGGTCGAGGAGCGTGATGGCGATGACGTTCAGGTCGTCCGAACGGCGTGCGATCGCGAGTGCCCGGGTGTGCAGGTCGACGGCCCCTTGTTGCACGAGTACGCCCGCCTGGAGGCGGCACGCCCGGCGCCGACAGGCTCCATCACCGAGACGGCGGCGGCCTAGACAACCACACCCGCAAGGCCGACCGCCCGCTGGCCCTGCTCGGCATCACCTGACGACTTCGCCGGGATCCTGGCCGGCGGAGCACTTCTGCGGGGCCTGCGGCGCCGAGGTCGCGCACGCGGGCGAGGACTCCGTGGGGGGCCGCCCGGGGATGGTCCCGCCCTCGACGCCGAGGACGCACGGCGGCTGGAGCAACTCCTGACCGCGTGGCCGGCCCGCGTCGAACCGCCGCGCGAGTCGTTTGCCCCCGGCGCCTCCGGGTAGTCGATCCGCAACCGAAGTGGGTTTCCGTGAGGCGATGGGAGTCGACATGTCCAGACCTGGCACAGCGACGACACGCACACCGGTCCAACTGGCGGCCACGGTCGTGGGAGCGGTGTTCCTCGTGGTCGGGATCGCGGGGTTCATCCCCGGGTTGACCACCGACTACGACTCGCTCCAGTTCGCCGGTCACGAGTCCCAGGCCAAGCTGTTCGGCGTGTTCGCCGTGTCCATCCTCCACAACGTCGTGCACCTGGCGTTCGGTGTCCTGGGCCTGCTGATGGCGAAGAAGGCGCGCAACGCGTTCCTGTACCTCGTCGCCGGCGGGGTGGTCTACCTGGTGCTGTGGCTCTACGGGCTCATCATCGACCACGACAGCTCGGCGAACTTCGTGCCGGTGAACGGCGCCGACAACTGGCTGCACCTGCTGCTGGGCCTCGGCATGGTCGCGCTCGGCTTCGCGCTGGGCCGTTCGTTGCCACGCGCCGACGCGCCGGGGACGAGGTGACCTGAGGACGGTGGACCTCGGTCCTGACGACACGCCGACCGGCGGCCTGCGGCGGTACCTGCGGGCGGTCGCGGTGGAGCTGGGGTTGGCGGGCCAGTGCTGGCGAGCCGACCCCGGCCCACCGGTCACGGCGTACTTGGCGGTGGACGGCAACCTGCCCACCTTCCCCGACCGCGACCTCGCCCTGCTGTGGGACGAGGAGTACGGCTGGGCCGCCGCCGTGCGAACGGCGCCGACCGACTCACCGGTAGTGCTCACCTATTGCGGCGGCGACGTCCTCCCAGCACCTCCCTCCGTGGCCGACTACGTAGCCGCCCTCCGCCGCGGCGACCACCCGGGCGACCCGCGCCCGATCCGCCTGCGCGCCTACGGCACTCCGGACGACCTGACCGACCGCCTGCGCGCCTACGCGCAATAACCGCCCACCCGGGTGGGTCAGGCTTCGTGGAACGAGGCTTCCACGGTGTCCGCGAGACCCGCGGCCTGGCGGTAGACGCGGATGGTCTCGGTGGCGATGCGGGCGGTGCTGTACCTGGCCTCGACGCGGTCGGTGGCGGCGATGCCGTAAGCGTCACGGCGGGCGTCGTCGGCCAACAAGGGGCGCAGCGCGCGGGCCAGGGCCCGCGGGTCGGACGGCGGCACGAGGAGACCGGTGACACCGTCCACGACCGTGTCGGTCGACCCGCCCACGGTCGCCGCGACGACCGGCACGCCGCACGCCATCGCCTCCAGCGGCGTGACGGTGGCGCCGTCCGACCCGGCGCAGACCACCACGTCCGCCGACCGGAGCAGCGCGGGCATCGCCACCTGCGGTACGCGGCCGACCAGGCGCACCCGGTCGCCGACGCCGGACGCCCGCGAGTGCTCCCGCAGCCGCCGCACGTCCTCAGCCCGACCACCCACGACCACCAGCTCCGTGTCCCACACCGCCCGCAACGCCGTGATCACGTCCTCGGCGCCCACCGCGGACGACACCAGCCGGTGCGCCATCGGGCGGTTGAGTCGCGGACCGTCCGGCTTGAACCGGTCGACGTCCACCCCCGGCGGCACGACCGCGATCCGCGTCCGCGGCGCACCCAGCCGCACCAGCTGCGCCTTCTCGTCCGTGCACTGCGCCACCACCCGGGTCGCCTGACGCGAGATCAGCCGTTCGGTCGACAGCCGCGCCTCCGGCACCCCCTCGTCACCGGCCTGCTGCGCCACCACGCCCAACGAGTGGAACGTCTGCACCACCGGCACGTCCAACCCGTCGGCCGCCAGCACCGACGCCACACCGGACGTCCAGTAGTGCGCGTGCACGACGTCCGGCGGGTCGGCCCGCCACTGCGAACGCAGGAACTGGGTGAACTCGTCCAGGTGAGGTAGCAGCTCGTCCGGGTGAATCGGGCTCGGCGGCCCGGCCGGCACGTGCACCACGTCGTAACCGTGCCGGGTGCGCACCACCTCCGGCGACCGCGGTGAGTCACGCCGGGAGTGCACGACGACGTCGTGCCCGCCACGGACCAGGGCCGCCGCCAGATCGGCGACGTGGACGTCCTGACCGCCCTCCTCGGCGTCGCCGAGCACCGGCAACGGGCTGGCGTGCGCCGAGACGACTGCGATCTTCATGGGTTCCTCCAGCCAGCGAAACGGCTCGCGCCGCAGACCAAGGCTGTCGTCTCAACCCGGTTTCGCACGCTACAAGCAACCCCGGGTGCCTGCCACTCAGCGCGACCACCGCCCGGGTGGTTGGCGGCGTGCCTGCCGGGTATGGCACAGGACGACCGACCGACCACCGAGGAGGGACCATGGCCACCGGGGAGACCGGCTTCGACGACGTCGGCTACGACCTGATCTCTGTGCAGTACCACGCGCTCAAGGCGGGCCACGACTACGGCCAGTACGTCCGGGACGCGGAGAACGCGGGCAAGCGGGAGATCGCCGACTTCTTCCGCCGCGTGATGGAGGAGGACTCCGCGCGGGCCAAGCAGTGCCACGAGTTCCTCAAGGAACTGGCCACCAGCGGCGACGCGGGACCGGCCCTGACCTGAGCCCGCGAACGGTAGGTTTCCGCACCATGCGGGTAGTCGTGCTGTCCGACACCCACGCGCCCAGGCGCTGGAAGTCGTGTCCCCCGGAAGTGGCGGGACACCTGCGCCACGCGGACGTCATCCTGCACGCGGGTGACGTCTGCGTGGCGTCCGTGCTGGAGGAGCTGGCGCAGTACGCGCCGGTGATCGCGGTGTGCGGGAACAACGACGGGCCGGACGTGGTCGCGTGGGGCGCGCCGGAGACCGTCGAACTGGAACTCGCGGGGCTGCGCGTCGCGATGATCCACGACAGCGGCCAGGCCACCGGGCGCACCGCGCGGATGCGCCGCCGGTTCCCCGAGGCAGACCTGGTGGTGTTCGGCCACTCCCACATCCCGATGGACGTCACCGGTGACGGCGTCCGGGTGTTCAACCCGGGCTCGCCCACGGACCGCCGCCGCCAGCCGCACGGCACCATCGGGCTGCTGGACATCGAGGACGGCGAGCTGCCGGCCGCCCGGATCGTGCCGGTGACCTGACCCGGCGCGGCGGCGGCCGGCCTCGTCGAGCACGGACCGAGCAGGGACCGAGCAGGAACCGATCAGGTTCCGGTCGGGGTGCGGGCGATGAGCATGCCGCCGGGCACGTCCTCGTCCGGCCCCAGCAGGACCTGCGCCTCGACGGAGAAGCCCGCGTCACGCAGCCAGCCCGCCACCCGCTCCACCGGCCGCCGGTGGACGTGCAGCGACATCGGGTGCCCGCCGTACCCCTCGGTCTTGAGCCGGACCCGGTCGCCGACGTGGAAGCCCAGCATGACCACGCCACCCGGCCGCAGCACCCGGTGGAAGTGGGCGAAGACCCGCGGGACCTCCGCGTCCGGGACGTGGATCACGGAGTAGAACGCCAGCACGCCGCCGACCGAGCCGTCCTCCAGGTCCAGGTCGGTCATGGAGCCGACGTCGAACCGCACGCCGGGGTGGTCGCGGCGGGCGATCTCGACCATCCGGGGCGAGAGGTCGACGCCGAACGCGTCCAGCCCCAGCCCGCGCAGGTGCGCCGTGATGAGCCCGGGCCCGCACCCGATGTCGGCCACCGGCCCGCCCACCTCCCGCGCCGCCTCGGCGAACAGGGCCAGCACACCGCGCAGCAGCGGCGTCTTCGCGAACGCCTCACGCGTGATGTCGGAGTAGCTGTCGGCCACGGTGTCGTAGGAGACTTTGGTATCGGTCAGCCAGTCCGGTGCGCTCACCGGTGGGACGGTACTGGCCGGCTATCCTGCGCGTGGCCTCGACCGGATGGGTGGTGACGTGGTGGGCGACGCGCGCGCCGTCAGCCTGGCGACCGTCGCCCGCGAGTGGGGGCGGATCGGCTGCGTCGGGTTCGGTGGGCCGCCCGCGCACATCGCGTTGCTGCGCGAGCTGTGCGTGACGCGGCGCGGGTGGCTGTCGGACCGGGAGTTCGAGGACGGCATCGCGGTCACCAACCTGCTCCCCGGTCCCGCTTCGACGCAGCTCGCGATCCTGTGCGCGTGGCGGTTGCGCGGCGCGGCCGGCGCGGTGGTCGGCGGGGTGTGCTTCATCGTGCCGGGGTTGCTGCTGATCCTCGCGCTGGCCGTGCTGTTCCTGGCCGACAACGCGCCCGCGTGGGTGACCGGGGCGGCGGCCGGTGCGGGAGCGGCGGTGCCCGCGGTGGCGGCGCACGCGGCGTGGGGCCTGGTGCCCGGCAGCTACCGGCGCGTCGGCACGGCGTGGGCGGCACGCGTGCGGTGGGCGTCGTACCTGGTGGTCGGCGCGGTCGCGGCGGCGGTGACCGGGCCGTGGCTGGTGCTGGTGCTCGTCGCCGCCGGCCTGGTGGAGGTCGCGGTGCGGGCGCCGTCCGGCCGCACGGCGCACTGGCCCGTCGTCCTGGCGCTGCCCGCGGTCGGGGGAGGGCTCGGCGCGGTGGCGTGGGTGGCGACCAAGGTCGGCGCGCTGTCCTACGGCGGCGGGTTCGTCATCATCCCGTTGATGCGACAGGACGCCGTGCAGACGTACGGGTGGATGACCGACGCCGAGTTCCTCAACGCGGTGGCGCTCGGCCAGATCACCCCGGGACCGGTCGTGCAGACGGTCGCGGTCGTCGGCTACGCCGCCGCGGGGCTGGGTGGCGGGCTGTTGGCCGCGTTCGTCGCGTTCGCGCCGTCGTTCGTGATGGTCATCGCGGGCGGACCGAGGCTGCACCGCCTGCGGGACGACGACAAGGCACAGGCGTTCCTCACCGGAGCCGGCGCGGCGGCGATCGGCGCGATCGCGGGCACCACGGTCCCGCTGGCCTGGTCGCTGCACGAGCCGTGGCAGTTCGTCCTGCTCGGGCTCGCCGCGCTGTGGCTGCTGGTGCTGCGCCGGGGCGTGGTCGGCGCGCTGGTCGGCGCCGGGGTCGTCGGCGCGCTGGTCCCGCTGTTCTGAGCGGCCCGCGGTACCCGCGGGCCGCTCAGCACGGACCTCAGTCCATCGCCGCGCGCAACGACGCGGGCCGCATGTCGGTCCACACCTCGTCGACGTGCGCCGAGCACTCGTCCTTGGTGCCCTTGGTGCCCTCGAACCGCCACCCGGCGGGCACGTCGTGGTGCGCGGGCCACAGCGAGTACTGGCCCTCGTCGTTGACCAGGACCTGGTAGGTGATGTCGTCCCTCATGATGCGTTGTTCTCCTCTTGTGCTTTCGCGTACCCGCGCAGAGTCGGGCTGACGGTGACGAAGATCGTGATCAGGATGATGCCCGCCGCGCACACCACCACGGCGGTCCGCGCGGACAGGGCCTCGGTCAGCACGCCGCCGACCAGGGGGCCGGCGGCACCGGCGCCGCCGACGACGACGCCCATCACCCCGCTGAGCCGTCCGCGCAGCTCGTCGGGGGTGAGCAGCAGCTGGTGGGTGCTGATCGTGGTGTTGGCGGTCGGGGCGAGGAAGCTCATCAGGGCGAACAGCGCCCCGAGCAGGTAGGGCGACTCGACCAGCAGCGCCACCGGCACCAGCACCGACAGCACCCAGAACACCGACGCGATCGACCGGTGCGGCCCGAGCGCGCGGTGCAGCCACGGTGCCACCAGGGCGCCGAGCACGCCGCCGACGCCGAGCATCGCCGCCATCACGCCGATCTGGGCCCCGGACGCGCCACGGCTGTCCACCAGCACGATGACGACCACGTAGAACGCGGTGAAGAACAGGTTCAGCACCACCGCGCACAGCGCCGTCACCCGGATCTCGCGGCGGCTCCACACCCACCGCAGGCCCTCGCCGATCGACCGCAGCAGGTGCGGGTGCGACTCGACCGGCGCGGACGGCGGCACCCGGATGAACAGCAGCGCCACGAACGCCACCGCGTGCGTGACCAGGTCGACCAGGAACGGCAGCCAGCGGGCCACCGCCAGCAGCACGCCGCCCAGCGCCGTGCCCGCCATCTGCCCCAACGACGACCGCGCGCCGTTCATCGCCACGGCGGTCGCCAGTTGCGACTCCGGCACCAGCCGCGGCAGGCACGCGTCCTCGGCCGGTTCGAACAGCGCCCGGCACACGCCGAGCACCGCGGCGACCGCCAGGAGGTGCGGGATCGTGACCGCGTCGACCCACACCGCCACCACCAACCCGCCCAGGGCGAACACCTGGGCGGCCTCGCAGCACAGCATGATCCGGCGGCGGTCCCACCGGTCGACCAGCGCGCCGGCCGGCAGCCCGACCAGCAGCTGCGCGGTGGCGCCCACGGTGAGCACCAGCCCGGACAGCACCGGCGAGTCGGTCAGGAACAGCACCAGCAGCGGCAGGGCCAGCATCGAGGCGCTGAACCCGACCTCGGACAGCGCCTGACCGCCCCACAACAGCGTGTAGTTGCGGTTGCGCGCCAACGACGTCGTCACAGCGCACCCCGGCAGTCCGCGGCGATCGCCCGCAGCGCGGTGGCGAAGTCGGCGGCCACGCCCTCGATCTCCGCGCCCGGGTGCACCGACGGGTAGTAGTACCAGGTGAAGCCGAGCGTCTTGCCCGCCTCACCGACCACGTCGACCAGGTGGTCGCCGGCGTCGGCCGGGTCGTGCTCCACCCCGACCGCGGGCCGCACCTCCCGGTACAGGCCGGTCGACTCGGCCGACCCGCCGTCGAACTGGCCCAGGTAGTTGAACGACACCGCGGGCCGCCCGTTGTCGGGCACCAGGCCGTGCTGGCGCAGCGCGCCGTAGCCGAACCCGTTGCCCGGCACGGCCCGCAGCTGCCGCCGCACCGCCTTCACCCGGTCGCGCCAGCCGCCGTCCGGCACCTCCAGCGTCACCGGGAACACCGTGGTGAACCAGCCGACCGTGCGCGAGAGGTCGACGTCGAGCACGTCCTCCCGCCCGTGGCCCTCCAGGTCCACCGCGACCCGCGACGACCCCGTCCACCTCGACAGCGCCCACGCCAACGCGGCCAGCAGCACGTCGTTGATCCGGGTCCGGTAGGCGGCGGGCGCGCCGCGCAGCAACGCGTCCGTGTCCTCCTCCGACAGCTCCACCGTCACCGCTTCCGGCGCACCGCCCGGCTTCGGGAACGGCGGGAACGATCGGGTCCAGTGCTCGACCTCGTCGTCCAGGGCACCGCTGTGCACGTGGGCCTCCAGCCGCCGCGACCACTCCTGGTACGAGGTGGTCTTGGCGCCCAGGTCCTCGCCCCGGTAGGCGGTCTCCAGGTCGTCGAGCAGGATCCGCCACGACACCCCGTCGACCACCAGGTGGTGCGCGACCAGCAACAACAGCGGCTGATCGCCCTGGAACAGCACGGCCCGCACCAGCGGCCCGGTCGACAGGTCGAATGACGCGTGCACCTCGTCGGCGACCTCCTCCAACTCGTCCACGCCGTCCACGACCGTGAGGACGTCGACCTCGCGCACGTCGTCGTTGTGCTGCCGCCACGCGCCGTCGACCGACGTGAACCTCAGCCGCAACGCGTCGTGGTGCGCCACCAGCACGCCCAACGCCCGCCGCAACGCCGCCACGTCCACCGCCGGGTCCAGCTCGACCAGTTGCGACTGGTTGAAGTGGTGCGGGCTGCGCCGCCCGGAGTGCAGGAACCAGTGCTGGATCGGCGTCAACGGCACCTCGCCCACCACCGGCGCGCGGTCGGCCGACGACGCGACCTCGACCGCGACGTGCGGCGCCAGCGACGCGACGGTCTGGTGCGTGAACAGGTCGCGGGTGCTGAAACGGTACCCGGCCTGTCGCGCCCGCGCCACCACCTGCATGCTCAGGATCGAGTCGCCGCCGAGGGTGAAGAAGTTGTCCTGGGCACCGACCTTCGGCACGCCGAGCACGTCGGCCCACACCGCCGCCAGCGCCTCCTCCACCGGCCCGTCCGGCGCGACGTACCCGGCGCCGACGAGCGCGCCGAAGTCCGGCTCGGGCAGCTTGGCCCGGTCCACCTTGCCGTTCGGGCTGATCGGCAGCGCGTCCACCGGCACGAACACCGACGGCACCAGGTAGTCGGGCAGCGACCCGCCCAGGAACTCGCGGACCTCGTCCGCCCGGGCCGACCCCACGACGTACGCGACGAGCCGCTTGTGGCCCCGCGCGTCCGCCCTGGCCACCACGACCGCTTCCCGCACGTCCGGGTGCCGCAGCAGCGCGGTCTCGATCTCGCCGAGCTCGACCCGGAACCCGCGGATCTTCACCTGCTCGTCCGCCCGGCCGACGAACTCCAGCACACCGGACGCGTTCCAGCGCACCACGTCACCCGTGCGGTACATGCGCGAGCCGGCCGGTCCGAACGGGTTCGCCAGGAACCGCGACGCGGTCAGCCCCGGCCGGTCCAGGTACCCGCGCGCCAGCCCGACACCGGACACGTACAGCTCACCGGCCACCCCGACAGGCACCGGCTGCAGCTCCGCGTCCAGCACGTGCACCCGCGTGCCCGGGATCGGCCGACCGATCGGCGGCAGGCCACCGGGCTCCAGCGGATCGCTCCACGACGCGACCACGGTGGACTCGGTCGGGCCGTAGGCGTTGACCATCCGCCGACCGGGCGCCCACCGGTCCACCAGGTCCGCCGAGCACGCGTCACCGCCCACCACCAGCGTGCGGAAGGTCGGCAGGGCCACGTCCGGCACGGTCGCCAGCGCCACCGGCGGGATCAACGCGTGCGTCACGCCGAACCCGTCGATCACCTCGGCGAGCTGGTCGCCCAGCAGCGGCCCCGGCGGCGGCACCACGAGCGCCGCGCCGGCGGGCCACGCCAGGCACAGCTCCAGCACCGACGCGTCGAAGCTGGGCGAGGAGAACTCCAGCACCCGGTCGCCCGGCGACACCTCGAAGTGCGCGATCTCGGCCGCCGAGAACGTGGCCAGCCCGGCGTGCGACACCACCACGCCCTTCGGCCGCCCGGTCGACCCGGACGTGTAGATCACGTACGCCGGGTGTTCCGGCCGCACCGCCACGCGCGGATTCGTGTCGGGTTGCCCGGAGACGTCGACCGGACCGTCCAGCACCGCCAGCGGCCGGGCGTCGTCGAGCATGAACGCGATCCGCTCGGCCGGGTAGTCCGGGTCGACCGGCAGGAACGCGGCACCGGCCTTGAGCACCGCCAGCTCCGCCACCAGCAGGTCCACCGACCGGGGCAGCCGCAGCGCGACGATCCGCTCCGGTCGGGCGCCCAGCCCGATCAGGTGGTGCGCCAACCGGTTCGCGCGGGCGTTCAGCTCGGCGTAGGTCACGTCGGCCGCGCCGGTCAGGGCCAACGCGTCCGGCGTGCGCGCGGCCTGCGCCTCGACCAGCTCCACGAAACCGGGGCCGTCGACGGCCGGGCCGGTCGAGCCCCACGCGGCCAGCAGCTCCCGCTCGGCACCGGGCAGCACCGGCAACGCCCACAGTGGGCGGTCCGGGTCGGCGGCGATGCCGGTCAGCAGCACGTCCAGGTGCTCGACCAGCCGCTCGACCGTGCCCGCGTCGAACAGGTCGGTGTTGTACTCGACCGAACCGTGCAGCCCGTCCCCGTCCTCGGTGAACTCCACCGTGAGGTCGAAGCTGCTGCTCACGGTCGGCTGCGCGACGTCCTCCGCCGCCAGCCCCGGGAAGCCCGGCGCCTGCGGCGCGTTCTGCAACGCCACCACCGCCTGGAACAGCGGCGTGCGGCTGGTGTCGCGGTCGGGCTGCACCGCGTCCACCACCCGTTCGAACGGCACGTCCTGGTGCGCGAACGCGTCCAGCACGGTCTTGCGCGTGCGGGCCAGGAACTCCGGGAACGTCATCGACGGCTCGATCCGCGCCCGCAGCGCGACCGTGTTGACGAAGAACCCGGCCAGGTCCTGCGTCTCCGGCCGGTCCCGCCCGGACGCCACCGTGCCGACCGCGAAGTCGTCCTGCCCGGACCACCGGTGCAACAGCACCTCGCAGGCCGCCACCAGCGCCATGAACACCGTGCCGTCCACGGCCCGCGCCAGCTCCCGCAACCGTCGCGTGACGGCGGCGGGCACGGCGAACTCGGTCCGCGCGCCCGCCGTGGTCTGCACCGGGGGCCGCGGTCGGTCGGTCGGCAGCTCCAGCGCGGGCACGTCGGCCAGCTCGGCGCGCCAGAAGTCCAGCCGGGCGTCCAGCGGCTGCTCCCGTTGCCAGGCCGCGAAGTCGCCGTACCGGATGGGCAGCGGCGGCAGCTCCTCACCGCCGTACAGCGCGGCCAGGTCGGACATCAGCACACCGCCGGACCACCCGTCGGTGACGATGTGGTGCATCGTCAACGCCAGCACGTGGTCGTCCGGTCCGCGGCGGACCAGCACCGGCCGGAACAGCGGCCCCTCGGCCAGGTCGAACGGCTCCACCACGGGCATCCCGTCCACCACGGGCAGCGTGACGTCCGCCGGCCGCACCACCGCCACCGGCAGCCCGTCCACCGCCGGGAACGTGGTCCGCAGCACGTCGTGCCGCTCGACCAGCGCGGTCAGCGCCCGCTCCAGCCGCGGCACGTCCAGCTCACCGCGCAGCCGCACGGCCAGCGGCGTCACGTACTCGGTACCACCGGGCTGGAACTGGTCCAGGAACCACAACCGCTGCTGCGCGAACGACAACGGCACGTCACCGTCGACCCGGGGGATCACCGCGTCGTGCGACACGGACCCGGACAGCCGGGCCGCCAGCGCCGCCACGGTCGGGTGGTCGAACAGGTCGCGCGGCGAGACGTCGAACGACGACCGCAGCTTCGACACCACCCGGATGCTGGAGATCGAGTCGCCGCCCAGGGTGAAGAAGTTGTCCTCGACACCCACCGCCGCCAGCCCCAGCACGTCGGCCCACACCTCGGCGACCAGCCGCTCGGCGTCGGTGCGCGGTGCGACGAACCCGCCGGCCGCGGACGCCTCGCGTTCCGGCGCGGGCAGCGCGGCCCGGTCCAGCTTGCCGTTGGCGTTGAGCGGCAACCGCTCCAGCGGCACGTACGCGGTCGGCACCATGTAGTCCGGCAACGACCGCTCGACGTGTTCGCGCAACCCGGAGGCGTCCGCGGTCGCGGCGGGCACGTAGTAGGCGACCAGCCGGTCCTCCCGCACGATCACCGCGACCTGCGCCACGGCCCCGTGCGCGGCCAGCACCGCCTCGACCTCGCCCAGCTCGATCCGGAAACCGCGGATCTTCACCTGCTGGTCCGCGCGGCCGAAGTACTCCAGCCGCCCGTCGACCCACCGGGCCAGGTCGCCCGTGCGGTACATGCGCGTGCCGGGCGGGCCGAACGGGTCGGCCGGGAAGCGCTGAGCGGTCAGGCCGGGCCGGTCGAGGTAGCCGCGCGCCACGCCCGGTCCGGCCACGAACATCTCGCCGACCACACCGGGCGCGACGGGCTGCAGCTCGTCGTCCAGCACGTAGACGCGCAGGTCCGGAATGGGCACGCCGATCGAGCCGTCCGCGGGCGTGTACGTGACGTGGACCGTGGTTTCGGTGATGCCGTACATGTTGACCAGCGCGCCGGAGCCGCGCCACGCGGACAGCTTCCGCACGTCCAGCGCCTCACCGCCGAAGATCACGTACCGCACGGCGAGGTCGGGTGCCTCCTCCAGCAACGCGTAGAACGCAGACGGTGTCTGGTTCAGCACCGTCACGCCCTCGTCGGCCACCAGCCGGGCGAACTCGCGGGGCGACCGCGACACCTCGTAGGGCACCACGACGAGCCGCCCGCCGTGCAGCAGCGGACCCCACAGCTCCCACACCGAGAAGTCGAACGCGTAGCTGTGGAACAACGTCCACACGTCGTCCGGGCCGAAGCCGAACCAGTGGTCGGTCCCGGTGAACAGCCGCACCACGTTCGAGTGCGGCACCACGACACCCTTTGGCCTGCCCGTGGAACCGGACGTGTAGATCACGTACGCGGTGTTCTCCGGCCGCAGCGGCACGTCCGGCGCGGTCACCGGCAGCCCGGACAGGTCCGGCAGCCGTTCCAGGGTGTGCACGGGCCGGGCGTCGGCGATCATGTACGCGACCCGGTCGGCCGGGTACGACACGTCCAGCGGCAGGTAGGCCGCGCCCGACTTCAGCACGCCCAGCACCGCCACCACGAGGTCGAGCGATCGCGGGAACCTCAACGCCACCAGCGACTCCGGCCCCGCCCCGGCCGCGATCAGGTGGTGCGCCACGCCGTTGGACCGCTCGTCCAGCTCGCGGTAGGTCAGGCTCGCGCCCTCGCACGTCACCGCCACCGCGTCCGGCGTGCGTGCCGCCTGGGCGGTGAACAGGGACGGGACGGTGTCCTCGACCGCGGCGCCGGACGACGTGCCGTTCCACGACACCAGCACCTTCTCGCGCTCGTCGTCGGACAACCACGGCAGCTCGAACACCCGCCGCCGCGGGTCGGTGCCGATCGCGTCGAGCAGCCGGGCCAGCCGGTCGCCGAGGGTGGCGATCGTGCCGTCGTCGAACAGCCGCGGGTCGTAGGTCAGCTCCACGTGCAGCGAGTCGTCCACGTACGCGCGCACGGTCAGCGGGTAGGTGGTGGTGTCGAGGGCCTCGACCGGGTGGACCCCGGGCGAACCGTCCGGCACGTCGGAGTCCACCGGGTAGTTCTCGAACGCGAGCAGGCTGTCGAACAGCCGCGTGCCGGCCCACTGCTGCACCTGCGCCAGCGACACGAAGTCGAACCGGCGGGACTCCGTCTGCTCCTCCTGCACCCGGCGCAGCCAGTCGGCGGTGACCGCGTCGGGCTCCACCACCACGCGGGCGGGCACCGTGTTGATGAACATGCCCACGATCGACTCGACGCCGGGCAGCTCGGCCGGGCGGCCGGACACGGTGCTGCCGAACACCACGTCGCGGCGGCCCGCGGTGCGCGCCAGCAGCAGCGCCCACGCGCCCTGCACCACCGTGTTGACCGTCAGGCCGTGCCCGCGGGCCGCCGCGGCCAGCCGGTCGACGGGCAGGTCCAGCACCACCCGGGCGGACGACTCGGCGCGGTGCGCCTGCTCGGGCGCCCGGTCGTACGGCAGCGGCGTCGGCGACTCGACACCGGCCAGCACCCGCCGCCAGTGCTCTTCCGCGGCGGTCGGGTCCTGCTCGCCCAGCCACGCCAGGTAGTCGCGGAACGGCCGGCGCGAGGGGGGTTCGACGCCCGCGTACTCGGCCAGCACGTCACCGAACACCTGCGGCGTGCTCCAGCCGTCCAGGACCAGGTGGTGCGAGGTCCACAGCAGGTCGACCTCGGTGTCGGACACGCGCCCGATCACCAGCCGCACCAGCGTCGGCCCGGACAGGTCCATCCCGGCCGCGGCATCGGCGGCGACCAGCTCGTCGGTCACGTCCGCGTAGGTGATCGGCACCCGCACGCCGCGCCGCACGACCTGCACCGGCTCGTCCAGCCCTTCCCAGACGACACCGGAGCGCAGCACGGGGGTGCGGTCCACCACCCGCTGCCACGCCTCGCCCAGCCGGCGCGGGTCGGTCACCCCGGTCAGCCGCACCCGCGTCTGGTTGAAGTACGCCGTGCCCTCGTCCACCAGGTCGTGGAACAGCATCCCCGTCTGGAGCGGGGTGAGCGGGTAGACGTCCTCCACGTCCCGGTCGACGATCCGGTCGACCTGGTCCTGGGTCAGCCTCGCCAGCGGGAAGTCCGAGGGGGTGCGGCCCCAGGCGTCGGGCCGGGCGCAGAACCGCGTGATGTCGCGCAGCGCGTCGAGCATCCGGTCGGCCGTCGCCCGCACCGCGGTCTCGTCGTGCGCCTCGGTGGAGTAGTCCCACTCCACCACCAGCTCGCCACCGGAGACCGCGGCGGTGATGTCGAGCAGGTGCGGGCGCACGAAGTCGTCCGGCACCTCCCGGCCGTGGTCGGCCTCGGTGACCCCGCCGTCCCACTGGCCCAGGTAGTTGAAGCACACCCGGGGCAGGGAGCCGGTGAGGCCGCGGTCGTCGTACCGCAACGCCTCGTAGCTCAAGCCCTTGTCGGGCACGGCGCGCAGCCGCTCCTTCACCGCCTTGAGCGCGGCGCCCCAGTCACCCTCCGCGACCTCGAGCCGCACCGGGAACTGGGCGGTGAACCAGCCCACGGTCCGCGAGAGGTCCACGCCGTCGAACAGCTCCTCGCGGCCGTGGCCCTCCAGCGCCACCAGCGCCCGCCCGCCGAACGCCGACGCGAGCGCCGTCAGCAGCACGTCGTTGACCTGCGTCCGGTACGCCTCGGGCACGGCGCGCAGCAGCGCGTCGGTCTCGGCGCGGCCCAGCCGCACCGTGACGGTGCGGGCCGTGTCCGCCAGGGTCGGCACGCGTTCCTCCACCGGCACCTCCGCCCAGTGCGGCAGCGCGGCGTCGAACCCGCCGTCGCGCACGTGCCGGTGCAGGCGGCGCGCCCAGTCGGCGAACGCCGTGGTCTTCGGGCCGAGCGTGCCGCCGGCCAGCAGCGCCTGGAGGTCGGAGACGATGATCCGCCACGACACCGCGTCCACCACGAGGTGGTGGGCGGTCAGGAACAGCCGCCCGCTGGGGAACAGCACCGCCCGCAGCAGCGGGCCGTGCCGCAGGTCCAGCGACGCGCGGGCGCGGGCGCCCTCGGCGTGCGGGTCGTCGGTCGCGATCCGGAACACCTCGGCGCCGGTCGTGCCGGTGCTGCCGACCTCGGCGACCTGCTGCCACCACGTGCCGTCCACCAGCGTGAACCGGGTGCGCAGCGCGTCGTGGTGGGCGACGAGGGCCTGCACGGCGTCACGCACCGCGTCCGGCTCGACCTCGTCCAGCTCCACGACCACCGACATGGTGAAGTGCGCGGGTGGTTCCCCGCCGGCCTCGGCGCAGTGGGCGAAGAACCAGCGCTGGACCGGGGTGAGCGGGACGGGACCGGTGACGGCTTCGTGGACCTGCCCGGTGTGCTCGGTGGCCACCAGCGCCAGGTCCTCGACGGTCTGCCGCAGGAAGATGTCCTTCGAGGTCAGCTTCAGCCCCGCCTGGCGGGCCCTGGACACCACCTGCATGCTCAGGATCGAGTCGCCGCCCAGCGCGAAGAAGTTGTCCCGCGCGCCGACCCGCTCGACGCCGAGCACCTCGGCCCAGATCTCCGCCAGCCGCGCGGGCACGCCCGGCTCCGGCGCCACGTAACCGGCGTCGTCGGTGAACACCGGCGCGGGCAGCGCCCGCCGGTCCACCTTGCCGCTGGGCGTCAGCGGCAGCGCGTCCAGCGCCACGAACGCCGACGGCACCAGGTAGTCGGGCAGCCGCTGCTTCAGCCACGCCGACAGCCCGGTCGCGCCGCCGACGGTGTAGGCGACGAGCCGCTGGTGGCCGTGGTGCTCGCGGGCGACCACGGCCGCCTCGGCGACCTCCGGGTGGGCCAGCAGGGCGGCCTCGACCTCGCCGGGTTCGATGCGGTAGCCGCGGATCTTGACCTGGTCGTCGGTGCGGCCCAGGTATTCGAGCGTCCCATCGGCCAACCACCGCACGCGGTCACCCGTGCGGTACATGCGGGCACCCGGCTCGCCGAACGGGTCGGCGAGGAAGCGCTGGGCGGTCAGGGAGGGCCGGTCCAGGTAGCCGCGCGCCACCTGGGGACCCGCCAGGTACAGCTCGCCGGGCACACCCACCGGCAGCGGCCGGAGGTCGTCGTCCAGCACGTACGCGGTGAGGTTGGCAGTCGGTCGGCCGATCAGCGCCCGGTCGCCCGCGACCAGCGTGGCGACCGAGTCGACGGTCACCTCGGTCGGGCCGTAGTAGTTGAACACCGCGGTCCGGGACCCGGCCAGCTCGCGCCACAGCGGCGTCGGCAGCGCCTCGCCGCCGAGCATCACCACCGCGGGCACGTGGTCGCCGTCGAGCAGCCCGGCGGGCAGCAGCTGCCGCGCGTAGGACGGCGTCAGGTCGAGGAAGTCGACGCGGTGCCGCCGCACGTAGCCCACCAGCGCGTCGGGCTCCAGGCGCACTTCGTCGGTGATCACGTGCAGCTCGTGGCCCGCGGCCATCAGCAGCGGCCCTTCCCACGACGTGTCGAAGGAGAACACGGCGGTCAGCGCGGCCCGCAGGCGGCCGAAGCCGTCGAGCGCCTTCCGGTGGTCGTGGAACAGGTTCGCCAGCTGCCGGTGCTCGACCACCACCCCCTTGGGCAGGCCGGTGGAGCCGGAGGTGTAGATGACGTAGGCGGCCTGGTCCGGCCGCACCACCACGTCCGGTCGGGTGGCCGGGTACCCGGACAGGTCCGGCGCCTCGTCCAGCACCAGCACCGGGTCCGAGTCGGCGAGCAGGTACTCGACGCGGTCGCGCGGCAGGCCCCGGTCGACGGGCAGGTACACCGCGCCCGCCTTCTGCACGGCCAGGATCGCCACCACCGAGTCCGCCGAGCGCGGCAGCGACACCGCCACGACCCGCTCCGGGCCCGCGCCGTGCGCGAGCAGGTGGTGCGCCAGCCGGTTGGCGCGGGCGTCGACCTCGGCGAAGGTCAGCCGCGTCGGTCCGCACACCAGCGCCGTGGCGTCCGGGGTGCGGGCGGCCTGCTCCGCGAACAGCACCGGGAACGGCGTGTCCGGGACCACCATCGGCTCGCCCCGCCCGTCCGGTTCGTCACCGAGCAGCAGGGGCACCTCGGCCAGCGGCCGATCGGGGTCGGCGGTGACGCCCGCCAGCAGCGCCACCAGGTGCCGGGACATCCGGTCGATCGTGTCGGCGTCGAACAGGTCGGTGCTGTACTCGACGGCGCCGCGCAGCTCGCCGCCCGCTTCGCCGAACTCGAACGTCACGTCGCACGTCGAGGTCAGCAGCGGCAGCCCGACCTCCTCGACCCGCAGGCCGGGAAGGTCCGGCAGCGCGCCGCCGGTGTTCTGCAGCAGCACCATCGCGTCGAACAGGGCGTTGCGGCTCGGGTCGCGGTCCGGCCGCACGGCGTCGACCACCCGCTCGAACGGCACGTCCTGGTGCGCGAACCCGTCGCGCACGGTGGTCCGCACGTCGGCCAGGAACTCGGCGAACGACCGCCGGAGGTCCACGGTGGACCGCAGCACGACGGTGTTGACGAACAGGCCGACCACGTCGTCCAGCTCGGCCCGGCCGCGCCCGGACACCGCGGTGCCGACCGCGATGTCGTCCTGCCCGGTGTAGCGGGCCAGCAGCGCCTGGGTGGCGGCCACGAGCGCGGTGAACAGGGTGTCACCGCGGCCCGCGGCCAGTGCGCGCAGCGCCCCGGCGACCGGTGCGGGCACGGTGAACTCGTGCATCGCGCCCGCCGCGCCGCGGACCGCGGGCCGAGGCCGGTCGGTGGGCAGCTCCAGCGGCGGCACCCCCGCCAGCTTCTCCGCCCAGTAGTCGGTCGGAGGCGCCTCGTGCCAGGCCGCGTAGTCCACGTACTGCACGGGCAGCGGCGGCAGCTCCCGGCCCGCGTACAGCGCGCCGAGGTCGCGTGCCAGCACGCCGCTGGACCAGCCGTCGGTGACGATGTGGTGCAGGGTCAGCACGAGCACGTGCTCCTCGGGCGCCACGCGCACCAGCCGCGTCCGCAGCAGGGGACCCCGCCGCAGGTCGAACGGCGTGCTCACCTCCTCGTGGAGCACGTCCTGCCAGGAGCCCTCCTCGACGGTCAGCGGCACCTCGCGCTGCTCGTGCACGACCTGCACGCCGTCGTCGAACGTGGTGCGCAGCGACTCGTGGCGGGCCACCAGGCCGTCGAGCGCGCGGCGCAGCGCGCCGACGTCCAGCGGGCCGTGCAGGCGCATCGCCATCGGCGTGAGGTACTCGGTGCTGTCGGGCTCGAACTGGTCCAGGAACCACAGCCGCTGCTGGGCGGGCGACTGCGGGTGGACGCCATCACGCGGGATCACCGGGATGGCGTCCACCGCTGTCGTTCCGGAGATCGCGGTGGCGAGGCCGGAAACCGTGGGGTGTTCGAACAGCGCGCGCGGCGAGAGCTGCACGCCGAACGCCGCGCGCAACCGGGAGGTCACCCGGATGCTGAGGATGGAGTCGCCGCCGAGGGCGAAGAAGTCGTCCTCGGCCCCGACCTCGGTCACGCCCAGCACGTCGCCCCAGATCCCGGCGACGACGCGCTCGGCGTCGGTGCGCGGCGCGACGTGCTCGCGCACGCGGGTGGGCTCGGGGTCCGGCAGCGCCCGGCGGTCCACCTTGCCGTTGCGGCTCAGCGGCAGCTCGTCGAGCACCACGACCGCCGCCGGGACCATGTAGTCGGGCAGTTCGCGCCCGGCCAGCCCGCGCAGCTCCGCCACGTCGAGCGTCGCCCCCCGGGCGGCGACGACGTAGGCGACGAGCCGCTTGACGCCCCGCTCGTCCTGGCGGGGCACCACCACGGCCTCGGCGACCGCCGGGTACCCGGCCAGCACGGCCTCGACCTCGCCGAGCTCGACCCGGAAGCCGCGGATCTTGACCTGGTCGTCGGCCCGGCCGACGAACTCCAGCTCGCCGCGCGCGGTCCACCGCACCACGTCACCGGTGCGGTACATGCGCTCGCCGGGCACCCCGAACGGGTCGGCCGGGAACCGCTGCGCGGTCAGGCCGGGTCGGGCGAGGTAGCCGCGGGCCAGGCCGGCGCCCGCGACGAACAGCTCGCCGACCACACCCGGCGGCACGGGCCGCAGGTCCTCGTCGAGCACGTAGGCGCGCATGCCGTCCAGCGGCGTGCCGATCGGCACCGGGTCCGGCACCGGGTCGGCCGCGGTGAGCACCCGGCGGGAGGCGAACGTGGTGGTCTCGGTGGGGCCGTAGCCGTCGACCACGACGATGCCGGGGCAGGCGTCGAGCACCCGGCGCACCGCCGCGGCGGGCACCACGTCACCGCCGGTCCACACCTGGCGCACGGTCGCCAGGCAGTCCGGCGCCTCCTGAGCCACCGCGCGGAACAGGCCGGCGGTCAGCCACAGGGCGGTGACGCCGCCCTCGGTGACGACCCGGCGCAGCGCCTCGGCGTCGAGGTCCTCGGGCGGGGCCACCACCACCGCGCCGCCGCGCAGCAGCGGCACCCACAGCTCGTAGGTGGACGCGTCGAACGCCGTGGGGGAGTGCAGCAGCACCCGCTCGTGGCCGCGGTCGAACGCCCGGTCGGTCGCCAGGGCCACCACGTCGCGGTGCCGCACCGCCACGCCCTTCGGCGTGCCGGTCGACCCGGACGTGTGCATGACGTACGCCAGGTTCTCCGGGTGCACCGCGATGCCGGGGTCGGTGTCCGGCTCGTCGGGCGACTCGCCGAGCAGCACCACCGGCCCTGCGTGGACCTCCCGGGCCACGTCGACCCAGCCCGCGTCGGCCAGCAGGACCGAGGCCCCGGTGTCGGCCAGCAGCAGCCGCAGCCGCTCGCGCGGCGCGCGGACGTCCAGCGGCACGTAGGCGCCGCCCGCCTTGGCGACCGCGAGCTGCGCCACCACCAGGTCGACGGACCTGGCGGCCAGCAGGCCGACCCGGTCGTCGGGGCGGACACCCCGCCGCACCAGGGCGTGCGCCAGCCGGTTGGCCCGCGCGTCCAGCTCGGCGTAGTCGAGCGTGATGTCCCCGCACACGACCGCGGGGTCGTGCGGTGCGCTCCTGACCCGGGCGGCGAACAGGGCCGGGACGGTCGTCACCGGGCCGCCCGCGCCGGTGTCGTTCCAGTCGACCAGGACCGCGCGCAGCTCCTCGTCGGTGGCCATCGGCAGGGCGCGCACGGGTCGTTCGGCGTCTTCGGCGATCCCGCGCAACAGCACACCCAGGTGGGTGACGAGCCGGCGCGCGGTGGCCTCGTCGAACAGCGCGGGGTCGTACAGCAGCCGGGCGCCGAGGCGGTCGGTCAGGTGCGCCACGAGCGTGAGGGCGAAGTTGGTGCTCTCCTCCACGTGCACCTCGCGGACCCGCACGCCGGTGGTCTCGGTGACCTCGCTGAGCGGGTAGTTCTCGAACACCACGGCGCTGTCGAACAGCCGCGTGCCCACCCACTGGCCGACCTGCGCCAAGGACACGAAGTCGAACCGCCGCGACTCGCTCTGCCCGGCCTGCAGCTCCCGCAGCCACGCGGTAGCCGGGGCGTCGCCGTCCACGCCCACCTTCACGGGCACGGTGTTGATCAGCATGCCGATCATCGACTCGACGCCGGGCAGCTCGGCGGGCCTGCCGGACACCGTGCCGCCGAACACGACGTCACGCTCGCCCGAGTGCCGCGACAGCAGCAGCGCCCACAGGCCCTGCACCACGGTGTTGACGGTCAGCCCGTGACGCCGCGCGGTGTCGCGCAGCGCCGCCGACTCGTCGGTGGTCAGCTCCAGCCGCACCACCCCGGTCCGCTGCGCGCGGTGCTCCTCGGCGGGCAGCCGGTCGAACGGCAGCGGGGTCGGGCCCTGCGCACCGGACAGCAGCGACCGCCAGTGCGCCTCGGCCTCGGCCGGGTCCTGCTCGGCCAGCCAGCCCAGGTAGTCGCGGAACGGCCGGCGGGCCGGCAGCGCGGGCACGTCACCGCCGGTGATCGCCCGGTAGTGCTCCAGCACCTCGGCGAACACCTGCGCGGTGCTCCAGCCGTCCAGCAGCACGTGGTGCGAGGTCCACACGACCTCGACCCGGTCGTCGGCCAGTGGGGTGATGCCCACCCGCATCAGCGGCGCGACCGAGAAGTCGAACCGGTCGGGCCGCTCGTCGGCGCCCGTCACCGGGAGCTCGACCCGCCGGTGCACCACCTGGACGGGCTCGTCCACGCCCTCCCACACCACCGAGGTGCGCAGGACCGGCGTGCGGTCCACCACCCGCTGCCACGCCCGCGCCAACGCCTCCGGGTCGCTCACGCCGTCCAGCACGAGCCGCATCCGGTCCACGTAGGCGCCGGGCTCGACCAGGCTGTGGAACACCATGCCCGCCTGCAACGGCGTGAGGGGGTAGATGTCCTCCACGTCCGGTCCGGCGAGCGCGTCGACCTGCTCCTGGGTGAGCTTCGCCAGCGGGAAGTCGGACGGCGTGCGGCCGCCGGCACCCGGCTGGGCGCAGTGCGCCACGATCTCCCGCAACCCGTCCAGGGTCCGCTCGGCCAGCCGCCGCACGGTCTCCTCGTCGTGCACGTCCGCGCAGTACTGCCAGCTCAGCTCCAGCTCGCCGCCTTCGACGAGACCGGTCACCTCCAGCAGGTGGGTGCGCTTCGCGTCGGCGGGCAGGTCCGCGCCCACCGCGTCGCGCCTGGCCCGGTAGAAACCGCCGTCCGCAACGTCGAACCGGCCGTGGTAGTTGAACGAGACCTGCGGCAGCTCACCGCCGCCCGGACGCCCGATGTCGAGGGCTCCGAAGCTCAGCCCCCGGTGCGGTGCGGCGCGCAGCGACTCCTTGACCGACTTCAGCGTCCGGCCCCACTCGTCGGACGTCGGCAGCACCACCGGGAACTGCGTGGTGAACCAGCCGATCGTGCGGTTGAGGTCGACGCCGGGCAGCAGCTCCTCGCGGCCGTGGCCTTCCAGCGCGACGCTGACCGTCTCCCGCCCGGTCCACTCGGCCAGCGCCCGTCCGAGCGCGCTGAGCAGCACGTCGTTGACCTGCGTCCGGTACACCGGCGGCACGGCGGTCAGCACCGCGTCCGTGGTCTCCCGGTCCAGCCGCACCGACACCACGCGCGCCGAACCGGCGGTGTTCACGCCGTCCCGGTCGACCGGCAGCGCCTCGGGCTCGGGCAGCGCATCCCAGTGCTCCCGCGCGCCGTCCAACGCCCCGGACCGCACGTGCTCGGCCAGCCGGTGCGCCCACTGCGTGAACGGCGTGCCGACCGGTTCCAGCGGCAGGCCGCGGTAGGCCTGCTCCAGGTCGCCGAGCAGGATCCGCCACGAGACGCCGTCCATCGCCAGGTGGTGCACGGTGAGCAGCAGCTTCGGCCGTGCGCCGGGGAAGAACACCGCCCGCAGCAACGGTCCGGTGCCCAGGTCGAGGCCGCGCTGCGCGTCCCGTGCCACGGCCTCGACGTCCGCGTCGGCCTCCACCCGGAACACGTCGGCCTCGGTGCCCGCGGCTTCCTGCGCCCACTGCCCGTCGACCTGGCGGAATCTCAGCCGCAGCGCGTCGTGGTGCCCGACCACGGTCCGCACGGCGTTCCGCAACGCCTCGGCGTCCACCGCCGGCTCCAGCTCGACCAGCAGCGACATGGTGAAGTGCGCCAACGGGCCGTACTCGGTGAAGAACCACCGCTGGATCGGGGTGAGCGGCGCCGGGCCGGTGAAGACGGGTTCCGGCGCGGTCTCGGCGGCCGCCGACACCACCAGCGCCAACTCGGCCACGGTCTGGTGCCGGAACACGTCCCGCGAGGTCAGGTGCAGCCCGGCCTGCCGAGCCCGGGACACCACCTGGATGGACAGGATCGAGTCGCCGCCCACCGTGAAGAAGTTGTCCTCGACGCCGATCCGCGCCACGCCCAGCACCTCGGCCCAGATCCGGGCCAGTTCGGCTTCCACCGGCGTGCGCGGCGCGACGAACCCGCCTTCGGAGGTCGCCTCGGGGGCGGGCAGGGCGGCCTTGTCCAGCTTGCCGTTGGCGGTCAGCGGTAGGCGGTCCAGCTCCACGAACGCCGAGGGCACCGAGTAGTCCGGCAGCGAGCGCCGCAGGTGCTCCCGCAGGTTCGCCGGGCCGGTCGTGACGACGTAGGCGACCAGTCGGGCGTGCCCGTTGTCCTTGCGTGCGACGACTGCGGCCGCCCGCACCTCCGGGTGGCTCATCAAGGCGGCCTCGACCTCGCCGGGCTCGATCCGGAAACCGCGGATCTTGACCTGGTCGTCGGTGCGGCCCAAGTATTCGAGGAGTGCCGACTGTGTCTGATCGTCGGCTCCGCCGACGGCTAGCCACCGCACCTTGTCGCCGGTGCGGTACATGCGGGTGCCGGGCTCGCCGAACGGGTCGGCGAGGAAGCGGTCGGCGGTCAGGCCCGGCCGGTGCAGGTAGCCGCGGGCGACCTGCGGTCCCGCGATGAACAGCTCGCCGGGCACGCCGACCGGCACCGGCCGCAGGTCGTCGTCCAGCACCCGCGCGGTGAGGTTGGCCAGCGGTCGGCCGATGACCGGGCGGTGGCCGGTGACCAGGCAGGACACCGCGTCGACCGTGGTCTCCGTTGGCCCGTAGAAGTTGTAGGCCTCGACGTCCGCGCGGGCCAGTTCCCGCCACAGCGCCGCGTCCAGCGCCTCGCCGCCGAGCATCAGCACCCTGGGCTTGTGCGCGCCGTCGAGCAGCCCGGCGGGCAGCAGCTGCCGCACGTACGACGGGGTGAGGTCGAGGAAGTCGATCCGGTGCTCCCGCACGTACCGCACCAGCTCGGCCGGCTCCAGCCGCACCTCGTCGGTCAGCACGTGCAGCTCGTGGCCGTCCGCCATGAGCAGCGGGCCCTCCCACGACGTGTCGAAGGAGAACACGGCGGACACCGCGACCCTCATGTGCTCGCGGGCGAAGTCCTCGCGGTGGTTGTGCAGCAGGTTCACCAGCTGCCGGTGCTCCACCACGACGCCCTTGGGCTTGCCGGTGGAGCCGGACGTGTAGATCACGTACGCCGCGTGGTCCGGCCGCGGCCGCACGTCCGGCGCGGTGTCGGGCAGGCCGGAGGTGTCGACCGGCGCGTCGATCACGTGCACCGCCCCGGAGTCCTCCAGCAGGTAACGCCGGCGTTCCTCGGGCAGCCCCGGGTCGACGGGCAGGTACACCGCGCCCGCCTTGAGGACGCCCAGGATGCCGATCACCGACTCGACACCGCGCGGCAGCGACAGCGCGACGACCCGCTCGGGACCGACGCCCTCGCGCAGCAGGTGGTGTGCCAGCCGGTTCGCCCGTGCGTCGACCTCGGCGAAGGTGAGCCGGGTCCCGTCGCAGACCAGTGCCGTGGCGTCCGGCGTGCGGCGGGCCCGGTCCTCGAACAGCGCGGGGAACGTGGTGTCCGGGACGGCGAGCGCCCGGCCGCGGCCGTCCGGCTCGTCGCCGATCAGCAGCGACAGCTCGGCCATCGGCCGGTGCGGGTCGGCGGTGATGCCCGCCAGCAGCACGAGCAGGTGCCGCGTCAGCCGGTCGACCGTGGCCGCGTCGAACAGCTCGGTGCTGTACTCGACCAGGCCGTGCAGGCCGTCGTCGGTCTGGGTGAAGTCGATGCTCAGGTCGAAGTTGGCCCACTCGCGGGTGAGCGGGTACTCCTCGACGTGCAGACCCGGCAGTTCCGGCATCGTGCGGCCCGCGTTCTGCAGGACCACCATCACGTCGAACAGCGGCGTGCGGCTCGGGTCGCGGGACGCGCCCACCGCCTCCACCACCCGGTCGAACGGCACGTCGTCGTGCGCGAACGCGTCCAGCGCGGTGCGGTTGACCTGGGCCAGGAACTCGGCGAACGACCGTGACGTGTCCACAGTGGACCGGAGCACCACGGTGCCGACCAGGAAGCCGACCAGCCCGGCCAGCTCCGCCCGGTCGCGGCCGCTGGTGACGGTGCCGATCGCGATGTCGTCCTGCCCGGTGTAGCGGGCCAGCAGCAGTTGGCACGCGGCCGTCAGCGTGGTGAACAGCGTGGTCTCGTTCACCCTGGCCAGTTCCGCCAGGTCACCGGCCAGCCGGGCGGGCACGGTGAACTCGAGCGTCGCACCCGCCGACGTGCGCTCCGCCGGGCGCGGCCGGTCGGTGGGCAGGTCCAGCGGCACGACACCGGCCAGCCGGTCGACCCAGAACCCGGTGTCCACCGGCCGCCCGCGCTGCCAGACGGCGTAGTCGGCGTACTGCAACCGCGGCTCGGGCAACGTCTCGCCGCGGTACAGCGCGCCCAGTTCGTCGGTCAGCACGCCGAGCGACCAGCCGTCCACCACGATGTGGTGCGAGGTCAGCAGCAGCACGTGCGCGTCGGCGGACTCGGTCCGCAGCGCCGCCCGGAACAGCGGGCCGCGCCGCAGGTCGAACGGCTGGTCCAGCACCGCGCGCAGGTCGTCGGTGCGCACCAGGTCGAGCGGGACGTCGTCGTGCACCACCTGCACCGGGTGGCCGTCGACCTGGTCGAACGTGGTGCGCAGCGATTCGTGCCTGCGCACCAGGCCGCGCACCGCGTCGGCCAGCCGGTCCGCGTCGAGCCGACCGGTGAGCCGCAACGCGATCGCGCTGGTGTACTCGGTGCTGTCGGGCTGGAACCGGTCCAGGAACCACAGCCGCTGCTGACCCGCGGACAGCGGCAGCGGCTCGTCCCGCGGCGCGGGAGGGATGACGTCGGCCTTCGGGGCGGCGCGACCGGCGAGCCGCTGGCGCAGCTTCTCGCGGAGGTGCTCGGGCAACGCTGAGATGCGGTCGTTCTTGGACGTGGTCATGTCGGGTCACGCCTCCGTGTCGGCAGCGAGGGCTTCGAGGTCCGCGAGGACCAGTTCCTCGACGAGGTCGGCGAGGGCGGAGACGGTGCGCGCGGTGAGGACGTCGCGTGGTGACAGGTCGACGCCGAACGCTTCCTTGGTCCGCGACGTGATGTGCAGGCTGCGGATCGAATCGCCGCCGAGGGTGAAGAAGCTGTCGTCCACGCCGACCCGGCCGACGCCGAGCACGTCCGCCCAGATGGCGGCGATCGCCTCTTCGGTCTCGGTGCGGGGAGCGACGTAGTCGTCGGATGTGACCGCGTCGCGCTCGGGCGCGGGGAGCGCGACGCGGTCGAGCTTGCCGTTCACGGTCAACGGCAGGCTTTCCAGTGCGACGAACGCCGCGGGCACCATGTGGTCGGGCAGGACCTCGGCCGTGTGGCGGCGCAGCTCCGAGGCCGTAGTCGGCTTGTCCGGCACGAAGTACGCCACCAAGCGGTGTTCGTTCACCACTACAACGACCTGGGCCACGGCAGGATGCGCGGCGAGCACCGATTCGACCTCGCCGAGTTCGACCCGGAAACCGCGGATCTTCACCTGGTGGTCCGCCCGGCCCAGGTAATGCAGCACGCCGTCGTCCCACCGGGCCAGGTCGCCGCTGCGGTACATGCGGGAACCGGGTGGGCCGAACGGGTTCGCGACGAACCGGGACGCGGTCAGGCCGGGCCGGTCGAGGTAGCCGCGGGCCAGACCCGGCCCGGCCACGTACATCTCGCCGGGCACGCGCGGCGGCACCGGGTTGAGGTCCTCGTCCAGCACGTAGATCCGCAGGTCCGGCATCGCCACGCCGATGCTGCCGTCGACCTCGGTGTAGGTGACGTGCACGGTGGTCTCGGTGATGCCGTACATGTTGATCAACGCGCCGGGGCCGTGCCAGCCCTCCAGCTTGCGCGGCTCGAGCGCCTCACCGGCGAAGATCACGCAGCGCAGGCTCAGCCCGGCCGGCTGCTCGGGGATCAGCTGGTAGAACGCGGACGGTGTCTGGCTGAGGATCGTCACGCCCTCGTCGACGAGCAGCCGGGCGAAGTCGCGCGGCGAGCGGGACACCGCGTGCGGCACGACCACCAGCCGGCCGCCGTGCAGCAGCGCGGCCCACAGCTCGAACACCGAGACGTCGAAGGCGTAGCTGTGGAACATCGACACCACGTCGTCGGGACCGAGCCGGAACCAGTGGTCGGTGGCGGAGAACAGCCGCACCACGTTGCCGTGCGGGATGACCACGCCCTTGGGCCGTCCGGTGGAGCCGGAGGTGTAGATGACGTACGCCGAGTGGTCGGGGCGCAACGCCGGTGTCGGCGCGGTCGCGGGCAGGCCGGTGAGGTCCGGTATCGCCGACAGCGTGGCGACCGGCCGCGCGTCCGCGATCGTGGCCGTGATCCGCTCCGGCGGGTAGGCCGGGTCGAGCGGCAGGTAGGCCGCGCCCGACTTGAGCACCGCCAGCACGGCGACCACCTGGTCCAGCGAGCGGGGCAGGAGCAGCGCGACGATCCGCTCCGGTCCGGCGCCGAGGCCGACGAGGTGGTGCGCGAGCCGGTTGGCCCGCTCGTCCAGCTCGCGGTAGGTCAGGTGCTCGCCCTCGCACGTCACCGCGACCGCGTCGGGCGTGCGCGCGGCCTGCGCGGCGAACAGCTCGGGGATCGTGGTGGTCGGCTCGCCGACCACCGTGCCGTTCCAGTCGAACAGCACCTGGCGCACCTCGTCGTCGGACAGCCACGGCACGTCGGCCACCGGCCGGTCCGGGTCGGCGACCAGGCCGACCAGCAGCCTGCGCAGCCGCTCGCCGAGCCGTTCGACGGTGGCCCGCTCGAACATCGCGGGTTCGTAGCCGAGCAGCACGCCGAGCCGTTCCCGCGGGTAGACGGTGGCGCTGAGCGGGAAGCTCGTGGTCTCGACCGCGGACAGCTCCCGCAGCCCCATGCCCTCGGCGACGTCGGCCGGGTAGTTCTCGAACACCACCACGCTGTCGAACAGGTTCGTGCCGCGCTCGACCGCGCTCCAGCCCTGGATGTCGGTCAGCGGCACGTGCTCGAACCGCCGTGACTCGACCTGGGCGTCCTGCAACGCACGCAGCCAGTCGGCCACCGGCGCGGCGCCGTCGACCCGGACCCGCACCGGCAGCGTGTTGATGAAGATGCCGGTGATCCCGTCCACCCCGGGCAGCTCCGCGGGTCTACCGGAGACCGTCGCGCCGAAGCACACGTCCCGCCGGCCGCCGGACCGCGCCAGCAGCAGCGCCCACGCGGCCTGCACGATCGCGCTGGGCGTCACGCGGTGCTCGCGGGCGAACTCGTACAGCCGCTCGGACTCGTCGTCGGTCAGCTCGACCTCCAGCCGTTCCGAGGACGTGCCGTGCTCGGCCGGGTGGTCGGCGGGCAGCGGGGTGGGCGAGTCGAAGTCGCCCAGCGCCGCGCGCCAGTGCGCCTCCGCCGCGGCCCGGTCCTGCTCGGCCAGCCAGGCGACGTAGTCGCGGAACGGCCGCCGTTCCACCGGCTCGCCGGTGCCGAACACCTCGGAGAGCACGTCGGAGAGCACGTGGAACACGCTCCAGCCGTCGAGCAGCACGTGGTGGAACGTCCACAGCACCTGGACGCTGGCGGGTGACAGGCGGGCGATCGCGACCCGCATCAGCGGCGGCTCGGCCAGGTCGATGCCCTGGGCCAGGTCCTCGGCCAGCAGGTCCCGCAGTTCGGCGGCGCGGCCCTCGGCGTCGAGCCGGCTCCAGTCGAGGAACCTGAACGGCACGCGGACGTGCTCGTGCACGACCTGCAACGGCTGCCGCACGCCCTCCCACAGCACGCTGCTGCGCAGCACGGGCGTCCGGTCGACCACCCGCTGCCATGCGGCGGCGAACCCGGCCGGGTCGGTGACGCCGTCGACCACGAACGTGGTCTGCTGGAAGTACACGCCCTGGTCGCCCAGGCCGTGGAACACCATGCCCGCCTGCATCGGGGTGAGCGGGTAGGCGTCCTCGCCGGTGATCAGGTCCACCTCGGCCTGGGTCAGGCGGGCCAGCGGGAAGTCCGACGACGTGCGACCGCCCGCGCCCGGCTCGGCGCAGTGCGCCACGATCCCGCGCAGCGACGCGGCGAACGAGTCGGCCAGCAGCGCGACGGTGGCGTGCTCGTGGGTGTTCTCGCTGTAGTGGAAGGTGAACTCCAGCTCGTCGCCGCGCACCTGGCCGACCACGTCCAGCAGGTGCGGTCGTGGTGCGCGGGGGTCGGCGGACAGCTCCAGGTCGCGCTGGTCGGCGTCGAACCGGCCCAGGTAGTTGAACGAGACCCGCGGGTCGCAGGCGGGCGCGGTGCGGGCCAGGTGGCGCAGCGCGCCGTACCCGATGCCACGCCCCGGCACGGCCCGCAGCTGTTCCTTCACCGACTTCAGCGCCTCACCCCAGCCGCCGTCCGGCACGTCCAGCGCGACCGGGAAGACGGTGGTGAACCAGCCGACCGTGCGGGACAGGTCGACGTCGGCGAACAGCTCCTCGCGGCCGTGGCCCTCCAGGTCCACCAGCACCCGCGACCGGCCGGTCCAGTCGGCCAGCACCCGGCCCAGCGCGGTCAGCAGCACGTCGTTGACCTGCGTGCGGTAGACGGGCGGCACGTCGCGCAGCAGCGCCGCGGTCTCCTCGGCGGTGAACCGCACGGTGACCTCGCGCTGGGACTCGACCGTGTTCGGGCCGTGCCGGTCCACCGGGACGTCGGTCGGCGTGGCCGCCACCGCCCGCCAGTGGTCCAGCTCGGCGTCGAAGCCGTGCGGCGCGTGCTCGGCCAGCCGGGTCGCCCAGTCGCGGAACGAAGTCGTCTTGCGTCCGATGTGGACGGTCTCGCCCGCGCGGGCCTGGCGGTAGGCCGTGGCCAGGTCCTCGACCAGCACGCGCCAGGACACGCCGTCGACCACGAGGTGGTGCGCGGTGAGGCGGACCGAGCCACCGCCGAGGACCTCGGCCCGAAGCAGCGGGCCCCGGGTGAGGTCGAAGTGGTCCAGTGCCAACGGGTCGGCGTCCGTGACGGGACCGACCACCTGGCGGTCGCCCTCGAACCGGGTGCGCAGCGCGTCGTGGTGCCCGACCAGCGCGGCCAGGGCGGTGCGCAGCGCGGCCACGTCGAGGTCGGCGTCGAGGTCGACCACGACGGACTGGTCGAAGTGCTCCGGGCGCACGCTGTGGCTGTCGAGGAACCAGCGCTGGATCGGGGTGAGCGGCGCGTCGCCGGTGACCGGGCCCTGGTCGGCGGCGGGCGGCAGGTCACGGGTGACGTGCGGCGCGATGGCGGCGACGGTCTGGTGCGCGAAGATGTCCCGCGAGGTCAGCACCAGGCCCGCGCGGCGGGCGCGGGTGACCACCTGGATGCCCAGGATCGAATCGCCGCCCAGGGCGAAGAAGTTGTCCCGCACGCCGACCCGGGCCGCGCCGAGCACCTCGGCGAACACGTCCGCGAGCACCGCCTCGACGGGCGTGCGCGGTGCCACGTAACGGGTTTCGGCGGACTCGGCCGGTGGTGCGGGCAGGGCGGCGCGGTCGAGCCGGTCGAGGCCGACGACCGTCGTGGGCACGGCGTGCGCGGGCAGCACCTGGCCCACGAACGCTTGCAGCGCCGAAGGGCTGACCGGCGGCGTCACGTACGCGACGAGCCGCTTGTCCACCACGACCACGGCCGCGTCGGTCACCTCGTGGTAGCGCAGGACCGCCTGCTCGACCTCCGCCAGGTCGACCCGGAAGCCGCGGACGCGCACCGTCTCGTCCGGGGGGAAGTCCAACGGCACCAGACCGCGCAGCGGCCGGTCCGGGTCGTCCGCCACCAGGCGCAGCAACGCTTCCAGGTCGTCGCCCAGCGACTCGATCGTGGCCGCGTCGAACAGGTCGGTGTTGTACTCGACGGTCAGCGCCAGGTCGTCACCGCGCGGCCAGAACTCCACCACGAGGTCGAACCGGGCCACCGGCCGGGGCAGGTCGTGCTCGGCGGCGGTCAGCCCGCCGAACGCCGTGTTCCTCACCAGCGGCTGGTGCAGCGCCACGACGGCCTGCACGAGCGGCGTGCGGCTGGGGTCCGGGTCGGGCCGCACCTCCTCCACGACCCGGTCGAACGGCACGTCGTCGTGCGCGAAGGCCTCCAGCGCGGTGTCCCGCACCTGGTCCAGGAACGAGGTGAACGGCAGGTCCGGGTCCACCCAGGAGCGCAGCACGAGCGTGCGGACGAAGAAGCCGACCGCGCGTTCCAGGTCGGCCCGGTCACGGCCGGAGCTGACCGTGCCCACCGAGATGTCCCGCTGCCGGCCGCGCGCGGACAGCAGCACCTGGACGGCGGCGGTGAGCGTCATGAACAAGGTGGCGTCGTGGGCACGGCCGACTGCCGCGAGCCGCCGGACCAGCCCGGCGGGCAGCGGACGGCGCAGCACCGCGCCGGAGGTGGTGCGCAGCGGCGGGCGCGGCCGGTCGGTGGGCAGGTCGAGCGCCTCGATGCCGTCCAGCCGCGCGCGCCAGTACGCCGGGTCGCCCTCGGGCCTGGCCCGGTCCCACACCGTGAAGTCGGGGTACTGCACGGCGGGTTCGGCGGGTCGCCCGCCCGCGTACAGCTCGGCCAGCTCCTCCAGCAGCACCTGCACCGACCAGCCGTCGGTGACGATGTGGTGCTGCACCAGGACCAGCAGGTGCTCGTCCGGGCCGAGCGGGCTGAGCACGGCGCGGGTCAGCGGACCGCGCCGCAGGTCGAACGGCTCGTCCAGGCCGAGGTCGGCGGTGGTGGCCCGTTCGGTCAGCACGCGCAGCGGGATCGTGCCGTTCGGCGCGACCACCTGCACCGGCTCGTCGCCCACCACGTCGAACGTCGTGCGCAGCGCGTCGTGCCGGCGCGCCAGCGCGTCCAGCGCTTCGGCCAGCCGCGGCACGTCCAGCGGCCCGGTCAGCCGCAGGCCCACGGCCGTGTTCTGCTCGGCCGTGCCGTCCAGCGAGAACAGCCGGCGCTGCGCCGACGACAGCGGCAGGGGCCCGGTCCGCGGTCCGCGGGGGATCGGGGCGCCGTCCTGGTCGGGCAGCGCCTCGGCGAGGGCGGCGACCGTGCGGTGGTCGAACATCGCCCGCACCGGCAGCCCGCCGAGCCGGGACAGCGCCCGCACGGCCAGGATCGAATCGCCGCCCAGGGCGAAGAAGTCGTCGTGCGCGCCGACCCGAGGCACGCCGAGCACCTCCGACCACACCGCGGCGACCCGGTGCTCGGCCGGGGTGCGCGGCTCGACGTGGTCCTCCGGGAGGTCGCCGACAACCGGTTCGGGCAGCGCGTCGCGGTCCAGCTTCCCGTTCGGCGACAGGGGGAACGCTTCCAGCGCGACGAAGGCGGAGGGCACGAGGTAGTCGGGCAGCCTCGCGGCCAGCCGCTCGCGCAGGCCCGCGGTCTCGCCCACCACGTACGCCACGAGCCGCTTCGGCTCGCCGCGGGCGACGACCACGGCGTGCTCCACACCGGGCTGCCGCCGCAGCACCGCCTCGATCTCGCCGGGCTCGACCCGGAAGCCGCGGATCTTCACCTGGTGGTCGGCACGGCCGACGAACTCCAACTGCCCGTCCGCGCGGCAGCGCACCACGTCGCCGGTGCGGTACATGCGGGCGCCGGGCGGCCCGAACGGGTCGGCCACGAACCGCTGCGCGGTGAGCCCGGGACGGCCCAGGTAGCCGCGGGCCAGGCCGACACCGGTCACGTACAGCTCGCCCTCGGCGGCCGGGCGCAGGTCGTCGTCGAGCACGTGCACGGTGGTGCCCGGGATGGGGCGGCCGATGGGCGGGGTGCCGCCGGGCTCCAGGGGCTCGCTCCAGGACGTGACCACAGTGGACTCGGTCGGACCGTAGGCGTTGATCATGCGGCGGCCGGGGGCCCACTTGGCCACCAGGTCGGGCGGGCAGGCGTCACCGCCGACGATCAGCGTGCGGAACGCGGGCAGCTCGACGTCGGGCACGGTGGCCAGCGCCACCGGGGGGATCAGCGCGTGCGTGACGCCGAACTCCTGGATCACCTGGGCGAGCTGGTCGCCGAGGAGGGGACCGGGCGGCGGCACCACGAGCGCCGCGCCGGCGGGCAGCGCCAGGCACAGCTCCAGCACCGAGGCGTCGAAGCTGGGGGAGGAGAACTGGAGGACCCGGTCGCCCGGTCGCACGTCGAAGTGGTCGATCTCGGCGGCGGCGAACGCGGGTAACCCTCTGTGCGGCACCACCACCCCCTTCGGGCGGCCGGTCGACCCGGACGTGTAGATCACGTACGCCGGGTCCTCCGGCAGGATCGTGACGTCGGGTGCCGCGGCGGGCTGGTCGGCGAGGTTGGGCAGGCCGTCGAGCACGAGCAGCGGATCGGCGTCGGAGACCATGAACGCGATCCGGTCGGCCGGGTAGTCCGGGTCGATCGGCAGGTACGCGGCGCCGGTCTTCAGCACCGCGAGCCGGGCCACGACGTTGTCCACCGACCGCGGCAGGGCCACCGCCACCACCCGCTCGCGCCGCGCCCCCTTGGCGCGGAGCAGGTGCGCGAGCCGGTTCGCGTGTTCGTCGAGTTCCCGGTAACCGACCACACCGCCGGGCGATATGACCGCGGGTGCGTCCGGAGTGCGCAGCGCCTGCGCGGCGATCAATTCCGGCAGTGTGCGGGCGTGCGTCATCGCGAGTGGTGCCTTTCTGGCTCAAGGGGCGCGGCTTACCCATTCTGCGGGGGTTCAAACGTGTGTTTCAGACCACTTTCGTGACCTGCCTGCGGGCCAGCCGACCGCCGATCTGGATCCAGCGGATCCCACCGTCGCCGGGGTCGCGCAGGAAACGCCCGGTCTGGTTGGTGTCGCCCGTGTCGGAATCACGCATCGCGAACACCAGGCCGTCGAACAACGACAGGTCCGCGAACGGCTCGCCGTCCACCGTGAGCGCCAGCCGCTCCCGGTCCACGGCCCGCACCGCGTATTCGACCTCGCCGTTGCGGAAGTGCCCGGTGCAGTCCGGCGGAGGGGCGATGCGGCGGTGCAGGCCGCGCATTCCGTCGTAATCGGCCACCGGCAGGCCCGCGGCGGCCAATTCCGGCACCAACTCGCGCCACAGCGCGAAGCCGCTGCTCCCGGTGGTCGTCAGGGCCACCGCGGTGCCGTCCGCCGGGTTGATCCGCAGGTGGCACGACGTGCCGTCGGCGGTGCCGTCGTGGCCGACCCAGCGCACGCCGTCGCGCTGGAACAGCGCCAGGCCGAGGCCCCAGCCGTCGGCCATGCCGAACGGCTCGGCGTGCCGGACGGGCTCGCGCATCGCCGCCAGCTCGCCGGCGCCCAGCAGGTGCGGCGCGCCGCCGCCGAGCATCCGGCCGAACGCCACCAGGTCCGCGGCGCTGGCGGCCAGGGCGCCCGCCGGTGCCTCGACCGGCGCGAGCGACTGCGCCACCGGCACCACGCGGCCCGTGGCGGTGTTGACCGCGTGGCCGGTGACCACGTCGGAGTCCGGGCTCGTGGTGAACCTGGCGCGCACCCCGAGCGGGCGCAGCAGGACCGCTTCCACCGCTTCCGACCAGGTCATCCCGGTCGCCACCTCGATCAGGTGGCCGATCAGGGAGTAGCCGATGTTGGAGTAGGAGAAGCCCGCGCCCGGCTCGTGCAGGGGGTGCAGCTCCCGCAGCGCCTGCCGCACGTGGTGGCGCAGCGACGTGGTGCGCACGTCCTCCGGGTCGGAGGGCAGGCCACCGGTGTGGCTCAGCAGATGGCGCAGCGTCAGCTCGTCGGCGATCCCGGGCAGGTGGTCGGACAGCGGTGCGTCCAGGTCGAGGTCCCCGTCCGAGACGAGGGCCATGGCGACGGTCGCGGTGAACGTCTTGGTGATCGAGCCGATGGGTACGGCCGCGTCCGCGGGCAGTCCCACCTCGCACGTCCACGTGCGTCCCGCGTGGTGCACGGCGAGCTGCGCCCCTGGCACCAGGTGGGCACGGGTGAGCGCGGCTAATCGAGTGGAGATCCGGTCGGTGTCCATGCGTGATCCTCTGAGAATGAGCCGCAGCGTGAATGAGTACTGGGCGCGGGGCCAACGGTGGCGGTCGCCCCTAGATCGTCGCGACCGCCGAACGGAGCATTCACCGAAAGGGTATTCCCTATTTTGAGGGAACTGTAACCTTCTGTTAGAAGTCGTACTTCGGCAGTTCACTCGATCGGCTGGTTTGGACCGGCTGGTCTCGTAAATACGCGCAGTACGCGAGGGTTATTCGCAGTCGCGTGTCAACGCCTCGCGGGTTGCCGGAGCCTGTCCATCACGGAGGTATGAAATGACTCCGTGCTCCGGTCAGCCGGATTTCGACGACGTTCCTGAGATCACCGTAACCTTTTCCTTCAAGCATCGTTTGACGTTACTCGGGCGTAGCGCACCTCGGCCGTTTGTGGCACATCGGTAGTGCCGTGCGGCGGGGGCCCGATAACCGCACGCCGGAGAGCGCCACTCGTGCTTCGGGGTGGTCCTTCGGGAAGTGCGGCACGCGGCCCCGCGCGCAGCGGCGCGCGGTCGACCCCGGCCACGGCGTGCTCGACGTCACGGTCCGCCGCGCCGGGGCGGGTGTCATCGGGTAAGAGCGCTGAGGCGGGTGTCGGCAGGGCGGGGTGTGGCTGTCGGGTGGGGTCGGGCGTCCGGGCCACTCACCCGCGGTCGGGCCTCAGTCCCGCTGCACCTCGTGGTGCAGCGACTCCATCCGGGCGTCCAGCTCGGCCGCGATGGCGGCGGTGGCGGTCAGCTCCTCGACGAAACCCGCGGGCACCTGGTCGTCGTACTTGTAGTACAGCTTGTGCTCCAAAGTGGCCCAGAAGTCCATCGCGATGGTCCGCAGCTGCACCTCGACCTTCACGTGCTCCACCCGGTCGGACAGGAACACCGGGATGCGCACGATCAGGTGCAGGCTGCGGTACCCGTTGGGCTTCGGTGCCGCGATGTAGTCCTTGGTCCGCAGGATCTCCACGTCGTTCTGCCGGGCCAGCATGTCGCGCACGCGGTACACATCGGACACGAACGGGCACACCACCCGCACGCCCGCCACGTCGTCTAGGTGCTCGGCGGCCAGCGACAGGTCCGCCGGCAGGCCCTTGCGCCGGAGCTTGTCGAGGATCGCGTCCGGCCGCTTCACCCGGTGCGTCACGTGCTCGATGGGGTCGTGCCGGTGGACGAGGTCGAACTCCTCGCTGAGGATCCGCAGTTTCGTCATGAGCTCGTCGACGGCGAACTTGTAGACCACGAGCGACCGCCGCAGCAGGTCGTCCGCGACGCCGATGTCCATGATCCCCACGATACCGGGGTGCCGTTGGACTAGGATGCCGGTCGTGAACACCCACTGGCACGTGGTCCTCCCGCCGCCGTGCGCCTGACCGGGCGCACTCGCTGACGCACACCCGCACGCCTGCCTGATCCCCATCGCGCAGTGCGCCCGTTCGCGTCCTCTTCTTCTCGTCTCGCGAACGGAGACCTCGTGTCGACCTCTGCCGTGGAAACACGCGCTCGTTCTGATTCTCGTTCCACCCGCGGACCGCTGCCGATCCTGGCGGCGTGCGTCCTGTGGGGCACCACTGGTACCGCCGGCTCGCTGGCACCCGCGTCGGCACCGGCCGCCGCCGTGGGCGCGGCCGGCCTGGTCGTCGGCGGCTGCCTGCTGTTCGTCGCCGCCCGGGGCACGCGTGCGGTCCTGAGGACCGCCGACTGGAGGCTGCTGCTGCTCGGCGCGGTGACCGTGGCGGGCTACGTGCTCGCCTTCTACCCGGCGGTCGCCCGCACGGGGGTGGCGGTGGGCACCACCGTGGCGCTGGCCGCCGCGCCGATCGTGCTGGGCCTGCGTGCCCGGCCGCTGCTCACGTCGGCCGCGGTGGTCGGCTGCACGGCGCTCGTGCTGGGCGGCGGTGACACCCGGGTCGATCCGGTCGGGGTGGCGTTGGCGCTGGTCGCGGGCCTGTCGTACGCCGTGTACTCGGTGGTCTGCGCGCACCTGATCGGGCTGGGGCACCCGTCCCGGGCCGTGGTCGGCGTGGTGTTCGGTGGCGCGTCCGCGATGACGTTGCCGGTGGTGCTGCTCGTCGGTGTCGGGTGGGTGGCGAGCCCGTCCGGGCTGGCGGTGACCGCGCACCTGGCGGTGTTCACCACGTTCGCCGCGTACCTGCTGTTCGCCCGCGGGCTCCGGTACACGGGCGCGGCGGCGGCGACCACGTTGACCCTGGCCGAGCCGGCGGTGGCGGCGGTGCTGGGTGTCGTGGTGCTGCACGAGCGGTTGTCGCTCGTGTCGTGGTGCGGGATGGCCGTGCTGGCGGTCGCCCTGGTGGCGCTCGCGCGACGGTGACGTGAGTGGGCCGGCGTCCCGATCCGGGGGCGCCGGCCTCGCGCGTCGAGCGGGTGAACCGCGTCGCGGTGGTCGGTCGGCCGAGCGCTAGTCGGGCCGGTGGGCTCCGCCGCCCAGGCCGTAGAGGATGCGCTGGATGACCTCCGGGTCCACGTCCGGCTCGTCACCCAGCCGCTCGGCGGCGGGGGAACGGCGGGGTTCGCGGCGGGGGAGCGGCACGGAGGAGGCGTTCATGCCGGACGGCAGGGCCAGTTCGCACCACGCCAGGTGGCCGCCCGCGGTGAGGTCGACCAGACCCGCGCGGGAGCCGGCCAGCTCGGGCGGCAGCGCGACCCGGTTGCCCTCGACCTCGACCACCAGGTACGTGCCGGTCAGCCGCAGGCGCACGAGCAGGAAGCCGGGTGCGCGCCGGTCGGCCACGTCGACGGCGGCGCCGACCAGGCGGCGGACCGTCTGCGCGGCCTCGTCCTGCATGGCCCGCAGTCGCCACTCGCCCAGCGAGAAGCGCACGAACATGTCCGCGACGTTCACCGCGGTGGGCAGCGCGACGAGTCGAAGGTCGTCGACCTGTTCGGTCTGGGCGTTCACACCGATCCTCCTCGCCTGCGTCCAGCGCGTGCTGCGCCAGATGGTGCCATGAGTGCGTCCGATATCACCCACGTGGTCTACGACCGTGAGCGGACTGTGTCCGCATCGAGTTCTACAGCTTCAGTGTGGACCGAAGCAAAACCCTGGCTTCACGACCTACTACGGGTGGAGACGGTGCACGGTTCAGGCAGGTTGCGGCGGCGGGCCGAAACTACCGAAATGCGCGGTGAAATGGAATGACCGTTGAGGTTCGCCCGGTTCAGTGACGTGACCTACACAGCGTAGGGCCTGCCCGGTGTGGGGCCGCACGGTGTGGGGGTACGGCGAAGGGCCCGCCGGTGTGGTCCGGCGAGCCCTTCGTGGTGCGAGGGGAGGCCCTGGGGGTGACCGCGAGGCCGCCTGGTGGCGACCGCGACGTCAGCGCCGGGCCGGGCCTCGGATCAGGACTGCTTGACGGCCTCGATCTCCAGCAGGATGGTGATCTTGTCGCCGACCACCGCGCCCGCCGCGCCACCGGTCACGCCGAACTCGCGGCGGTTGATCTCGGTGGAGGCGGAGAAGCCGACGACCTTCGCGCCCTCGAAGCCGTCGCCGAAGCCGTTGATCTCCAGCTCCAGGGTGACCGGCTTGGTCACGCCGTGCAGGGACAGCTCGCCGTCGACCAGGAAGCCCTCGCCGTGCGCGCGCACACCGGTGGAGGTGAAGGCCAGCTCGGGGAACTTCTCGACGTCCAGGAAGTCCTCGCCCTTGACGTGGCCGTCGCGCTGGTCGTTGCGGGTGTTGACCGAGGCGGCGTCGATCTTGGCCGTGACCGTGGACTCCAGCGGGTTCTCGGCGGTCACGATGGTGCCCTCGAAGGTGCCGAAGTGGCCGCGGACCTTGGACACGCCGAGGTGGCGGACCACGAACGAGATGTCCGAGTGCACCGGGTCGATCGCCCACGTACCCGCGAGGTAGCCGGGGATCTGCACAGTCTGCGAGGTCATGTGGATGGTCCTTCTGGGTTGGTCTGGTTGAACTCTCAACTGAACATAGCGCATCCTGGTTGAAGGTTCAACAACGGCCGTATGATGGGAGGCATGAGCGACGTGCGGTGGCTGAACGCCGAAGAGCAGCAGGTGTGGCGTGCCTTCATGACCGCCGTCACCAAGTTCACCGATCACCTCGACCGGCAGTTGCAGCGCGACTCCGGCATGCCGATGGCCTACTACGAGATCCTCGTCGCACTGTCGGAGGCCCCGGGACGGGCGCTGAGGATGAGTGAGCTGGCGTCGGTGTGCCACTCGTCACGGTCCAGACTCTCCCACGCGGTGGCCCGGCTGGAGAAAGAGGGCTGGGTCGAGCGGCGGGCGTGCCCGTCGGACCGGCGCGGCTCGATCGCGGCGCTCACGGAGATCGGGTTCGGCGTGTTGGAAGCGGCCGCGGCGGGCCACGTGACCGCCGTGCGGGAGCACCTGTTCGACGTGTTGACGCCGGCACAGCTGCGGTCGTTGGCGGAGATCAGCCGCGCGGTGGACGCGGGGTTGACGACCGAGTGCGCGAACGTGCGCCGGGAGGAGTTCGCGGACCTCTAGCCGCGAACCCGCCGACCGCCCCACCGCGCGGAGGTCGGGGCATCCCACCACTGCGGTCCCATGTGGACGCATCCGGCGGAGTGCGCGTGGGCCGACCGGAGCACCGGCACTGGTTGTGTCGGAAATGTCATACGCGGTCGTTAGCATCCCGGCCGTGGGAGCGAAGCTGGGCAGGGTGGCGCGTCGGGTCCTCGGCGCGGGCCGGCGCGAGTCGGCCAGTGTCAGCGCCGCCGCGTTAGGGCTGTTGTTGCTGGTCGGCGCCGCTCTCGGCGACGGCATCTCGCGGACCGCGGTCGAGGTCTCGGACGGGCTCACGTGGCTGGGCGACGACCAGCGCGGCGAGGTCGTGCAGGTGAACCCGAGCTCCGGGAAACCGCAGACCCGGTTGCAGGTCAGCGGCGCGGACGCGCAGCTGGAGATCGCGCAGTCCGACGACAAGCTGATCGTGCTCGACCGCCGCACGGGCCAGATCACGGTGATCGACCTGGCCACGCTGCTGTCCTCCGGTCGCAGGCAGGCGCCTCCCGGACCTTCGGCGAAGGTGCTCATCGCGTGGGACCGGGTGTTCGTGGTCGACCGCGCGGCGGGCTCGGTGCACAACGCGGACCCGGTGACGCTGGTCGACATCGGGTCGCCCTGGCTCGCGGGGCAGCCGCTGGCGGACGTCGTCGTCGACGACGAAGGCGTGATCTGGGCCGTGGACCACGGCGGCAACCTGCACGCGTTGGAGTGGTCCGACGACGAGCTGGAGTTCCTGGAGCGGTCGGACAAGGCGGTGGCCGGTGCCGGGCCCCGCACGGCGTTGGTGCCGCACGAGCGGGGCGTGACGTTGCTCGGGTTGGAAGGCGGCGTGGTGGTGCGCGACGGCACCGGGCGCGACCTCACCGCGAGCACGGACGCGTTCGGCGGCGAGGTGCTGGCCGCGCAGACGAGCCCGACCGGCCTGGTGCCCGCGTCGATCCCGGACGCGTCGGCGGTCGTGCTGCTGAGCGGTGACGAGGTGGTGCGGGTCGACCTGGGACCGTTCGGCTGCCCCAAGCCGGGGCGCCCGGCGGTGTTCCGCGAACGGGTCTACGTGCCGTGCCGCGGTTCGGGCAAGGTCGTGGTGCTGGACCGGTCGGGTCGGCGTGGCGCGGAGGACGTGCGCACGGGCGGTTCGGGTGATCCGGCGCTGGTGTTCGACGACGGCAAGCTGTTCATCAACACGCCGGGCCAGGACTCGGGCGTGATCGTGGACTCGGACGGTCGGACGCGCGACGTGGTGATCCGCAGCCCCGAGCTGCCGGTGCTGGACCCGGAGCGCTCGCCGATCCCCAGCGTGCCGAGCCCGCCTCCGCCGCGTCCCGACCCGCCGACGCGCGACAACCGGGGCAACGGGCAGAACCCGCCGCGCGACGAGACCACGCCCGTCGCGCCGACGCCGACGACCACACCGAGCGCGAGCGTGTCGGGTGCGGTGCCGGGACGTCCGGCGGGCGTGACGGTGTCGCAGCGCAGCAACAACGGCACGTCGGTGGTCGTGTCGGTGAGCTGGAGCGCGGTACCGGACGGCGGTGAGCCGATCACCGGGTACGCGGTGACCGCGACCGGCGGGTTCTCGGGTGCCACCCGGGAGACGCGGGTGGCGGGCACGTCGGCCGAGTTGGTGCTGCCGTGCGCGGGTTCCACGTTCTGCGCGAGCGGGAAGCTGGACGTCGCCGTGGCGGCGTACAACCGGTTCGGCACGGGTGAGGCGGGGGCGGGGTCGTTGACGATCCGGCCGGCCGCCGGGACGACGACCCAGCCGCCGGTGGTGACCACGACCACGACGACACCTCCTCCGCCTCCGCCGCCACCTCCTACGACGACCACGACCACGCCGCCGCCTCCTCCTCCTCCGCCTCCGTCGTTGCCCACCGCCAACGTCGTGGTGATCAGCTCGGTGGGCGGGGGCATGTACGAGAGGCTGGTGACGACTTCGCCGCCTGCGGACTGGGCGAGCCACGGTGGGCGGTGCGAGGTCGTCAACAGGACCTGGGGCTACTCGGCGCCGATCCCGTGTTCCGGTGGCTCGGCGAGCATCACGGTCGAGATCGGCGCGAATGCGCTCGTCGTGCGGGCCTACGCGGCGTCCGGGTCGGATTCGGTGGATTCGGCGGTGCGCAACTCGCCCGTGCGGGACACCGAGACCTGCGGTGGCCGGATCTGCCAGCCGCGCAGCTTGCCCGCGTCCGAGGAGACCAACCAGTTGGTCGGCGGCGGCATCGGGCTGTTGGCGACGGCGTGGCTGCTGACGTTGCGCAACCGGCGCATGCGGCGTGGGTCGGGCGAGTGATGAAGGGCGTGGCGTGACGACTACGGCGGTGCCGGCGATCGGCGGGGACGAGATCGCGGCGTTCCGCGCCCTGCACGCGCGGCTCGGTGACGCGGTCGAGTCGGCGGTGAGGGGCAAGCGGGACGTGGTCGACCTCGTGCTGGTCGCGATGTTCGCCGGTGGGCACGTGCTGCTGGAGGACGTGCCGGGCACGGGCAAGACGACGTTGGCGCGTGCGGTGGCGGGCGCGTTGGGCGGGGTGTCGCGGCGGGTGCAGTTCACGCCCGACCTGCTGCCGTCCGACGTCACGGGCACGTCGGTGTACGACCCGCAGACCGGTCAGGTGCGGTTCCGGCCGGGGCCGGTGTTCGCGAACATCGTGCTGGCGGACGAGATCAACCGTGCGGCGGCGAAGACGCAGTCGGCGTTGCTGGAGGTCATGGAGGAGCGGACGGTCACGGTGGACGGCGTCGCGCACGCCGTGCCCGCACCGTTCCTCGTGGTGGCCACGCAGAACCCGATCGACCTGGACGGCACGTACCGGCTGCCCGAGGCGCAGCTGGACCGGTTCATGCTGCGCACGTCGATCGGCTACCCGGCGGTGGAGCAGGAGATCGAGGTGCTGCGGCCGGGAAGCGGCGCGGGGCAGGTGGGTGCGGTGCCGACGGTGACGAACCCGCACTTGGTCGCGGAGCAGGGTCGTCGGCTGGCGACGCTGCACGTGGCGGACCCGTTGCTGCGCTACATCAGCGATATCGGGGTGGCCTCGCGCGGGGACGCCCGGTTGCGGTTGGGCGCGAGCACGCGTGGCCTGCGTGCCCTGGTGCGGTGCGTGCAGGTGTACGCGGCGGCGCAGGGCAGGCACTTCGTGGTGCCGGGTGACGTGCAGGCGCTGGCGGTGCCGGTGCTGGCGCACCGGTTGGTGTTGACGCGTGAGGCGCAGCTGGCGGGCACGACGACCGAGGAGGTCCTGGCCGACGTCCTGGCGGGCGTGGCGGTGCCGCGACCGGCCGCGCGATGACCAGGGTTCGGCTGACCGCGCGGGGGATGGGCGCGGTGCTGCTGGGTGTGCCCTTGGTGGTGCTGGGGGTGTGGTGGCGTTATCCCGGCGTGGCCGGGTTGGGCATCGCGTTGGTGGTGCTGGCGGGCGCGGGCGTGGCGTCGGTGCTGTCGCGGGCGCAGGTGGCGCCGAAGCGGACGGTGCGGCCTCGGACCGTGCAGCGGTTGGGCGCGTGCACGGGCGTGGTCGAGCTGACGGGCACCAGCCGGAGGTTCCCGGTGGTGTTCGACGCGACCGACGAGGTGGCGGGCGAGGCGGTGGCGGTGGACATCCCGCTGCTCGCGCCGGGGCAGCAGGTGAAGGTCGAGTACCCGATCCCGACGCACACCCGCGGCCTGCTGCGAGTGGGTCCGCTGACGTTGAGCCGCCGTGGCCTGGCGGGCTTGGCACATGCCCGGACCGTGGTGGGTGACGTGGTGGAGGTCCGCGTGGTGCCGCGCGTGCTGCCGGTGCGCGGGCTGCCCGGTGGGGTGCGGCGGGGGCACGTCGGCGCGGACGAGCGGGTGGAGCGCGGCGGGACCGATCTGGTGGGGCTGCGGGAGTACGTGCCCGGTGACGACTTGCGACGACTGCACTGGGCGACGTCCGCGCGCACCGGGACGCTGATGATCCGGGAGGACGCCGATCCGGCCCGTCCGCACCTGGCCGTGGTGCTCGATGATCACGTGGAGTCCTACGCGGAGGCCAAGGACTTGGAGGACGCGGTGGAGGTGGCGGCGTCGCTGGTGACGGTGGCCGTCGCCGAGGGGCACCCGGTGCGGCTGGTGTCGTCGTCCGGGGCGGTGGACGTGGAGCTGCCGGCGGGTGCGGTTGATGCGGATGCGTCCGTGGTGCTGGCGGCGTTGGCGGACCTGAAGGCGGCGGAGGGCGACTCGGCCGCGCGGCCGTTGCCGATCCGGGATCTGGACGTGGTGGCCGTGGTGTGCGGGGCGCGGGCCGACTTGTCGGCGTTGATGCTGGAGGCGGGGAGGGCGTCGGTGGGCGTGGTGCTGGCTGTCGATCCCGCGCCGACGCACCCGATCTCGGCGGCCGGGTCGGTGCTGTTACTGCGCGATGCGAAGGCCGAAGGACTGTTGGACGCCTGGAACACGGCGGTCTCGCGGTGATCGCGCGGCCGTTCGTAGATCACCCGATCGTGATCGTGTGTCCGGGGATGGATGGAAGCGCCGATTTTGTTGCCGGAAGTATGGAGGCGCGGCGCCCCGGCCTCGGGTGTGTCGGGGTGGTGGCTGCGTGAGGCCGCACGAGCCTGCCAGTGCGGGTAGTGGTGATGCTGGTGTCGGTGCCAGCGCAGGTAGCGGTGGCACCGGTGGCCGTGCTGGTCGTGGCCGTGCTGGTCGTGCCAGCGCCGGCGGCGGTGGTGGTGGCGTTGGTGGCGTTGGTGGGGTTGCTGGCGGTGCCAGCGCTCGCGGAGGTGCTGGCGGTGGGGGCGCTGGTCGTGCCAGCGCTGGCGGTGCGGGTGCGGGTGCCGGTGGTGCGGGTGCCGGTCGTGCCAGTGGTGGTGCGGGTGCCGGTGTCCGTGCGGGTGCCGGTGTCCGTGGGAGTGCCCGCGTGGGGTGGGCGGGGTTGGTGGTCGTCGTCGCGGCGCTGCACCTCGGCTCGGGGTGGCAGGGAGTCGTTGCCCCGTTGGTGTTCGCGGGTGCGGCGGGTCTCGGGTTCGCCTGTCTGCCGTTGTTGAGGTGGCGGAGGATGCCGGCGGGGCTGGTGGCGTTCTCGTTGGTGGTGCTGGCGCTGGTCGGCGGTTACTGGGTGGCGCGGGACTCGGCGATCGACTCCGCCGACCCGCCGGCGGTGCTGCTGGACCTCGTGCCCCGCCTGTTGACGGCGGCACGGCCGGCGCCGGCGACGCCGGAGCTGTTGGTACCGGGTGCGTTGCTGGTGTTCGGCGTGTCGTTGGTCGTCGGGCTGGCGGTGGTGCGGGGGCGGTCGTTGGTGGCGCCGGTGGTCGGTGCGGCGGTGCTTTACACGTGCACGGCGTTGCTGACGGCTGGGCGGGCCGATCGGCACGGCCTGGTCGCGGTCGGGTTGATCGCCCTGGTGGCGGTCGGGTGGTTGTTGGTGGACCGGTTGGAGGCCGGTGGCCGGGTGCTGCTCGGGTTGCCCGCCGTGCCGGTGGCGGTGGTGGCGGCGTTGGCGGTGGTGCTGCCGGCCGGTGACGCGTTCGAGCCGCGGGAGTTGGTGGAACCGCCGGTCAGCGACCTGGGTGTGGCGAGCCCGCTGCCCCAGCTGGCGTCGTGGGCGAACCTGGGCGACATCGAGCTGTTCCGCGTGCGCGGGCCGGAACGGGCGGTGCGGTTGGTGGCGTTGTCGGACTACTCGGGCGCGGCGTGGCGGGCGGCGTCGTTGTACGGGCCGATCGGGGCCGTGGCGGAGCCCGACCTCCCGCCCGGGGCGCGGGTGGACGAGGCCGAGGTGGAGATCATCGTCGGCGAGCTGGGTGGTCGGTGGCTGCCGACGGTCGGGCGGCCGACTGCGGTGACGCTGGACGGCGCGATGGTCGACCCGGACTCGGGGTCGTTGGTGCTGCGCACCGAGTTGACGCCCGGCCTGTCGTACCGGGTGCGGGGCGTGCTGGACGTGCCCGACGACGCGGACCTGCTCGACGCCACCGTGCCGACCACGGCCGACCGCTACCTGGAGCTGCCCGGGTTGCCGTACTCGTTGGCGGAGTACGCGCGGCAGATCGTGCAGAACGCGCGGACGCCGTACGAGCGGGCCGTGGCGATCGAGCAGGTGGTGAAGCAGGGCCGCACACCGGACGCGCAGGCACCGGTCGGGTCGTCGTACGCGCGGCTGGAGCGGTTCCTGTTCGGCAACCCCGGCGAGCCGGGCGCGAACGCGGGGACGGCGGAGCAGTTCGCGTCGGCGTTCGCCGTGCTGGGCCGGGCGGTCGGGTTGCCGACCCGGGTGGTCGTGGGTTTCCAGCCCGCTGCCGGTGAGGAGCGCGTGGTGCGCGGCAGCGACGCGACCGCGTGGCCCGAGGTGTACTTCGCCGGGTGGGGCTGGGTGCCGTTCGACCCGGTGGCCGGTGTGTCGTCGGGCGGTTCGAGCGCGGCGCAGAAGCGCGAGGTGCTGGACCGGTTGGCGTCGGTCACGGCCACGCCGACGAGCACGCCGCTGTCCGCGCCGCCGCCGCCGCCGTTGGTGACGCCGTCGAGCCCCGTAGCCGCGCAGGCCACGTCGGCCGGGTCGCAGCGGTGGATCGGGTACGCGGTGCTCGGCGCGGTGCCGGTGCTGGTGCTTGCCGTGCTCGGGTTGGCCCGGTTGGTTCGGCGCAGGCGGCTGCGGGCGGCCGGTGCGACCGGCGCGTGGGCCTACGTGCTGGACGGTTTGCTGCTGGCGGGTCGGACACCGCCGGCCAACCGGACCGCACCGGACGTGGCGGCGGAGTTGGGGTCGGCGCCCGCGGTGGAGTTGGCCCGCCTGGCGGAGTACGCGGCTTTCGCACCGCGGCACCCGCAGCGCCCGATGGCCACTGCCCCGAACGTGGGTGTCCGACCGTCGAGCCCGACCCACGGCGGAGCGGACCATGCGGGGCAGCACACGGCGAGCGGTTCCGGCGAAGGCGAGTCGGCGTGGCGGTTGGCGCGGCAGGTGAGGGTCGGCTTGCGGCACGGGGTCCGGTGGTACCGCAGGATGTTCTGGGCGGTCGACCCGCGGCCCTTGTGGCGGCGCTAGCCGTTGCGCACGGCGCACGTGCGGGCCGACGCACCGCGTTGCGTGGACGGGTCGTCGAGGCCGATCGCGAGCACCTGGAAGCAGTACTGCGGCGCCTTCGGCTCCAAGCCCTCCAGCACGTGTGACGTCGCACCGGCCGCCACCGTCACCAACGGCCTCGGCGACGAGCCCGTCACGTCCACCACGACGAACTGGGCCTTGCCCTCGCTCGGATCCGTCCAGAACAGCTCGATCCGGTCGCCGTCGTCCTCCAGCCGCTTGAGCACCGGGGTGAACGCCGGGACGCCGCCCTCGGGCAGGCTCGCGGTGGTCGTCGTCGGGACCGCGGTCGTGGTGGTGACCGGGACCGTGGTGGTGGTGGCAGGTGGTGACGCGGCCTCGTCGGACCGACCGGGCAGGCTCAACGCGACCCCGATCACCACGCCGACGAACACCGCGCTCACCGCCGCCGGCTTCCACGAGCGGCGCGGCCGGGACGGTGGCGGCTCGGGCAGCTCCACCAGCGGCGGCGGTGGCAGGGCCACCGGCGGGCGGCGCTCGGCGTTGTGCCGGACGGTCAGGTCGGCGAGGTCCTCGGTCCACGTCCTCACCGGCTCAACGGCGGCGGCGACCGGCTCCGGCGGTGCCTCGACCACGGGTTTCGGGCCGAAGTCCGGCAGTTCCGTCGGGCCGTCCGGGTAGCGCTCCGGCACCTCCTGCCGCACGGCCGCCGTGTGGTCCGGGTCCACAGTGGACTGCGGGGTCCACGTCGGCACCGCGGCCAGCGCCGCGCGCAACGACGCCGCGTCCGGGAACCGGTCCTCCCGCGCCTTGCGCAGGCACCGCAGGATGATCGCCACCAGCTCGACCGGCACGTCCCGCCGCAGCAGCGACCGGGGCGACGCCTCGCGCACCCGCCCGAGGTAGGCGAGCATGGTGTCCTCGCCGGGGTTGTCCGACGCGAACGGCGGCTGCCCGTCCAGCAGGGTGAACAGCGTGGAACCCAGCGACCACAGGTCGTCGGCCGCGGCGGGCGGCCGGCCGTCCACCATCTGCGGTGCCGCGTGGCGGTAGCTCACCAGCTGCAACGACGCCGTGTGCGCCGCGTCCGCGCCCCGCGCGATGCCGAAGTCGGCCAGCACGTACGACGTGGGCAGCACCAGGATGTTCTGCGGCTTCACGTCCCGGTGCAGGATGCCCTGGCCGTGCGCGAACGACAGCGCGTCGGCCACCGCGATCCCGGCCGCGACCACCTCGTGCACCGGCAGCGGCCCGCGCTGCCGCAACCGGTCGTGCAGCGACCCGAGGTCGTAGTACTCCATCACGATGCACGGCCGGCCGGCGATCACGCCCGTGTCCAGCACGGTCACGATGTGCGGGTGCTGGCGGCCGAGCCGGACGGTGATCTCCAGCTCGCGGTGGAACCGGCTGACCGTGTCCTCGTCGGTCACGTCCAGCACCTTCACCGCGACGTCACGGCCCAGCCCGTCCTGCGTGGCCCGGTACACGGTGCCCTCGCCGCCGTGCGCGACGAGCCGGAAGTCGCTGTAGCCGGGCAGCGCGACGGCCTGCGCGGCACCGCCCTGTCCCGGCGGGGGCGCCCAGGCCAGCAGGTCGTCGGCGGGATCCACGACGCCGATCGTATCCGGCGGCACCGACACCGGAGGACACCTCCGAACGGGGTAGGCGGTCGAGGTGCGGACGGCCGCCCGGCACCGGATGGTGGGTGTGTCGGTGACGTCGGTCGGAGGGAACCTGTGATGAGTGGCCCGATCGTGGTCGGAGTGGACGGCTCGGAGTCGGCGCTGGCGGCCGTCTCGTGGGCGGCGGAGGAAGCGGTGCGGCACCGCGTGCCGCTCCGGCTCGTGCACGCCTACCTGCTGCCCACGCGCGGCTACCCGGGGATGGTGCTGACCGGCCACGAGGTGCGGGACGCGTTCGAGCAGCAGGGCAGGCAGTGGCTGGAGGAGGCGGCGGCCGGCGTGCGCGACCTCGTGCCCGAGGTGGAGACGTCGGTGGTCGTCGAACGGCCCGCCGCCGCGATGATCGCCGCCTCCCGGGACGCCCGGCTCGTCGTGCTCGGCTCGCAGGGGCTGGGCGGGTTCTCCGGGCTGGTCGTCGGGTCGGTGGCGGTGTCGGTCGCCGCGCACGGCGAGTGCCCGGTGGCCGTCGTCCGCGGTCCCCACCCGGCGGACGGTCCGGTCGTGCTGGGCGTGGACGGCTCGCCCGCGGGTGAGGCGGCGATCGGGTTCGCGTTCGAGGAGGCGTCGGTGCGGGGCACCACGCTCGCCGCCCTCCTCGCGTGGACGGCGTTGCTCGCCGAGACCCCGTACGCCTCGCGGCTGCGCGTCGACTGGGACGAGGTGCACGAACAGCAGCGCCAGCTGCTGGCCCAGCGCCTGGCCGGGTGGCAGGAGAAGTACCCGGACGTGACCGTCGACCGGCGGGTGGTCCGGGAACGCCCGGCGAAGGCCCTGCTCGCCGCCGGCCGCGACGCGCAGCTGCTGGTCGTCGGCAGCCGCGGCCACGGCGGCTTCACCGGCATGCTGCTCGGCTCGACCAGCCAGGCGCTGGTCTACCACTCGCCGTGCCCGCTGGTGGTCGTGCGACCCGACCGGCCGGACTGACCGGTCCGCCCGCCGGCCGAGGTGATCTTCGGGCATGATCGGCACCGCGAGGTGGACGCCTCGGTCCGTACCGGCGACGCGGCGGGGGAGCGGAATGGTCGCAGTGCTCGGCGGTCTGCGGGGTAACCGGGACCTGGCGGTGCTGGTGGGCGGGTCCGGGGTGGCCGGGCTCGGCGCGCAGCTCACGCTGATCGGGTTCACCACCGCGCTGGCCGGTTCCGGTGCGTTCGCGGTGGCCGGGTTGTTCGTGGCCGTCGCGTTCGGCGCGGTGCTCGGCGCGCCCGTCGCCGGGTGGGCGGTCGACCGGTTCCCCCATCGGCTGCTGCTCAGCGTGACGGTGTTCGCGCAGGTATTGCTGCTGGTAGGGCTGCTGTTCGGGCACACGCGGCTGCCCGTGCTGTACGGGCTGGTGGCGTTGCTCGGCGTGTGCGGGAGCGTCGTGCGGACGTGCGTGTCGGCGCTGATCCCGCGCGCCACCGACTCGGCCGACGGGCACGCGGCGTTGTCGTCGGCGCAGAACACCGGTTCCCTGGTGGGCATCGTGCTCGGCGGCGTGATCGCGGTCGGGCCGGGCGTCGAGTGGGCCGTCATGCTCGACGCGGTGTGCGCGTGCACGCACCTGGCGCTGGTGGTGCTGTGGCTGCGGGTCGACCGCGACCCCGGGCAGGACGACGGTGGCACCGGGGCGAGTGGCCAGTGGAGCGGCTGGGTGCTGCTGCGCAGCGACCGGCTGCTGCTGGGACGTGTCGTCGCGCAGGCCGTGGTCGGTGTCGCGGTGGCCATCGCGCTGGTCAACGAGGTGTTCCTGGTCTTCGGCCCGATCGGCGGCAACGCGTTCACCTACAGCGCCGTGCTCGCCTGCTGGACCGCGGGCCTGCTGCTGGGCGCGAACGTGAGCCGCCGCTTCACCACCGCGCGGGCACTGGTGGTCGCCTTCGCGGTCGGCAACCTGGTGCTGGCACTGGCGCTGGCCGCACCCGCGCAGGTACCGCACCTGGTGGTGAACGCGGTCGCGTGGCTGGTCGCCGGCGCGTGCGGCTCGGTGCAGAACGTGACGCTGAACGGCCTGGTCCAGGCCCGCACGTCGGACGCCGTCCGGGGGCGGGTCTTCGCCACGGTCGGCGCGGTGACCGCGTGCTCGGGCGTGGTCGGCATCCTGGTGGCGGGCGCGGTCGTCGGCACGCTCGGCCCGCTCTCGGCGTTGACCGCGGCCTCGGCGTTCGCGTTGGTGGCGGCCCTGATGGCGGTCCTCGCGGTGATCCGCCGCGACCACCGGCGCGCGTCCGTGGTGTCACCGGACTTCGACCACGCGTCGCTCTGACGGAGCGGGCACCGGGCCCGCTCCGTCACGCGGGATCACCACACCTCGATCAGCCCAGGGTGGTGTCGGCGTCCTCCCGCACGGCGACCGCGGCGGCGTTCTCCTGGTAGCTCTGCTCGGACACCAGCGTCACGCGGGCGGTGGACTGGAAGACCGGGATGGACGCCGCGCCGCAGGACGCCATCGTGGCCTTGATCTTCGCCACGGTCAGCGCGAGCGCGTCACCGAGGTCGCCGACGTAGGGCACGTAGCCGTCCACGCCCTCCTCGAAGTGCAGCTTGTCCTCGCCCTGGTCGTAGCGCTGCCAGTTGCGCGCCCGGCTGGAGCCCTCGCCCCAGTACTCCTTGAAGACCGAGCCGCCGATGCGCACCTTCTTGCCCGGCGACTGGTCGAACCGCGCGAAGTAGCGGCCCATCATCACGAAGTCCGCGCCCATCGCCATCGCCAGCGCCATGTGGTAGTCGTGCAGCAGACCGCCGTCCGAGCAGATCGGCACGTACTCGCCGGTGCTGCGCGCGTAGGCGTCACGGGCCTCGGCGACGTCCATCACGGCGCTGGCCTGGCCCCGGCCGATGCCCTTCTGGTCACGCGTGATGCAGATCGAGCCGCCGCCGATGCCCACCTTGACGAAGTCGGCACCCGCGTCGGCCAGGAACCGGAACGCCTCACCGTCGACGACGTTGCCGCCGCCGATGGGCACCTCCGGGAACTCGCGCTTGACCCACCGCAGCGCTTCGGCCTGCCAGTCGCTGTAGCCGTCCGAGGAGTCCAGGCACAGCACGTCCACCCCGGCGGCGACCAGCGCGGGCACGCGGTCGCGGTAGTCGTGCGTGTTCACGCCCGCGCCGACCCGGAACCGCTTGGCCGCGTCGACCACCGCGCCGGGGAACTGCTTGTGGTCGGCGTAGTCGGAGCGGAACACGAGGTGCTGGAGGTGACCGGCGCCGTCCACGACCGGCAGGCAGTCCAGGCGGCCCTCCCACAGCAGCGTGTTGGCCTCGGAGAGGGTGATGCCCTCCTTGCCGCAGGTGAGCGTGTCCACCGGGCGCATCCGTTCGGCGACCGGGAGGTCCAGGTCGTGCCTGGCGGAGTGGAAGTCGCGTGAGGTGACCAGGCCGACGAACCGGCCGTGCGGCGAGCCGTCCTCGGTGACGGCCGCGGTGTTGTGACCGGTGGCCTTCATCAGGCCGACGAGGTGGCGCAGCGAGTCGGTCGGGCGGACCGTCGTGTCGCTGACCACGAAACCGGCCTTGAAGTTCTTCACGAACCGCACCGCGTCCGCCTGGTCCTCGACGGACTGGTTGTGGTGCAGGAAGCTCAGGCCGCCGGACCGGGCCAGCGCCACCGCCAACCGCGGCGAGCCGACCGCCTGCATGATGGCCGAGGTGAACGGCACCGACAGCCTGATCGACGCCGTCGCGCCCACGGCGTGCCGGACGAGCGGCGTGCCCAGGTCGACCTTCGCGGGCGTGCACTCCGCCGTGGTCCGGTTGGGCAGCAACAGGAACTCGGTGAACGTCCGCGACACACCGGGCACGATCTCGACCACGAGCAGGCTCTCCGAATCGCCAGGCCGGTCATCACCGGCTCCACCTTGGTGGGGCGCAGCCTGCCACACCGGCCCTGGCGATCGGGTCCGCCGGTACGTCCGCACGGGCGCCACGAGGCTGCCCGTGCGGACGTACCGGTGGGATCACGACACCTTCGGGTGAATCTGGACCTCGCGGCCGGTGACGGCGTCGATCGCGAACACCCGCTCGATCCGGGGGTTGTCCCGCAGGGTCGGGAAGTCCGCCAGTTCGACCGGATCGCCCTCGGCGCGGTTGGGGCCGACGAGGACGTAGACGTCACCGTTGGCGCTGCGGGCGGGGCTGGCCGCGACGGTGTCCGAGACCTCGCGTCCAGGTTGGACGGCCGGCTCGGGGCCGGTACCGGACTCGGATTCGGTGCGGGCGTCCAGGTTGGTCATGAACTCGGCCAGGTCCATGAGGGAGTGCCGCTGGCCTTCGGCGTCGATGGTGTCACCGGCCCAGAAGAAGGACCCCTCGCCCTTGGTGGCGAGGATGTCGCGGATGTTCTCCTGCCAGCGCTCGCCCTCCTCGGCCGGGAGGTCGCGCAGGTCGAGGCACGGCTTGCCGTCCACCTCGGTGACGGGGAAGCCGTGCCGGTCGGGCTGCGGCCGGCCGTCGTCCTCACCGCCACCACCCGCGCCACCGCCACCGCCGTGCTCGCCGCCACCGCCTTGTTCGCCGGTCTTGGGATCACGGGTGGGACGTTCCTCGCCCGAGGGGTCGCGGTCGCCCCGGTCGCCCGGGCCGTCGCCGGTGGGCGACGGCGTCCCCGCGCCGCCACCCGAAGTGCCGGAACCGCCCGGAACACCGGAGCTCCCGCCGGTGGTGAGGTCCGGGATGGTGGGCTGCTTGAACAGGTCCTTCGGCACCTCCGGGATGGGAGGCATCGGTGGAGGCGTCATGCCGCCGGACGGCGCGGTCGCGCTGCCGCCCCGCGTTTCGGAGCCCGATGCGCCGGAACCGCCTGGGGCACCGGAGCTCCCGCCGGTGGTGGGGTCGGGGATGGTGGGCTGCTTGAACAGGTCCTTGGGCACTTCAGGGATCGGGGGGATCGGCGGTGGGGTCATGCCGCCCGATGGTGTGGTCGCGCTGCCGCCCGCGGTGCCGGTGCTGCTGCCCGATGCGCCGGAACCGCCTGGGGCGCCGGAGCTTCCGCTGGTGGGGTCGGGGATGGTGGGCTGTTTGAAGAGGTCCTTCGGTACTTCGGGGATCGGTGGCGTGGGTGGAGGCGTCGTGCCGCCCGCTGGGGTGGCCGCGCTGCCGCCCGTCGCGCCCGAACCGCCGCTCGCGGAGCCGTCAGGGACCGGGGGCGGGTCGGGGATCTCCGGGAACGCGGGCACCGGCGCGGGTTGCGGTGCCGCTTGCTGCTGGGGGTTGGCGGACGCGGTTTGTCCCGGTGCGCCGCTGGGGGCGGGTGAGGGCGCGCCGGAGCCCGTTGGTGCGGGCGGCACCTGGTCGGTCGGCGCGCCACCGCCCGGGGCGGTGGACTGCGAGGTCTGGGTGGTGCCCTCGGGGCCGGGCTGGGAGGTGCCGCCGGGGACGCTCTCTACCGGTGAGACCGGTGGACCCTGGGAGGGCGCACCACCGCCGGCACCGCCTGCGGGCGCGCCGGGTGGGCTCTGCGCCGGACCGCCGGGCTCGATCTTGGTGAGCTGATCGGCGCCGGAGCGGTCGGCCTCCTGCTGGGTCTGCGCGGTGGCCTGCAGGCCCTCGCCGACGAGTCCCAACGTCGAGGCGGCCTTGCCCGCCAGCTCGACCGACGTGCGGAGGGAGGCGTTGAACGCCTCGGTGGCGAACGTCCCGGTGGTGCCGAGCGCGTTGCCCGCCAAGGTGCGGCCGGACAGCGACGACGAGACGTCCAGGTAGCCGGTGCGCAGTTCGTCGGCCTGCTGCTGGAGCCCTTCCATCGCGGCCGGGTCCATCGTGAAGCCCGAGTCGCCGGGTGGTGGCGTGCTGATCGTGGTGGGTGAGAAGTTGGTGACCATGGCGTTGCCTCCGCGGAACGCAGGGGAGTGGACGGGCGGGGAGGTTTTCGGCGCGGGCGGTCGGGAACCGACCGCCTCGGCCTACTCGACCTCGTCGACCCTGCGGGCTGTCGCCCGTTCGGCGGGCTGGTACTGGGCGACGGGAGTTTCCGCGTAGGCGGCTTGGAGCGGTTGGACTTCGCGGTACAGGGGCGCTTCGGCGCGGGTCGCCTGCAACGGCTCCATCTCGCGGTACACGGGCGCTTCCGCCCGGGTTGCCTGCAACGGCTCCATCTGGCGGTAGAGAGGTGCCTCGGCCCGGGTCGCCTGCACCAGGTGTTCGGCCTGCATGGCCGGCTGCGCCTGCACCACGTGCTCGGCCTGCACGGCGTGACGTGCTTGCACCGTGTGCTCGGCCCGCACGGCGTGCTGCGCCTGGACGGTTTCCTCCGCCGTCAGCAAGCGCCTGGCCTCCATGGGCTGCACCGCCTCCGTGGTCCGCATCATGGCCGGCTCGGCTTGGACGACGTGGTCGCGCTGGGCCATCATGGCGGGCTGGGCTTGGACGGCGTGCTCGCGCTGGGCCATCATCGCCGGTTCGGCTTGGGCGGTGACCCGCTGGGCCGCCATCATCGGCTCGGCCTGGACGGTGTCGCGTTCGCTCATCACCGGCCTGGACGCGGTGCGGGCCACCCTCGTCGCCGTGCCGCCGGCCGCGGCCTCGAACCGCTCCCAGCCCTGCGCGACCTCGTCCGAGATGGTGTCGAGCATCTTGATCCGGTCGACCTGGCGGGTCAGCGCCGCGTTCAGGGCGTCCATCTTGGCCGCCATCGCGGTGCCGAGCTGCTTCGCGCTGTCCACCACCGAGGCCAGGAACATCGCGATCGAGACGCCGAACGTGGCCGGTGCGAACGCGTAGGCGAAGATCGCGCCCGGCACCAGCGAGTTGGAGTACTGGTCGACCGTGTACAGCAGGGCCTCGCGCAGCGCCCGCACCATCGCACCGGTGTTCTCGACGACGACGCCCTTCGCCGCGACGGCGTTGGCCAGCGAGTCCAGTTCGTCGCCGAGACCTTCCATGCTGGCCTGGTAGGCGTCCCTGGCCTTGCCGGTCCACCCCTCGGGCTTGGCCAACGTTTCGCGTTGGGTCGAGGCCAGCTCACGCATCCGTTCCGCGGTCGAGCGGATCGCGTCCACGGTGGCCTGCACGCTCGGCTGGTCGCCCTGGAGCTGGTCGATCGGCTCGAGCAGGAAGGTCACGTAGTCGACCGCCCAACCGGCGACGCCACGCAGGGCCGCGAGCGGGTCGGCGGGCACCTGGGCACCGGTCGGCAGGCCCACCACGGACTGCGGTTCGGCCTCCGCCTCCTTGGCGATCGTCTGGATCCGCTGGTCGACGTCGGCCCCGACCAAGACCTTCCTCTGCATGGTGTGCGTGGGGGTCACCTCGGCGGTGCCTGATGCCATGAGCAGGGCCTTCCTCAACGTGAAACGCCTGACCCTGGCAGTCAAATGACCACCACCAACGCCGCGCCAACGTCCAGCTAACGATCAAGACGAGCGCGATGGAGCCCCGGCCACGAGCGCAGCGAAGTCGAAAGTTTCGACCCTGGGAATCGCTGGTGCGAATAGTCCTACCTACGGCGTCTGCCCGCTGTCTTGCGTCTCTATAGGTGAATTGCCAGGTTGACGCGGTCGACCAGCCGACTTACTTTTGCGAAAGCCTCAGGTTGATCGACCGCAACTTTCGGTCACCCACGTCCGGCTCGACCCCTTGGAGGAAGTGATGTCCAGAACTGCTGTCACCGTCGCCGGCAGGCCGGTGGCGCACGGCGCGCGGCGACGTCTCGCGGCCCTGGCCGGCGC
>NZ_PYAX01000003.1 GCF_003014735.1 Saccharothrix carnea | reverse complement strand
TTACCCTCGGCCAGTTGGCGGTAGTGGGTGACCGCCTCGTCGATAGCGGCCAGCGCACCGCCCCGATCCCCGACCTCGCTACGCAGGTTGGCCTGGTTGTTCAACGAGATGGCGAGGTTGGGCAGGAAGGCGCCGGGGTTGCTCTCGGCCAGTTGGCGGCGCAGCAGGACGGCTTCGTCGATGGCGGCCAGTGCGCCGGCCCGGTCCCCGACTTCGCTACGGGAAGCGGCCTGGCTGTTCAACGACGTGGCGAGGTTGGGCAGGAAACCACCGGGGTTGCCCTCGGCCAGTTGGCGGTAGTGGGTGACCGCTTCGTCGACGGCAGCCAGCGCACCGCCCCGGTCCCCGACCCCCCTACGCAGGTTGGCCTGGTTGTTCAACGACCCGGCGAGGTTGGGCAGGAAACCCCTGGGGTTGCCCTCGGCCAGTTGGCGGTAGTGGGTGACCGCTTCGTCGACGGCAGCCAGCGCACCGCCCCGGTCCCCGACCTCGCTACGCAGGTTGGCCTGGTTGTTCAACGACCCGGCGAGGTTGGGCAGGAAACCCCTGGGGTTGCCCTCGGCCAGTTGGCGGTAGTGGGTGACCGCTTCGTCGACGGCAGCCAGCGCACCGCCCCGGTCCCCGACCTCGCTACGCCGGACCGCGAGGGTGTTGAGCCAGGCGGCATGTCGGGCGGTGTTGATCTCCTTGGTGACCGTCGGGTCGTGCGATGGTTCGGCTCGTTCTGCGACGATATGGGCCAAGTCCCGGAGTGCGGCATGGCCCAGCGGAATCTCCTCAGCCAGGACCGCGAGTGGTAGTGGTGTGTCCTCGCGGAGGGCGAGTTGTGTGAGGGCGGTGGCGAACGGGCCACCGAGCTTGCGGGTCACGCTGTAGGCGGTGCTCCACAGCCAGGTGTGCTGGGTGAGCAGCCGCTGTGCCAGTGCGGTCGCCTGTTCCGGGTCGAATTCCTCGGCTCGGGTGAGCACAGTGCATGCCTGTGCCGTTTCCCAATCGGTTGCCAAGGCGTCGGTCAGCGCGTCGGGGTCACCCGGGTCGCGGGCGTGGCGCCGGTCGGTGGACGGGTTCGGGGGCAGGCAGTCGTCCAACAGCCGCCCGGCGCGTCCGAACTCACGCAGTACCAGGCGCTCCCCGACCGGGTCCGGTCGGATCGCGAAGCCTTCGTCGGTGTGGTCGGGGGCCAGCATCTTGGTCAGCAGACCAATAAAACCGGCCCGTTCGGGGGTCGGCACGCGCAACTCCGGCACCGTCTCCACGGCTCGGGTGACCCGTTCCGTTGTGCGCGGTGCAAGCAGGGTCAGCACGGCGCCGACCTTGCCCGCCAGTTCGCGGAACCCCCGAATGGCCATTTCGTTGTGCGGCTCGGGTGTATCGAAGACACGGGCGGCGCGGTACCAGTAGTCGAACTCCCTGCGAAGAATTTCGTCGTAGAGCGCGTCGCGTCGGGCGGGCAGTGCGTCACCGTCGACACCGTGGGTGGCGAGCCATGCCTGAAGGACGAGGTCCAGAGTGGTCCAGCGCGGGTTGTCCGGCGGTTGTCCGACCGCGGTCCCGACCGCCCCGGGCAGCTGGGCGAACCGCTGCGCGGCCCGACGGAACAGGCCCGTCGGGGACGGATGACGGCGTGGCAGAGGCAACGCCCAGGGCTCGGCGAGATCCACTCCCTCCCGGCGAGCCGCGTCGACGATGTCGTGCAACCAGTCGCCTGCGGAACGTGCGGTGAACAGGATTCTCGTGGTCTGCTCACGTCGTCGCATGGTGCGGATCAGTTTGACGACGGTCTCGACGGAGGTGTCCTCGACGTAGTCGACGACGACCAGCGTCTTGGGGACCACGGTGGACAACCACGTCCATGTGGCGTTGTCGAGGGTGCTCTTGGGGAAGAAGCCGGTATACCAGCCCTGTCGCTGCAGCCGTGCGCACAGTTCGGCGGCCAGGTGGGTCTTGCCCGCCCCGCCGACTCCGTGCACGACGGCCAACTCGACCCCGTCCGGGGAGGTCGCGTCGGCGTGCGCCCACTCCTGCAGCAGGTCCAGTTCGTCACGCGCGTAGAAGGGGACCAGTCCGTGCCTGGCCTTGATCTGCGTCAGAGGACCGGCGGCGGTGTTCGGCTCCCGGTAGGCCGGGTTGAGCGGCTCGACGTCACCGGGTAGGAACCGCGAGTCCGCTACTTCCACCGCGTGGAGTTGGCGGGACAGGCCGACGTCGATGCCCGACGCCCAACGCCACGCCTGCGAGGTGTGGTCGGACGCAAGTAGGACGGACGCGCCGTCCCGCACGGCGGCAGCCCAGTCCTTGGCCGGGTGATCGGCGGTGAACGGCCACGCCGCACCGGCCACGTCCACGGCCAGGAACGCCCCCGCGCCGTCCGCCGACGCCCGGATCTCGCGGAGCAGGGGCAGGCCGTCCGTCGTCGTCGGAGGTGAAGCGTGCACCAGCCCCTGCAACGGGTAGGCCGGCTCGGGCGACGTGGACCAGGAACCGTCCAACCACACCAGCACGACAGCGTGCGCCGCCCGCGCCCGGACCGAGTCGACGACGACGATCAGCGGGTGCAGCCCGGCGTCTAGACACGCCCCGGCGTAGGCGACGCAGAGGTCCAGGCAGGTGCCTTGACGAGGGCGGGCCAGCACCTGATCCACCGGCCTCACCAGTTGGCCACCGGGCACGCTGGTACTGGGTTCGTCGACGTAGCGGACGCCACGACGAGCGAACACCTCGTAGATCACCCGTGCCTTCTCGGCCCGTGTCCGTCCCGTCCCGGGCCCCGGAAGGTCGGCCGCCAGCTCCGCCGGGAGCAGCTTCCCGACCACGTCCTGCCGCACGAAACCGGCCAACGCCTCCGGAGCCTCCCCGCGGCTCCACAGCCACCGCGTCACAGCGGCACCACCCCGAACTGCGTCTCGCCGACCACCCGATCCACCCCCGGGACGTGGTCCAACTCCACCCTCACCCGATGCACACCGGCCGGTGCCCCAAGCACCACCGACGCCCACGTCTGCCCATCACGCCTCACATCCAACTCCGCCGGACCGCCGTGCTCGGGGAACAGCCGGAACCTGGCCCGGACACCGGAGGGATCGGCGCCGCGCAGGGTCGCGCGGATCTCGACGTGCTCGCCCACCGCCCACACCTCGTCCTGGTCGAACGCCACCCACGGGACCGCGGGGTTCGGCTCACCGCGCACCGCGGCCAGCGACGCCGCATCGAACCGCGTGACGTACTCGACCAATCCCGGCGTCGAGGCGATCCGCATGTGCGTGTCCGGAGACCACGTCCTGCCATCCACCAGCGGTTCGTCAGCCTGTTGCCCGTCCTCCACCGGGGTCACGGCGATCGCCGGAACGGTGCCGTCACCGCCCTCCCACCCTTTGCCGGGCAACCACTCCGCATCGCCGCGCTCGACCCGGACCCGTGACCCGTCCACCACCGCCCGTCCCGGCGTCGCGTGGCCGCTGGAGTAGAAAACCATCGTACGTCGCCGCAGTGATGCGTCACTCCGCAAGACAGCGGCGTGGTGCTTCTCCAGCAACAGGTGCCGCTGGTAGGCCGCCTCCGCCCGACGCCGGAAAGACTCCGGCGCAACCGACACCTGATGCGGGTAACGCGCGACCCCGCCCTCCAGGACCGCCGGATAGCGCGGCAGCAACTCCCAAGTGGAATCCCACTGAGCCAATACCCCCGACGCTGCGCCCAACAGCCGCGACGTGCCCTCCGCGATCGGCGACGGACCCAGACGGATACCGTTCAACAACCAATCGAGCGCTTTCGGCGCGCCACGGTGCGGCGTTCCGACCGTCACCAGCCGGTCGCACACCGCGTGGCCACCCAACACCGCCCACCACCACTGCGCCACCAGCCCGCCCATCGAATGAGCGACCACCACGACCCGCCGCCCTGCGGCCCGTCGATCGACTTCGAGCCGCAGCCGCTCGGCATTGACCGCCATGCTCTGCCGGAAGTCGTAAGGGAATAACAATACGCTGGCCTCAGGTGACGGGGCCCGATCCGGGCGCGCGACGTCGACATCCGCGGGCCCCAACCGCAGCGAGTTCATCAGGCCCTGTACCAACCGGTCGTACCCCGGCACCAGAGTCCACGAGCACACCGACGTCGACGGCATCAACCCGACCGGCACGACCTCCTGCGCCATCTCCAACCCCGCAGGATGCAACACGGCCGAAGCGGTGGTCCCGACCCGTCCCCACAGCGGCACACCGCCTGGCCGCTCCAGAACACTCCCGCCAATGCCGGGAACAACCACATAAAGACGGGCGGTGCTCATCGACACTCCGGTATCGCGCTCGAGTGAAGCCCTTGTCATCAGATCGCCGAAACCGGTGAAACGTTACCGGACGACGCCACGAGGAGCCTCGCGCAGGAGCTCAGCCCACGACCCACCTGCATGTGCATTCGCATATCATCATGAATGCCACTCGACAGGGAATCGGCAATAGCGTGTCGCGGAACGGCTGGCGCCCGCTCATCCGCATGAGCGCACGTTGCGATCGAGCACTGTTTCGGAATGGCCGACTGGTGCTGTGGCAACGTAGGTGCGATCGCGTCTCCCTGGCGTCCGTCTCGGGCAGGACTGCGCTCACCCACGACTACGGAACTGGTCTCGTAGGTGGAGAATCCCTCGGGGCCGGTATGAGCGTGTTGAGGTCGGGGAACTGTCCGCAGCACCTGATCAAATGGTCATTTGGCGGTCATCTGTACGCGAAAGCGGTCAAGTGTGCGCGGAAGCTACAACAGCGGTAGAGACCGCCGGGCGGGTGGCTCCGGCGTAGTCGTCGCCGTTGTATCGGTAGTTGTCGATTTGTACCGGTTGGCCGAAGGTCGGGGCGTTGATCATGAGTCCGTTGCCGATGTAGAGGCCGACGTGGTGGATGTTGCCGGGTGTGCCGTAGAAGACGAGGTCGCCCGGCAGCAGCGGTTGCCCGGCCGGGACGTGCGGGCCTGCGTCAAGCTGGGTCTGTGCGGTGCGGGGCAGGGTGATTCCTGCGGCGGCGTAGGCGGCCTTGGTCAGTCCGGAGCAGTCGAAGCCGGCGTGGCCGCCGTCGGGGCCGTTGCCGCCCCACACGTAGGGCAGTCCGCGCATGCCGCAGGCGTAGTTGATCGCCGCGAGGGTGGCGGCGTTGGGGGCTTGGATGGCGTTGCAGTCGCCGTTGCCGACGCTGGCCGCGGCGACCTGGGCGTACTTGGCAGCCTGTTCGAGGACCTTGTCGACGTACCAGTCGGCGTGGTTGTAGGCGAAGATCGCCGCTCGGAGGTCGCCCCGGCGGACGCCTTCGTCGCAGAGGAGGAAGGCTGCCGCGTGGATAGCGTCGTGGGGGTTGTACCGCGAGGGTGGGCTGGCGCCGCCGGGTGGGATCTGGTGTGTGGCGGTGACGCTGTTGAAGGTCGGGGCGAGGAACTGCATCGGTCCGCCGGCCCCGGCGTAGTTCTCGCCTTCGGTCACGCCGGGTGCCTCGAGGCGGCCGTGGTCGGTCTCGACTTTGCCGATCGCGGCGAGCACGGTCCAGTCCAGGCCGGGGCAGTGCGGGGCCGCGGTGACGTAGAGCAGGCAGTACTCGGGCGGGATGTCGGCGATCGGTGACGTGCAGTCGATGGTGGTGTTCGAGGAGCTGCCGAATAGCGCGTCCACCACGGCGCTCACGCTCTGGCCGATCATGACGGGGATGAGCAGCAACAGCGCTACGGCGCCGATGGCGATCTTGGCGGGCACGCTCTCACCACCTCCCCGGCTGGCCCGCCCCGCGCGACGCCCGTGGGCTGGTCGCGGTGGGCGGCATCGGCGAGGGCGGCGGCGACATCGGCTGCGGCGAGTCCGCACCCGCCGGGGTCTCCTCGTTGGGCGTGACCGGCGGCGGCACGTGCGGCCAGGCGTCGGGCAATCCCGCGAGCGGTCGCCGGGGCGCTCCGGTCGGGGCGTTGAGCGGCAGCCAGACTTCGTCGGCCGGGCTCGGGTGGAGGGCCTCGGGGTTGAGCACCTCAGCTGCCGCGGTAGCTACCGGCACCGAGAGCCGGTCGTCGAGCTCACGCCACGCCTTCGCGAGCAGCCGGCGGGCGGCGGCCTCGCGCCGCGAGGTCGGCAGCCACACCAGCAACGGCGTGGTGATACTGGTGGCTTGGGCGAGGGCGGCGTAGCCGGCCAGTTTCCCGGCGAGTTTGCTCAGCGGCTCGGTCCCGAAGTCGTACTCGAGGAACCACTCGACCTGCCGGTCACCGTGCCGGTCGTGGTACCTCCAGCGGCCGTAGCTGTCGGGTTTGATCAAGTCGCCGAAATGCCTCGCGCAGCGGGTCTCCGACCACCACGCCGCCAGCTCGACCTGCTCGCCGGGGTAGGGATGGCGGGCGCGGTCGACCAAGGCGGTGAACCACTCGTTGACGCCGACGGTGTGGGCCAGGCGCAGGCTGTGGGCGACGCCGAAGACCCGGTCGTGCCGGTAGCCGAGTTCCTTGAGGTCCAGGCCGTCCTCGGCGGCGAGCACGGCCGCACCGGCGGGCGCCAGGACGTAGTGCATCGGCGCGGTGCCGAGGGAAACGAAAGGCTGGAACCGGTCGACGACGCCCCACAGGTAGAGCTCGCGCAGCCGCATCCGCCCGGATCGGAAGCTGGGGAAGGCGAGCGCGGTGATCTGGTGGGCGGTGAGGACCTTGTGCTCCCAGAGCATCCGGGCGATCCACTTGTCGCGCGGGGTCAGCCGCCACGCCAGCACGGCCTGGTGCTCGGCGGTGTTCGCGACACGCGGGGTGGGCCGGGTCGGCTTGTGGCCGCGCAAAGCACGCTGCCGTGTGGGATTGGTGATCATGTCGGGCACCTCCGGGTGGGCAAGGCGAAACCGCCCCGGCGCGAAGCGCGCCGGGCGTGATGGCGGGTGGAAGAACGGGAGGGTGAGGTCAGCCGTTACGGCGGGGATCGGCGCTACGCGGGCGAGCGACGGGCTCGTTCCGGTTCGAGGGGCGGGTCCGACCCGATGAGCCGCGAAGCGGCCGGGTGCCGGTGGTTGCGGGCCCGCCAGCGGCAGGCTCGGTCGCGCGAGTCCGCGCCGTGCGGCGCGCTACGCTGCGGATCTCCCGTGCCCTGCCTGGGACGGCGGGCGGGAGGGGTTGGGTGAGCATGGTGAACGGCTGGGCTTCCTCGCCGTTGAGCACCAGGCGCACAGCGGCGTGGTAGACGCCGAGGTGGGCGAGGTCGTGGTTGGACAGCCGCGGCGCGGTGTGGCGAGACAGCTCGCGCGAGTCCTCGGGGCTGGCGTTGAAGAAGATCTTGCTGCGTGCGTTGGTGGACATGCCCTCGCGTAGTTCGCGGGGGAGCTGGCCGAGGTGCTGGTGGGCCAGGGTCATGCTGACGCGGAAACCACGGGCCTCGGCGAGCATGTCCTCGATCGGATAAGGCAGATTCAGGAAGTTGTGGCACTCGTCGATGACCAGGCTCGCGTCCCGGCGTTGCCGTTGCGGGGTGCGGGCCCGTCCGGTGGTGGCCTGCCAGGTCCGCGCGACGACCAGCGATCCGACCAGCCGGGTGGTCTCTTCGCCGAGTGCGCCCTTGGGGATGCGCACCAGGCAGATCCCGCCGTCGAGAACCTGACTCATGTCCACGGTGGAGTGACCGCCCGCGATCGCGTCGCGGACGAACGGCCGCAGCAAGAACGCACGCAGCTTGTTCATCAGCGGACTGATGACCTGGGAGCGCGACGAGTCGGTGAGTTCCTCGTACCAGGACCAGAATCCGCGCAGCACGGGGTCGGTGATTCCGGCGGTGACCCGGCTGCGGAACGCCTCGTCGGCCAGCAGTTTCGGTAGGTCGGCCAGAGTGGCGACGCCTTCCTGGGAGCGCAGGGTGAGGCAGGCGGCGCGCATGACGTCGTCGGTGCGCGGACCCCAGAACGCCGAGTACACCCGCCGGAAGACGCTGACGAGGTTGTCCACCGTCAGGTCGGTCTCTCCACCGTCCAAGGGGTTGAGGCACGGCGGTCGGGACTTGCTGTCGGCGTCGAAGATCACGACCCGGTCCGCAGCCGAGCGCGGCAGGCGGGACAGGACGTCGGTGACGAGGTCGCCCTTGGGGTCGATGAGCACGATTCCGCGGCCTGCCTCGGCATCAACGAGGATCATGTTGCCGAGCAAGGTCGACTTGCCCGAGCCGGTCGCGCCGATGACGTGCAGGTGGTGGCGGGCATCGGGTACGCGCAGGGCGACGGGGCGCTGGTGGCCGGTGTCGGTAACCCCGATCGGTTTGGCGTCCGGCCCCGGTGTGGCGATGCCCGGCGGAGGTGCGATGGCGCGGGCTCCGGCGCGCTGGATGCCGGGGATGGCCTCGTCGGTGGGCAGGTGCGCGATCGCCGCCAGCTCGGCCACCGACAACAGGTCGCCGCGCCCGAGACGACGGGTGTCGATGACGCGGCAGGGGTGGCGGAGGCGGTGGCGGGTGTAGTGGTTGTGCTCGGTGTAGGAGGCGAACGAGGCCGCCAGGGCGTGCGCCCGTCCGCGGGCGACATCCCGCGCCCGGCGGACCTCGCCTTCGTCGATATCGGCCGGCAGCAGGGTCGCCACGGCGTAGCGGATCACCGTCTCGAACTGGCTGCCGCGCTGCTTGCCGACGATCGCGCGGTTCTGCGCTGCGTATTCCAGTGAGGTCTGCGGGTCACTGTGCAAGGCGCCGGTCTTCGTCCGCACCGCAGCCGTACGCCGCGAGCGGCTGCCCGTGCCGGGGGTGATCGCGTCGAGCAGGCGGCCGACCAGACGGGTCGAGCCGCCGGTGTGGACCCGCCGAGCCGCGCGCCGCGCGCGTTGCACACGGCGGCCGGTGACCGGGCGGGCCAGCACCTGCACGCAGGCGTATTCCTCCCTACCGAGCCCGACCGGCGCACCGATCAACGCCCGGATCGGGTCGGCGTCGAAGTCGCTGCGGATCGGCAACGCCTCGGGGCGCGCCAGCCGCAGCTCGCCGCCGACCACCAGCCGCCGTTGCCCCTCGTCCGGTGTCGGCAGGGGCGGCTCGGCCGGGCTGACGCGGGTGTGCGCGCCCGGCCAGGCCGCCTCCACGGCGCGTTCGACCAGGCCGGGCGGGATGACCCCGGGCACCCACAGCCGGATCGCGACCCCGGCCTCGGAGAACACGTACTCGCACGCCACGTGCGGCTGGCCGGTGAACGCCCGCCGCCACCCAGGGCGCAGCAGACCGACCAGGTTCGACCACAACGCGGCCCCGCCCGCGGGATCCACCTGTGGCGGGGCGAGCACGGTGACCTGACGGGCGTCGGCCAGCAGCAGCTCGTGGCAGCGGCGGGACCACCACCGCCGGCCGAGCACGATCCCGGTGACGAGCACCGCGAGAACGGGGGCCGCGATCGGGCCCCAGTTCAGGACGAGGTCCCGCAGCTGGGCCAGCAGCGCGAGTAGTGCACCGCCGGGGTCGCGCAGGTAGTTCTCCAGCCACCCGGCGGCGACAAGGGCCGACGAGTGCGTGGGCGCGGTGGCGAGGAGGGGTGTTTCCGGTGGCTGGTCGAGGGCAGGCGGTACCCACGTCAGTGTTCGGGGCAGCATGAACGAATCCCTTCACGGGATATGTGCGTGGAAAGTGGTGGTGCGCGCGGCTCAGGCGGCGTCGAGGTGGATCTGGTCGTCGCCGAAGTCGGTGTCGGAGCCGAACTCGTCTCCGTCGACGCCCAGGTCGACGAACGCGGCCTCGGCCTCGTCGACCGGTTCGGCGGTGTCGGCGTAGGCGGCGAGTTCGGCCGGGTTGCTGGTCACCAGGTAGTGCTCCGTCGGCGAGGCGATGCTCTGAAACGCCACCCGCTGCGTCCCGGCTGACAGCAGGCCCTGGCCACGGTCGGCGGAGAGCAGGAACGCGCGCTCTCCGGCGGAGAGGTCGAAGGTCTGGGTGATCTCGTCGATGGCCTGCGACGCCTGGCGCAGCAGGATCTGGGTGGCCGCGTTCGCCACGACGGCCTTGCCCAGGTCGCTGCCGAGGACGTCGGCGGTGTCCTGGGTGGCGACGGTCAGTCCGGCCCAGTGCTTGCGGGATGCCTTGGCCATGCGGAACAGGAACTCGGCGCCGGACTTTTCCTTCATCAGCAGCCACGCCTCGTCCACCACGACCAGGCGCGGGCGGCGGATGGCCGGGTTGGACACCTGCCGCCAGACTGCGTCGAGGGTGAGCAGAGTGCCGATCCCTTTCAGCTCGTCGGGCAGGTCCCGCAGGCTGAACACGACGAGGTGACCTTCGGGGTTGACGCTGCTGGGCCCGTCGAACAGCTGCTTGAACGCGCCCTCGACGAACGGGTGCAGCCTCGCCGCCAGGTCGCCCGCTGCCTGGTCGCCGGCCTGCCCGGCGCCGGCGAGCTGGTCGCGCAAGACTCGCAGCGTCGGCGACGGCCGGGTCCAGGTCCGCGCGTCGGCGGTGATCCCGACGCTCTGGTACGTCGCGGCGATCGCCCGGTCCAACGCCGCCCGCTCCGCCGCCTCCAGCTCGTCCCCGATCAAGACGGCGATGACGGTGTGCAGGAACAGCGACCGACGCACGAGCGCGTCCTTCGGTGCGGTGCGGCGACCGTCGGCACGCGTGTGGATCGGCAGGTCGAACGGGTTGAGCCGGACACCCCGCGCGCCGAGGTGCACGTAGGTGCCGCCGACCGCGGCGGCCAGCCGGGCGTACTCGTCCTCGGGGTCGACGACGGCGATCTCGATGCCCCGGTACAGGCTGCGCAGCAGCTCCAACTTCACCAGGTACGACTTGCCCGCTCCCGAGCGACCGAGGATCACGCTGTTGTGGTTGTGCATCCCCTCGCCGAACCGGTCCCAGTGCACCAACCCCTGCGAGCCCACGTTGTAGCCGTAGAGCACCCCGGACGGCGCGGCCACACTGGTCGGGTCCGGGGCGGGCAGGTCCGGGCTGGTGAACGGGAACGCCGCCGCCAACGCCGAGGTGTCGAACGTCCTGCGCATCCCGATGAGGTCCAGGCCCATCGGCAGCGTCGACACCCAGCCCTGCAGCGACCGATAGGTCGTGTGCTTGGCGTCGAGCAACAGCGACGCGCACAGCGACCGCAGCGCGGCCACCTCGTCGACCAGCGCCTTCTCCGAGGCGGCGTGGATCGTCAGGTACAGCCCGACCCGAAACAGCTTTCCCTCGCCGCGGGCGACGCGGGAGGACAAGTCGTAGGCGTCCTCGGTGGCGGCCTCGACCTGCGGGTCGAACAGGCGGCCGTGCTCGGCGGTGTGCCGCCGCCCGGCCTCCAACTTCGCGAGCTGCTTCTTCAGTCGCGAGGCGGCGGTGGCGGGGTCGATCGGCTCGATGTGCACGGAGACGTCCAGGCGACCGGGGTAGGTCAGCAGCGGGGCGAGCCAGCCGGGGTGCACCTCGCGCGGAAAGCCGACCACGGCGAAGCTGGCGACCCACTCGCCGCCGACCTCCAGGTGCCGCGCGGCCACCGAGAGGGCGTCGGGGGTGAACGCGGCAGCCGCCGACGAGGCCGCCGGGGCGGCCGGGTTGCCGCGGGTCTTGCGTGTGCGGGAGGCCATCAGGACCGACCCCTCTCGTCCTCGTAGTCGTCCGGGTAGTCGTCGTCCTCGTAGTCCCAGTCGTCCCCGTGGTCGTCGCCGTCCTCGGACCGCTCCGACGGCGCACGGCTGGGCGCCGGTTGGGCGAAGAAGGAGCTGTCGTCGAAGTCGTCCTCGGTGAGGTCCGCGCCGGAGGTGGTGATGACCTCGTCCGCGCCGGCCAGTCCTGCCGAAGGCGGCAGCAGGGTGTCGGGGTTGCAGGCCGAGGCCAGCACCGCCGTGGCCTGCCCCGCGTCGAGCGGGGTGACCACGATCCCGGCCGGCGACAGCAGGTCGATCGCCTCGCCGAGACGGCGCACCAGCCGCGACTCCGCCGCCCTGCGGGTTCCGGCGTCGACCTGTCCGCCCGCCTGTGTGCGGCGCTTGCCCGCCATCGACCCGAGCACCGCCAGCGGACCGGGCCCGCCCAAGCCGTCGGTCGGCGCCGTTGTGCCGAGCGGCTCGCGCAGCACCAGCAGCACCTGGCGGCGCAGCAGGTCCGACTGCTGCCCGAGCCGGACCAGGTAGTCGGCGTGCTCGACCGCGGCGGCCTCCAGCGCCGGGTGCGGTAGCCCACCCGCCCGCTCGCGCAGCTCCGCGATCTGGGCGGAGAGGTCGAGGCGTTCGGTGCGCACCAGCACCTGCACCGGGGCAGTCAGGGAGTGCAAATAGCGGCCGAACGAGGCGACCAGCGCTTCCTGCTCGTTCGGGGTCCGCAGCGCGAAGTTCACCGTCGAGGCGACCGCGACTACGGCCAGGCCGTCCGTGCCGAGGTCGACCACCCCGGTCTCGGTGACGGCCTCGGCCGGCAGGCGCAACGCCGAGGGCGACACCTGCTCGGGCTGCCCGGCCCGGCCCTTGCCGCTCTTGCGGCGCCCCGCCGCCCGGCTCGCGGTGTCGGGGGTGATCCAGGCAGGGGCGGAGCGCACGCCCTCGGGTGCGGCGACCCGGTGGCGGGGTGCGACCCGCTGGCGGATCGCGGCGACGAGCAGCTTGTCCATCGGAACTCCGTCGCGCTTGCCGAGGGCAAACATCGCCGAGGCCGCGCCGACCGAGACGGCGAAGGCCAGGAACACCGGGATCGGAATGAAGGCGCGGGTGGCCGCCCAGATCAGGTAGAGCACCGCCCCGGCGGCGGCGAGGATGGCCAGCTGGCGAGCGGTCAGCGGCCCGAGGACACGGTCGTGCATGTCGACATCGGCCGGGATACGGACGGGGACGGTCATGAGGTCTTACCTCCTGGCTTCGGACGTGGCCGCGCCGATGGCGGTGGTGAGCTGAAGACCGGCGTCGTCGGTGGCTTGGCCGGCTTGGGCAGGTCCAGCGGCAACCGCAACTGCTGTCCCGCGCGCGGCGCTGGGCGAGGCGGGGCCGCCGGTGGCGGAGCGGGTGCCGGCTCGGGCGGCGGAGTTCGGCGCATGCCTTCCAGTGGCAGCGGATACTGGCCGTTGCGGTTCGGCCGGTTGCCCTTGTACGGGTCGAAGGGCAGCTCCGGCTGGACCACCCGACGTCCGCTCGGTCGAGGGCTCGGCGGGGGCGGCGGACTCGCCGGGCGCGGCATGCGGCGCACCCCGTCCAGGGGCAGCGGGTACTGCCCGGACCGGTTCGGGCGGTTGCCCCGGTAGGGGTCCAGCGGCAACTCGAGCTGCTTGCCGCCGGCCGCGCGGGTGCGACGACCGCCGGTGTCCGCCCCGGTTGGGGCGGGCGGTGGTGGCGTCGTGCGCTGGACGTCCAGGGGCAGCCGATACTGGCCGTCGCGGCCGAGCACGGGCTTGTTCTCCGGCCAGTCGTCACCCAGCGGCAGCGCCAGCTGGCGGCCTCGCGGCCCGGAGGCATTCGGGGCCGGATCGGACTTCGACCTCGGTGCTGGCCTGCTCGTCGGGCGGGTGCGGCGCACGCCGGGCAGCGGCAGGACGTACTGCCCACTGCCGGTGGTGCGCGCGGCGGCGTACGGGTCGGTCGCGCCGCCTCCACCGCTGGAGCTTCCACTGCCGTTGCCGCCTCGACCACCGCCCATCGGGCGAGGCTCGGGTCCCTTGCCACCGCCGCGACCGCCGAGCAGGCCGAAGGTCTTGTAGGCGATGAAGCCGCGCACCAGCGATCCGACGAGACTGCGTCCGCCGCTTCCGCCGCGTACCGCGGACAGCACCCAGAACGGGATCTTGAACAGGATGTACATCAGCGCCAGCGCGACCAGCAGGTTGACCACACCGGACGGCGTCGGGCCGAACAGGGTGAACCCGCCCGGCGCGAGGAACACCCGCAACGCGGTGGCCAACGTCAGGCTCTGGCCCAGCTGGATCGCCAGGCAGCCGCCGTAGGCTTTCCACCACCAGTAGGCGATGCCCTCGGTCTGCGGCAGGGCGTGGAACATCAGCGCCAGCGGCGCCCCGGCGATGAGGACGACGGTCAACGCCACCCGCACCACGTAGGTGATCAACAACGCGACGAGCATCCCGGCGAGGAAGATGCCGATGATGTGGATCCAGATGCCGCCGGTCAGGCTGTTGAGCACCAGATCGCGCAGCGTGGCTCCGGCGGTACTCGCATCGACACCACCGCCCATAATCGCCTCGACCCCGGCATTGGCGATCTGGACACCCTTGCCCGCCACCCACAACGACAGCGCCCCGGCCAGGAACCCGACCACCAGACGCGGTGCGAGTTCCTTGACGGAGTGTCGTGTCTGGACGGTCTGGTAGCCCATCGCGATGACTCCGGCGATGAGCACGAGCAGCCCGTAGGAGATGAGCAGGATCTGCCAGGAGTTGTCCCACAGCTCCCCGATCCGTGGCAGCGAGTCCGGCATCGGGGTGGTCAGCAGCGTCCTGGACAGCAGGTCCAACAGCGGGTTGAGCGCCTCGGTGACGATGCCCTGGAAGAAGGCGTTGATGGCCTCGGTGATGCAGGCACCGACATCGGTGATCCCGCACTCGGACTCGGTCTGCTCGCCGTGTCCGGGCTGCCCGGTGGCAGGGTTGGGCGACGGAGTCGTGGTGGCGGCCGGTTGCGGTATGCAGCCCTCACCCGTGCACGGTGGCTTCACTGAGGTGGTGCCCTGCACGGGGCAGTTGGCGTGATGCGCACCTGGGGCACAGATGCCCGAGGTGGGCGGCTTGCTCGGGTTCGACAGCGGCAGTCCGGTCGTCGGTGTGCTGGGCGGGGTGCAGATCGGCCGCAGCGGCGAGCCCGGCCCGCACGGGTTCGGGTCGACGGACGAGGTCGCCAGCGGTTGCGCGGCGGCAGCCGGCGCGACCGGTGAGCCCGAGCCGGGTGCGAAGGCCGCGGCGGCGAGGGCACCGCCCAACCCGGCCACCAGGCTCACCACCAACGCGGTCAGTGCCCGGCCGCGCGTCACACGTGGACGGCGCACTGCCCGCCGCAGGATCGCGGCTGGACTCTCCAGCCTTTCGAGGCGGTTCGCCGACCTGCTCGACGGAGGCGCCACCTCAGGCCCCCACGATGCCCTTGAGCACGGTGACGACCAAGGGTGCGAGCGCAGCCAAGCCATAGCCGATGCCCGCCGACTTGAACGCCTGCTTGGCCTTCTCCTGCTCGCCAGGGTCGCCGCCACCGAACACCCGACGCACCCCGCCGACGGTCAGGAACACCGTCGCCAGCCCAGCGAGGATGCCCATCAGCCAGTTGCGAATGTTGTTCAGAACCTCGTCCACGGTGGCCGCGATCGCGAGCACCACGGTATCCGCGTGCGCGGTCGCGCCGGAGGCCAGCAGCGCCACCACGACAAGTTCGGCGATCAGCAGTGCGCGACGGCGGAAGCTGCGGCGGCGGTCACTACACCCGTCACAGCTCGGAGAGGTGTTGCCGTCGTCGGCTGCCCGCCGAGGGCCCGCGCACGTCGGTGCGTGGGCCCGCGAGGCCACCTCGCGGCGGCGGAGGACAACCCCGCGGTGAGGCCGGTTGTCACCGGGCCGGCAGTGGTTGTGAGGACGAACTGGGGTACGAGTCAGGCGCATCGCGACACTCCCGGAGTCGTGCCCGACGGCCGCTGTGCCGAGTGCTGTGTGGACTCGCGCGGCGGCGCGGGCGAAGAGGTGGTGTGCGCGGGGGTGGCTGGTTTCCTCCCGCACCCCTGAACTCCGGAAAATCGGCCCTGCGGGGACACGCGATCGCCGACGTTCTTCGGCGTGCTCGTCGCCAGATCAGTGACAGTGCGTGATGGCGAGGCGTGGCTGGTCGAGTGCTGGGCGGCGGCGCTGATGGTCACTGTGTCGGCGACCTGGGTTGCCACGTCGCCCTCGCGCGCACTGGCGTGCGGGGTGTCGGTGGTGTCGTCGAGCAGGTAGGCGACCAAGCGGTGCTCGGCGCGTTGGCGCGCCTTCTTCGCTGCTTGGTAAGAGAGGTTGCGTTCGGTCGCGGCGTCAGCCAGCGGCACACCTTCCAGCCGAGTCGAGCCGATGAGTTCGGCCTCGACGGAGGTGATCGCGCGCTCGGCGACAGCGCGGGCGAGGACGAAGTCAGGGTGGCCCCACGGGGGCGGCGGCATCGTCGAGCGGAACCCGTGCCCCGAGGGCACCGGCGCGTCCAGTGCCTCGCGCACGGCGGTGTGGCCGGCACGGTAGGCGGCCCATCGCAGACGCAACATGACGCGCGGGCGGCGCAGGTCGATCTCGCCGAGTTCGGCGACGAACCCGGCGAGCACCGCGGCATGGATGTCGCTCGGGTCACCGGCGAAGCGCGCCGACAAGGTGGCGGCGATGGAGGTCAGCGCGGGCAGCGCGACACCGACCGCGCCGACGGTCCAGGCACCGCCCTCGGTACGGGCGAGCAGGACCAGATGTGCCCACGCCGCGTCCCGCAGCGTCTGTGGGCAGCGGCGGTACAGCAGCCGGTCGCGCAGCTCGTTCAGCGGCACCCGCCGCGCCGGAAGACCGGGGAACAACCGGCCGTCCACCGACACCGGATGCGGTCCGGCGACCAACCACTCGAATGCCGACCGCGCCGCGTCCAGCGGCATGGAGTCGCGCTCGAAACCGGAGCGCGGAATAGCCTCGCGTGAACTCATGGAATGGCTCCCTAAAGCAAGTCGAAATCAACGACTTGCCCAGGACGCCACGGCGGGTAGTACCAACCGATAACCAAACTGGTACCGAACTAGTACCGCAGAGGTGCCGACGATCACCACGCCCGCTCCACAAGCGTCACAAGATCAACTTTGCCGCTCGTCGTGGATCACAGGCAACACGCATAGATGATCAAATCAACTGCTCGGTATTACCCATCTAGCTGGCAATATGGGCTTCCGGTACTAGTTCGGTACCAGTTTGGTAGTAGCAGTGAGCGAGCTGATACGTGCTGCGATCGGCCGGAGTGCCCGCAATCTCCGACGGCCTCGGAAAAAGTGCTCGGTGCACTCTTTCCGGACCCGTCGCCTCCCTCCGTGCGGGTACGCGCGCGAGCCTTTCCCGGCTATTCGCGGCCGTAGAAAGCGGTTGCAAAGTTGACTGGGGCGTGTCCCCAAAGGGGCTGCATTTCGGAGTTCAGGGGTGCCATCAGCGCCTCGCACCGACAGGCGCCCCCAGCCTGGCGAAGGGACACCCGTGACCCAGCCCGACAACTCCGCCCGCCGCTCACCCGGACGGCGCACGGACTCCACCCACCCGGCTCCGGCCCGCCCCGGCGGGCGCCGAGGCGGCGACCGCCGACCCTGGCCGACCGCTCCGACCACCACCCGCGTCAGCCCCGGCAAGCCCGCGAAGGCCACCGCCGGCACCGGCCGCTCGCGCTCACGCGGGTCGGCCTCGACCCCGACTCCGGCGACCGTCTGGACCGCCGGTCCCGTACCGATCGACCTCGACGCCACCTGGCCCGCGGCCCTCGTCGAGCGGATCGTCACCTCGTTCAGCAAGCCCGCCGAACGGGTCGTGCTGCTGGACTGGCCGACCCCCGACCGCACCCGCCCGACGCTCGGCGTGGTCGGTGCCGATGGCGTCATCGACCACGCCCCCGACACCGAGTCGAACCCCGAACTGGCCGACGCCATCGCCGCTGTCGAACGCCTCCACCGCGTCGCGCGTGTGGAGCGCGTCCCGGTCGATCCGACGTCGACCGGCCCGGCCTCCCGCCCGTTCTGGGCCGACCTCGTCGGCGGGGCGGGACCGGCTCCCGCGACCCTCCCCACGGCACCGGAGGTCACCGTCGAGGTGCCCTTCCCGGACGCGGTGACCGAACGCGCGGACAGCGCCGACTTGATCGTCACCAGCCTGCCGACGCACCGCTTCGGCGACCACGGTCACGGCAACACCGCCGACCTCATCGCGCTCTACGCGGCCCGGCGGCTACGGGTCGGCGGCATCCTCGTCGTGCTCACGCACTGTGACTGGACGTCAGGCGAGCTGACCGACCCGACGGGCGCGGTAGTGACCGCAGGACAGAACGCCGACCTGCTCTACCTCCAGCACATCGTCGCCCTGCACACGCCCGTCCGCGACGGCCGTTTCCACCTCGCCGACGCCCACTCCGACGGCGTCCACGGTGAGCGCTCCATCGACGACGGCGACGCGCGTGCGCGTCACCGCGCCTCGGTGCGCGGACTGCCCGCGCCGCATCGGCGCATCCACTCCGACGTCCTCGTCTTCGCCCAGCCGCAGAGTCCCGTGGGTTCACGCGAAGTGATGCGTTTTCAGGACGGACCCACGGGTAGATTGATCCGATCTGTGGGTGTCGACCGGTCGGTTGGTGGGGAAGAGACCGGGGCGTCTTCGTGAGGTCGTCGCAGGAGTTGGCGGGCGGAGTCGGCGTAGCGGATCGCGGTCTTGGCGTCGAGGTCGAACACCTCGGCGAGGTGCAGTGGGTCGGCGCCGTTGGAGAGTGCTTCCTCGAGTTGCCGGTCGATGCGCAGCCGCTCCAGCGTGGCGGGCAGTCCCTGCAGTGTCCGGTTCGCCCAGACGTGGCTGACCGATTGTGTGCCGATCGCGGTCATCGCGTTGACCATCAGGTGCGGGTTGGCGGTGTTGGGCCAGCTGGTGCGGCGGTGCTCGAGCCAGGCCAGCAGTGTGCGATGGCTCAGCTCGCTCAAGGTCTGGGTCCGGCCGGCGATGGTGATGCGCCGGTTGCCCAGGTCGACGTCGGCCAGGTGCAGAGCACGGATCGCGCCAGGCCGGGCGGCGTGCACGGCGGCGAGGACGACGAAGAGCCGTGCTTGCGGCGTGGTCGCGGCGCGGACGGTGCCGGTGATTTCTCCGGTGGTCAGGGGTTGCAGGACGGTGTGCTCGACGCCGCCGACGCGAAGACTTCTGGTGGGGTTGGCGAACACGACGCCGTGGCGTTTGGCCCAGGAGAACAGCGACCGCAACGCCACGAGCGTGATCTGCCGTCGGACGCCGCGCAGGGGGTTGACGACGGCGACGATCGCGTCGCGGGTGATCTCGCGCAGGTGGTCGTGACGGGAGGACCAGTCCAGCAGTGCCGGTCGCAGCAGGACGATGTAGCCGCGCAGGGTGTGGTGGCTGCGGGCGCGGGTGCGCGGTCCGCCGGTGTGCATCAGCTGCACCCAGCGGCGGGTCTCGTCGCGGATCCCGGGGGCCAGGTCGGCGAGTTTCTCCTCGACCCAGCGCGCGAAGGCCGGTTGGCGGTCGTCGAGCAGGATCCCCATGGTCTGCAGGACCTCGGTGGTACGGGCGAGGCTGCAGCCACGTCCGGTCAGGACCGGGTGGTAGGTCGAGTAGCGGATCAGCTCGCCCTCGTCGTAGCGGGTGAGCAGCATGGTGAGGTTGCGGGTCAGGGTCTGGGTGAGCTGGGCGCCGTAACCGCGTGTCTCGGCCATGGTCGTGGCGATGTGCAGGGCCCGGAGAAGCCACGGGTCGGCCGGGGGTCGGCGGTCGCGCCGGTCGACCATGCCGTAGCGGTAGGCCCGGGGCAGGTCGGCGAACAGCAGCAGCTGCACCTCCTGCCGCGCGGCCAGGGCCGTCGCGTCCGGGGTCGCGTCCGGGTCGACACCTCGCGGTCCGGGGGTGCGTTGCAGCGGCATGCCGGTGAAGCACAGCTGGTGGCATCGAACCTGTCGCACGTGCGGCAGCAGCATGGTGTTGGGACCGGTCGGCCTGTCCAGCCGGGCCTGCGCCCAGCACGGCCGGCAATGGCCTTTCAACAGCGCCAGCCGTCGGTGGCACGCTCCGCAGGCGCCGACGTCGCGGTGGCGGGCGGTGAACTCCGCGCACGGCCGGCACATGTCACCGGCGCGGGGGAGCACGCCCCATCCCAGGCAGACGCTGCAGCCGGCCGCGCGGCGGTGCTCACGCATCGTCGGTCACGCCGGAGGCAGCGAACGGCCGTCGCGTCGTCGCGGCACGACCGGCATCGCACCGGACACCGCCGCGGCCGGTGCGCTGTGCGTGTCACCGTCGGGGTGGGCGACCTTGTCGGGTTCGGGCAGCAACAGCTCACCGACCTGACAGCCCAGGACCGCGCAGATGACGTCGAGGTCGTCGAGCTTGACCGAGGCCGGCTGGCCCGACCACAGGCCCGACATCTTCCCGGCCGAGATCACCAGGCCGCGTTCGGCGAGGCTGCGTTGCAGCTCCGATGCCTTCCAGATGCCACGGTTCGCCGCGGCCAGGCGCAGGTTCCACCGCACTCAGATCAGCCCTCCCAGCCGTTGCGCGGCCCGCAGCTGACCGGTGGCCCAGGCGTCCTCGATCCGGGTCCGGTGGACGTGCACGTAGCGCATCGTCGTGGCGATCCAGGAATGGCCGAGCAGTTCCTGGATCGCGACGAGGTCCATGCCGTGGTGGTAGAGCTGCGAGGCGCAGTAGTGCCGCAGCACGTGCGGGGTGAGCTTGCCGGGCCAGCCCGGCAGGTGCTCCCGCGCCGCGGCGGCGAGCCCACGCCGCAGCGCGTCATCGCCGATCCGCGGGCTCGAGCCGTCGCCGTCGGCTCGTTCGGAGGGGAACAGCGGTGCCCCGGGGCGGGTGTGGTCGTCGTCGAAGTGGCCCCACACGTCCTCGATGTACCAGCGCAGGGTCCGGTCGGCGCCGTTGATCAGCGGCACCATCCGCTCCTTCGGGCCGCAACCACGCGAGCCCTTGCCGTGCCGGACGTGGATCTTCCCGAACCGTCCCAGGTGCCACTTGACGTCGGTCAGGTCCAGCCCGCACACCTCGTTGACGCGCAGCCCGACCTCGGCCATCAGCCGCGCGGCGGCGTAGTTGCGGGCGGTCGGCGCGAACTTGCGGCAGGTCGCCAACCCTGCCGACCAGCCGGCGAACAACGTCGCGGTCTCACCCGCTGTCGGCGGGATCCGCAGCTTCGCCTGCTTGGCGCCGCGCGGCCGGTTCATCTCGTCCAGCGGGCACGCCACGACCCGGCCGGTCATCGCGTGGATCTCCGCCTGGTGCCGCAACTCCAGATACGAAAAGTAGGTCGTGATCGCCTGCGCCCGCGCCAGCCGAGTGCCGCTGGGAACTCCACGCAGCAGCCGCCCGAAGTAGGCGTCGCAGTCCGCCGACTCCATGTCCCACAACGGCTTGCCCAGCCATTCCCGCACCTGGTCCAGGTGTCCGACGTCGCCACGGATGGTGCTGTCGGCCAATCCCGCCGACGAGCGGGCAAGCACGAACCCGGCCAGCACGTCGGTCTCGAAGTCGACGAGCTCCTCCGGACTCGTCGGTGACCGTACCTCGCGCATGTCGCGTACCGCTGCCAGCGCCAACCCGCCGCCCTCGCCTTCATGACCGCAGCAACAACCTCGACCACATGGAGATCGGCTCATGAATTCCGAAGTTGAGTCATCACGCCTCAAGATCGCCCGAACGGGAACACACGCCCATGTCCAGGCGATCACATCGCCCAGGCACGTCCACACCGGGCGCGAGAACTCGCGGGTTGTCGCACACGACCACCAGCCGACGCCCCTGGCGTCGCCGAGTGCGTCCACGTACGCGGTCTCGCAGCGCGAAGACCTCCGATGAACACCGCGCCCGACTCCGCGCCGAACGACGACTTCGCCCACCCCGGACCGCTCCGCCAGGAAGGCACGCCCGTGACGCACGACACCACCCACCAGCCCGCCGCCGAGTCCTCCGCCACGACCGCCGCAGCGGTCGACGACGAGCCGACCCAGCGCATCCCGAACGCGCTCATCGTCGCGCTCGACACCATGCCCACCGCTGTGGACAACTCTGTGGACAGCGGTGAGCAGAACGGCAGTGCGGAGCCGCCCGCGGTGTCGGTGTGGACGACCGCGCAGTCCTCGCCCGCCGCCCAGCGCAAGAACAAGTACACGCCCGAGTCGACCGCGCATCCGGCCAAGATGCTGCCCGAGGTCGTCCGCCACGCCGTCGCCCACTACACGAAGCCGGGTGAGCTGGTGCTCGACCCGATGTGCGGTATCGGCACCACGCTCGTCGAGGCCGTCCGGCTCGGCCGCCGCGCCGTCGGTGTGGAGTACGAACCCCACTGGGTCGAGGTTGCGAACGCAAATCTCGACGTCGCGCGGGAGCAGGGCGTCGGCGGTGAGAAGGGGATCGACGCGCGGGTGTTCCACGGCGACGCCCGCCAGCTCGTGACGCTGCTGCCGCCGGAGTACGTCGGGCAGGCGGCGCTGGTGGTGACTTCCCCGCCCTACGGTCCCTCGACCCACGGGCAGGTATCGGTCGCACCGGGCGCGGGGGTGCAGAAGTATCACCACCTCTACGGCAACACCCTCGACCGCGGCAACCTCGCCAACATCGGCCACCACCGACTGCTGGCCGGGTTCACGCGCATCCTCGCCGCGCTGCGCACCTTCCTCAAGCCCGGCGGGCACATCACGATCACCATCCGGCCGTGGCGCGAGCACGCCGAGCTGATCGACCTGCCCTCGCAGATCCTCGCCTGCGGACGCGCGGCCGGCCTGATCCCGGTCGAGCGCAACGTCGCGCTGCTCGCCCGCGCCGCCGAGACCGACCTCGTGGCCCGCGGGTCATTCTTCCAGCGCGACTTCATCCGCAAGCAGCGGGAGGCCGGACTGCCGCTGCACCTGATCGCCCACGAGGACGTCCTCGTCTTCCGCACCGTCCTGAATCGCCAGGGTTCCGTTGCACTCAGGCGTTCGCATCGGGAACTCTGGTCCCGGCAGCGCCAAGTGTCTCATGTGGAGGCTGGGGTTGCCGCCGAAGACGGAGCCGTGGCGTGAGAGGTACGAGGAGTTGACGCGCGTTGGTGGCGTAGCGGACTGCTGTGGTCTCGGCGATGCCGAAGACGGCGGCCAGGTGCAGTGGGTCGAAGCCGACGGCGAGTGCTTCCTCAAGTTGCCGATCGATCCGCATGCGTTCGACCGTGGCCGGCAGTCCGCGCAGGTTCACTACGAACGTATGGCTGACCGGATCGTGGCCCAGCGCGGTTTCCCTGCTGAGCAGCAGGTGTGAGTTGGCCGTGTTCGGCCAGCGGTGTGCCTGGTAGGCCAGCCACTCGTGCAGCACGTGGTGGGTGAGGTCATCCAGGGGTCGTTCGTGGCCGGCGATTCTCAGGTGCCGACCGGCGAGGTCGACGTCGTCGAGTTGCAGTGCACGGATCTGGCCGGGGCGAGCGGCGTGTATCGCCGCCAGTGCGACGAACACTCGCGCGTGTGGAGTGGTCGCGGCCGCGACGGCAGCAGCGATCTCGGTTGGAACCAGTGGTTGCCAGACTGGGTAGTCCCGTTTACCCAGTCGGATGCCGGTCGCCGGGTTGCGGAAGATGACGCTGTTGCGGCGTGCCCACTTGAACAGCGACCGCAGCGCGGTGACGGTGCCGCGGCGTGCCTCACCGCGCAACCCGCTGATGCGGGCAAGCACGTCGTCATGGGTGACCTCGCGCAGGTGGTCGTAGCGGGTCGACCAGTCCACCAAGGCCGGACGCACCCGTCGCAGGTAGGTGGCAGCGGTGGTCGGGGTTCGGGGCCGGCTGCGCGGGCCACCGTCGTGCAGAGTCCGCGCCCATCGGCCGGTCCCACGAGCGATCGCGGGGGCGAGGCTGGTCAGCTTGGCGTCCAGCCACGCGTCGAAGGTCGTGGGCCGGTTGTCGACGACGAGTTCCATCGTGCACAGAATCTCCAGCACGTGGTCGGCGTTGGGCTGTAGCCGGACGCGACCACGAGCACGTCCGAGGCACGGACATGCTCGCCAACGGTGTGGTGGGCCAGCAGCCGGACCAGAGTGCGTTGCATGCCGCGCCGCACGCTGGGTGCCCAGCCGCGGACCTCGGCGAGCCGGTGGGCCAGGTGCAGCGCCCAGGCCAGCCACGGGTTGTCCGGGGGCGGGTTGGCTACGCAAGTCGACCCGGACCACGCGATAGTCGCGGCCAGGCAGGTCGTCGAACAGCAGCAACTGCATGCCGATCACGCTGGGTCGGGCTGCGATCGGTGGGGCCGACTTGGGAGGGCGGCCTTTCAATCCGTGTCGGCGCGGCGTGGTGCGCGGGCGGACGCGGCGCTGGGTCATGCCGACCAGGAACAGTTGGTGCCACCGCACCTGCGGCAGATACGGTGCCAGCACGACCCGCGACCGCGCGTCTTCAGCGAGCACCGCGCGGTCCTCGCGGGCCTGGCACCAGCACAACCGGCAGTAGCCGTCCTTCAACGGCGCCCGCCTGCCGCATGCACCGCAATCACCGACGTGGTGTCCGAACCGCGGCGCGGAGAAGTTGTGTAGCAAGCCAGACACACCCCTTGGGCGTAGGTCAGACCCCACGCCAGGCACTCCGCACAGCTGGTCACTGTCCGGGCGACCTTCGGCCCGGTGCCGTCACGCGCCACCATCACTCATGCCACCGTCGTTCAGGCCGGTGGCAGGGAACGACCGTCCCGGCGACGCGGCACAACTCGCATCGGCCGCGCCGCCGAACCCGTAGCGGCCTCTGGCTGCTCGTCGCGCACCGGCTGGGGGACCTTGGTCGGGTTCGGGGATCAGAAGCTCGTCGATCGGGCAACCGAGCACCACACAGATGACATCGGGATCGTCCAGCTTGAGCGAGACCGGCTGCCCGGACCACAGGTGGGACATCTTCCCGGCCGAAATCACCAGACCGCGTTCGGCCAGCAGGCGTTGCAGCTCCGAGGCCTTCCAGATGCCCCGGTTCGCCGAGGCCAGGCGCATGTGCCACCGCATTCAGACCAGCCCCTCCCGCCGGCCCGCCGCCTAGGGCGGCGGCGCTGCGGACGTACTTCACATTCCTGGAGCTGCGGCAGGCGGTCGAGTTGCACGCGATGACCGGTCGGGTCGTGGCGTGCCCGATCGACGAGATGAACCGGCCGAAGGGGGGCAAGGACGCCCGGCTGCGGATTCCGCCGCAGCCCGAGGAGGTGGACCGGCTGTTCCGAGGTTGGGGCTGAGGAGTTGTTGGCGTGCCGGAAGTTCGCACCGACGGCACGCAACTACGCCGCGACCCGGTTGATGGCCGAGGTCGGGTTGCGGGCCAACGAGGTACGCAACCTCGACCTGGCCGACGTCAAGTGGGAGTTGGGCCGGTTCGGCAAATCCATGTGCGCTACGGGAAGGGTGCAAAGGGTTCCGGACCACGGGAGCGCATGGTCCCGCTGATCAACGGCGCGGATCGCACGCTGCGCTGGTACGTCGAGGACGTGTGGGGCCAGTTCGAGGACGACCACACCCGGCAGGGCGCGCCGTTGTTCCCCTCGGAGCGCCGCAGCGGCGGTGCGGGACGTCGGTTGGGCAAGAGCAGCCTGCGCGGCGCGCTGAGTGAGGCGACGCGGGCGCATCTGCCGGGCTGGGCGGGCGGGCTGACTCCGCACGTCTTGCGGCACTTTTGTGCGTCGCAGCTGTATCTGAGCGGAATGGGCTTGGTCGCGATCCGAGAGACTCTCGGGCACGCGTGGGTGGCCACCACGATGCGGTACGTCCACGTCCATCGTGATCATGTCGAGCAGGCGTGGCTGGCTGGTCAGGCCCTGGGCGTGCCGTGTCCTGCTCGCCGCTCGCCGCAGCACCCGCCCGAAGTAGGTGTCGGCATCGGCCGGCTCCATCTCCCACAACGGCCGGCCGAACCATTCGCGTACCTGCTGGAGGTTGGAGATCTCGCCGCGGACCGTGTCGTCCGACACGCCCGCCGACGCACGCGCCAGCACAGCCTGGTTTCGAAATCCGCTAGCTCACCTCCGCGCTCGCGGGCTGCCGCACGCCACCCACATCCCGCACGACTGACAGCGCCAACTCGCACCCCCCGTCTTCACGCCAACCGAGATCACCTCAACAAGACGGAGATCGGTTCATGAATCCTGAAACCCAATCAACACGAGCCAAGATCACCCAAACGAGCGTCAATAGCGTGGCCCAGGCCATGGAGGACACACCGCAGGTAAGGCACGGCTGGTCGAACTCAGGTGATGTCGGACTGCACAAGACCGCAGGCGGGTCGTCAGCGAGCGTGACCGACCTCGGGCAGTTCCGTTCGACGCGGTCCGCCGACCACCTCGGTTAGGGCCGGCACACGGAGGCCTGGCGGCATGATCCGGCACCGTTCACCCCGCTCGCCTCGTGCGTGGGCGGCACGTTCGCTCGCTCTCGCCCCGGCCCCGGTGATGACGTCGGGGCCGGGGCGAGAGCGCCAAGTGCAACGGCATGGTCCGCCAGCACGCCACCCACGCGGTGTCACTGCTGCTGGACGACCTCGCCGAACTTCTCCACACCGACTACCGACGCCGGCCGGCAAAGAGGTGCTTGCCGCATGAACGCACGACATCCGGCGGTGCCCGATCGCTGGCCGCCCGTCACACAGGATCATCACCGGCTGCCTGTGGCTGGACTGCTCGGCTACATCGCACTCCTCGGCATTAGCCCAGCAGTCCGAACTCTGCCAAGATCTCAGGCTTTCTGCGGAGAATCATCTCAAGATCATTCGAGGACCACACGCCGATACTCATTGGATGCTTGTCCTGGTTGTACTTCTCAACCCATCTAACGGCAGTGCGCGACAATGATCCAGTAGTGGCAATGACCAGGCGACCGATTGATCCACGGTCGAAATGGTGGAGCTTGACGTTGACGAGATCTTCAATCTCGGCCAAGCTGACCATCTGATTAGGTGAGTGTTTCGCCTGAAAAATCACCAGTTGTCCAGAATCGGCAGGGTTTTCGTTGGTGCGAACATAAGCGAGCCCGTCGATGCCAGTGTCGAACTCGTCCCCAGAGGTAGTGTCACCTGCTCGTTCATAGGCTTCCGACTGTTCCAGCAACCGCACTAGGAGGCGTTCAAAGTCGTTTGCATCAATTCGATCCCAGTGCACCTCCTGTGATCGTGTTACCGTCACAATCATCTGATTGACAAGCACTCGACGACCGTCAGGATCTGTCAGCTCGATGATCTCATCACGACGATTGTGCGGAACCTCCAGGCCCATGCGTCGTAGGGATTCTTTAAGATTATCGACCGCGACGCGGACCGTTACTCCCGAGGTCTCGATGAGTTCGTTCGATTCTACCTGGTGAAGCAGGAGTCCTGAACTTACTTCGGCAAACCTTCCGCGCGCTCGAATGTCGCAGCCGATGAGTCGAGCGTAGAAACCTGCGGTTCGAGCAAGCTGCCCAGTGGCGAGGACCACCCCAGTGCCCACGCGAATAGGCGCGATCTCATCCAGTGATTCCGAGGTCGCGGAATTCTCGGATCCCCGACTTCCTTGTCGGGCCTGCTTTCTTTCACGATTGCTTGAAGGTTCAGCACCTCGGTGATCCGTGTCAGTCCCAGCTCGACGGTGGCTAGACTCATTCGGATCGACTCGGACGTCGACAAATACGGTTTGACCGTCGTCGAGGGTGAGTTGAGCACGCCGAATCCCACTGCCGGAAAGCTCTTCTACATCTCGAACGATGAATTGACGACCATCGGGAAACTCCCCTCCGGGAGCGTGCGGATCGAGCAGGCTTTTCAGTAGTGAATAACGCAACACTCGAGGCGGGCGAGTCGGCCACTTCAGAGGGAGATCCGTCCGTGCAGCAACGCTCTCAGCAAGGCCGCCGACATAGTGTGCATCCTGCACAGCGTGCCGCAGATCTCCAAGCCATTGCTCCCCGTGCAGCGCGCCAAGTATCGCCGCCGTAAGGGAAGCCAATGTATCCGTGTCGCCTTTGCGAAGAAAAGCCGCCGACACCAGGCCACCTTGTGGACGTGCAGCAAATCGACTAGCGAGGTAGACTGCTGCGACAGCCGATATTGTGCCGGATCCGTTGACCTTTGGGTCAGTGCAACCGAGTTGTTCGAGCGTTGAATTTGGATTACTCATCGCGCCACGGCTCAAGGAGTGGGCGATGTTGTCAAGAAGCTGCTCTGCCTCATTGTTCGTATCCATCCATGTGCTTGCAAAGCGATCAAGCTGCTGAGCGGTACCCCAGCCGGAAGGCAGCATTGGAAGCACTTGTTCTACGTCGATCAAGCCTGCAGTAGCAGCGCCAACGCTGTCGCCGAACCCATGTAGTTCAACTGAAGACGCTGCATGGCGGAGGACAAAGGCATAGACCAACGCGCCGACCAAGGCTCGAGGGTGCCCGTGGGTCGTAATACCGTCTCTCACTACCCGTCGGACTAGATCTTCAGGTCCGTCGGCCCACAACACGTGGGGGGCAATACGCATTGCGACACCGTTGGCACCGGCATTCCTGTAGCGCTCCTCCGCACTACGCGTACGAGCGGAATCGCTATGCCATGGGGGACGGTCTTCGGACCAAGACGCGGCGGCCCTCAGAACCGCGCCTCCGCCGCCACGCTGGTATAGGGGCCAGCTTGGAAGTTCGACCTCGGTGAGACGTTCCCACCACCGGTCGCCTGCAAGGCAGCACCTTGCGGTGGCAAGTAGCAGCTGGGTGTCATCGCTGTACTCTCCCGCGCGGACTGGATCCCGGTAACGGCGTGAGTAGTGACCAGCGTTGCGGACCCAACCGCGAAATTCAGATCGAGGGGTAGCCCGATCGCGCTCCTTCTGACCTCCGACGAGTCCGCCTCTGAACTCCTGAGGCCAGCCCAAGGCGTCGCCGACCGCTGCGCCAAGGAAAATGCCTCGCGCGGTGCGCGTCAACGTTTCAGCAGTCGGGGTCATGAGGATTCAGCCTGATGCGAAGGAGACAACCACACGGCTTCTTCGAGGCCGTGCCCGAATCGAACGGCGTTAGCGATCGCGATCTTGTCGAACATGCCCGGTGAGATGATCCACTGCACATGGTCGGGTAGCAGCACGCCAAATCGGTCCAACCGTCCGTACTCCTCCTCGGCCGCTGCAGCAGTGGGGAACACGATCCCATGGATGGTCGATAGCGGCACTGGGGCTGTCACCAGCACCTCGGCTTGCACATCCGTTGGACTGCGGGGATCATGCCGCGGACCACGGGTCCGCGTCTGTCCGCCCTGACCGAGTACCGACGGCGCGAAGCAGGCTTGCAGACCTGCCGCTCCTGGCGCAGGGCGCTTTCCGGCGGCTGCGGCGTTCCGTGGCGAGAATAGCGTTCCTCCGGTCGCAACGACATCCTTGTCCAGCAAGAGGCAGACCCAATCGGGATAATTGATCACGTCAGACTTCCGACGGGCGATGTCGAAGTAATAACCGTTGGGGTACTGGATGCTGCAGCACACTTTATCTGGGTAGCCATCCAGGCGCTGCAGGTCGGTGGCTCGGTAGCAAGCCCGGACATCATCCCTCAGGGCCTTGACGCTCCGGAGCTCCCCGTCAGCGACTATGCTCGGCAGGTTGAGCGACGGGGTGAAGTGGGTGAGTCGCGTGAACGGCAGCGCCCTGAGTGCTTCAGCAACTTCGAAGTTGATTTCGGTCATGTCGTCACCTGGTAGAGGCCAGAGTCCGCAGCGGGGAGCAGCGGCGTCAACTGCCCGGTGTGAGTGATGATGAGCTCATCGCAAGCCCGCGTGACACCCACGTAAAGCAGGCGACTCTCGCGGCTTGCGGCCTCGTCGTAGCCGAACGCGGCGACAGTGTCACTGTCCGGGCACCGGTTCGCGCCGCAGAAGGGGAGGAATACCACGTCGAACTCGAGTCCTTTGGCGGAGTGGTACGTGCCTGCATAGACGCCAGAGCTGATCTCCCACTTCTGCATGTTGTCGTGCAGCATGCGGACGCCGGCGATTCCAGCCACGGCTTGGCGCGCTTCCGCCCTGGTCCTCGCGAGTACACCGACTCGTGCGAACTTGCCGAAGTCGGCGGCGTTGGTGGCGACGCCCGCCGCTTCGGCCGTTGGTGACGAGTAACGGACGAGGGTGGGTTTCGCTCCGGCCGCCCGCTGTGGAGCGCGGGGTTCGACCAAGTCGGCCGAGTCCTTGAAGTGGGGCATGTCCGCCATCGCGATCGCGAGCCGAGCGATCTCAGGGCTGTTGCGGTAGTTGTCGAGGAACAGCTCAGCCTTCGTGACGGTCAACCCGCACGAGCGCCAGGACACCCGTTGTCCGTAGATCTGCTGCGCGTAGTCGGCGAACAGCGTCAAGCTGCCATCTTCTGGGATGGCTTCAGCCAGTGAGCGGATGGCCTCCGGTGACAGGTCCTGGGCCTCGTCGACCACGATGTGCTTGTACCGGCGGGTTTCGGCATCTACGGCAAGCGCAGCGCGCACGACCATCGGAAGGCCTGCCCAGTCGTAGGGGCGGCCTCCTGCGCGACGTGCTTTCAGGTAGTTCGTGCGGATGTCCCAGACAGTGTGTCGCTGACCTTGCTGGAGCGGCGCCATTCTGCCGGCCCGCTTCACGTCGAGATAGTCTTGCACAGTGGCAAGACCGTGTCCGTCAATCCATTCGAGCTCATCGAGGAAAAAATCGGTAGCGTGCTCCAGGAACGGGTTCGTCCCGTGAGTCATCGCTGTTGTCTTGACGGCCTGTTCGACAAAGTGTCGACGTAGGTCCGGAGTGGCAATCTGATTGTAGCCCATCAAACCTTTAGCGGCCAGGTAACCGCGGGAAAACTTGCCATACGTTTCAATGGTGACACCAGGCAACCGGTTGGCCAGATGGCGCAAGTATGTAACCAGTGAATTGTTGTACGTCAGCAACAACGTTGGCCCGTGGTTCCGCGTGCGGGTGTCCGCGAGGTGCGCAGCGCGGTGGATCGCCATAACGGTCTTGCCCGTGCCAGCGGTACCGAGGATTACTTGATGTCCGCGACCAGGCAGATAGACGACGTCACGCTGGTGCCCCTTGGGCGCAGGCAGGTTCACGTTGGCTCCCTGTAGATCACCGGCGGCTGGGAGAACCACTGACGTGGCACCGCCGAGAGGGCTCCTAGCCTACATGACGCATCACATGGAGGCGGCCCACGAGTCGAAGCGGACTGGTTGCGCGTGTGACGTGTATACGGGACCAGTGAAGGGGCGGTACCGACGCTCGCGGCCACGGCCACCGTGGAATCGACCAGCTCGTCCAGCGCGAGCGTCGCCGGCGCTGCGCGGCGATGGCCAGCCCGCCGTAGTCCACGAACTCCTCGCACAGGTCGGCGATGTTCTCCCGGACTGTGAGGCGGCCGGCCGCGTGCCGCCTCGCCTCCGCATGCGTGATGGTGCACGCGCGCTCGACGCAACCAGGCACTCCGAACGTCGTCTCGGTTCCGGCAGCAATCGTCATTGGCGCGACGGACTTGACCCTGGATGTTGGACACCAAACACACTTGGATCCTGACGATCCGGGTGGACAGGAGGCCCGTTCAGAAGGTGATGAAGCACTACCCGCCGGAGTTCCGGGCCGAGGCGGTCGCGCTCTACCGGTCCCGGCCGGGCGCGACGATCAAGTCGGTGGCCGAGGATCTCGGTGTCAACCACGAGACGCCGCGCAACTGGATCAGGCTCGACGACGCGCAGCGCACCGGACCGCAGGTCACCACCTCCGCGACCGGTGCGGCCCCGCCCTCGCCGGAGGACGAGAACGCCGGGACGTTGACCACGGGTTTGGTCGTCCTTGTGGGTGTTCGGGGGTTGCCGAAGTGCAGGCGGTGGCGGATCGGCGTGATCGCCGGGAGGCTCGTGACGAGTTGTTGGGCCCGTTGCGGCCGCCGTTGCCGGAGTCCCCGGTACCGGTCGAGTCCAAGGCGGTGGAACGGGGTGGTTCGGTGCTTGAGGCTGGCGCGGTGGTGGGGTGGTTGACCGCGCCGTTCACGTCTACCCCGTTGTGGGGGCGCAGTGCTGTGCGTGATCGTCTGCTGGCCTGGTGCGTCGCCGCAGATCCGCATGGTGATGTGGTGCGGGTGGTGATGGGTCCGGCAGGGGTCGGCAAGAGCCGCCTGTCGCTGGCCGTGGGCGAGGCGCTGCCGCAGGGGTGGGTGGCGGGTCGTCTGCTCGATGATGCGGCTGGTGTGGTGGAGCGGATCGCCGCGGCGGGGGATCCCACGCTGGTGATCGTCGACGACGCCGGCCGACCGCACTCGGACCTCGGTCCTGGAAACCCTGATAGCCGGTGCCGTGCGGCATCCGGACCTGATCTGTGTGCTGCTGCTGGCGCGCATCGACGCGGCGTTGCGACTCTTCTCGGACGAGGTGCGGCCCAGGCTGGCCTGGGTGGAGGTTCTGTCCGCAGTAGGCGAGGCCGCGGACCGGCAGCGGTGGTATGCCGAGGCGGTGCGGGCCGACGCGCACGGGCGTGTGCCGGCCCCGGATCTGCCCGATCGGCCGGTCGGCGCCGACGGGGATACCCCGTTGGTGTTGCACGCGTGTGCGCTGTTGGCGGTGTTAGGCCGCAGCGGGATCCGCACCTGGACACTGGCCGACCTGGTCACCGAGTTGGTGACCCTGGAGCAACGCTCCTGGCAAGTCGAGCTGTCGCGATTGCCGGCCGGGTGTGACGTCGAGGTGCTGGCCGAGGTTGTCGCGGTGTTGCTGCTGCCGGGAGCGAGTGTGGGGTAGGCGGCGGAGTTGTCGCGCCGGGTACCACAGTTCTCCCACGACACCGCACGGGAGTCGCGGGTCGCGGTGGCCCGCTGGGCGCACCGCCGCTACCCGCCAGGCCCCGACCACCGTCTGGACCTGCGACCGCACCTGATCGACGATCAGTATGAACTGATGACTCCACCCGGTCTGGTGTGGTGATGAATGCTGGCGTCCGTCCCCGGAATGGCGTACCGGTGATTCCAGAATCAACGTGCGGTCGAGCGGTTCTCGTCGAGATATTCGGGCGCAGCTCACGATCGTGTCTATCCGCGGTAACCCCGGACACCGCTGAGAACGACCCGGATGTCTGCGTCGGTGAGATGTCATCGAACAATGCCCGATACCTGCCGTCTCGATCGCGGACCATGAACCGTGTGGAACTGTCCGCGTCGTCGAGGTCCATGACGAGATTCATGATGGCTTGGTGACCCAGAGGCGGCTGGGTTCGCAGCGGCGCCGAGTACTCCGATTCGGCGGCTGGTTGTTCGATGACTGCGAGCACGTATAGGCGCGCGTCGGTCAGGGGTGGGTCTCGAAGAAACCGCAGGCCCGTAGCCCTTTCGGCCTCGGAGCGGAGAAACGTCGACCAAGTGGTGCAGGACCGCTCGGCTGCCGGATCGATGCCGACGCCTTTTAGGGCGTTAGACGCAACAGCGCGAACGCGATGACCACGTCCACGTAGTCCAGTCGGAGTAGCACGGCCGATCATCATGCGCGTCAGTCGGCGACGCCTTGGATCACGAGCGCTCCTCGAACTTGCGAGTCCTTGCCTTCTCGCGCTTCTCACCTGCACGGATCACGTTATCGGCAAGCATGAGGGTCGGTAGTCGCCATCCGACCCGCGCCGTGTAGCCACCTTGCTGCCGGAAACTGCGGACATCACGAGGTAACTGTGCCATGATCGAACGGTGCGGACAGTGCTTCCGGATCCCGTTGGGCAGCAACGTGATGTCGTCTACATGCGAGAAAAGGGCCACTGCATCGCCTTGGGAACGGCGGGCAGCGGAAAAACAGTGATGGCCGTACACCGCGCACGGCACTTGTCCAAAATGCCTAAAAGTGGTGGTAAGACGTTGTTGGTGACCTTCAACGGAGCCCTAGTAACCTATCTCCGGGAATTGGTCGGACCTGATGATGACGTCAAGGTCGAGCAGTACCACAAGTTTGCCATCGACTACATCCGAACGCTCTCGCCGGACCCTCTCCTGATCTGTCCAAGGGATCGGAGGGTGGAACTCATCGAGCGCGCGGTGAACGAAGTACGTTCCCGTGCCCGTTCGCGCCGAGCCGTCCTCGACCGGCCAGTCGGATTCTTCTTGGACGAGCTCGACTGGCTGGCCGGGCATGGGATCACAAACTTCGCGGAGTACGTGAACGGCCACGTCCAGCGAGTCGGCCGCAACTACGGTCTTGCCCCCTCTGACCGGACGATCGTGAACCAGATACGCATCCGCTACCGACAGTTGCTCGCCGAGAATCGTTATGAGCACGACCTGAGCGACTTGGCAGGCGTTCTGCGGCGGAAGCTAACAGAAAGCCACAAGGAACCGCAGTACCGGCACGTGGTGATTGACGAAGGTCAGGACTTCTCCCCAGAGATGATCAGGTCGTTGACTGAGATCGTCCCGAAGGACGGCACGGTCACCTTCTTCGGTGATTACGCCCAGCAGATCTACGGCAGCCGTGTGTCCTGGAAGTCGCTCGGCCTGCTAGTCGAGCCGAAGGATCTGGTGAGATTCGACCGGAATTACCGTAACACGAAGCAGATCGCGCGTTTGGCCGAAGCTGTGGCGGATACGCCGTTCTTCAAGGATGACGTCGAACTCGTCTCCCCGTTGCCCCCACAACGTGATGGTGACGCACCGCTGCTCGTCGAGGCGTTCTCCAAGTCGATGCAGATCGCCGAAGCCGTTCACATGGCCGAGAATCTCCTCGTGGACCGCAAAGTATCCAGGAGGAAGATCCACCAGGTCGCCATCCTGTTGAGAAACGATGACTGGGACGATGAGATCGAGATCATCTCCGATAGGAACAATCGGGTCACCCGACTACACAAGGGTATGAAGGTCTGGGCCTATGGTCCGGGTATCTTCTATGGTCCGTACGCGGAAGCCCGCGGGCTCGAGTTCGACGCTGTCGTACTCCCATTCTGCGACGCGGATGAACTTCCGTCCAAAAGCAGCATCGAAGTCTTCGGCGCGACCGAGGCCATGATGAAACAGGCCCGCGAGTTGTACATAGCGGTGACACGCGCCAAGACGGAACTGGTGATCCTTTACTCGGGATCGCTGACCAGTCTCCTGCCCGGCGAAGAGTCGGACATCTACGACAGGTCCACCACACGGTGAACGCGATCACGGCGGAAGCCCGGAGGCGAGGGATCACCCGCCTCTGCCACTTCACCCGGTCCAGCGCTCTTCCTCACGTAGTCGAGGCCGGGGCGATAAGATCCGTCGGTGACCTGACGCGGTCGGCCGACTTCTACAGACCGACCGACACCAAACGATTGGACAACCACCTCGACCACGTCTCTTGCAGCATCGAATATCCCAACGTGTGGTACCTCAAGGTCGTCCAGGATAGGGATGCCGTTTTTACTGATTGGATAGTCTTCCTTATGGACATCACCTTGCTGGACGAACCGGAGGCAAAGTTCTCGCCGCACAACGCTGCCAGCCGCACGGTGCCAATCACGGGTGGTCGCGAAGGCTTCGACATGCTCTTCGCAAACAATGTGAACCAGTACCGCAGGCGCACAGGCCATCCGGACTGGTGGCCCACCAGCGATCAGGCAGAAGTCCTTGTCCGCAGCCCGATCCCAATATCGAAGGTGCAGGGCATCGTCGTGCGGGATGAGGATCAAGCCGAACGCGAGACCTACCGGATGAGGGGACTTCTGCCGAACGCGGCCATTCCTCAACTTATTGTCGCACCGGAGTTCTTTACTCCGAAGGCCCTGTCGGTCGCCGTTCGTTCCGGACGACGACCTGTAGAGTCCCGATATGGATCAGCGCCGGTCCGGCACTGATTACGGGCTTTGAGCAGGCCGAGGAGCTCGCGGTGCCGTTGCGGCGCCGGATCCGGTAGAGGATCTTCCCAGTGGCCAGGTCCAGCGCGGCGAGCATGTGCATCACGCCGTGCCAGCGGTTGTAGGTGGCCCGTAATCGGCGTGGCGACGTGACGGGCCGCCAGGCTTTCCCTCTGCTCGGCACCAGGTTCAGGGGGGCCAAACTCGTCCAGGGAGATCACACGTCCGTCGTCGGGCGAGTGGTCGTAGAAGTCGAGGATGCAGTGCATATTCGCAAGGAAGTCCGGGTCGGTGGAGGCCTTCCAGGTGGTGGTGCTCTGCCAGGAGACGCCGGCGTCGCGCAGGATGCGGCGCAGCGTCTCCCGGCTGACCGCGGCGAAGGTGCCGCGGTCGAGCAGGTGTTCGCGCAGCTTCGCGAGCGACCAGGTGGAGAATGCGGTGATGCCCAGTCGGCGGGCGCAGTGCGGGCGATCAGGCAGATCCGTTCACCGATCGTCCGACTCCGTCCGCCGCTCCATTTGGGGTCCAGCGCCGCGAACCGGCGCTCGTTGAAGGCGTGGATCACATCCCGCACGTAGTCCTCGCTGACCTGCATCAACGAGGTGATGTCCCGGACCGCTTGGCCCTGGCAGGACATCAGGACTACGATCGCCCGGCGCAGCCGCACCGGATCCTTCGCGGTCCTGGTGATCCGCTGAAGTTTCCGGCCCTCCTCCATCGACAACGGCCTGACGAACACACTCGGACGACGAGCCACAACCACCTCCCGCACTCGACATGCGGGACCAGCCTCGCCGATCAACCCAACCGATCGTTTACCGGGTCAACCCTCCGAGACGCACCACTAGCCGGTCGCGTGGAACGACAACCGGTTCGGCACGTCTAAGGTCCACATGCTGATGCCCAGCTCGGCGAAGACTAGCGGCTCATCGACCGGGTGGACGGCGCCGTGGGTGCGGATCACGTTCCGCACCGCCTGTGAAAACATGTGTCGAGCTCCACGCCTGCCGCCGCTATTCACACGCCGGTGGGTGGAGCAAAACTGGAGCAGCCGGTGGAGTCGAATGACGCGCTACGGCTTCGAACGGCAGTGAACTGCGCCGGCTGACGTGCGGGTTCTCTGTTTGCGCTGGTCAAAGAAATGGCCGGACCATGCTGGCAGAGGGAGGCTCAGCTTGTTGGCTGCACTTCGCCGCAGTTGTCCAGCATCGGTGAATGTTGGGTGCAGTTCATTGATGTGGTTGGACTGGGTGTCTCGGGTGTGATTGCGGCGCGCGGATGGTCTGGCTGGGCCGGGCCGGCGGGCGTCCTGAACCGGCACTCTGGTCTGATCGAGGCCTGGATCCGGACGTGCCACCTGTCGAAGCAGGAAACGCCAAGATCTTCAAGGGAATCCACGGCGCGCTTAGCTGTCTGTGCGACTGATGGGTACCTCCAACATGTATCGGTAATACCCGTTATAGCGTGGAACCGTCCCTGGAGAGCTATCCGGGCATGTGTGACACGTCGGTTCGACTGATTGGGTTACGTGTTCTCGATCCGACGGTCGTCCGTGGGTCGGTGGCGTACAAAGGCTGCTGGTCGTACCGCCGACGGGACGGGGAGGCTCGGGTGGTGTTCGAGGTGGTGCCTGGTGAGGTTCGGGAGCACGCCGGGCAGGTTCGGGGGCAGGGGGGCGTGTTGGCGCAGGCGTTGGACGCGGCGCGTCAGGTGTCGATGTCCGCGGATGCGTATGGGGTGCTGTGCCGGCCGTTCACCCTGATGCTCGACCCGCTGGAGAAGTGGGGCGTGGAGGCGTAGTCCCAGGCGGCGGAGGCACTGGACTCGATGGCGGAGTCGTTGAAGGCGACCGCCGAGGTCCACGAGCAGGTCGAGTCCGACAACGTCGACCGGTTCGACCGGTTGGGGCAGGGGTGAACAACCCGTTTGTCGCGAAACCGGAGGACGACACCACCGCGATCACCGGGATCGGCCTTTTGTCGGCCGGGCAGGCCGCGCTCGATGGGATCAATAACGGGGATTGGGTCGAGGCGGGCCTGGGAGTCGTCGGCGCCGGGCTTGAAGCGCTCGGTGTCTACATGGACCCGGTGGGCACGCTGGCGTCCTATGGGGTCGGGTGGTTGATCGAGCACGTTCAGCCGTTGCAGGACATGCTGAACGATCTGGCCGGGACACCGCCGGTCATCTGCGCCTACGCGCAGACCTGGCAGAACATCAGCGAAGGCGTCGAGCGGGTGGCCGGTGACCTGGAGACCACATCGCATGATCGCACTGCCGGGTGGCGTGGTGCCGCGGGTGATGCGTATCGGGCGCGTGCCGGAGAAGTGGTCGATGCGCTGCGTGGTGCGTCGAGGGTATGCAGCGGTGTGGGCGCCGTGGTCACGATCATGGGCGAGGTCGTGGCGGCGGTGCGGGAGTTCGTGCGGGACCTGGTCGCGGATGCGGTCGGCAGGCTTGTGGTCTGGGGACTGGAACTTCTCGTCACGGGTGGTGCCGCGGCGCCGGTGGTGGCGACGCAGGCCACCAGTCTGGTTGTCAAGTACGCCGCCAAGATCGCGGACGTGGTGCGCAAGCTGCTCAAGACCATTTCCAACGTGGCGAAACGGCTCGACGGGCTCGCCGAGGTACTGCGCATGGCCTGGCGCAAGCTCAAGGAGTTGGTCGACAAGCTCCGTCGGAAGGACCTGGATCCGCAGCACAAGGATCCGCGCGAGGTCGACCGGCAGCGTCGGGAGCAGGAGAAGCAGGAACTCATCGCCGAAGCTCAGGACAACGGCGTGAAGATCTCTCCGGACAAGGTCGTCGAAATCGGCAGGGACCCCAACGGGAAGATCGTCTTCCTGGAGGAGGGAGGGGTCAATCCGCGTACCAACAAGGAGTCCGGCCTTGCGCACGTGATGAAGCACAAGGACGAGTTCACAGCCGCCGGGATCCCCGAGGACAAGATCGCCGAGGTGGTGCACCGAGCTGCCACCGAAGGCAAGTACACGGGCTACTACCAGGGCAAGCCGCCCGGACGGCCGATCTTCGAGGTCCAGTACGGTGGCCAGACGCACTACATCACGGTGTCGGTGGGCGACAACGGCTTCATCGTCGGCGCCAACATCCGCAGTGCGACCACACCCTTCAAGGACGCGCGACGTGACCCGCGCGCGGAGGCGGATCCGACCTACCGGGGATGGGGAGAATGAGCCGACTGATCTCGGTCCGAGTGGCGCCGGAGTGGGAGTGCTTCCCCTTCTGGGTCCGTACCGCGGACGAGGTGATCGCCGACAACTGCTCTGCCGAGCGGCTCGTGGCCGAGTTCGGTGCACCTGCGGACTTGGCGAAGGCGATCGACGCGTGGGACGACGAGTTCCAGGCCGTGTACAACCGCAGCGATCCGGAGCGCTCGGGCTTCCCCGACGAGGAGACCACGGCGGCCTGGCACGAGCGGGGTGAGCGGTTGGCCGAGCGGTTGGCCGTGGCGTTTCCGGTGCGGGTCGAGTTTCACACCGCGCGTGGGGACCGCGTGTTCGGCGGTTGAGGCCTGCACCTGTTGCCGCCGTTCACACCGCGGTGTGTGGAGCAAATTTGGAGCATCCGGAGGAGTCGAACGACGTGCGACGGCTTCGAGCGGCGGTGAACTGCGTCAGCTGACGTGGGGGTTCTCTGTTTGCGCCGCTCTGCCTGACTCGCGAAGTCCCACAGGTCGGTGCGGTGGTATGTCCACCGCACCCACCTGTGAGCGGATTGAGCCCGGCGGTTCCTACTTCGTGGCGCACAGTGCCTTGTCGAAGAGGGCGATGACCTCGTACTGGCGGACTTCGTCGTTCGTCCCGGCGACGGTGACCGCCCGGCCGTCGGGGGTGATGGCGGCGCGGGTCTGGAAGCCGTCGGCGTCGCCGCCGTGGCCGTACGCGGTGATCCCGCAGCTGAGCTTCATCTCGATGACGCCCAGACCGTAGCGCCAACCCTCGAAGAGGCCGGGCGCGTCCACGGTCTGACGCATCTCCGCCAGCCGACCGGGCTTGAGCAGCCGACCGCCCTGCAAGGCGACCAGGAACTTGTTCAAGTCACTCGGGGCGGCGATCATCTGCCCCGCGGCACCGGCGATCGACGGGTCGAACCGCGTGATGTCGATCAGATCACCGGCAGTCGGCTCGCCCCTGTCGTCCTTGGGGAACAGGTAACCCTGGGGGTGCGGGGCACGGATGTCGCGGTCGCCCGGACCCGGGTAGTACGTCTTCTTCAGCCCGATCCGGTCGATGATCCTGTCCGTGACCACCTCGGCGAAGGGCCGTCCCGCCGCTTTTTGCGCCACCAGACCCAGCAGCATGTAGCCGGTGTTGCTGTAGGCCCACACCCTGTCCTGTCCTGGGGCGAACGTCGGTGCTTGCGTCAGCGCCGCGTCCAGCATCTCCCGGGTCTCGAAGTACCGGTCCCTGACCGGCAGGATCCCGTTGCCCATGAAGGGGACTCCGGTGGGCATCCCGCTGGTGTGGTTCAGCAGTTGCCTGATCGTGATCGTCCGACCGTCGATCGCCGCACCGTCGCCGGTTCCCCGCACCACGCCCGGAAGGAACTTCTCCACCGTGTCGTCCAGCGCGAGCTTGCCCTCATCGGCCAACTGCAGGGTCGCCACAGCGGTGAACATCTTCGTGATGCTGGCGATCCGGACGTAACCGTCCGTCGGCACCTTCGACTTCGTCCGGACATCACCCACCCCGGCGGTGTAGTTCGTCACCCGCCCGTTCCGGTCTCGCACCGACATCAGCATCCCGGGCAGCCTCCCGTCGGCGACCAGCGCCTCCAGGCCCGCCTGCAGCGCCTTGTCGTGACCCGACCTCGACCTGTCACCTGATGCGCCCGCCGACGCCACCTCCGTCAGCGCGAGTCCGGCGACCGCCACCGCCGCCATCGCCGCGGCGACCATGCGGCGCCGGCGCGCAGGGCCTGGGCGGGTTCGGGTCGGACGACTGAGATCCTTCGACAAGGGACACTCCCCAATTGAGCGGTTTGCACTGGCTCGATCAGTGTCGTCGTGGTCCCGGAGCCTCACGATCCCTTGTACTGCACACTTCCGGTACAGCCAGCACTACCTTCGGCGGCACCGGAGGTGGGAACGGGCAAGGGCTCGGGTGCGGTGTCGGCACCGCGCCCGAGCCCTTGCCGTACGACTTGCCGGGTAGGGGAACCGACCCTTCAGCCGGGCGTCAGTGGGCGCACAGCGCCGCGTCGACGAGTGCGCCCCGGTCCGCGGCGACGGACTCGTCCTTCACCGACCCGTTGAGCGAGGTGACCACGAGGGTCGCCGCGCGACCGTCGTCGGTGGCCGCGTTGACGGTCGAGTAGCCCGGGATGTCGCCGCCGTGGCCCCACGCGGCTCCTCCGCAGCTCAACGGCGTGCTGAACAGACCGAGTCCGTAGCCTGACCCGGATTTCGGGTCCGTCGGGATGGTGGTGCGCATCTGGGCCAGCTGGGCCGGTTCGAGCAACTTCCCGTCCAGCAGCGCGCGCAGGAACGTGTTGAGGTCGTCCGGCGTGGAGACCAGGTGACCGGCGGCCCAACCCCAGCTCGGGTCCATCCGCGTGAAGTCGACCAGCTCGTCGGTCGCCGGGTCGCGCTGGTAGCCCCTGGGGTGCCGGCCGCGGATGTCCTCTTCTCCGACCCCGGGCGCGTACGTGTCCCGCAGACCGATCCGCTGGATGACCCGGGTGGTCACCAGTTCGTTGAACGGGCGGCCGGTGACCCGCTGGGCGATCAGCCCGGCCAGGACGTAATTCGTGTTGCTGTAGGACCAGCCGCCACCGGCGGGCACGCCGTTCTCCCTGGCGTTCGCCAGGTCGAGCAGTTCCCGGGGTTCGAGGTAGACGTGCTGGTACAGCAGGAAGTCGCCCTTGGCCTTGAACATCGAGTCGGTGTAATCCGGCAGGCCGCTGTTGTGCTGCAGCAGTTGGCGGACCGTGATGGTGGTGGCGTCCACGCCTTTGCCCCGCACCAGGCCAGGCAGGTACGTCTCGATCGACGCGTCGAGTTCCACGCGGCCCTCGCCGACGAGCTGCAGCACGACGACGGAGGCGAACATCTTGCTCGCGCTGCCGATCCGCACCCTGCCGTTCACCGGCACCTTGCTGCCGGTCCGCAGGTCGCCGACCCCGGCCGTGTAGTGGCGGGTCCGGCCGTGCCGGTCCCGGATGGCGGTCAGCGCCCCGGGGTGCCGGTCGACACCGACGAGCTTGTCCAGGCTCTGCTGGACCACGTCGGGGCGGTGCGCGGCCTGGGCGGACTGGACCGGGCCGCCGAACGCGAGCCCGCCCGCCGCAGCTGCCACCACCGCCGTCACGGCGACCGCGCGGCGGTGCGGCGAGGAAGAAAGTCGATGTCGCTGAGAAGAAGGCGTGAACAAGGCAGACAACTCCCGGGTCGCACGGACGTCGGTCCTGCGATGACCGACGGGATTGAGGCTGCTCACTTCCACCTCGGTGAACAATCCAGCCCACTGGACAACCGGAGTGGTGGTGGCACCACGAGGCCGTCGTTCAGGCGGGCAAGCCACGACGGGCAGTCCGATTCGCGTGCACCATAGGGTTCTATTGATCGGTTAAGGTTCGGAGGGGGGTGGCATGGCACGGGTGCGGAAGCGCCTGCCGGCGTCGTTCGACGCTGTCGCGCGCTTGGTCGGCGGCCTCGGTACAGCACTGCTAGCGTTGACCGTCCTGGTCTGGTCCGGCGTGGTCGCGCTGCTCAGCTGCGTCGGTGTCGGCGTTGTCCTGGTGCCCTCCGCCCTGCGTGTGCTGCGGGCGGTCGCGAACCGGGAACGGGCCCGGCTCGGTGTCCTCGCTCCAGGTCCGGTGCCGCGGCAGACGCGCGCCGCGGTGCGAGACGTGACCGTGCGACGTGAGCTGGCCTGGCTGGCGCTGCATGCCACGGCAGGGCTGGTGGCGGGGTTCATCGGGCTCGCGATGCCGCTCACGATGCTGCAGAACACGACGTATCCGTTCTGGTACCGCCTGCTGCCGCCCGTGGACAACACCCCCAGTTTCATCTTCTGGGACATCTTCCGGGATGTCACCGATCTGACCGGCGCGTTGGTCGTGGCGCTGACCGGCGTGTTCTGCGGCGCTTTGATCGTCGGGCTGGCGCCAGTGCTCGTCCGGGTGCAGGAGTGGCCGGGCCGGCACCTGCTGGCGCCGCCCGCGGGTGTCGACCTCTCGCTGCGGGTCGCCGAGCTGACCGCCACCCGCGCCGCCGCTCTCGACGCGCACGCCGCCGAGCTGCGTCGCATCGAGCGGTCGCTGCACGATGGCACGCAGAACCGGCTGGTCGCGGTAGCCGTGCTGCTCGGTGCCGCGCGGCGGGCCGTGGACCGGGATCCGGCAGCGGTGGGTGCTGTGCTGGACCGGGCGCAGGACGCAACCGAACAGGCGCTCGCCGAGCTGCGGGCGGTGGTCCGCGGCATCCTGCCCCCGGTGCTGGCCGACCGCGGGCTCACCGGGGCTCTGACCGGCCTCGCGGGCAGCTGCGGCGTGCCTTGTGAACTGGTGGTGGACGTGCCGGGCCGGTGCGCCGCCTCGGTCGAGGCCACCGCGTACTTCGTGGTGGCCGAAGCCCTCTCCAACGTGTCCAAGCACAGCGGCGCCGCGAGCGCCGTGGTGGCGGTGAGGCGGAAGGGGGATCGGTTGCTGCTGCGGATCGGCGACGACGGCCGGGGTGGCGCGGACGAGCGCGGCGGGTCGGGCTTGTCCGGCATCCGCCGACGGGTCGAGGCGCACGACGGTCGCCTCACTCTCGACAGCCCGCTCGGCGGGCCGACGACGATGGAGGTGGAGCTGCCGTGCGGATCGTGATCGCGGAGGACGACCCGCTGCTGCGCGAAGGGCTGGCGCTGCTGCTGCGCGCTGAATCGCTCGACGTGGTGTCCACCACCGATACGCCGGAATCGTTCCTGGCCGCAGTGGCCGAGCACGATCCGGATGTCGCCATCGTGGACGTGCGGATGCCGCCCACCCACACCAACGAGGGGATCGTGGCGGCCGTCGAGGCGCGACGATGCCGACCCGGCCTCGCGGTGCTCGTGCTCTCGGCGTACGTGGAACAGGCGTTCGCCACCGAACTGCTCGCGGCCGGCGCCGACCGGCTCGGTTACCTGCTGAAGGAGCGAGTGGGACGGGTCGAGGAATTCTTGACCGCGCTGCACCGGGTGGCGGGCGGTGGCACCGCCGTGGACCCCGAGGTGGTGGGCCAACTGTTGGCCCGCAACCCGCACACCAGCGCGCTGGGCCGGTTGAGCCCCCGGGAGCGCGACGTGCTCGCGCTCATGGCCGAAGGGCTTGGCAACGCCGCCATCGCCGAACGGCTCTTCATCACCGAGGGCGGGGTGCACAAGCACATCCGCAGCATCTTCGCCAAGCTCGACCTCGCCCCCGACGACCGGGCGGACCGGCGCGTCACCGCGGTCCTGCGCTACCTCAAGGGCGCCGGACCGAATTAACGCCGCTGCGCCCGGCTGAACCGGTGGGTGCCGGGCGAAAGTCGCCGACTGCAGAGCCGGAAACGCCGCGCGGCGGTCGATAGGGGTTCCCGGGTCGACGAGGTCGACAAGGTGTTCACACCGCGGTGTGTGGAGCAAATCTGGAGCGGACGGGAGAGCTGAACGACGTGCGATGACATCGAACGGCGGTGAACTGCGCCAGCTGACGTGCCGGTTCTGCGTTTGTGCTGGTCAGGGCGCTTGCGGAACAGCGCTGGCAGTGTGAGGGTCAGGGGTTCGGGTCCTCTCAGGTCCACAGGTTATAGTTCGTCTGATTCGCCCGCTGACCTGCGGTAATGCAAGTGGCGGGCGATCTTGCTTTCCCTCCACTCTGGACTGCGGTGGCTGAGCTGGAGCAGGTGGTCGCTCCTACCGAAATGTTGTCAGCGCTGTGCTCCAGGACTCACTGATCTGGCTGGGTGGATCCGTCCGGCGACTTTCCATCGCCGTAGTCGCCGTCAATGTCCGACACCGGGGTCTCCTGCGCTGACATGACACGACCACTCCTGAACGACCGCGGCCTCGCGGTGGCATGTGCACTGGTTTTCGCGACCTTCCTCGGGATCGCGGCACTCGGCTTCGCCCAGATCGCATCGACCTACCAATGGTGCGAGAGCGATGCGGCGGGACAACTGGCGTCGGCGAGGGCGGTGGCGGAGCTGCGTCTTGACGCAACGCCGGCTGTTGTTTGTCGAAGCGGTGAGGTGACCGTGGAGCTGCCGGTCGCACCGGCTGTCGCCGGCGTGGTGTTCGCTGTGATCGGCATGGCGATCAGCCTCGTCACGATCGTTGTCACCGCGCGGCGTGTCCGTGCTGCCCAACGGCGTTGACGGTGAGAACAGCCGCTTCGGTAGTTCACCGTCGCGCCGGACTACCGGCGCGACGGAGGCGCTCGCGGGCTTCGTCCTCCGACAGCGAGGTGACGGGCTGCCCGACTGCGTGCTGGTACTTGGCGTCGTAGGCCCTGGTCCAGACGCCCGCCGCCCACGTCCGCCGCAGTTCGCCGGCGCTGAACTCCTGGCCGCGGGCCCGGCAGTACGCGTCGAGGAACCGCTCGGTCTCCTCGACGGTGGCAAGCTCATCCGCACTGACGGTCGAGTACAGCGCGGCGGCGAAGCCCACCAGGACGGCTTCGCTCTCCACGATCACGCTGTCCCAATCGTGCACCACCAGCAGCGCCTCGCCGCTCCAGCGCAGATTGCCGGCCAGCCAGTCGCAGTGACCGATCACGGCATCAGCCCCGCCGGCCCGCAGTAGGTCACGGGCACGCCGCCCGGCCTCGTCGATCCACTCCGCGCCGGCCACCGCGTTGAGGTCGACCTCGGGATCTTCCTCCGACCGCGGCCACAGTCCTTGCCCGGCGTGGTTCCAGGCCGCCCACGACGGCGCCGGGTCAAGCGTGGACACCTCGGCAGGCCGGGGTGCCAGCCGGACCAGCCGCGCGAACGCCTCGGCGAAGGCCACGGCGGCGTCCTCCGCGCCCGGGAGCACGTCACCGCCGGGCACGTATGTCTCCGCGGTGGCGATACCGCCGTCGAACGACGTGACGCCGGTCAGCGGCCGAGGGCAGGGATAACCGGCCTCGAACAGCCGGCGTTGGACCTCGACGCACCCCGCTATCCGCGGCGCGTCCGGACGCACCTTGACCACGACCTCGCGGCCGTCGACCAGGCGCAGCCCGATGACAGCGGACAGGTGCCCGGACCGGAACAACTCCTCCGCTGGTGGGCTGCCCAGGTGCTCGGTGCACCACCGGGTCAGGCGATCGGGATCGACGGCACGCACGCGAGGCGACACAACAACATCCTCACGGATCCGACCCATGCCCACACCCAACTCGACGAGCTTCACGTCAAGGGTCGATCCCACCGCCACATCCAGCCAGGCTGGACAACACCAGCCGATCCCGCGCGAGCACACTGAACCGCCGGGGCTGTCCACCGGCCCCTGTCGTACCCGCTACTCGAAATCGATACGACGAAAAGCGCAACAAAGCACGTCATTGACGTGATAACTCCAAAATTGACATCTGACGGCCGGTTCACGGGACGATTCACATAGTCGGGGCCGACGAGCGGCTGGCGGATGATTTCGGTGTACCTGCGGATCTCGTCGCGGCCATCGACGCGTGGGACGATGAGTTCCGGGCCGTCTACGACCCGGACGACCCGATGGACTCCGGATTTCCGGACGAGGTGACCACCGAGGCGTGGCACGACCGGGGTGAGCGGTTGGCCGAGCGGTTGGCTCGGACTGGTTGGTGCCGGGCATGGGTGCACTGGGTGGTGCGGGAACCGCTCACCGCAGTGTTTGTCGGCCACTCCGAGCAGGGGTGTTGGAGTGAAGTTGTCTGGGGTGTGAGGAGCGGTGTGGGTTCGTGGGACGGCTGGAACAATCGTGTGTCCGGAGCGTCATGTTGCGAAGATCGTCGTACGGTGCCACTCGAAGTAGGGTGCCGATGAAGGTCTGTAGGCAGTGCAGGAGCGGCCCCTCAGGTGGTTGAGGCGGTCGCGCATGTTGCCTTGGGGAACTCCGTCCGGTGGTCGTGTTCGTACCAGTCCGTTGTCGTCGACGGTGATCCAGCCGGATTCGTAGAGCGCGTCGCAGCCGAACGTGCAGGCGAGCATCGCGACGTTGGCGAGGTCACGGCGCTCGTCGTCAGTGCACGAGGCCCGCTTCTTGATGTGGGCGGCGATGAGGAAGTCCAAGGGAAACAGGTCGCCGCAGAGGGCGCACTGCGCGGATGTCCGACCACCGGCGAGCAGGCTGCGCAACCGACCCTGTTCCAGCCTGACCTTCACCTGGGCGATCGAGTCGACCCGGCCGTTGTGGTGGTCGCCGGCGATGTCGTCGACCGACAGCTCGTCGAGCACCACCACGGCGGGTTTGCCGGTGAACCGCGCCCCAGGTAGAACCACCAGCACGGCACCCACGAAGGAACTCCGGTGCCCCAACTCGTCGGGGACCACCCGTACCGAACCCCGGGCGGCGAGCAGGTCCAAACCCTGCTGCACGGCGCTCACCGGCACGGGTTGGCCCTCGGGCGATCGTTCCGTCTTCACCACGACGTCGTCGCCCCGCACGCGCAGGATGGTGTTCGGCTTGCCGGACGCGGTCCGGAGCTCGATTCCGATGAGGTCCCTGAGCAGGTCGACGGCCTTCGGCAAGCCCAGCGGAGGATCGCTTCGGGAGGCCTGACCATCCAATGGGCCGACAAGGCCTGTCAGTCGCAGCGCTTCAGCCGTCGGGCTGTCGCGGAAGAACCGGTGGAGCAACGCCCGGACGACAGCGTCGCGGGCATCCACGTCGGTAGCGAGCAGGTCGTAGACCTCAGCGGGGAGTCCGGCCAGCGGGTTGTGCTTGGTCAACCACTTCAGCGGAGCCGAACCGTGCGCGCGAGGGGGTTTCTCGAGTACCTCAGGAATTTCCCACCACTGCGTCTCAGCCAATGCCACGAACGGGTACTGCGGCGTCGGACGACTTCCCTCGCGTCCCAGTGCGGTGAGCAGCGGTCGCAACTCTTCCCGCGCATCGGTCCAACGCACCAACCGCGGCAGCCCTCGAGCCGCTCTGCCGATCGCCCACAACAACAAAATCCCCTGATGCCGCACCGGCCGCTCGGACGTGCCGGCCGGAGCTAATCGCTCGACCATCGCCACCAGGTCCCCACCCGTTACCACCCACGCACCTCCCGACGTGCCGTGACGGCAGCATAGGAAAGATGGCGCGCTCCGGATGGGAATCACGGTGGTGAGCGGATCGACCCGGGTGGTGCTGGACGCTGATCCGGAAGCAGCTGTCGACTGGTGTGACGACAGGCTTCCACGCCGTGGGGCGACGCTCACCGCCGCTGGGCGAGGAGGCGTGAACGCAGCAACAAGACCAGTCGCCCGTCCGCTGCGACCGCGACCTGCTCGTCTGCGTCGCCGACGCCGAGGAGCGCTCGGCACGTTCCGTGGCACGGGACATGGTGTTGCCGGAGTCCGACGTGGTGTCCTACCGCGTCACCCTGCCCGAGTTCGCCACCGTTCCGCTCGGGGCGGGTCTGCGAGCGGTGCGGGCCGTCAGGGACGTGATCACCACCTGCGCCCGCGCGGCGGCCCGCGTGTGTCCGGGATCGGGCGGGCGGGTTCAGTCGTGGTCTGGTGGGGTGAGGTGGTTGGCTCTGTCGTGCAGGTAGCGCTGTTCGACGTGGTTGTCGGTGAGGGTGGCGGCCTCGCGGTAGAGGGTGGCGGCGGTGGTGGGGTGGCCGGTCAGTTGGAGCAGGTGGGCGCGGACGGCGCGTTCGCGTTGGTGGGTCAGGGGGTCCTGGTCCAGGTGGTGGCGTTGGTTGAGGGTGTCGAGCAGTGCCAGGCCTCGTTCGGGGCCGTAGGCCTTGGCTACCGCGACGACTCGGCTGAGGCGGACAGGTGCGGTGGGGGCGAGGCGTTCCAGCCAGAGGTAGAGCGCGGCGATCTGCGGCCAGTCGGTCTGCTCGGGTGATTCGGCGGTGGCGTGGGCGGCGGCGATCGCGGCTTGGAGTTGGTACGGGCCGGTCTGGCCGCGGTGCCAGACGCTGTCGATCAGGGCGGTTCCCTCGTGGATGAGGTCTGTCCGCCATCGCGTCCGGTCCTGTTGCTCCAGGGGGACCAGTTCGCCGTGGTCGTTGGTGCGGGCGGGCTGTCGTGCCTCGGTGAGCAGCATCAGGGCCAGCAGGCCGGTCGCTTCGGAGGTCGTGGCGTCGTCGGCCGGGAGGGTGTCGTGGAGCATGCGGGTGAGCCGGATCGCTTCGTGGGTCAGGTCGACGCGGGTGAGTTCGTCGCCGGACGAGGTCGTGTAGCCCTCGTTGAAGACCAGGTACAGCACCTGCATGACGGCGGTGATCCGGCCGTCCCGGTCGGCGTCGGAGGGTGGGGTGAAGCGGGCGCCCGCGCGGGCGAGTTGCTGCTTGGCGCGGCTGATCCGCGTGCCCATGGTGTTCTCGGTGGTGCCGTAGGCGTGGGCGATCTCGGCGGTGGTCAGGCCACCCACCGCGCGCAGCGTGAGGGCCACTTGGGACGTGGTGGACAGCGCTGGGTGGCAGCAGAGCAGCAGCAGGGTGAGGCTGTCGTCGGTGTCCGGTGGCGGGCCCGCGTCACGGGCGGGCTCGTGCATGGCCAGCTCGGCCAGGCCTGCTTCCTGTTCGCGCCGGCGTCGGGCCTGGTCGGAGCGGAGCAGGTCGACCATCTTGCGGTAGCCGACGCGGATCAGCCAGCTGCGCGGGTTCTCCGGCACGCCCTCCGCGGGCCAGGTCCGGCTCGCGGCGAGGAGTGCCTCCTGCACCGCGTCCTCGGCGATGTCGAACTGGCCGAACCGCCGCACCAACGCGCCGAGCACCTGCGGCGCCTCGGTGCGCAGCAGGTCCTCGACGGTCGCGGTGCGGTCGTTCACCCGGCGAAGTCCTCGCCCATGATCGGGCGGATCTCGATCGGCTCACCCAGCGCGTCGACGATGCGCGCGACGATCTCGACGGCCCGCTCGTGGCCGGCGACGTCGATCACGGCGAAGCTGGCCAGCACCTCCTTCAGCTCGGCGAACGGCCCGTCGGTCGCCACCACGCCGTCCGCTGACTTGCGGACGGTGGTGCTGACCGCGGGGTGACCGAGGCCCTCGCTGGTGACGAACTCGCCGGTCTCCACCAGTTCCCGCTCGAACTCCTGGTAGACGGCGAACGCGGCCAGTGCGTCCTCGGACGGCGTGTCGGCGGTGGCGGCGTCCCACGCGTCGGCCGGGGTGTAGCTGAGCAGCAGGTACTTCACGGTGGTTCCTCTTCCTCGATCGTCTCGGCCACGGTACGTCGCCCGGCCGGCGTCCCGCAGGGACAGCACGTCGGTGAGCGCTCGCCGCAACCACGTCGTCGGGTCGCGGATCTCGACACGGCCTCAGTGTGACCCGCGTCACGGAAATCGGATGTCGAGACCGCGGTGGCGCCTCCGAGGTACCGGCACACAGCGAGCAACCGAGGAGGACGAGATGTCGGAGACGACGACCCAGCCGAGCACCGACCTGCAGGCCCTGGACCGACTGGTGGGCACGTGGGCGGTGAGCGGCGGCGCCGAGGGAACCGTGCGGTACGAGTGGATGCCCGGCCGGTTCTTCCTGCTCCAGCACGTCGAGCTCAGCCAGTTCGGGCAGCCGGTCACGGGCCTGGAGGTGATCGGCAACCTGCGCCCGTTCGGCGAACCCGCCGGCGCGGACGTGGTGTCCCGGTTCTACGACTCGACCGGCAACACCCTGGACTACGCCTACGAACTGACCGGCGACACCCTGACCATCTGGGGAGGCGCGAAAGGCAGCCCGGCCTACTACCGGGGCACGTTCAGCGCGGACGGCACGACCGTCACCGGGGAGTGGGTCTACCCCGGCGGGGGTGGATACGCGTCCACCATGACGCGGATCTGATCCGGCGGGGAAGCGGTGGCCGTCCCGGAACGCGGCACCGCTTCCCGATCAGGCGGTGACATATCGTCGGCGTATCGAAAACCGCATACGGGCCGGCAACACGACGCTGTCTTGACTGTGGGCATGACCGACAGCGAACCGGCACGGACGTCGGTGCCCTGGTCCTCGTCGGCCGGCCCGACGACGGGGATCACGGTGTACGGGTGCGAGCCGGACGAGGCCGTCCTGTTCCGGGAGGTGGCGCCTCGCTTCGGCGTCGTGCCGACCATCACCGGGGACGCGGTGTCCGAGGCCAACGTCGAACTGGTCTCGGGCAACCGCTGCATCAGCGTCGGCCACAAAGCCCGGATCGCGAACTCCACGCTGCTCACCCTCAGCCGGGCCGGGGTGAAGTACCTCTCCACGAGGAGCATCGGGTACGACCACATCGACGTCGACTACGCGGCGAGCGTCGGCATTGCCGTGGAGAACGTCGCCTACTCGCCGCACGGCGTGGCCGATTACGCGGTGATGTTGATGCTGATGATGGTGCGGAACGTGAAATCCGTCATCACGCGTGCGGTCGCCCACGACTACCGGTTGCACGAGGTGCGCGGCAGAGAGCTGCGCGACCTCACTGTCGGGGTGGTCGGCACCGGTCACATCGGTGCGGCGGTCATCGACCGGCTGTGGGGTTTCGGCTGCCGGAAGGTGGCCTACGACATCCGTCCCCGGACCTCCGCGGATTACGTGCCGCTGGACGAACTGTTGCAGCAGAGCGACATCGTCACGCTGCACACGCCGCTCAACGCGGACACGCACCACCTGTTGGACCGTCGACGCATCGAGCAGATGAAGCCCGGCGCGGTCGTCATCAACACCGGCCGAGGCGCGCTCGTGGACACCGAGGCACTGGTTTCGGCACTGGAAAGCGGCCGACTCGGTGGGGCCGCGCTGGACGTCCTCGAAGGGGAAGAGGGCATCTTCTACACCGACTGCCGCAGTCGGCCCATCGAAAGTGCCCACCTGTCGCGGCTGCACGAAATGTCGAACGTGATCATCAGCCCGCACACCGCCTACTACACCGACCACGCCTTGAGCGACGCGGTGGAGAACTCCATCATCAACTGCCGCGACTTCGAGCGCAGGAAGCAGCACTGGATATGAGAATCGGGATTGTGTTCGGTGGTCGTTCCGAAGAGCACGCCGTCTCCGTGAAGTCCGCGCAGGAGGTGGCGAAGCACCTCGACACCGACAAGTACGAGCCGTACCACATCGGGATCACGAAGAGCGGCGCCTGGCGGCTGTGCGACGGGCCGGACGTGAACGGGGAGAACGGTGGTGGCCGTCCGGTCGTGCTGTCGCCGGACAGCGGCGCGCGCGGACTGCTCGTGCTGGAGCAGGGGCGGTACCGGACGATCGACCTGGACGTGGTGTTGCCGGTGCTGCACGGCAGGTTCGGCGAAGACGGTGCGGTGCAGGGCTTGTTGGAGCTCTCCGGCATCCCCTACGCCGGTTGCGATGTCCAGAGTTCCGCGCTGTGCATGGACAAATCACTGACCTACCTCGTCGCACGCGGCGCGGGAATCGCGACGCCGGAGTTCTGGACCGTCACGGCGGACGAGCACGTCGAACCGGATCGGCTGACCTATCCCGTCTTCGTGAAACCGGCCCGTTCGGGATCTTCTTTCGGGGTGAGCAAGGTATCCCGAAAAGAAGACCTGCCGAGCGCGGTGGCCACCGCACGGCAGTACGACTCGAAGGTCTTGATCGAAGCGGCTGTCCTCGGCAGCGAGATCGGCTGTGCCATCCTGGGCAACGACGGCGAGCTGTTCGCCGGCGAGGTGGACCGGATCGCGCTGTCCCACGGTTTCTTCCGGATCCACCAGGAGAGCGAGCCGGAAAGCGGATCCGAGAACTCGACCCCGATCGTGCCCGCGGACATCCCGGCCGAGTCGCGCTCACTCGTCCAGGAGACGGCGAAGGCCGTGTACCGCGCCCTGGGGTGCAGGGGACTGGCGCGCGTGGACATGTTCCTGAAGGAGGACGGAACAGTCGTCCTCAACGAGGTGAACACGCTGCCCGGCCTGACCTCGTACAGCCGGTACCCGAGGATGATGGCGGCTGCCGGGTTGCCGCTCGGCGAAGTGATCGACCGGGTCGTGTCGCTGGCCCTGACCGGGAAAGCCCGATGAGAGACGACTTCGTCTTCCTGGACGAGTCCGTGCCCGGCGTGCGCTGGGACGCCAAGTACGCCACCTGGGACAACTTCACGGGCAAACCCGTGGACGGCTACCAGGTGAACCGGATCGTCGGCACGAAAGCGTTGTGCGCGGCCTTGGAAAGTGCTCAGGAGAAGGCCGCCGCCCTCGGCTTCGGCTTGCTCGTCTGGGACGGCTACCGTCCGCAGCGCGCCGTGGATGGTTTTCTGCGCTGGTCGCAGCAACCGGAGGACGGTCGGACGAAGCCGCGGCACTACCCGAACATCGACCGCGCCGAGATGTTCGAGCAGGGGTACGTGGCCGCCAGGTCGGGGCACAGCCGGGGCAGCACCGTCGACTTGACGCTCTACCACCTGGCCACCGGCGAACTCGTCCCCATGGGCGGCCACCACGACCTCATGGATCCGATCTCACACCACGGCGCGCCGGGAATCACACCGGTCGAAGCGAGGAACCGCCGGCACCTCCGTTCGATCATGGAGGCCTGCGATTTCCGCGCGTACGACCGCGAGTGGTGGCACTACACGCTGAACGGTGAACCGCACCCGGACACCTACTTCGACTTCCCCGTCACCTGGGCGCGACCGGCAGTCGCACCGTGATGCGAAGTCCGCCGCCGGGGCGCGGGGTGAGGGTGAGGGTGCCGTCGTGGGCCTGGGCGATGCTCTTGACGATGGCCAGGCCGAGCCCGACACCGGCTTGGTCGGTGCGGACGCGTTGGGTGCCGCGCTGGAACGGCTCGGTGAAGGTCGAGATCAGCTGTGGCGTGAGCTTCTCGCCGGTGTTCTCGACCGTGAGCACGGCGTTCCGGGCGTCGACGCCGGTCGTGACCCACACCGTGCCCCGGTCGGGCAGGTTGTGGACGATCGCGTTGTGCACGAGGTTCGTCGTCATCTGCAGCAGCAGCGCGTGCGAGCCGCCGGCGGGGGTCACGTCGCCGGAGGTCTCGATGGTGAGGCCGCGCTTCTCGGCGAGGGGGAGGAGCGTTTCCGCGACTTCCTCGGCGATGAGGGACAGGTCGACGCGTTCCCGGGTGAACGTCCGCTGGTTGACGCGGCTGAGCAGGAGCAGCGTTTCGGTGAGGTCGATCGCCCTGGTGTTGACGAAGTGCAGGCGCTCGACGAGTTCGGCGGCATCGCGGTCCGGGTCGTTGCGCGCGACGTCGAGCAGCGTCTGCGTGATCGCCAGCGGGGTGCGCAGTTCGTGGGACGCGTTCGCGGCGAACCTCTGCTGCTCGGCGTCGTGCGCTTCGAGCCGCGCGAGCATGGTGTCGAAGGCGTCGGCGAGTTCGCGGAACTCGTCCTGGCGGCCTTCCATCCCGATCCGGTGCGACAGCGATCCGTCCGCGGCCAGGCGGGTGGCGTGGGTGATGCGGGTGAGGGGCGCGAGCATGCTGCCGGCGAGGAGCCACCCGCCCACGAGGCCGAACACCAGCAAGAGCGCCATCACCAGGCCCGCCTTGGGGACGAAGGCGCTCTCCAGGTCGGAGCGGTCGGGCACGGCCGGACCGGGGCGGAAGCTCCCCGGCGGGGCCGTGTAGATCACCTCGGGCACGTACCGCAGCAGGAACACCCACACGACCGCGAGCAGCAGGCCACCCGCCAGCATGAGGAACCCGGCGTAGCTGAGGGTGAGCTTGAGGCGGACGCTCAAGCCGGGCTGCCTAGCCACGGTCGCGACCGTCTGCCGTGTCGATGCGATAGCCGACGCCGGCCACGGTGGCGATGACCCACGGTTCGCCGAGGCGCTTGCGCAGCGCCGAGACCGTGATGCGCACGGCGTTGGTGAACGGGTCGGCGTTCTCGTCCCACGCCCGTTCCAGCAGCTCTTCGGCGCTGACCACACCGCCTTCGGCGGCGACGAGGACTTCGAGTACGGCGAACTGCTTCCTGGTCAGGGCGACGTACCGGCCGTTGCGGTAGACCTCGCGGCGGAACGGGTCCAGCCGCAGCCCGGCGATCTCCCGCACCGGCGGCCTGTTGTGCGCACGCCTGCGGTCGAGCGCTCGGAGCCGGAGCACGAGTTCTTTGAGCTCGAACGGCTTGGTCAGATAGTCGTCGGCGCCGAGCCCGAACCCGGAGGCCTTGTCGTCGAGCCGGTCGGCGGCGGTGAGCATCAGGATCGGCAGGCCGGTGCCGGAAGCGACGATGCTCTCGGCGACCTCGTCACCGGAGGGGCCGGGAATGTCGCGGTCCAGCACCGCGATGTCGTAGGAGTTGACGCCCAACAGCTCCAGCGCCGTGTCCCCGTCACCGGCGATGTCGGCGGCGATCGCTTCCAGGCGCAGCCCGTCGCGGATGGCCTCCGCCAGATAGGGCTCGTCCTCGACGATCAACACACGCATGTCCTCGATGCTACGGGCGGGTGCATATCGTCGGCATATCGAAAAGCTCGAACGTGGCGGCAACACCGCGTCGCGTTCATTGGAGGCATGGGCTACCGCGAATCAACACGCACAGCGACCCGCCCCGCACGATTGCCGGCGTCTCCGGCCGTTCGGCGCGCACACGGCGCGGTCCCCGTCCCCGTGACGGTTTTCGACGACGCTATTCCGGCCGTGGCCAATCTCGACCCCGCTCTGCTCGCCGCCCTGCGCCGAGCCGCTACCGCTGCCGCGGGTGACGGGGTCGAAATCTTCGTGAACGGCGGTTGGCGTTCCCCGGAGTACCAGGAGGAACTGTTCCGGCAGGCGGTGTCGAGGTACGGCTCGGAAATGGCGGCGGCCCGCTGGGTGGCCACCCCCGAACGGTCTGCGCACGTGTCGGGGGACGCCGTCGACATCGGGCCGTCCCAGGCCAGGGCCTGGCTGTCCGAGCACGGCGCCGCGTACGGGCTGTGCCAGATCTACCGCAACGAACCCTGGCACTACGAACTGCGCCCCGAAGCCGTCCACCACGGCCGCCCGCCCCTGTACGCCGATCCCACGCACGATCCGAGAATGTGGCGGTGACTATGGTGATCAGGCCTGGCTGTGTGACCGCTGGTCGCCAGACCGCGCTGCAGTTGCCAGCCCGGAGTAAGGTTGTCTCGTTCGAGAACTACGTTCCAGTCGCGAGTTGAGGTATTGACCTCTGAAGTTCTGAGGCGATGTAAGATAGATCCTGCTCCGTATTTCGATAGTCGAAGCGAAGGTACTGGAACCTCGACACGCTTCTCAGTTCGGGAGGTAATTCTTCGGGTCTGATGCGCGGAACGCCGGAAAGTAAGACCGGTATGACGCGGATTTGCCTTTTCAGGGCTTTGGATATCTCGACTCGAACCCAATCGACGCTGGCGTTGCTTCGGTCGAATGACTTGGGCCAATCCTGTCCGACGACAACCAGCATTGCTATGCAGTGGTCGATCGCCGCGTTGAGGCAGGTCTCATAGTCCTCTCCGGCAGGTATGGAGCGGCCCGCGCGAAAGATCTGATCCGCGCCGAACCTCTGTGACAGGAAAAAGTCCAGAAAAGCCGCCGCGTAGGCGTCGTCTCGTCTGCGATAGTTGATGAATACCAGGCTCACTTTAGCCCTGCCTCGTTGCGCCGCGGCCGCACCGCACGTCGTTGGTCGGCTGTGGCAACCTGCCTGTTCTGTGCAGCATCGACTGTAGTCCACGTTCAGCCTCTTGCGCTATGGTATGGCAGGAGTCGTATCGTTCGCCTGGAGATATGGCCAGTGGGGTGCGATATGGAAAGGTGGGCGCGTAAGGTGGCCGCTAGTTCGGAGGGTGATGGTTTACATCTCGACCCGTTGGACAGGTTGAGAATGGCGCAATGGCACATAGATCGCTACGATCGTCTCAGGTCCTCGACTTCTTCGCGTGCGGCTGTACTGCTGAGTGCTGATGCCGCGCTGCTTGCCGCGACCATTCCGATCGCGAATTCTATATTGCAGCGCGCCGGAGTGGTCGAATGGGTGATTTGGGCAACCCGCGGCTTCGCCGCCCTCGCTATGTTCTCGAGTGTCGCATCTATCGCTTTCTGTACTAACGCTGTCGCCGCTTGGCGTACGACGCGTCAGGTTCACCAGAAGGAGATACCTAATCGCTTCGTCTTCAACTGGGGTGATACGCTGAAGTCGGTCGACGGCTACAGTGACTTCGCGAGTACGGCGGCATCGCGCTCCGTCGAGACGGTGACCGGCGACGCGATGGCGGAACTCTGGACGGTGATTCTGCAGCACAAGCGCCGGCATAAACATTTGGGGCTGGGAATACATTTCTTCCGTTGCGGCACGATCTTCTTTGTGAGGGCTGCGATTATTTTGCTATTATTCCATTAGTGTGCTGCGGAATGGTGCCCCAACCGCTAGCGCTGCCGCACCTGTCCTGCAACCGCTCCCGCCACGGGTGCTCCCGCACCAGGTCGGCGAGTTCGCCGAGCACCGCCTCGTGCAGACCGCAGGCCAGCTCCGCCTGGTACAGCGCTTCGACCGCGGTGAGCCGGCGTTCGGCGAGGCGCCGTGCCCAGTCGGTGAGCACCGGCACCTCCAGGTCCGCGAACGGCGTGCCGCGGCACAACGCCAGCGCGGCGCGCAGCGATTCCACCGCGCGCTGCGGCTCCGAGGCCGCGACACCGGCCTTGAACAGCACCTCGAACCGCTCCGCGTCGACCTCGTCGGTGCGCTTTCACCGTGGTGAAAGCGCGACCGCGTCAGTCGAGCACCGCGAACGCCTCCACCTCCACGAGCACGTCGGGCTCGAACAGGTAGTCCACGCCGATGAGCGACGCGGGCGGGAACGGCCGCGGGAGACCCACCTCGTCGGCGACCCGGTCGATGCCCGCCATGAAGGCGTCCATCAGGTCCGGCCGCCAGCCCGTGACGAAGAACCTGAGGCGCACCACGTCGGTGAACGACGCGCCGGCGCCGGCCAGGCCGATCGCGGTGTTGCGCAGGGCTTGCGCGACCTGACCGGTGAGGTCTCCGGTCGCGACCGGGTTCCCCTCGGCGTCACGTGCGATCTGCCCGGCGACGTGCACGTGCCGACTGCCCGTGCCGATCGAGACGTGGTGGTAGGGGACGGGCTGGAACATGCCCTCGGGGGACAGCAGCTGCACGGTCACGGGAGTTCCTTCACGCTGGTCATGAGTGGTATCCAAGGTCTACCTGGTACACGGAGGGAACTTCAACGAGACTAGGTGTCATGCAGGAAACCGCCCAGAGCCCCCAGATCACCGCGCCGCACCGCGAGCTGCTCGACCAGGTGCTCGACAAGTGGTCGCTCCAGGTGCTCGACCGGCTGTGCGGGCGCCCGTTGCGCTTCAACGAACTGCGCCGCGAGATCCCGGTCGTGACGCAGAAGTCGCTGACGGCGACGCTGCGGCGCCTGGAGCGCAACGGGATGGTCGAACGGGTCGTCACGAACACCCGGCCGATCGCCGTGGAGTACCGCATCACGCCGCTGGGCACGACCCTGCAGGACCTCATCGACGCGCTCCTGCGGTGGAGCACGGTCAACATGGCCGACGTCGAACGGGCCCGCGCGCGGTTCGACGCCGAGGTGTGACGGGTCAGCCGTCCAGGATGCCGCGCCGGTAGGCGGCGGCCACCGCGGAGGCGCGGTCGATCACCTCCAGCTTGGCGTAGATGTGCAGCAGGTGGGTCTTCACGGTGGCCTCGCTGAGGTAGAGCCGGGCGGCGGTCTCGCGGTTGGTCCGGCCTTCCGCGACCAGCGCCAGCACCTCCCGTTCCCGGGCGGTGGCCGGTACGCCGTACTGCTCCCGCCACGTCGTCACGGCCTGCCGCACGGCGTCACCCAGCCGGGCGTCCTGCAACGGCCCGGGGCGCAGTGCCCCGATCGAGCGGCGAACCTCCACCAGGCTGGTGCGGGCCAGGTCGGCGGCGATCTCCAGCAGGGAACGCGCGGGTCCGGGTGGTAGTCCGTCGACCGCTTCCAGCTGGGTGACGATCCCGGTCAGCCCCTGGGCGACGGTGTCGTGGATCTCCCGGGCCGGCCGCGCGCGTTCGTCGGCGACGCCTGCGGACCGGTGCGGATCCACCGATCGGTCGATGGTGGCGAAGCGCTTCGATACAGGTCATTGACAATGATCCGGGACGCGCCGCACAGTTTGGGAGCGCTCCCAGATCATCACCGTCGATGAAGGAAACGTCCTATGAGACCGCGTCTCGTCGCGCTCCCGGCGCTCGCCGCGCTCCTGGCCGCCCCCGCCGTACTGATCTCCCCGGCACAGGCGGCCGACACCCCGGTCACCGTGACCGTCAACACCAGGGCCGGGTTGGAGGTGGTGCACGAGGCAGCGACCGGCGTCAACCACGCCATCTGGGACACCCACCTGGGCAGTGACGCGGTCGCCGACCTGCTCAAGGACGCCGGGGTGAAGGCGATGCGCTACCCGGGCGGTTCCTACTCGGACATCTACCACTGGGCCGACCACACCGCGCCCGGCGGCTACGTGGCGCCCAACACCGACTTCGACACGTTCATGAAGGGCGTGCGGAGGGCGGGCGGTCAGGCGATCGTCACCGCCAACTACGGCACGGGCACGGCCGAGGAAGCGGCGGCGTGGGTGCGGTACGCCAACGTCGAGAAGCAGTACGGCGTGAAGTACTGGGAGATCGGCAACGAGAACTACGGCAACGGGCACTACGGCTCCGGCTGGGAGGCCGACCACCACCCGGACAAGAGCCCGCGCTACTACGCCACCCTGGTCCGCGACTACGCCACGGCGATGAAGGCGGTCGACCCGACCATCAAGATCGGCGCGGTGCTGACCACGCCGGGCGAGTGGCCGGACGGCATCACGGCGGCGGGTGACAGCGGCTCGTGGAACGAGGTCGTGCTGTCCATCGCGGGTCCCGTGGTCGACTTCGGCATCATCCACTGGTACCCGGGCGGTGACACGGCGGCGCAGGTGCTGGCCAAGACCGACCGGGTGAAGGACCAGGTCGCGCTCGTGCGCGAGCAGTCGCGCCGGCTGGCGGGCAAGGAGCTCGGCATCGCGCTGACCGAGGTGAACACGTCGTTCGGCCGCAACACCCAGCCGGGCGCGCTGTTCGCCGCCGACGCCTACGCGACCATGATCGGCCACGGCGTGTTCAACGTGGACTGGTGGAACGTCCACAACGGCATGGGTCAGGTGCGCGAGATCGCGGGCCACCCCGACTACGACGACTACGGCCTGCTCTCCAGCGGCAACTGCGACGCCGAGGGCACGGTGTGCCAGCCCGCGCTGAACACGCCGTTCGCGCCGTACCACGCGATCTCGATGGTGTCGAAGTTCGCCCGGCCCGGTGACCAGCTCGTCACGGCCGCGTCCACCGACCCGTTGGTGCGCAGCCACGCGGCCCGGCGCACCGACGGCGGCCTGTCCGTGATGCTGATCAACCAGGACCCGGACGCCACCAAGACCGTGGACCTGCGGCTCTCGGGCTACTCGGCCGCCGCCGACGCGACCGTGCTGACCTTCGCCAACGGTGACACCGGCATCGCGACGGCCACCGGCTCGTCGTCCTCGGTCACGCTGCCGCCGTACTCGATCACCACCGTCGTGCTCAAGCCGCACGGCTCGGTGACCGGACCGGCCGCGCCCGCCCGCCCGGTCGCCGCCGAGGTCACCGACCGCACCGCCGCGCTGTCCTGGACGGCGCCGCCCGCCGGCGTGAAGTACGAGGTGCACCGGGTCAACGGCGCGAACACCGAGCAGTGGGGCGAGACGACCGGCACCACGTTCACCGCCGCCAACCTCACGCCCGGCACGCAGTACACGGTCAACCTGGTGGCCCGGGACAACGCGGGCAAGGTGTCGTGGTCCTCGCCGCCGCTGACCTTCACCACCGGCACCCCCGCCAACTCGACGTGCGCGGTGACCTACAAGGAGAGCACCAACTGGGGCAACGGCTTCGTCGCCGACCTGCAGATCACCAACACCGGCACGCGGCCCGTCGCCGGGTGGACGCTGACCTACACCTGGCCGACCGGCTGGCAGCAGGTCTCCAGCGGCTGGAACGCCACCTGGTCGCAGACCGGCCACCAGGTGACCGTCGCCAACACCGCGACGCTCGCGCCCGGCGAGTCGACCACGGCCGGGTTCGTGGGCGCCTACCAGGGCCCGAACGTGCACCCCGTGAAGTACTCCCTCAACGGCAAGCTCTGCACCACCCGGTAACGCGGGTTCGCCGTCCCCCGCCGGCCGCCGGCGGGGGACGGCTCACCGCAGGTGCAGGTCGAGGCCGTTCGTCCCCTTCGGCTCCAGGTCCGGCAGCAGCCGCAGGTCGCGGTCGTAGTCGGTGGTGAGCGATCGGAACGGGACCGGGTCGTCGGTGAACAGACCGGCCAGCCGGCGCCGGTACTCGCTCCGCGCCGCCGCGAACCGCGCCGCCGGCACGTCGACCGAGCCGTGCACGACGAACGGTTCGAGGGGCGCCATGCCGGTGAACCACAACACCCCGTGCTGCAACGGGAAGAGGACGTCCGCCAGCCGGCCGTGCGCGCCCCGTTCGGAGAACGCCGACTCACGCGCGCCGATCGTCACCGACAGCAGCGCGCGCCGTCCGCCCAAAGCGCCCTCCGTGTACGGCGGCGGCACGGCCGGTCCGTACGCGAAACCGTTGGTGAACACGCGGTCGATCCAGCCCTTGAGGATGGCCGGCACCGAGAACCACCACAGCGGGAACTGCAGGATCACCGCGTCCGCCCAGCGCACCTTCTCCTGCTCGGCGGCGACGTCGGCGGTCAGCCTGCTCGTCAGGGTGGCCCGCTCCTGCGCGGTCAGCACGTCGAGCGGCCGGTCGCCGGTGTCGTCGGGGAAGTCGTCGGCGTCCACCGCGGCCTTCCACTTCATCGCGTAGAGGTCGGACACCCGCACCTCGTGCCCGGCCGCGCGCAGCTCCTCGACCGCGAACGAGGCCAGGGTGCCGTTGAGCGACCGCGGTTCGGGGTGTGCGCTCACCACGAGGATCTTCTTCCTGGTCATGTGATCACGTTCGCGCGGCGCGGGCGGGGTAGCCAGCACCCGGTCCAACCGGCGGAACCGCGATCCTGGTACCGCGAGGGCCACGCATACTTGATCCATGGCAGGCGTGGAGGTGCGCGGCGACAACGTCGACGGGGTCGGTGACGTGGGGCGGGCGCTCGGCGGTTTCCTGCGCGCACGCCGGGATCGCGTCGCACCGGAGCACGTCGGGCTCGCCGCGGGACGTCGCCGCCGGGTGCGCGGGCTGCGCCGCGAGGAGCTGGCCCAGCTCGCCGGGATCAGCGTGGACTACTACGTGCGCCTGGAGCAGGGCCGGGCCACGCAGCCGTCCGCCGAGGTGCTCGACTCGCTGGCCCGCGCGCTCGACCTCGACGTGGCGGAGCGCAAGCACCTCGCGACCCTGGCCGCCGCCGGGGAGGGTCCTGCTCCGCAGGCCCGCGTCAGCCCGTTGTTGCGGCGGCTCCTGGCCGCGGCGGGCGACTTCCCGGCGTTCGCGACGGATCACCGCCTCGACGTGGTGGCGTGGAACGAGCTGGGGTCCGAGTTGTTCGGCGGTCTGGCCGACCCGGGCCGCCGCGACCGCAACAACGCCAGGTTCCTGTTCCTCGACGACGCCGCCCGGTCCGTGTTCCCCGAGTGGGAGCCGCGGGCCGCGGAGGCGGTCGGCCAGCTGCGGGTCGCCGCCGGGCGCTATCCGGACGACGGGGAGCTGGCCGCGCTCATCACCGACCTGTCCGCGCGCAGCGCCGAGTTCCGGAGGATCTGGGCCGGTGGCGAGGTGGTGATGTGCGCGGCGGGGCGCAAGCGGTTGCGGCACCCGGTGGCCGGACCGCTCACCCTGGACTACGAGACGCTGCACGTGCCCGCGTCACCCGGTGAGACGGGCTTGGTCGTGCACGTGTTCAGCGCCGAGGAGGGCAGCGCGGAGGCCGCCGCCCTCGCCCGGCTCCGCTCGTCCTAGGGGACGCTCTCACTGCCCGTCGCCGCGTCCCCGGTCGTCCAGGACGAGTGGGGCGCGGCCCTGGACGGCGTAGCGGACGTGGGTGACGTCCGGGGCGTGCAGGACGCGGATCGGCGTCAGCTCGATGCCCTCCTTGTGGCCCAGGCCGAGGTCGGCGTCCAGCAGGCGCAGGCCGGTGCCGAGGACCACCGGGACGATGTGCAGCTCCAGCTCCTCCAGCAGGCCGGCGGCCAGGACCTGGCGGACCAGCGAGCCACCGCCCGCCACGGCGACGTCCTTGCCGCCCGCCACGGCCTTGGCCTGCTCCACCGCGCTCGCGACGCCATCGGTGACGTACGTGAAGCTGGTGCCGCCCTTGCGCTCCAGCTTCTGCCGCGGCCGGTGGGTCACCACGAACACGGGCGCGCGGAACGGCGGCTCCTCGCCCCACGGCACCTCGCCGCCATCGGCCATCCGCCGACCCATCACGTACGCGCCAGCGGCGTCGAAGTTCTCCTGGATGACGTCGGAGTTGAGGTCGCGCTCGCCGCCCGCGAAGCCCTGCCGCTCCCGCCACGACATCGCGCTGATCGCCCAGCGGGTGACGCGGAAGAACGCCGCCGCCTCCACCGACGCCAGCCAGTCGCCGGCACCGTCGTGGCGCGGTCCGGCGTAGAAACCGTCGAGGGACACCGACAGCTGCGCGGTCACCTTGGTCATGCTGGTCCTTCCTCCCGGCGACACCCCACGGGGCCGCTCGGGAGGGGATCGGAGCCGTCGAGGGGATTTCTACGTCGACCCGGAAAAATCTTCGGCGGACGCGCAGCGGGCCGCCCGGCGCAGGAGGAACCGCTGCTCGGCGACGTTGCCGGCCAGTCGGGCGGCCTCCCGGAACGCCTCGCCGGCGGCGGCGAGGTCACCCGCCCGTTCGAGGAGGTGGGCGCGCACGGCGAACAGCCGGTGGTGGCCGGCGAGAGCGCCGCGTTCCAGCTCGGCGAGGACGTCCAGCGCGGCACGCGGACCGCGGACCTCGCCCAGGGCCACGGCCCGGTTCAGCGCGGTGACCGAGCTGGGTGCCAGGCGTTCCAGCACGTCGTACAGCGCGAGGACCTGCGGCCAGTCGGTGTCCTCGGCCGTGGCCGCCTCGCTGTGCACGGCCGCGATCGCCGCCTGCACCTGGTACGGGCCGACCGGGTGGGCCGCCAGGCTGCGGGTCACCAGCTCGGTGCCCTCGGCGATCGCCGCGCGGTCCCACCGCGTCCGGTCCTGTTCGGCCAACGGGACCAGCATGCCGTCCGCGTCGGTGCGCGCGGCGCCGCGTGCCTCCGTGAGCAGCATCAACGCCAGCAGGCCGGTGGTCTCGCCGGAGTCGGGCAGCCGGTGGTGCAGCTCGCGGGTGAGCCTCAGCGCCTGGCCGGTCAGGTCGGGCCGGCGCAGCCGGGGGCCGGCGCTGGCGCTGTAGCCCTCGTTGAACAGCAGGTACAGCACGTGCAGCACGACCGCGAGTGCCCGTTCGCGGTCGGCGGGCAGCTCGAACCGGGCACCCGCCTCCAGCAGCCGCTGCTTGGCGCGGGAGATCCGCTGGCCCATCGTCTTGTCCGGCACCAGGAACGCGGCGGCGATCTCGGTGGTGGTCAGCCCGGCCACGGCGCGCAGCGTCAGCGCCATCTGCGACGGCGCGGTCAGCGCGGGGTGGCAGCACAGGAACAGCAGTTCCAGCAGGTCGTCACGCGCGGGCTCGGCGTCCGGCGGCGGTGCGAGCAGCTCGTCGCGCGGCACGGCGTCGAACAGCGCGTGCTCGCGGCGTTCCCGGGCGGCGTCGGACCGCACCAGGTCGACGTACCGGCGGGCGGCGACCGTGGTGAGCCAGCCGAGGGGGTGTTCGGGGACGCCGTCGCGGGACCACGCTCCGGCGGCGTCGATCAACGCTTCCTGCACCGCGTCCTCGCAGCGCGCGAAGTCGCCGTGCCGGCGCACGAGGGTGCCGAGCACCCGTGGCGTCAACGCGCGCAGGACGTGCTCGACCGGCTCGCGGTCGGAGGTCAAAGGTCGCCGCCGCCCTGTGCCATCAGCGGCCACACCTCGAGCCCGCCGCCCAGGCCGCGGCTGTAGCGCAGGGCCGGGTAGGACCGCGCGATCTCCAGCGCCCGCTGCTCGCTGTCGACGTCGACCACGAAGTAGGAGCCGACGTACTCCTTGGCCTCCAGGTACGGGCCGTCCGTGACGACGGGCGCCTCGTCGACCACGCGCACCGCCCGCGGGCGGGACACCAGGCCCTGCGAGTCGACGAGCTCGCCGGACTCGCGCAGGTCCGCGTTGAACGCGTCCACGTCGGCGACCAGCTTCGCGAACTCCTGCGCGTCCACGCTGTTCCACACCTGCTCGTTGCCGTAGATCAGCATCAGGTACTTCACCGCGGGCCTCCCACCGTCGACTTCGGACGGTGGGGATTCTGCCAGGCAGCCCAGGCTTTCGAAACTTTTGCGAAACCGGGTCCTTCCACCGGTGCTTCGAAGCAGGGGCCTCCGCCTCTTCTGGTGAATCGTTGCAGTTCAGGGCATCGTTGTGTTTCGCTGGATTTCCGATAGTGTCGGACCGTGAGCGCGCTGAAGATCCTCGAACGCACGTGCGTCGTGCGCCGGGCGCGGAACGACCGGCCGCACCCTCCCGCGCCGGTGGTGGAGCTGGTCTTCCCCGCCCTGAACAGCGCGTGGGCCATGGAGGTGATGTGGGGCGTCGTGGACTCCGGGCTGGACGTGGTGATGTCCTCGGCGGTCGGTCGCGGCACGTCCTGGGCCGCCGACGTGGTCGAGGCGCGGCGTGCCGGCGTGCTGCTGGTGACGTGCCCGATCAGCGTCGCCGAGGAGCGGGTGTTCGCGCGCGCCGGGGTGCCGCTGGTGCACATCGACCCGGTCGCCGCGGGTACGCCGGACCTGCTCAGCGTCGCCGCCACCAACCGGGCGGGCGGTGTCACGGCGGTGAAGCACCTGCTGTCGCTGGGGCACCGGCGGATCGGCGTCGTCGGCGGTCCGCGTGACGTGCTGTGCAGCCGTGCCCGGGTGGACGGCTACCGGTTCGCCCTCGACCGCGCCGGTATCGCCTTCGACACCGCGCTGGTGCGCCACGCCGACTTCACCCGTGAGGGCGGCCGGCGGGAGGCGGAGGTCCTGCTGCGCCTGCCCGACCGGCCGACCGCGGTCTTCGCGGCCAACGACGAGCAGGCCCTCGGCGTGGTCGAAGCAGCCCGCGCCGCTGGCCTGTCGACACCCGGTGACCTCAGCGTCGTGGGCTTCGACGACCTACCCGCGGCCCGCCGCTGCACCCCCGCCCTGACCACCGTCCGCCAACCACTCGCCGCGATGGGCAGGCAGGCGGGCTGGATGCTGGCCGACCTGATCGCCGGCCACCCCCCGACCACCGACCACGTCGAACTGCCGACCGCCCTGGTCGTCCGCGACTCGACCGCCCCGCCGACCCCCTGGTGACGGGGCGCCGTCACGTCAGCCGGTGGTCGTGGCCGTCGTCGGTGGGGTCGTGGTCGACGGGATCGGGGTGGTCGGTGCGGGGGACTGGGTGACGGTCGACGGTGGCGCGGTGGTGGTGGTCGGCAGGGTGGGCATGACGACGGTGAACGGGACGCCCGGTTCTTCGTGGCAGCCGCGTTCGTCGTGGACCACGCGGGGGCGGGGGTAGCGGTTGTCGTGGCGGTCGGCGCCGGTGCAGCCGTACCACGTCGCGTTGAGCGGGCGGCCCTCTTCGTCGTAGAGGTGGACGTCGGTCAGCGGCTTGCCGTCCTTGTCGAACACGTAGATGTTGTGGCGGGTCGGCGGCGACGGGGTGTAGGAGACCGGGGCGCTGATCGGGTAGGTGTCGAAGCGCAGGACCAGCGCGCTGAGGACGGCCAGCAGGACGCCCAGGGCGAACCCGGTCGCGGGCAGGCTGATCCACAGCCAGCGGCGGTCGGTCCTCGCCTTCGGGCCGGCGAACAGCGACAGCGCGGCCAGCGCCAGGGCGAGCACGAACATGAGGTCCGGCCGGTAGACCAGCGTGCCACCCGCGGCGATGAGCAGGGCGCGGCCGATCCACCACACCGGCTGGAAGACCCGCAGTGACTCGAACGCCTTGCCCAGGTCGGACTTGAGGACCTTGGTCAGCGCGTCCCTGATGGCGACGGTCTCCGGCAGCCGCGTGATCGCGGTGAGCAGGCCCTTCTGCCGGAACACCAGCAGGGTGGCCGCCGCGGCGCAGAGGCCGACGAGCACGGTCACCTCCAGGGCGTCGCCGCGGGTGACGGCGAAGCCGAACGCCATCACCGTGCCGGCCACCAGGCTCCACAGCGCGAACCGGGCCGGGAACACCAGCCGGTCGCCGCCGGTGTCCGCGGCGGTGGACGTGGGGGAGGGGTAGCCGGCCGCGGCACGCAGTTCCTCGGCGTACGCGCGCGGAGTGCCCAACCGGTCGATCAGGGCGGCCAGCGAGAACTCGTCGCCCATCTCCTCGGCGACCTCGACCACGTGCGCGCCGGCGTCGTCCATGATCTCGGCGACCTCGGCGGCGGGCAGGTCGGCCAGTGCCTCGCGCATGCCGTCCAGGTAGTGCTTGACCTCGGTGTTCGTCTGCGTGTTCATGCACCCTCCCCCAACAGGTCGTCCAACGCCCGCGCGAACGACTTCCAGGTCTGGCCCGATTCGACGAGCCGTTCCCGGCCCGGCTCGTTGAGGCTGTAGTACTTGCGGTGCGGGCCCTCTTCGCTGGGCACGACGTACGACGTGAGCAGTCCGGCGTTGTAGAGCCGGCGCAGGGTGCCGTAGACCGACGCGTCGCCGACGCCGTCCAAGCCGCCCTGGCGGAGTCTGCGCAGCACGTCGTAGCCGTACCCGTCCTCCTTGCGCAGCACGGCAAGGACGGCGAGGTCCAGCACCCCCTTGAGCAGCTGGCTGGTGTCCATGCACTTCTCCCCGGTGGTGTGCGATGGATGGTACTACGGAAAGCGCAGTACCGCGCGCACGGGGGTAGTGGTCGACGGAAGCTCCGGCCGGGTGCGGGGGAGGCACCCGGCCGAAGCCTGCCGGTCAGGACTTGAGCACCGCCGTGCCGCCCGCGGGCACGTGCAGCTCGGACTCGCACTGCTCGCCGGTGAGCAGCTCCGTGCCGGACGCGGCCAGGCGCACGTCGGCGTCGGTGTGGTTGAGCACGAACAGGTAGTCGGCGTCGGCGCCGCGGCGGCGCACCACCTCCACGTCACGCGGCAGGTCGTCGCGCACCTCCACGCCCGCTGCCGGGTACACCTCGCGCAGCACCCGGTCGAGCGCCGCGCCGCGCAGCCGGGTCGAGACGTACCAGGCGGTGCCCGCGCCGAGCCGGTGCCTGGTCACCGCCGGGCCACCGGCCGCCGGGCCGTCCACATAGGAGTGCACGGCCTCCGCGCCCTCCAAGCGGACGTGCTCGGCCCACACGTCACCGCGCAGCCCGCCGTCCAGCGCGACCTCCTCGCCGGCGCGCAGCGGCAGGAACTCCTCGACCTCCAGCCCCAGCACGTCCCGCAGCGCACCGGGGTGCCCGCCGGGGTGCACGGCGTCGTTGCCGTCGACGATGCCGGAGAAGTACGAGACGACGAGCGTGCCGCCACCGGCCACGTAGTCGTGCAGCACCTTCGCCGCCGGCGTCGAGGTCAGGTACAGCGAGGGCACCACGACCAGCCGGTAGCCGCTCAGGTCGGCCTCCGGTGCGACGAAGTCCACGGTCAGCCGGGCGTCCCACAGCTGCTCGTAGAACGCGCCGACGCGTTCCCGGTAGGACAGGTCCACCGAAGGCCGCCAGTCCAGCTCCAGCGCCCACCACGACTCCCAGTCCCACAGCACGGCGACGTCGGCGCGCACCAGGCTGCCGCGCACCTCGTGCAGCGCGCCGAGGTCGCCGCCCAGCCGCACGACCTCCTGCCACAGCCGGCTGCGGGTGCCCGAGTGGGGCAGCATCGCCGAGTGGAACTTCTCCGCGCCGAAGCGGGAGGCGCGCCACTGGAAGAACATCACCGCGTCCGCGCCGCGGGCCACGTGCGCCAGGCTGTTGCGGCGCATCTCGCCGGGCCGCTTGGCCAGGTTGCGCGGCTGCCAGTTCACCGCGCCGGTGGAGTGCTCCATCAGCATCCACGGCCGACCGCCCGCCACCGCGCGGGTCAGGTCCGCCGACATGGCCAGGTCGATGTGGTTGCGGTCGGCCTCGGCGGTCAGGTAGTGGTCGTTGGCCACCACGTCGACCTCGCGGCCCCACCGCCAGTAGTCGATCGACTTGCAGTTGGTGGTCATGAAGTTCGTGGTGATCGGCACGGTCGAGTGCTGCCGCAGGATGTCGCGCTCGGCGGTGTAGCAGGCCAGCAGCTCGTCCGAGCAGAACCGGGCGTAGTCCAGCTCGTGCGCCGGGTTGCCGGTCGTGCCGGACACCCGCGGCGGCTCGATCTCGGCCCACTCGCCGTAGCGCTGGCCCCAGAAGCTCGTGCCCCAGGCCTCGTTGAGCGCGTCCAGCGAGCCGTGCCGGGCCCGCAGCCAGCGCCGGAACGCCGTGGCCGACTCGGGGCAGTAGCACGCGCCGACCGGTGCGCCGTACTCGTTGTGCACGTGCCACAGCGCCACCGCCGGGTGGTCGCCGTAGCGGGCGCCGAGCTGCCGGGTGATCGACGCGGCGGCCTGGCGGTAGGCGGGGGCGCTGGGGCAGAACGTCGCCCGCGACCCGCGTTCCAGCTCCGTGCCGTCCTTCGTGACCGGCCGGATCTCCGGGTGCGCGCGGTAGAGCCAGGCGGGCGGCACGACGGTCGGCGTGGCCAGGTTGACCGCGATGCCGGCACCGTGCAGCAGGTCGAGCAGCCGGTCCAGCCAGCCGAAGTCGAACTCGCCGGGCCGCGGCTCCAGCAGCGCCCAGGCGTGGATGGCCACGCTGACCAGGTTCACCCCGGCCTGCCGCATCAGCTCGACGTCCTCGACCCACACCTCTTCCGGCCACTGCTCGGGGTTGTAGTCCCCGCCGTAGACGAGGCCGTCCACGCCTACCGGCATCCGCGGTGCGAACGGGTCACCCAGGGCCCGTTCGCCGGCCTGGCGAGGCACCACAAACGTCATGAACACTCCAGTGGCTGTGAACGTGCACGGTCTCCTCGCAGATTACGGTGCAGATAAGAGGGGCCGTCAAGTGGTTGACAGGCTCGAACACGAGTCAACTACTGTGCACGTTCACAGCGCGGTTCTCGCTGGCAGCGGCGTCAGCGACGCGGAACCCCCGGAGACCTCATGCGACTCGACATCGCGAAGAAGGCCCTGGCACTCGGCCTCGGCCTCGCCCTGCTCGCCGGTTGCGGCGGCGGCACCGAGCAGACTGCAGACGGCCCGGTCGAACTGTCCTTCTGGGCCTGGGCGCCCGACATCGACAAGGTCGTCGACAAGTGGAACGCGAGCCACCCCGACGCCAAGGTCGTGGTGAGCAAGCAGGCCCAGGGCGATGACCTGGTGACCAAGCTCCTGACCAGCGCGAAGGGCGGCAACCCGCCGGACCTGGCGCAGGTGGAGTTCCAGGCGCTGCCCACGCTGGTCAGCAACGACGTGCTGGCCGACATCTCCGAGGGCGCCGCGGCCGTCAAGGACAAGTTCGCGCCCGGCATCTGGGACCAGGTGACGCTCGGCGGCAGCGGTGTCTACGCCGTGCCCCAGGACTCCGGCCCGATGATGTTCTACTACCGCGCCGACCTGTTCGAGCAGTACGGCCTGAAGGTGCCGACCACCTGGGACGAGTACGCGCAGACCGCCCGCGACCTGCGGGCCAAGGCGCCGGACAGGTTCCTCGGCACGTTCTCGGCCAACGACCCCGGCTGGTTCGCGGGACTCGTGCAGCAGGCGGGCGGCTCGTGGTGGTCGGTCGACGGCGACGCGTGGAAGGTCTCCGTGGACGACGCCGCGACCAGGAAGGTCGCGCAGTACTGGAGCGGCCTGATCGCCGAGGGCTCGATCGACAAGTCCCCGATGTACACGCCCGAGTGGAACAAGGCGCTCAACGACGGCGTGCAGATCGGCTGGCTGAGCGCGGTGTGGGCGCCGGGCGTGCTCAAGGGCAACGCGGAGGGCACGGCCGGCAAGTGGGCGATGGCCCCGATGCCGCAGTGGGACGCCGCCAAGCCGCGCACCGGCAACTGGGGCGGTTCGACCACGGCCGTGACCGCGGGGTCGAAGAAGCAGAAGGCGGCCACCGAGTTCGCCGTCTGGCTCAACACCGACCCGGCCGCGGTCGAGCTGCTGGTCAAGGAGAGCGGCATCTACCCGGCGGCGACGTCGGCGCAGGAGGCGCAGTCCCAGCCGCCGTCGTTCTTCGCGAACCAGCCGGACTTCTACAGCCAGGCCGCGAAGATCGCCGCCACGTCGTCCGGCTTCACGTGGGGGCCGAACGTCAACGTCACCTACACCGCGTACAAGAACGCGATGGGCGAGGCGATCAGCTCCGGCGGCGACCTCGTGCCCGCGTTGGCGAAGATGCAGGCCGCGACCGTGGACGACATGAAGGCCAACGGCTTCACGGTCGGCGGCTGAGTTCCGTGACGACTCGTGTGTCGTCCGGGCGGGGTGGTGCGGCGCCCAAGGTGGCGCCGTACGCCTTCGTGGCCCCGGCGGTGGTGCTGTTCCTGCTGGTGTTCGCGCTGCCGATCGCCTACACGGTGTACCTGAGCCTGTTCCGCACCGAGGTCAAGGGCCTCGGGCTGGGCAAGGGCAGCCGTTCCGAGGTGTTCGTCGGCCTGGACAACTACGTGCGCGCGCTGACCGACTCCGAACTCGGCGCGGGCGCGTTGCGGGTGCTCGGCTACGGCGCGATCCTGGTGCCGACGATGCTGGGGCTGGCGCTGGTGTTCGCGCTGCTGCTCGACGAGGACCGGGTGCGGGCCCGCGGGTTCAGCCGGATCGCGATCTTCCTGCCGTACGCGGTGCCGGGTGTCATCGCGTCGCTGCTGTGGGGGTTCCTGTACCTGCCGGGCACCAGCCCGTTGAACCAGGCGCTGCGCGAGCTGTCGCTGCAGGACGTGAACCTGCTGTCGCCGACCGGGATCTACTTCGCGCTGGCCAACATCGCGGTGTGGGGCGGTGTCGGCTACAACATGGTCGTCCTCTACACCGCGTTGCGCTCGATCCCGCGCGACCTGTACGAGGCGGCCCGGATCGACGGCTGCACGCCGTGGCAGGTCGCGGTGCGGATCAAGGTACCGCTGCTGGCGCCCGCGCTGGTGCTGACCTCGTTGTTCTCGATCATCGCGACGCTGCAGGTGTTCGCCGAGCCGACCACGCTGGCGCCGCTGACCAACTCGCTCTCGCTCACCTGGACGCCGTTGATGAAGGTCTACCAGGACGCGTTCGGCCGCGGTGACCTGTACTCCGCCGCCGCGACGTCGGTGCTGATCGCCTTGGCGATGTTCGTGATCTCGTTCGGGCTGCTGCGGGTGACGCGGTCGCGGGCGTTCGGGGGTGAGCGGTGAGGGCGCGTCTGGGCGGGTTGCCGACGTTCGTGTTGTTGTTGGGTGCGGCTTACTGCCTGTTCCCGGTGGCGTGGGTGTTGATCGCGGCGACCAAGAGCACCGGTGAGCTGTTCTCCACGTCGACGCTGTCGGTGGGCTCGTCGCTGGTGGCGAACCTCGGTGAGCTGCACGGCTACCGCGGCGGCGTGTTCTGGCAGTGGGTGGCCAACTCGGCGCTGTACGCGGGGGTGGGTGCGCTGCTGTCGGCCGCGTTGTCGGGTGTCACCGGGTACGCGTTGGCCAAGTACGCGTTCCGGGGTCGGGCGCTGATCTTCAACGCGTTGATCGCGGGCGTGCTGGTGCCCGCGGTGGTGCTGGCCATCCCGCAGTACCTGCTGCTGTCGAAGGTCGGGCTGACCGACACCTACCTGTCCGTGCTGCTGCCGAGCGTGATCAGCCCGTACGGCATCTACCTGGCCCGCATCTACGCCGCCGCGTCCGTGCCGGAGGACGTGGTCGAGGCGGCCCGCACGGACGGTGCGAGCGAGGTGCGCATCCTGGGTTCCATCGCGTTGCCGATGATGGTCCCGGGCCTGGTCACGGTGTTCCTGTTCCAGTTCGTGTCGATCTGGAACAACTTCATGCTGCCCTACATCATGCTCGCCGACGACGGGAAGTTCCCGGTCACGCTCGGGCTGTACACGATGCTCAAGCAGGGCAACACCACGCCCGCGCTCTACACCCTGGTCGTCACCGGCTCGCTGGTGTCGGTGCTGCCTCTGATCGCGCTGTTCCTCACGTTGCAGCGATACTGGCGCATCGACTTGCTCTCCGGAGCGGTGAAAGCATGAGGGAGTCATGACCGGGAACAGGGCGCCGCGCAACCGGCCGACCATCCACGACGTGGCGGCCGCCGCCGGCGTGTCGCGGGGCACCGTCTCGCGCGCCCTGAACGGCGGTCGCAACGTCAGCCCGGCCGCGCTGGAGGCCGTGCTGAAGGCCGTGCGGACCACCGGGTACGTCGCCAACCCGGCCGCGCGCAGCCTCGTCACGCAGCGCGCGCACTCGGTGGCGTTCGTGCTCACCGAACCGCAACAGCGGCTGTTCGAGGACCCCAACTTCAGCATCCTGCTCCAGGGCTGCACGCAGGAACTGGCCGAGGTCGACGTGCCGCTGCTGTTGATGACCGCCAACACGGAGGTCGAGCGCAAGCGCACCAGCCGCTTCATCGCCGCCGGCCACGTGGACGGTGTGCTGCTGGTGTCGTCGCACACCGGCAACCCGTTGCTGGAGGAGCTGCGCGACTCGGGGATCCCCGTGGTGGCCTGCGGCAAGCCGATCGGGCACGAGGGGCAGGTGGCCTACGCGGCGGCCGACGACCGCTCGGGTGCCCGGCTGATGGTCGAGCACCTGCGGTCACGCGGACGTCGCCGGATCGCCACCATCACCGGTCCGCCCGACACCCCCGGCGGTGTCGAACGGCTGGCCGGCTACCGGGACGTGCTCGGCGCCGACGCTTCCCCGGATTTGATCGCGCACGGCGACTACAGCCGTGCCGGTGGTGAGGCGGCGATGGCCGCGCTGCTCTCGCGGGCGCCGGACCTGGACGCCGTGTTCGTCGCATCCGACCTGATGGCGGCGGGTGCGCTGAACGTCCTGCACGACTCCGGCCGCCGGGTACCCGAGGACGTCGCCGTGGGCGGTTTCGACGACTCCAGCATCGCCACCTCCACCCGCCCCGCCCTGACCACCGTGCGCCAACCGTTCCAGCGCATCACCCGCGAGATGGTGCGCCTGCTGCTGGACCAGATCCAGGGCGAGCCGCCGGCGGCGTCGATCCTGCCGACCGAGCTGGTCGTGCGCGCCTCGACCTAGCGCTCACGCCACGCGGAGTCGGACCGGCTGGGCGGTACTCAGCGCGCGATTGCCTCCAGCGCGCTGCGCCGGGCGGTGACGTCGTCCGGGTCGTCGCCGTGGACCAGCAGTTGCAGGGTGCTGAGCAGGACGGGGTCGTCGGTGCGGGTGCTGTCGTGGCCCGAGGTGACGAGCACGCCGCCCGCGTCCAAGGCCGGGCTGAGGTGGGCGAGCAGGTCGGCCAGCGGTGCGGCGGCGGTCAGTTTCACCGACTCGGCGAAGCCGGCCAGTGCGTCGGGGCGGACCGACCGCAGGGCCAGCAGCGGGATGGAGCCGCTGGTGATGCGGAAGTTCAGGTCGAGCATGACCAGTTGGCCGTCGAGGGTCTCGGCGCAGTCCAGGCTGCACAGGCCCCGGTAGCCGACGTCGGCGGCGCGTTGGGTGATCGCCAGGCACTCCGCGAGCAGGTCCGCGGGCGGCGGGTCGACCGGCCCGAACCGGCCGCCGACGTAGACGCCGGTCGCGTCGACGCGCTGTTCGGTCACGGCGAGCAGGCGTGCCACCGAGTCCGGGCCGACGTAGAGCTGGACGCCCCAGTTGCGCGCGAGGTACAGGTACTCCTCGACCACGAACTCGCCGAGCAGGTCGGTGAACGCCGGGAACGCGACCTGTTCGCCGGCCTCGTGCAGGTACACGTCGAGGCTGCCGCCGTGGGCGTCGTTCGTGGCGGCCTTGAGCACCCAGGACTTCTCCGCGGGCGTGGCGCCGACGAGTTCACCGCGGGTCACGACGCTGCGCCGGGCGTGGAAGCGCGGTGCGACGAACGTGCTGATGGTGGCCTTGTTGTTCAAGTAGCCGACGAGGTGGGCGGTCTTGACCATGCGCTCGTCCGGGCACAGCGCGCTCGGCTGGGGGTACTCCATCGCGATCGGCAGGCCATCGGCCATCGCCTCGGTGACGCGGTCGGCGAAACCGGCCTCGTCGCGGAACTCGCGCAGGTCGTCGCCGACCGGGAGGCCGCCGTCGCGCAGCCGCGCCAGCAGCACCGGGTCCGTGCCGCCCGCGCTGCAGATGACCGGGGTGTCACCGGCGACCGCGATCGGCCGGGCGGAGAGCGCGTCGACGGTGTTGCGGTGCCGGCTGGTGCTGGTGCTCGCGGCCGGACGTGCGCAGACGGCGACGCCGGGGCCGTACACGTCGGTGAGCGCCCGGGGTGCGTGGACGGCGGGCGGCAGGGAGGTGGAGGTGCTGATGGCGTGCTCCCGTTGGGGGTGAGTCGGGACGGCCGCGCGTGCCACACGGTGGTGTGGACGTCGATGCCGTGAGAACCCGCGTGACGCGGGTGCGAGCCGTGTGCCGTGCCGATGCGGCGTCCACTGTTGGCCCGGTCGATGCTCGGGGCCGGATTCGTGAACCGTGGGCGACCAGCCCGGATGCGGGCTGTGTGCCCCCAGCCTCCCACGCCGCCCCCACCTCACCCAAACGCCCACCGCGAGAGTCCGACGTTCACGCGTCGAGAGTCGTACGTTCACGACACCTGAATTCAACGTTCAGCCGACGTGCCGCTCGTCGTGAGCGTTGAATTCAGGGTGCGTGAACGTACGACTCTCGGGCGCTGAACGTACGACTCTCGCGTTAGTGGGGGGTGAAGGTCAGGCAGAGGCGGAGGGGGTGTTCGCCCCACGTGTTCATCGCGTACATGGCCAGGATGCCGCCCGCCTCGATCGACTCGCGGGTGGCGGGCGAGGTCAGCGAGGACTGGCCCAGCCACATCGGGGTCTCGGTGGGCGGTGTCGGTGCGGTCCGGGCGATCGACAGCTCGTCCTGCACGGCCAGCCGCACGTAGGGCTCGGCCAGGTCCCCGGTGTGCGTCCCGGGCTCCACGGTGACGTGCTCGCCCCGCTCCGCCGCCGCCACGCTCACCCGCCCGATCCAGCGGAACGCCTCCAGCAACGTGTCCGTGGTCAACGCCTCGTGCGCCTCGAGCCCGGTCACGCGTGTGAGCCCCGCCGTGCCACTGGCGATACCACCGTCCTCGGACCGGTAGCGGTTGAGCAGCATGATCGTGGCCGACGACTCGTCCAGCGCGACCAGGTCGCGGAACCGCCGGTCGGTCAACGGCGTCCGCGCCAGCGCGCCGAGCGCCAACTTCGCCAGCACGACGTCCGGCTCCGCCATGCGCCAGAACGTGCACTCGTCGTCGATCCACAACGGCAGGTAGCCGCCGATCGGCAGGCCCGGCACGACCGTCGTCAACGTCGAGCCCACCTCAGGCACGGCAGGAGCGGGTGCAGGCCCGGGATCGGGCGTGAACGGCGGCAGTGCGGCGAACCGCGGGTCGACGCGCGCGGTGCGGATGGTGTGGTGCGCCCAGGCGCGGACGCGGGACAGCGGGTGGTCGGCGAACTGCGCGTCGTACCGCGGGTCGTCACCCCGGTGGAACGGCAGACGCCCCTCCACCTCCGGCGCGTACGGGTGCGGCATCACCCAGTCCTCGAACCCGAGCTGCGCCACCAGCACCGCCTCGCGCATCCCGGTCATGCCCCGCTCCACCGCCTGCAGCTTGAGCACGGCGCTGCTCCCGGCCTTGGGCACGGTGAACGAGCCGATGAACGCCTGCCCGGACGGCTGGTTCGGCAGCGGCACCTTCACCACCTGGAACAAGGCGGGCACGTCACCGAGCCGCACGTGGTGCGCCTCGATGAGGCACCCGACCTGGCCGGTGGTGACCGCCAGGTCGTGCCGCAGCTTCGGCAGGTCGTCCAACGACGCGGGCAGGTCCGGCACCAGGTCGAAGTACGTGAGGCTGACCTGGTCGCCGTTCGCCGGGTTCACCCACGTGGCCTGGTCGCGTTGCTGTAAACCGGTCGTGTCGAATGCGATAGGCACCCGTTGACCCTAATGGGGTGGCGCCCGATCGGGTCAGTTCACTGGTTGAGATAGGCCAGTACCGCCCGGACGCGGCGGTGGGTGTTGTCGGCCGGTGGCAGGTCCAGCTTGGTCAGGATGTTGCTGATGTGCTTCTCCACCGACGGCGGCGCGAGGACGAGTTCGGCGCAGATGGCCGAGTTGGACAGGCCCTGCGCCACCAGCGCCAGGACCTCGCGCTCCCGTGCGGTCAGGGTGGTGATCCGCTGGTCGCGGGTGTTGCGCGCGAACAGCTGGCGGATCACCTCCGGGTCCATCGCGGTGCCGCCGGCGGCCACGCGTTCCAGCGCGTCGAGGAACTCGTCCAGCGCCGTCACGCGGTCCTTGAGCAGGTAGCCGATCGCGCCGTTGCCGTCTGCCAGGAGTTCGGTCGCGTACGTGCGCTCGACGTACTGCGACAGGATCAGGATCGGCGCCTTCGGGTCCTGCTCGCGCACCGACAACGCGGCGCGCAGCCCCTCGTCCCGGAAACCCGGCGGCAATCTGACGTCCACAATGGACAGATCCGGTCGGTGCTCCAGCACGGCGCGTTCCAGGTCCGGCGCGTTGTCCACGGCCGCGACCACGGTGTGCCCGGTGTCGGTCAGCATCCGCACCAGGCCGTCGCGGAGCAGCAGCAGGTCTTCGGCGATCACGATGCGCACGGGAACTCCGCTCGGACGGTGGTGGGCCCACCGGGTGGACTGGTGACCTCCATCGTGCCGTCCAACGCCTCGACCCGGCGCCGCAGCCCGTCCAACCCGGAGCCGGACGGGTCCGCGCCGCCGCGCCCGTCGTCCCGCACGGCAAGCGCCAGCACGTCACCCGACCGGCGCACCGTCACCACGCACTCGTCCGCGGCGGCGTGCTTCACGGTGTTCGCCAACGCCTCCGCCACCACGAAGTACGCCGCCGACTCGACCGCCGCCGGCAGCTCGCCCAGGTCCGACGCCTCCACCACGACCGTCAACGGCGCGTCACCCGCCAACGCCGTCAGCGCCGCCACCAGCCCCCGGTCGGTCAGGATCGGCGGGTAGATCCCGCGCACCAGCCGCCGCAGCTCGGCCAGGGCGTCGTCCAACTGCCGCCGAGCGCTCATCACGTCCGCCCGCGCCGGGTCCTCCGCCAACCCCGCCGCCCGCAGCTTCCGGTCGGCCAGCGCCAGCGTCATGCCCGCCGCCACGATCCGGGCCTGCGCGCCGTCGTGCAGGTCCCGCTCGATCCGCTGCAACTCGGCGGCCTGCGCGTCGACCACCCGCAGCCGCGTCTCCCGCAGCGCGCTGACCTGCTGCCGCAACCGCGCCCGCGGCCCGGCGTCCAGCAACCGCGCCGCGATCGACGCCTGCACCCGTGCCACGGCCGCCACCAGCCACAACACCGGCCACAGCGCCACCAGACCCGCCAACGACATCGTGAACCGACCGCCGACGGTGTTGAACAGCCAGTCCGCCACCGGGTACAGGCGCGGGTTCGGCACGGCCCACAGCCATGCCGGCGCGAGGAGCACCCCCAGCTCGACGACCCCGGCGACCACGCCCACCACCCCGGTCACCAACCCGACCGGGAACCCCGCCAGCAGCCACGCCAGGTCACGCCACGTCCCCGGCTCGCGGATCACCGAACGCCCCCGCGCCCACAGGTTGGTGCCCGTCACCGGCCCGTACGGGTCGGCGATCACGCGCCGCAACACCCACCCGGCCCGCCACCGCTCCAGCCGGGCGATCCACCGGCTGACCCACGTCACCGCCAGGAACACCGGCGGCCCCAGGTAGGTGAACGACAGCAGGCCGCAGGCCAGCGTGGTCAGCACCGCCCACACGAACGAGGCGGGTCCGGTCACCAGGCCGGCCAGCAGGTGGGCCAGCGCCCTGGCCGCTCGGGGAAACACCTGGTCAACCTAGCTGAGGCAGGGCGCGGAACCGGACCACCAAGCGTGCCGGGACCGCACCGGCCACCAGCCCGAGCAACCCCACCCCCGCCACCATCCCGAGGTACCGCACGGGATCGGCGAACATCCGCCACCGCCCGTCCTGCGCCACGCTGAACGCCCCGACCACGATCCCGCTGATCACGCACCCGAGCACCAGCGCGACCGCGACCGTGATGACCGCTTCCCGGTCGAGCAGCCGGTGCACCTGCCGTGCCGTCGCACCGGCCAACCGCAACCCGGCGAACTCCCGCCGCCGCGCCCCCGTGGCGACGGCGAACGTGTTGACCACCGCGATCGCCGTGAAGCCGAGGGACACCGCCACCATCAACTCCCACGCCGCCTGCTGGTTCTCCGCCTCCGGCACGGCGTTCGACGCCGCCACCACCGGGAACCCCGCCAGGTCCGGCTCGCCACGCAGGTGGACCGAGCCGACCAGCCCCCGCGGGTCGTGCGCCGCGACCAGGCCCGCGTCCAGCACCAGGTCGCCGAACCCGCGCCAGTGCTCGAACACCGCCACCACGCGCAACGCCACCCGCGTGCCGTCCGCCAGCCAGAACGTCGGCCGGTCGCCGAGCCGCCAGCCGCGCTGCCCGGCCAGTGGCGCGCTCACGGCCACCGACCCGCCGTCCACGTCGCCCAGGTTCCCCGCCGTGACGCCCAGGTCGAGCGCGCGCTCACCGGCCGACCGCAGTCCTTGGGCCGGGTAGTCCTCCGGCTTGCCGTCCTGGTCGACCACGACCCGCGTGCCGAGGGTGAGCGCCGAGCCCGTGACGGACGGCAGCGCCGCCACCCGTTCCGCGACGGCCAACGGCAGGCCGGGTGCGTTCGACGCGGTGACGCGAGTCGTCGCCGGTGCGACGCGCGTCGCCTCCTGCTCGGCCGTCACCGCGCCGAGGATGTCGCCGTTGACCAGCATGGTCGCGTTGATCGCGAACATCAGCGTCAACGGGATCGCCACCCCCACCACCCGACGGCTCTCGACCCGGGTCATCGCACCGGCCACCCGGCCGAGCACCCCGGTCGACCCGACGAGCCGCGACACGACCGCCGTGACGCCGCCCACCAGGATCGGTCCGAGCGTGGCGGCAGCGCAGAGCAGCAGCGCGCACGACACGAAACCCATCCCCATGCCGAGCGGCCCGCCCAGCGGCACGATCCCCAGCACCGCCACGGCGCCCGCCGTCAACACGACCGCCGCCACGACCCTCGGCACCCGGCCGGCCCGTGCGTCGGTCACCGTCTCGCGCAACGCCTGCGTCGGCGAGATGCGCACCGCCCGCCGTGCGGCCACGGCCGTGGCCAGCCGGGTCACCAGCAGACCCAGCACGGCCGACGCGATCAGCACCACCGGGTTCACCGCCACGGTGAACTGCGCCGGCACCGCGCCCAGCTCGCGGAACCGCCCGGCCACCACGTGCGCCACCACCACGCCGATCGGCAGTGCCGGCACCGTCGCCACCACCGTGACCAGCGTGATCTCCGTGGCCAGGAGGCGGCGCAACTGGCGCGGGGTCGCACCGGCCGTGCGCAGCAGGGCCAGTTCCCGCAGCCGTTGGCGCACCGCCAGCGACACCGTGCCGGTGAGCACGAACACCGCCGCGAAACCCGTGATGCCCAACAGGAACCCGAAGATCGAGACGGCTCCGACGTAGTCCGGCACCGCGCCCGGGAGGTCGCCGTGCACCTTCTCGTCGCCGGTGAAGACGCCCGCGCCGAGTCCGGCGAGGGCGGAGACCACGTCGTCCGGGGAGAAGCCGGGCACGACCTGCACGGCGATGGCCGTGGGGCCGGTCAGCCCGGACCACTCGCCGACTTGCCGGTCGGCCACGAAGATCGCCGCTTGTCCCGGCACGCCGCCGGTCACCACACCGGATACCCGCGCGTCACGCGTGCCCGTTCTCGTGGTCAGCCCCACGGTCTGGCCGGTGGTCAACCCCAGCTCGGCGCCTACCGCGACCTCGTTGGTGGCAGGAGCGGTGCCGTCGCGCAGGACGTACGGCGTCAAGGGGGCGGAGGCCCAGCCGTGCGCGACGACCGCGGCACGTTCCGGCGCACGCACCGGCACGCCTTCGAGGTCCAACGCCACCGGGAACGCGGAGTCGGCCACCACTTCACCGACGCCGGTCGTCGCCGCGACGGCCGCGACCAGGTCGGCCGGTAGCGGCACCGCACCGGTCAACCGCTCGGTCTTGGTCTTCTCCTTGACCTCGTCGCCCTTGTCGTGCCTGGTCGTCAGCTCCACCGACCGCTTCTCCGCGACCACGACGTCCACGCCCGCGAACCGGTCGGCACCCGGCCCCGCGGTCAGCACCGAGTACAGCAGCGACCCGCTGCCCGAGATCAGCGCGACGGCGAGGAACGCGGTCAGGAACGTGCCGACGAACGCGCCCAGCCGTCGTCGCACGCTGGCGACCGCCAGCCTCAGCGTCATCGGGTCAGCTCCGTCATCCGTGCCGCGACCTGCTGCGCGGTCGGTGCGGCCAGCTCGCCGGCGAGCCGTCCGTCGGCCAGGAACACCACCCGATCCGCCCACGCCGCCGCAGCCGGGTCGTGCGTGACCATCACGACGGTCGCCGCGTGGGCGTCCACGAACCCGCGCAGCAACCCCAGCACCTCGCGCCCGGTCGACAGGTCCAGCGCGCCGGTCGGCTCGTCACCGAAGATCACCTCCGGTCGTCCCGCCAACGCCCGCGCCAACGCCACCCGCTGCTGCTGCCCACCGGACAGCTCACCCGGCCTCGACCGTTCCCGGCCACCGAGCCCGACCCGCTCCAGCACCTCCCGTGCCCACGCCTTGTCCGGCCGCACGCCCGCGAACCGCTGCGGCAGCAGCACGTTGTCCCACACCGACAACGCGTCGACCAGGTTGAACGACTGGAACACGAACCCGACGTGCCGCCGGCGCACCGCGGTCAACTTCGGTTCGCGCAACGCGCCGACTTCCTGCCCGGCCAACACGACGCGTCCGCCGGTGGGCAGGTCCAACGCGGCCGCGCAGTGCAGCAACGTCGACTTGCCCGATCCCGATGGCCCCATCACCGCCGTGAACGACCCCCGCGCGAACCCGACCGTCACGCCGTCGAGCGCCCGCACCCGTCCCGCGTACACCTTGGTCACGTCGTCCAACCACACGACGTCCGCTGTCGTCGTCGCCACCCGCGTTCCCGCCCTCAGCACCATGCCGGGAACCCTGCCGCCGCGCCGTCCGCGAACCCACCGTGCGACCTCGGATCTCCGCGGTATGGCTGGCCATACCCGCGCGCCCCGCCGGCAGGCGTCACCACACGCCCCGTGCACGGTTCGGGAGCGGTCGGCTTACCGCGCGGTGGGGTATTCCGACCGGGCCGGCTGGTCCACCTGCGGCAGGTCGTGGCCGAGCCGGTCGCGCTTCGCGGTGAGGTAGCCGATGTTGTGCGGGTTGGGCCGCATCAGGTGCGGCACGCGGGCCGTGACCGCGATGCCGTCCGCCTCCAGCGCCCGGACCTTGTCCGGGTTGTTCGACATCAACCGCACGGACGCGACGCCGAGGTGCTTGAGGATGCGCGCGGCGGGGGAGTAGTCGCGGACGTCGACCGGCAGGCCGAGCGTGGTCGCGGAGTCGAGCGTGTCCAGGCCCTGCTCGTCCTGGAGCACGTGGGTGCGCACCTTCGCCACCAGGCCGATGCCGCGCCCCTCGTGGCCGCGCAGGTAGACCAGGATGCCGCCGCCCTCGGCGACGATCCGGTCCAGCGCCGCGTCCAGCTGGTCGCCGCACTCGCAGCGCATCGCGCCGAAGAGGTCGCCGGTCATGCACTCCGAGTGCACGCGCACGAGCACGTCCTCCCGCGAGCCCGTTCGGCCGTAGACCAGCGCCATGTGCTCGTGCCCGTCGGCGCGGAACGCCACCGCGCGGAACGTGCCGCGGCGCGTGACCAGCTCGGACTCCGCCACGTCCTCGTCGTTGAACGCTTCTTCGCGCATCCGGCTCCCTCGTCACCCGACAGCCGGCGCGGAGTTCACTACGCTCGGCCGGGAGTTGCACGGTAACTCGCTCACTCGGCGGAGGTCACCCTGTTCAGCATCACCGTCCGCGATCACGTCATGGTCGCCCACAGCTTCCGCGGCGAGGTGTTCGGTCCGGCACAACGCCTGCACGGGGCAACGTTCGTGGTCGACGCCCGGTTCAAACGGGACGAACTCGACGCCGACAACATCGTGGTCGACATCGGACTCGCGACCGAACGGCTGCGCGCCGTCCTCGCCGACCTCAACTACCGCAACCTGGACGACGTGCCCGCGTTCGCCGGGGTCAACACGTCGACCGAGTTCCTGGCCAAGCACATCGCGGACCAGCTCGCGGACGCCGTGCACGCGGGTTCGCTCGGCGAGGGTGCGCGCGGTCTGACCGGGATCGAGGTCACGCTGCACGAGTCGCACGTCGCGTGGGCGAGCTACGAACGCCCGCTGTGACGGTCCACTTCGTCCTGCCCGGCGGCGTGGACGACCCGGCGTCGCCCAGCGGCGGCAACGCCTACGACCGGCAGGTGGCTCGACGGCTCGCCGTGCGCGAGGTCGTGGTGCCCGGTGCCTGGCCGCAACCCGGTTCCGGCGCCCGCGCGGCGCTGGACCTGGCGTTGCGCGGGATCGAGGACGACGCGGTCGTGCTGCTCGACGGGCTGGTGGCGTGCGGTGTGCCGGACGTCGTCGTGCCGCACGCGGACCGGTTGCGGTTGGCGGTGTTGGTGCACCTGCCGCTGGCCGACGAGACGGGTCTGCCGCCCGCCGTGGCCTCGCGGCTCGACGCCGCCGAACGGGAGTGCCTGCGTGCCGCCCGCGCCGTCGTCGCGACCAGTCCTTCGGCGGCACGGCGGCTCGCGGAGCACCACGGGTTGGCACAGGTCCACGTCGTCCCACCCGGCACCGACCCCGCGCCGATGGCCACCGGCACGGACGGTGCGTCCCGGTTGCTCTGCGTCGCTTCCATCACGCCCCGCAAGGGGCACGACGTGCTGGTGCGCGCGCTGGCTTCGGTCGCGGACCTGCCGTGGACGTGCGCGTTCGTCGGGTCGCAGCGGTGGCCGGTCGGGGAGCTGATCACCCGGCACGGGCTCGCCGGGCGCGTCGAGCTGACCGGGCCACTGCACGGTCCGGCGCTCGATCGCGCGTACGCGACGGCGGACCTGGTCGTGCTGGCGTCGTTGGCCGAGACGTACGGGATGGTGGTGACCGAGGCGTTGGCGCGGGGCGTGCCGGTGGTGGCGAGCGCCGTGCCGGACGCGCTCGGTGCGGGCGGGGTGCTGCTGCCGCCGGGCGACGTGGCGGCGTTCGGCCGGGCTTTGCGGCGGTGGCTGACCGATGACGAGTGGCGGCGTGACCTGCGCGGTCGGGCCGCGCGGCGGCGCGGTGAGCTGTCCACTTGGGACGAGACGGCGGCCGGTCTGGCGGGTGTGCTGGCTAGTCTGCGGCCATGAGCACCTTCGCACCGGAATGGCTGTCCCTGCGCGAGAAGGCCGACGCGGAGGCCCGCGCGCACGACCTGGTCGACCGGCTCCGGGAGATCGATCTGAACCGGACACCCCTCGTGGTGCGTGATCTCGGGTGTGGGACGGGATCGTTGGGACGGTGGCTCGCCGGACGGCTGGGTGGTCCGCAGCACTGGGTGCTGCACGACCGCGACCCCCGGCTGCTCAGCATCGCGGCGGCGACCATGAGCGGGGTGACGATCGAGACGCACGAGGGCGACCTGACCCGTCTCACCGCCGCCGACCTGGCCGGTACGTCGCTGGTCACCGCGTCGGCGCTGCTGGACCTGCTGACGGCGGAGGAGGTGGACGGGTTGGCAGGCGCGTGCGCGGACGCGGGCTGCCCGGCGCTGTTCACGCTGTCGGTGGCGGGTCGGGTGGAGTTCGCCGAGCCCGAGCCGCTGGACGCGGAGTTCGAGGCCGCGTTCAACGCCCACCAGCGGCGGGTCGTCGACGGTCGGCGACTGCTGGGCCCGGACGCCGTGCCTGCCGCGGTGGAGGCGTTCGGACGGCGGGGTGCCGAGGTGACGACGAGCCCCAGCCCGTGGCGGCTCGGCCCGGAGCAGGCCGCCCTGGCGGGGGAGTGGCTGCGCGGGTGGGTGGAGGCGGCGGTCGAGCAGGAACCCCGCCTGGCCGCCGAAGCACCCGGGTACCTGCGGCGGAAGCTCGAACACGGGCCGGGTGTGGTGGTGCACCACACCGACCTCCTGGCGGTGCCGCGGTGAGGCGGGCTTGGCCGTGGCTGCGGTTGGTGGGTGCGGTGGGCATCCTGGTGGCGTTGGGGCGGCAGTGGGGTGCCGAGGCGTTCGTGGCGGGTCTTCGGGCGGTCGACGGTCGGGCGGTGGCCGCCGCGTTGGGGATCGGGCTGGTGACCACGGTGGCGAGTGCTTGGCGGTGGTGCCTGATCGCCCGCCGGCTCGGGTTGCCGCTCACCCTCGGCACCGCCGTCTCCGACTACTACCGCGGGCTCCTGCTCAACGCCGTCCTGCCCGCCGGTGTGCTGGGTGACGTGCACCGGGCCGTGAGCCACGGGCGGCAGAGCGGTGATGTGGCGCGCGGAGTCCGGGCGGTGGTGTTCGAACGCGCCGCCGGTCAGGTGGTGCTGGTCGTCCTCGGTGTCGCCGTCCTGTGCACCGGCTCCCTGCCGATCGACCTGCCGGGTCTCGGCGTGCTGCCGGTCGCCCTCCTGCCGCTGGCCGGGCTGTCCCCGAGAGTCCGCCGGGCCGTGCGGACGACGTGGGCCGACGCACGCACCGGTCTGCTCAACCGCGAAGTCCTGCCGAAGGTCACCCTGCTCTCCACCGCGGTGCTGGCCGGGCACGTGGCGCTGTTCGTGGTCGCGGCACGGGCGGCGGGTACCGGGGCGCCGATCACCAGTCTCGTCCCGCTGGCCGTGCTCGCGCTGCTGGTCATGGCCGTGCCGCTGAACGTCGGTGGCTTCGGGCCGCGGGAGGCGTTCCTGGCGGTGGCGTTCGGCGCGGCCGGGCTCGGTGCCGCGCAAGGGCTCACCACCGGCGTCGTCTACGGCGTGTTGGCGCTGATCAGCAGCCTGCCCGGCATCTTCACCCTGGTCCGGTGGCCCTCAGAGCACCGCCAGGTACGGCCCGAACGACTCGACCAGCGCCGCGAGCACGTCCCGACCCTTGTCGGCTGACGCCAGCGACGGCCGCCCCACCACCCCCGACGACGTGTACGGCGCGAGCCCCAGCGTGAGCAGGTGCGGCCGGTCGTCGGCCAGGTGGTCGCTCGTCTCGTAACCGGGCCGCACCAGCTCGGGGTGTGCGTGCAGGAGGATCGACGTCTCCAGCTCACCGGCGTGCATGTCGCTGCGGGACGTCGTCCCGATCCCGGCGGCGTCCCGTGCCGCGGCCCAGTCGCCGCTGCCCGGGAACAGCGCCATCCCCTCCGACTCCTGCACGACGTTCGCCAGCACGTAGTTCCCGCCGTGCCCGCTGACCAGCACCAGGTGCGGCACCCCGGCCCGCCGCAACGAGTCCGCCACGTCCCGCACCACCGCGTACAGCGTGCGCGCCGAGATGCTCACCGTGCCGGGCCAGGCGGCGTGCTCCTGCGAGCAGGAGATCGTGATCGGCGGCAGCAGCTGGACCGGGTGGGCGTCGGCGATCGCCCGCGCGATCGTGCAGGCGACGACCGTGTCCGTGGCCAGCGGCAGGTACGGGCCGTGCTGCTCGTGGCTGCCGACCGGCAGCACCGCCACGGTCGCCGCCCGCGTCCGCACGTCCTCGGTGGTGTCAGGCAGGTACATGCCCGGCACCGTAGTCAACGCGGTGGCACAGCGGCGGCAGCGTGCCGGCCAGCACGGACGGCAGGTCCTCGAACCGGCTCTCCCCGGTGATCAGCGCGTCGAACGCCGGGTCGGCGAGCAGGTCCAGCGCCAACGCCATCCGCTCGCCGTACGTGCGGTCCGGCCGCGCGACCACGCCCACCTGGCTGCTGCGCAACCGCAGCCGCCGCGAGTGGAAGAACTCGCCCAACGGCACCGAGACCCGCCGGTCGCCGTACCAGCTCAGCTCCACCACCTGGCCTTCCGGTGCGAGCAGCGCCAACGACCGGGCCAGCCCTTCCTCGGACGCGCTCGCGTGCACGACCAGGTCGCAGCCGCCCGCGGCCTCCTCGGGCAACGCGAAGTCCACGCCGAGCGCGGCGGCCACCGGCGCGCGTCCCGGGTCGGCGTCCACCAGTTGCAGCCGCACGCCCGGGAACCGGGCCAGCAGGGCGGCCACGCCGCACCCCACCATCCCGCCGCCGACGACCGCGATCCGGTCACCGATCAACGGCCGGGCGTCCCACAGGGCGTTCACCGCCGTCTCCACCGTCCCGGCCAGCACCGCCCGCGCGGCGGGCACCGAGTCCGGCACCGGCGTCACCGCGTCGGCGGGCACCACGTAGTGCGTCTGGTGTGGATAGAGGCAGAACACCGTGCGGCCGAGCAGCGGTCCGCGCTCCACCACGCCGACGTTGAGGTAGCCGTACTTCACCGGCCACGGGAACTCGCCGTCCTGGAACGGCGCCCGCATCACGTCGTGCTGGCTCTCCGGCACCCCACCACGCAGGACCAGGCTCTCCGTGCCCCGGCTGATCCCCGAGTACAGGGTGCGCACCAGCACGTCGTCGGGTCCCGGCTCGGCCACCGGCACGGTCCGGATCTCACTTTTTCCCGATGCGGTGAACCAGAGGGCCCTCGCAGAGCGTGTCATCTGTACAACCTCCGGACGACGAGGGGCACGATGACCACACTTCAGCACAGCGCGGCCACCACCACCGAACCGTCCGCGTGGGCCGGCCTCCAGGTGATCCTGCTCGGCGTGCTGGAGGGCACGGTCGGGTTGGGCACGGCCGGGTGGCTGGCGGGCATCGCGTACGCGATGGCCACGCAGGCGTTGCTCAGCGGCGCGGTGCAGCGGTCGGCGCGCGGGGTGCTGGGTCCCGCCGACCGGGTCACGTCGGCCAGGGGCTTGCTGGTCGGCGCGGTCACCGCGCTGGTGGCCGACGGCAGCCGGGAGACGGCGCTGCTCGTGGCGCTCGCCGCCGTCGCGCTGGCGCTGGACTTCGTGGACGGGCAGGTAGCCCGTCGTACGGGCACGGCGTCGGCGCTGGGCGCGCGGTTCGACATGGAGGTCGACGCGTTCCTGATCCTGGTGCTGAGCGTGCACGTGGCCTTGAGCCTCGGGCCGTGGGTACTGGTCATGGGCGCGTTGCGGTACGCGTTCGTGGTGGCGTCCTGGGTGCTGGCCCGACTGCGGGGCGCGCTGCCGCCGAGCTACGCGCGGAAGGTAGTGGCCGCGGTGCAGGGGATCGCGCTGGTGGTCGCCGCGTCAGGCCTGCCGCCTCACCCGTCCGTCCTGGTCGGACTGGCGCTGGTGTCGCTCGTCTGGTCGTTCGGCCGGGACGTGGAGTGGTTGTGGCGCAATGCTCCCGTGTCGTGAATGACCAAGGACGTTTTTGATCTTCCAAGCCATCCGGACAACGATCAAGGAATCAGCCATGTCTGACGCAGCTCGAGCCAACGTCGGCCCCAACGTCGGCAACATCGCCCTCTGGCTGTTGCAGGTGCTGCTCGCCGCGTACTTCGTCTACAGCGGGGTGTCGCTCCTCGGCGACGACTTCGTCGGCAAGTTCGACAAGATCGGCTCCGGCCAGTGGCTCCGCTACGTGACAGGGGTGCTGGAGCTCGCCGGCGCGCTCGGCCTGCTCGTGCCACGCCTGTGCGGGCTCGCCGCGCTGGGCCTGGTCGGCGTGATGACGGGAGCGGTCGCGACAGAGCTGTTCGTCCTGGGTGACCCGGACGGCGCGGTGCTGCCCGCGATACTGCTCGTCCTCGCCGCCGTCGTGGCGTGGTTCCGCCGGGACACGATCCGGGCGTTGCTTCAGGCCTTCGGGAAGTAGCGCAGCACGGCGACGTCACCCAGCTTGGTCACGTCCTCCAGGTGGAAGCGGCGGGCCGGCCCGCCCGGGAACTCGGCCGGGTTGACGAACCGGGGCGCGGCGGCCTGCCCGATCAGCATCGGTGCCACCGCCATCCGGATCTCGTCGGCCAACCCGGCGGACAGGAACGCGGTGTGGATCGTGCCGCCTCCCTCCACCATGAGCCGGTCCACGCCGCGCGCGCCGAGGTCGTCCAGCAATGCGCCGAAGTCGACGGTCGGGCCGAGCGACACCACGTCCGCCAGGTCGCCGACGGCCGCGACGGCACGCCGGTGCCCGGCCGAAGACGTGTAGACGAGCTTGTCGCCGCCGTGGTGCCAGAACGCGAGCGCCGGGTCGAGGTCGCCGCTCCCGGTCACGGTCACCTTCACCGGGTACTCGGGACGGCCCTGCGCCACCCTGGCGGCACGGCGGTGCGCGTGCTTGACCAGCAGGCGCGGGTTGTCGCGGCGGATCGTCGCCGCGCCGACGAGGATCGCGCCGGACTCCGCGCGCACCTGGTCGACGTGGTCGAAGTCCTCGGCGTTGGACAGCGGGAACCGTCGCGCGCCGCGGTCGTCGATGTAGCCGTCCACGCTGACGGCCACGCTGAGCAGGACGTACGGGCGGGTCACGAGCCCACCGTACCGACGCCCACCAGACCGGGGTCCGTCGTACTTTAGGCCGATCCGACGCGGGCCCGGCGCTCGTACGATCAGCGGGTGCTGCCAGTCCTCCGCGCCACCTGGGGTGAACCCCGGCCACACCAGCCGCCGCCGCGGGTGTGGCGTGACTGGGCGCTCGTCGGCGTGCTCGTATCGCTCGCGGTGCTGGAAGCGGCCCTCCGGACGGACTTCCCGTGGCGGTGGCTGTGGGCGGCCGTGGTGGTGGGCCTGGTGCCCGCGGTGCTGTGGCGGCGCACCCGACCGCTGCTCGTGCTCGTCGTCGCCTTCGGCGTCACGGGCCTGGTGTCGCTGGTCACCGGCCACGACCGCGACGAGCCCCACACGGCGGCGTTCATCCTGATCCTGGTGTACGCCGTGGTCCGGTGGGGTTCGGGGCGCGAGGCCGTCCTCGGCCTGGCCCTGGTGACCGGCTCCGCGGGCCTGTCCATGGTCCTGCGCGACCTGCCCCTCGTCGACGCGATCGGCGGGCTGACCGTGCTGTTCGCGGCCACCGCCCTCGGTGTCGCCATGCGCTACCGGTCCCGGTTGCGCACCCGTGAGCTCGACCGGGTCAAGCTGCTGGAACGGGAACGGCTGGCCAGAGACCTGCACGACACGGTCGCCCACCACGTGTCCGCGATCGCGATCCGCGCCCAGGCGGGCCTCGCCGTGGCGCAACCGGACGCCGCGACCGACGCGTTGCGCCTGATCGAGGCCGAGGCCACCCGCGCGCTCACCGAGATGCGCGCGATGGTGCGCGTCCTGCGGCGCGGCGAATCGGTCGACCTCGCACCGAGCCCGCGCATCGCCGACCTCGACCAGCTCGCGGCGGCGCACCGCTCCGGCCCGGCGGTCGAGGTGGGCATCACCGGCGACCTGGACGGCGTGCACCCGTCGATCGACGCGGCGGTCTACCGCTTGGCCCAGGAAGCCGTCACCAACGCGCAGCGGCACGCCCGGCACGCCACCCGCATCGAGGTCCGCGTCGCCGCCGACGACACCTCGGTGCACCTGCGCGTGAGCGACGACGGCGAGGGTTCCGCGCAGACCACCCCGGGCTACGGCCTGATCGGCATGTTCGAGCGCGTCGACCTGCTCGGCGGCACCTGCGCCGCGGGTCCCGGCCGCGACCGCGGCTGGACCGTGACCGCCACCCTGCCCCGGACGGGATCGGCCGCGTGAGCGTCCGCGTGGTCGTGGCCGACGACCAGGAGATCGTGCGCACCGGCCTCACCATGATCCTCGACGCCCAACCCGGCATCGAGGTGGTCGGCGCGGCGGCGGACGGTCGGCGGGCCGTGGAGCTCGCCCGGCGGCTGCGCCCCGACGTGTGCCTGTTCGACATCCGCATGCCCGGTGTGGACGGCATCGAAGCCACCCGGCTCCTGGCCGGACCGGACGTGGCCGACCCGCTCGCGGTCGTCGTCATCACCACGTTCGACCTGGACGAGTACGTCTACGCCGCGCTCCGCGCCGGTGCCGTCGGCTTCCTGCTCAAGGACGCCGGACCGGCGCTGCTCACCCAGGCCGTGCACGCCGCCGCCGAGGGCGACGCGCTGATCGCACCGAGCATCACCGCCCGGCTGCTCAAGACCTTCGCCACCGCCGAACCCGCGGCGTCACCCGCGCAACCCCTCGAACCGCTCACGGACCGCGAAGAGCAGGTCCTGGCGACCGTGGCGCGGGGACGCACCAACCGCGAGATCGCCGACGAGCTGCACATCACCCTGAGCACGGTCAAGACGCACGTCGCGAGCCTGATGACGAAGCTGGGCGCCCGCAACCGGGTCGAGATCGCCCTGTGGGCCTACGAGACCGGCCGGAAGTACTAGCCGCCGCCGGTCAGGAGTACCGCCCGGCCCCGGCCTTTCTCCCGATGTCCCGCGCCGCGCCGGTCCGCAGACTCGGACCGGCACCCGGACGTCAAGAAGGGCCTCCACCATGACCTCCTCCCGCAGCTGGCTCCTCCCCACCGCGCTGGTCGCGCTCACCCTCATCCCGGTGGCGGGCGGCGCCCTGCGCCTCACCGACCTGGCCGGTGGCGAGGTCACCCCGGAGAACGCGAGGTTCTTCGCCGCGCCCGTGCCGGTGGTGCTGCACATCTTCGGCGCCGTCGCGTACTGCCTCGGCGGCGCCTTCCAGTTCTCGCCCGGGTTCCGCCGGCGCAAGCCCCGCACGCACCGCTACCTCGGCCGGGTCCTCATCCCCGCGGGCCTCCTCATGTCCCTCACCGGCCTGTGGATGACCCTCTTCTACCCCTACCCGGAAGGTGACGGCGACCTCCTGGCCGCGTTCCGCCTGGTCACCGGCTCGGTCACCACCCTCGCGCTGGTCCTCGGCTTCCTCGCGATCCGCCGCCGCGACCTGCCCCGCCACCGCGCGTGGATGATCCGCGGCTACGCGCTCGCCCAGGGCGCGGGCACCCAGGCGCTGGTCACCATCGCGTGGGTCGTGCTCGTCGGCCCGGCCACCGGGTTGACCAGGACGCTCCTGCTCGGCCTCGGCTGGGTGATCAACGTCGCCGTCGCCGAGTGGGCCATCGCTGAACCGGGCCGCCGCCGGCGCACGTTGTACCGGGCAAAGCGAGCAGAGAGGACCGCATGACCTTCGCAGCCTGGGCACTCGTCCTGCTCGCCCTGCTCATGCCCGCCGACGTCGACTCGCTGGCACCGGCGACGTTCCTGCGCCTGCCGGTCGAGGCGCTGCTCGCCGTCGTGCTGGTGCCGGTGCTGCCGGAACGGGCGCGCGACCCGGCAGCCGCGGTGGGCGGCGCGGTGCTCGGCGGCCTGCTCGTGGTCAAGATCCTGGACCTGGGCTTCGACGCGGTGCTGCACCGGCCGTTCGACCTGGTGCTCGACTGGCCGCTGCTGGTGCCCGCGGTGGACTACGTGAACGTGACCGCGGGCCGGTTCGCCGCCGTCGCGACCGTCGTCGCCGCCGTGCTGCTGACGGCCGTGATCGTCTACCTGACGGCACGTTCCGCCGCACGGCTGACCCGGGCGGTCGGCCGCCACCGCCTCGCCGTGACCCGCGCGGTCGCCGTCCTCACCGCCTGCACCTTCGCCGCACCCGCCCTGGCCTCCCACGACACGACGACGTTCGTCCACGACCAGGCCGTCCGGGTCCAGGACAGCCTGCGCGACCGCGCCGAGTTCGCCGCGGAGTCGGCCGTCGACCCGTTCGCCACCGACGAGCTGCTGACCGCGTTGCGGGGCAAGGACGTCATCGTGGCCTTCGTGGAGAGCTACGGCCGTTCCGCCGTGGAACACCCCGACATCGCGCCCCACGTGACCGCCGCGCTCGACGCGGGCACCGAACGCCTGGCCGATGCCGGTTACGCCTCGCGCAGCGCGTTCCTGACCTCCCCTACCTCCGGCGGTGGCAGTTGGCTGGCCCAGGCCACCCTGCTGTCCGGGCTGTGGATCGACAACCAGCAGCGCTACCGCACCCTGCTGGCCGGCGACCGGTTGACGCTCGGCGGCGCGTTCCGCCGTGCGGGCTGGCGTTCGGTCGGCGTCATGCCGGGGATCACGAAGGCGTGGCCGGAAGGCGAGTTCTTCGGCTACGACCGGATCTACGCGTTCGACGACCTCGGCTACCGAGGCCCGCGATTCGGCTACGCCACCGCGCCCGACGAGTTCACCCTGGCGAGGTTCGAGCAGTTCGAGCGCGGCGACGACCCCGTCATGGCGGTCATCCCGCTGCTCTCCAGCCACGCCCCGTGGTCACCCGCACCGACCACCATCGGCTGGCAGAACCTGGGCGACGGCTCGATCTACCACTCCATGACCTCGGGCGAGGCACCGGCGGAGGCGATGCTCGGCCGCGACCCGGCGCTGGTGCGGGCCGACTACGCGCGCACGGTCGAGTACTCGGTGAACACCCTGGTGTCCTACGTCGAGACCTACGGTGACGACGACCTGGTGCTGGTCTTCCTCGGCGACCACCAGCCCGCGCCGTTCGTGACCGGCCCCGACGCGGGCCGCGACGTGCCGATCACCATCGTGTCCCGCGACCCCGCCGTCCGGGCCAGAACCGCCGACTGGGGCTGGACGGACGGCCTCGAACCGGGCCCTCAGGCACCCGTGCGGCCCATGAACACCTTCCGCGACCAGTTCCTGACCGCGTTCCGCTAGTGCCGCGACCGGTTCAGCCGAGCCGCCGGACCGGTTGGCGCAGCACGGTTCTCAGCTTCGCCGGGTCGGTCCGGCGCGGGTCGCCGAGGTAGACCTCGTGGTGCGGGCCGGCCAGGGTCAGGCCGTTGCCCGGCACGTACTCGTCGTGGAGTTCGGCGAGCAGCGGGGTTTCGTCGTCGTACGAGCCGATGTGCAGCACCTGCGCGCAAGTGCCCTCCGCCAGGGTTTCGTGGCGGACGTCGGCGATCGTGGGCTGCTTCTTCTTCGCCGACGCGGTGGCGACGGCGTCGGTCACCTGGTCGGTGGTCACCCAGTCCGGCAAGCTGATCAGCATCCGCCAGTGCCACGACTCCTTGGCCCGCGCGGTGAACACGCTCGGGTCGTCGGCCCACCACAGGCCTTCGAGCGGGCCGACCACGAAGTCCCGGCCGGCGCGCTTGCTCGCGAACTTCACCGTGTACGCGACCGAGTACAACGCCTCGACGGCACGCGTGTAGTCCGGCGACGTGTTCGGGTCCCCGGCGCCGTCGACCGCCAGGAACCGCTGGGTGGGCACGTCCACCAGCGCCCACTGGCGGTTCTTCGGCGCGTACAGCTCTTTCAGCTCACGCTTCACGTCGTGGGGCATCGGGTTCTCCTCGGTACGCGGCGAGCCACCGCTGTTCGGCTTCGAGCTGGCCGAGCGAGTAGTCGAAGATCACGCGGACGAACGGCGGTGCGTCCGGCCGTGCGGCGGCCCGCACCTCGGCGATCTTGGCCGCCAACGCCTCCGCCCGCCGTGCCAGCGCGGCGCGCAGCCGCTCCGGCGGGATCACCGGTTGGTTCGCCAGGCCGACGAGCACCGGCGGGAACACCGGCCGGAGCGTGGCGACGGCCTCCTCGGCGGCTCGCGCGCAGGCGCGGACGCCGTCCGGGGTCGGGGCGAACACCTTGCGCGCCTTGCCGCGCGCCGGCCCGTCCGACCCAGCCTCGGCGATGAGCCCGCGGTCGCGGAGCCTGCCGAGCAGGTAGTAGATCGAGCTGAACCCGATCTCGGTCCACTCGCGCAGGCCGCGGGCCGTGATGACCTCCTCCAGCTCGTAGCCGTGACGTGGTGCTTCCACGAGCAGGCCGAGGAGCGTGAGTTCGGCGGGGGTCAGGTCCACAGGCCTATTCTAGCGCTAGAATACGAGGTACCGCACCACAGCGGCGGATGCACTACGGTCGGCGGCGCAAACGGATCACTTCATGGGGGAGCGCAATGAGATCCTTCCGACGCAGGCTGCTCGCCGCCACCGCCCTCACGGCGACCGCGGCGCTGGTCAGCTCGGTGACCGCGGTGACGACCGCGGGGGCGGTCGCGCAGGACGTCAACACCCTGCTGGCCGAGCAACTGCGCCAGGCCGTGGTGGCGCAGGACTTCCGGGACGTGCTCGACCTGACCCCGCCGGAGCGGGTCGCGGCGTCCAAGGCCGGTGCGCCGGAGAAGTACGACCCGCTGTCCGCCGCCGAGGCGGGCACCGCCCGGCTCGACGCCGCCGCGGCCAGGCCGCTGCACCAGACGCCGAACCTGGACATCGCGGTGATCGAGCTGGACCGCTTCGGGCGGCCGAGCGCGATGGCCGACGTGCTGCTCAGCCCGCAGTACCCGAACGGCGTCGTGGTGCCGCTGGACCGGCGCGAGCTGTCCACCGACAAGGTGCGCTACCGCTGGTGGGACGACACCGAGTGGGACGTCAACGGCGGCCGGGGCACCCGCGACGTGCTCGCCGGCCGGGAGGGCGCGCCCATCGACTTCTCCTCGCCGTACCCGGCGTCGGTGCTCAAGCTGATGGTGGGCTTCGGCGTGCTGCGGCTGGCCGACCAGGGCCGGGTGGACCTGAACGCGGTCTACGACTACGTGCCGGTGACGCCGCACCCGGTGTGCGGTGCCGCGTCCAGCAAGGTGATCCGGCAGCACTTCGACGAGATGATCACCAAGTCGCAGAACGAGTCGACCTGCGCGCTGATCAAGATGATCCACGACCTCGGCGCGTGGGACGAGATCAACCGCACGTTCGTCGAGCTGGGCATGCCCACGCTGATGGTCACCGGCACCAACCCGGAGAACGGCGGCCGGTGGATCGGGTCGAACATGAGCAGCATCGACACCGCGAAGCTGCTCCTGCTGGTCAACGGCGCCACCGGCACGCTGTGGACGACCGACGCGGGCAAGGTCGTCACCCGTGACGAGCTGAGCCTGGCGTCCCGGGTCCAGTTCCTCAAGTCGCTGGCCGGCCAGGGCCACAACGAGATGCTGTCCACCACGAACCACTGCGGTCGCGCCTACCCGGTGCAGGGCATCGCGCAGCGGACGCCGCCGCGCTGGGTCCAGCCCGATGGCACGATGAAGGTCGGCGACGCCGTGTACGACAGCGACGTGCGGCCGTGCGACGCGGTGGCCGAGGTGACGTTCGGCCACAAGACCGGCTGGGTCGACACGACCGGCAGCGACGCGGGCATCGTGAAGGCCCTGCCCGGCAACGGCAGGCGCCACTACATCGTGGTCGTGTTCTCCAACCTGGGCACGGACTACGTCGACACCTACCGGCCCGCCAACCGCCCCGGCGTCTTCCCGGTGCTCTACACCGAGAAGTACGCCAAGCTGGGCGCGGCCGTGGACGACATCATGACCGCGTTGCAGACGGTTCCCCGGATCGTCGCCCGCCCGGCATAGTCGACCGTGGGCGGCCACTCGGCGCGACATCCGCCGAGTGGCCGCCCACCACGACGTCCCGGCCCAGTCGCCGTGTCAGCCGGTGCCGGCCGGACCCCAGGTCACGGGTGCCGTCCGGCCGGACCACCGCGTTCACCGGCACGGGTGTCGGCGCGACCCGGAACCGCGCCCAGTTGCTGTGGTTCAGCCCGACGTCGTCCAGCCACCGGCACATCACGGCGGACACGTCGAACTGGTAGAGCAGCGGCCGGGTGGCGCGGTAGGTGGTGCTGGTCCAGTCGAGCTCGCTGTGCGTGGCCGAGGATTCGAACTGCCCGCGCAGGCCGTTCAGCGCGGTCTGGGGGAAGGCATCGGCGATCCGCTGGAGCACGGCGTCGGCCGCGGTGAGGTTCATGGTGCCGGCGACGTCGTCGTCAGCCGCCGGGCCCCGGATCTCAGCCGCTCCAGCCGCGTTCCCCCGTGACGGCGTGGCCGTCAGCGCCGCCGCACCCGCCATCCCGCCGAGCACGACCCGGCGCGTGATCTCTCCCATGACCTGACCCCCTGACCTCGGACGTCGGCCCATCGTGGCGGTCGCGCGCCGGTACCCGCGTCGGCCCGGGAGCGGTCCTCCCGCGTACGCGGACCGACGTACACCCGATCGGAAATCCGGTTGGCGTGGTGGGGCGGAATCCGGTGCACTTCCGGTCATGAGCGATCAGCCCCTGGTGAGACCGGTGCCCGTCGGCGGCTTCCCCGAGTGGCTGCCCCATGTGCGCCTGGTCGAGCTGCGGTGGCTGGACCGGATCCGCGCGGCGTTCGAGCGGTACGGGTTCTGCTCCATCGAGACGCCCTCGGTCGAGCGCATGGAAGTGCTGGTGGCCAAGGGGGAGACCTCGAAGGAGGTCTACGCGCTCGGGCGGGCTCAGGGCGAGGAGGAAGGGCAGCTCGGACTGCACTTCGACCTGACCGTGCCGCTCGCGCGGTACGCGGCGCAGCACTTCAACGAGCTGGTGTTCCCGTTCAAGCGGTACCAGGTGCAGCGGGTGTGGCGCGGCGAACGGCCGCAGGACGGGCGGTTCCGCGAGTTCACCCAGTGCGACCTCGACGTGATCAACGTGGACGACGTGCCGCTGCACTTCGACGCCGAGCTGCCGCGCATCGTGCACGAGGTGCTGACCTCGCTGGACCTGCCCGCGTGGACCATCAACGTGAACAACCGCAAGGTGTTGCAGGGCTTCTACGAAGGTCTGGGCATCGCCGACCCGGTCGACGTCATCCGCGCCGTGGACAAGATCGACAAGATCGGCGCGGACGGTGTCGCGGGCCTGCTGGCCGACCGGCTCGAACCGGGGCAGGTCGACGCCGTGCTGGAGCTGGCGCGGTTGCGGGACGTCGAGGCGGTGCGACGGCTGGGCGTGCGGTCGGCCCTGCTGGACGAAGGCCTGGCGGAGCTGGACTTCGTGCTGCGGGAGCTGTCCGACCTGCCCGAAGTCGTCGTCGACTTCTCCATCGCACGCGGCCTGGACTACTACACCGGCACCGTCTACGAGGGGAAGTTCGCGGACTGGCCGGAGTACGGCGCGATCTGCTCCGGCGGCCGGTACGACGACCTGGCCGGGTCGTTCATCCGGCGCAGGCTGCCCGGCGTGGGCATGTCGATCGGGTTCTCGCGGATCTTCGCCAAGATGCTGTCCGCCGGGCTGCTCGGCACCGGCCCGAGCACGCCCGCCGACGTGCTGGTCGTGCTGCCGAAGGACCGGCGGCAGGTCGCGACCGGGACGGCGAAGGCGTTGCGGGACAGGGGTTTCAACGTCGAGCTGTACCACCAGGAGGACAAGGTCGCCAAGCAGGTCCGGTACGCCTCGCGCAAGGGTGTGCCGTTCGTGTGGTTCCCGCCGTTCGAGGACGGTCGGCCGCACGAGGTGAAGGACCTGGCCACCGGCGAGCAGACCGCGGTCGACCCGGCGACCTGGTCGCGCGGGCGGGACTGACCCCCGCGCGACCGGTGCCGGTCAGCGCGCGGCCAGCCGGTTCGGGATGGGGGCCAACGGGTAGGCCTGCCAGAAGAACCGGTCGGCCGCGTGCTGGTCGGCGGCGAAGTTGACCGCCTCCACGATCCGCCGCGCGCGGATCCGGAACGCGAGCGCCCACGTGATGTCCAGGCCCGCCGGCCGGGTGCTCCAGCCGCGGTGCAGGTCGACCACCCAGTCGCCGTCCGCGGCCAGGAAGATCGGCTCGGCGCGGAAGCCGGCTTCGGCGAGTTCGGCGAAGAACGCCAGCACCTCGTCGATGCCGACCTTCGTGCCGGACAGCGGGTGGTGGCCGGGGATCGTCCAGCGGATGTCGTCGGCGAAGAACCGGCGCAGGGCGGCCACGTCACCGGAGGCGTAGGCCGCGTAGTAGTCCTTGATCAGCTTCACGTTCGGGTGGTCGACCGTGGCGGACGCGGTGCCGGTGCCGAGCAGTGAGCCCGCCACCACGCCCACCGCCGTCGCACCCAGGCCGCGCAGCACGTCGGCCCGGGACAGGTGTTCGGTCATGTGCACTCCAGATGCCGTTCGAGGGGTGATCAACTGCTCCACCGCGCCCGCGCCCGCCCGGGCCGGCGCCAGGCACGTGGCCCGGCCGATGCCCCGCGCCGCGCCGGTGACCAGGGCGACCTGGCCCGCAGGTCACCCGGAGCGGGCTGTCCGTGGTCGGGTTGTGCCCGGGCCACGCCGATGCTCGCGGCGACCAGACCCGCCGTTCCGGCGCCTGCCAACAACGTCCGCCTGCGCACGCTCTGCCCGTCGTCCATGGCTCCGATCGTCGGCAGCGGACGGGTGTGGTGTCCAAGACCTGTGCCCATGCCGTCTGGTTATGACCCGGAAATCGGGCGGCCGGTGGGGCTCGGGTGCGTCACGATGCGGTGGTGGAAGAACTGGAACGGCTGCTCGACCAGCCGCACCGCGTGGGGTGGGACGAAGTCGAGCCGGTGTTGTTGTTGCTCGCCGGGATCGACGCGTCGGGCGACGAGGCGGCGGGCTCGGCGGCGTTGGCGACCCTGGCGCGTCGGCCACGTGAGCTGATCCGGCTGGACGCCGTGGCCCGGCGGGCGCTGTGGTGGAAGTGGACCAGGCGGCCCGAGGTGTCGAGGAGCCTTTCCCGGTTCGGCGAGGGGATCGCGTCGCCGTTGGGCATCGCGCTCGCGACCACGCACGGCGACGGGCGGATCCGGGAACGGGCGGTCCGGGAGGTCATCGCCCGACCGCTGCCCGAGCTGGTGCCGTTCCTGGTGCTGCGGTCCGGCGACTGGGTGCGCGAGGTGCGTGCCGCGGCCGGTGCGGGACTGGCCGAACTGCTGCACGACGATCCCGCCCGGTACCTTCCCGCCGCGCTGGGGGTGGGTCTGCGGGTCGAGCGGTGGTTGCGGGGGTCGTTCGTGCGCAAGCAACTCCTCGCCACCGCGGTGGACGCCCGTGCGCCGTTGGAGTCGTTGCTGGAGTCGCCGGACCGGGAGGTGCGCGCGTTCGCGTTCGGCGTGGGGACGTGGCGGTTGGACCGGAAGGTGTCGGTCGCGTTGACGGCTCCCGACGTGCGGTTGCGGTCCGCGGCGGCGGAAGCGGCGGCACGGGACTGCGTGTGGACCGGGCGGGTGGAGGTGCTGCGGCGGTTGGCCGCGTCGCCGCACGCCGAGGTGCGGGTGCAGGCGTTGACCGGGCTGGTGCGGGCGGGGCGTGACGCGGAAGTGGTGGCGTACTTGGACGACACGTCGTCGCTGGTGCGCGCGTTGGCACGGGCGGTGGCGTCACGGGAAGGCGTGGACGTGCCGGCCTACTACCGGTCGCGCGTGACGGCGGGTGCGATCGACGGGTTCGCCGAGGTGGGTGGCGACGGGCGGCACCTGGTGGAGCTGTTGGCGCACCCGTCGGCGACGATCAGGGCACGGGCGGTGCGGGCGCTGCGGTTGCTGGAGCAGGTGCCGGACGACCGGGTGCGGCCGATGCTGCGCGACCCGTCGTCGGCGGTGGTGCGTGAGGCGACCGTGGCGGTGCGGTCGGTGCCGGAGGAGTTGCCGTGGGAACTGCTGGCCGACGAACGGCGAGCCGTGCGGCTGGCCGGGTACCGGTTGGCGCGGCGGATCGGGCCGGTGGCCGAGCTGCGTGCGGCGTTGACGGTGGTGGTTGGGGAGGATGAGCGGTTGGCGCGGCGCGGTCGGGCGGACGCCGTGCGGATGTCACGTGCCCTGGAGTCGGTGCCGTGGCGGCGGCGGACCGTCGCGCCGTTGGAGGTGGGGGTGGAGGAGTCACCGGTGCTGCGGGCGTTGCTCGCGCGGGCGGCGGTTGAGCTGGACGAACAGACCGGGTATCTGCTGCGCGAGCACTTGGGTTGAACACATGCGTTGAGCCGTTGTGCCATGCCGGCGGCCGGCCTCGGGGGAGGTACCGGAGTGGAAGGGTTGGCACCGCCGGAAGTCCGGGACGCCGCCGATTCTGCGCCCGGTACCGCCGATTCGGCTCGTGCACTCCGGTCTCTGCGTCGGTGAGGGCCCCGAGGTGTCGAACCCGGCGAACGGCGGTTATCGACTGCGTCCGGTGCCCGGTGCGGGCTCCTGCATCGTGTCATTCTTCTGGGTGAAGGATGCAACCGGTGACAACCTGAATCGCATTACTCACGTTAGCCGGAGAAAACGGCCGGCCGGCGGCGGGGAGGCGTGTGGCGTGGTTGTCGGGGTGGTGGTCAGGTGCGCATTTCGCGGGTTCGCCAGAGCACGAGGACGAAGTACGGGGTGCCGATCAGGGCGATCACCAGGCCCGCGGGTACCTGCGCTGGTGCGATGACGGTTCGGCCCACCGTGTCCGCCGCGCTCACGAGTACCGCGCCGACCGCTGCGGCGACCGGGAGGACGCGGCTGTGGCGGCCGCCGACCAAGGATCGGGCCAGGTGTGGGGCGACCAGGCCGACGAATGCCACGACGCCGATGGCCGACACGGCGGTGGCGGCGAGGACGCCCGCTGCCACGAGGATGACCAGGCGGGAGCGTTCGACTCGCATGCCGAGCACGCGTGGTGTGTCTTCGTCGAGGCTGTGCAGGTCAAGTTCGCGGTGTCGGGCCCACAGGATCGGGGTCAGCAGGGCCAGGGCCAGGGCGGTGGGGAGGACCTGTTCGAGGGTGCGCCCGTAGGTGGAGCCGGACATCCAGGTCAGTGCCTTGGCCGTGTTCCACGGGTCGGAGGTCACGATCAGCAGCGTGATCAGTGCCATTCCGGCCGACCACATCGCGATCCCGATGACGACCAGTCGGTCCGAGTCCAGGCCCGACCGCCAGGCCAGGCCGTAGACCAGCGCGAAGGCGACCATCGCGCCGGCGCCGGCGGCACCCGCGATGTGCCAGGCGCCGGCCATCGGCACGGCCGTGATCAGGGTGATCGCGCCCAGGCCTGCACCGGCGGTGATGCCCAGGAGACCCGGTTCGGCCAAGGGGTTGCGGCTCACCGACTGGATGCCGCAGCCGGCGACGGCGAGGGCGGCACCCGCCACCAGGGCCGCCAGCACGCGGGGTAGGCGTTGGTCGACCACGAAGGTCAGCGCGGTGCCCGTGCGGCCCGCGAACCAGTTGGCCAGGTCGCCCAGCAATACCAACCGGTCGCCGAGCATGAGGCCGGTGGTCGGTGCGGCGATCAGCAGGACGGCCAGGACGGTCGAGGTGATCACCAGGCGGCGGGAGGAGGTGGCGACGCCGACGCGGCCCGCTGGGGCTTGGCGCGGTGTGCCGCTGGACCGTCCGCGGCGGGCCAGCCAGATCAGCACTACGGCGCCGACGATGGTGGTCATGACGCCGGTCGGGACGCGGACGGCGGCGGCGGAGCCCATGATGGCGCGCAGCAGCACGTCGGCGCCGAGGACGATCACGACGCCGACGAGGCCGGACACCGGAAGCAGTGCCCGGTGCTTGCCCAGGCCCGGGACGAAAGGCGTGAGCAGGCGGGTGATCACGGGGGCGCTCAGGCCGACGAAACCGATCGGGCCGGCCACCGTGACGGCCGCGGCGGTCAGGGCGACGGTCAGCAGGACGGCGCCCACGCGGGTCCGGCGCACCTTCAGGCCGAGGACGGTGGCGTTGTCGTCGCCCAGGGCCAGGATGTCGAGAGACCGGCCCATGACGATCAGCGCGGCGACCGCCACGAGCACGACCGGGGTCATCTGGGCGGTCGCGTTCAGGTCGCTCACGGTCAGCGAGCCGGAGCCCCAGGCGAACAGGCCCGTGGTCTCCTGCTCGTACATCAGCAGCAGCAGGATGGTCGCCGACTGCAGCGTCAACATGACCGCCGAGCCGACGAGCACGAGCCGGGGGCTGGTCGAACCGCCGCCGGACAGCCCCAGCACGATCACCGACGCGGCGAGGCCGCCGACGAACGCCGCCCCGCCCGCGGGCAGGGTGGGCAGGCTCAGCCCGAACGCCGCGATCGAGACCACGGCCAGGTGCGAGCCCGCGTTCACGGCGAGCGTGTCCGGTGAGGCCAACGGGTTGCGCGCCACCGACTGCATCCCCGCACCGGCGACGCCCAGGGCGACACCGAGCAGCAACGCGGCCAGCAGGCGCGGCACGCGCGAACCCTCCAGCACGGCGAGGGTCTGCGCGTCCCCGTTGCCCACCAGGGCTTGGAGCACGTCGAGCACACCGGTCGACGCGGTGCCCTGGGTGAGGTGGACGGCGGAGAGCACGGCGATGAGCGCCACGATCCCCGCCGTCACGACGGCGGTGCGCATCATCAGGCGGTGGCAGCCTTCACGAACTGCTCGGCGACCTTGATGACCGACTTCGGCCCGCCGAACGTCCACGTGCCCGGCTCCAGCTTGACGACCTTCTTGTTCACCACGAACGGCAGGCGCTGCCACACCGGGTTGGCGGCGAGGCCGGTGGTGAACACGTCGTCCTCGGAGGCGCTGTAGAACAGCATCGTCTTCGGGTCGGTGAGCGCGGTCAGGCCCTCGACGTCGGTGGCGCCCAGGCCCCACTGCGGGTCGACCTCGCCGGTCCACGCGTTCTTCAGGCCGACCGCCTCGGCGGTGTCGGAGACCAGCGAGCCCTTGCCGAACGGGCGGATGTTGACGGTGCTGCCCTGCAGCCAGCCGTCGGCCATGACGAACGGCGTGCCGGTCGCGCCCTCGGCCTCGACCGCCTTCTTGCCGTCGGCCAGTGCGGTGTCCAGTTCGAACAGCAGCTTGTCGCCCTCGGCGGCCTTGCCGATCGCCTGGGCGATCATCTTGGTGTCCTCGCGCAGCCGGTCGAGGTTGCGGGAGGCGTCGCTGGCCTTGGTGACGATCACGGGGACGTACTTCTCCAGCTGGCCGACCAGCGTCTCGTCCCGCCCCTTGGCCATGATCACCAGGTCGGGGTCGAGCGCGACGATGGAGTCGACGCTGGGCTCGTTGCGCTTGCCGACGTCCTTCACGTCGCCGGTCAGCGGCACCACCGCGTCCCACGTCTTGTAACCGGCGGCGTCCGCGACACCCACCGGCATGACACCCAGGGAGGCGACGGTCTCGGTCTCGGCCCACTCCAGCGTGACGACCTTCTTGGCCGGGGAGTCGAGCTTGACCTCCTTGCCGCGCGAGTCGGTCACGGTGACCGGCCCGCCGGCGGACTCGGTCGGCGTGGACGTCGGCGTCTCGGTCGTGCCGCACGCGGACAGCAGCACGGCCGCCGTCACGAGGGCAGGGGCAAGCAAGCGCATCGCTGGTACCTCTCAGGGGTGAAGGGGGAAGGGGTCAGGCCGGTCGCGGGGTGTGCCTGCCCAGCGGGCGGCAGTGGATCGCGCCGGTCACCGGGTCGTCGGCGACGTGCACCGTGACGCCGTAGGCCCGGGTCAGGTGCTCGCCGGTGAGGACGTCGCGGACCCCGCCCGCCGCGACGACCCGGCCCTCGCTCAGCAGCACGACCTCGTCGGCGATCATCGCCGCGTGGTCGAGGTCGTGCAGCACGACGCCGACCGCCACGTCGTGGTCGTCCGCCAGGTCGCGCACCACGTCGAGGACTTCGACCTGGTAGCGCAGGTCGAGGTGGTTGGTCGGCTCGTCCAGCAGCAGCACGGAGGTCTGCTGCGCCAGGCACGACGCCAGCCACACGCGCTGCAGCTCGCCGCCGGACAGCTCGTCCACGCCCCGGTCGGCCATCGGGGTCACGCCGGTCAGGTCCATGGCGCGCTGGATCGCCGCGCCGCCCTCCAGGTCGACCCCGCGCCACCCGGTCCGGTACGGGTACCGGCCGTAGGAGACGACGTCGCGCACCGACACGCCGGACGGCGTCGGCCGCTGCTGGGTGAGCAGGGTGACGTTGCGGGCGAACTCCTTGCCGGACAACGCGGAGTGCCCCCAGACCGACCGCCCGCCCACCCGGACGTTCCCCTCGCGCGGCCGGTGCAGTCGCGCCAGGGACCGCAGGACGGTCGACTTGCCGGACCCGTTGGGCCCGACGAGCGCCGTCACGGTGCCCGCGCGGAGCCCGAGCGAGACACCGTGCACCACCGCGCGGTCGTGGTGCGCGAGAACCAGTTCCTCACCGGCGAGCAGCGCGTCTCCCTTGGACATGAGGGGAGCCTAACCTAATCCCGTGAATCACCCATCTGGGCGTGATCTACTGCACTTCTCGGCCTAGTGAGTAACACTCCGCAAGCACGTTCAGGCGCTGAAGTGCCGCTTCGTGTCGGCGACCAGCGAGCCGAACACGACGGCGTTGAGCCGGCCGCCCACCTTGAACGCCGGCTCGTAGGCGAACGTCCACGTCAGCCGGCAGCCCTCGCCCGACCGCTCCACCAGGTAGTCCTCGCCGAACCGCCGGAAGACCGGCAGGTTGGCCGAGTCCACCGCGAACGACTGCCGCCGCCCCTCCTCCCAGCGGATGAAGACCTCGCGCAGCCGCAGCACGCCCAGCACCGCAGCGGTCCGCGTCGTACCCACCCCGAACGGGCGAGGCGAGGTGTACTCGACCGACGAGAGCAGCCGGCACCACCACAGCGGGTTGGAGGCGGCCAGCCCACGCCACACACGTTCGGGTGACACCGGCAGGTCCAGCACGTAGCTGTGGCGCTGCGGTGCCGAGTCGAAGAAGTCCACGTCGAACGGCTCCAAGCGGGGCACGTCGTCCAGTGTGCAGCCTGCGTGGCGGTTTCACCGCTCGCCGCCTCGCCCGCCCACCCGGCGACCACCCAAAGCAGTACCGCGTTGAGCCGGTCGGGCGGACCCGGGTGCCCGAACGTGTGGATCAGCACCGGGAACTCTTGGCCGTCACACCCCGGCACTGGTTGCGTACACCCGGTACACCCAGCAGGTGACCCGACGAGAGGTGCGAGCCGATGGCGCAGCCGTTCCAGCTGCCGGATTTCTACCTGCCCCACCCGGCGCGGCTGAACCCCAACCTGGAACGGGCGCGGGCGCACACGAAGACCTGGGCGTACGAGATGGACATGATCGACGTGCCGCAGCACGGCACGGTGATCTGGACCGAGCGCGACCTCGACTCGCACGACTACGCCCTGCTCTGCGCCTACACCCACCCGGACGCCTCGCCGGACGACCTCGACCTGGTCACCGACTGGTACGTGTGGGTCTTCTACTTCGACGACCACTTCGTCGAGCTCTACAAGCGTCACCCGGACGTGGCGGGCGCGAAGGCCTACCTGGACCGGCTGCCGCTGTTCATGCCGGTCGACGGCGCGATCACCGAGGAGCCGACGAACCCGGTCGAGAAGGGCCTGGCGGACCTGTGGCAGCGCACCGTCGGCAGCCACTCGGCGGACTGGCGCCGCCGGTTCGCGGACAACACCAAGCACCTGCTGGACGAGTCCATGTGGGAGCTGCTGAACATCTCCGAGGGCAGGCTCAGCAACCCGATCGAGTACATCGAGATGCGCCGCAAGGTGGGTGGCGCGCCGTGGTCGGCGAACCTGGTCGAGCACGTCACCGGCCTGGAGGTGCCCGCCCGGATCGCCCTGAGCCGGCCGATCGGCGTCCTGCGCGACACGTTCGCCGACGCCGTGCACCTCCGCAACGACCTGTTCTCCTACGAGCGCGAGGTGCTGGACGAGGGCGAGCTGAGCAACGGCGTGCTGGTGCTGGAGAAGTTCCTGGACATCCCGACCCAGGAGGCCGCCGAGGCGGTCAACGACCTGCTCACCTCCCGCCTGCACCAGTTCGAGCACACCGCCGTCACCGAGGTGCCGCTGCTGCTGGACGAGCACGCCGTCGACCCGGCGGGCAGGCTCGCCGTGCTGGCGTACGTGAAGGGCCTGCAGGACTGGCAGTCCGGCGGCCACGAGTGGCACGCCCGCTCCAGCCGCTACATGAACGAGGGCGCGGTGACCGCGAACCCGGTGCTCGGCGGCCCGACCGGGCTGGGCACGAGCGCCGTCCGCGCGTTCGTCGCCACCGCGCCGCAACGCCTGCGCAGCTTCAGCCACGTGCCGTTCGAAGAGGTACCGCCCATGCCGGAACCGGCGCTGGACATGCCGTTCGAGCTGCGGCTGAGCCCGCACTGGGCGGACGCGCGGGAGAAGAGCGTCGACTGGGCCCGCGCCATGGGCATCTTCGACGACGTGCCGCGCGTCTGGACCGAGAGCAGGCTGCGCGACATCGACCTCGCGCTGTGCTCGGCGGGCATCGCCCCGGATGCCACGGCGGAGGAGCTGGAGATCAACGCGCTGTGGTTGACCTGGGGCACCTACGGCGACGACTACTACCCGGTGGTGTTCGGCCGGACACCCGACCTGGCCGTCGCGAAGGCCGCCACCGACCGGCTCAAGCAGATGATGCCGCTGGACGGCACTCCGCCGTCCCCAGTGACCCCGTTGGAGCGCGGGCTGGCCGACGTCTGGCAGCGCACCACGGGCCCGATGCCGCCGGAGAACCGGCGGCAGCTGCGGCACGCCGTGGAGCTGATGCTCGACAGCTGGCTGTGGGAGCTGAAGAACCAGCACGAGAACCGGGTGCCGGACCCGGTCGACTACGTCGAGATGCGGCGCCGGACGTTCGGCTCGGACCTGACCATGAGCCTGGCCCGGTTCGGGCACGGGCGGCTGGTGCCCGACGAGATCTACCGGACCCGTGCGATCCGCAACATCGAGAACTCGGCGATGGACTACGCCACGATCCTCAACGACCTCTTCTCGTACCGCAAGGAGATCCAGTTCGAGGGCGAGGTGCACAACCTGGTGCTCGTCGTGCGCAATTTCCTCGACGTGGACCTGGACCGGGCGTTCGGCATCGCCACCGACCTGGCGAACGCCCGGCTCAAGCAGTTCCGGCACTCGGTCGCGGTCGAGTTGCCCGCGTTGTTCGAGGAATACGACCTCGGGCCGGAGGTGCGCCAGGCGCTCACCGCGCACGCCGCCGAGCTCGAGGACTGGCTGGCCGGGATCCTCAACTGGCACCGGGAGGTCGTCCGCTACCACGACGCGGACCTGGCCAAGCACTTCGGCGGCGGGGAGATCGCGTTCGCGCCGCAAGCGCTGCGCGGGCCCACAGGTCTCGGCACGGCGTCCACCCGCGTTCTGGTGAACAACAGGTGACTTGCAACTTAATGAAATCCGTCTGAATATAGAACAACGGGTCGAGGTGATTTACGAGACTTTTCCCTCCTGAATTCGCGGAATTCGGTGGCAGGATGACGTCCGTGGTCGAGGGGGGAGTTCGCTACCGGTTGTTGGGCCCGGTCGCGGCGCACCTCGACGGCGAGCCGGTCCGGCTCGGCGGGCCCAAGCAACGCGCCGTGCTGGCCGCGCTGCTGCTCAACGCCAACCGCGTGGTCTCCGAGGAACAGCTGATCGGGCTCGTCTGGGACGGTGAGCCGCCGATCAGCGCGCGCGGCCAGCTCCAGGTGCGGGTCTGGGAGCTGCGCAAGCTCCTCGGCCGGTCCGCGATCGTGCGCCGCTCGCCCGGCTACCTGATCGAGGTGGCACCCGGCCAGCTGGACGTGCAGGTGTTCGGCGACGCGGTCGCGGCGGCCCGGGTCGACCTGGCCGAAGGACGGCTGGACGCGGGCGCGGCCCGGCTGCGGGACGCGCTGGCGCTGTGGGAGGGCCCCGTGCTCGGCGGGGTGACGGAGGCGTTGCAGGACCGGGAGAGCCGGTTGCTGGACGAACGGCGGCTGGCCGCCGTGGAGGACCTGTTCGACGCCGAGCTGCGCGCCGGGCGGCACGCGGACGTGATCGGCGAGCTGCGCCGGGCCTGCGGCGAGTACCCGTTCCGGGAACGGCTGCAGGCCGCGTTGATGCTCGCCCTGCACCGGTCGGGCCGCACGTCCGAGGCGTTGGCGGTGTACGCGCAGACGCGGCGGCGGTTCACCGACGAGCTGGGCATCGAGCCGGGGCGCGAGCTGCAGGAGCTGCACGTCCAGGTGTTGCAGGGCGACGCGCCGGCGGGTGACGAGCCGGCGCCCGCGCCGGTGGTGCGTCCCGCCCAGCTGCCGCACGACGTGCGCGGGTTCACCGGGCGGCACGCGGAGCTGGCCCGGTTGGACGACGCCGGGATCTGGGTGATCACGGGTGCGGCGGGGGTCGGGAAGACCGCGCTGGCCGTGCACTGGGCGCGCCGGGCGCGGGACCGGTTCCCGGACGGGCAGCTGTACGTGGACCTGCGCGGGTTCGACGCCGACCACGAGCCCGTGCCGCCCGCCGCGGCGCTGGCGCAGCTGCTGCGGGCGTTGGGGCAGCAGCGGCTGCCGTCCGGGGTGGACGAGCTGGCCGCGCTGTACCGGACGGTGCTGGCGGACCGGGACGTGCTGGTGTTGCTGGACAACGCGCGTGACGCCGACCAGGTCGGGCCGCTGCTGCCGCCGTCCGGGATGGTGCTGGTGACCAGTCGGCACCGGCTGGGCGACCTGGTCGCGCGGACCGGCGCGCGGTCGCTGCCGCTGGCCGTGCTGCCCGCCGCCGACTCCCGGGCCCTGCTCACCGGCGTGCTGGGCGTCGAGTCGTCCGACTCGCTGGACGAGCTGGCCCGCCTGTGCGGCCACCTGCCGCTGGCGTTGCGCGTCGCCGCCGCGAACCTCGGGCCGGAGGGCTCGGCGCACCGGGTCGACGACCTGGTGGCCACGCTGCGGGCCGACCCGTTGACCGGGCTGACCGTGGACGGTGCCGACGAGAGCCCGTTGACCAGGGCGTTCGCCGTGTCGTACGCGGCGCTGGAGCCGTGCTCGCAACGCCTGTTCCGGCTGCTGGGCCTGGTGCCAGGTGCCGACTTCACGCCGCGGGTGGCGGCGGCGCTGCTGGACGTGCCGGTGGCCGAGGCAGGTCGGCGGCTGCACCGGTTGGCCGCCGCGCACCTCGTGGAGCGGCACGGGCCGGGCCGGTTCCGGTTCCACGACCTGGTGCGCGACTACGCGCGGACGTTGGGCGGCGAGGACGGGGCGTGGGAGCGGTTGGTGGAGTTCCACCTGGCGGCGGCGGACGCGGTGGACCGGCACTTCAGCCGCCACCCGCTGCGGCTGCCCCGGCACGCGGACCCGGCGTCCGAAGTGGACTTCGCGTCGTCCGCCGAGGCCGTGGCGTGGTTGGAGGCGGAGCACGCCAACCTGACCGCCGTGCTGCGGCACGCCGCCGTGCACGGCCCGCACCCGGCGGCGTGGTACCTGGCGGACGCGATCCGGTCGGTGTTCCTGCACCGTGGGCTGCGGGCGGAGTGGCTGGACGTCGCGTTCCCGGTGCTGGAGGCGGCGCGCGGGGTGCCGCGGGTGGAGGCGTTGATGCGGCAGGGCATCGGCGCGGCGTGCGTGCATCTCGGGCGGCGGGACGAGGCGATCCGGCACCTGGAGGCGGCGCTGCTGGCGCACCGCGAGGCCGACTGGCCGGAGGGCGAGGCGGCGACCGCGAACAGTCTCGGTATCGCGCTGCTGGCGTCCGGCCGGTTCACCGAGGCGAGTGAACTGTTCACCCGGTCGTTGGAAGCGGGGACGCGGACCGACCGGATGATGGCGTTGAACAACCTGGGTTTCGCCGAACGCCAGTCCGGCCGCCCGGACCAGGCGCTGGAGCACCTGAGCCGCGCGCTGGCCATCGGCACCGAGGACGGCTCGCAGTGGGGCGAGGCCGTGGCGCGGGTGAACCTCGGGCACGTGCTGCGGTCGTACGGCGACCTGGCGGGGGCGCGTGAGCACCTGATGGCGGCGTGCGCGCTGCACCGGCACCTGGGCAACCGCTACGGCGAGGCGTCGGCGTTGATCGGCCTGAGCCTGGTCGACACCGACGCCGGCGAGGTCGACCGCGCGCGGTGCGCCGCCACCGAGGCCCTGGCCGTGGCCCGCCGCGAGGAGAACCGGGAGACCGAGGTGGGCGCGCTGATCGCCCTGGGCAACGCCGAGTCGGCCGCCGGCCACCACCGCGAGGCCGCGTCCCACCACCACCAAGCCGTCTCCCTGGCCCGCCGCTGGTCCTCACCCTGGCAACTCGCCGAAGCCGAAGCCGCGAGTCGAACCTCCAGGTCCCGCGTGTCGAACCTCCAGGACCGCTGAGTTCTGCCTCCAGGACGGCACCCGCCGGTCGTGAACGTTGAACCCGGGGGACCTGAGCGTTCGACTCGGTGGGCCTGAGCGTTCGACACGCGGGGCTTGAGCGTTCGACTCGGGGGTGGAAGTGGAACGGAAGTCGGGTGGAAGTGAGGGTGCTTAGCGTCCCCGTCGGCCTGCTGAGTCGACTGGGGGAGCGGTATGTCGTCGCGTGTGCGCAAAGCCGGGCTGCTCGGAGCGCTGTGGGCGTCGGGTCCGGCGAAGGTGGTCGCGGTCGCGGCGGTGCTGGCGGTCACCGCGACCAGCGGCGGTGACGCGGTCAACGGCTGGGGGCGGTCGGAGACCTACGCGGCGGACACCGCGCTGGTGCCGGGGCCGGGGCAGCGGTGGGGTGAGGCGCAGGCCGACCCCGACCACCTCGAAGGCGTACCCGGGAACAACACCGTCCCCGAGTCGCTGAGATCCCGCTACCCGAAGGTCGAGTGGGACGTCCGGCCGCACAACACCGCGTCGGTCGAGGCGCCGCCGGTCACCGAGGCCAAGGGCTTCGAAGAGGGCAAGAGCCAGGAGAAGCCCGAGGCGCGCACCAAGTACGAGAAGGTCTACACGAACCCGGACGGCACCGAGACCACCGAGTTCTCCGCCGGTCCCGTCAACTACCGCGACGGCGACCGGTGGAAGCCGATCGAGCCGCGGCTCGTCCCGGACGACCAGGGCTGGCACAACGCCGCCGACCAGGTGGACGTCCGGGTGGCCCGCCGGGCCGACGCCGAACACCTGACCACGCTGCGGGTCGACGCCGACCACGAAGTCTCCTACGGCCTGGCCGGTGCCCAGAAGGTCGACGGCGCCGCGAACGGCAGCACGGCCGCCTACACCGAGGTCCAGCCCGGCGTGGACCTGGAGTTGGAGTCGCAGCCGGGCGGCGTGAAGGAGACCCTGGTCCTCACCCGCCCCGGCGCCACCACCTTCACGTTCCCCCTCACGCTCAAGAACCTCACCGCGCACGTCGAGCACAACCAGGTGCTGCTCAAGGACAGGTCGAACACGACCAGGGCGGTGATCCCGCCCGGCGACATGGTCGACGCGAACGGCAACCGCTCCACCGCCGTCACCTACACCCTGACCAGCCACCACGGCCGCCAAGCCCTCCAGCTCACGCTCGACCGGGGCTGGCTGGACCAAGCCGCCTACCCGGTCGCGGTCGACCCCACCGTCCAACTCCCGGTCACCGGTGAAGCCGCCGACAGCAGCCTGTACGTCAACGGCACGTCGTCGTCCCCCGGCGGCAACACGCTCGTGGTCGGCCCCAACGCCGCCTCCTACCTGCGGTTCGGCAGCCTGGTCGACAAGCTCCGCCACCACACGATCTTCGGCGCGCAGCTCTGGCTGGTGAACTACGACGCCGACTCGTGCCGTCCCCGCGCCGTCACCGTGCACCCGGTCACGCAGAGCTGGGCGTCCAGCGACGACGTCGACTTCCCGGGCCCGGCCACGGGCCGCCAGCTCGCCGAACGCTCCTTCGCCCACGGCCACATCGCGTTCGGCCAGTCGTCCTCCGCGTGCCCCACCGCGGGCGAGCTGATCAACCTCGGCGGCGGCGGGCGCGCCCTGGTGCAGAAGTGGGTGAACGGGGAGCAGGCCAACCACGGCATCTCGCTGCGCGCGAGCGGCGACGGCTCGGGCAAGAAGTTCACCGGCCCCGCCACCGCCAACCCGCCCCGCCTCTACGTCACGCACAGCCCGTACAACGCGACGTACGCGCTGGCCAACCCGGTGCCGAACCCGCCAGTCCTGCAGAACCAGGACGGCAAGGTCAAGATCGCGGTCACCAACAAGAGCGCCTCGGCCTGGGCACCCGGCGACTACTACCTGGCCTACCGCGCCTACCACGCCAAGACCGGCGCGTCGGTCGTCCAGCAGCGCTCGGCCAACCTCACCGCCACGGTCAGCCGCAACCAGCGCGTCACCCTCGACGCCACCGTCAAGGCGCTCCCGCCGGGCAAGTACTTCCTCGACTTCACCATGGTCAAGACCGGCGGCCCGGTGTTCACCGACCACCAGGTGCCGCCCGGCCGGATCGTGCTGGAGGTCTTCGACATCCCGCCGGTGGTCCAGGAGCTGTACCCGCCGAACGGCTACCAGACGCCCACCCTCACCCCGCAGCTGTGGGCCCGCGCGCTGGACGTCGACGCGCCGCCGAGCGTCACCGTGCAGTTCAAGTTCGAGGTCTGCGAGCGTGACGCCGCGAACAAGCCGGTCAACTGCGTGAACTCGGGCTACCAGGCCAAGACCGCCTGGACCGTCCCCGCGGGCACGCTGAAGTGGAGCAAGGCCTACGACTGGCGCGCGTACGTCAAGGACGCCACCAACGAGATCATCTCGCCGTACTCCACGATCCTGACCAGCGTGCCGCAGCCGGAGATCACCTCTCGCCTGGCGGGCGGCCCGTACGGCACGAAGGACCAGGAGTTCGACCCGCAGACGGGCAACTACTCCACCGCCGCCGTGGACGCCTCGGTCACCACGGTCGGCCCGGAGCTGCGCGTCGTGCGCACGTACAACAGCCTGGACCCGCGCCGTGACGGCCTGTTCGGCGCCGGCTGGTCGACCCGGTACGACATGAAGCTCGTCCCGGACGACGACGGCTCCGGCAACGTCGTGATCACCTACCCGGACGGGCAGCAGGTCCGGTTCGGCCGCAACGCGGACGGCACGTTCGCCGCGCCGTTCGGCCGCCAGGCCAAGCTCACCGTCGACGCGACCGCGTGGCGCCTGCTCGACCTGTCCGGCACCACCTACCAGTTCTCCCTCAACGGCAGGCTCAACCGGATCACCGACAGCGCCAACCGCGCGGTCGTGCTGACCTACGACACCACCACCGGCAAGCTGCTCAAGGCCCAGGTGTCCAACAGCCAGACCAACACCGCCGGCCGGTTCGTCACGTTCACCTGGACCGGCAACCACGTCACCGCGGTCAAGGCCGACCAGACCACGTGGAACTACACCTACACCGGCGACCTGCTCACCAAGGCCTGCGCGGGCACCGCCTGCACCACCTACGAGTACGCGGCCGGTTCGCACTACCGCACCACCGTGCTGGACTCGCGCCCCGAGTCGTACTGGCGGCTCGGCGAACCCGAGGGCACGGCCGCCGCCAGCGAGGTGTCGATCAACCTCGGCAAGGACACCGGCACCTACCGCAACGTCACCCTCAACACGCCGGGCATCAACGCCACCGACACCGCCGCGTCCTTCAACGGCACCACGTCGGCGGTCGAGCTGCCCAAGGGCACGTTGAAGAAGAGCCGTGACGGCGCGGTGGAGCTGTGGTTCAAGTCCTCGGTCACCGGCTCGGGCGGTCCGCTGCTCGGCTACCAGGACAAGGCGCTCGGCAGCGCGTCCACCACCGGCGTCCCGATCCTGTACGTCGGCACGGACGGCAAGCTGCGCGGCCAGTTCGGCGTCGGCGCGGTCGCCCCGATCACCAGCGGCACCCTGGTCAACGACGGCAGGTGGCACCACGTCGTGCTCAGCTCGATGGGCACCACGCAGGCGCTGTTCCTCGACGGCGCGAAGGTCGGCGAGCTGACCGGCAGGCAGGTCGACCACGAGAAGCTGACGTTCAACCAGATCGGCGCCGCCTACGCCACCGGCACGTGGCCCGCCTGGGGCACCACGCCGCAGCGGCACTTCGCGGGCGTGATCGACGAGGTCGCCGTCTACTCCGGCCCGGTCGGGCCGCAGTCGACGACCGCGCACCGCAACGCCGACAACCAGGCCGACCTGCTGTCGAAGATCACCCTGCCCAGCGGCAAGGTGGCCACCTCGATCGCCTACGACACCACCCGCGACCGGGTGAAGGAGCAGACCGACGACGACGGCGGCACGTGGCGGATCGGCCCGCCCGCGGTCTACGGCGGTGACGACGACCTGCGCCGCACGGTCGAGGTGCTGGACCCGGCGAACCGGCCGAGCCTGTACGAGTACGACGCGCTGGGCGGCTGGCTGCTGCGCCTGGGCCAACCGCTCGGCCTGGAGGCACGTCCCGAGGACCGGCCCGGCGAGCCGACGACCACACCCACACCGCCTGCGGAGACGTGCAGCAAGCCCGACCCGAACGACCCGTCGTTCTGCACCACGATCCCGAACAGCTCCGGCGGCCCGGTGTTCGTCCGCTACGGCGCCGAGGGCATGAGCATCCGCTCGTACTCCTACGACGACAACGGCCAGCTCAGCGTCGTCACCGACGAGAACGGCGACACGGTCACGCTCGGCTACGACGCGCGCGGCAACATCACGTCGCAGAAGACCTGCCGCACGGCGACCCAGTGCCACACCAGCCACCAGACGTACCCGACGACCGTCACCGACGAGCACGACCCGCGCAACTTCCTGCCGCTGGAGACGCGGGACGGCCGGTCGGCGAGCGCGACCGACCCCGCCTACCGGACCTCGTTCAGCTACCACCCGACCGGCCAGGTGCTGCAGGAGACCGCGCCGGACGGCAGCTTCGTCAAGCACACCTACACCAACGGCGCCGAGGCGGCCGTCAACGGCGGCGCACCGCCCGCCGCGCTGCTCGCGTCCACTGTGGACGCGCGGGGCAAGACGACCCGGTACGCCTACTACAACAACGGCGACCTGGCCCGGGTGACCCAGCCGAGCGGGCTGGTCATCGAGTACACCTACGACAACCTGGGCCGCCGCGCGTCGGTCAAGGAGGTCTCCGACAGCTTCCCCGCCGGCGTCGTCACCACGTTCACCTACGACGCCATGTCACGGCCGCAGACCACCACCGGCCCGCTCACCACCGACGCGGTCACCGGCGAGAAGCACCAGCGGCGGTCCACGAACACCTACGACGTGGACGGCAACCTCACCCGGGTCGAGGAGGCCGACACCCAGGGCAACGACGAGCCGCGCGTCACCACGTACGAGCACGACCAGCACAACCGGGTGACCCGCGAGGTCGACGCCGAGGGCAACGAGACGTCGTACGAGTACGACGCGTTCGGCCACCTGACCTCGCAGACCGACCCGAACGGCAACCGGGTCGACTTCGCCTACACCAGCCGCGGCGCCCTGGCCGAGGTGCGGTTGCGGGACTGGCGCAGCGACCCGGCGGGCGCGCCCGCGCCGGCCAACGGGCACCTGCTGGTCAAGTCGCTGTCCTACGACTTCGCGGGCCGGTTGGCCAGCGAGACCGACGCGATGGGCCGCCGCACCGAGTTCCAGTACTGGGGTGACGGCCTGCTGCGCCGCAAGGTGCTCAAGGACTTCGACAACCCCGATGGCGGCAAGCGCGACTTCGTGCTGGCGGACAACACCTACGACGGCGCGGGCAACCTGACCCGCTCGGTCACCGCCAACGGCAAGTCCGTCACCGAGCACACCCACGACCGGCTCGGCCGGGTGGCGACGGTCGTGGTCGACCCGACCGGCCTGCGCCGCACCACCACCTACTCCTACGACGGCGGCGACAACGTGACCCGTGCGGTCACCGGCGGCAAGGCGTCCAACGTGCCGTGGGAGGTCTCCGAGACCCCGGAGACGGTGACCTACCGGCACGACGACGTGGGCAACGTGGTCGAGGAGACCGTCACCGACGGCACCACCAACCGGGTCAGCAAGTTCACCTACGACCAGCGCGGGCACCAGACCTCGGTCACCGACCCCCGGCTGAACACCACCACGTACGGGTTCGACGAGCTGGGCCGCCAGGTCACGGCCACGGGCGCGGCGGTGGCGGTGGAACGTGACGGCGGCGCGCCGACGACGGTGAAGCCGACCACGAAGACCGGCTACAACACGTTCGACGAGGTCGTGGCGTCGGCCGACGAGCTGGGCCACGTGTCGACCACCGAGTACGACCGCCTCGGCCGGGTGGTGGCCACGATGTCGCCGACCTATCAGGGCGTCACGCCGAGGGTGACCGCGTCCTACGACGGCAACGGCAACGTGAAGGAGGTCGTCAACGCCCGCGGCCACGCCACCAGGTTCGCCTACGACCAGCTGGACCGCCTGGTCACCTGGGACGAGCCCGCGCACACCGGCCGCGCGATCTGGCGCTTCACCTACACCCGGTCCGGGCAGGTGCTGTCCACGACCGGCCCGGACGGCGCGCGGACCGAGTCGACCTACGACGACCTCGACCGCGAGATCACCTCCACCCAGTACGAGCGCAAGCCCACCACCGGCACGTTCACCGCGTGGCAGCGCTACGACGACCTGGGCAACGTGATCTCGACCGTGGCACCTTCGGGCGCCGCCTCGGCATTCGCCTACGACACGCTCGGCCGGCTGGTCAAGGAGACCGACCCGGCGGGCGTGGCCACGCACCACGGCTACGACGCGGCGGGCAACCCGGTGCGGGTCACCGATGGCCTCGGCCGCACCACCCGCCTGGCGTTCGACCTGTTCGGCGACCAGGTGGCGCAGTCGGAGCTGAAGCCGGACGGCACGGTCCTGCGCACCACGAAGTCCGGTTACGACGCGGCGGGCAACCGCACGTCCGTCACCGACGCCAAGCTCAACACCACCACGTTCGAGTTCGACGCCGGGAACAGGCTGGTCAGGCAGGTCGAGCCGGAAGGTGTGGTACAGGAGTTCGGCTACGACGCGGCGGGCAACCTGACCCGCTACACCGATCCGCGCGGGCACCGCACGATCACCACGTACAACGCGTGGGGTCTGCCGGAGAAGGTGATCGAGCCCGCGACCGCGGCGCACCCGACCGACCGCGCGTGGACGTCGGAGTACGACGCGAACGGCAACGAGGTGAAGCTGACCGCGCCCGGTGGCGTGGTGCGGACCCGGACCTACGACGCGGCCGACCAGCTCACCACCGAGACCGGCAGCGGCGCCGAGAAGCCCACCACGGGCCGGGACGTCGTCTACGACCTGCTCGGCCAGGTGACCCGCGTCGGCGCCGACACCTACACCTACGACGACCGCGGCAACCTGCTCACCACGGCCGGCCCCGGTGGCACGGCGGAGTTCGGCTACGACGGCGACGGCAACCAGACCACCCGCCGTGACGCCGCCGGCACGTCCACCTACACCTACCTCAAGGGTCGATTGCATACAGTCGCCGAAGGACTGGCGGGCGTCACCCAGACCTACGGCTACGACGCGGCCGGTGCGCTCAAGACGATCGGCTACGGCGCGGGTCGCACCAGGACGCTCTCGTATGATGACTACGGTAGACTGTATACAGATATCCTCGCGGGTTCGGCCGGGCAGAGCATTTCGTCTACTGCATACAATCGCGATGAGCTGGACCTCGTCACGAGCAAGACCGAGAACGGCGTCGAGACCGGCTACACCTACGACACCGCGGGCAGGCTCAAGTCGGCGACGACCGGCGGCGTCACCACGGCGTACGAGTGGGACCCGGCGGGCAACCGCACCAAGGCGGGCGCCAAGACCGCGACCTACGACGAGCGCAACCGGCTGCTGTCGGACGGCGACTACACCTACACCTACAGCCCGCGCGGCACGATGGCGAGCCGCACCAGCTCCGGGCACACCGAGCCGTTCGCGTTCGACGCGTTCGACCGGATGGTGGGCGCCACCGGCCAGACCTACACCTACGACGGCCTGGACCGGGTCGCCACCCGCAACGGCGCCGCGTTCACCTACGCGGGCCTGGACGACCAGGTGGTGTCGGACGGCACCGCCACGTTCGCCCGCGGCCCCGGTGACGAGGTGCTGGCCACCAAGAAGGGCGGGACGTCCCGCGTGCCGGTGACCAACGGCCACGGTGACGTGATCGGCGGCATCGCCCCGGACGGTCAGGCGCTGGCCGACCGGACGTCCTACGACGCGTTCGGCAAGGTCACCGCGAAGACCGGCGACACCGGGCCGCTGGGTTACCAGGGCGACTGGACCGACCCGACCACCGGCCAGGTCGACATGGGCGCGCGCTGGTACGACCCGTCGACGGGCGTGTTCGACTCGCGTGACGACATCCCGTTCCAGGGCGGCGACGGCATCCGCGCCAACCGCTACACCTACGGCGCGGGCGACCCGGTCGGCCAGGTCGACCCGGACGGGCACTGGTCGTGGCCGTGGGACTGGTTCGACGACGATGACGACGGTCCGTCCCAGTGGGTCGAGACCTACGAGTGCATCATCTTCTGCGACTACGCCTCCGACCTGTCGTGGCTGATCCGCCGGCAGGCGGACAACCTGTCGGGCACGAAGCGGAAGAAGTCGCCGGGCGCGGGCGGCACCTACCCGGACTACGCGCGCGGCCCGGCGTACTCGGGTCCGGGTGGCAGCGGCAGTTGCGGCAACTGCTACAAGAGGGGTGGCGGCGGCGGGCCCACCGCGGCGGAACGCGCCGAGGCGGCCCGGCGGGCGGAGTACGAGCGCAAGCGGCGGGTGACCGCGCAGGCCAAGGCGGCGGCGCAGTACTCGGCGCGGCACACGCCCAGGACCGTGTCGGGCGCGGCGCACGCGCCGGTGACGAACATGCCGAAGACGGTGTCCTCCAACCCGAAGCTGCCCGCGAACCAGGTCGGCGCGAACCGCGACGTGGTGGCCGACGCCAAGCGCGGCACGGACAAGATCTACGACGCGGCCGTGCAGAAGGCCGGCAACCCGGTGAGCAACACGTCCGCGGCGAGCAAGTCCGGCGCCGGTGGCGGTGGCTTCGCGTGGAAGTGGCCGAAGTGGCAGGGCTGGAAGGCCGAGGGCAAGGCCCTGCTCAACGGCCTCGCCGAGATCAGCGGCTACAACGACGGCAAGCGGTGCGTCACCGAGGGCGACACGGAGAGCTGCATCTGGGCCGGGGTGTCGGCGCTGTCGCTGTTCGCCGGCCCGTACGGCGTCGGCGCGGTGCGTGCGGCCAAGGGCGTGCGGATGGGCGCCAAGCACGGCGACGAGATCGTGGGCGCGGCGTGCGCGCTGGTCGCGTCGAACAGCTTCACCGGTGACACGGCGGTGCGCATGGGCGACGGCTCGACCAAGCCCATCGCGGACGTCCGGGTCGGCGACCAGGTCGCGGCGACCGATCCGACGACCGGGCGGACCGGCGCCTTCACCGTGACCGACCTGATCACCGGCACCGGCGTCAAGCAGATGGTCGAGGTGACGGTGGAGGCCGAGGGCCGCACGTCCACCCTCACCGCCACCGACGGTCACCCGTTCTGGGCGGGCGGCGAGTGGGTCGAGGCCGGTGACCTGGTGGCCGGGCAGAAGCTCTCGGAAGGCACGGTCGTCGGTGTCCGGTACTGGTCGGAACAGCGGACCGTGCACAACCTGACCGTCGACACCGTGCACACCTTCCACGTCGTGACCGGTGCCGCGGACGTGCTCGTGCACAACACGGGCAAGTGCGGCAAGGCGCTGGCCAAGGTGCGCGCGGGCGCCACCGCGGTGAAGAACGGCGTGGTCGGCGGTGCGAAGGCGGTGGCGAACGGCGCCCGTGCGGTCGGGCGCGGCGTGCAGGCGGTCGGCCGCGGTGTGGCGAACATCGGCAAGACCGTGGCGCGCAAGGCGCGCGTCGAGGTCAAGCGGACCAGCATCTACATGATCACCAACGGGCACCGAGCGCTCCGCAAGTGCGTCGGCAGGCCGCTCTCCGCGGCGGGCATCGGCTACGCCCTCGACCAGACCGCGATCGGCCTCACCGCCGCGTTGATCATGGCCTCCAACTGCGCCTGGGACATGTCGCACGACGCCACCAAGACCAACAAGAGCCACCGGTAGTTCCGAGTGAGGGGAAACGAGTTGTCCAAGAGATCCGGCGTGGGCTTGCTGGCGGTCGCCGCCGCAGTGCTCGCGATGGTGGTCGCGCCACCGGCCCAGGCGGATTCGTCCGGCGGCGGCGGGGACTACGTCTCGCTGAACGGGCACGCGCACGTGCTGGACACCCGTGACGGCACGGGCGGGGTGACCGGCCAGCGCGGTGCGGAGACCACCACGACGTTCCCGGTGCTCGGCATCGGCGGCGTGCCGACCAGCGGTGTCGGTTCGGTCATGGCGCGGGTGGTGGTGCTCGCGCCGACCGCGGAGACGTGGCTGGAGCTGTGGCCGGACGGCACGCCCCGCAGCGCGGACGGCACCGCCGTCACCGCCCGGCCGGGTGAGGACCTGTCCGCGTTCGTCGCGGTGAAGGTCGGCGCGAACGGCAAGCTCGCGGTGTACCAGGCGGCGGGCAAGGCGCACATCGTGGTCGAGGTGCACGGCTACTTCAAGTCCGCGCAGGGCACCAACGGCGGCGGGTTCGTGCCGGTGGCGCACACCCGCACGATCGACACGCGCAGCGGTCTCGGCGTGTCCACCGGGACGATCCCGGCGGGCGGCACCCGGACCGTGACGCTGACCGGCGGGCTCATCCCGGCCGGCGCGTCCGCCGCGTACGTGAACCTGGCCGTGCCGGGCGCGTCGGCGAAGGGCTGGATGGCCTACGCGCCCTCGGGCCTGGCCACCCGGCCGGTGCTGAACTACATGACCGGCACCACGCAGCAGGCCGCGGTCGTGCAGCTGAGCGCGGACGGCAAGGTGACCTTCACCAACAAGGGCACCGCCGCCGCGCACTTCATGCTGAACGTCGAGGGCTACTTCACCGGCTCCGCCACCACCGGCAGCGGCTTCCGGGCCAACGACGGCCGTCTGATCAACACCCGCACCGCGGGCGCGGGCCTGCCGGTGGCCGCGAACGGCAGCCTCGACGTGCAGGTCGGCGGCACGTTCGGGCTGCCGACCCGCGGGATCGCGGGCGCGTTGCTGTCGATCACGACCACCTCGGAGGCCGCCGGTTACGTCAAGGCGTGGCCGCTGGGCGAGCCCGAGCCGGGGCTGACGATGATGGACCACGGCATCAGCCGCCGGACCAACTCGATCGTGCTCAAGCCGGGCACGGACGGCAAGATCCGCATCCGCAACGGCAGCTCCGACACCATGCACGTGATCGTGGACCTCCAGGGCTGGTTCGCCGAGCCGCTGCCCGCGGTGGCGACGGTGCAGAACAGCCGCACGACGGTGTTCCAGGCCGCCCCGGTCGCCGGTGCGCGCGTCGGCACGCTGGAGTACGCCTACACCGACAACGCGGGCCGGGTCGTCTACGGCCACCAGTCCGATGTGGACAACTTCGGCTCGATCCAGTGGACGGTGATCTCGGGCAACGAGGCGTTCACCGGGCAGCCCGCGATCGCGCAGCTGTCGGACGGTCGCATCCAGGTGACGGCGCAGCGCCGTGACGGCGACGTGTGGGCGGTGACCCAGACGGCGGCCGGCGCGGTGACGTGGGGCGCGTGGAGGGACTTCGGCGGTTCGATGGCCGCCGCGCCGACCGTGGCGAAGCTGGCCGACGGGACGCCGGCCCAGTTCGCCGTCGACGTCGACGGCAAGCTGTGGGTGTACCAGCAGAAGGGCACCGTGCCGTTCTGGCGGAACCTGGGCGACCAGAACCTGGTCGGCGCCCTGACCGTGGTCACGGTCCGCGACGGTGTCCGGATCTTCGGTCTCGACGGTGCCGGTGTGGTGAAGAGCGTGCAGTTCTACCACGACGGTTCGGTGTCCCCGTGGACCAACCTGGGCGGTGCCGGCTCGTCCGGTGCGCCCGCCGTGGTCGTCCGGCCGGGCTACCAGCTGCAGGTCTTCGTGCGGGGCGCGGCGGGCACGATCGTCACCAAGCTCCAGGACGCCGCCGGCACGTGGCCGGGCGACTGGACCGACGTCGGCACCGGCACCGTCGCCCCGGCAGGTGCGCCGTCCGCCGTCCTCGACCCGGCCCTGGGCCGAGTCGCCGTCGTGGTCCGGGGAACCGACAATGAGATCCACCGCGTCTGGGAGACCTCGGTCGGCTCCAACACCTGGGGCGACTGGGCCTGGCTGATCGAGGGCATCTCGGACCCCTCGGCCACCGACCCGACCGCCGTCCCCTTCGCCAACGCCAACGGCGAATCGTGGCTGGTCACCTTCCGCAGCCCGAACGGCACCCCGAGGTTCGTGGACCGCAGGATCTAGCCGCTGACAGGAGAACGGGCCGGGGCACCCACGCCCCGGCCCGTTCTCACTTGCTGCGCTTCAAGAACTCGGCCCAGACACTCGCGTCGAACTGCTGCCGGACGACCAGGGCGAGGTGTTCGTCGGCGAGTGCAGCGAAGTCCTCGGCGTGACCAACGGCGTGACGCTCGTGCTCGGCGAGGCCCTCGGCCAGCTGCTCGGCAAGCTGACCGAGGGCCTCGCCGCCCTCGAAGCCCGGCCCGCCTGATCACCCCCGGGCGAACGGTCCCGGTGTCACCACCTCGAACGGCAGGTGGGTGATCGTCGTGCCACCGCGCTGGACCCGGAACTCGTCCAGCGTGCCCTTGAACCGGTCGGCGCCGTCCGGCCTCGCGCCCAGCCGCAGGCCGTCCACCGCGAACGTGTCGCCGTACGTGAGCGAGCCCTTGATCGCCGCACTGCCGCGAACCGTGCCGTCGACCAGCAGTTCCAGCGTCCCGCCGACCCGGCGCAGCACGACGTGGTGCCACTGGCCGTCCCCGAACGCGCCCACCGACGTGACCGACGTCGGCCCCGCATCGGTCTGCACCCGGGCCAGCAGTCGGCCCTGGCCCGGCTGCGCGCGCAACCACAGCGAGCGCTCCGTCGCACCGACGTCGTAGGCCCACACCAGGACCTGGTCGGTCGTGCCCGCGACGTACCGCATCCGGAAGTCGATCGAGAAGTCGCCGTCCAACGCCTGGTAGGGCACGACCACCGAGTCGTCCACGCCGTCGAACGCCAAGCCGCGCCCGCTCACGCCGGTGGTCGTGACCGCACCGCCCTGCACCGCCGAGTGGTGGCAGTGCGCGGACACGTCGGCCGTCGCCGGGCCGGGCGGGGTGCGGACGACGTCGTGCGCCTGCGTGTTCTGGTGCTCGAAGCCCCACCACAGCGTCGCCCGCGTGCCCACGGTCAGCCGGACGTCGTCCAGCCGCCCGTCCAGCACGTCGGTCCCGTCCGGCTTCGACCCGACGCGCACACCGAGCGTGCTGGACACCGACCCGGTCAACCCGGTCGCCACGGCCGGGGTGCCGCCGTCGACGCTCATCTCCACCCGGTCACCGACCCGGCGCAGCGTCAGCTGGTGCCAGGCGCCGTCACCGAACGCCGTCGCCGACGACGTGTCGGTCACCGCCACGGACACGTGCCCGGCATCGGTCTCGACCCACCCGAACAGCCGGTCCGAGCCGGGCTGTGCCCGCACCCACACCGACGGCTTGCCCGTCGTCGCCCCGTACGCCCACAGCAGCGCCTGGTTCACCGTGCCCTGGCGCTGGAACCACAACGAGAACGCGAAGTCACCCGCACCGGGGTCCAGCGCCGGCGAGTACGGCACCTCCACCCCCGGCCGCGTGGCGTCGACGTCCAGGGCCGTCCCGGTCTTGCCCGGCACCAACGGCCGGTGCCCGCCGAGCAACGTGCCGGCCAGGCAGTGCCCGGTGAGGTCGTCGGTCAGCGCGACCTTCGTGCGGGTGGGCGCCACCGCGCCGTCCACCACCTGGAACGGCAGGTTCAGCACCGCGACGCCCGCCTTGCGCACGACGAAGTCCTTCAGCACCCCGGAGAACGGGTCCGCGCCGTCCAGCCGCGACCCCAGCCGCAGCCCGGTGCGCGTCTTCGCCACCGCGCCGACCACCCCCGTCGCCGACGCCGACACGCCGTCCACGGTGAGGGTGACCCGGTCGCCGACGCGGGCCAGCGTCAGCTTGTGCCAGGCGTTGTCGGCGTAGGCGCCGTCCAACGACACGGTGGCACCGCTGGTCGTTCCCCTCACCCAGGCGACCAGGCGTCCGGACTGGATCCGCGCCCACACCTGCGGCACCTCCACGCCCTGGCCGAACCCCCAGAACAACGCCTGGGCGGCGGTCGACCCGCCGTGCCGGAACGAGGTCTCGACGGTGAAGTCCTGCGCGCCGACGTCCAGCGACCGCGAGTACGGCACGTCGGCCTGGCCGGTCAGGCCCGCGTTCACGGTTCCGCGCACGTAGGCGTCGTTGGCGTGCGCCGTCGTGTCCGGTGACGTGGGGCCGGCGGTCGGTGTCGCGTCCGCGGACGGGTTCGTGCCGCCGGGGACCTGCGCCTGCTGCGTGGTGAACCGGTTGAACCGGATCTCGTCCGCCGAGAACGACTGGCCGCCCTCGTACAGCAACCCGATCTCGCCGGTGGACAGCTCGGCCAGGTCCGAGTAGCCGGCCCGGCTCGCGTGGATCAGGCCGCCCGCGCCCCACGTGACGCCACCGTCGGTCGAGTACCGGATGCGCATGAGCTCGCGGTCCTGCGGGTCGGACGGTCCGGAGAACAGCAGGATCCCGTTGCGCAGCGCCAGCACCGCGCCCTGCACGGCCGGCGTGACCAGGCTCGGGATCGGGGTGGAGGCGGACACCGTCGTGCCGCCGTCCGTGCTGATGGCGCGGGTGCGGTGGTGCCCGGTGGCGATGTCGTTGCGGCCCAGCACCAGCACGTCGCCGTTGGGCAGCTCGGCCACGGACATCTCGCCGGGCGTGACCTCGCCCTCGACGAACGAGTCGGGCGTCTGGCTCGCCTGCCAGGTCTCACCGTGGTCGGAGCTGTAGAGGACGCCGGCCCGCACGACGTTGCCCACGGCCTGGTGCGCGCCCACGACCAGCCGCCCGCTGCGCAGCTGCACGCCGTGCGACGGCCCGGTGGCGAACCAGCCGCGCGTGGTCCCGTCGAACGACGCGGGGATCTGCCGTGCCGCCGACCAGGTCACCCCGTCGTCGTCGCTGTGCTGGACCCACGGCAGCCGCACGCCGCCGGGCAGTGCCTCGTTCGACGTGGACAGCAGGAACACCCGCCCGGTCTCCCGGTCCACCACCGGCGCCGGGTTGCCCCTGGTGAACGGCTTCTCCAAGTCGTCGGGCACCCCGCTCAACACCACCCGGGCGGGTCCCCACGTCCGCCCGTCGTTGGTCGACCGCCGCACGACGATGTCGATGTCACCGCGGTCCGCGCACGACGGCGACTCCCTGGCCTCCGCGAACGCCAGCAGCGTGTCCGCCGCCGTCCGCACCAGCGCGGGGATCCGATAACACCCGTACCCGCCGGTACCGGCCTTGAACAAGACGTGCTCGACACCGATGGACGACGGCGAACCCGGCACGCCACCGCCCCACGCGGGCACCGGCGTGATCAACGCCAGGACCAGCACCAACCCCAGAAGTCTGCTCACCGGCGCAGGCTAGGCAACCGCGCTTCCAACCGGCTTCCACGCCACTTCGGCCGCCACGCCACTGCACCGGGACACGAGGACGGCCGCCCCCAGGTCGACCGTCCTCGTGAGCGTGAGGTGACCGCGTCCTCTCGAAAGGGGCGGACACGCCGCGGCGTCCCGACCGGCAGGGGGAGCACCGGTCGGGACGTCGACCCCTCGAAACCGGCGGGGGGTGTGGGGCACTCCGCCGGGTCACTTCACCTATCCGCGGTCATGGGGACACCCTGCTCGGGCGAACGTGAGCGAACCTAGGATGAACCTTGAACCGGCTGGTCGAGGGGGGTGGGCGTGGACTTCGGGCTGCTCGGTGGTGTCCGGGCCCGCGTCGGCGGCGCCGACCTCGACATCGGCCACACCCGCCGGCGCGGCGTGCTGGCGGCGTTGTTGCTGGAAGCCGGTCGGCCGGTGCCCGCGGAACGGCTCGTCGACCGCGTCTGGGGCGATCGGCCGCCGTTGCGGGCGAAGGAAACCCTGTACGGGTACGTGTCCAAGCTGCGGTCGGCCGGGATCGACATCCGGCGCCGTCCGGGCGGCTACCTGCTGGAGACCGACCGGATCGACCTGGTCGAGTTCCGCGCCCTGGCCAAGCGGGCGCGCACCGCGCCGGACGACCAGGCCGCCGAGCTGTACGACCGGGCGTTGCGGCTGTGGCGCGGCGAGGTGTTGGACGGGCTGGACTCGCCGTGGTTCGCCCAGGTCAGGGAGTCGTTGCAGGCCGAACGGGCGGCCGTCGAACTCGACCGCAACGACGTGGCGATCCGGCTCGGCGACCACGCCGCCCTGCTGCCCGCCCTCCGCGACGCGACGCAGGCGCACCCGCTGGACGAACGCCTCGCCGGCCAGTTGATGCTCGCCCTGCACCGCAGCGGCCGGTCGTCGGAGGCGCTGCGGCACTACGACGCGTTGCGCCGCACCCTCGCCGACGAGCTGGGCACCGACCCCGGCACCCCGCTGCAAGACCTCTACCTGCGACTTCTAGGTCAGCAAGCACCGCCGGAGACCACGAAGGCCGTGCCGCGGCAGCTGCCCGCGCCGCAACGGTGGTTCACCGGGCGGGAGAAGGAGATCGCCGATCTCACCGAGCCGTCGTCGACCGTCGTGATCACCGCGATCGGCGGTGCGGGCGGTATCGGCAAGACGGCGTTGGCGCTGCACTGGGCGCACCAGCACGCGGACGAGTTCCCGGACGGCCAGCTCTACGTCAACCTGCGCGGCTTCGACCCGGTCGGCGACCCCGTCACGCCGCAGAACGCGCTGCGCGGCTTCCTCGAAGCCCTCGGTGTCGGCGACCCGCCCGCCGACCTCGACGCCCAGGCCGCCCTCTACCGCAGCCTGGTCGCCGACAAGCGGATGCTCGTCGTGCTGGACAACGCCCGTGACACGACCCAGGTCACGCCCCTGCTGCCGGGTGGCGCGCACTGCACCGTGCTGATCACCAGCCGGTTGCAGCTGCTCGGCCTGCTCACCGCGCACGGCGCGCGTTCGGTCGTGCTGGACGTGCTGGACGAGCACGAGTCCCGCGCGTTCCTCGTCTCCCGCCTCGGCGCGGAACGGGTCGAGGCGGAGCCGGACGTCACCCGCGAGCTGCTGGAGCTGTGCGGCGGCCTGCCGCTGGCGTTGAGCATCATCGCGGCCCGTGCCGTGACGCAGCCGGACCTGCCGCTGTCCGCGCTCACCGAGGAGCTGAAGGACCAGCGGCTCGACGCGCTGGACGACCTCAGCGCCGACCTCCGCACGGTGTTCGCCTGCTCGTTACGGGTGCTCAGCCCCGAGGCGGAGGAGCTGTTCGGGCTGATCGGCCTGACCTCCGCGCCGGACCTGAGCCTGAAGGCGATCACCGCCCTCACCGGCCGGGCCGACACGCGCCGGCTGCTCCGCGAACTCGAAGCCGCGCACCTGGTGCAGCAGCACCGGGTTGGCCGCTACCGGATGCACGACCTCGTCCGCCTCTACGCCGCCGAGGTCGGGCCCGCGCACGCCGACGCGAACCTCAAGGCGTTCATCGGGTACTTCGCCGCCACCGCGCACAACGGTGACCGGCTGATCGAGCCGCACCGCCCGCCGATCACCCCACCGGACGGCGACCCGGCGCCATTGGCCGACGTCACCGCCGCGATGGACTGGTTCGACGCCGAGCACGAGTCGCTGCTGGCCGCCCAACGGCTGGCCGGCGCCCACCGCTGGCACGACGTCGCCTGGCACCTGGCGTGGGCGTTGACGAACTACCACCTGCGCCGCGGTCACGCGGCCGAGGACATCGAGGTCTGGGGTGCCGCGCTGGTGGCCGCCGACGCCCTCCAGGACCGGTTCAAGCAGGTTTCCGCGCACAAGTTCCTCGGCATGGCGCTGGCCGACGTCGGCCGTTACGACGAGGGCGACCACCACTTGCGCCGGTCGTTGGAGCTGGTGGAGGACGACTACGGCAAGGCCGCCGCGCACCGCGCCATGGCATGGGCGATGGAACGCCGGGGTGACGTCGCCGGCGCGTTGGAGCACGCGCAGGCGCAGCTGGAGCTGTTCCGCGCGTTGGACATCCCGGTGCGCGTGGCGGAGGCGCTCAACGACGTCGGCTTCCGGATGGCGCGGCTCGGCGACTACGTGCGTGCCGAGGAGCACTGCCGGGAAGCGTTGGCGCTCAGCGGGGAACTCGGCCACGTCGAAGGTGAAGCGGCCACTTCGGACAGCCTCGGCTACATCGCCCACCACCACGGGCGTGACGCGGACGCGGTCGAGCACTACCGGCACGCGTTGAAGCTGTACCGGCAGCTGGACAACTCCTACGAGGAGGCCAGCGTGCTGCGGCACTTCGGCGACGTGCTCGCCGCCGTGGGCCGGCACGACGAAGCACGCGACGCACGGCAACGAGCACTCACCCTGTTCCGCGCCCAGGGCCGCGTCGAGGACGCCGACGAAGTCCTGGCCCTGCTCGCCTAGCGCTGCCTACCCGCCGCCAGCGCCACGACCCCCGCCACGGCCACCGCCGCCAACACCGCGACACCCGTGCGGAACCCGGCCTCACCACCGCCCGCCAAGCCCGCCGCCAACGCCGCCACCGCGGGACCCACCGTCGCGCCGACCATCCGCGCGGTCGCGCTCAACCCGCCCGCCGCACCTTCCATCCCTTCCGGCGCACCGGCCATGACCAGCGTGTTCATCGCCGTGTTGAACAGGCCCTGGCCGACACCGAGCACGCCGAGCCGCCAGCACAGGTCGACCAACCCCGTCACCGGCAGCATGAGCAACCCCAACCCGAGCGCGCTCACCACCGACCCGGCCATCGCCACCAGCCACGGCCCGTACCGGTCGGTCAGCGAACCCGACACCAGCGCCAGCGCCGCCACCCCGGCCACGAACACCAGCAGCGCCACCCCGACGTCCTCCGGCGAACCGCCCAGCACGTCCGCCACGTGGTAGGGCACCAGGAAGAACATCACCCCGGCCAACGTCGACACCAGCGACAACGTCAGCAGCGGCAGCCCGAACAACCGCCGCCGCACCACCGTGAGCACCGGCCGTGACGCGGGCAGCCGCCCCCACCACACCGCCGGCACCAACCCGATCCCGAGCAGCCACACCCGGTCCTCGAACGCCAGCAGCACCGACGTGACCGCACCGCCCAGCAGCACCGCCTCCAGCACCAGCCCCCGGTCCGGCAGCGGCAGCCCGCGCCCGTCACCGCGCAGCGACCGCCACCCCAGCCACAACGCGAACGCCAGCACCGGCAGCTTCATCAGGAACACCGCACGCCACCCGAACGCACCGGCCACCAACCCGCCCAGCGGCGCACCGGCCAGCCCGCCGACCGTCATGATCGTGATGACGTACCCGATGGCCCGCCCGCGCTGCTCCGGCCGCACCGCCGCGACCACGATCGGCATGTACCCGGCCAGCACCAGCGACCCGGCCACGCCTTGCAGCACCCGTCCCACCAGCAGCACCCAGAACGCGGGCGCGACCGCCGTGAGCACGCTCGCCACCGCGACACCGATCAACGACAGCAGGAACGCCGACCGCACGTCCGCCCGGTCGACCCACCGCCCGGCCGGGATCGCCACCGCCGCCATGGGCAGCGTGTAGGCCAGCAGCACCCACGCCGTGGCCGCCGGCCCCACGTCCAACTCGCTGCCCAGACTGGGCAGCACCACCGCCGCGACCGTCATCTCGGTGGTGACCACCAACATCGCCACCGCCAACGCCACCACCGGCGCCCAACGCGTCCTGACCTGCGCTTCCCGTGTCATGCCGGCGAAGCTACGGCCGCACGCGGACCGGTCGAATCCGTCAGGTGACCGGTCGTCCCGCACCTCCTGCGACTGATGGACGACCAGTCACGTGACAGATGCCCGTGCCCTCCGCCCGCTCCTAGCGTCGTCACCGACACACCGAGGGAGGGAACACCCGTGATCAAGCTAGCGATCATCGTCGGCAGCACCCGCAAGGGCCGGTTCGCGCCGGTCGTGGCGAACTGGTTCACCGACCGCGCCAAGCAGCGCGACGACCTGAGCGTGGACGTGCTCGACCTGGACGACCTGGACCTGCCCGACCGGCTGCACGGCTTCGGCGAGGACCCGGCGCCGGAGGTCGCGCTGGTCTCGCCGCGCCTGCGTGACGCGGACGCGTTCGTCGTCGTCACGCCCGAGTACAACCACAGCTTCCCCGCGCCGCTGAAGAGCGCCATCGACTGGCACTTCACCGAGTGGCAGGCCAAGCCGGTCGGGTTCGTCTCCTACGGCGGCGTCGGCGGCGGGCTGCGGGCGGTCGAGCAGTTGCGGCAGGTCTTCGCCGAGCTGCACGCCGTGACCGTGCGGGACACGGTCAGCTTCCACGGCGCCTGGTCGCGGTTCGACGACGAGGGCGCGCCGGTCGAGGCCGAGGCTGTCAACAACGCCGCCACGACCATGCTGGACCAGCTGGTCTGGTGGGGCACGGCGCTCAAGGAGGCCCGCGCCAAGCAGCCTTACGGGGCCTGACGTGCTCGCCGTGCGGCTGCACGCGTTCGGCTCGGCGCTGCGCTGCGAGGAGGTCGAGGACCCGTCGCCGGGGCCCGGTCAGGTGCGGATCGCGGTGCGTGCGGCGGGCGTGCACCTGGTGGACTCGGTGATCCGGCGCGGCATCTCCGAGTGGGTGCCGTTGCCGGACCTGCCCACCGTGCCGGGGTCCGAGGTGGCCGGTGTGGTCGACGCGGTCGGTTCCGGTGTGGCCGAGTCGTGGCTGGGGGAGCGGGTGGTGACGCAGCTCGGTCTGGCCGGCGGCGGGTACGCCGAGCTGGCGGTGCGGGAGGTCGGCGCGCTGCACGTGATCCCGGACGGGCTCGGCTTCGCGGCGGCGGTGGCGATGATCTGCACCGGCAGCACGGCGTTGGGCGTGGTGGACGCGGCGGCGCCGGCCCCGGACGACGTGGTCGTCGTCACCGCCGCCGCCGGAGGTGTCGGCACGATGGTGGTGCAGGCGGCGTCCCGGGCCGGTGCGCTGGTGGTGGGGCTGGCGGGGTGCCGGGAGAAGCGGCAGGCGGTGCTGCGCGCGGGTGCCGCGATCGCCGTCGACTACCTGGAGGAAGGGTGGCAGGGGGAGGTGCTGGGGCAGTTGGGCGGCCGGGAGGTGACCGCGGTGCTGGACGGCGTCGGCGGCGTGCTGGGGCGGGGTGCGGTGGACCTGCTCGCGCCGGGCGGCCGGCTGGTGATGTTCGGGTCGTCGTCGGGTGAGCTGGTGCGGCTGACCTCGGAGGACCTGTTCGCCCGCGCGTTGACCGCGACGGTCGCGGTCGGTCCGCAGGTGGCCAAGCGCTCGGGCGGGCTGCGTGCTCTGGAGGCGCGTGCCCTGCGTGAGGCGGCCACCCACCGGCTGACCCCGTTCATCCACCCGTTCCCGCTGTCCGAGGCCGCGCGGGCGCACGAGGCGATGGAGAGCAGGCACACGGTCGGCAAGGTCGTCCTGCTCCCGGACGCCGGCTAGGGTCGGGGACATGCTGCACGGGAGGTCCGCCGAACAGGCCTTGGTGGATGAACTCCTCTCCACCGCCCGCACCGGCCGCAGCGGCGTGCTCGTGGTGCGCGGCGAGGCGGGCATCGGCAAGTCCGCCCTGCTGACCTACGCCGCCACCCGCGCCACCTCACCGCCCCCGTCCGCGCCGGCTCTCTCCTCGCCGCCCCTTGCCTCGCCGCCTTGGTCCTCGCCTGACCTGGGCTTGTCGACCTCGGCCTCACCCGACCGCGCCTCGCGAACGCCGGAATTGTCAGACCCCTTCGGCACAATGAAAGCAGGGGACCCCCTGGCGGGGACCTCTGCGAAGCGATCGCCCGGCGCCCCGGGCAACAACCCGAGCGCGACCGACACCGGCGGCAGCGGGACTGGCGGCGCGATCGGCACCAGGGGCAGCGGGACTGGCGGATCGGCCGGGACTGGCGCGTCCACCACCTCCGCGTTCGGCGCCGGTGGTGGTCGCGGCGGCAGCCGTGCCGGCGGTGGTCGAGGTGACAGCGGTGGCGGTGGCGCGGACTTGGCGGTGCGGTTCCGGATTCTGCGCGGTACGGCGGTGGAGTCCGAGTCGGTCATGCCGTTCGCCGGGTTGAACCTGCTCCTCGGCACCGTCGTGGACCGCGTCGACGCCCTATCGCCCAACCAGGCGTCCGCCCTGCGCGCCGCCCTCGGCCTGGCCCCGCCAGACGGTGGCGACCACCACCTCGTCGGCCTGGCCGTGCTCACCCTCCTCGCCGACCTGGCCGAGCAGAGCCCCGTCCTCTGCCTGGTCGACGACGCGCACTGGCTGGACCCGGCCTCCGCGCACGCCCTCGTCTTCGCCGCACGCCGCCTCCAGGCCGAGGGCATCGCGATGATCTTCGCCGCCCGCGACCTGCACGCACCGCCGTTCCCCGCACCCGGCCTGCCCGAACTGCGCCTCACCGGCCTCGCCCCCGAGCACGCCGCCGCCCTCCTCGAAGAACACGCCGCCGACCTGCCGCGCTACGTCCGCGACCAGATCGCCCACGAAGCGCGCGGCAACCCGTTGGCGCTGCTGGAACTCCCCGCCGCCCAACGCGAAGGCCACCTGCCGGCCGCGCACGCCTACCGCGTCGCCGCCCTCCCCACCCACAGCCGCATCCAGCAGACCTTCGCCGATCGCATCGGCACCCTCCCCGAACGCACCCGCACCCTCCTCCTGGTCGCCGCCGCCGACGACACCGGCGACCCGGGCGTGGTGTTCCACGCGGCGGGCCTGCTGGGCGCGTCCGTGGACGACCTCGAAGTCGCCGAACAACGCCAACTCCTGCGTTCCGACGACGGCAGGCTGACCTTCCGCCACCCCCTGATCCGCGCCGCCGCCTACCAGAGCGCGCCCCTCAAGGACCGCCTCGCCGTGCACCGGGCGCTGGCCGAAGCCCTGGCCGAAGTCCTGGACGACGCCCACCGCAGCGCCTGGCACCTGGCCGCTGCCACCACCGCACCCGACGAGGACGTCGCCCGAGCCCTCGCCCGCACCGCCGACGACGCCCGCAGCCGGGGCGGCTACCTCGCCGTCGCCTCCGCCTACCACCGTGCCGCCGAACTCACCCCGGACCCGGTCGAACGCGGCCACCGGCTGGCGGCGGCCGCGGGCGCGGCGGGTGCGGCGGGCCAGTTCGACCGCGCGGTCGTGCTCGCCGACCAGGCCTGGGAGCTGGTCGGCAACCCGGTGGACGGCGCCAGGGTCGCCCGCATCCAGGCGCGGCTGGCCAGCGAGCAGGGACGGTCCACGCAGGCCGCGGCGCAGTTGGCCCGCGCCGTCTCGTGCGCCGAGCACACCGATCGTGACCTGGCCGGTGAGCTGCTGTTCAACGCCGCCAACAACGCGTGGGCGGGCCGTGACTTCGAGGTGTTGAGAGCCATCGCGGCACGCGCGGAAGGCCTGCCGGGCGCCGACGACACCCGCACCCTGGCCAAAGCCGCCCTGGGCCTGGAGGGCGACGACGTCCCCGGCGGCATCACCGCGTTGCGCGCACTGCTGGACTCCCCGTACGTGGGCGGACCGGGCAACGCCGTCACCGCGTGGTGGCACCTCGTCCTCGGCGACGACCAGGCCGCCTACACCTGGGCGTTCGACCTGGAACGGCAGTCCCGCGCGCAAGGCGCCCTCGGCGTGCTGCCCCGCGCCCTCGCCTACCTGGCCCGGGGCCGCCTGCACCTCGGCCGGCACCGGGACGCGCGGGCCACCGCCGAGGAAGGCCTGCGCATCGCCGCCGACATCGGCCAGGAGTTCAGCGTCGGCTTCCTGTCGAGCGTGCTCGCCGAACTGGCCGCCATCGAGGGCGACGAGGACCGCCTGGACGAACTGGTGGCGACGATGACCGGTGACACGCCGCAGTCGGTGCGGGCCGCGTGCGCGTCGGCGCTGCTGGACCTCGGCCTCGGCCGGCACGAGGCCGTGCTGGACCGGTTGGCCGACGTGGCGGCGGGCGCGCACCGGCTGTACTCCCTCGCCAGCCTGCCCGACCTGGTCGAGGCCGCTGCCCGGCTGGGCAGGCACTCGTTCGCCGAGGACGCCGCCACCTGGTACGACGAGTGGGCGTCGGCCACCGGCAGGCCGTGGGCCCGAGCCGTCGCCGCACGCTGCCGCGCCCTGCTCACCGACGACGAGCGGTGGTACGCGGAGGCCGTCGAGCTGCACCGCGTCCACGAAGGCCGCCCGTTCGAACGCGCCCGCACCGAGCTGCTGTACGGGGAGTGGCTGCGCCGGGCCCGCCGCAAGGCCGACGCCCGCACGCACCTGCGGTCGGCGCTGGAGAAGTTCGAACGGCTCGGCGCGACACCGTGGGCCGCCCGCGCCCGCACCGAGCTGCGTGCCACCGGCGAGAGCCGCGCCGTGCCGGGGCCGGACCCGCTCAGCGCCCTCACCCCGCAGGAACTGCAGGTCGTGCGGCTGGCAGCCGAGGGCCTGAGCAACCGCGACATCGGCGCGCAGCTGTTCCTGAGCCCGCGCACGGTCGGCTACCACCTCTACAAGGCCTACCCGAAGCTCGGCGTCTCGTCCCGGGTGGAGCTCGGCAGGCTCGCCCTCGCGTAGCCAAATGGTCTAGACCCATTGACATCTCCTCCCGGGCGTACGCACGCTTGACGCCAGCCGCCTTGCCCGGAGGAGGACCAACGGTGAAACTCCCAGCGAGGACGGCGCGAGCGCTCGCCGTCCTGGTGATGGTGTCCGCGGCGACCGTCGTGTGGAACGTCGCCTCCGACACCAGCACGGCCTCGGCCGCCGAACCACTGCAGAGCATCGTCCCGGCGCCGGTCTCGGTGCAGCCCGCCGCCGGCGTCACGCACGCGATCACCGCCGACACCAGGATCCACACCACGGCCGCCGCGCACGGCGTCGGCGACCACCTCGCCGCCCTGCTCCGCCCGTCGACCGGCTACGCCCTGCCCGTCACCGACACCACCGGCACCCCGGCAGACGGCATCGCGCTGCTCATCGGCGGCGCACCCGCGTCGGTCGGTGACCAGGGCTACCAGCTCACCGTCACGGCGGCGTCCGTGCAGCTGCGCGCGAACACCCCAGCGGGCCTGTTCGCGGGCGTGCAGACGTTGCGCCAACTCCTGCCCGCCAAGGTGGAGCACCGGACCGCCCAACCCGGCCCGTGGGCCGTGCCCGGCGCGACGATCACCGACTACCCGCGCTTCGGCCACCGGGGCGCGATGCTCGACGTGGCCCGCCACTTCCACCCCGTCGCCACGGTCAAGCGCTACCTCGACCAGCTCGCCCTCTACAAGGTCAACTACTTCCACCTGCACCTGACCGACGACCAGGGCTGGCGGATCGTGATCGACAGCTGGCCGCGGCTGGCCACCCACGGCGGCAGCACGCAGGTCGGCGGCGGGCCGGGCGGGTACTACACCAAGGCGCAGTACCAGGAGATCGTGGCGTACGCGGCGGCACGGCACATCACCGTCGTGCCCGAGGTCGACCTGCCCGGCCACACCAACGCGGCGCTGGCGTCGTACGCCGAGCTGAACTGCAACGGCGTCGCGCCCGCGTTGCGCACCGACATCGCGGTCGGCTACTCGTCGTTGTGCGTGTCCAAGGACATCACTTACACGTTCGTGGAGGACGTGATCCGCGAGATCGCCGCGTTGACGCCCGGCCCGTACTTCCACATCGGCGGCGACGAGGCGCACGCGACCACGGACCAGGAGTACCAGGCGTTCATGAACCGGGTGCTGCCGCTGGTGGGCAAGTACGGCAAGAAGCCCATGGGCTGGCACGAGTTCGTGAAGACGACGACCGACACCGGTGCGGTCGCGCAGTACTGGGGCACGACCACGTCCAACGCGGTCGTCCAGAACGCCGCCGCGCGTGGCCAGAAGATCCTGATGTCGCCCGCGAACAAGGCGTACCTGGACATGAAGTACAACTCCGGCACGCCCATCGGGCTCAGCTGGGCCGGTTACGTCGAGGTCCAGGACGCCTACAACTGGAACCCCGGCACGCACGTCAGCGGCGTGCCGGAGTCCGCCGTCCGGGGCGTAGAGGCGCCACTGTGGACGGAGACCGTCGTGACGCCGGCGCACGTCGACTACCTGGCGTTCCCCCGGCTGTCCGCGATCGCCGAGCTGGGCTGGTCGCCGTGGTCGACGCACAACTGGGACGCCTTCCGCCTGCGCCTGGGCGCCCAGGCACCCCGCTGGACCGCGATGGGCATCGACTTCTACCGCTCACCCCAGGTCCCCTGGGACAACGGCGGCACCACCACCACAACGACCACGACCACGACCACCACCCAACCGTCCGGCACCTGGGCCCCTAACCGCGCGTACACGACGGGCTCTCAGGTCACCTACAACGGCGTCACCTACCAGTGCCGCCAGTCGCACACCTCGCAAACCGGCTGGGAACCACCGAACGTCCCCGCCCTCTGGCAACGCCTCTGAACGTTCACCTCAGGGTTCTACGTCCAGAACACCCGAGTTGAACGTTCAGGACGTGACGCGGGCGGCCGAGACGGGGCGTTCGGCCACCGCGAAGGTGCCCGCGGACGACGTGTTCACGCTCCACCGGTACCGGCTGAACTCGCCGGTCACGTCGGACGCGTAGAACATCATGTGCCCGTAACCGGCACCATCGGTCGACGCGGTGGCGTTGAAGATCCGGTTGTCCGGGAACCGGAAGTAGTTGCCCACCCCGTACACGCCGTGCGGCTCGGACGTGCAGTCCACGACCTCCACCGCGTACTGCGTCTCACCGGCGAAGTTCAGCCGCCGGTTCGGCGCGGTGTACACGCCCTTCACCGAACGCACCATCACCACGTGCCCGGTGTTGGTGTCCTGGTCGTTGCGGTAGTCGACGGCGATCAGGTCACCCGGACGAAGGTCAGCCACCCTGGTGACGCGCTCGAAGTGCGGGATCTCCCGCTCCGCGAACGCCGCCCGGTAGTCCCGCGCGAACGGGCTGGCCACCCCGAAGTGGGTGCTGAAGAAACCCGAAGTCGCCCACCGGTACGTCCGCTTCAGCACGGCGGTCAGGAACGACGCGCACTGGCTCTGGTTGACCCACCCGGACGCGTCACCGGGGGTGCCCCACCGGACCACGTTCGGCTGGTCCGGCTCCTTGTAGGTGTTGTTCGCCAACGGGCACGTCGGCAACGACAGGTAGCCGACGAGCTGCTCGGCTTCGAGCAGGTGCGGCGCGGACGGCGGGTGCGGTGTGGACGGCCGGTGTGGACGCGGCGCCCGGGCCGGCGCGGCGGACGTCCCGAGGGACGCGATCGCCCTGGTGGCGACGGCGGTTCCCCCGGAGAACGATCTGCGCGACAGGTCCATCGTGCGACTCCCCCTTCGATGCGGGCCCGCATACCGTAGTCGAAGGGGGTGAGCCGCACGTGGCGGTTCAGCGGGCGTAGACCAGCAGAACGGTGGTCAGCACGGTGCAGAGGGCGAGCATCGCGGCGATCCCGGTCATCGCCGCACCGGCCGACAGCATGACCCGGGTGAGCATCCCGAGAACGCGGCGCAGGAGCTTCGCCAGGCCCATGACCAGCGCCATCGCGCCGATCATGATCATGACCACGAGCGGCGTCCACTCGGTGGTCCCAGCGGTTTGAGCTAACGCGGTGAGCATGTTCATGACGACCCCCGGATGGCTTCCTGGGTGAACTTCACCTCGACTCACTGAAGTTGACTGAACCTCAGTAACTTGAGAGTAGGGTGCGGTGTAGTTGACTGACAAGCCCCTGATGGGGGTATCGGGTCGTGACTTTCCGGGTTAATCGTGTATGTTTCACGCTTCAGCTAAAACGCTGAAGTTCAGTGAAGGGCGCGCGGACGTGGTCGTTGCGGAGGACTCCCACTCGCTGGCGCACCGCCTGAGGGCGTTGCGCGAAGCGCACTGGCCCGATGTGACCATCACTCAAAGTGATCTCGCGCAAGCGTTCAGTGCCGAGAAGCCGGCCAGTGTCCCCCTGCTGTCGTCCTGGGAGAGCCGCAGCAAGCCGAAGACACCGCCGCTGCACCGCCTCGCCGCCTACGCCACGTTCTTCGCCACCAAGCGCTCCGTCGCCGCCCGCCCGTACCGGCTGATCCCGGTCGACGAGCTGACCGCCGACGAGCTGCGCCACCGCGAAGAACTGCTGCGCGAGCTGACCGAACTGCGCGCCGCCGCCGAGCGCGAGGACGACCGGACCCCGGTCCAGGACCGCGCCGACCCCGGCTTCTGGTACTTCGACGACCGGCACGACATCACCATCGTCGTCGCCCAGCTCCCGGCCGACATGCGGGCCAAGATGCCCTACTCCGACCCGACCCAGCCGGACTACGTCGAGCTCTACACCTACGCCGACCTCGACGCCCTGATCGAGCTGCACGGCCACATCCGGGCGCTCAACCCCCGCAGCCAGGTCAACTTCCGCATCGCCTCCGACCTGGCCCCCGACGACTACACCACGCACCTCGTGCTGCTCGGCGGCGTCGACTGGAACGTCGTCACCCGCGAACTCCTCGACCGCGTCGACCTCCCGATCACCCAGGTCGCCCGGCACGAGGAAGCCGAGGCGGGCGGCTTCCTGGTCCGCGACCGAGACGGCCGCGAACGCCTCTACGCACCCAGACTCGGCAACCATGCGGGCCACGAAGTCCTGCTCGAGGACTTGGGCCACTTCTACCGCGGCATCAACCCGTTCAACCACAAGCGCACGGTGACGATCTGCAACGGTCAGTACGGCAGGGGAACCCTCGGCGTCGTACGGGCCTTGACCGACGGCAGGTTCCGCGACCGCAACGCGGAGTACCTGGAGCAGCGATTCCCCGGCCTCGCCTCCTACAGCATCCTCACCAGGGTGACGGTCGTGAACGGCCGGGTGGTCACGCCGGACTGGAACCTGCCGGAGTCCCGACTCTTCGAATGGCCGGAGGGCCAGAGTTGAACGTCGCAGCACCCGTGCTCGCCGCGCCCCACGCGGATCGCGCCCTGGCCGCGAGCGCCGCCCTCGCGACGGCGCCCGCGCCGGTAGGGCGCCCTCGATCGCCCAACCACCACGGTTCCCACCGCCACCTGCTGACCAGGGACGCGTTCGCCGTACCGGCCGACGTGGACGCGATCATCGTGCCGACTGCGCGACCTACCACCTACCTGGCGCACGTCGTCGCGCTCGCCGGACACCACCGCTGCACCTTGGTCGTGCTGTGCAGCCGCCGCGCGTCCGCGGCAGCCGCCACCGCGCTCGCCGAACGAGCCGGAGTCGAGGTGATCGCCGTCGATGTCGCCGACGTCCCGCGGAAACTCCTGCCCCCGTTCCGCACCACGTCGATGCTGCGCGGCGGTCGGTTCGACCGCCGCACCGACACCAGCCTCAAGCGCAACCTCGGATTGCTGCTGGCCGCCGTGTCGGGTTGGGAACGGGTCGTCTACGTGGATGACGATGTGGTGATCCCACAGCCGGACGACCTGCGCACCGCGGCGGGCCTGCTCGACACGTTCACCGGCGTCGGGCTCTCCGTCGGCGGTTACCCGGACAACTCGGTGGTCTGCCACGCGTACCGCGAGGCGGGCGGCGACCAGGACACGTTCATCGGCACGGGAGCTCTGGCGGTCGGCCGCGAGTCGTTCACCTCATTCTTCCCCAACATCTACAACGAAGACTGGTTCTTCCTGCTCGGCGAGACCGGCCTGGCGCCATCCGCGGTCACGGGCCAGGCGCTGCAGAAGCCTTACGACCCGTACCGGGACACCATGCGGGCCCGCACCGAGGAGCTGGGCGACTGCCTCGCCGAAGGGCTGTTCGGCCTGCTCGACGCCGGACGCGGGCTGACCGAGGCGGGCGCCGGGTACTGGCGGTGGTTCCTTGGCCGGCGCAGGCGATTCATCGACGAGGTCATCGGCATGGTGGGCGACACGCAGCCGAATGGTCCGGCCAGGGACAGAATGATCGCCGCGCTCAAGGCCGCCCGTGGTCGCAACCGCCTCATCGAGCCGCAGCTCTGCGTGGACTACCTCACAGCGTGGCGGGCCGACCGTGAGGTGTGGCGCGAGCACGTCGAGGCCGCGTGCCACCATCGCAAAGGTCGTCCCGTGCCAGACCTGCTGGCCGAGCTGCGCCTGCCGCACCGCTACCGCTCAGGCGACTGACCTCTGTCCCAACACCGCCGCGACCCGGTCGAAGCCGTCCACCGTCGGCAGACCGAGGAGGAACGCCCGCCACACCGGAAGGTCGTGGTTCCAGTCGGCGACGAACCCGGCCAGGAGCTTCGGCCAGTCTTCGCCGTGCGTCGCCAGGGCGGTCCGCGCCACGTCCGCCCCACCGCGCACACCTCGTCGTGCCATCCGGTCGGCCAACCCGCGCAACATGGTCCGTCGTTCGACGAGCACCGGCTGCCAGAACTCGGGCCGCGTGGCGACGTCCGTGCGCGATCGACGGGCCAAGCCCTCCACCAGGACTTCGCCGAACTCCTGACCGGCGGCCCTCGACAGGTCGCCGAACGGGTCGTAATCGTCCTGCCCCACCCTGCCGACCAGGCGGACACCCCCGGGGTCACCGCGGAGCAGTTCCAACCCCAGCACCAAGTCTTCGTTGTACAGGGGTGGGAAGAACGGCGGCGGTGGGTCGCACGCCAACGCCATCGCACCGCCTCCGATGAAGGAGACCGCGTGGTCGGTCCCGTGCGACCGCGCGTGTCCGACCGCGGACAGGTCGCGGAACCCGTCCACTGCCCAGCCGACGAGCCTGCGTCCGACGCCACCGCGGTCCGCACCCGACAGCAGCGCCGCCGCACGCACGAGGTCCGCACGCGGGATCGACCACACGTCGTCGTCCAGGAAGAGCACGTTCCGCCAGCCCATGAGCCGAGCCACGACCAAGCCGACGTTCCGCTTCTCGGCCAGGTCACCGACCTGCGCGGCGAGAGGGTGGGCGGATGTCCGCAACCCGAGCTCGGCGAAGAGCCGGAGGTCCGCGACGTTCAACACCAGGAAGTCGTCCGGTGCCCGGCCCGATCCGGCCAGCAGCACCTCGACGTCCCGCGTTCGGGTCTGCCCGCTCGCGAGGACGACCAGGTGGGAGCCTGCGGCGCGCGCTGTGACGGTGGCACGGCGGATGGCGTTCGCGCCACGTGCGGAAGGCACCATCACCCCGTCGAAAGACGGCGTCGGCACGTCGGCCGGATATGGTGCGAAGTGCTGATGTGCGCTCGGCATGGTTATGAGAGAGGACCGGTGCACCATCACGGCGCCCGGTCCGGTGCCGGCGACGAGGAGTCTGCGTCGGCGAGCGAGGGCCACCAACGCGATCAGGACGACGAGGAGCAGGTACCCGGTTGTCGTTCCCTGAGCCGCCACAACGCCTCCGGCACGTCGGACCTACCACCGCGTGGTGGGTCACCCGATCAGTCGATCCAACCGGCGGCGGACCTCTGCCGCCTCGGGAGCCCCGAGTTCCGAATAGATCTCCAAGGCGTTGTTCCACCGCTCGCGGGCCTCGGTCACGTTCTCCAATGCTTCGTACGCGTTGGCGAAGCCCTCGTGCGCCTGCGCCTGCTCATGACGGTCGCCGATGTCCAGGGCGATGGCAAGCGCCTGTTCGTGGCACTTCAGCACCTCGTCGGTCATCTCCACTCGACGCAGCGCGTTGCCGAGTCCGTTGAGCGCCTCGGCTTCCAAGGCGCGGTCGTGCGTGGCGCGGGCGAGGTCGAGCGCCTCCTCGTGATAGCCCTTTGCCTCGTGGTGACGATCCAGGTGTTGGAGGGCCACGCCGATGTCGTTGAGCGCGTAGCCCATTCGCGGTCGGTCGTCGGTCTCCCGGAACAGCGCCAGCGCACGCTGCGTGTGCTCGACGGACTCGTCGTGACGCCCCAACCGGTCGAGGACCAAACCCATGTTGTTGAGCACTTGGCCTTGTCCCGTGCGCTCACCCTCGGCTTCGAACAGGAGCAGACCGTCCGAATCGCACGCCAACGCCTTGTCGTACTGGCCGAGGAGCATGTGCACGTGACCCAGGTCCGCCAACGCCAGCGCCTCCACCCGTCGGCTACCTGCTCGACGGAGCGCGGCGATCGCCTCCTCCAGGTGGTCGCGGGCTTCCAGGTAGCGACCCAAGCGCTGGTAGACGACGCCGAGGTTGTGCAGTGCCCGCCCTTCGGCGGCGTCGTCGCGCTGCTGCCGTCCCGCCGTCACGGCGTGGGTGTGCAGGGTGACGGCGTCGTCGAAGTGGCCGTGGATGTCGAGGAACCGGTAGAGGGTCGTGGAGAGCAGCGTCGCGTAGACCGACCAGGTCGTGTCCACGATCTGTGCCGCCACGGCCGAGAACGTGGCCCGTTCGTCCTCAAGCCACCGCACCGCTTGAGAGTCGTCCACGAGGTTCGCGGGCAACCCACCGTTCGTCGGGAGCGTCGGCCTGCGGTCCCGCTCTTGGGGGAAGAGGATGTCCATGGCCAACGCGGCGGTGTGCAGAAAGAAGTCGAACAACCGCCCCAGCGCGGCCTGTTGCGCCCGGGCCGACTCCTCTTGTGCCGCCAGGTCGGCTGCATAGACGCGGAGCAGGTCGTGCATCTGATAGCGGCTGGCCTTGGTGCGTTCGAGCAGGTGTGCGCGGACCAGCGAATCGAGTACCCGACGCGCTCCCGCCGGGGCGGCCTCGATCAGCACGGCGGCGCTCACCGTGTCGAAGTCACGACCGGGGTGCAAGCCGAGCAGCCGGAACGCCCGGGCCTCGACCGGATCCAGGTTCCGGTAGGACCAGGAGAGCACCGCTCGCACCGCAGTGTACGGGTCGTCCCCGGCGTCGAGCAGGTCGAGCCTGTTCTGCTCATCAGCCAGGTCGTTGACGAGATCGGCGAGCGCCACGTCCGGGCTGGTCGTGACGAGGTCGGCGGCGATCCGCAGCGCCAGCGGCAGGCGGGCGCAATGCCGGACGAGAGCGTCGGCGGCGTCGCGTTCGGCGTCCACGCGGGGGCCGATCAGCATGCGCAACAGGAAGACCGCCTGCTCGTGCGGCAAAAGGTCGAGGTTCATCCGCCGTGCGCCGTCCCGGGACACGAGCCCTGGCAGGGCATCGCGGCTGGTCACCAGGACCACGCACGAGGACGTGCCGGGCAGCAGCGGCCGGACTTGGTCGGCGGAACGGGCGTTGTCCAGCACGATCAGCATCCTGCGGCCGGCGGCGAGACTGCGGAACCTGGCCGCCCGCTCATCCAAGTCGTGCGGGATGTCGGTGTTCGGCACGCCCAACGAGCGCAGCAGCCCGGCGAGAGCCTCAACGGGCGCCACCGGCTGGTCCGGTCCGTAGCCGCGCAGGTTGACGTAGAGCTGTCCGTCGGGGAACCGGTCGCTGACCCGGTGTGCCCAGTGCGTGGCGAAGGCCGTCTTGCCCACTCCCGCCGTGCCCGAGACCGCGGAGATCACCATGGCCGCGGTGGGCGCTCCCTCGGTGGACGCGAGCAGCAGGTCCATCTCGGCGAGTTGCTCCACCCGGTCGGTGAACGCGTGCACGTCCGGTGGAAGTTCGTGCGGCGGGGGAATCTGGCTGGGGCCGGTGGCGTGCAGGTGCACCCCACCCGCGATCGACGCGGCCTGCACTACGGCTCCCGTGGTACCCGACATGTCGTTGGCCGTGTGCCCCAGGTGCTCGTTCGCCACTCACTGCCTCCCGTCCGGTCTCCGGAGCGTATCGACGGCAGCGGCTGGTGAGTCCGCCCTTCAGCGGCAACACCCCAGGGAACATCGGAAGTCACCCGGACGTTGTCCCGTTCACTCCCGATCACCGCGGCGACCCGCCGTTCGAGCGGACGGAGGGCCGGCGTTGACGCCACTGGTGCCCACACCCGCGAGCCACCACGGCTCGCACCGCGGGCTCGTCACGCTCGACGTCGTGGACGCGCTGCCCGGCCGCGTCGATGCGATCGTCGTGCCCACGAACCGGCCTGGCCACTACTTGAAGAACGCGATCGAGTGTGCTGCCCGACTCGACGTGCCGCTGGTGGTGCTGTCCAGCGGGCGTTCGTCAGCTGCCGAAGCCGAGAAACTGGCCCGCGTGTCGGACGTCGGGATGCTCGCCTTCGATGTGTCCGAGGTGTCCGGGCCGCTGACGCCCGCCCTGGCGACCACGGCGCTCCTCCGGGGGACGCTGTTCCGGCACCGCACCGACATCGGCCTCAAGCGCAACATCGGGCTACTCGTCTCCCGTCTGGCCGGATGGGAGGTGGTGGCGTTCCTGGACGACGACATCCTGATGCCGGATCCCCGAGATATCAGTGCCGCAGCCGGCCTGGTGTGCGACGGCTACGCGGCTGTCGGCTTGCACATCGGCGGGTTCCCGGACAACTCCGTGGTGTGCCATGCGCACCGCGAGACAGGCGGCGACCAGGGCACGTTCATCGGTGGCGGTGCCCTCGTGGTAAGTCTGGAGGCGTCGTCGTCCTTCTTCCCGGCGATCTACAACGAGGACTGGTTCTTCCTCCTGAACGACCGAAGCCTGCGGCGCTCCGCAGTGATCGGCAACGTGCTGCAGCGGCCGTACGACCCGTTCGTCACGGCCCGCGCTCAAAGCGAGGAGTTCGGAGACTGCTTGGCTGAAGGCGTCTTCGCGCTGCTGGACGACGACGGCAACTTCGACCGGGCCTTGGACGTGAGTTACTGGCGGCATTTCCTGGGAGACCGGATGTCCTTGATCGACAGCATTCTCGACCGCATCAGGTCACGGGGACGGCGTGACGACGAGGCGTTGCGGATGGAGATCGCCCTGCGCGCCGCGCGCAAGCATTGCGAGGCCATCCCGCCGTCGCTGTGCGTGCGTTACCTGAAGGCGCTCGCCCTGGACCGTCAGACGTGGGTGGCACACGTCGACAGCGTCCGCCGCCACGTCACCGACCTGCGCGGGGCGCTCCGGTGGCTGGGCCTGTCCGGCCACGGGATGCACGTCACATCCTGACCGGCGGTCTCCCATGTGGCGGAACGCTCAGCCCACGGCGCGCCGCGGCGGTTAGGCTCGCCTGCTGGGAACGCAGACGGCAGGAGGCAAGCCATGACGGGCACCGATGGTCGGCAGAAGTGGCTGACCGTCGCCGAGGAGCTGGCCGCGGCGTTGCGGGTGGACGCGGCGGAGCGCGATCGGCGTGGTGCGGAGCCCTCGGCCGAGGTCGGGGCGTTGCGGCGGTCCGGGTTGCTCGCGATCGGCGACTGGGCCACGCAGCAGGCCGTGACCAGGGTCGTCGGCGCGGCGGACGCCAACGTCGGCCACCTCCTCGGCTACCACTACCTGCAGGTCTGGCGCAGCGGCCTGTTCGACAACCCGAACTTCCAGCCGGGCGACAACGTCTTCTGGGCGGGCGTCAGCAACCCCCTCGACGCGGCGCTGGAGCTGCGGCCCGTCGACGGCGGGTTCGAGGTCACGGGACGCAAGACGTTCGCCACCGGCGCGTCGGTGGCCGACCGGCTCGTGGTCAGCGCCACCCGCACCGGGACCGGCGACAAGGTCACGTTCACGCTCGACGCCAAGGCGGACGGCATCACCTACGCCGGTGACTGGGACAACATCGGCCAACGCCTCACCGCCAGCGGCGGCGTGGTGTTCGACCACGTGCACGTGCCGTCCGACCAGGTCCTCGGCACCCACGACGAGACCAGCCCGCGCCTGTCGCTGGCCGCGCTCGGCTTCCAGCTCGTGCTCGCCCAGCTGTACGTGGCGATGGCGGAGGGCGCGCTGGCCGAAGCCGCCCAGTACACCCGCACGACCACCCGACCGTGGTTCCTCAGCGGTGTCGACGCGGCCACCGCCGACCCGTACGTCCTGGGCACGTACGGCGAGCTCGTCGCCGAGGCGCAGGCCGCCGGGTTCCTCACCGACCACGCCTCGGACCTGCTGGACCAGGCCTCCCGCCGGGGCGCCGACCTGACCCGCGACGAACGCGCCGCGACCGCCGCCGCCATCTCGTCGGCCAAGGTCGTCGCCACCAAGGTCGCCAACCAGACCACCAGCCGGGTGTTCGAGCTGTGCGGCGCGCGGGCCACCGCCGCCGGCTACGCGTTCGACCGGTTCTGGCGCAACGCCCGCACCCTCACCCTGCACGACCCCGTGTCGTACAAGGCCCGCGAGGTCGGCGCCTACTACCTGACCGGCGAGCACGCGCCGTTCACCGGGTACAGCTGATGGAGCCGTTGCTCGCGCGCAGCGTGCGCCTCGAAGACGACGGCGTGCACATCCTGGACCGCCGCGACTTCCCGTTCGAGAAGACCTGGGTGCGCTGCGGCACGGTCGCCGAGGTCGCCAAGGCCATCGAGGACATGGTCACCCAGTCGTCCGGCCCGTACTTCGCCGCGCTGTGGGGCATGGTGCTGGCCGCCCGCGAGGCCCGCGGCCTGCCCCGTGCCGAGGCCCGTGCCTACCTCGACCAGGCGGGGCAGCTCCTGGTCGCCACCCGCCGCACGAACAACCACCTGCGCAAGGCCGTAGCCGCCGTGCTTGCCCACGTCGACGCGAACGACGACCTCGAAGCCGGCGCGCTGGCGGGCGCGAAGGCGGGGGACGAGCGCTACCGCAGCCGTAGCCGCCGCCTCGGTGCGCACACCGCCGAACTGCTGCCGGACGAGGGCGCCGTGCTCACGCACTGCTGGGCCGACCTCTACCTGACCGAAACCGTCGCCGCTGCTCAAGCGATGGGCAAGCGTTTGCGGTTCCTCTGCACGGAGACCCGCCCGTACCTCCAGGGCGCCCGCCTGACCGCGGAGACGCTGGGGGAGATGGGCGTGGACACAACCTTGATCACCGATGGCATGGGCGCGGCGGTCATGTCGACCGGCGACGTCGACGTGCTGCTGACCGCCGCCGACCGCGTCACGATGGACGGCCACGTGGTCAACAAGGTCGGCACGCTCGGCCTCGCGGTGGCCGCGCACGCGTTCGACGTGCCGTTCCTGGCCATGGTGCAGGCACCGGACCGCCTCGCACCCACCGCCGCCGACGTGCCGATCGAGTACCGGCCGGGTGACGAGGTGCTGCACACCCTGGGCCGCCGCACGGCCACCGACCGGGCCCGGGGCCTGTACCCGGCGTTCGACGTCACGCCACCGCGGTTCGTGACGACGGTGGTGACCGACCGCGGTGCGTACGCTCCGCACGGGTTGGCCGATTACTACGTTGGGGACGTTCATGACTAACTGGGTAGTGCTGGACATCGAGGGCACGCTCAGCGCCACCGACCAGGTCCTGGTCACGCTGTACGACTACGCCCGCCCGCGCCTCGGGCCGTGGATCGACGAGCACGGCGACGACCCGGCCGTGGTCGAGGCGGTCGCGCAGATCCGTGAGCTGTCCGGTGTGGACGGTGGCACGGACGAGCTGGTGCGCGTGCTGCACGGCTGGATGGACGCCGACCAGAAAGTCACACCGCTGAAGACCTTGCAGGGCCTGATCTGGCAGCGCGGTTACGCGCAGGGCGACTTGGTGGCCGAGTTCTTCCCGGACGTCGTGCCCGCACTGCGCGAGTGGCACGCGGAGGGCGCCAAGCTGGCCGTGTTCTCCTCCGGTTCGGTGGCCGGTCAGGTGGCGTTCTTCCAGCACACCACGGACGGCGACCTCACCCCGTTGTTCGAGTACCACTTCGACACGGTGAACGCGGGACCGAAGCGCGAGGCCGCGTCGTACCTGAAGATCGCCTCCGTGCTCGGCTCGGGCGACATCACGTTCTACTCCGACGTCCCCGCCGAGCTGGACGCCGCCGCCGAGGCGGGCTGGCAGACCGTGGGCGTGGCGCGTCCCGGCGAGCCGTACGGCGACGCGGACTTCGGTCCACACCGGACGGTGGCGGCCCTGTGAGAACAGGCTCTGTGACGCCCGGCGAGGCGCTGGCCGCCGAGTGCGCCAGGTACACCGCGATGGGCTGGATGCGCGGCACGTCCGGCAACCTGTCCGTGGTCGTGGACCGCGACCCGCTGCGGCTGGCGGTCACCGTCAGCGGCAAGGACAAGGGCGAGCTGACGCCGGACGACGTGGTGATCGTCGACGCCGAGGGCGGCACGGACGACCCGGTGCGCGTGCCATCGGCCGAAGCGGGCCTGCACGGGCGGATCGCGGCGGTCGCCGGCGCGGGCGCGGTGGTCCACGTGCACGCCCTCGCACCCGTGGTCGCGGCCGAGTTCTGGCCCGAGGGCGTCGAGCTGCACGACCTGGAGATGCTCAAGGGCTTCGGCCGCCAGGCGCACGAGTCCGTCGTGATCCCGGTCGTGCCCAACAGCCAGGACATGCGCGTGCTCGGCGACGCGTTCGAAGCCGGTTTCCGCAAGGACGTGCCGGCCTTGATTGTCGCCCGGCACGGGGTGTACGTGTGGGGTGACGACCTCTACCAGGCGCGGCACCGGCTGGAGTGCTTGGAGTGGCTGTTGCGCTTCAAGACCGAAACCACCCAGCGCGGGAACCCACCACGAACATGAGGGAGCAGGCGCGATGACGTTGCTGACCGTGTGGTCGGACACCGACCCGGAGAACGCCCTGGTGCGCACCGCCGACCCGGCCGAGATCGCGGTGGAGCTGAAGCAGCTGGGCGTCCGCTACGAGCAGTGGCCGGTCATCCCGGGCGTGACCAGCGAGAACGCCCTGGAGGTGTACGCCGAGCAGGTCGCCCGCGTCACCGAGACCGAGGGCTACATCCTGGTCGACGCGATGGAGATGACGCCGTCGGACGACCCGGAGTGGCTGGCGTCGGCGGGGCAGGCGCGGCTGAAGTTCCTGGCCGAGCACACCCACGACGACGACGAGGACCGGTTCTTCGCCCGCGGCTCCGGCGTGTTCTACCTGCACGTCAAGGAGCGCGTGTACGCGGTGCTGTGCGAGGCGGGCGACCTGCTGAGCGTGCCCGCGAACACCACGCACTGGTTCGACATGGGCACCCGGCCGGACTACGTGTCGATCCGGTTCTTCCACGACGACGACGGCTGGGTCGGCAACTTCACCGGCAGCGAGATCGCCAAGGCGTTCCCGACCTTCGACGCGCTCACGGCGGGTCACCGAGCGAGCTGAGCTCGGCGGCCAGGTTCGCCTTGGCGCGTGCCTCCCACCGGGCCCGTGCGTGCGGCGTGGCGTACAGCGGGTCGCGTCCGGCCAACGAGCGCAGGACCTTCGCCCGACCGACCCGCCACGCGTCGTCGGGCACGTGCGCGTACTCGGCGCGCACGGCGGTCCGGTAGCGCTCGTAGGTCGCCGGGGCGGAGCCGAGGACGGCCAGGTCGGCGTCCAGGAGCAGGCACGTCAGCGGGTCGTCCGAGGTGTGCTCGGCGGTCGCCAGCACCAGCGAAGCCACCTCGTCCGCCTCGGGCAGGCCGGCGAGCTGCGCCCGAGCCCACTCCGCGCTGCGGCGCTCGTCCTCGCCCGGTACGCCGTCGTAGATCACGTCGTGCACCAGGGCGGCCAACGTCAGCACAGCGCGCTCGCGTGGCGTGCGGTCGGCGGCCAGCACGTTCACGTCCCGGACGACGGCCAGCACGTGCTCGCCGTTGTGGTAGCCGCGGTGCGGTTCGGCGTACCGGTCGACGAGGTCGCCGGGCCCCTGCGTGCCGCCCAGTTCGCGGACCGCCTCGTGCCACCGCCGTTCCAGCTCGCGCATCAGGGCAACCTCACCGTGAACACCGCACCGCCCTCGGGCGCGGGACCGGCCTCGATCGTGCCACCCAACCGGGTCACCAGGCCGTGCACCAGGGCCAGGCCGACACCCGTGCCCACGGGCCGGGAACGCTCGTACTTCGCGTGCAGCGCACCCTTGCGGAACGCGACCCGGTAATCCTCCTCGGACAGCCCGGGACCACCGTCGCGCACCTGCAGCACGTCGTGCAGCGCCAACACCACCGGCCGACCGGCGGGGGTGAGGCGCAGCGCGTTCTCCAGCAGCCCGTCCAGCACCTGCCGCAACCGCCGGGCGTCCGTCGTCCGCACGGTCGGGTGCGCGGGCAGCTCCAGCCGGAACTCGACGCCCTTCGCCGCGCACCGCGCGCGCCACACCTCGGCGGCGGCCGAGACGACCTCGGTCAGGTCGACCGGGGCCAGGTCGACCCGGAAGTCGTCCGCGCCCAGCCGGGCCAGGTCCAGCAGGTCGGTGACCAGCCGGTCGAGCCGGTGCGCCTCCGCGGAGATCGTGCGGCCGACCGCGGGCACCTCCGGCCCGGACACCACGCCGTCGGCCAGCGACTCGGCGAACCCGCTCACCGCCGTCAACGGCGTGCGCAACTCGTGCGACACCGACAGCAGGAACTCCCGCTGCCTGGCCTCGCTGCGCGCCAGCGCGTCGGCCAGCGCGTTCACCGCGCCACCGACCTCGGCGACCTCCGCCGGACCGTGCTCGGGCGCCCGCAGGTCACGCCGACCGCCGCTCATGGTGCGCGCGACGGCCGCCGTCTGCCGCAGCGGACGCGCGACCAGCTTGCCCAGCAGCAACCCGGCCACTGCCGCCACCAGCAACCCGACACCCAGCGCGAACGCGATGTTGCGCACCAGCCGGTACCCCGGCCCGTTGCCCGTCGCCGTCTCCTGCACCAGCGCGATCCCGTCACGCACCTCGACCAGCCGGGTGCCCGCGAGACCGGACCTGCCCCCGGCGTCACGGACCGCGCGCACCGCCCTCGGCTCACCGGCCAACCCGCCGTCCGGCCCGATCAGCACCACGGCGATGCCCTGCCCGCGCAGCACCTCGACCACCCGCATCCGCCCGGCCCGGCCCGCGTCGAGCTGACCGGCCACCACGTCCGCCTGGTCGGCCAGCGCCTGCCGGGCCGCCTCGCGTGACGCGGTGAGCACCAGCCGCGCCGACACCAGCCCGGCCACCACCACCGCGACACCGGCCACGGCCAGGCACAACGCCGTGATCCGGAACGCCAGGCTGGTGCGCCTCACGACGCCTCGGCCGAGTAGCCGACCCCGCGCACGGTCCTGATCGGACTGCGCTCACCGAGCTTCGCCCGCAACTGCGCCACGTGCACGTCCACCGTCCGCGTGCCCGCCGCCGCCGCGTAACCCCACACCGCGCTCAGCAACTGCTCCCGCGCGAACACCCGCCCCGGATGCCGCATCAGGTGCGCCAGCAGGTCGAACTCCGTCGACGTCAACGCCACCTCGGCGTCGCCCGCCCACACCCGCCGCCGGTCGCCGTCCAGCTTCACTTCACCGACCACGTGCACCGGGCTGACCTGCGGCGTTCCCCGGCGCAGCACGGTGCGCACCCGGGCCACCAGCTCACGCGGGCTGAACGGCTTGGTCACGTAGTCGTCCGCGCCCAGCTCCAGCCCGAGCACCCGGTCCACCTCGTCGTCGCGCGCGGTCACGAACAGCACCGGCGTCCAGTCGCCCGCCGCGCGCAGCGCCCGGCACACCTCGACCCCGTCCAACCCGGGCAGGCCGACGTCCAGCAGCACCGCCACCGGCTTCAGCCGCCGCACCGCGGCCAACGCCGCGCGCCCGTCCGCCTCCACGTGCACCCCGAACCCGTCCCGGCGCAGGTAGAGGGAGACCAGGTCGGCGATGGCCCGTTCGTCCTCCACGACCAGCACGAGTCCCTGCACGCCGCGCATCGTGGCACGGCGCGGGTGGCGATCAGGGTCGCGGGAGTGTTCGGGTTCGGTAAAGGTCACGTACCCGCGTCCAGCACACGCCGTAGAGCGCGCGCAGCTCCAGCCAGAACGGCACGTCCGCCGCCGGGTAGTCGATCGGCTCGTCGAACAGGCCGTGCGCGCACGCCACGTCCCAGCCGACCGGGCCGTGCCAGGCGTCCTCGAAGTCGTTCCACACCGGACCGGACGCGGTGACCAGCACGTTGCGCGCGTGCGAGTCGCCGTGCAGCGCCTGTGCGGGCCCCTCGGGCCAGCGCGCGGCCAGCGCGTCCCGTGCGGCGACCAGGTCCGCGGGCCGTCCGAGCAGCGACAACGCCGCGTCCAGGTCGGTGAGCGGTCCGCGTTCGGGCAGCTCGCCGGGGTAGTGCCGCAGCTCGCCGTGCAGCTCGGCCAGCATCGCGGTGAACGACGCGCGGTCCGGCCGGCGGTCCGGGTCGTGCTCGACGTGCCGGGCGAACGCGACCACCAGCCCCGCGTGCCGCACCGGCCCCGGCCCGTGCGGCTCGACCACCGGCACACCGCGCCCGGCCAGGAACCGGCTCAGCTCGTCGGCCCGGCGGAAGCGCTCGAACACGTCCGCCCGCACCACCGCCGTCACCGTGGCGACCCGGGCCACCACCGGCGCGGGACGCAGCCGGACGAGCAGGTTGTAGCCGTCCTTGAGCACCTCGGGGTCGTCACCGGGCAGGCCGAGGCGGCGGGCCAACCGCCCCACCTCGCGCACCGCGGACCTCCCCGCCACGGGGGAATTCTGGCATTCCACGCGAGCGGTGCATAACGAATTGGTCGCGGTGTGCATCGTACGAATGGGGTAACGCGATAGAGCAGCGACGGAACGCCCTGATCCGCCGAACGTCGCATCGAGCCAGGTGGAGACGCCATGCGCACGACAAGTCGCACCCTGTTCGGAGTAGTCCCGTTGCTCGCCGTGATCGCCGCCGGTGTCCTCGCCGGCGCCGCGTCGGCCCAGCCGAACCAAGACCCACCCCAGTCCGGTGACGACCGCGCCACCGCCCACGCCGGGAACATCGACATCGACCAGCCGGGCAACGCCTGCGCGTCCGTTGGCCTGCCGGGCACCGAGGCGAGGCTGCCCGCCGGCACGTTCACCAGCGACGGCACGTACATCGACATCACCGCGAACCCACCCGGCTCCACGATCACCGGCGTCGTCGTCAAGGGCGGCCCCGCCTACAACGTCTACGGCAACCTCGGCCCGCTGCCGTGGCTCGACCTGCACTCCCCGCTGAACGACAGCGGCCGGCCCGCGGCCATCAGCCACTGGTTCGTCTGCCTGACCCCGGTGACCACCACGACGACGACAACCACCACCACGACCACCACAACCACCACCACCGCCGCGACAACCACCACCACTCCACACACGACGACGACCACCACCCCGGCCGTGACGACCACGACCACCGTCCCCACCACCACCACGACACCGCAGGTCACCACCACACGGACGACCACAACGACGCCTCAGGCCGCCCGCACGGTCAACCCCGGCTCGACCTCGGGCGACGGTCAGGGCAAGGGCCTGGCGAGCACCGGCTTCGACGGCTGGTGGCTGATCGTCATCGGCCTGTCCCTCCTGGCCGCCGGCGCCGCGTTCCTCGCCTCACCGAAGCTCCGCAACCTCTTCCGCCGCTGATCGCCGGCGGGTGAACGGGCTGCTACCGACCGGCCACATCACTACCTGATAACGAATGGACGCCAACCCGCGTCATCTGAATGGGCTACCTCGATAGAGGGATGCCCGGTGTAGTTCGATCCTCCGGTCAGCCCTCGAACCCTGCGGAGCACCACCATGCGCATGACCACCCGCCGCCTATTCGGAGCAGCCGCGCTGCTCGCCCTGAGCACCGCCGGCTTGCTGGGCGGCACCGCCTCGGCCACGTCCGACACCCTCGACCCGGGCGACGACCGTGCCGTCGTGGCCGAGGGCAACGTCGACGTCGGCCAGCCCGGCAACGCCTGCGACGTCGTCGGCCTGCCCGGCGAGGAGATGACCTTGCAGACGGGCTTCACCGTCGAAGGCACCGACATCACCATCACCGCGCACCCCGAGGGCTACGTCCTCACCGGTGTCGTGGTGAAGGGCGGCAACGCCTACAACGTCTACGCCTCTGAGGACCTCGGCGAGCTGGCCTGGGAAGACCTGCACCCGCCGATCAACTCCAGCGGTGGGCCCGCGGGCATCAGCCACTGGTTCGTCTGCGCGGAGAAGGACGAGACGGTCACCACGACCACGACCGCCCCGGAGACCACGACCGACGAGGTCGTCCCGACCACCACGGACGAGCCGGCCCCGACCACCACCACCACAACCACCGACTCGGTCGCGGTCACCCCGACCACCACCTCGGCTCCCGCCGCGGTCGCCGGCGCGAGCAACGAGGGCGACCTCGCCAACACCGGCTACGACGGCGGCTGGATGCTGATCGCGGGCCTCGGCCTGGTGGCCGCCGGCGCCGCGTTCGTCGCCTCCCCGAAGCTGCGCACCCTGCTGCGCCGCTGACCACCACCAGCACCTCCGGGCCGCTCCCGCTCCGGCGGGGGCGGCCCGACTGCTGAGGTCACCCCACTGCCCGTCGCTCGACCCCCACCTCACCGCGGGGTCGGCTCCCAGGCGACCTCGCCCTCCATCCAATCCTGTGACCTGCGCTACCTCACTTGATCCAGGGGACGGCCCAGGCGCACCACCCGGAACAGCGCCGTCTACGATCCGATAGCCGGGCGGCGCCACCCGCCGGCGTAGCCAGAACCAGACAGTGCAGGAGGCACCGTGACGGCCGTAGCCCCGCAGCCGATCGCAACGCGGCCCTTCGGGACTCGCGAGGCGGTCAAGGGTTCGTTCCTGCTGCGGATGTTCCGCACCACGGACCACAAGCAGATCGGGATCATGTACCTGGTCACGTCGTTCGCCTTCTTCATGGTGGGCGGCGCGATGGCCATGCTGATGCGGACCGAGCTGGCCCGTCCGGGCATGCAGTTCCTCTCGCAGGAGCAGTTCAACCAGCTGTTCACCATGCACGGCACGGTGATGCTGCTGCTCTACGCGACGCCGATCGTCTTCGGCTTCGCCAACTTCATCCTGCCGCTGCAGATCGGCTCGCCGGACGTGGCGTTCCCGCGGCTCAACGCCTTCTCGTACTGGCTGTACCTGTTCGGCGGCCTGATCGTGATGGCGGGCTTCCTCACGCCGGGCGGCGCGGCCGACTTCGGCTGGTTCGCCTACACCCCGCTGTCCAACGCCATCCACTCGCCCGGTGTCGGCGCCGACCTGTGGATCTCCGGCCTGGTCGTCGGTGGTCTGGGCACCATCCTCGGCGCGGTCAACATGATCACCACCGTGGTCTGCCTCCGGGCGCCCGGCATGACCATGTTCCGCATGCCGATCTTCACCTGGAACATCCTGGTGACGAGCGTGCTGGTGCTGCTGGCGTTCCCGATCCTGACCGCCGCCCTGCTGGGCCTGCTGGCCGACCGCCACCTGGGCGCCCACGTGTTCGACCCCGCCAACGGCGGCGTGATCCTGTGGCAGCACCTGTTCTGGTTCTTCGGGCACCCCGAGGTCTACATCGTCGCGCTGCCGTTCTTCGGCATCGTGTCGGAGATCTTCCCGGTGTTCAGCCGCAAGCCGATCTTCGGCTACAACGGCCTGGTCTACGCGACGCTGGGCATCGCGGCGCTGTCGGTGGCCGTGTGGGCGCACCACATGTACGCCACCGGCGCGGTGCTGCTGCCGTTCTTCGCGTTCATGACGTTCCTGATCGCGGTGCCGACCGGTATCAAGTTCTTCAACTGGATCGGCACGATGTGGAAGGGGCAGCTGACGTTCGAGACACCGATGCTGTTCAGCATCGGCTTCATCGTCACGTTCCTCTTCGGCGGCCTGTCCGGCATCCTGCTGGCCGCGCCGGCGATCGACTTCCACGTGTCCGACACGTACTTCGTCGTCGCGCACTTCCACTACGTGCTGTACGGCACGATCGTGTTCGCCACCTTCGCGGGCATCTACTTCTGGTTCCCGAAGATCACCGGCCGGATGATGGACGAGCCGCTGGGCAAGCTCCACTTCTGGACCACGTTCCTCGGCTTCCACGCCACGTTCCTGGTGCAGCACTGGCTGGGCAACGAGGGCATGCCGCGCCGGTACGCGGACTACCTGCCCAGCGACGGCTTCACCACGCTGAACACGATCTCCACGATCGGCGCGTACATCCTGGGTGCGTCGACGCTGCCGTTCATCTGGAACATCTTCAAGAGCTACCGCTACGGCGAGACCGTGAAGGTGGACGACCCGTGGGGCTTCGGCAACTCGCTGGAGTGGGCCACGTCGTGCCCGCCGCCGCGGCACAACTTCACCGAGCTGCCGCGCATCCGCTCCGCGCGTCCGGCGTTCGAGCTGCACTACCCGCACATGATCGAGCGGATCCACAACGAGGCGCACGTGACGTTCACCGGCAAGGCGATCGCGCACGAGGACGCGCCGAAGGCGCCGTCCGAGGTCGCCGCCGCGGCTGTGCAATCCGGCACAGCCTCCGAAGGGACCGAGGGCGACCACAAGTAGCGCTTGTAACCTGAGCGCAGGTTCAACGACGAGCCCCGACGACCGTTCCCGGTTGTCGGGGCTCGCCGCTGTCTGGCATAGGAGCCATCAGTGACCAAGCCCAGCGCCACGCCCGTCCTGATCACGGTCACCGGACCGGACAAGCCGGGGGTCTCCTCCGTGCTCTTCGCGGTGCTGACCAGGCACGGCGTGGAGATCCTCGACGTCGAGCAGGTCGTCATCCGCGGCCGGCTGGTGCTCGGCGTGCTCGTCTCGGCCGACCACGACCCGGAGGGGTTGCAGGAGGCCGTCGAGCAGGCCATGGCGACGGTGTCCATGCACGTCGAGGTGGAGATCGGCGCGGACTCCCGGCGGACGGCGCGGCTGGAGTCCAGCCACGTGCTGATCCTGCTCGGCCGCCCGGTCACGGCCCGCGCGTTCACCGAGGTGGCGCGGCGGCTGGCGTCGCTCGGCGTGAACATCGACGCGATCCGAGGTGTGGCCGACTACCCGGTCACCGGCCTTGAGCTGCGGGTTTCCGTGGCGGGCGACACGCCGGAGAGCGATGCGCAGCTGCGGTCGGCGTTGGCCGAGGTGTCGGTGCGCGGCGGGCTGGACATCGCGGTGGAACGGGCGGGGCTGACCAGGCGGGCCAAGCGGCTGGTGGTGTTCGACGTCGACTCCACGCTCATCCAGGGCGAGGTGATCGAGATGCTGGCCGCGCACGTCGGGGTGGAGCCGCAGGTCAAGGAGATCACCGACGCGGCGATGCGGGGCGAGCTGGACTTCACCGAGTCGCTGCGGCGGCGGGTGGCGCTGCTGGAGGGCCTGGACGAGTCCGTGCTGGACGAGGTCGCGGCGTCGCTGGAGCTGACGCCCGGCGCGCGCACGACGGTGCGCACGCTCAAGCGGCTCGGGTTCCGCTGCGGTGTGGTGTCCGGTGGGTTCAGCCGGGTCATCCAGCGGCTGGTGGACGACCTGGGCCTGGACTTCTGCGCGGCCAACGAGCTGGAGATCGTGGACGGCAAGCTGACCGGGCGCGTCGTCGGCGAGGTGGTGGACCGGCCGGGCAAGGCGGTGGCGCTGCGGCGGTTCGCCGACGAGCAGGGCGTCACGCTGGCGCAGACCGTCGCCGTGGGTGACGGTGCCAACGACATCGACATGCTGGGCGCGGCCGGGCTGGGCATCGCGTTCAACGCCAAGCCCGCGTTGCGGGAGGTGGCGGACACGGCGCTGTCGCACCCGTTCCTGGACGCGGTGCTGTTCGTGCTCGGCGTGACGCGCGCGGAGGTGGAGGCCGCGGACGCGGCGGACGGTCTGGAGCTGAACCGGCTGTGAACCCGATCCTGCGGATGCTGGTGGACCGGCACTACGCGACCGACGAGGAGGACCCGGAGTCGGTGCGGGCGATGCCGGTGGTGCTGCGGATCGAGCGGTCCGCGCCGCCGTCCCGGACCGACGTGCTGGAAGCCGCCGCGGCCGCCGCCATCGCGGTGTGCCTGGACGACCGCGCGTTGCCGGGCGGCGAGTGGCACGACGAGCTGGTGGCGTGGGTGCGCGGGCGGATCCGGAAGGTGTCGCGGCGGGCCCGGGGCGCGCACTGGGAGGCCGTGCAGTCGTTGCCCGGGGTGACGATCACGGTCGGCAGCGCGTCGGTGCGGGCGTTCGTGCCGGGACGGGTGGTCGACCTGCCCAAGGAGCTGAGCCGGTTGCAGATCTCGGGCAGCGAGCTGCCCGCCGACGAGCCCGGCCCGGTCCCCGCCGGCGCCCACGAGCTGTGGCTGAACCCCCGGGTCGAGATGACCGCGGGCAAGGCGGCGGCCCAGGTGGGTCACGCGTCGATGCTGCTCGCGCCGCACCTGTCCGACGCGGAGCTGAAGGAGTGGGCGGCGCTGGACTACCGGTGCGCGGTGCGGACACCGGCCGCGGCCGACTGGGACGCGTTGGTGGCGCGGCCGGACGTCGTGCTGGTGCGCGACGCCGGGTACACCGAAGTCGCGCCCGGCACCGCCACGGTGGCGGTCAACGTTTGACCCGCCGCGTTTGCGGTAACCATCCCCGGCGTGGGCCTGTTGGACGTGCTGGACGCCAAGCTCGGTGACGGGCTGGAGAGCTTGCTGTGCGCGCACCACGCCAGACGGTTGCGCAAGCTGGGGTGGGGCTCGACGTTCGGTTCCGAGGCCGGCTGGTGGACGCCCCACCGGCCGGTGAGGACCGGCAACGAGGTCGAGGTCCTGGTGGACGGGCACGAGGTGCTGCCCGCCATAGCGTCGGCGATCTCGTCGGCGCGCAAGTCCGTGCACCTGGCGGGGTGGTGCGCCAGCCCGGACTTCCGGTTGACCCGGGAACCGGGCTCGCCGACGTTGCGGGAACTGCTGGCGTCGGCCGCGTCCCGGGTGCCGGTGCGCGTGCTGCTGTGGGCCGGGCCGCCGGTGCCGATGTTCGAGCCGACCCGCAAGCGCGTGCTCTCGGCGCAACGGGAGTTCCAGCGTGACAGCGCCGTGCGGTGCGAGATCGACGCGCGGGAGCGGACGCTGCACTGCCACCACGAGAAGATCGTCGTGGTGGACGACGAGGTGGCGTTCGTCGGCGGCATGGACCTGACCGCCGTCGAGGGCGACCGCCACGACACCGCCGAGCACCCGCCCCGCGAACCACTGGGCTGGCACGACATCGGCACCCGCCTGCGCGGGCCGATCGTGGCGGACGTGGCCGAGCACTTCCGGCAGCGCTGGCAGGAGATCTCCGGCGAACAGCTGCCCGCTCCCGCCGTGCCGGAGCCAGTCGGCTCGTCGTCCGCCCAGCTCGTGCGCACGATCCCGGAGCGCACCTACGACTTCATCCCGCGCGGCGAGTTCAGCCTGCTCGACTCGTACCTGCGCGCCCTGCGCTCGGCGGAGAACCTGATCTACCTCGAGAACCAGTTCCTGTGGTCACCGGAGATCACCGAGGTCCTGCTCTCGAAGCTGCGCAACCCGCCTCACCCGGACTTCCGCGTGGTCCTGGTCCTGCCGCGCAAGCCGAGCAACGGCGCCGACACGACCCGCGGCCAGCTGGGTCGCCTGCTGGACGCCGACGACGGCAACCACCGCCTGGTCGCCGCGACCCTGTCCTCGCACGACGGCGCCACGTCCTCGTCGGTCTACGTGCACGCCAAGCTGGCCCTCGTGGACGACCGCTGGCTGAGCATCGGCTCGGCCAACCTGAACGAGCACTCGCTGTTCAACGACACCGAGGTCAACGTCGTCACCGACGACCCGGACCTGGCCCGCGACACCCGCCTGCGCCTCTGGTCCGAGCACCTGCAACGCCCGCTCAGCGCCGTCTCGGCCCCCGCCCACGAAGTCGTCGACCGCCTCTGGCGCCCGACCCTGACCTCCTCGGGCAAACACCGCCTGACGGCCCTCCCGGGCGTCTCCCGCCGCGCCGGCCGCCTCCAAGGCCCCCTCCGCGGCCTGCTCGTCGACGGCTGACCGCGCGCGTGTCCTACGTTCGCGTCGGGCGTGTCCTACGTTCGGAACACCCGAATTCGACGCTCAGAACACGCGACCTGCGCGAACGCCGTCAGTTGTTCGCCGCGTCGAGCCGCTTGAGCGCCGCACGCACGACCTCCGGGTCGTACGTCGTCCAGAACGGCGGCAGGGAGGCACGCAGGAACCCGCCGTAACGGGCCGTGGCCAAGCGCGGGTCGAGGATAGCCACCACGCCCTTGTCGTTCATCGAACGCAGCAGCCGCCCGGCGCCCTGAGCCAACAGCAACGCCGCATGAGTCGCCGCAACGGTAAGGAAACCATTGCCGCCACGCGATTCCACCGCCTTCTGCCGCGCCGACGCCAACGGGTCGTCCGGTCGCGGGAACGGGATGCGGTCCATCACCACCAGCGACAGCGACGGCCCCGGCACGTCCACGCCCTGCCACAACGACAACGTGCCGAACAGGCAGGTCTTCGCGTCCTCCGAGAACCGCTTCACCAACTGCCCCGTGGCGTCGTCACCCTGGCACAGCACGGGGTAGTCCACCTTGCCCCGCAACGCCTCCGCCGCCGCCTTCGCCGCACGCATCGACGAGAACAGCCCCAGCGTGCGCCCACCCGCCGCGTTGACCAGGCTCTCGATCTCGTCCACATAGGACGGTGGCAGCCCGTCACGGCCCGGCGGCGGCAGGTGCCGTGCCACGTACAGGATCCCGGCGCTGCCGTGCTCGAACGGCGACCCGACGTCCAGCCCGCTCCACCGCGGCCCGCTCACGTCAGACGGCGGCTCCTTGTCCGTCGCCGTCCCCTCGGCCTTCCGGACGCCCGACGACGCCGGCAGCCCCCACTGCCGCGCCAACGTGTCGAACGTGCCGCCCAACGTCAACGTCGCCGAGGTCAGGATCGTGGTCCGCTTCCCGAACAGCCGCTCCCGCAGCAACCCGCCGACACCCAACGGCGCCACCCGCAACGACGGCGCCTTGTTGCGGTCCGCGAAGTCACCCGACACCCACACGACGTCGTGGTCCTCGTCGAAGGCCTCCAGGATCCGCGTCGCGCAGTCGTGCACGTCGTCCAGCAGCGACAGCGCGAGCTTGCGGGACGTCGCACCGTCGACGTCCTCCTTGCGCTCCGGCCCCAACGACGTGATGCACGCGTGCGCCGCGTCCTTCGTCGCTCGCAAGGCACCGGCCAACGCCTGCGGCAGGCTGTCCAGCCGACCCACCGGCAGCTCTTCGAGGATCATCGCCAGACCGTCGCTGGCCTCGGCCATCCGGTCGGCCACGCCCTGGTCGATCAACCGCCCGCACCGCCGTGCGGCCGTGGCGACCAGTGACGCGCTCAGCTCCTCCGTCGCCACCGACGTGACGCGGTCGACCAGGTCGTGCGCCTCGTCGATCACCACCACGTCGTGGTCGGGCAGCACCTGGTAGCCCTCCAGGGCGTCCACGGCGAGCATCGCGTGGTTGGTCACCACGACGTCCGCCTTGCCCGCCTCGGCCCGTGCCTTCTCGGCGAAGCAGTCGACGCCGATCGGGCACTTGTTCACGCCCAGGCACTCGCGCGCCGTCACCGAGACCTGACGCCAGGCCTGGTCGGTGACGCCGGGCACGAGCTCGTCGCGGTCACCGGTCTCGGTGTCGGACGACCACTCGTGCAGCCGCTTGACCTCGCGGCCCATCTTGGACACCGCGAACGGGTCGAACAGGCCCGCGTCCTCCGGCTCGTCCGGCGCGCCGGTGTGCAGGCGGTGCATGCACAGGTAGTTGCGGCGGCCCTTGAGGATGGCGAACCGCGGCTCGCGGCCCAGCTCCTTGCGCAACGCCTTGGCCAGCCGGGGCAGGTCGCGGTCCACGAGCTGGCGTTGCAGCGCGATCGTGGCGGTGGAGATGACGACCGTGGACTCCTCGGCCACCGCGTGCCGCAGCGAGGGCACCAGGTAGGCCAGCGACTTGCCCGTGCCGGTGCCCGCCTGGACGGCCAGGTGCTCGCCGGTCCGGATCGCCCGCTCGACGGCCTCGGCCATGTCGACCTGGCCCTGGCGTTCGGCTCCGCCCACCGCTTCGACGGCGACGGCGAGCAACGTCCTGGTGTCGGGGATCGCGGTGGTGGCGGGCACGGCGAAGACCGTACCCGCCCGCACCGTCAGACCGGCCCGGACACCCCAACCCCGTCCTGAGCGTTGAACTCAGGTGTTCCGAGCGTTGGACTCTCGCGTTCCGAGCGTTGGACACGCGCGTTCTGGACGTAGGACACGCGCGGGTGAGGGGTTACTTGCGGTTGACCAGGGCCCAGGTGGCGGGCAGGAGACCGGCGGCCAGGGCGATCTTCACAGCGTCGCCGAGCAGGAACGGCGTGACGCCCAGCTGCAGCGCCTTGCCGAAGCCGACACCGGCCGCGGCCATCAGCCACGGCACGCCGCACGCGTAGATCGCCAGGTTGCCCACCGCCATCGTGCCCGCGGTCCGCAACGGCGTCCGGTCGCCACCGCGGGCGGCCAGGTGGCCGACCAGCGCACCGGCGAACACGAACCCGACCACGTAGCCCAGCGACGCGGGCGTGCCCGACGAACCGCCCTGGAACCACGGCACACCGGCCACGCCGGCGACCAGGTACAGCACCATCGAGGCGCCACCGCGCTGCCACCCGAGCGCCGCGCCCACCAGCAGGGCGGCGAACGTCTGGCCGGTCAGCGGCACGGGGCTACCCGGCACGGGCAGCGCGACCTGGGCGGCCAGGCCGGTCAACCCGGCGCCGGCGACGACCAGGGCGATGTCACGCGCGAGAGCGCCCGGGACCAGGTCGGCGAGCACCGCGCGACGGCCGGGAACGGCGAGGACGGACACTTGGGACCTCCCAGAGGATCGACTTCACCGGGAGGTTAACCGGCGATCACTGGTTCGGTCTTTGTCGAAGCTCTACAAAGTTGGCCATCTCACGCGCGAGGGCTCAGTGGTCCAGCGCCACGTCCCCGGTGATCCGCTCGGTGTTCCGCCGCGTCTTGGCCCACCCGTTGCGCCCGCGCGCCAACCGGACCACCGCCCGCCACGACGTGATGTAGAACGTGTAGATGTAGATCGCATACACGAACCCGTAGCCGATCGCCCGACCCCACCCGATCGACGGCGCACACCGCACGCGGTACACCGGTCCCCAGAGCAGGAACGGCAAGAGCCCGAACATCCCGTACACGGCGAACAGCACCCAAGCGCCCTCGCTGAACCACGCCCACACCTCGCCCGGCGCACCCACCGCGCGGTGCCCCAGCAGCAGCAACGGGATGGGGTAGACGAGCGTCCCGAGCAACTGCAGCCACGGCTGGGCCAGGTAGTACATCATCTCGGTCGCGCCCAGCGTGGACAGGTGCCGCGACGCCCAGATCCGCCGCACGTACCGCAGGCACTGCATCGTCCCCTGCCCCCACCGCGTGCGTTGCGCGAGGAACCGCCGCAGGCTGTAGAGCCCTTCCTGCCGCACGTGCGTGTCCAGGGTGAAGCCGGTGCGCCACCCGGCCGTCAACAGGTGCACGCCCAGCTCGAAGTCCTCCAGCAACGACCCCCGCCACGGCCTGCCGAGCGGCCCGGCGATGGAGTCGAGCGCCGAGAGTCGGGTGAACTGGCCGTTGCCGCCCAGGGAGATCGTCCCGGTCACGCCGCGGGACAGCTGGATCGCCGCGATCGCGGTCCGGAACTCCAGGTCCTGCATCCGCACCAGCAGGTCGCCGAGCACACCGCGCCACCGCGGCACCCCCGCCTGCCGCACGCCGACGTTCACCATCCGCACGTCCACCTGCACCGCGCCCACGCCCGCGTCGCCGAACAGGTGCTCCGCCGCGCACACGTCCAGGCAGTCGGGGGAGGGCCTGCCGTCGGCGTCCACCACCACGACCACCGCGCGGTCGGCGTCGGCGTGCCGCCCCATCCACAGCTTCAACGTCCGGTAGGCGTCGTTGAGCGCGTCACCCTTGCCGGTCCGCGCGTGCGGCCGGTGCCGTCGCACGAGGTGGACGTTCCGGTCGTCGCGGAAGCGGCGCACGACGTGCACGGTGCCGTCGTCGGAGTCGTCGTCGATGACCCACACGTGCGCACCGGGGAACGTCTCGCGCAGGTACCGGACCGTGCCGCCGATGACGGCCTCCTCGTCCCGGCACGGCACCAGGAAGTGCCACTCGAAGTCGGCCGCCCGCCCGACCGGCCGCGGCTCGTGCCGCAGGTAGGGCACGACGATCAGGAACACGTACGTCAGGAACGCGACGCTCATCGTCAGCGCCAACGCCTGCGTGAACCCCAGCAGCACCTCGAAGCTCAACTGCGCCTCCGCGGCGACGAGTACGTCGGCGCGGCTCACGACCGCGTCGCCAACCACACGAACGCCACCAGCGCGGCGGCCCCGCCGAACACGCTCACCATCGAGCCGAGCAGCGTGTGGCCCCAGTGGTAGCCGGTGTCCACGCCCAGCCACCGGACCAGCCCGACCAGCGCCAACACCCGCAGCTGGTTCACCAGGACCACCGCGGCGCCGGCCACCGCGAGCGCGCCCAGCACCCGCCGGGTGATCCGGGGCCGCAACGCGATCATCACCGCGCCCACCGCCAGCAGCGGCACCACGAGGAACGCCGACGTGCACTCGGGGGTCATCCGCAGGCCGAGCGGTGCGTCGGTGCCAAGGCCGAAGTACACGGTCTGCCGTGCCGCGACGACCTCCACGCCATCGGAGCCGAGCACGTCGAGCAGCAGCCCGGACAGCAGGATCTCGGCCGTCCGGTAAACACGGTGCGCCACCACGAGCCCGGCCGCCGCCACCACCAGTGCGACGACGACCACCCGGTTGAGATGTCCAGCGCGAGGCACGGCAAGCGCCACTGAAGGAGTCCTTCCGTCGATCGGGGATCGCCCGATAGGGCTGCTTGGTGGTCATCGGAATCGCATACCGCGAACCAGACCCCCGGAACGAGTGACAACGTGAAGTGATTTCGGGCCGTAAGTCCACGTTCGGTGGGTGCAGTTAGGCGATTCGAGTGGTCGCCGTCCCTCTTTACGGTCAGCAACCCTTAACTCCACAGGAGGAACGCCGATAGGGGAAATTGCTCGAACAAACACACCCCGAGAAAGGAGCTTTGATGCGTCCGCGAACGCGTCGCGCCGCGGTGGCCGCACTGGTCGCCGTCGCGGCGGTGGTCGTCGGCGCCGCACCGGCCTCGGCGGCACCCGGGGACGCCTCGGCCCACGGCGCGACGCTCGACCTGTCGCTGCTCGGCCGTGACGCGGTGTCGGCGGGCCCGTTCGCCGCCTCCACCGCGGACGGCCCCGCCACCGGCACGTTCGCCGCCGTCGACCTGCCCGACGTGCTGCGGACCGGCGTGCTCGACACGTCCGCCGCGCGCGACGACAAGACCGGCGCCGTCAGCTCCCGGGCGAGCACCGCCGACGTCCGGCTCGACCTGCTCGACGCCGTCACCGGTGGCGTGTCCGCCGACCTGGTCGAAGCCGAGTGCGCGGCCACCCAGAAAGGCCTGATGGGCAAGGCCGCGCTGGTCGGGCTCGACCTCGGCGAGCTGGGCGAGATCGGCGTCGAACCGGCGCCCGACACGACGGTCGACGTCGACCTGCTCGGCGTGGACGTCGCCAAGGTCGTGTTCAACGAACAGGTGCGCAACGACGACGGCAGCCTCACCGTCAACGCCGTCCACGTCACCCTGCTCGGCGGCGCGCTGGGCACCGGTGACCTGGTGCTCTCGTCGGTCACCTGCGGTCCGGCCGGCCTGCCCATCCCGTTGGCCTCCGGCGCGGGACTGTGGATCGGACTGGGCCTGCTCGCCCTGTTCGGCGCCCCTGTCGGCGCCGCGGCCCTGCGCCGCCGGCACGAACTCGCGGCGGTCTGAGCCGTGTACAAGGTCCCCGGCAGCGGCGTCGCGGTCGGTACGGGAATCGGCTCGCTGGCGGCCACCGGCGCCGGAGTCGCGTGGTGGGTGGTGGCCGGTGTGGTCCTCCTGGTGGCCGGCCTGATCCTGACTCGCGCGGTCCGCAGGCGACGGGCGGCAGGCAGCGAGTGACCCGCGTGTGCCCCGGTCGCGCGCCCACCCCCAGTCGCGCGGCCGGGGCACCGCATCCCGAGTGGAAGGAGCAAGGTGAAGGAAGTCGTGCTGCTCGCCGGCACCCGGCCCGAAGCGGTGAAGATCGCACCGGTGGCGCTGGCGCTCGGTGACCACCCGGTGCTCCGGCCCGTGATCGTCCACAGTGGACAGCACAACGGCATGGTCGAGCAGGCGCTGCGCTCGTTCGGCCTGCGCGTCGACGTCGGGCTGGACGTGCCGCGGGCCACCGGCGGCCAGGCCGAACTGCTGGCCCGGCTGGTCGCGGAGTTCGACCGGGTGCTGCGCAGGCGTGACCCGGCGGTCGTCCTCGTGCAGGGCGACACGACGACCGCGCTGGCGGGCGCGCTGGCCGCGTTCTGGCTCGGCATCCCGGTCGCGCACCTGGAAGCGGGCCTGCGCACCGGTGACCTCGCCGGGCCGTTCCCCGAGGAGGGCACCCGGCAGATGATCGCCCGGATCGCCACCCTGCACCTCGCACCGACCGACGACGCGGCGGGTGCGCTCATCCGCGAGGGCATGGCCGACCGCCGGATCGTGGTCACCGGCAACACCGTGGTCGACGCCGTGCAGCGGGTCGCCGCCGCCGACCTGCCCGCCCGCGACCCCGACCTGGCCCTGCTCGAACGCGTGCTGGACGAGCGTTCCGAGCGGTTGGTGCTGGTGACGGTGCACCGGCGCGAGTCGTGGGGCGAACCGCTGACCCGCGTGCTGCGCGCCGTGCGTGAGATCGCCGACCGGCACCCCGACGTGCGCGTCCTGCTGCCCGTGCACCCGAACCCGGAGGTGCGTGCGGCGGCACGGGACGTCCTCGGCGGGCACGAGCGGATGGTGGTGACCGAGCCGTTGGACTACTCCGACCTGGTGCGCGCGCTGCGCCGGTCCGCGCTGGTGCTCACCGACTCCGGTGGCCTGCAGGAGGAGGCGCCCACGTTCGGCGTGCCGGTGCTCGTGCTGCGGGACACGACCGAGCGGGTGGCCGCGGTGGACGCGGGCTGCGCGTGGCTGGTCGGCACCGACCCGATCCGGATCGTGGCCGAAGCGGGCTGGGTGCTCGGCGCGCGGCTGCGGCTGCCGCTCGGGCACAACCCGTTCGGCGACGGCCGGGCGGCGTCACGGGTGCGGGGCGCGTTGGAGCGACTCGTCGGCCTGCCTGGTGATTTCGCCGACGCGCCGCTGCCGGTGCGCATCCCGTGCTGACCACGTCTGGTCACTCGAACGGGTATCGATCCTTCCTCTTCCGGGTGATGTGCGGGCTAGATCATCGGGTCGTGTCCGCCGGGTCGCCGATAGTCCTCACGTCCGTGAACAGCAGAAGGGCGACACGATGAAGCAGATCGGAGCGCGCCGGGTCGGCGCCGTGACCGCGGCGCTCGTACTCGGCCTGGTCGCCGCCGCGCCACCGGCGTCGGCGGCCAACCCCGCGGGGGTGGCGTCCGTCGGCTCCGCCGACTTCACCAAGGCGGGCACCAGGGTCACCGTCCTGCCGCTGGCGCCGTGTGCCATCGGCAGCACGCCGTCGAACTCGTCCGAGGCGGTCAGCCACAGGGGCGTCCGGTTCGGCAAGGGCACGTCGTCGTGCACCACGGCGGTCGCCAACCCGGACCACGGCACCACCACGTCCACGTCCGAGGCGACGGGCACCGACTTCGAGCTGTCGGCGCTGGTGTCGGTGGACGGGCCGCGGCTGCGGGTGGCGCGCTGGAAGGTCACCTGCACCGGCACCGAGGCCGGCACCAACGCGGGCTGGGCGGCGGACGGCCTGCAGGGCTTCGACGGGCTGCCCGAGCAGATCGCGCCGAACCACGTGCACGAGGTGAAGGCGGGCGACGGCACGGTGCTGGCGACCGCGACGTTCGGCGAGACGATCTTCCCCGAGCCGAACGACGGCAGCATCGCGATGAACCTGCTGCACCTGCGCTTCACCGAGGCGTCCACCATCACCGGCGACGTCGTCCTCGGCGCCACCGCCTGCTCCCCAACCCCCTGACCGCGCGAGTCGAACGCTCGCGTCCCGCGTGTCGAACGCTCAGGACCCCCGAGTTCAACGCTCAGCACCGCGACCGGGCGGCGCGAACGCAGAACTCACCGGGCCTGAGCGTTCGACACGCGGGCGCTGAGCGTTCGACACGCGGGGCCTGAGGGTTCGACTCGCGGGGTCAGGAGACGTGAGGGGTGCCGGACAGGGTCACGCCGGCGCCGCTGAGCTGCGTCAACGCGTCGTCCACCGTCGCACGCGCCACGCCCGCCGTCAGATCCAGCAGCACGGTCGTCGCGAACCCGGCGTTCGCCGCGTCCAACGCCGTCGCACGCACGCAGTGGTCGGTCGCGATCCCCACCACGTCCACCTGCTCCACCCCGCGCGCCCGCAGCCAGTCCACCAACTGCTCACCCCCGCCGGACGCGCCCTCGAACCCCGAGTAAGCCGCCTCGTACGCGCCCTTGGAGAACACCGCCTCCACCGCCGTCACGTCCAACTCCGGGTGGAACGACGCACCGGCCGTCCCCGCCACGCAGTGCACCGGCCACGAGTCCACGAAGTCCGGCGTCTCGCTGAAGTGCGACCCCGGGTCCACGTGGTAGTCACGCGTCGCCACCACGTGGTCGTACGACGACGAAGCGACGTGCGCCGAGATCGCCGCCGCCACGGCCGCCCCGCCCGCCACCGCCAACGACCCGCCCTCGCAGAAGTCGTTCTGCACGTCCACCACGATCAGCGCCTTGCCCATCACTGCCCTCACAGGAACGTCGTCGGAATAGCGGGCTCGCCGCGGGACAGCTTCAGACCCTCCCACGGCACCGTCACCAGGGCAGCGCGCAGCCGCTCCCGGCTCTCCACCAGGGTGTCCAGGCCGTCCACCCGTTGTCCAGCGCGGATCATCGGCACGGCGAGCAGCCGGTCGTGCTCGCCCGTCTCCGGCTGCGCGTCGTGCGGGAACACGACCTCCTCCAGCGCCGTCCCGGTCTCCTTGTGCCGCCGCAGCGCGCTCTTGCGCCCACCACGCGACTCCTTGTGCGAGCTGCGCTTGGCCACCGGTCGCCCGTCCACCTCGACCAGCTTGTAGACCATGCCCGCGGTCGGCGCGCCGGACCCCGTGACCAGGGACGTGCCCACGCCGTACGCGTCCACCGGCTCGGCCCGCAGCATCGCGATCGAGTACTCGTCCAGGTCGCCCGACACCACGATCCGGGTGTTCCGCGCGCCCAACGAGTCCAGCTGGTCCCGCGCCTGCCGCGCCAGCACGCCCAGGTCACCCGAGTCGATCCGCACCGCGCCCAGCTCCGGCCCCGCGACCTCGACGGCGGTCTTGATGCCGTTGGTGATGTCGTAGGTGTCCACCAGCAGCGTCGTGTCCACGCCCAACGTCTCGACCTGCGACCGGAACGCCGACTCCTCGGTGTCGTGCAGCAGCGTGAACGCGTGCGCGCACGTGCCCGCGGTCGGGATGCCGTGCCGCCGTGCCGCTTCCAGGTTCGACGTCGCGGTGAACCCGGCCAGGTAAGCGGCCCGCGCCGCCGCCACCGCGGCTTCCTCGTGCGTGCGCCGCGACCCCATCTCGATCATCCGCCGACCGTTGGCCGCACCGACCATGCGTGCCGCCGCGGAGGCGATGGCGCTGTCGTGGTTGAGGATCGACAGCGCCAGGGTCTCCAGCACCACGCCCACGCCGAACGGCGCCCGCACGGACAGGATCGGCGAACCCGGGAAGTACAGCTCGCCCTCCGGGTAGCCGTCCACGTCCCCGGTGAACCGGTAGTCGGTCAGCCACGAGAGCGTGGCCCGGTCGACCACCTCCGTGCGTTCCAGCAGTTCGAGGTCACGCTCGGTGAACGTGAAGTCGGTGATCGCGTCCAGCAGCCTCCCGGTGCCCGCGACCACCCCGTACCGCCTGCCCTCCGGCAGCCGCCGGGCGAAGACCTCGAAGACGCACGGCCGGTCGGCGGTGCCGTCGCGCAGTGCCGCGGCCAGCATCGTCAACTCGTAGTGGTCGGTGAACAGCGACGTCGACATGCCGCGAAGCCTAAGCGTTGCGAACAGGTGGCCCTGCGGGCTCCACCGCGCAGCGGAACATGACACCATTGGCGGTATGACCACGCCCGTCGAGCATGAGCGGACGCAGGTTGACCCGGCCGGCGAGGAGGTCCGCACCGAGGACCGCCCGTGGCAGACCTTGGTCTGGAACGACCCGGTGAACCTGATGTCCTACGTGACGTACGTGTTCCAGAAGCTGTTCGGCTACAGCCGCGACCACGCGACCAAGCTGATGCTGGACGTGCACCACAAGGGCAGGGCGATCGTGTCGTCGGGGACCAAGGACAAGGTGGAGGCCGACGTGGCCAAGCTGCACGCGGCCGGGCTCTGGGCGACCATGCAGCGTTCGTCGTGAAGAAGTGGACACGCACCGGCGACCAGGTGCTCGGCCGGTTCGACCGGCAGGAAGCCGCCGTGGTGCGCGGCCTGGTGAGCCAGATCCAGGACATGCTGCTGGCACGCGCCGAGGAGGCGCCGCAGGACGAGCTGGCGGAGCTGACCGGCATCCGCACCGGGCCGTCCACGCCGCCGGACGACCCGATCCTGGGCCGGTTGCTGCCCGACTTCCACCGGCTCGACCCCGACTCTCCTGATCCGGCCGAGGTCGACTCGGCGAACGCGCTGCGGTCGTTGCACGAGCCCGAGCTGCTCGACCTGAAGACCGGGGTGGCGGCGGTGGTGCTGCAGACGTGCCCGCCGGACGGCGGTGAGGTGCGGCTGGCGCTGGAGCAGGCCGAGGCGTGGCTGTCGGCGTTGAACGACGTGCGGTTGGCGTTGGGCACGGCGCTGGACGTGCAGGAGGACATGCCGGACGAGCTGCCGCCGGACGACCCGCGGTCGCCGCACCTGGGCGTCTACCACTGGTTGACGTGGGTGCAGGAGACGCTGGTCGAAGCGGTCCTGGACTGATGCTGGTCGGGCGTGCGCCGGGGGCGGCGGTGCTGCTGACGCCCGCCGGCGCGGTGGCCGGGGTCGACGTCCGCGGTGCCCCGGTCGGCACGCGTGAGCTGGACCTGCTCGACCCGTCGACGCTGGTGCGCCGGGTGCACGCCGTGGTCCTGGGCGGTCCCGCCACCGTGGACGGCGTGGTGCGCTGGCTGGCCGAACGCGGCCACGGGTTCCGCGTCGGTCGGCAGCCGCACGAAGTGGTCCCCATCGTGCCCGCCGCCGCACCTCCCGGCCTGCCCGACATCGACGGCTACGCCGTCTGCACCTCCGCCGTCCCCCTCGACACCTCCGCTTTCGCCCTCATCGGCGAGACCGCGGTCGGCCTGGTGGTCGTCGACGCCGACCTGGACCCGGCGGAATGCCGAAGGGTCGCGATGTCGGCCCACGACGCCTTCGCCCGAGCCGGCGTGACCGTCCCCGCCACCGTCTTCGCCGTCGCCACCGGCAACCCCACCACCACCCCCCTCAACGACCTCTGCACCACCGCCACCACCGCCCTCCACCACGCCGTCCACGCGTCCTGAGCGTTCAACTCACGCGTTCCGAACGTTGGACTCTCGCGCCGCGAACGTAGGACTCTCGCGAGAGTCCAACGTTCAGGGCGCGAGAGTCGTATGTTCAGAACACCCGAATTCAACGCTCGGGTTTCGGGTACCCGAGGGACATGTCGGGTGTGCAGAGGGTGTTCAGGTGGGTGCGGACCAGTCCGGCGGTGGACAAGGCGGCCGGGGCGTTGGCGGAGGCGGTGCCCGCGGCGTTGCGGCGGCGTGAGGTGACGGATCTGCTGCGCGCACGCGCGCTCGGCCGGCCGGTGCACCCGGCGGTCGTGGCGCTGCCCATAGGGCTGTACGCGGCCTCGGCGGCGTTGGACCTGATGCCGGGCAGCGCGAAGGCGGCCCGGACGATGATCGGCGCCGGGCTGGCCGTCGCACCGGCCGCGCTGGCCACCGAACTGGCCGAGTACGGCACCTTGGACGAGGGGCAGCGGCGCACGGCGTTCGTGCAACTGGCCGCCCTCGCCGCCGCGAACGTGTGCTACCTCACGTCGTTCCGCCTGCGCGGTCACGGGTTCGGCGTCGTGGCCAGGGCCGTCTCGGCCCTCGGGCTCACGGCCCTCGGCGCGGGCGGCCTGCTGGGCGTCCGCACGGCCGACCCGCGACCGCCGAAAGGCGTCCGCGAACCGGTGTAGTGCGGGTTCTCACACGGCGGGACACCTTCCCCCACCACGTAGGATGGAGGGGTGCTGGTGATTCGCCGTGACCTCGTGGACGCGATGGTGGCCCATGCCCGTCGTGACCACCCGGACGAGGCATGCGGGATCATCGCGGGCCCGGAGGGCTCAGACCGCCCCGAGCGGTTCGTCGCGATGGACAACGCCGAGCGCTCGCCCACGTTCTACCGCTTCGACTCGATGGAGCAGCTGCGCGTCCACCGCGAGATGAGCGCGAACGACGAGGAGACGATCGTCGTCTACCACTCGCACACGGCGACGGAGGCCTACCCCTCCCGCACGGACATCTCCTACGCGAGCGAACCCCAGGCGCACTACGTGCTCATCTCCACCCGGGACCCGGAGCAGCACGAGCTGCGCTCCTACCGGATCGTGGACGGCGTGGTGACCGAAGAGCCGGTCGAGGTCGTGGAGTCGTACATGTTCGCCCACACCGGCGCCGACGACACCCCCGACTGTCCCTGAGCCCCTCCAGGTGCGCCCGCGCACCACTCGTGGCACCACCTCTTCACCAAACCCGGCTCCTCGGAGGTACCAGCATGGCCGTCACCGTCTCCATCCCCACGATCCTGCGCACCCACACCGGTGGGCAGAAGTCCGTCGAGGCTGCGGGCGCGACGCTCGCGGAGGTCATCGACGACCTGGAGACCAACCACGGTGGCCTGAAGCAGCGCCTGGTCAAGGAAGGCGCGCTCCACCGGTTCGTCAACGTCTACGTCAACGACGAGGACGTGCGGTTCGCGGGCGGCCTGGAGGCCGCGGTCAAGGACGGCGACACCGTGACGATCCTCCCGGCCGTCGCGGGCGGCTGAGCCACCCCCCGGAGGACTCATCGTGGCCCGGTACGAGTCACTGCTCGACGCGGTCGGCGGCACGCCCCTGGTGGGGCTGCCCCGGCTGTCGCCGTCGAAGGACGTGCGGCTGTGGGCGAAGCTGGAGGACCGCAACCCGACCGGCTCGATCAAGGACCGCCCGGTCCTGATGATGATCGAGGAGGCCGAGCGGTCCGGTGTGCTCACGCCGGGCTGCACGATCCTCGAACCGACGTCGGGCAACACCGGTATCGCGCTGGCCATGGCCGCCAAGCTCAAGGGCTACGGCCTGGTGTGCGTGATGCCGGAGAACACCTCCGCCGAGCGCAAGCAGCTGCTGCAGGCGTACGGCGCGCGGATCGTCTTCTCGCCCGCGGCGGGCGGTTCGAACCAGGCCGTCGCGCTGGCGAAGGAACTGTCGGCGCAGAACCCGGACTGGGTGATGCTCTACCAGTACGGCAACCCGGCGAACCCCGGCGCGCACTACCACGGCACCGGGCCGGAGATCCTCAAGGACCTGCCGACGATCACGCACTTCGTCGCGGGCCTGGGCACCACGGGCACGCTCGTCGGCGTCGGCCGGTACCTGCGCGAGCACAAGCCGGACGTGCAGATCATCGCGGCCGAACCGCGGTACGGCGAGCTGGTCTACGGCCTGCGCAACCTCGACGAGGGCTTCGTGCCCGAGCTGTACGACGCCGAGGTGCTGACCGGCCGCTACTCGGTCGGCTCGTACGACGCCCTGCGCCGCACCCGGCAGCTGCTGGAGGTGGAGGGCATCTTCGCGGGCATCTCCACCGGAGCGATCCTGCACGCGGCGCTGGCCGCGGCGGAGAAGGCGGCGGCGCGCGGCGAGTCGGCGGACGTGGCGTTCGTGGTCGCGGACGCCGGGTGGAAGTACCTGTCCACCGGCGCGTACGCGGGCACGTTGGACGAGGCCGCGGAACGGCTCGACGGCCACCTCTGGGCCTGAGCACGAGGCACGCGAAGGGGGTCCCGCACCTGGTGCGGGACCCCCTTTTCACATGTCAGGCGACCGTGCAGGCGGCCCCGTTGAGCGTGAACGAGGTCGGCTTACCGGTGTTGCCGGTGTGACTGGCCTGGAACCCGATACCGGTCGAGGCGCCGGGGTTGAGCGTCCCGTTGTAGGAGACGTTGCGCGCCGTCACCGCGCCGCTGGTGGGTGAGTAAGTCGCGCTCCACCCGCTGGTGATGGTCTGCCCGGAGGGCAGGGTGAACGCGAGCTGCCACCCGTTCACCGGGCTGGTGCCGGTGTTGGTGACGGAGATGCTCGCGGTCAGGCCGGTGTTCCACGAGCTGACCGCGTAGGCCACCCGGCACGCGCCGGTCGGGTCGGGCACGGTCGTGGTGGTCGAGTTGGTCAGGTCGGTGGTCGTCGGGCCGGTCCGGTCCAGTCCGAAGAACTGGATGGCGCGCAACGCCATGCCGGAGACCAGGACGTTGTGCGAACCGCCCTGGATGGAGATCGCCTCGACCTTGTCGCCGTAACGCGTGCGCGTCCAGCTCGACTGCGGGTAGTCGGTCGAGGTCGGCGTCGTGGACAGGCCGTGGACGTTGGTCCACTGCTCGATCTCTTCGGTGAAGTTCGGGTAGCGCAGCGTGTCGTCGTTCGTGCCGTGCCACAACTGCACCCGTGGCCGTGCCCCGTTGTAGCCGGGGTAGGCGCCGCGCACCAGGTTGCCCCACTCCTGCGGGGTCTTGTTCACCTGGCCGTTGGCGCACGCGCTGTTCCACGACGAGCCGTCCGTGGTGGCGAAGCAGCTCGCGGGCACGCCCGCGAAGGCCGCACCCGCGGCGAACACGTCCGGGTAGTTGGCCAGCATGACGTTGGTGGTCATCGCGCCCGACGAGGTGCCCGTGACGAACACCTTGCTGTAGTCGCCGTTGTAGCGCTGGAGCACGTACCGGACCATCGAGACCAGGCCGACCGGGTCGCTGCCGCCGTCACGCCGCAGCGCCTGCGGGCTCGACACGTCGAAGCACTGGCCGCTGCGGGTCGCCGACGGGTAGATCACGATGAACCCGTACTGGTCGGCCAGCCGGGCGAACTCCGTGCCGGAGTAGTAGTTCGGGCCGGTACCGGTGCAGTAGTGGATCGCCAGCAGCACGCCGGGATTGGGCTGGGTGCGGTCCGGCACGTACAGGTGCATGCGCAGGTTGCTGGGGTTGGTGCCGAAGTTCGTGACCTCGGTGAGCGTGGCGGCCGAGGCCTGGGGTGTGACCACGAACGCCAGCACGAAGGCCGCCGCGGCGGCCAGGGAGGTCACCATCGCGCCGAGGACCTTCACGGGGCCACCACCCGTCCGGGGTCGTCGGTGCGGCCGGGGCGCGGGTTCTTGTCTCAAGACCATTCCCTCCTCCTTGAGGATCACGGCGAGAGTCGTCGTCACTATCTGTCGCGGAGCGGTCGCCGACAATGGGTTTCGTGAATGTTGCGAGTCTCAAATGGGGCGATGAGCTGCGGCTATGGGCCGGTGGTTCGTTGCGCGGTATCGGCGGTAATTGCCGCGTTACCGCTCCGGCTTCGGCAACCCGCAGCCACCGACAGGCTTCCGACCTCGGTTGATGCATTCGAGTGAACCGGTGTCGCGGCCTAATTCAATGGTGCGCACGGACGGTGTTCCCGCATTTTTGCGATCCGCTCGGCTGCTATCGTTCGACCCATGCAATTGACGGTGCTCGGGTGTTCGGGCAGCGCGCCGGGGCCTGATCTGCCCACCTCCGGGTACCTGGTGGAGGCGGGCGGCGTGCGGATCGTGCTGGAGCTGGGCAGCGGTGTGTTCGGCCCGCTCACGCGGCTCTGCGACCCGTTCGACCTCGACGCCGTGCTGCTGTCGCACCTGCACCTGGACCACTGCGCGGACTTCAGCTCGCTCACCGTCTACCGGCGCGAGCACCCCGAGCCGCCCTACGACGTCACCGAACGCCGGTTGCCGGTGTTCGCGCCGGCGCACGCGCCGACCCGCCTGGCCAACGCGCACGCGGCGAGCCGTGCCGACCTGGCGCGCACGGACCTGACCGAGACGTTCGACTTCGTGCCGCTCGCGTCCGGTCGGTACGCCGTTGGCCCGGTGGAGGTCGAAGTGGCCGCCATGCGGCACATCTGCGAGGCCTACGGGTTCCGCATCTCGTACGGGGGAGTGTCGCTGGTGTTCTCCGGCGACACGGTGCCGTGCCCCGAGCTGGTGCGCCTGGCCGCGGGCGCCGACCTCCTGCTGGCCGACTCGGCGTGGCGGGAGCAGGCGGGTCGGGCGAACTACCTGCACATGAGCGGCCGGGAAGCGGGCGAGGTGGCCACGTCCGCGGGCGTCGGCCGGCTGGTCCTGACCCACGTGCTGCCGTGGTCGGACCGCGACGGCGTCCTGCGTGACGCGACCGAGGCGTTCCCGGGCCCGGTCACCCTCGCCACCCCGGGCGCCACCTACACGATCTAGCCCGGTCAGCCCGCGAACGCGGCGGACGGCAGGCCTTCACCCACGCCCGGGAGCACCAGGAGCGAACCGGCCAACTCGCTCAACGCGTCGTCGCTCAACCCGACCCGGGCGGTGGTCACGTACAGGTCGGTGAAGTCCGGGCCGCCGAAGCAGCACGCCGTGGGCTGGCCCACCGGCAGCTCCACCTCCCGGTCCAGCACGCCGTCCGGCGTGTAGCGGTGCAGCGCCGCCCCGCCCCACAGCGCGACCCAGATCGCGCCGGACGCGTCCACGGTGAGGCCGTCCGGCAGTCCGCGCGGCACCTCGACCAGCGGACGGCGGTTCGTCGCCTGACCCGTCTCGCGGTCGTAGTCGAGCACGTCGATCCGCCGTTCCGCCGAGTCGACGTAGTACATGAGCGTGGCGTCGGGGCTCCAGCCGATGCCGTTGCTGACGCTCACCTCGTCCAACACGACCTTCGCGTCACCGTTGGGCTCCACGCGCGCCAGCCAGCCGCCCGGGTCCTCGTCGTAGCGCATCGTGCCCGCCCACAGCCGTCCCGCCGGGTCGACCGCGGCGTCGTTGCCCCGCACGCCGTCACGCGCCCAGTAGACGAGCCACGTCTTGACCCCGTCCCGGTCGACAAGGGCCACGCCGTCGCGCAGGTTCAGCACCAGCCCGCCGCGCGAGCGGGGCTTGGCCGCGCCGACGTGCTGCGGCACTTCGAGGACGGCGTCGTCGTCCCGGGTCGGGTTGTAGCGGTGCACCTCGTTGCCGAGGACGTCCACCCAGAGCAGCGTTCCGCTGGCGTGGTCCCACGTGGGGGCCTCACCCAGTTCCGCTTCGGCCCGCACCGCCACTTCGATCGACACCGGCACAGCCTACGGTCACGGCCCCGCCACCAACCCGAAGACGCCGCAACCCGCCACCGGGCACCGGGCGCCCGCAATCCCGCCACCGGGCACCGGGCGCCCGCAAAGCCGCCACCGGGCACCGCAACCCGCCACCGGGCACCCCGGAACCCGCGGAACTCGCCGCTGATGCGGCCGATCCGCGCGTAACCTGGTGACGTGGACCCCACCGGCCCCTTCACCCCGCCGACGCCCGAGCCGGTGGTCGCCGCGCCGAAACCGGCCAGGCAGCCCAAGCCGTTGGCCAAGCGCGTCGTGCCGCCCAGGCCCGTGCTGTCGGCCGTGGTCGTGCTGGCCTTCGTCGGCCTGCTCTACGTGGTCGAGGCGATCGACACCGTGCTCGGCGGCAGGCTCGACAACGACGGCGTGATCCCGCGTGACTTCAGCCAGTGGGACAACATCCTGTGGTTCCCGCTGCTGCACGGCGACTGGACCCACCTGACCGGCAACGCGGTGCCGCTGCTCGTGCTGTCCTACCTGGCCACGTCCGCGGGCATCAAGCAGTTTTTCCAGGTCACCGCGGTCATCTGGCTGACCAGCGGGCTCGGCGTGTGGATCTTCGGCTCCTACGGCAGCCACATCGGCGCGTCCGGCCTGGTGTTCGGGTTCCTGGTGTTCCTACTGGTGCGGGGCATCTTCGCGCGCAGCGCGCTGCAGATCCTGCTGGCCGTGGTCGTCTTCGCGGTCTACGGCGCGGCGCTGTGGGGCGTGCTGCCCGGCCAGCCCGGCATCTCCTGGGAAGGTCACCTGTTCGGCGCACTCGGTGGCGTCCTGGCGGCGTGGGGCGTCGCCCGGGATGCCAGGAAGAGCGCGCGGACCACGCTCGACGCGTGAGCGTCACCGCCGATCCGCCCGTCACGATCTTCGACTCCGGCCTGGTCCGGTGGAGCCGTTCGCCGGATTCGCGTGAATTCCTGCCCGGGTTGGAAAGAGCGTCCTTCCAAGCCCACGGCCGACCTGGCACGCTCCACGGGTGCTGTTGACCATCCTCGGCTGCTCGGGCAGCCTGCCGGGACCGCACGGGCCCGCATCCGGCTACCTCGTCGAGGCGGATGGCTGCCGACTCGCGATCGAACTGGGCAGCGGAGTCCTGGCCGCGCTGCAATCGCGTCACGACGCGTTCTCGTTGGACGCCCTGCTGTTCTCCCACCTGCACCCGGACCACTGCGCCGACTTCACCACGCTCGCCGTCATCCGCCGCTACCACACCCACCCGCCGCACGACACCCGGAAACACCGGCTGCCCGTGCACGGGCCCGCCGAGACCGCCGACCGGTTCGCCCGCGCGTACGCGGAGACGGCCGACGAACTGGTCACCACCGACCTGAGCGACGTGTTCGAGTTCCACACCCTCGCCGACGAGGCGGTGACGCGCATCGGGCCGTTCGAGATCACCTCGGTCCGGGTCGACCACCCCACCGAGTCGTACGGGTTCCGCATCGCCACCAAGACCGCGACCTTGGCCTACACCGGCGACACGGGGCCGTGCGAGGCGTTACGCGGCTTGGCCCGGGACGTGGACGTGCTGCTGTCCGAGGCGACGTGGACGCACTCCGACGACCGGCCGGCCGGCAAGCACCTGTCCGGCGTGCAGGCGGGGCAGGTGGCGGCGGAGGCCGGTGTCGGGCGGCTGCTGCTCACCCACATCGCGCCGTGGACCGATCGCGACGCCGTGCTGGCGGAGGCGCGCAGCCGGTTCAACGGGCCGGTGGACGTGGTGAACCAGGGTGACACGTACGCGGTTGACGAGACGGAGGTCCGGGTAATCGGCGGCCATGGCAACTGATGTCGTCGAGCTGATCCTGGCCGACCACCGAAGGTTCGAGGAGCTGTTCCGCACGTTGCGCGACCGGAACTCCGACCGGTCCACGGCGTTGAGCGAGCTGGCGGCGCTGCTCGTCGCGCACGCCGAGGCCGAGGAGTCCAAGGTGTACCCGGCGCTCAAGCGGTACAAGGAGGTCGACAACGCCGAGGTCGACCACGGCGCGGAGGAGCACGCCGAAGGCCACCAGGCGCTGTTGGCGTTGATGGAGGTCTCGGACACGCAGTCCGACGAGTGGGAGAGCAAGCTGGAGGAGCTGGTCCAGGCGCTCAACCACCACGTGGACGAGGAGGAGCGGACCATCCTCAACGACGCGCGGCAGGAGGTGCCCGAGGAGCGTCGCGCCGAGCTGGGGCAGCTGTTCGTGGAGATCCGGCAGAGCCGGTTGGACGACGACTGCGGTGACATCGACTACGTCCGCAAGATCGCGGCAGCCACGGAGGATCGGATCGACTAACGTCGATGACGTGGCGAACGTCGAGGTGCGTCGGGTGGGTCAGCACGACTTCGTGGCGACGAACGGCCGGGGCGCGTCGGTCCGCGTCGGCCGCAAGGGGGCCGAGGGCGCGTTCACGCCGGTCGAGCTGCTGCTCGCGGCGGCGGCGGGCTGCGCGGTGGTGACGGCGGAGACCCTGATCACCCGGCGCGTGGACGGTGACGTGGTGGCGCGTGCGGACGACGTGCGCTCACCGGACGGCCACGCGCTGACCAGCGTCCCGGTCACCCTCGACTACGACATCTCCCAGCTCGACGACGCCCAGCGCGCCGCCCTGGAGACCGCCGTCATGCGCGCGATCGACCAGCTGTGCACCGTCACCCGCACCTTGAAGGCCGCCCCTCCCACCCCCCTGTCCCTCCCCGACCGCGAGAGTCCAACGCTCACGCCTCGAGAGTCGTACGTCCAGGAGCGGTGAGTTCAACGCTGAGCGTTGAATTCAGGGTCCGTGAACGTCGGACTCTCGCGCGCTGAACGTCGGACTCTCGCGGTGGGGTCAGGAGGTGCCGAAGCCGTCCCACACGGCGGTGGAGCCGCTGTGGCCGATGCGAACGGTCTGGACCGTGGCGGCGGTACCCGCGGCGATCACCAGGACGGCGACCACGACGGCGATCCGGCGCCACGTCTTCGGCACGGCCGAGTCGTCGACGGCGGCGGCGCGTTCGCGGTCGGCCAGCCGGCCGGAGACGAGCAGCGCCACCACGACCACGCCGAAGCCCAGCGCGAACGGCAGCAGGTCGTTGCCCAGGTCGGCGTGCCGCTGGATCAGCGGGTTGCCCAGCGCGGCCATCGTCGCGTACAGCTGATCGCCCGCCGCCTGCGCCAACGGCACCGAGCCCACCCCGAGCAGCGTCACGCCGAGCAGCGGCCACGCGTACCGCTGACGCCACCGCGGCACGACGGCCAACGCGGCGGCGCCCGCCGCGGCCAACGGGAGCAGCACCACCACCGCGTGGACCAGCAGCGGGTGCGCGGGGAGACCGAAGATCGTCACCAGGTCGTTCGCGAGTGCCATGTCTCTCCCTACGCCGGTGGGTTGCTCCCGGGTTCAGCGACATAGGGTAGTGCCGTGCTGAGGACCGATGGCAGGAACGACGACGTACTGCGCGACATCCGGATCACCCGCGGCTTCCAGCAGTGGCCCGCCGGGTCGGTGCTGATCGAGTTCGGCAACACGCGGGTGTTGTGCGCGGCCAGCGTGACCGAGGGCGTGCCGCGGTGGCGGTCCGGCTCGGGTCTCGGCTGGGTGACCGCCGAATACGCGATGCTGCCGTCAGCGACGCACACGCGCAGCGACCGTGAGTCGGTGAAAGGCCGGATCGGGGGACGCACGCACGAGATCAGCCGCCTGATCGGGCGATCGCTGCGGGCGTGCATCGACCTGGCCGCCCTCGGCGAGAACACGATCGTGATCGACTGCGACGTCATCCAGGCGGACGGCGGCACCCGCACCGCAGCCATCACCGGCGCGTACGTCGCCCTGGCCGACGCCGTCACCTACCTGGGTGCCGCCGGTCGCCTGGCCGACCCCCAGCCGCTCTCGTGCGCCGTGTCGGCCGTGTCGGTCGGTGTCGTGGACGGTCGGGTGCGCCTCGACCTGCCGTACGAGGAGGACTCGCGCGCCGAGGTCGACATGAACGTCGTCGCCACCGACGCCGGCACGTTGATCGAGGTGCAGGGCACCGGCGAGGGTGCGACGTTCGCGCGGTCGACGTTGGACAAGATGCTCGACCTGGCCCTGGCGGGCTGCGCCGACCTCAACCGAATCCAGGCCGAGGCACTGGCCCTGCCCTACCCCGGCGTCCTGCCCGAGCCGAAGGCGAAGAAGAAGTGAAGCTCCTCCTCGCGTCCCGCAACAAGAAGAAGCTCGGCGAACTGCGCCGCATCCTGCTGGCCGAGGGGCTGGCGGGGATCGAGGTCGTCGGCCTGGACGACGTGCCGGAGTTCCCGGAGGCTCCGGAGACCGATCCGACGTTCGAGGGCAACGCCCTGGCGAAGGCCCGTGACGCGTTCAACGCCACCGGCCTGCCTTCGGTCGCCGACGACTCCGGCATCGCCATCGACGCCCTGAACGGAATGCCGGGCGTGCTGTCCGCCCGCTGGTCCGGCCGGCACGGCGACGACCAGGCCAACCTGGACCTGGTGCTCGGCCAACTCCGCGACGTCCCGGACGAGAGGCGCGGAGCCGCCTTCGTCTGCACGGCCGCGTTCGTGGCGGGCCCCGACGCGGAAACCGTCGTGCGCGGCGAGTGGCGCGGCACCATCACCCGCGAGCCGCGCGGCGAGAACGGCTTCGGCTACGACCCGATCTTCCGCCCGGAAGGCCACGACGTGACCTCCGCCGAACTGACCCCGGACCAGAAGGACGAGATCTCCCACCGCGGCCGCGCCCTGCGCTTGCTCCTGCCCCACCTGCGCGAACTGGCTCAGTAAGCCCTGGTGCCCGCCGCGCGACGAGCACGGCGGGCACCGGGGAACGATCAGGCGGGCAGTTCGCGCAGCAGCTTGGCCACGTGGCCGGTCGCCCGGACGTTGTACATGGCCTTCTTGACCTTGCCCTCGGGGTCGACCAGGAACGTCGAGCGGATCACGCCCAGGACGGTCCGGCCGTAGTTCTGCTTCTCCCCGAACGCGCCCCACTCGGCCAGCACCTTGCGGTCGACGTCGGACAGCAGCGGGAAGTTCAGGCCCTCTGCGGCGGCGAACTTCACCAGCTTCTCGGGCTTGTCCGGCGAGATGCCGACGACCTCGTAGCCGGACGACGCGAGGTCGCCGATGCTGTCGCGGAAGTCGCACGCCTGCTTGGTGCACCCCGGCGTGCCCGCGGCCGGGTAGAAGTAGACGACCACGGAGCGGCCTAGGTAGTCGGAAAGCGAGACGGGCTTGCCCTCGCTGTCGGGCAGCGTGAACGCCGGGGCCTGGTCGCCCGGTGACAGGCGCTTCTGCTCGGTCATGGCCCCAGACGCTACAAGGTCAGGCGACGCCCTCGAACGTCGCGCTCGGCTCCTGGTTGGCGCCGTTCGGCTCGACCACGAGCTGCAGCCGCACGGGGTCGGCGGGCACGGCGAACGCCATCGTCAGCACGGTCTCCGCACCGGGCGCCACCTCGTTGACCGCGGCACCGAGGCCGTTGAGCCCCTGCACGGAGTCGCGCACCTCGGCCACCGGCGAGCCGTCGACCGTCGCGCGCACGGACAGCTGGCTGGTGCGGTAGGCGGTCTTGGTCCCGTTGACCAGGGTCAGCGTGAACACGGCGGTGCGCGGCGACTGCGGGAACGACGTGTCGCTCGGTCTCAGCGACGTGGGCGGCGACACGGTGATCGCCATGCCGTTGCTCCACACGCGCTGCGTGCCGAAGGCGGTGAACTCCGAGGACGACAGCAGGTCGCCGCGTTGCTCGGCGACCGCGGACGGCCCGGAGGGCGTGGAAATGTCGGAGGGGTCCGCACATCCCGCCATTGCCAGGCCGAGGCACACGCCGACGGCCAGTCTGGCGAACTTCACGAACCTCCCCTTCCCGCCCCGGCGGTGGGCTTGACTGCGACTGCCACCACCATGACGGTGTCGAGCGGTGCCCGGTGGCCGAACCAGGGCCTTGATTCGTACCTGGTGCCTGCCTGTGGCCAAGCCGTGATGACACACGGCTGCCCGCGTGGGCGGCGCCACACCTGGCGGCGGCACCCACGCGGGTCGGCGGCGGCCGAGCATCGGGCGAGCGGAACGCCCGGAAGTTGGGGAGCGCGTCGGGGGGCGTGCGCGCTCCACTACGATCATCGCGGCCCGTGGCCGAATCGCTACACCTCTACTTCAGTCTTCACCCTTTCGGACGAACCCTGGATGGGCGAACGTCCCGCGAGTTCGGCCAGCAGTTCGTAAGACCGGAGCCGGTCCGACTGCTCGGCGACCATCGTTGTGACCATCAGCTCGTCGGCCCGCGTGTCCTCCAGCAACCGCTCCAACTCCGCCGCCACGGTCCGCGGCGAGCCGATGACCTGCGACGCGATCCGGTCTTCGAAGATCAGCCGTTCGACATCGGAGTAGGGGTAGTCGGCGGCCTCCTGCGAGGTGGCCAGCGGCCCGGGCCGCCCGCTGCGCAGCTTGACGAACGCCAGCGCGCCGGGACCGGCGATCCAGCGCGCCTGCTCGTCGGTGTCCGCCACGATCACCGACGCGCAGACCAGCGCGTACGGCTTCGCCAGCCGTTCGGAGGGGCGGAACCGCTGCCGGTACAGGGCCAGCGCGGGCAGCGTGTTCTCCGCGCTGAAGTGGTGGGCGAACGCGAACGGCAGCCCGAGCACGCCCGCGACCTGGGCGCTGTACCCGCTCGACCCGAGCAGGAACACGTCCGGCTTGTTGCCCTCGGCGGGCATCGCGTTGAGCTCCTCGGTGCCGTCGAAGTAGCCGGTCAGCTCGCTGAGCTGCTGCGGGAAGTCGTCCACCGAGAGCGGGCCGGTCGTGCGGCGCAACGCCTGCGCGGTGCGCTGGTCGGTGCCGGGCGCGCGGCCGATGCCGAGGTCGATGCGGCCGGGGTGCAGGGCGGACAGCGTGCCGAACTGCTCGGCCACGACCAGCGGCGGGTGGTTGGGCAGCATCACGCCGCCGGAGCCGACCCGCAGCGTCGTGGTGGCGTCGGCGACGTGTCCGATGAGGATCGCGGGGGAGGAGCTGGCGATGCCGGGCATGTTGTGGTGCTCGGCCAACCAGAACCGGGTGAAGCCGAGCCGTTCGACGTGTTGTGCCAGCTCACGCGTGTGCTTCAGCGCCGTGCGCGCGTCCGTCGCCGTGGTGACCGTGGCGAGGTCGAGGGCGGACAGCGGCACGTCACGAAGTCGACTCATGTCTTCGACCAACGCCGAACACCCCGAATGCCTTCCTGGTGTGACGGTCCCGACACCGGGAAGCGACCGGCCGGGCGCCGGCGTTGACCACGACATGGACGTCGTGGTCATCGGTGCAGGTCAGGCGGGGTTGTCGGCGGCGTACTTCCTCAAGCGCGCCGACCTCGACCACGTCGTGCTGGACGCGGACGCGGGTCCGGGCGGCGCGTGGCGGCACCGCTGGCCCACCCTGCGGATGGCGACCGTGCACGGCGTCCACGACCTGCCCGGTATGCCGTTCGCCGAACCGGACCCGGCCGCGCCCGCCAACGAGGTGCTGCCCGCCTACTTCGCCGAGTTCGAGCGCCGCAACGGCCTGGACGTGCGGCGACCGGTGCGCGTGCACGCCGTCCGCGACCAAGACGGCCTGTTGCGCGTCGAGACCGACCACGGCGTCTGGGAGGCCAACGCCGTGGTCAACGCCACCGGCACGTGGAACCGCCCGTTCTGGCCGCGCTACCCGGGCCAGGAGCTGTTCCGGGGCAGGCAGCTGCACTCCTCGCAGTACCGGGGGCCTGAGGAGTTCACCGGGCAGCACGTGGTCGTGGTCGGCGGCGGCACGTCGGCCGTGCAGCAGCTGCTGGAGATCGACCGGCACGCCGCGGGCACCACCTGGGTGACGCGCCGCGAGCCGGAGTTCTTCGACGAACCGTTCACGCCGGAGCTCGGCCGTGCCGTGGTGGCGAAGGTGGACGACCGCGTCCGCCGGGGCCTGCCGCCCCGCAGCGTGGTCAGCGTGACCGGCCTGAACCTCACCCCGGCCGTCCGCGACGCCCTCCGGACCGGTGTGCTGGCCCGGCGGCCGATGTTCGAGCGGATCACCGAGGACGGCGTGGTCTGGCCGGACGGCGCGCACCAGCGGGCCGACGCCATCGTCTGGGCGACGGGGTTCCGCGCCGCCCTCGACCACCTGGCACCGCTGCACCTGCGCGAACCGGGCGGCGGCGTCCGGGTGGAGGGGACGAGGGTCGTCGCCGACCCGCGCGTGCACCTCGTGGGCTACGGCCCCTCGGCCAGCACGGTCGGCGCCACCAGGGCGGGCCGTGCGGCGGCACGGGAGATCAAGGCGTTGCCGTCCCTCCGACGGGTGGCCGCCTGAACAGCCGGGACGCCTTCTGCGCCAGCAGGTTCGCGCCCACGCCCAGCTTGTACCGCAGCACGTCCAGCCGGCCGACGTTGCGCCTGGCCAGGAACTCGCGGGTGGCCGCCGCGTCGAAGAACCACGGAAACAGCGACGACGGGTCGTTGAACCCCTCCCACAGCTGCTCGCCGATGTCCTCGCGGCGTGACGCGGCCAGCATCACGGTCTTCTGCTCGTCGGTCAGCGGCGCCAGCAGCCCGTTGGAGAAGTCGCTGGTGTAGCAGCCGCGCTCCCACCACTCGTCGAACCGCCCGGTCAGCCACGACGCGGTGAACGGCCCGCCGTGCGCGGCCAGCTCCTCGGCGAAGAACCGGGCCATCCGGGTGGCGTTGTTCGCGCCCTGCCCGGCCAGCGGGTCGTTGAGCACGACGGCGTCGCCGAGGCCGAGCACGTGCCGCCCGGACGGCAGCACGGCCACCGGCTTGCGCACCACCGGCACGATCTGGCCCTTGATCCAGGTCACCGGGCTGGTCGGGCGGGCGGGCCGCAGGAACGCCGACTCGTGCGGGAACACCTCGTCCACGATCTCCTTGAGCACGTCCAGGCCCTCGTCGGCCGAGGTCACGTCCCGGAAGCGGTCGGCACGGCCGCCCGGCGTCACCTCGACCACGACGCTGCGCGACTCGCCGACGTCCTTGTCGAAGAACGGGATCCAGAACACCTCCAGCGTGCCCGGCAGGAACGAGAACACGCCCTCCCGGTGCTCGGGCCGCGCGGCCATGTCGTACCCCTGGATGTTCACCATGAACAGGCTGCGCTGCGGCTCCGAGTGCACCGACCGCGCCGGGTCGCGCTCGAACAGGCCGGTCAGCGACTTGTGCCCGGCCGTGACGACGACCAGGTCGTGCGACGCGGCCAGCCGGTCCAGGTCGTCCACGTCGACCGCGCCGATCTTCACCACCGCGCCGCGTCTCTCGACCTCCCGCAGCCCGGCGGAGAACTTCAACCGCTGGTCGACGGCCAGCGCGGGCTTGCGCAGCGGTGCGTCGACGGAGAACGCGAGCGACCGGTCGTCCGTGAACAGGTCGAGGTGGATGCGGCGCATCCGGGACGCCTCGGGCCAGAAGTCCAAGCCCAGCTCAGCCTCGTACTCGACCTGGTCGCCGAACAGGCAGGCGGTCGGTCGACCGCGGTCACCGAGGTGGTCCTCGGCCGTCCGGTCGGAGTAGAGGGTGACCCGCCATCCGGCGCGCAAGAGCGCCGCTGATAACACCAGACCCGCCTGACCTGCACCGATGACCGCTATTGTCGCCACGCTACAGATCCTCTGCACCGGGATGTGCGATCGCCAATAGCACATTCGGGTCGAGTAGCCTCGCCCAGGTGCACAGGGGGTTGCGCATCGTCGCCGGGCTGGTGCTCGGCTTCGGATCGGCGCTGGTCGACTTGGTCGTCGTGGTGTTCGCCCGGAACGCGGCCGTCGCGGTGGCCGGGCTGGAACGGCGGCGGCTGCGGGCGTTCCTCGGGATCGACAGCGCGGAGCCGACGCGGGCGCAGGCCGTGCGGTACCTGGCCGTGCGCGCGCCGGTCGGCCTGTTCGGCGGTTTCGTGCTGGCCTGGCTGTTCTACGGGCTGGCGATGGGCGTGATCGTCGTCTACCGGCTGTTCGCCGGCGGCCCGCGCGGCGGCCTCGACCCGTCCGACGACTGGAGCGCCTTCCTCTGGACCGGGCTGATCGGCCTGGTCCTGTTCTACATCGAGGTGCAGGGCATCGTCGGCGTGGTCGCGCTGGAGGGGAAGGTGGCCCGGCGCTGGCTCGGCCCGAGCGAGGCCGAGCTGCTGCGCCTGCGCATCGACGAGCTGGCCGCGAGCCGGGCGGGCATCGTGGCCGCGGTGGACGCCGAACGGCGGCGCATCGAACGCGACCTGCACGACGGCGTGCAGCAGCGGCTGGTCGCGCTGGGCATGCTGCTCGGCCGCGCCCGCCGCAACCCCGACCACGCCCACGACCTGCTCGCCCAGGCGCACGAGGAGTCCAGGCACGTGCTCGAAGACCTGCGCGAGGTCGCCTGGCGGGTCTACCCGGCGGCGCTGGACTCGCTGGGCCTGGCGGAGGCGCTGGAGGCGGTGGCGGACCGGTCCGCGATCCCGGTGCGGATCCGGTGCGCACCGCTGGACGCCGCGCCGCAGGTCGAGACGGCGGTGTACTTCGTGGTGTGCGAGGCGGTGACCAACGCGGCCAAGCACTCGGGTGCGACCATGATCGACGTGGACGTCGCGGAGGAGGCGGGTGCGGTGCGCGTGCGGGTCGCGGACGACGGTGTCGGTGGCGCGGACCCGGCGGGTGGCGGGCTGGCCGGGCTGTCGCGGCGGGTGCTCGCGCTGGACGGCGCGTTCGAGGTGACCAGCCCGGCGGGCGGTCCCACGGTGATCACCGCGGAGGTGCCGTGCGGGTGATCCTGGCCGAGGACTCGACGCTGCTGCGCGAGGGCCTGGTGCGGCTGTTGGTCGAGGAGGGCCACGACGTGCTCGCCGCCGTGGGCGACGCGGAAGCGCTGCTCAGCGCGGTGGCCGCGCACCTGCCGGACGTCGTGGTGACCGACGTGCGGATGCCGCCGACGAACTCCGACGAGGGCCTCAAGGCCGCGCTGGAGATCCGCCGGCGGTTCCCGGGCGTCGGCGTGCTGGTGCTGTCGCAGTACGTCGAGCAGCGCTACGCCGTCGACCTGCTCACCGAGCACGCCGACGGCGTGGGCTACCTGCTCAAGGACCGCGTGGTTCAGGTGGAGGAGTTCCTGGACGCGCTGCGCCGGGTCGGCGCGGGTGACGTGGCGTTCGACCCGGAGGTGGTGCGGCGCCTGCTGGCCCGCACGAGCCACCCGCTGGACGTGCTGACCGAGCGGGAGCGCCAGGTGTTGGCGCACATGGCCGAGGGGCACACGAACAACGCGATCGCGTCCCGCCTGCACGTGTCGCGCAGCGCGGTGGAGAAGCACATCAACTCGATCTTCGACAAGCTCGGCCTGTCCGACGTGGACGGGTACAGCCGGCGGGTGCTGGCGATCCTGCGCTACTTGCGGGCCTGATCCTTCTTCCGGGTCAGGCGTGACACCACGAACCAGCCCACGGCCAGCACCACCAGGCCGATCACGACCTTCGACACGATACCCATGTACTGATCGACCAGGTGGTAGTTCTCGCCGAGCACGTACCCGGCGAGGATGAGCGCGGAGTTCCAGATCAGGCTGCCCGCCGCGGTGAGCAGCAGGAAGCCGGGCAAGGGCATCCGCTCCACGCCCGCCGGGATGGAGATGAGGCTGCGGAAGATCGGCACCATCCGGCCGAAGAACACCGTCGCCTTGCCGTGCCGGGCGAACCACTCCTCCGTCCGGTCCACATCGGACACGTCGACCAGCGGCAGGCGTCGCGCGATGGCCCTGATCCGGTCACGGCCGAGCAGCGCGCCGAGGTAGTAGAGCGCGAGCGCGCCGGCGACCGACCCCGTGGTGGTCCACAGGATCGCGGCGAACAGGTTCATCTTGCCCTGGCTCGCGGTGAAGCCGGCCAGCGGCAGGAACAACTCGCTGGGCAGGGGCGGGAACAGGTTCTCCAGCGCGATCGCGATCCCGGCGCCGGGTGCGCCGAGCGTTTCCATCAGGTCGGTGACCCACGAGACGAAGTCCATGATCACAAGTTACGAACGCGCCGGAGCCGTCACCATGAAGCCGACCGCACACCGGGGTGTGGAAAACCTCAGTCCGCCACCGCGGCGTGCGCGGCCAGCCCTCTGGCGTACCGCCCGATCACGGCCTGGAGCACCAGGCGGTACAGCCACCCCGTCCCGGGGACCTTCGCGTCGAACGACGAGTGCCAGCGGATCGCCGTGCCGCCGTCGTCCGGCGTGAGGTCGATGAACGCCCGGTAGTCGCGAATGGCGAGACCCGACAGCAGGGCGTAGCCCACCCGCCGGTTCGGCGTCAGTTCGACGACCTCCTCCCTCGTCGGCTCCTTGCGGCCTCGGTTGTGGAATACCCGCACTTCGCCGACACCATTCGCGTCACCGGCCCGTTCCCGCTCGTACCGCAGCACGGGCGACCAGTCGGGCCACGTCGCACTGTCCGCGGCCAGCCGGTAAACCCGTTCCGGTGGTGCGTCACTGCGCACCTTGACGTCCACTCTCTGTACCATGTGGTACATGTACCATTTGGTACATGAAGGGACAAGGTGCGGCGCGCGAACGCCTGCTCACGGCCGTGGTCGAGCACCTGGCCGAGCACGGCTTGGCCGACGTGAGCCTGCGCCGCCTGGCGGACGCCGTGGGCACGAGCCACCGGATGCTGATCTACCACTTCGGCTCGATGGAGGGACTGCTGGTCGAGGTCGTCCGCGCGGTCGAGGCCCGGCAACGCGCCCTGCTGGCCTCCCTGCCGCCGGCCGACCCCGCCGCGGCCGCCCGCGCGTTCTGGCGCACGCTGACCGACCCGGCCCTGCGCGCCCACGAACGCCTGTTCTTCGAGCTGTACGCCCAAGCCGCCCGAGGCCGCCCCGGCACCACACCCCTGCTGGACGGCATCGTCACCGACTGGCTGGAGCCGGTGGCCGCCATCCAGCGCTCGCTGGGCCACCCGCCCGACGTCGCCGAAGCCCGCGCCCGCCTCGGCCTGGCCGTCGCCCGGGGCCTGCTCCTGGACCTGGTCGCCACCGACGACCTGGCCGGTGTCGACGCCGCCATGGACCAGTTCATCGCCCTGATGACCGGTCCGTAGGATCGGACGGCGTGAAGCGGATCCCGGTGGTCGTGGTGGCGGGGTTCCTCGGCTCCGGCAAGACGACGTTGCTCAACCACCTCCTCAACGGCAGCCGCGGCACGCGGATCGGGGTGGTGGTCAACGACTTCGGTGCCATCGGCATCGACGCGATGAGCGTGGCCGGGCAGGTCGACTCCACAGTCTCGCTGAGCAACGGGTGCCTGTGCTGCGCGGTCGACGTCAGCGAGCTGGACGAGATGCTGGCCAAGCTGGACTCGCAGGTCGACGTCATCGTGATCGAGGCCAGCGGCCTGGCCGAACCGCAGGCCATGGCGCGGATGGTGCTCGCGAGCGAGAACCCGCGGCTCGCCTACGGCGGCCTGGTGCTGCTGGTCGACGCCGCGGAGTTCCCCGACGACCTGGCCAAGCACCTGCGCGTGGCGGACCTGGTGGTGCTGAACAAGGTCGACCGCGTCACGGACCCGGAGGCGCTCGCGGCCGAGATCGACCGGCTCGAGCCGGGTGTGCCGGTGGTGCGGTCGTCGTTCGGCCGCGTGGACCCGGCCCTGCTGTTCGACCCGCGGCCGCGCGAGCGGTTCGGCCAGCTGTCGTTCGAGGACCTGGTGGACGAAGAGCACGACCACGTGCGCTACGACAGCGTGGAGTTCACCGGCGGTGCGATGAACCCGTTGCGGCTCATGGCCTTCCTCGACGCACGGCCCAAGGGCCTGTACCGGATCAAGGGCTTCGTGCGGTTCGACGTGCCGGGCCACCGGCAGCGGTTCGGCCTGCACACGGTCGGCGCGTTCCTGCGGTTCGAGCGCTCGGCGTGGCCGGGACCGCGGCGCACCGAGCTCGTGCTGATCGGCACGGGCCTGGACGTCGCCGCGATCCGCGCCGGGCTGGCCGCCTGCGAGGAACCGGACCCGTCCGCCGTCGACCCGCAGTCGATGCTGGAAGTCCTGCGCTACACGGCCTGAACGGCGGCGGCCCCCGGCGCGCGAACGCCGAGGGCCACCGGTGACGTGGGCTCGGAGAGACTCGAACTCTCACTGGCACGGACCTAAACCGTGTGCCTCTGCCAATTGGGCTACGAGCCCGGCGGCGCAAGCTTATCGGCAGGCCGGAAAGCACGACGCCGAGGGACACCACTGCTCCACTTGAACAAAAACAGTGTTATAAAGCTGTTGTCGGCCGGTCAGGTCAACGCCCGCCCCACGGCTCAACTACGGTTGTGACCAAGGTGCAGCAGCTAGGAGGAGATGTGGCCCGCGATCCCGACACCATCCAGCGCGAGATCGAGCAGGCGCGCGACGCGTTGGCCGTGACCCTCGACGAGCTGGGGACCAGGGCGAACCCCCAGCGCTTCGTCGAGTCCGGCAAGCTGAGCGTGCGCGCGAAGCTCGACGAACCCAAGATCCGGTACTCGCTGATCGCGGTGGCCGTGCTCGTCGGGTTCGCCTTGCTGCGCAAGCTGTTCCGCTGAAAGTGGCCTACTGCCCCTTGGCGACGAGGGGCATCAGCACCTGATCCACCACGCGGTCCACGAACGGCAGGTCGAGCGGGTCACCGGTGAGCATCAGCCGGTAGATCAGTGCGGCGCCCGCGAGTTCGACCGCCATGCCGCGCGGTGCGTCCTGGCGCAGTTCGCCGCGCTCCTCGGCGCGGTCCAGGATGCGCCGCAGCACGTCCCGCTGCGCGGTCAGGAACGTCCCGCGAAACGCCGAAGCGAGTTCCGGCTCGTGCGGCAGCTCCCCGACGAGGGCTTGCGCCGCCTTGCCGATCGGGCCGGACAGGAACGCGGCGAACGCGCTCAGGAACTCCCGCAGGTCGCCGGCGAGGGAACCGGTGTCCGGCTCGGCCAGGTTCTGCTGCGCCAGCTGCGTGCACGTGTCGATCACCAGGTCGAGCTTGGACTCCCAACGCCGGTAGATCGTCGCCTTGCCCGCACGGGCGCGCGCCGCGACGGCGTCCATCGTCAGCGCGCGGTACCCGACTTCCGCCATCACCTCCAGCGCGGCCTGTCGCAACGCGTCGTCCCGGGTGGCGTCCCTGGGTCTGCCTCGCTGCGGGTTCCGAGTAGCCCCGCTGTACACCGGTGTGGCCATTTCGCGCTCCTGTCGCCTTTGGCGGGACATCCTAGGCCGGGAGCGCCCGGAATCAGGCTTCGATCATCCGCCCGGGCGCCGCGCCGCTTCGGGTTCACCCCGTCTGCGGTGGCGCGAGGCCCGCGCGGGTGTGCAGGTACGCCACGGAGAACGCGAGCGCGTCGCCGTCGAGCAGGTGCACGACGGCCCGCGCGGAGCGGCCGACCGCGATCTCCTCGACCAGTTGGTCGGCGGCCAGTCTGGCCGCGATCAGGCCCGGTGCGGTGGCGTCGAGCTCCTTGCCGGCGGCACGCACGGTGACCGCCCAATCGTCGCCGTTGCGCCGGTAGTTCGCGGTGATCGGGAGTGTGGACACGGCACTCTTCTATCTAGTAAATGCCGGACATGGGGCCGCGACGTCCCCGCGCGCCACCCGATCGTGTACTGGAAATCCCTGTACGGACGGTGCATGAGCGGTAACGGGCGGCCATCGGGTGCCGATAGGCTGTTTGGAGTAATCACCTTGGTCTGAGAGGTCGTCATGAGCCGTCGAGTGGTCGTTCTGGTGTGCCTGGCGCTGGGCTTGGCGGTCGCGCCGGGCGTGGCGATGGCAAGTCCGCCGTGGCACGTGCCGGACGGGTGGGGCGACCAGGTCCGGGGTGACGTCTGCAAGCACCGCGGCGATCCGCCGTGCCACACCACGACCACCAAGTCGACGACGACCACCTCCGCGACCACCACGACGTACCCGACGACCACCACCCCGTCGACCGGAGGAACGTCCACCGGGGCCACCACCACGACGACCGCCGTGTCCGGCACGTCCGCGACGTCGGTCACCACCACCACGACGGGTGTCGCGGGCACCACCACCGCCTCGACCACCGCGTCGACCACGCCGTCGACCACCCCGTCATCGACCACGAGCGTCACCACGAGCAGCCCGGTCGGCGCCACCGTGCCCGCCGGTGCGCCGCCGGCGCCACGGGTGATGTCGGCCGACCACGGGTTGGCGAGCACGGGCGCGGCACCGGTGTGGACGGCTCTGGGCGGCTTGGCCGTGCTGCTCGCCGGCGGGGTGCTGCTGCTGTTCAGCCGCCGTCGCCGCGCCTGACCCCGCCGCTCACGTCGTGAGCCGGCTCGCCACGCCGCGCCACACGACGTCCATCACGTAGGCCGTCGCGAGCGCAGGTCCCACCTCGGGCCTGCGCTCGCACCACAGCGCCAGCCGTTCGGTCGAGCCGACCACGATCTCGGCGAACGCCTCGGCCTCGACCGCGTCCACATCGGAGTCGAAGCTGCCGATCACGGCCGCGATCAGGTCCGTCTGCTGCCGCCTGATGCCCTCGACCTCCTCGACGGCGGACGGCACCGTGATCGCCGCCTCCTGGCGCAGCAACGCCCACGACTGCTTGTGCTCGGCGATGAACTCGAAGAACGCCAGCAGGCCGCGCCGCAGGATCTCCTCGGGGCCGTCCGCGCCGGTGATCGCCTGCTGCGTGCGGTCGAGCAGTTCCGTGCGCGCCCGGTGGATGCAGCCGATGAGCAGGCCCTCCTTGGAGCCGAAGTACTCGTACAGCATCGGCTTGGACACCCCGACCCGTTCGGCGATCTCGTCCATGGACGCCGCCAGGTAGCCGCGTTCGGCGAAGACGCCCTCGGCGATGTCGAGCATCTGCGCCTTGCGCTCGGCCTTCGGCATCCTTCGGCGGCGCGGCTCGGTCGTGGTCACGAAGTCGAGACTACCGGAGGTAACTTACTTCGAGTAACCTACTCGGCAGTATGTACGCGGACGTGGAGGAGACGGGCATGCACCGAGAGGTCGAAGTCCTGATCGTCGGCACGGGCTTCTCCGGCCTGGGCATGGCGATCGAGCTCAAGCGCGCCGGGAAGCGCGACTTCGTCGTGCTGGAGAAGGCGGGCGACCTCGGCGGCACCTGGCGGGACAACTCCTACCCCGGCTGCGCGTGCGACGTGCCGTCCCACATGTACTCGTTCTCGTTCGAGCTGAACCCGCGGTGGTCGCGCATGTTCGCCCGGCAGCCGGAGATCTGGGACTACCTCAAGCGGGTCGCCGAGAAGTACCGGCTGCGCGAGCACATCCGGTTCGACAGCAAGGTCGGCGGCGCGCGGTGGGACGAGGACGACAAGGTCTGGCACGTCACCGTCGAGAACGGTGACACGTACACCGCGAAGTCCGTCGTCGCGGGCGTGGGCGCGTTGCACATCCCGAACGTGCCGACCCTGCCCGGTATCGAGAACTTCGCCGGCAAGGCGTTCCACTCGGCCGAGTGGGACCACGACTACGACCTGCGCGGCAAGAAGGTCGCCGTGGTCGGCACGGGTGCCAGCGCGATCCAGTTCGTGCCGCGGATCGCCGACGAGGTCGGTCGGCTGACGATCTTCCAGCGCACGCCGCCGTGGATCATGCCCAAGATGGACCGGTCCATCCGGACCTGGGAGCAGAAGCTGTTCGGAGCGCTGCCGTTCACCCAGCGCCTGTACCGCGATTTCGTGTACTGGACGCGGGAGTCGAGCGCGCTCGGCTTCGCCGTGAACCCGAAGATCATGGAGTTCGCGCAGAACATCGCCCGGCGGCACATGCGTTCCCAGGTGCCGGACGAGGCGTTGCGGGCGAAGCTGGCGCCCGACTACACCATGGGCTGCAAGCGCGTGCTGATCAGCAACGACTACTACCCGGCACTGGCCAAGCCGAACGTCGACCTGGTGACGGACGGCATCAGTGAGGTGCGGGCGAACAGCATCGTGGACGCCGCGGGCGTCGAGCACGAGGTCGACGTGATCGTCTACGGCACCGGGTTCCACGTGGTCGACTCGTTCGACTACCTGGACATCACCGGCAAGGGTGGCGTCGACCTGGCGAAGAAGTGGCGCGAGGAGGGGATCGAGACCTACTACGGGATCACCGTCTCGGGCTTCCCGAACCTGTACTTCCTGCTCGGCCCGAACACCGGCCTGGGGCACAACTCGGTGGTGTTCATGATCGAGTCGCAGATCCGGTACGTCCGGCAGTGCCTGGAGCTGCTGGACTCCCACGGCGCGGACGAGCTGGACGTGCGGCCGGACGTGCAGGCGCGGTTCAACCGGCAGTTGCAGCGCAAGCTGTCCAAGGGCGTGTGGACCGAGGGCGGCTGCAAGAGCTGGTACCTCGACGCGCAGGGCATCAACCGCACGGTGTGGCCCGGCTTCACGTGGCGCTACTGGATGCGCACCAAGACCGTCCGCGCCGAGGACTACACCCTGACCCGCGCCCGCCGCACCCGCGTCCCGGCCTGACCCGAACGTTCAACTCAGGGGTTCTGAACGTAGGACACGCGCAACGTGAGCGTTGGACTCTCGCGCGCCGAACGTTGGACTCTCGCGAGAGTCCAACGCTCAGGCCGCGAGAGTCCAACGCTCAGGGTCGGTGAATTCAACGCTCAGAGCGGGACGCCGGCGGCTTTGGCGCGTTCGGCGCGCAGGCGGGTCACGTCGGGCAGGTCGAGGGGGCCGGGCTTGATGCCCGTGGCCCACTCGATCAGCAGGTCGGCGATCTGCGGGTTGCGCGGCAGGACGGGACCGTGCAGGTAGGTGCACAGGATCCGGCCCTGGACCGCGCCCTCCACCGAACCGTCGTTGCCCGTGCCCACCTTGACGTGCGCCAACGGGCGGGCAGACGGGCCGAGCACGGTGCGGCCCTGGTGGTTCTCGAACCCGGTCAGCAGCCCCTCGAACAGGCCGTCCGCGGGGGTCGCGATGACCTCGCCGATGGCACGGCTGCCACCCGCGTGCGACGTCGAGTCGATCAACCCGAGACCGGCGTGGGTCACCTGGTCGGCCCGGGTGAACGACTCGCCGAAGATCTGGATCCCCGCGCACACACCGAGGATCACCGCCCCGCGTGCCGCCGCACGCTGCATCCCCGGGTGCTCGCGCAGGTGCCGCACGGCCAACGTCTGCGCCGTGTCCTCACCGCCGCCGACCACGTAGATGTCGCACGACTCCGGCACCGGCTCGCCGAACCGGATGTTGACGATCTCGGCGGAGATGCCCCGCCACGTCATCCGCTTCTCCAGCACGACCGCGTTGCCGAAGTCGCCGTACGTGCCCAGCAGGTCGGGCAGCACGAGCGCGATCTGGACCTTGCTGGTGCTCACTGGGCGGCCCTCGCGTTCAGGTCGCGGAATGCGGTGTAGTTGGCGATCACCTCGACCGGTCCCGGCGGCATGGCGTCGATCGCCAGCAGCGGGTCCGGCACGATCGTGTGCTCGACCTCGGCGTAGGTCAGCCGCACGGCCAGGTCCGTCGCCCGCTCGCCGGACGCGATCACCTGACGGCCGCGCAAACGCTCGAACGGCACGTCCCACAGCCACGACAGGTCGCGCCCGTCCGCCTCGTGCGCGTTGATCACGAGCACCGCGGGGTGGTCGGCCTCGCGCACCACGGTCAGCGTCTCGCTCCACCCGGCCGGGTTCTTCGACAGCAGCAGCCGCGCCCGGTGCCCGGACCGCTGGATCGTCCGGTACCGACCGGCCACGTTGGACACCGCGCGCAACCGCTGCACGGCCTCCTCCACCGGCACGCCCAGTGCCGCCGCGGCCGCTGCGGCCATCACGGCGTTGGCCTGGTTGAACTTGCCGGGCAGACGCAGCGACAGCTCCACCTTCACGCCGTTCGGCGTGACCAGGTACCCGTCGCCGGTCACCCACTGCGGCCGCGGCCGGGCCAGGTCGCACCCGGTGCACTGCCAGTGCTCGCCCTGCCAGCGGATCGGGTCGCCGCAGCGCGGGCACGAGGCGGCGTCGTTGTGCCAGCCCGTCCCGGTGGCGACCCACACCACGTTCGCCGAGTCGCGGGCCGCCGACGTCACCATGATGTCGTCGCAGTTGGCCACCACGACCCCGGTCACCGACGCCAGCGCCGTGCGCAGCGACTTCTCGATGGTGCGCACCTCGCCGACCCGGTCGAGCTGGTCGCGGCTGAGGTTGAGCAGCACGGCCACCGCGGGTGCCGCGGCCCGCACGACCTCGGGGAAGTACCCCTCGTCGACCTCCAGCACCGCGTACGGCGCGTCGGGCTGCTTGGACAGCGCGGTCACGTGCCCGTCCGGCATGTTCGCGCCACCGTGGTTGGTGGCGACCTCGCCCAGGAACGACACGGCCCGGCTGAGCATCATCGTGCTGGTGGTCTTGCCGTTCGTGCCGGTCACCAGCGCGACCTGGCGTCCGGACGTCAAGTGCGCCAGCGCCTGCGGGTCGAGCTTCAGCGCGACCCGGCCACCGATCATGCCGCCCGCGCCCAGGCCCATCTTCTGCGACAGCTTGGAACTCATGTTGCCCAGTCGCACGGCCGCCGCGGTGCGCAGCGGCAGGCGGGCTGGGTCTGCACCTGGAGTGTTAGGCAACCGACTTCCCGGATCTGTCAGGGGAGGGAGATCCCCCGATGCTACCGGGGCCCGTGGTGGTCGAGCTCCCGCAGGGTCCTGATCAGGTCCACCGTGCTGAGCTGGCACAACTGGGCCATGTACTCCAGCGCGGGCAGGTCGAGGTGCACCTCGGGCGGCTGGCCGGGCACCAGGTGCGCGAGCCTGCCCTGCGCCCAGCGGCGCAGCGGCATCAGTTGCGGTCGCGTGTCGGCGACGACCGTGGCCAAGTCCACCGAGAGGTGCCCGGCGGGGGTGTCGCCGAACACGCGTTCGTGGACGCGCGCGAGCACCTGGTGCGCGGGCACGCCGAGCGCGACGCAGATCTCGACCAAGCGGACCACCGAGCACTGGCGGGTACCCAGTTCGTACGTGGCGAGCGTCTGCAGCGAGATGTCGCTCTGCAGCCGGCGGTTGAGCTCCTTGCGGGTCCAGCCGCGCTGCTTGCGCAGGCTGCGGAGCTCGTCGCCGAGCACGCGCTGGTACGCCGCTGTGTCGATCTGCACCGTCGATCCTCCAGTCCGCCGGGGCCCCGACAGACCCCACGCAGATGGAAAGCGCGACAGGACGTTCGCTTACGCGGGTTGTCCCATTTATCGCCCGATTAGGCTAATCGAGTGGTACTGACAGTAGCGTTTCATCACTCCAAGGCGCTGGTCACGCCGCTTTCCCGCGGTCCGAGGAAGCGCGGGTCGGGCTTGGCGACGACGCCGTCCCACATCGCCTTGCCCGCCGCGAACACCTCCCGGAAGTGCCCGTAGGCGGTGGTCGACACCCGGTCGGACGTGTCGTGCCCCACGCCGAACGCCTCGATGCCCGCCGAACGGCACAGCGCCACCGCGCGCGGCAGGTGGAACTCCTGGGTCACCACGGTCGCCCGCTCGACGCCGAAGATCCGCTTCGCCCTGGTGCACGAGTCCCACGTGTCCAGGCCCGCGTAGTCGGCCACCACGTCGTCCGCGGGCACGCCCCGGCCGATCAGGTACGTGCGCATCGCGGTCGGCTCGTCGTACTCCGTGCGGCTGTTGTCGCCGCTGACCAGCAGCACCTCGACCTTGCCGCGCCGGTACAGGTCGGCGGCCACGTCGAGCCTGCCCGCCAGGAACGGCGTCGGCGTGCCCGCCCTGGTCAGGCCCGCGCCGAGGACCAGTGCCACCGGCGCGTCCGGCACGTCCGCCGCGTCGTGCCGGTAGGCGGCGCTGCTGGTCTGCACCCACACCCACGGCGTGGCCGCGACCACGGCCAGCAGGCCGAGCGCGACCAGCACGCGCTTCCACCGGATCCGTCCGACGAAGCTCCCCACGGCTACCCCCCGAGTAGTCGATCAGTTGACGCAGCGCACCCCGTCCGCGGTGATGGGCGGCTCCGTCGTGGTCGTCGTCGGCTGCTGCCGCGCGCCGTCCAGGCCGACCAGCGGCTTGCCGGCGAGGTTCTGCGCGCCCGGCCCGGCGTAGTCCGAGCCCACGAACACGCGCACGTGACCGGCCGGGACGTTGGGGTCCTCTTCCAGTTCGAGGCCGCCCAGGCTCTCCGACACTGCCTCCGCCGCCGCCTCGCCGCCCGTGCCGTAGCGGGCCACCGACGTGGCCATGGGCGTGGCGTTGTCGGCGCCGCCGTCGACGAACCGCTCGGCCACCAGCGCCTGCAGCACCCGCCCGGCCAGGCCCGGCAGGCCCGAGGCGTTGCGCACCTCGACGGTGACGGTCGCGTGGTCGACGGGGGGCGTTGTGGTGCCTGTCGCGTTCGGGTCGGCGCTGAGGTTCTTGAAGAACCTCTTCACCTCGCGCTCGTTGACCTCGACCGCCATGCCGTCCTCGGGCGTGTTCAGCTCGATGCTGCCGGTCGGGATCGTCTCGAACCTGAGGTTGCCGCCGGTCAGGTCCTTCATCTGGGTGGCGAAGTCCAGCACGTTCCAGCCGTCGTTGAGCACGATCGACTTGGTCAGCGCGTCGATCAGGCCGCGCAGCTTGCCGGGGTCCGACAGGGTGCCCGCGGACAGGACCTGCTTGGCCAGGCCCGCCATGAACACCTGCTGGCGCACGATGCGGTCGAGGTCGCCGCGCAGCAGCCCGTACCGCTGCCGGACGAACGCCAGCGCCTCGCGGCCCTGGATCTTCTGCGGCCCGGCGGCGAAGTTCGCGCCGGACATGTCGTCCCGGGTGGCCTGGTTGAGGCACACGTCCACGCCGCCGATGGCCTTGGTGATCTCGTAGAACCCGACCAGGTTGATCTCGGCGTAGTGGTCGATGACGACGCCGGTCAGGCCCTCGATGGTGGAGATGAGGGTCTTCGCGGCGCCCTGGCGCGACTTGACCTCCAGCTCCGCGGGGTTGTCGACGCCTTCCTTCTGGAGCTTCGCGACGGCCTCGTTCTTGCCGTAGCCGTAGGCGGAGTTGATCTTGTGTCGGCCGTAGCCGCCGGCGATCTGCACGTAGGAGTCGCGCGGGAACGACACCGCGACCGCCTTGCCGCCGTCGTTCGGCACGTGCATCAGGATCAGCGTGTCGGTGTTCAGGCCGCCGTCGTTCTCGTTGCCCGCGTGCAGCTCCCGGAGGATCTCGTCGGGCAGCGGGTTGCCCTTGGAGTCGGTGCGGCTGTCCATGCCGACCATGAGGATGTCGACCGAGCCGTCGGCGGGCTTCTCGCCGCCGCCCGCGGCGCTGATCACGTCGGTGGTGGTGATGTTGCTCAGCAGCGTGCTGAGGTTCGCCCACGCGTAGCCGGTGCCGAGCAGGACGGCGACCGAGAACAGGGCGAGCAGCGACCGGCGGAAGATCGCGCCGCCGCTCGTGGGGCGCGTCGGCGGCCTGCGGCGTGGCGGACCACCCCCGCGGCCGGCCGGCGGACGGGGCCGTTGGGCGGGGGAGACGCGTTGGGGTGCGGCGGGCCGCCGGTCGTCGTCCGCGCGGGAGCGACCGGGCTCGCTGCCCGCCCTGGCCCGCGGCGCACTCGCGCGCGGACCAGGGGCGGGGTCGGTCGCGGAGCGCTTCGGGCGCTCGCCGGGCGCGCGGCGTTCACCGGTCGGACCGGGCGCGCGTCGTTCGCCGGAGGGTCGTTCACCGGCGCCGGGCGCGCGGCGTTCCGGCTGGCCAGGGGTGCGGCGCTCACCGGTAGGGCGCTCGGGTCCGCGCCGCGGCGGGTCGAAGCCGGCGCTCGGTTCGGAGCGCCGGGGCGGCTCGTGGCCGCGCGGCGGTTGACCGGCGGAAGGATTCCGAGGGGGAACGGGTCGCCTGCGGAACCCATCGGGTTCGCCTGGCCTCGGCGGCCGGTTGTCCACTCCCACTCCTCCCATGTACCCGGGTTCACGCCAATGGACGCATGACAGGCCGCCCGGGTTGCCACCAGCGTCGCACAGCCGCGTCGCCGGACGTGGTGATACCGGGCCGCGGCCGTGCTGACCAGGTCGGTTACCCGATTGTGAGGTCACCGGTGCTGCGTTCGTAGACTGCCACCGTGCTGACCATGCAGGATGCGCTGCTCGCGCTCACCAGGTACTGGACCGAACGGGGCTGCGTCGTCGTGCAGCCGTACAACACCGAGGTCGGCGCCGGTACGTTGAACCCGGCCACCGTGCTGCGGGTGCTGGGTCCGGAGCCGTGGCGCGTGTCCTACGTCGAGCCCAGCGTGCGGCCCGACGACGCGCGGTACGGCGAGAACCCGAACCGGCTGCAGACCCACACCCAGTTCCAGGTCATCCTCAAGCCCGACCCGGGTAACCCCCAGGAGCTGTACCTGGGCAGCCTCGAAGCGCTGGGCATCGACGTCCGGGCGCACGACGTGCGGTTCGTGGAGGACAACTGGGCCTCGCCCGCGCTCGGCGCGTGGGGTCTGGGCTGGGAGGTGTGGCTGGACGGGTTGGAGATCACCCAGTTCACCTACTTCCAGCAGGCCGGCGGCATGTCGCTCGACCCCGTGTCGGTCGAGATCACGTACGGCATCGAACGCATCATGATGGCGTTGCAGGGTGTCGACCACTTCAAGGACATCGCGTACGCGCCCGGCATCTCCTACGGCGAGGCGTTCGGCCAGGCCGAGTACGAGATGAGCCGCTACTACCTCGACGACGCCGACGTGGAGGCGAACAAGCGGCTGTTCGAGGAGTACGCCTCCGAGGCGCGCCGGATGCTCGACGCGCGCCTGCCCGTGCCCGCGCACAACTACGTGCTCAAGTGCTCGCACACGTTCAACGTGCTCGACGCCCGCGGCGCGATCAGCACCACGGAGCGGGCCCGCGCGTTCGGCCGGATGCGTGGCCTGGCCCGCGAGGTCGCCGGCCTGTGGGCGGCCCGCCGCGAGGAGCTCGGCCACCCGCTGGGGCTGGCCGAGGCGCCCGCCGCGGCCACGACGCCGGACACGTTCGCCGAGGTCACCGCCCCGGCCACGCTGCTGTTCGAGATCGGCACGGAGGAGCTGCCCCCCGCCGAGGTGACCCGCACCGTCGAGGCGGTCGGCAAGGCCGTCACGGACAAGCTGGGCACGACCAGGCTGGCGCACGGCGCGGTCGAGGTGCACGGCACGCCGCGCCGGGTCGTGGTGCTGGTGCCCGACGTCGCGCCGCGCGAGCCGGACGCGGAGAAGACCGTGCGCGGTCCCCGCGTGTCCGCCGCGTTCGACGCAGACGGCAACCCGACCAAGGCCGTGCAGGGCTTCGCCCGCGGCCAGGGCGTGGCCGTGGACGCGCTCGGCCGCGTCACGGAGAACGGCGTCGAGCACGTCGCCCTGGTGCGCACCGATCCCGGTCGCGGCGCGGTCGAGGTGCTCAGCGGGCTGCTCGGCGAGGTGGTGGCGGAGCTGCGCGCCGAGAAGAACATGAAGTGGAACGACCCGAAGCTGTCGTTCACCCGCCCGATCCGCTGGCTGCTCGCCCTGCTGGGCACGACGCCGGTGCCGGTCGCGGTGTCGTCGCTGGCGGCCGAGCCGAAGACCCGCGTGCACCGCACCGCCGCCACGCCCGTGGTCGAGGTGTCCACGGCGGACGGTTACCTGGAGTTCCTGGCCGGGCACGGCATCGACGCCTCGGCTCAGTCCCGCCGGGACGCCATCGTGGCGCGGGCCGAGGAGCTGGCCGCGTCCGTGGGCGGCGTGGTGGACTTCGAGGGCGTGCTGGACGAGGTCACCAACCTGGTCGAGCGGCCGACGCCGATCCTCGGTTCGTTCGAGGAGCGCTACCTGGAGCTGCCCGCGCAGATCCTCACCACCGTGATGCGCAAGCACCAGCGGTACCTGCCGGTGCGCGCGCAGGACGGTTCGCTGCTGCCGCACTTCGTGGCCGTGGCCAACGGCGAGGTGGACGCCGACCTGGTCCGCGCGGGCAACGAGGCCGTGCTGCGGGCCCGGTACGAGGACGCGGCGTTCTTCTGGCGGGCCGACCTGCGCACGCCGTTGGCGGACATGAAGGCCGGGCTGGAGAAGCTCACGTTCGCCGACAAGCTCGGTTCGATGGCCGACCGGGCGGGCCGGATCGCGACGCTCGCGCGGCGGCTCGCCGACGAGGTCGGCACGGCCGACGAGACCCTGGCGCGGGCCGGTGAGCTGGCCAAGTTCGACCTGGGCTCGCAGATGGTGATCGAGCTGTCGAGCCTGGCGGGTGTGATGGCCCGCGAGTACGCCGAGCGGGCGGGGGAGACGCCGGAGGTCGCGCGGGCCCTGTGGGAGATGGAGCTGCCGCGTTCGGCGGGTGACGCGCTGCCGTCGTCCACGCCCGGCGCGCTGCTGTCGCTGGCCGACCGGTTCGACCTGCTGGCGGGGCTGTTCGGCATCGGGGCCAACCCGACCGGCAGCTCCGACCCGTTCGGGTTGCGGCGGGCGGCGTTGGGCGCGGTGAGCGTGCTGCGGGCGTTCCCGGACCTGAAGGACATCACGCTGACCAAGGCGTTGGCGCTGGCGTCGCAGGACTTGGAGGTGTCCGCGGAGGCGTTGGACACCGCGCGCGAGTTCACCGTGCGGCGGTACGAGCAGCAGTTGCTGGACGCCGGGCACGACCACCGGTTCGTCAACGCCGTGCTGCCGCTGGCCGACGCGCCCGCGGTGGCCGACGCGACGTTGGCCGAGCTGACCGGGCTGGCCGGTGACCCGGACTTCGCCGCGCTGGTGGCCGCGTTGCAGCGGGTGCGGCGGATCGTGCCCGCGGACACCGTCGGCGAGTACGACCCGCAGGCGCTGGTGGAACCGGCCGAGTTGGCGCTGCACAAGGCGCTGGCCGACGTGCCGGCGGGCGTCACGGGGCTGGCCGCGTTCGCCGCCGCCGCGAACGGGCTGACCGGGCCGGTGAACACGTTCTTCGACGAGGTGCTGGTGATGGCCGAGGACGCCGACGTGCGGCGGGCGAGGCTGGGGCTGCTGGCCGCGATCCGCGACCTGGCCGCGCCGGTGCTGGACTGGCAGGCGCTGGGCACGGCCCTGGGCTGAGCCCGCCCGTTCACGCGCATGCCGAAATCCCCGCCCCCGGTTGCTCCGCGGGCGGGGATTTCGCACGCCCGGCTACCAGTCGCGGTTGTCCTGGAAGGCGATCGCCCAGGTGGTCCCGGACGACTCAGCGACATCGACGACGGTCTGGTCCTGTGCGACTTCTCCGGCGCCGACGGCTGTTCCGGCGCCCAAGGCGAGCAGGGCCGCTGCGGTCGCGGCCATCAGCGCTGCGGGGATGATTCTCACGCTGTCTTCTCCTCACACACCCGACCGGGATCGGTCGGCGCCACCTTTGCGTACAAATTACGTGATCAAGCGCCGACCCGCGACACTGCGTCTTTTGTAGCCGATCGAGTGCACAGCGTGACGTCCGGCCCTGGGTAGGGGGGTGAGCTGGGGTTTCAGGGGTCCGGAGAGGTCGGTGCATCGAATGTTACAGACCATTTGGCGCTGTCGGGTTGCTACGTCTTGACGAACCTGCTCCCCAAGGGATGGAATTCCGCAACATTCCGTATTTCAGCCGTCCACGACGATGTTGCCGGGCAAGGGGTTGGCGAATGCGAAGGCTGGTCCGAGCCGTGTCCTGCGGTGTGCTCGTCCTGTTCGTCGGCGCCTGCGGCTCGGCCGTCGACCCGCTGGCGCCGCAGACCGGCAACCGTGCGCCCAAACCGGTCGTCGGCGTGATCCTGCCGGACCGCTCGTCGTCGGACCGGTGGGAGGAGCAGGACCGGCCGCTGCTGCTGCAGGCGTTGAACTTCGCGGGCGTCGAGGGCCTGATCGAGAACGCGGACGGTGACGAGGCCAAGTTCGCCAGCATCGCCGACGAGATGATCGCCCGGAACGTGAAGGTGCTCATGACGACGCCGCTGAGCCCCGAGGGCGGCGCGGCGGTCGAGCGCAAGGCCAGGGAAGCGGGCATCCCGGTCATCAACTACGACCGGATCAGCCTGGGCGGCCAGGCCGACTACTACGTGTCGTTCGACAACCTCAACGTCGGCGAGTTGCAGGCCGAGGGCCTGCTGAGGTGCCTGGGCGACAAGTCGGGCGCGCGGATCATCGAGCTGCAGGGCGCGCCCACGGACAACAACGCCACCCTGTTCTTCGACGGCCAGCGCCGCACGCTCGGCCCCAAGTACGACACGGGCGCGTTGCGACTGGTCGACAGCAAGCCCATCGACAAGTGGGACCCGGTGCTCGGCAAGGCCGCGTTCGAGCAGATGCTGGCGGCGGCCGGCGGCGCGGTGGACGGCGTGGTCGCGGCCAACGACGGGCTGGCGGGCGCGGCGATCGAGGTGCTCAAGGCCGAGGGCCTGGCCGGGCGGGTGCCGGTGACCGGCCAGGACGCCACGGTGGAGGGCCTGCGGTCGATCCTGCGCGGCGAGCAGTGCATGACGGTCTACAAGCCGATCCGCGACGAAGCCGAGGCAGCGGCTCGACTGGCCATCGCGGTGGCCCGCGGCGACCTCAGCGGCGCGGACGACCTGGCCACCGGCAACACCCGCGACCTGGTGGCGAAGCGGGACGTGAAGTCGGTGCTGCTGGGCGCGGACCTGATCACCCGGGACAACGTGCGCGGGCTGGTGGCCGAGAGCGTGGTCAAGCCGGTGGACCTGTGCGCGGGCGACACCGCGGACGACTGCGCCGAGCTGGGCATCCTGGTCAGCTAGCGCGGTCCCGGCCGGCTGCGGGTTCAGGTGGCACGGCGGCGCCGGGGCCGGGCAGCACGTCGATGCCGTCCGGGCCCATCGGCTCACCGCACTCGGAGCAGTGCAGTTCCACGTGGGCGATGCGGCCGCACGCGTGGTGGCGGTAGAGCGCGGGTGGGCCCGCCTCCCCCGCCGTCCAGCGGTCGCCCCAGCGCACCATCACCATCAGCAGCTCGACCAGCTCGGTGCCCTTCGGCGTGAGCACGTACTCGTGGCGCGGCGGCTTGGCCGAGTACTCGCGCCGTTCCAGCACACCCTGCTCCAGCAGCCACTTCAACCGTTCGGCGAGCACCTTGCGGGAGATGCCGAGGTCTTCCTGGAGCTGGTCGAAGCGGGAGATGCCCACGTAGACGTCCCGCAGGATCAGCGGTGACCACGGCTCGCCGACGACGTCCATGGTGCGCGCGATCGAGCAGGTCATGTCGCCGAACCTGGTCCGCTGCACGACTCGAGTCTAGCGCTTAGGGTTCCTTCAGGGAACGGACCGCGCTAGGGTGAGTTCCCTCAAGGAACTTGGAGGTGTGTGATGGCTCGACCGACCGTCGTCTCGCCGCGGGATTGGCAGGCCGCCCGCGACGACCTGCTGGTCAAGGAGAAGGAGCTGACCCGCGCGCTGGACGCGCTGGCCGCCGAACGGCGCAGGTTGCCCATGGTGCGGCTGAGCACCGACCACGAGTTCACCGCGCCGGACGGCGCCGTGGTCGGCCTCACGGACCTGTTCGCGGGACGCCGCCAGCTCGTCGCCTACCACCACATGCTCGCGCCGGGCCAGGACTGGCTGTGCTCGGGTTGCTGCTCGTTCACCGACAACCTCGGCGATCAGACCCACCTCAACGCCCGCGACACCACGTTGATCCTGATGTCGCGCGCGCCGCAGGACGAGATCGCCGCCGTGCGCGAGCGGATGGGCTGGACCGTGCCCTGGTACTCGTCCGGCCAGGCGTTCTACGACGAACTCGGCCTGGGCGGCGGCTTCGGGCTGAGCGTGTTCCTGCGCGACGGCGACGAGGTGTTCCGCACCTACTTCACCACCGGGCGCGGTGTCGACCGGCTCAGGTTGGACTTCAACCTGCTCGACCTGACGCCGTACGGCCGCCAGGAGCAGTGGGAGGACTCACCCGAGGGCTGGCCGCAGACCCCGACCATGGCGTGGCTGCGCCTGCGCGACGAATACGAGGTGTGACCCGACGTGGACCGCGTCCTGACCGAAGCCGAACGCGACGAGTTCCTCGGCCTGCCGCACGTCGCCGTGCTCGGCGTCGCGGCCGAGGACCGGCCGCCGCTGCTCGTGCCGGTGTTCTACGCCTACCGGGACGGCCGCGTCTCGTTCTTCACCGGCACGCAGGGCCGCACGGCGCGCAAGATCCGGCTGCTGGAACGCGCGGGCGCCTTCAGCCTCAACGTGCAGCAGGCGACCTACCCGTACCGGTACGCGACCGCCGAGTGCGTGGTGGAGCGGGCCGACCGGGCGCCGTCGACCGACGAGGTGGTCGCCGTCGCGAGCCGGTACATGCCCGAAGCCGACGCGCGGGCGTTCGCCGAGTCGGAGACCGCCGCACCGTCGGGCACGTTCGTGCTGTTCACCGGCCGTCCGGTGCGGTGGCTGACGAACGCCTTCGAGGAGGGCTAAGCCTCTTCGTCGTGCCGGCCGGAGATGAACTCCTGCACCCGGATCTTCGCCCGGATCAGCGGCTGGCGGATCCGGGCCTCCCGGCGGTAGGCCTTGCGCAGCTTGCGGGAGCCCTCGGTGTACCGCCAGCGGGCCCACGGCGAGCCCGGCCGGGCCAGCCGCACCGCGCCGATCTCCGGCAGCACGGGCACCAGCAGCCCGAGCAGCCCGGTCCACACCTTGCCCTTGAGCAGCGCCACGATGGCGAACCCGAGGTTGACCAGGATGATCAGCACGCGCAGGGCGACGCCCTCGCCGTAGAACTCGTCGTAGCCCAGCGGCCGGGCGCCGAGCAGCAGCAGACCGGTCATCCCGATGGCCAGGAACACCGCGTCGACCGACAGCCGGCCGTCCTTGGTCCAGTACACGTCGCGCAGGTGCAGGATCAGCGCGAACTCGTCGAGCACGAGGGCCGCGCCCACGCCCAGCAACGCGGCTGCGGCAACCCGCACCCCGTGCTGGTCGTCCGGCACGGCCAACCCGATCACGCCGCCGAGCAGCATGAAGACCGCGCCGAACACCACGTGGTGGATGTGCGTGCCACCAGAGGTGATGTTGCCCGGCCACCAGCGGACCTTCGCCCGGATCAGGCGGACGCTGATCCGGATGAAGACGAAGGTGAGCACCAGGCCGACGAAGAAGAACAGCAGCCGGGACTGGGGCAGGTGGAGCGCGTACACCTCCCCATCTTCACCCGCCGGGGCTACTTGAGGTTGATGCCACCCGTGACGTCGCCCGCCTGCACGACCGTGCCGTGCACCGTGCCGGAGATCTGGTTGTTCACCCGGCCGGTCTGCGTGACGGCGTGGTGGGCGCGCAGTTCGGCCCCGAAGGCAGGATCGGCCTGGACGGCCCGCTCCAACGTCTCGCTCAGTGCCGCGACCTGCGGCGAGTCCTCGGCCGCGCCTTCGGCGGCGGCGAGCGCCGCGGTCGCGACGGGGTCGTCGGCGAACTTCGCCCGGACCAGCTCGTACAAGCCCGCGACCGCCCGCGTGGCGAGCGAAGCGGCGATGGAGACCAGCATCGGTTCAGGCATCGGGGACCCCCTGTGATCGCAACCTCGCCCACGGTAGCAGTGCGACTCGCCGCATTCTTCCGCTCGACTGCCGGCGGGATCTCATGGTTGACTGTCTTCGGTCGTACCTTTCTGTGTTCGTGTTCCACCACGCTCGCGGAACGGAGTTGCGGGCGCCGAACTTTCCTCGCCAGGAGGGGCCGGGGCCCTAGCTGACCCGGTGGTCGCAAGCGCGATCCGGCACCTGTTAGAGGAGAAGTAGCAAGATGGCAGTTCAGGGCACCGTCAAGTGGTTCAACGCGGAGAAGGGCTTCGGCTTCATCTCCCCGGACAACGGTGGCGCCGACGTGTTCGTGCACTACTCGGAGATCCAGAGCAACGGCTACCGCACCCTGGAAGAGAACCAGCGGGTGGAGTTCGAGATCGGCCAGGGCCAGAAGGGCCCGCAGGCGCAGACGGTTCGACCGCTCTGACCTAATCGGGGTCACCACCAGGACCTCGATCTTTTCGGGCCGCCACCCCTCGCAGCAGCGGGGGTGGCGGCCTGAATCGTCTCGTTCAGCTCGTCAGCGCGGGCGCCTCGCCGACGTGCTCGCCGTACACCCGCTTGCCGACCAGCCGGGCGTCGTCGAAGACGAAGAACACCGTCGTGCGCACCCGGTAGGCCCGCCCCGCGGGCTCCTCGCCGCGGAGACTGCCCAGGTGGGTGCCCCGCAGCTCCAGTTCCACGATCACCGCGTCGTCGGCGTGGTGCAGCTCGACCAGCGTGCTGCGCCGGTCCGGGAACTCGTCGCGGACGCGGGCGTAGTACCCGGCCACCTCGGCCCGACCGTCGAACACCTGCCCGGTCGCCACGATCTCGCACCGCGGGTGGTCGAAGGCCCCGACCGCGGTGTCGAACTCGTGCTCGTTCTCGGACTCCAGGTGCTCCAGCACGATCGCCTCCCGCAGGGCCCGCAGTGCCTTGGACGCGGTCATGCGCGCGATTCCCTCCGGTTCGTCGGTAGCTGACGACGAAACACGGACGCGCACTCACCAGTCAAGACGCATCTTCGCCCGGAGGGTGCGCGTTAAGCCGCAAGGACGTGTGCGGCACCGTCCGGTCGGAGTGGTGCCGAGTGGTGCCGTTGCCTTGCCGTGATCGGCTCACGGGCGCATTTCGTAGGCCCCCGACAACGCCGCCACCTTGCTCCAGACGCGTTCGAAGCGGGCCTGGTCGACCAAGGGCTTGCGGACCTGCTCGACCGCCCACCGCTGCTGCGCCTCCGTTGACGACGCCTTTCCGTGCAACGCGACCGCATAAGCCGAGAAGTCGCGCACCAGGACGTCGAACACCTGGTCCAGCACGTCGGCCTCCAGGTCGGTGATCCGGGCCTGCTCCAGCACCAACTGGCCGTAGACGACCAGTGTGAACAGGTGGCCGAGGTTGAGCAGGAAGTCCAGGTCCTTCTGCTGCTCGTCGTCCGGCGCGGCGGTGGTGAGCAGGGTCCGCAGTGCCCGGGCCTGCTCGTGGAAGCGGGCGACGTTGGGCACGTGCGCGTGCTCGCGGTAGGCGGTCTCCCAGTCGTGGAACCGGACCTGCCCGAGGCCGCGGGCCGGGCCCTGGTGCCAGAAGAAGTCGTCGTCCGCCGGGTCGTGCCTGGTCGCGACCTCGGGGTACGCGGTGGGGTGGAACAGGTAGTTCGGCATGAACTTGAGCACGAGGGCCAGGTTCACGTGGACCGTGCCCTCCAGCTTGGGCAGCGCGCGGATGTCGCGGGCCGCCATGGAGAAGTAGGTGTCCTTCTCGAACCCCTTGGCCGCGATCACGTCCCAGAGCAGGTCGAGGACCCGTTCACCTTCGCTGGTGACCTTCATCTTGGTGATCGGGTTGAACAGCAGGTAGCGGCGGTCCTCGGGGGAGGCGCCGCGGAAGTAGTCCACCGAGCGGTCGGCGAACAGCTTCATGGCCGTGAGGCGGGCGTAGGCGTCCACGAAGCTCTGCCGGACGTGCGGGAAGTCGGTGACCCGCTTGCCGTACAGGATCCGGTTGTGGGCGTGGGTGACGGCCTCGTAGAACGCGTGCTCGTCGATGCCGATCGAGGCCGTGCACAGGTTGAACTTGCCCACGTTGACCGTGTTCAGGGCGGCGCTGAACGCGTCCGGCCCGGTGTGCAGGACGTCGTCCGCGGTGACCGGGTAGTCGTCCAGGCGGAACTCGCTGACGAACATCTGCGAGTCCACGATGTTCTTGACCAGCGTGAACTTCTCGTGCTGGGAGTCGACGGCGAAGAACACGTACCCGTCCGGGCCCTCGACGTCCGCGCGGCGGCCGAAGACCGACACCATGCCGGCCACGTTGCCGTTGCCGATGTAGTACTTACCGCCGGTCGCGGTGAAGCCGGTGGCGGTCGGCGTGAGGACCATGTCGGTGGAGTAGACGTCCGCGCCGTGCTCCTTCTCCGAGAGCCCGAACGCGAACACCGCGCCCCGGTCGAGGAGTTCGGCGGCCTTCTCGCGGGCCGCGGCGTTGTCGCTCATCCAGATCGGGCCCAGACCGAGCACGGTGACCTGCCAGGCGTACCAGTACTGGAGGCCGTAGAAGCCGAGGACCTCGCTCAGCGCGGCGTTGCGGGCGGCGTCCCAGCGCTTGTGGGGGTCGCCGCCCGCCTCGGTCGCGGGCGTGCAGAAGGTCGCGAACAGCTTCTCGCGCGCGACGAAGTCGAGGAACTCGGTGTACCAGACCTTGGCCTGGTCGTCGGCGATCAGGCGGCGCTTGCCGCGCTCCTCGAACCAGTCGACGGTCGCGCGCAGCAGGCGGCGGCTCTCCGCGTCCAGGTGTCCGAAGTCGTGGGTGTTCGGGTCGAACAGCACCGGGGTTCTCCCTTCGTCGCCGCCGCACGCTACCAGTCGGTAACTTATTCGGCTGCTCGCACCCGGACGGGAGTGTGCTGCTTCGGCTACTTCGCCAGCCGCCGGTAGAGCGGGCGCAGTGCGTCGGTCACCGAACGGCCGTCCACGACGAGCGGTTCCAGCTGGTCGAGCAGGGCGTCCGGGCGCCGGGTGGTCGGTTCGAGGACGTCCGGCACGACGTCGGCGACCTTCGGGCGTGCCCAGAAGGCCTCGAACGAGTCGTCCGGCGGTTCCCGGCGTGCCTCGGGCTCGTGGGGCGGGATGGGGGCGCGCAGGTCGCGGAGCCGGTCCAGCAGGTCTTCGCGGGACCGCCCGCGCCAGGCCAGGATCTCGAACGGGTCGGTGTCGAACGACTCGGCGAGCAGGTAGCAGGTGGCGGCGAGGTGCTTGCACGGCACTTCCCAGTCCGGGCACGTGCAGTCCATGTGCAGCTCGCGCATCGTGCCGGGGAACAGGGTGAGGCCGAGGTCGCGGAACACGTCCTCGATCTCCGGCGGCATCTCGCCCGCCAGCAGCTTGGCCGCGAAGATCGCCTGGTCGGCCAACGCGTGCTCGATGCGCCGCCAGTCGTCGTCGCTGAACTTCCGCACCCCGATCCGCGCCCGGTACGGCTCCGGGCGGGTGCCGGTCACCAGCGCGACGACCAGGCTGGTGGACAGGGACAGGCTCATCACCTGGCCCGTGCGCGCGTACGTGCGGCCGCGGGCGAGTCGGGCGGCCATGCCGAACGACTCCAGCACCTCAAGGAACCGGCGCGACCACCACGTCCGCGCGATGTCACCCCGCTTGCTGCGCAGCGTGAGGCCGCCTTCGACCCGGATGGGGCGCGACGGCGGGCGGTACCCGTGCCAGTCAGTCACCGATGGCCTCCCCGGACAGGGCGAACAGGTCGCGCAGCTCACCGGTCGACAGCTCGGTCAGCCAGTCCTCGCCCGCGCCGACCACGAGGTGCGCCAACCCCCGCTTCTCCTCGATCATCCGGTCGATCCGCTCCTCCAGCGTGCCGACGCAGACGAACTTGCGCACCTGCACGTGGTTGCGCTGGCCGATGCGGAACGCGCGGTCGGTGGCCTGGTCCTCCACCGCCGGGTTCCACCAGCGGTCGAGGTGGATGACGTGGTTGGCGGCGGTCAGGTTCAGCCCCGTGCCGCCGGCCTTCAGCGACAGCACGAAGATCGACGGGCCGTCCTCGGCCTGGAACCGCCGGACCATCTCGTCGCGCTGCCGCTTCGGCGTGCCGCCGTGCAGGTAGAGGACCTCGGTGTCGAAGCGCGCGGCCAGGTGCGGCACGACCAGGGAGCCGAAGGCGGTGAACTGGGTGAAGCACAACGCCTTGTCGCCATCGGCCAGCGCCTCGTCGAGGATCTCCTCCAGCCGGGTGAGCTTGCCGGAGCGGCCGGCGACGCGCGAGCCGTCACCGAGGAGCTGCGCCGGGTGGTTGCAGACCTGCTTGAGGCGGGACATCGTGGCCAGGACCAGGCCCTTGCGCTGGACGCCCTCCGCCTCGGCGATCTTGGCCAGCATGTCGTCGACCACGGCCTGGTAGAGCGTGGCCTGTTCGGGTGTCAGCGTGCACAGCTGCTTGACCTCGATCTTGTCCGGCAGGTCGGTGATGATCCGCGGGTCGGTCTTGAGCCTGCGGAGCACGAACGGGCCGGTGATCCGGCGCAGGCGGACGGCGGCGTCCTCGTCGTGGTGGCGCTCGATGGGGACGGCGAAGCGGGCGCGGAACGTGTTGACCGTGCCCAGGACGCCGGGGTTGACGAAGTCCATGATCGACCACAGCTCGGCCAGCCGGTTCTCCACCGGTGTGCCGGTCAGCGCGACCCGGTGCCGGGCGGGCAACGCGCGCACCACCTTCGACTGCCGGGTGGAGCTGTTCTTGATGTTCTGCGCCTCGTCCAGCACGACCCGGTCCCAGCTGACCTCGGCGAGCTTCCCGGCGTCCCGCGCGACGACCGCGTAGGTGGTGATGACCAGGTCGCAGTCGGTGTCGAGGGCCCGGTCGGCGCCGTGGTAGACGCGAACCTCCAGGTCGGGCGTGAAGCGGGCGGCCTCGCGCTGCCAGTTGCCGACCACCGACATCGGGCAGACCAGCAACGTCGGCAGCCTCTTGCCGTGGGCGCGGTTGTGCGCTTCCAGCGCCAGCAGCTGCACGGTCTTGCCGAGGCCCATGTCGTCGGCCAGGCACGCGCCCAGGCCCAGCCGGTCGAGGAACGCGAGCCAGGCCAGGCCGCGCTTCTGGTACGGCCGCAGTTCGGCGACCAACCCTCTCGGCGACTCGACCGGTTCGAGGTGGTGCTCCACCTCGCCGGACAGCAGGTCGCCGAGCCAGCCGGTGGCGCTGACGCCGTTCAGCGGGAGCGGCAGGTCGGCGTCCTCCGGGTGCAGGCCCGAGTGCAGCAGGACCTGGGCGGCCGTCATCTGCCCGCCGCCCCGCTTCAGGAACGCGAGGCCCGCGGCGAGGCGTTTCGGGTCGACGTGCACCCACTGGCCGCGGACCCGGACCAGCGGCACCTTCGCCTCGGCCAGTGACTGCAGTTCGGCCTCGGTCAGCCGTTCGTCGCCGACCGCCAGTTCCCACCGGTAGTCGACGAGGACCTTCAGCCCGAGTTCGCTCTCCTTCGCCACCTGCCCCGCCGTGCCGCGACTGGTGGCCGTGAGCCGGAGCCCGAGCCGGTGGGGCTGACGCCACCACGAGGGCAGCATCACGCCGTAGCCGGCCTCCGCCAACACCGCCGCGTGCTGCAGGAAGTCGTAGGCGCCCTCGACGTCCAGCTCCAGCTCGACCGGTCGTCGTGCGGAGAGCGCCCGATCCAACGCCGGGTAGAGCCGCCCCGCCCGGCCCAGGTCGCCGAGCAACACGTCCTCAGGCCGGCTCACCCACCGCCGCAGCACCGCGTCCTGCTTGTGCCACAGCTGTTCGACGGTCACCACCACACTCGGCTCGTCCACCGCCTGCAACAGGAACTCGACCCGCCACCCGTCCTTCGTCATACCGCCCTGGTCGGGCGAGCTGAGCCGAAAACACGTCCGAACAGGACTCTCCTGCAGCCCACTGGCCCGCCAAGCCGCCAACTTCGACCGCAACGCCCCGGCATCCCCGACCACCCGCGGCTCACCCACCAACCCGGCCAACCACCGCCCCACCACCCCGTCACCACCGGCGTCCACACCCCGCAGCGCCACCCTGACCTCACGGTCAACCGCCCGGTCCACCACTTCCTGAACCAAGTCACCAGGCCCATCACCACCACGGAACGACGGCGGCATACCCGCCCGCAACGCCGCGTGACGAAGAGAGTCCACCCCCGCCAACACCGCCCGCCACCGCGCCACCCCATCCCCGTCGACCGCAGGCAAAACCCGGCCCCGCCGCACGAGATCCCTCACGAACTCCTGCACATCACCCAGGAACTTCCACGAAGCCCCACCCCGACAATCGGGCGGCGACTGCGGAACCACCCCCTCCACCCACACCACGGGAACCACCCACTCCCGCCACCGAACCACCCCTCGCCGAGCACCCCCGTCCTCCCGAACCAACTCGGGAGACCCCACCGGCCCACCGGCATACGAGGGCAACCGAATCACGACCTCCCCAACCTCACCCCCAACCCCGACCAACCGCCCAAGCCCCTCCCCACCAACCGCGAACGGATGCCCAACCGCCCGCCGCGGCAACCGCCCACCAACCCGCTCCGGCAACGCCGAATCCTCGACCCAAACCCCAACCCGCCCGCCACTCACGCCCAACGCGTGCAACACCAACACCCCAGCACTATGCGCCCACCCAACCTCAACCCCCAACCCGCCCCCACCCCAACCGCCTCCGCCCACCCCTTCCCGCCCACGCTCGTCACCCAACCAACCGAGCTGGCCCAGCCGTGCCAGCCGAACCGGGCCCGGGCCGAGCCGGGCCAAACCGGGTGATGGTTGTGGGTGGCAGGCCGGGCGGGGTTGGACCGGGCGGCCTGCCGGTGGTCGATGGGTTTGGTCAGTGGGGTTGGTGGGACTTCTTGCGGGCCAGGGTGGTGACGCCGATGGCGGCCAGGCCCACCTGGAGGGCCAGTTCGATCCAGTCGATGCCCGCGGTGTCCGAGACGCCGATGGTCGACGCCGCGAACGTGCCCGCCAGGGCCGCCGCGATACCGACCAGGAGCGTCATCACCATCGAGACCTTCTGCCTGCCCGGCACGACCAGCCGTCCCAGGCCACCGACGATCACGCCGATGATGAGCGCCGAGATGAGCCCGGTGATCTCCACGAGAGGTCCTTTCCTCGCCCTACGCGTCCACCACGAGCATCACTCCACGCCTTCCCCTCCCGAATCGGGTTTGCCCCTGACCCGCCCCTGATCCCGACCCTGAACGTGGAACACCTGCGCGCCCTCGGCGGACAGCGCCCGACCCGGCACGTCCGGGTCGCAGCCCACCCTCGCCAGACGTGACCTGATCGAGGTGGGTGAGCGTTCCAGCCGCCGCGCGATCGAACGGATCAGCTCGGCGGTCGGGGTCTCGGTGGTCGCGGCCAGCCACTCGGTGCGCAGAGCCGCGTCCAGGTCCGGCGTCCACGGCTGGTTGGCGTTGGCCGGGCGGTCGCGTGGCGCGGGCAGGGCCGGTGTGCTGAGCCTGGCCAACGCCTCCAGCACCTGGGCCAGCAGCTTGCCGATCTTCGCGCCCGCGCTGGCGGGCAGGTGGATGGTGCCCTCGGCCACCAGGGCGCCCGAGGTGTCCACACCGGTCAGGTCGACGGAAAGGTCCGGGTCGGCGGTGGCCACCACCTGGTAGGTGGTGGAGCCGATGCGGACCGCGTTCTCGTACGTGGTTGTCGTCATGGTGATGACGTTAGCGGAGGGGTCTGACAATTTCGGGGGAGACGAGGCGTCAGCGGCAGAGCGGGCAACTGGGCGCGGTCGGTTCGGCGCCCGTCAGGTACGGCTTGAGGTGCTCGGCGATGGCCCTGGCCAGCGACGGCGGTACGGCGTTGCCGATCTGCCTCGCCACCTCGACCTTCGTGCCGCACCACTCGAACGAGTCCGGGAACGACTGCAGCCGCGCCGCCTCCAGGTGCGTGATCGGCCGGTCGACCCGGTGGCCGTCCTCGCCCGGCTCCCACTGCGGGTGCAGGTAGCGGCCCTTCTCCGGCTTGTAGAACTCGGTGCGGATGGTCAGCGACGGCTCGTCCCACCGCATCCGGCCCATCACGTCCGTGGTGCCGGTCTTCTTCTCCCGCCAGCACCGGGGCAGCAGGTGCTGCGGCACGTCGAACCGGCCGCCGCCCGGCGGGACGTGGCGGTACCGCTCCAGCGACAACGGCGTGGGGTTGCGACCGATGTGCAAGTCCGGGCTCTTGAACGGCCCGGGCAGCTCCCGCCCGAAGAACTCCACCACCGAGTCCGGCAACGCGGTCGTCACCGGCCGTTCCGGCAGCCCGCGCAGCACGTCACCCACCGTGTGCCAACGCCCACGCGGGTGCGTTGCGGTCGGCAACGGGATCGGCCCGATCCGCGAGCCGATCACGATCGTCCGCCGACGTCGCTGCGGCACGCCGAAATCCGCCGCCAGCAGGATGCCGTAGCTCAGCTCGTAGCCCTCGGTCTCGGCCTGCAGCAACGCGAACTCCGTCGACGCCAGGAACCGGTCGACGTTCTCGATCACGAACACCGCCGGCCGGGCCCGCCGCACGAACCGCAGGTATTCGCGCCACAGCGAGTTGCGCGGGTCGTCGACGTCCTTCGAGCCCAGGTTCGAGAAACCCTGGCACGGCGGACCACCCACGATCACGTCGACCTCGGGGATCTCGCTGTCCGGCACGGCCGCGATGTCCGACCAGCGGATGTGGTCGTCGCCGAAGTTCGCCGCGTACGTGGCTGCCGCGTGCAGGTCCCACTCGACCGCCATGACCGGCCGGTAGCCGCCCGCCGCGGCGAACCCGGAGGTCATGCCGCCGCAGCCGGCGAACAGGTCGATCATGGACAGCACGAGCTCAGGCTAGCCGACCGCGCCGCCGCAAGACCGTGGTCCGCACCCGACTCGCCGCGTCGGCCGGGTCCTCGTGCTCCCACACCCGGACCGCGAGCCACCCCGCCTCCGCCAGCACCTGGTCGGTGTTCGCGTCACGAGCCTGGTTCGTCTCGATCTTCGTCCGCCAGAACTCGCCGTTGCGCTTGGGCCACGTGCCGTGCTCCGGGCAGCCGTGCCAGAAGCACCCGTCCACGAACACCGCCACCTTGGCCGGCCCGAAAACCACGTCCGCCTCACGCCGGACCGCGCGCACCGGCCGCTGGTGCACCCGGTAGCGCAGCCCCAGCCGGTGCAGTTCACGCCGCAACGCCACCTCGATGCCCGTGTCACGGGAACGCTGCTTGCTCATCCGGGCGCGGACGTCGTCCGTCGTCTCCAGGTTCGGCACCCGGCCATGATGGCACCCCGTCGCGCACGCCGGACGCGGCCTCACACCGGGTGCAGCACGTCCCGCAACCGCCGCGCCGCACGGTCCAGCTGCGCCCGCGCCGGCAGCACGGCCGCACCCACCTGCGTGTACTCACCCACCCCCAAGTCCGCGAAGAAGAACGGCGGCATCGCGTGCACCAGCAACTCCTCCGACCGCTGCCGACCGCCGCGAGTGTTGAGGATCAGCCGCTCCACCCACGCGTCCACCCGGAACACGGTGTCCGCCAACGGGTGCACCCGCACGTCCAGCCCGTGCCCGCGCAGCACCGCGAGCACGTACACGTCCCGCAGGAACCCCAGGAACTCGGACACGACCCGGTTGCGCAACGCGTCCCGCCCCGCCGCACCGACCTCGGCGATCACCTCACGAGCCGGCGTCCACAACATCGCCCGCGCCCGCTCGTCCGCCTCGCAGAACTCGCGGAACTCGGGCCATCCGGGTAATCGACCCAGCGCCTCGACCACGTGGTGAGCCACGTGCGTGAACGCGAAATCGGGCCGCCAGTCCCGGATCTCCGGCACGTCGGTCGGACCCGGTCGCGGCGCGCTGCGGCACGCGGCCTCGACCTCATCCGCGGTGATCCGGTGGACGGCGACGGACTCGTGCGCCATCACGTGCGCCACGACGTGCTTGCGCCTGCTGTACCAGTGGTTGAAGTGGAACCGGGTCTCCTGCGTGACGTTGAACAGCCTGCGCACTTCCATCGCGGTGGTCATGACGCAGAGGGTACGGACGGGCACCGACAGTTCCGGTGAAACCGCAGGTCAGGTGATCGACAGGTTGGCCCGGTCCGCCGCCGAACGACCCGCGTCCCACCCCGCCGCGCTGCGCACCGGGGTCGTCTTGGCCACGGTCCGGCTGAACATCGCGCCGAAGTACTCCTCCACCGCCTTCTTCCGCTCCGCCAGCACGGGCAGCAGCCGGTCGTCGTCGGGCACCTCGTTCGCCGCACGCAGCCGTTCGCCGATCCGGTGCGCGTAGGACAGCAGGAACGACTTGCGGAACACCGCAGACCGCTCTTCGTCGCCCTTGCGCGCCTTCTCACCCGCCGCGACCATCGCCCGCGTCGCCTGGACCAGCAGCGACGCCGACAGCAGTTCCACGATCTCCAGGTCGAGCTCCTCGCCGACCAGCGCCACGAACCCCAGGTCGTACACCACGGCCCGGCAGCGGTTCGCCTCCGCGACGACGTGCACGACCTGCGCCTTGCCGTCGAAGTACCGCTTGTCCAGCCACAACCGGCGCGACGTCGTGGTCGGCGCGTCGAGGGGCATCCGCTCCAACGCGTACCGCGTCACCAGCTCCTGCGCCTTCGCCGACAACGCCTCGGCCTCGTCCGGGAACGCGGTCGACTCGGCCTTGGCCAGCAGCCCCCGCACCCGGTTGAGGATCTTCGGGTCCACGTGGTGGTGGTCGACCGCGGCCAGCGGCGTCCCGGGCTCGGGCACGATCACCGGCAGTGCCGGCAACGTGATCAGCACCGCCAGCACCGCCACCGCGGCGGACACGGCGTCGTCGCGCAGCTCGATGTGCCTGCTCGCCCACTGGTCGACGTGCGGCTGGTCGACGTCCCACCAGACCGTCGCCTCGATCTCCGCCAACTGCTCGCGCCAGCGCGGGTGCAGCGCGGGGTAGCGGGACGCCTCCAGCGCCAGCGAGTCGACGAGGAACGACAGCGCGCGCTCGTCCTCGTTACGCCGTACGACCTCGTACACGTCGTACGGCAGCCAGCCGTGCTTCCACAGGTGCTCGAAGGCACGCCTCAGCACCGCCTGCACCGCGTCGTCCACTTCGGCCGGTGGGAGGGAGGAGGTGCGCGGCAGCCGGGCCCGGCGGTTCGCCGCGGCCCGCCACAACGCCTCGCGCAGGGAGTCCACGACTGCCGATTGTCCCCTTTCGGGTGTGGTGTCGCCGCAGCCGGTGCGCGTTGCGGCCCGCACGCGCCCCGACGTGCCAGCCTCGCGCGGTGAGCCGGAAGACGCAGTCGCCGAAACGGCGGCCGATCGTGGTGGTGCACCGTCCACAGGGGACGCCGCTGACCACGGCGCAACGACAGGTCGTCCACCGCTGCCGCGCCCTGCCGCAACTGCTCGACCCGCTGGAGGCCGAGCTGACGGTCAGCAGCGCGGTGGCCGACGTCGGGCCCGACGAGGAGTTCTGGGCGGGCCTGATCGAGCACGCCGTGTCGCTGCCCAGCCGCCGCAACCACGCCCTGCTGCGCGTCCTGGCCGCCGTGCTCACCGGCCGCCCGCGCGAGTGGGCGGCGAGCGCCGTCATCCCCGCGGGTCCCGCCCTGGCAGTCGGCGGCGCCTGGATCTGCGACCGTTCGATCGACGCCGGCTACCTGGCCCTGATCTGCACGTACCGGTTCGCCGCCGCCGAGCACGCCATGGTGTTCCTGATCGACGAGCTGGCCGGCGGCGAGGTCCGCACCGCCTTCGTGACCCGCGACGTCACCACCGCCCGCCGCCGCCTGGCCGAACAAGGCCCGCTGACCCCGATAGGAGCCGAGGCCGCGCACTGGCTGCTGGCCAAGTCCTACCACCGCCTCGACCGCAACGCGGACGCGGTGATCGACCAGGACGTCCGGCGCACCCGGCTGCTGGCGGCCCGCCGGATCGCGCTCGCGTTCGGGTGACCCCTAATTCATTACTCCGACATCGAATCAGGTGACCGCGGTCACGATCCCGTTGGTCCGAACGGAGAGCGAATTGCCGAAGTAGGGGAATGTCTTCCGTCCTGGCATACCGTACGGTCGTGTTGTTGGTCGAATTGACACGCCACGGGGGTAGCGGATGTCGCGATCAGGTCAGGGCCCGGCGGACGGGCTGGGCAACACCTTGTCGGGGTCCGTCTCCGGCGGTGCGGTGCAGGCGGCAGTGGTGCACGGGGGGATAGCGTTCCACAATGCACCGTCCACACCGCCGCCGGTGCCGCGGCAATTATTGGGGGCTCCGGTGCATTTCACGGACCGGGCCGCGGAATTGGCCGAGCTGAACGAGGCGCTGGCCGACAACCGGCGTGACGGAATCCGCATGTTCGCGGTGCTGAGCGGTCCCGGCGGGGTTGGCAAGACCGCCCTCGCGCTGCACTGGGCGCACACCGCGCGCGACCGGTTCACCGACGGCCAGCTCTACGTCGACCTCGCCGGGTTCAGCGGATCCGAGCCGGTGACGCCGGAGGACGCGCTCGGCCTGTTCCTGCGCAGCCTGGGCGTGCCGTCCCGGGAGGTGCCGGTCGACATCGCCGAGCAGGCGGCGCTCTACCGCTCGCTGACCGCGGACAAGAAGCTCCTGGTCCTGCTCGACAACGCGTACTCGGCCGCGCAGGTGCGCCCGCTCGCGCCGAACTCGCCGGCCAGCGCGGTCCTGGTGACCAGCCGCAACCGCTTGACCGGTCTGGTCGCCGAGGGCGCGCGACTGGTCGACGTCGGTCCGCTCGGCAAGCTCTCGGCGGTCCGGTTGCTGGCGAAGGTGGTGGGCAGGCGCCGGATCGACGACGATCCCGAACGGGCCGAGGCGCTGGTCGGCATGTGCGGCGGCCTGCCGATCGCGGTCCGGGTGGCCGCCGCACGGCTCGCCAGCCGGCCCCAGTGGTCCGTGCGGAAGATCGTCACCGAGTTGAGCGACGAGCGCAGCAGGCTGTCGATGCTGTCGGCGCCGGAGCTGTCCGTGCAGACGACCTTCGACCTGTCCTACCGCGCGCTCGGACCGACCGCGGCGGCGCTCTACCGCAGGCTCGCGCTGCACCCCGGTCAGGAGTTCGGCGCCTCGGTGGCGACGTCGGTGCTGGAGCAGGACACCTCGCACGCGTTGTTGGAGGAACTGGTGGACGGCAACCTGGTCGAGTCGGTCGGCGAGAGCCGGTACCGCTTCCACGACCTGCTCCGGCTGCACGCCCGCAACAAGGCCAACTCCGAGGACGACCCGGACGAGCGGGCGCGCGCCGTGCGGCGGATGGTCGAGTGGTACCTCGCCGGCGCGATGGCGGCCGACCTCGTCGTCACGCCCCACCGGCGCAGACAGGCCTACGAGTTCCTGGCGCGGCCCGAGGGCGTGCCGGAGTTCGAGGACCGCGAGTCGGCGCTGGCGTGGCTGGAGGAGGAGCGGCGGAACCTCATCGCCTGCGGCCTGGTGGTGGAGGAACGCGGCTGGTGGGCGCTGACCTGGCAGCTGGCCGACGTGCTCTGGCCCTTGTTCCTGCACCACAAGCACTACCGCGACCGCTTGGAGGTCGACCGGCGCGGCGTCGAGGCGGCACGCCGGTGGGGGAACAGGCTCGCCGAGGCCGACATGCTCAAGCGGCTCGGCCTGGTGTGCACCACGGTGGGCAGGCTGGAGGAGGCCGAAGAGCACCTGCGGGCGTCGGTCGCCGTCGCCGAGGAGATCGACGACCGGCGGGGCGCCGCCGACGCGGAGGAGGCGCTCGCCCTGCTGCACGTGGCCGGTGGCCGGCTCGCCGAGGCGGTCGGGCTGTTCGAGCGGTTGGCCCGGACCAACCGGGACCTGGGCGCGCGGCGGAGCCTCGGCCTCACGCTGATCAACCTCGGCCGGGCGCTGACCGGGCTGGGTCGGGTCGACGAGGCGCAGCGGGCGTTGTTGGAGGCGACGGAGCAGTTCCGCGGCTTGGAGCCGCCGGACCCCTACAACCAGGCACGGGTCGTGGTGGCACAGGCCGCGGCGTACCTGCGTGCCGACGACCTGCCGCTCGCCGACCGAACGGCCCGGAGCGCGCTGGACGCGCTGAGCGCGCTCGGCTCCAAACAGGGGATGGCCGAGTCGCACCAACTGCTGGCGGAGTCCGCCGAACGGCAGGGTGACGCGGAGCGGGCCGCAGAGCACTGGAGACAGGCTCTGCGGCTCTACACCGAGATCGGATCCTCAAAGGCCGACGGCATCGCTCGACGACTGGGCGTCCAGGACGACGACCCGGAGCCACCCGCACGCGACGGCTGACCGCCGTGCCCGGTGCTCCGCGCACCACACGGGCAGCCCACGCGGTCGCAGCGCGCTCAGGTCGAGTCGTGCCACGTGCCACGCGTAGAGCGACTGGACGGCCGACACCACGACCGCTTGGACGTCGAGGCAGCGCGCCTCGGTGGCCGCTGGCGTGAGCTCGACCACCTGGCCGAGTTCGGTCCGCACCACGAGCCGATCGGCCGACGCGGCGACCGCCAGCGCGGCGAACGGGTTGTCGCGCAGCAGCTCGGCGGTCGGATCACCATCCACACCGGACACCTCGCGCACGACGACGTCCGCCAGGCGGTCCGGTCCGCTCGTCCACCGCACCATGGGTTCGGTCACGGAGACTCCTCCGGTGGTGTCGGAACCGGCGGCACGGCGCGGTGCCGTCCCGGTTCGGGGAGGTCGAGCAGTTCGTACATGATCCGGCGCAGCCGCGCCGACGAGCGGCCGGGCTCGGAGGTCAACCGCTCCCGCACGACCTCGCCGAGCTCGGCCGCACGTGCCGCGGCCAGGTCGAGTTGCGGTCGCACGGGCGATCCCGACTGGAACCTGGGCGCCAGGTGCCGCAACAGCTCCTGCGCTGACCCGCTGGACGTGGCGACCCGCACCGGTGCGTCGACCAGGACCACCGGCCGGCCGATCGCCGCCGCGTACACGCCGACCGACCCGTGGTCGGCCACCACGTGATCGGCGGCGATCACCGCGGCCCGCCAGTCCACGTGCGGGCCGACCACGACCAGCCCCGCGTCCCGGCACTCCGCGAGCCACGCGTCCACCTGCCGCTTGCCGTGGCCGAACCAGGCTCCCGGGTGCACCAGCGCCACCACGCGGAACCCGTGCGGCGTCAGCTCTTCGAGCAGGCTCGGCAGCAGGTCCTCGAACCTCGCGAACAACGAGTCCAGCCCCCACGTCGAGCTGACCACCACGGCCTGCTGACCCGGCTCGATGCCCAGCGCGGCCCGGTACTCGTCGCGCCGCGGCAGGCTCGCGACCAACCGGTCGTAGGTCGGGTCGCCCGCCACGACGGCGACATCGAGCGCCTGCGGGCACTGCCGCCGCAGCACCTCCCGTTCGTCGTCGTGCGCGAGCACCAGCGCGCTCGCCAGCACACGGCCGTTGTGCAGGAGCCGTTGCGCGTCCAACCCGTAGACCACCGGCTCGCCGCCGGTGGTGAAGGACTTGCCGTAGCCGGCGCCGTGCGGCATCACCACCAGCGGCGCGTGCAACTCGTGCAGCCCGCCGTAGGACGCGGCGACGGCCAGGGCGAACTCCTGCCGGATCGCCAGCTCCCACGGCCACACGATGCCCCCGGTGGACCGCAGGAATTCGGCCACCCCGTTGCTGAAGACGTCAGGCGCCTGCGTGAAGACGACCTGAAGCCTCGTGTCCGTCTCGATCAGCTCCACGGCTTCCAGCAGGCGTTGCCCGCTGGTGACCGTGTGCACCACGGCGAGCACCGACAGGCACCCGGCGCGGCTGACCCACTGCGACGCGTCGAGCCCGATCGGCACTCGCGGCCACTCTGGACGTGTCATGCACTCCCCCTCGCGCTCCAACCCTCGGGAGAAGAGTGACGGACCGGTTTGCCGGGAACTTGCAGTCCGCTTGCATCTGCCGATCGCCGTCCGGTCACCTGGGCAATTCGGACGAAAATGGGAAACGGGCCTGCGGAACTTCCTCCCAGTGAAGCACACTGTGCCCAAGGGCAAGTTGGCCAGCGAAAGGTGGCGCTGGTGGAGTTCAAGATCATCGGCAAGACGCGATTACACATCGACGGGAATGATTGTGATCTCGGGCCGGCCAAGCACCGCGGCGTGCTCACATTGCTCCTCTACTACTTCCCGAGACCGGTCCAAGTGGACACCATCGCTCAGGTGCTCTGGCCGGACAGTGCCCCGGAACAGGTGAAACGAAACCTGCAGCCGATCGTCAGCCGACTGCGAGCCATTCTGGCCAAATCGGGGACAGGTGCGTCGATACCGAAGGAGGGCAACGCTTATCGGTTGGTGTTGCGACAGGCGGACCTGATAGACTACCACCGTTTCCGCAAATTGGCGGAGATGGGTCGGGTGGCGGCCTCTCGAGGTGACCACCGGGAGGCCAAGGCATTGCTGCGCGAGGCGCTTTCGCAGTGGAACGGCAGGCCGCTCGAAGAGCTCGGCGGGGCGTGGGCCGACCATTGTCGTGACCAAATGGAGACATTCGACCGGATGCCCGCGTTTTACGCGTTGCTGGACAGCCAGCGGCAACTGGGCGAGCACCTGGAGGTGATGGCCGAAGCGGGCAGGCTCACCGCGAGCCAGGCCCCGGACGAGGCGTTCGCCGGCCTATACATGCGCTCCCTGGACGCCTTGGGTCGCTACTCCACGGCGCTCGACTTCTACGCCGTGTTCTGCCAGCGCCTGTTCGAGCACGTCGGCGCCGAGCCCGGCCCGGAGTTGAGGGACCTCTACCGGAGCATCCTGCGCAAGCAGGAGAGCACCGCGCTGCCGGGCACGACGGCGCCACACCAGCTGCCGCCGCCCGCGCGAAGCTTCACCGGCCGCGACGACCTGCTGGCCAGGCTCGACGCCCTGCTCGGCGACGGCGACCAGGGCCGGGTCGTCGCGCTGCACGGGATGCCGAGCGTGGGCAAGAGCCAGCTCGCCCTCAAGTGGGCGGCACGGCACCGCGACCGGTTCCCGGACGGGAACCTGTACCTGGAGCTGCGCGGCGCCGGCCCCGGCACGCGGGTCGCGCCCGACGACGTGCTGGCGTTCCTGCTGAGGTCGCTCGGAGCCGAGCGAATACCCGCCACCGGTGGCGAGCGGCAGCTCGAGCTCCGCCGGTTGCTGGGCAACCGCAGGATGCTGGTCCTGCTCGACGACGCGCACGAGAGCGCGCAGGTCAGGCCGGTCCTGGCGGCGACGCCGCAGTGCCTGACGATCATCACGAGCCGGACCCGGCTGATGGGGCTGAAGGTCCTCGACCACGTCGACCTCGTGCCCGTGCCGCCGCTGTCGACGGCGGAGTCGATCACGTTGTTGCGCAACGAGATCGGCCGCGAGCGGGCCGACGTCGACCCCGCGGCGCTGCGGGACCTGGCCGGTCTGGTGGACGGCCTGCCGCTCGGGTTGAGGATCATCGCGCAGCACGTCGCGAACCGGCCGGACACCCCGATCGGGGAGCTCGTCGAGGACTTCAAGGGTCAGGACGGGCTCGGGATCCTCGGATCCGTGCACGACAGCGACGACGAGAGCGCCACGCTGCCGGCGGCGTTCTCCTGGTCGTTCCGCGACTTGCCCGCGGACACCGCGCGGATGTTCCGGCTGCTGGCGCTCAACCCGACGGCCGAGTTCGGCGTCGACGCGGCGGTCGCGCTCCTGGGCGAGCCCTACGACGCGGTCAGCGCGCACCTGAGCACGCTGGTGCGCAGCAACCTGCTGGACTACGGCGCCGTGCCGCGGCGGTTCAGGCTGCACGACACGTTGTACGGCTACGCGCTGCACCTCGTGCGCCGCGACGAGCCCGCGCAGGCGCGCAAGCACGCCATGACCCGGCTGCTGGACTGGTACCTGGCGTCGTCCGGCGCCGCGGCCCACCTGCTGGATCCCCAGACCTCGCCGGTGCCGCCACTGCCGGGCATGTCGGCGGAGCCGGTGCCGCTCGCGGACCAGTCGGACGCGTTGAGGTGGCTCACCAGGGAGCGGGTGAACCTGGTCGCCGCGGTGCCGCAAGCCGTCCGCCACGGGTTCCACGCGCACGCGTGGCGGCTGTCGGCCAATTTCCACGAGGCGTACGACCGGTCCGGGCATTACGAGGACGTCCTCATCAGTCACCGGGCGGCGCTCAAATCGTGTGCCGCGCTCGGCGACCTGGAAGCGTTGAGCGGCACGCACAGCAATGTCGGAATGGTGCTGTACCGGTTGTGCAAGTACGCCGAGGCGGAAGAGCACTTCAAAGCCGGATCGGACCTGGCGCGAGCCATCGGCGCGCACGAGATCCAACTCATCTGCTCGCATAACCTGGCCGGAATCCGCTTGGCCCTGGGCGAGGTCGGCGCCGCGATCGAGCTGTACCGGGAAACCCTGGACGCGACGCGCGAATCCGGCTACCGCGACGGCGAGGCGTACGCCCTGAACGAGCTCGCGAACGCGTACCGCAAAGCGGAGCGGGACGATCTCGCGCTGGAGCACTACTACCAGGCGCTCGCCATCCGTCGCTCGATAGGTCACGTCAGGGGTGTCGCGACCACCCTCACGGACGTCGGGCGGCTCCACTTCGAGAGGGGCGAGCACGAGGAGGCCCTGGGTCGCCTCCACGAAGCCCTGGCGCTCCACCCGATCGGCGGTGATCGCGCCCGCACCGCCGACGCGCTCGTCACGCTCACCGAGGTGGAGTACGACCTGGGCCGGTTCGGTGAGGCCATCGGCCACGCCGAGGAGGCAGTTTCCACGTGTCACGTCATCGGGGCGCGTGCGGGACAGGGGCGCGCGCTGCACGTCTGGGGTCACGCGCTGGTGGCCCTCGGGCGGTTGGACGAGGCCGAAGAGCGGTTCCGGCTGGCAGTCGGCGTGCTGCGGGGCGTGCAGGAGGTCGAGGCCGAGGTGGTAACGGAACACCTGGCCGATGTGAAGACTATTCGCAGCGCTATTCCGGAGCCTCGTTCGTCGGCGCCCGACTTCACCGCCACGCCAGCCGAGGAGATCACTGAGCGTAAGAACTGAGAGGAAAGTTCGTCACCTGATCCAGTGAATGTTGAGTAGGACAACAAAATAGTTATGCATCAATGGTGGTCGCCCCTCTCCTCTGACGGGTGGGTGACACCCGGAAGAGAACCACCCCAGTGTGAGGGACCACTGGGGCGGGTGATCTACTGCGCCCGTGAGCACTCCCGTTTACCGCGCAATGCGGAACCTGGTTGTTTCGTTGATCGGTTCACTCGCCGTCGTCGCATTCGTGCTCGGCGGCCCGACGGCAACGGCCGCCGAAGCCGACCTGAACGGCTCGGCTTGTGTTGTGCAATGGCCCGGCCGTATCGGATGACGACCGCTTCGCGGTGTCGAGACTCGAACGAGGAGCTCTGATGGAACCCGACATACGCAGAGCCGGCAGTACCGGTGGTGGAACCTCCGAGGCGCCGACCTGAGGACGTGGGTGGGAGTACGAGTTCCCACCCACTCCTTAGTGGCGTTCATCGCCGAGAAAGACAACAAGAGGGCCACCGGAATGGTGACCCTCTCGCTGTGTTGTGCGCCGCCAGGGACTCGAACCCCGAACCCGCTGATTAAGAGTCAGCTGCTCTGCCAGTTGAGCTAGCGGCGCTCGGACTCTCTTGCTCTGTCCGACGCGAAGAACATTAGCACAGCGTCTCTCCCAGCTCCCAATCGCCTGGTCAGGGCCGGTGTGCCGCCCTGGTGCAGGGGGAACTTCGCCTTGGTAACGATCCAGCATCTCGGGCAACATCGTCAACCCTCTGGGCGTCACCTTGTCAGGGGACGCCGGCGGACTCCTGTGGCGGGCAGTCACGGCGTTCTGGGGACGAAGCGGAGGACGGGGATGTACCGCAAGCGGGGGGCGCGCAGAGCGCTGGGGATGGTCGCGATCGGGTTGGTCGCGGTGTTGATCACAAGTTGTTCGTCCGGCTCCGCCTCGACCGAGGACGCCGCCGGTGAGACCTCCACCACCACGTCGTCCACGCCGCCGCCGAAGCCCGTGATGTTGAGCACGGGCCCCGTGGACGCGGCGGTCGACGTCCAGCCCGGCGTGCCGGTCGTGGCCACGGCCACCGACGGCAAGATCACGTCGGTCTCGTTGACCAACCCGGAGGGCAAGGTCGTCGCGGGCCAGGTGAGCCCGGACGGTCTGCAGTGGACCAACACCGAGCCGCTGGGCTACCAGAAGACCTACACGCTGTCCGTGACGGGCGAGGGCGCGGACGGCAAGGCCGTCACCAAGACCTCGACCTTCACCACCGTCAAGCCGCGCACGCTGACCTACCTGTCGGTCAACCCGCAGGACGGCACGACGGTCGGCGTCGGCCAGCCGCTCGCCTTCTACTTCGACGAGCCGATCGCGGACAAGACCGCCGCCGAGGCGATGATCTCCATCACCACCGCGCCGCGCGTCGAGGGCGCCTTCTACTGGTTCGACGAGAAGACCGTGCACTGGCGCCCGCAGGCCTACTGGACGCCCGGCACCAAGATCACCATCAACGCCAAGATCTACGGCAAGCACGTGGGCAACGGGGTCTACGGCGAGGAAGACCGCGTGATCAACACCACCATCGGCGACGCGGTCGTCCACGAGGCGGACGGCCAGACCCACCAGGTCGTCACCAAGGTGAACGGCCAGGTCGTGCGCACCATGCCCACGTCGATGGGCGACGCGCAGAACCCGACCCCCACGGGCACCTACGTGCTCATGGAGAAGCACGCCCACATGGTGATGGACTCCCGCACGTACGGCCTGTCGCTGGAAGCGGGCGGCTACGTCACGCCCGTCGACTGGGCCTACCGGATGTCCAACTCGGGCATCTTCTTCCACAGCGCGCCGTGGTCGATCGGCGACCAGGGCAGGCGCAACGTCAGCCACGGCTGCCTGAACCTGTCGCCCGAGAACGCCAAGTGGGTGTTCGACAACTCCAAGCAGGGCGACATCGTCATCGTCACCAACTCCGGCGGCCCGGTGCTGGAGTCCTGGGACGGCTTCGGCGACTGGCAGATCCCGTGGGACCAGTGGATCAAGGGCAACCGCTGACGCTAGAGCTCTGACACCCGACCCGCCGCCACCACCAGGCGGCGGGTCGTCCGGACCGCGTCCAGCATCCGCCGGTCGTGCGTGACCAGCAGCAACGTGCCGGTGTAGGAGTCCAGTGCGGACTCCAGCTGTTCGATCGCGGGCAGGTCCAGGTGGTTCGTCGGCTCGTCCAGCACGAGCAGGTTCACCCCGCGTGCCTGCAGCAGCGCCAACGCGGCACGCGTGCGTTCACCGGGGGAGAGGGAGGCGGCGGTCCGCAGCACGTGCGCCGCCTTCAGCCCGAACTTCGCCAGCAACGTGCGCACGTCGGCGGGCACGAGCTCGGGTACGGCCGCGCCGAAGGCGTCCAGCAGCGGCTCGTCGCCGAGGAACAGGCCGCGGGCCTGGTCGATCTCGCCCACGACCACGCCGGAGCCCAGGGACGACGACCCGGAGGCCAGCGGGACGCGGCCCAGCAGCGCCGCCAGCAACGTCGACTTGCCCGACCCGTTGGCGCCGGTGATGGCGATCCGGTCGGCCCAGTCCACCTGCACGTCGACCGGCCCCAGGGTGAACGACCCCCGCGTCACGACCGCCGACCGCAGCACCGCCACCACCGCACCGGACCGGGGCGCGGCGGCGATCTCCATCCGCAGCTCCCACTCCTTGCGCGGCTCCTCGACCACGTCCAGCCGTTCGATCAGCCGCTCGGTCTGCCGCGCCTTGGACGCCTGCTTCTCGGTTGCCTCGGTGCGGAACTTGCGTCCCACCTTGTCGTTGTCGGGCGCCTTGCGGCGGGCGTTCTTCACGCCCTTCTCCATCCACGACCGCTGCGCCCGAGCGCGCTCCTCCAACGACGACCGCGTGGACGCGTACTCCTCGTACTCCTCACGCGCGTGCCTGCGGGCGATCTCACGCTCCTCCAGGTACGACTCGTACCCGCCGCCGTAGGTCCGCACCTGCTGCTGCGCCAGGTCCAGTTCCACGACCCGCGTCACCGTGCGGGCCAGGAACTCGCGGTCGTGCGACACCACCACGACGCCCGCGCGCAGCCCCGTCACGAACCGCTCCAGCCGGGCCAGGCCGTCCAGGTCCAGGTCGTTGGTCGGCTCGTCGAGCAGGAACACGTCGTACCTGCTCAGCAGCAACGACGCCATGCCGACCCGCGCCGCCTGGCCGCCCGACAACGCCGTCATCGGCAGGTCGAGCGAGACCTCCAGCCCCAGCTCGGCCGCCACCTCCAGCGACCGTTCCTCCAGGTCGGCCCCGCCCAGCGCGAGCCACCGCTCCAACGCGTCGGAGTACCCGTCGTCACCCGACCCGGAGGCCAGCGCCTCGGTCGCCCGGTCCAGCTCGACCTGCGCCGCCGCCACGCCCGTGCGGCGGGCCAGGAACGCCCGGACCGTCTCACCCGGACGCCGGTCCGGCTCCTGCGGCAGGTGGCCGACCGTCGCGCTCGTGGGTGAGAGGCGGATCACACCCTGTTCGGCGGGCAGCAGGCCCGCGAGGGTCCGCAGCAACGTGGACTTGCCCGCGCCGTTGGCGCCGACCAGCCCGATCACGTCACCGGGTGCGACGACCAGGTCCAGCTCGGAGAACAGCACGCGGTCGCCGTGCCCGGCGGCCAGGTCTTTCGCGACGAGGGTGGCGCTCACGACGACTCCAGGGCAAAAGAAGACGCCCCTCGACTCGGGCGTCGAGGGGCGTTCCGCTTGGGGTGAGTGACGGGACTTGAACCCGCGACACCTGGGATCACAACCCAGTGCTCTGCCAGCTGAGCTACACCCACCAAGACCGGCTGACCCGGCGCGTGAAGCATACAGTGCCCTACCGCCGGGTCTGAAATCGACCCTATTCGAGGCCCTCGTCGGCCAGCAGCTCGGCGGCCACGGCCTGCGCCTGCTCCGACGTCGGCCCTGGCTGCGGCACGAACGCCGTGCGCCGGTAGTACGCCAGCTCGCGGATCGACTCCTTGATGTCGGCGAGCGCGCGGTGCGCCAGGCCCTTGCCCGGCTGCGCGTAGTAGATGCGCGGGTACCAGCGCCGGCACAGCTCCTTGATCGACGACACGTCGACCATCCGGTAGTGCAGGTGCGCGTCGAGTTCGGGCATGTCACGGGCGATGAACCCGCGGTCGGTGGCGATCGAGTTGCCCGCCAGGGGAGCGGTGCGCGGGTCCGGCACCCATTCCTTGATGTAGGCCAGCACCTGCGCCTCGGCGTCGGCGAGCGTCACGGTGGACCGCCGCACCTCCTCGGTGAGCCCGGACTTGGCGTGCATCTGCATGACGACGTCCGGCATCGAGTCGAGCGCGGTGTCGTCGGCGTGGATCACCACGTCGACGCCTTCGCCGAGCACGTTCAGCTCCGCGTCCGTCACCAGCGCCGCGATCTCGATCAAGGCGTCCTTGCCCAGTTCGAGGCCGGTCATCTCGCAGTCGATCCACACCAGGCGATCCATCACCCGCGCGAGCCTAGTCGCCCGCTCCCGCCGGTCCCGCGTCGCTTCGGGTGGCGGCCCCTTCCAATCTCATTACGCTCATCGCAATGACGGCCCAGAGCGACATCGCTGCCGGCTACGCCTCGGCGGGCGCGGCCATCGAACTCGGCGCCGTGCTGGTGGACGGCGAGGTGGAGCCGACCGCGCGGGTGCGGCTCCCACTGGCCACGCTGAACCGGCACGGCCTGGTCGCGGGTGCCACCGGCACCGGCAAGACGAAGACGCTGCAGCTGATCGCGGAGCAGCTGTCGGCGGCGGGCGTGCCGGTGGTGATGGCGGACGTGAAGGGCGACCTGTCCGGTCTGTCACGGCCGGGCGAGGGCGGTGAGCGGATCACCGCGCGGGCCGCCGAGACGGGTGACGACTGGCAGCCGGGGGCGTGCCCGGTGCAGTTCCTGTCCCTGGGCACGGGTGGGGCGGCGGTGCCGGTGCGGGCGACCGTCACCAGCTTCGGGCCGATCCTGCTGTCGAAGGTGCTCGGGCTCAACGACACCCAGGAGTCCACGCTCGGGCTGATCTTCCACTGGGCGGACACGCGCGGGCTGCCGTTGCTGGACATCAAGGACCTGCGGTCGGTGATCACGCACCTCACGTCCGACGAGGGCAAGGCGGACCTGAAGGGCCTGGGCGGTGTGTCGTCGGCCACGGCGGGGGTGATCCTGCGGTCGCTGGTGAACCTGGAGGCGCAGGGCGGTGACACGTTCTTCGGCGAGCCGGAGCTGGACCCGCTCGACCTGATGCGCGTGGTCGACGGTCGCGGCGTGGTGTCGCTGCTGGAGCTGGCGGAGCTGCAGGCCAAGCCGGCGTTGTTCTCGACGTTCCTGATGTGGCTGCTGGCGGAGCTGTTCGAGGTGCTGCCCGAGGAGGGTGACCTGGACCAGCCGAAGCTCGTGTTCTTCTTCGACGAGGCGCACCTGCTGTTCGCCGACGCGTCGAAGGCGTTCCTGGAGCGGATCACGCAGACGGTGAAGCTGATCCGGTCCAAGGGTGTCGGTGTGTTCTTCTGCACGCAGTTGCCGACCGACGTGCCGAACGCCGTGCTGTCGCAGCTGGGCGCACGGGTGCAGCACGCGCTGCGGGCGTTCACGCCGGAGGACCAGGCGGCGTTGGCGAAGGCGGTGAAGACCTACCCGAACACGCCGCACTACGAGTTGGACGAGGCGTTGACGTCGTTGGGCATCGGCGAGGCGGTGGTGACGGTGCTGAGCGAGAAGGGCGCGCCGACGCCGGTCGCGTGGACGAGGCTGCGCGCGCCGCGGTCCTTGATGGACACGATCGGGCCGGACGCGATCAGGCAGGCCGCCGGGACGTCCGAGCTGCACGGCAAGTACGCCGGGACGGTGGACCGCGAGTCGGCGTACGAGAAGCTGGCGGCGAAGGTGGCGCCCCCGCCCGACCAGGAGCAGGCGCCACCGCCCGAGCCCTCCGAACGGCGTGCCGAGCGCGAGGAGCCGGGCGTAGTGGCGCAGGTGCTCGGCAACACGGCCGTCAAGTCGTTCCTCCGCTCAGCCGCGAGCGCGCTGGGCCGTGAGATCACCCGCGGTCTCTTCGGAACCTCCCGCAAGCGCCGGTGACCACGTAAGCGGCGCACACGTTCCGCATCAGTCGGGTGGTCCGGGTTCCAGGAACGGACGGAGCAGGTCCGGGACCGCCTCGTCGGCGAGGGTCAGGCCGGTGGACTCGCCCACGTCGATCACGTGGTACGCGCCGTCGCCCGCCGCGGTGGTGGCGGTGATGGTGACCAGGCCCGCGCGGCGCTGGAAGAAGGAACGGGAGATGCGCCAGCCGATGATGCCGGTGCGTTGCAGCGCCACGGTTTCGCGGATCGCCGAGCCCGCGCGGGCGAGCAGGTGGCGGTCGGTCAGCGCGTGGCCGAGCGAGCGGTAGCGGTCCCAGCCCAGGGCGGCGGAGAACGGGACCAGTGCCAGGACGACCTGCCACGTCCAGCTCGGTGCGAACCACGCCAGGATCGCCGCGAGGACCAGCAGGGGCACGACGGCACGCACCATCCGGCGGCGCAGGGCGGCGGGCGGGTGTCGGTGCAACGGTGTCCGGGTCGGCGAGCCCGGTGCCTGCGTCGGCGAGTCGTCGGAGGTGGGCCGCAGCACTTCCGCGGACACCCGGTGCGCCTCGGCGACCGGCGCGGGTGGCAGCAGCAGGTTGCTCTCGCCCTTGCGGCCCAGTCCGGTCGTCACGGTCTTGGCGTGCGCACCGCGCCCGGCGCGCAACAGCAGCGGCTCGACCAGCTCCACGCCGCGAAGCCGTTGCTCGGCAACGGAAACCGAACGGGTGGTGAGCAGGCCGCGGCGCACCCGGACCGTGTCGTCCGGTTCGCGGGTCAGCCGGTAGCCCCAGAACTGCACCACGTACACCAGCACCGAGCCGAGGGTCGCGACCAGCAGCACGACACCCGCGAACACCGCGACGGTCAGCCCGAGCGGCTGTTCCACCACCCAGCGCGCGGCCTCGCTCATCGGCTCGAACACCTCGATGTCCAGCTCCCGCGCGAAGTTCATCACGAACCCGAACAGCGCACCGGCGGCCACCAGCCCGGACAGCGTCAACGGCGCGTACCGCAGCCACCGGTTGTCCCATTCGGACAGCACGACCCCCGGCCGCTCCTCGGCAGCCGCCGGCGCCTCGGTCTTGGCGATGGTGAGCAGCAGCACGCGCAGCCGTTCCGCTTCGGCCGACGACACCGCGTCCAGCGTCAACCCGTCCTCGCCCGGCTGGTCGCGCTGCCCGGTGCCGACCCGGATCGCGGACAGCCCGAACAGCCGGTGCCCGAGCTTCGCGGTCAGGTCAACGGTGCGGATCCGGTCACGCGGCACGGCCAGGCGCTTGCGCACCAGCAGGCCGGTGTGCAGCTCGACCTGCTCGGTGGTGATCCGGTACCGGGTGGTGATCCAGCGCAGCAGTCCCAGCAGCACGATCGCGGCGATCACGCCGACGCTGACCAGGATCCGCCACGTCTCGCCCCGGCCGAGCACCAGCAGGCCGACGAACAGCGGGACCAGGCCGATCAGCTCGTTGAGCGGGCGGACGATGAGCATCCGCACGTCCAGCCGGTGCCAGTCCACCACCGGTTCGGCGTACTCGGGCGCGGCGGGCAGGTCCGTGGTCACGTGGCATCACCGGGCGTGGCCTGCGTGGTGGTGGTGAGCTCGTCGGCCAGCCGCACCGCGTCGTCGTGCTCCAAGCCCTCGATGAGCACGGGGCCCGCGGCCGAGGCCGTGGTCACGGTGACCGTGGACAGCCCGAGCAGCTGTTGCAGGGGACCGCGCTTGGTGTCCACGGTCTGGATGCGCGAGACCGGCGCGATCCGCCACTCCTGGTTGAGCCAGCCCGCCAGCGTGTACACCGCGTCCGGGGTGGCCTCCCAGCGGTGCACCCGGTACCGCCAGCGCGGCATCACCAGCGTGTGCGCGGTGCCGAGCACGAGCGTCGCGACGGCGGCGGTGACCTGCCACGGCGACGCGGCGAAGATCAGCACGACCAGTTGCGGCACCAGCAGCACCGCCCAGCCGATCAGCGCGTGCAGGGTCCAGAGGGTGATCGACTTGCGGCTCACCTGGTGCCGCGGCGCACGCAGGCGCAACACTTCGTTGCTCACGCCGTCCACTGTGCCTCAAGGCCGAGCCCGCGTGCGCGCGAACCCGACCCCGTCACCGACCGGTTACGGCTGCGGTGCGTACGGCGCCTGGAACACCTTCGCGTGGGCGCCCTCGCCCTGGACGGCCACAGCGGCGGGCACGCCGACGACGACCGCGAGACCGGCGCAGATGGCGAGCGCAGCCATGATCTTGTGCAGGGAGTGCACAACCATCGTCGAACTCCGTTCGATCGTAGCGGCTTTGTCGGCAGGGGGGAGCCGGACCAGATCCGCGGGTAACGCCCGGAAGCGTCCAAGCGGAGCATGGCACAGAGGGGTCGTCACGGTCATCACCCACTTCTGCCTCTGCCCGCTAGGCAATACCCCCGGAGCGGTCGCCCCGATCGTCGGGGACATCCCACCATCACGGGTAACGAGCCGGAAACCCGGAAGTGACTCAGTCGAGCACGGCTCGTGCGCGCGTCTCCTCGTCGAGGTCCACCCACCACACCGCCGCGCCCGCACGGTCGCGCACGCCGATCGTCCGGTAGATGCGCTGGAGGTGGTTCTGCACGGTCTTCGGCGACAGCGACAGCTCGGCCGCGATGTCACCCGTGCTCTCGCCCGCGGCGACCCGCCGCAGCACCTCGATACCGCGCTTGGTCAGCCCGGACCGCAACGCCCGCGCGATCCGCCGGTTGTCCTGCTCGGCGGTGGCCGAGCTGCGCAGCGGGTCCGGCGCCGTCCGGTGCTCCCGGTGCGGTCCGAACGTCCGCTCGGCCAACTGGTCCACCAGCCGCGCGGACAGGTCGTGCTCGCGCATCCGCAGCAGGTCGCGGCCTTCCTGCAGTTCCCACAGCCGGTACTGCTCCAATTGAGACCGGGCGTGGCGCAGCGCCGAGTCCAGCTTCCCGGCCCGCTCGTGCGCCACGCTCAACGCGCCGTGCGCCCGCACCGCGACCTCCCGCGCCAGCACGCCCATCGCCAGCTCCGCCGCACGGGTCAGCAGCCGCACCTGGTCGTCGTGCCGGCCGCGCACGCCGTTGATCCGGGCCCGCGCCATCAGCAGCTCGGCCCGCAGCACGGGCCGGTCCTGCCCGTCGAGCAACCGGTCGGCCCGCTGGCACGAGCGCAGCGCCCGCTCCACCTCGCCCAGGTCCAGCCGCACGTGCGTGAGCAGCAGGTTCAACCGGGCCATCCGCCACGGCTGGTCGAGGTGCTTCCACCGGTCCCGGACCTGCGCGCACAGCGCCTCCGCGCGCCGGAGCTTGCGCGTGCACGGCTCGCCGTCCGGGCTGCACCGGCTCGCCGCCGTGCGCACCATGCAGTGCTCGTGGTACTGCGTGCGCAGCACGTCGGCCTGCTCGAACAGGATCGAGCCGATCAGCTCGACGTCCTTGGTCAGCTCGGCCAGGCCCAGCGCCCGCGCCAACGAGTGCAGCGACCGCTCCCGCGAGTCCAGCCGCAGCTCCACCACGGCCTGCGCGAAACCGCACCACGCCTGCAACCCGACGTGCCGGTTGGCCACCGCGATCGCCCGCACCCGGTCGATGGTGTCCAGCGCGCCCGGCAGCAGGCCGCGCTTGCCCAGCGCCACGGACTGGGCCAGCACGCTGTGCGCCACGCCCTCGGCGTCGTCCAGCCAGGAGAACGCGGCCAGCGCCTTCTCCGCGGCCTCCAGCGCGTCACCGGGGCGGCCCTCGTCCAACGCCAGCCGCGCCTCGCGCAGGTTGGACACCGCGGCCTCACGCGGATCGGCCGCTCGCTGGACGGGAATCGTCATCGTTGCCCCCCGGCTGGAGAGCGTACTCACCCCAACTCGCGCTTGAGCACCTTCCCGGTCGCGTTGCGGGGCAGGGCGTCGAGGAAGACGACCTCGCGCGGCACGGAGAACTTGGCCAGGTTGCCGCGCACGTGCTCGCGCACCGCGTCCTCGTCCAGCGCGCCCGGTTCCTCGCACACGACGTACGCGGCGAGCCGTTGGCCGAACTGCTCGTCCGGCACGCCGACCACGGCCACCTCGCGCACCCCGGCCAGGCCCGCCAGCAGGTCCTCGACCTCGCGCGGGTACACGTTCTCGCCGCCGGAGATGATCATCTCGTCGTCCCGCCCCGCCACGTACAGCAGGCCGTTGGAGTCGCGGTAGCCGACGTCGCCGGTCGCCATGAGGCCGTCGCGGACCTCCTTGTTCGCGCCGTTGGTGTAGCCGTCGAACAGCATGTCGTTGGCCACGAAGATCCGGCCGGTGGTGCCGGCGGGCACGGGGTTGCCGTCGTCGTCCAGGATCCGCAGCCGGGTGCCGTGCGGCGGCACGCCCGCCGTGTCCGGGTGCCTGGCCAGCTCGTCGGGCCGGGCGATGCTCACCCAGGACACCTCGGTGGAGCCGTAGAGGTTGTAGAGCACGGGACCGAACTCCGCCAGGCACCGCCGGGCCACCGGTGGCGGCAGCGCCGAGCCGCTGGACGCGATCACCCGCAGCCGCGGCAGGTGGGGGCGCCCGGTCAGCTCCAGGACGCGTTGCAGCATCACGGGAACGACGAACAGCGCGTCGCTGCCGTGCTGACGCGCGTCGGCGAGCACGAGCGCCGGGTCGAACTTGCGGCGCAGCACGAAGGTCGCGCCCAGCACGAGCCCGATCTGGAACGCGGCCAGGCCCCACGTGTGGAACAGGGGCGCGGGCACGGAGAACCGGTCGCCCGCCTTGAGCGGGATGCGCGACAGCAACGCGGCGGCGGGCGTGAGGCTCGCCGGTTCCGGCCGCTTGGCGCCCTTGGGCGCGCCCGTGGTTCCCGACGTCAGCACGATCATCCGGCCGCGCGGCGGTCGTTTCGGCAGCGGGGTGGCGGGGGAGCCCGCGATCAGCTGCTCCAGCGTCTTGCTCTTGGTGGCGCCGTCCACCCACGCCATCACCCGGCGCACCTTGCGGGGCGCGTTGGCGAGCAGGTCGCGGAACTCGGTGTCGGCGACGACCACGGACACGTCCTGCTCGCGCAGCACCACGGCGATCTGGGCCGCGCTCAGCCCCGTGTTGAGCAGCACGGTGTGCGTGCCGAGCTTCACGCACGCGGCCACGGTCTCCACGAAACCCCGGTGGTTGCGGCACAGCACCGCGACCTTCGAACCCGGCCGCACGCCCAGGTCGCGCAGGCCGTGCGCGAGCCGGGTGGTGCGCTCGTCGACCTGGGCGTAGGTGAGCGTGCCCGCGTCGTCGACGATCGCCGGCCGGTCGGGGTGGCGCGCCGCGCCGTGGGCGAAGCCGAACGCCACCGTGATGTCCCACTGGAGGTAGGCGTCCACCACGCCGAGCAGCCTGCCGGGACCCATCGGCCGCACGACACCGGCGCGCACCAGCGTCGCCAACGCGCGCAGCGCTCCCAGGACCCGGTTCACCGCGTCGCCCGCAGGACCAGGCGGGTGACCCCGGCGGCGACGGCGGCCAGCGGTGAGGTGCGCGGGGTGCCCTGCTCCGGCATCGCCCGGTACGCCAGGTGCAGCAGCGACCGGACCTGTTTCGGCGCGGTCCTGCGGGCGAGTTCGGCCAGCACCCCGAACGGCCGGTTGACCTCTTCGGGACGGCGTTCCAGCGCGTGCACGACCCACTGCGCGGCACGCTCGGGCGTCGCCGCCGGGAACGCGTCGTAGACCTTCGTCGGCCCGATCATCGGCGTGCGCACCAGCGGCATCCGCACGGAGGTGAACGTCACACCGTCGGCGACGGTCTCACTGGCCGCCACCCGGCTGAACGCGTCGAGCGCGCTCTTGGACGCCAGGTAGGCGGAGAACCGGGGCGTGTTCAGCTGCACGCCCATGCTGGAGATGTTCACGATGTGCCCGGACCGCCGTTCCCTCATGTGCGGCAGCAGGCCCAGGACCAGCCGCAGCGGTGCGAAGTAGTTCAACGCCATGGTGCGCTCGTAGTCGTGCAGCCGGTCCACGCTCAGGTGCACGCTGCGCCGGATCGACCGGCCCGCGTTGTTGACCAGCACGTCGACGCCGTCGTGCTCGGCGAGCACCTGCTTGAGCAGTGCGCCCACTGCTTCGGCGTCGGTCAGGTCGCACGGGTAGGTGTGCGCCGTGCCGCCCTCGGCGCGGATCCGCTCGGCGACGCTCTCCAGCTCGTCGGCACGGCGTGCGACCAGCAGCGGCACGGCTTTGCGACGGGCCACGGCGAGGGCGGTGGCCGCGCCGATGCCCGACGACGCGCCGGTGATCAGCACGGTGCGCCCGGCCAGGCCGTGCTTGCGCGCGGCGCGCAACGGGTCGAGGTGGTCGGCCCAGTACCGCCACACCGTGTGCGCGTAGGTGGTGAAGTCCGGCGGTTCGAGACCGGTGACCGCGCGGGTGGCGGTCGAGTCGAACTCGGCGCGCATCGCGAGGTGGGGCACGACCTGCGGCGGGATGCCCAGCTCGGTGAGCACGCCGGTCACGATCGCGCTGGTCGGCGCGGCGGGCAGCGGCAGCGGCACGGTGAGGCGGACCTTGGGCGCACCGGTGGCGTCGGCCAGCGCGTTGTAGACGGCGTCCAGCCGGAGGGAGCGGCGCGCGGTGAGGTGGAACGTGCTGCCGGTGGGCACGTCCGCGTGGATCAGCTCCAGCAGCGCCGCCACCACGTAGTCGACCGGGACCAGGTTCACGGCGCCGAAGTGCGGCGCGACCAGCGGCAGCAGGCGCGGCAGGCGGGCGAGCGCGGCCAGTGCCGGGAAGAAGTAGTAGGGGCCGTCGACCTTGTCGATCTCGCCGGTGCGCGAGTCGCCGACCACCGCGCCGGGCCGGTACACCCGCCACGGGACATCGCCCTGTTCGCGGACGATCTTCTCGGCGGCGTGCTTGGTCGCGTGGTACGGCGAGGGCAGGTGCCGGCCGAGGTCGAAGTCGTCCTCGGTGACCGTGCCGCGGTGGTCGCCCGCGACCGCGATGGACGACACGTGGTGCAGCAGCCCCGAACCGGTGCGCCCGGCGTACTCCACGACCCGCCGGGTGCCCTCGACGTTGACGGTGTGGTGCTCGTCCGCGGACGCGGTGAAGTCGTAGACGGCGGCCAGGTGCACGACGTGGTCGACCCGGTCGGCGTCGATCGGGGAGCCGAGGTCGCCGAGCACCGCGGTCAGCTTGTCGTGCCGGTCCAGCTTGTCCGCCGACTGCGGCCTGACCAGCGCGAACACCCGCTCGCAGTCCGGTCGCCGGAGGAGCTCGGCGACCAGGCGCCTGCCGATGAAACCCGTCGCGCCGGTGACGAAGTAGGTACTCACGACCCCGATACTGACATTACCTACCCGCGAGTAGGAAGAGTGCGGTCCGAAATCGGAACGCTGGTGATCAGTTTTCCGGCGTGCCGGACGCGTTCACCACCGCGTCGCGCAAAGCCGCGCGCAGGCGGCCCACCTCCAACGGCGTCAGCACGGCCGCCTCACCCGGCGGCACGGTCACCACGACGTGGCCCTGGCTGACGAAAACGGTCATGTCGCGGCGACGTGACGCGATGTCGCGGCACGAGATCTGCCACTCCCTGTCTGTACCCACGGCCCCCAACCTCCAACTGTCTCGACACGGGGTGCTCGGACCAATCCGGGCGCCCGCGAGGAGGAGACGCACGCGGGTTGGTGCCATGACGGGAGATTCCGCCGGGCGACCGTGCCGAGCTGTCGCTAGCGTCGCATGCGGCTGTCGTCACAGTCACCTGAAAGGGTGAGAAAATGGCTGAACCGCAACGGATCGTGATAATCGGCTCGGGCCTGGCCGGTGCCGCCGCGGCGGGTGCGTTGCGGGATCGGGATTATGTCGGTGACCTCGTCCTCTTCGGGCGGGAGAGTCACCGGTCGTACGAGCTTCCGGTGCTGTCCAAGCAGATGCTGCTCGGTGACGCCGACGAGCCGAACCGCGTGCACGAGCCCGATTTCTACGAAGACCGCCGAGTCGAGCTGCGTCTCGGGGTCGAGATCGTCCGCGTGGACGTCGACGGTCGGTCGGTCGAGGACTCCACTGGCGCAACGCATTCGTGCGATCGGCTGATCCCGGCAACCGGCTCGACACCCAAGCCGAGGTGACGCCGGAGCAGCTGCGTCAGAGGCAGGAGCCGCTGTCGGGGCCGTGACCGGTCTCGATCAGGCGTTCCAGCAGCACGCGCAGGGTGTGGGCTTCCTCGGGCGCCAGCCCGGCGGTGAACTCGCGCTCCACCTGGACGTGCAGCGCCTCGACCGCGCCCTGGACGGCCCGGCCCTGCTCGGTGATCACCGGCACGCGCACGCGCCGGTCGTTCGGGTCCGGCTTGCGCACGATCAGGCCCGCTCGTTCCAGCCGGTCCAGCTCGGCGGTGAGCGTGGTCTTGTCCACGCCGAGCGCGTGGCCGAGCGCGAGCTGGGTGCGCTGGAACTCCTCGCTGGCCAACGCGGTCAGCACGATCTGGCCCCGGGTGGTGATGCCGTGCCGCACCGCCGCTTCCTGCGCGACCGTGCCGAGCTTCTGCGCCACGCGGTGCAGCAGCCAGTTCAGGCCCGCACGGCTGGTGCAGCCGAGGTCAGGGGCGAGATCCATGCCCCGATCATACGCGAGGCACGAGATATTCTCGGGTAAGAACGTCTTGACTCGGAACAACTTTGGTCATATGTTCTCAACCGAGAACTTCTTGGGAGGAACTATGGCGGAACTGCTCCACCTCGACACCAGCCTGCGGTTCGAGGGGTCGGTGTCACGCGAGGTCACCGGGGCGTTCGCGGAGGCGTGGCGATCGGCGCACCCGGACGGCGGGTACACCTACCGGGACCTGGCCGCCGACCCGTTGCCCCACATCGACCCCGAAGCGCTGGCCGTCCGGCAGGCCGATGGCGACCGCCCGTTGGAGCAGCGGCTGGTCGCGGAGCTGAAGGCGGCGGACACCGTGCTGCTCGGCGTGCCGATGTACAACTACGGCGTGCCGTCGAGCCTCAAGGCCTGGCTCGACTGGATCGCGGTGCCGGAGCTGTTCGCCGACCAGGAGACCGGTGCAGGCGTGCTGACCGGCACCCGGGTCGTGGTCGTGACCGCGCGGGGCGGCTCCTACGCGCCCGGCACGCCCCGGCACTCGTTCGATTTCCAGGAGCCGTACCTGCGGGCCGTGTTCACCACGTTGGGCATGGGCGAGCACCTGGAGTTCGTGCACGCCGAGATGACGATGGCCGGCGTCATGCCGCACCTGGCCCAGTTCCGCGACCACGCGGCCGCCTCGCTGGAGGACGCGCACCGGGTGGTGCGCAAGTTGGCCGTCGCCTGAAAGGGGGTATCGGGTGACGGGCCGTGGGTCGAGGGGGCGGCCCGTCACCCGATAGAGGAGGCTTGTTCGGACTGCGACACTGGGGGCCATGTCCGAGTCGATCGCCGCGGTCGTGCTGCGCGCCGCCGAGCTGATCGCGCGCGGGCTGCCGCGCAAGGCGATCGAACTGCTCCAGCCGGCCCTGGTGGTCAACCCCCTGCACGGCGAGGCGTGGTGCCGCCTGGCCGCCGCGTACCTCGACGCGGGCGAACCCGACCCGGCCCTGAACGCGGCGAAGCGCGCCCTGGTCCTCGACGGCGACCCGGTGTGGGCGCAGCGGCTGACCGCGTTGGCGTTGAGCGAACTCGGCAGGCACCCCGAAGCGGTGGTCGCGGCCCGGGAGTGTGCGCGCCGCAAGCCCGGCGACTGGCGCTGCCAGGTGGTGCTGGCCGAAGTGCTGGCCAACAGCCCCGAAGGCCCGCGGGAAGCCGTGGAGGTCGCCCGGGAGGCCGCGCACCTCGCGCCCGCGGAGGCCCGGGCGTTCCAGGTGCTCGGCGACGCCGCGCTGCGCGTGCGCGACTGGGGCACCGCCGAACGCGCCTACCGCACCGCGTTGCGCCTCGACCCCGACGCCGACGACGTGCGGGCGAACCTCGCCACCGTGCGGAGCAAGCGCGGCGGCGCGCCGATCCCGCCACCGTCCGGCGAAGCGCTGCACGCCGCACACGTGCTGGTGTGGCCCGCGCTGTCCCGGTTGGCCGCGCTGCTCGTCGCGGGCGGCCTGGTGCTGCTGCTGGCGGGCATGCCGAAGCCGACGCCGCTGCTCGGCGCGTTCTCCGGCCTGCTGGTGGTCGCCTGCCTGGTGGTCGTGGGGCTGCTGCTGCTCAAGGCGCGGCGCGGGGTGCGCCGGGCGTTGCTCCGCCTGCCGGCGCACCGGCCCAAGGTCGCGATCGTGGCGACGATGTTCTGGCTGTCGGCGGTGATCCTGGCCGGCTGGTCGGTCGCGCTCCTGGTCGGCGCCACGACGATGCAGCCGCTCGTGGTCGCCTGGCTGTGCGCGCTGATCGGCGGAGCGGTCGTCGTGCTCGGCGGCGGTCGCTAACCTGGACGCCGGGAAGGAGGCCGATGACCCGGCGCACGCTGCTCGCGATCCTGGCGTTGATCGCGGGTTTCGTCGTGTCCGGACCCGGCCCGAGCACCCCCGTCGACGCGGTCGCCGTCTCCTCGACCGTCGACGCCACCCACCTGCCCGGCACGGCCACCCGCGGCACGCACGCGGTGCACCCCGTGCAGGTGCACCTGGGCCAGCCGCTGGACGGTGTCCAGCCCGCCGTGCACGTCCCACCCGCGCCACCGGTGCGGGTCCACGTCGTCGACCCGACCCACCGCACCCCCGAGCGCAACGGCCAGACCCCGCTCGGCGAACGCGCACCGCCCCCGACCCCCGGTAGCTGAACCTCACCCCCGTTCACCTCAGCCGGAGGTCCCTTCACGATGCCGCGCCCCAGCGCGCGGCGAGCGCTACTCGTCCGCGGGCTACTTGCCCTCGGCGTGCTCGCCGCGTCCACGTTCACCCTGCTCACCGTCCAACCGCGCCTCGGACTCGACCTGCGCGGCGGCACCCAGATCGTGCTCGAAACACCGTCCGAGGCCACCTCCGACGCCACCGACCGGGCGATGGAGGTGCTGCGCCGCCGGGTCGACGAACTCGGCGTGGCCGAACCCGTGCTGGCCCGGTCCGGGGACCACCGCATCGTGGTCGAACTGCCCGGCGTGCAGGACCCGACCGAGGCCATCGAAGTGCTCGGCCGCACGGCCCAGCTGCGCGTGCAGCCGGTGACCGGGCCCGGCGACGTGCCCACGCCCGAAGGTGACGCGGTCGGCCTCGGCGAGGTCGTGATGACCGGCGAGGGCATCGAGGACGCCCGCGCCACGCCCAACCCGCAGGGCGTCGGCTACCTGGTCGGCGTCGACTTCCAGGGTGACGCGCCGCAGGCGTGGCAGCGGGTGACCGCCGAGGCCGCGTGCTCACCGCCGGGTGACCCGAAGCGGCGGGTGGCGTTCGTGCTGGACGGCGAAGTGGTGTCCGCGCCGCAGGTCGACGTGTCGACGGTGTGCGGCACCGGCATGATCGGCGGCAGCACGTCGATCACCGGGCAGTTCGGCCAGGCCGAGGCCGAGGAGCTGGCGCTGGTGATCCGGTCCGGCGCGCTGCCCGTGCCGGTCGAGGTGGTGGAGCAGCGGACCGTCGGGCCGACGCTCGGCGCGGAGGCGATCGAGGCCAGCGCCCGGGCGGCGATCATCGGCGTGGCGCTGACCGGGCTGTTCCTGGTGTTCGTGTACCGGCTGGCCGGGCTCGTGGCGGTGCTGGCGCTGGGCGGTTACGCGGCCCTGGCGTACGCCGCGATGCTGGCGATCGGCGCCACGTTGACGTTGCCGGGACTGGCCGGGTTCGTGCTGGCCATCGGCATGGCGGTGGACGCCAACGTGCTGGTGTTCGAGAGGTCGCGGGAGGAGTACGCGCGGCGCAAGCGCCTGACCCGGTCGGTGGACGAGGGCTTCCGCGGCGCGCTGAGCGCGGTCGCCGACTCGAACGTGACCACGCTGCTGGCCGCGGGCCTGTTGTTCTGGCTGGCTACGGGGCCGGTGAAGGGGTTCGGCGTCACGCTGTCGATCGGTGTGCTGGCGTCGCTGTTCAGCGCGTTGGTGCTGAGCCGGGTGCTGTTGCAGCTGGTCATGCCGTTGCTGGAACGGCGGCCCCGGTGGAGCGGGCTGCACACGTTGGGGCGGGTGCGCACGTGGCTCACCGCGCGCGGCCTCACGTTGTTCCGGCGGCCTCGGCGCTGGCTGCTCGCCGCCGGTCTCGTGGTGCTCGCGGCCGTGGGCGGCCTGCTCGTGCGCGGGCTGGAGCTGGGCGTCGAGTTCACCGGCGGCCGCGTGCTGGAGTTCACCGCGTCTTCGGTGGACACCGGTCGGGTCCGGGCGGAACTGGCGAGCGCCGGGTTCGCCGACGCGGTCGTGGTGACCTCGGGCTCCGATGGCATCTCGGTGCGCACCGGCCCGATCGACTCGGCCGCGGCCGTGCGGGTCGGCAAGGCCGTCGACCGCGCGACCGGTGGCGCGGAGCAGCTCAGCAACGAGCTGATCGGCCCCAGCCTCGGCTCGGAGCTGCGGCGCAACGCGCTGATCGCGCTGGCCATCGCGGTCGCCGCGCAGCTGGTCTACCTGGCGGTGCGGTTCGACTGGCGGCTCGGCGTGGCCACGGTGGTCGCGCTGGTCACGGACGTGGTCGTGCTGGTCGGTGCGTTCGCGTGGCTGGGCAAGACGGCCGACGCGGTGTTCCTGGCCGCGCTGCTCACCGTGATCGGGTACTCGGTGAACGACTCGGTGGTGGTGTTCGACCGGGTGCGCGAGCTGCGGCGGACGCCGGCGCCGTTCCCCGATGTGATGAGTTCCGCGGTGCTGCAAACCCTGCCGCGCACGGTGAACACGGGTATCGGCGTGCTGTTCGTGCTGGCCGCGCTGCTGGTGCTCGGTGACGGCTCGCTGGCCGACTTCTCCACCGCGCTGCTGATCGGGCTGGTCGCCGGTACGGTCTCGACCGTGTTGACCGCGGCGCCGGTGGCGATCGTGCTGGAGGACCGATGAACACAGGCCACGCGTTGCTCGCGGTCGGCGGTGCGTTCCTGGCCGCCGGTGTCATCGCCCGCGCGGGAGTCCGGATCGGACTGCCGACGATCCCGCTGTTCATGGTGGCGGGCATCCTGTTCGGGCCCAACACGCCCGGTCTGTCGCTTGTGGACGACCCGGGCGAGATGGGCGTCCTGTCCAGCCTCGGCCTGGTGTTCCTGCTGTTCTACCTCGGCCTCGAGTTCTCCGTGGACGACCTGGTGTCGGGCGGGCGCCGGCTCGCGATGGCGGGCGCCGGGTACCTGGTGCTCAACATCGGCGGCGGGCTCGCGTTCGGGTTCGCGCTGGGGTGGGGCACGCGCGAGGCGCTGGTGATCGCCGGGGCGATCGGCATCTCGTCGTCCGCGATCGTGACGAAACTGCTGGTCGAGGCAAGACGGCTGCGCAATCCCGAGTCACGGCTGGTGATGGGCATCATCGTGATCGAGGACGTGTTCCTCGCCCTGTACCTGGCCGTGCTGCAGCCCGTGCTCAGCGGCACGTCCGGGGTGTCCGCGCTGGTGGACTTCGGCAAGGCGTTCGTGTTCCTGCTGGTCCTGGCCGCGATCGCGCGCTGGGGCGGCGGGGTGGTGACCAGGCTGTTCCGCTCGGCGGACGACGAGCTCCTGGTCGTGTGCTTCGTCGGCGTGGCGGTGACGGGTGCGGCTCTCGCGCACGAACTCGGGGTGTCCGACGCGATCGGCGCGTTCATGGTCGGCGCGGTGCTCGGAGGTTCCGGCGTCGCACCCCGCGTGCACAAGCTCGTCCTGCCGCTGCGGGACGCGTTCGGGGCGCTGTTCTTCTTCATCTTCGGGCTGAGCATCGACCCCGGTGCCGTGGGCACCGTCGTGCTGCCGATCCTGGCGGCCGTCGCGGTGACGATCGTGCTGAACCTGGGTGCCGGCCTGTTCGCCGCCAAGCTGCACTCGTTCGACCGTCAGCAGGCCGTCGACATCGGTCTGACCGTGCTGACGCGCGGCGAGTTCTCCCTGGTCCTCGCCGCGATGGCGGTGGCAGCCGGCCTGGACTCCCGCGTCGCACCGTTCGTCGCCGGCTACGTCCTCCTACTGGCCGTCGTGGGCCCGCTGGCCGTCCTGCGCTCGGACCACCTGACCTGGCTCCTGCCGAAACGGCTTTTCGTGTAGCAAGGTGTGCTCATGACCGGATTCGCCGCGTACCAGAACGAGATCTTCTGAGTGCTGTTCTCGCTGACTAGTCCTCTTCGGACTCGGCAAGCCTTTGACCAGCGCAAACTCTCTCGTTAGTTCTCGGTGGTTCTCGTGACCGCCCGACGTTGTACGGCCTGGTGACGGCCTGGAAATTGATCACCACACGGGCGCTGCCCTTGATGCGAACGACGCATCAGGGACAGCGCCCGTCGTGCATTCTGGGCCTGGTGCTGATCGCCAGTGGCCTTCTCGATGGCAAGACGGCGCAGCCGTCGCGGCAGCCGATCGCCGTGCCCAGCCCGACCAGCCGCGTGACCGCGCGATCGTCCCGACCGGTGTCGCTCCCGAGCTGCTTGTGGTTGCGGCCTCCGTGGTGGCGCGCCGCTCCCGGCCACGTGCACCGACTCCGCGCACGGCCGCTGGGCGGAGCGAAGCGGGAGCCCGGCGTGCCGTGATGCGGGGAGTCGGTGCCAACGTGCGCCGGACCCTGCCGCGCGCTGCCGCAGGCGGCGCGCCTTGATCCCATAGAGCTAGATTCGGCAGTACGTCGATGCCGAAGTAACATGCCATAGAGATGGCAACTCTGGGGTAGGAGGATGGGTGTCCGTCGACGAAGTCTCGATTGAAGCGTTTGGTCACTTATTCAAAAATATTCTGCCCGAGTTTGCGGAAAACCTACGTGCGCTCGAGACCGAAGGTGCCATATATGCCGACTTTGCAGACTACGATAGTAGCGGTAAGCATATCGGCACGTTCAGTCGGTATCGGATAAAGTTTACTCCAGCGGAGATTTTCGAGTTCGTCGAGGCGCACCTTGCTCATCAGGAATTTGCTGAAGCGCTGACCTTGACCGGGGATTTTACGGCCGCCGTACTTGCGATCTCTAAGGAAAAATACCGTCGACGAGTCACTGAGTATAGTAATTATGGCAACGGAAGGCTCGCAACCGGCAAGATTGTTGACATTAGAGGTTGTTTTGCAAGTTTTGTCGGTCCTGATATGGAGGCTCTTATCTGTGGAGCGATTCCTGAAAGGTATGAAGCTGTCCCGGAGTTGGGCGGTACGGCCAATCAAAACGAACTTGCCCTGAATGCTTTGAAGTCGATTCCTGTGGCGGTACGCCGACTGCGTGAGCGTGCAAATGGGCGAACGGCGTTTGCGGTCGAGAATGAGTATGATGTCCAGGATCTGACTGAAACTGTCTTGCGAGGGATATTTTCGGATGTCGTCCGGGAAGAGTGGACCCCCAAGGTCGCAGGAGGAGCCAAAAGGATAGATTTGGTTGTACGAAGTGTAGGTATCGTTGTTGAGTGTAAGTATGTGCGGGATCGTAAACATGCCCGCTCCATCGCTGATGAACTCCGGATCGACTTCGAGAGTTACCACGAATATCGACCGTGTAGACAGCTATACGTTTATATTCACGACCCCGGTGCCTTCATTGCTGATCCGGAAGCATTCTGTAGAGACTTGAACGGGATCAGGAAGAAAAAAGATCACGAATTTTCCGTTCTAGTCCTGATAGGTTCCTGATATAGGTATGTAGTCGCTGCCGTGATTTATGTCGTCGGGTTAAGCTTGATGCCTTGCTGTATCAACGCAAGTAGGTTTTTTGCGACTCCGGGCGCAGTAGCGATGGTATGGGCAGATTCGAAGGTATGCTCGACACCGGTGCTGTCTAGTACCAAGGCCCCGGCTTCACGGGCGATTAGCACACCTGCTGCGATATCGTAAGTCTTGTTGGACAGAATTACAGCGCCGTCGATGCGCCCTTCCGCTAGCCACGCAAGGTCATGGGCAGCCGAACCGAACATGCGGATGCGTTCGACCTTGGCGGCGAGTGCTGCTGTCAGTGCTATGCGTTGATTGTTTTTCTCATCTGAATCTTCGCCGGTCGCATAGTCGCCGATGGCGATCATCGATTTCGGAAGTTCGGTCGTCTTGCTGACGTGGATCGCGTGGCCGTTGACGTGTGCGCCGCGCCCCTCGACCGCTGAGTAGTGCAGTCCCATGTACGGAAGCACGATTGCGGCGACGATGGCACGATCTGCGTTTGTGAGCGCTAGGGAGACTCCGCAAAGTGGGATTCCGTGGACGAAGTTCGCTGTGCCGTCGATCGGATCGAGTGTCCAGAAGTGCTCGCTGCCCGCTGCCTGTTCACTCGAGCCTTCTTCCTCACCCACGAACCCGATCTCTGGCGTGGCTTCGGCCAGGTAGGCGCGCACGGCGCGCTCGATCCGCACGTCAACGTCGGTGTAGGTGTCGCGATCGGACTTCTCGGTGACGACCTCGGGGCGGGTGTGCTTGATCAAATCGTCGCCAATGCTCACAGCTTTCTGCGCGATTTCAGCTAGTTCGTCGAGGGGGCGCATCACGCGGTCTCCTTTGCGCGGTTCCACATGGAGTCGAACACCTGAGAGAAGGTGGCGAACAAGCCGGGTACCGCGTCATCCTTCTCGATCACGAAGGTAGGGGATTCGACGCCTCGGGCGTCGGGCAAGTAAGGCTGGACCACGCACTTCGCCTGGTCGGTGATGAGGATGTTGTAGCGAAGTGGTTCGTCGTAGATGCGGATGTGGAGCTGGCCGCGTGCGTCGGGTGAGATCTTGGCTCCGACTCGGCGGAGGGCTTCGATGTTGAGGCGGGTGAGCATGGAGAGGTGGCCTTCGGGTAGGCCCTCTTCGTGTTCGCGGGCGGTGATGTTGTGGCCGTTGGGGTCGAGGAAGAGGGCCTTGATGGTGGTGCCGGTTTCGATGGAGTCGAGTAGGGCCTTATCGGAGTACTGCTGGCACAGGACGTTGAGGGACAGGCCTGCGATGTCGATGTTCTTGGCGCCTTCGAAGAGGTCGCGTGGGGTGACGTTGTGGAGGAACTCGGTTCGGCTGGGGTAGACGGCGGTGACGTCGGCCAGGCGGGCCTGTTGGGGCATCTGGACCGGGCGCGGTACGGGGTGGGTGGAAGCCGCGGTTCGTTGGGGTGGGGTGATGAGGCTGTCGGTGTCGCCCTCGTGTGGTGACAGGAGTTGTTCGGCGGTCCAGCCGGGGAACATCTTTTCGAGGATGCGGCAGTGGTCGGCGTAGGGCAGGCCGAGTAGGTCGCCGGACAGCCAGCGGTAGAACTGGGCCTTGCTGGGGTAGCGGCCGATCAGGTCGGTGTCGAGCTGCTTGGCGACGCGGTCGTACTCCTTGCAGAAGGTGCGGTAGCCCTGCATGTGGCGTTGTCGGAGCAGGACTCTCAAGAGTGTGGACTCTGTGGCCATGTGGTCTCCCCCCACGTGGTTCCTTCGGCCGAGGCTAGCACCGGGACGAGACCAAGACGAGACTCGTTGAGATCGACACGCGGGCGGTACGCGGCAGGTGAGACCGCTGCGGACCTGGGACGGGACCATTGGCCAACGAATCTGAATGGGCAAGCCGCGACAGAGCGGCACCAGTCAGAGGAGTGAAGCTGATGGCGATCAGCAAGGGGTACCGGTTCCCCGTCTCGTTCGATGATGCGTTCCCTCAGGGCCTGGTGATGGTCGGGGAGGTCATGCCGGACACGGAGTACCAGACGCGGGACGAGAGGGCGGCCGGTCGGCCGGTGCGTCAGCGGGTGGACGAGGCGACCGGTAAGCGGCAGTGGAAGGTCACGGTCACCGATCCGCACGAGCCCAACGCCAAGCGCAAGAGCTTCGAGATCACGTTGCTGGCCGATGTGCAGCCGGTGCCGACCACGGGTGAGGTGTTGCCGGGGATGCGGCCGGTCGAGTTGGACGGGCTGACGGCTGAGCCGCGCATCGCGGGCAACGGGGAGTTCAAGTACCAGTCGTTCCTGTTCCGGGCGACCGGGTTCCGGGCGGCGGGTAAGGCGGCTGGCCCGGCTCCGGCCGGTGGCAAGGCGAACGGTGGCAGCGCTGAGGCCAAGGCGGCATGAGCCGTGTCGGATCTTCAGCAACTGACCGTGCAGTGGCAGGCGGCGTACCGGGCCTACACCGAGGCGCACGAGGCGAATCGGTACGTCGCGGCCGATGATCCGGCGGCTGCGGCTCGGATCGCGCCGACCTATCGGCGGGTGGCGTGGTTGTGGCGGCAGCTCGCGGCGTTGGAGAGCACGCCGTGGTGGGCCAAGGCGGCGGCGCTGCACGCGGCCGAGACGTTCGACCACCAGACCGACGTCAACGAGCGCGTTGCCGGTGGTGATCGGGCGGCCGGTGGTCATCGTGTGCACGCGCCGGTCGAGGGGGTGAGCGGTCGTGGCGAGGACCAAGCCTGACCGGTGGGCGGCGGCGTACGCGGTGACGTTGCTTAAGGACGCACACGAGGCATTGACGCATCTGATGCCCGCGCCGGATGCGTCGCCTGATGTGTGGCGTGAGTTCTACCTGCGGTCGGCCGAGGTGTACGCGCGGGTCGCGGAAGTTGATCGAGGTCACCACCACGAGGCGCTGTATTGGGCCAAGCGCGAGGGTGCCAAGGCTGAGGGGGTTGAGTCGGATGAGCGTTGATCAGGCTGTGGAGCGGGGTCGTCGTCGGCCGAACGGTGTCGGCGGTCTGCCCCGTGTGGTGCGTGACGGTCTCCCGTTGGAGAGGCTGTCTGATTCGGGGTACAAGCCGTTCATGTTCGAGGCGGTGATGCGCCGGCTCGTCGGCTACCCGCACGAGGAGTGGTCGTTGCGGTCGTTGGCGCGGTCCGTGGAACTGCCGTACTCGGTGGTGCGCCACATCTGCAACGACCTGGTGGAGCTGGGGCACGTGACCGTCGACCAGGAGACGTTGCAAGGAGCGAGAGTGGTTGGGCCACTCCGACCCGGCCTTCACGATGCGGGTCTACACGCACCTTCTGCCGTCCAGCAGCGATCGCACCCGAAATGCGGTCGATCGTGTGCTTGCGGGGGAGGTGGATGGGAACGAGCATGATCCGCAGACCGACGACGCGGACGGTTCCGCAGACGGCCTGTAGACGGCCTGAGCGGGGGATGGGGCACAAAGTGACTGGTCAGTTCGCTGCCTACCAGAACGAGATCTACCTGCAAGGGCTGGCGGGGAACGTGCCGCCGTTCACCACGGATCCCGGAGCGCTGGAGGCGTCCGCCCGGGAACGGCTCGGGCCGGGGCCGTTCTGGTACGTGGCGGGTGCGGCTGGTGGGGGTGCGACCGCCCGGGCGAACCGGGAGGCGTTCGACGATTGGCGGATCGTGCCCCGGATGCTCACCAACGCCACCGAGCGGCACCTCGGGACGTCGTTGCTGGGCACCGAGATGCCCGCGCCGGTGTTGCTGGCGCCCGTTGGCGTGCAGTCGATCCTCCACCCGGACGGCGAGTTGGCGACCGCCCGTGCGGCGGCGGAGCTGGGTGTGCCGTTCGTGCTGTCGACTGCGTCCTCGCACACGATCGAGGAGGTCGCCGAGGCGGCCGGTGACGCGGCGCGGTGGTTCCAGCTCTACTGGCCGAACGACCCGGACGTGGCGGCGAGCATCCTGGACCGGGCGCGCGGGGCCGGGTACCGGGTCCTCGTCGTCACGCTCGACACGTGGACGCTGGCGTGGCGCCCGCACGACCTCGACCGGTCCTACCTGCCGTTCCTGCGCGGTGTCGGCACGGCGATCCCGTTCTCCGACCCGGCGTTCCGGGCGGGGCTCGCCGCGTCACCCGAGGACGACCTGCCGATGGCGATCCTGCGGTGGGTGCAGCTGTTCACCGGCACCGACAAGTCGTGGGACCAGCTGTCGTTCCTGCGCGAGCACTGGGACGGGCCGATCGTGCTCAAGGGCATCCAGCACGTGGACGACGCGCGCAAGGCCGTGGACGCGGGGGTGGACGGGATCGTCGTGTCCAACCACGGCGGACGGCAGGTCGACGGCGCGGTCGGGTCGCTGGAGGTACTGCCGGAGATCGCCGACGCGGTCGGTGAGCAGGTCGAGGTGCTGTTCGACTCCGGCATCCGCGGCGGCGCGGACATCGTCAAGGCGCTGGCGCTGGGCGCGAAGGCCGTGCTCGTCGGCCGTCCGTTCGCCTACGGCCTGGCGCACGGCGGTCAGGTCGGCGTCCGGCACGTGCTGCGCAGCCTGCTCGCCGACTTCGACCTGACGCTGGGCCTGTCCGGGCACCGCAGCCCGGCCGAGCTCAACCGCGAGGCGCTGCGTCGGCGCTGAGCTGCCGCAACCGGTTCTGCAACGTGGTGAAGTCGGCCGGCTGCACGGTGATCCACGGCGTGCCGTCGCCGCCGGTCGTCTTCGCCGACAGGTAGCGGCCGGTGATCGTGTCGAAGTACGTCAACGGCGCCGCGCACCGCTGCTTGCGGCCGAAGCGGTCACGTCGTGCGGCGTACAGCTGGCCGCCGCCGGTGCGCTGCTCGGCGAGCAGCTTGCGCACCTGCTGCGCCTCGGACACGTGCGCCCCGGTCGGCCTGCTGGCCTGCAGGAACGACCCACCGTCCTCGTCCGGCCGCGGCCTGCGCGGCTGGTCGTTCAAGGCGTCCGCGGGCAGCGAGATCACGCCGCCGCGCCCCGGCTTGGCCTCCGGCAGCGCGGACACCAGGGACTGCACCACGTCCTCGACCCGGACCGGCTCCAGCACGAAGTGCTTGTCCGCCCGCAGCACCACGCGCAGCGCGTCGTCACCCGACTGCACCACCAGGGCGGTGCGCGTCTCGTCGTCGCCCTGGTTGAAGAACGCGTAGTACTCGGTGCTCGCGTCCGAGATCAGGCGCAGCGACCGGCTCAGGTCGGCGTGCACCTGCCTGCCGCGGGCCAGGCCGAGCCGTTCCAGCTCGGCCCAACCACGCCGGGCGAGGTCGGCCAGCACCGTGACGTCACCCTCGGCGAGCTGGTCGTCGTCGAAGTCGACCTGGGCCAGCAGCGCGTTGTGCAGCGTCGGCAGACCTTCGGCCTGCCAGGCGTTGTAGAGCGCGACGACCGGGATGGCCACCCTGGTGCGCAGCACTTTCCCCCCTGTTCCCGCTATTCACCGATGACCGGTGGAGCCACCATCGTGCCGTCGCCGAAGACGTCCTCGGTCTCCTGCAGGTACGACGCGGCCTTGTGCTCCGTGTCCTCTTCACCCTGACCGCGGCCGCCACCGGCGCCCATGCCCGCGGCACCCATGCCGGCCGCACCGGGCCCACCACGCCCACCGGCCGCACCACCGGGCCCGAACCCGCCGGCGCCACCGGGACCGAAGCCACCACGGCCGTCGCCGGGCCCCATCGCGCCGGACATGCCGCCGGGCCCGAACCCACCCGGGCCCATGCCACCGGGACCGCCGCCCATGCCGGGGATTCGACCAGCACCGATGCCACCACCACCGCCACCGCCGCCCCCGCGGCTACCGCCACCACCGCCACCGGGAACGCCGGGGCCCGTGGGGACGCGCGGCACGCCCGGCGGCGTCGTCGGCGGCCGGTTGCGCGGGTTGTTGGGGTTGCGCGGATCGTTCGGATTGCGCGGGTCGTACGGCAACCGCGGGTCATAGGGCAACCGCGGGTCGTACGGTTGCCGCGGGTCCGTCGGCAGCTGCGGCGGCCGGTACCCGATGTCGGGCTGGGGCCGGTTGGTGTCGGGGTTGACCCACGACGGCTTGGTCGTGTTGTCACCACCCGTGCTGCCGGGTCCCGGGATGGTGGGGTCGGTCCACGAGGGCTTCGTCGTCCCCGTGTTCGTGCTGCTGTCACCCGTGCCGTCACCGTCCCCGGTGCCCGTGCGGTCGTCCTTGCCCTTGCCGGGCTTGGGCGGCGGGATCTCGATCTTCTCCTTCTCGACGTTCGCCCCGATCTCCTCGGGTGACTGGAACGTCGGCATGCTCGCGGTCGCGGAGTTCGCCGTGTTGCCGTAGGAGCTGAGCACGGTGACGTTGTGCGAGTTGACCTGCTGGCTCTGCTCGACCGCGTCGTCGTAGTCCGTGTCCCACGGGACGACGCCGTTGTACCAGGGCTTGTCGGGCACGTCGACGGGCTTCTGCAGGCTGTCCTTGGCCTGCCGGAACGCACGGCTGATCTCGGCCGTGTTCTCGCCTGCCGTGTCGGCGCTGGTGCTCGCCGTGTCGGACCAACTGGCCAGCGGCGTGGTGGAGGCACGCGCCTGATCGCCGGCCGCACCTTCCCAAGCCGCGCCGGATGCCCGGACGGCCTCGTTGATCAGGTCGCTGATCTCGACTTGGCCCTTGGCGACATTCCGCCACGCCTCCTGGCCTGAGTCGGTGGTCTGTTCGGGCCCTTTGCCGTCGTGGAACCAGCCGTAGATCTTTTCGGCGCCCATCCCCATCTGAAGGAGCACGAAGCCCCCCAGGTCCATGTCCACATCGCCGGCCATGTCCCTACCCCTTCAGGTTTCCGACAATCGTCTCCGCTATGGCGCTGGAGACGGAGCACGGGTTGGTGTACTCGGGCAGCTTCTCGTCGTTCACATGGATCTGAACGACGAAGCCTTCACCCTTGGCCGTGCCGACGGCGGTCGAGCAGGAGCCGCTCTTCGCGTCGGTGGGGTCACCGTTCACCGCCGGGTATCCGGCCACCTCGATCGGCTCGAAGACCGGGTTCTTGTCGCGGTTCTCGTAAAAGCCTTCGAGCCCGTTGGTCTTGTCCAGGAACGTGGCGCTGAAGCTGGTGCCGTCGACCCGGTCGTCGGGCCGCCACTGGCAGGTGGTGCCGGCGGGGTCATTGCGCTCGGTGCCCGGCTTGGTCACGCCGCGGGTAGCCAACTGATCGCTTTTGAGCAACGCACACGGGCCGCCGAACTTCGTCACGTCCAGCTCCGGGCCGGTGATCTCGGGCACGTCGCTGTTGCCGGACGGTTCGGTGGTCTGACCGCCCGCGGTAGCGGTCGTGGTGGTGGTCGCGGGTGTCGGTGTGCCCTCCATGGAGCAACCGGTCAGCGCCGTGAGGGCTGCTGCGGAGAGTACTGCCAGCACTGCTCGCCGCACGGTTACTTCCCTTCGCCGCTGAAGGCGTCTGCGGTCGCCTGGTCCTGATTCTTGTAGGACTCCAGGGACGCTTGGATGTTGTTGATGGTGTTGTTCAGAGCTTTGTAAGCCTCTTGGTTGGCCCACCCATAGCCACCCACCTCGGTTCCGCCTGCGCGCTGGATCGCGAGGGCGGCGAACCCGCTGTACGGGTCCTTGCCGGGTGAGGAGATGTTACTGAGCTGGTATGACTGGTCGAACAGCTCTTGCAGCCGGTCACGTGCCTCGACCAGACCGTCGATCAGCTTCTGCGCCTGCTGTGGGTCGACGCTGAAGTGGGTTTGGCTCGCCACCAGGCCTGCGCCTGAACCCGATGGTCCGGCCGACACGGTGTCGGCGACGAAACCGATCCGCTTGACGCCCCCGCCGCCTCCGGCGTCCAACATCGTCGTGCTCCCCTCACGCTGAACTGCCCCAAGTGATGATGGCACAGGGCCTCGGCCCCGTTGGGGCTATCGCGACGGTTACTCCTGCCGGGGGATGGACGTCCGATCCGTTCAAGACGGCGGGCCGCGGACGGGCCTACCGTCTGGCGCATGATCGAAGCAGCTCGTTCCTTCATGTGGCTCAACGCGCGCGTCCTCGAGCAGCGGCGGTTCCGGTACCTGTTCGACGGTGGGCCGGGGGATGCCGTGGTGACGGCCGTGTTGGCGTACCGCAACGACGACGGCGGGTTCGGGCACGCCCTGGAGCCTGACGGGCGTGGGCCGGACAGTCAGCCGTTGCACACCTACACCGCGTTGTCCCTGCTGGAAGAGGTCGGCGACACCGAGTACGCGCGGTCCGCGTGCGACTTCCTCACCACGATCACCAACGCCGACGGTGGGGTGCCGAACTGCCTGGACACCGGGCACGACGGTCTGCGGGCGCCGTGGTGGCAGCCCTCCGGCGACTCCGACCTGCTGGTCACGGGCCTGCTGGCGAGCGTCCTGCACGAGATGGGTGTCGAGCACACCTGGCTGGACGGTGCCACCGCGTTCTGCCGGCGGCGCATCACCGACCTGACCAAGACGCACCCCTACGAGGCCAACGCGTGCGCCCGCTTCCTCGACCACGTGCCCGACCGGCCGTGGGCGGAACGGGCGGCGGAGCGGTTGGGCACGTTGGTGCGCGAGCAAGGGCTGGTGGACCTGGGCGACGGGCAGGCGCACGAGGGGTACGCGGCGGGGGAGACGCACAAGCCGCACCACTACGCGCCGACGCCGGACAGCCTGGCCCGGAAGTGGTTCGGCGACGACGAGATCGACGCGGACCTCGACGCGTTGGCCTCGGGCCAGCGGGACGACGGCGGGTGGACGTTCCCGTGGCCCGCCTGGACCCCGGTGACGACCTTCGAGTGGCGCCCCGTGGTGACCATCGAGGCGTTGCTGACGCTGCGCGCCTACGACCGGATCAGCTGACCCAGCGGCACGCCCGCCAGCTCGCGCACCTCGCGCGCCAGGTGTGCCTGGTCGGCGTACCCGGTGCGGTGGGCGATGTCGGCGAACGGCACGCCCTCCCACGCCAGCTTGACCGCCCGGTCGAACCGCAGCACGCGGTGCAGCACCTTGGGTCCGTAGCCGAACGCGGCCAGGCTGCGCCGGTGCAGTTGCCGGGTGCTGAGGCCCAGCGTCCGCGCCAGGTCGCCGACGTTGCCCGAGAACGACGCGATGGCACCCACCGCGGGATCCGGCGGCGTCTCCCGCAGCCGTGCCAGCGCGGCTGACGCCAACACCGAGCACGGGTCCGACGCCGCACCCAGGGCGTCCTCCAGCCGGGACGACGGCCCCCACAGCTCCGACAGCGGAACTCGCTGGTCACGCAGCTCCACCGCGGGCAGGCCGAACGCCGAGGGCCCCACACCCGGACCGAACCGCACGCCGAACAGCGTCCCGGGCGCCGTGGACGTCACGTGCCCGACCGTGTCCGGCCCGGCCACGTGCAGCTGCCCGGTGGCGGTCGAGTAGATGATGTCGGTGCACCCGTCCGGCACGACCCGCCCCACGGCGGCCGACGACGTGGTCCGTCGCCACACGCAGGCCAGACCGGGGAACGGGCGTTCCGCGTACACGTCGACGATGGTAGTGGCGGGCCGCGCGGCAGGAGGGTCGCGCGGCCCGCCACGAGCACTCACGTGCCGAAACGGATCCAGTTCAGGCTCACGAAAGGCGCGGGCTGGCCGCTGGTGAACGTGATGTAGACGTCGTGCGTGCCGGTGACGCCGGAGATGTTCGCGGGTATCGTGCGCCAGCTCTGCCAGCCGCCGGTGTTGGCGATGGCGAAGCTGCCGACCGGTGCCGCGGTCGGGCTGTCCAGCCGCACCTCGACCAGGCCGCTCACCCCGCCGGACGCACCGGACGCGGCCCGTGCGACGAACTGGGTGGCCGTGCGCGAGCCGAACCTGACGCCGGAGAACCGCAGCGAGTTGCCGTTGGCCAACTGCGCCACCGCCTGACCGCCGTCACCCGACACGATGGATCCTCCGGACCGCGACGTCGCCTGCTCGGCCTGGATGTCGGCGAACGCGTCCCAGCCGCTGCCGCCGGGCGGGTTGGTGGTGGTCGTGGTGGTGGGCGGCGTGCCGCCTCCCGCCGTCCACACGGCGACGTAGTCCACCAGCATCGAGTGACCCGGCACGGTCGCCGCAGTCGGCGTGCCGTGACCGGCCACGCCGTTGGGGAACGCGCCGCCGATGGCCAGGTTCAGCAGCAGGAAGTAGCCCGCGTGGCTGGTCATGTTGTTCCACGTGGTCGCGTCCATCTGGTTCTGGGTGACGCTGTGGAACTGCTGGCCGTCGACGTACCAGCGCAACGCCTTGGGCGAGGAGCTGTCGTCCCACTCGAACCGGTAGGTGTGGAACGCCGACTGGCACGTCGAGCCGGGGCACGCGCGGCTGGCGCCGAGGCCGTTCGTCTCGTTGCACGGCCCGCCCGGGTTCACGCCGCAGTGCAGCACGCCCCACACGGAGTTGATGCCGTTGACGTTCTCCATGACGTCGAACTCGCCGATGGCGGGCCAGTTCCAGTAGTTGCCCCGGTACGGCGAGCCGAGCGCCCAGAACGCGGGCCAGTAGCCGAGCGCGGCCTGGCCGGTGACGTTGGGCATCTGGATGCGGCCCTCGATGGCGAGCTTGCCGCCCGCCGGCGCCTTGAAGTTCGCCCGCTGGGTCTCGATGCGGGCCGACGTCCAGTTGCCCGCGCCGTCGCGCAGCGCGGTGATGCGCAGGTTGCCCGAGCCGTCGAGCTTGATGTTGTTCGTGCTGTTGGTGTAGTTCTGGATCTCGCCGGTGCCCCAGTTGCCGGGGCCGCCCGGGTAGCCGTGGCCGAGGTCGAAGATCCAGTTCGAGGACGACGGCAGCGTGTTCGCGGAGCCGTTGAAGTCGTCGCTCCACTGCAGCGACCAGCCCGGTGGGGTGGGCGGCACGGAGGCGTCGGCCGACATCGTGGCGACGACAGCCAGCGGCACGGCGGTGATCAGGGCGGCAGCGGTCGCGAGGACTCGTCGTCGTCTGCTCGGGCTGAACTCCATGAGCGGTGACCTCCTTGTCACAGTCGCCAAGGCACGACCACTTCATGAGAGCGCTCTCACAGAGATCGTTCAAGCGCCGAACGGCCCAAAGCCGCTACTTGGCGTCGGCGTAGGAGTCCACCGCCACGGCTTTGAGCGGAAAACGCACCGGAGTCGCGCCGAACACCAGCCGGGACGCCTCCCCGCCCGCCGCCGTCACCTCCGCGCACACCACCTCGGCCAATTCCGCCGGGCAGTGCACCAGCACCTCGTCGTGCTGGAAGAACACCAGGTGCGCGCCCCGGGCCGACTGGTGCAGCCGCCGCCGCAGCACGCCGAGCAGTGCCGCCGTCCAGTCCGCCGCGCTGGCCTGCACCACGAAGTTGCGGGTGAACCGGCCCCAGTCCCGCGCGGCCCGCCGCGACTGGCGCAACGCGTCCTCGCCGTCGTCGGTGCTGCCGGTCATGGCGCGCCACGCGTCCGAAGGCGGCGGGCTCGTGCGACCCAGCCGCGAGCGCACCACCCGGCCCTGCTCGCCCGCCAGCGCGGCGGCCTCCACGTACCCGACGGCCTCGGGGAAACGGCGGCGCAGCACGGCCATCGCGGGACCGGCGTTGCCGCCCGTGCCGCCGTACATCGCGGACAGCATGGCGAGCTTCGCCTTGCCCCGGTCGCCGTCGAACGCCTCCGCGGCCAACGACGTGTAGAGGTCGTCGTCCGACGACACCTCGGTGAACCTGTGGTCGTTCGACAACGCCGCCAGCACCCGCGGCTCCAGTTGCGCCGCGTCCGCCGCCACCAGCTTCCACCCCGGATCGGCCCGCACCGCCGTGCGCAGCACGCGCGGGATCTGCAACGCCGCACCGCCCCGCGTCGCCCACCGCCCGGACACCACGCCGCCCACCACGTAGTCCGGCCGGAACCTCCCGTCCGCGACCCACGCGTCCAGCCACGACCAGCCGTGCGCAACCCACAGCCTGGCCAGTTCCTTGTACTCCAGCAGCGGCTCCACGGCCGGGTGGTCCACCCCCTTGAGCACCCAGGCACGTGCCGAGGGGACGTCGATGCCCTCCCGGGCGAACGCGCGCACGATCCCCGGCGGGTGGTCCGGGTTGACCTGCCTGCCGCCGAACGCCGCCGTGATCCGGTCGGCCAACTCGGCCAGCCGTGCCGGGCGCACGCCGTTGGCCGGGCGCGGGCCCAGCGTGTCCACCAGTAACTGGTCGTGCACGTCGGCCCGCCAGGGCAGGCCGAAGTGCGTCATCTCGGCGGCGGCCAACGCACTGGCGGACTCGGCCGCGAACAGCAGCCGCAGCCGGTCGGCGTGCGGGAGCGTGGCGGCCAGCCGCTGCTGCTCGGCGTGCACCGCGACCACCGCGTCGAGCGGGTCGGCGTCACCGGGCAGCGGTTGCTGCTCGGGCTCGAACAGGGTCGGCTGGGTGTCGCGCTTGCGCGGCCCGTGGTCGTCCGGCACGGGCAGCCCGCGCAGCCGGGCGAGCGCCGCGCCCAGTCCACGCGGCTCGCCGTGCCGCCCCTGGTAGGCCAGCAACAGGTACTCGACGTGCGCCAAGTCCTGGCACCGCTCCACCCGCACCCCGCGCGCCAACAGGTCGGGGTAGACCTCCGCCGTCTCCGCCCACAGCCACCGGGGTCGGTGCCGATCCTCCAAATCGGACACCGCCGCCGCCAGGTCCGCCGTCGCCACCACGGGTCCCTCGGGCACCCCGGCGTCGGAGAGCACGCGGAAGCGTCCCGCGTTCCCGCCTTCCGACACCAGGGCCACCAGCATGACCTGATTGTGCCGACAGGGTCCGACAGTGTTCGATTGCGCCGCCTCCGGTGTCGCGGCTCGGTCGCCTGGAAGACCGACGCGACCTCGCGGGGGGGTGTCCCCATGGGGTTGTCAAGCCGCAGCCGGGGCGTGGTGGCGTGGTGGTGGCGGTCGCCCGATCGTGGCCGGAGGCTGGGGGCAGGATGTGCCGGTGGACCGCACCCTGTCGCCCGGTGAGCTGCTGGACCCGCGGTACGAAGTGGTGCCGTTCCACGGGCGCGTGGAAGAGCTGGCCGAGCTGGAGCGGTGGCGTGCCGGCGACGCGGCGGCCTCCGTGCTGCTCCTGCACGGCCAGGCGGGCGTCGGCAAGACGCGGTTGGCCCGGCAGTTCGCCACCGGCTCGGACGTCCTGGTCGTGGACGACGCCGACCTCGTCCCCCGGCTCGACCTGCGGCAACCCCGCGTGCTGCTCATCGCCCGGACCACCGGCTGGTGGTGGTCCTCGATCAGCCAACGCGCCGCGCGCCTCGGCTACCGGACCGCGCACCTCGCCGTCGAGCCGTGCCCGGACGAGCACGAGACGTCCTTCGCCACCGCCTGCGCCCACTTCGCCTACGCGCTGGGCCTCCCGCTCCCGACCGCGGCCGCACCCGACGCGCCGACGTTGCACGACCTGCACCTGGCGGCGCTGATCGCGGTGTGCGGCCCGCCCGCCCACTGGCTGGTGCCCACCGACCCGGTGCACGGCCGGCTCGCCGAGGACGTCCTGGCCGCCGCGCTGCTGGACGACCGGATCACGCCCGACCGCACCCCGGAGGCCCTGGAGACCCTGCTCCGCGCCGCCGCACGCCTGCCACACGCCCGCCGCCGCGCCGAGGAGCTGTTCACCGCCCACCCGGAACTCGCGGACAACGCCACCACCGCCACGCTGAGGATCCTCGCCGAGTGGCCGGCACCGGCCGCTGCCGTCGCCCGCCGCGTCTTCGACGACCCCCGCTTCGCCGGCGACCCGCTGCCCGCCATCCTCACCCGGACCCTCGCGCGGGACGCCGACCAGCGGCTGGAACGGGCCGAGCTGCACGGTCTGCTGGCCGCCCGCGCGGCCCTCGCGTCACTGCACGAAGAAGCGCTGGCGGCGGCCCGCCAAGAGGTCGCCCTGTACCGCGAACTGGCCGAAGAGGACCCCGCCGAGCACCGCGCGGCGGTCGCGGACGCGTTGGCGGACCTGAGCCTGCGGTACCTCGCGGTCGGCCGGCCCGAGGACGCCCTCGCCGTGTCGGAGGAAGCCGTGGCGCTGTGCCGGGTCGTCGCCGCCGCGGACCGCGACTGCACGCCGCAGTTGGCCCGCGCGCTCGACCAGCTCAGCCGGCGGCACGCCGCGCTGGGCCACCGCGACGAGGCGTTGGCCGCGCTGGAGGAGGCCACCGACCTCTACCGCGCGCTCGCCGAGGTCCACCCGAAGCTGTTCCGGGTGGACCTGGCGAACCTCACCCGCCAGCGGGCCGGGCTAACCCGTGGTGACCAGTGAGCGGAGGAAGAACGCCACGTTCGCCGGGCGCTCCGCCAGCCGCCGCATGAAGTAGCCGTACCACTCGTCGCCGTACGGGACGTACACGCGCATCCGGTTGCCCGCCGCGGCGAGGCGGCGCTGCTCGTCCGGCCGGATGCCGTACAGCATCTGGTACTCGTAGCTGTCCGGCGACCGGTCCTTGGCCAGCTCGCCCGCGATCGCGATCAGCCGCGGGTCGTGCGAGGCGACCATCGGGTAGCCCTCGCCCGCCATCAGCACCTTCAGGCACCGCACGTACGACCGGTCGACGTCGGTCTTGTCCTGGAACGCCACCGAAGCCGGCTCCTGGTACGCGCCCTTGCACAGCCGCACGCGCGACCCCGCGTAGGCGAGGTCCCGGCAGTCCTGCTCGGTCCGCTTCAGGTACGCCTGCAGCACCGCGCCGACCCACGGGAAGTCGACCCGCAGCTCGCGCAGGATGCCCAGCGTCGAGTCGGTCGTGGTGTGGTCCTCCATGTCGAGGGTGACCGTGGTGCCGACCGCGCCCGCCGCCGCGCAGATGCGGCGGGCGTTCTCCAACGCGATCTTCTCGCCGTCCGCGGGCAGGAACTGGCCCACCGCGGACAGCTTCACCGACACCTCGGCCCGCTCGGTGTGCCCGGCGAGTTCGAGCCTGCGCAGCAGGTCCAGGTACGCCTCGACGGTGGCCGTGGCCTGTGCCGCGTCCCTGGTGTCCTCGCCGAGGTGGTCCAGCGTGACGTACCGGCCGTCGGTCAGCACCTCGCCGGTGGTGCGGACGGCGGCGTCCACGTCGTCACCGGAGATGAAGCGCTTGACGACGGGCCTGGTCAGCGGCGTGCGTTCGACCAGCTCGCGGATGGACCCGGAGCGCGAGGCGGCGAGCAGCGCGGAGCGGAGCATGATCACCCCTGGTGCGGGTAGCGGTAGGAGGTCGGAGCCGCGAACGTCTCCTTGATCGAACGGGGGCTCACCCAGCGCAGCAGGTTGTGCACCGAGCCCGCCTTGTCGTTCGTGCCCGACGCCCGACCGCCGCCGAACGGCTGCTGGCCGACGACCGCGCCGGTCGGCTTGTCGTTGACGTAGAAGTTGCCCGCGGCGAACCGCAGCTCCCGCTGCGCGTGCGCGATGGCGGCCCGGTCCTGCGCGATGACGGCGCCGGTCAGGGCGTACGGTGCGGCGCTCTCCATCTGCTTGAGCACGGTGTCGTAGTCGGCGTCCTCGAACACGTGCACCGCCAGCACCGGCCCGAAGTACTCGGTGGTGAACACCTCGTGCTCGGGGTTGGTGCCCAGCAGCACGGTCGGCCGCACGAAGAAGCCCTCGGAGTCGTCCGCCGTGCCGCCCGCGACGACTTCGAGCTGGTCGTCGGCGTGCGCGGACTCCAGCACCCCGGACAGCTTGTCGAACGAGCGCCGGTCGATGACCGCGCCCATGAAGTTCGACAGGTCCGTGACGTCACCCATGGTCAGCGACTCGACGTCGGCCAGGAAGTCGTCCTTCACCCGGTTCCACACCGAGCGGGGGATGTACGCGCGGGACGCGGCCGAGCACTTCTGGCCCTGGTACTCGAACGCGCCGCGGACCAGCGCGGTGCGCAGCACGTCGATGTCGGCAGACGGGTGCGCCAGCACGAAGTCCTTGCCGCCGGTCTCGCCCACGATCCGCGGGTACGAGCGGTAGTTCGCGATGTTCGCGCCCACCTGGCCCCACAGGTGCTGGAACGTGCGGGTGGAGCCGGTGAAGTGGATGCCCGCGAGGTCCGGGTCGGCCAACGCCACCTCGGACACGGCCAGGCCGTCACCGGGCAGCAGGTTGATCACGCCGGGCGGCATACCGGCCTCTTCGAGCAGCCGCATGGTCAGGTGCGCGGCGAAGCTCTGCGTCGGCGACGGCTTCCACAGCACCACGTTGCCCATCAGGGCGGGCGCGGTGGGCAGGTTGCCCGCGATCGCGGTGAAGTTGAACGGGGTGATCGCGTAGACGAAGCCCTCCAGCGGGCGGTGGTCCGTGCGGTTCCACACACCGGGGGAGGACTGCGGCTGCTCGGCCAGCAGCTGACGGCCGAAGGAGACGTTGAAGCGCCAGAAGTCGATCAGCTCGCAGGCGGCGTCGATCTCGGCCTGGACGGCGGTCTTCGACTGGCCGAGCATGGTGGCCGCGTTGAGCGTGGCCCGCCACTTGGTCGCGAGCAGGTCCGCGGCGCGCAGCAGGATCGCCGCGCGGTCGTCGTAGGACAGGGCACGCCACGCGGGCGCGGCCTGCTTGGCGGCGGCGATGGCGTCGCGGGTGTCCTGCTCGGTGGCGCCGTGCAGCGTGCCGAGGACGGCGCGGTGGTTGTGCGGCTGCACGACGTCGAAGCGCTCGCCGCCGCCGACCCGCTGCTCACCGCCGATGGTGAGGGTCAGCTCGGTGGGCTCCTTGGCCAGTTCCGCCAGCTTGGCCTGCAGCTGCGCCCGTTCCGGGGTGCCGGGGGCGTAGCTCAGGACGGGCTCGTTCACCGGTGCGGGGACCGTGGTCACGGCATCCACAAGCAGCTCCTTCGCCACAAGGTTGGGGTTGTCCCAACGGTAGGACTTCCAACCATGCGTCCCGTTGTCCGCACGTCTAGGCTTGGCCACCCGTCGTTGTGGAACTGGACAAAGATGAGCCTGCGGCAGGTCCTGATCGCGCTCGGTGATCCGCTGGTCGAGGTGCAGGTCGCGCCGCACGGGCTGGAGGCCGACGTCCTCGACGTGGTGATCCTCGATCCCGACGACACGCCCGACGTGCGGCCCGGTGACCTCGCGCTGGTCATCGGCGCCCGCGGCCGTGCGGCGTCACCGCTGGTCAGGGCGGCCGGGGCCGGGGGAGCGGTGGCCGTGGCGGTCAAGGTGGACACGCCGTCGCCGGTGCTGCGGCAGGCGGCGGCGGACGCGGGCGTGGCGCTGCTGGCGGTGCGGCCGGAGGTCCGCTGGGAACACCTCGAGTCGCTCGCCCGGGGTGTCGTGCACAACGCCCGCCTGACAGCCGACGCGGGCGCGGGCGAAGTCCTCGGCGACCTGTTCGGCCTCGCCCAGACCATCGCCTCGCTGACCGGCGGCATCGTCAGCATCGAGGACACCGCCAGCCGGGTGCTGGCCTACTCCCGCTCCACCGACGAGGTGGACGAGCTGCGCCGGCTGTCCATCCTCGGCCGCCAAGGCCCGGAGCCGTACCTCAAGATGCTCCGCGAGTGGGGCGTCTACCAGCGCCTGCGCTCCGGCGAGGAGGTCGTCCGCATCGACGAACGGCCCGAGCTGGGCATCCGCCGCCGCATCGCCGTCGGCATCCACGCGGGCGCGCAACCGCTGGGCACGATCTGGGTGCAGGAAGGCACCACGCCGCTCACCGAGCAGGCCGAACGGGCGCTGCTCGGCGCCGCCCGCGTCACCGCCCTGCACCTGGTCCAGCAGCGCGAGCCCGCCGCCGCGTTCCGGGAGAACCTGCTCGCGTCCCTGCTCGACGGCCGGATGGACGCCGAGGCGATCGCCGAGCAGATCGGCGCCGACCCGGACAAGCCCGCCGCCGTCGTGGTCTTCGCGCTGCGCGGCCAGGAGCACGCCGACCGCACCGAGCACGAGCTGCGCCGGGCCGAGATGACCAGCCTGATCTCCGTGCACGCCGCCTCGTACCGGCGCAGCGCCCTGGTCAGCCGGCAGAGCGGGCGCACGTACGCCCTGCTCACCGACCTGCCGCCGAAGGCGCCGCTGCTCACGTTGACCAAGGAGATCGTGGCCGCCGCGCGCAAGCACATGGGCCTGCGGGTGCAGGGCGCGATCGGCTCCACCGTGCCCACGGTGGACGAGGTGATGATCTCCCGGGCCGAGGCCGACCGCGTGCTCGACGCGATGTCGCGCGACCTCGACGCCGAGGTGGCCACGCTCGAAGACGTCCGGTCCCGGGTGTTGATCAGTGAAACGCTCGCCCTTTTGGGTGAACATCCACGCATCCGCGATCCGCGGCTCAGCCGGCTCGATGGGGAACTGGCTCGTTCTCTTTTGGCGTACCTGGACGAATTCGGCGATGTCAAAAGCGCAGCCGCGAAGCTGCACGTCCACCCGAACACGCTGCGATACCGCGTGCGACGTGCGGCGGAGGTCGGCGGATTCGATCTCGACGACCCGCTGCTCCGGTTGTTCGCCCAGTTGCAACTCAGGCTGGGCTGAGCCGGCGGCGCCGCGCGCCGTACCCTCCGGGAGTGAGCACCCAAGCCCGCGGCAGCGACTTCGCTGAATTGTCCAGGTTGGTCAAGCAGCAAGGTCTGCTCGACCGGCGCATCGGTTTCTACATCACGTTCTCGGTCGGCGTCCTCGCCGCGTTCGCCCTCACCGGCGTATCCATGGTGCTGATCGGCGACTCGTGGTGGCAGCTCGTGCCGGCCGTCGTGCTCGCCGTCGTCTTCACCCAGATCGCGTTCCTCGGTCACGACGCGGGCCACCGGCAGGTGTTCGCCGACCACAAGGCCAACCAGACCATGGGCCTGCTGCTCGGCAACCTCCTCATCGGGGTCGGCTACGGCTGGTGGATGGGCAAGCACACCCGCCACCACGCCAACCCCAACCACGAGGACGAGGACCCGGACGTCGACATCGCCGTCCTCGCGTTCAGCGCCGAGCAGGCCGAGCGCAAGCGCGGCTTCTTCCGCTGGGTCGTCAAGCGCCAGGCGTTCCTGTTCTTCCCCCTGCTGCTGCTCGAAGGCTTCAGCCTGCACATCATCAGCGCCGCCGCCGCGGCCCGCCGCGAGGTCAAGGGCTGGAAGCTGGAGCTCGTGCTGCTGAGCGTGCACGTCGTGGTCTACCTGGGCGCCGTGTTCCTGCTGATGTCCCCGGTGAAGGCGCTCGTGTTCATCGCGGTCCACCAGGGCCTGTTCGGCGTCTACATGGGCATCTCGTTCGCGCCCAACCACAAGGGCATGCCCGTGCTCCAGGCGGGCCACCAGCTCGACTTCCTGCGCAAGCAGGTGCTGACCTCCCGCAACGTCACCGGCGGCTGGTTCACCGACTTCCTGCTCGGCGGCCTGAACTACCAGATCGAGCACCACCTGTTCCCGAGCATGCCGCGACCGCACCTGCGCCGCGCGCAGGCGCTGGTCCGCGACTTCTGCCACCGGCAGTCGGTGTCCTACGCGGAGTGCGGCCTGTTCACGTCGTACGGGTACGTGTTGAAGTACCTGCACGAGGCGGGAGCTGAACTACGCGGTACAGGAAAGCTCGCTCCAGCAGGGTCCAGGTAGTCGTCGTCACCAGGTAGATCCCGGCCGCCAGCGGCAGCACGGCGGCGATCAGCACCGTCCCGAACGGCAGGAGCCGCAGCAGCCGCGCGAACGGCGGCTGCGGCCCGCCGGTCTTCGCCGCGATCGCCGCCTGCCAACGCGATGTGGCGAACGCGACCGCCGTGAGCACGGCGAACAGCGCCAGGAACACCGGCGTGTGCGTCCAGACCCCGAACCAGGACGTGCCGAGCGGCACGCCGAGCAGCGTGCCGTCCAGCAGCGGGTTCGGGGTCGTGACCAGCCGGTACATCACCATGAAGAACGGCGCCTGCACCAGCGCGGGCAGGCACCCGGCCAGCATCGACGTGCCGTTGGACCGGTACAGCTCCAGCGTCTTCTCCTGGAGCTCGACCCGGTCCTTGCCGTACTTGTCGGTCAACTTGCGTACTTCGGGCGCCAACGCGGCGCGGGCTTTCTCACCGCGCACGGCGGCACGGCTGAGCGGGTGCATGAGCAGCCGCACGGCGGCGGTGAACGCGACGATGGCCAAGGCGGGCGTGGCGAACGCGGCCAGGGCTGAGCCCAGGGCGTGGAACAAGGGGGAACTCCGTCCTCAGAGCGGGGAACTGCGGGCCTCAGGAGCTGAGGCCGAGTCCGGGCGCTCGAGGACGGGGACGGCCCGCCGCGTCGGGGTCGCGCAACCGCAGGAACGCGGCGCGCAGGGACTTCTCGCGGATCGACAGCGACCGCACCCACGCGGGCGCGGCCTGGACCACCGGCGCGGCGGTGAGCAGCAGCACGACCAGGGCCACGGCCGTCACGGCGGCCAGCACCTCGGTGGGCGTGCTGAGCAGGGTGAGGGCGTAGAGAGCCGGCAGGTACAGCGCCAACAGCAGCCGCAGCCTGGTCATGCCCTCACCTCCCCTCACCGCACTGTACCCACGAGAGCGGGTCGTGCGGGGTGGTCGTAGCGCACCGTCACATCGGCTTGCGGCTCGTACGAGGCGTACGCGGGCAACGTCCACCGCCACTCGTCGGGCACCTGTCGGTCGAGCGCTCCCGACGACAGCCACAGGTGCACGGTCAGCTCCGCGGGCAGCCACTTGTCCAGCAACACCGTGCCGTCGACCAGCAGCACGCCACCGGCGCCGAGCGTCACGTAGTCGGCCCGGTGCGCCCGGTCGGTCTCGGCGTTCCACAACGCCGGCAGCACCCGCCCCGACCCACCGGGGTCGAGCGGTTCCAGCACCTCGCGCAGCAGCCCGCCCACGTCCAGCCACGAGTCGCGGAACGAGTCCGGGTCCTCGTGCCCGTACTCCAGCCGCACGGACGCGGGCCGCAGGAAGTCCCACGCCGACACCCGCAGCACCGGACGGCCCAGCGCGCGCAGCGGCTCCACCAGGGCGTCCGCCAGCTCGCCCGGCTTGGTCGGCAGGGCGCCGTCGACCAGCACCCGCGCCCACGTCGTGCGCGGCAACGCGTCGATCCGCCCGACCAGCTCGGCCACGAGGGTCTGCGGCGAGAGGGGGACGACCTTCACGGCAGCGGGTGGTCCTCCCAGCCGGCGGGCAGCACGGGCACCGGCCAGTCCGGGTCCGGCTCCCAGGACGCCCACGCCGGGTCCCACCAGGTCGTGCCGGCCGTCAGCATCGCCTCGACCTCCTTGCCGGTGCGCCGGATGCGTTCGGCCTCGTCGGGGTCGTACTTGCCGTCGGCGACCATCTGCTCGAACTCGTCGCGGTCCAGCTCCTGCCAGTCGCCGTCGACCGGTGCCCAGAAGTCCAGCGCGTGGTCGAGCGTGTCGAAGCCGAGGGCGGTGCGGCGGAACGGTGCCTGGAGGTTCAGGTAGTAGCCCGCGAACCGGCGCTGCTCGCCCTGCCAGTACAGGTCGACCGAGTAGGCGTCGCCGGGTCGGTGCAGTTGCAGCTTGCCGATGCCTTTCCAGTGCGTTCGGCCCAACTCCTGCCAGTGGTGCGTGCGCGGGTGGGGGTAGAAGCCGAACCCGGTGCCGGGCGCGGTGAACACGACCAGCAGGTCAGGCCCGTCCTCCACCACTCTCGTCGGGGTCACCACCCACGGCTCGCCGTGCAGCACCTCGCGGCGCAACGCCACGTCCCCCGGCCGGAAGTACCCCATGCTGATCAATCTAGTGCGCGTCTCAGACGGGTGGTCGCCACCTCTCGGCGCGGATCGGTGCGGGGCAGCAGCAGGACCAGGCGTTCCAGCACCGTCACGTCCTCGGTCACCAGCCCGAACGCCCACAGCGCCTCGACGTCACCGCGTTCCAGCACGCCCCGGCGCAACGCCGCCGCGAGGTCCTCCCGCTCCTCGCACACCACCGGCGCCTCGGACCGGGGGAGCAGCTCACCCCGGTACGCCGCCGCGGCCGTGCCGACATCACCGGCACGCAGGGCGTCACGCATCGCCAGGAAGTCACCGCGCACGTCCGCCGAGAGCCGATAAGGCCTGGTCAGCAGCACCCCGCCCAACTGCGCGCGCAGCCGGTGCAGTTCCGCCCGCACGGTCGTCGGGTTGCCGCGTTCGCCGTACAGGCGCAACGCCAGCTGCTCGGCCGTCAGCCCGCGCGGGTGCAGTGCCAGAGCCGTCAACAGCTCCGCGTGCCGCAACGACAGCGGCAGCGCCCGCCCGTCCAGCGAACCCTTCGCCCCGCCCAGGAACCGCAGCGACAGCACGGGTCTTCGGGTGCCCTGTCGTGGCACCCGCAGCAGATACCCCTCGTCCAACTGCTCCAGGACCGCTTCCCGTCCGTCGGCCAGCCGCACGCTGCCGTCGTGCACGTCCACCCGCGTGGCCAGCAGGCCGTGCGGTTCGGCGGCCAGCACCCGGCCGCTGGGGCTCAGCAGCGCGCCCGGCTCGCCGCGCAGGCCGATCAGGTGCCGCATGTTCACCGAGCGCAGCCGTTCGTCCCGGGCGGCCTGCCGCACCTGCAACTGGCCCTCCGCGAGCCGTGCCGCGGCCGACACCAGCGCCACCATCGCCGGGTGCGTGCTGCGCAACGGGCCGCTGACGTCGACCACGCCGATCGTGCGGCCGGTGTCCGGGTCGCGCACGGGGCTCGCCGCGCACGTCCACCCGTGGTAGGTCCGCACCAGGTGCTCGGCGGAGTGCACGGTCACCGGACGGCCCACCGCCAGCGCCGTGCCCATCGCGTTCGTGCCGATCGCGGGTTCGGCCCAGCACGCGCCCTCGGTCAGCCGGACCCGTTCGGCCAGGCCGCGCACCGAGTTCGCGCCCTCGCACCACAGGATGTTGCCGTCCGCGTCGGTGATGATCATGACGTGCTCGGCCTCGTCGGCGATGCCCACCAACGTCTCGCGCAGCACCGGCAGCGCCGCCGCGAGCGGGTGCGCGCCACGCCGTTCGACCACTTCGGCCGGGTCGAGCACCACCGGCGGCTCGTGCCGGTCCGGGTCGACCCGCGCGGCCAGCGAGCGCCGCCACGACTCCACGATCAGCTCACGCGCCCCGCGCGCCCGATCCCCGCTCAGCACGGTCTCGCGCACGCGCGCGAGCCGTCGCGGGTCCGGTTGCATGGGCGCCTCCCCGACCAGGATGACCCGGCCGCGCCGGTCGCGGCAAGCGAATCGCTGGTCCGTTCGGGTGCAACGCGACTGCAACGTTGTGCCGTCCACGCTGCTCCCGTCGATCAACGCGGGGAGGCGTCATGGGCAGGTTCGCGGCACCGGGCGAGCGGGGCGGCGTCGGGTCGTACCGGGACCGGTACGACCACTTCATCGGCGGGGAGTACGTGCCGCCGGCCGAGGGCGGCTACTTCTTCGACCGCACCCCGGTCACCGGTGAGGTGTTCACGGCGATCGCCCGCGGCACCGCCGAGGACGTGGACCGCGCGTTGGCCGCCGCGCACGCCGCCGCACGCGGGTGGGGCCGCACGCCGCCCGCCGAGCGCGCGACCGTGCTCAACGAGATCGCCGACCGCGTGGAGGACCACGTCGAGGCACTGGCCGTCGCCGAGACCTGGGACACCGGTCGGCCCGTCCGCGAGGCGCTGGCCGACCTGGCCAGCGCGGTGGACTGCTTCCGCCGCTTCGCCGCGGTGATCCGGGCGCAGGAGGGCGGCGTCACGCAGCTCGGCGACGACCTGGTGGCCTACCACTTCCGGGAGCCGCTCGGGGTGGTCGACCGGCTCGTCCCGTGGCACTCCCCGCTGCTCACGGTCGCCGCGGACCTCGCGCCCGCGCTGGCGGCGGGCAACCCGGCGGTGCTCAGACCGGCCGAGGAGGCGCCCGCGGTGGTGCACGCGCTGGTGGACCTGGTCGCCGACCTGCTGCCGCCGGGCGTGGTCAACGTCGTCAACGGCGTCGGTGGGGAAGAACCGCCGGTCGGCAGGGGTGCGGACGTCTTCTTCGCCGACGTTGCCGCGAGCCGTGACGCGTTCTACGACCGGGCGCTGGAGGGCTTCGCCACGTTCGCCCTCGACCGGGCGCTCGTCCAGAGCCCGATCCACGACCGGTTCCTGGCCGACGCCACCGAGCGCGCGCGGACGGCCAGGCAGGGCCACCCCCTCGACACCGCGACCGCGGTCGGGGCGGTGATCAACCGCAACCACCTCGACCGGACGTTGTCCATGATCGAGGTCGCCGAGCGGGACGGCGCCCGGGTCCTGTGCGGCGGCGGGCCCGCGGACCTCGGCGGCGAGCTGTCCGGCGGGTGCTACCTGGAGCCGACGGTCATCGTGGGCGAGTCGCGGGTCTGCCGGTCCGACCTCGTCGGCCCCGTGGTGTGGGTGAGCGCGTTCGACCACTTCGACGACGCGGTGAAGGAGCTGGGCGCCGCCGCGCCCGGCGTCGGCCTGTGGTCCAGGGAGGCGGGCGTGGGCTTCCGGGCCGGTCGACGCGTCGCCGCACGCCGCGTGCGGGTCAACACCTTCCGGTCCGGCGACGACCACGAAGACCACCGCGCCCTGCTCGACCAGTACCAGCGGACGAAGACGATCCTGGTCGAGCAGGGCTGAACCCGGTTACCAGGGCACCTGCGGCGAGGCGTAGTAGTTCACGCCCATCACGTCCCACCGGTCGGCCTGCGCCGCCAGCCGGACCTTGAACTTCTCCCAGTCGTGGGTCGACCACGGCGACCAGCCCAGCTCGGCGATCGCGGGCAGCCGCGGGAACGCCAGGTACTCCAGGTCGGCCGTGTTGGTGATGGTCTCGCTCCACAGCGGCGCCTCGACACCGCGCACCGCTTCGGCGGGCAGGCCCTCGATGTACGCGCCGGGGTTCCAGTCGTAGGCGTCCTGCACGTCGGTGTACCCGGCCCAGCTCAACCCGAGCTTGGTGTCGGCGTCGTACTTCATGTCCAGATACGCCTTGGTCGCGGGCGACAGCACGATCCGACTGCCGCGCGCGGCGGCGGCGACCATGTCCGGCGCGACCGTCTTCGTGCCCCAGAACTGCGGCACCGCCGACGCGGGCGGACCGGACTTCACGAACTCGTGCCAGCCGGTCGCGGTCTTGCCGTGCTTGGCGACCAGCGGCAGCACCTTGTCCATGAACAGGTCGAAGTCCGGGTCGGTGGTGGCGTGCGCCTCGTCGCCGCCGATGTGCAGGTACTCGCCCGGCGTCAACGCGGCCACCTCGCGCAGCACGTCGTCCACGAACTTGTAGGTGATGTCCTTGTCGATGCACAGGGAGCTGAAGCCGACCTCGATGCCGGTGTAGAGAGGCGGGGCGACGCCGTCGCAGTTCAGCTCCGGGTACGACGACAGCGCGGCGTTGGTGTGGCCCGGCATGTCGATCTCCGGGATCACCGTGATGTGCCGTGCGGCGGCGTAGGCGACCAGGTCCTTGTACTGCTCCTGGGTGTAGAAGCCGCCGGGACCGCCGCCGACCTCCGTGCTGCCGCCGTGCGCGGTGAGGTTGGGCCAGCTCTTGATCTCCAGCCGCCAGCCCTGGTCGTCGGTCAGGTGCAGGTGCAGCCGGTTGATCTTGTAGAGCGCGATCTGGTCGATGTACCGCTTGACCTCGTCGGGCGAGAAGAAGTGCCTGGCCACGTCGAGCATCGCGCCCCGGTGGGCGTAGCGCGGGTAGTCCAGCACCCGGCCGCCGGGCGCCGTCCACGGACCGCGCTGCCTGGTCTTCGCCTCCACCTTCGCGGGCAGGAGCTGGCGGAACGTCTGCACGCCCGCGAACAGGCCCGCCGCCGTTCGCGCCCGGATCAGCACGCCCCGCTTGGTCACGTCGAGCTGGTAGCCCTCCGCGCCGACGCGGGGGTCCGCGCCGACGAGCAGCAGCGAGATGTGCCGCCCGGACGCACCGGGCACGACCGGCAGGCGGTAGCCCGTGGACGGGCGCAGCACGCCCGCCAGGAACTCGCCGACCTGCCGCGCCCCGGCCGAGCCGGGCTGGGTGTGGATCCTGGTGTCCGGGCCGAGCGTGAACGTCACGCCCGGTCGCGGTGTGACTGTGACGGGAGCGGGCACGATGTGCTGCAACGGCGTCTCCGGAGCTGCTTGGGCGGGAACCGCCGCGCCCACCGCGCCGACGAACAGCAACGCGACGAGCACTCGACCGAACCCGCGCCGTCCGGCGCCTTCTGTAAGAAGCACTGACGTCCTCCTGGCCAGCGTGGATCACCGAGCGGCGGCTCACGCCACCGTTTCAGCCGCACCAGGAGGTGTCAAGGTCCAGACCAATTACCGCAGCTTCGGCTTGCCGAGAGCACGCCACACAGCGGGGAACCGGTCCTCGACGCGCTGCGCCGCGGCCGTCTCCAGACCGTGCAGCAGGCCGAACGTGAAGCCGTTCTCGTTGTCGAGCTGCGCCTTCGCGCCCAGTTCCCGCAGCACCGGCCGCGCCACCACGCCGTCCTGGTGCTCGCCGAGCAGCTCCTGCACCGCCTTGACCTTCTTGCGGTACTTCTTGGCCCGCTCGCCGAACCGGGGTTCGGACACCTCCACCGCGTACCGCAGCCGCTTCGCCGCCTTGCGCGCCTCGTGCAGCTCGAAGTCGTCGTGCGCGCCCTCGGCCCGCTTCGCCAGCCTGCGGTAGGTCCTGTCGACCAGCGCGGGCAGCGCCTTCGTGGCCTTCTGACCCGCCACCGCCGTGAACGGCGGGTCGGCGATCAACGCGTCGACCGCGTCCAGCAGGGCGAAGTACCGGTCGCTGTCCAACGCCGCCACGGCCGACTCGTGCGCGGCGGCCTCCAGCGGGCCGAAGTGCCGGGTGAGCTGCGCCCGCACCGGGCCGAGCACCAGCTCCCGGTCGAGCGCGCCGACGGCGCCCTCGAACCGGGTCCGCAGCACCTCCAGGTCACGGGCTTCGCCGAGCACGCCCGCGAGCCACTTCAGCTCCTCGGTCAGCTGACGCGTGTCGTCGCGTTCCACGATCGTGCCGAAGGCCTGGAGCGCGCTGCGCATCCGCCGGGTCGCCACCCGCATCTGGTGCACGGCGTCGTCCTCGCCCCGGCGCACCCGCGGGTCCTGGTGCTTCAACGCGTCGGCCTGCTCCCGCAGGTAGGCCAGCACGACGTCACCGGCGGACTTGGCCGGCGCCTTCGGCTTCGGCGGCGTGGTCGTGGCCATCCGGTCGGCCAGCAGGCGGGTCAGCTTCGCCGACGAGGTGGACCGACTGATGCCCGCGTCCGCCAGCCGTGCCTCGACCCGGTCCAGCAGCGCGACGTCACCGCGTTCGCCCAGCTCCACCTCGATCTCGCGCCACGAGTCGACCGGCGAGTCGTCCGCCAGGGCCTGCCCGGACACCAGGTCCTCGACCACCTCGGTGAGCAGGCGGCCCTTGTCGTCCACGAGCTGCCAGCGCTGCCGCGTCGTCTGGATGCGCGCCACCGGCGCCAGCTCGTTGCCGCGGGCGTGCACCTGGACCAGCGAGCCGAGCTGCTTGGGCGGGTGCTTGGCCGCGCGGCCTGGTGGGAGCCGCACCTCCTCCCGCGTGTCCACGCCCGCGGGCAGCTTCAGGTGCCAGCCCGCGTCGTCGCCGCCCGTGCGGCGGCGCAACGTCAAGCCGGCCCGTGCCAGCCTCAGGTCCGCGGTGTCGTAGTAGACCGCCTCCAGTCGTTGTTCCTCCGGGCCCGCCACGGCGGCCACGCCGGGCAGGTCGGCCAGGTCCGGCAGCGCGGTGCCACCGGCCGCCTCGTACTTGCGTTCCGTCTCGTGCACCGACGTTGACATGTACAAGACATACACCGTTCGACCGCTGTTCAGACGTGTCACCGTGCGTGATCGCCCGTTAACCAGGCCGGGGGTTTGTGTCGGCCCGTACGCGTGGTCTTCCGGTTTCGTCCCTGGACTGGACCTCCCGGTGCGGTTGGCTGGATCGCGTGCCCACTGAGAAGGAACGGCTCGACGAGGTCGAGCCGACCGTCGCTGATCTCGTCGCCACCACCCAGGCGCTGACGGCCGAGCTCGGTCGGGTGAGCGCCCGCCTGCTCGTGCTGGAACGGCGGTTGTCCGGCGCCGGGTCCGGCCCGGACGAGGACCTCGACTCGACCGAGGGCATCACCGAGACCGTGGCCGCGCTGCGCGCCGCCTGGGACGCCGAGCAGGACCTGCTGGCCGACTCCGTCCGCGCCGAGCTGCGGGCCGAGGTCGCCGAGTACGAGTCGTTGAAGGAGCAGATGGACGCGGGCCTGGCCAAGCTGTCGGCCGGCCGGATGCCGCGCTTCGAGCGCGACGCCTTGCAGCACGAGGTGCAGAACCTGGAGTGGCGGGTCACCGCGCAGGAAGCGGGCGCGATGGCCGCCGACCGACGACTGGCCGCCGACCAGCTGGCCGCCGAGGAGCCGTGGCGCGCGGAGGCGGTGATGGCAGGCGACAAGGCGCGCGAGGAAATCCTGGACATCGCCCGCCACCGCCTGGACCGCGCCCTGGCCGCCGACACCCGCCTGCCCCTGTGGTTCCGCGTGGGCCTGGGCGAGATCACCAGCCCCGACCCGTCACGCTGGGTCGAAGCCGCCGTCGCCCTGGTCGCCTACCGCCTCGAGTACGGGGTGACGGACCCGATCTCCCCGCTGGGCGAGATCCCCTCGGCTGCCTCGGGCTTCGCCGCCTGGGTCCGCCGCGCCGAAGCCCACACCGACATCGTCGACCAGCTCGAATCCCTGCGCCCCTGAGCCCTCTCGCTCCGAGCCCTGCGTCCTAGCAGGTCTTCAGCATGACGGCCAGCGCGTCGCGTTCCGCCTCGTCCACCGTCAGCGCGTACAGCGTCTTCACCGAAACCACGGCCCGCGCGTACGTGCACCAGTAGGTCTCCACCGGAGGCTTCCACTTCGCCGCGTCCTGGTCGCCCTTGGCCCGGTTGCTGCTCGCCGTCACGGCGATCAACTGCAACCCGCCGAGGTCGTTGGCGAACTTCTCCCGCTGCTCGTCGGTCCACTTGTCCGCGCCCGAACGCCACCCCTCGGCCAGCGCCACGACGTGGTCGATGTCCAGCTCGCCCGGGTCGGTCACGACCTTGCCGTCGTACGCGCTCGTCCACGTCCCCGACGTGATCTTGCAACCGTTACCGGTCCGCACGTCCGCACCTTGCCGCTGCAGCACGACGTCCCGCGTGTCGCACCCGTCGCCCTGACTGCTCCAGTGCGGGAAGCGGTCGCGGCTGTAGCCCGCCATCTTCGCCTCGGGTGCCACGGTCAACGCCGCCAGTTGCGCGGCCGGGTCGTCGCCGGGCGCGGCCGGGCCCGGTGGGACGGTGGCCGTTGACGACGTGTCGGGCAGCAACAGGTCGGTGCCGCAACCGGCGATGATCATGAAGATCACCAGGACACCGCTGATCACTGCCGCCGACCGCTTGCCGCTCATGCTCCCCATGATCAGCGATGATCGCCCCGACCGGAACACCGGGGCCGAAATCGTCCGGAATAATCCCGGACGTGCGCCGCCTTCGACAGTCGTTCGACGTGGTAGTGCCGGCCTTGGTCGGGGTGCTCGTCGCGTTCACGGTCGTGGCGACGTCCGCCTTCACGGCCGCGATCGCGGTACCCGCCGCACTCGTGGCGCTGGCGTCCGGTGCCGCACTGTGGTGGCGCCGCCGCAAACCCGTGCTGGTCATGGCCATCACGCTGGTCGGCGGCTTGGTCGTGCAGCTCGTCGCGCCGCTGACGGTGTTCCCGCTCGCCGCGCTCGTCGCCATCGGCTCGCTGGCCGCCGCGCGCTCGCCGCGGTTCTCCTTGCCCGCCTTGGTCTTGCTGCTCGGCGTGATCTCGCTGAACTTCCGCACCACGACCGCCGAGGACACGCAGTTCGTGATGGCGGTCGCGGTGGTGGTGTGCGCGGTGGGTGAAGCGGTGCGCAATCGGCGGGTCGCGTTGGCGCAAGCGGCGCAACGCGCGGTCGGTGAGGAGCAGGCGCGGATCGCACGGGAACTGCACGACGTCATCGCGCACGGCGTCTCGGTGATCGTGGTGCAGGCCGCGGCGGCGGACGACGTGTTCGACCAACGGCCCGACCGGGCACGGGAAGCGTTGCGCTCGATCGACGCGACGGGTCGGGCGACGCTGGAGGAGTTGCGCAAGCTCCTCGGCGCCGTGCGGCCGGAGAAACGTCCTGGGCTGGACCGGCTGGCCGAACTCGTGGAACCGCTGCGGGCCGCGGGTTTGCACGTCGACGTGCGCCTCGACCCCGTGCCGCTGCCCGCCGGTGTCGACCTGTCGGCCTACCGGATCGTGCAGGAGGCGCTGACGAACACCCTCCGCCACGCGCACGCCGGCCGTGCCGAAGTGGTGGTGCGCAACGACTCCGGCGTGCTGGAACTGGAAGTGCGCGACGACGGCCGGGGCGGTGTGGCGGGATTCGGTCGCGGCATCACGGGGATGCGCGAACGCGCGGCGCTGCTCGGCGGCACGGTCGACGCGGGCCCGTTGCCCGAAGGCGGTTTCCGGGTGCACGCCCGCCTGCCGCTGGCGGTGACCGCGTGATCCGCGTGCTCATCGCCGACGACCAGGCGTTGGTGCGCGGCGGTTTCCGGATGATCCTGGAGTCGCGCGACGACCTGGACGTGGTCGGTGAGGCGGCTGACGGCGCGGAAGCGGTCGCCCTCACCGCGTCCCTGGACCCGGACGTCGTGCTCATGGACGTGCGGATGCCCGGTGTGGACGGCCTGGAGGCGACCCGCCGCATCGTCACGTCCGGCAGCCCGGCCCGGGTGCTGGTCCTCACCACCTACGACGTGGACGACTCGGTGTACGCGGCGCTGCGCGCGGGCGCGGGCGGGTTCCTGCTCAAGGACGTGCGCCCGTCCGAGCTCGTGGAAGCCGTCCGCGTCATCGCCCGCGGCGACGCCCTCCTCGCGCCATCGGTCACCCGCCGCCTCCTCGACCGCTTCGTCGACACCCTCCCCGCACCCTCGCCCCGTGCGCTGGACGCGTTGACCGGCCGTGAGGTCGAGGTGCTCCGGCTGGTCGCGCTGGCCCTGTCGAACGCCGAGATCGCCGAGCACCTCGTGCTCACCGAGGCCACGATCAAGACGCACGTGTCCGCCGTGCTGCGCAAGCTCGGCCTCCGCGACCGCGTCCAAGCCGTCGTGCTGGCCTACGAAGTGGGGCTGGTCCGGCCGCGCTCGGTCTGAAGACGGAGACCGGACACCGTTCTCACGCCTGATGTCCCGGGCCCGCGGCGCTCCTACCGTTGCGGCCCATGTCCCGCAACCTCCGCGCCGCGTTGGTCCTGTTCCTGCTCGCGCCACTCGTGGGCGAGTTCGTGCTCGGCAACATCCCGTTGTCCGAGATCGCCGCGATCATCGTCCTCGCGCCGATGTACGGCGGGGGAGCGCTGCTGATCCGCGAGATCGCCCGGCGCACCGGCCGCGGCTGGCCGACCATGCTCGTGCTCGGCCTGGCGTACGGCGTGCTGGAAGCCGGCCTGCTGGACCAGTCGCTGTTCAACCCGTCGTTCGAGGAGTACGAGTTCCAGGCCGTGACACCGGTGCCGGCGCTCGGGATCAGCGCGTTGAACGGCTACGCGTTCATCGTCGGCCACGCCGTCTGGAGCATCGGCGTGCCGATCGCCCTGGTCGAATCACTGGCCTGGCGGCGGCGCACCACCCCGTGGCTCGGTCGCACCGGCTTGGTCGTCTTCTCGCTGGTCTTCCTGGCCGGTTCCGCCCTCGTCTTCCTGATCCTGCTCAACGAAGAAGGCTTCATGGCCACGCCCGCGCAGCGCATCGGCGCCGCCGTGGTCGTCCTGGCCCTGATCGCGGTGGCGTTCCTGATCCGGCCGCGTGCCGCGGTGGCACGACGTGTGCCTCGCCCTGGGCTCGTGGGCGTGGGCACGTTCGTCGTCTCGTCGGCCTTCGTCGCGGTGCCGGAGGACTGGACCGGTTTCGGCCTGAAGGTCGCGTTGACGGTCGTGGCCGCCACCGCCCTGGCGTGGTGGGGCCGGAGCACGGGGTGGGGCGCCGCCCACCGGTTCGCGGTGGCGGCCGGCGCCCTGGTCACCTACACGTGGGTGGGGTGGATCCTGGTGGAGAAGTCCGCCGGAGCACTCATCGCCCACGCCGTCCTCGTCGTCCTCACGTGGGCTTTCCTGTTCGTGGTCCGACAGGCCTCGGTCAGGGTCGGCTCGTGAGGTACCCGCCCATGTGCGTGAAGTACTCCGTCGCACCCAGCTCCGTGCCGTCCTCCGTGCGCACCCGCTTGACCAGCAACGCGTGGTTGCGCCCACGCCGTGCCTGCGCGCCCGCGACGATCGCGACACCGTCACCCTCGCGGTAGAAGATCCGACCGGGCGTGCCGCCGTAGCGCTCCTGGGACACCTCGGCCTCCAGGATCTCCAGCCGCTTGCCCTTGTGGAACGCGAACGCGCTCGGGTACGGCGGGCACTGGGCGCGGACCAGCCGGTCCAGTTCGTCGGCCTCCCACGTCCAGTCGATGCGCAAGTCCTCTTCCGCGCGCTTGTGGAAGAAGCTGGCCTTCGACCGGTCCTGCTTGGTGAAGTCCGTGCGGCCCCCGGCGATCTCGGCCAGGCCGTCCACGGTGATCGGCCCGAACAGCTCCAGGGTCTTGTGGAACAGGTCCGCCGTGGTGTCGCGCGGGCCGACCGGGACGGCGCGCTGCAGCACGATGTCACCGGCATCCAGCGTCTCGTCCATCATGTGCGCGGTGACGCCGACCTCCTTCTCGTCGTTGATCAGGGCCCAGATCAGCGGCGAGAAGCCCGCGTAGGCGGGCAGCAGCGAGTCGTGCACGTTCAGCGTGCCGTGCTTGGGGAGGGCGAAGATGTGCGGCGGGATCCAGGTGCGCCAGTTCGTGGCGACGATGACGTCCGGCTCGACCTCCTTGAGGCGCTGGAACAGCTCGTCGTCGTCCGGTCGGTTGCGGATGATCGTCTCGACGCCGTGCTCGGCGGCCAGGTCCGCGACCGAGTCGCTCCAGATGCGCTCGTAGGCGTGGTCGCTCTTGGGGTGCGTGACGACCAGCACCACCTCGTGCTCGGAGTCCAGCAGTGCCTGGAGCGTGCGGTGACCCCAGGTCTGGTAGCCGAACATGACGACCCGCATGGGAGCTCCTCCTTGGATAGGCTCGCCTAAGTTATCCAACCCTAACCTAATAACCCTGGGCTAGCCTTTGCGGGTGATCCTCGACCTCAAGGTGGTGGGCGGGCGGGTCGTGACCATGGACCCGGCCCGGCCGGTGGCGTCCGTGATCGGTGTCTGGGCCGGGCGGATCGTCGGCCTGGACGACGACGTCGCCGACCTGCCCGCGCGCCGGGTGGTCGACCTCGGCGGCGCGACCGTGCTGCCGGGTTTCGTGGACGCCCACAACCACCTCGCGTGGGCCGGACGCGCGGCGCGGACCCCGGACGTGTCGTCCTGCGCCACCGTCGCCCAGGTCCTGGACGTCCTGCGCCACGCACCGCGTTCGTCGGGCTGGGTCGAGGCGGCCGGGTACGACCACCGTGCCCTGGACCGCCCGTTGACCTCGCGCGACCTGGACCTGATCGGGCCGCGGATCTACGTGCAGGACCTGTCCGGGCACGCGTGCGTGGTCAGCGGCGACGTGCTCGCCGTGCTGCCCGCGTCGGCGTTGCGCGACGCCCAGCGTGACGCGACCGGCACCCCGACCGGCTTCCTGGCCGAAGCCGCGCAGACGGCCGTGCGCGCGCTCCGGCTGCCGTACTCGTTGGACGACATCGCGGCGGACGTCGAGTCGGGCGCGCACCAGTGCCTGCGGGAAGGCGTCGTGCTGGCCGCCGAAGCCGGTGTCGGCGGTGGCCTGATCGGCAGCAGCCCGTTGGAGGTCGAGGCGTACCAGCGGGCTTCCCTGCCCATCCGGATCCAGCTCATGGTGTCCGCGGACCGGCTGGAACCCGTTGCCGCGCACGCGACCGACGGCATCCGGCGTGCCGTGCCGCTCGGCCTGCGCACCGGCCTCGGCGACGACCGCCTGTCGATCGGCCCGCTCAAGCTGTGGACGGACGGCGGCATGATGGCCCGCACGGCGGCGTTGACCTGGCCGTACGAGGGCATGGACACCGCCGGTCAACTGCAGGACGACCCGGACCTGATGCGTGCCGCGATCGTCGACGGGCACGCCGCCGGCTGGCAGTTGGCCGTGCACGCCATCGGCGACCGCGCCGTCGACTTCGCCCTGGACGCGGTGGCTGAAGCGCAGCGCGCCGTGCCGCGCCTGGACGCCAGGCACCGGATCGAGCACTGCGGGCTCGTGCGGCCCGAGCAGCTGGACCGGATCGCCGAGCTGAACGTGATCCCGGTGATCCAACCGTCCTTCCTCTGGGCGTACGGCGACGACTACGCCAGGATCATGGGCGCCGAACGGGCGCCGTGGATGTACCGGGGCAAGTCCTTCCTCGACCGCGGCATCGTGGTGGCGGGCAGCTCGGACCGCCCGGTGGTCGACGGCAAACCGTTGCGCGGCATCCAGTTCATGGTCGAACGGCGGTCGAAGGAAGGACACCCCATCGGCCCGGACGAGGTCGTCTCGGTGCGCGAGGCCATCGCCGCCTACACGATTGGCGCGGCCTACGCGTGCCGCCGCGAACACGCGCTGGGCAGCATCACGCCGGGCAAGCTGGCCGACTTCGCCGTCCTCGAAGTCGACCCGCTGACCTGCGACGCCTCCGAGATCGGCGACATCGGGATCGCGGCCACCGTCGTGGGCGGCGACTTCGCCCACGACCCGGCCGGTTTCACCACCGCGTGATTGTCAGGCGCTCATCCGCCAGTGCACCACGTACCCGGCCGCCTCGGCCGCGATCAGCGCGTCCAGCTTCGCCAGGTTCGTCCGCCGGGACATCCGGAACGCCCGCCCGCGCCGCGCGTCCAGCACCAGCGGCACCGCGCCCGGCAACGTGTCGGAGACCGTCTGCTGCAGGATCCGCAGCCCGACGTTGGCCGCCTCCTGCGTCATCGGGGTCTCCTTCACGTACACCAGCACCGCCGCCCGCGACCCGTCCGGCAACCGCAACCCCAGGTGCGGCCGGACGCGCAACGCCAGGTCACCGGCCTGCCACCGGGCCGCCGCGGTCGGCACGCCGGTCGCCCTCGTCGCCAGCAGCCACGGCAGGAACCCCTCCCGCAGCTCCTCGAACGCGCGCGGCTGACCGGCCCGGGGCTGCCGGTGCGCCGCCTCCACCGCCTTCTCCAGCTCCGCGGCCGGGTCGGGCGAGTTCGCCGCCCGCCGCATCGCGTCCCGCATCGGGTTGTAGAACCCCGCCACCCACTGCTCGGACGACAGGTAGATGCGGCGCTGCTCGGACACGATGCTGATCCGGCCACGCTGGCCGCTCATGACGTACTCGGTGAAGGACAGGGCGGTGACGCTGATCGGCTCCACGACAAGCTCCCCTCGCGCGCGATCGAACTCGTGTTCGATTCTACCGAGGGGGTCCGACAATCCGCGGGCTGCGAACGGGCTATCCCACCGGCCACGCACCCCCGTCCGACGAGCGCCTAAGCTGCCGGGCGGGGGAAGGAGCAAGCCGTGGGTGAACGACCGGACATCGACCTGACCAGGCCGAGCGCCGCCCGGGTGTACGACTACTACCTCGGCGGTGCGCACAACTTCGCCGTCGACCGGGAGATGGCCGAGCAGGCGATCTCGATGTGGCCCGAGCTGCCGCTGATCATGCAGGCCAACCGGGCGTTCCTGCGCCGTGCCGTGCAGTTCTGCGTGCGCGAGGGCGTGACCCAGTTCCTCGACCTCGGCTCCGGCATCCCCACCGTGGGCAACGTGCACGAGGTGGCCCGTGAAGCCGCACCCGACTCGCGCGTGGTGTACGTCGACAACGACCCGATCGCGGTGACGTACAGCCGCACGATCCTCGGCGACGACCCCCGGACCACCGTCGTCCAGCACGACCTGCGCGAGCCGGACGAGGTGCTGGCCGCCCGCGAGGTCACCGGCCTGCTCGACTTCGACCGGCCGGTCGCGGTCATGCTGGTCGCGGTGCTGCACTTCGTCCAGGACGACCCGGCGAAGATCATCGCCGCCTACCACGACGCCGTGCCGCCGGGCAGCTACCTGGTCATCTCGCACGCCACCCACGACGGCCAGGACACCCAGGCCGACGAGCACACCGACCTGTACCGGCGCCGCACCGCGACCCCGATGACCATGCGGTCCAAGCCGGAGGTCGAGGCGCTGTTCGAGGGCTACGAGCTGGTCGAGCCGGGTGTCGTGCACCTGCCGCTGTGGCGTCCGGCGTCGTCGGAGGACGTGGACGAGCACCCGGAGCGGTTCGCCGGCCTGGCCGCGGTCGGCCGCAAGCTCTGACGAAACCGAGTGGTTCGCACCTTCGAGTGATCGCGCCCCGTGGGCCATCGCCGTTGTTGTAGTTTTGTGACCTGGCAGGTGCGGCTGCCACCGAGGCTCCTCCCGGCCCGGAGGGAGTGGGTGCCTCCAGAGCGCGTTCTGGCGAACGTGCCCCGCATGTCCGCCGGTTCCCGGGGTTCGGCGTTGGCGCGTTCGCGAACCCGGTGGCGTCGACCGGGTGGCGTCCGCGGAGGTTCCTCGTGTCGACAAGCTCTCTGGTCAAGCGCAACCGGTGCACCGGTGAGACACCGAACATGGTGCGCAGGCAACGCGGTGGCGTGCCGCCGGACGGTGTCGTGCCCAGTGCCCGCACGTCCGGCCAACGCCGGTTCGAGGCGGCGTTGCTGGCGGCGGCCAACCGGACGATGGCGGGCATGCGCCGGCGTGGCCACTCGCTGCGGCCGACGTCCCTGGTGAGCCGGGTGCGGCCGGACGCGAAGGTGCTCGGCCTGCGGGTCCACGACGCGGCGCTGGACGACCTGCTGACCCAGTTGCTGCCGGTGGCGGCGGGCGACCGGGTCGACGGCGTGCCGGGGCTGCGCGTCCACCCCCGCCGGGACCACCTGGACCTGCGTTCACCCGATGGTGAGGCGCGTCTGCTCGGCGTGACGCGGGAACGCTGGCGGCAGGCCGTCGCCACGGGTCTGCCGGTCGACCTGGCCCTGACCGGCGGCCTCGATCCCCGTGAGGCGGCATCCAGGCCGGACCTGCCCGTGGACCTGATGAGCGGGGTGCTGCGCCGGTTGCCGCTGTGGCGGGGCGCCGCGTGGCTGGACGGCGTCGTCGTCGGCGACGTGCTGGAGCTGTACTGGCGGGGTGGTCCGCCGAGCGACTCGATCGCCGCGATCCTGGCCCGTTCCACGTGCGGCATCCCGGCGTCCTCCGCCGTCCCGTACCGCTTCCGCAACGCCGTGCGCGGCATCGCCCTGTCCGCGGCCGACCCACGTGCCGTGGCCAAGGTGGCGGAACCGGAGTGGGCGTGGGTCGACTGGGACGCCGCCACCGCGCCGGGTCCCGCGGTGGACGAACGCGCCGTCCGCCCCGTCCAGTCGCGCCCCGACCTGCCCGACGTCTGGGAGCAGCAGGAGATGCGCGCCGCCTTGGCGTTGCGCGACATCACCACCGTCTACCGGCTGTTGACCCACCACGGCGTGCCACGTGACCGGATCGCCGCGTTGACCGGCCAACCGGCCCACGAGGTCGAGCGGGTCCTATCCGGCACCAAGGTCGAGTCCTACGACACCCTGACCGCCATCGCCGAGGGACTGGGCGTCCCGCTGGGCTACATGGGCCTGGCCCACAACGAGCCACCCCCACCCGCGCCCACGTGCGACTGCGCCACCCTGGACGAACGCACCAAACGCGACCGCTTCCTCGCCCACGCCGCCCTCGTCACGGTCGGCACGACCACCACCACCTGGGGCTGCCGAGCCGAAACCTGCCACTCGACCGGCCCACTCTGACCCTCACCAAGTGTCGGTGTGGTGTGGGCCGATCCTGACCGAAGACCGGCCACACCGCTCCTGACACGCTCGCGCGCCCCCGGCAGGATTCGAACCTGCGACCTCGGGATTAGAAGTCCCTCGCTCTCTCCACTGAGCTACGGAGGCTGGAGGGGCTGTTGACCACGCGCTGTAGCAGCGTAGCCGCCCCACCGGACACATCGTCCGGAAGACTCGTCGCGTTTCCGTCCAGGTGCCGGAAGGGTGATCAAGATGGCCGAAAAGTGATGTGGATCACTTTGGAGGGGCCGTCGAGTCGCGCGAGACGAGGGAAACCGGCAGTCTTGTCGGCTCTCCCGGTCTGCCGCCGTCGAGCAGGCGCAGGGCCAGTTCGCCCGCGTGCCTGCCCTTCTCGGCCAGGGGTTGACGCACGGTAGTCAAAGGTGGGTCTGCGTGTTCGGCGGCGGGTACGTCGTCGAAGCCGATCACCGACACGTCGGTCGGCACGCGCAGCCCGAGGTCGCGCACCGCCTGGAGCGCGCCGAACGCCAACTCGTCCGAAGCGCACAGCAGCGCCGTGGGCCGCGGGGAGGCCGAGAGCAGGGCGCGGGCACCCGCACGGCCCAGTTCGCGGCTGCTCCGCGCGCACTCCCACACGGGCGTGTCCGTCCCCGTCACGTCGAGGTACCCGTGCAGCCGGTCCCGCGTCACGCGGAACGACGTCGAAGCCAGCCGTGCGGTCGTCACCGGGCCGTTGTGCCCGTCCGGGTGCAGCGCGAACGTCACCACGCCGAACCGCCGGTGCCCCGAGGCCCACAACGAGGACGCCGCCAGCCGGGCACCGCCGAAGTCGTCCACCTCGACGCGTGCCGTGTCCGGCAGCACGGGCTGGTCGATCACCACCATGGGCAGCCCGCGCGTCCGGGCCGCGGTCAACGCCGGCGCGTCGTCGGGCAGCGAGTAGGCCACCACGACGTCGGCCTGCGCCCGCGCCACGGTCTCCGGCCGCGGCCCGCCCTTGTCCTTGCCCGGCATCAGCACGAGGCAGTGGTCGTGCCCGTCCACGGTCGACGCAAGCCCGTCCAGCACGATCGACAGCGCCGCGTCGGCGAACGAGGCCGACAGCCCCTGCCCGAGCATGAACCCGACCGCGGCGCTGTGCCGGGTCGCCAGGCTGCGCGCCACCGGGTCCGGCCCGGCATAACCCAGGGAGGCGGCGGTCTCCAGGATCCGCTCGCGCAAGGCGGCGGACAGCTGGTCCGGCCGGTTGTAGGCGTTGGACACCGTGGCGCGCGACACGCCGACCGCGCCGGCCACCGTGTCGAGCGTCGGCTTGCGAGGGCGGTCCACGTGATGAGCGTAACCAGGTAATCGGTTGGACGTTCTGAAGCGCTCTAGTTCACACTCGAAAGCATGCCGACGCCACGTCTCGCCGTCTTCGCGGTGTTCCTGTTCAACGGGGCGCTGTTCCTGTCCTGGGCGGCACGCATGCCCGCGTTGGCGGCACAAGTGGGCGCGACCGAGGCGACGCTGGGACTGGCCCTGTTCGGCGCGAGCGTCGGTCTGGCGGCGACGGCGCCGTTCGCGGCCCGGATCTGCGCGCGGGTGGGTGCGCGGAAGCTGATCGTGGTGGGCGCGTCGGTCACCGTGGTGGCCGTGCCCTCGCTCACGCTCGCCGACACGCCGTTCCAGCTCGGCCTGGTGCTGTTCGTGCTCGGCGCGTGCGGCGCGTCGCTCGACGTCGGCATGAACGTCGCCGCAGTCGCCGTCACCCGCAGCCTGGACCGGCCGCTGATGCCGCAGTTCCACGCGGGCTTCAGCGTCGGTGGCCTGGTCGGCTCGCTGGGCGCGGCAGCCGCGGCGGGTGTCGGCTGGGGCCTGACCCGGCACCTCATCACGGTCGCGGTGATCGGCGCGATCACCATCGCGTGGGTGATCAGGGCCGTGCCCACCACGACCGGCGAGAGCACCGACGCGGTGGCGGAGGACCGGCCGGTCCTCAAGCGGCCGCTGTTGTGGCTGCTGGCCACGATCACGCTGTTCTCCGCGATCGCCGAGGGCGCGGCGTCGGACTGGTCGGCGCTGTTCTTCGTCAACGAACGCGGGGTGAGCGAGGCCGCGGCCGCGGCGGCGTACGCGGGGTTCTCCGTCGCGATGGCCACCGCCCGCCTGCTCGGCGAGCCCGCGCAACGCCGCGTCGGCCCGTACCGCCTGCTTGCGTCGGGTGCCGTGGTGGCCGCGGTCGGCCTAGCGCTCGCGGTGCTGGTGCGGTCGGCCGCCGTGGGTTACGTCGGGTTCGCGCTGGTGGGCCTCGGCCTGGCGTTCGCGTTCCCGGTGATCATGGACCTGGCCGGTGACGCGGGCAGGCGCGCCGACGGCACGGGCGGTGAACGCGAGATCGGCCTGGTGACAACGGTCGCCTACACCGGTTTCCTGCTCGGCCCGCCGGTCGTCGGCGGTCTCGCGCACGCCAGCAACCTGTCGATCTCACTGGGTTTCGTGGCGTTCGTGATCGCGTTGATGGTGCCCGCCGTGCTGCTGGCGCGTCGGTCGCGCGCCCGTGAGCTCACGCGATCGGGAGCCGGCCCAACGCCGCTTTGAGCAGCGGCTGCATCGCGGCCAGCATCTGGTCGGGCACGCCGGCGGGCTGGGCCATCGCCACCAGGACGCTGCGGTTGGCGTTCACCGCCAGGGTCGCGGTGCACGCCGTCTCGCCGCCGGTCGGCTCGCACAGCACCCACGTCGAGTGCCCCTCCACGACCACCTCGCGCCCCTCGGCCTGCCGCGTCCGCACCTGCTCGTACTTCTGGTAGAGCGCGGCGATCACGGTCCGCCCGGCCTGGGAGCCGTCGTCCAGCACGTACTGGCACGACTCCTGGATCACATCGTCCTTGCGCGCCGGGTCCTTCTTGTACGGGCCGATGGACTTCAGGTCGGCCGCGGTGAGCAGGGAGCACGGCTCCACGCCGACGACCGTGCGCGGCTTGGCGATCTTCGGCGCGCCCGAGGGCTCGTCCGCGGACGTCGTCGTGGGTGTGACACCGGCCTGGGGCAACGCGTCCCCGTTGATGGAGTAGCTGCACCCCGCCGACAGGAGCAAGGCGAGGGCCATCAAGAGCACCGTGCGAGAACTGGTCACGTCCGGCAACGGTAGTGGGTGTGATCTGCGCACGTCCGGCGGTTGGTGGCGGTGTGGCCGGGCCGCCTACGCTCGTCACGTGCCCACTGACGCGCCTTCCCGCACCCGGCGGACCGGTCTCATCCCCCTGCTGATCGTCGGCACGGCGATAGCCGCCCTGGTGGCGGCGGGGCTGCTCGTCCTCACCGGCGGTGACGCGTCGGCGCTGATCGTCGTGCGCGTGCTGACCGAGGCCGCGGCCGTGGTGACGGTCGGCTCGCTGCTGCTGGCGGCGTTCCTGGTGCCGCCCCAGGAGAGCGGCACGCTCGCCGCGGACGGTTACGCGGCCGTGCGCACGGCGGCCTGGGCGGCGTTGGTGTGGACGTTGGGCGCGGTGCTGTCGGTGCCGTTCACGGTGGCCGACGCGCTCGGGCAGCCGGTGACGGCGCTGCTGGAGCCCTCGGTGCTGGTCCAGGTGGCCGGGCTGGTGGAGCAGGCGAAGGCGTGGATGATCACGGCGGTGATCGTAGCGCTGCTGGCGCTGGGCTGCCGGCTGGTGCTGTCGTGGGGCTGGACCGTGCCGCTGTTCTTCCTGTCGGTGTTCGCGCTGATCCCGGTGGCGGTGACGGGGCACTCGTCCGGCGGCGGCTCGCACGACGTGGCCACGAACAGCCTGCTGTACCACCTGATCGCGGCGGCGTTGTGGGTCGGCGGCCTGATCGCGCTGCTGGCGCACGGCAAGCGGGGCGGCGACCACCTGGGGTTGGCGACGTCGCGGTTCTCCCGGCTGGCGCTGGTCTGCTGGATCGTGATGGCCGCCTCCGGCGTGGTCAACGCTTGGGTGCGGCTGCCGGTGAGCCAGTTGTTCGGCAGCGAGTACGGGCTGCTGGTGCTCGGCAAGGCGCTCGCGCTCGCCGTGCTGGGTGTCGTGGGCTACTTCCAGCGCGAGAAGAGCGTGAAGGAGGTCGTGGCCACGGGCTCCGGGCGGTCGCTGGTGAAGCTCGCGGGCGTCGAGGTGCTGCTGATGTTCCTCACGCTGGGACTGGCCGCCGCGTTGAGCCGCACGCCTCCGCCGGTCGAGGGCCGGGTGCTGCCCAGCACGGTGGAGCTGCGCATCGGCTACGACCTGTTCGGCGCGCCGACGTGGTCGCGGTTGCTGTTCGACTGGCGGTTCGACCTGGTCTTCGGCGCGATCTTCATCGCGCTCGGCGTGCTGTACCTGCTGGGTGTGCGGCGGCTGCGCAAGCGCGGTGACGCGTGGCCGGTCGGTCGCACGGTCGCGTGGGTCGCGGGGTGCCTGACCGTGGTGTTCGCCACGTCGTCCGGGGTGGGCCGGTACGCGCCGGCGATGTTCAGCATCCACATGGAAGCGCACATGCTGCTGTCCATGCTGGCGCCGATCCTGCTGGTGCTGGGCGGTCCGGTGACGTTGGCGATGCGGGCGCTGCCCGTGGCGGGCAAGGGCAACCCGCCGGGGCCGAGGGAGTGGCTGCTGGCGTTCGTGCACTCGCCGGTGACGAAGGTGCTGACCAACCCGTTCGTGGCGTTGGCGCTGTTCGTGGGCTCGTTCTACGGCCTGTACTTCTCCGGGTTGTTCGACAGCGCGCTGGACTACCACTGGGCGCACCTGGCGATGAACGCCCACTTCATCCTGGTCGGGTACGTCTTCTACTGGCCGGTGATCGGCATCGACCCGGCGCCGAACCGGCTGCCGCCGCTGGGACGGCTCGGCCTGCTGTTCGCCTCGATCCCGTTCCACGCGTTCTTCGGCATCGTGCTGATGAGCTCGCAGACCGTGATCGGCGAGAACTTCTACCGCTCGCTCGGCCTGCCGTGGGTGACGTCGCAGCTGGAGGACCAGCGGCTCGGTGGCGGTATCGCGTGGGCGGCGGGCGAGTTGCCGCTGATCGTGGTGATGGTGGCGCTGCTCGTGCAGTGGGCGCGGTCGGACAGCCGTGACGCCCGCCGGGCGGACCGGCGGGCGGACGCGGACGGTGACGCGGACCTGGCCGCGTACAACGCGATGCTGCGCAAGATGTCCGGCAAAGACTCCTAGAGGGGCCTGCGGAAGCCCTTGACCGCCGCGACCCAGCCCGCGGCGGCCAGCACGGCACTGGTGACCAGCGCGCCGACCACACCGGTGACCGGCTGGGCCAGCGCCAAGGACCGTGCCGCGTCCACCGCGAACGTCAACGGGTTGACGTTGGCGACCGCCTGGAGCCAGCCGGGCAGCCCGCTGATCGGCACGTACGCGCTGGACGCGAACATCAGCGGGAACATCGCCAGGAAGCCCACGGTCTGCATCAGCTCGGCGTTGCGCAGCCACGCCGCGATGGCCAGGAAGATCCAGCCGAGGCCCCAGCCCACGGCCAGCGCGAGCGCGAGCGCCGCGACGGTGCCCACCACACCGCCCGCGGGGGAGTAGCCGAACACCACGACCGCGAACACCAGCATCAACAGCAACTGCGCGGCCGTGCGCACCAGGTCGGACAGGCTGCGCGCGATCAGCACCGAACCCGACCGGATGGGCAGCGAGCGGAACCGGGCCAGCACGCCGTTCTTCATGTCCGTGACCAGGCCGACGCCCGCCTGCAACGCCGACTGCATGGCGGTGTTGACCAGGATCGCGGGCATCAGGAAGTCGATGTAGGCCACGCCCTGCGGGAAGCCGGGGGTGTTGGCGATGCTCGCGAAGATCTGGCTGAACAGGGTCAGCATGATCAGCGGCTGGAGGATGCTGAACACGATCATGCGCGGGTCGCTGACCAGCGTGCGCAGTGACCGTTGGGTCAGCACGAGCACTTGAGTGCCGAAGTCGGTGCCGCGCCAGCGGGGTGCGGCGGTGAGGGTGGTCATCCGGGGCTCCTGTTCAGGCCGCGTGCTGCGCGAGGGTGAGGTAGACGTCGTCCAGGGTCGGTTCGCCGAGGGCCAGTTCGGTGGCTTCCAGGCCGACCTCGTCCAGCGCGCGGACCACCGTGGCGATCTCGCGGGACGACGTGACGGGCGCGGTGAGCGTGTTCTGCGCCGTCACGGGCTGCAGGCCCGCCCGTTCCAGGGCTCCGGTGGCCTTGGGGACGTCCGAGACGTCCGCCAGGGTCACGGTGACCGTGCGCAGGCCGACTTGGGCCTTCAGCTCGGCGCTGGTGCCCGCGGCGACGACCTTGCCCTTCGAGAGCACCGTGATCGAGTCGGCCAGGCGGTCGGCCTCGTCCAGGTACTGGGTGGTGAGCAGGACCGTGGTGCCGTTGGTGACCAGGCCTTCCACGATCTCCCACAGCCCGAGCCGACCGGCCGGGTCCAGGCCCGTGGTCGGCTCGTCCAGGAAGATCACCTCCGGGTGGCCGACGAGGCTCGCGGCCAGGTCGAGGCGTCGCCGCATGCCGCCGGAGTAGGTGCGGGACGGCCGCTTCGCCGCGTCGGCCAGCCCGAACAGCTCCAGCAGCTCGGCGCCCCTGGCCCTGGCCTCACGCGGGGTTGCGCCGAGCAGCCGGGCGATCAGGACCAGGTTGTCCAGGCCGGACAGCTGCTCGTCCACGGCGGCGAACTGGCCGGTCAGGCCGATCCGGCTGCGCACCTGGTGCGCCTGCGTGACGACGTCGAACCCGGCCACCTGCGCGTGGCCCGAGTCCGGCGGGAGCATCGTGGTGAGCACGTTGACCAGCGTCGTCTTGCCCGCGCCGTTGTGGCCGAGCAAGCCGAGCACGGTGCCCTTGGGCACGGCGATGCTCACGCCGTCCAGGGCCTTCTGCGCACCGAACGCCTTGCCGACGTCCGTTGCCTCGATCATCAGGTCCGTCACTGCTTCCCCCTCAGTACGCCGTGCAGGAAGAGCTGCACGAGCTGGTCGGCGTCGGCGGTGGAGTCGCCGAAGCCCTCGCCCTGCATGCGGTTGGTGAACACGAGCCCGAGCAGCAGGCGTGCGGCCAGGGACGGGTCGACGCGCAGTTCGTCGTCCGGGCCGAACAGCGAGGCGACGCGCTCGGTGATGCGCTGCATCTCGACCGGCGGTCCCTTGTGCTCGCGCTCCTTGCCGTGCCCGTCGTGCGGGTCGTAGCCGGAGTCGCGCAGGACGCTCATGAGCTGCCACATCCGGTCCAGGTAGCCGGAGACGGCGCTGATGGCCCAGGAGAGGCGTTCGGCGAGGGTCTTCGCCTGCCTGGCCTGCTCGATGAGCTCCAGTTCCGAGTCGACGGCCAGCACGCTCTGCACGCACGTGCGGATGAGTTCCTGCTTGTCCTTGAACGCCCGGAAGACGGTGCCCTCCGCGATGCCGGCCGCCTTGGCGATCTGGCTGGTGGTGACGTTGGCGCCGTGCGTGAACAGCAGCGGGACGGTAGCGGTGACGATCGTCTCGCGGCGGTCCTCGACGCTCATCGCGGGTGCGCGGCGGCGGCGTTGGGTGGTCTCGTCGGGCATGTGGCCAGCTTATGAGTGAGTCCTCACTCATGTCAACGAGTGAGCGCTCACTCATTGCGATTATGCGTGCTTCAGGGAGTTGTCCACAGATTTGGAACCACCGCTGTCCGCCCAGCTCAACGCCCGGCAACCTGGTCCCAAGAGATCAACCCAGGAGGCGGACATGGCTTACAACGAGACCCGGGTCACCATCTGCGGCAACGTCGCCAGCTCGGTCACCCACACCAAGGTCGGCACCGGCTTCAGCCGCGCGAAGTTCCGGTTGTTCAGCGCCGAGCGGGTGTGGGACGAGAAGGACAGCCGCTGGTCAGACGGCTCGCGGATGTTCCTGACGGTGTCCTGCTGGCGCATGCTCGCGGACAACGCGCAGGCATCGCTGAACAAGGGCGACCCGGTGGTGGTGACCGGCCGGTTGACGATCAGGGACGTGGAGTTCGACGGCAAGTCGCAGCCGGTGGTGGAGGTCGAGGCCACCGCGATCGGTCCCAACCTGGCCCTGTGCACCGCCATGCCGACGCGCACCAGGCACACGCCGGACGCCGTCGAGGCCAGGGCCGCGCCCGAGATCGTCGCACCGCGCAAACCGGACGAGTTGCCGCTGGTCCTCCCGGGTGAGGCCGAGCGACCGAAGGAGGTGGCCGAAGTGCCGTTCTGAGCCAATCGAGCGACAAGGGCTTCCGCCGGTGCGATCGGGGCGGAGAATGCGCGGGCAGTCGTCGCCGTTGCGAGCGTGGAGGAGGGAGGTCGTCGGGCCGGCGCCAGGGCCGGGTCCGCACGCAGGCACCGGGGGTTGACAGCGCACCGAGTTCGCGCATCCGGTCGGAGTCGCTGGTCGCAGGGTCGCGCCAGGCGGGGTCGACGGGCGTGTTACGTCTGTGGGTGACCCACGTTCGCGTTAACTCTGCGTTGTGCCCACGTCCGTTGCCGGCGTCCGAGGTTCGGGCCCGATCGGCACCGCTCTACGATCGCGGGCATGGCCGAGTACGTCTACACCATGAAGAAGGTGCGCAAGGCGCACGGGGACAAAGTCATCCTGGATGACGTCACCATCATGTTCCTCCCCGGTGCGAAGATCGGCGTTGTCGGTCCGAACGGCGCCGGCAAGTCGAGCGTGCTGAAGATCATGGCCGGCCTGGACACACCGGGCAACGGCGAGGCCTTCCTCTCGCCCGGCTACACGGTGGGCATCCTCCAGCAGGAACCGCCGCTCAACGAGGAGAAGACGGTCCTGGGCAACGTCCAGGAAGGCCTCGGCGAGATCAAGGTGAAGCTCGACCGCTTCAACGAGATCGCCGAGAAGATGGCCGTCGACTACTCCGACGAGCTGATGGAGGAGATGGGCCAGCTCCAGGAGGAGCTGGACCACGCGAACGCGTGGGACCTCGACTCCCAGCTGGAGCAGGCGATGGACGCCCTCCGCTGCCCGCCGCCGGACGCCGACGTCAAGACGCTCTCCGGTGGCGAGCGCCGCCGGGTCGCCCTGTGCAAGCTGCTGCTGAGCAAGCCGGACCTGCTGCTGCTCGACGAGCCCACCAACCACCTGGACGCGGAGAGCGTGCTGTGGCTGGAGCAGCACCTGGCGCAGTACGCGGGTGCCGTCCTGGCCGTCACCCACGACCGGTACTTCCTCGACAACCTCGCCGAGTGGATCCTGGAGCTCGACCGCGGCCGGGCCCACCCGTACGAGGGCAACTACTCCACCTACCTGGAGAAGAAGGCCGAGCGGCTGGCCGTCCAGGGCAAGAAGGACCAGAAGCTGCAGAAGCGGCTCAAGGACGAGCTGGAGTGGGTCCGGTCGGGCGCCAAGGCCCGCCAGGCCAAGTCCAAGGCCCGCCTCGGCCGCTACGAGGAGATGGCCGCGGAAGCGGAGAAGACCCGCAAGCTCGACTTCGAGGAGATCCAGATCCCGCCGGGCCCGCGCCTGGGCAACGTCGTGGTCGAGGCGGAGAACCTGAAGAAGGGCTTCGGCGACCGGGTGCTGATCGACAACCTGTCGTTCAGCCTGCCGCGCAACGGCATCGTCGGTGTCATCGGTCCGAACGGCGTGGGCAAGACGACGCTGTTCAAGACCATCGTCGGCCTGGAGGAGCCCGACTCGGGCATCGTCCGGATCGGTGAGACGGTCAAGCTGTCCTACGTCGACCAGAACCGCGCGGGCATCGACCCGAAGAAGAACGTGTGGGAGGTCGTCTCGGACGGCCTGGACTACATCCACGTCGGCAACGTCGAGATGCCGTCGCGGGCGTACGTCAGCGCGTTCGGCTTCAAGGGGCCGGACCAGCAGAAGCCGGCGGGCGTGCTCTCCGGTGGCGAGCGCAACCGGCTGAACCTGGCGCTGACGCTCAAGCAGGGTGGCAACCTGATCCTGCTGGACGAGCCGACGAACGACCTGGACGTCGAGACACTGGGCTCGCTGGAGAACGCGCTGGAGCAGTTCCCCGGCTGCGCCGTGGTCATCTCGCACGACCGGTGGTTCCTCGACCGCGTCGCCACGCACATCCTGGCGTGGGAGGGCACGGACGAGAACCCGTCGCAGTGGTACTGGTTCGAGGGCAACTTCGAGGGCTACGAGAAGAACAAGATCGAGCGCCTCGGCGCGGAGGCCGCGAGGCCGCACCGCGTGACCTACCGCAAGCTCACACGGGACTGAGAGCCGGGTACCTACATCGTGGCGGCGAGGGGCGAGGCGCAGGCGGACGTCGAGGTGAGCACGCTGGTCGTGCCCGCCTGGCGGCTGCGTTGGCGGGCACCGGAGCTTGCTCTGGTGCTGGGCGAACGCGCCGTCGCGCTCGCCTCCACCCGCCGTGACGAGGTGGACCGGTTGCGCGCGGAGGCCCTGGTGGTCTTCGCGAGCAACCGGATGGGCCGGGGCGTCCGGATCGCGGACCGGGCACTGGACGCCCTCAAGGCGGCCGAGGCCGCGTCCGAGCGGGAAACGGCCTGGCGGCTGCGGGTCGAGTTGGCCGACAGCGCCAGGGCGGTCGGCGCGCCCCTCACGGGCTTCGCCGCCGTCCGGCCGGTCCTGGAAGCCGACGACGTCCCGCCGGGCCTGCGGGCCGCGGCCCTCGTCCAGGCCAGCGAGTGCCTGGTCTCGGTGGGCCGCGGCGCGGCGCTCGCCCAGGCGCTGGACGAAGCGGACCAGCTCTACCAGGCTGACCCGCTGCTGGACCACGACACGACCCTGCTGCACCGGGGCCTGCTCCGCGCGTCCGCCGCGGGTCAGCACCGCCGTTGGGGCGACCTGCAGGCGGCGGTCGCCGCGGCCCGTGACGGCCTCGCCGTGCTCGACCGCCTCAAGGAGGCCGAGTCCGACAACGGCCAGGTGCGGGGCAGGCTCACGGTCGAACTGGTCTGCGCCCTGATGGACCTGAACAAGCCGGGGGAGGCCTCCGAACTCGGCACCCCGCTCCTGGAACGCCCGGTGCGGGCGCCGTCCGCGTCCACCGCCGGCTGGCTCCGGTTGGCCCTGGCGACCAGGGTCCACCTCCCCGCCGGCCGCGTCGACCAGGCACGTGATCTGCTCCGTGACGCCGCGGACAGTGCTGAACGCCACCAGTTGGACACCCTCCTGGCGGAGAGCTTGCTGGCGCTGGCGCACGTCCACGAGGTGGCGGGCGACCTGGCCGAGGCGTTGGCCAACCTGCGTTCCGCCCACGCGGCCGAGCGCAGGCGGGCGCGGGCGGTCTACGCGGTGCGGGCCAGGCTCGCCGCCGAGTTCGCGGGTGTCCACCGCCGTCCCGCCGGTGGCCTGCACGACGAACTGGCCGCGTTGCTGCGCACCGGAACCCCGGCGACCGTGCCGCCCACCGACCCCGACCTCGCCCCGGACGTCAAGCAACAGCTCCGTCAGTGGCGCCCGGTCCAGATGCACCGCAACGAGGGCGTCCGGGTCAAGCGCTCCCGCCGAGCCGCCGAGGACATGACGGTGGACGGCATCTCCGCGGCGAGGGCCCACGCCGCCGACCGCTGGCGCCTGGTCCAACCGTTCGGCGAGACGGAAGGCGACCCCCAACCGGGAGGCCGCCGCCGCGCTCCGGAACCGGAAGCCCGCCCCACCCACGGTCGGCCGGAGCACGCCAGGACCGTCGAAGCACGCCCCGCCAACCCGCACCAAGCCGCCGACACCGCGCCCGTGGTCCCCGGCACCCCTGTTCCCGCACCCTCGGTACCCGCACCTGCTGTTTCCGCACCTTCGGCAACCGCACCTTCGGCAACCGCACCTTCGGCAACCGCACCTTCGGCAACCGCACCCGAGGACTCCGCACGCCAGGACTCCGCACCGCAGAGCCCGGTTCCGCAGGTGTCCGCGCCCCAGAGCCCGGCACCATCCGGGGCCCAGAGCCTGGGACCCCACGCGTCCGCGCATCAGAGCCCGGGACCCCAAGCCTCGGCCCCCGAGTCCCCGACCCAGGCCGCCAACCCGACCACGGCACTCGCCAAGCCCCGATCCACTGCGTACCCGGGATCGGACGTGACCGCCGGTGGAGGGCTTGGCGGTGCCTTCGACGGCGCACCGGTCGACAGTCACGTGGCGAGCGCGGGAGCGGACGAGCCGATGTCCAGCGGTACTGAACTCAGCGTTCCGTCGGCAGCCGACCACACCGGTGCTGGACAGGGTGAGGTGGCGGCCGGTGGGGAGGCTGCGACGGAGGTGTCTTCGCCCGCCGCCGCGCATGAGGGCGGCGAGCGGAGTGTGCCTGCGGCCGGGTTGATCGCGGCGGCGGGTGCGGTGCGCAGTGGGCGACGGCGGGCGGCTCGTGAGGCTGCGGACGGGGAGCGGTCGAGTGGTGAGTCCGGGGCCGATTCCAGCGTGTTGGACACGTTGAAGGCGGCTGGGCTCCTCGACCCGCAACGCGCCGGTGGCCGGCGGCGGGCGCCTGATGCCGATGACGAACCGGGCGGACCCCAGCCGGTGCAGGTCCGGACCGAGCCCGCGCCGCTGCGGCAGCCGGAGTCGGAGTCGGAGTCGGTCCGGCAGGCGCGGCCCGAGCCCGAGTCGGTCCGGCAGGCGCTGCCTGAGCCCGAGTCGGCGCGGCAGGACCAGTCTCGAACCCAGTTCCCGCAGCAGGCCCAGTCGGTGTGGCCGGTCGGGGTTGAGTCTCAGCCTGCGGGGCCGGAACCCGTGCGGCAGGCTGGGCCTGAACGCGAGTCGGAGCCGGAAGCCCAGCCCGGGCCTGAGCCGGCTGAGCCGGTGCGGCAGGTCCAACTCACGGCCGAGTCGGTGCAGCCGGACCGGCCTGAACTCGAGCGGACGCGGTCGAACCAGCCTGAGTCGAGGTCGGTGCAATTGATGCAGCCCGAGCCGCAGTCGGTGCGGTCGGACCAGGCCGAGTCCTGGCCGGTGCAGTTGGTGCAGCCCGAGCCGCAGTCCGCGCGGCCCGACCAGCCTGAGCCCTGGCCGGTGCAGCCCGAGCCGCAGTCGGAGCAGGCCGAGTCCCAGCCGGTGCAGCAGGTCCGGTTCACGTCCGAGGCCGTGCGGCAGTCCCAGCCGGAACCCGAACCGGTGCAGTGGCGGGTGGAGCCGCCGTCCCGGTTGCGGAGTGAGGAGCCACCGGCGCCGGTCGACATGTTCGACTCGCCGACGATGGTCCAACCCGCCGTGCGGGATGACGTGCCGCCGGTCGGGCTCGGCGCGGCTTTTGTGAAGGGGCCTCTCATCCCCACCGCCCGCGTGCCCGACCCGCCCGACTACCCCGTGCCGCCGGTGAGCGATTTCGGCCTGCCGGTGGCCGAGTCCAGCGGGGCAGTGGCGCGCACGGTGCCACCGCAAGCGACGAGCGTCGAAGGGGCGCAGACGACGGACGTCGAGGAGCGGCCGGTCTTCCCCGCCACCGACGTCGATTCGGCGGCCGCCGTGGACTTGTCGACGCCGCAGCCCGAGCCGGACCAGGTGCCGGGCGTGCCCGAACCCGACCAGGTGCCGCCGGTGCCCGTGCCGGACCCGGTGCCGGCCGATCCCTCACCGGAGGCCACGCCGCCGTTCAGCCCGACCGGGTTCCTCAGCGCCGCCGACGTCGAGCACGACGACACGCCGCCGGTCGAGCAGGCAGCCGAGCCGGCCACGGCCACGGAGACGCCCAAGGAACCGTTCGTCACCGCCGTCGTGGTCGGTGGCAAGACGATCGACCTGCCGGCGATCGTCGAGCCGACGCCGCCCGCTCCCGACTCGCCCAGCGCCACCCGCGCCTCGCGCCGCCACAAGAGCGACCTGAGCCTGGCCGAACTCCTCGCCGAAGCACTGGTCGCCTACGAGGACGCCCGACGCGAGGACGAAGCGGCCGGGCGCGGGGAAGTGGACGAGGACACCGTGCCGATCTCACCTGTCGGGAATCCGCCGCCGGCCTCCGAGAACGAGACCACCGCCCCGATCCAGCGCGTCGACCCGCCACGCCGGTTCGACACGTGGACACTTCCCGAATCGTGAAATCATTTGAGCTTGTAATAAGGTTTCCGGCCGGTAACAAAGCCGGAAATAGCCCACGTCACCAGTGAATTCGCCACCTGACGGCAAGTTGTTCGATTCAGTGAGAGGGTTGTGGCGAACGGGTTCGCGCGCGTCTGGTTAAGTTGTGCGCGGACCCGGTACACAGAGGTACCGGATAGCGTGGAGCCGCCTGAACATGACCTCGACTGGAGCCCCGTCCCGATCCGAGCAGACCGCGCGTGATGTCGGCGCGGCCGGCCCGGCCAGTCCCGAACAGGCTCGTGACGAATTGATCGAACGAGCCGCCGCCAACGCCCCCGAGCTCGCCGACCTGATCCGCCTGTACTACCGCCACGTCCCGGCCGAGGAAGTCATCGACGACGACCCGGTCGACCTGGTGGGCGCGGTGCGCTCGAACTACCAGCTCGCCGAGACCCGGGTGCCTGGTCGTCCGGTGGTGCGGATCATCAACCCCACCCGCGGGCACGACGGCTGGACGTGTCCGGCCACGGTGGTGCAGGTGGTCACCGACGACATGCCGTACCTGGTCGACTCGGTGGCCTCCGAGCTGACCCGCGGCGGCGTGCAGGTGCAGCGGGTGGTGCACCCGATCGTGGTGGTGCGCCGGGACCTGGTGACGGGTGCGCTCCAGGAGGTGCTGCCGACCGCCGACCCGGCCGACCCGCCGGGTGACGCGCTGGCCGAGTCGTGGATGTACATCGAGGTCGACCTGCTCACCGACCCGGACCGGGCGCGTGAGCTGGAAACCAAGCTGCACGCCGTGCTCAACGACGTCCGCGAGGTCGTCGAGGACACCGACAAGATGGCCGGCACGGCCCTGCAGCTGGCCGAACAGCTGGAGTCCGACCCGCCGCCGCTGGCCAGCCACGAGGTGGCCGACGGCGCGAACCTGCTGCGCTGGCTCGCCGACGACCACTTCACCTTCCTCGGCTACCGCCAGTACGAGCTGGTCCGCGACGACCCGGCCACCGATGGCGAACCGGCGCTGCGCGCGGTCCTGGCGAGTGGTCTCGGTGTGCTCAGACAGGACAGCCTCGCGGCGCGCAGCCTGACCGCGGGCCCGGACGCGGGCGCGCAGGCACTGTCACCCGAACTGCTGGTCCTGACGCAGGCAAGCGCGCAGTCGAGCGTGCACCGCTCGGTGTATCCGTATTACGTCGGCGTGAAGACCTTCGACGCGGACGGCAACGTGACCGGCGAGCACCGGTTCCTGGGCGTGTTCTCCACGACGGCCCTGCACGAGGACGTGCTGGACATCCCGGCCATCGAGCGCCGGGTCCGCGACGTCATCCACCGCGCCGGCTTCCCGCTGCACTCGTACTCGGGGCAGCGGATGCTGGAGGTGATCCAGAACTACCCGCGCACCGAGCTGTTCTCGGTCGACACGGACACGCTCTACCAGACCGTGACGGGCGTGATCGCGCTGGCCGAACGCCGCCGGCTGCGCCTGTTCCTGCGCCGTGACCCGTACGGCCGGTTCTACTCGTGCCTGGTCTACCTGCCGCGCGACCGCTACACCACGACGTCCCGGCTGGCCATGCAGGAAGTCCTGATCGACCAGCTCGGCGGCGTGAACCTGGAGTACAGCGCCCGCGTGGGCGAGTCGGCGCTGGCCCGCGTGCACTTCACCGTGCACACCGACCCGGCCCGCCAGGTCGAGCCGGACACCGGTTACATCCAGCAGTTGCTGGCCGAGGCGGTGCGCTCGTGGGACGACCGCATGGTCGAGGCGGTCCTGGACGACCACGGCACCGGCCTGGGCGCGGAGTCGTCGTCGGAGCAGGGCCAGCGGATCGCCGCGGCGTTCCCCGAGGCGTACAAGGAGGACTTCACCTCCGTCGAGGGCCTGGCGGACTTCCGGCGCATCGAGGCGCTCAAGCCCGGCGACCTGGACCTGGTGTTCTACACGCCGCGCGACGCCGAGCCGGGTGAGCGGCGGTTCAAGCTGTTCCTCGTGGGCGCCCGGCTGACGCTGTCGGACGTGCTGCCGATGTTGCAGCGCATGGGCGTGGTCGTGGTGGACGAGCGGCCCTACGAGCTGTCCCGCGACGACGGCGTCGAGTGCTGGATCTACGACTTCGGCCTGCGCATCGACCAGGTCACGCTGGACAAGCTGTCCGCCGAGGACGTGGAGTCCGTCCGCACCCGCTTCCAGGACGCGTTCGCCGCCGCGTGGCGCGGTGAGGCCGAGGTCGACGGCTTCAACACGCTGGTGCTCAAGGCCGGTGTCACGTGGCAGCAGGCCGCGATGCTGCGCGCCTACGCCAAGTACCTGCGCCAGGCGGGCACCCCGTACAGCCAGGACTACATCGAGGACGCCGTCCTGGCGCACACCGAGGTCGCCATGGCCTTGGTGCGGCTGTTCGAGGCGCGGTTCGACCCGTCGCTGTCCGACGAGCAGCGCACCGGCCGCACCGAGCACCTGGTCGACGAGATCACCGCGATGATCGACGACGTGACCAGCCTGGACGCGGACCGCATCCTGCGCAGCCTGCTCACGCTGGTGCAGGCCACGCTGCGCACGAACTACTTCGTCCGCGACGCGGACGGCAACCCGCGCCCGTACCTGGCGGTGAAGTTGGACCCGCGCGCGATCCCGGACCTGCCGCAGCCGCGGCCCCGGTTCGAGATCTTCGTGTACTCGCCGCGGCTGGAGGGCGTGCACCTGCGGTTCGGCCCGGTGGCCCGCGGCGGGTTGCGCTGGTCCGACCGGCGCGAGGACTTCCGCACCGAGATCCTGGGCCTGGTCAAGGCGCAGGCGGTGAAGAACGCGGTGATCGTGCCGGTCGGCGCGAAGGGCGGGTTCGTGCTCAAGCGCCCGCCCGCGCCCACCGGCGACCCCGGCCTGGACCGCGAGGCGCTGCTGACCGAAGGCATCGCCTGCTACCGGCAGTTCATCTCCGGCCTGCTGGACCTGACCGACAACCTCAACTCGGGCACGGTGCTGCCCGCGCCGCAGGTCGTCCGGCACGACGGCGACGACACGTACCTGGTGGTCGCGGCGGACAAGGGCACGGCGTCGTTCTCCGACATCGCCAACGAGGTGTCGAAGTCCTACGGCTTCTGGCTGGGCGACGCGTTCGCGTCCGGCGGTTCCGTGGGCTACGACCACAAGGCGATGGGCATCACCGCCAAGGGCGCGTGGGAGAGCGTGAAGCGGCACTTCCGCGAGCTGGGCACGGACACGCAGTCGGAGGAGTTCACCGTCGTCGGCGTCGGCGACATGTCCGGTGACGTGTTCGGCAACGGCATGCTGCTGTCCGAGCACATCCGGCTGGTGGCCGCGTTCGACCACCGGCACATCTTCATCGACCCGAACCCGGTCGCCCAGCTGTCCTACGCGGAGCGCAAGCGGCTGTTCGAGCTGCCCCGCTCGTCCTGGGACGACTACGACCGCTCGCTGATCAGCGAGGGTGGCGGCGTGTGGCCGCGCACGGCCAAGTCGATCCCGATCAGCGAGCGGGCACGGGAAGCCCTGGGGCTGCCCGAGGGCGTGGCGAAGCTGTCGCCGCCGGAGCTGATGAAGGCGATCCTGCTCGCCCCGGTGGACCTGCTGTGGAACGGCGGCATCGGCACGTACGTGAAGGCGGGCGCCGAGTCGCACGCCGAGGTCGGCGACAAGGCCAACGACGCGATCCGGGTCAACGGCGCCGACCTGCGGGTCAAGGTCGTCGGCGAGGGCGGCAACCTGGGCCTGACCCAGCGCGGCCGGATCGAGTTCGCCCGGGCCGGTGGCAAGGTCAACACCGACGCGCTGGACAACTCCGCCGGTGTCGACTGCTCCGACCACGAGGTCAACATCAAGATCCTGCTGGACGAGCTGGTCCGCGACGGCAAGCTCGACCAGGACCAGCGCAACGAGCTGCTGGGCCAGATGACCGATGAGGTCGGTGAGCTGGTGCTGGCCGACAACTACTCGCAGAACGCCGTGCTCGGCGTCTCCCGCGCCCACGCCGCGCCGATGCTCTCGGTGCACGCCCGCCTGGTCGCCGACCTCGAACAGCGCGGCGTGCTCGACCGCGCGCTCGAAGCCCTGCCGAGCGCGGCCGAGTTCAAGGCGCTGGAGAAGGCGGGCGACGGGCTCACCTCGCCGGAGCTGGCCACGGTGCTCGCGCACGTGAAGCTGGCGTTGAAGGAGGAGGTGCTGGCCAGCGACCTGCCGACGATCGACGTGCTGGCCCGCCGGCTGCCCGACTACTTCCCGAGCGAGCTGCGGGAGCGGTTCGCCGACGCCATCGGCAACCACCCGCTGTCCCGCGAGATCATCACGACGGTGCTGGTCAACGAGGTCGTGGACGGCGGCGGCGTGTCGTACCCGTTCCGGCTGGCCGAGGAGACCAGCGCGTCGGCGACGGACGCGGTGCGCGCGTACACCGTGGTGACCGCGATCTACGACCTGCCGTCGATCTGGCAGCAGATCCGGGCGCTGGACAACGTCGTGCCGACCGACGTGCAGGACGACATGGTGCTGGAGACCCGCCGCCTGCTCGACCGGGCGTCGCGCTGGCTGCTCACCAACCGGCCGCAGCCGTTGGCGGTCGGGTCCACGATCAGCCGGTTCGCCCCGGTGGTCGCCGAACTCGCGCCGCGCGCGATCGACCTGCTCCAGGGGCACGAGAAGGAGTCCGTGATCGAGCACGTCGAGCGGCTGGTGGGCCAGGGCGTGCCGGTGGACCTGGCGCGCCGGATCGCCGGGCTGCTGTTCACCTACGGGCTGCTGGACGTGACCGAGGTGGCCGAGCTCGCCGAGCGCGAGGAGGGCGAGGGCGCGACCGGGCAGGAGCGGACGCACGAGGAGACGGCGGAGCTGTACTTCGCGCTGTCCGAGCACCTGGACGTCGACCGGATGCTCAGCTCGGTGTCGAGCCTGGAACGCCTGAACCGCTGGCACTCGCTGGCCCGCCTGGCGTTGCGGGACGACTTCTACTCGTCGCTGCGGTCGATCACGATCGACGTGCTGCGGTCGGCTGAGCCGGGTGACACCCCGGAGGAGAAGATCGCCACGTGGGAGCAGGCCAACTCCTCCCGCCTGAGCCGCGCGCGTGCCGCCCTGGAGGAGATCAACCGGGTCAGCAAGCTCGACCTGGCGACCCTCTCCGTGGCAGCCCGCCAGGTCCGCAGCATGATCCGCTGAAGGCCCGGGGTGTCGCGGACCGCTCCGCGACACCCCGGTCGCCGCCGCTCGAAGCCGACCGCACCACCTCGCGGCCCGGAAATGTCGTACCCCTCTGGGAGAATGAAAGCAGGGGTCCCCTTGGCGAGGACCCCTGCGAAGCGAGCTCGGGACGGCTCCGCGCGTGATCGGCGTCTAACTGCGCCAGGAGTCCGACAGCGTCGTCGGTGAGGTGGCGGAACGGTTCGTCCCGCTCTCCCAGGTCACCGCGCCGTTGGACTCCTTCCGGATGTACTTGTACTGGAACGAGGTCCCCGCGGGCAGCGATACCGAGCCCCGCCAGGTCGGGTAGGTGGCCGAGGACAGGGCGACCGCGGCGGCCGGGTTCCAGGAGCCCAGCGACGGGTGGTCGCCCACCACGAAGATGTTCTGCCCCGACGACGTCGTGGCGTTCACCGCGAACGACGTCGTCCCGGCCGGCGGGTTGCCGACCCCCGTCGCACCGACGTGCAGCGCCAACGCCTCACCAGCGCCCAACGTGGCGGTGAACTGGCCGTTCGACCCCACCGCGACCGCGACGCACCCCTCCTGCTGCACGTTGCAGTACGACCCGGCGGGCAGCGAGGTCTGGAACGTCCGCGTCACCGCGAAGGACTCCCGGTTGATCGCGACGAAGCCCTTGTTGCCCCGCCCGAACGCGATCGCGTCGCCGCCGTTGTCCCACCAGTTCACCACCGACGTCCCGGCCACGGCGTTGCGGAACTTGACCATCGACGCGATCTGCGTCCACCGGTGCTGGCACTTCCACCCGGACGTGTAGCACTCCGACCCGGACGGCGGCCCGGCGTCGTGCGACGAGAACTCGTAGCCCGAGTACACGTTCGGCGAACCGTAGGGCCAGGCCAGCATGAACACGTTCGCCAACGTGTAGGTGGACCCGTCGCGGTAGGTCAGCGTCGACCCGTTGCGCTCGGTGTCCCAGTTGTCCACGAACGACCGCGCCTGACCGCTGGGCAGGTAGCCCCACGACTGCCCGAACGTGCTCAGGTACGCCAGGTTCTCGTTGGTGAAGATCCGCTTGAGGTCGTAGGCGTACCGGAACTCGTCCACGTCACCCGACCCGGTGTACTCGCCGGGCTGCACGGCCTCACCGGCACCGTAGATCACCTCGTGCACCCAGAACACGTTCGGGTTGCTCAGCCGCGACTTGATCGCCGACAGGTCGGCCGCCGGCATGTGCTTGGCCGCGTCGATCCGGAACCCGTCCACGCCGAGCGAGATCAGGTGGTTGAGGTACGACGCGATCCGCCCGCGCACGTAGTCGCTGCCGGTGTTCAGGTCCGACAGCCCGACCAGTTCGCAGTTCTGCACGTTGTCGCGGTTGCGGTAGTCGCTGATGTGCGACCGGCACGAGTGGAAGTCCGGGTCGCTGTAGATGCCGGGGTAGTTGTACTTCGTGTACGACGAGCCGCCGGTGCCGGTGCCCGACCCGGCGCTCATGTGGTTGATCACCGCGTCCGCGATGACCTTCACGCCCGCCGCGTGGCAGGTGTTCACCATGTTCCGGAACGCGGTCTCGTCACCGAGCCGCCCGGCGATGCGGTAGCTGACCGGCTGGTACGAGGTCCACCACTGGGGACCCTGGATGTGCTCGGTGGCCGGCGAGATCTCCACGAACCCGTAGCCGCGGGGTCCGAGCACGTTCGTGCACTCGGTGGCGACCCGCGCGAACGGCCACTGGAACAGGGTCGCGGTCACGTCCTTCGCGGACGGCGGCGCTGCAAAACTTTGCGGAACCGCCAAAAGGCTGAACAGGAGTACGGCTATCGCGCCCAAAGCGCGTCGACTAGCGGAAACCACGTTGTCTCCTAGCTGGCAGGGATGTGCTCTAGGTCATACCAGCTGCCAGACTTGCTGAAAACACTTGCAAAGTATTTCATTGCCCTCCGGCGGAACCGATCCGGAAGGACACCCCATGACGCAGGACTGGTGGCGCGATGCCGTCATCTACCAGGTCTACGTGCGCAGCTTCGCCGACTCGGACGGCGACGGCGTCGGTGACCTGCCCGGCATCCGCTCCCGGCTGCCCTACCTGGCCGACCTGGGTGTGGACGCGGTGTGGATCACGCCGTTCTACCGGTCGCCGATGGCGGACGGCGGCTACGACGTCGCCGACTACCGCACGGTGGACCCGCTGTTCGGCACGAACGACGACGCGAAGGCCCTGGTCGAGGACGCGCACCGGCTGGGCATCCGGGTGATCGTCGACCTGGTCCCGAACCACACCAGCGACCGGCACGTGTGGTTCCAGCAGGCGCTCGCGGCGGCGCCGGGCTCACCGGAACGCGCCCGCTACCACTTCCGCGACGGCCGCGGCGAGGGTCCGCCGAACGACTGGGAGTCCGTCTTCGGCGGCCCCGCGTGGACCCGGGTCCCGGACGGCCAGTGGTACCTGCACCTGTTCGCCCCCGAGCAGCCGGACCTGAACTGGGACCAGCCGGAGGTGCGCGACGAGTTCCTCGACGTGCTGCGCTTCTGGCTCGACCTCGGCGTGGACGGCTTCCGCATCGACGTCGCGCACGGCATGGTCAAGGCCGATGGCCTGCCCGACGTCGGCACGCCCGGCCACCTCAAGCTGCTGGGCACGGAGGCGCTGCCGTTCTTCGACCAAGACGGCGTGCACGAGATCTACCGCGACTGGCGCAAGGTGCTCGACTCCTACCCGGGCAACCGGATCGGCGTGGCCGAGGCGTGGACGCCCAGCCCCGACCGCACCGCCCGCTACCTGCGTTCCGACGAGCTGCACCAGGCGTTCAACTTCCACTACCTGACCGCCGAGTGGGACGCCGCCGACGTCAAGCAGGTCATCGACGACTCGCTGGCCGCGATGAGGCCGGTGGCCGCGCCGACGACGTGGGTGCTGTCCAACCACGACGTGCAGCGGCACGTGACGCGGTACGGCGGCGTGGCGCGGGCGCGGGCGGCGGCGTTGCTGATGCTGGCGCTGCCCGGCAGCGCGTACGTCTACCAGGGCGAGGAGTTGGGCCTGCCCGAGGTGCTCGACCTGCCCGAGGACGTGCTGCAGGACCCGGTGTGGGAGCGGTCCGGCCACACCGACCGGGGCCGCGACGGCTGCCGCGTGCCGATCCCGTGGACGGCGGACGGCCCGTCGCTCGGCTTCGGCGACGGCGGCTCGTGGCTGCCGCAGCCCGCGGACTGGGCCGGGCTCAGCGTCGCGAGCCAGGTCGGCGACCCGAACTCGGTGCTGGAGCTGTACCGGAGTGCGCTGCGCGTGCGGCGGGAGCACCCGGACCTCGGTGCGGGCTCCGACGTGGACTGGCTGGACGTGCCGGAAGGTGTGCTGTCGTTCCGCCGCGGCGCGTTCACCTGCGTGGTGAACTTCGGCCCGGACGTGGCACGGGTGCCCGCGGACGGTGCCGTGGTGCTCGCCTCGGGTGCTTTCGCGACCGAAGACGCGGACGTCCTCGTGCCGCCGGACACGACCGTGTGGCTCTCGCGCCCGTAGAGTCACCCGGTGTGACAGCGCGGCTCAGTGACATCGCGACCCAGGCAGGCGTGAGCGAGGCGACGGTCAGCCGAGTGGTCAACGGCAAGCCAGGCGTCTCGGCCGCGACCCGCCAGGCCGTGGTCGCCGCGATGGACGTGCTCGGCTACGAGCGCCCACCCAGGCTCCGCCAGCGCAGCGCCGGGTTGATCGGGTTGATCACCCCCGAGTTGAACAACCCGATCTTCCCGGCGTTCGCGCAGGTCATCGAGCAGGTGCTGACGCGGGACGGCTACACGCCGGTGCTGTGCACGCAGACGCCCGGTGGCTCGACCGAGGACCAGCTGACCGAGATGCTGGTCGACCGGGGCGTCACCGGGATCGTGTTCGTGTCCGGCCTGCACGCCGACACGACCGCCGACAAGGACCGGTACGTCAAGCTGGCCGGGCGCGGCGTACCGTTCGTGATGATCAACGGCTACACCGACCAGGTGTCCGCGCCGTTCGTCTCGGTGGACAACCGGGCCGCCGTCCGACTGGCGGTCACCCACTTGGTGGAACTCGGGCACGAGACGATCGGGCTGGCGGTGGGTCCGCCGCGGTTCGTGCCCGCGCAGCGGATGGTGGAGGGCTTCACGCTCGTCCGCCCGCAGGCGTCCGACCTGGTGGAGCACTCCCTGTTCACGGTCGAGGGCGGCCAGGCGGCGGCCAACGCCCTGCTGGACCGCGGCTGCACGGCGATCGTGTGCGGCAGCGACCTGATGGCGTTCGGTGCGATCCGCGCGGCCCGGCAGCGTGGGCTGAGCGTGCCGCGGGACGTGTCCGTGGTGGGGTTCGACGACTCGCCGCTGATCGTGTTCGCCGATCCGCCGTTGACCACGATCCGGCAGCCGGTCGAGGCTATGGGGCAGGCGGCGGTGCACGCGCTGCTGGAGGAGATCGGCGGCACGCCCGCCCCGCACGCGGAGTTCGTGTTCCAGCCGGAACTGGTGGTGCGCGGTTCGACGGGTGCGCGGCCCAGGTGAACCTGCTCGCGCAGCGGATGCGGGCACAGCGGCTGTCGTGCCCGGCCGGTGATGTGACGGACCTGTTCGCCTCGGTGTTCGCGCTGCAGGCTCAGGATGTCGCGGCGGCACGGCTCGCGGCGCGCGCTCGAGGTGTGCAGTCCTTGGAGGGTCCTCTGGTGCGCACGTGGGCGATGCGCGGCACCCTGCATCTGCTGCACCAGGACGATTTGTGGGTCGTGCCGTTGTTGGGGCCGACGTTCATCGCTGCCGGACGGCGTCGTCGTGAGCAGCTCGGGCTCACCTATGACGTGTGCGAGCGCGCGCTACCCGCACTTCGGGAGGTGCTGACCGAGCCGCTGGAGCGCGCTGAGCTCGTGCACCGGTTGGGGGAGGTCGGGATCGCACTGGACCCGAAGTCCCAGGCGCCCGCGCACCTGTTGGCGTTCGCGGCGCACTCCGGTGTGCTGTGCCGGGGGTTGGACGACACGTATCGGCTACTGCGGATCGAGGGCGAGCCGCGTGGCGTGGAGGAGTTGTGGCGGCGCTACCGGCGGGCGTACGGGCCGGCGACGCCCGATGACTTCGCCGCGTGGAGCGGTCTGCCCAAGCGGCAGGTCAAGGACCTGCCCGAGGTGGACGACGAGCCGGCGGAGCCCGGTGGCGCGGTGCGGATGCTCGGCCACTTCGACACGTACCTGCTCGGCTACCGCGACCGGTCGGCGGCGTTGGCGCCCGAGCACGCGCCGCTCGTGCAGACCGGGGGCGGTTTCCTCACGCCGCACGTCGTGGTCGACGGGCAGGTGGTCGCGGTGTGGCGGCGTGACGGCGCGCTGATCACCGTGCGGCCGTTCGGTGAGCGTCCCGATGTGGCGGAAGAGGTCGCCGACCTGGGGCGATTCCTCGACGTGGACGCGCGCTTAACCTGGGGGTAGCACGTGGATAAGGTCACTGCCACCACGCATCGACACCGGGAGGCGCGTTCAACTTGGGTGTGTTCGTCACGGGCGTGCGCCCGCGCTGGTCGGACATGGACGTGTTCGGCCACGTCAACCACGCCAACACGGTGACCTTGCTGGAAGAGGCGCGGATCGACCTGCTGTTCACCGAGGCCGCCAGGCACGGGGTGGCGGAGATGTCGAAGGGCATGGTCGTGGCCCGGCTGGTGGTGGACTACCTCGCGCCGCTGGTGTTCACCGGTGACGAGATCGTGGTGGAGATGTCGGTGCGGGAATTGAAGTCCGCGTCGTTCACGTTGGACTACACGGTCCGCGGCAGTCGTCAGGAGGGCAGCGCCGTCGTCACGACGGCCGAAACCCTGATGGTGCCCTACAACCTGACGGCCGGACGCCCGCGCCGTCTTCTCGAAGCCGAGCGCGACTTCCTCGCGGGCTGGCGTGCCGGAGGTAATGGTGCCTGAGCTGGTCTTCGCCGATCCCGCGGAGCGGGACGACCTCGGTGCGTTCGTCGCCCGTGCCGTCCGCTTGGACGCCCAGACGGTGGTGCGGCTGCGCAACCGTCCGTCCGGCGATCTGGTGGACGCCTGGGTCGCGACCCCGTTCGACACGCTGGCCACCCGCACCGTCGCCGGTCGGATCACGCCCGGTGACGTGACTGTGTCCGGGAACGACCTGCTCACCGGCCTTGCCGTGGTGCGCAGCGAGACCGTCGACCCGGGCCCGTCGCGGGACATGATGTGGCGCTCGGCGCTGCCGCCGTCAGCGGGCTGGTTGCCCGTGGACCGGCTGCCCGGCAGCGTCGTGTCGGAGTTGGCGGAGAAGGGGGTGGAGGTGGCACGGGAGAACGCGGGCCCGCGCGGCACGCCGCCCGCCTCGTTGCTGGACCAGACCGTGATCACGGTGAGCGGTTCGGGGCTGGACGTGAAGGTGCCGATGCGGTGCCTGTTCGCGCTGTCGGGCATGGGCTTCCTGGGCGGCGACGACGTGCGCATCACCGCCACCGACTCGTGGCTGCGCATCGACGCCCGCTTCGGCGCCGTGGTCCGCCGCCGCCACTCCATGCTGCCGCTGCTGGTCTGACCCTGCCGTCCGACCGCTGCTGGTCCGAGCCCGGCACAGCCCTCGCTACGCAGGGGTCCCCGCCCAGGGGACCCCTGCTTTTACTCTGCCACGAGGGACCGACACCGCGCGGCGCCCGCCGGGTGCCTGTGGACAACCGGGACAACCGGGGAGCGACACGAGCCGGTGGGCAACCGTGGACCCACCGCGGGGCTGCACCAGGCTGTGGACAACCGCGGGGTTACACCAGCCAGACCGCCGTGTCCGGTGGTAGTTGGTTGCCGTCCATCGGGCCGCTGGACAGCAGGACCTCGCCGGGCGGGAGGGGGACCGGGCCGCCCGAGGTGTTCAGGGCGCAGATGAGGCCGCCGCCCTTGCGGCGGAAGGCGAAGCAGCCGGGTGGGGCGCCGTACCACTCCAGTTCGTCGCCGTTGAAGGCGCCGTGCGATTTCCGCAGCTCAAGCGCGTGGCGGTAGAACGAGAGCATCGAGTCGGGGTCTTCCAGCTGCGACTCGGCGGTCAGGTCGGCCCACTCGTCGGGCTGCGGGAGCCAGGTGGTGACGCCCTGGGAGAAGCCGAACGGTGGGGTGTCGCCCTCCCACGGCAGCGGGACGCGGCAGCCGTCGCGGCCGCGGTTGGTGTGGCCGGAGCGCAGCCAGATCGGGTCCTGCAGCGCCCACTCCGGCAGTTCGACGTCGGGCAGGCCGAGTTCTTCGCCGTTGTAGAGGTAGACGACACCGGGCAGCGCCAGTTCCACCAGGGTCATCGCCCGTGCGCGCTGGGTGCCGATAGCGCCGCCGCCGTACCGCGTCACGTGCCGTGTCACGTCGTGGTTGGACAGCGTCCAGGTCGGCGGGGTGTCCAGGCCGCGCACGGCCCCCAGCGAGTGCTCGATCGCCGAACGCACGCCGTCCGCGTCGAACGGCGCCTGGACCAGCCGGAAGTTGAACCCCAGGTGCAGCTCGTCGGGCCGCACGTAGCGGGCGAAGCGCTCGTCGTCCTTCACCCAGATCTCGCCCACGGCCATCCGGCCTGGGTACTCGTCGATGACCTTGCGGATCATCCGGTGCACCTCGTGCACGCCGTCGTCGTCGAACCGGGGGTCCAGCGAGTTGTCGTGCATGTCGAGCGCGTTCAGGTCGACCCGCGGGTCGATGTTCGGCAACCCGTAGGGCTTGGCCATGCCGTGGGCGACGTCGATGCGGAACCCGTCCACCCCGCGGTCCAGCCAGAACCGCAGCGTGCGCGCCAGGTCGGCGGCGACCTCGGGGTTGTCCCAGTTCAGGTCGGGCTGCTCGGGTGCGAACAGGTGCAGGTACCACTGCCCGTCCGGCACCCGGGTCCACGCCGGTCCGCCGAACTGGCTCGGCCAGTTGTTCGGCGGCACGGAACCGTCGAAGCCGCCGCCGTCGCGGAAGACGAACCGGTCCCGCTCGATCGACCCCGGCCCGGCCCGCAGCGCGGCCTGGAACCACGCGTGCCGGTCGCTGGTGTGGTTGGGCACGAGGTCGATGGTGACTTTGAGGTTGTGCGCGTGCGCCTCGGTGACCAGCCGGTCGAACGCGGCCAGGTCGCCGAACAGCGGGTCGACGTCGCGGGGGTCGGCCACGTCGTAGCCGTGGTCGGCCATCGGCGAGGTGAAGAACGGCGTGAGCCAGAGGGCGTCCACGCCGAGCAGTTCGAGGTAGCCGAGCCGGGAGCGGATACCGTCGAGGTCGCCCACGCCGTCACCGTTCGCGTCGGCGAAGGATCGGACGTAGACCTGGTAGAAGACGGCGTCACGCCACCAGGCGGACTCGTCGGCGATCTCTGGTTGTAGATCGGAGGATCGTCGCACGAGAAGTCATCCTGCCATTCGCGGCCGACACCACGACCACGTTCGAGTGATCAAGAATCAGACCCAGGCGTTCATCATGCTGTTGGCGGCCATCTCGAGGTACGCCCAGAGCTGTTTGCGGTGCTCAGGGGACAGGTCGACGGAGTCGACGCCGACCTTGGCGCAGCGCAGCCAGGCATCCCGCTCCACGGGACCGATGACGAACGGAGCGTGACGCATCCGCAACCGTGGATGACCGCGGTTGTCGGAGTACGTGTGCGGCCCGCCCCAGTACTGCATGAGGAACAGCCGGAAGCGCTCCTCGGCGGGGCCGAGGTCCTCTTCGGGGTACATCGGACGCAGGACGGGATCGTTGGCCACTTCCTCGTAGAAGCGCGCGACGATCTTGTGGAACGTCTCGTACCCGCCCACTGCTTCGTAGAAGTTCTCCGGAGGAGTGGTCACCCCTCCATCCTGCCTCAGTCCCCCGGGTGCGACCCACGCCGGGCGGGGTTGGCGAACGCATGGCGCATCACGGCGATCCGTGGTGACCGCGCCCGGCGGCCCCGCATCCTGGGCCGGACAGCCTGCCGCGGGGAGGACGGACATGGGCAACGAGGCGTTGCGGTACTGGTTCCGGCGGGGTGGGTGGACGCAGCTCGAACTGGCGCGTGCCGTGGGGCGGCTCGGGCAGGCACGCGGCTACAACGTGGCGCCGGACAGCTCCCGGGTGCGGCGGTGGCTGGAGGGCGAACGGCCTCGGCACCCGGTGCCGGAGCTGCTGGTGGCGTTGTTCGCCGAACGGGTCGGCAGGCCGTTCACGGCGGCGGAGCTGGGGCTCGCCCCGACCCGCGATCTCGTCGCGACGTTGCAGGACTTCACGAGGAGCGATCTGATGATCAAGCGCAGGGACGTGCTCGGCGCGACCGCCGCCCTGGCCACGGGAGCGGTGCTGGAGGGCGTGCTGGCGGGGTGGCTCGACGGGGACGACCGCGCCACACCGGCGCCCGCGCTGGGCCCGGGGCGCATCGGCACGGCCGAGATCGCCGAGATCGAGGCCGCGACCAGGACTTTCTGGAGCTGGGACGCCCAGCGCGGCGGCGGCCTGTACCGCGAGGCGGTGGTGGGTCAGCTCAAGGCGATGACCGACCTGCTCGACCACAGCTACCCCGACCCGATCGGCCGCCGCCTGTTCCGCTCGACCGCGGACCTGGCCAGGTTGGCCGGCTGGATGTCGCACGACGTGGGCCTCCAGTCGACCGCGCAGCGGTACTTCACCCTGGCGTTGCACTGCGCCAAGCGGGCGGGTGACACCGGCCTGGGCGTCGAGGTGCTGTCCCGGATGGCACGCCAGATGGTGCACGTGGGCAAGCCGCGGGAGGCCCTGTCCCTGGTCGCGCTGGCCCGACGCGGTGCGGGCAGCGGGCTGGGACCGATGGCGTCGGCGATGCTCACGACCTGCGAGTCGTGGGCACACGCGACGCTGGGCGACCTGCGGGCGGTGGACCGGGCGGTCGGCGCCGCGGAGGACCAGTTCGCCCGCGCCGACCACGGTGACGTGCCCGGCTGGCTGTCCTACTTCGACCGGGCGGGACTGGAGGGCATGGCGGCGCTGGCGTACCGGACGGCGGCCGACCACCGGCCGGACGCGGCGAAGAAGGCCGAACCGCACCTCGCCGACGCACTGCGCCTGCGCCGCGACACCTACCAGCGGTCGAACCTCTTCGACGTCATCTCCCTGGTGGGCGTCCGCGTCCTCCAGGGCGAGCACGCGGAAGCGAACCGCCTGGCGTCCACCGTGCTGGCCCCGGCCGGGCGGATCAACTCGACCAGGACGTTCGACCGGATCAAGGTCGTCCGCGACCGGGCTGAAGCCGACTCCGCCCGCTCCGACGACGCACGGCTGCTGGCCGACACCCTCACCACCCTGACCGCGGCCTGACAGGCCGGGGCGCCCGCCGCCGGGTCAGGAGGACGTCAGCGAGATGCCCGCCTCGTCCAGGGCGGGCATCAGCTTGGCTCTCAGCGCCCGCTGGACGGCCCACTGGCGGCCCGGCCGGACCTTCACCGTGACCCGCATGGTGATGCCCTCGGGCGTGACCTTCTCCACGCCGAGCACCTGCGGCTTGTCGATGACGTCCTTGGCCAGGACCTCCTCGGCCGTGGCGTCGACCACGGCCTTGGTCAGCACCTCGGTCGCCGACGCCAGGTTCGCGCCGTACCCGAGCGGCAGGTCGACCACGGCCACCGCGAAGCCCTGCGAGGAGTTGCCGACCCGCAGGATCTCGCCGTTGCGGACGTACCAGACGGTGCCGTTGGTGTCGCGGATCGTGGTGATCCGCAGCGCCACCGACTCGACCGTGCCCGTCGCCGGGCCGAGGTCGACCACGTCACCGACGCCGTACTGGTCCTCCAACATCATGAACATGCCGGACAGGAAGTCCTTGACCAGGTTCTGCGCGCCGAAACCGATGGCCACGCCGAGGATGCCCGCCGAGGTCAGGATCGGCGCCGGGTTCATGCCCAGCTCGGTGAGGATCTGGATGAACGCCACGCCGAACACGATGATCGTGACGAACGACTTGAGCACCGAGCCGATGGTCTTGGCCCTCTGCTCGCGCCGCTCGGAGACCAGCGCGCCCAGCGCCTGGGGCGCGCGCTCCCGCAACGGCTTGAGCAGCTTCGGCTTGCGACCGCCGTTGCCCCGGGTCATCCGGTCGATCAGCCGGCGGAGCAGGAACCGGACCACCACGGCGATGATCAAGGTCAACGCGATCCGCAACGCGCCCTCGGCGATCTTGGGGCCGTTGGTCACCCACCACTCGACGGCGAGGGTCGACTCCACGTTGAACACCGGTGACGGCGTCGGTTGCACGTCCAGCACCTGCTCAGTCCTCCACTCACAACTCGAGGCCGGTAGCCCGGGCCAGGAACGTCAACTGGTCCACGGCCAGGCCGACCGACCGGCTCACCGATCGGCCCGCGTGCCCCACCTCGGTCTCGCGGCGGAGCAGCACGGGGTGCTTGGTCGGATCACTCGACGTCGCGTGCTGCAGTGCCGCGCACATCTTCCGGGCGTGGTTGGGGTCCACGCGGCTGTCCGACTCGAAGACCGTGAACAGCACCGAAGGGTACTCAACTCCCGGCCGCACCCGGTGGTACGGGGAGTAGGCCAGCAGCCACGCCAGCTCTTCGGGCACCGACGCGGAACCGTACTCCTCCGCCCACAACCGCCCCAGCAGGAAGTTCTCGTACCGCACCATGTCCAGCAGTGGCGCTGAGCACACCACCGCCGCGTACAGCTCCGGCCGCTGCGTCAACGCCGCGCCGACCAGCAGCCCTCCGTTCGACCCACCCATGATCGACAACTGCTGCGGCGTGGTCCACCCGTCGCGGATCAACCGCTCGGCCGCCGCGTGGAAGTCGTCGAACACGTTCTGCTTGCGCTCCCGCATCCCCGCCCGGTGCCATTCCTCACCCTCCTCGTCGCCGCCCCGCAACGACGCGTGCACCCACACGCCGCCCGCCTCGACCCACGCCAGCGTGGTCGCGCTGTACCCCGGCCCGCGGCCCACCGCGAACCCGCCGTACCCGGTGAGCAACGTCGGCCGGGGCAGGTCCGGGTGCTGTTCCCCGGACACCACGAACATTCGCACGACTGTGCCGTCCGATGACGTGTACGAGACCTGTTGTGTGGACAACTCCGGAATAGCCACCGTTCCGGGCGCCGCCGCATCCAGCTCCGTCCGGCCCTCGGAGAGCGAGTACCGGTACACCGACAAGGGCGTGGTGAAGTCGGACCACCCGAACCACAGGACGTCACGATCGGCAACGGTCAGCTCGTCGGCTGTGGACAACCCGTGCAGCGATCCCGTCCCGGGCATGGGGATCTCACCGAGGTGCTCGCCCGTGGCGGGGGAGTGCAGGTGCAGTTCCGACACCGCGTGCCGGGTCCGCAGCAGCACCAGCGACCCGTCCAGCCACGTGACCGCGTCGAGCACCGAGTCCGGCTGCTCCGGCACCAGTTCCGCCCACGACGTCGGCGCCGAGGGGTCCGCCACGCACAGCCGGAACCGGGGCGCGTCCAGGCTGGTCCGCAGGTAGAGCCGACCGTCCGGGGCCACCCACGCCGAGCACTGCACGTCGTCGGAGTCCCGCACGACCGGCACCAGCTCACCGGAACCGCGCAGGTCGGCGATCCACACCGAGTCGCGCCGCACGGTGCCGGGCGCGCCGTTCACCACCAGCCACCGCCCGTCCTCCGACAGCGACAGCCCGTAGTAGTAGGTGTGGTCGAGCCCGTCACCGTGCACGTTCACGTCCTCGGAAGCGGGCGTGCCCACCCGGTGCCGCCACACCCGCCGGTGGAACTGCCGCTCGTCCTCGGGCACCAGCGCCGGGTCGACCCGCCGCACGTAGAAGAACTCCTCGCCACCGGGCAGCCAGCCCACCGGCGAGTACCGGCACCGGTCGATCGGCCCGTCCAGCAGCTCACCCGTGTCCACGTCCACGACGTGCAGCAACGAGTGCTCGTCGCCGCCCACGGACACCTGGTAGGCCAGCCGCGTGCCCTCCCGCGACGGCGACCAGCGGTCGAGCGTGGTCCGCCCGGACGGGTCGAGCGCCGACACGTCCAGCAGCACCCGCTCCACGCCGTCCACCCGCACGTACAGCACGGGGTGGTCCTGATCCGGCCCGCGGCGCGTGTAGAACGCCCGCCCGGCCCGCCACACCGGCGTGCCCACGGCACCCGTCCGCATCAGCTCACCCAACCGGGCGGCCAGCGCGTCCCGTCCCGGCATGGCGTCCAGCCACGACCGCGCCAACCCGTCCTGCTCGGCCGACCAGGCGGCGGTGCGGGGGTCCGCAGGGTCTTCCAGCCAGCGGTACGGATCTTCGACCGCGTGTCCGTGCAGGTCGTCGACGAGGTCGAGGCGCGGTGCGGTGGGGTAGGTGATCGTCGCAGGCAGTGCTGCGCGGGAGGCTTCGGTCACCTCGCCGAGCGTAGCGAGGGTGATGAAAACCATGTCCGATAGGGGTCCGTTCACCGAACTTTTGATCCCGGCTTCGTGACACGTCACATATCACAGGTGATTTTTGGGGGCGATCTGTGGTCTGCTAGGGCTGAACCGGTGGAGGTGGTCGCGTGCCAGACCGACAACCCACCCCGATCGGCGCCCTGGTGAACGCCGGGATCGCGTCGTCGGTCCCGTCCGGTCAAAAACAGCTCGCGCTGAGCACCGTGCACGCCGTGGTCGACGGGCAGGGAGCCGGTCCGGCGCCTGTGGTGCTGCCTTGGGGAAGACGCAAGGTCCTGCTGCTCAACGCCACGTTCGAACCGCTCACCGCGCTGCCGCTGCGCCGCGCGGTGGTCCTCGTCGTGTGCGGCAAGGCTGAGGTCGTGCACGGTGACCCCGCCGGGGCCGTCGTCCACTCCTCGACGTCCGAGGTCGTCGTCCCCTCGGTGATCCGGCTGGCGAACTACGTGCGCGTGCCCTACCGCGGCCGGGTGCCGCTGACCCGGGCCGGGTTGATGCACCGCGACCGGTACCGCTGCGCGTACTGCGGCGGGCGCGCCGAGACGATCGACCACGTCGTCCCGCGCAGCCGCGGCGGCCCCCACTCGTGGACCAACTGCGTGGCGTGCTGCGCGAAGTGCAACCACCGCAAGGCCGACAAGCTCCTCTCGGAGCTGGGCTGGCGCCTGCGCGTGGTGCCGAACGCGCCCCGCGGACCGCACTGGCGGCTGCTGGCCGGCGTCACCGAGGCCGACCCGCTCTGGCTGCCGTACCTGGGCGAGCCCGCGGCTTAGCGCCACCCCTCTCCCGTCACGCCGCGAGGACGTAGCCCTCGCGGTCGTCGGTGATGCGCACGGAACCGGACGTGATCCGGACCGAGTCGTTCGCGTCGGACGTGATGCGCACCGAACCGGCCATCGTGATGCGCACCGAATCCGTGTCCGACCCGGTGATGCGGACCGACGCGGGCTCCGCCGCCGTGATGCGGACCGAGTCGTCCAGCCCGGACGTGATGCGGACGGAGCCCTGGGCGGTGATCCGAACGGAGTCATCGGAGGTGATGCGCACCGACTCGGCGAGCACTGTCTGAGGCTGAACAGTGGTAACGCTCTGCTCCGATTGGGTGTACGACGAAAGAGTGAGGGCGGCGACCAGAACAAGGTTCATGGTGTACATGTCGTGTCCTCCGAGACTCATCGGGCGGGAATTGGTCTCCGGAATCGGATGCGCAAGACCCGTACAGGTGAAAAGCTAGAAGCCGAGTGGGCCCAGGACAAGACGCCAAACCGGCCGCCATTCGCCTCCGTCCGGGGGAAGACCGTCCGGGTGTACGCACTGCGACGATCGAGCACGGGAGCTAGTGCATCCGGCATTGATGGATACTCAGGGTGACGTCGTCGCAGGTAGGGGGTCGGCTAGATCACAGCGCGTGGTATGCCATGTGCCGGCGCCCATCCCGGCGGCGGACGCGGGGTCGCGGTCGGCCCGGCGTCCCGAGGCGTGGACACCGCCGTACGCGTGATCGGGAGCCGCCCCGCCGGACCCGCGTTCACAGTTGGAACCCGCCCCGGACGGCACCGCGCACCGCGCCGGACCCCCACCGGTGCGGAAACGGGTGCCCTCACCCCGGGGTGAGCAGGACGATCGGTTACCGTAACCGGCGTGACCATCGTGGAGACCGTGCTCGTCTTCGCGCTGATCCCGCTGGCCATCTACGGCGTGATCACGCTACTGACGCTGAGGCCGAAGGCCACCCGCATTCAGCGGTACCGCCCGGGCCAGGAGTGGAACTACGCCCCCGTCTGGTGGACGGCGAACCCCGCGGGCTTGCCCGGCGGCGCGCACCAGGCCGTCACGGCGCCGGCCGAGGGCCGCACCGCCAAGGGAGGTGCCCGTGGCAACTGGTGAGCTGACGAGGGTGGAGGTGGACCCGTCGACCCTCCCCGAGGGCGCGGTCGTCACCAACAGCGGCCGGGTGTCCGCCGCGAAGATGTACGAGCCGCACGCGCCGAGCCTGCCGTTCACGCCGGTGCAGCTGGCGAGCCTGGACGAGGCGTTGACGCTGGCCAGCCGCACCACCGGGCTGGACTTCAGCGTCTACCTCGGCGAGCTGGGCGCCGACTCCCGCGCGAAGGCCGAGGAGCTGCACGCGAGCACCCCGCGCCCGACGCACGCCGTGCTCGTCGCCGTGTCGCCCGGTGAACGCCGGGTCGAGGTGGTGACGGGCGAGGAGTCCCACCGCCGCATCGCCGACCGCGGCGCGAAGCTCGCCGTGATGAGCATGGTCGCGTCCTTCAAGGAGGGCGACCTCGCCGGCGGCCTGGTGAGCGGCCTGCGGATGCTGACCGACCAGGCGGGTCACGCGCCGAAGAACGCCTGACGCACGAACCGAAGTGAAGGCCCCGGCGCGCACGTCGCCGGGGCCTTCGTCGTCAGCGGGCTTTGAGCGCGTCCACGAACGCCCTCAGCCGCGCCGGGCTGACCCCGAGCACCACGCCGGGGTTCTTGCTGTCCCGCACCGCGCCGAGGTGGTTCGCCACCTCGACGCAGTCGCCACTGGCGCTCTTCCCGGACTTCTTCCACCGAAGTGTCATGCGACTCCCGTCGTCCGCCGCACCTCCTTCGCGATCAGCTCGAAGGACTCCTGCGGGCTCATCGCGACCTCCAGCAACTCTGGCACGGACCGCTCGAAACCGGCTACCGCTTCGGATTCCTGCACGAAGACGGCGCTGACCGGGTTCTCCAGGTGCACGAAGGACGTGCCGTCGCACTTGATCAGCTGGAACGAGCCGCAGAGCCCGGGGTGCCAGCCGGTGGCGGTGGGCACGATCCGCAGCTCGACGTTCTCGTGCGCGCTCATCATCAGCAGGTGGTCGAACTGCTCGGCCATGACCGCCGGGCCGCCGATCGTCTGGTGCAGCACACCTTCGCCGATGAGCGCGGTGAAGCGGACAGGGTCGCGGCGGGTGAGGATGTCGCGTCGGCCCATCCGGACGGCGACGCGGGTGGCGATCTCCTCGTGGGGTACGGGAACGGCCTCCATGATCGTGCGGGTGTAGGAGCTGACCTGGAGCAGGCCGGGGATGATCAGCGGCGACCAGCTCACCACTTCCTTGGCCATCTGCTCGATCTCGACCAGTGCGGCGATCTGGGCGCGGCGCTCGGGCAGTTCGATCACGGCGAGGGGCGATCCGCTCGGGTCCTCGGTCATCTCCAGGATTTCTTCGCGTTCCCGATCGGGTAGTTCGAGTGGCGCCAAGATGCGGATGACCTCCGTGCGGGTCGGCACGCGTTGGCCGCTTTCGTTGCGCGAGAGCAACGAATGTGCGACGCCAATCTTCTCCGCGAGCGCGCGTTGGCTGATTTTATTGGCCTTGCGGGCGTTGCGCAAACGCGCTCCCAGAGCGATGGATTTCGACGTGTTGCGGTTCATGGGAATGCATCTTAAAGCGGGACCAGTGGCCAAGGCTGTCGCTCGATAAGGGTATTGACCTCGATGTTGCGGGCCGGACAAAGTGTTGTGCACCAGGCCACCGACCAGCCCGCACACTGGTCGGACATGTGCGGCGGGTGGTGAAGCACGCAAAGAGGAACGCGTCGCCCACCACCCGCCGTGCCTTTGCTCTTGTGCGGCATAGGGGGATTTGTGGAGTCCGAAGAAAAGCCGGTCACCCGGCTCAGCACTGCCCGTAGCCGTGAATTGGGAGAGGAATTGCGCCGGGTCCGCCACCGGGCCCGGATGACGTCCGGTTTCGTCGCCGACGCCCTGGGCTGGTCCCTGGGCAAGCTGTCGAAGCTCGAAACCGGCAGCCGTGGCACGAGCCCGTGGGAGATCGGGACGCTGCTCGGCCGTTGCGGCGCGGACAAACCGACCCGCGACCGGATCCTGGCCATCGCCAGCGAGGCCGACACGGGCAACTTCGTGCGCCGGCACGAGCCGTGGTCGGACACGCTCACGGCGTTGACCGTGCACGAGTACGCGGCCAGCACGTTGACGACCTACGAGCCGCTGGTGATCCCGAGCCTGGCGCAGACCGAGGAGTACGCGCTCGCGCTGACCAAGGACCGTGGTGTGGTCGATGCGCGGATGGCCCGTCAGGAGACGCTGCGCAGGCCGGGCGGCCCGGAGACGGTCATCTACGTCCACGAGGCGGCGTTGCGGGTCGTCGTCGGCGACTCGAAGGTCATGCGGGACCAGATGCTGCGGCTGACGCTGATGTGCGGGTGGGCGCGGATCAGCCCGCGGATCATCCCGATGAGCGCGCAGGCGCACGCCGTCCTGCGCCACTCCGGGGCCCTGCTGACGTTCCCGGCACCGATCAAGCCACTGGCCTACGCCGAAACCGAGACCGCGACGGTGTTCCACGACGAACCCGACGCGATCGCCGCCTACGAGGTCAAGATGCGCCAACTCGAACGGCTGGTCCTCTCACCGACCCACTCGCGCGACGTGTTCGCCCGCTGGGCCGACGCCTACGACCGCGACCACCGCTCCGCCCCGGAAGCGAAACGGGGCGACACCTGAAGTGCCGCCCCGCCCACGTCACACCGGCGTTCTCAGGACCGGTCGAACTCCTGGGCCGCCAAGGCGCGCACGATGCCCGCACGGCCTTCCGACACCAGTCGCCGCAGCGCCGGCGGCCGTTCCTCGGCCAGCCACGCGTCCGACGCCTCGACCGTCTCCTTCGAGATCGACCACGACGGGAACAGGCCGACGACCATCGACTGCGCCCGTTCGCTCGACCGGCGCTCCCACACGTCGGCCACGTCGGCGAAGTACCGCGCCACGAACGGCTGGAGCAGCGCCTTCTGGCCGGGGTGCTGGATGCCCGCGATGATCGCCTCCGACACCGCGTTCGGCAGCTCGTCGTCGTTCACCGCGCGGTCCCACGCCTCGGTCTTGGCGTCCAGGGTCGGCCGCAGGGCCCGAGCCGACTCGGCCTTGCGGCGGCCGGTGGCGGTCGGGTCGCGCTCCTCCTCGGCGCGGATCTCGTCCAGGTCGGCGGCACCGTGCGCGACCAGCGCGTGCAGCAGCCGCCAGCGCAGGTCGGTGTCCACGTCGAGGCCTTCGAGCACGTCCGTGCCGTCCAGCCAACCCCGCACGACCGCCAACGTCGAGGAGTCCAGCACCGAACCCGCCAACGCGTTCACGAACGCCAGCTGGTGGTCCGAACCGGGCTCGGCCGCCCGCGCCAGCTCCAACGTCCGCGAGGTGAACTTCCGCCAGCCCTCGTCACGCCACGACACGTCCGCGTACGACGACAGCGCCGTCTGCGCCTGCAGCAGCAGCCGCTGCACCACGCCGACCTCGGTCTCGGCGTGCAGTCCGCCGAGCACCAGGTTCACGAAGTCGCGGGCCTTCAGCTCCGCCTCACGCGTCATCTCCCACGCCGCCGACCAGCACAGCGTGCGCGGCAGCGGCTCCGCGATGTCGGCGATGTGGTCGATCAGCGACGCCAGCGAGTCCGCGTCCAGCCGCATCGTGCAGTAGGTGAGGTCGTCGTCGTTGACCAGCACCAGCTTGCCGCGTGGCACGCCGACCAGCTCGGGCACCTCGGTGCGTTCGCCGGACACGTCCAGCTCCACCCGGTGCGTGCGCACGAGCTTGCCGTCGTCGTCGGAGTCGTACACGCCGACCGCCAACCGGTGCGTGCGCAGCTCACCCTTGCCCGGCCGGGCACCGCCCTGGAGCACGGCGAACTCGGTGAACCTGCCCTCGGCGTCGACGGAGTACTTGGGCCGCAGCAGGTTCAGGCCGGTGGTCTCCAGCCACTGCGCGCTCCACCACGACAGGTCGCGGCCGGAGGCCTCTTCCAGCGCGTTGAGCAGGTCGGCCAGCGTGGCGTTGCCCCACGCGTGCTTGCCGAAGTACACCCGCAGGCCGGACAGGAAGTTGTCCAGCCCCACGTACGACACCAGCTGCTTGAGCACCGAGGCGCCCTTGGCGTAGGTGATGCCGTCGAAGTTGACCTCGACCGCCTGCAGGTCCGGGATGTCGGCGGCCACCGGGTGGGTGGACGGCAGCTGGTCCTGCCGGTAGGCCCACGACTTCTCGATCTTGGCGAACGTCGTCCACGCCTGCCGGTACTCGGTCGCCTCGGCCTGCGCCAGCACCGACGCCCAGGTGGCGAACGACTCGTTCAGCCACAGGTCGTCCCACCAGCGCATGGTGACCAGGTCGCCGAACCACATGTGCGCCATCTCGTGCAGCACGGTCTCGGCGCGGCGCTCGTACAGGTAGCGGGTGACGCGGCTGCGGAAGACGTAGTCCTCCAGGAACGTGACGCAGCCCGCGTTCTCCATCGCGCCCGCGTTGAACTCGGGCACGAAGCACTGGTCGTACTTGCCGAACGGGTACTTGACCCCGAAGGCGCGGTGGTAGAACCCGAAGCCCTGCTTGGTCTCGGTGAACAACCGCTCGGCGTCCATGTGCGGCGCGAGCGACGCGCGGCAGTAGATGCCCAGCGGGATCGTCGTCTCGCCGTCGCTGAACTCGTCGCGCCACTCCGCGTACGGGCCCGCGACCAGCGCGACCAGGTACGTCGACATGGGCTTGGTGGTGGCGAAGACGTGCCGGTCCGCGCCACCGGCCGCGTCCACAGTGGACTCGATCGCCGAGTTGGAGACGACCTTCCAGTGGTGCGGCGCGATCACCGTCAGGTCGTAGACCGACTTCAGGTCGGGCTGGTCGAAGCAGGCGAACATGCGCTTGGCGTCCGCCGTCTCGAACTGCGAGTACAGGTAGACCTCGCCGTCGACCGGGTCGACGAACCGGTGCAGGCCCTCGCCGGTGTTCATGTACCGGCAGTCGGCCTCGATCGTCAGCTCGTTGACCTCGGCCAGCTCGGGCAGGTGGACGCCGTCCTCCTCGCGGTACGAGGAGACGTCCAGCTCGTGCCCGTTGAGCACGGCGCGGTGGACGTTGGCGGCCACGATGTCCACCCACGAGGACGCGCCGGGCGTCCGGCTGCGGAACGCGACGGTCGTGGTCGAGCGGAACGTGTCCGAGCCGGGCTTGCCGCCACCGTCGGTCAGGTCCAGCTCGATCCGGTAGGAGTCGACCTCCAGCAGCGCGGCCCGCTGCTGGGCCTGGTCGCGGGTGAGGTTGGGTGCCGCCACTGGTCACCTCGTCTGCCGGCGCCACGGGACCTCGGCGCCGACCTCGTCGGAACGGGAATGGGTGTCGAGTCGGTGAACACGACAGTCGCATCCAATCACGTGGGACCCCCGGAAGTGGACTGGCGTCCGAGGGAAGACTGCGTGCGGTCGGCTGGTTGAGCACGATGGGAGCGCCGAACCTGGCGCACCGCTCACGAACAGCCACGGAGGGAACACCGCATGTCGACAGAGGGACGCACGGAAGTCGACTTCTACTTCGACCCGATCTGCCCGTTCGCGTGGATCTCGTCGCGGTGGATCCTCGAGGTGGAGAAGCAGCGCGACCTCGACCTGAACTTCCGCGTGATGAGCCTGTCCGTGCTGAACGAGGGCCGTGACCTGCCCGCCGACTACCGCGACATGATGGACCGCGGCTGGGGTCCGGTGCGGGTCGCCATCGCCGCCGCCAAGCTCAAGGGCGACGGCGTGCTGCGGGACCTCTACACCGCGCTCGGCACCCGGATCCACAACGAAGGGCTGGGCCAGTCGCGCGACTACGACCAGGCCATCAAGCTGGCCTTGGAGGACGTCGACCTGCCCGCGGAGCTGGCCGCCGCCGCGCACACCGACGAGCACGACGAGGAGTTGCGGGCCAGCCACCACCGCGGCATGGACCCGGTGGGCATGGACGTCGGCACGCCCACCATCCACATCGACGGGGTGGCGTTCTTCGGGCCCGTGCTGTCCAAGATCCCGCGTGGTGAGGACGCCGTGAAGGTGTTCGACGGCGCGCGGGCGTTGGCGAGCTTCCCGTACTTCTTCGAGCTCAAGCGCACCCGGACCGGGGGACTGGACTTCTCCTGACGCGCCCGGTGTGACACTCTTGGGCACGTTTCGTCTGGGAGTGTCACACCGTTCTCGGGGAGTCCGCAGTGATCGAGGTCGTCAACCCGACCACCGAAGAGGTCGTCGGCACCGTCCGCGCCGGCACGCCCGGCGGCGTGGACGAAACCGTGACCAGGGCTGTTGCCGCTTTTCCGGAATGGTCCGCGACGTCGTTGGACTCGCGGGTGGCGCTCGTGCGGGCGGTGGCGGACGCGCTGGAGGCGCGGACCGAGGAGTTCGCCGCGACCATGACGGCGGAGATGGGCACGCCCATCACGTTCGCGTCACGGGTGCAGGTGCCGAACCCGGTGGGGATCGCGCGAGGCGTGGCGGACGCGGTGGCTGCCGGGTTCTTCGACGAGTCCGAGATCGGGAACTCGTTGGTGCTGCGGGAGCCGATCGGCGTGGTCGCGGCCATCACGCCGTGGAACTTCCCGTTGCAGCAGATGGTGGCCAAGGTCGTGCCCGCGTTGGCGGCGGGCAACGTGGTGGTGCTCAAGCCCAGTGAGCTGGCGCCCCTGACGGCCGACCTGCTCGCCTCGGTGCTGTCCGACGTGGGCGTTCCGCCTGGCGTGTTCTCACTGGTCCACGGCACGGGTCCGGTGGTGGGCGAGGCGTTGGCCGGTCACCCGTTGGTGGACATGGTGTCGTTCACCGGGTCGACGCGGGCGGGTCGGCGGGTGTCCGCGCTGGCCGCCGAGACGGTGAAGCGGGTGGCGTTGGAGCTGGGCGGGAAGTCCGCGAACGTGGTGCTGGACGACGCGGACCTGACGCGTGCGGTGAAGATCGGCGTGGGTAACGCGTACATGAACAACGGGCAGGCGTGCAGCGCGTGGACCCGCCTGCTGGTGCCCGCTTCCCGGCACGACGAGGCGCTGGAGATCGCGGTCGCCGCGGCGGCCAAGTACGAGCCCGGCGACCCGTCCCTGCCGTCCACTCGCCTGGGTCCGGCCGTGACGGCGGCGCAGCGCGACCGCGTCGTCGGCCACATCGAGCGCGGCATCGCCGAGGGTGCCAAGCTCGCGCTCGGCGGTACTTCCCGGCCTCTCGACCGCGGGTTCCACGTGACGCCGACCGTCTTCGGCTCGGTCCGGCCGGAGATGGCGATCGCCCAGGAGGAGATCTTCGGCCCGGTCCTGTCCGTGATGCCGTACGAGGACGAGGACGACGCCGTGCGCATCGCCAACTCCACCATCTACGGCTTGGGCGGCGCCGTGTTCTCCGCCGACCCCGCACGCGCGCTGTCCGTGGCCAAGCGCCTGCGCACCGGCCAGGTCGACATCAACGGTGCCGCGTTCAACACCAGCGCCCCGTTCGGCGGCTACCGCCAGTCCGGCAACGGCCGCGAGTTCGGCCCCCACGGCCTCTCCGAGTTCACCGAACTGAAATCCATCCAACGCTAACCGCGAGAGTCGTACGTTCAGGGCGCGAGAGTCCAACGCTCAGAGCACCTGAATTCAACACTCGGCATACCGCGCGGTACGGCCGAGTGTTGAACTCAGGGTGCGCGAACGTACGACTCTCGCGCGCTGAACGTACGACTCACGCGTGGAGGAGGCCGTTGGTCAGGCGGGGGACGGCGGTGCTCACGTTGACCTCGGAGGCCAGGGTGACGTCGCCGGCGTGGCCCGCGGCGATCAGTTCACGGCCGGAGACGCAGCCGGCCAGGACGTCGTCCACGGAGGCCCACGCGTAGGTCTCCGCGGCCAGCGCCGCTTCCACCGAGGCGGAGCCGTAGCCGAGCAGGGACGACATGACCGCGCCCGCCCCGAGCAGGTCCTCGACCGCCGGCCGCAGGGGTCCCGCGTCCTCGGACTCGGCGAGGTTCACGCCCCAGCGCTCACCGCCCGGCACCACGCCGATCGGCCCACCCGCCGCCAACTCCCGAGCCGCCGCGGCGACCGCCCGAGCGTTGCGCAAACACCCCGCCAACACGATCGCGCCGGTCGAAGCGGCCAACGCGCACAACGTCGCCCCGTTCGCCGAAGGCAGCTCCAACACCGTCCCCGCGGGCACCGACACCAGCGACGACGGCCGCAACGTCCACGACGGGTCCGCCGGAGGCGCCGCCGAAGCCCGGTCCTTCCAGTGCACCGGCCGCACGGCCCCACCGCGCGCCACCACCACGTCCACCGCCGTGGAGAACGACAGCACGTCCACGACCACGAGCACCGCGCACTGCTCCCCGAGCGCGGCAACGCCCTCCGGCCCCCACTCCAGCCGCAGCCGGTAACCCTCTTGTCCGAACACCCGGCCAAGGATGGCAGACTTGCTGACGTGCGCGTTTACCTGGGATCGGACCACGCGGGCTTCGAGCTGAAGACCCACCTCGTCAAGCACCTGACCGACGCGGGCCACGAGGTGGTCGACGTCGGACCGGCCGTCTACGACGCCGAGGACGACTACCCGCCGTTCTGCATCGAGGCCGCCCGCCGCGTCGTCGCGGACGAGGGCAGCCTGGGCATCGTCATCGGCGGCTCCGGCAACGGTGAGCAGATCGCCGCGAACAAGGTGCCCGGCGCCCGTGCCGCGCTCGCCTACAGCGTCGAGACGGCGAAGCTCGCCCGCGAGCACAACGACGCCCAGCTCATCGGCGTCGGCGGCCGGATGCACACCACCGAGGAGGCGTTCGCGATCGTCGAGGCGTTCCTGGCGACCCCGTTCTCCGGGCAGGAACGGCACGCCCGCCGCATCGGCATCCTCAGCGAGTACGAGCGCACCGGCGAGGCGCCGGCCCTGCCGTAATGCCCGAAGGCCACACGCTGCACCGCCTGGCGAAGCTGCACCAACGCCGGTACGCGGGCTCGACGGTCCGGGTGTCGAGCCCGCAGGGCAGGTTCTCCGCGTCCCTTGTGGACGGTCGGCTGTTCGAACGCGCCGAGGCGCACGGCAAACACCTGTTCCACGTCTACGGGCCGGACGCGATTGTGCACGTCCACCTGGGCCTGTACGGCACGTTCACCGAGTCGCCGCACCCCGTGACCGAACCGGTCGGCCAGGTGCGGATGCGGCTGTCCGGGCCCACCCACTGGACCGACCTGCGCGGCCCGAACCGGTGCGAGATCCTGACCGACGTCGAGGTGGCCGCCCTGCGCGCCCGGCTCGGCCCGGACCCGCTGCGCCGTGACGCGAAACCCGACCTCGCCTACACGCGCATCTCGCGGTCACGCCAGTCCATCGCCGTGCTGCTGATGGACCAGACGGTGCTCGCCGGCGTCGGCAACGTCTACCGCGCCGAAGTGCTGTTCCGGCACGGCGTCCACCCGCTGGTGCCCGGCAACCGGGTCGACCGGGCGTTGTGGGACGACCTGTGGCACGACCTGGTCGTGCTCATGCGCGCCGGCGTGAAGGTCGGCCGCATCGACACCGTGCGGCCCGAGCACCTGCCCGAGGTCACCGGTCGCGCGCCGCGCCAGGACCGGCACGGCGGCGAGGTCTACGTCTACCGCCGCACCGGTCAGCCGTGCCTGGTCTGCGGCACGCCCGTGGCCGCCGCCGAACTGGCCGGCCGCAACCTCTACTGGTGCCCGACCTGCCAACCGGCCTGACCTCAGAACCCGCCGAAGTCGCCGCCACCACCGAAGTCGCCGCCGCCGTAGTCCCCGCCGCCGTAGTCGCCACCGGCGTCGCCGCCGTCACCACCGTCGCCGCCGTCCTCGGCGCCACCGGGGTCCTCGGACGCCACGGCCGCCGGCACCCCGACCATGCCCGTGAACATCGCGCTGAACAGCATCATCGAGGCGAAGCCCCACGCGCCCGCCACCAGCGCGGGCTTCCACCACGGCTCGGAGTACCAGCCCTCCGGCACCGGACGGCCCGCCACCACACCACCGGGGTAGTAGTGGGGCGTCTGCGAACCCGGCCGCGGCGAGGCGACGTACCGGTGACCCTTCACCGTGACGTCACGCTCCTCCGACACCTTGCCCGCGCGGCTCTGGCCGGTGAGGTCCGGCAGCTCGGGGCCGGGGTCGAGGTCCATCGCGACCCGCGCGGCCCGCACGTAGTACAGGCCCTCCATCGCGGTCTGCGTGACCAGGCGGCACTGCTCCACCGTGCGCGCCTGCTCCATCTGCGACCCGGCCGCGGTGAACCGCTCGGACGCGTCCGCCATCGCCTGCTGCGAGGCGATGTCCGTGCCGGTCAGGTTCATCACCTGGCCGCCGAGCCGTTCCACCCAGCGGCGTGCCTCGGCCTGGGCGTCCTCCAGCTCACGGCGGCGCTTCTCGGCGGCGGAGCGGGCGGCGAACCCGATCGCGCCCGCCAGGACCAGCAGCACGAGCAACACGACGATCGTGGTGGTCATTCGACCCTCCCGATGCTTGGTGTCCGGAGAACGCCCCACGTCGGGCGGAGGTTCCCGAAACGGTCAGAACACCTCCGGGCAGTGGGGGTCCTGGTCACCCAGAAGTGCGTGTGACAAGGCGTTCAGCGCACCCGCGGTGACCTCACGCACCCGCTGGGCACGGGCCAGGGACGTCAGCCTCGTCCCACCCAGGTACGCCGCGCCCAACGCCTGCACGTCCAGCACCACGTCCGGGTCGTCGTCCACCCGCTGCACGGTCGCCGCACCGTCCTTCACGGTGAACCGCCAGCGGGCCGCGTTCCACGGGCAGAACTCGTCGGCCACGTCCAGCACGACGTCCACGTCCGAGCCGTAGCGGCGCTGGGTGAGCGCGCGGTCGACGTCCACGATCCGCACCCACAGCGAGTCCGACCGGCCGCGCAGCGCGAGCCGTGCGTCGTCCAGCAGGTGGGTGACGGGGTCGTCGGAGGCGGTGAAGAACTTCAGCTCGCCGACCATGTCGACGTCCAGCAGGTACCGGTAGAGCGCCGCGTACGCCTCGTCGGTCCGTGCCGCGATCTCCCGCACGTGCAGCTCGTTGCGCGGGCCGCGGTCCTGCCAGTCGTGCTTGATCCGGTAGGCCGCGTAACCCTGCGGGTGCAGTGCGTAGTGGTACGCGGTCAGCCCGCCGCGGTCGCGCTCGGTGTCGGCGAACTGGTGCTCCCAGGCGGCGTCCGTGCGGCTCAGCCACCCCGTGCGACCCGGCCGCAGGTCCTCGTAAACGGCCTTCATGACCGGCATCGCCTCGTCCCGCGACACCTCGCGCACCCGGTCGTCGCCGATCGAGACCCCGGACCGGAACTTCGCGCCCCGCGGCACTTCGAGCCGGGCGAACTCGGCCGCCAGGCCGTAGCCGAACCGGGGGTAGATCGCCGCTTCCGACGCCCAGAGCGCGGCGATCGCCTCACCGCCCTCGTCGTGCAGGCCGTGCAGCTGCGCCCGCATCACGCGCGTGAGCACGCCCCGGCGGCGGTGGCCCGGTTTCACGCCTACCGACGTGACCGCCGCGACGGGCCGCGGACCGGTGCCGGGCAGCGTGATCTCGCGGCTCTGGATGCCACCGCCGCCGATCAGCTCGTCGCCGTCGAACACGGCGTGGTGCCGTTCGGGCTCGAACAGGCCACGCCAGCGTTCGAGCTGGTCCTCGACGCTGTCCATGAGGAACGAGGAGTTGACGACCCGCTGGAACTCCGGGAGGTCGTCCGCGGTGAGGGTGCGGAGGGTGAGCGCCATGCCATCGTTCATACGCCGGTCGTCCGCGTCGCGCGATCCAATTGAGGGTCGCGCTCGGGCCGCCGGTTCCGCGATGCTGCGCCGATGGATGCCCACTCGTTGGCTCGTGCGTTCCGCGTCGAAGCGGAGGCGTTGGCGGTCGCGGCCGATCTGGCACCACCCGATCGTGACGTGCCCGCGTGCCCTGGGATGACGGTCGGTGACCTCTTGGTGCACGTCGGCTCGATTCACCGGATGGTGACGCACTGGATCACCCACGGCGCGCGTCCGGCAGGGTGGGAGTGCTCGCCCGGTGACGCCGACTTGGTCGACTGGTACCGGGTCGGTGCGGCGTCGCTGATCGCTGTGCTGGATCCGGCGCGTGCGGCGGCGCCCGCGGCGACGTGGTGCCCGTGGGATCAGACGCTGGGGTTCTGGATCCGCCGGATGGCGCACGAGACGGCCGTGCACCGGGTCGACGCGCAGGCCGCGATCGGTGCGGCGGCGCCGTTGGAGCCGGGGCTGGCGGCGGACGGCATCGAGGAGGTGCTGCGGCTGTGGCTGGGCTGCCACCAGCCGCCCGGGGTACACACGTCCGGCCAAGCCGTGACGCTGCGTGTGCCGGGCCGTGAGTGGACCGTGGCGCTGCACGAGGGGATCGTCGACTACTGCCCCAGGGCCGACCCCGCCGCCGTGGTCAGCGGCTCGCCGTCCGCCGTGGACCTGTGGTTGTGGGGGCGGTCGGGGGAGGAGCACGTGTCGGTGGAGGGGGATGTCGGCGTGGTGCACGCTCTCCGTGCCGCCGTCGCCGCCGCGACCGGCTGATTCCGGGCCGTTGTCGGGGCACACTGTGCGCGTGACGAAGCTGCGGGTGATCCTGAGATGCCTGGCGACCTTCGCCATCGGCGTCTTCATGGTGGTGCTGGCGATCCGCTTCGGCGAGGTGCTGTGGCGCGCGGTGACTTCGTGACCTGCCTACCGGTCGCGTGCGTGCGCCTTGACGAAGCAGAACTCGTTCCCCGCCGGATCGACCAGGACCTGGAAGCTGCCCTGCTCGTCGACCTGGAGCGAACCCTGCGGCGTCGCACCCAGCTCGGTCGCTCTCTTCGTGGCCTCGGCGATGTCGTCCACGTCGATATCGAGGTGCAGCCGATTCTTCACCGACTTCGCCTCGGGCACCGGCTGGAAGGAAATACGCGGCCATCCTGGCGGAACGACGTGCGCCCACCCGTGCTCCCGCTCCACCACCACTCCACCGAGCAACCCCGCCCAAAACCGCACGAGGCGTGAGGGGTCGAGACAATCCACCACGATCTGGTCCAGGCGCATGACTGCATGATGCGATGACCAAGACCGCTCCGCCCCACCGGGTCCATACCCCCCTGTCGCACCTGTGACCAGCAGTTCCGTCCCGCCCGCCAGGTCCAGGTTGCGGGAAGCGCGCAATGCCGCCACCCGCTTCCCGCAACCACACGACGAGCCCGCACGTGCCAGGGGGTTGAGGCAACAACTCGTCACGCCGAGCGTAATACCGAACGTCCCGCAATCACCAAATCAGAACTCGCCCCAACAGCATGAATCCAAACCGGCAATATCCCGCCGGGGCACAACATCGCCCCGATTCCACCGGGTAACCGCAGGACATCGCTTACCTGCTCCCCACAACCCCCGCCCCACCGGGCAACAGACGATCACCACCGTCGAGCAGCACGCACCGAAGCGCGAGGCGGGTCGGAGAGCGGAGGTGCCCACCGCACCGAAACGTCCACATAGGACGTTCGGATGAGGCGGGGTACAGGTCGAAGAGGTGGAGCGGGTGACGGGAATCGAACCCGCATGACCAGCTTGGAAGTGCGGCGTCAACCCCAGCTCACCATCTCTGACCAGCTCTCGCCCCAGCCGCAGTTGACCGCTGTTGTCCCCCATTGACCTGCGCTAATCGCACGCTAATCGCACGACTCCGTGTGATGGCGGCGGCACTGTTGGTCGTAGTTGGCGAGGGGGACGTGATGTACGCAGACGTCGTAAGGACTACCAGCGGTCGGCGGCCACCTGCGATACGCCCCTACCGCATCGCGCTTGGCCTGCTCTCTTCTCCTCAACATTGATCGTCGTTGACCAGCGCTCGTCCAGATCTGACGGTTAGGGGGGGGCTTGATCTTGATTCTTCAGGTAGTGGGACGGGTCAATGTGTCACTACCTACAACGGCCCCTGTATCTATAAGTACTCCCCAATCATCACCGAGGTTCTGGGATCCTACAAGTGAGAACTTCAGTGGCCACCAGAAATCCTTGTTGGTGCCTGCGAGTCTTACTAGAGCGGTTGAAAACTCAGATCTTGCAAGTGTCGACGGATCGGAACAAAGGAGCGGGCCGATGAATTGAGCAGATTTGAAAGACGTATTGACCCCTTCGAACTTTACGTCTGAGAGGTTGGCAACCCTAGCGAATATCACCTGCTCGAATGATGCGTCGTGCTTGAACTGGGCCTCAGTAAAATCTGCCGACTTTTGGAAATGGCACAACCTGAACGTCGTGCTCCCCTGGAAGGATGCATGAGAAAAGTCGGAATTGGTGACGAAGTGAGCTTGCGAAAATATGGCGGCAGATCCAAATCTGCATTTGACGAAGTCTGCTTTCCGTTCGAATCTGGATCCAAAAAAGGTGGCATTGCGTTTGAACCTGCAGTAGCCAAAATATGCAAGCTGTTGAAAAATGGTGTCGTTGAACTCGGCGCGTCGACTGAATCTGCTCCGCCAGAAACTGGCGTCCTTCTTGAACCTGGCGGAGGTGTAGTAAGCTTTTCGGTTGAATTGAACGCGCACGAAGTTGACAACGCCTTCGAAATTTGCATCGATGAATGATGTAGGTCGACGAAACTCTGCTTTGGCGAACGTTGTGTATCCGTTGAACGTCGCCTCGGCGAAGATTGCAATACCTTGGAATGACGACTTTTCAAAGCTGGCGTTCTCGTCGAACCTGCTGTTGCGGAAGTGTGCAGGTGCCGTAAAAATGGTTCCGTCGAAGTTCGTGGTACCTGCAAATACTGCGGAACCGAAGTTTGCTCTGCGTACGACGCATGTCGACAGGTCGAAATCAATTAGAGTCGCACCCCTAAGGTCAAGATCGATGTCGGGCCAAAAGTCGTCCGACATACTTTCCTGCAGGGTAGGCGAACGGAGGTGAACGTTAAGTATCAGTTGAGCGGCAAGGCGTACTTCACGTTCCTGTTTGAGGTCGCTTTCGATAGATGGTGTCGATTTTGTGCCTGGAGGTGAAGCTTCGACAGTCTGCCTGAATATAGGTTGTATGCGATACGGTCGGCGCAGCTTTTGTCTCGTCGGTGCGGTTGGTGCGAAGTCCGATTCATAAGGAGCTCTCAGGTAGGCGCACAATACGTTGACTACTGTTTGCCTGTGACGAGGATTGTCCTGGGCCAGGCGCTCCAAGGCGTACAGGCCGCCGTGACGGACGGCGAACTTTTCCGAACCCAACTGTTCGACTGCTTTAGTGAATAGCTCGGTGATTCTTCGTTCGGTCGCATCGTGTTCGGTTGATCTGGCAACGTCCTGCTGGTGAGTTAGTGTCAACTCTGTGGCGCGCTGGCGGCGGGCGGCAAGAAGTAGAGCGGCCGCACCTCCGGTACCTATTATTATGGTGCTAGCGGTACGGATCGCATCCAGTTGCTCTGATGGTGTTCCGTTGCCGAACTTCTTCAAGAGTAAGACTGTTGCGGTGATGCCTATGCCGAGCAGTATTATTGCGCTTAGTACGATGGATCGTGCTGATAGTGGACGCATTTTCTGTGGAATGGACTCACTATCACGTTCGGAGCGGTGATTCCACATCTGTAGGATCAGTATGCCTACGATGATCGATACGATTGCTACACGCAGGGGCGACCATTGTCCTAGCCAAGTCAGCGCCGTTGTTTCCCATGGTCGACCCGCCCACAACGTCACGGCGAGCCCGGTCACGACTGCAGCACCCTCCAGAACTGCGGGACGTGGGCCACCGCGAGATAGCTGTGGCCATCCTGTGGTACGGCGCTGCGCCTCGTTCGGCGAGTCCACGTCATTCGTCATACCGAGTTAATCGGCACAACCCTCTCAGCGCTACAGGGCCGACCCGACGCTGGCCAGTCTTCATGGTCCTGACCTCGTGCCGAAGAACGTCTCGTTGGCAAGGCGGCGAAGCCGGCGCGGCAGCCGATCGCCGTGCCCAGCGCTGGTAGCCGTGTGACCACGCGATCGTCCTGACCCTGGTGGCTGGAAGTGGCTTGGCGGCAGCTTGCGACTGCGCGTCGCGTCGCCCTGCCCGGCCACGTGCACCGACTTCGCGCGTGGCCGACGGGCGGAGCGGAGCGGGAGCCCGGCGTGCCACGATGCGGGGAGTCGGTGCAAACGTGCTCCGGGACTGGCCGCGCGTCGCCGCAGGCGGCGCGCCTTGATCCCGTAGAGCGGAATTCGGCAACGCAGCAGGTTGGATGTGGTTGCGGTGTTGCGGCGCGAGCGGTCTGCCTAGGGTGTTGGGCGTGGATCTGGTCGCGCGGGCCTACTCGGTGGCTGAAGGTCGGCTCGCCTCATCGTTGCCTCGGCGGTGGACGCATGTGCGAAGCGTGGCGAAGCGGGCTGGGCTGGCGGCTGAGGTCGTTGAGGATGCGGAACGAGAGTTGTTGACGGCGGCGGCTGTTCTTCATGATGTGGGGTACGCACCGGACCTGGCGGAGACTGGGTTTCATCCGCTTGATGGGGCTCGATACCTCGAACGGCAGGGCTTTGCGGAGCGGCTGTGTGCGCTCGTGGCTCATCACTCGTGCGCCTACCGGGAGGCCGAGTTGAGAGGGTGCTCGACTGAGCTCGCGCGTTGGGCGGATGAGCAGACGCCGCTGCGGGATGTGCTGTGGTGGGCGGACATGACGACCGGGCCAGATGGGGACACGACAGGGATTCGTGAGCGGATCACGGAGATTCAGGCGCGGTACGGGCCGGAAGACCTCGTGACGGTCTTCATCCGCCAGGCGGAGTCTGAATTGGTTGCTGCGGTGGAGCGGACGGAGGCTCGGCTGAGGGCGGCTGGGGTTGAGGTCAGGTGAAGTAAGGCTCGGTGCGGTTGCTGAGGCCGTGTTCGATGCGTAGGCGGATGGATGGGTGGATGTCGAGGTCGGCCACGTGGTCGAGGGCTACCCAGTGGACTTCCTTGGATTCGCTGCTTGTGCGCAGCTCGCCTCCGATGGGTTGAGCGCGGAAGCAGATGGAGAACTCTTGGCGGACCTCACCGTCGTCGTAGGCGATGACGTGGTTTGGGTTGGAGTAGAGGCCGACCAGTCCGGTGACCTCGACGTGGATGCCGGTCTCTTCCTCGACCTCGCGGATGACGGCCTGGGTGAGGGTTTCTCCGACGTCCTGGCCGCCGCCGGGGATGGCGTACTTGTCGTTGTCGGTCCGCCGGATCATCAGGAGGCGGCCGGTGGAGTCCTGGACGATGGCGCTGACGGCTACCCGGATGCTGTTGGGCTTCGGGGCGTTCGGGTCGTTGAGGTAGTCGGTCCGCGTCATGGCTCGACCTTCTCAGAAGGTGGCGCGCTTCGCTCCGGTCCAGACGGTCTCCAGGCTTTCGGAGTAGGTCTCGAAGAGGTCGCCGGCGGAGAGTCGGCGTAGGTGGAGGGCTGGGGCGTGGGCTCCGGGGAAGCCGTAGACGTGGGTGTTGACGATCATCTCGTCGTCGAAGCGGAAGACGGAGTTGTAGAGAGTCGTCTTGTGGAGGCGCACCTCGATGCCGGGGATGTCGACCAGAGGGCGGACGAACGCTAGGGCGTTGCGGATGCGGGCGGAGACGGTGCCCTTGCCCAGCTGCTCTTCCTCGCTGCGGCGGGAGGCTTCGCGGGCGGTGGGGTCTCCGAACAGCAGGCGGATGCGGGTTCCGTTCTCGGCCTTGAGGCGCAGCTCCTTGGCGAAGGTCGGGCGTTCGACCAGGAAGAGGGCGGCCAGGGACAGCACCTCGATGTGCTTGGTGGCGTCGTTGAGGAGTCGATCCCAGAGGTCCGCGGGGATGTTGTTGCGGTGGGGGTAGACCTTGACCACCTCGGACTCGGCAATCTCGACCTTGCGGTCCGCGGCTATGGCGTCTGGCCAGAGGTAGTTCTCGGTCTCGCGGACCATCGAGGCGATGGTGTGGCGGTGGCGGGGGTAGGGGACTCGGCCTTTGGTGATCCAGCGTTCGACGGTCTTGGGGTCGACGCTGGTGGCTCGGGCTACGTGGTCGAGGTCCAGGCCGTTGCGGAGCAGGGCTTCTCGTAGGCGTTCGTTGGCCATGTGTACCCCCGTGGTGACGACTTGGGACGTCTTCAAGCTAGCAGGGACGTCCTTAGAAGTCCTGCTATGCGGTGCTTGCGTCCCGCTGATCGGCCGAAAGTGGTTGGTGTCAAGGTGCTGGACCGAGGGTCCAGTCGACGCTGATGACAGGAGATCGGCTGTGGCGATCAGTGGTGGGAGCAGGCTCCCGGCGACGCACGACTTCGTCTTTCCCCGTGGCGCGCTGGTGATGGGTGTCGAGCCGGTGCTCAGGTTCCAGTCGGCCGAAGAGCGGGCGAAGGGGTTGCCGGTCCAGCAGGAGACGGACAAGGAGACCGGGCTGTTGGTGTGGTCGGTCCTGGTGATCGACCAAGCGGCGGAGCGCAAGACGGACGCCGTGGTCACGGTGAAGATCGCGGCCCCGCACCAGCCGGTCCCGCCGGAGGCGATTCCGGGCACCGATGTGCGGCCGGTGGTCTTCGACGGGCTGACGGTGACGCCCTGGATCGATGACAAGGCGTGCCGGGGGAGTCATGGGGGTGAGCGGCACAGGTGTCGGGCGAAGCTCGGGTACAGCCTGCGGGCCTCGGGCATGAAGCCGGTTGTCGTCAAGTCCGCCGCTAAGGCGGCGTGACCGATGAGCAACGCCATGGTTCGGCTTCACGTGACCGATGACCTGCCCATCCGGGCTTACCCGCAAACGTTCGCCGACCGGGTGGAGATTCGCTTCGGCAAGGCGTTCCCGGTCGTCCTGGTGGTCGAGAAGGACTCGATCAACCGGCTGCGCTCGGCGTTGCAGGACGGAGGCATTGCCCTGGGCGTCGAGGGGGACGAGTGGGAGTGACGTCGCTCGAGGAGTTGTGGTCGGCCGTGCAGTCGGCGGCGACGCTTCGGCGGGCCCATGACGCTCTGCTTGAGGTGGCGCCCTCACGGGAGGCCACGCGGGTGGAGTGGCGGGACTTCCACCTGCGGGCGGCCGAGGTGTACCGGCGGGTCGCGGAGACGGATCCCGGGAGGCAGAGGGAGGCGCTGTTTTTCGCGGAGCAACAGCGGGAGAAGGCGGAGAAGATCGCCCAGGCCCTCGCCGCTGACGCGGGCGCTCGCAGGCGGCGGCGGAGGATCGAGCCGGGCGGGTCAGAGGGCACGGCGGCGCAGGCGGCTCGTGTGCCCCACCAGATCGGTGATCCGAGGTACGCGGTGAGGCTTCGTGATGACGCGTTCACCAAGGCCGTGCGGCTGGCGGGGTTCCACTCGGACTACGCGCTGGCCAAGGCGATGGGCCTCAACCGGTCGACGGTGAAGCGTGCGCGTGACGGCGAGCTGCGGCCCGGTGCGCGGTTCATCAGCGGGGCGTTGAAGGCGCTCGCGCCGTTCGAGTTCGAGGACCTGTTCGAGGTCGAGACGAGCGAGTGACCGTGCGGGCGGTCTCGTACGGCAAGTGATCTGAATTGCTGGTTGGTGGGGTCGCGGGGAAACAGGTTCGAGTCTTGGCGGGCTGAAGCTGTTTCCCGGCGACACACCGACCGGAACTTTCGCGTGCTTTCGTTACCACACAAGGGATTCCGGTCATGTCGAGGCTATCTGTACGTGGGGTGCGCGCGTCAAGTCGGCGCGGTGCTCCGACAGTGTGGAAGTTGTCCAACGGTCGCCCCTGTGGGGCGTGCAGGCGATTCGGTGTCTACGCCCCGAACCAGCTTGTTTGTTGTGGCTGCTTGGGTTGGCTGCCGCTGATTTTCGCCCCTGTGGGGCGTGTGCGATGAACGGCGGAAAGTGGGTCGACCCGGCTCCGTTCGAGGGTGTGCGGCCTCGGGTGCCCTGGTGGGTGCTCGTTCCCGGCAAGGTCAAGTGGATCGCGGCGCTGGTGGCGCTGGTGTGGCTGCTGGTCGTCGGGGTCGTGCGCCTGGTGCTCGTTGTCGTTCGGTATCCGGTGGTCACGTTGGTGCCGGTGTCCGCGGCTTGGTGCTGGTGGCGGTTCGGGCTCTCGCCGCTGGTGCTGGCGCTGTTGTCGCTGGTCGCGGCGTTGACGATCTGGGCCGCTCTCGATCGTGGGTCGTTCCTGCGGCATGGCTGGTACCGGCTGGTGACCGAGTGGCGGCGGGCGACGGTGTACGTCCCGAAATGGCGGTCGGTGATGCGGCTGGCCGACCTGGCCAAGCGGGACCGGGGCCGTGAGTACCGGCCCAAGTTGCGGCGGGTCCGTTCCGAGGGATGGCGAGATCGAGTACGGGTGGAGATGGTGCCTGCGCAGTCGCCTGAGGCGTGGGAGCTGCGGCGGGACGGGTTGGCGCACTCGTTCGGCGCTCGCTCGTGTCGGGTGCGAGTGCTGCGGCCGAGGGTGATCGAGCTGGATTTCGTCCACCGTGATCCATTGCTGCGTCCGTTGCCGGTACCCGCGCTGACGGACTCGACCGAGGTGGATCTCAAGCGGGTGGTGGTCGGGCGGATCGAGACCGGTAGGCCGTGGCGGCTTCGTCTGCTCGGGTCGCAGGTGCTCGTGGTCGGTGTGCCCGGTGCCGGTAAGGGCTCGGTGTTGTGGTCGTTGGTGTGGCAGCTCGCTCCGGCGGTGCGGGCGGGCCTGGTTCGGCTGGTGGGGATCGACCCGAAGGGCGGGATGGAACTCGGCCAGTGCCCGGATGCCTTCGACCGGGTCGTGTACGACAACGGACCGGAAGCCGTTGCCCTGCTTGAGGAAATTGCCGCAGAGGTCAAAGAGCGGGCAGCGCGGTACCGGGGCGTGCGGCGGCTGTGGGCGCGGTCGACGGGGGAGCCGTTCACGGTCCTGGTGGTGGACGAGCTGGCGGACCTGATCGCCTACCAGCCGGACAAGCAGCTCCGCGAACGGGCCGTGCGGGCTATCCAGACGATCACCTCACAGGGCCGCGCACCCGGCTACGCCGTCGTGGGCCTCGTGCAGGACCCGCGTAAGGAGGTCGTCGGGTTCCGGCACCTGTTCAGCACCCGCGTGGCGCTGCGCCTGGACGAGCCGCAGCAGGTGGACATGGTCCTTGGCGACGGTGTGCGGCAGCGGGGCGCGGCAGCCCACGAGATCAGCGAGAACACACCCGGCGTCGCCTGGGCCAAGGAGGACGGGGAGCGGGAGCCGGAGAGGGCTCGGGCCTTCCACGTCACCGATGCGGATCTGGTCGAGCTGAGCGTCTTCCTGGCCGATGCAAAGGTGCACGACTTCCCGACTCGGCCGGATGGCAGTGGGGAGGTCGCGGCATGAGCGAGTACCTGACCCGGGCCGACCGGATGAAGCAGCCGGCGGCGCTTGATGTGGCTCGGGCAGTGGCTGAGGAGCACGGCGTGTGTGTCCGGCCGCTGGCCAAGGAGCGCGTCGACCTGGACACCGGGCAGGTGGACATCGTGCCCGTGCCGTGTGGCTCGACGGTCGCCAGCGTGTGCCCGACGTGCGCCGAAAAGAACCGGCGGTTGCGGATGGCGCAGTGCCGCGAGGGGTGGCACCTGACCGAGGAACCCGACTTCACCCCGGACTCGCCGACCGAGGATCAGCGGGCGCTGGCGGCCTTCCGGGCCGATCTGGTCAAGGCGTACCGGGTGGCGGTCGAGGAGGGCGACGAGATCGGGGCGGAGGAGGTGCGGGAGGAGGTCGCCGGGGTTGATGCGGAGCTGCGGCAGCTTGGAGTCCGCGGTTCGCTCCCGGCTCTGGAGGCTCGGCCTCGGGCGGTGCGGAAGCGGTCGACCAGGCGGCGGCAGGATGCGCCGAACCTCCCTCGGCGGCCGGTCCAGAAGCGCACGGTCGGACGGGTCTTCGGCGGCAAGTACCAGCCCTCGACCTTCCTCACGCTGACGCTCGACAGCTACGGCAAGGTGCGCTCGGATGGCACACCGGTAGACCCGAACTCCTACGACTACCGGCGGGCGGCTCGGGACGCGGTGCACTTCGCGGCCCTGCTGGACCGGTTCGTGCAGAACCTGCGGCGGTGCGTCGGCTGGGATGTGCAGTACTTCTCCACCGTCGAACCGCAACGGCGGCTGGCGCCACACTGGCACGCTGCTATCCGGGGCTCGATCTCGCGGGCGGAGCTGCGGGCGGTCGCTGAAGCCACCTACCACCAGGTCTGGTGGCCCAACCACGATGAGATCAAGTACAGCGGCGACAACCGGCCGGTGTGGGACTCGCGGGCGAAGGGGTTCGTTGACCCGACCACGCGTGAACCGCTGCCGACGTGGGACGAAGCGCTGGACCAGGTGGACGCTCCCGCGCACGTCGCCCGCTTCGGGGTGCAGGTGCACTCCAAGGGCATCCTCGGCGGCACGGAGGAGGCCGGACGGCACATCGGCTACCTGACGAAGTACCTGACCAAGAGCATCGGTGAGTGCTTCGACGCCCAGACGAGCCGCCAGGAGGACCACGCCGAACGGCTGTGCGCGGAGCTGGCCGTGACGCCCTGCTCGCCGCAGTGCCCTGTCTGGCTGCTCTACGGCGTCCAGCCCAAGGGCGCTCGGCTGTCGATGGAACCGGGCAAGTGCAAGGGCAAGGCGCACAAGCGCTCAACACTCGGCGTCGCCGGTCGGCGGGTGCTGGTGTCGCGGAAGTGGTCCGGGAAGTCGCTCGCCGACCACAAGCACGACCGCAAGGAATTCGTTCGGCAACTGCTTGCCGACGTGGGGATCACCGGGGACGACCAGCCGAAACGGGTCGTCTGGAACAACGTGCAGCCCGGTGACCCGAACGTGCCCCCAAGACCACACCTGCTGCTGCGGGCGGTCGCGGAGCGGCGTCGATGGAAGGCCGAGTACACGGCGGCTCTACTCGCCTCGGCCAGTCCGCCAAACCGTTCGGCAACGTCTCAAGCTGCGTAAACGGGGGAGAAGACGATGAAGGAGCACTTCACGGTTCAGGAAGCGGCGGACTACATGAACACGACCGTCCGCTTCGTCCGGCGGCTCATCGCAGAGCGTCGGATCGCGTTCCACCACCTTGGACGGCACGTCCGGCTCAAGCGGGCCGACGTGGACGAGTTCATCAACGCCGGTCGGGTCGAGCCGGTCTGGAGGGCTGCCTGATGGCGAACAAGAAGAACCACCGGCAGTTCGGCCACGTCCGCAAGCTGCCGTCCGGTCGGCACCAGGCGAGCTACCTCGGTCCTGACGGCCTTCGTCGGAACGCGCCGGAGACGTTCCCGACCAAGACCGACGCCAACGCCTGGCTGTCCACGGTCGAGGCCGATCTCCTCCGTGGCGAGTGGGTTGACCCGCTGCTCGGCAAGGTCGCGCTCAAGGAGTACGGGGAGCGGTGGATCAAGGAGCGGCAGCTCGGCGTCCGCACTCGCGAGGAGTACGAGCGGCAGTTCCGGCTTCACGTCGTGCCGTTCCTCGGGGAGAAGCTGCTCAACTCGATCACCACGGAGACCGTGCGGACCTGGCGGCGGCACCTGCTCGACAACGGCCGTTCGGACACCACGACCGCCAAGGCGTACCGGCTGCTGCGGGCGATCATGAACACCGCACTGGACGACAACCGGATCAAGCGGAACCCGTGCCGCATCAAGGGCGCAGACCAGGAGAAGGCTCCCGAACGGCCGGTGGCGTCCGTGAAGCAGGTCTTCATCCTGTCGGAGACCGTGCCGCCACGCTTCCGGGTGCTGATCCTCGCTGCTGCCTTCACCGGCCTGCGGTGGGGTGAGCTGATCGCCCTCCGAAGGTGTGACGTCGACCTGGACGCGCCTGCCGTCCGGGTGCCTCGGAGGCTGGCCCAGCTCAACTCGGGGCGGCTCGTGGAAGGCCCACCGAAGTCAGCGGCAGGCTTCCGAACGGTCGCCATGCCGGAGATCCTCGTGGACGACTTCCGACGTCACCTGATGGCGTTCGTCAAGGCCGGTCCGGAGGAGCTGATCTTCACGGGGGAGAAGGGCGCGGCGCTCAAGCGGGGCAACTGGCACCGGTCCGTGAAGTGGATCAAGACGGCGGCCAAGGTCGGACTCCCGAAGGGCTTCCACTTCCACGACCTGCGCCACACGGGCAACAACCTGGCAGCGGCAGCCGGTGCGAGTACGCGGGAGCTGATGCACCGGATGGGGCACGGGAGCATGAGGGCGGCGCTGATCTACCAGCACGCGACCAGCGAGCGGGACAAGGAGATCGCGGACAAGCTCAGCGAGCGGGTGAAGGCGAGTCAATCGCACGCCAATCGCACGACGTGATCAAGAGACGCGACAGCGGTGCTGCCCGGACATGGGTGGCACCGCTGTTGACCTGCAAGGGGATGTCGAGAGCGGGTGACGGGAATCGAACCCGCATGACCAGCTTGGAAGGCTGGGGCTCTACCATTGAGCTACACCCGCGTCGCGCCTACCGGGGTGGGCGCGTGGTCAGCTTAGCCGGTCGCGATAGGCTGGGGTGGACCGGGGCGTGGCGCAGCTTGGTAGCGCACCCGCTTTGGGAGCGGGGGGTCGCAGGTTCAAATCCTGTCGCCCCGACGGTTGCCCTGGCCGGCCTGGTGGTTGGTCAGGGCTCTTCCCCGGGTAACCCGGACCCATGACTACCGCGCCGTTCGAGCCCGACCCCGAGTTCGGCAAGCCGCGGATCGCCGCGGCGGATCCCGGCCCCGGTGCGCCCGAGCAGGCGCAAGGCTTCGGGGTCGAGGCTGAAGAACCCGATGTGACCGAGGACGAGGACGGCGACGGCCGCTAGCCGCCCAGCTCGTTCACGGCGGTGGAGATCGTGGCCGCTTGGCGTTCCAGTTCCCCGTCCGGCGAGGTCTCGTCGACGCCCCGACCGAGGAGTTCGGCTCGGGAGACCAGGAGCAGTGCGCCGCGGAAGCGGTCGGTGTCCAGGTCGTCCACCTTGACGACCGCCAACCTGCCCTCGATCAGGACGAGGGTCGGGTCCGGCAGGTCGGAGGTCAGCAGGTCGCGCAGATCACTCGCCTTGACGGTCATGTGTTCGTGCTACCCGGCCCTCGCACCGCGAAACGCGGGCCGTTCTTGAGCACACCCGCGCCCGGGTGCTCAAGAACGGCTCCCCAGTGTCATGCCGGCGTCGCCACCTGCTCGCTGACCACCTGCGCCGCCGCCGACACGAGTGCCGTCACCGAAGGGTTGGTGGAGTTGTCCTGGCGCCACGCGAACTGGGTGTACACCCGGAACGGCGGGACCCAGGGCAGGCGGCACAGCCTGCCATCGGCGAGCTCCGCGGCGACCGTCACCTCGGGGACAAGCGAGATCCCCAGACCCGAGGCGACCGCCCGCTTGGCGGCGTCGATCGAGTCGAGCGCCAGCACCGGCGACTTCGACTCGGCATCCTGCAGGCCCAGCGCCTGCTCGAACTGCTCGTAGTAACTGGCGCCGTTCTCGGCCCGGATGAGCGTGCTGCCGCGCAGCTCGTCCTCGGTGATCACCGAACGCCTGGTCAGGGCGTGGGTCGGACCGGCGACCATGACCAGCGGCTCCGGGCAGAGCACCGTCGTCTCCAGCCCCTCGCGGGGCTCCACGGAGCCGATGAAGAAGGTGCAGTCCAGCCGTCCCTCACGCACCGAGGTCAGGTTCGCCTGGGTGTTGCGCGAGTGGAGTGAGATCTGGACGCTCGGGTAGCGCCAGCACATGTACTCGATCAGTGGTAGCAGACGGTAGTCGGTCAGACTCTGTGCGCTGCCGATGACCAGCTTGCCGTGCGGCTCGCCGTTCATCGTGATGGCTTTCCTGGCCTTGTCGGTCAGGGTGATGATGTTCCGCGCGAACGGCAATAGCTCGACACCGGCAGAGGTCATCTGGATGCCGCGCGGAAGTCGACGGAACAGCGGCACGCCGAGGGTCTCTTCGAGTGCCTTGATCCGAGTGGTTATAGTGGGTTGTGAGCAATTCAGCGTGGCGGCTGCCTTGGTGAAACTGCCCGTTTGAACCACAGTTGTGAACGCCAAAAGCTGACGCGTCTCCATGGAGCTCCCCAACGGTGCGTTTAAGTGGTCCACGATGAGGCCGGTGCGGGACGGCATCGTGGTCTCTTCTGCGTGGCGGCAGTTGACCTGGCTGCGCTCCTGCGTGCGCGTGGCCTGAGGTCGATCAACATCGCCGCGCTACCGCGAGGGGTGGTACGCGGTGGCCGGTGGGTGCGTCCGGGGCCCGGTGGACCCCGAAGTCACCGCCGGCGCCCAGCGGTGGTCCTGGGTTAGTGTTCGGCAGCGGCGGAATGGATCTCATCGGGTCATCGGCACCTTGTCTGGTAGGTGGTTAAAGAGCTCGATGACATTGTCTCGCTCGTTCCTGTCGGTCCCGGTTGCCGGTTGCGTCCGCTGCTGACCCCCCAGAACGTCCGGCAACGTCAATTATTGCTGGTCCAACATGCGGATCCGGGCGTCACGCTACCTGAAACCCACACTAATGGACTACGGCGGTTGGAGTCATCTCGACAAGTGAAACTTTTCTGTCGGGCACTACTCCAAACGGCCTCAATTCACTCTTTCTGGCGAACCTCCCCTCGCTGGCGGTTGCCGACTGTTAGTCGTCTCTACGGCATACGTGTTACACGACTCGGTGCCGGCCTCGCTCGGTGATGACGCGCTCAGGCGTGCTCACGGCTCCCAGAGCCACTCGAACGGCCTAACGGATCGCCTTGTCGATCGACCGTTGAGCCGCATAGGTGCGGCCGAACCGCCGCTGGCGAAACCGCGAAATTGCGGCCTCGAAGACCGAGGCGCGGAGGCTGTCCGGGTCGAGGGGGCGACGGGGTGGCGCGGGAGCGCGTCACGGACCCCGAACCCTGGGTTAAGAACCACTGTTGTGATTTTCGCCGCGTGCGCGGGCGGGCGGCGAGGAGTGCCCGAGAGGCGGTACGCACGGGCGGTCCCGAGGGTGTAATTCCACCGACGCCACGAATTCATCGCGTGTTGTCGTGAACCGATTCCCGCCTACGGGGTATTGCCACGCCAATGGCCGCAGGGCCCCGTCACGCACGGTGGCCGCACCCGCTGCCGGGGTGCGAGCGCCACGCGGTCGGCCGACCGCCTAGACTCAGACGGAATCCCGGCGCGCCCCTACGCGTTCACGGGGTGTTCCGCACGTCCTGCCCGTTACGAGGAGACCACGTTGAAGAGCACCGTCGAGCACCTGAGCCCGACGCGGGTCCGGATCAACGTCGAGGTGCCGTTCGACGAGCTCAAGTCGGACTTCGACCGCGCGTACCGCAAGCTGGCCAAGCAGGTCCGCATCCCCGGCTTCCGCCCCGGCAAGGCCCCCGCCCGCGTGCTGGAGAGCCGCATCGGCCGCGCGCCCGTGCTGGACGAGGTCGTCCAGGAGGCCATCCCGGCCAAGTACCTGGAGGCCGTCAGCTCCGGTGAGCTGCGCACCCTGGGCCGCCCCGACTTCGAGGTGACCAAGATCGAGGACGGCGAGTCCCTGGCGTTCACCGCCGAGGTCGACGTCCGCCCCGAGATCACCGTCCCCGCCTTCGGCGAGCTGACCGTCAGCGTCGACGACCAGGAGGTCACCGACGAGGACGTGGAGACCCAGCTCGACGAGCTGCGCGCCCGCTTCGCCACGCTCACCGGCGTCAAGCGCCCGGCCCAGAACGGCGACTTCGTCGTGGTCGACCTGTCGGCGACCGTGGACGGCGAAGAGGTCGAGGAGGCCAAGACCACCGGCCTGTCCTACGAGATCGGCTCCGGCCAGCTCGTCGAGGGCATCGACGACGCCCTGGTCGGCGCCTCCGAGGGCGAGTCGAAGAACTTCACCACCAACCTGGTCGCCGGTGAGCACGCCGGCCGCGACGCCGAGGTCACCGTGGTGCTGAACTCGGTCAAGGAGCGCCAGCTCCCCGAGCTGGACGACGAGTTCGCCCAGCTGGCCAGCGAGTTCGACACCCTGGACGAGCTGAAGGCCGACCTGCGCACCCGCCTGGGCCGCGTGAAGAAGATGCAGCAGGGCGTCCAGGCCCGCGACAAGGTGCTGGAGGCGCTGCTGGCCAGCGTCGAGGTGCCGCTGCCCGAAGCCGTCGTCGCGGGCGAGGTCGAGGCGCGGGCGCACGACGCCATCCACGCCCTCGACCACGACGAGGCGCGCTTCGCCGAGTGGCTGGCCGAGCAGGGCCAGACCAAGGAGCAGTTCGACGCCGAGGTGCGCGAGGCCTCCGAGCAGGCGGTCAAGACCCAGCTCGTGCTGGACGCCATCGCCGACGCCGAGCAGCTGAACGTGACCGACGCGGAGCTGACCGAGCGGATCATCTACCAGGCCCAGCGGTTCGGCATCAGCCCGGACGAGTACGTCAAGCGGGCGCAGCAGTCCGGCCAGCTCGGCGCGATCTTCGCCGACGTGCGCCGCGGCAAGGCGCTGGCCTCGGTCGTGCGCCAGGCCACCGTGACCGACTCGGCGGGCAACGCACTCGACCTGGACGAGCTTTTCGGCGAGGCGAAATCCACCGAGGAGCAGGAACCCGCGAACGCGGAGTGAAGCCCTGAGCGAACGCGGGCGGTGTCGGGACGTCGACGCCGCCCGCCTTCGTTAAGGTCGTTGCTACGAGACTCTTTTCGGCACAGCTAGTCGGCAAAGTTAGGCAGGCAGACGTGACGCAGCACTCTTTCTCGGAGCCCATGATGCGAGCGGCCTCGGGGATGAACCTCAACGACTCGGTCTATGAGCGTCTGCTCCGCGAGCGCATCATCGTGCTGGGGACGCAGGTCGAAGAGAACATCGCCAACCAGATCGTGGCCCAGCTCCTCCTCCTCGCCGCAGAGGACCCGGAGAAGGACATCACGTTCTACATCAACTCGCCCGGTGGGTCGGTGACCGCGGGCATGGCGATCTTCGACACGATGCAGCTGATCGAGCCCGACGTGGCCACCTTCGCGATGGGCCTGGCCGCGTCGATGGGGCAGTTCCTGCTCTCCGCGGGCACGCCCGGCAAGCGCCACGCCCTCCCGCACGCCCGGATCCTGATGCACCAGCCGTCGGCGGGTGTCGGCGGCACGGCCGCGGACATCGCGATCCAGGCGGAGATGCTGACCCGGACCAAGCACGAGATGGCCGAGCTGATCGCCCAGCACACCGGTCAGTCGGTCGAGCGGATCATCGCCGACTCCGACCGCGACCGCTGGTTCAACGCCCAGGAAGCCTTGGAGTACGGCTTCGTGGACAAGGTGATCACCCGTGCCAGCCAGGCGTCGACCAACTGACCGCGAGCAGAGCACCAGGAGACCTGAAGTGAGCCAGTTCCACGCGCCGCAGTCCCGGTACGTGCTCCCGTCGTTCGTCGAGCGCACGAGCTACGGCATCAAGGAGTCCAACCCGTACAACAAGCTGTTCGAGGAGCGCATCATCTTCCTCGGCGTGCAGGTGGACGACGCGTCGGCCAACGACGTGATGGCCCAGCTGCTCGTGCTGGAGTCGGAGGACCCCGACCGCGACATCCTGATGTACATCAACTCGCCGGGTGGCTCGTTCACCTCGCTGATGGCCATCTACGACACCATGCAGTTCGTCCGCCCCGACATCCAGACCTACTGCCTGGGCCAGGCGGCCTCGGCGGCGGCCGTGCTGCTCGCGGCGGGCACCCCGGGCAAGCGGCACGCGCTGCCCAACGCCCGGATCCTGATCCACCAGCCGGCCACCGAGGGCGTCTACGGGCAGGTCTCCGACCTGGAGATCCAGTCCAACGAGATCCAGCGGGTGCGCAGGCTGCTGGAGACCACGCTCGCCAAGCACACCAGCCGCACGCCGGAGCAGGTGCGCTCGGACATCGAGCGGGACAAGATCCTCACCGCCGAAGAGGCGAGGGAATACGGCATCGTCGACAGCGTTCTGCCCTACCGGAAGCTCTCGGCGAAGTAATTTCGGCGTGGCGCCCGACACGCCGAGCTGACCAGGGGTCCTGGCCGGTCCGGCGCGTCGGGGGCACGCTGGTCCTCCCGCACAGCGGGGTTGGACAGGTACCGTCGAGGGGAACGGGCGGACCCCGCATCCAGCGGGCACTCGCCACATCAGCAGTCAGGCGCACCTCACCAGGTCGTGCGCCGGAGGGGACAGAGGTCAGCGGTCATGGCACGTATCGGTGACGGCGGCGACCTGCTGAAGTGCTCTTTCTGCGGCAAGAGCCAGAAGCAGGTGAAAAAACTCATCGCCGGCCCCGGTGTCTACATCTGCGATGAGTGCATCGACCTCTGCAACGAGATCATCGAGGAAGAACTCGCGGAGGCCGGCGACGTCAAGCTCGACGAGCTGCCCAAGCCCGCCGAGATCCACGAGTTCCTCGACCAGTACGTGATCGGCCAGAACGAGGCCAAGCGCACGCTCTCGGTGGCGGTCTACAACCACTACAAGCGCATCCAGGCCGGTGACCGCGGGCGTGAGGGCCGCGACGACGGCGTGGAACTCGCCAAGTCGAACATCCTCATGCTCGGGCCGACCGGGTGCGGCAAGACCTACCTGGCCCAGACGCTGGCGAAGATGCTGAACGTGCCGTTCGCCATCGCCGACGCCACGGCGTTGACCGAGGCCGGCTACGTGGGCGAGGACGTGGAGAACATCCTCCTCAAGCTCATCCAGGCCGCGGACTACGACGTCAAGCGGGCCGAGACCGGCATCATCTACATCGACGAGGTCGACAAGATCGCTCGAAAGAGTGAAAATCCGTCGATCACGCGGGACGTGTCCGGTGAGGGCGTGCAGCAGGCGCTGCTGAAAATACTGGAGGGGACGACGGCGTCGGTGCCACCGCAGGGCGGTCGCAAGCACCCGCACCAGGAGTTCATCCAGATCGACACGACGAACGTGCTGTTCATCGTGGCGGGCGCCTTCGCGGGCCTCGACAAGATCATCCAGGACCGGGTCGGCAAGCGCGGCCTCGGCTTCGGCGCCGAGGTGCGGACCAAGGCCGAGGTCGACGCGGCGGACTACTACGCCGACTCGATGCCCGAGGACCTGATCAAGTTCGGGTTGATCCCCGAGTTCATCGGCCGGTTGCCGATGGTCGCGAGCGTCACGAACCTGGACAAGGAATCACTGGTCCGCATCCTCACCGAGCCGAAGAACGCGCTGGTCAAGCAGTACCAGAAGCTGTTCGAGATGGACGGCGTGGAGTTGGAGTTCACCCGCACGGCGATGGAGGCGGTCGCGGACCAGGCCATCCTGCGCGGCACCGGTGCGCGTGGCCTGCGGGCGATCATGGAGGAAGTCCTGCTGCCGGTGATGTACGACATCCCCAGCCGCACGGACGTGGCCAAGGTCGTCATCACGGAGCAGACCGTGAAGGAGAACGTCAACCCGACCATCGTGGCCCGGCAGCCTTCGCGCCGGGAGCGTCGCGAGAAGTCGGCCTGAGTTGTCCCTGCCGCACACGTTGATCCTGCACGGCCTGGGTGGTTCCGGGCCGGAGCACTGGCAGAACTGGCTGGCAGGTGAGCTGGCCCACCACGGTGGGGCGGTGGACCTGCCCCAGTTCAGCTCTCCCGACGCGCCGAGGTTGTCGTTGTGGCTGGACGAGCTGCGGTCGCACCTGGCCGCGATGCCCGCGGCGGAGTCGGTCGAACGGGTGGTCGTCGCGCACTCGCTGGCCGGGTTGTTGTGGTTGCACCACGCGGCCGGGGAGTTCGATCCCGCGTTGCGGGTGGACCGGGTGCTGTTGGTGGCGCCGCCCGCGCCCGATTTCGACGGTGAGCCGTCGATCTCCGAGTTCCTGCACCCCGTGCTCGACCCGACGGTGGTGCGGCGGGCGGCGGTGTCGACCCGGCTGGTGGTGGGTGACAGCGACCACTACTGCACGGTGGCGCAGGCCAAGGACGTGGCCGAGGCGTTGCGGGTCGAGCTCGACGTCATCGTGGGTGGCGGGCACCTGAACGTCGATGCCGGGTACGGCTCGTGGGGTGCGGTTCTGAAGTGGGTTCGCAGCGGGCGGGTTCCGCTCACGCCGCGCTGACCGTCACTCGGAAGAGGGTGAAGGCGGCCAGGAACGGGCCGGTGGTCAGGTCGGCCAGCCAGGTGTCGGCGGCCCGGCGGGTGATGCGGCCCGCTTGGACGGCGCGGTGCGCGTTGCGGGTCAGGCCCAGCAGTTCGTCGGCTGTGGTGAAGTCGTGCAGGAGTTGGGTGTCGGCCTCGATCGAGGTGACGGTGAGGCCGGCTTCGGTGCTGAGCCGCGCCAGCTGCCTGCCGATGACGGGGTTGGGGACGATCCGGTCGCACACGAAGCGGTTGAACGCGAGGTTCGTGGCGACCGAGCCGGGGTCGACGGCGAGGGTCTCCCAGTCGGGTTGGGCCAGCACGGCACGTCCGGTGGGCCGCAGCACGCGGCGGAGTTCGGCCAGTGCCTCGGCAGGGTCGGCGACCTGGTGCAGGACCCGGTCGATCCGGGCGCGGTCGACGCTCCGAACGGGCAGCGGGAGCTCGTGGGCGTCACCCTCGCGCACGTCGACCCGCAGGTGTGAGGTGCGTCGTCGCGCCTCCTCGACCATGACCGGGTCGACGTCCACGCCGATGACCTCGCCGGCGCGTTCGGCCATCCGGGGCAGGTCTGTGCCGGGTCCGCAGCCGATGTCCAGGGCAACGTGGTCCGGGTGGAGGTCGAGGGCGTCCAGGAGCCGCTGCTTGTAGGCGTGGCCTGCGGCCGCGGCGTCGTCCAGGTAGGTGATCGGGTCCGGGGTGGTGGCCGATCGCGTCGTCATGCGGCCAGGCAACCACAGGCGTGTGCAGGTCCTGTGAACGTCCTGTGCGGCTATCGGGGGGCGCGTTTGCCCAGGAAGCGGATGACGTCGGGGATTACCTTGCGGTACAGGGTGTCGTTGTGGCCGCCCGGGACGATGGATGCGACGGCGGGTTTGGCGGCGGCGATGAATTGGCGCGTGCCGGTGATGAAGTTGTCCTGGTCGCCTGCCCAGACGCCGATCGGGGCGGTGCCGAGCTTGTCGAGGTTCTTGAGCGGGTCGAGGGAGGACCAGTGCTCGGGGCTCGCGAAGGCGTTGCGCTTGGACATCTCGGCCCAGTCGGTGAGCAGGGCCGGGGCGATGACGGCGATGGCCTTGGTCGGCTCGCGTCGTTCGTGTCGCCTGCGGGCGTAGAGGAGGGCGCCGAAGCCGCCCATGGACACGCCGGTGCAGGCGAACGGCCGGCCGTAGCCGCGTTCGGCCAGCCAGCGGGGGACTTCTTCGAGGAGCATCGCCATGGGGTCGTCGCCGGGGACGTTCTCGTGCCAGTAGTGGTCGCCGCCGTCGACGGCCACGAAGCCGAACGGGGGGACCTGGCCGCGCGCGACCGCGGAGACCAGGACTTCCGCCATGCCGCCCACGTGTGCCTGGCGGGCGCTGCCGAAGCGGCCGTGCAGCAGGATCGACATGGGCAGGTCCCGGGTGGGCACGCCCGGCGGGATCATGGTGAGCAGGTCGACCTCGCGGCCCCGGTAGTGCGAGTGGACGCGTTCGACCTGGACGACGGCCCGCTTCACGGCCGGCACGGGGCCCGCCACGCCGACCGCGTGCCGCAGTGCCTCGCCGAGCGGTGCGTCGCCGTGCCACGCGGCGGTGACGCCTGCGGTTGCCAGGGCGCCGCCGGCCAGGGCGGAGAGCACCGTCCGTCGCGCGACCATCGTCCTACCCCCACGCTCGATCCCCTCCTCTCATCGCTGTGAGCGCGGTTCGCGTTTCGTCAGATCGCCGACTGTGCCCGAAGTTCCGCGATCCGTTCCGGCGAGTAACCGAGTTCGCGCAGCACGTGGTCGGTGTGTTCACCGAGGGCGGGTACGGGCGCCGGTGTCCAGTCCCAGGCGGTGGAGTCGACCGGTGGACGCAGGGCGGTGATCTCGCCGTCCGGCACCGGGATCCGGGTCCGGCGGTCGCGGGCGGTGAGCTGGGGGTGTTCCGGCAGGTCGGCGACACCGCGGGTGCGGGCGGCGGGCACGTCGGCGCGGTCCAGGGCGGCCAGCAGGTCGGTGGCGGTCCAGGCGGTGAAGTCCAGTTCGGCGTGCAGGGCCGGGCGGTGCGCCACGCGGGACGTGACGGTGGTGAAGCGGGGGTCGTCGGCGAGGTCCGGGCGGTCCAGGAGGTGGCACAGGCGGCGCCACTGGGGGTCGTTCTGCACGGCCAGGTGGACGGTGCCGTCCGCGCACGGGAACGGGCCGTAGGGCGCGATGCTCGGGTGGTGCGCGCCGGTGCGCGGTGCGGCCCGGCCGGTGCCGGCGGCGTAGAGCATGGGCTGGTGCATCCACTCGGCCATCGCCTCGAAGAGCGACAGGCTGAGCGTGGCGCCCTCACCGGTCCGGGCGCGGTGGAAGAGGGCGGCCAGGACGGCGGACTGCAGTTGCACGCCCGCGGCGATGTCGGCCACCGAGATCCCCGCGCGGGCGGTGACGTCGTCCTGCCCGGTCAGCTCGATGAGCCCGGCTTCGGACTGGACCAGGGCGTCGAACGCCTTGCGGGACGCGTACGGGCCCGAGTCGCCGTAGCCGGAGAGCTCGCCGATCACCAGGTCGGGTTTCACCCGGCGGAGTGAGGAAGCGTCCACGTCGAGGCGACGCGCGGCATCGGGCGAGAGGTTGCACACGACCACGTCGGCCCTCGTGACCAGCCGGTTCAGCACTTCCCGGGCGGCCGGGTGCTTCAGGTCCAGGGTCACCGACTGCTTGCCGACGTTCGTCCAGGCGAAGTACGACGACACCGAGCCGCAGGTGGTGTCGTAGTGGCGGGCGAAGTCGCCGCCGTCCGGCCGCTCGACCTTGACCACGCGTGCGCCCAGGTCCGCGAGCAGGCGGGTGGCGTAGGGCACGGCGACGGCTTGTTCGAGGCTGACGACGAGGACGCCGTCCAGCGGTCTCACGCGGTGATCCGGTCGTGGCAGGTGTAGACGTTCATCGAGTCGCCGCGCAGGAAGCCGACCAGGGTCACGCCCTGCTCCTCGGCCAGGTCGGCGGCCAGGGACGACGGCGCCGACACGGCCGACAGCACCGGGATGCCGGCCATGGTGGCCTTCTGGACGAGCTCGAACGAGGCCCGCCCCGAGACCATGAGGACGGTTCCCGCCAGCGGGACCCGGTCGTTCAGCACGGCCCAGCCGAGGACCTTGTCCACCGCGTTGTGCCTGCCCACGTCCTCGCGGACGACCAGGGCCTCACCGGTGGTGGTGAACAGGCCCGCCGCGTGCAGGCCGCCGGTCGCGGCGAACACCTTCTGCCGCTTGCGCAGCTCGTCCGGCAGGGCGGCGAGGACGTCGACGTCGACGGTGCAGCGGTCGGCCGCGGGGGAGTGCTGCGTCTTGAGCTTCACCGCGTCGAGGGCCGCCTTGCCGCACACACCGCACGACGACGTGGTGTAGAAGTTGCGCTCCACGCCCGGGTCGGGTGCCGCCACCCCGTCGGCCAGGGTCAGGTCCAGCACGTTGTAGGTGTTCAGGCCGTCCGGCCCGGTGCCCTCGCAGAAGCGGGCGACCGAGATGTCCCGCAGGCCGCCGATGACGCCCTCGCTGAGCAGGAAACCGTGCGCCAGCTCCACGTCGTGGCCCGGTGTCCGCATGGTCACGGTGAGTGCCTTGCCGCCCACCCTCAGCTCCAGCGGCTCCTCGGCGGCCAGCGCGTCGACCCTCTTGCGGGACGTTCGTCGCGCATACGTGACCACTGGGCGACGCACGGTGACTCGCCCCATCGGCGAACTCCTTCTCTTGGCTAAGTTTTTTCGCAAGCCACTCACCAGGTTACGGAGGTGTCGGGCAGTGGGTTTCCTGGACCGCTCTCGCACGATCGCCCCACCGGGGTGGAACCGCTGGCTGATCCCGCCGGCCGCGCTGTCGGTGCACCTGGCCATCGGTCAGGCGTACGCGTGGAGCGTGTTCAAGCCGCCGTTGGAGAGCGCGCTGGACCTGACAGGGACGCAGAGCGCGCTGCCGTTCCAGCTGGCGATCGTGATGCTGGGGTTGTCGGCGGCGTTCGGCGGCACGCTGGTCGAGCGCAACGGTCCGCGGTGGGCCATGTTCGTGTCCGCCACGTGCTTCTCGTCCGGGTTCCTGATCTCGGCGGTGGGCGCGTGGACGCAGCAGTACTGGCTCGTGGTCGTCGGGTACGGGTTCGTCGGCGGCATCGGGCTGGGGATCGGGTACATCTCGCCGGTGTCCACGCTGATCAAGTGGTTCCCGGACCGGCCGGGGATGGCGACCGGGATCGCGATCATGGGCTTCGGCGGCGGTGCGCTGATCGCGTCACCGTGGTCGGCGCGGATGCTGGAGTCGTTCGGGCGGGACAGCGGCGGGATCGCGCAGACGTTCCTGGTGCACGGGGTCGTGTACGCGGTGTTCATGTCGGTGGGCGTGCTGCTGGTGCGGGTGCCCGCCGAGGTGGCGGAGCGGGCGGTGGTGCGTTCGGCGGTCAACGTGTCGGCGCGCAACGCCTTGAGGACGCCGCAGTTCTGGTGCCTGTGGGTGGTGTTGTGCTTCAACGTCACGGCGGGCATCGGGATCCTGGAGAAGGCGTCACCGATGGTCCGGGACTTCTTCGCCCAGACGTCCACGCCGGTGGCGGCGGGCGCGGCGGCGGGGTTCGTGGCGCTGCTGTCGCTGGCGAACATGGTCGGCCGGATCGTGTGGTCGTCCACGTCGGACCTGGTGGGGCGCAAGAACGTCTACCGGCTGTACCTGGGTGCCGGTGCGGTGACGTACCTGGTGCTGGCGTTGGCCGGGAACGCGTCGCTGCCGTTGTTCGTGGTGTGCGCGATGGTGATCCTGTCGTTCTACGGCGGCGGGTTCGCCACGATCCCGGCGTACCTGAAGGACCTGTTCGGCACGTACCAGGTGGGTGCGATCCACGGCCGGCTGCTCACCGCGTGGTCGTTGGCCGGCGTGCTGGGGCCGTTGATCGTGAACGCGATCGCGGACGGGCAGAAGGCGGCCGGGAAGAGCGGGCCCGACCTCTACACGGCGTCGCTGTTCATCATGATCGCGTTGCTGGTGGTCGGGTTCGTGGCGAACGAGCTGGTCCGGCCGGTGGCGGCGAAGTACCACGAGCCAGAAGTGGAGGCGGTCCGGTGAAGGAGCGCGGGTTGGTCGTGTTCGCGTGGCTGTGGGTCGGCGTGCCGCTGGCGTACGGCTTGGTCGAGCTGATCCGCAAGGTGACGGCGTTGTTCACTGGCTAGAGTCGGCCGCGTGGAGAGCTACGACGTGGTGGTGGTCGGCGGCGGGCACAACGCGCTGGTGGCGGCGGCCTACCTGGCGCGGGCCGGGCGCACGGTGCTGGTGCTGGAGAAGCTCGACCACGTCGGCGGCGCGGCGGTGAGCGAACAGGCGTTCGCGGGCGTCCCGGCGCGGCTGTCGCGGTACTCGTACCTGGTCAGCCTGCTGCCCGACCGGATCGTGGCCGACCTCGGGCTGCGGGTGGCGTTGCGGTCGCGGTCGGCGTCGTCGTACACGCCGGCGGGTGACCTGCTGGTGGAGCGCGAGCCTGGTGAGGCGACGGCGGCGTCGTTCCGGGCGTTGACGGGGTCGGACGCCGAGTGGGAGCGGTGGGGCCGGTGGTACGACGACCTGGAGGTGCTGGCCAAGGCGTTGTCGCCGACGATGCTGGAGCCGTTGGTGTCCCGGGAGCACGCCCGGCTGCGGGTCGACTCGGTGGCGAGGATGCGGCTGTGGGACCAGGTCGTGGAACGGCCGCTCGGCGAGACGTTGGAGGAGCTGTTCGCCGACGACGTGGTGCGCGGAGTCGTCGCCACGGACGCGTTGATCGGCACGCACACGTCGTTGCACGACCTGAAGGCCAACCGGTGCTTCCTCTACCACGTGATCGGCAACGGCACGGGTGAGTGGCAGGTGCCGGTGGGCGGGATGGGTGCGGTGACCGGGGAGCTGCTGCGGGTGGCGCGGGAGGCGGGCGCGGAGATCGTGACCGGCGCCGAGGTGACCCGGGTGGACGCGGACGGCGTGCGGGGCGAAGTGGAGTACGACGGGCGCGTGGTGGGCGCGAAGTTCGTGCTGTCCGGCGTCGCACCGTCCACTTTGGACTTCCTGCGCGGCCGGTCCGCCCGGCCCGTGGCCGAGGGCTGCCAGGTGAAGGTGAACATGCTGCTGGAACGGCTGCCGCGGTTGCGCGGCGGGGTCGACCCGCGGGTGGCGTTCGCGGGAACGCTGCACGTGGACGAGTCGTACGGGCAGCTGGAGACGGCGTACCGGGAGAGCGCGGCGGGGCAGGTGCCGTCCGTGCTGCCGGCGGAGATGTACTGCCACACGTTGACCGACCCGTCGATCCTCGCGCCGGACCTGGTCGAACGGGGTTGGCACACGTTGACGTTGTTCGGTCTGCACACGCCGGCGGCGTTGTTCGAGCAGGACAACGACCGGCTGCGGGACGAACTGGTCGGCCGGTACCTGGCCGGGCTGAACGCCCACCTCGAAGAGCCCATCGAGTCGTGCCTGGCGAAGGACGCAGACGGTCGGCCCTGCCTGGAGGCCCGCTCGCCGCTGGACCTGGAGGCGGAACTCGGCCTGCCGCGCGGCAACATCTTCCACGACGAACTGGCGTGGCCGTTCGCGGAGCACGAGGACGAGGTCGGCCGCTGGGGCGTCGAGACCGACGTGGCGAACCTGTTCGTCTGCGGCGCGGGCGCCCGGCGTGGCGGTGGCGTGAGCGGGATCGGCGGTCACAACGCGGCGATGGCCGTGCTGGAGCGGTGATCTTCAGAGGGCGGCGAAGAGGTCGTTGATCAGCCCTTGGGCCCGGTCAGCGGTGGCGCCGGTGGTGACGGTGATCTGGACCGTGCCCGCGCGGGCGGTGACGGCGGTCTGGACGACTTCTCCCGTGACGGCGGTGGCGCGGTAGGCCTCGTCGTGGAAGTCGGGCAGGTCGGTCGCCTGGGAGTGTTCGGCGCGGCTCTCGGCGAACGAGGCGGCGTCCGCGCCGGTCACGAAGCGGACCTCGGTGGTGCCGCCGTCGTAGGTGCAGCGCACGACGTTGTCGGTGATCGTCTGGCGCGGGTGGTTGAGCCGCAGGCCCAGGGCGGTGCCCACCACGTCCGCCGGGGCGTCCGCGCAGCTCACGCCTGCCGAGTCGGTCGCGGTCGGTGGCGGTGGTTGTTCGGTGGTCGGTGGGTTCGGCGGCGTGCTCGTGCACGCGCAGAGCGCGAGCACTGCGGCGGCGAGCACGGGCCTCATCACGTGCGTAGGTTCGCCCGAACGGCCGCAAGCGTTACCGGAAACGTTTGCGCACTCCGTCCCGGCCACCTCAGGCGTCGACCTTCTCCAGCCGCACCACGATCGACTTGGACGTCGGCGTGCCCGACACGGTGGCCGTGGAGTCCAGCGGCACCAGCGAGTTCGCCTCCGGGAAGTACGCCGCCGCACAGCCGCGCGCGGTCGGGTAGGCCACCACCCGGAACCGCTCGGCACGCCGTTCCGTGACGCCGGTCGGGTCGTCCGGCCACTCGCTGACCAGGTCCACGTGCTGTCCGTCGAGCAGGTCGAGCGCGTCCAGGTCCTCGGGGCTGACGAAGACGACCCGCCGGCCGTCCTTCACGCCCCGGTAGCGGTCGTCCAGGCCGTAGATCGTGGTGTTGTACTGGTCGTGGCTGCGCATGGTCTGCAGCAGCAGCCGCCCCGGCGGCACCCGGAGCACGGTCAGGTCGTTGGCCGAGAAGTGCGCCTTGCCGGACCGGGTGCCGGTGAACTCGCGGGCGTCACGGGGCGCGTGCGGCAGCACGAAACCGTCCGGCCGGCGCACCCGGACGTTGTAGTCGCCGCAGCCGGGCACGACCCGCGCGATCCGGTCCCGGACGAGGTCGTAGTCCTTCTCGAACTCCTCCCACGGCACGGGGTGCTCCGGCCCCAGCACGGCCCGGGCCAACCGGCACACGATCGACACCTCCGACAGCAGCCGGTCGCTCGCGGGCGCCAGCCGGCCACGCGAGCGGTGCACCACCGACATCGAGTCCTCGACCGTGACGAACTGCTCACCGGTGTGCTGCAGGTCGCTCTCCGTGCGGCCCAACGTGGGCAGGATCAACGCCGTGCGGCCGTGCACCACGTGCGACCGGTTCAGCTTGGTCGACACGTGCACGGTCAGGTCGAGCCCGCGCATGGCCGCCTCGGTCACCGCCGTGTCCGGGGTGGCCGCCACGAAGTTGCCGCCCACGGCGAAGAAGACCTTCGCCGCGCCGTCGCGCATCGCCCGGATCGACGCCACCGTGTCGAACCCGTGCTTGCGCGGCACGTCGATGCCGAACTCCGACTCCAGGGCGGACAGGAACTTCTCCGGCATCTTCTCCCAGATGCCCATGGTCCGGTCGCCTTGCACGTTCGAGTGGCCGCGCACCGGGCACAGGCCCGCGCCGGGCTTGCCGATCATGCCGCGCAGCAGCGCCACGTTCGCGATCTCGCGGATCGTCGGCACCGAGTGCTTGTGCTGGGTCAACCCCATGGCCCAGCAGAAGATCGTGCGCTGCGACTCCGCCAGCATCCGGGCGAACAGCTCCACCTGGGCGCGCGGCAGGCCGGTGGCGACGTCCACCGAGTCCCAGTCCACCCGCCGCACGTGGTCGGCGTACTCGGCGAAGCCCTCCGTGAAGCCGTCCACGAACTCGCGGTCCACCGCATCCCACGACAGCAGTAGGTTGCCGGCGGCCTGGAACAACGCCTGGTCGCCGCCCAGCCGGATCTGCAGGAACTCGTCGGCCAGCTTGGTGCCCGCGCCCACCAGGCCGCGCACGTTCTGCGGGTTCTTGAACCGCAGCAGCCCCGCCTCCGGCAACGGGTTCACCGCCACGATCTTCGCCCCGCCGCGCTTGGCCTCCTCCAACGCCGACAGCATCCGCGGGTGGTTCGTGCCGGGGTTCTGGCCCACCACCACGATCAGGTCGGCGCGGTTGAAGTCGTCGATGCTGACCGAGCCCTTGCCGATGCCCGTCGTCTCCGACAACGCCGCGCCGGACGACTCGTGGCACATGTTCGAGCAGTCCGGCAGGTTGTTCGTGCCGAACGAGCGCACCAGCAGCTGGTACAGGAACGCGGCCTCGTTGCTGGTGCGGCCGGACGTGTAGAACACGGCCTCGTCCGGGCTCGCCAGGCCGTCGAGGTGCCCGGCGATCAACGAGAACGCGTCGTGCCAGTCGATCGGCTCGTAGTGCGTCGCGCCCTCGCGCAACACCACCGGCTCGGTGATCCGGCCCTGCTGCCCCAGCCAGTAGTCGGTCTTCCCGGCGAGCTCGGCGATCGGGTGCGCGGCGAAGAACTCCGGCCCGACGCGCCGCCTGGTCGCCTCCTCGGCCACCGCCTTGGCGCCGTTCTCGCAGAACTCGGCCAGCTTGCGGTGGCCCTGCGGCTCCGGCCACGCGCAGCCCGGGCAGTCGAAGCCCTCGCGCTGGTTGAGCAGCCGCAACGTGGTCGCCGTCCGGGCCACGCCCATCTGCTCCACGCCGCGCTGGAGCGACACCGCCACACCGGGCAGCCCCGCCGCCCACCGCTTGGGCTCGCTCACGTCGAGCTGCGACTCGTCGATGTCCTGCCGGGGCGGGTTGCGGTCCATGTCCCCTATTGTGCGTCCGCCGTGCCACCGCGCTCGCGGTCGGCCGCCGGCGCACCCCGCGCGAGCACGCCGGCGGTCTGTCCGATCGCCGAGCGCGCCAGGCCGGCGCGGGACCGCTGTCACGGGCCCCAAGGGGTTGCGAACGGCCCGTGTTCCCGGCGTTCCCACCTGCGACGATTCTCGGTGATCACGGTCAATTGTGATCGGCGCCACTCTGCCGCGAATCGTCCGAACGGGTGACGGCCTCAGTCCGGACAGCCATCGGCGGGCGACGACGGCGCGCTGAGGTCGAAGTCCAGCCCGGGAGGCAGGGACGGCTCGGTGAACGCGGGCGCCAGGTAGCCCCGCTTGGCGCTGGAACACGCGATCGAGTGCAGCGAACCCGTCGACGCGTCCGCCCACAGACCTTCCACCCCCGGGCTGCCCGTGCGCACCGAATACCGCACCTGGAACCGCGACAACGCCACCACGTCCAACGGCCCCCGCACCGACTCCGGCCGGTCCGGCGCGAACGCGTACGCGAACGTGTAGTCCGTCCGCACCGACAACTCGCCCTGCGCACCCACCTCGGCGACCATCTCGCCACGTACCTTCGGGTCCACCTCGGCCAACCGCGCGCCCCGGTCCACCCGCGTGGCCACCAACGCCGCCTCGCCGTCGTTGCGGCCGTCGAACAACACCCGCAGCGACTCCCTCAGGTCCGGCGCGAACAGCCCGAACAACGGCTCCAGGTCGTGATCGCGCACCACCTGCGGGTCCAGCCGCGCCGCGACCACCGCCTCCCGCACCCGCTGGTAGGCCGCCTCCACCTGCTCCGCCGAGTACGCGCCCACCGGCACCGCGTCCGGCACCGCCACCCCGTCCGCACCGTCCGCCCACGAGGCCGCCGACGTGCCCGCGAACGGTTCGTCCAGGTCGACCGCGCGCTGTCCGGTCGGCGTGTCCGACCCGGTCGCGATCACCGCCCAGCCCAGCAGCACCGCCGCCACCACGATCGCCAAGCCCACCCAGAACCGCCGCCGGGGCCTTCGCGGCAACGACTGCAGCCGCCGCACCCTGGCCTCGCGCTCGGCCTTCCGCACGGCCTCCCGCGCCCACCCGGCGTCCTTCAGGTCGGGGTGGTCCTCGATCCGGTACTCGTCCACGTTCCCCCCGCTCGCCGATCGCTACCCAAGGCGTTACCAGGTCACGGCGGAGAAGTCGATACGGGACCCGTCCGAGTGGGCGTGACACCCGCTAGCAGGTATCTGGTTAGAAGTCGATACCCGCGCCTCCGTAGACTTCGACCGTGACTGAGACCCCCACCGCACCGCAGCGCTCCGAACTCCCGCCGGCCTGGAACCCGGCCGAGGTAGAGGCCGGGCTGTACGAGCGGTGGGTCGAGCGCGGCTACTTCACGGCGGACGCGTCCAGCGACAAGCCGCCGTTCACCATCGTGCTCCCGCCGCCGAACGTCAACGGCAGCCTGCACATGGGCCACGCGCTGAACCACAGCATCATGGACGCGCTCACCCGCCGCCGCCGCATGCAGGGCTACGAGGTGCTCTGGCTGCCCGGCACCGACCACGCCGGCATCGCCACCCAGACCGCCGTCGAACGCGACCTCGCCGGCGAGGGCAAGTCCCGCCACGACGTCGGCCGCGAGAAGTTCGTCGAACGCGTCTGGGCGTGGCGCGAGGAGGTCGGCGGCAAGATCCTCGGCCAGATGCGCCGCCTCGGCGACGGCGTCGACTGGACCCGCGTCCGCTTCACCATGGACGAGGGCCTGTCCCGCGCCGTCCAGACGATCTTCAAGAAGCTCTACGACGACGGCCTCATCTACCGCGCCGAACGCATCATCAACTGGTGCCCGCGCTGCCAGACCGCGCTGTCCGACATCGAGGTCGACCACTCCGACGACGACGGTGAACTCGTCTCCATCCGCTACGGCTCCGGCGAGAACTCGATCGTCGTCGCCACCACGCGCGCCGAGACGATGCTCGGCGACACGGCCGTGGCCGTGCACCCGGAGGACGAGCGGTACCGCCACCTGATCGGCACCGAGGTCGAGGTGCCGCTGACCGGCCGTTACGTGCCGATCGTCGCCGACGAGCACGTCGACCCCAAGTTCGGCACCGGCGCGGTCAAGGTCACCCCCGCGCACGACCCGAACGACTTCGAGATCGGCCAGCGCCACGACCTGCCCGCGCTCACCGTCATGGACGGCCGCGGCGTGATCACCGCGCACGGCCCGTTCGAGAACATGGACCGCTTCGAGGCACGCCCGGCCGTCGTCGCCGCCCTGCGCGAACAGGGCCGCATCGTCGCCGAGAAGCGCCCCTACCAGCACTCGGTCGGCCACTGCTCGCGCTGCGACACCGTCATCGAGCCGCGCCTGTCGATGCAGTGGTGGGTCAAGGTCGAGCCGCTGGCCGAGGCCGCCTCCGCCGCGGTCCGCGACGGCCGCACCACCATCCACCCGCCGGAGCTGGCCAAGCGCTACTTCGACTGGGTCGACAACCTCAACGACTGGTGCATCTCGCGCCAGCTGTGGTGGGGCCACCGCATCCCCGTCTGGTACGGCCCGAACGACAAGGTGATGTGCGTCGGGCCCGACGACGAGCTGCCCGGCGAGGGCTGGGTGCAGGACGAGGACGTGCTCGACACGTGGTTCTCGTCCGGCCTGTGGCCGTTCTCCACGCTCGGCTGGCCGACGCCGACCGCCGACCTGGCCAAGTTCTACCCGACCAGCGTGCTGTCCACCGGCTACGACATCCTGTTCTTCTGGGTCGTCCGGATGATGATGTTCGGTCTGTACGCGATGGACGGCAAGCAGCCGTTCGACCACGTGTTCCTGCACGGCCTGATCCGCGACCAGTACGGCAAGAAGATGTCGAAGTCGCGCGGCAACGGCATCGATCCCATCGACTGGATGGACGCCTACGGCGCCGACGCCACCCGGTTCACGCTGCTGCGCAGCGCCAACCCCGGCTCGGACATGGCGCTGGCCGACGAGTGGGCCGCCGGGTCGCGCAACTTCACCACCAAGCTGTGGAACGCCTCCCGGTTCGCGCTGAACAACGGCGCCACGGTCGACCGGCCCCTGCCGCCGCGCGAGGAGCTGACCGACGCCGACCGCTGGATCCTCGACCTGCTCGACGGGCTCGTGGCCGAGGTCGACGGCCACTTCGAGGCCTACCAGTTCGCCAAGCTCAGCGAAGCGCTCTACCACTTCACCTGGGACGAGTTCTGCGACTGGTACCTGGAGCTGGCCAAGGTCCAGCTCGCCGAGGGCGGCACGCGCGCCGAGGCCACCCAGTCCGTGCTCGGGCACGTGCTCGACGTGGTGCTGCGGCTGCTGCACCCGCTGACGCCGTTCATCACCGAGACGCTGTGGACCACGTTGACCGGCGGCGAGTCGCTGGTGATCGGGGACTGGCCGAAGCCGACCGGCGTGGCGCGTGACGAGGTGGCGGCGTCCCGGATCGAGGGCCTGAAGAAGCTGGTCACCGAGATCCGCCGGTTCCGCTCCGACCAGGGCCTCAAGCCCGCGCAGAAGGTCGCGGGCAAGGTGCGCGGCGCGTGCTGCGTCGACCTGACCGACCAGGTGCCCGCGGTGCGGTCGCTGACCCGGATGACCGAGCCGGGCGAGGACTTCAACGTCAGCGTCTCGCTGGACGTCGGCCTGCCCAAGGGCACGGTCAAGGTCGAGCTGGACCTGTCCGGCGCGGTCGACGTGGTGGCCGAGCGCAAGCGGCTGGCCAAGGACCTCGCGGTGGCCGAGAAGGAACGCGCCCAGTGCGAGGGCAAGCTCGGCAACGCCGCGTTCCTGGACAAGGCGCCCGCCGAGGTGGTGGCCAAGATCCAGGCGCGGCTGGCGGCGGCCGGCGCCGAGATCGACCGCATCCACGCCCGCCTGGAGACCCTGCCGCAGGACAACTCGTGACCGGGTTCGAGACGGGCGCGCTGGAAGAGCTGCGGCAGGTCGAGTCGGAGCTGAACACGCGCTGGCCCGAGACCAAGATCGAGCCGAGCCTCGACCGGATCCGCGCGCTGGCCGACATCCTGGGCGACCCGCAGACCTCGTACCCGGTGGTGCACATCGGCGGGACGAACGGCAAGACGTCCACGTCGCGGATGGTCGACGCGCTGCTCACCCGGATCGGCCTGCGCACCGGCCGCTACACCAGCCCGCACCTGCAGCTGGCGACCGAGCGGATCAGCGTCGACGGCGCTCCGATCAGCCCCGAGCGGTACGTCGAGATCTACCGCGACATCGAGCCGTACCTGTCGATCGTGGACGCGCGCGGCGACGTGCCGATGAGCAAGTTCGAGGTGCTCACCGGCATGGCGTTCGCGGCGTTCGCCGACGCGCCGGTGGACGCCGCCGTCATCGAGGTCGGCATGGGCGGGTCGTGGGACGCGACCAACATCGCCGACGGGCGGATCGCCGTGATCACGCCGATCGGCCTCGACCACGTCGAGTACCTGGGCGGTGACCTGGCCGGGATCGCGGAGGAGAAGGCCGGGATCATCAAGCCCGGTGCGGTCGCGCTGCTGGCCAAGCAGGAAGCCGCCGTCGAGCAGGTGCTGCTGCGGCGGTGCGCCGAGGTCGACGCCACGGTCGCCCGGCTGGGGTCGGAGTTCGGCGTGATCCAGCGCGACGTCGCCGTGGGCGGCCAGATGCTGCGGCTGCAGGGCCTCGCCGGCGAGTACGACGAGGTGTTCCTGCCGCTGCACGGCGCACACCAGGCAGCGAACGCGGCGCTCGCACTGGCCGCCGTGGAGGCGTTCTTCGGCGCGGGTGCCGACCGCCGACTCGACATCGACGCCGTCCGCGAGGCGTTCGGCACGGTCACGTCACCCGGCCGCCTGGAGCGGGTCCGCACGGCGCCCACGGTGCTCGTGGACGCGGCGCACAACCCGCACGGCGCGGAGGCGCTGGCCAAGGCGCTGGGCGAGGAGTTCGGCTTCCGCAAGCTGGTCGCCGTGGTCGGCGTGATGCAGGAGAAGGACGCGGTCGGCATCCTCAGCGCGCTCGAACCGGTCGTCCAGGAGGTCGTCCTGACCTCGAACTCCTCGCCGCGCGCGATGGACCCCGACCTGCTCGCGGGCGTGGCCATCCCGATCTTCGGAGAGGACCGGATGGTCGTCCAGCCGCACCTCGACGACGCGATCGAGGAGGCCGTGCGGCTGGCCGAGGAGAGCGACGACGGGGACATCATGTCCGGCGGCGGTGTCGTGGTGACCGGCTCGGTCGTCACGGCGGGCGACGCGCGGGCTCTGTTCGGCAAGGAGCCCTCGTGACCTCCCCCGCACCGGCGCCGAAGAAGGACCCGATGAAGTCCTTCCGCGGCATCATGGCCGCCACGCTGATCCTTGAGGCGATCGTCGTCGCCCTCGCCCTGCCGGTGGTGGCGAAGTTGGGTGGCGGGGTGGGCACGGGCACCGGCTACCTGGTGCTCGGGCTGATCGTCGCGCTGATCGGCACCTGCGCGCTGCTCAAGCGCGCGTGGGCGCTGTACGTGATCGTGGCGATCCACGTCGTGATGGTGGCGTCGTGGTTCGTGCTGACCGCGCTCGGCGGCATCGGCGTGGTGTTCAGCCTGGTGTGGGGGTACCTGCTGTGGCTGCGGCACGACGTGGCCAAGCGCATGGCCGAGGGTCGGCTGCCGAGCCAGCAGGGGTAGTCCCGTGGTGCCCCGCCGTGCGCTGGGCCTGTGGGCGACGGGTCGCGTTCACCCGGAATTCGGCTTCACCGGTTACAAACCCGCGCATGAGCGATGGTGTGGTGAACCGGCGGACGCTGCTGCGCGCCGGTGCGATCGGTACGGCCGCGGTGTTCGTGCCCGGCGGGGTGGCGTTGGCGCGTGGAGACAGGCCCGTGCTCACGCACGGCGTGCAGTCCGGCGACGTGACGTTCGACGGCGGTCTGGTGTGGACGCGGGCCGACCGGCCGTCGCGGATGCTGGTGCAGGTGTCGTCGGACCCGTCGTTCCGGCACGCGCGGACCGTGCGCGGACCGCTGCTGACGCCGGAGACCGGTGGCACGGGCCGGGTGCGGCTGCGCGGCCTGCCCGGTGGGCGCGAGGTGCACTACCGCGTGGTCGCCGAGGACCTCGACGGCCGCACCCGCAGCGAGGCCGCGGTCGGCAGCTTCCGCACCGCGCCGCTGGGCCGTGACGACGTGCGGTTCGTGTGGTCCGGTGACGTCGCTGGTCAGGGCTGGGGCAGCAACCCGGACCTGGGCGGCATGCCGATCTTCGGCGCGATGGCCGCCCGCCGTCCCGACTTCTTCATCAACAGCGGCGACACGGTGTACGCGGACGGTCCGATGCAGGAGAAGGTGACGCTGCCGGACGGGCGGGTGTGGCGCAACGTCGTCATCCCGGAGAAGCTCAAGGTCGCCGAGACGCTGGACGAGTACCGCGGCCAGTTCGCCTACAACCTGCTCGACCCGCAGTACCGGTCGTTCGCCTCGCGGGTGCCGATGATCGTGCAGTGGGACGACCACGAGGTGACCAACAACTGGTACCCGGGCGAGATCCTGACCTCGCCGGCGTACACCGAGAAGCGCGTCGACGTGCTCGCCGCACGGGCCTTCCAGGCGTTCCACGAGTGGCAGCCGATCGACCCGCGGCAGGCGGTGGACGGCCGGGTCTACCGCAAGTTCCGCTACGGCGCCCACGTCGAGGTGTTCGTGCTGGACATGCGGTCGTACAAGGACGCGAACACGTCACCGCGCGACGGTCGGGGCGTCGTGCTCGGCGAGGCGCAGGCCCGCTGGCTGGTGGACTCCCTGGACCGCAGCCGGGCCACCTGGAAGATCATCGCGGCCGACCTGCCGATCGGTTTGACCGTGCCGGACGGCACGGACATCGAGGGTGTCGCCAACGGCCTGCCGGGTGCGCCGGGCGGTCGTGAGCACGAGCTGGCGTGGGTGCTGAGCGAGCTGAAGCGCCGGCGCGTGCGCAACACCGTGTGGCTGACCGCGGACGTCCACTACACCGCCGCGCACCACTACTCGCCGGAGCGGGCGTCGTTCCAGGACTTCGACCCGTTCTGGGAGTTCGTCTCGGGTCCGCTGAACGCGGGCGCGTTCGGCCCGAACACCCTGGACCCCACGTTCGGTCCGGAAGCGGTGTTCGTGAACGCGCCGCCCGCCGCCAACACCACCCCGTTGGACGGCTTCCAGCACTTCGGCGAGGTCGAGGTGTCCCGGGACGGCGAGCTGACCGTGTGGCTGCGCGACATCAAGGGCGCGTCGCTGTGGAGCAAGACCCTCCAGCCGCAGCGGCGGTGATGTAAGGATCTGCAAGGAGTTGCAGCCGTCTGGGCCTTGTCCCGGCTGAGATTGTCGTGGTTTTGTGCACTCCGTCCCGGCGCTCCGCCGGGGCGGGGTTGCAAATTCTTGCGACAAGGAGGTCGCGATGCGTCGGGCCGTCGCCGCGCTCATCGCCCTGGCCGTAGTGCCGTTCGTGCCACCATCCACCGGCGCCGCGCCCGAAGTCCAGCGGCTCGCCGTGGGTGCCGTCACCGACATCGCGCCCGGCGTCCGGGACGGTGACAGGGCGTTGGCCAAGGACGCGCTGCGCGCCGACCTCACCGGTGAGCGGTTCTACTTCGTGATGCCCGACCGGTTCGCCAACGGCGACCCGCGCAACGACCGCGGCGGCACGGCGGAGACCGACCGGCTCAAGAGCGGCTACGACCCCGCCGACAAGGGTTTCTACCACGGCGGCGACCTCAAGGGCCTGCGCGACAAGATCGGCTACCTGCACGAGCTGGGCGTCACCGCGATCTGGATGACCCCCATGTTCGCCAACCGCTGGGTGCAGGGCTCCGGTGACGACGTCTCGGCCGGCTACCACGGCTACTGGACGACCGACTTCACCAAGCTCGACCCGCACTTCGGCACGACCGACGACATGCGGCGGCTCATCCAGGACGCACACCGCCGCGGCATCAAGGTGTTCTTCGACATCGTCGCCAACCACACCGCGGACCTGATCGACTACGCCGAGGGCCGGTACGACTACGTCGGCACCGCCGCTCAGCCCTACCTGGACGAGCAGGGCAGGCCGGTCGACATCGCGGCGATCGCGGGCCGGGAGGACTTCCCGAAGCTCACCGCGCCGTACACGCCGGTCGTCAAGGGCGGGAAGACCCCGTCCTGGCTGAACGACCCGCAGCTCTACCACAACCGCGGCGACTCGACGTTCAGCGGCGAGTCCAACGAGTACGGCGACTTCTTCGGCCTCGACGACCTGATGACCGAGCACCCGACCGTCGTCAACGGCATGAAGGACATCTTCACCAGCTGGATCGACACGCTGGGCATCGACGGCTACCGCGTCGACACGGTCAAGCACGTCAACATGGAGTTCTGGCAGGCCCTCGCGCCGCACGTGAAGCAGTACGCGGCGATGCGCGGCAAGAAGGACTTCTTCGTCTTCGGCGAGGTGTTCGACGCCAACCCCGCGCTCACCTCCCGCTACACCACCAGCGGCAGGATGCAGGCCACGCTGGACTTCCCGTTCCAGAGCGGCGCGGCCAGGTTCCTGTCCGGCCAGGGCGCGGCCCGGCTCGGCGAAGTGCTCGTGGACGACGACCGGTACACCGACGCCGACTCCAACGCGTCCTCCCTGCCGACGTTCCTCGGCAACCACGACATGGGCCGCCTCGCGTGGATGATCCGGGAGAGCCGTCCGGGCATCTCCGAAGCCGAACTGCTGGACCGGCTCGAACTGGGCAACGCGCTGATGTACCTGTGGCGCGGCAACCCGGTCGTCTACTACGGCGACGAGCAGGGTTTCGCGGGGACGGGCGGCGACAAGCTGGCCCGCCAGGACATGTTCGCCTCCAAGACCCCCGAGTACGCCGCCGAGGACCTCGTCGGCAGCGATCGCACCGGCGCGGTCGACAACTTCCGCACCGACCACCCGCTGTACCGTCAGCTCAAGGGCCTGGCGAAGTTCGTGGACGGCGACCCGGTGTGGCGTGACGGCAACCAGGCGCTCCGGCTCGTCCAGGGTGACGTGATCGCGTTCAGCCGCACGGCCCGCGCCCGGCAGGTCGAGCACGTGGTCGTGGCCAACGCGGGCACCGCGCCCGCGACCGTGGACGTCCCCGTGGCGGGCAAGGGCTACCGCCCGATCTGGCCGTCCGCGGGCTCCCAGGTCAACCCGGTGAACGGCAAGGTGACCGTGACCGTGCCCGCGCTGTCCGCCGTGGTGCTCAAGTCCACCGGCAACATCCCGTCCGCCACTCCGACGCCGACGTTGGCCGTGCCGGCGACCGGCACCGTGCTGGACGACCGGGTCGAACTGCGGGCGGACGGCGTCACCTCGCCGTACGCGCAGGCCACGTTCGCCGCACGGGTCGAGGGCGAGCGGGACTGGCAGGTGCTCGGCACCGACGACGCCGCGCCGTACCGGGTGTTCGCCGACCTGGCCGGGCTGCCGGGCGCGGCGGCGGGCAAGAACGTCGAGGTCCGCGTGGTCGCCAAGGACGCCAGGGGCACGTTGGGCGCGGACGGCGCGAAGGTCGGCCTGGTGGCCGCGCCCGTCGTCGAGCCGCCGACCGCCGTGACGTCCGACTGGCTGGTGGTGCACTACAACCGCCCGGCGGGCGACTACGACGGCTGGGGCCTGCACGCGTGGGGCGACGTCGAGAACGCGCCGACGTGGGACGCGCCGCTGCCGTTCGCCGGCGAGACGCCGTACGGCCGGTTCGCGTGGGTGAAGCTCAAGCCGGGCGCGCGATCGGTCGGCGTCATCGCCCACCGGGGCGACGAGAAGGATACCGACTCCGACCGGTTCATCGACCCGAGCGCGACGCCGCAGGTGTGGTTGGAACAGGGCCAGACCGCCGTGCACGCCAGCGAGGTCGCGGCGACCGGGCAGGCGGTCATCACGCACACCGGTGACGCCACGGGGCTCGTGGTGCGCGCGGGAGGCGTCGATCACCCGTTCAGCGGGGGAGTGGCGACCGTTCCGGCGACCGCTCCCGTCGAGTTCTCCGTGCTGCGCGACGGCACGGTCGAGGCGACCGGTCGTACGGCGGGCCGCGCGTGGGTCAACGGCGACGAGGTGCACGGCAGCCTCGCCGCCGCGCAGAACCGCGCGGTGATCCACTACAACCGGCCGGACGGCGACTACACCGACTGGACGCTCTACCACTGGACCGGGTCCCTGGAGCCGAGCCCGGGCTGGAACCAGTCCCGCGTGCCGGACGGCCGGGACGGCTTCGGCGTGTACTGGTCGGTGCCGCTGGAGCCGGGCGCGGGCGGGCTGAACAACATCATCCACAAGGGTGACGCCAAGGACCCGGGCCCGGACCAGTTCCTCGACGTCACGGGCACCGGCTACGAGGTCTGGTACGTGTCCGGCTCCACCAAGCCGGACGGCTCGATCTCCTACGTGCTGCCGCCGTCCGGCGGTGAGGGCGTGGACGACGACCTGACCAAGGCCAAGGCGATCTGGGTGTCGAAGGGCCTGGTCGTGTGGGACGTGCCGGTGGTGGCGTCCGACGGCTACCGGCTGGAGTACGACGGCAAGGTGCTGCGGCTGGAGCCGTCTTCGGAGGCCGTGCCCGAGCGCTTCCCGCACCTGCGGGGCAAGCCGGTGTTCCGGGTCCGTGACGGCGCACGGCTGGACGAGGCGTTGCGCGGCAAGCTGTCCGCCGTGCACGTCGACTCGGGCGGCGGCCTGCGGCACCGCACGGGCGTGCAGATCGCCGGTGTGCTGGACGACCGGTTCGCCGCCGCCGCGTCCGCGCTGACCTACGGGCCGACGTTCGACGGCGACCGGGTGACCGCGCGGCTGTGGGCGCCCACGGCGTCCTCGGTGAAGGTGCAGGTGTTCGACCAGCCGGGTGGCACGGCGGCGGTCGTGCCCATGATCCGGGACGACGCGTCCGGCTCGTGGTCGGCGTCCGGTGCCTGGCGGGACGAGTTCTACCTGTTCGAGGTGACCGTCGCCGGGCGCACGGTGACCGTGACCGACCCGTACTCGGTGGCGTTGGCGGTCAACTCGACGCATTCGCAGTTCGCCGACCTCGGTGACGCGCGCACCATGCCCGCCGACTGGGCCGGGCACGTCGCCCGCGGCCTGGACGGCGACCCGACCGAGCACGGCATCACCGAGCTGCACGTGCGGGACTTCTCGATCGGTGACACGTCGGTCCCGGAGTCCGACCGCGGCACGTATCGCGCGTTCACGCACTCGTCGTCGGTCGGCATGGCGCACCTGCGTCAGCTGGCCCAGGCCGGCTTGGACACCGTGCACCTGCTGCCGACGTTCGACATCGCCACCATCCCGGAGAAGCGTTCCGATCAGCAACGGCCGGCGTGCGACCTGGCGTCGCTGCCCGCGGACTCCCCGGCGCAGCAAGAGTGCGTGGCCGCCTCCGCCGCGAAGGACGGCTTCAACTGGGGCTACGACCCGTACCACTACGACGTGCCCGAAGGCTCCTACGCCACGGACGACGCGCAGACCGGGTGGGCCCGATCCAGGCAGTACCGCGAGATGGTGAAGTCGTTGCACGACAACGGCAACCGCGTGGTGGTCGACGTGGTCTACAACCACACCGCCGCCTCCGGTGACGCGCCGACGTCCGTGCTGGACAAGGTCGTGCCCGGGTACTACCAGCGGCTCGACCTCGACGGCACGGTGGCGAACTCGACGTGCTGCGCGAACACCGCGACCGAGCACGCCATGATGGGCAAGCTCGTCGTGGACTCGGTCGTGCGCTGGGCCCGGCTGTACAAGGTGGACGGTTTCCGGTTCGACCTGATGGGCCACCACCCGAAGGCGAACATCCTGGCCGTGCGGGCGGCGCTGGACGCGTTGACCGTCGAGCGCGACGGCGTGGACGGGCGCAAGATCCGCATCTACGGCGAGGGCTGGGACTTCGGCGAGGTCGCCGGCAACGCCCGGTTCGAGCAGGCCACCCAGGCGAACATGGCGGGTACCGGCATCGGCACGTTCAGCGACCGGCTGCGTGACGCGGTGCGGGGCGGTGGGCCGTTCGACGCGGACCCGCGCGTGCAGGGCCTGGCGTCCGGGCTCGCGGGTGACCCGAACGGTGCGCCGGCCAACGGCGACGTGGCCGCGCGGCTGGCCAACTACACCGACCTGGTGAAGTTGGGCATGGCGGGCAACATGGCGTCGTACCGGTTCCAGTCCACCTCCGGCGGTGAGATCACGGGCCGTGACGTGACGTACAACGGCTCACCAGCGGGCTACACGGGCGCGCCCGCCGACGTGATCACGTACGTCGACGCGCACGACAACGAGACGTTGTTCGACTCGCAGACCTACAAGCTGCCTGTCGGCACGTCGATGGCGGACCGCGTGCGGATGCAGAAGGTCGCCCTCGCGCCCGTCCTGCTGGGCCAGGGCCAGCCGTTCATGCACGCGGGCGCGGAGTTCCTGCGCTCGAAGTCCTTGGACCGCAACAGCTACGACTCGGGCGACTGGTTCAACCGCTACGACCCGTCCCTGGAGGACAACGGCTTCGCCCGCGGCCTGCCGCCGGCGGCGGACAACGAGGACAAGTGGCCCTACGCCGCACCCCTGCTGGCCAACGGTTCCCTGAAGCCCTCGTCCGCCGACATGCGTGCCGCCGTGGACAACACGCTGGAACTGCTCCGGATCCGCAAGTCCTCGCCGCTGTTCACGCTGAACGACGCGGCACTCGTCCAGCAGAAGCTGTCCTTCCCGGCCGCCGAACCGGGCATCGTCGCCGCGCTCCTGGACGACACGGTCGGCCCCGACGTCGACCCGACCCTGAACGGCGTCCTGGTGATCGTCAACCCGTACCCGACCACCAAGTCCGTCACGGTCGACGGTAACTGGCAGAACCACGCCCTGACCAGCGACAAGGCCGCCACCGCCGCCGGCTCGATCACCCTCCCGGCCCGCTCGGTGGTCGTCCTGACCCGCTAGTGATCGGCCAACTCGACGCGTGACCGGACGTCCTCGGCGCGCAGGATGCGGAACCCCCGCTCCTGCGCGCCGAGCACTTTCAGGAACCCCGGACTGGTCTCCATCACGTACGCCTCGACCGTGCCGTCGCCGGTCTCGATCCGCTCCAACGGCACCCACGGCGTGGCGACCACCGCCGCCACCACCAACGCCACCGCGCCCACCAGGTAGCCGAACCGGCGCAGCACGAAGTCCATCTGCTCGTGCAACCGCCGCATCCGTTCCACGAACACCAGCAGCACCGTCAACACCACCGCACCGACCGGCACCCACCACCGGTGGTACGAGAGCACGTGCGCCACCAGGAACGCCACCAGCACGGCCACCGCGAGCGGTGCCGCCCGGGAACGCCGCCCGACCGCGTAGAACACCGTCAACGGCACCATCACCACCAGCAACGCACTGCTGATCCCCGCGTCCGCCATGAACGTGCCCAGGAACAGGCCCGGCGCGTCCTCCAGGTCCAGCGTGTGCAGCAACGCGAACGCCGTGTGCCAGTCGTAGTGCGACACCGCGAGCAACCGCAGCAGCACGAACAGCACCGCCGCTCCGGTGAGGGTGCTCCCCGGGTGGGGCTTCTCGGTGGTCACGGCCGGCACTATCGCAGCTCCGGCTACCCTCTACCGAGTTGCACAATCCCGTACGAAGGAGTACTGACCGCCGTGAGCGAGCGCACCCTGGTCCTGGTCAAGCCCGACGGCGTCAGCCGTGGCCTGGTCGGCGAGGTCATCTCCCGCATCGAGCGCAAGGGCCTGAAGCTGGCCGCGCTCGAACTGCGCGTCGTGGACCGCGCGACCGCCGAACAGCACTACGCCGAGCACGACGGCAAGCCGTTCTACAACGACCTGGTGGAGTTCATCACCGGCGGTCCGCTGGTCGCGCTGGTCGTGGAGGGCTCGCGGGCCATCTCGGCGTTCCGCCAGCTGGCCGGTGGCACCGACCCGGTCGAGAAGGCCACCCCCGGCACGATCCGCGGCGACTTCGGCCTGGAGGTCCAGTTCAACCTGGTCCACGGCTCGGACTCGCCGGAGTCGGCCGAGCGCGAGATCAAGCTCTGGTTCCCGAACCTCTGAGCGGCTGAACCGAACGGCCCGGATCGCCACGCGGTCCGGGCCGTCGCGCTATCCGCCGACCGAGGCGCGCACCGGGGACGAACCCAGGCCGCCCGGGGCCGAGCCGTGCAGGACGACGCCGGGGCGGTGGCCCAGCGGCAGGTACATGCGCACGTCGTCGAACCGGACGTCGCCCACCGCGATCACGTTCGGCAGGCGGCCCCACTCGCGGAAGCCCAGGCTCTCGTACAGCTGGATCGCGCCGTGGTTGTTGCCGCGCACGCCCAGGGTCAGCATCTCCAGCCCGGCCGCGCGGGCGTGCTCGACGACCGCGCCCAGCAGCCGCGCGCCGAGCCCGAGTCCCCGTGCCGCCGGGTGCGCGGTGACCCGCCGCACCTCGGCCATGTGCCGGAACACCTCGCTCTCCGACCGCTTCCACGTCGCCGTGCCGCGCAGCACACCGTCCACCCGCGCCACGACGAGCGCACCGTCCGAAGGCGACGCGAGCACGCCGTCCAGCCACGCGCCCGTCTCCGCGCGCCCCGGCGGCGCCTGCCAGCCGATGGCACCGCCCGCGGCCACCACGGCGTGCAGCACCTCGTGCACTTCGGCCCGAAGTCGTTCGTCGGCCCGCACCGGCCAACCGAGCTCGATCTCCACGGCGCCACCCTAAAACGGTTCCGGGAATGTCGGACCCCGCCGCTACCGTGACGAGCGTGACCTCCACGCTCGTCAACGCCAAGGGCCTGACCAAGCACTTCGGCTCCTTCGAAGCCGTCCGGGGCATCGACGTCGAGGTGAGCCGGGGCGAGGCGTTCGGCTTCCTCGGGCCCAACGGCGCGGGCAAGTCGTCGACCATGCGGATGGTGTCGTGCGTGTCACCGCGCACCGGCGGCGAGCTGCGCGTGCTCGGCCTGGACCCGGACACCGACGGCCCGCGCATCCGTGCCCGCATCGGCGTGGTGCCGCAGCAGGACAACCTCGACACCGAGCTGACCGTCCGGCAGAACCTGCAGGTCTACGGCCGCTACTTCGGCCTGTCCCGGTCCGCGGTGCGGGCCAAGGCGACGGAGCTGATGGAGTTCGCCCAGCTCAGCGACCGGGCCGACGCCGAGGTGGAGCCGCTGTCGGGCGGCATGAAGCGGCGGCTCACCATCGCCCGCTCCCTGGTCAACGACCCCGACCTGCTGCTGCTCGACGAGCCGACCACGGGCCTGGACCCGCAGGCCCGCCACCTGCTGTGGGACCGGCTGTTCCGGCTCAAGCAGTCCGGCGTCACGCTGATCATCACCACGCACTACATGGACGAGGCCGAGCAGCTGTGCGACCGGCTGGTGGTGATGGACGGCGGCCGGATCGCGGCCGAGGGCTCGCCGGGCGAGCTGATCCGCCGCTACTCCACGAAAGAGGTCTTGGAGCTGCGCTTCCCGCCGGGCGAGCAGAGCGGTGACGAGGTGCGTGACCTGGCCGAACGGATCGAGGTGCTGCCCGACCGGGTGCTGCTCTACACCTCGGACGGCGAGGCGGCGCTGGCGGCGGCGCACGCGCGGGGCGTGCGGCCGGTGTCCAGCCTGGTGCGCCGCAGCACGCTGGAGGACGTGTTCCTCCGCCTGACCGGCCGGACGTTGGTGGACTGAGATGAGCACGCACGTCGTCAGCCCGTGGCGCGCACCGCTGATCGCGGTGGAGCACCACTGGACCTGGTACCGCCGCAACTGGCGGGCCACGGTGATCTCGAACTTCCTGCAACCGGTGCTGTTCCTGCTGGCCATGGGCGTCGGCTTCGGCTCGCAGGTGCGGGAGGGCGAGGCCACCGGCGGCCACCCCTACCTGGTGTACCTCGCGCCGGCGCTGCTGGTCATCACCGCCGTGCAGAACGCCGTGTTCGAGTCGACGTGGGCGGTCTTCTCGGCGTTCAAGTGGCAGCGCACGTACCTGGCGGCGGTGGCCACCCCGATCACGCCCGCGCAGGTGCTGCACGGCCAGCTGCTGTGGATCGCGCTGCGCCTGGTGACGGGCACCGCCGTGTTCCTGCTCATCGCGGTCGCCCTGGGCGCGATCAGCAGCCCGATGGCGGTGCTGGCGGTGCCGTTCGCGGCGCTGGCGGGCATGGCGTTCAGCGCGCCCGCGGTCGCCTTCACCGCCACCCGGGAGAAGCCGGACTCGTTCAACGCGATCTTCCGCTTCCTGGTGATGCCGATGACGCTGTTCACCGGCGGTTTCTTCCCGCTGAGCCAGCTGCCGGCCTGGATCCACCCGCTGGCCTGGCTCACCCCCGTCTGGCACGGCATCGAGCTGGCCCGCGGCGCGACGTTCGGCACCCTGCGCCTGCTGCCGGCGCTGGGCCACGTCGCCTACCTGTCCGCCCTGGTCGCGCTCGGCGTGCTCCTGGGCCGCCGCTACTTCCGCCGGAGGCTGGCCGTATGACCAACGAGACCTCCACGACCGACGTGCCCGCGCCGAGCCCGTCCGCCGCGCCGCGCGGCCGTGCCGGTCTGCTGCTCCGGATCGTCCCGCCGGGCCTGTACGCGGGCCGCGCCCACGTCCTGGTCGAACGCTCGTACCTGGTCAGCACGCGCGGCTGGATGTCGGTGCTGTCCGGGTTCTTCGAGCCGCTGTTCTTCCTGTTCTCCCTCGGCTACGGCCTGGGGCAGCTGGTCACCACGGTCGCGGGCCCCGGCGGGCCGATGCCGTACGCCGAGTTCGTCGCGCCCGCCCTGCTGGCCGCCTCGGCGATGAACGGCGCGGTGTTCGAGGCCACGTTCAACCTGTTCTTCAAGTTCAAGTACGCCAAGACCTACGACGCCGTGCTGGCCACCCCGCTCGGCCCGGTCGACATCGCCCTCGGCGAAGCCGCGTGGTGCCTCATCCGCGGCGGCCTGTACTCGGCCGGGTTCATCGTGGTCATGCTCGGGTTCGGGCTGGTCAGCTCGCCGTGGGCGCTGCTGGCGCTGCCCGCGTGCCTGCTCGTCGCGCTGGCGTTCGCGGCGGTCGGCATGGCCGCGTCCACGTTCATGCGCTCGTGGCAGGACTTCGACCTGGTGCAACTGGCCGTGATGCCGCTGTTCCTGTTCTCGACCACGTTCTACCCGCTGTCGGTCTACCCGGGCTGGTTGCAGACCGTGGTGCAGTGGACGCCGCTCTACCACGCCATCGAGCTGATGAGGGCGCTGACCACGGGTTATGTCGGCTGGGGCGCGTTGGTGAACGTCGCGTACTTCGTCGTGATGGCAGTCGTCGGAGTGGTTGTCGCCGCACGCAGGCTCGGCAAGTTGCTGCTGACCTGAGCCGCGCGAACACTGGACGAACCCCGAGTACCGGAGGTCGTCATGGACGTCATCGCACTCATCGGCCGCATCCTGTTCGTGTTCCTGTTCTTCGGCTCGGCGATGGGCCACCTCACGCAGACCGCGGCCATGGCCGGCTACGCCGCGTCCAAGGGCGTCCCCTCGGCGAAAGCCGCCACGTTCGGCAGCGGCGTGCTCATGGTCATCGGCGGGTTGATGCTGCTCCTGGGCGTGTGGGCGGATCTCGGCGCGTTGCTGCTGGTGCTGTTCCTGCTGCCCACGGCGTTCCTCATGCACAACTTCTGGAAGGAGACCGACCCGCAGGCCAAGCAGATGGAGATGATCCAGTTCAACAAGGACCTGGGCCTCGCGGGCGGCGCGCTGATGTTCTTCGGCCTGTACGCGGGCCCCGGCTCCGAACTGGGCCTCACCGTCACCGGACCGCTGTTCTGATGCGCGCCGGCGCTGCCGTTACCCTGGTCGTGTGAGTGTCGAGTCGGTCTTCCCCGCCCTGGAACCCCTGCTGCCGAGGGTGTCCAAGCCGGTGCAGTACGTCGGCGGGGAACTCAACGCCACCGTGAAGGACTGGGACGCCGCCGCGGTGCGGTGGGCGCTGATGTACCCGGACGCCTACGAGGTGGGGTTGCCCAACCAGGGCGTCATGATCCTCTACGAGGTCCTCAACGAGCAGCCGGACGTGCTGGCCGAGCGGACCTACGCGGTGTGGCCCGACCTCGAGAAGCTGATGCGCGAGCACGGCGTGCCGCAGTTCACCGTGGACGGCCACCGGCCGGTCGGCGCGTTCGACCTGCTCGGGGTCAGCTTCGCGACCGAGCTGGGCTACACGAACCTGCTCAACGCGCTGGACCTGGCCGGCATCCCGCTGCACGCCGCCGACCGCACCGAGGATCACCCGATCGTGGTGGCGGGCGGGCACGCGGCGTTCAACCCGGAGCCGATCTCGCCGTTCATCGACGCGGCCGTGCTCGGTGACGGCGAGGAAGCCGTCCTGGAGATCACCGACATCGTCCGCGCGTGGAAGGCCGAGGGCCGTCCGGGCGGTCGGGACGAGATCCTGACCAGGCTCGCCGAGACCGGCGGCATCTACGTGCCCCGGTTCTACGACGTCGAGTACCTGCCGGACGGCCGCATCCAGCGCGTGGTGCCCAACCGCGAGCGGGTGCCGTACCGGGTGTTCAAGCGGACCACGATGGACCTCGACGCGTGGCCGTACCCGAAGCAGCCGCTGGTGCCGCTCGCGGAGAGCGTGCACGAGCGGATGAGCGTGGAGATCTTCCGCGGCTGCACGCGCGGCTGCCGGTTCTGCCAGGCGGGCATGATCACCCGCCCGGTGCGCGAGCGGTCCATCGAGGGCATCGGCGCGATGGTGCAGCGCGGTCTGGAGGCGACCGGGTTCGAGGAGGTCGGCCTGCTGTCCCTGTCCAGCGCGGACCACTCGGAGATCGCCGAGATCACCAAGGGCCTCGCCGACCGCTACGAGGGCACGAACACGAGCCTGTCGCTGCCGTCGACCCGGGTGGACGCGTTCAACATCGACCTGGCGAACGAGCTGTCCCGCAACGGCCGCCGCTCGGGCCTCACGTTCGCCCCGGAGGGCGGCAGCGAACGCCTCCGGCGCGTGATCAACAAGATGGTGTCGGAGGAAGACCTCATCCGCACGGTCAGCGCGGCGTTCAGCGCGGGCTGGCGGCAGGTGAAGCTGTACTTCATGTGCGGCCTGCCCACCGAGACCGACGACGACGTGCTGCAGATCGCGGAGATGGCCAAGAACGTCATCCGCGCGGGCCGCGAGGTCTCCGGCCGCAAGGACATCCGCTGCACGATCTCCATCGGCGGGTTCGTGCCCAAGCCGCACACCCCGTTCCAGTGGGCCGCCCAGTGCGACCCGGACACGGTGGACGACCGGCTGAAGAAGCTGCGTGACGCGGTGAACTCGGACCGCGCGCTGGGCCGCAACATCGGCATGCGCTACCACGACGGCAAGCCGTCGCTGATCGAAGGCCTGCTCTCGCGCGGCGACCGGCGCATCGGCCTGGTGATCGAGCGGGTGTGGCGCGAGGGCGGCCGGTTCGACGGCTGGTCCGAGCACTTCTCCTACGACCGCTGGGTGCAGGCGGCCGAGGCCGAGCTGCCCCCGTTGGGCGTGGACCTGGCCTGGTTCACCACGCGGGAGCGCGAGGAGCTGGAAGTCCTGCCCTGGGACCACCTGGACTCGGGCCTGGACAAGGAGTGGCTCTGGGCGGACTGGCAGGACGCGCTGGACGAGCGCGAGCAGGACGACTGCCGCTGGACGCCGTGCTTCGACTGCGGTGTGTGCCCGGCCATGGGCACCGACATCGAGGTCGGGCCCACCGGTCGGACGCTGCTGCCGATCTCGCCGGTCGGCAAGGGCTCGCCCGTGCGCAACCCGGCGTTGACCAAGGGCTGACCGCTCACGGGCGGGCCTGCACCGCGTCGACCCGGATCGCGCGCATCGGGCACACCCGCGCCGCGGCACGCACCTGCGGCGCCTGGTCGGCGTCGGGGTTGCGGGCGTAGCGCAGCCGCCCGTCCTCCAGCAGCCGGAACACCTTGGGCGCCTGCGCCTGGCACAACGCGTAGTGCCCGCACCGGTCGTGGTCGACGGCCACCCGGACACCGGTGGGCTCGGGCCGCGCCGGCGGGTCGGCCTCGACCAGGCCCAGCCGCACGAGCAGCGGCGGCGGCAGGAACCGCAGCACGGTCAGCGTCACCGCGGGCATGAGCACGGTGATACCGCCCAACCACACCACGGCCACGTGCCCGCTCGCGGACGCGCCCAGCCACGCGTGCATCGCGCCCAGCCACACGCCCACGTACGCGAGCCGGTGCAGGCGCAGCCAGTCGCGGTGGAACGCGGTGCGCCGCAACGCGGCCGTCACCGAGGCGGCGAGCACGAGCTCCAGCCCGACCACGCCCAGCGCGTGCCGCACCTCGCCACCGCCGACGAGCGGCACCACGAGCTGGTAGGCCGCCGGGGAACCGTTGTCCAGCAACAGGAACGACACCGCGTGCGACCCGGCCATGACCACCGCGAACGTCGCCAGCGCCTGGTGGGTCACCCGCAACGCGGACCGCCCGGTGATCCGGCGGACCCAGCCGGTGGCGGTGAGCACGCCCCAGCACGCGGCCAGGCACATCGCCACGTACGCCAGCCGCCCGGACAGCGTGGCGACGTCCCACACCCCGGCGTCGTGCTCGGAGACCGCGTGCACCACGTCCGCACCCCCTGTTAAAGCCTTCTGCAGAGGAACTACGAACGTGCCGCGCGACGGTTCGACAGAACGTTCAATCAAGACCTGTGATCTACCTCACACGGCGAATTCCGAGTAACGCGCATGGTCGCCCCGCCGTGTAGTACCTTTCCGGCAGGTCGCATTCGCCCCGCCGCGCGCGAACCCCGGGAGGTCGGTTACTCCATGAATTCAGCAGGCGGTGTCCAGGTGGTCGACGCGCGGTCCGGGGAAGAATTCGTGACCGCGTTGTACGCGCAGTTCAAAGGCGTGTTGTACGCCCAGGTGCTCGGTCTGACCAACCGTGACCGGCAGTGGGCGGAGGACGTGGTCCAGGAGACCTTGATCCGTGCGTGGCAGAACGCCGAGACGCTGGTCCGCGACCCGCGGATGCTGCGCGGCTGGCTGCTCACCGTGGCGAGGAGGATCGTCATCGACGGGTGGCGTACGAGGCAGGCCAGGCCCCGCGAAGTAGAGCTGACCAGCCCGGACGCGGTCGAGGTCGCGGACGGGACCGAGCAGCGGCTGTCCATCATGGTGATCAACGACGTGATCGGCAGGCTCGGCGAGGAGCACCGCGCCGCGATCTACGAGACCTATGTGCGCGGTCGCACGGTGCGTGAGGCGGCGGTGGTGCTCGGCATTCCGGAGGGTACCGTGAAATCGCGCGTCTACACCGCGATGAAGATCCTCCGCCGCGCCGTGCGGGAGTGGCACTGAGAAAGGCTTCCGCCGGTCGACCGGGAGAAAGGGGCGATCGAGCGCGGGCCTATTCTTCGCGGGCCGGTCGAATCGGCTCGCGAAAGTCGGACCTCGATTCTCGCCGAAGACCGGCGTGGCGTCTCTACGGTGGGTGCCGAAGGAAATTCCGCGATCCCGCGCGCGATCCTTCGGTACCGAAGGTGCTGGACAGGTGTCCTACCGTGGTGGTTCCGATCCACCGCCCGGCTGCGCCGCAGCAGATCGGAGCTCCCCGGTGACCGCATCGACTCCGGCACTGCCCGGTCGGGACCGCGAACTGCGCGCCGCCCGCGCGCTGCTGCACGGCGCGCTCGCCGGCCGGACCACGACCCTGCTGGTCACCGGCGAGATCGGGATCGGCAAGTCGGCCCTGCTGACCGCGATCGCCGACGACGCCCGCGCCCTCGGCTTCACGGTGGTGACCGCGATCGGTGCGCGGCTGGAGAGCGACTTGCGCGGCGGCGTGATCACCAGGCTGGCCGAGGGCCTGCACGACGGCCCGGCCGAGTCGCTGGACCGGTTCCACCGCGTGGTCCGGGACGCGCTGGGGCAGGGGCCGCTGCTGCTGGCCGTGGACGACGTGGAGCTGTCGGACAGCTGGTCCCTGCGCTGCCTGGCCTACGCGCTGCGCCGGGTCGCCGACCAGCCGCTCGCCGTGGTGCTGACCGCCACCACCGGCCAGGCACCGGTCGGCGAGGTGACGTTGCCCGAACTCCTCGGCGCGCACCACGAGCACGTCGAGCTGACCGGCCTGGACGTGGACGCGGTGGCCGCCTTGGTGGGTGACGCTCCCGCGGCGGCCTGCCGTGAGGTGACCAGGGGCAACCCCGAACTGCTGCGGGCGTTGGCCGATCAGCTGCGGCCGGGCGTCACCGCGGCCGAGGTGCACGCGCTCGGGTCGGCGGAGATCGGTGCCGCGCTGCGCCTGCGGTTGCGCCGTCACGACGGCGCGGCGGAGGTGGTGCGTGCTGCGGCCGTGCTGGGGGAGGACGCGACCGTGGACCGGCTCGCCGCGATGGCGGACGTCGAGCCGCGGCGCGCGCTGCGGCTCATCGACGGCTTGGTGCGGCTGCGCGTGTTCCGCGACGACTACCCCCTCGGCTTCGCCCACGCGTACGTGCGCAACGCCGTGCTGGCCGATCTGCCGGTCGCCACCAGGGCCGCCGACCACGCGCGTGCCGCCGTGCTGCTGCGGGACGCGGGCGCACCCGATGAACGGATCGCCGAACACTTGCGCGGAGCGCGCGCCGTGCCGCTCCCGTGGGCCGTGGAGGTCTTGCGCCGTGCGGCCCGCAAGGCGACCTACGACGACCGGCTGGACGCCGCACAGGACTACCTGGAGCGCGCGCTGGAGGAACGCCTGTCCTCCGACGAACGGCTCGCCCTGCAGCTCGAACTCGTGCACGTGACGTTCCTGGTCGACCGGGTCGCGGGCATGGACCTGCTCCGCGACGCCCTCGCCCACGCCGACGACGCCCGTTCGGCCGCCGGACAGGCCGTCACCATGCTGCTGCGGCTGTGCAGCGGCCCCGAAGCCCGGCTGGCCGTGTCCATCGGCCTGCAACTGGTGTCCCGCCTCACGTCCCAGGAGCACGACGAGTCGTGGGAGCTGCGGGTCCTGGCCTACCTCGCCGGCGCGGGCAACGACGTCGCCCTCGCGTTGCGCGCCGGCATGTTCACCGACGAGCTGGAATCGGAGGTGCCGCACTCACCGAGGCTGCGGCAGGTCCACTCCGCGCTGCTGTCGCTCGGGCACGCGTTGCGCGGCGAATCGGCTGAGGACGCCGTCCGGTACGCCGCCGAGGCGTTGGAGGGCGAACGGGTCGACGTGTTCGTGCAGCCGTTCGTGTTCACCGTCAGCACGTGCTTCCTGGCCGACGCGCCCGACCTGTCGGAGCGGTTCCGCCGGATGATCGGCAGCGAGGCCGAGCCGCACGACTACCACCTGCGCAAGGGCACGGTCGTGTCGATGGCACACGGCATGGACTTCCTCGCCCGCGGCGACCTGGTGCGCGCCAAGACGTTCCTCAAGTGGCAGCTGCGGCTGTTCGACGAGCTCGGCGCGGTCGCGGTGTGCCCCATGGCGATCCTGTGCGCGGCCCGGCTGGTGGAGGTGCTGGTCGACCTCGGCCGGTTCGACGAGGCGCGGGACCTGCTGGCGCGGCACGGCTTCGCCGACGAGCTGCCGGAGCTGTTCCAGCACAACGTGACGCTGTTCGCGCGGGGCAAGCTCAAGCTCGCCACCGACGACCACGCCGGCGCCCTGGCGGACCTGCTGGAGTGCGGGCGAAGACTCACCGCGTCCACAGTGGACAGTCCGGCGGTCCTGCCGTGGCGGTCACTCGCCGTGCGGGCACACCTCGCGCTGGGACACCGGGAAGCCGCCGCCCACCTGGCCGCCGAGGACCTCGCCCGCGCCAAGCGCTGGGGCACGCCGCGCGCCATGGGCACCGCGCTGGTCTCCCTCGGCCTCACCACCGACGACGAAGCCGCGACCCGGGCGTTGCTCAAGGCGGTGGACTACCTGACCGGATCGGTCGCCCGCCTGCTGCACGCCGAGGCGTTGCTGGAACTGGGCGCCCGGCTGCGCCGCCGCGGGCACGCCGAACGCGCCATCCCGCACCTGCGGCAGGCCGTCGAGCTCAGCGCCCGCTGCGAGTCCAAGCCGCTGATCCGCCGCGCCGCCGAGGAGCTGCGCGCCTGCGAGCCGGCCACCGCGCACGGCACGGTGCACGGGTTGACCAAGCAGGAGACGCGGGTCGCCGGCATGGCCGCGCAGGGCCTGACCAACCGGCAGATCGCCGAAGCCCTGTTCCTCACCCGCCGCACGGTCGAGCTGCACCTGTCCGGCGCCTACCGCAAGCTCGGCATCGCGGGCCGCGCCGACCTCGCGGGCGCGTTGCGCCGCCACCAGGACCAGTACTCGGCCTGACCTACTCCCGCACGGCGGCGAGCGCGTCGACCAGGCCGTGCCCGTAGAAGCCGTTGTACTCCGAGTGGCCCGTGCAGAACGCGTCCTGCGCGCCCGTGCCGTTGAGGTCGTAGTCCGCCGGGCACGGCAGCGTCTCCGCCTGCGAGTTGAGCATCTTCGACAGGTCCAGCGCGCTGGCCTCGGGGTGCGTGGACGCCAGCAGCGCGGCCACGCCCGACACGTGCGGCGCGGCCATCGACGTGCCGCACGAGTAGTCGTACCCGGCTGCGGGCACGGTCGACAGCACGCACCCGCTGCGCCCGTCGTCCGGCGCCTGCCTGCGGTCACCGCCCGGCGCGGCCACGTCCACCGCGCCCAGCCCGTAGGAGCTGTACCCGGCCTTCACCCTGTCCGCGCCCACCGACGACACCGCCACCACGGTGCGCAGCTGCGCGGGCAGCACCAGGCACGTGCTGTCCACCGGCCGCGGCTTGACGTCCTCCGGCGCGGCGTTGGTCGGGCTCAGCGCGTCCCGGCCGGGCTTGGTCAGGTCGGCCGCCGTGTTGCCCGCCGCCGCCACCGCCAGCACACCGCGCCCGGACGCGTGCTCCACCGCCCGCCGCACCGCCTCGTACACCACGGACTGGCCCTGCTCGTCCTGGCAGGTGAACACCCACGGGTCGATGAAGTAGCTGTTGTTGGTGATGGTCATGCCCCGTTCGGCGGCCCACATGAACCCGCACACCGCGTACTCGGGGTAGATGAACCCGGCGTCGTCCACGACCTTCACCGACGCGATCCGCACGCCCGGCGCCACGCCCGTGGTGCCGAGGCCGTCGTCGGCCGCCGCGATCGTGCCCGCCACGTGCGTGCCGTGCCCGGACGTCGTCGGCGCCCACGCGGCGGGCGACGGGTCGGCCACGCCGGTCGTGCAGCCGGCCGACAGCGCCGGGTCCAGCGCGCCGACCAGGTCGGGGTGCGCCGGGTCGATGCCCGAGTCGAGCACGCCCACCACCACGTCCCGGCTGCCCTTGCTCACCGCGTGCGCCTCGGCCGCCCGGATCAGGTCCATGTCCCACTGCTCGGCCGTGCGGTCCGCCGCGCCGGCCGAAGCGCGCGCCCCGGCCGTCTCGTCGTCCTTCTTCTTCTGCCGGGCAGGTGCGCCGTTGCGCTTCGACAGGCCGTCTGCCTGGGCGCTGTACGCCCGGTGCGTGCCGATGTGCTGCCCGAACCGGGGATCCGGCGACACGGCCACGGCCACGGCGATCTGCGGGTAGTAGTGGGCGGTCGTGCCGCACGCGGCGGCGATCTGCGCCTCGGCCAGCGGCGCGCTCGTACCCGGGTCGAACACGACCAGGTAGCGCAGCGTCGGACCGGGCTGGACGCAGTCCACCGCGGGTACCGGCACCTCGGGTTCGGCCGCTGACGCGGTCACCGAGAAGCAGCCGGTCGCGAGCAGGGCCGCGCTGACCGCGGCCGCTTGGACGCGGCGGTGCAGAGGCACGGGGGACCTCCAGGGCTGGACCGGTGACGGGAGCCGTCTGCCCGACTTCCGGGCGAACCGTCGATCGGACTGCTGCTGCCGGACCGTAGCCAGCCGGGGCGGAGCAGACAAGCGCAACGGTGCCGAACAGGTCCAAGGTACCGTCCTCGTGGAGTAGGAGCGTGGACCGTTGGGGTGCGAAACCCCGTCGCGGCCCACCCGGCACCCAAGGGGAGTAGCTCTGAGCCGCCAGCAGCAGCCCAACCCGTCGGCCGCACCTGTGCAGAAGCTTCGACTGCGCTACGCCAAACGCGGTCGGCTGCGGTTCACGTCACACCGTGACATCGCGCGCACGTTCGAGCGCGCGCTGCGGCGGGCAGGCGTCCCCATGGCCTATTCCCAGGGCTTCAGCCCTCACCCGAAGGTGTCATGGGTCGGCGCGGCGCCCACCGGCGTGGCGAGCGAGGCCGAGTACGTCGAGGTGTCCGTCGTCGACCGGGTCGACCCGGACGCGCTGCGGACCGCGCTGGACGCCGTGCTGCCGCCCGGGCTCGACGTGCTGGAGGTCGTCCAGTCGGCCGGTGGCACGCTGCCCGAGCGGATCGAGGCCAGCGCGTGGCGGGTCGAGCTGCCCGGCGTGTCGCCCGAAGAGCTGACCGAAGCCGTGACGGCGTTGATGGCTTCGGGGTCCGTGCAGGTCGAGAGGCTGACCAAGGACGGCAAGAAGATCGTGGACGTGCGGCCGGCGATCGTATCGGCCGAGGTGGAGGCGTCGGCGGGCGTGCATTCGAGCGACGCCGGACACGATGCACGAGATTTGTCACAGCCGTGTGGGATACTCATGACGGTCGTACGGCAGACAACCCCTACCGTGAGGCCCGACGACGTGCTGAGTGCGCTCCGAGTCGTCGCCGACCTGGTTCCGCCGGTCCCCGCGAAGGCGACCCGGATGGCGCAGGGGCGGCTGGACGATGAAGGCGGCCTGGTCGACCCGCTTGCCCTGGACAGGGCAGCGGAGGTCTGACCGGGCGGTGATCGGAGCGGCGCTGACGGCGTCGTCGACAGAGTTATAGGACCTGCTGTGCCGCGTGCTCGAACGGGTGGGCGCCACAGCGCGAGGCAAGGATTCCCGCCGCCAGCCGCGGCGGTGAGTGGACAAGAGAGGCCCCTGCGCGGCCGCGTCGGTTGGGACGCGCCCGGGGGCGGAGGAGCTGCATTGTCGAACACGGAAAAGCCTGCCGGCGCCGCCGGCGGGGGTAACGCCACATCCGCACACCCGGATCTGGCGGATCTGCCCGCCAAGCTGCGGGTGCACGCGCTGGCCAAGCTGCTCGGCGCGAGCAGCAAGGACGTGGTGGCCGCCCTCGCCGACCTCGGTGAGCCGGTCAAGGGCGTTCAGTCGAGCGTGAGCCGCGATCTCGCGCTCAAGGTGGCCGAGAGCCTCTTGGGCTGGGACGACATCGTCACCGGCGAGGTGGACGAGCAGACCGAGGAACCGGTGGCGGTGGCCCGCGAGGTCGCGCCGCTGGTGCCGCTGTTCGCGCCGCCGTCCGCGGTGTTCCTGCCGCCGACCCCGGTGGCCAAGCCCCCGGCGGTCAAGGAAGTCCCGGTGGGCCGGGACGACGACCTCGACGACACCGAGGACGACACCGACGAGCACGCAGCCGCCGACGACGCCGGTGACGAGGGCGAAGGCCGCCGCCGCCGTCGTCGTGGTCGGCGTGGCCGCGGTCGCGGCAAGGGCGTCGAGGACAACGGCGACGACGAGCAGGGCGAGGAGCAGGCCGAAGCCGCCGAAGCCGAGGCCGAGAGCCCGGACGAGGCGTCGGCCGACGACGAGGGCGCGGGCAGCCGTCGCCGCCGCCGTCGCCGTCGCCGCAAGACCGGCGCCGAGGAAGAGGCCGCCGCGCCGAGCGAGGACGACCCGCCGAACACGGTCGTCCACGTCCGCGAGCCCGCCCGCGACGCCCGTGACGACAAGGCCGACTCCGAGGCCGCGCAGAGCGAGGTGCGCAGCGTCCGCGGGTCCACCCGGCTGGAGGCCAAGCGCCAGCGCCGCCGTGACGGCCGCGAGGCCGGTCGCCGCCGCGCCCCGGTGCTGTCCGAGGCCGAGTTCCTGGCCCGCCGCGAGGCCGTGGAGCGCACGATGGTGGTGCGCGAGCGCGGCGAACGCACGCAGATCGGCGTGCTGGAGGACGGCGTCCTGGTGGAGCACTTCGTGACCTCGTCGGGCAGCGGTTCGCTGGTCGGCAACGTCTACCTCGGTCGGGTGCAGAACGTGCTGCCCTCGATGGAGGCGGCGTTCATCGACATCGGCCGCGGCCGCAACGCGGTGCTGTACGCGGGCGAGGTCGACTGGGACGCGGCCGGCCTGGAGGGCAAGGCCCGCAAGATCGAGCAGGCCCTGTCGACCGGTGACAGCGTGCTGGTGCAGGTCACCAAGGACCCGGTCGGCCACAAGGGCGCCCGGCTGACCACGCAGATCAGCCTGCCCGGTCGCTTCCTGGTGTACGTGCCCGGCGGCGGCGCCACCGGCATCAGCCGCAAGCTGCCCGACAACGAGCGCAAGCGCCTCAAGGACATCCTCAAGCGCGTCGTCCCCGAGGACGCGGGCGTCATCATCCGCACCGCCTCGGAGGGCATCGCCGAGGAGGAGCTGGCCCGCGACGTGACCCGCCTGCAGGCGCAGTGGCAGGTCATCAAGGACAAGGCCGACACGCCCAAGGCCCAGGCTCCGCAGCTGCTGTACGAAGAGCCGGACCTGCTGGTGAAGGTCGTGCGCGACCTGTTCACCGAGGACTTCGCCGCGCTCGTCGTCCAGGGCGCGGACGCGTGGGAGACCATCGACGGCTACGTCCGGCACGTCGCGCCCGACCTCCAGGAACGGCTGCGCAAGCACGTGCTCAACACCGACGCGTTCACCGAGTACCGCATCGACGAGCAGCTGCTCAAGGCGCTGGACCGCAAGGTCTGGCTGCCGTCCGGCGGCTACCTGGTCATCGACCGCACCGAGGCGATGACGGTCATCGACGTCAACACCGGCAAGTTCACCGGATCGGGTGGAAACCTCGAGGAGACGGTGACCCGGAACAACCTGGAGGCGGCCGAGGAGATCGTCCGCCAGCTCAGGTTGCGCGACATCGGCGGCATCATCGTGATCGACTTCATCGACATGGTGCTGGAGTCGAACCGCGACCTGGTGCTGCGCCGGCTGACCGAGTGCCTGGGCCGTGACCGCACCCGCCACCAGGTGGCCGAGGTGACGTCGCTGGGCCTGGTGCAGATGACGCGCAAGCGCGTCGGCACGGGCCTGCTGGAGGCGTTCTCGACGACGTGCGAGCACTGCCGCGGGCGTGGCCTGGTCGTGACGACCGAGATGCACGCGCACGGCAACGGCAACGGTGGTGGCCAGCCCCAGCAGCAGCAACAGCAGCAGCAGGGCGGTGGCCGCAAGTCGCGCCGCGCCAAGCACGCGGACGTCCCGGAGCCGGTGGCCGAGCAGACCGTGGAGCCGACCGAGGAGCCCGAGGCGGTCGCCGAGCAGCCGACGTCGGACGAGCCCTTGGCCGCCGTGGTGGAGGAGGAGGCCGCGCCGGAGACCCCGAAGCGGGACCGCCGCCAACGCCGCCGCGCTCGTCGGGAAGCCGGTGCCGTGATCAAGCACGGTGACGAGGAGCCCGCGCAGTCGGTGGAGTCCACCGAGCAGCTCGCGCCGGAGCAGTCCGTGGTCGAGCCGCCGGTATCCGAGTCGCCAGTGGTCGAACAGCCGGCGCCGGAGCAGTCCGCGCCGCAGGAGCCCGAGGTCGAGCAGTCGGCTCCTGAGCCGTTGGTCGCCGAGCAGGCCGCTCAGGCGCCCGCGGACCCCGTCGCGGCCGAGCAGCCCGTCGAGGCCCCGTCGGCGCCCGTCGCCGAGCCGGTCAAGACGGGGCGGACCCGCCGGCGGGTGACCAAGCCCGCCATGGTGCCCGAGCCCGTCACCCCGCCCGTCGCGGTAGCCCCGGTCGAGGTACCGCCCGTCACCCGGACGAGCGCCCCGGTCCAGGTCGCCGAGCAGCCGGTCAACGGCCACGTCGAGCCGGGCACGCCCGCGGTGACCACGCGTCGCCGCGCGGCCCGTCGTGCCGCCTCCCGGCCCGCCGGCCCGCCGCTGGACGGGGTCAAGGAGAGCTGACCGACGCACCACGCGCCGAACCGCTGCCCGGCCTGGCCCGGCAGCGGTTCGGCGCGTTCGGCCCGGTTCGGACGTGACGCTGTGACCAGCAAGAACTTGGTTCACGGACCCCGGTTTGACCACGCCGTCCACCGCCACGTAACCTGATACGCGGCCCGCCGTCCGGTGGGCCCTGTCGCGTGAAGCCCAGCGTGCTCGTCAGCAGTGCAGCCGAGGCGCGCGCGATCCCGTCCCGTCGAGTAGCAGGAGACTTCCGTCCCGATGTACGCGATCGTCAAGACCGGCGGCAAGCAGTACAAGGTGGCTGTCGGCGACGTCATCGAGGTCGAGAAGCTCGAAGGCGAGCCGGACACCGAGATCACCTTCGCGGCGCCGCTCCTCGTTGTGGACGGCGATGACGTCACCTCCGCGGCGGACGCCCTGGCGAAGTTCTCGGTGACCGGCAAGGTCGTCGAGCAGACCAAGGGCCCCAAGATCCGCATCCACAAGTTCAAGAACAAGACCGGCTACCACAAGCGCCAGGGTCACCGCCAGAAGCTGACCCGCGTCGAGGTCACCGGCATCACCGGTAAGTGAGGATCTGACTAGCCATGGCACACAAGAAGGGCGCATCCAGCTCCCGCAACGGCCGTGACTCGAACCCCCAGTACCTCGGGGTCAAGCGGTTCGGCGGTCAGGTCGTCAAGGCCGGCGAGATCCTGATCCGCCAGCGCGGCACCAAGTTCCACCCCGGCGTCAACGTCGGCCGCGGCAAGGACGACACGCTGTTCGCGTTGGCGCCCGGTGCGGTCGAGTTCGGTACCAAGCGCGGTCGCAAGACCGTGAACATCGTCCCGGTCGAGGCTGCTGCCTAAGCAGCTCGAGCGAGACGGATCGACCTCAAGACGAGGGGCGGGACCGGTGCATTCCGGCTCCCGCCCCTCGTTGCTTCTGCTAGAGAGGAATCCCCGTGTCCCGCTTTGTCGACCGGGTCGTCATCCACGTCGCCGCAGGTGACGGGGGCAACGGGGTCGCGTCCGTGCACCGCGAGAAGTTCAAGCCGCTCGGCGGCCCGGACGGCGGGAACGGCGGCAAGGGCGGCGACGTCGTGCTGGTCGTCGACTCGCAGGTGCACACGCTCCTGGACTTCCACTTCCGCCCGAACGCCAGCGCCGGCAGCGGCAAGGGCGGCCAGGGGGGCAACCGCGACGGCGCGAACGGCGCGGACCTGGAACTGCGCGTGCCCGATGGCACCGTCGTGATGACGCCCGAGGGTGAGGTCGTCGCGGACCTCGTCGGCGAGGGCACCCGCCTGATCGCGGCCCAGGGCGGCCGTGGGGGGCTCGGCAACGCCTCCCTGGCGTCCAAGGCGCGCAAGGCGCCCGGCTTCGCCCTGCTGGGTGAACCGGGGGAGCAGCACGACCTCGTGCTGGAGCTGAAGTCCGTCGCCGACGTCGGCCTGCTGGGCTTCCCCTCGGCGGGCAAGTCGTCGTTGATCTCGGTGCTGTCCGCGGCCAAGCCGAAGATCGCCGACTACCCGTTCACCACGCTGGTGCCGAACCTGGGCGTGATCACCGGCGGCGAGACGATCTTCACCATGGCGGACGTGCCCGGCCTGATCCCCGGCGCGTCCGAGGGCAAGGGCCTCGGCCTGGACTTCCTGCGGCACATCGAGCGCTGCGCGGTGCTGGTGCACGTCGTGGACTGCGCGACCTACGAGCCGGACCGCGACCCGCTGTCGGACATCGACGCGCTGGAGGAGGAGCTGGCGAAGTACACCCCCTCCCTGGCCGACGACCTGGCCGAACGGCCGCGCGTCGTGGTGCTGAACAAGATCGACATCCCGGAGGCCCGTGAGCTGGCCGAGCTGGTGCGCCCGGACATCGAGGCACGCGGCCTGCCGGTGTTCGAGGTGTCCACGGCCAGCCGCGAGGGCCTGCGCGAGCTGACGTTCGCGTTGGCGCGCGTGGTCGAGGAGTACCGGGCGTCGCGGCCGAAGCAGGAGTCGACCCGGATCGTGCTGCGGCCCAGGGCCGTGGACGACCAGGGCTTCACCGTGGTGGAGGACCCGGAGACCGAGGGCGGCTTCATCGTGCGCGGCGAGCGGCCCGAGCGGTGGATCCGGCAGACCGACTTCAGCAACGACGAGGCAGTCGGCTACCTGGCCGACCGGCTCGCGCGCCTGGGCGTGGAAGAAGCGCTGGTCAAGAAGGGTGCCGAGCCGGGCTGCCAGGTCACCATCGGCAACCTGGTGTTCGACTGGGAGCCGACGACGCCTTCGGGCATCGCGATGACCATGAGCGGTCGCGGCACGGACGCGCGGTTGGAGGCGAGCAACCGGGTCGGCGCGTCCGAGCGGTTGGCGGCGAAGAAGGCCCGCCGCCTGCCCGGCGTCTACGACGAGAACGGCGCCGACGAGTTCGAAGAGGACGACGACGAGTGATCGGTTCGGTGGCGGCGTCGCCGGCCAGGCAGGCTGTGGCCGCGGCGTCCCGGGTCGTGGTGAAGGTCGGGTCGTCGTCGTTGACCACCGCCGCGGGCGGGCTGGACCGCTCTCGGCTGGATGCGTTGGTCGACGCGGTCGCGGCGCGGTGCGCGTCGGGCAGCCAGGTGGTGCTGGTGTCGTCGGGTGCGATCGCGGCCGGTCTGGCGCCGCTGGGCGTGTCCCGGCGGCCCCGTGACCTGGCCACGCAGCAGGCGGCGGCGAGCGTCGGGCAGTTGGCGTTGGCGCACGCGTACGCGAACTCGTTCGGGCGGTTCTCGCTGACGGTCGGGCAGGTGCTGCTGACCGCGGACGACGTCGTGCGGCGGTCGCACTACCGCAACGCGCAGCGCACGTTCTCCCGGCTGCTGGCGCTCGGCGCGGTGCCGGTGGTGAACGAGAACGACACGGTGGCCACCGAGGAGATCCGGTTCGGCGACAACGACCGGTTGGCCGCGCTGGTGGCGCACCTGGTCGGCGCGGACGCGTTGTTCCTGCTCTCCGACGTCGACGCCCTCTACGACGGTGATCCGCGCCTGCCGGGTGCCCAGCGCGTCACCGAGGTGGCCGGTGCGTCCGATGTGGACGGTGTGCGGGCTGGTTCGGTCGGCGCGTCGGGACTGGGCACCGGTGGCATGGCGTCGAAGCTCGCGGCGGCCCGGTTGGCGGCGTCGGCGGGCATCCCCGTGCTGCTGGCGGGTGCGGCGGACGCGGCGCGGGCGTTGAGCACGGCGGACGTCGGCACGGCGTTCGCGGTGACCGGCCCGAGGCTGTCCGCGCGCCGCTTCTGGCTGGGGCACGCGGCCGACGCGACCGGCAAGCTCGTGCTGGACGACGGTGCGGTGGCCGCGGTGGTCGGCCGCCGGCGTTCGCTGCTGGCGGCGGGCATCACCGGGGTCGAGGGCGCGTTCGAGGCCGGTGACGTGGTCGAGCTGGTCGACCTGTCCGGTCACGTGGTGGCCCGCGGCGTGGTCGGTTTCGACGCCGCCGAGCTGCCCTCGCTGATCGGCCGCAAGACCGGTGACCTCCCGGCCGAGCAGCGACGGGAGGTCGTGCACGCCGACGACCTCGTGCCGTTGCGCGCCTGAGCTTCAGGCCCGGTTGCGCAGCCGCCGTTGGTTGGCGCCGGCCAGGGCGGGCGACGTGGACAAGACCAAGATCGTCGGCATCATCGACGGCCTGGAGGCGGCAGGGCTGGTCTCCCGGCGGCCCGACCCGGACGACGACCGGCGGGCGCGGATCATCGAGCCGACCGCCGACCGCCGACCGCCGACCGCCGACCGCCGCAAGCGCTTGCGCGCCGCCCGCGCCGCCGTCCGGCGCCTGGAGGACGACTTCCTGTCCGCGCTGTCACCCGCTCGGTGCACCATGCTGCTGTCCGACCTGCACGACCTGGGCGGCGAACCGGCGGCGCGGCTGACCGCCGGTTCGTGAGCCGCTACCGGAGGGTCTGGCCCTTCGTCTCGGGCATCGTGAGGATCACGACGAACGCGATGGCGGCGCCCGCCGCGACGTAGAAGAAGAACGTGCTGCCCGGCAACCACTGGATCACCAGCGGCGCCGTGCCGCCGAACAGCGCCACGGTCAGGTTGTACCAGGAGCCGATGCCCAGGGCCCGCAGCTCGGTCGGGAACAGCTCGCTCATCACGGCGGGCGCGATCGACGTCATGGCCGTGTAGAGCCCGAGCCCGACGCAGAACACCAGAAGCAGGTTGCCCACACCCGGCCCGATCAGCGTGGACAGCGGCACCACCAGCACCGCCGTCGCGGCCGACCACGCCAGCAGCTGCGGCTTGCGGCCGAACCGGTCCGACAGCGCGCCCATCGGGTACTGCAGGATGATGAACAGGCAGGTCGCGATCGACAGGGCGAGGAACACGTCCCCGTCGTCCGCGCCGCGCTTGGTCACCGCGAACGGCGTCAGCGCGCTGAAGAACGTGTAGTAGCACAGCGTCGACAGCATGGTGAAGCCCACGAGCCGCCCGACCGCCTTGGGGTGCTCGCGCAGGGTCGTCAGCAGCGGTCGCTTGAGCTGCTGCGCCTTGACCTTGTTGTGCTCGAACTGCTCGGTCTCCTCCAGGCTGCGCCGCAGCCACAGGCCCACCAGCCCCAGCACACCACCCACCAGGAACGGGATGCGCCAGCCGTACGACGCCAACTCCGCCTTGTCGAGCGTCTGGGCCAGCACGTACCCGAGCAGCGACGCGGCCAGCACCGCGGCGCCGGTGGAGATGTAGAAGAACGCCGAGTACCGCCCCCTCCGGTGCGGCGGCGCGATCTCCGCCAGGTACGCCGAGGCGTTGGAGACCTCACCACCCAGCGACAGTCCCTGCGCGATGCGGGCCAGCAGCAGCAGGACCGGCGCCAGCCATCCGACCTGGGCATAGGTCGGCAGCAGGCCGATGGCCACCGAACCGCCCGCCATCAGGATGATGGTCAGCAGCATCGCCGTCCGCCGCCCGCGCAGGTCGGCGAACCGCCCGAGCAGGTACCCGCCCAACGGCCGGAAGAAGAACGCGATCGCGTACGCCGCGAGCGTGTTGATCAGCGCGAGCCGCGGGTTGTCCTTGGGAAAGACTTGGGTGGCGAAGTAGATCGAGAACGTCGCGTAGATGGTCCAGTCGTACCACTCGATGGCGTTCCCGATGCTCGCCGCGACGAGCTTGCGGATGGGCAGGCGGTGCTTGGTCTCGGTCTCCGTCTCCAGAGCAGCCATGGGTTGGACACAACCACAAAGCAGCCGAAGCCGGTAGATCCTTCACCGAACCCCGTCGTGCTCGGCCCTACGAGTCGTCCGCCTTTGTCGTGCTCAGCGCCGCGAGTCCCCCGCCGCGCGCCACTCGACGGCCAGCAGCCCGAACAGCAGGTCGTCCGTCCACTCTCCTTTCAGCCACGTGCTCGACACCCGGTGCCCCTCCTGCCGGAACCCGAGCCTGGTCAGCAGCCTCGCCGACCGGATGTTGCGGGCGTCGCACTCGGCGGACAACCGGTGCAGGCCACGCACCTCGAACAAGTACGCCAGCACCCGCCGCACGGCTTCCGTCGCGTACCCGCGCCCCTGGTGGGCGGTCGCCAGCGTGTACCCGATGTCGGCCTGCATCCGGTTCTCGTGCAGCCCCACCCCGACGTCCCCGACGAGCACCCCGTCCGCCTCGACCGCGAACTGGTACCAGCCCGGTGCGGTCGGATCGGCCGCGGCGACGTCCCGCACGAACTCCTCGGCCTGCGCCAAGGAGAACGGTGCCTCCCAACCCTGGTACCGGGCCACCTCCGGATCCGACCGGTACTCGGCGAACGCCGGTGCGTCGGCCGCGGTGAAAGGCCGCAGCAGCAACCGTTCCGTCGTCAGTCTCACCCCGTCGCTCCCACCCCTCTCGTCACGCCGTCACCGCCAACGCGAACGGCAGCACCGCCGACGCACCCGCCCGCCTCAGCAGCCGTGCGGCGACCGTCATCGTCCACCCGGTGTCGACCTGGTCGTCCACCAGCAGCACCGGACCGTCCACACCGGACAGGTCCGGCACGTCGGTCTCCCGCACCAGCCCCGCCAACCGCTGCGCGCTGTTGGCCCGCCGCGTCGCCGGGCCCAACCACACCTGCCCCAGCAGCGGCAACCGGCCCACCCCGGCGATCCGCTGCCCGAAGCTGCCCACCAGCGCGGGCCTGCTCCGCGACCCGACCGTCACCACGCCCACCGGCCGGTCCGCCCACCCCCACGCGGACAGCACCTTCACGCACGCGGCGAACACGTCCTCGGGGATCTCCTGGTCCTCCGCCGCGAACAGCGACCGCAACCGGTTGCCCCAGCCGATGTCGGTCAACCGCCCCAGCGCCCGCCCCGTCGCCGCGACCTCGCCCGGCGGGATCTTCCCGGACAACGACACCCCGACCGCCGCCATCCCGGTCGGCCACATCTTGCGCGGCTCCACCTCGACGCCGGGCCGCAGCAGCCGTTCCCGCGCCGCCGACGCCGCCGCGTCCGACACCTCCGCAGACGGGCGCTGCCCCGTGCAGTTGTCGCACCGCCCGCACGGCGCCGCGTGCGGGTCGTCCAACTGCCGCAGCAGGAACTCCATCCGGCAGCCGTCGGTGGCCAGGTAGTCCAGCACCGCCTGCCGCTCCACCTGCCGCGCCGCCTCAATCCGCTCGTACCGCTCGGTGTCGTAGGACCACGACTGCCCCGTCGACACCCACCCGCCGCGCACCCGCCGCACGGCGCCGTCCACGTCGAGCACCTTCAGCACCACTTCGAGCCGGGTGCGCGACAGCTCCACCATCGGCTCCAGCGCCGCCGTCGACATCGCCCGGTCCGCCGGCAGCACGTCGAGCACCTGCCGCACCACGTGTTCCGGGGGGAACGCCAACGACGCGAAGTACGCCCAGATGTCCTTGTCCTCGGGCCCGGGCAGCAACAGCACCTCGGCCCGCTCCACGCCACGACCCGCGCGGCCGATCTGCTGGTAGTAGGCGATGGGGGAGGGCGGCGCGCCGAGGTGCACCACGAACCCCAGGTCGGGCTTGTCGAACCCCATGCCCAGCGCCGAGGTCGCCACCAGCGCCTTGACCCGGTTGGCCAACAGGTCTTCCTCGGCCCGCTGGCGCTCGGCCGGGTCGGTGCGCCCCGAGTACGCCGCCACCTCGTACCCGCGCTCGCGCAGGAACGCCGCCACGTCGTCCGCCGAGGCCACGGTGAGCGTGTAGATGATCCCGGAGCCGGGCAGCTGCTCCAGCCGCTCGGCCAGCCACCCCAGCCTGGCCTCGGCGGTCGGCAGCCGCACGGCCGACAACCGCAGGCTCTCCCGGTCCAACGGCCCGCGCAGCACCAGCGTGTCCGTGCCCGCGCCCAGCCCCAGTTGCTCGGCCACGTCACGCACCACCCGGTCGTTGGCCGTGGCCGTGGTGGCGAGCACCGGCACCCCGGCGGGCAGTTCGGTCAGCAACGTCCGCAGCCGCCGGTAGTCCGGCCGGAAGTCGTGGCCCCAGTCGGAGATGCAGTGCGCCTCGTCCACCACCAGCAGCCCGGCCGACGCGGTCAACGACGGCAGCACCGTGTCCCGGAAGTCCGGGTTGTTCAGCCGCTCCGGCGACACCAGCAGCACGTCCACGTCACCGGACGCCACCCGGTCCTGCACCTCCTGCCACTGGTCGGTGTTGGCCGAGTTGATCGTCGCCGCGTGCACCCCCGCCCGCGCGGCGGCGTCGACCTGGTTGCGCATCAGCGCCAGCAACGGCGACACGATCACCGTCGGCCCCTCGCTTAGGGACCGCAGCAACGCCGTGGCGATGAAGTAGACGGCGGACTTGCCCCACCCCGTGCGCTGCACCACCAGCGCCCGCCGCCGCTCGGACACCAGCGCGTGGATCGCCGTCCACTGGTCGTCACGAAGGACCGCCTGAGGGCCCGCCAATGCCCTCAGCCGTTCCTCGGCCAGTTCGCGGAGTGCGCCTTCGTCCATCGTTGGTGGTCCTCGCTCGCTCGGACGATTCGGTCGCCGGGGACGCGACCTCATGGCCCACACAGTGGCAGACACCCCCGACAAGACGGACACCTGTGCGACCGTTCCGCGCCGGCTTCACTCGATCGTGGACGGGCGTCCGATCCGCGAGAACCTCGGCGACAGCCGCGGCCGGGTGACCGTAGGCTGGACGACGTGACTGATGACCTGCGCGAACAGGTGCACGCCGCGGCCCGGCGCGCCCGTGTCGCCGCCAACGAGCTCGTCCTCGCCACCCGTGAGAGCAAGGACGCCGCACTGCACGAGATGGCCGCCGCGCTGCGCACCCGCGCCGCCGAGGTGCTGGAGGCCAACGCCAAGGACCTCGAAGCGGGCCGCGCCGCCGGCCTCACCCAGGGCCTGCTGGACCGCCTCACGCTCACCGACGCGCGCATTGAAGGCGTGGCCCAGGGCCTGGAGACGGTCGCCGGCCTGGCCGACCCGATCGGCGAGGTGCTGCGCGGCTCGATCCTGCCCAACGGCCTGGAGCTCAAGCAGGTCCGCGTCCCGATGGGCGTGGTCGGCATGGTCTACGAAGCCCGCCCGAACGTCACCGTGGACGCGGCCGGCCTGGCGCTGAAGTCCGGCAACGCGGCCCTGCTGCGCGGCTCGTCCACCGCCGAGCACTCGAACGCCGCGCTGGTCGTGATCCTGCGCGACGCGCTGGAGACCGCGGGCCTGCCCGCCGACGCCGTGCAGCTGCTCCCGTGCCACGACCGCGCCTCGGTCACCCACCTGATCACCGCGCGCGGCCTGGTCGACCTGGTCATCCCGCGCGGCGGCGCGGGGCTGATCAACGCCGTCGTGCAGCAGGCCACCGTGCCGACCATCGAGACCGGCGTGGGCAACGTGCACGTGTACGTGGACGCGAGCGCCGACCTCGACATGGCGCAGCGCATCGTGCTCAACTCCAAGACCCGCCGCACGAGCGTGTGCAACGCGGCCGAGTCCCTGCTGGTGCACGCCGCGATCGCGGACGAGTTCGTGCCCCGCATCACCGACGCCCTGAACGCGCAGGACGTCACCATCCACGGTGACGAGCGGTTCGCCCGCGACCCCAGGGTGCAGGCCGCCACCGACGACGACTGGGGCACCGAGTACCTGTCGCTGGACATCGCGGCCCGCGTGGTCGGCTCGATCGACGAGGCCATCGCGCACATCGCCGAGCACGGCTCCGGCCACACCGAGGCCATCGTGACCAGCGACCTCAACGCGGCCCGCCGGTTCACCGCACGCGTCGACGCGGCGGCGGTCATGGTCAACGCCTCCACCGCGTTCACCGACGGCGGGGAGTTCGGCATGGGCGCGGAGATCGGCATCTCCACCCAGAAGCTGCACGCCCGCGGCCCGATGGGGTTGACCGAGCTGACCTCGTCCAAGTGGGTGGTCTGGGGCGAGGGGCACGTCCGGCCGACGTCGTGAGCAGGCCCCGGGACGCCGCCGCGACCAAGGCGGCGTTGCTGGACGCCGCCACGAAGCTGTTCGGCGAGCGCGGGTTCGACCGCACCACGGTGCGTGACATCGCGGGCCTCGCGGGCGTGAACCAGGCCTTGCTGTTCCGCTACTACGGCAGCAAGGACGCCCTGTTCGCGACCGTCCTGGCCACGCAGAGCCGTGAGCTGCTGGAGGACTCGCCCGCCGAGCACCTGCTCCGCAACGTGCTGCTGCGGATCATGGAGGAGAGGCCGAGACCCGAGGACCACCCGTTGTACGCGGTGCTGCGGTCTTCGCACCACGACTCGGCGGCGGAGGTCGTGCGGCGGCAGATGGGGGAGGAGTACGCGCGCGCTCTGTCGTCCCTTACGGACGCGGAGGACGCGGAGCTGCGCGCGGACCTCGTCCTGGCGTGGGTCGTGGGGATCGGCGTGCTGCGCGGCGTGTTCGGCAAACAGCCCCTCGCGGACGCCGACGCCACCACCGTCACGGCTCTGGTGACGCAGGCAGCGTCCGTCCTGCTGGAGCACACGCGACTCGGTTGACGGTCCGTAGCGATCTGCCTACTGTCGGATGTAAGCGAATGCTTACATGGGGGTAGACGATGGAGACCAGGTCCTATCCGTTCGCCGAGCTCGACCACCTGCAGATCAACCCCACGTACTTCGAGCTGCAACGGGACGAGCCGGTGGCCAGGGTGCGGCTGCCCTACGGCGGCGAGGGGTGGCTGGCCACCCGCTACGAGGACGTGAAGACCGTCCTGGCGGACCCGCGGTTCAGCCGCGCGGCGGTGATGGAGCCCGGCGCCGACGTGCCCCGCACCCTGCCCACGATGCCGACCGAGACCAACATCCTGAGCATGGACCCGCCGGACCACACGCGGCTGCGCAAGCTGGTCGCCAAGGGGTTCACCTCGCGGCGCACCGAGCAGCTGCGCGACCGCGCCCAGGAGATCGTGGACGGCCTGCTCGACGCCATGGAGGAGCAAGGGCCGCCCGTCGACCTGGTCGAGGCGCTGGCCATGCCGCTGCCCATCACGATCATCTGTGAGCTGCTGGGCGTGCCGTTCGAGGACCGGGGCCAGTTCCGGGCTTGGTCGGAGGCGGCGGTGGCGATCACCGCGTTCACCCACGAAGAGATCATGGCGGCCAACCAGGCGCTGCGCGCCTACATCGGCGAGCTGGTCGAGCGCAAGCGCGCCCAACCCACCGACGACATGCTCTCGGTGCTGATCGCCGCGCGCGACAACGACGACCGGCTCAGCGAGGAGGAACTGGTCTCGTTCGGGGTGACGCTGCTGGTCGCGGGCCATGAGACCACCGCGAACCAGATCGGCAACTTCGTCTTCCAGCTGCTGCGCATGCCGGACCGGCTCGCCGAGCTCCGGGCGGACCCGTCGCTGGTGCCCGCCGCGATCGAGGAGCTGCTGAGGTTCACCGCGCTGGGCGGTTCCGCGGGCTTCCCCCGCATCGCGACCGCCGAGGTCGAGCTGTCCGGCGTGACGATCAAGCCGGGGGAGGCGGTGTTCGTCAACAACATCACGGCGAACCGCGACCCGTCGGTGTTCGAGAACCCGCACGAGGTGGACTTCCACCGCGCGCACAACCCGCACATCATGTTCGGCCACGGCGCGCACCACTGCATCGGCGCGCCCCTGGCCAGGATGGAGCTGCAAGTCGCGATCGGCACGCTGCTCAAGCGGTTCCCGCTGCTCCGGCTGGACGGCGACGTGACGTTCAAGAAGGGCCGGCTGATCCGGGGTCCGCAGGCGCTGCCGGTGAGCTGGTGACCCGGATCGGCTCTTCGAGGTTGCTCAGTGCGGTTCGGAGGTCGAGTTCGGCCGGCTCGCGCGGGCAGACTGTCACGAGACCCGAAACGACTTCCGGTGAGGTGGTAGACCGATGAGCGAGTGGACGATCGAGGTCGACCGGGCCGCGTGCCTCGGCACGGGCATGTGCACATCGATCGCGCCGGGTCACTTCCGGCTGGACGGCAGCACGTCCACGCCGGTCAAGTCGGAGGTCGAGCCGGACGACGCGGTGGTCGACGCGGCGGAGTCGTGCCCGATGGAGGCGATCCTGGTGCGATCGGCGGACGGCTCGGTGCTGGCGCCGCAGGTGTAAGCCAAAAAGTTCGGCGAACCGCGTCATAGCCGCGTGACGTGCGCGTTCCTCCTTCGTGCGGCTCTCATTCGGGGATGGGCCGCGCGATCCGCGGATGCGGCCCACTCCCCCGGGCCGCGACCGGGGGACCAGTGCGCGGGCGGCCTTTCGGGGAGCGACCGGCCGCCCGCGCACGACCCGAACCAGTGCCGCGACCGGCAGCCTTCGCCCCGTGTTCCGGCGGTCAGACGGGTGGATCGCGGTGCCGGCCCCACGTCCTCATCCTGGTTGGCTGTGGGCGTGGGGCCGGTGCCGCGAGGCGCCCTGCTGAGTGTCGGAAGACGCGGTGAAGGTTGCCGGTCGCGGGACTAGGCTCATGTGCCATGTCGAACCGGCGGATCGGCGTCATGGGTGGCACCTTCGACCCCGTGCACCACGGCCACCTGGTCGCGGCCAGTGAGGTCCAGGCCCGCTTCGACCTCGACGAAGTCGTCTTCGTGCCGACCGGTCAGCCCTGGCAGAAGAGCGAGCGCGCGGTCAGCGCCGCCGAGGACCGCTACCTGATGACGGTCATCGCCACCGCGTCCAACCCGCGGTTCTCGGTCAGCCGGGTCGACATCGACCGGCCTGGGCCGACGTACACCGTCGACACCCTCACCGACCTCAAGGTCAAGTACCCCGACGCCGACCTGTTCTTCATCACGGGCGCGGACGCGTTGGAGCAGATCCTGTCGTGGCGGCGGGCCGATGACGTGTTCGGTCTCGCCCACTTCATCGGGGTCACCCGACCGGGTTATGAATTGGTCGACACACACCTGCCACCAGGAGCGGTATCGCTGGTGGAGGTGCCCGCGATGGCCATTTCGTCGACCGCCGTGCGAGCTCGGACGGCGTCCGGACTGCCCGTCTGGTACCTCGTGCCGGATGGTGTCGTTCAGTACATCAGCAAGCGCCGGCTTTACTCGATGCCGGACTGAGCCCGGACGCCGGTACCCTCATTGACTCGTGCGGGCGTAACGGCGTCCGCCGGTGTGATGAGGAGTGACGTGGCAGCCACCGACGAGGCACGACGGTTGGCGCTGGTCGCCGCTAACGCGGCAGCCGACAAGAAAGCGCACGACGTGATCGTGCTCGACGTGTCCGACCAACTGGTGATCACGGACTGCTTCGTGATCGCCTCCGCTCCGAACGAGCGGCAGGTCGGCGCGATCGTGGACAACGTTGAGGAGAAGTTGCGCGAGGCCGGGCGCAAGCCGGTCCGCCGTGAAGGCGCGCGCGAGGGTCGTTGGGTACTGCTGGACTTCGTGGACGTGGTCGTGCACGTCCAGCACGTCGAGGAGCGCACCTTCTACGGCCTGGAGCGGCTGTGGAAGGACTGCCCGCGCATCGAGTTCGACGCCGGGCCCCCGGCCGACGAGGTCGCCGAGGCATGACCCTGAACCGGCTCGTGCTGTGGCGGCACGGTGAGACCGACTACAACGCGACCGGCCGCATGCAGGGCCACCTGGACTCGAACCTGACCGAGACCGGGTGGAACCAGGCGCGGTTCGCGGTGCCGGTGCTCGCCGGGTTCGCGCCCGAGCTGGTGGTCGCCTCCGACCTGCACCGCGCCCGGGACACCGCGACGGTGTTCACCGACGCGACCGGTGTCGGGCTGCGCATCGACGAACGGCTGCGCGAGACGCACCTGGGCAAGTGGCAGGGGCTGACCTCGACCGAGATCGAGGTGGAGTGGCCGGGCGCGCTGGACCTCTGGCGGGTCGACGGCACCTTGGCCCCGCCGGACGGTGAGACGCGCGTGGAGGTCGCCGAGCGCGCGCTCGCCGTCGTGAACGAGGTGGACGCGGAGTTCTCCGACACGGTCATGCTGTGCGCGCACGGCGGCCTGATCAGCGCGTTGACCGGACGGTTGCTGGACCTGCCGGTCGACCGCTGGGCGCTGCTCGGCGGCATCGGCAACTGCCACTGGACGGTGTTCACCCGCCGGCCGCACGGCGACGGCAGGTGGAGGCTGTCGTCGTACAACGCCGGAATCACCCGGTGAGACTGCTCGTCGTCGGCGATTCGCTCTCGTTCCACGGTCCGCAGGGGCCGTTGCCCGCCGATCATCCCCGGTTGTGGCCGAACGTCGCCGCGTCCGCGCTGGGTGGGCACGCGGAGCTGGCGGCGGGGTTCGGCTGGACGGCCCGGGACGCCTGGTGGTCGTTGACCGGGGACCCGCGGGTGTGGTCGTTGCTGCCGCGCACGGACGTGTTGGTGCTGGCCGTGGGGCACATGGACACGCTGCCGTCGCCGTTGCCGACCTACCTGCGGCAAGGGCTGCGCTACCTGCGGCCGGACGGGTTGCGGCGGCGGGCGCGGGCCGGGTACCGGACGTTGCAGCCGGTGCTCTCGCGGGCGTTCTGCGGGTATCCGGTGGCGCTGCCGCCGAGGTTGACCGTGCGTTACCTGGACGATTCGGTGTGTGCTGTGCGTGCTCTCGCGCCGGGGGTCAGGGTGGTCGGCATGACGCCTTCGGTGCACTGCTCGGCTGCTTACGCGGGCGTGCACAGTGGGCGTGCGGCGGCGGAGCGCGCTATGCGCTCGTGGGCGGCAGAGGTGGACGTGCCGCTGCTTGACGTGCCGCCTGTCGTGGGCGAGCACGTTCGGTCACGGCGCGGCAACCCGGACGGCCTGCACTGGGGCTGGGAAGGGCACGAGCTGGTCGGGCGGGCGATGGCGGAACTGATCAGGTCCGTGGCGGTCGGCCACTCGGGTGTGGCGGAGCCGTAGTCTCGGCACTCGTGTCCACCACGATCGTCACCGACTCCACGGCGTACCTGCCCGAGGGGTTCGCCGAGCGCAATGGCGTCCGGGTCGTGCCGCTGCACGTGGCCGTGGACGGTCGCAGCAGGTTGGACGGGGTGGACTTCGGTCCGGCGGAGCTGGCCGCGGCGTTGGGCGAGCACCGCCGGGTGACCACGTCCCGGCCGACGCCGGGTGAACTGGCCGAGGTGTACCGGTCCGTGCTGGCGGACGGCGCTGAGGGGATCGTGTCCGTGCACCTGTCCCGTGATCTCTCGGGCACGTGGGAGGCCGCGCGGCTGGCCGCGGAGGAGGTCGATCCGACCCGGATCCGGGTGGTCGACTCGCGGGCCACGGGCATGGGCCTGGGGTTCGCCGTGCTGGCCGCCTGCGCTGCCGGTGGTGACCCGGTGTGCGCGGAGGAAGCCGCGGTGGCCGCCGCCGCCCGGGTCAGGATGTTCTTCTGCGTGGAGACGCTCGACCACCTGCGGAGAGGCGGGCGGATCGGCGCCGCCGCCGCGCTGGTGGGCACCGCGCTGGCGGTGAAGCCGTTGTTGCACGTGGACGACGGTCGGATCGTGCCGCTGGAGAAGGTGCGCACGATGGGCCGGGCGATCGGCCGCCTGGTCGACCTGGCCGCGTCGGCGGCGGGTTCCGGACCGGTGGGCCTGGCTGTCCACCACTTGGCCGCGCCGGAACGCGCGGCGGAACTGGCGACGTTGCTCGACGAACGCGTCCCCGGCTCGACCGGCTGCCTGATTTCCGAGGTCGGAGCGGTGATCGGCGCGCACACGGGCCCCGGTGTGCTGGGCGTGGTGGTGCTGCCCGGAGGGGTGTCCTAGCCCCAGTTATCCAGCATTCAGCGAGTTGTCCACAGATCCCGAACTGCCGCCCCACCCCCTGCGCCATCCGGCCTAACGTCGACCGCATGTTCGACAGAAACCCGGAAACCACCACTGCCCGCCTCAAGGCCCTGGTCTCCCAGGAACGGGGCAGGCATCGCGCAGCGGACGCCGAGACGCTCGTCTTCGTCTCATCGGCCGGTGACGCCGCCCCACCCAATTCCCTCGGCCGCCTGCTGCGCCGCTGGCTGCCCGAGCAAGCCCTTCCCCACCGCCGCAGATTCCTGCTGGCAGGCGTCATGGCCGGCGTGGCGCTGGCGGTCGCCTTGGCCCTGTGGTGGCAGCGGCCCGAGCCGGAAACCCCACCAGACCTCCCGGTAGCCGAGGCCGCGGCCGTCACCCGCGCCGAGGACCAGCTGGTCGTCAACGTCGTGGGCCAGGTACCCACCCCAGGCCTGGTGACCGTCCCCAACGGCGCCAGGGTGGCCGATGCCCTGCGAGCAGCGGGCGGAGCGAACCCGGGCGCCGACCTGACCCCACTCAACCTCGCCCGCAAGGTGACCGACGGCGAGCAGATAGCCGTCGGCATCCCCGCACCCCAACCGGCCGAAGCGACCACCGGACCACTGAACCTCAACACCGCGACCAAGGACCAACTGGACACCTTGCCCGGCGTCGGCCCGGTGACCGCCCAACGAATCATCGACCGAAGGCAGAAGCGCGGCCCCTTCACCTCCCTGAACCAGTTGGGCGAGATAGAGGGCATCGGCGACGCCAAGCTGGCCAAACTCCGCGACCTGGTCCGCCTCTGAGCACCCACCCCACCCGGAGACCTCATGCACCCCATCGACGGCAGCCCAACCCCCGCCGGCCCACAAACCCCGCCCAACCCGACCGGCTCCCCAGCGGATCACGTCACGCCAACCCCTTACCTGCCAACCATTCCCACCCAACGAACCGCATCGAACCTCAACCAGGCCAACAGCTGTCACGCCGACTCCCGCCACCGCACATCCCACCTCCCGACCAAGGTCCGCCGCGCCATCCACACCGCCCGCACCCGCCTCACCACCCTGTCCAGGTTCCGCTGGGTGAGCTCATGAGCCCGATCTGCGCACCGCCCCGACCAGGAGGCCGAAGTCCGCCCGCACCGGCCTGCCCCTGGCAGTAGGCAGCACGTCCGACCTCTGGGGACCCAAGTCGTCGCACACCGGTCCCCTGTGCGGACCCGGTCCCGGCGGTGCCGGGGGGCCTGGGGTGTTCGAGCCGCTGGCTTGGCAGCTGCTGTCCCTGATGGTCCGCAGTCCGCTCGGTTGTTGTCGCCGTTCTCGGTGGTTACGTCTGGAGGTCGAGTCGTGAATCCCCGCGCGTACCTGGTGCCGGCGGCGCTGGCGGTGTGGGCGACGGCGTTGGCCGGGCTGCTCTGGGCGTGGTGGGCGGCACCGGCGGCCGGTCTGGTCGCCGCACTGCTCGGCGGCCTGGTGCTGCGCCCGTGGCGGCCGGCGGCGGTCGCGGTGGTTGTCGCGGCTCCGGTCGCGGCGTTGTGGATCGGTGCTCAGGCCCACGGGGCTGTCCACCACCCCCTGCGGGAGGCGGCGAGGGCCGGGGCGTCGGCCACCGTCCACTTCGAACTCGACAACCGGCCGCACGGGCTGCGCACCAGTGGCTTCGGTTCGCGGGCGGGCGGGGTCGACCTGGTGTTGGTCCGGGGGACGCTCGATGACGGTGGTCGGATCGTCGTGTTGGCGTCGGCGGCCCGGTGGCGGGATCTCCTGCCCGGTCAACGGGCCACCGCACGCGGCACCCTGGCCCTTCCCCGGGGTGGCGAGCTGACGGTCGCGGTGCTGCGGGTTCGTGGGCCTCCGCAGAACGTGACGGAAGCACCGGTGTGGCAGCGGGTCGCCGAGGACCTGCGGGCCGGACTGCGAAGAGCGAGCACGGCGCTCGACCCCGAACCGGCCGGGTTGCTGCCCGCGCTCGTCGTCGGTGACACCTCCGCCCTTCCGCCCAGGGTGGTGGAGGAGTTCCGCACGGCGGGGCTCGCGCACGTCCTCGCGGTCAGCGGGGCGAACCTGGCGATCCTCTGCGGCGCGGTGCTGTTGCTGCTGAGGCTGCTGAGGATCGGTCCGCGCGGGTGCGCGGCGGGGGCGATGGTGGCGCTGGTCGGGTTCGTCGTGCTGGCCGGGCCGGAGCCGAGCGTGTTGCGGGCCGCGGTGATGGGTGCGGTGGCCTTGCTCGCGTTGGTGCTGGGTCGGGAGCGGTCGGCGTTGCCGGCGCTCGCCGCGGCAGTGGTGGTCCTGGTGCTCTCCGACCCGGAACTCGCCACCGACCCGGGGTTCGGGCTGTCGGTGGTGGCGACGGCGGCGCTGGTGCTGCTCGCGCCGAGGTGGGCCGCCGCCATGAAAGACCGGGGCGTCCCGGTGGGCTTCGCCGAGGCGCTGGCGGTGCCGGTGGCCGCGAACCTGGCGACCGCGCCGCTGGTCGCCGGGCTCTCCGGCCAGGTCAGCCTGGTCGCGGTGCTGGCGAACCTGCTGGTCGCTCCGGTCGTGGCCCCGGCGACGGTGCTCGGGGTGCTGGCCACCCTGTTGGCACCGGCGCACGAGCCGGCGGCCCGGCTGGTCGTCGAGGTGGCCGGTCCGGCGGCGAGCTGGTTGATCACCGTCGGCAGGCACGCGGCGGCCGTGCCGGGAGCGGCGGTCGCGTGGCCCGGCGGCTGGGTCGGCGGGGTGTCGCTGGCCGGGGTGCTGGTGCTCGGCTACGCGATCACCAGGCTCCGCCGGGTGCGGGCGTTGGCCGTGGCGGTCGTGGTCGGCGCGGTGGTGGTGATCGTGCCGCTCAACGTCGTCTCGCCGGGCTGGCCGGTGCCCGGCTGGTCGGTCGTGGCCTGTGACGTCGGGCAAGGGGACGCCGTCGTCCTCGCCACCGCCGAGCGCGACCGGGCGGTGCTGGTCGACACGGGGCCGGACCCGGTGCCGGTGCTGTCGTGCCTGCGCCGGCTGGGGGTGCGGCGGATACCGCTGCTGGTGCTCAGCCACCTGCACGCCGACCACGTCGGCGGGCTGGCCGCGGTGATGGCCGAGCGAGGTGTCGGTGCGGTGGCGGTGGGGCCGTCGCGGCAGCCGGAGTGGGCGTGGGAGGAGGTGGTGGAACGAGCGCGGGAGGCCGGGGTCCGCGTGGTCGAGCTGGGCGCCGGGCAGCGGCTGAGCTGGCCGGGACTGGACCTCGACGTGCTGGGCCCGCGTGCGGACCCGGTGGGTGAGACGAACACGGCGGTCAACGACGCGTCGCTGGTGCTGCGGGCCACCACCGCGGCCGGGCGGGTGCTGTTGACCGGCGACATCGAGCTGGCCGGGCAGGCGGACCTGCTCGGCGGGCACGTGGACCTGCGGGCCGACGTGCTCAAGGTGCCGCACCACGGGTCGCGGTACTCGTCACCGGCGTTCCTCGCGGCGGTCCGGCCGCGGATCGCGCTGGTGAGCGTCGGTGCGGGCAACCGCTACGGCCACCCCAGCGGGGTGCTGGTCGACGCGTTGACGAGCCGAGGCGCGCTGGTGCTGCGCACGGACCGGGACGGCGACACCGCCGTCCTGGCTGGCCCGGACGGGCCGCGGGTCGCCCGCAGGGGCGGCAGCCATGCCGACAACGGACAAGGGGAGAACGATGAGGAACGACGTCTGGATCCGGTTGCACTCCGGCTGGTCGCCGCGAGGCGGCAACCGGGCCGTGGCGTGGGCGCTGTGGCAGCCGGGCTACACCGCCGAGCCGTGGCCACGGGACGAACTGCGTCCCGCCTTCACCTATTACGTCTGCGAGGACCTGCCCGGCGGCGAACGCGGCATCGTCGCCAGGGCGACGGCGGTCGGCGTGATCCGCCTGGCGCAGGTGCCCTCGGCGGACACCGCCTACCGCCTGGTCGCCGACGCCCTGTTCGACGCCGACCTCACCATGGCGCCGGAGGAGTGGCACGCCGAGCGCTACAACCAGGAGAAGGCGGAACGTCCCTGGCCGCAGATGCTCACCGCCTGGCGGGTGGTCACCGAACCGGTCGGGCCGCACGTCCTGCCGGAGCTGTCCGCGTTCCCCCGGACCGGCTGGCTGCGTTCGTCCCGGATCTCGCTATGAGAACCAGGAGGACTGAGACGGTCGTGGTGGCGCCCGACCTGGCCGCGGTACCGCGATCACGCCGGCCGGCGCCGGGCAGACCGCCGAACCCGTCGACGGGCATCCCGCCGCCGGGCTGACCCGGGCCGTGACATCCGGGCGGCCGGCACCGCGGTGGCCGCCCGGAGGTCGCCGGGATCAGTCCTGGAGGGCCTTCAGGACGGCCTCGGCAGACGGCGGGACGTTGGCGCGGGGGCCGACGCGGTCGCCCAGGGCGTCGAGGGTCTTGAGGCCGTCGCCGGTGATCAGGAGCACCGTCTCGCCGTCCGGGTCCAGCTGGCCGGTCTCGATGAGCTTCTTCGCGGTGGCGACGGTGACGCCGCCGGCTGTCTCGGCGAAGATGCCCTCGGTCCGGGCCAGCAGGCGGATGCCCTCGACAACCTCTTCGTCGGTGACGTCCTCGATCGCACCGTTGGTGCGGCGGACGGCGTCCAGCACGTAGGGGCCGTCCGCGGGGGCGCCGATCGCCAGCGACCGGGCGATGGTGTCCGGGCGGACCGGGGTGACCACGTCGTGGCCGGCCTTGAACGCGGCCGCGACGGGGGAGCAGCCGGTGGCCTGCGCGCCGAACACGCGGTAGGGGGTCTGCTCGACCAGGTCCAGCTCGCCCAGCTCGCGAAACGCCTTGTCGACCTTGGTCAACTGGGAGCCGGACGCGATGGGCACCACGATCTGGTCGGGCAGTCGCCAGCCCAGCTGTTCGGCGACCTCGTACCCGAGCGTCTTGGAGCCCTCGGCGTAGTAGGGGCGGACGTTGACGTTGACGAACGCCCAGTCCTCGTGCTCGGCGGCCAGTTCCTGCGCCAGCCGGTTCACGTCGTCGTAGTTGCCGTCGACGGTGATCAGGTTGCCGCCGTAGACGGCGGTCATGAGGATCTTCGCCCGCTCCAGGGTGGACGGCACCAGCACCACCGACTGCCAGCCCGCACGGGCCGCGGCGGCGGCGACGGCGTTGGCCAGGTTGCCGGTGGAGGGGCAGGCCAGGACCTTGAAGCCCAGTTCGCGGGCGGCGGCGAGGGCGACGCCGACCACGCGGTCCTTGAACGAGTGGGTGGGGTTGCCGGTGTCGTCCTTCACCCACACCTTGCGCACGCCCAGTGCCTTGGCGAGGCGGTCGGCCTCGACCAGGCGGGTGCCGCCGGGGTTGGTGTTGGGGTGCGACTCGACGGTGGTCGGCACGGGGAGCAGGCCGCGGTAGCGCCAGATCGACCGGGGGCCTGCCTCGATGTCCTCGCGGCGGATCCGGCCGAAGTCGTAGGCCACTTCCAGCGGCCCGAAACACTCGAGACAGGCGTATTCGGCGGCGAGCGGCGTCTCGTGGCCACACTCGCGACACGACAGTGCGCGGGCGGGACCGAGGTCGAAGGAGGTGGTGGCCGAGGGCACACTGACAGCAGTCATCGCGAGGTATCTCCTCATCTTTCCCGCGCGTCGCGGGTCGGAATTGGCACCGTGGTCGCCAGCGGACGCTGTGCGACGGGTTGCCGGGGCTTCTTCGGGCCGATCCCTCTGCCCCTCTGGATGAGCGGTATTCAGTTGTGGCCTCAACTTACGTCACCATCCCGACCCTCAGCCAGAGACGTCCACCATCCGGACGCCCGACGCGCGTGGGAGGATCGCGTCCGTGAGTGCGCCCGCTGACACGCCCGACGCCGTGCACCTGATCGTCGGCGAGGAGGAGTTGCTGGTCGAGCGCGCGGTGCGCGGTGCGTTGGCGGCGGCGCGGAAAGTCGATCCGCAGGCCGACCTGACCCGCGTGCGCGTGACCGATCTCACCCCGCCTGAGCTGGCTGAACTGGTGAGCCCGTCGCTGTTCGCCGAGGGGCGGGTGGTCGCGCTGGAGGCCGCGCAGGAGTGCGGCAAGGAGATCGCCGACGCGGTCATCGGCTACGCCAAGGCCCCGGCGGACGGGGTCACGCTGGTGGTCGTCCACAGCGGCGGCGGGCGCAGCAAGGTGGCCAAGGACCTGCCCGCGGCGCTGCGCAAGGCGGGTGCCCGGGTCACCGAGTGCCCCAAGATGACCAAGGCGGCGGACCGGGAAGCTTTCGTGCGCAACGAGATCCGTGCGGCGGGTGGTGGCAAGGCCGATCCGGAGGCGGTGGCCGCGCTGATCGAGGCGGTCGGGTCGGACCTGCGCGAGCTGGCGGCGGCGGCCTCGCAGCTCGTCGCGGACACGGGTGGCAAGGTCGATGCCGAGGCGGTCCGCCGCTACCACCGGGGCAGGGCCGAGGTGACCGGGTTCGCGGTGGCCGAGAAGGCTGTGATGGGCGACCGGGCCGGTGCGCTGGAGGCGTTGCGGTGGGCGATCCAGCTCGGCGTGCCACACGTGCTGGTCGCTGACGCGCTGGCCGACGCGGTGCGCACGATCGCGCGGGTGTCGGCGGTGGGTCGGGGCGACCCGTTCAAGCTGGCGGGAGAGCTCGGCATGCCGCCGTGGAAGGTCAAGAAGGCCCAGGGGCAATCACGCGGCTGGGAGGACCGGGGGCTCGCGGCGGCGATGACTGTGGTCGCCGACCTGAACGCCGACGTCAAGGGCGTCGCAGCCGACTCGGGCTACGCCCTGGAACGCGCGGTGCTCAAGATCGTCGCCGCCCACGGCCGCCGCTGACCATGCAGGCTGCCGGAGACGAAAGAAAGGGCCGCTCACCCCGCGTGGGGTGAGCGGCCCTTTCGGCAAGAACCAGTGGCGTGAGGACCAGATCAGATCTGGTTGGCGCGCCGCGCCAGCGCCGACTTCTTGTTGGCGGCCTGGTTGGCGTGGATCACGCCCTTGGTGACGGCCTTGTCCAGCTTGCGGGAAGCCTCCCGCGCCAGCACGGTGGCCTTCTCCTTGTCACCGGCCTCGGCGGCCTCACGGAACTTGCGGATGGCGGTCTTGAGGGACGACTTGACGGCCTTGTTGCGCAGGCGCGCCTTCTCGTTCGTCTTGATCCGCTTCATCTGGGACTTGATGTTCGCCACGCGAAAGCCACCTTTTCCTCGGTCTGGAGAGTCGCACCGCGCTTGTCACCGGCTCCGCCCCACGAAGGGGCGGTTTTCCTCCACAGCGGAATGCCGCGCGGGTACGGCCGAGAAGGATATCAGGGCAGCTCACCGCACCGTCAATCGAGTCCTCTCCTCGCCGACCACGACCTCGTAGTCGCCCTTGGCCACCTCCGGCTTGCCCGAGCCGTCCATGTCGCCGGACGTCACCGCCAGCCGCCGCACGTCGAACGTCACCTCGACCGCCCGCTGCTCGCCCGCCTTCAACGCCACGCGCGTGAAGCCGACCAGTCGTCGCTCCGGCGTGAGCACCTTGCTCACCGGCTGGTGCACGTACACCGGCACGACGAGAGTGCCGTCACGCGCCCCGGTGTTGGCCACGGTCACCGACACCTCGACCTGCTCGTCCCGCCGCACCTCGGCCGACTTCACGGTCGGCGCGGACGTGGTGAACGTGGTGTACGACAAGCCGTGCCCGAACGCGAACGCCGGGTCGTACCCCGAACTGGGCACCGTGTTCGCGCCACGCGGCTGGTCGTACGAGAACGGCTGGTCACCGACCGTCTTCGGCCACGACACCGGCAGCTTGCCGCTCGGGTTGACCGCGCCGAACAGCACGTCGGCGATCGCGCTGCCGCCCTCCGAACCGGGCAGCCAGCCCGCGACCAGCGCCGGTGCGTCCGCCACCGTGCCGAGCACCTGCGGCCGGCCGGTGAGCAGCACCACCACGACCGGCTTGCCCGCCGCACGCACCGCGTCCACCAGGCCCTGCTGCGCGGCGGTCAGCGCGGGCTCCTCGGTGTCCGACTCACCCTCCGCGCCCGGGTCCTCACCGAGCACCACGACCACCGCGTCGGCGTCACCGGCCTGCGCCACCGCGTCGGCCTGCGCGGGCGCGCTGACCACGTTCGACGACGGCGCGGCGGCCCGGATGCCCTCCAGCACCGTCACCGCCTCCGGCATCGCCGACCAGTCCGGCACGCCCTGCCAGCCGACCGACCAGCCACCGAGCTGGCGGGGCACGGAATCGGCCGCGTCACCGGTCACCACGAGCTTGCCCGCGCCGGTCGACAGGGGCAGCACGCCGTCGTTGCGCAGCAGCACGGTGCTCTCCGCCGCCGCCTGACGGGCCAGCGCCCGGTCCGCGCCGTTCACGATCGCGTCGGCCTTCTCCACGTCCACGAACGGCTTCTCGAACAGCCCCAGCTCGAACTTGAGCTTCAGGATCCGCCGCACGGCCTGGTCGATCCGCTTGCCGGGGATCGCACCGCTGCGCACGCCCGCCAACAGGCCCGAGGTGAAGCCGGCCGCGTCCGAGGGCTCCATCGCCATGTCCACGCCCGCGTTGACGGCCATCGCGATGGCCTCCTCGTAGTCCGCCGCCACGTGGTAGCGGTCCACCAGGAACCGGATGTCCTCCCAGTCGGTGATCGCCACGCCCCGGAAGCCCATCCGGTCGCGCAACTGCGTGGTCAGCAGGTACTTCGACGCGTGCGCGGGCACGCCGTTCACCGCACCGGAGTTGATCATCACGGTGCCGACGCCCGCGTCGAACTGCGGCTGGAACGCGGGCAGCACGGTGTCCTGCAAGTACCGGATCGGCAGCTGGGCGGGTGCCCGGTCGTGCCCGTTGAACGGCTCGGAGTAGCCCGCGAAGTGCTTGGCCGTCGCGGTGAGCTTCGCGGTGCCGTCGGTCGGCTCGGCCTGCTGCCCGCGCACGTTCGCCGCCGCCAGCGCGCCGGCCAGCACCGGGTCCTCGCTGTAGGTCTCGTAGTACCGGCCCCAGCGGGTGTCGCGGGCGATGTCGGACACGGGCGCGAAGTTCCAGAACACGCCGGTGGCGCGCATGGCCCGGCCGGTGGACGCGCCCAGCTGCTCCTGCAGCTCCGGGTTCCACGTCGCGCCGAGGCCGATCTGGTGCGGGAACATGGTGGCGCTGAGCACGTTCGAGTGGCCATGCACGCCGTCCGCGCCGTAGATCAGCGGGATCCGCAGCCTGCTGTGGTCCAGCGCGTACTTCTGGATCGTGTTGGTCATCTCCGCCCACGCGCGGGGCGTGTTCGGGTTCGGCGCGTCACCGCCGCCGGACAGGATGGAGCCGACCTTGGCGTCCTCCAGCACGGCCTTCATGCAGTCCTCGCGCAGCGGACCGGGGTTCCACTCGCAGTTGCCCCGCAGCTTGCCCAGCCGGATCTGGGTCATCTGGCCGACCTTCTCCTCCAGCGTCATGCGCTTGAGGAGGCTCTCGACGCGCCGGTCGACCGGGGCCCGCGCGTCCTGGTAGTCCTGTCCGGCCGGCTCCATCACGCCGCTGGCCTGCGCGCCGGTGACCAACAGGGCCAGCGAGACCAGCGCGGCGACCGCGGTCCGCTTGCGGGATCTCAACACCGAGAACCTCCAGGTGGATCGGAGAACACCGGGATCACCCTCCCTGTGTGAATCGGCCCACAACAGGGCCGAACGGCGCATTCTGGGAGCGCTCCCATCGTGGTAAGGGGTGAAATGCAGTACGCCCGTCTTGTTTGATGTGCGGGTGACCACCGCACTCGACTGGCCCGGCTTCGGGCAGATCTCGCTCGCCGCCCTGCTGTTCCTCTGCCTGGCCGCCGCCCTCGCGGGCGCGGTCGACGCGGTGGTGGGCGGCGGTGGACTGATCCAACTGCCCGCGCTGCTGCTGATCGCGCCCGGCGGCCAGCCGCTGTACGCGCTGGCCACGAACAAGGTCGCCTCCGTGGTCGGCACGGCGGCGGCGGTGCGCACCTACTCGCGGCAGGCGGCGATCGACTGGTCGTCGGCGCTGCCGATGGCGGCGGCCGCGTTCGCGGGCGCGGTGGGCGGTGCGGCGTTCGCGGGGGCGTTGGCGCCCGGTGTGCTCAACGGCGTGGTGCTCGTCGCGCTGGTCGGCGTCGGCCTCTACACGTGGCGCAAGCCGGAGCTGGGCGTGGCGGAGACGCCGAGGTTCACGCGTTTCGCGCAGATCGCCGTGATGGCCCTGGGTGGCGCGGTGATCGGCTTCTACGACGGCCTGGCGGGGCCGGGCACGGGCGCGTTCCTGGTGTTCCTGCTCGTGGGCTTGGTGGGGTTCGCGTTCCTGCGCGCCTCGGCCACGGCAAAAGTGGTGAACGTGGCCACTAATCTGGGTGCCCTCTTGTACTTCATCCCGGCCGGGAAAGTGCTGTGGGGCTTGGGATTGGTGCTCGCGCTGTGCAACGTGACCGGCGCGGTGTTCGGCGCGCGGCTGGCGGTGCGGCGCGGATCGGCGTTCGTGCGCCGGGTGTTCCTCACCGTCGTGGTGGCGCTCGTGGTCAGTCTGGGGTGGAAGGCGGCGATTGGATGACCCGGAACGTCGCGCCCATCGGGTCGCCGGCGGTGGTGAACCGGCCGAACCGCGACTCGACCACGTCGCCGACCGTGACGCCGCCCAGCTCGGCCACCCGCCTCGCCGCCGCGTCGGCGTCGGTGACCGCGAAGTAGGTCATCCAGTGCGGCGGGATCTCGGCGGGGATCTCGTTGGCCATCCCGAACACGCCCGCCACCGCACGGCCCTCGACCCGCAGCTGCGTGTACGGGAAGTCCGGCAGCGGGTCGAGCCCGACACCGAACACCTGCTGGTAGAACTCCGCCGCGCCGAACGCGTCACGGGTGGCCAGCTCGTTCCACACCACCGAACCGGGCTCGTTCACCACGTACGCGCCGATGTGCGTGCCCGCCTCCCACAGCCCGAACGCCGCGCCGTACGGGTCCACCGCGATCGCGCCGCGCCCCGGACCTCCGGTGTCGAACTCCGGCACGAGCACCTTGCCGCCGTTGGCGTTCAGCTTCTCCACCGACTCGTCCAGGTCGTCGGTGGCCAGGTAGGTCGTCCACACCACGGGGAACATCACGTCCGACGGCATCTCGCCGAACCCCGCCACGGGCAGCCCGCGCACCAGCGCCATCGTGTAGTGCCCGGTCTCCGGGCCACCGATCTCGAAGTCCCAGCCGAACAGTCCGCCGTAGAAGTCCATGGTGGCCCGGCGGTCGGTGGTCATCATGTCCACCCACGCGGGCGTACCCGGCGGGTACGGGGAGTTCAGCTCGCTCACCTCGCCAACAGTCGCACCGGTCACGTCACTCCGCGAGTCGATCACCCGAAGGTGTGGCTCAAGGCAGGTGGTCCCGACGACCGATCTACCGAGGGTGAAGAAACTGTGGCTGGAGTTCAAGGGCTTCGCCTTGGGCGGCAACATGTTCGAACTGGCGCTGGGCTTCATCAGGGTTCCCGCGAGTGCCCGCGGTGCGCGGAGTTCATCGCGGTGGACGCCGACAAGTGCAAGTGGTGCACCGCCGACGTCCACCCCGAAGTGCCGGCCGAGGCAGGCGGCGCGTCGCGCCTAGTCCGGTCCCGGTTCCTTGTCCTGCTTGCGCGGCCGGCCGCGCCTGGGTTGGTCGGCGGCCCCGGTGGGCAGCCGACCGGCTTCGGCGAGCGCGCGGCGCAGCAGGAACTCGATCTGCGCGTTCGTGCTGCGCAGCTCGTCGTTCGCCCACCTCGTCAGCGCGTCGTGCACCGCCGGGTCGAGGCGCAGCAGGACGCTCTTGCGCTCGGCCACGTCAGGTGTACAACGACCCGGCGTTGACCACGGGCTGCGTGGATCGGTCGCCGCAGAGCACGACCAGCAGGTTCGACACCATCGCCGCCTTGCGCTCCTCGTCCAGTTCCACCACGTCCTCCTCGGCGAGCCTGGCCAGCGCGAGCTGCACCATGCCGACCGCGCCCTCCACGATCCGCGACCGCGCCGCGACCACCGCACCGGCCTGCTGGCGTTGCAGCATCGCCTGCGCGATCTCCGGAGCGTAGGCCAGGTGCGTGAGCCGGGACTCGATCACCTTCACCCCGGCCGACTGCACCCGTGCCGCGATCTCCAGCGACAGCGTCTCGGTGATCTCGTCCGCGTTCTCCCGCAGCGACAGCCCGGTCTCGTCGTGGTTGTCGTACGGGTAGCTGGTCGCGATGTGCCGCACGGCGGTCTCGGTCTGGATGCCGACGAACCGCACGAAGTCGTCCACCTCGAACTTGGCCCGCGCGGTGTCCTCGACCTGCCACACCACCACGGCGGCGATCTCGATCGGGTTGCCGTCCGCGTCGTTGACCTTCAGCGTGGCGGTCTCGTGGTTGCGGATCCGGGTGGACACCTTCACCTTCGTGGTGAACGGGTTCGCCCAGCGCAGGCCGTCCTGGCGGACGGTGCCGGTGTAGCGGCCGGCGAACTGGAGCACCCGCGACTCGCCCGGCGCGACGGTGAACAACCCGATGCTCGCGATGCTGCTCCCGGCGATCAGCAGGCCGCCGCCGACGATCGCCGGGACGCTCGGCCCGTCGTCACCCGGAATCGTGCCGAGGACCACGATCGCCGCGCCCAGCAGCGCGCCGACCACCACCCCGGCCAGCACCCCCCAACCCGACACCGCTCGTGCCTCCCGCTCCCGGACCACCGGAGCCGGCATCCGCACCGCCACGTCCGTCGTCGCGTCCATGTTCCACCCCTCGATGTCATATCTCGTGCTTAGCAAAGTGATATCACTTTTCCGTGCCGCCGGACAAGCCGGCGCTGAAACGAGGACAGAAGTTGACCGCAATGAGCCCTACGGTGATCGCATGACCCCGGTACTGAGCCGTCGTGCCCTCGGCCGAGCCACCCTGGCCCGCCAGTTCCTGCTGGCCCGCGCCGAGGCGACCGTGCCCGAGGTCGTCGCGCACCTGGTCGGGTTGCAGGCCCAGACACCGCACACCTGGTACACCGGCCTGTGGTCGCGGATCGCCGGCTTCACCCCGGACCGGGCCGCGGACCTGCTCGTGGACCGGCGGCTCGTGCGCATCGCCGTGATGCGGTCGACCATCCACCTGGTCACCGCCGAGGACGCCCTGGCCCTGCGCCCGGCGGTCCAGCCCGCGCTCGACCGGGACCTGTTCCGCAACTACACCCACGGCCGGGACATGCGCGGCCTGGACGTGGACGCCGTGGTGGCCGCCGGGCGCGTGCTGCTGGCCGAGAAGCCCCGCACCAACAAGGAGCTCGGCACCCTGCTGCACGAGCAGTGGCCCGACCGCGCGCCCGCCTCGCTGGCCTACGCGATCCGGTGCCTGGTGCCGTTGGTGCAGGTGCCGCCGCGCGGGGTGTGGGGACGCAGCGGCACGATCGCGCACACCAGCGTGGAGACGTGGCTGGGCGCGTCCGTGGCGGACAAGCCGTCGCTGGACGACCTGGTGCTGCGCTACCTGGCCGCGTTCGGCCCCGCCACGGTGAAGGACGTGCAGACCTGGTCCGGCCTCACCCGGTTGCGCGAGGTGGTCGAAGGGCTGCCGCTGCTGCGGCTGCGCGACGAGGACGGCCAGCAGCTGTTCGACCTGCCCGAGGCGCCCCGTCCGGACCCGGACGAGCCCGCGCCGCCGCGGTTCCTCTACGACTTCGACAACGTGCTGCTCTCGCACGCCGACCGGCGCCGGGTCGTCACCGAGGACGTGCGCGCGCAGAACTACGACCCGCACGGCCCCGTGCCGCAGTTCTTCCTGGTCGACGGCGTCACGGCGGGTGACTGGAAGCTGCACCGCGCCGACGACGTCGCCACGCTGGAACTGCGGCCGTTCCGCCGGCTGCCCGCGCCGGACGAGCTGGAGCGGGAGGCCGGACGGCTGCTGGCGTTCCTCGCGCCGGACGCGTCGCGGCACGAGGTCCGGACAACCTCACCGGCGGTGCCGCGTCCCTGAGTGCATGGGGACGATCACCGTGCGCCCACCCCGGGCGGAGGACGACCGGCCGCTCGTCGACGTCTACGTCAAGGCCAGGCGCAGCTACTACGAGGGCCACGTGCCCGAGGCGGAACTCGCCGAGTGGGAACGGTCCGCGCGGGCCGCCGGCCACGCCTTCGACAAGCCCGGCCGGGTGTGGCTGTGCGCCGAACTGGACCACGTGTTCGCCGGGTTCGCGCTGGTCACCCCCGATGGCTCGCTGTTGCAACTCCAGGTGGACCCGGCGTGCTGGGGCAGGGGCGTCGGCCACGCGCTGCACGACGCGGCGATGGATGCGCTGCGGGACCTCGGCGTCACCACCGCGCGGCTCGACGTGTTCGCGGAGAACCACCGCGCGCGGCGCTTCTACACCGACCACGGCTGGCGCGAGGAGGGTCGCGACGGCGACCACGTGCGAATGGCGCTGCGGCTGGACGTGTGATCGCCTGGACGCCGTGGAGATCCTGAGCAGCCGCGTCCTCGTCCGCTCTCACGACCCGGAGCGCGCGCGGGCGTTCTACCGCGATGTGCTGGGCCTGGCCGTGCACCGGGAGTTCCCCGGCGGCACGGTGTTCTTCCTCGGCCAGGGCTTCCTGGAGGTCTCCGGCACCTCCACCGAACGTCCGACGGACGCCACGCAGCTGTGGCTGCAAGTGCGTGACCTGCGGCGGGCCGCCGAAGAGCTCGCCGACCACGTCGTCCGGCCCGCCCGGCGCGAGCCGTGGGGCCTGGACGAGCTGTGGATCACCGACCCGGACGGCAGGCACGTCGTGCTGGTCGAGGTCCCCGCCGACCACCCACTACGCCGGGACACCCGCCAGTAGCTGCACCGCGGGCCCGACCACGCCGCCGTACTGGTGCAACGAGGTGCGCACCCCGGTGAACCCGGCCGCCTCGGCCTCCTGGATCAGGTCGTACTCGGAGGTGTCCAGCGCCCGCCGGTGCACCGAGACGACCAGCCTGCCGCCAGGCCGCAGCACCCGGAACAGCTCGTGGAACGCGGCCGGCCGGTTGCCCCACAGCTGGAGGTTGTTCACCGAGACCACCACGTCCACCGAGTCCTCGGGCTGGCCGGTCCGCGTCGCCGCACCCTCGCGCAGCTCCACCCGGCCCGCCACGATCAGCTCCGCGCACCGCTCACGCGCCTCGTCCAGCATGACCTGCGACGGGTCGACGCCGATGGCCTTGAGCGCGCGTTCACCGGCCAGCTTGAGCCCCACGCCCGGACCGGGGCCGAGCACCAGCACGACCTCCTCGGGCGTCGGCGCGGCCACCTCGGTGACGTGCTCCTCCACCTTCGCGTTCAGCACGGCCATGACCCGGCCGCCCAGCTCGCCCACCTTGCCGCGCGGGTGCCCGAACGCCGCGTCCAACGCCTTCATCAGGTTGTTCGCCATGCCACCAGCGTCGTGACGGGCCGCTCCGACCGCATCGGGGACCGCCCGGAGACCGGCCCGGAGATGACCCCCGGGGTGGTCTCAGCGCCAGCCGAGCCGCCGCAGCACGTCCACGACCAGCGAGAACCGCTCCGGCTCCAGCACCGAGCCCTCGCGGCGGATGTCGGCCTCGTCCAGCTCGAACACGCGGTCCAGGCGCAGGTAGGAACGCCTGCCGTCGCGGTCCCAGCGGCCCGAGCCCAGGTCGAGGCAGTCGTCGACCTCGTGCCGGTCGGGGGTCTTGCTGGTCAGCATCAGGCCGAGCAGTGCACGCCGGTGCCGTCCCACGACCAGCAGCGGCCGGTCCTTGCCGCGGCTCGGGTCCTCCTCGAAGGGGACCCAGGCCCACACCACCTCGCCCGGGTCGGCCAGGCCGTCCAGGTCGGGTGAGTACTCCAGGGTGGCCGCCACCGCGGCCGTGTGGACCTCGCGCACCGCGCCCCTCAGCGGGCGGGCGTCTTCACCGTTCGCGTACACGGCGGGCAGCATATGGTCTCGGTCACGTACGCGCGGAACGCCACGACCCCGTGACGTGAGAAGATGGGTCGATCCCCCGTCCTTCGTGTGCGAGGAACCTGAGTGACCACGTTCGCCGACCAGACGTTCACGCCTCCGGAGCTCATCCGGAACTTCTGCATCATCGCGCACATCGACCACGGCAAGTCGACCCTGGCCGATCGCATGCTGCAGCTCACCGGCGTGGTCGAGGAGCGGGCTATGCGCGCGCAGTACCTCGACCGCATGGACATCGAGCGCGAGCGCGGCATCACGATCAAGGCGCAGAACGTGCGGCTGCCGTGGCAGGTCGACGGCCGGGACCACGTGCTGCACATGATCGACACGCCGGGTCACGTCGACTTCACCTACGAGGTCTCGCGTGCGCTGGAGGCGTGCGAAGGCACCGTGCTGCTGGTCGACGCCGCGCAGGGCATCGAGGCGCAGACGCTGGCCAACCTGTACCTGGCGATGGAGAACGACCTCACCATCATCCCGGTGCTGAACAAGATCGACCTGCCCGCGGCGGACCCGGACAAGTACGCCAAGGAGCTCGCGCACATCGTCGGCTGCGAGCCCGAGGAGGTGCTGCGGGTCTCGGCCAAGACCGGCCTGGGCGTCGGCGCGCTGCTGGACGAGGTCGTCAAGCGCGTCCCGGCCCCGGTGGGCGACGCGGACGCACCGCCCCGCGCGATGATCTTCGACTCGGTGTACGACACCTACCGTGGCGTGGTCACCTACATCCGCGTGGTCGACGGCAAGATCACCCCGCGCCAGCGGATCCGGATGATGTCGACCAACGCGACCCACGAGCTGCTCGAGGTGGGCATCATCTCGCCCGAGCCGAAGCCGAGCGTCGGCCTGGGCGTCGGCGAGGTCGGCTACCTCATCACCGGCGTGAAGGACGTGCGCCAGTCGAAGGTCGGCGACACCGTCACGGCCGAGAAGCACGGCGCGACCGAGCCGCTGGCCGGGTACCGCGAGCCGCGCCCGATGGTCTACTCCGGGCTGTACCCGGTGGACGGCTCGGACTACCCGATCCTGCGCGAGGCGCTGGAGAAGCTGCAGCTCAACGACGCCGCGCTGACGTTCGAGCCGGAGACGTCGGCCGCCCTGGGCTTCGGCTTCCGCTGCGGCTTCCTCGGCCTGCTGCACCTGGAGATCACCCGGGACCGGCTGGAGCGCGAGTTCGGCCTGGACCTGATCTCCACCGCGCCGAACGTGGTCTACCGGGTCGTGATGGACGACGGCACCGAGCACGTGGTGACCAACCCGTCCGACTGGCCGGACGGCAAGCGCGCCGAGGTGTACGAGCCGATCACCAGGTGCACGATCATCGCGCCCAGCGAGTACATCGGCGCGATCATGGAGCTGTGCCAGTCCAAGCGCGGCCAGCTCGGCGGCATGGACTACCTGTCCGAGGACCGCGTCGAGCTGCGCTACACCATGCCGCTCGGGGAGATCATCTTCGACTTCTTCGACGCGCTGAAGTCGCGCACGCGTGGTTACGCGTCGTTGGACTACGAGGAGTCGGGCGAGCAGGACGCCGAGCTGGTCAAGGTGGACATCCTGCTCCAGGGCGAGCCGGTGGACGCGTTCAGCGCGATCGTGCACAAGGACCACGCCTACGGGTACGGCACGAAGATGGCCAGCAAGCTGCGCGAGCTGATCCCGCGGCAGCAGTTCGAGGTGCCCATCCAGGCCGCCGTCGGCGCCCGCGTGATCGCCCGCGAGACGATCCGCGCCATTCGCAAGGACGTGCTCGCGAAGTGCTACGGCGGTGACATCACGCGTAAGCGCAAGCTGCTGGAGAAGCAGAAGGAAGGCAAGAAGCGGATGAAGATGGTGGGCCGCGTCGAGGTCCCCCAGGAAGCCTTCGTCGCCGCACTGTCGACCGACGACTCCGGCAAGGACAAGGGAAAGAAGTAGTACCACCGGCCAAATCCGCGCCGACCGGCACATCTTCGGGTGAACCGGTCGGCGTGGAGGCGTTTTCAGGCCCTTTTTTCCTGCCATGGTTGGCGCACCAACTGGGAGGAGGGGACCATGACCGTCATGGTCGAACAAGAAGGCAGCTCCTACACGGTCGAGGACCTGGAGGGCATGCCTGATGACGGACGCCGTTACGAACTCATCGACGGGCAGCTCTACGTGAGCCCGGCACCGGGGTACCGGCACCAGAAGATCGTCCTGAAACTCGGCTCGCTGCTGGACGGGAGCTGCCCGAACGATCTTTCCGTGCTGACGGCACCATTCGCCGTGCAGCCGAGCGGGAGGACCGAGCTGCAGCCGGACGTGCTCGTCGGCCGCCACGCCGACTTCACCGACAGGTTGTTGCCCGTCGCGCCATTGCTGGCGGTGGAAGTGCTCTCACCGAGCACCGGTATTCGCGACCTCACGATCAAGAAGAACGCCTACGAGCGCATGGGCGTGGTCAGCTACTGGGTGATCGACCCGCAGGAGCCCGTGCTGGCCGTGTTCGAACTCGACGCCGAGGGCTGCTACCAGCAGGTGGCCGAGGTGCAAGGAGAGAAGCCGTTCGACGCGACGCTGCCGTTCCCGGTGCGGATCGTGCCCGCCGAGCTGCTCGGCACCTTGTGGGAAGACGGGGAGTAATGACAAAAGGGCCCTCAGGACGCCCCTGTCCTGAAGGCCCTCGAAGGGGTGCGGCGGCTCAGCTGTGGTTGCGGAGCATCCCGCTGAGCGCGTGGCGGCGGAGGATCGCTTCGATCTCACGCGCCTCGTGGCTCGAGTGCCGGGCGAGGATGGCTTCCATGTCCATCCGGGCGCTCGGGGTGTCGTAGGCGGCCAGCTCGCGGTTCAGGTCCGCTTCACGCTTGCGGATCTGCCGCCGGGTGGCGAAGTACGTGCGAACGGTCTTCAGAGCGTTGGTCATGTCGCCTTTCGGTCGTCTTCTCTGTATCGGTTCACCTACCATGATGCCGCACGTCAGAGGCTTGTGGAGCCAGATCGGGCGTGATCTCCACCGCAACTGTCACAGGCCCGTGAAGACCACGTCACCGGCCGAGGATGTCGAGGGCTTTCGAGTACTTCGCGCGCAGCCGGTCCTGGGTGGCGGTGTCGAGCATCGCCAGTCGGGGCGGTGATGTGTTGTCCGCGATGTCGGCCCGCTTGACCTCCACCGCGACCGGGTCGGCGAGCACCCGCGCCAGGTACTCCTCCTGCGTCTCACCGTCACGGTGGCTCAACGCCAGCACGGTCGACACCACCTCCGGCGGGCACCCGGCGGCGAGCAGGTCGTCGGCGGTGACGGAAGTGTCCTCGACGACGTCGTGCAGCACGGCCGCCATGCGCGCGTGCTCGCCGGACACCCGGCCCATCACCCGCAGCGGGTGGCCGATGTAGGGCTGCCCGGACTTGTCGACCTGCCCGTCGTGGGCCGCCCGCGCGATCCGGATCGCGTCATCAACGGTGAACGTCATCGGATCATTGTTCACACCCTTGACAAGTCCCAGTGGTCTAGTCCATTTTTCGAGTGGCCCACGTCACCTGTGCTGGGCTTTGGCCGCCGACGAGAACGTGGAGGTGGACGTGCTTTCGAGGACGAGACGCGCACTGGGCGCGGTGCTGGCGGGTGTGCTGGCCATCGCGGGCCTGACCCTGGTGGTGGTGGGCAGCGCGTCGGCCGCCAACCTGGTCGCCAACCCCGGTTTCGAGGGCGGTACGGGCGGGTGGACGTGCAGCGCCGCGGCGACGGCGGTGACCACGACCAAGCGCACCGGCACGCACGCCATGGCGGGCTCCCCGGCGGGCCAGGACAACGCCCGCTGCTCGCAGACCATCTCCGTGCGGGCCAACACCGCCTACAAGCTGTCGGCGTGGGTGCAGGGCAGCTACGTGTACCTCGGCGTGACGGGCACCGGCAGCGGCGACAAGAGCACGTGGACGCCCGGCTCGACGGGCTTCAGCCAGCTCTCGATCGACTTCACCACCGGCGCGACCAGCAGCGTCACGATCTACGTGCACGGCTGGTACGGCCAACCGACCTTCTACGCCGACGACGTGAGCCTCGACGGCCCCGGCACCCCGCCGACGAGCACGACCACCAGCACGAGCACCTCCACCACCACGACAACGACCACCACCACCACGACGACCACGACGACCACGACGACGACCGGCAACCCGAACCCGACGTTGCCCAAGCACGCGCTCACGGGCTACTGGCACAACTTCGACAACGGCTCGCGCCTGCTCAAGCTCGCCGATGTGCCCACCACCTACGACATCGTGGCCGTCGCGTTCGCCGACGCCACCACCACGCCGGGCGCGGTCGCCTTCAACCTCGACCCGACGTTGTCGAGCAAGCTCGGCGGCTACACCGACGCCCAGTTCAAGGCCGACGTGCGCACCCTGCAGAACCGCGGCCAGAAGGTGATCATCTCGGTCGGCGGCGAGAAGGGCACGATCAGCGTCGGCAACTCGACCGCCGCGACGAACTTCGCCAACAGCGTCAAGTCCCTGATCGCGAACTACGGGTTCGACGGCGTGGACATCGACCTGGAGAACGGCGTCAACGCCACCTACATGGCGCAGGCCCTGCGCGCCATCCACGCGGGCGGCGGCAAGGTCATCGCGATGGCGCCGCAGACCATCGACATGCAGTCCACCGGCGCGGAGTACTTCAAGCTGGCGTTGGCCGTGAAGGACATCCTCACCGTGGTCAACATGCAGTACTACAACTCCGGTTCGATGCTCGGCTGCGACCAGAAGGTCTACTCGCAGGGCACGGTGGACTTCCTGGTCGCGCTGGCCTGCATCCAGCTGCAGAACGGCCTGCGCCCCGACCAGGTCGGCCTCGGCCTGCCCGCCTCGCCGTCCGGCGCGGGCGGTGGCTACCAGTCGCCCGCCAACGTCAACCGGGCGCTCGACTGCCTGGCCAAGGGCACGAACTGCGGATCGTTCAAGCCCTCCCAGACCTGGCCGGGCATCCGCGGCGCGATGACGTGGTCGATCAACTGGGACGCCTCCAACAACTGGCAGTTCGCCAACACGGTGGCACCGCACCTGGACACGCTGCCGTAGCGCGGCGGACGCCGTCCCTCCCGTCGCGCCACGGGAGGGACGGCGCCGGCGCTACCCGACCCGCCGCGTGCCGGACCGCTCGCAACGCGCCCGTTTTGCCCATGGACGCCGTGGACCTGCAAATACGTGACCGCAGCGGAAGCGCGGGTTAGGGTCGCGCCATGTTGGACAGACTCGAAGTGCCCGTCATCGCCGCGCCGATGGCCGGTGGGGCGTCCACACCCGCGCTCGTGGCCGAGGTCGGACGGGCGGGTGGGCTCGGGTTCCTGGCCGCCGGCTACCTGTCCGTCGAAGCCGTCGCCGAGCAGATCACCGCCACCACCGCGCTGACCGACCGGCCGTTCGGCGTGAACCTGTTCGTCCCCGGTCCCCGCTCCACCACCGACCTGTCCGGCTACCTCGACCGGGTCAAGGCGCAGTCGCCGACCGAGCCCGGTGAACCGCGGTGGGACGACGACTCCTACGCCGCCAAGCTCGAACTCGTGATGGCGTTGCGCGTTCCGGTGGTCTCGTTCACGTTCGGCCTACCGAACCCGGAGGACGTGCACCGGCTGCACGCGGCCGGCTCCACGGTCGTCGTCACCGTCACGACACCGCAGGAAGCCGCGCAGGCGGCGCAGGTCGGCGCCGACGCGCTGTGCGTGCAGGGCAGTGACGCGGGCGGGCACCGGGGCACGTTCGCCGACGACGGCGTCTCGCCCGGCGGCGGCGAGCTGTTCGGCGTGCTGGCCGCGTTGCGGCTGGTGCGCGCCAAGGTCGACCTGCCGCTGATCGCGACCGGAGGCCTGGTCCACGGCGCGGACGTGGCCGCGGTCATCACGGCGGGCGCGGTCGCGGCGCAGCTGGGCACCGCGTTCCTGTCCACGCCGGAGGCGGGCACGTCCGCCGCCCACCGCCAAGCGCTCGCCGAAGGCACCCGCCGCACGGCGTTGACCAGGGCGTTCAGCGGACGTCCGGCACGTGGCCTGGTGAACAGGTTCCTGGTGGACAACCAGGAGCAGGCGCCCGCCGCGTACCCGGAGGTGCACCACCTGACCCGGCCGGTGCGCGCGACCGGCGACCCGGAGCTGATGTCGTTGTGGGCCGGGCAGACCTACGCGCTGGTCCGACCGGCCCCGGCGGCCGAAGTGGTGGCCCGGTTGGCGGCCGAGGCACGCCAAGCCCTTTCCGTCGCGATCACGCGCATTTCCCCGGTGTAGCACCACAGAATGGCGGCGTGACCACCGCGCGCGAGCTCGCCGACGAGATGCTGACCCTGGTCCTGGACGCCGATCCCGTCATGGCGACGCTGCTCGGCATCCCGGGCTGGGACAACCTGTTGCCGGACCCGGGCGTCGAAGCCGGACGCGATCTGCGCGCCCGTGCCGAGGACATCGCACGGCGTGCGCGTGGCGGGGACGACGACCCGGTGACGCGTGCGGTGGTCGCCCAGCAGGCGTGGGGCCTGGTGTACCGCCTGGACTCGCACCTGGTCGAGCACACCCACGCCGAAGGCCTCAACGCGCCGCTGGCGTTGCTGCTAGTGGCGCTGCCGCTGATCCGCCCGTCCGACGACGTGGCACGCAAGGCGTACCTGACCCGGCTGTCGGCGCTGCCCGCGTACCTGGACGCGCTCACCCGAAGACAGCGCGACTCCGTCCGCCGTCCGCTCAGGCACCTGGTGGAAGCCGCCATCCGCCGCATCGACCGCCACCTCGCCGAGGAGACCGACCCGCTCGGCAGCCCGTTGCACGGCACGCCGTTCGCCGCGGTGTGCACTCGGCTGCTGCACGAGACCGTGCGTCCCGCGATCGCCCGCTACCGCGACTTCCTGCGCGTCGAGGTGGTCGACCGGGGCCGCGGCGAGGACCGGCCCGGCCTGTGCTGGCTGCCCGACGGCGACCTGATCTACGCGGACCTGGTCCGCATGTACACCACGACCGGCCACACGCCCGAGGAGCTGCACCGGATCGGGCTGAACCTGATCGAGGGGCTGGACCGGGAGTACGAGGAGATCGGCAGCCGGGTGTTCGGCCCGACCCCGGCCGCCGGCGTGCGTGCCCGCCTGCTCGCCGACCCGGAGCTGCTCTGGCGAGACGCCGAGGACATGGTGACGTTGGCGGCGACGACCATCGGCCGTGCCGAGGAGGTCGCGGGCGACTGGTTCGGCTCGGTGCCACGAGCCAGGTGCGTGGTCGAGGCGGTGCCGGCGGCGGACGCGCCGAACGCGCCGCTGGCCTACTACGTGGACCCGGCGATGGACGGCTCCCGGCCGGGCACCTACTTCGTCAACACCTACCGGGCCGAGCAGCGCGCGCGGTTCAGCGCCGAGTCCACCGCGTTCCACGAGGGCGTGCCGGGCCACCACTTGCAGCTCGCGCTCGCCCAGCAGATCCCGGACCTGCCGTTGCTGCGCCGGTTCGCCTCCGTCGAGGCGTACCTGGAGGGCTGGGCGCTCTACGCCGAGCGGCTGGCCGACGAGATGGGTCTCTACAGCGACGACGTGGCCCGGCTGGGGATGCTGGCGGGCGACTCGCTGCGCGCCGCCCGCCTGGTGGTCGACACCGGCCTGCACGCGTTGCGCTGGACGCGCCAACAGGCCGTGGACTACCTGCGCGCCAACGCCGTCATGCCGGACGTGGACATCTTCTCCGAGGTCGACCGGTACATCGAGAACCCCGCGCAGGCGCTGTCCTACATGGTGGGGCGGCTGGAGATCCAGCGCCTGCGCGGTGAGGCGGAGCGGAGGCTGGGCGACCGCTTCGACATCAAGGCGTTCCACGACCTCGTGCTGCGCGGCGGGCCGCTGCCGATGGCCGTGCTCGCCGACGTGGTCGACGAGTGGTGCGACTCAGTCCTGGCGTGAGTTGAGCAGCGACTTCCGCTTGCTGTAGGCGAAGTACACGACCAGCCCGATGAGGAACCAGACGCCGAAGCGCAGCCAGGTCTCCGGCGCCAGGAACGTGATCAGCCACAGCGAGAACACCACGCCGATGATCGGCACGACCGGCATGCCCGGCGTCTTGAACGTGCGCGGCAGGTTCGGCTGCTTGTACCGCAGCACGATCACGGCGATGCAGACCACCACGAACGCCAGCAGGATGCCGATGTTGGTCAGCTCGGCCGCCTCGGCGATGGGCAGGAAGCCCGCGATGACGGCGGACGCGATGCCGAGCACCCACGTGGTGCGCGTCGGGACGTGCTTGACCGGGTGCGTCTTGGCGAACCACTTGGGCAGCAGGCCGTCACGCGACATCGAGTAGCCGACCCGCGCCGCGCCCATGAGGAACGTGAACAGCACCGTCGTGATGCCCAGCACCGCGCCGACCGAGATGATGATGCCCAGCGCCGGCAGGCCGATGTCGGAGAACGCGGAGGCGAACGCGCTTTCCGAGTCCACGTCCTTGTAGTTGACCATGCCCGTGAGCACCAGGCACGCGAGCACGTACAGCACCATCGAGATGGCCAGCGAGTAGATGATCGCCTTCGGCATGTGCTTCTGGGAGTCCTTGGACTCCTCGGCTGCCGTGCTCATCGCGTCGTAGCCGAACACCGCGAAGAACACCGTGGCCGCACCGGTGAGCGCGCCGGAGAGGCCGAACGGGAAGAACGGGTCGTAGTTGCCGGTGTTGATGTGGAACGCGCCGACCACGATCACCAGCAGCACCACGGCGACCTTCAGGTACACCAGGGTCGTCTCGAAGCGGGCCGCGTTCTTCATGCCCGTGTTGAGCACGAACGCGATCAGCAGGCACAGCAGCACGGCGAACAGGTTGACCTTGTAGCTGCCCGCCGCGACGTCCGCGCCTTCCGTGCCGGGCGCGCCGAGCATCCACACCGGCAGGTCGATGCCCAGCAGGTCCAGCAGCTCGTTGAAGTAGCCGCTGATGCCGATCGCCACCACGGCCACGATCGCGGTGTACTCCAGCAGCAGGTCCCAGCCGATGAACCAGCCGACGATCTCGCCGAGCACGGCGTAGCCGTAGGTGTAGGCCGAGCCCGCCTTGGGGATCAGGCCCGCGAACTCCGCGTAGGAGAACGCGGCGGCGGCGCTGGCGATGCCCGCCACGAGGAACGAGATCAGCACGGCCGGGCCCGCGGTCTTGTTGGCCACGGCGCCGGCCAGCGAGAAGATGCCCGCGCCGATGATGCCGCCGATGCCGATCGCGGTGAGCTGCCACAGCCCCAGGGTCCGGGTCAGCGCCGTCTTCTCGTCACTGATCTGCTCGATCGGCTTGCGGCGGAACACGCCGCTGCCCCGGCCGAATCCGTCCTGCACCGTCATTCGTCCAGCTCCCTCGGTGGATTGGTGTGCGGCGAACCGTACGCCGGTCGAGTGGCACCGGGTTTGTTCGACTGCACCATTCGAGGGAGTGGTTTTTGTGCGGACGTACGGATTGACGAAGTTCAGCCTCGCGTGAAGACGATCTTGCCCGCGGTCTCGCCGTCGAGCATCGCGCGCAAGCCCTCCTCGGCCCGCTCGAACGGCAGTTCCGCGCCGATCTGCGGGCGCAGGCCGGTCAGGTCGCAGAACGAGAGCAGGTCGGCCAGCTCCTCGCGCGTGCCCATGGTCGAGCCGACCACCCGCAGCTGGAGGAAGAACAGCCGGGGCAGCTCGGCCGCCGACGCGTCACCGCTGGTCGCCCCGGAGATCACCAGGGTCCCGCCCGGCTTGAGCGCCTTCATCGAGTGCGACCAGGTGGCCTTGCCGACGGTCTCGAACACCGCGTCCACCCGTTCCGGCAGCCGTGCGCCCGACTCGAACGCCTGGTGCGCGCCCAGGCTCTCGGCCAACGCCCGCTTCTCCTCCGTGCGGCCGGTCACCCACACCCGGAACCCCGCCGCACGGCCCAGCTGCACCAACGCCGTCGACACACCGCCGGACGCGCCCTGCACCAGCATCGTCTGACCCGGCCGCAGACCCGAGTTCACGAACAGCATCCGGTACGCGGTCAGCCACGCCGTGCCCATGCACGCCGCCTCGGCGAAGCTCAGCCCCGCGGGCTTCGGCAGCGCGTTGCGCTTCGGGACGACGACGAAGTCCGCGAACGTGCCCTGGTGCTTCTCGGTGAGCAGGGTGCGGCGCGGGTCCAGGGTCTCGTCACCGGACCAGTCCGGGTCGCCGATCACCGAGTGCAGCACGACCTCCGTGCCGTCCTCCAGCACGCCCGCGCCGTCGCAGCCGAGGATCATCGGGAACTGCTCGGGCTTGATGCCGACGCCGCGCAGCGTCCACAGGTCGTGCATGTTCAGGCTCGCCGCTTTCACGGCGACCTTCACCCAGCCCTCCGGGGCTTCGGGCTCCGGTCGTTCGCCCACGCGCAGGGCGGCGATCGGGTCTTGCGGGCTCGGCTCGGCTGCGTAGACGGCGAACATGCGGGCAACTTACCGACTGGTAGTGATCCGTGTGCGGTGAAGCGCGTCACGGCGCTAGGCTCGGTGACGTGGTCGACGCGTTCGAGCAGTGGTGGGACTCGGTTGAGCTGTGGCTGGCGCAGCTGCCGTTCCCGTTCCAGTTCGCGCTGCTCATGTGCGTGCTGCTGCCGTTGTCGCTCGGGTTGGCGCGGCTGATCGACCGGGTCGTGGACAACGCCTCGACCAGGTTCAACCCGGTGCCCAAGATCCCACCGCCCGGTGACGACGCGCAGCCCCGGAAGGTGGGGGCGGACGAGCCTTCGTAGGCTCTGGGACCGTGACTCCCGCCCGGCGGCTCTCCGTCGCACTGCTCGGCCTGATCGCACTGGTCGTGGTCGGCTACTTCGCCAAGGACCTGACCGGCACGTCGTCGGACCCCGCGCCGCCTGCGGCATCGGCTTCGGGCGTGCCGGGCGCGGACTCCGGGTTGCCGGTGAAGTCGCTGTCGAGCCTGCCCGAGCAGGTCAAGGAAACGTGGGAGCTGATCGAGCGGGACGGGCCGTTCCCGTACCCGCGCAACGACGGCGTGACGTTCCAGAACCGCGAGCGGCTGCTGCCCGCCAAGCCGTCCGACTATTACCGGGAGTACACCGTGCCCACGCCAGGCAGCGACGACCGCGGCGCGCGCCGCCTGGTCACCGGGTCGTCCGACGAGGTGTACTACACGGCCGACCACTACGAGTCGTTCGTCGTCGTGGACGTGAGCAAATGACCTACCGACACGTGGTGCGGCGCGGAGCGCGCTCGAAGAAGGACGCCATCGGGGCCATCGCCGAGGCGCTGAGCTTCCCCGACTGGTTCGGCCACAACCTGGACGCGCTGTACGACTGCCTGACCGACCTGTCCTGGCTGCCCGAGGGCGAGCACGTGCTGGAGTGGGAGGGTGGCAACGCCGACGTGGAAGCCGTCCTGTCCGACGCGGCCGCCCGATCCGCCGACCTGGGCGACCGCGTCCTGACCGTCGTCTACACCGACTGATCCGCCTCGGCGAGCTCGCGCAGCTTCGGCAGCGCCTCCCCGAGCATCGCGTGGACCTTCTCGGCGGCGTCCGGAGTGAGGGCCAGGTCCACCACACCGTCGAAGTTCAGCTCGAACTCGCCGTCACCGTTGATGTGCGACCCGGGCACACTCCGGCGCATGGTTGGTGACGACGACTTCGACCCTGTGATCGCACGGCTCCAGTTCGGCGAGTTGGCGCGGCAGCTCAGGGAAGCCGCGCGGGTCGAGTTCGGTGAAGCGGACAGAGCCGTGGGCGGCTACCTCGGCAAGCTGTCGAAGATCGAGACCGGCTCCATCGCTCCTCGACCGCAAGACGTCGACTGGATGATCGCGCGATACCAAGTCACCTCCGCCCAGGCCGAGGAAATGCGCTCGCTCGCCACGATCGCCCGCCGCCGCGCCAAGCCTGCGAAGACCCTCAGCTCTTCGCGTCAATACGTGTCGCTGGAACGGCGCGCCACCAAGATCGCCATGGTGTACAACGAGATCCCTGGCTTGCTGCAGACTGCCGAGTTCGCGTACACGGCGCTGTCGCTCTCGCCGGTCATCGTCGCGGCCGACCTACCGGGCTACGCGCAGGAGCGGGCCGAGCGCGGTGCGCGAGTCATCCGGGCAGACGGCCCGGAAGTCCGGATCGTTCTCGGCGAAGACGCCTTCGACCGTGCGAACGGTGGGCCGGACGTGCTTCGCCGACAGCTCGAACACCTTCGTGAAGTAGCGGAGATGCCGAACATCGACTTCCGCGTACTGGCGAGGTCCACGACGAGCGGGATCGTCCCGGCGCTCGTCTGTCCGTACACGCTGCTGGAGGTCGACTCGAAGACGCTGGCCTACGTTGAGACGTTGACCCGCTCCGACTACATCAAGGCGTCTGCGCCGTACGTGTTCGCGTTCGAACAAGCTTGGAGTCTCGCAGCTTCTGGTGAAGAGTCGAAGGCGATACTTGACCGAAGGATCGCCGATCTCATCGACACCGGGGAGTAGATGATGTGGAGCACGGCCTCCGCCCTGACGGATGCTCGGTGGCGCAGGAGTAGCCGTTCGAATGCCGGTGGTGCTCAGTGCGTCGAGATGGCTTGCCTGGACACGGGGATGGCGGTGCGGGACAGCAAGGCGCCTACCGGGCCGGCGCTGGTCTTCCCGGCGCGGGCCTTCCGGGCGTTCATGGGGGAAGCGGTGTCCGGGGGTTTCGACCAGCGGTGATGGCAGGGCGGGAACGACTCGGTCGTCCCCGCCGCGCCGTTTTCTAGTCCTCTGCAGGCACCCACGACGGCTTGCGCTTGCCGACGAACGCGGCGATGCCCTCCTGGCCTTCGGGGCCGCCGAAGTGGCGTGCGGAGAGGGCCAGCATGTCGGCGAACACCGCGTCCAGGTCGTTCGACCTCGGCTCCTGGAGCATCCGCTTGGTGGCGGCCAGGGCGTTCGGAGCGCCCAGCGCGAGCATGTCGGTGTAGCGGGTGACCTCGGCGTCGAGGTCGTCGGCGGGCACGGCGGAGTTGATCAGGCCGATGGCGACGGCCTTGGGCGCGGTGAACGTCTCGCCGGTCAGGAACAGCTCGTGCGCGGCGCGCGGGAGCAGGCGGGGTAGCACGGTCACCGAGATGACGGCCGGCACGACGCCGATGCGGACCTCGCTGAACGCGAACGTGGCCGTGTCCACCGCGACGGCGATGTCGCACGCGGCCACGATGCCGACGCCGCCCGCGCGTGCGGGGCCCGCCAGCCGGGCGACCACGGGCTTCGGGCTGGTCCACAGCTGCTGGAGGATCGCCGGGAACTCGTTGACCCCCTGCTTGTCGGCACTCGCGCCGCCCGCCTCCTTGAGGTCCATGCCCGAGCAGAACACCGGTCCGGTGTGGCTCAGCACGATCACGCGCACGGCGTCGTCGGCCGTCGCGGCCTTGAGGTGACCGGTCAGCTCGGCGCGCAGCTGTGCGGACAGGGCGTTGCGGTTGTGGGGGGAGTCCAGCGTGATCGTCGCGATGCCACGCCGCACCTCGTAGTGGACCAGCTCGTCTGCCATGGACGGCACTCTACGATCCCGTACACATTGACAGTGTGCTGTCAAAATGACAGGATACTGTCATGATGACGAAGACGGTCCACCTCGCTCTCTACGACACGCTGGCCGACTGGGAGTTCGGGTACGCGACGGCGCAGATCAACACGCCGCAGTTCCAGAAGGTGCCCGGTCTCTACCAGGTGCGCACCGTCGGCGCGACGCTCGACCCGGTGACGTCCATCGGCGGCCTGCGGATCACGCCGGACCTGGTGTTGGCCGACGTCGACCCGGCGGACAGCGCGATGCTGATCCTGCCCGGCGCGGACACGTGGGAGAGCGGCGACAACGCGGTGTTCGCGACGGCGGCGCGGCGGTGGTTGGAGGCGGGTGTGCCGGTGGCGGCGATCTGCGGTGCGACGATCGGCCTGGCCGCCGAGGGCTTGTTGAACTCGCGTGAGCACGGTGGCAATGCGGTGGAGCAGCTGGCGGCGGTGCCCGGGTACACGGGTGCGGAACTCTTCAGCGGTGAACGCGCGGTTCGGGCGGATGGCCTCATCACGGCCGGTGCGGCGTCGGCACTGGAGTTCGCGCGGGAAATCTTCGTGGAGCTGGACCTGTACGAGCCGGCCGTGCTGGAGGCGTGGTACGGGCTGTACCGGACGGGCGACCCGGCGTGGTTCGGCAAGCTCGTCGCCGCGGTCTCGTGAGCGAGGTCGAACCGCGCACGGAGGCGGGGGACGTGCTGACCGAGGTCATCATGCGCACGTTCCGCCTCTACGGCGGCTTCCTGGAAGCGGCCGAGGTGATGACCAAGCCGGTCGGCCTGACCGCCGCGTGGTGGCAGGTGCTCGGCGCCGTCCTGCGGCAACCCCTGCCGGTGTCCGGCATCGCCCGGGAGATGAGCCTGACCAGGCAGAGCGTGCAGCGCATCGCCGACCTGCTGGTGGAGAAGGGCCTGGCCGAGTACCTGCCCAACCCGGCCCACAAACGCGCCAAACTGCTCCACCCGACCCCCGCGGGCTACGAGGCCGTCTCCCGCCTGGCCGAGGCGCAACACGCCTTCACCAACCGCATCTCGGCCCAGGTCGACCTGGACGACCTGCGCACGACGCTCAGGGTGATGGAACGCCTCGTCCACGCCTTGGAGACGGAGGCCTGACCTCACGTGTCCGAGTGACACGTGAGGTCAGGCGGTGCGGGCCAGGTCGGTGGTCAGGGCCGAGTGGTAGCGGTGGAGGATCAGTTCGGCGACTTCCGGGTCCGGGCCCAGGGGTGGGGCGATGATCGTGTCCGGGCCCGCCAGGCGGGTGACGCGGTCCGGGAGGAAGCCCGGGGCCAGGAACCACGACGCCACGGCGATGCGGCGGGCGCCTTGGGCACGCAGGCGGGCGACCGCCGTGGGCACGTCGGGCTGCGCGGAGGCGGCGAAGGCGGCTTCCACGCCGGCCCAGCCCGACCCCGCGGCCCAGCGGGCGGCGATGGACGAGACCAGGGCGTTGGCCGGCGCGTGGGACGAGCCCGCGCCGGCTAGGATCACGCCCAGCGTGCGGTCACGGGAACGGACTCCGACCGAGGCCAGGCGTCGCAACGCCGCCGACTCCAGCCGGGGATCGGGCCCGAGCACGTCGGCGATCGTCACGTCCAGGCCGGGCAAGCGGGCATCGGCCACGGCACTCGGCACGTCCACCCGCGCGTGGAAAGCCTTGCCCAGCAGCAACGGCACCACCACGGCTGAACGGTGACCGTCCGCGTACGCACCCCGTAGCACGTCACCCAGCAGTGGCACGGAAAGGTCCAGGAACGACCCCCGAACGTCCAACGACGGCGCCAGAGCCCGGACCACGTCCAGCAGCTCGTGCACCACCGCCGCCGACCGCGGGTCACGGCTGCCGTGCGCCACGGCCACCAACGCGGTCACAGCGCGCCCGTCAATCCGCGAGCCCGCAACACCGCCCGCTCCAACGGCCGGAACACCAGCAGTTCGATGCCCACGCCGACCAGCAGGATCAGGAAGATCGCCGCGATCACCATCGAGATGTCGTTCAGCGACGCCCCGTTGTGCAGGTATTGCCCCAAGCCCTCACCGAGCTGCGGTGACGTGGCGATGATCTCCGCCGCCATCAGCGACCGCCACGAGAACGCCCACCCCTGCTTCAACCCCGCCAGGTACCCGGGCAGCGCGGCGGGCAGCAGGATGTGCCGAGCGGCGGCGAGCCGACCCGCGCCCAACGCCTGACCGACCCGCGGCAGCAGCGGCGGGATCTGGTCGACGCCGGACACCAGGCCGTTCGCGATCGACGGCACCGAGCCCATCAGCACCACGAAGTAGATGGTCGCGGGCGTCGCGCCGAACCACAGGATGCCCGCCGGCACCCACGCCACCGAGGGCAGCGACTGCAGGCCGGTCAGCAGCGACCCGATGGCCGCCCGCACCACCCGCACCTTGGCGATCAGCAACCCGAGCGGCGTGGCGATCACCACGGCGGTGAGGAAGCCGAGCACGGCCCGGCTGACCGAGGTCCACAGCACCTCGAACGCCCGGCCGGTCTCGATCGCCTCGGCCACCGCCGCCCACACCGAAGCGGGCGACGGCAGCTGGTACTCCGGCCAGAACGCCGCCGCCCACAGCCCCTGCCACACGCCCAGCAGCAGCGCGAAGGCGATCAGCGGCGGCACCGCGGTGCGGATGAACCGCTTGCGCAGCGACGGGCGCTGCTCCTGCGACGGCGCGTCCAGCGCGTCCAGACCGGCGCCGACCGCGGCGAGGTCAGTGTCAAGCTGCGGCATGACCGCTGATCACCTCTCGCAGGTGGGACGTGATGTCCTCGATGACGGCGGGCTCGTCGCAGTCCACCGTGGACCACTCGCGGACCACGCGGCCGGGGCGCGAGGACAGCAGCACGACCCGCTGACCCAGCCGCACCGCCTCACGCACGTCGTGGGTGACGAACACGATCGCCGTCGACGTCTCCCGCCACACCCGCACCAGCTCCGCCTGGAGCACGTCGCGGGTGATGGCGTCCAGCGCGGCGAACGGCTCGTCCATCAGCAGCAGCCCGGGCGTGCCCTCCTCGGCGCTGCCCATCGTGGACGCCAAGGCGCGTGCCAGCGCCACGCGCTGCCGCATGCCACCGGACAGCTCGTGCGGGCGCTTGTGGCCCGCGCCGACCAGCCGCACCAGCGACAGCAGCTCGCCGGCCTTCTCCCGGCGCTCGCCCCGCTTGAGGCCCGCCAGCCGCAGCGGCAGCTCCACGTTGCGCGCCGCGGTCAGCCACGGCATCAGCGCGGCCTCCTGGAACATCACGGCGGGCCGTGACGTGGTCAGCTCGATCGTGCCGGAGGTGGGCGCGTCCAGCCCGGCGACCAGGTTCAGCAAGGTCGACTTGCCGCAGCCGGACGCGCCCAGCAGGCACACGAACTCGCCGGGAGCGACCTTCAGGTCGACGCCGTCGAGCGCGACGACGCCGGCCGGGCCGTGGCCGAAGACCTTGCGCACCCCGGACAAGGTCACCGCGGCGTCCAGATCGGACACGGCCGCTGGAGTCTCAAGCGTGGCGGTCATGGTGTGCCTGCCTTCCTCGAGTTACTTCTTGTCCAGCCCGGCGGTGTCCACGGTCGGCTTGCCCGCCGCCGAGAGCACCTTGTTCAGCAACGTGAAGTCGGCGAGCCCGGCCACGTCGGCGGCCTCCTTCGCCACACCCGCGGTCACCGCGTCCTCCGCCAACTGCGGGAAGCTCTTGGCCTGCGGGTCGACCGTCAGCTCGATGTTGTCGAACGCCCGGTTCAGCACCGGCTCGCCCAGCGCCTTGCCGGTGAGGTCCTTGAGCGCCTTGTTGACGATCTGCTTGGCCTCGACCTTGTTGTTCTGCGCGAAGTCCGTGGCCGCGAGGTGGCCGCGCAGCAGCGCCTCGACGGTCTGCGGGTGCTCCTGGAGGAACTTGGCGCGCACCAGCAGCACGGTGGTCGGGAACTTGCCGCCCTCCCACAGGGTCTTCTCGTCCAGCAGCACCTTCGCGCCCGCGTCGATCACCAGCCGCGACGACCACGGCTCCGGCGCCCACGCGCCGTGCACGTCGCCCTTCTTGAACAGGTCCAGCGACTGCGAGTTCTCCGTGTTGGTGACGTTGACCTGGTCGGCGCCCGTGCCGACGGCGAGCTTCTCGTCCGCCAGCCACTTCTTCAGCGCGACGTCCTGCGTGTTGCCGAGCTGCGGGGTGGTGATGACCTTGCCCTTGAGGTCGGCCACCGAGTTGATCTCCGGCTTGACCACGAGCTGGGCACCGCCGGACGTGGCGCCGGAGATGAGCCGCACCGCCTCGCCCTTGGACTTGGCGTAGGCGTTGATGGCCGGGCCGGAGCCGATGAACGTGGCGTCCAGCGATTCGCCGAGCAGCGCGTTCACCGCCTCGGGACCCGCGTTGAACGTCTGGGTGGTGAGCTTGGTGTTGCCGAGTTCCTTGGTGAACAGGCCCTTGTCGACGCCGATGAGCGCGGCGGCGTGGGTGACGTTCGGGAAGTAGCCGAGTCGGATCTCCGACGCCGCACCCTTGTCCTGGGCGGGGGCGGCGGTGTCGCCGCCACCGGCCCGGGAGCAGGCGGCGAGGGCGAGGAAGGCGGTGGCTATGGCCAGGGACTTGGTGAGGATGCGGCTGCTCACGGCGGCGGTTGGCCTTTCTGGGCTCAGGGACCGGGGGACACGAGGGCGTGGGTGTCGGGCAGGGCGGCGTCGCCGCCCTCGGTACAGCTGTCCACGCCGTCCACCTCCGGCAGCGGCGCACCCACGAGCCCGGCGGCCAGCGTGCTGCCGTCCGCGGCGTCGATGACCAGGAACGCGCCCGTGCGGCGGTCCTTGGTGTAGTCGTCCACCGGGATCGGCTCGGCGGTGCGCACCGCGACCTGGCCGATCTCGTTGAGCGACAGGGAGTCGGGCGCCTCGGTGCTGGCGAGCTTCTGCTCGTCGAACCGGGTGCGCAGCTCGGTCACGATCGCCTGCACGGTCCGCGTGCCGTGCTTGACCAGCACGCGGGCGCCCGGCGTCAGCGCCTTCTCCGACAGCCAGCACACGGTCGCCTCGAACTCGTCGGTCACCGTGGGCGGCTGCGCGGCGGTGGCGATCAGGTCGCCGCGCGAGATGTCCAGGTCGTGCGCCAGCAGCAGGGTCACCGACTGGCCGGCCGCGGCCTCCTGCAACGGGCCGTCCGCGGTGTCGATGCCCGTCACCGCTGACCGCAGGCCGGCGGGCAGCACGGCGATCTCGTCGCCGACCCGCACGGTGCCGGCCGCCACCTGACCCGCGTAACCGCGGTAGTCCGGGTGTTCCGGCGTGCGCGGGCGGATCACGTACTGCACCGGGAAGCGGAACGGCGCGTCGTGCGCGTCCGCGTCGACCGGCACCGACTCCAGGTGCTCCAGCAGCGTCGGCCCGTCGTACCAGGGCGTCCGCGTCGAGCGCTCCACCACGTTGTCACCGGCCAGCGCGGACACCGGGATCTCCACCACGGCGTCCTCGGCGTACCCGAGGGCGGTGGCGTGCGCGGTGAACTCCTTGGCGATGCGGGAGAACGTGACCTCGTCGAAGTCCACCAGGTCGATCTTGTTGACCGCCAGCACCAGGCGCGGCACGCCCAGCAGCGCCAGCACGGCCGCGTGCCGCCGGGTCTGCTCGATGACGCCCTTGCGCGCGTCGACCAGCAGCACGCCGAGCTGCGCGGTGGACGCGCCGGTCACCGTGTTGCGGGTGTACTGCACGTGCCCGGGGGTGTCGGCCAGCACGAACGAGCGCTTGGGCGTGGCGAAGTAGCGGTAGGCCACGTCGATGGTGATGCCCTGCTCGCGCTCCGACCGCAGGCCGTCCACCAGCAGCGACAGGTCCGGCGTGGTCAGGCCGCGGTCGGCGCTGGCGCGGTGCACCGCGTCCAGCGTGTCGGCCAGCACCGACTTGGTGTCGTACAGCAACCTGCCGACCAGCGTGGACTTGCCGTCGTCCACGCTGCCCGCCGTCGCCAACCTCAACAGGTCGCTCATCTAGAAGTAGCCCTCCCGCTTGCGGTCTTCCATGGCGGCCTCGGACAGCCGGTCGTCCGCGCGGGTCGCGCCGCGCTCGGTGAGCCTGCTGGCCGCCACCTCGGCGATGACGGCGGAGATGTCGGCGGCGTCGGACTCGACCGCGCCGGTGCACGACCCGTCGCCGACCGTGCGGTAGCGGACGGTCTTCTCGACCTTCTCCTCACCGTCGCGCGGACCGCCCCACGGGCCTTCCGCCAGCCACATCCCGTCACGCAGGTACACCTCGCGCCGGTGGGCGTAGTAGATCGACGGCAGCTCGATGCCCTCGCGGGCGATGTAGTGCCACACGTCCAGCTCGGTCCAGTTGGACAGCGGGAACACGCGGACGTGCTCGCCGGGGCGGTGCCGGCCGTTGTAGAGGTTCCACAGCTCCGGGCGCTGCCGGCGCGGCTCCCACTGGCCGAACGCGTTGCGCAGGCTGAAGATCCGCTCCTTGGCCCGGGCCCGCTCCTCGTCGCGGCGACCGCCGCCGAACACCGCGTCGAACTTGTGGTTGGTGATCGCGTCCAGCAGCGGCACGGTCTGCAAGGGGTTGCGGGTGCCGTCCGGGCGCTCGGCCAACCGGCCGTCGTCGATGTAGTCCTGCACCTTGGCGACTTCCAGCCGCAGCCCGTGCTGGGCCACGACCTTGTCGCGGAACTCGATGACTTCCTCGAAGTTGTGCCCGGTGTCCACGTGCAGCAGCGGGAACGGCACCGGCGCGGGCCAGAACGCCTTCACCGCCAGGTGCAGCAGGAGGGTCGAGTCCTTGCCGCCGGAGAACAGGATCACCGGCCGGTCGAACTCGCCCGCCACCTCGCGGAAGATGTGGATCGCCTCGGACTCCAGGCGGCCCAACGTGTCCAGAGCTGTCGCGGTGGTCATCCGTGCAACCCGCATTCGGTCTTGGCCAGGCCCGCCCACCGGCCGCTGCGGGCGTCGGCGCCCGGCAGCGGCTTCGCGGTGCACGGCGCGCAGCCGATGGAGGGGTAACCCGCCTGCACCAGGGGGTTCTCCAGGATCCCGTGCTCGGCGATGTAGGTGTTGAACAGCTCGTCGGACCACGGCGCGATCGGGTTGACCTTCACCAGCCCGTTGCGCTCGTCCCACTGCACGATCGGCGTGTTCGCCCGGGTCGGCGCGTCCACGCGGCGCACGCCCGTGACCCACGCGTCGTAGTTCTTCAGCGTCCGCTGCAACGGGATGACCTTGCGCAACTGGCAGCACCTGGTCGGGTCGGTCTTGTTCAGCAGGCCGAACTCGGCCTCCTGGTCGGCCACCGACTGCTCGGCCGCGGCGTTGACGATGTGCACCTCGGGGTAGACCAGGTCGACGGCGTCCCGCGTGCCGATGGTCTCGGCGAAGTGGTAGCCGGTCTCCAGGAACAGCACGTCCACGTCCGGCTTGACCTTGGTCGCCAGGTCGATCAGGACGGCGTCCTGCATGTTCGACGCGACGATCCAGCTCTCGCCGAACGTGCGGGCGGTCCACGCGAGCGCCTCTTCGGCACTGGCATCCGCCAGTTCGACCGAAGCGGCTTCCGCGATCACCTTCAGTTCCTCGACCCTGGTGGGGGCGGTCATCGCTGCACCTCCTGAGGAAGGTTGAGACCCACGAACTTGACGGTGAACACGCGGCGGCAGGAGGCGCACAGCCACGAGTAGCCGGGCTCCTCCTGCGGACGGAGGTCCTCATCGCCGCAGTACGGGCAGTAGAACGGCGTAGCGCGCTCGCTCATTTCAAGTCACCCTCGTCCGCGCGGGCGACCCACTGCGCGAACCGCTCGTCGTTCTCGCGCTTGGCCACGAAGTTGCGCACCACGCGCTCGACGTAGTCCGACAGCTCGGCGGCGGTGACCTTGTGGCCGCGCAGCTTGCGGCCGAACCCGGCGTCCAGGCCGAGCCCGCCGCCCAGGTGCACCTGGAAGCCCTCGACCTGCTTGCCGTCGGCGTCGGTGACGATCATGCCCTTGAGGCCGATGTCGGCGGTCTGGATGCGGGCGCACGAGTTCGGGCAGCCGTTGATGTGCACCGAGATCGGCTCCGTGACGCCCGCCACGACGTCGGCCAGCCGGGTCTCCAGCGCGGACACCAGGTCCACCGCCCGTGCCTTGGTCTCGACGATCGCGAGCTTGCAGAACTCGATGCCGGTGCACGCCATCACGCCACGCCGCCACGGCGACGGCTCGGTCTGCAGGCCCAGCTTCGCCAGGTCGGCCTGCAGGTTCTTCACCTCGGCCTCGGGCACGTCGAGCACCACGAGCTTCTGCTGGGGCGTCAACCGCACCCGGCTCGACCCGGCCCGCTCGACCACCTTGGCCACCTCGACCAGCGTGGAGCCGGACACCCGGCCCGCGATCGGGGCCGCGCCGACGTAGAACAGGCCGTCCTTCTGCTTGTGCACGCCGATGTGGTCACGGGGGATCGCGGGCACCTCGGGCGCGGGGCCGTCGATGAGCTTGCGGTTGAGGTACTCGTTCTCCAGCACCTCGCGGAACTTCTCGGCGCCCCAGTCGGCGACCAGGAACTTGATCCGGGCGCGGTGGCGCAGCCGGCGGTAGCCGTAGTCGCGGAAGACGCTGATCACGCCCTCCCACACGTCCGGCACCTCCTCGGACGGCACCCAGGCGCCCAACCGCTTGCCGATCATCGGGTTGGTGGAGAGGCCGCCGCCGACCCACAGGTCGAAGCCGGGACCGTGCTCGGGGTGGTCCACGCCGACGAACGCCACGTCGTGGATCTCGTGCGCCACGTCCGGCAGGCCCGAGATCGCCGTCTTGAACTTGCGTGGCAGGTTCGAGAAGCGCGGGTCACCGATGTAGCGGCGCAGGATCTCGTCGATCGCGGGCGTGCCGTCGACCACCTCGTCCTCGGCGATGCCCGCCACCGGCGAGCCGAGCACCACGCGCGGGCTGTCGCCGCAGGCCTCCATCGTGGTCAGGCCCGCGTCCTCCAGCTTCCGCCAGATCGTCGGGACGTCCTCGATGCGGATCCAGTGGTACTGCACGTTCTGCCGGTCGGTGATGTCGGCCGTGTCACGCGCGTAGGTCTGGGACAGCTCGCCGATCAGCGCGAGCTGGTGCGTGGTGAGCCTGCCGCCGTCGATGCGGACGCGCAGCATGAAGTACTCGTCGTCCAGCTCCTCCGGCTCCAGCGTCGCCGTGCGACCGCCGTCGATACCGGGCTTGCGCTGGGTGTAGAGGCCGTACCAGCGGAAACGGCCGCGCAGGTCGGCCGGGTCGATCGAGTCGAAGCCACCGTGGGCGTAGATGTTCTCGATCCGCGACCGGACGTTGAGCGGGTTGTCGTCCTTCTTGCTCCGCTCGTTCGGGTTCAGCGGCTCGCGGTAGCCCAGCGCCCACTGCCCCTCACCTCGGCGCTGCTTCGTGCGCTGAGGCGTCGTCGTCGGGGGGACCATCCTCGTCCTCCGGGGATTCGGGGCGCTGGTGCGCGTGCGAGTCCCGGCGGAGCTGTGGTGGGGGTCTCGTCAGCGCACCCGGCGCCGACGGGAACAAAAAGGCAGGCGCGGGTTATGCCGAACGACGGCACATCGCGCTGGAGACACGCCGGAAGTCGACGTGGCGGCGGACCACCAGGCGCACTCCGGTCGATGTCATGTCAGTCAGCGTGCCACGCGTCCACGTCGTGGTCCACCGGCATCCGCATCGTGGGACGGGGTTGCGCCGCTGGTAGGTGGGACAATGGGTGACATGCCCTCCGCTCTGCCGATCGGTGACCCCGCGCCCTCCGACGGCTCACTGCCCGCCTCCGCGCTCACCGGTCTGGGTGACCGCCCGTTCGGGGTGTACGTGCACGTGCCGTTCTGCGCCACCCGGTGCGGCTACTGCGACTTCAACACCTACACCGCCGGTGAGCTGGGCACTTCCGCGTCACCGGCGTCCTGGCTGGAGGGCCTGCGGCAGGAACTGGACCTCGCCGCGTCCGTGTTGGGCGACCCGCCGGCGGTGGACACGGTGTTCGTGGGCGGTGGCACACCGTCGCTGCTCGGCGCGTCCGGGCTGGGTCAGGTGCTCGACGCGGTGCGGTCGTCGTTCGGCCTCGCGCCGGGCGCGGAGGTCACCACGGAGTCCAACCCGGAGTCCACGTCGCCGGAGTTCTTCTCGGCCATCCGTGACGCTGGTTACACCCGGGTGTCGCTCGGCATGCAGTCGGCCGCCCGGCACGTGCTGGCCGTGCTCGACCGCGTGCACACCCCGGGCCGCCCGGTGGCCGCCGCCCGTGAGGCGCGTGCGGCCGGGTTCGAGCACGTGAACCTCGACCTGATCTACGGCACGCCGGGGGAGACCGTCGCGGACCTCCGGGCGTCGCTGGACGCCGTGCACAGCGCGGGCGTGGACCACGTCTCGGCGTACGCCTTGATCGTTGAGGAGGGCACCGCCCTGGCCCGCCGGGTGCGTCGCGGCGAACTGCCGATGCCCGACGACGACGTGCTCGCCGACAAGTACGAGCTGATCGACTCCGCCATGGCCGCACAGGGGCTGACCTGGTACGAGGTGTCGAACTGGGCCGCGTCGGCGGACGCCGCGTGCCGGCACAACCTGCTGTACTGGCAGGGCGCCGACTGGTGGGGCGCGGGCCCCGGCGCGCACAGCCACGTCGGCGGCGTGCGCTGGTGGAACGTCAAGCACCCGGCCAAGTACGCCGAACTGCTGGCCACCGGCACCTCACCCGCCGCCGGCCGCGAAATCCTCAGCGACGACGACCGCCGGGTGGAACGCGTCCTGCTGGAACTGCGCCTGGCCACCGGCCTCCCCCTGGACGTCCTGGACCCCGCCGCCCAAACCGAAGCCAAAACCGCCGCCGCCGACGGCCTGCTGGACCCGACCGCCCTCGACCAGGGCCGCTGCGTCCTCACCGACCGAGGCCGCCTGCTCGCCGACGCCGTCGTGCGCCGACTCACGTGATCACACCGGCTTCCCTGGTCACACCGGCTTCCCGGATCACTCCGGCTGCTCGACCCTCGCCGGCCGTCCGAACCCCTTCGAACGCCGTCCGAACCGCTCGATTGTCGGACCACGCCGGTAGAATCACGCCAAGGGTTCCCCTTGGCGGGGACCTGGGCGGAGCTGATCGTTCAGGGTGGTCGGCTCCTTCAGGGTGATCGACGCCGAGTGGCCGATCGTCCGGTAGCCCAGCGGGCCGTAGAGGCGGTCGACCTTGCCGTCCGGCTCGGTTTCCAGGAACGGCGTGCAGCCCGAGTCGAACACCCGCGCGGTCAGGTCGGCGCACACCGCCGAAGCGATGCCACGCCCCCGGAACGACGGCAGCACCGCGATCCCCGCCACCTGCGACAGCCGGTACCGCGGCGCGGTGTACACGCCCGCGCCCACCGGTTCGCCGTCCAGCCGGGCCAGCACGATCACGCCGTCGTCGCGCAACAGCGACCGCTGCCGCGCCACGTCCTCCGCGCCGGCCGTCCCGCCCACGCCGAACGCTGTGTTCTGCACCACGGACACCGCCAGCAGGTCGTCGTCCGACGTCACCGCCTCGACCGTCAACCCGGCCGGCACCGGCGGCGCGACCAGCGAGTCGATCGCCATCATCGGCAGCAGCTGGTCCACGGTGAACCCGGCCGCCTCCAGCGCCGCGTCCACCACCGGCGACGGTCGCAGGTACTCCAGCCGAGGCGTGCGCGACCGCGCCCGGAACGCCGCCACCAGCGCGTCCACCTCGGCACGTGTCGGCGCGGCGCCCTCGTCGGGCACGGCGTAGTTCATGAACAGGTTGTCGCTGTGCGCGTCGAAGCGGATCAGGAACGGTCCGACGCGGTCGGCGTCGGCCCTGATCGCGTCACGCAGGGCGGCCTGGATGCGGGTGAGCACACCGAACGCTAGCGCCGCACCGAAGCACGACGAACGGGTTTTCCGATCCGGGCCCGAACCTCCGTAAACTCAAGGTGAAGCAGCCCGGTCCGTCCCTGGAGGTGACGTGCGTGAACGCCGATGAGCGCCGGTTCGAGGTACTGCGCGCGATCGTCGCCGACTACGTGTCGAACCAGGAGCCGGTCGGCTCGAAAGCCCTGGTCGAACGGCACAACCTCGGCGTTTCGAGCGCGACCGTGCGCAACGACATGGCCTCCCTGGAGGAGGACGGGTACATCACCCAGCCGCACACCAGCGCCGGCCGCGTGCCGACCGACAAGGGCTACCGGTTGTTCGTGGACCGGCTCAGCGAGGTCAAGCCGCTGTCCACGCCCGAGCGCAGGGCCATCCAGAACTTCCTCGAAGGCGCCTACGACCTCGACGACGTGCTGCGCCGCAGCGTGCGGCTGCTGGCCCAGCTGACCCGCCAGGTCGCCGTCGTGCAGTACCCGACCCTGAGCCGCTCCACCGTCCGGCACATCGAAGTGCTCGCGATCACACCGGCCCGCCTGATGCTGGTGCTGATCACCGACACCGGCCGGGTCGACCAGCGCTCGGTCGACCTCGGCGACGTCGTCACCGAGGACAACGTGGCCCGCATCCGGTCCATGCTCAACGGCGCCATGGTCGGCAAGCGGCTGTCCGACGCCTCCGCCGAGGTCGCGAAGCTGCCCGACGAGGCGCCGGGCGACCTGCGCGACATCGTGCTGCGGGTCAGCACGGTGCTCATCGAATCGCTGGTGGAGCACCCCGAGGAACGCCTGGTGCTGGGTGGCACGGCGAACCTCACCCGCAACGTGGCAGACTTCCCCGGTTCGCTGCGCCAGGTGCTCGAGGCGCTGGAGGAGCAGGTCGTGGTGCTCAAGCTGCTCGCCACCGCCCGCGACCCGGGCCGGATCCTGGTGCACATCGGCGAGGAGAACGAAGCGGCCGAGATGCGCAGCACCTCGGTCGTGTCCATCGGCTACGGCAGCCGGGACAACCTGCTCGGCGGCATGGGCGTGGTCGGGCCGACCCGCATGGACTACCCCGGCACGATGGCGGCGGTGCGAGCGGTCGCCAACTACGTGGGTGAGATCTTGACCGGACGGTGACGGCGGGGGAACACCGCGGTCCCGCAGGACGTTCCGCAAGCGAGCGGGCGCGTGTCGAAGCGCGTTCGCAGGAGGAAACACGGTGGCGAGGGACTACTACGGCACGCTCGGGGTCGCCAAGAACGCGACTCCCGACGAGATCAAGCGCGCCTACCGCAAGCTCGCGCGGCAGCTGCACCCCGACGTCAACCCCAACGAGGAAGCGCGCTTCAAGGAGGTGACCGCCGCCTACGAGGTCCTGTCGGACCCGAAGAAGCGGCAGGTCGTCGACCTGGGCGGCGACCCGTTGGAACCGGGCGGCGGCGGTGGCGGCGGCATGCGCGACCCGTTCGCGGGATTCGGTCTCGGCGACATCATGGACGCCTTCTTCGGCGCGGGCGGCGGTGGCGGACGCGGTCCGCGCAGCCGCGTGCAGCCCGGCTCGGACGCGCTCATCCGGCTGTCGATGACCCTGGAGGAGTGCGCGGCCGGTGCGTCGCGCGAACTCACCGTGGACACGGCGATCCTGTGCGACCGGTGCGTCGGCAGCGGCTGCGCCGAGGGCTCGTCGCCCGTGCGCTGCGACACGTGCGGCGGTCGGGGCGAGGTGCAGTCGGTGCAGCGCTCGTTCCTGGGTCAGGTCGTCACGGCCCGACCGTGCCCGGTGTGCCGCGGTCTCGGCGAGGTCATCCCGGACCCGTGCCAGCAGTGCGCGGGCGAGGGCCGGGTCCGTTCGCGGCGCACCATCTCGGTGCAGATCCCGGCCGGTGTCGCGGAGGGCATGCGGGTGCGGCTCGCGGGCCAGGGCGAGGTCGGCCCCGGCGGCGGACCGGCCGGTGACCTCTACGTCGAGGTCGAGGAGGTGCCGCACGAGGTCTTCGAGCGTGACGGCGCGAACCTGCACTGCTCCGTGCGCATCCCCATGACGACGGCCGCGCTGGGCGCGGTGCTGCCGCTGCAGACGCTGGACGGCGAGGAGGAGCTGGAGATCGAGCCCGGCACCCAGCCGAACACCGAGCTGGTGCTCACCGGGCGCGGCATGCCCCGGCTGCGGTCCAGCGGTCGCATCGACGGCCGCGGCGACCTGCACGTGCACCTCGAAGTCGTCACGCCGACCAAGCTGGACGCCCGGCAGGCCGACCTGCTGCGCGAGCTGGCCGTCGTGCGCGGCGAGGACGAGCCGACGCTCGCGCACAACGGCAAGGGTGGCGGCGGGCTGTTCTCGCGGCTGCGGGCCGGCCGCAACCACCGGTGACGCTGCCGGTCTTCCTGGTTGCCGCGCTGCCGCCCGGTGACTCCGCCGTCCTGGACGGTCCGGAGGGGCGGCACGCGGCCACCGTGCGCCGGTTGCGCGCCGGGGAGGAGCTGGTGCTCTCCGACGGCACGGGCGCCCAGGTGCGGTGCGTGGTCGAGGAGGCGTTCAAGGACTCCTTGCGGCTGCGCGTGGCCGAGCGGTGGGTCGTGCCGGAGCCATCCGTGCGGGTGGTGGTGGCGCAGGCGCTGGTGAAGGGCGACCGGGGTGAGCTGGCCGTGGAGCTGGCCACCGAGGCGGGCGTGGACGGGGTCGTGCCTTGGCGTGCCTCGCGCTGCGTGACGAAGTGGGAGGACGGGCCGCGGGGGGCGAAGGCGCTCGAACGCTGGCGCAGCACCGCCCGTGAGGCGGCCAAGCAGGCCCGCCGGGCACGCGTGCCGTCCGTCTCCGAACCCGTTTCGACGTCCGGGCTCGTGCGGTTGGCGTCGTCCGCGACGGTCACTTTGGTTTTGCACGAATCCGCTTCCGCCGGACTCGGATCGGTTCAGTTGCCCGCTTCGGGTGATGTGCTGCTGGTCGTCGGACCTGAAGGTGGCATCACCGACGAGGAATTGTCCGCGTTGACCGGGGTCGGCGCGCACGTTGTGCGACTGGGTCCTACCGTTCTGCGAGCGTCGACCGCGGCGGCGGTCGCTTTGGGTGCGCTGGGTGTGCTGACCGATCGCTGGCGGTAATTGGGCTTGCTCCCTTCTGGCGAACACCCGAAGTAGGGGTTACGCTCATGGGCAGAGGGGTTGCATTGGTCTAGGCGCGATCGGCCCCTCGGCCAGACTCGCCGGACACCTCCCCCCTCGGTCCGGCGCCGCCGCGTCGCGGTGGGACGACCCCCAGGTCCCACCGCGACGCGGCCTCTTTTTTGCCTCCAAGGGGTTTCGATTGCGCATCGTCTACGGACCGCACCCGAGCCAGTTCGGCGAGTTTTCCTCGCCATCCGGTGAATCGTTTCCGGTCGTGGTGGTAATCCATGGTGGTTTTTGGCATCAGCGTTATGGATTGGCGCTCGGCCGTCCCCTGGCCGCCGACCTGGTCGAACACGGCGTGGCCGCGTACAACATCGAGTACCGGCGGGTAACCGGAGGTGGCGGCTGGCCCGCGACCGGGGACGACGTCCTCGCCGCCATCGACGCCCTCGACCCGGCCCTCGGCCCCGTGGTCACGCTGGGTCACTCCGCCGGTGGCCACCTGGCCGTCTGGGCCGCCGCCCGCCACCCGCGCGTCGTCGGCGCGGTCGCCCAGGCGGGCGTGCTCGACTTCCTCCAGCACCCGCAGATCACCCGCCGTGCCGCCGAACTGCTCGGCGGCACCCCGGCCGAGGTACCCGACCGCTACGCCGACGCGTCACCCGCCGCCCAGCTCCCCATCGCGAAACCCCTGATCCTGGTCCACGGCACGGACGACGAGGACGTCCCGTTCGCGCAGAGCGAGGCCTTCGCCCGCGCCTCCGGCGCCGAGCTGATCGCCCTCCCCGCCACCGACCACATGTCCCTGATCACGCCGGGCACCCCGGCCTGGACCACCTGCCGCACCGCCACCCTCCGCCTCGCCCGGGAGTCGTGCGCTCACGCCGCGCGCGTCCTACGTTCAGACCGCGCGTGTCCTACGATCGGAACACCCGAGTTCAACGCTCAGGACGGCGGCAGCGGCACGGGTCGGTAGCCTGCGGAGCCATGTCCGACTGCCTGTTCTGCCGCATCGTCGCCCGCGAGATCCCGGCGACCGTGGTGCACGAGACCGACACCACGCTGGCGTTCCGCGACATCGCACCCCAAGCGCCGACGCACGTCGTGCTGGTGCCGAAGGTGCACGCACCCGACGCCGCGGCCCTGGCCGCCGCCGCGCCCACCGTGCTGGACGACCTGTTCCTGGCCGCCGGCGAGGTGGCCAAGTCCGAGGGCGTCGCCGACAGCGGCTACCGGCTGCTGTTCAACACCGGCGAGGACGCGGGCCAGACCGTCTTCCACGCCCACCTGCACGTCCTCGGCGGCAGGCGGCTCGGCCCCTTGGCCTAGTCCTAACCGAGGGCCTGCATCACCGGCGCGTAGAGCCGCGCGCGGTCACCGCTGAACGCCCCGCGCACCATCAGCTCGGCGGTGAACCGCGGCACCACGCCGTGCGCCTCCAACCACGCGCCCAACGCCGGATCCCGCACGTCCACCCGCACCGTCGCACCCACCGCCACGTCCGCGACCAACTCCGCCGCACGAGCCACCGAGGGCGCCACCACCGGCCCCACCATCGTCACCGGCCCGTTGAGCCACGTCGCCACGAACCCGTCGTCAGCCACCCTGACCTGCGACGCGAACCCGAACAGCGCACCCCACATCGCCGACCGGTCGGCGCCGAACACCTCGGCGTCGACCGCCACCACCCGCGCCCGGTCCGCCTCGGCCACCGGCCGCGACGTGCCCGAAGCCGTCCCGCCGAACGCCCCGACGTGCGCCGTCACCACGCCCACCGACCGGAAACCGAGCTTCTCGTACAACGGCTTGCCGTACGAAGTCGCGTGCAGCGACACCACCGGCGCGTCCGCGAACGCCAACGCGTGCTCCACCAGCCGCCGCCCCAACCCGCGCCCACCGTGGCTCGACGCCACCAGCACCATGCTCACCGCCGCGTGCTCGTCACCGAACCGGGTGACGATCGTGGTGCCGACCAGCTCATCACCGTCGAACAGCCCGAACCCGGTGCCGACCCGCAGCAGGAACGCCCACTTCTCCGGTTCCTCCGACCAGCCCCGGTCCGATCCGAGGCGGAGGCAGGCGGGCAGGTCGTCCGGGGTGAGCACGCGCAAGGTCTCCACGCCCCCGAGTACACCCGCCGTGTCCAACCCGTTTCTTACTCCGGTGCGGACTGTCGGTGCCGGCGGCTAGCATCGGGAGCGATAGGTCGACTTCACCCGAGCACGGCGCGAACGCGCAGGAAGAGGGCCCGAGGCCACGTGGCCGGTACCGACGACAACACGCCGCAGGCAGCCACCACCGCGGCCGACGCCCAATCCAAGTTCGCCGTGCCGGACGGCGCGGTGCTCGCCCTGCTCGGATCGCGCGACGAGAACCTCCGGCTCGCCGAGGAACTGCTGGTCGCCGACGTGCACGTGCGCGGCAACGAGATCACGCTCTCCGGTCAGCCCGCCGACGTGGCGTTCGCCGAACGCGTGTTCTCCGAACTGGTCACCCTCGCCAGCCGCGGCCAGCAGGTAGGCCCCGACACGGTCCGCCGCACGGTCGCGATGCTGTCCGCGGGCACCACGGAGTCGCCCGCCGAGGTGCTGAGCCTCGACATCATCAGCAGGCGCGGCCGCACCATCCGGCCCAAGACGCTGAACCAGAAGCACTACGTGGACGCGATCGACCAGAACACCGTGGTGTTCGGCATCGGTCCCGCGGGCACCGGCAAGACGTACCTCGCCATGGCCAAGGCCGTGCAGGCGCTGCAGGCCAAGCAGGTCAACCGGATCATCCTGACCAGGCCGGCGGTCGAGGCGGGCGAGCGGCTGGGCTACCTGCCGGGCACGCTGTACGAGAAGATCGACCCGTACCTGCGCCCCCTGTACGACGCGCTGCACGACATGGTCGACCCCGAGTCCATCCCGCGCCTCACCCAGGCGGGCACGATCGAGGTCGCCCCATTGGCCTATATGCGGGGTCGGACCCTCAATGATGCGTTCATCATCCTGGACGAGGCGCAGAACACGACGCCCGAACAGATGAAGATGTTCCTCACCCGGTTGGGTTTCGGGTCGAAGATCGTGGTGACCGGTGACATCACGCAGGTCGACCTGCCCGGTGGGCAACGCAGCGGGTTGAAGGTCGTCAAGGACATCCTCGAAGGCGTGGACGACGTCCACTTCTCCATCCTGACCAGCAGTGACGTGGTCCGCCACCGGCTGGTCGCGGACATCGTGGACGCCTACGAGAAGTGGCAGGTCGAGCAGGACGAGGGCGACGCGGCGGACCGGCACCAGCACCACGCCGGACCCGGTGCGAGGTCGCGCGGGCAACGCCGGGGACGATAGGCGCCGTGAGCATCGAGATCGCGAACGAGTCGGGCGTGAACGTGGACGAGCCGTCCATCGTCGCCGCTGCCCGGTTCGCCCTGGACCGGATGGGCGTCAGCCCGTTGGCCGAGCTGTCCGTCCTGCTGGTGGAGCTGGACGTGATGGCGGACCTGCACCAGCGCTGGATGGACCTGCCCGGCCCCACGGACGTGATGGCGTTCCCGATGGACGAGCTGGACTCGGCGCGCCGCCCGGACGCCACGGGCCTCGGCCCGGCGCTGCTCGGCGACATCGTGCTGTGCCCGGACTTCGCCAAGGACCAGGCCAAGAAGGCGGGCCACAGCCTGCTGGACGAACTGCACCTGCTGACCGTGCACGGCGTGCTGCACCTGCTCGGGTACGACCACGCCGAGCCCGCCGAGGAGCGGGAGATGTTCACGTTGCAGAACCGCATCCTGGGCGACTTCCGCACCGCGGCGGCCGAGGCGGAGCGCAAGTCGGCGCAGCGCGAGGCCGACTCGAAGCTCCTCGGGGCGGTCGGCCTGGAGGACCAGGACCGGCCCGAGCCGACGGCCTGAGGCGGCCGGGGTGATGGGCGGTTCCGCCGGCTTGCTGGTGTTGGCCGTGGTGCTGGTGTTGTCGGCCGGCGCGTTCGCGGGCGTCGACGCGGCGCTGGGCACGGTGTCGCGGGCCCGGGTCGAGGCGTTGCAGCGGCAGGGCCGGGCGGGCGCGGGGCAGTTGATCCAGCTGCTGGCCGACCGGCCGCGGCACGTGAACCTGCTGCTGTTGCTGCGCCTGGGCTGCGAGCTGGCGGCGACGGTGCTGGTGACCGTGGTGTGCCTGGGGCGCATCGCCACCGATTGGGTGGCGATGCTGGTCGCCGGGCTGAGCATGCTCGTGGTGTCGTACGTGCTGGTCGGCGTGGGTCCGCGCACGATCGGCAGGCAGCACCCGTACGCGGTGAGCCTGCTGGCGGCGGGCCCGATCCGGGTGCTCGGCCGCGTGCTGGGCCCGTTGAGCAAGCTGCTGATCCTGGTCGGCAACGCGATCACGCCGGGCAAGGGTTTCCGCGAGGGGCCGTTCTCGTCCGAGGTGGAGCTGCGCGAGCTGGTGGACATGGCGCAGGAACGCGGCGTCGTGGACGAGGGCGAGCGGGAGATGATCCACTCGGTCTTCGAGCTGGGCGACACGATCGCGCGTGAGGTGATGGTGCCGCGCACCGAGATCGTGTGGATCGAGCAGACGAAGTCGATCCGGCAGGCGCTGGCCCTGTCGCTGCGCACCGGGTACACGCGGGTGCCGGTGATCGGGGAGAGCGTGGACGACATCGTCGGCGTGGTGAACCTCAAGGACCTGGTGCGGCTGACGTTGTCCGAGGAGCCGAACGGCACGTCGGTGGCGGACGTGATGAAGCCGGCGTCGTTCATCCCGGACTCGAAGCCGATCGCGGACCTGCTGCGGGAGATGCAGCTGTCGCGCAACCACCTGGCGGTCGTGGTGGACGAGTACGGCGGCACGGCGGGCCTGCTGACGATCGAGGACATCCTGGAGGAGATCGTCGGCGAGATCACCGACGAGTCCGACACCGACGACCGGCCGCCGGTGGAACACCTGGACGACGGTTCGGTGCGGGTCAGCGCGCGGTTGCCGGTGGACGACCTGGACGCGTTGTTCGGCACGGAGCTGGACGACCACGAGGTGGAGACGGTCGGCGGCCTGCTGGCGCAGCGCCTGGGGCGCGTGCCGCTGCCGGGTACGGAAGCCGAGATCGCGGGCCTGCGGATGCGGGCCGAGGGCGGCAAGGACGAACGCGGGCGGATGCGCATCACGACGGTGCTGGTGCGCCCGGTGAACAACGGCGACGACAGCGAGGGGACCACCGGTGAGTGACCTCGACCCCGAGGACCAGAAGATCGTGACGCTGGCGCGTTCGGCGCGGGCCCGCACGGGTGCGGCGGAGGGTGCGGCGGTGCGCGACACCGATGGCCGGACCTACACGGCGACGACGGTCGCGTTGCCGTCGCTGAAGCTCACCGCCCTGCAGGCTGCCGTGGCCGCGGCCGTGTCGAGCGGCGCCGAGGGCTTGGAGGCGGCGGCCGTGGTCACCGCCTCGGCCGAGGTGGACGCCGACTCGGTGGCGGCGGTGCGCGACCTGACCGCCGGCGCGCCGGTGCTGCGCGCCGACGCGTCCGGCGCCGTGCAGGAGACCGTGTAAGGGCTAGAGCAGCACGCCCGCGCGGCCGAGGTCGTGGTTGAAGTACGCGGAGAGGGTCGACGCGGACGCCCGGTAGACGATGGCCTGGGAAGCGGGGTCGAGCACCAGGTAGTCACCGTCGTACCCGGCGACGGTGAGGAAGTGCGGGACGTTGCGGCCCGACCACGGCAGGCTGACCATGTTGCCCGCCATGATCGCCGGACGGCCGTTGCGGACGTGGGTGAGCACGCGGTTCAGGTCGTTGAAGACGACGGTCGCGTTCACGCCGTTGGCGGCGAGCGCGCGCTTGACGTCGGACTCGTTCGTGCCGAACTTGTTCGGGTCGTTCCACGACGGGTCGTAGCCCATGTCGGCACGGGCGCGGTTGATCGCGTCGATCGGGCGGCTCGCGTTCCACGACCTCGGCGTCTTCCCGGCGGCGAGCAGGGCGGACACCACGCTGGCCGGTCCGCAGTCCTCGCCCTGGTTGGGCTGCCCGTGGAACTGGGACACCGGCACCAGCCGCCCGGTCGAGGTGCCGCAGTCGGGCACGCCGGGGATGCGGTAGTCGTAGCCGGTGGCCAGGTAGGCGTCGGCGAGGTAGCCGCGCAACGCGGGCACGTAGTCCCACAGGTCGCTGGTGAACCCCCGCGTGTTGGTCACCGACTGGCCGCGCACCTGGCACGAGATGTCGACCCGCTGCCCGTCCCACACCAGCCCGAGCGACGAACTGGCCGTGGTCGGCGCGGACCGGACGTTGAGCCCGTCGCCATCGGTGTTGCCGACCGTCGCGGTCGCCGCCGACGCCACGCCCGCACCTCCGACCAGGGCGGACGCCACCAGCACGGGCAGGAGCAGGGAGCGGAGCAATGGTTTCACGGGGTGCCTCCAGGTGGTTACCGGCCAGTCACGACCAGTGAGAGCCACCCGTGCCACCAAAGGTTCCGCACCGGACACGCCGACTTCGTGGTCGCGTACGGCCGGTTGCGGGCACCGGGACGCGGCCAACGCTCGAAAGCGCCGGAAGAGGGCTGGCGCGGCGCGGCCGGCGGGTGCGGGGACAATGGGTGGATGGATGGTTACCGCTCCGGGTTCGCGTGCTTCGTCGGCCGCCCCAACGCAGGCAAGTCGACGTTGACCAACGCGCTGGTCGGGACCAAGGTCGCGATCACGTCGAGCAAGCCGCAGACCACCCGGCACACGATCCGGGGCATCGTGCACCGCGAGGACGGCCAGCTGGTCCTCGTGGACACCCCCGGTCTGCACCGGCCGCGCACGCTGCTCGGCCAGCGCCTCAACGACCTGGTGCGCGAGACGTGGTCCGAGGTGGACGTGGTCGGGTTCTGCGTGCCCGCCGACCAGAAGGTCGGCCCCGGCGACAAGTTCATCGCCGCCGAGCTGGAGAAGATCGCCAAGCGCACCCCGGTCATCGGCATCGTCACCAAGACCGACCTGGTCGGCCAGCAGCAGGTCGCCGAGCAGTTGCTGGCCCTGCAGAAGGTGATGGACTTCGCCGACCTGATCCCGGTGTCCGCGGTGGACGGCTACCAGGTCGACGCCCTCGCCGACCTGGTGCTGGGCAAGCTGCCCGAGGGTCCGCCGCTGTACCCGGACGGCGAGCTGACCGACGAGCCCGAGCTGACCCTGGTCGCCGAGCTGATCCGGGAGGCCGCGCTGGAGGGCGTGCGCGACGAGCTGCCGCACTCGATCGCCGTCGTGGTCGAGGAGATGCTGCCCCGCGAGGGCCGGGACGACCTGGTGGACATCCACGCCAACGTGTTCGTGGAGCGGCCGAGCCAGAAGGCGATCATCCTGGGCCACCGCGGCGAACGCCTCAAGCAGGTCGGCATCACCTCGCGCAGGCACATCGAGAAGCTGCTCGGCACCCGCGTCTACCTCGACCTGCACATCAAGATCGCCAAGGACTGGCAGCGCGACCCGAAGCAGTTGCGCAGACTGGGGTTCTAGTGGCGAACCTCTACCGGGACACGGGCGTGGTCCTGCGGGTGCAGAAGCTCGGCGAGGCCGACCGGATCATCACGCTGCTCACCCAGAAGCACGGCAAGGTGCGCGCGGTGGCCAAGGGCGTGCGCCGCACGTCGTCCCGGTTCGGTGCCCGGCTGGAGCCGTTCGGGCACGTCGACGTGCAGTTCTACCCCGGCCGGTCGCTGGACGTGATCACGCAGGTGGAGACGCTGGACGCGTTCGGCGTGGTGCTGGTGGACGACTACCAGCGCTACACGGCGGGGTGCGCGGTGCTGGAGACCGCCGACCGGCTCACCTCCGAGGAGGGCGAACCGGTCCTGCGGCTGTACCTGCTGGTCACGGGCGCGTTGCGGGCGCTGGCGGCGAAGGAGCGGGACGCCTCGCTCATCCTCGACGCGTTCCTGATGCGCGCGATGGCGTTCGCGGGCTGGGCGCCGGCGGTCGACGAGTGCGCGCGCTGCGCCGACCCCGGCCCGCACAGGGCGTTCAACGTGCACGCGGGCGGCTTGGTGTGCGCGCGGTGCCGTCCGCCGGGCAGTGCCACGCCGTCCGTGGACACGTTGCGCCTGCTCGCCGCGCTCCTGCACGGCCGGTGGGACGTGGTGGACGGCATCCCGACCGGTGCGCGCCGTGACGCGAGCGGCCTGGTCGCGGCGCACCTGCAGTGGCACCTGGAGCGGCAGTTGCGGTCGCTGCCGTTGGTCGAGCGCAAGGCGCAACCGGCCGACGGTTAGAGTCGCTCGCCGCACGAGAACCCCACCCTGGAGAGGACAGCCATGCTCCGCCGAAGGCGGGTTGAGCGCGTCCAGCGCGTTCCCCGACCCCCGGAACCGCACCCCACCGGCGCGACGCCCCCGGTGCTGCCCGCCGACCTCGTGCCCAGGCACATCGCGATCGTGATGGACGGCAACGGCCGCTGGGCCAACCAGCGCGGCCTGTCCCGCATCGAGGGGCACAAGCGCGGCGAGGCCGTCGTGGTCGAGGCGGCCAAGGGCGCCATCGAGATGGGCGTGAAGTGGCTGTCGCTGTACGCGTTCTCCACCGAGAACTGGCGGCGCAGCCCGGAGGAGGTCCGGTTCCTCATGGGCTTCAGCCGTGACGTGATCCACCACCGCACCGACGAGCTGGACGAACTCGGTGTGCGGGTGCGGTGGGCGGGCCGCCGGCCCAGGCTGTGGCGCAGCGTCATCAAGGAGCTCGAAGTCGCCGAGGAGCGCACGAAGGACAACGACGTGCTGAACCTGGCGATGTGCATCAACTACGGCGGGCGGGCCGAGATCGGTGACGCGGCCCGCGAGGTCGCCCGGCTGGTCGCCGCCGGCAAGATCAACCCGGACAAGGTCGACGAACGCACCCTCGCCAAGTACCTGTACCAGCCCGAGATGCCGGACGTGGACCTGTTCATCCGGCCGTCCGGCGAGCAGCGCACCTCGAACTTCCTGCTCTGGCAGTCGGCGTACGCGGAGCTGGTGTTCCAGGACATCCTGTGGCCCGACTTCGACCGGCTGGACCTGTGGCGCGCGTGCGAGGCGTACGCCATGCGCGACCGGCGCTTCGGCGGCGCCGTGGACAAGCCCGACGTGGAGGATTCTTAAGTGACCGACCAGGACGCCAAGGTGACCGCGGAACTGCTCACCGCGGCCCGTGAGGCGTTGGAGATGTTCCACGACGTCCACGTCGACGACGACGGCGCGCTGAGCTTCCAGCACGCCGAGGTGCCGTGCGCGGTGCAGGCGATGCGGCTGGCCGAGGGCCTGACCGTGCTCAGCCTGACCTGCGTGGTGGCGTGGGACCTGCCCGACGACCGCGACCTCGCCGTGTCCGCGGCGGAACGCGCCGGTCAGGGCCTGTTCGGCACGCTCGGCGTGGTGCACACCGAGCGTGGGATGGACGTGACGTTGCGCTACGCGTTCCCGGCCGAAGGGCTGAAGCCGGAGCCGTTGAGCACGCTGCTGATGTTGGTCGTGTCCACTGCCTCGCAGCTGCGCAACGAGCTGCTGGCCGGAACCGGGAGTGCCTGATGGCCGGTGTGATCGTGTACGAGCCCGACGACGACACGGATGTCGAGGGCCTGCCGTGGGCCGTCACGTTCGAGGCGTCGGCGGGGGAGGAGTGGGCCTCGTTCGTGTGCGGGCCGTACGACCGTGACGACGCGGTGAAGCTGGCCGAGGAGGTGCTCGCCGCGAGCCGCGGCGTGACCGCCGTCGTCGAGCCGCTGCTGCCGGTGACGGAGGCGGCGGACGTGCTGGCGACGATCGCCGAACTGCGTGACGAGGAAGAGCCGGCGGAGTAGCGACGGCCCGGAATTGTCAGACCCGGCCGGCAGAATAAAAGCAGGGGTCCCCCTGGCGAGGACGCCTGCGTGAGCGTTGGCGGGCGGAGGTGTGCCGGTCCTCCGCCCGCGCCAGGGCGTGCCGTCCGGTCGGGTGAGCGCCGACTATGGTGGGGCGATGGGGTCGGTCAGGCAGGTGCAGGTCACCTTCGACTGCGCGGAACCGCGGCGGGTCGCCCGGTTCTGGTGCGAAGTGCTCGGCTACACGTTGGTGCCGCCGCCGGACGGGTTCGCCACCTGGGACGACTACGACCGCTCGGTGCCGCCGGGGAAGCAGGGGGCGTGGGCGGCGTGCGTCGATCCGACCGGTGTGGGACCGCGGCTGTACTTCCAGCGCGTGCCCGAGGGCAAGGTCGTCAAGAACCGGGTGCACCTCGACGTCCGCGTCGGGACCGGGCTCGTCGGTGACGAGAGGCTGGCCGTGCTGCACGCCGAGTGCGAGCGGCTGGTCGCGCTCGGCGCGACGCAGGTGCAGGTGCTGCTCGCCGACGAAGAGGACGAGTCGATCATCGTGATGCAGGACGTCGAGGGCAACGAGTTCTGCCTCGACTGACCCGCCGCTAAGGCTCGCCGACGAACGTGAACAGCCGTACGCCCGTCGCCAGTGGCCGGGGTCGGCCCAGGTAGCGGTGGGCGCCGACGCCGTAGCCCGCGTCCGGGGCCGACAGCCACAGGCGCTCGAAGCCGCGTTCCTCGAACCACTCGCAGATCGCGGGCACGAGGTCCGGGGCGTCGCGGTGGCGGGTCCAGATCACGGTGCCGCCGGTCCGGCACAACGCGGCGCAGTGGTCGACGGTCCGCTCGATGTCCTCGTCGGTGATGTTGCCGAACACGCCGCAGACCAGCACGAGGTCCGCCGGCGCCAGGTCCGCGTAGTGGTCGGTGAGCGCGGCGTCGGCCGTCAGCACCTCCACCCCGTCGAGACCGGCCGCCCGTGCCGACGCCTCGGCGATCGCCGCGTTGCGCGGGTCCAACTCCACCAGGCGCGCTCGGACGTCGTGACGCCTCGGGTGGTCGGCGAGCACTTCCAACAGGTCACGGCCCTGGCCGGCGCACAGGCTGAGCACCCGCAGCGGCCCCGGCGGGCTGTCCTCCACCGCCGCCCGGACCCGCGCCCGCACGGCGCGCAGCCGCAGCGCGAGCACCGAGTCGGGACGGTCGTAATCGGCGTGCCACCCGTGCCAGTCCACGGCACCAACCTACCGCCGGTGACGATCACGTGACCGGGCGCTGAAGACCCGCCGGAGGTCGGTGATCCGCGGGCGGTGGTTCTGGCATCATCTCGGAAGTGACAATCACTGGCGAGATCCGCGGATCGCGCCCGCGTCGCCCGCCGCCGCGCTGGAAGATCACTTCGCTGGAAGTGCTCTGCGCGCTGCTCGTGCTGGCGCTGGTGCTGCAGGACTGGCTGGTCGGCGTGCTCGACGTACCGGTGCTGCGCACGGCGTCCACGGTGTTCGTCGCGGTGTGCGTGCAAGCGCTGCCGTTCCTCGTGCTCGGTGTCCTGATCAGCGGTGCGATCGCCGCGTTCATCCCGGCCACCGTGCTGCGCCGGGCGTTGCCGAAGAAGACCGCGCTGGCCGTGCCCGTCGCCGGTGTCGCGGGCGTGGCCCTGCCCGGCTGCGAGTGCGCGTCCGTGCCCGTCTCCCGCCGCCTGATGCAGCAGGGCGTGGCACCGGCCGTGGCGCTGACGTTCCTGCTCGCGGCGCCCGCGGTGAACCCGATCGTGCTGGTGTCGACGGCCGTGGCGTTCCCGAAAGCGCCGGAGATGGTGCCCGCGCGGTTCGTGGGCGCGCTGCTCACCGCCGTCGTCATGGGCTGGCTGTGGACGCGGTTCGGCAAGGCCGAGTGGATCGCCGAACGCGCGTTGCGCCGCCTGCCGGACCACGACGGCACGTCCCGCTGGGCGGTGTTCGCCGAGACCGCGCGGCACGACCTGGTCGACGCGGGCGGGTTCCTGGTGCTCGGCGGCGTGTTCGCGGCGGCGTTCAACGTCCTCGTGCCGCAGGCCTGGCTGGAGACGTTGGGCGGCCAGCTCGTCCTCGCCGTGGTGGTGCTGTCGCTGCTGGCGGTGGTGCTGGCGCTGTGCAGCGAGGCGGACGCGTTCGTCGCGGCGTCCATGTCGATGCTGCCGCTGCTGCCCCGCCTGGTGTTCCTGGTGGTCGGCCCGGCGGTCGACGTCAAGCTCATCGCGCTGCAGGCGGGCGCGTTCGGCAAGTCCTTCGCGGCGCGCTTCGCGCCGGCCACGTTCGTGGTGGCGATCGCGTCGGCCCTGGTGGCCGGAGCGGTGTTCGACATCGACCACGAGGTGTGACGACCCATGAGGCGTGAAACCCAGAACATCCTGCTCGTCCTGCTCGGCGGTGCGCTGCTGAAGCTCGCGCTGACCGGCACCTACCTGCGGTACGTCAAGGAGTCGCTGCAGCCGTGGCTGGTGGCGACCGGTGGCGTCATGGTGGTGCTGGCGCTGGTGTCGATCGTGCGTGACATCCGCGGCGGCAAGGAGCAGCCCGACGCGCACGAGCACGGCGGGCACGAGCACGGCACGTCCCGCAGCCCGTGGATGCTGCTGCTGCCGGTGTTCGCGGTGTTCCTGATCAGCCCGCCCGCGCTGGGCGCGGACACGGTCAACCGGTCCGACCGCAACGCCGCCCAGGAGGCCAAGGCGTCGAGCGGCTTCGCGCCACTGCCGTCCGACGCCGTCGTGCCGCTCACCATCACCGAGTTCGTCACCCGCACGGCGTGGGACGACTCCGGCTCGCTGGACGACCGCACGGTCAAGCTCACCGGGTTCGTGGTGCGCAAGGACGCCGACGTGTTCATCGCCCGGCTGACCATCTCGTGCTGCGCCGCGGACGCCTCGCCGGTGAAGGCGAAGATGGTGGGTCAGGACTTCGCCGCGCTGCCGACCGACCAGTGGGTCGAGGCCACCGGCCGGGTGGTGCCCGGTTCGGCGACCAAGGAGAGCGCGTTCGTGCCGACGTTCACCGTGTCGCAGGTCGTGCCGATCGCGGCGCCCGAGGACACCTACGAAGGCTGAGTCGCGGTCAGGGGCGCTACCCCTTCGCCGCGCACTCGTGACACGTGCCGAAGATCTCCACGGTGTGGCTGACCTCGACGAACCCGTTCTCCGCCGCGACCCGGTCGGCCCACTTCTCCACCGCCGGACCCTCGACCTCCACCGTGCGGCCGCAGCCCCGGCACACCAGGTGGTGATGGTGGTGCTGGGAGCAGCGGCGGTAGATCGCCTCGCCCGAGTCGGTGCGCAGCACGTCCACCTCGCCGGCGTCGGCCAGCGACTGCAGCGTGCGGTAGACCGTGGTCAGGCCGATGCCCTCGCCGCGTTTGCGCAGCTCCTCGTGCAGCTCCTGGGCAGAGCGGAACTCGCCGAGCGAGTCGAGCAGCTTGGACACGGCGGTGCGCTGCTTGGTGGAACGCAGCCCGGGCACCGCGGTGGTCGGACGCTCGCTAGTGGTCACATCTCCTCCGTCCGGGGGGTCCGGTCGGTCTGGTTGATACCACGCGGCGGCCCCTCGTCCACATGGGTCACCGCGTCGACCACGATGTGGGCGAGGTGCTCGTCGACGAGCCGGTAGACGACTTCACGGCCGTGCCGCTCGCCGTGCACCACGCCCGCGGCCTTGAGCACCCTCAGGTGCTGGCTGATCAACGGCTGGGCCACGCCCAGCGCCTCGACCAGCTCGTGCACGCACCGGTCGGCCTCGCGCAGCTGCAGCACGATCGCGATCCGCACCGGCGCGGCGAGCGCGCGCAACAACTCACCGGCCGCGGACAGCGTCCTGGTGGGCTGCCGCGGCGCCGGCGGGGGTACACGGCGTTCCGGGGAGTGCACGTGTTCGCCCCGCACTCCGACCGTCACGGTGCCTCCCACGTGGTATGGATTTTCACCACCGATACTACGGCGCTAGAGCACGGACACCGTGATGAGCACCAGGACGGCCAGCACGAGCAGTCTCAGCAGGCGTGCGCTCGGGGTGAGCAGGGGCCAGGTCGTGGCGAGCAGTGCCGCCACGGCGAGGGCCAGGAGGCCCAGCAGCAGCGCGCCCACCGTGCCCTGGATCACCACGCCGAGCACGAACAACGCCAAGACCAGCAGGAACGCCGCCGGCGCGGGCACCCGCGAGAGCGGTCCGGTACCGGGGATCAGGGTCCGCTTCGAGTCACCAGCCACCGTGGCATCCTTGCACCGTGCTGCTCGTGTGCCGCTTCACCGTGGCGGAAACCGGCGTCGACGCGTTCACCGAGCGTGTCGACCGGGCGTTGACCCTGCTCACCGCCCAGGCCGGTTGTCGGCGTGCCCAGCTGTCCCGGTCGACGGACGAGGCCGACCGCTTCGTGCTGACCGCCGAGTTCGACTCCGTGGTGGCGTACCGGCGGGCGATGTCGCCGTTCGAGGTGCGTGAACACGTCATCCCCCTGCTGTCCGAGGCGAACACCGACGAGCCCTCCGCCTACGAACCGCTGCTGGTGGCCGCGGAGGGCGAGGTGCGCCGCGAGGTGAGCCTGCTCGCGCACGACGCGGGCACGGTCCGCCTCGGCGAGGCCGCGGGACCGACCACGCCTCGCTGAACACCCGCTGCCCGGACGGCGTGCGCGCACCCGGTCGCCCGATGGGGACCGGACGGCTAGGACTACCCTGGCAAGCCCGTTTCCGTCCCTTTCTGCATCTCCCGATGGAGTGTCCGTGGCAGCCGATCGCATCGAGACCGTCGTCAGCCTGTGCAAGCGTCGCGGGTTCGTCTACCCGTGCGGCGAGATCTACGGCGGCACCAGGTCGGCCTGGGACTACGGCCCTCTCGGTGTCGAGCTGAAGGACAACATCAAGCGCCAGTGGTGGAACTTCATGGTGCGCGGCCGCGAGGACGTGGTCGGCCTGGACTCGTCGGTGATCCTGCCGCGCGAGGTGTGGGTGGCGTCCGGGCACGTCGACGCGTTCGTCGACCCGCTGATCGAGTGCAACTCGTGCCACAAGAGGTTCCGGCAGGACACGCTGGTCGAGGAGTACGCCGAGCGCACCGGCAAGCAGGTCGCCGAGGGCGACGTGTCCGACGTGCCGTGCCCGAACTGCGGCACCCGCGGCCAGTACACCGAGCCCAAGATGTTCAACGGCCTGCTCAAGACGCACCTCGGCCCGGTCGAGACCGACGAGGGCCTGCACTACCTGCGCCCGGAGACCGCGCAGGGCATCTTCACGAACTTCCTGAACGTGCAGACCACCTCACGTCGCAAGCCGCCGTTCGGCATCGGCCAGATCGGCAAGAGCTTCCGCAACGAGATCACGCCGGGCAACTTCATCTTCCGCACCCGCGAGTTCGAGCAGATGGAGATGGAGTTCTTCGTCGAGCCGGGCACGGACGAGGAATGGCACCAGTACTGGATCGACGAGCGCACGCGCTGGTACAACGAGCTGGGCATTTCCAAGGAGAACCTGCGGCACTACGAGCACCCCAAGGAAAAGCTGTCGCACTACTCGAAGCGCACCGTCGACATCGAGTACCGGTTCCAGTTCGGCGGCCAGGAGTGGGGTGAGCTGGAAGGCATCGCCAACCGCACCGACTTCGACCTCACCACCCACTCGAACCACTCGGGCGTCGACCTGTCGTACTTCGACCAGGCCACCAACTCGCGCTACCGGCCGTTCGTGATCGAGCCCGCCGCGGGCGTCGGCCGGCCGATGATGGCGTTCCTGCTGGAGGCCTACACCGAGGACGAGGCGCCGAACGCCAAGGGCGGCGTGGACACGCGCGTCGTGCTCCGCCTGGACCGCAGGCTGGCGCCGGTGAAGGCGGCCGTGCTGCCGCTGTCGCGCAACGCCGACCTGTCCCCGAAGGCGAAGGACCTGGCCAACGCCCTGCGCAAGCACTGGAACATCGAGTTCGACGACGCGGGCGCCATCGGCCGCCGCTACCGCAGGCAGGACGAGATCGGCACCCCGTTCTGCGTCACGGTCGACTTCGACACCCTCACCGACCACGCCGTGACGGTCCGGGAACGCGACACCATGTCGCAGGAGCGGGTGTCGATGGACCAGCTGGAGGGCTACCTCGCCGCGCGCCTGATCGGCGCCTGACCCGATCCTGAGCCGACAGGGGACACCGCCACCGGTGTCCCCTGTTCCATTTCCGGCACCGGGAGCCGCACTTTTCGTAGTCCGGCAACGCACCGGGCGGAAATACTCGCGGTGGACCCGGTGAGTGCGGAGGAAGAACTGTGGGCGAGCACGCCGGCGGCAACTCGCTGAACGCGAACGCGACCAGCGCGAGCCGCATCGTCCAAGTGGCCGGCTCCGTGTACGGCGGGATCGCCATCGGCGGCGATCCGGGGAGCACGCCGGACGTGCCGGACGGCTGGGGCCGCCTGGTCGCCACCGCGCGGGTCTGGGAGCACGTACCCGGCCACCGCGACACCCGCCGGATGCGGGCGCAGGCCGTCGACGCGGCGGTGCGGCTCTCGCGGCTGCGTGACGAAGCGGCGCACGTGCTGGGGGATGACCCATGGCACGAGCCGGACTTCGGGACGCGGTTCGTGGAGCACGTCGACTGGCTGCTGGGCGAGCCCGGGCCGGACGCCCACCTCGACCTCTTCCCCGTCGAAGCGGCCCTGCTGGTCCTCGTGCCGCTCGTCTACCAAGTCCACTACCTCCAGACCGCCGCCCGGCTGGTCGAGGTCTCGCCCTGGCGGCCGGGCGCCGACGCCGACCCCGGTCCCGAGCGCGCGGCGTTCGAGGAGTTCGCCGACCGGTACGGCTCGCTGCGGCACCGGGCACGGCTGCGACCGTCCGCCGCGCCCGCGATCGGCTGGTGGATCTTCCACCGCTGGCTCGTGCACCAGGAGTTCGCGGACGAACGGCGGGTCGCGCCGCTGTGCGCGGACTTCGACGTCGAGCTGGCGGCCGTGTTCACCAGCGAGCGGGTGAGCGCCCTGCTGCACGGCCTGCGCCGCGGCCCGAGCGTGTGCAGCCCCGAGTACCTGTCCGGGTTGCGTGCCGACGACCAGGTCCGCCGCGCCGGCAACCAGCACATCCGGGAGCAGCGGCTCGCCCTGCTGCTCGCCCTGGCCCACGGCGTCTCCGTCGAGATGCACACGATGCCGGACGTCGTCGCCGAGCACCTGGGCATCCCGGACGCGGTGGACCTCGCCGAACTCGGCGCGACGTTGCACCGGGCGTCCTGGACCGGGTCGCAGCAGGTGCCCGTGCTCAGCGCGCGCTGCCACCACGCGGCCGTCATCGAAGGGCTGCGCACGCACGTCGCGAGGACGGACGAGCTGCTGCACGCCGTCCACCGCACGGTTCGCGAGCGCATCACCCACCCGATGCCGACCCTGCCCGCACGCCTGTCGTCCGACGACGTGCTGCCGGTCGACGCGGCGGTCACGGGCTGGGCGGGGTTCCGGGTGGACGGCCCGCGCATCCGCGAACTGCTGATGGGGGAGACGCTCTACAAGGACCGCGACCTGGCGGTCCGGGAGCTCTACCAGAACGCCCTGGACGCCTGCCGGCACCGCCGGGCGCGCACCGAGTACCTCAGCCGCACCCGGGTCGAGGAGTTGACGTTCGACGGTCTGATCGAGATCGAGCAGGGCGTGGAACCGGACGGCAGGCGGTACGTGGAGTGCCGGGAGAACGGGATCGGCATGGGTGACGCCGAGCTCCGCGGGGTGTTCTCCAAGGCGGGTGCGCGGTTCGCCGAACAGCCGGACTTCAAGCAGGAGCAGGCCGCGTGGCAACGGCTCGACCCGCCGGTCGCGTTCCACCCCAACAGCCGCTTCGGGATCGGTGTGCTGAGCTACTTCATGCTGGCCGACGAGGTCCGCGTGACGAGTTGCCGGATGGGCCTGGACGGCACCCTGGGGCCCGTGCTGACGGCGACCATGTTCGGTCCGGAGCACCTCTTCCGGATCACCGAGCTGGCGCGGCGCGGCGACCGACCCGGCACGGCGGTCCGGCTGTACCTGAAGGACGGCGTGCGAGCCGACTGGTCGGCGCCGGCCGTGCTCGAACGGCTCCTCGGCATCGCCGAGTTCACCACGGTCGCGTGGCACGGCGACCGCCGCCAGGACTGGGCTCCCGGCCAGATCAAGATCAGGCAAGGCCGCACGCCTGAGTCGTTGGGCTACAGCGTCCAGGGCACGCTGGTCGAATGGCCCGGTGCGCCGGAGGGCGTGTCGGTCGCCTGGTGCGCTCAGGGCGGGGCCCTGCTGGTGGACGGCCTCGTCGTGAATCCGGCCGACCGCGCGGGTGTGGTGTGGGACTCGCGTACGCAACCCAGGATGACCGGTGTGGTCGTGAACCTGACCGGGGAGCATGCACCCGAACGGTTGTCGGTCGACCGGAGCACCGTTCTCGGCGACCTGTCCGACAAGGTCGAAGGCTTGCTGCGGGAGGCGGCGGAAGCGGTGCTGGTGCACGACCGGTCGCTGCTGTGCGTCGAGTGGCTCTACCACCTGTCCGCGAAGAACCCCCGTCTCGCGGACGTGGTGACCGAGGTGGTGGTGCGGCACGACCTGACGTTGTCCTGCGGACGTGATGTGGTCCCGATCGGGAAGACCGGTTTCCTGAGCGCGGACATCAGCCTCGTGAACCTGCGACCGGACTGGCGCAGGCTGGGCAAGGATTACCAAGGCCCGCGCGCCGACGGGAGCGATCGGCTCGTGCCCGACAGCGTGCTGCTCTGGCGGCTGCTCGCCCATGGGTCCGGCCGGTGGTTCGCGGAGTTGCTGCGGTTGTGCCCGGAACTGGCGCGCTTCGGCGCGGTCCGCCCCGCGGTGCCGTCGCGTGAGCGGATGGTCAAGGGTGTGCGGAAGTCGGAGTGGTGGAACTCCGAGTCAGCCGTGTCGATCGCCGTCTTGGTGGGGGCTGCGGAGGTCGCGGAGTTGTCCACGGCGGGTCTGCTCGCCGAGCTGAAAGATTTCGGAGTCGACTGCGTCGAGTTTCCCGAGGCCGACGACGTGCCCGTGTCCAGTGCCGTGCTGCGCGCCTTGTGCGATGAGCACGGCTACTTGGTGCGGTCGGGGATGCGCGGCACGGTCACCGGGCTGGTCCAGGCCGCGCGACAAGGTCGGCGCAGCGTCGAGGAAGTGGCGGCGCTGTGGCGGAGGTGTGGGGTTGACGTGTCCGAAGGAGTCGTCGTCGCAGCGACCGCGGCGGCGGAGAACCACCACCTGAAGAATGGGCACATCCGCGGAAAAACAGTCGTGCGGTACTGGGAACCCGACGAAGTCATCCCACCGGGCTGTGTCGTCCGGATGAGCCTTGACCTCGCTCGGGACGTGTCGGAGATTCGGTCGATGCTGGGGTCTTGGGGCTACTCGGTCGACGTGGAAGGGCTCCAGGAGCGCCCCACGCGGGAACTGGCGACCATGCTGAGCGTCAACCAGGACGGGACGGCGCCCTGGCTCTCGCGTGCGGAGACCGTGCCGCCGGCGTGCGTGCTGGAGTTCGCGGAGAACTCGGGTCTCGCTCCCCGCGAGGTCGTCGAGCGCTTCACCGCATCGGGTTTCGCCGTCTCCGACATCCCTGCCGACGCGTCTTCCGCGGACCTCGAGGTGGTGAAGGCGGATGGCTCGCAGCGGTTGGTCCCAGGCGGCGATGTGCCGTACTGGCACATCTTCTCCTTCGGCCGGGCGAAGCTCGGTTGGGCGATCCATCGCCTGGCCGCCTACGGCTTCGACGTGCCGCTCTCGGCGCCGCTGGAGTTCGATGAGTTGGACACGGCCCTGTTCGACGACGGCGTCATCGACTGGTCCCCCGAGTCGATCGGAACGGAACTCCCCTTCGCCAAGGTGGTGCTCGTCGCGAGCAGGGTGAACACGAGTCCCGGTCGGATCGCCGCCCGGCTCGCGGCGCGCGGGGTGCCGGTCTCCGCCACGAGGCTGCCCCGGGGCTTGCCGTTCTCCTTGGCCTTGCAGGTCCTCGACCATTTCGTGGACGAGGACAGCGGCTACTACGACTTGTCGAACCGGCCCGGTCTCCGCGGCCTGCTGGAGATGTCCGATTCACTGCGCGTCCCGATCCCGCAGCTGGTCACCTGGCTCAACGGGCTCGGCCTGCACACGCCCGACATCGTCACGGCGATCCGGGAAGCCGCGAAAGGTGTGCCGCGAGCCTCGTAGCCTCACGCGTTGGCACGGTGTTCGGAAGGGCTCACGCCGCGTTCCCGTTTGAACGCCGTGCTCAGCGCGAAAGCGGTGCTGTAGCCGACCTGGTGGGCGACGGCGGCGACGGTCGCGGACGGTTCGCGGAGCAGGTCGGCGGCCAGGGTCAGGCGCCAGTCGGTCAGGTAGGCCATCGGTGGTTCGCCGACCAGGTCGGTGAACCGCCTGGCCAGCGCGGCCCGGGACACGCCGACCGCGTCGGCCAGGGAAGCCACGGTCCAGGGGTGTGCCGGGTCGCCGTGCAGCAGCCGCAGAGCGCGTCCCACCACGGGGTCGGCGTGTGCCGTGTACCAGCTCGGTGTCCGTGCCTCCGGTCGGCAGAACCACGCCCGCAGCACGGAGATCAGCAGCAGGTCGAGCATGCGGTCCAGGACGGCTTCCTGGCCCGGCTCGTCGCGGGTGATCTCGTCGGCCAGCAGCGGCACCAGGGGCAGTTCCGCGCGTGGCACGACGAGGTGAGCGGGCAGTACCGACAGCAGCCGCCTGCTCACCTCGCCGTCCAACTGGTAGGTGCCGCTGAGCATCACCACGGACCCGTCCGGGTTCGCGCCCCACGTCCGCACACCCAGGCCCCACTGCTCGCACAACGCCGCACCGTCCGGCGTGGTCGTGATCTCGCCGGGGTGCACCACCGCCTGCACGGGCGTGGCCGGGTCGTCGGCCACCGCGTACGGGTCCGGCCCGCGCAGCACGGCCACGTCACCGGCACGCAGCCGCACGGGATCGCTGCCGTGCGGCAGCAGCCACCCGTCGCCGCGCACCATCGCCACCACGGTCAACGGCGCGCGGTCCTCGACGCGCACCGACCACGGCGGGTCCAGGACGGTGCGCATGAGAAAGGCGCCACGGGCGCGCGGCCCGTCCAACAACCCGGCGAGAACGTCCACGGAGGCCAGCCTAGAGACGCCCGCGTATGCGATCGAGCCGTTGAGCCATGGCAAGTCCAGGACCCGTCGACTTGACTGGGGCCCATGTTCCCCACGGTGACGATCATCGCGGCCCTCGGCTGTGGGATGATGGCTGGAGTCTTCTTCGCGTTCTCCGCGATGGTCATGCCCGGTCTGCGGCGGGCCGAGCCCGCGGTCGGTGTCGCGGCCATGCGGGCGATCAACCTCGCCGTGGTGAACCCCGCGTTCATCGGGGTCTTCGTCGGCACGGCGGTCGTCGGCGTGGTCGCGGCGTTCGAGGGCGACCCGTGGGCGTGGGCGGGCGCGGCGCTCTACGTGCTGGGCGGGATCGTGCTCACCGGCGCCTTCCACATCCCCCGCAACAACGAGCTCGAACGGCTCGGCACCACCGAGTACTGGACGCGCTACCTCCGCGAGTGGGTCCCCGCGAACCACCTCCGCGCGCTGCTCTCGCTCGCCGCCGCCGCGTCGTTCACCCTCGCCGCCCTCGACTGACCGCACTAACGCCAGGGATCGAGGGCGTGCTTGCCGGACGTCCGGCCGGCTTCGAGTTGCCGCAACACCTCCGGCCCTTCGGCCAGGGCGTGGACCTCCGGGGTGCCGGGCGGGTACACGCCGCGGGCGATGAGGGTGTCGAGCTCGGCCAGCAGCGACCGGTACACCGGCGGGGCCGCGGTCGCCAGCGCGCCGATGTGCAGGCCCTTGAGCTGGACCTGGTGGTTGAAGACCAGGTCGTGCGTGGTCACGGTGGCGTCACCGGACGCGGCGCCGAACACGACGACGCGCCCGGTGAACGGCTTGGCGACCGACAGGCTGGTCCCGAACGTGGCCCGTCCCACCGATTCCAGGACCAGGTCGACCCCACCGGTCAGGCGGGCGATCTCGGCGGCCAGGTCGGGGCGCCGACCGTCCAGGACCTCGTCGGCGCCGAGCGCCTTGACGATGTCGTGCTTGGCCGGGGACGCCGTGGCGATCACGCGGGCGCCGAAGTGGCGGGCGAGACGGACGGCGGCCTGCCCCACGCCACCGGCCGCGGCCTGGACGAGCACCACCTCACCCGCCTTGACCTCGCCCGAAGTCTTCAGCGCCGCCAACGCGGTGGCCCAGTTCAGCACCAGCCCGAGAGCTTCGGCGTCACGCCAGCCGGACGGCACGGGCAGCGCACCGGCGGCCGGCATCGCCATGTACTGCGCGAAGGCACCCGGGCCGGTTCCGACGACGTGGGTGCCGAGCGGGAGCGGGCTCTGGACATCGGCGCCGACGCCCACGATCTCGCCGGCGGCCTCGAACCCCGCCACGTAGGGCGCTGGTGGCCCTCCTCCGTAGGTCCCGTAGGTCTGCATGACGTCGGCGAAGTTGATCCCGGCGGCCGTGACGCGGATCAGGTAGTCGCCGGGCCCCGGGGTGGGGCGGGGGTGGTCGGTCGTCACGGTCAGGTCGCGCGGTCCCCGGTGCGACCGCTGGACCAGTGCCCGTCCCACCTGCTCGTTGATCTCCATGCGCCGAACGTAGGAGCCTCACACTTGCGTCAGGGTCAAGCGGCGGTCACCGAGCGGCGCGTCCGGCCTGCCGGAGGTAGGCGTCGAGTGCCGCCTGCTGGTCACTGAGCACGCTGATCCGCGCCGCGAGCCGGTCGCGGAAGCTCCGCACCTCGCGCAGGAACTCCGGGGACACCGCGTCGGGTCCATCGGCCAGGTGGGGCAGGGCTTCCCTGACCAACCGCACGGGCAGCCCGGACTCCAGCAGCGAGCGGATGACCAGCACCCGGTCGATGGTGGACTGGCAGTAGTCGCGGAACCCGTTGTCGAAGCGGCCGGGGACGATCAAGCCCTCGTCCTCGTAGTGGCGCAGCGACCGCGCACTCACCCCGCTGACCCGGGAAGCCTCGCCGATCTTCACCTCCGGGGCAACGTCCGGCCGCACCGCGATCTTCCGGACACCAGTGGTGGTCACTCTCCGTCACTGAGCGGGCTTTCGATGACCTGCGTCACGAACCATCGAGTGAATTCCGTGCCGAAAGCGCGACGACGGTTCCGGATTTACCGTCACGTCACCCGGCTTTGTGACACTTGATCACAGGCGCGGCTCATCGGGGGGTGTCATGGCGCGTGTTGTTGTCGTCGCGATCGCATTGGCGCTCGTCGGCGTGCTTGCCCCATCGCCGTTCGGCCACGTCGGCGTCCTGCGGCCCGCCCCGGTCACGCACGCCGCGGCAGGCTCCGAGGAGGAACCGACCCGCGAGTGCCGCAACGGTCCCGAGTCACGATCCTCCCGCAGCCGGTCATCGCCGGCCAGACCGGCTGCGAGCCCGCACCGGAACGCGCTCGGCCCGACCCGCCACACCGCCGCGAGCGGCATCGTGCGCGGCCCGGAAGAACATCTCCGCTCCTGGTCCACGCCATCGGCTTTACAGGTGTTCCGGCACTGATCGGCGCCCCACCGCCAGTAGATCGCATCGTCCGACCAACGACGAGTGGGGTAACTCCGATGCAATTCCGTGCACGAATCCGACGTACTCGCACGCATTCACCACACGACTCCCGGGAAATGGGACGAAGGTCCGTCGACCACCGGTGCCCCTCCCTCGACACCGGCTCACGCGCAGTGAACGGCCGGGGAGTCGCCACGTGAGCACCCGGACCGAACGACCGGCCCCGCCGACCCTCTGGCCCGACGTCGGCGCGTCGCTGGTGGTCTTCCTGGTGGCGCTGCCGCTGTGCGTGGGCATCGCCGTGGCCTCCGGCGTCCCGGCGGAACTGGGCATCGTCACCGGCGTGGTGGGCGGCCTCGTGGTCGGCCTGCTGCCCGGCAGCACCATGCAGGTCAGCGGCCCGGCGGCGGGCCTGACCGTGCTGGTCGCGGACACCGTCGCGGCACACGGCCCGCACGCGCTGGGCGTCATCGTGCTCGGCGCGGGCCTGCTGCAGGTGGCGATGGGCCTGCTGCGGCTGGGCCGCTGGTTCCGCGCCATCTCGCCCGCCGTGGTGCAGGGCATGTTGGCGGGCATCGGCCTGGTGCTCGTGCTGGGCCAGCTCTACCCGTTCGCCGGGCAGGACCAGCCCGGCACGACCGCGGCGAAGTTCGCCGGGCTGGTCGACCTGGCCCAGGCCGCGCTGACGACCGCGGTCGGCTTGAGCGGCTTGGCGGTCGGCGTGCTGACGCTGGTCGTGGCGTGGCTGTGGAAGCGCACGCCGTGGCGGGCCGTGCCGGGGATGCTGGTGGCCGTCGTGGTGGCCTCCGCGGTGGGTGTGCTGCTGCCGTTGCCGCGCATCTCGGTCGGCCCGCTGACCGACGTGGTGGACTTGGTCGACCTCTCCCTGCCGAACGCGGGCGTGCTGGGCGCGATGCTGACGTTCGCCCTGGTGGCGTCGGCGGAGAGCCTGTTCAGCGCGGCAGCCGTGGACCGCATGCACAGCGGGCCGCGCACGAGGTACAACCGGGAACTGGTCGCCCAGGGCGTCGGCAACACGGTGTGCGGTGTGCTCGGCGCGTTGCCGATGACCGCCGTGATCGTGCGCAGCGCGACCAACGTGGACGCCGGCGCCCGCACCCGGCTGTCCCGCGTGCTGCACGGCGTGTGGCTGCTGGTCTTCGTGGTGCTGCTGCCGGGGGTGCTGTCGTACGTGCCGCTCGCGGTGCTGGCCGCGCTGCTGGTGCAGGCGGGCTGGAAGCTCCTGGCCCCAGCGCAGGTCCGGGCCCTGGCCCGCGCGGACCGGGCGGAAGCCGCCGTCCTGGTGCTCACCGCGGTCCTGATCGTGCTGACCGACCTGCTCACCGGCACCCTCGCCGGCCTGCTGGCGGCGGTGGTCAAGACGGCCTGGGACATGTCCCGCCTGACCGTCACGGTGACCGCGCACGGCGAGGACCACCACCACGTGGCCGTGCGCGGCAACGCGACGTTCCTGAAGCTGCCCGGCCTGCTGGAGACCCTGGAGGCCGTGCCGGACAGCAGGCACGTCCGGGTCGACCTGACCGGTGTCCGCCACCTCGACCAGGCGTGCGGCCAGGCGATCGACCAGTGGGCCGCGGGCCGCGGCGGCGTGGAGCTGATCCACCCGGTGTCCGACTGAGGTGGTTCCCGGCGCGGCGATCCCGCGCCGGGGCTTCACAACGCGCTGCGCCGCGCGTGGTTGGCGTGCTTGCGCACCGCGAACCCGTGCGCCTCCACCAGCAAGGGCCTGATCGCGTCGAGCGTCGCCTCACCCGGCGACACCACGCAGACCCAGTGCTGGGACGCGTAAACGGGGTGGGGCATCAACCGATCCCGTTCCGCGTAGTCGAACCCGGTCTCCAACACGCCCCGGTCGTCGCGCTTGGTCGGCGCGGCGCCGAACATCGCGGTGTAGGTCGCTTTGGTCAGCCCGATGTTGAGCCGGTACGCCCCCGGCTCTTCCAACTCGGACACCCGCTCGTAGTTGTCACCGGTCACGATCGTCGCGAACGGCATCTGGCGCTCCGGCGGCAGATCACCGGCGGGGTCGAAGAGGAAGAACACGTCACCGGCCGCCTCCATCACGCGGATCCCGGCGAAGGTCGAGCTGATGTGTTCCTTCATTTCATCGGCAGTCACACCTTCAAGCGTATCTTTGAACTCCTTTAGGAGACTTAGGTGAAGAATCTCCTGGAAGATGGGAGAAAACCTTCAACCCTTGGTTGCGTCGAGGAACGGACTTCCGGCTCGGCTGTACGACACCCGCACCGCGTCTCGGGCACGAGTCGCGGCTACGAACAACAGGCAGCGTTCCCTCAGCACATCGTGCCCGTGAGCGACTGTGTCCTCGGTTTCCGATGTGACGGCGACGCGGAGAGGCACGACGTCCTGCTCGACGCCGACCAACGCCACGCAGCGGAACTCCAAGCCCTTCATCCCGTGCATGGTGCTCACGTGCACGTCGGGGTGGTCGCGCAGCGCCTCGCGTGCTTGGCGGACGACATCGCTGGTTCTGGCGGCGACCCCGATGGAGGAAGCCTCTACACCGCTGCCGATCCAGAGCGCGACCTGATCGTGGAGGGCGGACAGCTCGGCCTCCCTGTCGGCGAAGCCGCGGACCTCGGGCCGTCGGCCGTGCATCGGTGACCGGTAGCCGTCCAGCGAGTCGGGAGCGTCGTCCAGTCCTTCGACCGCCCCGGAGAGCACACGTACCGACCAGGAGAGGATCTCCTGCGTAGTCCGGTAGTTGACGCTGAGTCGGTGGCTGCGTCCACGCACGTTGATCCCGAGGGTTGCCAAAGACACCCGGTTCTCGTAGATCCGCTGGTGCGGATCGCCGACGACGAAGAGGTCATCCTGGCCCGGAGAGACGGCGGCGCGCAGCAGTCGCCACTGCATGGGGTGGAGATCCTGGGCCTCGTCCACCACGACGTGGTTGTAGGGCGGTTTGCCGCGCGAGGCGAGGATCTCGGCGGCGTCGGCTGCCACTTGGAGGTGAGTGCGCTGGTTGGTCCGCCGCAACTCGTCCACGACTCTCGCGATGGCGGCCCAGACCTGCTCGCGCTGTGCCGTGCCGATGCCCCGACCGCGCCCATGACGCGTGCAGTCGAGGTAGGCCTGTTTGTCCCGGAGGTTCTGGGCGAGGACCACCTGCTCCCACTCGCGCTGGAGGAACACCGCGCTGAATCCGGTTTCGCGGGCCACGTCCTGCCACAAGCGCTGCAGGTCGCGGGTAGTGGGAACGTCGGGCTGCCGCCCAGTCGCCTCGCGCACGACGCGGTGCGCGAACCGGTCGACGTTGACGACTTCCACGTTCTCCGGCGTGCGGTCGAGCAGGTCCAGTTGACGGGCGAGCGCGTCGGCCAGGTTGCGCGTGTACGTGGTGAGCAGAACGCTTCCGCGTGCGCTGAGGAAGGCCGCGCGGTGCAGGGCGGTCACGGTCTTCCCCGTCCCCGCGCCACCGCTGACCATCGTCGGCCCCGAGAAAGAGGTCCGGTAGGCGATGACCCGCTGCCGGCCGTGCAGGAAGACCCGCCAGGCGGCGAACGGGTGCGCCAGGATCTCGGCGAGTTCGTCCGGACCGGACACCAGCGCGTACCGGTCGGGCGTGCGTTCGATGGCGGCGGTGAGGTCTTCGGGGTCGACCTCGCTCGGAGGTGCCTCGGTCGCCAGGTGCCGGCAGACCTCTTCCCACGCCTGCTCGACTGTCATCCCGGCGGCGAGCGCGACCAGGGCGTCGTACTGCGGCGCGGGCAGCAGGTTCTCCAGCGCTTCCAGGTGGGCCTCGGTGGTGAGCACCCGGACGAGTGGCAGCACCTTGTCGTCGATACCGAGCGTAAACAGATCGCTGTCCTTGACGTGCTCGAACAGCCGCTCGGGAGCTGCGGTGGCGACCTCGCGCAACGCGGGTTCGAGGTGGTCCAGCGCTTCCTGGTTGCGCACCTCCAACACGCCGACGACCTGGTTGACGGTGAACACGCGACTGGTCGCGAATGCGATGGCGTCGTCGTGCTGGAGCACCGCCAGAAGCGTGTAGTCCTCGCCTTTTTCAGGGGCCAGGACCACACCCCGCCAGAACTTGGTGATCCGGATCGTCCTGATCCTCGGGTCGCGTGACGCGGTGAGTTTTTCCAGGTGAAGGCCTGCGTGGGTGTGCTCGCCGAACCGGCCGATCGCCTCCAGCACCGATCGTTGCACGTTCTTTTCCAGCTTTGTGTAATCGGAGAGGAAGTCCTTGGCGATACCCAGACGTGGCACGGTCGCAGCCTCCCATCACGAGGTCTGCGGATGGTAGCGCCGAGTAGGTTGTCCGGTGCTGAGGTCGAGTGGGGAGTGGCGTGACGACGGTCGAGTCTTCGGTGGTGCCCGCGCAGGGGCAACTGGTTACGGTGCGCAACCGCCAGTGGGTGGTGGCCAGTGTGGTGGACAGCGAGATCGCGAGCAGCGACCCGCACTTCTTCTCGGCCGCACGCACCCACCTGGTGACGCTGGTCAGCATCGAGGACGACGCCCGCGACGAAGAACTGCGGGTGGTCTGGGAGCTGGAGGTCGGCGCGGTCGTCCACGAGACGGCGGTGCTGCCCGGTCCGGAGAACGGCTTCGACGAACCCTCCGAACTGGACGCGTTCCTCGACGCGGTGCGCTGGGGCGCGATCGCCTCGGCCGACACCAGCGCCCTGCAGGCACCCTTCCGGTCCGGCATCCAGATCGAGGACTACCAGCTCGACCCGGTGGTGCGGGCGCTGTCGATGCCGCGCACGAACCTGCTGATCGCCGACGACGTCGGCATGGGCAAGACCATCGAGGCCGGACTGGTCATGCAGGAACTGGCGCTGCGCCACCGCGCCCGCACTATGCTGATCGTCTGCCCCGCCGGCCTCACGCTCCAGTGGCGCGACGAGATGCGCGACAAGTTCGGCCTCGACTTCCGCATCGTGGATTCCGACCTGCTCAAGCAGCTGCGCCGCGCTCGCGGTCCGCACGCCAATCCGTGGACGCACTACCCGAGGCTCATCGTCAGCGTCGACTGGCTCAAGCGCTCCCGGCCGATGCGGCTGCTCCAGCAGGTGCTGCCGGCCACCCCGCGCTACCCGCGCGAGTTCGACCTGCTGGTGGTCGACGAGGTGCACACCTGCGCGCCCTCAGGACGCGGCAAGTACGCGGTGGACTCGCTGCGCACGAAGGCGATCCGCACCCTGGCCCCGCACTGCGAGCACCGGCTGTTCCTGTCGGCGACGCCCCACAACGGTTACCTGGAGTCCTTCACCGCGCTGCTGGAGATGTTGGACGACCAGCGCTTCGCCCGCAACGTCCGCCCGTCCGAGGAGCAGCTCAAGCGGGCGATGGTGCGCAGGCTCAAGAGCGAGCTGCCGAAGAAGTGGGACGGATCGTCCTACTTCGGCACCCGCGAGCTGGACTACTTGGAGGTCGACCACTCCGAGGCCGAGCGCGAGGTGCACGACCTGCTGCGCCGCTACAGCGACAGCCGACGCGGCAGGGGCCCGAAGACCGCGGCCGACTTCGTCACCACGCTGCTCAAGCGCCGCCTGTTCTCCTCGCCGGAGGCGTTCACGCAGACCGTCGAGGTCCACCTCGCGACGATGACCGAGCGCGACCACGGCACCGACGAAGCTCTGGCCCCGCAGGTCCTGCCGGTGCTGATCGATCGCATCACCGAGGCCGCCGACGAGGACGACGCCGACAGCGGCCACTACCGCGAGGCCGAGACGGACGCGCTGCGCGTGGCCCGCCGGGGTACGCCCTCGCTGACCGCAGAGGAAAAGCGGCTGCTGGAGCAGCTGCGCGACTGGGCGACGGCCGCCCGGGACCGGCCGGACAGCAAGATCGCCGCCCTGCTGGAGCACCTGCGACCGGTCGTGGACGAAGCCGACGAGCGCATCATCATCTTCACCGAGTACCGCGACACCCAGCGCTGGCTGCACGAGAGGTTGCTGGGTGCGGGCTACCCACCGGAGAAGATCGCCCTGCTCTACGGCGGGCAGGACGTCGATGAACGCGAGCGCATTAAGAGCGTCTTCACCGAGGACCCGGAGTTGGACCCGGTGCGCATCCTGCTGGCCACCGACGCCGCCAGCGAGGGCATCAACCTCCAGCGCCACTGCCACCGGGTGCTGCACTGGGAGATCCCCTGGAACCCCAACCGCCTGGAACAGCGCAACGGCCGCGTCGACCGGCATGGTCAGCCCGCGCCAGTGGTGCTCGTGCACCACTTCGTGCCCAAGGGCTGGGAAAAGCACGACTTCGCGGAAGGCTCGCTGGAGGACGAACTGGCGTTCCTGGAGGTCGCTGTCCGCAAGGTGCACCAGATCCGGGAGGACCTGGGCAGCGCGGGTGAGGTCATCGCCGCCCAGATCGAGCAGAAGATGGTCGGCGAGCGCGGCGACTGGCAGACCGCCGACCGGGAGATCACCCAGCGCGCCGGCCGCGCCAAGCTCAAGGTGGAACGCGACCTCGCCCGTGACCTGGAGCGCCTGACCGAGGAACTGCGCTCCAGCCGCGCGAAGCTCAACCTGCACCCCGCGACGGTGCGGCGCGTGGTCGACACCGCGCTGAAGCTCGCCCACCGCCAAGAACTGCGACCCGCCACGCCTCCACCTGGGTTCGACGGCGAGGTGTTCCGGCTGCCCGAGCTGCCGGGCGCCTGGGCCGCCGCGCGCAACGACGGCCTGCACCACCCGGTGACTGGCGAGGAGCGCGTGGTCAGCTTCGACCAGGAGGCCGTGGCCGGCCGCACCGACGTGGTGCTGCTGCACCTGGGCCACCGGCTGGTGCAGATGTGCATGGGCCTGCTGAGGGCCGAGCTGTGGGCGCAGACGAAAGCCCACCTGAACGCGGCGGCCGGCGGGGGTGGTTCCGCCACGGGCGCGAAGCTGCACCGCATCACCACCCGGGTCATGTCGGGTGACACCCTCCGCGTTCCCGCCGTGGTCGCCCACGGCCGCGTCGTGGTGACCGGCGCGGACGGCAGCCGGTTGCACGAGGAGATCGTCTCCGCCGGTGGTCTGGTCGAGCAGGGCAGGTTCTCGCTGATCCGCAAGGTCGACGAGGTGGACGCCCTGCTGGCCGCCGCCTCCGAGGAACCCGCCCACGGGATGCGCGACAAGTTCACCGAGCTGTGGCCAGTGCTCAAGGACCCGCTGGCCAAGGCTCTCAACACCCGAGCCGACCAGCGCCTGCGCAGCATGAGGGTCATGCTCCGGGACCGCTGCGACGAGGAGGTCGAGGGCATCGGCAAGGTGCTGGAGGAGCTGGAGAAGTCCATCCGGGCCGCGCTGGACGACACCGACGTGTGGCAGCCCAGCCTGTTCGAAGTCGACGACGAGCGCGACCAGCTCAGGGCCGACCACGACGCGCTGCGCGCCCGCCTGGAGGCCATCCCCGAGCAGCAGGAACGCGAGGTCGAGGCGCTGCGCCGCCGCTACGCCGACCCCACCACGCGGTGGTTCCCGGTGGCGGTGACACTGCTGGTGCCATCCGCGATCGCACGAGGAGCCGGACGATGACCACGACCCTGACGAGGGGCGCGAAGCCGAAGTCGGCGGCCCGACCCCGGCGCTCCCCGGCATCCTCCCCGGCCGAGCAGCACGCCGAGTGGATCGCGCTGCTGCGCCCGGACGGCCCGTTCATCGCGCTGCCGGTGCTGACCGAGGTGTTCCCGAACGGCATCGAGGTGCTGCCCGCGCACACCCGCGACCGGGTGCGGCAGGCGTGGGCCGAGTTCGACGCCGACCCGACGTCGCTGCGGACCGCCTGGCAGGACCTCGTGCTCGGCGAGTTGCTGCGCTACCCGGCTTCCGCGCTGCGCGACACCGCCGTGGCCGAGGTGACCGTCCCCGGCCCTCTCCAGCCCGACCAGGTGGTCTTCGGCCCCGACCCGGGCGCGTCCGGCGGCACGGCGGCGCGGCTGCACGTCTACCGCCGCGACGCCGACCCGGAACTGGTGGCGCGTGTCTGCCGGGACACCGCCACGCCCCTGGCGCTGCTCACCGACGGCAAGCTCTGGACCCTCGTCCACGCCCGGCCGGGCGGCCCGACCAGCACGGCGGTGTTCGACGCCGACCTGTGGTCGGAGGAGCCGCTACTGCTGCGCGCGTTCGTATCGCTGCTGTCGGCACAGCGGATGTTGGCCCCCGCAGACCGGCCGGACACCACGGCCGCCCTGTTCGCCCGCACCGAGGACGAGCAGACCCAGGTCACCGATACCCTGGGCGCGCAGGTCCGACAGGCCGTGGAGCTGCTGGTCAGTGAGTTCGCCCGGCTCGACCGCGAGGCCGCCGGGACGCCGCTGGCCGACGTCGCGGAGCGCGACGTCTACCGCGGGGCGCTCACCACGCTCATGCGGCTGGTGTTCCTGCTCTACGCCGAGCAGCGCGAGTTGCTGCCGATCAAGGACCCCGTCTACCACGACGGGTACGCCGTCACCGCGCTCTACGAGCAGCTGGCCGAGGACCGCGACCGGCACGGCGAGGAGGTCGGCGACCGGCGCAGCGCCGCCTGGCTGCGTCTGCTGGCCACGTTCGCCGCCATCCACGGCGGCTGCGAGCACCCCGAGCTGCGCGTCCCCGCCCACGGCGGCTCTTTGTTCGACCCGGCCGCACACCCGTGGCTGACGGGCATGGGCGTGACCGACCGCGTGGTGCACGAGGTCCTGGACGCGCTGCTGGTGCTCAAGCACCGGGGCAAAGCGGCGGAGCGGCTGAGCTACACGGGCCTGGACGTCGAGCAGATCGGCCACGTCTACGAGGGCCTGCTGGAGTTCTCGTGCAAGAAGGTCCATGAGCCCTACGTCGGGCTGATCGGCAAGCACGAGCCCGAGCTGCCGCTGTCCGCAGTCGAGGCCGGGGTCGACTTCAAGGAGGTCTGCGGCCTCACCGTCAAGCAGGTGGAGAAGGCGCTGGCCGCCAAGCCCACCCCGGCCGACCTGGCTGCGCTGCACGCCGCCTGCGACAACGACTCCGAGCTGGCCGAGCGCGTGCGGCCCTTCTGGGGATTGCTGCGCCGGGACCTGCGCGGCGAGCCCACCGTGTTCCCGGCCCGGTCGGTCCTGTTCACCAAGGTCGGCGACCGCAGGGCCACCGGCACCCACTACACGCCCAAAAAGCTCGCGCGGGAGATCGTGGAGCACACCCTCGCGCCGCTCTGCTACATCAAGGACGAGCCGGGTGTGTCGCGGCTGCGCACGGCGAAGGAGTTGCTGGCGCTCAAGGTCTGCGACCCGACGATGGGCTCCGGCGCGTTCCTGGTCTCGGCGTGCGACTACCTCGCGACGCGGCTGGTGGAGGCATGGGAGCGCGAAGGACTGCCCGAGGGCGTCGGTGGGACTGCCGAGGACGTGAAGCTCGCCGCCATGCGGCGCGTGGCGGCCAAGTGCGTCTACGGCGTGGACCGCGACGACATGGCGGTCGAACTGGCCAAGCTGTCGATGTGGCTGGTGACGCTGGAACGCAACAAGCCCTTCAGCTTCCTCGACCACGCACTGCGCTGCGGCGACTCGCTGATCGGCGTGACCAGGGAGGAGCAGGTCGAGCGCTTCCACATCGATCCCCCGAGGATGAGCGAGGACGCCGGCGAGGCGGGCTGGCTCGCCGGCCACGCCAGCACGTCGATCGGACCGACGCTGAGCCAGGTCGCCGAACTGCGCCAGGAGATCGAGGACAGCGCCGCGAAAGACGCGCGCGACATCGAGGAGAAGACCGCCAAGCTGGCCCAGGCCGAGAAGCTGACCCGGCGACTGCGGTTGGTCGCCGATGTGGTGGTCGGTGCCGCGCTCAGCACGGCGGGGCAGAACGAGGACCGCTACCGGGACCGGCTGACCAGCCAGGTGGACGAAGCCTTCGAGCTGTTGAAGGAACAGGACGGCGACAGTCCCGTTGAGCGGGCACTGGTCGGTGTGGTCAACGAGTGGTTGAAGGGCACGCGGCCCCAGCCCATCAGGCCGTTCCACTGGGCGCTGGAGTTTCCGGAGGTCATGCGGCGCGGCGGTTTCGACGCGATCGTGGGCAATCCGCCGTTCATTGGCGGCAAACGGGTCAGCGGCGCGCTCGGTGTCGACGTGCGCGAGTACCTGAAGCAGCGGATCGCCAAGGACAAGCCGGGCAACGCGGACCTGTGCTCCTACTTCCTGTTGCGGGACCTGGAGGTCGCGGACCGGGGACGGGTCGGGATCATCGCCACCAACACCATTGCGCAGGGGGATACCCGAGAGGTCGGTCTGGACCAGGCGGTGGACAAGGGCTGGAACATCTACCGCGCGGTGAAGTCCCAGCCCTGGCCGGGAACCGCATCGCTGGAGGTGTCGCTGCTCTGGGTGGGGCGTGATGCAAGTGGCTCGCCTTGGCTTGAGGGACGCGATGTAAGTTCCATAACACCCTCCTTGGAAGCGAGTTCGAGGGTTGCAGGCAACCCTTACCGGCTAGCGGGAAACTCGGGCAAGGCATTTCAAGGTAGCATTGTATGGGGTGATGAATTTTTCCTCTCTGAAGATTCGGCATTGGCGCTGATTGCTTCTGGTGAACGAAACCGCGAGGTGGTTCTTCCGTATCTGATCGGAGAGGAGTTGAACTCGAACCCCGAGTGTCTGGCGGAAAGGTGGATTGTAAACTTTCACACCTGGAGCGAAGAGCGGGCTGCGGAGTATGTCGAAGTCTTTCGCATTGCTGAGAACAAAATTAAGCCTCAGCGTCAACTTAAGTCTGTTGGAAGCTATGAGGGGTTGCGCGAACGTTGGTGGCAGTATTGGAGGCCGAGAGCTGAATTGTATGCCGCTATTTTGGGGCTAAGGCGGGTTCTTGCGCTTACGAGGCACACGAAGATGGGTCTTCCTCTTTGGGTTCCAACGGGGCAGGTTTTCAGTGATGCCACAGTTGTGTTCGCAAGTGATCGTGATGCATTCTTGGCGCTTCTCTCTAGTGGTGTTCACTTCGCTTGGTGGACTATCAAGGCTGCGTCGACCCTTGAAACGCGGTTGCGGTACACGCCCTCCGACGGGTTCGAGACGTTTGCACAGCCTGAGTTGACGGCGCGGATGGATCGAGTGGGGGAGGAGTTGCACTCGTTCCGGCGTGGGGTGATGTTGGGGAGGCAACTCGGGTTGACCAAGCTCTACAACCTGGTGCACAACGATGGCGTCGGCGATGCCGAAGTGCGGCGGTTGCGGGAGATTCACACCGAGGTCGACTACGCGGTGGCCGAGGCGTATGGGTGGACCGATCTCGACCTCAACCACGGCTTCTACGACACGCGGCAGGGGCGGCGGTTCACGATCGACCCCGTCGTGCAGGTCGAGGTGTTGGACCGGTTGCTCGAACTCAACCACCAGCGGTATGCCGAAGAGGTCGCCAAGGGCTTGCACAACAAAGGGAAGGGCAAGCGGAAGGCGGCTCCCGCTGCCCTGCCGTCGATCGAAGGCGAACTGTTCCCGCCCGAAGGCGCGTTGTTCTAGCACTCGGACCAGTCGGTCAAGTGCCGGTACCGGGTGTGCGATCAGGCCGCGAGGCTCGCCGGTGGTCGGTGGAGGAGGTTCTGGCGAGGGCGTTGGGCCGGATCGACGTGGCGGGGTGGGATGAACGCGGGCACCCCGCCGGTCATGGTGATGGTCCAGCGCGAGTGGTGGATGAGGCTGTGGTGAGTCCTGCACAGCAGCACCAGGTTGTCCAGATCGGTGCCCCCGCCGTTCATCCAAAACCTGACGTGGTGGGCGTCGCACCACTTCGGCGGTCGCCCGCAGCCCGGGAAGGCGCAGCCACGGTCACGGGCGTGCAGGGCCTTGCGCTGCGCCACGCTGACGGTCCGCTTGGTGCGCCCCAGGTCTAGCACTTCCGAGTTGCCGCCCAGCACCACCGGGATCACTCTGGCGTCGCAAGCGATCCGACGAGCTTGGGCGGCGCTGAGGTAGTGGTCCCCGTCGAGCACCGCGTGCCCGATCCCGTGCCGCAAGGTCTCGAAGTCGACCACGACGCTGATGTGCGGACGCTCTCCCGCCTCGGACGGCAGGTGCTCGGACCGGGAGGCCAACGACACCAGGTCCCCGAACGCCTCACCCAACCGGTGCGCCCGGTCCTTCGGGCCGTCCGGACGCGGCTGCGACAACGGTTCCAGCATCGCGGTGAACCGGGCGCCGGTCTCGGCCGAGAGCTCACCCCAGAACTCCACCCTGCCTCCGGGCAAGTCCCGCAGGTGGAGCACGTCGGCGGGTTCGGCGGCGGGCTCGTCGATCTCGTCGACCGCGTCCTGGTCGAGGCGGTCCCGGATCCGGTCGGCCAGTTGCCGGACCACTTTCGGCTCGACCGACCGCGCCGCCTCGACCAGGATCGGCTCCGACTCGTCGGGCAGTTTCAAGGTCACGATGGCGCGGGTCAACTCCCGCAGGTGCCGGTCCGACAACTCCGCGTCCGCCAACACCGCGCCGACGGCGGGGTGCAACGGCGGCAAGGGCTGTCCGGTCGGGGTGATCGAGGGCAGGAACAGTTCCACCTGGGCGGTCCACTGCTTCAACTCGGCCGGATCGACCCGCATCACTTGGCGGCAGGCATCGAGGTCGTAACCGCACCGCAGCGCCTCGGCCAAGAGTTCCAGGCGTCGCCGGTGCGCCGCCCGCACGGACGCCTCGGTCGCCGCGAGAGCGGCGACCACGTCGTCCTCGGTCAGCAACGCGGGCGAGAGATCCATGCCTCGATGCTATTCGAACGCGTATTCGCAGGTCATCACTCGACCGGGCGAGTCCGCGCATCGTCCGGGTGAGTGCCCACGGTTACGAATCCCTTGGTGCACAACGACTTCCGCGTCGTGCTACTTGATCGCGCCGGCCTTGATCACGTCGAGCCAGGCGCGGGTGACGGTGACCGTCCCGGCGTCCGGGTTCTTGCTGTCCCGCACGGCGAACCGCTTGCCGAGCACGGCCACCTCGACGCAGTCCCCGCCGCCGGTGCCACCGCTGCCGGAGTAACTGCTCTTGCGCCAGTTGGTCATCCCACATCCTCGTCAGGTATCGGTTATGCGTAAGTCTTCACCGCCTCCCTGATCGCGTCCAGCGAGTCGACGGGCGACAATGATCGCTGGGTGAGGATGCCCCAGCGCTCGGTGCAAGTGCGAACCTCGGTGCGGTCTTCGATGTAGACGGCACCGCCTGGCCCTTCTGCGTAGCCGAAGTCGGGAATCGGCTCGGGCAGGCTCAGGATCGAGAACGGGCCGTCGAGAGCGGGTGTCGCGCCGGCTGACTTGGGCAGCACCTGCACCGTGATGTGGTCCTCGTGCTCGGTGTCGAGCAGGCGTCGGAGCTGGTTGCGCATGGCGAGTGCCGAGCCGACCGGCCGTTCGAAGATCGCTTCTTCGAGGATCACGTGGAACCGCAAGGGGTCCGGCCTGGCGAGGACCTGCTGCCGGGCCAGTCGCGCGACGACGCGGCGTTCCACGACCTCGTGCGCCAAGCCGGGGTTCGCGCCGTAGATCAGCGCCCGCATGTACTCGGCGGTCTGGAGCAGGCCCGGGACGACCATCGTCTCGAACTGGCGTCGGGCCACGAGTGCGGCTTCGACGTTCAGCAGGTGGTGGAAGTCCTCGGGCAGGTCCTTGCGGATCGACAGCCAGTAGCCGCGTTCGTGGGCTGTGGCGGCGAGTCCGAGCAGCCACGTGCGCAGATTGTCGTCGGTGACACCGTAGACGTCGAGCAGCAGTTCGACCTCGTGTGACTTCACGCGTTGTTCGCGGATCTCGATGCGGCTGAGCTTCGAGCGGGACCACTTGCTCGACCGCTCGGCCAGCAGCTCCACCACTTGGTCGATTGTCAGGCCGCGCTCGTCTCGGAGTTGCCGAAGAGTCTCGGTGAGCTGCCACCTCCGCACGGTGGCGCTGGCAGCTCCATCGAAGTTCTGCGTCATCCGTCCTCCAAAAGGGTGCACATGTGAGATCTCACTTTCTGTTCAGCTATCCCGTCAGGCACTGTAGCGGCACACACCGTGATCAGATGGCTACGACACGAGAGGTTCGGGGATGGCACTCGCAGGGGTGACGGAGTACGAGGAGTTCGTGAGCGACCTGGTGGAAGAGAGTCGTCCACGGCTGTTCGCGCTGGTCCGAGAGTTCGGCGAGTACCGGGATGCCGAGGTGGGGGCATGGGGGATGGCCTGGAGCGACCGCGTCCGGGTCGTCTCGGCAGCCGGTGATCGATGGGTGAGCTTCCGGTCGCCGGAGCGGGCGGCGCGGTTGTTCGGCGTCGATGGCGAAGCGGCCCGGCTCGTGTGGGTCGACCGCCCTGTCGACCGCCCCGCGGAACCGTGATCGACTCGGCGATGCTGGACGAGTGGCTGGCCGAGTTGGTCCGGCGGCGGTGGGTGTTCCACTTCGTTCCGAACCGCACCTCGCCGGAGGCGATCGCGGCGGTGTTCCGCTGGAGGTGCGCGTCCCTGGCCGACGTGATCGTCCTGCTGTACGAGGGCTACGCGTGGGGTTACCGGGTCGTGCTGCCCTCGCCGGAGGCCGACCCGTTCACGCCGGAGTGGTTGGTCTACTCGTGTGAGGACACGCCGGTCCGCACGATCCGGGAAGTGCTGACCATCCCGCCGCCCGGTGACCCGGAGATGCCGACGACGTCGGCGGCTGCCACCGAGGCGGAGCGCGTCCTGGCGGCGAAGTTCGGTGGGCGGCGGCAGGTGATCCGGTTGCCGTGGGGCTGATGTCCAGGAGGGGAATCGCGGACCGCAGCTTGGTCGGGTGCTTGCGCGGAATCACGTCGACGAATCCGGTGTTCACGGTCGCCTCGAACGGTCGATGCACACCGGTTTGGAATAACTTAAAGGTGTTGTCAGGTGTCGGCGCGCGCTGCTAGCTTCGCGGTCGTGCAGGGGAGGCACATTGCTGGACGGGGGTCCTGTGTGATTTGGGCGCGGTAACGCGCTGGGGGGATTGCTGTTCGCTGCCTCTCGGGCCGTTGTTCTCACGACAACGAAGGCGAGCGATGAAAAATCATTTAACACGATCACGTGGGTGGATTCGTGTCCTGCTGGCAGGACTGATCACATCGGTCACGGTTGCGGGTGGGGTGCTGCCGGCTTCGGCGGACCCCGATTCAATTCCACCCGATCTGCTGTCGAAGGGCACCGTGGTGTCCTCGGAACTGAAGTTCCACCCGGCGAACGAAGTCGGGGTGACCGCTCACACGGGGATGCGCCCCGGTCCGCGGCCCATCCTGGAGCAACTGCGCCAGGAGGACCGCGACGCCAAGGCGACCTACCGGTCGGACTACGGCCCGCCGCAGCTCACCGCGCAGGGCTGGTCCCCGCCGCCGTTCGAGTACGACTACATCACCACCCCGGACGAGTGCCACGAGCACGCTGACGCCGCCGGCTCGGACGACGGGTGGATCAAGAACCACTACGCGTTCTGCCGCATCATGAAGGGGGAGAAGGGCGACCGGATCTGCGTCCTCAACCAGTGCGTCACCGTGAAGTCGACCTTCCGCGTCACGATTTTGGGCTTCGGGTCGGAGCGCGACCGGGCGGTCCGGTTCGTCACGTTCGTCGACGACATCGTCTCGAACACCCCGGCGCTCAAGGAAGCGACGTTCCTCAAGCTCGACTTGGAGTGCACCGCGCTGGTGAACGGCGACGAGTGCACCGAGGACCCGCGACAGCCGACGGACCTGGAGAAGTCGCTCGCGGAGTGGGAACGCGTGCCGGCCTACGCCACGCGCTTCACGTCCACTGCGCCGGCGCTGACGCCGGAGAACCCCAACCGACTCGGCTACATGGACTTCTGGTCCCGCGCGACGGCGCGGGTGATCGGGCTGCCCAACTCGCGGCCCCAGACGAAGGACAGCCCGCCGCAGAAGGTCCGGTACGACACCGTCAACTACCTGAACCTCAACGGCAACAACGCCGCGATCTTCAGCAGGGTCAAGGCCGTCATGCACATCCCGGTGAGCCGGCCGGAATTCGCGGCGATGACCGAGTCGGCGGCGCACTACCGGCTCGCCCAGCAATCACCGCAGCTCACCATCCCGCGCATCGACGGCAAAACGATCCCCGGTGCGGTGAACGGTGAAGCCCTCACCCGCTGGTACTTCAACAACACCAACCAGAACCGCGCGGAGGCGGTGAAGGCGTGCGTCGCCGAGTGGGGCGCCGGGTACGCCGAGGGCGGGAAGTACCAGTGTGACGAGTACCCGTTCAACACCACCCACCAGGGAGCGGCCCGTGGGGACGGGCGGTTCTCGGTGAGCCGCATCTCCGGCCCGGACAACGAGGCCGCCGGCACCTGGCTGGGAGCGTGGTACTCCTACGACCGCATCCTGGACAGCGACGCGTTCCACGTCGACCCGACGCCGTGACGGTGGGCGGGACGGGCGGTCACCTCGCCCGTCCCGCCGCTCACCGGGGCCAGAACTGCATGACCCAGTGCTCGACGGCCTCCTCCGTGTAAGGCATGGAGCCCACTTCGGCGGCGGCCTCGCGACCCCGGCAGTGCACCCGCATCGCGTAGACACCGGGACCGCTCAGCCGCAGGGTCCCCTCCGGGGCCCAGGTCGTCACGGTGGCCAGTCGCAGCACCCCGGAGGTCAGGGGGACCTCGTCCTCCCACACCACGTCCCACTGCCCTTCGGGCAGCTCCGCAGGTCCGTCCCACGACTCCAGCCGCACGGCCGCCAGGTGCATGGCGCCGCCACTGCGGAAGATCGCGCCGTTCTTCCCGGTCAGCATCGTCTCCGGTGAGCCCAGGGCGGACCAGCCCGGCTCGCCGGGTTCCACCCGGTCGTCGTCGATGAGGCCGAACTTGCCCCACTCGACGGTGACGTGCTCGTCCAACGCGGCCAACAGCCTTGCCATCCCCGCCCCCTCCGGCAGTCGCGGTCCGTGGTGTACCAGCATGCCGATCCCGTCATCACCGCGAGCAGGTGTCGGGCGGACGCGTTCGCGGGCGGGCACGACGATCTATCGTCCTGTCGGTGACCATGCACAGCGATCCCGAGCGGACTCGGTTACGCATCGCCGAACTGGACCGGTACATGAGTGCTCACGTCCTGGGTGACGGCGGATTCAGGTGCAGCAAGGAGGCAGCCTGTCGGGCGTCGGCATTGCGGCGTCAGGGCACGTCGTTCTGGCGCGGCCAGTTGTCGCACGTCGGTCACCACTACGACATCGTGGAGAACGGCCGGCCGTGGCGCGTCCTCGTGCTGGGCATGGAGACCGGCAGGGAACGCGAGCACGTCACATTGGCGGAGCGGCGGTCGGAGCAGCAGCCGGTGATCGACGGTGATCCACGCAGCCGGAAGCCGCACATGAAAGGCACCGCGAGCGCGTTGCGACTGGCGTTCGGCCGCGAGCCGGGATCGGACCGGCGTGGCGAGATGCTCGACCTGGCGAACACTCCGCGCCCGGTGCACGTCATGGACGCCTACGCGCTGGTCAACGTTCGGCTGTGCTCGGCCGTCGCCACCGGGACCACCGCATCACGGGGGACCGCGGTGATGACCGCGAACTGCCTGCCGCACCTGGCAGTCACGGTGCGGATACTGGAGCCGACGCTGTGCGTCCTGCAAAGCCGACCTGCCCGCGCAGGGATCGACCCCATAGTGACGCGGGCGAGAACCCTCGCGCCGAACCTGGAACACGTCCACCTGGCCGGCGCGCCCGTCTACCTGGCGTCATTCGGCCACCCGCACCAAATGGGCCCGCACTCGTCGCTGAACTGGGGAAGGTCGTTCTCGACGCCTTACCTCGACGGCGTCGTGGCCCCGACCATCCGGGCGGCCCGAGACCTGTATCAGGGAGCCTGACCGGAGCCGTCGACCTCCGCGCGGGACAGGGGCGTCCGGAGGCGGAACATGGACAGGTCGTAGCCGTTGAGGCTGCCGGAGATCTGCTTGTCGCCGGCGGCGTACCGGAGTGACGTGAGAAGCTCTTTGGACAGGAACGCGCCCTCCACGGGGTAGGCCGCGCCTTCTTCACCGATGCGGCGGGTCAGCTGACCAGCCAGGTACTGGGCCAAGCTGTTGTGCTTGCCGATGCCGCTGCCGCCGATCTCGACCTTCAACTCCTTGGCGACGTCGGAATAGGCGGCGTCCAGCTTGATCGCCAGTTGGTAGGCGGTGATGAACGGGCGGCCGAAGTGGTGCCCCGCCGGGTTGGCGATGGGAACAGTACGCAGCACCGCACGGACCTTGTCGAGGACTTCCAGCCTGGCCCAGACGCTCATCTTTTCATACCTCCGTGGAAGTGCGGGTCTGTCGGGTGTTCATCAGTTGCGGGGGCGCAGCGTTACACAGCGAATCGAGCGGGGCCGGGACAGCGCCGCGGACGTGCCGCCCCGGCCTGCTTCACGCGGTGATGTCAGAACAGCGGCTCGCCGCTCGCGGACGATGACAGGCGTGCCGCGTGCTTGGGCCTGCCCTTGGCGTGCAGACCGTTCGCGACCTCCTCGGCATAGCGCTGGTGGTTGAGTTCGAGGAGCCGGTCCAGCACCTCGACCTGGACCGCTGGTGCGAGCGTGAACCGGCGGCCTTGCGCGGTCTCGTGGAAACCGTGACCGAGATCCAGGTCGGTCCACCCGAACGCCTGTGCCACCGACTCGTCCACCTCGGTGTGGAGTTCCCTCAGCCGCCCGACCTCGGGATCGCTGACGGCGTCGTTGTGAACGAGGTTGTAGAGCTTGGTCAACCCGAGGTGCCGGTCCAGCATCACCCCGCGCCGGAACCGGTGCAGCTCTTCGCCGATTCGGTCCATGCGCGGTGTCAGCTCAGGCTGAGGGAAGGTCTCGAACCCATCGGACGGCGTGTAGCGGGCATCATTGCGCATTGTCGACTCGCCCTTGGTGGTCCACCAGGTGAAGTGCAGGTTGCTCGACAACAGCGTCAGATGAGCGTCCCGGTCGGTGGCGAAGACGACTACCTGTTCGCTCATCACCTGTCCCGTTGGTACCCACACCGGCAGGCCGGTAGCACTGACGCGGGCGATGGCCAGCACCCGGTCCAGGGCTTCGACGACTCGGTAGAGTTCCGTAGTCGGTCTGGTGAAGCGCCACCAGGCCTCGCGGCGCTGTTTGTTGGCGTTGAGGGCGCGGAACGGCTTGACTTCCCGTTCAACGATAGTGAAGCAGTCCGGGTACGTCGCCGCCTGTGGCTTGTCCCAATTTCGGAAGTTGATGATCCATCGAGACGCTGAGCAGTCTGCTCTGGAGTTGAGGTCTTCGCCGACGACATAGGGAAACAGCACATCGCTGTTGCGCTTGTCCCTGTCGATTAATTCGGCCGCCTCGGTCGGATCGAGCAAGAATCCGGTGCCGAGCACGTAGGAACCGATGAACGACTGTCCCGCGTTGGCGGCTAATCGGTGAGCGTCACCGGACACGCGAGACGGCAAGTCGAGGGACGACGTGTAGAAGACCTCGTCCTCTTCCGTCTGCCCGACCCACACCAGCGACACCGTGACGGATTGCTTGGTTTGAGGCCAAGGCTGGGACTTGACGGCACGATAGATCCGCCAACCCGCCGAGATCACTTGGTCGAGCCCGACCTCACGGGTGTCCCCCTGGGCGATGGTGTTGGTGGCGATGATCCCGACGCGGCCACCGGCCGAGATCTGCAGGTCGCGCAACAGAAAGTATGAGCACAGGTCGGCGCTGCCGCGCTTGCCCTTGGCCAACCGGGTGACCAGGTACTCGCGAACATCGCGCCCTATCGACCCGGTCAGCCGCTGACCGCCGACGAACGGCGGGTTGCCGATGATCGCGTCGAAGCCGCCGCGCCGCATGACCTCCGGGAACTCCAGTGCCCAGTGGAACGGCCTGAGCGGGCGTGGGCGGCCGGTGGAGAGCCACTCGGTGACGACCTCGCGAACCCGTTGCTCGGCCGGACCGCCGTTCTCCTCCTCGGTCAGCAGACTGATGGCCTCTTCCGACACGGCGGCTAAGCGATCGCGGTAACGCTGTTCGCCCTGCCCGAACGTGGTCAGCGCCGCGCCGACCACCACGTCGGCGACGAGCCGGAGCCGTCGGGTCAGGTGGTCCGCGCGGGACAACTTCTCCTGCTTCTCGGTGATCTGCCGGATGTCGTCGGCCGCATGATCCTCGATGCATCGCCGCAGGTCGGCGACCTCGGCGAGGACCGGGCTGATGAGGTCTTCGGCGACGCCGAACGTCCAGCGCCCCGACTCCCGGCCCGCGCCGTTCGGGTCGAGGTGGAAGCGCTCGACCTGGCGCTCGCTGGTCAGACCGAGCAGCGAGTCGCCGCAGCGCAGGGCGTGGTCGACGAAGCTGAACGGCCTCCCCTTGGCCCAGGTGACGAGCCACAGCGACAGCTTGGCCAGCACCACGGCCATGTCATCGTGGTCCACGCCGTACAGGCAGCGCGCCGCGACCTGGCGCATCGCGGCCAGCCGCACGTCATCGGCAGTACCGCCGACATCGGAGGGCAGTCCTTCCCGCTCCCACGCTTCGACCAGTCGAGCGGCGAGGTACTCGCACGCCGAGACGAGGAACGCGCCGGACCCCATGGTGGGGTCGCAGACCTTGAGCGCCAGCAGCTCGTCGGCGGTGCGGGGCCGGAATTCACCAGAGGGTTCCCGGACCCGACACAGCGGTGCGAGCGTGTGCTCGACAACCTCGCGGGCCAGCTCACGAGGGGTGTAGTACGTGCCGGTGCTGCGCCGGCCGCCATCACCGGTGAAGACCACCGACCCGGCCGGGAAGACCGTCGGGGCGCCGCGTAGGTCCCTACGCAGCAGACCCCAGAACGGTCGGACGCGGTCGGCGAGTGCGGAATCGTTGTCGCAGGCGGCGTGCAGCGCGGCCAGGTCGGCCGGGGTTGGTTGGGCGGCGAGTGCCTTTTCCGTCTGCTTGGTGGTCAGGCCGCAGACGTCGGTGAAGTCCACGCCCGACTCCACCGCAGACAGCGGCAGCCCCGGTTCCCACTTGCCGATCAGGCCCAGGTGGGGTTCGGTGACCTTGCGGCAGGAGTGGTCGAGCAGACCTTCGTAGACGTGTCCGATCTGCTCGACGTGCAACCCCTGGTAGGTCAGCCGCTCGGCAGCCTTGCCGCGGTGCTTGAGCACCAGCAGCGACTCCAGGACCTCGTGCGTGACCCGGTCGGTGACGCGCATGGCAGTCAGCCACGGGTGGGCGGCCAGGTCGAACAGCGAGCCGCCGTGCGCGGGGATGCGGAGATCCGGGTGCTCACTGCCTCCGTGCACGGCCTGGAACGTCGCCAGCAGCCGGGACCACGCGGCGCTGCGCCGGTCGCCCACCTCCTCCCCGTGCCGGTCGCGGTCCTCTCCGAGCTGCTGGTGCAGCGTCGTGACCGCGTAGCCGTCCCGGTAGACGGGGTCGCGGAGCGGGAGCAGCTCGCGCTGCTCGGCGTAGAGGAGGAACACCAACCGCATGAGGGTGGTCAGCGCGGCTCGGTAGATCTCGCGCTCGCCGACCTCGACCAGCAGCGCGCCGCGGGCTTCGCGGTCGAGCCGGGAGAACTCGCCGACCAGCAGCTCCACGGCCTGTCGGACTTGTCCGCCGAGCGTGTCCGTGATGCGGCTCTGCTCTTCCTCGGTGCGGGCGAGCAGGGCGGCGGTGGTGTCTGGGCGCTCGACGGGGGCGAGTACTCGCTGTGCCGAGAGCAGCGACACGAACGCGCGCAACAGCAGTGGCTCTTCAGCCCAAAGATCGGCGTCGAAGACAGCGGTGCTGGTAGGGCCGCCGGGCCGGGCGTGGATCAGCGTCCAGAACCGGCCGTTCGTCGAAAGCGCCAGTGCGGTGCCGGTGTCGCGGCATACGCGGGCAGCCAGCTCGATGTCCACGTCCCGGCGGTAGAGGTGCAAGCGCACGTCGCCATCCGCAGGGGACAGCACGACCTGATCAGGCTTGAAGGACCCTCGGATGTCGTTTTTCGCGGCTGCGGCATCCCGAAGCGCAGAGGGTGGGAAGCGCAGCAGTTCGCCGAGCACGAAGTCCTGCCACGCCTCCCCGAAGAGGACGGGATCGGCGTCGAACTCCGTCCACGATTGGCGTAACCGATCGCGCAAAACTGCGGGAACGGTGTCGATGCCGGAGGGGAAAACCTCCGCGAGGAGTGGAAGGGCGATGAAAGGGCCGGCTGGTCGGAGGAGGGAGAGCCACTCTCCGTGTTGCTCCGCAACGGCGGCGTGGCGTGCTCTTTTCGTTACAGTAGAGGTTTGCTCACTTATATGCGTGGTAATGGACACCGAAGTTCTTCATGGATGCACCGGTGGTCGTTAGCCGATGCCGTCAGCCAGTGGCCGTGCCGGTCGAGAGGTGTAGCGCTGCGGTCCGGTCCGGCGATGAACCGGTGGAGTGCGGACGAGGAGGTCGTGGTGGGACGCATCAATGATTGGTACGACGATCACGCTCACGTGATCGATGTGCTCCCAGGGTTCGACTTCGAGAACGACGATCGGCCGGACCCCTTCAGCATCGACGACTTGGTGGTGGAGTCCCGGCGGGGGGCGCACGCCGAGCCCGTCGGCAAGCGGGCGGCGCAGCCTTCCGCAGCGGGTAGGAAGTCGGCGGCGATGAAGCCTGAAACCTGGCGGAAGGCCATTCGGGACTGGCGCAACCGCAATCCGCAGAGTTCTTACAGGGACTGTGCGCGCGCCGTTACCGGGATCGTCGGCCATCCCGTCACCCGACAAATGGTCGCGGACGAATTGAATCGCAAGCAGCCCGCACCCACGTCGGTGAAGGGTGCCAAGTCGGCGAGGAAAGAAAAATCGACGGTACCCGCTAAGGGCAAATCGGCTTCCGGGTCATCGAAACAGGAGAAGGTCGCGAAGACGGCGACGAAGGGCCGTCGCGTCAGGCGCGTGAGGAAGTACGGCACGGTCGCACCCCAGGCCAATCCCAGCCCACACCGCCGCACCTCGCTGCCGCGCCCGGATCAGATCGCCACCAGGGTCGTCCGCTGCGACTCGTGCGACATGGTCGTCACCGAGAACGGTGGGTGCCGATGCTGAACGCCGGCCGGCCGACGTGGCGGTCCCACCTGCCGCTTCCGCGCGTTCCCGCCGACTACCGTACGAGCGCATGAACCGCCCGTCCGTCCTCCCTCCACCGGAACCCCGCGTCATCCGCGATCGGCTCCAGGAGCTGGTGCTCAAAGACCTCCTCGGTCCGCTGGAAGGCGAGCACGAGGAGTTCACGCGGGAAGACCCACTGGACCGCTACCCGCTGGGCCGCCTCGCGCCGCGCGGCGAGGTGATCGAGCCGGAGACCCAGGACGAGCTGGCCGAGAGCGCCGCCGCCGAGCCGGAGGAAGGCGTGCGGGAACCCAGCGCGCCGAATACGGCCAGCCTCGCCTTGTCCTCCATCGGGTTCACCACGACCGTCGCCGGGGACGTCGACCGGCTTGAGGTGACCGCGAAGTGGGGCCGCTACGAGCGCGTCACCGCCGAGACGGCGGAAGGGCTGCCCAACCGCGTGTGGCGGCGAGTCCCGCTGAAAGGGACCGTCACGGTGGCGCTCGCCGAAGGGCAGCTCGTCCCGATGGCGGTGGTGGCGGAAGCCCCGGATGTCGTGGTGCGGGGTAAGGCACGGCGGCACGGCAGCGACTGGCTGGTGTCGTTGTTCCTGGAGAACCGGCAGCCGCGCGGCAACGGGCGTGCCTCGGCCGACTGGCTGTTCCAGGCGGAGTTGTCCGCCGCCGCACCGGGCGGAGCCGAGGTGTTCCTACCCCGCCCCGACGAGCCGTCCGGCGGGCACCCGGTCGACCAGGACGAGCAACGCGGCCTCGCCATGACCTACCGCTTCGTGCCCGAGTTCGCGATCGGGCACGGCGCCGCGGTGACGGCCGAGCGGCGCACCGACCGGTCAGAGCGCGCGGTCCGGCTCACCACCAGCACCGTGCCGCACGCGGAGGTCCCCGCCACGGACGTGCCGAACGTGGAGGACGACGAGGACCTGGAGGCGCTGCGGGACGTCGTGCTCGACATGCGGGTGCTCGCCGAGCTCGCCGACGGCCCACCGGAGCCGCTGGCGGCGGTCCTGCGCCCCCTCGTCACCGGCTACCGCACGTGGATCGAGCAGCGCACCGAGGAGGTCGACGGCCCGGACGCCCGGCTCGACGGTCACCGCTCCGAAGCGGTCGAGGCGCTGAAGACCGCACGCCGCACGGCCGACCGGATCGAGGCGGGCGTAGCCCTGCTGGAGACCGACGTCGACGTGCGCCGCGCGTTCGGGTTCGCCAACCGCGCGATGGCCGAGCAGCGCGTGCACAGCGAGGCCGCCGACGTGCGCCGCCGCGACCGGACCCGGTCACTGGCCGAGGTCGTGGCCGAGGTGGACGTGCCAACCGAACGCAGTTGGCGGCCGTTCCAGCTAGCTTTCGTCCTGCTCAACCTGCCGTCCTTGGCCGATCCGCGGCACGACGAGCGGTCACCGGATCGGAACAAGGGGCTGGCCGACCTGCTGTGGTTCCCCACGGGCGGCGGCAAGACCGAGGCTTACCTGGGGCTGACCGCTTTCACCCTGGCCATCCGGCGGCTGCAACCGGCGTACGGCGGGTTGCGAGCGGACGAGGGCGTCGCCGTGCTGATGCGCTACACGCTCCGGCTGCTGACGATCCAGCAGTTCGAGCGTGCGACGACGCTGATCTGCGCCGCCGAGGTGTTGCGCCGCGACGACTTGGCCACCTGGGGCCCCGCGCCGTTCCGCGTCGGGCTGTGGGTCGGCGGACGCGTCACCCCCAACCGCACCGACGACGCGGCCGACTGGGTGCAGAACGTGCGGAGGTCCCGCGGCAAACCCACGTTCGGCCAGGGCTCGCCGCACCAGGTCACCAACTGCCCGTGGTGCGGCACCCCGATCGACAAGGGCGGGATCGACGTCGAGAAGGCCTCGCGCCGCACTGTGATCGAGTGCGCCGACGTGCTGTGCCCGTTCGGCGCCCTGCCCGGTCCGAGCGACCCCTGGGACCGAGGACTGCCGGTGCTCGTGGTGGACGAGGAGATCTACCGCCACCCGCCGAGCCTGCTCATCGCCACCGTCGACAAGTTCGCCCAACTCCCCTGGAAGGGTGAGACCGCTGCCCTGTTCGGGCGTGTGGGCAAGCGCTGCGACGTGCACGGGTACCTGGCCAAGGACGCGGAGGACGCCGACTGGGAGAAGAAGCGGCACGCGGGCCGCCGCACCGAGGTGACCTGGTTGCGCCCGCCGGACCTGATCATCCAGGACGAGCTGCACCTCATCTCCGGGCCGCTCGGGTCGCTGGTCGGCCTCTACGAGACAGCCGTGGACCTGCTGGCGACGTGGCGGCTCGACGACGGCCGGTCCGTCCGGCCCAAGGTCGTCGCGTCCACCGCGACCGTCCGCCGCGCCACCCAGCAGATCGGGGACCTGTTTAACCGCAGGACCGAGGTGTTCCCGCCGTCGGGCCTGACCGTCGACGACAGCTACTTCGCCCGCAGGCGACCCGTCCGGGACCGGCCCGGCCGCCGGTACGTCGGGATCTGCGCGCACGGGTCGCGCATGAAATCCACCCTGATCCGCGTGTACGTGTCCGTGCTCGGCGCGGCGCAGCGGCTGCACGAGGAGTACGGGCGCAACGAGGTGACCGACCCGTACATGACGCTCGTCGGCTACTTCAACTCGCTGCGCGACCTGGGCGGGATGCGCAGGTTGGTGGAGGACGACGTCAGTGCCCGTCTCGTCCGGGCCGACCAGCGCGGCCTGGCCAAGCGGTACGACCTGGCGCAGGCCGAGCTGACGTCCAGGATGAACTCCGACGCCATCCGGCCCCTGCTGGACAAGTTGGAGATCCGGTTCGGCGACCGGCCCAAGGGCTCACCCAAGCCGATCGACGTGCTGCTCGCCACGAGCATGATCGCGGTCGGGGTCGACGTGCCGCGCCTAGGCGTGATGGTCGTGACCAACCAGCCCAAGTCCACCGCCGAGTACATCCAGGCCACCAGCCGCGTCGGCCGCCAGGCGCCTGGCCTGGTGTTCACCGTCTACAACTGGGCCCGGCCGCGTGACCTGTCGCACTTCGAGACCTTCGAGCACTTCCACCAGACCTACTACCGGCGCGTCGAAGCGCTCTCCGTGACCCCGTTCGCCGACCGCGCTATCGACCGCGGCCTCACCGGAGTCATGGTGGCGCTGGTGCGCAACCTGGAACTCGACCACAACGGCAACTTCGGAGCGCGCACGTTCGACCGGCACTCCAAGCTGGCCGATCACGTCGTGCGCCGCCTGGGCCAGCGGGCGGAGGCTTTCCCCAGGGGAGCGAAGCAGCGCGTCACCGAACAGCTGGAACAGCGCCTCGACCAGTGGGCCAAGGCGCAGGGCCAGCCGGGTGTCCGCCTCGGCTACGACCAGCCGCCGGCATCCGGGGACATCGCGGGCCTGCTGCGCCGGGCAGGCACGCCCGGCCGGTCCGGGCTGCCCGCGCCGACGTCGCTGCGCGACGTCGAACCCGGCATCCAGTTGCAGCTGCTCCCTGGGATCGACCCGTGGGGCGATGAACCGCGGTTCCGGCCGCCGAACGACGACACCGACGGGGGTGACCGGTGACCTCCTCCGACCCGAACCACCCGAGCCGGGTCGGCAGCCTGCGGCCGAGCCAGCTCCTGCACACCTACGGTGTCGGTTCGGTGGCCGACCTGCCGAACCTGTCCGTCATCACCCTGGGCCTCGACCACTGGGACCTCTCGGCCGCCAGGGAGATCACCGAGGACCGGTTGCTCGCCGCCGTGCGTGCCCGCCTCGGCGACCAGGTGGAGCGGCTCTGGCACCCACCGCACCTGCCGGAGACGCCCGACGTGTTCGGGCAGTGGGCCAAGGTGGGCGTTCCGGTCGGGCTGTTCCCGACCTGGCTGCGGTGCTCCGAGCCTGGCTGCAACTACCTCGGGCGTGCCGACGCCCAGCCGTTCGGCTTCGTCCACGACGCCTACCGCCCGGACCGGGTGCGGTACCTGCACAACTGTTCGAAACGGGGAGTCGCGGTCCCCGCCCGGTTCGTCCTGGCCTGCGACAACGGGCACCTGGACGACTTCCCGTGGCTCTACTTCGTCCACCGGGGGACGGAGCCGACCGACGACCACGTCCTCAGGCTCTACGAGACCGGCACCACCGGTGAGGTGGCCAACGTCCGCGTCGAGTGCTCGTGCGGGATGAAGCAGAGCATGGCGCAGGCGGTCGGCCTGGCCGCCGCGGCCACCCTGCCGCGCTGTCGTGGCCGCCATCCCCACCTGGGGACGTTCGAGGACTGCGACCAACGGCCCCGCACCCTCGTCCTCGGCGCGACCAACAGCTGGTTCGCCATGCAGCTGCGCGCCTTCAGCCTGCCGCAGGCCACCGGTCAGGTGGAACACGCCGTCGCCGAGTACTGGGGCGTGTTGAGCCTGCTCGCCGGGTTGGACGAGACCATCGGCAAGAGCCTGATGCGCAGCCAGGCGTGCTGGCCCGAACTGAGCCGGCACGGCGAGGACGAAGTGTGGCGCGCGATCCGGCAGCACGCCGACTCACCACCTGATCCGGCTCCCGACGACACCCACGACCTGCGTACTCCCGAGTGGGACGTGTTCAGCGGTCGTGAGGAGTACGACCTCGACGACTTCACCACCCGCCGTGAGACCCGGCCGAAGGACGCCCAGACGTGGCTGGAGAACGTCCTGCTGGTCACGCGACTGCGCGAAGTGGCCGCGCTCTACGGGTTCACCCGCATCGATGCCCCTGAGTGGGGTGAACCCGGCGCGCAGGACGTGCGACGCGCGCGCTTGTCGGTGGAAGCTCCGACCTGGGTGCCGTGCGCCGAGATGCGTGGCGAAGGCATCTTCCTCCACTTCAAGGAGGACGTGCTGGCGTCCTGGGAGCGCTCGGATGAGGTGCGGAGGCGGACCGCGAAACTGGAACCCGCCCACCACGAGTGGCGACGGCGGCGGCAGCTCGACCCGGACGCCTGGCCCGGCGCGCGGTACGTGCTGCTGCACACTTTCGCGCACGCACTGATCCGCGAACTGGCGCTGGAATCCGGGTACAGCGCCTCTGGCATCGGCGAGCGGATCTACGCGACCAACGAGCGGCGTGACATGGCGGGTGTCCTGCTCTACACCGCAGCCCCGGACAGCGAAGGCACCCTCGGAGGGCTGGTGAGGCTCGGCGAGAAGGAGAACCTGGGCGCGCTGATCAGGCGGGCGCTCGACGCGGCGAGGCTGTGCAGCAGCGACCCGCTGTGCTCCGAGCACGACCCGACCGAACACGGCCGGCTCTACGGGGCGGCCTGCCACGCCTGTCTGTTCGCATCCGAAACCTCGTGCGAACGAGGAAACCAGTACCTCGACCGGGCGCTGCTCGTGGACACCCTCGCATCCAGTGGGCCGGGATTCTTCCGGTGACCGACCTCGCCGCCGACCTGGCTGGATTGGTCGTCCTGCTGTCCGACACCCAGATCGCCAACTGGTGCGCGGCCCTCGCCGGCATGGCAGGTCCGGCGGACGGCTCGCTGCGCGTGCTCATCACGCGCGAACCCGGCACGGAGGCGGCGACCGCCGCCGAACGGCTCGTGAGGGCGTGGCGTCGGCATGCTCCCGACCTGCCCGGGCCGGCGATCGCACTGGCCCTGGCCACCGCGGCGCACGTGCAGGAGCGGGCAGACAACGACCGTGCGCGACTCGTGATCAGTGGCCCGATGACCGACGCCGTACCCGTGCGGCTCACCGGAGCAGTGGTCGGTGAAGTCGTGAGCCGGGCGACCCGCAGGCTGCTGGTGGTCAGCTTCGCCGCTTACGGAGTCGCCGAGGTGACTCGTCACCTCCTGGCCGCCGCCCACCGGGGCGTCCGGTTGGACCTCGTCCTGGAGACCTCGACCGCGGAGGGAGGCGCGCTGCGCGGCGCGGGAGGCGCGGAGGTGTTCGCCGGGCTGCGGGACGTGGCGACTTTCTGGCACTGGCCCGCCGAACATCGCGGCGGGGCCGCGTCGTTGCACGCGAAGGTGGTGGTCGCTGACGCGGAGACAGCGCTCCTTGGCAGCGCCAACCTCACCGATCGGGGCTTGTCGGGCAACATCGAGGTGGGCGTGCTGTCCCACGACCGTGCGTTCGCGTCGAGACTCGACGGACACTTCCGTGCGCTGATGCGGCCCGAAGCGCGATGCTTCAGCCGGTTGCCGTGAGCGCCTGCACCAGCGCGGCGGTGATGTCGTTCACCGGCCTTCGCGCCCTGCTCGTCGACGCCGGTCCGGATCGACCACGGGGTAGCGGTTCGCGACCGGCGTCTCCACGTCGCCCCGCCGAGAGGCGTCCGCCGGTGGGTGGTTGGCGGTCAGGCCCACCCGGGCGGCCGCACGGCCGGCCGCGCCACCGCCGCCGAGAGGTCCGGGGCAGGTGCCTCGGCGGTACGTGGCGCGGCCGGGTGCGGGGGTGCCGCCGAAGTGCCGGGGGCACGCCGGGACGCCCGCGCGGTGCACTCGGCGTCGCTCGGGTACACCAGCGCGGTCACGCCCGCGATCACCGCGACCGCGACCACCCACCAGCGTCTTCCCACACCTCAACGGTCCGTTTCACAACCGCCTGACGTCGAGCGATTCCTCCTGTGCGGTTCCTGAAGATTCGTCACGTCGCACGATGTACGCGCCGCCGTTGCGCCGTTCGGACACCGCCTCCACCAGTTCGGTGCCGCGGTAGACGAGCCCGGCGCCGTCGTCGGTGCAGTGCGTCTCCGGCAGCAGGCCCGCCGCCACCGCCGCCTGGATCGTCGGCCGCCGTTCCGCCTCGCTGTCGTAGTGCACGCCGTTGCCGTACGGCAGGAAGCCCAGGCCGTTGGTGATCACGCGCAGCTCCGGGCCGAACGAGTCCGTCGAACCGCCCACGAACCAGCAGATCGACCCGGCGGACACGCCACCGAGCACGACACCGGCCTGCCACGCGTCCCGCAGCGCCGAGCCGAGGTCGTGCACCGCCCACACCGCCAACAGGTTCGCCACCGAACCACCGCCGACCCACACCACGTCGTGCGACGCGAGGAAGCCCGGCACGTCGGTCGTCGGCGGCATCGTGAACAGGTTCAGGTGCGACACCTCCCACCCCGCCAGCTGCCCGGCTTCGGAGATGTCCGCGTTGAACCACCGCTGGTCGCCCGCCGCCGTGCCGATGTGGCACAGCCGCGGTGTGCGGCCGTGCACGCCGGACAGGTCGACGGCGTGGTGCACGAGTCGGTGGAACTCCAGGTTGGTGCGTCGCCCGGCGCGGAAACCACCTGAGGTCGCCACGATCGTCGGCTGGTCTGCTGCCATGCCCGTGATCCTGGCAGCGCTCGCGCCGGCGCGGGTGTGGAATCATCCCTCGCGTGAAGTTCCTGCCGAGACTCCGCAGGCTTGCCACGCGCGTCGTCCTCGGCGGCCTCGTGATCGGGCTCCTCGTCGTCGGCGGCACGGCGTTCCGCGTGTGGCAGGTGGCCCGCGAGGACGACCGCACCCACGCCGACATGGCCGTGGTCCTCGGCGCGGCCCAGTACAACGGCGTGCCGTCCGAGGTGCTGGAGGCACGGCTGGAGCACGCGCGCAGGCTCTACGAGCAGGGCGTGGTCAACTACATCGCCACCACCGGCGGCAGGCAGCCCGGCGACAACTTCACCGAGGGGCAGGCCGGTCGGCTCTGGCTGGAGGCGCACGACGTGCCCGCCGACCGCATCCTCGAAGTCGGCGAGGGCACCGACACGCTGGGCAGCATCCGGGCGCTGGCCGCCGCCGCCCGCGCCAAGTCCCTCAGCACGGCCGTGATCGTGAGCGATCCGTGGCACTCCCTGCGGGCGCGCACGATGGCCGAGGACGAGGGCCTGTCCGCGTGGACGTCGCCGACCCGCAGCGGGCCGAACGTGCAGACCCGCCAGACGCAGCTGTTCTACATCCGCCGCGAGACCGGCGCGCTGCTCTACTACCACCTGATGAAGGCGCCGGCGGGCGCGTTCGACGGCATCCTGCTGTAGGTCGCCGCTTACCCTGAGCGGATGAGCCAGGGCTACACCGGGCACGACTTCGCGCGGCTGCTCCCCGAGCCGCCCAAGGGGGCGGTGCTGCCCGGCGCGCGCACCGAGCGCCGTACGCCGTTCTCCCGCGACCGGGCCAGGGTGCTGCACTCGGCGGCGCTGCGCCGGCTCGCGGGCAAGACCCAGGTCGTCGGGCCGGGCGAGGGCGCGGAGGTGACCGGCGTGCCGCGCACCCGGCTCACCCACTCGTTGGAAGTCGCCCAGATCGGCCGCGGCATCGGCGAGGAGCTGGGGTGCGACCCGGACTTGGTCGACACCGCGGGCCTGGCGCACGACATCGGGCACCCGCCGTTCGGGCACAACGGCGAACGCGCGCTGGACGAGCTGGCCGGGCCGTGCGGCGGTTTCGAGGGCAACGCCCAGACCCTGCGCATCCTGACCCGGCTGGAACCCAAGACCGCCAAGGGCCTCAACCTGACCCGGGCGTGCCTGGACGCGGCCACCAAGTACCCGTGGACCCGCCGTCCCGGGATGGCGAAGTTCGGCGCCTACGACGACGACCTCGACGTGTTCAACTGGGTGCGCGAGGGCGCTCCGGAGCGGCGGCGCTGCCTGGAAGCCCAGGTCATGGACTGGGCCGACGACGTCGCCTACTCCGTGCACGACGTGGAGGACGGCGTGCTCGCGCACCGGATCAGCCTGTCCGCCCTCGGCGACCCGGCCGAACGCGCCGCCATCGCGGGCCTGGCCGCGAAGCACTTCTCCGACGAGCCCGCGTCCGTGCTCGAAGCCACCGCGACCGAGTTGCTCGGCCTGCCCGTGATCGCCGAACTGGCCGAGTACGACGGCACGCTGCGCGCCCAGGTGGCGTTGAAGCGGCTCACCAGCGAACTGGTCGGCCGGTTCGCCTCCGCCGCCGTGGGCGCGACCCGCGAGGTGCACGGCGACGGCCCGCTGAGCCGCTACCGGGCCGACCTGGTCGTGCCGCCGCGCGTCGCGGCCGAGGTGGCGCTGCTCAAGGCGGTCGCGGTGCGGTACGTGATGAGCGACCCGTCGCGGCTGGCCATGCAGGCGCGGCAACGGGAACTGGTCGCGGAACTGGTCCACCTGTTGCTGATGCGCGCACCGGACACCCTCGACCCGGCGTTCCACCCCGCGTGGGCCGCCGCCGGCACGGACGCCGAACGGCTGCGCGTCGTGGTCGACCAGGTCGCCTCGCTCACCGACGCCCAGGCCGTGGCGTGGCGGCGGGCGCTGGCGAACGACCACCCCGAGCCCCTGTGACCAGTGGCACACTCGGTGTCATGGCCGATGAAGCGAAGAGACCGCCAGGTCGCCCGTGGCCGTGGCGCCGACCGAGCCGCGAACCGGTGAAGGTCGCGCGTGAGCTGCCGTACGGGTGGACTGGTTGGGACGACGAACCCGACGACGGTTCCGCCGGGGTGCGGGAACCACGCCACCCCCAGCCGCTCGGACCCACGAGCGGCGCGGGCGAACGTCCGATCCCGGACGAGCCCACAGCGGTTAAGGAGACCCAGTGCCTGATCGAACGCACCTGACGTTCGCCCTCACGCTCCACGACGCCGTCGCTCCCGACCGCACGCGCAACGCCTGCTGGTCGCCGTACTCGGTGGCCAGCGCGCTCGGCCTGACGGCGCACGCGGCGCGCGGCGAGACGGAGGCCGAACTGGTCGCGCTGCTCGGCGCGGACCACGCCAAGGTGCTCAAGGGCGCGGTGGTGGGCGACGACGCCGAGTTCTCCGTCGCCAACACGCTGTGGGCCTGGGACGAGCTGCCGGTCAACGAAGGCTTCCTCACCGACCTGGCCGGGTGGCCGGGCGCGAAGGTCCGCTCGGTGCCGTTCGCCGACGACCCGGAGGGCTCGCGCAAGCTCATCAACGCCGACGTCGCCGAGACGACCCGCGGGCTGATCCCGGAGCTGCTGGCGGCCGGGGCGATCACGTCCGACACGGTCGCGACCCTGGTCAACGCGCTGTACCTGAAGTGCGCGTGGGTCGAGGAGTTCCCCGATCACGACACCGCCGACCTGCCGTTCCGCGGCACGGGCACCGTCGCGACCATGCGCCGCGAGGGCAACATGCGCTACGCCCAGCGCGACGGCTGGCAGGCCGTGGCGCTGCCCGCGCGCGGTGGCGTCGAGGCGGTCGTGCTGCTGCCCGATGGCGACCTGGGCGGCACCGAAGGCGTGCCCGAGGTGCTGGAGGCGCTGGACCAGGACCGGATCGAGCTGTTCCTGCCCAAGCTGGACCTGTCCGTGAACGTCTCGCTCGCCGAGGCGCTGCAGCAGGTCGGCGTGCGCAGGATGTTCGGCCAGGGCGCGGACCTCACCGGGCTGAGCCCCGACCCCCGGCTCTTCGTGGACGACGTGGTGCACGAGGCCGTGCTGCGCTTGGACGAGCAGGGCTTCGAAGGCGCGGCGGCGACCGCCGTGGTGATGCGCCTCACGTCTTTCATGCCGGTCGAACCCGCGCGCACGGTCCGCGTCGACCGGCCCTACCTCCTGCTGGTCCGGCACACCGAAACGGGCGCGATCTTCTTCCTCGCCCAGGTGGCCAAGCCGTGAGTTGACTCGGGTGCGATGACTTCCGAGGGGCACAGGTCGGGTTCAGCCTGGGAGTGACAATTTCCCTTGGTGGACCCGCACCCGTTCAGCGAACTGAGGACACTGCGCCGCGACGAGCTGGCCCGCCAAGTCGGCGCGGGCACCCCGTCGCGCCCAGTACACGGTCTGTTCACGGGTCACGAGTTGGACCAGGGAGGGCGCACTGTCATCGACCAACACGAAGAAGTCGTCAGGTTTGTATGCCTCATAGGGCCTCGAGTCCGCGTCCTGATCAGCGGAGAAAAAACCGTTGTCACCGGTCAGGATGAAATCCGCTCGGCAGGCCACGGCTGCGGCGTGCACGTGCCGGTCGTCGCCGTCACCACCAGGGTGCGAGTCGTCGATGGTGAAGTCCTCGACCCTGCCGCCCTCGAAGGTCTTCGCGATCAGGTCCCGTATCGAGGTGATCTTCGCGCCACTCCACTCCGGATGATTGCGACGCAGGCGGTAGATGGTCTCCGCGAGCACGTCCTCGGTCCAGTAGACCGTGTAGACCTCGCCGGATGACCTCAGTTGCAACAGTGCGAGCCAATCCCGCAGCGTGCGGGAGTACAGCACGTTGGCGTCGACGAAGACTCTCGTGGGGGCCACCGCAAAAGGCTAGCTGTCGACCACCTCTTCTCCGTGATCGGGTCGACAGCCCACAATCCGAATGTCAATCGTCTTCCAGTGCGCGCAGTTCATTGAATGCGGCCAACTGGCGTTGCCTGCGCGCATGCCGCTCTTGCAGCACGTCGGCCGTCCGCAAGCGGGTGTGCGAGCCGACCTTGTGCGAGGGAATCTCGCCGGCATTGATCTTGCGCATCAAGGTGGGGCGCGAGATGCCCAGCAGTTGGGCGGCGGCGGTGGTCGTCAGTTCCTCTGGCATCGCGCTGACGGTGACCACGTGACCCTGCGCCACGGCGTGGACGACCTGGGCGATGATCGCCGACAACTCGTCCGGTACCGGGACGGCTTCACCTTGTCCACCGGTCAAGGCGGTGAACCGCGCACCGCGAGGGGGGAGCCGCGTCATCAATGCCTGTGCTTGCTGCTGGTCGCGTTCGTCCGCCAACACGACATCACGGTCAGCCGTGGTCACTACCGTCGACACCGCCATCACTCCCTCCGCAGGGCGTTACGGTTACAACCGATCGCGGCTGCACTTATATGTGCAACACCCGTCCATGGAACCACGCCTGTTGCGTAGGTGCAACCTCAGCTCTTCCTCGCCCAGGTGGCCAAGCCGTGAGCGGTTTTCTGAGGGCTGTCACGTCTTGAGCCCCCTCCTCGTCCACCGGGTGGACACCCGAAACGAGGAGGGGACATGGCACCGAGGATCCCGGTCGTCACGACCAAGCAGGCCAACCCGCTGGTGAGGTTCGCCTACCGGTTCGCCAAGAAGCGGTTCGGGGCGGTGCCCGAGCCGTTCACGGTGGCGGCGCACCACCGCAAGCTGTTCGTCGCGAGCGCGCGCCACGAGATGGCCGTGGAGAAGGCCGCCAAGACGCTGCCCGTGTCGTTGCGCGAGCTGGTGGTGTACCTCACGGCGGTGAAGCTCGGCTGCTCGTGGTGCGTCGACTTCGGCACCATGCTGATCAAGCACGAGGGCCTGGACGTCGACCGGCTCAAGGAGATCCACGACTACGCGAACTCGGACAAGTACACCGAGCTGGAGAAGCTGGCACTCGCCTACGCCGACGCGATGACCGAGACGCCCACCGCCGTCACCGACGAGCAGGTCGCCGAGCTCGACCGGCGGCTGGGCCACCAGGGCCTGGTCGAGCTGACCTACCTGATCGCGCTGGAGAACCAGCGGGGCCGGTTCAACTCGGCGTTCGGCATCACCGACCAGGGGTTCACCTCGGGTGACGCCTGCCGGGTGCCGCTGCCCTAAGCACCGCTGTCGGGGAACGGCACGTGGCCGAGCTTGTCCGGGTTCGACATGTCGTACAAGCCGGCCACCTTGCCGTCCCGCACCACGAGCGCCTCGACCCGGGGCGTGAGCTCGCCCTGGGCCGCGAACACCAGCCCCAGGTCGCCGTTGACCAGCGCGGGCCGGCCCTCGACGTCGCCGTACCGGCGCATGAGGCCGATGATGAGACGAGCCACCTTGTCCGCGCCGCTGACCACGTTGAACGCGGTCTTCGCCTTGCCGCCGCCGTCGCCCACGAGCACCACGTCCGGGTGCAGCAGGCCGAGCACGGCGTTGATGTCACCGGACGCCACGGCCTGGATGAACCGCTCCAGCACCTCGCGCTGCTCCTCCAGCGCCACCCGCGGCGGCGGGTCGGCCTCGGCCGCCGCCCGACGGCCCCGTGACGCGTGCTGGCGCGCCGTGGCGACCGTGCAGCCCAACGCGTCGGCGATCTCCGCGAACGGCACGTCGAACGCGTCGTGCAGCACGAACGCCACCCGCTGCTCGGGCGTGAGGCGGTCCAGCACGACCAGCGCCGCCATCCGCACGCCGTCGTCGCGCACCACCGCGTCCAACGGGTCGTCCTCGCCGGAGGTGATCAGCGGCTCGAGCAGCCACTGCCCGACGTACCGCTCCCGCCGCACGGCCGCCGACCGCAGCCGGTCCAAGCAGATCCGCCCCACCACGGTCGTCAGCCAGCCGCGCAGGTCCCGGATGCCGGCACGGGCCTGCTCGCTCAGCCCGGCCAGCCGCAACCACGCCTCCTGCACGGCGTCCTCGGCGTCCGCGACGCTGCCGGTGAGCCGGTAGGCCACGCCGACCAGGTGCGAGCGGTGACCGGTGAAGGTCGAGGCCAGGGTCTGCTCGGCAGCGGTCACGGGCACCAGTCTGCCAGCACTAGACTCGCTCGATGTGGCAGGACGCATCCGCGAGAGCGACGTCGCACTGGTGCGTGACCGGAGCAGGATCGACGATGTCGTGGGCGACCACGTCTCCCTGCGCGGTGCCGGCGCCGGTGCGCTGAAGGGGCTGTGCCCGTTCCACGACGAGAAGTCGCCGTCGTTCAACGTGCGCCCCTCGCACGGCACGTTCCACTGCTTCGGGTGCGGCGAGGGCGGCGACGTCATCGCGTTCGTGATGAAGATCGAGCACCTCGGGTTCGTCGAGGCCGTGGAGCGGCTGGCGGACCGGGCGGGCATCCAGCTCACCTACGAGGGCGGCGGCGCCACGGTCCAGCGCGACCGGGGCACCCGCAGCAGGCTCATCGAGGCGCACAAGGTCGCCGCCGAGTTCTACGCCGAGCAGCTGGCCGGCCCGGACGCGTTGGCCGCACGGGAGTTCCTGGCGCAACGCGGCTTCGACGAGGCCGCGGCGCGCACGTTCGGCTGCGGTTTCGCGCCCGGCGGCTGGGACAAGCTCACCAAGCACCTCCTCGGCCGCGGGTTCGAGCTGACCGAGCTGATCAAGGCCCAGCTGACCAAGGAGGGCAGGCAGGGCCCGATCGACCGGTTCCACCGCAGGCTGCTGTGGCCGATCCGGGACATGGGCGGTGAGGTCGTCGGGTTCGGCGCGCGCCGGATCTTCGACGACGACCCGATCCAGGCCAAGTACCTCAACACCAGCGAGAGCCCGATCTACAAGAAGTCGCAGGTGCTGTTCGGGCTGGACCTGGCCAAGCGGGAGATCGCCAAGCGCAGGCAGGCCGTGGTGGTCGAGGGCTACACCGACGTGATGGCCATGCACCTGGCGGGCGTGCCCACGGCGGTCGCGTCGTGCGGCACGGCGTTCGGCACGGACCACATGAACGTGCTGCGGCGGCTGCTGATCGACGACTCGCTCAACGGCGAGGTGATCTTCACCTTCGACGGCGACGCGGCGGGGCAGAAGGCGGCGCTGAAGGCGTTCGAGGGCGAGCAGGCGTTCTCCGCGCAGACCTACATCGCGATCGCGCCGGACGGCATGGACCCGTGCGAGCTGCGGCAGGCCAAGGGCGACGTGGCCGTGCGCGACCTGGTCGCCCGCCGCACGCCGCTGTTCGAGTTCGCCATCAAGACCCGGCTGCGCGACTACGACCTGGACTCGGTGGACGGGCGGGTCGAGGCGTTGAAGGTGATGGTGCCGTTCGTGGCCCAGATCAAGGACCGGGCCAAGCGGGACGGTTACGCGACCCGGCTGGCCTGGTGGGTCGGCTGGGAGGACGAGTCGGCGGTGGTGCGCCGGGTGCGCGAGACGGCGACCGGTCGTGCGCCGGCACCGTCACGGCGGGCCGCGCCGGTGGACCCGAACCAGGGTGCGCTGGACGTCGACGGTCCGCCGCGGCCCGATCCGCGCGACCCGGCGCTGTGGGCGCAGCGGGAGGCGTTGAAGTCGGCGCTGCAGCTGCCCGAGATGGCCGGGCCGTACTACGACTCGCTGCCCGACGAGGCGTTCACGCACCCCGCCTACCTGGCGCTGCACCAGGCGATCCGGGAGGCGGGCGGTGCGTCGTCCGGGCTATCCGGTCCGGCGTTCCTGGACGCGGTGTCGCAGGCGTGCCGGCAGCAGGCGGTGCGGTCGGTGCTGACGGAGCTGGCCGTGGAGCCGCTGCGGGTGAAGGCGGAGGACGAGTACCGGTACGTGCAGAGCGTGCTCGCGCGGTTGCAGCAGATCCTGGTGGCCGGGCAGATCACCGAGATCAAGTCCCGGCTGCGGCGGGTGTCGCCGGTGGAGGAGCCCGACGAGTACCGGGCCCTGTTCGGCGACCTGATCGCGCTGGAGGACTACCACAAGGCGTTGGGCCAACAAGCGGTGGGCGGGCTGTGATGGGGTTGTTCCGGAGGATTTTCGGCTCGGGCGCGCCCGAGGGGTTCACCGGTGGCTTGGAGGCCGACGAGCACGTGCTGGCGTCGGCCGCGGTCGGCTCCGAGTGGCTCGTGGCGACGACGTACGGGCTGTGGTTGCCGGGGCCGCGCCGGGTCGGGTGGCACCTGATCAGCAAGGCGACGTGGACCGGGAACGCGCTGGCGGTGGTCGAGGCGGTCGAGGACGGCACGGCGGGTGAGGCCGTGGTGCTGCGCGACCTGGCGCCGCAGCGGTTCCCGCTGGAGTCGCCGGGCAAGGTGCCCGAGGTCGTGCACGAGCGGGTGACCGGGTCGATCAAGTCGCGGGAGCACAACGCGACGGTCGGCGCGTGGTTCGTGCAGCGCAAGGTGGCCGGTCGGGACGGCGTGCTGCTCCAGGTGCGGCCCGATCCGGGCGTCGACGTGGAGCGCGTCCGGGAGGTCGCGGCGTCGGTGGCGGCGAAGATCGCGAAGCTGCGCGGGTGACGGTCGCCGGCGTACGGTAGCAGTACGTTCGTACTGTTACTGGGGGTGCGCATGTGGGATCCGGGCAAGTACCTCGCGTTCGCCGACCACCGCTCGAGGCCGTTCCACGAGCTGGTGGCACGCGTCGGCGCCACGTCGCCGCGGCGGGTGGTCGACCTGGGCTGCGGTCCGGGGAACCTGACCGCGTCGCTGGCCGAGCGGTGGCCGGGCGCGGTGGTGGAGGCGCTGGACTCGTCACCGGAGATGGTCTCGGCCGCGCGGGCCCGCGGGGTGGACGCGCGGGTCGGTGACGTGACGTCGTGGGAACCCGGGCCGGACACCGACGTCGTGGTGACCAACGCGGTGCTGCAGTGGGTGCCCGGTCACGAGGACCTGCTGCGGAAGTGGGCGCGGGCGCTGCCGTCCGGCGCGTGGCTGGCGATGCAGGTGCCGGGCAACTTCGCCGGGCCGTCGCACGAGCTGGTGCGGTCGCTGGTGCACGAGTCGTGGCCCGCGTTGCGCGGTCTGCTGCGGCCGTCGCCGGTGCTCGACCCCAGGGGGTACGCCGAGGTGCTGGACGGCTGTTCGGTGGACGCGTGGGAGACGACGTACCTGCAGCGGCTGGAAGGGGAGGACGCCGTGCTGGAGTGGATCACCGGGACGGCGCTGCGGCCGATCCGGGCGGCGCTGGACGACGGCGAGTGGGCCGCGTTCCGGGGTCGGTTGGCGCCGCTGCTGCGCGAGGCCTACCCGCGACGGGCGGACGGCACGACGTGGTTCCCGTTCCGCCGGGTCTTCGCCGTGGCCCGGGTGCCGTAGACACGCGCCGAGGCCGCCCCGGTGGTTCGGGGCGGCCTCGGGTGCGGCGCGTCAGTTGGCGCGCGGGATGACCGGGTCGCGGCGGTGGCCGTTGGCGTTGGGCTGGTGCCGGCCGAAGCCGGTCTTCTCGCCCACCTTGGCGCGCACGATGCCCGCCGCACCCTGGACGGCCGGGTGGTCGGCCAAGGAGCGGTAGGCGCGCACGATCTGGTCGTAGCGCTGGCGTCCGGCGCGCGCCCCTAGGACGTAGCCGACGGCGGCGCCGAGCAGGATGCCCTTCATGAGGTGGTCCTCTCCTGGAGATCGTGCCTGGTCACACCCTTCCTACCGGATGAGGAGGGGGGTGTGCGCGAGCACTGTTGAGGATGCGCTAGAGTTACGTCCTGTCGGGCCGCGAGGCACGGCCTACAACAGAACATTCCCCCTTAGCTCAATGGCAGAGCATTCGACTGTTAATCGAAGGGTTACTGGTTCGAATCCAGTAGGGGGAGCGCGATGGCACCCCAGGCCGCTCGGCCTGGGGTTTTGTCGTCTCATGGCATCCGGGTACCCGCGAGTCACCCGATCGTCACACCCTCCGCGCCGGTTTCTTCGGGCAGGCTGATCCGCATGGCCGACCGCCCTGCCTACCGCACCGACTTCTCCGCCCGTTCTGATCGCCTCGATCGCTTCGATCGCTTCGCCAACCGCCGCCGGATCACGTCCCTGGACCCCGAGCGCGACCACGTCGAGATCATGCGCATCTCGTCCGGGTACGAGTTCCCGTGGGACTACGTGCGGTCGTTGGAGTTCGCGCTGTTCCGGACGTACTGCGTGCCGTCGATCTCGGCGCTGCTGGCGAAGACGGGCGAGTTCGAGCGCCGGCCGCAGCAGCGGTACGACGACACGGCGTTGCTGATGGCGGAACTGGTGGAGCACGGCTACGACTCGCCGCGCGGCCGTGAGGCGCTGCGGGTGGTGAACCGGCTGCACGGGCGGTACGAGATCTCCGACGACGACATGCGGTACGTGCTGTCGACGTTCATCTTCGACCCGATCGAGTGGATCACCCGGTACGGCTGGCGGCCCCTGACCGACCACGAGCGGCTCGGCGCGTTCCACTTCTACTCCGCTGTGGGCGCCCGGATGGGCATCAAGGCCCTGCCGCCCACCTACGCGTCCTACCTGGCGTTCAAGCGCGAGTACGAGGAGACGCACTTCACGTACAGCGACACGAACCGGGCGATCGGCCAGTACACGCTGAACCTGTTCTGCTCCTGGTACCCGGCACCCCGCGCGCTGACGTCCCGTGCCGTGCTGGCGATGCTCGACGCACCGATGCTGACCGCGTTCGGCTTCCCACCCCAACCGCCCTGGCTGACCCGCGCCGCCGACAAGGCCCTGCGCCTGCGCGCCCACACCGTCCGCCTCCTCCCGCCACGCAGGACACCACGCCTGACCAACGACCCGAAGAACCGCACCTACCCGGGCTACCCGACGGGCTACCGCCCGACCGACCTCGGAGCCCCGTAGTCCGCCAGTGCACAGCTTGGTCACGCCACCCGGGTTGTCGAGACGCGGAGGATCTCCCCTCTGTACCCTCCGGAACCGCACGTCAGGGGCGGTAGCTCAGCCGGTCAGAGCAGCGGACTCATAATCCGTCAGGTCGTGGGTTCGAACCCCACCCGCCCCACTCTTTCCGCTGGTCAGGCCGGGTGGCGATGAACCGTAGCATGATCAACGCCACCCTTTTGCCACGCTTTACGGGCGGAACCCCTTAACCGCCTCCAGCGCGTCGGCGGCCTTGCGGCTGGTGACCTTGCGCGCCATGTAGACGTCCTGGGTGGTCGACACCTTCGAGTGTCCGAGCTGGTCAGCGATCTGACGTGCGGTCAGGCCCGCCTCGTCCAGGATGGTCGCCACCGACCGCCGGAATGTGCGGAAGGTCACCCAGTCATAGCCCGCGCTTCCGGAACTCCCGCCACCGGGCCAGCGTGTTGTGCTTGTCCCGGAGGCCACCACTGCAGTGCTTCACACCTACGCTCAGGTGCTCCATCTGCCCCATAGTGATCAGGTGGACGACTTGGAACAGGTTCGGCACACAGCAGATCCGGTTGAGCGAGGGCGCAAAGCAAAGCGACTGAACTATTGGAGCTGTACCGGCAGCGAGCGACCGAACTCGCCCAGATCCGCCGTGACGCAGTCGAGGAAGCACGCGACGTCTTGGGCAGCTACACCGAGGTAGCCAAAGCGCTTGGTCTGTCGAAGGGCCGCATCACCCAGATCCGCAGCGCGAAGCCGTATGCCTCGCCAGAGCCTTAGCTGCTCCTTGGCTCACGCTCACGTGTTCAGAGTTTCTTTTCTTCATCAAGGCGGCCCCCTCCGGGGGCCGCTGGCCGTTGGTGCCCAACCGACGCCGAAGGACCAACGCCCCTGTAGTGCGGCACGCCCAAGCGGGCCTGGCGGCCCGCGGGCGCGCCACGCGAGGAAGGGCGCCGGTCCCGACGTCGGCGAGGAACGGCCAGCGGCCCCCGAAGGCGACCGCAAGAGATTAAAGAAGCGCTCGCCGCGCGGCAGGCCAGCAGGATGACTGAGACGGCACCGCCGGTTCGGCTACCAGCGTGGGCCGGGGTTCGTGTCATCCCGCCGACCTCCCCGAGGGCAACCACACGTGTCAAGGGGGCGGTCCCAGCCCGACAGTCCGGCAAGCGGAAGGTGCCCCCTTGACACGCGTGGTTGGGACGAGCCAGGTCGGCGGGATGACACGAAGCCCTTCAGTTGCGAACTCGGTAACGCTTGCGTCGGTCAGGGCGATTTGGTGATGACTGATCACAAGACGGGTCAGGTCGGGCTTGTAGCAGTAGTTTGGGGTGTTGATTTTTCTATGCGGGAACTTCTGCGAGACGTCCTGTTGCTTCAGCCTGGCTGGAGTCGGGAAAACACTCCCGCCATGCAGGAGCGAGGTCGGTTAATCCGGCACGAGGTGGCAAGGTGGCTGCGGGAACAGTTGCCGACGATCGCTGAGAACACACCGGGTGTAGATGACTGGCAGGTAGAGGCCCGAGACGGCACAGGGCTGAAGAACGAGATTCCGTGGGCTCGCGTGTACTCCGCCAGTCGATCGCCTTCTGCGACTGTGGGTTGGTACATCGTTTACCTGTTCGGTGCGCAGGGAGACCGTGTCTACCTGTCGCTGATGCAGGGCACTACCCGTTGGGAGAACGGTGACCTTCACGCTCGACCTGCAGCGGAGCTTCGGCAGCGCGCGCAGTGGGCACGTGAAAATTTGTTGCCCATTCTGCGGCGTCGAGTTGACTTGGTGGAGCAGATCAGTCTAAAGGCTCGCAAATCTCAGCTCGGACCTGCTTACGAAGCAGGAACTGTGGCAGCGTTCGAGTATGCGCTAGATAGACTGCCGGGCAACGAGGTTCTAGCGAACGACCTGCAGTTTCTCGCTTCTACCCTCGAGTATCTCTACCACCTGGCAGCACAAGCAATCGATCTTCCCGGGGACTTGCCTCCGGAAGTGGTTGATGCGCTCGTTACGGCTGAACGATCAGCAGGTAAAACCCGAAAAGGGCAAGGGCTTCGCCTTAACTCGGCGGAACGCACCGCGATCGAACGCCAAGCGGTCACAGTCGCCATGCACTACCTCACCACGGAAGGGTTCGCGGTGACCGATGTCGGGGCAACCCAGTCCTACGACCTCGACGCGCGACGCGGAGGGCAACATCTCTTCGTGGAGGTCAAGGGCACTACATCCGCGTGGAACGGTACATCCGAGATCATCTTGACTAAGAACGAAGTGGATCTTCACGAGCGGGAGTATCCGAACAACATGCTGGTGGTCGTCAGTCACATCACGCTCGACCGCAGCGTTACTCCGCCGTCGGCGTCCGGTGGTGAGCTACATGTTATGCACCCCTGGCGAATCTTGCCACCGAACCTCACGCCCGTGACCTATCGGTACGTCGTTGGCGAGTGACCGCAACGGTGACCGCGACGACCGCTACAACGACCACCGGACAGCACCACAGCCCAAGGTCGCCGTGCTCGCTGAACGCGAGGGAAGGCTGACCCGCTGGTTGCTGGCAGTGTGAGGCTCCTCGCCCTTCCGTCAACAGGGCGGTCGCAAGGTCAACGCCACGCTTTTGCCCCACAAAATGACGACAGGCGACCACGAAGCACGGTCCATAGCGGTCGTGCGCGGACGCTAAGCGAGCTGGTGGCGGTGGGTGCTGGCAGGGGTCGGGAGACGATGGGGGACACCGCCAACAATCCGTCAGGTCGTGGGTTCGAACCCCACCCGCCCCACCGCACCGGAGGGCCCGTGACCTGCGCATGTGCGGGTCACGGGGCCGTGGTGGTGGCGCGGCCCGGTGGCGGGAGGTGGTGGCCTTCGGATCTCCTGCGCTCGTACCGACCCCTTTTCGGCTTCGGTGGTGTCTATCCCTCTGAGAGCTCGTCTCCCAGGAAAGGAGCCACCATGCGAGGGATGCCGCCGGTGGGCGGGACCGAGGCGTTGGCCGAACGGCTGCTCACGCGGGCGCGGGACGGGGAGGGGGAGGCGTTTCGGAGGCTCGTGGAGCCGTATCGGCGGGAGTTGCAGGTTCACTGCTATCGCATCCTCGGCTCGGTGCAGGACGCGGAGGACCTGGTGCAGGAGACGTTGTTGGCGGCATGGCGGGGGATTGGCGGGTTCGAGGGGCGGGCGTCGGTGCGGACGTGGCTGTACCGGATCGCGACGAACCGCTGTCTCAACGCGTTGCGGGCCGGTGGTCGTCGGACGAACGAATCCGTGGCCGTCCGAACGGGGGTCCCGTTGCCCGAGCCGTCCCACCGCCGGTCGGAGCCGAGCTGGCTGGAGCCCTACCCCGACGCGTTGCTGGACGAGGTCGCCGACACCCTGCCCGGGCCGGAGGCGCGGTACGAGGTGCGGGAGTCGGTGTCGCTGGCGTTCCTGGCCGCCTTGCAGCTCCTGCCGCCGAAGCAGCGGGCCGTGTTGGTGCTGCGGGACGTGCTGGGGTTCCGGGCGGCGGAGGTCGCGGGCATTCTCGACACGTCCGAGGACGCGGTCGCCAGTGCGCTGAAGCGGGCGCGGAGTGCGCTGGACCGGGAAATGCCCGGCCGGGACAGTGCACCGTTGCCGAACTCGCCGCTGGAACGCCGGATCGTGGACGACTTCACCCGCGCGTTCCAAGCCGGTGACGTGGACGCGGTGGTAGCCCTGCTGACCAACGACGTACGGCTCACCATGCCGCCGCTGCCGCTGGAGTACCACGGGATCGGCGACAGCCGTCGCTTCCTGACCACCGTGGCGTTGCGCGAGGAAATGCGGTACGTCCTGATCCCGACGCGCGCCAACGGCCAACCGGCCTTCGGCGTCTACGTGCGGGACCCGCGCACGCCGATCCTGCACGCGCACGGTCTGCTGGTGCTGACCCTGGCCGGGGACCGGATCAGCGGTGTGACCCGCTTCCACGACAACTCGTTGCTCCCGGTCTTCGGGCTGCCGCGCTCCCTCCGCGCCTGACCCGACGGAGAATGGTGAACACCGAAACCGGACGGATGACGTCCAAGCAGGCGTGGACCTTGGGGCTGGCCTCACTGGCCTCGTTCATGATGGCCCTGGACAGCCTGGTCGTGACCACCACCCTGACCACGATCCGCGCGGATCTCACCGCCTCGGTCGAACAACTGGAATGGGTCGTCAACGCGTACAACCTCACGTTCGCGGTCCTGCTGCTGACCGGCGCGGCGCTGGGTGACCGGTTCGGCCGCCGCAAGGTGTTCAACACCGGTCTGGTGCTGTTCACCGCCGCGTCCGCGGCCTGTGCGCTGGCCCCGGACATCGTCTTCCTGATCGTGTCCCGGGCGGTGCAGGGCGCGGGCGCCGCGATGGTGCTGCCGCTGTCGCTCACGCTGGTCACCGCGGTCTTCCCGCCGCGGACGCGCGGCAAGGCGATGGGGCTGTACCTGGGCCTCACCGGGCTGGCCACGTTCAGCGGCCCGTTCATCGGCGGCGCGATCGCCGAGGGCCTCGCCTGGCAGTGGGTCTTCTGGCTGAACCTGCCGATCGGCGTGGTCGCGGTCCTGCTCGCGGCGCGGAAGGTCGACGAGAGCACCGGCCCGAACGACAAGCTGGACCCGGTCGGGCTGGCCCTGGTGACGCCGGGCGCGTTCGGCGTCATCTGGGCGCTGGTGCGCGGCAACGCGGCGGGGTGGGGCAGCGTCGAGGTCGTCGCCTCCGCCGTGCTCGGCGTCGTGCTGGTGATCGCGTTCGTGGTCCACGAGCGGCGCACGCCGCGACCGATGGTGCCGATGGGCCTGTTCCGGCTGCGGGCGTTCGCGACGGCCAACCCGGCGAACTTCCTGGTGTTCGCCTCGCTGTACGGCACGATGTTCTTCCTCGCGCAGTACTTCCAACTCGTCCGGGGTCACGGGCCGCTGGTGGCCGGCCTGATGCTGATGCCGTGGACCGGGACGCTGATGGTGTGCGCGCCGATCGCGGGCCGCCTGGTCGACCGGGTCGGCGCGCGGAGGTTCGTGGTCGGCGGCCTGTTCCTGCAGGCGGTCGGCACGGCGTGGCTGGCGACGGTGATCGACACCGACACGGCCTACCTGGAGGTGCTGCCCGCGTTGGTGATCGGCTCGGTCGGCATCTGCGCGGCGATGCCCGCCGCGCAGAAGGCGGTCGTGAACGCGGTCCAGCCGGCGCGGATCGGCCAGGCGTCCGGCGTGTTCATGATGTTGCGGATGTTCGGTGGCGTGTTCGGCACGACGGTGTCGGTCGCCGTGTTCGGCGCCTTCGGCGGCTACGGAACGGCGGAGGCGTTCAGCGACGGCTTCTCGGCCTCGATGGCCGCGGTCTCCGCGCTGGCGTTCCTCGGCGTGCTCATCGGCCTCGCCATGCCGGGCACGGGTGCCACCGGAGGTTCCGACCGGGTAGTACCGGAGGTAGCATCGAAGGTATGAAAATCAGTGTGAGCCTCCCCGAGGAGGACGTAGAGTTCGTTGATCGCTACCTGCGGCAACACCGGAGCGCCTCGCGATCCTCGGTGATCCACCAGGCGATCACCCTGCTGCGCGAGGCGGGTCTGGAGAACGCCTACGCGAGCGCGTGGGAAGAGTGGGAAGCCGGAGGGGACGCCGACATGTGGGACGTGACCGCGTCAGACGGTGTCCTCGATGCGGCGAGGTGACATCTACTGGGTGGACCTGGAGCCGGCGCTGGGCGCCGAGGCCAACAAGATCCGCCCGGCCGTGGTCGTGAGCAACGACGCGGCGAACCGGGCCGCCGGACGGGGCGGCCGGGGTGTGGTGACCATCGTGCCGATCACCTCCAACACCGCGAAGGTGTACCCGTTCCAGGTGCTGCTGCCCGCCAAGGACTGCGGGCTCGGCGCGGACTCCAAGGCCCAGGCCGAGCAGGTGCGCACGGTCACCGCGGCCAGGCTCCGCGCCCGCATCGGCGGCCTGCCGCCCGCGGTGCTCAAGCAGCTCGACGAGGCACTGCGCGTGCACTTGTCGCTCTGAGCCGCGGCTCACCCTCCGGCGTTCGCCTCACCTCCGAGGGAGGAACGCCGCCGGGACCGCCCACGGACGGCCCCGGCAGCCCCCGTCACTCCAGCACGCGGATGGCTCCGGCCGGGCACAGGTGCGCCGCTTCACGCGCCGCCTGCTCGTGCTCACCCGTCGGGGACGGCTGCAGCAGCACGACCGTCCCGTCCGACTCGTCCTGGTCGAACACCTCCGGGTCGGTCAACGCGCACATGCCCGACCCCGCGCACCGGTCCGGATCGACTTCGATCTTCACGAAAACTCCACTGGCAGCTCGTGCACCCCGTAGATCGCCATGTCGGTGCGCATCTTCACATCCTCCGCGGGCACGGCGAGCCGCAGGTCCGGGAACTCCCGGAACAGCGCGGTGAACCCGACCCGCATCTCGATCCGCGCCAACTGCTGCCCCAGGCACTGGTGCACGCCGTGGCCGAACCCGAGGTGCCCCACCGCGGACCGGCGGATGTCGAACTCGTCCGGCCGCTCGAACCGCGCCGGGTCGCGGTTGGCCGCGGCCACGGAGATCGAGACCGTCTCGCCCTCCCGGACCACCACGCCGCCGATCTCGACGTCCTCCAACGCCGTGCGCACCGTGCCGAACTGGATGATCGACAGGTAGCGCATCAGCTCCTCGACCGCGTTGTCCACCAACGACGGGTCCGCTCGCAGAGCCGCCAACTGGTCGGGGTGCTGCAACAGCAACAACGTGCCGATGCCCAGCATGTTCGCCGTGGTCTCGTGGCCGGCGACGAGCAGGAGCAGCCCCATGTTGGCGACTTCCTCGTCGGTCAGCTCACCGGTGGCGACCAGCCCGGACAGCATGTCGTCGCCCGGCTCGACGTGCTTGCGCCTGGCCAGCTGGAGCACGAACTCCTCCAGCCGCTCGAACGCCGCCATGATGTCGTCGAACGAGGAGTCCAGGCTCAGCAGCTTGGCAGTGTCCTGCTGGAACGACTCGCGCTCGTCGTAAGGCACACCCAGCAGCTCGCAGATCACCATCGACGGCACCGGCAGCGCGAAGTCCGCCACCAGGTCCGCCGGTTCCCCGGACGCGCGCATCGCGGCCAGGTGCTCGGCCACGATCTGCTCGATCCGCGGCATCAGCTGGTTCATCCGCCGCACGGTGAACTGCCCGGTCAGCAGCTTGCGGTACCGGGTGTGGTCGGGCGCGTCCATCCCGATGAACATGCCCGGCTTGGCCGGTGGCCGTTGTCGGATCGGCTCGCCCTTGACCTTGCGCGGTGAGTGCTGAAGCTCGGCCCGGCTGCTGAACCGGCGGTCCGCGTGGACCTCGCGGGCCAGCTCGTAGCTGGTCACGAGCCACCCCACGTGGCCATCGGGGAACTTCATCCGGCTGATCGGTTCCCGTTCGCGCAGCAACCCCAACTCCGCGGGCGGGTCGAAGGCCGTGCTGCGTTGCGAGGGCAGCTCGGCGTTCAGCGTTTCGGTCATCTCGCACACCTCCCAGTGCGTTCAGGGACCTACTTCGCAACATACAGAAGATTCACGAACCCATGAAGTAAATAAGCCGTAAGGGAACGGCTGTAGTACGAGCCATAGCAGGTGTGCTACAAAGTGACCGAGAACTCTGACAAGGGGGAGGTGAGGGTCCTTGGTCATCGAGGTGCGCGATCTGCGGATGCGCTACGGCACGACGGACGTGCTGCACGGGGTCGACTTCACCGCGGGCCCGGGTGAGGTGGTGGCCCTGCTCGGGCCCAACGGTGCGGGCAAGACCACGACGATCGAGATCCTGGAGGGTTTCCGGCTGCCCTCGGACGGCCACGTCCGGGTGCTGGGCGTCGACCCGGCCACCGGTGACGAGGCCTGGCGCGCGCGGCTGGGCGTGGTGCTGCAGTCGTGGCGCGACCACGGCCGCTGGAAGGTGCGCGAACTGCTGCACCACCTCGGCCGCTACTACACGTCCTACAGCACGTCGCACCAGCCACGGCCGTTCGACACCGACGAGCTGATCGAGACAGTCGGCCTGACCGAGCACGCCCACAAGAAGATCAGCAGCCTGTCCGGCGGCCAGCGGCGGCGGCTGGACGTGGCGATCGGCATCGTCGGCAAGCCCGACCTGCTGTTCCTGGACGAGCCGACAGCCGGCTTCGACCCGCACGCGCGCCGCGACTTCCACGACCTGGTGCACCGGCTGTCGGACCTGGAGGGCATGACGATCCTGCTCACCACGCACGACCTGGCCGAGGCGGAGAAGCTGGCCGACCGGATCCTGGTGCTGGCTGGCGGGCGGATCATCGCCGATGGCAGCCCCGAGCAGCTCAGCCGCCAGGTCGAGGGCAAGTCCGAGGTCCGCTGGACGCACGACGGCTCGCGGCACGTGCACACGGCCGACGACGCGACGGCGTTCGTGCGCGACCTGTTCCGGCAGCACGCGACGGGCATCTCCGAGCTGGAGGTGCGCCGCAGCACGTTGGAGGACACCTACATGGCACTCGTGCAGCGGCACGAGAGCGGCCAGACGAGCGAGGAGGAGGTGGCGCTCCGGTGAACGCCAAGACGCAGGCCATCCGGCTCGGCGTGGACCGCGGTGTGCGCGAGTTCCGCCACTCCATGGGCAGCTCGGACCAGTGGTACAACGTGTTCACCGGCCTCGCCGCGCTGACCGTGCTGTGGTTTCAGCGCGACTCGTCGGTCGAGGGTTCCGACCTCTCGCTCGCCGCGTTCACCCTGCCCAGCATGCTCGGCATGGGGATGGTGTTCGGCGCCCTGGTCGGGCCCGCCGGCCAGCTCTCGACCAACCGGGAGGACGGGACGCTGCTGCGCGCCAAGGCCGTGCCCCACGGCATGGTCGGCTACCTGGTCGGCCGGACCGTGCAGACGTCGCTGGACTCCCTGTCCGGCCTGCTGGTCGTGCTGGTGCCGGGCTTGTTCCTGGTGAACGTGCTGGCGAACGCGGGCGTGGACGGGGTGCTCGGCCTGATCGCCGTGCTGGCGCTCGGCATGGCGTCGATGCTGCCCTGGGGCGCGGTCGCCGGGTCGATCACCAAGAGCCCCGGCGGCGCGATGGGCATCACCATGCTGCCGATGATGGGCCTGATCGCGATCTCGGGCATCTTCTACCCGATCACGGCGATGCCGGGGTGGCTGCAGGGCGTGGCGCAGGTGTTCCCGGTGTACTGGGCGGGCCACGGCGCTCGGGCGGCACTGCTGCCGGACTCGGCGGCAGCCGCGGAGCTCGGCGGGTCGTGGCGGATCCTGGAGATGGTCGGCGTGCTCGGGGTGTGGGCGGTGGTCGGCTTCCTGCTTGCGCCTACGATCCTGCGTCGGATGGCTCGCCGTGAGTCCGGAGCGGAGATGGAGCAACGTCGTCAGGCGGCGTTGCAGAGGGTGCGATGAGCGAAAGCGTCTACAACCGGATCGCGATGCTGCGCGCGGAACGGGGAGTGTCACGCCGGCAGCTCTCCGAGGCGTTGGGCATCCACTACCAGACCGTGGGCTACCTGGAACGGGGCGAGTACAGCCCCAGCCTGTACCTGGCGCTGCGCATCGCGCAGTACTTCGAGGTACCGGTGGAGGTCGTGTTCTCGACCGACCCGTTCCCCCGGCTGGGCAGCAACGAGCGATCCGCGTAGACGGGGTGGGGCGGCGCCGACGGCACCGCCCCTTTTCGCTACCCCAGGCCGGCCTCGATCACGTGGGCCGGTCCGGCCGGTCGTCGGCGTACGCGGCCTCCAGCACCGGCAGCACGGACCTGGCCTCGTCGAGGAACAGGCGCATGGCGGGCGCCGGCTCGGTCGGCCACTCGCGGTCGTCGGTCGGCAGGCTGGTCGGGTGCACGACGGGCTCGGCGCCGGCCTTGTCCACGATGGACGCGAAGCCGGGGTCGACCGCGTAGGTGACCCGGTGGCCCCGGTTCACCGGTTCGGTGGCGACGGGCAGCGTCGGGTTGACGTGGCCGTGGCCGGGGATGTTGAAGAAAGCGATGTGTGACACGGGAATCTCCGCTGGAGTCGGGGTTGGCTCGATGACCCCGTCACGCGTGGCGCGTGGGGGTGGACGGCTGCCCCGGACTCAGAGGTAGAAGACCCGGAATGCCCACATGCGACCAACGCTAGTACCGCGCGCCACTCATTTCCCGAGCACGCCGCGCAGCGCACCCCGGATCGCCGCGGCCAGCTCAGCACGGCTTTCCGGGGTGCCTGCCGCGGGTGCTCCGAGCGCGCCCGCGCCGACCAGCCGGTCGAACACCAGGCCGTCGATGAACGCCACCAGGTCCCGGCTCTGCCGCTCCGGGTCCTCCGCGCCCAACTCCGCCAGCAGTTCCCGCGCCTGCGCCCGCGGCCGTTCGCCGTGGGCCAGGATGCCGCGCAGCTCGGGGTGGTGGGTGGCCTCCAGCAGGCACGCGTACCGGGCCAGGGTGCGCTCGCGGGCGGTGGTCATCCACCGGTCGAGCACGTGCGCGATGCCCTCGGCGAGCAGGTCGGGGTCGAGCGGGACGTTCACCCTCGCCTCGACCACCTCGGCGTTGTCGAGGTCGGCGAGCCGCTGCACGACGCCCTCGACGAGCGCCTTGCGGGTGCGGAAGTAGGCGGAGGTCGAGCCGGGTGGCACGCCCGCCTGCGCGTCCACGGCGCGGTGGGTCAGGCCTCGCATGCCCTTGGTGGCCACCACGTGGATCGCCGCGTCGGCGAGGGCGGCCATGCGCTCGGTCACTTGCCTCCTCCTTCTACAGCTGTAGAGTACTGGCATCTACAGCTGTAGAAGGAGTGGGGACGATGAAGGCGGTCGTGGTGGGCGGTGGCCTCGGCGGTGTCACGGCGGCGGTGGCCTTGCGGCGGGTCGGGTGGGAGGTCGAGGTGCTCGAACGCGCGCCGGAGTTCGGCGAGGTCGGCGCGGGGGTCGGCGTGATGCCGAACGCCATGCGGGCGTTCGAGGCGCTGGGGCTGGCCGACGACGTGCGGCGGATCGGCACACCCCGGGTGGCCGGGACCATCCGCGACCCGAAGGGGCGGACGCTGACCCGCGTGGACCCGGCGCAGGACCGCGTGGTCGCCGTGCACCGGGCGGACCTGCACCGGGTGCTGCGGTCGGCGTTGCCGGCGGCGTGCCTGGTCACGGACGCCGAGGTGACGTCGGTGGACGACCTGGACGCGGACCTGGTGGTCGCCGCGGACGGCATCCGCAGCCGCGCCCGGCAGGCGTTGTTCCCGGGGATGCCCCAGCCGGTGTACGCGGGCACCACGGCGTGGCGCAGCGTGACGACGGCCCGGTTCCCGCGAGACCTCGGCATCAGCCAGACCCTCGGTCCCGGCACCGAGTTCGGCGTGCTCCCACTGGGTGACGGCCGGGTCTGCTGGTACGCGGCGACGGTCGCGCCCGCCGGTGGCCGTTCGGCCGACGAGTGGGGCGAGGTGCGCCGCCTCGTCGGCGACTGGCACGACCCCATCCCGCGGCTGCTCGACGCCACGCCGCCCGACACCGTGCTGCGGCACGACATCCACGAACTGGCCGCGCCGCTGCCGACCTACGTGCGCGGCCGGGTGGCGCTGCTCGGCGACGCGGCCCACGCGATGACGCCCTACCTGGGCCAAGGCGCGTGCATGGCGATCGAGGACGCCGTGGTGCTGGCCGCGGCGTGCGCCCGTGCCGACGACGTGCCGAGCGCGCTCGCGGCCTACGACCGGCAACGCCGTCCGCGCACGCAGTCGATGGCGAAGGCGTCGCGACTGCTCGGGCGGGTGGGGCACCGGTTGCGCAACCCGGTGGCCGTGACGGTGCGCGACGCCGCGATGCGCGCGGTGCCGGCCTCGATCGGGTCGGCGCGCGTGTCGAAGTTCCTCGCTTGGACGCCGCCGGTGCTATCACCCGATAGGTGAATATGCTGCTGTGATGTAAATCACAGGTAACCGCCACGATTCGGCCGGATAACGATCGAATATCACTCGTTTTCGCAGGATGCGTCACTCTTCTGCGCGATCAAGCACTTACCGTCCGACATCAACTGGCCCGTACTGCGCCGCATCGGCACCCGGTACGGCGGTGCGGCAACGGCGAAAGGGCAACTACGGTGTCCCGCCATGGCCCCCGTCCCCTCGTGTCCGGCTGAAGCCATTCCCCTGCGCGACTCCGCCACCGCCACCGAACCCACCGTCGACCTCGCCGAGGCCGAGGAGTTCCTCCGCCTCCACCACGCCGAGAACCCCGAGCTCGGCCCCGTCGAACACCGCCTCGCCGAGGTGCACGCCGAGGTCGCGGCCACCGGCACGTACCGCCACACGCCCGACGAGCTGACGTTCGGCGCACGGGTGGCGTGGCGCAACAGCGCGCGCTGCATCGGCCGGCTGTACTGGCGCAGCCTCAAGGTCCGCGACCTGCGCGACCTGCGCGACCCCAAGGAGATCGCGGACGAGTGCGTCGAGCACCTCAAGCTCGCTGCCAACGGCGGCAAGGTCCGCCCGGTGATCAGCGTGTTCGCGCCCGACGAGCCGGGCAGAGCCGCGCCGCGCATCCGCAACGAGCAGCTGATCCGCTACGCGGGCTACGTCGGCTCGGACGGCGGCGTGCTGGGCGACCGGCGCAACGCCGAGCTGACCGAGAAGGCCGTCGACCTGGGCTGGCGACCGCCGGCCCGGCGCGGTCCGTTCGACGTGCTGCCGCTGATCGTGGAACGGGAGGACGCCGAACCGGCGCTGGTCGAGCTGCCGCGCGACGCGGTGCTGGAGGTGTCGATCGGCCACCCCGAGCTGCCGTGGCTGGCCGAGCTGGGGCTGCGCTGGCACGCCGTGCCCGCGATCAGCAACATGCGGCTGCGCATCGGCGGCGTCGACTACCCGGCCGCGCCGTTCAACGGCTGGTACATGGGCACGGAGATCGGCGCCCGCAACTTCGCCGACACCGACCGGTACGACCTGCTGCCGTACCTGGGCAAGCGGATGGGGCTGGACACGTCGTCGGTGCAGACGCTGTGGAAGGACCGCGTGCTGGTCGAGCTGAACCGCGCGGTGCTGCACTCGTTCAACGAGGCGGGCGTGACCATCACCGACCACCACACCGAGTCCGACCGGTTCCTCACGCACATCAAGAAGGAGGAGGCGGCGGGCCGCTCGTGCCCGGCGGACTGGACGTGGATCGTGCCGCCGATGTCCAGCGGCATCACGAGCGTCTTCCACCGGTACTACGACAAGCGCGAGCTGGTGCCCAACTTCTTCCCCGGCGACACCCGAGGTGTGTGCCCCGTGATCCACTGAAGGTCTCAGCAAGACGTATGTACGGTTAACGTTAAAGCTTCCGTGTGGCGTAGATCACCTTCGGCGGTCTAGGGTGACTCTCCGTGAGAGTGGGCATACCCGTCGAGGCGCGGCCCGCTGAGCGCCGCGTAGCCGGTCTACCGGAAACGGTGACCACGCTGATCGGTGCCGGACTCACGGTGGACGTGCAAGCCGGAGCGGGCAGACACGCCCACGCCTCGGATGCCGCCTACCGCGCAGCCGGTGCGAACGTCATCGCCGACCACCCGGCCGGGCAGTCCGACGTGATCGTCTCCGTCCAACCACCGACACCCGAGCAGGCCGCCGCCCTCCGCGAGGGGGACATCACGATCAGCTTCCTGCAGCCGAGCGGTGAGCGGGAGCTGATCGACGTGCTCGTGGCCAACAAGGTCACCGCATTCAGCCTGGACCTGCTACCCAGGGTGACCAGGGCGCAGTCCGTGGACGCCCTGTCGTCGCAGGCCCTGGTGGCGGGCTACCGGGCGGTGATGGAGGCGGCGAGCAGGCTGCCGAAGTTCCTGCCCATGTTCACCACGGCGGCGGGCACGATCCCGCCGGCCAAGGTGCTCGTGCTCGGCGCGGGCGTCGCCGGGTTGCAGGCCATCGCCACGGCACGACGCCTCGGCGCCGTGGTCGAGGCCTACGACGTGCGCGCGGCGGCGAAGGAAGAGGTCAAGAGCCTCGGCGCCCGGTTCCTCGAACTGGACCTCGAAACCCAGCAGGGCGTCTACGCCGAGGCGCAGTCCGAGACGTTCCTGGAACGCCAGCGCGAGCTGATCGCCGAACGCGTCGCCGCCTCCGACGTGGTGATCTCCACCGCCGCCATCCCGGGCCGCAAGGCACCCGTGCTGGTCACCAACGACATGCTCAAGGCCATGCCGCCCGGCTCAGTGGTGGTCGACCTGGCCGCCGAGTCCGGCGGCAACGTCACCGCGAGCAGCCCGGGCGAGGAGATCTGGGTCGGCGAGGTGCTGGTCTACGGCGCGAAGAACATGCCCAGCAGCATGCCCGTGCACGCCAGCAGGCTCTACGCGCGCAACGTGGCCAACCTCCTGATGATGATGACGAAGGACGGCCAGGTCGTCCCGGACCTCACCGACGAGGTGCTGGCCGGCTGCTGCCTCACGCACGCGGGCGAGCTGAGGAGGGAGCTGCCGTGATCGACCTGTTGACGATCTTCGTGCTGGCCGTGTTCGTCGGCTTCGAGGTCGTGTCGAAGGTGTCCACGATCCTGCACACGCCGCTGATGTCCGGCGCGAACGCTATCCACGGCGTGATCCTGGTCGGCGCCATCCTCATCACCGGACGTGCCGAGCACGCGCTGGAGATCACGCTCGGCCTGTTCGCGGTCTTCCTGGCCACGGTCAACGTGGTCGGCGGCTTCGTGGTGACCGACCGGATGCTGGAGATGTTCAAGGGCCACAGAACCGCCAAGCCGGTCAAGAGCGCGGCCAACGGCCACAAGGAGGTGGGGGAGTGAGCCCCACCTGGGTCCAGCTCGCGTACCTGGTCGCCGCGCTGTGCTTCGTGCTCGCGCTCAAGGGCCTGAGCACGCCGAAGTACGCCCGCGCGGGCAACCTGCTCGGCGCGGCGGGCATGGCGCTGGCCGTGGTCACCGCCTACGTCCACGGCGCGGTCCACAACGGGCTGCTGATCCTGCTCGCCGTGGCGGCGGGCGTGGTGGTGGGCATCCCGGCGGCGCGGTCGGTGAAGATGACCGCCATCCCGCAGATGGTGGCGCTGTTCAACGGCGTGGGCGGCGCGGCGGCGGCGCTGGTGGCGTTGACCGAGTTCCTGGCCGTGCCGCACGGCTCGGTGCTGTTCCAGGTCGCCACCGTGCTCACCGTGCTGATCGGCTCGGTCAGCTTCTCCGGCAGCGTGGTCACGTTCCTCAAGCTCCAGGAGATCATGACCACCCGGCCGGTGCTGCTGCCCGCGGGTCAGCTGCTCGGCCTCGGCGTGGCGGCGGTGAGCGCGTTGCTCGCACTGTCGGTCGTGCTGACCGGGAGCAGCGTGCTGCTGGTGCTGCTGGCGTTGGCCGGTCTCGCGCTGGGCGTGCTGTTCGTGCTGCCGGTGGGCGGCGCCGACGTGCCGATCGCGATCTCGCTGCTCAACGCGTTCACCGGCCTGGCCGTCGCCGCGTCGGGTTACGTGCTGGCCAACACCCTGCTGATCGTCGCGGGCACGCTCGTCGGCGCGTCCGGCACGATCCTGACCAGGCTGATGGCCCAGGCCATGGGCCGTCCGCTGACCAACATCCTGTTCGGCGCGTTCAAGGCCACCTCGGTGGCCGCGGCGACCGACGAACAGCGCACCGTGCGCGCCGGCACGGTGGACGACGTGGCCATCATGCTCGGCTACGCCCACTCCGTGCTGGTGGTCCCCGGCTACGGCCTGGCCGTGGCGCAGGGCCAGCACGCGGCGCGGGAACTCGCCCAGGTGCTGGAGCAGCGCGGCGTCACGGTGCACTACGGCATCCACCCGGTCGCGGGCCGGATGCCCGGCCACATGAACGTGCTGCTCGCCGAGGCGGACGTGCCGTACGAGCACCTCAAGGAACTCGACGACGTCAACCCCGGTATCGGCAGCGTCGACGTGGTGCTCGTGGTCGGCGCGAACGACGTGGTCAACCCGGGCGCGCGGGACGAGCCGAGCAGCCCGATCTACGGCATGCCGATCTTCGACGTGGACCGGGCGAAGGCCGTGGTGTTCATGAAGCGCTCGATGCGGCCCGGTTTCGCGGGCGTGGACAACAGCCTGCTCTACAACCCGAAGACCACCATGCTGTTCGGCGACGCCAAGGAGTCGCTGACCAAGCTGCTGGCCGCGGTGAAGCAGGTCTAGGGCGTGGACTTCGATACACGCGCTAGGTGCCGGACAGCTCGTAGGACGGCACGGCGGGCGCGAGGTGGTCGCCGAACGCGGCGTCCACCTCGACCCGCGTCCACCACGCGGCCTGCTCACCGGTCGACAGGTCCGGCACCAGCACGGCCACCCCGGACGACCGGATCAGGGCGACCATCCGCTCCACCGCGGCGTGCAGGAACGACTCGGGCCGCTCGGCGAGCCGGCGCACCACGGACGGGTCGAGCACCAGCGCGTCCACCTGGAGCTCGTCGATCAGCGCCAGCTCGGCCTGCCCGCCGTTGAACCGGGTCAGCCCGGTGGCGATCCCGTTGTCCCGCAACACCTGCGCGTTGTCCTCGCCCATGCCCGCGAGCATCGACCGGGTGTCCAGGAAGATCCGCAGCCGGGACGCGGGCAGCCCGGTCTCGTCCAACGTCCGCTTCACCGTGCGGACCAGGTCCTCGTCGCGGGACTGCATCGGCGACAGCTCGAAGTACAGCACGCCGAAGGACTCCGGTCCGTTCGCGTCGCCCGCGGCCTCGTGCAGCGCCCACTGGCCGACCGCCAGGGACAGCCCGGTCTGTTCGGCCAGCTCCACGCACTCGTCGTGCCCGAGGTCGTCCCAGCGCAGCCGGGCCACGTGCCCGAGCACGCCACCGCCGGCGAGGTCCACCACGGGCTGGTACTCGACCTCGAGCTCGTGGTCGGCCAGCGCGCCGGGCATCCGCGCGGCCCGCGCCTGCCGTTCCCGCGTCGCCTGGTCGGCGTGCCGGTCGTAGGGCAGCCACTGCCGCTTGCCGACCTCCTTGGCCCGGCGCAGGGTCGCGTCGCCCGCGCGCAGGATCTCCGCGACGCCCCACCCGGCGGGCGGCCGGTCGACCACGCCGATCGTCGCGGACAGCGCCACGCCGTTGTCCATCGGCCGCCGCAGCGCCTCGTTGATCCGGTCGACCATGTCGGGCACGGTCGGCGTGCCCGGCGAGTTGTCCACCACGATGCCGAACTCGTCGCCGCCCAGCCGGGCGACCAGCGCGACCTCGTCCTCCACCAGGGCTTCGAGCCGATGGCCGACCTCGATGAGCAGGCGGTCGCCGACCGCGTGGCCGAGGCCGTTGTTGACCAGCGAGAACGCGTCCAGGCCGAGGTGGTAGAGCGTGATGCCGGCGCGGGACGTGCCGTGCAGCGCCTCCAGCCGGGTGGCGAAGCGCTGCCGGTTGGACAGGCCGGTGAGCGAGTCGTGCAGGAGCTGGAAGTCCAGGTTCTTCTGCAGCAGGTGCAGTTCGCTGACGTCCTCGGCCATGGTCACGTGGTACGCGGGCTCGCCGTCCGCGTCACGCAGCAACGACACCGCCAGGTGCACCCACACCGGCTCGCCGTCCTCGCGCAGCAGCCGCCGCTGCTCGCGGATCCGCGCCACCCGACCGGAGCCGACCGCGCGGTACGTGGTCGCGAGCGCGTCGGTGTCCGCCGGGTCGAACAGCTCGACCAGCCGCCGCCCGGTCAGCTCGCCGCGGTCGCGGCCGATCATCTCGGCCAGCGCCTCGTTCACCTCGACGCACCGGCCGTCCAGGTCGGTGATCGCGATGCCGAACGCGGAGGAGTCGAACACCTCGCGGAACCTGGCCTCGCTGACCTTGAGCACGCGTTCGGCCCGCAGCTTGGCCGTCAGCAGGGCGCGCTTGACCTCTTCCTGCTGGTCGAACGCGTCCAGCCGCATCGCGGTGGCGAAGCCGGTGCTCACGCTGCCCAGGATCGCGACGACCTTCTCCGCCAACTGCGGCACGTCCCGCAGTTCGGGGCTGAACAGCAGGGCGTGCCCGAGCACGCCCACAGTGCGCTGCAACGTCTCCGGGCCGGTGAAGTGCGCCCGCACCAGCCGGTGGCCGACCACGTCCACCGGTTCGACGGCGAACGGCTCGGCCTGGATCGCGTCGGCGATCACGTCCACCAGCCCGAGCAGGAACGACTCGATCTCGGCCGGTGACAGCGGCACGTAAGCGGTCGGGTAGACCGCGCGCATCCACTCGCGCGCGATGTCCTGCCGCCGGGTCCTGCCGGGTAGTGACGTGTCGTTCACCTCTTGCGACCCACCCCGGCGAAGATGCCCGCGCGCTCGGCGTCCTCCTCGACGGCACCCTCCTCCGGCCGCCACCGCGGCAGCGGTACCACCCCGGGCTCGACCAGCTCGAAGCCGTCGAACAACGCCGTGATCTCGTCGTGCGTGCGGGGGTACATCGGGTTCGCGCTGTCGCGCATCACCGCCACCACCCCGGCCATCTCCTCGGGTTGCAGGTCGGAGGTGAACTGCGACAGGGCCAGGTGACTGCCCGGCGGCACGGCGTCGCGGTACGCGGCGACCACGCCCGCCGGGTCGCGCTCGGGCGGCACGAAGTGGAACACCCCCACGGCGAGCACGCCGACCGGCTCGGTGAGGTCGATCAGGCCGGTGTCCCGGACGCCCGCGAGCACCGCGTCCGGCTCGGTCAGGTCCTCTTGCAGGATGGTCGACCGGTCGTCGTCCGCCAGGATCATCCGGCTGTGCGCGACCGCCACGTCCTCGAAGTCCACGTAGACGACGCGGGACCCGGGCGTGGCCCGCTGCGCGATCTCGTGCACGTTGCCCACGGTCGGGATGCCCGAGCCGAGGTCGACGAACTGCCGCACACCGGCGTCGACCAGGTGCAGCACGGCCCGGCGCAGGAACGCGCGGTTGAGGCGGGCGATGGTGCGGGCGTTGGGCTGGGCGAGGAGGAACCGCTCGGCGAGTTCGCGGTCGACCGCGAAGTTGTGCCCGCCGCCGAGCAGGTAGTCGTAGAGCCGTGCGGCGCTGGGCAGCCCGGTGTCGACGTCGTCGGGGACCCAGCCCAACCGATCCGCCACTGATCCTCACCCGTGTGTGTGCCGGCCCGGGGCTTCGCCCCGCCGGGGCGAGATTACTGATTCTCCTCCGGTCGGGGCAGGGAACGGGGCCGCTTGTCCCCGATCGGCGTACAGACGAGCAGCGAAGTGATCACGGCCAGTACCCCGAATGCCACGCTGAGTCCCCACCGCGCGTGGACGAACAGCGGTACCGCCACGCCCAACGCGGTGCCGAGCGCCCGCGCGAGGTTCACCAGCCCGCCACCCGATCCGGCGTCACCGCGCGGGAGTGCACCGAGCACGGCCGCGTTGTTGGCCGGGGTGAAGAGGCCGAGCCCGAGGCCCAGCGCGACCAGCGCGACCGGGTGAACCTGCCAGGCGAGCACGCCGCAGGCCACTGTGGACAGTGCCGCGCCGGTCCGAGGTACTTGCCACGGCAACGCCGCGCCGAGCGCGAACCCGGCCGGCAGCGCGGTGAGCAGCAACCCCGTCGCGAACGGGCCGAGGTCGGACGTGAACGGCACCAGGACCAGAGGGCCGAACAGCACCAGGTACCCGCCCGACGCGCCGAGCAGCCCGCCCTTGACCCGGCGCACCAGCGGTTCGCGCCACACGTACCCGGCGCCCGCGGGCAGTGCGAGCAGCAGGAGGAACGGGCTCGCACCGGACAGCACCAGCAGCAACGCGGTGGTGGCCGTGGCCAGCAGCACCACGGCGAGACCGTCGACCCGCCCGGCGCCGCGCTCGTGCGTGCGCGGCAACAGGAAGTGGCCCGCGACCAGGGCGACGACGCCGACCGGCACGTTGACAAGGAACACCCACTGCCACCCGAACGCCTCGACCAGCAGGCCGCCGACCGTGGGCCCGAGCGCCAGCCCCAGCGCCTGCGCGGTGGCCTGCACGCCCAACGCCCGGCGCGCCCGGTCCCGCGGCACGGCCGCCACCACCAGCGCCACGCTGTTGGCCTGCAACATCGCCGCGCCCAACGCCTGCACCACCCGGAACGCGATCAGCACGTCCAGGTCCCGGGCCAGCGCGCACGCCACCGAGGCGCCGGTGAACACCACGAACCCGTACAGGTAGACGAGTTTCCGGCCGCGCCGGTCCGACCACCTGCCGATCGGCGCGACGAACGCGGCCAGCGTCAACAGGTAGGCCAGCGACACCCACTCGGGTGACGTGTCGAAATCGTCCCGCAATGCGGGCAGGGCGAGTGTGACGACGCTCGCGTCGAACTGGCCGAGGAACGCGCCGAGGCACACCGTCGCCACGGCCAGCCAGGGCGCACCGGCCCAGGTCGCGACCCGCCGCGGCCGGGGCGACTCCACCACCAACCAGCGCAGGGAGCGATTCATCGGCTCCAGAGTATCTCGGTCTCCGACATATCGCGACCCAGTACCATTCGCGCATGTCAGACGAGGCACGCTCGCTCACCGACGTGGTCACGAGGCTCCGCCGAGCACTGCGCACGAGCATCCGGTCGGAATGGCCGTGGGACTCGCTGCCGATGGCGCAGATCGAGTTGCTCCAGACGCTCGCCGAGCGTCCGCCGATGCGCGTGGGCGACCTCGCGGCCGAGCTGCGGCTGGCGCCGAACACGGTCAGCGGGCTCGTCGGCCAGCTGATCGAGAACGGCCTGGTCGAACGGGGCGGCGACCCCAGCGACCGCCGCGTGGCCCGGCTCTCCGTGACGCCGCAGGGGCACGAGCAGCTGGCCGTCTGGCAAGCGGCGCACGAGAAGCGCATCGGGTCGGCGCTGGACAAGCTCGACCCCGGTGAGCGCGCCGACGTGGTCCGCGCCCTGGCCGCCCTGGACCACCTGGTCGACCACCTGCGTGCGCACTGAGGTCCGGACCGTCGCGGCCGTCGCCCTCGGTGGCGGCATCGGCGGCGTGGCGCGCTACGGCTTGTCGGCGTTGGTGCCCGGCGCCTGGGGCACGCTCGTGGTCAACGTCGTGGGCTGCGCGCTGATCGGTGTGCTGATGGTCCTCGTGCCGCGCCTGCACCCGTTGGCCGGGCCGTTCCTCGGCGTCGGCGTGCTGGGCGGCTTCACCACGTTCTCGGGCTACGCCCTGGACGCGGTGCGGCTGGGCGGCGTCACCGCGTTCGCGTACCTGCTCGGGACGCTGGTCCTGGCGCTGGGCGCGACCTTCGCCGCGATGGCCGTGACCCGCCGGGTGGCGCCGTGATCGTGGCTCTGGTCTTCGTCGGCGCCGCGGTGGGCGCCGCGCTGCGCTACGTGACCGCGCGGCTGGTCCGCCGGACGTTCCCGTTCCCCTGGGCCACCTTCGCGGTGAACGTCGTCGGCTCGTTCGTCCTCGGCTGCGTGGCCGGAGCGTCACCGGAGCTGCGGGCACTGGTCGGCGCGGGCCTGTGCGGCGGCCTCACCACCTACAGCACGTTCAGCTTCGAGACGCTCCGGCTGACCGAACTCGGCCGCCACGGGCAAGCGTTCGCCAACGTCGCCGCCGGCCTCACCGCCGGCCTGGCCGCCGCCGCCCTCGGTTACGCCCTCAGTCGTTAGCCGCCAACCTGCCCAGCACCTCCGGCAGGTCGCCGGTGTGCACGACGCCGAGCCGTTGCGTGGCCCGGGTCAGCGCCACGTACAGGTCGCTCGCCCCGCGCGGTGACTCGGTCAGGATGCCCGCCGGGTCCACCACCAGCACCGAGTCGAACTCCAGGCCCTTCGCGTCCGTGACGCCGAGCACGACCACCTGCGCGTCGAGGTCGTCCGAAGCACCCGGCACGGTGGCGCGCAGCGACGCGACCGACGCCGCGGGCACGATCACCGCCAGCTTGCCGTCCCCGATCGCCGAGACCTCCTTGTCCACCACCGGGGGCAGCGCCTCGGCCGGCGACGGCACCCGCAGGCTCCACGGCGCGAACCCGCTGTCGCGCACCGACGTCGGCGGCACCAGGTCCGGGTCGACCGACGCCAGCACGTCCGCCGCCACCGCCATGATCTCCGACGGCGTCCGGTAGTTGACCGTCAGCTCGGTGAGCTTCCAGCGGTCCATCACGTACGGCGACAGCACCTCGTGCCAGGACGAGGCGCCCGCGATGTCGCCGGTCTGCGCGATGTCGCCGACCACGGTCATCGACTTCGACGGGCACCGGCGCATCAGCGTCCGCCACGCCATCGGCGACAGCTCCTGAGCCTCGTCCACGATCACGTGCCCGAACGTCCACGTCCGGTCCGCCGCCGCGCGCTCGGCCGCCGTCTCGTAGCGCTCCGCGCCGTGCCGCTCGGCCAGCCGGTAGGCGTCGACCAGGTCGGTCGCCATCAGGATGTCCGGGTCGGCGTCGTCCTCCAGGTCGAGGATGTCCAGCACGCCCTGGGCGTAGTCGATCGCCTGCCGCCGCTGCCGCTCGGCCCGCGCCTTGGCCTCGGTGTCGTCCTCGCCGAGCAGTTCCGCCGCCTCGTCCAGCAGCGGCACGTCGGCGGGCGTCCACTCGGTGCCGCGCGGACGGGCCAGCAGTTCGCGCTCGGCGGGGGAGAACTTCGGCGTGGCCTTGGCGATCAGCTTCGGCGACGCGTACAGGTCCTCCAGCAGCCGCTGGGGCGACAGCGTCGGCCACAGCTTCTCGATCGCGGCCTGCACGGCGGGGTCCTCGCGCAGCTCGCGCCGGATGTCGTCGATGTCGGCCTGGTCCAGCAGGTGGCGGCCCAGCCGTGACACCGCCTGCGAGGCCAGCGTGGAGATGATCTCCCGCTGGAACGTGCGCCGCGCCTCGTTGTGCGGGCGCCTGGTGCGCCGCGCCCGGCCGCGGGCGTCGCTGATCGCCCGCCGGTCCAGCCGCAGCACGTCACCGTCGAACGGCACCTCGACCAGGCTCGGCGCCTCCTGCCGGTCCCGGATCGCGTGCGCCACCACGTCGGCCATCTCGATGCGGCCCTTGAGCGCGGCCACCTCGGCGGGTTCGCGGCCGACCGCGGTGAGGCCGGGGAACAGCTCGCCCACAGTGGACAGCAGCACGCCCGTCTCGCCCAGCGACGGCAGCACCTGCCCGATGTAGCGCAGGAACGTCGCGTTCGGACCGACCACCAGCACGCCGCGCTTGGCCAGCTGCCGCCGGTGCGTGTAGAGCAGGTACGCGGCGCGGTGCAGCGCGACCGCCGTCTTGCCCGTGCCCGGACCGCCCTGCACGACGACCACGCCGTTCAGCTCGGTGCGGATGATCTTGTCCTGCTCGGCCTGGATGGTCGCGACGATGTCGCCCATCTGGCCGGTGCGGCTCGCGTTCACCGCGGCCAGCAGGGTGGCCTCACCGGTCAGGCCCTCGGACGGGCGGGCCGGGTCGACCGAGTTGATGTCCAGCACCTCGTCGTCGAAACCGACGACCTTGCGCTGCTTGGTCCGCAGGTGCCTGCGCCGGCGCACGCCGTCCGGGGCGGCGGCGGTGGCCAGGTAGAACGGGCGGGCGGCGGGCGCGCGCCAGTCCATCAGCAGCGGCTCGTACTCCTTGTCCTCGTCGAACAAGCCGATCCGGCCGATGTAGAACCGGTCGTCGGTGTCGAAGTCGAGCCGGCCGAAGCACAACCCGTTCTCCACCGCGCTGTACTGCGCCAACTGGTCGGAGTACATGGCCACCGAGGTGTCCCGCTCGGAGCGCATCTGGTGCGTTCCGCCGGTTTGCCGCAGCGCCCCGGCCAGGCGCTTCGAGCTCTGTTCGCGGAGGTCGTCCAGCCTGCCGTACAGCATCGACACGTATTCCTGCTCCGACTCGGTTTCCGCGAGCCGGAGGTCATCGGAGGGGCTTGACAACGTGCCTCATTTCTGGATAGCGTGTTTTATCAGCCTGTGTCGCATTGCGGCTGACGGTTTCTAGCGGGCAGAGTTCTGCGCCCGTCCTGCGCAGAACGTCTAATCTACTACACGCTCTTGGCGCCCGTGCGTGAACAATCGCACCGCCCGCTGCCCCACCCCGTGACGTGCGAAGGCCGCCGCCGAGCGGGTGCTCGACGGCGGCCTGGTCGGTCCGCGGTGCCCGGCTACAACCGGTCGGCGACGATGCCGCCGATCGCCTCCATGCCGTTCGCGTTCGGGTGCAGCGGCGCGGCCGGACCCTTCGCCGACACGCCCTCGAACCACCTGGTCCGCGCCGACGCGCACGCGTCCCGGCCCACGCTCGGCGGCGCGATGTCCACGAACTCGGCGCCGTGCGCGGCCGCTTCCCGCTCGAACAGCGCGTTGAGCCGGTGGATGGTGCCCTGGAGGTAGTCGGCGTCCCGCGCCCAGATCGGCTGGTCGGGGTAGCAGCCGCCGGGCCGGATGTAGGTGCCGTAGCCGACGACCACGATCCGCGCCCCGGGCGCGCGGGCCGAGATCAGGTCGAGGGCGGCGGCGAACTCGGCGGCGTAGGCGTCGACCCGTTCGGCGAGCTGGTCCCGGCCGCCGGCGGTGAGCCGGTCGCGGCACGACGTGCCCGCCGGTTCGGGCAGCAGGTTGACGCAGCTCAGGGCCGTGCGGACGAGGTCGATGTCGTTGCCGCCGATGGTCAGCGTGACCAGGTCGGTCTCCGGGCTCAGCGCGTCGGCCTGGGGCTCGTGCGCGTCCTTGATGGTCTCCTGGGGCGTGACCAGGTTCTCGGTGACCGCGCCGGAGCACGTCATGTCCACCAACTGCGCCCCGATCCGCTTCGCCAGCACGGCCGGCCAGTTGCGCGTCGAGCGCAGGCAGCCCGGGTCCTCCGGGTCCTGCTGCGGGATGAGCGGACCGGCGGCGGCGGAGTCGCCGAGCGCGACGTACTCGACGTCCGGCTCGGCGGTCGCCGCGCCGGTGGTCCAGGTGATCGACAACGCCGCCAGCAACGCCGGTAGCAGCCTGCGCACGAGCGCCTCCTCTACGTGATCGGGTGGGTTCGCTGGACATGATGTCGGCTGCGCGTCCCCGAGGTGGCGGTGAGCCGCGCGGATCACCCAGGAGAGTGGGCGGTACGCGGCGTGAGGACCCGACCACCCGATGAGCGGCTCTACGAAGGCACGCGGGTGAATCGGGATCACGGGGCCGGACCGCTCCGGCACGCTGGGAGCCGTGAAGGAGAAGCGCCGGGAGCTGGCGAGGCTGTGCCGCATCGCGGTGGACCGGCCGAAGTGGCAGCTCGGGTTCGCGGCGGTCGTCTCGACGTGGTCGCTGGCGTGGGTGGTCGGCCAGGCGTTCGGCGCGCCGAGCCCGCTGGACGTGCTGCCGGTGCGCTGGGCGGGCCTGCCGACCGGCTGGATCGAGGCGACGCGTGCCTGGTTCGACGGGCGCACCGGCTTCCTGGCCGTCCCGGGCGGTCTGCTGTGGGCCATGACGAGCCCGGGGCGGCAGGCGTCGGCGTTGGTCGGGTGGCTCGCGGTGATGGCGGCGGCCGAGGACGTCGGCTACGTCGCGGTGCGGTGGGCGCTGCTCGCGCTCGCGGTCTTCCTCGCGGTGATGGGGCTGGTGTCGCTCACCGGGCGGCGGGCGTTCGTGGTGGACCGGGTCGCGGTCATCCCTCGGGACGTGGCCCGCGCGGGTGCGACGGCGGTGGCCCTGTCGGCGGTGGTGCCGCTGGTCGCGCCGGGGCTGGTGCTGGCCCGGCTGGTCGGCCCCTACGTGACTCGGCCACCGCGCCGCCGACCGGGGCCGCCGATCGTCGGCGTTGCTGCCGCCGAACGGTCGCCGGTCGGCGGCGCGGTCGGCGAAACACCCGGTGAACTGCCGAAACCGGTCCCGGCGCAGCGCGGATCACGATGACGGGTCGGATTTCGGGATCGGCGTCGGGCCACGGCGGATCAGTGAGGGTAGCCAAATAGTTTTGCCCCCCAACAATCAGAACACCGAAAGCTGAGCGGACCTCACATCACATTCCGGAATCGCCTGTTTGGGCTTACCGGTCCGTATCCATCAAGATGTGCCCGTGCCAGAAAATCCCGCCGAAAACCGCTTAGCCAAGGTGATGCGTCGTCAGCCCGTTCAGCAGCGCGGCGCCGCGACGGTGTCCGCGATTGTCGATGCCTGTGCGACGCTGCTCAACGACTACGACTACGACGACATCACCACCGCCCGGATCGTCGAGCTAGCCGGCGTGCCAATTGGATCGTTCTACCAATACTTCCCGGACAAGCGTTCCGTTGTGCACGCGTTGGCGTTGCGCGGCATGGAGGAGTACCTGGGTCGGGTCGAAACGCTGTTCACCGAGGGTCGGCTCGCCGAGGACTGGCGGGAGGCGGTGCAGCAGGTCGTCGGCGTCTACCTGCGGATGCTGGTCGAGTTCCCCGGTTTCGGGCGGGTGCGGTTCAGCGACCTGCTCGACGGCCACCGCCTCGACGCCTCCGTCGACCAGTACGAGCTGATGGCCGAACGGCTGCGCGACCTGTTCGTGAGTCGTTTCGCGGTGCGCGGCGACGCACCGGTCACGTTGACGTTCCGGATGGCCGCCCAGACCGCCGACGCGATGTTCAAGCTGGCTGAACGAGTCGAACCCGACGAGCGCCCGGTGGTACTCCGCACCGCCGACGGCGTGATCTTGAAGATGTTGGCCGGGGTGTTCGACCCCGCGTGACTTGCCGCGCCGGTCCGGGTGGTGTGGGGTGGACCGGTGAGCGACGACTTCGACGTGATCGTGATCGGCGGCGGCCCGGTGGGCGAGAACGCCGCCGCCCGGACCGCCGCCGGTGGGCTGCGGACCGCGTTGGTGGAAGCCGAACGAGTCGGCGGTGAGTGCTCGTACTGGGCCTGCATGCCGAGCAAGGCGTTGCTGCGCCCCGGCCACGCGCTCGCCGCCGCCCGCCGGGTGCCGGGCGTGCCGGTCGGGGCACGCCTGGACCCGGTGGAGGTGTTGAAGCGCCGCAACAGCTTCACCTCCGACTGGGACGACGCGGGCCAGGTCGAGTGGGCCGAGGGTGCCGGGTTGACCGTGGTGCGCGGACGTGGGCGACTGGTGGGTGAACGCCGGGTCGACGTGGACGGGCGCGTGCTGACCGCGACCAAGGCGGTCGTGGTGTGCACGGGCAGCGTGCCGCGCGTCCCGTCGCTGCCCGGCCTGTCGGACGTGCCGTACTGGACGTCCCGCGAGGCGACCTCCGCGCAGGAGGTGCCCGAGTCGTTGGTGGTGCTGGGCGGCGGCGTGGTCGGCGTCGAGATGGCGCAGGCGTGGGCCCGGCTGGGTTCGCGGGTCACGCTGGTCGTGTCGGGCGAGCGGCCGCTGCCGAAGTTCGAGGCGTTCGCGGGTGACCTGGTCGCCGAGGGCTTGCGGGAGGACGGCGTCCGGTTGGTCACGGGCGTCAAGGCGGTCGGTGTGTCCACTTCGGACGGCGACGCGTCGTTGAAGCTGTCGGACGACAGTGAGGTGTCCGGCAAGCACTTGCTGATCGCGACCGGACGGCAGCCCGCGACGTTCGACCTCGGCGTGGAGCGGTTCGGCTTCACGGCGGGCGAGGCGCTGGAGGTGGACGACACCGGTCGGGTGTCCGGAGTGGACTGGCTGTACGCGGCGGGCGACGTCACGGGCCGCGCGTTGCTGACCCACCAGGGCAAGTACGCCGCGCGGGCGGTCGGCACGGCGATCGTCACCGGCGCCACCGACCCCCAGCCGTGGACCGCGCCCGTCGCCACGGCCGACCACACGGCCGTGCCGCAGGTGGTGTTCACCGATCCCGAGGTGGCGTCGGTCGGGTGGACCGAGGCGCAGGCCCGCGAGGCGGGGCTGGAGATCCGGGTGATCGACCTCGACATCGCGGTGGCCGGGTCGTCCCTGCACGCGGACGGGTACCGGGGCAAGGCGCGGATGATCGTGGACGAGCGCAAGCGCACGCTCGTCGGCGTCACGTTCGCGGGTCCCGATGTCGCCGAGCTGATCCACGCGGCCACGATCGCGATCGTGGGCGAGGTGACGGTGGACCGGTTGTGGCACGCCGTTCCGGCGTACCCCACCATCAGTGAGGTGTGGTTGAGGCTGCTCGAGGCCTATGGCCTCTGACGCTCTGTACACCACGCGTCAGCACATCGTGCACACTTTCCGCCGACTGCCGTATCCACCGTGGGGCCAGAGAGACTCTTAACCTCAAAATGCGGCTTCAGCTCATTACACTGCGGGTGTGACCAGGGGAACTGTGGCTCTCGCGATCGGCGCGGTGCTGTGGTGCGCCTTCGTCATCGCGTCCACGTTCCTGCCCGGCGGCCCTTCCTGGCCGCCGGTCGCGGTGTACCTGCCGGGGTTCCTGATCGTGCCCGTCGTGCTGCACACGTTGTTCCGCGCGCGTTCCAACGCGTTGCTGTGCCTGGCCCACGTGCCGAAATCGGTGTTGCTCGTCGGATTCGCGATCGCCGTCGGCGGGTGGTTGTTCTCGTTCGGCGCGATCGCGGGCAAGCCCGGCACCGAGACGCTGTGCGCGGTGGCCGGGCTGGTGATCGTGCTGCACGTGGCGTTCGGGTTGATCGGTGTCGGCATGGTGCGCACCGGGCGTTGAGGTCCGCGCCCTGATCGCCGTCGCGCGCCGGGTCGCTACTGCGTGGCGGGGAGGCGCAGAGCCTGCTCGACCAGCTGCGCCAGCTTCGGGTCGGCCGGGTCCTGGTCGCCCTCGACCCACACCACCTGCGTGATGCGCAGCTGCGCGCCCTTGACCGACACCTTGCCGGCGGACCGGTCGAACGACGCCGGACCGCCTTCCCAGCCCCGGCCCTCCTTCACCAGCGGCGTCACACCGCCCGTGCCCGCCACCGACGCGATCGCGTGCAGCTCGCCCGCCCTCGTGGCGTCGGGCAGGCTCAGCTCGGCGATCGCGACACCGGCCCTGCGGCCATCCACTGTGGTCTCGTACTGGACACGCCGCAGCTGCATGCACACGTGCTCGGACAACCAGGCCCGGACGTCGCCGAACGCGTGCCCGGCGCAGTCCTCGGTCCGGTCCGCGCCGCGCGGCGAGAAGTTCCGGCCGTCGACCACGACGGTGGTGGGCTGCGGTGTCGGCGAGGCGGACGTCGAGCTGTCCGCCCGGTCGCCCGCCGACAGCGAGATGATCAGCGCAATGACCAGCAGCACGGCGAGGACCGCGCCGCCCACGTAGGGCAGCACCTTGCGGGTCGTCGGCACGGGCGTGACCTTCGGCAGCAGCATCGTGCTCGCCGACGCGAGGTCGGCCGCCGTGTCGGAGAAGCCCTCCGCGATCAGGTGCTGGCGGGTGGGCGGCACACCGGTCGGCGCGAGCACGGCGACCAGCTTGGCCGCGTGGTCCGCGGAACAGGGCCGGTCGCTGGTGGCCAGCTCCCGTGCGGCGGCCAGCAGCGTGGTCGGCTTCGGGTGCAGGACGCGCACGCCCCGGTTGAGGTCCACGGTCGGCTGCACGACCTGGCCGACGTACGGTCCGACCGCCACGACGGTGGTCACCGGCAGCGGCTCGCCGCGCATGTCCTGGATCCGCCGGGCCACGGCGGTGGTGGCCTCCAGCGCCTCGGCGGCCGGGCTCATCGCGCCGTCCGGGCGGGTCAGCGGCCAGCCGTCGATCTTCCACTGCCCGTTCAGCGGCGCCTCCAGCCGCATGGCCGGGTCCGGCAGGTCGACGCCGACGACCACGAGCACGCCGCGCGGCAGCACGATCACCGCGTCCAGGTCGCGGGGGCTGTCCGGCGGTCGTACCCCGAGCAGCGCGATACCGCCGAGCACGGCGTCACCGTTGCCCCACGTGCTCAACGCGGCGCGCACGTCGGCGCCCACCGCGGAGGGCTCGGTCCCGAGTCGGATCAGCCGCACAAGATCACCACAAGGTCGCACCGTTCGGCGTTCCACACGGTCGGACACGGTAGCGCCGCCGGGGCGTGGTCCGTCGCCCGCATCGCGGGAGATGACGTTGCGTGACGACCATCACCTGAACGGGGGTGACTCGTTAGTCGGTTTGCTCCCCCCTGCATTGGAGGTTTGTCCGTGATGCGCAAAGCCGCCCTGCTCGCGGCGGGCACGCTGGCACTGTCCGCAGCGGTCGCCCCGTCCGCCTCCGCCGGTCTGCTCGCACCCGTGTCGACCCTGTTGGCCAGTCAGTTGTCCAGCGGCACCCAGGCCGGGACGGTGTTCGTCCACGGCGCCGACCTCGCCGCCGCCGAGCGGGCGGTGCGGGAGTCCGGGCTGAGCCGGATCACCAGCTTCGACCGGATCGGGGTGGTGGCCGCGCGTGGCACGGCCGCGCAGATCACCGCGGTGCGGGCGGCGGCGGGCGTGACGTACGTGGAGGCGAACCGGCCGATCCAGTTCACCGGGGCCACGTCGCACACGGCGACCCGTGGGTTCGAGGCGCGCCAGACCCTGACCGGTGCGAACGGGCTGGCGCTGGACGGCAGCGGCGTCAGCGTCGCGGTGATCGACTCCGGGGTGGACCCGACGCACCCGATGTTCAAGCAGCCGGACGGCCGGACCAAGGTCGTGCGGAACCTCAAGAGCGTCTGCCTGGACGAGGCGAGCGCGGCGACCGGCTGCATCCTGGACGTGCCGACGTCGGTGGACACCGACCTGCTGTCGGTCGGCGGCCACGGCACGCACGTCACGGGGATCGCGGTCGGCAGTGACACGACGTTGAGCGACGGCACGGTGGTGCGCGGCGCGGCACCGGGCGCGAAGGCCGTGGTGATCTCCACCGGCGCGGTGCTGTTCATCATCGGGGCCGACGCGGCGCTGAACTGGGTGCTGGAGAACCACCGGGCACCGTGCGGCGCGGGCGTCCCGGCGTCGGTCTGCCCGCCGATCAAGGTGGTCAACAACTCGTACGGGCCGTCCGGCGGCGGCGCGTTCGACCCGGACTCCACGACGGTCAAGCTCCAGCGGGCGCTGGCCGCCGAGGGCGTCGTGACGGTGTGGGCGAACGGGAACGACGGCGGCGACGGCAGCGCGAACCTGTCCAACCCGGCCGGTCAGGACCCGACGCCCGGTGTGCTGTCGGTGGCGTCGTACCACGACCTGGGCACCGGGACGCGGGACGGCGCGGTGTCGGAGTACTCGTCGCGAGGGCTGGTCACGGATCCCTCGACGTGGCCGGACATCTCCGCGCCGGGCGAGGACATCACCTCGGCGTGCCGTCCCTACCTGGTGATCTGCGCGACCGGGTTGCAGCCGCGGAACGGGCCGGGGCTGTTGGATGTCGGAACGTTCAACACGATCAGCGGCACGTCGATGGCGGCGCCGCACATCGCCGGCATCGTGGCGCAGCTGTTCCAGGCCAGGCCGGGTGCGACGGCGGGGGAGGTCGAGGCGGCGTTGAAGTCGACGGCGTACCGGTACGGGGCGGGGTACCAGGTGGTCGGGCCGTACCCGAGCAGCCACGACAAGGGAACGGGGCTGGTGGACGTGGTGGCGGCGGTCGGAGCGTTGTGATCGGCGGGTGTGATCATCGGGAGATCGCGGTCGGCGCTCCCGTGATCGCGGAAAGTGACCTCGCGGTCCGGTGCCAGGCCGCGAGGTCGCCGATCTTCGGGTCGAAAGTCCTGTATCTGACCCGCCCGGGTGAGGAACGGGATGGTTCTTATGGCGGACTGCTGCTGTAGCGGGCAGAATGACCAAGTCGGGAATTCACAAGATCGTCCGCGTCATCGAGAGGTCGTAGGGGAAGACGTCCCTCGTCGAGTAGCGGAGGTCAGCTGTGAGCACCCGTGGCAGCAGCAGTGGCGTGGTCTACGTCCACTCGTCGCCGTCTGCGGTCTGTCCGCACGTCGAGTGGGCGATCTCGGGCACCCTCGGTGAGCGAGCGGACCTCAAGTGGGCGGCGCAACCCGCGGCGCCAGGTCAGTTGCGCGCCGAATGCAACTGGACCGGCGACGCCGGCACCGGTGCCCGACTCGTGTCCGCGCTCAGGGCGTGGCCGATGCTCAGGTTCGAGGTGACGGAAGACCCGAGTCCGGGCGTGGACGGCGTGCGGTACTGCTTCGCGCCCGTGTTGGGGTTGTGGCACGCGCGGACGAGCGCGAACGGCGACATAGTTGTTTCAGAGGACCAACTCCGGTCGTTGGCGGCGCGCAGCAGAGGTGGCGAGTCGTTCGCGCACGGTGTGGACGAGATTCTCGGTGCGGCGTGGGATGACGCCTTGGAACCGTTCCGGCGGGCTGGTGACGGTGCGCCGGTGACGTGGTTGCACCGGGTGGGGTGAGTCCTCGGGTTCGGTTCGATCTCTCAAGTCCGGCTCGGTGGTTGGGTCCGGCTCGGTGGTTGGGTCCGGCTCGATTTGACATGGGGCCCTTACGGGCACTCCAGGCAGGCCAAAGCCGGCAGGCCCGGCGGGGAAGAGCGTCCCGCCAGGCCTGCCGGCTTCGACCAGCCTAAAGCACCCGAACCCATGTCAAATCGAGCCTCGGTGGGCTGGCGGCGGGTCCGATGTGGGCGCGGTGAGTTTGGTGGGTGTGGAGGGCGGGCGGCGGGGTCGGGATTTGGGTGCGGCCTCGCCGGCGGGCGGTGGGTCCGATGTGGGTGCGGTCGGGCCGGTGGCCTCGGGGGCGCTGTGGGTCCGTTGTGGGCACGAGGGTTTGTGCAGGCCTCAGCGGTGCTGTTCCGGGTCCGAGGTGGGTGCGGTGAGGGCCGGTTGCCTCGGGGGCTGGGTGGCGGTTCCGTTGTGGGGTTCGTGCCAGGCGGCCATCAGGTCTCGGTAGAGCGGCGAGGTGGTGAGGAGGTCCTGGTGGTTGCCCAGGAGGGGTGGGCCGCCGTCCATGACGAGGACCTGGTCGGCGCGCAGGGCGGAGGAGAGGCGGTGGGCGATGACGATCAGGGTGCCGTTGCGGGTGGCGAAGGCTTGTTCCACCAGGGCTTCGGCGGCCGGGTCGAGAGCTGAGGTTGCCTCGTCGAGGATGACGACGTCGGCGGTCGAGGCGTAGACGCGGGCGGCGGAGAGGAGTTGGGCTTCGCCGGCGGAGAGGCCGGCGGCGGAGTGGCCCAGGGTGGCGGAGAGGCCGCCGAGGCGGGTGATCAGGTCGGTGGCGCCGACTGCGGCTGCGGCTGCCAGGAGTGCGGTGTCGGAGGCGGTGGGGGCGAGCAGGGCGAGGTTCTCGCGGATCGTGCCGGTGAACAGGTAGGTCTCTTGGGGGACCAGGGCGATGCGTTGGTGGCGGAGTTCGGGTGCCACTGATCGGATTGGCACGTGGCCGAAGCGGACGTGGCCGGCTTGGGGTTCGACCAGGCCCGTGATGAGGCCGGCCAGGGTGGACTTGCCGATGCCGCTCGGGCCCACCACGGCGAGGTGGGAGCCTTCCGGCAGGACGAGGTCCAGGGAACGGACCACCGGTTCGGCGGTGGGGCTCCAGCCGAAGGTGACGTGGTCCAGTTCGACCTCGAAGCCTTCGGGTACGGCGTCGCCGGTCGGTGGGTCGATGGGCGGGGCGGCTTCGGCCAGGCGGCGCAGAGCCACGACGAGGCGCAGGACGATGGTGCTGGTCGTGTCCGCCAGGCGGCGCAGGGCGGGCTGGACGCTGGTGCTCAGGTAGACCACGGCACCGAGCACCTCGCCGACCGTCAACGTGCCCGCTCGCACCATTCCCGGGGCCATGAGCAGCAACAACACGAGTGGGACGAAGCCGCCCAGCGCGATCACGATGCCGCGCAGCGCGGTGGCGAACGCCAGTCGCACGGTCGCCGAGGCCTGTCGGTCCACCTGGGTCATCACGTCGCGCAAGGCGTGCTCGGCGCCGTCGACGGCGGTCACGTCACGCACGCCGAGGAACACCGTGCCGGCTACCGAAGCGGCTTGTTCGTCGGCCATCACGAGGCGGCGTTGGCCGCGGGCCAGGGAGGGCAGGAGCAGGCCGAACAGCACCAGTGCGGCGACGACGGGCAGGGTCACCAGCCATGCCAGCGACGAGACCGTGGCGGCCAGGCCGATCAGGGCGGCGGCGGTGGTGACGAGCAGGGCTCGGGCCTGGACCAGGACGCCGGCGGTGGCGTCGCGGACCACTTCGACGTGACGGGTGATGCGGGCGACGGCGCTCGCGTCCGGTTGGCGGGTCTGCGAGCCGGCGTGCAGCACGCCGCGCACGACCTGGCGCACCAGAGCGTCCCGCAACGGCTCGACCACGGCGCCCAGTCGGCGGAACACCTGGCGCAGGCCGAAGCCGCCGAGGACGGCGACGGCGGCGAACACGAGCAGCCAACCGACGCCGACCCACGGGCGGCCGGCGGCGAAGCCGCGGTCCACGGCCAGGCCGACCAGCCGGCCGGAGAGGAGCGCGGGCACCCCTTCCAGCACCGACCAGCCGAGCAGGACCACGATGCCGCGCCGCTGGTCGCGCAACGCCCGCAGGTAGGTCATCAGCCGAACACCGCCCGGTAGTCGTCGTCGTGCCAGAGGTCGGAGTGCGGTCCGACCGCGCGGACCCGGCCGTCGTCCAGCCAGACGACGACGTCGGCACGGCGGGCGGTCGCGGCGCGGTGGGTGACGACCACCCTGGTCCGGCCGGGCAGCGCCGACTCGACCGCGCGTTCCACAGTGGACTCGGTGACCATGTCGAGGCTGGCCGTGGCGTCGTCGAGCACGAGGATGGCCGGGTCGCGGACGAACGCCCTGGCCAGGCCGAGTCGTTGTGCCTCGCCGCCGGACATCGGCGCGGCGGCCATCGGTGTGTCGTAGCCCTGGGGGAGCCGGACGACCACGTCGTGCACCTGGGCGGCGCGGCAGGCGGCTTCGACGTCGGTCCGGTGCGGCTCGGTGCCGTAGCGGACCGCGTCGGCGACGGTGGTGCCGACCAGCGCCGGCCGTTCGAACGCGTAGCCGACCGATCCGCCGCGCCGCACGTCACCCGAGGACGGCCTGGTCAGGCCACCGATCACCGAGGCGAGCGCGGACTTGCCCGAGCCGGACCGGCCGACCACGGCGACGAAGGTGCCGGCGGCGACGGTGAGGTCGACGTCGTGCAGCGCGTCGGGCACGGTCACGCCGGTCAGCACGATCTCGCCGGTCGTCGTGGAGGCGGGGGGTTCGCTCCGGGGCAGGGGAGTTTCCAGTACCTCTTGCAACCTCCGCCCGGACGCCCGAGCGCGTTGCAGGGCGGTGAGCAGGGCGGTCTGGCCGACCACGGTCATGCCCAGGGCGACGTAGCCGAGGGTGGCGAGCACGTCGCCGACGCTGAGGCGGCCCGCGACCACGCCGAAGCCCGCGGCGGTCAGCACGGCCAGCTCCACGAGGGGCAGCAGGAGGCCGGCCCGCCAGATCATCCGGGCCTGCGTGCGCCACATGCCGACACCCGCTGCGGTCAGGCGGGGCAGCGGGCGCAGGACGCGTTCGGCTTCCTGGTCGGCGCGACCGGAGGCGGCGATGGTGCGCAGGCCGCCGACCGCGTCCACCAGTCGTGCGGACAACTCGCCGGAGACCTCCTGGTAGGTGGCGACGTCGGCGGCCGTAAGGCGCAGGTGCGAGCGCACCAGGAGCGCGGCCAGCGGCACGCTCAACAGGAACACCACGGCGAGCCGCCAGTCCAGCAGCGCCAGCGCCGTGATCGCGCCCGCCGCCGTGACCACGGAGATGCCGAGGTTCACCGCGAGCACCGCGACGCCACCCGCGATCGCGCTGTCACCGGTCAGCCTGCTCACCGCGTCACCGGCCTCGAACCGCGCCGGGTGGCCCAACGCCAGCAGGTGCGCGGTCAGCCGGTGGCGCAGCCACGCCGCACCACGTGCGGTGATCGCCGCCGCCAGCACCACGCCGATCGCGTCGCCGAGCACCTCCACGCCCGCGAGCCCGACCAGCCACCACACCGTGCCCGCGTCGAGCCGCCCGGCCAGCGCCATGTCCACGGCGGAGGCGAGGGCGGTGGGCAGGAGCAGCCCGGCGGCGGTGGCGGGCAGGGCGTTCAACGCCAGCAGCAGCCACCGGAGATCACGCCGGATGACGCCGGACAGCACCACGGTCTCCGAACTCCTAGGTCGATCGCCGGGGGCGGGCGCATGATGGGTCCGCGACGCCGGAGGCGGCGCAACGCGAGAAACCGGGTGAGCGGCGCACTTCCACTGCGCCGCTCACCCGGACCCGCGAGGGGATTCGTCAGCAGAGGATCAGGCTGACGGTGGAGTGGCTGCACGGGAGCAGCAGGGACGCGTTGGACGCGGTCGTGCTGCCGCCGCCACCGCCGCTGCTGCCACCGGTCGCCATCGCGTTCGACTGGGCCTCGGGGGTCTCGAGGTCCTGCAGGTCGAGGATGAAGTCCATCGTGACTCCTCAATGTCGGGGAAAAGGGGTACTGCTACCGGTCCGTGGGGACCGGGGCTGAGAGGAACGGCAACACGGGTGTGCCGTCCAGGGCGGCGCCGAGCGCCAGCAGCACGCCCGCGCCACCGGTGTCGACGTCCATCGAGAGCCGCCGCAACTGGATGCCGGGGAACGCCAGGCCCTCCTGGTAGGGCACGGCGTGCCAGGACAGTGCGGCCAGGTGCCGGTCGATCGCCTGCCGCGGGCCGTTCGCGTGGGCGAGGGTGGCCAGCAGACCGGCCCGGCCGAGCATCAGCGCCGGTTGGATCACGAACTCGCCGGTCGTGCCGCCGACCAGCTCCGGGAGCCGTTCGACGACCGGGAGGTCGGGCGCGGCCAGGCGGAACTCGTTGAGCACGAGGGCGATGCCCGCGCTGCCGACACCGACGTACGGCAGGGTGCGGAAGTTGCCGTCGCGGACCTGCGTCGAGCCGTCCAACGCGGTCATCGTCTCGGCCAGGTCCCGCTCCAGGGCGCGCACGCCGGCGTCGAGCCAACGACGGTCGTCGGTGTGCTGGAACAGCCGCAGGAACAGCAGCGCCGGGCCCGACCAGCCGTGCTCGAAACCCGCACGCGCCTTCGGGCCGGGCGGCTCGGCGTCCGCGAGCGCGGTGACGAGCCGTTCGCCCAGTTCCAGCGCCTGGGCGGCGTAGGTGTCGTCGTCACGCGTGCCGGCGAAGTGCAGCAGGTTCAGCCCGATGCCCGCCAGGCCCGCGCTCAGGCCGTGGTCACGGGTGTCCGGCACCACCTGCGCGTAGGAGCGGACCAGCTCCTCGGCCAGGTCGTGGTGGCCGAAGTTCTCCAGCACGTGCGCGATGCCGTGCGCGCCGGTGAAGAACCCGGGCTCCTTGGGCGGGTCGCGGCGCACCGCGTCCAGCAGCCACTGCTCGTGCTCGGGGTAGCGGCCCATGCCGGTCACGTCCAACGCGTGCAGCACGCCCGCCGCGCCGTAGCCGAACCCCGCGCCACCGACCTCGAACTGCTCGACGTCGCCGGGGAACAGCCGGTCCGTGCGCTGCGGCGTGGCGCTGGCCAGGATGCCCGCCGCGATGGACTTGCGGACCACCTGCCAGTCCGGTTCGGGCACGTCCAGCGCGGTGGCCGGGTAAGCCGGTGCGTCACGCCGCGTCAGGACTTCCAGGATCTTCGCGCAGTACTCGTCGGACAGGCCGAACCGCCGTTGGATGAAGTCCACGTGCGAGCGCAGCTTCGACGGCGCCAGGTCGATCACGGCGTTGAGCGGCAGGAAGACGTAGAGGCGCACGGCGGCCAGCGCGTGCTCGTCGATCTCGAAGCCGGTGCGGTCGGGCGGCGCCTGGAAGCCGGGCGAGCCGAGCGTGGGCTTGCCGTTCTCCTCGACGGCGAACGCCAGCTCGAAGTCGATCAGCGACACCGCGTCCTCGTCGTCCACCAGGATGTTGAGCGGGTGCAGGTCGCAGAACACGACACCGCGCTCGTGCACCGCGTGCACGATCCGCTCGACCTCGGCGACCAGCCGCAACGCCCGCTCGGTGTAAGCGGTGATCGCCTCGTCGGTGACCTCGTGGTGGGTGAGCGGGTAGTTGTTGCCCAGCCACTGGCCGAGCGGGCGGCCCGACACCCGGGACATGGCCACGAACTCGTGCTCCCACGCGGTGAAGTGCTCGAAGACCTCGGGCACGCCGGGCACACCGGCCACCTTGCTCAGCATCGCGTGCTCGCGGCGCAGCCGGGCCACCGCGTCGACGTTCTCGCGGTCCAGCCCGGCGTGCGGTCTGGCCTCCTTGAGCACGACCGGTCTGTCGTCGGCCTTGCGGACCGCCTCGTACACGCCGCCGCCGTTGGAGAAGTGCAGCGACTGCACCACCCGGTACGGGAACGCGTCGGCGTCACCGGCGCGGCGGGCGGCCAGGTGCTCCTCCAGGCACGCGGGCAGCCGCACCCAGTCCGGCACCCAGAACGTCGGCTTGCGCTGGTCGGGCACGAGCGCGCCGTCCGGGCCCTCGATGGCCAGCACGCGCTTGCCGTCCTGTTCCAGCCACTGCTCGACGAAACCGCCGTAGCGGACGAACAGCGGGCCGGCGCCGTAGCGGAGGTCGCTGAGGATGTACGCGCCCGGCTGGCCCTTGAGGATCTCGGACAACTCGACGAGCGTCGATTCCAGTTCCGCCTCGTCGGCCGGGTAGACGGTGATGAGCTTGCCGCTGCCCTCGCGTGGCGCGTACTTCGAGTTGCGGGCCAGCACGATCGACTGGGTGCGCAGGTATTTGAACGGGATCCGGCGCGCGATCAGGTACTCGTAGGACTTCAGCAGCACTTCGCCCGCGTTCAGCACGGTGGCCGAGACGTGCACCTTCCAGCCCTGCTTGGGCAGTACCACGCCGTCCGGGTGGACGTGCCGCCAGATGTTGCGGTCACCCTGCGTCCAGCCTTCCGGCAACGCGGGCAGCACCTGCGAGAAATCGTCTTCGGCGGTTTCCGCGTGGCTTTGCACGTCGTAGAACTGACGGTCCGCGAAGCAGTAGGCCTCATAGCGGAGGTCCACGGGATTTCGCCTCCTTGCGACTTTTCCGACCGGCATATTTCCGCACGACAAGACCGGAGAAGCCAATCCACCATTTCGGGGGGTGTTGACGTCCGTTCGTGGGTATGAGCATTCCTCGGATCGGTACTGAAGGTGGCTATCGGGTGTCCAGGGTCACCTGATCGCGAGGTTTAACTGCACGGAAGCGCGGACAGGGGCGGGTTGGGTGCCCTAAACGAAACGCGATCGTTCTTCGCGTTCGGTCGGGCTCACCTGCGGTTTCAGGATGTGTCCGCTGAATTGCGGGTTTGGTTACGGAACGTGTTCCGGGGGTCGTACGGGGCGTTGGGTGCGCTTTCACCGTGATGAACCCCGAAATCTCGGGAAAGTGCGTCCCGGTAGGTGGGGGAGCCATTGTGGGTAGCTATATCGGTCCGGTTAAACCGCACTGAGCGGGTCACCGGCTCGGCCGTCCGGGTGATTACCCGCGCGTACGGGCGCTGTGGCACGCTCCTGGGGTGTCCGCACGTCTGCTGCTGCCCGCCGTGCTCCTGGTCGCCGCCGCCACCGCGGGCGTCGGCGTGCTGGCGCGTGAGGCCTACCAGCGGCCCGCCGTGGCCCAGGGAGACCAGGTCGCCGCTCCCGGCTCGGGGCCGTCGAGTTCGGTTCCGCGCAGCGCGCAGCCGGGCAGCGGCACCGTGCAGCTGAGCGTCGACGCGGCGCAGCACCCGGACGGCCAACGCGTGCGGGAGGTGCTGCAGCAGTTCTTCGACGCGATCAACGGCCACGACTACGAGCAGTGGGCCAAGACCGTGACCGCGCACCGGGTCGGCCAGACGCCGAGGTCGCGGTGGCTGTCGGACTACGAGAGCTCGCGGGACGGGTCGATCCTGGTGCACCGGATCGAGTCGGTCTCCCAGACCAGGCTGCGGGTGCTGATGACGTTCACCAGCACGCAGGACGTCGCCAAGGCGCCGGCCGAGCTCCAGGCCGACTGCATCCACTGGCGCGTGGTCTACCCGCTGCAGGAGGAACGGGGCGCGCTCCGGGTCGACCTGGGCACCGAGGGCTCGACCTCCCAGTTCGCCGCCTGCTGACCGCGCCGGGCGGGTCGGGCTCCGCACACGGCGGTGGGGTCGCCCCCCGACAGAACGACCCCACCCATGACGCCCGCCCCCTACAGCGGGATGTTGCCGTGCGCGCCCCGGCCCGCCGGCGCCGCCGCGAGGGCCTCCGCCAGCTTGCGCCGCGTCTTCGTCGGCTCGACGACCTCGTCCACCACGCCGATCGCGATCGCCCGCTCCACGCCACCCGCGATGCGCTCGTGCTCCTCGACGAGCTTGGCGTGCAACGCCTCCCGCTCCTCGTCCGGCACGGCCGCCAGCTTCTTGCGGTGCAGGATGCCGACCGCGGCCTTGGCGCCCATCACGGCCACCTCGGCGATCGGCCACGCGAACACCGCCGTGGCGCCCAGCGACCGCGAGTTCATCGCGATGTACGCGCCGCCGTACGACTTGCGCGTCACCAACGTCACCCGCGGCACGACGGCCTCGCCGAACGCGTGCAGCAGCTTGGCACCGCGCCGCACGACGCCGTCCCACTCCTGGCCGACGCCCGGCAGGTAGCCCGGCACGTCCACCAGCACCAGCAGCGGCACGCCGAACGCGTCGCACATCCGCACGAACCGCGCCGCCTTCTCCGCCGACAGCGAGTCCAGGCACCCGCCCTTGCGGATCGGGTTGTTCGCGATCACGCCGACCGTGCGGCCACCGAGCCGACCGAGGCCGACCACGATGTTCGGCGCCCACTTGGCCTGCAGCTCCTCGAACGACTCGTCGTCCAGGATCGCCCGCACCAGCGGCTTGACGTCGTAGGCACGCTGCGGCTGCTCCGGCAGCAGCGCCCGCAGGTCGTCGCCGTCGGGCACCGAGTGCAGGTCGAACACGCCCGGCTGGGCGAACAGGCCGGTGATCCGCCGCGCGCGCTGGTAGGCGTCCGGCTCGTCGTCCGCGATCACGTGCACCACACCGGACTTGCGCCCGTGCGCCTCCGCGCCGCCGAGGCCGTCCATGTCGATCTGCTCGCCGGTCACCGACCGGACCACGTCCGGCCCGGTCACGAAGACCTTGCCGGCCGGAGCCATGATCACCACGTCGGTCAGCGCCGGGCCGTACGCGCCACCGCCCGCCGCCGGGCCGACCACCACGGAGATCTGCGGCACCCGGCCGGACGCCCGGATCATCGCGGCGAACATCTGACCCATGCCGTCCAGCGACTCCACGCCCTCCGGCAGCCGCGCGCCGCCGGAGTGCCAGACGCCGATCACCGGCGTGCGCTCGCGCACCGCGGTGTCGATCGCCTCCACGATGTGCCTGCACCCCTCGGAACCCAGCGCGCCGCCCATGCGCGTGGCGTCGCTGCAGTAGGCGACGACCTTCGCGCCGTTGATCCGGCCGCGCACGGCGAACATGCCGCTGCCGTCACGGGGCCGCAGCGGCGCGACGGACCCGGGGTCGAGCAGTTGCGCGAGCCGGACCTCCGGGTCGCGCGGATCGGTTTCGCCGTCCGCACCCGGGTTCGCCGGTCGGGACGCAAGGGCAGTCATCGAGAAGCTCCTCGTGAGACGGTCTGGCCCAAGACGATCAGGCTGAGGTGAAGACGAGCGAGACGTTGTGCCCGCCGAACCCGAACGAGTTGTTGACCGCGGCGATCAGGTCGATCTTGCGCGGTTCGCCGGTGACGACCTCCAGTTGCACCTTCGGGTCCTGGTTCTCCAGGTTCAGCGTCGGCGGCACGACGCCATCGCGCACCGACAGCAGCGTGGTGATCGCCTCCACCGCGCCCGAGGCGCCGAGCAGGTGGCCGTGGTTGCCCTTGGGCGCGGTCAGCACCGGGTGGTCGCCGATCGCGCGGCGCACGGCCTGCGGCTCGATCACGTCGCCCACCGGGGTGGACGTCGCGTGGCAGTTGACGTGGCCGATGTCGGCCGGGTCGACGCCCGCCATCCGGATCGCCTTGGCGATGGCCCGGGACTGGCCGATGCCCTCCGGGTCGGCCGCGGTGATGTGGTGGCCGTCCGAGCTGGTGCCGATGCCCGCGAGCTTGCCGTAGATCCGGGCGCCGCGGGCGCGGGCGAAGTCCTCGCGCTCCAGCACCATGATCCCGGCGCCCTCGCCGAGCACGAACCCGTCCCGGTCGACGTCGAACGGGCGCGAGGCGCGTTCGGGGTCGTCGTTGCGGGTGCTCATGGTCCGGGCCTGGATGAAGCCCGCCATGGTGATGGTGGTGATGCACGCTTCCGCGCCACCGGCCACGACCACGTCCGCCTCGCCGGCCTTCAGCATCCGGTACGCCCAGGCCAGCGCCTCGGCGCCGGACGCGCAGGCCGACACCGGCGCGTGCACGCCCGCGCGTGCCTTCAGGTCCAGGCCGACGTGCGCGGCGGGGCCGTTGGGCATGAGCATGGGCACGGTCAGCGGCGAGACCTTGCGCAGGCCGGACGCCTCGATCAGGTCGTCCTGGTCCAGCAGCGTCATCGCGCCGCCGATGCCGGTGCCGATCACGACGCCGAGCATCTCGGGGTCGACGTCGTCGGGGCCCAACCCGGCGTCCGCCCACGCCTGGCGGGCGGCGACCACCGCGACCTGCTCGCAGCGGTCCAGCCGGCGGGCCTCGACGCGCGGCAGCACCTCGGTCGGCTCGACCGCGAGCGGCGCGCCGATCTTCACCGGCAGCTCGAAGCGCTCCACGAAGTCGGCCGTCAGCGTCCGAACACCGCTGCGGCCGGCCAGGAGCGCGTCCCAGGTGGAGGCGACATCGCCACCGAGCGGGGTGGTGGCACCCAGCCCGGTGACGACGACGTCGTTGCTACTGGTCATGCGTTGCTGGCGATGTAGTTGACCGCATCGCCCACGGTCTTGAGGTTGGCCAGCTCGTCGTCCGGGATCTTCACGCCGAACTTGTCCTCGGCCTGCACGGCGATCTCCACCATGGACAGCGAGTCGATGTCCAGGTCGTCCACAAAGGACTTGTCAGCCGTCACGTCGGCCGCCTCGACACCGGCGACCTCCTCGACGATCTCGGCGAGCCCCTTCTGGATGTCCTCGTTGCTCACTGAAAATCCCTTCCTTCTTGCTTCGCCGGCTGGTTGGTCCCACCGGAGTCTCGGATTGCGGTCACGGCAGCCGGACGACCTGTCCCGCGTAGGACAGGCCGGCTCCGAAGCCGACGAGCAGCGCCACGTCACCGCTGCGCACCTCTCCCGCCGCGCGCATGTGGTCCAGCGCGAGGGGGATCGAAGCGGACGAGGTGTTGCCGGAGTCCACGATGTCACGAGCGATCACGAGGTCTTCACGCGCACCCTTGGCGCGCAAGCGCTTCGCGATGGCCTCGACGATGCGAAGGTTCGCCTGGTGCGGCACGAAGACGTCCACATCGGACACCTCCAGGCCGGCGAGCTCGATCGCCTTGAGCGCGACCGGCGCGATCTGCGTGGTCGCCCAGCGGAAGACCGACTGGCCCTCCTGGAAGATGAACGAGTGGCGGTCCCTGACCCCGATCATGTCGGCCAGGTCGCCCGCGCTGCCCCACGCCACCGGGCCGATGCCCGGCTCGTCGGCCGGGCCGACCACCGCGGCGCCCGCGCCGTCGGCGAAGATGATCGCGGTGGAGCGGTCGTCGGCGTCGACCCAGTCGGTCAGCTTCTCCGCGCCGATGACCAGCACGTACTTCGCCGTGCCCGCGCGGACCAGGTCCGAGGCGGTGCCCAGGGCGTAGCAGAAGCCCGCGCACGCGGCGTTCAGGTCGAACGCGGGTGCGCCCTTGATCCCGATCCGGTCGGCGACCTGCGCCGCCGCGTTGGGGATCTGGGACGGCATGGTGCAGGTGGCCACCAGGACCGCGCCGATGTCGGTCGGTGCGAGCCCGGCGTCGGCCACGGCCTTCGCGCCCGCCTCGATCGCCATGTCCACCAGCAGCTCGTCCGGCTTGGCCACGCGGCGGTTGACGATGCCGACCCGGTCGCGGATCCACTCGTCCGAGGTGTCCATGCGCAGGCTCAGGTCGTGGTTGCTGACGATCGTCTCGGGCTGGTAGCTGCCCAGGCCGAGGACGCGGGTGCCTGCGGGGCCCGCGGGGAGGGAGAAGGCGCTCACCCGGCCACCTCCGCGGCGTTGATCATCTCGACGACCTGGTCGAGCTGGTCGGGGGTCTTGAGGCCCAAGGTGGGTGTGCCCTTCAGTTCGCGCTTGGCCAGGCCGGTCAGCGCGCCCGCGGGCGGCAGTTCGACCACCGCGGTCACGCCGTGCCCGGCCAGGGTTGCCTGGCAGGCGTCCCACCGCACGGGGCGGGTCACCTGGGAGATCAGTCGGCTCAGCACCTCGTCGCCCGCGGACACCACCGCGCCGTCCGCGTTGGACAGCAGCGGCAGCGCGGCGTCCTTCACCACGATCCCGGCGGCACGGGCGCGCAGCGCGTCCTCGGCGGGCGCCATGAACCGGGTGTGGAACGCGCCCGCGACCTTCAGCGTGCGGATCTTCGCCCGCTCGGGCGGCTGCTCGACCAGCGCGGCCAGCGCGTCCAGCGGGCCCGCGGCCACGATCTGGCCCGCGCCGTTGCGGTTCGCGCCGACCAGGCCGAGCTCGTCCAGCCGGGCCAGCACCTCGTCCTCGTCGCCGCCGAGCACCGCGGCCATGCCGGTCGGCGTCAACGCGCAGGCGGCGGCCATCTCGGCGCCCCGCACGGCGGCGAGCGCCACGGCGTCGTCGGTGCTCAGCACGCCCGCGATCGCGGCGGCGGCCAGTTCGCCGACCGAGTGGCCGCCGACGATCGTGTCGGCGGGCAGTTCGACCCGGCGGCGCAGCTCCTCGTAGGCCAGCAGGGCGAGCGCGACCACCAGCGGCTGGGTGACGGCGGTGTCCTTGATCTCGTCCGCGTCCGCGGTGGTGCCCAGCCGGACCAGGTCGAGACCGGTCGCCTCGGACCACGCGGCGACGCGCTCGGCGGCCCCCTCGACGTCGAGCCAGGGGGTCAGCATGCCGGGTGTCTGGGACCCCTGTCCGGGGGCTAGGAGCGCGATCACCCGCTCACTGAACACGGTCGCGGCCGTTTCCGGTGATGTCGCCACGGACGAAACCCGGGACGATGTGTTGTAGGGTCTCTACAAATGTGACTCGGAGATGAACGTAGAACGACGTCGCGTGTTGTCGATCCCGACCCAATCGGACATGCGTCGTGCGTCACACCCGGCTGGGCGTCCTCCGGGCGGGTCACCACAGGCCGCGGGCGCGGGCCAGCCTGCCCACGGAGAGCGCCACCCTCAGCACCAGAGCGTCACGGGGGTCGTTCGCGTTGCGCCCGGTGAGCTCGGTGGCGCGCTTGAGCCGGTAGCGGACCGTGTTGGGGTGCACGAACAGCTTGCGCGCGCACGCCTCCAGCACGCCGCCCACCTCCAGGAACGCGTCCACGGTCTCCAGCAGCGAGCCGCCCGCGTCCTCCAGCGGCCTGGCCACCCGGTCCACCAGCTGCCACTCGGCCTCCGGGTCACCGGCCAGCGCCCGCTCCGGCAGCAGGTCCAGCGATCGCACCGGCCGCGGCGCGGCGGGCCAGCCCACCACCGCGCGCAGCCCCGACAGCGCGTCGCTCGCGCTGCGGTGCGCCTCCGCCAGGCTCGTCACGGTCGGGCCGGCCACCACCGCGCCCGGCCCGAACGCGTCGGACATCCGGACCAGCGACTCGTCCCGTTCCGTCTCACCGCCCAGCACCACGACCAGCCGCGAGCCCTGCACGCTCAGCAGCACCGGCCGGCCCGCCCTGGCGGCCCGGCTGCGCACCTCGAACACCACCGCGGGCGGGTCGTCCGATGGCGGGTTGCCCACCAGCACGGTCGCCTCCGCCGCCGGGTCCCAGCCCAGCGCCGTGGCCCGCGACAGCAACGACTCCTCCGCGTCACCACGCACGATGCCGTCCACGACCAGTGCCTCCAGCCGGGCGTCCCACGCACCGCGCGCCTCGGCCGCCGCCGCGTACGACGTGGCCGCGGAGAACGCGATTTCCCGCCCGTACCGCAGCACGCCCTCGGTCAGCAGCGCGCGCTCGGCCTCGTTCTCGGCCAGCTTCGGCAGCAGTTGCTCGAACAGCTCCAGCGCGATCCGCACCAGCTCCACGGTCTGCCGCAGGCTCACCCAGCGCGAGATGTCCTTCGGCGCGGAGCGGAACGCCTCGGCGGTCAGCCGGATGGCCTGCTGCGGGTCGTGCAGCCAGGACACGAACCCGGCCACGCCGTTCTGGATCAGCAGCAGCACGCCGGCCCGCTGGTCGGCGGGCATCCGCCGGAACCACGGCAGGCGCTCCTCCATCTCGGCCACGCTCGCCGCGGCCAGGTCGCCCGACGCCCGTTGCAGCGTTCGCAAGGTGGCCCGCGACAACGCGGTTGAGCTGGTCATACCCCACACGATCGCACGGGCCGCCCAGGGCGACACCAACGAGTGACTACCCCTGACGCTCCGCGCCGATCGTCCTACGGTCGGTGGCGTTCTGACCGGCTCGCCTGGGAGGGTCTCGTGCGCAGGTACATGTCAGTCGGCCTGGTGGTCGCCGCCGTGCTGGCGACGGCGGTCGCGCCGTCGTTCGGAGCGGCGAGCGACGATCCGCTGGCCGAGTTCCACACGCAGCAGCTCACCTGGACGCCGTGCAAGCAGGCGCTGGAGTGCGCGGAACTGGTGCTGCCACTGGACTACACGCGTCCCGGCGCCGACCGGATCTCGCTGGTGATCAGCCGCAAGAAGGCCGCCGAACCCGCGCGCAGGCGCGGCATCCTGGTGCTCAACCCCGGCGGGCCGGGCGGTTCGGGCCTCGGCATGCCGTCGTTCCTGGCGGGCAGCGAGGTGGCCAAGGTCTACGACCTGATCGGGTTCGACCCGCGCGGCGTCGGCGGTTCGACCGCGCTGACCTGCCGCACGGTCCCGGAACTGGCCACGGCCGACACCCGACCGGCTGATTCCGAGTTCCCGAAGTGGGCCGCCGAGGCGCAGGCCGCCGAGGACGCCTGCCACCGCGCGGCGGGAGGCATCCGGCCGTTCATCAACACCGCCAACACCGCGCGCGACCTCGACGTGGTGCGGGCCGTGCTGCGCGAGGAGAAGCTCAACTACCTGGGCTACTCCTACGGCACGTACCTGGGCGCGGTGTACGGCAGCCTGTTCCCGACCCGGCTGGACCGCAGCGTGCTCGACTCGGCCGTGCACCCGGAGTGGATCTGGCGCGAGCAGTTCCGGGCGCAGGCGGTGGCCTACCGGCGCAACGTCGAGGCGTGGTCGGCGTGGGTCGCCGAGCGCCACGACCGGTTCCAGCTCGGCGCGACCCCCGAAGCGGTGATGACCACCGTGGAGTCGGTCGCCACCGCCCTCGCCCTGGAACCGGTGGGCGACGCGACCCGCACCCGCTTCGACGCCGCGGTCGGCGTCGGCGCCCGTTACCGTCCACTGTGGTCGGACCTCGCGGTGGCGGTGGCCCAGCTGCAGGCGGGCTCGCCGTCCGACGCGGGCGCGCTGATGTCCGGCGAGGCGGAGGACGAGCTGGTCTCGGGCGTGTTCAACACGGTGACGTGCGAGGTCGACTGGCCGACCGACCTGGAGACCTACTACGAGGACATGCGGGTCTTCCGCGACCGCTACCCGTACGGCTTCGGCGTCCTGCGCGCGGCGCCGACGACGTGCGCGTTCCGCAGCTTCGACCTGCCCGAGGCCGCGGTGGAGCTCGAGCGCGACGGTTACCCCGTGGGTGTGATCGTGCAGGCCGAGGGCGACACCCAGACGCACTACGAGAGCGGCCCGGCCATGGCGGAGCGGCTCGGGCACAACCTGGTCTCGGTGCGGGACGAGGGCAAGCACGGCCTCTACGGCAGCGGCAACGAGTGCGTGGACCGGGCCGTCAACCGGTACCTGGTCAACGGCGTGCTGCCGCCCAGCAGTTCGAACTGCCCCGGCGACCCGAGGCCCGACGTGGACCAGGCGACCTCGGCCGAGCACGTGCGGGCGTACCTGGCCGGCCGGGGCTTGTCCGCCCAGTTCTGACCGCTGTCCGAGACCCCCGACGCGAAAACGCCCGGCGCGAGAACCTCGCGCCGGGCGTTTCCCTCTCCCCGGTCCCCACCGGTGATTCCACTCTGGACTGCCGACGCGAGAACCGCCACGTCAGTCACCCTTTCGTGCCACCACTTCAGGTTGCCGGGTGATGCGGGCTGAGAAACGATCTCGGCAAGCGAAACGAAGGAGGGTCGTCGTGGGTACCCAGATCACCGAAGGACTCGGGCAGGCGTGGACGATGGTGGCCACGTTCGTACCGAAACTCCTCGGCTTCCTAGTCGTCCTGCTCATCGGCTGGCTCATCGCCAAGGCGCTGGCCAAGGCTGTCGGGTTCCTGCTCAAGCGGGTGGGCTTCGACCGCCTGGTCGAGCGCTCCGGCCTGGGCGGCGCGATGGCCAAGTCCCCGATCGACGCCTCCAACCTGATCGTCAAGCTCGTCTACTACTTCGTGCTGCTGATCGCGCTGCAGCTCGCGTTCGGCGTGTTCGGCACCGGCAACGCGGTGAGCGCCCTGCTCAACGACGTCATCGCGTACCTGCCGCGCATCGTCGTGGCGATCATCCTGGTGCTGGTGGCCGCCGCGATCGGCAAGGCGCTGAGCGGCCTGGTCACCGGCGCGCTGGGCAACCGGCCGTACACGAAGATCCTCGGCGGCATCACGCACGGCTTCATCGTCGCGCTCGGTGTCATCGCCGCGCTCAACCAGCTCGGCATCGCCGTCGCGGTCACCATGCCGGTCCTGATCACGGTGCTGGCCACGGTCGCCGGCGTGATCGTGATCGGCGTCGGCGGCGGCCTGGTCCGCCCGATGCAGCAGCGCTGGGAGGGCTGGCTCAACCGCATCCAGGAGGAGTCGGCGCACATCACGCCCTCGCCGCGCCAGTCCCAGGACACCGTGACCAGCCGGGCGCAGGAGCCCGTGTCTGCGGCGGCCCGCGCGTCCCGGCAGGCGCAGGTGGACCCGCCGACCCCGCCCGCCGGCATGCAGATGCCCCCGCGCACAGACGGGGCGTGACACCTCACCACGACTCCCTCCGCAGACGCCGACAGGCCCCGGACCCCGTGCTCGACGGGTCCCGGGGCCTGTCGGCGTTCTCCCCGGTCAGTCCAGCTCGTCGAGCACGTCCTCCCAGCTCACGTACGCGAAGCCGGTGGTCGCCAGGTCGTCGACGGTCGGGGTGCGCTCGCCGTCGTGCACGACCAGCAGGCCCTCGGGGTAGTCCCGGCCGAGGTCGGCGGTCACCAGGTGCGCGCCGTCCGAGTGCTCGACCGAGTCGTTGCCCCGGCCCGCGCCCACCACGAACTCGCCGACGTAGGCGTTGCGGCCGGTGCGCTCGTAGGCCACGAACCGCGAGTCGCCCTGGCTGGACGCGATCAGGTACCCGTCACCGACTGCCAGGCCCTCGGCGTCGGCGGTCAGGTGCCTGCCGCCGAAACCGGGGTCGGCGCCCGACACCGAGCACTCCTCGGTCTCCGGGTCGTAGCTCTGCGGTACCCCGAACGAGCGAACCTTGTCGATCAGCACGGGCGTGCCGAACCCGGTCGCGCGCAGCGGCACCCGCCAGATGCCGACGTCCTCCTGCGCCGCGTACAGCACGCCGTGCGCGGAGTCGACCACCATGCCCTCCAGCTGCGGGCCCTCGCCCGGCTCACCGCACGGCGTCCAGGTCGTGCCGTCCGGCAGCGGGAACGACGACGGCAGGTCCAGCGTGGCCGCGACCGCCGTGCCGACCGAACCCGCCGGGCCGGGCGTCACGCGCAGCAGCGCCACCCTGGTCTCGCTGCGCCGGTTCGTCACGACCACCGGCGTGCGGCCGACGAACCCGGCCGCCAGCCCGTAGGCCGTGTGCTGGTCGTCCACCTCCTCCTCCGACGAGGAGAACACCGGCCGCGCGCCGGGGTCGGTCACGTCCCGGACGACCGCCGCGCCCGCCGCCGCACCGCGCCCGTCGAGCTCGTAGACCCGGATCCGGTCCCGGCCCCGGTCGCTGACGAACGCGAGGTCACGGGACCGCCCGCCGACCGGCACGCGGCTGAGCACGTCGACGTTGTTGAACCGGCCCGGCTTGGCCTCCGGCGTCGGCGGCGCGGGCGCCGGGTAGGTGCCCAGGGTCCGGCCGGCCAGGTCGAACGCGGCCAGCCCGCCCTCCTTCAGCGTGCCGAGCACGACGCTCTGCCGCGCCGACCGCGGGTGCACCCAGATCGCCGGGTCGTCGGCGTCGGCGTTGGCCGGTGACCCGGACGCGTCGTCGACGAACGCCCGGGTCTGGGTGACCGGCACGACCTCGTCCGGTCCGGGGGAGGAGGCGATGAGCAGCGGCACCACCGCGGCCATGAGCAGGATTCGCATTCGGCGGAAGCTACCGACCGCCGGTGTACCGGGGCTGAAGTCGAGATGACCACGAGGGCGCGGGTTCTCGGATCGTGCGGACTGTGGCGTCGATCACCTCAGGAACAGTTCCGCGCGCCATGATGTTCCGACGCGATGAGAGACATGCGCTCCGGGGCTCGGTGGAACTCCGAACCGGCGGTGACAGCCCGCGACCCGCCCACCAGGGCGGTTGACCCGGTGGGATTCCGGGGCCGACGGTGAAAGTCCGGATGGGAGGCGCGCGTGCCGTTGTCCTGCCCTGCCCCGGGAACGCCTGTCAGGGGATGGAGGACGCGGTGCACGTCTTGTTGGAGCAGGGCTTCACGGTGTTCGGGCAGAAGGTGTCCTGGGCGGAGTTCATCGGCCAGGTCTTCGCGCTGGTGGTGGTGTACCTGGCGCAGAAGCGGTCGCTGTGGACCTGGCCCGTGCAGTTGGTCTCGGTCACGCTGCTGTTCGTGGTGTACGTGTCCGCGCAGCTCGGCGGCACGGCCGCGCGCCAGGTGGTGATCGCGCTGATCACGCTCTACGGCTGGTGGGCGTGGACGCGTCGGCGTGACCCGGTGTTCGGCGTGGTCGTCCGCAAGGGCACCGCGAAGGAACGCCTCGCCGTGGTGACGGCGTTCGTGCTCGGCACGGTCGGCTTCGCGCTGCTGCTGGACGCGCTGGACGCCTCGTGGGCGCCGTGGCCGGACGCCGCGATCTTCGTCGGCACCGTCCTCGCCTTCACCCTCCAGGGCTTCGGCCTGGTCGAGTTCTGGCTGGTGTGGCTCGTGGTGGACGCGATCGGCGTGCCGCTGCAGATCCAGTCCGGGCTGTGGTTCAGCGCCGCCGTCTACACCGTCTTCGCCGTCCTGGTGATCCGCGGCTGGATCGACTGGAACCGCGCCGCCAAGGCCACCACCACGCGGGTCAAGGCGGCCACCGCCTAGCCCCGCCCCTCCACGGCCTTGGCCAGGCCGGCCGCGAGGTCGTCGAGGGACTTGTCGACCGCTCTGGGGTTGTCCAGCGCGTGGTGCAGGTTCTCCTGCATCACGCTGGTCAACTCGTCGTAGTACGCCGACAGCGGCCGGATCCGCGCTTCGAGCACGCTCTCGCGCAGCTCGATCGGGACCAGGCCGGGCTCCTCGTACAGGGCCAGGGAGGTGGGCGCGAACCCGGCTCGCTGGAACGTCCGCCGCTGGTTGTCGTCGTTGGTGACGAACTTGATGAACTCGCGCGCGGTCTTCTGGTTGGCCGAGCACCGGGACACGGCCAGGTTCCAGCCGCCCAACGCGCTGGGGCCCGGCAGCGCGACCCGGCCCCACTTGCCGGCGACCCGCGACTCCTCGGCCTCCAGCACCGGCCCGGCGTACGGCCAGCTCCGCGCGAACAGGGCGCGGCCGGCCCGGAACTCGTCGAGGGACTTGTTCTCCTCGTAGTCGAGTGCCGCGCGGGGGATCCAGCCCTGGTCGATGCCGTCGGCCACCGCCTGCACCCCCGCCTTGGTCCGGGCGTCGTCCGGTCGTTCCAGGTCGCCGCCGTGCGCCCAGATGACCTCGGCCATGTTCACGATCAGGCCCTCGTACCGCTTGAACTGGCCGACGTAGCCGTGCAGGCCGCGGGGCGCGGCGATCTCGACGGCCTGCCGCCTCAACTCGGCCCAGGTGGTCGGCGGGCTGACGTCCGCCTCGGCGAGCAGGTCCTTGCGGTAGTAGAGCAGCCCGGCGTCGCTGCGCCACGGGACCGCCCACAGCCGCCCGTCGCCGGGTGACCTCGCCGCCGCGACCGCCTGCGGCAGCAACCGGTCGACGCCGAACTCCTCCGGGTCCAGCGGCACGACGTGCCCCGCCGCGGCGAACTCCGCCGTCCACACGTTGTCGAGGCCGATCACGTCGTAGCAGTCCGGGCTGTTGCGCACCCGCTCCAAGTCCTGTGCCCGTGCGGTCAACTGGGCGCGGTGGTCGTCGGTGGAACCCGGCATCTGCACGAACGTGACCTGCTCGCGCGGGCCGGCGCGCTCGTTCCAGCGCTCGACCAGCTTCGTCACCTGACCGTCCGCGCTGATGTCGCGGCTCTCCACGAAGGTGATCGACCCGGTGCCGCCCTCCGCCTCGTCCTCGACCCGGCTCGTGCAGGCCGACAAGAGCATCACCAGCACCATGACAACGCGGATCACGTCACCCTCCCCATGCCGCGCGTGCGACGTCGTGCACCGCTGCTTCCCGGCCCTCAGCGGCGCCAGGATCGTTCAAGCCGCCGACGACGTGGCACGGACCGTCCATGGCGGTGGCGGCGGCGTAGAGAGCCGTTGAGGGCGCGCAGGCACCCTCCGTGAAGCCGACCGCCACCACTCGGACGGGACGGCTGACGCCCTTCGCGAGGATCGGCACCGGTGTCGCCGACGCCAGCACCACGACGTGCGCGCCCGCTCGGACGCCCGCTTCGACCACGTCCTCGGTCAACGGCAGGGTGATCACCCGGTCACCCGGACCGGCCAGCCGCGACACCTGCTCGGCGAACAGGTGCGCGTCGGGCGAGCTGTCGGTGGCCACCCCGATCGTCCGCGGCCGGCTCGCGGCCTCCCACGCCTCCCGCACCGACCCCGGGCGCGGCTGGAGGGGCAGGTCCAGTGGTCGGTCGGGCCGCACGCCCGAATCCGGCGGCGCGATGACGTTCCAGGCCAGGTCGCGAAAACCCGCCCGCTTGAACACCGCCTGGGCACCGGGTGCCCGCAGGTGCTCCAGCAGCCGGTGCACGATCCGCTGCCGCCGCGGGTTGTGCCGCTGCGGCCGCTCGACCTCCACGAACGGGTGGTCCAGCACCAGCGCGCCGTCGCGCGGGTAGAGCACCCGGCAGCCGTCGGTGGCCGCCACCGCGTTCTCCGACCCGATCACCGCCACCTCGCCGACGCACGGCGCGTCGGTGCTCGTCCGTCGGGTGATGTCGTGCAGCACCCACGCCGCGCGGGGCGAGTCCAGGTCCGGCCCGAGCTCCGCCTGCGCCAACGCGGCGGCAGCCAGGAGACCGACACCCGACGACAGGTCCACCGCCGCCGGCTTGGCCACGTGCCGCCACTCGAACTCGCCGTCCGGCGCGATCTGCGCGGCCAGTTCCTCCGACGCGCCGAGCACCAGCGGCGACACCGCCACGCCCGCCCGGACGTGCAGCGTCACGTCGGGGCGCTCGCGCAGGTCGTCCCCGATGGCCAGGACCTCGGCCCTGCTGTCCGGCAGCCACACGTGCGGCTCGGCGCCCACCGCCGTCAGGTCACCCGGCTGCCAGCCCCGGCCCAGCGCCTCGGCCGCCGCCCTGGCGGAACCGCCCGTGAACACCAGCGCGTTGAACTCCTTGCAGCCCAGCGGGTTGTGCCTGCCGGAGTCGTCCTCCAGCTCCAGCGCGAGCGAGCGGACCACCTCCTCCTTCTCCGCCGACACCAGCACGTTCAGCTGGATCGGGGGAGGGCACGGCGGCACGGCGGGTGGTGTGGCGCGGGCGGCGTTCGTGGTGCCGACGAACAGCAGCGCCACCGCCAGCAGGACGGGCGCCACCGGCGGCCTGCGGCGCTTCCTGCGGTGCCGGGTCGGCCGCCGGCCGATCGCGGGCGTGCCGCCGTTCGGCACGTGCAGCCAGGCGTGCCCGTGCACCTCCTTGACGTCCACGCTCACCCGGCGGAACGCCTCCAGGTCCAGCGCCGGGTCGGGCCGCACCACGTCGGCGTGGATCCGGTCGGAGACGATCAGCGCGAACAACGCCGTCGAGCGGTCCAGCGCCTCGCGCAGCGGCCTGGAGTCCAGCAGCCGGAACGCCAGCGTCACGTCGTCGCCGACCACGCCCTCCGGGTCGTACTGCACCTCGCCCGCGGTGATCGCCATTCGCAGCCGGATCCGGGATTCCTCGGTGCGGGTGGCGTTGTACCGGCGCAACTGGCCCAGCAGGGCGTGGGGCACGCCGTCGACCACCCGGCTCTTGGGCACGTCGGGCGGCACGAGCACCAGCACGCCGTCGCCGCGGTCCTCGTGGTGCGCCGCCGACCAGTCCAGCCCGTTGTCCACGAACGCCGTCTCCAGCGCCGCGTAGAGGCCGCGCCGGATCTCCTCCTGCGGGACGCGCGGCCGGCCGCTGAACGCGGACACGTCCACGACCAGCACCGTGCGGTGCACCGCGTGCAGCGGCTGCGTCCCCATCCGACCCCTCGTTGGAACGCCGGGTTTGTGGGGCAAGTCTATGGGGTGGATCACATCCCGCAGCGCAATGCGGAGATTTCCGCTGGTCGGCCGCATTAGTGCGGAAACGCCAGGGGCGGTACGCGTGGATCGCGTACCGCCCCCGTGGTGCTCGTCGATCAGGCCAGGCCGGCGTCCGAGGTGGACGGGCCCGCCGCGCCGACGTCGTCGATCTTGTACTTGCGGGCCGCCTGCACGACCAGCGACTGCTGGATCTCGCCGCGCTTGGCCAGCGCCGCCAGCGTGGCCACCACGACCGACTCGGCGTCGACCAGGAAGTGCCGCCGCGCCGCCGGGCGGGTGTCGGAGAAGCCGAACCCGTCCGTGCCCAGCGTGGTCATGTCCGTCGGCACGTACGGGCGGATCAGGTCAGGCACCGCGCGCATCCAGTCCGACACCGCCACGACCGGACCGGCCGCGTCCGCCAGCGCCTGCGTGACGTACGGCACGCGCGGCTCCTGGTCGGGGTGCAGCAGGTTGTGCCGGTCGACCTCGACGGCCTCGCGGCGCAGCTCCGAGTACGACGTCGCCGACCACACGTCGGCCTGCACGCCCCACTCCTCGGCCAGCATCCGCTGCGCCTTGATCGCCCACGGCATCGCCACGCCCGAGGCCAGCAGCTGGGCCCGCGGCCCGGCCTGAGCCGGCGCCACCTGGTACCGGTACAAACCCTTGAGCAGGCCTTCCACGTCCAAGCCCTCCGGCTCGGCCGGCTGCTGGTACGGCTCGTTGTAGACGGTCATGTAGTAGAAGATGTTCTCGGCGTTCTCGCCGTACATCCGCCGCAGGCCGTCCTTGACGATGTGCGCCACCTCGAACGACCACGCCGGGTCGTACGCCACCACGGCCGGGTTGGTGTGCGCCAGCAGCAGCGAGTGCCCGTCCGCGTGCTGCAGGCCCTCACCGGTCAGCGTCGTGCGGCCCGCCGTGGCGCCCAGCACGAAACCGCGCGCCATCTGGTCCGCCGCCGCCCACAGGCCGTCGCCGGTGCGCTGGAACCCGAACATCGAGTAGAAGATGTAGATCGGGATCATCGGCTCGCCGTGCGTGGCGTAGGACGTGCCCGCCGCGGTGAACGACGCCGTCGAACCGGCCTCGTTGATGCCCTCGTGCAGGATCTGGCCCTGCTCGCTCTCCTTGTACGCCAGCATCAGCTGCGCGTCCACGGAGGTGTACATCTGCCCGTTCGGGTTGTAGATCTTCTGCGCCGGGAACATCGAGTCCATGCCGAACGTGCGCGCCTCGTCCGGGATGATCGGCACGATCCGCGCGCCGATCTCCGGGTCCTTGGCCAGGTCGCGGACCAGCCGGACGAACGCCATCGTGGTGGCGACCTCCTGCTTGCCCGAGCCCCTGCGCACCACGTCGTAGACCTTGTCGCCGGGCAGCACCAGCGCCTTGGACTTCGCCCGCCGCTCCGGCACGAACCCGCCGAGCTGGCGGCGCCGCTCCAGCAGGTACTGGATCTCCGGGGAGTCCTTGCCGGGGTGGTAGTACGGCGGCAGGTACGGGTCCAGGTCCTTGTCCTCGATCGGGATGCGCAGGCTGTCCCGGAAGAGCTTCAGGTCCTCGTGGGTCATCTTCTTCATCTGGTGCGTGGCGTTGCGCGCCGCGAAGTGCGGGCCCAGGCCGTAGCCCTTGATGGTCTTGGCGAGGATGACCGTCGGCTGGCCGTGGTGCTCCACCGCCGCCTTGTACGCCGCGTAGACCTTGCGGTAGTCGTGGCCGCCGCGCTTGAGGTTCCACACCTCGTCGTCGGTCATCGGCGCGACCAGCTCCTTGGTGCGCGGGTCGCGCCCGAAGAAGTGCTCCTTGACGTACGCGCCGTCGTTGGCCTTGTACGTCTGGTAGTCGCCGTCCGGCGTGGTGTTCATCAGGTTGACCAGCGCGCCGTCGCGGTCGGCGTGCAGCAGCGAGTCCCACTCGCGGCCCCAGATGACCTTGATGACGTTCCAGCCCGCGCCGCGGAAGAACGCCTCCAGCTCCTGGATGATCTTGCCGTTGCCGCGCACCGGGCCGTCGAGGCGCTGCAGGTTGCAGTTCACCACGAAGGTCAGGTTGTCCAGCTGCTCGTTCGCCGCGACCTGCAGCAGGCCGCGCGACTCCGGCTCGTCCATCTCGCCGTCGCCGAGGAACGCCCAGACGTGCTGGTCGGAGGTGTCCTTGATACCGCGGTCGTGCAGGTAGCGGTTGAACCGCGCCTGGTAGATCGCGTTCATCGGGCCCAAGCCCATGGACACCGTGGGGAACTCCCAGAAGTCCGGCATGAGCCGCGGGTGCGGGTACGACGGCAGGCCGCCGCCCGGTCCGGCGTGCGAGAACTCCTGGCGGAAGCCGTCGAGCTGCTCGGCGCTCAGGCGTCCTTCGAGGAACGCGCGGGCGTACACGCCGGGGGAGGCGTGACCCTGGATGAACACGTGGTCACCGCCGCCGGGGTGGTCCTTGCCCCGGAAGAAGTGGTTGAAGCCGACCTCGTACAGGCTCGCCGACGACGCGTAGGTCGAGATGTGGCCGCCGACGCCGACGCCGGGCCGCTGCGCGCGGTGCACCGTCATCGCCGCGTTCCACCGGACCCAGGCCCGGTAGCGGCGCTCCACCTCCTCGTCGCCGGGGAACCACGGCTCGCGCTCGGTGGGAATGGTGTTCACGTAGTCCGTGCTGGTCAGCGAAGGGACACCGACGTGGCTCTCCCTGGCCCGCTCGAGCAGCCGCAGCATCAGGTAGCGGGCGCGCTGCTGCCCGCCGCCCTTGAGCGCGGCGTCGAACGACTCCAGCCACTCCGCGGTCTCCTCCGGGTCGATGTCGGGGAGGTGGGCGGCCAGACCGTCACGGATGACGCGTACCCGCTCGGGGGTGTTCTGCGGGGCCAAGGGATCTCCTCGTTCCGGGGTCTTCTCAGCTCCATCGTCACCCGCCAGGCACGGTCCCGTCACCTCTACCGGTGAGTAACTCTGGATCGTTTCCTCGCGCGCGCGAATAGGAGGTGTGTAGAGCGTGCCTCATCCGGTCGGAGTACCGCACTCGGGGGTACCCGATGCGGCGTGTCTTGGCCGTTACGGTTGCGCGTGGCGGGGCTGACAGTGTTCGCTAGCCGCGACTGGTAGTGACATCGCGCGGCAGTCGTACCCCGGCTGCCGCTCTTGTGTACTTGGAGGAGTGGAAGCCGTGGTCGCCGCGGAAGACGCCGGCAAGATCGGTGTCGCCGACAGGCTCGGGATCGAACCGGGCAGCGTGGTCCAGGAGATCGGCTGGGACGAGGACGTCGACGACGACCTCCGCGCCGCGATCGAGGAGCGGGTGGGCGGTGATCTGCTCGATGAGGACTCCGACGACGTGATGGACGTGGTCCTGCTGTGGTGGCGCGAGGAGGACGGCGACCTGGCCGACGCCTTGATCAACGCCACCACGGGATTGGCCGACGACGGCGTGATCTGGGTGTTGACGCCCAAGACGGGGCGGGACGGTCACGTCGAGCCGAGTGACATCGCCGAGGCCGTGGCCACCGCGGGGCTCGCCCAGACCTCCAACATCACGGTGAGCGGTGACTGGTCAGCGACCAGGCTCGTCGCACCGAAGTCGGCCAAGTCGAAGCGCTAGCCGCGACGAGCAGCCGACCGCCCATGCCCTAGGCTCGACGGCGGGCTCCCCGATCGGGTGGAGCCCGTTCTTCGGGTTGCCCGGTTCGCGGCGTTTGTGGAGGGTTTGCATGGTCGAGGTCGGCGCTCAGGCCCCGGACTTCACGCTCAACGACTACAACAAGCAGCCCGTGACGCTGTCCTCGTTCCGCGGGGAGCGCAACGTGCTGCTGGTGTTCTACCCGTTCGCGTTCAGCGGCATCTGCACCGGCGAGCTGTGCCAGGTGCGCGACGAGCTGGCCGCGTACGAGGACGAGAACGTGCAGGTCATCGGTGTGTCCGTGGACACACCGTTCAGCTTGAAGGCGTGGGCCGCCCAGGAGGGCTACCAGTTCCCGCTGCTGTCGGACTTCTGGCCGCACGGGCAGGTCGCCCAGGCCTACGGCGTGTTCAACGAGCAGGCCGGCCTGGCCAACCGCGGCACGTTCCTCGTCGACACCACCGGCGTGATCCGCTACGCCGAGGTGAACGCCCCCGGCGAACCCCGCGACCAGGAGGCGTGGAAGAAGGCCGTAGCCGCCCTCTCCTGACCCCTCCTGATACCTTCCGGGCGCCGACTCACCACCGGCGCTCCTCCGGGCGCGTAGCTCAGCGGAAGAGCACTCGGTTTACACCCGAGCGGTCGCAGGTTCGAATCCTGCCGCGCCCACTGTGTCCCCTGGGGGTGCAACCCCCAGACCCCGCCCGGCGGGCTCCGCCCCCGGACCCCCGCCGTGGCTGTCGCCCCTGGCCCCCCACGTTGGCGGGCTTCGCTTCAGCGCTGCGCGCCTCCGCTGCGCCCGTCAAGCGGCACGTCGGGGTCCCGTTGCGTGCTTCAGGTCGCGTCCAGCCAGACGAGGTGTGCTCGCCGCACTCCGGCCGACTCGGAGCTGATCTCGAACAGGCTCCGCGCGTGTTCGGGGCTCTGGGAGCTGAGGTGGAAGTCGCCTTCCACCGAGTTCACCTCGGCTCGGTCTTCGTAGGCGAGGCCGTAGCCCGCGACGCGAATGTCCTCCGTGTCGCCGTACTCCTCCACGATTGCGAAAAGCCGTGGGGCTTCACCGGCGGCCAACGTGCGCATCGACTCGTTCACGCGCTCCTCCTCTCGTAGCCGTGGATGAGGTCCGCAAGCGCGTCGGCGGGCACCAGTCGACAGCCTGCTTGCTCCGGCGTGATCAGCCAGATCACCGGTGTGGTGTCGAGAGCACTCGGTGGCAGAGGCATGGGCATTCCCGCGTCCACCACCCGTGCCTGATCGCTCATCAGCACTGAGGGCAGCGGCGGGTGCACGAGGGAGTAAGCGATCGGCATGTTCGGGAGGGCCAGCACCGGCGTCGGCAAGGCGGCGAACCAAGGGTCGTCCGCCAGGGACATGACCAGCGACTCGGACACCGCGAAGGCACCCAGGCGCTCACCGGTCACGGTGAGGACGTTCGGTTCGTGGAGACCGGGCGTGGACCACCATTCCCGCACCAACGCGGCATCAGTGGTCGCCTCCTCGGTCGAGGCCAGGCACGGACTGGCGACTCGCCGTTCGGTCACCGGGTCGGCGAAGTGTCCGTTGTGCCAAATGGCTCCCGGCAGTACCGGCCAGCCCATCTCGGCATAGCTCAGAGCCGCTCGCAAAGCCGTCTGCGGTGGCGTGTCGGGCGTACTGGTCTGCAATGTCCTGCCTTTCCGCTGGGTGATCTTCGGCCAACGTAGGGACCACTGAGCGTCATGGGTTGTACAAAATGTGTGACGATCTGCCGGTTACGCTGGCGTCGCACCCATGGTTGACGACCAGCGGAGGAGGCGGATGTCGGACACCCCCGACAAGATCGGCGAACGCGTCCGCTACTGGCGCCTCCGTCGCAACCTCGGCCGCAAGCAGTTCGCGGACATGATCGGCCGGTCGACGTCGTGGCTGGACAAGGTCGAGTCCGGCGAGCGCGACCTGGTTCGCCTGCCGACCATCGAGCTGGTGGCCGAGGCACTGTCCATCGACCCGACGGTTCTCACGGATGCGCCCGCAGCGGCCCGTGCCGCCGACTGCGTGGACGCGGCGGAGGTCGCGGCCATCCGGGCGGCACTCGGCCGCTATCCGGGCTTGGCCGTACCTGCTCAAGAACCGCCTGAGGTCGCACACCTCGCCCGCGAGTCGGAGTACCTGGACCACGCCTGGACCTCGTCGCACTTCACCACCATCGCCCGACAGCTGCCCAAGCTGCTGGAAGGCGCCCAGGTGGCCACTCTCATGGCCCCCGAGTCAGAGCAGGTGTCAGCCCACCGCATCCTGGTGACGTCCTATCGCCTGGCGTCGTCGATGCTGCTCAAGTTCGAGAGTCACGACCTCGCCTGGCTGGCTGCCGACCGCGCCATGCACACTGCCCTGGAAGTGGATGACACCTGGGCACAAGCGCGAGCCACTCGCAGTGTCGCCCGAGCCATGACCGCCGCCCGTCAACGCCCAGGAGCCATCGAGGTCCTCTTGGGCATGACCGACCGGATGCGCGCCGACGTCCACCGCGCTCCCGATACCCTGCTCTCCCTCCACGGGATGCTTTACCTGGCCGCCGCCATCGCCGCCGCCGAGCAGGAGAACGCGGGGCTGGCGTTGTCGATGCACGAGGAAGCGCTCGATGCCGCCGAACGCATGGAGCCTCACTACGCGATCCACCACACGCATTTCGGTCTCGCCAACGTGGTCATTCACCGCGTGTCGGCTCTCGTCCGTCTCTACGAGGCCGAGGCGGCGCTCCGCTTCGCCGAGAGCATCCCCGCCGGTGCCATCAACGCCCTGCCACCGGAACGCCGGGCCAACTACCTGCTGGACCTGACCCAGGCCAACACCCACCGTGGCAACTACGCCGAAGCCGTTCGCGCCCTGACCCGGGCCGAGCGCATCGCGCCACAGGAAGTCCGTTGCCGACCGGCGGCTCACAGCCTCCTGCGCACCCTGCTGTCCGTCACCACCGGTGAGCCCGCCCGCCAAGTCCGTCAGATGGCCCAACGAGCCGGAGTACCCGCATGACCGAGCGAGTCCTGTACCTGATGATCTGCGGTGCCGGTCCGGCGGACCAGGTCGAAGTCGCCATCAGCCTCGCCCAGGACAGGGGATGGTCGGTCTACTGCGTGGCGACCCCTGCGGCGGTCGAGCACTTTCTCGACCTTGCGAAGGTGGAGCACCTCACCGGTCACCCCGTTCGCACCGGCTACCAGCGTCAAGGGCAGGCAGCGTTGCCGCGTGCCGACGCGGTCGTGGTCGCGCCCGCGACCTACAACACGATCAACAAGTGGGCGGCCGGCACTGCGGATACCTACGTGCTGACGCAACTCGCCGAGCTGACCGGGCTCGGCGTGCCGATCGCCGTCCTGCCCTTCGTCAACACGGCCCTCGCCGCGAACCCCGTCCTGCACCGCAGCATCGACGCGTTGCGGGCGTCGGGCGTGCGGGTGCTGTTCGGTGAGGACGGCTTCCGGCCTCACCCGCCGAGAACCGGCGGCAGCGTGCTGGCCGACTACCCGTGGCACCTGGCTCTCGACGCCGTGGAGTAGGTGTCAGGCATTCGGCTGTCCCCCGGGTTGTCCGACGTTTGTCGCGCCGTGACGATTCGACGATCGTCCCTTCCCGGCCTGGAATTCCCGTTTCAGGGGTGGCGCAGGCCGGGAAAACGCGCTCGGTCTCGTGGAATGGATGCACTCTTTGGGGTGTCATCCTGGACCGTTCCACATAACTGCGGAAGTTCGTTCCGGTCGCGTTGCTAGCCTCGCCATTCGCGCTGGTCGGGGGTGGGACGTGGGGTGGCGGTTCGCTCGTGGGCTCGTGCCGGGGTGAGGGATGGGCGCCTCGGTGGCATCGATGTCCGACAAACAGACGCAGGTCGTGACGACTGCTCGCGACGCCTACGTGGCGGGTCGGGACATCTACTTGAACGGCGCGCGGCCGGCCGATCCTCTTTACGATCGGAGTCGGCCGGTCTTCGTGCAGTACCTCAACCCGGAGATCCTGCACTGCTACGGCTTCCCCCTTCGGCGCGGGGAATCGCAGTTGACCACCGGGCAGGCGTTGTACGCGACGCGCCTCGCCGTGCTCGCGACCGACGCGAACCTGGTCATGCCCGCTTCCTACCTGTTCGAAGTGCCAGGCATACCGCGCCTGCTGGAGCTGCTGCGCGGCTTGGTCGCGCTGCAGCAGGTCGCCTACTGCGCACCGGTCCCGGACGTGGTGCGGTACGGCGAGCAGAAGGCCGCCGAGTACCGCGCGGACCCGCAGAACCCCTACGTGACGCCGACGTCCCTCGCCATAGCCCAAGACCTGGTCTGGAGTCCCCGCGGGGCGGGCTCGACCGCCGACCACATCGCCCGCCGGTGGGACGCGGCCCTGAGCCGGGACGGGGAGTTGGCCCGGCTGGCGGCGAGCCTGGCGAGGCACTGGCCCCCGGGGCACCGCGAACCGGAGGGCGAGTTGCGGGCCGTGCCCGAGAGGTTGGGGGAGCAGGCGTTCGTCACCCGGTTCGTCGCACGGGCGATTCCGGCCCGGCCGCGCCCGGAGGAGTTGGCGCGCATCGGTTGGTTCGTCTCCCGCGCCTACTTGTCGAGCTACCTGCACGACCTCGACGCCATCATCCTGCGGGACTTCCCCTTCGGCGGGCTGTCCTGCGGTGTGGAGCACGACCCGGGTGTGTCCGCGGTGTCCGCGCGGTCCCTGGATCTCGCGCTCCAGTGGCTCGGATTGGCCGAATTCATCCACGTCACCGCCTCGTGGGCAGAGCTGGTGCAACTGCGGTCCAACCCGGAATTCGGCTCGATAGCCGTGGCGAGCCAGTCCTCGGACCGGATGGAAGGTCTGCGCCGGGCGGTGGTGCGCTCACGCGCTTCCCGGCCGGCCGAAGTGAAATCCCTGGCTCAGGCCGAGTCCGCCGTCCGAATCGCGGCGGACTCGCTGTACGCATGACCGGAACGGGAGATCAATGATCATTTCGGTGTACTGCTCGGGCTCCATCGCGAAAGGCGAGGGCGATGAGCGGAAGCTGTGCTGGACCGACCTGGAACGCAAGCAGGTCCAGGAGGGAGCCCACCCGCTGGAGGTGGTGTTCCTGAACCCGGACGACCCGATCACCGACCCGGCCAACGTGCTGGGGCAGTTCGGGCGGGACATGTTCCAGGTGCTCATGGCGTCCGCGGTGGTGGTCGACGCGCGCGAGCGACGCGGTCTGGGCATCGGTGTGGAGATGGCCGCCGCGGCCTCGCTGCGGACGCCGGTGATCGTGGTGGCGCCGCGCAACTCGAAGTACCGCCGGGACCACCTGGAATACCGGGGGGCGCGCGTCAGCGACTACGTGCACCCGCACGTCGCCTCGCTGGCACTGGCGGTGGTGGACGACTTCACCGAGGCGGGAGAGGCACTGGGCAGGCTCCCGGCTGCTCCGCGCGACCCGGTCGGGACGCCCGCCTGGTTGCGGGCGTCGATAGACGAGTACCGGTCCAACGTGCTGGCGGGCGACCAGCCGATGCTGGACGCGCTGCACCGGCTCGGCGTCCACCGGTGACGGCGCACCGCGATGCGCCCTGACGTGGGAGAGAGCCGGGTCCGGGCAGGCCGTGCCTCGTCGTCGGTGACACCGTCGCGTCCGGCGCCACGGTGGTCTCGGCCCTCGACGCTTACCGGCAGGTGCACCGCCTCGAACGGCTCTTCCTGCTGTCGTACGCGGGCAGTGCGGTCGGAGCCCGGCGGATCACCGAGTTCTGCGCCCGGACGGGGATCGAGTGCACGATCCTGTACGGCCTGGCCGTGTTCGGCTTGGGTGCCAACGGGTTCGACCTGTCGTTCAACCACCCCGACACCGTCACCGCGGACGTCTACCGCGAGCGGGCGCGGCGGCTCTACGGCGACCGGCAGGTGTCAGGGGTCGGCTGGGACTTCGGGGCGCAGTTCATGGCGCCGGACAAGTACCGCGAGCTGTCCTGGCTGGAAGCACGCGCCCACGGCTTGCTGGACAGCCCGGAGTTCTCGTTCGCCCGCGAACCGGTCGACCTCACCTCGTTGGCGCGTGAGTCAGCGGCGTTCGGCGACGCGGTCGACCTGTCCTGAGAGCGCCGCCAACGCGGCACGGACCACGCGCTCGACGCGGGCGGTCGCGTCCACTTCGACGTAGGGCCACCGTTCGGCGAAGGCCCCGGCGATGTCCGCGGAACGCCGGGCGTGGGTCGACAACCGCGTCCAAGCCGTGCGCGCGGTGTCCTCGGCGCGCTCGTCGCGGCGGCGGATCCGCTCGATCGACACCGCCGCCGGCACGTGCAGCCCCAACCCGAGCACCTCCGCGCCCGGCACCCCGGCGGCGTCGAGCACGGCGGGGATGGCCAGGCACTGTTCCAGCGTCCGGGGGAACCCGTCGAAGACCAGGCCGGTGTGCCGACCGCGGCCGACCTCGCGCCGCACGATCCGGCAGTACAGCGCCACCGGCATCGTCTCGTCACGGGACAACCGGTCGGCGACGTCACGCCCGAGCTCGGTGTCCTCCTCGGCGGTGCGCCGCAGCACGTCGCCGCTCAGGAACTCCGCGCACCGCAGGCGCTCGGCGAGGTGCCGGACCACCGTGCTCTTGCCCGCTCCGGGGGCTCCGACGACGAACACGACGAGCGGCGCGGGGTCGGCTGATCGCACGGTGCCATCGAACCACCGGCGGGCGGTGAAGTCCGTCGCCTGATCAGGTGGCGATCAAGGGCGCCCGGCCAGTCCCGCACCCACGACGTGGCCCTCGCCGCCGGGGTGCTGCCCGAGCGAGGTCCAGAACACCTCACAGCACGGCTCGGGGGCCGACACGGGGTCGTTCGTGGACTCGGTGTGCCCCACCCGGCGCCACCGGCCTTCGTGCAGGCGGTAGGTGCGGCCGTGGAGGGTGGTGTCGAAGGTCAGCCAGTGGTCCAGGGGGATCGGGGCGGTGAGCAGTCGTTCGCGTTCCCGGTCGGCGCACGGGATGAGGCGGGACTGCTTCAGCTCGTCCGTCCTGGCGAACTCGGGGATGTGGGCGAAGCGGGCGGTGACGGTGGTGACGTCCAGGGTCGCGTCGAGGGGGAGTGGGCCGTAGCCGCCCACGTCGTTGGAGCGGAACGCCACCGTGTCGCGGGCCCGGTCCGCCGCGGCGGCGGGCCAGCGCAGCGCCAGTCGACCGAACCGGGTGCTGCCGCCCAGCGCGGCGGCGAGTCGGCGTTCCAGGGCGGCCAAGAGGGTGTCGTCTTCGAGGGCGTTCACGGCGGTCCGGTGCTCCTTCTGCGGGGTGGCGGAAAAGTGCGGGAATTGCTCCGGTGAATCGACGATCGCGCACGGGAGGGTGAAACGGCGGGGTCGGTCGGTGAGCGGCGAGAGGGCTGAGCCCGGCGGCGAAGTCGATCACAGCACGGCGATGAGGTGCGGTGATCGGGTCAGCGGTCCGGCTCGGGCACGCTGCGGTGGGGTGTCTGGTCGGTTCGGGTAGCGGTGGCAGAAAACAAGTCACTCGTTCGAGTGATTAGGTGGCTGGTCGGTGACCGTCAGGTGGTGAAAACGGTTTTCGAAAAACGCGCGGTATCGGTGCCGCAGAATTGTCCGACCGGTGCCCGGACCGTTCGGCGCACGGAAGCATCCGCTCGCCCCGAGTAGGCCGAACGGCGCATTAGGGGCTGCTAACCAGGTCCCCCTATGTGACATCCCCCTATCCCGGAGCGTGTCGAGGACGTAACTTCCTCGCATGTCGCCCAGGACGGTCACCGCGGTGGTCGGTGTCGCGTTCTTCCTGGCCGGGTTGCTGATCATGTTGCTGCCCCTGTCCACCGACTCGCCGGCGGGCGTTCCGGTCGCCTGCGGCAACAGCGTCGGCATGGGGTTCGACGAGGTCGCGGTCGAGGCCGAGGGTGCGGCGTTCGTCGAGATCTGCGGTCGGCTGCGGATGGAGCGGTTGGCCTGGGCGGCGCCGGTGACGGTCGTGGGGATGTTGTGCGTGGCCGGGACCCTCGTGGTGCGGCGCAAGTCGTCCCGGTAGCTACCTGCGAGTAGCTTCTACCGCATGAGGTGGATGGTCTACGGCGCTTACGGGTTCACGGGCACGCTCGTCGCGGAACTGGCGGTCCGGCGCGGGCTGCGGCCGGTGCTGGCCGGGCGGGACGCGGCGAAGGTGCGACCCCTGGCCGAACGGCTCGGGCTGGAGCACCGGGTGTTCGGCCTCGCCGAAGCGGTAGGGGCACTGGAGGACGTGGACGCGGTCGCCCACTGCGCCGGGCCGTTCTCGGCCACCTCCGGGCCGATGGTGGACGCCTGCCTGAAGAGCGGCACGCACTACCTCGACATCACCGGCGAGATCGACGTCTTCGAGGCCGTGAGCCGACGTGACGCCGAAGCCAAGGCGGCCGGGGTGGTGCTGCTGCCCGGCGCCGGGTTCGACGTCGTGCCCACCGACTGCGTCGCCGCCCTGCTGCACGACGCCCTGCCCACGGCCACGCACCTCGACCTCGCGTTCCTGGTCCAGGGCGGCGCCAGCGCGGGCACGGCGCGCACGGCCGTCGAAGGCTCGGGTGGCGGTGGACGGGCACGCGTGGACGGCGAGGTCCGGAACGTCCGGCTGGGCCACCGCCGGCGCACGGCGCACTTCCGCGACCGGCCGAGGGAGGTCGGCGCCATCCCGTGGGGCGACGTGAGCACGGCCTACCGGTCCACCGGCATCCCGAACATCACCACGTTCACCACGATCCCCGGCGTGCTGGGCAAGCTCCAGCCGCTCACCGCGCCGCTGCTGCGCACCAGAGCCGCGCAACGGCTCGGCACCGCGTTGGCCAAGCGCATCGGCGGCCCGAACGACACCACCAGGGCCAGGACGCGCAGCGAGGTCTTCGGCGAGGCCTGGGACGGCGACGGCAACCGGGTCCGCGCCGCGCTCACCGGCCCGAACGCCTACGACCTCACCGCCGACTCGGTGATCAAGGCGGTCCAGCGCCTGGCCGACACGACCCCCGGCGCGCACACGCCGTCCAGCGCCTTCGGAGCGGACTACGTCCGGGCGCTGGACGGCGTGGTGGTCAGCGAGCCGACAGCAGTGAGGTGATCTCCTGCGCGGCACTGCCCGCTTCGAGCAGGTGGTGGAGGTTCTCCGGCAGCACGTCGCCGCGCTTCTGCACGGCCTGCGCGTACAGCCGGCCGGCGCGGTAGGACGAGCGCACCAGGGGACCGGCCATGACACCGGAGAAGCCGATCCGCTCGGCGGTCTCCTTGTGCGTCACGAACTCCTCCGGCTTGACCCACCGCTCCACCGGGTGGTGCCGGGGCGAGGGCCGCAGGTACTGCGTGATGGTGATGATCTCGCAGCCCGCGTCGTACAGGTCGCTCAACGCCTCGGTGACCTCGTCCGGCGTCTCGCCCATGCCCAGGATCAGGTTGGACTTCGTCACCAGGCCCGCCTCGCGGGCCGCGGTGATGACCTCCAGCGACCGCTCGTAGCGGAACGCCGGCCGGATGCGCTTGAAGATGCGCGGCACGGTCTCCAAGTTGTGCGCCAGCACCTCGGGCCGTGACGAGAACACCTCGGCCAGCTGCTCGGGCACCGCGTTGAAGTCGGGGATCAGCAGCTCCACGCCGGTGCCCGGGTTCATCGCGTGGATCTGGCGGACGGTCTCGGCGTACAGCCAGGCACCGCCGTCCTCCAGGTCGTCACGCGCCACGCCGGTCACGGTCGAGTAGCGCAGACCCATGGCCTGCACCGACTCCGCCACCCGACGCGGTTCATCGCGGTCGAGGTCGGCGGGCTTGCCGGTGTCGATCTGGCAGAAGTCGCAGCGACGGGTGCACTGCTCGCCACCGATCAGGAAGGTGGCCTCCCGGTCTTCCCAGCACTCGTAGATGTTGGGACAACCGGCCTCTTCGCACACCGTGTGCAGGCCCTCGCGTTTGACCAGGCCCTTGAGCTCCCGGTACTCGGGGCCCATCTTCGCCTTGGTCTTGATCCACGAGGGCTTCTTCTCGATGGGCGTTTGGCTGTTGCGGACTTCCAGCCGCAGCAGCTTCCGACCTTCAGGTACGACGGTCACGACTTCAACCCTACGTCACGAGGGGTCGGGCGCGACGCCCGTGAGCTTGGCCGTCAAGTCCCACAACCGGCTGGCCGCGAGCTCGTCCCGGGCCGCCGCGGTCGACCCCGCCGGCGCCGGGTGGCCGCGCATCTCGCGGAACCCGTCCGGACCGTAGTAGCCGCCCGGTTCGACGTCCGGTGCCGTCGCCGCGTAGAGCTGCGGCAACGCTCCCACCTCGACGGACTGCGAGAAGAAGTCGCTGATCTTGGTGCCGAGCGCGAGCAGCGCGTTGCCCCGCGCACGGGCCATGTTGGCGCTCAGCTCGGTGGCGGTGATGCCGGGGTGCGCCGCGACGGACGTCACGTCCACGCCCGCGGCCCGGGTGCGGCGGTGCAGCTCCCTGGCGAACAGCAGGTTGGCCAGCTTCGACTGCCCGTAGGCGCCCCACGACGTGTAGCGGCGCACCTCGTAGTTCGGGTCGGCCAGGTCGATCCGGCCCGCCTGGTGGGCCAGGCTCGACACGGTGACCACGCGTGCGCCCGGCCGGGTGCGCAGCGCGGGCATCAGCAGCCACGTCAACGCGGCGTGGCCCAGGTGGTTGGTGCCGAACTGGCGCTCGAACCCGTCCGCGGTGCGCCCCAGCGGCACCGCCATCACGCCCGCGTTGTTCACCAGCACGTCCAGCGCGTCACCCGTGCTTTCACGCACCGAAGCCGCGGCCGCGCGCACCGACGACAGGTCGGCCAGGTCCAGCCGCACCAGGTCGGCCTTGCCACCGGTGGCGAGCACGCGCTCCAGTGCGCGTTGCCCGCGTTCGGGGGACCGGCAGGCCAGCAGGACGTGCGCGCCCTTGCCCGCGAGCACCTCGGCGGTGCGCAGGCCGAGGCCCGAGTTGGCCCCGGTGACCAGCGCGGTGCGCCCGCTCTGGTCCGGGATGTCCGCGATGTCCCACTTCCGGGCGATCCACTTCGGCATGGGTCAATACCTACCAGGTGGTCAGGCGCTCTTGGCGAGCCTGCGGTGCCTGCCCGGCACGACGGCGGGCCGCGTGCGCAGCAGGCTCGCGAACGCCGCGCCGACGCGGGCGATCTCCGCGCTCGGCTCGGACAGCTCCGCCAGGCCCGCGGTGAGCGCCAGCAGGCGCTGCTCCCGCTCGATCGCCTCGGTGGACGTCAGGTGCGCGTCGAGCACCGCGCGCAGCACCGGCTGCTCGGCCGCCAGCGCGCGCCACGTGCGGGCGACGGTCTCGACCCGGTCGTCGTCGCTGTCCTCCAGCGCCGTGCCGAGCCGTCCGGTGAGCTGCTGCATCCAGCGGTAGTGCAGGGCCAGGAGCAGCTCGTCCTCGGTGCCGAACAGGTCGCGGTCGAACGTCAGGGGTGCCGCGGGATCCCCCGCCGCGGCGCGGAGCACGGCGTCCAGAGCGTCGCGTCGTCGGTAGAAGTCGGACCAACTCATGATCACGCCCTCCTCTCGTGGTGACCGGCGTCATACCTCAGGTCTGTCGCATACCGGCGGTATGGCCGATGAGGCGAACATACCACGAGTACGTACCGCCGGTATGTCGTACGGTTGTGAACGTGGTGACAGTGCGGTCGAGGCGGTTGGACTACTCGGAGTCGACGAGGCAGGCCCTCGTGGACAGTGCCGTCGAGCTGTTCACCAAACGGGGTTACGCGGGCACCTCCCTGGACGAGGTGGCGAAACGGGCGCGGCTGACGAAGGGCGCGCTCTACCACCACTTCAGCGGCAAGCAGGCGTTGTTCGAAGCCGCCTTCGACTCGGTGGAGACCAAGTTCATCGAGAAGCTCGGCGAGATCGTCAGCGCGCCCGGCGACCCGTGGGAGACCGCGATCGCGGGCCTGCGCGCGTACGTGCGGGTCTGCCTGGAGCCCGCCTACCAGCGGATCGTGATCCACGAGGCGCCGGTGGTGATGGGCTGGGAGCGCTGGCGCGAGGCCGAGGAGCACTTCAGCTACGGCCTGCTGCGCTCCACGATCGAGGTCCTGGTCACGTCCGGCGAGCTGGAGCAGTTGCCGGTGGAGACCATGAGCAGGCTGCTCTTCGGCGCGCTCTCGGCCGGTGCCAGCACGATCGCTGGCGCATCGGACCCCCGCAAGGCCAGCGCCGAGGTGGAACGCACCATCGTCCGGGTCGTGGAAGGGCTCCGGGTCCGGGAGGACCCGCCCGCACCACCGCTCGAGGAGAAGCGCTCCCGGTCACGTCGCCGGTGACCGAACTCGGATCGCGAGCCCGCCACCCGGCCGACTAGCGTCAACCGGGTGGAACTCCGCATCTTCACCGAGCCCCAGCAAGGGGCCTCCTACGACGACCTGCTGGCGGTGGCGCGTGCCGCCGAGGCCGCGGGCTACGACGCGTTCTTCCGCTCCGACCACTACCTCAAGATGGGCGGCGTCGACGGCCTGCCCGGTCCGACCGACGCGTGGATCACGCTCGCCGGCCTGGCCCGCGACACCAGCACGATCCGGCTCGGCACGCTGATGACCGCCGCCACCTTCCGCCACCCCGGCCCGCTGGCCATCTCCGTGGCGCAGGTCGACCAGATGTCCGGCGGGCGGGTCGAGTTCGGCTTCGGCGCGGGCTGGTTCGAGGCCGAGCACACCGCGTACGGGCTGCCGTTCCCCTCCACGGTCGAGCGCTTCGAGCGCTACGAGGAGCAGCTGGAGATCATCACCGGCCTGTGGAACACGCCCGCCGGCCAGACCTACGACTTCTCCGGCAAGCACTACACCCTCGCCGACTCGCCCGCCCTGCCCAAGCCCGCGGCCAAGATCCCGGTGCTGGTCGGCGGCACGGGTCGCAAGCGCACGCCCGCGCTCGCGGCCAGGTTCGCCGACGAGTTCAACCTGCCGTTCCAGCCCGTGGACAACGCCGTCGAGGTGCTGGCCCGGGTGGACGCCGCGTGCGCCGAGATCGGCCGCGACCCGGCGGAGATCACCCGTTCCGCGGCCCTGGTCGTGTGCGTGGGGCGGGACGACGCCGAGGTCGCCCGCCGTGCCGCCGTCATCGGCCGCGAGGTGGACGAGCTGCGGCAGAACGGCCTGGCCGGCACGCCCGCCGAGGTGGTCGACAAGCTGGGCTCGTGGCGCGGGAAGACCGGCATCAGCCGTGCCTACCTGCAGGTCCTCGACCTCGCCGACCTCGACCACGTCGAGCTGATCGCGGCGGAGGTCGCGCCTCAGCTGCGCGGCTGACGCGGCGGTGGGCAGGACGGGCTCGTCCTGCCCACCACGCCCGGACGCCTACGAGAGGCTGACCTGGAAGTCCCGCAGGACAGCGGGCTCCACCAAGGCCAGCCGGACCAACCGCGCCAGCTCACCCGCGCGTGCGAACCACGGCTCGTCGACCTCGCGGATCAGCACCGCCGCACTGCCGACCCGCCCGGCCTCCCGCACGCAGAGACCGACCGTGACGATCCCGGGCAGCACCGCGAACGCCCGACCGACGTGCTCCCGGACCGAGGGCACCCCGGCCAACGCCCGGTGCGCCCGGTTCACCTCCGCCGCCGTGCCCGCCCACGTCCCCCGGGCCCACGGCCGCCGCCCCTCGTAACCGCGCGGCACGTCGGGCAGCCTCCCGAGCACTTCGAGCTGCAGCCGCGGATCCTTCAGGTACCGCTCGACGTCCACCGACCGCCCGAGCACCAACCGCAACGCGTCGACCAGGAACGCCGGCCGCCCTCCCACTCGCACGCCCACCAGGTCCGCGGCCGCCCGGTCACCCTCGACCATCACCGCGACCACCTGGTCCATCGTCACGAACCGCCGCGGATCGTCCGCCTTCACCCCGTTCGTGGACGTGATGCCCAACGCCCGCAGCGCCGCCTGATGAGCCGCGTCGTCGCCGAGGCAGTACCGCTCCCACTCGCCGACGCGCACCTTCTCGTCCCGCCGCACCAGCCCGCGCTCGACGGCCTTCGCGTACGCGCCCAGGTGGAAGACCGTCCCCGCCGCTCCCAGCGGCTGCCGTTCGTGCGGACGCCACGAAACCCCGCCACCCCGCCCGTCGTCCAGCACCGCGGCCACGTGCCGCCGGTGGGCGCGCAACCAGCCGAGCCAGTCGTCCGGCCCGGCGGCCACCGGCAGCAACGTGGCCATCCCGCAAGCCTGGAACAGACGCCGTCGAGTCAGGAGCACGACAGGTCTCCCCTCATTCCGCCATTACGGAACCCTAGAGGGGAGTTGTTCAGGCTGTCTGTACTGCGAAGGTGACGCCTGCGGCGGCGGGCTGTGCGCGGACCACCGTGCGATCGGTCAACGGCAGGTCGCCGTTCAACGCGTCGACGACCGCCTGGCGCGCCAGCGGCAGCACCTCGGCCACGGTCACGTCCCGGCCCAGCTCGTGCGACAACGACGCCACCCCGGCGTCCCGGATGCCGCACGGGATGATGTCGCCGAAAGCCGACAGGTCCGCGTTGCAGTTGATCTCGAACCCGTGCATGGTGACGCCGCGCTGCACCCGGATCCCGATCGCCGCGACCTTGCGCTCCACGCCCTTGTCGTCGGCTGGGATCCACACACCGCTGCGCCCCTCGACCCGACCCGTGACGACGCCCAGCTGATCGCACACGTGGATCAGCGCCTGTTCCAGCCGCCGCACGTACTGCACCACGTCCAACGGCTCCGCCAGCTCCACGATCGGGTAGCCGACCAGCTGCCCCGGGCCGTGCCAGGTGATCTTGCCACCGCGGTCCACGTCGATGACCGGCACGTCACCGCCCTTGGGCCGCTCCTCGGGCTCGGTGCGCCGACCGCACGTGTAGACGGGCGGGTGCTCCAGCAGCAGCATCGTGTCGCCGACCGCGCCGTCCGCGCGTGCCTCGGCGAGTTCGCGTTGCAGGTCCCACGCGGCCAGGTAGTCGATGGTGCCCAGCTCACGCACCTCGATCGGGTCCGTCGAGGTGCGGCAGGAGAAGTCAGGACTGCTCACGTCTCGACATTACGCCCACCGGCAGCAGCCCCAGGGCACGGGCGACGACCAGGCCCACCCCCACCACCGCCAGCACCGCGCCGACCGTGTCGGTGAACCAGTGCATGTCCAGCACGACCCGGCTCGCCGCCGTCAGCACCACCGCCGTGCCCGCCAACGCCACCGCGACCTTCAGGTACCGCCGGGCCAGCCACGCGCACAGCACGACACCCGTGAACGCCACCGACGTGACCGCCGTCACGTGCCCGCTCGGGTAGGCCCACTTCGGGAACTCGATCGGGCGAACCCGCTGGTACCAGTACCTGGCGAACAACGTCGACCAGCAGACCGCCAACAGCACCGCACCGCGGGCCAACAACGGGTCCTTGGCCAGGAAGGCGCGCAACCCCAGCGAGATCAACGCGATCGTGGCCAACCCGGGGCTGAGCACGAAGCTCACCACCGCCGACGCGTGCACGAACCCCGGCCCCAACTCCACCGCTGCCTGCCGCAGCCCCTCGTCCAGCCAGGGCGGGTCGTCGCGCACGGTCAGGCCCAGGACCATCGAGGCCAGCGCCAGCACGCCCCCGACGAGCGCGCCCATCACCTCTCGACGGCCGCCGCCACGGCCGCCCCGAGCGCGGGGTGCAGGAACTGGAAGCCGCGCTGTTCGAGCACCCTGGGCACGGCCCTCTGACCTGCCAGGAGCCCTTCCTCCGCGACCTCGCCCAAGACGGCTTTCAACACGAACGCCGGCGCCACCCACGGCGTCGGCCGGTGCAACGCGTGCCCCACCGTCCGGGTGAACTCGGCATTCGTCACCGGACCGGGCGCGGTGAGGTTCACCGGCCCCACCACGTCGTTCTCGACCAGGAACCGGATCGCCGCGATCGTGTCGTCCAACGATATCCACGGCATGTACTGGCGCCCGTCACCCAGCCGCCCACCCAGGAAGAACGCGAACAACGGCTTGATCTTCCCGAACAACCCGCCGGACGGGCTGATCACCAGCCCCGTCCGCATCCGCACCACCCGCGCGTGCCCCTCCGCCGCCGACGTCGCCGCCTCCCACTGCCGGCACAACTCGGCCAGGAACCCCGTCCCGGACGGGCTGCGCTCGTCGACCACCTCGTCACCGGTGTCGCCGTAGTACCCGATCGCACTGGCGTTCACCAGCACCGGCACCCCGTGCTCCACGACCGCCGCCGCCAACACCTCGGTCGGCACCGTCCGGCTGTCCAGCAGCACCTGCTTGCGGGCGTCACTCCACCGCTTGTCGGCGACACCGGCACCGCACAGGTTCACCACCGCGTCCACGCCGTCCAGGGCGCCCGCGTCGATCCTCCCGGCCGGCGGGTCCCAGGCCCGCTCGTCCGGCGCCGAGGGCCGCCTCCGCACCAACCGCAGGACCTCGTGCCCGGCACCGCGCAGCGCGGCGACCAGACTGGTGCCGATCAACCCCGACGATCCCGCGATGACAACGCGCATGCGTTGATCGTCTCGCAGCAAGCCCCCGGTTGCACAGCAGCGGACGTGTCACCCGCACCACGCCGGGCCACAACCCTTCGGACGAGCCACAAGGCCGCCCCCCACGAGCGCGGGGAGCGGCCTTGTGGTCGGACCGGACCTCTACAGACCCAGGTCAGCCTCGAACGAGCCCTCTTCGAGCCGGTTCTTCACCGTCGTGAGGAACCGACCCGCGTCGGCGCCGTCGACCAGCCGGTGGTCGTAGGTCAGCGCCAGGTAAGCCATGGACCGGATGGCGATGGTGTCGTCGCCGTTCTCGTCCGTGATCACCACCGGGCGCTTCTTGACCACGCCCACGCCCAGGATGCCGACCTGCGGCTGCTGGATGATCGGCGTGTCGAACAGCGCGCCGTTGCTGCCCAGGTTGGTCAGCGAGAACGTGCCGCCGGTCAGCTCGTCGGGCGTGAGCTTGTTGGCCCGCGCCCGCGCCGCCAGGTCGCCGATCTTGTGCGACAGGCCGGCCAGGTTCAGGTCGCCCGCGTTCGCGATGACCGCGTTGAGCAGGCCGCGCTCGGTGTCGATCGCGATACCCAGGTGCTCGGCACCGTGGTACACGACCTCCTTCTTCTCCTCGTCGATCGACGCGTTCAGCACCGGGTGCTGCTTGAGCGCCTCGACCGCCGCCTTGGCGAAGAACGGCAGGAACGTCAGCTTCGTGCCCTCGCGCTGCTCGAACGCGGCCTTGGCCCTGTTGCGCAGCCGGGCGATCTTGGTGACGTCGACCTCGAACACCTGGGTGAGCTGCGCCGAGACCTGCAGCGACTCACGCGTGCGCTGGGCGACGATCTGCCGCAGCCGGGGCAGCTTCTGCACCGTGCCGCGCTTGCCGCTGGTGTCGGCCGGCGCCGAGGCCACGCGCTGGGCGGGCGCGGACGCCGCGGCGGGCTTGGGCGCCTCCGGCTCCGGGGCCTTCTTGGCCTCGACCGCGGCGAGCACGTCCTGCTTGCGGATCCGGCCGCCGACACCCGTGCCCTTGAGCGTGGCCAGGTCGATGCCGTTCTCCGACGCGAGCTTGCGCACCAGCGGCGTCACGTAGGGCGCACCGTTGGACGAGGAGTCCTCGGCCGGCGCTTCCTGCTTGGGCGCCTCCTGGGCGGGAGCCGGCGCGGGCTTCGGCGCTTCCTGGGCCGGCGCTTCCTGCTTGGGCGCTTCCTGGGCGGGCGCGGGAGCCGGTTCGGCAGGTGCCGGCGCGGGCTTCGGTGCTTCCTGCGCGGCGGGCGCGGGCGAACCCGAGCCGACCACCGCGAGCTGCCCGCCGACCTCGACGGTCTCGTCCTCACCGGCGGTGATCTCGAGCAACGTGCCCGCCACCGGCGACGGGATCTCGGTGTCGACCTTGTCGGTGGACACCTCCAGCAGCGGCTCGTCGACCTCGACCGAGTCGCCGACCGCCTTGAGCCACCGGGTCACGGTGCCCTCGGTGACGCTCTCGCCCAACGCGGGCATGGTCACCGGCGTGCCCTCGGCCGAGCCACCACCGGACGGGGCGGGTGCCTCGGCCTGCGGCGCGGGCTCCGGCGCCGACTGCGGCTCGGGCTGGGCCTCCTCGGCGGGCGCGGCGGCCTCACCGGCGGTCGAGTCGGAGGACTCGGGCGTGTCGGACGACGCCCCGGACTCCGAGCCGTCACCGATGACGGCGAGCTCCGCGCCGACCTCGACGGTCTCGTCCTCCTGGGCGACGATCTTCTGGAGCACGCCCGCGGCGGGCGACGGGATCTCGGTGTCGACCTTGTCGGTGGACACCTCCAGCAAGGGCTCGTCGACCTCGACGCGGTCACCCTCCTGCTTCAACCAGCGGGTGACCGTGCCCTCGGTGACGCTCTCGCCGAGTGCGGGCATTTGGACGGAGAAGGCCATCGTTCGCTGACTCCTCGTGCGTGGGTCGGGGATCGGCTGACTGGGGTGCGACGGTCAGCCGTGCACGTGCAGCGGCTTGCCGGCCAAGGCGAGGAAGGCCTCGCCGAGGGCTTCTGTCTGGGTCGGGTGGGCGTGGATCAGCGGAGCCACGTCCTCGGGGTACGCCTCCCAGCTGTAGATGAGCTGGGCCTCACCGATCAGCTCGCCGACCCGCTCGCCGACCATGGTGACACCGACCACCGGGCCATCGGGTGCCTTGACGAGCTTGACACCGCCGGCGGTCTTCAGGATCTGGCTCTTGCCGTTGCCGGCGAGGTCGTAGACGAACGTCTCGACCGAACCGTACTTCTCCTTGGCCGCGGCCTCGGACAGGCCCACGGAGGCGACCTCGGGCTTGCAGTAGGTGACGCGCGGGATGCCCGCCTCGTCGATCACCTTGGGATTCTGCCCGGCGATGTCCTCGGCGACGAAGATGCCCTGCTGGAAGCCGCGGTGCGCGAGCTGCAAGCCGGGCACGATGTCGCCCACGGCGTACACGCCGGGGACGCTGGTGCGCAGCCGCTCGTCGGTGATGACGAAGCCGCGCTCCATCGTCACGCCGGCTTCCTCGTAGCCGTGGCCCGCCGTGTTGGGGCCGCGGCCGACCGCGACCAGCAGCAGGTCGGCGTCCAGCACGTCGCCGGATTCGAGCGTGACCGACACGCCCGACTCGCTCTGCGTGGCGCCGGTGAACTTCACGCCGGTCTTGAACTTGATGCCGCGGCGGCGGAACGCGCGCTCCAGCTGCTTGGACGCGTACTCGTCCTCGGCCGGGACCAGGCGGGGCAGCGCCTCGACGATGGTCACCTCCGCGCCGAAGGAGGCCCACACGCTGGCGAACTCGACGCCGATCACGCCGCCGCCGAGCACGACGACCTTCTCCGGGATGAAGTCCAGGTTGAGCGCCTGGTCGCTGGTGACGACCCGGCCGCCGATCTCCAGGCCGGGCAGGCTGCGGGCGTACGAACCGGTCGCCAGCACGACGTTCTTGCCGGTGTAGCGCTGTCCGTCCACCTCGACGGTGTTCGGGCCGACGAACTTGCCCGCGCCCTCGACCAGGGTCACCTTGTTGGCCTTGACCAGGCCCTGGAGACCCTTGTAGAGCCGGCTGACCACGCCGTCCTTGTACGAGTTGACGCCCGCGATGTCGATGCCCTCCAGCGAGGACTTCACGCCGAACTGGTCACCCTCGCGCGCGTTGTCCGCGACCTCCGCCGCGTGCAGCAGCGCCTTGGTGGGGATGCAGCCGCGGTGCAGGCACGTGCCCCCCAGCTTGTCCTTCTCGACCAGGATGACGGACAGGCCGAGCTCGGCCGCGCGGAACGCGCAGGCGTAGCCGCCCGAGCCGCCACCGAGGATCACAAGGTCGGCGGAGGTGTCGGTCACGGAATCTCCCTGGAGAGCTTGATGCCTTACTCCGCGCGGGTGCGCGCGTGTAGTTGCCATCTTGTCACTACCGCGCGAACGCCCGCGACGCGGTGTCGGTCTTGGGACGATTTGCCCCCACCTTCACACGCGCGCCGGCACCATGGTCGGCAGAGGTCCTTGCAGGAGGTGGCCCGGTGGGGCTGTTCGACCGTTTTCGCAGGAAGCAGCGCCCCGGCGTGCTCCGGGCGTCCACGTCCACGGACACCGGGCACCTGGAGCGGTGGGCTGCCGCGCGCCGGGGTGTGGAGGCGTACGTCGAGCCGAAGACGACCGTGACGGAGACCACGGTCGTGCTGGTCGCGCACGACGGTGAGTGGACGCGTCGCCGGATCGACGGCACCGAGGGCGCCAAGCGCCTGGCCAAGAAGCTGGAGATCCCGATCTACGACGCGGGCATCGTGGGCTACCCGAAGCGGATGCGCGAGTACTCGCGGCGCAAGGGTCAAGGGGCGTGAGAGCGCGGCCGGCCCGACGACCCATCAGGCCTGGCCGATCCCGTCCCACAACGTCCTGACCAGCGCTTCCGGGTCTGCGGGCCGGTCCGAGAAGAAGCCCAGGAACGCCTGGTACTGGCACGCGCCCAGCAGCAGGTCCGCCGCCGACCCGGTGTCGAGCACCGCGGGCAGCCGTCCCGCACCCCGCTCGGCCTCCAGGTACCGGGCCAGCATCTCCGGCACCGTTCCCGGCCCCACCCCGTGCGTCCGCAACGCCTCGCGGTGCGCGGCCAGCAGCGCCGGCTCCGAGAAGATCGACGCGGCGATCGGGAACGTCTCGACGTAGAACGCGATCGCGGCCCGCGCGACGTCGACCAACGTCTCGCGCACGTCGCCCCGGCCGGCCTCCAGTCCCGCCAGCAGCCCGGCCAGGTCGGTCGGCGCCCGTTCCCGCAGCACGGCCAGGAACAGGTCCGTCTTGTCCGTGAAGTGCTTGTACAGCGCCGCTTCCGAGAAGCCCGCCGCCTTGGCGATCTCCTTGGTGGTCGCCCGCGCGAGCCCTTTGGTGCGCATGACGTGGGCCGCCGCGTCGAGCATGCGGTCGCGTGTGGTCATGGGGCTACCCTAGTGGTTAGTAAGTACTCACCAACCGAAGGGCGGACCCATGCGCATCACGGTTCTGGGAGCGAGCGGCGGTACCGGGACGAAGATCGTCGAGCTGGCCCGGGAAGCGGGCCACGACGTCACCGCGATCGTGCGCACGCGCAACGGCCGCGACACCGCGGCCGACGTGATGGACCCGGACTCGATCGGCCCGCACCTCGCCGGTGCGGACGCCGTCGTCTCGGCCATCGGCTCGCGCGCGGTGCGCAAGCCGACGTCCGTGCAGACCGACAGCACCAGGTCGGTGATCCTGGCGATGAAGGCGCACGGCGTCCGCCGGCTGGTCGTGGTCAGCAACAGCGGCATGGTGGTCGACGGGGACGACCCGGTCAGCCGCTACCTGGTCAAGCCGATCCTGCGGCAGGTGCTCAAGCACCCGTGGGCGGACATGGCGCGGATGGAGGACGTCGTGCGCGCGAGCGGTCTGGAGTGGACGATCGTCCGCCCGCCGCAGCTGACGGACGGGCCGCGCACGGACGCCTACCGCACGGCGGTGGACACCAACGTGCGCGGGGGCATGCGGGTGTCCCGGGCCGACCTGGCGGCGCTGGTGCTGCGCTGCGCGGCCGACCCGGGAACCGCCCGCCAGGCGATCAGCGTGGCGAACTGAGCGGGAGGCCGGGGATCAGCCGTTCGCCGCGATGTCCGCGAGCACCGCCGCCAGGGTGCGCACCGGAACGCCGGTGCCGCCCTTGGTGGTGTACCCGTACGGCGCACCGGTGTGGAACGACGGCCCGGCCACGTCGATGTGCGCCCACGTCACGCCCTCGGCCACGAACTCGCGCAGGAACACGCCCGCCGCGAGCATCCCGCCGAACCGGTGCCCGGCCACGTTCGCGATGTCGGCCACCTTCGAGTCCAGGTCGCCGCGCAGCTCGTCCGGCAGCGGCATGGCCCACGCCTGCTCGCCGACCGCGCGCCCGATCGCGGCCACCCGGTCGCGGAAGTCCTCGGTGCCCATCACGCCGGCCGTCCGCTTGCCCAGCGACACGACCTGCGCGCCGGTCAGCGTGGACGTCTCGATCAGGTAGTCCGGGGCGTCCTCGCAGGCGCGCACGATCGCGTCGGACAGGATGAGCCTGCCCTCGGCGTCGGTGTTGAGCACCTCGACGGTCTTGCCGCCGTACATGGTCAGCACGTCACCGGGCCGGTAGGCGGTGCCCGAAGGCATGTTCTCCGCCATCGGCGCCCACGCGGTGACCTCCAGCGGGTACTTCAGCTTCGCGGCCAGCACGACGGTGGCGATCACGGCCGCCGCGCCGCCCATGTCCGAGGTCATCTCGTCCATGCCCGCGGCCGGCTTGATCGAGATGCCGCCGGTGTCGAACGTGATGCCCTTGCCGACCAGCGCGACCTTCTTGCCCGCCTTCGGGCCGCGGTAGGTGATGCGCACCAGGCGCGGCGGACGGCTGGAGCCGCCGCCGACGCCGAGGATGCCGCCGAAGCCCTGCTTGCGCAGCGCCTTCTCGTCCAGGACCTCGACCTCGAGCCCTTCGGCCTTGGCCAGGGCGGCGGCCCGATCCGCGAACGACGCCGGGAACAGGTCGTTCGGCGGGGTGTTGACCAGGTCGCGGGTCGCGGTGACGGCCTCGGCGATCGCGGTGGACGCCTTGAGCGTCGCGCGGTGCGCCCGGATGTTGCCCTCGGCCGGCGCGACCAGGTCGACGCGCGCGACCGGGCCGTCGCCCTTGTTCGACTTGTAGGCGGTGAACGAGTACGCGCCCAGCACGGTGCCCTCGACGGCGGGGCCGAGGTGCAGCGCGGACAGCGTGGTGACGGCGCGCTTGCGGCCGCCCAGCGCGCGGGCGGCGGCGCCGGACGCGCGGCGCACCTGGTCCTCGGTCACCGAGCCGTCGTCGGCGGGCTTGCCCAGGCCCACGGCGAGCACGACGCGCGCGCCGAGCTTGCCGAGCGTGGGCACGGTGACGACCTCGTCGGCCTTGCCGCTCGCGCCGACTGCGTCGAGCACGTCGAGCAGCGCGCCGTCGAACGCGGCGTTCACCGCCTCGGAGCCGGCGGCGAGGGCGAGGCCGTCCGGTCCCTGGACTGTGCCCACCACAACGGCGTCGGCGGTGGTGCTGCTCGGGTCACTGTCGGTGATGGCCAGCTTCGGCGCGGTCACTGCGGCTCCTTGACGGGGTCCTCCCGGCGCTTCCTGGTCGTGCGGCGGGATGGTGGTGGATCGTGACGAATGCTAAAGGTCGCGTTCACACTCGGGACGGCCGCACCTTCGATTGCGTTGAGTAACAATTAACACGAATGGGGGTCGTCCGGCCGGGCGTTAGTCGTCACCTAGTTGATATGGGACCGTGTAGCGGTGACAATCACGCCCCGTGCCGGGGCCGTGGCGCTCGCTCTCGGCGCGACACTGGGTGCCGGTGTGTTCACCGGTTTCGCCCCTGCCGCCGCGATCGCGGGCCCGTGGTTCCTCCCCGGTCTGGTCTTAGCCGCGGTGACGGCGTTGTGCTGCGCGTTCTCCACCGCGGACCAGCACCGCGCGTACCCCGACGCCCCCGGCGGCTACGCGTACATCCGCTACCAGCTCGGGTCCTGGCCCGCGCGCATCGGCGGCAGTGCGCACCTGATCGGCAGAGCGGGGATGGCCGCGGCGCTGGCGGGCGCGTTCGGGGCGTACGTGGTCCCGGAGCACCGGGTGGCGGCGGCCGTGGGGCTGATCGTGGTGACGGCCGGGTTGGGCGCGGCCGGGGTCCGGTGGGGCGCCGGGCTGAGCGCGGCGGCCGCGGGCGTGGTGCTCGGCGTGCTCGTGCTGGTGGTGCTGGTCTGCTTCTCGGTCGCGCCGCCGGAAAACCCCGCGGTGACCGGCGACGGGCCCGGGTTCGACGGTGTCATGGGCGCGTCGATGCTGTTGTTCGCGGCGTTCCTCGGGTTCGAGCGGATCACCGCTCCTCGCCGTGACGCGGGCGAGCAGGTGTTCTCCGCCCGGGTGCTGCACTTCGCGGTGCCGGTGGTGATCGGGGTCGTGCTGCTGGTGGCGATCGGGGTCGGCGCGGCCGTGCTGCGGCAGCTCGGGTCGGCTCGGTTGGCGTTGTCGCCCGCGCCGCTGCGGGACGCGTTGATCGTCGCCGATGGGCGGTGGCTGCTGCCGGTGCTCGGCCTCGGCGCGGCGGTCGCGGCGGTGTCGACGCTGTTCTTCGTGCTCGCGTCGGCCCGGCGGACGCTGGTCGGGATGACCGAAACGGGTGATCTGCCGCGGATCCGGGCGGGCTGGCCGCTGGAGGTCCTGAGCGCGGGGCCGGCGGTCGTCGCGGTGGTGGCGCTGCCGCCCTCGACGGCGTTGGCGGTGGGCGCGTGCGGCACGGCGTTCTACTACGGCTTCACCAACGCCTCGGCGCGGGTGTTGCTCCAGGAAGAACGCACGTGGCCGATGCGGACGGCGTGCCTGGGGCTGGGGCTGTCGGTGTTGCTGGCGATGAGCGCGCCCGCGACGGCGTTGGTCATCACCGGCGTGGGGATCGCGCTCGGTACCGGCCTGCTCGCGCTGGGTGGTGTGCGGCAACCGGTCGGCTGACCCGGACGGATGGTCGGACGTCCGAGCATCGGGACGACGATTTTCTGACGTCCCAGTGGCGGCTATCGTGCTGACATGACGACCGCGTTGCCTTTCACCCGGACCCCCAACCCGCAGCCGGCGACCCCGGAGCGCGTTGCGGAGGTACTCGCCAAGCCGGGCTTCGGGCAGCACTTCACCGACCACATGGTGACGATCCGCTGGAACCAGGAGCAGGGCTGGCACGACGCCGTCGTCGAGCCCTACCACTCGCTGGAGCTGGACCCGGCGGCCATGGTGCTGCACTACGGCCAGGCGATCTTCGAAGGGCTCAAGGCCTACCGCCAGCCCGACGGATCGATCGCGTCCTTCCGCCCCGAGGCGAACGCCGAGCGCTTCCGCGCGTCGGCACGCCGCCTGGCGATGCCCGAACTGCCCGACGAGCTGTTCCTGGGTTCGATCCGGGAGTTGCTGGCCGTGGACGAGCGGTGGGTGCCCGCCATCGCCGAGGAGTCGCTGTACCTGCGGCCCTACCTGTTCTCCACGGAGAAGGGCCTGGGCGTGCGGCCGGCGAAGGAGTACCTGTACGTGCTCATCGCCTCGCCCGCCGGGTCGTACTTCACGGGCGGGTTGAAGCCGGTGACGGTGTGGCTGTCGACGGAGTACGTGCGCGCGGCGCCCGGCGGGACCGGTGCGGCGAAGTTCGCGGGCAACTACGCGGCGTCCTTGGTGGCGCAGGCGCAGGCCGCCGAGCAGGGCTGCGACCAGGTCGTGTGGCTGGACGCGGTGGAGCGGCGCTGGGTCGAGGAGATGGGCGGGATGAACCTGTTCTTCGTCCTCGGTTCGGGTGACGACGTCCGCGTGGTGACGCCGGAGCTGTCCGGTGCGCTGCTGCCCGGCATCACGCGTGCCTCGCTGCTGCGGCTGGCGGCCGATTTCGGCTACGCGGTCGAGGAGCGGCGGATCTCCACCGAGGAGTGGGAGAAGAAGGCCGAGTCGGGTGAGCTGACCGAGGTGTTCGCGTGCGGCACGGCGGCGGTGATCACGCCGGTCGGGCACGTGAAGCACGCGGAGGGCGAGTTCTCCGTCTCGGGCGGTCGCACCGGCGAGGTGACGATGAAGCTGCGCAACCACCTGACCGGCATCCAGCAGGGCCTGGTCACCGACCCGCACGGCTGGATGACCAGGATCGACTAGAGGTTCACGGCCGCGGTGCGCGATCCGTTGTCCCGCGGGGCGGCGGATCGCGCACCGGTCAGAGCGCGGTGACGGCCAGGACGGTGACGGTGGCGGTCTCGCAGGCGGCGCCCAGGACGTCGCCGGTGATCCCGCCGAACCGCTTGCGCGTGTGCCTGATCAGGAGCAGGACCAGGGCCGCGGCCAGGACGACGGCCAGTGGACCGTGCCACGGGTGCACGAAGAACCCGGCCACCACCAGGGCCACCCACCAGACCACCGCGACCCACGGCGGCTGGGTGCCCGCTACCAGCGCGCCCAGGCCCTCGGGACGGGCGGCCGGTACGCCGCGCAGGCAGCACAGCACGAACGCGGCCCGGCCGGCGGTCAGCGCCAGGAGCACCGCGGGCCAGTCGACGGCGGGGAAGGCGGCGGCCTCCGCGCCCAGCACGACGATGAGCGCGACCACCGCGAACGGGCCCGCGCCGCCGTCCTTCATCACCGCGAGCGCCCGTTCCGGCGGCCCGTAGCAGCCCAGGCCGTCCGCGGTGTCGGCCAGGCCGTCCAGGTGCATGCCCCGGGTGGCCAGGGCCAGGAAGCCGACGATGAGGAAACCGGCCACCAGGTCGGGCAGCGGCAGCAGGAGCAGGGCCGCGGCCGCCGCACCCAGCAGCAGGCCGACGAAGGGCGCGAAGGCGATGGCCCGTCGTGCCGCCCGCGCGTCGACCTCGTCGGAGCCGACGCGGACGGGCAGCACCGTCAGCCACGACAACGCCAGGCGCATCAGGCGGGTCCGGAGATGCCCGCGCTGTCGAAGGTCGCCATCTCGGCCAGGATGCGGGTCGCCATCACGACCAGGGGGAGGGCCGCCACCGCGCCGGAGCCCTCGCCCAACCGCATGTCGAACTCCAGCAGCGGTTCCAGGCTCAGGTGCCCCAGGGCCAACGTGTGCGCGGGCTCGACCGAGCGGTGGCCCGCCACCCACCAGTCACGGGCGCCCGGTGCCAGTTCCTCGGCGACGACGGCCGCCGCGCCGACCACCACGCCGTCGAGGATCACGGGGGTCTTGCGCACGGCCGCCTGCGCCAGGAAACCGGCCATGGCGGCGAGGTCGGCGCCCGACGCGGTGGCGAGCAGGGCCACCGGGTCGTTGATCACGGGGCGGGCGCGGCGCAGGGCGTCCCGGATGGCGGCGGTCTTGCGCATCCAGCCCTGGTCGTCGATGCCCGTGCCGCGGCCGACCACGGCCACCGGCTCGGAGCCCGTGAGGGCCGCGATCAGGACCGCGGCCGGGGTGGTGTTGCCGATGCCCATGTCACCGGCGATGAGCAGGTCCGCGCCGCCGTCCACCTCGTCGTCCACGAGCTTGCGGCCGATCCCGATCGCCTTCTCGGCCTCTTCGTGGGTGAGCGCGTCCTCGCGGTCGATCGAGCCGGAGCCGCGGCGGACCTTGAACTCGCCCACCGCGGTGTCCGAGTCGACGGCCACGTCGACCACGCGGACCGTCGCGCCCGCCACGTTGGCCAGGACGTTCACCGCGGCGCCGCCGGCCAGGAAGTTCGCCACCATCTGGCCGGTGACCTCGGACGGGTACGCCGAGACGCCGTGCTGGGCGACACCGTGGTCGCCCGCGAAGACGACCACGCGGGGCCGGGTGAACGGCTTGGGCGGGCACTCGCCCTGGCAGGCCGCCACCCACGCGCCGAGCTCCTCCAGCCTGCCCAGTGAGCCGACCGGCTTGGTGAGCACGCCGTGCCTGGCCAGCGCCTCGGTGCGCACCCGCTCGCTCGGCGGCTCGATGGCTGGGAACTCGATGGTCACCGACTACCTCCGGGTTCGCGCAGTCGCAGTGGGATTCCGGCGACGACCAGCAGCACCTCGTCGCAGACCTCGGCCAGCCGCGCGTTGAGCGAGCCGAGGTGATCGCGGAAGAGCCTGCCAGAGTGGGTGCTGGGCACCACGCCCAGGCCGACCTCCGCCGAGACCAGGACCAGTCGGGCGCGGGTCAGGTCGACCGCTCGGACCAGCGCCGCGCACTCGTCCTCCACCTGGCCGATGCCGTGGCCCTCCCAGGCGCCCGCGTCGTCCAGCACGCCGTTGAGCCAGGTGGCCACGTCGTCCACCAGGATCGGGGGATCGGTCTCGCTGGTGGCGGTGAGCAGGGCGATCAGGTCGTTCGGCGCGGGTGCCTCCACCGTGGTCCACGAGGTGGGGCGGCGGGCGACGTGCTGGGCGATCCGCAGGTCCCAGTCGGCGTCGTCGGGGTAGCGGCGGGCGGTGGCGACGTAGGTCACGACGTCCTCGGTGAGCAGGCCTTCGGCGTGCGCGGACTTGCCCGAACGCGCGCCGCCGAGCACCAGTGTCCGACGCGTCACACCGCACCCCAACCGTTCCGTGACGACATAGCCTGACCCGGAACGTTACCCGTACGGCGCAGCGCGAGGAGGTCCGTCATGGAGTACCGGTGGCGGTACCAGGACGAGCAGGGGCACGAGGTCGAAGGGCCGCGCCTGGCGTTCCCCGACCAGACCGCGGCCGAGGACTGGTTCGGCTCCGCGTGGGTCGAGCTGCGGGAGGCGGGCGTCGCTCAGGTGACGTTGCTGCGCAGCGAGTCCGAGGTGTACGGCCCGATGTCGCTCGCACCGGCCGACTAGCCGCGGCGGTCCGCTCACCGGGTGCCGGCCGGTCGTCGGAGGGCGGCGGTGGCCGCGGATCGCACGGCGGGGTGCGGGTCGCGCAGGGCGGCTGCCAGGCGTTCGGGCAGGTCGGCCGGCGCGGTGCGGCCCAGGGCAGTGGCGGCGTTGGCGCGGACCCGGGGTCGGGGGTCCTTCAGAGCTTCCGTCAGCGGCGCGAGCGCTGTGGTGCCCGGCAGCCGACCCAGTGCCGCCGCGGCGCGGGCGCGGACCAGTTCGTCCTCGTCCCGCAAGGCCCTGGTCAGCGTGCGAGCGTCACGTGCGTCGGCGCGTTGACCGACGACCCAGATCACGGCGCGGCGGACGACGCTGTCCCGGCCCCACACGTGCAGCTGTGGCCGTGCGTCGATCCGGGTGAGGGCTTGACCGGCGAGCTTGCGGGCACGCCGGTCGGTCGTGGTCAGCAGGACCTCCGCCAGGGTCGGTGTGACCGAAGGATCGGCCAGCCGCACGAGTCCGGTGAGCGCGACGCGGACGTGTCGACCGTCGCACGCCGCCGCCAAACGCCCGACTGCGCGCCGGTCACCGTGTTCGGCCAGCACCCGGATGGCGCGTTCGCGGACGGTCGGGTCGCCGTCGTCAGTGGCGGCGAGGGCCGCGGGGACGAGCAGCGGACCGCCGATCTTCGACAACGCCAGCAGGGCGGCCTCGCGAACGGGCCCGTGCCGGTGGTCGAGCATCGACCGGATGTCCGGCGCCGCCTGGACCGAGCCGATCTTGTCGAGTGCCTGCAGCGCGGTCGTCGTCAGCACGTCGTCGGACGTGTGGAGTGCGTTGATGAGCGCGTCGGTGGCGTCGGCGATGCGCAGCTGACCGAGCGCGTGCGCGACCGCGCTCCGGTCGGTCGTGCGGGTGCGCAGGTGCTCGATCAGCGCGGGGCCGACGCGGGTGTCGCCGGCCCGAGCGAGCACGTGGGCGATGTCGTGCGCGCCGCCGTGGTCCGCGTGGGTCAACGCGTCGGCCAGCACGGACAGCCGCCGCGGGTGCGGGGACTCGGCGATCCGCTGTGCGGTGTGGCGGCGCGTCCAGGCCCAAGGCGGTCCGGGCCGGTTCGCCAGCTCGACCAACTGGTCGAAGACCTCCAGCACGGTCTCGGCCGTGAGGCCGCGCACGGCCGACGCGACCACGTTCGGTTCGGGGTCGGCCAGCGCCTCGACCATGATCGTCCGGTGTGCGGGATCGCGGAACTCGGCGAGCGCGCTGACCGCGACCGTCCGCACCGCCCTGCTCGCGTGCGCCGTCAGCGTCACCAGCCAGCGGCTCCCGGCCGGGTCGGAGAGCAGCGCCCGGTCGTGTGCGTGCTCGTAGAGCTCCTTGTACGCCTCGGTGTAGGCGGGCGATTGCCCGGTCGGCTCGAGCCGGACCACCCGGGCCACGAGAACGTCACCGGAGCGCCGGTCGGTCTGTTCCTGCACGCCCGCCAGTGTGAACCGGCGGGGAGCGGATGTCCGTCGAACGCGAAAGCCCCGCCCGGATCGTCCGAGCGGGGCCTTCGAGCTTGACGCGCGTCAGGGGGTGACGGTGAACCGCGGGTCGGTCTCCACGACGCCTTCGAGCACGTCGTCGATCTTCTTCAGCAGCTCCGCGTCCAGCTTCACGCCGGCGGCCTTCACGTTCTCGTGCACCTGCTCGGGGCGGGACGCACCGATGATCGCGCTGGCCACGTTCGGGTTCTGCAGCGTCCACGCGACCGCGAGCTGGGCCAGCGACAGACCGGCCTCCTCGGCGAGCGGCTTGAGCTGCTGCACCTTGGTGAGCACCTCGTCGCGCAGGAAGCGCTGGATGAACTTCGAGCCGGTCTCGTCGGTCGCCCGCGAGCCCTCCGGCAGCGGCTGGCCGGGCAGGTACTTGCCGGTCAGCACGCCCTGGGCGATCGGCGACCAGACGATCTGGCTGATGCCCTCGCGCTCGGAGGTCGGCACGACCTGCGACTCGATGACCCGCCACAGCATCGAGTACTGCGGCTGGTTGGAGATGAACGGCACGTTCAGCTCACGCGCGAGCGCCGCGCCGCGGGCGATCTGCTCGGCGTTCCACTCCGAGACGCCGATGTAGAGCACCTTGCCCTGCCGCACCAGGTCGGCGAAGGCGAGCATCGTCTCCTCCAGCGGCACCGACTTGTCGTACCGGTGTGCCTGGTAGAGGTCGACGTAGTCGGTCTGCAGCCGCTTGAGCGAGCCGTTGATCGACTCCGTGATGTGCTTGCGGCCGAGGCCCTTGTCGTTCGGGCCGCCGGGGCCGGTCGGCCAGAAGACCTTGGTGAAGATCTCCAGCGACTCGCGGCGCTGACCGGCCAGCGCCCGGCCCAGCACGGACTCCGCCTTGGTGTTGGCGTAGACGTCGGCGGTGTCGAACGTGGTGATGCCCGCGTCGAGCGCGGCCCGGACGCAGGCCGTCGCCTGGTCCTCCTCGACCTGGGATCCGTGGGTGAGCCAGTTGCCGTACGAGATCTCGCTGATGTTCAGGCCACTGCGGCCGAGGCGTCGGAACTCCATGCCGCCAAGCCTAGTACCGGATCGTTCGGGTTGCTAATGAACTGTCGGCCGGCGGTCAGACCTTGTCGCCGGGGCTCACCCGGGGCTTGGGCACGCGCAGGCGGCGCAGCTGGCTGGCCCGGATGAACGAGTACCAGCCGATGGACAGGCCGCGCGTGGTGTCGTTGGGGAACTTCAGCCGCACCCGCCGGATCACCATCCGGCCGAGCACGAAGCCCTCCACGATCATCGCCAGCAGCATGAACGTGGTCAGCAGCGTCGCGTACTGCTGGATCGCCGGCGCGGGCACGAGCAGCGCGACGAACACCAGGATCGCCAGCGGCATGAACAGGCCCATGAGGTTGCGCCGCGAGTCGACCACGTCGCGGATGTAGGCCTTCACCGGGCCGCGGTCGCGGGGCAGGAGGTACTTGTCCTCGCCCGCCATCATCCGCTGGCGCCGCTCGGCCGCCACCGCACGGCGCTCTTCCTTGGACACCTTGTTCCCGCGCGCCCGCTTCAACGCCTCGCGCTGGGTGCGGGGCGGTGGCGGCACGGGGCCGCGCCGCTTGCCCTCGGCCTCGCGCCGCTTCGGCGTGGGCCGCCCCTTGCCTGGGGTGCGCGACGGATCGGCCGGGGTCACCTCCGCGGAAACGTCCTCGGCGGCGGTGGTCTCGGCGGTTTCGTCGGCGTTGCGGCGCAGGAACCTCACCGCACCAGAGTAGGAGATGCCCCGATAAGTACTGTTCGCCAGGTGCGAGTTGTTATTGCGCCGGACTGCTTCGGCGGAACGCTGACCGCGCGGGAAGCCGCCGAAGCCGTGGCCGAGGGCTGGCGCCGCACCGCTCCCGACGACGAGCTGAGCCTGCGCCCGCTGGCCGACGGCGGGCCGGGTTTCGTGGACGTCCTGCACGCCGCGCTGGGCGGCACGCCGCACGTGACGACCGTCACCGGACCGCTGGGCACGCCGGTGGAAGCGGTGTGGCTGGAGCACGACGGGCGCGCGTACGTCGAGTCCGCCCAAGCCTGCGGCCTGCACCTCGTCCCGGCCGACGAGCGCGCGCGGGCCGCCGAGACCGCCACGACCAGGGGCGTCGGCGAACTCGTCAACGCGGCCGGCGAGGCGGGCGTGCACACGATCGTGGTCGGCTTGGGCGGTTCGGGCACCACGGACGGCGGCGCGGGCCTGCGTGAGGTCGTCCGCCCCGTCACGGCTGCGCTGGTCGCCGCCGCCGACGTGGAGAACCCGCTGCTGGGCCCGCACGGCGCGGCGCGGACGTTCGGGCCGCAGAAGGGCGCGTCACCCGAAGCGGTGGAACGGCTGGAGGCGCGGCTGGGCGCGATGGAGGAGCTCGCCGACGTCCGCGACCTGCCCGGCGCGGGTGCCGCGGGAGGCCTCGGAGCTGCGCTGATGGCGCTCGGGGCCACGGTGGAGTCCGGCGCGGGCATGGTTCGGGCGCTGACGCGGTTGGACGAGGCGCTGGACGACGCCGACCTGGCCGTGACCGGTGAGGGCAGCTTCGACTGGCAGTCGTTGCGCGGGAAGCTGGTGACCGCCGTGGCCGGTGGCGCGGCGGAGCGCGGCCTGCCGTGCGTGGTGCTCGCGGGCCAGGTCACGGTGGGTAGGCGGGAGGCAGCGGCGGCGGGTGTGCAGGAGTCGTACGCGGTGGCCGAGCACGCCGGGTCGGTCGAGCGCAGCCTGGCCGACCCGGCGGGCACCCTGGCCGACCTCGCCGAGCACGTGGCGAGGCAGTGGTCACACTCCCGGCGCTGACGTCTGTGCGACCATGGGGGCAGGAACAAAGCGGGTACTTCCCGTGTTGCCCGGAATAGATGCCCGCAAAGGACCTCTGAGGGAGAGCCATGACGACCGCTCAGGACGCAGTCACCTCGACTCCTGACGCCCCGCCCACCCACGGCGTGACGCTGACCGACGCGGCTGCCGTGAAGGCCAAGGCGCTGCTGGACCAGGAGGGGCGCGACGACATGCACCTGCGCATCGCCGTCCAGCCCGGTGGTTGCGCGGGGCTGCGTTACCAGCTGTTCTTCGACGAGCGCACGCTCGACGGTGACGCGCTGCGCGACTTCGGCGGCATGAAGGTGGCCGTGGACCGCATGAGCGCCCCGTACGTCGAGGGCGCTGTGATCGACTTCGTGGACACGATCGAGAAGCAGGGTTTCACCATCGACAACCCGAACGCCGGCGGTTCCTGCGCCTGCGGCGACTCGTTCCACTGATCGACCGCGATCGACGGAAGGCCCCTGCCACGGCGGGGGCCTTTTCCGTTGCGCCCGGTGGGACGCTGGAACCCATGACGCACACGCAGGTGCCCCACTTGGTGGGCCTGACCGTTCCGCAGGCGCGGAAGACGGGCCACGACGCAGGCGTGGTGGTCACCTCGCGTGACGTGGACGGCCCACCTCTGGCCGCCCTGACCTGGCCGGGCACCTGGATCGTCACCGCCCAGCACCCGACCGCCGGTGAACGGGTGCGCCGCGGCGCGCCGGTCACGATCGACTTCGAGGAGTACCCGGACGCGGGCGGCGCCGGCGACCGCGAACCACGCCACCCGCTGCCGAGGCGTGACGAACTCGAAGCCGACCCCCTGGAGGACCGGCTGAGTGACGGCTCGTGAGATCTCAGACGTAGACGTCCAGGTCGGCCACCTGGGCGTAGTTGGCGTCGTCCACCCGCCACGGCGTCACGGCGCCCGGCTCGGGGAGGGCACTGGCCTGCTCGCCGCGCAGCTCCAGCGGCAGTTCGGTGCAGTCCTCGATCAGCTCGGCCAACGTGTTCGCCTCGGTGTTCCTCACCCCGACGACCGTATGCGTGCCGAAGGCTTGACAAAAGCCCTACCGGGCGGTAGTACCGCCCGGTAGGGCCATCTCACACGTGCGCGGCCAGCGGTGTGGGTGCCGGGGACGTTGCGGGTCGCACGGTCAGCTTGCCGACCACCAGGGCCACCCCCACGCCGAGGATGGTCGACACGCCGCCCACGGTCCCGACCCACTGCAGGCCGAGCCCGCTGGTCAGCACCACGCCGCCGAGCATCGGGCCCAGCGCCGCGGCCACGTTGAACGCGGAGATGTTCACCGAGGCGACCAACCCGGCCGCCGAACCCGCCTGGCCCATCAGGTAGGTGTGGATCAGCGGACCCGCCGTGAACGCGCTCGCGCCCAGCACGAACACGCTCACCACGGCCGCCACCTTGCTCTCCAGCATCAGGCCCTGCGCCAGCAGCATCACGCCGAGCACGGCCAGCGGCACGGGCAGCACGCGGGCGATCCGGTCCGGCGGCACCTTGCCCGCCAGCGTGCTGCCGACCAACGTGCCCAGGCCGTACACGAGCAGCACGCCGGTCACCCAGCTCGGCTCGAACCCGCTGACCTCGCGCAGCGCGAGCGCCACGTACGTGAACGCGGTGATCAGGCCGGTGAACGACAGGATCGTGGTGGCCAACCCCAGCAGCACGGTCCGCTTGCCGAACGCGAACAGGCTGGCCCGCACACCGGGGTCGGGCTCGTGCGCGACCTTCGGCGTCCCCAGCACGACGCCGACCAGCCCGATCGCGGTCAACGCGCTGACCAGTACGAACGACGCCCGCCAGCCGTAGTTCTGGCCGATCAGCGTGCCCAGCGGGATGCCCAGGATGGTGGACAGCGCGACACCGTTGACGACCTTGGCGATGGCCGCGGTCTGCTTCTCCGGTGGCACGGCGGCGATGGCGACCTGGGACGCCACCGCGAAGAACAGGCCCTGGGCGAGCGCGGCCACCATGCGCGCCACCATGAGCAGGGTGTAGTCGTCGGCCAGGGCGCTGCCCGCGGAGGCCACCAGGGCCAGCGCCATGACGGAGATCAGGAGCTTGCGGCGCGCGATGCGCCCGGTGAGCACGGTGAGCACCGGACCGCCCAGGGCGACGGAGACGGCGTACGCGGTCACCAGCAGGCCTGCGGTCGGCACGTCCACACCGAGGTCGGCGGCGACCTCGGGCAGCACGCCGACGATGATGAACTCGGATGTCCCCACAGCGAAAGCGCTGAGCATCAGGATGAAGGCGATCACGGCGACGACGCTAAAGTGTGACACTGACGTCAGGGTCAAGGTTGCGTGATCGAGCGCTCTTTTCGACAGGAGTGGGAATACGTGCTGATCGGTGAGCTCGCGGAGAAGACCGGCGCCACGGTGCGCATGCTGCGCTACTACGACCAACAAGGCCTGCTGACACCCCAGCGCACGGACTCCCGCTACCGCGTCTACGACGAGTCCGACGTGGAACGCGTCCGCAGCGTCCGCTGCCTCATCAGCTCCGGCCTGAACGTGCGCCTGGCGCGACTGGTGCTCGCGCACGCGTTCGACCAGGACATCGAGCTGCCCGAGGACGAAGCGGGCTGCGTGCCCCTGCTGAACATGCTGAACGACGAGCTGGAGTCCATCGACAGCCGCATCGAGCAGCTGACCCGCAGCAAGGAGCACCTGGGCAAGCTGGTCGCCGACGTGACCCGGATCATGGCCGAGAAGGGCGACGGCAGGTGCCGGGTCGAACCGGTGGAGAAAGCCGGCTGAGTACGTGCGAAGGCCCCCGGCACGCGCACGCGCCGAGGGCCTCCACCAGCAACTAGAGCTTGACGGGGTAGTGCGGCTCCGGGACGACCGGGCGGATCCGGCCCTCCACGAAGATGCCGTGCCAGATCATGAACACCAGCAGCGCCCAGATCCGGCGGCTGTTGTCCGCCACGCCCGACCGGTGCTCCTCGATGACCCGCAGCACCGCGCCCTTGTCGATGTACTGGTCGGTCTGCGACTGGCGCACGTTCTCCACCGCCCAGTCGTGCATCTCGTCCTTCAGCCAGTGCCGGATCGGCACCGGGAAGCCCAGCTTGCGCCGGTTGAGCACGTGCGCGGGCACGATGTCGCGGATCGCCCGCCGCAACGCGTGCTTCGTCGTCTCCTTGGTCAGCTTCAGCTCAGACGGCACCTGCGACGCGATCCGGAACACCTCGGGGTCCAGGAACGGCACCCGCAGCTCCAGCGAGTTCGCCATCGTCATCTTGTCGGCCTTGACCAGGATGTCGCCGCGCAGCCAGGTGAACAGGTCCACGTGCTGCATCCGCGTCACCGGGTCCCAGCCCTCCGACTCGCGGTACGGCTGCGCGGTCACGTCCTTGTGCGACACGTTCGGGTTGTACGTGCGCAGCACCTGCCGCAGCTGGTCGTCCATGAAGATCCGGGCGTTGCCGTAGTAGCGCTCCTCCAGCGTGAGCGCACCGCGCCGCAGCAGGTCCTTGCCGCGCACGCCCTGCGGGATCTTGGTCGACACCTTGCCCATGGCCTTGCGCAGCGCGCCCGGCACCTTCTCGAACGGCGCCAGCGACAGCGGCTCGCGGTAGATCGTGTAGCCGCCGAACAGCTCGTCCGCGCCCTCGCCCGACAGCACGACCTTCACGTGCTCACGCGCCTCGCGCGCGATGAACCACAACGGCACCAGCGCCGGGTCAGCCACCGGGTCGTCCAGGTACCACGTGATCAGCGGCAGCGCGTCCATCATCTCCTGCGCCGTCACCGCCCGGACCACGTGCTTGACCCCGATCGCGGCGGCCGACTCGGCGGCCACGTCGATCTCGGAGTAGCCCTGCCGCTCGAACCCCGTGGTGAACGTGATCAGGTCCGGGTTGTGCTCCTTGGCCAGCGCCGCGACCACGGTCGAGTCGATGCCGCCGGACAGGAACGAGCCGACCGTCACGTCCGCGCGCATGTGCTTGGCCACCGAGTCGCGCAACGCCTCGGTGATCTCGTCGTACAACCGGTTCTCGTCCGCCTCGCCGCGCACCGTCCGCGGCCGGAACGTGGCCGGGAAGTACCGCTCGACCACGGGCTTGCCACCCGGCGTGAGCGTGAACGACGTGCCGGACTCGATGCGGTGGATCTCGCTCTGCAGCGACTCGGGCTCCGGCACGTACTGCAGGATCAGGTAGTGCTGGAGGGCCTTCTCGTCCACCTTCGGCTTGATGCCGATCGCGGGCGCCAGCTCCAGCACCGACTTCTTCTCGCTGGAGAACGCCACGCCACCGGGGCCGGCCGCGTAGTACAGCGGCTTGATGCCGAACGGGTCACGCGCGCCGAACACCACCCGGCGGGCCTTGTCCCAGATCAGGAACGCGAACATGCCGCGCAGCTTCGCCACCGCGGCCGGGCCCCAGTAGTGGTAGGCCGCCACGATGGTCTCGGTGTCGCCGTCGGTGGCGAAGACCGCGCCGAACTGCTTGGTCAGCTCCGCGCGCAGCTCCACGTAGTTGTAGATCTCGCCGTTGAACAGGATCGCGTACCGACCCTGCTGGTCGTGCGGACCCCAGTGCAGGGGTTGGTGCGAGTGCTCGATGTCGATGATGGACAGGCGGTTGAAGCCGAAGACGACCTCACCGCCCTGCCAGGTGCCACTCTCGTCGGGGCCGCGGTGGCGCATGCAGCGCAATGCCCCCGCCACCGCCGAGCGCGCCCGCTCGGCCTCGTTCTCGCCAGGGCAAACCAGTCCTACCAGGCCGCACACGCCGTAACACCCTTCGTGTCGTGTGGAGAAGACTCCAGTATGCCGGGGTGCCGGTGTGTGACCGAAACTGCACTCCACCGGGGCATACCCCGAGGGGTGACGTGCCATCCGCTGAGCTACGCTCCCGCATGATCCGGCATGGGCGTGGTCACGCCCTGCCTGCGAGATTTCTTGACGTTGAGTGGCGCGAGGAGGCGGCGAGCAGTGGGCCTGAAGGAGGGCACCAGGGCAGCCCGGCTGGCGAAGGTCGGCGGGCTGGTCGGCCTGGTCGGCGTCGGGGCCACGGGTTGCTCCACGGAAGAGGTGCTGCGCTTCGGTTGGCCGGTGGCCGTGACGCCGCAGGCCGAGGCGATGCGCGAGCTGTGGACCTGGTCGGTCGTCGCGGCTCTCGCGGTCGGCGTGATCGTGTGGGGCCTGATCCTCTGGTCGGTCGCGTTCCACCGCAAGAAGAGCGAAGAGCTGCCCCGCCAGGTCGCCTACAACCTGCCGCTGGAACTCGTGCTGCTGGTCGTGCCGACGATCATCGTGGCGGTCTTGTTCTACTTCACCGCCGTGACGCAGAACTACGTCACGGACAAGAGCAAGACGCCGGACGTCACGGTCGACGTGATCGCGTTCCAGTGGAACTGGGAGTTCCAGTACCCGCAGTACAAGACCGAGTCGGCGGACCTGCCGGTGAGCACCGTCGGCACGTCCGGCGAGATCCCGCTCCTGGTGGTGCCGCAGGGCAAGTCGATCCGCTTCAACCTGCGGTCGACCGACGTCATCCACTCGTTCTACGTGCCGGAGTTCCACTTCAAGCGGGACGTCTTCCCCGAGCCGGAGAAGAACAACCAGGACAACGCGTTCCAGATCGACCAGATCGACCGGACCGGGTCCTTCGTCGGCCGCTGCGCCGAGCTGTGCGGCGTCTACCACGCCGTGATGAACTTCGAGGTCAGGGCGCTGGAGTCGGCCGACTTCGACCGGTACATCGAGCTGCGGCAGCAGACCAACGACGACACCGGCCAGCCGTACACCGCCGCCGAGGCGCTGACCGAGCTGAACTGCGGCGAGCTGTGCACGCCGCACGCCGTGACGACCAAGCCCTTCGACACCGACCGGACTGTCCGCGAGGCGTCCGACGGTGGGAAGTAGGAGGACGCTGCGATGAAGGTCGAAGCCCGCATTTTTGACTTGGTGATGGCGTTCTCGTTCCTGATGGCCGTCGTGTACGGCTACTGGACCTGGGCGGACACCGGTTTCGTCGAGCCGACCGGCACGGTGGCGCTCGCGCTGACCGGTGGCCTGGCGCTGATCGTCGGCACGTACTTCCGGTTCGTCGCCCGGCGCATCGAGGTGCGGCCGGAGGACAACGCGGACGCCGAGGTCAGCGACGGTGCCGGTGAGCTGGGCTTCTTCAGCCCCGGCAGCTACTGGCCGATCGGCCTGGCGGCGGCTGCCGCGACGGCCGGGGTGGCGCTGGCGTTCTGGCACGTCTGGCTGCTGGTGATCGCCGTCGTGCTGGTGCTGATCGCGGTGGGCGGCCTGGTGTTCGAGTACCACACCGGTCCGGACCACAACTGAGCTGACGCAACACCAACGGGGGTCACCTTTCGGGTGGCCCCCGTTGTCGTCTTCAGCTCGGCCGTCAGGCCGCGGTGGCCGAGTTCTGGTAGCTGTCCACGTACTCCTGTTCGGACAGTTCCAGGATGCGGTAGACGATCTCGTCGGTGACCGAGCGCAGCACCGGCAGGGACTCGTGCAGGCCCGCGTAGCGGTCGAAGCGCAGCGGCTCGCCGAACCGGATCGTGATGGGGTGGACGCGGGGCAGCCTGCGGTCCACCGGCTGCACCTGGTCGGTGCCGATGAGCCCGACCGGGACGACCGGCGCGCCGGACTCCAGCGCCATCCGGGCCACGCCGGTGCGACCGCGGTGCAGGCGGCCGTCCAGCGAGCGCGTGCCCTCCGGGTAGATGGCGAACGCGCCGCCGTGGTCCAGGATGTCCTTGGCGGTGTCCAGGGACGCCCTGGCGGCCCGGCCGAGGCCCCGGCGCACGGGCACGTGGCCCAGGGAGCCGAAGAAGTAGCGGGAGAGGGCGCCCTTGACGCCCGTGCCCTCGAAGTACTCGGCCTTGGCGAGGAACGAGACGCGGCGCGGGACCACCATCGGGATCACGATGCTGTCGATGAACGACAGGTGGTTCGGCGCCAGGATCACCGGACCGTCAGCGGGCACGTTCTCCAGTCCTTCGACCCTCGGTCGGTAGACCAGCCGCGCGGTGGGCGCCACCACTCGTTTCATCACCGTGTAGAGCATGTGGACAGCATGACGCGCCCTCGTTGCGGGACGGTGAAAAGGTGGCCGTCATCTCTGGCCGCCCTCCCGGTCGTTCACGCCGGGTGCTCCGCGCACGGGCAGCCGACGCCCCTCCCGATCCACCGGTCGCCCCGGCTGTGGGCACGTCCCGGGTCGTGGCCAGAGGGCACCGGTCCGGTCTGGCAGGCCTGCCGGAACGGTGGACGCGACCGGACCGGCCCGTCGTGCGGGACCGCCCACGAGTGCCTGCGAGCCGTGCGGTGGACGGCCGGTGGGGTTGGCGCCGCTGGTACACGCCCTGCCCGAGGGCTCACCGCGGTGCCGCTGGTCGACTTGCCGCCGAGCCCCCTCGTCGTGGCGTGGGCCGGGACCGACCCGGGACCGCTCGTCCGCTCGTTCGCCCGCATCGCGGCAACGGTGTACGGGGGCCGGACGCCCCACCGCTGACCGCCGCTCAGGCGTCCGCGAGGGACTTCTTCAGCTCCGACGACCGCGCCGCCCACCGCCGCAGCAGGTCCGCCGCCGCACCCGAGTCGATCGCCTCGGCCGCCCGGCCCATCGCGCTCGCCAGGTCCGCGTGCAGGTCACCGGACAGCCCGCCGTGCGTGGCGAGCGCACCCGCGGCGTTGAGCAGCACCGCGTCCCGCACCGCACCCGGCTTCCCGGCCACCAGGTCGCGCACGACCTCGGCGTTCACCGAGGCGTCACCGCCCTTGAGGTCGTCGGCCGACGCGGGCGCGAGGCCCAGCACCGACGGGTCGATCCGGTCGGTCCGCACCTCGCCGCCATCGGCCACCCACACCGACGTGGTGGTGGTCGTGGTGATCTCGTCCATCCCGTCGTCACCGCGCACGACCAACATGGTGTTGCCGCGCCGCGCGAAGACGCCCGCGATCAGCGGCGCGAACGCCACCCGCGCGCACCCCACCAGGCCGACCTGCGGCTGCGCCGGGTTGGTCAGCGGACCGAGCAGGTTGAACGACGTGGGGATGCCGATCTCGCGCCGCGGCCCGCCCGCGTGCCGGAAACCGGGGTGGAACACCGGGGCGAAGCAGAACCCGATGCCCAGTTCTTCGACCGTCTGCTGCACGCCCAGGGGCGGCAGGTCGATGGCGACGCCGAGCTCTTCCAGCACGTCCGCCGTGCCGCACTTGGACGAGGCCGCGCGGTTGCCGTGCTTGACCACCGGCACGCCGGCCGCGGACGTGACGATCGCCGCCATGGTCGAGATGTTCACCGAGCCGGAGCTGTCACCGCCCGTGCCGACGATGTCCGCCGCACGCACGTCCACGGTGAACCGGCGCGCGTGCGCCAGCATCATCGTGGCGATGCCGTCGACCTCTTCCGGCGTCTCGCCCTTCGCCCGCAGCGCCACCGCGAACGCGGCGATCTGGGCGGGCGTCGCGGCACCGGACATCACTTGGTCCATCGCCCACGCCGTGTCGTCCTGCGTCAGGTCGACCCGGTCGACGAGCTGGTTGAGCAGCAACGGCCAGGTGCGCTCCACGGCGACCTCAGCCCCGGACGACGGGCAGCGCCGTCGAGCGCAGCACCTCGGCCACGGTCTCGGCGGCGGCCAGCGGGTCGAGCGGGTGCACCAGCACCGCGTCCGCCTGCGACCACGTCGCCAGCCACCGGTCGTCCTTGCGGCGCACCGCGACCACGATCGGGGGGCAGTCGGTGATCTCGTTCTTCAGCTGCCGGGACAGTCCCATGCCGCCGGTCGGCTGTGCCTCGCCGTCCAGGATCGCCAGGTCGACGCCGCCGTTGTCCATCTCGTACAGGACGTCGGCGATCGTGCCCACCTCGACGTACTCGACGCGGCCCAGGTCGGGCGCGGGACGGCGACCCACCGCAGTGATGATCGTCTCACGCACCTCGGGGCGGTGGCTGAACACCAGGATCCTGGTCGTCTGCGTGCTCATCGGCGCGATCCTCCGGCGGGTCGGGGTGCCAGGTAGCCAGATGTTATCCGGCTAACGTTGCGTGACTTGCAGTGCGTCCCACCCGATCCAGTCGCCGCCGAGGCGCTGGGCCAGGCCCGCCATCCGGGCCCGCTCCTGCGCGCAGTGCAGGGCGTCCAGCCGCTGCACCCGCAACGCGTGCCAGCGCTCGCCGTGACGAAGCTCCCAGCCGTCCGGCGCGAGCAGCTCACGGGCGCGTTCTACCTGGTCAGAGGGCAGTTCGAGGTGGTGTCGCAGCACCGCGGGCTCGTCCGGGCGCCACCGCGGCGAACGGGCCAGCGCCGCCGAGTCGGCCTCCGCGATGTCGAACGCCTCCACCACGACCGCCAGGCCGGGTGAATCGATCTCCAGTGCGGGTACACCCCGCCGCGCGCGTCGATCACGCCACCGGCTCAACAACCCCATGACCGTCCTCACCGTGCGTGTGACCCAGATGACCTGCGTACGTGCCCCGGACCCGATGGGCGGGGCGAAATCCTGCAAGCAATAATGCGTCGTGTGACAACGGCAGCGCCCTCAATCGGCCAGCGCGTGCACTCGCTGAACCGCCCGAACATGGTCAGCGTCGGCACGATCGTCTGGCTGTCCAGTGAGCTCATGTTCTTCGCGGGGCTCTTCGCCATGTTCTTCACGGTGAAGGCCCAGAACGAAGGCCCCTGGCCACCAGCACCGACGCACCTGAACGTGCCCTACGCACTGTTCTTCACGATCATCCTGGTGGCGTCCTCGTTCACGTGCCAGTGGGGCGTGTTCGCCGCCGAGCGCGGTGACGTGTTCGGCCTGCGTCGCTGGTACGTCGTGACGCTGATCATGGGTGCGATCTTCGTGGGTGGCCAGGCGTTCGAGTACGTCACGCTGGTCAGCGAGGGGACCACGATCCCCAGCTCGGCCTACGGCACCGTCTTCTACCTGACGACCGGCTTCCACGGCCTGCACGTGATCGGTGGCCTGATCGCGTTCGGCTACCTGCTGGTCCGCACGAAGCTGAGCAAGTTCACGCCCGCGCAGGCGACCTCCGCGATCGTCGTGTCGTACTACTGGCACTTCGTCGACGTCGTCTGGATCGGCTTGTTCGCCGTCATCTACATCGTGCCCTGACCAGCTCGAACCCCGAACTCACACCAGCAAGGGTTGCCGCACACATGACCACCAACACCACACGGGCCCGGAAGCGCGGCACCAAGCTGCGCCGGCGGATCTCGGGCCTGCTCGCGCTGGGCTTCGCGCTGCTGGCCGCGGGCTTCCTGTTCAGCGCCCTCGCGCCGCAGCCGCAGACCGCGCAGGCGCAGGACGACCCGGCGCAGGTGCGACTGGGCGAGCAGCTCTACAACAACACCTGCATCACCTGCCACGGCAAGAACCTCGACGGCGTCGAGGACCGCGGCCCCAGCCTGATCGGCGTGGGCGAGGCGGCCGTGTACTTCCAGGTGTCCTCCGGTCGCATGCCCATGGCCCGCCAGGAGGCGCAGGCGCTGCGCAAGCCGTCGAAGTTCACGCCGGAGGAGGTGGACGCCATCGGTGCGTTCATCCAGTCCCGCGGCGGCGGCCCGACGACCCCCGAGGAGCGCGGCGAGGCGCTGCGCGGCGAGGACCCGGCCCGCGGCGGCGAGCTGTTCCGGCTCAACTGCTCGGCGTGCCACAACTTCACCGGCCGCGGCGGGGCGCTGTCGTCCGGCAAGTTCGCGCCCGAGCTCGACGGCGTGTCCGAAGAGCAGCTGTACACCGCGATGCTCACGGGCCCGCAGAACATGCCGAAGTTCTCCGACCGGCAGCTCACGCCGGAGGAGAAGGAAGACATCATCGCTTACATCAAGTCGGTGACCGACGGGAACAACAACCCCGGCGGCGCCCCCCTCGGCGGCCTCGGGCCGGTTTCGGAGGGTCTGATCGCGTTCATCGTGGGTATCGCCGCACTCATCGGCGTGACCCTCTGGATCGGAGCCAAGGCATGAGCGGCGTGAAGCCGAACGAGCTGCCCGACGAGGCGGAACTCGCCGGGATGAGCCGGGACGAGCTGGTCAAGCTCGGTTCCGCGATGGACGGCGTCGAGCTGGTCCACTACGAGGACCGCTGGCCGGTCAAGGGCACCCGCGCGGAGAAGCGCGCCGAGCGGCTGGTGGCCCTGTGGTTCACCATCGCCGCGCTCGCCGGCCTCGCGTTCCTGGTGGCGTTCATCTGGTGGCCGTGGAAGTACGAGGCTCCGCACACCGGCGACCACATCCTGTACAGCCTGTACACGCCGGTCATCGGTTTCACGCTGGGCCTGTCGATCCTCGGCATCGGCGTCGGCGCTCTGCTGTACACGAAGAAGTTCATCCCGGAGGAGCTGGCCGTCCAGCAGCGCCACGACGGCGGTTCGGCCGAGGTCGACAAGGCCACGATCATCGCCAACCTGGCCGACGCGGGCGAGCGCTCCACCATCGGCCGCCGGTCGCTCATCAAGCGCACCGCGGGCCTCGGCGCCGGCGTGTTCGGCCTCGGTGTGCTGGCCGTGCCGCTCGGCGGTCTGATCCGCAACCCGTGGGCGAACAGCGACTCGAAGGACTCGCTCTGGCACACCGCGTGGAAGTCCGAGAACGGCGAGAAGGTCTACCTGCGCCGGCACACGGGCAACTTCCACGAGGTCGCGCTGGTGCGCCCGGAAGACCTCGACGCCGGTGGTTTCGAAACGGTGTTCCCGTTCCGGGAGTCGGAGCGTGACGACGAAGAAGCCCTGGTCCACTCGTTGAAGCGGGCCGACAGCCCGGTCATGCTCATCCGCCTGCGCCCCGGCCAGTCCGTGGTCAAGCGCGCGGGCCAGGAGGACTTCAACTACGGCGACTTCTACGCGTACTCGAAGATCTGCACCCACCTCGGGTGCCCGACTTCGCTGTACGAGCAGCAGACCGGCTTGCTCCTGTGCCCCTGCCACCAGTCGCAGTTCGACGTCTTCCACTACGGCAAGCCCCGGTTCGGCCCGGCGACCCGCGCCCTGCCGCAGCTTCCGATCACGGTTGACGAGGACGGATACTTGATTGCCCGCGGCGACTTCATCGAGGCCGTGGGTCCGGCGTTCTGGGAGCGTAAGTCATGAGTGGCATCACCACGCCGACAAAACGGCAGGGCGCGGGCGCCCGCGTGGCGGGTGGCGCCGCCAAGTGGGCCGACGACCGGTTCCACATGGCTTCCGGCATGCGGAAGCAGCTGAACAAGGTCTTCCCGACGCACTGGTCGTTCCTGCTCGGCGAGATCGCGCTGTACAGCTTCATCATCCTGCTGCTGTCGGGCACCTACCTGGCGCTGTTCTTCGACCCCTCCATGGAGGAGGTCGTCTACAACGGCAGCTTCGTGAACCTCCAGGGCATCGAGATGTCCCGGGCGTTCGAGTCGACCCTGCAGATCTCGTTCGAGGTGCGCGGCGGCCTGTTCGTCCGCCAGGTCCACCACTGGGCCGCGCTGCTGTTCATGGGCGCGATCGTCGTGCACATGTTCCGGATCTTCTTCACGGGTGCGTTCCGGCGCCCGCGTGAGATCAACTGGGTCATCGGCATCGTGCTGTTCATGCTGGGCGCGATCGAGGGCTTCCTCGGCTACTCGCTGCCCGACGACCTGCTGTCCGGCACGGGCCTGCGGGTGATGGCGGCGCTGCTGATCTCGTTCCCGGTGGTCGGCACGTGGATCAACTGGCTGGCGTTCGGCGGCGAGTTCCCCGGCGTGGAGATCATCCCCCGGCTCTACACGCTGCACATCCTGGTCATCCCGGGCATCATCCTGGCGCTGATCGCGGTGCACGTGGGCCTGGTCTGGTACCAGAAGCACACGCAGTTCCCGGGCGTGGGCCGCAAGGAGACCAACGTCGTCGGCGTGCGCATCATGCCGGTGTTCGCGGCCAAGGGCGGCGGGTTCTTCGCCGTGGTCGTGGCCGTCACGGCGATCATGGGCGGCATCTTCCAGATCAACCCGATCTGGAACTTCGGCCCGTACAACGCGGCCCAGGTGTCGGCGGGCGTGCAGCCCGACTGGTACATGGGCTGGACGGACGGCCTGATCCGCCTGTGGCCCGCGTGGGAGCTGTACCTGGGCAACTACACGGTGCCCGCGCCGTTCCTGCCGTTCATGCTCGGCCTGCCGCTGCTGACCGGTCTCGCCGCGGTGTACCCGTGGATCGAGCGCAAGATGACCAAGGACCACGCGCACCACAACCTGCTGCAGCGCCCGCGCGACGTGCCGGTCCGGACGTCGCTGGGTGTCATGGCGATCTCGTACTTCATGGTGCTGCTGCTCTCGGGCGGCAACGACATCATCGCGATGAAGTTCGACATCTCGCTGAACGCGATGACGTGGATGGGCCGCATCGGCATGCTCCTCGTCCCGCCGCTGGCCTACTTCATCACCTACCGCATCTGCATCGGGTTGCAGCGCGCGGACCGCGAGGTGCTGGAGCACGGTGTCGAGACGGGCATCATCAAGCGCCTGCCGCACGGCGAGTTCATCGAGGTCCACCAGCCGCTGGGCCCGGTGGACGACCACGGCCACCCGCTGCCGCTGGCCTACCAGGGCGCGTCGGTGCCGAAGAAGATGAACAAGCTGGGTTCGGCCGGGCACCCGGTGCCGGGCAGCTTCCTCACCCCGGACCCGCGGGAGGAGACCGCCGCCCTGGCCCGTGCCCGGGCCGAGCGCGGTGTCTCGTCGGATGCCCTGACCGGGGAGAACAAGGCGGCCGGCGAACTGGCCGGCAAGCCTTCTCAGCCGGAGGACTGACCGGGCGTTCACGTCGGAGAAGGCCCCGCACCCCGTTCACGGGTGCGGGGCCTTCTCGCGTCCTCGCCACGCCTCGGCCTGCCGCCGTTGCCGGTCGTGGCGTGGCCGGAGCCGTCCGAGGACGAGGAGCGGGACGTGTGCGCCGGTCTGCACTGGACGACGCGCGCCCTCGTCGGCTGGGCGGCGGGGCGTGCGTTCGCCCGGGTCGACGACGAACCGACCGACACCGACCGGGCGTGGGTGGGCGAGCACCACCGAGGCGCCGCCCAGCTGCACCGGGTCGACCCGCGCCAAGGCCTCACCGACGTCGACTACACCGCGCTCGCCGAGTTGTCGCGCGCGGCTTGACCCGGGGACCGGTCAGGCGTCTTCGAGGCCGATGGCGAAGGCCGCGTCCGTGTCGCGCTTCGAGTAGGACCGGAACGAGATGTGGGTGTCCGTGTTCAGCACGCCGGGCACCTTGGAGATGTGGCCGGGCACCAGGTCGGCGAGGTCCTCGTGCCGGGCGACCTTGACCAGGGCGATCAGGTCGACGTCGCCGGCGCACGAGTAGACCTCGGTGACGCCCTCGATGTCGGCGATCGCCTGCGCCGCGTCCGGGATGGTCTCGGCGGCGGCCTGGATCAGCACGATCGCGGTGATCACAGCGGTCCTCCACAAGTCGTCGGGGGTCTCGACCGACCACATGCTAGTGGCCCGCCACCCGGTACTGGTCGCGACCGGCCTCGGCGCGTGCCACCCACTCGCGCCACGCGCCGGCGGCGAACGCGGGCGACGTCCACGGGCGCTCGCAGTAGACCAGCCGCGTGCCCGGCCGGTCCATCCACCTCAGCACCACCCCGACCTCCTCGGCGGGCGCGCCGAACAGCGGGCCCTCGCCCGGTACCACCGTCTCCGCCGACGCCACCAGCGCGTCGACCACCGGCATCGGCCGCGTGCCGCGCCGCGCCACCCCGGCCGACGCCAACCGCCCGTGCCGCACCACGGCGAACTCCCACCCGCCGGACCCGTCCGGACGCGCGGCCACCACCTCGGGCAACGCGGCCAGGCCCGCGAGCCGCTGCGCCCGGTCCAACGAGCGCACCAACGACGACATGCGGTCACGGCGGGTGGCCGCGTCCTCGAACCGGTGGGCCAGCGCGAGCGCGTCGATCTGCGCGGTCAGCCCGCGCAACGGCGCCACATCCGCCCCGGCCACCAGCTGCCGGAACGCGGAAACGGCGGGGGAGTAGTCGTCCACCGACTGCCGTCCCGCGCACGGCGCCTCGCACCGGCCCAGCTCGAACAGCGCGCACGGCGTGGCGGAGGCGTTGCGCGCCGGGATCCGCATCGAGCACGCCCGCAGCGGCACGGCCTCCAACATCGCCTCCAGCGCCGTCTCGGCCAACCGCCGGGACCGGAACGGGCCGAGCGCACCCTCACGCGGCGTGCGGACCACGGAGAGGCGTGGAAACGCCTCCTCCGTCAGCACGAGCCACCACGCCTGCCCCTGGTTCTTGGAACGGCGGTTGTAGGCGGGCTTGTGCGCGGTCAGCAGCCGCAGCTCCCGCACCTCCGCCTCCAGCGGGTGCGCGCACTCCACCGCGTCCACCCGTACCGCCAGCGAGACCATCTCCCGCAGCCGCTTGCGGCCCTCGCTCGCGGTGAAGTACTGCCGCACCCGTCGTCGCAGGTCGGACGCCGTGCCGACGTACAGCACCTCCTCGGACGGCCCGCGGAACAGGTAGACGCCGGGGGTGGACGGCAGGTGCGAGGCGAGCGTCCGCTTGCGCCGCTGCGCCGGGGTCACCTCGGGCAGGTAGGCGACCAGCTCCTCCAGCGAGTGCACGCCGACCGACCCGACCCGCTCCAGCAGGTGGTGCAGCACCTCGACGGTCGCGCGGGCGTCGATGAGCGCCCGGTGGTTCGGCTGCACGGACACGCCGAACAGGTGGGCCAGCGCCGAGAGCCGGCAGCTGGGCGCCTCGTCCCGGCTGAGCACCCGGCGGGCCAGCTTCACCGTGCACACGACCGTCGGCTTGGGCCACGTGTACCCGTGCCGGGCGCAGGCGGCCTTGATGAACCCGACGTCGAAGCCGGAGTTGTGCGCCACCAGCACCGCGCCCGCGGCGAACTCGAGGAACGCGGGCAGCACCGTGGCGAGCCGGGGCGCGCCGGTCACCATCAGCTGGGTGATCCCGGTCAGCGCCACGACCTGCGGCGGGATGCCCCGCTCGGGGTCGACGAGGGTGCCGAACTCGCCGATCACCCGCCCGCCGCGCACCTTCACCGCACCGATCTCGGTGATCGAGTCCTCGTCCGCCCGGCCGCCGGTGGTCTCCAGGTCGAACACGACGAACGTGGTCTCGCGCAGCGGTGTGCCCAGTTCGTCGAACGTGAGCTGAGTAGTCATCGCCGCGCACCGTAGCGACCACCACCGACAGTGTTGGATTGCGCCGCCTCCGGCGTCGCGGGCGAGGTCGCCTGGAAGTCGACCTCGCGGGCGAGGCCCACGGGATGAGGTGCGGGTGCGGAGCTGCGGTGATCGAACACAGCGGCGCAATCCAGCACAGCTAGCCTGTACGGGTGCAAGACCCGATCGAGCCCCCGGATGGCGTCGACGACCTGGAACCCGCCCAGGCCGTCGAGTCCACTGTGGACTGGTCTGCCCTGCCCGAGGCGCTGCGCGCGCGGCTCGCGGAGTTGAGCGCGGACGCGTTGGGGGACTTGGCGAAGGTGGACATCCCGCAGTCGCTGCGGGCGGTCGCGCGGTTCGCGCCGACCAAGCGGGCGCGGCTGGGTGCGCCGGCGCTGATCGGCGGGTTGAAGTCCTCGGCGAACTTCCGGGCCGCCGTCGTGGAGTGGCTGCGGCGCAACCGGCCGGCGGTGCTCGAGGTGACCTCGCCCGACCCGGTCGCGGCGGGCGCGGCGGCGATCCTGCAGGGCGAGGAGGTCGCGTCCCACTTCATCGAGCTGGTCGGCAGGCGCGCGGCGGACGCGGCGCTGCGGTCCGAGCGGGACCTGGCCGTGCAGCGGGCCGAACGGCTCGAGGTGGAGCTGGAGCGGCTCAAGGCGGAGCGGGCCGAGGCGGGCGGTGCGGTGGACAAGATCCGCGAAGCCTCCGAGGCCGAGCTGGAACGGTTGCGCAAACGGTTGCGCGAGCAGGGCGTGCGGCTGCGCGAGGCCAAGGACCGGGCCGAGTCGGCGGCGGTCGAGGCGGAACGGGTGCGCGCCGAGGCCGAGGCGGAGCTGCGCAGGCTGACCACCGAACGGGACCGCGAACGGGAACGGGCCGAGCACGAGCGCGCCAAGGCGCAGCGGGCCGAGTCGGACGCCGAGGTGGCGCGGCAGTCCGCCAAGGAGGCGCGGCAGGCCGACGAGGTGCGGCTGGCCCTGCTGGTGGACACGCTGGACGGCGCGGTGAACGGCCTGCGCCGCGAGCTCGCCCTGGGTGGCGCGGGTCCGCGGCCGGCGGACCTCGTGCGCGGCGCGAGCGCGGCGCAGGGCGCGGTCGGCCGGGTGGAGGACCCGGCGGCGTTGGACCGGCTGTTGGCGCTGCCCGCCGTGCACTTGATCGTGGACGGCTACAACGTCACCAAGACGGGCTACCCGGAGCTGTCGCTGTCGGACCAGCGGGACCGGCTGGTGCACCAGTTGGCCGTGTTGGCGGCGCGCACCGGCGCGGAGGTGACGCTGGTGTTCGACGGCGCCGGCGTGGTGGCCGTGCCGACGTCCGCGCCGCGCGGGGTGCGGGTGTTGTTCAGCGATCCGGGCGTGCTGGCCGACGACGTGATCCGGGCGCTGGTGACCGCCGAGCCCGAGGGCCGTCCGGTGGTCGTGGTGACGTCCGACCGGGCGGTGGCCGATTCCGTCCGGCGGCGGGGTGCGCACCCGGTGCCGTCGGCGGTGCTGTTGGCCCGCCTGGGCCGGGTGTGACGCAGATCGTGTTTTTAACACCACCGGCGGTCACACGGCCAGGTCACAGCTAGGCCGTTCGGGATCAAAGGTGAACTCGCCGTGATTTCACTGCCCCGCTAGTGGACTCCGGGGCTCACTTTTCGTAACCTGGCCGAGATCTCGCGGCGGGCAGTGGTCCAACCTGGGCCGCGACGCGGGTTCACCGCCGAATCGGCCTGTCGGGGAGCCGAGCCGGGAATCTCGCAACATGAGGTGTGTCGGGCCGCGTCACGCGCCCGACCGGCAGGCGGGTTCAGACGAAGGAGACACACGCGACTGTGGCGTCGCAACGACTCAAGCGCGGCCTGCGCGGGGCGATGGCGGCCACGGCGGTGGCCGCTGCCGCGGTGGGCGTTCTGCCCGTACCCGCCGGAGCTCAGCCGAACACCCCCGCGAACGCCTCCGAGGCGCTGAAGAAGTACAACGAGCTCGCCGAGCAGGCGACCAAGCTCAACGAAGAACTCCTGCGCGCCGAAGAGCAGCGCGATGCCAACCAGGTCGAGCTGGACAAGGCCAACGCCGACCTGGCGCAGGCGACCCAGGCGGGCGACCAGGCCAGGGCCGACGAGGAGACCTTCCGGGTCCAGGTCGACAAGCTGACCGAGGCGTCGTTCGAGGGCGCGCGGTTCAACCAGCTGTCGGCGCTGCTCGTCTCCGACTCCCAGCAGGACTTCCTGAACCGCATGTCCGCGCTCGGCGTGCTCGCGTCGGACAACAACGAGTCCCTCGAACGGCTCTCCGGCGCAGTCGACGCGGCCGAGGACGCCCGGCAGAAGGCGGCCGACGCCCAGGGTCGCGCACAGGCCGCGACCGACGAGGCGACCAAGATCGCCGACGACGTCAAGAAGCGGCAGACCGAGCTGCAGGGCCAGATCACCGAGGTCCGCAACCAGCTCAACCGGCTGACCTCGCAGGAGCGCACCACGCTGACCAACACCGGCCCGAAGGTCACCGCGACCAACGTGCCCGCGGGCGCGGCGGGTGTGGCGCTGCAGTTCGCGCTGGACCAGCAGGGCGACATGTACCTGTACGGCGCGACCGGCCCCGACCGCTGGGACTGCTCCGGCCTGACCTCGAAGGCCTACGCCTACGCCGGGGTGACGATCCCGCGCACCTCCGGCGGCCAGGCGGGCGCCGGGCGCCCCGTCACCCGCGGCGAGGTCCAGGCGGGCGACCTGATCATCTACAACGGCGGCAACCACGTCGGCATGGCGGTGGACAACGCGCGGGTCGTGCACGCGTCCACGGACGGCGTGCCGGTCAAGGTCGTACCGTTGGAGAACCCCGGCAGCATCTACGCGATGCGGCGCATCGCGGGCTGACCGGGCTGACAACCGTCGCTCAGCAGGGCCATCCTTCACGGGGTGGCCCTGCTGATGACTTTGGAGGCCCGTGAGCCGCTTCAGGGTCGTGCTGGCCGCGCTGGTGGCCGTGACGTTCCTCGTCGGACTGGTCACGGCCGTCGTCCCGGCGACCCCGACGGCGCCCTCGGCCTCGGCCGACACCGCCGCGGCCTCCCGTGCCGACGCCGTCCGGGCGCTGCTCGAACGACGCGCGCGGGCGGTGCTGGACCGTGACGAGGTGGCGTTCACCGCGGACCTCGACCCGCTGGCCGACGCCGGGTTCCGGCAACGGCAGCGCGACCTGTTCCGCAACCTCTCCGCCGTGCCGCTGGCCGAGTGGGAGTACCGGTTGGACGGTGAGGTCGACCTCGCCGCGCTGGACCTGCCCGCCGCCGACGACGCCTGGGCGCCCGGGGTGCGGCTGTCGTACCGGCTCGGTGGCGTGGACGTGGCGCCGAGCGGCCAGGCCATGGCCTACCTGTTCACCCGGCGTGACGGCCGCTGGTACCTCAACTCCGACACCGCGCTGGAACCGCTCGGCAAGCGCACCTGGCGCGGGCCGTGGGACTTCGGGCCGTGCCAGGTGCACTCCGGCACCGGCGGGTTCGTGCTGAGCCACCCCGGCGGCGAGGTGCTGGCCGCACGGGTGCTGGACGAGCTGGACGACGCCGTGACGGCGGTGACCGAGGTGTGGGGCCAGGCGTGGGCGCGGCAGGTGGCCGTGCTGATCCCGGCGAGCCCGGCCGAGATGGTCGCGCTGGTCGGGCCCGGGTTCGCCACCGGTGCGATCGCGGGTGTCGCGGTGGCGGACGGGGTCGACCAGGACACGCACACGGCCCGTGGCCAGCGCGTGGTGCTGAACCCGGACAGCGCGGGCGCCTTGTCGCCGTTGGCGTTGCGGGTGCTGCTGCGGCACGAGATCACGCACATCGCGGCGCGCGGCGAGACCGTGGACGGCGCGCCGATGTGGGTGCTGGAAGGGTTCGCGGACTACGTCGGCTACCGGCGCAGCGAGGTGCCGCTGCGCAAGGCCGCACCCCTGCTGGCCGCGCGGGTGCGGGACGGGTTGCCCGCGGCGCTGCCCTCGGACGCCGACTTCCGCGGCGCCGGGATGGAACTGGCCTACCAGCAAGCGTGGTCGCTGAACCTGTACCTGGCGTCGTCGCTGGGCGAGCCGGGGTTGGTGGCGCTGCACCGGCGGCTGGCGCGGGTTCGGGCGTCCGAAGTGGACGGCGTGCTGCTGGAGGTGACCGGCGGGGACACCGCGGCCCTGGTGCGCGGGTGGCAGGAGTTCCTGCGGCGGTCGTTCCCGTAACGTGGTCGCGTGCGTCGGACCCTGCTGGTGACCAATGACTTCCCGCCGCGGCCCGGTGGCATCCAGGCCTACCTGCACGCGTTGGCCGTGCGACTACCCGAACTCGTGGTGTACGCGCCGTCGTGGGAGTCGTCGTCCGGCTCGCACCCGGAGTTCGACGCGGCGCAGCCGTTCGAGGTGGTGCGGCACCCGGGGACGTTGATGCTGCCCACGCCGGACGTCGTGCGGCGGGCGTCGGACATCCTGCGTGGAGCGCGCTGTGACGCCGTGTGGTTCGGGGCGGCGGCGCCGTTGGCGTTGATGACGTCACGGCTGCGTGCCGCCGGTGCGTCGCGGGTGGTGGCGTCCACGCACGGGCACGAGGTCGGGTGGTCGATGCTGCCGGGCGCGCGGCAGGCGTTGCGGCGCATCGGGTCGGACGCGGACGTGGTGACGTTCGTGAGCCGGTACACGCGGTCCCGGTTCGCGGCGGCGTTCGGTCCGCTGGCGGCGTTGGAGCACCTGCCGTCCGGGGTGGACACCTCGGTGTTCGCGCCCTCGGCGTCGGCGCGGGAGGAGATCCGCGCCCGGTACGGGTTGGGCGACCGGCCGGTGGTGGTGTGCGTGTCGCGCCTCGTGCCGCGCAAGGGGCAGGACGTGCTGGTGCGGGCGTTGCCGGAGATCCGGCGGCAGGTGCCCGACGCGGCGTTGCTGCTGGTGGGCGGTGGGCCGTACCGGGGGACGGTGGAGCGGCTGGCGGCGTCGGTCGGGGTGTCCGAGCACGTGGTGCTGACCGGGTCCGTGCCGTGGGAGGAGCTGCCCGCGCACTACAACGCCGGTGACGTGTTCGCGATGCCGTGCCGGACGCGGGGGCGCGGGCTGGACGTCGAGGGCCTGGGGATCGTGTACCTGGAGGCGTCGGCCACCGGGCTGCCGGTGGTGGCGGGGCGTTCGGGCGGTGCCCCGGAGACCGTGCGCGACGGTGTGACGGGACGCGTGGTGGACGGTCGTGAGGTGACGGAGGTGGCCAACGCCGTCGCCGCCCTGCTGGCCGATCCCGGCACCGCCGCGAAGATGGGCGCCGCGGGCCGTGAGTGGGTCACCGGGCACTGGCGCTGGGACGACCTGGCCGACCGCCTGGCCGGCTTGATCGACGCCTGAGCGTTCTACGTTCGGGCCGGGTCGTCGCCCAGGGCTTCGTGGATGGCGGTCAGCTCGGTGCGGGCCAGGCGTTCGGTGATGCGCAGGCCCAGCCGGGACGTCAGGGTCACGGCCTGGTCGGCCAGGGACCTCGCCTCGGCGGTCTGGCCCAGCAGTCGGCGCACGGCCGCCAGGCCGACCAACGCCCGCGCCTCGCCCGGCAGGTAGCCGATCCGGCGTGCCTTGGTCAGGGCCTGCTGGAACTGCTCGTCGGCGGTGCGCAGGGAGCCGAGGCCGCGGTTCGCCGAGGCCATCACCACCAGCACGTTCGTGGTGATCCGCTGGTCGCCGTCCTGGCGCAACTCGGCCAGCGCCCGGTCGGCCAGCTCCAGGGCCTCGGCGTGTTCGCCCAGGTCGAGGCGCACGGACGCGATGCTCTCCAACACCCGCGCGGCGGCCTCGCGGAAGCCCGCCTCCGTCGACAGGCGCAACGCCTCGGACAGGTGGCCGAGCGCGCGCTGCGGCTCGCCCATGAGCTGCGACGCCACGCCCAAGAGCGTCAACGCGGTGATCTCGCTGCCCCGCAGCCCGTGCTCCACGCTGATCGCCAGCGCCTCGCCGAGCAGGTCCACCGCCTCGGCCAGCTCACCGGTCTCGATCGCCAGCACGCCCAACCCGGTCAGCACGCCCGTCTCACCCGACCGCGGCCCGCCGGTCTCGCGCTTGAGCGCCAGGCACGTCTCCAGGTCGTTGCGCGCCGACGCCAGGTCACCCGCCTCCAGCCGCACCACGCCGAGGTTGCCGAGCACCTCCGCCTCCGACGCCAGGTCGCCGGACATCCGGTGCAGCTCGACCGACCGCGTGTAGTGCGCGACGGACGTGTCGAAGTCGCCGAGCCGCCAGTGCAGCGTGCCCAGGTTCTGGTGCATCGCCGCCTCGCCCGCCAGGTCGCGCTGCTCGTGCGCGGCGTCCAACCCGTACCGCGCGGTCGACAGCCACTCGGTGACGTGCTTGCCGATCCACAGGTAGCCGCGCAGCCCGTCCGCCAGCCGCCACGACATCGCGGCCGGACCGCGTTCGGCGGCCGACCGGATCGCCGCGGTCAGGTTCGCCCGCTCCGCGTCCAGCCACGCCCGCGCCTGCGCCGCCGTCTCGATCCGGGGCAGCCGCACCGCCCGCCCGGCCGGCGTCGGCAGCCGCATCAGGTCCGGGTACAGCAGCTCGGCGCAGTGGTCCACGGCACGCACGTAGAACTCCAGCAGCCGCACCCGCGCCGCGGCCACGTCCTCGTTCCCGGCTTCGGCCATCCCGGCGGCGAACCGGGCCAGCTCGTCGTGGAACGCGTACCGGCCGTTGTCGGCGCTCACCATCCGCGCCGCGGTCAGCCGGCCGAGCAGAGCGGCGGCCTCGGTCACGGTCAACTCGGCCGCGTTCGCCGCTGCCTCGGTGCTGAAATCCGGCCCCGGAACCACGCTGAGCAGCGCGAACAGCCGTCGCGCGGCAGGGCTGAGGGCGGCGTGCGCCAGGTCGAGCGGGTGGCGGTCGCCCAGCCTGTCCAGGTACCGCGCCACCGAACCGCCCGCCACCGACGCCGCCGCGATGCGCAACGTCAACGGCAGGTGCCCGCACCGCCGCGCCAGCTCGTGCGCCGCCTGCCCGGACCGCTCCAGCAGGGCCAGCGACTCGTGCGGCTCCAGCACGTCCAGCCCGACCCGCCGGGCGCCGTCGACGGCGATCAGCCCGCGCAGGTCGTCCCGGCTGGTCACCAGCACCGGGCAGCTCGCCGCGCCGGGCAGCAGGGGACGTACCTGGTCCGGCGCGGCGGCGTTGTCCAGCACCAGCAGCATCCGCCGACCGGTCAGCAGCGACCGGAACAGCGTGCTCTGCTCGTCGGAGTCCACCGGGATCTGCTCCGGCGGCACGCCCAGCGCCCGCAGGAACCGGGTCAGCACCTCCACCACCGGCGTGGCCGGCCCCGACGCGTACCCGCGCAGGTTCACGTACAGCCGACCGTCCGGGAACCGGTCGCGCAGCCGGTGCGCCACGTGCACCGCCAACGCCGTCTTGCCCACACCCGGCACGCCGGTCAGCGCCACGATCGGCACCGCGGTGCGCGGCCCGTCCGGCGCGATCAGCCGGGAGATCCGGTCCACCAGCCCGTCCCGGCCGACGAACCCGGGCACGTCCGGCGGCAGCTGGTCCGGCACGTCCGGGTCGGCCCGTTCGGCGGGCGCGGCCAGGCTCGGGTCGCCGATCAGGATCGCCTGGTGCAGCTCGCGCAGCGCGCCGCCCGGCTCGATGCCCAGCTGCTCGCCGAGCAGCCGGTCGACCAGCCGGAACGCCTCCAGCGCCTCGGCCTGCCTGCTGCCCCGGTACAGCGCCACCATCAGCTGCGCCCAGAACCGCTCCCGCAGCGGGTGGTCCGTGGTCAGCGACCGCAGCACCGGCACCAGCCGCTCGTGGTTGCCCAGCGCCAGCTCGACGTCGTTGTGCTCCTCGTGCACCACCAGCAGCCGCTCGGCCAGCCGCGGCACCTCGTGCTCCCGCAACGCCTCGGACGGCACGTCCGACAGCGCCGGGCCGCGCCACAGGCCCAACGCCTCGGCGTACAGCTCGGCGGCGTCGGCCAGGTGCCCGGACTGGGCGGCCTGCCGGGCCAGGCCCGCCGTGGTGGTGAACCGGTGCACGTCCACCTGCTCCGGCGGCACGACCAACCGGTAGCCGTCCGAAGTGGTCCGGATCAGCGACGGGTCGCCCAGCAACTGCCGCAGCCGCATGACGTAGGTCTGCAACGTCCCGCGCGTGCGGGCGGGCGGGTCGCCGCCCCACAGGAACGAGACCAACTCACCAATTGAGACGACCCGGCCGGCGCGCAGTGCCAGGGCAGCCAGCAGCGCCCGGTGCTTGCCCGCCCGAACGGGCACCGGTTGACCCTGTATCCGCACTTCAAGCGGGCCGAGAAGGCCGAACCACGGCCCAGCGCCCATCCGTTTGCGTCCCCTCGTTCCGCCTCGCCGTGACACAGCCTAAGGCGGGCGCTGACGGCACGAGTCATCGCCGCGTCAGCGATACGACAGCGCGCTCCGGCACTCTATGAATCGTCCCGGTTGGGGGACCGGGACAACAAAACTTCTCGGGTCCGCGTCAGCGGATACGCGATCACTGGGGGTCGAGTGGCCCGCACTTCGGTGCGGGCCACTCGTCTTATTCCGTCCCGAATGGTCACCGGGCGTACCCGGCGGACCTTCAGCTCGTGTAGATGGCTTCGATGTCCTGCTTGAAGGTGCTCGCCACGACCGACCGGCGCAGCTTCAGGCTCGGCGTCATCTCGCCGCCCGCCTCGGTGAAGTCCACCGGCAGGATGCGGAACTTCTTGATCGCCTCCGCCTTGGACACCGCCTGGTTGGCCTCGTCCACCGCGGCCTGGATCTCGGCGCGCAGCACCTCGTCGTCCACCATCTCGGCCACGGTCGCCGAGGCGGGCTTGCCGTTCTGCTCCTTCCACGCGGGGAAGAACTCCGGGTCGATCGTGATCAGCGCGCCGATGAACGGCTGCGCGTCACCGACCACCATGCACTGGCTGATCAGCGGGTGGGCGCGGAGCCGGTCCTCCAGCACGGCGGGCGAGACGTTCTTGCCGCCGGCGGTGACGATGATCTCCTTCTTGCGGCCGGTGATCTTCAGGAAGCCGTCGGCGTCGAGCTCGCCGAGGTCGCCGGAGTGGAACCAGCCGTCCTCCAGCGACTCCGCCGTCGCCCGCTCGTTGTTCCAGTAGCTGCGGAACACGATGTCGCCCTTGATCAGGATCTCGCCGTCCTCGGCGATGCGGACCGAGGTGCCGATCACCGGACGCCCCACCGTGCCGACCCGGAACGCCGCCGCCGTGTTCACGCACGCCGCCGCACTGGTCTCGGTGAGGCCGTAGCCCTCCAGCACCGGCACGCCGATACCGCGGAAGAAGTGCGCCAGCCGCTCACCCAGCGGCGCGCCGCCGGACACCGCGTTGGTGCACCGGCCGCCCAGCGCCGCCTGGAGCTTGCTGTAGACGAGCTTGGCGAACAGCGCGTGCTTGAGCTTGAGGCCCAGGCCCGGCCCGCCGGCGTCCAGCGCCTGGCTGTAGGCGACCGCGGTGGCCTCGGCGGCGTCGAAGATCTTGCCCTTGCCCGCCGCGTGCGCCTTCTGCTTCGCGCCGTTGTAGACCTTCTCGAACACGCGCGGCACGGCCACCACGAACGTGGGCCGGAACGACTGCAGGTCCTCCACCAGGTTCTTCACGTCGGCCGTGTGACCCATGGTGACCCGCGTGTAGACGCCGCACACCGACAGGGCGCGGGCCAGGATGTGCGCCAGCGGCAGGAACACCAGCAGCGAGTTGCCCGCCTGCATGAGCTGCGGGAACGCGGTGATCCCGCCGCGCACCTCGGACAGCAGGTTGCGGTGGGTCAGCTCGCAGCCCTTGGGCCGGCCGGTGGTGCCCGAGGTGTAGACGATGGTCGCGGTGTCGTCCGCACCGACGACCTTGCGCCGGGCGCGCGCGTCGTCGTCGGACACCGAGGCGCCCAGCGCGGTCAGCTCGTCGATCGCGCCCGCCGCGTCACCGGAGGGTCCGTCGATCTGCCACACGTGCCGCACCTCGGGCAGCCCCGCCACCACCGAGTCGACCGTGGCGCGGTGCTCGGAGGTCTCCACGAACACGGCCTTGGCCGAGGAGTCGGACAGGATCCACTCGACCTGCTCGGCCGAGGACGTCTCGTAGATCGGGACCACGACGCCGCCGGCGTGCCAGATGGCGAAGTCGAGCAGGGTCCACTCGTAGCGGGTCTTGGACATCAGGCCGATCCGCTCACCCGGCTGCAAGCCCGCCGCGACCAAGCCCTTGGCGACCGCGAGGACCTGCGCGGCGAAATCGCGGGCGGTGACGTCCACCCACGTGCCGTCCACGCGGCGGCGGAAGCTGACGGCGTTGCCGAAGCGCTCCGCGTTCGCCCACACCATGTCGGTGAGGTTCTCCTCGGCGGCCACAGTGGTGGTGGCGGGGACGCTGAACTCGCGCACGTCGACCTCCGGACGTTGTTTGTTACCGGTGGGGAAACTTAGCCTGTGATTCCGGCGATACACCAGGCCGGCCGGTGTTTCCGTAACCGTGTCGTGGCACTCTTCCCACTCGTGCCCAGTGTCGACGTGGTGGACGAGACGTTCCTCGCAGTGCCTCCGGCCGTGGTCGCCGCCGCTTTCGCGCCGCCCGCCGCGTGGACGCGGTTCTGGCCCGACCTGGCCCTCGACGTCTACGCCGACCGGGGTACTGAGGGGTTGCGCTGGACGGTCGGTGGCGCGTTGGTCGGAACGATGGAGGTGTGGCTGGAGCCGGTCCTCGACGGCACCCTGCTGCACTACTTCCTGCGTGCCGACCTCCCGGGCGGTGCGTCCGACCGGCGAACCCGGCGCGAGGTGCGCCGCCGCCAGTTGGCCGCCAAGCAGGTGTCACTCGGCCTCAAACTGCTCTTGGAGGACGGTCGGCCGCCTGGTGTGGCGCCCGTGCTGCCGTAGATTTGGCTCTTGTGCGGGTTCACGTCGTCTCGGATGTCCACGGCAACGCGGAGGCGCTCGCCCGAGCCGGTGACGGCGCCGACGCGCTGGTCGTGCTCGGCGACCTGGTCGACTTCGTCGACTACTACGACCACGACAAGGGCATCCTCGGCCGGGTGTTCGGCGCGGAGAAGGTCGAGGTGTTCGCCCGGCTGCGGCGCGGCCGGTTCGGCGCGGAGACGGTCCGTTACATGCGGTCGCTGTGGGAGAGCCTGGACAACGCCGCGGACGTCGTCCAAGAGGCGATCATGGAGCAGTACGCCGCGCTGTTCGGGGCGATGAGCGCACCCACCTACGCCACGCCCGGCAACGTCGACAGCCCCGAGCTGTGGCCGCTGTTCGCCCGCGACGGCGTGCACGTGCTGGACGGCGAGGTGGCCGAGATCGGCGGGCTGCGGTTCGGCTTCGCGGGCGGCGCGGTGCTGCACCCGGGTTTCGTGCCGAACCGGCGCGGACCGTGGCGGCCCTACCTGCGCACCGAGGAGGAGTTCGGCGCCGCGCTGGCCGGGCTGGGCGAGGTGGACGTGCTGTGCACGCACGTGCCGCCCGCCGTGGCCGAGTTGACCTACGACGTGGTGGCCCGCCGTCCCGAGCTCGGCTCGACGTCGTTGCTGAAGGTGATCGAGCGCGACCGGCCGCGGTGGTCGGTGTTCGGGCACGTGCACCAGCCCTTGGCGCGCCGGGTGCGGGTCGGCTGGACCGAGTGCGTCAACGTCGGCCACTTCCAGCGCACCGGCACGCCCCACGTCCTGCGTTGGTGAGCCGAACCACCGGGTAGCCTCCCCGACATGGCCGACGAGTCCACCCAGTCCATCGTCATCGACGCGACGCCCGAGGAGATCGCGGCGGTCATCGGCGACTTCGCCGCCTACCCGGAGTGGGCCAACGGGGTGAAGCGCGCCGAGGTGCTGGAGACCGGGGCGGACGGCCGCGCGGCGCAGGTCAAGTTCAACATCGACCAGGGTCCGATCAAGGACGAGTACGTGCTCGCCTACGACGAGTGGTCGCCGAGCCGCATCTCGTGGCACCTGGTCAAGGGCCAGATGCAGAAGTCGCAGGAGGGCAGCTACGCGCTGACCCCCCGGGGTGGCTCGACCGAGGTCACCTACACGCTGTCGGTGCAGCTGGTCGTACCCATGATCGGCCTGTTCCGGCGCAAGGCCGAGAAAATGATCATGGACACCGCGCTCAAGGAGCTCAAGCGCCGGGTGGAAAACCGGGTGGGCCACGCTGGATGAGCGCCCGCCTCCTGCTGTTCACCGGTAAGGGCGGGGTCGGCAAGACGACCTTGGCCGCCGCCACCGCCACCGCGCTCGCCGCCGGTGGCCGCAAGGCGCTGGTCGTGTCCACCGACCCGGCCCACTCGCTGGGCGACGCGCTGGGCGTGCCGCTGTCCGGGCACGTCAGCGAGGTCGAGGGCGGTCTGCACGCGGCCCAGATCGACCCGCTCGCGCTGGTCGACGACGCGTGGCGCGATCTGCGCGGACACCTGCGAACCGTGCTCGCCGGCGCGGGCGTGGACGAGCTGGACGCCGAGGAGCTGACCGTCCTGCCCGGCGTCGAGGAACTGCTGGCGCTGTCGGAGGTGCAGCGGCTGGCCCGCGGCGGGCCGTGGGACGTGGTGGTCGTCGACTGCGGGCCGACCGCCGAGACGCTGCGCCTGCTCGCGCTGCCCGACGCGTTCGCCTCCTACCTGGAACGGCTGTTCCCGACCCACCGCCGGGTGGTGCGCGGGCTGCTGGCCGGTGTCGCGGGCAACGGCACGGTGGAGAAGTGGGACGCCACCGCCGACGCGCTGGGCAGGCTGGCCGAGAACCTGGAGCAGCTGCGCTCCCTGCTGACCTCGCCCACCACCAGCGTGCGGCTGGTGCTGACCCCCGAGCGGGTCGTCGCGGCGGAGACCAGGCGGACCGTCACGGCGCTCGCGCTGCAGGGCATCAGGGTCGACGGCGTGGTGGCCAACCGGGTCGTGCCGCACCCCGGCTCCGGCCGCGGACCGGCCGCCGCGTGGCTGCGCACCAGGCGCGCCGAGCAGGACGCGGTGCTCGCCGAACTGGCCGACCTCGGGTCGGTGCGCACGGTGGAGCACCGGGCCGCCGAACCCGTCGGCACGGCCGCGTTGCTGGACGTCGCCGAAGGCCTCTACCAGGGGCGCGACCCGCTGGAAGGTGGCGCGGGTGACGGCGGGCAGCTGCTCTCGGTCGAGCGGACCGGTGAGCTGGAGTACACGTTGCGCATCGCGCTGCCGGTCGGCGACTCGTCGCTCGACCTGGCGCGGGTGGGCGACGACCTGGCCGTCACCGTGGACGGCAGGCGCCGGCTGATCGCGCTGCCGTCGCTGCTCAAGCGCTGCCTGGTGACCGGCGCGGAGCTGGACGACACCGGGTTGGCGGTGCGGTTCGCACCCGACCCCGATCTGTGGATGCGGTGAGGCCCGTGGACTCGAAGCTCGCCGAAGAGCTGCGCCTGCTGCTCGACGCCGCCGCCGAGCGGGCGCAGCCGTGGCTGGACCGGGTGGCCGCCGAGGACGGGCACGACACCCGGACCTGCGGCTGGTGCCCGTTGTGCAACGCGGTGGCGCTGGCCCGCGGTGATCGCTCGGAGCTGGCCGCCAAGGCGGCGGAGCACGTGGCCGGGCTGATCGCCGTGCTGCGGGCGGCGCTGGCCGAGCCCGCCGCCGACGACGCCGCGCCGGAGCAGCCGGTGCGGCCGGAGAAGCCGCGCGTCCAGCACATCCCGGTGGTGCGGCGCGACCAGGGGTCGCAGTGCTGACTGTCGGCGTCGACGTCGGCGGGACGAGCGTGCGCGCGGGTGTGGTCGACGGTGACGGCGCGGTGCTCGACACGGCGCGTGCGGCCACGCCCAGCGGCGAGGAGGCGTTGGAGGAGGCGATCGGCACGGCCGTCGCCGAGCTGGCGTCCCGGCACCGGATCGCGGGCGTCGGCCTGGCCGTGGCCGGGTTCGTGGCCTCCGACCTGCGGACGGTGCGGTTCGCGCCGCACCTCGCGTGGCGGCAGGCACCCGTGGCGGACCGGATCTCGCGGCGCGTCGGCATGCCCGTGGTGCTGGAGCACGACGCGAACGCCGCCGCGCTGGCCGAGCACCGGTTCGGTGCGGCGCGCGGTGCGAAGATCGCCGCGCTGGTCGCGATCGGCACCGGCATCGGCGGCGCGCTGCTGCTCGACGGGCAGGTGTTCCGCGGCGCGCACGGCGTGGCGCCCGAGCTGGGGCACCTGCGGCTCGTGCCGGACGGGCGGCCGTGCCCGTGCGGGAAAAGCGGCTGCTGGGAGCGGTACTGCAGCGGCACGGCGTTGAGCACGACAGCGGTCGAGCTGCTGGCCCGCTACCCCGGCCAGTCGACCGTGCTGGCGCGGGAGGCGTTGGGCGACTCGCGGGCGGTGACCGGGCGTCGGGTGGCGGGCGCGGCGCGTGACGGCGACCCGTTGGCGCAGCGCGCCATGGCGGACCTGGCGCGGTGGCTCGGGGAGGGGTTGGCGCTGGTCGCCGACGTCTACGACCCCGAGGTCGTGGTGATCGGCGGTGGCGTGTCGGAGTCCGCGCCGCTGTTCCTGGACGACGCGCGCGAGCGGTACGCGGCCGTGGTGACCGGCGCCGGGCACCGGCCGCTGGCCCGCATCCGGACCGCGCAGCTCGGCGACGACGCCGGGATCGTCGGGGTGGCGACGCTGGCGCGCGACGTGGCGGCGAGCACCGCGCGCAACGGCCGGCACCGTTGACCTCCCGGCACGCGTAGCATCGCGGAATGCGGACCGCCGTCTTCCGGGGACCGCGCGACCACGACGTCCGCGAGTCCCGCGTCGAGCCCGTGGTGCGCCGATGAGGACCGGTGCGGCCAACGGGCACGTCGGGTACTTCCACGAGACCGCGTTCTACGGCAGCGACGACGACTTCCGGTCGATCGTCGTGCCGTTCGTGGAGGAGGGCGTGGCGGCGGGTGAGCCGGTGGTGGTGGCGTGCCGCCCGGGGAACGAGCGGCTGATCCGGGACGCGGTGGCGGACCTGTGCGGCGTGGTGTTCCGGCCCGGCGGCGACCAGTACGACCGGCCGACCGAGGCGATCCTGGAGTACCGGAAGCTGTTCGCCGAGTACGCGGGCGTGGCGCAGATCCGGGTGGTCGGCGACGTGCCGCACCCCGGCGTCGGTGCGACGTGGGACTGGTGGTCGCGGTACGAGGCGGCGGTGAACGAGGTCTTCGACGAGTACCCGCTGTGGGGCCTGTGCCCGTACGACCTGCGGACCACGCCGGCGCGGGTGCTGGCGGACGTGGTGCGCACCCACCCGCACGTGGCCGGGACGGACGGGTCGCACCTGCCGAACCCGCGGTACCGGTCGGCGTGGACGTTGCCGTCCGCCGGGCAGACGGCGTTCGAGGCCGGTCGGCCGCTGGTGGAGCTGACCGACCCGACGCCCGCGGAGGCCAGGCGCGCGGTGACCGCGGCGTGCGCCGGTGCCCGGTTGAGCCGCGACGAGGTGGACGACCTCGTGTACGCGGCGAGCGAGGCCGTGACCAACGCGCAGGCGCACGGCCGGCCGCCCGTGCGGCTGCGGGCGTGGGCCGGGGCGACGCACGTGCTGGTGGCCGTGACGGATCAGGGCGACGGCCCGTCCTCACCCCTGGCCGGCCTGATCCCGACCGACCGCACTGCCACGGCCGGCGTGGGCCTCTGGCTGACCCACCGCACGTGCCGCGACGTGACCATGACCCGCGACCCCGAGGGCTACACCATCCGCCTGACCGCCGGCCCCTGACCCGCGAGTCGAACCTCCAGGTCCCGCGTGTCGAACGCTCGCGGGGTTAGAGGACGGCGCCGTCGTCCCAGCCCGAGTCGGGCGGTTGGGTGTTGCGCATGCGCAGGATCAGCCAGCCGGCGCCCGAGCACATCACGATCAGGGCCAGCGGGGTGCCGATCACGCCGGTCAGGCCGAACAGTCCCGGGAAGAGCAGGAGGACCACGCCCAGGACGATCACCGCCAGCGCGGCGATGGTGCCCGGCCGCAACGCGGGCAGCGGCGGCGGTTCCGGCGGCACGTAGTGGTCGCTCGGGTCGTCCGAGTCGGCGGCCGAATCCGGGTACGAGTCGGGGTCGTCGTCGACCGTGGCCACCGCGGGCTGACCCTCGGGCCGCCCGGGACGCGCCGGTTCGGCCTCGTCGCCCTCGTCGGGTTCGAGCTCGTCGGGGAGGACCTGTTTGCCCACGCCTTCGCGTTCCAGGCCCGCCACGATCTCGGCGAAGGTCGCGTCCACGTCCTCCGGGCCGTCGGTCGAGTCGCGTCGGGAGTTCATCGGCGTGCTCCAGCCCTCCGGGTCGTGAAGGCCAATCCTCTGCCAGGTTCCATCGTCCCACGAGCCCGTTGTGTTGCGGATTACGGCAGCCGGTGGACCTTGGGACCGTACCGCCTCGGCCCGGGTGTTCGTTGTGTGTTTCGCCGCCGGCTCCGTAGGCTGGCGTCGGGGATCAAGCACGTCGAGGAGGCGCTCCCAGCGGTGCTCTACTGGTTGATGAAACACATCTTTCTCGGGCCGCTCCTGAAGCTGTTCTTCCGACCCCGGATCATCGAGGGCGCGGAGAACATCCCCAAGGAGGGCGGCGCCATCCTGGCGAGCAACCACCTCGCGGTCTCCGACTCGTTCTTCCTCCCGTTGAAGCTGTCCCGCCGGGTCACCTTCCCCGCCAAGATCGAGTACTTCACCGGCAAGGGGCTCAAGGGCCGGTTCCAGCGCTGGTTCTTCTACGGCGTCGGCCAGGTTCCGATCGACCGGTCCAGCGCGTCGGCCGCCCAGGGCGCGCTCGACACCGGCGTGCGGATCGTGCGCGAGGGCAAGCTGCTCGGCATCTACCCCGAAGGCACGCGCTCGCCGGACGGCCGCCTCTACAAGGGCAAGGTCGGCGTGGCGTGGATCGCGCTGGAGTCCGGCGCGCCGGTCATCCCGGTGGCGATGTTCGGCACGGACAAGGCCAACCCCATCGGCTCGCGGATGTGGCGGCCGTACCCGATCCGGATCAAGATCGGCAAGCCGCTGGACTTCTCCCGCTACGAGGGACTGTCCGGCGACCGGTTCGTGCTGCGGTCCATCACCGACGAGATCATGTACGCCCTCATGGAGCTGTCCGGCCAGGAGTACGTCGACGTGTACGCGGCCAAGGCGAAGGAGGGGCAGGCCGACGACAAGCAGGCGAAAGCCGTCGATCGGCTGCCCGAGGCGAAGGCGGGCTGATCGGCACCCCTAGGCTGGTGGGGTGCGGTTCTTCTACGACTGTGAGTTCATCGAGGACGGGGTCACCATCGACCTCGTCTCCATCGGAGTGGTCGACGAGGAAGGCCGCGAGTTCTACGCCGTGTCCACCGAGTTCGACCCGGCCAAGGCCGGTCCGTGGGTGCGCGCGAACGTGCTCAACCAGCTGCCGCCGCCCGCCGACCGGGCGTGGCGCAGCCGGGAGCGCATCCGCGAGGACCTCCTGGATTTCCTCGGCGGTGCCAAGGCCAACCGGGACGACATCGAGCTGTGGGCGTGGTTCGCCGCCTACGACCACGTCGCGCTGGCCCAGCTCTGGGGCCCGATGCCGGCGTTGCCGCGCAGCCTGCCCCGGTTCACCCGCGACCTGCGCCAGCGCTGGGAGGACGTGGGCAAGCCCCGCCTGCCTCAGGCGCCCGCGGACGCGCACGACGCGTTGGCCGACGCCAGGCACAACCTCGCGCGCTGGAAGGTGATCGAGAGCGAGCGGCTGCGGAAGGGTTTCGCGGTCCGGTAGGTGGACCCTCGCTTGCTGCACCGATCCAGCACGTGTCAGGCTTGGGTGACCAACGCCACGAGAAGAGATTGGCTAAGCAAATGCGCATTGGTGTGCTCACCGGCGGTGGCGACTGCCCCGGCCTCAACGCGGTCATCCGCGGCGTGGTCCGCAAGGGCATCGAGGCCCACGGCTGGGAGATCGTGGGTTTCCGGAACGGGTGGCAGGGTCCGATCGAGAACCTGACCAAGCCGATCGGGCTCGGTGACGTCGAGGACATCCTCACCAGGGGCGGTACCATCCTCGGCTCGTCGCGCACCAACCCGTACAAGATCGAGGGCGGTGTCGACCGCATCCGCGAGACCCTCGCGGCGAACAAGGTCGACGCCCTGATCGCCATCGGCGGCGAGGACACCCTCGGTGTCGCCAAGCGGCTCACCGACGACGGCATCGGCGTCGTGGGCGTGCCGAAGACCATCGACAACGACCTGGGCGCGACCGACTACACGTTCGGCTTCGACACCGCCGTGCACATCGCCACCGAGGCGATCGACCGGCTGCGCACGACGGCCGAGTCGCACCACCGGGCGCTGGTGGTCGAGGTCATGGGCCGCCACGCGGGCTGGATCGCGCTGCACTCCGGCCTGGCCGGCGGCGCGAACGTGATCCTGGTGCCGGAGCGGCAGTTCAGCGTCGACAAGGTGGTCGAGTGGGTGGAGCGGCGCTTCGAGCGCCAGTTCGCCCCGATCATCGTGGTCGCCGAGGGCGCGATGCCCGAGGGCGGCGCCGAGGTGCTGCACTCCGGTGAGAAGGACGCGTTCGGCCACGTGCGGCTGGGCGGCATCGGCACCTGGTTGGCCGAGGAGATCGCCGAGCGGACCGGCAAGGAGTCCCGCGCGGTCGTGCTGGGCCACGTGCAGCGCGGCGGCATCCCGACCGCCTACGACCGCGTGCTCGCCACCCGGTTCGGCCTGCACGCGGTGGACGCGGTCGCCGAGGGCGACTTCGGCGTCATGGTCGCGCTGCGCGGCACGGACATCGTGCGCGTCAAGCTGGCCGAGGCGACCGCCGAGCTGAAGACCGTTCCGCTGGAGCGCTACCAGGAGGCCGAGGTCTTCTTCGGCTGAGTCGCGCCCCGCAAGGACGAGCGCCCTCGGACTCCCGAGTCCGGGGGCGCTGTTCGTGGGCGGACTACTTCTTGGCGTAGTCGCGCAGGCCCGTGAAGTCGACCATCACGCACGGCTCGTCGCCGACGACCCAGGCGTCGTGCCCCGGCTCCACCATGAGCGCCTCACCCGGTCCGGCCTCGCCTTCCGCGCCGTCGTCCATGACGACGTGCATCCGGCCGGAGAGGATGTAGCCGGTGTGCGCGGCCTGACAGGAGTCGGTGCCCGCGATCGGCTTGACGTCCTGCGTCCACCGCCAGCCCGGCTCGAACTCCGCTCTGCCGACCGTGGTGTCACCGACGGTGACCAGGTCGACGTGACCGTGCGGGAACTCCCGCACCTCTTCCGGCTCCGTGAAGCTCTTCGACGCCAGTACGGACATCTCGGTCACCCTTCGTCTCAGCCTTGCACCACGGGGTAGATCTCGTCGGCCACGAGGCCGTGGGCCTCGCGGTGCACCCGGTGCGCGCTCTCCGCGTCCGGTGCGTCTACCAGGCAGAAGACCTTCCCGTCCTTCTCGTCGACCCAGTAGTTGAGGTAGCGGACGCCATACTGCTCCTGGGTGCGGAGGTCGGCGGCGTGGGCGTCGGCCACGTCCTTGGGTCCGGCGCCTTCGGGCAGGTGGTTGTGCACGTCCATGAACAACATGGCGTCCTCCTAACGGGTGGGATCGGGCCACGTTAGGTGGCGGGGTGTTCCCAAACCGTTCCCACGGCGGTACGGCCGCAGCGGACGTAGGGTGCCGCCATGCCGGCCACCTGCCAGGTGCGTGTGCTGGGCAGGTTCACCGTCGAGGTCGACGGCCGACCCGTCCCCGGTGACGTGTGGCGCAACCGCCGCGCGGCCGACGTGGTGAAGCTGCTCGCCATCGCGCCCGACCACCGCCTGCACCGCGAGCAGGTGATGGACCGCCTGTGGCCCGACTTCCCCGTGGACGCGGCGGGCGCGAACCTGCGCAAAGCCCTGTACTACGCCCGACGAGCCCTCGGCCGTGCCGACGCCATCCGCTGTGAAGGACGACTCCTCACGCTCTGGCCCGCCGGCGACCTCGACGTCGACCTGGACCGGTTCGAACGCGCCGCGGACGCCGCGCTGGCCTCGGGCGACCCGGCCCGCTGCGCGCTCGCCGCCGCCGACTACCGGGGCGGCCTGCTCGCGGACGACCGCTACGAGTGCTGGGCCGCCGAACCGCACGAGAAGGTCGAGGCCAGGTACGTCGCCCTCCTGCGCGCCGCCGGTGACTGGGAGCGCCTGCTGGAGCTGGACGAGACCGACGAGGACGCGCACCGCGCGGTGATGCGGCGGCACCTGGCCACCGGCCACCGCCGTGAGGCGCTGCGCCAGTTCGAACGGCTCCGCCGCGCGCTGCGGGAACGGATCGGCGTCGGACCGGACGCGGAGACCGTCGCGCTCTACGAGTCGGCGCTGACCTCGGCGCAGCCACCTTCCCCGGCGCAGCGGGCGGCCGTCGCGCTGGCCAACGGCCTGGTCGCGTTCGGGCGGCGCCACCTGGCCGAGGCCGAGGACCTGGCCAGGCAGGCCCGCGTGCTGGCGCTGGACGCGGACCTCGGCCACGAGCTGGGCGAGGCCTCCACGCTCCTCGCCCTGGTCGCCCACGCCCGCGGCACGTGGCACCGGCTGTTCCGGGAGGAGTTCGCCGACTCGGTGCGGCACCCGACCCGCCCCGAGGTGTTCGACGCGCACCTGTGCTTCCAGGAGTTCTACCTCTACGGGCCGGAGGGGCACGACGGCGCGGAGTCGTTCGGCCGCGACCTGCTCGCGATCGCCTCCCGGGCGGGCTCGGCGGCGGGCCGTGCCTTGGCCTACCTGCTGCTGGGCGAGTTCGCGTTGCTGTCCGGCCACCTCGACGCCGCGGTCGCCACCCTGGACGCGTCCCTGGGCGAGGCCGAACGCACGGGCTGCGTCTCGGCGCGGTCCCTCGCGCTGGAACGGCGGGCCGAGGCGCAGGCCCGTCGCGGCGACCGCGCCGCCGCCCGCGCCGACCTCGACCGGGCCCTGCCGCTGGCCCACGCGTCCGGCATCCCGTCGCACCTGGTCGTCCGGGTGCACGGGGTGCGCGTGCTCGCCGCCGACAGCCTCGGCGGCGAGCTGGGCGCGATCCGTGACGCGGAACGGTGGCTCGCCGAGGCGCCGCACGTGTGCGACCCGTGCTCCATCGGCTTCCGGATCGCGGCGGCGACGGCGTGCGCGACCGCGGGCAGCCCGAGCCGCGCCCGACCGCACCTGGCCGAGGCGGAGCGGATCAGCGGCCTGTGGCAGGGCGGACCGTGGACGGCCGCGCTGTGGGAGGTGCGGGCCGAGGTCCGGCGCGCGGAAGGCCACCACGCGCAGGCGTCGGCGTTGTTCCTCGAAGCCGCCGACCGGTTCGCCGCGCTGGGCCGACCGCTGGAACAGCGGCGGTGCCTGGCCGCCGCCACCGGCCTCAGCGGCCCGTGAACGCCCCGAAGTGCAGGTAGGCGGCGAACGTGCCCAGCCAGTGCTCGGCGTAGTAGCCGTGGCCGAACACGTACCGCAGCCCGGTCTCGCGGTGGGCTTCGGCGGCGGTGCGGGCCAGGTCGGTGTAGCGGTGGTGCAGGGTGCGCAGCGGCACCAGGTCGGCGTCACCGGTGACGACGTGCGACCAGTGCGCCGGGTAGTCCCGCTGGACGTTCCGCACGGCGGTCGACAGCAACCTCGCCGCCGTGTCGTCATCCGATGGGGTGTCCGGCATGGTCCACATCATGCACAGGTCGGACCCGCGTCCGTCTCTGAGTGTGGACAGCTATCTTTAACGTGTGAACTGGACCGTGGACGTGCCCGTGGACACGCTTCCCGAGCTTCCGCCCCTACCGCCCGAGATGCGCGACCGGCTCGACGACGCGCTCGCCCGGCCTGCCGCCCAGCAGCCGGAGTGGCCGGACGCCGAGCAGGTGCGCCGCGTGCGCACCGTGCTGGAGAGCGTGCCGCCGATCACCGTGCCCGCCGAGATCGACCGGCTGCGCGACAACCTGGCCGAGGTCGCCCGCGGCGAGGCGTTCCTGCTGCAGGGCGGTGACTGCGCGGAGACGTTCGCGGACAACACCGAGCCGCACATCCGCGCGAACATCCGGACCCTGCTGCAGATGGCCGTCGTGCTCACCTACGGCGCGAGCCTGCCGGTGGTGAAGATCGGCCGCATCGCGGGCCAGTACGCCAAGCCGCGCTCGTCGGGCATCGACGCGCTCGGCCTGCCGTCCTACCGCGGCGACATCGTGAACTCGCTGGTGGCCACGCCCGAGGCGCGCGTGCCGGACCCGTCCCGGATGATCCGCGCCTACGCCAACGCGGGTGCGGCGATGAACCTGCTCCGCGCCATGACCACCGCGGGCATGGCCGACCTGCACCGGCTGCACGACTGGAACAAGGACTTCGTCCGCCAGTCGCCCGCCGGTGAGCGGTACGAGGCGCTGGCCGGCGAGATCGACCGCGGCCTGCGGTTCATGTCGGCGTGCGGCGTGAACGACATGTCGCTGCACACCACCGAGATCTTCGCCTCGCACGAGGCGCTGCTGCTCGACTACGAGCGGGCGCTGCTGCGCCTGGACACCAACGGTGACCAGCCGAGGCTGTACGACCTGTCGTCGCACTTCCTGTGGATCGGGGAGCGGACCAGGCAGCTGGACGGCGCGCACATCGCGTTCGCCGAACTGCTGTCCAACCCGATCGGGTTGAAGATCGGCCCGTCGACCACGCCGGAGATGGCGGTCGAGTACGTCGAGCGGCTCGACCCGCACAACCAGCCCGGCCGGTTGACGCTGATCAGCCGCATGGGCAACGGCAAGGTGCGCGACGTGCTGCCGCCGATCATCGAGAAGGTCACCGCCTCCGGCCACCAGGTCATCTGGCAGTGCGACCCGATGCACGGCAACACGCACGAGTCGTCCACCGGCTACAAGACGCGGCACTTCGACCGGATCGTCGACGAGGTGCAGGGCTTCTTCGAGGTGCACCGGCGCCTGGGCACGCACCCCGGCGGCATCCACATCGAGCTGACCGGCGAGGACGTCACCGAGTGCCTGGGCGGCGCCCAGGAGATCTCCGACCTCGACCTCGCGGGCCGCTACGAGACCGCCTGCGACCCGCGGCTGAACACCCAGCAGTCGCTGGAGCTGGCCTTCCTGGTCGCGGAGATGCTGCGCAGCTAGCGGTAACGCCCTGAACGCCACCGGTGGCCCCGACTCCGCGGAGTCGGGGCCACCGTTCTACACGGCGATGATCGTGATCCGGGTGTCCTTCGGGACGCGCTCACCGGCCCGGATGGACTGGTTCACCACGCGGGCGCGGTCGCGGTCGTTGAACTGGACGTCGACCTTCAGGCCCGCGTCCTCCAGGATCTTCTTCGCTTCCTTGACCGACTTGCCCTCGACCTGCGGCACGGTCACGCCTTCCGGCGCCACGAAGACGGTCACCCGCCGGTTGTTCGGGGGCAGGTTCGTGCCCGCCGGTGGGTCGGTGCGCACCACCTTGCCGCCGTCGACCCGGTCCGAGGGTTCCTGCGGCCCTTCGACCGGCTCGAACCCGGCCGCGCTGAGCTCGGCGAACGCCTCGTCCTTCGTCTTGCCGATCACGCTGGGCACCGGCTTGGGCTCGGAACCCTTGCTCAGCACGATCGTCACCGCCGAGCCGATCGGCACCGGCGTGCCCGGCGCGGGCTTCAGCGTCACCACCTTGCCCTTGGGCACGCGGTCGCTGAACGCATCCTCGGCGGGGTTGAGCTGCGGCTTCAACCCGACCGACGCGATCTCCTGCTCGGCGAGCGCCACCTCGGCACCCCCGTTGACCTGCGGCACCACCGGCCTGCCCGCGGACACCACGAGCCGCACCAGGTCACCCTGCTCGGCCTCGGTCCCGGCGGGCGGGTCGGTGCTGATCACCTGCCCGCTGGGCACGGTGTCGCTGTTCTCCCGGCGCACGGTCTTGGTCAACGACGCCTCGTCCAGCATCGCGGTCGCCGCGGCCTCGTCCTGGCCGACCAGGTTCGGCACGGTGGTGACCTGGCCGACCGTCAGCCACCAGGTCGTGAAACCGATGAGGATCGCGGCCACCACGACGACGCTGAGCCACGTGATGAACTGCCGCTTGCTGCGCGCCCGCATCTCCTCGAGGACCTGCTCGGGCGTCTTCTTCTTCGGCGGTCTCTTGGGACGCGGGCGGGCTGCCGGGGGCGCGGGGGCGGCGAGCTGCGGCTCGGGCGGCGCGAGCAGGGCCGCCCGGGGGATCGCCCTGGTGCCCTGCGGGCCCGACGTCGGCGGCACGAGCGGGTTCGGGCGGTGCACCGGCACGGTCGGCTCGGCGAACGGCGCGCCCGCACCGACCCGCACCGGCTCGACCCGCACCGTCTGCTCGGCCGTGCCGAACGGCGCCCGCACGTGCTCGGTCGCCTCTTCCGCGGTCGCGGCGGCGGTGGGCAGCGGCACGTCCACGGCGGCGATGCCGAGCTTGGCCCGCGCCGTCTCCACCTCGGACAGGAACGACTCGGCGTCCGCGGGCCGCAGGAACGGCTCCTTGCGGGTCGCCCGGCGCACCAGCTCCGCCACCTCGGCGGGCACGTCCGGCACCGGCGGCACGTCGTCGTTCACGTGCCGGTAGGCCACCGAGATGGCGTTGTCGCCCACGTACGGCGGCGCGCCGGTCAGCATCTCGTACAGCAGCACGCCCGCCGAGTACACGTCGCTGCGCGCGTCCGTGGTGCCCGTGGTGACCTGCTCGGGAGAGAGGTAGGCCACCGTGCCCAGGATCATGGTGTCGCTGGTCACACCGGCCGTGGAGACGGCCCGGACCAGTCCGAAATCGGCGACCTTCACCGTGCCGCCGGGCCCGATGAGCACGTTCTCCGGCTTCACGTCCCGGTGCACGAGGTCGGCGCGGTGCGCGGCGGCCAGCGGCGAGAGCACCTTCTCGACGACGGTCAGCGCCAGCGGCACGTCCAGCTTGCCGCGCGCGTTGAGCAGGTCGCGCAGCGTGCCGCCCTCGACCAGCTCCATGACCAGGTACACCCGGTCCTCGTCCACGCCCTGGTCGTGGACCTGCACCACACCGGGGTGGTGCAGCTTCGCGGCGGCCCGCGCTTCCCGCTCGAACCGCGCCACGAACTGCGGGTCGGCGGAGAAGCGGGGGTCCATGACCTTGATGGCCACGGTGCGCTCCAGGCGCGTGTCCACACCGCGGTACACGGTGGACATTCCGCCCCGCGCGACCAGGGTGCCGACCCGGTAGCGTTGTTCGAGCAGCCCGCCGATCACGTTCGTCGCCGACCTTTCCACAGCCGTGGATCGTACGGTGGGTGGTGCCGGACCGATGCTGTGCGCTGGAGCATCCCACGCGTGCTTGTGGGATCCGTGTCAAAGTCGGTGGAAACAGGGGGTGTCCGCAAGCCGACCCGTGGGTGTACCGCCACCACCCGGTTGGCGCAGGGCGTCGTTCACGTCGTTGTGGCATCGTGACGCACGTGAGTGCGATTCCTGCCGCTGCGGATGTGCTGGCTCCCGACCTGGAGGTCCTGCCCCTCCCCGAGGTCGCCGAGCGTCTTGGCCTGCCGATCAACCGAGTCCACCAGTTGCTGCGCGACGGTCAACTGCTCGCGGAGCGCCGGAACGGCGTCCTCGTCGTCCCCGCCCAGTTCCTCGCCGCCGGAGGCGTGGTGAAGGGGCTGCCCGGCACCATCACGGTGCTGCGCGACTCCGGCTTCTCGACCGAAGAGATCCTCCGGTGGCTGTTCACCGAGGACGAGACCCTGCCCGGCACGCCCATCGAGGCGTTGCGCGGCGACCGCGGCCGTGAGGTGAAGCGGCGGGCACAGGCCCTGGGCTTCTGACGAGCACCGCACCAACCCCAGACGACCGAACCACGTCCGGGCGGCTCCTCTGCTGTGGGAGTCGTCCGGACGTCGTGCTTCCTGGCCTAACGCCCGGTGACGCGTGCCGCCAGGGCACGGGCGAACCCGGGCACGGCCACCGCCAGCCGCCGCGAGGTCGGCACCACGACCCGCCGGTCCAGCACCTGGTAGTCGGCCGCCGCGATCCCGTCCAGGATCTCCCGGTACAGCGTGAGCGCGGTCCGCACGCACGGCCGTGACACGGGCCGCAGCATCGGCACGCCCAGCTCGGCCTCCCGGTACACCGCCATCGTGTGCGCGACCAGGTGCTTCAGCACCCGCCGCACCCGCTGGTCGACCTGCCCCGTCCGCCGGCACCGCACCAGCAGCTCCCGGTCGACGCCGTAGGCCGCCAGCAGGTCCCCGGGCAGGTACACCCGGCCGCGGTCGAGGTCCTCGCCGACGTCGCGCAGGAAGTTCGTCAGCTGGAACGCCCGGCCCAGCGCGGCGGCGGACGGCTCAGCCTCCGCGCGCGGCACGACCGTGCCGAACACCGGCAGCAGCTGCAGCCCGATCACGGCCGCCGAACCGTGCACGTACCGGTCGAGCGCGGCGAAGTCCGGGTAGGACGTGACGGTCAGGTCCATCCGCATCGACGTCAGGAACTCGCTGAACAGGACCGGGTCGATCGAGTAGCGGCGCGCGGTGTCCACCAGGGCCGCGAGCACCGGGTGACCCGTGCGCCGCCCCGCCAGCTCGTCGGCGAGCTGGGCTTCCAGCTGTTCCAGGTCACCGGCCGGGTCGGTGGAGGCGCCGCTGTCCACGATCTCGTCGGCCCACCGCGCGAAGCCGTACAGGGCGTGCACGGCGGGCCGCTGCGCGGGCGTGAGCAGGCGGGTGGCGAGGAAGAACGTGCGGCCGTGCCGGGCGTTCAGCTCGCGGCACCGGGCGTAGGCCGCGGCCAGGTCCGTCACGCGTGCCCGCCGCGCGGTCGTGGTGGCCGGGTGCGGGTAGCCGACGACCGCACCGGCCCGGCGGGTGCGGCGCTCGATCGGGGGAAGGACGGGGTCGCGGCCATCGGGGCGACATCGTCGCACAGCGCCCTCACCCGCCCGCGCCCCTGGATGGGCCACACGGACGAGTGACCCCCCGGCCGTGGTGGTCAGTGCCGGGTGTGTGCCTGTCGCGGCTGCGCCGACCGGCGTGACCGCGTGGCGGCGGGTCCGGTGATGCGCTGCGCGGCCAGCCGGCCCGAGATCAGCACCGGCGGCACGCCCACGCCCGGCGTGGTGCCGCAGCCGGCCAGCACGGCGTTGTCCAGCACGAGGTTGCGCGGTCGGAACGGCCCGGTCTGGGCGAACGTGTGCGCGGCCGAGAACGGCGTGCCCGCGGCCAGGCCCATCGCGGCCCAGTCCTTCGGCGTGACCAGCTGCTCCACCTCGATCGCGGCACCGAACCCGGTGAGCCCGCGCCGCTCCAGCACGCCCACCAGCTCGTCGCGGTAGGCCGGGCCGACGCGGTCCCAGTCGACCGGGCCGGTCCGCAGGTTCGGCGCGGGCGCCAGCACGAACATCCCCTGTCCGGGCGGCGCGGTGACCAGCAGCGACGGATCGCTCATCAACGTGCCGCGGCGGATCAGCTCGTCGAACGTCCGCTCCCACTCCCGGCCGAAGTACAACGTGTGGTGCGCCAGCTCCGGCCACGTCCGGTCCACGCCCGCGTGCAGCACGACCGCCGACGGCGACCACGTGATCGGCAGCGGGCGGCGCGGGCGGTGGCCCAGCAGGCGGTACGACATCGGCAGGTCCGGCGTGAGCACCACCGCGTCGCACGGGATGCGCTCACCGTGCGAGGTGCGCACCGCGGTGACCCGGCCGCCGATGCGCTCCAGCCACGCCACCGGCGTCTGGAAGCGCAGGTCGGCGCCCGCGTCCCGGGCCGCCGCCGCCAACGCGTCCGGCAGCGCCCGCATCCCGCCTTCGGGGTAGTGGACGCCCGCGATCGTGTCCATGTACGCGATGACGGCGTACGCGGCGAGGGCCTTGCGCGGCGGCACGCCGGCGTACAGCGCCTGGAACGAGAACACCCGCTGCAACCGCTCGTCGTGCAGGAACCGCGCCACCGAAGGCCCGAGCCTGGCGAACCCGCGCAGCGCGGCCAGCTTCGCCAACTGGGGCGTGAGCAGGGACAACGGCGAGTCGAAGTTCGCGCCGATGAACTGCTCGCGCTCCACCCGGTACAGCTCGGTCAGCCAGCGGCGCAGCGCCCGGTACCCGGCGGCCTCGCGCGGACCGGCGAACCGGCGCACCTCGGCCTCCATCGCCTCGGCGTCGGAGTGCACGTCCAGCGTGCTGCCATCGGCGAAGCGGGCCCGGTAGGCGGGGTGCAGGGGCCGCAGGTCCAGCCGGTCGCGCAGCGACTCCCCGACCGCGTTCAGCGCCTCGTCCACCAGCTCCGGCATGGTCAGCACGGTCGGCCCGGTGTCGAACCGGTAGCCGCCCAGGTCCAGCCGACCGGCCCGGCCGCCGGGGACGGCGTCGCGCTCGACCACGGTGACCCGGCGTCCCGCGCCGAGCAGGTGCAGCGCGGCGGACAACCCCGCCAGGCCGGCACCGACCACGACGACGTGGTCGGTGCGGCCGGTGACCGTGCGCATGGTCAGGAGGTCCTCTTCGTGGCGCTGATCGCCAGTTCCGCGAGCCGCTCACCGGCCGGTTCGGCGATCGGCGACCGGTCGAGGGCGCGCAGCGCGGACTCGGTCAGCTCGGCGATCCGCTCCTCGACCGCGTCCACCGCGCCGACCTCGCGCAGCCGGGCGCGCACCTGGTCCACGGTCGCCACGTCCAGGTCGGGCTTGCCCAGCGCCTCGTGCAGCACGTCCGCGCCGAACTCCATGCCCAGCGCGACCAGCAGCGTCCGCTTGCCCTCGCGCAGGTCGTCCCCGGCGGGCTTGCCGGTCACCGCCGGGTCGCCGAACACGCCGAGCAGGTCGTCGCGCAGCTGGAACGCCACCCCGATGTCCGTGCCGAACGACCGCAGGCCGTCCACCAGCTCCGGGGACGCACCGCCGATCGCCGCACCCATGTGCAGCGGCCGTTCGACGGTGTACGCGGCGGTCTTGAGCCGGTCGATGCGCAGCGCGGCGTCCAGCGAGGCGTCGCCGCGCGCCTGCGTGAGCACGTCGAGGTACTGGCCGGCCAGCATCTCGGTGCGCATGTCCCGCCACGGCAGGCTCAGCCGCTGCAAGGCGTCGGTGGGCAGGCCCGCGGCGAACAGCATGTCGTCGGCCCAGGCCAGCGCCACGTCCCCGATCAGCACGGCCGCGGCCAGCCCGAACCGCTCCGGCTCGCCGAGCCAGCCCTGGTCGAGGTGCCTGCGGGCGAACCGGACGTGCACGGTCGGCATGCCGCGGCGGGTCTCGGAGGCGTCCATCAGGTCGTCGTGCACGAGCGCGCACGCCTGGATCAGCTCCAGCGAGCTGACCGCGGTGAGCACGGCCTCGGCCAGCTCGCCGTCCGGGTCGCCGCCCGCCGCGCGCCAGCCCCACCACGCGAACGTGGGCCGGATCCGCTTGCCGCCGCCGAGGACGAAGTCGGCCAGCGCGTCGACGGCGCCGGTGAAGTTCTCCTCCATGCGCGCACCCAGGGCCCGGCGGTCGGCCAGATAAGCGGCAAGCGCTTCGTCGACGTGCTTGGGCAGTTCGAGGTCCAACGGGTGGGGCGGCACCCGTCTATGGTCACCTCTGCCGCTTCGGGATGCCCAACCGGGGTGGCCGGTCCGGCTGGTCCCATCCGGTGACAGCCGTCTTCCACACCTCGGGCGTACCTCTAGGCTGTGCGGCATGACGTCGGTGGTCGATCGCCTGCACGGGAATTCCCCCGTGTTCTCAGTCGAGTTCTTCCCCGCGCGCGACGAGGCCGAGGAGACCGTGCTGTGGCGCGCGATCCGCGAGCTGGAGGCGTTCGACCCGGCCTTCGTGTCCATCACCTACGGCGCGGGCGGCTCCACGCGGGACCGGACCATCCGCACCACCAGCCGGGTGGCGCAGGAGACGACGCTGCTGCCGATGGCGCACCTCACCCTGGTCAACCACTCGGTGGCCGAGCTGCGCAACGTGATCGGCTGGTACGCGGCTGTCGGCGTGCGCAACATCCTGGCCGTGCGCGGCGACCCGCCGGGCGACCCGAACGGCGAGTGGACGGCCCACCCGGAGGGCCTGACCTACGCCGAGGAGCTGGTCCGGCTGTGCCGTGAGCTCGGCGACTTCTGCGTGGGCGTGGCGGCGTCGCCGTACGGCCACCCCCGGTCGGCCGACCTCGACACCGACACCGAGTACCTGGTGCGCAAGCTGCGGGCGGGCGCGGACTTCGCGATCGCGCAGCTGTTCTTCCAGCCGGAGGACTTCCTGCGCCTGCGCGACCGGGTGGCCGCGCGCGGCTGCGACACAGTGCTGATCCCGGGCCTCATGCCGCTGACGACGCCGCGGACGCTGGCCAAGACGGTGGAGCTGTCCGGCTCCTCGGTGCCGGACTCGGTGGCGCGCCGCCTCGACCCGTACGTCGACGACCCGGCGGGCTTCCGCGCGGCCGGGATCGACCTGGTGACCGAGGTGGGGGAGCGGCTGCTCGCGGAGGGCGTGCCGTGCCTGCACTTCTACACGTTCAACCGATCCAAGGCGACTCGCGAGATCGTGGGTCGCCTCGGCCTGGTTCCCGCCAGAGCCTGAGGTCCGCCCGGCCTACCCCTGACCCGCGAGGGCGCGAACGACCGACTTCCTGGCGACCGAGCCCGCCGTCTGCGGAGCAGCGGCAATCAAACACTGTCCACCTGGTGGCGGCGGTGGGCGACGATCGCCAGGATCAGCACGATCAGCGCGGCACCGCCGGTCAGGCCGGCCACCAGCATGGTCCAGCCGAAGTACGACACCGAGTTCGCCCCGGCGTAGCGGACCGTCGCGCTGAGCATCGACGCCTGGCCGGGCTTCGGGGACCACGCGATGGTCGCGTTGTCCTCTTCTTGCCCGTTCGTGTCGACGATTTCACCCGGAAAGCTGATCTTCACCTGGATGTCGGCGCGCTCCGGCGGCACCTGCGTGAGGTCGACCGAACCGGACAGCGTCACCAGGTCTCCGGACCGCCGGAACGTGAGCTGGTACCGGCTGGACGACGCGCTGGTCGCCGCCGACAGCGACCGCACCTCGTCGAACGTCAACCCGCTGAACGACAGCTGCGTGCCGACGTAGTCGTCCACCTTGTACGGCTTGGTGCTGACCCTGCCGGCCAGCTCGTTCGGGACTTTCAGCTGCGGGCCGGGGTCGTTGTCCTTGGTCGGCGGCGTGGCGGCGGTGATCTCGCCGGACACGCGGTCGTCGGAGGACACCGCCATGGCGGCGTGCAGCCGGACGCACCCCGTCAGCGACAGCAGCGCGAGGAGGAAGACCGGTAGGAGCAGCGCGGAGGCCCTGGACACCCGGCCATCCTGCCGGCCACGGTCAAAAGTTGACCGCTGGTACACGATCGTGAGCGTGGCTAATTACCTGTTGGAGGGACACGGCCCGCAGGTAACGTGCGGCGCATGTCAACCTCCTCCGCCGGCGGCGTGCACGGCATCAGCAACCAGTTCGTGGTCGATTACGCGGCGGCGGACCCGTTGGCCGCGACGTTCATCGGCGTGCCCGGCCACGACGACCGGCTCACGGACTACTCGCCGGAGGGTCACGCCACCCGCAGGGAGCTGGCGCGCGACGCGCTCGCCGCGATCGACGCCGCGCAGCCCGCGGACAAGTCGGAGGCCGACGCGAAGGCCGTGTTCCGGGAGCGGGTCGGCCTGGAGGTCGAGCTGCACGAGGCAGGCCTGATGGAGGGCGGGCTCAACGTCATCGCGAGCCCCGTGCAGTCGATGCGCGAGGTGTTCGACCTGATGCCCACCGACACCGCCGACGACTGGGCCGTGATCGCCAAGCGGCTCACCGCCGTGCCGGACGCGGTGGCGAACCTGCGCGCGGGCCTCGCCTACGCCGCCGACCAGGGTCGGGTTTCGGCGTTGCGGCAGGTCACCAAGGTCGCCGAGCAGTGCGACACGTGGGCGGGCCGGTCCGGAGGCAAGTCGTTCTTCGCCGCCCTGATCGCCGACGCGCCCGCGGACGGCGCGCTGCGCACCGACCTCGAAGCGGGCGCGAAGGCCGCCGCCGAGGCCTACGGCGACCTGGCCGCGTTCCTGCGCGAGGACCTGGCGCCCAAGGCGCCGAAGAAGGACGCCGTCGGCGAGGACGTCTACCGGCTGCAGTCCCGCTACTTCACCGGCTCCCGCCTCGACCTGGCCGAGGCCTACGAGTGGGGCTGGGCGGAGTTCACCCGCATCGAGACCGAGATGAAGCAGGTCGCGAACCGGATCAAGCCGGGCGCGACCCTCGCCGAGGCCGCCGCCGCGCTGGACGCGAACCCGCGCTACCTGGTGCACGGCAAGGACGGCCTGCGGTCGTGGATGCAGGAGCTGTCGGACAAGGCGCTGCTGGACGTGCGCGGCGTGCACTTCGACCTGCCGGACGAGCTGATGAAGCTGGAGTGCCGCATCGCGCCGCCCGGCGGCGGTGTCGGCGCCTACTACAACGGCCCCACGCCGGACTTCTCCCGGCCAGGCCGCATGTGGTGGTCCGTGCCGGAGGGCAAGGAGGAGTTCTCCACCTGGCGCGAGGTCTCGACCGTCTACCACGAGGGCGTGCCCGGCCACCACCTCCAGGTCGCCACGGCGGTCTACCAGGCGGAGAAGCTGAACGACTTCCAGCGCCTGATGTGCTGGGTGTCGGGCCACGGCGAGGGCTGGGCGCTGTACGCGGAGCGGCTGATGCGCGAGCTCGGCTACCTGGAGGACGACGGCGACCTGCTGGGCATGCTGGACGCCCACCTGTTCCGCGCGGCCCGCGTGATCATCGACATCGGCATGCACCTGGAGCTGGAGATCCCCCGGGGCACCGGCTTCCACGAGGGCGAGCGGTGGACCCCGGAGCTGGGCCTGGAGTTCATGCTCACCCGCACCATCACCGACCCGGCGCACGTCCACGACGAGATCGACCGCTACCTGGGTTGGCCCGGCCAGGCGCCGTCGTACAAGCTGGGCGAGCGGCTGTGGCTGGCGGCCCGCGACGACGCCCGCTCCCGGCACGGTGACGCGTTCGACCTCAAGACGTTCCACCGGCAGGCCTTGGAGATGGGCGCCATGGGGTTGGACACTCTTCGTGAGCGGCTCACCGAACTCTGACCCGATCGTGCTTCCGGATACGGTCACCTCGGTTTCACGCCGAGGTCACCGTGTCCGGTGTTGGATGGGTGGGCGAACGACCATAGGGGGAACCTGATGACCGGACGTGCGATGCGGGCCGCGCTCGGCGTGGTGCTGGCGGGCGCGTTGCTCGTCGCCGGCGCCCCGGCGTACGTGCAGGCCCAACCGCTCGGTGACCAGGCCCAGTGGCGCATCCGCCAGGAGATCGTGGACCACGCCCTCCGCCAGGTCGGCCAGCGCGAGGGGAACGGCAACTACTACCCGCCGCAGTACCAGGTGGCGGGTCAGGGCGTGCTGCGGCCGGCCGAGTGGTGCGGCGTCTTCGTCAACTGGGCGTGGACGACCGCCGGCGTACCGGACCGCCCGTCGATGCGGCCCGCTGCGGGCGCGTCGGTGCTGGACCAGGGGCACTGGGCGACGTACTGGCAGAAGTGGGGCAAGGCCAACGGCCGGTGGAAGGACATCGGCCAGCGGGACGTGGCACCCGGTGACGCCGTCGTCTACGGCAACTACCCGGACATGCACGCGCACGTCGGCCTGGTGGTCGAGGTCAAGTACGACCGGACGGGCCGCAAGGCGACCCACGTGCGCACGGTCGAGGGCAACTTCGGCGACCGGGTCGTCTACTCGAAGCTGCGCGACATCGAGGGCCTGAACGCGGGCAAGTACCTGCGGGCCTCCGGTTTCGTCTCGCCTTTCTGAAATGGCGAGGCCCCAGGCCGAAACGGTCACTCGGCTCCGCTGAGTGACCGAACGTTAATCAGTTCGACTGACCGGCTTACCCCAACGTGTGCTCCGGTGCTGATGACCTCCTGGTCCGAGTACGTTCGGACCCGGACGCGTGATCCCAGGAGAAGGGGTGCCTGATGTCGATCATCGAGCAGAGCAGCGGTCAGTCGAATCAGACCACCGCGGAGTTCGACTTCCTCGTTCCGCAGTTGCCGTTCATCCGTCTGTGGGCATCGACAGCCCACTTCCCGGAGCCGCCGTACATCAGCTCCTACGACAACGTGGGTGACTGCTTGACAGTCGCCTCCGGTGCGAAGAGCTCGTTCGCGTTCGAGCCGGACCCAAGGGATTCGAGCACGTGGACGACCGCGGAGATCACCGACTTCGAGTTCCTGCTGAACGGGACTCCGGAAAAGCCGGTTCAGGCCTGGATCAACGTGTCGCTGGGGGAGAAGCAGCCGCCGAAGTTCACGGTTTACGTGTACGACGACGGACAGCGGGCCGGAACCATCTTCGGCAACTACGCCGGACCCTTGCAAAAGCCGAGCCCCTTCCCCGGCGGCAGTGACAACTACTTCGCCAAGATGCACGACGGCGAGGGGCGCTGGCTTTGGCTGTACCGGCTCTACGGGCCCGTGGCCCAATAGGGCCTCGGGGTTGGGTTTCAGGTGATCGGAAGGGTGCGACCCAGCACGGCGAACGGCCGGGGGTCGCCGGTGAACTGGTAGTGCCGCAGCACGTCCACGAAACCCATCCGCCGGTACAACCGCCACGCCTTGCTCGGGCCTTCCGGGGTGGACAGCAGCACCCGTGAGCTGGGCACGCCCTCCATCAGGTTGCGCAGCAGCTGCTCGCCGACACCCCGCCCCTGCGCTCGCGGCAGCACGTGCAGCTCGGTCAGCTCGAAGTAGTCGCGCATCCACTCCTCGACCGCCTTCGGCCCGGACACCATGGTCAGGCCGTGCCGCACCTGCTCGTGCCACCACTGGCCGACCGAGCCGCGATACCCGTAGCCGATGCCGATCAGCTCGTCCTGCTCGCCCAGCGCCACCACGCACCGCCAGCCGTCGCGCAGCATGTGCGCCAACCACATGGGCGCGCGCTGCTCGGCGGTGCCGGGTGGGTAGTCCATGGCGCTGACGTAGAGCGCGAGCGCCTCGTCCAGCCGGGAGTTCAGCTCCCGCGCGGACAGTGCGACGATCCGCTGGGACGGCGCGGCGGTCACCGGGCCACCTCGGACCGGGCGACCTCGGCAGGCGTGCCGCCGGTCAGGTCGAGCAGTCCCGCGTACGTCGTCGGGTAGACGGCGTGCGGGTGCCCGGCCGCCGCCCACACCACCTCGTACCGCTCCAGCGCCACGTCCACGAACGTCATGATCGGCGCCGGGTGCCCCACCGGGGACACACCGCCGATGACCTGGCCCGTGTGCTCGCGCACGAACGCGGGCGTGGCGCGTTCGATCGAGTCCGCACCCGCCAGCACGGCCAACTTGCCGGTGTCCGCCCGGTGCGCGCCGGAGGTGAGCACGAGCAGCGGTGAGGCGACGCCGTCCTGAACGGCGGCGAACACGAGGCTGTTGGCGATCGCGCCGACCGGTACGCCCACCGCCTCGGCCGCCGCGGCGGCGGTGCGGACGGCGTCGGCCAACACGCGGATCCCGTTCGCTGCCTCGTGGTGGCCCGCCTCGGACAGTGCGGCGGCCACCTTGCGGATGCCGGGGTGGTCGAGTGCGCTCACCTGTTCATAAGACCACGCGTGGTCGGGTTGAGGAGTGCCGGGCCGGCAGGATAGTCTGGTCTGGCTCGAACATTTGTTCGAGCAATGCCTTGGTGGTGGGGCGGGGGAAGCGCCCCACCACCAAGTGCCGCCGTCTCCCCGCGGCGGTCGTCGCTGTCCCGACGCCGCGAGGAGGCCGCGAGATGACTCAGACCTTCCCCCGCCGCATTCCCCTCCCGCTACCACCGACGTCGGCGGTGACCCTGCTCGGACAGGCCCGCGAGTGCCTGGCCGAGGCCGAACGGGACCCGAACCCGCCCACCCGCTTCGCCACGGCCTACCTGGCCGCGATGCGGGCCGCGGCGGCCGTGCTGGCGGCCAGGGGCCGACCCCACCGGGGCCGGGCCAAGCCGACCAGCGTGTGGGTCCTGCTGTCCTCCCTCGCGCCGGAGTTGCGCGAGTGGGCCGCGTTCTTCGCCGAGTCCTCGGCGACGCGCGCGGCCGTGCTGGCGGGCATCACCAGGCAGGTCACCCAGCGCGCAGCCGACGACCTGGTGCGCCAAGCGGCGCAGTTCACCGAGTTGGTCGACGAGATCATGTACGAGGACGGACTGTGAGCAGGGGACTGGTCGCCTACGACCGCCTGATCGACGTAGTGGAGGCCGAAGCCGAGCGCCTGGCGGCGTCGGCCGAGGGACAGCGCCCGGAACGCCAGGTGCCCGCGTGCCCCGGGCTCAACCTCGGGGAGACGGCGCGGCACGTGGGCAGCACGTACCGGATGGTGTCGACGTGGCTGAGGGAAGGCAGCCAACCCCTGGTGTGGCAACAGGACCCGGAGCCGGGGCAGACGTTGCCGGAGTACGTGCGCGCGGGCGTGCGGCCGCTGGTGCGGGCGCTGCGTCCGCACGAACCGGACGACCCGTGCGAGACGTGGTGGCCCGCCGAGCGCAACCACAACTTCTGGGCCCGGCGGCTGGCGCACGAGTCGACCGTGCACCGGATGGACGTGCAGGCGGCGGCCGGGCTGCCGGTCGACCCGGTGGACGACGACATCGCCGAGGACGGCGTGGACGAGATCCTCACGCTCTGGCTGGGGCACCGGCTGGACATCCTCGGCGTGCGCGGCACGCGTGAGGGGACCGTGGCGATCCGCGCGGGGGAGAGGGTGTGGCTGGCCACGACCGGCCCCGACCCGGCGGTGGCCCGGCTGGTCACCGAAGAGGAAGCCGGCGCGGCGAACGGCGAGGTGATCGGCACACCGATGCAGGTCTACCGCTGGCTGTGGGGCCGCATCCCGGACCGCGACCTGCCGCCGACCACCGGAGACCACGACGCGATCGCCCAGCTGTGGGCGTTGCTGAGGCTGGCCACCAAGTAGGGACGTGCGCCCGCCGCCGGAGAACCCGACCTCCGTCCCGGCGGCGGGCGCACCCGCACTCACCGCGGCGACCTCACAGCGTCAACGAGGTCGCCTCGTCCAACCCGTCGCCCTTCGCCGTCTCCAACCGGAACCGCGCCTCGCGCCCGTCGACCTCCAGCACGCCGACCGAGTTGCCGAAGTGCGGTCCGCTGAGCTTGTGCCACCCCACCGGGTCCGGCGAGATGCCGCGCCGGTCGGCCCACCACCGCAGCACGCGCGCGATCGGCTTCGACCACGACAGCCGGAACGCGGGCCGGAACACCCACGGCGGATCGTTGTGCACGGGCGAGCACACGAGCTGGTACACCTTCGCGTCCACCGACGAGGCGAACGTCGCCCGCGCCGCGTAGCTGTGGTGCACGTCCCCGGACAGCACGCACACCGTGCCGGGCGCGTCGTCGGACCGCGAGATCCGCTCCAGCAACCGGGCCAGCCGCTCGAACGACGCCCGGAACGCGGGCCAGTGCTCCAGGTCCGCGACCTGCCGCACCTTCTCGCCGACCCGGCCGCGCCACCCCGGCAGGCCCGCCATCCGCTCGTTCAGCGACTGGAGGTGGCTCAACGCGTGCGGCATCAGCCAGGGCAGCGACGAGCCGATCAGCAGGTGGTCGAAGTCGCCGCGGGCGTTCTCCTCGATCCAGTCGAACTCCTGGTCGCCCACCATCAACCGCTGCGGCCCCGCGAGGATCCGCCCGCTGCGCGTGTCGATCACCAGCAGCCGCACCCGGCCGAAGTCGCGCCGGTAGCTCCACCGCGTCGACTTGCCGCCGTCGACCTCGCGGTCGGCCCGCTCGGCGAAGTCCTCCAGCAACGGCTGCACGTCACCGCCGGTGGACCGCACCTTGGCGTACAGCTCGTCGGCCGCCAGCTCGTCCGGGCTGAGGTTGCCCAGGTGCTGGTACACCCAGTACGACGCGAGCCCCGCCCGGATGCGCTCCGGCCACCAGCGCTTGGCCGCCATCTGCTCGCGCCACGTGCGCGAGGTGTTCCAGTCGTCGCGCACGTCGTGGTCGTCGAAGATCATCGACGTCGGCACCACGGACATCAGCCAGCGGATCTCGGGGTCCGACCACGACTCGTGGTACAGCTCGGCGTACTCGCGGAACGACACCACCTCGCCCGCCGGCTCCGGTCTGCGCTCGGCCAGCCACCGCGTGACGCGCGGCGTCGGCTCGTCGGCGTAGACCTGGTCGCCGAGCAGCACCAGCGCGTCCGGCCACCGCTCCCGGGGCTCGTCCTTCATCCGCAACGCGTAGGCGTCCAGCGCGTCCGGGCCGAGCTTGTCCGCCGCACCGTCGACGACGTCGCCCTTGGCGGCACGGCACGACCCGAACAGCAACCGCCGCACCGGCGTGGTGCGGATGCACGGCGGCGGGAACGGCGAGTCCGGCCGCGGCCACACCACGTCACCGTCCAGCCGCACGTCGTAGTCGGTGGTGGTGCCCGGCGCCAGGTTCTCGACCACCACCAGCGCGAAGTGCTGCTCGCCGACCTGGAACGTCTCCGCCCGGTGACCGGCGACGGCGACCTCGCAGGGGGTGTCCGTCTCGACCCACACCGTCGCCGAGGTGGAGTCGACGTGCCGCAGCACCGGACCGAGGACCAGGTCAGCCATTCGTGAAAGGTAGCGCGGGAGCCGGGGTCAGCGGCGCGCGGCGTGCGGCCCGACCACCGGCGCCTGCCGGTCGGTCCGGCTGACCAGGTGGTCCACCACGTCACGCAGGTCGCCGCGGTGGGCGTGCGCTTGGCGCTGCTGTCGCGCTCCGCCACCGCGCCGGCACAGGTCGCGCAGGACCGTTCGCACCTCCTGGAGCTCGCCGAACCCGTCGAGCACGGGCGCGACGTCGTCCAGCAGGCGGCGCACGAGGTGCGGCAGCGGTCGCAGGCGGCCGTCGTGCGGGTCGTTGCCCTGGCCGGTGCAGCCGTCCCGGGCGGCACGCCAGTAGGCCGCGCGCAGCACGTGGTCGGCCACGGCGGGACCGGTGTCGCCCCGCCGGACGCGGTCGAGGGCGAGGACGGCCATGGCGCGCACGAGCGCGGCGAGGGCCACCACCTGCTCGACGTCGGTCACGGCGTCCATGGGCCGGATCTCGACGGTCGGCAGGTGGGCGCTGGCCCGCACGTCCCAGAACAACGTCGCCTCGTCCACCAGGGCACCCGCCTCCATCAGCCGTGAGACGGCCCGGTCGTACTCGTCGGCGGAGGCGAAGTGGGGCGGTGGACCGGACACCGGCAGCAGCTGCGTGGCCATCGTGCGCCAGCAGGCGTAACCGGTGTCGCGGTGGTCGTGGAACGGCGAGTTCGCGGCCAGCGCGATCAGCACCGGCAACCAGGGGCGCAGGTGGTTGCCGACCAGCACCGCGTGCTCGCGGTCCGGCATGGCCACGTGGACGTGCGTGGCGCACACCGCCGAAGTGTCGGTCAGGGCGCCGTAACGGCGCTGTCCCTCCCGGTACCGGGCGTCCTCGCGCACCGGCGGCGGTAGGCGCGCCCCCAGCACCGGCGTCCCCGACGCGTACACCGCCAACCCCTCGCGCAGCGCCGCCGCCCGGACCGCCGCCCTCATCCCCAGAACCTGGTCGCGCACCTCCTCGACACCGCCGCACGGCGCCGTCTTGGCCTCGACCTGGTACTCGGTGAACTCGCCGCTGACCTGCTCGCCCAGCGTCCGTTCGGCGACGGGCAGCACCCGGGACGCGCACGGCGCGACAGTCCGGGTCAGGGGATCGACCAGGAAGTACTCCTCCTCGATCCCCACGGTGGGTCGCGCGTCGTGCTTCGGCGTCACGGCCAGCAGGGTTCCCCGCGGCACGGGATCTCACCGGCAACCACCCGGTCGAGCACCGGTTCTCCGGCGGGAAGACCGCCCGGCCGGGCGTTACCGTCGGACCATGGCAACGAGGTGGCACGACGTCGTGGTCGATTCGGCCGATCCCGCCGCGCTCGGCCGGTTCTGGGCGGCCCTGCTCGACCGGCCGATCACCGGCGAGGACGCGGACGAGGTGGACGTGGCGCTCGGCAACGGGCAGGAACTGGTGTTCGGGCTCGTGGCCGACCCGAAGGTGGTGAAGAACCGGGTCCACCTCGACCTCACGTCCACGTCGCCGGACGACCAGGCGGCGATCGTGGCACGGGCGGTGGAACTGGGCGCGAAACCGGTCGACATCGGACAGGGCGACGTGCCGTGGGTGGTGCTGGCCGACCCGGAGGGCAACGAGTTCTGCGTGCTGGAGCAGCGCGACGAGTACGCGCACACCGGCCCGGTCGCGGCGGTCGTGGTGGACGCGCTCGACCCGCGGGCGCAGGTGGCGTTCTGGGCCGGTCTCACCGGGCTGCCGGTGACGCGCGAGCACGACGACTTCGCGTCGTTGACGCAGGAGGCCGGGCCGTCGCTGGAGTTCGTCCGGGTGACCGAGCCGAAGGCGGCGAAGAACCGGCTGCACCTCGACCTCGCGCCACCCGCAGACGGCGACCTGCCGACCGAGGTGGCCCGGCTGGAGGCGTGGGGCGCGGTGCGGGCGGACGTCGGGCAGATCGACGTGCCGTGGGTGGTGCTGGCCGACCCCGAGGGCAACGAGTTCTGCGTGCTGACGCCCCGGTGACCCTGCGCGCTGCCCCCGGGACCGGTCGGGCAGGCTTGACTGGCGTGCCGGCGTGTGTGGGGATTCAACGGTGAGTCGACCCGCGTACCTGGAACCGCGCACCGACGTCGCCGCGGCGGACGACTGGTCCACCCGCCTGGTCCTCGACGAGTTGCGCCGCTACGGGCGCCCGTTCGCCGCCATCGCGGTGGTGCTCTTGGTGGTCGCGGTGAGCCTCGTGGTCTTTCCCCGGGCGACGCCCGGCACCGTGGCCACCGTGGTGGTGCTCGGGCTGCTGAGCCTGCTGACCGCGATGCCGCCGCTGGTGCACCGGTGGGAGACGGCGCCGCACCGGCGGGGACTGCTCGACCAACCCTGGCGCCGCGTTCCCGCGACCGTCGCCGCCGGCGGTGGGACGTGGGACGAAGACCGGCTCCTGGTCTTCGCCGAGGAGCGGACGTTCGTCCTGAAGGGCACGTTGCCCGAGGCGGTGGGCCTGGTGCTCGACCGGCAGGAGGTCTTCCTGTGCGGGCCGGACGAGCAGGGGCGGGCCGCGGTCCGGGTCCCGGGACTGTGCCGGCTGTACTCGTTGCGGGTGGACGAGACCGACGCGCGGCCACGTGAACGCGAACCGCACCTCGTCGGCCGACCGCTGGACGACCCGACCGTGGCCAAGTCCTTCCGGGGCTTCCGGTGGGGCACCCGCGCCTGGGTGTGGTGCGTGCTCGGCGCGACGGTCGGCGCGGCCCTGGTGGTGCTGAGCCTGTGGCCGTTGGCACCGGCCGGACTGGTGGTCGGCGGCCTCCTGATCACCGCCGCCGCCGTCATGACGCCGAGCACGCTCCTCGTCTCCGGGCTGTACCGCCAGGCGGTGGCGGCCGCCGAGTCGGCGACGGAGTGGACACCCGTCCCCATCACCCTCTTCCCCTGGGACACCGACGAGGAGGTCGCCGGACTCGCCCAACTGCCACGCGGCACGGCGGTCGTGTGGTTCCCCCTGCCCAACCCGGACCTGATCGCCAACATCGCCGACACGGGGACGGTGTGGATGGCGGGTGACGGCGAAGTCGTCACGGTCGGCCTGCCGCGTGTTCCCGCGCTCATGTTCGCGATGGTGCACCCGGACCGCGACGTGCCGGAGGACCTCCCGAAGCCGTGGCTGCTCCAAGTGCTGGAACCGTCGTGGGACGGCGTCCCCGCGCTGCGCGGCTGAGCAGAACACCGAGGGGTGAACCGTTGCCGGACAACGAAGAACCGGCCTGATCACCGACCGGCCTGCGGTGCACTCGTACTACAGCGCGGGGTAAATCCCCGGACCACGCGCAACCCCCTGGCGATCACCCGGTAGGGCCGTCTACAGTGCGCCAGTATGCAATATATTAGTCGGGCGCTGTTCCGGGACCAGGCGCTGACCGCGATCCGCGAGGCGATCCTGGGCGGCGACCTGGCGCCCGGCGTGTCGATCAAGGACGTGGAGCTGGCCGAGCGGCTGGGGCTGTCCCGGACGCCGGTGCGCGAGGCGTTGGCCCGGCTGACCGACGAAGGCCTGGTCGAGAGCAAGCCGCACAGCTACACACGGGTCACGCCGCTGGACACGGCGGCGGTGCGTGACGCGCACGTCGTCGTCCAGGCCATGCACGCGCTGGCCGCCCGGCTGGCCACGCCACGCCTCGTCGGTGCCGACCTGGACGCCATGCGTGCCGCGAACACGGCGTTCGCCCACGCCCTGGCCAACGGCGACGTGCCCGCCGCGCTCGCCGCCGACGACGAGTTCCACGCGGTGGCCGTGCGGCGGGCCGACAACTTCGCCGTGTCGGCCACCATCGAGCGCTACACGCCGCTCGTGCGCCGGCTGGAACGGCTGCGGTTCGCCGCGCCGACCGGCCGCCACTCGGTGGCGATGCACGACGAGATCATCACCGCCTTCGCCGCAGCCGACGCCGACCTCGCGGTCCGGCTGGTCGAGCGGAACTGGGCGACGTTGGCCGACCTGCTCCCGGTGGAGGAGAACTGACATGGCGCTGAACGACTTCGAGCGGTTCCCGCTGACCTTCGGCCCGTCGCCGGTGCACAAGCTGGAGCGGCTGACCAGGCACCTCGGCGGTGCGCAGGTGTGGGCCAAGCGGGAGGACTGCAACTCCGGCTTGGCCTACGGCGGCAACAAGACCCGCAAGCTGGAGTATTTGGTCGCCGAGGCGTTGGCGACGGGCTGCGACACGTTGGTGTCCATCGGCGGCGTGCAGTCCAACCACACTCGCCAGGTCGCCGCGGCGGCGGCGCGAGCCGGGCTGAAGTGCGTGCTGGTGCAGGAGAGCTGGGTCGACTGGCCGGACACGGTCTACGACCGGGTGGGCAACATCCTGCTCAGCCGCCTGATGGGCGCCGAGGTGCGGCTGGTGGAGGCGGGCTTCGGCATCGGCGTCAAACCCGCGTGGGAACAGGCGATCGAGGACGTGCGTGCCGCCGGCGGCACGCCGTACGCCATCCCGGCGGGCGCGTCGGACCACCCGCTGGGCGGACTCGGCTTCGCCGGCTGGGCGGCCGAGGTCGAACGGCAGGAGGCCGACCTGGGGGTGCGGTTCGACACGATCGTCGTGTGCTCGGTGACCGGCAGCACGCAAGCGGGCATGGTCGCCGGCTTCGCCGGCAGCGGGCGGAGGATCATCGGCATCGACGCCTCCGCCGAGCCGTGCGACACCCGCAACCAGATCACGCGCATCGCCAAGAACACGGCGGGCCTGCTCGGCGTCGAGGTGACCGACGAGGACGTCATCCTCGACGAACGGTTCCACGAGGGCATCTACGGCGTCCCGGGCGAGTCCACTGTGGACGCCATGAAGCTCGGCGCCCGATTGGAGGGCATGATCACCGACCCGGTGTACGAGGGCAAGTCGCTGGCGGGCCTGGTGGAACTGGTCTCGACCGGCGAGATCCCGCGCGACTCCACGGTCCTGTACGCCCACCTCGGCGGCCAGCCCGCGCTCAACGCCTACAGCGCCCTGTTCCGGTGAGGTGCCCTCTGGTCCGCTAGAGGTGCCTCTGTCCGCTAAGCGTCCCGTGAGTCCGCACGCGTCTCGTGAGTCCGCACGCGTCTCGCGAGGGGCGGTTCCGTGCGGTGAGCGTCCCGTGTGGGCGGCGGTAAGGGTGGTTCCGTGCGGTGAGGTCCGTTCCGTGGGGGCGTCCGTTGGTCGGTGGATTGCGGTCGGTGGGGTTCGTTCGTCGGTGGGGTTCGTTCGATGGGCGGGCGGACCGGTTCGCCGTGCGCCGCCGCCTCCTTTCATCCCGGCAACGTCAATGGTGGGCGAAAAGTTCCTTGGTGGCTTGCACTTTTGGGTGATCCCGGTGGTCGGGGGCGGGTCGCCGTGTTCGTTGGTGTGTCACGCCCGTAGTCGCAAACCCTTGGGTGTGGCGCGGAAGCCTGCTTCTTGGAGGATGCCGGCCAGTCGGGAACCCAGGGCCACTTCGCCGTCCGCCCGCTGCACGGCCAGTTGGCCCAGCCAGCCGTCGCGCACGGCGCGGCTCAGGGCTTGTGCCGCGGCACGCAACGATTCCTCCTCCTCCGTGAACGACAGCAGCGAACGGCCGCCCCGCTCGACGTAGAGCGTGGCCAGGCCGTCCACCAGCACGACCAGCGCACCGGACTTGCGGCCCGGCCGGTGCTTGCCCTCGCCCGACTGGTCCGGCCAGGCCAGTGCCGCGCCGTAGGGCTGCGCCGGGTCGGCCGCCGCCAGCACCACGGCGTCCGGGCTGCCCGCGTGCTCCTGGCCGGGCGGTCTGGACGACGCGCGCAGCCGGTCCACCGCGCCCCGGGCCGCGAACTGCGCCGCGCCGAGCCCCTCGACCACGTACCCGCGCACGACCTGCCCCGACTCCTCCATCGCCCGCAGCACCCGGTACACGCCGCTGAACCCGCCGGTCACCCGCTCGGTGTCCAACGCGCCGCGGGTCAGCACGCCGTGCCGCTCCAGGAACGCCTCGGCCCGCGCGTGCGCCCGCCGCGTCGCGTCCGCCGCCGGCACCACGGCCAGCGACCACCGGCCCGCCACGGTCGGCGGCCCGGTGCGGCTGGGCATGTCCGGTCTGCCGGCCCGCATCCGCGCATACCGGCCACGGGGCGCGGCACGCCGGGGCTTGTGCGCCGTGCCGCCGCCCGCGACCAGCGCGCGCAACGGCGCCAACGTGTCGTTGGTGACCACGCCCGCCCACACCAGGTCCCACAGCGCGCCGACGACCTCGCCGTCCGTCGTCGGCCCCTGCAACGACACCCGGTCGACCACCTGCCGGAAGAACAGCGCCCCACCGCCCAACGCCTCCACCACGGCGGTGTGCAGCGACGAGTCCGGCATCGCCTCCGGCACCAGGTCCGGCAGCAGCAGGTCGGCCACATCGGTCGGCGCCAACGCGATCCAGCCGTCACCACCGGCCAGCGAGCCGCACCCGGTCCACGTCACCTCGCCGGACGCGGTCAGCTCGTCCAGCAGCGCCGGGCTGTAGCCGGGCAGCCGCGCGGGCAGGATCAGCGACTCCACCGCGCTCGCGGGCAGCGGCGCGCCGGCCAGCTGCTCGACCACCGAGTACACGTCGTCCACGGTCGGCGCGGACCGCGGCCGCCGACCCACGCCGTGCCAGCCCGGCAGGAACCGGCCCAGCGCCGCGGGCTCCACCGGCTCCACCTCGGCCCGCAACCGGGCCAGCGCCGCACGCCGCAGCCGCCGCAACACTTCGGCGTCGCAGTACTCGGTGTGCGTTCCGCCGGGTCTGAGCTCGCCGCGCACCAGCCGCCCGGTGGCCGCCATCCGCTCCAGCACCCCGGTCACCACGGCCACGCCGAGCCCGAACCGCTCCGCCACCTCCGCCGCCGGGAACGGCCCGTGCGTGCGCGCGTACCGCGAGAGCAGGTCGCCCAACGGGTCGGCCACCGGCTCGGTGAACACCTCCGGCACGCCCACCGGCAGCGCCACGCCCAACGCGTCACGCACCCGGCCCGCGTCCTCGATGCCGATCACCCGGTCCTCGCTCGCGATGCGCACCCGGATCGCCCGCCGCTGCGCCACCAGGTCCGCGAGCCATTCCGGCTGCACGCCCCGCGCCAGCGCCTCCGCCTCGGACAGGTCACCGAGGAACCGCAGCAGGTCCGCCGCACCTTCCGCGTCACGCGCGTGCCGGTCCGGCGCCAGGCGCTGCAGGTTCCGCTCGACCTCCTCGACCACCTCCGGGTCCAGCAGCTCCCGGATCGCCTCGGAGCCCAGCAGCTCCGCCAGCAGCGCCGAGTCCAGCGACAACGCCGCCGCCCGCCGCTCGGCCAGCGGCGCGTCCGCCTCGTACAGGAACATCCCGACGTACCCGAACAGCAGGCTGCGCGCGAACGGCGACGGCGACGGCGTCTCCACCTCCACCACGCGCACCCGCCGTGCCCGGATGTCGGTCATCAGCTCACGCAGGCCCGGCACGTCGTACACGTCCTGCAGGACTTCGCGCATCGCCTCCAGCACGACCGGGAAGCTCTCGTACTTCGCCGCCACCGACAGCAGCTGCGCCGCCCGCTGCCGCTGCTGCCACAACGGCGAGCGCTTGCGCGGATCACGCCGGGGCAGCAGCAGCGACCGCGCCGCGCACTCCCGGAACCGGGCCGCGAACAACGCCGAACCGCCCACCTCGGCCACCACGACCTGCTCGACCTCCTCCGGGTCGAGCAGCACGTCCTCCGCGCCCGCCACGACCTGCGCGCCGTCGAGGTCGACCGCGTCGGGCAGCCGGATCACGATCCCGTCGTCGGAGTGCGCCGCCTGCACCTCGATGCCGCGCCGCTCCCGCAACCGGGCCGCGATCGCCAACGCCCACGGCGCGTTGACCTGCGCCCCGAACGGCGAGTGCACCACCAGCCGCCAGTCGCCCAGCTCGTCGCGGAACCGCTCCACCAGCACGACCCGGTCGCTGGGCACGTGCCTGGTCGCCTCACGCTGCTCGCCCAGGTAGGCCAGCAGGTTCGAGGTGGCCCACGCGTCCAGCCCGGCCGCCGCGGTCCGCTCCGCCGCCGCCGAGTCGTCCATCGTGGACACCTCGCGCAGGAACTTCCCCAGCGCACGCCCCAGCTCCAGCGGACGGCCCGGCGCGTCGCCCTTCCAGAACGGCATCCGCGCGGGCTGACCGGGCGCGGGCACCACGATCACCCGGTCGTGGGTGATGTCCTCGACCCGCCACGACGACGTGCCCAGCAGGAACGTGTCGCCGACCCGCGACTCGTAGACCATCTCCTCGTCCAGCTCGCCCACCCGCGAGCCGGGGCCGCGCTCGGACGGCGGCGTCATCACCGCGAACAGCCCCCGGTCGGGGATCGTGCCGCCCGACGTCACCGCCAGCCGCTGCGAGCCGGGCCTGCCGCGCAGCTCGCCGGTGATCCGGTCCCACGTGATGCGGGGCCGCAGCTCGCCGAACTCCTCGCTCGGGTACCGGCCCGCGAGCATGTCGAGCACGGCCTGCAGCGCCGACTCCGGCAGCGCGGCGAACGGCGCGGCCCGCCGCACCAGCCCGGACAGCCCCTCGACCGTCCACGTCTCCATCGCCACCATCGCCACCACGTGCTGCGCGAGCACGTCCAGCGGGTTGCGCGGGTACCGCACGGCCTCGATCGCGCCGTCCCGCATCCGCTCCGCCACCACCGCGCACGACACCAGGTCGCCCCGGAACTTGGGGAACATCACCCCGCGCGACACCGCGCCCACCTGGTGCCCGGCCCGGCCGACGCGCTGCAACCCGGACGCCACCGTCGGCGGCGCCTCCACCTGCACCACCAGGTCGACCGCGCCCATGTCGATGCCCAGCTCCAGCGACGAGGTGGCCACCACGCACGGCAGCCGGCCGGACTTCAGCTCCTCCTCGACCACCACCCGCTGCTCGCGCGACATCGAGCCGTGGTGCGCGCGGGCGATCGCGGCCGAGCGCTGGGTCGTGACGCCGGACTGGGCGGGTGCCTCGGCGGGGAACCGCTCCAGCTCGAAGGCCTCCTCGGCCAGCTCGTTGAGCCGCGCGGTGAGCCGTTCGGCCAACCGCCGCGAGTTGGCGAACACGATCGTGGACCGGTGCTGCCGGACGAGTTCGAGGATCCGCTGCTCCACCGAGGGCCAGATCGACGCCCGCTGCTCCGCGCCCGCCGCCGAACCCGACACCTCGCCGGTCGGCTCGCCGAGCACCGACATGTCCTCGACCGGCACCTCGACCTGGACCTCGATCGTCTTGGGCGTCTTCGGCTGCACGACCCGCACCGGCCGCCCACCGGCGAGGAACGCGCTCACCTCCTCGACCGGCCGGACCGTCGCGGACAGCCCGATCCGCTGGGCGGGCCGCTCCAGCAGCGCGTCCAGCCGTTCGAGTGACAACGCCAGGTGCGCGCCGCGCTTGGTGCCCGCCACCGCGTGCACCTCGTCGACGATCACCGTCTCCACACCGCGCAACGACTCCCGGGCGGCCGACGTGAGCACCAGGAACAGCGACTCCGGCGTGGTGACCAGCACGTCCGGCGGTGTCCGCGCGAACGCCCGCCGCGCGTCCGCGGGCGTGTCGCCGGTGCGCATGCCGACCGTGACGTCCGGCTCGGGCAGCGACAGCCGGTGCGAGGCCTGCCGGATGCCCGCCAGCGGCGCCCTCAGGTTGCGCTCCACGTCCACTGCCAGCGCTTTCAGCGGCGAGACGTACAACACCCGGCACCGCCGCTTGGGCTCGGCGGGCTTGGGCTCCGACGCCAGCCGGTCCAGCGCCCAGAGGAACGCGGCCAACGTCTTGCCGGACCCGGTCGGCGCGATGACCAGCGCGTGCTCGCCGGCAGCCGCCGCCTCCCACGCGCCCGCCTGCGCCGCCGTGGGCGCGGCGAAGGCCCCGGCGAACCACTGCCGGGTCGCGGGGGAGAACGCGGCCAGAACATCCACCCCCACATCTTGAACCAGGGGTCTGACATTTTCGGATTGCGCCGCCTCCGGCGTCGCGGGCTCGGTCGCCCGGAAGTCGGTCGTTCGCGCCTGATCTTCCGACGATCGAAGAGCGTGATCGCCGGAAAATGAGTCGCGAACGACCGACGCGACCTCGCGGGGTGGGTGGCTGTGGCACGATCACCCCGGCTGAACCTGAGGGGTGTATATCGTGCGCGTCCTGTCCGTCGACCTGGGCACTTCCAACACCGTCGCGGTGCTCGCCGCGCACGGCAGGCCGCCCAGGGTCGTGGAGGTGGACGGCTCGGCCACCATGCCGTCTGCCGTGTACTGCGAAGAGGACGGCACGCTGGTCGTCGGCCGTGACGCCGAGCGCCGCGCCCGCCTCGACCCGGCCCGCTTCGAGCCCAACCCCAAGCGCCGGGTGGACGACGGCGTGCTGCTGCTGGGCGACAACGTGGTGCCGGTCACCGACGCGCTGGCCGCCGTGCTGCGCCGCGTGCTGGACGAGACCACCCGCCAGCTGGGCGGTGAGCCGCTGGACGAGGTCCGCCTCACCCACCCCGCGCAGTGGGGCCCGACGCGCCGCAACGTGCTGCTGTCCGCGGCCCGCCTCGCGGGCGTGGCCGGCGAGGTCGTGCTGGTGCCCGAGCCGGTCGCCGCCGCCTCCCACTACGCCTCCCTGTCGGTCGGCCAGGCGCTCGCGGTCTACGACCTGGGCGCGGGCACGTTCGACGTGGCCATCGTCGGCGCCACCCAGAGCGGCTTCACCGTGCTCGCCGAGGACGGCCTGCCCGACCTGGGCGGCCTGGACGTCGACCAGGCACTGCTGGAGCACGTCGGCAGGCAGGTCTCGCACCGCGACCCGGCGGCCTGGCAGCGGCTGCTGCGCCCGGAGTCCACCGCCGACCGCCGGGCCCGCCGCACGCTCCAGGAGGACGTGCGGGCGGCCAAGGAGTCCCTCTCGCGGCACGCGCACACCGAGGTGCCGATGCCGGAGCCGTTCGAGGACGTGCTGGTCAACCGCTCCGACCTGGAAGCGCTGGTCCGGCCGAGCATGATGCGCAGCGTCGAGCTGCTGGAGTCGACGATCCGCTCCACCGGCATGGCGCCCAACCAGCTCGCGGGCATCTACCTGGTCGGCGGCGCCAGCCGGATCCCGCTGGTCGCGACCATGATCGCCGAGCAGGTGCGGATCGTGCCGACGAGCCTGGACCAGCCGGAGACCTCGGTCGCCCTGGGCGCGCACCACGTGCCCAAGAACGGCGTCACGCCGAGGTCCCAGGAGCCGACCAGGCCCAGGGAGCCCGACACGGTCGTCACCAAGCCGGTGACCCCGCCCGGCGGGGTGTACCAGCAGAACCCGGCGGTCAGCGGCGCGCACCCGGTGAACCCGGCCGTCAGCGGCCCGTACCAGGTCAACCCGAGTTCCAGCGGCGCGTACCAGGTCAACCCCGGCACGAGCGGCGCCTACCAGGTCAACCCGGGCACCAGCGGCGCCTACCAGGTCTACCCGCAGACCGGGCCGCAGCAGTTCAACTTCCCGAGCGTCGGCACGCGCGCGCAGCCCGAGCCGAAGAAGAAGCCCGACCGGAAGACGCTGCTCATCGCCGCGGGCGCGGCCGTGGTGCTGGTGCTGGGCGTGGTCGGCGGCATCTTCGCGTTCAGCGGGGTGGACGTGCCCAGCGCGCAGGAGTGCAAGAACGACACCCAGCAGGACGACAAGGGCTTCACCGAGTGCCTGCGCCTGCTCGCGGGCACGATCCCGGACACGAGCACGTGCAAGGCGGGCGGCACGCCCGGTGTGGGCGGCGTCAACGGCATCAAGGGCAGCGTGGTCAGCTGCGCGGTGAAGGACGACTACTCGGTCCAGTACGTGCTCACGGAGACGGTCGTCGGCGCGCAGCACGGCGCGGAGGCCGTGGTGCGGTCGCTCAAGACAGACATGGTCGAGGCGCAGTGGGCGGGCAACGGGCTCACCGGCAAGTACCGGGCCGCCGCGGACGGCGGGCTGGGGCTGCTCGTGTTCACCGCGAACGACCTGCCGCTGCTGGGCATCGTGACCAAGAGCGGCGGCGAGGAGCTGACCGCCGACCAGGTCGCGGACTTCTTCGAGGACGCGGTCCAACCCGGCACCTGAGACCCGGACGGTGGCTGGTAGGCCCCGGTCCCGCCTGGCACAGTCAAGATCATGACCGTGGTCGACGCCGTGCAGCGCAGGGTCCTGCGGGTGCTGGCGGTGACCCAGGTCCTCGGTGCGGCGGGCGTCACCATCGGCCTGGCGGTGAGCACGCTCATCGCGGCCGTGCTCGCCGACTCCGACGCGGTCGGCGGGATGGCGCAGACCGCGGCGGTGCTCGGCGCGGCCGTGTTCGCGCTGCCCGCGGCCCGGTTGGCGGCCCGTGCCGGACGCCGTCCCGCGCTGGTCCTGGGCTACGGCGCGGGCGCGGTGGGTGCGGCGGTGGCGGCGTGCGCGGTCGTGCTCGGCTCGTGGCACGTGCTGCTGGTCGCGCTCGTCCTGTTCGGCGCGGCGTCCAGCGCGAACCTCGCGGCCCGGTACGCGGGCGCGGACCTCGCCCACCCGCACCGCAGAGCGCGCTCGGTGGCGTTGGTGGTGTGGGCGGCGACGCTGGGCGCGGTGATCGGGCCGAACCTCGCCGACCCGGCGGGGCGGGGCGCCGCGCGGCTCGGGTTGCCGGTGGGCGCCGGGCCGTACCTGCTGTCGGCGGTGCTGTTCGGCCTGGCCGCGCTCGTCGTCCTGCGGTTCCTGCGGCCCGACCCGCTCACGCTGGCCAGGTCCGGCCTGTCGCCCGCGGTCGGCACCAAGCGGTCGATGGCGGTGTGGCGGTCCCTGCCCGCCGCCGGGAAGCTCGCGCTGGGCGGTGTGACGCTGTGCCACACCGCGATGGTGGGCCTGATGTCGATGACGCCGGTGCACATGGAGCACGCGGGGTCGTCGCTGCGCGTGGTGGGCGTGGTGATCAGCCTGCACGTCGCCGCCATGTACGCGGCCAGCCCGCTGTTCGGGTGGATGGCCGACCGGCTCGGCCGGGTGCCGGTGCTGGCCATCGGCGCGGCCCTGGTGGTCGCCGCGTCCGGTATCGCGGGCATGGCGCCCTCGCACGACGCACCGCAGCTGGCCGCGGGGCTGGCGCTGCTGGCGTTCGGCTGGTCGGCGGGCGTGGTGGCGGGATCGGCGCTGCTCACCGAGTCGGTGGGGGTGGTGGACCGGCCGGCCGCGCAGGGCCTGTCCGACCTGTGCATGAACGTCGGCGGCGCGCTCGGCGGCGTCACGGCGGGCATCGTGGTGACCGCGTGGTCCTACGCCGCGCTGGGCCTGGTCGTCGGGTTCACCGCGCTGCCGCTGCTGGTGACGTGCCTGTTCGCGTCGTCGCAGCGGGTGCGGTGATCAGCGCTTGCGGTTGTACCAGAGGGCGCGCACGCCGACCACGATCGCCGCGACGAGCACGGCGATCGTCGCGACCGTGGCGATCGGCGACGACAGGCCGGTGGGGTCTTCCTGCAACAACAACACAGGTCGAGGTTAGCGCGCCGCCGCGGCGAACTCGCGGACGCGGACCGTTTCGCCCGCCGTGCGCCAGACCATTCCCCACGTCAGCCGCGGCGCGCCGACCAGCGGCAGGAACGCGATCTTCGGGCGGGCGAAGTAGCCGGCGGCGTGCGCGCCCAGCGGGCAGACGCCCTCGCCGTTGGCGATCGCGGTGAGCAGCTCCTGGAACGTGGTGACGTCCCGGCCACGCGTGATCGGCGCGCCCTTGGGAGTCGTGTCACGCCAGTAGGCGGCGCGGAAGACCGTGTCCCGGGCCAGGTCCTCCAGAGTCACGGACGCCTGCCGGGTGAACGGGTGCGTGTCCGACACCGCCAGCACCAACGGTTCCTCGAACACGAGCGGCCCGGACGTCAGCCCCGGCTCGCCGACCGGGAACAACGTCACCAGCACGTCCACCTCGTCGGCCCTGAGCAGCGAGAACGGGTCGGTGAACGGCGCCTCGCGGACCCGCACCTCGCTGCCGGGGTGCCGGGCGCGGAACCGGTCGAGGACGTCGGTGACGAGGTCCGCGACCGCCGGGGCCTCGAAGCCGACGCGCAACAGCGACGTCCCCCGTGCGGCCTCCACGGCGCGCGCTACGCCGTCCACGATCTGCCGGTAGGCCGGTGCCAGGTCGTCACGCAGGCGGCGGCCGATGGGGGTGAGCGCGACCCGGCGGCTGGTCCGCTCGAACAGCGGCGCGCCGATGCGGCGTTCCAGCTGCTTGACGGACTGGCTGACGCGGGCCTGGGAGACGCGCAGCCGCTCGGCGGTGCGGCTGAAGTGCAGCTCCTCGGCCAGCGCCAGGAAGACCTCCAGGTCACGTCGTTCCATAACCGTGAGGTTATCGTTCCATCCGGTCTGCGTCGTTGTTCGGGCCCGTCCCGGCGACGAGTCTCGAGGTCATGGAAAACACCCTGCTCGTCCGCGCCGACCAGGCCGAGAAGCTCGACGCCGACCCCGCCGCCGTGGTCACCCTCCTCGCCGACCTCGACGGCCTGACCGGCAACCGGTCCACGTTCCGCGACGGTTCGGACGGCGCGCCGCCGCACTTCCACACCCGCGCCTCGGAGCTTTTCTTCGTGCTCGACGGCACGCTCCAGGTGCTGCTCGACCAGGACGTGGTGACCCTGGAGCGCGGCGACTTCCTCGTCGTGCCGCCACGCGTGCCGCACGCGTTCGGCGCGCTCAAGGGAGCCGACGCGGACGTCCTGTTCGTCTTCACGCCCGGCATGGGCCGGTTCGACTACTACCGCCTCCTCGACCGCGTGCAGCGCGGCGAGGCGAGCCCCCAGGAGATCCGCGACTCGCAGGACCGGTTCGACAACCACTACGTCGACAGTCCGGTCTGGAAGGCGGCGCGATAGCCTGGACCCGATGCGCATCACGATGTTCCGCAAGCTGATGGCCGCCGAGTTCGGCGAGGTCAGGGCGGAGATGGTGGCCCGGGACCACGTGCTGTCCGCCCTCGGCGGCCGGACCCCCGACCAGGCGTTGGACGACGGTGTGCCCGCCAAGGAGATCTGGGTGGCCGTCTGCGACGCGTTCGACGTGCCGGAACAGCGGCGGTGACCCGGTGTGTCGACCAGGTGGTCGAACACCTGTTCGGCTACACTCCCCGACACGACCGGGTGACAACACCCCGCAGGTGACCTGGTCCCCGCCGAAAAATGTCGGACCCCACCCGTAACGTCGGCCCCGACATCGCACCGCGACCCCAAGACACTCCGAGGTGGACCCCAGATGGCACCCCAGGCACCCGACCGGGACAAGGCCCTCGAACTGGCCCTGGCCCAGATCGACAAGCAGTTCGGCAAGGGCTCGGTCATGCGGCTCGGCGAGGAGACCCGCGCCCCGATCCAGGTGATCCCCACCGGCGCGATCGCGCTCGACGTGGCGCTCGGCATCGGCGGCCTGCCCCGCGGCCGCGTGGTCGAGATCTACGGCCCCGAGTCCTCCGGTAAGACCACGGTGGCGCTGCACGCCGTGGCCAACGCCCAGCGCAACGGCGGCATCGCCGCGTTCGTCGACGCCGAGCACGCGCTCGACCCGGACTACGCGAAGAAGCTGGGCGTCGACACCGACGCGCTGCTGGTCTCGCAGCCCGACACCGGCGAGCAGGCGCTGGAGATCGCGGACATGCTGGTCCGCTCCGGCGCGCTCGACATCCTGGTCATCGACTCGGTGGCGGCCCTGGTGCCCCGCGCCGAGATCGAGGGCGAGATGGGCGACAACCACGTGGGTCTGCAGGCCCGCCTGATGAGCCAGGCGCTGCGCAAGATCACCGGCGCGCTCAGCAACTCCAACACCACCGCGATCTTCATCAACCAGCTGCGCGAGAAGATCGGCGTGATGTTCGGCTCGCCCGAGACCACGACCGGCGGCAAGGCGCTGAAGTTCTACGCGTCGGTGCGGCTGGACGTGCGCCGCATCGAGACCCTGAAGGACGGCGGCGAGCCGGTCGGCAACCGCACCAGGGTCAAGGTCGTGAAGAACAAGGTGGCCCCGCCGTTCAAGCAGGCCGAGTTCGACATCCTCTACGGCCAGGGCATCAGCCGTGAGGGCTCGCTCATCGACATGGGCGTCGACCAGGGCATCCTGCGCAAGTCGGGCGCCTGGTACACCTACGAGGGCGACCAGCTGGGCCAGGGCAAGGAGAACGCGCGGAAGTTCCTGCGCGAGAACCCGGACGTGGCCAACGAGATCGAGAAGCGGATCAAGGAGAAGCTGGGCATCGGCGCCACCCTCGACGCCGAAGAGGCCGCCGCGGCTCCGGTCGAGTTCTAAGCGGGCGTGGCAGGACGAGGTGGCCGTGGTCGCGGGCCGTCCCGCGACCCTTCGGCCGACGAGGACGAGCCGCGCCCGGTCGACCCGGCGAAGGAGCAGCGCAAGGCGACGGACATCTGCTACGCGCTGCTCACCGCACGGGCCCGGACGCGCGTGGAGCTGAAGGACGCCTTGCTGCGCAAGGGCATCAGCGAGCAGACGGCCGAGCTGGTGCTCGCCAAGTTCGACCGGGCGGGCCTGATCGACGACGCCGCGTTCGCCGAGGTCTGGGTCCGTTCACGGCACACCTACCAGGGCCTGGGCCGCCGTGCCCTGGCCATGGAGCTGCGCCGCAAGGGCGTGGCGGACGAGGTGGCGGCCGAGGCCGTCGCCGCGGTGGACGACGAGGCTGAGGAAGACCGGGCGCGTGACCTGGTGCGCAAGAAGCTGCGCGCCATGGCGAACCTGGACGACACCACCAAGATCCGCCGCTTGGTCGCCGCCCTGGCCCGCAAGGGTTACGTGGAGGGCCTGGCCTACCGCGTGGTCCGCGAGGAACTGCGCCGGGCGGGCGAGGACACGTCCACGTTGGACGATCTGACCCAGGACTGAGGACCGGTCACGTCGTCGTCGGCGCCTGCCTCAGGGCAGCGGGCGGGTCAGGCGCCAGTACTGGCGCTTCTTCTCCTCGCGCACGACGACACCGAGCCTGCTCAACTCGTCCCGCAGCTCGGCCGCGTCCTCCTTGTCGTCCTTGCGCAACGCCTCGGCCCGCACCTTCAGCAACGCGTTCGCGCCCGGCGGGAGGTCGGGCGTGCCGTCGACCCACCGCCGGTAGTCGTCCCGGTACGGGTCGCCGTCCAGCCACTGGTAGCCGTGCGTCTGGAACGCCTCGGCCAGCTCTTCCGGCTTCAGGTCGTGCGTCTCCCGCGCCAACTCGCCGGTGTCCACGCCGAGCAGCACCAGCTTCTTGCCGTCCAGGAACACACCGGACACCAGCGTCCGGTCGAAGCTGCGGTGCCTGCCGCCCCGCAGCAGCTCGACGCCCTCGTTGAACACCTCGACCACCAGCCGCTCGTGCGCCGCGATCCCGGCCACCAGCAACCCGAGCAGCGCTCCCGCGGCCACCGAGCCGATCGTCCCCCACGGCTCCGGGATCGACGCCAACAACCGGAACGGCCCCTGCAACGGCGCCCACTCCAGGTCGGCCACCCACCCGGCGTGCGCCTGCAGCCTCCACACCACGAGCGCGCCCAGCAACGGGAACCCGACCGACACCAGCGCCACCTGCCCGCGTGGCTCGGCGACCACTGTGGTTCGTCGCGCGTCCATCCCCCACTACCTCCCCGAAAGTGAGCACCCAACCTATCGCCGTAGCCTGATCGAGTGAGGATCAGGGCCGATCACGTCGTCTGGGACTGGAACGGCACGCTGTTCGCCGACAACGACGCCGTGCTCGCCGCGGTCAACCGGGTCTGCGTCGACTTCGGCCACCCGCCCGTCACGCTGGAGCAGTGGCGCGAGACGTTCAGCCGCCCGGTCAAGGACTGCTACGAGCGGATGTTCGGCCGACCGCTGACCGCCGCGGACTGGACCCGCCTCGACCTCCTGTACCACGCCGAGTACCGGGCCTTGATGGACCGGTGCGGGCTGGCAGTCGGCGTGCCCGACCAGCTGGCGACGTTGCGCCACACCCAGTCCCTGCTGTCGATGTGGTTCCACGACGAGCTGGTCCCGCTGGTCACCCGCTTCGGCCTGCACGAGCTGTTCCGCCGCGTGGACGGCCTCAAGGCGGCGGGTGACGGCGGTTCGAAGGCCGAGCACCTCGCCGAGCACCTGGACGCCCTGGAGCTGCGCCCGAAGGACGTCGTGCTCATCGGCGACGTGGCCGACGACGCCGAAGCCGCCCGGCACGTGGGCGCGCAGGTCGTCCTGGTCGCCACCGGCACCAGCTCGCGCCAGGTGCTCGAACGGACCGGCGCCCCGGTCGCCGACTCGATCCCGGACGCCCTCGCCCACCTGGCCTGACCAGCGCCCCGGCCAGGCGCGCCGCCGCGAGCCACCGACACGACAAGGGGCGCCTCCCACCGGAAGGCGCCCCTCGTGCTGCTTAGAAACCCTTGTGCTGCTCAGAGAGCCGAAGCGGCCCGGGCCAGCTCTTCGACCCGCGCCCAGTCTCCCGCCGCCAGCGCGTCCTTGGGCGCCAGCCACGACCCGCCCACGCAACCGACGTTCGGCAATGCCAGGTAGTCCGGCGCGGTCGCGGGCGTGATGCCGCCGGTCGGGCAGAACCGCAGGCCGGGCAGCGGACCGCCGATCGACTTCAGGTAGTCCACGCCGCCGGCGGCCTCGGCCGGGAAGAACTTCAACGACGTCAGCCCGCGCTCGGCCAGCCGCATCGCCTCCGACACGGTCGCCGCGCCCGGCAGGAACGGCAGCCCGGTGTCCTCGGCCGCGTCCAGCACCCGGTCCGTCGACCCCGGCGTCACCAGGAACGCCGCACCGGCCTTGGCCGCCTGCTCGGCGTGCTCCGGCGCGGTCACCGTGCCCGCGCCGATCACGATGCCCGGCACCTCCGCCGCCACCCGCTCGATCGCGGCCAGCGCGGCGGGCGTGCGCAGCGTCAGCTCGATCACCCGCACACCGCCCCGCAGCAGCGCCTCCGCCAACGGCACGGCGTGCGCCGCGTCGTCCACGACGACGACCGGGATGACGGGCGACAGCGCCAACAAGTCGGCCGCCGTGGCGTGCGCTGGGGCGTTGGTCACCGGGACACCTCCTGGTTGAACTGGCCTTCGAAGTGCGAGGCCGCGATCGGTCCGAACACGCTCGCGCCCCGGTCGGCCGGCCCGACCGCCCGGCGCAGCGCGGCGAACAGCTCCCGGCCCGTGCCGGTCCACGCCTGCGCGTCCGGCGGGAAGTCCACCAGGTCGCGCGCGGCCAGCTCCGCCGGGTCCACGAACACCTCCAGCGTGCCGGTCTCGGCGTCCAGCCGCAGCACGTCGCCGTCGCGCACGCGGGCCAGCGGACCGCCCACCGCCGCCTCCGGGGTGAGCTGGATGGCGGCCGGGATCTTGCCCGACGCACCGGACATCCGACCATCGGTGACCAGTGCGACCTTGAAGCCCCGGTCCATCAGCACGCCCAGCGCGGGGGTCAGCTTGTGCAGCTCGGGCATCCCGTTGGCCTGCGGGCCCTGCTGCCGCACCACCACGACCACGTCCCGCTCCAGCTCACCGGCGTTGAACGCGGCGCTGAACGCCTCCTGCGAGGTGAACACCCGCGCGGGCGCCTCGACGACCCGGTGCTCCGGCTTGACCGCCGACACCTTGATCACCGCGCGGCCCAGGTTGCCCGCCAGCATGCGCAGGCCGCCATCGGCCGCGAACGGCTCCGACACCGGGCGCAGCACGTCGGTGTCCAGCGAGTGCGGCGGCCCGGGACGCCACTGCAGCACGCCCTCGACCAGCACCGGCTCCTGCCGGTAGCGGTCCAGCCCGTCACCGGCCACGGTCTTCACGTCGGCGTGCAGCAGGCCCGCGTCCAGCAGCGTCGAGACCAGGAACGACACACCGCCCGCGGCCTGGAAGTGGTTGATGTCCGCCGAGCCGTTCGGGTAGACGCGGGCCAGCAGCGGCACCACCGAGGACAGCTCGGCGAAGTCGTCCCAGTTCAGCTCGATGCCCGCGGCCGACGCGATCGCGACCAGGTGCATGGTGTGGTTGGTCGACCCACCGGTGGCCAGCAGCGCGATCACGCCGTTGACCACGGACTTCACGTCCACCACGTGCCCGATCGGGGTGTACTCCGCGCCCCGGCTGATCTCGACCGCGCGCCGCGCGGCCTCTTCGGTCAGCGACTTGCGCAGCTTGGTACCCGGCGGCACGAAGCTCGCGCCGGGCAGGTGCAGGCCCATGACCTCGACCACGAGCTGGTTGGAGTTCGCCGTGCCGTAGAACGTGCAGGTACCGGGGCTGTGGTAGGACTGCGCCTCGGCTTCGAGCAGGTCCTCGCGGGTGGCCTTGTTCTCCGCGAACAGCTGCCGCACCCGCGCCTTCTCCGAGTTCGGCAGGCCGGAGCTCATCGGGCCCGCGGGCACCAGGATCGCGGGCAGGTGCCCGAACGACAGCGCGCCGATGAGCAGGCCGGGCACGATCTTGTCGCAGACGCCGAGCAGCAGCGCCGAGTCGAACATCTCGTGGGACAGGGCGATGCCGGTGGCCATCGCGATGACCTCGCGGCTGAACAGCGAGAGCTCCATGCCCGCGCGGCCCTGGGTGATGCCGTCGCACATGGCGGGCACGCCGCCCGCGAACTGCGCGACGCCGCCGACGGCCCGTGCCGCGTCCTTGATCCACGCCGGGTACTCGTGCATGGGCTGGTGGGCGGACAGCATGTCGTTGTACGCGGACACGATCGCCACGTTCGGGCGACGCAGTGCACGAAGGAGGTCTTTGTCACCGCCCGTGATCCCGGCGAAGCCGTGCGCCAGGTTGCTGCACGCCATGTCGCGGCGGGCGGGGCCCTCTTGCTGGGCCTGGGCGATGCGTTCCAGGTAGGCGGACCGGCCGGCGGCGCTGCGGGCGGCGATTCGAGCCGTCACTTCGGCGACGACGGGATGCACGCTCATGGTTCGCTGTCTCCGGTGGTGATCACGGGCCGTGGTGGGCCCGGTGGGACGACAGCGCTGGCGTCGCACGGACGGACGTGACAGCAGGCACACTATGTCACGACACATGATCGTGACAAAAACGATTCAGATGGTGGGACGCGACCCGGGACACACTGTGGTTCTTGTCACAGCGGCTTCCGCTTGGCAGAGTCGGCACACAGATCGACCCGAGGGAGGTGCTGACCATGACGTCCTCAGAGATCGTGGAGCTGCGGCGGGCGCTTGGCCAACTGCGCCACTGCGTCGGCGGACTGCGCGCGCGGTACGGCGACGTGGCCGCGGTGCAGAGGCTGGCCAACGACATCGAACGCCTGGACATCGACGCGACCGAGCTGCTGGACCTGGACAGCACGCCCCGCCAGCGCCAGGCGCCGCGGGTCGAGCGGGAAGTCGTCGTCGTCCCCGACACGCCGTACGACCCGAAGCTGTGGCACGACGCCGACGACGAAGGGCTCGGCGGCTACCGCAGCCATCGAACCTGACCCGAGGACGAGACCGGCCCCCGCGTGCGAACGCGGGGGCCGCTCCCGTTTACGGGCCGGTTATGTGTCCCAAACCACAATGTGTCACGCACCACAACGACGTGGAACGAGGTGAGGTATGAGGGCGCAGATCGCCCAGCGCACGTTGCGCACAGACCGGTGGTGGCTACCGCCGCTGGCGACGTTCGCGGGCCTGCTCCTGATTTCGATCTACGCGGCCGTGCGGACCTTCATGGGCGACCACTACTGGGTGGACGAGTACCGCTACCTGACGCCCATGTACTCGCCGTGCCTGACGGAGGAGTGCCTACCCAACGCGGCGCACTTCGGGCGGCTGCTGCCCGAGCTGCCGGGGTTCCTCACCCCGCCGGTGATCATCATTCCGTTCCTGCTCGGCTTCCGCGTGACCTGCTACTACTACCGCAAGGCGTACTACCGGGCGGCGTGGATGTCCCCGCCCGCGTGCGCGGTGGCCGAACCGCACGCCAAGTACACCGGTGAGACGCGCTTCCCGCTGATCGCGCAGAACCTGCACCGCTACTTCTTCTACGCGGCCTCGCTCCTGCTGCTGATCAACGTCTACGACGCGTTCTACGCCTTCAGCACCGGCATCGGCCTGGGCAACATCGTGCTGCTGGTCAACGTCGGCCTCCTGGCCGCGTACACGCTGTCGTGCCACTCGTGCCGCCACATCGCGGGCGGGCGGCTGAAGCACTTCTCCAAGCACCCGGTCCGGTACTGGGCGTGGACGCAGATCTCCAAGCTCAACGCCAAGCACATGCAGCTGGCGTGGGCCTCGCTGATCTTCGTCTGCGTCACGGACCTCTACGTCGCGCTGGTCGCCTCCGGGACGATCGCCGACCTCCGATTCGTCAACTGAGGAGTGGTTTTGCCCGAGCTGGAACGGCATTCGTTCGACGTGCTCGTGATCGGTGCCGGCGGTGCGGGGCTGCGCGCCGCGATCGAGGCCCGCGAACACGGGATGCGCACGGCGGTGCTGTGCAAGTCGTTGTTCGGCAAGGCGCACACGGTGATGGCCGAGGGCGGTATCGCCGCGGCCATGGGCAACGTGAACTCGAACGACAACTGGCAGGTGCACTTCCGCGACACGATGCGCGGCGGGAAGTTCCTGAACAACTGGCGGATGGCCGAGCTGCACGCCAAGGAGGCACCCGACCGGGTCTGGGAGCTGGAGACCTACGGCGCGCTGTTCGACCGCACCAAGGACGGTCGGATCAGCCAGCGCAACTTCGGCGGCCACGAGTACCCGCGGCTGGCGCACGTCGGCGACCGCACCGGGTTGGAGCTGATCCGCAGCCTGCAGCAGAAGGTGGTGTCGCTGCAGCAGGACGACTTCGCCGAGACCGGCGACTACGAGTCGCGGCTGAAGGTGTTCCAGGAGTTCACCGTCACCGACCTGGTGCTGGACGACGGCCGCGTGGCCGGCGCGTTCGGCTACTGGCGCGAGTCCGGCCGGTTCGTGCTGTTCGAGGCGCCCGCCGTGGTGCTCGCCACCGGCGGCATCGGCAAGTCGTTCAAGGTGACGTCGAACTCGTGGGAGTACACCGGCGACGGCCACGCCCTGGCCCTGCGCGCGGGCGCGTCCCTGATCAACATGGAGTTCGTGCAGTTCCACCCGACCGGCATGGTCTGGCCGCCCTCGGTGAAGGGGATCCTGGTCACCGAGTCGGTCCGCGGTGACGGCGGTGTGCTGCGCAACTCCGAGGGCAAGCGGTTCATGTTCGACTACATCCCCGAGGTGTTCAAGGACAAGTACGCCGACAACGAGGCCGAGGCCGACCGCTGGTACGCCGACCCCGGCCAGAACCGGCGGCCACCGGAGCTGCTGCCGCGCGACGAGGTGGCGCGGGCGATCAACTCCGAGGTCAAGGCCGGTCGCGGGTCCGAGCACGGCGGCGTGTTCCTGGACGTGTCGACCCGCCTGCCCGCCGAGGAGATCATGCGGCGGCTGCCGTCGATGCACCACCAGTTCAAGGAGCTGGCGGACGTCGACATCACCGCGCAGCCGATGGAGGTGGGGCCGACCTGCCACTACGTGATGGGTGGCGTGCAGGTCGACCCGGACACGGGCGCGTCGTCGGTGCCGGGGCTGTTCGCGGCGGGCGAGGTGTCCGGTGGCATGCACGGCTCGAACCGGCTGGGCGGCAACTCGCTGTCCGACCTGCTGGTGTTCGGGCGTCGTGCGGGCGCGGGCGCGTCGGACTACGTGGGCGGGCTGTCGGCTCGGCCGGTGTGCTCGGACGAGGCCGTGGCGGAGGCGGAGCGGACGGCCGTGGCGCCGTTCTCCGGTGCGGACGGTGGCGGTGAGAACCCGTACACGCTGCACATGGAGTTGCAGCAGGCGATGAACGACCTGGTCGGCATCATCCGGCGGGCCGAGGAGATGGACCAGGCGATCAAGCGGCTGGAGGAGCTGAAGCGGCGGGCCGCGACCGTGGTGGTCGAGGGGCACCGGCAGTTCAACCCCGGCTGGCATCTGGCGCTCGACCTGCGGAACATGCTGCTGGTCAGCGAGTGCGTGGCGCGGGCCGCGCTGCTGCGCACGGAGAGCCGCGGCGGGCACACGCGCGACGACTTCCCGGGCATGGACGCCGAGTGGCGGCGCAAGCTGCTGGTCTGCCGGTCGGCGGGCTCGTCGGTCGAGGTCGTGGAGGAGCCGCAGGTCCCGATCCGGTCGGACCTGCTGGAGCTGTTCGAGCACAGCGAGTTGCAGAAGTACCTGACCGCCGACGAGCTGGAGGGCTGACATGGGGTACCAGGGGCACTTCAGGGTGTGGCGCGGTTCGGACGAAGGCGGTGGGCTGGAGGACTTCACCGTCGAGGTCAACGAGGGTGAGGTCGTGCTCGACGTCATCCACCGGTTGCAGGCGACGCAGACGCCCGACCTGGCCGTGCGGTGGAACTGCAAGGCGGGCAAGTGCGGGTCGTGCTCGGCGGAGATCAACGGCAAGCCGAGGCTGCTGTGCATGACGCGGATGTCGGTGTTCGCGGAGGACGAGACGGTGACCGTGACGCCGATGCGCACGTTCCCGGTGATCCGCGACCTCGTCACGGACGTCTCGTACAACTACCAGAAGGCGCGTGAGATCCCCGCGTTCAAGCCGCCGGCCGGCGTGGCACCGGGGGAGTACCGGATGCAGCAGGTCGACGTGGAACGCTCGCAGGAGTTCCGCAAGTGCATCGAGTGCTTCCTGTGCAACAACACGTGCCACGTCATCCGCGACCACGAGGAGAACAAGGAGTCGTTCGCCGGGCCGCGGTTCCTGATGCGGGTGGCCGAACTGGAGATGCACCCGCTCGACCAGGCCGACCGGGTGCAGGAGGCGCAGTCGTCCCACGGCCTCGGTCTGTGCAACATCACCAAGTGCTGCACCGAGGTGTGCCCGGAGCACATCAAGATCACCGACAACGCGCTGATCCCGATGAAGGAACGCGTCGCCGACCGCCGTTACGACCCGATCGTCTGGCTGGGCAACAAGCTGTTCCGCAACAAGTCCTGATCCGCCCGCCCTGCCCGGGCCGCACGGCCGGGGCAGGGCGGCTCGGTTCACGTCTTGTCGACGGTGGTGAAGGGGTTCAGGAGCCGTGCGCCGGTCGACGCGACGTCGCCGACGTTGCGGGTGACCAGCGTCCACCCGTGCACGAGCGCCGTTGCCGCCAACAGGCCGTCGACGACCGGCACCGCGTCGGGGACGCTGATTCGTCCCCAGGCTTCGGCGACGTCGGCGGTGACAGGGACGATCCGGTCGCCGTAGACATCGACCAGTTGCCCCAGCCACCGCTCGTAGACCTCTGCCTGGGTTGAGTCCCGCCGAGCCAGCCGTTCGATGCCCTGTCTGATCTCACCGACGACCAGCACGCTGAGGAACAGCTCGCTCGCGGGAACCGCCTCGAACCAAGCCGCGACGCCGGGGTTCGGCGCCTTCTTGCGGATCTCCGACACCACGTTCGTGTCGAGGAGAAAGCTCACTCGTCCTCGCTCAGGTCGACAACTCGTGCGGGTGCCGGCGACCGGCTGATCTCCAGGTCGACGTCGGAAGCAGATCGGAGGAACGCCTTGAAGTCCTCACCGCCGCCCCGGAGACGCCGGTACTCGGCGATGTCGATGACGACCGCGACCTCCTCGCCGTGCCTGGTGACGAACTGCGGGCCGTCGGTCTCGACCGACCTGATCAGCTCGCTGAAGCGTTGTTTGGCTTCCTGCAACTGCCAGTGTCCGTTCATAGCGGCCTCCAGCTATCTGTCTAGACAGACTAGATGGCGCCAGCCCTCTTGGCCACTGTCCCGTTTACGGGAAATCACGACCCGATCGTCTGGCTGGGCAACAAGCTGTTCCGGCGGTCCTGAACCGCGGTCAGGGCGGACTTGAACAGGACGGCCACGTCGGTCACGAACCCGCGTCGCGTCACCCCCAGGTGGCGCAACGCGGGGCCGTGGTCCCAGGCGACCACGACGACCGCGCCGGCCAGCAGGACCCACCAGACCCCGGTGACGGCCGTCCGGACCGGGCCCGGCCACCCGGCGAACGAGTCACGCAGCCGCAGGCAGTGGAACGGCACGTGCCGCTCCTCGTCGGCGAGGATGCGGCCGGCCACCTCGGAGGTCAGCGCGTCACCCGCGCCGTCCCGCAGCGCCCGGTAGTAGCGCAGCGCCACGACCTCGGCGATCAGCAGCACCATCAGCTCCAGGCGCAGCCCCAGCGCCCGCCGCAGCCGCACGAACACGACGTCGGACCAGTGGCTCTTGATCGTCGTCGCCCCGGCGGAGGACAACAACAACTCCAGCAACCGCGCGTGGTTCTGCTCTTCCTTCACGAACAGCCGCACGGCCCGCCCGTAGTCGCCGCCACCGGCCTTCGCGATCAGGTTCGCGCCGTCACCCGCCTCACCGACCTGGAACCGCTGGACGCTCCGCACGATCGCGGGCCGCAGCCGGGCGCGACCGGCGAAGTCCGGGTCACCGACCTCCTGCCGCCGCCGTGCCGCCGCCTCGAAGTCCTCGACCCAACGCCCGAAACCGCTCACGTCCGTCCTCCCGTCGTCGTGCCGTCCAGGATGGACGGTTCGACGGGCGGAGCCGGTGTGGATCCGGTGGAGGCTTTGTGGAGATCCGGGAGCAGGCTGACGAGCCCGAGCACCGCGAGCCCCACGCCGAGCCACAGCGGCGCGCGCAGGCCGTGGTCGGTGATGAGCAGGCCGCCCAGCCACGAGCCGATGATGATGCCGAGCGTGATGAACGAGCCGTGCACGGTGTTGACCAGCGGTCCGGCGCTGCCCGTCCGCTGGACCCGGGTGACCAGCGCCGGGTTCATCGTGACGCCGACCAGGCCGATGCCGAGCAGGCTCACCACGGCGGGCAGCTTGGCGTCGGCGAACAGGGCGAAGCCGGTGAGGAAGAGGGCGTTGAGCCCGAGGCCGGTGACCAGCGTCGGCAGCGCGTACCGGTCGGCGAACCGGCCGACCACGTGGTTGCCGACGACCGTGGCCGCGCCGTAGGCGACGAGCAGCAAGGGGACCGTGCCCGTGGCGAAGCCGGTGACGTCGGTCAGGATCGGGTTGGCGTAGCTGAACGCGGCGAACGTCGCGCCGATGACGAACGTGCTGGTGGACAGCACCAGCCACAGCTTCGGCCTGGCCACGGACCGCAGTTCGGCGCGCACGCCTCCGTCGCCGCCCGCGCGGTCCAGCCGGGGCACGCCCGCGACCGTGGCGGCGGCGGCCACGACGGTGAGGACCGCGATGGCCCAGAACGCCGCACGCCAGCCCAGGTGCCCGCCGATGAACGTGGCCAGCGGCAGGCCGAGCAGCGTGCCGAGCATCAACCCGTTCAGCACGGTCGCGGTGGCCCGGCCGCGCAGGTTCTCCGCGACCAGGGCGGCCGTCACCGACAGCGCCACGCCGAAGAACGCCTGTGCCGCCGCGCCGGTGATGACGCGGGCGACGAACATGACGCCGTAGCCGGTGGCCGTGGCGGCGAGGACGTTGCCGGCGAGGAAGACGGCGAACAGCGTCATCAGCGCGGGCTTGGGGCGCAGGCGGAGCATCAGCACGGTGAGCAGCGGTCCGCCGATCGCCATCGCGGCGGCGAACGCGGTGATCAGGTAGCCGATCTCGGGGATGGTGACGTGCAGGCCGTCCGCCATCTGCGGCATGAGTCCGGCGACGACGAACTCGCTGGTCACCATGGCGAAGATGCCGAGGGCGAGCAGGTGGACGACACGGGGCATTCCGGTGCTCCTATTTTGTATTGATCTGTCCAAAACTCGGGCAGCGTTGTGCGGCGTCGGGACCTCAGGTGTCCTTACAGGGCTTCGAGCGCGGTGTCCGCGATGGCCTTCAAGGTCGGGATGTCCGCGCCGCCCTGCCCGGCGACCCGGATGCCCGCGATGACGGCGTTGAGGAACCGCGCCAGCTCCGCCGGATCGCGCCCGGACCTGAACTCACCGTCCCTCAGGCCGGTGGCGATGACCGCCCGGAGTGCGTCGAGCCTGCGTCGCTGGTCGCGTTCGACCAGCTCGGCCGCCTCGCGGTCCCGTCCGGCCAGCTCCACGGTCGTGTTCACGGTCAGGCAGCCGATCCCGCGATCGTCGCGCCGGTTCTCCACCTCACCCGCGATGATCGCGTCGAACAGGCCGCGCAGGCGGTCCTTCGGTGACCGCGTCCCGTCGTCGAGCAGTGCGATCTGGCCGGCCGTCATCAGCTCGGTGTAGCGGATGAGGGCGCGTTTGAAGAGCTCGTGCTTGCTGCTGAACGTGTTGTAGATGCTGCTGCGCCCCAGCCCGGTGGCACGGCACAGGTCTTCGGTGGAGGTGGCCTCGTAGCCGTTCACCCAGAACGTGCGCATGGCGGCGTCGAGCGCCTGCTCCTCGTCGAACTCCTTGGGCCGGGGCACGTGGCACACGCTAGCAGGTTTTGGAACGACCTATCCAGAACAGTCCGTCAGGCGCACCGCCACCCACAGGAACACCTTGGGATCACCGAGACCGGAAGCGGTGAGCCACTCGGCCGCCACCCGCGCCTCACCCTCGTCCTGGATCAACCCCCACCGCCCGGGCCGGACGCCGGTCGCCTCCGCGACGTCGTTCACGAGACCGCCGAGGCAGGTCCACGTGTGCCAGATGCCCGAGTCGTAGCCGACCAACTCGAACCCGAGCACCTCACCACCGGGCACGGCCTCAGCCCGGGCCAACCGTTCCGGCAGCCCACCGGCCGCCACGTCCCAACCGCCCTCGGCCACGTCCTCCAGCACGGCGGGGACGTCCTGGGCGGCCATCCCCACCGCGAGCACGTGCAGGCCGTCCCGGCGTGCCCTCCCGGCGGACCCCAGGTCACCGAACCACTCGTCCCAGTCGTTCGGCGTGACCACCGTCGTGACGCAACCGCTCATCGACACCAGTGCGCCTTCCGGCAACCCGGCGTCCTGCCAATCCCGCCGCCCTTCCCGCGCCGCCACGCGGTACCCGGCCAGGACGTGCGCCATCAGTCCCACCTCCGGCCGAAGCGGCCAGTTCGTCACCGCACGTACAGCCGACATGGATGGAGGGGCGGCAACAGCGGCTGCCCCTCCATCGTCGTGGCGCCGTAGGCGCGTGTTGGCTGCAGGTCAGCTCGACACCGTTGTCGTCACTTCGATTCCTTCACGGTCGTCGAAGGATGCGACTTGCCGTGCTTCTTGGTTGCGCAGCGACCGGTCTTCGCACTGCGGTACTTCGCAGCCATGGCGAGGACCCGTCCGCTGCAGAGGGCTCAGGTGCTCTCGCTCTGAACTGACTGAACTGGGCCCCGGCGTTGGCGTGCCGGGGCCCAGTTGTCTGTCAGCTGCAGCCCGAGGTGGAGCCGCAGCCCTCGCACAGGTAGCACGAGCCGGCCGGGCGCATCTTCGTGCCGCACGTCATGCACAGCGGAGCGTCGGCGGCCTTGCCCAGGTGCAGTTCGAGCAGTTCCGTGGAGCTGCCCACCTTGATGTCCTGCGGCTTGGACTTCTTCTCCGCGGGAGCCGGGTCGGTGGTCGGGGTGGCGTCGACCGACGTGCGCAGGCCTTCCAGGTCCACGTCACCGCTGCCGTAGTCGGACGCCACCTGCGCGGTGCGCTCGTCGGCGGTGAAGATGCCCAGCTGGGCCCGCTTCTCGAACGGCAGGTAGTCCAGCGCCAAGCGGCGGAACAGGTAGTCCAGGACGCTGGTCGCGATGCGGACGTCCGGGTCGTCGGTCATGCCCGCCGGCTCGAAGCGCAGGTTCTGGAACTTCGAGACGTAGAACTCCAGCGGGATGCCGTACTGCAGGCCCACCGAGATGGACATCGAGAACGCGTCCATCACGCCGGCCAGCGTCGAGCCCTGCTTGCCCAGCTTGACGAAGATCTCGCCGAGGCCGTCGTCCGGGTACGAACCGGCGTGCAGGTAGCCCTCCGCGCCGCCGACCGTGAACGACACCGTCTGCGACGGGCGCTTCTTCGGCAGCCGCTTGCGCACCGGGCGGTACTCCACGACCGTCTCGGGCTTCGCCTCGGCCGTGGCCGCCGCCTTGGCCGACTTGCCCGCCGACAGCGGCTGGCCGACCTTGCAGTTGTCGCGGTAGATCGCCAGCGCCTTCAGGCCCAGCTTCCAACCCTGGTAGTAGATCTCCTCGACGTCCTCGACGGTCGCCGTCTCCGGCATGTTCACCGTCTTGGAGATCGCGCCCGAGATGAACGGCTGCACCGCGGCCATCATCCGCACGTGGCCCATCGGCGCGATCGAGCGGTCGCCCATGGCGCAGTCGAACACCTCGTAGTGCTCCGGCCGCAGACCCGGCGCGTCCACCACGTGGCCGTGCTCGCCGATGAACTCGACGATCGCCTCGATCTGCTCCTGCTGGTAGCCCAGCACCTGCAGCGCCCGCGGCACAGTCTGGTTGACGATCTGCATGGAGCCGCCGCCGACCAGCTTCTTGAACTTCACCAGCGCCAGGTCCGGCTCGATACCGGTGGTGTCGCAGTCCATCATCAGGCCGATGGTGCCGGTGGGCGCGAGCACGCTGGCCTGCGCGTTGCGCCAGCCGTTGCGGGCACCGATGCGCTGGCACTCCTGCCACGCCTTGGTCGCGACCTTCTGCACCGCGCCGTCGTTCGCGTGGTACGTGCGCAGCATGTCGTTGGCGGCCGAGTGCTTGCGGATGACCCGCTGGTGCGCCTCGGCGTTGCGGGCGTAGCCGTCGTACGGGCCGACGATGCCCGCCAGCTCCGCGGACCGCTTGTAGGCCACGGCCTGCATCAGGGACGTGATCGCGGCGGCCAGCGCGCGGCCACCCTCGGAGTCGTACGCGTGACCGGTCGCCATGAGCAGCGCGCCCAGGTTCGCGTAGCCGATGCCCAGCTGGCGGAACGCACGGGTCGTCTCGCCGATCGCGGGGGTCGGGAAGTCCGCGAAGCAGATCGAGATGTCCATCGCGGTGATGATCAGCTCGACCGACTTGGCGAACAGCTCCGCGTTGAACGTGCCGTCGTCGGACAGGAACTTCATCAGGTTCAACGACGCCAGGTTGCAGCTGGAGTTGTCCAGGTGCATGTACTCCGAGCACGGGTTCGAGGCCGTGATGCGGCCCGACTCCGGCGTGGTGTGCCAGTCGTTGATCGTGCCGTCGTACTGGATGCCCGGGTCGGCGCACTCCCACGCGGCCTGCGCCAGCTTGCGGAACAGGCCCTTGGCGTCCACGTGCTCGATGACCTCGCCGGTCATCCGGGCGCGCAGGCCGAACTGGCCGCCGTTCTCGTAGGCGTGCATGAACTCGTCCGACACGCGGATCGAGTTGTTCGCGTTCTGGTACTGCACGGACACGATGTCCTTGCCGCCCAGGTCCATGTCGAACCCGGCGTCGCGCAGCGCGCGGACCTTGTCCTCTTCGCGCGCCTTGGTCTCGATGAACTCCTCGACGTCCGGGTGGTCGACGTCCAGCACGACCATCTTCGCCGCACGGCGGGTCGCGCCACCGGACTTGATGGTGCCCGCGGACGCGTCCGCGCCGCGCATGAACGAGACCGGGCCGGACGCCGTGCCGCCGGAGGACAGCAGCTCCTTGGACGAGCGGATGCGGGAGAGGTTCAGGCCCGCGCCGGAGCCGCCCTTGAAGATCAGGCCCTCCTCGCGGTACCAGTTCAGGATCGACTCCATCGTGTCGTCGACCGACAGGATGAAGCAGGCGCTGACCTGCTGGGGGGAGGTGGTGCCGACGTTGAACCACACCGGCGAGTTGAAGCTGAACACCTGGTGCAGCAGCATCCAGGTCAGCTCGTGCTCGTAGATCTCGGCGTCGTCGTCGGTGGTGAAGTAGCCGTGCTTGAGGCCCGCCTCGACGTAGGTCTTCACCACGCGGTCGATGAGCTGCTTGAGGCTGTGCTCGCGCTGCGGCGTGCCCACCGCGCCGCGGAAGTACTTGCTGGTGACGATGTTGGTGGCGTTGACCGACCAGAAGTCGGGGAACTCGACGCCGCGCTGCTCGAAGTTCACCGAGCCGTCGCGCCAGTTCGTCATGACGACGTCGCGGTGCTCCCAGGTGACCTCGTCATAGGGGTGCTTGCCCGCTGTGGTGTAGACGCGCTCCACCTTCAGCTTGGCGTTCTTGTCCCCCGCGCCGTTGCGGGTGGCCGTCTTCTTGCTGGAGCCACCGACGGTCTCCGTCATCCCGGGTCCCTCTCGTCTTGCTCGTCTTGGAAAAATTCTCTGCGGCGCGACCACGTCCGGGCTCCCCGTCCGAGGCGGTCACGCGGTTGTCCTGCGTCGCGTCCGCTCAGTCGTCAGTGCGCTGGGCGGTGCGAAGATCGGCGATCTCCTTCTCGAAGTCCTCGACGGACGAGAAGGACCTGTAAACGGAGGCGAAGCGGAGGTAGGCCACCTCGTCCAGGTCGCGCAGCGGGCCGAGGATGGCCAGGCCGACCTCGTGGCTCGGGATCTCGGCGTTGCCGCCCGAGCGGATGGACTCCTCGACGCGGTGCGCCAGCTGCTGGAGCGCGTCCTCGTCGACCGGGCGGCCCTGGCAGGCGCGGCGCACGCCGTTGACGACCTTGTCGCGGCTGAACGGCTCGGTGACGCCGGAGCGCTTGACCACCGCGAGCACGGCTTCCTCCACGGTGGTGAACCGGCGACCGCAGCTCGAGCACGAGCGCCTGCGGCGGATCACCTGGCCCTCGTCGACCTCGCGCGAATCGACCACACGGCTGTCGGCGTTGCGGCAGAACGGGCATCGCACGGCTGGTCTCCCCTCCTCCGCGCAGCATCCATCGCGTCAGCCCACGTGATGGGGAAAACCCAACCTGTGGACTAACTACAACGGTGTAACCACTAGATGTAGGGGTCAACCTATGCCCAAGGCCCACGGCGAGGCAAGTCGAAAGAGGGCGTGTCCCGTCACTCGGACGGAGGAACCGGGCGAGTCTCCCAAAACGCGCGAACGCGCTCGCAAACCTCCGCGAGCGCGTTCGGCAGGGCTGGGCAGCGGGCGTTCCGGGGCGCCGCCGGCGGCGGTCAGGGGGCGCTGTGGGGGACGACCAGCGACTGGCCGGGGAGGACGTCGGAGTCCGGGAGGGCGTTCAGCTCGCGGATGCGGGCGACGACGGCGTCCGGGTCGCTGGCGGGGGCGCTGCGCTCGGCGACGTCCCACAGGGTCTCGCCCACTTGGACGTGCACGACGCTGGTGCGTTCGGGGACGGTGGTGGCGCCGGAGACGTACAGGTAGAGCAGGCTCAGCAGGGCGGCGAAGGCCGCGGCGACCGCCGCGTAGGCGACGAACTGGACGGCGGGGTGGCGGCGCGGCCGGGCCTCGCAGGCGACCGGCTCCGGCGCGGTCTGGCGCACCGCGACCGGCCGGGGGCGGGTCGACGGGCGGCGGTTGTCCTTATCGTGTACCTCGAACCGGCGAAGGACCCGTGGTCCAGGTCGCAATCCCGCGCCGAGGGCGACATCCTCGACACCGGCACCGTCCACCAGTTCGAAGCTGTTCCGGGTGCCAATGACCACCGCCATGATGTCCTCCAACGCAGGTCATCCGATCATGATCGAACCTGTGTTCGATCGAACGTCCGTGCGAATGTCTACCACTTCGCCGGGCGAAATCGCTAGGACACGCCGAGCTTTACTTCGAACAGGTGTTTGATCTGGACACGGAACGCGACTACCGTCCACAAGTGAAGATCGTCGGAGAGCCGGCCTGGGCAATCGGGACCGGTGAGGAGGAAGCACCGTGGCACGCAAGACCAACGAAGACCTGCGCACCGCAGCCGTGCCCTCCGCGCCCGAACCGGCGGACATCGCGGGCAACGCCGGGCTCACCCTGCGCCAGCGCAAGGTGCTCGACGTGATCCGCGACTGGCTCGACCGGTTCGGCTACCCGCCCAGCGTGCGTGAGATCGGGGAGGCGGTCGGCCTGACCTCCACCTCCTCGGTCGCCCACCAGCTGCGCGCGCTGGAGCGGAAGGGGTACCTGCGGCGGGATCCGAACCGGCCGCGCGCGGTGGGCGTGCTGCCCGCGGAGATCGTGACCGGCCTCGACCCGGCCTCCAAGCCGACGCCCGCGTACGTGCCCATGCTGGGCCGCATCGCGGCCGGTGGGCCGATCCTGGCCGAGGAGGCGATCGAGGACGTGTTCCCGCTGCCGCGCGAGATCGTCGGCGAGGGCGACGTGTTCCTGCTGAAGGTCGTGGGTGACTCGATGGTGGACGCCGCCATCACCGATGGCGACTGGGTCGTGGTCCGCCAGCAGCCGACTGCGGACAACGGCGAGGTGGTGGCCGCGATGATCGACGGCGAGGCCACCGTCAAGACGTTCAAGCGCAAGGAGGACGGCCATGTGTGGTTGATGCCGCACAACGAGGCCTACCAGCCGATCCCCGGTGACGAGGCGTCGATCCTGGGCAAGGTCGTGGCGGTCCTGCGCCGGCTGTAGACCCCTGCCGGCTGCAGGCCGTTCACGCCCGACGGCGGCGCGACCGGCGCACGAGTGCTCCTACCAGCACCAACGCCACCGCGCCGCCGCCGACCACCGGCCACGGCGACGACGGGTCGCCGGCCGGGGGAGCAGCGGTGTCGTCCGCGGCCGCCGGGGCGTCCGGTGAAGGCGTGGTGGTGGAAGTGGGCGCGGGCGGCACGGCCAACGCCGCCGCGCCCGTCACCGCGCGCACGGCGGACGACGTGCCACCGGCGTTGCCGAACTCGGACGCCGACAGCAGCGTGCCGTCCGGGTCGAACGCGATCGCCTCGCCCTGCGGCTCACCCGCCAGCGGGACCCGCACCGGGTCCGACTCCAGCGCCTTCGCCAGGTCGCCGTCCGGCACCGGGAACAGGTACGCGTCGGTGTAGGTGCGCAACGCCGCCACCCGCCCGTCCCGGGACATCGCCCCGCCCGTGACCAGGCGCGTCACCACGGAGTTCTGCAACGGCCCGCCCGCGGTGTCCGTCGTGCCGATCGTCACCCGCGCCACCTGCTCCATCGGCGTCGGCGCGCCCTCGCTCAACCCGGACGCGGGCCGGTACACCAGAGCGGAACCGATCGTTTCCTTGGTGACGATGTGCGGAATGCCGGAACCGTCGAGCAACAATGCCTCGGCGTCGTGCTTTCCGTCAGGATACGTCAGTCGGTGCAAACGGGCGCTGCCGTCCGGTGAAACCGCGTGCAATGCCACGGTTTCGCGTGATTTCCCGTTGTCCCCGGTGTCCGCCGCCCAGAGAGTTCCGTCAGGGGCCAGGGCGAGGTCTTCGACGTCGAACGGGTTGTTCGGCGCGGTGATGGTCCGGGTGATCGCGCACGTGCGGTCGAGCACCTGGACCTGCAACCGGCCGTTGTCGCTGTCGTTCACCGCGAACCACTGGTCGCCGTTGGACGCGAGCCCGGACAGCTCCTCCAGGCGCGGGTCGGTCACCGCGCACACGTCGACGACGGCCGGTTCCGCCGCGGCGGAACCGGCCGTCATGACCAGCCCCAGTGCTACCAGCAACGCTCGCAACGGCTCAGGCGCGGCTTCCGTTCACGGCGAACTGCTCCAGCACGCCCGCCAGGTCCGGTCGGACCCGGGCGGACAGCTCGGTGCCCTCCTCGGTGTGCCGCTCCTTGAGCACCTCGCCCTCGCGGTGCACGCGCGCGACCACCTCGCCCCGCGCGTACGGCACGAGCGCGTCGACCACGACCTCCGGACGGGGCGTCATGGCCGCGATGCGCTCACGCAGCTCGGCGATGCCCTCGCCGGTGTGCGCGGACACGAACACCGCTCCGGGGAACAGGTGCCGCAGCCGGGCCTGGCCCAGCTCCGCCACCGAGTCGATCTTGTTCACCACGAGCAGCTCGGTCGGCATCGGGTCGTCGCGCCGCGACGAGATCTCGGTGATCACCTCGCGCACCGCCTTGACCTGCTTCTCCGGCATCGCGTCGGACCCGTCGACCACGTGGACCAGCAGGTCCGCGTCGGCGACCTCCTCCAGCGTCGACCGGAACGCCTCGACCAGCTGGTGCGGCAGGTGCCGCACGAAGCCGACCGTGTCGGTCAACGTGTAGGGCAGGCCCTCGGGCGTCTCGGTGCGCCGCGTGGTCGGGTCGAGGGTCGCGAACAGCGCGTCCTGCACCAGCACCCCCGCGCCGGTCAGCGCGTTGAGCAGGCTGGACTTGCCCGCGTTGGTGTACCCCGCGATCGCCACGTTCGGCACCGAGTTGGCCACCCGGCGGTGCCGCTTGGTCTCCCGGATGACGCTCATCGCGGCGATCTCGCGGCGCAGCTTGGAGATGCGCGCGCGGATGCGCCTGCGGTCGGTCTCGAGCTTGGTCTCACCGGGACCGCGCAGGCCCACGCCGCCGTTGCCGCCGCCGGCACGACCACCGGCCTGCCGGGACAGCGACGCACCCCAACCGCGCAGTCGCGGCAGCAGGTACTGCAGCTGGGCCATCTCGACCTGCGCCTTGCCCTCGCGCGTGGACGCGTGCTGGGCGAAGATGTCGAGGATCAGCGCGGTGCGGTCGACGACCTTGACCTTGAGTTTCTCCTCCAGCTGCCGCAGCTGGCCGGGGGAGAGCTCGCCGTCGCAGATCACCGTGTCCGCGCCGGTCGCGATCACGATGTCGCGCAGCTCGTGGACCTTGCCGGAACCGATGTAGGTGGCCGGGTCGGGCCGGTCGCGCCGCTGCACGAGGCCTTCCAGCACCTCGGAGCCCGCGGTCTCGGCGAGCAGGGCCAGTTCCGCCAGGGACGCGTCCGAGTCGGCCGCCGTGCCCTCGGTCCACACGCCGACCAGCACGACCCGCTCCAGCCGGAGCTGGCGGTACTCGACCTCGGTGACGTCCTCGAGCTCGGTGGACAACCCGGCTACGCGGCGCAGCGCGGCACGCTCTTCGAGCGCCATGTCGCCGGTGGACAGCTCGTCCTCGTGGTCGAGCCAGTCGTTGCTGTTGTACGTGTTTTCCGTCATTTGCCCTTCATCGTCCCACGGCACCCCGACCCGGACCGAGTGGTTAATCGCCTGGGTAGAGCGCCAGGTAGATCGCCACGCGTTCCCCGTCTGGGTGGGCCGGCTCGGTTGCCAGCTCATCCAACAACGTCTGGAGGCGCCGTTTTAGTTCCTCGGGGTCCACCCGGGTGACGAGGCGGAACTGCTTCATGGCGGCCGGGCCCACCTCCGCGACCTCGCTCAGGAACGCCTGGAACACGGCCTCGCTGGTCTGCTCCGAGAACGGGATGTCGCCCTTGGTGAGCCGCCAGGACAGCCCGGTCGACTTGTAGGGGATCTCCCGCGCGCCGCGGTTGCCGGTGCGCTCCTCTTGGGGCTCCAGGAAGCCGGTGGCGACGAGTTTGCGCACGTGGTGGAGGGTGGTGGCGGGGTCTTTGCCCAGCCGTTCGGCGATCTCCTTGTTGGTCAGCGCGCGGTCGTACGTGAGCCGGATGATGCGCAGCCGCACCGCCGAGGCCAGGGCGGCGGCTTCGTCGTCGGTCGCCGGGCGTCTCTCCACCGGCCAAGCATAGAGACCGGAGTGATTGACAGTTTCCAATCACTCCCGCGAGACTTCCCGCCGTGTCCCTCTGGTCTCATCGCGACTTCCGCCTGCTGTGGGCAGGCGACACCGTCAGCCAGTTCGGCTCCACGATCGGCCGCACGGTGTTGCCGCTGCTCGCGGTGGGCGCGCTGGCCGCCACGCCGTTCGAGATGGGCGTGCTCTCGGCGGCGGGCACGGCCGCGTTCCTGCTGATCGGGCTGCCCGCCGGGGTGTGGGTGGACCGGCTCAGGCGCCGCCCGGTGATGCTGGTCGCCGACTTCACCCGAGCGGCGCTGCTGCTGTCCGTGCCGTTGGCGTGGTGGCTGGGCGTGCTCACGCTGGCCCAGCTCGTCGTGGTAGCCCTGCTGGTCGGCGCGGCCACGGTCATGTTCGACGTGGCCTACCAGTCGTACCTGCCGTCCCTGGTCGGGCGCGAGCAGCTGGTCGACGGCAACTCGAAGCTGGAGGCCAGCCGGGCCGTGGCGGAGGTGTCCGGTCCGGCCGCGGCCGGTGGGGTGGCGCAGCTGGTCGGCGCGGCGATCGGCGTGCTGGCCACCGCGGTCGGCTACCTGGTGTCGGCGTTGTTCCTGCTGCGCATCCGCACGGAGGAGCCGCCGCCGCGGCAGCCGGACAAGCCCGGGTTGGTGCACGAGATCGCCGAGGGCCTGAGGTTCGTCTTCGGGCACCGGTCGCTGCGCGCGATCGTCGGCTGCACGGGCACCGCGAACTTCTTCGGCGGCATGGCGGCGGCCGTGCTGGTGCTGTTCCTGGTCCGCGAGCTGGGCCTGTCCGAGGGTGTGGTGGGCCTGGTGCTCAGCACGGCGGGCATCGGCGGCGTGCTGGGCGCGCTGACCGTGAACCGGTGGAACGCGCGCTTCGGCCAGACCAAGGTCATCTGGCTGTCCGGCCTGGTCACGTGGCCGCTCGGGGTGCTCGTCCCGCTCGGCGCGGCGGACTGGCGGATCGTGTTCGTGCTCATCGGCGAGGCGGCGGTGGCGTACGGGGCGACGGTCTACAACATCGCCCAGGTCAGCTACCGGCAGTCCCTGTGCCCGGACCACCTGCTCGGCCGGATGAACGCGAGCATCCGGTTCGTGGTGTGGGGCTCGATGCCGCTGGGCGCCCTGGTCGGCGGCGTGCTCGGCGGTGGCATCGGCATCACGGCCACGTTGGCGCTGGGCATGGCGTTGCAGGCGACGTCCGTGCTGTGGGTGGTGCTGTCGCCGCTGAGGAAACCAGATGCCGTTACCGCGTGACTTCCGGCTGTTCTGGGTCAGCGACGCGGTCAACCAGTTCGGCATCGCGGTCTACACCTTCGTGCTGCCGGTGGTGGCGATCGAGGCGCTGGACGCGTCGGCGTTCCAGGTGGGGGTGCTGACCGCGGCGGGCACGGCCGCGTTCCTGGTCATCGGGCTGCCGGTGGGCGTCTACGTGGACCGGGTGCGCAAGCGGCCGGTGCTGGTGTGGAGCGCGGTCGGGCGCGGGCTGGTGCTGGCCACGGTGCCGGTCGCGGCGTGGCTGGGCGCGCTGACGTTCGGGCACGTGCTGGCGGCCGCGCTGGTCGCCGGTGTGCTGACGGTGTTCTCCGAGGTGGCGTCACAGGCGTACCTGCCGACGTTGGTCGAACGGGACGGGCTGACCGGCGCGAACGGTCGGCTGGTGTCGACGCAGCAGGTGGCGCGGCTGTCCGGGCGGCCGGTGAGCGGGCCGCTGGTGCAGTTCCTGGGCAGCGCCAACGCCGTGCTGGCGATCACGGTGTCGTTCCTGGTGTCCGCCCTGTTGTTGCGGGGCGTGCGGACGCCTGAACGGGCCGTGGAGCGGCGCGAGCGCGCGCTCCGGGCGGAGATGGCGGAAGGGCTCCGGTTCGTGTTCGGGCACCCGCTGTTGCGGCCGGTGGTGTTCTGCACGACGTGGTTCAACCTCACCAACGCCATGTGGGGCGCGGTCAACGTGCTGTTCCTGCTGCGCGACCTGGCGTTGTCGACGACGGTCGCCGCGGTGCTGCTGGGGGTGGGTGGTGCCGGCGGCGCGCTGGCGGGCCTGGTCGCCGGTCGGTTGGCGCGGTTCGGGCAGGTGCGGCTGGTGTGGCTGTCGTTGCTGGTCACGCAGCCGCTGTGGGTGCTGGTGCCGTTGGCCGAGCGGGGGTGGCGGGTGGCGTTGTTCGCGGTCGCCACGCTGGTCACGTCGGCGGGCGTGGTCGTCTACAACGTCGCCCAGGTCAGCCTGCGGCAGGCGTTGTGCCCGGACCGGCTGCTCGGCCGGATGAACGCCAGCGTCCGGTTCCTGGCGTGGGGCGCGATGCCGGTGGGCGCGGTGGCGGGCGGAGCGCTCGCCGAGTGGGTCGGCGTGCGGAACACGTTGTGGATCGCGTCGGTGGGGATGCTCTTGTCCGTCGTTTGGGTACTCCTGTCACCGCTGCGGTCGATGCGGGACCTGCCCGTGATCACTAGCGTCGAGCGGCATGGCTGACACCACCGTGCTGCGCGAAGGTCTCCGGTTCGGCGAGGGCCCGCGGCAGGGGCCGGACGGGCGCCTGCACTACTCGGACTTCTACGACCACGAGGTCCGGGCGCTCGACCTGGGCACGGGCGAGGAGGAGGTCGTCTGCGAGGTGCCGGAGCAGCCCTCGGGGCTGGGCTGGCTGCCGGACGGGCGGCTGCTCGTGGTGTCGATGAAGGACCGCAAGGTGCTGCGGCTGGAGGACGGCGGTGCGTTGGTCGAGCACGCCGACCTGGACGGCGTCGCCACCTTCCACGCCAACGACATGCTGGTCGACGCGCACGGCCGCGCGTACGTCGGCAACTTCGGCTTCGACCTGCACGCCGCCATCGCGGCTGGTGGCGAGGCACCGATGCTGCAACCGGACTGGGTCGCGCCCGGCACGCCGTTGGCGCTGGTCAGGCCGGACGGGTCGGTCGAGGTGGCCGCCGAGGACCTGAAGTTCCCGAACGGGATGGGGTTGCTGCCGGACGGCCGGCTGGTGGTGGCCGAGACGCTGGCCTTCGGGCTGACGGTGTTCGACGTGGACCCGGACGGCCGGTTGTCCGGGAGGCGGGTGTTCGCGTTCTTGCGCGACCACGGCATCGCGCCGGACGGCATCGCGGTGGACGACGACGGCGGTGTGTGGGTCGCGCCCGCGCTCCAGCCGTTCGTGTTCCGGGTGGAGGAGGGTGGGGAGATCACCCGGAAGGTGGAGACCGGTCAGGTCTGCTTCGCGGTCGCGATCGTGGATGGCAGGCTGGTCTGCTGCACGGCGCCCAGTTCGCAGCCCGAGGTGGTGTCGGGCGCGCGGTTGGGCAGGTTGGAGGTGTTCGACCTCTAGAGCGCGTCCCACCAGGCCTGGTCGAGTTCGCCGCGGGCCAGCAGGACGGCCGGGCCGGTGAGCGTGGAGCCCTCCTCCTCGATCACCACGGACACCTGTCCACCGAGGACGTCCACAGTGGCCTTGCCGGTGCGCCGACCCGTCCCGTACAGCCACGACGCCACCGAGGCGACGGTGCCCGTGCCGCAGGACCGGGTCTCGCCCACGCCGCGCTCGTGCACGCGCATCCGCAGGGCGCCGTCGTCGAGGACGTTGACGAACTCCACGTTCACGCCGTGCGGGAACTGCACCGGGTCGTGACCGGGCGGCAGCTTCAGGTCGAGCTCCGCGACCGGCACCTCGGTCACGCACGCCAGGTGCGGGTTGCCGACGTCCACCGCGACACCGCCGAACGCGCTGCCGCCGACCGTGGCCGTGCCGGTGCCGGTGACCAGCACCCGACCCATGTCCACGGTCACCGTGCCGTCGTCGTGCACGGTGACGTGCCGCTCACCGGCGCGCGTGCCCACGGTGAACTCCCCCGAAGGCATCAACTCGGCCTCGACCAGGTACTTCGCGAACACCCGGACGCCGTTGCCGCACATCTCGGCGATCGAGCCGTCGGCGTTGCGGTAGTCCATGAACCACGGGCCGAAGTCGGGCCGCACGACCCGCAGCACGCCATCCGCGCCCAAGCCGCGCCGCCGGTCGCAGAGCGCGCGCACCCGCGACTCGGTCAGGTCCAGCAGGCCGTCCGCGTCGGGCAGCACGACGAAGTCGTTCTCGGTGCCGTGGCCCTTCAGAAACTCGATCCCCACGGGCACCAGGCTACGGTGCCACCAGCTTGAGCACGTCCTCGGCCAGGGTGGCGGAGCCGGCGTCGAACCAGGTGACCCGCCGGTCGCGGCGGAACCAGGACCGCTGCTTGCGCACGAACCGCCGGGTGGCCTGCGCGGTCGTGGCGGCGGCTTCGTCCAGCGGGTACTCGCCGTCGAACGCGGCCAGCACCTGCTGGTAGCCCAGCGCGCGGGACGCCGTGCGCCCGTCGCGCAGGCCGCGTGCCTCCAGGGCGCGCACCTCGTCCACCAGGCCCTGGTCGAACATGCGCGTGACGCGTGCGTCGACCCGCTCGTCCAGTTCGGACACGTCGCGGTCGAGGCCGACGAGCACGGTGCCGAAGCGGGCCGGGCCCGGTTTGGGCAGGGTGGCGGAGAACGGCTGACCGGTCAGCTCGATCACTTCGAGCGCGCGGACGACGCGGCGGCCGTTGCTGGGCAGGATCGCGAGCGCGGCGGCCGGGTCGAGCTGTGCCAGCCGTCCGTGCAGCGTCTCCGACCCGAACACGGCCAGTTCCTGTTCGAGCTGGGTGCGGATCTTCTCGTCCGTGCCGGGGAACGTGAGGTCGTCCAGCACGGCCTGCACGTACAGGCCCGAGCCGCCGACCAGGACGGGGGTGCGGTGCTCGGCGAGCAGGCGTTCGATGGCGGAGCGCGCTTCGCGCTGGTAGGCGGCCACGGACGCGGTCTCGGTCACGTCGAGCACGTCGAGCAGGTGGTGGGGGACGCCGTGGCGCTCGGGCTCGGTGATCTTGGCCGTACCGATGTCCATGCCCCGGTAGAGCTGCATCGCGTCGGCGTTGACCACCTCGCCGCCCAGTTCGACGGCCAGCCGCACGGCGAGGTCGGACTTGCCGGTGGCAGTGGGTCCGACGACGGCGATGGGGATCGGGGTGCGCACGCCCTCAAGCCTCCCAGACCGCGAAGTGGTAGCCGACGCCGAACGGGACCTGGAACGAGGACCGGGTGCAGCGCCACGGGCCCGGGATGCCGGCGGCCACCTGCCACGCGGCCCGGCCTTCGGCGCCCAGTTCGGCGGCGGTGCCGGGGTCGAGGGCGCGCAGGGCGGCGGTGTCGGCGGTGGCCAGCGCCTTGCGGACGTCCTCGTCGAAGGGGCCGGCGCGGTCGTCGGGGCGGCCCACGGCCAGGTCGCCGTGGCGGTGGGAGCCGTCGCCGAGGATCAGCACGGCGGGTGAGCCGGCCAGGCGTCGGCCGAGGGCGACGCAGTCGGAGGTGGGCAGGTCGGGTGGGACGAGGTGGACGCGGACCGTGCGGGCGCCCACCCGTTCGCGCAGCCAGGCGGCGATGAGGGCGGGGAGGGGGAGGTCGTCGTCCGTCTGGTCGGTCGGGTCGGTCGGGTCTGTGGAGGCGGGGGAGGCCGCCAGGGATACCCGCACGTCGACCCCGAAGCCGCGGAACGTGCCGGAGACGCCCTCGACGGTCCGCGGGCCGGACGGGTCGACGCCGATGGCCACCCAGTCGGGGGAGTGGGCGGCCAGGTCCCGGGCCGCGTCCAGGCACGCCGAGCGCACCGGTTCGGTGTCCGCCGCGGCCCCGGAGACCAGTTCGGGCACCAGCAGCGGAGGGTGCGGCACGACCACCAGGCGCGAGATCATGGCAGTCCACGCTACTCATCGGCCACCACCGGTACCGATGCGAGCCTTGACCTGTTTGAATGCGCGCGAGGTACTGGGCACTCTTAGGGAGCGTCGCGGTACTCGGGTGCTGGGCCCCGTCGTAGGCGGGGCGCCCGTGGTCGGCACGGGCACCACGAAGTGGGCAGGCGAGGAGGAAGCCGGCGATGACGGAGCACGAGACGACACCGGGAACCACTGGCGACAGTGGTGCGGGGGCGGTGGTCGAGGAGACCCGGGTGGAAGCGACGCCGGTCGTGGCGCCACCGCCGGTCCCCGTGGCGTCGGACCACCCTGACCGCTGGGGGCGCGTGGACGCGGACGGCACCGTCTACGTCAAGACGGACGAGGGCGAGCGGGTCGTCGGTTCCTGGCAGGCAGGCGAGCCCGCCGAGGGCCTGGCGCACTTCGCGCGCCGGTTCGACGACATCCGCACCGAGGTCGAGCTGCTGGTGACGCGGCTGTCCTCCGGCGCGGGCGACCCCAAGCACGCGATGACCAGCGCGAAGCACGTCCAGGAGAGCCTGGCCGACGCGGCGGTGGTCGGTGACCTCGCCGCCCTGGCCGCACGCGTCGAGTACGTGCTGGTCCTGGCCGAGAAGGGCCTGGAGGCCGCGAAGGCCGCCAAGGACGAGGCACGGGCGGCGGCGGGCGCGCGCAAGTTGGAGCTGGTCGAGGAGGCCGAGGTACTGGCCAACGAGTCGACCCAGTGGAAGGCGGCGGGCGACCGGCTGCGGCAGATCCTGGACGAGTGGAAGACCATTCGCGGGGTCGACCGCAAGACCGACGAGCAGCTGTGGCGGCGGTTCTCCAAGGCGCGTGACGCGTTCAACCGCAGGCGCGGGTCGCACTTCGCCGACCTGGACCGGCAGCGCAGCGTGGCCAAGAACCGCAAGCAGGAACTGGTCGAAGAGGCCGAGAAGCTCATCGAGTCCGACGACTGGGGCCCCACGGCCGGTCGGTACAAGGAGCTGATGGTCGAGTGGAAGGCCGCCGGGCGTGCGCCCAAGGAGGCCGACGACGCGTTGTGGCAGCGTTTCCGGGCCGCGCAGGACGCGTTCTTCGCCAAGCGGTCGGAGGCGTTCAGCGAGCGTGACGCCGAGTTCTCGGCCAACGCGAAGCTGAAGGAGGAACTGCTCGCCGAAGCCGAGCGGATCGACCCGTCGGTGGACTTGGAGGCTGCTCGGCAGCAGCTCTACAAGATCCAGGAGCGGTGGGACGCGATCGGCAAGGTGCCGCGCGAGCGGGTCCGGGAGCTGGAAGGAAAGCTCCGGACGATCGAGGAGCGGGTCCGGGGCGCGGTCGACGCGCAGTGGCGCAAGTCCGACCCGGAGGCCGAGGCTCGGGTCGCGCAGTTCCGCGAGCGGGTGGAGCAGTTCGAGGCCCAGGCGGAGAAGGCGCGGTCGGCCGGGGACAAGCGGCGGGCCGAGCAGGCTGAGGCGCAGGCCAAGCAGTGGCGTGAGTGGTTGGCAGCGGCTGAGCAGGCCGTGGCCAGTCGGTAATTGAATTTGGTCGGTCCGGTCGGTCGGTCGGTCCGGTCGGAGTCGGCGGTTTAGCTGCGGGTCGATTCCTCAAGTCCGGCTCGATGATCAAGTCCGGCTCGATTTGACATGGGGCCCCTTACGGGTACTCCAGGCAGGCCAAAGCCGGCAGGCCCGGCGGGGAAAAGCGTCCCGCCAGGCCTGCCGGCTTCGACCAGCCTAAAGCACCCGAACCCCATGTAAAATCGGGCCTCTGCGGTCCCGCTCCGGTCCGATGTGTGCAGGCAGGGCGGCATCACTGGCCTAGCTGGGTCTGCCCGGCTGCATTAGCATTTCTTTAGCGCCCTCTTGAGTGGATTGCTCGAAGGCGTATCTATGCCCACGGGATGCACAACGGGACCGGAATCGAGCCGGAACGAAACCACAGACCTCGGGCTTGAATCTCCGTGCCGTCACTGCATCGGCGGCCGGGAAGCAGCCAGCTTCAGCCACTTCACCAACAACACCACCACCGCCACCACGGCCAGGATCAACCCCAGCCCAGGCCCCGGCCCAGGGTGGTGACCAGTCGTCGTCTGGGTCGTCCAAATGGACAACACCCCAGCCACCGAAGCGGCGAACGAAGCCAGCGCGCAGATCCACGCCAACGCCCACCGCCGCACGGCCAACGTCAACGCAGGCAGCAGCACCCCCACCACCACAGCCGCGTAAGCGAACAGCTGGGGCAGCCCCTTGCCCTCACCGAACAGCACGCGCAAGCCCTGGATCCCATCGGTCCAAGGCAGGATCAGCGACACCAGGATCGCCAGCGCGGCGATGGCGATGGTCAGCGCCCCGGCACCGGGGTCGAAGCGCTTGGCCGCCGAACGTCCTACTCCGTCGATCTCTTCCCGCAGGCTGGCCAGGTCGTCCGGTTCGTTCGCGTTCATCAGACCGCGCACCCGCCGACCACCGCAGGCAGGGGCTCGGGCTTGCCGAACGACGGCAGACCGAGCGTCACGCCCGGTGTCTTCGGCTTCAGACCGGCCTCGGAACGGTCACCCGCCTTGGTCCGGCGGTGTGACAGGAGCGGGCCGTCGGCGATCAGGTTGTGCGGCGCGCCGTAAGTCACGACGGTCTCCACGACGTCACCGGGGCGCACGTGGGCGTCGCCCGGGGTGAAGTGGACGAGGCGGCCGTCCCGCGCGCGCCCGGTCATCCGGTGGGTCTCGGCGTCCTTCCGACCTTCCCCCGACGCGACCAGCAGTTCGACCTTGCGGCCGACCTGCTCGCGGTTGAGTTCGTGGGCGATGTCGTTGACCAGGGTGACCAGGCGGTCGTAGCGCTCCTGGACGACCTGCTTGGGCAGCTGGTCGGGCAGGTCGGCGGCGGGGGTGCCGGGGCGCTTGGAGTACTGGAACGTGAACGCGGACGAGAAGCGGGCCTCGCGGACGACGTCCAGAGTGGCTTGGAAGTCCTCTTCGGTCTCGCCGGGGAAGCCCACGATGATGTCCGTGGTGATGGCGGCGTCGGGCATGGCGGCCCGGACGTTGTCCAGGATGGACAGGTACTTGGTGGTCCGGTACGAGCGGCGCATCTCCTTGAGCACGCGGTCCGAGCCCGATTGCAGCGGCATGTGCAGGGAGTGGCACACGGCGGGCGTCTCGGCCATCGCGGCGATGACGTCGTCGGTGAAGTCCTTCGGGTGCGGCGAGGTGAAGCGGATCCGCTCCAAGCCCTCGATGCCGCCGGTGGCGCGCAGGAGCTTGCCGAACGCGTAGCGGTCGCCGAACTCGACGCCGTAGGAGTTCACGTTCTGCCCGAGCAGCGTCACCTCCAGGACGCCCTCGTCGACGAGCGCCTGCACCTCGGCCAGCACCTCGCCGGGACGGCGGTCCTTCTCCTTGCCGCGCAGCGACGGGACGATGCAGAACGTGCACGTGTTGTTGCACCCGACCGACACCGACACCCAGCCGGAGTACGCCGAGTCGCGGCGCGCGGGCAGCGTCGAGGGGAAGGTCTCCAGCGAGTCCAGGATCTCGACCTGGGCCTCGCGGTTGTGCCGGGCGCGTTCGAGCAGCACCGGCAGCGAGCCGATGTTGTGCGTGCCGAAGACCACGTCGACCCACGGCGCGCGCTTGACGATCTCGCCCTGGTCCTTCTGCGCGAGGCAGCCGCCGACGGCGATCTGCATGTCGGGGTTCGCGGACTTGGCGGGGGCGAGGTGGCCGAGCGTGCCGTAGAGCTTGTTGTCGGCGTTCTCCCGCACGGCGCAGGTGTTGAACACGACGACGTCCGGTGTGGCGTCGCCTTCGGCGGGCGTGTAGCCCGCGTCCTCCAACATGCCGGCCAGGCGCTCGGAGTCGTGCACGTTCATCTGGCAGCCGAACGTGCGGATCTGGTAACTGCGAGTCACTGCACCTAGTCCTTCCGTCGGGTCCAGCGTAGAGCGTGGACGTGCGACGATGCGCAGGTGTCGGGAACGCTGCTGCGGTTGCACGCGGTCGGGGCCGCCTTGGCCCTGGCCACCCTGTCGTTGAGCGCGTGCGGTGACGACTTCGACCACGTCAAGCTGACCATGGCGGCCGGCAGTCCCGCGGGGGTCTACCACCAGTTGAGCACGGCGCTGGCCGAGGCGTGGACCCGGGACCCGGGCATCGCGCGTCCGCAGGTGGCGAGCACGGCCGGCTCGGTGGACAACCTGGACCGGTTGCGGACCAACCAGGCGCAGGTCGGCTTCTCCGCGGCGGACGCGGCGGAGAACAAGCAGAAGGGTCCGGAGGGCCACAAGCTGTACGCGTTGGCCCGGATGCACGACGACTACTTCCAGGTGGTGGTGCGCGGCGACCTGCGGGTGACCAAGCTGGCCGACCTGAAGGGCCTGCGGGTGAGCGTCGGAGCGCGCGACTCGGGGGTGAAGCTGATCGGGGAGCGGCTGCTGGCGTCGGCGGGCATCTCGCCGGAGCGGGACCTGAAAGTCCAGTACATGGACCTGGAGACCAGCACGGCCGCGATGCGCGACGGTGCGCTGGACGCGTTCTTCTGGTCCGGCGGTGTGCCGACGACCGCGGTCACCACGCTGGCCACGACGGTGCGGCTGAGCATGCTCGACCTGAGCGACGTGCTGCCGAAGCTGCGCCAGGACTTCCCGGTGTACGGCTCGGCGACCCTGCCCGCGTCGGCCTACCGGCTCGAAGGCGGCCCGGTCGTCACGCTGGTGGTGCGCAACTTCCTGCTGGTGAACGACACGATGTCGGACGACGTGGCGGAAGCCCTGGTCAGGGGCCTGTTCCAGGCGCAGCCCGCCCTGGTCGCGGCGAGCCCGGTGGCCAGGTCGATCGAGGTCCGCTCGGCGATCGAGACCACTCCGATCGAATTGCACCCCGGCGCCATGCGCTATTACCGGGACGTAAAGGTTTAACGACCTCGCGTCATTCCTACGGTGGAATCCGCAGGCGTGGGCGCTCGCCCAAGTCGGGGTCAAGCGCGGGCCCGTGCGGCACTTTTCCGCGTTGGGTCGTTAGTGTGACAGCAGGCGCGGGACCAGCGGAGTCCCGTGCGAAGTTCCACGCCGATACGGGGAGCTCATGTCCGTTAATTCGGTACGCGCGCGCATTTAAGCGGCGTCTTCTTCGTTCGTTGCCCGATCGCGATTCCCTCGTTCGGGAGTCGCCGTAGCGGTGCTCGCCGTGCTGGCCGGCACCGGTTTCGATGCCTCACCTAGATGGCCGACGCGCATTCAGGTGTTCGTGGCCAACAGCGGCTCCGACACCGTCACCGCGTACGACACGCGCCTGGGCAAGGTGACGGCCACCATCGGGGTCGGCGACTACCCCACCGGCGTCGGCGCGCACCCGTCCGGCCACCGCGTCTACGTCACGAACGAGTCGTCCAACACCCTCTCCGTGATCGACACCCGGTCGCTCGCCGTGGTCGCCACCGTGCCCGTGGGGGCCAACCCCTTCGGCGTCGCGGCCACACCCACGCACGCCTACGTGACGAACTTCGGCTCCGGCAACGTCACGGTCGTCGACACCGCGACGAACACGCCGGTGAAGACCATCCCGGTCGGGCGGTTCCCGCACAGCGCGGTCGCCAGCCCAGACGGTTCCCGCGTCTACGTGACCAACAACGGCAGCGACAGCGTCACGGTCATCGACGCCCGGTCGCAGACACCGGTGGACACCATCCCGGTCGGTGTCTTCCCATCGGGTATCGCCCTCTCGTTCGACGGCAAGCGGCTGTACGTGGCCAACACCGGCGACGACACGGTGACCGTCATCGACACCGGCAGCAACCGCCCCACCGAGGTCACCAAGGTCGGGAACGCGCCCCTCGGCGTTTCCGTCACACCCGGTGGCCGGGTCCACGTCGCCAACACCGGCTCCGACACGGTCAGCATCCTCGGGCCCGGCGGCAAACCCCTCGACGTGGTCAAGGTCCAGCGCATGCCCGAGGGCTCCGGGGCCGCGCCCGACGACAGCTTCGTCTACATCACCAACACGGGGTCCGACACCGTCTCGGTCATCGACGCCGTGAGCGGCAAGCCCGCCGCCCCGTTCACCGTGGGCGACCGGCCCGAAGGCGTGGCCGTCACGACCTGACCGCGGTCACGTCCCGACTCACGCCGCGGGGAACTCCACGGTCACGCGCAGCCCGCCGCCCTCCGGCGACTCCAGCCGCACAGTGCCGTCCACCCGTTCCACGATCTGCCGCACGAGCGCGAGCCCCAGGCCGGAGCCCTGCACGTTCTGGTGGGCGGGACTGCGCCAGAACCGGTCCGTGGCGCGGTCCAGCTCGTCCGGTGCCAGCCCCGGGCCTTCGTCACCCACCGACAACCGCACCACGCCGTCCCTCCGTCGCACGTCGACGCGCACCAGGGTGCCGTCCGAGGTGAACTTCAGCGCGTTGTCCAGCAGCGCGTCCAGCACGGTCTCCACCCCGCGCGGCGGCACCAGCGCCGTGCCGCCGGGCTCGCCGTCGAGCACCAGGTGCACCTCGCGGGCCGCGGCGGCGGGCTGCCACGCCGACAGGCGGCCGGCGACCGCCCGGTCCACGTCCACCGGCACGGGGTCGACCGACTGGGCGCCCGCCCGCGCCATGGACAGCAGCTCGTCCAGGATCCGGTTGAGCCGGTTGGCCTCGTCCAGCGCCGCCGCCTGGTGCGCCGCGCCCTCGCCGACCACGTGGTCTTCCAGATTGGACAGCCGCAGCTTGAGCGCGGTCAGCGGGTTGCGCAGCTGGTGCGAGGCGTCGGCGACGAACGCGCGCTGCGCCGCCAGCACGTCACCGACGTTGGCCGCCATCTGGTCGAACGACCGCGACAGCTGCCGCAGCTCCGGCGGGCCGTCCGACGAGCCGACCGGTTCGACGGGCTGCCCGGACACCACCGCCGCCAGCAGCCGCCCGGTCGCGTCGTCCAGCCGCCGCACGGGCCGCAACGTCCACCGGACCAGCGGCAACGCCACGAACACGCCGAGCGCGAGCACCAGCAGGCTGCCGCCGAGCAGCGCCGACCACCACAGCAGCACCTCGACCCGCGTCTTCGTCGTCGGCGAGAACGTGACCACCGCGCCCCGGACCTCGCCCGCCTCCAGCACCGGCTCGGCCAGCACCAGCTCGGTCGACTCCCACGGCATGACCACCTCCGGCGCGACCGGCTGGCGACCGGCCAGCGCGCCGCGCACCAGGTCGGCCACCTCGGGCGAGGTCACGTCCACGTCGTCCGACGACGCGGCCACCACCTGCCCGTCCCGCCCCAGCAGGGCCACCCGGATGCCGTACAGCTCGTGGTAGCGGCGCAGCTCCGGCTTGAGCACCTCCGGCTGGTCGTCGATGAACGGCCGCTGCGCCACCGACGCGAACCGCGTGGTGTCGGTGAGCCGGTCCAGGAACATCTCCTGCTGCTCGGCCTGGGCCACGCCGCGACCCAGCGGTACGCCGAGGCCGAGCAGCACCAGCACGACCAGCGTCAACACGATGCCCAGCAGCCGCGACCGCACTCAGCCCCCGCTCAACCGGTACCCGACACCGCGCACCGTCTCCAGCAACGAAGGACGCCCGAGCTTGGTCCGCAACGTCGCCACGTGCACGTCCAGCGTCCGGTTGGCACCCGCCCAGGTGCGTCCCCACACCTCAGCCAGGATGCGCTCCCGGGTGCACACCGCGCCACCCGCCGCCACCACGAGCGCCAGCACCTGGAACTCCTTGCGCGACAGAGCCACCGGTTCACCCGCCACGGTGACCTCGTGCCGGCCCAGGTCGACCCGCACGTCGGCGACCTCGAACACCTCCGTGCCGGTGCCGCCCACGCCGACCGGGTCGCCGCGCCGCCGCCGCACCGCGTGCACGCGGGCCACCAGCTCGCCCACGTCGTAGGGCTTGACCAGGTAGTCGTCCGCGCCGGCGTGCAGGCCGAGGATGCGGTCGTCGATTTCGCCGCGGGCCGACACGACGATGATCGCCACGTCGCTCGCCGCGCGGATGTGCCGGCACAACGTGACGCCGTCGACGTCGGGCAGACCCAGGTCGAGCAGCACCACGTCGACCCCGGTCAACCGATCGAGTGTCCCCCGGCCGGTTGCCTGCCGGTCTACTGTGAAACCGCGCCGGGTGAGTGCCGGCACCAGCGCTTCTGCCACGCGGTCGTCGTCCTCGACCAACAGCACCCGCACCGTGGAGCCTCCCCGATAAGTGTCGCCACCCTGTGACAGAGTTGAGACCCTAAGTCTTGCTCAACCGCCTGGACTGGTGTGGTGCTTCACACCTAGGTTTCCGCCATCGCTCAGGAACCCCTACTGGAGGACTGATGACCGCCGCCACTCCTGCTCCGCCGATGATCCGGATGGCGGGCGTGGACAAGTTCTTCGGACCTCTGCACGTGCTCAAGAACGTGACGCTCGAGGTGCCGAAGGGGCAGGTCGTCGTGGTGCTCGGGCCGTCCGGCTCGGGCAAGTCCACGCTGTGCCGCACGATCAACCGGCTGGAGCCGATCGAGTCCGGTGTCATCGAGGTGGACGGCCAGCCGCTGCCCGCCGAGGGCAAGGAACTCGCCCGGCTGCGCGCCGACGTCGGCATGGTTTTCCAGTCGTTCAACCTGTTCGCCCACAAGAGCATCGTCGACAACGTGATGCTCGCGCCGGTGAAGGTCCGCAAGACCCCGACCGCCCAGGCCCGCAAGACGGCCATGGAGCTGCTGGAGCGGGTCGGCATCGCGAACCAGGCGGAGAAGTACCCCGCCCAGCTGTCGGGTGGGCAGCAGCAGCGCGCGGCGATCGCCCGCGCCCTGGCGATGCGGCCCAAGGTGATGCTGTTCGACGAGCCGACCTCCGCGCTGGACCCCGAGATGGTCCAGGAGGTGCTGGACGTGATGACGACGCTGGCCAAGGAGGGCATGACCATGCTCGTGGTCACCCACGAGATGGGCTTCGCCCGCAAGGCCGCGGACCGGGTGATCTTCATGTCCGACGGCGAGGTCGTCGAGGACTCGACGCCGGAGTCGTTCTTCTCCGCGCCGAAGTCCAACCGCGCGAAGGACTTCCTTGGCAAGATCCTGACCCACTGAAGTCCCACGACCGCGGCGCTGAGCCTGGCGCCGCTCTACCGAAGAAGAGCAGGAGTAAGACGATGAGGGTTCGCACCCTTGCGGTGGCGCTGCTGGCCGGCGGCCTCGCCCTGACCGCGTGCGGCAAGGAGGGTGGCCCCGGCGACACGGGCACGGCGCCCCCTCAGCAGGTCGCCACCGACGTGAAGGTCGACGGCTCGCCGACGTTCGACAAGATGAAGAACCGCGGCCGGGTCGTCATCGGTGTCAAGGAGGACCAGCCCGGCCTGGGTTACAAGGACCCGACCAGCGGCAAGTTCAACGGATTCGACATCGAGATCGCGAAGCTCGTCGCGGCCAAGCTCGGCTTCGCCGACGACAAGATCGACTACAAGGCGATCCCCTCGGCCGGTCGTGAGCAGGCGCTGATCAACGGTGACGTGGACTACTACGTCGGCACCTACACGATCAACGACAAGCGCAAGCAGCAGGTCGCGTTCGCCGGCCCGTACTTCACCGCCGGTCAGGACCTGCTGGTGAAGAAGGACGACAACGAGATCACCGGCCCCGAGACGCTCAAGGGCAAGAAGGTCTGCTCGGTGACCGGCTCCACGCCGATCCAGAAGGTCAAGTCCGAGGGCCTGACCGAGCCGGAGAACATCGTCGAGCTGCAGACGTACTCGCTGTGCGTCGAGCAGCTGGAGCAGGGCGCCGTCGACGCCGTCACCACCGACGACGCGATCCTCAAGGGCTACGCCTCGCAGTCGCCGACCACGCTGAAGGTCATCGGCAAGCCGTTCTCGAACGAGCCCTACGGCATCGGCCTGCCCAAGGACGACAAGGCGCTGCGCGACAAGGTCAACGACATCCTGGACGCGGCCATCAGCGGCGGCGACTGGCAGAAGGCCTACGACGCCACCCTGGGCAAGTCGGGCTCCACGGCCCAGAAGCCCGTGCTCGAGCGCTACTGATCCAGCTCCGCGGCCGGCCGTCGATGTCCTGGCGGCCGGCCGCACCACACCCACCTAGCCGAGGAAGCCGATGGACGTCCTGCTCGACAACCTCGACCTGTACGGGCCCGGGTTCCTCAACACCGTCGAGCTGTTCCTGATCTCCGCGGTCGGGTCGCTGGTGTTGGGGACGATCCTGGCGATGCTGCGGGTCGCGCCGGTCCCCGTGATGCGGGCGATCGGCACCACCTACGTGACGCTGATCCGCAACACGCCGCTGACCCTGGTGTTCTTCTTCTTCGCCTTGGCGTTCCCGCTGCTCGAGATCGTGAACGCGGACACGTTCGGCGGTTCGGCGGCCAGCTACTACTTCAGCGCGGCCCTCATGGCGCTGATCCTCTACACGGCGGCGTTCGTGTGCGAGGTCGTGCGCTCGGGCATCAACACCGTGCCGGTCGGCCAGGCGGAGGCATCCCGCGCGCTGGGGCTCACGTTCGGCCAGATGCTGGGCTCCGTGGTGCTGCCGCAGGCGACGCGCGCGGTCGTGCCGCCGATGATGAGCACGATGATCGCGCTGCTGAAGAACACCACCATCGCGGCGGGCTTCTCGGTGTTCCAGGCGGGCTCCATCAGCCTCAACCTGTCCGAGCGAGGCGAGAACCAGCTGATCGGCCTGCTGTGGGTCGCGGCGTTCTTCATCGTGCTCGTGATCCCCATGACCCTGCTGCAGCGCAGCCTTGAGAAGCGGTGGAGCATCGCCCGATGAGCTCGGTCCTGTTCGACGTCCCCGGGCCGCGCGCCCGGCTGCGCCACCGCCTCTACGCGGCCCTCACCATCGTGGTGGTGGCCGGCCTGATCGGCTTCGTTCTCTACCGGTTCGCCGCCACCGGCCAGTTCGAGGGCAAGAAGTGGTCGTGGCTGGAGTACGTGAACATCCAGCTGAGCCTGGTCGACGCGCTGCTGAACACGCTCAAGGCGTTCGGACTCGGCGCGGTGTTCGCGCTGGTCTTCGGCGCGGTGTTCGCCGCGGGCCAGCTCTCCGACCACAAGATCATCCGCGTGCCGTCGATGCTGGTCGTCGAGCTGTTCCGCGCGGTGCCGCTGGTCGTGCTGATCTTCGTCTTCCACTACGGCGTGTCGCCCGGTCCGCCGCTGTACTCCGTGGTGCTCGGCTTGACGCTCTACAACGGCTCGGTGCTGGCCGAGGTGTTCCGCGCGGGCGTGCTGTCCCTGCCTCGCGGGCAGAGCGAGGCGGCCTACGCGGTGGGCATGCGCAAGACGCAGGTGATGACGAACGTGCTGCTGCCGCAGGCGGTGCGGGCGATGCTGCCTGCGATCATCAGCCAGCTCGTAGTGCTGCTCAAGGACACCGCGCTCGGCTTCCTCATCACCTACGACGAGCTGCTGGACTTCGCCCGCGACATCGGCAGCTACTTCGAGTTCGGCCGGCCGCTGATCCCGGTCACGATCGTGGTGGCCGCGCTCTACATCTCGATGTGCCTGCTGCTCACGTGGCTCGCCACGTACCTGGAGAAGCGCAGCCGGCGCGACAAGAAGGTCATCGAGCTGGAGAAGAACCCGGCCGAGGACGTCGTCGCCGCGGCGGTCTGAGCACCACGAACGGCTGGTCGGAGCGTCCTGCGTGGCGCTCCGACCAGCCGTTCGGCGTCAGTAGCGCAAGAGGGCGCCGACACCCTCGCGCAGGCCGGTGGCGTCCGTGACGACGATCTGCGCTCCGGTCGCCGCCGCGGCCGTGCCCAGCGCCTCGTCGGCCCGGTGCTCGCCGACGTGCTCGACGCCGAGTCCGCGCAGCTCGTTCTCCTTCAGCGCGACCTGGGCGGGGTCGTCGCCGGAGAACACGGTGCGGTCGCCGAGCGCCGGGTCCGACACCAGCAGCGCGGCCACCTTCGCCTCGCGCAACGCCTCCACCACCGGTGCCAGGCCCTGCACCGCGCGGCCGTGCGGTCGGCCCGCCTCGGCGGTGAACTCCTCCACCACGTCGTTGTCCAGGTCGAACTGGTACTGGGTCACGAGCGACCGCACGGCCTGGTCGAACGCGGCGTCGTCGGCGCCCTCGGCCAGGGTCGCCCCCTGGACCTCGATCAGCACGTCGCGGCAGCGCGGGCTCAGCTCCTCGCGCACCTCGGCCCGCGCCTGCACCTCGCCGCCCAGCACCAGCAGCCGGGCGTCCAGGTCGGTCACCAGCCGGTCCACCTCGGCGGCGACCAGTGCCGCGTTGCGCCTGGTCGTCTCCTCCACGGCGTTCTGGAACCGCCGGTGCGACCAGCCGCCACTGCGGACCTTGTGCAGCGGGTACTCCTCGCCGCGCACCTCGTCGTGCACCTCGGTCGCCCGCTCACCGCACCCGTCGTACCCGTGCAGGTCCGCGCCCGCCCGGTCGACCAGCACGACGACGTGCGGCACCGAGGGCTCCATCCAGGTCGCCAGCGGCAGCAGGAGCGGCAGGTCCGACCAGCGCACGGTCTCCACGGCGGGCGGACGCGGCAGCACCCGGTCCAGCAGCAGCCTGCCGTGCGCGGCGACCAGCGCCCGGCCGGACCTGCCCGGCACCGGCGACAGCACCGCCTCCTGCATCGCGTCGAGCGTCGCGTCGTCCGCGCCCTGCCGGGCCAGTTCCTCGCGGACCCCGCGCCAGCGCAGCTCCATGGCCTTGGCCGCGTCCTCGGTGTCGTGCGAGGCGTCCAGGTAGACCGACGCGAACGGGCCGCGTTGCCTGACCAGCTCTCCCAACGAAGACATGTCCATGGGCCACGGCTACCCGATCGGCCGCCGCGTAACCTCGGTGGCATGGTGGACGAACCGGGTGCGATCACCAGGGTGCAGCAAAGTGCCGTTGACCACCTCCTCAAGGTGGGCATCAACGGGTTCGGGCCGTTCAAGGGCGCCCGGCAGATGGCCGTGGAGGCGTTGGAGAAGGGGTTGACGCCCGAGGAGGCGATCAAGCACCTGATCCGGACGCACGTGGCGGCGGCGGGGGTGCAGGGGTTCGCCACGAACGTCGGCGGCCTGATCACGCTGCCGGTCACCCTGCCCGCCAACCTGACCGCGTCCTACCTGGTGCAGACGCACCTGATCGCCTCGATCGCCGCCGTGCACGGGCACGACCTGGACAGCGACGAGGTGCAGACCGCGATCCTGGTGTGCCTGCTCGGCAACGCCGGTGGCGAGCTGCTGAAGAAGGCGGGCATCAAGGTGGGCTCCAGGCTCACCATGAACCTGATCGAACGCATCCCCGCCCAGCTCATCCGCGAGATCAACAAGCGGGTCGGCTTCACCCTGCTGGCCAAGTACGGCACCAGCAAGGCGACCGTCACCCTGGCCAAGGGCGTGCCGCTGGTGGGTGGGGTGATCGGTGGCACGTTCGACGCCGTCACGACGCGCGCCGTGGGCGCCTTCGCCTCCCGCTTCTTCACCGAGCGCGAGGACGTTCCGGCGGTCGTGGAAGGCACCGTGATCGACGGCGAGATCGTCGACATCAGCGAGTAACGACCACATCGAGTGAACCGCGCGGGTGGCGGTGGCGGTGCTCGTCGCGGCGGCGGGGCTCCAGGTCGTCGGCGAGATGCTGCACGGCGCGGGCTCGTGGGAGATCGGGTTCGGCCTCGCACCGGCCGGCAAGCAGGGCCAGTACCAGGGCTTCTACGGCACGGGCACGGCCGTCGCGCGCACCGTTGGCCTCTTGCTGCTCCACGCTGGTGCTCGGCGGGGGAGTGGCGGGCTGGCTCGTGCTCGGGGCACTGTTCCCGGCCGCCGCACTGGCGATGACGCCCGCCGTGACGTGGTCGCGGCGGACGAGGTCCGGACCGGTCGGGGAAAAGGATTGGCGCCGCGGCGTGAAGCAGGCTAACGTCATGACCATGTTCTTCCAGATCTACCTCTGAGGACTTCTTCCTCCAGCGCCGCACCGGCCTCGGGCCGTGCCGCGCTCTTCTCCTGGTGGCCCCAGCGGCTCTTCTCACGACCGTGTCGCATCACGGGTCGTAGCCCTTTGCACGCCTCGAACACCGAGGAGGCGATCGCATGCCCACCATGCGCAACGAACCACCACACGACGGTCAGCCGACCAACCGCGCCGCACGCCGCGGCGCCCGCTCGAACGGCGCGGTGCACCCGCGCTTCGGCGGTGGCCGAGCTGTCGCCAACCCGCGCCAGTACGCCATGCGGCGTCGCTGACCAGCGACTTCGCCACACCCCAGGAGGCAAACATGACCGACCAGGACACCCCGCAGGCCGACGACGTCGAGCAGGCGGAGCCGGAGCAGACCGCCGTTCCGCTCAACCGCGCGGCCCGCCGCGGTCACGCCCAGAAGAACGACGGCGTGAACAAGATCCCCGGCCGCCCGCACCAGAACACGTTCGTGGGACGACGCGTGTTCCGGCGCACCAGCGGCGGCTGATAGGCCGACGCCGCCCGACTAGTCTCCGGTGCGCCATGAGCGCACACCTGGTGAGCCCGGAGCTGGTCGGGCGGTCGGCCGAACTCGGGCACCTCGCGGGCGCGTTCCACCACGCGCCCGCGACGGTGCTCGTCGGCGGTGAGGCGGGCGTCGGGAAGTCCCGGCTGCTCGACGACTTCACCGCCGGTCTCGACGCCACCGTGCTGCTGGGCGGCTGCGTCGAGTTGGACGGGCTGCCGTTCGCGCCGTTCGTCGCGGCGCTGCGCGGTGTCGCGGTGGCGGACGCCGAACGCGCCGACCTCGCACCGCTGCTGCCCACCTCCCACACCGAGCCGACTGGCGACGAAGCGCGACCCAGGCTGTTCGAGGGCGTGCTGTCGTTGTTGGCCAGGCTGTCCGAGCAACGGCCCGTGGTCCTCGTGGTCGAGGACGCGCACTGGCTGGACCGCTCCAGCCGCGACCTGCTCGACTTCCTGGTGCGCAACCAGCGCGCCGTGCCGCGGTCGTTGGTCGTGGTGACCTACCGGTCCGACGAGCTGGGCGGCCCGGTGCGACCGTTGCTGGCCGAGCTGAGCCGGGTGCCGTGGGTGCGCCGGTTCGAGCTGCCCCGGCTGTCCGCCCGGGACGTGCGCGCCCAGCTGCGCGGCATCCTCGGCGCGGAACCGGATCCGGTGTCCGCGCTCGCGGTGTTCCGGCGCAGCGAGGGCAACCCCCTGTTCGTCGAGGCGCTGGTGGACGGCGCGGCGGAGCTGTCGCTGGAGGAGTTGCTGCTCAGCCGGGTCGAACGGCTGCCGCCGGACGCCGTCGCGCTCGTGCGTGCCGCTGCGGTCGGTGGGCGGAGCGTTTCCCATGAGCTGCTGGGCAAGGTACACGACGTCACGCCGATGCGGTCCATTGTGGACGGCGGGGTGATGGTCGTGGACGGTGACGGCTACGCGTTCCGGCACGCGTTGATCCGCGACGCGGTCTACCGGCGGCTGCTCCCCGGCGAACGGGTCGAGCTGCACGCGCGGTACGCCGCCGCGCTGCCGGGTTCGGCCGCCGCCGAGCTGGCCCACCACCGGTACGCGGCCGGTGACGTCGCGGGCGCGGTGTCCGCCGCGTGGGAGGCCGCCGGCGTGGCCCGCCGGGCGCTGGCCTACGCCGAGCAGCTGGCCATGTTGGACCGCGTGTTGTCGTTGTGGGACAACGCTTCGCACCTCGGTGTCGACCGGCTCACCGTGCTGGAGTCGGCCGGTGAGGCGGCGAGCCGCGCGGGCGAGCACGAGCGCGGCGAGGAGCTGACCAGCGAGCTGCTGGCACACCTGGACCCGGAGGTCGAGCGGATCCGGTACGCGGCCGTGCTGGAGCAACGCGGTCGGCTGCGGGCGCAGCTGGGCAGGCCCGGTGCGTCGGCGGACCACCGGGAAGCCGTGCGGCTGGCGCCCGAGGGTCACCCGATCCGGGGTTACCTGCTCAACTCGCTGGCCGCCCGCCTGATGGCGGTGCCGCTCCCGGACGAGGCACGTGAGGTCGCCGAGGAGGCGTTGGGCGCGGCCCACCACGCCGGCGACGACCCGTCCGAGGCCGCGGCGCTGATCACGTTGGCCGTGCTGGACGCCCGGCTGGGTGACCTGGACGCGCAGTTGCCCCGGCTCCGGCGAGCCAGGGCCATCGCGGAGAACGTCGCCGCGCACCGCGTGCGGCTGCGCGCGCTGCACTGCGAGTCGTCGCTGAACGAGGCGTACGGGCGGATCGCGGAAGCCGAGGAACTGGCCCGGCTCGGCCTGCGGACCGCGCGGGAACTGGGGCTGGCGCGGTCCGCGGGCGCCTCGCACGCCGTCGACCTGGCCAGGGCGCTGATCGCGGCGGGCCGGTGGGACGAGGCGCTGGAGTGCGTCGACCACGCCCTCGACCACGCGCCGCCCGCCGTCTACCACGCGCACCTGCTGTGCCTGGCGGGGTTCGTGGACGTGCGCCGCGGCGACGTGGACCGGGCCGAGTGGGCGTTGACCCGGGCCCGCGAGCTGGCGGACACGCCGTTCATCCAGGACCCGCTGCAACTGCCGCGGCTTGAGGCCGAGGTGCGGGTGGCGCGGGGTCGCGCGGAGGAGGCGGCGGCCGTGGTGCGGGCCGCGTTCGACCTGCCGCACGCGCGGATCGCGTCCCGGTTCTCCTGGCCGCTGGCCGCGGTGGGCGCGCGGCTCGGGGTGGCGGTGCCGGAGCTGCCGGTGGCGGGGCCGGTGCAGGCCGCGTGGGCGTCGACGTGCCGGGGCGAGTGGCGGGCCGCGGTCGAGGCGTGGGAGGCGTTGGGCCAGCCGCTGTGGCACGCCGAGGCGTTGTTCGGGCTGGCGTCCGAAACGCGGGACGCCGACGCGCTGCGCCGGGCGGCGGAGCTGGCCGAAGGGCTGGGCGCGACGCCGTTGCGGGACCGGGTCGCCGACCTGGCGCGACGGGCGCGGGTGACGTTGACCGGCGAGGGCGGGTCGCAGCGGGCCCGGTTCGGCCTCACCGCGCGCGAGGTGGAGATCCTGCGCCTGGTCACCGACGGGCTGGCCAACCGGGAGATCGCCGAACGGCTGTTCATCTCGGTGAAGACGGCGAGCGTGCACGTGTCGAACATCCTGGGCAAGCTCGGCGTGTCCAACCGGGTGGAGGCGGCGGCGACCGCGCACCGGCTGAGGCTGTTCGAATAGGGCTCGTGCCCGATGCCCGGCGGGGTGCCTTAGCCCGACCGTTGACGGCATGGAGATCCTGGGAATCGCGGGGAGCCTGCGCGGGCAGTCGGTCAACCGGAGGCTGCTGGCCGCGGCACGGCACGAGTTGCCGGACGGGGTGCGCTTGGCGCTGTGGGACGGCCTGGCGTCGGTGCCGCCGTTCGACGAGGACACCGAGGACGGCCCGGTGCCGGCCGCGGTCGCGGCGCTGCGGGAGGCCGTCGCGTCGGCCACCGCGCTGCTGATCGCGACGCCGGAGTACAACGGCTCGGTGCCCGGCCAGCTGAAGAACGCGCTGGACTGGGCGTCCCGGCCGCACGGCGCGGGAGTGCTGACCGGCAAGCCGGTCGCCGTGGTCGGCGCGAGCCCGAGCCCGCACGGCGCCGCGTCGGCGCAGCGGGACCTGCGGAGGGTGCTGGCCGCGGCCGGTGCGTCGGTGCTGGGCGTGCCGGTGGCGGTCGGGCACGCGTTCCGCCAGTTCGACGAGCACGACCGCCTGCTCGACCACGGGCTGCGCGCGGCGCTGGCCGGGTCGCTGGCGGAACTGGCCGGTCGGGTGGTCGTGTGACCGCCGTCCTGGCGCGGACGCGGTGGGGCGCGGTGCTGGCGGTCTCGTCGGGCGTCGTGCTGGCGGCGCTCGACCTCACCGCCGTCGCGGTCGCGCTGCCGGTGCTGGGCGCGGACCTCGGCGCCGGTCCCACGGTGACGCAGTGGGTGCTGCTGGCCTACAACCTGCCGCTGATCGCGTTGAGCCTCCCGGCGGGGCGGTGGCTGGACCGGGCCGGGCACCTGCCCGCGTTCCTGCTGTCGGTCGGCGGGTTCGGTGCGACGAGCCTGCTGATCGCGATCGCGCCCAACGCCGAGGTGGTGCTGGTGGGACGGGCGCTGCAAGGGGCGTTCGGCGCGTTGATCGGCGCGGTGACCATGCCGATCATCGCGGCCAACGTGCGTCCCGAGCACCGAGCGCGCGCTATGGGGATCGTGCTCACGTTGATCCCGTTGAGCGGTGTGGCCGGGCCCGCGGTGGGCGGGCTGCTGACCGACCTGTTCGGCTGGCGGTCGGTGTTCCTGGTCAACCTGCCGGTGGTGGCGGTCGCGGTGCTGGTGGGCCGGCGCGGGATCGCGGCGGACGGGCGCGGCCTGCCGTGGCCGGGTCGACGGCTGGTGGTGGAGTCGCTGGTGCACGGTGCGCGCGTGCTGCGGCGGCCGTCGCTGGCGCTGCCGTTGGCGGCGTTGCCGCTGATCGTCGCGGGGGTGGGCGCGCTGAACTTCGTCGTGCCCTACGTGTTGGTTGGCCTGCCGTCGCGGACGGTGGGGCTGGTGCTGCTGGCGTTGTCGGCGGGCATGGCGGTGCTGTCGCCGATCGCGGGCGTGATCGCGGACCGCTGCGGGTACCGGGTGGTCGCGCTCGTGGGCAGTGGCGTGATCTTGATCGGTACCGTGCTGCTGCTCCGAGCGGGTGACGATCCGTGGGACCTCGCGTGGCGGCTGGCGGTGATCGGGATCGGGCACGGGCTGTTCGCCGGACCCCACGCGGCGGTGCTGCTGGAGCGGACCCCGCCGGAGCTGATGGGCACCTCCGGAGGCGTGACGACGCTGGTCCGCACGGTGGGCTTCTCGGTCGGGCCCGCGTTGGGCGCGGCGCTGGGCGGGTTCGGGCAGACCGTCGCGGTGCTCGTCGCGATCACCGCGCTGGGCGTGCTGCTGACCGCCGCGCAGCTGAAGGTGCGGTGACGGCGCAGTGCTCTCATCGTGCGCGGATCTGCCGATCACGTGCCCGGCGAACTAGCCTGAGCTGGGTAGCACCGGCTCTGGCGGAGATCGGGAGGCGCCCATGAGGATCGCTGACGTGTTGCGCAACAAGGGCTCGGCCGTGGCCACGGTGGAGTCGAGAGCGTCGGTGGCGGACCTCGTCGCCGCGCTGGCCGAGCACAACGTGGGCGCGATGGTCGTGCTCGGTCCCGAGGGGATCTCCGGGATCGTGTCCGAGCGCGACGTCGTGCGCAAGCTGCACGACCGGGGCGGCGAGCTGCTGTCCGCGCCGGTGTCGGAGATCATGACCAGCGAGGTGTTCACCTGCACCCCGCGTGATTCGGTCGACAGCCTCACCGTCCTGATGACCGAACGGCGCATCCGGCACGTGCCGGTGGTCGACGGTGGCGAGCTGGTCGGCATCGTCAGCATCGGCGACGTGGTGAAGAGCCGGATCAACCAGCTGCAGGAAGACCACGACCAGCTGACCGCGTACATCGTGCAGGGCTGACCACCGGCCGCGCGGGTGCCCCCGGGTGCCCGCGCGGTCTCACGCGTCGCGGCCCCGGTGGTAGTGCCTGCTGACCCTGGCCCGGTTGCCGCACGACGGTTTGCACCACTCCTGCCGGGGGTGCGCCTTGACGAAGTACCGGACGCACCGGGGCGCGGGGCAGGCGCGCAGGTCCGCCCGCGCGCCACTGGCCAGGAACTCGATCGCCGCCGTCGCCAACGTCGCCAGCAGGCGGTCGCCGTCGTCGGCGGAGTCCAGGTAGCGCAGCCGCGGCTGCCCGTCCCACTCCAACTGCGCCGCCCGGGGCACCCGCGCGGCGGCTTCGTTGACGATCTCCAGCGCGCGCTCGAACTCCATCAGGTGCGGTGTGTCCATGCGCTCGTGGGCCTGTGCCGCGTGCGCGAACAGCGATCGCACGGCCCAGCGCAGCTCGACGGCCCGCCGGCGCAGCGGTTCGTCCGCCCGCAGCCCGGCCCACGCGGTGAAGCCCTCCGGCGTGGCCAGGTCGTCGGTGAGCCCGCCGTGCCCGTCGTGCCGGACGGTGCCCGCGAACTCCAACGCCAGTGCCACCCCGGCGAGTCTAGTGGTAGGTTCCCTAACGCATTTGAGTCGACAGACCATTAGGGGGAGCTGTGACGATCCAGGCGAACGCGCTGGACGCCCACCGCAGGCTGGCCGCCGTGATCGAGGACCTCACCGACGAGCAGGTGGCTCAGCCTTCGGTGCTGCCCGGCTGGACGCGCGGGCACGTGCTCGCCCACCTGGCGAACGTCACGGTCGCGCTGGCGGGCCAGGCCGAGCAGGAGGGCACGAAGGTCGAGCCCTACACCGGTGGGCGGCCCGCGCGGGACGCCGCGATCGAGGCTGCCGCCGGCCGGACCGCCGGGGAACACCGGGCCGCGATCGCCGACGCCGTCGCCCGGCTCACCAAGGCCTGGGACGACGTCCGCGACTGGGACACCCCCGTCTTCTACCGCGACGGCACGCTCGTCGGCACCGCCTACGGCGTCTGGCGCGAGGTCGAGATCCACACCCGCGACCTCGACCTCGGCCCGGTCACGTGGTCGCCGGAGTTCTGCGACCACGCCGTGGACTTCCTGTCGGCACGCGTGCCGGACGGCGTCCGGCTCACCCTCCGGGCGCCCGACCGCACGTGGACGGTCGGAGAGGGCGAGGACGTGACGTTGACCGGCTCGCGCACCGACCTGGTCGCGTGGCTCGCCGGCCGTGAGCCGGACGGGCCGATCACCGGTGACCGGCCCGAGCTCAAGCCCTGGCCGTAAGCCGTTCGGGCGACGCCAGGGCCGGAGGGTCCTGTCACACCTCGGCGGCCTTCGTCGTCCGAGGGGCATGACCTTCCTCCGCATCGGATTGTGGTTCCTGGCCGCCGTGCAGGCGGGCGTCGGCGGCTGGGCGCTGGTCGCGCCGCAGGGCTTCTACGACGGCTTCCCGGCGCCCGGCCACCACTGGGTGGCGATGTTCCCGCCGTTCAACGAGCACCTGCTGCGCGACTTCGGCAGCCTCAACCTGGGGTTCGCGGTGGCGTTGGCGTTCGCCGCGACGAACCTGCTGCTCGCCCGCGCCATCCTCGTGTCCTACCTGGTGTTCGCCGTGCCGCACCTGGTGTTCCACCTCGGGCACCTGGACCACATGCCGGTGGTCGACCAGGTCGGCAACGTGGTGACGCTGGCGCTCGCCGTCGTCCTGCCGATCGCCCTGCTGGCCGTCGACGCGCGACGGCGGCTCACCGCGGGACTGCCACCTGCTGCTCCGCGACCTCAAGGCGGATAAGTTCGAGTGATGCTGCACGAGATCGCCGAGGCCACCAAGGGCTTCCTCGACCTGTTGGACGACGGGCAGCGCGCGACGGCGGTGGGGACCATGGCCGACGACCTGCGCACTGCGTGGGCGTACACGCCGGGCGCGCGGCCGGGGGTCGTCTACGGCGATCTCGCCCGTGACCAGCGCAAAGCCGTGCACCGGTTGCTGTCGTGCGTGCTCAGCCCGCACGCCTACGCGCAGACGACCGCCATCATGGCGCTGGAGGACGTGCTGGACGACCGCGAAGGCGGCACCCGGGACCGGCACCAGGGCGACTACTGGACCGTGCTGCTGGGCGAGCCCGGTGACGAGCCGTGGGGCTGGCGGGTCGAGGGGCACCACCTGTCGGTGAGCGTGGTGGTGGCGGACGGACGCGTGTCGGCCACCCCGTTCTTCCTCGGCGCCCACCCGGCGCGCACCACCTACCGGGGCCGCACGGTGTTGCAGCCGTTGCGGCTGGAGGAGGAGCTGGCCCGCGAGCTGCTGGACCGGATGGGCCGCACCGCCCGGGGGCTGGCCGTGGTCGCCGACACGCCGCCGCCGGACCTGAAGACCGGCAACGCGCGCCGCGTCGGCGACCTCGACCCGGTCGGCGTCACGCCCACGCAGCTCGACCGGGCGTCACGCGGGCTGCTCGTCGGGCTGGTCCGCTACTACCTCGACCGGCTCACCGGCGACCTGGCCGACGAGGAGTTCGACGCGCTGGACCTCGACCGGCTGCACTTCTCGTGGGAGGGGTCGGACAAGCGCGGCGCGGGGCACTACTACCGGATCCAGGGACCGGACCTGCTGATCGAGTACGACAACACCGACAACGACGCCAACCACGCGCACTCGGTGTGGCGGCGGCGGTCGGGCGACTTCGGCGAGGACCTGCTGGCCGCGCACCGCGCCTCGGTGTGGCACCGGTGACGCCCGAGGAGGCGGTCGCCGAGCAGGAACGGCTGCGGCCGCGCGTGTCGACCGTGACCGATCCCGGGCTGGTGGTGCGGCACGTCGCCGGGCTCGACGTGTCCTACGCCGACGACGACCGGCTGGCGGCGGCGATCGTGGTGCTGGACGCGGAGACGTTGGAGACCGTGGACTCCGTCGTGGTGGCGGGCAAGGCGGAGTTCCCGTACGTGCCTGGGCTGTTCGCGTTCCGGGAGCTGCCGTCGTTGCTGGAGGCGATGGACGAGCTGACCGTGCGGCCGGACCTGCTGGTGTGCGACGGGCAGGGGTTGGCGCACCCCCGGCGGTTCGGGTTGGCCTGCCACCTCGGGGTGTTGGCGGACCTGCCGAGCGTGGGTGTGGCGAAGACGCCCATGGGCCGGTTCGACCCGCCGGACGACGTGCGCGGCGCGCACACCGATCTCGTGGACGACGGCGAGGTCGTGGGGCGGGCGCTGCGGACGCGCGAGGGCGTGAAGCCGGTGTTCGTGTCCGTGGGGCACCGCATCGACCTCGACCGGGCGTGCGCCGAGGTGTTGCGGCTGTGCGTGACGCGGTTGCCGGAGACGACCCGGCGTGCCGACTCGCTGGGCCGGGCTCAGCTCAGGTAGGCCAGCTCGGGGTGCCGCCGGACGTAGGTGTCCAGCAGGCTCTTCGCGGTGGCGACCGAGTCGACCAACGGGTGCAGGGCGAACGCCTTGAGCGCGGCCGACCGGGTGCCTTCGACGATCAGCCGGTCCACGGCCTTGACCGACGTGACGAGACCGGCCGCGTGGTCGGGCAGCGGGCTCACCGGCAGCGGGCGCGCGCCCGTCGCGTCCACCTCGCAGGGCACCTCCACGATCGCGTCGTCGTCCAGTGTGGACAGTGTGGAGTTGTTGGGCACGTTGAGGATCAGAGTTGTGGTCTCGTTGTCCGCGATGGCGCGCATGAGCGCCATGGCGACGTGCTCGTACCCGCCGCCTTCGACGCTGTCGCGCTCGCGCTCCTGAGCCATGTACGTGGCTTCACGTTCCAGTCGGGTGGTCTCCCAGTCCACGTCACCGTCGTAGAAGCGTTGTTGTTGGCCGAGCAGGAAAGCACCGCGGCTGTCGCCCAACGCCTCACGCGTCGAGTAGTAGTAGTGCAGGTACTCGTTGGGGATCACGCCCAACGCGCGCAACCACTCCGCGCCGAACAACCGGCCTTCCTCGAAGCTCGTCAGCGCCGCATCGTCGGCCAGCAGGGTGGGCAACAGGTTCTCCGTGCCCAGGTGGACGCCCTGCAACCAACCGAGGTGGTTCAGGCCCGCGTAGTCGAACGTCGCGTTCTCCACGTCGAGCGCCTTGGCGACGCGGCGGCACAGGCCCAGCGGCGAGTCGCAGATGCCGATCACGCGCTCGCCCAGGTGCCGGGCCATGACCTCGGTGATCAGCCCGGCCGGGTTGGTGAAGTTGACGACCCACGCGTGCGGCGCGAGTTCGGCGATGCGCCGCGCGATGGCGTCCGCCACCGGCACGGTGCGCAGCCCGTAAGCGATGCCACCCGCGCCCACGGTCTCCTGGCCGAGCACGCCGTGCTGGTGGGCGACCTCCTCGTCGACCGCCCGCCCGGCCAGGCCGCCGACCCGGATCGCGGAGAACACGAAGTCCGCGCCGCGCAACGCCTCGTCCAGGTCCGTGGTGGCGGTGACCGGTGGACCGTCCCGCAGCACGTGCCGGATCCGGTCCAGCCGGTCCGCGTCCACGTCGTGCAGCACGACCTGGCTGATGTGCTCGTCCAACGCCTTGTGCACGAGCGGCACGCGGAAGCCGCCGCCGCCCAGGATGACCAGCTTCATGCGTCCCATCCTGCCTCGGCGAGCAGCGTCACGAAGGCCGACGCGAGCGGGTCCGGGCTCTTGTGCGCGTACGCGACGAGGGTCCGGCGCACCGGGGGATCGGTGCGCAGGACCGCGCCGTCGAACGTCTCCGGCACGATGTTGCGCGGCACGAGGGCGGGTCCGAGCCCGGACGCGGCCAGCACGGGCGCCGCCGCGGTCTGCTCGGTGCGCACCGCCGCACCCGGCTGGAAGCCCCGGTCCGCGCACGCCGCGTCGACCAGGTCCGCCAGCCCGTTGCCCGGCGCGTAGTGCACCCATCCGACGTCGGCGAGCGCGCGCAGGTCGATCGGTTCGCGGTGGGGCGTGTCGGGCGGCAGCACGATCACGAACTCCTCCACGCCGAGCCGCTGCTGGAAGCCGACCCAGTTCACCGGCTCGGGGCCGAGGGCGATGTCGGCCTGTCCCTCGGCCATCGCCTCTCGCAGCTCGTCGGCGTGCCGGTGCTCGAACAGGCGGATCCGCACGTCCGGGTGTTCCGCGCGCCAACACCTGAGCACCGGCGGCAGCACGCCGAGGGTGAGCGAGTAGAGCGTGGCCACGCGCAGTTCACCGCACTCCACGCCCGCCGTGCGTCGTGCGGCGGTGAGCGCGCGCTCCGCCTCGGCCAACGCGGCACGGGCGTGCGGCAGCCAGGCCCTACCGGCGGGCGTGAGGCGGACGGCACGGGGCAGCCGGTCCAGCAGGCGCGCGCCCACTGCCCGTTCCAAGGCGGCGATCTGGTGGGAGAGGGCGGGCTGGGTGACGTGCAGCAGTTCGGCGGCCCGGGTGAAGGAGCCTTCGTCCACGACCGTGACCAGGTACTCGAATTGCCGCAACGTCATGACCTCAGTTTATGAGTTCGAGAAAGAACATGCCTTGGACTTATCAGTGCTAGTGGTCGGATGATCGGCTCATGCCATTGAACGAACAGGCGCGCTCGGTGCTGGAGAAGCTGGCGGGCGCGCCCGCGTTGGAGGAGCTGACCGTCTTCGAGGCACGGCAGGCGCAGTGGGGGTTCCTGGCGTTCCAGGGCGCGCCGGAGCCGGTGGCCCGCGTCGCGCACCTGTTCGTGCCCGGCCCGACAGCCGACCTGCCCGCGCGGATCTACTACCCCGAGGGCGACGGACCGTTCCCCGCGATCGTGTTCCTGCACGGCAGCGGCTGGGTGACGTGCAACCTCGACATCTACGACGTGGCGCTGCGCGTGTTGGCCAACGCCACCGGGCACGCCGTGTTCGCGGTGAACTACCAGAAGGCGCCGGAGCACCCGTTCCCCGTGCCGCTGGACGACTCCTACGCGGCCACGGCGTGGCTGGTCGAGCACGCGGCGTCGGTGGACGTCGACCCGGCGCGGATCGGCGTGATGGGTGACAGCGCGGGTGGCAACCTCGCCGCCGCGGTGGCGCTGAAGGCCCGCGACCGGCTCGCGTTCCAGGTGCTGGTGGTGCCGGCGCTGGACGTCGACTTCACCACCCGGTCCTATGTGGACCACGCGGCCGGCTACGCGCTGTCGACGGGGACCATGCGCTGGTTCTGGTCGCACTACCTCGGCTCCGCACCGGTCTCCGACCTGGCCGCGCCCCTGCGGGCGTCGGTGGACGGGCTGCCGCCCGCGTTCGTGGCCATCGCCGGGCACGACCCGGTGCGTGACGACGGCGAGCGGTACGCGGCGAAGCTGGCGGCGGCCGGCGTGCCGGTGGTGCTGCGCGAGTTCGAGGGCACGATTCACCCGTTCGTGTTGATGGACGGTGTGCTGGACGAGTACCGCGTGCTGCTGGGCGAGCTGCGGACCTGGCTCGGTGCCCGGTGATGCCGCCCGCGTTGCTCGCGCTGGCCGTGGGCGCGTTCGGCATCGGGACCACGGAGTTCGTGATCGTGGGCCTGTTGCCGCAGGTGGCGGGCGATCTCGGGGTGTCGATCCCGTCAGCGGGGCTGCTGGTCTCCGGCTACGCGCTCAGCGTCGTGGTCGGTGCGCCGCTGATCACCGCGGGCGGGTCGCGGCTGCCGCGCAAGCAGCTGCTGGTCGGCCTGATGGGGTTGTTCATCCTCGGCAACCTGGTGTGCGCGGTGGCCGACGACTACGCCCTGCTCATGGCGGGACGGGTCGTCGCCGCGCTGTGCCACGGCGCGTTCTTCGGCGTCGGCTCGGTGGTGGCGGCCGGGTTGGTCGCGCCGGACCGGCGGGCGCGGGCGATCGCGATGATGTTCACCGGGCTGACCGCGGCCAACGTGCTCGGCGTGCCCGCGGGCACGGCGCTGGGGCAGGCGTTCGGGTGGCGGTCGACGTTCTGGGCGGTGACGGCGCTGGGCGTGGCCGGGCTGGTCGGGATCGTGGCGCTGGTGCCGCCGCAGCCCGCGTCGGCCGGGCTGCGCGGCGAGCTGGCGGTGTTCCGGCGGCCGGGGGTGTGGCTGGCGCTGGTGACGACGGCGCTCGGGTTCGGCGCGGTGTTCGCGTCGTTCACCTACGTCGCGCCGATGATGACCGAGGTGGCCGGGTTCTCGCCGGGTGCGGTGACGTGGTTGCTGGTGCTGTTCGGTGCCGGGCTGTGCGTGGGCAACGTGATCGGCGGGCGTGCGGCGGACCGCCGGTTGATGCCCAGCCTGTACGCGTTCCTCGGGTTGCTCGTGGTGGTGCTGGTGGTCTTCGTGTTCACCGCGCAGTGGGCGGTGCCCGCGGCGGTCACGATCGCGGTGTTCGGCGTGTTCGGGTTCGCGACCGTGGCGCCGTTGCAGGCCAGGGTGCTGGAGCAGGCGTCGGGCGCGCCCGCGCTGGCGTCGGCGGCGAACATCGCCGCGTTCAACCTCGGCAACGCGGCGGGCGCGTGGCTGGGCGGCGTGGCGATCGACGCCGGGCTCGGCTACACCTCGCCCAACTGGGTTGGCGCGGCCATGGCGCTGGCCGCGCTCGGCGTGGCGGTGGCGAGCGGTGTCAGTGGCCGAGCCCGTCGATCTCGGCCAGCAGTGACCGTTTGAGGTCTTCCGGCGCGAAGCTGGCCCGCACCCCGGTGCGGGCCAGTTCCGCGAGCTCCGGCTTGCCCAGGCCGAACGCCTCGTGGCACAGCAGGTACTCGCGGTCCAGGTCGGTGTGGAACATGCCGGGGTCGTCCGTGGCCAGGGTGACCGGCACGCCCGCGTCGAGGAGCTTCGGCAACGGGTGGTCCCCGACGTCCTTCACCGCGCCCGTGCGGAGGTTCGAGGTGGGGCAGACCTCCAGCGTGATCCGTTCCGCGGCCAGCCGGCGCAGCAGCTCCGGGTCGCGCACGGCGCTGGTCCCGTGACCGATCCGCTCGGCGTGCAGGTCGTCCAGCGCTTCCCGGACCTGGTCGGGGCCGGTGGTCTCACCCGCGTGCGGCACGCAGTGCAGGCCCGCGTCCCGGGCGATGGTGAACGCCTCCCGGAACGCCCGCCGCGGCGCGTCCGCCTCGAACCCGCCCAGGCCGAAGCCGACGGTGCCCGGCGGCCGGTGCGTCACGGCGTACTTCGCGCTGGTCAGGCCGAAGTCCCGGTCCCACACCCCGGGGATGTCGAACACCCATGCCAGCTCGACGCCGTGCTCGGCCTTCGCCCGTTCGCGGCTGGTCGTCAGCGCTTCGTCCAGCTCCTCCGGCGCGATGCCCGCCCGCAGGTGGCTGGTCGCGCTCACCGTCACCTCGGCGTAGCGGACGTTGCGCCGCGCCTGCTCCGCGGCCAGGCCCAGCACCAGCACGGCGACGTCGTCGCCCGTGGTGACCAGGTCGTTCACCGCCGCGTAGACGTCGATGAAGTGGCCGAAGTCGGTGAACTCGTAGAACCGCAGCAGGTCGGCCTCGTCGGTCGGGACACCGCGCTGCGGGTGCCGGCGGGCGAGGGTGAGGACGGTGGCGGGGGAGGCTGACCCGACGAGGTGGACGTGCAGTTCCACTTTGGGCAGCGCGGCGATGAAGTCACGCATGGCCCCGGCGAGTCTGCACAGGTCTCCGCCGCTGGTCAAGGGGCCGTTCGTCGGGTCTTCGGGTGACGTCCACTGTGGACTGTGGGCGTGCTTGACACCGGTTGTGGCGCGGGGGAGGGTCAGCCGCAAACCTGTCCTACACATGATGGGGGTTCGGTCGTGAAGGGTGCACGGAGAGCCGCGGTGCTCGCCGCTCTGGTCGCGTTGGGGCTCACGCCCGCGGTGGCCGAGGCCGCGGCGGAGGGCCCGGTGTTCGTCGGTGGCGAGGCGCAACCCGTCTTCGACCCGAAGGACGTGGTGCGCGAGAGCGTGTGGGTGCGCGCGCCGGTCGACAGCGACCGCGACGGGCACGACGACGAGGTCTACACCGAGGTCGTGCGCCAGAAGGCCACGGACCGCGGGCTGAAGGTGCCGGTCGTGTTCTTCAACAGCCCGTACTTCTCCGGCGGCAACGACGTGGCCAACCACGGCGTCGACGTCGAGCTGTACGTGCCGAACCGCCGCGGCGGCTACGACAAGCGCGACGGGTCGCTGCTCAAGGCGCAGGCGGACGAGCGGATCGCCGCCGCGGTCGGGCCCAACCCCGCCCCGATCCGGTCCGGGCGCTACGAGGACTACTTCCTCTCCCGCGGCTTCGCCATGGTGTACGCCGAGTCGCTGGGCACCGGCAAGTCGTCCGGTTGCCCCACCTCGGGCGGGCACAACGAGACCGTCGGCTCGAAGTCCGTGGTCGACTGGCTCAACGGCCGCACCACGGCCCGTGACGCGGCGGGCGCACCCGTCGTGGCGGGGTGGACCACCGGCAAGGTCGGCATGATGGGCGTGTCGTACAACGGCACCCTGCCCAACGCCGTCGCCGCCACCGGGGTCGAGGGCCTGGAGGCCATCGTGCCCATCGCGGCCATCTCCAGCTGGTACGACTACTACCGGGCAGACGGCGCGGTGGTGGCGCCCGGCGGGTTCCAGGGCGAGGACCTCGACGTGCTGGCGGAGTACGTCTACACGCGCGAGGACCGGGAGGTCTGCAAGCCGGTGATCGCCGACGTGGCCGCCCGCCAGGACCGGGTGACCGGCGACTACAGCGAGTTCTGGGACGAGCGCAACTACGTCAAGGACGCTTCGAAGGTGCGGGCCGCGGTGCTGGCCGTACACGGGCTGAGCGACTGGAACGTCAAGGTCAAGCACGTCGCGCAGTGGTACGAGGCGCTGCGGCGGCACGGCGTCGAGCACAAGATCTGGCTGCACCAGGCCGGGCACACCGACCCCGACACGCTGCGGTCGGTCGAGTGGCGGCGCACGATCAACAAGTGGTTCAGCCACTACCTGTACGGCGTCGACAACGGCATCGAGCGCGAGCCCAAGGCGACGATCCAGCGCGAGGACAAGACCACCTGGGTGGACGAGGCCGACTGGCCCGCTCCCGGCACGTCGACCGCGCGCGTGTACCCGTGGGCGGGCGGCAACGCCAAGGGCGCGTTGCGGTTCGAGTCCGTGCCCGGCAACGCGGTGGTGGAGTCGTTGCGCGACGACGCGTCCAAGCTCGCCGAGGACCTGGTCGACCTGCCCGCCTCCGGCAACCGGCTCTCCTACACCACGGCGCCGACCACCGCGCCGGTCCGGTTCTCCGGTGTCGCCCGGGTCGACCTGGCGATCTCGTTCGACCGGCCGGCGGCCAACGTGACCGCGCTGCTGGTGGACCGGGCGCCGGACGGCACGTCGCACGTGATCACGCGGGGGTGGACCGACCCGCAGAACCGGGTGTCGCCGTCGCGGACCAAGCCGATCGAGCCGGGCAGGCAGTACCGGGTCGAGGTGGAGCTGGAGCCGAACGACTACGTGGTCCCGTCTGGTCACCGGGTGGAATTCGTGCTGATCTCTTCTGACCACGACTACACGCTGCGGCCGCGGCCGGGCGCGGGGCTGTCGGTCGACCTGACGTCGACGGTGCTGGAACTGCCCGTGGTCGGCGGCGTCACCGCGTTGCGCCGATCGGTGGGTTAGAAAGTAATTCACGCAGCGTCTACTTCGAAACTCTTCCACTGACCGGTGCGGTTGTGGTCGGATCTCCGCCACAGTCGTCAAGGAGGTGGCAGATGAGCCGTACCCGCCGCGCGTTCGCCACGGCACTGGTCGCACCGTTGATCGGCCTCGCCCTCACGCAGGGCGAGGCCGTCGCGGCGCCCGCGTTCCAGCTGCCGTTCCCGTGCAACCAGGTGTGGGAGGGGCAGACCCGCACCAGCCACAGCCCGGCCAACGCGGTGGACTTCAACCGCGCCAACGACCTCGGCGACCCCGTCGTGGCGTCCGCCGGCGGCACGGTGACCCGCGTGGAGAACACCGGCAGCACCAGCTACGGCCGGTGGATCGAGATCGGCCACGGCGGTGGGTGGCGCACCCGGTACGCGCACCTGTCCGCGCAGCGGGTGAGCGTCGGCCAGGCCGTGACGCGGGGTCAGCGCATCGGCGACGTCGGCTCGACCGGCGGTTCGACCGGGCCGCACCTGCACTTCGAGCAGCAGTTGAACGGCGTGGCGCAGCGGATCGTGTTCAACGGCTCGCAGATCTTCTACTGGGGCACCCGCAACTACACCAGTCGCAACTGCTGAGTGGGCTACGGTTCGTTGCGCCGTTCGGTTGGTTAGGAAGTAATTCACTAACTCAACACCTGGTAAGTCTTCCACTAAGGCGGCTGCGCGTGGTCGGATGACCACCCCCAGTCGTCAAGGAGGTGGCAGATGAGCCGTACCCGCCGCGCGTTCGTCACGGCACTGGTCGCACCGTTGATCGGCCTCGCCCTCACTCAGGGCGAGGCCGCCGCGGCGCCGAACTTCCAGATGCCGTTCCCGTGCAACCAGGTGTGGGAAGGCCAGACCCGCACCAACCACAGCCCCGCCAACTCGGTCGACTTCAACCGGGCGAACGACGACGGCGACCCGGTGGTCGCGTCGGCGGCGGGCAGCGTCACGCGGGTCGCGAACGAGGGCAGCACCAGCTACGGGCGGTGGGTCGAGATCGACCACGGCGGCGGCTGGCGCACCCGGTACGCGCACCTGTCCGCGCAGGCCGTGTCGGTCGGGCAGTCCGTGCGGATCGGCCAGCGGATCGGCAGCGTGGGGACGACCGGTGGGTCCACCGGGCCGCACCTGCACTACGAGCAGAGGCTCAACGGCGTCGACCAGAAGATCAGGTTCAACGGGACGCAGATCTACTACTGGGGCACGCGCAGCTACACCAGCCGCAACTCGTGCGGCACCAGCGTGACCGGCACGGTCGGCACCGACAGCGGTGCGTCGGTGACCATCCGGTCGGGGCCCGGCACGCAGTACGCGGCCGTGGGCTCGGTGGCCAACGGCGCGACGGTGACGATCAGCTGCCAGGCGCGCGGTGAGACGATCACCGGCAAGTACGGCACCACCAACCTGTGGGACAAGATCGGCTCGGGGTACATCTCCGATGCCTACGTGTACACAGGTTCGGACGGTCAAGTGGCACCGAGCTGCTGAGTTCCCGCAGGTCGCCGGGCCGCTCCCACTTCGGTGGGAGCGGCCCTTTCCGAGTTGTCCACAGATCGCGTTCCGCCGCCGGCCGACCGGCACCACCTTCGGCCAAGGTCGGACCCATGACGAAGCTCCTGCCACCGACCCGCCTGCGCGACCCGGGCGACCTGATCGCCGCCGTGCCGCACCTGCTCGGCTTCCACCCGTCCGATTCCGTCGTGGTCCTGGTGGTGCGCGACCACGACGTGACCATGACCTTGCGCGCCGACCTGCCGCCGCCCGGCGTGCCGCACCGCGTGGCCGACCGGCTCATCGCGCCGCTGGCCAGGTGCCGCGGTGACGACGCGGTGGTCGTCGTGATCGGCGGCGGGTCGGGCGATCCGCCCGAGGACCTGCCGCACGACGCGTTGGTCGACGAGCTGGACGACGCCCTCCACGAGGCCGACGTGCCGCTCCTGCTGGCGGTGTGGACGCGTGCGACGGCCAAGGGCGAGCGCTGGTTCGACTACCACGACGTGGGCACCACCGGCCTCGTGCCCGACCCGTCGAGCACGGCGTTCGCCGCGGCGTCGGCGGCGGACGGCCACGTCACCTACCCGAGCCGCCAGGCGCTGGCCGACCTGCTGACCCCCGACCCACCGGCCGCCCTGTCCCGCCGGACCACCCTGCTCAACCGCCTGTCCGCCGAGTTCCCCCACCCGGACGACATCGTCCCCACCCGCCACCGAGACCTGATCCACGCCGAGGTCCTCCGCGCCGGCACCCGAAAACGCCCGCTGACCGACGAGGAGGTAGCCGACCTGGCCCACGCCCTGTCGAACCCGCTGACGAGGGACGCCAGCCTGGTCTACTGCACCAGCGACCACGCCCACAGCGCCGAAGCCCTGTGGACCGAACTGACCAGGGCGTGCCCGGCCCCGGAACGCGCCGAACCAGCCACCCTCCTCGCCTTCTCCGCTTACATCAAGGGCAACGGCCCTCTCGCCTACCTGGCCCTGGACCGAGCCGAAGAGGCCTACCCAGGCCACCGCCTGACCAGCCTCCTGCGAGCCGCCCTGAACTCCGGCCTCCCCCCAATCCAAATTCGCAACCTGGCCCAACAAGTAGCCGCCACCGACTGGGCCACCCCACCTGCCAACCCCAACAAACTCACGATGCAAAAAGACTGAACCCAACAACAAGAAGACCCAGTGAGACGTTCGTGGGTCGCCATCGGGCGCGGGGTCGAGCGGCGCCGGGGCGTGTGCAACTACAACGCACTTCCCTCTCACAAAAGGAGGGCTTCGGGTCATCCCGCCGACCTGGCTTTGCCCTACCGCACGTGTCAAGGGGGCACCTTTCGGCACGACCGGCGCGTTGGGCTGGAACGGCCCCCTTGGCGCGTGTGGTAGCCCGGAGGGAGGTCGGTGGGATGACACGAAACCCGGACCCACAACGCAACAGGAGATCACGGCGTAGTCGGGGTCATCCTGCTGATCTGCCCGTCCGGCGAGGACATGCTTTTGCGGTTTTTATTCTTTCAATCCCTCAATCTTTCCGCCTACACCAGATCCGGCCGCTGCCAGGGTTCACCGAGCACGTGCTCCGCCAAGAAAGCGAACACGGTCTCGTACCAGACCTTGGCGTTGCCGGGCGTGAGGATCCAGTGGTTCTCGCTCGGGAAGTACAAGAACTTCGCCGGCACACCGTGCCGCACGAGGTCGAAGTAAAGCCGTTGCCCCTCGCCGATCGGTACCCGGTAGTCCTTGTCACCGTGGATCACCAGCATGGGCGTCTTGATGTCCGCCACGCGCAGGTGCGGCGAGTTCGCCCGCACGGTGTCCTCCTGCCGCAGCGGGTCGCCCATCTCCCGGATCCAGTAGTACGAGTCGTCGGTGGTCCCGGTGAACGCGTCCAAGTGCCACAACGACGCGTGCGTCACGATCGCCTTGAACCGGTCGGTCCGCGTGGCGATCCAGTTCGCCATGTACCCGCCGAACGACCCGCCCATGGCGGCCGTCCGGGAGTCGTCGACGTCGTCCCGCCGCACCGCGACATCCGTGATCGCCATCAGGTCCGTGTACGGCTTACCGCCCCACGAAGCCCATCCGGCACGCACGAAGTCGTACCCGTACCCCGTCGACAGCGCGGGATCCGGCAGCAGCACCGCGTAGCCCCGCGCCGCCATCAGCCACGGGTTCCAGCGCCAGCTCCACCCGCTCCAGCTCATCACCGGCCCGCCGTGCACCCACAGCAGCAACGGCGCCGGCCGCTCCGCCGACGCGCCGCGAGGCAGCACCAGCCACGCCCGCACGGTCCGGCCGTCCTCGACCACCGTCTCGACCTCGATCAACGTCCCCGGCACCGACTCGACCGCACCGGGCGCGGGCAGCGGCACGGCCTGCTGGTCCACACCGGACGCCGACAGCCGCACCGGCTGCGGCGGGTGGTCCCAGGCGTTGCGCAACGCGTACACCGACGCGCCGTCCGGGCTGATCCGCACGTCGGTGTACGCACCGGACGCGGTCAGCTTCACCACCGAACCGGACGTCAGGTCGAGCTTCCAGATCGGCTGGTGACCCCGGTGGCTGCTGGTGAAGTACACCGCGTCACCGGCCGGGCCGACCACCGGGTGGTCGGGTTCCTCGGGGAAGTCCGCCGCCAGCTCCTCGACCGCACCCGACTCGAGGTCGATGCGCACCAACGTGTTCGTCCACGGCCGGTCCGGCGTGGAGTCGAACGCGCGCACCGCGATCACACCCGACGAGTCCGGCAGGAACACCGGCTGCAGGAACGAGTGCCCGTCCACGTCGGCCAGCACGCGGTCCGTGGCACCGTCCGTCGACGTCAGCCGCAGCCGGACCCGCTTGCCGTACGACGCGCTCACCGACACGCCCTCGGTGTGCACGACCCACCGGCCGTCCGGGCTGATCGCGGGGGAGTCGTCCAACCGGGACGCGGCGTTGGGCGTCAGGTCCACCAGGTCCGACGACTGGTCGATGGGCGCGCGTTCCAGGTCGACCGGAGACGTGGTCGCCAGCAGCCGCGGGAAGCTGGGCCCGAGGTCGGCGTCCCAGTACCGCACCGGGTACGACTCGTGCAGGATCGCGGTCACCCCGGCGTCCTCGCGGGCCTTGCGGTGCTCCTCGTCCTGCTCGCCGAACTCCACGGTCGGGTGCGCGCCCGCCGCGAGCAGCACGGTGCCCGCGTCCCGGGCCACCGCGAACTCCGACACCCCGCCGGCGGGCCGGTACAGCTCACGCGCCTCGCCCACGGGCGGCAGCAGCCACAGGGCGGTCTTGTCCTTCTTGTCGCGGTCGGCGGGCTTCGCCTCCTGGTCGGGCCGCGCCGAGAGGAACAGCAGCGCGCCGTCCGGCGTGAACGCGGGCGCCGACTCGCCCTTGCCGCCCCGGGTCAACCGCCGCGCGGGACGCTCACCGGTCGGGTCGACCTCCCACAGCGCGCCCTGCCACGCCTTGCCGTCCGGCGAGAGCGTCGCCACCACGGTGACCAGTCGCGTCCCGTCCGGCGACAGCGCCAGCCCGGACAGCCGAGGCATCTCGGTGAACGAGGTCAGGTCCCCGAACGCGGCCTCGGTGATCTTGCCTGCCATTCACGCCCCCTGTTGTGACCGGGTGAAGTCCCACGCGTCGCGCACGATGCCGGCCAGGTCCACCCGCTCGGGCTTCCACCCCAGCTCGGTGCGGGCCTTCTCGCTGGAGGCCACCAGCACCGCCGGGTCACCGGCCCGGCGCGGCGCCACGTCGGCGGGGATCGGGTGGCCGGTCACCTCGCGGCAGGCGTCGATGACCTGCTTGACCGAGAAGCCGAGCCCGTTGCCCAGGTTGTAGATGCGGTGCTCGCCCGCCGCCGCGTGCTCCAGCGCCCGCAGGTGGGCGTCGGCCAGGTCGACCACGTGGATGTAGTCGCGGACGCACGTGCCGTCCTCGGTGGGCCAGTCGTCGCCGTAGACCTGCACCCGCTCACGCCGGCCGGACGCGACCTGCAGCACGATCGGGATCAGGTGGGTCTCCACGCCGTGGCGCTCGCCGAACCGCCGGTACGCGCCTGCCACGTTGAAGTAGCGCAACGACACGGCCGCCAGGCCGTGCGCGGCGGCGTAGGACGTGATCGCGTGGTCGATCGCGAGCTTGGTCGCGCCGTAGGTGTTGGTGGGCCTGGTCGGCGCGGTCTCCGCGATCGGCACCTGGTCCGGCTCGCCATAGGTCGCGGCGGTGGACGAGAACACCAGTCGGGGCGTGCCGTGCTCGCGCATCGCGTCCAGCAGCCGCAGCGACGTCACCACGTTGCCGTGCCAGTACTTCGCGGGATCGACCATGGACTCGCCCACCAGCGACTTGGCCGCGAAGTGCAGCACACCGTCGAACCCCTCGGCGAGCACGTCGCCGATCGCGTCGTCGATGCCCGCCTCGACCAGCCGCACGCCGTCCGGCACCGCGTCCGCGTGCCCGGTGGACAGGTCGTCCAGCACCACCACCTCGTGCCCGGACTCGACCAGCCTGGCGGCGCAGACGCTGCCCACGTACCCGGCACCGCCCGTGACGAGCAACTTCACCCTGCATCCCCGCTTTCGACTAGACCAAGATCTTCCGCTGGACCATCAGTGATCCCGACCGGCACCCGCCGAGGGCACCGCCGTGAACGTCCTGGGCGTGGTCCAACCGCGCCCGGCGAACGCGGCGAGCACCTGCCGCACCACCTCGTCGTGCCGCTCCACCGGCACCAGCGCGATCGCCGACCCGCCGAAGCCGCCACCGGTCATCCGCGCGCCCAACGCGCCTGCCGCCTTCGCCGCGTCCACCGCGACGTCCAGCTCGGGCGCGGACACCCGGTAGTCGTCACGCAGCGACGCGTGCGACGCGTCCAGCAGCGGCCCCAGCTCCGCCAGCCGACCGCCGCGCAGCAGCTCCACCGCCGCCAGCACCCGCTCGTTCTCCGTCACCACGTGCCGCACCAGCGGCCGCAGCTCCTCCGACACCCGGCCCAACGCCGCATCCAGCCCGCTCACGTCCACGTCCCGCAACGCGGGAACCCCCAGCATCTCCGCCGCCTTCTCACAGCCCGCACGCCGTGCGCCGTAGCCGCCATCGGTGTGCGAGTGGCTGGCCCGCGTGTCGATGACCAGCACCTCCAACCCGTGCGCGGCCGCGTCGAACGGCACCTGCTCCGACTCGAACGACCGCACGTCCAGGAACAGCACGTGCGCCTCGGCGCAGCACAGCGACGCGGTCTGGTCCAGCAGACCCGTCGGCGCGCCGACGAACTCGTTCTCCGCCCGCTGAACCCACCGCGCGACCAGCGGCAGGTCGTCCACCGCCCGCCCCGCCAGCCCCAACAACGCCAACGCCACCGCGCACTCCAACGCGTGCGACGACGACAACCCGGCGCCCGCCGGCACGTCGCCGGCGATCACCAGGTTCGCCCCACCGGTCAGGCCCTGTTCCCGCAGCACCCACGCCACACCCGCCGGGTAGGCGGCCCAACCACCGACCGCACCCGGCTCCAACTCGGCCACCGCCACCGGCGAGGCCTGCTGCACGGCACCGTCGTCACCCAGCGTGGCCACGTGCAACCGACCGTCGTCCCGTGGTGACGCGGCCACCGCGGTCCGGTGCGGCAACGCGAACGGCAGCACGAAACCGTCGTTGTAGTCCGTGTGCTCCCCGATCAGGTTCACCCGACCGGGCGCGGACCACACACCGCTCGGCGCCGTGCCGTGCAACCGGGTGAACGCGGCGATCGCGCGCCGCGCCGGACTCACCGGGCCTGCACCAGGACGGCGTGCGCGACCGCCGGGTCCAGCTCGGCGACCGTGCCGTTGCCGCGCACCTGGATGACCTTCGCGCCACCCAGCGAGTCGATCTCGACCGTGCCGCCCGGCACCACGCCGGCCGCCTTCAGCTCGGCCATCAGGTCCGGGTCGAGCTGCACGTGCTCGGCGATCCGGCGCACCTCGACGCGACCGCCGCCGCGCCGGGCCACCTCGTCCACGCGCACGAGGTCCGACTCGGCCGCCGGCGCGGGCTCGCCGTCGCCCAGCTTGTCCAAACCCGGGATCGGGTTCCCGTAGGGCGAGGTGGTCGGGTTGCCCAGGAGCTTGACCAGCTTGCGCTCGACGGCCTCGCTCATGACGTGCTCCCAGCGGCACGCCTCGCTGTGCACGTGCTCCCACTCCAGGCCGATGATGTCGACCAGGAGGCGCTCGGCGAGCCGGTGCTTGCGCATGACCGCGATGGCCAGGTTGCGGCCCTGCTCGGTCAGTTCCAGGTGGCGGTCGTCGGCCACGATGACGAGGCCGTCGCGTTCCATCCGCCCGACCGTCTGGCTGACCGTCGGACCGCTCTGCGCCAGCCGCTCGGCGATCCGCGCACGCAGCGGCACTACGCCCTCTTCTTCGAGCTCGTAGATCGTGCGGAGGTACATCTCGGTAGTGTCGATGAGCTCGTTCACACCCGCTCCCCTTCGTATGGCGTCAATGCTAGTCGGCCGGTCACGGGTGCAGGATGGTGCCGTGCATCCACTGATCAGCACCGAAGCCCTGGCCTCCGCGCTGAACGGGGCCGAACCACCCGTCGTGCTCGATGTCCGCTGGCGACTGGGCGGACCACCGGGACGTCAAGACTACGAGGTCGCGCACGTTCCCGGTGCGGTCTACGTCGATCTCGACACCGAGCTGTCCTCGCCGCCCGGCGCCGGTGGCCGCCACCCGCTGCCCGACCCGGTCGCCCTGCAGGCCGTGCTGCGGGCCGCCGGTGTCCGCCGCGGTCACCCGGTCGTGGCGTACGACGGTGGTGACGGTTCCGTCGCCGCCCGCGCGTGGTGGCTGTTGCGGTGGGCCGGCCACCCGGAGGCGGCGGTCCTGGACGGCGGCTTCGCGGCGTGGACCGCCGAGGGCCGTCCCGTCAACGCCGACACGCCCACGCCCATTCCCGGTGACATCGCGGTGCGGCCTGGCGCCATGCCCGTGCTGGACGCCGACGAGGCCGCCGCGTTCACCGCGTCCGGCGTCCTGCTCGACGCCCGCGCCCCCGAGCGGTACCGGGGCGAGACCGAACCGGTTGACCCGCGGGCCGGGCACATCCCGGGCGCGCTCAACGCGCCGACCTCCGGCCACACGTCGGAGGGCCGCTGGCTGCCCGCCACGGCGCTCGCCGAGCGCTTCGAGGCCCTCGGCGTCACGTCCGACCGCCCGGTCGCCGCCTACTGCGGGTCGGGCGTCACGGCGTCCTCGGTGGTCCTGGCCCTGGAGGTGGCCGGCGTCACCACCCCGGACCGGCCCGCGCCGCTCTACGCGGGCTCGTGGTCGCAGTGGTCTTCCGACCCCGCCCGTCCCGTCGAAACGGGCTGACACGCGAAACGGCCGGTCGGAGCACCCGACCGGCCGTTCTCGACAACTCCCTACGCGTTGGGGATCTTCTCGAAGGCCTTCGTCGCGAGCTTGAGCGCGATCTCGCACGGCTCGATCTCGTCGATCGGCGTCACGGTCGCCTGGAACGCGGGCGTGATCTCCTCCGGGTCGTCGGTCAGCATGACCAGCACCGTGCAGTCGCCGCCCTTCTCCTTCACCTCGTACGCGGTGTTGCCGCCGACCTCGATGGTCCGCGCCTCACCCTCGTACTCGGCGAAGGTGACCATGAACAGCACCACCGCGAACGGGTTCTCCGTGCTCTGCACGCAGCCCTTCTCGCCGCCCTTGGCCGCGCCGATGGCCGCCGCCACCTCCTCGGGCGTGAGGATGTCGCAGTCCTCGTAGCCCTCGGTCTTCTTCTTGGTGGTGATCTTGACGTCGCCGGACGGCTGCCCGGCCTCGGTCGTCTTCGGCGCGCTCGCCTTCTCGGACGACGCCTTGGGCGAGGAGGCCTTGGTCGACGACGGCTTGCCGGAGGTGGTCTTCTCACCGGTCGACCCGCCCGCCGCGGCGACCGGGCTGCCGACGACCTTGGTGGCGCAGGCCGACAGGCCGAGCGTGAGCGCCAAGGCCAGCACAGTGGTCAGGGCGGGGACTCGTCGCAGGTGCATGTGTTCTCTGACCCCGTTCCGACGTGCGGGGTTCCATCCTCGATGGCCGCAATCTGGCCCGCCTCGTCACGGCAGACTCTAAGTCCACGCGGGTCCTCCGCACGCCGGGGTCGACCAAGCTGTGATCACGCCACCGCCGGCCGGGTGGGTTAGGTTGCCGACATGGGTAAGGAAGCCGCCGTTGTCTGGGACGAGTCCTTCCTCGGCTACGACCTGGGCGGGGACCACCCGCTCAACCCCGTCCGGCTGGACCTGACCGTCCGGCTGGCCCGCGCGCTCGGCGTGCTGGACGGCGTGGAGCTCGTCGCGCCCGACCCGGCGACGGACGACGAGATCGAACGCGTGCACGAGCCGTCCTACCTCAACGCCGTGCGGGCCGCGCCGATGGCGGGCTGGGACGTCGGCCACGGCCTCGGCACCGCGGACAACCCGGTGTTCTCCCGCATGCACGAGGCGTCCGCGCTGGTCGTGGGCGGTTCGCTGGCCGCGGCGCGCAAGATCGCCGCCGGCGAGGCGGACCGGGCGGTGAGCATCGCGGGCGGGCTGCACCACGCCATGCGCGACCACGCGGCCGGGTTCTGCGTCTACAACGACTGCGCCGTGGCCATCTCGTGGCTGCTGGACCACGGCTTCGACCGGATCGCCTACCTCGACACCGACGTGCACCACGGCGACGGCGTGCAGGCCGCGTTCTACGACGACCCCCGAGTGCTCACGGTCTCGGTCCACCAGAACCCGCTCAGCCTCTGGCCGGGCACGGGTCGGCCCGCCGAGCTGGGTGGCGAGGGCGCGGAGGGCACGAGCGTGAACCTGGCCCTGCCGCCCGGCACCGGCGACCGGGACTGGCTGCGCGCGTTCGAGGCCACCGTGCCGTCCCTGCTGCGGGCGTTCGGGCCGCAACTGCTGGTCACGCAGTGCGGCGTGGACACGCACCGCGAGGACCCGCTGGCCGACCTGGCGCTCACCGTGGACGGGCACCGCGCGATCTACCGGCGGCTGCGCGAGCTGGCCGAGGAGACCGCGAACGGCCGCTGGCTGGCGCTGGGCGGCGGCGGGTACGAGCTGCTGCGGGTCGTGCCGCGCAGCTGGACGCACCTGCTGGCCACCGTGTTGGACCGGGACGTCGACCCGAACACCCCGCTGCCCGCCGACTGGGTCGCCCACGCCTCCACCATCGCGCCGAACTGGCCGCTGCCGGTGTCGATGTCCGACGACGCCGACGCCGCGTTCGAGCCGTGGGGCGGCCAGCTCGACACCCCCGTGGACGTGGCGGTCATGCAGACGCGGCGCGCGGTGTTCCCGTTGCACGGCCTGGACCCCGACGACCCGAGGGACTGACGGCGTGAACCCGTTCGACTACCCGAGGCACTGGGAGGCCGACGTCGTGCTCAGCGACGGCGGCACGGTCCACCTGCGCCCGATCACGCCCGACGACGCGGAGAAGCTGCTCGCGTTCCACGGCAGGCTGTCCGAGCGGACCCGCTACTACCGCTACTTCGGCCCCTACCCGCGGATGCCCAAGCGCGACCTCGAACGCTTCAGCACGGTCGACCACACCGACCGGGTCGCGTTCACCGCGCTGCTCGGCGACGACATCGTGGCCGTCGGCCGCTACGACCGGCTCGGTGACGGCGGGTCGGCCGAGGTCGCGTTCGTGGTCGAGGACGCCCACCAGGGCCGCGGCCTCGGCTCGATCCTGCTGGAGCACCTCGCCGCCGCCGCGCGCGAACGGGGGCTGAGCCGGTTCACCGCCGAGGTGCTCGCGGAGAACGGGCAGATGGTGCGCATCTTCCGGGACGCGGGCTACGGCGTGAGCCGCGCGTTCGAGGAGGGCGTGGTGCACCTGGAGTTCGACATCGACCCGACCGAGGAGTCGGTGGAGGTGGCGCGGGCCCGCGAGCAGGCCGCCGAGGCGCGCAGCGTGCACAACCTGCTGCACCCGAAGTCGGTCGCGGTGATCGGCGCGTCCACCGACCGGACCAAGATCGGGCACGCGGTGCTGACGAACCTGCTCGCCGCCGACTTCGCCGGACCGGTGTACCCGGTGAACGCCGAGCACCGGTCGGTGCGCGGGGTGCGTGCCTACCCGTCCGTGCTGGAGATCCCGGACGACGTGGACCTCGCGGTCGTCGCGGTGCCCGCCGCGGGTGTGGACGAGGTGATGGACGCCTGCCTGGCCAAGGGCGTGAAAACGCTGGTCGTGGTCACGTCCGGGTTCGGCGAGACGGGTCCGGGCGGGTTGAGCGCGGAACGCAGGCTCGCCGCCGAGGCGCGGGCGCACGGCATGCGGGTGGTCGGCCCGAACGCGCTGGGCGTGCTGAACACCGACGCGGGCGTGCGCCTCAACGCCACCCTGGCGCCGAACCTCCCGGCCCGCGGCCGCACCGGCTTCTTCTGCCAGTCGGGCGCGCTGGGCACCGCGATCCTGGCCACCGCCGCCGAACGCGGCCTCGGCCTGTCCACGTTCGTCTCCGCGGGCAACCGCTCGGACGTCTCCGGCAACGACCTGCTCCAGTACTGGGAGACCGATCCGGCGACCGACGTGGTGCTGCTGTACCTGGAGTCGTTCGGCAACCCGCGCAAGTTCGCCCGGCTGGCCCGGCGGCTCGGCCGCACCAAGCCGATCGTGGCGGTGAAGTCCGGTCGGCACGCCGTGACGCCCGCGCTGGCGGCGACGTCGGTGCCGGTGGACGAGTCGAGCGTGCAGGCGCTGTTCGAGCAGGCCGGCGTGATCCGGGTGGAGTCGCTGGCGCAGCTGTTCGACACCGCGCTGCTGCTGGCGCACCAGCCGCTGCCCGCCGGGCCGCGGGTCGCCGTGGTCGGCAACTCGACCGCGATCGGGCTGCTGGCCGCGGACACCGCGCTGGCCCAGGGTCTGGAGCTGGCCGGCGAGCCCGTCGACGTGGGCGCGCAGGCCGGGCCGGAGGCGTTCGCGGCGGCGGTGAAGGAGGCGTTGGAGAACCCGGACGCGGACGCGCTGGTGGTCGTGTTCGTGCCGCCGCTGGCGGTGCCGGGCACGTCGTTCGCCCGTGCGCTGCGCGAGGTGGTGGAGCAGGGCGGGCGGACCAAGCCGATCGCGTCGACGTTCCTGGCCGTCGAGGGCGTGCCCGCCGAGTTGGCGGTGCCCGGACCCGGTGGCGCGCCCGGACGGGGTTCCGTGCCGTCGTACCCGAGTCCGGAGCGCGCTGTGCTCGCGTTGGCCCGTGCGACCCGCTATGCGCGCTGGCGGTCCGCGCCGCAGGGCACGTTCGTCCGGCCGGAGGGCATCGACCCCGTCGCGGCGCACGCCATCGTGGCGTCCCAGGAGTTGGACGGCGAACGGACGCTCGACGACGAGACCACCGTGCGGCTGCTGGCGTGCTACGGCGTCGAGGTCGTGCCGTTCCGCGTGGTGACGTCGGCGGACGACGCGGTGCGCGCGGCGGGGGAGCTGGGCTACCCGGTGGCGATGAAGTCCACCGACGACCGGCTGCGGCACCGCACCGACCTGGTCGGCGTGCGGCTGGACCTGTCCGGCGAGGAGGCCGTGCGCACGGCGTACGCGATGCTCGCCGGGATGGCCGACCGGCCGGACGTGTACGTGCAGCGCATGGCGCCCAAGGGCATCTCGTGCGTGCTCGGCCTCCAGGACGACCCGTCGTTCGGCACGCTGGTGTCGTTCGGGCTGTCGGGACTGGTCAGCGACCTGCTGGGGGACCGGGCCTACCGCGCGGTCCCGCTGACCGACGCCGACGCGGCGGCGCTGGTGCGCGCGCCCAAGGCCGCGCCGCTGCTGGCCGGGTACCGGGGTGACGAGCCGGCGGACCTGCCCGCGTTGCAGGACCTGGTGCTGCGGCTGGCCGCGCTCGCCGAGGACCTGCCCGAGGTGCGGGAGCTGACGTTGGAACCCGTGCTGGCCAGCGCCGCCGGCGCGTACGTCAGCAGCGCCCGGGTCACGCTGGGACCGCCGCCGTCCCGGCACGACACCGGTCCCCGGCGGCTGCGGTCACCCGGCGGTGCGCGTTAGCGCGGTCACGGTCTCGATACACAACCGTCACCCTTGACCGATCAGGTGTCCCCTATCTTCCCCCTGGCTCTGGACCAAGTCCGTTGAGCCGCTTAGGTTTCCGGCATCCCGAGGAAGCTCCCGAAAAGGGGAAGAATGGCTCTGGCACCGCTGCGCGCCCTCGTGGTCGCGTGTTCCGCCGCGCTTGTCCTCGCGTCGTGCTCCACCGGTGACGACACGACCGTCGCCGGCAAGGCGGACAGCTCCAACGAGCTGACCATCGCCGTGGCGTACGACCAACCGGGGCTCGGTGTGCGCCGATTGGACGGCGCGTACCGCGGCTTCGACGTCGACGTGGCCCGTTATGTTGCGAAAGAACTGGGTGTCGAGGAATCCGGCATCACATTCACCGAGGCGACGCCGTCGGAACGCGAGAAGCTGCTCACCAGCGGCGCCGCGGACCTCGTCGTGTCCAGCTACTCCATCACCGACAAGCGCAAGGAGGTCATCGACTTCGTCGGCCCGTACTTCGTGGCCGGGCAGGACCTGCTGGTCCGGTTGACCGACGAGCGGATCACCGGGCCCGAATCGCTCAACTCCGGCAACCTGAAGCTGTGCTCGGTGGCGAACACCACTTCGGCGCAGTACGTGAAAGACCAGTTCGCGCAGTCCGTGCAACTCGTGGAATATCCCAATTTCAGCGACTGCGTCACCGCGCTGCTGGCCGAGCAGGTGGACGCCATGACGACCGACGACGTGATCCTCGCCGGGTACGCCGCGCAGAACCCCGAGCTGCTGCGCGTGGTCAACCGGCCGTTCAGCAAGGAGGAGTACGGCATCGGGATGCGCAAGGGTGACCCGACCAGCAGGGCGAAGGTCACCGCCGCCGTCCGGAAGATGATCGACACCGGCGAATGGCGCAAGTCGCTGGAGGCCAACGTGGGTGCGTCCGGTTACGCCATCCCGGACCCGCCGGAGCTCGCGTCGTGACGTGGGACCCACCCCGTTAGCGGTCTGACCGGCCCGGACCGCCCCGTAGGCTCGTCGCGTGCATGCCTCGCATTACGTGCCCCAGTACCGCGCGGACGGGCCGGTCCGCGCCGGTATCCCCGAACACGGCCGCATCCCCCGCTACTACGCGGTGAAGACCGAACTGCTGTGGCTCGTCGACGCCCTCGGCGAGGGCACGGCGCTGCCGTCGGAACGGGAGCTGGCCGAGCGGTTCGCGGTGTCGCGGGTGACGCTGCGGCAGGCGGTCGGGGAGCTGGTGCTCGAAGGCAAGCTGCAACGCCGCCAGGGCAGCGGCACCTACGTCGCGCCGCCGAAGCTGGTGCAGCCGCTGTCGCTGCTCAGCTACACCGAGGGCATGCGACGGCAGGGCGTGGACCCGTCGCGCGGGGTGATCACGGTCGAGCACCTGCCCGCGGACGACGTGCTGGCCCGGGACCTGCGGATCCGGCGTGGCGACCCGGTCGTCCACCTGGAACGCGTGCTGCTGGCGGACGGCGAGCGGATCGGGCTGGAGTCGACCTACCTGTCCGAGGCGCGGTTCCCGACGCTGCTGGAGGTGTTCGACCCGACCACGTCGCTGTACGCGTGCCTCGCCGACCGGTTGGGCGTGGTGTTCGCCGAGGCCGAGGAACGGGTGGAGACGGTGCTGGCGACGCCGCGCGAGGCGTTGCTGATCGGCACGAACCCGGCGCTGCCGATGTTGCTGCTGCACCGCGTGTCCCATGACAACGTCGGCGAGCCGATCGAGCGCGTCCGCTCGCTCTACCGGGGCGACCGGTTCAGCTTCATGGCGCGGCTGCGCGCGGAGTGAAGGTCACGTCGTGGTAACCGTCGCGCGTCCCGGGTCGACCGTCCACTGAGGACTGTCCGGTCATCCGACGTCCGGCGGGTGTCCCGGTCACGGTGCGACCGCCCGACCGTTAGCGAATCTTGCCCTGGAACCGCCCATTGGCAGCAAGTTCTCCGTGCCCCGGCGGCGGTACCGTTGGTGCCCTGGGACGTGAGTCCTCCTCACCCGCGACGCAGCGGGGGAAGCGGGGGTGGCGCCATGACGTTCAAAGAGGAGTTCCTGACGGAGCTCGAGGACTGCCTGCGCGGGTACGGCGCGGTACCGGTGATCAACCCGAACGCGCTGGCCAGGTTCATCGACTACGTCCGCCGACTGCCGGACGACGATTCGCGGCTGCGCTGCCTCGAAGGCGTCGACCAGGGTTCCGGTTCGTTCTGGAACAACCCGGCGGTGTGGTGGGAGCAGGTGCCCCGGTTCGGCCTCGGGTCGTCGGACTGCTCCGAGCTGCTCGACCGGATGCTGGACGAGGCGATCAGCGACGAGATCGACGTGCTGGAGATGGAGATCCGGGAACTGCCCGGGTGACCTCCGGGGCCGGACATGGGTTCACCCGTTGTGCACCTGGGTCGCCAGACGCACAACGGGGAGTCCCCACTTCGGTGTTGGTCAGACGGACAGCAGCCGGTCGAAGAACGTGCGGTAGCGCTTGAGGGCCTGCCGCAGCTCCTCCGTCTGCACCTCGTCGCCCCGCTGCCACTGCTCTTCGAGCGCGTGCTTGTGCTCGTTGAACGTGGTGGCCAGCGTCTGCATCACCTGGGCGACCAGTTCGTCGGCCCGCTGCACGGCCTCGCGCGGGTCGTCGACGAAGTCGGCCTGCAGCGCCCGCCACTCGGCCTGGTAGTCGGCCGCGTCGTCGTCGGTGAACAGCGGGGCGTCGCCCGCCGTCGTCTCGGCCGCGGACAGCTCGACCGGCGCTTCACGCCCGTCTTGCGCGCCGGACTCGTGCACCGACCTGTGCGCGTCGGGCTCCTGCGCGTCGGGCTCGTGCAGACCGGAGTCGTGGTAGCCGGACTCGTGGTAGCCGGCGGGCTGCTCGTGCGCGGACGGCTCGTCGTGCGTGGCGGGCTCGTCGGTCGGCACGGGCTCCCGGTCGAAGCGCTCCTGGTCGGTCAGGTTCGGCTCCGCGACGTCGCGGTCGGCCGGGGTCTGCTCGACCGGGTCCCGCTCGACCTGGTGGCCGCCGTGCGGCTCGCGGTCGAGCGGCGGGCGTTCGGCGAAGTCCTCGGTGGTGAGGTGCTGACGTTGCTCGGTCATGACCGCGCCCCTTCCCGGTGGTCGCCCAGCAGGTCTTCGAACACGGTGCGGTAGTGGACCATCGCGGTGCGCAGGTCCTCGGTCGTCGCCTCGCCGCGCTCCTGGCGCTCGACGATCGAGCGCGCCTGCCGGTAGTGGTCGAGCGTGCGGGCGTGCTCGACCGACAGCAGCTCCTCGCGGCGCTCGTGCCCCTCGGTGGGGTAGCCGCGTTCGGCCATCAGGTCGGTGATCAGGTGGTCCGCCTGGCCGACGGCCTGGGTCGGCTCGTCGACGAACTGCTCCTGGACGCTGGTCCAGGTGCGGGCGTAGTTGTCGCGCGTCGTGGGGTCGAGCGTGCGGAGCTGGAGCTTCGAGTGCTCGCGTTCTCGTTCCGCGAGCTCCCGTTCCGCCGCCATGCGGCTGCCATTGCGCTCCAAGGCGCGCTCGTACTCGGGGCCGAACTTCGAGCGCAACCTCTTGCGCTGCATGACGAACTTCAGCAGCACCGCGATCGCGGCCAGCACGACCAGCACGACGACGATCACGCCGATAGTGGTGCCGGTGGACATCTGCGCCTCCTCGGGCTCTGTTGTCCACCGGCTACCCGTCGTGCGGTCGATCCGAAACCTGTTCGGCTCTTGACAAGAACGAGTTTGCTGCGCTTGGCCTAGCGCGACACCGCCTTGCGGTACTGCCGGATCGCCAGCGGCACGAAGATCACCAGGAACACAACCACCCAGATCAACGTCATCAGCACCGGGTGCTGCAACGGCCACACGTCCGCTGGCGGCGCCATCGGGTTGGTGTTGCCGAACAGCTCACGTGCCGCGGCCGTCACCGCCGACACCGGGTTCCACTCGGCGAACGTCTTCAGCGGTCCGGGCAGGTTGCTCTCCTGCACGAACGTGTTCGCGATGAACGTCAACGGGAAGATCACGATGAACGAGGCGTTGTTGAACACCTCGGGGCTGCGCACCATCAACCCGACGATCGCCATGCCCCACGACACCGCGTAGGCGAACAGCAGCAGCAAGCCGAACCCGGCCAGCGCCTCCAGCGGCGAGGAGTGGATCCGCCAGCCCACGATCAGGCCCGTCAACGACATCACCACGATGACGATCACGTTGTTCACCAGGTCGCTGGTGGTGCGCCCGATCAGCACCGCGGACCGCGCCATCGGCAGCGACCGGAACCGGTCGATCACGCCCTTCTTGATGTCCTCGGCCAGCCCGCTGCCGGTGATCGACGCGCCGAACACCACGGTCTGCGCGAAGATCCCCGCCATCAGGAACTCGCGGTAGTCCAGGCCGGGGATGGCGATCGAGCCGCCGAACACGTACGCGAACAACAGCACGAACATGATCGGCGCCAACGTCGAGCCCACGATCAGGTCCGGGACCCGCTTGACCTTGATGAGGTTGCGCTTGGCGACCACCGCGCCGTCGCTCAACGCCTCCGTGAACGCGCTCATTTCCCCTGCTCCCCCTGCTTCTCTTCGGCGTTCTCGTCGGCGCCGTCGTTCTCGGCCGCGTGTCCGGTCAGCGAGAGGAACACGTCGTCCAGCGTCGGCCTGCGCAGGCCGATGTCGAGCACCTTGACCGACTCGGCGTCCAGCCTCCGGATGCCGTCCACCAGCACCTCGGCACCACCCGCCACCGGCACGGTCAGCCGGTGCCCGCGCTCGTCGCGGCTGATCTCCGCGATCGCCAGCGGCGTCAGCGCCGCCTTCGCCGTCTCCGCGTCCTGCGCGGAGCCCAGCGTCAGCTCCAGCCGTTCACCGCCGACCTGGTCCTTCAGCTCGTTCGAGGTGCCCAGCGCGATGACCTTGCCGTGGTCGATGACCGCGATCTTGTCCGCGAGCCGGTCGGCCTCCTCCAGGTACTGCGTGGTGAGCAGCAGGGTCGTGCCGCCCGCCACGAGTTCGGAGATCACGTCCCACATGCCGAGCCGGCTGCGCGGGTCGAGGCCCGTGGTCGGCTCGTCGAGGAACAGCACCCTCGGCTTGGCCACCAGCGCGCCCGCCAGGTCCAGCCTCCGGCGCATGCCGCCCGAGTAACCCTTGACCTCCCGGTCACCCGCCTCCACCAGGTCGAACCGCTCCAGCAGCTCGCGCGCCCGCTCCCGGCTGCGCTTCTTGCCCAGGTGGTAGAGCCTGCCGACCATGTCGAGGTTCTCGAACCCGGTCAGGTTCTCGTCCACGGCCGCGTACTGGCCGGACAACCCGATCCGGCGGCGCAGCTCCTTGGCGTCGGCGATGACGTCCAGCCCGGTGACGGTGGCGGTGCCCTCGTCGTGCTCCAGCAGCGTGGTGAGCACGCGAACCGTCGTCGTCTTGCCCGCGCCGTTCGGCCCGAGCAGGCCCATGACGGTCCCTTCGGGCACCACGAGGTCGAGGCCGTCGAGAGCGACCACCGACTTGTAGCGCTTGACCAGTCCCTCGGCCACGATTGCGTCTGCCATGCGGGCCATGATGTACCGGGGGTCCGACAATTTCAGGTGGATTTCCCAAACCGGTGCGGGGCCTTTCCAGGTGACGCGGCCTCAGGCCAGCAACTGCGTCCGCAGCTCCTCGTCCCTCAGCACGGCCAAGGCCCAGGGCGTCTCCTCGAACACCAGGTCCGCGCCCGGTGACCGCGCCAGGCGCAGCATCGCCTGGCAGACGTCCGCGAACGGTTGCCCCCGCACGGTCAGCACTGCCTCGCGCATCTCGTCCGCCGCGTCCCGCGCCCGCCCGGCCGTCCACCGCGACAGGCACATCAGCACCACCCGCCTCGCGTGCACCCGTCCCTGGGTCAGCACCGGCCGGTTGAGGCCGCACACGTCGATCGTCGCCTCGCCCTTCTCCGTGCGCGCCACGTACACGCCCAGTGACAGTGTGAGCAGGAGGTGGTCGAACGGGTCCTCGGTGGTGGGGTCCACCAGCAGCGGCGTGCCGTCCTCGGCCACCGGGAACCGGTCCCGCTTGAGGTTGCTGTTGCACGTCGAGCAGGCCAGCAGGTGGTTGAGCCAGTCGAACGTGCGCAGCGGGTTGAGCGACAGCGGCTCGAAGTGGTCGATGTCGGTGCCCTGGCTGTCACCGCAGTACATGCACCGCTGATAGCCCGGCGCCATGTCCTCCAACAACCGCCGCAACGGCGCGTGCACGTTCCGCCGCACGACGGCGCGCTTCCACAACGCGCGTGCGGTCCGTGTGCGGTGCGTGGCGTTGCCGATCTCCTCGGTGAGCTCGGGCAGCCGGGCGGCCAGTTCGGCGGGCAGCGCGGGCCGGACGAGCCGGATCACGTCCCGTCGCGTTCCAGCCGTGCGGCGACCTCGCGCGTGCGGGCCACCGGTGAGCTGGTCAGCAACGCCCGCAGCGCCTCGTAGCGGCGCACCGCGCGGGCGTCGGCCGTGCCGCCGATCACCGCGACCTCCAGGTCCACCAGTTCGGCCCGCAGTTCCTGCGCGCGTTCGGAGTAGGGCGTGTCCAGGCCGAAGAGCTCCGAGAGCACCGCGTCGTCACCGCTGCCGTAGACGATCCGCTCGTAGAGCTCCCGGTCGACCACCCGCGGCGGTTCCTGCTGGTCCGGTCCCGGCAGCCGGATCAGCCCGCCGGGGTCGGCGGCCTGGCACAGGTACGGGCTGTGCGTGGTGACGATGAACTGGATGTTCGGGAAGTGCTCCTTGAGCCAGCCGCCGATCCGCTTCTGCCACGACACGTGCAGGTGCGCGTCCACCTCGTCGATGATCACCACGCCGGGCGCGGTCAGGGCCAGGCCGTGCGCGGTGGGCGTGGTCTTCAGGTCGCCGTACGACTCGTGGATCTGCTTGATCAGGTCCACCACGAGCGCGGCGACGGTGCGGTAGCCGTCGCTCATCTCCCGCAGCGGGAACCGGTGCCCGCCGCTGACCACCCACAGGCCGTCGGAGTCGACGCCCTCGATCCGGTAGTCGTCGGGCAGCAGGCCGTCCGACAGCACGCCGAGCGCGACGGTCTTCAGCTCCTCCGCGCCCGGCCTGCGCTCCAGCGACCTCAGGTGCTGCTCGATGAGCCAGCCGACGCCCTCGGCCAGCGACGCGTCCTCGTGGAAGAGGCTCGCCAGCCGGGACACCGGGCCGTGGCTGAGCATCAGCCGCTGCGCGTCGCCCGCGCCGCCGACGAGCCGCCGGAACGGGCCGTAGGCCGCGCAGAACCACCCGGTCGGGTTGTCCTGCCACGGTCCGCGCAGGGCGGCGGTCTTGCTGCCCTCCAGCTTCTCCTTCAGCGACGGCTGCAGGCCCCGGTGCGTGGGGCGGCTCTCCTCGTCCGGCATCGTCCAGCCCAGGCCGGCCCACAGCCTGCCCTCGGGCGGGCGGCCCTTGCCGAACTTCTCCACCCGCCGGTCGTGGGTGAACTGGACCTGGACCACGCCCTCCCGCTGGCCCGCGGTGACCCAGTTCTCGAAGTCGGGTACCAGGTTGCGGGCCACCGCCGGACCGCTGACGGCCAGCGCGATCGCCCTGAGCAGCGACGTCTTGCCCGACCCGTTGCGGCCCGCGATCACCGTCCAGCCGGGCGCGGTGAGCTTGAGATCCACTTCGCGGGCGCCGTGGAACCCCTTGACGTTCCGCAGCCGGACCTGCGAGATGTACATGTGGCCAGACTTTAGTCGGCGCTGATCACCCGTCCAGATCGTCGGGCACGTCCCGCGGGTGCCCGCCCCCGCCCGCGGGGTAACCGACGGGGGACGAGTGAGGGGGAGAATATGCACCTTTTGGCGCTCGATCGAGTGAAAGAGAGCGGGCTGCGGAACCGCACTAGGGTGTTCGCAGTTCTTTTCCAGCGAGGAGAGATCCGCATGGCAGCCGTCCAAACCCGACGCAAGCGCAAGCTGGGGCAGTTCCTCAACGCTTTGCGCAAGCGGGCGGGCAAGACCGAGATCGACTACCACGCGCTGACGCGGAAGACGCAGTCGACGCTGTCGCGGATGGAGAACGGGTACATCAGTCCGAGTTGGACCGAACTGGGCGCGCTGCTCGGGCTCTACGGCGCGACCGATGCCGAACGGAGGGAGGCGGAAGCGTTGTGGGAGGACGCGAAGCAGGACGGCACCCGCCTGGTGTACGCGGCCGCGTTCACCCCGGAGGCGCGGACCTACGCCCGGCAGGAGGCGGATGCCACGGAGGTGCGCACCATCGAGATGATCGTCATCCCGGGACTGCTCCAGACACCCGCCTACGCGGCGGCGATCCGGCTCGCGGGTCAGCGCTTCATGGACTCGTCGGTGTCGGTGGAGCAGGTCACCGCGGCACTGGCGAACCGGCAGCGCAGGCTGCCCGGGTTACGGCTGCACGCGGTGATCGACGAGGCCGCCCTGCACCGAATCGTCGGCAATCCCACAGTCATGCGCGAGCAGTTGTCGCATTTGCTTGAGAAGGGCAAGCAGGACAACATCACCATCCAAGTGGTTCCGTTCGGCGCCGGTGCCCACGGAACCATGTCCGGTGGTGGCGCGACCGCACTCCGCTTCGAGGACAGTGATCCTTCGGCCGTGTACCTGGAGTACGCGGGCGGTGGCAAGTGGGTGGACAATCGCGCCGACGTGCAGAAGTACCTGCTGCACTTCGAGGAAATGGTGAGCGAGGTCGCCCTGTCGCCCAAGGAGTCGGCTTCGCTGATCAGAAAACTGGCAACCGCACTGAAGGACACATGAACAACGACAAGACGTGGCGCAAGAGCACCTACTCCGGCGCGGGGAACAACTGCGTCGAGCTGGCCGTGGGACGGAGCACGACCAGCGTCAGGGACAGCAAACGGCCAGGACCCAGATTGACCTTTGGGGAGCGCCCGTTCCGGGCGTTCCTCACGGCACTTCGGCAAACCTGACCGTCACCGCCAACCCGCCGTCCGCCCCCGGTGTCGCGGTCACCGTCGCACCGTGGGCGGCGGCGATGGCACGGACGATCGACAGCCCCAGTCCCAAGCCCCGTTCGCCCGTCGTGGTGGCCCGGTCCAGCCTGCGGAACGGCCGGAACAGCCCTTCCACCTCGTACCGCTCGATCTTCGGACCGGTGTTCGCCACGGCCAGGACACCCGGTCCGGCGTTCACGTCGACCCACCCGCCCCGGTGGTTGTGCCTGATCGCGTTGTCCACCAGGTTGCGCACCAGGCGCTCCAGCAGCACCGGGTCGCCGACGACCTCGCACGGCGCCATCTCGTGGTGCAGGTCCACGCCCGCCCGCTCGGCGGCTATCCGCGACTGCAGCAGCACGTGCTCGGCGATGTCGGAGACCGACGTCTTGGTGCGCTCGGTGAGCTCGTTCTCGCTGTCGGCCAACGTGAGCAGGCCGTCGATCAGCCGCTCGTGGCGCGCGTTGACCTTGAGCAGCTCGGTGCCGAGCTGCTTGGCGTCCGCCGAGGCACCCGGTCGGGTGATCGACACCTCGATGAGCGCCCGTTTCACGGCCAGCGGGGTGCGCATCTCGTGGGACGCGTCGGCGACGAACCGGCGTTGCCCGTCGAACGCGCGGTCCAGCCGCTCCAACATGGCGTTGAACGTCTCGGCCAGCTCGGAGACCTCATCGCGCGGCCCGGTCGGTGGGATCCGCTCGTGCAGCCCCTGGCCCGCCGCGATCCGCCGTGCGGCCTCGGTGATGCGGTGCACCGGCTGCAACGCGCTGCGCGCCAGCAGCCACCCGAACGCCACCGCGATGGCGGCCACGCACAGCAATGCGAGGCCTCCCCGGGTGAGCAGAGATCCCAGGACTTCGTCGCGGTAGCGGACCTGAGCGGTGCGGATGGCCTCGATCACGGCGTCGGAGGACGCTTCGCGCAGCTGGCGCAGGCTCGTCACGTCGCTGAACGGCTGGAGCCTGCCGTTGAGGCTCTGCCACACCAGCAGGTAGGTGACCGCGAGCAGGGCGCCGCCGGCGAGCAGGAACAGCCCGCCGTAGAGCGCGGTCAACCGACCCCGGATGCTCCACCGCCCGATCATCACGGGATCCGGTAGCCCACGCCGGGCACGGTCTCGATCAGCGCGGGTTCACCGAGCTTGCGCCGCAGTTTCATCATGGTGACCCGCACCGTATTGGTGAACGGGTCGATGTGCTCGTCCCACACCTTCTCCAGCAGGTGCTCGGTGGCCACCACGGCGCCCTCCGCCCGGACCAGCTCGGTCAGCAACGCGAACTCCTTGTTGGCCAAGGGAATGAACTCACCCGCTCGGGTGACTTGGCGACGGGCCGGGTCGACCCGCAGCCCCGCCCGTTCGAGCACCGGCGGGTTCGGCGGGCGCACCCGGCGCAGCAGCGCGTGCACGCGCGCGGACAGCTCCACGAACGCGAACGGCTTGGGCAGGTAGTCGTCCGCGCCGAGGGCCAGCCCCTCCACCCGGTCGCGCACCGCGGCGGCGGCCGTGAGCATGAGGATCCGCGTCTCGGCGCCCGAGTCGGCCAGCCGGCGGCACACGACGTCGCCGTGCACGCGCGGTATGTCACGGTCGAGCACGAGCACGTCGTAGGCGTTGACCGACAGGTGCTCCAGCGCGGAGTCGCCGTCGTGCACCACGTCGACGGCGAACGCCTCGCGGCGCAGCCACTCGGCGATGGTCGACGCCAGCGTCGGTTCGTCTTCGACCACGAGGATGCGCATGGGGTCCATCGTGCGCCGGGGGTCATAACCTCCGCATAAGCAGTTTCGGTTACGCGCCGGTTATGGCGCCGCTGGTCGACTGTTCCCGACGAACGAAGGAGGGAACATGCGACGCAGCATCGTGCTGGCCGCCCTGGCTCTGGCACTGACCGCGTGCGGTACGGGTGGTGAGGGGGTGGCGGCGCCGTCGTCGAGCGCGGCGATGAGCCAGGAGGAGCGGTCGCGCGAGTTCGCGAAGTGCATGCGGGACAACGGGGTGGACGTGCCGGACCCCGAGCCGGGCGGCAAATCGGGCGGCTTCGGCAAGGTTGATCGCACCGACCCGGACTTCGACCGCGCCCGCGAGGCGTGCCGGGCCTTCCTGCCCGGTGGCGGTGATCTGTCCGAACTGGACCCGGAGAAGCTGGAGCAGTTGCGCGTCTTCGCGCAGTGCATGCGGGACAACGGGGTGGACGTCCCGGATCCGGACCCGAACGGCGGCAAGCTGAGCGGCCTGGGCTCCATCGACCGGAACAGCCCGGCGTTCCGCGCGGCACTGGACGCGTGCCGGGAGAAGCTCCCGGAGCTGGGTCGATGAGCGCGCTCGGATGGCGGTACTCGGCTGGAGTTCACCCGATGAGCGGATGTGTGTCGGGCCGAGTCGGCGGGTCGGTCCGGTGAGCGGGCGCGGGCGGGTGCTGTGGGGAGTGGGCGTGACGGTCGTGCTGGGTGTCGGCGGTGTCGCGGCGTTGGGCCTGGGTGGCGCCGACCCGGTGCCGGCGAGCTCGGCGGACCTGCCGCCGGCCACGGCGAAGGTGGTGGCCACGACGTTGACCCGCACCGAACGGGTCGCCGGCACGTTGAGCCACGGCAGTGCCGTGCCTGTGCCGGTCGGCGCGCAGGGCACGGTCACCTGGCTCCCCGCACCGGGTGCGGTCATCGGGCGTGGCCAGGCGGTGTACGAGGTGGATGACCGGCCAGTTGTGCTGCTGTTCGGTGCGACACCCGCCTACCGGTCACTGTCCCCGGGCGCCACGGGCGGGGACGTCCGGCAGTTGGAGGAGAACCTGCAGGCGCTCGGCTACGGCGGGTTCACCGTGGACGAGTCCTACACCACCGGCACGGCCACGGCGGTGCGCGCGTGGCAGCAGGCGCTGGGTGTGCCGGAGACGGGAGCGGTGCAGGCGACGGACGTCGTGGTCACCGGTGGCGAGGTGCGGGTGGCCGAGCTGAAGGCGCAGCCGGGCAGTCGTGCCACCGGCCCGGTCCTCACCTGCACGGGCACCACGCGGGTCGTCGTCGTGCCGCTCGACGTCGGCAAGCAGCACCTGGTGGCCGAGGGCGTTTCCGCGACCGTCGTCCTGCCGGACGGCAAGTCCGTCGACGGCGTGGTCGAGTCGGTGGGCACCGTCGCCACCAGCGGTCCGGCCCAACCGGGCGCCACACCCACGACCACGGTCGAGGTGGTGGTGTCGGTGGCCGACCAGGGTGCGCTGGGCCGCTTCGACTCGGCCCCGGTCGACGTCCTGCTCGTGTCCGAGCGCAAGGAAGGTGTGCTCGCGGTGCCGGTGGGCGCGTTGGTGTCCCTCGGCGAGGGTGAGTACGGCGTGCAGGTGGTCGAGAACGGCGTCACGACGTACCTGCCGGTGGAGACGGGCCTGTTCGCCGCCGGCCAGGTCGAGGTCACCGGCGAGGGCATCGCCGAGGGTGTGGAAGTGGGGGTGCCGCGATGACACCGGTCGTGGAGTTGCGGGAGGTCGGTCGCGAGTACCAGGGCGTGGTCGCCCTGCGGGACGTGTCGCTCACCATCGGGCGCGGCGAGCTGGTCGGCATCGTGGGCCCGTCCGGGTCCGGCAAGTCGACGATGCTCAACCTCATCGGCACGCTCGACCGGCCGACGCGCGGCGAGGTGCGCATCGACGGGCACGCCGTCCGCGAGCTCTCGGACCGGGCCTTGTCCGCCCTGCGCGCGAGCGTGATCGGGTTCGTGTTCCAGCAATTCCACCTGTCGACTGGTATGTCTACAGTGGACAACGTCGCCGATGGCCTGCTCTACGCGGGCGTGGGCGTCGGGCAGCGGCGCCGACGTGCCGTGGAGGCGTTGAAGGCGGTCGGCCTGGGGCACCGGCTCACCCACCGCCCGCACGAGCTGTCCGGCGGTGAACGGCAACGCGTGGCGATCGCCCGCGCCGTGGTGGGCCGGCCCGCGCTGCTGCTGGCCGACGAGCCCACCGGCAACCTCGACTCCAAGTCCGGCGAAGGGGTGCTGCGGCTGCTGCGCTCCCTCCACGAGGCGGGCACCACGGTCCTGGTCATCACCCACGACCAGGAAGTCGCCGCGACCCTCCCGCGCCGGGTGGACGTGCGCGACGGTCGGGTGGTGGGCGATGCGTGACCTGCGACCGGCCCGCCTCTCACCGGCCGACGTGCTGCGGGTGGGTGGCGTGGGCCTGCGGGCCAGGCCCACGCGGGTCGTGCTGTCCGCGCTGGGCATCGCGATCGGCATCGCCGCGATGATCTCGGTGGTCGGCGTCTCCACCTCCAGCCGCGAAGACCTCGACCGCCGCCTCGCCGCGCTGGGCACGAACCTGCTGACCGCGGGCCCGGGCCAGACCCTGTTCGGCGAGCAGGCCCACCTGCCGACCGAGTCGGTGGGCATGATCGGCCGGATGGCACCGGTCCTGTCCGCCACCGCGACCGGCAAGGTCGTGGACGCCCACGTCTACCGCAACGACCGCATCCCGCAGACCCAGTCCGGTGGCATCGCGGTCCTGGCCGCCAGGACCGACCTCCTGGCCACGGTCGGCGCGACGGTCGCGAAAGGCGTCTTCCTCAACGAGGCCACGGCCCGCTACCCGGCCGTGGTGCTGGGCCACAAAGCCGCCGAACGGCTGGGTGTCGCCGCCCCGAACGAACCCGTGCACCTGGGCGGCGAGTGGTTCACCGTCGTCGGCGTCCTGCACCCCGCGCCCCTGGCCCCGGAGTTGGACACCGCCGCACTGGTCGGCTGGCCGGTGGCCCGGGAACACCTGGGCTTCGACGGCTACCCGACGACGGTCTACGCCAGGGCCAGGGAGGACGCGGTGCACAGCGTCCAAGCCAACCTGGCCGCCACCGCCAACCCCGAACACCCGGACGAAGTGGAGGTCTCCCGGCCCTCGGACGCCCTGGCCGCCAAACAGGCCACCGACGAAACCCTCAACGCCCTGCTCCTCGGTCTGGGCGCGGTAGCCCTCCTGGTCGGCGGCGTCGGAGTGGCCAACACCATGGTCATCTCGGTACTGGAACGCCGAGCCGAGATCGGCCTCCGAAGATCGCTCGGCGCCACCAGATCCCAGATCCGCACCCAGTTCCTGACCGAATCGCTCCTGCTCTCCGCCCTGGGAGGTGCGGCGGGCGCGGTCCTGGGCGTCCTGGTCACCACGGCCTACGCCACCTACCAGGACTGGCCCGCGGTGGTACCGGCCTGGGCGACGCTGGGCGGCATCGCCGCAACGGCCGTCATCGGCACCCTCGCGGGCCTCTACCCGGCGATCAGGGCCAGCCGCCTCTCCCCGACCGAAGCCCTGGCAACCCCATGACCTCTCGGTCCGACTCCGCGCAAAGCGGGCTCCGCTGAGCTTCGGCAGCACCGCCGAACAGGCCCTCCGCGATATCAACCACATGACCAACCACTACGACGTCTACCGTCCGACCCCGATCGCCTCGGGCACGTCGGTAGCGCCACCTCTCGGCCGCCTCGACCACGAGGTGCGCGGTCCGAGCTGGTCGCCGCGCTGACCGGCGACCTGGGCGGTCGCCGGCCCTGCGCCTGGCCGGCCGCTACCTGGCCGTGGTCCAAGACGCCCTGGCCCCGCCGGGTCTGGAGCCGCCGACCACCTTCGAGGCACACCGGGAGCGATGGGACGAGAGGTTCGCCGAACTGTACCGGCGTTCGTCTTGGACGCCGCGATCATGGCGGCCACCCACCTGCTGCCCGGGGCACCGCGCACCAGCTGTCGGTGCTGCTCGCGGCATTGCGTGAAGTCGGTCTGGTGGAGGTGATCGGCCGCCGCACGGAGTCCTAGGCGCTTCGCCGCCGAGCCATCGCGCCTGGCCCCCACCGAGGCTGGACTCCGGGCAGCGCTCACCCAGTCGGCACGCCCTCGGCTGACGACCCCCCTTTGTGGCCGCGATCCATCAGAGGTCGGCCGTGCTGTCGGGGTGACCGTGTCCGCGGGAACCGGCCACCGCGACAGCACGGGTCAGGAACCGACCAGCTTGGCCGCCGCCAGTGCCACCGGGTCCAGGGACCCCAGTTGCGCCGCCTGCTGGCCGAGTGCACCGCGCTGTGCCGAGACGAGGAGTGTCCACAAGGGACGGGTGACGAGCAGCCGGCGGGTCGTGCGGGTGGTGGACGGCGTGGCGGACGCCCGCGCGGACACCCCCACCGTGGAGGAGCTGCTGGAGATCCGGGTCGACGGCAAGGCCCTGTCGGTGACCATGCGCACGCCGGGTGACGACTTCGACCTGGCCGCGGAGGTCGGCATGACCCTGGCGGCTTCCTGCGCGGCACGTCGACGAACGTCTGCGCGGGCCGCCACCGCCTGCGCTGACCGCTACCAGCCGAACTCGCCGTTGATGGCGGTGGCGAAGTGGAGGCCGCCGCCCAGGTGGGCGACGTAGCGGACGTCCTTCCCGGTTACCCGGGGTGATCCACGTCACGGTCGAACCCTGTCAGGGATCGGCTCGCCGTCCCGTTCAGAGGGCGAGCAACCAGACAGGAGCACGAACATGCCGCACCGCATCGTCGTCCTCGGCGCCGGGTACGCCGGGGCCTTCGCCGCTGGAAACTTCGCCCGCCGCCTGCACCCCGACGACGTCGAGATCACCCTCGTCAACGCCGAACCGGACTTCGTCGAGCGGCTGCGCCTGCACCAGCTCGCCGCCGGCCAGGACCTGCGCCGCTACGAGCTGGCCGAGGTCTTCTCGGGCACCGGAATCCGCCTGCGGCTGGCGCGCGTCACCGAGGTGGACGCCGAGCACCGGACCGTCACGGTGGTCGACGGGAAGGGCACCGACTCGCTGCCCTACGACACCCTCCTCTACACGCTCGGCAGCACGGTCGCCGACCACGGCGTCCCCGGTGTGGCCGAGCACGCCTTCCACGTCGCCGCACGGCCGGCGGCGCTGCGCCTGCGCCGCCGCCTGGACGAGCTGGGCGGCGACGGGAAGGTGCTGGTCGTCGGCGGCAACCTGACCGCGATCGAGGCCGCCACGGAGATCGCCGAGTCCCGGCCCGGTCTCCGGGTCACCCTGGCCACCCGAGGCGAGCTGGGCGGGTGGCTGGGTCGGAAGGCCCGTCGCCACCTGCTGGCGGCGTTCGACAGGTTCGGCATCGAGGTCCACGAGCACAGCACCGTCGTCCGCGTCGACGGGACGGGCGCGGTCGCCGCGGACGGCCGGGTCTTCGCCGCCGACGCGACCGTCTGGGCGGCGGGTTTCGCCGTCCACCCGATCGCCGCGGCCAGCGGGCTCGCGGTCGCCGACAACGGCCAGGTCCTGGTCGACCGCCGGATGCGGTCGGTCTCGCACCCCGACGTCTACGCCGCCGGCGACGCCGTCCACACCATCGGGGACAACGGCCTGCCGCTGCCGATGTCGTGCGCTTCGGCGGGGTACACCGTGGGGCAGGCGATGGCCTCGATCATCGGTGACCTGACCGGCAAGGAGGTGCCGACGAAGTCCCTGCCGTACGTCGGCAACCACATCAGCCTCGGCCGGAAGGACGCGATCATCCAGGCGGTGGACGGCACCGCGCGGTCGAAGTCCTGGGCGCTGGGCGGTCGTTCGGCGGCATGGCTCAAGGCGGCCATCCTCCGGACCGCCGCCTTGAGCGTGAGCTACCCGACCTTCGGAATGCCCACCCGCAGGCACCGCCTGTCGACCGCCGCCGACCCCGTGACCGGAGCGGTCACTGCTTAGCCTGGCGTCCATGGACACCGCGACCGTGGAGCGCTTCGAGGCCAGCCGCGACCGGCTGGCCTCGTTGGCGTACCGCCTGCTCGGTTCGGCCGCCGACGCGGAGGACGCGGTGCAGGACGCGTTCCTGCGCTGGCAGGCCGCCGACCACGACCACATCGAGGTGCCCGAGGCGTGGCTGACCAAAGTGGTCACCAACCTGTCCCTCGACCGGCTCCGCTCGGCCAAGGCGCGGCGGGAGCGCGCGGTCGGCGCCTGGTTGCCCGAGCCGCTCCTGGACGGCGACCCGATGCTGGGCCCGGCGGACACCTTCGAGCAACGCGAGTCCGTGACCCTGGCGGTGCTGATGCTCCTGGAACGCCTGTCGCCGGTCGAGCGGGCCGTCTACGTCCTGCGCGAGGCGTTCTCCTACAGCCACGCCGAGATCGCCGGGATCCTGGACATCACCGAGTCCGCGAGCCAGCAGCACGCCCACCGGGCCCGGCGGCACGTCGCCGCCGGGCGCAACTCCGGTGAGGTGGACCGGGCCGCCGCACGCCGGATCGTCGAAGCGTTCTTCGCCGCCTCGTCCTCCGGCCACACCGAGCGGCTGGTGGCGTTGCTGACCGACGACGCGACCGCGCTCTCCGATGGCGCCGGGTTGGCCGAGAAGCTGCTGCAGTACCCGAACCGCGAGCGGGTCGCCGCCGTCGCGCGGGCTCTGTTCAAGCCGTCCACGGCGAAGCGGCGGCTGCTCGGCGGTTCCCTGGCCGTCCACGCCGGCGTGGTCAACGGGTCACCCGCCATGATCGCCGTGGTGGACGACCGGGTCGTGGGCGTGGTGGCGCTGGAGGTCCGGGACGGCAGGATCGCGATGTTGCGCGGCATGGCCGCCCCGTCCCGGCTCGGCCGCATCACGGAGCAGTGGCGGCGGCGCGGGCACGACGACTCGCTCATCGACTCGTGGTGACCGGGGTCAGGTCAGCAGCTCCCGCAGCAGGCGGGCCGTCTCACCGGGCGTCCTGCCGACCCGCCCGCCGCTTCCAGGACTTGCCTCTTGGCCTGCGCGGTGCCCGCCGAGCCGGACACGATCGCGCCCGTGAGCTGGACCTAGTCAGGCGTTGCGCGGATCGGGGCGGGTAGTCCCGATCACTTCGGCTGCGTGGCGTCCCGGTGCTCGCGGTAGGCGGTGCGGGTGCGCTCCGTGTGGTGGCTCATCACCCTGGCCGCCTCTGCGGGCTCGCCCAGGGTGATGGCGTCGATGATGTCGGCGTGCTCGGTCCACGCGTCCTCGCCGCGGGTCAGCGCGAGCGGTGCGTAGTACCAGCGGGCCCGGCGGTCGACGGTGGTGATCATCTCGGCCAGCACGGTGTTGCCGGACAGCTGCGTGATGAACGCGTGCAGTGCGGCGTTCGCGGCGACGACCCGTTCCACGTCCTTGGCCTTGAGCGCGGCGACGCCTTCGTTCTGCAGCTTCCGGAGCTGCTTGACGTCCTCCGGCGTGGCGCGCTCGGCCGCCAGCCGGGCGGAGTAGGTCTCCAGGACGTTGCGCACGGAGAGGAGTTGGTCGGCCTCTTCGTCGGTCGGCGTGTGCACGAACGCACCCTGCGCCGGGCGCAGGTCGACCCAGCCCTCGGTCTGCAGGCGCTGCAACGCTTCGCGCACCGGCTGGCGGCTCACGCCCAGGTGTTCGGCGAGCTCGATCTCGACGAGGTGCTGCCCGGGCTTGAGGGTTCGGTTGACGATCAGGTCGAGCAGGGCCTCGTAGACGGCCTGGCGCAACGGGGCGGGCCGTTCGACCTTCCGGGCGGCGGCGCTGCTCAGCGAGTCGCGGGCCGCACGGCGGGTGTTTCCCGCGCCGATCAGCGGCGCGTCGGGCTGGCTCACGGTCGCCTCCTCGGGCAGGTGTCGAGAATGCCCGAATCTCAGCATACAGATTTTCGTATGCAATAAGCAATCTGGCTCAACCGGTCAGGTGCCTGTCGGTGGCACGGCGGCCCTCACATGGGCTATCGCTCGCGTACTTCATACAACATACTGTATGCAATTGAGGTGAAGGCGAGGGACGTCATGAAAGTCGCAGTTCTCGGAGCCGGAGTCATCGGCGCCTACGTCGGAGCGGCACTGCACCGCGCCGGCGTGGAGGTCGTCCACGGCGGACCGGTCCGCCGTGGACGACCGGGTTCCACCCAGCGGACTGACCGGCCTCGCCCAAGCGGCCTGGCTGGCTCCCGCTCAGCGGCGTGGACGGCCGCGCCCAGTGGCGTGCACGGGACCGCCAGGTGGCCTGGCCCGGCCGGGCCTCGCACAGTGGCCTGGCCGGCCCCGCCCAGCGGCGTGGGCGGGGCGGGGCCGGCGGCGTGTGGGGCGCGGCGGCCCGGCGGTTGGCGATCGGTCAGTGGGTCCCGAGCACGCCGTCCACCCGGCGTGGGATGCCCAGCGGGTTGTCGTTGCGCAGTTCGGCGGGCAGCAGGGGGTCCGGCCAGGACTGGTAGGTCACCGGTGCGAGCCAGCGGCGGATTGAGGTGGCCCCGACGGACGTGTGCAGCGGGTTGGTGGTGGCCGGCCAGGGGCCGCCGTGGTGCATTCCCCACGCCACCGCGACGCCGGTCGGCCAGCCGTTGAAGATCAGCCGACCCACGACCGGCCGCAGTGACTCGGCGACGCGGGCGGCGGGCTCGTGCTCGGACTCGGCGGCGTGCACGGTGCCGGTGAGGGTTCCCGGGAGGTGCGGCAGGACGGACGCCAGGTCGGCGGGATCGGTGTAGGTCACCACGATCGCCGCTGGGCCGAAGTGCTCCTCGGTGAGCTTCTCCAGGTTGTCCGCGAACGTCGCCAGCGGCACCTGGAAGAGGCGCGGTGGGACGCTCCAGCCCTCGGTCGGCGCGGTGCCCTCGGCGACCAGTGAGGCCAGCCCCGACGAGGCCAAGCCATCGGTGCCCGACCGGTACGCGTCGCACATGCGCTCGTTCAGCATCGGGCCGCCCACCGCGGACGACACGGCGTCGGACAATGCGGGGACCAGGGACTCCGGCGCGAAGACCAGGCCGGGGTTGGTGCAGAACTGGCCGACGCCGAGGGTCAGCGAGCCGACGAACTCGGCCGCGAAGCCTTCAGGCCGGGCCGCGGCGGCCTCGGGCAGGACGACGGTCGGGTTGACGCTGCCCAACTCGCCGTAGAACGGGATCGGGTCGGGCCGCGAACTCGCCAGGTCGAACAGCGCCCGACCGCCCACCGTGGAACCGGTGAAGCCGACCGCCTTGATCGCCGGGTGCTTGACCAGCGCCACACCGGCCTCCTGCCCGTGCACGATGCCGAAAACACCCACCGGCACCACGGACGCCACGATCCGCGCGGTCTCCGCCGACGTCCCCGGGTGCGACGGGTGCGCCTTCACGATCACCGGGCACCCCGAGGCCAGCGCGGACGCCGTGTCGCCACCCGCCACCGAGAACGCGAACGGGAAGTTGGACGCCGCGAACACCCCGACCGTCCCGAGTGGACGGAGCATGCGCCGCAGCACCGGGCGCGGCGGGATGATGTCGGGGTTCGCCGAGTCCAGCGTCGCCTCGACGTAGCTGCCCTCGCGCAACACCCCACCGAACAGCCGCAACTGGTTCGTGGTCCGCTTCAGCTCCGTCGTCAACCGCGGCACGCCCAGCGCCGTCTCGGCCTCCGCGACCTCGACCAACGCGTCCGACGAAGCGTCCAGCGCATCCGCCACGGCGTCCAGCACCGAAGCCCGCTCCACCGCGGGCATCGTCGACCACGACGGGAACGCCGCCTCGGCCGCACGAGCCAGCGAGTCCACCGAGACATCCGATGTCTCCGGCACCGGCGAACCCACCGGCTCACCGGTCCGGGGGTTGTACCCCTGCACGCTCCCGCTCATCGACCGGCCTCCTTCACCGCGGTGTCGAACTCAGGCGTGCACCACACGCCACCGAGGTGCGTCAGGGCGGGCGAATCGGGATCCGGCGAGCCACCGGCCAGGATCTCCGAAGCGAACACCTCGGAGTCATCGGATGACTTGTACCCCAACGCCTCCGCCTCGGCCAGCGAGAACCACCGCCGCGTGTTGTCCGAGACACCCCACACCACCCGGAACCCGGGCGACGGCGCCGACAGGCACGCCTCGAACAGCCGTGCGCCGTCGTCCGGCGACAGCCACGTCGACAGCATCCGCGCGTCCCGCGGCTTCTCGAAGCACGACCCGATCCGGATCGCGATCACGTCCATCCCGTACCGCGACGCGTACAGGCTGCCCAACGCCTCCAACGCCACCTTGCTCACGCCGTAGTACGTGTCCGGCTTCGGGAACAGGTAGTCGCCCGCCTCACCGGCCGAACGCTCGTAGTACCCGACCGCGTGGTTGGAGCTGGCCAGCACCACTCGGGACACCCCGGCCCGCCGCGCCGCCTCCAGCACCACGTGCGTGCCGTTGATGTTGACGTCCAGGATCTCCGCCCACGGCCGCTCCAGGCTGTGCCCGCCGAGGTGGATCACCGCGTCGACACCCGCGCACGCCTCGTCCATCGCCGCCTGGTCGGTCACCGACGCCGTCACCAACTCGACCCGTTCACCGTCTTCGGCGGCGGGCAGCGGCGCGATGTCGAGCAGGCGCAGGGTCCGGTCCGGCGCGGCCAGCCGGGTGCGCATGAGCGTGCCGACTATGCCGGCGGCGCCGGTGATCAGGATTCGTGCGGTCACGTCGAGCCCTTTCGCGATAACGGAATCAGCGGCCGAACTGGCGCAGCAGTTCGGTGATCGTGCGTGCGGCGTGCAGCAGCGCTTCGACGACCTGGCGCTCGTGGTCGGGGTCGAGCCGGCCCAGCGGCACCGAGCAGCTCATCGCGTCGAGCACCGGGTTGCGGTAGGGCAGCGCGACCGCGAAGCAGCCCAGGCCGGGCGTGTTCTCCTCGCGTTCGTGCGCGTACCCGACCGCGCGGAACCCCGCGAGCTGCGCGTGCAGCGCCGGGCGTTCGATGATCGTGTTCGGCGTCAACGGCGTCAGCCGGGCGGGCAGGATCGCGTCGACCTCGGCGGGCGTGCGCGCGGCGAGCAGCGCCTTGCCCAGCGACGTGGAGTGCGCGGGCAGCCGCCGTCCGACGCGGGACACCACGCGCAGGTGGTGCTCGGACTCGCGGCTGGCCAGGTAGACCACGTCCGCGCCGTCCAACCGCGCCAGGTGGACCGTCTCGTTGATCTCGCGGCGCACCTGCTCCATCACCCGGATGGCGACCTGCACCACCGGGTCGTGGTCGAGGTACGACGTGCCGACGAGCAGGGCGCGCACGCCGATGCCGTACGTGCCGCGGGTGGGGTCGAGCTCCACCCAGCCCCGGGCGACGAGCGTCTGCAAGAGCATGTAGAGGCTCGACTTCGGGTAGCTCAGCTCGCGGTGCAGTTCGGTCAGGGTCAGCGGGCGGTCCGACGCCGACAGCACTTCGAGCAGTTCCACAGTCCGATCGGCCGACTTGACCGCGTTCGGCCGAGCGGGTGACGCGGGTCCAGTCACCAAGTCCTCCACGGGAAACGTTCCGGCAACACGCACTTGACACGTCGCTGCGCCGATTCTTACAGTCCGGCCAACACGTTCACAAGTACGACCGCAATTCATATATATGAACAGTACGGCCGTGAACAGGAGTCGCCGTCCATGACACTCTCCCGCCGGTGCGCCACGGCCGTCGCTGTAGTGACCGTTGCGGGTCCCATCACGCACTCGACCTGCGGGTACCGGTCGTCGAGCGGAGCGGTGCACCGCCACGTGCCGCCACCGGCCCGGACGCACCGCGCCGCGAGGCCACCCGAGTTCCGCGTCAAGTCTCCCGGCGCGTGGCTCCGCGCCGACGCCGACCCCGCCCGCGGCGGGCCTGCGGAGGCCTGCGCCGAACCGGTGAACCCCCGCGAACGCCCGGGGTTGCGCAACACCTGGACTTGGCCCGTCCATTCACCCAGGGTGGCCCGGTGACCCCGGTCGACACCCTCCGAGACGTGGGGGCGACGGCTAGTGGCGGCGGTGCCGTCGCTGCCCACCCCGTGGGGCGGCGCCGACGTCGGTGCCGCCCCACGGAACCGCTCCCGAACCACTGCCACGTCGGCGGGGACTCGCTCATCAGCGCCGATGGTGCCCCTGCTGCTCCACCTCGTCGTCAGCGCGCTCGCCGCCTGTGCGCTGCCGCGCGAGGAAACGCAATGTCCTTCCTGCGTGGGATCACCACCGGAGCGATCAAGGGATGAAGGTCTGGGTATGCAACTGGATGGGGTGCTGTTCTTCCCGGTGACGCCGTTCGACGCGGACGGCGCGCTCGCGGAGGACGTGCTGGCCGAGCACGTCGAGCGAGGGGTGGCGGCGGGCGCGGGCGGCGTGTTCGTCGCCTGCGGTACCGGCGAGTTCCACGCGTTGGAGCCGGCGGAGGTCGAACGGGCGGTGGCCGTCGCGGTCGAGGCGACGGCCGGGCGGGTGCCGGTGTTCGCGGGCGTCGGCGGCCCGCTGCCGACTGCCAAGCGGATCGCCCAGGCCGCGGCGCGGGTCGGTGCGGACGGCTTGCTGCTGCTGCCGCCGTACCTGGTGACCAACCCGGCCAAGGGGCTGGTCCGGTACGTGACGGAGGTGGCGGGCGCGTCGGACCTGTCGCTGATCGTCTACCAGCGCAACAACGCGATCTTCACGCCGGAGACGGCGGTCGAGGTCGCGTCGCTGCCGACCGTGGTGGGGTTCAAGGACGGGCTCGGCGACATCGACCTGCTGCACCGCATCGTGCTCGCGGTGCGGTCGGCGGTCGAGAAGCCGTTCCAGTTCTTCAACGGCCTGCCGACCGCGGAGCTGACCGTGCCCGCGTACCGGGGCATCGGCGTGGACCTGTACTCGTCGGCGGTGTTCTGCTTCGCGCCGGAGATCTCGCTCGGCTTCTACCACGCCGTGCGCAACGGTGACGCCGCGTTGGTCAACCGGTACCTGTTGGAGTTCTACAAGCCGCTGGTCGAGTTGCGCGACAAGGTGCCGGGCTACGCCGTGTCACTGGTGAAGGCGGCGGTCCGGGCCACCGGGCTCGACGTCGGCGGCGTCCGCGCTCCTCTGCTCGACCCGACGCCCGAGCACGTGGCGGAACTGGAGAAGGTCGTCGCCGCCGGTCGGAGCCTGGCCGCATGAAGATCACCGACATCACCATCACCCCGGTCGCCTTCCGAGACCCGCCGCTGCTGAACTCGGTGGGCGTGCACGAGCCGTGGGCGCTGCGCACCATCGTGGAGGTGCACACCGACGAAGGAATCTCGGGGCTCGGCGAGAGCTACGGCGACCTCGGCCACCTGACCCGGATGCGCACGGCCGCGCCCGCGCTGGTGGGCCTGGACGTGCACGCGTTGAACGAGATGCACTCCCGCATCGCGACCGCGCTGGGCGGCGAGGCCGGGTCCGACCGGCACGGGCTGACCGGGCCGCTGACCGTCGAGTCCACTGTGGACAGGGTGTTCTCGCCGTTCGAGGTCGCGTGCTGGGACATCCGGGGCAAGGCGCTCGGCCGCCCGGTGAGCGACCTGCTCGGCGGCGCGGTGCGCGACGCCGTGCCGTACAGCGCGTACCTGTTCTACAAGTGGGCCGGCCACCCCGGCGCGGAACCGGACGAGTTCGGCGAGGCGCTGGACCCGGCGGGCATCGTGGCGCAGGCCCGGGTGCTCGTCGAGCGGCACGGGTTCGGCTCGATCAAGCTCAAGGGCGGCGTGTACCCGCCCGAGCAGGAGATCGAGGCGATCCGCGCGCTGCGCGAGGCGTTCCCGGACCACCCGCTGCGGCTGGACCCCAACGCGGCGTGGACGCCCGAGACGTCGCTGAAGGTCGCCGAGGAGCTCGACGGCGTGGTCGAGTACCTGGAGGACCCGGCGCCCGGGATCGACGGGATGGCGCAGGTCGCGGCACGTGCGCCGATGCCGTTGGCGACGAACATGTGCGTGATCGCGTTCGAGCACATCGCCCGGTCGGTGGAGGTGGGCGCGGTGCAGGTGATCCTGTCGGACCACCACTACTGGGGTGGGCTGTCGCGGTCGAAGGAGCTGGCCGGGATCTGCCGGACGTTCGGCATCGGCCTGTCCATGCACTCCAACTCGCACCTGGGCATCAGCCTGGCCGCGATGACGCACCTCGCCGCGTCCACGCCGAACCTGAACTACGCGTGCGACACGCACTACCCGTGGAACGTCGCCGACGACGTGATCACGACGCCGTTCACGTTCGTGGACGGGGCGGTGCCGGTGCCGACCGCGCCGGGGCTGGGTGTCGAGCTGGACCGTGACGCGTTGGCACGGCTGGCGGAGAACTACCGGACGTGCGGCCTCGTGCAGCGCGATGACACCGGTTACATGCAGAAGCACGACCCGTCTTACGAGAGGAAGCGCCCCCGGTGGTGACCACCGTTGCGCACTTGTACCCCTGGGATGTCGTGGGCGACCCGGCCGCTGTCGAACGGGTCGCGTCGTTGGGTGTGGACGCCGTGGCGCTCGCCGCGTCGTACCACACCGTGCGCGCCGCGACGCCGTTCCACCCTTCGCGTCGGATGGTGGACGCGCGGCACGCGGCGTTCTACCTGCCCGTGCGGGCGGAGGCGTGGCGGGGCAAGCGGTTGGTGCCCGCTGAACCGTCCTGGATGGACGGTCCGGACTCCTACACCGCGGCCTCCGACGCCCTGCGTTCCGCCGGGTTGCCGGTGTACGCGTGGACCGTGCTGACGCACAGCAGTCGGTTGGGCGACGCTCACCCGGACGTGGCGGTGCGCAACGCTTTCGGCGACCTGTACCCGTACGCGCTGTGCCCGTCGAACGACGACGTGGTCGAGTACGCGCGGACGTTGGTGTCCGAGGTGCTGGAGCAGGGGCGGCCGGACGGGATCGTGCTGGAGGCGTGCGGGCCGCTGGGGTTCTTCCACGGTGGGCACCACGAGAAGACCGATGGCGCGGACTGGTCGGCCGTGCAGCAGAAGCTGCTGTCGCTGTGCTTCTGCGCGGGTTGCGTACGGCGTTACGACGATGCCGAGGGCTTGCGCGCGCTGGTGCGTGCGGGGGTCGACAACGCAGCCACCAGCGTCGAAGAGGCTCTGGGCCCTCAGGCGGACAGCGTGCGCTCGGTGCGCACCGACCTGTCCCGTTCGCTCCGGCGTGAGCTGGTGGGCCTGATCAGGTCGACGTCGCCGTCCACGCGCATCGCCGTGCACGCGACGGCCGACCCGTGGGGCACCGGGCCGTTCGCCACGGTGGCCGGGGGCGTGGACGCCGACGTGGACGTCCTCACCCTGACGTGCTGGCCTGGCGTGGAGGCGTCGTTGCCCGCGATCCGCGCCCTGCGTGCCGAAGCCGACGTGCGCACTGCCGCGTACGTGCTGGCCCTGCCGCCGAAGCCGGCGGACGGCGACGAGCTGCTCGGGGAGTGGCTGGCCTACGCGGAGGCCGGCGTCCAGGAGTTCCACCTGTACCACGCGGGCCTGGCCTCCTCCGCCCGCCTCGATGCCCTCCGCCACGCCATCACCGGCCTGACCAAATCCCTCCAGTAACCACCGCAAACGCGAGAGTCCAACGCTCACGCCGCGAGAGTCCAACGTTCAACACACCTGAGTTCAACACTCGGCATACCGCACGGTCGGTGCGAGCGTTGAACTCAGGGGTCGTGAGCGTTGGACTCTCGCGCGTTGAACGTTGGACTCTCGGTTCACTGGGTTGGGTAACTGTGAAGAACGGGGGGGCAACCCGGGAGGCGGGTTGGTCCGTCCTCGGTGCATGAGAAGCCTTGGAACCGTTATCGGCGCGGGTGTGCTGCTGGTCGTGCTCGCCGCCTGCGCAACGTCCACGCCAGTCGGTCCTGGCGAAGGTGGGCCGACGCTGACCACGTCGGCCGAACCGACCTCACCCTCCGCCGAGGAGCCGGAGTTCGAGAGCCCCGTGCCGCCGGGTGGCAAGGAAGTGCCCAAGACCAAGGTCGACGCGACCGCCGTCCCCGAGGGCAACCCCACCACCACGTGGACCGAGGGTGACGGCAGCGTGCTCGGCGTCATCGCGCAGGAAGCGGGCTGCGGCAAGGCCAGCGTCGAGATCGTCGAGCAGAACGCCCAGCTGGTGAAGGTGGTGCTGGTCGAGACCACGCCGCTCGACCAGCCGGTCTGCACGATGGACATCCGCTACCCGCCGCTCACCGCGAAGCTCGACGCGCCGCTCGGTGACCGCACGGTCGTCCTCAGCACCCGACAGGACCAGAAGTAATCCCCCTGGTGCCCGGTCGGCCGTGCCCCGGTCGGCCGGGCACCTCCCCTTGCAACCTCACGGCCCCGAGTACCGTCCTCCAGCTATGAGGAACGTCAAGGCCGCCGTCGCCCTCGCCCTGCTCGCGCTCGCGGGGTGCACCGGCACGACCACCGACAACCCGCCGCTGGGCCAGTCGTCCGTCACCACCACGACCACGACGGGTTCGACGTCTGCTCCGACAACGTTGTCATCCACCGGCGAGCCCCAGCCGACCGCCCCGCCGCCGCAGACCACCCCCGCTCCGCTGGAAGGCGGTCCGACCGAGGTCCCGGCCGCCCGGATCGACGGCAGCACGCTCCCGGACACCTATGAGAAGAAGGCGTCGACCTCGGCGGACGGCCGCACGGTGCAGGTGCTGGGCCTCGCCGGCGGCTGCAAGACGGCAAGCGCCGAGGTCGCCGCCCAGTCCGGCGACCAGGTGCTGATCACGCTGGTCACGACCCACTACCCGCCGCCCACCGGCGTCCTGTGCACCCAGGAACTGCGCTCCGTCCCGCTGAACGTCACCCTCGACGCCCCTCTGGGCTCACGCCGCATCGTCCTGGAGGCCCGCGAAGAAACAGCGTGACGGGGGCGCGCTGACCGGGTGAACACCTGAAAAAGATTCGCATCAACGGTTCCCCGGCCGCGCCCCGATCGCCACACTCAGGTGACGTGAGACGACTCCTCCGACTCCTCGGCACCGTCCTCGCGGCAGCGGGCGCCACCACGCTGGTGACACCGACCGCGTCCGCCGACGTCAGCGGCCGGTTCTCCGTGCTGACCTACAACGTCGCCGGCCTCCCCGAACCGCTGTCGGGCTCGAACCCGGCGGAGAACACCCCGCTCATCGGCGCCCGCATCCGGGACTACGACGTGGTGAACGTCCAGGAGGACTTCAACTACCATGCCGCCCTCTACGCCGCCGACAACCACCCGCACCGCACGCCGACCAGCGGGGGAGTGCCGTTCGGCGACGGCCTCAACACCCTTTCGGCCTACCCGTACAGCGACTTCACCCGGATCAAGTGGAACCGCTGCAACGGCACGGACTGCCTGACCCCCAAGGGCTTCACGTTCGCCCGCCTCCGCCTCGCCGAGGGCGTGTACGTCGACCTCTACAACGTCCACGCCAACGCCGGCAGCACGGACGCCGACCTGGCCGCCCGCCGCGCGAACATCACCCAGTTGTCGGAGTACGTCACCCGGAACTCCGCGGGCAACGCCGTGATCATCATGGGCGACACCAACACCCGCTACACCCGCACGGGCGACAACATCCGCGACCTGGTCCACCCGAACGGCCTCACCGACGCCTGGGTCGAGCTGATCAAGGGCGGCGTCGAACCCGCGGCCGGCGCACCCGCGCTGGTGTGCGACCCCCAGAACGTCACCAGTTCGTGTGAAGTCGTGGACAAGGTCCTCTACCGCGACAACGCCGCCATCGACCTCACCGCCACCGCCTACCGCAACGACCACGCCTCCTTCCTCGACGCCGAGGGTGAACCGCTGTCCGACCACTACCCGCACGCCGTCGACTTCACCTGGCGGCTCGCCGACCACCTCCGGCTCAGCGACCAGTTCGGCGGCCCGCACGGCACCCCGTTCACCGACGTCGACGCCGTGGACCCGGGCACGACGGTGCGCCAGGTGACCGTGAGCGGCGGGGCACGCCTCGACCGGGTCGGGCTCACGCTCGCGGACGGCACCACCCGAACCCACGGCGGCACGGGCGGCACACCCACCACGCTGACCCTCCAGCCCGGCGAGCACCTGACGACCGCCACGCTCACCCAAGGCCGGCGCGACGGCCGCACCCGGATCTTCTCCGTCCGCATCACCACCAACCTCGGCCGAGCCGTCACCGCGGGCACGCCCACCGCCGACCAGGTCACCTTCACCGCCCCGGCGGGGTGGCGCATCGCCGGTTTCACGGGCCGTGCCGGTGCCGAGATCGACAAGCTCGGCGTGATCTACACGAGCGGCTGAGCGCTCACTCGGCGGTCGAGAACGAGGCCACCCCGTCCCACGCCAGCCACAGGTCCGCGTCGACCTGGTCCTCATCCGCGACGAGCGTGCCCGTCTCGCCGACGTAGAGGCCCAGGTCGCACCGGTGGTCCTGCAGCATCCGCACCATCCACGCGTGGAGACCCTCCTTCCCGTCCACGAGTTCCCGCGTGATCGTCCGGAAGTACACGCCGGTCCCGGACGTCTCGATCAAGCTCACCTGGTAGAAACGCGACCCCATCCGCACTCACTCCTCGCTCATGGTTGTATACTCTCCGAATTCGGGACGACTATCTCGTACGTACACGATGTGTACAAGTCCCGATCGGGTGATGATCGAGGAGAGCGATGACCAGCCCACACCGCAGTGCCGCCCGCATCCAGATCGGCACCACGCTGCGCCGCATGCGCGAAGAGACGGGCGTGCCCAGGGAAAGGGTCGGGGAGGTGCTGCACTGCACGCTGACCAAGATCAGCAACATCGAGAACGCGATCAGCGGCGTCAAGCAGGCCGAGCTGGAGAAGCTCCTCGACCTCTACCAAGCCGACGAGGCGACCCGCGAGGACCTGCTCACGCTCAACTCCGAGGCCCACCGCCGCAGGCCCAAGAGCAAGATCGGCGGCACGATCCAGCCCTGGCTGCGCCGCATCCTGGACGTCGAGGCCATCGCCACCGAGGCTCTCTACTCGTCGTTCGAGCTGCTCCCCGCCGTCCTCCAGACCGAGCACTACACGCGTGCGCTCATGACCGGGATCGGCTTGAGCGGCGAGGTCCTGGAGAAGAACCTCCAACTGCGTTTGGAACGGCAAGCGTTGCTGACCGATCGCAAGCCGCCGTTGAAGCTGTGGGCGGTGGTCTCGGAGCCTGCGTTGCGCGCCGGCATCGGCGGCCCTGAGGTCATGCGCGACCAGCTCAAGCACGTGCTCGCGCTGACCGAGCTGGAGAACGTCGTGGTGCAGGTGATGCCGCAAGGCGCGGGGGCGCACGCGTTGACCGGCACTACGCTGACGTTGTTCCGGCTGCCCAACGGGATGCCGTCGCTGGTCAGCGTCGACACCCCGTTCGGAGACCACTTCGAGGACGGTGCCAACCACGTGGAGAGGGCGACCCGCTGGTTCGACCACACTCGTGCGAAGGCGTCGGGAGTGGAAGAAAGCCGTGAACTCCTGACCCGGATCACGGAGGAGACCACATGACTTTGAAGCTCGACGAGTGGACGAAGTTCAGCGGCGGCGGCTCGAACTGCGTCGAGGTCATGCGCACGGCCGACGAGGTGCTCGTCCGCAACAGCAACCGGCCTGAAGAAGTCCCACAGCGCTTCACCTACGGCGAGTGGGACTTCTTCACGCGCGGCGCCAAGCTCGGCGTGTTCGACCTGTAAAGCCGGTAGGAGCTACTTCCGGAACGAGATCTGGAGGGTCGGGGCGGAGGTCTCGGCGAAGAAGTCGTTGCCCTTGTCGTCCACCACGACGAACGCCGGGAAGTCCTCCACCTCGATCTTCCAGACCGCTTCCATGCCCAGCTCGGCGTACTCCAGCACGTCGACCTTGCGGATGCAGTCCTGGGCGAGCCGCGCCGCCGGTCCGCCGATCGAGCCCAGGTAGAACCCGCCGTGCGTGGCGCACGCGTTCGTCACCTGCTTGGACCGGTTGCCCTTGGCCAGCATCACCAGCGACCCGCCGGCGGCCTGGAACTGCTCGACGTAGGAGTCCATCCGGCCCGCCGTCGTCGGCCCGAACGACCCGGACGCGTACCCCTCGGGCGTCTTGGCCGGTCCGGCGTAGTACACCGGGTGGTCCTTGAGGTACTGCGGCATCGGCTCGCCCGCGTCCAGCCGTTCCTTGATCTTGGCGTGCGCGATGTCCCGCGCCACCACCAACGGCCCGGTCAGCGACACTCGGGTCTTCACCGGCAACGCCGACAGCGTCGCCCGGATCTCCGCCATGGGCCGGGTCAGGTCGATCTTCACGACCTCGTCGGACAGGTCCTCGCCGGTCACGTCGGGCAGGAAGTGCGCCGGGTCGCGTTCCAGCTGCTCCAGGAAGATGCCCTCGGGGGTGATCTTCGCCTTGGCCTGCCGGTCCGCCGAGCACGACACCGCGATGCCGACCGGGCAGGACGCGCCGTGCCGGGGCAGCCGGATCACGCGCACGTCGTGGCAGAAGTACTTGCCGCCGAACTGGGCGCCGATGCCGAAGTTCCGGGTCAGCTCCAGCACCTGCTGCTCCAGGTCGACGTCCCGGAACGCGTGCCCCGCGGCCGAACCCTCGGTGGGCAGGCCGTCGAGGTAGCGGGCGGACGCGAGCTTGGCGACCTTGAGGTTCTGCTCCGCCGACAAGCCGCCGACGACCACGGCGAGGTGGTACGGCGGGCACGCGGCCGTGCCGAGCGAGCGCAGCTTCTCGTCCAGGAACTTGGCCAGCCGCGAGGGGTTCAGCAGCGCCTTCGTCTCCTGGTACAGGAACGTCTTGTTGGCCGATCCGCCGCCCTTGGCCATGAACAGGAACTCGTACTTCGGCTCCACGCCGGGCGCGGTGAACAGGTCGATCTGCGCGGGCAGGTTGGTGCCGGTGTTCTTCTCGTCCCAGAAGTTGACCGGCGCCATCTGCGAGTACCGCAGGTTCAGCTCCTGGTAGGCCTCGAAGATGCCGCGCGACAACGCCTCCGCGTCGGTGCCGCCGGTCAGCACGGACTCGGTGCGCTTGCCCATCACGATGGCGGTGCCGGTGTCCTGGCACATGGGCAGCACGCCGCCGGCGGAGATGCACGCGTTGCGCAGCAGGTCCATCGCGACGAACCGGTCGTTGCCGCTGGCCTCGGGGTCGTCCACGATCGCGCGCAGCTGGGCCAGGTGCGAGGGGCGCAGCAGGTGCTGGATGTCCCGGATCGCCTCCTTGGCCAGCAGCGTCAACGCCGCGGGCTCGACCTGGAGGAAGGTCCGACCGGCGGCTTCGACCACCGACACGCCGTCCGGCGTCACGAGCCGGTAGTCGGTGTGGTTGTCCTTGGCCAGCGGCAGGACGTCGGTGTACTGGAACGTCGGTCCCAACAGGTTCGACGAGGTCACGTCGCGGGCTCCCTTGCGCGCTTCGGGTTCCGCCGAACTTATACCGATCGCGGCCCCGCGTCCCGCCACGCGTGATGTGATTCGCGTCGTGGTCGACAGCCTCACCAAGCGCCGGCTCTCCGCGGCCGAACTCGATGCACTGATCCGCCGCGTCCTCGGTGTGCCGCTCGCCGCGCACGTCGAGCTGACGGAGGGCATGTTCAACACCGCCTACCGGCTCACCGCGGCGGACGGTCGCGAGACCGTGCTGAAGGTCGCGCCGCCGCCGGACGTCCCGCTGCTCACCTACGAGCGGGACCTGATGCGCACGGAGGCGTTGGCGTTCGAGCTGATGGCGGCGCACGGCCTGCCGGTGCCGGAGGTCCTGCTGCACGAGGACGACCTCCTGCTGATGACGGCGCTGCGGGGCGAGCCGTGGTCGGCCGCGCGCCACCGGCTGACCGATGCCGAGCACGGTGCGCTGCGCCGTGAGCTGGGCACGATCGTCCGCGAGCTGCACCGGATCACCGGTGACGTGTTCGGCTACGTGCAGGGGCCGAACGGGGCGACGTGGCGCGAGGCGTTCACGGCGATGGTGGACGCGGTGCTGGCCGACGCGGACCGGTTCGGCGTGGAGCTGCCGGACGTGCGGCCGGCCTTCGCGGCCCGCGCGCACCTGCTGGACGAGGTCACCGAGCCGGTGCTCGTGCACTTCGACCTGTGGGAGGCGAACATCTTCCTGGCCGGCGGTCACGTCGAGGGGATCATCGACCCGGAGCGGGCGTTGTTCGGCGACCCGTTGGCGGAGATCGCGACCGTGGCGTTGTTCAGCGACCTGGACGACGACTACCAGGCCGGTTACGGGATCGAGGGGTTCACCGAGGCCGAGGAGACCCGGATCGCGCTCTACCGCGCGTACCTGTGCCTGGTGATGATCGTGGAAGGTGTGCCGCGCGGTTATGCCGGTGAGGAACGCGAGGCGCACGTGCGGTTCTTCCGCGAGAAGCTCGCGGAGTACCTCGGGCTCTAGCGAAATGCGGAAGGCCGGGCCGGCCCCCGACCGCCCCGACCTTCCTCAGCGTGCGACAACCTCCGCGTAATGGGGCGGAGGTGTCGCTTGGCTCGTGTAACGCACGACCGTGCCGTGACAGACGTCACAAGTCAATCCCGCGCAGCGGTGACTTCCCGCTGGGTGGACCCTGTATCGATCGGGTCCGGCTGTCAGCTCGCGTAGGCCCGCAGCTTGGCCGCCCGCTCGCCCTGCCGCAGCTTCGACATGACCTCGCGCTCGATCTGCCGCACCCGCTCCCGCGACAGCCCGAACTGCTTGCCGATCTGGTCCAGGGTGCGCGGCTGGCCGTCCTCCAGGCCGTAGCGCAGCCGGATCACCGCCTGCTCGCGCGGGTCCAGCGTGGCCAGCACCCGGCGCAGGTCGTCCTGCAGCAGGCCGGAGATGACCGCGCTCTCCGCGTCCGTGGCGTCGGAGTCCTCGATGAAGTCGCCCAGCGGGGCGTCCTCCTCGGTGCCGACCGGCATGTCCAGGCTCACCGGGTCGCGGGCGTGGTCGAGCAGGTCGACCACCTTCTCCGGCGACAGGCCCGACTCCTTGGCCAGCTCCTCGTTGGTCGCCTCGCGGCCCAACTGCTGGTGCAGGTCGCGCTTGATCCGGGCGAGCTTGTTGACCTGCTCCACGAGGTGGACGGGCAGCCGGATCGTGCGACCCTGGTCCGCCATTCCCCGCGTGATCGCCTGGCGGATCCACCAGGTCGCGTAGGTCGAGAACTTGAAGCCCTTGGTGTAGTCGAACTTCTCCACCGCGCGGATCAAGCCCAGGTTGCCTTCCTGGATCAGATCGAGCAGCGGCATTCCGCGACCGGTGTATCGCTTCGCCAGCGAAACGACCAACCGGAGATTCGCTTCGAGAAGGTGGTTCTTTGCCACGTGACCATCGCGGATCAAAGCGCGCAGTTCACGCCGGCGCTCGTCCGGCAGCTCCGGGTGCGTCTCCAGCTTGTGCTGCGCGAAGACACCCGCCTCGATCCGCTTGGCGAGCTCCACTTCGTCCGCCGCGGTCAGCAGCGCTGTCTTGCCGATCCCGTTCAGGTACACCCGAACCAGGTCTGCGGCCGGTCCCTGGGCGTCGAGGTCCAACTCGGCGCTCGTGGTGGTCGTCTCGTTCCCGACCTGACGGTCGAGGAGCTTCGGGACGGTCATGGAGCTCCCTCCCCCTTGTGTCGCGGGCTGGCAGTGCGGTCGTGTCGCACGCTCCGCGCTGCGTTGCGCGGCTCACCTTTCGGTGTCTGACACTGGGGGAAACGCGAACCGGAGCGAAATGGTTCCCGCTTCCCACGACCTGAAGACGTCACTGCCGTCACAGCGGTTGCGCCGCGAATCCTGAGGATTGCCTGAGAAGGATCTAGAGTTCGACCAACACGGTGAACGGGCCGTCGTTCACACTCCGCACCGACATCATCGCGCCGAACCGTCCCGTTTGTACTCGGGCACCCTTCCGGCGCAGTTCCGCGACCACTTCCGTCACCAACGGCTCAGCCCGCTCGGGCCGGGCGGCGGCGGTCCACGACGGCCGCCGCCCCTTCCGCGTCTCTCCGTAAAGTGTGAACTGGCTCACCACGAGCAGGGGTGCTCCGGTCGTGGCGCACGACTGCTCGTCCCTCAGGACGCGCAGCTCGTGCAGCTTTCGGGCCATCACGTGCGCCTGGTCGGCGTCGTCGTCCACGTGGATGCCGAGCAGCACCAGCAGGCCCGGTTCGTCGATGGCGCCGACGACCTCGCCGTCCACGGTGACCGAAGCCTCTGTGACGCGTGCCACAACAGCTCTCACGCGGGCACCACCATGCCGTGCCGGACGAGGTCGCGGACGATCGGGAGCGCGGCCGCGGCCAACGCGTCCGCGTCCAGGTCGTGGGCGTAGGCGAGCAGCGTCACCAGGTCCTCCAGCGGCAGCGCGCCCCGGAAACCCGCCAGCAGCTTCGCCGCGGTCTCGTCCAGCTCCTGCTGCCAGCCCGGGCCGTCCACGCGGTGCAAGCGGCGCACGACCGCCTCCCAGCCCTCGTCGGTGGGGGAGGAGACCTCCTCCAGCAGCACGGTCTCCGGCACGGTGAAGCGGGTGCGCAGGAGCTGGTCGTTGCCGGTGGCGCGCAGCCAGGCGACCCGGTCCAGCCAGGCGGCGGACTCGGGGCCCAGCGGGTCGTCGAAGGCGTGGCGGAGGTCTTCGCACACCACCTCGGCGTGTTCGGTGTCCGTGCGGCGGAGCGTGACGAAGCCGAAGCCGATGCCCTCGACGTCGTTCTCGGCGAACCAGTCCAGCCAGGCGGCAGCCTTGGCCCGGCCTTCGGAGCTTCGCGGGTCGACGCCCGCGTCACGCAGCCACGTGCCGACGTAGAGGGCGGGGTCGGCGACGTCGCGCTGCACGAACCAGGCGTCCACGCCGCCGCGCGGCAGCCAGGCGGAGACCCGGTCGGCCCAGTCCTCGCCCTTGCGGTGCAGCCAGGAGGCCAGGAGCTGGCCGACGCCGCCCTCGTTGAGGAACGCCGGCATCTGGCGCACGACCAGGGCGCTGGCGTCGTCACCGGCGAGGCCGGAGTCGCGGTAGACGTAGTCGACCCGGGGCGGGCCGACCACGAACGGCGGGTTGCAGACGACCTGGTCGAACCGCCGTCCGCGCAGGGGGCCGAACCACTCGCCCTGGCGGAGTTCGACGTCGACCTCGTTGAGCCGGAACGTGCCCGCGGCCAGGGCGAGCGCGCGTTCGGACAGGTCGGTGGCGGTGATCCGCTCGGCGTGGCGGCTCGCGTGCAGGGCCTGGACGCCGCAGCCGGTGCCCAGGTCGAGCAGGGTGCCGACCGGGCGGCGCGACGTGGCGCGGGCGAGGCTGATGGACGCGTGGCCGACGCCGAGCACGTGGTCGGCCGGGACCGGCCCGCCGCGCTGGTCGGCGTCCTGGTCGGCGATGACCCACCAGGAGCCCTCGTCGTCGCCGTACGGGCGGATGTCCAGCCCGGCCCGCAGGCCGTCGCCGTCACCGCGCAGCACCTCGGCCTTGACGGCGGTGTCCAGGTCGACGTCCGGCAGGGCCGCCCGCACGGCGGCCTCGGGCTCGGTGTCGCCGAGCAGGAACAGGCGGACCAGCGTGCCGAGCGCGCCCGCGTCCCGGGTGGCCCGCCGGGCGGCCTCGGGCTCGCCCCGGCCCAGCGCCGCGTGGGCCTGGGATCCGAGCGCGTCGACCACCCCGTCGGCGTCGTAGTCGGCGGCCCGGAACGCTTCGCGCAGCCGTGCGGTCAGGTCGGCAGAAAGATCAGGGAGCACGCCGCCATCGTCTCGCGCCCCACCCTCCCGCGCCCTACCAACCCACCCGAACGCTCAACTCACCCATTCCGAACGTACGACTCTCGCGACTTGAACGTACGACTCTCGCGAGAGTCCAACGTTCAGGCCGCGAGAGTCCAACGTTCGGAGCAGGTGAGTTCAACGTTCAGGGTGTGATGGCCAGGGCGATGGCCATGGCCAGGCGCTGCTCCGGGTCGTCCAGCGGCAGCGACGTCACCGCCGCCATGCGCTGCAGCCGGTAGCGCAGCGTGTTCGGGTGCACCGAGAGCACCCGTGCGGCCTCACGCGCGTCCCCCTGAGCCGCCAGCCACGCACGCAGCGTCATCGCGTACTGCGTGCCGTGCTCGGCGTCGTGCCGCACGAGGTCCGCCACCGGCCCGCGCGACGGCAACCGCCCGGCCTCCGCCACCGCCGCCAACCGCCGCAGCAACACCCGCGCCCACGCCTGGTCGTACACCACGGGCTCGCCACCGGACAGGGCCAGGCACTCGTCGGCCTCACCGCGGGACGCGGGCAGTGACGCGGCGTCCGCCCGCCCGCCGACCCCGGCCAGCACGACCGCCTCAGCGGGCAGCTCGCGCCCCAGCGCCCGCACCCAGTCCACCGCCGCCGAAGGGTCGTCCCCGCACGGCAGCACGGTGTAGAGCACGTTGCCGAACAACGCCGACCGACCGGGCCGTGACCAGCCGAAACCCGCCGTCGCCCGGGAGAACGCGAGCAGCGCCGCCCCGTGCTCACCCTCGCCCGCGTGCGCCTGCACGGCGATCACCCGCAGGTCGGTCGACGGCAATCCCAGCCGGGCCAGGTTCGCGGGCAGCCCCGAGTCCAGCGCCTCGATCACCAGGTCCGCCTCGGCCTGCCGTTCCAGGTCCGCCGACGCCCGCGCCCGCAGCAGGTGCAACGCCGCCGTCCGCGCGCCGTCCACCAGCGCCGCCTCGCGCGCCGCGTCCACCGGGTGCTCCACCTCGACCCACACCGAACCCAGCAGCTCACGGCCCGCCCGCACCGCCGCCACCAGCCGCCCGCCCAGCTGGTCGGTCAGCTTCGGGACGAACAGCGGCTCGTCGGACCGCGCCAGGTGCGTGAACACGCCGTACGCGTCCAGCGCCTGCCACGCCTCCTCCGGCACCCGCCGCCCCAGGATCGTCTCCACCCGCACCGGGTCGACGCCCTGCTGCCGGTACGAGTACGCCAGCACCCGCGACTGCTGGTCCTCGATCGTCACGGGCCCGCCGACCACCGCCGCGATCGCGTCCGCCACCGCGAACAGGTCACCGGAACCCTGCCCGCCCAGCACGAGGGTCTGCGCGACGTTCGCCAACTGCCCCCACGGCACCGAGGGGTCCACCAACAGCACCGCCGCCCCGGACTTCTTCGCCGCCGCGAGCACCCGTTCGTCCAACGGCGGCGCCCCGTGCAGCACGACCGCCGCCGCCGTGGTCGAACCGACCAACCGAGCCGCCGCCGCGGGCGTGGGCACGCCCAACCCGAGCAGCACGTCGTCCGCCGCGGCCGTCGTGTGCTCCGCCGGGTCGTGCAGCGCCACCCCGCGCAACTCCACGTCCCGCCCGCGCGGCGCGCAGCTCAGGTGCGTGCCGAGGCTGCCCAGCACGTCGACCAGTCGATCAAGGGCGACCACACCGCCGATCGTAGGGTCACCACCGCCAACGGGCGGCGCAACGCACACTGTCGGTCCGACCGGCGCGGTGGGACTATGGAGGCATGGTCAGTCCCGAGCGCGACGGCACACCGGTGCTCATCACCGAAGCGGCCCCCTCCTACGAGGAGCAGCACGCCGCGCGCAAGCGCAAGTACGCGATCATGATGGGCGCCCGCATCCCGTGCCTCATCCTGGCGATGGTCTTCTACCAGACCTGGTGGCTGGCCCTGGCGTTGATCGTGCTGTCGGTGCCGCTGCCGTGGATGGCCGTGCTGATCGCGAACGACCGGCCTCCCCGCAAGGCGGAGAAGGCCAGCCGTCTCGTCAAGGAGCACCGCGCGATCGAGTCACGCCCGCATCACGTCATCGAAGGCTGAGCCGGCTGAGTCGGCTGCGCGCCGACCGCCGACACCGCCCGGGCCGCCGCGCGCACCCCGCCGAGCAGCGCGTCCCGCCGTGACGCCCCGGACAGCCACGCCGCCAGCAGCCCGGCGTCGAACGCGTCACCGGCACCGGTCGAGTCCACGCACTCGACGTCCTCCGCGGGCACCGACACCACGCCCTCGGAGTCGACCCAGCTCGCGCCGTCCGCACCGGACGTCAACGCCACCGCGCCCACCACGTCCAGCAGCGCGGCGGCCGACGCGGGCTCCGCGGACCCGGTGAGCGCCACCAGCTCCTCGGTGTTGGGCAGCAGCAGGTCGACACCGCGGATGTCGTCCAGGAACCCGTCGTAGATCAACGCCGACGACTGCGGGTCGACCGAGGTCGTCAACCCCGCCTCCCGGGCCGCGCGCAGCACCGCCAACCCGGCGGGCCGGGACGACGCGTCCAGCAGCACGTACCCCGACAGGTGCAGGTGCGCCGCGTCACGCAGCAACCCCTGGTCCAGGTCGGAGGGGGAGAAGCGGGCGTTCGCGCCCCGGTCGGGCAGCATGCTGCGCTGGCCGGTCTCGTCCACCAGCACCACCACGCAGCACGTCGCGGCCTCCGGGTCCACGGCGAACGCGCACCGCACCCCGGCCGACGTCAGCTCGGCGTGCACCTGGCGTCCCGCCGAGTCCGCGCCGACGCGCGCCACCAGCACCGGTGACGCGCCGCACGCGGCCAGCCACACCGCCGTGTTGGCACCCGCGCCACCGGGCTCGATGGTCACCGACGCCCGCGAGTCGCCGCCGTGCACGATCGGGCCCGCGTGCCGGGCCACCACGTCCAGCCCGGCGTCGCCGACGACCACGATCCCGCCTCTCACGCCGCCAGCTCCACGGCCACCGCCGCGGCGAGGGAGGCGTTCGACACGACCAGGGCCTCGTTGGCGTCCAGGCTCACCCCGCCGCTGGCGGTGTGGAAGTGCTCCAGCAGCACGGGCGTGACCTCCTTGCCCTGCACGTTGCGCTCACGCAGCAGTTCGAGGCCCTCCGCCAGCAGCCGTTCGTGCAGCTCGGCGTCCATCTCGAAGTCGGCCGGGATCGGGTTGGCCAGCAGCACGCCCGCCGAGCCCGGCACGGTCCGGTGCGCCGCCACCACGGCCGCGGCGTCCGCGGCCGAGTCGACCCGCCACGGCACGCCGAAGTCCGATTCCCGCCGGTAGAACGCGGGGAAGCGGTCCGTGCCGAAGCCGACCACCGGCACCGAACGGGTCTCCAGCAGCTCCAGCGTCGCGCCCATGTCCAGGATCGACTTCACGCCCGAGCACACCACCAGCACCGGCGTCGTGGCCAGCACGTCCAGGTCGGCGGACACGTCCCACGTCTCGCGGGCGCCCCGGTGCACACCGCCCAGACCACCGGTGGCGAACACCCCGATACCGGCCGCGTGCGCCAACGCCGCCGTGCTCGCGACCGTCGTCGCACCGTCGCGCTTCAACGCGTACGCCGCGCCCAGGTCACGCCGGGACAGCTTCACCAGGTCATTTGTTGGGTCGCAGACAAAATCCAGTTCGGTGGGGGTCAACCCGACCCTGGGCACGCCACCGAGGACGGCGATCGTCGCCGGTACGGCGCCCGCGGCGCGCACCACGCCTTCGAGCCGTTCGGCGACCTCGCGGTTGCGGCCGGGCGGTAGCCCGTGGGACAGGATGGTGCTCTCCAACGCGACCACCGGCCGGTTCTCGGCCAGGGCGGATCGGACCTCGTCGGTGACGCTCGGCGTACTCACGAGGTGCCATCTTCCCAGGTACCCTGGGCGCGTGAGCACGCAGACTCTGCCCGATGTGGAGACCCGGCCGGAAGGCACGGACACCACCGGTGACGACACCCCGAAGATGTTCCACTACGTGCGGAAGGCCAAGATCGCGGAAAGCGCGGTGATGGGCACGCACGTGGTGGCGCTGTGCGGCGAGGTGTTCCCGGTGACGAAGTCGCCCAAGCCGGGCTCTCCCGTCTGCCCGGAATGCAAGAAGATCTACGACGGCCTGCCCAAGGGTGGCGGCGAGTAAGACCCCCCGCACGTCGAGAAGGTCAGGAAGGCCCCGGCACCGACCCGCCGGGGCCGGACCCGTGCCCGCTCACCCGCGTCTCGCGCGCCGTCCGGCGTTCCACCGGCAACGGCACGGTGTGGTGGGTGTCCGCGGGTGACGGCGCGGTGTGGTCGCGGCCCGGTGGTTCGGCTCCCGGCGGCGGGCCCTGCCTGCCCTGGTCCGAACGGATCCGCTCGGCCGCCCGCTCGATCTCCAGCCGCTGCCACCGTCGCCGCTGGCGGCGCGTCATCCTCGCCGGCCACATCTCCTGCATCGCGCTGTTGAAGTACGCGCCGAGCGTGATCGCCAGCCCGATCAGGTAGGCGAACAGCAGGAACGCGATCGGCGTCGCGAGCGCGCCGTAGGTGTACCCGGTGGTCGTGATCCACTGGATGTAGAGCCGCAGCCCGATCGACGACAGCAGGAACACCGCCATCGCCAGCACCGCGCCCGGCACGAGCCGGTGCCACGGCAGCTTGTTCGGCAGCGACAGCTTGTACAGCGTCGTCAGCGCCACCACCAGCAGCACCGCGATGCCGGGGTAGTAGAACGCGCTCAGCCACGACTCGATGGTCGGCTGCCAGGAGTCCGGGAACACCTGCGGCAGCAGGTCGGGGCCCAGCGCCAGCACCGGCAGGCCGATGATCAGCAGCACCAGGCTCGCCATGTAGAGCAGCAGCGCGAAGATCCGCTGCCACACCTCGTTGCGCACGCCGTACTGGTCGTGCGCCGCGGTGATCGCGTCGACGAACGACGACATCGCCGACGACCCGGCCCACAGCGAGATCAGGAAGCCGACCGAGACGATCTCGCCCTTGCCGGTGGTGAGGATCTGGTCGACGGTGGGCACGATCACCCCGTTGACCACGTCCTGGCTGAAGATCGTCCGGCAGGTGGAGATGATCCGGTCCTTGACCGCGCTCACGACCTCCGGCCCGAACCAGTCGCCGAGGTACCCGAGGCTGCCCAGCAACCCCAGCAGCAGCGGCGGGAACGACAGGACCTGCCAGAACGCCGCCTCGGCCGCCTCGGAGAAGATGCTGCCGTCCCAGGCCTTGGACAACGTGCGCGCCAACAGGCGCAGGGGTCCCTTGCGACCCGCGCTGCGTGCTGTGTCGTCCCTCGGCGAACCCATCGCAACATCAAGCATGGTGCATGCCGGGTGATTTCGCGGCATCGGCCACCGTGCGTCGCGGGCGCAGCGGGTAGGCTGTCGATGCCCTCGACGGTCAACCGCAGCGAGGGCATTTGCGTGTCCACCCCCGCACCACGACCGCACCACCGGTCGCACGGCCCCCGCGGCACCGCCGCTGATCAGCGCAGAAAGGGTTCGAGGTTGTCGCAACCGCAAGTCGCCACGACCCGTCCCCTCCGCGCCTGGCAGCGCCGCGCGCTGACGAAGTACCTGGCCGCCAAGCCCAAGGACTTCCTGGCCGTCGCCACGCCCGGCGCGGGCAAGACCACGTTCGGCCTGCGCGTCGCGGCGGAACTGCTGGCCGACCGCACGATCGAAGCCGTCACGATCGTCACGCCCACCGAGCACCTCAAGCACCAGTGGGCGCAGGCGGCGGCCGAGGCGGGCATCGCGATCGACTCGAACTTCCGCAACACCATGGCGGTGACCTCCCGCGACTACCACGGCGTCGCGCTCACGTACGCCCAGGTCGCGGCGCACCCGATGCTGCACCGGGTGCGCACGGAGAACCGCAAGACCCTCGTGCTGCTCGACGAGATCCACCACGGCGGCGACGCGAAGTCGTGGGGTGACGCGATCCGGGAGGCGTTCACGCCCGCCGTGCGCCGGCTGTGCCTGACCGGAACGCCGTTCCGCTCGGACGACTCGCCGATCCCGTTCGTCAGCTACGAACCGGGCCCGGACGGCGTGCAGCGCAGTCGCTCCGACCACTCCTACGGCTACTCGGACGCGTTGCGCGACGGCGTGGTCCGGCCGGTGATCTTCCTCGCCTATTCGGGTGAGGCGCAGTGGCGCACGAGCGCGGGCGAGGAGTTCTCCGCCCGGCTCGGCGAGCCGTTGACGCAGGAGCAGACGGCGCGGGCGTGGCGGGTGGCGCTGGACCCGACCGGCGAGTGGATGCCTTCGGTGCTCAAGGCCGCCGACATGCGCCTGACCCAGTTGCGCGAGGGCGGCATGCCGGACGCGGGCGGGCTGGTGATCGCCACCGACCAGACCGTGGCCAAGGCCTACGCCGAGATCCTCAAGCGCACCACGGGCCACGACGCGACCCTGGTGCTCTCCGACGACCCGAAGGCGTCCGGCCGGATCGCCGAGTTCGCCGCCTCGACCGACCGGTGGCTGATCGCCGTGCGGATGGTGTCCGAGGGCGTGGACGTGCCGCGGCTGGCTGTCGGCGTGTACGCCACCAGCGCCTCGACGCCGTTGTTCTTCGCCCAGGCAGTCGGCCGGTTCGTGCGGGCCAGGGCCAAGGGCGAGACGGCCAGCGTGTTCCTGCCCAGCGTGCCGGTCCTGCTGGGGCTGGCCAGCGAGCTGGAGCAGCAGCGCGACCACGTGCTGGGCAAGCCGCACCGGGAGAAGGACGGCTGGGACGACGAGCTGCTCTCCCAGGCCAACCAGGTCAAGGACGAGCCCGGCGAGGAGGAGAAGGCGTTCACCGCGCTGGGTGCCTCGGCCGAACTCGACCAGGTGATCTACGACGGCTCGTCGTTCGGCACGGCGGCGTTCGCGGGCAGTGACGAGGAGCAGGAGTACCTGGGCCTGCCGGGGCTGCTGGAGCCGGACCAGGTGCGCGCGTTGCTGCGTCAGCGGCAGGAGAAGCAGCTGGTCGAGGCCAGCAAGCGCCCGGTCGCCGCACCGCCGCCGCCCGCCGCGACCCGCCCGGCGAGCGTGCAGGAACGGCTGGCGCAGCTGCGCAAGGAGCTCAACACCCTGGTGGCGATGCACCACCACCGCACGAAGAAGCCGCACGGCAAGATCCACAACCAGCTGCGCGAGTACTGCGGTGGCCCGCCGACCGCCATGGCCAGCATCGAACAGCTCGAGGAACGGATCGCCACGCTGCGTTCGTGGTGACCCTCGTTGTGACCCGATGTAACGAACTACGGCATTAGGCGTAGTCAGATGTCCGTTCGGTTACCTCGCCGTTAGCGCATCGTGCCTACTTTACCGGTCAAGTGTGCTTCCGGTCACCGTGGGTGTGGGCATACGTTGTGCGCCACAACATTTACGCTCCTGCGTGAAAGGGATGGCGGATGCGCAGCAAGAGCCTCGCTCTCATCGCCCTTGGCACCGGCCTCGCCGTGGCCATGACGGCATGTGGCGCCAACACGTCCGGCGGTAGCAGCACCACCTCGGACACCAACACGAACAGCGGCTCGGGCGGCGCGAAGGTCGGCGTCATCCTCCCCGAGACCGCCAGCTCCGCGCGCTGGGAGGGCTTCGACAAGCCGCTCCTGCAGAAGGCGCTCGAGGCCGAGGGCCTCCAGGCGGACATCCAGAACGCCCAGGGTGACGTGCAGAAGTTCTCCACGCTCGCCGATGGCATGATCAACGCCGGGGTCAAGGTGCTGATCATCGCCACGCCGAACAGCGAGATCGGCGCGACGGTCGCGAAGAAGGCCGAGGCGCAGGGCATCCCGGTCATCGACTACGACCGGCTGAACCTGGGCGGCAGCTCGAAGTACTACGTCTCGTTCGACAACGAGAAGGTCGGCGAGCTGCAGGGCCAGGGCCTCGTGGAGGGCCTCGCCGCGCTGGCGCCGGGCAAGAAGCCCGCCGAGATCATCGAGATCGAGGGCGCCCCGACCGACAACAACGCCACCCTGTTCTACAACGGCCAGCAGAAGGTGCTGAAGCCGAAGTACACCTCGGGTGACCTGAAGCTGGTCCAGTCGCAGCCGATCGACAACTGGGACAACCAGAAGGGCGGCACCACCTTCGAGCAGATCCTGACCGGCAACGGCCAGAAGGTCGACGGCGTCGTGGCCGCGAACGACGGCCTCGCCGGCGCGATCATCACCGTGCTCAAGAAGTACGGCCTCAACGGCAAGGTCCCGGTCACCGGCCAGGACGCCACCCCGGAGGGCCTGCAGGCCATCCTGCGCGGCGACCAGTTCATGACCGTGTTCAAGCCGATCAACGACCAGGCGAACGCGACCGCCAAGCTGGCCGCGGCGCTGGCCAAGGGCGACACGGCCGCCGCCGACAAGCTGGCCACCGGCGTCACCAAGGACACCACCGGCAACCGCGACGTCAAGTCGGTCCTGCTGCCCGCGCAGCTGATCACCAAGGACAAGGTCAAGACCGTGGTGGACGCGGGCTTCGTCAAGGCGACGGAGATCTGCGTCGCCGACCTGGCCGCCGTCTGCACCGAGCTCGGCATCAAGTAATCCAGGCTCGCGCCGGGGCGGGGTGTGCCAGACGCACCCCGTTCCGGCGCGTCCACCCCTGTGCGGGCAACACCTGAGAACAGGTCAGACCCCCTTCAGACGGGTTAGACGGAGGAATTCCAGTGAGCGAGCCGATCCTCGAGCTGCGCGGCATCAACAAGAGTTTCGGTCCCGTGCACGTCTTGCACGACATCGACTTCGACGTCCACCCCGGGCAGGTCACCGCCCTCGTCGGCGACAACGGCGCGGGCAAGTCGACGTTGGTCAAGTGCATCGCGGGCATCCACCCGACCGACTCCGGTCAGGTCCTGTTCAACGGCGAGGAAGTGCACATCCACGGCCCGCGTGACGCCGCGCACCTGGGCATCGAGGTCGTCTACCAGGACCTCGCGCTGTGCGACAACCTCGACATCGTGCAGAACATGTTCCTGGGCCGGGAACGCGGCAAGTTCGGCATGCTCGACGAGGCGGACATGGAGCAGGCCGCCCGCAAGACGCTGACCTCGCTGTCGGTGCGCACGGTCAAGTCGGTGCGCACGCAGGTCGCGTCGCTGTCCGGTGGTCAGCGGCAGACCGTGGCGATCGCCAAGGCCGTGCTGTGGAACAGCAAGGTCGTGCTGCTGGACGAGCCGACCGCGGCGCTGGGCGTCGCGCAGACCCGCCAGGTCCTCGACCTGGTGCGCCGGCTCGCCGAGCAGGGCCTGGGCGTCGTGCTGATCAGCCACAACATGAACGACGTGTTCGAGGTCGCGGACCGCATCGCGTGCCTGTACCTGGGCCGGATGGCCGCCGAGGTCAACACCAAGGACGTCACCCACGGTCAGGTCGTCGAGCTGATCACCGCGGGCCGCTCCGGCGACCTGGGCATCGCCCGACCCGAAACCGCGACCATCTGATGCCGCGCCAGAGCTCCCACGACGAGGAACGCAGCATGACCAACACCACCAGCGAGACGTCCCCGGACGCACCCCAGGGCGCGATCTCCGACTTCGGCATCGACACCACCTCCCAGTCCACCGGCGAGGCGGTGCGCGACTACTTCGCCCGCCTGCGCGGCGGCGAACTGGGCTCCCTGCCCGCGCTGCTCGGCGTGGTCGTGCTGCTGATCGTGTTCAGCTCGCTCGCCGACAGCTTCCTGACCCTGGGCAACATCGCGAACCTCCTCCAGCAGGGCGCGAGCATCGTCACCATCGCCATGGGCCTGGTGTTCGTGCTGCTCCTGGGCGAGATCGACCTGTCCGCGGGCACCGCGTCCGGCGTGTGCGCCTCGGTGATGGCGCTGCACCTGGTCAAGGGCGGCAACCTGCTCGGCGGCATGGGCGACACCGTCTTCTACCTGTTCTGCGGCATGCTGGCGCTGGCCGCCGTGCTCGCCGCGCTGATGCGGATCTGGGCGGGCACCGCGCTGTCGGTGGTGGCCCTGGCCATCGCGATGATCGGCGTGCCGCCGAACCCGTGGGTCGAGATGCTGCTGGCCGTCTGCGTCGGCACCGCGATCGGCTGCATCACCGGCTACCTGGTGGCCCGCGTCGGCATCCCGTCGTTCGTCGTGACCCTGGCGCTGTTCCTGGCCTGGGGCGGCGTGATCCTGCAGTTCATCGGCCAGGGCGGCACGCTCGGCCTGCGCGACGACGTGATCTTCAGCGTCGCCAACGGCAACCTCAGCACCGCGGGCTCCTGGGCGCTGTTCGTGCTCGGCGCCGGTGGTTATGCCGCCGTCGTGCTCATCCGCCACTTCAGCCGGCTGCGCAAGGGCCTCGTCGCGCTGCCCACCCCGATGGTGCTGGCCAAGGTGGGCACGGTCGTGCTGCTGGCCGCGGTGGCCACCTACGCCCTGACGCTCAACCGCTCCCAGAGCAGCCTCGTGGTGATCACCGGCGTGCCGTTCGTGGTGCCGATCGTGCTCGTGCTGCTGGTCATCGGCACGTTCGTGCTCGAACGCACCAGCTACGGCCGGCACGTCTACGCAGTCGGCGGCAACAAGGAAGCCGCCCGCCGCGCCGGTATCAACGTGGCGCAGATCCGGATGAGCGTGTTCGTGATCGCCTCCTCCCTGGCGGCCGTGGGCGCGATCATCTACTCCTCGAAGGTCGGCTCGGTCGACCCGAACGCCGGTGGCGACAACACCCTGCTCATGGCGGTCGGCGCGGCCGTCATCGGTGGCACGTCGCTGTTCGGCGGCAAGGGCAAGATGCGGGACGCGGTGATCGGTGGCGCGGTGCTCGCGATCATCCAGAACGGCATGGGCCTGCTCAAGCAGCCCGCCGCCGTCGTGTTCATCGTGACCGGCCTGGTCCTGCTGCTCGCCGCGAGCGTCGACGCGCTGTCCCGCCGCCGGGCGGCCACCGCCGCCCGCTGACGTGAGCACACCGACCGCGGGAGCCCGACCCGACGAGGTAAGAAGGCACAACAGAACGGCGCTGCTGCGCCGACTGCACGTGGACGGGCCCTCCACCAGGGCTTCGCTGGCGGCTGAGCTGGGCCTCAACCGCAGCACGATCAAAGCCCTGGTGGACGGCCTGGCCGAGTCCGGCGTGGTGGCCGAACGCGTGCCGGCGCAGCGCTCCGGCGCCGGCCGCCCGTCCCTGCTCGTGCTGCCGCAGCCGCACGCGGCCGTGGTGATGGCCATCGACATCCGCGTCGAGCAGGTGGCGATGGCCATGGTGGGCCTCGGCGGTGACATCCTCGGCCGGGACTCGTGGAACCTGCACCACCGGTCCCGCGACCCCGGCGAGGTGATCACGCACGTCGCCGACTCGGCCAAGCTCCTGGCCGACGAGCTGGACGTGCAAGCGGTCGGTGTCGGCGTCTCCGTGCCCGGCGTGGTGCGCCGCGCGGACGGTCTGGTGCACGAGGCGCCGAACCTGCACTGGACCGACGTGGCGCTGGGTGAACGGCTGTCGTCGGTGCTCAAAGTCCCCGTCCAGGTCGGCAACGACGCCGAGCTGGGCGCTTTGGCCGAACACGTGCGCGGCGCGGCCCGCGGCTCGTCGGACATGGTCTACATCTCCGCCGACGTCGGCATCGGCGGCGGCGTGATCTCCAGCGGCCAGCCGCTGCGCGGCACCGGCGGCTACGTCGGCGAACTGGGGCACATGGTGGTGCGGCCCGGCGGTCGGCGCTGCTACTGCGGCTGCCAGGGCTGCTGGGAGACCGAGGTGGGCGAGGCGGCGCTGTGCCGTGCCCTGGCCCTGCCCGAAGACGCGCCGCGCGGGACGGTGGTGGCGGAGCTGCGGTCGTTGGCCGGTTCGCCGGACAGCGTCGCGCACCGGCTGGGCGAGTTCACCGAGTGGCTGTCCATGGGCCTGGTCACCGTGGTCAACATGCTCGGGCCGGAACTGGTGGTGCTGGGCGACCTGTTCACCGCCCTGCCGGAGACGTTGGTGGACCAGCTGCGGCGCACGGTGCAGAAGCGGTCCCTGGTCTCACGGGCGGTCGGCGGCACCAAGATCGTCTCGTCCCCGCTGGGCCGTGACGCCAAGCTCATCGGCGCCGCCGAACTCGCCTTCGAGCCCGTCCTGGGCGACATCTGACAGCTTCCGAATGGTCGTCCGCGTGCGTGCGACATCGGGGTGATCGGGACCGAGAACCCGGAGCTGATCGCCGAGCAGGTGACGGAGCAGGGTGAGCGCGGCTCGGACCTGGCCCGCCGTCGCGCGGCAATCGGCCAGGAGGTGGCGGGTGGACAGGGTCTCGCGGTGATCGGGCCCCAGGACCCGACGCTGGTCGTCCGCCAGTTGTTCGAGATCGGTGATGGCACGGGCGTGGTCGCCTGCCGCTGCTCGCCAAGCGGCGAGGTTGTTGCGGGCGAGGAGGGTCCGCGGGTGGTCGGGTCCGACGAACGTGAGGTGGTCGGCCACCGCCCGTTCGAACTCCGCGACCGCCTCCGCGCGGTCACCCGCCTCGGCGCGCCATCCGGCCAGGTTGTGCCTGGCCGCGAGGGTGTCGGGGTCGTCAGGGCCCAAGACTCGGAGTCGGTCGGCGAGCAGTCGTTCGAAGTCCGTGATCGCGCCCGTGATGTCACCGGCCTTGGCCCGGTAGGAGGCGAGGTTCTCCCGGACGATCAGCGTGTTCCGGTGGTCGGGCCCCAGGATCCGGGTGGACGCCGTGACCAGCTGCTCGTATTCCGGGACGGCTTCGGCGTAGCTACCCGCCTGTCCGTTCCAGTGTGCGACTTCGTGGCGGGCATGAAGGCTGTCGCGGTGATCAGGCCCGAGATGGTGTTCCGCGTGTCGCCGCAGGTCTTGGAAGTAGGCGATGGCGTCGGCCAGGAGTCCCGCCTCTCCCATGGAGTTACCTGTCTTGAACAGGACCGCGTGTCCCTCGGTGCCCCAGAGCGCTGGTGTCGTGTGGACGTGCAGCGCGATCGCACCGGAGCGGAGTGCCGCGGCGAGTGCGCTGTCGGTCGCGAACGCCGGCCAGGTGAGCAGGAGCGCGTCCGCTGCGAGGTGGGCCAGGGGAGTGAGCCGCTCGGGCTCGATGGTGTCTCGGACGGCGCGTTGCAGGAGCGCGTGCGCCCGGACGGTCTTCGCGTCGAGGGTGATGAGGCTGAGGCGGTGCAGGCAGGCCAGTGCGTCGCCGACCTCGTCCGCGTCCACCTCCAGGTGCGCCAGGACGTTGTCCCGCGTGAGCACCGCGACGGGGGTGCTCGCCGGGTCGAGCAAGCTGATGATCTCCAGCAACGGCCGGGAGAGGCCTTCGGGGCGAAGGCTGTCGGCGCGTTCGATCGACAACGACCAGGTCGCGGCGATGGTGTCCCGGTGCTCGTCGGGCAACTCGTCGGCAGTCGGCATCACCTGGGCCAGCGTGCGGCGGCGGTCCGCCAAGCGGTTTCGGTAGTCGGCGACGGTGAGCAGTGGCTTGTCCGCGATGAAGGCGGCGGCCTGCGCCAACGCCAGCGGCAGGTGGCCCAGGTCGTCCGCCAGGTCGCGGAGTTGTCCGTGACCCGGCAGCTTCGCGGTCAGGTAGGCCAGTGACTCGGCCTCGGTGAACACGCCGACCTCGATCAACCGGCGATCCTCGCGGGACAGCGCGGCGTCACGGCGGCGGGTGGTCACCACCACTCGGCCGGTCGGCGTGTCCGGCGGCCACAAACCCTTGAGATCGGCCGGGTCCTGCACGTCGTCCAGGACGATCAGCCACCGGCGATCGGTCGAGCTGAGCCACGTTTGGAACGCCGCAGCCGCTTTCTCCGCGGTGGTCTTGGGATCGCGCAGCACCCGTTCGGCCGCGTCGGCGTAGCCGCTGATCACGGCGGCCCGCGTCACGGCGTTGAGCCACACCGCCAGGTCGACCGACTCGTCCCGCCACGCGGTGTGCGCGTGCCGTGCCGCCAGCTGGGACTTGCCCACACCGCCCAAACCGGACAGAACGACGGACGTCTCGGCGAGCTGAGCCTCGGCTTCCCGGTGCTGGTACCGGTCCGCGACCGGCGGCAGGACACCGACCCGCACGGGCCACCGCACCGGTGCCGGCGGCGGCAGGTGGAGGTGCTGGGTGTTGCCGTCGCCGATCTGCACGCCTTGGTTGTCGTGCACGTCGAACGCGGCCGAAGCCGCCCGCGGCCGTTCGGGATCCACCGGCACTCCCTCCGTCACACGGAGTATCGCCGCCGGCACGGCAGGTGTGTCGCGGAAAAATGAGGGGGGCGGGGATCCTCGTCGGATCCCCGCCCCGGACGGCTAGGGTGCTACGAGTCCCCGCCGGGACTCGTGGTGTTCAGCCCTGCTGCAGCTCGGCAGCGAGTTCGCGCAGCTTGGTGCTGTGCTCACGGGCGTGGTGCCCGCAGAACAGCAACTCGCCCCCGGAGGGGAGCACGGCGCGAACCTGGGCAGCAGCCCCGCAGCGGTCGCAGCGGTCGGCAGCGGTCAACGCGGGGCGGGTGAGCGTCGTAGTCATGGAAATCTCCCTCCGTCCCGGCACCGGGGATCGGTGCCCTCACACCTAGCTGCGACCACTTCGCATCTGGCGGGTGCGCCGTGTTCGCTGCTTCCACTCTTGCAGACGCGCGGGCGTAAGTCAGTGTTCCCTGAGTCGTGGCGACCCGCGTCACTCGTCATTTACCCGGCGCCCGGGTCCTCGGAACCTGCCGGTTCCACCGGTTCGATCCGCCCGTGCTCACGTTCCGCTGTCGTGGCAACGGATTTCCGACCTGCGAATACGGCGTTCGACGCACCCCCGATGCTCCAGAAGGTGGGTTCACGGAACCGGTCGGTGTGACGGGTAACACTTTGGTCAGCCCAGAGCGAACACGGCACCGAGTTCCACGATCCGGACATGATCCGTCCGGTTCACGGGCCGTTCGACCGCCCGTTCAGATGGTCACGCGCCGCCCGTCGAACCGCGTCAAGCCGAACGACGCGTCCTCGTGGTTGACCCGGACGTGGTCGCGCAGCACCCCGATGCCGACCGCCTCGCCCAGGAGCACCGACTCGGTGAAGTCCGACCGCCAGTGCACGCCCGCCATGTTCCGGGCGGTCGCGACGTTCGCCGCCACCTTGTCCAGCTCGCCGCCCACGGTGAGCGTGGCGCCGCCGGTGTAGGGCACCAGGGCCGTGCCGTCCGCGTTGGGCACGACCGGGTCCGGCAGCGCCCACGACTCGTCGAACCACGCCTTCAGCACCGTGACGCAGGCCCCGGCGACGGTCGCGTGACCCGACCCGTACGACGGGTGCGTCGGCGAGCCCTCCGGGAACGCCTGCGGCAGCAGGTACGAGTTGTGCTTCTCGTAGCTGAGCTTGACCGCCTCGGAGTCCAGCACCTCGCGGTCGATCATGTCGTACTCGCGCAGCCCGGCCAGGTGCGCGTGGACCCGGCCGCCGAACGCCTCCGGCCGCAGCCTGCGGTGCACGAACCACTTCTGGAACCACACCGCCTTCAACGCCCGCGTCGCCACCTCGGTCACCAGCGACAGCAGGTGCGGCGCGCCGTAGGTGCCGAACCCGATCTGGTTGGCCGAGTAGTGGTACGGGTTGCCCGCGTCCACCGGCGCGCCCAGGTCGAGCAGGATCAGCGCCGCGTTGAGGTAGGCCTCGTACAACGCGTCGAAGTGCACGTAGTTGGCCACGTCACGGCCGTTGCGCAGGTATCGGCGGTTCACCTGGTCCCGCTTGATCGGCCGGGTGCTCGCACCCTCCTGCACCGCGCGCCACGCCTCGAAGTCGGTGAGGAAGTCGCGTTCCGGCCGCACGGTGTCGTGCAGCTGCGGGATGCGCAGCGTGCCGTACTGGATGTCACGCAGCAGGAACTGCGACAGGAACGGCCCACGCAGGTCGCCGCGCGTGGAGCCGCGGAAGATCGTGGCGGGCGTGACGCGGCCGTCGACCTTCGGCGCCCGGTAGTCGCTCAACCGGGACAGCTCGTCCGCCGCCTGCGCGATCAACGGGTGCTCGTCGTAGGCGGTGAACGGGATGTCCCGGGTCAGGGCCATCCAGTACAGCTCGACCGCCTCGGCGGAGTGCCGCGCGCTGTCGATGCGCGGCACGGGCGGCATGGCGAGCGACTGCGGGTCCGGGCCCTCCAGGTCGAACGCCAGGCCGGACTGCGGGTTGGTGAGCTTCACGCCGCGGCCGAGCGGGATGCGCTCGAAGTCCTCGGCCCGGCCGGTGGCCAGGGCCCTCAGCAGCGTGTTGTAGGCCTCGGGGCGCACTTCGCCCACCTCGTCGTGCGGCAGGCCCTTGCTGTAGTTGGCGACGTACGGGTAGTCGCCCTCTTCGCCGTTGTTGACGTGCTCCGGCCACGGCAGCCGGTCCAGCGCGTCGGCCGAGGCCAGGCGCGACAGGCGTGCTTCAGTGCGACGTTCACTCATGGACTTCCCCCTGTGTCGGCGCGTCCCCATGCCGCCCCCCGGCGGCTGCGCCACTACCAGGACACCACCGAGAGTGATCGCCAGCATCATCCGATCGGGTGAAGAACGGTCAAGAAGGCCAAGACCCCCTCGACCGAACGGTCGAGGGGGTCCTGGCGGAGAGTGATCTCAAGTCTGGCTGTCAGTCCAGGTAGTCGCGCAGCACCTGCGACCGCGACGGGTGCCGGAGCTTCGACATCGTCTTCGACTCGATCTGCCGGATCCGCTCCCGGGTCACCCCGTAGACCTGGCCGATCTCGTCCAGCGTGCGCGGCTGGCCGTCGGTGAGGCCGAACCGCAGCCGCACCACACCCGCCTCGCGCTCGGACAACGTCGCCAGCACCGACTGCAGCTGGTCCTGCAGCAGCGTGAACGACACCGCGTCCACCGCGACCACGGCCTCGGAGTCCTCGATGAAGTCACCGAGCTGGCTGTCGCCCTCGTCACCGATCGTCTGGTCCAGCGAAATGGGCTCCCGGGCGTACTGCTGGATCTCCAGCACCTTCTCCGGGGTGATGTCCATTTCCTTGGCGAGCTCCTCCGGGGTGGGCTCGCGGCCCAGGTCCTGGAGCAGTTCGCGCTGGATGCGACCCAGCTTGTTGATGACCTCGACCATGTGCACCGGGATGCGGATGGTGCGGGCCTGGTCGGCCATCGCGCGGGTGATCGCCTGGCGGATCCACCACGTCGCGTACGTGGAGAACTTGTAGCCCTTGGTGTAGTCGAACTTCTCCACCGCGCGGATCAGGCCGAGGTTGCCCTCCTGGATCAGGTCCAGGAACGCCATGCCACGACCGGTGTAGCGCTTGGCCAGCGACACCACCAGGCGGAGGTTGGCCTCCAACAGGTGGTTCTTGGCCCGCTCACCGTCCCGCACGATCCACCGCAGGTCACGGCGCATCTGCGGGGTCAGCTTCTCCTGCTCGTCCTCGGCGCGGCGCACCCGCTCGGCGGCGTAGAGGCCGGCCTCGATGCGCTTGGCGAGTTCGACCTCCTCCTCCGCGTTGAGCAGGGCGACCTTGCCGATCTGCTTGAGGTAGGCGCGGACCGAGTCGGCCGAGGCGGTGAGCTCGGCGTCCTTGCGGGCCTGCCGCAGGGCCTCCGACTCCTCCTCGTCCCAGACGAAGTCGCCCTCGCCGGGCTTGGCCTCTTCCTCGGCGGGCTCCTCCTCGACCGGCTCGTCGATCAGTTCGACGTCGTCGACCAGGTCTTCGGCGTCTGGAGCGCCTTCGAGGTCTTCCGGCTCCTCGCCGTCCTTCTTCACCTTGCCAGGCGCGGCAGCGGCGGCCTTGGCGGCCGTCTTGCGCGGCGCCCGCGTGGCCGTCTTCCCCGCCGCGGCGGTCTTCGCCGCCGGCTTCTTCGCCGGGGCCTTCCTCGCCGAGGTGGCCTTGGGCGTCTCCTCGGCGTCAGCCTTAGCTGCCTGAGTCGTCTTCGCGGCTGCCACGTACGCCCTTTCGCGACTGTCGATCAAGGCCGACCGAAGGGCGCGAACCTCGGTCGCCTGAGTACGGGGGATCCCCCGCCGGATCGTTCGTCAGCGGGGCACCGTTCCATTGTAACGACGAGAATCGCGTGCCGTTGCGCCCCGGCGTGTTCCGAGCCGGTCCGGCACGCGTTCTCGCAGGTGGAACGCTGCGTAAATCAGTGCCGGAGGCCTTGCGCGGCGGCCACGGCGGCGCCCACGATGCCCGCGTCGTTCTTCAGCGCGGCGGCCACCACCTCGGTGCGCACCTCCAGCAGCGGCAGCCACTTCTCCGCCTTCTTGCTGACCCCGCCGCCCGCGATCACCAGGTCCGGCCAGATGAGGTCCTCGAGCACGTTGATGTACCTGGACACGCGGGGCGTCCACTCGGCCCAGGTCAGGCCCTTGTCCTCCTTCACCGAGGCCGCCGCGCGCTTCTCCGCGTCGTGGCCGTCCACCTCGAGGTGGCCGAACTCGGTGTTGGGGACGAGCTTGCCGTCCAGGAACAGGGCGCTGCCGATGCCCGTGCCGAACGTCAGCAGCACCACCAGGCCGTCCCGGTCGACACCGGAACCGAACCGCATCTCGGCGATACCGGCGGCGTCGGCGTCGTTGAGCACCACGACCTGGTCGGTCGGCCTGCCGAGCCGGGCGGCGAACAGGGCGGCGGCGTCCGTGCCGATCCACGCCTTGTCCACGTTGGCCGCGGAGTGCGCGACACCGTGCTTGACCACGCACGGCAGGGTGACGCCCACGGGACCGTCCCAGTTGAACTTCTCGACGATCTCGGCGACCACGTCGGCGACCGCGTCCGGGGTCGACGGCTGGGGCGTGGTGATGCGCAGGCGCTCACCGTCCAGTGCCCCCGCTTCGAGGTCCACGAGCCCGCCCTTGATGCCGGAACCGCCGATGTCCACGCCGAACCCGCGGGTCATGCCCATCCCCGTGGCCCTTCCTACTCGATTCAGTAACCGTGGCCGCAGACATTAGCCTGCAGTTCTCCGATAGTCCCGTGAGAGTGACGCAGGAGGAACAGTTGCGTTTCGATCCGCGCTCATTGGTCGACGTCGCCGTGCTCGTGGCCCGCGAGGCCGGTGAGCTGGCCGTGACCATGCGCGAAGCCGCCGTGACCGATGTCGACACCAAGAGCAGCGCCACCGACGTGGTGACCGCCGCCGACCGCGCGTCCGAGCAGCTCGTCCGAGCCCGGCTGGCCGAGCTGCGGCCCGGTGAGCCGGTGATCGGGGAGGAGGAGGGCGGCAGTGCCGCCGTCGAGGGCCTGACCTGGGTCGTCGACCCGATCGACGGCACGGTGAACTACCTCTACGGCATCCCGCACTACGCCGTCTCGGTGGCCGCCCAGGTGGACGGGGCGTCCGTTGCGGGTGCCGTGGTGGAACCCGTCAGCGGCCGGGTGTGGACGGCGTCGCGGGGCGGTGGGGCGTGGCTGGACGGCCGGCGGCTCCAGGTGTCCGACGCCACCCGATTGGATCTGTCCCTTCTGGGTTACGGCTTCGCCTACCGGGCGGAGCGGCGGCAGCGGCAGGCGGACGCGTGGGCGGGCCTGGCGACCAGGGTGCGGGACATGCGGCGGGCCGGTGCGGCGTCGCTGGACCTGTGCGCCGTGGCGGCGGGCAGGCTGGACGCCTACGCCGAGCACACCCTGGGTCGGTGGGACTGGGCGGCGGGTGCGCTGCTGGCGTCGGAGGCGGGCGCCGTGGTCCACCTGCCGGGTGAAGCTCCGGAACTGGGCGCGGACGCCACCTTCGCCGCCGCACCGGGCATCGCCGACGCCCTGTTCACCGCCCTGGTGGAGTGCGGCTTCGGCAAAGTCTGACCTGGGCTCACCTGACCTGGGCTCGCCGCGTCCGAACGGCGCTCACCGCTCGTCCAGAGCCGTCGCCGGGGTCCCCCGCGCAGGGGGACCCCTGGATTCGATCCAACCACGGAGGACCGACAGCCGGCCCCCGCCGCGGGTGGGGCTGTGGACAACTTCGCGGCTGATGGACAACCGGCTCGCGAGGCGCCGGTCAGCACTGGATGTCGCGGGCGCCCTTGAGGTTGTCGGCGTTCAGCGACAGCGGCGTGGAGCCCTCGGCGGCCTGGCCGCCCTGCTGCTCCGGCTGCTGCATCGCCCACTCCGTCAGCTGGTCGAGCACCTTGCGGGCGTCGCTGTTCGGCTTCACCTCGCTGAACTTCTGCCCGATGGACACGTCCACCGTCGCGTCCTGCCGCTCGTCGCGCACCAGCTCCAGGCACGGCTCGACCAGGCTCAACGTCCGCGCCGCACCGGCACCGGGCGCACCGAACCGGATCTGGCCGCGGCACGTCATGTCCTGCGCCGGGTACACCGGGTCGTTGCCCGGCTCGGCCGCCTGCTTCATCCCCAGGTCGACCAACGTCGTCGCCACGAATCGCGCCTGGTTGCGCTGCGTGCTCGCGTTGAACACCCGGAACTGCACCTGGCCGACCGGCACCGGGTCGGTCCGGTCCAGCGCGTCGTGCCCGAGCACCGTGCCCAACGCGGGCGCCGGCTCGGCCGCGGGCGCGGCGGCCGCACCCGATGTCGGCATCCCGCCGGGCGGGTTGCACTTGATCGCCGCGTCCACGTCACCCGCCTCGGACAGCACGCGGTTCCACACGACGACTGCCGTCACGGCGAGCACCAGGAACAGGATGAGCGCCGGCAACGGCCTCCGCTTCCGGTACCGCGACGACCCGCTGCTCCCCGTACCGGGTCCCACGTCCGTCGACCTCCCCTGGCCTGGTGCTGACAGTGATCAGGCTATGCCGCGCCCCCCGGTCCCGCGTCTCGGGCGTGGGTGTAGCGCGGCGCAATCACCCGGTCGCGGACGGTCAACGCCCTCGTCGGGCAGCGGAACACGGGAGCACCGGGTGGGTGATGCGCGTCCAAGCCTATCTGGCCAGCGTGGGAAGGGCCTGTCACCCGTCTGCTCAATTAGGGGGAACCCGCTGCGCGACCCCCCGATCAATGAGCTACCCTCTCGGCGCTCCGCGCACCGCCGGACACCGGAAAGCGTCGACGAACAGGGGGTTGGCGCCCGGCCGCACGAGCGAGACCTCCGTCACTGGGGACGGAGGGCACAAATAGGGGCGCTGGTGCGTTAACCAGCGACACGAACAGTCTCCGTTGACCGCAGGGGTGAAAGAAGTATGGCGACCGACTACGACGCACCGCGTCGCAGCGAGGCGGACGAACTCGCTGAGGACTCCCTTGAGGAGCTGAAGGCGCGGCGCAACGAAACGCAGTCCGGGGTCGTCGACATCGACGAGGACGCGACCGCCGAGAACTTCGAGCTGCCGGGCGCCGACCTGTCCGGTGAGGAGCTGACGTTCAAGGTCCTGCCGAAGCAGGCGGACGAGTTCACGTGCTCGAAGTGCTTCCTGGTGCACCACCGCAGCAGGCTGGCCGAGGAAGTCAACGGCCAGTACATCTGCCGCGACTGCGCCTGAGGCGCGTCCACCGGGCACGAACCCGCACGACAGCTCCACCGAACGACCGCTCCACCGCACCACCGGCTCCACCGCACGACCGAACCAGCACCTACGACCAGACCTGGGCGCTCACCCCCACCGCCGGGGTGGCGCCCAGTCCCCGTTGGCACCACACCGGCGGCAGTTCACCGATCGCGCAGCACAGCCGCCAACTTCTCCGCCGAGCGCACGCTGAACAGCCAGTACGGCGTCGGGTCCGCCGGATCCCGCAGCTCGACCCGCACCATCGGCCCGACCCACCCGCGGTGCGTCACGAACGCCATCGGGTCCAGGTTCGGCCCCATCGCCTTCCGCTTGGACTTCGCGTCGAACACCTCGACCTCGCCGAGCAGCTCCAGCGGCACGTGCGCCGAGCCGACCCGCAGCTCGCCGCCGGACACCTCGACCTTCGCCGACCCCATCCGCACGATCAGCAGCACCGCCAGCGGCACGGTGACCACGTACGGCAGCCACGACCGCACGCCGGGGAAGCCCATGTGGATCTCGGCGGCCAGCAGCACGGCCGCGGCCAGCGGCAACGGCCAACCCCACCAGGGCACGTACAACCGCTCGCGGAACGCGATCGGGGCGGTCACAGCAGTCTCGCTCACGCCACCAGGGTAGTCTCGCGCGCCGTGCCCAGCGTCGAGGTCCTGTTGTCCCGGCTCGATCCTGCCGTGCCGCCCCCGGCCTACGCCCGACCGGGTGATGCCGGCGCGGACCTGGTGACCACCACCGACGTGGTGATCGAACCGGGGGAGCGCGCGGTGGTAGGTACTGGTATCGCGATCGCGCTGCCGGAGGGGTATGCCGGGTTCGTGCACCCGCGTTCCGGCCTGGCCGCGCGCGTCGGGCTGAGCGTGGTCAACACCCCGGGCACGATCGACGCGGGCTACCGGGGCGAGATCAAGGTGTGCCTGGTGAACCACGACCTGCGCGAGCCCGTAGTGCTGACGCGCGGTGACCGGATCGCCCAGCTGGTGGTGCAGAAGGTGGAGCACGCGGTGTTCCGCGAAGTCGACGAGCTGCCCGAATCCGTGCGGGGTGCGGGCGGCTACGGCTCTACAGGCGGGCACGACGTGCTCGCCCGGACGGAGGGGTGAAGGCGATGTTCGGTAGGCGCCGCAAGCGCGGTAGGCACTCCGCGAACCGGGGGACGGCGCAACCCGAGGTCGAGTTCGACGGCGTCGAGGAGCCCGAGGACGGGCCGTTCGACTCGTCGCAGGCCCCGAACGACGGCCTGAACCGGCTGGACCTCGGCTCGATCCGGCTGCCCGTGCCCGAGGGCGCGCAGTTGCAGGTCGAGATGGACCCGGCGGGCGCGGTGCGGGCGGTGCACCTGCTGACGACGGTCGGCCAGCTCACCGTGAGCGCGTTCGCCGCGCCGAAGTCCGACCGCCTGTGGCCCGAGGTCAGCGGCGAGATGATCGCGCAGTTCAAGTCGGACGGGTTCCGGATCCTGCGGGAGAACGGCGACTGGGGCGAGGAGATCACCGCCCGCAACAACGAGGTGCACCTGCGGGTGGTCGGCGTGGACGGGCCGCGGTGGATGCTGCGCGGCATCGCGGCGGCGCCCACGGAGGAGCAGTCGGTCAAGGCGACCGACGCCCTCTACGCGTTGCTGCGGGACACGGTCGTGGCGCGGGGCGAGCAGCCGATGCCGGTGCGCACGCCGTTGCCGATCGAGCTGCCCGAGGCGATCGCCCGGCACATCCAGGCGCAGGCCCAGCAGCAGGGCTAGACCCTCGCCTCCGCCGAGGCGGAGAGGTACGCGGTGAGTGCGGCGCGGCCCAGGGACTCCCGGTCCGCGCCCAGCGCCGCCAGCGTCGTCGTGCGCAGAGCGGCACGGGGGAGTGCGCCAACCCACTCCCGGGCGACGTCCAACGGGTGAATGGGGTCGTCGGTGCAGGCCGCGACCCCCACCGGCGCGGTGAGCCCGCCCAGCTCGGCCAACGTCGGCGCCGTCGACCCGGCCACCTCCCTCAGCGCGTCCGCGAGCCGCGAGCCGTAACGCGGCCACGCGCGCCGCAGCTCGCCGCCGAGCCACCCGTCGACGCCGGTCAGCGCGCTCTCGACGCCTTCGGCCTCCACCACCGACGCGCTGGCCAGTGCCGCCGACGCCGCCGGCGCGCCGTCCGCGGGACCGTGCCAGGCGGGCAACGCCACCAGCACCCCCGCGCACCGCTCGGGGTGCCGCACCGCCCACGCCGCCGCCACGTGGGCGCCCAGCGACACGCCTCCCACGACCAGCGGAGTGCCGTCCCAGGCCGCGTCCAACGCCTCGAAGTGCTCACGCACGCCCCGTGACGCGGGCGCGACCAGCGTGAACCCCGCCTCGGCCAAGGGGCTCGCGAACACCGAGGCGACGAACACCTCGTCGGACGCGGTGCCCGGCAGCAGAACTGCGCGTGACGATTTCATGACGTCACATCCTCCCCCAGTCGGATACCCGGTCGGGTGTACCCGGTTACGCTGGCTGTTGGACGGGCTTCGTCGTCGAGGCCCCGCGCATTCCAGGAGTCGGGGATGACTGGTACTGGGGGTGGCTACTGGCGCCGCCTCGTGCGTCGGCTGACCACCGACGTGAGCGAGTTGGACGCCGACGACCTGTCCCGAAAAGCCGAGGCCGTCGGTGCCATCCGCGCGTGCGACTGCAAGTCCGGGCAGGAGGTCACGGTGCTGGGTCGGTTGCGCAGCGTCGAGCTGTGCCCCCGTGACGCCGCGGCCACGCTGGAGGCGGAGTTGTACGACGGTACCGAGGGCGTGACGCTGGTCTGGCTGGGCCGTCGCCGGATCGCCGGCATCGAGCCCGGGCGCACCATCAAGGCCAAGGGCCGGATCGCCGTGCGGGACGGTCGCAAGGTGCTCTACAACCCCTACTACGAGTTGCAGAACGCTTCATGACATCAGTGAACGAGTCCGAGAAGCAGCCCACCCTCCTCGAGCAGATGGGCGGCGTGAGCGGCCTGCTGTTCTCCTCGTTGCCGGTCGTGGTGTTCGTGCTGGTCAACGCGTTCGCCGGGCTCATGCCCGCGATCTGGAGCGCGCTGGGGTTCTCGGTCGTGATCGGCATCGTGCTGGCCATGCGCAAGGGCTCGATCCAGCCGGCCGTCTCGGCGGTCTTCGGCGTCGGCATCGCCGCGTTCATCGCCTACCGGACCGGTGACGCCAAGGGCTTCTTCCTGTTCGGCATCTGGCAGAGCCTCGTCTACGGCGGCGTGTTCATCGCGTCGATCCTGGTCAGGTGGCCTCTGGCGGGCGTGATCTGGTCGTTCCTCAACGGCCAGGGCACGGCGTGGCGCAAGGACAAGGCGAACGTCCGCGACTACGACATCGCCACCCTGGTCTGGGCGCTGGTGTTCTGCTCGCGGTTCGTCGTGCAGCGGTGGCTGTACGACGAGGCGTCGGTGGGCTGGCTGGCGGCGGCACGGTTGGCCATGGGCTACCCGTTGATGGCCGTGGCCCTCGTCGCCACGGTGTGGGCGGTGCGCCGTTCGGACAAGCGCATCAAGGCCGCTCTCGCCCGCGAGGAGGAAGAGAACCGGGCAGCCGAGGAACGCCTCCGCGCCCAGGCCGAGGCCGAGGGCGAGCCGAACATCTACGACCAGATGCTCGACGCCTCCACCGACCACCGCCCCGCGCCTGCTCGGGCCGAGGACCGGTAGTCCAGGTCAGCGGCACCCAGTCGGCTCCGAGGTGCTTCGCAGGGGTTCCCCCGGGGACCCCTGCTTTCACCGCACTCAGTACCCCAAGGCCGAACGGATCTCGCGTTCCACGTCCGCCGCTGCCACGAAGAGCAGTTCGTCCCCGCCCTCCAGGGTGTCGTCCGGCGTGGGCACGATGACCCGGCCGCCGCGCAGGATCGTCACCAGCGCGGCGTCGCGCGGCAGGGCCAAGCCGTTGACCGGCGACCCCGCCAGCGGAGTGTCACCCGGAAGGGTGATCTCCACGAGGTTGGCCTGACCCTGGCGCAACGTCATCAACCGCACCACGTCACCGACCGTGACCGCCTCCTCGACCAGCGCGGACAGGATGCGCGGCGTCGACACGGCCACGTCCACGCCCCACGACTCGGTGAACAGCCACTCGTTCGCCGGGTCGTTCACCCGGGCCACGACGCGCCTCACCGCGAACTCGGTCTTCGCCAGCAGCGACACCACCAGGTTGACCTTGTCGTCACCGGTCGCGGCGATCACCACGTCGCACAGCTGCATCCCGGCGTCTTCCAACGACGACAGCTCGCACGCGTCGGCCTGCACCCACTCCGCCTGCTCCACGGTGTGCGGCTCGAAGTGGGTCCGGTCGCGTTCGATCAGCATCACCTGGTGCCCGTCGGACACCAACTCGGCCGCGATGGAACGACCCACCGCGCCGGCCCCAGCAATGGCGATACGCACTAGCTCTCCTCGGGCGCGTGGGCCGCAGCGGCGGCCACGTCGGTCACGGTGCCGGACAGGGCGGCCACGTACACCTGGTCGTCGGCCTGCAGGACGGTCTTCGAGTCGGGCAGCACCCCGGTGCCGAACCGCATCACGAACGCGACCCGGCACCCGGTGGCCTCCTGCAGGTCGCGCACCGTGCGCCCGACCCAGTCCTCGTGCAGCTCCAGCGGCAGCACCGCGACCGTGCCGGACGGGTCGCGCCACGCCGTCGCCGTGCCCTCCGGCAGCAGCATCCGCAGGAACCGGTCGGTGGACCACGGCACGGTCGCCACGGTCGGGATGCCGAGCCGCTCGTACACCGCGGCGCGCTTCTCGTCGTAGATCCGGGCGACCACCGCCTCCACCCCGAACGTCTCCCGCGCCACCCGCGCCGAGATGATGTTGGAGTTGTCGCCGCTGGACACGGCCGCGAACGCGCCCGCCCGCTCGATCCCGGCCTCGATCAGCACCTTCTGGTCGAAACCGTTGCCCACGACCTGCTGGCCGTGGAAGTCGTGGCCGAGCCTGCGGAACGCCTGCGCGTCCTTGTCGATCACCGCGACCTGGTGGTCCAGGCGTTCGAGTGCCTTGGCCAGGGACGAGCCCACCCGGCCGCAGCCCATGATCACCACGTGCACGAAAGCCTCCTGAACGACGCCTACGGAGAACCTACCCACGATTACTCCGACCAGGGGACCTGACCCCTTACGCTGTCGACCCGTGTCCAAGCTCGCAACCGCGGCCAAGCGCCTCCTCGTCGGCAGGCCCTTCCGCAGCGATCGCCTAGCCCACACCCTCCTGCCCAAACGCATAGCACTGCCGGTGTTCGCCTCGGACGCGATGTCGAGCGTGGCCTACGCCCCCGAGGAGATCTTCCTCGTGCTGTCGGTGGCGGGTCTGTCGGCCTACGCGCTCGCGCCGTGGGTGGGCGTGGCCGTGGTCGTCGTGATGCTCACGGTCGTGGCGAGCTACCGGCAGAACGTGCACGCCTACCCCTCGGGTGGCGGCGACTACGAGGTCGCCACGGTCAACCTGGGCCGCCGAGCGGGTCTCACGGTGGCGAGCGCCCTGCTCGTGGACTACATCCTCACGGTCGCCGTCTCGATCTCGGCGGCGGCGGCGAACATCGGTTCGGCCATCCCGTTCGTCGCCACCCACAAGGCGGAGTTCGCGGTGACCGCGATCGTCCTCCTCACCGCCATCAACCTGCGCGGCATCCGCGAGTCCGGCAGCGCGTTCGCCATCCCGACCTACGCGTTCATGGTCGGCGTCCTCGGCATGATCGGCTACGGCCTGGTCCGCGGCTTCCTCATGGGCGACGAGATGCGCGCCGAGAGCGCCGGGCTGGAGCTGCGGGCCGAGGACGACCACCTGATGGGCCTGGCGTTCGTGTTCCTCGTGCTGCGCGCGTTCTCGTCGGGCAGCGCGGCGCTCACCGGCGTCGAGGCGATCAGCAACGGCGTGCCGGCGTTCCGCAAGCCGAAGTCGCGCAACGCGGCGACCACGCTGCTCATGATGGGCCTGATCGCGGTCACGATGCTGATGGGCCTGATCGTGCTGGCCCAGCTCACCGGCGTGAAGATGGCCGAGGATCCGGCGCACCAGCTGGTCAACGCGCCCGAGGGCTACGAGCAGAAGACGATGATCGCCCAGATCGCGGGAGCGGTGTTCGAGGGTTTCCCGGTCGGGTTCTTCTTCATCACCACCGTCACCGCGCTGATCCTCGTGCTGGCCGCGAACACCGCGTTCAACGGCTTCCCGGTGCTCGGCTCGATCCTCGCCCAGGACCGCTACCTGCCCCGCCAGCTGCACACCCGCGGCGACCGGCTGGCGTTCAGCAACGGCATCGTGTTCCTCGCCGGGGCGGCGATCGTGCTGGTCATCGCGTTCGACGCGGAAGTCACCAAGCTCATCCAGCTCTACATCGTGGGCGTGTTCGTGTCGTTCACGATGAGCCAGACCGGCATGATCCGGCACTGGAACCGGCTGCTCGCCACCGAGACCGACCCGACCGCGCGCCGCCGGATGCGCCGGTCGCAGTCCATCAACACCTTCGGCCTGGCGATGACGGCCTCCGTGCTGGTGATCGTGCTGATCACGAAGTTCACCAAGGGCGCGTGGATCGCGATCGCCGCGATGGCCGCCCTCTACGCCCTGATGACGGCGATCCGCCGGCACTACGACCGGGTCGCCGAGGAACTGCGCCAGCAGGAGCGGCAGAAGCTGCTGCCCGCCCGCAACCACGCCATGGTGCTCGTCTCCAAGCTGCACATGCCGACCCTGCGGGCCCTGGCGTACGCCAAGGCGACCCGGCCGGACATCCTGGAGGCCGTCACCGTGAACGTGGACGACGGCGACACCCGTCGCCTGGTGCGGGAGTGGGAGAAGGAGAACTTCAAGGTGCCGCTGAAGGTGATCGAGTCGCCCTACCGGGAGATCACCAAACCGGTCCTGGACTACGTCAGGCGGGTACGCACGGACAACCCGCGCGACGTGGTGACGGTGTTCATCCCCGAGTACGTGGTCGGCCACTGGTGGGAGCAGTTCCTGCACAACCAGAGCGCGCTGCGGCTCAAGGGCAGGCTGCTGTTCCAGCCGGGCGTGATGGTGACGAGCGTGCCGTGGCAGCTGGCCTCATCCTCGAAGGTGACCGACAAGGACGACGTGATCGCGCCCGGCGCGATCCGCCGCGGCCTGGACAACCGCGGCCAGGAGAAGGACGGCAAGTGACGGCGACCTGGAAGCAGCGGCTCATCGAGGTCGAGGTCGGCGCGGTCGCCCACGGCGGGCACTGCGTGGCCCGGCACGAGGGCCGCGTCGTCTTCGTCCGGCACGCGCTGCCCGGCGAACGGGTGGTCGTGCGGATCACCGAGGACACCGGCGGCTCCTTCTGCCGGGGAGACGCCGTCGAGATCCTGGACGCGTCACCGGACCGCGTGCAGGCGCCGTGCCGGTTCGCCGGACCCGGCCTCTGCGGCGGCTGCGACTGGCAGCACGCCTCCTGGCAGGCCCAGCGCGAGCTCAAGGCCGCCGTGGTCAGCGAACAGCTGCACCGGCTGGCCAAGCTCGACTGGGAGGTCATCGTCGAGGACCTGCCCGGCGGCCCCGAGGACTGGCGCACCCGGATGCGCCTGGCCGTCGGCCCGGACGGGCGCCCCGGCTTCCGCGCCCACCGCAGCCACCAGGTCATCCCGGTGGACGACTGCGTGATCGCCGTCCCGAACGCCCTGGACACCGTGGTCGACCGCACCTGGCCGGCCAAGTCCGAGCTGGTCGTCACCCGTGACGCGGGCGGCCGGACGCACCTGACCGAGATCGGCCCACCGGTCCTCCGTCGCGGCCGTCCCGTGCCCGGACCGTCCCGCCTGCGCCAGGGCAGCGGCACGGCCACCGAACTGGCCGCCGGCCGCACCTGGAACCTGCGCTCCGAAGGCTTCTGGCAGGTCCACCCGGCCGCCGCGGACACCTTCGCCAAGGTCGTCGGCGACTGGGCCGACTGCCGCCCCGGCGACCGCGCCTGGGACCTCTACGGCGGCGTCGGCCTGTTCGCCTCCGTGCTCGCCGACCAGGTGGGGCCCAACGGCTCGGTCGCCGTGGTCGAGTCGTCGCACGGCGCCGTCGCAGACGGCAAGCTCAACCTCTCCGACCACCCCAACATCAGCTGGCACGCGGGCCGCACCGAGGACGTGCTCGGCTCACCCGACTTCACCGACCTGCCACCCGACGTCGTCGTCCTCGACCCGCCGCGCAAGGGCGCGGGCAAGGTCGTCGTGACCGCGATCGCCCGCAGCCGACCCGCTCGTGTGGTTTACGTCGCGTGCGATCCCGCCGCTCTTGCCCGCGACATCGCCTCGTTCGCCCAGCACGGGTACGAGTTGGCCCAGCTCAGGGCGTTCGACGCGTTCCCGATGACGCACCACGTCGAGTGCATCGCCCTCCTGGAGCCCGCTCGCTGAAAGCCGTCTCAGTCCGTGGTCCGTAGACTGACCGGACGAATCGGGGACCCGAACCACAGGGCGAGGTGGAGCGAGTGACGCTGCTGGAATCCGTGCACGGACCGGCGGATCTGAAACGGTTGGGGCCGGACGAGCTGGTCGTGCTCGCCGAAGAGATCCGGCGTTTTCTGGTCGACAAGGTCTCCCGGACCGGCGGGCACCTCGGGCCCAACCTCGGTGTGGTCGAGTTGACCATGGCCGTGCACCGGGTGTTCGACTCGCCGCACGACTCGGTCGTGTTCGACACCGGTCACCAGAGCTACGTGCACAAGATCCTCACCGGCCGCCGCGAGGGCTTCGACACCCTCCGCCAGAAGGGCGGCCTCTCCGGCTACCCCTCCCGCGCCGAGAGCGAGCACGACGTCGAGGAGAACAGCCACGCCTCGACCGCCCTCTCCTACGCGGACGGCCTGGCCAAGGCCTACCAGCTCACCGGCCAGCGCAGGCACGTCGTCGCGGTCGTCGGCGACGGCGCCCTGACCGGCGGCATGTGCTGGGAGGCGCTCAACAACATCGCCTCCGGCACCGACCGCCCCGTGGTCATCGTGGTCAACGACAACGGCCGCTCCTACTCGCCCACCATCGGCGGCCTGGCCGACCACCTGTCGTCACTGCGCCTGCAGCCCGGCTACGAGCGCGCCCTGGAACGCGGCAAGAACGCCCTCCAGGGCACCCCGATCGTCGGCAAGCCCGTCTACGCGGCCCTGCACGCCGCCAAGCGCGGCATCAAGGACGCGCTCAGCCCGCAGGCCATGTTCGAAGACCTCGGCCTCAAGTACATCGGCCCCGTCGACGGCCACGACACGACCGCCCTCGAGTCGGCCCTGCGCCGCGCCAAGTCCTTCGGCGGACCCGTCATCGTGCACACCGTCACCCGCAAGGGCAACGGCTTCGCACCCGCCGAGAACCACGAGGCCGACCAGATGCACGCCACCGGCGTCATCGACCCCATCACCGGCGAGAACATCGGCCCGTCCAAGCGCACCTGGACCCACGTCTTCGCCGACGAACTGGCGGCCCTCGGCGGCGAACGCCCCGACCTCGTCGCCATCACCGCCGCCATGCGCGGCCCGACAGGCCTGGACAAGTTCGCGGGCCTCTACCCGGACCGCTGCTTCGACGTCGGCATCGCCGAACAGCACGCCATGACCTCCGCCGCCGGCCTCGCCATGGGCGGCATGCACCCGGTGGTCGCCATCTACGCCACCTTCCTCAACAGGGCGTTCGACCAGCTCCTGATGGACGTCGCCATGCACAAGCAGGGCGTCACCGTCGTCCTCGACCGCGCCGGCATCACCGGCCCGGACGGCGCCTCCCACCACGGCATGTGGGACCTGTCCATCTGCGGCCTCATCCCGGGCATCCGCGTGGCCGCCCCCCGCGACGCCGGCTCGCTGCGCGAAGAACTCCGCGAAGCCGTCCGCGTCTCCGACGCGCCCACCGTCCTGCGCTACCCGAAGGCCTCCGTGGGCCCGGACCTACCCGCCCTCGAACGAATCGGCGCGGTCGACGTCCTCCACCGCTCCGGCTCCGACGTCCTCCTCGTCACCGTGGGCGCGTTCGGCGAACTCGGCCTCGCCGCCGCCCAACGCCTCGCCGACCAGGGCATCGGCGTCACCGTCGTCGACCCCCGCTGGGTCTTCCCCGTCTCGAACGACCTGGTCGCCCTGGCCGCCGACCACCGCCTCGTCGTCACCGTCGAGGACAACGGCAGGCACGGCGGCTTCGGCTGGGCACTGGCCGCCGCCCTGCGCGACGCCTCGGTGGACACCCCGCTGCGCGACCTGGCCATCCCCCAGAAGTTCCAAGACCACGGCGAACGCGCCGAAGTCCTCACCGACATCGGGCTGACCGCCCAGGACGTCTCGCGCCGCATCACCGAATGGGTCGTCGCGTCCGAGCCGGCCCAAGAGGACGCCGCCGTCCAGAAGTAACCCGCCCGCCGGCGGGACACGAAGCCCTCCTCGCAAGGGGAGGGCTTCGTGTCGTCCCGCCGAGCCGGCGTCGACAGCCCACCGACAGCTTCACGCTAAGCACCTTCTCAGGGATGTGTGGCACCTTTGTGGGGTGCGGATCCTGGTAGTCGAGGACGAGGTGCCACTGGCCGACGCGATCGCGCGTGGCCTGCGGCGCGAAGGCATGGCGGTGGACGTCGCCTACGACGGCGAGACCGGCCACGAGAAGTCGACCGTGACCCGGTACGACGTGGTCGTGCTCGACCGCGACCTGCCCGGCATGTCCGGCGACGAGCTGTGCAAGGAGATCCTCAGCTCCGGCGCCCTGACCAGGGTCATGATGCTCACCGCGAGCGCCGGCGTGGACGACCGCGTCGCCGGGCTCTCCCTCGGCGCCGACGACTACCTGGCCAAGCCGTTCGCGTTCCCCGAGCTGGTCGCCCGCGTCCGCGCCCTCGCCCGTCGCGCCACCCCGGCCACGCCGCCGCTGCTCACCGCCCGTGACGTCGAACTCGACCCCGCCCGCCGCACCGTGCGCCGCGCCGGCCAGCCCGTGGAGCTGACCCGCAAGGAGTTCGGGGTCCTGGAGGTGCTGCTCGCGGCCAAGGGCTCGGTGGTCTCCAGCGAGGAGCTGCTGGAACGCGTGTGGGACGAGAACGCCGACCCGTTCACTACCACCGTCCGCGTCACCGTCATGACGCTGCGCAAGAAGCTCGGCGAACCCGGCATCATCGACACGGTGGTCGGCTCCGGCTACCGCGTGCCCACGGCGGGTTTCCCCGAAGAAGGCCCACGCTGAACTCTGAGCTGGCCCGCAGGCGCGGACCCGGGCTGAGGACGCGGCTCACCCTCCTCGCGACCGGTCTGGTCGCGTTCGTCAGCGGCCTGCTGCTCCTGCTCGGCTGGCTGCTCGTCGGCCGGGTCATCGCCTCCTCGCCCCGCTTCGCCGAAGGCAGCACGGTCATCGTGGACGGCCGCGAGGTCGACGCGGGTGCGCTGGTGGACCTGCTCGGCGAACAAGCGCGGGACGACGTGCTGCGGTCCGGGTCGATCGCGTTCCTCTGCGTGGTGGCCGCGGCCGCCCTGCTCGCGTGGACCATCACCGGCCGCGTCCTGCAGCCCGTGCACGACGTGACCGACGCGGCCCGCCGCCTGTCCGCCGAGTCCCTCGGTGAGCGGCTGCGCCTGGACGGGCCGCGGGACGAGGTCGCCGAGCTGGCCGACACGTTCGACGAGATGCTCGACCGGTTGCAGGCGGCGTTCGAGTCGCAACGGCGGTTCGTCGCCAACGCCTCCCACGAACTGCGCACGCCCCTCGCCGTCATCCGTACGGAACTGGACGTGACCCTCTCCGACCCGGACGCCGACGAGGCCGAGCTGCGCCGCATGGCGGGGGTGGTGCGTGCCGCGACGGAACGGGCCGAGCAGCTGGTCAGCGCTTTGTTGCTGCTCGCCCGCACCGATGGATTCGGGTTGGCGGTGCGCGAGCCGGTGGACCTGAACGCCGTGGTCGAGTCCGCGTGGCGGGCCGCGCGGCACGAGGCCGAGGAACGCCAGCTGCGGGTGTCCTTCCTGACCGCCCCGGCGCCCGCCGTGGGCGACCCCGCCCTGTTGGAGCGCATCGCGGGGAACCTGCTGGAGAACGCCGTGCGGCACAACGTGCCCGGTGGGTGGATCGAGGTGCGCACCGAGGGCGGCCCGGAGTGGACGTTGCTGCGGGTGTCGTCGTCCGGGCAGGTCGTCGCGCCGGACCGGGTCGAGGAGCTGTTCGAGCCCTTCCGGCGAGGTGGCAGCGACCGGACCGCGCGCACCGGCACGGGGCTCGGACTGTCCATCGTGCGGGCTGCCGTCGCAGCTCACGAGGGTCAGGTGCACGCCACGGCGGTGCCCGGCGGAGGGCTCTCGGTGGCCGTCCACCTGCCGTCCACGCCGCACGGAAAACTCGTCTGAGTGGTCCCGATCACACATGATCCGGTTTGAGGGTCGCCTCAGGGGGTACTACCTGCGAAGACGTGCCTCCGGACCCCCGATTTGTCTCCGCGTTGGGCGGGGTGTAACTTTCTCTCTGCCAGCGCGGAACGGGCCGGAGAGAGACCGGAACGGAGCGCGGCGGACATCAAGCCCCAGATCGAATCACCTCCCGGTGACGAGTGACGGTGAGCGCGTGTTCTTTGAGAACTCAACAGCGTGCCGAATAGCCAGTAAATTTATGAACCTCGTCAAGAGGTTTCCTTTGAGATTGTTACTGGACAACT
>NZ_PYAX01000002.1 GCF_003014735.1 Saccharothrix carnea | reverse complement strand
GCGCCGGCCAGGGCCGCGAGACGTCGCCGCGCGCCGTGCGCCACCGGCCTGCCGGCGACGGTGACAGCAGTTCTGGACATCACTTCCTCCAAGGGCTGGCCGGACCGACGACGGACCGAAAGTTGCGACGTGTCCGGTTGATGCTTTCGAAAACTAAGGTGGATGATCGGCGGCGTCAAGGATTGAGATTCACCTATAGAGACGCGAGAATGCTGGTACCGCAGGAGATCGGTTCGGGTTGGCGAGCTTCGACGGTATCCGAAAGTATCGGAACGTCCGGCGACTCAAGGCTGGATCGGTTCCGTGTGCGGAAGGGATGCGGCGGGCCGGTGTGGCGGCGCCACACACGGGCGCGGCGTGAAGAGTGGCGTGGGTCACCAGCGACGGACGGCACCGGGGGCTCCTAGCGTCGGACGCATCGCACGTGACCGCCATCACTCAACGTGGAGGATGCGCCCATGTCGGATCGTCGCCCTGTCCGGCCCGTTCGCGGTCTCGCCGCGGCACTCGTCGCGGTGCTGGCCACCGCGGTCCACCTGGTCTCCTCGCCAGGACCCGCCGCCGCCGCGACCTTGCAGGAGGTCACCGGTTTCGGGACGAACCCGGGCAACCTGCAGATGTTCCGCTACGTGCCCGCCGGGCTGCCCGCGGGCCGCCCGGTCGTCGTCGCCCTGCACGGCTGCACGCAGAACGCCACCGGCTACGGCACGGCCACCGGGTGGCCGCAACTGGCCGACCGGTGGAAGTTCACGGTCGTGGTGCCGCAGCAGAAGTCCCAGAACAACGCCAACTCCTGCTTCAACTGGTTCGAGCCGGGCGACACCCGCCGCGGCTCCGGGGAAGCGCTGTCCATCAAGCAGATGGTGGACAAGGCCAAGCAGGACAACGGCGCCACCTCCGCGTACGTCAGCGGGCTGTCCGCGGGTGGGGCGATGACCGCGGTCATGCTCGCCACCTACCCGGACGTGTTCTCCGGCGGCGGCATCGTGGCCGGGCTGCCCTACCAGTGCGCCACGTCGACGGTAGCCGCGTTCAGCTGCATGAACCCCGGCACGAATCTCAGCCCCGCCCAGTGGGGCGACAAGGTCCGCGCGGCGTTCGCGCACTCCGGCCCGCGGCCGAAGGTGTCCATCTGGCACGGCACCGCCGATACCACTGTGCGGCCGCTCAACGGCACCGAACTGGTCGAGCAGTGGACGAACGTCAACGGCACCGACCAGACACCGGACGTCAGCGACACCGTGGCCGGCTACCCGCACCGCGTCTACGGCGGCACGGTCGAGTACTACTCGATCACCGGCATGAACCACGGCCAGCCCGTCGACCCGGGCACCGGCACCGCCCAGTGCGGCAGCACCGCCGCGTACATGCTGGACGTCGACATCTGCACCGCCTACCACCTGGCCCGCTTCTGGGGCCTCGACGGCGGCGTCACCCCGACGACGACCACCACCGGCACGACCTCCCGTCCGCCTTACAGCGACAAGGTCACCGCCACCGCGACCGACCACTACGTGGCCCAGCGGATCGACGTCGGCGAGTACAACACCCTGGGTGCCCGCTACGGCTACAACACGCCTTTCGCGCTCTACCGGTGCGGCACGGAGTGGACCGACAAAGCCGACTGCACCGCGATCTGACCCGTCGACCTCCGCGCAACTGTGAACGACGCGTGTTCCACCCGGTGCAACCTCGGAGCGTTCCGGTGAGTCTCCTCCGGGAAAGCGCGTTCATCACTGGGGAGGCAACACGTGCGTCACGCACGCTGGTTGGTGGTCGCCGTGCTCGCGGCCGGGCTGGTGAGCCCGGTCGCGGCACAGGCGGCGCCGGTGGCCGGGGTAGCGGCCCGGACCATCACGTTGATCACCGGCGACAAGGTGGTCGTGGACGAGCAGGGGGCGCTCGTCCGCATCGAAGGGCGTCCGGGGGCGAGGTTCGTCCGGTACGTCGAGGACGACCACCAGTTCGTGGTGCCGGAGGACGCGCTCGACGACCTGGCGCACGACCGGGTCGACAAGCGGTTCTTCGACGTCACGGCACTGCTCGACTTCGGCTACGACGACGCGAGAACCGATCACATCCCGCTGCTCACCCAAGAGGTGGGTGCGTCGGCCGCCGTCGTGAAGTCCGAAGCCGCACGGCGGTGGGCGGACCGCCAGGTGGGCGTCCAAGCCGCCGACAAGCTCTGGCTCGACGGCAAGGCCAGGGTCACGCTCGACCAGAGCGTGCCGATGGTGGACGCGCCGGGCGCGTGGCAGGCCGGGTTCGACGGCGGCGGCGTGACCGTGGCCGTCCTGGACACCGGCTACGACCAGCAGCACCCGGAGCTGAAGGACGTCGTGGTGGCCGCCCGGGACTTCACCGGCGAGGGCATCCAGGACAACGTCGGCCACGGCACGCACGTCGCGGCCACCGTCGCCGGGCGCGGCGGCACGTACAGCGGGGTCGCCAAGGGCGCCCGGCTCGCCATCGGACGGGTCTGCGGCACGTGGGACTGCCCGGAGAGCGCGGTCATCGCGGGCATGGAGTGGGCGGCCCGCGAGGTCAAGGCCAAGGTCGTCAACCTGAGCCTCGGCGGTGACCAGAGCGACGGTTCGGATCCGCTGTCGCTGGCCGTCGACCGGCTCACGGCGGAGACGGGCACGCTGTTCGTGGTCGCGGCGGGCAACGCCTACACCTACCGCAAGGTCTCGACACCCGCCGCGGCGAACGAGGCGCTGGCCGTCGCGAACCTCACCAAGCAGGGGCAGCTGCACGAGTCGTCCTCGCGCGGGCCCAGGCTCGGCGACTACGCGGTCAAGCCCGACATCGCCGCGCCCGGCACGGACATCGTGGCGGCACGGGCGGACGGCACGTTGCCGGACGAGGCGGTCGGCGACCTGCACGCGCGGCTGACCGGCACGTCGATGGCCGCGCCGCACGTGGCGGGCGCCGCCGCGATCCTGGCGCAGCGCCACCCCACCTGGACCGCGCCGCAGCTCAAGGCGCACCTGATGGGGTCGGTCAAGCCGCTCGCGGACTCGCCCGACCACGTCGGCACGGGGCTGCTCGACGTGCGGCGCGCGGTCGAGCAGCAGGTGCGCGCGGACGTCGGCAGCCTCTCGTTCGGGCTGGTGGAATGGCCGCACACGACCGTGCACGACAAGACGATCACCTACACCAACGACGGCGACCAGCCGGTCACGTTGCAGCTGCGGCACGACCTCGGCGCCGACTTCACCGTGCCGTCGAGCGTCACGGTGCCCGCGCACGGCACCGCGCCGGTGGTCGTGCGGCTCGACCCCCGCAAAGGGCTCGGCACGTTCTTCGGGCACGTCGAGGCGTCCGCGGACGGCGTCCGCGTCACCACCTCGGTGGGCGCGTACGTGCAGGAGGAGCGCCACGCGCTGACCGTCCGGATCACCGGGCGCGACGGCAAGGCGCCGGTCAACGAGTTCGTGCTGCTGGTGGACCTGAAGACCGGGAAGTCGAGCACGCTCCCGCTCGACGCCGAGGGCCGGGGCACGGTCAAGCTGCCGGTGTCCGACTACGCCGTGCTCGGCCGGGTCGAGCAGCACTCCGCGCTCGCGAGCTGGTACACGCCGATCTCCGTCACCGAGGTCGCGGGCAAGGTGTCGACGGCCGCCGACGTGACCGTGGAGCTGGACGCGAGGCAGGGCAAGCCCATCACGGTCGACCTCGGCGACGGCGGCGTGCGACCGCTGCACCGCGAGGTCGACCTGAGCGTGCCCATGGAGCCGGGCAAGACCTCCGGCGTCACCGGGCCGGTCGAGGGCTCCACGCCGGTGTACGGCCTGTCGTTCGGCGACCCGTTGCCGCAGTTGACGTACTCGACCACGCTCAAGGCCGCGCAGCCGCGGGTGGCGCTGGGCGGGTTCGGGCTGCCGGTGCGCTACGCCGACGCGAGCCCGTACTTCCCGCCCGGCAAGCACGAGTTCCGCACCGCCCGGCGCGACGGTGACGTCACGGGCGCGCTCGTCGTGCTGGAAGGCACCGACGAGGACCTCTACGCGGTGGCGCAGCAGCTGAAGGACGCCGGTGCGGCGGCCGTGCTGCTGCTCGGGCCGTTGCCGTTCCCGAACGCCCCGCAGACCGCGCTTCCGGTGCTGTCGGCGTCCGACCACGGCGCGGAGCAGCTCCTGGCCGGGATCGGCGGCGTGGTCGCGGTGCACGCGATCGACTCCTCGCCGGTCAGCTACAACCTGTTCTTCCCCGAGCAGGGCGCGCTGCCGTCCGGCAGGGCGTACCGGGTGACGCGGAGCGAGCTGGCCGAGGTCAAGGCCACCTACCGGTCCTCGGGCGCGGACGGTCTGGTCCGCCAGCGCCTGTACCCGGTGGTCCGGGGTGCCGCGGTGGACAACCTGGGCGTCCTGCTGGACGAGGCGCTGGTCGCGCCGGTGGCCCGCACCGAGTACTACAGCGCGGGCAACGGCATCGGCTGGTACCAGGAGGGCTTCATCGGCCGCATGTTCGGTGTGGACGCGCGCGACCCGCAGGTCGGCATCTGGTCCGACCTCGAACCCGCCGCGTTCGAACCGGGCCGCCGGTACCGGCGTGACTGGAACGCCGCGGTCGCCGCGCCTCGGCTCGATGGGACGTCGGTCGTGCAGTGGGCGGCCGGCGGTGGCGTGACCAGGACCGGCAACGGCATCGAGGCGAAGGTCTCGCCGTTCGCGACCGGCAGCGCCGTCGAGTCCTGGACCGCCACCGGCTACGGCAGCATGGAACTCAAGCGGGACGGCGTGTCGCTCGGGATCGGCTACGACCCGCGCCGCGGCCGGTGGGACGTGCCGGCCGAACCCGGTCGCTACGAGCTCTCCCTCGACGCGGCCCGCGGTGGCGTGCCGCAGCTGGAGCTGTCCACGACCGTGCACACCACGTGGGGCTTCACCAGCGCGGCCGACGCGGAGGGCAAGTTGCCGCTGTTGCAGGTGGGCTACGCGATCCCGCTCGACCTCCGCAACAGCGCACGGGCCGGGGTGCCGCTGCCGGTGCGGTTCACCGCGTCACGGCAGGCCGGTGCGGGCAAGGCGACCGTGCGCGAGCTGACGGCGTTCGCGTCGTTCGACGACGGCGCGAACTGGGTGCCGGTGCGGTCGGTCGTCCCGGTGGGCGGCAAGCCGGGCGGGTACGTCTCGCTGCGGGTCGTCGCCTCCGACACGGACGGCAACACGGTCGACCAGACGGTCCTGCGGGCCTACCGGCTCAGGGCCTGACCGCGGCGACCGGGGATCGCGGGCCTGGTCCGTGATCCCCGGTCGTGGTCAGCGTCGTCGCTCGGCCGTCACCAGCGGTCGGACGTGGCGATCCGCACCAACTGCTCGACGGTCAGCGGGGGGTGGGTGCCGAGCACGGGGCCGCTGCCCTTGGGTGACTGCCGGTTGCTCACGTGCATGACGAACACCAGGCCGTCCGGGCGGACGAGCGAGATCTGGTGGGTCACGCCCCCGCTTTCCAGGGCGACCTGGCTGGTGGCCAGCGACGAGCCGTCGGGCAGCTCGCGCACGCTGCAGCTCGGCTCGTCGGGGGCGTCGCACCACGCCCCGTCACGGCCCAGGCCCGGGTACATCAGCAGGTCGAAGCCGCCGGTCACGCCGGCCGAGGTCAGCGTGCCCACGATCGAGGAGCCGATGGTCTTCGGCTGTTGGGGACCCGTCGTGCTCGGCGCCGTGGTGGTCGGTGCCGTGGCGGTGGCCGCCGTGGTGGTGATCGGCCTATCGGGCAGGGTCATCACCGAGGCACCCGGTCCGGTCTCGGTCACGGTGAACGTCGCCAGGTCGCCGAGCACGGCCCGGAACCGCTCCGCCAGCAGCTCGGGGTTGTCGTAGGCCGGTGGCGGTGGCGTTGCCGTGGTGGTGGTGATGGGCGCGGTCGTCGTGGAACCGCCGGGCTGGGCCGCCTGCGTGCCGGGGTCGTTGTTCGGCACGAGCAGCACCGCACCGGTCACCAGGCCCGCCACCGCGGCGGCGGCGAGGGCCATCGGCACCAGCCGCGACGCCTGCGCACGGTTGCGGTGTGGCAGGTCGAACGGCCGGGCGGCGGTGGCGGCGTCGGCCCGCCGCTCCAGCTCCTCGAAGGCGTCGTTGAGCGCGCGCAGGTCGGTCATCTCGTCTCCTGGTAGGTGTGGGGGTTGGCGGTGAGGTCGACCCGGAGGGTGGCGAGCGCCCGGGAGATCTGGCTGCGCACCGTCGTCACCCGGCAACCCAGCTCGGCGCCGATCTCGGCGTCGGACAGCCCGGCGTAGTAGCGCAGCACGACCGCCGCGCGCTGCCGCCGGGGCAGGCGGGCCAACCGGCGGATCAGCGCGTCGCGCCTTGCCCGCTCGTCGGCGCCGTCGCTGAACGGGACGTCCGGCTCGACCTCGGCCCGGGGCGACGTGCGGGCCAGCCGCCGTCGCCAGGACAGGTACTCGTTGACGACCATCCGCCGCACGTAGGCGTGCGGCTCGGCCATCACCGAGATCCGGTCCCACCGCTCGTAGGCACGACCGAGCACGTCGCTGACGATGTCCTCGGCCAGCCAGGTCTGGCAGGTCAGCACCGTGGCGAACCGCATCAGCGCCGGGCGCCGCCCGACCACGTACTCACCGAACTCCATCGGCACTCTCCCGACCGGCCACTTGGCTTGTGATCACGCCCCTCAACGGGGAACCGGCCCGATCCGTTGCACGCCGAGGGCAAGAGGTTCCACCGGCGTGCCGAGCGACAAGATCACCTTCCCGCGCGTCTTCCGCCGAAGGTCCCACACCGGCCCTTCGGCGGAAGAGAGTCGCACGGGCGAGCGGCACTCGCGCCGCGTAGGTCGGTGTTGGCCAGGAAAGGCGCGGCGGCCGTGCCCGCGTGAATCGTCCATCCGATCGGGCGATTGCGACGTGGCGCAGTGGATCTTGCACGAAGAGTGGGTGAAGATGTGCCCGACACGAGCGACGTGTCGCTCCCCGAAGAGGCCTGACGCCCCTGGCACGAACGGCGAAGTCCACCATGACCTCTGTTGCGAGCAACCTGCTGCCCGCGTCCACCGGCGGCACGGACGCCGTCCCGTTCGGCCCGATCGTCGACGACGTCGCGCCCGTGGTCGACCTGGGCGCCGGGCACGGCCCGCGGTGGCTGGACGAGTGGCTCGACGCGAACCTCGCGCTGGTGATGGCGTGGCGGCGCACCCTGCACGCCAACCCCGAGCTGATGCGCCGGGAGTTCCGCACCACGGCGACGATCGTGCAGGTCCTGCGCTCCCTCGGCCTGGCGCCGCGCGTGCTGCCGATCGGGACCGGCGTGATCTGCGAGGTCGGCGACGGGCCGCGGGTCGTCGCGCTGCGGGCCGACATCGACGCGCTGGCCGTGCCGGAGACCACGGGGGAGCCGTGGGCCTCGCGCGTGCCGGGTATCTCGCACGCGTGCGGCCACGACGTGCACACCGCGATCCTGCTCGGCGCGGCGGCGGCACTGGCGTCCGCGCCGGCACTGCCGGGCCGCGTGCGGCTGCTGTTCCAGCCCGCCGAGGAGGAGCCGGGCGGCGCGCACGACGTGATCGCGGCGGGCGGGGTCGAGGGCGTCGAGCGGATCTTCGGCCTGCACTGCGACCCGAAGGTGCTCGTCGGTCGGATCGGCACCAGGGTCGGGCCGGTCACGTCGGCGTGCGACATGCTCGCACTGCGGGTGCGCGCGTCCGGGACGGGCAGGCGCAACGAGCTGAGCTCCGACGTGGTGCACGCGCTCGGCGTGGTGGCGACCGGGCTGCCCGCGATGCTCGCGCGCCGGGTCGACCCCCGGGCCGGGACCGTGCTGGCGTGGGGCCTGATGGACGCGCCGGAAACGCCCTACGGCACGCCGCGCGAAGGCGTGCTGCGCGGCACGCTGCGCACCGGCGACCCGGTGGTGAACGGCCAGCTGCCCGCGTTGGTGGAGGAGATCGTCGGCTCGTTGCTGCGGCCTACGGGCGTGCGGTTCGAACTCGACCACGTCCGGGCCGTGCCCGTGGTGGACAACGACCCGGAGAGCACCGCGCTGCTCCAGCAGGCGATCACCGCCGCGCTGGGACCGCGGGCCGTCACGTCGACCACCCAGTCCAGCGGCGGCGAGGACTTCGGCTGGTACCTGGAGCACGTGCCCGGTTCGTACGCGCGGCTGGGCATCTGGTCGGGGGAGGGTCCGCAGGGCGACCTGCACCAGCCGACGTTCCACGCCGACGAACGCGCCCTGCCGGTCGGGGTGCGCGCCATGGTGCACGCGGCGCTGGGCTCGCTGGAGGCCGGCTGAGCGGTGCCCATGTCGGTGACGTGATCACCACTCGAACCAGTACTCGTACCAAGGGCCCTCGAACGTGGCGAACTTGTACCCGTCCCCCTGGGCGCTCACCGGTACGCGGTCCGGGCAGTAGGCCCATCCTCCCGTGCTGAACATGCCCGCGTCCTCCACGGTGAGCAACGTGCACCCATCAGGCCTGTCCGCGCTGACGTCCACGGTGAACAACCCGACCCGGCGGTCCTCGACCCGTTGGTTCGGTGCCACCTCCGTGGCCAGGGCTTCGAGGCTCGAACGGTGCGCGTCGAACGCGGCGCGCGGCACCGAGCCGGAGCCGACCACCATCGTTCCCGCTCCCAGCAGCGCCGGCACCAGCAGGAACGGCCACAACCGCACGGCGTGCCGCAGCCGCGGCCGGGGCAGCACGATCACCGCGACGACGGCCATGATCAGCCACGCCGTGATCACCAGGAGCGTGAGCCCGCATGCGAGCAGCCACGGTCCGAGGTAGCCGCCGGGCGGGGTGGCCGACCAGAGCGCCAGCGTCACCGGCACCAAGGACGCGACCACCGTCCACCACGGCGACCACCACCAGGAGATGCGTCCGGCCATCAAGCCCCCTCTGTCGATCAAGGGGACGTGCGGCGGACGCCTCCGGTTCCACTGTCGAGGTAGTCCTTGAACTGCACGGTGACCGCGTGCGCGTCCGATGGCCAGTTCGGCACCGCGATCGTGCGGGTCCGGCCCTCGCTGCCGCGCGCTGTCTGGGTAACGCGGATCGTGCCGCCACCGTCGACCTGGGCGGGCAGGTAGGCGTCGACCCCGGTCAGGAACGGCAGCGTGGCGAACGGCGGCAGGACGACACCCGGCGTGGACGCCCGGTCGCAGTTGTCGTCGAACACGAACGCGGCGAGGACCTGGCGCAGCTTCGCGGACACGGCCGGTTCGAGGACGTTGACGCCGTTGAGCTCCAACTTGTCGCTGTCGGGCTGGTCCGACCACCACTCGCGGTTGCGGATGACGGTGAGCGCGCTGTGCGTCGGGCAACGGTCGATGTTGTCGGTGATGCCACCGGGACGCGACACCTGCAACCGCACGAACCGGTCACTGCGCTCGAACGGCTCGAAGTAGGAGTGGTAGGGCAGCTGCCCGTCGCGCAGCACCACCAGCTCGTAGTGCTTGCGGCCGTTGACGGGCAGCGGGCCGAACGCGCCGTCCGCGCCGGTCCGGACGCTGTACCGGGGTGCGGTGCCGAGCCGTGCCCCGGTGCCGCTGTCGACCTCCCAGACCTGCACCACGCCCTCGACGCCGGTGTTCTGCGGGTAGTACGTCGCCCGGCCCGCGATCCTGACCAGCGCGGGCAGTTCGGGCACCACCTGGGTGGTGAACGCGGCCCTGCCCCGCAGGAACCGGTACACGTGCCCGAAACCTTCGGCCGACGTGGTCGTCTCGGTGTGGCCGAGGGTGGTGAGGTGGACGTTCGTCGCGCCGCCGATCGAGCCGTTGGGCTGCAGGCTGCCCCACAGCGCCAACGTCGGCACGCCACCGGGCAGCGTCGCGCTGGACCGCCCGTCGACGTTGACGTACTTCCGCACCGCGGCGGCCCGTTCGGGCACGGACAGGTAGGTGTGCATGACCGTCGTGCCGCGCGAGTGCGCGATCACGTCCACCTTGGCCGACCGGGTGCGGGCGCGGACGGTGGCGATGAACGCTTCGAGCCCGGCGATGGCGTGGTCGTTGGTCGGGATGCTCGTGTCGTACTCGTAGGCGTGCAGGAGCGCGTCGGGGTAGCCGTTGCCGGAGAACCGCTTGGCGTTGGACTGCCACTGCTGCGCCGAGCCCTGCTGGCCGTGGACGAAGATGATCGGGGTCGGCACGTCGGCCTTGGCGGGGGCGGCTGTGACGGTTGCGGTGAGTGCCGTGATCAGTGCTACCAGCGGGATTCTCATCGCGTGCCTCCGATGGCGTCGACCAGGTTCTGCCGCGCGTCGGCGGGCTGCAGGTAGCCGGCGTGCACGTTGGCGACGTCGGCGGTCACCACCTGGTGCACGTAGTCGCCGCGCTCGGGGTAGAGGCGGGCCAACGTGGCGGCGTCGAACGGGACGTGCGTGCCGAACAGGCGGCAGAACGTCTCACCGGAGTTGTCGCCGGTGTTCAACGCCCGCGGTGCGGCCAGCTGCGACAGCCGGATACCGCCCAGGGCGAGGCCGAGCGCGTCGCGCTTCTTGGTGACGCCGTCCGGTTCGAACTCCAACGGCCGGGCGGTCGGTGGCGGCGTGCCGCGCTCGACCCACCGTCGCAGGTGGTCGTAGGACGCGGCGGTGACGTGGTGCATCGGGATCCGGCTGAACGCGGGCCGGTCGCAGTCGTACTGGGGCGCACCGCCGAGGTCGCGTTCGGAGATCGGTGCGCGGTAGACCTGGCCCTCGTAGCCGGAGTGCGCCGCGCCCGCGACCTCCCAGCGGCGGAAGCGGTCGGTGTCGGCCGGGCGTTGCGCGGTCCGCACGTCGGTCTCGGACAGCACCTGGAAGACGGGTTCCGCGCCGACGCGGGTCGGAGCCGTGCCGACGATGAAGCCGTAGCCGTCGAACACCGGCTGCTGCTGCGGCAGGACGCGGTCGTACAGCACGGTCATCCGGCCCGCCGACTGCGAAGCGCCGATGGCCAGCAGCGTCTTGGTGCGCAGGCCGCCCATGACCGCGCCGGAGTCGATCGCGCGGCCCGCCTGGGTGTAGACGTCGTAGGACAGTTCGTCGGCGGTGAACCTGCCGGCGCCGGTCACGTCCAGCGTGCCGTAGCGGGCCGGGCTCCAGGCCTTGAGCTGGTCGACGCCGACCCGCTGCGCGGACACACCGACCCAGGCGTGGCCGGCGCGGGTGACGGACTCGGCGTTCCACAAGGCGTCCAGGTCGTAGCCGGCGGTGACGTTCTGCCACTCGACCAGCGTGGTGCCGGTGAACTTCCGGGCGTGTGCGGGGCGGCGGACGATGACCCGGGTCGTGTACGGGACGGCCGTGGCGACCTTCGTGCCGTCGAGGGCGAAGGCGTCGGCCGTGCCGGAGAGGTGGAACTCCTGTTCGACGTAGCCGGCGGCGGCGAGGTCGTCCGGGGTGGAGAAGAACGGGTAGGTGTCCTCGATCCGGTCGGCCAGGCGGTCGCCGGGGACGGTGCCGGGGAGTGGGCCGACGACGCGGGGCACGGGGGCGGGGGCGGCGGAGGCGGGGATCGAGGTCGGGAGGAGCAGGCCGAGGGCGGCTGCGGCCAGGGCGAGGCGGCGCCAGGGGGAAGGGGACATACCGGCTCCCACAGCGATGGGGGATGGGATCATCGCCGACCGTAGCCGGCCGTGCGCGGCGTGCACCAGCGCGCGGGGAGATCGTGAGACCGCTGTCGCAAGTGTGGTGGCGGAGTGGTGAAGGTCGGTGATTGTGCGCGGGTGTAGTTGTGGCGTGGGCGTGGATGGGGTCGTGGTGGGTGTGGGTGGTGTCAGCGGTGTTGCAGGAGGACTGTGCGGGCGGCGGTCTCGGCCAGGGCGGGGTCCAGTGGGGCGCCGGTGAGCAGTTCGGCGTAGAGGGCGGACTCGACGATGCGCACGTAGAGGAATGCCACCTGGTCCAGGGTCGCCGTGGACCAAGGCCCGCCGTCGACTTCGAGCAGGATTTCCTTCTGCGCCGACACGGCACGTCGGTGCACGCCGCCCGACGCGTTGAACAGCACCCGGGCCGCCGTCTCCGGCTCACCGCGCAGGAACGTCCGGAACGGGTCGGCGGCGCGCAAGTCCGCCACGAACCGCCGCGTGACCTCGAGGACGCCCTCGATCCCGCCGTTCGTGCGCTCCTGCCGTGCACGGGCCAGTAGTCGGTCGGCCAGGACCCACAGCACGTCGGCGAGCAGTCCGTCCCGGCTGTGCACGACCCGGTACAGGGTGGCTCGGCTGATGGCGAGGCTCATGGCCAACGCGTCCATGTCGACCCGACCGTGCCGCAGGAAGAACCGGCAGGCGCCGCGCAGCACCTGGTCCTGGCTCACCACCCGCCGCGTGCCGGTCGACCCCACCGCTCGCCCTCGCTTCCGCCGGCGCGCCCGTCCGGCACCTTCGCATCATCGCGGCCCGGGCCGGTGGTCCGCGAGACCCGTACCGGTGTGTGCGCCACGTCACCCCGCTGGGCGCGTCCGGGCGCGATGAACGGCCATGGCACGACCAGGCGCGAACGGCCGCGGTGGTGGGCGGGTTCTTCGTCGACGGCGCGGTGGTCGCGCAGGTGGCGCTATCCGGTCCGAGAAACCGGGTGGTGTCCGATGTGGGGTTCGGGGGCGCAGCGGTGGTCGGCGGCGCTGCGGGCTGCGGGCGAGCTGTCGGGATTGCGGCCGGGATGAGGGCTACTTCGTGGACGAGGCGGGCTCCTGGAAGAGCACGGCGGGTGCGTCGACGGCCGGGCGCGGGGGCGTTGGGGGCTGGATGGGGGCCCACTCGGTGATGACCGGCTCCAGGTCGGGCGTGACGTCCTCGACCGCGGTCTCCACGATCGGAGTGGCGGCGGGGGCGGCGAGTTGTTGCTGGACCTGGCCGATCCACATCAGCCACATGGCCTCGTCGCGGTGACCGCGGTACTCGGCCTTCAGGCCCGCCAAAGCGCCCCGCACCCGGGCGGCGATCACGTTGTTCTCGCGCACGGCCGACCAGACGGCGCGCGCGGCGGCGTCGCGGGCCTTGACCAGGAGGCGGACCTGGTCGGTCAACTCCGGTGCGGGCAGGTTCGCCCACGCCGCTGCGATTCTCTGTGCCTTGGTCACGGTGCCATCCTTGTCGAGCGGACGGCCCGCGGTGGCCGTGACACGATGTTATCAACCTCTCGTTTTTCGAGGTCAGCCCTGGGGCACCAGGTGACGCTCAGACACCGCTCGGATACGTCTCGGGTTGGGGAGTTGCCCCACCGCTCCCGTTCCGGGTGGTAGACGACGCCGATCGTGCGGTGGGGGAGCGTCGCGGTGAGCAGGTCCACGCCGTGCGGCTCGAAGCACCGGTAGGCGGCCGGCGCACTCGGCACCTCGCCCGGGTCGTGCTCGCGCAGGTCGAGCGGCGACTCCCACAGCGAGTGGACGTCGAGCCCGTGGAACGCCACCCGAGGATCCCCTGGCGCGTCCGGCAGGCAGCGCACGGCCCGGTCGACCCGGTCGCACGCGGGCCAGGCGCCCTCCACGGCCACGAACGAGAAGCCCTTCCCGGTGATCAGCCTCCTGGTCGGCTCCGCACGCCACCGGTAGAACTCGTGCGTGCCGTGACCGGCTTCGCCCAAGTCCCCGTAACGGTTCATGGCTCCCCTCCGCACGGTCGGCCTACCCCTCGGCCGGTGGGGCAGACCGCTCGGCGATCGCAAGGCAGTCGTCAGGTTGTCGTCGGGTGCGGGCGGCCCGTCCGGTGGGACGCTGTCGACGTGACGGCCGGCCACGACACGGTTGTCCTGGTCGTCCAGGACGGGGACGCGACCTCGCCCGCCGAGGTCGCCCGGTGGCTGCGCGAGCACCTCGAGGGCTGGGGTGCGTTCGACGTGCTGCTGATCGGCGTGGTGGTCGGCGAGCTGTACGACAACGCCCGGCGGCACGGTTCGCCGCCGTACGTGCTCGAACTCGTGCTGGACCGGTGGCGCGAGGCGCTGGTGGTCAGCGTGCGCGACCGCGCCGTGCGCCGGTCCGTGCCGTGGACGTCGTCGGCGGGGTTGCTCCTGGTCGACGGGCTGACCGGGCGCTGGGGCGTGCTGACCCAGGCGGACTTCACCACGGTGTGGGCCGAACTGGTCTTCACGGACTGACGCCGCCCGATCGTGGCGCATAGGACGCCACCCGTTCGGGAAAACAGGCACGGTGGAACTCCTCGGCATCGACCCCGTGCGCGCCGCAGGCGGCCTCGCCAAGGGGCTGGTCGGACTCGCCCTCGCCCCGCTGGAGCAGACCGCAGTGCTGCGCCGCGACCGGCGGAAGGTGTGGTCGTGCCCGGGACGCCTGCACATCGAGGCGCACGGCGTGCGCGGCCCGCGCGGCAAGCAGGCGGCCGGGCGGATCGAACGCGCCCTGGAGTCGCACCCCGGCGTGCGCTGGGCACGCGTCAACGCGCCGTCCGCCCGGGTGATCGTCGCCGTCGACGACCCGCCGCCTGCCACGGACGCGCTGGTCACGCTGGTCCGCCGGGCCGAGGCCGAGCCCGCCACCGAGGACGAGCGCCTGGTCGAGGACGAGCTGCACCACCCGGCGGACGGGCTCAAGGGCACCCGGTTGCTGCCCACGCTCGCCGCGGACGCCGCGGGCCTGGCGCTGGCCGCCATCACGAAGATCGCGCCGTGGGCGCCGATCCCGGGCGAGCTGGGCGCGTTGATCGCCGCCGTCGACCTGCACCCCAAGCTGCGCGAACTGGCCGCCGGACGGCTCCAGGGCCGGGAACGCGCCGACACCGCCACCTCGGTCGCCGCCGCTCTCGTCCAAGGCTTGGCGTCACGCAGCGAGAGCACCTTGCTTGACGTCGTCCAACGCGTGCAGCAGTGGCGTGGGGTCAGGGCGCACGAGCGCGCGTGGTGCGCCGCCGAAGCCGACCTGATCGGCGGCCCGGACGACGCCGAGGCCGAGCCGATCGTGGTCGAACGGCCACGCCCGTTCCCCGAAGGTCCCGCCGACCGCTACGCGCGGCGGGCGTTGGCGGCGGGTGCGGCGGCGACCGCGGCCGCGATGCCGTTCACCGGGTTGCGCCGGGCCGCCGCGCTGGGCGTGGCGAGCCTGCCGAAGGCACCGTCAGTGGGCCAGGCCGCGTTCGCCGCGCAGCTGGGCCGCGTGCTGGCGACCCGGAACGCGCTGGTGATGGAACGGTCGGTGCTGCGCCGCCTGGACGCGGTGGACGTGCTGGTGCTGGACGAGAGCGCGCTGGGCTCGCGGCGGTCGGTGCTCACCGACCTGGTGCCGCTGCCGGACACCGGGCAGGCGGATTCCGGGACGGCGGACACCGCCGAGCGGGCGTTCGCCCTGTTCGACCCCGAGGACCCGACCGCGGTGCGCCGGGACGGCGACTGGGCGATCGGCCCGATCGACCGCCTCGACCCGCAGGGGCGCAAGGGCGTGCGCGAACAGCGCAGGCTGGCCGGTCACGCCGGGGTGCTCGGCCTGGTCGAGGGCCGCAGCCTGCGGGCCGTGCTGGCGGTCGACGTCGAGACGCCGCCCGCGGTGGACGCGATCGCGTCCGCGGCACGGGAGGCCGGGCTGCGGGTGGTCGTGGCCACGGACCGCGACCGCCCGGCGGTCCGGTTCGCCGACCGCGTCGTCCCGTCCGGCACCGGCCTGGTCGGCGCGGTGCGCGAACTCCAGGGCGACGGGCACGTCGTGCTGCTCGTGTCCGACAACCGCCGTGCGCTCGGCGCCGCGGACTGCGGCGTGGGCGTGCACCGGGACGGTGGGTCACCGCCGTGGGGAGCGCACGTCGTCGTCCGGGACCTGGACGCGGCCGTGGTGCTGGTGGAGGCGGTGCCCGCGGCGCGGCGCGTCACCCGGGACTCGATCATGCTCGCCCAGGCCGCGAGCGGCATCGGCGCGGTGAGCGCGTTGAGCACGCGCGGTCCCGCACCCGCCCGAAATGCGGCACGCGCGGTGGACGGCGCGTCGGCCATCGCGTTCGTCGACGGCGTGTGGCGGGCGAAGCGGCTGCCCGGCGGCCGTGCCGTGGTCGCGCCGGCCACCACGCAGCCGTGGCACCTGATGCCGGCGGCCACCGTGCTGGACCGGCTCGGCTCCGGCCGTGACGGGCTGCCCGAACGCGAGGCGCAACGCAGGCAGCGCACGTCGGGCGGCAGGCAGGCCGTCGGCACGAGCCTCGGCAGCGCGTTCCTGGCCGAGCTGGCCAACCCGCTGACCCCGGTGCTGGCGGGTGGCGCGGCGGTGTCGGCGGCGGTCGGTTCCCCGGTCGACGCGGCGCTGGTGGCCGGTGTGGTGGGCGTGTCGGCGCTGCTCGGCAGCGTGCAGCAGGTCGTCACGGACCGGGCGCTGGCCACGCTGCTCGGCCGGTCGGCGGTGCGCGCGATCGTGGTCCGCGACGGTCAGGACCGCCAGGTGACGGCGGAGGAGCTGGTGCCGGGTGACGTGGTGCGGTTGGCCGCCGGTGACGTGGTGCCCGCCGACTGCCGCCTGCTCGACGGCGACGGGTTGGAGGTGGACGAGTCGTCGGTCACCGGCGAGTCCCTGCCGGTGACCAAGGACCCGGCCCCGGTGATCGCCGCGGACCTGGCCGACCGGTCGTCCATGCTCTACGAGGGCACCACGATCGCCGCCGGCGAGGCGCTGGCCGTGGTCGTCGCGACCGGTGACGCCACGGAGGTGGGCCGGAGCATGGCCGCGGCCCGCCGCAACGCGCCCACCACGGGCGTCGAGGCGCGCCTGGCCGACCTGACCCGCAAGACGTTGCCCGTGGCGCTCGGCTCGGCGGCGGCCGTCACCGGTGCGGGGCTGCTGCGGGGCGTGCCGCTGCGGGAGAGCATGGGCGCGGCGGTGAACCTGGCCGTCGCCTCGGTGCCCGAAGGGCTGCCGTTCCTGGTCAACGCCGCCCAGCTGGCCGCGGCACGGCGGCTGGCCGAGCACGGCGCCCTGGTCCGCAACCCGCGCACCATCGAGGCGCTGGGCCGGGTCGACGTGCTGTGCTTCGACAAGACCGGCACGCTGACCGAGGGCAGGCTGACCGTGGGCCGGGTCGACAACGGCCGCCGCGGCGCCGACCTCGACGGGCTGAACGACGAACTGCGCCGCGTCATGGCCGCCGCCGTCCGCGCCACACCGCCCGCCGACGACCCGGACGACCTCGCGCACCAGACCGACCGGGCGGTGCTGGCAGGTGCACGGCGTGTCCGCGTCGGCCCCTCGACCGCGGCGCGCGGCTGGACCCCGGTCGAGGCGCTGCCGTTCGAGCCGTCGCGCGGCTACCACGCGACCCTCGGCAAGGTCGGGAAACGGCTGGTGCTGAGCGTGAAGGGCGCGCCGGAGACGGTGTTGCCGCGCTGCGACGCCGACCCGGGCGAGCTGCGCCGGCTGGAGCAGCGGGTGGAGCGGCTGGCCGGCAGCGGGCACCGGGTGCTGGCCGTCGCCGAGCGCACCGGCTTCGAGGGCGACGCGGTGACCGACGACGACGTCCGGGGACTGACCCTGCTGGGTTTCGTCGCGCTGGCCGACCCCGTGCGCGACGGCGCTCCACCGGCCGCGGCGAAGCTGCGCGAGGCCGGTGTGCGGATCGTGATGATCACCGGCGACCACCCGGCCACCGGTGAGGCGATCGCCGGCGAGGTCAGCGGCGACGACGACATGACCGTGGTGACCGGGTCACAGCTGGACGAGCTGGACGACGACGAGCTGGACGCCCTGCTGCCGACCGTGGACGTCATCGCCCGCTGCACGCCGGCGCAGAAGGTGCGGATCATCGAGACCTACCAGCGGCTCGGCCGGGTGGTCGGGATGACCGGCGACGGCGCGAACGACGCACCGGCGATCCGGCTCGCCGACGTCGGCATCGCGCTGGGCAGGCGCGGCACCCCGGCGGCCCGCGCCGCCGCGGACCTCGTGGTCACCGACGACCGGCTGGACACGATCATCGCGGCGCTGGTGGAGGGCCGCGCCATGTGGGCGTCGGTGCGCGAGGCGCTGGCGATCCTGCTCGGCGGCAACCTCGGCGAGATCGCGTTCACCGTGCTCGGCTCCGCGGTCACCGGCCGGTCGCCCCTGACCGCGCGGCAACTGCTGCTGGTGAACCTGCTGACCGACCTCGCGCCCGCGTTGGCCATCGCGCTGAGCAGGCCCGCCCGCGAGTCCGTGCCCGACCTGCTGCGCGAGGGGCCGACCTCGTCGCTCGGCAGCGCGTTGACCAAGGACATCACCGCCCGCGCGATCACCACCGCGCTCGGCGCCACGGCGGCGTGGACGGCGGCCCGCCTCACCGGCCGGGCCCGCCGGGCGAGCACCGTGGCGCTGGCCGCGCTGGTCGGCACCCAGCTCGGCCAGACCCTGGTGACCGGTGGGCTGGACCGCTCGGTGCTGGCCGCGAGCCTAGGCTCGGCCGCCGCGCTGGGCGCGGTGATCCAGACGCCCGGGGTGAGCCAGTTCTTCGGCTGCACGCCGCTGGGCCCGGTCGGCTGGGGCATCGCGCTGTCCAGCGCCACCGCCGCGAACGTCCTCGGCCTGGTGCTGACCCCGCTGGTCACTCGACGTGCTGAGTGACGGTGCCGCGCACGAAGTGCCGCTGCGCCACCAGGAACAGCAGCACCATCGGCACGGTCGCGATGGCGCTCGCGGCCAGCACCAGCTCCCACTGCTCCTCGCCGCCCTCGCCGAACCGGTCCAGCACCGCCTTCAACCCGCGCGGCAACGTGTACAGCTGCGGGTCGCGCAGGTAGATCAACGGCTTGACCAGGTCCGTCCACGCCGCCTTCAGCTCGAACACGAACACCACGACCAGCCCGGGCTTGGCCAGCGGCAGGGCCATCGAGGTGAACAGCCGCCACGCGCTCGCGCCGTCGACCTTCGCCGCGTCGAACACCTCGCGCGGCAGGCCGAGGAAGAACTGCCGCAGCAGGAAGATGTAGAACGCCGAACCGAACAGGTTCTGCGCCCACAGCGGGATCTGCGTGGTGGCCAGGCCCAGCGCGTGCCACTCCAGGTACACCGGCACCATGGTCACCGCCGCGGGCAGCATCATGGTCGCCAGCACCACGCCGAACAGCAGGTCACGGCCCCGGAACCGGAACATCGCGAAGCCGAACGCCACCAGCGCGCTCGCCGCCGTCGCCGCCGCCGCGGCCGCCAACCCCACCGCTACGCTGTTGCCTATCCACGTCAGCAGCGGCACCGCCTGCCACACCTCGACGTAGTTGCCCGGCGAGAACGGCCGGGGCAGCAGCGTGTTGTCGAACACGTGCGCCCGGTCCTTCAGCGACGCGCTCACCAGCCACCAGAACGGGTAGCCGAACGCCACCGTGACGACCAGCAGCGCCGCCCACACCCCGACGCGCTTCACGACCGGTCACCCTCGTAGTGCACGTACCGGCGCGACAACCGCACCTGCACGGCCGTGATCACGGCGATCACCGCGAACAGACCCCACGCCAACGCCGACGCGTACCCCATCCGCAGCGACCCGAACGCCTCCTGGAACAGGTGGATCACGTAGAACAGCGCCGCGTCGCCCTCCGCGGACTGCTTGGCCCGCGCGCCGAAGAACATCGCGTACGCCTCGGTGAACACCTGCAACGACGCGATCGTGTTCACCACGACGGTGAAGTACACCGTGCCGCTGATGCCGGGCAGCGTCACGTGCCAGAACTGCCGCCACGGGCTCGCGCCGTCCAGCCGCGCCGCCTCGTACCGCTCCACCGGCACGCGGGTCAGCGCCGCCAGGTACAGCACCGCCGTGCTGCCGACCGTCCACAGGCCCATCACCACGAGCCCCGGTTTGATCCACGCCGGGTCGGTGGTCCAGTTCGGGCCCTGGAAGCCGAACCAGCCCAGGAATCCGTTCACCGCGCCGTGCTGCCCGTTGAGCAGCAGCAGGAACATGGCCGCCAGCGCCACGGGCGGTGTCATCACCGGCAGGTAGAGGATGGTGCGGAAGAACCCGCTGCCGCGGCCGGCCCGGCGCAGCAGGCTCGCCAGGCCCAGCGCCAGCACGATCTGGGACGGCACGTGCAGCGCGGTGAAGAACACCGTGTTCCACATCGCCGTGCCGACGCGTTCGTCGGCCAACGCCTCGCGGTAGTTCTCCAGGCCGACGAACGCGGGCGGCTTGAGCATGTCGTAGTGCGTCAGCGACAGCCACAGGCTGAACAGCATCGGCCCGGCGGTGAACGCCAGGAACCCGATCACCCACGGCAGCAGGAACAACCACCCCGCCCGCGCCTCACGTCCGCTGACCGTCACGGCCCTACCTCCCGCCCACCCGCTTGAGCGCCCGTTCCGCTTCGCGCTGGGCCTGCGCCATCGCCTCTTCGGGGCTCTGCTGCCCGACCAGGACGCGGTTCACCGCGCCCTCCCAGGCGCGCACCAGCTCGCTCGCGGCCGGGCTCGGCGGCAGCGCGAACGCCTTGTCCTGCAACGACAGCACCACCGGCACGCCCTTGGCCAGGATCGGGTTGCCCCGCGGGTCGAACACCTCGCCGAAGATCCGCTCGTCGGCCTCCCGGTTGCCGGTGAACGTGCCGCCGTAGGGCCGCCCGGCCTTGGCCAACGCGTCCCGCCGCGCGGTCGCGGCGGTGACCCAGGTCGGCGTGTCGGTCATCGTGACCAGGAAGCGGCAGGCCAGCTCCGGGTGCCTGGCGCCCTTGGGTATCGCCCACGCCTGGCCGCCGGACTCGGTCAGCACCCGCCCGTCGCGGTCCGTGAACGGCACGATCGTCACGTCGGCGTCGGGGGAGTTGGTGGCCAGCGTGTTGAGGTACCAGGAGTCCATCGGCATCGCGGCGAGCTGCCCGGTCACGTACTGGTTGTTCGCGCCGAACTGGTCGAACGTGTCGCGGAACGCCTTGAACGACGCCCAGCCGCCCTGCCGGGCCACCAGGTCGGTGGTGTGCCGGACCGCCTCGACCACGCGCGGGTCGTCCAGCCGCGCGCCGGGGCCGATCAGCTCGGCGCCGTTCGCCTTGGCCCACAGCGGCAGGAACTCCGGGACCTTCGGGTCGAAGCCGATGCGCTCCACCCGACCGTCGCCGACCTCCTTCAGCCGGTCGGTCAGCGCGCCCATCCCGGCCCAGTCGGAGGTGGACAGCGCCGCCGGGTCGAGGCCCGCGGCGCGCACCACGGGGTTGTTGATGATCATGAGGCGGACGCTGGAGAACTCCGGTAGCCCGTACACCCCGCCCTGGTAGGTGACCTGGCGCAGGGCCGCGTCCCGGAACCGGCCGAGGTCGACGCCGTGCTCGCGCACGCAGGCGTCCAGGCTCTGCACCGCGCCACGCGCCGCGTAGCCGCCGAGCTTGCGACGTTCCGCGTAGACCAGGTCCGGCGGGTCGCCCGCGGCGACGGCGGAGAGGAACTGCTGCTCGTCGAACGCGCCCTCGGTGATCCTCAGGTCCACACCCGGGTTGGCCTCGCGGAACACCGCCACGCGCGCCGTCGCGTGCTCGTCCGGCAGGCCGAAACCCATGGTGACCAGCGCGTCGGACGTGTCCGAACCCAGCCCGCCGCACCCGGCGACGACCAGCGCGGGAACGACCAGCACCACCGTGAGCAAGCGCCCGCGCATGTCGCCTCCCTGGGCCGGACGTCACCGACGACGTCACCGGGACGGTTCCCGCCCGGCCCACGGTCCACACCAGGGTCGCCTGGTTGGCGCAAGCGGTCAGCCGCGGAACTCCGGCAACAGCCAGTAGGTGCTGTCGTGCCAGCTCTCGGTCGGGAAGCCGCCGCCCACGCCGTAGTGGTAGACGCCGGCGCTCGGCGGCACGATGAACGGCGCCCGCACGAGCGTGCCGACGAAGAAGTCCTCCGAGGTCGCGTAGCCGCCTTCGGGGGTGTAGTACGAGATCACGTAGTCCCGTCCCGGCTCGACCGCGACGGGCGTCGGGAAGTCGATCTGGGCCATCAGCCCGGGGTGGTCCCACGGCTGCTCGGCGAGCAGCACGCCGGTGTCCGACCACAGCCGCAGGCTGATCGGACCGCGGTACGCGCCACGCCCGAGGGACGCGCCCAGCAGGACCCCGGGTCGGTCGACCTGGAACCGGGTGCCCACCTCGACCGGCTCCCGGTCGGGATCGTCGACCACGTCCTTGTAGTAGGTGCCGAGCTCGCACCGGGTCGCGCAGTCCACCTGCTGGGTGACGGCCGTGCCATCGACGTGGATGACCACGGGTGCGCCGATCGGGCCGGCGCCGGAGGCGGTGACAACCCGACCGACGACCTCGACGTCACCGACGCGGTCGGGCGTGAAGACGTACCGCCAGTCGACCCGGGACGGGTCGTGATCGCGCAGGACCTCGGCGGTCACCCAGGTGGTCCCGCCGTCGAACGTCAGCTCGGTGGCGGTGATCGCTACCGTCGTCGGGGCGAGCGAGAGACCCGTGACCAGGATCGGGACACCGACCTCGGCGGCCGAGCGGGTGGTCGGGGTGCCGATGAGCACCCTGCGGTCGTCCTGCGCGTGAGCCGTGCCGGACAGGACCAGGGTTGCGGCGGCGATCGCCACCCACAACCGGGTTGAGCGGGGCATGCGCCCTCCTTCGGGCATTGTCGATGACCTACCGCCCGGGAGATCGTCGCCGGCCGGGGTTTTCGCTACGCCCGCACGCCGGTTGCCTTCGGCCCGCCCGACGACTCCCAGTTGAGACCCGCAGCTGACCGGAGCAGGACCGCTGCACCAGAATCGGGCGCATGAGCCACACCGCGTCGCCCGAGAACCCCCGTCCGACCGGCCGGTGGGTGCACACGTGGGTGTCCGCGCCGCAGTTGACCGAGCCGGGCAACCTGCCGCCCGCGCCGTTCACCCGGGACGGCCTGGTGCTCGCCGACGCCACGCTGCGGCAGACCGCGCGGGTCACGGTCGGTGGTGACCGGCTGCGGCTGCGGTTCTCCAACGCGTTCGGCGGCGCGGTGCTGCCGATCACGGCAGTGACCGTGGCCCGACCGGTCGGCGGGCGGGCCGGGGTGGGCGCGGTGGAGCCCGGATCGGTCCGGCCGGTCACGTTCCACGGACGTGCGGGCGTCGTGGTGCCGGTCGGGGCGCAGGTCGTGTCGGACCCGCTGGACTTCCCGGTCGGACCGGAGGCGAACCTGACCGTGACGGTGTACCTGGCGGACGGGCAGGCGTCGGACCTGGTGACGTCGCACCCCGGCTCGCGGACGACCTCCTACCTGCTGGCGGGCGACCACGTGGAGGCGCGGGACCTGCCCGGTGCGACGACCACCGACCACTGGTACTTCCTCAGCGGGATCGAGGTGTGGTCGCAGCGGGGCGGCTCGGCCGTGGTCACGTTGGGCGATTCGCTGACCGACGGGCGGGGCTCCACCACCAACGGCAACGACCGCTGGCCGGACCGCCTGTCGGCCCGGCTGCGGGCGGAGCAGGCCACGGCGGACGTCGCGGTGCTCAACCAGGGGATCGGTGGGAACCAGGTGTTCGGCGACGGGCTCGGGCCGAACGCGCTGGCCCGGTTCGACCGCGATGTGCCGGCGCAGAGCGGGGTGAGGTGGCTGGTGCTGTTCGAGGGCATCAACGACCTCGGTACGGCGGAGGCTTCGGCGGTGGTGCAGAAGCAGGTGGTGGACGACCTCTGCGCGGCCTACGAGCAGATGGTGGTGCGGGCTCACGCGCACGGGATCAAGGTGTACGGCGCGACGTTGGCGCCGCTGGGTGGCAACGAGGCGTACGACGACCCGGGCGGGCACCGCGAGGCGGCACGCCAGGAGGTCAACGAGTGGATCCGCGGCAGCGGGGTGTTCGACGCGGTGCTCGACTTCGACGCGGTGGTGCGAGACCCGGAGGACCCGCGCCGGTTGCGGGGTGAGTACGACGAAGGCGACCACCTGCACATGACCCCGGCCGGCTACCGGGCGCTCGCCGACGCCGTCCCGCTGGAGCTGTTCTCTCCGTCCAATCGAGATGGTGCGGTAGTCGTTGGCACGTAAAAGTTTCGTGGGCTGTCCACACTCGTGAACGTCGACAGTGGACGGCCGGTTTTCCTTGCCCGGTGGGGTCGAGGCGACATAGTTTGGCCATGTCACCGATTCGCACCGGGAGGAACCTGTCCATGATCGGCGTGCACCCCGCGTGGCTCCCCGCTTCCGCGTTCCGGTCGGTCGGCTCACGCCGGGTCCGCGTCATCGGGGACGGGCCGGTCGTCGCCACGGTCCGCGGCGAGGTCGACACGGCGGTGGCCGAGCACGGTGGCGCGCTGGTCGACGACGGCCCGGCGGACCTGGAGCTGGTGTGCGGGCCTGACGGCGGTGAGACAGATCCCGAGGCGTTCGTCGTGGGGCGTGCCGGCTCGACCACCGTGGTGCGCGCGATCGACGGCGTCGGCCTGCTGTACGGCTTCCACCACGTGGTGCGGCAGGGTGAGGCGGCGTTCACGGGTGAGGCGCGGGCGCGGAGGCACGCGCCTCGGCAGCCGGTGCGGATGCTGGACCACTGGGACAACATCGACGCGAACCCCGTGATGGGGCAGGTGGAACGCGGGTACGCGGGCGGTTCGATCTTCTACGCCGATGGCGCGGTGCGTGCCGACCTCTCCCGGGCACGAGCCTACGCGCGGTTGCTCGGCTCGATCGGCGTGAACCGGGTCGGCCTCAACAACGTCAACGTGCACCGCACGGAGGCGCGGCTGCTCACCGACCTGCTGCCGGACGTGGTGCGGTTGGCCGAGGTGTTCCGCCCGCACGGGATCAGGGTGCACCTGTCGGTGAGCTTCGCCGCGCCGATGACGCTCGGCGGGCTGCCCACGGCCGACCCGCTCGACCCGGCGGTGGCGGAGTGGTGGGCGCGCACGACCGCCGAGGTGTACGCGGCGATCCCCGACTTCGGCGGGTACGTCGTGAAGGCCGACTCGGAGGGCCAGCCCGGTCCGTTCGCGTACGGCCGCGACCACGCGGACGGTGCGAACGTGCTGGCCCGTGCGCTGGCGCCGTTCGGTGGCACGGTGTTCTGGCGGGCGTTCGTGTACAACCACCGGCAGGACTGGCGCGACCGCTCGACCGATCGCGCGCGTGCGGCTCACGACCACTTCGCCCCGCTGGACGGCTCGTTCGACCCGAACGTCGTGCTGCAGGTGAAGGCCGGTCCGATGGACTTCCAGGTGCGCGAGCCGCTGTCGCCGGTGATCGCCGCCATGCCGCGCACCCGGCTCGCGGTCGAGTTGCAGGTGACGCAGGAGTACACCGGGCAGCAGAAGCACGTGTGCTACCTCAACCCGATGTGGCGGGAGATGCTCGCGTTCCGGCCGTGGGGTGAGGGTGAACCGGCGGTCGCGGACATCGCCGGGGGGCGGGGTGCCGCTCCGGCCGGTGGGGTGGTGGCGGTGTCGAACGTGGGTGATGACCCCTTCTGGACCGGCCACCCGTTGGCGCAGGCCAACTTGTTCGGGTTCGGGCGGCTGGCGTGGGACGACCGGCTCACGCCCGAGGCGGTGCTGGACGAGTGGATCGGGCTCACGTTCCCGGGTTCGGCCGTGCGTGAGGCGTTGCACGAGGTCATGGACGGGTCGTGGTCGACGTACGAGCGGTACACCGCGCCGCTGGGTGTCGGGTTCATGGTGAACCCGGGCAACCACTACGGGCCCAGCGTGGACGGCTACGAGTACTCGCCGTGGGGCACTTACCACTTCGCCGACCGGGACGGCGTGGGCGTGGACCGCACGCGGGCCACCGGTACGGGCTTCACCGGCCAGTTCCCGGCGCCGTGGCGTGACGTGTACGAGTCGGTCGAGACGTGTCCCGACGAGCTGCTGCTGTTCTTCCACCACGTGCCGTACGGCCACGTCCTGCACTCGGGCAAGACGGTGATCCAGCACATCTACGACACCCACTTCGCGGGGTGCGAGGAGGTGTCGCGGATGGCCGGGACGTGGGCCCGGCTCAAGGATGACGTGCCGGTGGAGGTGTTCGAGCGGGTCACCGCGTTGCTGGAGGAGCAGTTGCGGTGCGCGATCGAGTGGCGTGATCAGGTGAACACGTACTTCTGGCGCAAGTCCGGCGTACCGGACGCCCACGGCCGCCGGATCTATTGAGGGTCCGGGACTGCCTCGGATTGGCGGATCACCAGGACGGCGGTGGTGGGCAGGTTGATGTCATCGCCGGCCTGGAATTCCTGGCCGGTGAGCAGGTCGGTGCCGTGGACGGGGGACGGTACGACGCGGGGGTCGCCGTGGTTGAGCACGAACAGGTGGCGGGTGCCGTCGGGTGCGATGCGTTCGGTGACCTCGACGTCCGGCACGTCGGCCAGTGGTCCGGTGAGGTTGCCCAGGGCGGTGCGCAGGACGGCAGCGACACCGGCGTCGTCCAGCAGTGTGGCCACGTAATAGGCGTGACCGCGTCCGCGTGACGCCCTTGTCACGGCGGGTGTTCCGGCGTAGAAGTCCGTGCCGTAGGTGCCGACGACCTCCGCGTCGTCCGGCACGACCAGCTCGAAGACGTGCCGGGCGTCGTACTCGGTGCCGAACAGCGTCACCGGGTTCACCACGTCGGGCGGCTGGGCGTCGGTCTCCTCGACCCGCAGCCCGAGCAGCGACGCGAACGGCCCCGGTACGTCGGTCAGGAAGGCGTTGTCGTCCTCGTCCACCCGGCCTGACAGGGCGGTCGTCACGAATGTGCCGCCGCGCTCGACCAGTGCCGTCACCCGGTCCGCGAGGTCGCCCTTCACCATGTGCAGCAACGGCGCGACGACGACGTCGTAGCCGGAGAGGTCGGCGGTCACCGGCACGACGTCCAGGGGCACGTTCGCCTGCCACAGGGCTCGGTGGTAGGTGGTGAGGACGTCCAGGTAGCCGACGTTGCGGTTGGGGCCGTCCGACATCTCGACCGCCCACCAGCTGTCCCAGTCGACCAGCAGCGCGGCACGCGCGGGAGTCCGGGCGCCGAGCACGGCGTCACCGACCCGCGCGAACTCCGCGCCCAGGTCGGCGACCTCGCGGAACACCCTGGTGTCCGTGCGGCCCGCGTGGTCGAGGACGGCGCCGTGGTACTTCTCGCAGGCGCCGCGCGACTGCCGCAACTGGAAGTACAGCACCGCGTCCGCGCCGTTGGCGACCGACTGCCACGACCACAGCCGCAGCACGCCGGGGCGCTTGACCGGGTTCACGTCACGCGAGGCGGTCACCGAGGGGGTCTGTTCCATGACCCAGAACGGCTCGCCGCCGCGCAGGCCGCGCATCAACCGGTGCGCCAACGCCATCCGCGCGGCCGTGCGCGTCGACGAACGGTCCTCGGGCGGGTAGTTGTCCCACGACGCGAAGTCCAGGTGCGGCGCCCACCGGTGGTAGTCGATCGGTTGGTACAGGCCCATCATGTTCGTCGTCACGGGCGTGTGCGGCGAGTGCTCGCGAATCGCCGCCTTCTCCGCCACGAACCCGCCGAGCAGCGCGTCCGACGTGAACCGCTTGTAGTCCAGCGTGATCCCCTGGAACGCGGTGTGGTTGGGTCCGCGCCAGTGCTCGGACAGCGCGTTCGGCGGCACGATCTCCGCCCAGTCGGTGAACGTGTGCGACCAGAACGTGGTGTTCCACGCGTGGTTGAGCCGGTCCAACGAGCCGTAGCGCTCGCGCAACCACGAGCGGAACGCCTCGCCGCACGCCGAGCACCAGCACGCGCCGCCGTACTCGTTGCCGACGTGCCACGCGACGACCGCCGGGTTGTCCCCGTACCGCTCGGCCAGCCGTCCGGCCAGCGCCACGGACAGCCGGCGGAAGTCGGGGGAGGACGGGCACGCGTTGTGCCGCTGTCCGTACACGTGCCGCCGTCCCTCGAAGTCGACCCGGCACGCCTCCGGGTACGCGCGCGCCAGCCACGGCGGCATCGCGCCGCTCGGGGTGGCCGGCACGATCCGCATGCCCTCGGCCGTCGCACGTTCCACGATCGCGTCCAACGTCGAGAAGTCGTAGCGGTCCTCGGCGGGCTGGAGGTGGGCCCACGCGAACACGCCCAGCGTCACCGTGTCGATGCCGGCGAGCTCGAACGCGGAGTAGTCGGCGTCCCAGACCTCGCGGGGCCACTGCTCGGGGTTGTAGTCGCCGCCGTAGCCGATCCTCACGCGGTGAACCTTTCGGTCGCGTCGCGCAGCACCGGGTCGGCGTTGCGCAGCAGCAGGAGGGTGAACGGTGAGACGAGCAGCGCCAGCACCCAGTCCGAGGTGAGCACGACGAGCCCGCCGGCCGCGATGAGCAGCGACAACGCGCCGAGCGCGCTCGCCGGTCGGGCGCCGAGGTAGTAGGACGCCAGCCGCGCGGTGTCACGGGTCCGCAGCGACAGCGTGGACGACAGCACCAGCGCCTGCGTCGACCAGAGCAGGATGGCCACCGCGATGACCACGAGCACCAGGCCGTACCCGGCGGGCACCCCGGCCAGCTCCAGGTTGGCCAGGCTGAAGCCGATCACGGTGAGCACCGCCAGCGCGGGCAGCCACCAGCGCAGCACGTCGAGCCGGTTGAGCCGGTAGCCGCGGCGGAAGTGCGTGGCGGGGGAGAGGTCGCGGTCGTGGAGGAACACCCGCCAGGCGTAGACGGCGGCCGACAGCGCCGGGCCGACCGGGGCGAAGCACAGCCCGATGAGGGGCGCGTTGCCCGCGCTGCGGTCGAGGAACAGCAGCACGAGGAAGCCGGGGGCGGTCGTCAGCAGGATCATGGCCTCGATGACGACGAACCAGTACACGACGGACGCGATGCGCGACAGGACGCCCGTGCCGATCTCGGCGGCGGGATCACCCCGTCGTTCGGCGGCCACCGTCACGGCCTCTCGTGCGGTGCGACGAGCCGGTCGTCGGACGCGCCGAGCAGCCGCCGGTCGTCCAGGCCTTCGTGCTCCTCGGCGTGCACCGGGGTGAGTTCGACGAACGTGACCTCGTGCCGGGCGAGGGTGAGGTCCAGCGGGACCCGTCCGTCCACGATCGGCACCGACCGGTGTTCCAGGGCGGGCCGGGCGCAGTCGCGCAGCACGTCGAGCGTGCGGAGGTCGGGCGAGCGGGGACGGCCCAGTTCCCGCCAGGCGCCGAACGCGTTGCCGTCGTGCTCGTTGACCCGTTCCCGGCGGACGAACGCCCGCGGTCCGGTCAGCGGGACCGACAGCCGCACCTCGTGCCGCTCGGCCGCGTCCGGCCCGTCTGTGCCGCCCACCGGCTGCCAGGCGAGCACCGTGACCCGGCCGTCGTCGGTCGAGCACACCAGGTGGTCCTCGCCGCGCGCCAGCACCCGGGAGCCCATCCGGGCCATGAACGTGTACAGGTGGTAGGTCGGCTTCGGCACCTGCCGGTGCGTGAGCAGGCCGAAACCGCCGTGGAACAACGAGGTCGGCACGTTCTCCTCCTCGAAGACGTCGCAGAACGTCCAGTAGGAGTACGAGTCGACCAGCTCCGTGCCGCCGGCGAGCACCGGGGCCAGGTAGGCGGCGTGGTAGGCCGTGTCGTGGATCGGGTTGTCCGGCCGGTAGGAGCTGTTGAACTCCGTGATGTGCACCGGCAGCCCGGCCAGCACGGTGCCCGCCAGGTGCTTGCGCGGCGCCTCGAACTGCTCCAGCAGCCGTTGCGGTGCGGTGAGCGTCTGGTAGGTGCCGAACGGGACGTGCTGCGCCGGGCCGGAGGTGTAGGCGTGCCTGCTGACGAAGTCGATCGGCACGTCGCGGCGGGTGACGAACTCGGCGAACGGCTCCCACCACTCGTCCGAGCCTGGCGAGATCGCCGGGCCGCCCACCTGCAGCTCCGCGTCGACGTCCTTGATGGTCCGCGCGGTGAGCTCGTACAGGCGGAAGTAGGCCTGCTGGTCGGCGTCCTTCCAGAAGTTGACCAGGTTCGGCTCGTTCCACACCTCGATCGGCCAGGTGCGCACCTCGGCCAGGCCGTAGCGGTCGATCAGGTGCCGGACGACGGCGCGGACCAGCGCGGCCCACGCGTCCCAGTCGTTCGGCGGGGTGATGTTGCCCTTCCACCAGAACACCGTGTCCTCGCCCGAGGCGAGCGCGGTCGGCATGAACCCCAGCTCCACGAACGGCCGGACGCCGAGCTGGAGGAACCGGTCGAAGACCTGGTCCACGTAGGTGAACGAGTACCGCGTCACGCCGTCGTTGGACCGGCGCAGCACCCCCATGTCGTCGGACAGCAGCCCGTGTCCGCGGATGTGGCGGAAGCCGATGTCGCGCTGCACGAGCGCCAGGGACTCCTGGTAGTCGGCGCGCAGCGCGAGGTTGAGCCGGCCGGTGCCGACGCAGTGCCGCCAGCTGTCGGAGAGGCGGCCGATCGGCTCGCCGGGAACGGTGACGCGGTTCAAGTGCCCTCCCAGGAGCCCGCTGGGTCACGTCGGACGGTGCGGCAGGTCCGGCCACGGCGCGTTCGCCGTGGCCGGACCGCTCGATCAGCCGTTCTTTTCCTTGTAGCGCTTGTACGCGCCGTTGACCAGCTCGACGAGGTCGTTCGAGCCCTTGGCCTCCAGCTCCTTGACGTAGGCGTCCCACGTGGACAGGTCGCGCTGGCCGAGGATGAACTGCAGCGTCGACTGCGTGACGAAGTCCTTGAGCGGGCTCTCCAGCAGCGCGGCGCGCTCGCGCTCGTCCTCGTTCAGCGGCGCGGGCGGCGGCAGCGGCTCGACCTTCTTGTCGGCCATCGTCTTCTGGAAGGCGACCTCCTCCTCGGTGAACATCGACTGCAGCAGCTCGTTCGCGCCGCCGTAGTAGAAGACACCGCCCTGGAAGCCGAAGTCGCGCTGGAGGTTCTTCGGCGCGCCGACGTTCATGCCGCCGAACGCGATCTCGGGCTTGAGGGTCCGCTTGCCCGACGCGTCTTTGTCGTAGGTCGTGCCCTGCACGCCCCACTTGGAGAACTCCTGGGCCTCGTCGGAGTACCAGAGCCAGTCGATGAACTGCATCGTCGCCACGAACTTGTCGCTCTCGACCGCCTTGGCCGACACCATCAGGCCGCTCTCCAGGCGCGTGCCGCGGATGACGTCACCCTTGGGCCCGGCGGGCAGCGGGATCTTCGCCACGGTCGCGCCGGGGATCTTGGAGACGTTCGGCCGGTAGTCGTTGACGATGTTCTGCGCGTTGCTGCTGATCGCGAACGACTTGCCGCCGGCGAACTTCTGGATCGCCGCGTCGTCCTTCTGCGTGAAGCTCTCGGGGTCCATCAGGCCCTCGGAGACGAGCTTGTGGAAGTACTCGATCAGCTGCTTGTACTCCTGGGTCGCGCCGGTGAGCTCGTACTTCTGCGCCGACTCGTTCCAGATCGTGTTCTTGACGTAGCCCCAGCCGGCCTGCGTGCCGAAGGTCTGGCCCGCGTAGTTGAGGATCGACTTGCCCTCGAAGCGGTCCGACAGCGGGTAGCTGTCCGGGTTCGCCGCCTTGATCGCCTTGAGGACGGTGTAGACCTCGTCCCAGTTCTTCGGTGCCTGCAGGTTCAGCCGCTTCAGCTCGTCGGTGCGGAACGCGAGCGTGTAGTCCTGCCAGACCTTCTCGTGCATGCCGGGCAGCACGTAGAACTTGCCGTCCTCCTGGCGCAGCGTGTTCAGCTCAGGCTGGAGCTTCCACTTCTCGACCTTGTCCTTGAAGTGCGGCATCAGGTCGATGTAGTCGCTCACCGGCAGGATCGCGCCGGAGGACACGAACTGCTCCTCCTGGCCCGGGTAGGTCTTGGAGATGATCGTCGGCGCGTCACCCGAGCTGATCAGCAGACCGCGCTTCTGGTCGTAGTCGCTGTAGGGCACGACCGTGGGCTTGATCGTGACGTTGGTCCGCTGCGTGATCTCCTTCCACAGCAGCCAGTCGTCCTTGATCGGGTAGTGCGACTGGTCGAGGTAGAGCAGGCTGACGTCGATCGGCTCGGAGGCCTTGAACTGCGCGCCCGCCTTGTAGTCGGCCATCGACGCGGTCTTCTTGCCGTCGAGGTTGACACCACCACCCGCGTCGGCGCCTTCCTCGCTGCACGCGGCCAGGCTGACCACGAGGCTGCCGGCGACGGCAGTCAGAAGCGTTCGCTTCCATTTGGTTCGCATCGTGCTGTCTCCTCAGGTGATTGACGCCGTCGTCAACGGGGAGCGGACGCGCTACTGCTTGACCGCGCCGAGCATCACGCCCGACACGAAATAGCGCTGGATGAACGGGTAAACGGCGATGATGGGCAGGACGGTGAGCACCATCGTCACGGCCTTGATGTTCGCGGAGATGGCCACGGCGTTGGTCTCGACCGCGCCGACCGACGTCGCCGAGGTGGCGCCGGCGATCATGTTCCGCAGGTACACGGTGACCGGGAACAGGTCCGCCCGGTCGAGGTAGAGGAACGCCTGGAACCAGGAGTTCCAGTTCGCCACCGCGTAGAACAGGATCATGGTGGCGAGCACGGCCTTCGACAGCGGCAGCACGATCCGCAGCAGGATGCCGTAGGTGTTCAGGCCGTCGATCGCGGCGGCCTCCTCCAGTTCGGGCGGCAGGCTCTCGAAGAACGCCTTCATGACCAGCAGGTTGAACACGCTGATCGCGTTCGGCAGCACGATCGCCCAGATCGTGTTGGTCATCCCGAGACCGTTGACCAGCACGTAGTTCGGGATCAGGCCGCCGTTGAAGAACATCGTGAACACCGCGACGCCGACGAGCAGGCCGCGGCCCTTGAGGTGCTTCTTGGACAGCACGTACGCGTAGATCGTGGTGAGCACGATCGAGATCGCGGTGGCCGTGACGGTGTAGATGACCGTGTTGAGGTAGCTGTTCCAGAACGCCGGGTCGGCCGCGACCAGCTTGTAGGTGTCGAGGTTGAACCCGCGCGGCACCAGGTTGACCTGACCCGTGCGGATGTAGACCTCGCTGCTGAACGACTGCGCCACGATGTTGACGAACGGGTACAGCGTCACCACCACCACGCCGAGCAGCACGATCGCGTTGACGACGCGGAAGATCCGGTAACCGCGGGAGTCGTCCAGCGACGTGCGGCGGGCACCCGCGGGCTTGTCCAGCCGCTCCATGACGCGCGTCGGGTCGGTGGTCACCACAGGCTCGTCCCCACTGTGCGGCGCGAGATCGCGTTGGCGGACAGGATCAGCGTCAGACCGATGATCGACTCGAACAGGCCGATCGCGGCGGCGTAGCTGAAGTTGTTGGACACCAGGCCGACCCGGTACAGGTAGGTCGACACGACATCCGCGGTGGGATAGGTCAGCGGGTTGTACAGCAGCAGGACCTTCTCGAACCCGACCGCCATGAACGTGCCGATGTTGAGGATCAGCAGCGTGATCATCGTCGGCCGGATGCCGGGCAGCGTCACGTGCCAGGTCTGCTGCCACCGGTTCGCGCCGTCGATCCGGGCCGCCTCGTAGAGCTGCGAGTCGATCGTGGTCAGCGCGGCCAGGTAGAGGATCGTGCCCCAGCCGACGGTCTGCCACACCTCCGACGAGACGTAGATCGTGCGGAACCAGCTCGGGTCCTGGATGAACGAGACCGCCTCGCCGCCCAGCGCCCGGACGATCTGGTTGACCGTGCCCTCCAGCGACACCAGCTGCATGACCATGCCGGCCACGATCACGATCGACAGGAAGTGCGGCAGGTAGGACACCGTCTGCACGAACCGCTTGAAGTAGCGCGAGCGCACTTCGTTGAGCAGCAGCGCGAGCACGATCGGCAGCGGGAAGGTGAACACCAGTGACAGCGCGCCGAGCGCCATCGTGTTGCCGAAGACCTCCCAGAAGTTCGGGTCGTTGACGAACATCTTGACGTAGCGCAGGCCGACCCACGTCTCGCCGTAGATGCTGCCGCCCGGCACGAACTTGCGGAACGCGATGACGTTGCCGAGCATCGGCGCGTACCGGAAGACCAGGAAGAACAGCAGCGGGACGATGACGAGCGTGTAGAGCTGCCAGTCGCGCTTGAACGCCTTGCGCCACGTGGTCTTGTACCGGGGCGTTTTCGCCTTCTTCGGCGGTTCACCGGGGCCCGGCGCGGCCGCGGTCGCCGGTTCGGTGATCTGGGTGGTCATGCCCGCTCCACCTCCTCGTGGGTGACCGACACGGCGCTGAGCCAACGCCGCGTGTGGTCGACTTCGCGCAGCGGGCCGTCGAGCCGCAGGTCCACCGCTTCGTGCACGTCCGCGCTCGACCGGGACACGCGCAGCTGCACCGCGCCCGGTTCCACCACGCGCCTGCCCGCCAGGCCGGTGAACGACGTGACGTCGGCCGGCACGCGGAACGTGACGCGGGCCGACGCGCCACCGTTCAGCTCCACCCGCGCGTAGCCGACGAGCCGCACGACCGGGCGGGTCACCTGCGCGACGGGGTCGTGCAGGTACAGCTGCACCACGTCCGCGCCGGGGCGTGTGCCGGGGTTGTGCACGTCCAGTTCCAGCGCCACTTCGCTGTCGGTGGTCCACGGCTCGTCCGACACCACGCGCACGGGTGACCAGGTGAACGTGTCGTAGCCCAGGCCGTGGCCGAACGGGAACACGTGCGTCGGGTCCACGTTGGACACTTCGCTGCGCCGACCGAGCGGTGCCGACAGGTAGGTGCCGGGCTGGCCGGACTCCTCGCCCGGCAGGCTGACCGGCAGCCGGCCGGACGGCGACACCGCGCCGGTCAGCACGTCGGCGATGGCTTGGCCGCCGAGCTGCCCGGGGAAGAAGGTCTGCACGACCGCCGCCGCGCCGTCTGCCAGGTCGCCGATCGCGTACGGCCGTCCGGTGATCAGCAGCAGCACGACCGGCGTGCCGGTGGCCAGGACCGCGCGGACCAGGTCGGCCTGCGCGCCGGGCAGCCGCAGGTCGGTCGCGTCGCACCCTTCGCCCGACGTGCCGCGCCCGAACAGGCCCGCCAGGTCGCCGACCGCGACGACGCACACGTCCGCGTCCCGTGCCGCCGCCACCGCCTCGGCGATCTCGTCGGCGTCGGGCTCGGCGGAGACCTCGCAGCCCTTCGCGTGGGTCACCGTGCCGCCCACCGCGTCGCGCAGCGCGGAGAGCACGGTCGGGATCTCCAGGCCGAGCCCGGCGTCCGGGTGGTGCACGCCGATGTGCGCGGGGAACGAGTAGCAGCCCAGCATCGCCATCGGGTCGTCCGCGAGCGGGCCGACCACGGTGAGCCGCAGGTCCGGTCGCAGCGGCAGGACACCGTCGTTGGCCAACAGCACTACGGACTCCCGCGCCAGGCGCAGCGCCACGTCCCGGGCCTCGGGCGAGTCGAGCCGGAGCTCGTCCACGTCCTCCGGCAGGGGCGACCAGTCCGGGTCGAGCAACCCCAGTTCCACCTTCTGGTGGAGCACCCGGCGCAACGCCCGGTCGACCAACGCCTCGTCCACGTCGCCGCGCTCGACCGCTTCGCGCAACGGCGTGCCGTAGCAGCGCACGGTCGGCAGCTCGACGTCCACGCCCGCGGCGAGGGCCAGCGCGGCGGCGTGCGCCTCGTCCTCGGCCACGCCGTGCAGGGTCTGCAGGAACTTGATCGCGAAGTAGTCGGCGACCACGGTGCCGTCGAAGCCCCAGGTGTCGCGCAGCAGCGTGGTGAGCAGCCCGGCGTCGGCCGCGGACGGCAGGCCGTCGATCTCGGTGTAGGACTGCATGACCGACCGCACGCCGCCGTCGCGCACGGCCATCTCGAACGGCGGCAGGACCACGTCGGCGAACTCGCGCGGGCCGATGGCCACCGGGGCGAGGTTGCGCCCGGCGCGGGAGGCCGAGTAGCCGGCGAAGTGCTTGAGCGTGGCGACGATGCCGGACCGCTCCAGGCCTCGTACGTACGCCGTGGCGACCGTGCCGACGAGGTAGGGGTCTTCGCCGATGGTCTCCTCGGTGCGACCCCAGCGGTAGTCGCGGGTGACGTCCAGGACCGGCGCCAGCCCCTGGTGCACGCCCGCCGCCCGCATCGAGCGGCCGATCAGGCCGGACATCTCGGCCACCAGGTCGGGGTCGAACGACGCGCCCCAGGCCAGCGGCGCGGGGTAGGCGGTGGCCTGCCAGGCGGCGAACCCGGTCAGGCACTCCTCGTGCACCAGCGCCGGGATGCCGAACCGGTTGGCGTCGGCCACCTGCCGCTGTGACGCGGCCAGTGAGCGGGCGCCCGCGACCGGTTCGACCGGGCGGGTGCCGAACGGGCGGGTGAGCTGGCCGAGACCGGAGGCGATGACCTCGTCCCACACCACGGGGTCGGCGGTCATGTCGTGCTGGTGCGGTGCGACACCGGCGCCGGAGGGGTCCGCGCCGACCCAGACCCCGACGAGCTGGGCGAGCTTCTCGTCGAGCGTCATCGCCTCGACGAGCGCGTCGACCCGTTCGGCGGCGGGCCGGGAGAGGTCCCGCCACACCGCGCTCGGCTGGTCGGCGGCAGTCGGAACGGCGTCGCCAACCGGCGTCGTCGCGACCTCCGTCGTCCTGTTCATCATCGACCAGGTACCCCCGCTCACATCCACGTGAAGACCGAAACTATCGAAGTACTTTCCGACACGCCGATCTGGTGGGGAGACCGTAGGAGGATCTCTCCGAGACGTCAACAGTCCGTGTCCTTCCTGTGTCTTCGCAGTTCACAGGTATGAACAGGGCCCGAAAAGCGCACGGTTTTCTGGACCGATTACGTCAAAGATCGACGCATGGAGCTGCCATGCTGGTGGTCGAAAGGTCGAACCTTTACGCTCAGCCGTCGAAACTTTAGATCCGGTGTGCGGGGCGCGGACCGCGACGCGAACAGGGGGCAGCATGAGTTCGTCGACTGAGCGGGACGCCGCCGGCGCCGTGCCGGAGAAGACGGTGAAGGGCGCCGCGTCCATCTCGTCCATCGCGGCCGAGGCGGGTGTGTCCATTCCGACCGTCTCGAAGGTCCTCAACGGACGGCCGGACGTCGCACCGGACACCCGTGCCCGCGTGGAGAGCATCATCGAACAGCACCGGTACCGACGACGACGGGCACGCCAGTCGTCCCGGCCCGCGCTCATCGACCTGGTGTTCCACGAGATGCACTCGGCGTGGTCGACCGAGATCATCCGCGGTGTCGAGCTGGCCGCGGCGAACGAGCGCGCCGCCGTGGTGCTGTCCGAGCTCGGCGGCGAGCACCGGCCGCGCCGCGAGTGGTTCGACGACCTGCTGGCCCGCCGACCCCTCGGGGTGATCCTGGTGCTCGCCGGGCTGGACGCCGAGCAGCGCCGTCAGCTCACCACGCGCAACATCCCGTTCGTGTTCGTGGACACGGCGGGGGAGCCGCCGCCCGGTGTGCCGACCGTGGGATCGGCGAACTGGGCCGGTGGCCTGGCCGCGACGCGGCACCTGCTCGCGCTCGGGCACCGGCGGATCGCGGTGATCTCCGGGCCGACGACCATGCTGTGCAGCCGGGCCCGCGTCGACGGGTACCGCAGCGCGCTGGAGGACGCGGACGTCGTCGTGGACCCGGACTTCGTGCGGTACGGCGACTTCTACGTGCAGGGCGGGTACGGGCACGGCATGGCGCTGCTCAGCCGTCCCGACCGGCCGACCGCGATCTTCGCGGGCTCCGACTTCCAGGCGCTGGGCGTGATGCGGGCGGCGCGGGAGCTGGGACTGTCCATTCCGGACGACCTGTCGATCGTCGGCTACGACGACCTGTCGGTCTCCGAGTGGATAGGGCCTCAACTGACCACGGTGCGGCAACCGCTGCGGGAGATGGCGACCACCGCCGCCCACATGGTGTTCAGCCTGGCGCGCGGCGAGCGCCCGCCGAACGAGCGCATAGACCTCGCCACCGAACTGGTGGTCCGCGAGAGCACCTGCCCTCCACGCTCACCCTGACCCCCGTTCGACACGCGGCCTAACGCAGTGGCGTGTGCGCGGGGTCCACCCGTTCGCCGTCGTGGACCGGGCCGGGCGGCGTGCCGTCGCCGAACGGCCGACCGCCGAGCGCCTCCCGGCCGTGCGGCGTCACCCAACCGGACAGGTCCGGCCCGCCGGGCACGATCCCGCTCGGGTTGATGTCGGAGTGCACGACGTAGTAGTGCTGCTTGATCTGGGTGAAGTCCACCGTGTCGCCGAACCCGGGCGTCTGGAACAGGTCGCGGGCGTAGGCCCACAGCGCCGGCATCTCGGCCAGCTTGTTCCGGTTGCACTTGAAGTGGCCGTGGTAGACGGCGTCGAAGCGGACGAGCGTGGTGAACAGGCGGACGTCGGCCTCGGTGATCGTGTCGCCGACCAGGTACCGCTGACCGCCCAGCCGGTCCTCCAGCCAGTCCAGCGCGGTCCACAGCCGGGCGTAGGCGTCGTCGTAGGCCTCCTGCGTGCCCGCGAACCCGCACCGGTAGACGCCGTTGTTGACCTCGGTGAACACCCGCTGGTTGACCTCGTCGACCTCATCCCGGTGCCGCTGCGGCACCAGGTCGGGCGCACCGTCCCGGTGGTGCGCACGCCACTCGGTCGACAGGTCCAGCGTGATCTGCGCGAAGTCGTTCGTCACGACCGCGCCGGTCGTCGTGTCGACGATCGCCGGCACGGTGATCCCGCGCGGGTACTCGGGGTCGCGCTTGAAGTACGCCTCCTGCAACCGCTCGATCCCCAGCACGGGGTCGCGCCCACCGGGGTCGAGGTCGAACGTCCACGACCGCTCGTCGTGCGTCGGGCCGGGCAACCCGAGCGAGATCGCGTCCTCCAGCCCCAACAGCCGCCGCACGATGATCGACCGGTTGGCCCACGGACAGGCCCGCGCCGCGACCAGCCGGTACCGCCCGGCCTCGACCGGGAACCCGTCCCGCCCGTCCGCCGTGACCCGGGTCGTGATGTACCGCGTGTCGCGGGTGTACTCCTTGCCCTTGACGGAGTACTTCCCACCCTCCTGGTGCTCGGGGTTCCCGCTGTCCGCCGCGTCGGCCGAAGTGTCGCTCACGTCCGGAGAGCCTACGTTCCCCTGCCGCCTCAGGCCTCCGGGCGACCCGAGCGGACCGTGAGGGCGGTGAGCGCGGCCTGGCCCGGTCACCAGTCGGCCGTAGGTCAGGCCATCGGTGCTCGTGCTGACGGTGCAGCGGGGGACCGGGCCGGGTGTCCAAGCGGTGGCCGGGTCGTCGTGCACGGAGGCGGACGGGTCGGACATGCCCGGAGGCAGGGGAGAGGTCGGGAACGTCGTGCGGCCCAGGGCCAGGCTCACCGGGACGCAGTGGTTGTCGGCGATGACATCGTTGTCAACCCTCACTGCCGGTCGCGCCGGATGGATGTCGAGGAGGTCGGTGGGGTCGGGAGGTCGTCGTCAGCGGCGGCCAGGAGACCGGTCAGGGTCGTCGACCGGCCAGGTTTTGTCCTGGTGCGGGCCTTGACACGGGGCGGGGCGGCACCACTTGCGCGGTCCGCTCTGGCAGGCTGCCGCACAGGCGCCGCAGGGCGCGACGCGGTGGAGGGGATGGGAAGACGTGAGCGCACAAGACCGCCGCTGGACCGATCGCGGTCAGGCCATCGGGCACGCGGTGACCTGGCTGGCGCGGTGGAGCGCCCGCCTGGCGCTGGTCGCGATCGGCTTCTGGCTGCTGTGGACGCTGATCGGCAGGCTGTGGGTGGTGGTGATGCCGGTCCTGCTCGGCCTGCTGATCACCACCGTGCTGTGGCCGCCCGCCCGGTGGCTGCGCTCGCGCGGGGTGCCCGCCGCGCTGGCCGCGACGCTCGTGGTGCTCGGCGGGCTGATCGTGCTCGGCGGCGTGCTGGCGCTGATCACCACGTCGATCGTGTCCGGTGTGCCCGAGATCGCCGACAGCGCCACCCGTGCCCTGCAACAGGCCCTCGACTGGGCGGCCGGCCCGCCGCTCAACCTCGGCGAGGGCCAGCTCGACCAGCTGCTGCAGCAGGGCATCGACCAGTTGCGGTCCAGCGTCGGGTCGATCGCGGACAGCCTGCTCACCGGCGTCGGCACGGTGACCTCCGGCATCGTCACCGGCATCGTCGCGCTGCTGCTGGCGTTCCTGTTCGTCAAGGACGGGCCGCGGTTCACGCCGTGGCTGCGCGGCGTGATCGGCGAGCGCGCCGGCGGGCACGTGACGGTCGTGCTGGACCGGGTCTGGACGACGTTGGGCGACTTCATCCGCACCCAGGCGATCGTGAGCCTGGTGGACGCGGTGCTGATCGGGCTCGGCCTGGTCGTGCTCGGGGTGCCGCTGGCCGTGCCGTTGGCGGCGTTGACGTTCCTCGGCGGGTTCGTGCCGATCGTGGGCGCGTTCATCGCGGGCGCGTTGGCCGTGCTCGTCGCGTTGGTCAGCAACGGCCCGACGACCGCGCTGATCATGCTGGTGATCGTGGTGGTGGTGCAGCAGGTGGAGGGCAACGTGCTCCAGCCGGTGCTCCAGTCGCGGAGCCTGCGCCTGCACGCCGCTGTCGTCCTGCTCGCCGTGACGGCGGGCAGCACCCTCTACGGCATCGCGGGCGCGTTCCTCGCCGTGCCGGTCGTCGCCGCAGTCGCGGTCGTGCTGCGCTACCTCAGCGAGGTCGCCGACCGCCGTTCCGCGCCGCAGCCCGCTCTCGCGGACCGGCCGGACGAACCGGACCAGGTGCCCGACCGCGGGCCGGACGCGGAACGACCACGTCCGGCGGACGGCGCCTGAGCGCCGGGTCCGGTCGGCCGCGCGTCGGCGGCGGGCCACCACACGATGGGGGTTTCCGGGCAAAACCCGTGGTTATCATGCGCGGATGCTCCGACGCACGTACGACGACCAGGTCTGCTCCGTAGCGCGCGCACTTGAGGTCGTCGGCGAGCGCTGGACGCTGTTGATCATCAGGGACGCGCTGTCGGGGGTCACCCGGTTCGACGGCTTCCTGCACCGCCTGCCCATCGCCCGCAACGTGCTCAGCGACCGCCTCAACGGACTGGTCGAGCACGGCGTGCTCGAACGCGTGCGCTACCAGGACCGGCCGCCGCGCCACGAGTACCGGCTCACCGCCAAGGGGCGTGAGCTGACACCGGTGGTCCTGGCGCTCATGGAGTGGGGCGACAACCACCTGCCGACGCCGACCGGCCCGCCCGCCGTGGCCGAGCACGTCGGCTGCGGCGGCACCGTCCACGCGCGGATGACCTGCGACTGCTGCGGTCGGCGGGTCGCGCCCGGCACGGTCGTCGGGCGGTCGACCGGCGCTGCCACACCACCGGGACCGGCCCGACGATGAGCTCGATGCCCCGCGGCACCGCGGTCGCCTCGCGGACGCGCGGCACCACCGACGAACCCGGCGGACGTCCTGCGGTGGCAGGAGGTCCGCACATCAACGATCAAGCTCCCCGGCCTGACGGTACCACCGGGTAACTTAAGGGGCCGGTCGTGTCGATCAGGTGGCTCCCGTGCCACCGCGGGCGTGGCCGGTGTCTAGGATTCGGTCCGCCGAGGCGTGGGCCGACTGTGTCCGGTCGATGACGCGGTGCGCGCTCGGCGCGCGTGGCGGTGGGGGTTGGGTGTGACGAGCCGGTTCGGCGCGCTTCTGCGGCGATGGCGGCAGCGGGCCGGGTTGAGCCAGGACGACCTGGCCGAGCGCGCGGGCCTCGGTGTCCGCACCGTCCGCGGGCTGGAGACCGGGCAACGGGGCAACCCGCAGGTGCGCACGGTTCGGCTGCTGGCCGACGCGTTGCGCCTGGACGGTGCCGAGCGCGCGGAGCTGTTCACCGCCGCCGGGCACGCGGAGCACGCCGATCCGGCCGAGGACGTCGACGTGGACGTGCCGGAGCTGGTCGCCCACGGCGCGACCAGACCCCCGGCACCCGGCCCCGCGTCGGGCGCCGATCCGTTGCTGGAGGCGACGGACGCGCTCGCGTACGCGGTGCACGCCCGCTGGCGGCGGGAAGAGGAACAGCAGCAGGTGCACGACCCGGTGCCGCTGCCGGTGCGCTGGCGCCCGGCACCGGAGGCGTTGCGGGACAACTGGGCCAACATCCGGTTGGCGCAGCCCGGCCGGACGTCCCGCCCGCTCGACCTGACCGGGCGGCTCGACCAGGTCGTGGAGGTCTACCGGCGGATCCCGTCGTGCCGGCTGATCGTGCTGGGGCGGGCGGGCGCGGGCAAGACGATCCTCACCACCCGGTTCGTGCTCGACCTCCTGGCCACCCGCGCGCCCGCCGACCCGGTGCCGGTGATCTTCGGCCTCGGCTCGTGGAACCCGGTCCGCACCGAGCTGCGCGACTGGCTCGCGGACCAGCTCGTGCGCGACCACCCCGGCCTCGCCGCGCCCGGCCCCGGCGGGTCGACGCTGGCCGCCGCACTGGTCGACGCGCACCGCGTCCTGCCCGTGCTGGACGGGTTCGACGAGGTGGCGGGCGGTCTGCACCGGGCGGCGCTGGCCGCGTTGAACGCCACCACCCTGCCGCTGCTGCTGACCAGCCGGGTGGACGAGTACCGGGCCGCGGTCGAGGCCACCGGCGTGCTCCGCGCCGCCGGTGCGGTGGAGCTGGTCGACCTCACCGCGGACGACGTCGCCGACTACCTGCCGCGCACCACCGGCGAGACCGGTGACGCCGGCACCGTGTGGCAACCGGTCCTCGACCACGTGCGGGAACGGCCGGACAGCGCCCTCGCGGCCGTGCTGACCACGCCGTTGATGGTGGCGCTCGCACGCCGGATCTACAGCGACACCCCCGGCCACGACCCGGCGGAGCTCGTCGACGCGGACCGGTTCGGTGGTCGGGAGTCGATCGAACGGCACCTGCTCGGCGGTTTCGTGCCGGCCGTGTACCAGGAACGACGGGGTGCCCGGGCCTACGACGCCGACCACGTCCGGCGCTGGCTCGGCCACCTCGCCGATCACCTGAGCCGCCTGGGCACGCACGACCTGGCGTGGTGGCAGCTCGGCACCTCCACCCGCCGGCGCACGAGGGCGCTGGCGGTCACGCTGTTCGTGTTCGCCGGCGTCTGGTCGGGCGACGTGGTGATCGAGGGCCTCCTGCTCGGCAAGGTCACCCCGCAACTGGTCGGGCTCGGCGCCGTGGTCGGGCTGCTCGCCGGGGTGTCGTTCGGGTTGGTGCACGGGCACTTGGCGCGCGTCCAGTCGCTCGAACCCGTCCGGTTCCGGCTCGCCCTGCGGGCCGGTTCCGGGGTGAAGTGGCCGCGGGTGCGGGTCAGGGCGCGGATGGGCCTGCTGTTCGGCGCTCTGGTCGGCGGCTGCTACGGCGTGCTGATGGCGGTGATGAAGCTGCTGTTCGGGGTCTGGGCCGTGTCACCGGCGGTGCTCGTGGTGGACGCGGGCGTGTTCGCCACGGTGTTCGCGACCGGCGCGGCGCTCGCGTTCGGGATGATCGCGGCGGGCGAGTCGCCGCTGGACCTCCGTTCGGCGGCGAGCCCGGCGGGCCTGCTGCGCGCGAACCGGAAGACGGTGCTGCTCCAGGTCGCGTTGTTCGGGCCGTTGTTCGCGGTCTTCTTCGCCGGCGCTACCTGGCTCGTCGCCACGGCGCTGATGACGCTGCCGGGCGGCGGGCCGTTCGGGCTCACGATCGTCTGGCCCGGCATCTCGGGGGCGGCGCTGGGGCTCGTCGGCGGCTTCGGCGGCGGGTTCGGCTACGTGATCAGCATGACCGCGTGGGGCCAGTGGGTCGTGTTCGCCCGCTTCTGGCTGCCGCTGACCGGCCGATTGCCGTGGGCCGTGCAGTCGTTCCTCGACGACGCCTATCGGCGGGGCGTGCTGCGCCGCGCGGGCGCGGTCTACCAGTTCCGCCACGCCCGCCTCCAAGATCACCTGACGGAGAGCTACCGCACCCCCGGCTGACCTGTTCGCCGGCTGTTCTCGCAGTTCACCGGTACCGGCCACACATGGCCGGTGCACGGCCTGTCCATGGCCGCCTCCCCTTCGTGAGCATTGGCGGCGTCGGTGACGGGCCGGCTGTGGGAGGGGGATCGCGGGTGTCTGGTGAGAAGGAACCGGTGCCGACCGCGGGTGCGGTGAACTGGGAGGCGTACAGCCACGAAGAGCTGTACCGGATGCTGTGGCAGGACGCGGACGTCGCGGACGTGAGCGTGGTGGCCACCGAGTGGGCGCAGCACCGCCTGGCGCTGGACACGCACGCCCAGGTGTTGCGCGAGCAGCGGGTCGCGCTGCTCGACAGCTGGCACGGCCCGGCGGCGGAGGAAGCGGCCGACCGGCTGGCGGCGCTGGCCGCGCGGGTGGAGAAGATCAGCGAGCTGGCGCACGCGGGGCAGACCGCCGCGCAGGAAGCCGCCGACGCGTTGGCGAGGGCGCGGGCCATGATGCCGCCCCCACCCGCCGAACCCGCCACGCCGTCGACCGGTGATCAGGACACGACCGCGCGTTCCGGCCTCGGCATGGCGTTCCCGAGCTTCGCGCCGCCACCGGTGACGGCAGCGCCGAGTGCGATGACGTTCCCGACCGGGCCGACGTTCGGGACCGCGTCCGCGCCGTCGTTCCTGCCGTCCGCACCGGCCATTCCGGGCATTCCGGGGATGCCGCCGGTGCCGTCCGCGCCGACGTTCTCGATCCCGTCGCCGTCGTCCTTCTACACACCGCCGAACTTCGCCTCGATGTTCAGCCCGACGACGACCCCGTCCGGCATGGGCACCGCGTTCGGCGCGGTGGGCGGCGCCGGGTTCAGCTTCTACTTCGGCGCGGCCACCGCGGACCAGCAGAAAGCCGAGGCCATCCGGGCGATGCAGGCCTACGAGTCCAGCCTCGTGGGCGGCAGCAAGCTGATCGACGGGGCACGGGGCGCGATCCCGCCCGCCTCCCAGACGACCCGCGTGGTCGGGCCGGCGGCCGGAGGGGTGCCGGGCGGCCCGACCGCGGGCGGACACGGCGGTGTGCCGTGGACCCGTCTCCTCGGCGGAGGCGCGGGCCGGGGGTCCGGGATGGGTCTGGCGCCCGTGCTCGGTGGTTCCGCACCCTCCGCTGGTCACGGAGTGCAGCTCGCGCCCGGCCAGCGGGTCGGCGTGCTGCCCGGCGCGGCCGGTGTGCTCGGGATGCCGGGCGCGCCGCTCACCGGCGACTCGTCCTCGGCCCGGGGCACGGCGCAGGCGGCGGTGGCGGCGGCGCCGGTCGGCGGTCGCCCGAACAGCGACGACGAACGGCACGAGAACCGGATGCCGACGATCGACCACGGGCTGTTCACGGTGGAGGAGCCGGCCACCCCGGCGGTCATCGGCCAGACGACGGGAGCGCAGTCGTGAACGCGGGGCAGGGGTACCACGTCGAGCTCGACCTGATCGAGGACCGGATCACGACGCTGACCAGGTTGGGCGACCTGACCGGCGACCTGGTGACGGCGGTGAGCCGACTCGCCGAACGGCAGCCGATGCTGGGCACCGCGCCGCCCGCGGTGGAGTTGGCGCAACGGCTGCGCGAGGCGGCGGGGGAGTCCGGCCTGGCCGGTGAGGTGAGCGCGGCGCAGCGCGAGGTCGAGGCGTTCCGGCAGATGCTGTCCGACGCCAAGGCCTCCTACACCGCGGTGGACGACGACGCGGGCGCGTCCGTGCAGGCCGCGGCCGAGCGGTCGGGTCGGGAGGCGAGGTGACCGCCGCGACCGAGCACGAGGCCGTCTTCGAGCCCGTCGAACTGGACCTGCTCGCCACCCACGCCGGCGTGGCGTTCCCGTTCCCGCTCCGGGTGCCGTCGTTCGGCCGGTTCACCCACGAGCGTGACGAACTGCTCGCCGACGCGGGTCACGCGCTGTGCGCCCGCGGGCTCGCCACCGCGACCGGGCCGGTCGGCCTCGCGGACGAGCTGGTCACCGCGTTGCGGGAATATCGGGCCGCGGTCGACGTGGTGGTGATCGGCGCGCACGAGGCCGCGGGCGCGGTGGCCATGGTCTACCGGGACCGGGCGGTGGTGTGCCGCCAAGCGCCGCTGGACGAGCGGGGGAGCGAGGTCCGGGTGAAGGCGGTGCCGGCCACCGAGCTGGTCGATGAACTCGCCGGCCTGATCCCCGAGGTGCGGGCGGCGTCCACCATGCCGATCACGCTGCCACCAGGTGTGGTCGAGAGCGCCTTGGGAATGCTCGGCGACCCGGACGGCGACCCGGTCACCCGGCGGCACGTGCGTGAGCTGGTCCGCGCGCACGGCGGTGACGAAGCCGTGGTCGACCGGCTGGTCGACCTGTTCCCGGCGGTCTCCGGCCGGGGACAACTGGGCGTCGTCCGCCGCACCGGCGACGCCGTCACCCGGCCGCACGAGGTGTCGTGGCTGGACAGCGCACGGGGACGGGTCCGGGTCGACCGCGGCGACGCCGGGTGGCTGAGCGTCAACCCGGTGCGGCACGGCGAACTCGTCCGCCTGCTCGGCGAGACCGCGGAAGTCGCCCGCGCCTAGTGCCGGTCACGGCACCAGGCAGCCGGGCCGGCCAGGAGAACCACCAGTGGAACAAGGGAAGGGGAGGACCATGGACCCAGCGCAGTGGCTGGCGGACTACCGGGAACGCCTCGATCGCGCGGCGCACGGCGCCCGTGCGGCGAGCGCGAGCCTGCGCGAGGTGGGCGCGACCGCGACCTCACCACGCGGCGAGGTCAGCGTGACCGTGAACGCCGGGGGACTGCTCGACGACGTCACGGTGACACCGGCGGCACGTCGGCTCGAGGCGGACGCCCTGTCCGTGCTCATCGTCGCCACCGCCCGCGAGGCGCAGCGGCTGGCCGGCGCGCGGATGGCCGAGGTGATGTCCGGCTACCTCGGCCAAGGCGAGGCGCTGGCGCGGATCACCGAGCACCAGCCCGCGGAGGTCGGGCGATGAGCCAGGGCGACTTCACCGTCGACCCCGAGCAGCTGCGCGGGCACGCGGGCAGGCTCGCGGGCTACGCCGACCGGCTCGCCGGGACCGGCACCCGGCTGCCGCACGCGCTCGGCGAGCAGTCGCTCGGCTCGTTCGCCGGGTTCCTCACCGCCGGGGTGGGCGGCGCGATGGCCACGACGCTGGACGCGTTCGGCCACGTCGCGTCCGCCGTGGACCAGGTCGGCGGCGGTCTTCGGCAGGTGGCCGACCAGTACCAGCGCACCGATGGCGACGGTTCCGCCGCGTTCGACCGCATCGACACGGAGGTCGCCCAGTGGTGACGACACTGCCCCGCCCCGAATCCGCCGTGACGCCACCGGCCGCGGTCGCCGCTCCGCCGGGCGCGGACACCCCGTCGCCGGACGCGGGACAGATCGCCGCGCTGCTCGCGGAGCTGCGGTCCGTCAGCGCCGCCGTCGACAACAAGGAGTGGCTGTCGGGCGGGCTGGCCGGTGACCCGGACGCACCGCTCGGCGCGATGAGCTCGACCGAACGGCCGCTGTCCGCGTTGGACAGCGCCGGGGTCGGGTTCCTCACCCCGATGATCTCGTTCCTGGAAGAGCCGCTCGGCCGGCTGCGCGGCGACCCGGACTCCGTGTCCTCGGGCGCGGGCGAGTTCGACTCCGCCGGGCGGGACGCGACCTCGCTGGCCGAGGAGTACCGGTCGACGGCCGCGGCCGAGACCAGCGAGTGGTCCGGCCAGTCCGCGTCGGACTACCTCAAGACCGGCACCGAGTTGGCCGACGGCATCCTCTCGATCGGGGAGACCGCGCTGACCTCCTCGAAGGCGATGATCGCGGCGGGTGAGGTGGTGGCCAAGGTCGTCACGGCGGTGACCCAGCTCATCGCCGAGGCGGTCGCCAAGATCACGCCGATCATCACCCAGGCGCTGGCCGCCGCACCGGCGACGTTCGGGCAGAGCCTGGCAGTGGCGATCCCGCAGTGCGTCCAGATCGCCGTCGAGTACGGCGGGAAGATCGCCGGGAAGCTGGCCGAGCTGCTGGCCAGCGGCGAGAACCTGATCAAGCTGGTCGAAGCCGCGCTCGGCGTGCTCAAGGTCGTCAAGGAGGCCGTGTCGTTCATCGGCGAGCAGGCCCAGGCGGGTGCGTCGTCGGGCGACAAGCCGGTTGGCGTGGACAAGTCGGACATGTCGGACACGTCGGACAAGATTGACTCGGAGGGGCTCGCATGAGCGGCAAGAGCCGTCGCCTGGTGGCCGGAGTCGCCGGAGGTGTCGTCCTCGCTGTTGTCGGCGCGTTGACCACCCCGGTCACGGCGGTGGCGCAGACCGGCCACGCCGCGACCCAGGCCGTGCTCGACCGCTACCAGGCGCAGGCCGGACCGGGCGCGGCCGTGTACGCCGGTGACGACACCGAGTCGTGGACGTTGAGCAGCGGCACGGCCAAGATCGGCCAGAACCGCCCGATCACGGCCACCGAGCACTTCCGGATCGGCAGCCAGACCAAGACGTTCACCGCGGCCGTGCTGCTCCAGCTCGTGGACGAAGGCCGAGTCGCCCTGGACACGCCGATCGGGCCGTACCTGCCCGGCGTGTTCACCGGGAACTACGACGGAAATGTCATCACCGTCCGCCAGCTCCTGCAGCACACCAGCGGCATGGTGCGGGACGTGCGCGACGCGGCGGCCAACCCGGACGGCACGTACTCGCTGGCCGAGCTGGTCCGCTCGGCGATGGACGAGCCCGCCCAGTTCGCGCCCGGCGCCGGCGTCGGGTACTCGAACGTCGCCTACCTCGCGCTCGGCCTGCTGATCGAACGGCTCACCGGCCGCACGGTCCGCGAGGAGATCACCGACCGGGTCATCACCCCGCTCGGGCTGGCCGGCACGTCGTTCCCGGTGCCGGGGGCGCGGGCGCTGGCCGACCCGTACCTGCCCGGCTACGTCGGGGGCAGGCTCGGCCCGTTCTTCTTCTGGACCGAGGGCACCACGAACAGCGAGCTGAGCTTCTGGAGCACCGCCGGCGCGATGGCGTCGACGTTGGAGGAGATGGCGGAGTTCTACCAGGCGCTGCTCGACGGCCGGGTCGTCTCGGCGGCGGGGCTCGCGGAGATGCGGCGGACCCTCGCGCCGGATCACAGCACCGGCCTCGCGCTGGTCCGGATCGCGCTGTCGTGCGGCGGTGAGGCGTGGGGTCACAACGGCGCCCTGCCCAACGGGCACTACTCGATCACGCTGACCACCGAAGACGGCCGGTTCGCGTCGCTGGTGACCAACGGGAACGTGGTCGGCTCCCGGCCGGTCTCCATCGAGGTGCTGGACTCGGCGCTGTGCGAGGTGGCGGCGTGATGCGGCGACTGATCGCCCTCGCGGTGGTGGGTGTGCTCGGTGTGTTCGGTGTGCCGGGTGCGTCGGCGGCGGGTGGTGGTGCGCCGCCGGTGTTCACCAACGGGTTCGGGCTGACGGTGGTCAGCCAGCCGGCGTGGGTGGACGGCAACCAGCGGACGTTCGTGTTCACCGTGCGCACCGCCCACGTGCCGGCGTACTCGGTGATGGCCGGCCAGGTGTCCGGCGAGCACACGATCATGGTGACCTTGCCGGAGGGCTACGACCAGGCGGCCGCCACCCGGTACCCGGTGCAGTACCACCTGCACGGCCACCCGGACCGGCCGAACACCGTCGCCAACCAGCGGCTGTTCGAAGAAACCACGGTCGGCGTCCCGCTGATCACGGTGGCGCCCAACGGTTCCGGGCGGGGCTGGTACGCGAACTGGGTGAACCCGCCGGCGGCGCTCGGCCCGCAGAACTGGGAGACGTTCCACCTGGACGAGGTGATCCCGTTCGTCGACGCGAACCTCCGCACGATCGCGCGGCGTGACGGGCGGGCCATCTCGGGGCACTCGATGGGCGGCTTCGGCGCGTTCCACTACGCCGAGCACCGGCCGGACCTGTTCGCGTACGTCGGCAGCTTCTCCGGCGGGCTGGACCTGTTGAGCCAGGAGCAGCGGGCGGCGGTCGTCGCGACCACGCAGCTGGCCGGCAGCGGAACGCCCACGGTGCCGCTCGAGTCGATCTTCGGGCCGCCGATCTGGCCGTTCGACGGGGTGTGGAACCGGGAGAGCCCGGCGCAGCACGTCGGCTCGCTGCGGGGGATGGGCGTGGCGATGTACACGGGCAACGGCGGTGATCTGACGGTGGACCCGCTGGTGGCCGTGGTCGAGAACCGGGCTTGGGCGACGAACGTCGTGACGCGGGATCACCTGGTGGCGGCAGGCATCCCGCACACGTTCATCGACTACGGCGACGGTAGCGGGTGGGCTGAGGGGTGCACGGGCAAGCACGCGCAGCTGCCGTGCCTGCTGGCCGACATGGACCACTTCGTGGGCCTGCTGATGGGCGCGCTCGCCCACCCGTAACCGCGCGGGTGCGGTAGTCACCGGCAGGCCGGACGGGAAACTTCCCGCCAGGCCTGCCGGTTCAGGTCCCGCGTGTCCTGCGTTCGGGACCCCTGGATCCACCGTTCGGGTCAGGCGGTGCAGGCGGAGCCGGACAGGGTGACGGCGGTGGGGGCGGTTGCCGGGCCGTTGGCGGTGAAGCCCAGGGAGACCGAGGAGCCGGCGGCGAGGGACGGGGCCCACGTCGGTGCGGTGACGGTGAGACGGGTCGTTGTCCCGGGTGTCGGACAGGCCGCCGCTCGGGCAGCTCACACCTTCGACGAAGATCAGCCAGTTCGCCTGCACGGACAGGATCGCGTTGCCCGCCCGCTCGGCGGCCAGCCGCCAGTCGCGCTCCACCACGCCGCAGCCCCAGCACGCGCCGGTGGCGTTGGGGTTGGTGCCCTCGGCGTGCGGCTCGTTGTGCAGGTCGGCGCCGATCACGGTGGTGTTGCCCGCGTACCGCTGGGCGAGCATCTTCCAGTCGTTGATCCAGGTCGACTCGGGGACGGCCGCCGTGTACCAGAGGGCGGACTGGCCGGCGCCGGTCGGGCGGTGCCGGTCGAGGATGATGCGCATCCCCTTCTGGCCCGCGTACTCGATGACCTTGTCCAGGATCTGCAACGGCGACAGCCCGACCAGGTCGGGGTTGGTGAAGTCGTTGACGCCGGACGCCGTCGCGCCGGGCTTGAGCGCGTCGTTCGAGAACGGCACGCGCAGGTCAACCGATTCAGTCGTCAGCGCACGCCGCGCGGGCGGAACTGGACGCTGATCCGGGGGCCGACCGCCTTCGTCGCCTTGGGCACGGCGTGCTCCCACGTCCGCTGGCACGACCCGCCCATCACGATCAGGTCGCCGTGCCCCAACGCGTACCGCACGGTGGTGCCGCCGCCGCGGGGGCGCAACGCCAACGCGCGCGGCGTGCCGACGGACACGATCGCCACCATCGTGTCCTCGGTCGAACCTCGCCCGATCGTGTCACCGTGCCAGGCCACGGAGTCACGGCCGTCGCGGTAGTAGCAGAGGCCGGCCGTGCGGAACGGCTCGCCGAGCTCCTCGGCGTACCAGGCGCTCAACTCGTCCCGCGCACGCGTCAGCACGGGATGGGGGAGCGGTGCGTGCTCGTCGTAGAAGCAGAGCAGGCGCGGGACGTCCACCACGCGCTCGTACATCTGCCTGCGCTCGGCACGCCAGGGCACCTCGGCGACCAGGCGCTGGAACACCGCGTCCGCGCCGGACAGCCAGCCGGGGAGCACGTCGACCCACGCGCCGTCGCCCAGCTCGGTCCGCCGCACACCGGTCAGCGGGCGCAGCGCGGGCGCTTCGGCGCCGTCGTCGAACAGCGACACCTGCATGACGCCAGCATAACCCGAGAGTCGAACACGCGTTCGACTCCAGTAGGCTCTATAGCTTCAGTGCCGACTATAAAAGATCAAGCGTCCGGTTCGGGCTTGCGCCGTCGGCCACCGGTGCGGACCTGCTTCGACGGCTCGTCGGCAGGCTCCGCCTGTTGCTTCCCGGCGACGGCCGTGTCGGCGCTGCCAGGGTGGTCGGCGAGCAGGATGGCGGCCAGCTCGTCGTAGATAGGTGTGCTGCTCATGGAAGATCCTCTACCCCGTTTGGACGGAAGTTACACGCGTCTTCGGCGAGGGGTACGGCCAGGGTTGGCAAAACGATCGACGTCAATGGGTTTAGGTCCGATTTGTCCTGATATTGGGCACGTTCGGGTGAACGGGTGAAGCGGGTGACCCGTCGCACAACTCCGTCGTACTTCCGATAGACGGATGTCCTAGTAATCTGGAGGCAGTTCCGCGCTGCCGAAGGAGCCAGTCGTGACCGCTGCCCCGCTGCACACCCCGCTGCACCCGGTCCGCTTCGTGACCGCGGCCAGCCTCTTCGACGGGCACGACGCCGCGATCAACATCATGCGGCGGATCCTGCAGGCCCAGGGCGCCGAGGTCGTGCACCTCGGCCACAACCGGTCGGTGCGCGAGGTCGTCGCCGCGGCCGTGCAGGAGGACGTGCAGGGCATCGCGATCAGCGCCTACCAGGGCGGGCACGTCGAGTACTTCAGCTACCTGGTCGAACTGCTGGCCGAGCGCGGCGCGGAGCACATCAAGGTCTTCGGCGGCGGCGGTGGCGTCATCGTGCCCGAGGAGATCGAGCTGCTGCACTCGCGTGGCGTGGCGCGGATCTTCTCCCCGGCGGACGGGCAGCGGCTGGGGCTCGCCCGGATGATCAACACGATGGTGGAGGCGTGCGACCACCCGCTGGCCGAGCGCCCGCCGTCGTCGTGGGACGGCCTGTTCACCGGCAGCGAGGACGTGCTGGCGCGGGCGGTCACGCTGATCGAGGCGGGCACGTTGCCGGCGGACGTGCGCGACCGGATGGTGCACGTGGCGGGTGAGCGCCCGGTGCCGGTGCTGGGCATCACCGGTACGGGTGGTTCGGGCAAGTCGTCGCTGACCGATGAGCTGGTGCGCCGGTTCCGGCTGGACCAGCAGGACAAGCTGCGGGTCGCGGTGCTGGCGGTGGACCCGACCCGGCGCAAGGGCGGTGGCGCGCTGCTCGGTGACCGGATCCGGATGAACTGCCTGGACGGTGACCGGGTGTTCTTCCGCTCGCTGGCCACCCGCCGGGCGGGTTCGGAGGTGCCGGACGGTCTGTCGGACGCGATCCTGGCGTGCAAGGCGGCCGGGTTCGACCTGGTGATCGTGGAGACGCCGGGTATCGGCCAGGGTGACGCGGCGATCGTGCCGTTCGTGGATCTCTCGCTGTACGTGATGACGCCGGAGTTCGGTGCCGCGTCGCAGCTGGAGAAGATCGACATGTTGGACTTCGCGGACGCGGTGGCGATCAACAAGTTCGAGCGGCGGGGTGCGGAGGACGCGCGTCGTGACGTGGCGCGGCAGTTGGTGCGCAACCGGGAGGCGTTCGGGGCGTCGTGGGAGGACATGCCGGTGTTCGGGACGTCGGCGGCGACGTTCAACGACGACGGTGTGACGGCTTTGTACCAGCACTTGCGTGGTGAGTTGGCGCAGCGGGGGTTGGACGTGGCCGAGGGCGCGTTGCCGGTGGTGGCGGGCAGGGTGTCGACGTCGGCGGCGACGGTGGTGCCGCCGACGCGGGTGCGGTACCTGGCCGAGATCGCCGAGACGGTGCGCGGTTACCACCGGGCGACGGAGACGCATGTGGACGCGGTGCGGCGGGTGGCGCACCTGCGGGCGGCTCAGGAGGAGTTGGAGTCCGCGGGGCACGACACGGCGGCGATCACGTCGTTGCTGGAGTCGGCGGGGAAGCAGGTCGACGCGGTGTCGGCGGAGCTGTTGGCGTCGTGGCCGCAGGTGGTGGAGGCCTACAGCGGTGACGAGATGGTCGTGCGGGTGCGGGACCGGGAGATCCACACGAAGTTGACGCGGGAGACGTTGTCGGGCAACAAGGTGCGGCGGGTGTCGTTGCCGCGCTACGAGGACGACGGCACGTTGTTGCGGTTCCTGCGCAAGGAGAACCTGCCGGGCCACTTCCCGTACACGGCGGGGGTGTTCCCGTTCAAGCGGGACGGTGAGGACCCGGCGCGGATGTTCGCGGGCGAGGGTGACGCGTTCCGCACGAACCGGCGGTTCAAGTACCTGTCGAAGGGCTCGGAGGCGACCCGGCTGTCGACGGCGTTCGACTCGGTGACGTTGTACGGGCGCGACCCGGACACCCCGCCGGACGTGTACGGCAAGATCGGCACGTCGGGTGTGTCGATCGCGACGCTGGACGACATGAGGGCGCTCTACGACGGTTTCGACCTGACCGCGCCGTCCACGTCGGTGTCGATGACGATCAACGGTCCGGCGCCGACGATCCTGGCGTTCTTCCTGAACACGGTGGTGGACCAGCAGGTCGACAAGTTCCGCGCCGAGCACGGTCGCGAGCCGTCCGAGGCGGAGGCGGACGAGTTGAAGGCGTGGGCGTTGTCGACCGTGCGCGGCACGGTGCAGGCGGACATCCTCAAGGAGGACCAGGGGCAGAACACCTGCATCTTCTCCACCGAGTTCTCGTTGCGGATGATGGCCGACATCCAGGAGTGGTTCATCCAGCACAAGGTGCGCAACTTCTACTCGGTGTCGATCTCGGGCTACCACATCGCCGAGGCGGGGGCGAACCCGATCAGCCAGTTGGCGTTCACGCTGGCCAACGGGTTCACCTACGTGGAGTCGTACCTGGCGCGGGGGATGGACATCGACGATTTCGCGCCGAACCTGTCGTTCTTCTTCTCCAACGGCATGGACGCCGAGTACAGCGTGATCGGCCGGGTGGCGCGGCGGATCTGGGCGGTGGCGATGCGGGAGCGGTACGGGGCGAACGAGCGGTCGCAGAAGTTCAAGTACCACGTGCAGACGTCGGGGCGGTCGTTGCACGCGCAGGAGATGGACTTCAACGACATCCGGACCACGTTGCAGGCGTTGTGCGCGTTGTACGACAACACGAACTCGTTGCACACCAACGCCTACGACGAGGCGATCACGACGCCCACGGAGTCGTCGGTGCGGCGGGCGATGGCGATCCAGCTGATCATCAACAAGGAGTGGGGCCTGTCGGCGAACGAGAACCCGTTGCAGGGCTCGTTCGTGGTCGAGGAGCTGACCGACCTGGTGGAGGAGGCGGTGCTGGCGGAGTTCGACCGGCTCTCCGAGCGCGGTGGTGTGCTGGGCGCGATGGAGACGGGCTACCAGCGCGGTCGGATCCAGGACGAGTCGATGCGCTACGAGCAGCGCAAGCACGACGGTTCGCTGCCGTTGATCGGGGTGAACACGTTCCTGCCGGAGGACGGCGGGCGGGAGCAGGTGACCATCGAGTTGGCGCGGGCGACGGAGGAGGAGAAGCGGTCGCAGGTGGAGCGGACGCGGGCGTTCGCCGCCTCGCACGCGGCCGAGGCCGAGCCGGCGTTGCGGCGGTTGAAGGAGGCGGCGGCGTCGGGGGAGAACGTGTTCGCGGTGCTGATGGACGCGGCGCGGGTGTGCACGCTGGGTCAGATCACGGAGGCGTTCTTCGAGGTGGGTGGCCAGTACCGGCGCAACGTCTGATCGGGGCGGCGCGGCGGTCGGATTCCGGCACCGCGCGGCGGCGTCGCGGTGCCCGGACAACGCGGCCAACTGGCCGTGGAAGCCGCAGGTGGAAGAGGGGCGCACGCTCTCGTGACCTCGGCCTGTATTCAGGGCCTGCTCCGAACCTCCTAATGGGTGAACCCATAAGGAGCAACAGGGGCGGTGAGACCCGATGAGGTGGTTGACCGGAGGATCGTTCGCGATCGTCGCGTGCGCGGTGGTGGTCGGCTGTGGCGAAGTGCCGGGCGACCCCGGGCCGGCGGGCCGGGTCCGGTCCGCGGAGTCGGCGTCGCCCGGCCACTCGACGGCCGAGACGACGGCCGAAACGCCGAGCGGAACGGCGCAGGAGTCGCCGGAGCCGGAGACGGGGCCCACGACCCCGGCTCCGCGGATCCCGAGCCCGCGGGTACCCCCGACCACGGCCAAGCGGCCGGGCGTGCCGGGCAGCCCGATCGACTACAACGCCACTTACGTCGGACAGCCTCTCGACCTGGCGAAGGGATTCCTCGAGGCGGAGTTGAAGCGCGTGTGCGCGAACGACCCCGGGGAGATGTGCGGGATCACGATCAAGACTGTGTCGCCGCGGCCGGGTGACAACTGCTTCGTCGGGGCAGGGCCGGACCCCGTGCCCCGCGGTGGCACGATCACCATCGAGGGTGGACCGTGCGCTGACGGGACCGGCGAGTCCGTTTCGGCGCCGGTCAAGCCCTCGGAGAGCACCCCCGAGACGTCCCGGAGCGGGCGGTGACCGCGGTGCACGCGCGTCGCCGCGTCGCCCCGCCTCCGCCGCAGGCCGACCCGACCGAGACCCTGACGGGTCCGGGCCGCGCGGTGCGGATCGTCGCCGCGGTGGTCGCCAACACGACCCTGCTGACCGCGCTGCTCTACTTCTTCGGCCTGGTGGCGACCCAGGTCTTCTTCGAGCACTTCCGGGTGCACTACACGCTGCTCGGCCAGACCCCGGACGAGATCCTGGCCCGCGGCGCGGACGGGTTGTTCGTGCCGTTGGCCGGGATCGCGTTCGCGGTGCTGACGGCTGCCTTCCTCGCCCGGTTCCTCAAGGCGCGGCTGTCCGCGCGTCGGTGGGCGGCGCTGCTGCGGGTCTGCACTCCGGCCGCCGCCGTGCTCGGGCTCCTGCTGCTGGGTGTGACGGCGCCGATCACGGTGAACCCCGAGCCGTTCCGCGCCTACCCGGGCCTGCCCGGGTTGGGGTTCGCGGTGGGTGTGGTGCTGGTGGCGTTCGCCTGGCGGCGGTGGGGTTCGCGCTCGGGCCGGGGCGCGGCGCTCGGGCCGGTCGAGTCGGTAGCGGCGTTCCTGCTGGTCGCGATCGGGCTGTTCTGGGCGGTCGGCGACTACTCGGCCTCGGTCGGCACGCGGCGCGGGTTCGAGATCGAGGCGCAGGTGCCGTGGATGGCCGACGCGGTCGTCTACAGCACCGACAGCCTGAACCTGGCCGGTGAGGGTGTGCGGCAGGTGGCGTGCGCGCAGCCCGACGCCGCCTACAAGTACCGCTACGACGGGCTGAAGCTGCTGTTGCAGTCCGGCGGCCAGTACGTGTTCCTGCCCGCCGTGTGGCGGTCGTCGGCCGGTACCGCGTTCGTCGTGCCGCGCACCGACTCGTTGCGGCTGGAGTTCGGGCCACCGGGGAGCACGCCGCCGCCGACGTGCTGACCGCTCAACGGCTGGAGGCGCGCACCACGAGCTTGGTCGGCAGGAACGCGGGCGCGGGCTTCTCGCCACCGTGCACCATGGTCAGCACCGCTCGCGCCGCGGCCACCCCGATCCCCGCCTTGTCCTGCGCCAACGTGGTCAACGGCGGGTCGACCAGGGCGGCCAGCTCGATGTCGTCGAACCCCACCACCGCCAGCTCGTCCGGCACCCGCAGCCCCGCGTGCCGTGCGGCCAGCAACGCGCCCACGGCCATCTCGTCGCCGGCGCAGAACACCGCCGTGGGCGGTTCGGGCAACGCGATCAGCGTCCGCATCGCCGCCTGGCCGCTGGGCCGGTAGAAGTCGCCCTCCACCACGTACTCCGGCGGCACGGCCAGGCCCGCCTCGGCCATCGCCGCGCGGAAGCCGGCCAGCCGGTCCGCCGCGGGCCGGTTGGCGTGCGGGCCGGTGACCGTGGCGATCCGCCGGTGGCCCTCCTCGACCAGGTGCCGCACCGCCATCGCCGCGCCGCCGACGTTGTCCGACGTCACGTACGTCGCGCGCGGCCCGTCGACCTCCACGTCCACCGCCACGCACGGCAGCCCGGACTGGGCGAACGCGGTGAACGCGGAGGCGTCCGAGCCGCTGTCGATGAGCACCAGCCCGCCGAGGTGGTGCCGCCGGGTCATGTTCACGTACGCGACCGGGTCCGCCAGCGACGCGCCGACCGCCCGCAGCGCCGCCGACCCGCTGGTGGCCAGCATCAGCAGGTGGTAGCCGTGCGCGCTGAGCGCCGACTTCAGCCCGATCAGCAGCTCCTGCAGGTACGGGTGCCGCCAGCCGGGCCTGCGGTGGTCGGTGTCCCACACCAGGCCGATCAGCCCGGACCGCTTGGTGGCCAACGCGCGGGCGGACTCGTTGGGCCGGTAGTCCAGCTCGCGGGCCACCCGCTCGACCACTTCGCGCTTTTCCTTGCTGACTGTCAGGGGCTGGTTGAAAACACGGGAAACGGTCGCCACGGACACCCCGCACAGCTGGGCGATCTCACGGATCGTGGTCATCGCGCGCCCTTTCTTTGTAACCGGTTTCAGCCGCTCAGGCCGAACCTCCTGACCAGGCTGGACACGGTATCACCTGCGCAAACGCCGAAGCCCTGGAACGGCCAGGTTATCGCTTCGTTACTTGACGGTATCGCAGCCCCGGACTGTCATGTACACCACACCGACCGGGTGCGGAACCCGGTCGAATTCGCCGGAAACCCCCGGATCGGCCCCACGTGCGTCCGGCGTGCCCGAAATCGGCCGGCTTATTGATGGAGAGGGAGAGCCGCGTTATGAGACGAACTCCGACCCTGGTCGGCGCCGCGCTGCTGGCCACCGCCCTGGTCGCCACCGCGTGCGGCGGCGACGCGAGCGACGGCAAGACCAGGATCACCATCGGGCTGTTCGGCAACTTCGGCTACCAGCAGCTGTTCGAGGAGTACGAGAAGGCGCACCCGGACATCGACATCACCGACCGCACCGCCTCCTACTCCGACCACCACAAGAACCTGGCCGCCCACCTCGCCACGAACAACGGCGCCGCGGACATCGAGGCCGTCGACGTCGGCTACATCAACCAGTTCAAGGCCAACCCCGGCCAGTTCGTCGAGCTCAGCGCCGACCTGAAGGACCGCTGGCTGGACTGGAAGTGGGAGGCCTCGCTGTCCAAGGACGGCAAGCAGATCGGCTACGGCACCGACATCGGCGGCCTGGCCATCTGCTACCGCCGCGACCTGTTCGAGGCCGCCGGCCTGCCTGCCGACCGCGACCAGGTCTCCGCGATGTGGCCCACGTGGGAGAAGTTCATGGAGACCGGCAAGCGGTTCGCGGCCAACGCGCCGGCCGGCGCGAAGTTCTTCGACGGCGGCCCCACCGTGCTCAACGCGATCGTCGGCCAGGCGCCCACCGGCTACTACGACAAGTCCGACAAGATCGTCGTCGGGGACAACGCCGAGATCCGCAAGGGCTGGGACCTCGTCGCCCAGGGCGTGGCTGACGGCCTGTCCGCCGGGCTGCTGCACAGCACCCCGCAGTGGAACACCGGCTTCAAGCAGGGCCAGTTCGCGACCCTGGCCTGCCCGGCGTGGATGATGGCCAAGATCAAGGACCAGGCGCCGGAGACCTCCGGCAAGTGGGACCTCGCGGCCGTGCCCGGCGGCGGCGGCAACTGGGGCGGCTCGTACCTGACCGTGCCCAAGCAGGGCAAGAACACCGACAAGGCCGTCGCGCTGGCCGCCTGGCTCACCGCCCCCGAGCAGCAGGCCAAGGTCTTCGCCAACGCGGGCCTGCTGCCGTCCGCGCCGAAGCTGTACAGCGAGCAGTCGGTCGCCCAGAAGGCCGACCCGTTCTTCAACAACGCGCCGGTCGGCAAGGTCTTCACCGACGCCGCCCGCGCCCTGAAGCCGCAGTACCAGGGCCCCAAGGCCGGTGACATCCAGACCGAGTTCGGCAACGCCATGCAGCGCGTCGAGCAGGGCAAGCAGAGTCCGGGCGAGTCGTGGGACCAGTTCGTCCGCGACGTCACTCGATGAAGACCGACTGGCGGGAACGCCGCCACCGGTGGGACCTCCGGTACGCGCCGTACGCCTACGTCGCGCCGTACTTCCTGCTGTTCGGCGTGTTCGGCCTGTTCCCCCTGCTCTACACCGCGTGGGTGTCGCTGCAGGACCGCAACCTGCTCGACGGGGACGCGGCCACGTTCGTCGGCATCGACAACTACGTCGCGCTGCTCACCGCGGACCCGTACTTCTGGAACGCGATGGGCAACACGCTGAGCCTGTGGCTGCTCACCACCGTGCCGCAGATCCTGTTCGCGCTCGGCATCGCGCAGCTGCTCAACCGGCGGCTGCGCGGCCGGACGTTCTTCCGGATGGGCGTGCTGCTGCCCAACATCACGTCGGTGGCGGCGGTGGCGATCATCTTCGCCCAGCTGTTCGGCCGGGACTTCGGGCTGATCAACTGGGCGCTGGAGCTGTTCGGCGCGGGCCGGATCGACTGGCAGGCGGGCACCGCCAGCTCGCACACCGCCATCGCCGCGATGGTGGTGTGGCGCTGGACCGGCTACCACGCGCTGATCTTCCTGGCGTCCATGCAGGCGATCCCGACCAGCGTGTACGAGGCGGCCAGGCTGGACGGCGCCACCGCCTGGCAGCAGTTCTGGCGGATCACCGTGCCGATGCTGCGCCCGCAGATCATCTTCTCCACCGTGATCGCCACCGCGGGCAACATGCGGCTGCTGGCCGAGCCGCTGCTGTTCAACCCCGGCGCGGGTGCCGAGACCGGCGGCTCGGACCGGCAGTTCCAGACCGCCGCGCTCTACCTCTACGAGTACGGCTTCAAGAAGTTCGACTTCGGCTACGCGTCGGCCATCGCCTGGCTGCTGGTCATCGCGACGGTCGCCATCACCGGGTTGAGCTACCTGGCCGCGCGCCGCATCCGGACGGACTGAGAGGACACCATGACCACCGTGCTCGAACCGCTGGCGCCCGACGCGCCGCCGGCGCCGTCCGGGCGGCGCCGGGCGTTGCGGCTGCCCGGACCGTGGACCTACGCGGCGCTGATCGCGGTGCTCGCCGGGTCGGCGTTCCCGGTGTACTGGTCGCTCGTCGTGTCCTCGCAGACACCGGACAAGGTGAGCAGCGTGCCGCCGGTGCTGGTGCCCGGCGGCCACCTGTTCGCCAACATCGCGCGGGTGTTCGACCAGTCGGACTTCGCGCTGGCGATGATGAACTCGCTGGTCGTGGCGGGCACCATCACGCTGTCGGTGGTGTTCTTCTCCACCCTGGCCGGTTTCGCGTTCGCCAAGCTGAAGTTCCGCGGCCGGTCCGCGCTCATGCTGCTGGTCGTGGCGACCCAGGCGGTGCCCACCGAGCTCGGCGTCATCCCGCTGTACATGATGATGAGCGACTTCGGCTGGGCGGGCGAGCTGCACGCGGTCATCGTGCCCGGCCTGGTCACCGCGTTCGGCGTGTTCTTCATGCGCCAGTACTTCGAACGCGCCGTGCCCGACGAGCTGCTCGAAGCCGGCCGGATGGACGGGTGCAGCTCCCTGCGCCTGTACTGGCACGTGGTGCTGCCCGCCGCACGCCCCGCCGCCGCCGTGCTCGGCCTGTTCACGTTCATGCAGGCGTGGAACGACTTCTTCTGGCCGCTGGTCGTGCTCACGCCCGAGAACCCCACCGTGCAGACCGCGTTGAACACCCTGGCCAGCGGGTACACCACCGACTACACCCTCGTGCTCACCGCGGCGACGATCGGCACCGTGCCGGTGCTCGTGGTGTTCCTGCTGTTCGGCCGCCAGATCGTCGGCGGGATCATGGCGGGGGCGCTCAAGGGATGAGCGCGCCAGCCACCCACCGCCACGCCGCAACCGCACCGCTTCCCCACACCACCGGCTTGTCTAGGAGTTTCAGTTGATCGACTTCCCCCGAGGATTCCGCTGGGGCGTCGCCACCTCGGCCTACCAGATCGAAGGGGCCGTGGACGCAGACGGGAGAGGACCGTCGATCTGGGACGCGTTCGGCGCGGTGCCGGGCGCCGTCGCCGGTGGCGACACCGGAGCCGTCGCGTGCGACCACTACCACCGGATGCCGGAGGACCTGGCGCTGCTCGGCGAGCTGGGCGTGGACGCGTACCGGTTCTCGGTGGCGTGGCCCCGGATCGTGCCCGATGGCGCGGGCCGGGTCGAGCAGCGCGGGCTCGACTTCTACCGGCGCCTGGTCGACGGGCTGCTGGACCGCGGCATCGAGCCGTTCCTCACCCTGTACCACTGGGACCTGCCGCAGGCGCTGGAGGAACTGGGCGGCTGGCGCTCCCGCGACACCGCCGAGCGGTTCGCCGAGTACGCCGTGGTCGTGCACGACGCCCTGGGTGACCGGGTGTCGAAGTGGACGACGTTCAACGAGCCGTACGTGTCCTCGATCGTCGGCTACGGCGAAGGCAGACACGCTCCCGGCGCGCGGGAGGGCCACGGCTCCCTCGCCGCCGCGCACCACCTGATGGTGGCGCACGGGCTGGCGGTGCGGGCCATGCGCGGCACGCCGGGCCACGAGTTCGGGATCGTGCTCAACCAGTCGCCGTCCACCCCGGTCACCTCGTCGGACGCCGACGTCGCCGCGGCACGGCGGCACGACCTGCTGCTGCGCCGCCAGTTCACCGAACCGCTGTTCGCGGGCCGCTACCCGGACGACTACGAGGACACGTTCGCCGGCGTGACCGACCTGTCGTTCCGCCGCGACGGCGACCTGGAGCTGATCTCCACGCCGCTGGACTACGTGGGCATCAACTACTACTACCGGCAGCACGTGGCCGACGCGCCGCACCGCGACCCGGACCCGGCCACCCGCACGTCGATCGACGTCGGCATCGACACCACCCGGCTGCCGGACGTGCCGCGCACCGCGATGAACTGGCCGGTCGAACCCGAAGGCCTCACCCAGACGCTGGTCGGGCTCAAGGAGCGCTACCCCGACCTGCCGCCGGTGTACGTCACCGAGAACGGGTGCGTCTACCCCGACCACCCCGGTTTCGTCGACCAGGAGCGCATCGACTACCTGCGCACCCACCTCGCGGCGGCGCGCGACGCGATCACCGCCGGTGTCGACCTGCGCGGCTACTTCGTGTGGTCCTTCCTGGACAACTTCGAGTGGGCGCACGGCTACAAGCACCGGTTCGGCCTCGTGCACGTGGACTACGACACGCTGGTCCGCACGCCCCGGGCGAGCTTCCACTGGTACCGCGACCTGGTCGCCGAGCAGCGGGCCAGGACGGCCGCGGCGGGCTGACCCGCGTGGCCGCCGTCGCGCGGAGGCGCGTCCGCGCGACGGCGGCCGTCCGGCGGTCGGGACCGCACCCTCACGGCCACGGGTTGGGCTCGCACGAGTTGCCGTCCGGCACGACCACGACACCCTGGTCGCTGCCCGTGGTGATGGACGCCAGCCCGTCGTTGTCCACGCTCAACGTCTGCTGCATCATCACCGGCGCCGGCGCGCCGTCCGCCGGGCACACCTCGTGGCCCAGGCCCAGGAAGTGCCCGACCTCGTGGTTGACCGCGTAGATCCGGTAGCCGCGCAGGTCGCCGCCGTAGGTGTGGGCGCCGCGGAACCAGCGCGCCGTGCTGAGGTGCACCACCGGCCCCACCCGGCACGACACGTCGTAGGGCAGCTCGAACCCGCACAGCGACCGCGCGGTCCGCTGCGAGGTCAACCGGATCCGCAGCTCGGGCACGACGTCGTCGCCGACGCGCCGGAACGCGTGCCGCCCCGACCACCCGCGCGGGTGCCGCAACGCGTGGTCCACCACGGCGGCGAACGAGTCGTCGCCCTGCGGCAGCACCACACCGTCCTCCACCTCGACCGCGTACGTGGTGCCGGCCGTGCCTCGGGCGCCGGACGGCGGCACGACGTGCCACGTGCCCGCACCCTGCTCGGGGAACGGCGGACCGGGCGGCAGGTCCGCGCCCGAGTGCAGCGCGTCGACCGGTGGCGCGCTCTGCGCCGGGGGCAGCGGGGGAGGGGGCACGACACCGGCCGCGGGCCACGCCACCGTCGCCGGCCGCGGTGCCATCCCGACGTCCAGCACCACCACGGCCGTCGCCGCCAGGCAGACGCCCGCCAGGTAGGGCAGCAGCGACACCGGCCTCATGCGGGCTCCAAGCCGGACGAGCCGTACGTGCACGCCGCGTTCCACAGCAGGAACGACGGCGCACCCGCCTCCGCCGACCCCCGCACCTGCGCCTGCACCTCACCCGGGCCGTAGTGGTGGCCCAGCGAGAACGCCTGCAGCCACGGGATCACCGTCGCGCCGCTGTCCTTGGTCAACCGGACGAAGTCCGCCACCGACGCCCGCACGATCTCGTACGGCTGGGCGTTCGGGTTGGACACCCCGTACTCGCCCGGACCCCAGTGCGACGGGTAGACCATCGGCGCGACGTAGTCCACGTGCGCCGCGAGGGACGGGATGTCCTGCGCGACGTCCGTGGGCGCGTGCGCGGCGATGCCGAACACCGACGCGCCCAGGTACGCGCCCAGCGGCCGGACCGCGGCCCGGTTCTCCGCCAGGAAGTCCGTGATGGACTGCTCGGGGCTCGTGGTCAGGCCGGGGAACACCATCTGCCCGATCGGGCCGTCCGGCCGCCGCACGTAGTCGTAGAGGATGTCGTCGAAGCCCAGCGACGCGGCCTCCGCGGCGATCGCGGTGTTGTAGGCGCGGACCTCGGGGTTGGCGAAGTTGGTGAACGCGTACTCGCCGTAGTGCGCCGACCAGGGCGCGCCGGACGAGTTCTGCGCCACCCGGTCCCGGGCGCCCGACTCCCACGACGCCTTGCCCAGCACCGGGTCGCGGAACGCCACCAGCCTGCCCACCACCCGCAGCCCCAGCGCGTGCAGCTCGTCCAGCGCGGCGCGCGCGTCGTAGTAGTTGCGGGTCGCGCCGATCTGCCTGGCCAGCGGCACCTGCGAGTCGTAGCCGATCTCGCCGCTCTCGTCCTTGATGTCGAGCTGCACGGTGTCGATGCGGCCCTCGCGCGCCATCGCCAGCACCGGGTCCCGCAACGACGCCGTCGCCCACGCCGCGGCGCTCAGGTGCACGGCCCGCATACCCGGGTGGGTGACCTTGACCGCGACGTCGTGGCGCTGGGCGTTGCCCGCGGCGTCACTGGCCTCGACCCGGACGCTCGTGGGCACCTCCCGCAGCGACGTCTCGAACCTGCCGTCGCGCAGCTCCACCTCCTGGTCGGCCACCCGCACCGAGTCCGCGCCCTCCGCGCTGCCCTTCACCGTCACCGGGCCGCGCGGCGACTCGGCCTCGACCACGTCCACCTTCAGCGAAGGCGGCGTCGCGTCCACGGTGAACTCGCGCTGCACCTCCACGTCGGGCATCCACGGCAACGGGTTGGCCGCCCGCACCGACAGCGTGTGCCTGCCCTCGGCGAGCTTGACCCCGGTCAACGTCATGCGGCCGTCGGCGCGCAGCGCCTCCACCGGCTGTCCGTCCACGTGCACGGTCACACGGTCGAGCCCGCCGGCCTCCGCGGTGGTGATGGACACGCGCTCTACACCCGAAGGAGTGACAGCGCTGCCGTCGCCCAACTCGGCCACGGCCAACCCGACACCGCGGCCGTGCACGATCGTCGTGACGACGCCCGCGATGAGCAGCAGCACCACCACGCCGACGACTGGGATCAGCACGCGCTTGAGCTTCCGGGGCGTATCCGACATCGGTGACTCCGATCTGGGCGTGGCAGCGGCTCCCAGCGACTTGACCAGGCGGCGGGACGCCAAACCGAAGGTCATCCGAAGGGGTGTACGACCGTGTCGACCCGGTCCGGACGCGGAACCATCCGGGTGTGAACACCACGTCGAGCAGGTCGGTCCGGACCGTCGTCGCGCTCGTCGCGGCCCTGTGCTGCGGCTGCGGCGCCCAACCCGCGGCGGGACCACCCGACCAGGCCGCGGCGCAGTTGCCACCGGACTCGTCCGCCCCACCGTCGTCCTCCGCGCCGCCCGACCCGGCCGCCGTGGGCGCCAACGAACTCGGCCTGGTGCCGATCCTGATGTACCACCGGCTCGTCGAGCAGCCCACCTCGGTCTACGACCGGACACCGGCGGCGTTCCGCGCCGAGCTGGAACGGCTGGCCGCCGAGGGGTACGTGCCGGTGACCACCGCCGAGTACGCGACCGGGCGCATCGACCTCCCCGCGGGCGCCCACCCCGTCGTGCTGACCTTCGACGACGGCGACGCGACCCAGTTCGCGCTCGGCCCGGACGGCGCGCCCGTACCGGGCACGGCCATCGCGATCCTGCTGGACGTGGCCGCGCGACACCCCGGTTTCCGGCCGGTGGCCAGCCTGTACGTCAACGCCGGGCCGTTCGGGTCACCCGATGGTGCGGCGCTGCGCTGGCTGCGCGACCACGGTTTCGAGATCGGCAACCACACGCGTGACCACACCAACCTCGCGATGGCCGACGACGGGGGCGTGCAGGGCGCGATCGCGTCCGGGCAGCGGGAGATCCAGCAGGCCGTGCCCGGCTACCAGGTGTCGAGCCTCGCCCTGCCGTTCGGCGCGATCCCGGCGAACGGCACGCTGGCCCTGCGCGGTGCCTCCGATGGCGTGGCGTACGAGTACGCGTGCGTGCTGATGGTGGGGGCGGGACCGGCGCCGTCGCCGTTCGCTGCGGACTTCGACCCGGCGAACACCCCGCGCATCCGGTCGCAGGACCCGACCGGCGAGGACGCCCGCTACGGCTCCGCGGTGTGGCTCGACCAGCTGGCCGCCGCGCCGGCGCAGCGCTACACGTCGGACGGCGTACCCGACCGCGTCTCCTACCCGGCCTCGGCGGGCGTCGCGCCCGCGCCGCACTTCGCCGACCGAGCCGCCGCGTACTGAGGCGGGGCGCGGGGCCGCGGCCTGCGACGCGCCGCCGCGACCGGGTCGCCGCCTGCCGACACGGGGAGGCCACGCCGCGGCTCGCGCGGACCAGGCCGCCTCCCGACCTGCGGCGCCGGACTGTCGAGGCCGGGGTGCCGCGGCCCTCGCGGATCAGGTCGTGCGGCGCCGGGCGGTCGAGGTCGCCGCCGCGCCCCTCGCGGACTCCGCCCAGGGCCGCCCGACCTACGCCGTGGCGCGGGCCTGGTTGCGCAGTGCCACGGCGGCCCGTTCCAGGCTGCCCAGCACACCCGGCGGCAGCTCGTGGTGGCGGCCCACCACCTCCTGCGCCATCACCTGCATCGGCGCCGACTCCTCCGCCTCCACCACCGCGAGCACCTTGAACGCCGTGCCCGGCGCGAACACCACCCGCTCCTGCACCACGCTGCCGAACGAGTCGACCACCGACACCTTCCGCCCGGTCACCGACCAGAGCAGGAACTCCACCCGCCCGTCCACCGGCACCACCGGCCCCGTCACCGTGTTGAGCACACCGTGCTCGACCAGCACGTCACCCGTGCGGAACCGGCGCGCCTCGCCCCAGCACACCGTCACGCCCTGGTGCACCGGCAGCCGCCGCAGCCCCGACACCACCGACGCCGCGTACGGCCACAACCGGCCCAGCTTCCCGCTGCGCAGCGCCTCGACCAGGATCTCCTCGTCGTGCCGCAGGAACGCCGACACCGCCGCGAGGTCGGTCACCACCGCCTCGAACGCCTCCGGGTCGTCCGGGCGCTCCGCGATGTGCCGGCACGCCACCGCCGCGTGCTCGCCGTACCGCTCGCCCAGCATCCGCCGCAACGCGTCACGTTCCTGCTCGGTGCTGCGGTGGTCGACCGGCACGACCTCCTCGCCCACCTGCTCGCCCCACGTCGGCGCGGGGGAGTCCGCCAGCGGACCGTCCACGCTCAGCGGCACCGGCTCGTCGGCCGTCACCGGCGGCGGTGGCTCCTCGGCGACCGGCGGGCGCGGCATGGGCGTCGGGTCGCAGAACACCACCTTCAGCAGCCGCCGCACCTCCGGCTCCAGCCGTTCCACCAGGGACGCGCCCGCCACCGCGACCGCGCCCGCCGTCGTGCGGCCGGGCGTGCCTACGGTCAGCCGGGCCCACTCCGGGTCCACCGGCAGCGACCGCACGTCGGGCCCGTTGTCCTCCGCGTCACGCACCCACAGCCCGGACGGCACGACCTCCAGCACCACGCCGCCACCCAGGTCGAAGATGCCCGGACCGCGTTCCACCAGCCCCGGCACCGGCACCCGGTAACCGGAGACGACCGGCGGGCCACCCGGCGCGTAGCGCACCTCGGTCACGTACGGCCGCCACGTCTGCTGCCCGCGCGGGTTCACCGCCACCACGGCCGCACCGGTGCGCAGCGACCCCACCGGCAGGCCCGTGTACAGCGAGATCGGCTCGCCGAGCCCTTCCGCGACCGCCTGCGCCTGGTGCTCGCCGCCGTACCAGACCAGCCGCACCCGCGACCGCGCCGCGGACGGCAACCCGCCCAGCAGCCGGCACACCTCGTCGGTCGGGATCGGCGGCTGGCCCGGACCGCCGACCACGACGGTCAGCACGTTGTCCCGGCACGGCAGCCCGATCACCGCCCGCGCGTCCGGCGCCTGCGGGTCGAACTGCGCGCGTTGCGCCCGCAGCCACAGCCCCGCCGGGATCGGCTCCGAGATGCCCACCTCGCCGGTCGGCCACGGCGTGTTGGGGTCGACCGCCTCCCAGTTCGGCACCGGGAACCGGCGGCCCATCGGCGACGGCGACGTGCCGGGCAGGAACCGCAGCCAGCAGCCGTACCCGCCGTTGCCCGCGACGAACGCCACGCCCGGCACCGTGGTCACCGCGCCGTCCGGCGCCACCACCTCCGCCTGCAGCTGCTCGCACAGCCACTGCGCGGGCGCGGTCGGCCGCATCGTGCCGGAGTGCGGCGTCATCAGCCGCACCGGCCCGCGGCCCTGCAACGCGGCGGCCACGACGGGCCAGAACGACACCTCGTCGCCACCCGGCGGATCGATCACGACCACCGTGCGGCCCCGGTCCACCGGCAGGCTCCGACCGAGCGCGACGGCGGCCGGACTCGCGCCGCCGGGCGGACCGACGACCAGCGTCGCGCCCGCGAACGAGGCCGAGAACCGCTCGGGCGCCGGTGCCGGCGGCGCGGTCCGGACCAGGGGCTCTCGCTCGATCACCGGCTCCACCTGCGGGGCACGCTCCTTCGGTGCGGCACGTCGGAACATCAAGGCGCCCGATCACCTCCAGGCACGACAGCGCGGGAACGCCAGCACTCTACGCGGACGGTGCCCCACCGGGGGCGGGCGCACTCCACCACGCCCGTCCACTGTGGACCGCAGCACGGCTCCCACCAGCGCGCCGAACGCCAGGTGGTCCGCCCACTGCGCGCCCCGGTGCAACGCCCGGACCGCCGGGAACCGCCGCCCGACCACCTCCAGGTCCACCACCGCGATCACCGCGCCGGCTACCGCGCCCCTGCGCGCGTCCAACCGCCACCGCCGGTCCACGGCCGCCAGCACGACCACCCAGCACGCCGACACGCCGAGGTGCGCCACCGCGCCGCGGATCACACCCGTGCCGCCCAGCAGCGTCGCCGCGGCCCGCGTCGAACGCAGAACGTCACCACCGGTCCACAGCGCGTGCACGGTCGACGGCACGCCGCTCACCGCGCACGCGACCGCCCACGCCCACATCGGGCGTGGAAGGGGGCGACACGGGTATTTGACCTCGACGGGTTCCCGGACGCGCTCGCTCCGACGTGATTCCATTGTTCGAACCTGTGTTCGAGTATGACAAGATCGCGGGTGAACCACCGAACCACCGTGCCCGACCGTATCGGACACCGGGGACGCCGCCGGCGCACCGTCCTCGGTTACCGTGAACCGCTCGACGCACGCCACGACCTGGGGAGAACGACCCGGTGACCGCTGAGATCCTGTACGGGGCCGACGACCTGACCCACCTGGAGGGTCTGGAGGCGGTACGCAAGCGCCCCGGCATGTACATCGGGTCCACCGACAGCCGGGGCATCAACCACCTGTTCACCGAGGTGGTCGACAACTCCACCGACGAGGGCGTGGCCGGGCACGCCACGAAGATCGTCGTCACCCTGCACGCGGACGGCAGCGTCCAGGTCGACGACGACGGCCGCGGCATCCCCACCGGCACCCACGCCAAGTCCGGCCTGTCCGGCGTCGAGCTCGTGCTCACCCGGCTGCACGCGGGCGGCAAGTTCGGCGGTTCCGGCTACAAGACCTCCGGCGGCCTGCACGGCGTCGGCGCGTCCGCCGTCAACGCGCTGTCGCACCGCTTCGACGTCGTCGTCCGCCGCGAGGGCAAGACCCACGAGATGTCGTTCGCGCACGGCGTCCCCGGCGTGTTCGACGGACCCGGCCCCCAGGCGAACTTCACCCGCCAGTCCGGCCTGCGGGTCACCGGCCGCACCAAGCGCACCGGCACGTCCATCCGCTACTGGCACGACTCCCGCTACTTCGAGAACGGCGCCGCGCTCGACGTCGAGGCCGTCCGCACCAAGCTGCGCAACACCGCGTTCCTCGTGCCCGGCGTCAGCTACGTGCTGCGCGTCGCCACCGACGACACGATCGGCGAGGAGACGTTCCACTTCCCGGGCGGCCTGGTCGACATGGTCGACCACCTCGCGCCGGCGGGCGACAAGCCGGTCACCGGCACGCTGCTGATCACCGGCGACGGCGTCTACCACGAGAACGCGGCCGACGAGAACGGCGTGATGCGGTCCAAGGTGGAGCGGCACGCCGAGGTCGAGATCGCGCTGCGCTGGGGCACCGGCTACGAGCGCACCGTCGAGTGCTTCACCAACACCATCCGCAACGTGCACGGCGGCACCCACCGCCGCGGCTTCGAACGCGCCGTGCTCAAGGCGGTCCAGGACGCCATCGGCAAGACCAGGGGCCTGCTCAAGCCCAAGGAAGACCCGCCGACCCTCGACGACGTGCTCGAAGGCATGACCGCCGTGGTCCACGTCCGCATCCCCGAACCGCAGTTCACCTCCCAGACCAAGGACGAACTCTCCACCGCGGGCATCACCAAGGTGACGCTCGGCGTGGTCGAGAAGCACGTCAAGGCCTGGACCGAGGACCGCCGCACCAAGGGCGAAGCCAAGATCGTCCTGCAGAAGGTCGTGGACGCCTCCCGCGTCCGCCTGACCCAGAAGCAGCAGAAGGACGCCGCCCGCCGCAAGACCGCCCTCGAAGGCGCCGCGATGCCCGCGAAACTGGTCGACTGCCGCACCACAGGTGTTTCGCGAAGCGAACTATTTCTGGTGGAAGGCGACAGCGCCCTCGGCTCGGCCCGAATGGCCCGCGTGTCCGAGTACCAGGCGCTGCTCCCGCTGCGCGGCAAGATCCTCAACGTGCAGAAGGCCAGCCTCGCCGACACCCTGCGCAACGCCGAGATCGCCAGCATCGTGCAGGTCCTCGGCGCGGGCACCGGGCGCACGTTCGACCTGTCCACCATGCGGTACGGCCGGGTGATCCTGATGGCCGACGCGGACGTCGACGGGTCGCACATCCGCACCCTGCTGATCACCCTGTTCGCCAAGTACATGCGGCCGGTGATCGAGGACGGCAGGCTGTACGCCGCGATGCCGCCGCTGCACAAGGTCGTCACCAAGGGCCGCAACCCGGAAACCCACTTCACGTTCAGCCAGCGCGAGATGGAGCAGAAGGTCGCCAGGCTGGAGAAGGCGGGCAAGACGGTGGTCAAGCCGGTGCCCCGGTTCAAGGGCCTCGGCGAGATGGACGCCGACGAGCTGTGGGAGACCACGATGAACCCGGCCACCCGCTCCGTGCGCCGCATCACCATGCACGACGCCGAAGCCGCCGAGGCCGCGCTGGAGCTGCTGATGGGCGAGAAGGTCGAGCCGCGCCGGGCGTGGCTCGTCGAGTCGGCCGCCCGGGTCGACCAGTCCGCGATCGACGTCTGACACGCCTGACACACGAGGGAACGACCGACCATGGCACGCCGCAAGACCCCCACGACCAGGGTCGACCCGTCCGCCTTCGACCACGCGGGCGCCCAGGTCTTCGACAACTCCCTGACCACCGAGATCGAGGACTCCTACCTGGAGTACGCCTACTCGGTGATCCACTCGCGGGCACTGCCCGACGCGCGCGACGGCCTCAAGCCGGTGCACCGCCGGATCCTGTTCTCGATGAACGAGCAGGGCTACCGGCCGACCAGCGCGTACGTGAAGTCGTCCCGCGTGGTCGGCGACTGCTTCGTGCGCGGCGCCCTCGTGTCCACACCGGACGGCCTGCGGCCGATCGAGGAGATCGGGATCGGCGACCTCGTCCTGGACGGGCGCGGCGAGCCGGTCGAGGTCGACGCCGTCTACGAGAACCCGGTGTCGGAACTGGTGCGCGTCACCTGGTCCGATGGCCACTCGATGCTCGTCACCCCCGGCCAGCGCTTCCACACCGGTGCCGGCTGGACCGACGCCGACTGGACCGCCGCCCGCGACCTCACCGGTGCCCGCACGACCGGTTTCGGCTCCGACCGGCACGCGACCCTGCTCGCTGACGGCGACGCGACCGGTTTCGTGCTCGGCCTGGTCGCCGCGTCCGGTGACGTGCTCGTCGACGGCCGGGTGCGCCTGGAACTCGACGACGCCGCGGCCGTCGACATCGCGCACGGCTGGGCCATCGCGCACGACCTCACCGCGTCCCGCGAGAAGGACGGCGACCGGCACACCCTCACCTTCGCCCGGCACGCCTCGCTCGAAGCGGCCGCCGCCGGCCGGCTGGACACCGTGCTGCGCGACCGCTCGGCGTGGACGCCGTACCTGGCGGGCCTGTTCGTCGTAGCCGGTGACGTCCGGGACGGCATCGTGCTGCCCGGCGGCGACGCCGAGTACGCGATGCTGGCCGACTCCGGCCTGCGCACCCGCCGTGACGCGACCACCCTGACGGTCACCGGTCGGGACGCCGCCGCGCTCGCCGTGGCCCTGCTGCGCTGGACCGGCGTCGGACCGCGCCAGGACGGCCTGGTCCAGGTGATCCGCCAGGCCAGGCACGCCGCCGACCAGCCGTTCCCGCACGTCGTGTCGGTCGAGCCGGTCGCACCGGACACCACCTACGACATCCGGGTCGCCAGCCCCGAGCACGCGTTCGTGGTCAGCGGTTTCGTGGTGCACAACTGCATGGGCAAGTACCACCCCCATGGCGACACCGCGATCTACGACGCGATGGTCCGCCTGGCCCAGGACTTCTCGCTCAACACCCCGCTGGTCGACGGGCACGGCAACTTCGGATCCCCGGACGACGGACCGGCCGCCTCGCGCTACACCGAAGCCCGCATGTCGCCCGCCGCGATGTTGCTGGTCGGCGAGCTGGACGAGGAGACCGTCGACTTCCGGCCCAACTACGACGGCTCGCTGCAGGAGCCGACCGTGCTGCCGGCGGCGTTCCCGAACCTGCTGGTCAACGGCACGTCCGGGATCGCGGTCGGGATGGCGACGAACATGATCCCGCACAACCTGGGCGAGGTCGTGGCGGCGGCCCGGTACCTGGTGGCGCACCCGGACGCCTCGCTGGACAAGCTGATGGAGTTCATCCCCGGCCCCGACCTGCCGACCGGTGGCGTGCTGCTCGGGCTGGACGAGGTGCGCAAGGCCTACGAGACCGGGCGCGGCGTGGTGCGGATGCGGGCCAAGGTCGAGACCGGGTTGCTGGAGGGCAGCCGGGGCAGGCAGGCGATCACGGTCACCGAACTGCCCTACGGCGTCGGGCCGGAGAAGATCATCGAGAAGATCACCGACGAGGTGACGAAGTCCAAGCGGCTGACCGGGATCTCCGACGTCAAGGACCTCACCGACCGCGAGAACGGCACCCGCGTGGTGATCGAGTGCAAGGTCGGCGTGAACCCGCAGGCGCTGCTGGCCGACCTGTACCGGCTCACGCCGATGGAGCAGTCGTTCGGCATCAACAACCTGGTGCTGGTCGAGGGCCAGCCGCGCACGCTGGGCCTCAAGGCGCTGCTGGAGGTGTTCCTCAAGCACCGCTACGAGGTCGTCACCCGGCGCACCAAGTTCCGGCGGCGCAAGCGCGAGGACCGGCTGCACCTGGTCGAGGGCCTGCTCAAGGCCCTGCTCGACATCGACAAGGTGATCAAGCTGATCCGGGGCAGCGAGAACGCCGCCGCCGCGAAGGAGGGCTTGATGGCGAAGTTCACGCTCTCCGAGATCCAGGCGACCTACATCCTCGACACGCCGTTGCGCCGGCTGACCCGCTACGACTCGTTGGAGCTGGAGGCGGAGCAGGAGAAGCTGCGCAACGAGATCGCCGAGCTGAGCAAGATCCTGGACGACCCGGCCGTGCTGAAGAAGGTCGTGTCCACGGAGCTGGCGAAGGTGGCCAAGGACCTCCAGCAGGAACGCCGCACCGCGCTGCTCGACGGTGACCTGAAGGAGGTGCTGGCGGCGTCGAAGCCGGCCGGGCCGCTGGAGGTCGCCGACGACCCGTGCCAGGTGATCCTGTCCGCGACCGGGCTGGTGGCGCGCACGGCGGCCGAGTCGGAGGAGGCGTCGGAGGCGCGTCGGCGCAACGGCCGGACCAAGCACGACGCGGTGGCCGCGACCGTGCACACGACGGCACGTGGCCAGGTGCTGCTGGTGACGAACCGGGGCCGGGCGTTCAAGACGGACGTGCTGCCGCTGCCGGTGTTGCCGGAGCAGAGCGGCACCGTGTCGTTGAGCGGTGGCATGGCCGCGAGCGAGCTGGTCGAGCTGGAGTCCGGTGAGAGGGTCGTCGGCATCGCGCCGTTGACCGACACCGAGTCGCCGGGGCTGGCGCTGGGCACGCGGCAGGGCACGGTGAAGGTGTGCTCGCCGGAGTGGCCGGTGCGGTCGGACGAGTTCGAGGTGATCACCCTCAAGGAGGGTGACGAGGTGGTCGGTGCGACGTGGCTGACCGGCGTGGACGAGACGCTGGTGTTCGTGACGTCGGAGGCGTCGCTGCTGCGGTACTCGGCGTCGCTGGTGCGTCCGCAGGGCCTGCGCGGCGGCGGTATGGCGGGCGTCAACGTGGGGTCGGACGCGCGGGTGGTGTTCTTCGGCGCGGTGCGCACGGACGACGACGAGCACGGTGAGCCGATGGTGGTCACGTCGACCGGGCAGAGCGTGAAGGTGACCCCGTTCGCGGCGTACCCGGCGAAGGGCCGGGCCACGGGCGGGGTGCGGGCGCACCGGTTCCTCAAGGGCGAGACGGCGTTGGCGCTGGCGTGGGTCGGTCCTCGGCCGGCGGGTGCGGCGCGCAACGGGTCGCCGGTGGAGCTGCCGGTGCCGGACGAGCGCCGTGACGGTTCCGGGCACGCGCACCCCGGTCCGGACGTGGTGGGCCACCTCATCGAACGCGACTGACAATCGTTTTCGATAAGCTGGGTCGGTGACGACACAGCTGAGCTTCGCCGACGCCGATCGGCTGCGCCTGGAGTGGGACGCGCGGCAGGAACCGTTCCTGCCGCACCGGGACGAGGCGTTCGCCGTGCTGGCGGACGCCGCCGTCGGACGTCGGGCGCTGGACCTCGCGGGCGGTACCGGGTCGATCGCCGCACGGCTGGTCAACGCCGAGGTGACGTTGCTGGACGTCGACCCGGTGCTGCTGGCCATCGCCCGTGCCGCGTTCGGCGACCGGGTCGCGGTGGTGTCGGCCGACCTGGGCACGCCCGGGTGGGGTGTCGGGCTGGAGTTCGACGCCGTGGTGGCCGGCACCGCGCTGCACTGCTTCGGCCCGGACCGGTTGCGGGCGCTGTACCCGGAGGTCCACGCGGTGCTGGCGCCCGGTGGCGTGTTCGCCAACGCCGACCGGATGCCCGAGGGGCCGGTCGAGGTGTCGGGTGACGACGGCCTGGCCGGGTGGCACGAGTGGTGGGCCGAGGCGCTGGCGCACCCGGCACTGGCCGAAGCCGCGCGCGACCGGGTGGACGGCGGGTCGGCCGACTTCTACCCGCCCGCGTCCTGGCACCTGGACGCCTTGCGCGAAGCCGGGTTCGGCGAGGTCGGGGTGCGGTGGCGGCGTGACGGCACGGCGGTGGTGGTGGCCCGCCGGGTCGACTGACGGACGCGGGCCGGCTGACGGGAGACGGCCGCCCGTGGCAGAGTCAGGGCGTGATCACCGAGAGCGAAGTGCTGGTGCCGGCTCGCTTCAACGGTCCGCCGGAGTCGGGCCAGGGCGGTTACGTGTGCGGGATGCTCGCGGGCCTGGCGCCGCCTGCCGAGGGCACCGCTGTCGTCTCGCTGCTGCTCCCACCGCCGCTGGAACGTCCGATGCGGCTGGAGGCGGGCCCCGACCAGGCCGTGCTGCTGCTCGGCGAACTGGTCGTCGCCGCGGTCACCTCGACCACCGAGCCGATCCCGGCCGTGCCACCGGTGTCCACGGCCGAGGCGGACCTGGCCATGGAGGGCTACCTGGGCTGGGACGACCACCCGTTCCCCACCTGCTACGTGTGCGGCCACGAGCGCGAGGACGGCCTGTTCCTCGCCCCCGGCCCCGTCCTGGGCCGTGCCGACACGGTCGCCTGCACGTGGGTGCCGAACGAGACGTCCCCCGAAGTGCTGTGGGGAGTCCTCGACTGCCCCGGCGGCTGGACCGCCGACCCCCGCGACGACCCGATGGTGCTGACCCGGATGACCGCCGACCTGGTCGGCCAGGTGCGGCTCGGCGAGCCGCACGTCGTCGTGGCGCAGCAGGTCCAGCGAATCGGCCGGATCGCCACCAACCTGACTTCTCTGTATGGCCCGGACGGCTCGCTGGTCGGCACGTCATCGGCCGAGTGGACCGCCCTGACCCCCTGACACCGCGCGCCCCCTGACACCGCGCGCCCATCGCCGTCCTGCGGCCGCTACCCGCCGAGTCCGCTATTCACCTGGTACCTTGCGATCGCGCCGTCTGCACGCTCGCGAGGCCGTCCAGCACGCCGGGGATCGGCTCCACGCGACCGTGGCCGATCGCCCCGATCCACGCAGCGGGCGCTGGATTCACCCGGTCGAGCGATCAGGTCCGGCAACTTTTCTGCCGACGATTTCGTTGCCGGGAAAGAAGGAGGCGGCGGCGCGGCACCCGAGCTCGGCCGGTAACCGCGTGCGTCCGGGTCGCTGCACGCGACCCGACGAGTCCGCCCAGTCAGCTCTGCGGTGCCGCACCACGACTACTCCGCCACTTCGCCAGCCTGGACGGCCCAGCCGTAGAACCAGCGGACATCACGACCGCGCGGCAGCCGGTGAACCCCGGGCTCCGGCCGCCCACCACGGCCACCGGGCGGACCGGGGTGAGCACCGGGCGGGCCGGGTTGACCACCGGGCCGGGGTGTCCAGTGTGGAGGGCCCGTCCGCATAGGACATGCGGCCGAGAACGGCTTCGGTGGGCCGGAATCCGGGCCGGGCCGTGCCGCGCGCTCGCGCTCGCCTGGCTGTAGTCATCGCGCCCCGTCCGGCCTGTAGGCGCGAGCGAAGATCGCGGGTCGGGTGTCCAGGCCCGACCGCCACGCGGTGAACTCGCGCCGCCCGGCCTGCTCGCGCTGCTCCGGGTTGACCGCCGGCACTCGGCCGAGGGTGCTTCGAGGCGACGAAGGTCCCGGCGACACCCGAGGCGAACGGGGGTGGGGGTGTCAGCGCTCCTGCCGGCCGCCCAGGAACACCGGGCCGTACCGTTCCAGGTTGGCGTTGGGGTGCAGGATCGCGTGCAGGTTCAGTGCGTGCACGTCCCGCTGGATGCGGTGCAGGGTGGGGTTGTCTCCGCGCAGCACGTCGACCGCGTCCCTGGCCCGCAGGCACGCTTCGCCGAGGTCGCGGCGGACGGCGGCGCGGTCGTCCAGGGTCCACTCCGCGCCCTCGGCGGCTTTGAGGTCCACCACGGCGGCGGTGCGGTGGGCGTGGAACGCGGCTTCCTCGGCCAGTACCGTCGCCTCCCTCAGCCCGGACGGTGACGCCGATCCGCGGGCCGCGTCCACCGCCGCACGGGCCAGGCCGACCGCAGGCGCGCTGACGGTGGCACAGGCGGCGGGCATGAACGGCGCGCGGAACATCGGCTCGGCGGCGTCGGGGTGGGCACGCAGCACGGGCGCCAGCCGCAGCACGCGTTCCGCCGGGACGAACACGTCCTTGGCCACCGTGGTCACGCTGCCGGTCGCGCGCAGGCCGGTGGTGTGCCAGTCGTCCACGACCTCCAGGTCGACCAGCGGGATCGCCAACGCCACCGGCGCCCGGTCCGGCAGCAACACCGCCGCGTTGGTGGCCCAGTGGCTCTGCGGCGCGCCCGCCGTGAACGCCCACCGCCCGTTGACCAGCACGCCGCCGCCGACCGGCTCGGCCGTCGCGGTGGGGCTGAGGATGCCGGTGACCCGCACGTCCGGCTTGGCGAACACCTCGCGCCGCACGTCCGCCGGGAACTGGCCGACCACCCACGTGGAGATGGCCCACACCGCCGCCGTCCAGGCCGCCGACCCGTCACCGCGCGCCAGCTCGGCGATCACGCCGACCACCGTGGCCAGGTCCGCCTCGTGGCCGCCGTGCTCGGCGGGCACCCGCAGCCGCAGCACACCCGCGTCGGCCATCGCCTCCAGAGCACTCTCGTGCAGCCTGCGGTTCTCCTCGCCCCACGCGGCGTGGGCGCGCAGGACCGGGACGATCTCCGCGGCGCGCCGCACCAGCTCGTGCCGCCCCGACCCGTGCACCACCGTGCCGTGCCTCCCCCATCGGTGACCCGTGACACACACCTTGGCGTGCGCCGCGTCACCACACAACACCCGGAATAGCCGATGGCCCGGTACCGTTGTGCGGGTTAGTTGAAAGTGCAACTACATGAGGAGTGAGTGGCCATGCAGTTCGGTGTCTTCACCGTCGGCGACGTGACGCCCGACCCCACGACGGGCCGGACGCCGACCGAGGCCGAGCGCATCAAGGCCATGGTCGCCATCGCGCTCAAGGCCGAAGAGGTCGGCTTGGACGTCTTCGCGACCGGCGAGCACCACAACCCGCCGTTCGTGCCGTCCTCGCCGACGACCATGCTCGGCTACATCGCGGCACGCACCGAGCGGCTGATCCTGTCCACCGCGACCACGCTGATCACCACCAACGACCCGGTGAAGATCGCCGAGGACTACGCCATGCTCCAGCACCTGGCAGACGGCCGGGTCGACCTGATCATGGGCCGCGGCAACACGGGCCCGGTGTACCCGTGGTTCGGCAAGGACATCCGCGACGGCATCGACCTCGCCATCGAGAACTACGCCCTGCTGCACAAGCTGTGGCGCGAGGACGTGGTCGACTGGCAGGGCAAGCACCGCACGCCGCTGCAGTCGTTCACCTCGACGCCCCGCCCGCTCGACGACGTGCCGCCGTTCGTCTGGCACGGCTCGATCCGCAGCCCGCAGATCGCCGAGCAGGCCGCGTACTACGGCGACGGGTTCTTCGCCAACCACATCTTCTGGCCCAAGGAGCACTTCCAGCGGCTGATCACCTTCTACCGCGAGCGCTACGAGCACCACGGGCACGGCGCCGCGCACCAGGCGATCGTCGGACTCGGCGGCCAGGTGTTCATGCGCCGCAACTCGCAGGACGCCGTCCGCGAGTTCCGGCCCTACTTCGACAACGCCCCGGTGTACGGGCACGGCCCGTCGCTGGAGGAGTTCACCGAGCAGACCCCGCTCACGGTCGGCAGCCCGCAGGAGGTCATCGACAAGACGCTGACCTTCCGCGAGCACTTCGGCGACTACCAGCGCCAGCTGTTCCTGATGGACCACGCGGGCCTGCCGCTGAAGACCGTGCTGGAGCAGTTGGACTTCCTCGGCGAGATCGTGCCGACGCTGCGCCGCGAGTTCGCGGTCGGCCGCCCGGCCGACGTGCCCGACGCCCCCACCCACTCCTCGATGCTGAAGGCGGTCGTGCGATGACGACGCTCACCGTCGTCCAGGCCGGGCTCGGGTCGCCCTCGTCCACCCAACTGCTGGCGACCCGGCTGGCCGAGGCCACCCAACGGCTCGTGCCCGACCTGGAGGTGCGCACCGCGCACCTGCGGGACTTGGCGCGCGACATCGCGGACAACCTCGTCACCGGGTTCCCGAGCGCACGGCTGCGCGAGGTGGTGGAGTCGGTGGTCGGCGCGGACGCGCTGATCGCCGTGACGCCGACGTTCAACGCGTCCTACAGCGGGCTGTTCAAGTCCTTCGTGGACGTGCTGGAGCCGGAGTCGCTGGTGGGCAAGCCGGTGCTGATAGGCGCGACCGGCGGCACCGAGCGCCACTCGCTGGTGCTCGACCACGCGCTGCGGCCGCTGTTCGCCTACCTGCGGGCGATCGTCGTGCCGACCGGCGTGTACGCCGCGTCGTCCGACTGGGGCGCGGACGGGCTGCCCGGCCGCGTCGACCGGGCCGCGGGCGAGCTGGCCGACCTGCTCGCCGGCCGGGCACCGGTGAAGCCCGCCCACGACGGTTTCGTGCCGTTCGACCAACTGCTCGCCGGACGGTAGGCGGGCGAGGCGGGCGAGGCGGAAATGGACCTGACCAGCGGTCAGGGCGCCGAATAAGGTTCGGCTCATGTCCGCCTCGCTGCACCTCGCGGTGCGCAACGCCGCCGTGCTGACCACCGCGCTCGCCCGCACCCGCGGGCACGACCTGATCACCCGCCCCTCGTTCCTGGCGATGAGCGGGCCGACCCTGCTGCGCGTGCTCGCGGTGCGCCCGGACCCCGACCCCGACGACTTCGCCGAGCTGGCACTGCTGGTCAAGCGCGCCGAGGCACGGGTGGTGGTCGAGGACTCGTTCAACACGATCGACGGCGCGGCGCTCGGCCTCACCGCACGGCACCTGCCGGTGATGTTCCGGCCGGCCCACCCCGCGCCGCCACCCGCGCTCGAGGTCCGGGAAGTGCGCACGGCCCGGGAGTGGGCCGTCGCCGAGCAGGTAGTGGTCGACGGCTTCCCCATGCCGGGCTTCCCGACCGGCAACGCGCTCCCGTCGGCCTTGAAGGACCGCGCGGGCTTCCGGGTGCGCACGGCGTGGCGCGAGGGCGTCGTGGCCGGCGCGTGCCTCACCGTGGAGGCGGACGACGCGGTGGGCGTGTACTGGGTGACGACCCTGCCCGAGCACCGCTCACGCGGTGTCGGCCGGGCACTGATGCATGCGGTGATCGACGAGTTCCCGCTGCCGATGACCCTCAGCGCGACCACGGCGGGCCTGCCGCTGTACGAGTCGGTGGGCTTCTCGACCGTCACCCGGGCGACCTGGTGGTCCAACGCGGGCTGACGCGATTCCGGCGGCCTCTTTCCCACCCGGAGCGGTTACCTTGGGAGGATGACCGCAGAGGTGGGGCAGCGGTCCCGGCTGGCCGCGGTGGACAACCTGAAGGTGCTGCTCGTCGCCTGGGTGATCGGCGGGCACGCGCTCCTCGGTTACTCGGCGGTGGGCGGGTGGCCGTACGACGAGGTCAACGAAGTCACCTTCGAGCCGCAGGTCGAGGCCGTGCTCGCCGCCGTCCTCGGCCCGTCCGGGCTGTTCCTGATGGGCACCTTCTACCTGCTGTCCGGTCTGTTCACGCCGGAGTCGGTGGCGCGCAAGGGCGCCGCCCGGTTCATCCGGGACCGGCTCGTCCGCCTCGGCATCCCGTTCGCGCTGTCGGCGCTTCTGGTGTGGCCGCTGACGCTGTGGGTGGCCTACCGCGCCGCCGGGTACGACGTCACGCCGTGGTGGGTGCTCACGCACCGCGATCCGCTGCTCGACTCCGGCTCGCTGTGGTTCGTCGAGATCCTGCTGCTGTTCTCCATCGCCTACGCGCTGTTCGGCAGGCCGCGGGGGGAACCGGTCGTGCTGACCGGCGGGCACCTGGTCGCGGTCACCGCCGGCGTCGTGGTGAGCACGTTCGCGGTGCGGCTGTGGTTCCCGGCGCGCAGCGGCCAGATCGGTGACCTGCACGTCTGGTGGTGGCCGCAGCTGATCGCGATGTTCGGCCTGGGGATCGTGGGCGCGCGCTCGGGCCTCGCCCAGCGGGTGCCGGAACGGCTGTGGCGGGGCAGCCGGGTGGTCGCGGCGCTGGCCATCGCGGCCGTGCCGGTGGCCGCCGCCGTCCTGGGCGTGTCCGATCTCGCGGGCCAGGCGGCCCCGTTCCTCGGCGGCTGGCGGTGGCAGGCACTGCTGTTCGCCGCGGTGGAGGCGGTGCTCGTGGTCGGCGGGTCGGTGTGGCTGCTCGGCTGGGCGCAGCGCAGGCTCACCCGCGACGGCCCGCTGGCGGTGGCGCTCGCCCGCGGCGCGTTCGCCGCGTTCTTCATCCAGGGACCGGTGCTGATCGTGCTCGCGGTGGCGGCCCGCCCGCTGCCGTTCCCGGCGGAGGTCAAGGCGTTCCTGGTGGCGGCGGTCGCCATCGCGGTGTCGTTCGCGGCGGGCTGGCTGCTGACCACGCGCACCAGGATCGGCCGGTTCCTGTGACGTGAGGCGGGCGGGTCGTCGGTCGGACAACCCACCCGCACGGCGCCGCCGGTCAGTCGATCGTGATCACCACCTTGCCCCGGCCGTGCCCCTTGCCGACGTCCCGCTGCGCCTCGGCGGCCTGGTCGAGCGGGTAGACGCCGCGGAGGTGGACCTCGCACTCGCCCCGCAGGTGGAAGCCGACCATCTCGGCGAGACCGGCGGCGGTCCGGACACCGACCCAGTCGTGCACGCCCAGCGCCTCGATCTCGTCGTTCCACACCATGGTGACGACGCGGTTCTTGTCCTTGGTCAGCTCCAAGGACGCCCGGAGACCTTCGACGCCCGACGCCAGGGAGGCGTCCACCCCGTCCGGCGCCACCGCCCTCACCCGTTCGACGAGCCCGTCACCGTAGGTGAGGGGGATGGCGCCGAGGGACCGAAGGTGGTCGTGGTTGACCTCCCTGGCGGTGCCGATCACGGTCGTGACGCCCCACAGCTTCGCCAACTGCAACGCCATCGTGCCGAGCCCGCCGGCCGCGCCGTTGATCAGGATCGTCTCGCCCGGCGCGACCTTCATCTCCAGCAACGCGTTGCGCGCGCCCTGCGCGGCGCCGGAGAAGCCGCCGGCGACCTCCCACGGCATGGCGTCCGGCTTCGGCACGACCTGGTCCGCGCCCACCGCGATGTACTCCGCGTAGCAGCCCAGCGTGTTGAAGCCGAGCACGGCGTCACCGACGGAGAACCCGGAGACACCCTCACCGACCTGGTCGACCACACCGGCGAACTCGTTGCCGGGAACGATCGGGAAGTCACCCACCCGCGATTGCGGGAACTCGCCGTTGCGCACCCCGCAGTCGAACGGCTGCACCCCGGCCACCTTCACCCGGACCCGTACCTGCCCCGCCGCCGCCTGCGGCTCGTCGAGTTCCATCACTCGCAGAACCTCGGGCGGACCGAACGACGTCAATGCCGCAGCTCGCACAACAACTCTCCTTCACGTGATCCAGCAAGGAAAAAATCGACAACCACCACCGGCTAACCCGCGACCGGCTCGGCGAACTGCGCGGCGTACAAGCGCGCGTAGGCTCCATCGGCGGCCAGCAACTCCCGGTGGCCGCCCTGCTCGACGATGCTCCCGCGCTCCATCACCAGGATCACGTCGGCATCGCGGATGGTGGACAGCCGGTGGGCGATCACGAAGCTCGTCCGTCCCTCCCGGAGCGACGACATCGCCTTCTGCACGAGCACCTCGGTGCGGGTGTCCACCGAGCTCATCGCCTCGTCCAGCACGAGGATCGACGGTCGGACGAGGAACGCGCGGGCGATGGTGATCAGCTGGCGCTCACCGGCCGCCAAGCCGTCGCCGTCCTCGTCCACCACCGTGCGGTAACCCTCCGGGAGGGTGCGGATGAGGTGATCGGCGTGCACGGCCCGCGCCGTGGCGACGACCTGCTCGTCGGACGCGTCCGGCACCCCGTAGCGGATGTTGTCGGCGATGGTGCCGCCGAACAACCAGGTGTCCTGCAGCACCATGCCGATGTTCCCGCGCAGCTCGTCCCTGGTCATCCGGGCGATGTCCACGCCGTCCACCGAGATCGTGCCGCCGTCGAGCTCGTAGAACCGGAGCAGCAGGTTGACCAACGTGGTCTTGCCCGCTCCGGTGGGGCCGACGATCGCCACCGTCTGCCCCGGGCGGACGGTGAGGGACAGGCCCTCGATCAGCGGTTCGTCCGGGTGGTAGCGGAACGACACGTCCGTGAAGACCACCGCGCCGGTGACCGTGCCCGCGACCCGCGGCCCGGCCGGGTCCGGTTCCTGCTCCTCGGCGTCGAGCAGCTGGAACACGCGCTCGGCCGACGCGACCGCCGACTGGATCTGCCCGGCCAGGTAGGCCACCGTGGACACCGGCTGGTTGACCTGCATCCCGTACTGGATGCACGCCTGGACGTCGCCGATGGACATCGCGCCCGAGGACACCCGCACCGCGCCCACGACGACGACCAGCACGAAGTTGACGTTGCCCAGGAAGGTCATCGCCGGACCGAGGAGACCCGCCGTGAACTCCGCCCGGACACTGGCGGCACGCAGCTCGTCGTTGTGCTCGGCGAACGTGCGCGCCGCCTCCTCCCGTCGACCGAACGCGGTGACCAGCTCGTGGCCGGTGTACATCTCCTCGACGTGGCCGTTCAGCCTGCCCGAGGTCGCCCACTGCCGGGCGAACTGCGGTTGGGAACGCTTGCCGATGGTCTTGGTCAACCACAGCGACAACGGCAGCGTCACCAGGACGATGACCGCCATCACGGGCGAGATCAGCAGCAGCATCACCAACGACCCGAAGAAGTTGATGAAGGAACCCAGGATCCGGAAGGACGTCTGCTGCACGGTCTGCGAGAGGTTGTCGATGTCGTTCGTGGCGCGGGACAGCACCTCACCACGCGGCCGGGTGTCGAAGTAGCGCAGCGGGAGCCGCGACAGCTTGACGTCGGCCTGCTCGCGCAACCGGAACGCCAGTCGCTGCGCCGTCGTGGCGATCAGCCTGCCCTGGACGACCATGGACAACCACGACGCCGCCGAGAGCACGCCCACGAGGGTCAGGATCCGTGTCACGGCGGCGAAGTCGACGCCGTCACCGCGGACCCCTCGCACGATCGTGTCGGTGGCGCGGCCCAGCAACGCCGGGATGACGATGATCAGGCCGAGGCCGATCACGCCGAACACCAGCACCCCGACGACCCGCGGCAGGTCCGGGCGCAGGGTGCGCAGCAGCCGCAGCACGGTGCGCCGGAAATCGGCCGGCCGGTCGTCGGCCTCGTCGGCTTGGTCGACGTGGTCGCCCTGGTCGGTGCGGTCGGGAGAACTCACCGGACTTCTCCCTTCACCGGCTCCGCGAGACGCGTGTCCCGCTCGTCGCCGGAGGTGAGCTGCGAGTTGACGATCTCGACGTAGACGGGGCTCGTGGCCAGCAGCTCGTCGTGGGTTCCCACGGCCTCCACCCGGCCGGCGTCCAGCACGACGATGCGGTCCGCCCGGCGGATGGTGGACACCCGCTGGGCGACGACCACCCGGGTGGCGTCACCGATGTGCCGGTCCAGGGCGCCGCGCAGTGCCGCGTCGGTGGCGTTGTCGAGCGCGGAGAACGAGTCGTCGAACAGGTAGATCCGGGGCTTGGCCACCAGTGCCCGCGCGATGGCCAGCCGCTGCCGCTGCCCGCCGGACACCGTGCTGCCGCCCTGCCCGACGACGGTGTCCAGCCCGGCGGGCATCGCCATCACGAACTCGCGTGCCTGCGCGACTTCCAGCGCGTGCCACAGCTCGTCGTCGGTGGCCTCGGGATCGCCGTAGCGCAGGTTCGAGGCGATCGTGCCGGAGAAGAGGTAGGCCCGCTGCGGAACCAGCCCGACCGCCGCGGACAACGTGTGCCGGTCGAGCTCGCGCACGTCCACGCCGTCGACGGACACCGAGCCGCGGTCGGCGTCCAGCAGCCTGGCCACCAGGTTGACCAGGGTGGTCTTGCCGCTGCCGGTCGAGCCGACGACGGCCGTGGTCTGCCCCGGCCTGGCGACCAGGTCCACGCCCCGCAGGACCGGTTCCTGCGCGCCCGGGTAGGCGAAGGAGACGTCGCGGAGGTCCAGGTTCCCGAGCGGGGTCGCCAGGCGGGTGGGCCTGGCGGGTTCGGTGATGGCCGGTTCGGTGTTCAGGACCTCGGTGATGCGCCCGGCGCTGACCTTCGCCCGCGGCGCCATCATGAACACCGTCATCGCGATCATGACGGCCATGAGGATCAGGGTGAGGTAGTTGAGGAAGGCGACCAGGGATCCCGGTTGCATGTCGCCCTGGACGATGCGCGAACCGCCCAACGCCACCACCGCGATGGACGCCACGTTGATCATCAGGAGCGCGGAGGCGCCGAAGTAGGCCTGGAGCCGCCCGACCCGCAGCGCGACCGCCATCAGGTCCGTGTTGGCCGCCGCGAACCGGCGCTGCTCGTGGGAGTCGCGCACGAAGGCGCGGATCACCCGGATACCGGTGATCTGCTCGCGCATCACCCGGTTGACGGCGTCCAGGCGGTCCTGCACGGCCCGCGAAGGCGCGGTCATCCGGCTGATGAGCAGACCGATCACCACGACCGCCACCGGGACGGCCACCGCCAGCACCCCCGACAGCGCCACGTCCTGCATCAGGGCGAGCGCGACACCGCCCAGGCCCATGAACGGGGCGGTCAGCAGCAGGGTCAGCGTGGTGAACACCAGCAGTTGGACCTGCTGGACGTCGTTGGTGGTGCGGACGATCAGCGACGGCGCACCGAAGCGCGCGACCTCCCGGGCGGAGAACGACTGCACCCGCGCGAACGTGGCGCTCCGCAGGTCGCTGCCCAGGCTCATGGCGACCCTGGCGCCGAGGAGGACCACCCAGGAGGCGCAGACCACCTGCACCACCGTCACCACGAGCATCAGCCCGCCGCGGCCGAGGATGTAGCCGGTGTCGTCGGCCAGGATGCCGTAGTCGATCACATCGGCGTTGAGCGTCGGCAGGTACAGGATCCCGAGCGCTTGCGCGAGCTGCAGGCCGATGATCAACCCGATGGTCTTCGAGTGCGGTCGTAATCGTTGCCGCAGCAGGGGAATCAGCGGAGCCGGCGGCTCGACTGCCCTCGGTGGAGGCGTCACCGGGCGACCGTAGCAGACATTTACACCCGGAGTACATTTTTACCCCCTGTACTTCTACACCCGGAGGAGTGATACCCTCGGTGTATCATGACGGTCGTGGACGAGCACGTGAGCCTGCGCGAGCGCAAGAAGGACGCCACCCGGCAGCAGTTGGCGCGGGCCGCCCTCGACCTGTTCGAGGCGCACGGCTTCGACAACGTTTCCTGCGCCGAGATCGCGGCCACCGCCGAGGTGTCCAAGAAGACGCTGTTCAACTACTTCTCGCTCAAGGCGGACCTGGTCCTGGAAGCGGGCAAGCACCGCGTCTACGAACCCGCGGCCGCGGTCCGCGGGCGGGCGCCCGGGCAGACGCCGCACGACGCCGTGCGCGAGTACCTGCTGACCGCGCTGGCCGAGCGGCGGTCGACGAGCGGCCTCAGCGACGAGCCCGACGTGCTGCGGCTGACCAGGCTGATCCACGCCACGCCCACCATCGCCGAGCGGGACAGGCAGTACCAGGACCAGAGCCGGCAGCTGCTGACCGAGGCACTGGTCGAAGAGGGCTGCCCGGAGCTCACCGCGGCGCTGATCTCGGCCCAGATCCACAGCGTCCTGCACACCCTCGTCACCGAGAACGCCCGCCGCGTCCTGGCAGGCGAAGCCCCCGGCGACATCTACCCCGACGCGGTGGCCGGCGCCGAGCACGCGTTCGGGTTGCTGGAGTCCGGCCTGGGCGACCTGATGCGCCGTCCCGAGTGACGCCGGCCTCCGCCGACCTCTACCCAAGGATCGAGATCAATGAAGTTCCTGTTCGTCTCCGAGGGCGGGGCCGGTTCCATCCTGCCGATCGTGCCGTTGGCGCAAGCCGTGCGAAGCGCGGGGCACGAGGTGTTCGCCGCCGCCTACGCAGAGGCGTTACCGCTGCTGCTGGAGGCCGGCTTACCGGCCGTCGCCGCGCCGCGGAAGGCACCGAGGGACTACCGCGTGCTGCGCGACGGCAAGCTCGCTCCGCTGCCCGAGGACCTGGAAGAACGGGCCGCGGTCCTCGGAGCACTCGGTGCGCGCATCGCCGCCGACACCTACCACGACCTCGTCGGGCTGGTGCGCGGGTGGCGCCCGGACGTGATCGTCGGCGGCCCGCTGGCCGTCGCCGCGTCGTTGCTCTCGGCGGAGTTCGGCATCCCGCTCGCCACCGTGGAGTTCGGCATGGCCGAACCGCGCAACCGCCAGGACGCCACGTTCGAGGAGTTGCGCAGGCTCGGTTTCGCCCACCTGCCCACACCGGCGTGCGGCCTGGTCCTGTGCCCGGAGAGCGTCCGACCACCGGGTTCGGCGGTCGGCGAACCGATGCGCTACGTGTCCTACGCGCCGGCGAAGCCGGTCGAACCCTGGATGTACACCAAAGAGGACCTGCCGAGGGTGTGGATCTCGGCGGGCAGCAGGGTCAGCGCGGACCACGCGCTCGACGACCTGACCGCGATGATCCACGCGGCGGCGGACCTGGACGTCGAGCTGCTCATCGCCACCCCCGACCACATCGCCGCGCAGCTCGGCCCGCTGCCGCCCAAGGCCAGGGCGGGCTGGATGCCGTTCGACGTGCTGGCGCCGACCTGCGACCTGGCGATCCACCACGGCGGCGGCAGCACGATGCTGGGGTGCGCCGCCGCGGGCGTGCCACAGGTGATCATCCCGCACACGCCGGAGTTCGCGACCTACTACCAGCCCTTGGCGGACTACGGCGCGGCCAAGCTGGTCCCGGCCGACGAGGACACGCCGACCCGGGTGCGTGCCGTGTGCGCGGAAGTGCTCACCGGGCCGACCTACCGACTCGCCGCTGTCCGGTTGCGCGCGGAGATCGCCGCGCTGCCGGGTCCGCCGGCCGTGGTGAGCAGGCTGGAGAGCATCGCCGCCACCGGCGCGCGGTCAGCTTGATCTCCAGCCAACTAGAGGTAATACGGTTCGTGCCGGCGCGGTCACGGATGGTCGAGTCGTCCGGCCGTCGAACGAGAGGACACCCATGTCGAGTCAACCCATCCGCTTGGCCGTGATCATCGGCAGCACCAGGACGGGGCGCTTCGCGCCGACCGTGGCCCGGTGGTTCGTCGGTCAGGCGGAACAGCGGGAGGACGTGATCGTCGACGTCATCGACCTCGCCGAGATCGGGTTGCCCGAACCGCTCGGCGCCGAACCGGGCCCCGAGGGCGCGGCGGTGCGGTCGAGGCTCGCCGAGGCCGAGGCGTTCGTCGTCGTGACGCCGGAGTACAACCACAGCTACCCGGCCGCCATCAAGGTCGCCATCGACTGGCACTACGACGAGTGGGTGGCCAAGCCGGTCGCGTTCGTGTCCTACGGCGGCCGGGCCGGCGGCCTGCGCGCGGTCGAGCACCTGCGGCAGGTCTTCGCCGAGGTGCACGCCGTGCCGATCCGCGACACGGTGAGCTTCCACGGCGCCCGCGACAGCTTCGACGACCACGGCGAGCCGAAAGAGGCCGCCGAGTACGCGGCGGCGGCCAAGACGCTGCTCGACCAGCTCGTCTGGTGGGCGCTGTGCCTGACCGAGGCCAAGGCGAAGCGTCCGTACCAGCTCTGACGACCCCCTGACGGCCGGGCGCACCGCGGTGTGCCCGGCCGTCGTCGCGGGGCGGGCGCAGGGGCGCCGCCGTCCGGTCCGGGGCTACCGGAGCAGGTGTCGGTGCAGCTCCTGCGTCTCCGGCGCGGGCTCGATGCCCAGCTCGTCGTGCAGCGTGCCGCGCAGGCGCCGGTACACCCGCAGCGCGTCGCTGCGCCGCCCGCTGCGGTCCAGCACGCGCATGTGCTGCTGGTGGAACCACTCGTCGAGCGGGTAGACCGCGGTCAGCGACCACAGCTCGCCGACCAGTTCGCGGTGCAGGCCCAGTTCCATCTCGGACTCGATCGCCAGCTGGAGCGTGGTGCGCCGCTGCTCGTGCAGCTCGACCACGTGCGCGGAGAGCTGGGTGCCCAGCTTGACGTTCGCCAGGGGGTTCTCGGTCCACAGCTTCAGCGCGGCACGCAGGCTGGCCGATGCCTGCGAGTACTCCCGCCGGCCGAAGTGGGAGCGTCCCTCGGCGCGCAGGTCCTGGAAGACCTGCAGGTCGAGTTGCCGCGGCTGGACCCGCAGCGCGTAGCCCGGCGCGCGGGTGACGAGCACGTCGTCACCGCCCGCGGCGATCCGCTCCCGCTCGAACAGCCTGCGCAGCTGGTAGACGTAGGTCTGGATGGTGGTGAGCGCGCTGCGCGGTGGCTTCCTGCCCCAGAGTTCCTCGATCAGCGACTCGGTCCGCACCGTGCGGTTGGCCCGCACCAGCAGCAGGGCCAGTACTTGGAGCACCTTGGGCGCCTTGGGCGCGCAATCGCGGTGGCCGGTCCGGATCTGGAGCGTGCCGAGGGTCGAGAACGTGATCAGTGGCGGCACCGGGGGAGTGGCTGCGACCGACCCGGGGTGACCCGCTATTTCGTCCGGTAACTCGCGGTGCCGCTCGAGCGCTGTCGGGTGGGTGTTCATGACTTGCCGTCCCCCTGTGATACCCGAGTGGCCGGAAAGAGCATCCGCTCGACGTGTTTATTTCCCACTAACTACGTCTGATTATTGTTCGACAGTATCAGGGCGCTACAGGGCGGGCAAGGAAGCACGATTTCGGGCGTAGCGGCTCGCTCGTTCGGGCCAAAGGTGGACACGCACAGTGAGATATTCCACGTAAGGGGTGCTAGTACCACCTGCGTGTCGTGAATGTGACGGATCGCGTCGGGAGCTGGTTTGTCCTGACGGCGGTACAAGGCCGAAATGCCGGACTCCCCGCCGCCGCAGGTGCCGGCCTGGGGCGAACGGGGAGTCCGGGATCGCGGTACTAGATGCGGCAGGTGTCCAGGGAGCTGACCAGGATGGCGCGGGCGCCGACGCGCCACAGCTCGTCCATGATGAACGGCGCGTCGTCGCGCGGCACGAGCGAGCGGACCGCCACCCAGCCCTCACGGGCCAGCGGCGAGACGGTCGGCGACTCGATGCCGGGCACGAGCTTGAAGGCCTCCTCCTGCGCCTCGACCGGGCAGTCGAAGTCGAGGATCACGTAGCGGCGGGCGATCAGCACGCCCTGCAACCTGCGGTGCAGGATCTCGACCGCGCGCACCGCGTCCGGCGCGTCGGCGACGGTGTCGCCCTGGATCAGCACGGCCTCGGACTTGAGGATCGGCGAGCCGAACGTCTCCAGGCCCGAGGTCTTCAGCGTGATGCCGGTTTCCACCACGTCGGCGATCGCGTCGGCCACACCCAGCTCCACGGCGGTCTCCACCGCGCCGTCGAGCCGCACGAGGTGCGCCTTGATGCCCAGGTCGGACAGGTGGTGCTCGACCAGGTTCGGGTAGCTGGTCGCGATCCGCCTGCCCTCCAGGCCCGCGGCGTCGTGGATGCCGCCCGGCTTGGACGCGAAGTAGAACGACGCCCGGCCGAAGCCGAGCGGCAGGATTTCCTTCGCCGACACGGTGGAATCGAGCAGCAGATCACGACCGGTGATGCCGACGTCCAACGACCCCTCGCCCACGTACACCGCGATGTCGCGGGGACGCAGGAAAAAGAACTGCACATCATTTGCCGGGTCCGCCACGATCAGCTCACGGCCGGACCTGTTCACCCGGTAGCCCGCTTCGGCCAGCATTTGGGCCGCGGGAGCACTCAACGAGCCCTTGTTGGGCAGGGCGAAGCGAAGAGGAGCCATGGGGCGGAGTCTCCCACACCGGGCGACCCCTTCCCGTTCCGGGTATGCCCAGGCAGTGGCCATGATTTGCGTGATCGCCGGTGACGGGCTCGCGTCGCGCGCAAGGGGCGGACCGTGTGTCGCCGGCCACGACACCTCCCGCACGCGGAACAGCCGCACCCGGACCAGTGCCGGGTGCGGCTGTTCCGCGTGGGGTCGACTACCCGATTCCGCCTGGTCGCGGCGGATCCGGAGCGGTCCGGGTCAGCAGCGGTTGTTCTCACCCTCCGGGTAGGGGGTGTAGATGTTCTGGACGATCGGGTTGGCGCCGATGAAGTGGGTTCCCGGCCCGAGGCACCACAGTTCACCGCGGTTCTGGAAGATCACCGTGAGCTTCTGGTTGTAGGTGAAGCAGTTCCGGTAGTAGTACCGAATGGTGGCGAAGGGAGGCGGGGTGGCCTGTTTGCTCACGCCACAGGGAGCCTCCGCCAGGATGCCCGGTGCGGGGCTTTGCGGGGCGGCCACCTGATGAGGGGTCGCCGTATCGGCGGCCATGGCCGCCGGGGTCAACGTCAGCATGGCCGCGACGGCGAAAATGCCCGCCGCGAGAGAAGCTAGTCTGCGCATACGGATTGACTCGTTTCTGAAGTTTCGTGCTCGAATCGCACATCGGGGCTCGATGGTGATGGGCCGTGCCCCTCGGAATAGTGACGCTACTGGGCCGCGCGGATTTGCGTCAATCAATTGCCGGGCGCTTCGAACTCGCTGGAAACGCGATCGAGGAATGATCCAGGGCGGCTCGAGCGGCCGTCCAGCGGGAGTGGGATCAGGCGTGGTCGCGGTGGGCCAGGTCGTCCAGCCGGGCGAACGCGGAGTCCACCGCGCCGGGCAGCAAGGCCGGCTCGCCGTTCGCCAGCGCGTTGCCGGCCGCGTAACACGCCAGCGCCAACTGGGGCGCGAGCACGGCCACCTCGGGGGACGCTCCCCGGTCGAGCAGGGTGGTGCGGAAGACGTCGCAGAGCCCGGCGAACTTCCGCCCCGAACGGTCCCGCAGCTCGGGGTTCTCGCGCAGCAACTGCTCGTGCCGGCGGTAGTGCTCGCCGTCCACCGTGAGCTCGCGGCACAGCTCCACCGCGATCGCGCGCAGCTGCGCCACCGCACCCGCCAGGTCCGTGACCGGCGGCGACGCCCGGAACCGCGTGGTCGCCTTCTCGACGATCGCCTGCTCGTCGGAGAACACGACCTCCTGCTTGTCGCCGAAGTAGCGGAAGAACGTCGTCCGGCCCACCTCGGCCCGCTCGGCGATGTCGGTGACCGTTACCGCGGCGAACCCGCGCTCGGCGAACAGCTCGAACGCCGCCGTCACGATCTGTTCCCGCGCACGCTGCTGCTTGCGCTCGCGCAGCGGCAGCGGTTCCGACGTCGGCATGGCCTCAGCATAGCGGCCCGGTACGAAGTCCGGTACGGTACTGAGTACCAGTTAGCACCACGTACCGAACGACCGGCACAACGGACCAGGAGCCACCATGGGCACGACTTCGATGACCGGCGCCAGCCGGGGCCTCGGCCGCGAGGCCGCCGAGCACCTCCTGCGCCACCACCCGGACCAGCACCTGCTCGTGTTCAACCGCAGGCCCGGCCTGGCCGCCGAACTGGCCGCGAGCACCGGCAACGACAACGTCTCGGAAGTGCTCTGCGACCTGGCGTCGTTCGCCGACATCCGCCGTGCCGCGGCCGAGGTCGACCGGCCGCTCGACGGGTTCCTGGGCAACGCGGGCCTGCAGATGGCCACCACGGACAAGCACACCGCCGATGGCGTCGAGATGACCTTCGGCGTGAACGTCCTCGCCTACCACCTGCTGCTGAACCTGCTCCGCCCGCGCTTCACCAACCCGGCGCGCGTCATCATCGTCGGCAGCGACGTGCACGACAGCGCGCACAACAGCATGGGCCTGATCCCGCCGCCCCGCTGGACCGACCCGCGCGAGCTGGCCAGGCCACGCGAGGGCGGCGGCCGGGAGGGCAGGCGGGCGTACGCGACCAGCAAGCTCGGCGTGGTCTACCTCGTCCACGCGCTCCGCCGCCGGCTGCCCGAGGGCGTGGACGTCTACTCCTACAACCCCGGCCTGGTGCCGGACACGGAGCTGTCGCGCGACGCGGGCCGGTTCGGGCGGGCCGCGTTCCGCACGATCGGCAAGGCCCTGGTCACCCTGCCGATCGCGACCACGGCGGACCGGGCGGGCCGACTGCTGGCGGAGACGATGACGGGACCCCGCCCCGGCGAGAGCGGTTCCTACATCAGCCGGGGCGAGGTGATCCCTTCGTCGTCCGAGTCCTATGACGAGCGGCGCGAGGAGGAGCTGTGGGCCGTCGCCGACGAGCTGTGCGGACTCACCGCGGACGGCACTACCCGCACGCCACGCCGTTCAGCGTGAACCCGCCGGCGCGTTCCAGGTGGCGCGCCAGTTCGACACCTGCCCGGAGCCGGTGTCGGTGATGGTCGCCTCCGCGGTGAACCCGCTGTTCGTCCCACCGGACGCGCTGAACCCGAACGAGGCGGGCTGACGGCGACCGCCGGCCCGGCCACCAACCCGGCGACGGCCGGCCCCAGGGCGGCCAGTCGGGGAACTCGTGGATGCATCGACGAACAACTCCTTTGTTGTACGTGTCGCGCGGCCTATGCTTCTGGGAGCGCTCCCAGAACGCACTGGGACGAGGCTGGTGCCCGGGCCAACGACGGTGAAGGGACAAAACGACGTGAGGTTGTTGCTGCTCGTCTCGCTGATAGCCCTGGCGCTCGCGCCACCGGCCGCCGCCTCCGCCCCGCCGACCGCCTCGTCCTCGGCGGAGTGGATCGAGGCCGAGGGCGGCGTGCTGTCCGGCACCGCGGTCGAGGCGACCGTCGAGGGCTTCTCCGGCACCGGCTACGTCACCGGCTTCGACGAGGCCGCCGACAGCGTCACGATCACCATCCCGGACAGCCCCGGCGGCCTGCACGACCTCACCGTCCGCTACGCCACCCCGTACGGCCCCAAGCAGACCGCCGTCGCCCTCAACGGCACCCCCATCGGCGAGGTCGCCCTGGCCGAGAGCGCCACCTTCACCGAGGCCACCGGCGCGAAGCTCGTCCTGGCCGAGGGCGACAACACGCTCACCTTCACCACCGCCTGGGGCTGGTACCTGATCGACGCGATCAAGGTGGCACCCAGCGCGCCTCCCGCGCCCGGCGTGCACGAAGCCGAGGACGGCGTGCTCGACGGCACCGTGGTCGAGTCCAGCGTCGCCGGCTTCTCCGGCCGCGGCTACGTCGGCGGGTTCGACCAGGCCGCCGACAGCGTCACGATCACCATCCCGAACAGCCCCGGCGGCCTGCACGACCTCGCCATCTTCTACGCCACCCCGTACGGCGCGAAGACCGCGTCACTCGCGCTCAACGGCAGCGGACTGGGCGACGTCTCGTTCCCCGAGCACCCGACCTTCACCACCATCCCCGCGGGCAAGGTCCTCCTCCGCCCAGGCGACAACACGGTCACCATCACCAACAACTGGGGCTGGTACCTGATCGACGCCATCAAGGTGACACCCAGCGCGCCGCGCGGCCCGCACCAGGTCACCGGCGCGCTCACCGACCCGGCCGCCACCGCCGAGGCCAAGGGCCTCATGCGCTACCTGGCCGAGAACTACGGCCACACGATCCTCTCCGGCCAGCAGGACCAGGCGAGCATCGACTGGGTCGAGCGGAACATCGGCAAGGCACCCGCCATCGGCGGCTACGACCTCATGGACTACTCGCCCAGCCGGGTCGAACGCGGCACCGTCGGCCGGGACGTCGACCACGCCCTGGCCTACGACACCCGCGGCGGCATCGTCACCCTGGCCTGGCACTGGAACGCGCCGTCCGGCCTGATCGACCAGCCGGGCAAGGAGTGGTGGCGCGGCTTCTACACCGACGCCACCACCTTCGACCTGGCCGCCGCGCTGGCCGACCCGACCTCGACCGACTACAAGCTGCTGATCCGCGACATGGACGCCATCGCGGTCCAGCTCAAGCGGCTCGCCGACGCCAAGGTCCCGGTGCTCTGGCGACCGCTGCACGAGGCCGAGGGCGGCTGGTTCTGGTGGGGCGCCAAGGGCGCGGAGCCCGCCAAGCAGCTCTACCGCCTCCTGCACGACCGCCTGGTCGACCACCACGAGCTGCACAACCTGATCTGGGTGTGGAACTCGATCTCACCCGACTGGTACCCCGGCGACGACGTGGTCGACGTCGTCAGCATGGACTCCTACCCGCCCCAGGGCGACCACGGCCCGGTGATCGGCCCCTACGAGCGCCTGGTCGAGCTGGGCGGCGACCGGAAGCTGGTCGCGCTCGGCGAGGTCGGCTCCATCCCGGACCCCGACCTGGTCCGCGCCTACGAGGCCCGCTGGTCCTGGTTCGTCACCTGGTCCGGCTCGTTCATCCAGGACGGCGTGGTCAACCCGCGCGACTTCGTCCACCGCGTCTACGACCACGCCGACGTCGTCACGCTCGACGAACTGCCCGACTTCAAGAAGACCCCGGGCGACTGCACCGCGACCCTGCGCGTGGTGGCGCAGTGGGGCACCGGGTACCACGTCGAGATCACCCTGCGGCACCAGGAGAACTCGCCGTCCGCGGGCTGGCAGGTGACGTGGCCGTTCACCAACGGGCACGTCCGGCACGCCTGGGGCGCGACCATCACCACCGACGGCACCACCGCGACGGCGAAGAACGTCGCGTGGAACGCGGCCGTCAAGCCGGGGGAGAGCACCACCTTCGGCTACCTCGCCAGCGGCTCCCCGACAGCGCCTGCGTTGACTTGCGCTATCGGGTGATCACGTCCGGTGGACCGGCGGGAGCGTAGAGGGGACCGGACGCGGTGTCCGCACCCACTTCCCGCCACCACCGGGCTTGTTCCGGGGTCGTGACGCCGGCGGCGGTCAAGCCGACGCCGGCGTCACGCACCACCTCCAGCACACCGGCCAACGCCCGCGCCACCGCCGAACCCGGCCGCGCCGCGGGCGACTGGACCACCCGCACCGCCCGCACCGGCACGCCGTCGAGCAGGCGCACCAGGTCGTCCGGCGCGGCGGTGAAGTTTTCCACCTCGATCCCGACCCCGTCCTCGGCCAGGTAGCCGAGGTTGTCGGCGGCCTCGCCGCGCTCGCCGCACAACGCCCGCACCGGCGTGCCCAACCGCAGCGACGACGCGGGCACCCCGCTGTCGGACAACGCCTCGCGCACCACGCCGTGCAGGTCCGGGTCGGCGGCCTGGCCGGCCGTCAACGCCCACCGCACCGGCAGGGCGCGGTCCGACTCCCGCCGCCACGACCCGGCCTGCTCGCACGCCACCCGCAGCGCCCACGTGCCCAGCGGCACGATCAGCCCGGTGTCCTCGGCCAGCGCCAGGCACTGCTCGTGCGGCAGCGCGCCCAACGTCGGGTGATCCCACCGCAGCACCGCCTCGGCGGACTCCACCGTGCCGTCCGCCAGCCGCACCACCGGCCGGTACAGCACCCGCAGCTCGCCGTTCTCCCACGCGCCGGGCATCGTGGCGGCCAGGCTGAACGTGCGCCGGTCCCGGCCGTCCTGCGCGCGGTCGGCCAGCTCCCACTGCCTGCGCCCGTGGCCCTTGGCACGCCGCAACGCCAGGTCCGCCGAGTCGAGCAGCTCCGCGGGCGCCGAGTCGCGCGGCGGCCGGTGCACCACGCCGATCGTCGCCGACACCGCCACCCGCTCGCCGCCGGCGTGGAACGGCGCGGACAGCAGGTCGTTGATCCGCCGGACCATCGTCACCACGTCGGGAGTGGTGCGCGTGTTCTCCACCAGGATCGCGAACTCGTCGTGCCCGAACCGGGCCACCATCGCGTTCTCCTCGGCCACCACCGCCGCCAGCCGTCCGGCGACGATCTTGAGCACGTGGTCGCCGACCTCGCGGCCGAGTCCGCCGGTGATCCGGGAGAAGCCGTCGAGGTCCAGGTGGAACACGCTCACGCCGGTGCCCGGGTCGGCCGTGCGCAGCGCCTGTTCCAGCCTGCTGGTGAAGTACTGGCGGTTGGGCAGCCTGGTCAGCACGTCGTGCAGCGCCTGGTGGTTGAGCTGGCCCTGCAGCAGGTTCACGTCGGTCGCGTCCTCGGCGAGCACGATCACCCGGGCGGCTCCTTCGAGCCGGCGCCGCGGCGACAGCGTGAGCACCACCCAGGCCGGCTCACCGTCACCGCGCAGCAGTTGGCGCGGCTGGGTGGTCGACGCCGTGCCGCCGTCCGCCGACTCGGCGAAGTCGGCCCGCAACGCGGCCCGCTCGTCCGGGTGCACCAGGTCGAACAGCGACATCCCGGCCAGCTCGGCGGGCGTGCGGTCCACGATCCTGGCCAGCGCGCCGTTGGCCCGGACCAGCCTGCCGTCCGGGTCGGCGGTCGCGATGCCGGTGGACAGGTGGTGCTCCAGCAGCTCGAACCGGCTCTCGCTGTACTGGAGCTCGACCTGGGCCTCGCGCATCGCCTTGTACAGCGAGCGGCCGAGCTGCTCCTGCTGGGCCAGGACCGACGCGCGGATCCGGTCGACGTAGCGGGCGGCCAGCGAGGCGATCACGTCGACCACGCGTTCCCGCACCTTGTCCGGCGGTGCCAGGGCGGGCATGCCGAGCAGGCCCTTGCTCACGACCTCCACCGAGACCTGGAGCGCGTCGGCCGTGGTGCAGTTGAGGTCGACCAGTGCGTCACCGACCTCGCGTCCCGCGCGCCGGCCGAGCGACTCGGTCGCCACGCCCGCGCACAGCCGTTCGACCAGCCCGAGCAGCTGCCGCTCCAGCTCGGCGTTGGTGAGCGGGACGAACGTGCGGGAGCTGAGCAGGTAGGCCCACTTCCGGGCCAGCTTCGCGCGGGCTCGCAGCCCGTCCGCGTCCCGAGGCAGTGGAGCGGTCATCATCGGCTCCCGTGCTCACGACCGGTCAGGTGATCGTGCTCGCGCCCCACGCCCGCCCAGACCCGGGTGTCCTCCTCGGCCCGGTCCGCGACGTCGCCCGCGCCACCGAGCAGGTAGTCGCAGGTCCTGGCCACGCTCGGCACGGTGGTGTCGATGGCGTCGGGTACCCAGTCCAGGTCGCTCATGGCGCGCTCCGGGGCTTTCGGGAATCGGTGAGGGCCGCTCGGATCAGGACATCCAACCCCTCGGGTGTCGCCCGCACCAGCAGGTGTGACAACTTGACTCGAATGCGTGATGACGGCGCACCAAGTGCTCACCACCGATCAGCACCGATGGCGATTTCCACCGCGGACAACGGTGGATGATCCAGCCCGCGTTCCACCGCCGTCCGCTCACCGGTACCGGAGACCATGACCGCGCCGGCCGCCGGACTGGCGAGTTCCCGGCGGAATGGACAAGTCCTGGTGGTGGACCGGGTGATGGTGAACGCGCGGGACTACCGCTCGGCGGTCTCCTGGGCGCCGAGGGACGTGCACCACCGCCACGTCACCGGACCGGCACCTCCGCCCACACCGCCTTGCGGTCCTCGTAGTGGTCGAACCCCCAGCGCACGGACAGCCGGTTGACCAGCAGCAGCCCGTTGCCCGCGGCCGGGTCGTCCGGTCTGCCCAGCACGGGCAGCAGGCTCGGGCTGCGGTCCTCCACCTCGACCCGCACGACGTGCCGCTCGTCCACCCTCAGCAACCGCACCCGCCACGGCCCTTCGGCGTGCCGACGCGCGTTGCCCACCAGCTCGGCCGCGATCAGCGCCAGGTCGGCCACGCGTCGTTCGTCCATCTCGTAGGCGACCTGCCGCACCCACCCGGCGACGCCGTCGGGTGTTCGGACATCGCCCAGCGCCAGGTCGAGCCCGTCGTCAGGCAGGTCCACCATGTTCACGGCACGCTCCTTCGGCACCCTGTTGGCTCAAGGCGCACGCACGAGGTAACCGTTCGGGAGACGCGCCAAACCACGAACCCGTCACATTTCCCACGACCCGGCTCGACGTTCGGTAGCGAACCGGCCGCGCGTCGTGAGCGCGGTCGGTAGGCCGGCCCGACGAGTGGCCCAACCGGTCGCGAACACGAGGCGCGATCTTCACCGCTGTTAGGCTCGGTCCGTGGTGAAGGAGATCGACCTCCGGCTGGACGACGGTCGTACGCTGCACGCGTACGACACCGGCACGGGAGACCTGGCCGTCCTCTGGCACCACGGCACGCCGAACATCGGCGCACCGCCCGCGCCGCTCTTCGACGCCGCCCGGCGGCTCGGCCTGCGCTGGGTGTCCTACGACCGCCCCGGCTACGGCGGGTCCACGCCGCTGCCCGACCGGACCGTCGCGTCCGCCGCCGCCTGCGCCGCCGCCGTCGCCGACGAGTTGGGCATCGACCGGTTCGCGGTGTTCGGGCACTCCGGCGGCGGGCCGCACGCCCTGGCTTGTGGCGCGTTGACGCCGCAACGGGTGCTCGGGGTGGTCAGCGTGGCCGGGCTCGCGCCGCGCGACGCGGACGGGCTCGACTGGTTCGCGGGCATGGCGGCGTCCGGGGTGGCGTCGTTGCGCGCGGCCGAGGCCGGGCGGGCGGTGAAGGAGCGGTTCGAGGCGTCGGGCGTGGTGTACGACCCGGAGTTCACCGAGGCGGACCTCGCCGCGCTGCACGGTGACTGGTCGTGGTTCGACGAGGTCGTCGGCCCGGCGGTGCAGGCGGGACCGGCCGCGTTGATCGACGACGACCTCGCCTACGTCACCCCGTGGGGCTTCGACCCCGCCGACGTGACCGCGCCGGTCCTCCTGCTGCACGGCGGGCGTGACCGGGTGGTGCCCAGCTCGCACGCCGAGTGGCTGGCGCGCCGGTGCCCCACCGCGGAGCTGCGGCTGTCGCCGGACGACGGGCACATCTCGATCGTCACGTCCGCTCCGTCGGCGCTGGACTGGCTGCGCGAGCGGGCGTAGCCGCGACCGGCGCGAGTTCGCCCGCCAGCTCCAGCGCGGCCCGTGCCGGGTCGTGGGCGAAGCGGCTCGGGAACGCGTCGCGCACCCGCCAGCCCGCTCCGCGCAGGGCACGCCACCGGGCCAGGTGCGCCGCGGTGCCGTCCGGGTGCGGCCGGGTGTCCAGGGCGACGGCCGACTCGCGTCCACCCACCACCAGGTCGACCCGCCACTGGCCGACCGGGTAGCCGGTGCGCGGCGCCAGGCCGAGCGCGGTCAGCTCCGCCGCGAGCCTCGCGGTCCACTCGTCGGACGGCGCGGCGCCCTCGGTCTCGGTCGGCGGCACCGCCGCGTGCCGCAGGTACTCGCCGATCAGCCCGACCGGTTCCGTGGCGGACGTGATCACGTGCACCAGCCGCCGCGCGCGCGTCGTCAGCACGGCCAGCAGGTTGGGGTCGTTGGCGAACCGCCAGGCGGCGGGCCGGTCGGCGTCGGTCAGCGCCACGCTGATCACGACCTCGTCGAACTCCGAGCCCTGCACGCCGTGCACGGTGCCGACGCGCACCCCACCCGTGGTGATCTCCTCCAGGCTCAGCCGGTCGAGCAGGGCCTTCTCCAACGCGTCGGCCTGCGCCCGGAACGGTGTCACCACGCCGATCGACCGGACACCGGCGGCGATGCGGCGGCGCAGGTGCGCGAGCACCGCGTCCACCTCGACCGCGTTGACGCCCTTGTCGTCACGCACGCCCTCGACGTGCTCGACGTCGATGCAGTCCACGTCCGCGATCGAGGGGTGCGTGGTGAGCAGCGCGATCCGGCCCTCGTAGAACCGGGTCGCGGCGAACCCGATCAGGTGCGGCGCACAGCGGTGGTGCTCGGTCAGCCAGTGCACACCGGACGCCGCCGCGCCCGCGTCGAACAGGCTGACCTTCGGCACGTCCAGCCGGTCGGCCGACGACACCGTGCCCTCCGCGGTCAACGCCTCGCGCACGGCCTGATCGCCGACGAACGACACGTGCCGCAGTTGGCGCGGGTCGCCGCCGATCACCGCCCGCCTCCCGCGCAGCAGCGCGGGCGCCGCCAACGGCTGGTCCACGTGGCTCGCCTCGTCGATCACGACCAGGTCGAAGATGCCCGGCACGGCGGGCAGGATGTCCTCCACGTCGGCCAGCGTGCCCACCCACAGCGGCAGGGCCTGCGCCAAGTGCTCGGCCGAGACGTCAGCCAACGCCCGCCGCCGCGCCGCCCGGCCCGACCGCAGCGCCGTCGCCAGCGCCGCCACCGCCCGTCGCGGCCCGGCGCCACGACGGCTCACCGCCAGGGTGGCCAGCCACGCGGCGGTCGCGGTGTGGCCGCGCGCGTCCTCCTCGGCCAGCAACCCGCGCAACGCGTCCAGCGACGTGCCGCCGTTCGCGGCGACCCGGACCTGCGCGGCCGACTGCTCGGCGGCCCGCACCGCCGCCTCCAGGTCCGCCACGTCCACGTCGTCCGCCGCACCCGCCAACCGCCGCGCCGACCGCAACGCCCACCGCGTCCGCAGACCGCCGAGCAGCCCGTGACGCGGGAGCAGCAGCCCGTGCAGCCGCTCGAAGTCCACGTCCGCGCCGAACGCGCGCGGCGCGACCGAACGGTGGGCAGGCATCAGCGCCTCGAACCGCACCGCCGCTTCGACCAGCTCCTCGTCCCGCAACGCCGCGGCGACGGCGCGTTCGACCCGCGCCACCGCCGCGACCGCGTTCGTCCGGGTGCGGTCGAGGCGCTCCAGCTCGCCCTTCGCGGTGGTGGCGGCGAGCCCGGTGCCCAGTTCCCGCGCCATCTCCTGCCGCAGCTCGGAGTCGCCGAACAGCACGGGGATCGGTCCGCCCGCCCGCCGCAACGCCTCACCGAGCACGTCGGCGGCGTTGCGGGTCCGGCTGGCCAGCAGCACCGAACGGCCCGCCGCCACCGCGTCCAGCGCGATCGCGGCCAACGTGTGCGTCTTGCCGCTGCCCGGCGGTCCGCCGATCACGGTCACCGGCGCGGTGCGGGCCGCCAGTACCGCCGCCCGCTGGCTCGGGCTCAGCGGCAGCGCCCCGTGCGCCACGCCGTCCTGGTCCGGCACCGGGTCGTGCTCGGCCGACGAGTACAGCCCGGCCAGCGCGGTGTCCTCCACACCGGCGCGGCGGGCCCACGCGTACAGGGCGGCGCCGCGTTCGGTGCTGACCACCGGCTCACCGGCGTGCAGCCCGCAGCCCGCCACGACGACCAGCTCGTCACCGCCGATCAACCGGCGAGGGTCGCGGTCGGGCCCGAGCACCGGCACGTCGGCGAACCCGCTCGCCGCCAACGCCGCCGTGATCCACTCGGGGTCCCTGGTCAGCCGCGTCTCCAGCTCCGCCGCCTCGGACCAGTCGGCCAGCAGGGGGAACACGCCCACGTCACCGGCGACCTGGAACACGTACCCGCGCCGACCCGCCGGCTGCAGCCGGACCGGCCGTGACACCAGCGGCAGGCACACCCGCCTGCGCTGGCCGCCGATCGTGGCAGGTCCGCACAGGAACGCCCAGCCGAGCCGCAGCAGCCGGTCTTCCTGGTGCAACGCGTCGAACGACGCCAGCCGGTCGACCGTCGCCCGCTGGTCCGGCCGCGCGGTCCACGGCGTCGGCGGCTCGGCGGGCGGGTCCTGGTCGCGGGTGAGGGCCTGCCACGCGGACTCGTCCGCGCCCAACCACACCAGCCCGGCCGTTCTCGTCAGGTCGAGCTGCACCCGCTGCGGCTGCTCGGACGCGCTGAGCCGGGCCAGCGTGCGCAGCACTGCGGGAACGGTCACGGGGAAATCCTGCCACCCGGGTCCGACAGCGCGGCGCCGGCGCGGTGGAGACCGTTCAGCCCGGGCTGAGCCGCGGCGTGCCGGCGCGTCCGGTGGGGAGGAGCCGGCGACGTCAGGGGCGGCCGTAGAGGGCCGGGTAGCCGGAACCGGTGAAGTGGTCGGCGAACGGGCGGATCGCGGTGGCGAGCCGGATCAGCGCGCCGTCGCGTTCCAGCGCCTGCTGGATCACCGGCTGGTGGCCGGGGTGCGCGCCGAGCACGACGATCACCTCGGCGACGTGCTCGGCTTTCACCGCGTCACCGATCGGCGCGAGGCATTCGCGCACGGCCAACGCGTCGGTGCGGGCGATCCGGCGGCCCAGGCCCGCCATCCGGGCGGGATCGGCGGCCAGCGCCGCGGTGAACCCGGGTACCGCGACCTCGTCCCTGGCCAGGTCGCCGAAATCGGCGAGCATCGACAACGACAACATCTCGTAGGCGGTCCGGATCCGTTCGGCCCCGATCGACTGGCCGTCCACGCGGAACGCCCGGACCAGCCGCTCGGCCACCGCCACCACGTCCCGCCGCCGCACGATGCCATCGGCGTTGGAGTCGAACAACCGCAGTCGGCGCGCGAATCTCCCGACGAGGTCACCGTCCGCCATGACGAACCTCATTGCGATCCATGTCGCCCCCTGCCGCCGATGTTATCGGTCGCGGACCGCCGGATCACTCCCCGAAGGGATGACGCCCGCCGGTCGCGGCACCGGACAGCGCGCAGTCGTACGGCACCCTCACCGAACAGGCTCGACAACCGACCTTCCAGCCCGCAGGGCGGCACGCACCTCCGCGAGCACCGGCGAGTCACCACCGCGTCGGTCGAGTTCGGCCAACGCCTCGTGGTGCGCGCGGTCCAGGGCGTCCGCGGCCGGGACGGTGATGTCGGGTGCCACGCCGACCAGCTCCCAGTTCGTGCCGGACACCGGGTTCACCGCCCGCGCGGTCGGGATGGTCGCCTCCAGGTGCGGGTGCACGGTGAACCCGCGCCGGGGGTGCGCACCGCCGCCGGTCCGCTCGCCGACGACCGTGGCGCGGCCCAGCTGCTGCAGGTCGTACGCCAGCTCCTCGGCGCCGGAGAACGTCGTGCCGCTGGTCAGCACGTACACCGGTTTCGCGCCGCCGAACCGCCTGCCCGGCACGTGGCTCTGGCTCCAGAACTGCCGGGACACCTCGCCCGCCCGGTCGTACATGGTGTTCAGGTGGGTCGGCTCGTCGAGCAGGTGGCTGCACACCAGCGCCACGGTCTCCGGGTCGCCGCCGGTGTTGGCGCGCAGGTCGATGATCAACGCGTCGCCGCGCGAGGCCAGCGTGAACGCGGCGGTGATGCCCTCGGCCGCCCACTCGACCGGGAACAGCGACGGCGCCAGCTCCAAGTGCACCACCCCGCCCGCCAACCTGCGCAGGTGCGGCACACCACCCAGCGACAGCTCGAACGAGCGGGCCACCTGCTGCATCACCGCGGAATCGTCGCCGTCGGGCACCTGGTCGGAGTGGAACTTCAGCCTTAGGTGCCGGTCGCCGTTCACCGACTGGAGGTCCGCGGTGACCAGGGCGCCCAGCTCCTCCGGCGTCGTCACCCCGTACGCGCCGGCGGCCAGCCGTGCGGCGAGCAACGCGTCCAGCTCCCGGGCGACGTCGGGGAAGACGTAGTGCTCGGCCAGCAGCTCACGGGTCCGGTCGATGATCGCGGCGGTGTCCATGCCGCGTAGTAGACCAGCGGCGTTGCGAAAGCGTCAAGAGACATAGACACTTAGCGGGTGGACGAGATCCTGGAGGTCGGGTCGCCGGAGCAGTACAAGGCGTTGGCGCACCCGCTGCGCCAACGCCTGCTGTTCGCGCTCGGCCGCGAGCCCGCGACGACCAGCCAACTGGCCGTGGCCCTCGGCGCGCAGAAGGGCAACGTCGGCCACCACCTGAAGGTGCTGCGCGAGGCCGGCCTGGTCCGCGTCACGCGGACGCGCCGGGTGCGCGGCGGCACGGAGCAGTACTACGAGCGCACGTTCCGCCGCCTCTCGGTGCCCGGCCCCGCGGCCGGGCACACCGGGGCGTTGTTCGGCGCGGTCGCCGAGGAGCTGCGGCGGGCACCCGGTGAACCGGTGCTGGTGTCGCGCCACCTCCGGCTCACCGAAGCGGCCGCGCGGAAGCTGGGGGAGACGTTGCGGCAGCTGGTGGACGAGGCCGAGGACGCGGGCGGTGACGAAGCCGTGCACGGCGTCCTGGTGGCCCTGTACCGGCAGTCCTGACCCCGGCACACTGGAGACCGGCGGCGCTTCCCCCGTTGCCCGACACCAGGGGGGAGAAGCATGACCAGGTACCGGGCGGCACTCGCCGCCGCCGCACGAGGCTGGCCCGTGCTGCCGCTGCGCCCGCACACCAAGCTGCCCGCCGTGCGCGGCTGGGACGACGAGGCGACCCTGGACCGCGACCGGCTCCGGCACTGGTGGTCGCGCCGCGCCTACAACGTCGGCATCTCCTGCGGTCCGGCCGGGTTGCTGGTGGTCGACCTCGACGTGCCGCACGGCCGCGAGGCGTTCGCCCGCCGCGCCTGGCAGCACGGCGAGGAGGACCCGCGCGACACCTACACGGTGGCGACGCCCAGCGGGGGAGAGCACCGCTACTTCCAGGCGCCGGACGTGCCGCTGGGCAACACCGTGGGCAGGATCGCGCCGCACGTCGACACCCGGGGCGTCGGCGGGTACGTGGTCGCCGCCGGTTCCGCGGTCGGCCACCACCGGTACCGGGTGGTGCGGGACGCGCCGGTCGCGCCCGCGCCCGAGTGGCTGGTCGCCGTGCTGACCCCGCCACCACCGGAGCACCCGCCCATCCCGACCCAGCGGCCCTCGCCGCGCCGGGTCGACGCCTACCGCGCCGCCGTGGTCGAAGGCGAGGCGGAACGGGTCCGCGAAGCCCGGCCGGGCGGACGCGCGCACATCGTGTTCACCGCCGCGTGCCGGCTCGGCGAGCTGGTCGGCGCGGGCTGGCTGGACGAGACCACCGCGATGGCGGTGCTGCTGGCCGCCGCCGCGCACCACAACGGCATCGAGGGCTGGACCGAGAAGGAGGCGCTGCACCACGTCGAGAACGGCCTCGCGCTGGGCCGCCGCCGTCCCCGCGTGCTGCGTTAGGCCCTCAGGCGTCCGGCACGTCCACCCCGTCCCGGTCGGCCCACTCCAGCAACGGCTCCAGCGAGAACACCGCGTCGTCGATCCCGGCGTGCAGGTCGCCCAGCTCCGCGAACCGGGCGGGCACCGTGGCGATGGTGAAGTCACGCGGGTCCAGCGAGTCGATCTCGTCCCACCGCACCGGCGTGGACACGGTCGCCTCCGGCACGCCCCGCACCGAGTACGCACTGGCGATCGTGTGGTCGCGCGCGTTCTGGTTGTAGTCGACGAACAGGCTGCGCGGGTCGCGATCCCGCCGCCACCACGCCGTGGTCACGTCGTCGGGCGCGCGCCGCTCCACCTCGCGGGCGAACGCCAGCGCCGCCCGCCGCACGTCGGCGAAACCCCACTCCGGCTCGATCCGAACGTAGATGTGCAGCCCCGACCCGCCCGAGGTCTTCGGCCAGCCCACCGCGCCCAGTTCGTCCAGCACCTCGTGCGCCACGTGCGCGACCCGCCGCACCCGGTCGAACGGGCAGTCGGGCATCGGGTCGAGGTCGATGCGCCACTCGTCGGGCTTCTCCGTGTCGGCGCTGCGCGAGTTCCACGGGTGGAACTCCACCGTCGACATCTGCACCGCCCACACCACGTCCGCCACGTCGGTCACGCACAGCTCGTCGGCGTGCCGGTTGTACCGGGGGAAGTGCACCCGCACGGTCCGCACCCACGGCGGCGCGCCGGCGGGCAGCCGCTTCTGGTGCACCTTCTCCCCGGTCACCCCGGACGGGAAGCGGTGCATCATGCACGGACGCTCCCGCAGCGCCCGCACGATCCCGTCGCCGACCGACAGGTAGTAGTTGGCGAGGTCGAGCTTGGTCTCCCCGCGCGCGGGGAAGTAGACGCGATCCGGGTTCGAGATCCGCACCACGCGGTCCCCGACCTCCAGCTCCACCGAAGGCACCTTTCCGGCCATGCGGGAAACCTAACCCGGATCGCGTCGATCAGCGCGTCACCAGCCTCCTCTCGCGGTTCGTGGCGGCGATCGCGGTGGCCGCGACGGCGACGGCGGCGCCCACGAGGGGGACGGCCGGGGCGTCGACCGCTCCGCCGAGCACACCGGCGGCCGCGATGCCCGTGTAGATCGCGGACGCGTTCAGGGCGAGCAGGAGGTTCGCCCGGTCCGGGTCCAGCGCGACCAGGGCCGCGAACAGGGGCGGGTTGAACGCCCAGAACAACGCGCCCCACGCGGCCATCACGACGAACGCCGTCGCACCGGTGAGCATCGTCGGCAGCACCACGAGCACCGCCGCGCACCCGCCCAGCGCCACCAGCAGCGGTGTGCGCGGCCCGTGGCGGTCCGCGGCCACGCCGCCGATCGCGTTGCCCAGCACACCGCCGACGCCGTAGGCGAGCAGGTGACCGCTGTCGGGCGGGTGGCCGGTGATCGGGCCGAGGTAGCCGTAGACGCTGAACGTGCCCAGGCACGCCAGCAGCGACACGGCCAGCAGCCGTTGCACGGGCGGGTCGGCCAGCGGCGCGAGCCGTTGCCGGACCCCGACCGGCGGTCCCGGTCGCACCGGCGGCACGGCGGACCGCACCACCAGCGCCGCGATCACGCACAGCACCGCCACCAGCACGAACGCCGCCCGGTAGCCGTGCCGGTCGGCGACGAACCGCCCGGCGGGCACGCCCAGCAGGGTGGCCGCGGTCAGGCCCGCCGTGACCACCGCCATCGCCTTGGCCTTGTGCCCCGGGTTGAGCTGGGCGGCGACCGCCGTGGCCGCCGGGGTGGCCAGCGCCGCGCCGAACGCGGTGAGCACGCGGGCGACCAGCAGCAGGTCGAACGTCGGTGCGAGCGCCGCGCCGACGTTGCCCAGCGCGGCGACCAGCAGGGCGACGACCAGCAGGGCCCGTCGTTCGAACCGCGCGGTGAGCATCGCCAGCACGGGCGAGCCGACCGCGTAGGCCAGGGCGAACGCGGTGATCGTCTGCCCCGCCGCCGCGGTGGTGACGCGGTGGTCGGCGGCGACCTCGGTCAGCACCGCCGCGACGACGTACCCGCTGGACCCCGCCGCCACCGTCGTCGCGGCGAGCGCGGCGGTCCGGGCGCGCATCAGGACACCAGTCGGGGCGGCGCCGGGGTCAGGTAGGGCGTCAGGTCGGGTGGGCGGCGGCCGGTGAACGCCACCCGGTAGACGGTCTCGCGGACCAGCGCGACCGGTCTGCCCGCGCTGAGCAGGGTGGCCTGGCACCACAGGGCGGGCACGTCGTCGGGGTCGTCGGGCAGCGGGTCGGCGAAGTCGGGATCGTCCGGCGCGCGGGTGGTGGTGGCGTAGTGGGTGGCCCGGCGGGCGCCGGTGACCAGCATGCCGAGCGGGGTGTAGCCGCGGGAGAGCTCCTCGCGCCCGGGCTCGTCCAGTTCGAGGCCGCGCTGGTGCACCAGCGCGGTGATCGCGGCGAGGCGCGGGCCCTGGTCGCCGAGGTGCGGCACCAGGTAGCCCTCGCGCCGGGTCACCTCCGTGTGCGGCGGTAAGCCGAGCAGGTGCGCCTGCCGGGGCGTGAGGTGGTGCCGGGTGTCGGGTTGCCGGGGGTCGCGGCGCAGGCGGTAGCCCACCCACAGGGACAGCACGCGGGTGAAGGGGACGGGTACGTCGCGCAGGAACCGGGCCATGGTCTCGGCCCGGGCGCCTGCCTCGTCCGCGTGTGCGGCGGGTACGGAGTGGATCATGGGGTGCACCTTCCGGTGAGGCCGCACACGTCGTTGTGCGGGCGTCGGTGCGATGGACACCACGATGAGGCCGCATTGATGCGGAGACATCGGTCGGGTGACGGAGAAGATCGCGCATTCAGTCCACAGTGGACGGATGAGGGTCGCTCGGTTTCACACCTGTGATCCACCGTTGACCGGCCGCCGCCGCGTCGGTACTGGTGGGTGATGGCCTTCAGTCGACGTCGGTTCGGTCTGCTCGTGACGGCTCCCGCGATCGCCGCGGCGGTGGGGAGCCCCGCCGTCGCCGCACCGGCCCGCACCGACGTGGTCGGCGCGCTGCGCCGGGCCGCCGCGTTCCTCGACGAACGGCTGTCCTACCGCGGCGGGTACGTGTGGAGCTACCTGCCCGACCTCTCCCGCACGTGGGGCGAGTTGGAGGCCGCCCGCACGATGTGCTGGGTGCAGCCGCCCGGCACGCCGTCGATCGGCCACAGCCTGCTCGACGCCTACCACGCCACGGGTGACGGCACGTTCCTCCGCGCCGCCGAACGGACCGGGCTCGCGCTCGTGCGGGCACAGCTGCCGGTCGGCGGCTGGGACTACGTCCACGACTTCGCGGGCACGGCGTCGCTGCGCCGCTGGTACGCGACGATCGGCGCGAACGGCTGGCGGCTGGAGGAGTTCCGGCACCACCAGGGCAACGCCACGTTCGACGACGGCGGCACGGCAGCCGCCGCCCAACTGCTCCTCCGGCTGTACCTGGAACGCCGTGATCACCGGTTCCGCACCGCGGTCGAGCGTGCCCTCCGGTTCGTGCTCAAGGCCCAGTTCCGGGGCGGCGCGGCGGACGGCGGCTGGCCCCAGCGCTTCCCGCACCGCCCCGGCGCGGTGGACCGGACCCCGTGGCCCGACGCACGCCCGCCGTGGCTGCCCGACGACGTCGGCCACGGCATGGAGGACGGCGACTACACCGGGCACGTCACCTTCAACGACGACGTGCTCGGCGAGAACATCAAGTTCCTGCTGATGTGCGCCGCCACGCTCGGCCGCCGCGACCTGCTGGAACCCGTCCACCGCGCGATGCGCTGCCTGCACCGCCTCCAGCAACCCGGGCCGCAGGCGGGCTGGGGCCTGCAACACCTGTCCCGGACCGCGGGCGGACGACCGGCGGGCGCGCCCGCGGGCGCCCGCTCCTACGAGCCGAGGGCGTTGACCACCCACACCACCCAGACGAACGTCACCCAGCTGTTCCACTACTTCCGCCTGACCGGCGACCACTCCTACCTGGCCCGCGTGCCGGCGGCCATCGCCTGGCTGGACACCTGCCGCCTCACCGACGAGCAGCTCGGCGAGAACCCCCTGCTGACCGGCCGCACGCACCCGACTTTCGTCGAACTGGGCACCAACCGCGCGAGGTTCGTCCATCGGTTCGGCTCGAACGTCCGCAACGGCGCCTACTACTACGACTACGACCACCGTTCGACGCTCAGCCACTACTCGGCCGGCCGTGCCGTCGACACCGACGCCCTGCGTGCCACCTACGACGAACTGATGTCGCTCACCCCGGCGCAGGTCGCGGACCTCAAAGCGAGGTCACCGCTGAGCGGCCGGCCGATCCCGCTGCCGCGCTACTTCTCGCTGCGCGACCTCGCCCTGACCGACCTGTTCCGGGACGCGCCGCAACCGCTGCCGACCGTGACCGACGCCCAGGTCGAGGCACTGGTGGCGGACCTGGGCCCGAAGGACCACTGGCTCACTCCCGCGGACGCCGTCACCAACCCCTACCGGGGCGCCCCGCCCGCCGACCCGTACGACGGCACGGCCTACATGAGCAAGCACGTCGGCGACCCGCACGACACCTCGCCCTACGACCCGCGCACCCCACCGGCGGAACCCCCGTACGCGCCCACCGAACGCCCTTTGGTGATCAGCACCGCCGCGTACGTGGCGAACGCGGGGAAGCTGCTGGCCTGGCTGTCCCGCTGACCACGAGGGCGTCGAACGTCAGCTCTCCACCGGCCGCGACGCCAGCCACAGCTGGTGCTCCCGGCTGATCGCCTCCTCGGCCTCCGACTTCTCGTCCGCGTCCAGCACAACGCCTTCGGCCGTGCCACGTCAGCCGAGAACGGCGCGCCGACCACCGCGCACCGCCAGGCCGGCGTCTTGACCGACTCGGCGACCGCCCGCCCGGCGTATCCGCGTCGTGGCAGAAGCCGGGTAGGTCGCCGTCGGTCATACCCCTCCGTCCGTGGCGCGGCCCGGGATCACCGCCCGCACCACGGCGTCCACGCCGGTGCCGGCGGAGACGATCCTCCCACCGGACGGGTCCCATACGCCCGAACGACCCGCCGCCGAGTCGTACCCCTCACCCGTCGACCCGGCGAAGCTCGCCATCGCCACCCACACATCGTGCTCCACCGCGACCCGCCGGGCACGCTCGTCCAGCACGTCGGCCTGCCACGCGTGCTCCAACATGCCCGCCACGTACACGTCCACGCCCAACGCCACCGTGTCCGCCGCGTGCCGCGGCACGCCGGTGTCCTTGCAGACCGCCAACCCGAGCCGCACACCGTCCACCTCGACCACCGCGGGCGCGGGACCGGGGCGGAAGCGCGCCGGCTCCCCACCGCCGAGCCACACCTTCCGGTACGCCACCCGCACACCCGCGCCGGAGACCTCCAGCACGCCGATGTGCGGCCCGGCGACCGGCGCGCCCGCGAACGCCACCGACCCGGTCTCGGCGCACGCCGCCATCAGGGGCTCCACCAGATCGAACGGCACCACCGGCGCGTCGAAGTGGTACCCCGTCAACGACAGCTCCGGGAACACCACGACCCGCGCGCCCGCCGCGCGCACCGCCTCCGCGTGCGCCGCCACGTTGGCGGCCACGTCGTAGGGGGTGCAGCGCGGCTGGGCGACGGCGATCGTGATCACCCGCGAACTCTAGTGCGGCTAGTCGGGCACTTTCGACCAGTCGACGTCCGAGGCCAGGTAGAAGCCGGTGTACGCGGGCTGGTTGTAGGCCGTCTGCTGACGGGCCACGTCGACCCGGTACTGCGGGTCGTGCATCAGCGTGTAGAGCTTGTGGCCGGTCACCTCGGTGCTGACGTAGATCCGCAACGCCGAGCTGTCCGCCGTGCGCACCACCAGCTCCTCACGCCAGTCGCCGAGCACGTCGGCGACCAGCGCCGGGTTGCCCTTCGTGCCGTTGTTGGTGCGGGTGCCCTCCGCGGTCAGCAGGGTGCCGCGCCGCCAGTCCTTGATCGTCGGCGTCACCTCCTGCGCGCCGTCCACGATCTGCGTGGTCAGGTCCGCCGCCCAGCGGATGCTCGCGTTCGTGCCGGGGATCGCCGTCGACAGCGGGCGCCCGTCCGCCGACCACAGCCCGGCCGCGTTCGAGCCGCCCGGCAGCGACGCCCACGTCTCCAGCCCCGGCTCGGCGGGCAGCACGTCGCCGACCATGCCGCGCCCGGTGTCCCGGCCGGTGTAGCCGCCGTAGACCACCTCGCCGGTGGCCGCGTCACGCAGCGCGTAGCCGTAGGGCGCGAACGTCGCGCCCTCGTGCACCATGTAGATCTCCAGCCCCGGCCGGGCCGGGTCGATGTCGGTCACGTGCAGCGCGTCGCCGTGCCCGAGCCGCTCCACCGCGCCGGGGTTGGCGCTGCCCGGCGGCATCACGGCCTTCGAGTGGTAGAGCACCGACCCGTCGTGGTCGAGGGTGGACGCCCCGTAGACGATCTCCTGCTTGCCGTCGCCGTCCACGTCCGCCGCGCTCAACGAGTGCGCGCCCTGCGTGGCCAACCCGCCGTGCGTCGGCGAAGTGCCGTCCTTGCCGTGCACCGGGAAGTTGAACGGGTTGCTCATCGGCACCCAGCCGCTGTCCACGAACCAGTCCTTGACCAGCTTGCGGCCGTTCCACCGGTACGCGGCCAACGTCGTGCGCGTGTAGTAGCCGCGGGCGAAGACCGCCGAAGGCCGCTTGCCGTCCAGGTAGGCGACACCGGCGAGGAACCGGTCCACCCGGTTGCCCGGCTCGATCCGGCCCAGCGCGTAGTCGCCCCACATCAGCCCGTCGTCGTGCCGTCCCGGCTCGTACCGCACGGTCTCCAGCTCACGGCCCGACTTGCCGTCGAACACGGTCAGGTACTCCGGCCCGTCCACGACGAACCCGGCGAACGCCCGGAGGTTGTTGCGCGCGCTGCGGCTGGGCGCGTACACGTCGATGAAGTGGTCGGCCAACGCGCGGGCGTCCACCTCGGACAACGGGTAGGCGTAACGCGGCTCGACGCCGAACGCCTGCTCCAGCGTCGCGGGCCACCGCCCCGCCACCACCTCGGGGTGGGCGTGCCAGCCCCGGAACATCTCCACCACGTGGTCGTAGTAGCCGGCGGCGCTGAGCCGGTAGTCGTCGCGGTGCGAGTACCCCGCGCGCACGTCCTCGCGCGGCATCGTCACGTACCGCTCGGAGACCGGGTCGCCGTGCCGGTCGTACGTCGTGACCTTCGACCCCGGCGCGGTCTTCATCATCATCTCCGAACGGCCGTCGCCGTCGAAGTCGTAGACCAGGAACTGCGTGTAGTGCGCGCCCGAGCGGATGTTCACGCCCAGGTCGACGCGGTGCAGCAGGGTGCCGTCGAACCGGTAGGTGTCGACGTAGGTCGGCCCGGTGTAGCCGACCTGGGAGACGTCCTTCGAGTTGGACGGGTCCCACTTGACCACGTACTCGTAGCTGCCGTCGCCGTCCACGTCGCCGACGCTGACGTCGTTGGCCGAGTACGTGTACGCCTCACCGGCGGGCGTCACGCCGTCCGCGGGCTTGCGCAGCGGCAGGTCGTAGGACCCGCCTGCCCACGGCGAGACGGGCTTGCTCGCCGCGCCCTCCCGGCCGCGGACCACCGGCGCGACCCGGTACTGCGAGCCGCCTTCCGGGTCGAGGTAGTTCGTGCTGTCGGTGACCGTGGCGATGCGGCGGCCGTCGCGGTAGACGGCGAACGCCGGACCGGCCAGGCCGGTGGCGGTGTGGCCGGTGGCCTCGTGGCGCAGCAGCCGCCAGCTCAGGAACACCCCGCCCTCGGTGCGCGCGGCGACCAGGCCGCGGTCGAGGCGTTCGAGCCGGGGGCCTTCGGGCGACGCCGAGGCCGGGGACGTGCTCAGGACGAGCGCTAGGGCCGCCAGGACGGCGGACAGGGGTCGGGCGCGGGTCATCGGCTGCCTCCAAGGGGCGCGGCGTTGCGCGAGGTGCGTGACGACGCCACACGATGAACCGTTTCAACCAGAAAGGCAAGAGCGGATGACGGTGGAGTTTCGGCGGCGGAACGCGCGTCTTGACGCCGTGATGGGGCTCACCTAGGTTGATTGAACCGATTCAACCGAGGGGTGAGGGTGATGGGACGAGTGTCTCGCCGCGGCGCGGCAGGCCTGCTGGTCGGGCTGTTGTCGCTGACCGCGGCGCTGTCCGGCTGCGGTAACGAGTCGGCGGACGGCCCGGTGACGCTGCGGTTCGTCTGGTGGGGCAACGAGGACCGCGCCAAGGTCACCAGGGCGGCGGTCGACGCGTTCCAGCAGCGCAACCCCGACATCAAGGTGGAGACGGAGTACAGCGGCTACGACGCGTACTTCCAGAAGCTGTCCACCCAGGTCGCGGGTGGCGCCGGACCGGACCTGCTGCAGTTGGACCGGGCCACGGTCGGCGAGTACGCGGGCCGCAAGGTGCTGGCCGACCTGGGCGAGTACACCGGCAAGGACCTCGGGCTCGACAAGATCCCGGCGAACCTGCTGGAGGGCGGCAAGGTCGACGGCAAGCAGTACGCCGTCGCGGCCGGCGCCACCACCCAGATGCTGATCTTCGACCCCACGCACTTCGAGGCCGCGGGGGTGCGGGTGCCCACCGCGCCGGGGGAGAAGTGGACCTGGGCGCAGTTCGCCGAGGCCATGACCCAGGTCGGCGCGGCGGGCCAGGTCTCCGGCACGACCGACTTCGGCTGGGCCGTCGACTGGTTCGAGGTGTGGCTGCACCAGCGCGGCAAGGCCCTCTACACCCCGGACGGCAAGCTCGGCTTCACCGCCGAGGAACTGGCCGGGTACTGGGAGATGATCGGCGCGATGCGGTCGGACAAGGGCGTCTCGCCCGCCGAGGTGACCACCAAGATGGACGGCTCGGTGCAGAACTCCGGCATCGTGACCAGGCAGGCGGCCTCCGAGATCGGCTACGACTCCGCGGTCACCGGCTACTTCGGCGCGTTCGGGCCGAACCTGGAGCTCGCGCCGCTGCCCAGCGATGTGGCGGAGAGCGGCATGGCCGCCATGCCGCCGGTGTCGTTCGCGGTGTCGCAGCGCTCCAAGCACAAGGCCGCGGCGGTGAAGCTGCTCGACTTCCTGGTCAACGACCCCGAGGCGGGCAAACTGCTCGGCGCGTCGCGCGGCGTGCCGCCGAACGAGGAGATCCGCGCGCAGGTGTGCTCGTCGGCCGAAGGCGGCAGCAAGGCCGTGTGCGACTACGAGGCGGCGCAGCAGGACAAGATCGGTCCCGCGTTCGGCGCGTGGCCGACCGGCTCCTCGGCCATCAAGCGCGACTTCCAGCGCACCTACGACGACGTGATCTTCAACCGGGTCAGCGTCGCGGACGCGGCCGAGCGCGTGGTCCAGGACGCCGAGCAGTCCCTGGGGTCCTGAGCATGACCCAGTCCGTGCTGACCAGGCCCCCGGTCCCGGCCGACCCGCCGCCGACGCCCGCCGCGCGCGGCCGTCGCCGGCGGGGCCAGGGCGTGGCCTACCTGTTCCTGTCGCCGTGGATCATCGGCGCGGCGCTGCTGACCATCGGCCCGATGGTGGCGTCGCTGTACCTGTCGTTCACCGACTACGACCTGTTCGAGGCGCCCACGTGGATCGGCGTCGACAACTACGTGACCATGTTCACCGGCGACGAGCGGTTCTGGCACGCGGCCTGGACCACGACCGAGTACGTGCTGGTCTCGGTGCCGCTCAAGCTCGGCCTGGCGCTCGCCGTGGCGATGCTGCTCAACCGGGCCCGCAAGGGCGTCGGCCTGTACCGGTCGGCGTTCTACGCGCCGTCGCTGCTGGGCGCGAGCGTGAGCGTGGCGCTGGCGTGGCGGGCGATGTTCTCCACCGACGGCACGGTGGACCGGGTGCTGTCCTCGGTCGGCCTGGACCTCGGCGGCTGGGTCGACCAGCCGCAGTACGCGCTGCTCACCCTGGTGGCGTTGGCCGTGTGGCAGTTCGGCGCGCCGATGGTGATCTTCCTGGCGGGGCTGAAGCAGGTGCCGCGCGAGCTGTACGAGGCGGCGGCCATCGACGGCGCCGGGCCGGGGCGCCGGTTCCTCAGCGTCACGCTGCCGATGCTGTCCCCGGTGATCCTGTTCAACCTGGTGCTGGAGACCATCCACGCGTTCCAGGCGTTCACCGGCGCGTTCGTGGTGAGCAGCGGTCGCGGCGGTCCCAGCGACTCGACCCTGCTCTACCCGCTGTACCTCTACCAGCGCGGGTTCACCGACTTCCGGATGGGTTACGCCTCGGCGATGGCCTGGGTGCTGCTCGTCGTGGTCGCGGTCCTGACCGCCCTGGTGTTCCGCAGCGCGCGGCGCTGGGTGTTCTACGCGGGGGAGAACAGGTGACGCTCTCGAAACGCCTCGTCTGGCACGGGCTCGTGGTGGCCGTGCTGCTGGTGCTGCTGTACCCGGTGGTCTGGCTGGTCTCCACGTCGTTCAAGCCCGCGACGGAGGTGATCTCCACGCTCGCCCTGCTGCCCCGCGACCCCACCGGCGACAACTACGCCGAGGTGTTCGACGGCGTCGGCGAGTTCGGCGTGCTGCACTACTTCTGGAACTCGGTGGTGATCTCGGTGGGCGCGGTGGTCGGCAACGTGCTGTCGTGCTCGCTGGCCGCGTACGCGTTCGGGCGATTGCACTTCCGGGGCCGCGGGCCCATGTTCGGGTTCATGATGATCACCATCATGCTGCCGCAGCACGTCGTGCTGATCCCGCAGTACGTGATCTTTCAACAAATGGACATGGTGAACACGTTCTGGCCGCTGGTGCTGCCGAAGTTCCTGGCCACGGACGCGTTCTTCATCTTCCTGATGGTGCAGTTCATCCGCTCGCTGCCGCGCGAGCTGGACGAGGCGGCGACGCTGGACGGCTGCGGCCCGGTCGGCGTGTTCCGGCACGTCATCCTGCCGCTGCTGCGGCCCGCGCTGATCACCACCGCGATCTTCACGTTCATCTGGACGTGGAACGACTTCTTCAGCCAGCTGATCTACCTCAACGACCCGGAGAAGTTCACCCTGCCGCTGGCGCTGCAGCTGTTCATCGACCAGGCGACGCAGTCGGCGTTCGGGCCGATGTTCGCCATGTCGGTGCTCGCGCTGCTGCCGATCGGGCTGTTCTTCCTGGCGTTCCAGCGGTTCCTGGTGGACGGCGTGGCGACCTCCGGGCTCAAGGGATGAGCGCCTGGGCGCGCCCGTTGGCGCTGCTGGCCGAGGTGCTGCTGATCGGGGTGCTGGTGACCGTCGCGGCGCTGCCGGTGCTGACCGCGCTGCCCGCAGCGGCGGCGGGTGCGGTGCTGCTGCGCGAGCTGGTGGACGCCGGCCGCACGCCGACCGCGCGGCGGTTCGTGGTGCTGCTGGGACAGGCCGTGCGCGACCCGGTCGCGGTGGTCGTGCCGCTGGTGCTGCTGGTGGTCGGTGCGCTGGACGTGCTGGCGCTGCTGGGTGGTCTGCCGGGCGCGTCCGTGCTCGGTCCGGTGATCGGGCTGGCACTGGCCGTGGTGCTGCTGGTGCTGCTGCGGGCGGCGGCGCGGTGGAACCCGGGTGACCGGTGGGCCGTGCTGGTGACCGAGCCGTCGCGGGACTGGATCGGGTACGCGTACCTGGTGGTCGCGTTGGTGGTGGCGGGGCTGGTGGTCGCGCAGGCGCCCGCGTTCGCCGTGGTGGTGCCGGGCCTGCTGGTGTTCGCCGCGGTCGCGGTGGAGCGCCGGTGACGCCGCGGGTGGTGCTCGCCGGCGCGGGCGGTTACGGGCGGCTGTACCTGCGGGAGATCGCCGCGCTGGAGGCCGAGGGGGCGGTGCGGCTCACCGGCGTGTGCGAGGTGAACCCGCTCGACGCCGAGGCACGACGGCTCATCGGCGACCGGCCGGTGTCCGCCGACCTGTCGGCGTTGCTGCGTGACGCGGACATCGGCATCGTGTCCACCCCCATGCACACGCACGTGCCGCTGGCGCACCGGGTGCTGGACGCGGGCGCGCACCTCCTGCTGGAGAAACCGCCCACACCCACCCTGGCCGACTGGTACGACCTGGTCGACCGGGCCGAGGGCAGGGTGGTCCAGGTCGGGTTCCAGGCACTCGGCTCGCACGCCGTGCACCGGCTGGCCGAGGTCATGCGCTCCGGGGCGTTGGGCGAGATCCGCGGCATCGGCGTCCGCGGCACGTGGTCGCGTGACGACACCTATTACACCCGCGCGCCGTGGGCGGGCCGACGCACGCTCGACGGCGTGCCGGTGGTGGACGGCGCGTTGACCAACCCGTTCGCGCACGGCATCGCGACCGCGTTGGCGCTGGACGGTGCCACGGGCGTGGACGACGTGCACGACATCGAGCTGGAACTGCTGCGCTCCCGCGACATCGAGGCCGACGACACCTCGTGCCTGCGGCTGCGCACCCGCAACGGCACGGTCGTAGTGGTCGCGGTGACCCTGTGCGCCGAGGTCGCCCGGGAACCCGTGCTCGTGGTGCACGGCAGCCGCAAGCGGGCCGTGCTGCACTACACCGAGCACCGGCTGGTGGTCGACGGCATCGAGGAGCGCCACCGGCGCGACTCGCCGCTGCGCAACCTGCTGGACCACCTGGCGGACCCCGGCGTGCCGCTGCACGCGCCGCTGGCCGGAACCGGGGCGTTCATGCGGGTGCTGGAGGCGGTCCGCACCGCGCCCGACCCGGCACCGATCGACCCGGCCTGGCTGCGCCGCAACGGCAAGCGGGTGGACGTCGACGGCGTCGACCACGTGGTGGCCAAGGCCGCCGAGCACCTGCGCACGTTCGCCGAGCTGGAGGTGCCGTGGTCGCCGCTGGGGGGCGTGGCCCGGTACGGCTGGGACGGCGTCGAGCTGCCGCTGGTCGTGCCGCGACCCGCGCTGCACCCCGTGCGCACGCTCGGCGGGGTCGTGGTCACCGGCGAGCACCCGGACGACCACCCGTGGCACCGGGGGATCGGCCTCGCCTTGCCCGACGTCAACGGGGTCAACCTGTGGGGCGGCCGGAACTACGTGCCCGGCCAGGGGTACGTGCCGGGCGAGCTGGGTCGGGTCGAGGAGACCGGGCCGGGCGAGCTGGCGTGGTGCGACTCGGCGGGCGTGGTCCTGCTGCGGGAACGCCGCTCAATCCGCCGCCGTCCGGTGCCCGACGGCTGGGAGCTGGAGTGGACCAGCGTGCTCACCGCCGAACGTGACGTGGTGCTGCACAGCCCCGGCAGCAAGGGCCGCGAGGGCGCGGGCTACGGCGGCTGGTTCTGGCGGCTGCCCGACCTCGACCCGCTGTCCGTGCGGGTCTTCAGCCCCAACGGCGCGGGCGAGGCGGAGGTCAACGGCCGGACCGCGCCGTGGCTGGCGGTCCAGGTCGCCGACCCGGTGCGGCCGTGGACGGCCGTGGTGTCCGGTCCGACCGACCCGTGGTTCGTGCGGGTGGGCCAGTACCAGGGCATCGGGTCGGCGCCGGCCTGGAGCGCGCCGGTGGTGCTCGGGCCCGGCCAGGAGCGGGAGATCACCGTGCGGGTGGCGTTCTACGACGGCGTGCGCACACCGTGACGGACGACGGCTCGCGCACGGTGACGGGCGCACGTAGTCCAGACCATTGACAAGCGTTGTGGCACAACCATAGCGTCTGTGTGAAACGTTTCATTTTCCGGAGGTCGGCGTGCGACGTGTCTGCTTCCTGCTCCGGGTGCGCCCGGAGCGGCTGGAGGAGTACCGGGAGCGGCACCGCGAGGTGTGGCCGGAGATGCGGGAGGCGCTGCGGGAGACCGGTTGGGGCAACTACAGCCTCTTCCTGGCCGACGACGGGCTGCTCGTCGGCTACCTGGAGACCCCGGACTGGGACGCTGCCCAGCGGGGCATGCGCGACCGCGAGGTGAACGACCGGTGGCAGGCCGAGATGGCCGAGTTCTTCACCGCGCTGGACGGCAGGCAGCCAGACGAGGCCATGAGGCCGCTGACCGAGGTCTTCCACCTCGACTGAGCAGGTAAGGAGTCCGAAGTGGACACCAAGACAGGAGCACCCGGCGCGGGTGCCGTGGCGCGGGCCCTGGCGGGGCAGCGGATCGAGCTGCCGTCCTGGGCGTTCGGCAACTCCGGCACCCGGTTCAAGGTGTTCGCGCAACGCGGTGTGCCGCGCACGCCGCACGAGAAGGTCGCCGACGCGGCCACCGTGCACCGGTTCACCGGCGTGGCGCCGTCGGTGGCGCTGCACATCCCGTGGGACGAGGTGAGCGACTACGCCGAGCTGGGGAAGTTCGCGCAGGACCAGGGCGTGTCGATCGGCACGATCAACGCGAACGTCTTCCAGGACGACGCGTACGTGCTGGGCAGCGTGTGCTCGCCCGACCCGGCGGTGCGCCGCAAGGCGGTCGACCACCTGCTGCGGTGCGTCGACATCATGGACGCCACCGGCTCGCGCGACCTGAAGCTGTGGTTCGCGGACGGCACCAACTACCCCGGCCAGGACAGCATCCGGGCCCGCCAGGACCGGCTCGCCGAGGCGTTGCGGGAGACCTACGCGCGGATCGGGCCGAACCAGCGGATCCTGCTGGAGTACAAGCTGTTCGAGCCCGCGTTCTACACCACCGACGTACCGGACTGGGGCACGGCGTACGCGCACTGCCTGGAGCTGGGCGAGCGGGCGCAGGTCGTGGTCGACACCGGCCACCACGCGCCGGGCACCAACATCGAGTTCATCGTCGCGGTGCTGCTGCGCGCGGGCAGGCTGGGCGGGTTCGACTTCAACTCCCGCTTCTACGCCGACGACGACCTGATGGTCGGCTCGGCGGACCCGTTCCAGCTGTTCCGGATCATGGTCGAGGTCGTGCAGGGGGGCGCGCTGGCGGTCGAGTCGGGCGTGGCGTTCATGCTCGACCAGTGCCACAACATCGAGCCGAAGATCCCCGGCCAGATCCGGTCGGTGATGAACGTGCAGGAGGCCACCGCGAAGGCCCTGCTGGTCGACCGGGACGCGTTGACGGCGGCGCAGCTGGCCGGTGACGTGCTCGGCGCGAACGCCGTGCTGATGGACGCCTACAACACCGACGTGCGGCCGCTCGTGGCGTCCGTGCGCGAGGACATGGGGCTGGACCCGGACCCGATGGCGGCCTACGCCCGGTCGGGGTACGGCGAGCGGATCGTGGCGGAACGAGTCGGTGGCGAGCAGGCGGGGTGGGGCGCGTGAACGACCAGGTACAGGCACTGTTGGCCCGTTCGCACGAGCTGGGCGCGGACCCGGCGACGACGAACTACGCGGGCGGCAACACCTCGGCCAAGGGCGTGGAGACCGATCCGGTCACCGGTGACCCGGTCGAGCTGCTGTGGGTGAAGGGCTCGGGCGGCGACTTGGGCACGTTGACCGAGCGCGGCCTGGCCGTGCTGCGGTTGGACCGGCTGCGCGCCCTGGTCGACGTCTACCCCGGCGTCGACCGCGAGGACGAGATGGTCGCCGCGTTCGACTACTGCCTGCACGGCAAGGGCGGCGCGGCGCCGTCGATCGACACCGCCATGCACGGCCTGGTGGACGCCGCGCACGTCGACCACCTGCATCCCGACGCCGGTATCGCGCTGGCCGCGGCGGCGGACGGCGAGGCGTTGACCAAGGAGGTGTTCGGCGACCGGGTGCTGTGGGTGCCGTGGCGGCGTCCCGGCTTCCAGCTCGGCCTGGACATCGCCGCGATCGCCCGGGAGAACCCGCAGGCGATCGGCGTGATCCTGGGTGGGCACGGCATCACCGCGTGGGGCGCGACCTCGGCGCAGTGCCAGGAGCGGTCCCGGGAGATCATCCGGCGGGCCACCGAGTACCTGGCCGCGCGCGGCAGGCCGGACCCGTTCGGCGCGAAGCTGCACGACCCGCTGCCCGCCGCCGAACGCCGGGCCCGGGCCGCCGCGCTGGCGCCGCTCCTGCGCGGCCTGGCCTCGACCGACCGGCCGCAGGTCGGCCACTTCACCGACTCGGACGTGGTGCTGGACTTCCTGGCCCACGCCGAGCACCCGCGGCTGGCCGCGCTGGGCACGTCCTGCCCGGACCACTTCCTGCGCACGAAGGTCAAGCCGCTCGTGCTCGACCTGCCGCCGACCGCGCCGCCGGCCGAGGTGGCGGCCCGGCTGCGCGAGCTGCACGAGGCGTACCGGGAGGACTACCGCGCCTACTACGAGCGCAACGCGGCACCGGACTCGCCGCCGATGCGCGGTGCGGACCCGGCGATCGTGCTGGTGCCCGGCGTCGGCATGTTCTCCTACGGCAAGGACAAGCAGACCGCGCGGGTGGCGGGCGAGTTCTACGTCAACGCGATCAACGTCATGCGCGGCGCGGAGTCGGTGTCGACGTACGCGCCGATCGACGAGGCGGAGAAGTTCCGGATCGAGTACTGGGCGCTGGAGGAGGCCAAGCTCCAGCGGATGCCCGCACCGAAACCGCTGGCCACCCGGGTCGCCCTGGTGACGGGCGCGGGTTCGGGCATCGGCAAGGCCATCGCGCTGCGGCTGGCCGCCGAGGGCGCGTGCGTGGTCGTCGCGGACGTCAACGCGGACGCGGCCACCGCCGTGGCCGACGAGCTCGGGCCGGACACGGCGGTGGCCGTGGTCGCGGACGTGACCGACGAGGACGCGGTCACCGCGGCGGTCGACGAGGCGTGCCTGGCGTTCGGCGGGGTGGACCTGGTGGTCAACAACGCGGGACTGTCGATCTCCAAGCCGCTGCTGGAGACCACGACCCGCGACTGGGACCTCCAGCACGGCGTGATGGCGCGCGGGTCGTTCCTGGTCGCGAAGGCGGCGGCGAAGGCGATGGTCGAGCAGGGGATGGGCGGCGACATCGTCTACATCGCCTCCAAGAACGCCGTCTTCGCCGGGCCGAACAACGTCGCCTACGGCGCGGCCAAGGCCGACCAGGCGCACCAGGTCCGGCTACTGGCCGCCGAACTGGGCGAGCACGGCATCCGGGTCAACGGCGTCAACCCGGACGGCGTGGTGCGCGGGTCGGGCATCTTCGCCGGTGGCTGGGGCGCGCAGCGCGCCGCCGTGTACGGGGTGCCGGAGCAGGAGCTGGGCGCGTTCTACGCCCAGCGGACGCTGCTCAAGCGGGAGGTCCTGCCCGAGCACGTGGCCAACGCGGTGTTCGCCCTCACGGCCGGCGAGCTGTCCCACACGACCGGGGCGCACATCCCGGTGGACGCGGGCGTGGCCGCCGCGTTCCTGCGGTGATCGGCCATGATCGGCCCGTGGTCGGGGGTGAAACGATTTAACGCAGGCCGGGGCGGACTAGGATGAGAAGTGCGTCGTGCCGGACGGGGAGCGGTACCGGCCGATAGAGTCCAGCTCCTTCACACCTTCAGTCCGCCGAGGAGGCGCGGTGGGGTCACCGGTGAGCATCCGCGACGTGGCGACGCGCGCGAAGGTGTCCGTCGGCACGGTCTCCAACGTCCTGAACCGTCCCGAGGTCGTCGCACCGGCGACCCGGGACCGGGTCATGGGCGCGATCGAGGAGCTGGGCTTCGTCCGCAACGACGCCGCGCGCCAACTGCGCTCGGGCACGCCGCGCGCCATCGGGCTCGTGGTGCTCGACGTGGGCAACCCGTTCTTCACCGACGTCGCGCGCGGTGTCGAGGACACCGCGAGCGAGGCCGGGCACGCGGTGATCCTGTGCAACAGCGACGGGTCCTCGCAGCGCGAGTCGCGGCACGTGGAGCTGCTGGCCGAGCAGCGCGTGCACGGCGTGCTGATCACGCCCGTGGACACCGACCTGGCCGCGGTGCGCAGGCTGCGCGACCGGGGCATGTCCGTCGTGCTGCTCGACCACCCGACCGCCGACCCGGGGCTGTGCGCCGTGGCCGTGGACGACCGGGCGGGTGGCGAGCAGGCGGTCACCCACCTGCTGGCCGAGGGCTACGAGCGGATCGTGATGGTCAACGGGCCGTCGCACGTCCACCAGGCCCGCCAGCGGCACGAGGGCGCGGTGGACGCGGTGCGCAAGTCGGGCCGGGACTCCGGCGTGCTGGAGGAGCTGAAGGTCCCCGCGCTCAACGTGGTGTCCGGGCAGCGCGCGGCCGAGCAGCTGCTGGCCCGGTCGGTCCGGCCGGACGCGGTGTTCTGCGCCAACGACCTGCTCGCGCTCGGCCTGCTGCAGGTGCTCGTGCGCGCCGGCGTGCGCGTGCCGGAGGACATCGCCATCGTCGGCTACGACGACATCGACTTCGCCGCCGCGGCGGCCGTGCCGCTGACCTCCGTGCGCCAGCCGCGCCAGCTGATCGGCCGCACGGCCGCGGAGCTGGTGATCGCGGAGACGATGACACCGGGTGAGCACGAGCACCAGCACGTGCTGTTCGCGCCCGAGCTGGTGGTCCGCGAGTCGAGCCGCCGGGTGCAGCGGAGCAGGCGCCGCCCGAGGTGAGCGGCGCTTCTTGAACCTTTTCAGCCCAATTACCCGCAGCTAGCCGGCTCGGTTGAACCAATCGAGACCCGTCGGTATGAATCGTTTCATCCTTGACACCGGTTCCGTGGTGGTGCTGTCATGTGGCGGACGAGGGCGTTACCCCAGGCACGACTGGGAGCGCTCCCAGAAATCTGCGACGAAGGAGCAATGGTGCTCACCAACTCGTACAGAGTGCGGGCGATCGCCGCCGCCACGGCGATCAGCGCGGTGACCGGAGGCCTGCTGGTCGCCGGGGTGGCCTCGGCGGCCCCGGGCTGCGGGGTCGACTACGTGGTGCAGAACAAGTGGCAGGGCGGGTTCAGCGCCAACGTCACGGTCAAGAACCTGGGTGATCCGGTCGACGGGTGGACGTTGGCCTGGTCCTTCCCCGGCTCCGAGCGGTTCGGCCAGGGGTGGAACGCGACCTTCAACGCCTCCGGCGCGAGCGTGACGGCGGCGAACGTGGACTGGAACAGGTCGATCCCGACCGGCGGCACGGCGTCGTTCGGCTTCAACGGCACGATGACCGGCGACGTGGTGGGGGTGCCCACGTCGTTCACGCTCAACGGCACCACGTGCACGGGCACCGTCGACCCCACGACGACCACGACGACTTCGACGTCCACGTCGACCACCACCACCACCACGACTACGACGACCACCACGCCGGACCCGGGCCCGGGCGACCCGACCGGTCGCAAGCAGGTCGAGCGGCTGGACCGCGGTGTGGTCAGCGTGCGGTCGGGCAGCGGCAACCTGGTCAGCTGGCGGCTGCTGGCCGGTGACCCGCAGAACGTCGGGTTCAACGTGTACCGGGGCGCGACCAAGCTCAACTCCTCGCCGATCACGTCCTCGACGAACTACCTGGACAACGGCGCCGCGGCGGACGCGTCCTACACCGTCCGCGCCGTGGTGAACGGGGCCGAGCAGCCGGCGTCCCCGGCGTCGCTGGCGTTCGGCGCCGGCTACCGGGACGTGCCGATCCAGTCGCCGGGCACGGGCTACAGCGCGAACGACGCCAGCGTCGGCGACCTGGACGGCGACGGCGACTACGAGTTCGTGCTCAAGTGGGACCCGGACAACGCCAAGGACAACTCGCAGTCCGGCGTGACCGGGAACGTGTTCATCGACGCCTACCGGCTCGACGGCACCCGGATGTGGCGGATCGACCTGGGCCGCAACATCCGGGCGGGTGCGCACTACACGCAGTTCCAGGTGTACGACTACGACGGTGACGGCAAGGCCGAGGTCGCGATGAAGACGGCCGACGGCACGCGTGACGGTCGTGGCACGGTGATCGGCAACGCCTCCGCGGACCACCGCAACTCGGGCGGCTACATCCTGTCGGGGCCGGAGTTCCTGACGATGTTCAACGGCCAGACCGGTGCGGCGATGTCGACGGTGAACTACGACCCGCCGCGCGGCACCGTCTCCTCCTGGGGCGACAGCTACGGCAACCGGGTGGACCGGTTCCTGGCGGGCACGGCGTACCTGGACGGCGCCCGGCCGTCGTTGATCATGGCGCGCGGGTACTACACGCGTGCGGTGGTCGCGGCGTGGGACTTCCGGGACGGCGCGCTGGTCAAGCGGTGGACGTTCGACAGCAACAACCAGTCGGGGTACGCGGGGCAGGGCAACCACTCGTTGAGCGTCGCCGACGTGGACGGGGACGGCCGGGACGAGATCGTCTACGGCGCGGCCACGATCGACGACAACGGCCGCGGCCTGTGGACCACCGGTCTCGGGCACGGGGACGCCGGGCACGTGAGCGACCTCGACCCGTCACGGCCGGGCCTGGAGTACTTCAAGGTCTCCGAGGACTCCTCGAAGCCGGGTTCCTGGTTCGCCGACGCCCGCACCGGCCAGCGCCTGTGGACCACCGCGTCGGGCAGCGACAACGGCCGCGGCGTGTCCGGTGACATCTACGCCGGCAGCGCGGGCGCGGAGTCGTGGTCCAACGCGGACGGCGAGCTGCGCAACCCGCGCGGCACCGGCATCGGCCGCAAGCCGTCCTCGGCCAACTTCCTGATCTGGTGGGACGGCGACCCGACCCGCGAGCTGCTCGACCAGACCCGGATCGACAAGTACGGCACGAGCGGCGACACCCGGCTGCTCACCGGTTCCGGTGTGGCGTCGAACAACGGCACCAAGGCCACCCCGGCGCTGTCGGCCGACCTGTTCGGCGACTGGCGGGAGGAGGTCGTGTGGCGCACCACCGACAACCGCGCGCTGCGGATCTACTCCACCCCGAACCCGACCGACCGGCGCATCCCCACGCTGATGCACGACACCATGTACCGCGTCGCCATCGCGTGGCAGAACACGGCCTACAACCAGCCGCCGCACCCGAGCTTCCACATCGGGAACGGCATGGTCACCCCGCCGTGGCCGGACGTGCACTACGCCGGCTGACCTCTCCGCACCGATCACGTTCCGTGGCCGTGGCCTACCTCACTCGGGGTAGGCCACGGCCTGTTCGGGGGTGTGAGCCGGTCGGCGAGCGGGTACCAGTCCGGGGATCGAGGGAGGTCACACCATGGGCAAGCACAGACTGGGCCAGTCCGAGGGTCGTCAGTGGGGCGGTCCGGACCTGGTCAACGGTGCGGAGGAGGCGCTGGGCCGGTCGGACGGCGAGCAGTCCGAGCCCACGTCCGAGCGCGTGGAGGACGACTAGAAGTCCAGGTCCGGGTCCTCGTCGACCGTGCGCAGCGGCGTGACGGTCGGATGACCCCCGGCCAGCAGTGCGGCGTCGGTGCCGGGTACGAGGTCGTCGTCCACCAGGACGGCGGCGAGGCTGATCGTGCCGTCGTCGCTGTCCTTGATCCTGGTCCGCACCGCGCCGAACTCGGCGAGCCCGGCCCGCTTCGGCTCGCCCGCCTCGGCGCGGTTGGGCACGTTCAGGTTCAGCACCGCGCCGACCGGCAGCGCCGCGACCCGGTCGAACAGCCTCGACGCGACCGCGACGGCGGTGTCCCAGTGGTGCGGCACGTCCAGGTCGAGCCCCACGTCCAGCGACACCGCCAGGGCACGCGCGCCGTTGATGGCAGCGGTCAGGGCCGCGCCGACGGTGCCGGAGTGCAGCACCGCGCGGCCGACGTTCGCACCGCGGTTCACGCCGGAGAGCACGATGTCCGGCGGGTCGCCGAACGCGCCCTGTGAGGCGACCAGGGCGATGAAGGCGGGGTGCGCGGCGACCGCGTAACCGGGCACGTCGGGCAGTCCGGGCAGCTCACGCGGCTCGACCTGGACGAGCCGGTCGTCCTCGGCGGCGGTCAGGCCCGCGCTCGTGCCGCTGGACTCGCGCGCGGGCGCGGCCACCACGGTCGTCCACCCGTGCGCGACCGCGCCCCGTGCCAGGGCGGCCAGCCCGGGCGAGTCGATGCCGTCGTCGTTGGTGATGAGGACCCTCATGCGTCCTCCCACGGGCGCAGCCGCACCCGGTCGACCAGCCCGCGCACCACGTCACCGCTGCCGGTGCCGAGCCCGTGCCTGGTCACGTTGACCGTGCCCGCCGCCGCGCCGAGCTTCAGCGACTCCTCCAGCGAGTGGCCCAGCGCGAGCCCGGCGGCCAGCCCGGCGGTCATCGAGTCACCGCCGCCACGCGTGTCGACCGGGCTCAGCTCGGGCGTCTCCACCAGGTAGAACGTGCCCTCGAGGCACGCCAGCGTCTCCTCGGCGGCCCGGGACACGACGACCGCGCTCGCACCGCACTCGGCGACCTTCCGGCAGCCCTCGACCAGGTCGGGCAGCGAGTCGGACGCGGCCAGCCCGTCCGACACCAGCTCCTCGTGGCTGACCTTCACCACCTCGGGCGCACCGGCGAGCGCGGCGGCGAGCCGGTCACCGGACAGGTCCACGATCACGCGGCAGCCGTTGCCGCCGAGGTCCTTGGCGAGCCGTTCGTAGACCGAGTCGGGCACCGGTGTGTCCTGCTCGGCGGGTCCGCTGAGCACGGCGACGCCCGCGCTCAGGGCCTCGATCAGCGTCATCTCGTACAGGTCGTCGAGCTCGTGGCGGGACAACGCGTCGGCGGGCATCCGCACCACCTGGTCGCGCCCGCCGTCGCGCCGGTCGTGCACGTACCCGCCGTTGCGGGCCGCCACCTCGCGCACCTTCAGCTCGACCCCGATCAGGTGCCGCAACACCTGCCCGGTCTCACCGCCCAACGCCGAGCACAGCACCACCTCGGCACCCAGGGACTCGATCATGCGCGACATCCACACGCCCTGCCCTCCGGCGTGGATGTGGATGTCGGGCGTGCCGTCCAACTCCTCCACCGTCACCGTCAACTCCGGGGACGGCGCGAACACCGCTACTCGACCTGCCATACCCGACACCTACCCGTTTCGCCGTGATCGAATCACCCGGCCGGGGGTCGTCATCGGGCGGGCAGGCGCGGTTCGGCCAGCCAGGCGCGGAAGAACGCGGTCAGCGGTTCGGTGGCGCGGCGCTGGGCCAGTGCCACGAAGTCGCTCGTCGTCGCGGTGCCGTGCCGGTGGACGTCGGTCCACTCGCGGAGCACGCCGAAGAACGCCGTGTCACCCAGGCGGGCGCGCAGGCCGTGCAACGTCAGCGCGCCCCGCTGGTAGACGCGGTCGTCGAACAGGTTGGCCACGCCCGGGTCGCCGATCCGGAGGTCCTGCGGCGACCGGGCCAGGCGGGCGTGTGCGCGTTCGGCGTGCACGGCGGCGGTCGGGCCACCGGAGCGCTCCGACCACAGCCACTCCGCGTAGCAGGCGAAACCCTCGTTCAGCCAGATGTCGCGCCAGTCGGCCAGGCCGACGCTGTTGCCGAACCACTGGTGCGCCAACTCGTGCGCGACCAGCCGCTCGTGGCCGCGCCGCCCGTCCACGTGGTTGGCGCCGAACACCGACAGGCCCTGCGCCTCGACCGGCACTTCGAGGTCGTCGTCGGTCACCACGACCTGGTAGGCCCGGAACGGGTAGGGCCCGAACAGCTCCTCGAACACGCCCATCATCCGGGGCTGCCGGGCGAAGTCGTGCCGTGCGGCGCGCAGCAGCCGTGCGGGCGCGGCGACGTCCTGGCCCTCGGCCAGCGGCAGCCGTTCGTACAGCCCGATCTGCACCGACGCCAGGTACGTCGCCATCGGCTCCGCCTGCTCGTAGACCCACGTCGTGCTGCTGCCGCCCGTGCGGCGGTCGACCGGCACGCCGTTGGCCAGCACCGTGTACGGCGACGGCGCGGTGACCGACAGGCGGTACGCGGCCTTGTCGCGCACCAGGTCGTTGCACGGGAACCAGGACGGCGCGCCGATCGGCTGGCTCGCCACCAGCGCCCCGTCGGCGAGCTGGTCCCAGCCCAGCTCGCCCCAGTGCCGGGAGCGGACCGGCCGCGCCACGCCGGAGTACCGCACCTCGACGGTGAACGGCCCGTCCACCGGCCGTGCGGGGCGGATCCGCAGCTTGCCGCCGCCGTGGACGTGCCGTGCGGGCCGGCCGTCGACCAGGACCCGGTTCACGGTCAGGGTGCCGAAGTCCAGCACCACCCGCGCGCACGGGCCCGCGGCCACGGCGGACAGCGTCGCCCGCCCGGCCAGCCGACCGGTGTGCGGTTTGTAGTCCAGCTCCAGGTCGTAGTGCGCGACCCGGTAGCCGCCGTCGCCGTGGTCGGGCAGGTACGGGCCGGTCGCCCGGGTCGAACCGGTCATCGCCAGGCGGAGATCGGGTTGCCCAGCCAGCGCGTGCCCTCCGGCACGTGCTCGCCGCGCATCACCAACGACGCCGGTCCCACCGTCGCGTGCGCGCCGACCGTCGCGCCCGGCAGCACGATCCCGTGCGGGCCGAGCGTGGCGCCGTCCGCCAACTCCACCTGGTCCATGCGCAGGATCCGATCATGGAACAGGTGGGTCTGCACCACGCACCCCCGGTTCACCGTCGCGCCGTCGCCCAGCCGCACCAGGTCCGACTCGGGGAACCAGTACGACTCGACCCACGTGCCGCGCCCGATCCGCGCGCCGAGCGACCGCAGCCACACCGCCATCACCGGCGACCCGCCGGCCCGACCGACCAGCCACGGCACCGCGAGCACCTCGACGAACGTGTCCGCCAGCTCGTTGCGCCACACGAACCCGCTCCACAGCGGGTGCTCCCGCGCCCGGAACCGGCCCACCAGCAGCCACTTCGCCGCCGCCGACACCGCGCACGCCGCCACGCCCGCCGCGAGCAGCACGGGTCCGGCGAGCAGCGGTCCGACCTCGCGGATCGCGAACAGCACGCCGACGACCAGCGCCACGTGGCACATCACCGGCACGACCCGGCACAGCTCGACCAACGCCCGTGCCACGACCAGCCGCCGCGGCGGGTCGAACGTCCGGCTCTGGTGGCCCTCCTCCGCCGCGCGCGGCAGCTTCATCGGCGGCATGCCCAGGTACGAGCTGCCCGCCTTGGCCCGCTTCGGCGTCGCCGACAGCACGCCGACCAGGCCACGGTTGGGCACCGAGCGGCCCGGCGCCGTCATGCCCGAGTTGCCCAGGAACGCGCGCTTGCCGACCCGTGCGGCGGCGATGCGCAGCCAGCCGCCGCCCAGCTCGTAGGAGGCGACCATGGTGTCGTCGGCGAGGAACGCGCCGTCACCGATCGTGGTCATCTTCGGCAGCGCGAGCACGGTCGAGGCCTCCACCCGGCGGCCGACCCGCATCCCGAGCGCGCGCAGCCACACCGGCGTGAACAGGCTCGCGTACAGCGGGAACAACGCGACCCGGGCGATGTTCATGAGCCGTTCCGTGGTCCACGCCTGCCAGGCGATCCGGCTGTGCACCGGGTACGTCCCGGCCCGCAGGCCGAGGCCGAGCAGCCGCACGGACACCAGGACGAGCAGCGCGTACGAGCCGAGCCACGCGACCGTCGCCAACGGCACGGCGAGCAGGGCCGAGCCGAGCGTCACCGGCTCGCGCACGACCAGCAGCACCGGGAGCACGGCCGCCGCGACCGGCAGCAGGCCCAGCGCCGACGTCGTCACCGCGTAGACCAGCTTCCACCACCACGAGCGCGGCGGGCGCGGACCCGGCCGGGCCGCCTTGCCGTGCCGCTGGGCCGGGACGCCCGCCCACCGCTGGCCGGTCGGCACCGAGCCGATCACCCCCGAACCGGGGGCGACCTCCGCCCGCTTGCCGACGCGGGCACCGGGGAACAGGGTGCTGCGGGCACCGACCACCGCGCCCGCGCCGACCCGGATGCGGCCGACGTGCACGCGGTCGCCGTCCACCCAGTAGCCGGACAGGTCCACCTCGGGCTCGATCGCGCAGCCCTTGCCGAGCTTGAGCAGGCCGGTCACCGGCGGCGCGGAGTGCAGGTCGACGTCCGGGCCGACCTTCGCGCCCAACGCGCGGGCGTAGTGCGTGAGCCAGGACCCGGCGAGGTCGGTCGCGCCGCTGAACGCGGCCAGCCGTTCGGCGGTCCACAGCCGCAGGTGCGCGCCACCGCCGCGCGGGTACGTGCCGGGACGCAGGCCGCGCAGCAGCAGCCGGGCGCCGCCCGCGGCGATCGCGACCTTGCCGGGCGGGCTGACGAACGCGAGCCACCCGGCGGCGATCCACCACCACGACACCGGGGTGGTGAAGCCGACGACGTTGCCGACCGCGGCCAGCGCCACCGACCAGCGCAGGCCGACCAGGCTCATCAGCGGGACCAGCAGCAGCGACTGGACCAGGCCGGTGCGGCGTGGCGTCGGCGCGACGCGGCGGGTGGTGCCCTGGTGGCCGCTCAGCTCGTCCAGCCGTGCCGCCAACGCGCGCAGCGTCGGGTGCTGGTAGACGTCGTTGACCGAGCCGCTGGGGTAGCGGGTCCGGATGGTGGAGACCAGTTGGGCCGCGGCGAGGCTGCCGCCGCCGTGGGCGAAGAAGTCCGCGTCCGGGCCGGCGACGCCGGTGCCCAGCAGTTCCGACCACTGCTCGGCGAGCCACCGCTCGGTGTCGGTGAGGTCCGTCGTGGGTGTGGCCACGTCCAGGGACGGCAGCGGCCACGGCAGGGCGGCCCGGTCGACCTTGCCGGACGTGCGGGTGGGCAGGGTGTCGACGGTGGCCAGCAGCGGCACGAGGGCGGCCGGCAGCGCGGTGCGCAGCCGGGCCAGCGCGTCGGCCTGGTCGAAGTCCTCGGCCGCGACCACGTACCCGACCAGCACCTGGTTGCCCGCTTTGGTGGTGCGCACCGCGGCGGCGGCACCGGCGACGGACGGCAGCGCCTGCAGCGCCGCGTCGACCTCGCCGAGCTCGATCCGCCGCCCGCCGAGCTTGACCTGCTCGTCGGCGCGGCCGAGGAACAGCAGGCCCTCGGGTTCGGCGCGGACGAGGTCACCGCTGCGGTAGGCGCGGTCCCAGCCCAATGCGGGCAGCGGCGCGAACTTCTCGGCGTCCTTGGCGGGGTCGAGGTAGCGGGCCAGGCCGACGCCGCCGATCACCAGCTCGCCGGAGCCGCCCATCGGCACGGGTGCGCCGGTGGCGTCGACCACGGCCAGTTCCCAGCCGTCCAGCGGCAGCCCGATCCGCACCGGGCCGGCACCGGTCAGCCGGGCCGCGCACGCCACGACGGTCGCCTCGGTCGGGCCGTAGGTGTTCCACACCTCGCGGCCGTCGACGGCGAGCCGCTCGGCCAGCTCCGGCGGGCACGCCTCGCCGCCGAAGATCAGCAGGCGGACGTCGTCCAGCGCGTCCACCGGCCACAGCGCGGCCAGCGTCGGCACCGTGGACACGACCGTGACCTCGCGCTCGACCAGCCACGGGCCCAGGTCGAACCCCGTGCGGACGAGCGCGCGGGGCGCCGGGACCAGGCACGCGCCGTGACGCCAGGCGAGCCACATCTCCTCGCAGGAGGCGTCGAAAGCGACCGACAGGCCGGCGAGCACGCGGTCGTCCGGTCCGATCGGGTCGTCCGGGAGGAACAGGCGGGCCTCGGCGTCCACGAACGCGGCGGCGGAGCGGTGCGAGACCGCGACGCCCTTCGGCTTGCCCGTGGAACCGGAGGTGAAGATGATCCACGCGTCGTCGTCGGGGGACGGGGAGCCGACGAAGCCCATGGGCGTGGCGCGGTGTTCGAGCTCGCCGGCGATGACGGCGCACACCCCGGCCTCGGTGAACACGAGTTCGGCGCGCTCGTCGGGATCGTCGGCGTCGACGGGCACGTACGCCGCGCCGGCGGCCAGGACCGCCAGCACGGCCACGTACAGGTCCACGGTGCCGGAGGGGACCCTGATGCCGACCCTGTCGCCGACGCCGATACCGGTCGCGGCGAGCGCCCGGGCTCGTTCGGCGACCTCGTCCAGGAGTTCCCGGTAGGTCAGCGACGTCGTGCCGTCGTCCAGCGCGGGGGAGTGGGGGTGCCGACGCGTGGTCTCGGCCAGGATGTCGACCAAGGTGCGTCCGGTCGGGGCGGTACCGGCGCGGAACAGCGCGGGAACCTCGACCAGATCAGGGAAACCGGTGTGGGAAGCGAGGGTCACCGGTGGGTACCGGTACAACGAAGACGCACTGTGAAGTCCTCCAGGAGAAGCCGCCGACGTGCGACTTTACCGGGGATTCACCTGTCCGTCGCGTCGGTGTGACCACGAGTGGGTGGTGTCACACCGCGGGTTCGGCCGGTTCAGTCCATAGTGGATGAACCAAGTTCCTTGTCCACCAAGGGTTTGACTTCGGTACCGAGGAGTTCGATCGCCTCCATCACGAGGTGGTGCGGTACGCCCGACCAGTCCATCTGCAGGGCGTAGCGGTCGGCGTCGACGAGCCTGCCCACCGAGATGAGGCGTTCGGCGATCTCCTGCGGGCTGCCCGCGAAGATCGACTGCGCGTCGTGCGTCCAGGAGTCGTACTCGGCGCGCGACGGCACGGGCCAGCCACGTGCCCGTGAGCCGTACTTCATCGTCTCCAGCCAGTACGGGTAGAACGCGTCCTTGGCGTCCTGGGAGCGTTTCGAGACCAGGCCGATCGCGCTCATCGTCACGTTCAGCCCCGTCGACGGGTGGTCGGCGGCCTCACCCGCGCGCCGGTACAGGTCGACCAGCGGCGCGAACCGCTCCGGCTCGCCGCCGATGATCGCGTACACGACGGGCAGGCCGAGCACCCCGGCCCGGATCGAGGACTCGGGGTTGCCGCCGGTGCCGACCGAGATCCGCAGGTGCTCACCGTGGGGGCGCGGGTAGACGTGCGCGTTCTGCAGTGGTGTGCGGAACCGGCCGGACCAGGTGATCGGGTCCTCGCGGTCCAGTTTCAGCAGCAGCTCGAGCTTCTCCTCGAACAGCTCGTCGTAGTCCTCCAGGCTGGCGCCGAACAGCGGGAACGACTCGGTGAACGAACCGCGCCCGGCCAGCAGCTCGGCCCGGCCCCGGCTGAGCTGGTCGAGCGTCGTGAACTGCTGGTAGGCGCGGACCGGGTCCTCGGTGCTGAGCACGGTGACGGCGCTGCTCAGCGTGATCCGCGAGGTGACGCTCGCGGCGGCGGCCAGCACCGTGCCGGGGTTGGAGATCGAGTAGTCGGACAGGTGGTGCTCACCCAGCCCGTAGAACCCCAGCCCCAGCTCGTCGGCCAGCTTGATCCGTTCCAGCGTCTGCGCCAGCTTGTCCGCGACCGACACCTGTTCGCCGGTGACGGGGTCGCGGTGGCGGTCGCCGAAGCTGTAGACGCCGAGCTGCATTCCTTTTGTGGACACGTCAGCAAAGTAGCGCGAACATTGATGACACGTCAACATATTGCTAGCGTGACGTTCATGGACCGATCGGAGGCCGGGGACGCACCGCGGTGGCTGGACGAGCGGGAGGCTCGGGTGTGGCAGGCGTACCTGGCGGTCAACCGCGAGCTGAACGGCGCGTTGGAGCGGCAGCTGGTGCGCGACTCGGGGCTGTCCAACGCCGACTACGCGCTCCTCGTGCCGCTGTCGGAGGCCGTGGACGGTGTCGTGCGGTCACGGGAGCTCGGCGCGCTGGTCGGGTGGGAGCGCAGCAGGCTGTCCCACCAGATCGGGCGGATGGAGAAGCGCGGGCTGGTCACGCGGGAGGAGTGCGTGGAGGACGCGCGCGGGTCGATGGTGCGGCTCACGGCGGCGGGACGTGCCGCGATCGAGGCCGCGGCGCCCGCGCACGTGGAGACCGTGCGGCGGTACGTGTTCGACGGGTTGTCGGTGGAGGAGGCGGAGGTCCTGGACCGCGTGTTCCACCGGGTGCTGGATCGGATCGCCGCGGAGACGTGACGAGCGGGGCGTGGACGAGCGGGGAAGGTGAGTCCCGAAAAGGGGCCGCGCGGGGTGCGGCCCCTCCCCGTCCCCCCGGGATGCCGAGCGGCGGTCAACCCACCTGACCCGCCCGGGCGCTCGGCAGTCGGGGTGCCGAACACCCCTCAGCGTCGCGCACCCGTGCGGAAGTCCGCATCAGCAAACCTCCGTACGTACCTCCGTATCCACGATGGCGTGGTTACGTCCACCGATCTCCGTACGCTGTGCCCCGGAATACGGAGAGCGGTGGATGCGCGGCGTAGGGCGCTCACACGAAAGTGGACGCCGCAGAACCCGATCGCATCACCACAAGGAGACGACGTGCAGCTGACCGCGGAGTTCGCCCCGGACCGACAGGCCCTCGTCGGCGGCCCGCTGCGCGGCTGGCAACACCACGCCCACGAGGACGCGCTGGCCCGCCTCGGCCCCGTGCATTCCGCCGAGTTGCCCAACGGCCTCGAGGTGCTGGTGACCACCATGGGCCTGGAGGCGACCCGCTCACTGCTGGGCGACGACCGGCTGGCGAAAGACGCGGCCGGGCTGCGTGCGGCGATGCAGGACCAGTTGGCCCGCAAGGGCAGGCCGACCGACCTGTCGCGGATCATCGGCCCGTCGATGCTCAACACCGACCCGCCGGACCACCGCAGGCTGCGCGCGCTGGTGTCGCAGGCGTTCACGGTGCGCCGCATCAACGCCCTGCAGCCGGCGGTGGAGAAGACCGCGCGGGAACTGGTCGCCGCGCTGCCGAACGACGCCGACCTGATCGAGGGCCTGGCGTTCCCGCTGCCGCTGGCGGTCATCTGCGACCTGCTCGGCGTGCCGGTGGAGGACCGCGACCAGCTGCACCACTGGACCGCGGCGATGATGACCGAACGGCCCGAGCTCGTCGTGCCGGCCTCCGACGCCATGTTCGGCTACCTGGCCGGGCTCATCGAGTACAAGCGTGATCAGCCGGACGACGCGCTGCTCAGCGGCCTGGTGCAGGCGCAGGTCGACGGCGAGCGGTTGACCCCCGAGGAGCTGCTGACCACGGCGATCCTGCTGGTGGTGGCCGGGCACGAGACGACGACGGGGCTGATCGGCAACGCCGCGGTCGCGCTGCTGTCCACGCCGGGTGCCTGGGAGGCGCTGAACGCCGACACGGTGGGGTTGGCGATCGAGGAGGTCGCCCGTTGGGATCCGCCGGTCCGGGTCACCCCGCACTACCGAGCGAAGACCGACATCGAGCTGCCCGGTGGGGTGATCCCCGAAGGCGGGGTGGTGATGATCGGGCTGGGGACGGCGGGGCGTGACCCTTCGGTGCACGGGCCGACCGCGGACCGGTTCGACCCGACGCGGGTGCCCGTGGGTGGCAACGCGGCGCTGGGGCACGCGGCGTTCGGGCACGGGGTGCACTACTGCCTCGGCCATCACCTGGGGCGGATCGAGGCGCGGGCCGCGTTGGTGGCGTTGCGGGAACGCGCGCCGGGGGCGCGGTTGGCGGTGGAGGTGGGCGAGTTGGAGCGCGGGGACAAGGTCGTGCCCAACACGTTCGCGTCGGTGAGCGCCGTGCTGGAGCCGTGACCTCACCTTCTCGCGTGTCCTACGTTCAGAACGCGAGAGTCGTACGTTCAGGGCGCGAGAGTCCAACGCTCGGAGCGTGTGAGTTCAACGCTCAGGCTGCTTGAGTCCGGCTCGATTTGACATGGGGCCCCTTACGGGCACTCCAGGCAGGCCAAAGCCGGGCAGGCCCGGCGGATGAAGCGCCCGCCAAGCCTGCCCGGCTTCGAGACGGTGGCGGGGCGCGGCACTGCGGGGGCGTGGTGGGTCAGTCGGCCATGCTGGCCAGCAGGGTGATCAGTTGGTGGCGGCTGGTGATGTCGAGTTTGCGGTAGATGCGGGTCAGGTGGGTGTGGACGGTGGCGGGGGAGATGACCAGTCTGGTGGCGACTTCAGGGTTGGAGAGGCCGTCGCCGACGAGTTTGGCGACGTTCCACTCGGCCGGGGTCAGGCCGCCGGGGCGGCGGTCCGGTTCGGGGGTCGGTACTTCGTCGAGGACGATGGCCAGGGCTTGCTCGACGGATTCCGCCGGGCCGGCGTAGGCGCGGGCGTATTCGTCGTCGCCGAGGACTGCTTTGGCGCGGGCGACGGCTTGGGCGGTGACCCAGGCGAACGGGACCAGGCCGTCGACTCGGACGCCGGTCACGCGGTGCAGGCCGTGGGCGAGGCCGAGCATGCGGGCGGCGGCGGAGCCGTCGCCGGCGCGGGAGTGGGCCCAGCCGAGGGCTTCGATGGACCAGAGGGGGCCCCACTTGTCGCGGATCTCGCGTTGGACCCGCAGGCCTTCCATCAGGACGTCGAGGGCGCCTACCGGGTCGCCCCAGCGGGTCTGCACGACGCCGCGGCACCAGTGGGCCCAGCTGATGCCCCAGAGGGCGCCGAGTCGTTGGCACTCGGCGTAGAACTCCTCGGCGGCGGGCTCGGCTTGTTCGCGGGAGCCGAGCAGGACCAGTGACACGGTGAGCAGGATGTGGGACAGGTGGTGGTCGACGGCGAAAGCCGGGCCGAGCGCGCCGAATTCCTCGTGGGCCTGGCGGAGCAGTTCCACGCCGTCGATGGCACCCAGGGCGAGGACGGCGTAGGCGCCGCGGACGAAGGTGACGGCGGGTACCGGGCCGCCGACCTCGCGGGCCATGGCGTCGGCTTCGTCGACGCGGCGGGCGACGAGTTCGCGTTCCACGCCGAGGCACAGGGCGATCCAGGCGTCGAGGGCGATGGCGCTGGCGCGCAACGGGTCGGCGGTCGGTGGGGTGGCGGCGAGCGCGCGTCCCAGCCAGAGCCGTTCTTCCGGTAATCGACCGGCGTAGGTGTACCAGCGGGTGCGGGCCAGGTCGACGCTCATCAGGAGACCGGCGTGCGCGGTGTCGGGGTTGCGGATCAGGTCGTTGAGGACGACCCGGTGGTTGGCCATGTCCGCGTCGACGGCCGCGAGCAGCGCGGCTTCGTTGTGCCCGGCGAAGGCCTCGGCGAGGCGGGCGGCCTCGCGGCGGAAGTAGTCCTGGTGACGTTGCCGCACGGCGTCCACTTCGCCGGCCGCGCGCAGGCGAGCGGCGCCGTGTTGGCGCAACGGCTCCAGCAGGTGGTAACGGCTGCGGTCGGCGGAGGGCAGGGCGATGGACTTGTCCAGCAGACCTGCCAGAGCGTCCGCGACGTCGTCGGTGGGCAGGCCGTCGCCCGCGCAGACGTCCTCGGCGGCGGTGAGGCTGAAGCCACCCTCGAACACCGACAGCCGTGCCCACAGCAGGCGCTCGGCGGGCGTGCAGTGGGCGTGGCTCCAGTCGATGAGCGCGGCCATGGTCTGGTGGTGCTCGACGGCGGTGGTGTCGTTGGCGGTGAGCACGCGCATCACGTCGTCGAGCCGGTCGGCCAGCAGCGACACCGGCATGGAGCGCATCCGCACCACGGCCTGCTCGATGGCCAGCGGGATGCCCGCGACGCGACGCAGCACGCGCACCACGTCCGGCCAGTTCTCCGGCGTCACCCGCCAGCCCGGCACGCTCGCCTCGGCCCGGTCCACGAGCAGCGCCACGGACTCGTGGTCGAGGTCCATCGGCGCGTCCTCGGCGGGTACGTCCAGCGGCGGCACCATGACCAGCACCTCGCCGGGCACCCGCAGCCTGGCCCGGCTGGTGGCCAGCACCCGCACGCCCGGGGCGGCGGCGAGCACCGCGCGCACCAGGTGCGCTACCGGCTCGACCAGGTGCTCGCAGTTGTCCAGCACCAGCAGCACCTGCCGCGGCCGCAGGTAGTCGACCAACGTCTCCAACGGCGTCGTGGTGGCCTGGTCGGGCACGCCGACTGCGCTCAACACGACCTGTGCCAACAACTCCGGGTCGCCGCCGCGCGCGGACGCGAGCTCCACCACCCGGACGCCGTCGTCGTACGCGCGGTGCACCTGCGCCGCCAGTTCCAGCGCCAGCCGCGTCTTGCCGCCACCGCCCACGCCGGTCAGCGTGATGAGCGGCGCGACACCCATCCGCCGGCGCAGTTCGGCCAGCAGATCCTTGCGGCCGACGAACGAACTCAGCGCACGCGGCACCACACCGCCTCCCGCTGCCCGCTCGGTCATCCGGACACCGTACGACATCGGCCGGTGCGCGTGCCGCGAGATCGACCAAGCGACGCACGGGTGGAGCAGTGTGCAAATCCTTGCAAAGATCGTTCCGCATCGACGCTAGTCAGACCGTTTACGCCTGCGGGACACCGGGTCTAGCCTGCAAGGAATTGCACCACCTTGCGCAATGGAGCGTGACGGGAGCAGTGATGCGAGCGAGATCGCGACGACTGACCGCCTTACTCGTAGCCCTCGGGCTGGTCGGGGGAACGGGGGTCGCGCCGGGCAGTTCCGCCGAGCACCGGACGACCGCGCCCACCGCCGCCGACACCACTACGGTCTTCTACCGCCTGCCTTCGGGGTGGCCGGTCGCCAACGTGCACTACCAACCGCGCAACGGACCGTGGACGGCGGTGCCGGGGGAGCGCATGGAACCGGCGGCGTGCGCGGGCTGGGTGCGCAAGACCGTGTCGCTGGGCGAGGCCACCGGCCTGGTCGCGGTGTTCAACAACGGCTCGGGCACCTGGGACAACAACAACGGCCGGAACTACAGCCTGGGCACGGGTGACGTCACCGTCGCCGCCGGCGTGACGGGTGTCGGCGACCCGTGCGGATCAGGGCCCGACCCGGACCCCGGTCCGACGAACAACGCCGAGGTCTACTACTCCACCAAGACGCGGAACTGGACGGCGGTGCGGATCCACTACCAGCCGACCGGCGGCACGTGGACGGCCGTGCCGGGTGTGGTGATGGAGCAGGTGTGCCCGGACTGGGCCCGTGCCTCGATCGACCTCGGCCAGGCCACCAGCCTCAAGGCCGCGTTCAACAACGGCTCCGGCCAGTGGGACAACAACAACGGCGCCGACTACGCGGTCGGCCTCGGGCGCAGCACCGTGAAGGACGGTGTGGTCACGGCCGCTGCGGCCGATCCCTGCGGACCCCCTGCCCCGCAGGACACGGTCGCGCCGAGCGTGCCCGCCGGGCTGCGGGCCGAGGCGTCCGGCCTGACCGTCTCGCTGACCTGGACGGCGTCCACCGACAACGTCGCGGTCGCGGGCTACGAGATCACCCGTGCCGGCGGCGCGTTGGGCACGGTCGTGCGCAACACCGGCACGGTGGGTTTCGCCGACGGACCGCTCACCGCGAACACGACCTACACGTACTCGCTGAAGGCCTACGACGCGGCCGGCAACAAGTCCGGGCCGGGCGCGTCGGTGGCCGTCACGACCGGCGACGCCCCGCCGGCACCACCGGGCGGCACGCCGTTGGGCGGTGACCCGCGCGAGGACTCGATCTACTTCGTGATGACCGCCCGCTTCAACGACGGTGTCACGGCCAACAACCGCGGCGGCAGCCAGCACGTCCGCTCGGGCAACGCGGCCAACAACGACCCGATGTTCCGCGGCGACTTCCAAGGCCTGATCGACAAGCTCGACTACATCAAGGGCCTCGGCTTCTCCGCGGTCTGGATCACCCCCGTCGTGCTCAACCGCTCGGACTACGACTTCCACGGCTACCACGGCTGGGACTTCTACCGCGTCGACCCGCGCCTGGAGACACCCGGCGCGACCTACCAGGACCTGATCGACACAGCGCACGCCAAGGGCCTGAAGATCTACCAGGACGTGGTCTACAACCACAGCTCGCGGTGGGGCGCGAAGGGTCTGTTCCAGGCCAAGGTGTTCGGCGTCCGCGACGACCAGTGGTCGTGGTACTACGACCAGCCGGTGCGGGGCTTCGAGTACGACGGCCTGACCATCGACCCGAACACCGGCAAGTCGTACTACAACGGCGACCTGTGGTCGACCACCGAGCCGACCGGCAACACGTGCGTCGACTGGGGCAAGCCGACCCGGCACACAAGTCCCGAGGGCTATCGGATCTACAGCTGCCAGTGGCCCAGTCCGACGTCGGGGATGTTCCCGGCGCAGCTCTACCACCGCTGCTGGATCGGCAACTGGGAGGGCGAGGACTCCCGGTCGTGCTGGCTGCACGAGGACCTGGCCGATTTCGACACCGAGAACCCGATCGTGCAGAAGTACCTGATCGACGCCTACAACCGGTTCATCGACATGGGCGTGGACGGGTTCCGCGTCGACACCGCCGTGCACATCCCGCGCGTGACGTGGAACCGCCGGTTCCTGCCCGCGATCCAGCAGCACGCCACCGCGAAGTTCGGCGGGAAGGGACGGGACTTCTTCGTCTTCGGCGAGGTCGCCGCGTTCGTCAACGACAAGTGGAACCGGGGCTCGGTCAACCACTCGGCGCAGTTCTTCACCTGGGAGGAGCGCCGCGAGTACAGCGCCGACGACGCCACCGCGTCGCTGGAGCAGTACACCTACGAGCAGGGGATGGGCACGGGCGGGCAGCCGACGAGCCGCAACGCGTTCCTCGACGGCAACGCCTACCACGCGCCGGACCACTCGAAGTCCTCCGGCATGAACATCATCGACATGCGGATGCACATGAACTTCGGCGACGCGAACAACGCGTTCTGGAACGCGAAGGACTCCGACGACTCCACCAACGACGCCACCTACAACGTGACGTACGTGGACTCGCACGACTTCGGGCCGAACAAGTCCAGCGTGCGGTACGCGGGCGGCACGGACGCGTGGGCGGAGAACATGAGCCTGATGTGGACGTTCCGGGGCATCCCGACGCTCTACTACGGCTCGGAGGTCGAGTTCCAGGCGGGCAAGCCGATCGACTGCGGTCCGACGTGCCCGTTGGCGACGACCGGGCGGGCGTACTACGGCGACCACCTGGCGGGGTCGGTGACGGCGTCGGACTACGGGGTGGTGTCGTCCGCGTCCGGCGCGGTCGCGACCACGTTGCAGAAACCGCTGGTCAAGCACGTGCAGCGGCTCAACCAGATCCGCCGTGCGGTGCCCGCGCTGCAGAAGGGCCAGTACTCGACCGAAGGCGTGTCCGGCGGGATGGCGTTCAAGCGCCGTTACACGTCCGGCTCGGTGGACAGCTTCGCGCTCGTGGCGGTCTCGGGCTCGGCCACGTTCTCCGGCGTCCCGAACGGCACCTACCGCGACGCGGTCACCGGTGACACGAGGGTGGTCACCGGCGGCACGCTCACGGCGAGCCCCGGCGGCCGGGGCAACGCGCGGGTCTACGTCCTGGACCTGCCGGGCAACCCGGCGCCGGGCAAGGTCGGCGTCGACGGCCCGTACCTGAGGTGACTTCCGGCGGGCGGGTGTGCACTCTCCCACCGCCCGCCCGCCGGATCCCACACGTTCGGGTGACGTGGTGACACGTGCGCCGCTGTCGGGGCGATCTCCAGGGTGGAAGGACGATGTCGTCGCGTGGTCCGCGGTGCTGGTCCTGACCGCCGGATCCGGGGTGCTCGCGCTCGTCCACCGCGGTCCCGCCGACAACCGGGGGGAGAGGTCTGTGGTCGTGCGCAAGCGGAGTCACGTCGTGCACCGCCGCCCCGGCGGTCGGTCACCCTCAGGGCGCGGAGGGTCCCGCCGACCCGGTCAGGCCCAGGCCAGGACCGACTCCACCTCGACGTCGAGCTCGGACACCGGGATGTGGCCGAACTGCTCCACCACGACCCGGCCGTCACGGCGCCGCCACGTGCCGCGCACCTGGCCGTCCACGACGACGTGCGGACCGGCGGGCCGCACGCGGACAGCGTCCGAGGGGGCCAGGAGCAAGGTGCGGTCGGCGTAGCCGAGCAGGAACGTGTCGAACGGGCCGAGCAGGCGGACCGTGCCGTCCAGGTCGGCGGCGTCGGTGGCGGGCAGTTGCCAGCCGTGCTTGCCCTCCACCAGGTCGTCGAACGGGAACGCGGCACGCACCTCGACCTCGGGCAGGCCGCTCCACGCGGTGAAGTCCTCGACCGTCGCGGGGCCGTAGGCGCGCAGGTAACGGCGGATCAGCTCGGCGACACCGCGTGGTTCGTCGTCGGTGCGGGGAAGCAGCCGGTAGGTCGACTCGCCCGCGCAGACCACGCCCAGGTTGGCGGCGTGGGCCAGCAGGTAGGCGGGCGCGGGGGTGGCCGGGTCGAGCGCCACGCCCGCGTCGGCGAGCCGGGCCACGACCTGCGGCTTGGTCAGCGGTTCGGTCAGCACCTCCCGCAGCACGTCCAACGCCCGCGCGCACACCTCGTCGGTGAGGCCGAGTTCCAGTCGGCGACGCCGGGACCGGGCCACGTTCACCGGGCCGAGCAGCGCCACCAGCCAGCCGACGTCCTCCCGGCGCAGCAGGTGCACCGCGCCGCGCATCGCGCAGGTCCGCACGACGTCACCGGCGTCGAGCGCGGCGCGCAGGTCGGTCGGCGTGACGCCGGTGGTGCGGGCGCGCACGGCGAGTCCGGCGGCGGTGACGTCCTGCGCCTGCACGGCCACCACGTCGTGCAGCAACTCCGACAGCGAACGGGCGGGGGTCGTCAGGCGTTGCGCCCGCATGCGCAGCGCCCTCGCCCGACCGGCGGTCACCTCGGCCCCGCGCCCGTCGAGCCGCGCACCACGAGCTCGGGCAGGAACACGAACTCGGCGTGCGGAGCGGGCGTGCCGCCGATCTCCTCCAGCAGCGCGTTGACCGCCGCCTGTCCCATCGCCTCGACGGGCTGGCGCAACGTGGTCAGCGGCGGGTCGGCGAACACGATCAGCGGCGAGTCGTCGAACCCGACCACGGACACGTCCTGCGGCACGCCCAGCCCGCGCTGCCGTGCCGCCCGGATCGCGCCGAACGCCATCAGGTCGCTGCCGCAGATGATCGCCGTGCACCCCTTGTCCAGCAACGCCGTGGCGGCGGACTGCCCGCCCTCGACGGTGAACAGCGAGTGCTGCACGAGTGCCTCGGCCTGCTCGGCGGTGTAGGGCAGGGCGGTGCGCATGTGCTGCACGAACCCCTCGATCTTGCGCAGCACCGGCACGAACCGCCGTGGACCGACCGCCAGGCCGATGCGCTCGTGCCCCAGCTCCACCAGGTGCGACACGGCCAGCCGCATGGCCGCGCGGTCGTCGGTCGACATGAACGGCGCCGAGACCTTCTCCGTGTAGCCGTTGATCATGACGAACGGGATGCCGCGCCCGGCGAGCTTGGTGTAGCGGCCCATGTCGGCGGTGGAGTCGGCGTGCAGGCCGGAGACGAACACGATCCCGGCCACGCCCCGGTCCACCAGCATTTCGGTCAGCTGGTCCTCGGTCGACCCGCCCGGTGTCTGCGTGCACAGCAGCGGCGTGTAGCCCGCGCCGGTCAGCACCTGCTCCACGACCTGCGCGAGCGCCGGGAAGATCGGGTTGCCCAGCTCGGGCGTGATCAGCCCGATGAGCCCGGCGCTGCGCTGGCGCAACCGGGGCGGTCGCTCGTAGCCGAGCAGGTCCATCGCGGCGACCACCGCCTGGCGGGTGGCCGTCGACACGCCCGACTTGCCGTTGAAGACCCGGCTGACCGTCGCCTCGCTGACCCCGGCCTGCGCGGCGATGTCGCTCAACCGGGCGGTCACGCCGTCCATGTGGGTCCCTTTCCGTCGCGGCGACACGCGCAAACACGAAGGAAAGTCCTTGCAAAGACTTTCAGCAAGGCCTTGACGGTCACATTTCGGGCGCCAGGCCCGCTGAACCGAGGCAGAGCGCGGCTTGGCGGGCTCCGGCGGCCATCGCCGCGGCGATGCCCGTGCCCGCGAGGTGGGCGACCAGGAACCCGGAGACGAAGGCGTCACCGGCGCCGTTGGTGTCCACGATCTCCTCGACGGGCACGGCGGGCACGCGGTGGATCGCGCCGCCGACGACGGCCAGCGCGCCGTCCGCACCGAGCGTGGCCACGGCGGGCTTGTCGAGCGACTTGAGGAACACCAGCAGGGCGTCCCGGTCGGCGAAACCGTCGTCGTTGAGGAACACGTGGTCGGCCGCGTCGAGGAAGTCGCGGTGGAACTCGGCGGCGCCGTCGTAGTCGTGCAGGTCGCACCACACCGGCACACCGGCCGCACGGGCCGCGGCCAGCAGGGGCCGGGCGTGGTCGGCGAGGTCGATCACCGCGGCGTCGGCTGACGCCAGTGCCGCGAGCGCGCGCTCGTCGTGCTTCGGTTCGCGCAGCCGGGGGAGTTCCAGGTAGATCGACACCCGTCCGCCGTGCGGGTCCATCAGGTTGAGGTGCTGCTCGGTGGCGGTGTCGACCACCTCGGCGATCACCTCGACCCCGGCCCGTTCGAGCACGTCGAGCACCGAGCGGCCGGCTTCGTCGTCACCGATGACGGTCCGCAGGGTGACGTCGGCGCCCAGCGAGGCGAGGTTCAACGCCTTGCCGGCCGACGTGCCGCCGACAGTCGTGCGGTGACCCGCCGCGAACGCGGTGTGCGGCCTCGCTTCCGGCAACCGGTCCAGCACGACCAACCGGTTCCACGACACCGGACCCGCGACGAACACCCTCGGCCTGCGCATGGCCGCCATTGTGCGGGGTGATCAACAAGCCCGCCAACGCCGCACGAGCAAGGCTGCAAATGCTGTCTTGCTTATGTCTATAACTTCAGTGTTGACCAAAACGACTTTGCTTCCCGCCCAGGTGTGATGAGGTGGTGATCGCACGCTTCCGTTCCGTGACCAACGCCTGGACGGACAACCGCGTGCGCCACAGTTCCAAGTCTTCGAGAAGGGTCCTCGATGCAGCACACCAAGCAGCAGCGCAAGAAAACCGGCGGGTGGACCGCCGCTCCCGTCGCCACGGCGGTCGCCACGCTGGGAGCACTCGTCCTGCCCGCGTCCCCGGCGCACGCCGCCGTCATCGCCGTGCCGTGCGACGCGGCCGCGTTGGTCGACGCGGTGGCGGTGGCCGACGCCTCGCCGGGCGAAGACACCTTGACCTTGACGCCGAACTGCGTCTACACGCTCACCAGACCGGCGGTCGAGGGGGGATCGGAGGGGCTGCCCAGGATCATGGGCAAGCTCACCATCCAGGGCAACGACGCCACCATCCGCCGTGCCCCGGACGCGCCCCAGTTCCGGCTCATCTCCAACTGGGGCGACCTGACCCTCGACCGGGTCACCCTCACCGGCGGCCACGCGCCGGACGGGGTCGGCACCGACACCTCGGGGGAGGGGATGCCGGGTGACAGCGGTGGCGCCATCCAGAACTGGGGTCCGCTGGCGATCACCGACAGCGTGATCAGCGGCAACCGCGCCGGTTCGGGCGCTCCCGGTGCCGACGCCACCGCCACCACGGGTGCGGGCCGCGGCGGGCTCGGCGGCTTCGGCGGCGGGATCTCCTCCTTCATGTCGACGACGGTGCGGGCGGTCACCATCACCAACACCGTGATCACCGGCAACAGCTCGGGCGCGGGTGGCCGGGGCGGCGACGCCACGGGTGGGTCGACCGGTGGCCGCGGTGGTTCCGCGGGCTTCGGCGGCGGCGTCGAGAGCCTCAGGGGCGGTGCGCTGCGGATCGTCGGCAGCACGATCAGCGGCAACGTCACCGCCGACGGCGGTGCGGGCGGCTCGGGAGGCAGCGCCGGCGGCACGGGTGGGGACGGCGGCGGTGGCGGCGTGGGCGCGGGGGTCTTCCTGTCCACGCAGGAAGGCGTTGTCCTGAACCCGGTCATCGCATCGACCCTGGTCCAGCGCAACCGGGCGGGTCGGGGTGGTGACGCGGGCGCTCCGGGCAGCGGTGGCTTCGAGGGTTGGGCGGGCACCGGTGGCAGCGGTGGCGGGATCGGCGTCTTCTACGACACCTTGACCCTCGACGGCAGCAAGGTCGCCATGAACGGTGCGGGCGGCCCTGGAGCGGGTTACTTCCCCCTTCCGGCTTACGCCGGTGGCGTCTACGCCCTGAGCGCGCGGGTCGAGTCGGCCAACGGTGCCTACGTGCGCGGGAACCGGCCGGACAACTGCTCTCCCGTCGAGTCGGTGGTCGGCTGCGCGAACCCCCGCACCGCTCCGCGTGCGTACGCCCCGGCCGGTGACCGCCGGGTCGAGGACCTCGCGCTGGCGGTGCGCACCGCGGCGGCGACGGCGCGGTGAGCGGCCACCTCCAGGGGCGTGGTCGAACGATCTTCGGACCTCTGTTGACTCGATGATTTCAGTGATGAACAAAACTGGCATTTCACCGGCAGTGCGCCGGTAGGCAACGCCGAAAAACTGCCCGGAGCCCCGATCACCTCCGGAGGTGACCGGGGCTCCGGTGGCGGGTCAGGCTTGTTCGGACCACCAGCGGCGGCCCGTTTCGGGCAGGGTGGAGATCGGGTCGTAGTAGGGGTAGCGGCGGTCGAGTGCCTCGGGGTCGTCCAGTTCGATGCCGGTGCGGTAGTTCTTGGTCCAGTAGGAGATGCCCAGCTCGCGGTCGTACTCGTGGAGCTGGTGGACCCAGCGCTTGCCGACGTACGGGACGTCGCAGACGATGCGCGGCGTGGCGTAGCCGGGCAGGTAGCCCATGATCGCGTGCTGGAGTTCCTGCGCTTCCCAGACGGCGACGCGCCAGTGCTCGGCGTTGGGGATCATGTCGCACATGTAGAAGTAGTACGGCAGGATGTTCGCCTCGCCTTGGAGTGCGAAGCACAGGTCGAGCAGGTCGTCCGGGGTGGCGTTGACGCCCTTCATGAGCACGCCCTGGTTGCGGACGTCGCGGACGCCGACTTCGAGGGCGGTGCGGGCGGCTTCGGCGACGAGTGGCGTCACGGACTGCACGTGGTTGACGTGGGTGTGGATGGCGAGGTTGACGCCGCGGCGGCCGGCGGTGCGGGCGACGCGTTCGAGTCCTTCGACGACTTTGGGCTGGAGCCAGTGCTGGGGTAGTCCGGCGAGGGCTTTGGTGGCGAGGCGGACGTCGCGGACGGTGTCGATGTCGAGCAGTCGCATCAGGAACGACTCGAGTTGGGGCCAGGGGACGTTGGCGACGTCGCCGCCGGAGACGACGACGTCGCGGACGCCGGGTGTGCGCTTGAGGTAGTCGATCATCTGTTCTTGGCGGTCGACCGGTTTGAGCGTGAGCTTGTGCTTCTGGACCTGGGGGGTGGAGTTGCCGACGAGGTCCATGCGGGTGCAGTGGCCGCAGTACTGGGGGCAGGTGGAGACGAGTTCGGCGAGGACTTTGGTGGGGTAGCGGTGGGTGAGGCCTTCGACGACCCACATCTCGGCTTCGTGCAGGGAGTCGCGGGTGGAGTGGGGGTGGCTGGGCCAGTCCGGGTCGCGGTCGGAGCGCACGGGGATCATGTAGCGGCGGATGGGGTCGCGGAGGAAGGCTTCGGTGAACGCCTCGGGGTCCAGGGATGCGTCCGGGGCGATGGTGTTGAGCATGTGGGGTGGCACGAGCATGGACATGGTGGCTGATTGCTGCTGGTCGGCGGCCAGTTCGTCGTAGAACCGGTCGGTGAGCAGGTCGCCGGTGAGGGTGCGCAGCTGTTTGGGGTTCTTGACGCAGTTGGCGCGTTGCCACTGGGCGTCGCGCCACTGGGTGTCGGTGACGTCGCGCCAGCCGGGGAAGCGTCGCCAGTCGGGTTCGACGAGTTCTTGGCGCACGTAGGTGTAGGGCTGGAGGTCAGCCCTGTGCTGCGTGGGTGCGACCTCGTGCAGCGCAGTCATCCATGCTCCCTGTCGGTCGAGTGGCGTGAAGATATGCTGCCAGATGGCCGGTTGGGCGTAAATATTTCGGCAGGGAGCGTTTCGGGGCGTTCGTGCGTTGGGGTGGGTATGCGCGTGTTGGTGGTTGTGCTGGTCGGCTTGGCCGTGGAGGTCACCGCTCTGGTGGCGGCGTTCGGCGCCTGGGGTCTGCTGCCGACCCTGGGTCTGCTGGTGCTGGGCGGGGTGGTGGGTTCGGTGTTGATGCGTCGTGAGGGCGCGCGGACGATGGCGGCGTTCTCGGAGGCGTTGCGGACGCGTCGGGCGCCGCACCAGGAGATCGCGGACGGGGTGTTGATCGCGGCGGCCGGGTTGTTGATCGTGTTGCCGGGGTTCGTGAGTGACGTGGTGGGGTTGGCGTTGTTGTTCCCGCCGGCGCGGCGGTTGTTGAGCAGGCGGATGGCGCGGCGCGCGGAGGAGCGGGAGCGGGCGATGGTGTTGAACCTGCGGTACGGGCAGCACCCGATGGCGGGTGGTGTGGTGGTGGATGGCGCGGTCGTGGACGGCGCGGTGGTGGATGGTGATGTGGTGGAGGTGCGGCCGGAGTCGCCGTCGACTCGGCCGGAGTTGACCTGATCGGGTGTCGCGGGCGGTTTCGCGCTGCCGGAGTGGTCCGGCCGTTCCTAGGCTTCGCCCCGGGTTGTTCCTAGGGAGAGGTGGGGTCGTGTCGGGTGATCTGCGGATGGACAACGTCGATCGGGTGTTCGCGGTTTTCGACGTGGACGGTGATGGCGGGATCAGCTGGGGGGACTTTTCGGCGGCGGCTGTGGGCGTGGGCCGGGAGTTCGGGTTGGGTGTGGAGTCGTCCGAGGTCAGGGGGCTGGTGGCGGCGTATCGGGAGGTGTGGGAGTACATCGTCGGCGCTGATCTGGATGCTGATGGTGCGGTGAGCCGGGGTGAGTTCCGGGATGCGCACGAGGCGGGTCGGTTGTCGATGGGCGGGTTGTTGGAGAAGTGGTTGGCGGTGTCGGGTCGGAATTTCGAGTTGGCCGATCGTGACGGTGACGGTCGTCTGGACGGGAGTGAGTTCGCGGGGATCTACCGGGGGAACGGGGTGACGGATCCGCAGGTGGCGGCGATCGCGTTCGCGGGAATGGACCTGGATGGTGACGGGCGTCTGGATCTGGTGGAGTTCCAGACGCACGTGCGGGGTTTCTTCACGGAGGCGGACGTGTCGGCGAAGGGCACGCATCTGCTGGGTGATGTCTGACCGGTGGCTTCCGGCCGGGTGGGTGGTGGGTTCGGCGTGTCGGTCGGGGGTGGTGTGGGTACGTGAGACGGCATGACCGTCATCGGTGTGCACGCCTCGCATGAGCAGGTTCACCCTTCCGCGTTGTTGGCCGCGGTGCGGCGGGCGGAGGAGGTGGGGTTCGACGCGGCGATGAGTTCGGACCACTTCTCGCCGTGGAGTGCGCGGCAGGGTCAGAGCGCGTTCGCGTGGTCGTGGTTGGGTGCGGCGTTGGAGGCGACGGGTCTGCCGTTCGGGGTGGTGAACGCGCCTGGTCAGCGGTATCACCCGGCGATCATCGCGCAGGCGATCGGGACTCTGGGTGCGATGTACCCGGGTCGGTTCTGGGCGGCGTTGGGCAGTGGTGAGGCGAGCAACGAGCACATCACGGGTGGCGGGTGGCCGCGCAAGGAGGTGCGCAACGCGCGGTTGCGGGAGTGCGTGGACGTGATCCGGGCGCTGTTGGCGGGGGAGGAGGTCAGCCACGACGGTCTGGTGACGGTGGATCGGGCGCGGTTGTGGACCAGACCGGATGAGCCTCCGCTGTTGATCGGTGCCGCGGTGAGCGAGGCGACGGCGCGGTGGTGTGCGGAGTGGGCTGATGGGTTGATCACGGTGAACGCGCCGACGGAGCGGTTGGAGCGGATGGTCGCCGCTTACCGGGATGCGGGTGGTCGGGGGAAGTTGCACCTGCAGGTGCATTTGAGTTGGGCGGAGTCGGAGGACGAGGCGCGGTCGGTGGCGCACGAGCAGTGGCGGAGCAACGTGTTCGGGCCGCCGGTGTGCTGGGACTTGGATTCGGCGGAGGCGTTCGACGTGGTGTCGGAGGACGTCACGGTGGAGCAGGTGGCGGCGGTGGTGAACGTGTCGTCGGACTTGGGGTGGCACGCGAAGGTGATCCGCGAGTACGCGGAGTTGGGGTTCGAGGAGGTGTACCTGCATCACGTGGGGGTGGAGCAGGAGCGGTTCCTCGACGTGTTCGGCGAGCGGGTGCTGCCGGAGGTGCGGTCGTGAAGTTGACCAGGACAGCGGACCTGTGGTGGAAGAACGCCGTCGTGTACTGCTTGGACGTGGAGACGTTCCACGATTCGAACGGTGACGGGCACGGTGATTTCCGGGGGTTGATCGACAAGATCGACCACTTGCACCGGTTGGGTGTGACGTGTGTGTGGTTGATGCCGTTCTTCCCGACGCCGGATCGGGATGACGGTTATGACATCACGGATTTCTACGGGGTGGACCCGCGGTTGGGGACGCTGGGGGATTTCGTGGAGTTCGTGCGGACGGCGCGTGACCGGGGGATGCGGGTGATCGCGGACCTGGTGGTGAACCACACGTCGGATCAGCACCCGTGGTTCCAGGCGGCGCGTGATCCGGAGAGCCCGTTCCACGACTGGTACGTGTGGGCGGACGAGCCGCCGGCGGACGCGTCGGAGGGGGTGGTGTTCCCGGACAAGGAGAAGTCGCTGTGGACGTACGACCGGAAGGCGAAGCGGTATTACCTGCACCGGTTCTACCGGCACCAGCCTGATCTGAACGTGGCGAACCCGGCGGTGCGGGACGAGATCGCGCGGGTGATGGGGTTCTGGATGGAGTTGGGGTTGTCGGGGTTCCGGGTGGACGCGGTGCCGTTCTTGTTGGAGGCGCCGATCGATGCGCTGCCGGATCCGCACGACTACCTGGCCGATCTTCGCGCGTTCCTGTCCCGGCGCAACGGTGAGGCGATCTTGTTGGGGGAGGTGAACCTGCCGTACGCGGAGGCGATGGCGTTCTTCGGGAAGTCGGATGGTGTGGGTGACGAGTTGCACATGTGCTTCGACTTCATCGGGATGCAGCAGATGTACTTGTCGTTGGCGCGGGGGGACGCGAGTCCGTTGACGCACGCGTTGAAGGAGCGGCCGGAGCCTCCGCGTGATTGTCATTGGGCGACGTTCGTGCGCAATCACGACGAGTTGACGTTGGACAAGTTGACGGAGCCGGAGCGGCAGGAGGTGTTCGCGGCGTTCGGTCCGGACGAGGACATGCAGTTGTACGGGCGGGGGTTGCGGCGTCGGTTGCCGTCGATGCTCGGTGGTGATCTGTCGTGGATCAAGATGGTGTACAGCTTGTTGTTCTCGTTGCCGGGGACGCCGGTGTTGTTCTACGGCGAGGAGGTCGGGATGACCGAGGACCTCTCGTTGGAGGGCCGGTTGGCGGTGCGCACGCCGATGTGGTGGGACTCGGTGGTGGAGCAGCGTCGTGACGAGGACTCTCTCCTCGGGTGGACGCGGTTGTTGGTGGAGCGTTATCGGGAGTGTCCGGAGTTGGCGTGGGGGAAGTTCACGACGATCGACACGGCGGATCCGGCGGTGTTCGCGCACCGGTGCGAGATCGACGGTGGGACGGTGATCGCGGTGCACAACTTCGCCGACCGGGATGTCGAGGTGGAGTTGCCGAAGGTGGAGGGTGAGCTGACCGATCTGCTGGTGGACGGCACGGTGACGCCGAAGGACGGGACGGCGAAGGTGGAGCTGGGCCCGTACGGGTGTCGGTGGTTCCGTCAGGTGGTGAGCCGGTAGCCGTGGGCGGGGCGGTTGGCCATGCCGTAGCCGGGGGAGGACTTCGGCTTTGCCGGTGGTGACGAGGTGTTCGAGTAGCGGCGGGCGCTGACGCGGGAGAGTCCGGCGTCGTCGTCCACGACGAGGGTGCGCACGGGGGTGGGGTGGGGTGATCCTGGGGCCGATGGCCGATGGCCGAGGAGCAGGTGCGGCGCACGCTGCAGATCGGCCAGGGCGACCCGGCCGCGCTGGTCACCAGCCCGTTCGCGGCGGTCGCGTACGCGGCGCTGGCCGTGGTGCTGGTGGTGGCGGTCGTCCTGCGGGTCCGCCGCCGCGCCTGAACCGTCCGCCCCGCGTGCCCGGCCCGGGAACTCCCCGGGCCGGGCACGTCGGCGTTCCTGTTCGGTCGTCCACAGTGTGTCCCTTGCGGAATCTCGCCCGTTCACGTGAAGATATCCGCGTCCTGACCCTGTCGACCGAAGGATTTCCATGACTTCGCCGTACGGTCTGCACCGCGTCCTCGATCCCGCCGGGGTGCTGCCGCAGCAGGCGCACCGGCTGGACGCCACGCCGGTGTGCGGACCCGACGAGGTCGTGGTCGACGTGTCCCGGCTCAACCTCGACGCCGCCTCCTACCGGCAGCTGCGCGAGCAGTACGGCGTCGACGGCGTGCGGCGGGCCGTGCTGGACATCGTCGCCGCCCGCGGCAAGATGCAGAACCCCGTCACCGGATCGGGCGGCATGCTGCTGGGCACCGTCCGCGAGGTCGGCCCCGACTCGCCCCTCGGGCTGCGCGTCGGCGACCGGATCGCGACCCTGGTGTCGCTCACCCTCACCCCGCTGCGTCTCACCGATGGCCTCGCCCGCTGGGACGGCGCCGACGAGCAGGTGCCGTGCGAGGGCACCGCGGTGCTGTTCGGCCGCTCCATCGCCGCCGTGCTGCCCGACGACCTGCCCGAACAGCTCGCCCTGTCGGTGCTGGACGTGTGCGGGGCGCCCGCGCTGACCGACCGGGTCGTGCGCCGCCGCACCGCGCCGTCCGTGCTGGTGCTGGGCGGCGGGGGCAAGTCCGGGTCGCTGTCGCTGGCCGCCGCCCGCCGCGCCGGCGCCTCCCGCCTCGTCGCGCTGGTGCCCACCGAGAAGGAAGCCGACGCCGTCCGCTCGGCGGGCCTGGCCGACAGCGTCGTCGTCGCCGACGCCCGCGACCCCCTCGCCGTCGCCGCCGCGGTCGGGACGCGGGTGGACGTGACGGTGGTGTGCGTGGACGTGCCCGGCTGCGAGCACGGCGCGATCCTGGCCACCGCGGACGGCGGCACCGTCGTGTTCTTCTCCATGGCCACCTCCTTCCCCGCCGCCGCGCTGGGCGCCGAAGGCCTCGCCGCCGACGTGGAGATGCTCGTCGGCAACGGCTACGTGCCAGGTCACGCCGCGTTCGCCCTCGACCTGCTGCGCGCCGAACCTGCCGTGCGGGCGTTGTTCGAGCACCGGCAGACTCAGCAGGCGTGACTACAGTGAACGGCGCCTCCGCGGCGACGAGCGCGTCCACGCGCCTGCTCGTGGGGGGACGAATCCACTCCCCGACCGCCCCCGACGCCACCGCCATGGCGATCACCGACGGCACCGTGACGTGGCTCGGCCAGGACGCCGCCGGCCTCGCGCTGCACCCCGACGCCGACGTCGTGCGGCTCGACGGCGCGTTCGTGGCACCCGCGTTCGTCGACGCCCACGTGCACGCCACCTCCGCCGGGCTGCTGCTCACCGGCCTGGACCTCACCGGCTGCCGCTCCCTGGCGGACCTGCTCGACGCCGTGCGTGCTGCCGAGGGCCCCCTGGTCTGGGGACACGGCTGGGACGAGACCCGCTGGCCGGAACGCCGCCCGCCCACCCGCGCCGAACTGGACGACGCCGCCCGCGGCGCGCGGGTCTACCTGTCGCGGATCGACGTGCACTCCGCCCTGGCGTCCACCGCGCTGCTCGACCTCGCCCCCGACGCCCGCACCGCGGACGGCTTCAGCCCGGACGGGCCGCTGTCGCGCGCCGCGCACCACCACGTGCGCCGTGCCGCGAAGGCCGCGATCCCCGCCACCCGCCGCCGTGCCGCCCAACGGGCGTTCCTGGAGCACGCCGCGTCACGAGGCATCGCGTCGGTGCACGAATGCGCCGGACCCGACATCTCCGGCCACGACGACCTCGCCGACCTGCTCGCCACCGACCTGCTCGACGTCGTCGGCTACTGGGGCGGCACCGACCCCGGCGACCTGCCCGTGCGCGGCCTGGCGGGCGACCTGTTCGTGGACGGCGCCCTGGGCTCCCGCACCGCCGCGGTGTGCGAACCGTACGCCGACGCCGACACCACCGGCGCGCTCTACCTCGACGCCGACGCCATCGCCGAGCACCTGGTCACGTGCACCCGCGCGGGACTGCAGGGCGGGTTCCACGTCATCGGCGACGCCGCCGTCGCCGCCGTCGTGGACGGCTTCGCGAAAGCCGCCGCCACGGTCGGCGTGCCCGCCCTGGCCGCCGCCCGCCACCGCCTCGAACACCTCGAGATGGTCACCCCCGAGCAGGCCGACCGGCTGGGCTCCTGGGGTGTCGTCGCCTCCGTGCAACCCCTGTTCGACCGCGAGTGGGGCGGCCCCGGAGGCATGTACGCCCAGCGCCTCGGCGTGGAGCGCGGCACCGCGCTCAACCCGTTCTCCCGGCTCGCCGCCGCCGGCGTGATCCTCGCGCTGGGCTCCGACGCCCCCGTCACCGCCGTCGACCCGTGGGCCACGATCAAGGCCGCCGTGCATCACCGCACCGAGGGCCACGGCCTGTCCCCGCGCGCGGCGTTCACCGCCCACACCCGCGGCGGCTGGCGTGCCGCCGGCGTCGACGACGGCGTCACCGGAACCCTCCAACCCGGCGCGCCCGCCACCTACGCCGTGTGGGAGGCGGGGGAGCTGGAGGTCGCCGCCCCCGACAGCCGCGTGCAGCGCTGGTCCACCGACCCCCGCTCCCGCGTCCCCGCCCTGCCCGCGCTGGACGGCCCCGCGCCCACCTGCCTGCGCACCGTCCTGCGCGGCCGCACCGTCTACGACCGGGAGGCCTGACGTGCACTCCCGACCCCGTGACACCGGACGACCGGCCGCCCACGACACGCCGCGACCGGCCGCCGCCGGACACCCCGAGCCGTCGCCCGCACCGGGACCGCGGCAGCGGACCCGGACCGGCGACCGGCCGTGTCCAGCAGCACCGTGACCGAATCCAGCCGACAGGAGTGAAACCGATGGCGTTGCTCGACCTCGACCCCCGGGTGGTCGCCACGGCGCGGGAACTCGCCGCCAAGGCCGCCGAACCGGTGGTGGCGCTGGCCAAGGCCCACACCACGGTCGCGGTCGAGCGCGCCACGCTCCGCCTGGCCGGCATCACCGGCGCCGACACCACCCACCGCGCCGGCGACGTCCCCTGGGTCAACCGCGTCGTGGACACCGTGCGCGAGCACTGCGGCCTCGAACACGGCGTCGCCCTGCCCGTCTTCCACGCCCTGCGCGAACACGACCTGACCAGCCTCACCCACCTCGCCGAGGCCACCGCCGCCGGCCAGGTCCGCTACACCCTGCCCACGGGCCGCGACCGGGAACGCGCCCGCAAGGCCGCCACCGCCGCCGTCACCCGCGGCCTGCGCACCGTCGACCGCAACCGCGCCCACCGCGACAAGCTCGTCGCGAAACTCGGCGACCCGCCACAACGACCCTGGATCTACCTCATCGTCGCCACCGGCGACATCGACGAGGACGTCGTCCAGGCCCGCAACGCCGCCCGCGCCGGCGCCGACGTCATCGCCGTCATCCGCTCCACCGGCCAGTCCCTGCTCGACTACGTCCCCGAAGGCGCCACCCACCACGGCTTCGCCGGCACCTACGCCACCCAGGAGAACTTCCGCATCATGCGCGCCGCCCTGGACGAGGTGTCCAAGGAAGTCGGCCGCTACGTGCGCCTCACCAACTACGCCTCCGGGCTGTGCATGCCCGAGATCGCCGTCCTGGCCGGCCTGCAACGCCTCGACATGATGCTCAACGACTCCATGTACGGCATCCTGTTCCGCGACATCAACCCCGTCCGCACCTTCGTCGACCAGCGCTTCTCCCGGCAGGTCCACGCCCGCGCCGGCATCGTCATCAACACCGGCGAGGACAACTACCTCACCACCGCCGACGCCGTCGACGCCGCCCACACCGTCACGGTCTCCCAACTGCTCAACGAGCACTTCGCCCACGAAGCGGGCCTGCCCGACCACCTCCTGGGCCTGGGCCACGCCTTCGAGATCAACCCCGACCTGCCCGAGTCGTTCCGCCTCGAACTCGCCCACGCCCTGCTGGCCCGCGAACTGTTCCCCGACGCGCCGCTGAAGTGGATGCCGCCCACCAAGCACATGACCGGCGACGTCTTCCACGGCTACCTGCTCGACGGGTTCTTCACCCTCGCCGGGCTGCTCACCGGCCAGTCCATCCTGCTCGTCGGCATGATGACCGAAGCCGTCGTCACCCCGTTCCTGTCCGACCGCGACCTCGCCCTGCGCAACGTCCGCTACGTCCTGGGCGCCGCCGGCGGCCTGCGCGAGGACTTCCGGCCCGCACCGGACGGCCTCATCGTCACACGCGCCCACCAGGTCCTCGGCGAGGCCGTCGACCTGCTGCACCGCATCGTCGACGACGGGCTGCTCGACGCCATCGCGGACGGCACGTTCGGCCTGATGAAACGCCCCGCCACCGGCGGCCGGGGCGCGGACGGCGTCGTCGAGAAAGCCGACGACTACCTCAACCCCGCCGCGGACCTGCTGGAGGCACACCCGTGAAGCGCCACGTCCGCCCCTACGGCGACACCACCGGCGACGGCATGGTGCAGACCTCGTTCACCCTGCCCGTCCCCGCCGGACCCCAGGCGGACGGCGCCGCCCAGCAGCTGGCCAACAAGATGGGCATCGACCCCGCCATGGTCGTGCACTCCCACCCCATCGGCGACGACTTCACCTTCTTCGTCGTCTACGGCTCCGTGCGCCACATCGTCGACCTCGACGACGTCCGCGTCGTCGAACGCGACTACCCGCTGCTGCCACCCGCCGAGGTCAACACCGCGATCAAGAAGCTGCTGCGCCGCAAACTCGTCGTCGTCGGCGCCTGCATCGGCACCGACGCCCACACCGTCGGCATCGACGCCATCCTCAACATCAAGGGCTTCGCCGGCGAGAAAGGCCTCGAGTACTACCGCGAGCTCACCGTGGTCAACCTCGGCGCGCAGGTCTCCGTGCCCGACCTCGTGCGCCGCGCCCGCGCCGGGAAAGCCGACGCCGTCCTCGTCTCCCAGGTCGTCACCCAACGCGACGCGCACCTGCTCAACACCCGCGAGATGGCCGCCGCGTTCCGCGAGGCCATGGGGGAGCGGCGGCCGCTGCTCATCGCCGGCGGACCGCGCTTCGACCCGCTCATGGCCGCAGACCTCGGCGTGGACCGCGTGTTCGGCCGCGGCACCACCCCCGGCGAAGTCGCCAGCTACCTCGTCCACGCCCTGCAGCACCGGAAGGAACACGCGTGAGCCTCACCGAGGGATCCGCCACCGAAGGATCCGCCACCGAGGGATTCAGCGTCACCCACCGCCGCTACGTGCCCCACGCCCACGCCCACTACGGCGGCGCGCTGGTCGACGGCGCCTACTCGCTCGGCCTGTTCGGCGACGTCGCCACCGAGCTGCTCATCCGCACCGATGGCGACGAAGGACTCTTCGCCGCCTACTCCTCCGTCGAGTTCCTCGCGCCCGTGCGCGCCGGCGACGTCATCGAGGCCACCGCCACCCTCGTCCGCGTCGGCACCCGCTCCCGCGAGATCGACTTCGAGGCCCGCGTCGTGTGCCGCTCCGCGCCCGACCGGGGCCCGTCCGCCGCCGACGTCCTCGACCCGCCCGTCGTGGTCACCCGCGCCCGCGGCACCGTCGTCGCCCCGAAACGCTAGCCGGGCCCGTACGCGGGCTCGGTCGGCTCCTCGCACACGTCGACCAGGTTCACCCGGTACTCCCGGCGCAGCTGGTCGGCCAAAGCCTCGACGTCCACGCCGAACGCCTCCACCACCCGCGCCGACGCCGGCGTGCGCTCCACCCGAGCCGCGTCGGCCAGGTCGTGGTGCCCCGCCGCACGCAGCCGCTCGGTCAACCGCTCGTGGTTCTGCGCCTGCGTGCGCTCCTCGCGCACCTCGCGCACCCGCTCGTCGTCGCGCAGCGCGTCCACCGCCCGCCGCATCTCCTCGTCGGAGTCGAACAACACCTGCAACGACGCGCAGTACGGGCCGGCCGTGCCCGCGACCCGCCGATCCGACCCGGACAGCACCGCCAGCAAGGCCACCCCCGTGACCAACGCCAGCACCACGGTCGACAGCAGCGGTCCGCGCAACACGCACACCACCCTGCCACGGACCGTCGTGACCCGGCGACCGCACGTCACCCCGCCGTGGCGCCGCCCGCCGCCGCACCCCGCCGGGCCTCTGCCACTATCGACGCGTGATCAGCATCGACCCCGCCTCGTCCGTGCCGCCCTACGAACAGGTCCGGTCCCAGCTCGCCCGCCGGATCACCGACCGCGACCTCGCCGTGGGCACCCGCCTGCCCACCGTGCGCGCCCTGGCCGCCGACCTCGGCCTGGCCGTCAACACCGTCGCCCGCGCCTACCGCGAACTCGAGGAAGCCGGCCTCATCGACACCCGCGGCCGCGCCGGCACCGTCGTCAGCGCCGCCGGTCAGACCGGCCGCGAACAGGTCCTGCGCGCCGCCCACGGCTACGCCGCCACCGCCCGCGACCACGGCCTCACCACCGACGAAGCCCTCGACATCGTCCGCGCCGCCCTCACCGACACACCCCACCCGTAGGGTGACGCGGGTGGCCACCGAACACCCCGGCGACCCCGCCCGGACCCTCGCCGTGCTGTGGCGCACCGCCGACCGCGCCGCCCGCAAGGACCTCGGCGTGGACCGCATCGTCGCCGCCGCCGTCGACCTCGCCGACACCGAAGGCCTCACCGCGCTGTCCATGCGCCGCGTCGCCGAACGCCTCGGCGTCGGCACCATGTCCCTCTACACCCACGTCCCCGGCAAAGCCGAACTCGTCGACGCCATGATCGACGCCGTGCAGGCCGGGACCCCGCGGCCCGCCGAGGTGCCCGGCGGGTGGCGCGGCCGGCTCGCCCGCATCGCCCGCGACAACCTCGACCTGCACCTGCGCCACCCCTGGCTGCTCGACGCCACCACGCACCGCGCCGTCCTGGGCCCCCACACCGCCGCCAAGTACGACTACGAACTGCGCGCCGTCGACGGCATCGGCCTCACCGACGTCGAGATGGACGCCGTCCTCACCCTCGTCCTGGGCCACGTGCGCGCCGCCGCCCGCGTCACCGTCGACGCCGCCCGGACCCGGCAGCGCACCGGCCTGACCGACGAGCAGTGGTGGCAGGCCGCCGCGCCGTTGCTGGCCAAGGTCCTCGACCCGGCCCGGTTCCCCACCGCCGCCCGGGTCGGCGCCGCCGCCGGAGAAGCCCACGGCGCCGCCCACGACGGCGACCACGCGTTCACCTTCGGCCTCGACCGCGTCCTGGACGGCATCGAAGCCCTCGTCCGCACCCGTCAGTAGGGCCGCTTGGGCATCATCACCCACAACACGAGGTAGATCAGGAACTGCGGCCCCGGCAGCAGGCACGACAACACGAACGCCCACCGCACCGTGCTCGCCTTCCACCCGTACCGCGCGGCGAGCCCCGCACACACACCCGCGATCATCTTCCGGTCCTGCGGCCTGGTCAACGTGGTCATGCCTCCACCTTCCCCGCGCGCCCAGCCCACGACATCGGTGGGCACCCTGATCCCTACCCCGACCCGCCGGCCCCCAATCCCAGGGCAACCCCACCCCGCCCCACACGTCCACCCACGACACCACCGGCGGGGGAGGAGCCGGCCGGCCCTGGACGCCGCAGCCCCGCCCACCCGACATGGCGTGAACCCGCACCGCGGGGGAGCAGCCGCCGGTGTCCTACCGGTACCGGGTCGGGTGAGGTGGCGGCGCGGGCTGGCTGCGGGATCGTGACCGGCGGCTCGTAGGCTGACCCGGTGGTCGCAGCTCCCGTGACGCCCGATCAGCCCGTCGCCGACACGCCCCCCGCCCGACGCCGGGACGTGCGCGGCACGCTGCTGCGGCTGGTGCTCGCCGCCGCGGGCGGTGGCGCGGTGTTCCTCAGCTTCCCCCCGCGCACCACCTGGTGGCTCGCGCCGGTCGGGTTCGCCGTGCTCGGCGTCCTGCTGCACGGCCGCCGCGCGCGTGCCGGGTTCGGGCTCGGGCTGGTGTGGGGACTGGGGTTCATGGCGCCGCTGCTGCGCTGGACCGGCGAGTTCGTCGGCCTCGTCGCCTGGCTGCCGCTGGCCCTGCTGTGCGCGCTGCTCATCGCCATCGGCACCGCCGCCGTGGCCGTGGTGTCGACGCTGCCCGGCGCGCCGCTGTGGATGGCGCTGGTGTGGGTCGCCGACGAGGCACTGCGCTCGGTCGTGCCCTTCGGCGGCTTCCCCTGGGGCAAGATCGCGTTCGGCCAACCCGAGGGCTGGTACCTGCCGCTGGCCTCGATCGGCGGCGCGCCGCTGGTCGGGTTCGCCGTCGCCCTCACCGGCTTCGGCGCCGCCCACCTGGTCCGCGACTGGAAACTCGGCGTGCCCGCGCTCGTGCTGCCCCTCGCGGCCGGTGTCGCGGCGTCCGCGCTCGTGCACACCGACCCCGACCAGGGCGCCGCCACCGTCGCCGCGATCCAGGGCAACGTGCCCCGCGCCGGCCTGGACTTCAACGCCCAGCGCCGCGCCGTGCTCGACAACCACGTCGCCCGCACCCTGCGACTCGCCGAGGACGTCGCCGCCGGCCGCGCCGAGCAACCCGACCTGGTCATCTGGCCCGAGAACTCCTCCGACATCGACCCCTTCCGCAACATCGACGCCGCCAACGAGATCCGCCGCGCCGTCGAGGCCATCCGCGCCCCCGTCGCGGTCGGCGCCGTCGTCATCGACCCCGACGACAAGCTGCCCCGCAACACCGTCGTGCTCTACGAACCGGGTGTCGGCGCCACCGACACCTACACCAAACGGCAGCTGCAGCCCTTCGGCGAGACCATGCCCTACCGCGAGTTCTTCCGGATCTTCAGCGACACCGTCGACCGCGCGGGCACCTTCCAACCCGGCACCGACCCCGAGGGCTTCACCATGGGCCCCGCCAAGGTCGCGCTCGACACCTGCTACGAGGTCGCGTTCGACGGCGTGGTCCGCGACTCCATCACCGAAGGCGCGAACCTCATCGCCATCCCCACCAACAACGCCACCTTCGGCTACACCGAGATGACCTACCAGCAGCTGGCCATGTCCCGGATCCGCGCCGTCGAGCACGGCAAATCCGTGATCGTCGCCGCCACCAGCGGCGTCAGCGCCATCGTCGCGCCGGACGGGGCCGTCACCGCCAGGACCGGCATGTTCACCCCCGACGCGCTGGTGGCCACGGTCCCGCTGCGCGGGGAGGCTACGCTGGCCACCCGGCTCGGCGCATGGCCCGAGTGGGTGATGACCGCTCTGGGCCTGATGGCCGTGGCGATCGCCTTGACAGTGACACGACGACGGACGCGTCCGACCCCCGGTGCCGGGGTCGGCGAGGAGGAAACGGATGGCGGACCAGCAGGCGCAGCCTGACCGCGAGCTCGGGCCGGTGCTGGTGGTGATCCCGACCTACAACGAGCGGGACAACATCGGGAAGATCGTGAAGCGGCTGCACGCGGCGCTGCCCCGGGCGCACGCGCTCGTGGTCGACGACGGCAGCCCGGACGGGACCGGGCAGCTGGCCGACGACATGGCCGCCGCGGACGACCGGGTCCACGTGCTGCACCGCACGGAGAAAGCCGGACTGGGCGCCGCCTACGTCGCCGGCTTCCGGTGGGCGCTGGAACGCGACTACGCGGTCGTGGTGGAGATGGACGCCGACGGCTCCCACGCCCCCGAGGACCTGCCGCGCCTGCTCGACGCCCTGCGGGACGCCGACCTCGTGCTCGGCTCCCGCTACGTGCCCGGCGGCAGCACGGTCAACTGGCCCAAGTACCGGGAACTGATCTCCCGCGGCGGCAACGTGTACTCCCAGATCGCGCTCGGCGCGAAGGTCAAGGACATCACCGGCGGGTTCCGCGCCTTCCGCGCCGAGGTCCTCGAACGGCTCAAGCTGGGCACCGTCGCCTCCCAGGGCTACTGCTTCCAGATCGACCTGGCCTGGCGCACCATCGAGCTCGGCTACCGCGTCGTCGAGGTCCCGATCACGTTCACCGAGCGTGAGATCGGCGAGTCGAAGATGAGCGGCAACATCGTCCGCGAAGCGCTGTGGCGGGTCACGAAGTGGGGCGTGCGGCGCCGCGCGACCCAGCTGCGCGACCTGTTCACCGCCAAGTCGAAGACCCCCAGCAGCCGCTGACACCACAGCACACCCGGTACACGCGGAGGGGCCCGCCGGAACGGATTCCGGCGGGCCCCTCGCACGTCACACTGGTCAGGCGGTGCGGGTGCGCCGCCCCTTCAGCTCCTCCAGCCGCTCGTCCAGCAGCTCTTCGAGCTCCGGGATCGTGCGCCGCTCCAGGAGCATGTCCCAGTGCGTGCGCGGCGGCTTGACCTTCTTCTGCTCCGGCTCGGCGCCGTCGATGATCTTCGACTCCTGGCCGTGCAGGCGGCACTCCCAGGTGTGCGGGATCTCGGCGTCGTCGGAGAACGGGACCTCGAAGTCGTGGCCCTTGGGGCAGGCGTACCGCACCGACCGGCGCGGGGCGAGGTCGTGATTGCGGTCGGTCTCGTAGCTGACTGCTCCGAGCCGGCTACCCCGTAGAACGCGGTCGGCCATGGCGGTGTCCTTTCGCTCGGCTCAGGGCCGGGGCCCAGGCTTGTTGCTCACCGAGTGCAACGATCGGACTGCTCCGTTCGTTCCCGGCTTCACGGTCATCGTCGCCCACAGTGACGTCTTTCACCCGTCAACGAAGGCTTCCTCCTAAGGGATGCAATCGCGGCCGGTTCGTGACGCGTTATCAAGCTACCGGGCGACCCCATCACACTGATGGAGCAGTCCTGGCAGAAGTCGTGCGGCTGCGACAGCTTAGACCGACCACGCAGGGCGACGTTACGGCGGGTTTAACTCGCCGGTAGTGACGTCTGTCATGGTCACGGTCACGCAAAGTTATTCCGATGAGTTTCGGGGCCACCGCCACGCAGGGTGGCGGCACGAGTGTGGTGGGTGGCGGACATGAGGATGAATCACCCGTCCGGACCGCACCCAAACGTCCAATCGGACGCTTTACCCGTTCGATAACTTCAGTGTCACCCGAAAGTGTACTTTTCGGCGAGGCGGTCGAGCAGCTCGCGTTGGGCCTTCACCACTTTTACCCGCGCTTCGACAAGGGAAAACCAGGCGACGCGGTCCACTTCCGGGAACTCGCGGTGCACACCGGACCCGCGCGGCCACTCCAGGGTGAACGTCCCGGGAACCACCCGTTCGGGGTCGAGGTCGGCGGCCAGTGCCCAGGCGGTCACGACCTTGCCGCCGGACTGGCGCACCTCGCCCAACGGCACCAGCTCGCCGGCGGGCACCGGCAGGCCCAGCTCCTCGGCGAACTCGCGGCGGGCGGTGGCCTCCGGCTCCTCGTCGCCCTCCGGCTCGCCCTTGGGGATCGACCAGGCACCCTCGTCCTTGCGCGCCCAGAACGGCCCGCCCATGTGCCCCAGCAGCACCTGCCGCTGTCCGTCGACCACCCGGTGCAGCAGGATCCCCGCACTGCGCCCGCCCGTCACGCCCACGCCCCCGACCCACGCCCAGTCCCCGCACACCCGGCCCTCATGCGCACAGTGTGGCGGTGGCGGGGTGTCAGGTCTTGCGGCGGGTCCGCATGTGGATCTGCTCGCCCTGCTTGCCGAACAGGCTCAGGATCTCCACCGGCTCGCCGTCCGCCGGGCCGAACCAGTGCGGCAGCCGCGTGTCGAACTCCGCCGCCTCCCCGGCGACCAGCACCACGTCGTGGTCGGCCAGGATCAGCCGCAGCCGCCCCGACAGCACGTAGAGCCACTCGTAGCCGGTGTGCGTGCGGGGATCCGGCTCACCCCGGTCCGGGATGATCATCTTGAAGGCCTGCAGGCCGCCCGGCTGCTGGGTCAACGGCAGCACGGTCATGCCGTTGCGGCGGATCGGCACCGGCCGGATCCGGGGATCACCCACCGGCGGCGCGCCGACCAGCTCGTCCAGCGGCACGCGGTGCGCGCGGGCGATCGGCAGCAGCAGCTCCAGGCTCGGCCGGCGCTGCCCGGACTCCAGCCGCGACAGGGTGCTCTTGGAGATCCCCGTGGCCGCCGCCAGGTCGGCCAGCGTCGCGCCCCGGCTGGTGCGCAGGTGCCGCAGCCGCTCGCCGACCTTGTCCAGCACCTCGTCGGTCGGATCGTCGGCGAAAGGGTCGTCGTCACTCATGTGGTGTCCCGGTTCCGGCAACAAGGATTGTCCAGTGTGGGACGCCGGGACGGGCCGCGTCCACCCCCGGGCGCGTCCACCCCGGGCGTCAGGTGAGGCTGAGCTGGTGGGCGTCGACCGTGGCCGGGCCGAGGTCGCCGGTGCGGTAGTGCGTGCGGCACAGCACCTGGTAGCGCACCTCCACCAGGTCGGTCGCCGCGGTGTCGGCGACCAGCACCGTGTCGCCGGCCCGCACGACGTCGCCGTCGTGGACGCGGGCGTTGAACCGGCCGGGGCGCCCGCACCAGCACAACACCTCCACCTGGATGGCGTTGAGCTCGTCGGCCAGCTCGAACAGCCGCTGCGAGCCGGGGAACAGGCAGCTGCGGAAGTCCGTGGCCAGGCCGAAGCAGTACACCTCCAGGTGGGCGTCGTCGGCGAGCTCGGCGAGCTGGTCGACCTGCTCGGCGGACAGGAACTGCGCCTCGTCCACGATCACGTAGTCCACCCGGCTGCCGCGCGCCCAGTGCTCGCGCACCAGCGCGCACAGGTCCATGTCCTCGTGCACCTCCAGCGCGTTGCGGGCCAGGCCCATGCGGCTGGAGATGGTGGGGGTGCCGGAGCGGTCGTGCCGCACGAGGAGCAGCCCGCGGCGGCCCTGACGTGCCTGGTTGTGGTCGATCTGCAGGGCCAGGGTCGACTTGCCGCAGTCCATGGGCCCGAAGAAGAACCGCAGCCTGCCGGTGGGCGTGAGACCGCGGCCGGCCCCGGCGGCGGGCACGGAGGACAGCGCGTCGGTCGGGTCCGGGGCGGGGATGATCGGTTCCACGGCGGGCCACCCTAATGCGCGGTGCCAGCGGGGGCCGCCGCGACCTCCTCCGTGCGGTGGACGGGGCCGTCCCGCCGCCGGCGGCCGATCCGCGCGGGACCGGTCGCGGGCGGCGGAGGAGGAGTCGTGCGCGGGATCGTCACGGCGGCGCGCGGCCCGCAGGCGGTGCCGGGCGGTCAGCGGACGGCGACGGCGTCGACCTCGAACAGCATCCCGGGCAGGGCGAGGGTGGCGACGCCGAGCAGGGTCTGCGCGGGCGGCCGGTCGCCCCAGACGCGGCGCACGTGCTCCAGCAGCACGGCGAGCCGGTCGGCGTCGTGGCCGACGACGTAGGTGCCCAGGCGGGCGACGTGGCGGTAGTCCAGGCCGGCCGCGCGCAGGGCGGTGCCGAGGTTGGCGAACGCGCGGCCGACCTGCTCGGCGAAGTCGTCGGACACGACGTGCCCGTCGGCGTCGGAGCCGTACTGGCCGGCGACGAACACCAGGTCGCCGGTGGTGGCGGCGAGGTGGCTGTAGCCGTAGCCGGTGGGGTCGTGCAGCGCGTCGGGGTTGGTGAGGGTGTGCGGCACGGTGGAGGGTCCTTCCGGTCGGGGTGGGGGGTCAGGTGAGTCGGGCGCGGGTGGCGGCCGGGGCGTCGGGATCGGCGCGGCGCACGTCGGCGTCGAGGTCGGCGAGCGTGCGGGCGGCGAGTTCACGGCGCCAGGCCAGGTCCGCGCGGGCCATGGCGGTGTCGATGGCGCAGCGGGTGGTGTGGGGGCCGCCCGCGCGGATCTCGGTGCAGCGGAACGCCGGGTCGGCCCCGTCGACGGCCGCCACCACGTCCATCAGCGTGACGGTGTGGGGTGGCCGGTCGAGCAGGTAGCCGCCGCGCGGGCCGGGGGTGGAGCGCACGATGCCGGCGCGGCCGAGGGCCTGCAGCTGCTTGGTGAGGTAGGCCGGGGGCAGGCCGTGGTGCGCGGCGAGGCGGGCGGCGGGGACGGGGGTGTCGCCCGCCCACGCCAGGTCCAGGCAGCAGTGCAGGGCCCACTCGACGCCCTCGGTCATCTTCACGACGACCACCCTAGCCGAATCCTGGACATCAAATATCCAGATTTATTGCCGAGATATACCGCTTCGCGATATAACCTGCGGTGTGAGAGGTATGTCGGAGCAGGTGTTCCTGGTGCTCACCGCGTTGGCGGAGGAGCCGTTGCACGGCTACGCGATCGTGCGCGCGGTCGACGGGCTGTCGGAGGGCCGGATGCGGCTGCGGGTCGGCACGCTCTACGGGGTGCTGGACCGGCTGGTCGCGGAAGGCCTGGCCGAGCGGGACCGCGAGGAGGTCCACCAGGGCCGGCTGCGCCGCTACTACCGGCTGACCGACGCCGGGGTGCGGGCGCTGTCGGCCGAGGTGGCCCGGCTGTCGGCGAACGTGCGCGCCGCGTCGTCGGTGCTCAGGGCGAGGGGGGCGCTGTGAGATCGAACCTGGAACGTCGCTACCGGGCGCTGCTGCGGCTGCTGCCCGCCTGGTACCGGGCCGAGCGCGAGGAGGAGATGGTCGGCATCTTCCTGGCCGACCGCACCGACGACCTGGACCTGGAGCACGGCTGGCCCGGCTGGGGCGAGACGGGCGCGACGCTCGCGCTGGCGGTGCGGGTGCGGCTGGGCGCGCGCCGTCCGGCCGGCACGGTCGCGCGGCTGCTGGGGCTGACCGGCCTGCTCGGGCTCCTGGTCGCCGCGGCGCAGTCGTGGACCGTGACGCTGCGCAGCGGCTGGGCGGTCGACACGCAGGGCTGGTGGTTCGACCTGGCGGCGGTGGCCGCGTTCGCGGCGCTGGTGGCGGGACGGCGCGCGCTGGGCCGGGTCGCGGCCGGGCTGCTGGGCGCGATGGGCCTGGTACCGGTGGTGTGGTCGGTGGCGGTGGGGTTCCCGCCCTGGCTGACGCTGCTGTGGTACGCGCCGACGTGCGTGGCGGCGGTCGCGGTGGTGGCGGGCTTCCACCGGGAGGCGCCGCCGGTGCCGCGGGTGTGGTGGGCGATCGCCCTGACCGGGCTGGTCGCGGGCGGCGCGTCGGTGCTGTTCGCGCCGGGGCTGTCGTCGACGACCGTGCTGGCCGCGTGGCTGATCGCCGCGGTCGTGGTGGCCGCGTTCCGGCCCTGGTCGGTCCGCCGGTCCGTGCCCGCCGCCTGATGACCACGCCCGCCCGGGACGAGCGCCCGGGCGGGCGGGCGGTCACACCTTGGCCGGCACCGGGTTGCCGGTGGCGGCGATCGCCTTGCGCACCGGCACGAAGATCAGCAGCACGAGACCGATGACGAAGAACGCGACCAGCGAGACGATCGCCAGGCGGAACGAGCCGGTCGCCTGCCCGACCGCCGCGAACATCGCCATCCCCAACGGCGACGACGCCCGCTCGCCGACCTCGTAGAGGGAGAAGTACTGCGCCTCCCGGCCCGGCGGGATCATCTGGCTGAACAGCGACCGCGCCAACGCGTTCGTGCCGCCCAGCACCAGCCCGATGCCCACCGCGAGCCCGTAGAACTGGACCTGCTGGCCCGCCTGGACGAAGTACGCCGCCCCGACCACCACGATCCACACGCACAGGCTGGCCATGATGGTGCGCTTGGCGCCCCACCAGCGGGCCACCCAGCCGTGCAGCATGCCGCCGAAGAACGCCACGAACTGCACGATCAGGATCGTGGTGATCAGCACCGTCTCGTCCAGCCGCAGCTCCTCGCGGCCGTACTGGGCCGAGACGTTGGCCACCGTCGCGATGCCGTCGGCGAAGATCAGGTAGGTGCCCAGGAACGCCAGCGTGAGCGGGAACATGCGGGCCTGCCGCGCGGTCTGGCGCAGCTCGGCGAACCCGGCGGTGATCACCGACGCACCGGCCTCGGTGCCGTGCGGCGGCTGGTGCCGCTTGAGCCGGGCCAGCGGGATCAGGGTGAACCCGGCCCACCACAGGCCCGAGATCACGAACCCGATCCGCACCGCCGCGCCCTCGCTCACCCCGACCGCGTCGTGGCCCAGGAACAGCCCCAGCTGCACCACCAGCGCGAGACCCCCGCCCAGGTAGCCGAACGCCCAGCCGCGGGAGGACACCGCGTCGCGTTCGTCGGGGGAGGCGATCTCGGGCAGGAACGAGTAGTAGACGACGATCGACGCGCCGTAGCAGATGTTGGCCAGCACGAACAGCACCACGCCCAGGTGCCAGTCGTCGCCGCTCACCGCGGCCAGGGCGGCGGTGGCGACGGACCCGGTGAACGCCAGGACGCCGAGCATCCGACGCTTGTTCTGCGTGCGGTCGGCGATGGCACCCATCACCGGCAGCACCACCACCTGCACGATCGTCGCGAACGCCACCAGGTAGCCGAACAGCGACCCGGCGGGGAAGTACAGGCCGAACAGCGAGATGTCGCAGCGCTCCAGCGCGCCGTCGACGCAGGCGTCCGGGCCGTTGCGGGCGGTGTCGGCACGGGCGGCCTCCGAGGCCACCGCCGTCAGGTAGCGGGAGAGGAACACGGTGATGACCGAGGTCGGGAACACCGAGTTCGCCCAGTCGTACCAGATCCACCCGCGCTGTTCCCGCTTGCGGTCCACGGCGGGTGCGGTGCTGTCGGCCACGCTCATGGAGGCGGACTGTATATCGCCCGCCACCCGATGGTGGTGATCACCACCAACCTGTTGCCAACCGGCCTCCCGCGGGTCACGCGGCGCCGCTCAGCCCGCCCACGCCCGCCGCTCGACCAGCACGTCGCGCAGCCGGTCGGGCCGGTCGGTCACCAGCCCGTCGACCCCCAGGTCCAGCAGCCGCCGCATCTGCGGCTCGTCGTCGATGGTCCACACGTGCACCTCCAGACCGCGGCGGTGCGCGGCACGCACGAACCGGCCGTCGACCACCAGCAGCCGGCCCTGGTTCACCGGCACCTGCGCCACCATGCCCCGCACCGGCAGCCCCACCAGCGGCACCCGCCCCGCCGCCCACAGCGCACCCGCCGACCGGGGACCCATCGACGTCAGCAGCCCCGGCCCGCCCAGCCTGCGCAACCGGGCCAGCCGCTTCTCCGAGAACGACGCCAGGCACACCCGGTGCAGCGCGTCGCACCGGCGCAGCACCTCCAGCACCGGCACCACCGCCGAGTCGGCCTTGACGTCGATGTTCACCAACGCCTCCGGCAACTCCTCCAGCAGGTCCTCCAACCTGGTGATCGGCTCCCGCCCGCCCACGTTGGCCCGCCGCACCGCCGACCACGGCTGCGCCGCCACCAAACCCGTCGCGTCGGTGGTGCGGTCCAGCGTCGCGTCGTGGTGCACCACCACCACACCGTCCGAGGTAGCGTGCACGTCGGTCTCCAGGTACCGGTAACCCTCCGCGGCGGCGCGGCGGAACGCGGCCAGCGAGTTCTCCATCCCCGACAGCTCGTCGAGGTGCCAGCCCCGGTGGGCGAACGCCCGGGGGTGCGGTCCGGACAGGTACGGGTGGTTCGCGGTCACACCCGGAGTCTGCCCTGGCGGCGTGGCGCGAGGGTGACCGGTGGGTAGCGGGCTACCGTCGCGCGCCATGGAGTTGGTGACCGAGGCCGTCGCGGCGCGCCGTGAGGAAGCCAGGCACTGCGCCTGGTGCGGACGCCGCCTGCCCGACAGCGGCCGGATCGGGCGGCCACGCCGCTACTGCGCGCAGCCGTGCCGGCAACGCGCCTACGAACGCCGGGCCGCCGTGCAACGCGGCGGGCTGCCCGAGGACGCGGTGGTGCTGTCCGCGGGGGAGCTGGCCGACCTGCAGGACCGGCTGTTCCAGCTGCGGTGCGCCGCCGAGGACGTCGCCACCGCCGCCGCGGACGGTGCGGACGGCACGGAACTGCGGCGGCTGGCGGGGGAGCTGGTCGACACCGCGCGCGGTCTGGAGCGGTTGCGCTGAATCGTGTCGGCTTGCCCACCGCGTGTGGTCTCGACCATCATGGCGCGCGGGTGGGCGAGGAGGGGCGCGTGAACGGCAACGGCGCGTTGCACCGCGAGGTGCTCGACCGGGCCGACGTCGGTTTCGGTGTGACGGACGCGAACGGCACGCTGGCCTGGGTCAACCCGGCGCTGGCGGAGATCCTGGGCGTACCGGTGGACCACGTGGTCGGCCGGTCGCTGCCCGCGCTGCTGCCCGGCGCCCCCGAACGGCCCCGCTCCGGTCTCGCGCTGCTCACACCCAGCGCCTACCGCAAGGGCCACCGCTGGCTGGAGGTCACCTGCCAGCACCTCGACCCCGACTCCGACGAACAACTGCTGTACCGGGTGGTGGACGTCACCGCGTGGCGCGACCGCGAACTGGAAGCCACCCACGAGGCCGACGCGCTGCGCCGCGCCCAGGTCCTGGGCCGCATGGGCACCTGGGAGTGGCACGTCGCCGAGGACCGCGTCGTGTGGTCGGACACCCTGCTGGAGATGTTCGGGTTCGACCCGGACACCGAGCTGGACTTCGACGGCTACGCCGCGCTCGTGCACCCCGACGACCTGTCCATGATCCAGGCCACCCTCGAAGAGGCCATGCGGTCCGGCGCCGGGTTCTCCTACACCCACCGCATGCTGCTGGCCGACCGCACCGTCGAGCGCTGGTTCGAGTGCTTCGGCGAGGTCGTCCCCGACGAGGACGGCTCACCGCTGCGGGTCCTGGGCACCGCGCACGACATCACCCGCGCCCGCCGCGTGCACGACGAACTGCTCGCCCTGGCCGAACAGGACCCGCTCACCGGCCTGGCGAACCGGCGCGCCGTCACCCGCGAACTGGAACGCCAGCTCGCCGGCGGCGGACCCGGCGCGATGCTGCTGCTGGACCTGGACAACTTCAAGGACGTCAACGACCTGCGCGGCCACGCCGTCGGCGACCGGCTGATGAAAACCCTCGCCTCCGCCCTGCGGTCACGGCTGTCGCCCTCCCAGCTGATCGGCCGGCTCGGCGGCGACGAGTTCGCCGTCGTACTGCCCGGCGCCACCCCCGCCGACGCCGCCCGCGTCGCCGAAGGACTGCGCGATGCCGTAGCCACGCTGCCGCTCGTGGGCGCCGCCCGCAGCCTCACCGTGTCCACCGGCGTCGCCGAATACGGTCCCGGCGACACCTGGGAACTCGTCCTCGCCAACGCCGACCTCGCCCTCTACGCCTCCAAAGCCGCCGGCCGCAACCGGGTCACCGTCTACGAACCCGGCCACTACGCCGACACCGCCAAACGCGTCTCCGTGCTGGACCGGCTGCGCGCCGCCCTCGACCACGGCGGCCTCGCCCTGCACGCCATGCCGATGGTGGAACTGGCCACCGGCACCACCCTCGGCCACGAACTCCTGCTGCGCCTGGAAGACGGCCAGGACCCCTACCTCGGCCCCGCCGAGTTCCTGCCCGAGGCCGAACGCTCCGACCTCGTCCTCGACATCGACCGGTGGGTGCTGTCCACCGCCATCGACGCCCTCGTCGGCCACCCCGACCCCGAACTGCGGTTCAACGTCAACATCTCCGGCCGCACCCTCGAAGACGAGGACTTCGGCGGATTCGTCCTCGACCGGCTCGCCACCGCGGGCGTCGCCCCCGGCCGCCTCGGCCTGGAGATCACCGAAACCGCCGCCGTGACCAACCTCGACGCCGCCCGCGCCCTCGCCCTGCAACTGCGCGGCTTCGGCTGCCGCATCATCCTCGACGACTTCGGCTCCGGCTTCGGCTCCTTCGTCCACCTCAAACACCTGCCCATCACCGGCATCAAGATCGACGGCGAGTTCGTCCGCGGCATCGAGGAACGCTCCACCGACGCCGTCCTCGTCGCCGGCATCGTCCGCATCGCCCAAGGCCTCGGCCTGACCGCCGTCGCCGAATGGGTCGAACGCCCCGCCCAGGTCGACGCCCTCGTCCGCCTGGACGTGCGCATCGGCCAAGGCTTCCACCTCGGCCGCCCCCTCCCGCTGGCACAGGTCCTCTCGGCCCAGCCGCAGCCACCGAACGGCGCATTGTCGCCACACCTGACCGGTGCGGAGGATGGGGCGCGTTCCTGATCTCCGCCGCCCTCCCCGATGGGAAACCACCGCCGTGCCCGGTACCCCCGACAGCCCCGCGCGCGGTGTCCGCCGCGTCGAGCTGAGCACCAGCGACCCCGAACCGATCGCCGAGTTCTACGCCCACCTCCTCGGCTGGGTGATCATCGCCGAACCCGACGGCTCCTTCACCGGCTGGGTCGGCGACCGCCTCGCCACCCGCGTCCACCCCGGCGACCCGGGCTGGCGCATCGTGTTCGCCGGCCCCGAACCCCGCGACCTCGACCCCACCGCCGCCATCGACACCGGCCGCGTCCTGCACGGCCCCTGGGCACCCCGACCCCGCCCCGGCGAACCCTGCTGGGTCGAACTCATGACCACCACCCCCGCCGACGACTACTGGGCCGGCGAACTGGGCTGGCACGTCCGCGACCCCGACGCCGACTTCACCCTCTACGACGCCACCATCGCCGGCGACCGCCGCCCCGTCGCCGGCCGCCTCACCGCCACCGGCGGCTGGACCTGCTACTTCTCCGTCCCCAACGCCACCACAGCCGCCGCCGACGCCACCACCATGGGCGCCACCATCCTCATCCCGCCGAAAGAAGTCCCCACCGGCACCGTCACCGCCATCGCCGACCCGGCCGGCACCGTCTTCGCCCTCCTGGAAAACCCCACCGGCTGGGGCGGCACCTGGTCCTCCACCCAACAAGCCCACGCCTAGGCCCAGCACCCCGCCGACTCTTCTGATCTTTCTCAGTCCACCAACCCCGGCGGAAACCCACCGGTCGCGATCGGCCCCCACCGGTCGATCGCGACCCGGATCAGCGACTTGCCCTGACGGCGCATCGCCTCCCGGTACTCGTCCCAATCCGGGTGCTCACCGGCGACACACCGGTAGTAGTCCACCAACGGCTCCAGCGCCTCCGGCAGATCCAGCACCTCCGCCCGCCCGTCCACCTGCACGTACGGGCCGTCCCACTCATCCGACAGCACGCACACCGTCACCCGCTCGTCCCGCCGCGCGTTGCGCGACTTCGCCCGCTGCGGGTACGTCGACACCACGATCCGGCCCTCACCGTCCACCCCGCACGTCACCGGCGACACCTGCGGCCGCCCATCAGCACGCGCCGTGATCAACAGAGCACGGTGCCGGGGCCGCAGGAACGCGACCAGGTCGTCTCGGGACACGATGTCAGCGGTGGCGATTCTCGGCATACCCACCAGCCTAGGAGAAGAACACCCGACGAGAAGATGACCGCGCCTACCACGCGACCGGCGACGGCCCGCTGAACCACCCACACCGGGGGAGCGGTGCTCAGGCGCGGCTCATGATGTCGGCCACCACCTCCGCCTTCGCATCCGCGTACTGCTGCACGTACGTCCACTCCCGCGCCGCCAACTCCCGCTTCGTCCGCTCGTACAACACCCGATCCGCCTCCGACGCCCGCAACCGGTCCCGGAACGCCACCATCCGCCCCACCTCCGGCTCACCCGCCGTGAACACGTGCAGGTTCACATTCGTGTCCGGCCCCTTGAACATCCGGTGCTCCAACCACCCCGGCTCCCGCAACCTCAGCACGTACCCCGCCGCCTCCAACGCCGGCACGTACGACGCCTCGTCCGCCGAGTCCGCCACCGACAACACCACGTCCACGATCGGCTTCGCCGCCAACCCCGGCACCGACGTCGACCCCACGTGCGCCAACCCCACCACCGCGGCACCCAACGCACCCCGGATCCGCGCCGCCTCCCGCTCGTACAACCCCGGCCACGCCGGGTCGTACTCCACCAACACCACCCGACCACCCAACCTCGGCGCCACCCCCACGTGCGCCGCCCGGATCTCCTCCTCCGACAACCCCACGACAACCCTCCCGTCACCGAGCCGACCGACCGACCGGCACAAGGCTCTCACCGCGGCAACGGTGACGACCCACCCACCGCGAACAGATCACCCACCGACCCCACCCGCTCCCGCACCTCGTCGGCCAGGAACACCAGGTCCTCCACCACCCGGCACGCCGCGACCTCCTCCCACGACACCGGCGTCGACACCGACGGCCTCGCCCGCGCCCGCAACGAATACGGCGCCACCGTCGTCTTCGCCGGGTTGTTCTGCGACCAGTCGATCAGCACCTTCCCCGTCCGCTGAGCCTTCGCCATCCGCCACACCACCTCGTCCGGCGACTCGCCCGCCAACCGCTGCGCCACCCCCTTCGCGTACTCCGACGTCCGCTCCGGCGACGACACCGACACCGCCGCGTACACCTGCAACCCCTTCGACCCCGACGTCTTCACCACCGGCGCCAACCCGTCCTCCACCAGCACCTCCCGCACCCGGCACGCCACCCGGCAGCACTCCACCACCGTCGCCGGCTCACCCGGGTCCAGGTCGAACACCACCAGGTCGGGGGAGTGCCGCCCACCCCGCGCACCCACCGTCCACTGCGGCACGTGCAACTCCAACGCCGCCAGGTTCGCCAACCACACCAACGTCGCCAGCTCCTCCACCACCACGAAATCCGCGTACTCCGCACCCCGCGACGACCCCGGCGTCTCCACCCGCACCGTCCGCACCCACTCCGGCGCGTGCGACGGCGCGTTCTTCTCGAAGAACGACTTCCCGTCCACCCCGTTCGGATACCGCCGCACCGTCAACGGCCGACCCTCCAGATGAGGCAACAACACCGGCGCGATCCGCGTGTAGTAGTCGATCACCTCCGCCTTCGTGAACCCCACCTCCGGGTACAGCACCTTGTCCAGGTTCGTCAGCTTCAACCGACGCCCCTCCACCGCCACCACCGCGTCAGCCGTCACCACGCCGCACCTCCCCGGGCACCCTGTCCGGCCGCAACCCCCGCCACGTCGGGAACCGCATCCGACCATCCGCCGTCCACTGCCGGTACGCCACCTCACCCACCAACTCCGGACGCACCCACCGCGCACCCCGAGCCCGCTCCCGCGGCACCTCCGACACGAACGGCGACCGCGCCACCCCCAACGCCGACAACCGCGCCGTCAACCGCTCCAACTCCGCCTGGTCGAACCCCGTGCCCACCGACCCCGCGAACACCAACCCGCCCTCACCGTCCGGGATACCGAGCAACAACGACCCCACCACCCCCTTGCGCTTGCCCTCACCCGGCCGCCACCCCCCGACCACCACCTCCTGCGTCGCCACCGCCGTCACCTTCACCCACTGCGGCGACCGCGAACCCGGCACGTACCGCGAATCCAGCCGCTTCGCCACCACCCCCTCCAACCCCTGCTCCCGACTCGCCGCCAACACCGCCGCCCCCTCACCCGGGAACGCCCTCGGCGTCAACCAGTGAGCACCCCGCAACCCCAAACCCTCCAACAGCTCACGACGCCGCGAATACGGCAGGTCCAGCGTGGGGGAGCCGTCCAGGTGCAACACGTCGAACACCAGGAACGTCACCGGCGTCCGCGCCACCAACCGCCGCGCCTGCGCCTCCGACGCGTGCATCCGCCGCTGCAACGCACCGAAACTCGGCCGACCACCCTCCAACGCCACGATCTCCCCGTCCAACAACACCTGCGTCGCACCCAGCTGCTCACCCAACCCCTGCAACTCCGGGTACGTCCCCGTCACGTCATTGCCCAACCGGCTCGTCAACCGCACCCGGCCACCCTCGACCCGCGCGACCGCCCGCACCCCGTCCCACTTGAACTCGAACGCCCACTTCGACCCCGGCCCCGGCAACTCCGCCGCCGGAGTCGCCAACATCGGCGACAACGACTCCGGCAACGGCACCCAGTCCGGCCGCACCGGCTCGTGCCGCCGCCGCACCATCCACTCCTTGCCCTCACCCTCCCCACCGGCCGCATCACGGCGGAAGAACACGAACTCGCCCTCCACCCGCGACCCGTGCAACACCACGTCCACCTCGCGGTCGGACCACTTCACCGTCTCGTAACGACCCCGGTCCCAGATCACCATCCGACCCGCGCCGTACTCACCCTTCGGAATCACCCCCGAAAACGACGCGTACTCCAACGGGTGATCCTCGGTGCGCACCGCCAACCGGATCGTCCCCGGCTCCGGCGGCAAACCCTTCGGCACCGCCCACGACACCAACACCCCGCCCCGCTCCAACCGCACATCCCAGTGCAGCCGCGACGCGTGGTGCTCCTGGATCACGAACGTGTCGTCACCACCACTCGGCAACACCGCGTCATCACCCGGCACCGGCTCCGGCGTCCGCCCCGGATCCCGCTTGCGCCGGTACTCCGAAAGATCCCCACCCATCCCGCGCCGCCACGCCGTCAGGCGGGCTTCGCCTTCTTCTTCGCCGGAGGCTTACGCGACGACCCAGACGACCCCGACGAGCCGGACGAAGCCGCCTTCTTCGCCGCGGGCTTGCGCGCCGCCGACTTCCCACCCCGCGCCGACTTCGCCTGCTCCACACTCCGCTCCAACGCCGTCATCAGGTCGATCACCTCACCGGCCTCCTCCACCTCAGGCCGCTCCGGCAACTCCGCACCCTCCGCCTTCGCCGCGATCACCTTCTGCATCGCCTCGGTGTAGTCATCGCTGAACTCATCCGGATCGAACGACCCCGCCATGCTGTCCACCAACGACGACGCCATCTTCAACTCCTGCGGCCGAACCTCCACATCCGCACCCAAGAACTCGAAATCAGGCTTGCGCACCTCATCCGGCCACAACATCGTGTGCATCACCAACAAATCATCACGCGCCCGCAACATCGCCAACGTCTCCCGCTGACGAATCGTGATCTTCACCACCGCGAGCTGCCCACTGCGCTCCAAAGCGGTCCGCAACAACACATACGGACGCGTCGCCGCCTTGTCCGGCTCCAAATAATAGGACTTCTGAAAATAAATCGGATCGACTTCCTCGACCGGCACGAACTCCAACACGTCGATCGCGTGATCGGTGTTCAACGGCAACTTGTCGAGATCCTCGGCCTCCAACACCACGACCCGACCGTCGTCCAGCTCGTAACCCTTCGCGATATCGGCGTAGGCGACCTCCTCGCCGCACACCTGGCACACCCGCTTGTACCGGATGCGCCCACCGTCCTCCCGGTGCACCTGGTGGAACCGGAAGTCGTGCTCCTCCGTGGCCGTGTACAACCGGACACCGATCGTCACCAACCCGAAGGAGATCGCCCCACGCCACACGGACCTCATGCCACGTGACTACCCGCGAACAGCACGATCCGCACCAGCACGTCACCCGAACGGACTAACAATCAGGCATGCCGCGACCACCACCGAGGCACCCTCAACCACCCTCACGCCACAACCGCCCCGACCGCACCCGCTCCACACTCCGCCGCAACGCCACCCAACAGATCCACCCCCGCACTACACACCGAACACACCCGCCGATGCCGAACCACGCCACACAGCCCTCATGACCCCTGCGCACACCCGTGCGAACATCGACTCGCCCAAGTCACCCGCACGGACCAACCCACCTCACTCCTGCTGCGGCAACCGCGCCAACGACGCATACGTCCGATTACTCGCCACCGCCGCCCGCCGCTCCCGCGCCGTCGCCTCGATGTAGTTCTGCGACGTCGCCAACGACGCGTGCCCCAACAACGCCATGATCTCCGACGCCGTCGCCCCGTCCTCCGCCAACCGCGTCGCGAACGTGTGCCGCAACGCGTGCAGGTTCGCCCCGGACGGCACCCGATCGTGCAACCCCGCCCACCGGAAGCACGACCGCACCAAGTACTCCAACCCACCCCGCCCGATCGGCTCACCATGCCGATCACGCAACAACGCCGACCCCCGATCGAACCGACCCTGCGGAAAACGCCGCCGACACGACGCCACGTACTGCTCGATGATCCGATCCATCGCCGGCTCGATCGGCACCGACCGATCCCGATTCCCCTTGCCCGCCACGTGCAACCGCCGCTCACCGGGCCGACCCACCACCGACGCGTGCGTCAACGTCCGCATCTCCGCGGACCGCAACCCCGCCACCAGACCCAACGCCAACACCAGCACATCCCGCTCCGGCCACGGATCACGCCCACGCCGCGCACCCTCCGCCGCGGCCGCCAACAACCGCTCCGGCGTGTCCTCACCCCGCAACGGCTTCGGCACCAGCGGGGGAGTCTTCGGCCGGGCCACCGCCCCCATCGGATTGCCCGCCACCAGCTCCTCCGCCACGCAGAACGTCAAGAACTGGTTCCACGTCGACCACGCCCGCAACACCGACGACTTCGCGTGCGAATCCGCGAACACCCCGAACGCCGCACGCAGGTTCCGCGCCGTCAGGTCCGACATCTCCAACAACTCCGGGGGAGTGCCCGCAGCCTCCGCCAACAACGCCGTGACCCCGGCCAGGTCACGCCGGTACGCCGCCGTCGTGTGCGGCGAATCCTTCCGCGGCCGACGAGCGAGGAAGAACGACTCCTGAGCGGCAAGCACCAACATGTCGATCTTCCTACCGCACACCACCGACAAAACCCGCCGACCGCACCGCGACGACGCGCACCAGAGGGGGAGGGGAGCGGGACGGAACGGCAGCCCGAGCCGACACCTCGCGGGGGAGTTGACGTGCCTGACCCCGCCTCCCGAGCGCCGCGTCGACTCCGACGTGTCGACCACGCACCGATCCCCGGTCACTTCATGATCAATTCATGGATAATTGCCATTATCCATGAATCGCGGGTCCGGAAGGGGTGGAGGCCCCGACCGGGGGATGCCACTCCCGAACGCTCCGCCGGCAGCCGATCTGCCCCCGAAACCGACATCCTGCGCACTACGCGACACATCACGCTCATCTTGGCCACCAGACAAGGCCACCGAAGGGCTTTGGCGCCCACCGAGGACCCGACCCTCGATGATCAACACTCAGGTGCGAGCCGGCCGGGCATGCCGTCCCGACGCCCGCTGACGCCACCCAGGATCCGTCACTGTGACGTTTCTACGGCGGTGTGCCGGAGCGACTTGGCAACTGCCACCGGCCTTCCGGCCCGGCACGCCCCGCCGCCAGCCCTCGAGCCCGGCCTGCCGGCGTCGTGCGCACGAAACGTCGAGGCGCGTGGCGGCGGCGCGGACGACGCGTTGGCGACGGTGTCGTGCGCGCGTGCAGCACCTGTGTGTTCGCGTGGCCGGTCCGCAGCCTCGTGCCCCTGCCGACCGGCCCACCCGCAACGCCGATAATCTACATTATGTTAAGTAAGAGGTTCAGGGCCGCTTCCCCAGCACGTCGAAGTAGTGCGCGTTCTCCATGACGCCGAGCACGTTGCCGAACGGGTCGACCACGCTGGCGGTGATGTAGCCGTCGCCGCGGACCTTCGGCTCGTCGTGCGGCGTTGCGCCGAGTTCGGCGAGGCGGTCCAGCGTGGCCCGCAGGTCGTCGACGGCCCAGTACGTGATCGCCCCGGCCGGTCCGCTGTGCACGTCGTGCGGTGCGTAGTCGCTCTTGACGATGCCGAACTCGTGCTCGTAGTCCCCGATCCGGAACTCGATGTAGCCGCCGGGGACCTTGAAGTACGGCTCGATGCCGAGCAGTTCGGTGTACCAGGCGGCTGCGGCGTCGAGGTCGTCGGCGAAGAAGCTGGTGGTGGTGAGTCCGCGGAGCATGGTGGTCCCTCTTCCGGTGTCCTGTCGTGTTCGTCGCTTCTCCCCCAGCTTGGCGGTCAAAGTGCTCACCGATTGAGCACTTTTCGGGCGAGACTGGGTCCATGCGTGCGGACCGTTTGGTGGCTGTCCTGTTGTTGATGCAGGCGCGGGGGCGGGTGACGGCGGCGGAGTTGGCCGGGGAGCTGGAGGTGTCGGTGGCGACGGCGCGTCGGGACCTGGAGGCGTTGTCGTCGGCGGGTGTGCCGGTGTACCCGCAGCCGGGGCGTGGTGGTGGTTGGCGGTTGGTGGGGCGTGCGCGGACGGATCTGAGCGGGTTGACGGCGTCGGAGGCGCGGGCGTTGTTCTTGTTGGTGGGTCCTGCGGCGTCGGGGTCGCCGGAGGTGCGTGCGGCGTTGCGGAAGTTGGTGCGGGCGTTGCCGGAGACGTTCCGGGAGGGTGCGTTGGCGGCGGCGGACGCGGTGGTGGTGGATGTGGCGGGTTGGGGTGAGGTGGGTCGGGGGCGGCCGGGGTTGGTGGGTGTGTTGGAGGAGGCGGTGGTGGGGCGTCGGCGGGTGGTGTTGGTGTACGAGGGGCGTGGTGGGGTGCGGTCGGAGCGGGTGGTGGAGCCGTGGGGGTTGGTGGACAAGGACGAGGTTTGGTACTTGGTGGCGGGTACGGGGGCGGGTGAGCGGACGTTCCGGGTGGATCGGGTGGTGTCGGCGCGGGTGACGGAGGAGGTGTTCGAGCGGCCGGTGGGGTTCGACTTGTCGGTGGCGTGGGAGCGGGTGGTGTCGGAGGTGGAGCGGCGGCGGGGGTCGGTGTCGGCGGTGGTGTCGGTGGAGCCGCGGTTCGCGCACGTGTTGCGTGATCAGTTCGGGCGGCATTGCGAGGTGTTGGCGGAGGTGGGTGGTCGGGCGAGGTTGCGGTTGTCGGCGCCGGCTCCGCTGATGATCGCGCAGGTGTTGGCGGGGTGGGGTGGGTTGGTGGAGGTGGTGGAGTCGGGGGCGGTGCGGGCGGAGTTGGCGCGGTTGGGTGCGGAGTTGGTGGCGCTGCACGGTTCCGGGTGAGGCCGCTCCCCCGGGTCGGCGCGGGGTTCTCACATCCGGTCGTGGATGCGGTTGCGCATGGGCTTGTCCTCCAGTGCCTTCAGGGCGGCGTCGACGAGGGTGGTGAGGGGGTAGGGCAGTTCGGCGTCGAGGTCGTGGGCGGCGGCGGTGGTGGCGGTCCACTCGGTGTCGAGGGTGGGGAGGATGGCGCGGGCGTGGTCGGTGAGGTGGACGATGCGGCGGCGGGCGTCGTCGCCGGGTTTGAGGTCGACGAGGCCGTCGCGGCGCATCTGGTTGACGGTCTGGCTGACGGCGGAGTGGGTGATGCCGATGGTGTCGGCGAGGTCGCGGATGGACAGCGGTCCTCTGGTGTGGACGAGGTGGATGACCGGGGTGTAGCGGGGGCGGAAGCCCGGTAGGCCGAGGTCGGTGTAGACGCGGGCGACGTCGCCTTCGAGGAGGTCGAGGAGGTGGCGGAGGCGGGTGCCGAGGTATTGGCCGGCGGGCGTGTGGTCCACTCCCCTAATGTAACAGCGCTGTTGTATCTGTGAGGAGGGGTGGATGTACCCGGAGATCGAGCCTTACGAGCACGGGATGTTGGACGTCGGTGACGGCAACCTCGTGTACTGGGAGGTGTGCGGCAACCCGGAGGGCAAGCCGGTGGTGTGCCTGCACGGTGGGCCGGGGGCGGGGTGCTCCCCCGGCATGCGTCGGCAGTTCGACCCGGAGGCGTACCGGATCGTGCTGCTGGACCAGCGTGGCAGCGGGCGGAGTCGGCCGCACGCGAGCGAGTACTCGACGGACCTGTCGGTGAACACGACGGCGCACCTGGTGGCCGATATCGAGTTGCTGCGTGAGCACTTGGGCATCGAGCGGTGGATGGTGTTCGGCGGGTCGTGGGGTTCGACGTTGGGGCTGCGGTATGCGCAGCTGTTCCCGCACCGGGTGACGGAGATCGTGCTGGTCGCGATCACCACGGGCCGGTATGCCGAGCTGGACTGGTTGTACAACGGGCTGGGGATGTTGTTCCCGGAGCAGTGGTCGAGGTTCCGGGACGGTGCGGGCGAGGGTGCGACGGATCTGGTGGCGGCTTATCACGCGCTGCTCAACGACCCGGATCCGGCGGTGCGGGAGAAGGCGGCGACGGACTGGACGGACTGGGAGTCCTCGATCGTGTCGCTGGACCCGGAGTACGAGCCGGGGCCGCGGATGGCGGATCCGGCGTGGCGGATGGCGTTCGCGCGGTTGTGCGCGCACTACTTCAGCCATCGGGTGTGGTTGGCGGACGGGCAGGTGTTGGGGGACGTGGAGCGGTTGCGCGGGATCCCGGCGGTCCTGGTGCACGGTCGGCTGGACCTGCAGGGTCCGTTGTGGACGGCGTGGGAGCTGGCCCGGGCGTGGCCGGACGCGGAGTTGGTGGTGGTGCAGGGCGCGTCGCACGCGGCGTCGGACCCGGGGATGGCGGAGGCGGTGCTGGCGGCGACGGACCGGTTCGCGCGGCGCTAGCTAGGGTCGCCAGACGGTGGTGGTCCTGACCGTGACGCCTTCGAGGTCCGCTGGTACCGGTACCCCGAATGCGTCGACCCGGGTCCAGTTCTCGGGCATGAAGGTGCGGTGGGGGTCGCCGACGAGGACGAGGGTGCCGCGTCGGTGGGCGGCGAGGAGGAAGGGTTCGACGCGGGCGGCCATGTCGCGGTCGTAGAAGACGTCGCCGGCGAGCAGTACGTCGGTGTCGGGTTCGGTGTCGAGCAGGTCGCCGGGGGTGATGGTGAGGGTGACGTCGTTGGCGCGGGCGTTGAGGGCGATGGCGGCGGCTGCGACGGGGTCGACGTCGTTGGCGGTGACGATGCCGCCCGCGCGGGCGGCGGCGACGGCGACGAGGCCGGAGCCCGATGCCAGGTCCAGGACGCGGCGGCCGGCGACCAGGTGGGGGTGGTCGAGCACGTGTCGGGCCAGTGCCTGTCCGCCTGCCCAGGGGAACGCCCAGAACGGCGGTTCGGGTGACCCGGTGCGTTCCCAGAGGGCGACGATGTCGTCCGCGGTGCGCAGGACGATCTCGGGGGTCAGCGGGACCGGTCGCGCGCTGGTGACGGAGAGGACGAAGTCCTGCACTACGCGGAGAGCCTTTGTGGTTCGACGGCCCGGGAGAGCCCGTCCAGTGACAGTCCGACCGCGTCGCACAGGGCGGCTACGGTGAAGAACGCCGGTGTGGGGATGCGGCCGCGTTCGATCTTGCGCAGCGTCTCGACCGAGATGCCGGCCGCGGTGGCGACGTCCACCATGCTGCGTTGTCCGCGGGCTCGGCGGAGCAGTTCGCCGAGGCGTTCGCCGCGGTCGCGGTCGGACTGGGTGAGTGGCTGTCGCACCATGCTGTGATAGTAATACCGGTATTACTATCACGGTTGGGAGCTTGTGGTGATCGAGTTGAAGAGCCCCGGCGAACTGGACGCCATGCGTGCCGCGGGGGTCGTGGTGGCCGACGCGCTGGCCGCGGTCCGCGAGCACGCGACGGTCGGGGTGTCGCTGCTGGAGCTGGACGGGATCGCCCACCAGGTCATCCGTGACGCGGGTGCCGGGTCGTCGTTCCTGCACTACCTGCCGTCGTTCGCGCCGACGCCGTTCCCGGGTGTCATCTGCGCCTCGGTGAACGACCTGATCGTGCACGGCATCCCCGACCGCTACCGGCTGCGCGACGGTGACCTGGTCAGCATCGACTGCGGCGCCCACCTGGACGGCTGGCACGGCGACTCGGCGGTCAGCTTCGTCGTCGGTCGGGCCGAGCCCGCCGACCTGCTGCTCATCGACACCGCCCGGCGGGCGCTGGAGGCCGGGATCGCCGCCGCCGTGCCGGGTGCGCGGATCGGTGACGTGTCGCACGCGATCGGGGTGATCGGCCGTGCGGCCGGGTACGGCATGCCCGCCGACTTCGGTGGCCACGGCATCGGCCGGGCGATGCACGAGGCGCCCGGTGTGCCGAACGAGGGCGCGCCCGGTCGTGGCCTGACCCTGCGTCCCGGTATGACGATCGCCATCGAGCCGATGTTCCACGCCGGTGGGAGCGACGCCTACTACGCGGCCGAGGACGGTTGGGCGCTGCACACCGTCGACGGCAGCCGTGCCGCCCACGTCGAGCACACCGTCGCGGTGACCGAGGACGGGCCTCGCGTGCTCACAGCCCCCCGGCAACCCGCAGCACCGCGCCGGTCGTGAACGAGGCGGCGTCGCTGAGCAGCCAGGCGACCGCTTCGGCGATCTCCTCCGGCTCGCCGGGTCGGCCGAGCGGGATGGCCGAGGCGACGCGGTCGGGCCGGTCCGGTACGCCGGACAGCTCGTGGATCCCGGTGCGGACGGTGCCGGCCGCGACCGCGTTCACCCGGATCCCGCGCGGGCCCAGTTCCTTGGCCAACCCGACGGTCATCGCGTCGACCGCCGCTTTCGTCGCCGCGTAGTGCACGTACTCCCCCGGTGACCCCAGCGTGGCCGCGGCCGACGACAGCGACACGATCGACCCGCCCGCCACCAGGTCCCGTGCCGCGCGTCGTGCGCACAGCAAGGCGCCCACCACGTTGACGTCCACGACCCGGCGCAGGTCCTCGGTGCGCAGGTCCGCCAGCGGGCCGACCGGGCTGGTGATCCCGGCGTTGACGACCACCCCGGTGACCTGTCCCAGTTCGGCGGCGGCGTCGAACAGGGCGTCGACGTCGGTCTCGTCGGACACCTCGGCCCGCACGGCGAGCCCGTCAACCTCGCGTGCCAGAGCTTCGGCCCGGTCGGCGGCGGCGCGGTAGCCGAGCACGACCCGGTGGCCGTCCGCGGCCACCCGCCGCACCACCGCGGCGCCGATGCCCCGGCTGCCGCCGGTCACCACGATCAGGCCAGCCATGCCGTGACCTCCGCGTCCACCACGTCCTGCGCGGTCACGAGCATGTGCGCCAAGCCGGGTACGTCCACCAGTCGTGCGCCCGGGACGGCTGCGCACAGCTCCGCCTGCACGGGCCGGAACGCCGGGTACTCCTGTTCGCCGCGCACCACCAGCAGCGGCACGTCCAGTTTGGGTGTCTGCGCCAGCAGGTCCAGCGGTTCCACCGCGGCGCGCGAGGCGTCCGTCCAGTCGTAGGACTCGATCGCGCCGACCTCGATCGACGCCTCCACCACCGCCTGCACCCGCACCGCCGGGTTCACCACCGCCACCCGCCGCACCGGCACCACGCCGCGCGCGGCCGTGGTCAGCGCGATGTGGCCGCCCGCCGAACCGCCCACCAGGTCCACCGGCCCGTCGTCGCAGCCCAGCCGCTCGACCGCCGCGGCGACCAGGCCGGGCATCGCCGCCACCGCCGATTCGACCATCGCCGCGTACCCGTCGACCACCTGGTCCGGGCCCTCGCCCCACGGCGGCAGCGCCGCGTACAGCCGCCACGCGTCGACACCGGTCAACGGCAGGGCCTCGGCCATCGCCTCCGGTGTCCCCGGCTCGCCCATCAGGTGCCACACCACCACCAACCGCCGGCTTCCCGTCGCCGGCGGCACCGCAAGGAACCGCACCCCGGCGGCCTCACCCGTGATCGTCATGGCCCCGAACCTACGACCCCGGCGGCCCCGATGGCGTCCACCCAGCGCGAACACCGCCCACGCACAGCCACCGCAAGCCGCCCGAACGCGTGAATCCCCACCCCGATGTCACTCGAACGGCCCCGCCAGGGCACCCTGAAGGTGTGACCGAGCCGCGTTGCGCCGCGATCTCCGCGGACCTCGACGAACCCCAGGCGGGCACCGCCGCGACCGCCACCGCCTGGATCTGCCTCGAACAACCCGGTCCCTGGGGACGCGACGCGCTCACCCAGAGCAGGCTCGACCCCGCGCTCGGCGCCGAACTGGCCCGCCGCGCCGCCGACACAGGGGTCCGCGTCCTGCTCATCCGCCGTCCCGGCCGCCACGCCGACACCCACCACGACGCACCGCGCCGCGTCTACCTCGCCGCCACCACCCCCGGCCGGCCCCGGCTCGAGCAGGCCGACCTGGCCGACCCCGCCGCCCTGCTCGACCTGGACTTCGCCGCCCTCGCCGCCGGAGAGCCCGCCGGTCTCGGCAGCCCCGTCACCGGGCCGCTGCTGCTGGTGTGCGCCAACAGCCGCCGTGACGTGTGCTGCGCCCTGCGCGGCCGGCCCCTCGCCGAAGCGCTCGCCGCGGCCCGACCCGACACCGTCTGGGAGTGCACCCACACCGGTGGCCACCGCTTCGCACCCACCGGCGTGCTGCTGCCCACCGGCTACACCTACGGCCGCCTCGACGCCGAGTTCGCCGCCCGGCTGCTCGACGAGGCCGCCCTCGGCCGCGTCGTCACCGACCGCTGCCGGGGCCGCTCCACCCACCCGCCGCGCGGTCAGGTCGCCGAACTGGCCGTGCGCGACCTGACCGGTGAGCACCGCGACGTGCTCGCCGTCCGCGGCGACACCGTGCAGCACGTCGACGGCCGCGCCTGGAGGGTCACCGTGGAGGCCCGGGACCTACCGGCCACCCGGCCGGCCAGTTGCGGTGCGGCGCCCACCCCGGCCACCGGGCTCGTCGCCACCGCGGTGGAGCGGCTCGTCCCCGTCGGCTGACCCGGCGCCCGGTACGGCGGCGTGGAACAGCCCCAGCCCCACCGCGTACGGGTCGTCCAGCCCCACCGTCCGCAACGCCGCCTCCGGCAGCGCCAGCAACGACACCGCCACACCCAGGAAGTAGGCGTCCAGCAGACCCGCGTCCCGCGTCGTGCTCGACAACCCCGCCGCCGCGTGCAGCCCCGCGCCCGCCTCCGCGTTGGACACCGCCATCCTGCCCAGCGCGGCACGCACACCCGGACGGCGCACCGCTTCCAGGTACAGCTCCACCATCGCCAGCAGCTGCGTCGGATCCTCGACCACCGCGCGCCGCAGCAACGCCGGGTACAGCTGCGCCACCTCCGCGGGCGAGATCCCCTCCGGTGTCGTCTCCCTCAACCGCCGCACCGCCGCGGCGTGCAACGCGGTCATGCGGGCCGCCGCGGCGCCCAGCAGCGCGTCCCGCGTCGGGAAGTAGTTCTTGGTCGTGCCCTCCGGCACCCCGGCCGCCCGGTCCACCGCGCGGTGCGTCAGCCCGCGACCGCCCTCCGCCGCCAGCACCGAGATCGCACAGTCGCACAGCAGGTCCCGACGGCTCGTCACGGGGACGGGACACTAGCCGATCCCGCACCGCCCGCCGTCGCCACCACCCGCCCCGCTTCCAGCACCAACCACACCCCGCACACGCACCGCACGTAGTCCACCCGGCCGTGCGACGACACCGGGTACACGCGCTCGGCACTGGGCCACCCGCAACAAGGGCATCTGGTGTTCACCCCACCAGCGTGGTGTCATGGTTCAGTGCATTTCAACCCTTACGGAGGGGCCGCGGCGGAACTCGCCGCCGCGCTCGTCAACGCCGACCCCGACAGCGGCGCCGCCGACCTGCTCGACCTGCTGCGCGAGCACGGCTACAAACCCGTGGGCGCCCTCGACGAGCGGCAGGCCCGCGACCTCACCGCCTGGGCCGCCCGCCTCTCACCCGTCTTCGACCACACCCCCGACCAGGTCGACCTGGTCAACGACCTGCTCGCCGAAACCGCAGCCAAGCCCTACATCTCCACCCACGACGACCGGCCACCCCACCTGCACTTCGCCCCCGAACACGCGCCCACACCCCACCGCGTCCGCGCGTTCACCGCCGCCGGTCTCGCCCACGCCGTCTGCGCCGACCCCCGCCGGCTGGGCCGCTGCGCCCGCCCCGGCTGCCGCACCGTCTACGTCGACACCTCGCGCAACGGCCGCCGCCGCTTCTGCACCACCCGCTGCGCCAACCGCGTCCACGTCGCCGACCACCGCACCCGCACCGCCTGACCCACGCTCACTGCATGACGCGGCGGCCGAAGCGGGCGCTGCCGAACTCCGCCGCCTCGCCGATCAACGCCGAGCCGACGTCCGTGCGGCCCCGGAACCACGCGTGCCGGAACCACGCGTCCTGGTGGAACACCACCTCGCCGAACAACGCCCGGCCGCCGAACCGCACGTGCCGGAAATCCGCCCGACCCGACACCTCGGCCCGCCGCAGGTCCGCCCGACCCGACACCTTCGCCCGCGCGAACACCAACTGGTCGGCCACCTGCGCCGACCGCAACGACACGTTCCCCGCGAACACCGCCAGCCCGAACGACACCGACCGCGCGAACAGCGCCTCGGAGAACACCGCGTGCCGCAGGAACCGCGCACCCGCGAAGTTCGCGTCACCCGTCACCGTCATCGCCTCGAACCGGGCGTCACCCACGAACACCGCGCCCATCAGGTCCACCTGGTTCACCCGGCACCCCGACAGGTCGAGGTCCACCAGGATCGCGCCCGGCGCCACCACGTCCATCCCCGGCCAGAAGTCCGCACCCGGCCGCAGGTGCGACACCAGCTCCCGCTGCACCGCGGTGCGCCACGGCGCGTCCAACCCCCGGCTCACCCCGCCCCGCAACGCCGCCAACCACGCCGTCACCACCGCCTGCCGCCGCCGCGGCACCTGCCGGCCGATCTCGGCCAGCAGCAGTAACCCCTCCTCCTCACCGGCCCGGAACATCCGGTTCGCCTCACGCCACACCGACAGCGGAGCCGGTGCCGCACCCGCCCGCGGCTCCACCCGCCGCCGCGCGTGCTCGTCCAACAACGTCTCCGAACGCGACGCGCGCGCATGGCGCACACCAATCCAGACGATGACCAACGCCACCGCCAACGGACCCAGCCACGACGACATACCCCCGATCATGCCCCTGTCGCGTACGTCGACGGGCGTAGTTCCCGTCACCGCTTCGTGCCCGACGCCGGGACACCCGTCCGAGCGGAGCATCGACGGCATGGAACCCACCCGCACGCCACGCGCCTCCGACACCGACCGCGAGCTCACCGCCGCCCGGCTGCGCGACGCCGTCGGCGAAGGCCGCCTCACCCTCGCCGAAGCCGACCACCGCATCACCGCCGCCTACGCGGCCGTGCACCGGCACGACCTCGACGTGCTCACCGCCGACCTGCCCGCACCGCCACCACCGCCGGCCGCGCCGCCCGCACGCCACCGGCCGCCGCTGCTGCCGGTCGTGCTGCTGGTGCTCGCCGTCGCCTGGATCGCCTCGCCCCTGCCGTTCCCGTGGCCCCTGCTGCTGATCGCCCTGCTCGTCCACCGCGGCCTGCACCGCCGCCGCACCCGGCGGCACGACCCGATCACCCCCGCGGCCTGATCCACCCGCGGCCCGTCCTGCCCTAGAGTCCGGCACATGGACCTGACCGACGCGTGCTTCGCGGGCGCCGCCCGACAGGCCGAGCTGCTGCGATCCGGCGCGCTCACCTCACGCGACCTCGTCGCCGAATGCCTGCGCCGCATCGACCGGCACGACCGCGACCTCAACGCGTTCCGGCTCGTGTTCACCGAACGGGCCCTCGCCGAGGCCGACCACGCCGACGCCCAGCGCGCCCAAGGCCGCGACGCGCCCCTGCTCGGCGTGCCCGTCGCGGTCAAGGAAGACCTCGCCCTCGCCGGACTGCCCACCACCAAGGGCACCGCCGCCGTCGACACCACCGCGCCCGAGGACGCCGAGATCGTCCGCCGCCTGCGCGCCGCCGGCGCCGTCATCGTCGGCCGCACCCGCATGCCCGAACTCGGCCTGTGGCCGTTCACCGAGTCCACCTGGGCCGGCGCCACCCGCAACCCCTGGTCACCCGCCCACTCGCCCGGCGGATCCAGCGGCGGGTCCGCGGCCGCCGTCGCCGCCGGCCTCGTCGGCGCCGCCATCGGCACCGACGGCGCGGGCTCCATCCGCATCCCCGCCGCCTGCACCGGCCTGTTCGGCCTCAAACCCCGACGTGACCACGTGCCGCTGACCCCCGACCGCGACGTCTGGAACGGCCTGGTCGCCGCCGGACCCATCACCCGCCACGTCGCCGACGCCGCCCTCCTGCTCGACGTCCTGGCCCCCGGCCACGACCACACCGCCGCCGTCACCGACACCCGCACCCTGCGCATCGCCGTGTCCCTGCGCACCTGGGGACCCGGCATCCCGGTCGACCCCGAGGTCCGCGACGCCGTCCTGGACACCGCGGGCCTGCTCGCCGACCTCGGCCACGACGTCACCCGCGTCGACCGCGACCTGCACGACATCACCGGTCCCGCCGCGTTCGCCGCCCGCTACCTGCACAGCGCCGCCACCACCGAACAGGCACTGGACCGACCCGACCGGCTCGACCCGCGCACCCGCGCCGTCGCCGCCCTGGGCCGCGCGCTGCCCGCACCCGCCGTGCGCACCGCCCTGGCCCAGACCGCGAAACTCACCCGCGACGCCAACCGGCTGTTCACCGACCACGACCTGCTGCTCACCCCCGTGCTCACCCGACCGCCCCTGCGCGTGGGCGAGTGGAACCGGCGACCCACCGTCGCCGCCCTGCTCGCCGCCGCCCGCATGACCACGTTCCTGCCGCTGTGGAACATCACCGGCAACCCCGCCGCGTCCGTCCCCGCCGGCCACACCCGCACCGGCCTGCCCCTGGCCGTGCAACTCGTCGCCGCCCCCGACGACGACCGCACCATCCTCACCGCCGCCGGCCAACTCGAACGCGCCCACCCCTGGACCGACCGCCGCCCACCCACCACCTGACCCTCAGAACGCGCGTGTCCCACGTTCGCGTCGTGCGTGTCCTACGTTCAGGACCCCCGAGTTCAACGCTCGGAACGGCTACCGGTCGAGCTCCGCCTGCCACCGCCGCAGCCATTCCGGCACGCGGCCACCCGACACCGCGTCCGACTCGCCCCGCACCACCTGCCGCAGCACGTCCCGCGCACCCGCGGCCAACTCCGCCAGCACCTCCTCGCGCACCACCGGCCACTCACCCGACGACGACGCCGTCGCACGCAACCGCGCATACGTCTCCCACTCCGGACGCGCCGCGAACGCCCGCCGCCGCAACCCCACCGCCCGCCCCACCCAGCCGGCGCGCAGGCACTCGTCCACCCCCAGATCCACCAACCGGGTCGCCGCCCCACGCCCACCCGTGGCCACCAGACCCCGCTCCACCCACTCCAACGCCTCCGCCGACCGGCCCGCGTCCCGCAACACCGTCGCCACCTGCAGGTAGTGCCACCCCGACGACAAGTCCTTCGACAACACCAACACCTGCAGGTCCACGTCACCGGTGTGCTCGGCCAACTCCTCCATCACCCGCAGCAACGCCCACCGCTCCCGGTCGTACCGGCCGGTCTCGCCGAACCCGATCACCGGCAACCGCTCGAACCGCGCCACCGCCTCCGCCCGGTAGAACGCCAACCCCTCCGCCCCCAACGACGACGCGTAGGACGCCAACCGCACCTCCGGCGGCTCGGCGAACCCCGTCTGCACCCGCAACAGCCACGCCGCCAACTCACGCCCGTCCACCGGCGGACCGTCCGCGCACGCCACCGCGTGCAGATCCAGCACCCGATCCACCAATCCGGCCAACGCCCCGCGCTGCGCACTGCCCTGCGCCGCCGTCACCAACACCTCGACCAGCTCCCGCGCCACCACCTCCGCTCCCGACCCGGCCCGCACCAACGCCGACAGCTCCGCCACCACCGACGCCAGCTCGTCCCACCGCGCCGGCCACGGCACGTCGACACGGGCCAACACGGTCGCCGCACGACCCGGTAATGCGTCCACCGCGACATCCAACCGCACCTCGGCCCACCCGACGAGACCCCGCCACCACGCCGACGACCACGCCCACCCGCCCCACCACGCGAAAGGGGCGCCGGCACCCGCGCCGACGCCCCACCCACCGAGTCCAAGATCACCAACCGGGCATCACTCGTGCAGCGACCGCGGCGGCTCCGCCTCCCCGACACCCACCTCACGCACCGGCGACCCCGCGCCCAACGCGCCCGGATCCGCCCCGCGCCGCACCGACGCCTGCTCCATCGGCCCCGGCACCTCCTTGCGCGCCACCGCCTCGGCCGCCCGCACCGCCTCGGCCACCGCCGGATCCGGCGCCGTGTCGAACCACTCCGCCACCGACGCGTCGTCCGCCTCCGGCGACGAGGTCACCGGCTGCTCGTAAGCGGGCGGCTCGTACCGGAACACACCGTCCTCGCCGGGCGCGCCCAGCATCTTCGCGAAACCCTCCAGCGCCTTGCCGTAGTCCGACGGCACCAGCCACACCTTGTTCGCGTCACCCTGCGCCATCTGCGGCAACGTCTGCAGGTACTGGTAGGCCAGCACCTCCGGCGTCGGCTTGCCCGCCTTGATCGCCGCGAACACCTTCTCGATCGCCTTCGCCTGACCCTGCGCCTGCAGGTACCGGGCCGCCCGCTCACCCTGCGCCCGCAGGATCGCCGACTGCCGCTCCGCCTCCGCGGTCAGGATCGCCGCCTGCTTCGCGCCCTCCGCCGACAGGATCTGCGCCTGCTTCTGGCCCTCCGCGGACTTGATCGCCGCTTCCCGCTGGCCCTCCGCGTTGAGGATCATCGCGCGCTTCTCCCGGTCCGCGCGCATCTGCTTCTCCATCGAGTCCCGGATCGAGGGCGGCGGGTCGACCGCCTTCAACTCCACCCGCGCCACCCGGATGCCCCACCGGCCCGTCGCCTCGTCCAGCACACCGCGCAGCTGGTTGTTGATCTGGTCACGGGAGGTCAGCGTCTCCTCCAGGCTCATCCCGCCCACCAGGTTGCGCAGCGTCGTCGTCGCCAACTGCTCCACACCCACGATGTAGTTCGAGATCTCGTACACCGCCGCCCGCGGATCGGTCACCTGGAAGTAGACGACCGTGTCGATCGACACCGTCAGGTTGTCCCGGGTGATCACCGGCTGCGGCGGGAACGACACCACCTGCTCGCGCAGGTCGATCCGGGCCCGCACCCGGTCGAAGAACGGCACCAGGATGTTCAACCCCGGCGCGGCGGTCGTCCGGTACCGGCCGAGCCGCTCGATCACCGCGGCCGTGGCCTGCGGGATCACCAGCACCGACTTCACCGTCACTATCAGCACGAACAGCACCAGAACCGCGATGACGATCAGCGTGGTGGTCAACTCTCCCAGCCTCCACTCAGGCCCCGGACAGCACCACTGCGGTCGCGCCCGAGATCTCGACAACAGTGACTTCGGCGCCGGGCTCGATGACCTCGCGGTCCAACGACCGCGCCGACCAGACCTCGCCACCGATCCGCACCCTACCGCCGTGGCCGTCCACAGTGGACACGACAACGGCCGTGCTGCCCACCAGGGCCTCCACCCCGGACCGGTGGCCCTGACCCAGCGCCATCCGGCGCTTGATCGCGGGCCGAGCGCCCGCCACCAGCCCCAACGACACCACGCCGAACACGATCGCGCTGACCACCACGTCCGCGCCCAACGCCGACGCACCCGCCGCGCCGAACGCGGCCAGACCCAGCATGACCAGCACGAAGTCGCCCGACAGCACCTCGGCCGCCACCAGGACGACACCGAGGATCAACCAGATCAGCGCGGCCACCGGTCCATCCTCGCACCTTCCGCCACCGGCGGTGCGGCGTTTCAGCCGGTCGGCTCGGTCACGAAGTCGATCAGCCGCTCCACCGCGCCGATCAGCGGCGTCTCCAGGTCCCGGAACCCCGACACGCCCGCCAACACCCGACGCCACCCCTCCCAGGGCTCACCCCAGCCCAGCGCCGCGCACACCCCCTCCTTCCACGGCACGCCCCGCGGCACCACCGGCCACGCCGCGATCCCCACCGACGCGGGCTTCACCGCCTGCCACACGTCCACGTACGGGTGGCCGGTGACCAGCACGTTCCCGTCCCGGACCGCCGAGACCAGCCGGGACTCCTTGCTGCCCGCCACCAGGTGGTCCACCAGCACACCCAGCCGCCGGCCCGGGCCGGTGCCGAACTCCGCGATCCGGTCGGCCAGCACGTCCACCCCGTCCAGCGGCTCGACCACGACGCCCTCCACGCGCAGGTCGTGCCCCCACACCCGCTCCACCAGCTCCGCGTCGTGCAGGCCCTCCACCCAGATCCGGCTGTCGCGGGCCGTGCGGGCACGCAGCCCCTCGACCTTCACCGACCCCGACGCCGTCCGCGCCGGCGCCGCCTGCGTCGGGGCGGGCCGCACCAACGTCACCGGCTGCCCGTCCACCAGGAAACCCGCCGGGCGCAGCGGGAACAGCCGGTGGCGGCCCTGCCGGTCCTCCAGCACCACCTGACCGTGCTCGAACCGCACCACCGCGCCGCAGAACCCCGACGCCGGGTCCTCCGCCACCAGCCCGACCTCGGCCACCACCTCGGGCACCGTCCTGCGCTTGCGGCCCGACAACACGTCGCGGCCGTAGTCGTGTGATCGCACGGCCGGCGACGTTACCGGCCGGCGGCCACCGAGGGGTGGTCGGGGAAGAACCCCGCGAACACCTCGCACCACGCCGCCAACCGGTCCCCGTCCACCACCGCCGACCAGCGCTCGATGCCTTCACGCAGGTCGGGGCAGGCGTAGGCGAAGTCGACCGCGTCCGACGCCGGGTCACCCACGCACGGCCGCGGGTCGATCGCCACCGGCCCCCGGTCACCCGCGTCCAGCACGTTGCCGAAGTGCAGGTCGCCGTGCAGCAACGTGACCGGCACCCGGTCCCGGGCCAGCGCCGCCGCCTTCGCGTGCGCCGCGTCGTGGTCACCCGGATGCCGCTCGCGCAGCACGCCGAACACGAAGTCCACCCGTTCGCTCAACGGCGGGAAACCCTCCGGCGGCGGGATGTGCAGCCCGCGCAGCACCTCGGCCAGCTGCGGGCCGTCCTCGGCGGGCGTGCCCGGCACCAGGCCCTCCAGCAGCAACGCGCCCCGCGCCGGCTCCGCGGCCAGCACCCGCACCATCCGCGGCGACGGCTCCCACGCCCGCAACGCCGCGTGCTCCTGCGCCGCGATCGCCGGCTCCGGCGTCACCTTCAACACCACCGGCTCACCGCCGCGCGTGCACAACACGGTGTGCGACGTGCCGCCGGACAACGGCCGCACCACCTCCAGGCCCCAGTCCCGGCACAACCCCGCCACCAGCGCGTCCACCCCGGCCAACCACGACCGCACCCCCGGGCCGAACCGCCGCACCATCCGCTCGTCCAACGACGCCACCCCGCCGCCCCCCTCAGCCGTCCAACCTCAGGATGAACTCCTCCACGTCCTCACCACGCCCCTCGGCGAACCCCACGTCCTCGCCCACCGCCACGAACCCGCACTTCTCCAACACCCGCAGCGACCCCAGGTTGTCCACCGCCGCCCGCGCGTACAGCGGCCGCAGCGGCTCCTCGCGCAGGAACAGCTCCAACGCCGCCGTCGCCAGCCCCTTGCCCCAGTGCTCCCGGTCGATCCAACAGGTCACCTCGGGCTCGCCGAACTGGAACAACCGGGCCACGTGCCCCACGACCTCGCCGTCGAACACCACCGTCCGCGCCACCGCCGAGTCGTCGGCCAGGATCCGCGCCCACCGCACCAGGAACGCCGCCCGGTCCGAGGGATCCGCCGAGGTGAACGCGGCCATCCGCACCGCCTCCGGATCACGCTGGTGCTCGAAGAACACCAACACGTCGGCGGCGGTCACCTCGCGCAGCTCCACGTCCACGCGGCAAGTACACAACACCCGCCCCCGACCCGGTGGAGATCCCCCGCACCCCGGCGTCGGCGAAGGTCAGAACGCGGGCCAGGGGATCGCCGGCCAGTCGTTGGACGGCTCCGGGTACACCCCCACCGCCAGCAGCTTCTCCACCCGCTCGGTCAACGCCCGCACCTCCGCGCGCGTCAGGTGCTCGTGCAGCCGATCGGCCAGCGGCCCGTCCAGGCACGACCGCAGCCGGCGCAGCGCCTCCACCGCGTCCCCAGGCAGTTCCTCGCCCAACCACCCCCACAGCACCGTGCGCAGCTTGTCGTCGCTGTGCAGGCAGATCCCGTGGTCCACCCCGTACACCGCGCCGTCCAGCGCGTGCAGCACGTGACCGCCCTTGCGGTCGGCGTTGTTCACCACCACGTCGAACGCCGCCATCAACCGCACCCGCGGGTGGTCGGCGTGCACCAGCACCGCCGGCTCCCCGTACCGGTCGTGCGCCCGCAGCACCGAACGCCACCCCGGCCGCACCCCGTCCACCGGCACGATGTCCACCAGGCCGTCGTCCTCGTGGGTCTCCACCCACAGCTGCACCATGCCCGACCCGAACGGGCCTTCCCGCAGCACCGTCGGCGGCACCAGGTGCACCCCGGCCGCCTCCGACACCAGGAACGTCGCCACCTCGCGGCCCGCCAGCGTGCCGTCCGGGAAGTCCCACAACGGCCGCTCGCCCCGCACCGGTTTGTACACGCACTGCGCGGTCACGCCGTCCAGGCTGATGCCGCAGAACAACGTCGCGTTCGACGCGTCCACCAGCCTGCCCTCGACCTCGATGCGGCCACGCCGCAGCAGGTCGAGCACCCCGTCGTCAGCCGGACCCACCGCCGCGCTCAGCCCTCGTCCGAACGACGGTAGCCGTTCTGCCGCGGGCACACGTGCCCCTCCGGGTCCAGCGGCTCCGAGCACAGCGGGCACGGCTTGCGGCCCGCCCGCACCACCCGGTCGGCGCGCTCGGCGAACGCCCGCGCCTCCACCGGGCTCAGGAACACCCGCACCGCGTCCGGACCCTCCTCGGTGTCGTCGAGCACCACCGCCTCGTCGACCTCCTCCTCGGTGATCGCGAGCAGTTCGATGACCACCGCGCGGGACTCGGCGTCCCAGCCCAGCCCCATCGTGCCGACCTTGAACTCCTCCTCGACCGGCACCGCCAGCGGTTCGGTGTCCCGGAGGTCCTCGGGGACCGCGTCGGGGACGTCCGCGCCGAACCGCCGGTGCACCTCCTCCAGCAGCGAGCCGATGCGCTCGGCGAGTACGGCGACCTGTTGCTTCTCCAGCGCCACGCTGACCAGCCTGGCCTCCTCGGAGGCCTGCAGGTAGAACGTGCGCTCGCCAGGCTGCCCGACTGTGCCGGCGACGAACCGGTCGGGCTGGCGGAATACGTGGATGACGCGTGCCATGACAACGACGACCCTAGGCCACGCGAGCAAGATCGGCAGCCCTGCCCCTCGCTTTTCGGCGACCAGCGAACATCGGTCCCGGTCGATCGGCGCCGGCCGGTCCGCCACGCGCCCCGCTAAGGTCGCCCCCGTGGTGAAGATCGCACCGTACGGAACGTGGACATCGCCCATCGCCGCGGCCGACGCCGCCGCGGCCGGTGGGGGCCTGCACTGGGTCGACCTGCACAACGGTCGTCCCTGGTGGGCCGAGGGACGACCCGCCGAGGGCGGCCGGGTCGCGCTGGTGCGCGACGGGCAGGACCTGCTGCCGCCGCCGTGGAACGCGCGCAACCGCGTCCACGAGTACGGCGGCCGGCCGTGGGTCGTGCTGGACACCCCGGAGGGGACGCGCGTGGCGTTCACCAACTGGGACGACCAGCGCGTCTACGTGTTCGACCCGGACGACCCGCGGCCCGTGCCGCTCAGCCCCGAGCCCGCCCGGCACCACGGCTACCGCTACGCCGACCTCACCGCCGGCCCCGACCACGCCGAGGTGTGGTGCGTGCGCGAGACCGTGACCGGTGACGCGCGCACCGACGTGCGCCGCGACCTGGTCGCGCTGCCCCTGGACGGCTCCCCGGTGCGGGTGCTGGCCGCCAGCCACCACTTCATGACCGGGCCCCGGCTCTCGCCCGACGGCCGCCACTACGCCTGGATCGGCTGGGACCACCCGCGCATGCCGTGGGACGGCACCGAGCTGTGCGTCGCCGAGGTCGGCTCGGACGGGCACCGGGTCCTGGCCGGCGGCGAGTCCGAGGCCGTGTGCCAGGTCGAGTGGGAGGGCGACAGCCTGCTCGCCCTGACCGACCCGGACGGCTGGTGGAACCTGTTCCGCATCGGCCTGGACGGCTCGTCGAAGAACCTCGCCCCGTGCGCCGAGGAGCTCGGCGGGCCGATGTGGCGGCTGGGCAACCGCTGGTTCGCCACCATCAGCCCCGGCCGCTACGCCGTGCTGCGCTCCGGCGCGCTCGCCGTGCTCGACGAGCGCAGCGGCACCGTCACCGACGTCGACGTGGACCTGCCCGCCTGGCACGCGCACCTGGCCGTGCACGACGGCGTGCTCGTCAGCGGCGCCGCCGGACCGCTCGCCGAGTCCGCCGTGGTGTCGCTGGACCTGTCCACCGGCGTCCTCACCGAGCACACCTCCAGTGAGTCGACGCTGCCGGTCGACTACCTGCCCGTGCCCGAGGAACGGGTGTTCAGCGGGCCAGACGGCGACGTCCCCGCCTACGTCTACCCGCCGCGCAACCCCGACTTCGCCGGGCCCGACGACGAGAAACCGCCCTACGTCGTGCACGTCCACGGCGGGCCCACCGGCCGTTCGGCGCCCGTGCTGGACGCCGAGCTGGCGTACCTGACCAGCCGCGGCATCGGTGTGGTCGCGGTCAACTACGGCGGCTCCACCGGCTACGGGCGGGCGTTCCGCGAACGGCTGCGCGAGCAGTGGGGTGTGGTCGACGTGCAGGACTGCGCCGCCGTCGCCCAGGCCCTGGCCGACACCGGTGACGCGGACGGCGAACGGCTCGCCATCCGCGGCGGCAGCGCCGGCGGCTGGACCTCGGCGGCGTCGCTGACCTCGGTGAAGACCTACCGGTGCGGCATGGTCGCGTTCCCCATCCTCGACCTGGCCGGCTGGACCGGCGAGGGCGGCGAGACCCACGACTTCGAGTCCCGCTACGTCGAGGGCCTGGTCGGGCCGTGGCCCGCGGCGGCCGACCGGTACGCCGAGCGGTCACCGTCGAACCGGGTCGACCGGCTGGCCGGGCCCGTGCTGCTGCTGCAGGGCCTGGAGGACGAGATCTGCCCACCCGAGCAGGCCGACCGCTTCGCCTCCGCGCTCGACGGCACCGGCATCCCGCACGCCTACCTCACGTTCGAGGGCGAGCAGCACGGGTTCCGCAAGGCCGAGACCATCGTCGCCGCGTTGGAGGCCGAGCTGTCGTTCTACGGGCAGGTGTTCGGCTTCACGCCCGAGGGGATCCCGCTGCTGGAGCTGCGCCGGTGACGGTCGACCGACCCGAAGCCCCACCCGCGCACGACCGACCGGTGGCGGCCGACCGACCCGAAGCCCCACCGACGCGCGCCGAACCGGTGGCGGCACCGACCGGTGGTGCCGCCACCGGGCCCGCGCTGTTGCGGTCGGGCGACCGGGTGGTGGTGGTCAGCCCCGCCGGACCGTGCCCGGCCGAACTCCTCGACGCCGGGGTCGCGTGGCTGCGCAAGTGGGGCCTGGACGTGCGGGTGGACCCCCACGCCCTGGACACCCACCCGACGCTGGACTACCTGGCCGGCCACGACGCCGACCGCGCCCGTTCGGTCGAACAGGCGTGGCTCGACCCGTCCGTGGCCGGGGTGCTGTGCGCCCGCGGCGGGTACGGCAGCCTGCGCATGGTCGACCTGGTCGACTGGACCGCCGTCGCCGCGCACCGCAAGGTCTTCCTCGGCTCCAGCGACACCACCGTGCTGCACGAGCGGTTCTGGCGGCACGGCGTGCCCACCTGGTTCGGGCCGATGATCGGCACCAGGGCGTTCGTGGAGGACGCCGACGCCCGCGACCGGCTCCGCCACGCCCTGTTCACCGGCGTCGCCGCCTACCGCGGGGTCGGCCTGGTACCCGGCGTCGCCCGCGGTGTCGCAGTCGGCGGCAACCTCAGCCTCCTCGACACCCCGCCCCCGCCCGGCGCGATCGTGCTGCTCGAGGACGTCAACGAAGAGCCCTACCGCCTCGACCGGATGCTCACCGGCCTGCGGCGGTCCGGCTGGTTCGACCAGGTCGCCGGACTCGTCCTCGGCTCGTGGACCGGCTGCGGCGACCCCTCCGCCGTACTCGCCGACCGGCTGGGCGGGCTCGGCGTGCCGATCGTCGCCGACGCCGGGTTCGGCCACTGCGACGGCCAGCTCACCGTGCCTCTCGGCGTACCCGTCGAGATCGACGGCCACACCGGCGAGGTCACCGTGGTGGCGTGACGATCCAGGTCCCCGGCGGCCGGCTCGCCACACCTGCGAGGGCCACGATCCACAAAGGACCGGATCCCCTCCTGAGAAGGTTGACCCCACCCGAGCCGATCGGTCGATCCCCCGGCGGCGCCAAGCGGACTACCCTCCGGCCTGCCGGCGGGCACCGCAACCTCGGACGCGCCGCAGCCCGTGCCCCACAGCCAACGCGAGGCACGCCCCACCGCCACCATCGGCGTCAAGAAGTACCGGCGCCGCACGTCGTGGGCATGGCCATGCCCACGACGTGCGGCCACCGCTGGCGCCCAACCGAGAGCGGACGCGATGGCAGGCACCATTCGCCCAGCCGTTGGGCGCGTCCCCCAGGGTTCCTGGGCGTCCCCAGCGAGTTGCCCTGACGGCTGCGGCGAGTCCTTTGCCCGATCGGGTGCACCTCGATCGTGGCCTCGGACCAGTGCCGACTGGCCGGTGGTCAGCGGTTGGTGGGTCAGAGGTGGTGGTAAGCCGCCAGTTGGTCAGTGGTTGTCGCGGAGCATCTGGTTGTCCCGCAGTGTCTGAGTGTCCCGCCGCACCTCCTCTGCCCGGTCGCCGATGGCCTGGATCTCGGAAGCCAACTCCGGGTGGGTGGCCCGCACCTTGGCCAGCGCCGCCATCAACGGCTCCAGCAGCGCGATGGCGTCGTCCTCCGCCAGCGCCTCGCGCACCACGACATCCACCTGACCGACCTGACCGGCGAGGCTGCGCAGCGACGCGGCGTTGTCGCGTGCCCACTGCGACACCGCCCGGTCGGCGGCGCGCCTGTCCCGTTCGGCACGGACGCGACCCTCGGCCGTCGCGCCCAGTTCCGACGGGCGCAGCCTCAGGTACCGACGCTCCGCGGCCTGCCTGCTGGCCACCCCCAGCGCGGGTGCCAGCTCGGCCCAGCTCGTGCCCAGCTCACGAGCCGCGGCGATCAGCTGCGGTTCCCACCCGGCCAGCTCATCGCGCAATTGCCGCAGAAGCACCAACGCGGACAGCACCTGCCCCGCGCTGAGGTCTTCCCCGGTGGCCACCGCCCGGACGGTCTCGTAGTCTCCGATCGCCATGACGTCAACTTACCGACGACATCAGGTGTTGTCAACCGGATGACGACGTGGTACAACTGAACCCGGCAGCGCAACACCAGCGCATTGACCAGACAAACCAGGAGGTGTTCCCGATGTTGATGCGCACGGACCCGTTCCGGGAGCTTGACCGGCTGGCGCAGCAGTTCTTCACCGGACCGGGCACCTGGTCGCGGCCGACGCCCATGCCGATGGACGCCTACCGCACCGGGGACGAGTTCGTGGTGGAGTTCGACCTGCCCGGCGTCACCCCGGACGCGATCGACCTCGACGTGGAGCGCAACGTGCTCACCGTGAAGGCCGAGCGTCGCCCCAACCGCACCGACGACGTCGAGATGCAACTGTCCGAGCGGCCACTCGGGGTCTTCTCGCGCCAGCTGTTCCTCGGCGACTCGCTGGACGTCGACCGCATCAAGGCCGACTACGACTCCGGCGTGCTGACGCTGCGCATCCCGATCGCGGAGAGGGCGAAGCCGCGCAAGATCACCATCGGCCAGACCGACGGCGCACCGAAGGAGATCAACGCCTGACATTCCGACGCCGTCGGCTACCGGACGTGCACCGGGTCTGCGGCAGGTAGGCCCGGTGCACGTCACCCTCATCCATGACATCCCGACCGGCAGGGCGAGCACCCGGCGGCTCGCACCCGAGTCGGCCCGACCAAGGCAATGGCCGATCCACGAAGCCCGCGAACCGTGGCAACACGCGCCGCAGGCCTCCGCTGGACGGCCCGACGCCTCCTCTGCGTGGCATGGCGATGGGAACGAACGGAAATCGGTGGATCGCGCCCGCCGGTTCCCGACAAGATCGCCGACCATGCGACCAGCGCCGGGGGAAGTCCTGCACTTCTCCGAAGACCCGACGATCACCAGGTTCGAGCCTCACGTCGCCGCCACCGCCCGGCAACCCGAGGCCTACGTCTGGGCGGTCGACCGCGCACGGGCGCCCGACTACTGGTTCCCGCGCCAGTGTCCGCGCGCGATGGCGTGGGTGGAGCCCACCACCAGCGCCCGGGACCGGGCCTGGCTGGGCGTCGAACGGGTGCACGCGATCGAGTTCGGCTGGCTGCGCCGAATGCAGACCGCGACGCTGTACGCCTACCGGTTCGACGTCCGCCCGTTCCGCCCGTTCGGTGACCCGCCCAACGCGCACGTCGCCACCGAACCGGTCGCCCCACTCGGCGCGCCCGAAGCGGTCGGTGACCTGCTGGCGTTGCACGAGGACGCCGGCATCGAGGTGCGGCTGATGGCCACCCTGTGGCCGTTCTGGCACAGGGTGGCCGTGAGCACGCTCGGGTTCAGCGGAATCCGCCTGCGCAACGCCCTTCCGCAACCGACCTGACCAACCGGACGGAAGTCGCGCGCCACCGGTCGCACCGGTGCCAGAACCGCCACTTCTACCTCCAGGAGACAGGGGGCATGCCTCATACGGTCAGGCGAAGGTTGCCCACATACCGACCGGTCGGTACCCTCGCGGCGTGGACGAACGGCGCATCGACGCGGTGGTGCTGGACTGGGGTGGCGTGCTCACGGTCTCCGTGCCCGCCTTCATCGAGGACTGGCTGACTTCGGAGAACATCGACCGGGACCGCTACGGCCGGACCATGCGGAGCTGGATGGGACGCGACGCGGCACCCGACAACCCGGTGGCCCGACTGGAGACCGGCGAACTCACCCCCGACGAGTTCGAGGCGCTCCTGGCCGCCGAACTCGTCACCCTCGACGGACGCGAGGTGGGGTCGAAAGGTCTGCTGCGGCGCATGTTCGGCAGCGCCCACCCCGACCCGAAGATGGTCGACCTGGTCCGGGAACTGCGCGCCGATGGCCTGCGGACCGTGCTGCTGTCCAACAGTTGGGGCGAGGGCTACCCCGAAGAACTGCTGCTGGAGCTGTTCGACACGATCGTGATCAGCGGGCGGATCGGGTTGCGCAAGCCGGACCCGCGCATCTTCCAGCACACTCTCGACCAGATCGGCCTGCCCGCGCACCGGTGCGTGTTCTTCGACGACGCACCCGTCAACGTCGAAGCGGCGCGGTCGGTCGGCCTGCACGCCCACCGGCACACCGACGCAGACACGACCCGCGCGGTGATCGCCCAGCTCACGGGAGTCGCCGCATGACCGAACTGCCCGGCCTGGACCTCGACCGGCTCGCCGCCCACCTCGGCACCGGCCCGTTGACCGGCGAACTGATCCCCGGCGGCCGGTCCAACCTGACCTACCGCGTCACCGATGGCACCCACCGCTGGGTGCTGCGCCGACCGCCGCTGGGCCACGTCCTGGCCACCGCGCACGACATGTCCCGCGAGCACCGCGTGATCAAAGCCCTCGCCGACACCGCCGTGCCCGTGCCGCGGGTCGAGCTGCTGTGCGAGGACGCCGACGTCATCGGCGCGCCGTTCTACCTGATGGAAGAGGTGCCCGGCGTCGCGCTGCGGCACCGCGACCAGTGCCCGTGGCTGACCCCGGACAAGGCCCGCGCCCTGTCCGAACGGCTGGTCGACGTGCTCGCCGACCTGCACGCCGTCGACCCGAAGGACGTCGGACTGGCCGACTTCGGCCGACCGGACGGCTTCCTCAAGCGCCAGGTCGCCCGCTGGGGCAAGCAGCTCGACGCCTCCCGCAGCCGTGAGCTGCCCGGCATCGACGAACTGCGCGACCGGCTCGCCGACAGCGTCCCCGACTCCGCGCGCGCCACGATCGTGCACGGCGACTACCGGCTGGACAACGTCCTGGTCACCGAGGACCCGCTGGACATCAGCGCGGTGCTGGACTGGGAGATGGCCACGCTGGGCGACCCGCTCGCCGACGTCGGCCTGCTGTGCGTGTACTGGAACGGCATCGGCGCGCGCGAGGACGACCCGATCACCGGCACCGTGCCGACGTTGCCCGGGTTCGCCGGCACCGACGAGCTGGTGCGCCGCTACGCCGAGCGCAGCGGCGCCGACACCGGCGGCCTGGCCTGGTACACGGCGTTCGCCTACTTCAAGCTCGCCGTGATCCTCGAGGGCATCCACTTCCGCTTCACCCGCGGCCAGACCGTGGGAGCGGGGTTCGACCAGATCGGCCAACTCACCCTGCCGCTGGTCCGGCAGGGACTCGCCGCGAGCTCAGGGGAGCACTGATGGACTTCGCCTACGACGCCAAGACCGAGGAACTGCGCGACAAGCTGCTGCGGTTCATGGACGAGTTCGTCTACCCGGCCGAACCGGTCGCCGAACGGCAGTTGGCCGAGGCCGAGGACCCGTGGGCGCGGCCGCCGGTGCTGGACGAGCTCAAGGCCGAGGCACGTCGGCAGGGGTTGTGGAACCTGTTCCTGCCCGACCCCGAGCACGGCGGCGGCCTGACGAACCTGCAGTACGCGCCGCTGGCCGAGATCACCGGCCGCAGCCCGCACCTGGCGCCCGAGGCGCTCAACTGCGCCGCGCCGGACACCGGGAACATGGAGGTGCTGGCGATGTTCGGCACCGAGCAGCAGAAGAAGCAGTGGCTGCGGCCGTTGCTGGACGGCGAGATCCGGTCCGCGTTCTGCATGACCGAGCCGGACGTCGCGTCCTCCGACGCCACCAACATCGCCACCAGCATCGTGCGTGACGGCGACGAGTACGTCATCAACGGCCGCAAGTGGTGGTCGTCGGGCGCGATGAACCCCAACTGCGCGATCTTCATCGTGATGGGCAAGACCGACCCCGACGCCGAACGCCACCGCCAGCAGGCGATGATCCTGGTGCCGCGCGACACGCCGGGCGTGCACGTCAAGCGCGGCATGCACGTGTTCGGCTACACCGACGCCTCCCACGGCGGCCACGCCGAAATCGTCTTCGACAACGTGCGCGTGCCCGCGGACAACCTGATCGCCGGCGAGGGCGAGGGCTTCGCGATCGCCCAGGCCCGCCTCGGCCCCGGCCGCATCCACCACTGCATGCGGCTGATCGGCATCGCCGAACGCGCGCTGGAACTCATGTGCCGCCGGGCCATCTCGCGCGTCGCGTTCGGCCGGCCGATCGCGCGGCAGGGTGTGGTGCAGGAGTGGATCGCCGAGTCGCGGGTGCGGATCGAGCAGGCCCGGCTGCTGGTGCTCAAGACGGCGTGGCTGATGGACACCGTCGGCAACAAGGGCGCCCACACCGAGATCCAGGCGATCAAGATCGGCACGCCGCTGATGGCGGAATGGGTGCTGGACAAGGCGATCCAGGCGCACGGCGCGGGCGGCGTGAGCCAGGACTTCCCGCTGGCCGAGCTGTGGGCGTCGGCGCGCACCCTGCGCCTGGCAGACGGCCCCGACGAGGTGCACCGGATGTCGTTGGCGAAGCGGGAGCTCAAGCGGTATCTGTGACGGGGTGAGCGACTACGACGTCTTCCTCGCCGACTGCCCGGCCCGCACGACGCTCGAGGTCGTCGGGCACACGTGGTCGGTCGTGGTCGTCGTGGCCCTCGGCAACGGGCCGCTGCGGTACGGGGAGCTGCTGGACCGGATCGGCGGCATCAGCAACAAGATGCTCACCCAGACCCTGGCCCGGCTGCGCGGCAACGGGCTGCTGACGAGCGCGGACGGGTGGCACGAGCTGACCGGGCTCGGTCGGTCGCTGCTCGCGCCCGTCCGCGCGCTCGCCGCGTGGGCGGAGGAGCACACCGGCGAGCTGCTCGACGCTCGGCGGGAAGGTCAGGACGCGCAGGCTGTGGGCTCGCGTGGTCGCGCCGGGGCGGGGTGACCACGCGAGCGTGCGGCGCGTGAGCACACGACCCGGGGCGTCCGGTCCGGCGCCGTGCTGGAGGCGGGCGGCGGGGGTGCAGGCCGAAGGTTGCCGCGCGGTGGGGCTTGGCGGTGGGTGTTCCGAGAGGGGGAGGCTGGGTGGGGGCCTAGGGCCGGGTCGAGGCGGGCCTTGTTGTTTCTTCCGACGTTTGAGGTGAATGATAACGCCGTGTTTTTTGACGCCGGAGTGACGATCACTCGATCGTGAACGCGGTAGTCGAAGAAGACGCAGGTCAGAGGGTTGCGGTAGGAACCGATTGGTTCCTGTGGGCGTGCGAATGTCGGGGGCATGAACCGTGTCTCCGTTGTCACCGGCGCGAATCAGGGCCTCGGATTCGCCCTCGTCGAAGGACTGGTGCGCCGTGCCGCGCCGACCGATGTCGTCTACCTCACCGGCCGGGACGCCGGGCGGGTGGCGGACGCGGCGGACAGGATCGGGCGCGGTCGTATCAGGACGCACGTGCTGGATGTCAGGGACGGGCAGGCTGTCGGTGCATTCGCCGATGACCTGCGGGCACGTCACGGTGGGGTGGACACCGTGCTGTCCAACGCGGCGGCGCGGCTCACGCCGGACGTGCCGTGGAGCGAGCAGGTCGGTCCGTTCGTGGACACCAACAACCTGGGCACCACGCGTGTGCTGCGCGCGTTCACGCCGCTGCTGCGCCCCGGCGGCGCGTTGCTCGTCGTCGCCAGCTCCTTCGGCACCCTGCGCCAACTGCCGACGCACCTGCACGGCCACTTCGCCGCACGGTCGCTGGACGACATCGACGCCACGATGCTCGCCTGGCGCGACTCCGTACTCGCCGGCACGGCGGCCGACCGGGGCTGGCCGCACTGGATCAACGTCCCGTCGAAGGTCGGCCAAGTGGCCGCCGTGCGCGCGATCGCCGCGCAACGCCGCGCCGCCGACATCGCGACCGGCACGCTGGTCGCCGCCGTCTGCCCCGGCCTGGTCGACACCGACGCCTCCCGGCCGTGGTTCGCCGACATGAGCGACGCGGCGAGCCCGGCCGAGGCGGCGGGGCCGGTGCTCGACCTGGCGCTCGGCACCCGCCGACCGGAGCACTACGGGGAGCTGGTCCAGTTCGGCCGGGTGCTGCGCTGGGCGTGAGGCACGGCGGCGAGCAGGGTGCGCGTGTAGTCGTGCCGCGGTGACAGCAGGACCTGCTCCACCGTGCCCTGCTCGACCAGCTCGCCCCGGTACATCACCGCGACCCGGTCGGCGATCGTCCAGGCCAGGCCCAGGTCGTGGGTGATGACCAGCGCGGCCAGGCCCAGCTCGCGGCGCAGTCGCAGCAGCAGCGCCAGGATCTCCCCGCGCACGGAGGCGTCCAGGGACGCCACCGGCTCGTCGGCCACCAGCAGCCGAGGTCCCAGGGCCAGGGCGCCCGCGATCACGACGCGTTGGCGCTGACCGCCGGACAGCTCGTGCGGCAGCGACGGGAAGAACAGCTCCGGCGGCCGCAGTTCGGCCTGCGACAACGCCTCGGCGACCCGCGCGGACTCGTCGCCGTCCACCCGGTGGATGCGCAGACCTTCCGCGACCGCCTCGTACACCGAGTGCCGGGGGTTCAGCGCGCTCGTCGGGTCCTGCAGCACCAACTGCACCTGCCGCCGGTAGGCGCGCAGACCCGACGCCGACCGGGGGAGTTCGCGCCCCTCGAACAGCACCCGGCCCGAGGTCGGCTTCCGCAGGCCCAGCAGGGTGCGGGCCAACGTCGTCTTGCCCGAGCCGGACTGGCCGACCAGCGCGACGATCTCCCCGGCCCGCACCTCCAGGTCCACCCCGGCCACGGCCTTCGTCGCGCCGAAGGACACGTGCAGGTCCGAAGCGCGCAGCAGCACCGGCCCACCGGCACCCTCAGACGGCGTGACCTGCCGTGACGCCGGATCGCCCACGGTCGGGAACGCCGCCGCCAACGCCTGCGTGTGCGGGTGGGTCGGCGACGTGATCACCTCCCGCGCCGGTCCTTCCTCCACCACCTGCCCGTGCCGCATGACGGCCAACCGGTCGCACGTCGACGCCAGCACCGACAGGTCGTGGCTGATCATCACCAACCCGATGCCCCGCTCGGACACCAGCCGCTTGAGCACGTCGAGCACCTGCGCCTGCACCACCACGTCCAGCGCCGTGGTCGGCTCGTCGGCGACGACCAGGCGCGGCTCGCACGCCAGCGCCATCGCGATCATCACCCGCTGCTTCTGCCCACCGGACAGCTCGTGCGGGTAGGCCCGCGCCGCGCGGGCGGGCAGCTCGACCTGGTCCAGCAGCGCCGACACCGACCCCGTCACGCCGTGCAGCCGCATCGGCTCGGCGATCTGCTCACCCACCCGGTGCACCGGGTTCAACGCGTGCATCGCGCCCTGGAACACCACCGACGCCGCCGCCCACCGCACGGCCCGCAGCCGGCCCCACGACATGCCCCGCACGTCCTCGCCGTCGAGCAGCACCTGCCCCTCGACGCGGGCGGTGCGCGGCAGCAGCCGCAGCACCGACATGGCCACGGTCGACTTACCGCACCCGGACTCCCCCGCCAGCCCCAGCGTCTGCCCGGCCGCCAGCCCGAGCGACACCGACCGCACGGCCGTCACCTCGCCGCGCGCGGTCCGGTAGTGCACGCTCAGGTCACGCAACTCCAGCAGGCTGCTCACCGCTCCCCCTTCAGCCGCGGGTTGAGCACCGTCTCCAGGGCCCGCCCGCACAGCGTGAACGCCAGCACCACGCACACCACGCCCAGACCGGGCGGCACCAGGAACCACCACGCCCGCTGCGACACCGCGCCGTGCATGTTCGCCGCGTGCAGCAGCGACCCCCACGACACCCGGGTCGGGTCGCCCAACCCCAGGAACGACAGGGTCGACTCGGCCACGATCGCGCTGGCCACGGTCAACGTCGTGTTCACGAACACCAGCGGCAGCACCGCGGGCAGCACGTGCCGCCCGATCACGTGCCCGTGCCCGCCGCCCAACGCCCGCGCCCGCTCGATGAACGGCCGCGCCTCCACCGCCAGCGTCTGCGCCCGCACCAGCCGCGCCGTCGCCGGCCACGACGTCACCCCGATCGCCAGCACGATCGTGCCCAGCCCGCGGGGCAGCACGGTCGACAGCGCGATCGCCAGCACCAGCGACGGCAGCACCAGGAAGAAGTCGGTGAACCGCATCAGCACCGCCGACACCCACCCGCCGAAGTGCGCCGCCGCGATCCCGACCACGGTACCGATCAGCACCGACAGCACCGTGGCCGCGAGCCCCACGACCAGCGAGATCCGGGTGCCCCACCACGTCAGCAGCAGCACCGACCGCCCGTTGTGGTCTGTCCCCAGCCAGTGCGACGCCGAAGGCGGCTCCCACGGCCGCGCGGTCACCCGCGTCACGTCCAGCCCGGACGCGTCGGTCACCAGCGGCGCCAGCACCGCCAGCACGGTGATCACCGCCAGCCCGATCAAGCCGACCAGGCCGCCGCGCTGGGAGGCGAACTCCCGCCACGTCGCCCGTGCCGCGGCCCGCCGCCGCTGCCACGCGATCGCCGTCACGACGCACGCACCCGCGGGTCGAGCACCCGGTACAGCAGGTCCGCGACCACGTTCATGGCGATCACCGCTCCCGCCAGCACCACGAACGTGCCCTGCAGCAGCGGCAGGTCCGGCCCGGTCAGCGCCTCGTAGGTCAACAGCCCCAGCCCGGGCCAGGAGAACACCGTCTCCACTGTGATCGCGCCCGACACCACCAGCCCCAGGTGCAGGAACACCAGCGTCACGGTCGGCAGCAACGCGTTGGGCACCGCGTGCCGCCGCCGCACCAGGTCGTCGCGCAACCCCTTCGCCCGCGCCGTGGTCAGGTAGTCGGCGTGCATCTCCTCCAGCAACGACGACCGCATCACCAGCAGGTACTGCGCGTAGACCACCGCGATCATGGTCAGGCACGGCAGCACCATGTGGTGGGCCACGTCCACCGCCTGCGACACGAAGTCCGACGGCGTGTCCGGGTAGCGCATGCCGCCGCTGGGGAACAGGTCGCCGGTGGCCAGCGACAGCAGCATGCCCAGCCAGAACGTCGGCATCGCCCACTGCGCCAGCGCCAGCCCGGTGGAGATCCGGTCCGACCGCGACCCGCGCCGCCACGCGCCCCGGATGCCCAGCCACAGCCCGATCACCACGGCCAGCACGGTCGACGTGCCGGTCAGCAGCACGGTCGGCCACAGCCGTTCGCCGATCAGCTCCAACACCGGCCGGCTGTAGACGTAGGACGTGCCGAAGTCACCGCGCACAGCCGCCGCCAGGTAGTCCGCGAACTGCTCGGTCAGCGGCTTGTCCACGCCCAGCCGGGCGCGCAGCTCGGCGAGCTGGTCGCCGGTGACCGGGCGGCCCCGCGTCATCGCCACCACGGGGTCGCCCGGGATCACCCGGAACAGCAGGAAACCCAGCGCGACCACGAACAGCAGGCTGACCAGCGCGCCGCCGACCTTGCCCGCCAGGTGCCGGATCACTCGCGGTCCTCCGCGCGCAGCCCGCGCCGCCGCCCCATCAGCCACACGCCGCCGACCAGCACGACCAGCGCGCCGCCGACCACGCCGAGCACCAGGCCGGTGTTCGAGCCGGTGTCGGAGCCCGCCGTCGCGACCGGTGTCGCGCCGTAGTAACCCCACACGCCGTTCTGCGCCATGATCACGCCGCCCGGGTCGGGCTGCACCGGGAACGAGGCGAACTTGTCGCTGCGGTAGGCCTCCAGCGCGTTGTCGTAGCCCAGCACCACGGCGGGCACCTGGTCGTAGAACCGCTGCTGCATCTCCAGCACCAGCTCGCGCCGCTTGGCCGGGTCGAACTCGGCGCGCTGCCGCGCGTACAGCGCGTCGTACTCGGGGTCGCAGAAGAACGTGTCGGTGGTGCCGCCCTTGCCGTCGGCGTTGGGCCGCTGGCCGCACGTGTGCAGCGACAGGATGAAGTCGGGGTCGGGGTTGGTGCCCCAGCCGGAGAACACCAGGTCGAACGTCCCGGCGGTGCTGGACTCGTTGAGCTGGTTGTCCGACACGATCTGCACGTCCACCGCGATGCCCAGGTCGGCCAGCGACCGCTTGACGAACTCGCCGGTCTGCTCGTCGTAGGCGCGGCTGGCGTGCCCGAGCAGCCGCAGCTCCATCCGCCTGCCCTCGGGTGAGACGCGGATGCCGTCCGCGCCGCGCGCGTAGCCCGCCCGGTCCAGGTCGGCGTTCGCCGCGGCCGGGTCGTACGGGTGCGCCGGTTCGGGCTTGAGGTGGTAGTCGCCGAACACGGGCGGGATCGGGCCGGTGCCGCGCTGCGCGTAGCCGCCGTTGACCCGTTCGATGATCGCGTCGAGGTCCAGCGACTTGGCGATCGCGCGGCGCACCACGACGTCCTTCAACGCCGGGTGCCCGTCACCGATGGGCTGACCGGCGTTCGTCGCGGCACCGGAGTTGATCACCAGCTCGTTGAACCGGCGTCCCTGCGCCTGGTTGCGGGTGATGCCCTCCTTGTCCTCGAGCGAGTCGAACTGCGCCGGACCCATCCGGTTGACCAGGTCGACCTCGCCCTTGCCCAGCGCCTGCACCGCGGCGTCGGAGGTCTTGTAGTAGGTGAACGTCAGCTCGTCGTACTCGGGCGCGCCGCGCCAGTAGTCCTTGTTGGCCTTGAACCGGATGAACTCGTTGGCCCGGTACTCGGTCAGGACGAACGGCCCGCTGCCCACGACGGGGGTCTGGTCGTTGCGGTACTCGCCGATGTCGGTGACCTCCGACCACACGTGCTCGGGCACGATCGGCACGTCCAGCGCGAGCATGGTGGCCTGCGGCTGCTTGGTCCTGATCACCAGGGTGCGGTCGTCGGTCGCGGTGACGGACTCGAAGGTGGCGGTGAAGCTGCCGTTGGCCGTGGCGGCGACCTCGTCGCGCATCATCAGGTTGTAGGTGAACGCCGCGTCGCGCGCGGTGATCGGCTGCCCGTCCGACCACTTCTTGCCCTCGGGCACGTGGAAGGTCCACGTCAGCCGGTCCGGCGAGGACTCCCACCGGTCGGCCAGGCCCTCCACCGGCCGCTGGTCCTTGACGTCGTAGGCGGTCAGGTAGTCGTACATCAGCCTGCCGACCTCGGTGCCCGCCTGGAAGATCGACAGGAACGGGTTGAGCGAATCCACCTGCTGGGTGATCGCCACCCGCAGGGTCACCGCCTGTTGCGCCGGCGCCGGTGTGGGCGCGAGCAACACCACCAATGCCATCGCCGCCGTGACCGCGCCGAATCGCCGGATACCCACAGTGACCGCCTCCCGCCCGTGAGTGGAAGTCAAGAAGTAACCACTACGTCGTGGCGCGCGTCAAGAACCGACATGGCCTCGGTACGGTGACGGCATGCGGATCTTGATCTCGGCGGACATGGAAGGGGCGACGGGGGTCACCTGGACCGCCGACGTCGTCCCGCAGACCGAGCAGTGGCAGCGGTTCCGCCGGCTGTTCACCGGCGACGTCAACGCCTGCGTCGCGGGCCTGCTCGCCGGCGGCGCGACCGACGTGCTCGTCAACGAGGCCCACTCGTCGCAGCGCAACCTCCTGCTGGAGGACCTGCACACCGGCGCCAGGCTGCTCACCGGGCGGCACAAGCCGCTGTCGATGATGCAGGGCGTCGACTCCGGCGTGGACGGCGTGGTGTTCCTCGGCTACCACGCGGGCGCCGGCCAGGAGGGCGTGCTCGCGCACACCTACCTGGAGAACTCGATCACCGGGGTGTGGCTCGACGGCGTGCCCGCGAGCGAGGGCAGGCTCAACGCCGCGCTGGCCGCCGAGCACGGCGTCCCCGTGCTGCTCGTGACCGGCGACGACAAGGCGTGCGACGACGCCCGCGACTACGCGCCCGACGCCGGGTTCGTCGCCGTCAAGGAGTGCGTCAGCCGCTACGCCGCCGTGTGCGCGCCACCCGCGGTCACCGCCGAGCTGATCACCACCGCCGCCCGTGCCGCCACGAACCGCGCCGGACGGGTGCCGGGTGCGGCCGCCCCGCACCGCGTCGAAGTGGAGTTCGACGCCACCCACCTGGCCGCCGCCGCGGCGGTGGTCCCTACGGTGGAGCGGGTCGGAACACGCCGGGTCGGGTTCGACGCCGAGTCCATGACCCTGGCGATGCAGGCGTTCAAGGTCGTCACCGCGATCGCCGCGGGGGCGGTGGAGGGCATCTATGGCTGAGGACGTCGTCGACCTGTGCGCCGCGCTGCTGCGGTTCGACACCACCAACCACGGCCGCGGCGAGTCCGCGGGCGAACGGGAGGCCGCCGAGTTCGTCGCCGCCCACCTGGACGCGGTCGGCGTGCCGGCCACCGTGCTCGAACCCGCGCCGCGCCGCGGCAACGTGCTGGCCCGCGTGCCCGGCACCGAACCGGACCTGCCCGCGCTGCTCGTGCAGGCCCACCTGGACGTGGTGCCCGCCGACGCCGCCGAGTGGAGCGTGCCGCCGTTCGCCGGCGTCGAACACGACGGCTACCTGTGGGGCCGCGGCGCGGTCGACATGAAGGACATGATCGCCATGGTGCTGGCCGTGCTGGGCGGCTGGTCCCGCGAGGGGCGCCGGCCGCGCCGCGACATCGTGCTCGCGTTCGTCGCCGACGAAGAGGACCGCGGCGAGTTCGGCGCGCACTGGCTGGTCGACCACCACGCCGACTTCTTCGCCGGCTGCACCACCGCGATCGGCGAGTCCGGCGGCTTCTCCTACCCCGTCGGCGGCCACCGCGTCTACCCCGTCGGCACCGCCGAGCGCGGCACGTCCCACCTGCGGCTCACCGCCACCGGGCGGGCCGGGCACGGCTCCCGCCGCAACGACGACAACGCCGTGGCCAAGCTCCTGGCCGCGCTCGCCCGCGTCGCCGCCATCGAACACCCCGTGCGGCTCACGCCCACCGTGCGGGCGTTCGTCGAACGGGTCGGCGCCGCGCTCGACGTGCCGGTCGACCTGGCCGACGTGGACGCCACCATCGCCCGCTTCGGCCCGGCCGCCCGCCTGGTCGAGAACACCGTCCGCAACAGCGTCACGCCCACCGTGCTGCGCGCCGGGTACAAGGTGAACGTGATCCCCGGCAGCGCCACCGCCGACCTGGACGTGCGCACCCTGCCCGGCACCGTGGACGACCTGCTGGCCTCGATCGACGCCGCCCTCGGCCCGGACGTGCGGCGCGAGTTCCTCGCCGACGAGCCGCCCGTGCAGGCGCCGATCGACTCGCCGTGGTTCGACGCGATGGCCGCGGCGCTGCGCGCGGAGGACCCCGGCGCCGTGGTCGTGCCCTACTGCCTGGGCGGCGGCACGGACGCCAAGGCGTTCACCCGGCTCGGCATCGACTGCTACGGCTTCGCCCCGCTGTCCCTGCCGCCCGGCTACGACTACCGCGCCATGCCGCACGGCGTGGACGAGCGCGTTCCCGTCGAAGGACTCCGCTTCGGCACCCGCGTCCTCGACCGGTTCCTCTCCTCGTAGCCCTCGTTCACCCGATCGGGGGGATCAGGCCGCGTATCCCCACCCTCCGTACCAGGCTCCTAGCTCGTGGAGTGATGGTGAAGGAGGCCGGCTCATGTTGGCGCGGATCACCAGGGCAGCGGTAGCGGCGGCGCTCGTCGTCGGTGTCACCTCGTGCGAGAGCGGGGTGTTCGACCGACCGGGCGGCGACACCACGACCGACCCGACGACCACCCGACCCACCGGAACCGACACGGGCACGACCACCACGACCACCACGAACGGGACCCGGTACGGCTGGTTCCTCCCCGAGGGACCGGATTCGCCGAGCTTCCCCGAGGACAACGTGTACCGGCCGCTGAAGTCGCTGGACTGCACGACGGCCCAGGCCACGCTCGACGCCCAGTGGAGGTCGATGACGAGCCCGCGCAACGTGCTGCTCTACCAGGCCGCCGTCCACCTGTGCCGGGGCGAGGAGTCGGCGGGCCGCGCGGTGTTCGACCGCGCCTCCCGGTACGGCTGGGCGGTGAACCACGGCGGCGACGGCAGCGGCGAGGTCGACTGCGCCACCTACCAGGCCGTGCGCAGCGTCCTGGAGCAGCGGGACCCCCGCTCCTTCACCTGCGTGGAGGGGCGACCGCCGGAGTGGCCGGACGACGTCGACCGTGACGACCCGCGCACCGACACCGACCGGACCACCACCAGCACCACTACGACGACAAGCACGACCACCACGACCACCACCCGCACGACGACCACCGGCACCACCACGACCACGACGACGTCATGACGGCGCCGGCCGACCGGGACGCGCCCGGCAAGGGCTCCGACCAGCCCGACGCGGTGCAGCGGGTCGGCGAGGCCCTGGCCAACGTCACCGTGCTCACCGGCCTGCTGGTGTACTTCGGCTGGCGGCGCAGCGACGTGCAGGCCCGCGAGCTGGGCGTCGACAGCTCCGTGCTGGGCATGTCCACCACCGACTACGTGCTGCGCAGCGTCGGGCCGGTGTTCCTGCTGCTGGCCGTCGTCGTGGGCATCGCCCTGGTCTGCCGGTGGCTGGAACCCCGCGTCCGGGCGGCGAGCGGGAAGCCGGGCAAGGCGGCCCGGGCGCTGTCGGCGGCACTGTCGCTGGCCTGGCTGCTGCTGCCCGCGCTGACCGTGGCGCTCGGCGTGCTGTTCCCGGTCACCAGCTTCTACGCGTTCCCGCTCGCGGTCGGCGGCGGGATCCTGCTGGCGCTGTACGCGAGCCTGCTGCGCCGCCCGGACCGGCACCCGGCCTGGACCAGGGTGATCGTCTTCGCCGTCGTGTCGCTCTCGCTGTTCTGGTCGGCGGGCAACTACGCCGAGGTCCGGGGCGTCGAGCTGGCCCGCGGCTTCGCCTCCGACGTGCACGGGCAGCCCGCAGTCGTCGTCTACGCCCGCGAACGCCTGCACATCACCGCGCCCGGCGCCTGCGAGGAACCCCTGCCCGCCGAGGGCTCCCGCTACCGGGTCCGCTACCGGGGCCTGCGCCTGTTCGGCAAGGTCGGGCCCAAGTACTTCCTGATCTCCGACGGGTGGACCCGCGAGCGCGGCACGGTCGTCGTGCTCGCCGACAACGACGAGATCCGCGTCGAACTGGTCCACGGCCCGCACCCGCCCGGCTGCCCCTGAGCGCTACCGGTCCGGGTCGGTGATCTCGCGCAACCTGGCCAGCGCGTCGAGCAGCGCCACCATCCGCGACCGGCCCAGGTGCGCCGTCCACTCCCGCTGCACCTCGGCGATCGCGGCCACGCCGACCGGGATGGCCCGCCGACCCCGCTCGGCCACCCGGATCAGCCGGGCCCGCGCGTCGGTCGGGTCCGGGCCGCGCTCCACGTAACCGGCGCGTTCGAGCTGGTCGACCAGGAACCCGGCGGTCTGCTTGGTGACCCGGGCGGCCTCCGCCAGCTCCGTCAACCGCGACCCGTCACGGCCGATCCGGTGGAACACGCGCGCCTGCGCCGGTGTCACGTCGTCGAACCCGGCCTCGGCCAGCGCGGCGAACACCCGGTTCTCCAGCTCGCGGTGCGGCAGGTACAGCAGCAGGCCGAGGTCGTCGGGCACGGCACTCCTTTGACATCGGTCAGAGAAGTCGATCACCCTATCGTGTCGTGCCTGCCGCGCGGTGCCGGTCGACGGTCTTCAGCGCGACGTCCACCGACACCGCACGTCGCGGCGGTCAGGCGGTCACGGGAAGTCGGTGCGCGCCTTGCGGACGAGCCGGTTGAGGTCGGAGCCGCCCGAGCACCAGTTCTCGGTGCCGGACAGGAACACCTCACCCGTCGCGGAGATGACGGCGACGACCTGCGTCTGGTCCCCCCACGTGCCGAACATCGGCGAGCCCGACTGCCGCTTCATGGCGTCGGCGGTGGTGGTCATGGCCCGCCCCGAGCCCAGGTCGAACTCGTCCTCGTCCAGCGCCACGCGCTGCTGGAACGTGGGGATCAGGCCCTGACCGGTGCCCTGCGGGACGTCGGTCGCGTAGCCCATCGTGTCCCACAGGTGATCGTCGTCCCAGCCGCTGTCGTACTCCCTCGTGCCCAGGAAGCCGAACGCGTCGCCGAGGCGCTGCTCGGTCACCAGCACCGCGTAGTCCTCGTCCAGCGTGGTCGCGCCCACGTCACCGATCTGCGTGAACGCCATCGCGAACGTCGCGTGGGTGCGGGCGCGGAAGCCGGTGCCGTGGCGGTGGACCTCGATGGTCTCGGCCTGGTCGGTGGACCACTCGACCACGTGGCTGGCGGTCAGGACGTGGCGGGGGCCGATGATCACCCCCGAACCCCGGGAGCCGAAGGCGGTCGTGATGAGGCAGACGCAGCCCCACGGGAAGGCGTGGTCGTTGTAGGTCCTGCGGTCGTCCGGGTGCCAGACGACCAGCGGCTCCAGCTCGGCCCCGCCGCGGTGGCGCACCCGCGGTGGCGGCGGCAGCTTGGCCTGTCGCGGTTTGCCCGCCGCCTCGACCCAGTCCGGGCGGTAGGACTCCACCGGGTCCGCGCCGATCCGGGTCCACGACTCCTGCGTCCGGTCGACGCGGCGGATCTCCCGGGTGTGCCGCGGTGGGCCCTCGAACAGCTCGCGGAACTCGTCCGGCGGCCGGGCACTCGCCCGCAGGCGGGGCCGGCGGACGAGGTCCTCCCAGCGCTCCGGGTACTCGGGCGATCCTCGCTGCGGCTCGTTCATCTCGGTGCTCCCTCTCGCGTCATTGCGGATGTAGATGAACTCGTCGCCGTCACCGGACGTGTATCACCGACGAACCAACATGACACGAACGAGTGACGCTCTCCTCGACTGTGGGCACACCACAGCCACCGACCGCCACGCTCCGCACACACCTAGTCGAGGCGGATGTGCTTCACCGAAGTCCACGTGCGCCGCACCCGGCCGCGCAGCCTGCCGTCGGTGTTCGGGCTCAACGCCAGCCCCGCCGACGCGGCGACGCGTTCCGCGGCCTGCGCCACGGTGAGGTGGTCGGTCCACACGTGCTCGGCGAACTCCGGCTCGCGCAGCCGCTCCAGGCAGCGGTCCAGCACCCGCAGCGCGAAGCTCTCCCGCCGCAGCGACACCTCCCGGCCGAGCACGACCCGCGCCGCACGCCCGAAGACGCGTTCCGACAGCCGCCGCACCACCGTCTCCCGCTCGGCCAACAACGCGAAGTGCCGCACGTCGTGGCCCCGGTCGCGCAACCCGCCCACGATCTCGCGGAAGTACGCGGGCTCCACCACCGTCATCGGCACCACGATCACCCCGTCGTGCCCGCTCGCCGCCCGGTCCAGCACCTCGACCACGCCCTGCCGCCACGACGCCAGGTCCTGGAAATCGCCGCGCAACGGCCGCGGCGTCATCCGGTGCAGCGCGAACCCGACGTGCTCGGGATCGCTGAGGAAACTGCCCGGCAGCCGCCGCTGCAGCTCGTGCGCGGTCTGCGTCTTGCCGCCGCCGAACGGCCCGTTGATCCACAGGAGCACGCCGTCGACCTTACGGACGCCGCGCCAGCCGGACGAGCTTGAGCGCCAGGTGCAGCTCCAGCCGGGCACCGCCATCGGCCAGGTCACGGCCGGTCAGCTCGGCGATCCGACCCAGCCGGTAGTACAGGCTGGTGCGGTGCAGGTGCAGGCGTTCCGCCGCGGCACGCACCTCGCAGCCGCAGTCCAGGTACACCTCCAACGTCCGCAGCAGCACCTCCGACAACCCGGCCAGCACCTCGTCGGGCGCCGCGCCGAGCAGCAGCCGGTACGCGCCCAGTTCGGACCACCGCACCCGGTCCGGCAACGCCGGGTCCAGCCGCGCCAGCTCCGCCGCCGCCAACGCCTGCTGGTAGGCCGCACCGGTCCGGTCCGGCGGGTGCGGATCGCTCACCCCGACGTAGCCCGGCAGGTCCGGCACCGCGTCGGCCGCGGGCACCGTGCGCACCACCCGCGGCTCCAACGCCACCACCACCCGCACCGGCGTCCGCTCACCCGCGGGCACCTGCGCCGCCAACGCCGCCAGCCGCCCACCCAGGTCGAGCCCGGGCACGTCGCCGAGCACCCACAGGTAGCCGACCAGCACCCCGTTGTGCCGCAACGGGAAACCCACCCGCTGCTGGAACCCCAGCGCCGCGTTCTCCGGCACCCGCACCGGCCCCGTCGCCGTCGCGATGCCGTGCTGCTCCTGCCACGCCGCGACGTCCGCCGGCACCCGCCGGGTCAGGATCGCCCGCACCCGGGCCTGGTCCACGTCGTCGGTCTGGGCGCTGTGCGCGACCACCCGGCCCGCCACGTCGTCCACCGACACCCCGCGCCCCAACACCCGGGACAGCTCGTCCAGCAGCTCCTGCATTCCGACAACTGTAGGAACAACTCCAGTCCGCGGACGGTCGCCCCACCCGACGCCGACGCCCTAGCGTTCTCGATCGTGACGAACAGCAGGATCGCACCCTGGGCCTCCCCGCAGGCACGACGCAGGCTCGCCGAGGTCGAAGCCGCCGTCTCCGCCGACCTGACCGCCGCCGGTGTCGCGAACACCGTCCGCAAGGCACTCGACGCGCACACCGCCCAGGTCGACGACGACGGGATCGTGCTCTACGCGGGCACCAACGTGCTCAGCCCCGCCGCCGCGGCCGCCGCGCGGGCCACCGTGTCCAGCCGGCCGAGCATGGGCTGGCCCGGCGAGAAGTACCAGGTCGGCCTCGACCACCTGGACACCCTCGAAGTCCTCGCGCCGATGCTCGTCGCCGACCTGATGGAAGGCCGGTTCGCCGAGGTCCGGCTGCAGAGCGCCACCCTGGCCAACCTCGCCGTCTACACCGCGTTCGCCCGTGCCGGCGACAAGATCGCGGTGCTGCCCGAGTTCGCCGGCGGCCACGCCAGCCACCACGCCCAGGGCGTGCCCGCGATCCGCGGCCTGACCGTGGTCGACCTGCCGTACCTGCCCGACGAACTCGACCTCGACTACGGCAGGCTGCCCGGGTTCCTGCGAGTGCACCGGCCGCGGATCGTGGTGATCGGCGCGAGCCTCATGCTGTTCCCGCACGACGTCGCCGCGGTGCGCGCGGCGGCGGACGAGGTCGGCGCGATCCTCGTCTACGACGCCTCCCACATGGCCGGGCTCGTCGCCGGCAAGGAGTTCCAGCGGCCCCTGCACGAGGGCGCGCACCTGATGACGTTCTCCACCTACAAGTCGTTCGGCGGCCCCTCCGGCGGCTGCGTCGTCACCCGCGACGCCGACCTGGCCGAACGCGTCTCGAACGTCGCCTACCCCGGCATGCTCGCCAACTACGACGCCGGACGCCTCGGCGCGCTCGCCGTCACCGCCGCCGAACTCGCCGAACGCGGCCCCGACTACGCGCGGGCGTGCATCGCCAACGCCCAGGCACTGGGCCGGGCGCTGGCCGACCACGGCTTCGACGTCGCCCGCCACGACGGCGTCTTCACCCGCTCCCACCACCTCGCCGTCGACGCCCTCACCCTCGGCGGCGGCGACGCGGCGGCCACGCTGCTCGGCGACGCCGGTGTCTACCTCAGCGGCATCAGCCTGCCGTGGCAGCGCATCGACGAAGGCCTGCGCGGACTGCGCATCGGCACCCAGGAGATCACCCGTCGCGGCTTCACCCCCGCGCACCAGCCCGCCATCGCCGAGCTGATGCGCCGCGCCCTGATCGACCGCGAACCGCCCGAGCGGGTCCGCGCGGACGCCGTCGCGCTGCGCCGCGAGGTCAACCGGGCCGGCTGACCGGCAGATCGCGGACGATCGAGGGGAGGCCGAATCGAGGACCGGAGTTGTCCGCGATGACGACTAGGGTGGCGGCGTGGCCGAGATGTTGACGACCCGGGCGTTGAACCGGGCGACCCTGCACCGCCAGTTCCTGCTCGAACGGGCGGACCGGACCCCGTGCGACGTGGTGGAGCACCTGGTCGGGATGCAGGCGCAGGAGCCGTTCTCGCCCTACTACGGCCTGTGGTCGCGCCTGCGGTCGTTCCGGCCCGACGAGCTGGGCGCGCTGCTGCTGGACCGCCACGTGGTCCGGGCGTCGCTGCACCGCGCCACGATCCACCTCGTCACCGCCGCCGACCACGGCCGGATCGAACCGCTGCTGCGGCCGTTCCTGCACCGCCGGTTCGCGTCCTCGCCGTTCGGGTTCGTCATGGACGGGCTCGACGTGGACGAGTTCACCGGAGCAGTCACCGCCCTGCTGGACGAACAGCCGCGCACCCGGCGCGAGATCGGCGACGCACTCGGCGCCCGGTGGCCCGACCGCGACGCCTCCGCCCTGGGCTACGCGGGCAGCTTCCTGGTGCCGTCCGTGCAGGTCCCGCCGCGTGCGGTGTGGGGCCGCTCCGGGGCGGCGCGGTGGACCACGGCCTCGGGGTGGCTCGGACCCGCCGGACCCGCCGCGTCACCTGCCGATTTCGTGCGCCGCTACCTGGCCGCGTTCGGCCCGGCCTCGGTCAAGGACGTGCAGACGTGGGCGGGCATGAGCCGGCTCAAGCCGGTGGTCGAGGCGATGGACGACCTGAGGGTCTTCACCGACGACCGCGGGCGCACCCTCTACGACCTGCCGGGCGCGCCGCTGCCCGACCCCGGCACGCCCGCGCCGGCCCGGTTCCTGCCCGAGTTCGACAACGTGCTGCTCGGCCACGACGACCGCACCCGCGTCATCTCCGACGAGGACTACCGGCGCGGGATCATCATCGGCGGCAAGCCGACCCTGCTGGTGGACGGCTTCGTGCACGGCACCTGGAAGCTCGCCGACGACGGCCTGGACGTCGAGCTGTTCCGGCCGCTGACCCGGGCGCAGCGGGCCGACGTGGAGGCCGAAGGCGCCGGGCTGCTCGAGTTCGCGGGCGTCGGAGGGGACGTCCGGCTCTAGGTTTGGACGATCGTCCAGTACGATCGTCCAATGACGGTTCGGGAACGGCTGCTGCACGCGGCCACGGAACTCATCGCCGAGAAGGGCTGGGGTGCGGTCAGCACCCGGATGCTGGCCGACCGCGCCGGCGTCGGTTCCGGCGTCGTGCACTACCACTTCGACTCCACGCAGGCCGTGCTGGTGCAGGCGTCGGTCGGCGCGCTGCGGTCCGCCGTGGACGGCCTCGCCTCGGTGCTGGAACGGGCGTCCACGCCGACCGAGGCGTTGGCGCTGCTGCTGGGCGCGTTGGACGGGCACGGCGGGCAGGAGCTGTTCACCGAGACGTTCCTCGCCGCGACCCGCAACGACGAGCTGCGCCACGCCGTGGGCGAGGTGCTGGTGGAGTTCCGCCGCACGCTCGCCGCCTGGCTGGCCTCGCGGAACGTGCCGACGCCGGTGGAGACGGCCGCGGTGCTGGCGGCCGCGGTGGACGGTGTGCTGCTGCACCGCGCGCTGTCACCCGACCTGTCCGCGGACGTCGTCGTGCCGGTGCTGGGCCGGGTGCTGCGGTGAAGGTCCTGATCAGCGGGGCGGGCATCGCCGGACTCGCGCTCGCGCACCGCCTGGGCACGCTCGGGCACGACGTCGTCGTGCTGGAACAGGCCGCCGCGCCGCGCACCTCCGGGTACATGATCGACTTCTTCGGCCCGGGCTACGACGCGGCCGAGCGGATGGGCGTGCTGCCGCGCCTGCTGGAGCTGGGCTACCGGGTGCGGGAGGCCGCGTACGTCGACGCGCGGGGACGCCGGGTGGCGGGGCTGAGCTTCGACCGGTTCGCACGGGCGGTGGACGGGCGGCTGGTGAGCGTGATGCGGCCGGACGTCGAACGCGCGTTCCGCGAAGACCTGCCCGCCGCCGTCACGCTGCGGTTCGGCGCCCGCGTGGTGGGGGTCGAGGACGGCGCGGCCGGGGTGGACGTGCGGCTGGCGGACGGCTCGACCGTGTCCGGTGACCTGCTGGTCGGCGCGGACGGCGTGCACTCGGCGGTGCGCCGGCTGGTGTTCGGCGACGGGCACGTCCGGTACCTGGGTTTCCACACGGCGGCGTTCACGTTCGACGACCCGTCGGTGCACGCGCTGGTGGACGGGCGGTTCTGCGTCACCGACACCGTGGGCCGCCAGGTCGGCTTCTACGGGTTGCGCGACGGGCGGGTGGCGGCGTTCACCGTGCACCGGACGCCGTCACCGGACCTGCCCGCCTCGGCCCGCGCGGCGGTGCTGGAGGCGTACGGGTCGCTGGGCTGGGTCGTGCCGCGGGCGTTGGCGCGGTGCCCGGAGGACATCTACTACGACCAGGTCGCACAGGTGGAGCTGCCGCGGTGGTCGTCCGGGCGGGTCGTGCTGGTGGGTGACGCGTGCGGCGCGGTGTCGTTGCTGGCCGGGCAGGGCGCGTCGCTCGGGATCGGCGGCGCGTACGTGCTGGCCGAGCACGTGGACGACCTGAGCGCCTACGAACGCGCCTGGCGGCCCGTCGTGGCGGAGAAGCAGCAGGTGGCACGGTCGGGCGCGCGGTGGTTCCTGCCCGCTTCGCCGTGGCGGCTGCGGGCGCGGCGGGTGGCGGTGCGGCTGTCGAACCTGCCCGGTGTCGACCGGGTGGTGGCCGCCGGACTCGTGGGCAAGCCGGTCAGGCTCGGCCGCTGACCCGGCCTCGGCTCACGCGCGTTCGGCTCGCAGGGCGTCCAGTTCGGCTTGCAGCCGGTCGAGTTGGCTCTCGGCCCGTTCGGCGCGGACGAGGGTCTGGGTGCGGGCTTGTTCCAGGGCGTCGAGGCGTTCGCGGGCGGCGCGTTCGGCTTGGTCGAGCTGGGCGCGGTGGGTGTCGCGCTGGTCGGTCAGCTCGGCTCGGGCGCGGTCGAGTTCGACGCGGGCGTCGTGGGCGGATTGCTCGGCGCGTTCGGCCTTGATCCGGGCCTGGTTCGCCGCGTCGGCTTCGGCTCGGGCGGCGGACCGGGCCTGCTCGACGCTCGCCTCGGCCTCGGCGACGGCCCGGTCGACCCGGGCTTGCGCTTCGGCTCGGGCGCGGTCGACCTGCGCCTGTGCGTCGTGCCGGGCCTGGTCGATCTGTGCCTGGGCGTCCGCGCGGACCTGGTCGACTTCCCGCACCGCCTGCCGCCTGGCCTGTTCGGCGTGGGCGACCGCGTCGGCCTTGGCCTGCTCGACCTGGGCTTGGGCGTCCCGGCGGATCTCGTCCACGGCGGCTGCGGCTTCCACGCGGATGGCGGCGATCTCCTGCTCGGCCCGTTCGACGGCCGCGTCGGCTTCGGCCCGGGCGGCGTCACGTTGCGCGTAGGCGGCCTCGGCGTCGCGTTCGGCTTGTTCGGCGGCACGGACCGCGTCCTCGGTGGTCGCCTCGGCGGCCTGTCGTGCCTGTTCGGCGTCACGCCTGCGCCGTTCCGCCTTCGCGACCGCGGCCTCCGCCTCGGCGACCCGCCGCGCTGCCTCGGCTTCGACCGCCTGCACCTGGCTCTCGGCCACGCTCGGATCGGCGATCGCCGACAGCTCCGCCACGGCTCCGGTCAGCGTGGTCGACATCTGCTCGGTCAGCACCCGGAACCGCTCCAGCAGTTCTTCGGCCCTGATCTTGCCCGCGGTGATTCCCTGCGGGCCTTTCGTCACGGTGACGATCTCCTGCTCCGCCTCCGCCGCCTGCGCCAACCGCTGCCTCTCCCGCCACGCCCGCCACCGGGTGTGTTCCGGCAGGTCGCAGTACTCCGCCGGGCGCCCCGGCCCACTGCCCCGGAACACCGGACGCGCGCAGCCGGGGTAGTTGCAGGTCAACGCGGAGGTCTCAGCCGTCGTCACGGCAATATCGTAGCACTAATTCGTCACAACAAACGTTACTGCACACAACGCAACGCTATGAACGTCCCTGTGCTTGCTTCCGATAAGGTTCACTTATCGGAAGCAAGCACAGGGATGGACGGCGGGCTGCTTCACGCGGCGATCGTGCCGTCCGGGCGGAGCTTGGCCAGCACGTCGACCACGGCGGAGGTCGCGCGCGCCGTCTCGGCCTGGCTGATCACCAGCGGCGGCGCCAGGACCAGCATCGGACCGTAGGGGCGGGCGATGACGCCGTGGCGCTTGCGGATCTCGAAGGCCACCTGCTCCACCGGCCCCCACGCCATCGGCTCGCGGGTGGTGCGGTCCGCCACGAGCTCGACGGCCGCGAGCGACCCCACGACCCGCAGGTCGCCGACCGCGGGCAGGTCGACCACCGGCGCCAGGCCGGTGCGGCACCACTCGGCGATCAGGTCGGCCTTCGACAGCAGGTTCTCCCGCTCGATGATGTCGATCGTCGCCAGACCCACCGCGCAGGCCACCGGGTGGCCCTGGAACGTGTAGCCGTGGAAGAAGCCGCCGGTGTCCAGCAGCGTCTGCGACACCTCGTCCGACATGATCGTCGCGCCCAGCGGCATGTACCCGCCGGCGATGCCCTTGGCCAACGTGATCATGTCGGCTCCCATGCCACGCCCCGGCGAGTCGAACCACGACCCGATGCGCCCGTAGCCGGTGACCACCTCGTCGGCGATCAGCAGGATGCCGTGCCGGGTCAGCAGTTCCCGCACCCGCGGCCAGTAGTCGGCGGGCGGTTCGAGCACGCCGCCGGCCGCCATCACCGGCTCGCCGATCATCGCGGCCACGTTGCCCGGGCCGAGACGCCGGATGGTCTGCTCCAGCTCGTCGATCAGGAAGTCGGTGGTGTCCCGGCCGCCGTAGAGGTCCGCCGCCCGATAGGGGTAAGGCGGCGAGACCCGCTCGACGTGGGGCAGGTTCGGTCCCACGCCCAGGTGCACGGGCGGGAAGCCGGTGAGCGTGCCGCTGCCGTAGGCGGTCCCGTGGAACGAGTAGTTCCGCGAGATGACCCAGGTGCGGTCGGTGTCGCCGCGCCGGTGGTGGTAGAGCCGCGCGGCCTTGATCGCCGTCTCCACCGCCTCCGAGCCGCCGCTGGTGAAGAACACGCGGTTCAGGCCGTCCGGCGCCAGGTTCGCGATGCGGGACGCGAGCCTGATCGCCTTGTCGTTGGTGAACTCCAGCAGGCTGGTGAAGTACTCCAGTTCGCCGATCTGCCGGGCGGCGACCTCGCCGAGTTCGCGGCGGCCGTGGCCCAGGGGCGAGTGCCACACGCCACCGCCGGCGGCGTCGAGCAGCTCGTTGCCCCTGGCGTCCCACACGGTGCAGCCCTGCCCGCGGACGATGACCACCCGGTCGGTGATGTCGCCGCGCTGCATGGAGCGGAACAGGTGTCTGCGGTCGAGGTCTTCCAGTTCGGTCGCCACCTCGGACGACGTCGTGGGCTCGTGGGTGATGGTCAACGTTCCTCCTGGGATCACGTCGGTGGACGGCCTGCTCACGCGGTGGCCAAGGCCTGGGCCGCCGGCAGCGGCGCCTTGCCCAGCACGAGGTCCGCGGCTTTCTCCCCGATCGCGATGGCGGACGCGTTGGGTGCGCCGCGACCGAGCGTCGGCATGACCGACACGTCGGCCACGCGTAGGCCGTCGATGCCGATCACCTTCAGCTCGGCGTCGACGACCTGGCCGATCGCGCAGGTGCCCGAGCCGTGGAAGATGGAGTGCGTGTAGCCGCGGACGTAGGCGCGCACGTCGGCCTCGGAGTCCGATTCCGGGGCGGAGTACCAGTCCTTGGTGAACCGGGACAGCGCCTTCTGCCGCGCGATCTCCATCCCGATCCGCGTCGCCGCCACGGCCGTGGCCAGGTCGTCCTCGGTCTGGTGGTAGTTGTGCTGGATCTTGGGCTTCATGGTGGGGTTGGCGGAGTCCAGCGTCACGGTGCCCCGGGCCTGTTGCGTCAGCAGCACCGGCCCGTAGGTGATGGCGTGCCCGGTGGGCAGGCCCAGGCCGCTGTCGGCGAACATCATCGGGCCGGAGAAGAACACCGCGTCCGGAGCGGCCAGCCCGGAGCGGGTGCGCACGTAGCCGCCGGCTTCGGGGCCGTTGGAGGTCATCGGGCCGGTGCCCTCCTCCTCGAACTGCCTGACGTACCGGGGGTCGTCGGCGATCAGGGTGCTGACCGGCTCGTCGTGGGCGAAGATCAGCGGTACCAGCGGGTGGTCCTGGAGGTTGGCGCCGACCCGGTCGTTGGCGTGGACGACCGGGATGCCGAGCTGACCGAGGTGGTCGGCGGGGCCGATGCCGGAGTGCATGAGCAGGTACGGCGAGTTGTAGGCGCCGGCCGACAGGATCACCTCGCGGTTCGCGCGGACGGTGAGGTTCTCGTCGAACCGGCGTCCGGTGACGCCCACCGCGCGGCCGTTCTCGATGACGATGCGGTGCACCTGGAAGTTCGTCCGCACGGTCAGGTTCGGCCGGTTCATGGCCGGGTGCAGGTAGGCGACCGCGGTCGAGCACCTGCGGCCGTTGCGCTGGGTGAGCTGGAAGTGGCCGAAGCCGTCCTGGGACTCGCCGTTGAAGTCGTCGTTGGACGCGAACCCGGCCTGTGCCGCCGCGTCCAGGAACGCCTGCGACTGCGTGTTCCGGCTGCGCCCTTCCGACACGCTCATGGGGCCGCCGGCGCCGTGGTAGTACGACTCGCCGCGCTCGTTGTCCTCGGAGCGCTTGAAGTACGGCAGCAGCTCGTCGTAGCTCCAGCCGGGCTGGCCCCAGCCGTCGTAGTCGAGCTTGTTGCCGCGCAGGTACAGCATCGCGTTGATCGAGCTGGTGCCGCCGAGGACCTTGCCGCGGGGCAGGAAGATCCGCCGCCGGTCGAGCTGGGGCTCGTCGTGCGAGTCGTAGTCCCAGTCGACCGAGGTGCGGAAGAGGTCGCCGAACGCGACGGGGATGTGGATGGTCTCCAGGTCGTCGGTGGGCCCGGCCTCGATCAGGCACACGGTGACATCGGGGTCTTCGGTGAGTCGCGCCGCCAGCACGCAGCCCGCCGAGCCCGCTCCGACAATCACGTAATCGTACATCCGGTCCTCCTCACGTCCGCCGTACGGCGGATTCGGGTGTGCGTGCGCCGTCCAGGCGCGGTTTTTCCGGGAAGCTCGGTCGGGTTCACGCCGGACCGGCAGAACGACGTTCTCGTGCGTTGGGAAAGGGCTGTCGCGGTGAGTGTTCCCGCTGTGTTCCCGCCCGGCCCGACAGGGCGATCACCGATGTGGTTGCCCATCCGGAAATCGTTCCCGTCAGGCCGGGCGGGATCACCACAGGTTCACCGCGATAACGCGTCTCGACATCGCGGATCGCGTCCGACGTGGAGAACGCGATCCGAGGGACGCGCCACATTTCGGATTGTGCGGCAAATGGATGGCCGTCGTCCGGATCACCGTTCGTGCCGGAACCCGCGACGGTTTCGGTGACGGATTCAGGCGGCGGTCAGTTCCGCCACCGCCTTCTTCCACTTGGTCTGGTCGCGTGCTTCGCGGGGACCGTTGATCTCCGCGAAGCGCACCACACCGGAGGTGTCCACCAGGAACGTGCCGCGCATCGCGATCCCGGCTTCTTCGAGGAAGACGCCGTACTTCCCGGCGACCTCGCCGTGGGGCCAGAAGTCCGACAGCAGGGGGAAGTCGTACCCCTGCTGCTCGGCCCAGGCCTTGAGCGCGAACGGCGTGTCGGTGGAGACGCCGACGACCTGCACGTCGTTGGTGGCGTACTCGCCGATGTCATCCCTGACCAGGCACATCTCGTCCTGGCAGATCGTGCTGAACGCGAACGGGTAGAAGATCACGAGCAGGTTCTTCTCCCGCCACAGCGACGACGCCGTCACCACCTCGCGGTTGTGGTCGCTCAGGGTGAAGTCCGGCGCCGGGGATCCGACCTCGACCGCCATGGCAGTCCTCTCGTCGTGTGGGCCTCAGCCCTTGATGGGGCTGCTGTGGTGGGAGATCAGCTTCAGCGTGCCGTCGGCCTGCTTGGCGATCACCCAGGTGACGCGGACCTTGCGCTCCGGCGCGGTGGCCGACTCGTCCGCGAGCTGGATGCCGCCTTCGCTGATCACGATCGCGGCGGTGTCGGTGAGGAAGTTGATCTCCAGTGGTCCGCCGCGGACCCGGGCTCCCCTGAGGCCGCCGCGGAAGCCTTCCGCCATGTACCGGCGGATGTCCTCGCGGCTGGTGAGCTGGGTGTCCTGCATCAGCAGGCTGCCGTTGTCGGCGAAGGTGTCGGCGAACATGTCGGCGTCGTTGCGCTCCCACGCCTCCTGGATGCGCATGGGGACGGTCAGCACCGCCTTCTCGTCGTCGGCGGTGAAGCCCCGGTAGTAGGTGGGGTCTTCGGGGACCCCGGCTTCGGCGAGGAGCTGTGAGGCGTCGCCCCACCCGTTGGTCGCTGTGGGCATGTCTGGCACTCCTTGGTTCTGTGTGGCTAGCGGCCGATTACCAGCGCAGGGTCGCGCCGTCGCCCCGAGGGCTGTTCTGGTAGCCCGCGAGTCGCCACTCACCGTCCTGCTTCACGCAGACCCACGTGGACCGCACGGCGCGCTCGGGCGCGATGTCGGTCTCGCCGGGGGCCAGGATGCCGCCGTGCGTGCGCAGCAGCGCGACGTCGTCGGAGACGAAGCGGACGTCGACCGGGTTGCCGGTGACGCCGGTGCCCTTGAAGGGGCCCGAGTAGGCCTCGCTCATGAAGGCGTGGATCTCCTCGCGGCCCTTCTTCAGCACGTCACCCGGAAGGATCAGGATGCCGTCCTCGGTGAAGGTGTTCGCGACGCCGGCGGCGTCGTTCTTCGCCCAGGCGCCGACGAGGCGCAGTGGGACGCCGAGGACTTCCTTCTCCTGTTCGCTGGTGAACGGACCGTAGTATGAATTGAGCATCGCCTCGCGATCGACGACGCTCGGTGCCGTACTGGTCATCGGTGACTCCTCGTTTCTTGGTGGACGTCGGTAGACAGGGGCCGGCACCGGCCGGCGCTACCGTCCAGAAGGGTGGAAAGCGACACACCACTGGTCTGTGACTATCGGAACCTGTTGCGACGTTCACCCACCCCTTGAATCATCATCACCCCGGTTTTTGCGAAGTGCCATCTTCACTCTTGCGCACATGACTACTGATTCGAGTTGCGCTGGAATTACCTGCCGTCCTGGATGGACGGATCCGCTCATCGGGCGTGGCGGAATTGCCATACGTGTTGTATTCGTTCCATTGGGTGATGGCCGGGGCCGCGCGGGACGAGGGCTTCGCGGGGTCGCGCCGGCCGGTTCGTGCCCGGCCGAGGTCGGCGTTCCGGCGGTGATCGAAAGGGGTAACCGGCGGGTCACCTCGTGGGAAAGGATGGGCCGCATGATCGTTCCCCTGGACCTCACCGATGACGGGACGGCGACCGCCGTGCACCGGATCGCGTTGCAGTCGTACGCGATCGAGTCGGAGTTGATCGGCAGCACGGCGATACCGGGTCTGCACGAGTCGGTCGAGGACATCCGGAGAGTGCCGTTGCGGTGGCTGGGCGGGTACGTCGACAACGACCTGGTGGCGTTCGTCGGCTTCGCGAAGGTGGACGGCGTGCTGGACATCGACCGGCTGTGCGTGGCGCCGAGCCACTTCCGGCTGGGGTTCGCCAGGCGGCTGGTGGAGCAGGTGCTGGCTGAGGGCGGTCCGGCGATCGTGTCGACGGGTGCGGCGAACGCGCCCGCGATCGCGTTGTACGAGGGTCTGGGGTTCCGGCTGGTCGACACGGTCGTGGTGGAGGGCGGGCTGCGGATCGCGCAGTTCGGGCATCCCGGGTTGATCTAGGACCGTTCCTGTCCTGGTCGGGTTCTAGCGTCGTCGCCGTGACCGAGTTCCGGGAGTTCCGCATCGCCGTGCCGCAGTCCGACCTGCACGTGTGCAGCGGCGCTGCCGACGCGCTGCCGTTGCTGCTGGTGCACGGGTGTCGGAACACGTTCTTCGCGAAGGTCCGGTGAGCGTCGTGGACGGGGTGATCGGCCGCCGGTTGCGGCGGCACTCGTTGGTGGAGCCGTCGGCGGACCCGGTGGCGGTGGTGCGGGCGATGTGCGGTGCGCACGCCCAGGTGATGTCGGCGGCGGAGTTGTCGATCGGGATCCGCACGACGCTGACCCGGCAGCGGGTGCGGGACGCGGTGTGGGTGGACCGGGCGTTGGTGAAGACGCGGGGGCCTCGCGGCACGGTGCACCTGCTGCCGGCGGCGGACCTGCCGATGTGGACGGGTGCGTTGTCGGCGTTGCCGCAACGGCTGCGGTTGCTGACCGAGGAGCAGACAGCGGAGGTGGTGGCGGCGATCGCGGACGCGTTGCGGGACGACGAGCTGACCGGTGACGAGTTGACCGAGGCGGTGGTGGCGCGGACCGGCGCGTGGGCGGGCGAGCGGGTGATGGAGGCGTTCGGCGGCACGCCGTGGCCGCGGTGGGTGGAGGCGATGGGGGTGGCGTCGAACCGGGGCGCGATGTGCTTCGCGCCGAACAAGGGCCGCAAGGTCGCCTACACGAGCCCGCGGCGGTGGTTGCCGGGTTTCGCGCCGGCAGCGGAGGGTGCGGTGGAGTTGCTGCACGCCTACCTGCGGTCGTACGGGCCGGCGACGGAGGCGCACTTCGCGAGGTGGCTGGCCGCGCCGAAGCGGTGGGTGGACGCGCTGTTCGAGCGGGCGGACGTGGAGCTGGTCGAGGGCGGTTGGGTGGTGCGGGGCGACACGTCGTGGCCGGACGAGCCGCCGGGCGGGGTGCGGCTGCTCCCCTACTTCGACGCCTACGTGGTGGGCAGCCACCCGCGTGAGGTGGTGTTCCCGGGTCGGGCGTTCGAGCGGGCGTTGTCGGGTGGGCAGGCGGGGAACTTCCCGGTGGTGCTGGTGGACGGCGTGGTGGCCGGGGTGTGGCACCAGAAGCGGTCGGGTCGACGGATCGTGGTGACGGTGGAGCTGTTCGGCGGGTTGTCGCGGGCGGGGGCGGCGGAGTTGGACCGGGAGGTGGCGCGGGTGGGCGAGTTCCTGGAAGGGCGGTCGGAGTTGGTCCTGGGCCCGGTGTCGGTCGGCGGTCACGCCTGAACCGCGCCGATTGGCACAACAGAAATTCCTGACCGTTGGTGGGGCCAACAAGTGGGTAGACTGCGGTCGCATGGAGACCTCAGGCGCGCCGCGGCGGCTGCGCGGCACGGCGAGCTGGCTGCTCGGGCAGGCCACGACCCAGGCGCACCGGCTGGTGTCGGAGGCGTTGGGCGCGGTGGACGCGCGGCGCTACCACTACTCGCTGCTGGCCGCGCTGGACGAGTTCGGCCCGGCCAGCCAGGCTGACCTGGGCCGGCGGGGCGGGCTGGACCGCAGCGACGTGGTGGCGACGGTCAACGAGCTGGCGGACAAGGGGTTCGTGGAGCGCCGGCCGGACCCGGGTGACAAGCGGCGCAACATCGTCAGCGTCACCCCGTCCGGCACGGCCCACCTCCGTCACCTGGACCGGGTGCTGGGGCGGGCTCAGGAGGCGTTGCTGGCGCCGTTGTCGGCGGCCGAGCGCGAGGAGTTGGTGCGCGTGTTGAACGTGGTCCTGGAGCACCACGGATGACCGGGTCGACGCGGGCGGTGGTGCTGAGCGGGCCGGGGCCGGTGGAGAACCCGGCCGTGGTCGGGCGGCCGGTGCCCGAGCCGCTGCCGGGGTGGGTGCGGGTGGAGGTGGGCGCGTCCGGGGTGAACCGGTCGGAGCGGGTCGGCGAGCTCGTCGTAGTGGTCTGAGAATTTTCTCCGTCGCGGTGTCGAAGTCGTCGCCGGCCGTTCGTGTAGAGGGTGCGGAAACCCTCCGACCTCGAGGAGCACGAGATGACCCAGTACCTGATCAGCGTGATCGAGCCCGCCGGCTACGACATCCCGGACCCGGCGGAGCTGGAGAAGATCATGAAGGACGTGCAGGCGGTGGACGCCGACATGCGGGAGGCCGGGGTGTGGGTGTTCGCCGGTGGTCTGCACGCGCCGGAGACGGCGACCACGCTGCGTCCGGGCGAGAACGGCGAGGTGCTGGTGACGGACGGCCCGTTCACCGAGAGCAAGGAGTTCATCGGCGGGTTCAGCATCATCGACGTGCCGGACCTGGACGCGGCGTTGGAGTGGGGTCGGCGGATGGGCGTGGCGTGCGCGCTGCCGGTCGAGGTGCGGCCGTTCCAGGACTTCGTCGGCTGAGGTGGAGCGTGAGGTGACGACGCTGACGTGACGGCGGTCGAGCAGGTCTTCCGGGCGGAGTACGGCCGGTCGGTGGCGGTCCTGGTCCGCGTCTTCGGTGACATCGACGTCGCCGAGGAGGCGGTCCAGGACGCGTTCGCCGAGGCGCTGCGGCGCTGGCCGGAGGCCGGTGTGCCGCCGAGCCCGGCGGGCTGGATCATCACCACGGCCAGGCACCGGGCGATCGACCGGTTGCGCCGGGAGTCCACGCGGGACGACCGGCAGGCCCAGGCCGCGTTGCTGCACGCCCGTGACGAGCCCGTGGAGGTGGGCGTGGTGGGTGACGAGCGGCTGCGGTTGATCTTCACCTGCTGCCACCCGGCGCTGCACCCGGCGGCCCGGGTGGCGTTGACGTTGCGGCTGCTGGGCGGGTTGTCCACGGCGGAGATCGCGCGGGCGTTCCTGGTGCCGGAGCCGACGATGGCGCAGCGGCTGGTGCGGGCGAAGGCGAAGATCCGCGACGCGCGGATCCCGTACCGGGTGCCGGGTGAGGCGGAGTTGCCCGATCGGCTGCGTGCCGTGCTGGCGGTGGTGTACCTGGTGTTCAACGAGGGCTATTCGGCCAGTTCGGGCGGCTCGTTGGTGCGTGCGGAGCTGTGCGCGGAGGCGGTGCGGCTCGGGCGGGTGCTGGTGGAGCTGATGCCCGACGAGCCGGAGGTCGTCGGGTTGTTGGCGTTGATGGTGTTGCTGCACGCCCGCCGTGCGGCGCGGACCGGCCCGGACGGCGGGCTGGTGCGGTTGGCCGACCAGGACCGGTCGCGCTGGGACGGTGCGCTGGTGGCGGAGGGGCGGGCGCTGGTGCGGTGGTGCCTGCGCCGCGACCGGCCCGGCCCGTACCAGGTCCAGGCGGCGATCAACGCCGTGCACAGCGATCCGCCGCCGACCGACTGGCGGCAGGTCGTGCGGCTCTACGACCACCTGATGGTGTTGACGCCGAGCCCGGTGGTGGCGTTGAACCGGGCCGTCGCGGTGGCCGAGGTGGACGGGCCGGAGGCGGCGTTGGCGCTGGTGGACGGCCTCACGGCGGGCAAGCCGCCGTTGGCGGGCTACCACCTGTGCCACGCGGTGCGCGCCGACCTGCTGCGCCGCCTCGGCCGGGACTCCGAGGCGGCGCGGGCCTACCGGCGGGCGTTGGACCTGGCGGGCAACGACGCCGAGCGCGACCTGTTGCGGCGCGGGCTCGCCGAGGTCACCGGAGCGGGTTAGCGGACGGGTCGCCGAACCACCGGTGCAGCCGGGCGTCCAGGTCCCGCTGGTCGTCGCCGACCCACGCGACGTGGCCGTCCGGCCGCAGGAGCACGGCGGGCACGTCCAGTTCGTCGGCGGTGTCGACGATGTGGTCGACGCGGTCGGCCCAGCCTGCGGCGGAGAGCAGGCCGGTCTGGTCGAGCAGCAGTCCGCGGCCGCCGCGCATCAGTTCGTAGAGGCGTCCTCGCCCGAGCGCCACGTCCTTCAGCCGCCGGCCGACCAGGTCGTGGCCGTCGCCGAAGTCGTAGCGGATGCCGATGGCGGTGATCTTCTCGATCAGCAGCCGGTTGACGTCCTCGACGTCCATCAGTTCCGCCAGCAGTCGCCGCACCGCGCGGGGGCCGGGTTCGGTGGACATCAGCTGCATCTGCGCGAGGGTGTTGTCCAGCACGGCGGCGGCCACGGGGTGCCGTTCGGCGTGGTAGGTGTCCAGCAGCCCGTCCGGTGCCCGGCCCTGGACCTGCGCGGCGAGTTTCCAGCCGAGGTTGACCGCGTCCTGCAGGCCGAGGTTGAGGCCTTGGCCGCCGGTGGGCGGGTGGATGTGGGCCGCGTCGCCGGCCAGCAGGACCCGGCCGGTCCGGTAGCGCTCGGCGAGCCGGGTGGCGTCGCCGAAGCGGGAGAGCCAGCGCGGCGAGTGCACGCCGAAGTCGGTGCCGGCGACCGCCTTCAGCTGCCGCTTGACCTCGTCCAGGGTCGGTGGGACCGAGCGGTCCTCGGTCACGCCGTCAGCGGGCACGACGACGCGGTACACGCCGTCGCCGAACGGCGTGACGCCGAACCGGGCCTGGGTCTTGCGCACTTCGGCCACCGCCTCGGCCAGTGTCTCCGGGGTCACGCCGATCTCCACCTCGCCGAGCAGCGTCTCGACGCGGGCGGGTTCGCCGGGGAAGGCGACGCCGAGGAGTTTGCGCACGGTGCTGCGTCCGCCGTCGCAGCCGACGAGGTAGCGGGAGCGCAGCCGCGTGCCGTCTGAGAGTTCGGCGGTCACCCCGTCGTCGTCCTGGTCCAGGCCGACCAGGGCGAGTCCGCGGCGGAGCTCGACGTCCAGTTCGGCGGCGCGGTCGGCGAGCAGGCGGTCGGTGGTGGGCTGCGGGATGCCCAGGACGTACGGGTGGGCGGTGTCGAGCCGTCGCGGTGCGGGTTTGGGGATGCCGGCGAAGAAGCCGCCGAGCGGGTGGCGCGTGCCGAGCGCGAGGAACCGGTCCAGCAGGCCGCGCTGGTCCATGATCTCGACGCTGCGGGCGTGCAGGCCCAGCGAGCGCACGACTTCGGTCGGTTCGGTGTCCTTCTCCAGCACGAGCACGCGCACGTCGTGCAGCCGCAGCTCGCAGGCGAGCATCAGGCCGGTCGGTCCGCCGCCGACCACGATCACGTCGATCATCAATCCCCGTTCGATGGCGAGCGCAGGCGGTTCGCGAAATCGGATTCTCGCAGGTCCTGGCTTCGGCGGGAGATTCTGCGGCACGACCGGGGTCTTGCCGCAAGACCCCCTGTGCGCTATAAGTTGAGCATGGCGGGGAGTGCGGTCACCTCCTCGCCGTTCGCGTTGCCGGCCGGCCGGTTCAGCGCAGGCGCCGGATCAGGTCGGCGACCTCCCGCGGGGTGAACTCCAGCGACACGACCCCGATCGTCAGCTCGATGGCGCACCGCGTCGGGTCGGGTGAGGACCGGGGGTGCCGGGGCAGTTCGACGCCGCTCTCGGCGAGGATCCGCTGCGCCGCGGCGGCGACGACGTCCTTGGGCACGGGCAGGTGGACGTGGAACAGCGGTGTCTGCGGCACCCGCGGGCGGGTGGTCGCGTAGCCGTCCGCGTTGATCGCGGCGGCCACCCCCACGGCGTGGTCGCGGAACTCGGCCATCCTGGGTAGCACCTCGTCCAGCCCCATCAGGGCGGTGACGGCGGCGTGCCACGAGTCGGGGGTGGCGCCGCCGAGCCTGCGCCGCCACATCGAGGCGGCGTCGACGGTCTCCCGGTCGCCCGCGAGGACCGCGCCGCGCACCCCTTCGAGGCCTTTGTAGAGGGAGACGTAGACGGTGTCGAACAGGTCGGCGATCTCGGCGAACGGCCGGTCGTAGTACGGCTGCGCCTCCCACAGCCGGGCGCCGTCCAGGTGCGTCGCGGCGCCGCGTTCGTGCGGCGCAGCACCGCGTGCGGGTCCTGGCGCAGCCGGGAGTGCTGGACCAGGGAACGGCGGATCTCGGAGGTCATGGCGGGAATCTGGTGAGGCGGGGAGGCGGTGCGCAAAGAGAATTGTGCGGCGAGGTGGGGTCGATGACGGGTGATACTGGCGTCATGGGAAAGACCTACGAACGGATCGAAGGACGCCTGCGCGAGTTCATCGAGGCGCAGCCGGTGTTCTTCACCGCGACCGCGCCGCTGTCCGCGGACGGGCACGTGAACCTGTCGCCGAAGGGCCGCCGGGGCACGTGGCGGGTGCTGGACGAGCAGCGGGTGGCGTACCTGGACTTCGGCGGCAGCCACGCCGAGACGATCGCCCACCTGCGGGAGAACGGGCGGATCACGCTGATGTGGTGCGCGTTCGACGGCCCGCCGAACATCGTGCGCGTGCACGGCACGGGTGAGCCGGTGTTCCGGGACGATCCGAGGTTCGCGGAGCTGGTGGCGGGGTTCGGCGACGCGGACGGGTCGGCGTTGCGGGCGGTCGTGGTGGTGACCGCGAAGCTGATCAGCGACACGTGCGGGTTCGCCGTGCCGTTCATGGACTACCGGGGTGAGCGGACGCTGCACGAGGAGTACTTCGACCGCAAGTCCGACGAGGAGTTCGCCGCGTACTGCGAGAACAAGGACTTCGTCGGGGTCAGCATGGACGGCCTGCCCGCGGTGCCGCTGCCGCTGCCGCCCCGCTAGGGCTGGGCAAACCGTTGGTGTCGCCGGTCGGGCGTGTGGCACGGTCTGCGCCGTGACGGAGTACGTGTTCTTCTGGGGACCCGGGTCGCGTTCCGGTGCGCCGGTCGGCGAGGAGTGCCTGAGCCAGTGGTGGGAGTCGCCGTTCACGGTCGACGGGCACACCTTCCGCACCGCCGAGCACTTCATGATGCACGGCAAGGCGCTGGTGTTCGGCGACGAGGACACCGCGCGGCGGGTGCTCGCGGCCGACACGCCCGGTGAGGCGAGGTCGCTGGGCCGTCAGGTGCGCGGGTTCGCCGAGGACACGTGGGTGGCGAACCGGCTGGACGTCGTGGTGCGGGGCAACCTGGCGAAGTTCGGCGCGCACGACGGCGCCCGCCGGTTCCTGCTCGGCACCGGTGACCGGGTGTTGGTGGAGGCGAGCCCGCTGGACCGGATCTGGGGCATCGGGCTCGCCGCCGACGACCCGCGCGCGGCCGACCCGGCGTCCTGGCTCGGGTCGAACCTGCTGGGCGAGGCCCTGATGGAGGTGCGCGCGCGGCTGCGCCGGGTGTGAGCGCGTCACCCGATGAGCTCGACCCGCCGGGCGTGCGCCGCGCCCGGCGGGCCCGTTCGCGTCCCGATCGGCGGTTGTTGGATCTACGCTGTCTGGGCGGCGAGTGGCGCCGATCACCTCGGGAAGGGGGCGGTCGTGCTGGTCGAGGCCCAGCGGAACCGCGGTGCCCTGCGCCGGGTGACGGGTCTTGCCCGCAGCACACCGGGCAGGCTGAGCCTGGTGGCCCTGCTGCTGATCGTGGTGAGCCTGCTGGTCGGCGCGGTGACCGCGTGGTCGGTGCAGCGCCGGTCGGACGCGCTGGAGGCGTTGGCCGACCGCAGTGAGCCGCTGGCGTTCGCCGCGCAGGAGGTCTACCGGGCGATGGCGGACGCGGACGCCACCGCGTCCAGCGCGTTCCTGTCCGGCGGGGTGGAGTCGGCGGCGCTGCGCGCCCGGTACGAGGCGGACGTGGCGAAGGCCGCCGCGGCGTTGTCGGCGGCGACCAGCGAGATCACCCGCTCCCCCGAGCTGACGCGGGCGCTGTCGACGTTGTCGGGCCAGTTGCCGGTGTACACGGGGCTGGTGGAGACGGCCCGCGCGCACAACCGGCAGGGCAACCCGGTGGGTGCGGCGTACCTGCGTGAGGCGTCGACGTTGATGCGGACGCGGCTGCTGCCGGCGGCGCGGGAGCTGTACGGGGTGGAGACCGGCAACGTGGTGCGCGACCTGGAGGACGCCGGGTCGCTGCCGTGGCTGGAGTTCCTGCTGGGCGTGCTCGCGCTGGTGGTGCTGGTGCTCGCGCAGCGGTACCTGACCCGCAAGACGAACCGGGTGCTCAACCCGGGGCTGGTGGTGGCGACCGCGTTGACCGCGATCTCGCTGCTGTGGGTGCTGGTGGCCAGCCTGCTGGTGGTCCACAACGCGTCGGCCAGCAAGAACGAGGCCACCGTGGTCGACCTGCTGGCGCGGGCCCGGATCGCGACGCTGACCGCGCGGGGCGACGAGACGTTGACGCTGGTGGCGCGGGGCAGCGGCGCGACCTACGAGGCGGAGTACGTCGAGGCCGACCGGGCGCTGGACGACCTGCTGGGCCGGTTGCGGCTGGTCAACGGGACACCGCCGGTGGTGGAGGCGGTGGAGCACCACGCGCGGTGGCAGCAGGCGCACCGCGAGATCCGCGCGGCCGACGAAGCGGGCGACTTCACCACGGCGGTGGCGTTGGCGCTGGGTCAGGACGCGCGGGGTGCGGCCACGGCGTTCGACGCGTTGGACTCGGACCTGGTGGACGCGATCGGCACGGCGCGGGCGGAGCTGACCGACGCGATCGGGCGGGCGCGGGCCGGGTTGGGCGGCACGGTGCCCGCGGTGGTGGTGCTGGCGCTGCTGGCGGCCGCGGCGTCGGTGTTCGGGTTGTGGCAGCGGTTGAAGGAGTACCGATGAGACGGCTGCTCGTGGTGCTCGCGCTGGTGGTGACGGGGTGCGCGCCGGTGCCCAGTGGTGCGCCGCCGATCGGTGGCGGGACCCCGGTGCCGCCGCGCCCGGCGGAGGCGGTGGAGCTGACGGCGCCGCCGAGCACGGCGGGCGTGCCGTCCGAGTCGTGCGATCCGACCGCGAGCCTGCGCCCGACCGGGCCGTTGCCGCCGCCGGGGCAGATGCCGGCCGGGTCGACCATGGCGCGGATCCAGCAGCGGGGCAGGCTGATCGCGGGCGTGGACCAGAACACGTACCTGATGGGGTTCCGCAACCCGTTCTCGGGCGAGCTGGAGGGTTTCGACGTCGACCTGGTGCGGGAGGTCGCGCGGGCGATCTTCGGCGACCCGGGCGCGATCCAGTTCACGGTGGTGACCTCCGAGCAGCGCGTACCGACCCTGGAGCGCGGCGAGGTCGACATCGTGGTGCGGACCATGACGGCGACCTGCGAGCGCTGGCGGAAGGTGAACTTCTCCACGGTGTACCTGCAGGCCGGGCAGCGGGTGCTGGTGCCGTCGAACTCCGACGTGACCGACATCGACGGGCTGGGCGGCAAGCGGGTGTGCGCGACGAAGGGGTCGAGTTCGCTGGCGAACGTGGCGACCAGGCCGACGAAGCCGGTGCCGGTGGCGGTGGCGCACTGGACGGACTGCCTGGTGATGCTGCAGCAGGGCCAGGTGGACGCGATCTCCACCGACGACACGATCCTGGCCGGGTTCGCCGCCCAGGACCCCTACACGAAGGTGGTGGGGCCGCAGTTCGCCGCCGAGCCGTACGGGATGGCGTTCCCGAAGGCCGACGAGGACTTCGTGCGGTTCGTCAACGCGCTGCTGGAGCGGCTGCGGGCGGACGGCACGTGGACGCGGCTGCACCAGCGGTGGCTCGGTGACCCGCCGGTCCCGCCCGTCGCCGTGTACCGGGACTGACATGGACACCCTGGACGAGGAGCTGGCGTCGCTGCGGCGGGAGAGCGACCGGGTGGCCGAGTCGTTGCTGGCGATGGAGGACCACCCGGGTCACCGGCTGCTGCGCGGTGCGGTGCTCACGGGCGGGTCGGCGCGGCGGTGGGAGGCGGCGAACGCCGGGATGGTGCGGCTGTGGGAGTGGTTCGACGTCTACCGCGCGGTGCTGCGGCAGGCGTCGGACACGCGGGACCCGGCGGAGCTGGCGCGGTTGCTGCGGGGCGCGGCGATCGCGCTGCCGGAGGCGGCGGTGCGCACGTTGACCGGGACCGCGGCCCCGCTGGTCACGCTCGGTGACCTGGTGGCGCGGATGAAAGCGGAGTACGCGCGGGTCACGGCGGTGTTGGCGGAGGCGCACGAGGCGTGGTCGCGGCGGTTGGAGCTGCTGGACCCGTTGACCGGGCAGCTGGCCGGGATCGACTCGGCGGGGGCGGCGCGGCTGCGGGCGGAGGTGGCGCGGGCGCACGCCCGTGCGGTGGCCGACCCGTTGACGCCCGATCCGGAGGTGGCGGGCCTGGTCGCTCGGGTGGCGTCGGTGAGCGCGCTGCACCGCACGTTCTCGTCACGGGTGCAGACGTTGTCGCGGCTGGTCGCCGAGGTGGAGTCGGTGCGGGCGCAGGCGGGCGAGGTGCGGGCGCGGGTGGTGGCGGAGATCGCCGGCGACCACCCGCCCGTGCCGGGTGAGGACGTGGCCGGGGCACTCGACGGGTTGCGGGGACGTTTTCCGGATGTGGCGGAAACGGACGTGGCGGCCGTGGAGGCGGCGGTGGGCGTGGCGTTGACGCGGGCGCGGGAGGTGTCGGCGCACCTGGCCGGGTCGCTGGAGCGCAGGTCGGAGCTGCGCGGCCGGTTGGACGCCTACCGGGCGAAGGCGGCCGGGCGCGGGTTCGCCGAGGACGCCGGGTTGGCGGAGCTGCACCGGCGGGCCCGTGACGTGCTGTTCGGCGTGCCGTGCGACCTGAACGCGGGCACGGTGGCGGTGCGGCGGTACCAGCGGGCGGTGCTGGCCAGGACGGAGGGCCGATGAGGACGTGTCCACGTGCCGGCTGCGGCGGGGCGATCGACGACGACGGCTTCTGCGACGTGTGCGGCCTGGAGGCCCCGGTCCTCGCCGCCACCGCGCCTGCCGCCGGTCCCGGTCGCGGCCCGGCCGAAGCGGCTCCCGACGCGCCGCCGGGCGGACGTGCCGCTGCGGGCGGCGGGCGGACCGGTGGCCCGGGTGGTGGCGCGGCCGGCAGGTCGGTGACCGGCGGTCCGGGCGGACCGGCCACCCGCGGCCCGAGTCGCGGTTCGGCGACGGGCGGTCGACCGGAGGCTCGCGGGCAGATGACCGGTGCGGGCGGTGAGGTCGGGGTCGGTGCGGACAGTGGGCCCGCTACCGGCGAGTTCCCGGGTCCCGGTGCCGACAGCGGGCCGGCCACGGGCGCTCACAGCGGTCCCGCCACGGGGCCCGGCACGGCGCCGTGGTCGCCCTCCGCGGCTTCGGCGGCACGGTCGCGGCGGGCGTCGGCACCTACCCGGTCGTCCGGCCGGGGCCGGTTGGGCGCGGGCCTGGTGGAGGTGCCCCGGGTGCCCTACCGGGATCCGAAGACCGCCGTCCTGACCGATCCCGAGGTGCCGGAGGCGAAGCGGTTCTGCTCCAGTTGCGGCAAGGAGGTCGGGCGCGGCCGGGACGGCGGGCCGGGCCGGGTGGAGGGGTTCTGCGCGCACTGCGGCCACCACTACTCGTTCACGCCGAAGCTGGTGCCCGGCGAGGTGCTGCACGACCAGTACGAGGTGCTGGGCTGCCTGGCGCACGGCGGGCTGGGGTGGATCTACCTGGCCGCCGACCACGCGGTCAGCGACCGGTGGGTGGTGTTGAAGGGCCTGCTGGACTCCGGTGACGCGGACGCGATGGCGGCGGCGATCGCGGAGCGCCGGTTCCTGGCAGAGGTGGAGCACCCTACTATCGTCAAGATCCACAACTTCGTGCGGCACGAGGACCGGGCCAGCGGCGAGCTCGTGGACTACATCGTGATGGAGTACGTGGGCGGCACGTCGGTCAAGGACATGATCAAGCAGTTGCGGGCGCGGGGCACGGGCACCGGGTCGCTGCCGGTGGCGCAGGCGATCGCCTACGCCCTGGAGGTGCTGCCCGCGTTGGGCTACCTGCACGGGGTGGGCCTGCTGTACTGCGATTTCAAGCCGGACAACGTGATCCAGACCGAGGAGCAGCTGAAGCTGATCGACCTGGGCGCGGTGCGGCGCATCGACGACCGGCACTCCCCCATCTACGGCACGATCGGCTACCAGGCGCCGGAGATCGGCACGGACGGCCCGTCGGTGGCCTCCGACCTGTACACGGTGGGTCGGGCGTTGGCGGTGATGAGCTTCCAGTTCGACTTCCGCGGCCGGTACAAGGAGTCGTTGCCGCCCGCGGACGAGCAGCCGTTGCTGCGCCGGCACGAGTCGTTGCACCGGTTCCTGCTGCGGGCCACGCACCCGGACCCGGAGGAGCGGTTCGCCACGGCGGAGGAGATGGCCGAGCAGTTGACCGGTGTGCTGCGGGAGGTGTTGGCGCAGCAGGACGGCCTGCCCCGGCCGGGTGTGTCGCGGCAGTTCACGCCGGAGCGGCGGGCGTTCGGCACGGAGGGCGGGTTGGACGTGCGGGCGGCGGCGACGGGGCTGCCGGTGCCGCAGGTGGACACCTCGGACGCGGCGGCGGGTTTCCTGGCGACGGCGGCGACGACGGGTGACCCGGACCAGGTGGTGGCGGCGTTGCGGGTGGCGCCGGTGCAGACGGTCGAGGTGCGGTTGCAGGTGGTGCGGGCGTTGATCGAGGCGGGCCGGGTGGAGGAGGCGGTGGGCGAGCTGGACGCGTTGGCGTCGCCGTTCGACCCGGACGACCCGCGCACACCGCTGCCGGACGACTGGCGGCCCGGCTGGTACCGGGGTGTGGCGGCGCTGGTGGGTGGTCGGGCGGAGCGGGCGCGGGCGGCGTTCGAGCAGGTGCGTGACGCGCTGCCGGGTGAGGCGGCGCCGAAGCTGGCGGTGGCGGTGTGCGCGGAGTCGCTGGGTGACGCCGACGCGGCGGCGGCCGGGTACGAGGTGGTGTGGCGGACCGACCACGCGTACGTGTCGGCGGCGTTCGGGCTGGCCAGGGTGCTGCTGGGCCGGGGAGAGCGGGACGCGGCGGTGGAGGTGCTGCACTCGGTGCCGGACACGTCGATCCACCACGTGGCGGCGCAGGTGGCGGCGGTGCGGGCGCAGATCGGCGCGGCCCGGGAGTGCGCGGGCCGGGGCGGCGAGGAGGCGTTGGCGGAGGTGATGGCGGCCGGTGCGAGGCTGTCGGGGTTGGAGTTGGACGTGGCGAGGCGGGCCGGGTTGACCGTGGAGTTGTTGGGTGTGGCGTTGGAGTCGTTGCCGGGCGGCGGTTCGGCGCCGGCGGGGACGCTGCTGGGCTGCGAGGTGAGCGAGTCGGGGCTGAGGTCGGGCCTGGAGCGCTGGTACCGGCAGCTGGCGCGGCTGGCCGACACCCCGGAGGAACGCATCGCTCTCGTCGACCGCGCGAACGCGGTCCGGCCCAGGACGTTGGTGTAGCTGATGGAATCCTGTCCCGAGTGCGCGTCGCCGGTGGCGTCGCAGGACCGCTTCTGCGAGGCGTGCGGGCGCAACCTGCGGGTGCAGCGGACACCGGTGGGTGGTCCGGGCGCGCAGTGGCCGCCGATGTGCGCGTGCGGTGGCGAGGAGTTCGACGCGGACGGGTTCTGCGAGCAGTGCGGTCGGGCGCGGCCGTCGGCGCGGGACCGGGTGGAGTTCGTGCTGCCCGGGGTGGCGGGGGTGAGCGACCGGGGCAAGCGGCGGCAGCGCAACGAGGACTCGATGGCGTTCGGCCGGGTGCGCGGGCGCGGTGTGGCGGCGGTGGTGTGCGACGGGGTGGCGTCGTCGGAGCGGGCCGAGCAGGCGTCGCAGCAGGCGGTGGACACGGCGGCGGACGTGCTGTTGACGGGGTTGCAGTCCGGGATGGACGCCGAGGCGTTGACGACCGACGCGGTGGTGGCGGCGAACGAGGCGGTGAGCCGGTTGGCGCGGCCGGAGGCGGCGGAGGTGGCGCCGTCCTGCACGTTCGTGTCGGTGGTGGTGACCGACGATTCGGCGACGGTGGGGTGGGTGGGCGACAGCCGCGCCTACCTGGTGGCCGAGGCGGGTGCGGCGCGGTTGACCACGGACGACACGTGGGCGGCGCAGCTGGTCGCCGAGGGGGTGCTGACCGAGGAGGAGGCGCTGACCGACCGGCGGGCGCACGTGCTGTCGCGGTGGTTGGGCGCGGACTCGGGGGTGGAGGCGCCGCAGACGGTGACGTTCAAGGTCCAGACGCCGGGGTTGCTGGTGCTGTGCAGCGACGGGTTGTGGAACTACGTGCCGGAGCCGGAGGACCTGCTGGAGGTGCTGCCGCGCGGGGTGCCGCCGATCGAGGTGGCGCGGGAGCTGGTGGAGGTCGCGTTGAAGGCGGGCGGGCACGACAACATCACGGTGGTCGTCGTCCAGTTGCGGGGTGGGCATGGGGCTTGATCTCGCGGTCGAGGTGTTCCAGAACGAGTACCTGCCGCGGGGGGCGGCGGAGGTCGACGCGATCGTCACGGTGACCGCGACCGGCGCGGCGGCGCGGGTGGTGCCGGCCGACGCGGCGGAGGTGATCATCGTCGACACGTCGGGGTCGATGGGTTTTCCGGCGTCGAAGCTGGCCGCGGCGAAGCGGGCGACGGAGGCGGCGGTCGACACGTTGCGCGACGGGGTGTGGTTCGCGGTGGTGGCGGGCACGGACTCGGCGCGCGTGGTGTACCCGCGGGCGGGTGGGCTGGTGGCGGCGGATCCGCGGACGCGGCTGGCGGCGAAGCAGGCGGTGCGGCGGTTGCGGGCGGACGGCGGCACGGCGATGGGCCGGTGGCTCGAGCTCGCGGACGGCCTGTTCGACGGGTATGCGGGCGGGCCGCGGCACGCGATCCTGCTGACGGACGGGGAGAACCAGCACGAGTCGCCGCACGAGTTGTCGCGGGTGCTGGAGGCGGTGGCGGGCCGCTTCACGTGCGACTGCCGGGGTGTGGGCACGGACTGGCAGGTGGCGGAGCTGCGCCGGATCGCCGAGGCGTTGCTGGGGACGGTGGACATCGTGGCCGACCCGGAGGGGTTGGCGGACGACTTCCGGTCGGTGGCGGCGACGGCGATGGGCAAGGCGGTGGCGGACGTGTCGCTGCGGTTGTGGACGCCGGAGGGCGCGGGGGTGGTGCTGCTCAAGCAGGTGTCGCCGGGGCTGTTGGACCTGACGGGGCGGCGCGTGGAGTCGGGGCCGCGGACGGGTGACTACCCGACCGGGGCGTGGGGTGGCGCGGAGAGCCGTGACTACCACCTGCGGGTGCGGGTGCGGCCCGCGGACGTGGGCGACCGGATGTTGGCGTCGCGGGTGAGCCTGGTGGGGCCGTCCGGTGACGTGCTGGGGCAGGGTCGGGTGCTGGCGGTGTGGACGGAGGACTCGGCGTTGTCGACCCGGATCAACCGGGAGGTGGCCCACTACACCGGGCAGGCGGAGCTGGCGGAGGCGATCCGGGACGGTCTGGAGGCGCGCAAGGCCGGTGACGTGGGCCGGGCGACGGCGAAGCTGGGGCGTGCGGTGCGGTTGGCGCACGAGTCGGGCAACACCGACACGGCGAAGCTGCTGGCCGGGGTGGTGGACGTGGAGGACCCGGGTACGGGGACGGTGAAGCTGCGGGCGCGGGTGGCCGACGCGGACGAGATGACGCTGGACACCCGGTCGACGGTGACCAAGCGGGTCCGGAAGGGCTAGGCGATGGCGACCTGCCCGGCGGGCCACGACTCGGCGACCGACGACTACTGCGACGTGTGCGGCGCGCCGGTGCCGGGTGGTTCCGGGCCGGGTGGGTCGGGGCCGGGTGGGTCGGGGCCGGTGGTGCCCGCCGGGGGTGTCGAGGAGACGTGTGCGGCGTGCGGTGCGGTGCGGGTGGGTCGGTTCTGCGAGGAGTGCGGGCAGGATTCGTTGAGCCCGGTGGTGGCCCCGAAACGGCCTGTGGTGGGCGGGCCGGTGGTGCCGGTGTCGTGGTACGTGACGGTGGAGGCGGACCGGACGTACTTCGAGCGGGTGGTGGCGGTGGGCGGGCCGGACGCGGGGGCGATGGCGTTCCCGCGGTTCTGCCCGCCGCGCCGGTTCGCGTTGTCGGGGCGGCAGGTGTCGATCGGGCGGCGGAGCCGGTCGCGGGGGATCTTCCCGGAGATCGACCTGGTGGGCCCGCCGGAGGACCCGGGTGTCTCGCACCACCACGCGGTGCTGGTGGCGTCGGGTGGTGGTTGGGCGGTGGTGGACGTGGGTTCGACGAACGGGACGACGGTGAACGAGGGCGACACCCCGTTGCCGCCGGACCGGCCGCACCCGCTGGAGCCGGGCGACCGGGTTCACGTGGGTGCGTGGACCACGATCACCCTGCACCGCTCAGGCGGCGAGCAGGCCTAGGGCGAGGGTGGCCGCGGTGAGCAGCCCGAACCCGGATGGCAGGCCGACGCGGCGGCCGTCGACGCCGAGTTGGCGTTGCCGGCGGACTTCCTGCGGCGGACTACGGCGTCGGGGCGAACGGCGACCGGGGAGTTGGCGCAGGGACAGGTCGGCGACCGGGTGCCGCGGCTGGGCCGGGCGCGCGGGGGCAGGTGGGCCGTCGCGCCGGTTTTCGCCGGGACGCCCGCACGGGTTGTCGATCACGAATACGGTTGGGGTCGTGCGGATCAAAGGGGGGCCCGCGATCTCGGGTACACGTCCGTCCTGTCCGGGCACGCGACCGTCCGGCACGGCGCCGACCCGGCGGGAGGGCTGATGGCGGACGCGGTCGACCTGGTGTTGGCGCAGTGGTCGGTGCAGCGCCCGGACGTCGACACCTCGCCCATGGCGGTGCTGGCGCGGGTGACGCGGCTGGCGCGGCTGCTGGAACGGGAGCTGCGGGAGTTCGTGGGCCGGTTCGACCTGGAGCCGGGCGAGTTCGACGTGCTGACCACGCTGCGGCGGGCGGGGTCGGCGCACGGCATGACGGCGGGCGCGTTCCTGTCCGCGTCGCTGGTCACGGCGGGCGCGATCACCAACCGGATCGACCGGATGGAGGCCAAGGGCCTGGTGGAACGCGTGCCCGACGCCGCGGACCGGCGGGTGGTGCGGATCAAGCTCACCGACCGCGGCGCGGAGCTGGTGGACGGGATGCTGGCCGAGCACATGCGGCACTACGCGCGGCTGCTGGAGCCGTTGGACGACGACACCCGGACGGTGGTCGCCGACGCGCTGCGGACCCTGCTGGAGCAGTGCGAGTAGGGGTCGCCGACTGGTGAGATCGCGTATTCAAATGTCGCGAGTGCTTCACCGAGGTTGCTGTGAGTGATCGTGAGCAGGCGAGCTCGTCCAGTCGGGAGCCCTGGTGCCGGTGTCGTTGTCGATCGCGGTCACAATGCGGTCGAGCCTCGAATGCTCGAATACGAAGTAAGCCCTGAGGAGAACAGCTTCGTACGCGAGCGAGGGTGTCTTGAACTTCTCGGCCGCACGCTTGCCGCTCTTCTTCCGAGGCCTCCACGCCAGGCCATCTCAGGCGTGATCACGGTCGCCCGGGGCGTAGCGGTTCCAGGTGGTTCCGGCTCTCGGACAGCGGGGCCTCGCGGGTGATGATCCGGGGCCGCGGCTTCGCGACCGCGGCCGACTGCGAGGGCAGGTCGTCGGTGGCGGTCTCGCGGACGCCGGCGGTCTCCGCGGTGGTGGCCGCCAGGCCGGCCGAGGATGTCCCAGATGATCACCCGTTCGGTTGATGTGGATGCCCTCGAGCACGCACCACTGTTGGCGCATAACTCGTTCGTGGAGAACACCAAGCGCAAGGAGCGCCTCGTGGTGGACCAGATTCGCACTATCGGCAAGTGGATCTCAGTCGATCCGAACACGCCCGAGATGAAGCTCGACGGCCTGGACAGCGATCACATCAAGTGGGGCGTCCCGGCCACGGGTGACCCGAACGCCGGGCGGAGCGAGTACGAGTTCACCGGCGCCCTCGCTCACACGAAACACGACGGCAGCAACAAGTTCGAGGTCACGCTGGGCACGTTCACGCACCACAACTACGTGATCTTAATGGGGCAGCAAACAGAATTCCAGGCGACTCTCGAAGTCGACATCGAGTTCAAGGACGATGGTACCAAGCACAAGTGCACCGTCGTTTTCTCCCACGTCGAAACCGTCAACTCGCCTGGTTACGTGGACGACAAGGTCAAATTGCCGGAGGTCTCCGGCAACGAGATCGTGCACATCGAAGGCGTCGAGTACAAGGTGTCGATCGTCGGTTTCCTGGTGGGCGGCCACGGCGAACCTCTTCCCCAATTCCTCAGCGGTGAGGGCAGGCACAACGAGGCCGACATCATCGCCAGGTTCGAGCGGACGAACCCGTTGGTCGGTGGCTGAACGTCGGATGGGCTTTCCGCCGCTACCGCCCGGGGTCGCCGACCGGTGATGTCGGGTATTCAACTGTTGCGGGTTCGCCGGCGAGATCACGGTGTGTGGTCGCCCGGGGCGTAGCGGCTCCAGGTCGTCGGCTAGCGGGGCACGGCGTCGAGGGCTTTGAAGATCCGCTTGTCGGAGACGGTGTAGCGGGTGCCGATGGTCTGGGCGAAGTAGCTCAGCCGCAGTTCCTCGATCATCCACCGCACCTCGTCGAGCTCGTCGTGCGGTTCGTCGGCGGGCAGGGCGGCGCGCAGTTCGCGGTACTCGGCGTGCACGGCGTGGACGCGGTCCATCCACTCCTGGTCGCGGCGGACGTTCTCGGGCAGCTTCTCCAGCCGGCGGGCGATGCCCTGCAGGTAGCGGTGCACGTCGACGAGCCGGTCGGCGCCGGCCTCGGTGACGAAACCGGCGTGCACGAGGCCGGTGAACTGGGCGCGGACGTCGGCCAGTGACTCCTCGAACACGGGGCCGCGCACGCCGTTGATGCGCAGTTCGACGTCCTGGGCGGCTTCCAGGACGCGGCGGACCTTGTGCACGACGTCGAACGTGGTCTCGCCCAGGCCGCGGCGGACGTGGTCGGTGAGTTCGGTGAACGCCGCTTGTGTCCACACCGGGCCGCCGGCGTCGCGCAGGAGCTTGTCGACGGCGGCGGAGATGCAGTCGGCCAGCAGCGGTGCGACGCCGCCGTGCGGGTTGCGGGTCAGGGCGAGCTTCTCGGCGTTGTTGAGGCCGCGTTGCAGGGTTTTCACCGGGGACGGGGTGGTGAGCAGCAGCAGTCGGCGGGTGCCGCGCCACATGGCCTGCCGCTGGCGGCCGGGGGTGTCGAGGATCTCCACCGCGACGGTGTCGCCCTTGTCGACCAGGGCGGGGTAGGCGGTGACGACGATGCCGGACCGCTGCCGCTGCACGGTGCGCGGCAGGTCACCGACGTCCCACGTGGTCAGGCCGGTGCGGGCGAGGTTGCTCGCGGCGGCGGCCAGCGTTTCGCGCAGCTGGCCGCGCAGCCGGGCCTTGAGCGCGGCGAGGTCCTTGCCGCGGGCGAGTTCGCGGTCGTCCTCGTCGACGATGCGGAAGGTGAGCTTGAGGTGCTCGGGTACCTGGTCGAGCTGCCACTGGTCGCGCGGCACGACGACGCCGGTCAACCGGCGCAGTTCCCGTTCCAGCGCGGGCAGCAGCGGTTCGTCGGCGTCGATGCCGGACAGCGCGGCGGCGGCGACGTCGGGGACGGGCACGAAGTTGCGGCGCACGGGTTTGGGCAGCGACCGGATGAGCGCGACGACGAGCTCGGTGCGCAGGCCGGGTACCTGCCAGGACAGCGAGTCGTCGGGCAGGGTGGTCAGCGCGGGCAGGGGCAGTTCGACGGTGACGCCGTCGACGGCCGCGCCGGGTTCGAACCGGTAGGTCAGCGGCAGGGTGAGGCCGCCGCGGCGCAGTTGGTCGGGGTAGGCGTCGGGGGTGACCGCGGCGCGGTCGTTGACCAGCATCGCCTTGTCGAAGGTGAGCAGGTCGGGCTGGGTGTGGCGGGTCTTCTTCCACCAGGTGTCGAAGTGCCGGGCGGAGACGACGTCGGCGGGCACGCGCTGGTCGTAGAAGTCGTAGACGGTGTCGTCGTCCACGACGATGTCGCGGCGCCGTGCCCGGTTCTCCAGCTCCTCCACCTCGGCGAGCAGTTCCCGGTTGCGGTGGAAGAACTTGTGGTGGGTGGTCCACTCCCCCTGCACGAGGGCGTGGCGCAGGAACAGCTCGCGGGACAGCTCGGGGTCGATGCGCCCGTAGTCGACCTTGCGGGAGGCGACGATCGGCACGCCGTAGAGGGTGACCTTCTCCAGGGCGACGGCGGAGCCGCGCTTGGCTTCCCAGTGCGGTTCGCTGTAGGTGCGCTTGACCAGGTGCCCGGCGAGCTTCTCGGCCCACTCGGGTTCGATCTTGGCCACCGTGCGGCCCCACAGCCGCGACGTCTCGACCAGTTCGGCGGCCATCACCCACTGGGGCGGTTTGCGGAACAGGGCGGAGCCGGGGAAGATCGCGAACTTCGCGTTGCGGGCGCCCAGGTACTCGGTGGCGGCACGCTTGCCCGGATCACGCTTGGGGACGTCCTTGACGCCGATGTGGGACAGCAGCCCGGACAGCAGCGAGAGGTGGATGTTGCGCGGGTCGGCGGGCTGGTCGTTGACGTGCACGCCGAGGGTCTTGGCGACCTGCCGCAGCTGCTGGTAGATGTCCTGCCACTCGCGCACGCGCAGGTAGTTGAGGAACTCGGCGCGGCACAGCCGGCGGAACTGGTTGCTGGACAGCTCCTTCTGCTTCTCGCGCACGTATTGCCAGAGGTTGAGGAACGCGGTGAAGTCGGAGTCGGGGTCTTTGAACCGGCCGTGGAACTCGTCGGCGGCCTGCTGCTTGTCCGAGGGGCGTTCGCGCGGGTCCTGGATGGACAGCGCGGCGGCGATGACCATGACCTCGCGGACGCAGCCGTTGCGGTCGGCCTCGATCACCATGCGGGCCAGCCGGGGGTCGACGGGCAGCTGGGCGAGCTTGCGGCCCAGCGGCGTGAGCTGCTGCTCGGCGGGCAGGATCGCGCCGAGCTCCTGCAGCAGCTGCACGCCGTCGGTGATGTTGCGCGCCTCGGGCGGGTCGATGAACGGGAACGCGGCGATGTCGCCCAGGCCGATCGAGGTCATCTGCAGGATGACCGAGGCGAGGTTGGTGCGCAGGATCTCCGGGTCGGTGAACTCCGGCCGGGCGTCGAAGTCGTCCTCGCTGTAGAGACGGACGCAGATGCCCTCCGACACGCGGCCGCAGCGGCCCTTGCGCTGGTTGGCCGAGGCTTGCGACACCGGCTCGATGGGCAGCCGCTGCACCTTGAGGCGGTGGCTGTAGCGGGAGATGCGGGCGGTGCCGGGGTCGACGACGTACTTGATGCCGGGCACCGTCAACGACGTCTCGGCGACGTTGGTGGCCAGCACGACACGCCGCCCGCGGTGGGGCTGGAACACGCGGTGCTGCTCGCCGAACGACAGCCGCGCGTACAGCGGCAGGATCTCGGTGTCGCGCAGCTCCAGCGCGGCCAGCGCGTCGGCGGTGTCGCGGATCTCGCGTTCGCCCGACAGGAACACCAGCACGTCGCCGGGCCCTTCGGCCTGCAGTTCGCGCACGGCGTCGCAGATGGCCTGCGTCTGGTCGCGGTCGGGGTCGGCGTCCGGGTCGTCGGGGTCCACGATCGGCCGGTAGCGGACCTCGACGGGGTAGGTGCGGCCCGAGACCTCGATGACGGGGGCGTCGCCGAAGTGCCGGGAGAACCGCTGCGGGTCGATCGTCGCGGAGGTGATGACCACCTTGAGGTCGGGCCGCTTCGGCAGCAGCTGCTTGAGGTAGCCGAGCAGGAAGTCGACGTTGAGGCTGCGTTCGTGGGCCTCGTCGATGATGATCGTGTCGTAGCGCGACAGCATCCGGTCGGTCTGGATCTCGGCCAGCAGGATGCCGTCGGTCATGAGCTTGACCAGCGTGTCATCACCGGACTGGTCGGTGAACCGGACCTTGTAGCCGATCGCGCCGCCCAGCGGGGTGTCCAGCTCCTGGGCGACGCGCTCGGCGACCGTGCGCGCGGCCAGCCGGCGGGGCTGGGTGTGCCCGATCTGGCCGAGCACGCCCCGGCCCAGCTCCAGGCAGATCTTGGGCAGCTGGGTGGTCTTGCCCGAGCCGGTCTCGCCGGCGACGATCACGACCTGGTGGTCGCGGATGAGCGCGGCGATGTCGTCCTTGCGGGCGCTGACGGGCAGCTCGGGCGGATAGGTGATCTTCGGCACGGCTTCGCGGCGCAGGGCGACGCGCAGCTCGGCGGCCTCGACGTCGGACTCGATCTCGGCCAGGACGGCGGCGCGCGCGGAGTCGTCGCGGACCTTGCGCGCCCCGTCGAGCCTGCGTGCCAGCCTCCGCTGGTCCCGCGACATCAGTTCGGACAGGCGTTGACGCAGGTCAGCGTGCGACATCTGGTTCATTTGGGTCAAGGATATCGAGGGTGGGCCGGTGGGGCTGCCGATTATCGGCCGGTCAGCGGCGCGAGTCGGGGTGCGCCCGCGGGCAGGACCCGACGAGGTAGCCGCCGTCGAGCCGCCCGCCGCCGCCGCTCCGGCGGCCGGGCAACCGCCCGTCCCCCGTCGAGTCCACCCGCGTGTCGGCGTCCCACTCGTCCATGGGAGCCACCCTAACGGGCGTTACCGATAGGTAGTTCAGCCGCGGTAGGGGCTGCTGCCGTCCAGCATGTCGGCCGCGGTCTTCGCGAGCTGCTTCATCAGGACGTTGTGCAGGCCGGGCCCGAAGCTGACCCGGGCGACGCCCAGCGGGCCCAGGTCCTTCGGCGCCGGCGCGCCGGGACCGTGCGCGATGTTCACCGGACGGCCGCCCACCGCCTCGACGAACTCGGCGATCCGGTCGCCGGGCAGCCGGATCGGGTAGACGCAGTCCGCCCCCGCCTCGAAGTAGGCCCGCGCACGACGCACGGCGTCGTCGAACGAGTTGTCGCCGTGGATGAACTCGTCGATCCGGGCGTTGATCACCAGGTCGGCGTCCGCGGCGCGCACGGCGCCCAGGAACGCGGCCTGCTCGCCGACGTCGACCATGGCCTTGGTGCGGGGGTCGGAGTCCTCCAAGTTGCAGCCCGCCGCACCCGCCTGCGCCAGGCGCTCGGCGATCCGGGCGGGCGGCAGGTCGTAGCCGCGCTCGATGTCGGTGGTCACCGGCACGTCGACGGCGTCGGCGATCCGGCGCACGGCGTCGAACGCCACGTCGGCGGGCATGGCGTGCCCGTCCGCCATCCCCAAGGCGGCGGCCACGGCGACACTGGTCGTCGCCACCACCGGGTGCCCGGCCTCGGCGAAGACCCGCGCGGAGGAGACGTCCCACGCGTTGGGCACCACCAGCGGGCTGCCCGGCACGTGCAGCGCCCGCAGCGCCTTGGCCGCCGCGGTCACATCGGTCCTGGTCACATCGGCTCCCGTCTCGACTCCGGGTCGCGTCGCCCGACGATCCGACCCGGGTCCACGTGGCGATCACGTGATCACCACGTCCGATACTGCCGGCTCCGCCCGACCCGGGGCACCGCGTCAGGTTGCTCTGCCGGGACCGACCCGGCCCTGACCACGGACGGGCCGTTCGCCGAGGCCAAAGAGCTGCTCGCCGGGTTCTACCTGATCGACGTCCCGACCCGGGAACGGGCGGTCGAGATCGCGGCCCGCGTCCCCGAAGCACAGCTGGGCCTGGTCGAGGTGCGGCCCGCGCGGCCCGGCCTGGACGACTTCCCGCGGTGACCCCGATCGGCCCCCTGCTGCGGGAACTCGCCCCCCGCGTCCTCGGCGCGCTGGTACGCCACCACGGCGACTTCGACGCCTGCGAGGACGCCGTCCAGGAAGCCCTGCTCGCCGCCGCGACCCGCTGGCCCGTCGACGGGACACCCGACAACCCCATCGGCTGGCTGATCACCGTCGCGTCCCGACGCCCGCCGACCCGCACGCACCCGACCCGACGGCTCACTCGTGCCACTCGCCGACCAGGACCGCACCCGCTGGGACACCACCCTCATCGCCGAAGGCACCCGCCTGGTCCGCGACGCGCTGACCACCACCGCGATCGGCCCTACCAACTCCAAGCCGCGATCGCCGCCCTGCACGCCGAAGGAACGCCGCTACCTCGAACAACGCGCCCGCGAAGAGTAGGAGGCGTGCGGTTGCGCCAACCACAACCCGCCGTTCGGCGGCTGGCGCGGCGGCGCACCGGCCGATGAGCTGGATCATGCGATGAGTCGGGGGACGACCCATCGAGGGGGAGTTGGCTTGTTCCGACCCGTGCCGGTGCCCGTGCTGCCGCCCAGCACCGCACTGGCCGACCTGGCGACCGCCGGCGAGCACCACGCCTGGCTGGCAGGCACCACCGGCGTGTTCACCAGCCGCCCGTCGGCACCACTGGTGCTGAGCTGGACCGGCGAGACCTGGCGCGAGGAACCACTGCCCGACCTGCCCGCACCGGCGAGCCTGTCCGGCGTGTCCGCCACCGCGCCCGACGACGTCTGGGCAGTCGGCAACAGCGACGGCCACCCCCTCGTCCTGCACTACGACGGCACCACCTGGCACACCGTCACCACACCACCCATCACCTGGGCCAAAGCCGTCGCCGCCGTCGCCCGCGACGACGTCCACGTCGTCGGCACCGGCCGCGACACCCTGCACTACGACGGCACCCACTGGCACGTCCGCACCGCCCTGTCCTCCGCCCGCGAAGGACTGCAGACCATCACCGCCACCGCACCCCACCACGTCTGGGCAGGCGGCGGAGGCCTCGCCGGCGCCGGACCCGCCACCTACGACTACCCCGTCCTCGTCCACTGGGACGGCCACACCTGGACCGAGATCGCCGGACCACGCCTCGAACGCGGCCACGTCGCCCGCCTCGCCGCCACCGCACCCGACGACATCTGGCTCGGCCACGTCCGCGACACCGAAGGCCTGCGCGTGCACCGCTGGGACGGCCGGCAGTGGAACGCCGTCCCCACCCCCGACCACACCGGCCGCCTCAGCGTCCACGGCGTCGCCGCCGGCTGGACCTGGGGCGTCCGCGCCACCCGCCGCTCCTTCGACACCCGACCCGCCTTCCACCGCTGGACCGGCCACCGCTGGACCACCGTCGCCCTGCCCGACGACCTCGCCCGCACCTCCGCCTCCCACGTCGGCCTCGCCACCACCGGCACCACCACCTGGGCTTACCTGAAAACAGCGGCGGGCGTCCACGTCCTGCGCCACACTGCCCCGTGACCTTCCGCCTCACCGTCCTGGGCACCGCCACGCCCTACCCGCGCCCCGGCAACCCCTGCTCGGGCTACCTCCTGCGCACCGAGCACACCGCAATCTGGGTCGACGCCGGCCCCGGCACCCTCGCCGAGCTGCAACGCCACCACCGCCCCGACCTGCTCGACGCCGTGTGGATCTCCCACACCCACGCCGACCACGCCGCCGACCTACTGCCCTACTACTACGCACTCCTGTTCGCCGACCGACAACCCCACGCACCCATCCCGCTCTACGGCCCACCCGGACTCGCCGACCGACTCGAGCACTTCCTCGCCGGCGCCACCCCCAACCCGGCCGCCGCCGCGTTCGACATCCACGAACTGCACGACGACCACCACACCGAGATCGGCGACATCACCCTCACCAGCCGCGCCGTCCACCACGGCCTGCCCGCCTTCGGCCTGCGCGCCACCCACGACGACACCACCTTCGCCTACTCCGGCGACACCGGACCCTGCCCGGCCCTCGACGACCTCGCCGAAGGCGCCGACCTGTTCCTCTGCGAAGCAGACGGCACCGGACCACACCACTGCTCCCCCGAAGACGCCGCCACGGCCGGCCGCGGCGCCCGACGCCTCCTGCTCACCCACATCGGCCACACCCTCGGCACCGCCGAAGCCACCGAACGCGCCCACGCCCCCGTCGCACGACCAGGCGAAAGCTTCACGATCAGATGACACCGACCCCCACACCACCGCGACCGCGGCGGACAACCGCCCGAAACCCCACCCGCCGAAGTCACCGCAAAACCGGCGAACGATGCCATTCCACTCCACCCGACACCGGCGAGGTAAATGGTCACCGGCCTCACCACCGCCACCAACAACAGCCACGAACTTTCACCGAACGTTCCCCCCGCCGCCCACGACGACGGATGACCCACGACCGCCACAAACCTGTAACCCCACACACCCCGAAACCGAGAAAAACCACCCACAACCACGGCAACCCACAACCAAAGCGGGGCATGATGCCTGCCCCCGACACCAACACAGTAGGCTGCCTCCTCGCCACCTCCGCAAAGCCGGTATCCCCGGCCCTCGGGTGGAACCACCAAGGACAGGACACAAGGGGAAGGGTCGTGGCAGGGGGATGGGTGTTCCACACCGCAACCTGATCGTCGGTCCTACGAGGTGACCATGAACGGCATCGACATCATGCTCCCCCACTACGGGGACATCTCGTACCTGAAGACCGCGGTGCGCAGCATCATCGCCCAGGACGACACCGACTGGCACCTCACCGTCATCGACGACAGCGTCACCGACAACGGCCTGCCCGACTGGTTCGACGCGCTGCGCGACGACCGCATCGACTACCAGCGCAACGAAGCCAACCTCGGCATCAACGCCAACTTCCAGAAGTGCCTCGACCTCGCCGAACGCGACTTCCTCGTGGTCATGGGCTCCGACGACGCGATGCTGCCCAACTACGTCAGCACCATCCGCCGGACCCTCCAGCGCTACCCCGACGCCGACGTCGTCCAAGCCGGCGTCGAAGTCATCGACAGCACCGGCCAGGTCGTAAGACCCCTCACCGACCGCGTCAAACGCGGCATCTACGCCCCCGACACCACCACCCCCAAACTCATGGGCGGCGAAGACCTCGCCATCAGCCTCCTGCGCGGCAACTGGACCTACTTCCCCTCCCTGTGCTGGCGCCGCGACGCCCTCAAAGACCTCGGCTTCCGCCAAGGCCTCAGCGTCGTCCTCGACCTCGCCCTCATGCTCGACCTGCTCCAACGCGGCGGACAACTCGCCGTCGTCCCCGACGTCTGCTTCCAGTACCGCCGCCACAACGCCAGCGTCTCCTCCTCCCTGGCCTCCCTCGGCGGCCGCTTCACCGAAGAACGCGACTTCTTCGTCGACGTCGCCGCACACCTGGAGGGCATCGGCTGGCACCGCGCCGCCAAAGCCGCCCGCCTGCACCTCTCCTCCCGACTCCACGCCCTGCTCATGCTGCCCGGCGCCGTGACCTCCCGGCAGACCGCCAGCGCCAAAGTCCTCGTCCGCCACGCATTCGGAACCACCAAACCCGTGAGGAAGTGATCAACGGTGCTGTCGACCGCGCCAGAACAACCGCCGCGGACCAGCCCCGAGCACCCCCCGCCGCCACCCACCACCGCACAACCCCGCAGAGGATGGCTCTTCGCCGCCGAAGCCGTCGTGTCCGTGGCCGCCGCGGCGCTCATGGTGTTGCTCGCCCGCCGCATCGAGGTCAACCCCCTCGACCGGATCGGCCAGATCAGCGGCCTCGCCGGACTGCAACTCCGCTACGCCCTCATCGTCCTCGTGCTGCTGATCCTCGTCGTGATCACCGCCCGCGTCCGCTGGGCCGCCCACGCACCCACCGCCCGCCGACTCACCGCCGCCGCGGCAGCAGGCCTGTTCAGCGGCCTCGTCGCCGGCGCGATCCTGATCGCCCTGCGCGGCACCTCCTGGGGACTGTTCGCCAACTACGGCGACGCCGGCACCCTCAGCGACTGGGCACAAGCCCTCATCGACACCGGCACCATGAAAGACGACTACCCGCCCGCCTGGATCCACCTCACCGCCTGGCTCTCCCAGCTCACCGACACCGCGCCCGACAACCTCCTCAAACCCCTCCAGATCGTCGGCACCGCCCTGTTCGGACCCGTCGCCTACCTCGCCTGGCGACTGCTGCTGTCCCCCATGTGGGCACTCGCCCTCGGCGTACTCCCCGCCATCGTGCTCATCGAGCCGTACAAGCCCTACACCACGATCATGCTCGTCGTGATGGTCCCCGTGCTGCTCGCCCTGCTCCGCCGACTCCGGCGCGCCGGCGACACCACCTGGCGCGGCATCGTCCTGCCCGCCCTCGGCTTCGGCCTCGCCCTCGGCGTGATCTTCCTCATCTACTCCGGCTGGTTCGTCTGGTCCGCACCCGGCGTCGTGGTCGCCGCCCTCGTGCTGTTCCCCTGGCGCACCGGCTGGGCCAAGGGCCTCACCCTCATCGCGATCACCGCCGCCGCCTTCGTCGCCGTGTCCTACCGCCACCTCTTCGGCCTGCTGGACGCCTCCGGCTCGGTCAAGGACCGCTACTTCTACTGGGACACCTGGACCGAACCCACCTACATCGCCATGTGGCGCACCGACCTCCCCGGCACCACCGGCCCCTGGCCCCCACCCGGCGAGATCGGCGGCGTCGGCCTGTTCACCATCTTCGCCCTCATCGGCCTGGCCACCGCGATCGCCGTCGCACGCAGCCGCACCATCGTCATCACCCTCACCTGCGTCTTCGCCGGCGCCTGGCTGCTGCGCTTCCACTTCGGCTCCCAGATGTACGCCGCCGACGCCGTGCAGCTGTACCCCCGCAGCACCGCCGAACTCCTCTACTGCCTGCTCCTGCTCACCGGCTTCGCCGCCTACTACGGCGTCCGGCGCTTCGACACCGTCACCCGCGCCCGCGCCGCGCTCACCTCACCCTCGCTCGGCCTCGGCGCACTCGTCGCCGTGTTCCTCCTCCTGGCCTCCGCGGGCTCCTCGATCGGCGACCGCTACATGCCCCGCGCCGACAACTCGCTCGGCGTCCTCGCCCTCGCCTCGCACCTGACCAGGCAGACCGACGGCAACTGCGCCGCCTACGCGCACACGCTGGGCAAGGGCTGCTTCACGAAGAACGACCCGCGCTACCACGAGTCGCTGCTCGAACTGGCCGAGCTCAGCCCCAAGCGCGGCGAACTGCCACACCCGCGCTCGGAAGACGGCTGACGCACGGGCACGTCACGCGCCGGTGGGGCGGTCGGAGCATTCCGACCGCCCCACCGCTGTGTCGGCCCGAGCGCGAAGACCACCCGGCACCGCGACGATCATCGGCGGGCTGAGACGCGCGTTCACCGCCCGGGTGGGATCGGCTCCTGCTGGAGCGACCCGCGCTGACCGCATCGACGGCGTTCGACCGCGACTCCACGCGACCGCGCGACTCCCGCGACGGGACAGCGCGGGCGGTGCAGATGCGCCACGCCTGCGCCGAGGCCTTGGCCCGCAGCACCGTCGAAGGGCGGCACCCGAGAGGGCGGCGGGCCTGCTGGAGGCGTGCGGCCGGTCGAGGCGGGCCTTGTTGTTTCTCCCGACGTTTCAGGTGAATAATAACACCGTTTTTTTTGAAGTCGGGAGCATGATCACCCGATCGTGAACACGGCCGTCAGCAAAAGCGCAGGTCAGAGTGCTTCGATCGCCTTGGTGATGGAGTCCAGAACGCCGGGGAACCGGTGTTCCATCTCCGCGCGCCGCAGCTCGTGGGTGCGGTAGCTGCCCTGCGGCGTCACGCGGAGCACCCCGGCCTCGCGGAGCACCTTCAGGTGATGCGACAGCGTCGACATGCTGACCGGCACGTCGAACTGGCCGCACACGATCCCACCCGATCGTGCGAGCTCGGCCACGATGCGCAGCCGGATGGGGTCCGCGAGCGCGCTCAGCACGGTCGCGAGTTGGAGGTCCTCCACGTCCGGGTGTTGTAGGGCTCGCACGGTTTCGCATAGTAGCGGCCACGGTCAAGAGGCATATTAGTCCACACTGAAGATATCAAGACTATCAACGGTGTTAGGGTGACGGGATGACCTTGCCGGAGCCGGTGCGCGCGGAACTCGACCGGGTGCGGCACGCGGCACCGGTGGACTTCGCGGCACTGGAGCAGGTACGCCGCCGGTTCGACGACGAGCAGGCCGAGGCGCTGTCGGGCTACCTGCGGGCGGCGCAGTCGGCGAACACGGTACGTGCCTACCGCTCGGACTGGGTCGGGTGGGCCGCGTGGTGCGAGGCCGAGGGCCGGGTGGCGTTGCCCGCGGACCCGGTGGACGTCGCGGTGTACCTGGCCGTGGCGGCGGACGCGACGAAGCCGGACGGCTCCCCCGCGTTCGGTCCGTCCACGTTGGAGCGCAAGGCGGCGGCGATCGCCGCGGTGCACGCGGCGGGCGGCCTGCCCTCCCCCACCCGGTCGGACGTGGTGCGGTTGACGTTGCGCGGTATCCGCCGCACCCGGCAGGCGCAGCCGCGGCGCAAGCGGCCGGTGCTGCTGGGCACGTTGGAGGCGTTGCTGGCGGAGCTGCCGCCGCCCGGCTGGCCCACCGGGATGGCCCGGCGGCGTGACGCGTTGCTGCTGCTGGTGGGGTTCGCGGGCGCGTTGCGGCGCAGCGAGCTGGCGGCGGTGGCGTTGGAGGACGTCACGGTGGACGTGGACCCGCGCACGCACGAGCCGCTGCTGCTGGTCGAACTCGGCGTCACGAAGACCGACCGGACGGGCGTGCACCGGCAGCGCGTGGTGCTCCCGCGCGGCGCGCGGCGGCCGACGTGCCCGGTGTGCGCGTTCGCGGATTGGGCGGACGTGCTGACCGCACCGGACCCGCGGGCGCTGCTGGACGGCGAGGGCGGCCCGGAGGCGACGCACCGCTGCCACTCCTACCGGCCGGGGCCGTTGCGCGGCCCGCTGTTCCCCTCGGTGAGCAAGCACGGGCGGATGGGTGGCCGTTCGATGTCGGACCGGGCGGTGTCGGACGTGGTGAAGCGGTACGCGGCGAAGGCGGGGTTGGACCCGGCGCTGTTCGGCGGGCACTCGCTGCGGGCGGGGTTCGCCACCCAGGCGGCGCTGGGCGGCGCGAGCGACCGGGAGATCATGCGGCAGGGCCGCTGGACCAACCCGCGCACCGTGCACCGCTACATCCGCACGGCGAATCCGTTGGAGGACAACGCGGTCACCCGTCTCGGACTGTGATCAAGAGCGCACGCCGGGTCGTTAACTTCTAACACGCCCGGTCCGTCCGGGCGGGGCCGAACGGTCCAACAGGTTAGCGCGCCGGACTGCTTGCAGGTTTGTTTCGCCGGTGTTTCCACCCGTGTTGAGCTGGGCTTTTGATCGTCGTCCCGGTCCGGGGTGGCCGTGCTGACCTGCGCAAGTGCCGTGGCACCGGTGAGAAACCGCACCCGCACGACGGCATTCACCGGCGTGGTGGCGCCCATACGATCGTCTGCACGTGGTCGCCCGCCCCGACCAAGCGCACCGTGGCCCCCGGACTACCCTGCACTGTTCGGGGGCCACGCGCTGCTCAGGCCGAGCGCGTCAGGCGCCGGTGGTGCCGCCCACGACGGCGTCGGAGGACGGCGGTTCCCCGGTCTTCTCCGGCGGCGGCACGAGGACGGACAGGTCGCCGCCGTTGTCGTTGACGCGCAGCACGAACGGCCGGGTCTCGGTGTACTGGACGACGGACACCGACGCGGGGTCGACCACGATGCGCTGGAACCCGTCGAGGTGCACGCCGAGCGCGTCGGCGAGGACGGCCTTGATCACGTCACCGTGGCTGCACGCCACCCACACGGCACGCGGGCCGTGTTCGGCGGTGACGCGGGCGTCGTGGGCCCGGATGGCGGCCACGGCGCGGGCCTGGACGGTGGCGAGGCCTTCGCCGCCGGGGAACACCGCGGCGGACGGGTGCTGCTGCACGACCGACCACAGGGGCTCTTCGAGCAGGTCCTTGATCTCGCGGCCGGTCCACTGGCCGTAGTCGACCTCGGCGAGGTCGGGTTCGACGGTCGGTTCGAGGCCGAGCCGGTCGAGCAGGGGCGCGAGGGTCTGCCGGCAGCGTTCCAGCGGCGAGGTGACGACGGCGGCGAGCGGGATGCCGGCGAGCCGGTCGACCAGTGCCGCGGCCTGCTCCTCGCCCCGCTCGGACAACTGGACGCCGGGTTGGCGGCCCGCGAGGACGCCCGCTCCGTTGGCGGTGGAGCGGGCGTGTCGCAACAAGATCACGGTAGCCACGGTGCCAACCCTATGTCGGGTTGATGAGCCCCATCGACAGCAGCCCCATCAGGACGATGCCGAGCAGCAGCCGGTACCACACGAACGCCGAGTAGCTGTGCTTGGAGACGTAGCGCAGCAGCCACGCGATGGTGGCGTAGCCGACCACGAACGACACGATCGTGGCGACGATCATCTGCGGCACGGAGGCGGCGTTGGGCTCGGCGCGTTCGAGCACGTCGGGGATGCTGAACAGGCCCGCGCCGAACACGGCGGGCAGGGCCAGCAGGAACGAGTAGCGGGCCGCCGAGGCGCGGTCCAGGCCGAGGAACAGGCCCGCGGTGAGCGTCCCGCCGGAGCGGGACACGCCGGGGATCAGCGCCAGCGCCTGGGCCAGGCCCATGCCGACCGCGTCCTTGAGCTGGAGCTTGTTGCGGAGGTGCTGGGCGAAGTGGTCGGCGACGCCGAGCAGGATGCCGAACACCACGAGCACGGTGGCGGTGATCCACAGGTTGCGCAGCGACGACCGGATCTCGTCCTTGAACAGGTAGCCGAGCACGCTGATCGGGATGGACCCGATGATCACGTACCAGGCCATCCGGTAGTCCTCGGTCTTGCGCGCCGCCTTGCTGAACAACCCGCGGAACCAGGCGGCGATGAAGTTGCCGATGTCCTTGGCGAAGTAGATCAGCACCGCGACCTCGGTGCCCAGCTGGATGACCGCGGTGAACGACGCGCCCGCGTCGTTGCCGAAGAACAGCGTGGAGACGATCCTGATGTGACCCGACGAGGAAATGGGCAGGAATTCCGTGAGCCCTTGGACGAGTCCGAGGACGATGGCCTGCAACCAGCTCAACTACCCACTCCTGCCAGATCCAGAGCTTCGGTCGCCGTGCGGAGCGCGGCGATCCCCTGCTCGAGATCTTGCAGCATGGGCGAAAGGGTGAGCGTGGTGACCCCCGCTTCGGCGTAGGCGCGCATCTTCTCGGCGATGCGCTCCTTCGGGCCGAGCAGGGAGGTGGCGTCGAGGAACTCGACGGGCAGGGCGGCCATCGCGCCGTCGTAGTCCTTGGCGAGGTAGCGGTCCTGGACCTGCGCGGCCTCGGCCGCGAAGCCCATGCGGACGGCGTTGTCGTTGTAGAAGTTCTTCTGCCGGCTGCCCATGCCGCCGACGTAGAGCGCGGCGTAGGGGCGGACGCGGTCGGCGCACGTGCGCCAGTCGTCGCCGACGACCACGGGCACGGTGGCGGCGATGTCGAACCCGTCGAGGGTCCTGCCCGCCTTCTCACGGCCCGCCTTGAGCGAGGCGAGCACGTCGCCGGAGTGCTCGGGCGACAGGAACAGGGCGAGCCAGCCGTCGGCGATCTCGCCCGCCAGCTCGACGTTCTTGGGGCCGACGGCGGCGAGGTAGACGGGGATGTGCTCGCGCACGGGGTGCACGGTGAGGGTGAGGGCCTTGCCGGGGCCGTCCGGCAGCGGCAGCGTGTAGTGCTCGCCGTCGTAGCGCAGCCGGTCGCGGCGCAGGGCGGCGCGGACGATGTCGACGTACTCGCGGGTGCGGCCCAGCGGCTTGTCGAACCGCACGCCGTGCCAGCCCTCCGACACCTGCGGCCCGGACACGCCCAGGCCGAGGCGGAACCGGCCGCCGGACAGCGAGTCGAGGGTGGCGGCGGTCATCGCGGTCATCGCCGGGGTCCGGGCGGGGATCTGCAGGATCGCGCTGCCGACGTCGACGCGTTCGGTCTGCGCGGCCACCCACGCCAGGACCGTGGGCGCGTCGGAGCCGTAGGCCTCGGCGGCCCACACCACCGAGTAGCCCAGTCGGTCGGCTTCCCTGGCCAGTTCGAGGTTCGCGGCGTCGTTGCCCGCGCCCCAGTACCCGAGGTTCAGTCCCAGTCGCACGAACCGGACCCTACCGGCCGGTAACCTGCTCCGCCAGGCCGGGTGCGCCACGATCGTGACGGGATTCGGCCTTGACAGGCGCGTGCCACGACCCGCCGGAAAGTCGATCACCCTTTAGGCTCCCCCGCGTGGAACAGCGATACCTCGGGCGCAGCGGACTGCGGGTCTCCCGGATCGCCCTGGGCACGATGACCTGGGGCCGGGACACCGACGCGGACGAAGCGGCCACTCAGCTGCTGGCCTTCACCGAGGCGGGCGGCACGCTGGTGGACACCGCCGACGTGTACGTGGAGGGCGAGAGCGAGCGGATCCTGGGCGGCCTGCTGGGCGAGGTCGTGCCGCGCGACGAGCTGGTGATCGCGACGAAGGCGGTGGCGCGGCGCAACGACGGCCCGTTCGGCGGCGGCGCGTCGCGGGGCGCGCTGCTCAACGCCCTGGACGGGTCGCTGCGCCGGCTCGGCGTGGAGCACATCGACCTGTGGCAGTTGCACGCGTGGGACGCGAACGTGCCGCTGGAGGAGACGCTGTCGGCGCTGGACACGGCGGTGTCGTCGGGCCGGGTCCGCTACGCGGGGGTGTCGAACTACTCGGGCTGGCAGCTGGGCACGGCGGCGGCGCTGCCGGGGCACACGCCGCTGGTGTCGACGCAGGTGGAGTACTCGCTGCTGGAGCGGGGCGTGGAGCGGGAGGTGGTGCCCGCGGCGCGGCACCACGGGATCGGCCTGCTGCCGTGGGCGCCGCTGGGGCGTGGCGTGCTGACCGGCAAGTACCGCAACGGCACGCCATCGGACTCGCGAGGCGCGTCGGCGCACTTCGCCGGGTACGTGGAGCAGCACCGCACGGAACGGGCGGCGCGGATCGTGCAGGCGGTGGCGACGGCGGCGGACGGGCTGGGCACGAACGCGCTGTGCGTGGCGCTGGCGTGGGTGCGGGACCGGCCGGGCGTGGTGGCGCCGGTGGTGGGCGCGCGGGACACGGCCCAGTTGCTGGGGTCGCTGGCGGCGGAGGAGCTGACGTTGCCGCCGGCGATCTGCGCGGCGCTGGACGACGTGAGCGCGGTCGAGCTCGGCTATCCCGAACGGCCGCTGGGCTGAGGCCACGCGGGCGTGTCCGAAATGGACCGGAATGTTGCTTTCCGTGACCGAGGCAGTCGGGTTCGTGACCCCGCGTCACGCCGAGAGTTCGAGTCGGGTCTAGGTTCGGGTCGTGCGTGAGACAAGTGAGCCGGCCGCGGTGACGCGCCGCCGGTTGTTCGGCATCACGGCCGGTACCGCGGCGACCGTCGTGGCCGCCGGAGCGCCCGCGTCGGCCCAGGACCCGGCGACGCGGCGGACCGCACCGGCGCCGGCCCTGGACGCGGAGGGCGCGTGGCGCAAGCTCGCCGAGGGCAACCGGCGGTTCGTCACCGGGCAGCAGACCCACCCGCACGAGTCGCTGCGGTGGCGGGAGTCGCTGGTGCGGGGCCAGCACCCGTTCGCGGTGGTGCTGGGCTGCGCGGACTCGCGGGTGCCGCCGGAGCTGGTGTTCGACCACGGGCTGGGCGACCTGTTCACGATCCGCGCCGCGGGCGAGGTGCTGGACAACAGTGTGCTGGGCAGCGTCGAGTACGCGGTGGAGCACCTGGGCATTCCGCTGGTGGTGGTGCTGGGGCACGCGAACTGCGGCGCGGTGTCGGCGGCGGTGGACGTGGTGCGCGGCCGGGCGGCGGTGTCGGGTGACGTGAGCGTGCTGGTGCGGGCGATCGAGCCCGCCGTGCTGTCCACGCCGGCCGACGCCGACGAGGCGCGGTTCCTCGCGGCGGCGGTGGACAACCAGGCCAGGCGGGTGGCGTCGCTGGTGTTGGAGCGGTCGGTGACGATCCGCACGGCGGTGCGGCACCACGGGGTGCGGGTGGTGGCGGCGAGCTACCGGCTCGACACCGGCGAGGTCACCCGTCTGACGTGACGTCCCCCGGCGGGAGCGGTGCCTTCGCCGGTGCCTCAGATCAGGGCTTCGTCGACGAGCCGGAACCACTCGCGCACCCCGCCGAGCCGGCCTTCCAGCCAGGTGGCGACGTCGGCGGCGAGGTCGAGGGCACGGGGCGTGCGGACGTGCCCGGCGAGGTGCTCGACCAGGGTCTGGATGCGCCGCACCGGCGGCGGGTGGTTGCCCGCGAACGGCACCGCCAGGCCGAGCTCGTCGGCCAGTCGGTCGGTGACCTCGTGCAGGAACAGCACCAGCAGCACCGCGCCGACCAGGCACGGCTCGTACGCCTCCAGCTCGCGGGGCCCGAGGTCGTCCAGGGTGCGCAGCATGATCGTGGCGGCGACGCGGTCGGCCTCGTGCTCGCGCGGCCAGCCGACGGACCGGGCGTCGAGGGCGCCGACCGGGGTGTGGGTGTCGGTGACGCGGCGGGCGTGCAGCAGGTGCCCGGCCAGCACGTGCCCGACCTCGTGGGCCAGCGCGAACTGGGTCGCGCGCCGCGCCATCAGCGAGACCAGCGCGGCCCGCTGCCCGGTCAGCTCGGGCAGCCGCCGCGCCTCGACCGCGCCGTTGCCGTACAGGTGGGCGTTGACGGCCTCGGCCAGCGCGAAGGACGCCTGCTCGGAGGTCAGCAGGGGCGGGGTGCCGTAGTTCGGCAGCGCCCCGGTCATGATCTTCAGCACGGCGCCGAGCAGGTCCAGCAGCGAGGTGTTGACCAGCACCAGCACGCCGCGCCCCGGCACGGGGACGCTGAGCGCGTCGAGCGTGCCGGTGGGGAACACGCCGGCCAGCATCGGGGTGGTGGCGTCCCACCCGGCGACGCGGGCCAGGTGCAGCACCTCCGGCTGCAGGGCGTCGAGGGTGCGTTGCTGCTCGCGCAGGTGCGCGGGCCGGTAGGCGGCGGGCCGGACCCGCACGTCGGCCAGCCGCCCGAGCAGGTCCGGCAGCGGCTCGGCGGCCACCTGGGTCCAGGTGTGGTAGCGCGCGGCGGTGTCGGCGGGGTGCGCCGGTGGGTCGAGGTGGTCGGCCACCCGCCGGTCCCGCAGCAGTTGCACGTGCCGGTTGCGCAGCTCCTCGACGGTCATCGTGACGCCTCCCCGTTCACTTGGGATAGTCGCCGGGAAAGCGCGAGGGGTACGGGTGGGGCGCGACTATCACCTGCCCAGACCAACGACAACACCCGCCCCCTGCGTGACGATGGTGGTTCGGTGATGGATGCTGGGAGGGCTGAACGGGGTCGACTGGGAGGTCCGACGTTGCGCCGACTGGCGGCGGTAGTGCTCACCGGGGTCGCCTTGGTCTCGGGCTGTGCAACCGAGGAGAACCCGGCCGATCCGCTGCAGCTCGCGGCGACGTTGGAGCCCGCGCGGCCCGCCGCGTCACCGGAGCAGGGCACCGCGCCGCACGGCCGGGTGGTGCCGCTGGGACGGGCCACGGCGGTCGCGGTCGCGGGCGGGCGGGTGGCGGTGGCGCTGGCCGATCCGCCGTCGGTGGCCCTCTACCCCGCCGACACGCTGGGTGAACCCGTAATCGTGCCGCTCCCCGGTCCGGCCGAACAGCTGGTCACGGTCGGTGACGCGGTGGAGGCCGTGGTCCCCGCCGGTGCCGTGGTGACGATCCGGCCGGACGGCACGACGTCGCAGCGCGCGGTGGACGGTGCCCCGGCGGACGTGGTCCGGGTGGGCGAGCGGACGTTGGTGGCGCAGCGCGACCTGCGGCAGGTGTCGGTGGACGGGCACGTGGTGCGCGGTATCTCCAGCCCGGACCGGCTGGTCGCGGTCGGCGGCGCGGCGGTGGTGCTGGACCGGCCGCGCAGCGCGGTGTTCGACCTGGACCCGGCGGCGGACGGCCCCGGTGCCGGGCTGCGCGCGGGCGAGGGTGCGACGAACGCGGTGGCCGACCGGTTCGGCCGGGTGCTGGTGGTGGACACGCGCGGCGGTGAGCTGATGGCGTTCTCCACCGGCCCGTTGATCATGCGGCTGCGCTACCCCGTGCCGGGCGAGCCGTACGGGATGGCCTACGACGAGGCGCGCGACCTGGTGTGGATCACGCTCACCGGGCGCAACGAGGTCGTGGCGTTCGACGTGTCCGGTGCGGAGCCGGTGGAGCGGCACCGGTACGCCACGGTCCGGCAGCCGGACTCGGTGGCGGTTGATCCAGGCAGCGGGCGCGTGTTCGTCGCGTCCGGGAACGGCGCAGGGATGCAGGTGATCGGATGACGGGCGAAGGGGTGGTCGACGGGGACTGGGAGTACCGGCCGCTGCGGTTGCCGGCCGGTGTCTCCCGTCGCACGGCGACGACGCAGCTGACGATCCACGCGGAGTTCGCCGGGTGGGAGCTGTCGCGGACGTTGTTGTTCGGCGACGGTTCCCGCAAGGTGTGGCTGCGGCGCAAGCGGACGGCCGCCGTGGTGCCGGGCGTGATCACCTAGAACGCTCGGACCCGGCCCTCCCGCCACCGCTTCGGGCGGTGGCGGAGATCCCGTCCGGCCTACCACCACACCTGTGGTACCACAGGTGTGGTGAAGCGGGCTCGACCTGCACTTCCGCCACGCCCTGGTCGGGCGGAGGAACGCCGGGCGACCGCTTCACGGCCGCTCGGAGCCGGTCTCGGGGACCAGGGTGCGGAGTGCCAGTTCGGCCACCCGGTGCAGCTCGTCACGGGTGCGACCGCTCGCCGCCTGCACCGCGATGCCGTCGGTGACAGTGTGGACCAGGCGGGCGAGGGTGGTGGCGTCGCAGTCCGCGGGCAGGTCCGCCGCCTGCTCGAACCTGCGGCGCAGGGCCGCCTCGCCGGCCATCCGGCAGGCGATGGCCGCGTGGCGCACGGCCGCCGAATCCGGGTCGCAGGCGTGGACGCCGTGCACGGTGAGGCACCCCGGCGGCGTGTGCGGTCCGGTGGTCAGCTCGACGGCGCCGAGGACCAAGCGCTGGACGACCTCCCGCACCGTGGGCGCCGCCAGGGCCTCGGCGGCGTAGGCACCCGGGCCGGAGTTGTAGCGCTCCAGCGCCTTGAGGAACAGCTCCTCCTTGTTGCCGAAGGCCGCGTACAGGCTGGGCCGGTTGATCCCGAGCGCGGTGGTCAGGTCGGTCAGCGACGTGCCCTCGTAGCCCTGCCGCCAGAACACCTCCAGGGCGCGGTCGAGCGCGGCGTCGGCGTCGAAGGCCCTCGGGCGCCCGCCTGCCATGCCCCTCCCCCGTTCTTTACCTGTCGATACAGTACCGGGTTGAGTTCCGGACCGACCTCCCCTAGTTTCATACCTATCGGTACACAAATGGGGGTGCGTGTGATCAAGGTCGGAGTGGTCGGGGCGAGCGGGTGGGCGGCCGGGTCGCACCTGCCGGCCCTCGCGGGGCTGGCCGAGTTCGAGGTGGCTGCGGTGGCGACCACGAGGCGGGCCAGCGTCGCGCGGGTGGCGGAGGCTCACGGCGTGCCGCTGGCGTTCACCGACGCGGCGGAACTCGTGTCGCATCCCGACGTGGGCCTGGTCGTGGTGTCGGTGAAGGCGCCCGGTCACGCGGAGCTGATCAGGGCCGCGGTGCGGGCGGGCAAGCACGTGCTGTCGGAGTGGCCGCTGACCGTGGGACCCGGCGAGGCCGACGAGCTGGCGCGGTTGGCGACCGGCGCCGGCGTGACGCACGCCGTGTGCCTGCAGGGGTACTGGTCCCCCGACGCCAGGTTCGTCGCCGACCTGCTCGCCGGTGGCCGGATCGGCCGGGTGGTGTCGGCCGCCCTGTCCGCCTCGGGCGCGCCGTTCGGGGGTGGCAGCGTCCCGGCGGAGCTGGAGTGGGCCACCGATCCCGCCGGTGGCTCGTCGATCCTGACGATCATGGCCGGGCACTTCCTGGCGACGTTCGAAGCGGTGGTGGGCGAATTCGCGGAGGTGTCCGCGCGGCTGCCCCGGCGGCACGACCGGATCACCGTCGCCGGCACCGACCGGACCGTCCCCAACCGCACACCCGACGACGTGCTGGTCCGAGGTGTGCTGCGGGACGGTGCGACGGCGTCGGTGACCGTCCGCGGGGGCAGCGGGAGCCCGGACGGGTTCCTCTTCGAGGTGGTCGGCTCCCGAGGCACGCTGACCGCCGTGCCGACGCGGCCGGACCACTACCCGCACTGGACCGACTGGGAGATCCGCGTCGACGGCGAGCCGGTGACGGTGCCCGCCGGCTACCGGCGGACGCCGTTCGGTCCGGCCGCCGGGCCGGTCGCGGGCATCGCGGAGCTGTACCTGGAAGTCGCGCGGGCGATCGCGGAGGGACGCCCGCCGCACCCCGACTTCCACACCGCCGCCCGGCTGCACCGCCTGCTCGCGACGATCGAGGCCGCCGCCCGGACCGGCGGGACGGCGCCGGTCCGGTGAGGGTCAGTCGGGATCGGTGTCGGTGAGGGCGGCGGTCGGGTCGCGGTGCGGGATGCCGGTCGGCCACCAGGTGCCGTCCGTGTCGCGGTAGGGGTACCAGCGGCCGTCGCGGCCGTAGCGGAGTTGTCGGTCGTGGACGGTCCAGCGGTTGCGCCACACGGTCGGTTCGGGGAGTTCGCCGCTGTCCCAGGCGGCACGGGCGCGGGCGGTGTCGGTCCTGCCCGGGGTCCAGGGTTGTTCGAGGACGTCCAGGGCGGCGAGGCCGCCTTGGCGCCAGGCCCGGACGGCGCGGGGGTCGGCGTCGAGCCGGTCGCGCAGGGCGGGCACGGTGGCGGCCAGCCGGATGTGGTCGCGGCGGTCGTCGGGCGCGGGCCAGTGGCCGGTGGCGAGCACGTCGCGGGCTTTGGCGGCGGCGTCGGCGACCAGCAGGCGCAGCACGTCGACGTCCAGGCCCGGCGCCGGTTCGAACTCCGGCAGCGGGCCGAGGTCGCCGGGCGGCGGGTCGCCGGGCAGGTCCCGGACCGGTTCGGCGTAGGCGGCGGTGGCCAGGACGCCGGCGGTGGGTCGGGAACCGGCGACGACTTCGTCCTGGTCGCGTCCGCGCAGGAGCAGCAGGACCCACGGGTCGGCGTCGAGCAGCCACGACGCCTGGTGGCACAGCGCGGCGGCGTGGCGGCAGGGCAGTTCCCAGCCGGGGCAGGTGCACTCGGGGTCGAGGTCGCCGATGCCGGGCAGGAGCGGCACGCCCGCGTCCGCGGCGGCGTCGGCGAGTTCACGGGGCATCTCGCGGTCGAGCAGTGCGGCGAGGTGGCCCGCCTTCACGGCGATCTGGCCGAGGAACCGGTTCCACTCGCCGTCGGTCAGCTCGGTGACGTGGACGGTGGTCCGGTAGGTGTCCTCGGTGTCGTAGACGGTGGCGTCGAGGCGGCCGGGGCTGACGGTGATGGTGCCGACGAGCCCGGCGTGGGCGTACTTGCGGCCCTGCCGCAGCGGCGCCTGGTCCAGCGAGGTGTCCTCCAGGGCCTGCAGCCACGCCCTGCCCCACCAGGAACGGGCGCGGCGCACGCCCTTGCCGAACGCGGGGAAGCCCTTGACGCGGTCGCTCACGTGCCGCTCCTGAGTTCGACCAGGTTGCCCAGTTCGTCGTCGGACAGTTCGGTCAACGCGGCGTCACCGCGGGCCAGGACGGCGTCGGCGAGGTCGCGCTTGGCGCGCAGCATCGCGGCGATGCGGTCCTCGATGGTGCCCTCGGCGATGAGCCGGTGCACCTGCACGGGCCGGGTCTGGCCGATGCGGTGGGCGCGGTCGGTGGCCTGGTCCTCCACGGCGGGGTTCCACCACCGGTCGTAGTGCACGACGTGGTCGGCGCGGGTGAGGTTGAGGCCGGTGCCGGCGGCTTTGAGGGACAGCAGGAACACCGGGCACCCGCCGTCCTGGAAGCGGCGCACCATGTCCTCGCGGGCGGGGACGGGCGTGCCGCCGTGCAGCAGCTGGGTCGCGATGCCGCGGCCGGCGAGGTGGCGTTCGATGAGCCGGGCCATGGCGACGTACTGGGTGAACACCAGCACCGCGCCGTCCTCGGCGAGGATCGTGTCGAGCAGTTCGTCGAGCAGTTCGAGCTTGCCCGACCGACCGGCGAGCTTCGGCGAGGTCTCCTTGAGGTACTGGGCGGGGTGGTTGCAGACCTGCTTGAGGCCGGTGAGCAGCTTGACGATCTTGCCGCGGCGGGCGATGCCGTCGGCTTCGCGGACCTCGGCCATGAGCTCCCGCACGACCGCCTCGTAGAGCGCGGCCTGTTCACGGGTCAGCGCGACGGGCTGGTCGGTCTCGGTCTTCGGCGGCAGTTCGGGCGCGATGCCGGGGTCGGTCTTGCGGCGGCGCAGCAGGAACGGCCGCACGAGCCGGGCGAACCGCTGCGCGGCCTCGTGGTCGTGGTCGCCTTCGATGGGACCCGCCCAGCGGGCCTTGAACTGCGCCATCGTGCCGAGCAGGCCGGGGGTCGTCCAGTCCAGGATCGCCCACAGCTCCGACAGGGCGTTCTCCACCGGCGTGCCGGTGAGGGCGATGCGGGCGCGGGCGGGGATGCGGCGCAGCGCCTTGGCGGTGTCGGAGGCGGGGTTCTTCACGTGCTGGGCCTCGTCGGCGACGACCATGCCCCAGTCGACGTCGGCGAGCCGGTCGGCGTCCAGGCGCATGGTGCCGTAGGTGGTGAGCACGAAACCCTCGTGCGCGACCTCCCGGCGGGGACCGTGGAAGCGCCGCACGGGCACGCCGGGCGCGAAGCGCTCGATCTCGCGCTGCCAGTTGCCCATCAGCGACGCGGGGCAGACCACCAGCGTGGGTCCGGGGTCGCGCCGGTCGCGGTGCAGGTGCAGCGCGATGAGGGTGACGGTCTTGCCCAGGCCCATGTCGTCGGCCAGGCACGCGCCCAGGCCGAGCGAGGTCATGCGGTCCAACCAGCGCAGGCCGTGCAGCTGGTAGTCGCGCAGGGTCGCCCGCAGCGCGGACGGCTGGGCGATCGGGTCGGTGTCCAGGTCGGCGAGGCGCGACTTCAGCTCGTCCAGCCAGCCGGTGGCGGCGACCTCCACCTCGACGCCGTCGACCCGGGTGCTGCCGGTCAGCGCCGCGCCGAGCGCGTCGATCGCGGTGACGGGTTTGAGGGCGCGCTCGCGGGCGCGGCGGGCCAGCTCGGGGTCGACCAGGGTCCAGCGGTCGCGCAGCCGCACGACCGGCCGGGTGGCCTCGGCGAGCCGGTCCAGTTCGTCGGGGGTGAGCGGGTCGTCGCCCAGGGCGAGCTGCCAGTCCACGGAGGTGAGCTGGTCGGGGCCGAAGAACGCGTGGCCCGAGGAAGCGGGCACAGCGCTCGGCCGTTCGCCGATGACGACCTTGGCCGACAGGTCCCGCACCAGGTCCTTGGGCCAGTGCACGTCCACGCCCGCGCCGGCCAGCCGGACCGCGCCGGTCGTGAGCAGGTGCTCGACGTCGGAGTCGAGCAGGGCGACCTCGTCGGGCACGGCCTGGTCGAGCAGCCGTTCCAGCGGCGCCCAGGCTCGGGCGGCACGGCGCAGGGCGACCATGGCGTCGGCGCGGGACCGCTGGTTGGCCGACGCCCACAGCTCGGCGGCGTCGACCACGCGGGCCGGGTCGGCGAGGCTGTGCACCTGCACGACACCGCGGAACGGGCCGAAGCCCTCGATCCGCAGGGAGACGCGCACGCCCTGGTCGGCCCAGTCGCGCAGGTGCGGCACCTGCTGGGGCGCCACCGCGGCGAACGCCGGCGCGCCGGCCGCGTGCACGGCCGCCGCGCCACGCGGCATGGTGTCGGCGACGGCGTCGAGGAAGGCGCGCAGCAGCGGTTCGGCGTCGGGCAGTTCGAGCGGGTCGCGGCCGGGCAGCGGCACGGCGCGGGCGTGCGCGGGCATCGCGTCGGCCAGGTCGCGCACGCGGGCGTGGTCGCCCGCGTCGAGCGGGCCGAGCAGCCACGCGTCGAAGTCGCCATCGGTGACCGCGGGCCGCACCCGGCCCCGGGCGACGAGCTGCAACGCCACCACCACGGCCGCGCCCCAGAACGCGGTGGCGGGGTGGGCGTGCGCGGTGCGGCGGGCACGGCTGAGCAGCGGGACGGCCTCGGCCACCGGCAGCCGCAGGGCGGGCACGGTCTGCCGGGTGCCGTCCGCGGTGGCGATGGTGAGCCGGTCCGGGCCGGGTGCGTCGACCTCGTCGACCTCATCCGGGTCCGCGGACGGCTGCGGCGACAGCACCGAACCGGCGGGACGGGGGTCCTGGGCGGGGTAGAAGGCGATCGTGGACGTGCGTGGCGGGTCGGCGACCTCGAAGACGGCCGCGTACCGCTCCAACCCTGTGTTCAGCACTCCCCCTCGCGCTACTCAAGTTTGAGTATAACCCAGCTGCCCGGTGCGCCCGGCGATCCCGGTTCGCCGGCCATCGGGTAGGCGCCCGACTCCAGGCGCTCGACCAGGCCCCGCGTCCACTCCGCCCCGGTGGCCGCGGTGTGCTCCCACAGCCCGAACAGCTCCTTCACGTGCGGCGGCTCCCGCCATTGCCCCACCTGCTCGCGCGCCGCGTCACGGCGGGTCTCCAACGCCGCCAGCCGCTCGGTGAGCAGGCCGACCGCCTCCTCCCGCGTCAACGACGGCAGCAGCGCCAACCCGGCCGCGAGCAGGTCCGGCCGGGTCTCCGGCCGCCGCAGCGCGTCCCTGAGCAACGTGCGGTACTCGGCCTCCCCCGCGGGGGTGATCTCGTAGTCCGTGCGACCGGGCGGCACGCTGTGGTCGACCAGGCAGCCGTCCTTGGTCAGCTGCTTCAACGCGTGGTAGATCGAGCCCCACTTGACGTTGGCCCACTCCCCCGCACCCCACGACATCAGGTCGTTGCCGATCAGGTAGCCGTGGGCGCGCCCGTAGCCGCGCACCACCCCGAGCACCAGCAGCCGTGTTGCCGACATCGCGTCCTCGTCCAGCGGTCTCCGGGTTGCGTGGATCCCGGTTTCGCCGATCAGGGTAGATCGCCGAGGATGGACCGGTGACGCTCGCCAAGATCGACGACGCCCAGCGGCGGGCCCGCCTCGGCGTCCGGCACCTGCTGTCCGCCCGTGTCACCGCGGTGGAGGAGGTGGTCGAGGCGCTCGTCGGCCTGCACGCCACCGACCCGGCCACGGTGTTCCTCTCCGCGTGCGCCCGCCTGGAACACCCCTCGGTGGCCGAGGTGGAAGCCGCGTTCTACGACCGGCGGACGCTGGTCCGGTCGCTGTGCATGCGCCGCACGATGTTCGCCGTCACCGCCGGGACCGCACCCGTGGTGCGGGCCGCCGCGGGCGCCGCCATCGCCGCCAAGGAACGGCAGAAGCTGCTCACCTACCTCGCGGACGGCGTCGGCTGGGACGCCGAGCGCCTCGCCCGGGTCGAGGACGCCACCCTCGAAGCGCTGCGCCTGCGCGGCGAGGCCACCGCAGTCGAGCTCACCCGCGACGTCCCCGACCTGCTCGAACAGGTCGTCGTCGCACCCGGCAAGCCCTACGAGACCCGCCAGAACGTGTCCAGCCGGATCATCCGCGTGCTGGCCGCGGACGGCAGGCTGCGCCGCGGCCGACCCCTCGGCACCTGGCTGAGCACCCAGTTCCGCTGGGCGCCCGCCACGCCGTGGCCCGAGCTCGACCCCGCCCTCGGCCGCGCCGACCTCGCCCGCCGCTGGCTCGCCTCCTACGGCCCCGGCACCGAGGCCGACCTCAAGTGGTGGACCGGCTGGAACCTCGGCCACACCCGCGCCGCCCTCACCGCCGCCGGCGCCGTCCCGGTCGAGCTCTCCACCGGCACCGGCTACGCCCTGCCCGACGACCTCGACCCCGTCGACCAGCCCCCGCCGTGGGCCGCGCTGCTGCCGGCACTGGATTCGACACCGATGGGATGGCAGGCTCGCGACTGGTACCTGCCCGCCCGACACCGGCCGCGCCTGTTCGACACCGCCGGCAACGTCGGCCCGACCGTCTGGTGGAACGGCTCGGTCGTCGGCGGGTGGGCCCAGCGCGCCGATGGCGGACTCGTGTGGGAACTCCTCGACGACGTCGGCGCGGACGCGGAAGCGGCTATCGCCCGGGAGGCGGACCGGTTGGCGTCCTGGCTCGGCGGGGTGCGCGTGATCCCCCGCTTCCGGACACCGTTGGAGAAGGAGCTGACGACATGATCGGATTGCGGAGGTTGGACGACGCGGGAGTGGAACGGCTGCTCGGCCTGGCGGTCGCGGACACCGACCCCGCCGACGTCATGCCACCGGGCTGGACCCTGGACCGACCGGACGACTTCCGCGAGTTCTACCGCGGCTTCCAGGACGACGCCTACGAGATCGTGGACGGCGACCGCACCGTCGGCATGATCCGGCTCACCGCCAAGGGCGAGACCGGCATCTGGGTCGCCCGCTGCGCCCGCGGCCACGGCGTCGGCCTCGCCGCGCTGCGCCGCGTCGTCGACGAGGCACCCCGACGCGGCGTCAGCGCGGTCTTCGCCGACACCACCACCGACAACACCGCCGCCTTGGCCCTCCTGCGCAAGGCCGGCGCGGTGCTCGACGTCGACGGCACCCACGTCCACGCCCGGATCGCGGTGCCCGTCGAACCGCCCCGGGCCGCGACGACGGCGTGATCGCGAGCTGACCGGTCCCGGGTCTCGGGCTTGCCGGGCGCGGCGATCGTGCGGGCGGGCGTGCCGAAGGTCAGGGGAACGAACCGACCACCACGGTCGCCGACAGCTCCTCGTCCGACACGACCTCCGCGCGCAACCCGCCCCGGGCGAACGCCGCCACCGTCCCCGACGCCTGCCGCGCCCCCGTCTCCACCAACAACCGCCCACCCGGCGCCAACCACCGCGCCGCGCTCGCGATCACCCTCCGCTGCACGTCCAGACCGTCCACCCCGCCGTCCAGCGCCACCCGCGGCTCGTGGTCGCGCGCCTCCGGCGGCATCAAGCCGATCGCCCCGGTCGGCACGTACGGCGCGTTCGCCACCAGGACGTCCACCCGCCCCGCCAACGACACCGGCAGCGGATCGTAGAGATCACCCACGTACACCCGGCCCGCACCCACGTTGCGACGCGCGCAAGCCACCGCCACCGGGTCCACGTCCACGGCGTGCAGCTCCACCCCCGGCACCCGATCGGCGACCGCCGCACCCACGGCCCCCGAACCACAGCACAGGTCCACCACCACCGCACCCGGCCGCGCCCCACCCGCCGCCACCGCCACCAGGAACTCGGTACGCCGACGCGGCACGAACACACCCGGCTCCACCACCACCCGCAACCCGCAGAACTCCGCCCACCCCACCACGTGCTCCAACGGCACCCCGGCCACCCGCCGCGCCGTCAACGACGCCAGCTCGGCCGGACCACGCGCGGCGGCCACCAACAACCGCGCCTCGTCCTCCGCGAACACACACCCAGCCGCACGCAACCGCGCGACGACATCGACCACCAACACCACGAACGCCTCTCGCGAGAAACCCGCGGGCGCCCCTCACACCGCCACGACGCGGCCGGGGGCGACCCGATGCACACCAGCAGAAATGGGTCCCACCTCCCTCGTCCGCGCCAACGCGCACACCGTATCCCACCACCACCCGACCTCAGCCCCCAGCGACACGCGCACGCGCCACCGCCGCCTCCACCCCGTCCAACAACACGTCCAACCCCGTCACGAAGTTCAGCACCGCGTCCCGCTCCAGGTACGGCACGGACTCGTCCCCCTCCACCGGCGGCGGCTCCTCCTCCCCCAGCGCCGCCGACAACGGGAACCGCTCCGCGAAATCCGGCGCCACCTCCTCGAACACCTCCGACCGCGAGAACCACCACTCCTCGTCCGTCATCCCCGTCTCCCGCGCCGCCCGCCGCGTCTCCGCGATCATCCCCGCCGCACCGCGCACGAACTGCACCACCGCACCCACCACACCCCGCAGCACCGACGACCCCAGCCCCGTCTGCCGCAGGATCCGCAACAACACCTCCAGCATCGCGAACTCGTTCGGCCCCAACACCGGCCGCGCCTGCGACACCTGCAACACCCACGGGTGCGCCAGGAAGAACTCCCGCGCGTCCATCGCCCACGCCCGCAACGCCACCCGCCACCCGTCGTCCACCGGGTACTCCGAGGGCAACTCACCCAGCACCCGGTCGTACATCAGGTCCAAGAGCTCCGCCTTGCTCGGCACGTACGTGTACAACGCCATCGCCGAACGCCCCAGCCGCTCGCCCACCGCGCGCATCGACAACGCCGCCATGCCGTCCCGGTCCGCCACCTCGACCGCCGCGTCCACGATCACGTCCACCGACAGCCCCGGCCCCGCGGCACCACCCGGTGCACGCCACAGCAGCCGCATCGAACGACGCGCGTCACCCTGCCCGGCGTACACCGCCACTTGCCCACCCCTTACACCGTAAAGTACCGTTCCGCGAGCACCTTACGGCATAAACAAACCAGGGGGAAAGCCGGCGATGGCCGCACCAGCAGACAGCCACGACGTCATCCAGGTACGGGGCGCGAGGGAGAACAACCTCGCCGACGTCTCCGTCGACATCCCCAAACGACGGCTCACCGCCTTCACCGGCGTCTCCGGCTCCGGCAAATCGTCCCTCGTCTTCGGCACCATCGCCGCCGAGTCCCAACGGCTCATCAACGAGACCTACACCGCGTTCATCCAGTCCTTCATGCCCAGCCTCGGCCGCCCCGACGTCGACGCCCTGCGCAACCTCAGCGCAGCGATCATCGTCGACCAGGAGCGCATGGGCGCCAACTCCCGCTCCACCGTCGGCACCGCCACCGACGCGCACACCATGCTCCGCATCCTCTTCAGCCGCCTCGGCCAACCCCACGTCGGCACCTCCGGCGCGTTCAGCTTCAACCTCCCCGAAGGCATGTGCCTCAAGTGCGAGGGCCTCGGCCGCGTCTCCACCGTCGACGTCGACCAACTCGTCGACCGCACCAAGTCCCTCACCGAGGGCGCCATCACCATCCCCGGCTTCACCGTCGACAACTGGTACGTCCAGACCTACGTCCAGTCCGGCTTCTACGACCCCGACAAGAAACTCCAGGACTTCACCGAGGAAGAATGGGACGCCTTCCTCCACCGCGACACCACCAAGGTCAAAGTGGGCAAGACCAACGTCACCTACGAAGGCCTCGTGGTGAAAGTCCAGCGCCTCTACCTCGGCAAGGACCGCGAATCCATGCAGCCCCACATCCGGGCGTTCGTGGACCGCGCCGTCACCTTCACCGAGTGCCCCGAGTGCCACGGCGCCCGCCTCAACGCCGCCGCCCTCTCGGCCAAGATCGACGGCCACACCATCGCCGACTGCTCCACCATGCAGATCAGCGACCTGGCCGACTGGGTCGCCAAGATCGACGACCCCTCGGTCCGCCCCATGCTCACCACGCTCAAGGAACTCCTCGACAACCTGGTCGAGATCGGCCTCGGCTACCTCAGCCTCGACCGACCCGCCGCCACCCTCTCCGGCGGCGAGGCCCAACGCGTCAAGATGGTCCGCCACGTCGGCTCCGCCCTCACCGACGTCACCTACGTCTTCGACGAACCCACCATCGGCCTGCACCCCCACGACATCCAGCGGATGAACGACCTGCTCCTGCGCCTGCGCGACAAGGGCAACACCGTCCTGGTGGTCGAGCACAAACCCGAGACCATCGCCATCGCCGACCACGTGATCGACCTCGGACCCGGCGCGGGCACCAACGGCGGCCACATCACCTTCAGCGGCACCGTCGAGGAACTGCGCGCCTCCGACACCCTCACCGGACGCCACCTCGACCACCGCGCCCGGCTCCGCGACCGGGTGCGCACGCCCACCGGCCGGTTGCCGATCACCGGCGCCACCCTGCACAACCTCAAGGACGTCGACGTCGACATCCCCCTCGGCGTCCTCACCGTCGTCACCGGCGTCGCGGGCTCCGGCAAGAGCTCCCTCATCCACGGCTCCCTCGCCCGCCGCGACGACGTCGTCACCGTCGACCAGTCGCCCATCCGCGGCTCACGACGCTCCAACCCCGCCACCTACACCGGCCTGCTCGACCCGATCCGCACCGCCTTCGCCAAGGCCAACGGCGTCAAGCCCGCCCTGTTCAGCGCCAACTCCGAAGGCGCCTGCCCCAAGTGCAAGGGCATCGGCCTCGTCTACACCGACCTCGCGATGATGGCCGGCGTCGCCTCGGTCTGCGAGGAGTGCGCGGGCAAGAGGTTCACCGCCGAAGTCCTCACCCACACCCTGCGCGGGCGCGACATCAGCGAGGTCCTCGGCATGTCCGTCACCGAGGCCCGCGACTTCTTCACCGAGAAGCAGGCCAAGGCCATCCTGGACCGCCTGGTCGACGTCGGCCTCGGCTACCTCTCCCTCGGCCAACCCCTCACCACCCTGTCCGGCGGCGAGCGGCAGCGGCTCAAGCTCGCCATCCACATGGCCGAGAAGGCGTCCACCTACATCCTCGACGAACCCACCACCGGCCTGCACCTCGCCGACGTGGACCAGCTGCTCGGCCTGCTCGACCGCCTCGTGGACGACGGCAACACCGTCATCGTGATCGAGCACCACCAGGCCGTCATGGCGCACGCCGACTGGATCATCGACCTCGGCCCCGGCGCCGGGCACGACGGCGGCCGGATCGTCTTCACCGGCACGCCCGCCGACCTGGTCGCGAACGCCTCCACCCTGACCGCCCAACACCTCCGCGCCTACGTCGGCGGCTGACCGTCCTCGGCGGTTTTCTGCTGAAGTCTTCTCCCGGTGCCAGGTGTGGCACTGGGAGAAGACCTCTTTCAGTCCACACTGAAGTTATTAATTCGATCGAGTGATCTTGCGCCGGTACGCCCCGGTGGGACCGGCCGTTCGGAACACCGCAGGTCGTTCCCACTGCCGGCCGATTGTCCGACCACAGGCGGTCCTCTAACGTTGCCGATCACGTCCGCGCGAACGTGATCGCAGAACCTCCGCTCCCCGGCCGGCCCGCGTCACCACTGGGTCTGCCGGAACCCCTGCACGAGGGAGAACCCTGCAATGGGAGACGTTCGCGGATCCAGACGAGCCCTGCTCGCGTTAGCCACGGCGGCCATCACCGCCACCGCACTGGCCGCCGGGACCACACCCGCCGCGGCCGAGGCCGACATCCTCGGCACGACCAACCCGACCGCCATCAAGGACAGCTACATCGTCGTCTACAACGAGCTGTCCACCCAGAGCGTCGACGTGCTCACCGCCGACCTCAGCGCCAAGTACGACGCCAAGGTCGACTTCACCTACCGCCACGCCTTCAAGGGCTTCGCGGGCACGCTGTCCGAACGGGCCGCGCGCCGCCTGGCCGCCGAGCCCGGCGTGGCCTACGTCCAGCAGAACGGCGAGGTCAGGGCGACCGCGACCCAGCCGAACCCGCCGTCGTGGGGCCTGGACCGGATCGACCAGCGCGACCTGCCGCTGGACTCGTCCTACACCTACCCCAACGACGGCACCGGCGTCACCGCCTACATCATCGACACCGGCATCCGGACCACGCACTCCGACTTCGGCGGCCGGGCCACCTGGGGCACCAACACCGTCGACACCAACAACACCGACTGCAACGGCCACGGCACGCACGTCGCCGGCACGGTCGGTGGCACGGCCCACGGCGTGGCCAAGGGCGTCCGGCTGATCGCGGTCAAGGTCCTCAACTGCGCCGGCTCCGGCTCGTTCGCCGGTGTCGCCGCGGGCATCGACTGGGTCACCGGCCACCACACCTCCGGCCCGGCCGTGGCGAACATGAGCCTCGGGGGCCAGGGCAGCGACCCGACCGGCGAGACCGCGGTCCGCAACTCGATCGCCGATGGCGTGACCTACGCGATCGCGTCGGGCAACTCCAACGCCAACGCGTGCAACTTCACCCCCGCCCGGGTCGCCGAGGCGATCACGGTCAACGCGTCGACCAACACCGACGCCCGCGCCTCGTTCTCCAACTTCGGCACGTGCACGGACATCTTCGCGCCGGGCCAGAACATCACCTCGGCGTGGATGACCAACGACACCGCCACCAACACCATCAGCGGCACGTCCATGGCGGCGCCGCACGTCGCCGGCGGTGCGGCGGTCCTGCTCGGCGCCACGCCGTCGTTGACGCCCGCGCAGGTCGCCGACGCGATGGTCGCCAACTCCACCCCGAACAAGATCACCGGTCCGGGCACCGGCTCGCCGAACCGGCTGCTGTTCGTCAACACCGGCGACCCGGGCGGCCCCGGCAGCCCATCGGTCACCCCGCCGGGCAACCAGACCGGCAGCGTCGGCACCGCCACGAGCCTGCAGCTCAAGGCCGCGGGCGGCACGCCGCCGTACACGTGGTCGGCCACCGGCCTGCCGCCCGGCCTGGCGATCGCGGCGTCCACCGGCCTGATCTCCGGCACGCCCACCACCGCGGGCACCTACAGCGTGACCGCCACCGCGACCGACAGCGTGGGCAAGGCCGGGAGCACCACGTTCACCTGGACGATCAACCCGCCCGGCGGCTCCTGCGCCGCGCCCGGCGAGAAGGTCGTCAACGGCGGCTTCGAGAGCGGCACCACCGGCTGGTCCAACGCCACCCACACCATCGCCGCGTGGACCGGTGAGGGCGCGCCGCGCACCGGCACCCGCTCCTCGTGGATCAGCGGTTACGGCTACTCCAACACCGAGACGCTGACCCAGACCGTCACCGTCCCGGCGGGCTGCGCGAACACCACCCTGTCGCTGTGGCTGAAGATCAGCACGGCCGAGTACGAGCCGGAGGTGTTCGACACCTTCACCGTCAAGGCGGGTTCGACCACCCTGGCGACCTACACCAACCTCAACCCGTCCGGCTACGCGGTGCGCACCTTCAGCCTGGGCGCGTACGCGGGCCAGAGCGTCACGCTGAGCTTCACCGGCACGGAGGACTGGTCCTACCAGACCTCGTTCGTGCTCGACGACGTCTCGGTGAACGCGGCCTGAGCCGACCGGTGGGGAGGCCCCGCAACCCAGGGCCTCCCCACCGCCTCACCTCAACACGTCAGCACGCGATCGGCGAGGAACCCACCGCGACGTCGTCGTACCAGAGGGTGTTCGCGCCGTCGCCGTAGCTCTCCCAGCCCAGCCGCAGGTCGGTGACGGCGGGCCGCCAACCGGTCTTGCGCAGCCACTGGCTGTCGATGTCCGGCGTGGACACGCCGTCGACCACCAGGCCGTTGACCACCTCGCCGTTCAGCGAGGTCGAGATCCGGCCGGCCGGGTCGACGGTGAACTGCACGCAGTTCCACCGGCCGGTGGGCAGCGGCTTGCTCTGCGCGACACCCGCCGGGCTCTGCTCGGGCAGGGTGGCGTCGTCGGACTCGCGGTTCCACTGCAGCGCCGAGTTCTGGCCGCCCATGCGCAGGTCCTTGCCGGCGTCGCCCGCGTCCTTCATGGCCATGAACGTCACGTGCGCCATCGGCAGGGCCGTGGTGTGGCGGACGTAGAACCGGCCGTGCACGGCGCCGGAGGACCCGTCGACCCGCGTGCCGAAGAAGATGTGGTTGCAGTAGCCGGACGCGCCGTTGACCCGCACCGACTTCGAGCCGCTGTGCGCGACCGAGTTGTCGATGCTGACCGAGCCCTGACCGGTGCAGTTCGCCGCGCCGACGGTCCAGCGGCCGGCCGGGGTGGTCCCGGTCTGCTGCTCGAAGTCGTCGCACAGCGCCGCCGTGCCGCAGCCGACCGGCGGCTGATCGGTCGTGGTCGTCGTCGTGGTGGTGGTGGTGGTGGTCGTCGTAGTGGTCGTGGTCTGGTCACCACTGCACGAGACGCCGTTGAACGCGAAGTCGGTCGGCGGCGCGTTCGTGCCGCTGTAGGTGGCCTGGAAGCCGAACTGGGCGCTCGCGCCCGTGCCCAGCGTCCCGTTCCACGGCATGTTGGACGCCGTCACCACGGCGCCGGACTGCTTCACGTCGGCGCTCCACCCGGAGCTGATCGACTGGTTACCGGCGAACGTCCAGGTGAGCTTCCACGAAGTGACCGGAGCGGACTGGTTGGTCACGGTCACGTTGGCGGTGAACCCGGTGGACCACTGGTTGAGCTTGTAGTCCACGGCGCAGACGGGAGCCGCACCCGCGGTGCTGGTCCCGCCGATCACCACCAAACCGGCTATCGACACCACAGCGGCCACCGCCGCCAGCAGATTTCGCACAACAACCCCTTCGTTGTCGTCTCTGGGAGCGTTCCCAGAAACCGACTGTAACGATTCCGTCACCGCAAGGGAATAGGCCGCTTGCCGCAACGGCCACTCGGACGAAGGGCTTGATCGACCGGCTACGCCGGCGCGGTCACGGTGCCGTCAGCACGGTCACCGCGCCACGCCCGCCGTCCACCCGGACGCGGTCGCCGGTCTTGATGCGGGTGGTGGCGTTGCCGCAGCCGACGACGGCCGGGATGCCGAGCTCGCGGGCGACGATCGCGGCGTGCGACAGCGGCGCGCCGACGTCGGTCACCACGGCGGCGGCGCGCGGGAACAGCGGGGTCCAGCCGATGTTCGTCACCGTCGTCACCAGGACCTCGCCCGGTTCGAGGGCCGCACCGTCCGCGACGTCGTGGATCACCCGTGCCACTCCCTCCACCACGCCCGCCGCACCGGGGAAGCCGGACACGTCGTCACCGGGCGGTGCGGCGGAGGCGTCGAAGACGTCCAGCCGGCGGTTCGGGTCGGCGGCCCACGCCTCGGGGTCGAACCGGCCCCGGATCACCGTCGGGTACGGCGGCAGCGCGCGGTAGCGGTCGTAGGCGGCACGGCGGGCCGGTACCGACGCCAACGGGGTCTCGTCGCCGTCGAGAACGCGCAAGGTCTCCTCGATCGGCAGGAAGAACAGCGCGTCGCCGTGCCCGGTGACCTCACCGGCCCGCACGAGGAAGTCCCGCAGCACGGCGAACGTCCGGGCGAACTCCGAGCGCGCCCGTTCCCGCTCACGGGCCAGGGCCGCGAGCTTGTCCACCTCGCGGCGCAGGCGCGCGACCTTGCCGGGGTGGGCGGCGCGCAGCCGTTCCCACGCCGCGTCGCGCACGGCGGCCTGCCTGGCCAGCAGCTCCTCGGGGTCGACGCCGACGTCGTCCGCGGGTGGCCACTCCGGGTCCTCGGCCGGGCGCGGCGCGGACACCTCGAACTCGTCGGCGAACCGGTGCCCGTACTGCCGGGCGTACGCCTCACGGGTGATCTCGCCGCGCTGGAGCCGGGCCAGGCCGAGCACCGGGCCGAGGCTCTCCAACTCCCCCGCCGCGCCGTGCGCGCCGGTCAGCAGCGCGGTGGTGTCGTCCTCCCCCACCAGCTTCACCAGCCGGCGGCGGAGCTTGACCGACGACATCGAGCCGTTGCGGGCGCCGGCGTCGAACACCTCGGCGTCCACGTGCAGCACGTCGTGCACGTCGGAGCGCCACAGCGCGAGCAGGTCGGCGGGCGTCGAAGCGGCGCGGAAGGCGGCCTTCAGCCGGTCGGCCCGGGCGGGCGCGGACGCTAGCAGCACGTCGATCTTCGCCCGGAACTCCCGGTTCTGCCGCAGGAACGGCAGCGCCGCGCCGACCGCCGCACGCAGCACGGCCAGGCGCGACATCGGCAGCGGTGGCACGCGCACGCCCGCCGGGATCCGGCCGAAGTACAGCTCGACGGTCCGCTGCATGAACCCGCCGCGGGCCAGGCCGAGCGCCTGCCCGACCGCCAGCGCGGCGCTGAGGTTGAGGTAGAACCGGCCGCCGATGTTGCCCGACGTCGGGTGCCCGCCGATCGGCGGCTGGGCCAGCACCCGGGCGAACGACCAGGTCGCGGGTGTCATCACGCTCGGCACGGCTTCACGCAGGTTCGCGCACGTCCACAGGTAGTCGCCGCGCAGGGTGTCGTTCCAGACCTCGGCCAGCGCGGTGATCGGCCGTGCCTGCAGCACCGCGATCCGGCCGCCGGCCACGGCCCACTCGACGTCCACCGGCACGCCGTACAGGTCCTGGATGCGCGCGCCGAGCGCGGCCAGTTCCCGCACCCGCGCGTCGGACAGCAGCGAACCGCCGGACCGGCGTACCGCGCCGTCGACGGTGACCACGTACTCGTCGGGGGTGACCGTGCCGCCGACCAGGGCCTCGCCGAGGCCGGGCGCGGCGTTGACCACGGTCTCCGTCCGCGCACCCGTGACCGGGTTGGCGGTGAACAGCACCCCGGCCGCGTCGGCGGGCACCATCTCCTGCACGACCACGGCGATCGCCACGTCGGTGATGCCGTGCCGGGCGCGGTAGGCGACGGCGCGCGTTGTCCACAGGGAGGCCCAGCAGCGCTTGACCGCGGTCAGCACCTCCTCCCCCGACACGTTGAGGAAGGTGTCGTGCTGGCCGGCGAACGACAGGTCCGGCAGGTCCTCGGCGGTCGCCGACGACCGCACCGCCACCGGGCCCGCCGGCAGGGCCGCGCGGAGGGCGTCGGCGATGTCCTCGGGCAGGTCGCGGCGGTCGAAGGCGGCGGCGATCGCGTCCTCGTCGCCGTCCCGCAGCTCGGCGTCCAGGTCCGCGGTGAACCGGCGGTAGGCGTGCGTGGTCAGGTGGAAGCCGTCCGGAACGGGCAGGCCCGCGGCGGCGAGCTTGGCCAGCGAGGCGCCCTTGCCGCCGACCGTCTCCAGGTCGGCGGCGGGATCGGCGAGCGGCAGCACCAGCGCGGTCGTCCCCATGTGGCGATCTTCGCACCTGTGACTACGGGACGTGGTGGGAACGGCTGCCTACGGCTTTGTGCAGGGCGATGGTGATGCCCAGTGCCACCGCCACGACGCCGGTGGCGAGCACGAGCGCGGCCGAGTGGCCCGCCGCGGTGAACGCCAGGCCGACCACCGCGACGCCGAGCGCACCCGCCAGCTCACGGCTCGCGGTGACGGTCGCCGACGCGATCCCGGCGGACCGCGGTGAGGTGGCGTCCAGCGCGACCGTGGTCAGCGGGGTGGTCAACGCCGAGCCGAAACCGATCACCACCAGGCAGGCGAGCAGCGCCGGAGGGTGGGCGAACGGCGTCGCGACCAGTCCCGCCGTCACGGCGCCGAGCCCATAGGCCGCCGTGCGCCACGGACCCAGCCGGACGACGAGGGCGGGCACGAGCGGTGCGCCCGCGATCACGGCGAGCGCGGCGGGCACGAAGAACAGGCCGGTCGCCAGCGGGGTGAAGCCCTCGGCGCGGTGCAGGTGCAGCGGCAGCACGAACAGCACGCCACTGACGCCCGCACCCCACAACGCCTGCGCGACCGTGCCGCCGACGAACACCGGCCGTGCCAGTGCTCTGGGGAACAACGGGCGCGCGGCCGACCGCTCCACGGACACGAACAGCAGGCACGTCGCGCCCGACAACGCGGCCAGTGCCGCGACCAGGCCTTCGTCGCCGATGCTCAGCACGGTCGCCGTGACGGTGAAGACGGCCGCCGTCAACACCGCCGTCGAGCGGATCGGCAACGGCGTCGGTCGCGTGATCCGCGGTCGTGGCAGGACCTGGTGCGCGAGGACGGCCGCCGCCACGCACAGCGGGACGTTGCCCAGGAAGATCCACCGCCAGTGCGCCGCCTCGCTGAGCAGGCCGCCCAGCGCGGGCCCGACCGCCAGCGCCACGGCCAGCGCGCCCGTCCACGCCGCGATGCCCGTCCGGCGCCGCGCCTCGTCGAGGTCGGTCCGCAGCACGGCCAGCCCGGTCGGCACGATCGCCGCCGCGGTGGCGCCCTGGGCCGCGCGCCACAGCGCCAGCTCCCAGCCGGACTCCGACGTGCCGCAGCCCAGGGACGCGGCAGCGAACGCGAGCAGCCCGACCAGCAGCACCCGCCGGTGCCCGAACCGGTCACCCACCGCGCCCGCCGCCACCATGAGGCTCGCGAACGCCAGCATGTAGGCGACCACGGCCCACTGCAGGTCGTTCGTGGACAGGCCGAGGTCGCGGCCGATGGTCGGCAGGGCCACCATCAGCACGCTGTTGTCCAGCGCCGTGACGAAGGCCGCGAAGCAGGTCACCAGCAGGGTGCGCCTCACGAGAGCGCGGCCGTCAGCATCGGCCAGGACGCCCGGAGCTCGCGCTGCCAGTACTTCCAGGTGTGCGTGCCGCCGCCGTAGGCGTTGACCGTGATCGGGATGCCCAGCGACCGCATCCGCAGCACGAAGTCCGGCGAGGTGGTGCCGACGATCGTCTCGAACGGGTCGTAGGACCACCAGTCGGTGTCCAACGCACCTCTGAACCCGTTGCCGTACGACATGTAGAGGGACAGGCCGCGCAGGTTCGCCGCGAGTTGCCGCGGGTTGTGCGCCGCCCACACGGCGGGGACCAGCGACTCGCGTCCCCACGGGCCGTACGGGTCGAGCCCTTCGCGCAGGACGGTCGTGTAGACGAACTGGGGGACGCCGACGAACTGCGTCGACAGCAGCCCGCTGTAGGACGCGGCGGCCCGGAACATGCCGGGGTGCTTGGCCGCGTACCCGAACGCCCCCGTGCCGCCTGCCGACAGTCCGGCGATCGCGCGCACGGTGCCGCCCCGGTAGTTCCGCTCGATGAGCTGCGGGAGTTCACCGGTGTGGAACGTCTCCCACTTGGGCGTGCCGCCGCGCCCGCCGTTCCACCAGTCGGTGTACCACCCGGCTCGTCCGGCGTCGGGCATGACGACCAGGACGTCGCTGGTCGCGCTGAGTTCTTCGACGTCGGTTTCCCTGGTCCAGGAGGTGTAGTCGTCGCCGACGCCTTGGAGGAGGTAGAGGACCGGCCAGGTGCGGGTGGCGTTCGGCGACCAGCCCGGTGGCGTGAGCACGCGGACCGGGACGTGACCGCCGACCGCGGGCGAGGACACCGTGAGGTCGACGGTCCGCGCGTCGAGCCACCTCTCCGCGACGACCTGTGCCCCGTCGTCGGCCGGGACGGGCGTGGCCGCGACGGGCGCCGGTACGACTATCAGGGCAGCGGCGGACAGGGCCGACAGCAGCGCGCGCGTCATCACTTCTCCCGAAGATGTCCGAGACCGATCACGATGCGGGCAGCTGCCCGCCGAGGTAGAGAGCGCGGCAGGCGGCGCGCGACAGCTTCCCGCTGGACGTCCTGGGCACCGAGCCCGGTTCGACCACGAGCACGTCCCGCACCCGCACGTCGTGGTGCCGAGCGACCGCGGCGCGCACCCGTGCTCGGACACGGGCCTGGTCGACAGCCTGGCGCGGCACCTTGGAACTCCGCTCGGCGACCACGACCATCGCCTCGCCATCGAGGGACGGCACGGCGAACGCGGCGACATGACCGCGCCGGACCACGTCGTCGGCCTCCTCCACGACGGCCTCCACGTCCTGCGGGTAGTGGTTGCGGCCGTCGATGACGATCAGGTCCTTGATCCTGCCGACCACGTACAGGTGCCCGTCGTGCAGCACGCCGAGGTCCCCGGTCCGCAGCCACGGCCCGAGCGGCGAACCGGGTAGCCGGGCGCCGAACCCCTCGCCGCCGGACCAGTACCCGGGCGACACGTTCTCGCCGCACACCCAGATCTCGCCGACCCGGTCACCCTCACCGACCGGCTCCCCCGTCACCGGGTCGACGATCGCGAGGTGCTGGTCGACCGCGCCGCCGCAGCCGACCAGCACGCTCGCCCGCTCCGGGTCGACCGCCGGCACCGCCCGTCCCCCGGCGAGCGCGGCGCGGTCGAACCCGGTGGTCGTCGGCCCGGTCGCGGCGGTCACGAGCACCGTCGCCTCGGCCAGGCCGTAGGACGGGCGCTGGGCGTCCGGCCTCAGCCCGCACGGTCCGAACGCCTCCTGGAACGCGGCCAGGGTCGCCGCCCGCACCGGCTCGCTGCCGTTGATCAACGCCACGACGCCGCCCAGGTCCAGCCCGGACCGCTCGACCGGCGACACCCGCCGCACGCACAGGTCGTAGGCGAAGTTCGGCCCGGCGCTGATCACGTCACGCCGCCCGTGCATGGCGCGCAACCACCGCGACGGCCGGTAGAGGAACGCCTGCGGGTCCATCAGCACCGCCTCCGCACCGGTCGTCAACGCCACGCCGACACCGAGCACCAACCCCATGTCGTGGAACAGCGGCAGCCAGCTCACCGGCGCGGGCTCGGCGTCCGCCAGGCCGTAGGCGGTGAGTGCCTGGCGCACGTTGACCCGGAAGTTCCGGTCCGTCACCACGACACCGGCCGGGGTGCGCGTCGAGCCGGACGTGTACTGCAGGTAGGCCGGGCCGCCGAGCCGGCGCACCGGGGGCTCGGCGGACGGCGGCACGCTGCCGACCACCACCACGTCCAGGTCGAGCGCGGCGGGAGCGGCGGTGAGCGCGACCTTCGGCGTGCAGTCGCGCAGGACGCCGTCGAGGCGTTCGCGGTGGCCGTCGCCGGTGATCGGGAACAGCGGCACGGCGAGCACGTCGGCGTACAGGCAGCCGACGAACGCCACGACGTAGTCCAAGCCCTGCGGCAGCAACAGCAGCGCGCGGTCACCCGGAGCGCACCGCCGACGCAGCTCGGCGGCCACGCCGCAAGCCCGCGCGTCCAGCTCGGCCCACGTGATCGACACCGGCACGCCGTCCGGGTCCACCTCGTAGTCGACGAACGTGAACGCGGTGTGGCCGGGCCGTTCGCGTGCCCAGCGCCGCACGGCGTCCACGACCGTGCCGGTGGTGGTCGCGGTGACCGTCATGAGCACCCTCTCTTCCCCGTGATGACAACTCCGGAAATAGCTTTTGTGCGGTCGTCACAACTTTTCCCGCAAGTGATTTCCAGCACGTTGGACGAGGAAGCTACCGACGAGTACAACAACTGTCAACAACTACCCCCGACAACCCGAGATTGACCCGATCGGCCTATTGTTCGCCGACGTTCACCCAGGCCACGATCACTCCCACGCCGCCGAGAACCTGATCGCGGACATTTCATCCTCCGCCTCGCAATTACTTCGAGGCGTCTTGTGGAAATCGCATGAAAGGTGACCCATGACCGGCCTCGGCACGCCCGCGGAAGCGGAACTCCGCGCCTGGTTGGTGCGGCGCGTCGCGGAACTCGCCGACCTGACCGAGGGCGAGGTGGACGTCGACCAGCCCCTGGCCGAAATCGGCCTGTCGTCACGTGACGCCGTCGTGCTCGCGGGCGTGTTGGGCGAGTTCCTCGACGCACCGCTACCCGCGACGGTGTTCTACCAACACCCGACGATCGCCCGGCTGGCCCGCCACCTCGCCGCGCCGGGCACCGCGGCCGCTCCCGAACCCACCCGGCCGGTCGCCGAGGGCATCGCGGTGGTCGGCGTCGGCTGCCGGTTGCCGGGCGGTGTCGACGGTCCCGACCGGTTGTGGGACTTCCTGCGCTCGGGTGGTGACGCGGTCACGCCCGCGCCGCCGGACCGGTGGCCCGGCCTGCCCGAGGGCACGCCCCGGTTCGGCGGTTTCCTGCCCGACCTCAAGGGCTTCGACGCGGAGTTCTTCGGCATCGCGCCGCACGAGGCCGCGCTGATGGACCCGCAGCAACGGCTGGTGCTGGAGGTGTCGTGGGAGGCGCTGCACCACGCGGGCATCGCGCCGGACAGCTTGCGCGGCAGCCGGACCGGCGTGTTCGTCGGCATCTCGACCGGCGAGTACGGCGCGTCGAGCGCGGCCGACCTGGGCCGGGTCGAGCCGTGGACGGCGACCGGCGGCGCGCTGAGCATCGCCGCGAACCGGCTGTCGTACCTGCTCGACCTGCGCGGGCCGAGCCTGGCGGTGGACACGGCGTGCTCGTCGTCGCTGGTGGCGGTGCACCACGCGGTCCAGAGCCTGCGCGCGGGCGAGACGGACGCCGCCGTGGCCGCCGGGGTGAACCTGCTGCTCGGACCCGCCGTCACGCTCACGTTCCACCGCGCGGGCCTGCTGTCGGCCGATGGGCGGTGCAAGCCGTTCGACGCCTCCGCGGACGGCATCGCCCGCGCCGAGGGCTGCGCGGCGGTCGTGCTCAAGCGGCTGTCGGACGCGCGGCGCGACGGTGACCGGGTGCTGGCGGTGATCCGGGGCAGCGGCGTGAACTCCGACGGGCGCTCGAACGGACTGATGGCACCGAACCCCCAGGCACAGGCCGACCTGCTGCGCCGGGTGTACGCGGACGCGGGCGTCGACCCGTCCCGGGTGGACTACGTGGAGGCGCACGGCACCGGAACGCTGCTCGGCGACCCGATCGAGGCCGGTGCGCTGCGGGAGGTGCTGGGTCGGTCGGACGGGCCGTTGCTGCTCGGGTCGGCCAAGGCGAACTTCGGTCACGCCGAGTCGGCGGCGGGCGTGATCGGGCTGGTCAAGACGGTGCTGGCGGTGCGGCACGGCGAGCTGCCGCCGAGCCCGCACTTCCGCGAGCCCAACCCGCACATCGACTTCACCGGCCTGCGCGTGGTCACCGAGCCGACACCGTGGCCGCGCTACTCAGGCCACATCACGGCCGGTGTGTCGTCGTTCGGGTTCGGCGGCACGAACGCGCACGTCGTGCTGGAGGAGCCGCCCGCGCCCGAACCGGCGGACCGGCCGGACGGCCCGGCGTTCCTCGTGGTGGCGGGCACGTCCGAGGGGCGCGTGCGGCGGCACGCCGCCGAGCTGGCGGACTGGCTGTCCACCACGCACGCCGACCTGCACGACGTGGCGTCGACCCTGGCCCGCCGTCGTGGCCGTGAGCGGCACGCGGCGGTCGTCAGCGGGTCGGACCGAACCGCGGTGGCGGCCGAACTCCGGGCGTTGGCCAAGGGAGACCGCCCGGTCGGCCGCGCCGAACGACGCGACCGCGCGGTGTGGGTCTTCTCCGGCTACGGCTCGGGCTGGGCGGGCATGGGACGGCGGCTGCTGGCCGAAGAACCCGTGTTCGCGGCGGCGGTGGACGAGGTGGACCGGCTGATCGCGCCGCACTCGGTGCGCGCGTTGCTGGACCAGCCCTCGGACACCCTGGGCGACGGCCAGATCGCGTTGTTCGGCGTGCAGTTCGCGCTCGCCCGGCTCTGGCAGTCGCGCGGACTGCGCCCGGCGGCGGTGATCGGGCAGTCCGCGGGAGAGGTCGCCGCCGCGGTGGTGAGCGGCGCGTTGTCGCTGGCCGACGCGGCGTTGGTGATCACCACCCGGGCACGGCTGCTGGACGTGGTCGACGCGGCCGGTGGCGGTGGGATGGCGGCGGTCGAACTGCCCGCCGACGAGGTGGACGACCCGGCGCTGTCGGTCGCCGTGCACGCCGCCCCGCGCCGCTGCACGGTGTCCGGTCCCGCCGACCGGCTCACCGCGCTGGTCGCCCGGGTCGAGGCGGACGGCGGGCTGGCGCGGGTCCTGCCGCTGCGCACCAGCGGCCACTCCCCCGCCGTCGAACCCGTGCTGGACGAGCTGGCGTCGGCGCTGCGGCACGTCACCGGACGACGCGGTGACGTGCCGCTGTACGGGACGGTCCTGGCCGACCCCCGGCACGCGCCGCCGTTCACCGCCGACTACTGGACCGCGCACCTGCGCCACCCGGTCCGGTTCACCCAGGCGGTGACCGCCGCGCTGGAGGACGGTTTCACCGCGTTCCTGGAGGTCTCGCCGCACCCCGTGGCGCTGCCCGCGATCGCCGAGCACGCACCCGACCTCGTGCTGGTCGGCTCGCTGCGCCGCGACACCGACGACGTGCGCACCTTCCACGACAACCTGGCGTCGCTGCACCTGCACGGCCTGGTGCCCGCCCGGGGCGTCACCGACGTGCCGACCGCGCCGTGGGAACACCGCCCGCACTGGACCGCTCCCCCGCTCCGGCGGGCCGGGCACCCGCTGCTCGGCGACCACGTCGAGCTGCCGGACGGCACGCACGCGTGGCAGGCCGACGTGGGCCTGGCCGCGTTGCCGTGGCTGGGGGACCACCGGGTGCGGGACACCGCCGTGCTGCCCGGCGCCGCGTACGTGGAGATCGCCCTGGCCGCCGGCGCGCAGGTGGTGGCCGGTCCGCTGTCGGTGCGTGACGTCGTGTTCGAGGCGCTGCTGCCCCTCACCGACGAGGTGCGGCTGAGCACCACGTTCCGGGATGGACGCGTCGAGGTGCACGCGAAGGCGTCGGACGGGTGGGTGCGGCACGCCACCGCGACCGTCGTCCCCGGCGAGCGGTCCGACGCACCACCAACTGTCCACACTGGACTCCAGCCGGTCGACCTGTACGACCGGCTGGCCGAGGCCGGGATGGACTACGGCCCGGCGTTCCGGGGTGTCCGGTCCGCCCGCGCGGGTGCGGGCGCGGCGAGTTGCCTGGTCAGCCGGCCGGACGGTCCCGACCGCGGTTGGCGGCTGCCGCCGACGCTGCTCGACTCGTGCCTGCACGCGCTCGCCGCCGCCGCGCTCGACCGCGCCGCCGGTGGGCCGTACCTGCCGGTCGGCATCGGTGCCGTGCGGCTGCACGGCGACCCGCGGCGCGCGGACCGGTGCGAGGCCGTGGTGCGGGAGAGCGGCGGCGGCGAGCTGACCGGGTCGGTGTGGCTGTACGACGACGCGGGCACGCTGCTGGTGGAGGCGGCGGACGTCCGGGTGCGGCCGGTGTCGGTCGCGTTGTCGGGGCTCGCGCTGGAGACACGGTGGGAACGGCAAGACCTTCCCTCCGTCGACGACGCGTCCCGCACGTGGCTGCTGCTCGCCGACGACCGGGACCTGGCCGACGCCCTGATCGACGCCGGGCACCAGGTGACCACCGATCCCTCCGCCCGAGCGGACGGCATCGTGTTCGGTCCCGGCGGTCTTGAGCAGGACTTGCTGCGGTTGGCGGCGTTGGCGCACGACACGCGGCGGCTGTGGATCGTCACGCGCGACGCGGCCTGCGTGCTGGACGGTGAGGCGGGCGTGCCGGAGCGGGCCGCGTTGCGCGGCGCGGTGCGGGTGCTGGCGTTCGAACGGCCGCAGTTGCGGGCGACCGTCGTGGACGTGGACGACGTCGCCGTGCTGCCCCGTGAACTCCTCGCCGACCAGACCGACGACGAAGTCGCCTGGCGCGGTGGCGTGCGCTACGCGGCACGGCTGCGGCGGGCGGAGGTCGAGGTGCCCGCGACCGGGTCCGCGGTCGACTCGGGCGGGTACCTGATCACCGGCGGGCTGGGCGCGTTGGGGCTGGTCATGGCGCGGTGGTTGGCCGAACGCGGTGCGGTGCGGATCGTGCTGTGCGGTCGTCGTGAGCCGTCGCCGGACGCGCGGGCCGAGGTGGCGAAGCTGCGGGCGCTCGGCGCGGACGTGGTCGTGGTGACCGGTGACGTCGCCGAACCCGGGGTGGCCGAACGGGCGGTCGCGGCGGCGGTGGACGGCGGGCTGCGGCTGTGCGGGGTGGTGCACGCGGCCGGTGTGCTGGCCGACGCGCCGTTCGACCGGCTCGACCCCGCCGACGTGCGCCGCGTGCTGCGGCCCAAGGTCGACGGCGCGCTGCGGCTGCACGAGGCGACGGCCGGGCACCGGCTGGACTGGTTCGTGGTGTTCTCCTCGGCGGCGGCACTGCTCGGCTCGCCCGGTCAGGCCGCGTACGCCGTGGCCAACGCGTGGCTGGACGGCTTCGCCCGGTGGCGGCGGGCGTCCGGGCTGCCCGCGACGACGATCGACTTCGGCGCGTGGAGCCGGGTCGGGTTGGCCCGGGACAACGACAACCCGCTGCTGCGGCCGATCTCGCCGGCCGAGGGCGTGCAGGCGGTGGAGGCGCTGTTGATGTCCGGGCGGGTGGCGACCGGTGTGGTGCGGTTCGACCGGCGCCGGGTGGTGGAGCTGTTCCCGCGGCTCGCGCACCGGCCGTTCTTCGAGTCGTTCCTCCGGCCACCGTCCGACGTGCCGCCGGCGGACCGGTTGAGCGCGATCGTGGCGCGGGTGATGGGCGGTGTGCCGGACCCGTCGCTGCCGTTGACGTCGCTCGGGTTGGACTCGTTGATGGCGATGAGGTTGCGCAACGCGGTCGAGCACGACCTGGGCGTGGAGCTGCCCGTGCCGTTGCTGCTGCGCGGCGCGAGCCTGCGTGACGTCGAACGGCACGTGGCCGGGCTCGAACCCGAGGCGCCGACGCGGGTCGAGCCGCGTGACCCGACCGAGCGGTGGGTGTTCGGGCTGTGGGCGGAGGTGCTGGGGCGGCGGGACTTCGGCGTCCGCGACGACTTCTCCGCCCTCGGCGGCTCACCCGAGCGGCTGCTGGCGTTGGTGCGTCGCCGGGTGGCGGTGGACGACTCGCTGTTGACCGCGCCGACCGTCGAGGCGATGGCCGAACGGCTGCGCGCGGCGTTCGAGGACGTGGGCGGGCCGGTGCGGGTGCTGCGCGCGGGCGGGTCGCGGCGGCCGGTGCACCTGTTCCACCCGGCGGGTGGGCCGACCAGCGTGTACGAGCCGCTGGTGGGGTTGCTGGAGGACCGGCCCTGCTACGGGTACGAGCGGATCGACGACGTGCCGGACATCCCGGCCAAGGCGGCGCGGTACGCGGAGCTGGTGCGGTCGGTGCAGCCGTCCGGGCCGTACGTGCTGGGCGGCTGGTCGTTCGGCGGGTGCCTGGCGCACGAGGTGGCGTGCCTGCTGCGGGACGCGGGCGCCGAGGTCGAGCTGGTGGTGATGATCGACACCGTCCGGCCGCTGCCCGCGCCCGACGTCCCGCCCGCCGACCTGGTGCGCCACCGGTTCGCCCGGTACGCCCGGCACGTCGAGGAGGTCTACGGCACGTCGGTCGAGCTGCCGTGGGAGTCGCTGTCCGGGTTGGACGACGTGGGCCAGATCGACGCGGTGCTGGCCGCCGTCGCCGACCTGGGCATCAGCCCCGGGGCGCTGCGCCACCAGCGCACGTCCTACCTGGACGCGCGGGCGGCCGAGCGGTTCACGCCCCGGTACTACCCGGGGCGGGTCGTGTTCTACCGGGCGACCGACCGGGAGACGCTGACCACCGTGCTCGACCCGCGCTACCTGCGCCGGCAGGACGACGACGACCTCGGGTGGGCCGACGCGTGCGGCACGTTGGAGGTCGTGCCGGTGCCCGGCGACCACCTGTCCATGGTCGACCTGCCGCACGTCGCCGCGCTGGCGCGGCACCTCTCGGCGGTGCTGGACGCGTAGGGTTCCCCGGCGCGCGGGTGAGGGCGCTTACCCCCGCGCGCCGGGGAGGTTCACAGGCCGTTGCTGAACAGCAGGCGGTTGACCGTGCCGCCGGTGGTGCCGCCGCTGACGATGTTCGGCGTGGCGCTGGAGTTCAGCCAGTTGTGCACGGTGGCCGACGGCTGGTCGCCGAACCGCTGCTTGTAGAGCGCGGCCACGCCCGCCACGTGCGGCGTCGCCATCGACGTGCCGCTCATCGAGCCCGAGCCGCCGGTGCGGACGGTCGAGATGATCGAGCTGCCCGGCGCGTAGAGGTCGACGCACGCGCCCGTGCTGGAGAACGACGACCGGGCGTCGGTGTTCGTGGAGGAGGCCACCACGCTGGCCGTCTCGACCTTGCGCGGCAGGCGGTCGCACGAGTTGCCGCCGGTGTTGCCCGCCGAGGTGGCCAGGAAGACGCCCGCGGCGATCATGTTGCGGATCGCGGTCTCCAGGCTGGCCGACGCGGTGAAGTTCCACGACGTGTTGGCCACGGCCGGCTTGGTGTGGTTGGCGGTGACCCAGTTGATCGCGTTGAGCGCGGCCGTGGTGGTGGCGCCGCCGGAGCAGTTCATCATCTTCACGCCGTGCAGCCGCACGCCCTTGGCGATGCCGTAGGTGTTCGAGCCGATCGTGCCGGCGACGTGCGTGCCGTGCCCGTGGCAGTCGGTGTTGTTGGTGTCGATGCCGTTGTAGTCGAACGTGGCCCGGCCGCCGTAGTCGGCGTGGCCCGGCGTGATGCCGGTGTCGATGATGTACGCGTGCACGCCCGCACCGGTGTAGTTGTAGGTGAAGCTGTTCGACAGCGGCAGGTTGCGCTGGTCGGTCCGGTCGATGCCCCACGACGGCGGGTTGGCCTGGGTGGCGTCGAGCGCGTCGGTGACCAGCACGTCCTGCTCGATCGTGGTGACCGCCGGGTCGCGGCTGAGCTTGCGCAGCTGCGCCGGGGTGAGCTTGGCGGCGAAGCCGTGGAACGCCGCGTCCCAGACGTGGGTCGGCGTGACGCCGGCGGTGGCGGCGACGCTCGCGCCGCTGCGGGCCGTGGCGTCGAGCGTGACGATGTAGGAGTCCTTGATCGGGTGGACGGTCGCGGACGCCGTCGCGGTGATGATGTCGGCCTGGTGCAGGGGTTCGGCCGAGGCGGTGGTGGCGGTGAGGCCGACGGCGGTGGTCGCGACGGCCAGGACGGTGAGTGTTCGACGGAAAGGACGCACGGGTTGGCTCCTTCGGGTGAACCCGAACGAGTGCGCCCCGCCGCAGGGTTGACGGGGCAAGCGGTCACTCGAACGAGGTCCAGACCAGCAGCCTGACCAGCGGTTATGCCATGGTCAACGGTGGTCGGCCGAACGGCCGCCTGCCCCGTCACGCTCGGTGGACATAACGGACAACTGGTAACGGTCCGTTCGCTCGCTCGGCCGCTTGCCCGACGCCGACCGGGCCAGTGCCAGCCGGGTCAGCGCGACGCCGGCCAGGACCACCGCCATGCCCGCGACGACCCGCGGTGTCAACGGCTCGTCCAGCACCAGCGCGCCCAGGGCGACGGAGACGACCGGCAGCAGGTAGCCGACCGTGGCGGCGCTGGTCGGCCCCTCGTCCTCGATGATCCGGTAGTTGAGGATGAACGTGAAGCCGGTGCCGAAGACGCCGAGCACCACCACCGCGACGATCGCGGTGGCGTTGAGCGTGGCCGGGGCGCGGTCGAACGGGAGCATCAGGGTGCTCAGGCCGGTGGCGGCGGCGAGTTGGGCGGCCGACACCGCGACCGGACCGCCCTTGCCGACCAGCTTGCGCCCCATGTAGGCGAACGCGACGGCGTAGCTCGCGGCCGCGCCGAGGAGTGCGAGCGCGCCGAAGCCGGACACGCCCTGCTGCTGCCACGGGGCGAAGATCAGCGTGACACCGGCGAAACCGACGACCAGGCCGAGCACGCGGACCGGCGTGACCGGGCCGTCCGTGCCCAGCGCGAAGCCGATGAGGAGCGAGAACAGCGGGGTGGTCGCGTTGAGGACGCCCGCGACGCCGGAGCCCACGGTCTGCTGGCCGACCGCGAACAGCAGGAACGGCAGCGCGTTGCAGAAGAACGCCGCGACCGCCAGGTGACCCCACAACCGGCGGGGCAGCCGCTGGCGGTGCACGCGGGCCAGCACGAGCAGCGTGACGGCACCCAACGCGCAGCGGACCACCGTGATCTGCACCGGAGACAGTCCGGTCAGCGCCAGTTCGATCCACAGGAACACCGAACCCCACAACAGGGCCAGCGCCCCCATCCGCAGCACACCGCGTCCGGTCATGGGACCACCGTCGCCCATACCGGAGTTCAAGAAAAGTGAAACCTCATGACGCCGCGTTAAGCACAACTACAAGATTGATCCTGAATGCAGAACTCGGAGGTCCTGAACGTTCGACACGCGGGCGCGCCGAACGGAGGACTCGCGCGTGTCCTGCGTTCGGAACGCGAGAGTCCTACGTTCAGGTACCCCGAGTCGAACGCTCAGCGCGTGTGCACGAACAGCGAGTCGACGCCGTGGACGATCGACGCGGTGCGGAACGCGGGTTGCCGCTCGTCGGCCAGCCGGAGGTTCGGGAACCGGCGCAGCAGGGCCGGGTACGCGGCGCGCAGCTCCAGCCGCGCCAGCTCCGCGCCCACGCACCGGTGCGCGCCGTAGCCGAACGCCAGGTGCTGCGACGCCGGACGTCCCGCGTCGAAGTCGGACGCCTCCTCGCGGTTGGCCGCCGACAGCGACACCACGACCACGTCACCCTCCTCGATCCGCTGCTCACCGACCGTCAACGGGTGCCGGGCGAACCGCGGGAACGCCACCTGCACGACGCTCAGGTGCCGCAGCAGCTCCTCCACCAACGGCGCGACCGCCGCGTCGTCGTCACGCATCGACGCACGCGCGGCGTCGTCCCTCAGCAGCACGATCGCGCCCAACGCGAGCATCGACGCCGTCGTGTCGAACCCACCGGTCAGCACACCGTCCGCCAGCCCGGCCAGTTCCACGTCGCTCACGTCGTCACCGTGCTGCCGGATGATCGACCCGATCAGGCCGTCACCCGGCGACCGGCGCTCGCGGCGCACGATCTCCTCCATGTAGGACAGCGACTCAGAGATCGCGCCCAACGCCTGCCCCGCACCGCCGAACAGGTCGAACCGCGCCGCCGCCAGCTCCTGGAACCGGTCACGGTCCTCGTAGGGCACGCCCAGCAGCTCGCAGATCGTCAGCGACGGGATCGGCAGCGCGAACTCCTGGACCAGGTCGACGGGCCCGTCCGCGGCCTGCATGGCGTCCAGCCGCTCGGTGACGATCGCGTCGATGCGCGGCACCAGCCGCGACAGCCGGCGCATGGTGAACTCCGGCGTGAGCAGCTTGCGCAGCCGGGTGTGGTCGGGCGGGTCGGCGAAGCCGAGGCCGCCGGGCGACTGCTCCAGCCGACCGACCGCCGCGCCGAGCCGGGCGTAGTCGTTGCTGAACGCGCCTGTGTCGGAAAGCACCTTCTTCGCTTCGTCCTGACCTGTGACCAACCACACCCGCAAGCCGAACGGCACCGGGATCCGGTGCACCGCGCCGGTATCCCGCATCCGCTCCAACTCGGCGACCGGTACCACCCCGTCCCGCTTCAACGGGACCAGCGCACGGTCCGGGAGCAGCGAAAACGCCCGCGAACCGATCTTGCCCAACACCCACCGCGTCGCCGAACGCCGTGCGACCCACGCCACCAAGCCGTCGCGCACGGACGCCAGAGTCGTCATCGAACACCCCTCTTCCCCAGATCGAATCGACCGACGGTAACCGTACGTAGGGGTGAGCAGCATCGCGCCAGAGGTGGATTGACACGCCAAGGTCGGTGACAGACGATCGGCAATCGCGCGTGACACGGGGGAAGCCGGTCGAAATCCGGCGCTGACCCGCAACGGTAGGTCCCACCCGGGACGAGCCCGAACACCCGGCACGCGTGCCACGCTCCTGACACCGTCGAGGTCAACGGGTCGGAGCCCGGGGGATGTCGGTCACGGCTGTCCGGGGTCCGCTCGCGCCTCGCGCCCCGGAAAGGCCGAACATGCCGTTGAGACGGACCGCCGCCGTCCTCGCCGCCGCCGCTGTCACCGCGCTCGCGCTGGTCCCGCCGAGCCAGGCGCAGGCGGTGCCGACGACGGACGCGGGCGCCGCCGCCGCGGGCTGGCTCGCCCGGCAGCTCGTCGACGGCGACCACTTCGAGAACGTCCTCGACGGCGTCGCCTACCCCGACCAGGGCCTCACGCTGGACGCGCTGTTCGCGTTCACCGCGGCCGGCGTGGCGGCGGACCGCGCGGACCGGGCCACCGCCTGGCTCGCCGAGCCCGCGATCATCGACAACTACCTGCACTTCGGCGACCCGGCCGAGTCGTTCGCGGGCGCGCACGCCAAGCTGGCCCTGGCGGTCCAGGTGCGCGGGCTGGACCCGACGAGCTTCGGCGGCACCGACCTGATCGCCGGCCTCACCGCGCTGCGGGCGCCGTCCGGCCGGTTCCAGGACAAGTCCAAGTACGGCGACTACTCCAACGGCTTCACCCAGGCGTTCGCGGTGCTCGCGCTGGACCGCTGGGACGGCGCGCCGAAGGCCGCCGTCGACTACCTCGTCGGCACCCAGTGCCCGAACGGCGGTTTCCCGCTCGTCCTGGAGGCGACGCCGTGCGTGTCCCACGTGGACGCCACCGCGATGGCCGTGCAGGCGCTGCTGGCGGTCGACCGGACGGCGGTGGCGGACAAGGCGCTCGACTGGCTGTCCGGCGACGGCGTGCAGCAGCCCGGTGGCGGGTTCCGCGACGAGGGCCAGGCCGGTGAGGGCAACGCCAACAGCACCGGTCTCGCCGCGCAGGCGTTGCGCGCGGGCGGCCGCACCGCCGCTGCCGACAAGGCGACCGCGTTCCTCAGGTCGTTGCAGGTCGGCTGCACGGCCGTCGAGGCGGACCGGGGCGCGATCGCGTTCGACAAGACCGCGTTCACGCGGGCCACGTCGTTGCGGGCGAGCGCGCAGGGCGTCCTCGGCCTGGTCGGCGTGAACTTCGCGGACCTGACCGCCGAAGGCGACCAGGCGGACGTGCCCGTGCTCGACTGCCCGGTCACCACCACTACGCCGACGTCCTCCACTTCGGACATCACCACTACCACCACCACCGCCACCACGTCGACGGACGCGACCACCACCTCCACCACCACGGACGCCACGACGACGAACGCGGTGGTGGCCGTGGCGAGCAACCGCGGCACCCTCGCCCGCACGGGCGCCGCGGTCGGCCCGGCGCTGTGGATCGGCGCGTTGCTGCTGGTGGGCGGTGTGCTCGCGGTCCTGTTGTCGCGCAAGCGCCACGCGGACGCAGGCAAGTGACGAGCTGGTGGCGACGAGCGCTGACGGCGTCGGCCGTCGTCGGGCTCGCGATGACGAACACCCCCCTGACCGCCCGGGCGGCCGACTGCGCGGGCGTCACGGTGGTCGTGGACTTCCGCTCCCTCGGCGGCGGCGTGCAGACCGGCTGCGCCCCGGGTGATCCGTCGTCGGGAACGGCCGCGCTGGCCGCCGCCGGCTTCGGCTACACGTTCGCCTCCCGGCAACCCGGCTTCGTGTGCCGGATCAACGGCAAGCCGAGCGGCGATCCGTGCGTCACCACGTCCCCCGCCACCGCCCACTGGGCTTACTGGCACGGCCGGCCCGGCGGATCGTGGACCTACAGCAGCGCCGGCGCGGGCTCGTACGACCCGGCGCCGGGCAGCGTGGAGGGCTGGTCGTTCGGTGCGGGTGAGCAGCCGGGGATCGCCCCACCGGCGCCCGCCCCGAAGCCGGTCCAACCCGCCCCGCCACCACCCGCCCCGGCCCAGCCCGCGCCCAACCCGGCACAACCCGCGCCGGATCCGGGCCAACCCGCGGCACAGCCCGGACAACCGGCTCCCGCTCCGGCGACGGTCACGTCCACGTCGACCTCGACAGCGGAAACCACGACCACCCCGCCCACCTCGGCGGAAACGGTGGCCGGCAGCACGACCTCCGGCCCGACCACGACCGCGGCTCAGCCTTCCACCGCGGCCGAGCCGCCCGCCGACTCCGGTGGCACGGTCGGCTTGGTCATCGGGATAGTGGTGATCGCCGCACTGGCCGGTCTCGGCGGGTGGACCGCGCGAAGGCGCGCCAAGGCGGCGGAGTGAGGCTTCACCCCGGCGCGTGGTGGGTGTGGGCGTTGTGCCTGGCCGCCATCGCGAGCCGCACCACCAACCCGGTGCTGCTGGCGCTGGTGATCGCGGTCGCCGGGTACGTGGCCGTGTCGTGCCGCGAGGACACCCCGTGGGCCAGTGCCTACGGGGTGTTCCTCAAGTTCGCGCTGGTGGTGCTGGCCATCCGGGTGGTGCTGCACGTGCTGCTCGGTGGCGTGACCGGGCCGACGGTGCTCGTGACGTTGCCCGAGGTCCCGTTGCCGGAGTGGACGAAGGGCATCCGGCTGGGTGGCCCGGTCAGCGCCGAAGGGCTCGCTTTCGCCGTGTACCAGGGGCTTCAGCTGGCGACGTTGCTGTGTTGCGTGGGCGCCGCGAACGCGTTGGCCAACGCCAAGCGGCTGCTGCGATCGCTGCCGGCGGCGTTGTACGAGGTGAGCGTGGCGGTCGTGGTGGCGTTGACGGTCGCACCGCAGCTCGTGGCCAGCGCCCGGTCCGTACGGCGGGCTCGGGCACTGCGCGGTGACGTGGTGCGTGGCGTGAAGGCGATGCGCGTGCTGATGGTGCCGGTGCTGGAGGACGCGTTCGAGCGGTCACTGGTGCTGGCCGCCGCGATGGACTCGCGCGGCTACGGCCGGACGGCGGGGCTGCCCCGGCGGACCCGCCTCCTGACCGGCGTCCTGGTCCTGGGCGGGTTGACGGGTCTGGCGGTCGGCGCGTACGGGCTGCTGGGTGGCGGCACGCCCGCCGCGCCGATGCTGCTGGTGGGCTCGGTGTCGGCGATCGGGGGCCTGTGGACCGGCTCACGGCGGGTGCGGCGCAGCCGGTACCGACCGGACCGCTGGGGGCCGCACGAGCTGCTGGTCATCGGGTCCGGGCTGGTCGCGGCACTGGCGACGTTCCTCGCGCCGGACGGCCTCGGCGGCGCCGCGTTGACCCCGTCGACCGTGCCGCTGACCGTGCCCGGACTGCCGCTGCTGCCCGCCATCGGCCTGCTGTGCGCGCTCGCACCCGTCGTCATCGCCAGGAACAGGGTGAACACGTGATCCGGTTCGAGAACGTCTCCGTCACCTACCGCGACGCCGCCGCACCGGCGCTGTCCGCGGTGGACCTGCACGTGCCGGAAGGCGAGCTGTGCCTGGTGGTCGGGCGCACGGGGTCGGGCAAGTCGACGTTGCTGCGCGCGGTCAACGGCCTGGTACCGCACTTCACCGGCGGCACGCTCACCGGTCGCGTGCTGGTCGCCGGACGTGACACCCGCACCCACCCACCGCGTGAGCTGGCGGACGTCGTGGGCCTGGTGGGACAGGACCCGCAGGCCGGATTCGTCACGGATTCCGTCGAGGAGGAACTGGCCTACTCGATGGAATCGCTGGCGCTGCCGAACCCCGTGATGCGCAAGCGGGTCGAGGAGACGTTGGACCTGCTCGGCCTGGCCGAACTCCGACACCGGCCGCTGGCCACGTTGTCCGGCGGGCAGCAGCAACGCGTCGCGGTCGGCGCGGCCCTCACCGCCCATCCCAAGGTGCTGGTGCTGGACGAGCCGACCTCCGCCCTGGACCCCGGTGCGGCCGAGGACGTGCTCGCCGCGCTGCACCGCCTGGTGCACGACCTGGGCATGACGGTGCTGATCGCCGAACACCGCCTGGAACGGGTCGCGCAGTACGCGGACCGCGTCGTGTGGCTGCCCGGTGGCGGCCTGCCGCCGGTCACCGGCGAGCCGGGCCCGGTGCTGGCGGACGCGCCGGTCGCGCCTCCCGTCGTGCGGCTCGGCCAACTGGCCGGCTGGCAACCGGTGCCGGTGTCCATCCGGGACGCGCGGCGGCTGGCCGGTCCGCTGCGCGACCGCCTCGCCGAACCACCGGTGGCGTCACCGTCGCCGTCCGGGGAGCTGATCCGCACCGACGACCTGCGGGTCCGGTACTCCACCGTGGACGCTGTGCGCGGCGTGTCGCTGAACGTCGGCGCCGGCGAGCGGGTGGCCGTGATGGGCCGCAACGGATCGGGCAAGTCCAGTCTGCTGTGGGCCGTGCAGGGCACCGGCAAGCGGTCCGGCGGTGACGTCGCGGTGGACGGCGTCGACCCGGCGACCCTCAAGCCCGGTCCGCGGCGCGCGGCCATCGGTCTGGTCCCGCAGCAACCCGGCGACCTGCTGTACCTGCACACCGTCAGCGGCGAGTGCGCGCAGGCCGACCGCGAGTCGGGCAAGCCGCCTGGCACGTGCCGCGAGTTCCTCGACCGGCTCGCGCCGGGCATCCCGGACGACCGGCACCCGCGCGACCTGTCGGAAGGCCAACGGCTCGCGCTGGTGCTGGCCGTCGCCCTCACGCCATCACCGCGGGCCGTGCTGCTGGACGAGCCGACGCGGGGCCTCGACTACCCGGCCAAGACCCGCCTGGCCGCCGCGTTGCGCGACCTCGCCGGCCGAGGCCACGCGATCGTGCTCGCCACGCACGACGTGGAGTTCGTCGCCGAGTACGCGACCCGCGTCGTCGTGCTGGCCGAGGGCGAGGTGGTGGCGGACGGCCCGACCGCCGAGGTGGTGACCGCGTCCCCGGTGTTCTCACCGCAGGTGGCCAAGGTGCTCGCCCCACAACCCTGGCTGACCGTGGCCGACGTCCGCGCGGCCCTGGCCGCGTCATGAGCGAACCGGTCCGGATCCGCCCGCGCGCCACCCTCGCCCTGGCCATCGCCGCCGCGATCAGCGTCGTCGCCTTCGGCTGGCCGTTGCTGGTCTCCTCCGACGCCGCGCTCGCGCAGGGCGCCACCGCGCCGTGGACGTTCGCCCTCCTGCTCCCCCTCGTCCTGGCCGTCGTCCTCGCCGAGATCAGCGACCGCGGCCTGGACGCGAAGGCCGTGGCGATGCTGGGCGTGCTGTCCGCGCTGGGTGCCGCGATCCGACCCCTCGGCGCGGGCACCGCGGGCATCGAGACGGTGTTCTTCCTGCTCGTCCTCGGCGGGCGAGTCTTCGGGCCCGGGTTCGGGTTCGTCCTCGGCAACACCATGCTGTTCGCGTCCGCCTTGCTCACCGGCGGTGTCGGGCCCTGGCTGCCGTACCAGATGCTCGGCGCGGCGTGGGTGGCGTTGGGCGCGGGGCTGCTGCCGCCGTTGCGCGGCAAGGCCGAACTCGCGCTCCTCGCCGCCTACAGCGCCGTCGCGTCCCTGGTCTACGGGCTGCTGCTCAACCTCTCGTTCTGGCCGTTCGCGTTGAGCGCGGGCAGCACCTCGCTGTCCTTCCAGCCGGGCGCGCCGATCCTGGACAACCTGGTGCGCGTGGTGGCGTTCAGCCTGGCCACCTCGCTCGGCTGGGACGTCGGCCGGGCCGTCACGACCACGATCCTGGTGCTGGTGACCGGCCCGGTCCTGCTGCGCACGCTGCGCCGGGCCGCGCGCCGGGCGTCGTTCGGCGACCCGGCGTTCAGCGGGGCAGCCGCGCCGCCACCTCCGCCAGCGCGTCCAACACCTCCGGCGTGACGTACCCGGTGGCGACCTCCGCCTCGGCGACGGTGACCGTCGTCCGGTCGCATTCCGAGCCGTAGTTCGCGCCGCTGAACGCGACCTCGGCCAACCCGACCTGAGCCGTGCCGAGCGCCTTCACGTCACCGGTGCCGGGCGCGTCCACCAGGTCCTGGAACTCCCGCGCGTCACCGCGCGAGGCCAACGCCACCCAGGCCACCGCGATCACCGCCGAGTTGCCCGCGTCGTCCCCCACGGTGAACAGCACCCGGTCCACCGACGTGCACTCGTGCTGCCGGAGGAACTCCCGCACCCGGCCGAACGACGCGTCCGCGCACGGAGCACGCTGCACGTCCGTCCGCTTCAGCTCGCGCAGCCCCATCCGCTGCCACGCGCCCTCGGCGTCACCTCTCCGGGCGAGATCACCGCCCTGAACCGCACGCTCCTCGACGCTCGACCCCGGGCCACCGCCACCGCCCGAACCGCCGCCCGCGCTGAGGCCGACCGCTCCCCCGTACCCCACCGCGCTGAGCGCGATCAGCCCGGCCAACAGCACCGAACCGCTCCGCCCACCCCCTCCGGCGACCGGTCGCACCCGACCGCGGTCGTCGGCGTAGAAACCTCTGGGCACCGCGACCTCCTCCCCCTGAGGGAAGGTTTAGCAATCCACGCGCCTCGAAACCCGAATTTCGCGGAGAACCGCTCGAAGAGCGCAAACCAAACGGTCGGTTCACTGACCGTGCGTAACCCGCCACACCACGTAGTCCCCCGGTCGATCACGCGTCACGGCGCCACGGGCGGCACCGACCTCCGCTTCGCCGCCAGCAACAGCGCGAGCCCCAGCACCGACATCACCAGACCCATGCCGTACGCCGTGCGGTACCCGAAGTGCTGCGCGAGGCCCACCAACGGGCCGGTCAGCATCGCGCTGGTCTTGTACGTGTTCGTGAACAGCGTGCTGGCATACCCGGGCCGGTCGGGTGCGAGGTCCTGGAAGTAGGAGATGCCGACACCCATCACCGCCGAGATGACCACGGCGTGCAGCACCTGCGCGGCCATCACCTGCCAGGTCGCCTGGGTGAGCAGCATGATCGTGTAGTACGCCAGCGCGACCACGCCACCCGACAGCACGAGCACCCGGTGGTTGAACCGCAGCGCCAACGCGCCGAAGCCCAGCATCAGCGGGATCTCCAGCGCCGCGCACAGCCCCAGCACGAGGCCCGCGTCCCGGGTCGTGCCTCCCAGGCTCTCCGTCACGAACAACGGCATCGCCGTCACACCGACCGTCGTCGCGCCCTGCAACAACACGAACGCCAGCGCCGCCAGCACCATCTCCCGCCGCAGCCCGGCTCGCGGCGCCACCTCGTGCGTCGGCGCGGCGGACGGTCCCAGCTCGGGCAGCCAGGCCAGCGCCACGAGCACGGCCACCACGTAGATGGCCGCGCTCACGCCGAACAGCCAGGTGAACCCGCCGCCCCCGATCAGCAGCGCGCCCAGCGGCGGCCCGCCCACCCAGGCGATCGACATGGTCATCCGCAGGCCGCTCATCGCCAGCGGTGCCTTCGCCGAGCCGCTGCGTTCCAGCAGCTGCCGCGCGTAGGCGTACATCTGCGGGATCTGCGAGGACGAGACCGCCCAGAACGTGACCGCGACCACCAGCAGCAGCCAGTACTCGCGCAGCACGGAGAACAGCACCCAACCCACCGCACCCGACACCCCGGCCACCACCAGCAGCGTGCGACGGATCGCGCGTGCGTCGGACAACCGCCCGACCAGCGTGCTCACCAGCATCGACGCCAGGGCGCTGACCAGGAGGAACGCGCCGACCGCGATCGGCCCGGCCTGGACCTCCTTGATCAGGAACAGCGACAGGAACGGGCCCGCCAACGCGTATCCGACACCGGTCAGCAAGCTCATCGACACGAGCGGCACGAAGGAGTGGGACCGGGTCGGGGCAGGGGTTTTGTTCAGGACGGGCACACCGGCGATCCTCGCCGCCCACCGGGGCGACGAGGAAGCCGATTTCCAGCATCCGGACCTGTGGGAGCGCTCACACCAAGCCTCGCACCGGGTCTCACGCCGTGGCGCGCGCCACCAGCACCGCCATGTCCAGCGGCAGCTCACGGATGTCCTGCAACGCGAACCCGTTGGCCGCCAACAGCCGCCGGTGCTCCTCGGTGGTCCGCTCGCCGCCCTGCACGGTGTTGACCATCATGTGCACGTTGAACGCCAACGGCAGCACCGTGCGCGGGTCGTCCCGGATCGGGCGCTCGATCACGGCCAGCGTCGCGCCCTCGGCCATCGCCGCACGGACGTTGCGCAGGATCACCGAGCAGCGCTCGTCGTCCCAGTCGTGCATGATCCGCGACAACAGGTACAGGTCGGCACCCGCGGGAACCGGGTCGTGGAAGAAGTCGCCCGCGACCACCGACGCCCGCGCGCCGTGGCCCGCGAGCGCCTCGGCCGCCGCGCCGACCACGTGCGGCCGGTCGAACAGCACACCACGCAGCCCGGGCCCGGCCGTCAGCACCAGGTCGAGCAGCCGCCCGTCGCTGCCGCCCACGTCGACCACCGTGCCGGTGGCCGGCAGGTCCAGCAGGCCGGGCACCAGCTCCAGGAACGTCGTGCCCGCCGCCATCGCGCCTTCGAACAGCCGCGCGTCGGCCGGGTTCGCGGCGAAGTGCTCGAACGGCTGCGCGCCGTACACGTGGACGAACGCGCTCTCACCGGTGCGCAGGGTGTGCTCCAGCCCGCTGAACGACCGGTAGAACAGCCCTCCGTAGATCCGCGCCAGGTCCCGCTGCGACCCGGCCACGTCGGTGCGCAGCATCGCGCCGACCGCGGTCAGCGACCACCGCTCGCCGTCACGCCGGAACACGCCGAGCGCGGCCAGGTAGGCGAGCACGCGCCGCAGCTTGTCCGCGTGCGAACCGGTGCGCTCGGCCAGCTCGGCGGTGTCGAGCGGGCCGCCGGCGAGCAGGTCGGCCAGCCCCAGCTCGGCCGCCGCCGCCACGGCGCGGGTGCGCCACGCGCCGGTCATCAGGTCGAGCATCGTGCGCCGCACCCGGTCGGGCCGCCCGACGTGGCGTGCCAGCGGCTCGGTGCGGTGACCGGGCGCCCGCAACGTCAACCGCCCCCGACCCGCACCGCGGAAGTGCAGCACCGTCACGTGCTCGTCGTAACCGCCGCCGTCAGCCGTGAGGCCCGCGTCCAGCAACGTCGCGCACACCCCGCGCAGCAGCACGTCGTCCTCGCCCGTGACGTCGAACGCCACGGACGACTCGGCCTCGCGTTCGGCCTCGGACCACATCGTCCCGGGCACCGCGAGCAGCTCCACCTCGCGCGACCCACCGGAGACGACGCCGCGCACGCTCCACACGTCGCGCCCCTGACCGGCCCGTTCGCGGAGCCGGTCCCCCGGCACCGCGCTCGGTCGCGGCTCCCCCGCCCGCACGCCCAGGTCGGCGAGCACCCCGATCAGGTCCGCCGGCTGTGCCACGGCGACGAGCACCGCGGCGCCCGCGAACTCCAGGTGGCGTAGGACAGGCGCGGGCGGCTCGCCGGCCACCACGGCGGCCAGCGCGTCACCGGCACTCCGGTCCCGCGCGAAGGCCACGGTTTCCGCCAACCGGCGGAGGTCTCTCTCCCCCAGCGCGCCGGGCGCGCCGCTGACCGTCACGGACATTGCTGATCCTCCCCAGAGGATGGCCGTGCCCTGCCCGCGGGCTGAACACGGCGGAGTCGTCACCCCGGCCGGGGCTAAGGTCTGTCGAGCTCCGGGTGGAGCTCGACGTCACACCAGCGCACGAGGCCCGCGATCCGCGGCTGCCCGTCGTGCCGCCACACCATCGAGGCCTTGGTCATCGCACCGGGCGCGCACACCCGGCTCGCGCCGAGCTCGGCCAGTTCCCGCGCGGTCCGCCGGAACTGCTCGCCGACCGCGCCGAGGCCGACGTTCTGCAGGTGCTCGGCGAACGGGCGCATCGCGTCGACCGCCGCGGCCACGTCCGGCACCGACACGATCCGCGCGACCCGGTTCCCCGCCCCGCTGAGCGGCATCAGCGCGTCGTCCAGCACGACCGTCCACTCCAGACCGTCCGGCGACCACACCTCGCTCGCGTCCGACGTGGCCGCACGCCACTCGGCGACGAGCCGGCGGTGTTGCAGCACGGTGGCGTCCTGAGCGTCGATCGTCCCGGGTGGGCTGTCCTGCGCCTCGCGCCGCATCGCGCCCGCCAAGTGCTCGGCGACTGCCCGCGCGTGCTCCTCCTGCACCAGGTAGACCTGCGGCGAGAGGCACGCGTGCTGGTCGAAGTCGCTGCAGTCGGCGGCGATCCGCCGCGCCACCTCGGCCACGCCGTACCTCGTCACGTACTCGGCGCTGACGATGCCGAACGACAGCTTGTGCCCGTGCTCCTCGTAGAGCTGGCGCGGCCGGACCCTGGCGCGGATCGCCGCGCACGCCTGGTCGCCGCCGTAGGCGATGACCGCGTCGGCCTGGTCCAGCGCGGCCTCCAGCACGGCCTCGTCGTCGCGTTCCCAGTAGGTGGCCACGACGGCGTCGGCGAGCACCGGCTCCACGTCGTGCAGGGTGCGCAGGAACGCCGCGGTGAAGTGCGGCTCCTTGGCCGGGACCTTGGCGATCACGGACGCCTTCACCAGCAGCGACCGCACCAGCGACCGCGCGGGCAGGCCCGGGACGTTGCCGGAGAACACCGCCAGCACGGTGCGGGGTCCGACCGCGGTGGTGCCGCCGCGGAAGCCGTCGAGCACTTCCGGGTCGCCCAGTTCGCGGGTCAGGGCGGCCAGCAGCGAGTCCGCGCGCAGGTGGCCGAGCTCGGCGTCCAGCGCGCGGTCGATCGTCTCCTCCGACATGCCGGTGACCAGCGCCGCGCTGCGGACGGTGGTGCGGCGGGCGGTGAAGTCGCGCTTGGCCCACAGGTCGACGACCGCGTCGACGGCTTCCACGATCCGCCGCACGGGCAGCCGCCGCAGGTCCTCGTGCGCGATCCGGAGGCCGGCGCCGACCGCCGCCCAGTCGGTGGGTCGCACGCCGCGCCACTCGTGCGGGCCTGCCTTGAGGGTGAACGGCGCGCGGTCGGCCGTCAGCCACTCCGGGGTCCACGACACGGTCATGCGGCGCCTCCCGTCATCTCGTCCAGGGTCAGCGAGCAGCCGCGGCTGCTGCCCGCGATGCGTCCCGCGATCGCCACGCCCTCCGGCACGGCGATGCCGAGGTCGCCGGTGAGCAGCACGTGCGGCCGGTCCAGCAGGGACAGGTCGGTGACCTCCAGCAGGCCGCGGCCCTCGGTCAGGTGCTCTCGGGTGCGCGGGTCGCGGACCTTGGGACCGCCCGCCGGGTGACCGCCCTTGGGACGTTCGCCGAGCGGGCCGACCGGGGTGTCGGCGGCGTCGAAGAGCTGGTTGGCCAGCTCGGTCATGCCGAAGATGTTGCCGTGCCGCTCGATGCCGAAGACCCGGCGCACGGCGTCGTGCAGCTCGTCCACGCGCATGACCCGTGACCGGCCCTTGAACCCGCCGCCGTCCCACATCCGCGAGCCGGGTGGCAGTTCCCAGCGCCTGCCCTGCGCTTCCAGGGCGTCGCAGACGTTGACGAACGCGAAGGTGCCGCCGATGAGCACCACCGGCAGGCCCTCGGCCACGGCGGCGTCCAGGCGACGGCCGAGCAGGTCGAAGTCGACGCCGTTCGCGCCGATGACGGCCGTGCTGAGCCGGGGGTCGCCGCACGAGCGCGCGATGCGCACCATGTCGAACGCGATCGCCATCTCCGGCGCGGCCTCCTCGGACGGCGTGAACGCCAGGATCACCGGCCGCACGCCGTCGTCCGGCCGGAGGTTCCGCCGGGCGTTGGCCTCGATGGCGAGACTTTTCAGCTCCAGCCCGAGCCTGGAGTAGCGGACGGTGCCGCGGACGCTGCCGGTCGTTCCGCTGGTGCGGAACACCCGGACCGGTGGCGCGTCCGGGAACAGGTGCGGACCTCCGTCTTTGTAGGCGGTGTCCGGAACGCCGACGCCGACCCCGACCTGCTTCCAGTAGCGGGCGACGTCCGGCGAGTTCACCATCGCCAGCTCGACCAGCTGCTCGTGGAGGTCGAGCGGGTCGCCGAGGCCGTCGCAGACGAGCCGTGCCAGGTGCTCGAACAGCCGCGCGACGTGGGGATCGTCGTGGGCAACGGTCATCGGGCCTTCCTCCTGCGGGTCAAGGTCGAACTCGGGAAAGGTCAGCAGCGGCGGAGGCGGCGGACAAGGTCCGACCCCGGAACGGGGCACCGCTGACCGGGGGTTGTGCGGGCCACAGGATGACTGAGCGACGGGCTGCGCAGAACCGAACGCGCGCGTTCCGCTTCGGTAAGCGGAACGTCGAACGGTCCTGATGGTGCTCACCGGCACACCCGGAACGACCCGGAACGCCCGCGAACGTCTGTGAACGCACCGCCATGTCAGCGGGTTGGTCCTTGACACGCGCCCTGACATGTGGCTGGGAGCCCGATGACACGTCCGTGCCGGAGCGTCGTCCCCGCAACACCAGGGGAAGGGGAACGGACATGGAGTACGCCTTCGAGGCGGAAGGCCTGGTCAAGCGGTACGGCAAGACGACCGCGCTGGCCGGGGTCGACCTCGCCGCCCGACCGGGGACCGTGCTGGGGGTGCTCGGGCCGAACGGTGCGGGCAAGACGACCGCGGTGCGGATCCTGGCCACGCTGCTGCGGCCGGACGCCGGGCGTGCCGCGGTCGGCGGGCTGGACGTGGTGGCGGACGCGGCACGCGTGCGCGGGTTGATCGGGCTGACCGGCCAGTACGCATCGGTGGACGAGGACCTGACCGGCCTGCAGAACCTCGTGCTGATCGGGCAGCTGCTCAACCTGCGCGGCACACAGGCCAAGGCGCGCGCCGCCGAGCTGTTGCGCGACTTCGAGCTCACCGAGGCGGGTGGGCGGCAGGTCAAAACCTACTCGGGCGGCATGCGCCGCCGGCTGGACCTGGCCGCGAGCCTGGTCGGCCGGCCGGACGTGATCTACCTGGACGAGCCCACCACCGGGCTGGACCCGGCCAAGCGGGACGACATCTGGAACGTGGTGCGCGCGCTCGTGGCCGACGGCGCGACCGTGCTGCTGACCACGCAGTACCTGGAGGAGGCGGACGCGTTGGCCGACGAGATCTCGGTCATCGACCACGGGCGGGTGATCGCGCACGGCACGCCCGCGTCGCTCAAGCGGATCGTCGGCGGGCAGACCGTGCTGGTGCGGCCCGCGGACCCGGCCCGGCTGGCGGAGGCCGCCGCGGTGCTCGCCGAGGTGTCCGGGCACCAGCCGGAGTCGACCGGGCGGGGCGTGGTGACCGTGCCGGTGGACGGTGACGCGGCGTTCACGGAGGTGGTGCGGCGGCTGGACCAGCGGCGGATCGCGGTGACCGAGCTGGCGCTGCGGCTGCCGAGCCTGGACGAGGTGTTCTTCACGTTGACCGGCAAGCACACGGAGGTGGCGGCATGACCGGAGGAGTGACGACGTTGACGGCTTCTTCACCGGCGGTGGCCGCGGAGCCGGCTCGGCGGCCGTTCGCGCCGGCCCGGCACAGCCTCGCGCTGGCCCGGCGCAGCTTGATCAAGACCATGCGGTCGCCCGAGCAGCTGCTGGACGTGACGCTGCAGCCGGTGATCTTCGTGGTGCTGTTCGTGTACCTCCTCGGTGGCGCGGTGGCCGGGTCGACGCACGAGTACCTGCAGTTCCTGCTGCCCGCGATCATGGTGCAGACGACCATGTTCGGCGGGATGGCGACCGGCGTGAACCTGAGCACCGACATCGGCAAGGGCGTGTTCGACCGGTTCCGCAGCCTGCCGATCGGCCGGTCCGCGCCGTTGGTCGGGTCGGTGCTCGGTGACCTGATCCGGTACGTCGTGGCGGTGGTGTCGCTGCTGCTGTTCGGCACGCTGATGGGGTTCCGGGTGGAGACCGGCGTGCTGCCCGCGCTGGCGGCGTGCCTGCTGGCGATCCTGTTCGCGTTCAGCCTGAGCTGGGCGTTCGTCTTGGTGGGGATGCTGGCGCGGCAGCCGGGCGCGGTGCAGGGCCTCGGGTTCGTGGTCCTGTTCCCGCTGACGTTCGGCACCAGCATGATCGCGCCGGCGGAGACGTTGCCGGGGTGGCTGCGGACGTGGGTCGGGATCAACCCGGTGACGCACGTGATGGACGCGTCACGCGGCCTGATGGTGGGCGGCCCGGTGGCCGGTCCGGTGGCGTGGACGCTGGCCTGGTCGGCGCTGTTCGTGGCCGTGTTCGCGCCGCTGGCCGTGACCGCCTACCGCCGCCGCGCCTGAGCGTTCAACTCGGGTGTTCCGAACGTAGGACACGACTGACGCGAACGCAGGACACGCGCGTGGTGGACGCGCGTGTCCCGGCTACCGGTCGACAGTCGAGATGGTGGTGAAACCCGTGGTGTAGCCCTCGTCGGTCAGGGTCATGTCGTCCTCACGTTCGTCGGTCCGCAGTGCTGCCACCGCGGTCGAGGTGGTCCTTCAACGCGGAGAGCGGGCTGTCCCAGTCACGCGCCAGCGCGGCCAGGAACCGCTGTGCTACCTGCATCGGCGCGGAGCGCAGCCGGTACCGCACCCGGCGCCGCTCCCCCGGTTCCGCCGTCACCAGGCCGACGTCGGCCAGGAGGGCGAGGTGCTTCGCGATCGCCTGCCGGGTGATGGGCAGGCGATCGGCCAGGTCCGTGGCCGTGGCCGGACCCCCGGACGCCAGCGCGGCCAGGATGGCGCGCCGGGTCGGGTCGGCCAGGGCGGTGAAGACCTGTTCGGCGACGGCTTCGGCGTCAGGCGCCATTGACGTAATCGACCAGCTCACCCAACTCGCTCGCCCAGCCCTCGCGGTGGGCGTCGTACGCCTTGCCGTAGAGGTCCTCGGACAGCTGGGCGAATCCGGTCTCGACCACGGTCAGCCTGGTGCCCGAGCCGACCGGTTCCAGCGTGAACTCGACGTACGAGCGACGGGGGTCGTCCTCGGGCAAGCCGAACATCGGCCAGGTGAAGCCGAACACGGTCGGTTCCTCCACCCGTTCCACCCGCATCTCGACCGTCGGCCCGTCGTTCCAGCTCATCCGCGCGGTGCCGCCCGGACGCAGGTCGATCGCGGCCTCGTCGCCGAACCACGCGCCGAGCCCTTCGGCCGTGGTGATCGCCGCCCACACCGCGTCCGGCGGCTGGGCGATCTCCACGACCCGCTCGATCCGATCGGGGAATCCCATGACAGCCTCCATCAAGTAGCAACCGTTCGGTTGCCACATTATGGCAACCAGGAAGTTGCGTCAACGGTGGGTCGGGTCGGGGTCTCAGACGACGGCACGGACCAGGGCGATGGCGTCGGCGCGGTCGAGTGCCACGCCGGTGGCGTAGGCGAGGTCGTAGGCGGCGTCGCCCACGTCGGCGCGCAGGCGGGCGGCGAGGCGGGTCACCTCCGGGTTGCGCGCGTCGGGGGCACCGCGCAGGTGCTCGGCCACGCCCAGCAGCCTGGCCGCGTCGGTGGGGTTGCCGAAGTGCGCGTGCACGGCCGCCCCGGCGACCGCGACCTTGGCGAGCACGGGCATGTCCTTGACCGACATGGCCTGGTCGCGGGCGGTGCCGATCGCCGTCACGGCCGCCTCGTGATCGCCCCGTTCCACGGCGAAGTGCGCGCACGACGTGAGGATCACCGCGTGGAACTGGGGTATCACCAGCGGCTGGTCCGCGACCGCCGCCCGCGCGGCCTCGTACTGCCGTTCCGCGTCGGCCAGGTCTCCCTGGTACCGGGCTATGTCGCCCAGCACGAGCCGGGCGAACGCGACGCCGCGCGCCGACCACGGCTGCGGCGTCGGCTTGGTCAACGCCAGGCACTGCGCGCGGGCCCGCTCCAGGTCGCCCGACTGCAGGTGGGCGGTGGCCATCAGGATGCGTTCCTGCGCGGCGTCGTCGTCGGGGTCCAGTTCGGCGATCAGCCGGATCGACTCCTCCAGCGACGACAACGCCTGTTCCGGCTCGCCGAAGGCCAGGTGCGCCTCGGCCGCCGCGGTCAGCGCCTGAGCCAGCGCGAACCGGTCACCCACCTCGCGCAGCCCGGTGATCGCGGTGGTCACGTCCTCACGAGCGCCGCGCAGGTCGCCCTGGTGCTCGCGCACCGCGGCACGCACCATCCACAGCACGGCCCGCGTCCACGGGTCCGGCACGTCCAGCCGCATGTCCACCGCCGCCAGGGCCCGCTCGGCGTCGTCGAGGAACAGCCCCAGCATCGGCTCCAGCAGCACCAGCACCGGGTGCTCCCCGGTGGACTCGGCGGCCAACTCGGCGAGCCGCGCGAGGTGCTCCTCCAGGCCGCCGAACACTCCGGTGACCGCGTCGTTGACCAGCAGGAACGCCGACGCGACCTGCCGCGCGGTGGCCGGCGCCTCCCCCGGCACGGCCAGCGCGAGGCGCAGCCACGGCACGGACTCGGCCCGGTTGCCGCGCATGGTCCAGAACATGCTCATCGCCGCGGCCAGCCGCACGGCCGTGTCCGCGTCACCGCTGTCGGCGGCGAAGTGCAGCGCGGCGATCAGGTTGTCCCGTTCGGCCTCCAGCCGGGCGATCCAGGTCAGCTGGTCCTTGCCCCGCAGGTGCGGTTCGGCGGTCTCGGCCAGGTCGCGGAAGTACTCGGCGTGCGCGGCCCGCGCCGCGGCGACCCGACCGCTCCCGGCCAGCTGTTCCAGGCAGTACTCGCGGATCGTCTCCAGCATCCGGTAGCGGGCGCCGTCCACGACCTGCACCAGCGACTTGTCGACCAGCGCGGCGAGCCGGTCGAACGCCTCGTCGCCCGCGAGCCGTTCGGCGGCCTCCAGGTCGAAGCCCGCCGGGAACACGGCCAGCCGCCCGGCGAAGTCCCGTTCTGGCTCCGGCAGCAGGTCCCAGCTCCACGCCACCACCGCGCGCAACGTCCGGTGCCGGGGCAGGGCGGTGCGGCTGCCGCCGGTGAGCAGGCGGAACCGGTCGTCGAGGCGGGCGGCCAGCTGCTCGACCGACAACGACCGCAGCCGGGCCGCGGCCAGTTCGATCGCCAACGGCAGGCCGTCGAGCCGGCGGCACACCTCGGCGACCGCGTCGGCGTTGTCCGGGGTCACGGCGAACCCGGGCCGCACGGCCGCCGCGCGTTCGGCGAGCAGCCGCACGGCCGCGTCACCGTCCAGCGGCGGCACCGGGCTGACCACTTCCCCGTACACGCCGAGCGGTTCGCGGCTGGTCGCCAGCACCCGCAGCCGCGGGCACCGGCCCAGAAGCTCGTCGGTGAACCGGGCCGCCGCGTCGACCAGGTGCTCGCAGTTGTCCAGCACGACCACGGCCTCGGTGCGCGACAGCACGTCCACCAGCCGGGTCATCGTGTCCACGACGGGCGCGGGGCGGTCGACGGCGCGTTGGTCGCGCAGGCCGAGTGCGCCCAGCACGGCGGTGGCCACGTCGTCGGGGTCGGTCACCGGGGCCAGTTCGACCTGCCACGCGCCACCGGGCAGCCGGGCCGCGACCGTGGTGGCCAGGCGGGTCTTGCCCGCGCCGCCCGGCCCGACCAGGGTGACCAGCCGGTGGGCCGCCAGCAGGCCCGCGACCCGTTCGACGTCGGCGGACCGGCCGATCAGGCTGGTCAACGGCAGCCGCAGGTTGCCCGCGCGCGGGGAGCCGGTCGTCGCGACGGGTTCGGCGCGGAGGATCTCCTGGTGGGTCTCGCGCAGCTCGGGGCCGGGGTCGGCGCCCAGCTCGTCGGCGAACCGGCGGCGGATCTCCTCGTAGGCGGCCAGTGCCTCCGCGGGGCGACCGGCTGCGACGAGGGCGCGCAGCAGCAGGGCTTGCAACCGTTCCCGCAGGGGGTGCCGCGCGGCGAGGTCGGTGAGTTCGGCGACCAGGTGGTCCGCCGGACCGCACGCGAGGTCGGCCGCGGCACCGTCCTCCACGACGCCCAGCCGCGTCTCGTCAAGACCGGCGACGTAGCCGACCGCGAACGGCGCGCCCGCCGCGTCGGCCAGCGCCGGTCCGCGCCACAGCGCCAACGCCTCCGCCGCCAGCCGTCGCGCGGTGGCCGGGTCGCCGCCGGTCAGGGCGGTCCTGGCGGCACGGGCGAGCCGGTCGAACCGCAGCGCGTCCACGGCGTCGGCGGGCAGGTCGAGCCGGTAGCCGCCGGGCGCGGACCGCAGCACGTCGGCGGGCAGGGCGCGGCGCAGCCGGGACACCAGCGACCGCACGGCAGCCACCTCGTCGGCCGGCCGGTCGTCCGGCCACAGCGCGTCGGCCAGCTCCTCGGTGGTGACGACCCGACCCGCGGCCACCGCCAACCGGACGAGCAGCGCGCGCACCCTGGCGCCGCCCATCCCGATCGCCGTGCCGTCCGCCGTGACCTCCAGCGGTCCCAACACCCCCACCCGCATGCGATCACTGTGCCACGGTGGGAGGGGAGCGGCTCCGCAGGCCACCGGCCGTTTCGCGCGGCAGGGGCGCCGGGATCCGAGCGATCCTCGCGTGCCGGGGGCCGATCTCGCCCAGCACGCCGTCCAAGATGTTCACTACGACAAAAAACTCACACGGTTTTCCGCAATAGTGCGGATAACGGTCGGACATCCGACCATTCGTACCGTAACAATGTCAGGGATGCGCTAACGAATGCCCGGAGCAACCGATATCGCCGCTATGGACGAGGATTCCACTCCGGCGGCACGAGTCCCCGCGCCCGAACGTCGGAACACGGCGTCCGAACGCAGGAACCGCGCCGTCGCAGACCGAGCAACCACCTGGGGTGCCGGATGAACAGCCGAATGGTCGAACTCGAAGCCGTCCTGTCCCGCTCCGCGCCGGACCGGCAGGCGGCCCGCCGTCTCGCGGTGGACCTGGCGCGCTCGCTGGACGCGCTCAGCGCGCGCCGCGACGTGGACCGCCTGCTGCGCTGCGCCGCGGGGCTGACGCGGATCGGGTCCGCCGACGCCGCGGACGCGCTGCTGATCGCCATGCTGGCGCTGGTCGACCCGACCGGGCCGGAGGCGTCACGGGTACGTGACCAGCAGGCGTTGGCGTCGGTGGCGCGCGGTCGGCGCGAGCCGGGCACGACCGCGCCGCGCCAGGTGCGGCGCAGGCCGCCGAGCGCCGCGTTCGGCCGGGGCACGCCGTTGCGCCAGGTGGTCGGCGACTTCCTGGACCCGCTGCCGGTGGCCGACCCGGTCGCGGTCGGGTCGGTGGCGGTCGCCGTGGAACCGGCGAAACCGACCGAGACGGGTGCGCTGGAGCTGGCGTTACAGCGCAACGCGGCGGTGCTCGGGTCGAACCACCCGCAGACGTGCGTGCTGAGGCTGAACCTGATGTGCGCGCGGTTCCGGATCGCCCGCGACCACGGTGACGCCGAGGAGGTCGCCGAGTCGTTGACCGACCTGCGTGACGCGACCGACCGGGCGTTGAACGCGCTGGGCACCCACCACCCGCGGGCGCTGGTGGCCCAGGCGAACCTGGCGTCGGCGGAGTTCGAGCTGGCCAGGGTGCGTCGTTCGGCGGAACGGGCCCGGCTGGCGCTGCCGAGCCTGCGTTCGGCGGCCGACCGCACCGCGACCCGGTTGGGCGCGGACCACCCGCACGCGGTGATCGCGACGTCGAACCTGGCCTCGGCCGAGTTGGAGCTGGCCCACCTCGACGGCACCCGGGCGCAGGGGCAGCGGCTGCTGGACGTGGTGCGCGACGCGTCGATGCGCGCGGTGGCGGCGCTGGGCCCCGACCACCCGGCCGTGCCGGCGTTGGACGAGCAGCGGCGGGCGTGCGAGGCGTTGCTGTCCGGGGTCGGGCCGGACCCGTCGTTCGAGCGGGGTTACGCGTCGTTCGCCGACGCGGGCCGGTCGCTGGCCACGGCGAAGCCGAGCGCGCCCGCGGTGCGGCAGAACCTGACGATGCCGGAGTGGCCGCCGGGCACGCTGCTGTCGCGGCTGCGGGAGACCAGCCGGCAGGAGCTGATGTCGCTGGGCACCGCGGTCCGCTACGGCGCCGACCGGGAGATCATCGTCCAGGACGCCACCGACACGCATGTGTTCCTGCTGCTCGAAGGCGTGGTGAAGGTGCTGGTCAACGACGCGAGCGGGGACACCGCGGTGCTCACCGTGCGGGTGGCGGGCGACCTGGTCGGCGAGCTGGCCGCGCTGGACCACAAGCCGCGTTCGGCGACCGTGATCACGTGCGGTGACGTCTCGGCGAAGCTGATCACGAGCGCCGAGCTGCACGGGTTCCTGCACCGCCGCAACGACGGTTTCGTCGAGCTGATCGGCGTCATCGACGACCAGCTGCGGTGGGCCAACCGGCGGCGGCGCGACTTCCTGTCCCACACCGCCGCCGAGCGGGTGGCGCGGGTGCTGGCCGAGCTTGTCGGCACGCACGGCAGGCAGGAGGTCGGCGGGTGGGTGCTCGGCATCCCGTTGACGAAGGTGGAGCTCGCCTCGATCGCCGGGATGAAACCGCGCACCGCCGAGAAGGCGTTCGCCGACCTGCGCAAGGCCGGTGTGGTGGTCAGCCACCTGCGGCGCGACGTGGTCGTGCCCGACCTGGAAGGGCTGCGGCGATTCGCGCGGCTGTGACTACCGGCTGAACCAGCCGTCGACCAGGGGGTTGCGGAAGGTGCGGGTCGGGTCGAGCCGGTCGCGCAGCTCGGCGAACCGGCCCCAGTCCGGGTACCGCTCGCCGGGGTCGGCCAGCTCGAACAGCTTGCCCCAGTGCGGGCGGGGCCGCCACGGGCTCAGCGCCACCTCGATCTTGCGGAGCACGGCTCGCACCGCCGCGTCGTCCGGCTGCCACGTGAAGTGGAACGCCACGCTCGGCCGGTCGTGGACGGGGCTGAGCCACTGCGCGTCGGCCGCGATCGTGCGGACCTCGGAGGTCAGCAGCACGGGCGCGACCTCGGCGGCCAGGTCGTCGAGCGCCCGCAGCGCGTCGGCCGCGTGCTCGCGGGCCACGAAGTACTCGGACTGCAGCTCACGGCCGACGCTCGGGGTGAAGTCGGCGCGGAAGTGCGGCAGCCGCTCGTGCCACGGTCCGGGCACGCCGAGCTGGGCCGTGCAGTGCAGGGCGGGCTGGCCGGGCACGGGGTGCACCGGCTCGGCCGCGGGCGTCGCACCCGTCCAGGCCAGGTCGTGCCGGGTGTCGGTGGTGCGGTGCTTGGCGAACACGTGGGCCACGCCCCGCCAGGTGGTGAAGGCGCTGACGCTGTAGGCACTGGCGAACACGGCGTCGAAGTCCTCCACCAGGGCGTCGAACGGCATGTCCTGGTAGACCCGCTGCTCGACCTCGAAGGTCGGCACGACGTCCAGCTCGACGGCGACCACCACGCCCAGCGAGCCGAACGCCACCACGGCGCCGTCGAACCCGGCGTCTCCCCTGGTCAGGGTGATGATTTCGCCGTCGGCGGCGACCAGGTCGAGGGAGCGGACCAGGCTCGCGAGCGACGGGACGTCGTTGCCGGAGCCGTGGGTGGCGGTGGCGCAGGCGCCGATGATCGTGATGTGCGGCAGCGACGGCATCGCGGGCAGCGCGAGACCGGCGGCGTGCAGCCGTTCGGCGAGCCGCGCCAACCGCGTCCCCGCGCTCACCCGCACCGTGCCGTCACCGACCTCGAACACCTCGGGCATCCGGTCGAGGCTGATCAGCGTGCCGCCGGTGTCGGCGATCGTGCTGAACGAGTGGCCCGCGCCGACCACCCGCGCCGACTCGGCGTCCCTGACCGCGGCTCGGACCTCCTCGACCGACGTCGGGTGCGCGGTCCGCGCGGCGGAGAAGGTGAAGGTGCCTGCCCAGTTGGTGCTCACCGGCAGGATTCTGCCTCATCACCACCGGTGTCCGGCCCGCTCCGAACCCCGCTCGCCGAGGTGGGAACGGATCTCCGGCGATTCCCGTCCCACGCGGGGAGGTGCCGAGATGCTGCGCTACATGACCGTGGTGGGTGCGTTGTGCGCCGGGGTGGCGCCGTTCCTGTCGGGCGGGGTGCCCCGGCCGGAGGCGGACCCCGCAGTGATCGGGTCGGCGGTGGGTGTCGTGCTCGCGGCGGCTCTGGCGGTCGGGGGTGGGCGCGCGCGGCGGGTGTTCGCGGCGGTGGCGGGCACCGGCTTGGCCGTGACCGTGTGGTGGCTCCTGGTGTCGGACTTGCTGGTCGGCCTGACCGGCCACGACCTGCCGGTGCTGGCGGTGGGTTCGCTCGCGGTGGCGGTGGGCGCGATCGAGTCGGCCGTGCGGCGGACGTCTGCCGTCCCGGACCGGGCGGCAGGGACTGAGCGGGCGGGCACGGGTGAGGCTCCTGGCGCGGTGCCGGTGGCGTCCGGCGACGAGGTGGCGCGGGCGGGATCCGGTGATCAGCCGGGGCGGGCGGTCGGGTCGGGTGGGTGGCGGGTTCGGCCGGTCGGGGTGGTGGCGGTGCTCGTGGTCGCGGTGGCGGCGGTTTTCGCGCCTGTGGTGGCGGAAGGGGTGATCGTGCGGTCGGAGACGCGGGATGCCCGTGACTTCGCGGCCGAGCCGGTGGTGGAGCGGCCGGGTGGTGGCCAGTGGGCGTGGCAGCCCGCCGCCGATGTGGTGGACGTCGTGCCGGTTCTCCACGGTGTCGCGGTGGCTACCCGGGACGGGGCCGTGGTGGGGTTGAACGGCACCGATGGGCGGGTGGAGTGGCGGTACGCCCGGCCCGGGGCGCCGGTCGGCGAGGTGGTGGCGTCGGTCGACCGGCGGACTGTCCTGGTGTCGTTCCGGTCCTTGCGGGACACGCGGAAGCAGGCGGTGGTCGTGCTGGACGCGGACACCGGGACACCGCGCTTCGAGAAGGTGGTCCGGTCCGTGTCGGTGGAGACCGGTCAGCTGATGCTCGGCACGCGGATGTTGACGATCCGCGACCACGAGGTCATCACCGGGTACGACGTCGTCGACGGCGGGTCGCGGTGGCAGTGGTCACCGCCGGAGGGCTGCACGACGTGGTTCGGGCAGGTGGTGCGCGGCCGCACGACGGTGCTCGTGCCCGTGGTGTGCGCGGACACGTTGGGCGTCACGGCACTGGACGAGGTGACCGGTCGGGAACGGTGGCGGCACGAACTCCGGCGCGGCGACTCCGGCGGTGAGCGGCCGGACGTCCAGCTGCACGGCACGGCGAACAGCTCCATCGCGCTCCTGCAGATCTTCGGCGCGCAGCCCACACCGGACGCCGTGCCGAACGGGCTGCTGGACACCGAGACCGGACGGGTGCTGAGCCGACCGGAGCGGCCGTCGAACGTGCGCACGGATGTCGGCGTCACGCCGTTGCTGGAGGAACACGAAGGCGGCCAGGTCACTGGTTCCCTCGCGCTCGACCCGGCCACCGGCGCGACCACGCGGCTGTCGATCGAGCACTGCCCGCGGCGCACGGCCGACGTCACGACGTCCACCACCTACGTGCGCGCGTGCGCCGACAACGGCCGTGAGCTGACCGTCGTGACGCAGCCGTTGGACGGCTCGGCACCCACGTCCACTCCGGTCCGCCTCGACGGCTCGGGCTCGCGCGCCCGCTCGGACGTCCGCCTCGTCGCCGCACCCGGCGCGATCGTGCTCACCCGGACGGCGTTCGGCGGCACGGCGGCACCGGTGGTCGGCCTCACGGGCTGACCACCTCCAGGTGAGCCCCGCCGCCAGTCCACTCCGGGGTGTTCGCCACGTCATCGGAACTCCCAAACCGGCCCCGGCACCACGCACCCGTCCGACACCAGCGCCCGCGAGAACCGCCGGTCCCGCGCCAACTCCGCCAGGTCCGTGCACACCGGCACGCTCAACGGCGCCGTGCACCGCCGAGTCGCCCGCGCGTTCAGCCGTGCCGCCGCCGACAGCAGAGACGACGACACCGACTGCCCCGTCCCGGACCGGATCCGCGTCGCGAGAGCGTCCACGACACCGCGGGCGCACATCACCCCGCCGAACACGTCCACGATCGTCATCAGCGACGGCGGTACCCCGGCGTGCGCCTGCACCACGAAGTCCGTGCCCAACGGCGGTCGCGGGCCCAACGCCTCACCCCACCCGGACGCCTGCGCGTACACGATCCCGGGCCGCACCCTGGCGACGTCCCGCGCCCGCAACGACCACGCGGCGTCCTTCCCCGGCCCCCAGTCGTGCAGGAGCACGTCCGCGCCCGACGCCAACTCCAGCAGTTCCCGCCGCCCGGCCACGGTGCCGAGGTCGACGTGCACCACCCGCTTGCCCCGGTTCACCGCGTGGAACCGGGCGGACACGTCGCCGGACATCGGCGGCACGACCCGCGACGGGTCACCGCCCGGCGGCTCGACCCGCACCACGGTCGCGCCGAGCTGCCACAGCAGGTGCCCGGCAGGCGGCCCCTGTCGGCACGACTCCAGCACCACGAGCCCCGACAACGGCAACACACCCCCGGCACCGACCGGCCCGGCACCGGGACCCAACGGCCGCAGCACGTACGGCGGCACGTCGTCCAGCGCGCGGTGCGCCACCCGCACCAACGTCATCCCGGTCGACGCGGCGACCCGTTCCAGCCGCACGATCGGCAGCCGCGCGGTCAACCCGGTCAGCTCCGGCGGCAACGGGCACGTCGCGGTGGCGAACCGGTGCCGGAACGGCCGCCACGCCGCCGCCACCGCGCCCTGGTCGGCGTCCAACGCCACCCAGAACCGCCGCCACACCTCGGCGTCCAGCGCCTCGACCTCGAACGCCACCCCGTCTGCGGACAGGAACGGCGGCCCGCCCACGTCCGTCGGCACGAGGTCCGGCTCGTCGGCCGTGGCCGCCGCCAAGTACCGCGACACCGCCAGCAACGCCGCCTGCGCGACCGACGTGGACGCCGCGCGCAGCGGAACACCGCGCAACCGCGCCACGTCCACCGCCGCCGCGCCGATCGCGTCCAGCTCGGCCGCCACGATCGACGCGTAGTCCAGCCCGAGCGCGGTCGGCCGACCGAACCGGCGACCGTGCACGTGCATGAGCCCGCACGCGGCCTGCACGTCCAGCTCACCGCCCAGCGGCAGGTCCACCGGCCCGGACCAGGGCACCGCCGTCAACGTCGAGGTCATGCCGCCCGCCGCCCGTGCACCGAGTAGACGACCGGTGAGGTGGCCAGGAACCGCCGGTCGGCCAGCACCTCGCGCACGGCCGCGAGCTGGGCGGCGGTCATGCCCGCCGCCACCAGCTTGTCCCGCAACATGTGCGTGGTGTGGGAGAGCAGCCGCACGCCCGGTGACCCGGCCCGCCAGGGGTGCACGACCACCCGCGGGTCCACGTCGACCAACCCGGCCTCGACCATCGCACCGGCCGCCTTGCGCCCCCACGCGCCGTCCACGCCGTACGCGTCGAACACGCTCTCCTTGACCGCCAGGAACGTCTCGTACAGCTCGGCGGCCTCCCGGTCCGGCGCGAGCAGCACCGGGCTGTAGGAGTTGTCGAACTCGTCCACCTGCAACCACCCGCCCGGCTTCAGCGCGGTGACGAGCTTGCGCAGCACGGCGTCCCGCTCGGGCAGATGCCGCAGCACGAGCCGCACGTGGACCAGGTCGAACGCGGCGTCGGGCAGCGGGTCGCACACCACGTCGTGCCGCAGCACGGTGAGCCGGGGCGCGGGTGGCACGTGGTCGAGCTGCACGTCCGTGGCCAGCACCACCGCGCCGCGTCCGGCGAGCCAGTGGGCCACGCTGCCACCGCCCGCCCCGACGTCCAGGCACCGCCAGCCGGCCCGGACACCCGTCTGCGCCAGCCGGGCGAAGGTCACCGGGTCGTAGGCGGCGGCGAGGCAGCGGTGCTGTTCGGCGACGTGCGCCCGGTCGAACACGTAGGTCGTCACGTCCACCGCCCGCTGCCGTGGGTCTCGGCGGTGCCGGTCAGCCGGGTGAGCAGGTCGAGCCTGCGCACGCCGCCGGTGGCGGTGCGCGGCACGTCCTCCCACGCCGGCACGTGCGGGTCGGCCATCGGCGGCAGGTCGGCCACCGCGCGCCGCCACGCCGCCGGGTCCAGCGGACCGGACGTCACCTGCACTCCCACGACGTGCGCGGACCCGGTGTACCCGACCGGCGCGCTTTCCGATTCCGCCACTTTCCGCCCGTGCGAGCACTTGCCGTTCCGGATCACTTCGACAATGTGCCGTCGCGCTATCGGCCACAATCCGGGAAATGTCGCCGATTGCGTGAAGAATGGCACGGTCAGCGCACTCACCTCCGCGGTCACCGCTTCCGCGGTCGAGCGTATGGCAGGTCACCGGGCCGGCAGCCGACCGCAGGGCAGTTCACTCTTCCTGGTCAACTCGCCTCCGCGCAGTTGACAGACCTTCGCGATTGGGACAACGTCGGGGCCATCAATTGAGAGCGGACACCGCTCATTCCCGATGCCTTAGAGACCGGACGAGACAAGACGGGGCTCACTAGTGCGCACACTCGTCGTGGGACTGGGCCGAGCCGGTGCGGACCTGCACCTGCCGGTGCTGGCCAGGGCGCGGACCTCGGTCCGACAGCTGTTCGACGACCGACCGATCGTGGCGTGCGACCCGCGGCGGCTGCCCGCGGAACGACCGGGCCTGGCGATGGTGGGCAGCCTCGCCGAGGCCGCCACGCTGCTCGACCCGGGCGACACGGTCGCGCACGTGTGCACGCCGCCGTCCGTGCGCGCCGAGGTGATGGCCGAACTGGCCGAACGCGGGTTCCGCAACGTGATCGCGGAGAAGCCGCTCGCCTCCGACACCGACGACCTGGCCCGGGTGATCCGGCTGCGGCGCAAGCACGGCCTGCGCATCGCGGTGGTCGAGCCGTGGCTGACCAGCTCGCTCACCGTGCGGCTGATGGAGCTGATGCGCGGCGGCACGCTCGGCGAGCCGAAGTCGATCTCGATCGTGCAGAACAAGCCGCGCTTCCGCCGGTCGCTGACCAGGCCGGGCCACCAGACCGCGTTCGACGTGGAGCTGCCGCACGGCGTGGCGCTGGCGTTGCGGCTCGCGGGCAGCGCGCGTGTCACCCACGCGGCCGGGTACGACCTGGCGGTCGGTGACGTGGTCGTGCCGCGGATGGGTGGCGCGCGGATAGGGCTGCGGCACAACAGCGGCGTGCGCACCGAGATCAGCTCGGACCTCACCTCGCCGGTGCGCGAGCGCCGGATCACCGTCGAGTTCGAGAAGGGCAGCGCGGTCGGCCACTACGCGGTCAGCGACGACGACGACCACTCGCAGCTCGGCGTCACGGTCAACGGGCGGCGCGAGCACGAGGTGCTGCGGGACGACTCGCTCACCGAGTGGGTGCTGCGGGCCTACCGCCTGTTCCAGGCCTCCGGCGACCAGCACGCGCGCGGGTTCTCGTTCGCCACGGACGTGGTGCAGCTGCTGTCGGTGGCCAAGAACATCTGCGCCGAACCGGTGATACCCGCCGCCCGCGGTGAGGCGTCGCCCGGCCCGCTGGCCGCGTATGTCCGCTGAGTCGGTGCCGTCCGCTGAGCCGGTGCTGGCGGGGGTCACCGACGAGGCCGCGCCGGACCTGCCCGGCCAGCTCGCGGTGCTCGCCGAGCTGGGCTGGTCGCACGTCGAGCTGCGGACCGTGGACGGGCGTGCGGTCGCGGACCTGGACGACGACGAGTTCGCGGTGGTGGCGAAGGAGCTGGCCGCGCGAGGTGTGCGGGTGGTGTGCCTGGCGTCGCGGATCGGCGGGTGGGCACGGCCGATCAGCACGCCGTTCGTGGACGACCTGGCCGAGCTGGACGTGCTGCTGCGCCGGTGCGCCGCGCTGGGCACCCGGTTCGTCCGGATCATGTCGTACCCGAACGCGGGCCTGTCGCCGCGGCGGTGGCGCGACCGGGTGATCACCCGGGTGTCGATGCTGGCCGAGCTGGCGGAGGCAGCCGGGGTCGTGCTGCTGCACGAGAACTGCTCCGGCTGGGCGGGCACTAGCGCCGAGCGCGCGCTGGACCTGCTCGACGCAGTGGACAACCCGGCGTTGAAGCTGCTGTTCGACACCGGCAACGGCGTCGCGCACGGCTACGACGGGTACGCGTTGCTGCGCGAGGTGGTCGCGCACGTCGAGCACGTGCACGTGAAGGACGCGTCGGGTGACCGGTTCGTGCCGCCCGGATCGGGTGACGCGCGGGTGTCGGACTGCGTGGAGCTGTTGCGCGCCAATGGTTATCGGGGCGCGTGGTCGTTGGAGCCGCAGGTGGCGCCGCGCCCGCACGAGTCGGGTGCGCTCGCCCCGGACGCGGCGCCCGCGTTCGTCGCGGCCGGTCGGGCGATGGCCGGGCTGGTGCGGTGATCGGGGAAGACCGCGACCTGCTGCTGCGCCTGCTCGCGCTGCCGACCGCCGGCCCGCTGGAGACCACCGACGAGGTGTGCCTGTGGGAGGCGGTGCACGCGTACTCGGAGGCGGCCGAGTGCTTCGGGATGCGGACGGTCCACCTGGGACCGGCGCGGGAAGTGGACGTGCTGCGGCACGACGTGCCCGCCGTGGTGCGCGAGGCGATCGCCGAGGACCCGGACTTCCTGCAACGACAGCCGAACCTGGTGCTGCGGGTCGGCCACGCCGAGCCGGTGGTGATGTTCAACGTGCACCTGGACACGGTCGCGCCGTTCGAGCCGGCCGGGTTCGACGGTGTCCGGTTCCACGGCCGGGGCGCGATCGACGCCAAGGGGCCCGCGGTGGCGCTGCTGGCCGGTGTCCGCGCCGCGATGACCGATCCGGCGGTGGGGCGGGATGTCAGCGTGCTGATCCAGGCCGTGTCCGGCGAGGAGGGCGGCGCGATGGGCGTGTTCGGCACCCGTCCGCTGGTCGAAGCCGGGTACCACGGCAGCCTGAACGTGTTCTGCGAGCCGACCGGGCTGCGCTACCTGCCGCGGTCGACGGCCGCGATGACGGCGTGCGTGCAGGTGCGGGGCGACGACGCGATCGACGACCGGCCGCAGGCCGGGCACAACGCGTCGGTGCTGCTCGGGTTCCTCGCCCAGCACCTGGCGGGCGCGTTGGCCGGACGCGTGCCGGACGGCCAGGTGTGCGTCGCCGGGCTGCACACCGGCCGGCTGCACAACCGCGTGTACGGCAGCGGTGACCTGCGGCTGAACCTGTCCTACGGCAGCACGGCGTCCGCGCGGGTGCTGGCCGTCGCACTGGACGCCGCGCTGCGGGAAGGGCTGGCCGAGTTCACCGCCCGCTTCCGCGGCGTGCCGCCGTTCCACCGCACCGCCGTCGACGCCGTCGACATCACCCGGCTGGTGTGGCGCAAGCGCGGGCTGCCCGCGCTGCCGCCGCAGGACGTGCCGCTGCTGGACGCCGTCGTGCCGCGCTGGCCCGCGCACGAGCCCGCGTTCACCTGCGACGCGATCTGGCTGGCCGACGTGCCGGGCGCGCACACCGCCGTCCTCGGCCCCGGATCGCTGGAGGCCAACAACGCGCACGCGCGCGGCGAGCACGCCGACGTAGCCGACCTCGACCGGTTCGCCGACGTGGTCCGCGACATCGTCGTGCGGTTCGCGCGGAACGGCGGAGGGTAGCCCCCTGTCCGGTGTTCCGGGAGCGGCCGGGTGGCACGCCGGAACCGGGCGTCCACCAGAGCCGGAGGTACCGGGCGGGAGGGCCAGTTTCGGTGAAGTGGACCGGGACACCGGCCCGTCGCCGTGCCTAGGGTCGGACGTACCCGCTTCTCCGACTGGAGGTTCCGTGCTGGACGACGTGACCACCGCGACCGACCTGCCCGACCCGGCGGACGCACCCGACGTGCTCGACACCACCTCCCGTTACGCGGCCTCGATCCTGTCCTCCCTGCACGCACGCCCGGTCGTACCCCCTGAGGGCGTGCCGGTCGGGGACGAACCGCTGCCGATGACCGGCGAGGGTTTCGCGGGCGCGCTGGACGCGTTCGCGCGCCGGTGGGCACCCGGGTTCTCCGCCTCGGCCGGTCCCCGGTACCTCGGGTTCGTCACCGGCGGCAGCACGCCGGCCGCCGTCGCGGGCGACTGGCTGGCCGCGGTGTTCGACCAGAACCCGGCCGCGAGCGACGGATCCTCCGCCCCGGACCTCGAACGGCAGACCGTGCGGTGGCTGGCCCGGATGTTCGGGCTCGGCGACGCACACGCGGGCGCCTTCGTCACCGGCGCGACGATGTCGAACTTCGTCGGCCTCGCCCTCGGCCGGGAGTGGCTCGGCGAGCAGCTCGGGGTGTCGGTCGCCGACTCGGGCGTCGGCGCGCTCGGCCCTGTCAGGGTGTACTCGGGCGCACCGCACTCCAGCACCTACAAGGCGCTGTCGATGCTCGGGCTCGGCCGGGACAGCCTGCGCCCGGTGCCCACCCTGCCCGACCGCGAGGCCATCGACGTCACCCGGCTCGCCGCCGAACTCGACGGCACGCCCGCCATCGTCGTCGCGAACGCCGGCACCGTGAACACCGCCGACTTCGACGACCTCCGCGCCCTGGCGGACCTGCGCTCACGAACGCCGTTCTGGCTGCACGTCGACGCCGCGTTCGGCGGGTTCGCCGCCCTCTCCCCCTCCTTCGCCCACCTCGTGGACGGCCTCGCCGAAGCCGACTCCGTCTGCGTCGACCTGCACAAGTGGCTCAACGTGCCCTACGACGCGGCCGTCCAGTTCACCCGCCGCCGCGACCTCCAGGTCCAGGTCTTCCGCAACTCGGCCGCCTACCTCGGCCTGCCGACCGAGAACCCCGACTTCGTCCACCTCACCCCCGAGAACTCACGCCGCCTGCGCGCCCTCGCCACGTGGTTCACCCTCACCGCCTACGGGCAGGACGGCCACCGCAGCATCGTCGAACGCACCGTCGAACTCGCCCGCCGCCTCGGCGACCTGCTCGCCGACACCCCCGGCGTCCGCCTCCTCGCACCGGTCCGGCTCAACGTCGTCTGCTTCACCCTCGCCGACTCACCCACCCCCGAACGCGTCGCCGAAGCCGCCCGCCGCATCGCCGCCACCGGCGAGACCTTCCTCACCCCCACCGTCTACAACGGACAGCCGGCCCTGCGCGCCGCCGTCAGCAACTGGCGCACCGGTCCGCCCGACCTGGTCAGGATCCACGCCGCGATCGCCGACGCCTGCGCCGGCACGTGAGCCGTCACGCCAACGTCGGCAGCACCTCGGCCGCCACCACCTCCAGGATCGCCTCGTCACCCGCGAACGGCCCCTCCGCCCGCGGCCACGGCGCCAGCACGTCGGTGAAGCCCAACTCGTCCGCTCTGCCCAGGAAATCGCGGTAGCACTCCACGCTCGACAACGAGAACACCGGCGCGGCGTCGGTCTGCACGAACCGACGCACCGCGCCCGGATCACGCGACGCGGCGGCCAACGCCTCATCGAACCGGGCCGACAGCTCGGCCAACGACTTCCACCAGGCGTCCAGCGACTCGCGCGCGGTACCCAACGTCACCCACCCCTGGCCGTGCCGCGCGGCCAACGCCAACCCCTTCGGACCGTTCGCGGCCAGCACGAACGGCATGCGCGGCCGTTGTACGCACCCCGGCGCGTTCCGGGCGCCCACCGCCGTGTAGTACTCGCCGGAGTAGTCGACCCGGTCCTTGCTCAGCAAAGCGTCCGACAACTCGACGAACTCCTCGTACCGACGCGCCGGGCTCGCGGCCTTGGTCGTGCCGCCGAACACCTCCACGTCGTAGCCGCCCACCCCGCCCGCGCCGATACCCACCGTGACCCGGCCGTCCGACAGGTCGTCCAACGCCAGCAGGTCCCGCGCGAACGGCACCGGGTGCCGGAAGTTCGGCGACGCGACCATGAAACCCAGCTCGATCCGCGACGTCGCCGACGCCGCCGCGGCCAACGTCGGCACCGAGCCGTACCACGGGCTGTCGACCAGCGGCCCCCACCCGATGTGGTCGAACGTCCAGGCGTGGGCGAACCCGTACGCCTCCGCCGCCAGCCACCGCGGCCTCGCCTCGGCCCAGCGGTACTCCGGCAGGATCGTGATCCCGGCCCTCATGACATCCCCCTTGTCCGAACACGCGATGCGTTCATTCGAACAGAGGGTGCGTGAACGGTCAACACCGGATCGGGTGATCTACTCCCCGAGCAGCAGGAACGCCCGACCCCGCACCCCAGCCGGGGGAAACGAGGACGGGCGTCCGGGTGCCGAGCGCTGCCTAGCCCCAGATCGACGCGGCCCACTCCGGGTGGTCGATGAACGGGTTGCGGTTGCGCTGGTAGCGGTCGTAGATCACCTGGTTGCGGCGCTTCTCGAACGCGTCCGGCGGGTCCTGCGCGTGCCACTGCAGCAGCACGGACAGCCTGCCGTGGTACGGCGCGGTGCCGTTGTTGACGTTGTTGTTCATCTCCAGGTTCGGGTACCCGTCGCCGCCCTCGTACCGCACCGCCATGTAGAACAGCATCCGCGCGACATCGCCCTTGACCGCGTTGCGCGGCTCCCACGAGTCGGCGTCGGTGTAGTTGCCCGGAGCCTCGCCGACCGGCGAACCACCCAGGTCGAAGTCCTTGTTCCCGCGCTCCGCGTTCACCGAGACGTCGGTGGGCCGCAGGTGGTGGATGTCGGTGCCCGGACCGGTCGCGGTGCCGAAGTCGCCGTGGGACTTCGCCCAGACGTGCTCCCGGTTCCAGTCGTCCGGGTCACCGCCGTTGGTGGTCTTGCCCTGCGAGCGCCCGGTGTAGAGCAGGATCACGTTGGCGCTGTTGTTCGGGTCCTGGTCGGTGACCTTCAACGCCTCCCACACCTGGTCGTACGACAGCTTGGTGTTGGTGCGGATGATCCCGTTCAACGCCGTCTTCAACGACGCGCCGCTCTTGCCGAGCGCGTTGCGGTAGTACGTGTCGTCGTAGCCGCCGCCGGGTGTCGTCGTGGACGTCACGGTGGGCGCGGTCGTGGTGGACGTCGGCGTGGTGCCCGCGAGGGCGAACGCAGTCGGCGACGTCAGGCCCGGGTGCGAGAAGTAGGCGGTCAGCGGACCGGTGACGTCGATCCGCGTGCCGAGCAGGCCGGGGTTGGTCCGCAGGCCCCACTGGGCCCGGAACGCCGACGTGATCTGCACGTACAGCATCTGGCTCGTGCTCGCCTGGGTCGGCGAGTCGGCCAGCGCCAGCGCGTAGTCGGAGGGGAAGCCGGACCGCACCACGGTGTCGGTGGCGGTGGGCTGCCCGACGACGTAACCGCGCACGGTGGCGGACGCGCCGTTCTGCTGCCCGAGGGCCTGGGCGACGGTGATCGGCGTGGCACCGGCGGCCGCGGTGGGGATCAGCAGGGCCGCGGCGACGGCCGTCACGGAAACGACAACGGCAAGCGGGTTCAGCAGGGGTCGTAGTCGCACGATGAGGTGTCTCCTCCCGGGTGCGGCGGCGCAGGGTGGCCGCACGCAGGCAGGATCGCACGAAAGATCACACGTCAGAGTGAATGATCAACGAACTTTCGTCACACCGTCGTGGCGCGCGTGATCAGCGCCGCGTCGGCCGCGTCGAGCCGCCCGGTCAACGCCGACAGCACGTCCGCGATCTTGCGCTCCTCATAGGTGAAGTGGGTTTCCAGCAACGCGGCCACGCTGTCGACCTCGCGCCGGAACGCCACCGGATCGGCGTCGACGGACTCGCCCAGCGCCCTCAACGCGTCGGACACGATCCGGTGATCACGGCCCAGCTCGTCCAGCACCGACCGCAGCTCCGGGTGCTCCCGGGCCAGCACCGGGAACACGCCGTCGTCCTCGGCGACGTGGTGCCGCTGCACGGCGGCGCAGAACGACAGGCAGTGCGACCGCAGGTCGGCGACCTCCGCGCCGTCCACGAGCCCGTCCCTCAGCGACTCCAGCCGCTCGCGCAGCGCGATGTGCGCCTGCACGAGCTGGTTGCCGAACGCCACCAGCCGCGACGACGGTTCGATGACCCGCTCACCTCCGACCCCGGACCGCGACCGCGGGCATCGGGATCACCAGCCCGCCGTCCCCGTCCGAGAACCGCGCCGCCGTCTCCCGCACCCGCAGTTCGATCTTCTCACGGTCGCGGTCGCTCTGGCCGTCCAGGAGGGCACCGGTGCGCACGGTCGCCTGCCGGTACGCCGGGAACAGGTCGTCCACGCTCGCCAGGTGCCAGTCGAGGTCCAGCACCTCGGCACCGGTGTCGACGAACCCCGCGGCGGCCAGCGACGCGCGGCAGTTGTCCGGCTCGCTGTAGTGGTAGAAGTCGGGACCCTCGGGCAGCTCCACGGGCTCGCCGAACTCCATGATCGCGTCGGAGAGCAGCGAGAACCCCACCGCCTCCTCCGGCGACGCCCACACCGTGAAGCCGAAGACCCCGCCGGGCACCAGGACCCGGAACGCCTCCCGGATCGCCCGCTCCGGGTCGCCCAGGTGCAGCAGCCCGAAGTTCATCACGACCCGGTCGAACGAGCCGTCGCCGAACGGCAGGTCGAGCGCGTCGCCCTCGCGGAACTCGACCTCCGGGAACAACGCCCGCGCTTTCGCGACCATCGGCGCGGAGAAGTCGACACCGACCGACCGCGCCCCTCTTCGGGAAGCCGCAGCCGCGACATATCCCGGTCCCGTCGCGACGTCCAGCAACCGCGTTCCGGGCTCGACGCCGATCACGTCGAGCAGTCCCGAACCGGCTGAACCGGTCAACTCGCCCCAGGATCGGTGATATCTGTCCACCACGCGTTGCCAGCGCGACAACTCGAAGGCGTGGAAATCCACGGCAGGCTGCGACAAACCCCCGGACAACGTGCCTCCCCAGTACCCGCACGACCATTGCGGCCGCCGGTCGACCGGGCGGCCAAGGGTGCGATGACGGGATGCTAGCGGACCGGGCAAGCCGGAGGACAGGCCGGTTATGCCACGTGACCTGGCCATATAGTTCGCGCATGCAGGTCGTTGGGACATCCGGGTGAAGTATCGCACTACGATGTGTTTCGGATTTATTAATCTACGTTAATCTCGATCTCCGCCACTGGGCCAATGCAGTGAACGTGCCCGATGACGGCGTAACGAAGTGCGACCGATCGGCGCAACAAGCCGCCCGGTCGGCCGAGCCGAGCCGCAAAACTGCGGTCGCCGAAGTGTGGAAACCGAGGTAATGTCGCCGACCGCGACATCATCTGTTGACTAGGGGGAACCGGTGTCTGTCGTTCGAGAGGAGTCCGCCTGTCCCGTTGATCGGGAACCGGACGCCGCTTACCCGGAAATAGTTCGGGTGGCGGAGAACGTGCTCGCACCGCACGCGTCCGATTCGGCCGCACTCGGTCTCGATTCCGCCGCCTTGGTCCGGCGCGCCGCCGACCTGGCAGTCGGCGACCTGCTGGCGCTCGCGCGGCGCGACCCGGCGAGCCTGGGCTCGTGGCAGTACGTGCTGGAGGCGTACGCGTGCTTCGAGGCCGTGCTGGCCTATCGCGTCGCGCACGAGGTGCTGACGACGCCGTGCGGCGACCAGTGGCGGCAACGCGTGCTGGCCCGCAAGATCTCCGAAGCGGCGAAGGTCCGCACGGGCGTGGAGATCCACCCCGGCGCGACCATCGGCCCCCGGTTCATCATCGACCACGGCATCGGCACGGTGATCGGCGAGGACGCCACCATCGGTGCGGACTGCTACATCCTGCAGGGCGTGGTGCTCGGGGCGCTGGGCATCGCGGACAACGCCGCGGGCAGGCGGCACCCCACGCTCGGCGACCGGGTGCAGGTCGGCGGGTTCGCCCGCGTGCTCGGTCCGATCACGGTCGGCGACGACGTCATGATCGGCAGCCACGCCCTGGTGCGCTCGAACGTGCCCGCCGGCGCCCAGGTGGCCGTGCTGCACCAGTACCAGATGGTCGCGGGCCCGCGCCCGATCACCGTCTACGGCGTGGAAGGGCTCGGCGAGTACCGCTTCCGGTTGCACGGCAACGACCTCGACCGCCCGGGCCTCGAGGTGCAGCTGCTCGGGCCCACCCAGCTGCCGCTGGCCGCGGGGGACTGGTCCGTGCTGCAGAACAACGCCAAGTGCCTCACGTTCCAGATCTCGCCGCGGGCGCGCGGGCTGCGCTCGGTGGCGCACATCCGGGTCAGCCACGGCGGGTCCGAGGTGACCGTCGGCATCCCGTTGGCCCGCAAGTCGCGGGTGGCCCCGCTGCCCCGCACCGCGGCCGGCTGAACCGCCACCACCGGTCCGGTCACCCGCGGCCCGCCGTCGCGCCCGACCAGCACACCCATGAATCCAGTCTGGAGATCCCGCTCCGATGTCCGCTCCTGAGATCGAGGCGCCGCGGCCCGCCGCCGCCTCGACGCCCGGTCGTCCCCCGCAGCACAAGGCGTTGATCGCGGTGAGCTTCGTCGCCGTCGTGCTGATCTGGGGCTCGACCTGGATCGCGATCAAGCTCGCGATCACCGACATGCCGCCGCTCACGGCGTCCGGCCTGCGCTTCATCGTCGCCGGGCCGGCGTTCATCGCGGCCTGCCTCGTGCTGCGCAAGCCGCTGCGCTACCCGAGCGGCATGGGCTGGTTCTTCGCCTTCATGGTCGGCTGCTACTTCACCGTGCCGTTCTTCCTGTTCAACTACGGCGAGCTGTACGTGTCGTCCGGCCTGGCGTCGATCTGCGTGTCGTCGGTGTCGATCCTGATGATCGTGTTCAGCGTGCCGATCCTGCGCACGCGCATCACCACGACGCAGGCCGCCGCCGTGCTGGTCGCGTTCGCCGCGCTGGGCACGCTGATCGTGCACTCGCAGGGCGTCGCGGTGACGAACGTGATCGGCGTGGCCGCGCTGCTGGGCGCGGCGGTGATCCACGCGCTGGCCTACATCATGATCAAGAAGCACGGCGGCCGGATGCCCGCGCTGACGTTGAACACGATGCCGATGGCCGTCGGCGGCGTGCTGCTCACGGGCCTGGGCCTGATCGTCGAACGGCCCGGCGCGGAGGCGTTCACCGCCCGCAGCGTCGGCGCGACGATCTACCTGGGCATCGTGGCGTCCGCCATCGGCTTCGCGGTGTACTTCTGGCTGCTCCAGCGGATGGACACGGTCATCGTGTCGTTCGCGTTCGTGCTGTTCCCGATCATCGCGCAGTTCCTGGCCGTGGTGATCGAGGGTGCGTCGTTCGGCTGGGTCGACGTGCTGCTGACGTTGGTGATCCTGGGCGCGTTCGGCGTGACGCAGTGGAACCAGCGCAAGGCGCTGCCACCGCCCGCGAACGCCGCCGTCGTGCCCGCGGTCGACGACGGGCGGCCGACCGACGCGGCGCTCGCCGAGGTCTACCGGCACGTGCTGGCCCGCTACCCGTCCGAGGCGTGCGGGTTCATCCGGGACAGCGGCGTGAAGGACTGCGTCAACGTGATCGAGGACCGGCCCGGGGTCTACGACCGGGAGAGCCGGACCGGGTACGCGTTCGGCGTGGACGACCTGCGCGAGCTGGAGGACTCGTTCGACGGCGACGACCCGGTCCGCGTGATCTACCACTCGCACCCCGACGCGGGCGCGTACTTCAGCGACGAGGACCACCGGTTCGCCGTCTACGAGGGCACGCCGGTCTACCCGGTGCGCCACCTCGTCGTGGACACCTCGCGGGACGAGGTGCTCGGCGCGCGGCTGTTCGACTTCGACGCCGACCTCGGCCGCTACACCGCGATCGCGACCTTCGGCGCGCCGCGCGAGAAAACCGTCCCCCCGCACGCCAAGCAGGAGTGAGACATGGGCAAGGGCATCGCCGACTCGGTGTTGGACGCGATCGGCGACACGCCGATCGTGCGGCTGTCCCGGCTGGCACCGGACCTGGACCGCGAACTGCTGGTGAAGCTGGAGCTGCTCAACCCCGGTGGCAGCCACAAGGTGCGCATCGCGTTGAACATGATCCTGGAGGCGGAGAAGGACGGTGAGCTGGTCCGCGGCAGCGGGCAGACGATCATCGAGTCCACCGGCGGCAACACCGGCATCGGGCTGGCCATGGCGGCGGCGATCCTGGGTTACCGGCTGGTGCTGGTGATCCCGGACAATTACAGCCCGGCCAAGCAGCGGTTGCTGCGGAGCTACGGCGCCGAGGTGCGGCTGTCCGACCACACGCTGGGAAACAACTCGCACGCCGAGATGGCGTTGGGGCTGCTGTTCGACAACCCGGACTGGGTGATGCTCAACCAGCAGGCCAACCCGGCGAACCCGGCGATCCACGAGCGGACCACGGCGGTGGAGATCATGGACGCGCTCGGGGCACGGCTGCCGGACGCGCTGGTCGCCGGTGTCGGCACGGGCGGTCACCTCACCGGTGTCGGCCGGGTGCTGTCCGAGCACAACCCGTCGATGCGGATCGTGGCCGTGCAGCCGGAGGGTTGTTCGTTGCGGGAGAACAGGTTCGTCACGCACCCGATCCAGGGCTTGGCGGTCGGGTTGGTGCCCGCGGTGCTCGACTTGAGTCTGATCACCGACGAGGAGCAGGTGTCGTTCGAGGACGCGCGGCAGATGATGCAGCGCGTGATGCGGACCGAAGGGTTGGCTGTCGGGATCTCGTCCGCGGCCAACCTGGTGGCCGCGTGCCGGGTGGCGCGGACGCTGCCCGCCGGGTCGCGGGTGCTGACCTTCGCCTACGACGGCGTGCACGACTACCTGGACGCGCTGCCCGAGGACGTCGACGCGGATGTCGCCTTCGCCGAGGGCTCACTCGCCGGAGAAGCGCGGTGACCCTGTTCCTCGACCCGGACCGGACGGTCAGGCCGTTCGCCCAGCACCGGCCGACCGAGGGCGCGCGGTCGGTGCTGCCCGCCGTGCTCGGCGCGGACCTCCAGGTGCCGCTGGGCTCCGGCGCGACGGCGTCGTTCGCGAACTTCGACCACGCCGCCACCGCGCCGTGCATGGTCGCCGTCGCCGAGGCCGCGCAGGCGTTCCTGCCGTGGTACGCCAGCGCGCACGAGGGTTCGGGCACGTTGTCGGCGATGTCCACGGCCCGGTTCGAAGAGGCGCGGCGCGTGGTCCGCGCGTTCATCGGCTGCCGGGACGACGACTACCTGGTACTCACCCGCAACACGACCGACGCGGTGAAGCTGCTGGCGATGGCCGTCCCGGACGGCACGACGGTGGTGGTGTTCTCCAGCGAGCACCACGCCCTGCTGCTGCCGTGGCAGGACGTGCACCGGCTGCCGATCCCGTCGTCGGTGGAGGACATGCTGGCGTCGTTGGACGACGCGCTGCGCACGCTCGGCGGGCCCGTGCTGGTGGCGGTCAGCGCGGTGCTCAACGTGACCGGCGAGCTGATGCCGTTGGAGGACATCGTCGCGCTGTGCCGCCGGCACGGCGCGCGGATCGCGGTGGACGCGGCGCAGTTGGCCGCGCACCAGCCGATCGACATCACCGCCCTGGACGTGGACTACGTGGCGTTCAGCGGGCACAAGATGTACGCGCCGTTCGGCATCGGCGTGCTGGCGGGACGGCCGGACTGGCTGGCCGCCGCACGGCCGCACCTGGCGGGCTGCGGCGCCACGGTGCACGTCGGCGACGGCACGGTGACGTGGGCATCGGGTGCGGCCCGGCACGAGGCGGGCGGGGCGAACGTGGTCGGCGCGGTGGCGTTGGCGGCGGCGTGCCAGACGCTGCAGACCGCCTGGAACTCGGTGATGCCGTACGAATCGGTGCTGCTCAACCGGTTGCGCTCGGGGCTGGCCGAGATACCGGAGGTGGTCGAGGTGTCGTTGTTCGGCACCACCAGCGAACGGGTGGCGATGGTCGCGTTCACCGTGGACGGCGTGGACTCGGCGTTGCTCGCGACCGCCCTGTCGGTGGAGTACGGCATCGGCGTCCGGCACGGCGACTTCTGCGCGAGGCCGCTGGCCAGGCACCTGTCGGGCGAGCGCACGGCCGTCCGCGCCAGTCTCGGCCTGGGCATCGGCGTGGACCACGTCGACCGGTTGGTGGACGCGGTGCGCACGATCAGCGAGATCGGGCCGCGGCTGTTCTACGTCGCCGAGGACGGCGCGTGGTGGCCGAGCACCGAGGCCACCGGCTCCCGGCTGCACGTGCCGCCGACGCGGTAGGCCGACGCGGGGTCAGCTCGCCACCGAGACCGCCGGTTCCCGGTTCCGCGCCCACGCGGCCAGTCGTGGCGCCAGGAGCCGGTACACCTCGGGGTCCAGGCCCATGCCGGTGTGCGTGCTGGCCACCTCGACGCAGTCCGCGCACGGGTCGGCGCACAGCTCCCACGGCGCGATGAGGTCGTTGCGGGAGAACACGGCCACGGCGGGCACCCGCAACGGCTCGGCCATGGCGGTCGAGTTGGTGTCGTAGCACGCGCCCGCGAAGCAGTCCTCGTCCAACAGGCCGGGCACGCCCGCCCGTGACAACCTGGCCAGCTTCCGCGCCACCCGCACCACGCTCGGGTGCGCTCCCAGCTGGTCCAGCACCGGGCTGGCGAGCATGACCAGTCCGCGCACGACGTCCGGCCTGCGCACGGCCACCAGCCTGGCCAGACCGCCGCCGCGGCTCTGCCCGAACAGCACGACCCGGCCGCCGGTCGCCTCGGCGTGCGCCTCCGCCCTGCGTTCCAGGCGGTCGACCAGCTCGGACGTGCAGCCGACGTTCATCCCGATCCGCGCCCTGCTGGGCAGGTAACCGCGTTTGCGCAGCCAGGTGCGGGCCAGTTGCAGGCTCCAGTCGCCGAAGCCGAAACCCGGTATCAGCAGCACGCCGAGCCCGCGTCCCTCGTCCGGGTCGGTGACCCGCCAGACCGGGTCGGCCAGCAGGCGGGGGATGTTGCCGAGCATCGCCACCAGCACCTGCTCGCGGGCCACCGCACGGGCCGCTTCGACCACGCCCATCCGACCTCCCTGCCTCCGGGACAAGGGGATTCCCCGTACGGCGCGGTCCATTCCTCCCGTTTGCCGGCCCGACGTCCGGGAACCACAGTCCTATGTGGTTGTGGAGGCCGCCGGGCGTGTACCGGCCCCAGGAAGACACGTGGCTGATGGCCGAGGCGCTGGAAGAGGCCGGGATGCCCCGTGGTGGGCGGGTGCTCGACGTGTGCACCGGCACCGGCGCGTTGGCGGTCGCCTCGGGACTGGCCGGCGCGAGCGAGATCACCGCGGTGGACCTGAGCAGGCGCGCCCTGCTCGCCGCCCGGGTCAACGCCCGGCTGCGCGGGTTGACCGTGCGCGTGCGGCACGGTGACTTCGGTGACCTGGTCGGGCAGGGCGAGTTCGACGTGGTCACGGCGAACCCGCCGTACGTGCCCAGCGTCGACGTGCCGGTGCGGGGGCGCGCACGCGCCTGGGACGCCGGGCCGGACGGGCGCAGCGTGCTCGACCGGCTGTGCGCGGTGCTGCCGCTGTTGTTGGCCGACAAGGGCATGGGCCTGATCGTGCACTCGGCGTTGTGCGATCCGGACGTCACGCTGCGGCAGTTGCGCGGTGGCGGGTTGAAGGCGTCGGTGGTGGCCCGCCGCACGGTCGCGTTCGGACCGGTGATGCGCGGGAGGGCGGCGTGGTTGGCCCGGCGCGGGCTCATCGACAACGGTCAGGAACACGAGGAACTGGTGGTGATCCGTGCCGACGCCGCGTGAGCAGGACGTCCGGGTGGTGACCGTCGTGCCCGGTGGTCCCGTCCTGGTGGAGGGGCCGGTGGAGCTGCGGTCGGACGACGGGACGGTGGTGCGGTCGGACCGGTTCGTCGTCGCGGTGTGCGCGTGCCGCCGCAGCAAGCGTTACCCGCTGTGCGACACGAGCCACCGCAAACGACGTTGACCCCGATTCCCTAGAGGGGCAGGCGGAGCGCCGTCTGCCCCTCTTCCCACGCGCCGAGCAGGTGGTCGCCGAGTCGCTGTTCGAGCAGTTCCGTGGCCTGCACGCCGAACACCACGGACTCGGTCAGCTCCGGCTCACGGGCCAGCAGGTCGCCGATCACGTCCCGCCGCATCACCTGTTCGTGCACCGCGTCGGCTTCGATGTGCTCGGTGAAGAACTCGACGCAGTCGGGGTGCGCGTCCAGCCGCGCCAACGCCTTGGCCATCCGGGCGGCACTGGGCGCGGTGGTGATCTCGGCGGCGGCGAAGTGCCCGACCAGGGATCCGCGCAGCGACCGGTGCAGCCCGCACAGCGACATCAGGTTCACCGTCGCCAGCATCACGGCGGGCGCGTGCTCCAGGTACCGCAGGTAGCCGTGGTCCAGCCCGGCGCCCACGAGCAGGTCGGCGAACAGCCGCGAGTGCATCCGGTCGCCGCGCCCGCCGCCGAACTCGTCGAACTCCACCGCCACCAGGGCAGCCTTCGCCGAACCGCGCAGCCGGGGGATCACCCACGCGTGCGGGTCGGCCTCCTTGAGGTGGTAGATCGAGCGCAACACCAGGTACTCGCGCATGTGCCACCACTCACCCTCGTCCTTGAGGAAGTGGCTCACGCCGACACCGTCGACCGGTTCGACCAGCAGTTCGTCCAGCACGCCGTCGATGTCCGCGCCACCGGGCACGTCGGCGCGCAGCGCGTCGAGGAACACCCGTTCGAGCGCGGCGCGGAACCTCAGCAGCTCAGGATCCCACTCCCAGTCGTCCGACACGCCCGCGAAGCCCTGGTAGTGCAGCTCGTAGCACACGTGCAGGGCCAGTTGCAGGTCTTCGCCGTATGGGTCGGGCGACCCGGGCGACGGCAGGCCGGTCGCCGTCGGGTCGGCGCGCAGGGCGTCCAGCACGGCGGCGGACAGGGGGCCGCGCGGCGCGGGCAGCACGGCGCGGTCGAGAGCAGGGTCCACAGTGGTCATGCCCGTGGACTACCCGTTCCGGTCGGTGCGCACGCGAGCAGATCGACCGCGGCCTCGGGTGATCCCGCGCTCAGCTGCCGCTGTGCGCCCGTGCCGCGGTCGAGCACGTCGCGCACGAGGGCGTGGATCGGCTCGCGGTCGTCGCCGAGCGCGTCGGACACGTGCTCCAGCAAGGACTCCACCAGCTCGACGGCGGGCACCTGCCGCGCGGTGAGCGGGTCGACGCCCGGACCGGTCAGCCCGTAACGGGCCGCCGACCACACGGCCGCCGCCAGCACCTGGTCGTCCAGCTCCGGTGCGGCTCCGGCCGTCCGCGCCGTGTCGACCAGCGCCCTGGTCAGGCCCGCTTGGAGCACGGAGTGGTCGACGGTGGCGGCGGTGTCGGCGACCCTCACCTCCACGGTCGGGTACCTCGGCGACGGCCTGGCCAGCCAGAACGTCTGACTCGCGTCCACCAGCGCGCCGCTGTCCACCAGCCTGGCGACGCGGGCGGCGTGCTCGGCGGCGGTGCGGCAGAACGGCGGCACGCCCGAGCCGGGGAACCGCGCCTGGTCCATCATCCGCCAGCTCGCGTACCCGGTGTCGCGGTCCCGGTCGAACGGCGAGTTGCCGCCCAGCGCGAGCAGCGTCGGCAGCCACCGCCGGAGGTGGTTGACCACGTGCACGGCGGTCTCCGGTTCGGGCACGCCGACGTGCACGTGGCAGCCGCAGCACTGGTAGCCGTCCACCTGGGCGCGGTACACCGCCCCGACCCGCTCGAACCTCTCCCCCGCGCTCAACACCGGTCGTGGGTCGGCCAGCGGCGGTGAGCCCGACGCGACCAGCCACAGCCCTTCGGCACGCGCGGCGTCGGCCAGCGCGCGCCGACCCGCCACGAGCTGGTCGCGCAACTCGCCCAGGTCGTTGCACACACCGCTGGCGAACTCCACCTGCGCGCCGCTGAGCTCGCGGTGCGCCTGGGCGCCCGGCGGCAGGTCTCGCACGCGTGCCAGGACGTCGGCCGCACGGGCCACCGGACGCCGGGTCGCCGGATCCACGAGGAGGAACTCCTCCTCGACACCCACCGTCATCAGGCGGGATCGCGGCGCGGCAGCGGCTTGGTCGCCGGGCCTTCGAGCACCGCGCCGTCCACGTCGAACCGCGACCCGTGGCACGGGCAGTCCCAGCTGCGCTCGGCGGAGTTGAACCGCACCAGGCAGCCCAGGTGCGTGCAGCGCAACGACACGCCGTGCACGCCTCCCGTCTCGTCCCGGTACACCCCGGCCTTGCCGGAGCCGTCGCGCACCACCCGCGCCTCGCCGACCGGCACGTCCGCCACCGAGTCGACCTCGGCCGACTTCAGCCGGTCGCCGACCAGGTCGACGGCCACCTTCGCGTTCAGCTTCGCCAGCTTGGGCGCCGACCCGAGGCTCAGCCGGTGCGGGCTGAACCGGTCGGCCAACGGGTTCTCCCGGCCCACGACGAGGTCGGTCAGCAGCTCGGCGGCCATGGTGCCGTTGCTCAAGCCCCACTTCATGAACCCGGTCGCGCCGTACAACGTGGACGATCCCGGTGTGTAGGGGCCGATCATCGGCAGGTTGTCGTAGGAGGTCGGGTCCTGCGCGGACCAGCGGTGGGTGACCTCGGCGACGTCCCAGTGCTCGGCGGCGAACTTGGTCAGCTCGTCGTACGGCTCACCGGGCGACTCGCCGGTCGGGTGGCCCTGCCCGGCCACGATCAGCAGGTCGCCGGACCGCGCCAGCGACCACGTCGGGCTGCCCGCGCTGATCGCCAGGCCCGTCGGCGGTGTGCCCGACGCGAGCCGGACCGCCACGCAGTACGAGCGCATCGGCTCCAGGCGGGCGAAGTACAGGCCCCGGTCGAGGATCGGGTAGTGCGTGGCGATCACCACTCGTTCGGCGACGACCGTGCCCCGGTCGGTGTGGACGCGGGTCGGCGTGCCGTCCTCGATGCGCAGCACCCGGCTCGCCTCGTAGACCCGCGAGCCGTCGCCGTCCACGACCTCGGCCAGGCCGCGCACGTACTTCACCGGGTGGATCGCCAGCTGGTCGTCCAGCCGCACCGCACCGGCCACCGGGAACGGCACGCCCATCAGCTCGCCGCGATCGCGGGACACCGGCAGCCCCGCCTTGACCGCGGCCTTGGCCTCGTCCTCGATCGTGGGCAGGTCCTGCTCGTCGAACGCGAAGGTGTACGCGGGCAGCCGCCGCAGGTCGCAGTCGAGGCCCAGTTCGGACACCAGCGACGCGACCCTCTCCACGGCGGCCGTGTTGCCGTTGGCGTAGTCCGCCGCGGCCTCGGCGCCGTGCTTGCGCTCGATGGTCGAGTACACAGTGGACTGCAGGGCGGTGACCTTGGCGGTGTTGTTGCCGCTGACACCGCTGCCCACCCGGTCGGCCTCCACCACCACGACCCGCAGGCCCGCGCGCTTGAGCAGCAACGCCGTGGTGATACCGGCGATGCCGCCGCCGACCACCGCGACGTCCACCGCGGTCTCACCGTTGAGCACGGGGAACCGGCCGTGCGGGATAGCTTCCGACCACAGGGAGTGGCGGGCAGTCGTGGTCGCTTCGGTCATGCTTTAGCTGATACCCGGGCCATCCGCGTTCGAACCTCCGCCCACGCGGTAACCCCGGCTCATGCGCACCTTCGCCGACCTCGCCGACCTGGTCGCCCTGGTCGAGGACCGGGCACCCGCGCGTGAGCTGTACGTGCGCTGGTCACAGGGCCCGGAGGCGGACAGCGACCGGTGCAGCCGGGACGGCCTGAGCGGCGTGCGGCTGCCCGGTCTGTCCGCCAACTCGCTGGCGATCGAACCGTGGTGGGGTGACCGACCCTTGCGGCTGTGGGTCGCCCGCCGCCTGCACGACTACCGCCACCTGCGGGAACGCCGTGGTCCGGGCACCCGGCCGTGGATCCTGGAGGGCGACGAGGTCGGCCGCGGCCCGGACAACGAGCCCCTGGTCGAGTGCCGTCACCCGATCGGGTGGATCACCGACGAGGCGCTGGCCGAGTGCGAGCGCCTGGTGGACGAGCACGCCGCCACGAACTGGGGCCCGCTGGACCGCGAGGGCTAGCGCCGGGAGGCGCCCTGGTGGAGGTTCCCGGCCGCCACCGGCGCTAGCCGACGGTGAACGTTCTGGTCGTGCCGCTGAACGGGGTGATCGCGCCGGTCCAGCCGCTCTTCCAGTCGCCGTGGTGCACGATGCGGTACTGCGCCGCCGGGGTGTCGGCCGGGATGGTCCACGTGATCGTGGCGGTGGAGTTCGCCACGCCCTCGCGCTGCCAGCGGTAGCGGGTGGACCAGTCGCCGTCGTCGGCGTGCCGCGTCCACGTGCCGCCGACCAGGCGCTGGACCTCCAGGAACGTGCCGTTGCGGCGCAGGTTGTTCTTCGGGTGGCCGGTGACGAACACCGCCGTGGCGGTCTGGCCGCGGGCGTAGCCGGCGGCGGGTTGGGTCAGCACCTGGCCGAACGAGTGCCACGGCGCCTTGTCGTCGAACACCACGCCGGTCTGGAGGTTGATGCCGGTGAACGGCGGCTTGGTCGGCGTCGCGCCGGGAGCCAGGGGCGTGCCCGCCCGCAGTGACGCGGCGAGCTCGGCGAACTCCTGCTGGTAGGCGGGCAGGGTGTGGCGGCCGAACAGCGTGGAGCCGCCCTCGTACTGCTGGAGGTCGTACTCCTCCGGCGTGGTCACGTACTGGCTGTAGTCGTTGGCGTAGCCCTGCACCAGCACGTTCTCCAGCGGCACGCCCGCCTCGGCGGCCACCGCGCGCCGGATCCGCAGACCGGCCACGATCGTCACCTCGCCCGGCACGGCGACCAGGTGCAGCGGCCCGATCTTCACGATCTGCAGCGGCAGCACGTTCGGCGTGGCCTGCACCAGCCCGGTCGGCACCAGCGACGCCTTCGGGTACTGGCAGTCGCGCAGCCACTGCGGCACCTCGACGTCCAGCGGCTCGAACAGCGCCTTCAGCGGGCTCGTCATGCCCTCGCTGAAGCCGGGGATCGCGGGGCCGTCCTCCACGCTGCCCGCCATGGTGGACGCGCCGACCACGCCAGGGCACGTGGTGCCGGGCCTGCCGTCGGTGGTGTACCGGCCGTCGACCGTGACCGCGGACATGTCCACGAACCGCATCCGGTAGTCCACCGAGCCGGTGACCGGGGTCTGCGGTCCGGCGAACACCTGCTGCGCCTTGCGGTTCTGCCGCTCGCCGATGATCCGGGTGTTCTCGACCTCGTCCTCGGTCGGCCCGGAACCGGGGCGCAGGTCGAGGTTCGGCGACATGTCGCCCGCGTTCGTGTTGGGGAACGCGGCGACGAACCCGGGCCGGTCCTCCAGGTACCGCACACCGCGGTCGTCGTGCTCCCACTGGTAGGACGCGTAACCCTTGTTGTCCGGGCTGATCAGCGTGTTCTTGTTGGTCATCGACGTGTTGTGGGTGGCGAACCAGCTGATCGCGCCGACGTCCGCGCCGTTCTGCCGGAACTTCAGCACCGTCATCGCCGGGTCGATGGCCCGGGGGAAGTGGCCCTTGTCGGGGTTGCGCTCGAACGCGACCCGCGAGCGGTTCACGCTGGCATCGGTCAGCTCGCCGCGTCCCAGCGACAGCTCGCCGGGCTTGAGGTCCTCGTGCGCCGCCACGATCGACTCCGTGATGCCATCGGTGATCGCGGCGAGCGTCTGCGGTTGCAGGCCGAGGATCGAGAGGTTGTAGGCGAGGTTGTGCGAGTAGCCGCCCGGCCCGGCGTGCGTGTGGGTGGCGGACAGCAGCACGTTCTCGCGGGTGTAGAGCGAGCCGTACCGGGCCTGGAGCTTGGCCAGCACCTCTTCCTGCACCGCGCGGAAGATCATCGCCAGGTCCGCGTTGACGTACGCGACGCGCTTGCCGGTGGCCTGGTCGACCACGACGTACGCGCGGGAGCGCTGGCGCTGGTGGATGCCGGTGGTCTTCTGGTCGAACGCCGAGTACCCCATCATCCCGTTCTCGGCGGCGGGACCGGTGACGTCGGCGATGCCCCGGCCGACCAGGTAGGGCTCCGGCGCGGCGTCCGCGACCGGCAGCCCGACCACGACCAGCGCGCCGACCAGCGCCGTTGCCGCCAACGACCGTCGTGAGACCCGCATCCGCACTCCCCGACCAACCCGGTTCGCCATACGCGAAACGTCTTCACTTTTACTCGACGGTAGGTGATCCGGGCCACGCGGGCAAGCCTTCGTCAGTCCTGCGCGGGACGTTCCAGCCGGAGTGACGCCACCGCTCGACGGCGCGGCGCTACGGTCCCCGCATGCACACCGTGGCCGTGCTCGCCCTCGACGGAGTGGTGCCGTTCGACCTGTCCACGCCGATCGAGGTGTTCACCCGCGTCCGACTGCCCGAGGGCGAACCCGCCTACCGCGTCCTGATCTGCGGTGTCACGCCCACGGTCGACGCGGGCGCGTTCACCCTCCAAGCGCCGTACCGCCTGGACGCCGTGGCCGACGCGGACACGGTGATCGTGCCCGGTTGCGCTGACGGCACCGCGCGGGTCCCGGACGAGGTACTGGACGCGCTCCGGCGCGCGCACGCGGGTGGCGCGCGGCTCGCGTCCATCTGCTCGGGCGCGTTCATCCTCGCGGCGACCGGCCTGCTCGACGGGCTGCGCGCCACGACCCACTGGGCGGGTGCCGCCGCGCTCGCCGCACGTCACCCCGGGATCGACGTGGACCCGGACGTCCTCTACGTGGACAACGGCCGGCTGCTCACCTCGGCCGGTGCCGCCGCCGGGCTGGACCTGTGCCTGCACCTGATCCGCCGGGACCACGGCTCCGCGGTCGCCGCCGACGCCGCCCGCCTGTCGGTGATGCCGCTGGAACGCGAGGGCGGTCAGGCCCAGTTCATCGTGCACGAGCAGCCGCCCGCGCCCCGCGGTTCCGCGCTCGAACCCGTGCTGCGGTGGATGGAGGACAACTGCGCGCACGACCTGAGCCTGGACCGGATCGCCGCGCGGGCGGGCATGAGCACCCGCACCCTCAACCGCCGCTTCCGCGAGCAGACCGGCACGACACCGCTGCGGTGGCTGCACCTCACGCGCATCCGCCGGGCGCAGCACCTGCTGGAGGCCACCGACCACCCGGTCGACCGGATCGCCGCACGGGTCGGCTTCGGCTCGCCCACCGCGTTCCGGGACCGGTTCAAGCGGGTCGTCGGCACCAACCCCCACGCCTACCGCTCCGCCTTCCGCCGACCCGCTCAGTCGACCCCCGCGTAGGAGTGCAGGCCGACCGCGACCAGGTTGACGAAGAACAGGTTGAACAGCACCACGACCAGGCCGACGACGTTCAGCCACGCCGAGCGCCGGCCACGCCAGCCCGCCGTGGCACGGGCGTGCAGGTAGGCGGCGTAGCAGACCCACGACACGAACGCGACCGTCTCCTTCGGGTCCCAGCCCCAGAACCGGCCCCACGCCTGCTCGGCCCACACCGCGCCGGTGATGATCGCGAACGTCAGCGTCAGGAACCCGACCGCACCCGTGCGGTAGGCGATCTTGTCCAGCTCCTCGGCGGGCGGCAGCCGGGTCGGGCGCGGCTTGCCCTTGCGCGCGAACTCGCCGCTGCCGACCAGGTGCAGGGCACTGACCACACCGGACAGCAGGAACACGCCGCTGGCCATGATCGCCGCGGCGACGTGGACGACGATCCAGTACGAGCGCAGCGGCGGCACGAGCGGCGCGGCCTCGGCGTAGAGCCGGTTGCCCGCCAGGAACAGCAGCGACGCGATCGGCAGCAGCACGAACACCGACATCCGGCGCAGGTCGTACCGGGACACCACGTACAGCCACGCGACGACGGCGATGAGCCCGACCGCGGACAGGTACTCGTACATGTTGCCCCACGGCACGCGGCCGGTCGCGACACCGCGCAGCGCGACCGAGCCGAGGTGCAGCAGTCCACCCAGGACGGTCAGCGCGACACCGGACCGCCCCAGCCGCACCGCGAACGACGGCGGGGCCGCCGCGTGCCTGGTCAGGGCGTACTCGGCCGAGCACAGCAGGGCGGCGAGCATGTAGACGCCGAACGCGCTGGTGAACAGCCAGTCGCTGAGCAGGGCGGGCGTCGCCAGGCGGTCACCCATGGCCGGCCCACAGCTGGTTGAGCCGCAGGACCATCACCGGCACGCTCAGGCACGTCACGGTCAGCACGCCCGCGCCCCACCGCGACCGTTCGGCGACCGACCACACCGCGCCGAGCGGCAGCACGACGGCCACGCCGACCAGGTAGCCGGCGAACGTCGCCCGGTCCAGCTCGCGGTCCGAGCCGAGCAGCGCCACCACGCCGATCACGGCCTGTACCAGCAGCCCGACCTCCAGCAGCAGGACGACACCGGCCAGCCCGAGCGTCGGCTTGGTGCGCAAGGTGATCGGGTGGTCGAGCACGGCCAGCACCAGCGCCCAGAGCGCGGCGGCCACCGCGACGACCGTCAACGCGGTCGCCAGGACTTGGATCATCGAACAACCCCTCCGAGATGACTACTACAGAACGTAGCACTACACGTTGTAGTAGCCCTCGGAGAGGGTTCGCCCGCAGTTCAACGGACCAGGAAGCTCAACGGCGTCGACACCAGCACCAGCCCCGTGACCAGGGCGGACCACCGCAGCGCGCCGGGCAGCGGCGGCAGGCCGGCCAGGCGGTCCAACCGGGCTTCCACCGCGACGTCGGCCGCGCCCAGCGCACCCTCGGGCGGGCGTGCCGAGCCGAACCTGCGCAGCGCCGCGGCGAGCGGCTGGGCACCGTGCCGCAGGCTCGCGCTCTCGTCGGCCCGCATCTCCACCAGCAACGCCACCGCCCGTGCGACCGACCGGACCAGGCGGACCTTCGGCAGCACCGCGCACAACGCGCTGAACGGCAGCAGCACCAGGTCGTGCCGCTCACGCCCGTGCGCGTGCTCGTGCCCCAGCACGGCGTCCACCTGGTCGCGGGTCAACGCGGTCAGCGCGCCCGAGCTGAGCACGACGGCCGACCGGGCGCCGGGCACGCAGTAGGCGACGACGTGCGGGTGGTCGAGCACGAACGCACCGGGCGCGGCGTCGTCCCGGCGGGCGACCAGGGCCAGCACGTCGCGGTGCCTGCGCCGCACCCGCAGCACCGAGCACCACGTCCACACCAGACCGATCACCAGGTCCAGCGCGGACAGCAGGCCGAGCACGACCAGCACCGCGAACGGCGTCACGTCGCCGCGCACCGCGTCGTCCACCCACCGGGCCAGCGCGACCGGGATGGGTGCGTCGTACGGGGCGAGGCCGAGGGCGAGCAGCAGTCCGACCGCGGACAGCGCCCAGGACAGGCCGAGCATCTGCCACAGCAGGATCCCGGTGCGCGGTGCGCGCCACACCCACCGGGCACGGGCGAGCGGACCCGCCACCGCCACGCACAGCACCAGCGTCGCCGCCAGGTGCAGCGCGGCGTTCACCGCTCGTCCAACGCCTGGCTCAGCGCCTCCGCCTCGGGCGGGGTCATCGACTGCGCGAAGTGCGCCAGCGCGGTCTCCCGGTCGCCGGTCAGCGACAGCGCGTCCAGCATCAACCGGGCCACGTACTGCTCGCGGCTGGCCACCGGCGCGTAGTACCAGGCGCGGCCCTCACCCGCCTCGCGGCGGACGAAACCCTTCTTCGCCAACCGGTTCAGCACCGTCATCACGGTCGTGTAGGCGAGGTCGCGGTCGGCCAACGCGCGCACGACGTCCCGCACCGCGACCGGCTCGCCGCGGTCCCACAGGACGTCCATCGCCGCCCGTTCCAACTCGCCAAGCCGGTTCACCACGTGCCGATGGTACGAGGCCGGGCGGCGGGCGCGCTCAGGTGCCGCTGATGTTGACCATCCAGGAGATGCCGAAGCGGTCCTGGCAGGCGCCGAACTCGTCGCCCCACATCTGCTTCTCCAGCGGCACGCTGACGGTGCCGCCGTCGGACAGCTTGTCCCAGTAGCCGCGCAATTCGTCGGAGTCGTCACCGCTGAGGCTGATGGTGACGTTGTCGCCCGCGGTGAGGGGCATGCCGGGCGGGGTGTCGGCACCCATGATCGTGTAACCGCCGGCCGTCTCCAGCATGCCGTGCATGATCTTCTCCGCCTCGGGCGCGTCGGGGTCGCCGTACTCGCCGAACGTGTTGAGCCGCAGCGTGCCGCCGAAGACCGATTCGTAGAACTCCATCGCCTCGCGCGCGTTGCCGGCGAAGCTGATGTACGGGTTGAGCCGAGAGGTCACCGTGTCCTCCTCGAAGGTCGTCCGGGCGGGCCCATCCTGGCAGCACGGGCGGCCGGTCGCACGGGCAACGACCGAGGGCTACTGGACGTCACCGGTGGTGGCCGAGCGGACCGGGCCGGACGACAGGTCACCGGGCGGGATGCCGGGGTGGTGGCCGGTCCGCGCGCCGGGCGAGGGCGCCGAAGGCGCGAGCGACAGCCGGGAGACGATCCGGTAGCGGTCGCCCCGGTACAGCGAGTGCACGTACTCGACCGGCCGGCCGGTGGTGTCGTTGGTCAGCCGCTCGAACAGCAGCGCGGGCGCGAACACCGGCACGCCCAGCAGCTCCGACTCGGCGTCGTTGGTGACCGTGGGCTCGATGGACTGCACCGCGTCGCTGACGTGCACGCCGTGGTCGGCGAGGCGGTCGTAGAAGTTGCCCGACTCCATGTCCTCGACCGTGAGGCCGGGTGCCACGGCGACCGGCACGTGCAGGTACTCGATCGCCATCGGCGCGCCGTCGACCAGGCGAAGCCGGGCGATGTAGGTGATCTCGGCGGCCGGCGACACGCGCAGCCTGCGGCCGACCCGCGCGCCGGCCGGGACGCGGGCGTGCTCCAGCACCCGGCTCGTCCACGCGCCGCCCGCCTGCGGCACCGTCATCGCGCGGTCGCCCGACACCAGCTCCTGGGTGATCTTGGCGGGCGCGACGAACGTGCCGCGGCCGTGCTGGCGGACCAGCAGGCCGGTGTTGACCAGTTCGTCCACCGCCGAGCGCAGCGTGGGCCTGGACACCGAGAGCTGGCGGCACAGCACGCGCTCGGCCGGGATGGGCGCGCCCGGTGGGTGCGTCTCGATGAGTTCGAGCAGGTAGTCGCGCACCCGTTCGCGCTTGAGGATCGGTTCGGCCATGCCGCCTGCCTTCGTCTTGCCGGTCGCCGACCAGTATGTCAGACCAGTGGTCAGGTCCGTTCATGCGAAGATCGAGAGCGCTCTCACCGCTGTGAACTGGGTGTTGACTGCCACATTGGTCTATGCCATCTTCGACACGCTCCACCTGAGTTTACCAATTGGTCAGCTGAGAGGTGAGACGTGTCGAACCGCCCCGTCGCCTTCGTCCTCGCGTCGTTGGTCGCCCTGTCCGCCTGCGGTGCCGAGCCGGGCGCGTCCGGCGGCCGGCAGGAGATCACCGTCTGGCTGATGAAGGACTCGGCCACCGACGACTTCGTCAGCCGCTTCGAGACCGAGTTCGAGCGCGAGCACCCCGAACTCGACGTGAAGATCCAGGTCCAGGAGTGGAACGGCATCACCCAGAAGGTGACCAGCGCGCTGGCCAGCACCGACCCGCCGGACGTGATCGAGGTCGGCAACACCCAGGTCGCCCAGTACGCGGCCAGCGACGGCGTCACCGACCTGTCGGACAAGGTCGGCGAGCTGGGCGGCGACGACTGGATCCCCGGCCTGGCCGAGCCGGGCGCGGTGGGCGGCAAGCAGTTCGGCATCCCGTTCTACGCGGCGAACCGGGTCGTCATCTACCGCAAGGACCTGTTCGAGGCGGCCGGGGTGACGCCGCCGAAGACTCGGGACGAGTGGCTGGCCACCACCGCCAAGCTGGATCAAGGCGACACCCAGGGCATCTACCTGCCCGGCCAGAACTGGTACGTGCTCGCCGGGTTCGTCTGGGACGAGGGCGGCGACCTCGCCGAGCAGGACGGCGAGAAGTGGGCCGGCTCGCTCAACACGCCGGAAGCGTTGGCGGGCGCGGACTTCTACCAGAAGCTCCAGGCGTTGGGTGACGGGCCGAAGGACTCCGACGAGGCCAAGCCGCAGCAGACCGACGTGGTCGCGGGTGGGAAGGTCGCGCAGTTCATCGCCGTGCCGGGCGCGGCGAAGCTCGTCGCCAAGGCCAACCCCGACCTGGCCGACAAGCTCGGCTTCTTCCCCGTCCCCGGCAAGACCGCGGCCACCCCGGGCGCGGTGTTCACCGGCGGCTCCGACCTGATCATCCCGCTCGCCTCGACCCGCCAGGACGGCGCGTACGCCGTGGTCAAGGCGCTGGCCGGGGAGAAGTGGCAGGTCGAGCTGGCCAAGGCGATGAACTACGTGCCCAACCGGACCTCGCTGGCGAGCGCGGTCGGCGACGACCCCGGCGCGGCGGCGATGGCGGCGGGCGCGGTCAACGGGCACGCCACGCCGAACTCGCCGAACTGGGCGGCCGTCGAGGCGCGCAACCCGATCAAGGAGTTCCTGACCGCGGTGCTGACCGGCGCCGACCCGGCGACCGCCGCGGCCGAGGCGGACCGGGTGATCACCCAGGCGCTCAACTCGGGCGCCTAGCATGACGACGACGCTGACGCGGGCGGTCGAGCGCCGCCCGCCGTCGACCCCTCCCCCGCCACGGCGCCGCCGCACGTCCTGGTGGCCGTACCTGCTGATCGCGCCGACCGTGCTGGCCACCGGGTTCCTGCTGCTGTACCCGCTGGTCCGCAACGTGATCATCTCACTGCAGGAGTTCGGCCTGCCGCAGCTGGTGCGCGGCGACGCGCGGTTCGTCGGCCTGGCCAACTACACGCGGGTGCTGACCGATCCCGAGTTCTGGGCGGTGGTCCGGCGGACGCTGGTGTTCACCGCGGTCAACGTCGTGCTGATCATGGTGCTGTCCACCCTGGTCGCACTCCTGTTGGTGCGGCTGGGCAAGTGGACCCGGCTGCTGGTCATGTCCGGGCTGGTGCTGGTGTGGGCCACGCCGGTGATCGCGGCGACCACGGTGTTCCAATGGCTGTTCCAGTCCCGGCTCGGCGTGGTCAACTGGGCGCTGGTCCGGCTCGGGTTCGAGGGCTACCGCGACTACACGTGGTTCGCCGACGGCCCGGCCACGTTCGCCATCCTGGTGGCGTTGATCGTGTGGCAGTCGGTGCCGTTCGCGGCGCTGTCGCTGTACGCGGCCATGGTGACGATCCCGTCCGAGCTGTACGAGGCCGCGCGGATGGACGGCGCGGGCGCCTGGCGGGTGTTCGCCTCCATCACGTTCCCCGTGCTGCGGGCCATGTTCGGCCTGATCACCTGCCTGGAGGTCATCTGGGTGGTCAAGGCGTTCGTGCAGATCTGGGTCATCTCGCAGGGCGGGCCGGGGCAGGCCACCACGACGTTGCCGGTGTACGCGTTCCAGGTCGCGCAGTCGTTGCAGCGCTACGACCTGGGCGCGGCGGTGTCGATGCTCATGGTGCTGCTGCTCGTGCTCGCGCTGCTGGCGTACTTCCGCCAGATGTACCGGCAGGAGGAGGTCTCGTGACCGGCCGGGTGCTGCGCGCGGTGGCCGCGGTGGTGGTGTTCGTGGTGTCGGTGTTCCCGGTGTACTGGATGGTGCTGACGGCGTTCAAGCCGACCCGGGACATCCAGGCCGCCACACCGACGTTCCTGCCGCTGTCGCTGACCTTCGAGCACTTCGGCACGGCGGTGTCCGCGCAGGGGTTCTGGTCGTTCTGGCGCAACAGCATCCTGGTCGCCGGCGGTGCCGTGCTGCTGTCGCTGGTGGTGGCCCTGCTGGCGGCGTTCGCCGTGGCACGGCTGCGGTGGAAGGGGCGGCGCGGGTTCATCCTCATGGTGTTCGTGGCGCAGATGACGCCGTGGGAGGCACTGCTCATCCCGATCTACGTGATCGCCCGCGACACCGGGATGCTCGACACGCTCTGGATGCTCACGCTGGTCTACTTCATGATCACGCTGCCGTTCACGGTGGTGACGCTGCGCGGGTTCCTCGCCGCCATCCCGGTCGACCTCGAAGAGGCCGCGCTGGTCGACGGGTGCTCACGGGCGCAGGCGTTCCGGCGCGTGGTGTTCCCGCTGCTCGCGCCCGGCCTGCTGGCGACGTCGCTGTTCGGGTTCATCACCGCGTGGAACGAGTTCGCCTTCGCCAACGTGCTGATCATCAAGGACCAGGACGACCGCACGCTGCCGGTGTGGCTGTCGTCGTTCAGCAACACGTTCGGCACGGACTGGGGCGCCACCATGGCCGCCTCGACGCTGTTCATGCTGCCGGTGCTGCTGGTGTTCCTCGTGCTCCAGGGCCGGGTGACCACCGGGATCGTCGGCGGCGCGGTCAAGGGCTGACACCGTTGGGGGGATTCGTGATCGTGCCACGACCGACGCGGCTGATCCGGCGGCACGGCCGGTTCACGCTCGACCGCGACACGGCGATCCGGGCCACGCCCGGCGCCGAGGGCGCGGCCAGGCTGCTGCGCGCGCTGCTGCGACCGTCGACCGGCCTGCCGCTGCCGCTGCACGAGGACGGGCGGGTGGTGTTCGCGCTGGACGACCGGCTGGTCGGGCTCGGCGACGAGGGCTACGCGCTCACCGTGAACGAGCACGCGGTCGTGTTGCGCGCGGCCACGCGGCACGGGCTCGCACACGGCGTGCAGACGATCCGGCAACTGCTGTCCCCCCGGGCGCTGGGCTCGCGGCCGGTGTCCGGAGTGGACTGGACGTTGCCGGGGGTGGACGTGCGCGACGCGCCGAGGCTGCCGTGGCGCGGCGTGCTGCTGGACGTCGCACGGCACTTCCAGCCGGTCGCGGTGCTGCGGCGGTTCGTCGACCTGATGGCCGTGCACAAGCTGAACGTGCTGCACCTGCACCTGACCGACGACCAGGGCTGGCGGATGCCGGTGCCGCGCCACCCGAAGCTGACGTCGGTCGGCGCGTGGCGGGCCGAGAGCATGGGCGACGGCGTGCCGCACGGCGGTTCGTACACCCGCGCGGAGCTGACCGCGCTGGTGTCCTACGCCGACGAACGCGGTGTGCGGATCGTGCCGGAGATCGAGATGCCCGGCCACGCCCGCGCCGCCCTGGCCGCCTACCCGGAACTGGGCAACTTCCCCCGCCGGCGGTTGCCGGTGTGGACGGGGTGGGGCATCAGCGACGCGGTGTTCGGGGTGCACGACGCCGTGCTGGAGTTCTGCCGGGACGTGCTGGACGAGGTGGTGGAGGTGTTCCCCGGCCCGCACGTCCACCTCGGCGGCGACGAATGCCCCACCGTCGAGTGGGAGTCCAGTCCCGGTGCGGCGCGGCGGGTCCGGCGCGAAGGGCTGGCCGGGCCGCACGAGCTGCACGGCTGGTTCCTGCGCGCGATGGCCGACCACGTGGTGGAACGCGGACGGGTGCCGGTGTCGTGGGAACCGATCGGCGACCCGCGCGCGATCGTGATGCCGTGGCGTGACGCGGCCGACGCGCGGACGGCCATGGACCTCGGGCACGACGTGGTGATGACACCGCACCGGTCCACCTACCTGGACTACCCGCAGTCCGCCGACCCCGACGAACCCGCCGGTCAACCCGGCCTGGTCGTGACCTCGCACGACGTCTACCACCTGCCGTTGCCCGCCGGGGTGCTCGGCGCCCAGTGCGCCCTGTGGACGGAGTACGTGCCGACCGCGCGGCACCTGGAACGGCTGGCGTACCCGCGGCTGGCGGCGTTGGCCGACACGCTCTGGGCGCAACGCCCCTCCTGGACCGACTTCACCGAACGGATGCGCGCGCACACCGGCCGCCTGAGCGCGCTGTCCGTGCCCCTGCCCAGGAAGGAGGACGACGCCCGCTCCCCTGTCCCACCCTGCTGACTTGAGGAGAAACCGAAGTGCACGCACGCATGATCGCCGCGATCGGCGCCGCCGCGGTGTCCGTCGCCGCGCTGGTGGCCGCACCGATGGCGTTGGCCGCCGACTCGGTCACCGCCCAGTACCGGACCAGCGCGTCCGGTGCCACGACCGACCAGGTCGAACCGTGGTTCAAGCTGGTCAACACCGGCGGCACGACCGTGCCGCTGAGCGAGGTGAAGGTCCGCTACTACTTCAAGAGCGAGACGCCGGACGTCGGCTACCGCTTCGCGTGCTCGTGGGCGGTGCGCGGTTGCGGCAACGTCACCGGCACGTTCGGCACGCTGACCGGCGGCACCGCCGACCGGTACCTGGAGGTCGGGTTCACCGCGGGCGCCGGCTCGCTCGGCCCCGGCGCCGACACCGGTGACCTGCAACTGCGGTTCTACCGGTCGAACTGGGGTCCGATCACCCAGACCGACGACTACTCGTTCCGCGCCGCCGGCACCTACTCGGCGTGGTCACGGGTGACCGTGCACCGCGGCGCCACCCTGCTGTGGGGCACCGGGCCCGGCGGCACCGGTCCCACCACGACCACCACGTCCTCGACCCCGCCGAACCCGAACGGCCCGGCGCTGTTCGACGACTTCAACTACACCGGTTCCGGTGACTCGCGGATCTCGCAGCGCGGCTGGACGGTCCGCTCGGGCGGCGGCGGTCCGGGCGTGCCCGGCGCGGTGTGGGACCCGGCGCAGGTGACGTTCCCGACCGTGGACGGCCAGAAGTCGATGCGGCTGGAATCGTCCAACAACGGGTCTTCGGCGCGCCAGACCGAACTGTTCCACCAGCGCAAGTTCTTCGAGGGCACGTACGCGGCCCGGGTGAAGTTCTCCGACGCGCCGGTCTACGGCCCCGATGGCGACCACGTGGTGCAGACGTTCTTCACCATCACGCCGCTGAACAGCGACCTCGACCCGAACTACGGCGAGATCGACTTCGAGTACCTGCCCAACGGCGGGTGGGGCGAGCCCGCGAACATCCTGTACGAGACGACCTGGGAGACCTACCGCAACGAGCCCTGGCTCGCCGACAACATCCACACCGAGCAGCGGCAGAGCTACGCCGGGTGGCACGACCTGGTGATCCAGGTGTCCGGTGGCCGGGTGAAGTACTTCGTGGACGGCGCGCAGGTGGCCGACCACGGCGACAAGTACTACCCGGAGACGCCCATGTCGATCAACTTCAACCTGTGGTTCATCTCGGGCGGCCTGGCGGGCGCCCCCGGTGACCGCGCCTACCAGCAGCACGTGGACTACGTGTACTTCGCCAAGGACCAGGTGCTCAGCCCGGCCCAGGTCCAGTCCCGCGTGACGGGCTACCGCTCGTCGGGCGTGGACCACGTGGACACGGTGCCCGCGAGCTAGTGCCGCGACCGGGGCCGGGCGGTTCGTCCGTCCGGCCCCGGAATGCTTCTCTCGGTCTGCACTGAAGCTATCGTTGCGTTCAAGCAACGCCCGTCCGGGCTCCCGAAGTGGCCCTCGCGCCGGTCCTGGGTGAAATGCGAAACTCTTCCGCCTATGCGGCTGATCACTCGCGGTACCAGGGCGGGATATGCGACCGGGTCGTTCGTCACCGGCGCGTTCGGCACCGTGCCCGGGCTGCTGCTGTTGCCGTACCTGACCGACAGCCTGGCCGTGCCCGCCGCCGTCGCCGGCCTGCTGGTGCTCGTGCCGAAGGCGTGGGACGTGCTGTTCAACCCCGTCGCCGGTCGGCTCAGCGACCGGGTCGGCGTGCGGCGGCCGTTCCTGCTGCGGGGCGGTGTCGCGACGGCGGTGTTGTTCGCGCTGCTGTTCGCCGGGCCGTTCACCGGGACGGGCGCGGTGGTGTACGTGGCGGTGGTGTTCCTGGCGTGTGCGACGGCGTACGCGTTCTTCCAGGTGCCGTACGTGGCGATGGCCGCGGAGATCACCGAGGACTACGACGAGCGCACCCGGCTGATGGCGTGGCGGATGGCGATCCTGGCGTTGGCGATCCTGGTCAGCGGTGCGGGTGCGCCGGCGGTGCGTGACGCGGCCGGTTATCGCGTCATGGGTGTCGCGGTCGCGCTGCTGATGGTGGTCGGCGCGGTGGCCACCTATGCGGGCACGCGGGGTGTGCCGGCGTCACGGCGGGTGTCGACGGGTGCCGGTGTGGGCGAGTTGGTGGCGGCGGTGCGCGGGTCGCGGCCGTTCCGGCTGCTGCTGGCCGTGTTCGTGGTGCAGGCCGTAGGGCTGGGCACGATGCTCGCGGGCGTGGACTACTTCGCCCGGCTGGTGCTGGGCGAGCCGGGGTTGCAGACGGCGTTGTTCGCCGGGTTCGTCGGACCGGCGCTGCTGGTGATGCCGCTGTGGCAACGCGTCGGGCGACGGCACGGCAAGCGGGTCGGGCTGGTAGCGGCCTCTGTGCTGTTCGCGGTCGCGGTGGCCGGGCTGACCGCGTCACGGGTGCTGCCCGTGGCGGCGGTGCTCGGGCTGATGGCCGTGATCGGCGTGGGCTACGCGGGCATGCAGGTGTTCCCGCTGGCCATGCTGCCGGACGTGATCACCGCGGAGGAACGGCGGACCGGCGCCACGCGCGCGGGGCTGCTCTCCGGGGTGTGGACGGCCGGTGAGACGTTGGGGCTGGCGCTCGGTCCCGGTGTGTACGGGCTGGTCCTGGCCTTGGGCGGGTACGTCGCGAGCACCGACGGCTCGGCCGTGCAGTCCTCCGGCGCGGTCACCGCCGCGCTGCTCGGTTTCACCGTCATCCCGGCCGTGCTGGCGTTGGCGGCTTTGCCCCTGCTGCGTGAGGAGACCGCGTGACCGACGACGTCCTGGCCGAGCTGCGTGCGTTGCGGGCCGGTGACCTGCCCACCCACGGCGGCCGCACGCTCGCGTACGTGTACGACAGCGCGCTGCCGGGGCTGGACGAGCTGGCAGCGTCCGCCCACGCGTTGGCGTCGTCGGTGAACGGGCTCGACCCGACCGCGTTCCCGAGCCTGCTGCGGCTGGAGAACGACGTGGTGCGGACCGCCGCCCGGCTGCTGGGCGGTGGTGACGGGACGGTCGGCACGGTCACCTCCGGTGGCACCGAGTCGTGCCTGCTCGCGGTGGTCGCGGCCCGGGACGCGCGGCCGGACGTGGCGCGTCCGTCGATGGTGCTGCCGGAGACCGCGCACGCGGCGTTCCACAAGGCCGCGCACTACTTCGGCGTGCGGGCGATCGCGGTGCCGGTCGACCCCGAGACGTTCCGGGCCGACCCGGAGGCGATGGCGGCGGCGATCGACGACTCCACCGTGCTGGTGGTGGCCAGTGCGCCGTCGTACGCGCACGGGGTGGTCGACCCGGTCACCGAGATCGCGGCTGCGGCTCTGGAGCGCGGCGTGCGCTGCCACGTGGACGCGTGCATCGGCGGGTGGGTGCTGCCGCACGCGCCGGACGTGCCGCCGTTCGACTTCTCCGTGCCGGGCGTCACCAGCATCTCGGTGGACCTGCACAAGTACGCGTACTGCCCGAAGGGAACGTCCGTGCTGCTGCACGCGTCGGCCGACCTGCGCCGGTCGCAGTACTTCGCGTCGGCCGCGTGGCCCGGTTACACGATGTTGAACTCGACCACCCAGTCCACCCGATCAGGTGGACCACTGGCCGCCGCGTGGGCGGTGCTGCGGCACATCGGTGACGACGGGTACCGCTCGCTGGCACGTCAGGCGTTGGAGAGCACGCGGGTGTTGCGCGAGGGCATCGCGAAGATCGACGGGTTGCGGGTGCTGGGCACGCCGTCGGCGACGTTGCTGGCGGTCGCGGCCGCCCGGGACGACTTCGACGTGTTCACCGTGGCCGACGAGATGAAGGCGCGGAACTGGTACGTCCAGCCGCAGTTCGCCCACCGCTCCTCCCCCGCCAACCTGCACCTCACCGTCACCGCGGCGAATGCCGGGCACGAGTCGGAACTGCTGGCCGACCTGCGCGCGTCGGTGGAGGCGGCGACCGAGGCCGGACCGGTGCGGGTGGCGCCCGAGGTCCTGGCGTTCGTCGGCGGGCTGGCCCCGGACTCGCTCACCCCCGAGGAGTTCGCCGGGCTGCTCGCGGCGGCCGGGATGGGCGGCGGTGACGGCGTGCTGCCCGAGCGGATGGCCGCGGTGAACGCCCTGCTCGCGGCGGCGAGCCCGGCGTTGCGGGAACGGCTGCTGGTGGAGTTCCTGGGCGCGCTGTACTCGTGACCGGCGGCGGTGCGCCGGTTGGGCCAGCATGGTCGGCATGCACCTGGATCTGAGCGGGAAGACGGCGCTGGTCACCGGGTCGACGCAGGGCATCGGCGAGGCGATCGCGGTGTCGTTGGCGCGGGCCGGTGCGCGGACTGCGGTGAACGGCCGCCGGCCCGACGTGGTGGACGAGGCGGTGGCCCGGCTGCGCGAGGTCGTACCGGGCGCGGACGCGCTCGGCGTGGCGGCGGACGTCTCGACGGCGGAGGGTGCGGCGGCGCTGGTCTCGGCGTTGCCCGAGGTGGACGTGCTGGTGAACAACGTCGGCGTCTTCGGCCCGCGGCCCGCGTTGGAGATCACCGACGACGAGTGGCGACGGTACTTCGAGGTGAACGTGCTGGCGGCCGTCCGGCTGACCCGCGCCTACCTGCCCGGGATGCGCGAGCGCGGGTGGGGCCGGGTCCAGTACATCGCCAGCGACTCGGCCGTGGTGATCCCGGCGGAGATGATCCACTACGGCGTGTCGAAGACGGCGCTGCTGGGCGTGTCGCGCGGCTTCGCCAAGGAGGCCGCGGGCAGCGGGGTCACGGTGAACTGCGTGATCGCGGGTCCGACCCACACCGGCGGCGTGGAGGACTTCGTCTACCAACTGGTCGACCGCACCCTGCCGTGGGAGGAGGCCCAGCGGGAATTCATGCGCGTGCACCGCCCGCAGTCCCTGCTGGGCAGGCTGATCGAGCCGGAGGAGATCGGCAACCTGGTGGTCTACCTGGCCTCCCCGCAAGCCTCGGCGACCACCGGCGCGGCGGTCCGCGTCGACGGCGGCTACGTCGACTCGATCCTGCCGTGACGCCGGTTCAGCGCGGTTCGCGCGGAACGCGCCGCATCGCGTCCCGGATGGTCACCGCCGGGCCCGGGGAGTCCACCCCGAGAACCCGCGAGCGGTCGGCCACCGCGGGGATGCTCGTCGACAGCGTGGCCGCAGCCTCGACCAGGTCCGCGCTACCGCCACTCGCCGACCCCGACCTCGACCCGGCCCGGCCCGGCTGGCCACCTACCTCTCGCTGGTGGCCGGACCGTTGCGCCTGCTGGACGGCGACTTCCCCCACCGCGCCGGCATGGTCGAGATCGTGGAGCAGGACATCGCCCGCGCCCTGGGCCACTGCCGGGATGAAGGGCTCTGTGGGCGCGGCACGCCGCCGAGGTGCCGCGCCCACAGCCTGATCGGCCTTGACCGCTGGGTCAGTGGCCGACCTGGAACGTGGCGTCCGCGCGGTCCGTCGCCGTGCTGATCGGGTCGATGCGCAGGACGTAGCCGGCGTGCCGGAGGTGGCGGTCGGGGAAGTTGTGCGACCGGAACGACGTCCACGCCGGGTCCGCCAGACCGGGGACGCGGTGGAAGGTGGCGTCGGCGGCGAAGGTGGAGCTGCCGTCGTTGGCCGCCAGGGTGAGCGCGTAGTTCACGTGGCGCAGGTAGCGGTCGGGGTAGTTGACCGAGCGGAACGACACGCCGGCTGAGGCGGCGAGGCCGGGGACCAGGCGCCACTGCGAGTCCTGGTAGGGGTCGAACGGGTACGGGTCGATGCGGCCCACGTTGTCGGCGTGCCGGATCAGGTGGTCGGGGAAGTTGTAGGACTTGATCCGGTTCCACGTCGGCGCGCCCCACCGCGAGAGCAGGTTGGCGTGCTCGGTGGCGGTGATGCCGCAGATCGTGGGGTGCTTGGCGTTGAGCGGCTGGGTGTACTGCGCCTTGGTCAGCGGTGACCACGAGTTGGTGTTGATGTCGCCGCTGCGCCACGCGTACAGCTCGCCGTTGACCGGGGAGAACGAGTCGCCCCACAGCCACCACTCGTCGCGGTTGTGCGCCTTGACGACGATCGGCGCCTCGATGCCGCCGCTGACCACACCCGTGGTGTAGGTACCGCGGTCGAAGCTGCGCGGGTTGAGCGTGCCGGAACGCGCGCCGTAGAGGCGTCCGTCGGCGAAGCTCTTGTAGTACAGGTAGTTCGTGCCGTTGCCGACGTGCATCGTGGCGTCCAGCACGTTGAAGCCGGGGTCGAAGAACAACTGCGGCGCGCCGACCGTGACGAAGTCGGTGGTGTAGTTGACGTAGAACGCGTCCCGCCCGCCGCTGTTGGCCGAGTACAGGATCCCGTACTGGCCGCGGGACGCGTCCCAGAACGCCTCCGGCGCCCACGTGTGCGTCGGCATCGAGTGCATCTTCAGCCGCCGGTAGTTGGTGAACGACCTCAGGTCGGCCGAGTCCCAGGCGTGGATGTACTGGTTCTGCCGGGTGAAGTCCGTACCGGTCAGGTCGGTGGCCAGCACCACGAACCCACCGTTCTGCTTGCGCAGGATGAACGGGTCCCGCAGACCACCGGTACCCCCCGTGGGGGTGGCGACGGGGTTGCCCTGGTTGAGCGGAACCCAGTTCAGCCCATCGGTGCTCACCGCCAGGTGCAGCGAGTAGCGGTCGGCGAGGCGGTTCGGCGACTCGGTGAAGTAGCCCATCACGTAGGCGGAGTCACCGGGCGCCGCCGCGGCGATCCCGGTCCGGGCCAGCGCCAGTGAGGCGAGGCCTCCGGCCAGCAGTGTGCGTCGTTGCAGCATCAGCCGTGTGCCTTTCACAGGGAGCCCCGGGAGGGCAGGAGGCACCCGCCCCGGGGGAGTCTCATTCGCCGGAGGGTGTGGTGGGGGTGGTGCCGGAGGGACGGCGGGTCGCGGCTGTGGGTGGGCCAGGATCACCGTCCACCCGGCAGCGCGCCTGTTAACGCTAACAGCAGGATCTGCGACGGTTCAATAGCCGCACGGCTTCCGCTTCAACCCAAACCCGTGGTGTCGAAGAGGTTCGACAGGCTGGGCCGATCGGCTGCGGCACGCCAGTCTGTTAGCGATAACAAATGATCGCGGCCTGGTTGCGGGACCCGTCGGCCGGGACGACCCGGCGATGTCCCGGTGCTGGTGGACGACTCGGTGACCGACCTGGACGAGTTCCTGGCGGCCGACCGGTCTACGGCACGGACGAGATCACCGACTGGCTCACGTCCGCGGGCTTCGGCGCGCCGGTGGCCCACCCCCTGACCACGTCCCCCGGCCAGTCGCCGCTGGTGTCCCGCAAGGAGTGACCACCGGACGCGGACGCTTCCGACCACCGTTCAGGTCACCGGACCGCCGCTTGATCACCGAATGTCATCGAACCGGCCTCGAACCTCCCGATTCGTCCCGTTCTGGGGGAGGATGCGCTCCTCCCGCCCCGGGTTCGACGCAGAAACGCAGGTGATCGCCGTGGATTCCGCACTGACGAGCGTCGGCCTCCCGATCGCGCTGGCCGTGGTGATGTTCGGGCTCGGGTTGTCGCTGACGGTCGCCGACTTCGCCCGGATCGCCCGCCAGCCGCGTGCGGTGGCGGTCGCGTTGGCCACCCAGTTGGTCCTGCTGCCGCTGGTGTGCTTCGGACTGGTGGTGGCGCTGGGCCTGAACCCGGTGCTGGCGGTCGGCATGATGCTGCTCGCCGCGTCACCCGGTGGCACGACGGCGAACCTGTTCAGCCACCTGTTCCGCGGTGACGTCGCGCTCAACATCACGCTGACCGCGGTGAACTCGGTGCTCGCCGTGATCACGCTGCCGCTGGTGGTGAACTTCGCCCTCGACCACTTCGAGCCGGCGGCGGAGGGCGCGGTCGGGTTGGAGTTCGGCAAGGTCGCCCAGGTGTTCGCGATCGTGCTGGTGCCGGTGGTGCTGGGCATGCTGGTGCGCCGCTGGTCGGCGGCGTTCGCGGACCGCGCGGACAAGCCGGTGCGGATCTTCTCGGCGGTGGTGCTGGTGGCCGTGATCGCGGGCACGATCGTCGCCGAGCTGGAGAACATCGGCGGCTACCTGGCCGACATCGGGCTGGTGACCGTGCTGTTCTGCGCGTGCAGCCTCACCGCGGGCTACCTGGTCCCCCGGCTGGCGAAGGTCGGCAAGCGGCAGGCGGTGGCGTCGGCGTTCGAGGTCGGCGTGCACAACAGCACGTTGGCGATCACGGTCGCGCTGACCGTGCTCGGCAGCGAGCAGTTGGCCGTGCCGGCCGCCGTCTACGGCGTGGTGATGTTCCCGCTCGCCGCGGCGGCCGGGTTCCTGTTGACCCGGGGGAAGACCGAGCGCGACGCCGTACTGGGCTGAACGCCGAACGCGCACCCACCGGACGGACGATGCCTGGACCGAATTATCGGGGTCACCGATAGTCCGCTCGAATGAGACCGGACAGTAGCCCGACACCCACCCGACAAAGCAGTGCGTAACCACCAACTCGCATGTCACCCTTCCGTGCTCACCCAAAGGTGTCACGAAGGGAACAAAACGGACCATGCGTTTACCCCGCCGCACCCAGCTCCCACCCCGTTCGAGACGCGTCACCACCGTGGCCACCGCGGCTCTCCTGCTCGCCGCGTCCACGGTGGCGCTCCCCCCAACGGCCACCGCCGCCGTCCCGACCGGTTTCACCGACACCCTCGCGATCGGGGGCCTGGCCGGCCCGACCGCCGTCTCGTTCGCACCTGACGGCCGGGTGTTCATCGCCGAGAAGAGCGGTCTGGTCAAGGTCTTCGACTCGCTCGCCGACACCACCGCCACCGTGTTCGCCGACCTCCGCCCGCAGACCCAGGACTTCTGGGACCGCGGCCTGCTCGGCCTGGCCGTCGACCCGCAGTTCCCGACTCGCCCGTACGTCTACGTCGCCTACACCTACGACGCCGTGCCCGGCGGCACGCACCCGCGCTGGGGCGACCAGTGTCCGACCCCGCCCGGCGCCACCGACCAGGGCTGCGTGGTCACCGGCCGGGTGTCCAAGCTGACCATGGGCTCCGGCGGCACCATGACCGCCGAGCAGCCCCTGGTCACCGACTGGTGCCAGCAGTACCCGAGCCACTCCATCGGCACGGTCGTCTTCGGCCCCGATGGCGGCCTCTACGTCGGCGGCGGTGACGGCGCGAGCTTCAACTTCACCGACTACGGCCAGGTCGGCAACCCGTGCGCCGACCCGCCGTCGCCCGCGGGCACCAACCTCACCGCACCCACCGCCCGCGGCGGCGCCCTGCGCGCGCAGTCGATCCGCCGCCCGTCCGGTGAGCCGGTGAGCCTCGACGGCACGATCGTCCGCATCGACCCCGACACGGGCGCCGGCCTGCCCGGCAACCCGTTCGCGGGCAACGCCGACGCCAACGCCAAGCGCGTCATCGCCCACGGCATGCGCAACCAGTTCCGCTTCGCCTTCCGCCCCGGCACCGAGGAGCTGTGGGCGGGCGACGTCGGCTGGAACACGTGGGAGGAGATCAACCGGATCGCCGACGTGAACGACGCGACGGCGGAGAACTTCGGCTGGCCCTGCTACGAGGGCTCGGCCCGCCAGGGCGGCTACGACGGCGCCAACCTGACCCTGTGCGAGTCGCTCTACACAGGCGCGGGCCAGACCACGCCGTACTACGCCTACAACCACTCGGCGAAGGTCGTGGCCACCGACCCGTGCCCGACCGGCGGCTCCTCGGTGTCCGGCATCGCGTTCGAGGCGGGCAGCAACTACCCGCCCGCCTACGACGGCGCGCTGTTCTTCGCCGACAGCTCGCGCGGCTGCATCTGGGCCATGCAGACCACCGCCGGCCAGCCCGACCCGGCCAAGCTGGTGCCGTTCGTGACCGGGGTGAACGTCCCGGTGCAGATCACCGCGGGACCCGGCGGCGACCTGTTCTACCTCGCGCTGGGCGCGGGCCAGCTGCGCCGCGTCAGCTACCCGACCGGCAACCGGGCACCCACCGCGGTCGCCACCGCCACCCCGCAGTCCGGGGCCGCGCCGCTGGCCGTGCAGTTCAGCGGTACCGGTTCGACCGACCCGGACCCCGGCGACACGCTGAGCTACGCGTGGGACCTCGACGGGGACGGCCAGTACGACGACTCCACCTCCACCACCCCGACCCGCACGTACACGACGCAGGGCGCGGTGACGGTCCGGCTCAGGGTGACCGACCAGGCGGGCGCGTCCGGCACGACCGCGATCACGGTCACGGTCGGCACACCGGTCTCGGAAGACCCCGTGCCGGTGATCGACACGCCGACCGCGCCGCTGAACTGGTCGGTGGGCCAGAACGTGCCGTTCTCCGGGCACGCGACCGACCCGCAGGACGGCGCGCTGCCCGCGTCCGCGTTGAGCTGGAAGCTGAGCATCCAGCACTGCGCGACCAGCGGTTCGTGCCACGAGCACGTGGTGCAGAACTGGTCGGGGGTGGCGTCGGGCTCGTTCATCGCACCGGACCACGAGTACCCGTCGTACCTCGACCTGACGTTGACCGCCACGGACTCGTCGGGCCGCGCGAAGAGCACCACGACGAAGCTCGACCCGCAGACGGTGGCGCTGACGTTCACGTCGAACCCCAGCGGGTTGCAGCTCAGCGTCGGCGGCACGGCGCAGACCACGCCGTTCACCCGCACGGTCATCGTCGGGTCGAACAACTCGATCAGCGCGCCGAGCCCGCAGAGCGGCCCGCTCGGCCTGCGCTACCGGTACGGCAGCTGGTCCGACGGCGGCGCGCAGACGCACAACATCGTCGCACCGGCGAGCGCCACCACGTACCGGGCGAACTACTCGTTGTGCCTGATCTGTTGACGTGACGGGGACCGGCCGCGGTGCTTGCCGCGGCCGGTTCACCGAAGCCGCTTGCGCGCCCGCCTGACCACCCACCAGCATCGGTCCGCACAGGGGTGATCATCAGGGGGTATGCGCGTGCGCGGAAATTCTCGGTCTTGGCGTGCGGTCGCCGCGGCGGCCGTCGTGGTCCTGCTCGGCGCCGGGGTGGCGGCGGCATCGCCCGCACCGGCCGCCGCGCCGAGGTTCACCGACTCCTTCGACGGCGCGGTCGACCTCGACCCGACCTACGGGCTCAACGACGGCCTGGCCCGGCGGCAGGTGGGCGAGCAGCGCGGGGTGACCTACACCCGCACGTCGGGCGTCTGGTACCCGGCCTCGGCGCCGCGGCCGTGGTACTCGCAGGTCAACCACTCCAACCGGCCCGGCACGCTGTCGTTCTGGCTCGGCCACTCGGCGGTGCGGCTGGACGCGCCGGTCGTCGCGGGAGCGGACGGGTCGATCGCCGTGCGGGCCGTGGTCGACCCCGTGGTCGGCGACACCGCGTCGGGGCAGTGGGCCTCGCTGGTGCTGACGGCGGACCGGAACAGCTCCGGCTACGCCACCAACGGCGAGGTCGACCTGGGCGTGCTCGTCCGGTCCACCGGCGTGGTCGACGCCTTCCACGGCGGCGCGGCGGCGGGCCGCGGCCGGGCCCAGCCGGACGGTGGCCGGTTCGCGGTCACGGTGACGGCTCGTCCCGGCGATCACGTCGCGACCGTGGCGGTGAACGACGCGCCCGCGTTCCCCGTCACGCTGTCGCGGCCGTTCCCAGCCTCTCCGACGCTGTTCCTGGGCGCTTACCTGGACGACCCGAACGCCACGTCGACGTTCGACGACCTGGCGGTGTCCGCGGTGGACAACAGCGCCCTCACACCGCCGCCCGACTCGTCCGTGCGGCACTTCGGCCACTTCGCCGCGCGCCTCACCCCGGCCCTGGGCAACCACCTGCCCGAGGTGTCCGGCCGGTCGAACCTCAACCACGTCAACATCAGCGACTACGCCCGGTACGCGCCGGAGGTGCTGGACTCGTGCGGGCCGGCGTCGTGCGCGGTCTACACCGGGTTCGAGTTCTTCACCGGCTGCGACGCCGCCGACAGCCCGGACTGCCGGTTGCACCCCGAGTACGCGCAGCGGTGGGAACGGCTCGCGGCGGCGGTCGAGCCGCGCTACGAGCGGGTCGCCGCGTTCTACCTGCTGGACGAGCCGTTCCACCACGGCGCGCGGTCCGCGGACCTGGCGACCGCGGCCAGGGCGATCAAGGCGAGGTTCCCCGGCGCGAAGGTGATGCTGGTGGAGGCCGGGAAGCACGTCGCCGCGATGGACGTGCCCACCGAGGTCGACTGGGTCGGGTTCGACGAGTACTGCGAGCCCGTCTCGTCCGTGGAGGGCCTGCTGAACTCGCTCGAAGCGAACCTCGAGCCGCACCAGCAGGTCTACCTGTTCCCCCGGGCGGCGCCGCTGCGGGCGTGCGGCACCGCCGCCGGTTTCCAGACCGACGCGGACCTCGCCCGGCTGCAGTGGGAGTACCTGGCCCTGGCCGAGCGGCACCCCCGGGTGGCCGGGCTCATGACGTTCGGCCTGTGGGTCGAGGACACGCCGGTCGCCCGCCTGCCCGCGACGCTCGACGCGCACGAGAGGATCATGGCCCGCCTCATCGCCCGCTGACCGCGGTCCGCCCCGCCGCCGGGTGATCGGCGGCGGGGCGGATGTCGTGAGGGCTCAGGCCACGGTCGCCGGGAACCGGTCCCACACGCGGTGCGTGCCGAGCAGGGTCTGAACCTCGGCGAACACGTCCGCCGGGGTCTGACCGGCGACGATGCCGGGCTCGTCCGGCGCGACACCGGCCTCCACCAGGGCTGCCTCCGCGTTGCCCCAGACGCCGATCGCCTTGGCGTGCCGGTAGCACTCCTGGACCATCAGCACCACGCGCGGGTCGACGGTGACGGCGGGCGCACCGGCCTTCGCGTCACGGACCGGCAGCGCGTCGGGGGCGGGCGGCGGTGCGGCGGCCAGCAGCAACGCGTCGAACTCGACCGAGCGGGCGGTGAGGAACGTCCGCTGCGCCACCAGGCCGTCCTCCAGCTCACCGCCGCGCGCGGCGATGACCAGCGGGACCATGCCGCCCGCGGTGATCGTCTGGCGCAGGGTGTGCAGCCCGTCGAGGCTCGCCGGGTCGTCCGCGTCCACGACGATGCCGATCAGCCGGCCGTCCGCCGGCCACACCTGCCCCAGCTGCGACAACGCGGGGCTGGGCGCGACCTCGGCGGCGGGCTCGGTCGCCTCGGGGGCGGGCAGCCCGAGACCGGCCGCCACCAGGGCGCACAACTCGGCGTCCACGTTGGCCAGCACGCGCAGCTGGCGTTCCCGGATCGCCTGCTCGTAGCACTTGCCCAGCTCGAACGTGAACGCCCGGACCAGGTGCTCCTTCTCCACCGGGCTCAGGCTCCGGTAGAACAGCCGTGGCTGGGTGAAGTGGTCCTCGAACGACGCGGGCGCGCTCCGCTCCTTGACGCCCTCGGCGACCACCTGCGGGACCTCGACGTACGCACCGGTCTCCACGCCGGCCATGAACGGGCAGCCGCCGTCGAGGGTGTTCGGCTTGTACGGGGCCACACCGCTGTGCACGGCGTGCTGGTGGAAGCCGTCCCGCAGCATGTCGTTGACCGGCGCGTGCGGCCGGTTGATCGGGATCTGGTTGAAGTTCGGCCCGCCGAGCCTGCTCAGCTGCGTGTCGATGTAGGAGAACAGGCGCGCGTGCAGCAGCGGGTCGTCGGTCACGTCGATGCCCGGCGGCAGGTGGCCGACGTGGAACGCCACCTGCTCGGTCTCGGCGAAGTAGTTGGTGGTGTTGCGGTTGAGCGTGAGCATGCCGACCGGCTGCACCGGCGCCAGCTCCTCCGGCACGATCTTGGTCGGGTCGAGCAGGTCGATGCCGTCGAAGGTCTGCTCCGGGGTGTCCGGGAACACCTGGATGCCCAGCTCCCACTGCGGGTACGCGCCGGACTCGATCGCGTCGAACAGGTCGCGCCGGTGGAAGTCGGGGTCGACGCCCGCGATCAGCTGCGCCTCCTCCCACAGCAGGGAGTGCACGCCCAGCTTCGGCTTCCAGTGGAACTTCGCCAGCGACGTGCCGCCTTCGGCGTCGACCAGCCGGAACGTGTGGACGCCGAAGCCCTCCATCATCCGGTAGGACCGCGGCACGGCCCGGTCGGACATCTGCCACATGACGTGGTGGGTGGCCTCGGTGTGGCTGGAGACGAAGTCCCAGAACGTGTCGTGCGCGCTCTGCGCCTGCGGGATCTCCCGGTCCGGGTGCGGCTTGGCGGCGTGGATGATGTCCGGGAACTTGATGCCGTCCTGGATGAAGAACACCGGGATGTTGTTGCCCACCAGGTCGAAGGTTCCCTCGGACGTGTAGAACTTCGTGGCGAAACCGCGGGTGTCGCGCACCGTGTCGGCCGAGCCGCGGGAGCCCACGACCGTGGAGAACCGGGTGAACACCGGCGTGGTCACGCCTTCGGCCAGGAATGCGGCCTTGCACACGTTCGTGGCGCTGCCGTAGCCGACGAAGACGCCGTGCACGGCGGCACCTCGCGCGTGAACCACCCGTTCGGGAATGCGTTCGTGGTCGAAGTGGGTGATTTTCTCGCGCAGGTGGTGGTCCTGCAGCAGTGTCGGTCCGCGGGCACCGGCCTTGAGGGAGTGGTCGGTGTCGTAGAGCCGCGCGCCGGTGGACGTGGTCAGGTACTCGCCCCGCTGTTCCCGCGTGTCGGCCGCGGCGCCGGTCTCCGCGCCGGTCGCGGTCCGGGTCTGGGGTGACGCCTGGTCGGGCTTGCGCGGCAGTGGCCCCTGCGGCTCGTCCGGCGGCTCGACCGGGGGCGGCGCGCTGCCCGGCGCGCCGGGGACCGGTGGCGTGACCAGGTCGGCGACCTTCTCCGCGGCCTTGTCCAGGGCTTCTTTCACGGCCTTGGCGGGCTTGAACGCGTCCACGTGCTCCTCCTCGTCGGCAGTCCCACGCCGACTACCCGTGGTGGAGCGACCTACACGCGGTGGCGCCCGGTCGTTCACAGCGCGATGAGCCCCGCGTGGGTCGGCTGGAACCCGCAGCTGTCGAAGTAGAACCGCTTGAGGTGGTCGTCGAAGTCGACGTGCAGCCACTCGCAGCCGGCGGCGCGGGCGCCGGCCACGGCCTCGGCGACGAGTTGCCGTCCGACGCCTTGGCGGCGCTCGGCGGCGGTGACGAGGGTGTCGAGGATGAAGGCGTGGACCGCGCCGTCCCACGCGACGTTGACGAACCCGACCAGGGTGGTGCCACGGCGTGCGGTCACCCAGCCGAGGCTGTGCCGGGTGACCTGGCCCCACCAGTCGTCGTCCAGGGGGTCGTGGTCGAACCCTTCCGCGTGCAGTGCGTCGACCTCCGGGTTGTCGAACCGGCCGCGCCACTCGTAGCTGATCACCGGGGCAGCGTACTGAGGCGAGAGCGGCGAGGGCCGCTGTTCGCCGACCCGGCCGCCACCGGCTGCGGCCTCATCAGACCCCTGGTCCGACCTGAGATCCCGGACCGTGGACCGATTCGCGTCCGGTCCCCCGCCGGCATCGTCACTGCCATGACCTACACCTTCCTCGGCCGCCGGATCTGCGCGGCCACCCTGATCCTCGGCCCGGTCCTGCTGCTCGTGGGTGCACTGCGGCGGTGGCCGGTCTTCTTCCCGCACGCTTTCCGCCGCTCGCGCGCGTCTGCTTCGACTGCGGGGCGTTTCCGTCAAGCGGGTGGTGTCGGGGCTCGCGTCGGCTGCTTGTTCAGGTGGCGGGCAGGGCGAAGCGGCGCAGGCCTCGGGGGGTGTGGACCACCAGGGCTTCGGCCAGGGTCGGGCAGGGGGTGATCTCCCGGTCCAGGCCGCTGATCTCGAAGGGCCGCAGGACGTGGCGGTGGCTGGCGACGACGCGCAGTGGCACGCCGGCGGCCTGCGCTGCCAGGTGGCCGCGGTGGAGTTCGTTCAGGCCGGCGGCGGCGAAGAAGTCGACGTCGCTCAGGTCCACGACGACCGGGGCCGGTGGGGTGGCCAGGGCCAGGCCGACCGCGATCTCGTGTCTCAACTCGCGGACGGTCATCGCGTCGACCTCGCCGGCGACGCGCACGACAACGGCATAACCGTGCACTTGGCGGTCCACCCGGAACGGGTGCCCGAAAGGTTCTGTTCTCACTGCCCGCAGCCTCCTCGGGGTCGAAGAAGGCAGTGGCTGCTGGCTCAACCCGCTGCGTCCACCGACCGTACCCCTACCTGCCGAAATGCGCAGCCAACGCCGTGCGGATCAGTGCTTGGCGGCGGTCACGCCGGCGAACAGGGCCACCGGCCACCACTTCAGGCGCACCGGGACGCGGCGGAGGCGGGCGAAGTCCGAGAAGGCTTCGCGTTCGAAGCGTGCGAAGCGGAAGTCGTACACCAGCAGGAGGCCGCCGGGACGCAGCACCCGCCACAGCTCGGCCACCGCACGACGGTGGTCCGGCCACTCGTGCATGCTCAACGTCGACACGATCAAGTCCACGCTGTCATCCGGCTGCGGCAACGATGTCACGTCGGCGACCTGGAACGTGATGCGTGACGACCAAGCGCCGGCGGCGGCGTCGGCGACGGCCACCATGTCGGCGGAGAGGTCGACACCGCCCAGCACCAGGTCCGCTCGACGGGCGGCGAGTTGGTGCAGCAGCCGTCCCGGGCCGGTGCCGACGTCGAGCACGACCGCGCCGGGAGGAGCGAGCGCCGTGACGTCGGCGGCGACCCGCCGGTACAGGCCGCCGAGGAGGCGGGCGGCCCGGCGGTCGTAGGACGCGCTGCGCTTCCGGTCGAAGTAGGTGGACGCGTGGTCGGACACGGGGGCTCCTCGGCTGCGTGATCGGCGGGGTTGACAACACCACCGACTGTGCAACTTCATGTCGACATGAAGTCAAGCGAGGAGATGTCGATCGGCACGGTGGCCGAGCGGTTCGGGCTGGCCACGCACGTCCTGCGGCACTGGGAGGACACGGGGTTGCTCGCACCGCGCCGCCACGCGAACGGGCGGCGGCGGTACGGGCCGGCGGACGAGGCGCGGATCGCGATGATCCTGCTCGCCAAGGACGCCGGGCTCGGCCTGGACCAGGTGCGGCTGCTGTTCGCCGCCACGGCCGACCGCCCGACCCGACGCGCGCTCTACCGCGAGCACCACGACCGGCTGGCCGAGCGGATCGCCTCCCTGCGGGCGTCGCTGTCGGTGCTGGAGCACGCGATGGACTGCGAGGCCGAGGACATCACCGCGTGCCCCGACTTCCAGGCCAAGGTCGCCGCCCGCATCCCCGGCTGACCGGGTGGCCGACAATGGACCGATGGCACACATCGGAAGCGTGGTCCTGAAGGTCGACGACCCCCGGCGGGCAGCGGAGTTCTGGAGCGGAGCCCTCGGCTACCACCTGGTCAACGGGCCAGTCGGCGACGAGAGCCCCGTCCTGGCCCCGGAAGACGGTACCGGGCCGTCCATCACGCTGGACGAGACCGATCGGACGCACCTCGACCTGCACGTCAGCGGTGAAGCCGAGTTGCGGGCAGAGGTCGAGCGGCTGATCGGGCTCGGCGCCGAGCGCGTCCCGTGGACCTACCCGCCGGGGGCCGATTTCGTCGTCCTGGCCGACCCGGAGGGCAACCTGTTCTGCGTGGTCGACGTCGGGCAGGGCTGAAGCACCCGGCTGAAGCACCCTCAGTCGGCGGTGGTCAGGTCCTCGAAGTAGGCCTTCTGGGAGGGGTAGTAGTCGTCGAAAGCGGGCAGGGGCGTGCCGGCGCGGGAGGCGGCCAGCATGTCGAGGTAGTACTCCCAGCCCGGGCCGACCTCGCCGATGCCCTCCTCGGTCGAGAGGTGGTGCACCAGCCGCAACTCCGTCACACCGTCCACTTCGGACAGCAACAGCTCCATCCGCCACGTGCCCGCCTCGTCCACCATCGACAACGCCAGCCGCCGGGGCGGGTCGCAGGCGTCGATGCGGACCTCCATCCACGGCTCCTGCTCTTCGAACACCATCTGCACCTTCACCGTGCGGCCCGGCGCGGCCTCGCCCTCCCAGGGGCCGAACCAGCGGGCGGTGCGCTCCGGCTCGGTCAGGCTCGCCCACACGTCGTCGGCGAGCGCGCGGAACGTGCGGGTGAGCACCAGGTCACTGCCCTGGTCGGTGCGGAACAGGCGACCGGTGGGGATCGGGCTCATGCGGAGTGCTCCTTGACTTCGTCGGCAGGGGGATCGACGGCGCGGTGGTCGCCAACCCGGTGATCGGCAACACGGCGGTCGTCGGCAGGTGGATCGGTGGCTCGGCGGTCGGTGACGCGGTGGTCCGCGGCGCCCTGGTCGGCCACGCGCTGGTCGGCCGCACCCTGGTCGGCGGCGCGGCGGTCGCGGCGGGTGCGGTAGACCTCGGTTTCCAGTGCGTCGAGGCGGTGTGTCCAAGCGGTGGGTTCGGTGGGTTCGTCGAACGACGCCAGCCACCGGGTCAGTGGCGCGAACCGGGAGGCGTCGAGCACGTAGAACCGCTGCCTGCCCGCCAGTTCGTCGCGCACGAGCCCGCTCTCCCGCAGCACCCGCAGGTGCCGGCTCACCGCGGGACGGCTGATCGCGAACCGCTCGGCGATCTGCCCGGCCGACAACCGCGCGTCCGCGCGCAGCATCTCCAGGATCTCCCGCCGCACGGGGTCGGCGATCGCGCCAGCCACCTCGTCCACACCCAGAAGCGTAACCACTGGGTTACGCGTTACGCAATGCCCTCCAGGAACGAGATCAACGCCCGCCGGTACGGCTCGACCGTGGTCAGGTCGGCGTACTCGTCCGGCCCGTGCTGCCCGTCACCACCCACGCCGAAGATCACCGCGTCGATCCCGCGCTGGAAGTAGAACCGCGAGTCCGCCGCGCCGTGCTTGCGCAGCAGCTCACCCGAGTACCCCTGGGCACGGGCGGCGCGCTGCAACGCCAGCAGGTCGGGACCGGCTGCGGCAGCCCGGTGCGGCGGCTCGACGTGGTCGACCTCGGCCGTGACGCCCGGTGGGCACAGGGCGGTGAAGTGGGCGGCGACCTCCTCCCGCGTGCGGCCGGTGAAGTCGGTGTCCTCGGGCGGGAAGCGGACGTCCAGCCACGCGGTCGCGTCGGCGGGCACCTGGTTGAGCGCCTGGTTCCCGGACGAGATCCGGGCGACGTTGACCGTGGTCCGCCACTCCTCCACCGCCGCCACCGGGTACGCGGTGAGCACCCGGTCGACCGCGCGCATCACCTTCAGCACCGCGTTGTCGCCGAGCCACTGGTACGCGCTGTGCGCGGCACGGCCCACCGCGTGCAGCCGAACGGTGATCAGCCCTTTCGACTCGGCCACCACCCGAAGCGCGCTGTGCTCCCCGATCACCACGAACGACGCCGTCACGCCCTGCTCCAGCTGGTGCAGCGTGCCGTCACGCCCGCCGACCTCCTCGTCGGTCACCAACTGCAACCCGATCGGGTAAGGCAGCCGCGGGGCCAGGTCCCGGAACACCGAAGCCAGCACCAGCGCGGACAGCTTCATGTCCTGCGCGCCCCGGGCGATGAGCCGGTCGCCGTCCCGCCGCGGCCGGAACTGGTCGTCCGTGCCGGGCACCACGTCCAGGTGAGCGTTGAAGATCACCCGGAAGTGCGGACGGCGTTCACCCACGTAGACGAGCGCGCTCGGCTTGCCGCCCGACTCGAACCGCTCCACGGTGAACCCGGGTCCGACCACGTCGAGCACGAGATCCAACGCCCGACGCAGGTCGTCCGGCCGGTCGGCGGTCGAGCGGAGCCCGAGCAGCCGTTCGATCAGCGGTAACAGGTCCATCCCGCCATCGTGCCCGCACCGCACCCCTCACGGCACGTCCGGCACCGCCTGCTCGGCACCGTCCACAGCGGACGGACAACGCGGTCGGGCGCGCAGTTCCACGAGCGCCACCACCAAAGCCAGCGACACGGCCACCGTCGCGCCGCCGACCGCGACCGACACCGCCACCGGGAAATCCCGCCCGGACGAGGTCAGCACCAGGTAGAACACACCGGTCAACGCCGCCGTGCCGATCGCCGCGCCGATGCGCTGCCCCGTCTGCAACGCCCCACCGGCCGCACCCGCCATCGCCACCGGCACGTGCCGCAGCGTCAGCGTGGTGTTCGGCGAGATCACCCACCCGCCGCCGACGCCCGCCACCAGCAACGCGGGCGCGACCACCCACCCGGCCACGTGCGGCGGCGCCAACCGCAGCACCACCGCCGTCACCGCCAGCCCGGCCACCACCAGGGTCAACCCGGTGACGGTCAGCTTGCGGCCCCACTTCTCCACCAGCCGCCCGCCGACCACCGCGGACGCCGCCGACCCGACCGCGAACGGCGTCACGGCCAGCCCCGACTGCAACGGCGTGTAACCGAGCCCGGTCTGGAAGTACAGCGCGAACACCAGCCAGATGCCGGCGAACCCGACGAAGTACACCATCCCGAGCAACGCCCCCGTGCCGTAACCGGGCGTGCCGGTGAACAGGGCGATGTCGAGCATCGGGCTCCCGCCGCGCGCGGCGACCTGCCGCTCCCACCGCACGAACAGCACGAGCAGCGCCGTGCCGAGCCCGAACAGCCACCACAGCCGCGCCAGCCCGCCCGCCTCGGCCAGCACCAGCGGCAGCATCACGGCCAGCACACCGGTGCCGAGCAGAGCCGCGCCGACCAGGTCGAGCTGCCCACGCGGGCCGCCGCGGGCGCGGGGCAGCAGGCGGGCCGCCAGCACCAGCGCGACCAGGCCGATCGGCACGTTCACGTAGAAGATCCACCGCCAGCCCTCGTCCTCGCCCGCCACGGCCAGGATCAGGCCGCCGACCACCGGCCCGACTGCCGTGGAGATGCCGACCGTGGAGCCGAAGAACCCGAACGCCCGGCCGCGTTCGGCGCCGCGGAACAGCTGCTGGATCAGCGCCGAGTTCTGCGGCGCCAGCGCACCCGCCGAAATGCCCTGGGCGAGCCGGGCGACGATCAGCACCTCCGTACTCGGCGCGAGCCCGGCCAAGGCGCTGAACAGCACGAACGCCCCCAACGCGGTGAGGAACATCGTCCGTCGCCCGATCGCGTCACCCAGGCGTCCGGCGGGCACCAGGGCCAGGCCGAACGCCAGCGCGTACCCGGAGACGACCCACTGCACGCCCGCCGGCGTGGTGCCGAGGCCGTGCTGGATCGACGGCAGGGCGACCGACACGATGCTCACGTCGAGCAGGCTCATGAACCCGGCGACGAGGGTGACCGTGAGCGCCTTCCACCGCCGTGGGTTGGGCTCGTACGCGCTGGTCATCACCTATTCCTACCTGCCACCTCGATCACCCGCACGCCGCGACGTGTGGCCGGGGTGGGAGTGGATACCCCAGGGCCATGGACGTGGAGCCGAACCGACTGTCGGATGAGGACCTGCGCCGGTTCGTGCTGGACCGGCTGGCCGAGGACGAGGAGCGGCTGGCCCGCGAGGAGCTGCCGCTGCTGGACGAGGCCGAGCGCCGGGGACGGCTGGCGATCCTGCGGTCCGACGACGACCGCGAGCTGCTGCTCGTGCCCGGCGAGGCGCACACCCAGCAGCAGCACGCGCCCGTGCCGTTCGCCGAGAAGGCGCGGTGGCTGCGCGCGGAGGTCGAGGGCGGCTCCGACCGGTCGGCGCTGTTGCTGCTCGCCGCCGCCTACGAAACGCATCACGGCTGGCAGGAGGAGTGGCGGACGTGACCGGTGCCGGTCACCCGGATGACGACCTGCCGCCTCGGGCGCCGCCGCGCAGCGCGTTGACCCTGCGGCTGTGGCTGGCCGGGTTCGGCGTCGTGTTCAACGGCGTGGCCGCGGTGCTGTGCGTGCGCGCGGGCCTGACGTGGCCGGCGGTGCTGCTGGGCGTGATCGTGGTCGGTCTGGTCGTCGACTTCGCCTGCGTGGTGCACCGCAAGCGGCGCGGCGACCCCGGCTGACCCGGCGGTCAGCGGCTCAGGTTCAGCGGCTCAGGGCGGGCTGGGACGCGCGTGGTGCGGGCACGTCGTGGTGGCGGCTGATGTTGTGCTCCAGCAGGGCCTGCGACTCGGCGACGTCGATCGAGTCGGCCGGCAGCACGCCGTCGCGTTCCTTGAGCCGCACCATCGCGTCCTCGATGGCGGCGTGCGCGGCGAACAGGCACGGCGTGCTGTAGATCGCCACGTCGACGCCCAGCCCGGTCAGCTCGCCCAGCGACAGCTTCGGCGACTTGCCGCCCGCGATCTGGTTGAACAGCAGCGCCTTGTCGCCCACCGCCTGCCGCACCCGGCGGATCACGTCGACCGACGGCATGCCCTCGACCAGGACCACGTCGGCGTCGGTCTCGGCGAACGCGGCGGCCCGGCGCAGCATCTCGTCCTCGTCGGTGGCGTCGGTCCGCGCCACGACGACCAGGTCGGTCCTGGTCGCCAGCACGAGGTCCAGCTTCTCCAGGTACTGCTCCAGCGGCAGCACCCGCTTGCCCTCGACGTGCCCGCACCGGCGCGGCCGCTGCTGGTCCTCCAGCATCACGCCGGACGCGCCGACCTGCTCCAGCGCGCGGACCACCTGGCAGGCAACCTCGGGGTCGGTGTACCCGTCGTCGATGTCCACCAGCAGGTGGTGCCGGGGCAGCGCCAGGCGCATCCGCTGCACGAACCCGACCACGTCGGGCCAGGCGATGAAGCCGACGTCGGGCAGGCCGTAGTGCGAGGCGGAGAAGCCGAAGCCGGAGACGAACAGCCCGTCGTAGTGCCGGGCCGCGATCGACGCCGACAGCATGTCGAACACGCCGATCAGCGGTGTGGTCCCGGGAGCCGCGACGGCCTCGCGCAGAGCCTTGCCGTAAGCCATGCGACGAACCGTAGGCGGCACCGTCGAACGGGGTCGAGATATCGGAAGGATGAGATCCACTCACCCCATCGGCACCTCGGGCAGCAGCGCCTCCGCCGCCACGATGGCCGCCTCCTGGTGCGGTTGCAGCTCCTGCTGACCCTGGTGGTCGAAGTTCGCCTCGAACGGGTCCGGGAACGGCTCGGTCACGCCGGCCAGCACCTCGATCACGGCGTGCGCGCAGAACGGCACGTACACCGGGTCGTAGCCGCCTTCGTGCGCGAACGCGATCCGCCCGCCGCACAGCTCCCCCGCCGCGTCGACCAGCAGCCGGGCGATCTCCCGGTACCCGGACGCGGTGACCATCATCCGGGCCAGCGGGTCGACCGCGTTGGCGTCGAACCCGGCCGCGACCAGCACCAGGTCGGGCCGGAACCGGCGCAGCGCGGGCAGCACGACCCGGCGCACCGCCTCCAGGTAGCCGCCGTTGCCGGTACCCGGTGGCAGCGGCAGGTTGAGCAGGGCGGGGCCGCGTTCGGTGACGTGCCCGGAGTCGGGCGGGAACACCCGGTCCTGGTGCACGGACAGGGTCAGCGTGGCGGGGTCGTCGGCGAACGCGGCCTGCGTGCCGTTGCCGTGGTGCACGTCGATGTCGACCACGGCGATGCGCTCGACACCGTGGCTGAGCCGCACGGCCGCCGCCGCGATGGCGATGTTGCCCAGCAGGCAGAACCCCATGCCGGTGTCGCGCAACGCGTGGTGTCCCGGCGGCCGGACCAGCGCGTACGCGTTGTCCACGCGCCCCTCCACCACCGCCGTGACGGCTTGCACGACCCCGCCCGCGGCCAGCCGCGCGATGTCCAGCCCGCCCGGGCCGAACGGGCTGCCGCCGTCGCCCGCGTCGCCACCGGTGTCGTTCGACGACGTCAGCCGATCGAGGTACGCCCGGCTGTGCACGAGCAGGATCTCGTCGTCGGTGGCCGGCCGTGGCGCGATCCGGACGAGCCGGTCGACCAGGCCGGTGGCCACCACGAGCTCGTGCACCCGGCGCTTGGCCTCGGCGTTCTCGAAGTGCCGGTGCGGCTGCAGGCCGCGGCGCGGGTCGGCGGGCAGCAGGCCGGCGTGCGTGCCGGTGTCGTGCCAGCCGTACAGCTCGTGGTACGCGTAACCCGTCGACATGGTCGGGAGTCTCATCGCGCGGCGCACCGCCGGTCTTGTCCCTCGACGCCCGCGGGTTGGCTGCCCGCGCACGTTCGCTTCCGGTCAACGCCGGTGCGCCGACGACCAAGCGGAGGCGCCGGCCGCGGCCCGATACTGCGGGCATGACCGACGCCCGGCACCCGCTCGACCCGCTCACCGCCGACGAGATCGCCCTGGTCCGCGCCGCGCTCGTGGCGGCGGGCCGGGTCGGCGACACGACCCGGTTCCCGAGCGTGCTGCCGGTGGAACCGGCCAAGGACGCCGTCCGCGCGCACCGGCCCGGCGACCCGGTCACCCGCCGTGCGCGGGCGGTGCTGCTGGACGTCGCCACCGGCGCGACCGGTGAGGCCGTGGTCGACCTCGGCACGGGTGAGGTGACGTGGCGGGACCTCGACCCGGGCGACGGCCGGGCGGCGATCCTGTTCGAGGAGTACGAGCGGGTCGCGGAGCTGGTGCGGGCGGACGTGCGGTGGCAGCAGGCGCTGCTGCGGCGCGGGGTCGAGGACCGGTCGCTGGCGTTCGTCGCGCCACTGTCGCCCGGGTCGTTCGCCGAGGACGAGCCGCGGCGGTTCCTGCGGGCGTTGACGTTCCTGCGCGACCACGTGGACGACAGCCCGTGGGCGCACCCGGTGGAGGGCCTGCTCGCCGAGGTCGACCTGATCAGCGGCGAGGTGCTGCGGGTCCTCGACGACGGCGACGTGCCGGTGCCCCCCGAGCACGGCAACTACACCGGGCTGCCGCCGCGCACCACGCTCAAGCCGATCTCGATCACCCAGCCCGAAGGCGTCAGCTTCACCGTCGACGGCGGTGAGGTGACGTGGGAGGGCTGGACGTTCCGGGTCGGGTTCAACGCCCGTGAAGGCCTGACGCTGCACCGGGTGTCGTTCGACGGGCGTTCGGTGCTGCACCGGGCGTCGGTGGCGGAGATGGTCGTGCCGTACGGCGACCCGGCGCCGTGGCGGAACTGGATCAGCTACTTCGACGCGGGCGAGTACCTGCTGGGCAAGAACGCGAACCCGCTGCGGCTGGGCTGCGACTGCCTGGGCGTCATCCACTACTTCGACGCCGTCGTGGCCGACGACCACGGCCACCCGGTGACCATCCCCCAGGCCATCTGCCTGCACGAGGAGGACGACGGCGTGCTGTGGAAGCACACCAACATCCTCACCGGCGCGTCGGACTCGCGCCGCGCGCGGCGGCTGGTCGTGTCGTCGTTCAGCACGGTCGGCAACTACGACTACGGATTTTTCTGGTACTTCCACCTCGACGGCACGGTGGAACTGGAGGCCAAGGCGACCGGCGTGGTGTTCTGCGGCGCGGGCCCGGAGTCGCCGTACGCGGCACCGGTCGCGCCCGGCCTGGTCGCGCCGGTGCACCAGCACCTGTTCTGCGCCCGGCTCGACGTCGAGGTGGCGGGCGTGGCCAACACGGTCGAGGAGGTCGACTTCGTCGGCCTGCCGACCGGGTCGGACAACCCGCGCGGCAACGCGTTCACCACCCGTGCCACCGTGCTGGAGCGGGAGTCGGTCGCCGCGCGCACCGCCGACGCCGCGCGCGGCCGCACGTGGGTCGTGCGCAGCGCGGAGAGCCGCAACCGGCTGGGCAAGCCGCGCGCCTACCAGCTCGTGCCGTCACCTGGGCCGACGCTGCTGGCGCAGCCGGGGTCGAGCGTGGCGGGACGGGCCGCGTTCGCCACCCGGCACCTGTGGGTGACCCGGTTCGCCGAGGACGAGCGGTTCCCGGCGGGCGACCACCCCAACCAGCACCCCGGCGGTGCCGGGCTGCCCGCGTGGACGGCCCGGGACCGCGACCTGGTGGACACCGACGTGGTGCTGTGGCACGTGTTCGGGCCGACCCACCTGCCCCGGCCGGAGGACTGGCCCGTGATGCCGGTCGACCGCAGCGGTTTCCGGTTGCGGCCGCTGGGTTTCTGCGACCGCAACCCGGCGCTGGACCTGCCCGACCTCGCCGCCTGCGCGCACTGCCCGCCGGGGGCCTGCGCATGCGAGCACTGATCATCTGATAGATCGCTCCCGAGCGCCCGAGGTCGACCGACCTCGGGCGCTCAGTGCTGCCCATTAGCAGGTCAGCGCCTGTTCCGCCGGTCTTCGTCGGGCAATTCGGTATTTCTACGGACCGGCTGACCACCCCTCCCGGACCACGCTGTGCCGACCACCCCGCCAGTGCTGACAGGACGGTGGATCCGTGAGTGTGTTGTCCATTGAGGACGTTTCGGTCGACCGGGCCGGGCTGCCCGTGGTGCGCGGCGTGTCGCTGCGGGTCGACGAGGGCGCGGTGACCGTGTTGCTCGGCGCGAACGGCGCGGGCAAGACGACGCTGCTGGAAGGCGTGTCCGGGGCGATCCCGCTGTCGTCCGGCGAGATCAGGCTCGGCGACGAGCGGATCGACCGGTTGCGGGCGTGGCGGCGGGCGCGGGCCGGGCTCGCGCACGTCGAGCAGGACCGCGCGGTGTTCCGCGAGCTGTCGACGCTGGACAACCTGCGCGCCGCGTGCCGGTCCGGTCGACGTCCCGACCGGGTGCTGGAGCTGTTCCCGGAACTGCGCAAGCAGCTGGATGCGCCCGCCGGCCTGCTGTCGGGCGGTGAGCAGCAGATGCTGGTCGTCGGCCGGGCGCTGCTGGGCGAGCCGAGGTTCCTGCTGGTCGACGAGATGTCGCTGGGCCTGGCCCCGATCGTGGTCGAACGGCTGGCGACGGCCGTGCGGGTGCTGGCCGACGACGGCGTGGGCGTGCTGCTGGTCGAGCAGTTCGCCGCGCTCGCGCTCGGCATCGCCGACCGCGCCTACGTGATGGCCCGCGGCGAGGTCGTGTTCTCCGGCGACGTGGCCGAGCTGCGTGCCGACGAAGACCTGCTCCGGGCGCTGTACCTGGGCGAGACACCCTCCGAGAGCGGAGCCTGACGTGGGAACTGCCGTCCGCAACCCCCTGGTGCTCGGGCTGGTCGCCGCCGCGGCGGTCGCCTTCGGCGTGGCCGGGTTCGCCTCCAGCTACGTGACGTTCCTGCTCACCGGCGCGGCCGTGACCACGGTGTTCATGCAGAGCTACGGCCTGATCACGGGCCGCGCCGGTGTCATCTCGCTGTGCCAGCTCAGCTTCGCCGCGATCGGCGCGTGGGTGGTCGGCTGGGCGAACGTCGCCGACGTGCCCGGCGGGTTCTACGCGTGGCTGCCGCTGGGTGGGCTGGCCGCCGTGGTCGCGGGCCTGGTGATCGGGCTGCCGGCGCTGCGGCTGCGCGGGGTGAACCTGGCGGTGGCCACGTTCGCCTTCGCCACCGCGCTGGACGTCGTGTTCACCGGCATCGCGTTCCCCGGCCAGGACACGTTCGACTTCGTGCGGCGACCGGCCGGGTTCACCGACGACAGCGGGTACTTCGTGTTCACCGTCGCCGTCGTCACCGCGATCTTCGTCGGCCTGTGGTTGCTGGACCGCAGCCGGGCGGGCGGGGCGCTGGTGGAGATCCGGCACTCCGAACGGGCCGCCGCCGCGCACGGCATCAGCGTGGCGCGAGGCAAGCTGACCGCGTTCGCGCTGAGCGCGTTCGTCGCGGGTGTCGGCGGCGGGCTGATGGCCGGGCAGCTCGGGGTGGTCGCGGCGGGCAACTTCGCCACGTTCGCCTCGGTGTCGTTCTTCGCGATCGCCCTGTTCGTCGGCACGAACAACATCGAGGGCGCGATCGCGGGCGGCCTGATCGGCGCGGTCTTCCCGGTGATCATCGATGCTCTGGGCATCCCGCAGGACCTCAGCGCGCTGTTCTTCGGCATCGGCGCCATCCAGGTGCTGCGCCTGGGCGGTAGCCAGACCGACCTGCTGCGCGCCTCCCGCCGCCGCAAGCGCCAGTCGCGTGCCCACCCCCCAACCCGCGAGAGTCCAACGCCCACGACGCGAGAGTCCAACGTCCAGCGCACCCGAATTCAACGCTCAGGCGGCGGCGCGGCCCTCGAAGTGCGCGGCCTGCGGGTGCGGTTCGGTGCGTTGACCGCGGTGGACGGCGTGGACCTGGTCGTGCCGAAGGGGCACGTGGTCGGGCTGGTCGGCCCGAACGGCGCGGGCAAGTCCACCCTCATCAACGCCGTCACCGGCTTCACCACCCGCTACGACGGCACGGTGCTGCTCGACGGCCGCCCGGTCGACGGCCTCGCCGCCCACCACCGGGCCCGCGCCGGGCTGCGCCGCAGCTTCCAGCAGCTCCGCGTGCCCACCGCCCTGTCCGTCGGCATGTTCCTGCAGGTCGCCGCCGGCCGGAAGCTGAGCCGCGACGAGGTGGACGAGCAGCTGGCGCTGTTCGAGTGCCCGACCGCCGACACCCCGATGGACGTCGTGGACGTGGCCACCCGCCGCCTGCTGGAAGTCGCCGGGCTCGCCGCCGGACGCCCACCCGTCCTGCTGCTGGACGAACCCGCCGCGGGCCACTCCAGCACCGAGACCCGCCTGCTCCAACGACGCCTCGCCGAACTGCCCGAGCGCTTCGGCACCGCCGTGCTGCTGGTCGAGCACGACATCGAGCTCGTCCGGTCCACCTGCGACTCGCTCGTGGTCGTGGACTTCGGCCGGGTGATCGCCTCCGGCCCACCCGACGAGGTGCTGGCCGATCCCGCCGTGGTCGCCGCGTACCTCGGCGCACCTGCCCACTCCCCCGAAGGGAACAGCTGATGAGAGACCGACCCAAGGCCGTCACGCTCGCGGTCGCCGCGGCGCTCGCGCTGGCCGGCTGCGGTGACGCGGGCGCCGGCGACACCGTCCGCATCGGCGCGATCGCCGGGCTGACCGGCAACTTCATCACCGCCGAGGTCGTCAAGACCGCGCAACGGGTGTTCGACGACGCGAACGAGGCGGGCGGCGTCAACGGCAAGAAGATCGAGTTCATCGTCAAGGACGACGCGGGCAACCCGCAGCGCACCGCCCAGGTGGCCCGGGAACTGCAGGACGCGGGCGTGGTCGCCATGGCGGGCTCGGCGAGCTTCACCGACTGCGACGTCAACGACGCGTTCTACCGCCAGTCGGGCATCAGCTCGGTGATGGCGGTGGCGGCGAGCCCGAAGTGCTTCCAGAGCCCCAACATCGCGCCGGTCAACGTCGGCCCGTTCACCCTGATGACGGCCGTGCTGCTGCACGCGTCGCAGAAGCTCGGCGCCAAGGCGGTGTGCAACTTCACCGTCGTGCTGCCCGGTTCGGAGGACGCGGTCAAGGGCGCGTTGGAGCGCTGGGAGCAGCTCAGCGGGCAGCGGCTGAAGGTCAACGACATGACCGTGCAGCAGAGCGGCGACCTGACACCGTACCTGCTCAAGGCGAAGCAGGCGGGCTGCGACGCGATCCTGTTCAACCCGGCCGAGCAGCTGGTCGTGCCGTGGCTGCAGGCGGCGAAGACCCAGGGCATGACCGACGTGGACTTCCTGCTGCTCGCGCCCGCCTACACCGACAGCGTGGCCAAGGCGGTCGGCAGCCTCGGCCTGAACGTGTACGCGGGCAGCGAGTTCGAGCCGTTCACGTCCGACAGCCTGGCCAACAAGGGCTGGCGCGACGCGGTGACGCGAGCCGACGCGCAGGCGACCGCGTTCTCCCAGGGCGGCTACCTGGCGGCGAAGTTCATGGTCGAGGTGCTCAAGACCGTCCGGGGCGAGATCAACCGGGACACGGTCAACGCGGCGCTGCGCGACATGACGCCGATCGAGGACCCGATGCTCGGCAGCCCGTTCGTGTTCGGGCCGGGCGAGAGCCACGCGCCCAACCAGGCGTCGAAGATCGTCCGCCTCACCGGCCTGCGCTGGGTGGTCGTGGACGACACGTTCATCACCGTGCCCGACTAGGGGGAACGCCGTGCTGCAACTGTCCGCGGCCATCGCGGGGCTCGCCACCGGCGGCGCCTACGCCCTGATGGGCCTGTCCACCCTGCTCACCTACCGGCTCGTCGCGGTGGTCAACTTCGCGCAGGCCGCCGTGGGCGCGTTCGGCGCGTTCGCCATGGTCGTGCTGCACGAGCAGGGCCTGCCACTGGTGCTCGCGGTGCCGGCGGGCCTGGCGTTCGCCGCCGTGCTGCACATGGGGCTGGGCGTGGTGATGGTGCGCTGGTTCTCCGAGGCCGGCGAAGGGGTGAAGGCCGCGGTCACGATCGCGGTCTACACCGGGCTCGTCGCGGTGGGCCTGCGACTGTTCGGCGCGCAGCACCCGCACCGGTTCCCCAGCCCGTTCGACGCGCCCGCCGCGACCGTGGGCGGTGTGGTCGTCACGTGGACCGCGGTGGTGACCATGGTCCTCGCCGTGCTGTTCGCGGTGCTGCCGACCGTGCTGCTCAAGCACACCCGCATCGGCCTGCTGCTGCGGGCGTTGTCGGAACGGCCCACGACGGCCGAGCTGATCGGCGTGCGGGTGCCGCGGCTGTCGATGGTGGTGTGGGGCGTGGCCGGTGCCGCGGGCGCGTTGGCGATCATGATCGTCGCACCGCAGCTGGCCAGCGACTTCGGCTCGCAGGCCCTGCTCATCACGCCCGCGCTGGCCGCCGCGCTGGTCGGCGGGTTCCGCAGCTTCGCCTGGACGTTCGCCGGCGGTGTCGCGCTCGGTGTGCTCCAAGGCCTGGCCAGCACCGTGACCGCGCTGCAGCAGTACCGCGGCGTCCTGCCGTTCCTGGTGATCCTCGCCGTCCTGCTGTGGACGCGGCGCGGGGACCGCTGGGACTCCGTCGCCTGACACCCTTCGAGAGGAACGTCCATGTGTCACGCCGATGAGTCGCGCCCACCCGCACCACCGGGCCCGTCCGGTGAGGTCGCGTCGGCCGGCGAGGTGCACCTCACCTCCGCCGACGACGCCCGGGTGCTCACCTACCAGGCGCTGCCCGCGCAGCCGACCGGCGCGGGGGTCGTGCTGCTGCCCGACGTGCGGGGCGCGCACGAGTTCTACCGGGACCTGGCGCGCGGGTTCGCCGAGGCCGGGGTGGTCGCCGTGGTGCTCGACTACTACGGCCGGATCGCCGACGACGACGCGCGGGGACCGGGATTCGACGGGTTCGCGCACGCGGCACGGCTCGACCGCGACCTCGTGCTGTCCGACGTGCGTGCCGCGGTCGACCACCTGCTCGCGCTCGGCGTCACGGAGGCGTTCACGGTGGGGTTCTGCCTGGGCGGCGCGATCTCGTGGGGCCAGTCGGCGCTCGAACCCCGCCTGGCCGGCGCGATCGGCTTCTACGGCAGGCCCGCCGAGTGCCGGGAGCTGATCCCGCGGATGCGCGTGCCGCTGCTGGTGCTGGCGGCGGGCGCGGACCAGCTCACGCCGGTCGACGACAACCTCGCCTTCGACCGCGAACTGGCCGAAGCCGGTGTGCCGCACGAGTTCCGCCTGTACGAGGGCGCGCCGCACTCGTTCTTCGACGGCGCGCTGCCCGACCAGGCCGACCACGCCGCGGACGCGTGGCGGCGGGTCCTGGCGTTCATCGCCGAGCACAGCCGGGAGGCGGAATGCACCCCGAGGTGACCCGCGCGGCCGTGCTGCGGGAGTTCGCCGCACCGCTGGAGATCGCGGACGTGCCGCTGCCGGACGACCTGCCGCCCGGTTCGGCGATCGTGCGCGTCACCCGCACCACGTTGTGCGGCACGGACGCGCACCTGTGGCAGGGCGCGATGCCGTTCGTGGGCCTGCCGATCATCCTCGGCCACGAGATGGCGGGCGAGGCGGTCGCGCTCGGCCCGGACGCCGGGCGTGACGCGCTGGGCAAGCCGGTCGAGCTGGGCAGCCGGGTGGTGTGGTCGGAATCGGTGTGCGGGCACTGCCACGCGTGCACGGTGCTGAACGAGCCGGTGCTGTGCGCGCAACGCGGTTACGGCTTCGCCCAGCGGGCCGACCGGTGGCCGTTCGCCATCGGCGGCCTGTCGCGGTACGCGTACGTGCCGCCGGGCGCGCACCGGATCGTGCTCGCCGACGACCTGCCGGACACGTGGGCGGCGTCGGCGGGCTGCGCGGTGAAGACGGTGGTGCGCGCGTTCGCCAACGCGGGCGGCGTCGAGCCCGGCGCCACGGTCGTGGTGCAGGGTGCGGGACCGCTGGGGCTGGTCGCCACCGCGTACGCGAGGGCGTCCGGTGCCGGACAGGTGATCACCCTCGGCGGCCCCGCCAACCGGCTCGCGCTGGCGGCGGGGTTCGGCGCGGACGCCACGATCGACGTCACCGACGTGACCGACCCGGACGAACGCGTCGCGCAGGTCGAGGAGCTGACCGGCGCACGGGGCGCGGACCTGGTGCTGGACTTCGCGGGCGCGCCCACCGCCAACCGCGAAGGCGTGCTGATGTGCGCCCGCCGCGGCACGCACGTCGTGGTCGGGCTGGCCGGCCCGGACCCCGCGCCCGTGCCGATGGACGTGGTGATGGGCCGCGAGCTGACGGTCGTCGGCTCGCTCAACGGCGACGTCGGCGACCTGGCCCGCGCGCTGCGCTTCCTCTCGGCGTTCGCCGACCGCTTCGACTTCGACGCCCTGTTCTCCCCGCCGGTCGGCCTGTCGGGCGCGGAGCGGGCGATCAGGGACATGGCGTCGATGGCCGCGGTCAAGGCCGTCGTCGACCCCGGACTGGACTAGGAGACACCTGATGACCGACCCGACGCCGCTGGTGGCGGTCGCGACCGGATTCATGGCCGCCAAGCAGCTGTTCGCCGCGAGCGAGCTGGGCGTGTTCGCCGCGCTCGACCTCGGTCCGGCGACCGTGCTGGAGCTGGCCGAACGCGCCGAGCTGCCGGAGCGCTCGGCCCGCATCCTGGCCGACGCGATGGTGGGCCTCGGCCTGCTGGAGCACGCGGACGGCCGCTACCGCAACACCTCCGCGACCTCGACCTACCTGGCCGGGCGGCGCGGGCTGGACCTGCGGCCGTTCCTGGCGTTCTGGGACGCGCTCAGCTACCCGCACTGGCAGCACTACACGCAGTCGATGCGCACCGCCGAGCCCGGACCGTTCGAGCTGGACGAGGCACGCACAGGGGTGTTCATGAACGGCGTGCAGACCTACAACTCGCTGCACGCGGTGATGCTCGCCGAGCACTACGACTTCCGGCCGCACCGGCGCGTGCTCGACCTCGGCGGGCTGTCCACCGCGTTCCTGGCCGAGGCCGCGGCCCGGCACCCCAAGCTGACCGGCGCGTTCGTCGGCACGCGCGAGTTCCTGGATTTGCTCGGGGGCTCGGTGCCGCCGGAGCTGGCCGACCGGATCACGGTGCACGAAGCCGACCCGCTGACCGGCCCGGTGCCCGGTCGCTACGACGCGGTGCTGCTGGAGCACGTGATCCACCGGTTCGACCCCGAGCGGAACAAGGCGTTCCTGCGCGCCGCACGGGACGTCGTCGACCCCGGTGGGCGGCTGTTGGTGCTGGACTTCCTGCTCCTGGCCGAGGACGCGCGGCGGCTCGACCCCGTGCTGGCCGGCGAGTACCTGGTCATCGACGGGACGGTGGTCTACCCGGAGGACGAGGTGCACGGGTGGCTGGCCGACACCGGCTGGAAGGTGCTGGAGACCCGTCCCCTGCCGGGCAGCCCGCGCGTCGTGATCGCGGAGGCCGTGTGATGGGCCAGGTCGCGGTGGTGACCGGCGGCGGTGGCGGCATCGGCGGTGCGATCGCTACCGCCCTGGCGGCGCGCGGTGACCGGGTGGTGGTGGCGGACCTGGACTTCGCCGCCGCCGCACGGGTCGCCGACGCGATCGGCGGGCTGGCCGTGGAGATGGACGTGCGCGACCACGACTCGGTGCGCGGCGCGGTCGGCAAAGCGGTCGGCGAGCTGGGGCCGATCGGGGTGCTGGTGCACGCGGCGGGCGTGGTCGGTGGCGCCGGTCCGCTGCTCACGCTCCCGCTGGACGCGTTCGACGCGGTGCTGGCGGTGAACGTGCGCGGCACGTTCCTGGTCACGCAGGCGGTCGGCGAGGTGATGGCGGACGCCGGGCGTGGCGGGTCGATCGTGCACATCAGCTCGGCCGGGTCGTTCCAGCCGACCGTGGGCCTGGGCCACTACGAGGCGAGCAAGGCCGCGCTGAACGCGCTGACCAGGTCGGCCGCGCTGGAACTCGCGCCGCACGGCATCCGGGTCAACGCGGTCGCGCCCGGTCCGGTGGAGACGCCGCTGACCGCGGGTGTGCTGGCCGATCCGGCGGTCCGCGCGCCGTGGGTGGCGCGGATCCCGTTGCGCCGCATCGCCACCACCGACGACCTGGCGCCCCTGGTGCTGCTGCTTGCGTCGGACCAGGCCGCGCACGTCACCGGAACCGTGCTGCCGGTCGACGGCGGCCAACTGCTGGGGAGCTGAGATGGCGCCAGTCGACCACACGCACGCCCCGGTCGTGGGCTACACCGACCGGTTGTCCGCGCGGCCGGGCGAGCGGATCACCGTGCACGCCAGCGCGACGACGCCCGACGCCCGCGTGCGGGTGCTGCGCATCGACCACGACGGCGTGGCGCCCGTCCGCACACCGGTCGACGTCGACGTGCCGGACCGGGTCTCCGTGCCGCACCAGGACTTCGACCGCGGCTCGTACGGCGCCGTGCCGCGCCCGCCCGCGCTGCGGACGGCCGTGACGTTCACCGCGTGGGTGTGGCCGACTGCCCTGCCACCGGACCGCGCGGGCCTGCTCAGCCAGGGTGACGCGGCCTCGGGGCCGCACGCGGAGCTGGCGTTGCTCGCGGACGGCACGGTGGAGTTCGCCGTGCGCACCGGCAACGGCGTGGTGCGCGTGCCGGGTCCGGTGCTGCGCCTGCGCCGCTGGTACCTGCTCGTCGGCGGGTACGGGCCGGACGGCGCGCGGCTGGAGGTGCGGCCCCTGTCCAGGCTCGCCGACGAGGACGCGGCCACGGTGACGACGACCGTGTCGGCCGGTCCGCTGCTCGCCGGTGACGTGCCGCTGCTGTTCGCCGCACGTCGGGTGGACGGCGAGCGGGTCGGGCACTTCGACGGCAAGCTCGACGGGCCGTCCGTGTTCACCGACGTGCCGCCGGACGTGGACGCGCTGGCCGCGTCGTCACCTGCCTGGCAGCTCGGCGCGCGGGCGCACTGGGACCTGTCCCGCGACATCGGCGGCGACCGGTTGCTCGACGTGGTCGACGGTCGGCACGGCACGCTGGTCAACCACCCGCTGCGCGGCGTGACCGGGCACGACTGGTCGGGCGACGTGCTGGACTGGCGGCACGCCGACGCCGGGTACGCGGCGGTGCACTTCCACTCCGACGACCTGGCCGACTGCGGCTGGGACCCGGTGCTGACCGTGCCGCTGCCCGACGACCTGCCCGGCGGCTGCTACGCGGTCGAGCTGGCCACGGCCGAGGGCGTGGACCGGCTGCCGTTCTTCGTGCGGCCGGTCGCGCGCAGCGCGCGGCTGGCGTTCCTCGTGCCGACGTTGAGCTACCTCGCCTACGCGCTGGACCACCTGCACCAGCCGTTCGCGGCGGAGGACCCGGCCGAGGTCGCCGCGCCGTTCGCGCGGGACAACACGCTGCACAGCCTGTACGACCGGCACACCGATGGCAGCGGCGTGGCCATCGCGTCGCTGCGCCGCCCGCTGCTGGGCATGCGGGACGACCACGTGTTCCGGTACACGCGTTCGCCGCACCAGCACAGCGAGGACCTGCACCTGGTCGGCTGGCTGCGGCGGCAGGGGTTCGCGTTCGACGTGCTGACCGACCACGACCTGCACGGCGACGGCGTGGCCGCGATCGAGGGGTACGCGGCCGTCGTCACCGGATCCCACCCGGAGTACTGGACCGGCGCGATGCTGGACGCGGTCGGCGCCTACCTCGACGGTGGCGGCAACCTGGGCTACCTCGGCGGCAACGGCGCGTACTGGGTGACCGGGATCGATCCGCGGCAGCCGCACGTGGCCGAGCTGAGGCGCGGTTACGCGGGCGTGCGGACGTGGGAGAGCGAGCCCGGCGAGCTGGTGCTGGCGGCCACGGGCGAGCCGGGTGGCCTGTGGCAGGAACGCGGTCGCGCGCCGCACCGGCTGTTCGGGATCGGCACGACCGCAGCCGGGATGCGGACCGGCGGGTCGTACCAGCTGGTGGGTGACCACCCGCTGCTGGCGGGCCTGGACCGGGACCGCCCGCTGGGCGCGTTCGGCGCGGTGCTGGGCGGTGCGGCGTCGTTCGAGACGGACGGCGTCGACCCGTTGCTGGGCAGTCCGCCGGGGACCGTGCTGCTGGGCCGGGCGATGCTCGGCGACACGTACGTGTCCGGCGACACCGGTCCCGCGGTACCGCACCCGCTCGGCGACCCGGTGGACCGCCGCCGCGCGGACCTCACCCTGCTGCGCGCACCCGGTGGTGGCGAGGTGTTCGCCACCGGCTCCATCGGCTGGTGCGGCGCGCTCTCGCACGACAAGGACGACAACGACGTCTCCCGCCTCACGGCCGCCGTGCTGCGGCGGTTCGGGGCGGGACCGGACCACGAGGAGAGCACCGATGCCGTTGCACCCTGAGGCCAGGGCGGTGATCGACGCCGTCGACGAGCTGGTCCCGGTCACCCTGTCGGCCGCCGAGATGCGGGCGGCCTTCGCCGAGTCGTGGCGGCCCTCCCCCGATCCCGAACCGGTCGCCGCCGTGGTCGACCGGACGATCCCCGGCCCGGGTGGGCCGCTGCCGGTGCGCGTGTACACGCCGTTCGGCTCCGGGCCGTTCCCGGTGCTGGTGTGGTTCCACGGCGGTGGCTGGGTGATCGGGTCGCTGGACGAGAACGAGGCCACCTGCCGGGCGTTGTGCAACGCGGTCGGCATGGTGGTGGTGTCGGTGGACTACCGGCTCGCGCCGGAGCACCGCTACCCGGCGGCGGCCGAGGACGCGTACGCGGCGGTGCGGTGGGTGGCGTCGTGCGGTGCCGAGATCGGCGCGGACGGCGCGCGGCTGGCCGTGGGCGGTGAGAGCGCGGGCGGCAACCTGGCCGCGGTGGCGTGCCTGATGGCGCGCGACCACGACGGTCCGCCGATCGCGTTGCAGGTGCTCGCCGCGCCCGTGACCGCGCCGCCGAGCGATCGCGGGTCCTATGTGGACTACGGGACCGGGCACTTCCTCAGCCGGGAGAGCATGGAGTGGTTCTTCCGGCAGTACCCGCGCTCGCCCGAGGACCTGACCGACCCGTACCTGGCGCCGCTGGCGGCCGAGCACCTGACCGGCCTGCCGCCCGCGCTGGTGATGACCGCCGAGTACGACCCGTTGCGCGACGAGGGCGAGGAGTACGCGCACCGGCTGCTGGACGACGGCGTGCAGGTCACGCTCGTCCGGTACCCCGGCCAGATCCACGGGTTCTTCGCCCTGCTCGTCGACCGGCTGTCGGTGTCCGCCGACGCCCACGCCCGTGCGGCCGCCGCGTTGCGCGCCGCTTTCACCGTCGTGGAGGCACGATGACCATCCCCCAGCGCCGGATCGGCCGTGACGGGCCATCTGTCGGTGTGCTCGCGCTCGGCTCGTGGCACACCTACGACCGGATGCCGTTCCACGACGCCGTGGCCATGGTGCGGCGGGCCGTGGACGCGGGCGTGACGCTGTTCGACGTCGGCTACTACGGCGGGTTCGGCATCGACGGCAAGCCGGTGCCCGAGTCGTACACCGACGTGCTGTTCGGCCGGATCGCGCAGGCCGCGGGCGTGCGCCGGGACTCCTACCAGCTGTCGGCGAAGCTGTGGGTCAACCACTTCCCCGCGCAGTCGATGGGCGAGCAGCTGGACCGGCTGCTGTTCCGGGTCGGCACGGACCGGGCGGACTACGCGATCCTGGGCGACCTGTTCGGGCTCGAACCCGACCTGGGCCTGCTGACCGCGCAGCTCGGCGAGCTGGTCGCGGCGGGCAGGCTCGGCGGGTGGGGCGTCAACAACTGGTCGGTCGACCACATCCGGGCCGCGCACGCGGCGGCGGTGGCGCAGGGCGTGCCGGGGCCGACCATGGCGCAGCTGAAGTACAGCGTGGTGCGGCGGTCGATCCCGGACGGGGCGCCGTTCCGCGGCCTGGTGGAGGAGCTGGGGCTGACGATCCAGGCGTCCGACGTGCTGGAGGGCGGGATGCTGGCGGGCAACCTGACCCCCGACCGGGTGATCGGCAAGGACCCGGGCGGTATCCGGGCCGGGATCTCGGACGCGGCACGTGAGCTCGCCGCCGTCGCCGCCGGGTTCGACGCCACCCCGGCGCAGGTGGCGATCGCGTTCTGCCTGGCCGACCCCACCGTGACGACCGTGCTGTTCGGCGCGAGCCGGGTGGCGCAGCTGGAGGAGAACCTGGCGGCCGTGCGGCTGGCGGAGGAGCGCGGCCTGGAGCTGCGCAAGGCCGTGGACGGGCTGTGGCTGGACCGGGACCTGGTCGACCCGACCGGGCGCTAGGGCTGTGGCGTGCCGTTCACGGGGGACGGCACGCCCTCCCGGCTCAGGCCCCGGTAGCGGTGGGCGACACCGCCGGGGAGCAGGTACTCGGCCAGCGGGTTGCCGGTGCGCAGCGACGGCAGGCCCATGTCGTGCATGAGCTCGTCCGCGCAGTGGATGTCGTAGGGGCCGAAGTCGTAGCCGCCGGTGCCGGGGAGCACCCGCTCCTGCCAGTCGAGGCGGGCGTCGACGGCCCGGCGCATCCCCTCCTCGTCCGGCTTGACGCGCAGGGTGCCCAGGAAGTGGCGGACCAGCCAGTGCGCGGTCAGCTCCACGCCCATCACGTTGTTGAAGACCTGGCGGAACCCGACGAACCCCAACCGGTCCACGCCCGGCGGCACGATGCCCCGGTACAGCCGCAGCCGGCCGGCCTCGTCGTGCACCGGCAGGTCCAGGAACGGGAAGACCCGGTGGTGGCCGGTGGCGAACACGACGACGTCCGCCGCCACCTCCCGGCCGCTCGCCAGCCGGAGCCCCTTGTCGGTGAACGCCTCGACGGCGCTGACCTCGGCGGCGAGCAGTCCTCGGCGCAGCGCGCTCACGTAACCCCGCGGCATCACGCCCGCGTGTGCCAGGTGGAAGGGCAGCGGCTGGGCGGGTCGCAGCCGCTCGGGCAGCCGGAGGAACCCCGCGGAGAGCAGCATGTCCTGCGTGACGAGCCACCACAGCACCCGCTTGACCCGGTCGTGGAGCCGGTCGATCGGGCGGACGCACGCCGGGTCGTGGTAGCGGGGCAGGAGCGCCTCGCCGAGGCGGGTGAACAGGATCCACCGATAACCGACCGTGCCGAACAGCAGCCGTTCGGGGATCATCCAGTTCACCTTGCGCTGCACGAGCGTGGCCGAGGCGGCTTCGCGCGCGGCGCGGGTGGCCAGGTCCAACGCCGACTTGCCGCCACCCACCACGACCACGCGCCGACCGGTGAACGTCCCGGCACGGACGTCGTTGGAGTGCAGCACGGTCCCGCCGAACGACGCACGTCCGGGCAGGTCGGGTACTCGGGGGTGGTGGTGCGCCCCGCTGGCGACGACGACGTGGTCGAACGTCTCGCGGCGCACCGGCGCGGTCCGGTCGTCGACCGGCCGGGAGTCGACCACCCAGCCCGAAGCGCCCACCCGGCCCGGTCCGTCCACCGGCCGGACGGAGACCACCTCGGTACCCGGTCGGACGCGGTCCAGCACGCCGAAGGTCTCCGCGTAACGCTCCAGGTAGCGCTGGGTGTCCACCGCACTGGCGAAGCGCAGGCGGTTGGGCAGGTCCGCGAACTCGAAGAGGCGCAGCGCCGACTGGTTCGCCAGACCGTCGTAGCAGCCACCGGGCGACCAGATCCCGCCGACCCGCCGGTACTTGTCGACGACCGTGACCTCGAAGCCGTGCTCCAGCAACACCTTGGCGGCGACGATCCCACCGGGACCCGCCCCGATCACGCACACCTTCATCGGCCGCTGCTCCCCCCCGCTGACCGGCGCGTCCGTCCAGTCCATCATCCCGCCCGGCCGGCGCGGTGCCCAGTACCGTCATCCGGATGCCGTCGACAGCCGAGGAACCCTCGTTGACCTGCGGCGCACGGGGTCGGCCGGTGCGGTTGTCCGGACCACTCCGTCCGCGTAGGTTGTCCGCCTACGCCGCTCGACCCGCTCACCAAGGAGGCGCGATGGACACCACCCAGGTGACCTCGGCGCTGCGCATCGGAGCCGCGCTCGGCAGCGCGGCGGACGTCGAGTGGGACGAGGTGTTCGCCGGTCTGCGCCACGCCGTGCCGCTGATGTGCGCGGTGCAGGTGACCGGGTGGGACCCGGTGGCGCGGCGGTTCGTGATCATGGCCGAGCACGGCTACAACAGGGCCATCAGCCAGGAACTGGCGCACGAGCTGCCCAGGACGAAGTGGGGCGGCCAGCTGTTCGACTCCCCCGTGCCGCTGCTGATGGACGACATGCCGCACAACTTCCGCGACTCGCCGCACTACCAGGAGCAGCTGCGGCCCGCGGGGTTCGAGGACGGGCTGTCAGCGACGCTCAAGCTCGGGCCGCGGCAGGTGGTCGGGGTGCTGCACCTGAACGCGCCGGAGCGTTCGGCGTTCGGCGAACAGACCCGCGGGTTCATCGCCGAGGTGGGCACGGCGTTGGCGCGCCGCGTGGACCCGCTGTACCACCCGAAGTTCGACGCCTGGTTCGGTTCCGAGTGGTCGGCGAGCTGGGTCCTGCCCGTCCAGGCGGCGGTGACCGGCCGCTCCCCCGCACCGCTGACGCACGACCCGACGCTGCGCGCGGTGGCGGAGCGGTTCGCCGCGCTGGGCATCCGCACCGTGCCGTTCCTGTGGCCGGGTAAGGACGGCTGGCACCGGGTGCGGCTGCTGCGCGTCGTGGACGGCCCCCGCCGCGGCGTGATCGCGGCCTGCACCGCGTTCGAGAACACCCCGTCCTTGACCGCGCGGGAACTGGACATCGCCACCGGCCTGGTGGCGGGGCTGAGCAACCAGGCGATCGCCGAGGCCCTGGTGGTCAGCCGGCGCACCGTGGAGACCTACGTCGAACGCCTGCTCACCAAGCTCGACTGCCAGTCCCGGGGCGAGGCCGCGGGCGTCGCGGCCAGGGCCGGGTACATCCGCCCCTCCACCACGGGACTGGGCGAACTGGGCCGACTGACCCGCGGCACCGACCCGCACTGGGGCTGAGCGTTCCGGCGCGGGCGGTATTGGACAGGTCGAACACTCAGGGATACGTTCGGTAGCGGTGTCGACACGTTCCGATATCCCCCGGGGTGGACGATGATCAGGACACGCCGCACGGTGGTGCTCGCGGCTCTCGCACTGGCAGCGCCGCTCACGCTCGCGCCACCGGCAGCCACCGCTCCGGCCATGTCACCGAACGCGGTCGTCGTCTGGGACCTCAACGCCCAGACCGCGATCTGGGACATCGCGCAGCAGGCGCCGCCGCAGGTCGCCGGACGCGGTTTCGCGATGGTCAGCGGCGCGGTCTACGACGCGGTGAACGCGATCGAGGGCACGCCGTACCGGCCCTACCTCCTCGCACCGCGGGCCAACGGCCGCGAGTCGACCGACGCCGCCGTGGGCACGGCCGCCTACCGGGTGCTGGACGCCATCTTCCCGGCACAGCGGGAAAGGCTGCGCGCGCAGTACGACCGGTGGCTGGCCGGCGTCCCGGACGGACCGGCGAAGCGCGGCGGGGTCCGGGTCGGCGCCCAGGCCGCCGCCGCGATGATCACGGCACGGCAGGGCGACGGCGCGTTCGACCCCCGGCCCTGGACCGTGGGCACCGGGCCCGGCCAGTACCGGCCCACCCCGCCGGACTTCGCGAACACGGGCGCGTGGGTCGGTTTCCTCAAGCCGTTCGCCATCCCGGACGCGACGATGTTCCGCACCCCCGGGCCGCCCGCGGTCACCAGCCGGGCCTACGCCCGCGATGTCGACGAGGTCGAGCGGCTCGGCTCGGCGACGAGCACCGCCCGCACCGCGGACCAGACCGACGCGGCGCTGTGGTGGCACGACCGGCGTTCGGTCAGCTGGGGGATGAAGCGCGACCTGGCCGTCACCCGGCGGCTCGACGTGCTGGAGACCGCGCGCTTCTACGCGCTGGCGGACTTCACCGGCACGGACGGCGCGATCGCCTGCGCGAACGACAAGGAGTTCTGGCACTTCTGGCGGCCGGTCACCGCCATCCGGGCCGCCGACACCGACGGCAACCCCGCCACCACGGCCGACCCCGACTGGACCCCGCTCGTGGTCACCCCGCCGAACCCCGACTACCCGTCCGGCCACACCTGCCGCACCGCCGCGCAGATGACCGCGTACACGCACTTCTTCGGCCGCGACGACGTGCCCTTCAGCGCGTTCAGCGTCGACAGCGGCTCCACGCGGCACTTCGACAGTTTCTCGCAGGCGACCGCCGAGGTGGTCGAGGCGCGGATCTGGGCGGGCATCCACTTCCGCTCCGCGGACGTCGACGGCACCACGCTCGGCAAGGCGGTCGGCGACCACATCTCCCGGCACCACCTCACCCCGCGCCGCTGACCTGCACGGCGGTCAGCCGTGGTGCATCCAGATGCCCTTGACCTCGGTGTAGGCGTCAATGGCGTACGGGCCCATCTCACGGCCCCAGCCGCTGGCGCGGAAGCCGCCCCAGGGTGCGGCGGGGTCCGGGACGCACGGCATGTTCACGTAGACCGCGCCGGCCCGGATGCCGTCCGCCAGGCGGTGGGCGGTGCGCAGGTCGTCGGTCCACACGGCGGCCGCCAGGCCGTACGGGGAGTCGTTGACGCGGTGCAGGAGTTCGTCCTCGTCGTCGTAGTCGAGGACGGCCAGCACCGGGCCGAAGATCTCCTCATGGGCGATCGCCATGTCGTCGGTGACGTCGGCGAAGACGGTCGGCCGGTGGAAGTGGCCCGGCCCGTCCGGTGACGAGCCGCCGGTCAGCAGGGACGCACCGGCCGCGACGGCGCCGCGCACGTGCGCGGTCACCCGGGCCAGGTGCTCGGCGCTGACCAGCGGGCCCAGGTCGGTGGAACTGGCGTGGCCGGGGCCGAGGCGGAGGGTGGAGACGGCCTTGGCGAGCTTGTCGGCGAACTCGTCCCGGCGGGCCGAGTCGACGTACACGCGGGCGTAGGCGGCGCAGACCTGGCCGCTGTTGAGCAGCCCTCCGGCGACCGTGCCCGCCACGGCGGTGTCGACGTCCGCGTCACGCGCCACCACGGTCGGCGTCTTCCCGCCCAGTTCCAGCGTCACCCGCTTGAGGTCCGCCGCGGCCGCGGCCACGATCGAGCGCCCCACCTCGGTCGACCCGGTGAACGACACCTTGTCCACGCCGGGGTGCCGCACGAGCGCCTGCCCCACGGACGGCCCACCGGTCACCAGGTTCACCACCCCCGGCGGGACACCGGCCTCCGCGCACAGCTCCACCAGCCGCACGGTGGTCAGCGGCGTCTGCTCGGCCGGTTTCAGCACCACCGCGTTGCCGCACGCCAACGCGGGCGCCAGCTTCCACACCATGATCATCAACGGGAAGTTCCACGGTGCGATCAGCGCGCACACGCCCACCGGCACGCGCCGGTCGTACTGCAGCGTTTCCGGGAACGACACCGACCGCACCGCGCCGTCCAGCTTGTCGGCCCACCCGGCGAAGTAGCGCAGGTGCGCCGCCGCGCCGGCCACGCTGACCGACCGCGCCACTCCCAGCGGCTGGCCCTGGTCACGGGTCTCCAGCGACGCCAACTCCTCGGACGCCGCCTCGACCAGGTCGGCCAGCCGCCACAACAGCAGCGCCCGGTTCGCGGCGGGCTCCCGTGCCCAGGACGGCAACGCCCGGCGCGCCGACTCGACGGCCGCGTCAACGTCGGCAGGAGAAGCCGACGCGCAGGCCGCGAGCACGTCGCCGGTCGCCGGGTCGGTGGTGGTGAACGACGCGGCCGGGTCAACCCACTCGCCGCCGATGAACAGCCCCGTGGTGCGCATGCCAAGAGGATGTGCGCCGGGCCGCCGCGCCCTCTTGTCCGCGGGCGTACAGCCGTTGACCGTCAGCGCGCCCGGTGCTCGACGGACCGGCGCCGGTACTCCGAGGGCGACAGGCCGAACTCCGTCTTGAACGCCCGGCTCAGGTAGGACGCGTCCACCAGGCCCCACCGCGCGCCGATCACGCCGATGGACAGCCGGTGCTTCGCCGGGTCGGCCAGGTCCTGCCCGCACCGCTCCAGCCGCCGTCGCCGCAGGTACCCCGACACCGTCGTGCCCGCCTCGCTGAACAGCTTGTGCAGGTACCGGGTGGAGATGTGGTGCGCGGCGGCGATGTCGCCCGGCGACAGCTCCGCGTCCTCCAGGTGTGCCTCCACATAGGACCTGATCTTCACCAGCAGCGCCGCCCGGCTGGACTCGACCGGCACGTCGGCGTAGTCCAGCCGGTCCGCCAGCGCCGTGCCGAGCAGGTCGACCACGTTGCGCGCCAGCCGGACGCTGCCGTGCACGGCCGGGTCGTCGATGTTGCGCGCCAGCTGCACCAGCGTGCCGCTGACGATCCCGCTCACGCCCGTGCCGCCGGCGAACCGCACCGCGGTCAGCGCCGCCACGTGCCCGCTGGGCAGCACCAGCATGTCGCGCGGGAACATCAGCACCAACGTCGAGGAGACGTCCTCGAAGGCCAGCGAGTACGGCCTGGTCGTGTCGTAGAGGGCGAAGTCGCCCGGCCGCAGCGAGGCGTGCCTGCCGTCCTGGCTCAACCGCGCCGTGCCGTGCAGCTGCAGGCTCAGCTTGTAGTACTCGGGCGCGGCGCGGGAGATGGCGCGGGCGGTCCGGCGCACGGTGTGCGCGTCGGCCGACGCCTCGTACACCGCGACGCTGCCGAGGCTCTGCCCGCGCAACCGGCCCCGGAACCCGCGGCCCGCCGTGCCGCCGGCGGACGCCTCCAGCGGCACGAACGCCTGGGACACCGCCGACTGCCACAGGTCGAACTGCTGTGCCTCGGGCACGCCGACCGTGCTCAGCGCGTAGGACATCGTCGCCCTCCTCACCCCGGTGACCCTGGGTGACGAGCACCCTCGCCCCGGCACGCCCCGCGCGTCAAGAGGGGGACGGCGGCGCGACCGGCCGGTGCGCCCCGCGTCAACCGCAGTGCGCGGCGAGTCAAGAGCCGACCCCGACACCCCTGTTAGACCTACGGAGGCGTCGCCGGCACGACCGGCCGCGCACGGATCGTATTCGATCCGCTACACGATCCGAGCACACGATCCGAGACGCGGAGGTGACCATGGGTGAGGTCGTGCTGGCCGCCAAGATCACGCATGTGCCGTCGATCTGGCTGTCGATCAACCCCGGCAAGCACCACGGCATCCGCCGTCCCGCCGAACTGGGCCTGGCCGAGGTCGGCAGGCGGGCCCGGGACCGCGGCGCGGACACCTTCGTGGTGGCCGACTCGCACTGGATGAACAGCATGGGCTTCCACGTCAACGGCAAGTCCCGCCACCGCGGCAGCTACGCGTCGCACGAGCTGCCGCACTTCATCCGCGACCTGGAGTACGACTACCCGGGCGAGCCGGGGCTGGCGACGCTGATCGGCGAGGAGATCGTCGCGGGCGGCCAGAAGGCGATGGTGCACGACGTCAAGGACCTCGGCCTGGAGTACGCGACCTTGGTGCCGATGCACTTCATGAACCGCGACACCGCCGACCCGCTGGCGGTGGTGCCGGTCGGCTGCAACATCCACTCCACGATCGAGGAGAACCGGCACGTCGGCGAGGCGATCGCGCGGGCCGTGCTGCGCAGCGACCGCAAGGTGGCGTTCCTGGCCAGCGGTTCGCTGTCGCACCAGTTCCCGCCCAACGAGGTGTCGTCGCAGTTCCTGGACCGGATCAGCCACCCGATCAACGAGCAGGCCGACCGGCTGGTGCTCGACCAGTGGCGTACCGGCCGCATCCCGGAGTTCCTGGCCGCGCTGCCCGACTACAACGAGCGGTTCACCGGCGAGGCGGCGATGGCGGACACCGCGATGCTGTTCGGGATCCTGGGCTGGGACTCCTACACCGGGCACGGCGAGCAGCTGTGCGACTACTTCCCGAGCAGCGGCACGGGCCAGGTCATCGTGGACTTCCCCATCCCGGACCGGCTGCGCGCATGAGCCACCCGCTGGGCCTGAGCCCGTCGAAGATCATCGCGGTGCACCTGAACTTCCGCGGCCGGGCCGCCGAACGCGGCCGGTACCCCGACGAGCCGTCCTACTTCCTCAAGCCGCCGTCGTCGCTGTCGTGGTCGGGCCGCGACCTGGTCCGGCCGCGCGGCACGGAGTTGTCGGCGTTCGAGGGCGAGGTCGCGGTCGTCATCGGCACGCGGGCGCACCGGGTGTCGCGAGAGGACGCGCACGCACACATTCGCGGCGTCACGGCGGCCAACGACTTCGGCGTGCACGACCTCCGGCACGCCGACCGGGGCTCGAACCTGCGCAGCAAGGGCGCGGACGGCTACACGCCGGTCGGCCCGACGCTGCTGGACCCGCGCGCGGTCGACCTGGCGGACCTGCGCCTGCGCACGTGGGTCAACGGCGAGCTCGTGCAGGACGCCACCACCGCCGACCTGCTGTTCGACTTCGCGTACCTGATCGCGGACCTGAGCCGCAGCGTCACCCTGGAGCCGGGCGACATCATCCTCACCGGCACCCCGACCGGCGCGACCGTCGTCGAGCCCGGTGACGTGGTCGAGGTGGCGCTGGACGACCACGAGCCGCTGCGCAACACCGTCCGCGAAGGTGACGAGCTGCCCGCTCCCGGCGCACGGCCGCGCGTCACGCCGACCGAGCGCGCCGCCGCGGTGGGCGGGTCTCCCCCGGCTGTCAGCCCGGCCACCGGGAAGGCGCTGCGCGAGGTCTCGACGGCCACGCTGTCCGCCCAACTGCGCAAGCGGGGCCTGCACCACACGTTCCTGACCGGTCTGCGGCCGTCCCGCCCGGACCTGCGGATGGTCGGCACCGCGCACACGCTGCGGTTCCTGCCGTTGCGCGAGGACCAGTTCGCCGAACGCGGCGGCGGGATGAACGCGCAGAAGCGCGCGGTCGAGTCGATCGGGCCGGGTCAGGTGCTGGTCATCGACGCGCGGGAGGACCACGGCGCGGGCACGCTCGGCGACATCCTCGCGCTGCGGGCGCTGAGGCGCGGCGCGGCGGGCGTCGTCACGGACGGCTGCCTGCGGGACAGCCCCGCGTTCGCCGAACTGGACCTGCCGTCGTACAGCGCGGGCGCGCACGCGGCGGTCCTCGGTCGTCGGCACGTGCCGTGGGAGGTCGGCGTGGACGTGGCGTGCGCGGGCGTGCTGGTGCGGCCCGGCGACGTGCTGGTGGGCGACGCGGAAGGCGTGCTGCTCATCCCGCCGGACCTGGTCGACGAGGTCGCGGCCGACGCGCTGGAACAGGAGCGCGAGGAGCGGTTCGTGCTGGCCAGGGTGGACGCGGGCGAGTCGGTGGACGGCCTGTACCCGCTGGGTCCGGACCGGCGCGCCGAGTACGAGCGGTGGGCCGGGCGATGAGCGCTCCGACGCGGTCCAAGACCCAGTACGCCTACGACACGTTGCGCGAGCGGATCGTGGCCGGCACGTACGGTCCAGGCGCACGGCTGGTGTTCGACCGGCTGGCCCGGGAGCTGGGCGTGAGCCCGGTGCCGGTGCGCGAGGCCGTGCGGCGGTTGCAGGCCGAGGGCTGGGTGGTGTTCGAGCCCAACGTCGGCGCCCGGGTCGCGGGCATCGACCAGGACGAGTTCCGGCACACCATGGAGGCGCTGGCGCTGCTGGAAGGGCACGCCGTGGCCACCGGCCGGATGACCGCCGACCGGCTGGACCGCGCCGAGCGGCTCAACGACCTGATGGCCGCGTCGCTGGACGGGTTCGACCCGCTCGGCTTCACCCGGCTCAACCGCGAGTTCCACCTGCTGCTGTGCGACGCCACGCCGAACCCGCGGCTGCGGGAGCTGATCGGCAAGGAGTGGGCGCGGCTGGACCACAGCAGGCGCACCACGTTCAGCCTGGTGCCCGGCCGGGCCAGGCAGTCCGTGGCCGAGCACGCCGAGCTGCTGCACCTGCTGCGCGCGGGCGCGCCGGCCGACGTGGTGGAGGCCTTCGCCCGCGAGCACAAGCTCACCACCCTCCGGGCCGTGGACGCCAGGTCCGCGGCCCCGCTCCCAGGGGAGTTGCCGACATGAGGTTCCGTTCCGACCCGGCGGCCATCCGCGGCTCCATCGCGCCCGTCGTCACCCCGTTCACCGCCGGAGGCGAGCTGGACACCGAGAGCCTGCGCGCGCTGGTGCGCCTGCAACTCGCGTCCGGTTCGCACGGCGTGTCCATCGGCGGCTCGACCGGCGAGCCCGGCGCGCAGTCGATCGCCGAACGCGTCACCGCGATGCGGGTGGTGGCCGAGGAGACGGCCGACCGGGTGCCGTTCCTGCCCGGCACCGGCGCGGCGACGCTGGCGCAGACGCTGGAGCTGACCGACCACGCGCGGTCGCTGGGCGCGGACGTCGCCCTGGTGATCACGCCGTACTACAGCAGGCCGACGCAGGAGGGCCTGTTCGCCTGGTACGACCGGATCGCGCGTGAGTTCCCGGACCTGCCGATCGTGGTCTACAACGTGCCGTCGCGCACGGCGGTGGACATCGCGCCGGAGACCGTGGCCCGGTTGCGCCGCGCGCACGACAACGTGGTGGGCATCAAGGAGACCACCAAGGACTTCGAGCACTTCTCGCACGTGCTGCACCGGTGCGGGCGCGACTTCCTGATGTGGTCGGGCATCGAGCTGCTGTGCCTGCCGCTGCTGGCCATCGGCGGCAGCGGGTTCGTCAGCGCGCTGGCCAACCTCGCGCCCGCCGCCGTGGCGCGCATGTACGAGCTGTACGTCGCCGGTGACCACGCGGGGGCGATCGACCTGCACTACCGGCTGCACCCGTTGGTGGAGCTGCTGTTCGTGGAGACGAACCCGGCGCCCGCCAAGCACGTCCTGGCCGACCTGGGCCACCTCGCCAGCGGGCACGTCCGGCCGCCGCTGGTGCCGCCGACACCGGCCGGGCTGGCGCGGATCGCCGCGCTGCGCGCCGAGGCCGCCGACCTGCTCGTCCCTTCAGGAGTCACCGCATGAACATCCCCACCGAGCTGCTGCACCACATCGACGGCAAGGACGTGCCCAGCGCGTCCGGGGCGACGTTCGGCGTGTCCGACCCGGTCACCGACACCGAGTACGGCCGGGTCGCCGCCGGTGACGCCGCCGACGTAGACCTCGCCGTCGCCGCCGCACGGCGGGCGTTCACCGAGGGACCGTGGCCCCGGCTCTCGCTGCGTGAGCGTGCTCGGGTGCTGGTGCGCATCGCGGACGCCATCGAGGCGAGGTCCGACCGGCTGGCGGAGCTGGAGACGTTCGACACCGGGCTGCCGATCACCCAGGCCAAGGGCCAGGCGCACCGCGCGGCGGAGAACTTCCGGTACTTCGCCGACGTGATCGTGGCGGGCCACGAGGACGCGTTCCTGGTCGGCGACCGGCAGGTCAACTACGCGATCCGGCAGCCGGCCGGGGTGGCGGGCCTGATCACGCCGTGGAACACGCCGTTCATGCTGGAGACGTGGAAGCTCGCGCCGAGCCTGGCGGCCGGGTGCGCGGTGGTGCTCAAGCCCGCCGAGTGGTCGCCGCTGTCGGCGAGCCTGCTGCCCGGGATCATGGCCGAGGCGGGCGTGCCGGACGGGGTGTTCAACCTGGTCCACGGCATCGGCGAGGAAGCCGGGGCGGCGCTGGTGGCGCACCCGGACGTGCCGCGGCTGTCGTTCACCGGCGAGAGCGGCACCGGGCAGATCATCATGCGCACGGCCGCGCAGCACCTCAAGGAGGTGTCGATGGAGCTGGGCGGCAAGTCGCCGTGCGTGGTGTTCGCCGACGCCGACTTCGACCGGGCCGTGGACGCGGCGGTGTTCGGGGTGTTCTCGCTCAACGGCGAGCGGTGCACGGCGTCGTCCCGGGTGTTGGTGCAGCGGGAGGTGTACGACGCGTTCGTGTCGGCGTTGGCGGCACGGGCGGCGGCGGTGCGGGTCGGGTTGCCCTCGGACCCGGAGACGGAGGTCGGCGCGTTGATCCACCCCGAGCACCACGCGCGGGTGCTGGAGTACGTGGAGGTCGGCAAGCGGGAGGCACGACTGGTCGCCGGCGGCGGTCGGCCCGCCCACCTGCCGACCGGGAACTTCCTGGCGCCGACGGTGTTCGCGGACGTGCCGGTGGACGCGCGGGTGTTCCAGGAGGAGATCTTCGGGCCGGTGGTGTGCGTGACGCCGTTCGACACCGAGGAGGAGGCGGTGGCGCTGGCCAACGCGACCCGGTACGGGCTGGCGGCGTACGTGTGGACGGCGGACCTGGCGCGCGGGCACCGGGTGGCGCGGGCGGTGCAGTCCGGGATGGTCTGGGTGAACTCGCACAACGTCCGGGACCTGCGCACGCCGTTCGGCGGGATCAAGGCCAGCGGGGTCGGCCGGGAGGGCGGCGCGCACAGCATCGACTTCTACAGCGACCTGCGGGCGGTGCACGTGGCGGTCGGCGACCTGGCGCCACCGCGCTTCGGCGCGGTCGACCGGGCGTGACCACGTGAGCGGGGTGCGGGCGCGGGTCCGGTCGATCACCGCGCGGTGCACGCACGTGTGGCGGGTCGCGAACGGCCTCGTCCACCACTTCGAACAGATCGCCGACACCGCCACGATCGCCGCCGCGCGGACGTGACAGCGGGTCACTCCTGACTGGTGAACACGTCCAGCGCCGCCTCGCGCACGTCCGGGTCGTCGTGGCGGCGCAGTCCGCGCAGCAGCTCGCGCCACGGCGCGGACCACCCGGCGTCACGACCGGCGGTGGTCACGATCGCCAGCGCGAGCGGTGCCGCGTCGTCGGCCAGCGCCGTGACCACGTCGAGCAGCTGTGGCCGGGCAACCCGGGGCAGCACGTGCGGGAGCACTCGTGCCACCTCGTCGGCCGCCTGCCGCGCCACCGCCGGCCCCACCGCGAGGCTTGCCACGGCGCGCAGTCCGTCGAGTTCCGAGCCCTCTCGCTCCCACTCGACGGCGACGACCGCGAGCTTGACGGCCCACGACCGGTACCCGGCCGCCGCGAGGTCACCGACCAGAGCCTTGGCCGCTGCACGCGATGGGTCGGTGTCACGCGCGTCGGCGAGCTCGCGCACGAGCGCCGCGATCCGCTGGCGCGCGGGCAGGTCCCGGTCTTCCTCCGCGTCGAACCCGCCGTCGACGGCGACCAGCGCCGTGACCACCTCGCGCAGGGGCGTCACGTCCTCCGTCGCGGCGGCCAGGCGCACCACGGCGGTCAGCGCGTGCCGCCAGGTCGCCGTGTCGGCGAGGTCGGTCACGCGGCGGACGAGCAGCGCCGTGCCGCCATCGGACCAGCGCGTCCAGGACGGTGACGCGTCCAGTCCGAGCCGGGCCGTGTCCGGGTCGGGCGAGTCCGCGAGCGCGCGCACGAGCGCCGCGTACCGGCCCCGGTGCCGCCGGGGAACGGCGTCGGGCCACTGGACGACCTCGCCCGCCACCGCCCGCTCGTCGGCGACGGCACGGGACAGCAGGTTCCACGCGGCCTTGTCGTCGAGGAACCACCGCGTCGCGGACACCAGCGCACGCCGCACGTCCCGGTGCCCGTTCTCCCACGCCCGGGTCGACACCGCCACCGAACCCGGCACGCGGTGCTGCGCCATCAGCCGCACGGCTTCCTTGCGCGCGGTCACCTTCGGAGCTTCGAGCAGGGGCGTCAACAGCGTGCCGAGCCGCTCGGGCGAGGTGAACCGGGCACAGCGGGCCACCGCGTACACCGCGACCCGCGCGCGGTGGGTGTCGACGTGGGCGAGCAGGTCCGGCAGCACGTCACCGGGTTCGTCGGTCCACGCCAACGCGGCCAGCGCCGCCTCCACCACCGGCAGGTCGTCATCGCCGACGAACTCCCGCACCAGCTCGACCGTGCCCGGCAGCCGTCCGAGCGCGCGCACGGCGGCGGTGCGCTCGTAGGTGTTGGCGCGCGGGGAGGTGCCGAGGTCGGCCAGCTCGGCGGCGAACGCGGCGACCTGGCGCGGCAGCCAGCGGTCGGGGCGCAGCCCGAACACCGGCAGGAAGCGCACACCGCGCTTCTGGAACCGGCCGTGCGTCGACCGGCCGATCACCCGGTCCAGCAGGTCCGTGCGGCGCGACGAGATCGCCCGCCACACGGCGGGCAACGTGACGGTGGACGGGTCGGCGGCGAACACCCGTTCCACCCGTTCGTCGCGGTGTTCCGGTGGTGCCAGCCACAGCTCCACCGCCCGCCGCACCACGCCGTCGTCCTTCGCCGACCGCGCCCGGTCCAGCAACTCCTGCACACCGGCCACGCCCCACGCCCGCCGGTCCAGGCCCGCTGCGAGCCCGAGCAGCACCTCGAACCGGCCGCGCCGGGCGTCGGCGACGAGCCGGGAGCGCAGCGCCTCGTACACCCGGTGCTCGGCGCCGCGCGGCAGCGACCGGTCCAGCCCGTGCAGGTTGATCCACGGCAGGTTGCCGCCCAGGTGCTCGACCCCGGCCAGGCCCGCGTCGACCAGCTCGGGGTGGCGGGATACCGCGCCCTCGCGGATCACCGCTTCCGCCAGCGCGCGCACCGCGTCGCGGGTCTGCCACGAGCAGTCGCGGGCCTGGGTCGCGTCGACCATCAGCTTCGTCAGCGCGTCGGCCTCGGCCGGGCGGAACAGCCACGACGGCACCTTGGCCAGCGCGGCGAGCGCGACCGACCGCACCGGGTCCTGCTCGTTGGTGAGCCTGGTCAGGCCGGCCACCACGCCGCCGACCACCTCGGGGTCGCGGGTGGCGGCGGCTGCGGCCAGGTACAGCGGGTAGGCCTCGGCGCGTTCGCCCGCGGTGGCGCGGCGGGTCGCGGCGACCAGGGTGTCACGGGCGTCCGCCCAGTCCAGGCGGGCGGTGACGGCGAGCCTGCGGGCCGGGTCGTCGGCCACGCGGCGCAGGGACAACAGCCGGCGGGCGACGACCGCCCGTGCGGCGGAGGGCAGTTCGTCCACGGCGGCCAGGGGCACGTCCGGGCGGTCGCCGAACACGCCGGTGAACACCGCCGCCCGCCGCGACGGGGCGATCGCGTGCAGCAACCGGGACACCCGCGGGCCGTCGAGCAGGCGGGCCAGCGCGATCAGGTCCTCGTCGCCGGTCACCGACACGGCACGCCACAGGGACCGCCGCTCGGGCAGCCGCCCGGTGCGGCGCGGGTCGGCCAGCAGGCGCGCCACGCGTCCGGGCGCGTGCCGGGCGAGGCCGCCGATCACGCCGTCGAGCTGCCACGGCAGCGGCGCGTGCGGCAGCACCCGGGCCAGCAGGTCGAGCACCCGGTCCGGCTCGGCGGGCGCCGCCAGGGCCACGACGGCACCGAGGCGGTACCACACCTGCGGCCACCCCACCGGCGGCGTGGCGTCCAGTTCGGCGGTCACGAAGTCGAGCAGCACCGCCGGGTGGCGGCGGCCCAACGAGGCCCAGTTGACCACCGCGTGCTCCAGGTCGGGCAACGCCGCGGCGACCACGTCCGACGAGCACACCGGGAGCAGGCCGACAGCCTCGTGGTCGCCGAACGCCTCGCGCACCACCGGCAGCAGCCGTTCGGCCAACGCGCGGCGCCGGTGGCGGCGCACGGCGGTGTAGAGGGCCTGCCGCAGCGCCGTCGCCAGGTGCGGCAGCCGGGCCAGGAACACCTCGGCGGGCAGGTCCAGCCGGACCGCCACGCCGACCGCCCGCCGGACCACCGAGGTCTGCGTGGCCGACAGGCACCGCACGACGTACTCGCGGTGGCCGGCCGCGTGCGCCAGGTGCAACGCCAGCCGCCGTTCGAACTCGCCCCGACCGTCCAGCTCGCCCAGCAGCTCGGCCAACCCGGCGGAGCCGGTCAGCTCGCGGGCGGTGCGGGCGAGGAGGCGCTGACGCGCGCCGTACGGCAGCGGGTCGAGGGCCTTGAGCAAGCTTCGCGCGGTGGTCACGGCGGGATTGTCGTCACCGGGCGGACCGGCCGCCACCGGTTTCGCGGAATGGTTCCGGAAATGGTTTGACGGTGTCACCGGCCGGTCGGCACGATGTGCGCACACCGAGCCGAGGAGCGGACATGGACACCACACGTCGACGCCGTTCCGGCAGCCCGTGCTCCCCACCGTGACCTGTTGAAAGGTCCGGTCAAGGGAGCCGCCCGTCGGGAAACCGACCAGGGCGGCTTGCTCTTTTCCGGCACACCGGAAAAGAGCGTCGGATGGCCGGGACGCCACCGCACGGCGAAACCGGTGGAATTGCCGCACGACCAGTCCCCATAGCTCAGCAGGACAGAGCGCGCCGCTACGAACGGCGAGGTCCCAGGTTCGACTCCTGGTGGGGGCACCGCTGGAACCCCTGTGCCACCGCGACTCGACGGGACGAGCCCGGCGGGGTGCGGTCGGCGGTTCCAGACCAGCGCCACGGCCGCCGGGAATAGCCGCGCGGAGCATTCCCGGCTAGCCGGAATGGCCGTTCGCCACCACGTATGTGAACCGGTCCGTCGAATAGACCGGCCACATATGTGAACCTCGAACACGAGCCGCCACCGGCCGTTGACACGTCGGAAACATGCGCTACGGTGCGAACAGAGAGCGCTTTCCCGATAACTCCCCGCACTCACCCCTCATACGGGAGAGGAAATCGCCATGCCCACATCTTCCGGGACCCGGCACGCCCTGCTCAAGGTCGCCGTGGCCGCCGCCGCGCTCGCCACCACCGCGGTGGTCCTGCCCGGCGCCGCACCGGCGCTCGCGGCCACCACCGCGGACGGCTTCGCCTCGGTGAACGCGTTGGGACAGAACGGCACGACCGGCGGCGCGGGCGGCGCCGTCGTCACCGCCACCACCACCGCCCAGTTCCTGGACTACATCGCCCGGTCCGAACCGCTGGTCGTGCAGGTCAAGGGCACGATCACGCTCCCCACCGGCACCACGGACGGCATGCACAACGTCGCCTCGGACAAGACGATCATCGGCTTGGGCACCGACGCCCGCCTGGTCGGCGGCGGGCTGAACATCGGCCTGCCGGTGGACGACGACGTCACCTCTCCCCCGGCCAACGCCGTGCACAACATCATCATCCGCAACCTCGCACTGACCGGCGCCACCGACGACCTGATCAACGTGCAGATGTTCAGCCACCACATCTGGATCGACCACAACGACTTCTCCAACGGCGACGACGGCGCGGTCGACATCAAGCGGGGCAGCGATTTCGTCACCGTCTCGTGGAACAGGTTCCACGACCACGACAAGACGCTGCTGCTCGGCCACGACGACGACAACGGCGCGCAGGACATCGGCCGGTTGCGGGTCACCTACCACCACAACTACTTCGACGGCTCCGACCAGCGCAACCCGCGGGTCCGCTTCGGCGAGTCGGTGCACGTCTACAACAACTACTACCGCGACAACAGCTACGGCGTCGCCTCGGCGATGAACGCGGGCGTGGTGATGGAGGGCAACTACTTCTACAGCGTGAACAACCCCGGCCGGGTCGACTTCAGCGGCGACCTGGGCCGCATCGTCGCCCGCGACAACATCCTCGTCGAGTGCAACCACGAGATCGAGCTCCGCGGTTCCGTGGTCGAGCCGCGCACGTACTACGCCTACACCCTCAACCGCGCCGCCGAAGTCCCGACGATCGTGCCCGCCGGTGCGGGCACCGGCCGCATCTGACAGGAGCACCGAGACCGATGAGCGACATCAGCAGGCGCAGCCTCCTGGCCGGCGCCGCCGCGACGGCCCTCACCGCCGTCACCGCCCGTGCCGCGACCGCGAGCCCGGTCACCACGAACCCGGTGTGGGCGGCGCCGTTCCAGACCGCCGACGGTTTCGCCGGCACGAACACCCTCGGCCAGAACGGCACCACCGGCGGCGTCGGCGGCCCGGTGGTCACCGTGCGGGACACCGACACGTTCCTGGACTACTGCGACCGCAACGAGCCGTACGTGATCCAGGTCGACGGGATCATGACGTTCAGCAGCAAGCAGGGCCTGCGCTCCAACAAGACCGTGATCGGCCTGCCGGGCGCCGAGATCCGCGGCGGCGGCCTGGACATGTACCGCAGGCAGAACGTGATCATCCGCAACCTGAAGTTCACCGGCGCGGACGACGACGCGATCAGCATCCAGCAGTCCTCGCACCACATCTGGATCGACCACTGCGACTTCAGCGGAGGCGCGGACGGCCTGATCGACATCGTCCGGGGCGCGGACTTCATCACCGTGTCGTGGAACGACTTCCACGACCACAGCAAGACCGCGCTGCTCGGCCACTCCGACTCCAACGCGGGCCAGGACACCGGCAAGCTCCGCGTCACGTTCCACCACAACTACTTCAACGCCACCGAGCAGCGGCACCCGCGGGTCCGCTTCGGCGAACCGATCCACGTCTACAACAACTACTTCCGCAACAACCGCCTCTACGGCGTCGCCTCGACCGAGAACGCCGGTGTGCTGGTCGAGGCCAACTACTTCGAGAACGTGCCGCACCCGATCTACTCCGGCTACGACGAGAGCGGACCCGGCCGGGTGGTGCAGCGCAACAACATCTTCGTCAACTCCGGCACGCCGCAGACCCTCGGCACGGTCGTCGAGCCGCGCACCTACTACGCCTACACCCCCGACAACCCGTCCACGCTGCCCACGACCGTCCCCGCCGGTGTCGGCGTCGGCCGGATCTGACCCCAGGAGGCCACGCATGAGCCCACTCAACCGCCGCAGGCTGCTCACCGGCACGGCGCTCGCCGCGGTCGTCGCCACCGTGCCACGCCCGGCGTGGGCCGGTGTCGGCGCGCTCAACGTCGCCGACGGGTTCGCCGGCGTCAACGCCCTGGGCCAGAACGGCACCACCGGCGGCGCGGGTGGCCAGGCCGTCACCGTCACCACGGCCGCCGCCCTCGCCGACTACGTGGGCCGCAAGGAGCCCTACGTCATCTCCGTGTCCGGCCGCATCCAGGTCGGCGACGAGATGCTGACCGTCGTGGCGAACAAGACGATCGTCGGCGTCGGCTCCACCGCCGAGATCACCGGCGGCGGGCTGCAACTCGGCTCCACCACCCGCCCCGGCAACAACGTCATCATCCGCAACCTGCGGTTCACCGACGCCGCGGACGACTCGATCAGCGTCACCAACTCCGCGCACCACGTGTGGATCGACCACTGCGACCTGTCGAACGGCTACGACGGCCTGCTCGACGTCAAGCGCAACTCCGACTACGTCACCGTGTCGTGGAACCACTTCCACCACCACAGCAAGGCCGCCCTGCTCGGGCACTCCGACACCTACACCACCGACCGCGGCAAGCTGCGCGTCACCTACCACCACAACTTCTTCGACGGCACCGACCAACGCCACCCGCGCGTCCGCTTCGGCGAGCCGGTGCACGTCTACAACAACTACTACCGCGGCAACTCGCTCTACGGCGTCGCGTCCACCATGGACGCGGGCGTCGTGGTCGAGGGGAACTACTTCGAGAACGTCGCCCACCCGATCCTGTCCGGCTACGACAAGAGCGGACCGGGACGAGTGGTCGAGCGCAACAACATCTACGCCGGGTCCGGTGCCCCGGAGACGCTCGGCACCGTGGTCGAACCGCGCACCTACTACAGCTACACCGTGGACGACCCCGCGTCCGTGCCGCGCCTGGTCACCGCCGGCGCCGGTGTCGGCCGGGTGTGACGAGCGCGAGATCCGGGCCCTCGCCGGTGTGGCGGGGGCCCGGATCCGCGTCAGGCAGGACTCACTGGAAGATGACGTCGCTGCAGAAGTAGTACGACTGGTCCGAGTGACTGGCCTGCCAGATCACGTAGACCACGTGCCGACCGGTGCGGCTGCCCGCGTTCACCGCGACCTTGTAGTGGTCGGACGGCGCGTAACGGCCCGTCGTCGCGACCAGGTCGAGGTGGTTCCAGCCCAACGCCGTCGTCGTCGCGTTGAAGCCCTGCTTGGTCACGTACACCCGGAGGTAGTCCGCGCCGTGCCGGGCCTGGTCCCAGATGTCGAGGGTGAACTGCCGCGGCTTGGTCACCGCCTTCCACTGACCCGGGTTGTCCAGCGCCGCGTACCGCATGCCGCCGGTACGGCCGCCGCTGCACAGCTGGCCGTTGGGGATGGCACCCTGGTGGTTGCCCGCCACGCCTTCGCGGTACAGGCCGTTCCAGTTCCACATCGCGGTGGTGTCGGCCTGCCAGGCCTGCCAGCACATCGGGTCCTGCTGTGCCATCGTCGGGTTCTGGAAATCGCTGCCCCAGCGCTGCCAGCAGCCGTAGTTCCGCGACGGCGGGTCGACGGTCGACCCGTGTGCCTGGGCGACACCGGTCAGCACGCTCGCCATGAGTCCGCCGACGACCACGAGCGTCGCGAAGGCCCTGCCGAGCAGGCCCTTGTTCGCCGGTATTGATCTGAGCGCCACTCTCTCCTCCTCGTTGAGGATGACCACGTTCCGGTATTGACCATGGGTTGGGAGCGCTCCCAAATCGCACTGTAACGAGCCGTGCACGGAGATGGGAAGTGTTGTCGGACAACAGGTTCGCATTCGACGCGCATTCGACCGCAATTCGACAAAACACCGCCCCCGCGACCACGGGAAGGGCGTTTCGGCGGAACTCCCGGCTCGACCGACTCGCGGGCAGCGGTTACTACAGTCCACAATGGACGTCGCCTCGCGGTGATCCTCACACCCCGGCCGGACCGCGTAGTCGCCGAAACCCGGGACGGGCCGGCGCGATCGGGAGATCGAGGGGCGGCGCGGCGATTGCTCCACCCGGACCACCACCGGTACCCCCACCAGCGCGGACACCGTCTCATTTGGGTCTTGACGATCGCCCGGCGGCCGTCTTAAGGTCCGGCATCTCGAAAATTGCCGGATCAATGACGAAACTTTCGAACGCCGCCGTCGTAGTCGTCCGAGAAAGCGAAGACCGCCATGAAGTCGATCCGCCTCGTCACCGCCGCGCTCGCCGCGATGGCGTTGACCTCGCCCCTGGCCCTGGTCGCCGCGGCCTCACCCGACACGGGTGACCTCGCACCGGGCCACGCGAAGAAGGACACCCTCCGCTGGGTGGCGCCCAAGGGGTTCTACATCGGCACCGCCGCAGCCGGTGGCGGCCACCACGAGAGCCAGCCCTACCCCGACCCGTTCACCAAGGACCTCGAGTACCGCTCCGTGCTGGCCAAGGAGTTCAGCTCGGTGTCCGCCGAGAACCAGATGAAGTGGGAGTACATCCACCCGGAGCGCGACCGCTACAACTTCGGCATGGCCGACGCCATCGTGAAGTTCGCGCAGAAGAACCGGCAGGTCGTCCGCGGGCACACGCTGTTGTGGCACAGCCAGAACCCGGCGTGGCTGGAGCAGGGCGACTTCACCGCCGAGGAGCTGCGCGAGATCCTGCGCGAGCACATCACCACGGTGGTCGGCCGGTACAAGGGCAAGATCCAGCAGTGGGACGTGGCCAACGAGATCTTCAACGAGTCGGGCGCGCTGCGCACCACCGACAACATCTGGATCCGCGAGCTGGGCCCCGGCATCATCGCGGACGCGTTCCGCTGGGCGCACGAGGCCGACCCCAAGGCCGAGCTGTACTTCAACGACTACAACGTGGAGAGCGTCAACGCCAAGAGCAACGCCTACTACGCGTTGATCAAGGACCTGTTGGCGCAGGGCGTGCCGGTGCACGGCTTCTCCGCCCAGTCGCACCTCAGCACCCGGTACGGCTTCCCCGGTGACCTGGAGACGAACCTCAAGCGGTTCGCCGACCTCGGTCTCGGCACCGCCATCACCGAGCTGGACGTGCGGATGGACCTGCCCGCGGACGGCGTGCCGACCGCGGAGATGCTGGCCAAGCAGGCCGACTACTACAACCGCACGCTGGTCGCGTGCCTCAACGTCGAAGGCTGTGACTCCTTCACGATCTGGGGCTTCACCGACAAGTACTCCTGGGTGCCGGTGTTCTTCCAGGGCGAGGGCGCCGCGACGGTCATGTGGGACGACTTCACCCGCAAGCCGGCCTACGACGTCATGCAGTGCACGCTCGCCAAGGAGTCCGTCGAGCGCGGCGAGCGCCACCCGCACCTGCCGGGCTGCGCCAAGTAGTCACACCACGCAAGCCGTCGGCCCCCGTTCGGACCTCGGAGTCCGGGCGGGGGCCGATTCCACGTCACGCGCCGAACGCGACCACCGCGCAGGACGTCGCCAGCGCCAGGCACAGCGGCGAGTAGACGCGCCGGTCGAGCCGGGCGAACTCGGTCGACTTGCGCGACGACACGACGAGCCCGCTCGCACCGCGCAGCAGCAAGACCGCCGCCACGCCCGCCGTACCGACGAACGGCACCCACGACGGGCCCGGCAGGCCGACCAACCCCGCCCGGCCCACCACCAGGGAGGCCGCCAGCCCGAGCGCCAGGGCCACGGCCAGCGTCAGGCCGGGCGACGGCAGCTTCTCCGGTGGCACGTCCACCACCCGCCGCGCGAACTCCTCGCGTGACCGCAGGGGCCACGGCGAGAAGATCCACAGCACGTGCAGCGCACCCACCAGCACCAGAACACCTGCCGTGAACAGGGCCAACACCGCCATCCGACACCTCCGTACGCCTGCGTATGGTCGCTGGCCGTACGGTAGCGTACGGAAACTGAGAGTCCGTGACACACGCCACGGCCGGCCGGGAACACCAGCCGCCCGCGAACCGTTGGAACACTCGGTCGGTGCGGTCCGTGTCCCCGGGCCTCACCTAGCGCCTTCGCGGAATACCGTTCGGCTGGAGCCGCGTCGAGCCACTCGCCGAGAGGCGACCGCCGCGCCGACCCCTCAACTCCCGACGCGACCGCCGACGTCGACCAGGTCGGTGACGCCCGCCAGCAGCGCCCGGACGTGGTCCTCGCCGGCCAGCGTGCCGTGCAGCAGGGTCACCGACGCGTCGGTGATGCCGCAGTAGTTCGATACGCCCACCCGGAGCTGCCGGTCCAGCACCTCGGCCATGCCGTGCTCGGCGAACGTCTCCGCCGACTCCCCCGCCAGTCCGATCCACCACATCCGCTTGCCCGCCAGGCGCGGTTGGCTACGCCCGTAGGCGAAGCCGTGGTTCCAGACCCGGTCGATCCAGCCCTTGAGGACTGCGGGCGGCGCGAACCACCAGACCGGGAACACCACCACCAGCAGGTCCGCCGCGGAGATCCGGTCCATGTGCGCCCGCACCTGCGCCGAGTAGACCTTGTCGCGGTCGGCCCAGTCCGGCTCGTCCTCCGGTGTCATGCGCGGGTCGAAGCCCTCGGCGTGCAGGTCCAGCACGTCGACCTCGACGCCGTGCGCGGTCAGGTGCTCCCCCAGCCGGGCCGCCACCCGCGCGGTGAGCGAGTCGGTGCGCGGGTGGGCCACCACCAGCAGCGCCTTCACCGGGCGTCCAGCCGGACGAGCATCTTGCCGGTGTTGGCACCGCTCAGCACACCGAGGAACGCCTCCGGCGCCCGCTCCAGCCCGTCGAACACCGTCTCCTCGGTCCGCAGCACGCCCTCCGCCAGCCACCCGGCGGCACGCCCGACGTACTCGGGGAACCGGTCCAGGTACGAGCTGACGACCATGCCGCGCAGGCTGAGCTGCTTGACCGCGGCCGGGTAGAGGTTCGGCCCCGGCACCGGCCCGGTCGCGTTGTACTGGCTGATCGCGCCCACCAGCGCGACCCGACCGCCGGGCCGCAGCGCGCCGATGGCGGCCTCCAGGTGGTCACCGCCGACGTGGTCGAGGTAGACGTCGATGCCCACGGGCGCGGCCGACGCCAGCTGCTCGCCGATCGGCCCGGACCGGTAGTCCAGCGCCGCGTCGAAGCCGAAGTCCGCCAGCTTCTCCGCCTTCACCGGGCCGCCCGCCGAACCGATCACCCGGGACGCGCCCAACTGCTTGGCGATCTGCCCGGCGACGCTGCCGACCGCGCCCGCGGCGGCCGACACGAACACCACGTCACCGGGTCGCACGGGCGCGATCTCGGTCAGGCTCACGTACGCGGTGAGCCCCGGCGTGCCCAGGACGCCCAGGTACGCCTGCGGCGGCGCGAGCGCGGTGTCCACCACGGTCACCGCCGAGGCGTCCACCACGGCGTGCTCGCGCCAGCCGAGGAAGTGGGACACGGTCGCGCCGACCGGCACCGCCTCCGCCCGGGACGCGACGACCTCGCCGATCGCGCCGCCGTCCAGCGCCGCGCCGACCCGGAACGGCGGGATGTACGACTCGCCCTCGTCCATCCGGCCGCGCATGTACGGGTCGACCGACATCCACGTGTTGCGCACGAGCACCTGCCCGTCGTTCAGCTCCGGCAGGTCGACGGTGGCCAGGGTGAAGTTCTCCGGACCGGGCTCGCCGACCGGGCGTGCGGCGAGGCGGATCTCGCGGGTGGTGTTCGACATGGTGTTCCTCCGTGCGGGTTGTGCTTCGAGGACCACGGTGCCGGTGGGGTGTTCGGGTTCTGCTCCGATCTTGTTCGGGTCGCCTCGACTACGGTGGTGACCATGCGTTTCGGGGTGCTGGGTCCGCTGGACGTCCGGACCGGGGACGGCACGCCGGTGCGGGTGCCCGAGCGCAAGGTGCGCGTGCTGCTCGCCGACCTGCTGGCCCACCGCGGCCGTCCGGTGTCGGCGGACCGGCTGGTCGCCGACCTGTGGGGCGACGACGGGCCCGCCAACCCGCTGCGCGCGCTGCACGCGAAGGTGTCGCAGCTGCGCCGTGCGCTGGAGGAGGCCGAGCCCGGTGGCCGGGACCTGGTCGAGTCCCGTTCGCCCGGCTACCTCCTGCACGCCGGCGACGTGGACGCCGACCGGTTCGCCGAGCTGACCGCGCGGGCCCACGAGGTGGTCGACCCGGCGGCACGGGCGGCGGTGCTGGCCGACGCGCTGGACCTGTGGCGCGGATCGGCGTTCGCGGACTTCGCCGATCACGACTTCACCCGGTCGGCGGTCACCCGGCTCGACGAGCAGCGGCTGGTCGCCGTGGAGGACCTGGCGCAGGCCCGGCTGGAGCTGGGCGAGCACGCGGCGGTGGTGGCCGAGCTGGCGGACGTCGTCTCCGAGCACCCGTTGCGGGAACGCCTGCGCGCGATCCACCTGCGTGCCCTCTACCGGTCGGGGCGGCAGCACGAGGCGTTGGCGGGCTACGACGACCTGCGCCGGCGGCTGGCCGACGAGCTGGGCGTGGACCCGAGCCCCGAGCTGGCCGCGCTGCACCGGGCGATGCTGGACCAGGACGCCGACCTCGCGCCGCCGGTGCGTCCGGCCGCGAACCTGCCGAACCCGCTCACCCCGCTCGTCGGCCGGGAGCACGACGTGGCCGAGGTGCGGCGGCTGCTGGGCGAGCACCGGCTGGTGACGTTGACCGGTCCGGGCGGGGTCGGCAAGACCAGGCTCGCGGTGGAGGCCGCCCGGCGGCTGGTGGACGGGTTCGCCGACGGTGTGCGGATCGTCGAGGTGTCCGCGCCGTGCTCGCTGCCCGACGTGGTCGCGGCGGTGCTGGGCATCCGCGACGACGGCACGTGGGGCGGCGAGCACGTCGACACGGTCGACCGGCTGGGGATGGCGTTGCGGGACAAGCGGATGCTGCTCGTGCTGGACAACTGCGAGCCGATGATCCCCGAGGTGGCCGCGTTGACCGCGCACGTGCTGCGGACCGCGCCGCACCTGCGCGTGCTGGCGACCAGCCAGGAGCCGCTGGCCGTCGCGGGCGAGGTGCGCCACCCCGTGACGCCGCTGGCCGTCGCGGACGCGGTGGAGCTGTTCGTCGCCCGCGCCACCGCCGCGGCGCCCGGATCCGCCCTGGACGCCGACGCGGTGGTGGCGATCTGCCGCCGGTTGGACGGCCTGCCGCTGGCGCTGGAGCTGGCCGCGACGAAGGTGCGGGCGCTGGGCGTGACCGGCGTGCTGTCCCGGCTGGACGACCGGTTCCGCGTGCTGGCGGGCGGGTACCGGGACGCGCCGCCGCGCCAGCGGACCCTGCGCGCGATGATCGACTGGAGCTGGGAGCTGCTGGATGACGCGGCGCGGGTGGTGCTGCGCCGGCTGGCCGTGCACCACGAGGGCTGCACGTTCGAGGCGGCCGAGGCGGTGTGCGGCGGCGGCGACGTGCTGGAGGTGCTGACCGGGTTGGTGGACCGGTCGCTGGTGGTCGCGGTGGAGGGCGCGGGCGGCCACCGGTACCGGCTGCTGGAGTCGGTCGCGGCGTACTGCGTGGAACGGTTGGCCGAGGCGGGCGAGCTGGAGGACGTGCGGGCGCGGCACGTCGAGTACTACACCGACCTCGCCGAGCGGGCCCGGTTGCGCGGGCCGGAGCAGCACGAGTGGTTGCGGCGGCTGGACGCGGACTCGGCGAACCTGCGCGTGGCGCTGGACCACGCCGTGCGGCTGGGGTTGACCGCGCAGGCGTTGCGCCTGGTGGACGCCCTGGCGTGGTACTGGGTGCTGCGCGGCAGGTTGGGTGAGGCACGGCGTGCGTTCGAGACCGTCCACGCGGTGGGCCGGACCGGCGCCACCACGGCCTGGCACGCCGGCATCGGCATCCTGACCGGTCAGGGCGCGGACCGGGACGCGCGGATCGAGGCCGCGCTGCGGTCGTGCCCGGAACCGCACGCGTTCTGGTTCCTCGGCCACGCCCTGTGCGAGATCGGCGACGTCACCTCGGCGGAAGACCTGACCGAGCGGGCGCTGACCGCCTTCACCGCGACCGGCGACCGGTGGGGCACGGCCGCGGCACTCAGCGACCGCGCGCTCCAGGGACTCCTGCGCGGCGACCTGGAGGCGGCGGCACGGGACGGTGAGCGCAGCGTCGCGCTGTTCCACGACCTCGGTGACACGTGGGGCAGGCTGCGCGGCACCCGGCCGCTCGCCGCGGTGGCCGAGGTGTTCGGCGACTACGACGAGGCGGCGGAGCGGCTGCGCGCCGGCCTGCGGTTGGCCGAACAGCTCGGGCTGTGGCCGGAGGTGTCCGACCTGACCGCCGGCCTGGGACGCATCGCCCTGCTCGCCGGTGATCACGAGCGGGCGCGCGAGCACCACGAACGTGCGCTGAACCTGGCCGCGGAGCACGGTTTCCGAGCCGGTGAGGTCAACGCTCGACTCGGCCTGGCGCTGGGCGCACGCCGCGCGGGCGACCTGGACACCGCGGAGCAACTGCTGCACACCGTGCTGGCCTGGCACGACGAGGTCGGCCTGTCCGGCGCGAACGCGTTGGTGCTGGCCGAACTGGGCTTCATCGCCGAACTGCGCGCCGACCCGACAACCGCCGCCGCCCGCCACCGGGAGAGCTACGCGGCCGCCCTCGGCACGGGCGACCCGCGTGCGCTGGCGTTGGCTCTGGAGGGCCTGGCCGGCGCCACGTGCGACCCGGCCGCCGCCGCGACCTTGCTGGGCGCGGCGGATGCGGCCCGACGATCCCGCAACGCCCCCCTGCCTGCCGGCGAACGCGCCGACGTCGACCGGATCACTGCCCGTGTCATGGAGGTCTTGGGTCCGGTGGCGTTCGGTGAGCACTTCGCGCACGGCGCCACGCTGTCGCCGGATCAGGCTCTGGTGTACTCGGAGTCAGGGCTCGAAAAGATTTGAAGCGTCCTCAGCGAACGCTCCCAGCGACGCTGCAGCCCGTCGGGCATCGCGTCCACCATGACCTGCGTCACATGCGAGTAGATGCCCCGAACCCCCGCCATCCGGTGTCCGAGGCGCTTGCACTGGAGGATCTCCGGCACGCCGTCTTCAATGAGCCACCTCTTGTGTATGACGTAGGTCATGGAAGTGCAGACCAGGATGGATCGGCGCCCATCCCCGGCTCGGATCGCCGTTGACGAGGGGCAGCCAGACCCGCCGCCGGAAGTTCGACCGGCGTAGCAGTCCTCCGTCCAGACCGGTGAACACGTGCTCCTGCATCCGGCGACGAAACGGCGTTCGAGGCAGGACCGGCCGTGCAACCGGCGAGCAGCACCAGCGAGACCGGCACCGTCCAGTTCCGTGGCTCCCGCACGAACAGCCGATCCCACGAACGACTCTCCTCCCATGAACATCGGTGACCGACCACGGACGCCCACCATGTTCCCGATGAACGATTCGGGCAGGACAGTGCGCCGCCGCCCGTCACCGGCACGACGAACCACGTGATCGGGGCCGGGAGTGACGCGTGCCGAGCCGTACCCGGGACCGCCGTCACACCGCGGCGAACCGCATTTTCGCCCACACAGTCGTGGAGTTCCCCATCGCCACGACGCCCCACTGCTCGCTCAGCGCCTCGACTATGGCCAACCCGGCTGCCCGAGGCCAACCGGCGCCGCTGCGCGGGGCGCGGTTGCGAACCCTGATCGTGAGGATCTCGGCATGCCGGTCCAGCACGAGCTCCACCACGTAACGCGGGAGACCGTAGCGCTGCGCGTTGTCCAGCAGTTCGGCGACGACCAGTTCGACCCGCAGCACGTCGTGGACCGGCCAGCCGTGCATGCGTTCGCGCAGCCACAGCCAGGTCGTCTTCCGCCACAGGATCCCGTCGTCCCGGACCACCAGCACAGCCGTGTCATAACCGGCGTCAAAGGCGGCGCCGTCGTGACCGGCACTCATCGTCGGCCCCCATCCGCCCCAGGGTGGCCGGGGCACGCGGCGGCAGGATCTCGAACCACGGTCCGAGTCTGCCACCGGCACGGTCCACGGAACCTGACGATCACCTTGCACGGTTCCTCCCCGTTCGGATTCTCCGATCCCACCGTCACCGGGGTGCGCTGCGCCGCGCCGGTGAGCAGGCCACCGCACCTGCGGACGTGCACCACCTCGGATCAGTCGGAACAGGGAGCCACGCCTCGCCCCCGTTGTCGACCACCACAAGCACCCCCACCGACTGTGCGCCTCCGCACGGCACGCGTCCCGTTGGGCACCGACGGCACGGCCGACCGTGCGGTCGGCCTCGATGCGGCCCACGCCGGACGTGTGGTCCGGTGTCAGGTCCCGGTGCTGTCGGCTCCCGGTCGGACCGGGCCGACCTCCAGGAACGGGCCGTCGAGCGGCGGTGCGCATGCGGTGGCACCCTGCTCGACGAACACCGGTTCCGTGTTGTTCGGCGGGTAGACCCGCAGCCCACCGACCTGGACCTGCTCGCAGTCGGGAGTCTTCCGCGGCGCGCTGGACAGCAGCAGAGGCGCGGACGCGGTCTCGTCGGGTGCCAGGGTCACCACTGGGCCGTCGGTGTCGCGCTCGGCCGGCAGGCCGACCTGCTCCCCGCCCTCGCCGGTGACGTAGGAGACCCCCGGCGCGCCCTGGAGGGTGCACGGCTGTGAGGCGGTGTTGGTGAACCGCAGGGGCAGGTGGGCACCCTGCATGTCATTGTTGCCGGGACCGAGGTGGACGCGCAGCCCGGCGGTCAGGCACTGCTCGGCGTCCCCGAGGCTGCGCGGTGGGTCCGCCCCCAGGGCGTTCGACGTCGGCGGCACGGTGGCCGGTTCGTCGGCCGTGCCGGAACCGCAGCCGCCCAGCACTGTCAAGGCCAGGCACGACGCAGCGGCCAGGACACACGTTCGAGTGGTCTTGTGGAACATCGACGGCTCCTGTTCTCGAGGTCGGGTGCACAGCCTGGCTACCCGCGCTGTCGCCCTGGGTGCGGCTCGTCGGGCAATCGCAAGGTTGTCCGGCCGGTTGGCCGACCACCTGGCGGGTACCGGGGGTTCGTGCCCCGTTCAGCGCGATCCCCGGCCGGGTGCCGGGAGGACTGGAGCCCGTGGTGACCTTGGTCCTGGCCTTCGGTGTGGTGATGCTGGTCAGCGTGGCGCTGTCGGGTCTGGCGGCGCGCACGGTGCTGTCGACGGCGCTGATGGTGCTGCTCGCGGGCGCGCTGCTCGGGCAGGGCGGGTTCGGTCTGGTCGAGATCCCCTCCGAAAGCGGGTTCGTCTCGGCGCTGGCCGACCTGGCGCTGTTCACCGTGTTGTTCACCGACGGCCAGCGGGCCGGGCTGCCCGCGTTGCGCCAGGGATGGCGCAGTTCGGGCAAGGCCCTGGGCATCGGCATGCCCCTGGCCATGATCGGCATCGCCCTGCCCGCCCACTACCTGGCCGGCCTGGACTGGGCCACCGCGTTCCTGCTGGGCGCGATCCTGTCCCCCACCGACCCGGTGTTCGCCTCCGCCATTGTGGGCCGCGAGGACGTGCCGCTGCGGCTGCGGCGCCTGCTCAACGTCGAGTCCGGTCTCAACGACGGCCTGGCCCTGCCGTTCGTGCTGCTCTTCCTGGCCGCTGCCTCCCACGAGACCGCCCACCCCGGCGAGATCGCCCTCGAACTCGTCCTCGGCCTGGTCCTCGGCGTCGCGGTGCCCGGCCTGGTGGCGCTGGCGCTGCGGCTGCCGGTCCTGGGCGCCGAACCCCGCCTGCAAGCCCTCGGACCGCTGTCGGTGGGCATCGTGGTCTACGCCGCGGCCGACCTGACCCACGCCAACCCCTACCTGGCCGCCTTCGCCGCCGGTTCCACCATCGCCACCCTCACCCCCAGTGCCGCCGAGCGGTTCGAACACTTCGGCGACCTGCTGTCCGAGACCACCAAGTTCGCCGCGCTGCTCGTCTTCGGCGCCTTGATCACCCCCGAACGGTTGTCCCATCTGAGCCTCGGTGACTGGCTGGTGCCCGTGCTGGCCATCCTGCTCGTCCGTCCGCTGTCCATGGCCGTCTCGCTGCTGCGCAGCAGGCTGACCCGGCGGGAACGCGCCGCAGCGGCCTGGTTCGGGCCCAAGGGCTTCGCCTCGGTCGTCTACGGCCTGCTGGTCCTGCAATCCGGCCTGCCCGAAGCAGCACACCTGTTCGACCTGGTCGCGGTCACCATCGCCCTGTCGATCGTCCTGCACTCCTCCTCCGACGTGCCGGTCGCCAAGGCCCTGCGCATCGAACCGCCTGACAACCTGCCCACCGGCGGGCCGGACCAGCCCGACACCGGCCGTAACCCGTCCGGTTGAGATCCCCGGGTCGTCCCACGAGTCACCTCTGGTGGAGCATGTCCGCCTCCACGGGACCGCGAGTCGCGGCTCATCCGTCACCGGTGCTCGCTTGCTGGGTGCGCGGGAGCGGTGGGAGGGGTGTCGCGGGCAGGTTGGCGTGGATCTGCGTCATGGCGTCGAACCAGGTGTGGGCAGGGACGGTGCCGCCGTAGAGGTTGCCGCTCGCGCACAGCCTCGGCGCACCCGTCCCGACACAGACGGGACGGGGGTCGGGGCTGTCGTTGAACGTCTGCACCGCTCCTGCGTGGTCCATCGTCGCGCCGAGGAACGCCGCGGACTTGTACTCCTCGGTGGTGCCGGTCTTGCCGATCATCGGCCGGCTCCACCCGTGCCGCCGGGCCGCCTGGGCGGCGGTGCCGCGGTCCTCGTCGTCGCTCAGCGCCGTGGCCAGGGCGTCGGCCACCGCTTCGGGCACGGCCTGCTCGCACGGTGAGGCCGGGAGGTCCACGACCTGCCCGTGCCGGTCGACCACCTCGACGAGCGGTGTCGGTTCGCACCAGGTGCCACCGCTGACGATCGTGGCGGCGACGTTGGCCAGTTCCAGGGTGCTCGACGGGGCCGGGCCGAGGGTGAAGGAGGCGTTCTGCCGGCCGGTGAAGAACTCCGCCTGGTCGACCCGCAGCTCAGGTCGCGGCGAGTTCGGGTCCGGCGCGTCACCGGCGATATTGCTTGCCAGGGTACGGCGCATGCCCAGCCTTCGGGCCACGTCGACCACCGCGTCCAGGCCGACCCGTTCCTCCAGGATCACGAAGGCGGTGTTGGGTGAGGTGGCCAGGGCCTGGCGCAGCGTCATGCGCGGCGGGTAGTCGTCGTTGTGATTGCGCAGGCAGTACCAGCGCGTGTCCGGCTCACCCGTGGACGGACAACCCTGCGCACCGCCCTTGAACACCCGGGATGTGTAGGAGGTGGGCGAGTCGACGACCGAGTCGGGGCCATAGCCGTGCTCCAGGGCAGCGGCGGCGGTGAAGACCTTGAAGACCGAACCCGCGCCGAACGTGTTGGACACCCCGGACGGCAGGTCGAGCATGGTCTGGAACTGCGCGGCGTCTGGGCCGTGGTCGCGGTTGGCCACCAGCGCGGTGACCTCGTGCCGCTCCCGGCCGGGCTCGACCACGGCCATCGTGTTGGCGACACCGGAGGTGTCGCGAGGGACCTGCACCCGCACCGCCCGTTCAACGGCGGCGCTGACCTCCCGGTCCAGGGTGGTGCGGACGGTGTAGCCGCCGGTCTTCAACCGCTCCGGGTCGAGCCCCTTGGCGAGCAGGTGGTCGATCACGTAGGAGCAGAAGAAGCCGAGTCCCGGGTCGGCGCCCACGCACCCGTTGGGCAGGGGCCGCACCGGGGTTCGCACGCCCAGCGGTTCCCGCTTGGCTTGCTCCGCCACCTCCGGAACCAGCATGCGGTACCGCGCCATGAGGTCGATGACGACGTTGCGGCGTTGCAGGGCCGCCTCGGGGTGGTGCTCGGGGTTCAGCGCCGCCGGGCTGTTGACCAAGGCGGCCAGCAGTGCGGCCTGCGGCACGGTCAGGCGGTCCGGTGTGGTGCCGAAGTAGGTCCGGGCCGCCGCCGCGACGCCGTAGGTCCCGGCCCCGAACGGCACCGTGTTGAGGTAACGGGTCAGGATCTCGTCCTTGGACAGGCGCCTCTCCAAGGCCACGGCCGTGCGGATCTCCCGCAACTTGCGCTCGGGTGTGCGCATCCGGGCCCGCGCTTGGCGCAGGGGGTCGTGCCGCGCCTCCACGTGGATCAAGTGGTTCTTGACGTACTGCTGGGTCAGCGTCGACGCACCCTGCACCACGCCACCCGAGGCGTAGTTGCGCAGCGCGGCCCGCACGGTCGCCACCCAGTCCACACCGTGGTGCTCGTAGAACCGGTGGTCCTCCACGGCCACGACGGCGTCCTTCATCGCCGGGGAGATTTCGTCAGAGGCCACCAACACGCGGTACTGGTCGTAGAGGTGGGCGAACGGCTCGCCGTCGGCGTCGACCAAGGTCGTCACCGTCGGCGGTTCGACGTCGGCGGGCAACGCGACCGGGCCCGTGATGTGATCACCAGTCCGAGCGAGCAGCACCCCCGCCCCACCCACGACCGGGAACAGCACCCCGGCCAACAGCACACCCGCCACCAAGCACAGACCCACAAGACGCGTCATCGTTCCCCTCTTCACCGACGCACCCGGCGGGGCCGCGCACGACGCCGCTCCCACCGGGACGGCCTCGCCCGCATCGGGCTGCGCGAGCACGACCGCTCCACCGACACCGCCACACCGGCCAGCGACAGCACGACCACAACCAGGCCGACCACGACCTGGTTGGCCACCACCGAGCTGCCGGAGCCGTGGCCGAGCACGAACGGCGAAGCCACCTCCCACACGCCGAGCAGCGCGGTCGTCCCGCTCGACCACGACGCGGCCCGGGGCACCGCCGCGCCGGTGATCGCGACGATCGCAACCACGGCGCCGACCACACCGTCGTTGATCACCGCACCGCCGTCCGGGTACTCCAGGACCGAGGGCGCGAGCACCAGCCACACCCCTGCGGCCGCCACCACCGCACCTGGTCCCGGTGCGCCCCGGCGGGCGGTCAACCGCGCGGCGCGCTGGTAGTCCGGTTCACCGCTCGGGTATCGGCCCATGACGTCACCCGACCGCATCCGCCGCCGGCCGCACGGCCGCCGCAGGGCTTCCGCATATCGCCATCGGACCCGCCTCCTGCACCGCGCTGTCACTGCTCGTCATGGTCAGCCGGGTTCCCGGGCCACCGGGCAGGAACCTTGCGGCCACCTTGCGGCTGCCGGAACCGCCGGTCATGCCTCATCGGGTCGGCGCGGTTCGCGCTTCGTCGACGGCGAACGGCGTTCCCTGCTGGCAGGTCGTGGCCTGGCCGGGGCGGACCGTACCTTCCACGACGACCTCCGCACCCGCCCGGAGGACCTCCTCGTCGCCACCGAGCAACAGGAACTGGCCGCGGTCGGTGGACAGCACCAGGCACCCGGGCTCCACGCCGTCCACCACCCGGCCACGCAGCACCGTCGCGGGCCGGGTCGATGACGTCGCCGGTGTGGTACCGGTTGTCGGGGACGGGCCGGGGGTGCAGGTGGCCGGTGGCGACACGTCACCGTCCCCGCCCGTCTTCACCGGCACGTCCAACGTCGTCTGCCCAGCCTCGGCGAAGGTGAAGGTCAGCGGGACAGTGGTGCCCGCAGGCACCTCGCGGGTGAAGTCGACGATCCGCAGGTGGTGGGCCGTGTCGACGCCGCCAGGCTCGGGTGCCGCAGCACCTCCGGCGGGCAGGCGGATGTGGTCGACCCGTTCGCTCGTGCCGTCGCAGTCGCGGTCGGCCATCAACTCGACCCGGGCCGCGCTGTCGGTGCGCACGCCGAGCAGCCAGTCCGGCCGGTCGGCCCCGGTGAGCAGCGTCAGCCTCACCACGGCGTCGTCACCGGGCCACCACGAGCCGTCCGCCGGCGCTTCGACCACCGCGTTGTGCAGCACCACCTCGCCCACTCGCCCGTCGGTGCCCGTCGTACCGCTCCCCGACTCCTCCCGGGGTTGCGCACAGCCCACCACTACGACCAGGACCGCTCCCAACAACGCCGGTGTTCGCAAACCGTCCATGTCCGGCGGCTACCCGGTGACCACCCCGACCGGAACGCCGTGCGCCCGCCGTCAGCCGATCGCAAGGTCCTTGCCCGTCCGGCGGTGCGCGGTGCCGGTAGCCGGCACTCCCCCACCGTTCCTGCCGACGACGTTCCCTCGACAGCGGAGCGGAACCTTGCGCTGAGGTTGCGAACGCGCCGCTCCCCCCGGTCCGGGCCAACCGTGGACGGTGACGAGCGACGACCCGAACACGCCCGACTCCCGCCGCATAGCGCGCAGGCTCAGATCGGCCGGCCTGACCGGGGCCTCGGTACTGGTGCTGCTGGTGCTGCTGGTACTGGGCCGGCTGGCGCTGCGGCTGGTGGCCTGCTCAGCGCGGTGGTGATCCCGTCGCCGTGGCCCTGCTGCTCACCGCGCTGCTGCACCCGCTGGTGGACCGACTGCACCGCGCGGGCCTGCCGCGGTGGCCGGCCGTCGCCGTGGTCGTGGTCGGCGCGCTGTCCCTGCTGGGGTGGACGACCTCACCGACTGGCTGCGGGGCACGCCGAGTCCCCGGCCGCCGACGCGGGGGGCGACCGCCTTGTTCGCCAATGGACCGGTCGCCGCGCTGATCGTCGCGGGCGTGGCGATCTTGGTGCAGCAGCTGGGGGCAACGTCTTCCAGCCGCTGCTGCTGGGCAGGGTAGTGCGCCTGCACCCGCTCTCCGTCGTGCTCGCCGTGGCCGTCGACGGCGTGCTCGCAGGCATCACCGGTGCCCTGTTCGCGGTGCCGCTGGTGCTGGCGGCCAGGTCGTTCCTCACCGACCCCTCCACAGACGCCCGGCTCCGACACGCCGTGACGCCGCGCCGGACGTGTGCCGTCGGGCACACGGGGTAGGCGTGGGGCATGTTCTTCGACTCCTGGGACGGGCTGCTGCGCGTAGTTGTCGTCGGCGTGTGCGCCTACGCGGCGCTAGTGGCGCTGGTGCGCCTGTCGGGCAAGCGGACGCTGGCCAAGATGAACGCCTTCGACATGGTGGTGACGGTCGCGCTGGGCTCGACCCTGGCCACCGTGCTGCTCACCTCCGACGTGGCGCTGGCCGAGGGCGTGCTGGCGCTGGCGCTGCTGATCTGCGCGCAGTTCGCCGTCGCCTGGACCTCGGTGCGGTTGGGACTGGTCCGCCGGGCGGTGAAGTCCACCCCCACTCTGCTGGTGTGGCAGGGGCGGTTGCGCGACCGGGCGCTGCGCGACCAGCGCGTCAGCCGCGCGGAAGTGCTCCAAGCGGTCCGCGCCCAAGGCCAAGGCGCGCTCGACCAGGTCGCCGCAGTCGTCCTGGAGACCGACGGCACCTTCAGCGTCATCCCCCTGAACTCGGCCGGGGACCTCGACGCGCTCGACAACGTGCCCGACGTGCCGCGCGACTGATCCACGCACGGCGCGACCGCTTCGCTCAGCGCTCTGCTTCACCGCCCGCAGGGAGTTCACCACGGCCACGACGATGCCGGCTCCCGCTCCCGTCGTCCCGGCCACGTCCCCCAGCCCAACGCCGTGCTCGTCGGCTACCTGCCTCGCCCCCCTGGGCACCGTGTCGGCCGGCGACCGTCGGGCGACCGCGATTGCGCGAGGCCCGTGTCCTGAGGGCCCCGGGGTGGACCGACGTCATTCGGAATCGGTCGCGGCTGTCTCGGGTGAGAGCACCGCGACCGGGCAAGGTGCCTCGTCGACCAGCTGGTGGCTGACCGAGCCGAGCAACGCCCGACGCACCACCCCCTTGCCGTGGTTGCCGACCACCAGGAGCGCTGCTCTGGCGGACGCGGCCAGCAGGGCATCCACTGGCGAGCCCACCGCGTTGACGACCTCCCCCACTACTCCGGGGTGCCGTCGGACGCACTCGGCCAACGCGATCCCCACGGCGCCGCGGTCCTCGTGCGGCACGGCGTGCACGCTGGTCTCCACCGGCTGCATCGTCATCGCCGCCGCACCGGTCGCGTGCACCACGACCACCTCTCCGCCCTGCCGGGCGGCGAACTCGAACGCGAACCGCAACGCCCGAGCCCCGGCCGCGGAGTCGTCGACACCGGCCACCACCGATCCACCGGCACGGTCGTCGACGGCGATCCCGTCGCGGACGACCACCAGTGGCCACGGGCAGGTCCGGGTCAGCCGCTCGGCGGTGGAGCCCGACAGCAGCCGGAGGAACCCGCCACCATCCGAGTGGCCGACCACGACGAACGCCGCCCGGTCGGCGACCCGGGCAAGCACCTCCGCCGGGTCACCCGGCAGGATCTCGGTGCGCACCGCGACTCCGGTCGCCTCGCGGCACCGCTCGGCGAGCCCTTCCACCGCGTCCCGGGTCCGCTGCGCCACCGGATCCTCGACTGTGTCCACCGGGACGCGCAGGCCAAGCGGTTGACCAGGCGGCCACCGCACCACGTGCACCAGCACCAGCCCACACCCCAGGATCGCAGCCTGCCGGGCCGCCCACCGGGCCGCACGCTCCGACACCCCGGTGTCGTCGACACCCACCACCACATCACCGTTCAACACCGCCGACCACTCCTTCCCGACTCCTCGTGCGTCGGTCGAGGGCTACCCGCAAGTGCCGCCCGGTCGCGGAGTCGCAACACACCGCCAGGAGAGCGCAAGGGCGCACGACCCGCTTCCGTGAGCGGGTACCGGTCACCCGGTGCGGCCCACCTGAATACGGCACCCATCGCCGCTACCACGCCGCTGAGCTGGGGTGGGTGAACCGGCCACCCCGTCGTGGCCGTGACGCCGCGTCGCCGGGCATCGTGGCCGGCGTGCGGGCCCGGCGAACCGGTTTTGCGGCAAAACCCTTCGTGCCGACGTGACCGGAGGCAGTCACGGACGGGCCGCCGAGCGCGACTGAAGGGCTCGACACCACGCTCGGGGATCACGCGGTCGGTGGGTCGGTTTTGACGTGCGGCCCGCCGGCGACCGCTACGGCTCAGGCGCGGCGCCGGGACGGCCGTGGTCCCGGGACGAGACCCAGGGCGATCATGCCGACGGCGAGGCCGAGGTGCAGCCAGTCTGCACGGGTGGCGGGTGGCATGTTCGACGCGGGTCATGTCGCCCCCTGGTGTTCTCGGTACGAGGTTGTCGATCGGAGGTGGATGGCGTCATCGGCACCCACCCCTGGGTCTGGTGCCCCGGGTCCGTCGCCGCCGAGGAGAAGTCGACGGGCAGCCACGTGGTTCCCCCGTCAGAGGTGAGCAGGAGTCGGGCGGTAGCCCATCCCGGGCCGCCGCGCACCAGCGCGCCGTGGCCGGGGTTGGTGAACAGCGGCTCGCGCAGCGGTGGCCCACCCAGCACCAGGGGCGACGACCATCGCGTACCGTGCTCCCGACCCAGGTGCAGCCATGCCGCGCCACGCCCCACTGCGGTCACGGCCACAGCGGACGGTGACACGGCGGCCAAGCCGGTGGTGATACCGGCTCGTGGGGCTTCACCGAGCGAGCGGAACGCCGCACCGGCTTGGGAGACCTTCAGCATTTTGGTCATGCGTCCCATGCCCGGATCGCTGCTGCACAGGGCGAACAGCGACGATCCAGTGGCCGCCAGCTCGGTTGCGGCGCCCATCGGGCACGGCGGGGCCGTCGACACCCAGCGGTGTCCGACCTCGACCCAGTGCCGGTTGACCCGGTGCACCGCGGCGAGCACCACGTGGAGACCGTCGGCCGCGACCGCGACCTCACCGTCAGCCGCACCGGGCACCCGCACACCGGGTGCCGGGGTGAACCGGGCGACATCCGGTGACGCGGTGTGCAACCGGGTCTGCGACGAGCCCACCACCACGGCGTACAACCGGTCCGGTTCGGCGACGACGGCGCCGAACCGGACCGGCGGCACGGCACCCTCGACGGCCGCCGCCTGCCAGGTGTGACCACCGTCGTGCGTGACGTGCAGCCGCGTTCCGTCGGTGAGCACACCGACCGATGGGTTCGCGAAGGCGATCCGAACGGCCTCACCGGCACGTACCGCGAGTTCGGGCACGGTGGTACGCCACCACGAACGACCACCGTCGACCGTGCGCGCCAGCACCGGGCACGATCGCGATCCGCAGGGCGCGGCACCCACCACCCAGCCCGACGACGGGCTCGTCCACGCGGTGGCGGCCGGCGCGAACCTGTCCGGGACATCGCGGCTCGTCACCGCGTCCGCCCGAGGCACGAACACGAGTACCGAGCACGCGAGCAGGGTCACGGACAAGGCCTGGACACGTCGGCGGACAACCGCCTTCCTCCGCGACACCGTTTTCCCGCGCCGGGCCGGTCGCCGCTGGGCGGCCGATCCTGGAAGCAGGGCGGGAGCGCTGTGACGGGCGACTGCGCCGACTTTCCTCATACCGCCCGGCTACCCCGGGATGTGCACCGCAGGACCGTGCAGTGGTGTCTCGTCAGGCAACCGCAAGGTGCTCCGCGCGGGCATCGACGCCGGTACCGCAGGACAGGAGAACATCACACGACCGGGATGATCGCTGCGGTGGCGAGCTTCGTCCACAACGCGGTCCGGATGGCGGCGATGGCGGCCAGCTGCCCGATCTCCTCGAAACTAGGCGCCACCGCTGTGCGAAGGATGTCAACGGCCAACTGGAACTCCAGCCCCAGGACGAAGAACCGGCCCAGTGACAAGCGCACCGGGGTGAACACCGCGGCGTCACAATGCCGGATCCCGTCGACGACGAACCGGATCGTCGCCCACAGCGCCCCATGACGATGACGCCGGCACCGGCCGCCTCGACCAACCCGACCAGGGCGTCGATCACGGCACGTAGCGTTCCTCATCCATGTTCCACCTCCGACTCTCCGAGCTCGATCAGGAGCGGGGTCACGGATCGGACACAGGCCCGTGGTCGCTCGGCGATCGCGGTTTTCCATCCGCACAGCCGGGCACGCCTGACACGTCGATCGGTGAACCCCTGCCTGTGGGAGGTACGGCGTGAACGACAACAGGGGCAAGCGGCGGCGTGCGGCCGCCAAGACGGTCGCCGGGGCGCGTCGTGCGCACGGCGAGCGGAAAGCGGTGCTCATCGGTGTGGTCGTCGTCGCGGTGCTCGCGCTCGTCGTCGTGGGCGGGGTGCTGCTGGTCGGCTCGTCCCGGGACGGGGAGCTGGCTGCCCCGCCGGGCGTGACCGGCATCGACGCGCCCGTGAAGCGTCAGGGCGGCACGGTCGTCGTCGGCGGTGACGCACCGACGACCATCGACGTCTACGAGGACTTCCTGTGCCCGGCGTGCGGCCGGTTCGAGCAGACCCACGGCCCTCGGATCAAGCAGGAAATCGAAGAGGGCGAACTACGGGTTCGGTATCACCTGCTGCCCATGCTCGTACGTCTCTCGCGGCCCGAGGGGTACTCGTTGGACGCGGCCAACGCGGCGCTCTGCGCGGCCGATCAGGACCGGTTCTGGCAGTACCACCAGGCGTTGTTTGCCGTGCAACCGCGCGAGGGCGGCCCGGGCCACATCGACGAGGAGTTGGTCGACCTCGGTACCGAGCTGGGTATCAGCGGGGACTTCGCGCGGTGCGTGCGCAACGGCACCCATGATGACGAGGCCCGTGCCGAACTCGCCCGACTCCAGGACACCGACTTCTTCACCGGGACACCAGCCGTAACCGTCGACGGCGAACCGGTCGACCTGTCCGACCGGGACTGGCTCGACGAGGTTCTCGCTGCCGAGCGGGGAACCGCGGGTCGCGGGTCGACCGGCGGTTGAGCAGAGCACATCTCATGGTCGACCGGACCCGCACCAGCAGACGACTATGTCGACGCTCCATCGGGCCCTCGCGCCGCCTTCCGGCGCTGGTAGGTCGTCACCGCGCTCGCCACGGCCACCACCAGGATCAGCACGCCCACGGCGACGTCGTTGCCCGTCGCCCGCATCGCGTACGCCCGCACCGCGTAGTCGAGCACGAACGGCGACACCACCAGCCAGGCACCGAGTGCGGCGTTGACCAGGCTCAACCAGGGCAAGTGCTCCGGTGCCAGTACGCGGACCAGGGCGAGCAGCGCGACCATCCCGCCGACGACCAGGTCGTTCCAGTAGGCGCCCAGCCCTTCCGGGTGCGGGGCGTAGTCCAGGATGACCGGTGCCAGCAGCAGCCACACCCCAGCCAGGAAAACCACGGCGCTGGCGGCACGCGCACCCGGCGGTGTCCAGCGTGGCGTGGCCGACGGTGCCCCGTACGGGTAGCCGAACCCGTAACCCGAGGTTCCTCTTCGGGCAATCGTGCCGCGCTTTTCCCGCGGAATCGCGGAATCGTTGCCACGGTCACGCCCCGTGTGCGCATGCCACCGGATCATCGCCGGCCTCCTCGGAGAGTTGTGTTCATTGTGGCCCATGCGTTGCCGCGATCCCGGCACGCAAACGCGGCCGGAAGCGGAAGCGTTGCGTCGTAGTGGTTTCGCAACCGGATGGAGCCTTGGGTTAAGGGCGGGCTTTGTTCCGGTCACGGCTCGGACACGACATGAGCCGGTGCCACGACAGCGGTCCCGTCCGGGGCACCCCTCAACGATCCGCGGGGCATCCGCTTGCGGAGAATTCTGTGGGAAGGAACTCGGCTGTGCACTCAACGTCGTCGGGTGCGGTGGTACGAGCGGAACGCTTCGCGCTGCGCAGCGCGACCGGCCTGGCCGAGTTGGCGCTCTTCGGCGTGGGCTTCGGCCTGCTGCTGGTCCTGGTGCGCACCCACTGGCCACCGCTACAACGACTGGACGGGGCCGTGACCGACCGGCTCAACAGCGCGGTCGCCGGCAACGACGTCGTCGTGAACGCGCTGAACGCGGTGACCGCCCTGGGTGGGACGGCGATGCTGGCGTGGCTGGTGACCGTGGGCACGGCCTGGCTGCTCATCCGGCGCCAGCCCCTGCTCGCCGTCTACGCCGTGGTCACCGCACTGGGTGCACTCGCGCTCAACTCGGTAGTCAAGGAACTGGTCGAGCGGCTGCGCCCGGTGGTCAACGCGCCGGTCGCGGCAGCTCCGGGCCTGAGTTTTCCCAGCGGTCATGCGATGGGTTCGCTGGTGTCCTACGGGGTGTTGCTGTTGATCTTCCTGCCGGTGCTGCCCCGCGCAGGGCGCCGGCCGGCGATCGCGGTCGTGGCGCTGGTGGTGGCGGCCATCGGCTTCACCCGTATGGCGCTGGGGGTGCACTACCTCACCGACGTCGTGGCCGGGTGGCTGCTCGGTTTGGTGTGGCTGGTGATCACCACGGTTGCGTTTCGCCGCTGGGGACTGTCCGCGCCGCACCGCGGCCCCGCGTTGAGCGAGGGTTTGGCGCCCGAGGCGGCTGCCGCGCTCGAACCGGCGTCGCGCACCCACGCGCACGTCCTGCCGCACCCCTGGCGGGGAGTGGCCGAACTGCTCACCGCGTGGGTGGCGCTCCTGGGTCTGCTCTTCGGCGTGGGTCGGCTGGTCACCGCGGGGACTCCCGACCGGCCGGCGCTGGACTGGGACCGGGACCTGACGCAGTGGGTCGTCGAACACCGCGGCCCCCTACTGGACACCGTCAGCGGAATCGCTGGCCGCTTCGGCAGCACCCACTGGGTGCTCACCGCAGCCCTGGTGATCGGCCCGCTCTGGCTCGCCCTGACCCGTGACTGGCGTCCCGTGCTGTTCCTGGTCGTGGTCATGGCCGGCGAGATCACGCTGTTCCTGGCGGCCTCGTCAGCGGTCGGCCGGGCCCGTCCGGACGTCGTGCAGCTCACCCCCGACCTGCCGCCCACTTCCAGCTTCCCCTCCGGGCACGTCGCCGCCGCCTGCGCTCTGTACACCGCCGCTGCGCTCCTGGTGGTCACCGGGACGCGCCGTTGGTGGCGGTGGCTCGCCGCGGCCGCGGCGGTCGTGGTGATCGTCGCGGTGGCCGCTGCCCGGGTGTACTACGGCGTGCACCACCCCACCGACGTTCTGGGCAGCCTGGTGCTGGCGCTGTCCTGGGTCGCGGTGTGCTGGTGGGTCGTCAAGCCGCACGGCGACGACCCAGGGGTCGAACCGGATGTCAAGGCGGCCCCGGAAGGCCGGTGAGGTCGTCAGCGGGGCGGGTCGGCGGACCGCGACTTCGCGTAGAGCTTGCGGCCCAGGGTGGCGGTGAGGCCGTAGACGGCCGTGTGGGCCGCCACGGCGAGCGTCCCGGCGGCGAACAGGCGCGGGTCGATCGCCCCTTCGTGGACGCTGTGGGCGAGGTAGAACAGGGCGCTGACGCCGATGGGACCGAACCAGCCCGCGAACAGCGCGTCACGGCGAGCGAGACGCAGGGGGCGGGCCAGCACGAGAATGAACGGCAGGCGCCGCACCAGCAGGATCGCGATGACGAAGACTATTGCCGCCGGACCGAAGGCGATCCAATCCCGCCAGGGCAGCACCGCGCCGAACACGAGGAACAGCGGCAGCACCGCATAGCGGTTCACCGCCTCGTCCACGGCGTCCTGCGGGCCGCGGTCGCTCTCGGCGACCATCCGGTTGTAGGCGAGGCCCGCCACGAACACCGCCAGCACGCCGCCGGTCCCGGCCAAGCGCGCGATGCCCAGGACAGAGACGGCGAGCAGCAGCGGGAACACCAGCTTCGGCCCTTCCTCCAGGTCCCGGTGCCGGGTGGCCGCGCGTAGCGCCCACCCGGCGGCCAGTCCTGCGAGCAGACCGATCACCACGCCACCGGCCACCTCCCACGCCACCTTCCCGAACGCGTCACCGAGGTGGGTCGCGGGTAGCACGACCGCCAGGGCGATGCCGACCAGGGGCAACGCCAACCCGTCGTTCGCGCCGCTCTCGCCGGTCAGCAGGGCGCGGATGCGGCCAGGCAGGTCCCGCTCGGCCGGTTCGCCGGTGATCACAGAGGCGGCCAGGACGGGGTCGGTCGGACACAGGCACGCGCCGACCAGCGCGGCGAGCGCGAGTGGCAGACCCAGCAGAAGAGCCGCTGCGCCGGCTGCGAGCGCCGCCAACGGCATCACGACGACGAGCAGCAGCACCAAGGGACGCACCAACGCGGACAACGCGGTGGTCGGGAAGCGCAGCGCGGCGGTCATCACCGAGCCGGCCAAGAGCAGTCGCGCTCCTTCCAGCAGCAGCGTGTCGCGCAGTTCCGGCTCGAGCTCGAGCAGGCCCAGCAGTTGTGGCCCGAGGACGATGCCGAGCAGCAGGGCGGCCAGCGGCCCGCTGAACGGCAGCCGGTGGATGGCGCGACTGACCAGGGCGAGAACCGCGGCCGCGAGACCGCCCACGGCGCACACCAAGTAGAGGCGCTCCACGTCGGCATCACCGTCCGTTGGTCACTGTCGTCACGCTCTCGCGGTCACACGATGATGACCGGTGACAATGATCTCGGCGATTCGAGCGCGGCCCTCCGACTCCTCACCGCAGGTCGTGCGGGAGTCGACTCCCCGCGGAGATCCGGCAGCCGGTGCGACGCGGTACCACCGTCGACAGCGGCCTCGACGCGGCCACCGCGCCGGAATCGGGCCTTGCGCTGTGCTTGCGTTCCCGGCTTCGCCCGTGCTCGGCGTGCCCACGGGGGTAGTCCGAAGAGGGACACTCTTCGATCCCGCACTGTCCTGCGCCGTCGTCGAGCCGAAGTCCTGGCTGGATCTGTCCACACGCACTTCTTGACTGTCATGCACGAGGAGCATCAGAGCTGAGCGCTCCTGCCACCGCCAGAAAGGAACGACATGGGTATGCAGCCAGACCGCGTACCATCCGCCGTCCGCATCCGAGCAGGAACGCACAGAGTGGCCGTGCGCTACACGGACTCCCCCGACCGCTCGCGCACACCGGTGCTGCTGGTCCACGGGATGGTGGCGTCCACGCGCTACCTGGCGCCCACCATGGCCCGGCTCGCCCGAGATCGCGCAGTGGTCGCACCCGACCTGCCCGGCGTCGGGAACACCCCGCGGTCGGGTCCGCCGGCCTCCATGTACGACGATGCCGAGGTGCTGGGCGGGGTCCTGGCCGCCGGAGCCGGCCCTGCCTTCGTGGTCGCCCATTCGGGCGGGTGCCACAGCGCCACCGAGCTGGCCCTTCGGAACCCTGACCTCATCCGGTACCTCGTCCTGGTGAGCCCTCCGCAGAACCGGCGGGCACCTTCGGCGATCATCGCCCGGTGGACGTGGGCGATGGCGCACGAACCTCCTTCCCTGGTTCGCGATCTTCTGCGGGAAGGGCTGCGGTGCGGACCGCGCATGGTGTGGGCTGCTTTCCGCGACCTGTGCACCTATCGACTGGAAGCGGCGTTGCCCCAGGTCCGGTGCCCGGTCCTCGTCGTGCGTGGCACCAAGGACCCGCTGCTCTCCCGAACCTGGGCGGCGCACCTGGCCGGTCTGGCCCGCGACGGGCGACACGTGGAGGTTCGCGGTGGCCACAGCCTGCCCTATACCGCACCGGAGCACCTCGTCGAGACAGTCTCGGGGGCCGTGTCCGACCTGGACCGAACCCTTCACGGTCGTGGGACCGCACGCTCTCTGGAGCAGAGTTCTCCGAATGTTCCCTGACCACGAGGGTGACACCGCGCCAACCAACGCCGTGTCACCCCGGCGACCTGCCGCGGTCCGCTGTGGTAATTCAAGTCGAGCTCATGACGTCGGCCATGGCCAAGCCAGTTCGCCGACGGCAGGGATGGTGCCGGCGTGGTGGACGCCCAACGGCCCGAGCGCCGGTCAGCGCGTCGGACCGGCGCCGCGCGCGAGGTGATCGACCAACAGGAACTCCTCCTGCTCGAAGTCGTCGTAGCGGGCAGCGTCGACCAGGCCGTAGCGTTCCGCGTAATCGTCGTAGGAGAACGTCGCGATCGTGCCGGTGACGGTGATCTCGCCCTCGACGTCCAGCAGCGATCGCGCCTCCAGCGGCACCAGCACCAACACCGAGTCGTCGCCGTACGCAGCCGCGTTGATCACCGCAGCGCTCGCGGCCGGCTCGTCGATCACCGTCGCGGTGATCGTCACCTGCTCACCCAAGTGCGCTTCGCCGGCGAAGTAGTTCACCTGCCCGACCTCCGCAGAAGGCGTCACGTCGTCGGAAGCAGGAAGGTCGTCCGGGGCCTCCCCATGATCGCCACCGCAACCGGTGACGACGGCCGCCGCGGTCATCGCGATCACGGCCGCGCGCAGCGGGTTCCTCGAACGGTCCTCAACGGATCGAGCGCACACGTGCTCCTCCATGTCGACATCCCGACGCACCGTCCACACTGCCTGTGCTCGTCGCCGATCGGGTTCCCGTGCACCGACGCGAGAACCTTGCGAACACCTTGCGACAGGTTCCACACGGGTTCACCCGGCGGAGGCCAGGTCATCCGCAGGGCAGCGCAGTGCACGCGACGACCACGGAGAACGAAGCGCCTGGCAACGACGCCAGCACTACGGGAACTCAGACGAGGGACACCCGGGATGGACGCCGGTCTACGTCGTCCGGATGCCCCACGGGTTCACCTTCGGCCCGACCCTGGACCCCGCGCACCGCAGCGACGTGCCGGACGCCCTCTACGTGTCACTGGTCGCCGTCGCCACCCTCGGTTTTCGGCGACATCGTGCCCACCTCGCCCGTCCTGCGCCTCGCCGCGTGCTGTTCGACCTCGTCGGTGCCGTCGCGCAAGTCAGGGTCGACTTGACCCGATACGGGGTGACCTACTACTTCCGCGACCGTGACGACGCCGCTGCCCTGTCCGGGAAGCTCGGCTTCGCCGTCAGCCTGACCCGCGACGCGGCGTCGTCGGCCGATCCGGCTGTCCGGTTCGCGGGCGCGGCACTCGGCGGGGCCCTCGACGACCTGGCCGAAACCTCCGTCGGCGCTTCCTGCTGGTCGGTGAGTCCACGGATGCGGTGTTGCGCGCCTACGACGAACGGTAGTACTCCACCGGGTGAGCGGAGATCGGCTCAAGCGCTCGGGGTCACCGCAGGTCGGCCGTTGTGATGTCAGGGGACAGCACCGCCACGGGGCACGGAGCGCTGCCGACCAGCTCGTGGCTGACCGACCCCAGCAGCGCCCGGCGCACGGCGCCCTTGCCGTGGCTGCCCACCACCAGCATTGCTGCGTTGGCGGAGGCAGCGAGCAGTGCTTCCACCGGCGGGCCGAAGACGTCGACCAGCCGGTGCGACACACCCGGGTACCGCCTCGCGCACTCTGCCAGTTCGCTGCCCACCGGCCCCCACTCCTCGCGCAACGCGGCCTCCTCACGCGTCTGCACCGGCTCGGTCATCGCGGTCGTCCTCTCGCTCGACGCGTGCACGACCACGACCTCGGCGCCGTGCCGGGCGGCGAACCCGAACGCGAACCGCAGCGCCTGGCCACTCACCGGAGAGCCGTCCACGCCGACCACCACCGGCCCGCCGTCGCGTACCTCGTCGACAGTGGCCTCGTCGCGGACGACCACGACCGGCCACGGGCACGACCTCGTCAACCGCTGCGCGGTGGAGCCCAGCAGGAACTCGGCCACCCCGCCTTGTTCGGAGTGCCCGACCACCGCGAAGGCCACCCGGTCCGCGGCCAGGACCACCGCGTCCACGGGGTCGCCTGACACGATGTCGCTGTCCACTTCGGCACCGGTGACCTCCCGGCACCGCTCGGCGAGGCCGTCGAGCATGTCCCGGGCCCATCGCCGCATCGGCTCCTCGGTAAGACCAGGCTCGACCACACCCATGCCGACAGGCGCGTGCAGGTGCGCCTGCGTGTACATCGGCCACCGCATCCCGTACACCAGCACCAGCGGCTTGCCGAAGACGACCGCCTGCCGGGCCGCCCACAGCGCCGCGCGCTCGGACGGTCCGGTCCCGTCGACACCGGCCACCACCGCATTGTCCTTGGTCACGTCCACGCTTCTCCTCCAACTCCAGCAGCAACGAGCACCGCAGAGACTCACCCCGCACTCGCCGCCGTCGAACACGAACAACTTGTCACCGAACTCCCGCGCGAGAACCGCTGCCCGGTGGTTCACACCGGCCACATCGGCATCCGCCCGCCCTGGTCCGGCCCGCTGCCCTGGTCGAGGGTCGACCACAGCAGCATCAAGGAGCCGGCGACCGCGCCACCGGCGCCCAGCACCGTGGTGACCGGGCTGTCCACCAGGAACCCGGCGAGCAGCACCAGCCCTCCGAGGGCGGTCAACGCCATCCACCGGGCGGGTCGCCGCACCGGGGAGACGGTGCCCAGAGCCGCAGCCAGCGCGGGGTCCTCCGCGGTCAGCTCACGCTCGATCTCGGTCAGTGCTCGTTCGTCGTCGTGGCCGGCCTTCCTGTCCACGTGGTGTCACCTCCGTTCCCCGAATCGGCCCGTCGGACCGCCCGTCAGCTGCTCGGCGTGGCCGACTCCGCGGTGACGTCGTCGGCGGCGAGGAACTCCTCGTCGGCGTAAACGTCGAACAGCGCGGACTCAGCCAGGCCGTAATCGTCGGCGTAGTCGTCGTAGGAGAATTGCCTGACCGTGCCGGTGGCAGTCACCGACTGGCCCTCGGCGAACTCACGCTCGCCGCCCTTGAACAGCACCAGCAGGCTGTCGTCGCCGTAGGCCTCCGCGTCGAGCACGACCGAGCCCTCGGTCAGGTCCTGCACCACCGGCACGGTGATCGTGACCTTCTCGCCGACGTGGTCAGCTCCCGCGAAGTACTGCGTCCGGGCGGATGAAGTCGTCGTCTCCCCGGTCATCGTCTCCTCAGTCGTGGTGGCCGCTCCGCCATCGGCGATGGGGTTGTCGTCGTCGACCCCGCACCCGGTCAGCCCAGTGGCAAGAGCCAGCACTGCGCTCACCGCGACCACCTTGTCCGCACGTCGAATCATGATCGAAAGCTCCTGTCATCCGTTGCCGCGCTTGCGTTTCGTCCCCTTTCCGGTTTCCCGCGGGCAGGTCCCGGAACCTTGCGGCGAGCTTGCGTCCGGCGGCCGAGTGCTGGGACGTGGTCAGCCGGCGGTTCCGGTGACCGTGAGGCCGTGCAGCAGGACCGCCCGACCGATGTCGCTCGGCGAGACGATGCCCACCAAGTGCCCCTGTTCGAACACCATCGCCCGCTCCGGTCGCCCCACCGGGGCCACAGCACGGCCTGCCACAGCCGGCCGCCGTTCAGCGGTGCGACCGGCACCGGGTCAACCCCGACGAGCAGGGCACCCCAGTGCACCCGCACGCGAACACCACACAACCGTCCAATGTCGACCATCGTCCGCACCGACCGGCCACCACCACTCTCAGCGCTCGCGCGCCGCGATCTGCACTGACAGCTCCTGCCGTTGTCCATCCCGCACGACGACCAAGTCGACCTGTTCTCCCGGCTCGGTGCGGCGCAGCGCGCCGAGCACGTCCTCCACCTCGCGCACCTGTTGCCCGGCCAGCTCCACGACCACGTCGCCGGCCCGCACACCGGCGTCAGCAGCCGGGCCTCCATCATCCAGGCGGAGCACGAGGACTCCCTCGTCGGCGGTCACGCCGAACCGCTCCCGGATGTCGTCGGTCAACCGCCCCAGTGACACGCCCAGGTAGGGGTGGGTGGCGGAGCCGTCGTCCAGCAGCTGCTCGGCCACGTCGACCGCCGTGGCCGCCGGGATGGCGAAGCCCAGCGACACCGCGCCCGCGGCCGGCGGGATGTAGGCCTCGTTGATGCCGACCACCCGGCCCTCGGTGTCCAGCAGCGCGCCGCCGGAGTTTCCCGGCGAGATCGGGGCGTCGGTCTGGATCAGGTCCACCAGCGCCCGGGTCTGCGCCGCCGAGCCGGGGATCTCCCGGTGCAGCCCGGAGACGATGCCGGCGGTCACGGTGTTCTCGAAGCCCAGCGGGCTGCCCAGCGCCAGCACCGGATCACCCGGTCGGGGAAGGTCCTCCCGGTACTCGGGCACCGGGAGGTCCTTGCGCTCGGTGCGCACGACCGCCAGATCGGTGACCACGTCGGTGGCAAGCACCTCGCCCGATGACTGCTGCCCGTCGGCGTACTCGACCACGACGTCCTGTTGCTCGCCGACGACGTGCTGGTTGGTCACCACCACGTCGGAGCGGAAGACCACGCCGCTGCCCAGCCCGCCGTCGGTGCGGATGGTCACCACGTGCGGCGCGGTGCGTTCCACCAGGTCGGCGTAGGACGTCCCGGTCGCGGCGGGCGGGGCGCTGCTCGGCTGCGCGACGGTGCCGGTGGGTCCGGCGGTGCACGCGGCAGCGGTCACAACGGCCGTCGTGAGGAGCGCCGTACGAAGGACTTTCATGTCATTGGCTCCAGGTCGTCGTCGGGCAGTGGGTGGGCGGCATGTCGCCGTCGTCTTCGGTTTCGACCAGTGCGTCCACCGTGATCTCGCCGGCGTCCTCGAAGATGAACGTCAGGGGGACGGTGGTGCCCGCGCGGACCTCCTCGGAGAAGTCCACTACGTGCAGCTGGTAGGCCGGGTCCACGCTGCCGGGTCTGTCCACGGCGCGATCGGCGGGCACGGCGACGCGTGGCACGGTCTCGGCGGTGCCGTCGCAGTCAGTGTCGGAACGCAACTCGACCTGGTCCGCGCTCCGCGTGCGCACGCCGAGCAGGGCGTCCGGCCGGTCTGAGCGGCTGAACATCGCCAGTCGGACCACGGCGTCCTCGCCGCGCTGATAGGCGCCGTCACCGGGTGCCCGCACGAACACGTTCCGCAGCACCACGTCGCCGACCTCGGCGTTGGCGCCCACGGTGCCGTTCCCGTGCACCTGCTGCGGCTCACCGCACGACGTCGACACCACGACCGCCGCGAACGCGACCATGCTCAGAGTGCCGATCCTGTTCATGCCTTCCGGCTACCCGAGGCTCGTACAGCGGAGCACGCGGCGGCCGGTCGTCAGGCGATTGCAAGGTCGACCGTTCCGGACGGCGGGCACCCTCAGACGTAGGAGCAGACATGCGGATTACCGACGATCAGGCCAGGCATTCGGCAACGAAGTTGATCTCACGACTGGACGAGCGAGGCGTTCCAGGTGGCTCGTTGTACGTTGCTGCGGACCGCCGCCCCGACCAGGTCCACGGCGTGGTCGGGGCGGCGGTGACCGCGATGCTCGCTGTGCGTTGGCAGTGGCATCCCTGCACGCGCGATGAGGCCGATGGCAACACACCGACGCGAAGTCCTCTCACGGCAGGAGGTCGAGTGAACAGGGAAGTGTCGTCAGCGGTTCGTCAGATCACCATCGTGCGGCCGGGGCACCCCAGAGTTGGGAAACCGATCGACCTCCAGGAGCGCGACATGAGGATCGTCCTCGTCCGACCCGACCGGTACTGCCTGACCGCGGTCGGCAAGCTGACTACGGAGTTCAAGGGTGTGCTGCCCAGAAGGGTCGTCACGGACACCGTACTGAGGGCTCGCCGGGACTTGGAGGGCAGGATCGTCCACGAAGCCGTCGACGTGGTGTTGCAAAGCCTGGCACGGCACCGCTTGGACCGGCTGCGTACCGAGGTATGACGATGACACCACGACTGTCGGTCGCACCTGAAGACAACCTTGCGATTCCGGCCTCGTTGAGCCACATTCTGACGATCTCCTTGCGGAGCGACGCCGATCCGTCTGCGAACGAGGGTCGCGACCTAGTCTCGATGATGACCGGACCCGGACGATGGAAAAGGGGACAGATCGTGCTCGACATCGACACCACGGCCGTGCAGGCCATCGACGAACTGACCACCGCCACCGGTGTGGGACGTCAGGGCGGTTTGCGGATCTCGGCGACAACCCAGCCCCACGACCAGGACTTCGACCTGTCGATCGAGCCGCATCCCGAGGTCGACGACGTGATCGTCGCGCACGGCGACGCCCGGGTCTTCCTCGACCCTCTCGCCGCGCAGGCGTTGGCGGACAAGGTGCTCGACGTGCGCCGCCGCTACGCCGGGCGCGTCCACTTCGGCGTCTACCCCCAGGCGTGAGGGGATCCCCGTGCTGGACATCACCCACGCGGCCGGCGCAGTGATCAGCGAGTTGGCTCCGACTGCGGGCGAAAGGCGTGGCAGCCTGCGGATCGGCTGGTCGGAGCGGGACGGGCGGAGGTCGATCACCCTGACTGTCGCCGCCCGCCCCGCGGCGCAGGACGAGGTGATCACCGCGCCGACCGGCGGCCGGATCTTCCTCGCACCACCCGCAGCGAAATATCTTCGTGACAAGCTGCTGGACGTCCGCATGGACGTCGACGGCCGCTACCGCTTCGCGGTCAACCACAAGCACTGACGCACGGCGAACCCGGTGAGCGACCTTGCGATCAGCTTGCACCTCGCGGGCGAAAGGCCCCGCCGGGCGGCGGACCCGGCCCCGCGGGCCGAGAATGAGGTGATGACCCTCTCCGTGCTGCTGGTCGAGGACGACGAGCACATCAGGCAGGCTCTCGGACTCGCGCTCGACGACGAGGGCTTCACCGTCACCGACGCCGTCTCCGGTGAGGACGCGCTGGCGCTGCTGAAGACCGCGACGTTCGACGTGGTGCTGCTGGACCTGATGCTGCCCGGCGTGGACGGCCTGGAGGTCTGCCGCACTCTGCGATCCCAGGGCGACCTGCCCATCATCATCGTCACCGCCCGCACCGACGCGAGCGACGTCATCGCCGGACTGGAAGCCGGCGCCGACGACTACGTCACCAAACCCCTGATGGCCAGCGTGCTGGCCGCCCGCATCCGCGCCCTGCTGCGCCGCACCGGCCGCCACGACGACGTCCTCGGACTCGGTGAGCTCGAGATCCAGCCGCAGACAAGCACGGTGCTGCGCGCGGGCGAGGAGGTCCACCTCACCCGCACCGAGTTCCGGCTGCTGGTGGAACTCGCCTCGGCCGAGGGCCGGGTGGTCAGCCGCGAACAACTGCTGCAGCGCGTCTGGGGCTACGACTACTTCGGCGACACCCGCCTGCTCGACGTCCACATCCGCCGCCTACGCCGCAAGGTCGAACCAAATCCCGACGACCCCGAACTGATCCTCACCGTGCGCGGGGTCGGCTACCGGGCGGTCACCTGATGCCCCGGCTGTCGCTGCGCTGGCGGGTCGCGGTGGTACTGGGCATCGGCTCGCTGCTGCTCACCAGCGCGCTCGCGATACTGGTGTGGAACCTCACCTCCGGTTACATGCTGCGCCAGCGCGAGCAGAGCGCCACCCGCCAAGCAGAGGTCAACGCCCGCCTCGTCGACCAGGCACTGTCCACCGGCTCCGACGGACTCGAGGACCTGCTGACCGGCCTCACCACCGGGCCCGACTCCACCGTGCTGCTCTACCGCCCTGGACAGGTGCTGACCAGCGGCCGGCAAGTCGACCCCCAGGTCCTACCCGACGAATTGGTGGAACTGGGCCGCCACGACACACCGGCTTCCCAGCGGCTCGTCGTAGACGGCGTCCCCGTGCTGGCGGTCAGCCTGCCGATCAGCTCCACTGACGGCGCCTACGTCGAACTCGCGCCCCTGGTGCAGCTGGACCAGACGTTCCGGTTCCTGAGCGTCCTGCTGATCACCGGCGTCGTGGTCAGCGGCCTGCTCGGCGTCGCACTGGGCTCATGGGCCAGCAGACGTGCCCTGCGACCCCTGACCGCGCTGACCGCCGCCGCCTCGCGCATCGCCGGCGGCGACCTCAAGGCCAGGCTACCCACGCAGACCGACCCGGACCTGGCGCACCTGGCGACCACGTTCAACACTACCGCCGACGCCCTGGAGCAGCGAGTACTACGTGACGCCCGGTTCGCAGGCGACGTCAGCCACGAGCTGCGCTCACCGCTGACCACCATGGTCAACGCCGCCGCGGTCCTGCGTCGCCGCCGCGCCGAGATCCCCGGCACCGCCGGCCGCGCCCTGGACCTGCTCACCTCCGAGGTCGACCGGTTCGCCGACATGGTGGTCGACCTGCTGGAAATCTCCCGCGCCGACCAGCAGGCCGACAACACAGACCTCGAGACCATCGACCTCGCCTCACTCGTCGACAACGTCCTCGACTCCCACCCCGGCACCGAGGTCCCCGTCCGCACCCAACCACCCGGCCCCCAAGTCCTGGGAGACCGCCGCCGCCTCGACCGGGTGGTGAACAACCTGCTCGACAACGCCGAACGCCACGCAGGCGGCGCGGTGCGCGTCGCGGTCCTCAGCCGGGACGGCCACGCCAGACTGGAGGTCGACGACACCGGACCGGGTGTGCCGCCCGAGCTGCGCGACCGCATCTTCAACCGCTTCGACCGCGGCGACCGCGCCGGCAGCCGCGGCACCGACACCGGCAGCGGCCTGGGTCTGGCCCTCGTCGCCCAGCACGTCCAACGCCACGGCGGCTCGGTGTGGGTCGAGGACCGTCCCGGCGGTGGCGCCCGCTTCATCGTGGAGATCCCGGAGGCACGTCCGTGAAAATGTCCGCCCTCCTGCTCGCCGCGTGCTCCGTGTCCGCCCTTCTGCTGCTGTCCGCCTGCGGCGTCACCACGCAGAATGAACCACGACCGTTGACCACTCCCACGGTGACCCCGGCGACCACCCCGACAGTCACCCAGCGACCCGACTCCACGACCTCCGCCACGTCGACCACCAGCACCACCACGGAGTCGGCACCACTGTCCACGCAGGACGGCCCGCAGCCCGGGTGAAGTCGATTCCGCAGGTGCCGGGGCTACTCGGACCGTGCGGCGGTCAGCTGATGGTGGCCAACAGGTCCCGGCAAGCGGCCTCGCACGCGCGGCACGCCTCGGCGCAGATCCGGCAGTGCTCGTGCATCTCCGCGTGCGACCCGCACTCGTCACCACACGACTTGCACACCGTCACACACGCCTCCAGCAGCGCCCGGCTGATGTTCGCGTCGTACCCCGTGTGCCGGGACAGCACCCGCGCGGTCGTACCGCAGATGTCCGCGCAGTCCATGTTCGTGCGCACGCACTTGGTCAACTCCGCGACCGACTCCTCGCTCAGGCAGGCGTCCGCGCACGCCGTACACGCCTCCGCGCACGCGATCAGCGCGTCGATCGTCGCGGCCAGCTTCGCCCGGTCCAGGTTGATCTCGGCGGGGTACGTTTCCAGCATCGGCATCGTCGTCGTCATGTCGCCCTTCCTCCGTAGATCCGACTCCGCCCCTGCGGTTACCCGGCACCAGACCCCACAACCTTGCGATGGTCTTGCGGAGGAGAAGCAGGCGCCGGCGAACCGGTCACGGCGGGCAGTGGGTGCAGCTGTGGGGTCCGATCGCGCGGTCCCGGCCTTGCCAACCCGTGCCGGTCGCCTCCGACCACAAGACAATCCAGGGCACGCTCGTGTCACCGTCGTAGGCACGGCCACAGCTGTCACAGATCAGGAGTGTGGAGACGGGGCCCTGCGTGCTGGGGATGGCGGTCACGATCGAGGAACGGAATCGCCGGGAGCCCGGTGACCGGGCGTGCGCAGATCCGCACCACGACGTGCCACGGACGGCAGCGTTCCCACGGACGTCAACAGCGTTCCCCTCTCCGCATGCCGATGGCGGCCGCACATCGTCGTGCGGCCTGTCCGATCGTGACAGCGTTCGGCGACGATGGACCTGACGCTTGGCTTACGATCAGCTCGGGGAGCAACGGCTCTCGGACACGGGCGACGTCACAACGCCTGCTCCTCCTTGCCGGCGGAGGTGCGGGTGGAGGTGCCGCTGGGCTGGTGGGCGGTGTTGAACAGGCCTTCCATGCTGAACGCCTGCGGGATGTCGCCCATGTGGCGGCCGGTTGTGGTGTCGTGCTCCTCGCTGAGCAGGCCGACGTCGTTGCGCAGGTCGAGCAGCCGTTCGAGCAGTTCCCGAGCCTCGTCGACCCGGCCGGTGCCGTGAAGGGCGTCGGCCAGCCAGAAGGTGCAGCACGCGCGGGTTCTCCCACGGCAGGAACCCGACCCTGGGGATGAGCAACAGCGCGGTGTCCAGTCCGACCCAGGCCATGACCTGGAGTGCACGAAGTGCCGGCGCGGGCCGCGCACCTCCCACAGGCCGTTGTCCCGGGGCCTCCCAGTGGCCCTCCAGGTAGTCCAGCAGCTCCCGTTGCAGGTCCCACGCGGTGTCGCTGGTGTGCAGCCCTGCCTCGCGGGTCAGGTGCAGGCCGTCGAGCACCTCACCCCACACGTCGAGCTGGAACTGGTCGGCCGCGGCGTTGCCCACCCGAACGGGTGACGGGCCCTCGTAGCCGGTCAACCAGGGCGGGGTCTGCTCGGGCAGCCGCCTGTGGCCGTCGATGCCGTACATGATCTGCAGCTTCGCCGGATCGCCTACCACCGCCCTCACGTGCCACTCGCGCCGAGCGCGGGCCTCGGCGCGCGTGTTTCCGATCCGGGCCGTGATCCGTCGGAAGGCTGAGGCTTGGTCGTCAGTGCTCGCCGGTCGCCGGGGCCAAGCCGTGCCGGAGCGGGTCCGGGTCGGTCACCGGTTCGCCTGCGTCGAGGTCGAGGAGCGCCAGTCCGCTGTCCGGGTCGAAGCGTCGCGTCATTCCGCGTGGTGACTCGGTCAGCATCACCTCCAACGTCGGCCGCACGACCGCGTGGCGCAGGTGACCGGCTTTGGCGGTGCCGTCCCACAGGCCGAGCACGGCATGCGCGTGCACTTGCCAATCGCCGACATCGGTGCCGACCACATCACCGACGAGCGAGACCACTTCCGCCTGTTCCTCGACGGGGATGCCCAGGTACTCCTTCGTGTCCAGATCGTAGAACGCCAGGGTGCACCGGCTGAATGCGCCGATCGCGGTGAAGGAGGTGGTGCGGAGTTGCCGTTCGCGGGCGAACGCGAGCAGTTCCTCCACCACAGAGTCCCCGGTTTGCATCACGATGGCGTACGCACGCGTAGCCTCGGCGTCAAGCCTCACGTGCCGAGCCATGGCTTCCACCTGTTCCGGCCCGTGCCGGGCCTGTTGTCCGGATTGTCACCGCAGGTCGGCACTGCGGCTTATTTCGATTCCGTCGGCACGTTCGCCTCGACGCTGTGGGCGGCCAGGAACTCCTCGTCGCCGTAGGTGGTGTAGACACCGTCGTCGATCAGTCCGTATTGGTCGCGGTAGTTGGCGTAGGCGAAGTCCTCCACCGTCCCGGTCACCTGCACCATGTCACCCTCCTGGAGGTCCATCCCGCCGGCCTCCTCGGCGGACAGCACGAGCAGGGATTCGTCGCCGTACTCCGAGCCGTCGAGTACGAAGGACTTGTCACCGAGCACGGCGGTGACGACGGCGCTCACGGTGACCTCCCGCCCCAGGAATTCCTCCGAGGCGAAGTAGTCGTCCTGCGCCGCTTCCGTGGTCGTTTCCGGTGCGGCGGTCTCGTCGTCACCACAGGCCGCCGTGGTGAACGGCACTGCAGCCAGCGCACCGACCACCAATAGCGCGCGAACACTCCGACGGGTCTCATGACGCAAGGACATGACCAACTCCTCTCGTTCTCTCAGCACCGGCAGGCCTGTGACTCCGCGGCGGGCGGTTCTAGGAGTCACCCGCGCGCCGTCGCCCGGCGAACGTGGTCGCAGCGCTCGTCGCGGCCGACACCACGACGATCAACCCCACAACGACGTCGTTGGCCATCGCGACACCGATGTCGGCGATGTGGTCGAGCACGAACGGCGCCATGACGAGCCACCCGCCCAACAGGACGTTGACGACGCTGAACCACGGCACGTCGCGAGGTGCCACGACCCGGACGACCGCGAGGACCGCGAGAGCGCTGCCGATCACGATGTCGTGCCCGCGTGCGGAGCTGCCGGCCGGGTAGTCGAGCACCGAGGGTGCCAGCAGCAACCAGATGCCGGCCAGGAGCGTCACCGCGCTCGCGGCGCTGGCAGCCGGCGGCATGTGCTTGTCGTCGGCCGGCTGCCCGGCCCACTGCTGTGACGGTTGGCCTACCATCAGCGCCCTCCCTCGTGCGATCGGTGTTCAAAGCGGGTCCGGTACGTCGTCCACGCGCTGACCAGCGCCACGGCGGTCACCACGCCGCCGACCACGATGTTGTTCACCGCCGCGGTGGTCGAACCCGGCCACGGCTCGTAGCCGAGCACCACGGGCGAGAGCACCAGCCACGCACCGAGCGCGACGTTGACCAGGCTCAGCCACGGCACGTGACTGGGGGCCAAGGAGCGCACCAGGGCCAGCAGCCCGATCGTGCCTCCCACGACGATGTCGTGCCAGTAGCCTTCGAAGCCCTGCTCCGCAGGTGCGTAGTCCAGGGCGAACGGTGCCAGGGCCAACCACACGCCGGCCAAGAACGCCACGCCGCTGGCAACGCTCGCTGCGGCAGGCTCGCGCACGCCGTAGAGCGGAGCCATGTCCTGGAGCGGGGCCGCACCGTACTGGGGCACCACCGGCTGATGACCGTGTGCGGTGACCGGCATGGGGTCGAGCTCGTCGGTCCGCCGTGCGGGAGGTGGTTGTTGTGGCATGCGGGAAGTCATCCGTGCTCCTTCACGATCGGTGTCTCTCGTCACCAGTGGCCGGAAGCGCGGCTACGCGGGTTCGTACCGGATGGCTACCCGGAGCGCCTTCGGGACAACGCCTCTCCGGGCGTCGTCAGGCAACCGCAAGGGTGCGGCGCTGTCGGGATCACGTCTGCGGTCGGGCTTTCCCACCTGTGGTGCGGTCGGGGCGGACCACCCACCACACAAGTGCCGTCCACGCCGCAGCCGACAGCATTCCGGCCGCCACGTCGGTCGGGTAGTGGGCACCGGCGTAGAGGCCCTGCACCGCCACGAGCGTGGGAATCAGCAGTCCTGCGACCAGGACCGGCCACCGCCACCACCGCGTCCTGCCCGACCACGCCACCACCGCCGTCGCACCCCAGAGCGCCGACGTGGCGGCCACGTGCGCGGAGGTAAAGCCCGGCACTCCGGCTGCAGCACGCGGGTTCACCTCCGCCGTCACCAGCGCCAGACCGATCGCCCCCACCGCCGTCAACGCCAGGAACACCACCGGCGACCAGCTGCGCCACCACGCCAGCGCCAGCGGTGCGACCACCGCGGCGCAGGCCAGCACGACACCGACGTCACCCAGCTTGCCCAGCGGCAGGACCACGGCGTCCCACTCCGGCGAACGCCGATCGACCCACCATTGCAGCACCGCCGACTCCCAGGCCGCCGCCCGTCTGTCCTCCCCCACCACCAGCCGACCGGCACCGTGCAGCACACCGGCCAGCAGACCCCATCCCGCCAGCAGCTCGACCGCACCTCTCCAGGGACGGGGCAACACGACGTCCTGGGCCGGCGCGGGTCGGATATCCGCCGCCGCTTCCGGTCCCATCCCCTGCGACAACGGCACGTCACGCGCGCCAGCCTCGGTCCGCCACCGTCGGAACACCGCACCGGTCAGCGCCAGCCACAATCCTCCCAGCATCCACCCGCCCAGCACATCGGTCAGACCGTGCACGCCGAGCGCGATCCGGGTCGCGCCGATGACCACCACGAGCAGCGCGGCCACCCCGACCAGCACCCACTGTGCCGACCGACGGACCACCGGCAGGAACACCAGGACCACCACGCCGTAGGTCACTGCGGAACCCAACGCGTGCCCGCCGGCGAAATCCGAGCCGGCCGCGAGCGGTACCGGCAGCTGCGCCACCGGTCGCAACCCCGCCACCAGCTCCTCGATCACCACCCCGAGGATCATCGCGCCCCCGGCCGTGACAGCCACGTAGAGGGCCAACCAGAGCTGCTGCCGCACCAGCAACCACGCCACTCCGACGCCGGTCAGCCACACCAGCGTGGGCGTGCCGCCCAGCGTGGTCACGCCCTGCAGCACGTCGACCGGGACCTCGTTGCCGGAGATCAGCCGGGCCGACGTCTCCGCCACTGCCCGGTCCACCTCGTACAGCGCCGACCACCGGAACCTGACAGCCGCCACGACCAGCGCATACCCCGCAGCGGCCGTCGACGTGAGCACCAACGCCGCCGCGGCGCGCAAGACGAACCGCTCGACAGGCACGGTCAACGGGGCGGCGTTCCTCATCATCCTGGTCACAGTGCGCAGTCCTCACGAAGCTCACGGAAAGGCCTTCAGGCATCATCCAGTCCGGGCCGTTTCCCACGGTCGAAAGGGGCGAGAGGCCGGTGCGCTACACCGATCCAGAACGGACGCCGCTCGGCAACGGGTCCGCTCGCACGCCGCACAAGGCCAGCACCTTCTCCACCCTTGTTCCGGCGCTGCCGATCTCCAACGCGCAACCCTCCCGATCAGCCTCGATGCGCCCCTGCAACAACGCACGGGCGCCGGCCGCGCCGAGGAACGTCACACCGTCCAGGTCCAGTCGCAGCCGTTGCGGTCGGTGCACACGCAGTGCGTCCACCACGACACGGGCCAACTCCTCCGCGTTGGACAGATCTATCTCGCCCGTCACGGCGATACAAGCGCGGGCATTTCCCTGTCGCACCTCACATCGGCACCGGGTGGACAAAGGACTGTGCTGCTCCGGTACACCGTTCATGCTGACCTCCGTGTCGATAGGCCCTGTCTCTTCCTCGCGCCTGCCTCCGCGATCAGACGGTCACGTCTTCCATCGTCCTCGGAGGACGATGGAGCCAACCCGACGACTTCCTGAAGAAACACGATCCCCGACGATTTCCTTGCGCTACACGCACCCGGCGACCGCCCCTGGACCACTTGGCGTGGACCGTGACACCACGGACGGATCGGAGAGGGACCCACGACGCTCGCGATGGACGACACCTCCCGCAGTCGATCGCCCGTCAACCCGCGCACGGTGGCGAGATGGCGGCAACGGATCGGCACGAGTTTGCCGGGATCCGGGCGCGGTTCGCGCATCGGTCGAGACCGACTCGACCACCATCGTCACCCAGTCGTCAGGTCAGGAACGCGGTGGCGAGGGCATCCTGGAAGAAAGGCCACGGAGGTGGAGAGTCCCTTGATCACTCAACAGGTCCAACCCGACCGGTACTGTCTGGAAGCGGTCAGCAGGTTGAACGCCGAATTCCACGGTGTCCTCTCGCGAGAGGTGATCACCGGCACGGTGCTCACAGCCCGGCGGGACCTCGAGGGCCGAGTCGCTTTCGAAGCCCTCGCCGAGATGCTGCACCACCTAGCCCGTCACCGACTCGACCGGATTCGGGACGGTGCCTGACCCCTCCCTAGGACGAATGCCGCAGAACGGGAGGGGACATGCGGACATCGAGCGAGCAGGACAAGGCCCTTCGGCCGGCCAAGCTCATCGCCGGCTGGACGAGTGTTGTACTCCTGCTGGGACTGCTCTACATCGCCGCGGACCGCGGACCCGATCAGGTGTACGTCGCCGTCGTGGCGGTGCTGACAACACTGCTCGCCGTAGTGCTGACCGTGGCGACACTGCGCTCACTACGACGCCGGTGAGCGCACCGGATCAGAAGTCCACCGCGACGAGAGGAGGTCGACGTTGAGCGACAATCGGAACGACGACCAGCGGGACACCCGGAAGGTGCTGGAGGACCACCTCCACTGCCGCCGCGTCGGTGACTTGGAAGGCGACCTGCGCCGCAACTACGCCAACCACGTGGCCACGTTGTCGGCCGAGGGTGTCCATCACGGTCACGATGCGGTGCGGTGGCTTGCCGGTGTCCTGCGCTCGTACCTGCCCAGCGGGAACTACCACTACCACTCGCTCCTGGTGGACGGAGAGGTGGGAATGCTGCGCTGGTCGGGCCGCTACTGACCGGCCTTGCTCAGGAAGAGCTCGGCTTCCACTACGGATTCGGGCCGGCGGCCGTCGGCATGGCGGCCGGACTCGTCCAGTACTCGTTCGGCAGTCGGAGGCTCCCGCCGAGGTCAACGTCGTACCGAACCCGTTGCCGATGTTCATCGTCGTGCTCGCCGGGGTCTTCGCGGCCCTGCGGACCAAGCTCGGCCCGCGACAACCGTCCTCGCCGGTCAACCACCAGACGGCAGTGCCCCACCTATGTCGTGGCACCCGAGTCCGTGCACCAGGACCGCACGGCTGATGTCACAGGGTGAGACGCCCACCAGGTGGCTCTGTTCGGGAATCGACCCCCCAAGCATCCGCGCAGTCGCCCGTGGCCGACAGCAAGTCCGACAGAGCGTCATCCGGTTCGACTATGGACATCTCCGCGGGAGGGCACGCCACGTCCCGAAGCCTGGTGGTGTCGCGTCGGGCCGGCGCCACGTCTTTGAATCTTATGAGCGTGACGAGGCGCGCTCGCGCGCCGCGATCTGCACCGTCGACTCGGCTCGGCCCTCGCGTCGGGCGAGGTCGCACGCAGCATGTCCTCGACCTCACGCACGTTCTGCCCGGCCAGCTCCACGAACACGTCTCCGACCCGCACCCGGCGTCAGCGGCCGGGCCGCCTCATCAAGCCACAGCACCAGCACACTCTGATCGGCCTCCACCCCGACCGATCGCGGGTCTCGTCGGTCAACCGGCCCACGACCCACCGAGGTAGGGGGTGTGGGTGGCAGAGCCGTGCTTCAGCAACTGCTCCGCCACGTCCACCGCGGTGGCGGCCGGGATCGCGGACCCAGCCCGCACGGCACCGCATCGGCGGAGTGCGGGTCTCAAGCTGGACACGAGTCGCAGCGGTGCGGCCCGACCGCCCGGTCCCGACCTGCCCAACCCTCTGCAAGCGCCCGGAACCACAAGGAAGTCCACTCTTCTCCACTACCGTGGTCGAACCGACGACCGCAATCGTCGCAGATCAAGAGCAGGCCGGCGTTTTCGCCCTGGATGGGAATAGCGGTCACGATACTGGGCAGCCGACTTTCGGATCGGGATGGTCGTGGAGCCGGGTGTCGGCCGCGTCAGTGCGGGGGACACCCGGCCCTTCACGCTCATCGTCTCGCAGACTCACCACCACTGTGGCCGACAAGTCCGTTGATCGACCTTGCAATCACCTTGCGAAGACATGGACCGACAGGTGGCCACGCCGAGCGCGCCCAGCGCGCTGTGGACCTGCGGAGCGATCGCCCGGACGAGGACGCCGTACCGAGGGCTTGAGCAGTCGACGTCGGCGTACCGGCAACTCCGGTCGCATCGAGCCGGCACCACGCCGACGGACCGCGTCAGGACTCGCTCCCCTTCGAGCGCTCCAGGTAGTGGTCGACTCGCGGCGGTTACCGCCCCCCGCGAGTCGCCCCACCATCATGCCGCGGAGCACGCTGCTCGTATCTGACGAACACCTGACGTTCGCCTCAACCCGGCGGTGCGGAGTTCATCGAGGCGACGACGCCCCGCCGCGGAGACGAGCCCTGAGCGTCACGATCGCAAGGTTGTCGTCAGGTCCGGACCGGAGAGGAGTGGGAGGATCATCGGGTGGAGGTCGGTGATGACGCGGTCGTCCTGGTGATTTGGGACGACGACTCGATCTCGTCGGTCGAAGTGGCACGGTGGGTCGAGGAACGCTTGGACGGCTGGCCGCCGGAAGACGTCATGCTCGTGGGCGTGGTCGCCGGTGAACTGTTCGACAACGCGGTGGCCCACGGGTCGGCGCCCTACGTCGTGGAACTCGACCTCGACGAGTTCGGCGAGGCGATGATCGTCACCGTACGCGACCGTGCACACAGGCGAGCCTGGCCGTGGCGACTCTCCGCAGGCCTGCTCCTGGTCGACGCGCTGTGCAGCCGATGGGGAATGCTCTCCCACGAGGGGACCACTACCGTGTACGCCAGGCTGGACTTCGAAGACTGAACCTGAGCGCGCACCACACCCGTCCGGGTCCCTGCGCACCCGCCGAACCTTAATGGAACCTGCTCGCGTCCGTCGTCGCACACCAACGCCACGAAGGCGCATGCTCCGGATCACCCGGCCCGTGACCCGCGCCGGTCACACCTTCTGCGTCCCCCGCCCTTCTGCGGCGACCTCCACCCCGGGCGGCAACCGTGCCGCGGTCCCGGTTCCCCCCAGCGGTCGGCTCTCCCGCGGGCCCGGTGATCGTCATGCGATCGGGCACCGGACGCCAACCGCGCGGCGCACCGATGGCGACCAGGACGGTCCGGCCGCGCGTCGGTGACCGCAAATCGTCAGCAGCCTGTCAGGTCAACCCGCCGGCACCGCGACAGAAGATGGGAGACCCGGACGAGAGGACCCTGATGATCACTGACCAGTCGGCGCCCCGAGGTGACACGCGCACCGCGATCCGCGCCCCGGCCCGGACCGCACGGACGAAGACGATACGGGCCGACGCCGAGGCGGTGTTCGACGTCATCACCGACGTCGAACACCTGTCCGACTGGCTGCCACCCGGTGTGGAGATCGAGCTGTACGGACCCGGCGTGCTGCGCCTGTGGCCTCTGCGCGGTTTCCGCGACGAGCCCTTCGAGCGTCAGGTGCGCATCGACTGGGACGGCCTGCGGGTGTGCTGGGGCGGGATCACCGCCACGACCTACACCGGCAACCTGCGAGTGCTGCGCATCGCACCAGGGTGCAGCGCCGTCTCCGTGGAGCTCACCGGTTCCGCGGAGCTGCCCGTGCCGCTGTTGGACGACTGGCTGGCGCAGGCGCTCGACGCACTCGCCGCCGTAGTGTGCGCGGAACGTCAGACCGCACCGTGGACGGCGGGCTCGCTCGGCAACCGAGGCGTGTCCACGGCGGTCTCGTCGGCGTGAGACCGGCCGCAACGTCGGGCCGAAGACACAACGGCCGGGTGATGTCGCCGGTGTACCGGCACAGGTGTCGGCGCCCTGCGCGTTCACCGGGCCGCGGGTCCAGCGGGAGTCCCGGTCGGAGCAGCCCACCGGTTCCGCAGCGGCGGGTACGACGGGAACGGCCACGGTCAGCTCATCGGCCTGGGCGAAGTCGAACTCGACGGTCACGGTCGACCCGCCGGCCCGCTCCTCGCGCAGGTCCACTCGCACGAGCCGGTAATCCGAGCCGGTGCCGTCGGCCGGCCACCTGCTCGGCCGCACCGTCGCAGTCACGGTCCCAGTGCATCTCGAGCTGCCCCACCACATCGCTGCGGACTGCCACCCGCCGATCACCGCCACCGTGCTCACCGTGGATCCTGAACCTGACGCTGATGTCGTCTCCCGGCCGCAGCAGCTTTCCGTCAGGAGCGGCCACCGGTGCCAAGTGCAGGACGTGGAGGGCAGTTCCCGGTCGTTCTCCCGCAGTCGTGCCGTGCCTGGAGTCTGACGGTTTCCTTGCGGTCGCACCGCCCGGTGGCTACCTGCTTCATCTTCGGGAAGCCCTTGGACACCACAGCGTGCCGCGACGCGGATGGTTGGTTCGCCAGGCAAGCACGTCACCCAGGAGGCCGGATGAGCACGCCGGGTAGCACCCCGCCGATGGCCGCGAGCAACGAGGCAGATGCCGCCCAGCTCGACGTGGCCCGCGCCGAGGGCGCCGCCTACCGCAGGGCGCTGGAGGCGATGCGCAAGAAGTCCGGTGCGGTCGTCAAGCAGGCCGGCCAGTTCATTGTCGCCCTCATCCAGGAGGATGCCGAGGGCGTGTACGCACGTGAGGACGGCCACCTGGTCTGGCACGAGGTGCCCGAGGACGCCAACGGGCACTTGGAGATCGCCGTCGCCGACGCCGGCGACGGCCGGTTCGTCCCAGGGCTCGACATCACCGTCACCGTCAGCCACGACGGTCGACAGGTCCTGAACACCCGTCTGCCGTTCCTGTGGCACCCGTTCCTGCACCACTACGGGGCCAACTTCGTCATGCCCGGCGAGGGCAATTACGACGTGCAGGTCCACATCGATCCGCCGGGGTTCATGCGCCACGACCCGGTCAACGGCAAGCGCTACGGGCACCCGGTCGAGGTCTCCTTCCTGGCGGTTCCCTTCAAGCCCGGCCGCAAGCCCAGCCCGCACGCCCATCCCCGCGCCAAGGACACCCCGGAACGTTGACCGGGGAGCGTCACACCGTCCAGGTCCAGTCGCAGCCGTTGCGGTCGGTGCACACGCAGTGCGTCCACCACGACACAGGCCCTGTCTCTTCCTCGCACCTGCTTCCGCGATCAGACGGTCACGCCTTCCATCGTCCTCTCGGGACGATGGAGCCAACCGACGACTTCCTGGCAGAACATGAACCTTGACGATTTCCTTACACTACAAGCACTTCACGTATTCGGACCGCGCACGACCGACTATCATGGACGGTGACACGCGCACGAATCGGAGCGGAGCCACGAGGCTCGCGATTGACGACAGCTCGCGCCTTTGACCGCTCGGCAACCCGCCCATGGCGGCGGGCCGGCACGAGTCGGTCGGGAGCCGGGCTTGGTGTTAGCGGTCCCCGACGCGGTACTGGACGTGGAACAAGCACGCCGACCTCCGCCGCTCCGGTATCCACCCGGTAATGCGAAAGAGATGCCCGGTATCCCGCCGACAGATGGTCACCGAGTGCGGGAAGCCGGCACTGAGACGAGAGGTGCAATCGCATGACTACGCAGATGCCCGAATCCAACCCGTTGGCCGATGTCGAGGTCGGCATGCCGGTGATCGATCGCGAGAATGAACAGTTGGGGACGGTCGCGGCGCTCAAGTTCGGCGACCCGCAGGCGATCACCGCCGAAGGACAGCAGGCTCCGCGCGGACTGGCCGAGGTGGTCGTGGACTCGTTCACCGGTTCCGAACCCGACGTGCCCCGCCAACTCGCGGAGAAGCTCCTGCGGACCGGCTACATCAAGATCGACGCGAAGGGTCTGTTCAGCACCGATCTGTACGCCGGTGCCGACCAGGTCGACCGTGTCGCAGCGGACGGCGTGCGCCTGGCCGTGCCGCGCCACCACCTGGTACCGGAGAGCTGACCTTTCGGTCTCGTTTCCACCGAAATGCCCGGACTGCCGGTCGCCGGAATACGCGACAGCCCTCGGGCGGCCGACACTGTCGACTCCATCAGCGGTGACGTCAAGGACGCCGTCGCGACCGCGTTCGAACGGGGCGGACCGCCGCATCGACATGGGCCTGCTGGACGTACACCCTTTCGTCGGCATGGGCGGCATCGGTCTGGACGCGGTGATGGTCCGCGAGACCTCACCCCGGGCTCAAGCGCCTCTTGGGGTGGCCCGCGTACCTGCCCGCCGCCATCAAGGGCCTGCGATCGGGTGCCGGCCGGGTGGCCTTCCGGTTGGACGGGGGCCGCTGGATCATTCGCCGTGTCGTGGGGGCGGTCGCCGGGAACGTGGGTGCCCTGCAGGGCGGGGTCGCGCTGCTGCCGGAGGCCGACCCCGCCGACGGGCTGCTGGACCTGGCGCTGCTGCGCGACGTGAACGCCAGGGGCTGGCTGGTCACGGCGGGGAAACTGGTCGGTTCCCGCCGGATGGCGTGGCAGACGCTGCGCAAGCACGGGGGCGTCACACTGGTCAAGGACGCCTTCGTGCGATTCCGCTACGGCGACGGCTTCTCCCACGCCCGCGCGCTAGGCCTGCAGATCTCGCTGGCGGCGATACCCCTGGTCATCGCCTTCGTAGGGCTCAGCCGCACACTGGACACCTCGTTGGGCCAAGTCTACGGACCATTGACCGGGATCATGGCATTGTTGCTCTGGGGTCAGCTCACCGCCATGTCGGCGCTGTACGGGCTGTCGTTCGCCGCTCAACTCGAGGCGGTTCGGGCCGGCGTCCGGCGCGCCGCCACCGACGATCCCGCACGATCCGCATGACCCGGTCCGGCGACCCGTCCGCGAGGCGGCACCGCAGGACGGGCACGGCCCCCGTGGACAGGCCGGCCCGCACGCGCGGAAACCGCCGGTCTCCCGGCCCCCGAGGCGATGTCCACGCGGTGCCTGAGCCGGCGGGACTGCGGTGCCGCGATCACCATCTCCGCAGAGCACGTGCCCGACCGCAACCGGGACCAAGCTCCCTACCTTCGCCGTCCAGGCGGGTCATCGAGCACGGCCGCGAGCAGAGTGTCGAACAGTGCCGACGCCACCGGGGGGCACGATCGTGACGATGGTCGAACCGGCGATAACCGAACCCGCCGTTCATCGGCACATCGAGCCAACAATGCGGGTGATGTAGTTCAGCACTCGGCGCAGATCCGGCAGTGCTCGTGCATCCTCGCGCGCGCCCAGCACTCGTCGCCGCACGACCCGCACGTCACCGCGCACGCTTCCAGTAGCGCTCGACTGGTGTCGGCGTCGTAGCCGGTGTTCCGTGACAACACCCGTGCGGTCGTGCCGCAGATGTCGGCGCAGTCCGTGGTAGCCCGAACGCACTTGACCAACCCCGCCACCGACCCTTCACTCAGGCACGCGTCCGCGCACGCGGTACACGCCTCGGCACACGAGATCAGCACGTCGATCGTCGCCGCGAGCCTGCCCCTGCCGAGCTTGATCTCCGCCGGGTAGGTCTCCAGCATCGACGTCGTCGTGGTCAACTCGATCACTCCTCGTGATAGGTGGTTCGCTGCTGCGCTCTCCGACCGCTGTCACGTCACGGCGCGGTGACGACCGCATCCGGGGACAGCACCGCGACTGGAGCATGGGAGAGGTCCACCACTGGGTCGCTGCGTTTATGTGCTCGACTCCCCGATCCTGGTCCCTGGGGTTCACGTCGTCGACTCCCGAACGGACACATCGGGTTCAAGGTGGTAACCCGTCCCCTCACAGGGCTACCCGTCAGGAACGGCGCACTGAACGCCCAGGGGTGGCGTGTCAGACAACCGCAACGTCACTCGAGCAAGTGCCCGTTGCGACCTTGCGGCCGGTCCCGGCGGGTTGACCTCCTCGGTGACCAGGGCACCCTGGCGAGTGGGCCAGGACCGTCTGGACGGCGGAGGCGACATGGCGCCCGACGTGCCACGGCAGACGGCACCAGAGCCGGCCTGCACCGGTGCGCGGACAAGACACCGCGCACGACTGTCGGTCCTGCGCTTGATGACCGGTCCCTGGGCCGGGCGCTAGGCGCCCGTCACCGCGCGCCTCGCGAGCGGCCTCGCCTTCGTGGCAGGCGTGTGGTTGGCGGCCGCGCCGATCGCGCTCGGTTAAGCACCCGTCGGTGGTGGCGTCGAAGGATACGGGCACGACCTCCTCGTCGGTGGCGTCATCGCGATCACAGCGTTGATCCGCGTCATCGCGCCGAAGCACCTACCGGTGCTCAGCCTGTTCCACATCGCCTCCGGCGCGTGGCTGATCCTTGTCCCGGCCATGTTGGGCGGCCCGGCTCGACGACCGCGGCGATCGTCAACGTCGTCGTGGGCGGGGCCGTGGCGATGGTGGCGACGGTCAGCGTGGGCGTGACCTACCGGCGGCGAGAACCGCACAGCTGACGCCACATCCACACGGCACACCGGCGGGAAGCGCTGACCGGCAACGGACCCGTCGATCACGGACACACGGGATGTGCTGGAGGACCACCTCCGTTGTTGGCGTCCCGGACACCTGGAAGAAGATTTCAGTCGCAACTGCACTCCCGACATTGCGATGCTGTCGGTCGAGGGTGTGCACCACGGATACGACGCGGTCCGTCAGCCGGCCGGTGCATTGAGCTCCTACCACTCTCCCGCCGGGAACTACTGGTGCCACCCGCTGTTGGTGGCCGGCCAGGTCGGGATGCCGTGATGGTTCAGGCCGACGCGACAACGACCCCGGCCGTGTGCACAGCGGAGTGGACAGCTACGTCGTGCGCAACGTCCACGTCGTCGTGCAGACCATCCACTACACAACCGATCGGACGGCCCGGCAGGCACACCGCATGACATCGGCCGACACGACCGAATAGGATCTGCGATCACGGCAGGCCCCACCAGCGGCACCCGCACCACAACGGAAGCCGTCCCGCCCGGCCCTATGTGCGAGGGAAGGGTTCCCGTCCGTTTGCCAGCCAGGCTACTAGCGCCACGCCTGCCAGCAGGGAGCCGAGCGTGTCCATCGCCAGATCAGCGATGGTGTCGGTATAGCCGACGCCGATTCGGACACCGGCGACGATCTCGGCGAACCACTCGTAGAACTCCCAAACCACACCCAGCGCGATGCCGACGAGCGCGGTGAGGAGCACAACCGCGCCCCGCGATTGATCTCGCAGGGCCGGCAGAAGCCGCGTGCGCAGCAGCAACAAGTACACCATGGCGGCCAGTGCACCGGTGCAGACGCAGTGCAGCACCCAGTCCAGCCAGGTTATCTGCCGGTACCAGTGGAACAGCGACGCAGCGGTGGCCACGGGCAGCAGGACGCACACCGCCAGGTCGAAAGGACGGGGCAAGCCTGCCAGCCTGGGAGCCAGCAGGACCAGGAACACCAGGCCGAGCCGGATGGCTCCTTCGACCTGATCGGACAGCGCGGTGAACACGGCCGCTGCCAGCACGGCGGCGCGCAGCAGGTCGGCGATGATCCCGGCCGTCCTGATGACGGCGCTCGGCGTGGTGGACACTGGGGTTACCCCTCTGGGTCGAGCGACGGCCGGTGACCGTCGGTAATCGTCTGTGGGTGACAGGGGTGGTGCGGAGCCTGTGTTCGGAGGTTCGTTCAGTTGGGGCGGTGCGCGGCGGCTCACAATGACGGGTGCCAAGTAGCTCACCCAGCGCCCTCGGCACCACGACCGGTGCCACCATGGAATGGTCGGCGATACTCGATCGAGCACAATGGACATGTCTTGGGGATGTCACACACTTCCCGACCGAGCGAACACTCCCACCTTGCCACCTCCTGTTCTTCGGGCCAGTCCTCGTGCGAGGCGTGCCCGCGGCGGTGACACCGATCCCTCGTTTCCGGTCGCCGCCCGATCGATCACAGATCAGCTCGACGGCGTGAGCACATCCGGCGAGTCGAGCGCACCCTCCCAGATGTGATCTGCGAGGAGGAACTCCTCATCGACGTAGAGGTCGTAGACGCCCTCGTCGAACACGCCGTACTCCTCCGCGTGGTTCGCGTGGACGAACTGCTCCACGTACCCGCTGACGTTGACGATGTCCCCTTCCTGGACCTGCCCGAGCCCGTCGGGCGACAGCACGAGCAGCGACTCGTCCCCGTACTCGCTGCCGTCGAGAACGAGGGACTTCACACCGAGCACCCGGGTCACGACGGAGCTGACGACCACCTCGTCCCCCACGAACTGGTCGGAGCCGAAGTACTCGAGTTGTGCGTCGTCCTCCACGGCAGTGGTCGGCTGAGCGGCGTCCTCCCCGGACGGGCCGTCGCCGGCACAACCGGCCGCCGTGAAAGGCAGAAGTGCCAGCAGACCGGCCACCACCGCTTTCCCGAACCATGCCGGGCGCGTGCGGTTCGAGTCCACGATGGTCCTCCTTGATCCACGTTCGCGTTCCGGTGACCACATCACTGCGGTGTTCGAGGTCCGCACCGTGTCGCCTCCTTCCGATACTCGTCACCCACACGATCACTGTGGGTCATTCCACTATGGGCAGGCACGTCCGAGGAGGAGGGACATCGCCGTCGTCGGTGGCCTCCACCATCGCTTCGACGGTCACCTCACCCGCGTCCCGGAAGGTGAAGACCAGCGGAACAGTCGTACCGGCGAGAACTTCACGGTTGAAGTCGACGATCTTGAGGTGGTAGGCGGAGTGGAGACTGCCGGGCTCGTTCACCGCCCCCTCAGGCGGGACGGCGATGCTCGGCACCTGCTCGCGATCACCGTCGCAGTCCGGGTCGGCAAGCATCTCCACCCGCTGCGCGAGGTCGGTGCGCACGGACACCAGGGTGGCGGGATCGTCCGCCTCGGTGAAGAGCTCCAACCGCACGATCGCTTCGTCCCCCGGGTCGTACTGGTACTTGATCTCGGGCGGGGCCTCGACGAAGACGTTGCGCAGTTTCACGGTCCCGACTTCTTGGTTGGTGCCCATGGTGCTGGCTTGGTCCACGTCCTCCGAGCAGGACGTGAGCACCAACAGCGACGCCGCCGCCACGGTGAGAAGGCCTGTTCGCGTCATACCGTCCGGCTACCCCTGTTCGTCCCGTCGACGACGGGAGGGAGGGACCGTCACACAACTGCAAGGCGATGCAGGCGATCGTGCACCTTGACGTCGCCCCAAACCCCTCGAACGAGTGAACACCCGGCACCGGAACCGTCAGCCGGTCACGGTGAGGCGACACATCAGGAGTCGGCGAAAGCCGGAAGCATATGGGCGATCGGCGGGACGTGTTCGGGCCGCGCGACGTCGCCGAGGTCGAGGAGCATCAGGCGCAGTCGGGAGCGGATGCGAGGGTCCTCGGCTCCGACGCGGGCGATCTCGTCCACGGCGAGGGCCAGCAGGTCTCCGAATCGGGTCTCCGGCACCGTCAGCAGCAGCACGCCGTCGGCGCACCGCCGGCGAGGCGGCATTGGGCGGGTGACCAGGCAGCGGAGCAGGTCGTGAAGCTGGTCGACGACCTGGACGGCGGTGGTCGGGTCGTTGAGTGACGGCGACAGGGCGCGCAGGGCGATGTCCACGAGCTGGCGCAGGCCGAACCCGACGTCCTGGTCCAGGGTGCGCTCGGCGTTGAGGACGACCGCGGCGCAGAGGTCCTCGCCGTCCGGCGGCTCCTGCCCGGTCACCTCGAACAGCGTGGCGCCCGTGGGGAGGAACTCGCCGATCGCGGGCACCAGTCGAATCGAGCACCGGTGGTCGACGGCGACTTGGGCGAGGCGATCATCGTCCACGCTCTGCACGACGCCGCCTTCGTCGGTCGGCACCCGGTAGACCGGCCCGGCAGCAGGCGCGCCCGCGGTCGGGGCTTCCGCGTCCTCGGGGTAGCGGCGGACGATGAGCGCCCTGGTGTCCTGCCCGATCCGGGTAACGATCGTCGAGGCCCGGATGGACTGGGTGATGTGGTGGATGTAGCGCAGGAAGACCAGCACGCTGACGAAAACCAGCACCACGGCCGCGGTGACCGCCGTCGTGGGGACGAAGTCGGCGGTTTCTGCCGTTCCGCGGACCGTGCGCAGCACGACGAACGCGAAGACGAACGTCGCCACGAACACCCCGAGCGCGACCTGCGTGAAGCGGTCGTGCAGGAACGTGTTGAGCACGCGCGGGGAGAACTGGCTGCTGGTCAGTTGCAACACCACGACCGTGATCGAGAAGACCAGGCCGGTGAACGAGATCATCGAGGTGATGATCGCCGCGAGCAGCGCGCGTGCCCCCTCCGGGCCGCCGCTGAACAGCACCGGCAGCGAGCCGAACAGCTCCAGGTCGAGCGTGGTGAGGGCCACGGCGAGGCCGGCGGCGGCGAGCGCGATGGCCAGGGGCAACGCCCAGAACCGGTCACGCAGCCAGTACCGGAATCCGGCCTTCACCGACCCCCCTGCCCTTCCGTCGAGGTCGTGGGCAACCGCTCCAGCCCACGCCCCCGAACCACATCAGGAACAGGCAGGTACTCCTCCTGCGCTCGCCTCATACCGTGCGGCTACCCCGCGTCCACCGGACGACCGGTCCACGCGCCCTCCGCAACGCAATCGCAACGTTGATTCTGGTTGAAGTGCGTCCTCCGATCCGTCCACCCGAGGCCTGTCACGACGATGCTGCGCACAGCTCTCGGGAGAACCTTGCGATTGCCATACAGGGCGGCAGCGCGCGGTCCTCTGCCGACTTCCCGGGTAGCCGCCGGTTGCGGATCCGGTGTGGGCCGCGGGCGGCTGCCTCTCCCACCCCGATCGACGATTCGACGGCGCACCGTCCGGCTGGGCGGGATCACAGCCCGAGGCGCGATCCGGAAACGGCACTGAACAGCACGGTCGAGCAAGGGATGCGAACCATGGCGGATCGAGGCGGGCGCTGGCTGATCAGTGCTTCAGTACTGGTTCTCCTCGCAAGTGTCGTGGCGGTCACCGTCAAATCCTGGGACCACCCGACCGACTCCGAACAACCGTCAACGACCCCGGTCGGACCGCTGACGGTGGTGACGCTGGGCGACAGCATCCTGTCGGGCGAAGGCGCCGGTGCGTACGAGACCGTGACAGACGGCGTCAACGGCAACTGGTGTCACCGCTCCGCCAACGCCGTGGTCCACCGGCTCGACGTGGCAGGTGTGGAGGCGCGGATCAACCTGGCCTGTTCCGGCGCGTCCACCGAAGACCTGCTTGTGGACGGGACGACGCAGTGGACGGAGCCCAGCCAGACCCACCGGCTCGCCGAACTGGCGAAAGTCCACCGCATCGCCGCCGTGGTGGTCTCCGTCGGCGCGAACGACGACCCGGGCTTCTCCCGGTTGATGTCGGACTGCCTGCACGCCCGCATCCTGCTCGACCCGCCGTGCAGCCACGTGATCGGGCAGGACTGGCGGCAACGACTGGACGCCGTCGTGCCCAAGGTCAGCCGAGCGCTCCGCGACGTCAGGTCCGTCCTGGCCGAGGCGGGGTACGGCAAGGGCAGCTACCAGCTGATCCAGCTCTCCTACACGTCACCGCTGGCCCCCGACATCCCGGAGGAACTGCGCAACCTCAGCGCCTGCCCGTTCCACACCGAGGACCTGGCGTGGATCCGGGACCACGCCGTGGGCAGCCTGTCCGACGCGCTGCGCGAGGCGGCCGAACGCGCCGATGCCCGCTTCCTCGATCTGTCCAGGGCCGGGCACGGTCACGAAGCGTGCACCGGTGGCGACGACCTCGGCAGCGAGTGGTTCACGCGGCTCACCCTGGACTGGGACTCCTTCGGCGACGCCGAACGGGTCGAGCACGTCAGCGTGCAGTCGTTCCACCCCAACAGCGAAGGTCATCGGCAGTTCGCCCGCTGCATCGGCGAGTTCCTGGGCACCGCGGATCGCGAGGCGGCGTGCGTCCCCGATCACGACGGCGATCTCCGCCTCACGACGGACCTCCCGAACCGATCGGGCGACGAGGTCTTCGTTGCGCATCCGCGTTGACCGGATGACCGGGAGCGCGATCCGTGCAGTGGCGTCTGCCGACTGGAGGAACAGCCGAACCGACGATCGTCAGCCAGTCGTCAGGTCGCCCAGCTGTGGTTTCCCCGACGATGGACACCGAGCCTCGACGAAAAGGAGCAACCGTGGTCACCCGCCAGTACCACCAGGATCCCCACTGTCGTGATGCCGTCGGCGCGCTCGCCGCCGAGTTCAGCGGGCGTGTCCCCAGAAGCGTCGTCGCACGCACCGTCGTCGGAGCACGGCTCGACCTCGAAGGTCAGACTCAGCCGAAAGCCCTCGCCGAAATGCTCCACCGCCTCGCCCGCTACCGGCTCGACGTCCTCGTCTCGGCACGGACCTGACATGTCGTCCGCAGAACGCACCACGTCGATCCCGGCGGACGCGGATGTGGTCTTCGACGTCGTGACCGACCTGGAAAACCTGTCGGCCTGGCTCCCCTCCGGCGTCGAGGTCGAGCGGTACGGGCCCAACCTGGTCCGCCTGTGGTCGGGTGAGAACAACGTCGTACGGCACGTAGTGGTCGACTGGGACAAGCTGACGATCGACTGGGGCAGCCCGAACGCCCCCACCTACGTCGGCAACCTGCAAGTTCTGCGTACTGCACCAGGCCTCAGCGCCGTTGCGGTCCGCCTCACCGGTCCCGAAGGGCTTCCCACGCAGCGTCTGGAGAACTGGCTCGCGCGGGCCCTCGAAGCGCTGGCCACGGCCGTCAGCGCGGAGCGACGGGCCACACCTCATGCCGTCGCGGTGTCGCGTTCCTGAGACAGGTAACGCTCAGACCAGCCCTTTTCCGCCACCGCGACCGCGGTACGCGATGCACTGATCCTGTCGACTCCCACAAAGCACGGCAGTCGGACAGACCTCAACTCGACCGCGTTCGAGCACCAGTCGACGCCTCTGACCGTGGACGCTCGACGTGAAGTCGCACCCACACCGCGTCCTCTCCTCGCTCGAACATGGTCATTCAACCCACTGAACTGGTGGCCGGCAAGAGACCTTGCGAGCGCGGTACAGCCAGAAGATCTCCACAGATCTGATTACCCTTCCGCTGCCGACGGTGATCGTGTCGGTGGCCGTATTGGTAGCGGTGTCGAGCACCGATACCGTGCCGGCGCTGCTGTTAGCGGTGTAGGCCACGGTGTTGGTAGCGGCCGCCGCCGGTCCTGCCGGCAGGACCGCCATGTGGTCCCGGCAATCACCGCCATCGCCGTGAACAGCACCGTTCGTGCTCGTGCCCGCCGGGCAGGTGACAGCGTTTGTAGAAAACTCATGTGGAGCGAAGTCTTTTCATACGCCCGTACTGGGCAGATGCGCGGACACGAAATCGGGAGGGTCCGGAATGGGCCGTCATCGTCGCGCGTACTGGGCCACCAGGCACCAGCCGACCGACAGCATCCGTTGGCCGGTTCGAAACCCACTGCCGTGGAAGTCGAAGATCAACGACCGCAGCCCTGCCTACGGCCGAGCCATACCGCACCCGGCGGGTCCACCTCCGACTCGTCCGCCGCTCGCCCTGAGCCGAACCGATCCTGACCGGACATCAACGCCTGCACGACCCGCCGCTACCGGTCTGATCGGCCAAAACCCGATCTCATGGGAAGTCGGCACCACCACCGGCACTGTGGGAACCCACCGTGCCGCGGTCGCGACCGGCCGATCTCGGTAGGCGGTACCACCCCGAACGATATCCACCCTGACCGAGTCGTCCAGGCGCCTGGATTTGTTGTCCGCGCCGGACCGTGACCGAAAAACGTCGACATCCGCCATTGCCGAAATATGCGGCCCTGAGCCGCCCGTGCACGGTCAAGACTCCATGCGGTTGACCTCTTGCCACCTGCCGGTGGCACGCAAAGTATCATTCGACAGGTAGGTGCCACATGGATTGCGCCATCTTGTCCGATGTGCAACCCAAAGCCATGAACAAGTAACGGGTCGATCGGGGTGGCCGATCCACAGGACGGGCGGCCTCATGTCGCCTTCGGATTCCCGCGCACCTCACCCTCGGAGCGACGAATGCGTTCACGCACGGTCCTGACCGGTCTCCTCACCACGGCGGCCACCGTCCTGGGCTTGATGGCCTCCGCCACCCCGGCCACGGCGGGCGTGCTGGACGTGACCTGCCTGCCGACCAGCAGCCAGACCGCATCCTTCAGCCCGCCGCTGACCCTCGCCCCCGGGCCGACGACGGTGACCGCGTCCACCCAGTACGGACCGTGCACCTCCACCAGCGTGCCGGGGCTGACCTCCGGCTCCCGCAGCGCCACCATTCCCTACCCCGCGTTGTCGTGCCTTGACCTGCTCACCTCGGCCCCGCTGACCTTCACCATCACCTGGAACACCGGTCAGACCTCCACCATCTCCGGCAGCACCACCGTCACCACCGCCGGCGCCGCACTGGTCGTCACCATCACCGGCAACGTCACCGCCGGACTGTTCGCCGGCGGCTCGGTCGTCCAGACCATCACCGGACCGTCCACCGCCGTCACGCTGTGCACGCTGGGCCTGGGAACGGTGTCGAGCATCGACGCACTCGTCACCCTCGCCATCACCTCCGCGCCGTAACCGTCGGGGCTTCCACGGCAGGCGGCACACCGGTCGAAAACCCGATCGCCGCACTGCCCCTGCGGGGTGCCCGATTACCGGCGCGAACGGACAACCGCGGTCGGTCGCGAGGATCGAGTTCCACTTCGCCGAGTGATCATTGGGCTGTTCAGACTCTTGTGGCGCGCTTTGTGCCCTGCTTGTCTTGAGCGAGCGGATGGACGGAACACGAATAATGACGGGACCGCGACTCGAACTCCGCACCTGTCCTGCTGCCATATTGAGCTGATCACCGCTCGGGTCGGTTCGACACTCCCCCGTTTATTTCGCCGAACGGATTCGACCGACCCGCTTCTCGAGCTGAACGGGCTCATCGCCGGAGCGTGGCTCGGGACGCATCGTGACGAACCACATGGAGAGGCCATCATGCCTTTGCCAGCAGCCGTCCTCGCAACACTGGGGGAAATACCGGTCACCATCCGGTCGGCAGCCTTCCCGAAGGTCTACCTGCGCAAGGACGGCACCGGGGTCACCTCTACGCTCGAAGTGGCCGAGAAACGCCACGGGGGCTAGCGGGTGAACAACCGCATTCGTGATCGAGCCTTGTTCCCCGGTTTTCTGCATGTGTTCGATACTGTGAGCAGTGGCTCACTGGAAGAGTACTTCGGGTGGTCTCTCCGCGATAGCGGTCGGATCGCGGACCGTTGTGTGGGGCGTCAACAGCAGCAGCCAGATCTACCACTACACCAACGACGACGAGAACCCGTGGGTGGGCATTCTGGGCACCCTGTCCGACATCGGGGCGGGCGCCGACGGCACCGTCTGGGGTGTCGATTCGAGCAGCGGCGTCTTCCGCTACGCCGGAGACGCGCCGAGCTGATCGGCACAGTCCGCTGATCCGCTCACCGCGGTGGCGCGAGCCGACGCACATCGACCTGCAGGCTCGATCACGCGGCTCCATCGGGCGGTCGCGACATCGGGTCGTCCAGACGGTCCAACGACACCGCAGGAGTGCCCGGTGGCAAGACGTCGTCTTGCTGACCGGGCGAGAAGCATCTCGACCTCGCACTGGCGCGGGTGTCGGGGTTCGAGAGGCATCGGGCCGAGGCCCGGCGTTCATGCTCGTGGGAGGGGAACAGTGGCATCTCAGGATTCCTTGCTCAAGGTGTACGGGGACCGGTCGTACCGGCACGTGACCATGGCGCGACATCAAGGCACAACCATCGCGTTCGCGATGGACGCGTCCCACCGAATCGTCTATTCCGTGCTGGACCTGTCCGGGCCGCAGGCCAAGGGCGAGGCGGATGCCGCGTACTGGAGCGAGAATCCAGCCGAACTGCTCTTCCCCCGGGAACTGGCCGAGGTGGGCTACGCCGTCGTCGGCCCGACGGCGATGCCGACGGTCAAGCGGGGCGGGGCCGAGGCGGCCGCCGCCGAACGGCCGACGGCCGGGGAGACGGACGCCTTCCTGTCCACCACCGCGCGGCTGACGGCGGACGCCCCGTTGCACGTGATATCCGACGGCACGTACGTGGTAGTTCTGCGGCAGTCGATCAGCGAGACGCATCCCGCGGCGGTGTTCAAGTTGACCGGTGGCGGCTGCTCAGGGGACGCGTCCCGCAACGACTACCTGCTCAGCGGCACGAAGAAGGTGCCGCTGGTGCGCAACACCCTGCTGTGCGACCGGTTCCTGCTGGTGGACGGCAAGCTCAAGCCCGTCCTGGAGGCGCGCTACAAGCGCAGCCGGCACGCCACTCGTCCGGAGTCCGCCAAAGACAGCCTGGGCACCGAAGACATGGAGGGCCGCCCGTTCTACGAGCCTACCCAAGAACTGTCGTTCGTCCGGAACCTGACCCAGGGCCGGTTCGCCGCGGTGCTCGTGCCGACCGCAATCAGCGGTGCGCAGCGCTGGCAGCTGTTCGCTCACAATGACGCCACCGGGCGAATCGACTCCTTCAACATCGAGCAGAGCGCGCAGGGCCTGTTCAACACCCAGGGCACCCGCTTCTACACCAGCCCGGACCCGATCTACCGGGACGCGGTGTTCGAGCGCAGCCCCGGGACCTGTCCCTTCACCGGGCGCGACCTGGTGCCCGTGACGAGTACCGACGGGCACGCGGAGACCGCGCTGCGGCTGGCCGGAACCGACCCCCACATCGACCTGGGCGATCCGGCGGCGCTACGGTTCGGCGGCAGGCCCTACTCCATCGAGGCATGGGTCAAGCCGACCGCCCACGATGGCCCGGTGCTGGCCAGGAGCGGTGAATACCTGCTGGCCGTGAACGCGGCCGGCCTGGTGAGCCTCACCCATGAGGGCGCGCCGTCGCCGCTCCTGTCCACCGAGTCGGTCCCGACGGACCTGTACACCCACATCGCCGCCACGTTCGACGGCACCACCGCGAAGCTGTACGTCAACGGCAAGCCCGTCGGCAGCGGGGCGCTGCCGTTCGCCCCGGCCACCGGCGTGAACACCCTGGTCGGCAAGCATTCCTCAGGCGGCGCGGACGAGAACTTCGAGGGCGACATCGACGATCTCCGGATCTGGGACCGGGTGCGTTCCGCCACCGAGCTCGGCGAGGACATGAAACACCGGCTGATCGGTAACGAGCCGGGCCTGGTGGCCTACTACCGCTTCGACGAGGGTGCGGGGACCACAGCCCACGACCAGACCGACCGGGCACTGCACGGCACTCTCGGCGGTGAAGCGCAGTGGACCGGCTCGGATGCCCCGGTGGGCGACCACCCCGGGGTGCGGCGTGACAGCTTCGCGCTCAAGGGTCGCTCGGTGGTGTCGGGCATGTCGGCGGTGCTGTACCACCAGCAGGAGAACGTCGTCGCCGGGTACCGCCCCGACCCCAAGCCCGCCAAGCGGCAGGCCCGGGTGATGCTGGCGTTCGCCGCCAGGTACGGCCCCAACCCGTGCCTGGCGAGCCTGGACTTCGCGGTCGGCCGCGATGGCCGGCTGGCCCAAGCGCCGGACGTGCTGGACCCGGCGGTGCTCAAACGGCCGACGAAGGGCCAGGACTCGGAGCAGATCAGCGCCCTGCAACAGTTGATCAGGCGGCTGGAGCCGGAGGTCGCGGACCTGCCGCCGGAGATTGCCCGGCTGGACGCCACTGCGGGCAAGGTGGCCGAGCGGCAAGCGGAACACGACCGGTTGAAGCCGGGGTTCGACGACCTGGAGCGACGCTACTTCGCCGAGAAGGACCTAGCGACCTCCTGGATCTACAACGTGGACCTCAAGACTCCGCGCCTGGTGAACGGCACGACAGCGCAGCGGCTGCACGCCGTCGATTCCTCGGCGAACGAGGTCGGGGTGCTTCTCGTCCCCCCTGACAGCAACGACCCCCGGTTGACCAACTGGCGGGTGGAGGCCGTCGGCGAGAACCAGGACGGCCGGCCCTGCTACTTCCTGGTCTCCCACGGGCGCAACGCGGACCTGCGTGTCGCCGGCAACTCGATCGCGGAGAAGTCCCGGTTGATCACGGCTCTCTCCCGCGAATCGAGCAACCAGTCCGCGCACTTCCAGCTGGTTCCCGAGGGCGAGTACGTCCGCATCGTCAACCGCAGGAGCCGCCTCGCGATCGGCCTGCCCTCCACCGCCCGGGACCTCATCCCGGTCCAGTCGAGCGAACACCTCACGGCGGAGTCGGGCCTGTTCCGGATGACACGTCTGTCCATGCGGTCGGGACTGGACGTGCAGTACTTCGCGGCCAAGGCGACGATGGACGCCGCCCGCGCCCTGCTCCAGGAGGCGAGGACCGCCCAGCAGCGCGTCGCCGAGCACAAGCTCACGCTGACCGCCAAGCAGGCGGAGCTGCAGGACGCCCGGGACCGGTTGGCCCGCCTGTCGGGCGCCCTGCAGGGCGACGACGACCTGACGGTGGCGATGCCGCCGCTCGCGGTGGACCGCACCGGTCTGAGCCTGTCCGGCGGCCTGCTCGAATTCGCACGCGGCACCGACCGGCCCGCACTCCTGGACAGCGGCACCGGCAACGTCGTGCTGTACTTCCGCGGGTCCGACGACCAGTTCTACGCCGTGTACTACGACACCGCCGTCGTCCGCGGAGCCCACAAGCTGGCCGGGGACGGCGGCGTGCTCACCTTCCTCGCCCGCGACCCGGGCATCACCATGGAGGGTGCCGTCATCAAGGTCAGCAACGGCGACGCCCCGGGCCGCTGCGATCTGACCGTCACCATCGGCAGCGACACCGAGACCTGGAAGTCCCTGCCCCGCAAGGCCGACCACATGGCGGCAGCCCTAGCCGGGAGCCCCGGCCGGCCGGTGACGGTGGGCGCGGTCACCCGCGTGACCGGCAGCACCGTGGAGCTCACCGCAGCCACCACCACCCCGGTCCCGGCCAAGGCCCACCTCACGATCGGCAGCACCGGGTACGCGGCGGACGCGGACACCCCCACGGGCTCCAAGACACTCACCCTCTCGACGGTGGGCACCGCGATCAAGCCCGGTGACAAGGTCAGCCTCGTCAGCTACGACTGGGCCCGGGCCGAGTCCACCCGGCCCGGGGTTGTGCTGTCGACCGGCTCCCGGCTGATCTCCCTGACCACGGGCGGCGTCGACTCCGTGCCCAACGGCACGGCCTTGGCGAGCATCACCGGCCGCGGCTGCCGCTGGCGGGCCGAGATGCCAGGCCGGGCCTTCCTGCTCGACGGCAAGGAGCAGTATCTGACGCTGCCCGCCGCCAAACTGCCGAGCGTCACCCCGACCGGGGACGTGACCCTGGAAGCCTGGGTCAACCCCGAGGCCGGACAGGGCCGGATCATCCACGCCAGGACGGACGAGTCCGCCTACTCGCTGGCGCTCACCGCTGTGGGGCTCCCCGTCAAGCAGTTCATCGGCGACACCAAGATCGAGCTGACCCCCTCGCTCGACCTGTCCAACCGCGACTTCACCGTCGAACTGCGGGCCAAGCGCAACCAGTCTCGAGGCCGTCGGGAGCCGCTGCTGACCCATGGCACCCTGGCAGGCAGGACGGACCAGACCTTGCACCTGCACTACGAGCCGAACGACGCCTTCGGCTTCGCGCTGTTCAGCGACGACCTGACCACCACTCAGTCCTACCCGGACTTGGAATGGCACCACTGGGCTGCGGTATACAAGCACGCCACCCGCGAGCAGATCCTCTATCGGGACGGCACCGAAGTCGCCCGCCGCACCGCCACCGGCGCCTACACCGGCAACGGGCCGCTGATCCTGGGCCACCAGCCCTTCACCGGCGCCTACCTCGACGGCCAGATCGACGAGGTCCGCGTCTTCGGCCGGGTGCGGACCCAGCAGGAGATCTCCGCCGATCGTCACCAGCGGCTCTCCGGCCGGGAGCCCGGACTGCTCGGCCACTGGACCTTCGACGGGCCGGGCAGCCCTGCCTCGCCGATCAAGGGCTACCAGGTGGTGGCCCGGGTGGGCGACCGGGTACTCCGCTCCGCGGAGCGCTTCCCCTGCAACGAGTGGGCGCACCTCGCCGCCACCTTCTCCCAGTCCTGGGCACTGCGCCTTGATGGTGGCGAGGGCCTGTTGGTCGCCCCGCAGAACACGCTGGACGTCCTGGAGGACCTCACCATCGAGGCGTTCGTCCAGATCGAACGGCTGGGCACGCCGATGGTCCTCCTAGCCAAGGGCATCGTCGTCAACGGCGGCCGGGACGGTGTCCCGTACCAACTAGGCGTCCTGGCGGACGGCAAGGTGGAGTTCGCCTTCGCCGAGGCCGACGGCAAGGCCGTCCGGTACACCTCCGAGCGGGCCGTCACGGCCGGCGCCTTCCAGCGCGTCAGCGTGGTGCGGCAGCGCCGCAAGCCCGAGGTCTCCGCCGCCACCTCGGCGAACGCGAACATCCAGCCCGAGCAGGAAATCCGCTTCTACCTCAACGGCATTCCGGCCGGCAGCCACCTGTACAGCGGCCCCGGCGCGCAGTCCAACGGCAGCGCACTGGAAATCGGTCGCGGGTTCCGCGGCGTCGTGGGTGAGGTGCGGCTGTGGAACGCCGCGCGGCCAGCCGTCCAGCTCGGCCTACCGGTCACCCCGCGCGAGAAGGGGCTCGTGGCCCGCTGGGCCTTCAACGAGAACGCCGGCAACGTCACCCTCGACGCCTCCGGCTCCTTCCCGGCGAAGCTGCGGGGCGCGCGCTGGACCCGCGATCCCGATCCCACGGCGAGTCCGATGCGGCTGTACCGCAACGGCGAGCCTCTGTCCGAGGGACCGACCACCGCGCAGGACACCGGCACCTGGGGCGACCTTCAACTCACGCTGGGCGGACGCCTGGACGGCGGCAAGCCCACCGAACTGCTGGCCGGAACGCTGGAGGAGGTGCGGATCTGGCGCACCGTCCGCACCCGGGAGCAGATCTCCGACAACCTGTTCGCCCGCCTGCGCGGGAACAAGCAGGACCTGCTCGGCTACTGGTCCTTCGACCGGGATTCCACGACACCCGGCACCACTTCGGTGCACGACGAGGGCCTGCGCGGCAACAACCTGGGTTTCTCCGCCACGCGGCCGCGCATCCTGCTCTCCACCGCGCCGGTGTCCACCGACACCGCCCAGGTGCGCTCGGCCCTCGCCGACGTCCGCACTCCCTTCCACGACACCGTCGCCGGCGCACCCGGCGCCACCGAGTACGCGGACCTCCAGTTCGACGCCAAGGCCGAGGCGGTCGGCGTGCTCAAACGCTGCTACGGCTTCGTCCGCAACGGCCGTTGGCACCTGGTCACCGGCTACAAGGTGGGCGACCTGGTCACCGAGTGGGTCGGCCAGGCCCAGTTCGACCCGCAGCTCATGGGCTACGTCGAGGGCGCCCCTCCGGTGCCCTCGGAGAACCTCACCGACAAGGGGGACGGCTACGCCGGCGCCTCCTCGGTGGAGTTCGCCGAGGCCGACCAGGTGGTGCAGAGCCTGTCCTCCAGCAGGACCAGCAGCCTGACCGCCGCATTCAACTTCGCCCTGGGCGTCGAGACCGACGCGAGCGTCCTGACGATCACGGCGCCGCTGGGCTTCGGCACCGCCACCCCGCTGGCCGAGGGCCAGATGAGGTTCGGCGCATCAGGCAGCCTGGAGTACGCCAACACGTGGAGCCAGGACACCAAGGTCAGCCAGGGCAAGAACACCGCCCGCAAGACAAGCCTGGCGCTGACCGGCCACACCGAGGACCCCACCAAGGTGCTCAACGCCGCGATCGGCCGGCGGTACGTGCCTGCCAACACCGGCCTGGCACTGGTGCAGTCACAGACCGCCGACGTCTTCGCCCTGCGCCTGGCGCACACCGGCGCCCTGATCGCCTACCGGATGCTGCCCAACCCCGACATCCCGCGGGACTGGAACGTCATCCACTTCCCCATCAACCCCCGCTACACCAAGCAGGGCACTCTGGACGGCGCGGTCGGCTTCGACGACCGGGGCAAGGTCCTCGATCCCGACTACCCCACCGCCGCGAACTACGGCCAGTACAGCTACTTCAAACCGGGCGACGCCTACGCGCTCAAGCGCCGGATCACCCGCGACCAGCAGCGGCTGCACGCCTTCTACGAGTCGATCTCCACCGATCCGCACCACCGGGACCCGGCCGAGACCCAGGCCACGGCACTGCTGCGCTCGATGGGCATGTCCACCGGGCAGCAGGAGACCAGCCGCAGCACTGCCGGCAGCGCCGCCGCCAACGGCTTCTCGCATCGTGACCTGGTCAACACCTACGTCTGGACCGCGAAGGGCGGCTTCTTCACCGAGACCACCGAGGCCACCGACGCCGTCAGCGAAACCACCTCAGGCTCCTACGCCTTCAGCGGCGAGATCGGCGCCAGCTTCCAAGGCAACTTCGGCGCCCTCGGACTCGGCTGGTGGGGCCAGATGGACGCCTCGGTGGGCGGCGGGTTCACCACCACCCGCACCAAGAGCAAAGACACCTCCCGCTCCTTCGGCCTGAACGTCCAGTGCGCGCCTTCCGGCGACCTGCAACGCCGCGACAAGGACGGCAAACCGGTCTACGACATCACGGGCAAGCCGGTCCTGGTCCCGGGCAAGGTGGACGCCTACCGCTTCCTCACCTTCTACCTCGGCGAGAACAGCGCCAACTTCGACGACTTCTACAACAAGGTGGTCGACCCGGCCTGGCTCTCGGGTAGCGATGCCCCCGACGCCGCCGCGCTGCGGCAGACCCGTCAGAACTCCGCGAAGCCCCCCTGCTGGCGGATTCTGCACCGCGTCACCTACCTCAGCCGAGTGCTGGCACCCGTCCCGCCACCCGGAGCGCCGCCGCTGGAAAAGGCAATGCGCGCCGAGAACATCGACAGCAACTACGAGCTGATCAAACGCCTCGAACCGTATGTCCGCCCCGCCGCCACCAGCGCCGCCGCCCTGGCCACCGCCACCCGCGACGCCTTGGCCGCCCAGTTGCCCGAGCTGCTTCCCCACAGCACCGAGATCATCGACTACCTCGGCCGCTACTTCGGCATGGAGAACTGACAGCCACCCGGCCCTCCGCCACACCGGAGGGCCGGGCCCGTCCACCGCTGCAACCACCGCCGGCTGGCGCACAGCTACCCGTCCTGCGGTCCACACCACAAAACGCCAGAGCACCGTGGCGCTGAGCAGCCCGCCTTGTAACGACACCAACTTCGTCAACCGACAACGCGGACCGCTGCTATGCCGAGTTCCGGAGTCGCGGAGGTTGTCCTGGAAGCCGGGCAGACCGAGCCTGAGGTCGGTGGTGATGGACTCGGCCTGTCCGTTGAGTCGCACACGGTACGTGTTGACGAGGTCGGTCAGTGCGGAGTCGGCTTCGGCGTCCCCGTCGTCCCGGACGAGCTTCCTCAGCGCGAGGAGTCGACGGATGGCGCCGACACGTGTTCGTCGTCGATTGCATTCCCGGCTGCGGAGATGATCGGGCGGTGCCGGTGCGTGAAACGGCCGGGCGGTCGTCGCGACGCGACGTGTGCAGCAGCGTCAGCATGGCCAGGCTCCGTCCGAACGGTCCGCCGCAGGTGATCCCCCTGGGCGTGCTCGACATCGACGACGGGCGGAGCGTCTGGCAGGTCGTGGAACACGACCCGCCGGGCTCGACCGGGCGCCTGGGAGGCCAGCGTGAACGCGGTGGTCGCCACCCTCGCTTGGTGCTCGTCGAAACCGATGTCGATCACCGGCGTGTCGAACAGGTGGATCTCGTCCTCCTCGGACGACACCTCCACCCGCGGACAGGGCCATCCGAGCACGATAGCGGCGACCTGCATCGCCCGGGCCCCAGGAAGAGTTTCGGCGGTCTGAATCAGAGGCATGACGTCCAGTCCCTGTGCGCACGCGTACACCACGGTGGCCACCGCCCCCGTCACCGGCCAACGTGACGCCGGTAGCACCGCAGACCACAGCCACGCCGTCGCCACGCAACAGGTGAACGATCATCTCTTGCGCGTCCGCCGCCGCATGCGTACACGCCAGTAGCGGGCCAAGCCGTGCCGGCCGACCGTCCGGTTTGCGCTTCTCCCCGGTTTGCGGCATCTTGTCGCGCGGAGCGCCGGGAAGTCTGGTCGGCACGCCCCATCGCGTCGCGGTGGGGTTGTTCGTCGACGACGAGACGTTCCATGGCGCTCGTGCTCGCCTTCGGGCTCGTACTGCTGATCAGCGTGTCGCTCTCCGGTCTGGCCACGCGGACCGTGCTGTCCACGGACCTGTTGTTCCTGGTGGCCGGAGCCCTGATCGGGCAGGGCGGGTTCGGTCTGGTCGACATCCCGTCCGACGGCGTCCTCCACCGACGTTCCGGTGGCCAAGGCGCTGAGCTTCGAGCCACCGGACAACCTGCTGCCCGCGGTGCTGGGCTGGGTGGTGGTCTGGTTCGACGGCGGGTGGACCGCCGACTGGTGGGACTCGCTGGGTGCCGCCGTCACCGCCGCCGCGCTGTTGTTCCTGCTGCCCCACCGATCGAGCGACCGCGCCCCTGGGGATGACCACTCCCGGTGACCGAGGGCACCGGACGTTCATGACGATGTGATCAGCGGGTTCGTGCTCCGACACCCACCACCGGGTACGGTCGGGGTGTTGCCCGCGTGCGGGCATGGTGTGCCGGGAAGCCTGGTCGGCGACGTGTTCCGCCGACCCCCTGGGAGCCGCTCGTGCAACGCCGTGCCACCACTCTGTTCAACCGGGGTTCCTGGCCGGAGGCCAAGCGGATCGCCGACATCCTCCGCCTGGAGACAGTCGGCGGCGTGATCATGCTGGCGGCCGCGCTGTTGGGCCTGGTGTGGGCGAACTCGCCGTGGGCGCCGACCTACGAGGCGCTGCGCGACTTCGAGTTCGGCATCGCGTCGCTGCACCTGGAACTCAGCGTCGGGCACTGGGCCTCCGACGGACTGCTGGCGATCTTCTTCTTCGTCGCCGGACTGGAGCTCAAGCGGGAGTTCGTGGCCGGGGACCTGCGCGACCCGCGCCGGGCGGCGGTGCCGGTGGCCGCCGCGGTCGGCGGAGTGGTGGTACCCGCCTTGATCTACGTGCTGGTCAACCTGGGAACCCCTGGCGCAACGTCCGGGTGGGCGATCCCGACCGCCACCGACATCGCCTTCGCCCTCGCGGTGCTGGCGGTGATCGGCCGGTCCCTGCCCGCGGCGCTGCGGACGTTCCTGCTCACCCTGGCCGTGGTGGACGACCTCATCGCGATCGTGATCATCGCCATCTTCTACACCGACGACCTGGCCGTGACGCCGCTCCTGCTCACGGTCGTGCCGCTGGCGCTGTTCACCGTGCTGGTGCAGCGACGGGTGCGCTCGTGGTGGCTGCTGCTGCCGCTGGCCGTGGCCGCCTGGGGGTTCATGCACGCTTCCGGGGTGCACGCGACCGTGGCCGGGGTGCTGCTGGGATTCGCCGTGCCGGTCATCCGCCGCGCGCCCGGCGAGGGCCCGGGGTTGGCCGAGCACTTCGAGCACCGGTTCAGGCCGTTGTCGACCGGGGTCGCGGTGCCGGTGTTCGCGTTCTTCGCCTCGGGGGTCGCCATCGGTGGGATGGACGGCCTGACCTCGTCGCTGGCCGACACGGTGACCCTCGGCATCGTGGCGGGTCTGCTGCTGGGCAAGCTGGTGGGCATCACCGCCGCCACCTGGCTGGTGTCCCGGTTCACCCGCGCCGAACTGGACGACGACCTGGCCTGGGTGGACGTGGCGGGCCTGGCCGTGCTGGGCGGCATCGGGTTCACCGTGTCGCTGCTGGTGGGCGAGCTGGCCTTCGGCGAGGGCAGCCGCCCCTACGACGACGCCAAGATCGGCATCCTGCTCGGCTCGCTGCTGTCCGCCCTCGTCGCCACGGTCATCCTGCGGGCGCGCAACCGCGTCTACCGGCGCATCCACGAAGAGGAGACCCGCGACGACGACCACGACGGCATCCCGGACGTCCACCAGCGTGACGTTATTGACTAACAAATGTTAGTGGGTAACACTACGGGGCATGAGCGTAGTGGTGGTCGGCGCGGGTCCCAGTGGTCTGGCGGCGGCGTGCGCGCTGCGCCTGCACGGCGTGCCGGTCCGGGTGGTCGACGCGGCACCCGCACCCGCGACCACCTCGCGTGCGCTGGGGTTGCAGCCGCGCGGCAGCGAGGTGCTGGAGCGGCTGGGCGCGCTGGGCGACCTGCCGGCGCGGGCGGTCGGCATCCGCCGGGTGATCGTGCACGTCGGCGGTCGTCGCTCCGGTGAACTGCTGGTCGGCCATCCCACCGCGCTGGTCCGCCGCCCCGGTCTGCTCGTGTCGCAAGCCGAGGTCGAAGCCGGACTGCGCGCACGCCTGGCGGACCTGGGTGTCCGGGTGGAGTGGGACACCGCGGTCACCGGCCTCGACCAGGACGGACGCCGGGTGACGCTGACCACCTCGGCCGGGCCGGTGGCGACCGACTGGGTGATCGGCTGCGACGGCGCGCACAGCGCGGTCCGCAAGGCCGCCGGCATCGACTTTCCCGGCGTCGCGCTCGTCGAGGGCTTCGTGCTGGGTGACGTGCGCACCGACATGCCGGTGCCCCGCGACTCGGTCGGGGTGTGGGTGCGCGGTGGGGAGATGTTCGCGGCCTTCCCGCTGCCAGGAGGAGTGTGGCGGTTCATGGCACCGGCCCCCGGCACCTCGGTGCAGGACGTCCCGGAGTTCCTCACCCGCGCCGCGCACCGGCACGCGGGCGCACGGGTCCCGGCGGGCGAGAGCTGGCTGTGGGTGTCGGTGTTCCGCATCCACCGGCGGCTGGCCTCGACCTACCGGCGCGGCCGGATCCTGCTGGCCGGCGACGCCGCGCACATCCACAGCCCGTTCGGCGGACAGGGCATGAACACCGGACTGGGTGACGCGGAGAACCTGGCCTGGCGGCTGGCCCTGGTGGCATCCGGCCGCGCCGGGAAGCGGCTGCTGGACGGCTACGAGGCCGAACGCCGCCCCGTCGCCGAGGAGGTGCTCGGGGCCACCAGCGGTCTCACCGGGCTCGTGCTGGGCGAGTCGCAGGCTGCCCGCCTGGTGCGCGACCGGGTGCTGTTCCCCCTGCTGGGCCTTCGACCGGTGGAGAAGCTCATCTGGGAACAGGCATCGCAGTTGAAGGCCAGCTACGCCCGTTCGCCGTTCGGCCGACGGCCCAGGGTCGGCGACCGGGTACCGGAGTTCGCGGCGGCCGACCGGTTCGGCTGGACCCTCGTCTCACCGCGGGACGAGGACTGCGCCGCGGTCGCCCGCGACCTGCTCGGCGACGCCCGGCACGTGCACCGCGACGGCGACGCGCTGCTCGTGCGCCCGGACGGTCACCTGGCCTGGCGCGGCAAACCGGAGCCGGCCGCGCTGCGCCGGGCGCTGGCGGTCATGCTTGACCGGTGACGACCGAGGCAAGGCGGGGAGGGTTGCGCGAGCAGCGCAAGGCGCGCACCCGCCGCGCGATCCAGGAACACGCGCTGCGGCTGTTCCTCGACCAGGGCTACGAGCGGACCAAGGTCGAGGAGATCGCGGCAGCGGCGGGTGTGTCCCACATGACGTTCTTCCGCTACTTCCCCACCAAGGAAGCCGTGGTCGAGGACGACGACTACGACCCTCTCATCGCCGAACTGGTCCGCACCCGCCCCGCCGGGGAAAGCCCGCTGGAAGCACTGCACGCGGCCCTGTGCACCGGCTTGGACGCGGTCCTCGACACCGACCGCGACGCCGTCTACGCCCGCACACGGCTCATCGTCACCACCCCCGCCCTGCGAGCGCGCCAGTGGCACAACATCGCCGCCACCGGCGACCTGCTCGCCGCCGCGCTCGCCGACCGCGAACACCGACCGGTCGACCTGCGGCTGCGCGTGATCGCCGCAGCTGCCACCGCAGCCCTCACCACCGCCCTCACCGCCTGGGTCGAGGGCGGGGGTGCCGACGACCTGCGCTCGCTGGTCGACCAGGCGTTCGCGGTTCTGACCGCGGGTCGGTAGGCGACGCAGACGAACAGGGACGTGACACCTGTTGACTCACCAGGCCCACGACGGGTTGCCGGCGGCGGCCTGGGTGACCGTCCACAGGCGTTCACGGGCCGCCGGATCGCGGGCGAACGCGGGCAGGTTCGCCGGCCGTCCGCGCTCGTCGACGTAGATGGCGCGAGCTGTCCCGCCCGCACGTCGCGCTGTTGCTCGCACAGCGTATCCCAGCCCTACACGCAGTAGGAGCACTCGCCGCAGGCGTACCCCAGCCACGGGATCGCCACCCGCGTCCCGACCAGCGTGGCGGCGACCCGTCACCGACTGCCTCGACGATGCCCACCCCCTCGTGACCGGGCACGAACGGCGGGGTCGGCTTGACCAGCCAGCCACCGTTGGGCGGCGTGGATATCGGTGTGGCAGATGCCCGACGCCTCCAACCGCACCAGAACTCGACCCGCGGCCGGCACGGGGACCGGCACCTCCCTGACCTCCAGCGGCGCACCCAGCTCCGTGACAACAGCAGCCCTCACGACGATTCTTCTACTCGTTGGTCCTGTCAGCCTTCGCTGGTCGCCGGGCGAGGACCGCGGCCCGACGTCACGGCCGAGCAGGGCCTTTCGTCCCGAGCCTCCGACCTCGCATCCACCTGCCGTGTCGGCCGTCTAACGGTTGTCGGTGGTCGCGTCGGCCTCGCCGACCGCGGCACGGCCCGCTTCGAGGCGGGCGACGGGCACCCGGATCGGTGAGCAGGACACGTAGTCGAGGCCAACGTCGTGGAAGAACCGGATCGACGCGGGGTCGCCGCCGTGCTCGCCGCACACACCCACCACGAGGTCCGGGCGAGCGGCGCGCCCTTCCCGCACCGCGATCTGGATCAGCCGGCCGACGCCTGCGCGGTCGATCGTCTCGAACGGGGACACGTCGAACACGCCCTCGGCGAGGTAGGTCGGGAAGAACGAGCCTTCGACGTCGTCACGGGAGAAGCCCCACGCCGTCTGCGTCAGGTCATTGGTACCGAAGGAGAAGAACGCGGCGGACTGAGCGATGGGTCCTGCGGTGAGCGCGGCGCGCGGCAACTCGATCATCGAGCCGATGTGGTACCGAATGTCGATGCCGGACTCCCTGACGATGTCGGTGACGGTTCGCCGGGCTCGCGCCGCGACCACCTCCAGCTCGCGTGCGTCGCCGACCAGCGGGATCATGATCTCCACGTGCGGATGCCCGCCCGCCAGGATCCGCGCCGTCGCGGCTTCGGTGATCGCGCGAACCTGGAGGTCGTACAGCTCCGGTATGAGCAGCCCGAGCCGCACGCCGCGCGTGCCGAGCATCGGGTTCTGCTCGTGCAGCCGGTCGACCGCGCGCAGCAAGTCCTCCGGTGCGTCGGTCCGGCCGAGCGCCTTCGCGACCGCGACCCGTGCGGTGAGCTCGACGCGGTCGGGCAGGAACTCGTGCAGCGGCGGGTCGAGCAACCTGATGGTGACCGGCAGGCCGTCCATCTCCTCGAAGATGCGGGTGAAGTCCTCGCGCTGCAACGGCAGCAACGCGGCGAGCGCCTCGGCACGGGCGTTCTCGTCGCCGGCCAGGATCAGCCGTTCGACGAGCACGCGGCGGTCACCGAGGAACATGTGCTCGGTGCGGCACAGCCCGATGCCGGTGGCGCCGAGGCGGCGGGCGCGGCGCGCGTCTTCGGGTGTGTCGGCGTTGGCCCGCACCTCCAGCCTGTGCCGGCGGTCGGCGTGGGTGATGATCCGGTTCACCGCCCGCAGCAGGTCGTCGCCCTCGGCAGGGCGGCGGCCCTCGAAGTAGTCGGCGACCGGCGATGGAGCCACGGGCAGTTCGCCGAGGTAGACCGTGCCGGCCGTGCCGTCGACCGAGATCACGTCGCCTTCGGTGACCACCGTGCCGTCGGCGGTGGTGAAGCGGCGGGCCTCGGCGTCGATGGTGAGCGATTCCGCCCCGCACACGCAGGTCCGGCCGAGACCGCGGGCGACGACGGCGGCGTGCGAGGTCTTGCCGCCTCGGCTGGTGAGCACCGCTTGGGCGTGGATCATCCCGTCGAGGTCGTCGGGGTTGGTCTCGCGGCGCACCAGGACCACCGCGCCGCCCTCCTCTGCCCGGCGGACCGCCGTCGCGGAGTCGAACACCACCTCGCCGACCGCCGCGCCGGGCGAGGCGGCGACACCGGTGGCCAGCGGTGCCCGGTCGGTGTCGCCGAAGCGCGGGAACATCAGTTGGGCCAGTTGCGCGCCGGTCACCCGCCGCAGCGCCTCGTCGGCGTCGATCACGCCTTCCTCGCGCAGCGCGTCGGCGATGCGGAACGCGGCGGCGGCAGTGCGCTTGCCGACGCGGGTCTGCAGCATCCACAGCTTGCCGCGTTCGATGGTGAACTCGATGTCGCACAGGTCGCGGTAGTGCCCCTCCAGAGCCGCCATGATCTCCATCAGCTGCTCGTGGGCCCGGGGTTGCAGGTCGACGAGGCGGTGCAGCGGCAACGTGTTGCGGATGCCGGCGACGACGTCCTCGCCCTGGGCGTTGGGGAGGTAGTCGCCGTAGACGCCGGGTGCGCCCGTGGCCGGGTCGCGCGTGAACGCGACGCCTGTGCCCGAGTCCTCGCCCAGGTTGCCGAACACCATGGCACACACGTTGACCGCCGTGCCCAGGTCTTCCGGGATGTGCTCGGCGTGCCGGTAGGTCCGGGCACGATCGGTGCGCCACGACGCGAACACCGATGCGATCGCCATGTCCAACTGCTCACGCGGGTCCTGCGGGAACTCCCGGCCCGCCCGCTCGCGGACGATGTCCTTGAACGTCGCGGTCAGCGCACGCAGGTCGGCTGCGTCCAGGCCGAGATCGCCGGCGACGCCCTTGGCCCGCTTGGCCTCCCGCAGGGCGGCAGCGAAGTGCTCTGCGTCGACACCGAGCACCGTCGTGCCGAACATCTGCACCAGCCGGCGGTAGGAGTCCCACGCGAGCCGCTCGTCCCCCGACCACGCGGCGAGCCCGGCCACCGAGTCGTCGGTCAACCCGATGTCCAGGACCGTGTCCATCATCCCGGGCATCGAGAACCGCGCGCCGGAGCGGACCGCGACCAGCAACGGCTCGTCGACCTGCCCGAGCTTGCGGCCCATCGCCCGCTCCAACGCGTGCAGGTGCCCGCCCACCTCCACTGCGAGTCCGTCCGGCACGGCGCCGGTGGTCAGGTAGGCGCGGCACGCTTCGGTGGTGATCGTGAACCCGGGCGGCACGGGCAACCCCATCACGGTCATCTCGGCGAGGTTGGCGCCCTTGCCGCCGAGCAGGTCCGCCATGAACCGATTGCCCTCGGCGAAGTCGTACACGTACTTGGGCATCGTCGTCACTCCTCGTTCAGTCGCTCGTGGACAGTCACGTGCCTCGTCCGCCGTTGTGGTCCCTCGGCACTGCGCCGCACCGGGTTGCCGCCGTGCCGAGTCGGAACAGGTAGGACGGCGCTCCGTCCGGTTCCATCCCGTCCTCCCACGATGCACCGGCCGCAACTGCCACGCCGCTGCCGAAGGTCCACGATCAACGCGCCCAACGTCCCTGGTCGCCTCGCCGTCCAAGCGCTGACGTGCCGGCAGGGCAGGTCCGTGCGTTCCGGTTCCCGGTCCTGGGAGCGGCTTGCCGCTCCGCGCCGTGCCACGGCGTGATCAGATCAGGACCCGCTCGCCGTCACGGGGCACGACCGCGTTCCAGCCGTGCTCGGTGGACAGTCGGTCAGTCAGGGCTGCCGACGCCTCGGGTTCGCCGTGCACGAGGTAGGTGCTGCCGGGTTCGGGTCCGCCGGTGGCCCAGGCGAGCAGTTCGTCGGCGTCGGCGGCGGCGTAGCCCACGACGAGGACGGTGTGGCGGGGGTCCGGCAGCATCTGCTCGAGGTGGTGCAGCACGCGTCCGCCGGTGGCCATGCCGGACGCGGAGATGATGATCGAGGCCTGCTCGGGGTTGTTGACGGTCATGGATTGCGTGGCGGTGTGCAGCTCGGCCAGCCGGCCGGGGTCGAACGGGTCTTCGTGGGTGTGCAGCAGCTCGGGTCGGACCTCCGGCCAGGCCTCGGCGACGGCTTGGCGGTAGACGCGCAGCGAGGCGAGCGCCATCGGGCTGTCCACGAACACGGGCAGGTCGGGGATCGCGCCGCACTCGGGACGTGGCTGGGGCGGTCGCAGCACGCGGTGGTGCTGCCTGCCGAGGTCGCCGCTGACGACAGCGGTGCGGTCCCCTAAGCCGAGGTGCGCCCACGCCGAGCCGAGGATGTGCCCGCCGCGGCCGAACTCCAGGTCGACGCCGCGGGCGATGCGCCAGGGCACGTCGAAGTCCATCGTCTGGAACAGCCGGACGGCCGCAGCGGCGTCGTCGGTGTCGTAGAGCGGCAACGCCGGGTTGTGCCTGGTCCAGCCGCCCTCGTTGGCCTGCCGGGCGTCCTCGGCCATGAGGTGGGCGCTGTCGGCGAGCACGATCGCGGCGAGGTCGGCGGTGCCCTCCGTGGTGTAGACGGGTCCGCGCCAGCCGTTGCGCACGAGGACCGGCAGGTAGCCGCAGTGGTCGAGGTGGGCGTGCGTCAGGACGCGACCGCGTCGAGGCGGTCGAGGTCGAGTCGGGGCGGCTGCCAGTTGCGCCGGCGCAGCGGCGCGAGGCCCTGGAACAGGCCGCAGTCGACCAGCACGCGGGACGACCCGGTGTCGAACAGGAACTTGCTGCCGGTCACGGTGCCGGTCGCGCCGAGGAACGTCAGCGAGGTCGGCTCGGCGGAGCGCTTGCCCATCACGACTCCTGGCTCGTCTGTCGCAGGACACCACGGTCCCGCGTCTTCGCGAACGGCCCACAGCGGCGGTCGGCCCGGTCACGCGGGGTATTTGGTCCTACCTCGCCAGCAGGTCGAGGACGGCCGCGCCCGTGGTGGTGAGCACCGCCGTCGAGCCCGCCGACCGGACGAGGCCACCGAGCACGAGGTCGTTGGTGGCGGTGAAGTCGCACCACAGCCCGTCGACCGCCAGGTTCGGCCGGCGACCTCCCACCAGTTGTCCCCTGCCTTCCGCGATCGCCTTCAACATCGCCTTGTGCCTCGATGTGTAATCCACATCACTCATCTCCTCTCTGCTGTCCAGGTTCCGCGTTCGGCGGGAGCACTGGCAGGTTCGAAGGAGGTCGATCGGACGGGACGATCGGCCGCGCCGGTGCAGGACTTGGTGCTCAGCGCAGCGATGCCGCGTGGTTGGGGACGTAGGTCTGCACAGGTCGGTGCGTGGTAGCCAGTGGACGCGGGACGCGCCGGCAGCTGGAAGGCGGGCGGCTCCACCTCGTAGTACGGCAGGGTGGACAGCAGATGGGCGATCATGTTGACGCGGGCGCGCCGCTTGTCGTCGCTCTCCACCACGTACCAGGGGCACTCGGCGGTGTCGGTGTGGACGAACATCTCGTCCTTGACGCGGGAGCAGTCCTCCCACGCAGCAGGATCCGGTCGTCGACGAGCATCCGCTCGAACACCGGCACTGCTGCAGGAACCTGCGGTGTTCCTCGGGCGTGCAGAACCCCATGACCCGTTCGACGCCGGCGCGGTTGTACCAGCTGCGGTCGAGCAGGACCGAGTCGTCATCGACTCCTGGTCGGTCGCACGATCCCGGAGAGCACGTCGTGGTCTCGCGGTTCGAGGTGGAAGAGGAGGTCGTCGAGCAGGCCGCTTGCCTCGGTGCGCACCGAGAACGGCATCACACGTCCTGCACGGTCGCGCGTACCACCAGCACCGGGCACGGCGCGTGGTGCAGCAGGGCGTGGCTGGTGGAGCCCAGCAGCAGGCCGGTGAGCGCGCCGCGACCCCGGCAGCCCACGACCAGCAACGCGGCGTCCCGGGCACGGTCGATCAGCGCTCGTGCCGGGTTGCCGCGGGCGACGACCAGCTCCAGCGGGACGTCGGGGTACTTCTCCCGCCATGGCGTCACCAGCGCGGCGAGGTCCCCGCCCTGCTCGGCGTCGTACTCGGCCAGGTCGATCCCCACCATGTCGGCCAGTGGCTCGGGCGGGGCGTGCCAGGCGTGCACCAGGACGAGAGCCGCACGGCGTGCCGACGCCTGGTCGAACGCCTGAGCGAGCACGGCCGGGCTGTCGCCTTCCACCCCGCACACGACCGGACCGGACCGCCGGTCTCCGCGGACGACGACCACCGGGCAGCCGCCGCGGCTGGTCACGGCGATGGCCGTGGACCCGAGCAGCATCGAGGTGAACCCGCCCAGCCCTCGCGAGGCCAGCACGACCAGTTCCGCGTCGACCGACTCGGCCACCAGCAACGGCGCCGGGTCGGCGACTTCCACGTGCACTTCGAGCCGCACCTCGGGGTCGACGTCACGGGCGACGTCCGCAGCCTCGTGCAACCACTGCCACGCCTGCTCGTGCAGCGCCTTACTGGTGCGTCCGTCGGCGTCGGGCACGTCGCCGGGGAGGCGCAGCTCGGCGTGCACCAGCCGCAGCGGCAGGTCGCGGGTCCGCGCCTCCTGGGTCGCCCACCGCACCGCGTCGAACGCGGGTCCCGAACCATCGACGCCGACCACCACGGGCTTGCTCATGCGAGACGCCTCCTCATCCACTTGTGCCCGGCATCCACCAGCAGGACGGCCGGGATGGTCATCGCCGCGAGCACCCAGCCCAGCGGGGTCGGCGCGCTGCCGCCCAGCAGGTCGGGCAACGGCGGCACGAACAGGAACACAGCCAGCACAGCCAGCTCGAAGATCACCGCGCCGATCAGCAGGCGGTTGCCCAGCAGGGTCTTCACCGGTGTGGTGGCGCTGCGGCACGCGAACGCGTTCGCCAATTGTCCCAGCACGATCGCGGTGAACGCGGTGCCCGACGCGGTGGCCAGCAGCACCGGGTCGCCCAGGTCCCAGCCGCCCGCGAGCAGCACGAGCGTGAACGCCGCCATCGCCGCCAACGCCTCGGCCGGTCCCAGCACGCCGAAGGCGCGGACCAGCACCGAGCGGTCGATCAGCGATCCGGCCCGTGCGGGGCCGATCATGGTGCGCGGGTTCGGGTTCTCCGCGCCCAGCGCGAGCGCGGGCAGCAGGTCCGTGCCGATGTCGAGCGCGAGGACTTGGAGGACGCTCAACGCGAGCGGGTACGAGCCACCCGAGAGCGCCCAGAACACGAACGGCGTCAGTTCGGCGACGTTGTCGGTCAGGTGGTAGGTCAGGAACCGGCGGATGTTGGCGAACGTCGCCCGGCCCAGCTCGACGGCGCCGACGATGGTGCCGAAGTGGTCGTCGAGCAGGACGAGGTCAGCCGCTTCGCGGGCCACGTCGGTGCCGGAAGCACCCATGGCCACGCCGATGTCGGCCGCGCGCAGGGCCGGTCCGTCGTTGACGCCGTCTCCGGTCATGGCGACGACGTGGCCGCGGTGTTGCAGTGCGTGGGCGATGCGGAGCTTGTCCTCGGGCGTGACGCGGGCGACGACGACACCGTCGTGGTCCAGCAGCTCACCCAACGTCGCGTCGTCGGCGGGCAGGTCCTTGCCCTCGACCACCAGCCGGTCGGGTCCGAGCAAGCCGACCTGGTCGGCGATGGCGCGGGCGGTGGCCGGGTGGTCACCGGTGACCATGGCGAGCTTGATGCCCGCCTTGCGGCACAGGGCGATCGAGTCGGTGACGTCGTCGCGCGGCGGGTCCTGCAGCGCGACCAGGCCGAGCAGGACGAGGTCGCGTTCGGCGTCCTGCCAGCCGGTGGCGGTGCCGGGTCGCCGGGCCACCGCGAGCACGCGGAGCCCTTGCGCGCCGAGTGCGTCGATCGCCTCGTGCGCTCCCGGTGCCGGCGCGCACAGCGGCAGCACGGCGTCGGGGGCGCCGGTCACGTGCACGCCGTCACCGTCCACGACGGACGAGCGACGGCGGCGCGGGTCGAACGGGAAGCGGGTCGCCGCCGGGGTCGCGGTGTCCGCGACGACGCGCGCGGCCAGGACGTGGAGCGCGACCTCCATCGGGTCGCCGACCGGCAGCCACCGGTCGTCCCGGTGGTCGACGTGCGCGGTGGGCGAGCAGCGGACGGCGCTGATCGCGAGCGTCCGCACGGCGGCGAGGGCGTCGGGTTCACCGGTCACTCGGGCGGTCGGGGCGTAACCCTGTCCTTGGACCGAGACCTCACCGTTCGGCGTCCACACCTGCACCGCGGACATCTCGTTGCGGGTCAGCGTCCCGGTCTTGTCGGTGCAGATGAACGTGGTCGCGCCCAGCGTCTCCACCGCGTCCAGCCGCCGCACGAGCGCGTTGCGGTGCGCCATGGTCTGGGCGGCCCGCGCCAGCGACAGCGTCACGGTCGGCAGCAGGCCTTCCGGGACCAGCGCGACGGTGACGCCGACCGCGAACAGGAAGCCCTGCGTCGGGTCGAGGCCCAACAGCATCGCGACCCCGTAGAACGCCACGCCCACGGCGACCGCGATGAGGCCGACCACGGTCACCACGCGGTGCAACCGCAGGGCGAGCGGACTCGTCGGCCTGACCGCGTGGCGGGTGAGCGAGGCGATGCCTGCGAGCTGGGTGCGGGAGCCGGTGGCCGTCACGACGACGGCCGCCTCGCCCTCCGTGACGTAGGTGCCGGCCCGCACGGCGTCGTCAGCGGCGGGGTGCACGGGCACGCTCTCACCGCTGAGCATGGACTCGTCCACGGCCAGCGCGGCGACCTGCGCCACCCGGGCGTCGGCGCAGACGCGGTCGCCGCCCTGGAGCAGGACCTCGTCGCCGACGACCAGCTCGGCCGCGTCCACGACCAGGGGCTTGCCGTCGCGGCGGACGGTGGCGCGGGTGGGCATCAGGTCTCGCAGGCGTTGCGCCGCGCGGTCCGCCCGGTACTCCTGGGCGAACGCGAACCCGCCGTTCAGCACGACGACCAGTGCGATCGCGACCGACAGCGCCGGCATACCCGCGACGTAGGCCAGTGCGGCTGCCACCCACAGCAGGATCGCGAAGAAGTGCGCGAACTGCTTGAGCAGCAGCACGACCGGGTGCGCCCCGCCACCGGCGGGAAGCACGTTCGGGCCGTTCTCGCGCAGCCTCCGGGCGGCCTCGACCGAGGTCAGGCCGCCCGTGGTGCGCTCCGCCGCGTCCAGCACCGTCGTCACCCGATCCGGTGGCTGGTGTCGGTGTCGTCCCAGCCGTAGGACAGGTGGTTGTGGACGTCGACCACACCGGGCATGGCCAGGGTGAGGCGGTACGCGATGTCGGCTTCGCTGCGGCGCTCGATGGTGCCGCGCAGCGTGACCACGCCGTCGACCACCTCGACCTCGACCGCGGTGGGTTCCACCCACAGCGTCCGCTGCAGGACCTCGTGCACGACAGTGCGGCGCAAGTCCTCGTCGCTGCGCAGGAACACCTTCAGCAGATCCCGACGCGACAGGACACCGAGCAGCCTGCCGTCGGCGTCCACGACGAACAGCCGGCGCACACCTCCCACCGCCAGTTCGTGCGCGGCGGCGCTCGCGGGCGCGTCCGGTCCGATGGTGACGACCGGGGTGGTCATCACGTCGCCCGCGGTGGTGCCGCTCACCTGCCGCCAGCGCTGCTTGATGTCGCGGCGGGCGAACATGGACGGGCCGGGTTCGGTGCCGCCCCGGTACTCCTCCTTGGGCAGCAGATCGGCCTCCGACACCACGCCGATCGGCCGGCCATCGGTGTCCACCACCGGCACGGCGCTGAACGCGCCGTCGGTCAGGATCGCGGCGACGTCCTTGAACGGGGTGCCGACGTCGACCTTCACCACCTCGCGGGTCATCAGCGAGGCAACCTCGGGTTCACGCATGGGTCTCTCCTTCGAGGGTGGTCCGCACGGTCGCGGTGGGTCGGGTCGGTCGGGTCGCGGCGAAGAGCACCAGACCACCACCGAGGAACAGCAGCAGCACGCCGACGCCGAGCGCCGTCCACGCCGCCGGTGCGAGCGCGGGCAGGGTCGCGGTGGCCACGAGGGTCGTGTCGACCGCGCGCGAGCCGTCGGCGTTCATCACCACCGCGGTCCAGGTGCCGGGCTGCGCGGTCCAGGTGAGCGAGCCGTAGCCCGACGACACCCAGAACGGCTGGGCGTGCGGCAAGGTGGCGGGCGCGGTGCCCGTGCTGTGCCGGTAGAGCGCTTGGTCGCCGAAGCCGCTCACGCGGTCGCGGTCGACCCCGGCCAGGTAGCGGGCGACGTCGGAGGCAGGTCCAATGCCGACGAACGCGTCGGGGTCGACCCGCAGGCCGATCGCGCCGAGCCAGTCCTCGCCGACCGTCCAGCCCGCTTCGGTCCAGTGCATCTCGGCGGTGCCGAGCTCCACCGCGTAGCCGGTGCTGCGCAGGCTCTGCGCGGGTGCGGTGACCGCGCCGGTCGCGTCGCGCTGGGTCTGGTCGGCCCACAGCCCGAGCGCCCCGGCCGCCGAGAGCCCGGTGCCCGTCAGGAGCAGCAGGACGCCGATCACCGCCGGGACGACACGGCCCGCGGTGCCGCCCGACGGTGCGGGCGGCGGCACGTCCAGGGTGGCGGCGCCGGGTTCGTCGCCACCGGTGTCGAATCGGAACGGCGGGTAGGCGTCGGTCATCAAGCCGACGTAGGCCGCGACGCGCAGTGCCCAGCGGTCCATGCCCAGGACGAAGTCGAACACGCCGCGCGGGTAGCGGCCGGTGAACAGCAGCACCACACCGGCGATCAGCACGAGCAGCCCGACCAGGCCGCCGGCCGGGCTGTACGCCCACTCCCCCGCCCGGAAGGCCAGGTAGCCGCCACCGCCGAGGAAGATTCCCACGATGACCAGGTGCGGGATGGCCAGCAGCCACTTGACCAGCACCAGGCCGCGCGAGAGCTGCTCGGGGTAGGCGATGTCGAGCGTCGCCGGGTAGTCCGGCTCCTCAGCGAGGCTGAACGGCGGGTACCGGTCGGTCGCCAGCGCGCCGAACGAGTAGTAGGCGACCCGCCACGTCCAGCGCAGCACTCCGAGCGCGAAGTCGAACAGCGGGCGCGGGTAGCGGCCGGTCACCAGGATCGCGATGAACGCGACCAGCCCCACCACCGCGAACGCCATCCAGAGGAAGGTCAGCACCAGGTAGTGCGGGATCACGAGCAGCCACTTGACCAGCCACAACCAGCGGTTGAGGGCTGGGTCGAACCGGCCGTGCACGCGAACGGGATAGGTGGTCATGCCAACGTCCTCCAATCGGGCCCGACAGCGGCCCACTCGGTCTTCCACAGGCTCCGGAGCCGGGTGTGCGCCGAGCGGACCAGCACGTACCCGAGCGCCACCGCGCCGCCGAGCGCGATCCACGAGCCCGTCACCGCGACCGAGGCGACCGCGACGGCCCCCTCGATCCGGTCGTCGAGCGGGTTGCGCCCGGCGAAGGCCCGGCGTGCCGGTCCTCCTGGGCTCGACCGCGTGTCCATGTCCCGCCCTCCTCGTCCGCTCCGGTGCCTCTCAGGCTCGTCCGGTACGAGGTCGGTCCACAGAGTCGTTGGTCGCCGTGGGGGTCCCTGATGGGTCGGGACCTCCGACCCCTGCGAACGCCGCCGCGGACGTCGGTGGACGACGCGCAGTCGAGGGTGCGGGCAAGCCGAATCTCACTCACTTCGGGCTCTCGCCCCGGTCGATGTGAACGGATCGGCTGCGAGCCGCAACGCAGTGCGCCGGGCGTTGACCCAGTCGGCGCGGACCGGCGACACCGCGGAGGTGATCATGGCCACCCCGCGAAGGAGAGCCGGCTCCGCGCGTTCCACGAGCGGGCAGCCCGTGTCGACCGACCGCGTGCGGTACTCGGGGTGCCCGGTCGTGATCGCGCCCTCTGTGGACTCCTGAGCCGCCGCGGCCCGCTGTTCCGGCGCCTGCTCAACGCTCCGTGTCTGCGGCTGTCGTCTCGTGCACGTACGCGCTCAGGACCCCGGGCACCGCCTCGGCCAAGGCGACGACGACCCTCCAGGACCTCTCGTCGGGGAATGTCGTCCCGATGTCGGCATGACCGTCGCGCACGGTCACCGACCACCGACCGTTCGGGTCGTAGGCGTCCAGGCGTTCCCGCACCTCACGCTCGACGGAGGCGTCGGTGCGGGCCAACGCCCGCACCAGGTCGTGCCTGGTCACCACACCGACCAGCCGCAGACCGTCCAGGATGGGGACGCAGCGGATCCCGTCGTCGACCATCACCCTGGCGAGCAGGCCGGCCGGTGCGGTGGGGTCCACCCCGCGCACCGGGGTGGTCAGCACGTCACTCACCGGCGCGTCGCCGGGCTCTCCGTCGGTGTAGCGGCCGCGCAGCAGGTCGGCCTCGGTGACGATACCGACGAGTCGCCGGCCACCGTCGACCACGGGCAGCGCCGCGAAGCCGTGCGAGACCATCAGCGTCGCCGCCACGCGGATCGGCACGTCCGGTGTCACGGCGATGACCGGGCTGGTCATGATGTCTCGTGCCCGCACGGCGCACCTCCCTCGTCGCAGGTGACTTCGACGTTAGGCAGCCGTTGCCCTCTCGCCAGCGGTCGATGGTCCTCGGCGACCAGGGCCCAACGACGGCGCCGCACGCGCAGGTGTCCCCGAACGGGTGACGTGCCGGTGGTCGGGGGACATCCGCAGATCTCCGGCATACGCTGCCGACACCGACCACGGGAGGCGCGGACATGTCCATCGACGTGCAGCAGCCGAAGGCGTACGACTTGGTGGGCAACGACATCCTGATCGGCGGAACGGCCGGTGGGGCGTTCGAGGCCGGCTTCAACTACCGGGTCCACGAGGGCCACGACGAGGTGACCGGCTTCTTCATGGCCGGTGACGGTGTCGGCGGGCACAGCCAGTTCCAGCTCAGCGTCGACGTGTCGGGCGCGAGCTTCACGCTCTCCCGGCTGTTCGTCGAGGTCTTCCACATCTCACCGAAGGACGGCGAGGAACTGGACAAGGTGGTCGTGCCCGTCGTGCTCGGTCCGAAGATCGTCCCCGGCTACCGGACCTACCTGGAGCACGTGGTCGTGGCGGGCGAGACGCTGTGGGCGCTGTCCACCCGCTACTACGGCGCGGGCAACCTCCACCACCGCCTCGTGGCGGCGAACCCGCAGACCATCACCGACCCGGACGTCATCAACCCGGGCGACGTCATCCGGGTGCCGCAGGAGTGACGCGCGACGGCGCCGGACCGGTGCCTCCCGCCTGTGCGGCGCGGCGCCCGTCCGGTCCTCGCGACCCGGTGTGGAGACCTGCTCCTCCGGTGTCCCGACCGGGGTCTTGCGCGCACTCGCGGCCCGGTGACCGGGCAGTGCGACCGTGCGGCTGAAGGAGCCGTCGTAGAACTCGGACCGGTGCTGTCCGCGCACCTCCCGTTCCCGCTTCGCGGTGATGGTGAGCCGGTCGCCCGCGGTGCCGACCTCGATGTCGGACTCCGCGTCGAGGCCCGGCGGCTCCGCGCGCAGCACGGAGGCGCCTTCCTCGAGGAAGTCCTCGACCTGGACCGAGTGACGCGGGCCGAAGGGCCACGCGCCCTCGAACGGACCGCGCACCTCGGGGATCAGTCCGCCGACAGGACGCCTCTCGACCGTCGTCACAGGCGCTCGTTCGTCAGGGACCTTGGTCCTCGCGGTGTCGGTGCCCATCCGCGCGAACGCGCTGCCCGAGGCCCTCCTGAGGTGGTGCCCTCGTGCCGTGTCCGGAGGTGTGGTGCCGGGCGGACGCTCGACATCTGGACCAAGACCTTCGGAGACGACGATGACCACGCTGCTGCAGACCACTCGACGCGACACCTACACCGGTATCCGGGACCCGAGGCTCGCCGCTGTGCTCGCCGCCGAGGACGACGCCGAGGAAACCGGGTTCAACCCGCTCGAACGCATCAGCTGCCGCGTCCACCGCCGCTGGCTGCACCAGTGCGTGCACTCCCCGGCACACGTCATCTCCGTGACCGGTCACCGCTGGTGCAGGAACTGCGAGTGCCCCGCCTCCGTCAGCGTCGACGAGCTCACCGGAGCGGTCACCGTCCACTGCCTGCGCTGCCGGCGGACCCCCGACAGCCCCGCAACCCGCCAGATCGTGCGCTGCTGCCGCGCGAGCCTGGCCGCCGCCCAGGACGGCCGACGGTGAACCGTCCGGTCGCCGGGTTGTGCCTTCACCACCGGACCTCCGGCACAGCGACCGGGATGCGTTGTCACGCGAGCTTCCGCCAACCGGGTTCGACCGCCGCCCACTCCAGCTCCCACCGGTGCCGGCGGAGGCGGGTGTGGACGCATCGGACCGCCACGCAGAACACCACCAGCGCGCCGCCCAGAGCGAGTCACGAACCCGTCGCGACCGCCACTGCTGTGACCACCGCGCCCTCGGCGGTCAGCGGCGCGGCCACCGCGCACCCCTGTCGTCGACCCAGATCCGGACCCCGCTGCCGGCGAGCACATCACTGGTGACTTGAACCTCGCCCCGCCGGGCCGTCCCGTCGGGCAGCGTCCACGTCGCGGGCACGTCGAACTTCGTCACCGACATGTTGTGCGCCGCTCCTCCGGCGGAGCCGGGTGTGCCCTCCAGCAGCACGGCGTCGACTTGGTGGCGCGTGCGCGACTGCTCCGAGGACAGCGCTGCCTGTTGCACGTAGACCTCGGACCCGAACGCCGCTGCGACGGGCAGCCCCAGCAATGCGACCGTCACCGCGCTCTCCAACCGATCTCCGAGGCGAACGGTCAGGTACTTGCCGAAGATGATCGCCCACGGACCGACGACGCCTGCGTCGTAGTAGCCGACAGGGACGTCGTGGAACTCGAAGCCGCCGCGAGCATTCGTGATGGCGCGGGCCAGGACAGCACCGGTGTGCCACTCCTTCAGGTAGATCTTGAGGTTGGGCACCGGTGCGCCGGGATACGGACCTCCCAGCGTGCTGGGCCACGACACCGAGCGCTCCACCGCCACCCAGCCGACGACCTTCGGCGCCACGACACCGATGATCCGCGCGGCTACCTCGGTGGTGGCGACGCCCTGGTGCACGCCGATCGAGCACCCAACCCTCAGATAGCCCTCCTCCGCCATGACGTTCACGATCGGGATCTGCACGTCGAAGGCCCGGTTCCCGCGCGGTAGGTCGCGGAACAGGAAGCGGCCCGCCGAGTCCGTTTTCGTTGTGTAGGAGCCGGCCGGCCGGCCGCCGACCTCCAGCCGGAGGTCGGCGAGGGCTTCACCCGCGTCCATGGTCGCGTCGCCGTTGCGGTCGGCGTAGACGGTTCCCGCGAAGGTGCCGCGGACAACGGTGACCGGGGCGCTGATCGCGACGACGTTGTCCGCCGGGTTCACGTCCGGTTCGTCGAGCGACCTGATCGTCACGACCATCGACGCCGGGTACTCCGTGGTCGTCACCCGTCCGACGAACGTGGCTTCCACGGTCTGCCCGGGTTCGACCCGCACGCCGTAGTACCCGATCTCCTCCCAGTAGCGCTCGTCCTCCACGTTCCCGGGCGAGTCGATGGTCACGCGGTTCGCCGGCGCGGTGCCGACGTTGGTCACCCTGGCCCGTGCGGTGACCGGCTCGTCCGCGACGAACTCCGGTTTGTCGAAGGCGACCGTGAGGGTCAGGTCCACGAACGCCGGTGAGGGCTCCGTGGTCACCGGGCCGCCGGCGCGCTCGGGTCCGGTCGTCGTTTTGGGTCCGCTCGGGGCCGTCGTCGAGGTCTCGACCGGCGCGGTGGTGGTCGGCTCCGTTTCGGGCGGTGCGGTCGCGCTGGGCCCGGCCGCCGCCGGGATGTCGCCGAACGCCGGTCCCGCCGACGCTCCCGCGCAGACGAGGACCGTCAACAACAAAGCGCCGATGGATCGACGTAACCACGGCATCGCGTGCTTCCCCTCTGCCCGTCCTCCCTGTGAACTACTCCGATCTCAGCGTCTAGCCGCACCAGAAGACGGTGCAGAGGCGTCGGCACTCGCTCGCATGCAGCCGTTCCCGAGTGGCACGGGGCCTTGCTGCTCTGGTGCCCGATGCGGTCAGGCGATACCGGTGGACGCGGGAACCGGACGCAGCTCGATGCCGGCCACGCCGGGAACCGTGCGCACCAGGGCGGTCACGACGCGGCGCTCGGCCTCGTCGTCGAACTGCCCGGTCACCACGATCCGGCCGCCGGTCACCTCGACGTCCCAGCGGCGGGTGCGGCTGTAGGCGGTGAGGAGCCGGTCGACGCGGGCGGCGAGGACGTCGTCGTCCGGGGTGAGCACGCGCAACAGGTCGCCGCGGCTCACCACGCCGACCACCGCTCCCCTGGCGTCCGCCACGGGCAGGCAGCGCAGCCGGTTGCCCAGCATCGCGCTCGCCAGCTCGCTCGGTGTGGCGGTGAGCGGCGCGCTGGTCACCTCGGTCGTCATCACCTGCCCGACGGTGGTCGCGACGCCCCGTTCGAGGTTGGCCAGCAACAGGTCCGAGCCGGACACGATGCCGACCAGCAGTCCTCCCTGCCCCACCACGGGGAGCGCGGAGAAGCCGTGGTCGACCAGGACGGCGCTCGCGGCGCGCACGGTGGTCGACGGTTCGACCGAGTAGACGGGCCGGGTCATCACATCTGCGGCGTTCATACCCCGCAACGGTCCGCTCACCCACCGGCCGTCGGCAGGGCGCATCGGCCCTTCCGGCCGGTGCCTTTGGTCCTCCGGCGCGGACGCGGCACGTCGGTCCCTGGTGGATCGGGACTTCCGCCCCTGCGAGAGCACCCACCGCGGATGCCACGGTCGGAAGCGAACCGCAGAACGAACAGCGTGGAGGTGAGTCGGATGGACCGCAGCCGGCCGGACGAGGAAACGATCGCAGCGGCGGTGGCCCTGGCCTGCCGCGCGCCTTCGGTGCACAACACGCAACCGTGGCGGTGGCGCTTGGGCGACCGGAGCGTGCACCTGTACACGGATCCGTCCCGTCAGTTGCCCGCCACCGACCCGCGCGGCGCGGACCTGTTGCTCAGCTGCGGCGCCGCGCTGCACCACCTGCGCGTCGCGCTGGCCGCGCTCGGGTGGCGCGCGATCGTCCACCGGTTGCCCAACCCGGCCGACCCCGACCACCTCGCGGCGGTCGAGTTCGCGCGACGGGAACCCACGGACGCCGACCTGGCGATGGCCGCCGCGATCCCCCGCCGCCGCACCGACCGCCGCCGTTTCTCGTCCTGGGAAGTGCCCCGCCCGGTGCTGGACCTGCTGGCGAAGCGGGCCGCCGAGGAAGACGCCATCGCCCACGAGGTGGTCGGCACCCGTGACCGCTTCGAACTGGCCACCGCGATCGGCGAGGCCGCGGCCGTCCAGGACGCGGACCCCGCCTACCGGTCCGAGACCCGCCGGTGGAGCGGCGGCCACGCGAACGTCGACGGTGTACCCGCGGCCAACGCGCCGTCCGGCGCGCCGCAGCACGGTGACGTGCGGCTGCGCGAGTTCCCCGGCGGTGAACTGATCGACAAGCGGATGGACGAGTGGGACGACGACGGCGGGTCGCTGCTGGTGCTCGCCACGTCCTCGGACGACCGGCTGTCGCTGTTGCGCGCCGGCGAGGCGATGAGCGCGGTCCTGCTGGAAGCCACCGCGGCAGGCCTGACGACGTGCCCGCTGAGCCAGCCGCTGGAGGTCGCCGAGACCAGGGACCGGGTGCGCACCGATGTCCTGGACGGCACATCATGCCCGCAGATCCTCCTGCGCGTCGGCTGGGCCGCGTTCAACGCCGACCCGCTGCCGCCGACCCCCCGGCGGCCCGTCACCGAGCTCATCGACCAGTGGGAGCCGAGATGAGCGGTTCACCAGGCCGGGGTGACGACATACCCGTGGCCACCCGGTCGTCCGCCACGACCGAGGACACCGCCGGTAGGTCGTTCACGGGCACGACAGCACTTCACCGACACCATCGGCGACCACGACCCCGGGCACCACACCACAGGACGTCGAGTGGGCGATCGCGGACAGCCGCACCCGGCTCGTCCGATTCGGACCGATCACCACTCTGCCAGGCGACGCGGAGCAGCTTCCCCCTCACCGCTCCGACCGTCGCCGGCTTGGGCGCGACACCCGGCCCGGACTCCGGCCGGGTGCGCGTCCTCGCCCACCTCTGCGAGACCACCACCTTCGCGAGGGTGAGGTTCCGGTCGCGGAGGTGCCCGCACCCAGCTCGGGCGTGCTCGCGCACGCGCCCTGGGCCACCGTGGGGATCGTGGAGGCCGACGAAGGCTGCCTGGTGGTGCTCGTTGCACCGGCGTCCGCGCCGGCGGCCATGCACGCCCTGCAGGAGGGCGTCGGGACGGCCGGGTGATCGACGGGGGCACGGGCCCTGGTCGGCTCGTCACGGATCGTGGACGTCCTCGTCGGCGAGCAGCTACCCAGGATCTGCTGACCCCACCAGGGACCCCACGGACCGGCAGGCGAGGACCTTCGCCACTCCCCCGCGCCGACCGGACGGGACGAGCATCGAAGGACAACCGGAGGAGGACGCAATGACGGTTCGGGTTGGCATCAACGGGTTCGGGCGGATCGGGCGGGACGTCATGCGGGCGGTGTTCGACCGCGGCGACACGGGCATCGAGATCGTCGCGGTGAACGACCTCACCACACCGGAGGCGCTCGCGCACCTGTTGGCGTTCGACTCCACCTACGGGCCGTGGGCGCACGCGGTGAGCGCCGAGGCGGACGCGCTGGTGGTCGACGGCTACCGGGTGCGCGTCAGCTCGGAGGCCGACCCGGCGAACCTCGACTGGAACGCCGACGTCGTGGTCGAGGCCACCGGCCGGTTCCGCACCCGCGAGACCGCCGGCGCGCATCTCGCCCGCGGTGTCCGCAAGGTGCTGATCACCGCGCCGGGCAAGGACGTGGACGCCACCATCGTGATGGGCGTCAACGAGGACACCTACGACCCGCAGCTGCACCACGTGGTGTCCAACGCGTCGTGCACGACGAACTGCGTCGCGCCGATGGCGATGGTGCTGCACGACGCGTTCGGCATCCGCGAAGGCCTGATGACCACGATCCACAGCTACACCAACGACCAGTCGCTGCTGGACGGTCCGCACAAGGACCTCCGGCGGGCGCGGTCGGCGGCGGTCAACATGATCCCCACCTCCACCGGCGCGGCCAAGGCGGTCGGTCTTGTCATCCCCGAACTGGCGGGCAGGCTCGACGGTCTCGCGGTGCGCGTGCCGGTCGAGGACGGCTCGCTCACCGACCTCACCGTGCTGCTGGACAAGCCGGCCACGGTGGACGAGGTCAACCGGGCGTTCGCCGAGGCCGCCGACGGCAGGCTCAAGGGCATCCTCCGCTACACCACCGCGCCGGTCGTGTCCCGCGACATCATCGGCGAGCAGGCGTCGTGCGTGTTCGACGCGGGTCTGACGAAGGCCACCGGCTCGATCGTGAAGGTCTTCGGCTGGTACGACAACGAGTGGGGCTACGCCAACCGCGCCATCGACCTTGTCCGCCACATCGCCGGGACGCTGCCGTGAGTGCCGTGCTCGACATGGCCGGTCTCGACGCGCTGATCGCGGAACTGCGCTTCCAGGGCTACGCCTGGTCGCGGTGACACCCCCGAGTTCGCAGAGGAGAGGAGACCGAGCCATGGACGGCGTCAAGCGGATCTTGGTCGGCGTGGACGGGTCGCCGGCGAGCAGGGCGGCGCTCGCGTGGGCGGTGCGGCACGCCGAGGAGCGCGGCGCACGGGTGACCGCGGTATCGGCGTGCCAGGTGCACCCGGTGCCGCCCACAGGTGGGACGCCGCCTCTCGGGCTCGGACCGGACGCGTTCTGCGGCCTGCACGAGCGCTTCCTGCGCGAGGCGGTGGCGGAAGTCGGTCCCGAGGCCGAAGGCGTGGAGCAGCTCGTGCCGACCGGCGGTCCCGGACCGGTGCTGGTGGAGCTGTCGAAGGACGCCGACACCCTGGTCCTGGGTGGCCACGGCTACCGCAGGGCGGGACTGGAGGTCGTCGGGTCGGTGGCCGCGCACTGCCTGCGGCGTGCCCACTGCCCGGTCGTGATCGTCCCGGTGGAAGGGAAGGACGATGGCAACGCGGACGGTGCTCGCCTGCCGCGGACTGCGCAGGAGTTTCGATGACCTGGTCGCGGTCGACGACCTGGGCTTCGAGCCGGCCGTCACCGAGATCCGTCCGTGAACGCGTCCACATCGAACCCGCCCTTGACCTCAGCCACCCGTTGTACTGGTCAGGACGGCGACGACAGCACCAACTCCGCGCCGAAGCGAGCCCCCGGCGCCCTCCGACACAACCGCGAACTCCGGCTGGAAACTCGAACGACGGCTGCCGTACCAGGCTCGTGGCGCCTGCACCGCTCCTTGGCCCGGTGAGGTCGGGCCGCGTGCCCCTTGCGGCCCCAGCGGAAGTACGCCAGTGGGCCGACGAAGTTCACCGCGATCGCCACGGCCCACCAGCGCTTGCGACCGTGGACGGCCTCGGCGGGACGGCGGGCGAGGTCCGCCCACGCCGCCCCCGCGAGCAGGACCTCCACCGCGCTCAGCGCCAGGATGCCGCGCCGCTGGGCCGAGGTCATCTCCAGCCAGGTCTTGTGCCTCTTCATACCGCCCAGCGTCCTCCGGCGGCACCCCTGGCCACAGGGTCCTTGTGCTCCAGTCGACGGACCTGGTGCCCTGCTCGTCGAGGGCCTTCGACCGCATTCACCGAGGGGTGCGGGGTGAGCTACTGGTGTCGAGGAAAGGAGTGGTCATGCACTGGTACAACGGGTACGGCGTCGGCTACGGCGGCGTGATGATGGTCCTGATCGGACTGCTGCTGCTCGGCGTGGCGGTCGCGATCACCGTGTTGGCGATGCGCCGCACGCCGGACGACTCGGGTTCCGCCCAGCGCATCCTGGAGACGAGGTTGGCCAGGGGCGAGATCGACGCGGAGGAGTTCCAACGGGTGCGCGACCTCCTGCGGACCCGATAGCGAAGACCGACCTTCCACCCGAGGTGATCCGCCGTGACTTCCACCCTCCCGCGACCGCTGCTGATCGACCGGCTCTCGCCGCGGCCCGACTTCACCCGCACCGCGCACGTGGTGGTCGACGCCGACCCGTCCACCACCTACCGCGCCCTGCGCGGACTTGTCTTCCTGGGCGAAGTGCAGCGTCAGCACGGCGTCCAAGCCGTAGAGCGTGGCTCGCACGTCGTCCACCTGGTCCGGTTCGATGCCGTCGGGCGATTCGCGCAGGTGCCGGTCCAGCCTGCGGCTCAAGCGCTCGATCTCGGTATGGCCGCGGCTCATCGTGACCGTGCTCTCCGGACCGCCGAGGATCCGGGCCAGCGCTGGGTACAGCTCGGTCTCCTCCGCTCGTTCGTGCGGCAGGATCCGCTCGGCGAGCAGGTGGTGGGCGCGGCGGATGGCGGCGTCGGCCTCCGGGCACACTCCTGCGGACAACGCGTCGGCGGCCTGCCGGACGGCACTGCGCGCGGCGAGCAGCTCCTCGTGCTCGTGCGCGAACCGGTGCAGCAGCCGGTCGGCGTCACCGGGGACGTGGTGTCGGGCCGGGCCGCGCAGGGCCGCCGCCTGCACCGCCGCAGTGGACCCTCTCGACCCCAAGGCGACCCCGACGTCCGCGGCGGCCAGGGCCGGCGCGTCGTTGATCCCGTCGCCCACCATGACCGTGACCCCGACTGCCCGTGACGCCTCCACCCGCTCGATCTTGTCCGCCGGGCTCGCCTCGACCTGGATCTCGCCCGCGGCCCTGGCGAGCGAGTGGTCGATCGACGTCGAGCGCCACGAGCCACCGCGGACCTGACTGATCGACCGGGTGCGAGGTGGGAGGAGACGATGACGAGCACATCGATCCGCACGTCCGTGACGGCGGGACCACGTGTCGGCTACCTGGTCGGCGCGGCGGTCGACGTCGTCCTGCTGGTCCTGATCAACGTGTCCCCCGGGTGGCGCGCCGTTACATTCCTCACCGAGGACGCGGTCGACGTGGTGGTGTGGGTCAACGTCGGGCTTGCACTCGGCGTCGTCGTCACCACGCTCTGCGCGCTGTTCCCCCGAAGGCGGCTGGTGCTGCTGGGTGACGTGCTGACGACGACCGCGACGCTGGCCGCGCTGACGTCGATGTCGGCGGTGTGGCCCTTCCGGTTCGACGACGCGGAAATCCCGTGGACGACGATCACGCGCGCGACGTTGACGATCGTGCTCATCGCCGTGTCGATCGCGCTCGTGGTGCAGCTCGTCAAGCTTTTGCACGCCTTGGTCGCGCCGGACGTCGACCGTGACGGCCGACTCCCGATCGTGGTGCCGGACGTCCTCGTCGATCAGGGACCTTCGCCCGCGTCGCACAACCGCCGCCGGCGCGAAGCTCATGCCGACAACGAGAGCAAGAGGAGAGAAGCCATGACAGCGTTCAGCCACTCCACTGCTGCGACAGGAACCGCGGCCCGTGCGACCGCCACGACGGCGGTCCGCGCCGACGCCGGGGCCGTCGCGCTCGCGGTCCTGCGGATCACGACCGGGTTCGTGTTCCTGTGGGCATTCCTCGACAAGGTCTTCGGCCTGGGTTACGCCACCAAGGCGGCCAACGCGTGGATCAACGGAGGCTCGCCCACCAAGGGGTTCCTCAGCCGGGTCGCGGTCGGCCCGTTCGAGTCGACCTTCCACGCCATGGCGGGCGCCTGGTGGGCCGACTGGCTGTTCATGCTCGGCCTGCTGGCCATCGGCGTCGCCGTCGTCGCGGGAGTCGGCCTCCGCCCCGCCGCGATCGCCGGCACGCTCATGATGCTGCTCATGTGGGCCGCCGAGTGGCCGCTGGCCCAGTTCACCTCGGCCGGCGAGCCCAGCATGTCGACCAACCCGATCATCGACTACCACATCGCCTACGCCGTCGCGCTGATCGCCGTCGCCCTCACCGGCGCGGGCGCCACCTGGGGCCTCGGCCGCTGGTGGGCAACCCTGCCGGTGGTCCGCGACCACGCCTGGTTGCGGTGACCGACACAGGAGCGGGCGGACCTCGTCGGTCCGCCCGCTCCGACGCGCCGCGCGGGTAGTGGTCACGACAGGGGGCGATGCCGAGCCGGGGTGCTCCCGCCGACCACGTCCATCTCGAGGTGCTCGGGCCGTGCGTGGTCAACAGCGCGAACGGCTCACCGGCATGACGGAAGTCCTTTCCCGACGGTTGCTTTCGGCCCTGCCTCCCACCCAACGGGCTGAGCAGGCTCGAAGGCGGAGGTGCCACCAATGACGAGCACGATGAACACCGGTCCTGTCACTGCGGACGACATCGCGCACCTGCCCGAGCCGGCGCAGCGCTACCTGAGGTTCACTCGCGTTCTGGGCCGTCCGACCGACGTGTCGTTCCACGCCACCGCGCACGGCTTCTTCCGGACGCGCCCGAACCGGAGCTGGATAGCCTGCACCAGCGAACAGCACAACGACGCCACCGATCTGACCCGCGAATTCCGCATGCGTCTCAAGCTCGCCCACATCGTCCCGGTGCGGGCGGAGGACGTCTACGAGCACGGGCACGGCCGGATGCACGCCACCGCGCTGGGCCTGTTCCCGGTGGTCGACGGCCAGGGCCGCGAGTTCGACCTCGGCGAGCTCGTGACGTTCCTGAACGACGCCGTGCTACTGGCACCGTCGATGCTGCTCCGCCTGCCCGTCGAGTGGACCGCGATCGACGACCACACCTTCGGCCTCACCCTGACCGACCACGACAACACCGTCACCGCAACGGTCACCGTGGACGACCGCGGCGCACCACGCGAGTTCACCACGGACGACCGCTGGGTGGACCTGCCCGAAGGCCTGGTCAGGACCCGCTGGTCGACCCCGGTCGACGGCTGGTCCCTGGTCGCCGGCCGCATGCGCCCCCGGCGCGGCACCGCGGTCTGGCACCTGCCCGACGGGCCGTTCGCCTACGCCCAGTTCGACTACACCACCGCCGACATCACCTACAGCACGGTGCCCGACTGCCCCACCCGCCCGAACGCCTCCGGGTGAGCATCCGGCCGCACGCTCACCACGGGGCGGGTCATCAAGTCCTGGGCTTTCATCAAGATCGTCTTCCGATCCGGTGATCTCCGTTCCCGGTGCGGCCCGGCACGCGGTAGGCGGCAATTCCTCGTCGCCCACGTCCGAGGTGCCGTACCGGCACACCAGAGGGAAAACCGCGCGCGGCGACCACCAGCTGTTCACCGTCTGTAGCGGTGCCGCCGGTGATTGCCGCGATGCCGGTCGTCGGGGCCGTATGACCCCGACGACCAGGGAGTCACGTGCGGCTGGTGGCGCGGATGGTCCGGGCCCAGGCCGTCGCACGGTCGACCTCGCCGTCCAGCAGCGGGCCCGGGGTGCCTCCGACGTAGAACGACACCGGCGCGCCCGCGACGGTGAAGCGCAGCCGGCGCAGGCGCTTCGTGATCGCCTTGGCCGCCGAGCCCGGCAGCCACCCCACCTTGACCTTGGTGTCGAACGCGATGGCGCTCACCGTGCGGTCGGCGGGTGCGAGCGCGTCGAGCCACTCGCGCACGCCGCGTCCCCGCGACACGATCTCCCCGGTCGCCTGGTCGGACGCGGACTTGCGGGTGGAGGCTCGGCTCAGGCTGAACGCGTGCGTCGGCGCGCCGACCACGAGCAGGTCGACGTCATCGGGCAGCACGTCCGGCGCCGCGGCGACCTCCACGACGTCGACCTGCCTGCCTCCCGCCAAGCCCGCGCCCACCGCCTCGGCGACCGTCCTGGTGTTGCCGAACATGGATTCGAAGACCACGAGTGCCCGTGCCATCACCGGTACCGCCTTTCATCGTCGCTTCACCACGCTGCCCCTCCCGCGGGCCTGTCGACAGCGGCCAACAACCCTGTCCACCCGGGACCTCGGACCCTGCCCCGCGGACCGGCCCGGGTGGACGCTCGAAGTGGACGGAATTCGAGGAGGAAACGATGAAGGCGCTCGTTTATCACGGTCCCGGCCGACGGGCGTGGGAAGACGTGCCCGACCCGGAACTGGTCGACCCGACCGATGCGATCGTGCGAATCACCGCGGCCACGATCTGCGGCACGGACCTGCACATCCTCAAGGGGGACGTGCCCGAGGTCGAGCCCGGCCGGATCCTGGGCCACGAAGGTGTGGGAGTGGTCAAGCGGGTCGGTGCGGCGGTCACCGGGATCAAGCCGGGTGACAAGGTGCTGGTGTCGTGCATCAGCGCGTGCGGTCGGTGCGGATACTGCCGGACCGGCGTGTACGGGCAGTGCCTGGGCGGTGGCGGCTGGGTGCTGGGCCACACCGTGGACGGCACGCACGCGGAGTACGTGCGGGTGCCGTTCGCGGACACCTCGACCTATCTGCTGCCCGACGGTGTCACCGACGCCGCAGCGGTCATGCTGTCGGACATCCTGCCCACCGCGTTCGAGGTCGGCGTGCTCAACGGGAAGGTGCAGCCCGGTCAGACGGTGGTCGTCGTGGGAGCCGGGCCGATCGGCCTCGCCGCGATCGAGACAGCGCGCCTCTACAGCCCCGGTCACGTCGTGGCGGTGGACCTGGCCGAGTCGCGGCTGGAGGCGGCCAAGCAGTTCGGCGCGGACGTGACCGTGAACGCGGCCGACGACGTCGAGCGCGTGGTGTTCGAGCTGACCGGCGGGATGGGCGCGGACCTCGCGGTCGAGGCGGTGGGCGTGCCGGAGACCTTCGAGCTGTGCACGCGGCTGATCCGCCCCGGCGGCCGGGTCGCGAACGTCGGCGTGCACGGCAAGCCGGCCACGCTGCACCTGGAGCAGCTGTGGATCCGCAACGTCACCATCACCACCGGCCTGGTCGACACGGTGACCACGCCGACGCTGTTGAAGATGCTGGCGGGCGGGCGGCTGGACGCCGACCGGTTCACCACGCACCGGTTCGCGCTGGACGAGATGGAAACCGCCTACGACGTGTTCGAGCGGGCCGGCGAGACCGGCGCGCTCAAGGTGGTGTTGACGCGATGACCGCGGTGGACGAACGGCTGGACGCATGGACCGGGTTCCGCGGCGTGGACTGGCGGCACGACATCGACGTGCGCGGGTTCATCCAGGCCAACTACACCCCTTACGAGGGCGACGACACATTCCTGGTCGAGCCGACTGAGCGGACCGCGTCGCTGTGGCGCGATCTGTCCGGGCTGTTCGCCGAGGAACGGCGGCGCGGCATCCTCGACGTGGACGTGCACACGCCGTCCACCATCACCTCCCACCGGCCGGGCTACCTCGACCGGGCACAGGAGCTGATCGTCGGGTTGCAGACCGACGCGCCGCTCAAGCGGGCCATCATGCCCAACGGCGGCCTGCGCATGGTGGAGGCCGGTCTGCAGGCCTACGGCTACGAGCTCGACCCGGCCGTCAAAGAGGTCTTCACCAAGTACCGCAAGACGCACAACGACGGAGTGTTCGACGCCTACACCGACGAGATCAAGCGCGCCCGCCGCGCCGGCGTCGTCACCGGCCTGCCCGACTCCTACGGGCGCGGGCGGATCATCGGCGACTACCGGCGGGTCGCGCTGTACGGCGTGGACCGGCTGATCGACGCCAAGCGCGCCGAACGCGCCGAGATCGACGACGTGCCGTCCACCGAGGAGGTGATCCGCGACCGCGAGGAGTTGGCCGAGCAGATCCGGGCGCTGGGCGAGCTGAAGCAGATGGCGGCGTCCTACGGCGACGACATCTCGCGCCCGGCGACCACCGCCCGTGAAGCTGTCCAGTGGCTGTACTACGCCTACCTGGCGGCGGTGAAGGAGCAGAACGGGGCGGCGATGTCGTTGGGCCGCACCTCGACGTTCCTGGACGTCTACCTCCAGCGCGACCTGGAGGCCGGGCGGCTGACCGAGTCGCGGGCGCAGGAGCTGGTCGACGACCTGGTGATCAAGCTGCGGATCGTGCGGTTCCTGCGCACCCCCGCCTACGACGAGCTGTTCTCCGGCGACCCCACCTGGGTGACCGAGAGCATCGGCGGCATCGGCGAGGACGGTCGGCCCCTGGTGACCAGGACCAGCTTCCGGTTCCTGCAGACCCTCTACAACCTGGGCCCCGCGCCGGAGCCGAACCTGACCGTGCTCTGGTCGCCCGCGCTACCGAAGGGTTTCAAGCGGTTCTGCGCGAGAGTGTCGGTGGACACCAGCTCCATCCAGTACGAGAACGACGAGCTGATCCGGCCCCGATTCGGCGACGACACCGCGATCGCCTGCTGCGTGTCGGCCATGAAGGTCGGCAAGCAGATGCAGTTCTTCGGCGCACGGGTCAACCTGGCCAAGGCACTGCTGTACGCGATCAACGGTGGCCGCGACGAGATGACCGGCGAGCAGGTCGCACCGCACCGCCCTCCGATCGGGGGCGAGTACCTCGACTACGACGAGGTGCGTGCGGCGTTCGACCGGATGCTCGACTGGCTGGCCCGCACGTACGTGGACGCGCTCAACATCATCCACTACATGCACGACAAGTACGCCTACGAACGCATCGAGATGGCCCTGCACGACCACCCCGCCCAACGGCTGCTCGGCTGCGGCATCGCCGGGCTGTCGGTCGTCGCCGACAGCCTCTCGGCCATCAAGCACGCGAAGGTCCGGGTCGTCCGCGACGACACCGGTCTGGCCGTCGACTTCGCGGTGGAGGGCGACTTCCCCCGCTACGGCAACAACGACGACCGTGCCGACTCCATCGCCGTGGGACTCGTCGAGGACTTCATGGCGCTCGTTCGCGGCTACCCGACCTACCGGCACGCCGTGCACACCCAGTCGGTCCTCACCATCACGTCCAACGTCGTCTACGGCCGCCACACCGGCAACACCCCGGACGGCAGGCGCGCGGGGGAGCCCTTCGCGCCCGGCGCCAACCCGATGAACGGCCAAGACCGCCACGGCCTGGTCGCCGCGGCCCTGTCGGTCGCCAAGCTGCCCTACGACGAAGCGCTGGACGGCATCTCGTTGACCGCCAGCATCACGCCGAACGGGCTGGGCCGCGACACCGAGGAGCGGGTGACCAACCTCGTCGGCGTGCTCGACGCCTACACCGACGCCGGCGGGTTCCACCTCAACGCCAACGTGCTCAACCGGGAGGTGCTGCTCGACGCCGTGGAACACCCGGAGAGGTACCCGCAGTTGAGCATCCGCGTGTCCGGCTACGCCGTGAACTTCGTGCGCCTGACGGTCGAACAACAACGCGACGTGATCAACCGCACCTTCCACGGGGCACTGTGATGACCACCGGGACCGTCCACTCCTGGGACCTCGCCACGGCGGTGGACGGCCCCGGCACCCGGTTCGTCGTGTTCACCGCCGGGTGCCCGCTGCGCTGTCTGTACTGCCACAACCCCGAGACCCGGTTCGCGCGGTACGGGCAGCGCGTCAGCGTCGACTCGGTCGTCGTCGAGATCGAGAAGTACCGCCGGTTCATCCAGGTCGCAGGGGGCGGGGTGACCATCAGCGGCGGCGAGCCGCTCCTGCAACCGGAGTTCACCGCCGAACTGCTGCACGCTGTGAAGGGCATGGGCCTGCACACCGCCCTGGACACCTCCGGCTTCCTCGGCGACCGGGCCACCGACCAGCTGCTGGCCGACACCGACCTGGTGCTGCTCGACATCAAGTCGTGGGACCCGGCGACCTACCGCCACGTCACCGGCGGCGAGGTCGCGCCGACCCTGGAGTTCGCCCGCCGCCTGTCGGACCGGGGCAAGCCGATGTGGATCAGGTTCGTCCTGGTCCCGGGTCTGACCGACGCGATCGACAACGTTGAGGGCATCGCGTCATTCGTGTCCACGTTGGACAGTGTGGAACGAGTCGACTTGCTGCCCTTTCACAAGATGGGCGCACCGAAATACGAGGCCATCGGCCTGCCGTTCCTGCTGGCCGACACCCCGACGCCGGACGCGGAGCTGGTCGACCGAGTGCGAGAACAGTTCCTGGCGCACGGCCTGGAGGCATGAGCAGGGTTGGTCACGGCTCGAAGGTGAGCCGGTTCCTCACGGCGAACTCGTCCGGATCTCCGACGCTGTAACGGCTCCAGTAATCACGTCGCAGCTCTCCGGCACTGGTTACCTGCAGGGGTTCCGGGAAGCCGAACCCCTGCATCAGGCCGGCGCACAGACCGTGGGTCGCGGAGAGCAGGCTTGCCCCGTCGTCGACGAGGTCACCGATGTCCGCCAGCACGGTCGCGGCTGCCAGGTCGCCGACCCTCTGGGATCCCAACCGCTGCGATCGACCGTACGGACGCCTGTGCGTCAGCACGGACCGGTGAACCGGTCGCGGTGGGCCTGCGCGACGTCGGACTCGGACAGGTAGGTCGTCATCCGACCGTGTCGCCGCGGATAGCGCAGCGAGTCGTTGACCACCACGGCGTGCGGGCCGAGCGGGCTTCGCGGCACGGCGATCAGGATGAAGCCGGTGCCCGGTCGATCCGGGTTCTGCACAGTTCGCACGTCGAGACGCGGAAGCGGCGCCACCTGTACCGCCCATGCCGAGGATGATCAGACCACCAGCGGTGTTGGCCATCGCCGCCACGTCCACCGCCAACGAGCGCTTCGCGCTGTCCGACGTGCCGTAGAGCTCGCTCTTGAAGTCGAGGTCGTAATCCTCGGCCACCCCACCTTCAGCGAGTGCGACGACCCGGCTGTGGGTGACGGAGCTGATCGTAGCTCCGAGCAGGGTTTCGAGTCGGCGTGAGCGGAGTGCCACCATGGCGGAGAAGTATCTGCTGTCGACGTGTCGTAGCCAGGTGTAAACGGAATCAGGACCTCGGGCGGACGCTCAAAGCGGTCCGGGTGCCGGCGGCGATCTCGACGTCCTCGCGCGCTACGACCACCCAGGCTGACACCACCGACACATCGGTGGTGATGCGGCTGTCGACGTGTGCGGTGGCGTTGCGGTGCCGGTCGAGGCGCAGACCCAGGAACTCCAGTCCTTCGACGGCACGGGCACGGACGACCGCGTCGTGCTCGCCGATGCCGCCGGTGAACACCAGCAGGTCCAGGCCGCCCATCGACGCGGCCATGGCGGCGATGCCCTGGCGCAGGCGGTGGGTGAACACGTCCAGGGCCAGCACGGCGTCGGAGTCACCGGAGGCGATCGCGGCGTGGACGTCGCGCAGGTCGGCGCATCCGGACAGGCCGAGCAGACCGGAGCGGTGGGCCAGGCCGTCTGCCACCTCGTCGATGCCGAGGCGGTCGGACAGCCACAGCAGCAGGCCGGGGTCGACGTCGCCGCTGCGGGTGGCCATGGGCAGGCCGGCCAGCGGGGTGAACCCCATGGTCGTGTCGACCGAGTGGCCGTCGTGGACGGCTGCCAGTGAGCAGCCCGCGCCGAGGTGGCAGGTCACCACCCGCGAGCCGCTGCCCGCCAGCTCGACCGCTCGTCTGGCCGCGTAGGCGTGGGAGAGGCCGTGGAAGCCGTAGCGGCGCAGGTCCCAGCGTGCACGCCACTCGGCGGGCAGCGGGTAGGTGGCCGCGGCGGCGGGCAGCGTGCGGTGGAACGCGGTGTCGAAGCACGCCACGTGCGGCACGTGGGGCAACACCGCCCGGGCCGCGTCGATGCCCGCCAACGCCCCCGGCTGGTGCAGCGGCGCGAGCTCGGTCAGGGCGGCGATCTCCCGGCGCACGTCGCGGGTGATGACGGTCGGGGCGGTGAACCGGGTGCCGCCGTGGACGACGCGGTGGCCGACAGCGTCAATGGGCGGCAGGGAGAGGTCGAGGTCGGGAGTGCCGTCCCACCGTTCGACGTGGTGCTGGGCGAGGACGGTGTCGTCCTCGCCCAGCACCGACAACTTCAGGCTCGACGAGCCCGCGTTGACCACGAGCACGTTCATCAGTACGGCCAGGTCCAGTCGCGGATTTCGGGCAGGTCCTCGCCGTGCTCCCGGATGTAGGCGTGGTGGCGCGTGCGCTGGTCCTGCATCCGCTGGCGCAGTCCGGCGGCCTTGGCACCGAGGCCCGGCACCCGGTCGATGACGTCGATGACCAGCCGGTATCGGTCCATGTCGTTGAGGACCAGCATGTCGAACGGTGTGGTGGTGGTGCCTTCCTCCTTGTAACCGCGGACGTGGGTGTTGTGGTGGTTCGTGCGGCGGTAGGTCAGCCGGTGGATCAGCCACGGGTAGCCGTGGTAGGCGTACAGGACCGGCTTGTCGGGGGTGAACAGGGCGTCGAACTCGCGGTCGGGCATGCCGTGCGGGTGCTCGGTCTCGGGCTGCAGGCGCATCAGGTCCACCACGTTGACCACCCGCACCTTCAACTCCGGCAGGTGTTCGCGCAGCAGGGCCACTGCGGCCATGACCTCCAACGTCGGCGCGTCACCCGCGCAGGCCAGCACCACGTCCGGCTCGGTCAGGCCGTCGTCGGTCCCCGCCCACTCCCAGATCCCGGCCCCGCGGGCGCAGTGCAGCGCCGCCTCCTCGGGCGACAGCCAGTCGGGGGTGTAGTTCTTGCCCGAGACGATGACGTTGACGTAGTCGCGGCTGCGCAGGCAGTGGTCGGCCACCGACAGCAGGGTGTTGGTGTCGGCGGGCAGGTAGACGCGGACCACCTCGGCCTTCTTGTTCATCACGTGGTCGATGAAGCCCGGGTCCTGGTGGGAGAAGCCGTTGTGGTCCTGCCGCCACACGTGCGACGAGAGCAGGTAGTTCAGCGACGCGACCGGGCGCCGCCAGTCGATCTCGCGGTGCGTCTTGAGCCACTTGGCGTGCTGGTTGAACATCGAGTCCACGATGTGGGTGAACGCCTCGTAGCAGTTGAACAGCCCGTGCCGCCCGCTCAGCAGGTAGCCCTCCAGGAATCCCTGGCACAGGTGCTCCGACAGCACCTCCACCACCCGGCCGTTGGTCTCCAGGTGCTCGTCGGTGGGCAGCTTCTCCGCCAGCCACTGCTTCGCGGTCACCTCGAACACCGCGTCGAGCCGGTTGGACGCGGTCTCGTCCGGACCGAACACGCGGAAGTTCTTCTCGTCCGCGTTGAGGGTCATGATGTCGCGCAGCATGCGGCCCAGCGCGCGGGTCGGCTCGGAGGTGGTGGTGCCGTGCTTGGTCACCTCGACCGAGTACGGCGTGGTGCCGGGCATCCGCAGTTCCCGCAGCAACAGGCCGCCATTGGCATGGGGGGTGGAACCCATGCGCAGCTCCCCGCGCGGGGCGAGGGCCAGCAGTTCGGGCTTGGGACTGCCGTCGGCGTCGAACAGCTCCTCCGGCCGGTAGGACTTCAACCATGCCTCCAGCTGCCGCAGGTGGTCGGGGTTGTCGCGGACACCGGCGAGGGGTACTTGGTGTGAGCGCCACGTGCCCTCCACCGGCACACCATCCACTTCGGATGGCCCGGTCCAGCCCTTGGGTGTGCGCAGCACGATCATCGGCCACCGCGGGCGCTCGACGTCGCCGCCGGCGCGGGCGGTCAGCTGGATGCGCCTGATCTCGTCCATGACCTCGTCCAGCACCTGCGCCATGCGCGGGTGCAGCACGGCCGGGTCGTCGCCCTCCACGTAGAACGGGGCGTAGCCGTAGCCGCGCAGCAGCGAGTCCAGCTCGTCGTGCGGGATGCGCGCCAGCAGGCTCGGATTGGCGATCTTGTAGCCGTTGAGGTGCAGGATCGGCAGCACCGCGCCGTCACCCACCGGGTCGAGGAACTTGTTGCCGTGCCAACTGGCGGCCAGCGGCCCGGTCTCGGCCTCACCGTCGCCGACGACGCACGCCACGACCAGGTCGGGGTTGTCGAACGCCGCGCCGAACGCGTGCGCCAGCGAGTAGCCCAGCTCGCCACCCTCGTGGATCGAGCCTGGAACCTCGGGCGCCACGTGGCTCGGCACGCCACCCGGGAACGAGAACTGGCGGAACAGCTTGCGCATCCCCTCGCCGTCGCGCTGCACGTTCGGGTGGGTGTCGGTGTAGGAACCCTCCAACCAGGTGTTGGCCAGCAGCGCGGGGCCGCCGTGACCCGGACCGGTCACGAACAGCACGTCCTGGGAACGGTCGTTGATCACCCGGTTCAGGTGCGCGTAGACGAAGTTCAGGCCGGGCGTGGTGCCCCAGTGGCCGAGCAGGCGGGGCTTGATGTGCCCCGGGGTGAGCGGCTCGGCGAGCAGGGGGTTGTCCAGCAGGTAGATCTGCCCTGCCGAGAGGTAGTTCGCGGCCCGCCAGTAGGCGTCGACCAACGACAAGTCCGGCGCGCTGTTCTCCGGCTGCTGCGACATCTCGCTCTCCTGACCAAGTCTCGGGGTGATGGTTCCCAGCCTGGTTCCGTCATCGATCCAGCCCCAGTTCCGAGAGTCCCTGCCGGCCGGGACCTTGGTCACTGCCGGCCGGTGCGGCGGAGGAGGAGGGTGGAGGCATGAGCCACGTGCACGAGATCGCCAACATCCAGGTCGACCTGGCCGCCGGTGTGCCGCGGGATGCCGCCGACTACGCCCGCGGCAAGGTCGCCGCCATCGCCAAGTACGCCCCCGCCGACATCGCCTACGCCAAGGTGCGGTTGAGCACCGACGGACCGCGGCTGCTGGTGGCGCACGCGTCGTTGGACGTCAACGGCACTCTCGTGAACGCCGACGCGAGCGCGGGGACCTACCACGAGGCGGTGGACCTGATGCACGACAAGTTGCAGCACCAGCTGGCCGACATGGGTCGCTGAACCCGGTCAGCGAGGCAGTGGTGGAGCCGTCGCGACGAGATCGTCGCGTTCCTCACCGCCAAGTGGGGGCGCGAGTTCGACTACGTCCTGCGCAAGAGCCTGTGGGGCTTCCGCGAGAACCGCATCGCCGTCCGCTTCCAGTACGAGCGGCACGACGAGGAGGGCCGGTGGTTCCGCTCCATGGCAACGAACTGTGGGAATTCGCCGACAACGGCTTGATGAGCCGCCGCGAGGCCGGCATCAACGACCTGCGGATCGACGAAGCCGACCGCCGCTACCTCGGCCCCGCCTCGAGGACGAGCGGGGCCACGGCCACGACATCCCGCTCGCCTGACACCACTGCGGCCGTCAGCTGGACGACCTCCGGCGCCCCCACTTCTCTGCTTCGACCACCCCGTAGGCGACCACGGCCAGCGCGACCACGACCGCCCAGTCGCGCCAGCCGATCGGCGCGGTGTGGAACAGGGTGTTCATCGCCGGGAGGTAGGTGAACAGCAGTTGGAGGACCACGGTGACGGCGATGCCGACCGGCAGCCAAGGGTTGCGGCCGAAGCCGACGTGCGGCCGGAGGTGCCGCAGCGACCGGCAGTTGAACAGGTAGCCGATCTGAGCGGCCACGAACACGTTCACCGCGACCGTGCGCGCCTGGTCCAGGGTGCCACCGTGCAGGTGGAACGCGGCGAACGAGCCGGCCAGGAGCACGGCGGAGACGAGCAGGATGCGTTGCAGCAGCGCGGCCGTCAGCAGCGGCAGTGTCGGCGGCAGCGGTGGGCGGTGCATGACGTTCGGCTCGCGAGGTTCGAAGGCCAGGGTCAGGCCGAGCGCGACGGCCGTGGTCATGTTGATCCACAGGATCTGCACGGGCAGGATCGGCAGGGCGGTGCCCAGCAGGATCGCGGTGAGGATGACCAGGCCCTCGGCCATGTTGGTCGGCAGCGTCCAGATGATGAACTTGCGCAGGTTGTCGAACACCGCGCGCCCTTCCTCGACGGCGGCGCGGATGGACGAGAAGTTGTCGTCGGTGAGCACCATGTCCGCGGCCTGCTTTGCGACCTCGGTGCCGCCGCTGCCCATGGCGACGCCGATGTCGGCCCGCCGCAGCGCCGGGGCGTCGTTCACGCCGTCGCCGGTCATCGCGACCACGTGTCCGTCGGACTGGAACCGCTTGACCAGCCTCAGCTTCTCCTCCGGCGACACGCGGGCGTGCACGGCGTCATCGGCGAGCGAGAAGTGGGCCGCGATGGCGCGGGCGGTGCCGAGGTGGTCGCCGGTGATCATGCGGACCTCGATGCCCGCTTCCTGGCAGGCGCGGACCGCCTCGATCGCCTCGGGCCGGGGCGGGTCGTGCATGGCCTGGAGCCCGAGCAGCACGGCGCCCCGCAGGGCATCTTCGGTCAACGGGGTGCCGTCGGGCACGTGTGCCCGGGCGAACGCGAGCACTCGTAGTCCGCGACCGGCCAGTTCTTCGGCGTTGGTGTGGTCGGTGGAACCGGTGAACTCGAAAATCCGCTCCACCGCGCCCTTGAGGTAGACGACACCGTCGGTGTGGCGGGTGGCCATGAACCGGCGCTGCGAGGTGAACGGCAGCTCGTCCACGCGTTCGGGCACGTCGTCGGACGTCAGCCCGCCCTTGCGGGCGGACACGACCAGCGCTGCCTCGGTGGGGTCACCGACGGCGGTCCACCTGTCGTCCTGGCGGACCACGTGGGCGTCGTTGCACGCCACGCCGGCCAGCAGGACCTCGCGCACGGCTTCGGGTGGCGGCGAGTGCTCGCCCAACGGCGAGTAGCCGATCCCGTCGACCTCCCACCGCTGCCCGTCGGCGACGACCTCGCGCACGGTCATGGCGTTGGCGGTGAGGGTGCCGGTCTTGTCCGTGCAGATGATCGTGGTGCTGCCGAGGGTCTCCACCGCGGGCAGGCGGCGGATCACGGCGTTGCGCCGCGCCATGCGGGCCACACCGATGGCCAGCGTCACCGTCACCGCGGCGGGCAGCCCTTCGGGGATCGCGCCGACCGCGAGGGCTACGGCGGCGGTCACCATCTCGGCGAACGGCTCGCCCCGCAGCACCCCGATCACGACGGTCACCACCGCCAGGCCGAGGATGACGACCGTAAGCAACTTGCTGAACCGGGCCAGCTTGCGGGTCAGCGGCGTCTGCACGGTCGTGGTGCTGCCGACGAGCCGGTGCACGTGCCCGATCTCGGTGTCGGCACCGGTCGCGACGACGACGCCGCGCCCGCCACCGGTGGTGACGAGCGTGCCGGAGTACGCCATGTTCGCGCGGTCGGCCAGCGCGGTGTCGTGCGGCACGGGCAGCGGGTCCTTGGCGGACGGCTGCGACTCGCCGGTCAGCGCGGACTCGTCGACCCGCAGCTCGCGCGTGCGCACCAGCCGCAGGTCGGCGGGCACCTGGTCCCCCTCCTCCAGCACCACCAGGTCGCCGGGCACCAGTTCCTCGGACGTGATCCGCGCGGCGGTGCCGTCCCGGATCACGGTCGCCTCGGTGCGGACCATCGCCTCCAGGGCGTCGAGCGCCCGTTCGGCCCGCACTTCCTGGAGGTAGCCGACGATCGCGTTGACCAGGACCACACCCAGCACGACGGAGGCGTCCACGGTCTCGCCCAGGGCGGCGGTCAGCGCCGCCGCACCGAGCAGCACGTAGATCAGCGGGTTGTGGAACTGGCCGAGCATCCGTCGCAGACGTCCGGGGCCGCGCCGCTCGGGCAGCCTGTTCGGTCCGAGCGAGGCGAGCCGCTCGCCGGCCGCGGCACCGGACAGGCCGGCGTCGGCGTCGGTCTCGGCGAGCAGCACGACCTCGTGGACCGGCATGCCGTGCGGCGTGGCCTCGCGTTCAACCGTGGTCGACGGCATGACGGGCCTCCGGGAAACGGACATCCACCACGCCGGGCACGGCGCCCGCGAGCACCGCGGCCACGTGCCGGTCGCACTCGTCGTCCAACGAGTCCATGATCGACACGTGACCGTCGACCACGGACACCGTCCAGCGGTGCGGGTCGGCGTACAGGCCGAGGCGGTGCCGGACCTCGGCGGCCAGCGTGCGGTCGTCGCGGCTGACCGCGCGCAGCATGTCGCGGCGGGTGACGATGCCGATCAGCCGCTTGCCGTCCACCACGCAGGCGCTGCGCACGCCGTGCTCCACCATCCGCCGGGCCAGGTCCGCGACGTCCGTGCCGGGCGTCGACGCGACCGCCGGTTCGCTCATCACGTCGGCGACCTTCCGCCTCGGCGTGGCACGTGCCCGTGACGGCTCCCCGTGCACGAGCGACCGGGGGTCGACCGGCAACCGGTCGCGCAGGGCGTCGGTCTCGGTGACCACGCCGACCAGCGTCCCCGCCCCGTCGACCACCGGCAACGCGGTGAACCCCTTCGCCGCGAGCAGCGCCGCCGCGTCACGCGCGGACGTTTCGGGCGACACGGTCACCACGTCGCGCGTCATGAGGTCACGGACCCTCATCGCCCGGCCTCCTGTCCCGCGCCGACAGCGGCCCCATCGTGCTGAGCGTCGGTCGGCGGGAGGACTACCACCGGCACGGTCGCGTGCCGCACGCAATGCGCGCTCGTGCTGCCCAGCAGCACCTGCCGCAGCCGGCTGCCGCTGTGCGAGGCGACCACGAGCATCGACGCACCGCGCGCCTGCGCCTCCAGCGCTTCAGCGGCCGGTCCCCGCACGCAGTGCCGGATGATCTGCGGAAACTCGAGCCTGCCCACGGCCGCCGCGCGGAGCGCGTCCTCGACCAACGCCTCCGAGCGGGCGTGTGCGTCCTGCTCGGAGGTCATGGTCCAGTCGGCCAGCGGCTCGTAGGCGTAGGCGTTGAGCACGTGCAGCGGGACCTTGCGCTGGATCGCCTCGTCCATGGCCCAGCGCAGCGCGCGTTCACCCGCCGGCGTGCCGTCGACACCGACCACGATCGGACCTGCGTTCATGATTCCACCTCGTTCAGCTCGATGACGATCTCCGGCGCTCGCCGGAGCGTGTTGTGCACGGTGCAGTGCTGGACCACGGCCAGCAGGGCCGTCTTGTGCCGCTCGGACAGCCCGGCCGGCACCCGCACGGCCAGGCACACCTCGGCGACGCGGGCGAGCGGGTCGGAGGCCGTCCGGTACCGGGCGGTCACCGCCAGGCCGCGGCGCGACTCGCCGTGGCGGTCGAGGAACCGGCCCGCGTAGAAGGCGGTGCAGGCGGCCATCGACGCGACCAGCAGCTCGACCGGGCTCGGGCCCGCGTCGTGGCCGCCGGAGTCCCGCGGCTGGTCGGTGCGGACCCGGTGCTCGCGCAGCCGCACCACGTACTCCTCGCCGGTCTCGTACGTCACCTCGACCGGGGCAGTGGCGGTGATGGTCATGACGTCCTCCTCGGGTCGCGGAGCCGGCGCAGGAACGGGTCTGCCGGTTCGACGGGTGCGACGCGCACCCTGGCGTCGACCGCCAGCACGCGCTGCCCGGTCAGGACCAGCGGGTTGAGGTCGAGTTCGGCGACCTCGGGGACGAGTTCGGCCAGCCGGCCGACCCGCAGCAGCACGTCTCGCACGGCCGCGTCGTCGTGCTCGGCGAACACCTTCGGCGCGGCGCGGAAGCCGTGCAGCAGGTCGTCCACGTCCGCCTCCGACATCGGCGCGAGCGCGACGGCGCGGTCGTCGACCAGATCGGTGTCGACGCCGCCCAGACCGGTCACCACGAGCGGGCCGAACTGGGGATCGGTCACCACGCCCACGAGCAGCTCACGTCCCCGGTCGGCCATGGGCTGCACGAACACTCCGTGCAACTGCTCGCCGAACCGCTCGCGCATCGACTCGAAGCCGTAGGTGACCGCGTCGTCGCCGGCCAGGTCGAGCAGCACGCCGCCGCCCTTGCTCTTGTGCAGCAGCCCCCGGGCCACGGCCTTCAGCGCGACGGGTCCTCCGAAGGACCGCTGCGCGGCCACCGCGGACTCGGCGTCCCGCACCAGCACACCGCCGAGAACCGGCAGCCCGAACGCGCCCAGCAGCCGAACCACCTGATCGGGGCCGAGCCAGCCGCCTTCGGGTTCCGTTGCCAGGTGAGCGGCGACAACCGCACGGGCGGTCGTCAGATCCGTGCTTGGCAGGTCGGCAGGCTCAGGCGACGGGCGGCGCAACCACGACGCGCGCTCGACCAGCGCGGCGAGCACCGCGGCGGCGCGGGCAGGCTCGGCGTAACGAGCGATGGCGTCCTCCCGCAGCGACACCGAACCGTCCTGGTCGGCGGTCACCGCGAGCACCGGCTTGACCGTCGGGTGGATGCCACCGGCCGGGTCGCCCAACGCCGTCGGCACGGTGACCGCGATGACCGCGTCCACCGCCGGATCGGCGACCAGCAGGTCCAGGCAGCGGGCGAACGTCGCGTCGTCCACGACGGCCGTCGTGTCGACCGGGTTGTGCGGGCTCGCCGTGCTCGGCAGCTGCGCCGTCAACGCCTCGACCGTGCCCGGCCCCAAGTCGGCGATGATCAGGCCGTGCCGGACGCAGGCGTCCGCGGCCAGCACACCCAGCCCGCCCGCGTTGCCCAGCACGGCCACACCACGACCGGAAGGCAGCAGGGTGGCGTGCAACGCGGCCAACACGTCGACCATCTCGCCGACACCGTCCACCGCGATCACGCCCGCCTGCCGGAACAACGCGTCCCGCGTGACGGCCGGGGTGGCGGTCGAGGCGGTGTGCGACGCGGCGGCACGCTGACCGGCCTCGCTGCTCGCCGCCCGGATGGCCAGCACCGGCTTGCGGCGCGCCACCCGGCGCGCCAGGCGGGAGAACTTGCGCGGGTTGCCGAACGACTCCAGGTACAGCGCAACCGCCCGGGTCCGCTCGTCGCGTTCCCACCACAGCAGCAGGTCGTTCCCGCTCACGTCGTACTTGTCACCGGTCGAGACCAGCTGCGAGGTGCCCAGTCCCAGCCGCCGCAACTGCTCGGCCGCCGCGATGGCCACGCCACCGGACTGGGTGACCAGGCCGATCCCACCCGGTTCGGTCCGATCACGGGTGAAGGTGGTGTCCAACCGCACGTCCGGGTCCGTGTTGGACACGCCGACGCAGTTCGGGCCGACCATGCGCATGCCGTGCCGCCGCACCACCTCCAGCAGGCTCTCCGGGTCGACCCCGGACGTGATGACGACCAACGCCCTCACCCCGCGCCGACCGCAGTCCTCGGCCACCTGCGCGACCGCCTCGGCCGGCACGCACACCACCGCCAAGTCGGGGATCTCGGGCAGGTCGGTGACGGTCGGGTGGCACTGCACGCCCAGGATCTGCCGGGCGTGGGGGTTCACCGCGTACAACGCACCGGTGAACCCGCCGTCGACCAGGTTGGCCAGCACCGCGTTGCCCACCGAGGACGGCTTGCGGCTCGCACCGACCACCACGACCGACGTCGGCTTGAGCACCGCGCGCAGGCTGGCCACATCGGCGGCCTGTTCCCGGTCGGCGACGGCCTCCAGGTAACGCTCGCCGGGATCGAGACCGAGGTCGATGCGCACCTCACCGCTGTCCGCCGTGGACGTCCACACCAGACCGAGATCGGCGAAGACGCGCAACATCTTCGAGTTCACCGCCAGCACCTCGGCGCGGAACCGCCGCACACCACGCCTGCGCGCCACCGACACCAGGTGCTCCAACAGCAGCGTGCCGACACCGTGGGACTGCCGGTCGTGCGCCACCACCAACGCCACCTCGGCGCTGTCGTCGTCCAGCAGGACGTAACTCGCGGCGCCGACCAGCACGTCCGAGGCGAACGCCCCGATCACCACGTGCAACGGCTCCTCGGGCGAGGTCAACCGGACGACGAACTCGTCCAGGTGCCGCGGCGCGGCGCTGAAGAACCGCAGGTAGCGATCGCCCACCGGCAGGTCGCGGTGCAGAACGAGCAGGGCGTCCGCGTCGGCCGGCCCCAGCTCGCGCAGCGCCACCACCGACCCGTCGGCCAGCAACGCCCGGTCGGCGTTCAGCGAGGCGGTCACAGCAGCGGTCCAGGGGTGACGACGGGCTTCGGCTCCACGTGCTCGGGCTTCGGCTCGTGCACGACGACCACCGGGCACGACGCGTGGTGCACGCAATGGGAGCTGACCGAACCCAGCAACACCTCGCGGATCGGACCCGCTCCCCGGCTGCCGACCACCAGCAGCGTCGCGTGCTGCGACGCCGTGACCAGCACGTTGCGGGCGTCGCCCTCGGCGAGCACGGCCCGGACCTCCGCACCGGCCTCCGCCACCAGCTCGTCCAGCACGCGCCGGTGTTCCTCACGCACCTTGTCGCGGTCCATCCCGGCGGCGACCGTGGCCGACATGGGGCCGATCACCATGCCGTAGTCCACGTGCCAGGCCAGGACCGCCTCGAGCGCGCAGCCGCGCAGCTTCGCCTCTTCGACCGCCCACCGCAACGCCATCCGGCTGACCGGCGAGCCGTCCACGCCCACCACGATCGTCTCGTCCATGACCCCTCCTCGGGTGCTCGGCTCAAGCCTCTCGGCACCTGTTCGGTGAGGTCAGTGGCTGCGGTCCTCTCGACGACGGGACCTTCGACCCTGAAGGTGGCGTCGGTCGCGCACGGGTGCGCCTCGACCCTCGAAGTTGGGGACCTAGGACCCTGCCGGGCTCGCCGTCGCAGGGCGAACGCTCCAAGTGGACGGAGAGGAGAAGGCCATGATGCTTGTTGGTGTGGACGGTTCGCCGGCCAGCCGCGAGGCGTTGCGCTGGGCGTTGGCGCAAGCGGTGAAGACCGGTGACACCGTCGAGGCGACGATGGCGTGGCTGCGCGAGCCGGAGTTCGTGGCAGCCGCGTCGATGGGCGTGCACCCGCACGCCGACAACCCCGGTCACCGGCACCCGGCGCGCGAGCTTCACGCGATCGTGGAGGAGGTTCGCGCCACCGTGCCGGGTGCGCCGCCGGTCACCGAGGTGACCATCACCGGTGACGCGGGCACCGCGCTGGCCCAGGCGTCCCGGCAGGCGGATCTGCTCGTGGTGGGCACCCACGGGCACGGCAGGCTGGCCGAGCTGGTCCTGGGCAGTGTGGCGGCGGACTGCCTGCGCCACGCGACGTGCCCGGTGGTGGTCGTGCCGCCCGCCCGGACCTGATTCCGGCGACGGGACGCCCTGGTCGGACGCGCCGAAGGGACCGGTCTGGTGACCGGTCCCTTCGGCGTCCCTGCTCTCACTGCACCGCGGTGGTCGGTCGGACGACGGCGAGGGGGCAGGGTGCGTGGTAGACGAGCGCTTGGCTGGTCGAGCCGAGCAGCATGCCGGTGAAGCCGCCTTGGCCGTGGCTGCCCACGACGAGCAGCCGGGCATCCTTCGCCGCGTTCAGCAGGGCCCGGACGGGGCGGTCGTGGACGACGACGCGGTCCACGGCGACGTCGGGGTACTTCTCCTGCCAGCCGGCGAGGCGTTCGGCCAACAGCCGCAGCTGCTCGTCCTCGACCTGCGACCAGTCGACGGTGAAGCGGGAGTGGTAGGCGCTGTCGACCAGGAAGTCGGTCCAGGCGATGACCGCCGTGAGCGGTGCGCCGAGCACGGACGCCTCGGCGAACGCGAAGCCGATCGCCTCCTCGCTCGCGGGCGAGCCGTCCACGCCCACCACGACTGGACCGTCGTACCGCAACTCGTCGCGGACGACGACCACAGGGCTCTTGCCGTGTGCGGAGACCGCGACGGCCACCGAGCCGACCAGCAGGCCGGAGAAGCCGCCCAACCCCTGGGAGCCGAGCACGACCAGCCGTGCACCGTGGGATGCGGCGATCAGCGCGGCGGCGGGCCGGTCGATCACGATCGCCGTCTCGACCTCCACCTCGGGGGCGGCCGCACGGGCGGCGGCCGCGGCCTGCTCGACCCACTGCCGTCCCTGCTGCTCGAACGCCTCCCGCACCTCGTGGCCGGTCAGCACGATCTCCGGGTAACCACGGGTCGGCAGCAGGTAGGCGTGCACGAGCCGGAGCGCCACGCGGTGCCGCGCGGCTTCCTCCGCCGCCCACCTGGCGGCGGTCAACGCCGACGCCGAACCGTCCACGCCGACCACGATCGGGGCACTCATCACAGGTTCCTCCGAATCCGATGCCGGGATCGCGGTGGACCCCGTGTGTCTCCGGTTTCGACGCTATGCAGCCGGCGCGACGCGGGCAGTGGTCCTAGGTCCTCACCGCGCAGGGACCTACGGCCACCGCCGGGCACCGCCCACGACCCTGGGCGGCCACCGTGGGGAGGACCACCGTGGAGCCATGACCGACCGGATTCCCGCGCCCGTCGTCGTAACGGGCGACCACTTCCCCTGGGGCGAAGCCGCCCTTCGGTGGGCGACCGAGTACGCCATGGCGACCAGGTCGCCGCTGGCGGTTCGCCCACCTACCTCGGACCCGATCCGCGACCTGATGCCGGCGGGATCCCGTGCCGGTCTCCTCGTGGTCGGCTACCGAGGCGCGAACGGCACCGCGTTCGGCCTGGGCAGGCTGGTGCAGCCGCTGGTCGAACACGCGGCGTGCGACGTCGTCGTGATCCGGGGCAAGGCCGAGGCACTGCGCCGCGCCCACCGCCGGGTCACCGTGCTGCTGTCCGGGGACGTGGCCGACGACGACCTGGCCCTGGCCCGTGCCGTCGCCTACGCCGAGCAACAGCACGTGGCACTACGGGTCCTGCACGCCACGCCGTCGCTACCGGTGCGGACCGACGACCCGGTGTGGCCTGTCACCCACGCCGACGACGTGCTGCGCGGCACCCACCACACCTCGGTGCTGGCCAGGATGCACCCGCACGAGGCGATCACCCGGTACGCCGACACCGACCTGCTCGTCCTGGCCGGATGTGGTCCGGTCACTCGTGCGGCGCTGCACCACGCCCCGTGCCCCGTCCTGGTGGCACACCGCTACCCGGTCGACATTGCCCGCCCGTGTTCCGCCGAGCACGATCGAGCGGCCCACGCCGAGCGCTGACACGATGGAAGGACCTTGAGCGCGCGGCGGGAGGGTCTTTGGACCCTGTGTCGGACGACTCCCGTCGGCGAAGGTCGGATCAGTCGGATGACGGAGGGGTGGAGCCGGTGGCCCGGGTGTTTCTGGTGGACGACCACGAGGTGGTCCGCGTCGGTGTGCGCGAACTGCTCAACAGCGCGGACGACCTGGAGGTGGTCGGCGAGGCCGGGTCGGTGGCCGAAGCACTGGCCAGGGTGCCCGACAGCGGCGCGGACGTCGCTGTCCTGGACGTGCGGCTGCCCGACGGCAACGGCATCGAGCTGTGCCGCGAACTGCGCTCCCGGATGCCGGAGCTCCAGTGCCTGATGCTGACCTCGTTCACCGACGACGAGGCACTGTTCGACGCCATCATGGCCGGCGCGTCCGGGTTCGTCCTCAAGCGCATCCTCGGCCACGACCTGCAGACCGCGGTCCGCACCGTCGCCGCCGGCGAATCCCTCCTCGACGCCCGCTCCACGGCGGCGCTGCTCAACCGCATCCGCCGCGAACGCGAGCAAGGCGACCCCGTGCGCATGCTCACCGAGCAGGAACGCACCGTTCTCGACTACATCGGCGAGGGCCTGACCAACCGCCAGATCGCCGAGAAGATGTTCCTCGCCGAGAAGACGGTCAAGAACTACGTCTCGCACCTGCTGGCCAAGCTCGGCCTCGAACGCCGCACCCAGGCCGCCGTCCTCGCCACCCGCCTGCGCAAGCCCGCACCACCGTCTGAGGGCTAAGCCAGCGGAACCTGCCAGGTCAGACGGGTTCCGCCGCCGGGCTCACCGGTGACCGAGCACGTGCCGCCCAACGCGGTGGCCCGTTGTTCCAGGTTGCGCAGCCCGCTGCGGGCGACCTGCGGCGGCATGCCCACACCGTCGTCCACGACCGAGATGGTCAGCTCGTCGCCCGCCTCCACGGTCAGGACCAACTCCTTCGCCTGGGCGTGCCGGACCGCGTTGGTCACGGCCTCGCGCACCACGGCCTCCGCGTGCTCTCCGACATCATCGGGCACCGAGTTGTCCACCGTCCCGGTCATCCGCACGGTCGGCGTGACCGACGCGTTCTCCGTCAGCTCCGAGACCAGGTCCAGCAGACGCCGCCGCAGACCCGGCAGGTCGTCACCCGCCTGGAGGTCGAAGATCGACGTGCGGATCTCCAGCACCGTCTCGTCCAACTGGTGCACCGCCTTGCGCACCCGCTCCCGCACGGCGGGATCACGGATCGCGCCCAACGCGCCCTGCAGGCTCATACCGGTGGCGAACAACCGCTGGATCACGTGATCGTGCAGGTCCCGCGCGATCCGATCGCGGTCCTCCAACACGTCCACCAACCTGCGCGCCCGCTGGTTCTCCGCGAACTCCAACGCCACCGCCGCCTGGTCGGCGAAGGACGCCAGCACCGGCACCTGGTCCGCCCCGAACCGGGCGCCACCCTTCTCCCGCGCCACCAGCAGCACACCCTGCACGCTCGAACCGGACCGCAACGGGACCGCGACTCCCGGACCCGCGGCGACCGCGGTCTCGCCGAGCAGGCCCTCCAGATCCTCGACCAGCACCGGCGTGGCCGAGGCCAACACCTGCTCCACCACCGACCCGGATCCGGTCAGCACCCTGCCGACCAGGCCCTCGACGCGCTCACCGGCGCCCGCGGCCATGCGCAGCCGCTGCCCATCGGCACTGTCGACCAGCACGATCAACGACATCGACGCCGCCGACAGCTCCCGGGTCCGCTGCGCGATCAACCGCAGCGCGTCGTCCGCCGAAGCGCCGCCCAGCAGCTCGGTGTTGATCTCCGCGGTGGCCTCCAGCCAACGCTCCCGCATCCGGGACCGCTCGAACAAACGCGCGTTCTCCACCGCCACGCCCGCCGCGGCCGCCAGCGCGGTCAGCACCACCTCGTCATCGGCGCTGAAGTCGGTGCCATCGACCTTCTCCGTCATGTACAGGTTGCCGAACACCTCGTCACGCACCCGCACCGGCACACCCAGGAAGCTGTGCATCGGCGGGTGGTTCGCCGGAAAACCCACCGACGCCGCGTGCTCGGACAGGTCGTGCAACCGGATCGCCCGCGGATCCTTGATCAACAGCCCCAGCAGACCCTTGCCCTGCGGCAGGTGACCCATGTGCGACCGCGTCTCCGGATCGATACCGACGTAGACGAACTCCGACAGGTTCTCCTGGCTACCCAGCACGCCCAACGCCCCGTACCGCGCTCCGACCAGCTCCACCGCCGCCTGCACGATCCGCTGCAACGTCGAGTCCAGCTCCAACCCCGCGCCGACCGCCAGCACCGCGTCCAGCAGGCCCTGCATCTTGTCCCGGGTCGAGCCGATCTCGGTCAGCCGCTCCCGCACCTCGTCCAGCAACTCGTCCAACCGCAACCCGCCCAGCAGGCGGTGCGGCGTCCCCTCGTCAGCAGATCCGGCCACGGATCCAGCCTTCCACCACCACCGGGTACAGCCAAGTCCGACGGACCCTGTTCGGAAGGGACCTTCGACCGTGTGTTCCCACCCTGGGGCGACGCACAGTTGAGGTGTTGGTTGCACCAGGCGACACAGGCAGGGACGACATGGCAAACGTGACCGAGGTGCTCGGGCTCGCGGTAGACGAGGTGACCGACGTGCTGAACGCCGCGGCCCTCGCCCCATCGGTGCACAACACCCAACCGTGGCGGTTCCGACTCGCCCGTGACCGGATCGAACTGCACGCCGACCCGACGCGCAGGCTGCCCGCCACAGACCCGGAGGACCGCGAGTTGCGGCTGTCCTGCGGCGCGGCGCTGTTCAACCTCCGCCTCGCCCTGCGCGATCACGGCATCCGACCGCTGGTGACGTTGATGCCCGGAGCCGAAGCGCCCGGAGCGCTGGCCACCGTCCGCCGAGGCGGTCACGGAGACCTCGACGAGGAGACCAGGCAGCTGATCAGGGCTATCCCGACCCGGCGGTCCAACCGCAAGCCGTTCCGGGACGTGCCGGTACCCGTCGAACACCGGCACGCGCTCGTGCGGGCGGCCGAGCGCGAACGGTCGTGGCTGCACGTCGTTACCGACCGTGACGAACGCGCCCGACTGCAAGGCCTCGTGGCCAGGGCGCAGCGGATCCAGGCCGGAACTCCGGAAGTGCGGGCCGAGCTGACCGACTGGACGGGCGAGCGAGCCGGTGACGGCATCCCTTCCAAGTCCGCCGGCGTGCGCCCCGCGCCCCAGGACGAGTGGGCCTTGCGCGACTTCCAAGCCGCCGAGCGGAAACCGGGCAAGGACTACGAATCCGACCCGCTCGTCGTGGTGCTGTGCTCGTTCTACAACGGGCCACTCGCCGAACTCCAGGCTGGACAGGCGCTGCAACGCGTCCTGCTCACCGCCGCCACCCTCGGCCTGTCCGCCTCCTTCATGTCCCAGGCGATCGAAGTGCGCCCCGTCCGCGACGAACTCCGCCGCGCCCTTGGCGGTAGCCTCGAACCCCAGACCATCCTGCGCATCGGCTTCGGCTCACCGGTTCCCTCCAGCCCTCGGCGTGCCGTCCGGGAGTTCCTCCTGGAGCCAATCGCAGCGGCATGACCTCGCAGGGACTGAACGTCTTTCGATCACGGTGCTTACGTCCTTGTCCAGGATTCGCTCCACCAGATCCATGCCTGGCCGTCTGTGATGCGAAAGACTGAGCATGCTCGTAGTAGGCGAAAGCCCGCCATGAAGTCGGCCCAGAGCCCACTACGAGCTACCTTCTCGATGCCCGCGCGCTGCTGACGGCAGAGATGTCCTGGCACGTGAACCCCGCTGTGAGCACGTCGACCGGCGGACCCACAACCCAACAGGACATGACGGAGGCAGTTGGGGTCATCCTGCTGATCTGCCCGTCCGGCGAGGACGCTTTTCATCTTTTCGAAGCTCTTCAAGCTCTTCAAGCCTGTGAACTTGACTCACCCGAGTCACGGTCACGCAGGTAGCGGGTGTGGTCGGCCTGTTGGTTGATGTCGGCCGCGTACACGCGTTCGGCCAACCGGTGGGCCTCGGCCTCCAGCAGCTCCAGCTGGGTCACCAGCTCATCCCCCGGACTCGGCTCACCACCCGCCCGCTGCTTCACCGCGAACCACCAAGGCAGGTTCAAGTACGTCTGCACCGACAACGGCAGGTCGGTGCGCGCCAACCGGACCACGGTGTGCCGAAGGTCCGGGTTGGCGGCCAGCGCGTCGTGCCGCGCGAGCAGGTCACCGAGGACCGCGCCGATCCGGCCCACGGCGGCGACGGCGGGCTCGGGCATCCGGGACGACTGCGCGCCCACCTCGCGCACCAGGTCGTCCAGCTCCGCGCGCAGCCGACCGGCCTCGGTGACGACGTCCACCGGCACCAGCCGGACCTTCTCCGGCGGCGCGAGCAGCGCGCCCACCGCGTACAGCCCGACGACCACCAGCGGCCAGGCGTCGCCGACCACGCCGGTCAGGTGCAGCAGCACGCCGACGAGACCGCCGACGCAGCCGACGAGGTTCTTGGTCGAGCCCAGGTAGCGGATCATTGGTAGCCGCGGATCTCCTGGAACACCTGGCCGAGCGCGGCGGAGCGGGCGTCGAACACCCGGCCGCCGGTCATCGTGGCGACCTGGCCCAGCTCGGCGCTGCTGCCCTCGCCGAACAGCACGGTGAACACCGGCACCTGCCGCACCGACGCGGGCACCGAGCCGAACGACGCCTGGAACTCGGGCAGGCCCGTGCCGTTCGCGTTCTCGCCGTCGGTCATCAGCACGATCGACGTGAACCGGTCCGGGTCGGCCGCGACCAGCGGCTCCATCACCTCGTACGCGCGGGACAGGCTGTCGTAGATGGCCGTGCCGCCGCCTTCCACCAGCCCTTCGGCGTACGCCTTGATCTCCGCCAGCTGGGCGGACGGGTCGCCCTCGGGCAGGGTGAACGTCCGCGGCGTGCCGGGCTCGGTGTTGAACGGCAGCATGGTCACCTCCTCCCGGCTGCGGAACCGGCGGAACCGGCCGGTGAGCGTGTCGTCGGCGCCGGTCAGGCCGACCAGCGCGGACCGCAGCGACGCGATCCGGTCACCGGCCATCGAGCCGGACGTGTCGAGCACGTACAGCGTGCGCGACGGTCGCCTGATCTCGTTGAAGTAGGCCGAGAGCAGGGCGTCCACCGAGTCGCGCGCGGCCGGGAACGGCAGCTCGACCAGGTCGCGCACGGTGAAGCGGGAGTCCAGGTCGACGCCGGGCACGACCGGCCGCCGGTGCGTGGTCTCCATGATCTTGCGCTGCACGTCCGGCGTGCGCAGGTGGTCGGTGAGGCGCTGGTGGGCGTCACGCGCGTCGTCACCGGAGTCGGCGAGCAGGGTCAGCGGGTAGTCCGCAGTGACCACGCCGTCGTCGGGGTAGACCAGCGTGAGCGGTTCGGGCAGGTCTTTGGACGCGTTCAGGGACAGCAGCACCGACTCGTAGTTGATCAGCCCGTCGACCCGCGCGCCGGGGTCGTGGCCGGTGGCGCGGCGCAGGTAGGCCTCCGACAGCCAGCCCGACGACCCGGCGGACAGCGACTGCGCGGCGAAGAAGCTCTTCAACCGGGGCGTCACCGCCGCGATCTGGCCCGCGTCCACGGCGTTGCCCGCGCCCGCCAGCGCGGACGCCACGCCGACCAGGGCGGAGAAGCCGGAGTTCGACGCCGAGGGGTCGGTCATGCCGTAGCTGAACGCCTTGCGCCCGGCCTGCTCGGCGATCTCGCCCCAGCCGACCCGCCGGTCCGCCCACCCCAACCGCTGCGCCGACGACGCCGACAGGCCGAGCACCACTGGCGAGCTCATGATCTTGACCTGGTTGCCGAGCCGCTTCGCGGCCTCCGGGATGCCCGCCGGGTAGCGGTTGGAGGAGAACCAGACGGCGTCGTACTTGCCGTCGACCTCACCCTTCGCCAACGCCTCGGCGCCTTCCAGCGTGCCGGTGAAGGTGAACTTCACCTCGACGCCGGTGGCCTTCGCCGCCTCGTCCAGCACCGGCTGCAGGTCGGTCAGCTCACTGCCCGCGAGCACCCGCAGCACACCGGGTTCCGCCGGGCCCGCGGGCTGTGCCGGGTCGGGCCCGGCCTCGCCGGTGCACCCCGCGACCACCAGCACCGCGGCGAGCACGAACGCTGTTCTCATCGGTCCCCCTCGACCGCCGCCGCGTCGTGCGAACGGCGCAAGTGCTCCTCCGCGCGGCGGATCTCCCCCGACAGCGACTCGACGGTGGCGGCCATCGTGCGCACCGCGTCCGCCCGGTAGCCGTCGACCGCGTCGATCGCCGCGTAGATCCGGTCGAACGACGCGCGGATCGTCTCCACCGCCACCGCCGGGTCGCTGCTCGCCCGGCGGATCTCCGCGCTCTGCAGGTCCAGCAGCTCGGTGTTGGCGCGGATCAGGCCGTCCGTGGTGGCCTGCAGCGCGGCGACCTCGTCCAGCACGTCCCGCTGGCTCGCCAGCGCGCCGCTGACCAGCAACGCGATCCGCAACGCGGCCACGGTCGTGGTGACCGCGCGTTCCACGCCCCGGATCAGCTCGTCGTTGTTGCGCCGCACCAGGTCCAGCGCCAGGTAGCCCTGCGCGCTGACGGCGAGCTGCGTCAGCAGGTCCTGGTGCCGTTGCCGGATGGGGTGCAGCACGTCCGCGCGCAGCGCCCGCGCCCGTGCCGGGTCGGTCAGGTCGAAGATCCCGGCCTGCCGGTCGATCGCCGCGTCCACCGCCTCGGCGAACGCGGCGGCCTCGGCCAGCTTGCCCATGGCCCGCCACAGCCGCTCCCGCTCGCCCTTGATGGCGGCGTTGTCGCGGCGCAGCACGTCCTGCCGGTGGCGCAGGTCGACCACCAGCGCGTTCACCGGCTCGCCCGCGGCGCGGTAGCGGTCCAGCGCCTTCTTGGCGGCGTTCGCGGCGGGGAAGACCTTGAGCAGCTTGCGGCCGGTGATCGGCAGCTTCGACGGGTCCAGCTCGGCGACGGTGCGGCGCAGCCCGGACAGCGACGTGGTGACGTGCACCTGCGGCGAGTCGTCGCGCAGGGCGCGGGCCGACCGGTCCAGCATCGTGCCCGCCACGCCCGCCGCCGCGCGCATGTCGGCCTCGCCGACCGCGAGCACGTCGTCCAGCACGGCGGTGAACTCCGGTGACCGGACGTCCAGCGCCTGGAGGCGTTCGGCGAACTGCTCGGCGCGGCGCCCGACGTCGGCGCGCACGTCGTCGCCGAGCGCGATGAGCCCGGCCGCGCGCTCGACCGGGATCGGCGTCACGGGTTCCGGCGGGGTGAGGGTGAACTCGTCCATCACGGCGCGACCGCGTCGAGCAGGCGTTCCAGGGTCTCGAACGACGGCGGCTCGACCGCGTCGACCAGGTCCGCGGGCGCCTTGTCGCCCACCACGTCGGCGAACACGCGCGGGTCGGACGTGCGGAAGCCGAACGTGGCCGCGAGCTTGGTCAGCTCGGGGTCGGTGCTCAGCAGCCGCCCCACCTGGTCACCCTGGTCCGACAGCGGGACCAGCGTGTGCTTGGAGTAGACCGTGGGCGCGAGGTAGAGCAGGCGCATGTCGGCGCGGATGGAGCCGTCGGCGCGCAGCACCCGGTCGAGGTACTGGGACTCGTAGATCAGCGCCAGCGGCGTCTTGCCCATGCCGGCCGCGAGGTAGTCCTCGAACGGGCCCTCGGTGCTGTTCTGCGTGTAGCCCTGGTCGCGGAACAGGCGGGCGACGTCGGGCAGCACGGTCGCCTCCTGCTCCGGCGTGGCGACCACGGTGTTGCCGTTGGCCACGAACGACACGATCGACAGGTACATCGCGGCGGAGTTCGACTCGGCCGGGTTGGTCGTGGTGACCAGGATGTTCTTGCGGGCCGGGTAGGCGGTGTTGCCGGGCAGCTGGTCCCAGCGCGTGCCCGCCTTGGTCAGCTCCAGGTACTTGGCCACGTCGAGCACCTGGTAGTCACCCGCCCCCTTGGTCACCACTCCGGCGGCTTCGAGCAGCTCCACGATCGGCTCGAACGTCGCCACCGCCATCGGCGACTGGAACGGCGTGTGCGCGGCGGTCGTCTTGCGGTCGCGCTGGATCCGCTGCGCGGCGGGCGAGGACGACGGGAACGCGAACGCGTACCTGCCGAGGTCGACGGAGGTGGCGAGCTGCCGGGAACCGGCCGTGTCCACCTCGACCTTCAGGCCGTGCTCCGCGAACGCGTCGACCACCCGCCGGTCGCTGAAGAACGCCAGCTTCTCCGAGCCGATGACCCCGCGCACGGTGGTCAGCTCGCCCTGCGCGCCGCCCTCCGCGTCATCCGAGCGGCCCCACACCACCACCGCCACGACGGCGGCCAACAACACCACGGCCAAGCCGATGGACAACCGGCGCTTCACTTGACCCGCTCACCCCCGTGTTCGAGCCTGATCATCTCGTTCGCTCGACTCGTTTGACGCGCGAACCGGCGATCACCGGGCGAACGGTTGGTGAACGGAAGGTGTAGATGTCGCGTACACCGCGGCGATCACGGTGACCGCACACGCCGCGTACGCGGTCGTGCGCGCTGAGGTGAGCTCGGCGAGCGCGGGGCCGACCAGGGCACCGACGAACGTCGCCGCGGCCTCACCGGTGAACAGCACCGCGCCGACCCGCCCCAGCACCTCGGCGGGCGTCACCCGTTGCAGCGTGGTCTGCGTGACGACGAGGGCCGCCGAACCCGCCGACCCGATCACCACCGCGGCGGGCAGCGCCAGCCCGACCGCCGCCGTGCCGCCGAACGCGGTCAAGCCGAACGGGACCAGCAGGGCGCTGAGCGAGGCGTTCGCGGCCAGGAAGGCGGTGCTGACCACGAGGAGCGCCGAGGCCGTCCGGTCCGATCGGAGGAAGGCGAACCCCTCCGCCAGTTCCCGGCCCACGCCCCGCCTGCCCGCGGTCGACGGGTGCCGGGACAGCAGCGCGAGCAGCACGGCCGAGACGACGTAGCTCGCCACGTCCGCCAGCACCAGGCCGTGGAAGCCCACCAGGGCCATCAACGCGGCGCCCAGCGGCGCGCCGACCAGCCGGGCCACGCCGTCGGTGACGGAGTTGAGCGCGTTGGCACTGCTCAACGCCGTGCCGGTGCCGAACGCGCTGACCGCGCGGGCCGCCCACAGCAGCCGGAAATCACCCACGCGCAACGCGTTCAGCACAAGCCCTCCGTGCCGCGGGCGGACACACGGTGGCCCATCACGCCTAGCGGCGCGGGCGGCTCCCCGACGCGTTCCCTCCCGTCACCGGACACCCGGGCCGGTGACGTCCCCCATCGTGCCGACCGAGGTCGGTCAGTAGGCCATGAACAGGATCTCGTCGCGCGAGTAGTCGTGGCCCGGGTGGTTCTCCTTGAGGTGCTGCTGGGTCTTGGCCACCAGGTCGTCCTCGTCCTGACCCGTGATGTGCTCGCCACAGGGGCAGGTGATGTTCCGCTTCATCGCAATCCTCCGCTGGTGATCTCTCCGGACCGACTCTACTGAAGGTGACGACGTTGTCGACCGGACGAGTGCGGTGCCGCCATCGGGCGCCGCCACGCCGAACGCGTCGGCGAGGACGCGTTCGGCGAGTTCAAGCGGGTGTTCCGGCAGGTCGCGGAGGACCAGCGGTCCTGGCGCGACTGGTGGGTCAGCGTCGGCGCAGCACGCGCGGGTCGGCGTCGAGGTCGTCGCCCAGGCGCAGGGTGATGAACTCGTTGTCGTCCGGCTTGCCCGGGGTGCGCCCCGACGAGGACGGGAAGTTGTTGTCGTTGAGCACGCCGATCGTGCGGTCGTCCAGGATCACCACGTCCTCGATCGTGGTGAACGGGAAGGTGAACGTCTCGCCGAAGCCGCCGAGCCGGCGGGGGTTGGCGATGTCGAGCAGGTCGGCCACCAGCGTCTTGTCCAGCACGCCGTCGCGGTCGCGGTCGCGCTTGTCGACCAGGTAGACCCGCTTGACCCGGGCGTCGACGCCCTGCGCGCCGTCCCGCTCGATCACCAGCAGCCGGTTGCGGTCCACCGTGACGGCGTCGCCGATCGCGTGCTCCGGCCTGTCCAGCCGGTAGGTCCAGCGCACGCCGGTGTACCGGCCTCGGTCCAGGTCGAACTCGTTGAGCCGCAGCGTGCCGGGCTCGTCACCGGCGACCGTGCCCTCCAGCAGGGCGTCGAGCCTGCGCCCGTCGACCGACAGCGCCAGGCCCTCGTACCCCTTGCTGCCGCCCAGGTTCGGCGTGCCCGCCGGGTTCTCCGGCGCGAAGACGCCCGGCAGCGGCACGGGCGGCGCGAGCAACCGTCCCGCGCGGTCGAAGTGCAGCAGGTAGGGGCCGAACTCGTCACCCATCCAGTACGTGCCGTCGCCCGCACGGGTGATCGACTCGACGTCGAAGTCCGCGCCGGTCAGCACCCGGTCCGGCCGGGTGAGCGGGAACGGCACGTGGCCGTTCGGGTCGGTCAGCGTGATGCCGCCGAGCACGTCCACCGCGCCGGTGCCGAAGTCCGGGCCGATCCGGTGCACGCGGAGGGTGAAGTCGGCGCTGTTGGCCTTCGTGCCGTAGCCGTTGTCGGACAGCACGTCGAACGTGCCGTCTGCGTTGCGCAGCACGCCGCTGAAGCCCTGCACCGGCTGGTCCGCGAACGGCGGCACGATCCCGTTGACCGGCGCGGTGCCGAGGGCGGCCCCGGACGGCTCGCTGCCCGGCACGAACGTCGTGGCGGGCAGTGCGGCGAACCCGGTCAGCGTGGCCCGGCCGAAGTCGCGGCGGTCGGCCGAACCCGGCACCGCCGCCGCGACCAGCAGTAGCGCGGACAGACCGAGGACCAGCGGTCTCCTCATGAGCGTTCCGTTCTGCCGTGGCGCGCCCGACTCGGGCACGCGGTAAGCGGAACGCTAAGTGGACCGGGTGAACGACAGGGGTGGTCCGGCGACGCCGTTGCCGCCGGACCACCCGAGCCGAGGCGTCAGGCCGCGTGCGCCTCGAACTCCGCGAGCTGGGCCGCGGGCCAGCCCGTGTTGCCGGTGACGGTCAGCCGCAGGTAGCGGTGGTCGGCCGAGACCGGGATGCTCACCTGGTTGCCCGACGCCGGGTCGAACCGGAATCCGGCCGACGCGACCAGCTGGCTGTAGGTGGTGCCGTCCGTGCTGCCGGACACGGACAACGTCTGCGTGCGGGCGGCCCAGGCGGCGGCTGGCGGCAGCTTCAGCACGATCCGGTTCACCGCGATCCGGCTGCCCAGGTCGACCGTGAACGTCTGCGGGAACGCGTTGTTCGGGCTCTCCCAGTAGGTGTTGGCGTCACCGTCCACCGCGTTGCCGCCCGGGAAGCCGCCGTTGGCCGAGGCCTGGACGGGTTTGCCGCGGGCCACGTTGCCCTGCGGCGGTGGTGAAGTGGTGGTGGTCGTGGTGGTCGAGCCGTACACCTCCAGCTCGGACAGCTGCGCGGCCGGCCAGGCGGTGTTGCCGGTGACCGTCAGCCGCAGGTGGCGGTGGGTTCCGGACACCGGGATGGTGACCTGGTTGCCGGACGCCGGGTCGAACCGGAAACCGGCCGACGCCACCACCGGGCTGTAGTTGGCGCCGTCCGTGCTGCCGGACACGCTCAGCGTCTGCGTGCGCGCCTCCCACGCGGCGGGCGGCGGGAGCTTCAGCACCAGGCGGCCGACGTTCTCCGACCGTCCCAGGTCGACGGTCAGCGACTGCGGGAACTGGTTGTTCGCGCTCTCCCAGTAGGTGTTCGCGTCACCGTCCACGGCGTGGGTGGCCGGGAAGCCGCCGTTCGCGGTGGAGGCGCTGACCGCCTTGCCCCGGGCCAGGTTGCCGCCCGGCGGAACGGTCGTCGTGGTGGTCGTCGTGGTCGTGGTGGTGGTGGTGGTCGGCGGGTTGGTCGGGTCGGTGTAGATCGGGTCCGGCCACGGTCCGCAGTACGACGGGCCGTCCCAGCCGGAGTTGCCCGCGCCCCTGGTGATCTGGAACGCGTTCTCGCCCAGGCAGCTGTAGATACCCGCCCGACCGAGGCCGGTGGCGGTCACGTTGGTGAACGACGCCGCGCCCGGCGACTGGAGCTGGACGCCGAACGTGCCCGCGCCGTTGATCCGCACGCCGTTGAAGTGCACGTTGGTGATGGTGCCGCTGATGAACTGGATGGCCTCGTAGTTGCTGTCGATCAAGTCGGTGTCGGTGACGTCGATCCGGCCGTTCATCGCGCCGTCCCGGGCGTCGAACCACAGGGCGCCGACGCCGAACTGCCAGTTCGAGTCGAGCACCCCCGCGCGCAGCGTGGTGTTCTTCGACAGGGTGGTCGTGCCCGACAGGGGCACCGAGGAGAAGCGGTTGCCGACGTGGAGGCCGCCGCCCTGGTCCTGGGTGTCGGCCACGACGTTCTCGGTGACCACGTTGTCCCGGCCGCCGTAGATCGCGATGCCGTTGGCCTTCATCGGCACGACCACCGTGTTGCGGCGGATCGTGTTGCTGTGGTCGGCCTGGTGCTCCGACCAGAACGCGATGCCGTCGTCGCTGATGTTGCGGAACAGGTTGTGCTCGATGAGCACGTTGCTGATGCCGCGGTGCAGGTTCATGCCGTCCGCGAGCTGGTCGACCACCTTGTTGTTGCGGATGGTCAAGCCGGAGAACGGGCCGTCCAGCCACAGGCCGACCTTGGTGTGCTGCAGGAACATCCCGGAGATCACCGAGCCGCCGCCGAGCGCGCCGCCGATGGCGTTGGTCTGGTCGCAGTCGACCCGGTTGGTGACCTCGCCGATGATCGCGAAGTCGTGCAGGCCGACGCGGGTGCTCACGCCGGAGTTGCCGCCCTGGCCGCAGCTCGACGGCTCGCCCAGGCCGTAGAAGCCGACCCGGTCGCCGGTGACGACGCTGTGCCAGTGGCCCGCGCCGCGGACGGTGACCTGGTCGACGGTGATGTGCTTGGTGACGGTGAACCGGCCGGCAGGGATCCACACCTCGCGACCGGAGGCCCTGGCGGCGGCGACCGCGGCGTCGAAGGCTGCGCTGTCGTTCGTGCCGTCGTTGGGGGTGGCGCCGTGCTCGGTGACCGAGACGGAGTTCGCGGGCCGGGTGGCCGGTGGCGCGACGAGCTCGAAGTCGGCCAGGTCGATCGTGTAGGACGGCGCGGTGTCGCCCGCGTCGACCTGGAGCTTCACCTTGGCGCCCGCGGGGAGCGTGCGGGGGAACAGGGCGCGGGTGGAGTCGTAGAGGTGGTGCGGCTTGCCCTGGTTCGGGTCGTTGGCGTAGGGGTAGCCGCCGTAGCGCCACGCGTACTTCGAGGTGAGCGTGAGGCTGCTGGTCTTCACGCCGTCGAGGTAGAGCGACAGGGGCGCGGTGATGCCCGCGCCGCCGTTGCCGTCCGGGATGCTGTACCGGAGGTCGATCGAGTTCGCGGGCTCGGTGAGGGTGAACTCGACGTACCGGCCCTGACCGGACAGCGTCACGGCGCGGCGGCCGGACGCCTCGCCCTCCAGCGTGCCCTGGCGTCGGCCGGGGCCGATCTTCGTGCCGTTCGTGGCGGCGGCTTCGGCTTCGTGCTCGACGAACGGCACGTCGGCGCCCCGGCCGGGGATGTCGAACGGCGACGTGGCCGCCGCGGCGGCTTGGGCCGCGACCTCGTTCGGTGCGACGGCGATCGTGACGGCGGCGAGCAGGGAGGTGGCCACCGCCGCCGCGCCGAGCGCCAGTGGGCGTCGGAGGGTGGGGTCGACTCGCATGGGTTCAGCCCTTCGTTGGACGGGACCTCGCGTGCAGGGATGTCACAGGGGTGTGGCGTGGCGCACACCATAAGCAGCACGATCAGCTCAGCGCAAGATGTCTACTGAAACACGCAAAAACCCGACTGTGGCGAGCCAGGGGTTGCCGAATCGACCGCTTGCGCTGGGCTTGCGGTAACTTGCGTTCGCTTGCGCCGTCCGCTCGGTGATCTCGCGGCGGTCAGTAGGTACCGCTGAGCTTGCGGTGGTCCCAGGAGACGACCGAGGTGGGCGCGAACCGCAGCCCCACCCGCTTCACCGCCTGCGCGGCCACGAACGCGTCCAGTTCCGGCCCGCTGTGCCCGGAGTACCGCGCCGCCACCGCCGCGCCGATGCGGGCGACCTCGGCCTGCTCCTCCACCAGCCGCACGTCGCACTCCATCGTGACGCCGCGCAGCCGGTCGTAGGTCTCCCCCGCCTCCAGCTGCAGCGTGGCCTCGGGCTTGCGGCGCAGGTTCGCCACCTTCTGCGAGGCGCGGTACGTCCAGCCGGCCAGTTCGCCGTCCTCCACCACGAACCACAGCGGCACGAGGTGCGGCCTGCCGTTCGGGCCGATCGTGGCCACCGTGACCACGCGCTGCTCCTCCAGGAACGAGCGCACCTCGTCCGTCGTCATCGTGATCAGGGCCCGGCGCGACATGGCGTCAGGATAGGCGGCTGTCCTCCCGCGACGCCGCCGCCGGTCCGGCGTTCAGGTCGCCGACCGCGCCCTGCTCCAGCAGCGCCAGGAACACGTCCACCAGCTCCGGGTCGAACCGCGCGCCCCGCCCGGCCCGCAGTTCGCGCACCGCCTGCTCGTGGGTGAGCGCACGCCGGTGCGGCCGGTCGGCGCGCATCGCCGCCCACGCGTCGCACACGGACAGGATCCGCGCCTCGATCCGGATGGTGTCGCGGGTCAGGCCGTTCGGGTAGCCGGCACCGTCCCACCGCTCGTGGTGCTGGCGGATGACCTCGGCCACCTCGCCGTGGTCGGGCAGCACGCTGACCATCCGCGCGCCGCTGTCGGGGTGCTCGTGCAGCAGGTGCCACTGCTGGTCGGTCAGCGGGCCGGACTCGGTGAGCAGGTCGTCGGGCAGCACGATCATGCCGACGTCCAGCAGTCGTCCCGCGCGGTGCGCGTGGCGGACCTCGGCCGGGTCCCGCTTCAGGTGTTCGGCGAGGGTGCGCGCCCACTCGGCGATGGCCAGACTGCGCCCGGGACTGGCCACGCGCAGGTCGACCAGGTCCGCGACCTGGTTCAGGTAGTCCACCGCGACGTCCTCCCGGTGTTCGGTGAGCGATGTGCCACCGGCGACCGCCCGGTCCCGACCCAGGTCCTTGGCCAGGTACAGCGCGCGGTCAGCCGCCGACACCAACGCGGACGCGGTGCCGTAATGCGGCGCGAACGCGGCGGTGCCGGCGGAGAGCGTAACCGTTACCGATCTGCGACCGCTCACGGCGATCGGGTGGTGGGAAACACCGTGCCGCAGCCGTTCCGCGAGCCGGCCCAGGTTCTCGGCGTCCGCACCGGTCGCGATCAGCGCGAACTCCTCGCCGCCGTACCGGGCGAGCACCCGGCCCGGCCCGCCGATCGCGCGCAGCCGTGCGGCCACCTCCACCAGCACCCGGTCGCCCGCCGGGTGGCCGAACCGGTCGTTGATCGACTTGAACCGGTCGACGTCGAGGATCACCACGCCCAGCGGGCTGCCGGCGCGCTTGGCGCGGGCCACCTCCTCGGCGAGGCGCGCTTCGAAGTAGCGGCGGCTGCGCAGCCGCGTGAGGCTGTCGGTGATCGCGAGCCTGCGCTGGTCCACCGCGAGGCCCGCGAGCCGGGTCGCGGTCAACGCGAACAGCACCGCGCAGCCCGCCGCGATCACCGGCACGTCCCGCCGCACGCCCTGCGCGTTCTGCACGAGCAGCAGCGCCGGCCCGATCAGCGCCCCGCCGGACAGGATCGCCAACCGGGGCCAGCTCAGCCGCAGCGCGGGCACGTCGACCGACTGCGCGATCCGGCCCATCGACGGGTGCAGCGCGCACGCGCCGAGCGCGAGGTTGCCGGTCAGCCAGATCGCGTCCAGGAAGTTGCCCGCCGCGTAGCTGAGGTCCAGGCGCTGCAACACGTACACGGTGTCGGCGGTGAGGATCGCGGCCAGCCACAGGGCCAGCAGCACGAACGACGCGTCACGCCGTCCGCCGCCGAACAGCAGCCGCAGCGAGACCAGCAGCAGCACCAGGTCCATCAGCGGGTAGGCCAGCGACACCATCTCGACCAGCAACGGCGTACCGAGGCGGGTCTGCGGACCGATCACGAACACCCACGACAGCAGGCCCGCGACCACGGTGAGCGAGACCGCGTCGAGCAGGCTGGGCAGGTCCCGGTCGGAGCGGCGCTGGCGGATGAGCATGAGCAGGCCGACCACGACGAGCGGGTAGTGGCCGAGGTAGAACGCGTCGGCGACGGCCGGGTAGCGCAGGTCCAGCAGCACGTAGTGCGAGACGTAGAACGTGGCGTCGGCCAGGGCGTACACGAGCTGGCTCAGGCCGAGCACGAGCCACGGCGCGCGGGGCTCGGGCCGGTTGCGCCGCACCCCCCACCACACGGCCAGGGCGGCGGACGTGCTCACCGCGCAGTACACGACCACGCGGAGCGGAATCGTGCCGACGAAGATCGGCAACGCGTAGTAGACCGCGACCGATAACAGGCCGAAAGCCAGGTAACCCATCCACAACTGATGTTGTTCTCGGATCGGGATTCCGCGGTTTTCGACCGACGTGACTCCGGCGACGCGCAATCCCGGCACTCCCTACTGAGGCAAAGCGGACGTTCGACAAGGCGGGGCTATGAGACCGGCAAAGAGGAGTCCGCGTCAATCCCTGTTGCCGAGTCTTCATCGACACAACCGGTGCGCGCACGGTGTCGACCGGCTCTATAGAGTGCTTATTGGTCACGCCGCCGTCGCCGGGGACGGGCGGTGCCCGGACGAGGGGGAACGATGGCGAAGGACGCGAAAGACCTGTTGGAGCGGGTGCGCGAGGAGCTGAAGAGCGACGGCGGGTCGAACCGGTTGGTGCCGCTGATCGCGTCCGGTGAGGCGTCCCTGGAGGCGTTGAAGGCGCTGGCGGCCGAAGAGCACCGCATCGTGCAGAGCGATTGGCGAGCGTTCCTCACTTTGGCCGCGCAGTCGCCGTTGCCCGCGCAGCGGGAGTTCTTCGCGACCGTCGCGAGCGGTGAGGGGTTGGCGTTGGCCAAACTGGCCGATTTCGCGACCGCGTGCGGCCTGACCCCGGAGGACGTGGCCGCGTACCGGCCGTTGCCGGGGTGCCAGGCATATCCGTCGTACGTGGCCAGGCTGGCGTTGGACGGCAATCCGCAGGACGCTCTCCTCGCGATTCTGGCGAACTTCGCGGAATGGGGCGGCTATTGCGCGACGATCGCCGCCGCACTGCGCGAGCACTACGGTTTCGACGACGCCGGCTGCGCCTTCTTCGACTTCTTCGCCGAACCCGCGCCCGACCTGGACGCCCTGAGCCTGCGCGCCCTGACCGACGTCCTCGCCACCGGCTGGACCCCCACCGGCGCCATGCCCGCCGCCCGCCTCCTCCACTCCTACGAACTGATGTTCTGGAACACCCTCGCCGACCTCTGACTCCGCGCGTGTCGAACGCTCAGGTCCCGCGTGTCGAACCTTCCGGCCCACTGAGTTCTACGTTCAGGTACCTCGGACGGTTCACCGCGGGCTCCTGAGGGTTGAACTCGGGGGTCCTGGGCGTTCGACACGCGGGTCAGTGGGGGACGGAGGGTTGGGCGGTCCAGTTCTCGGCCAGGTCGGGGCGGCCGAAGAGGTAGCCCTGGGCGTAGGCGCAGCCGGCGTTGCGGAGCCAGTCGGCCTGGGCCTGGGTCTCGATGCCCTCGGCGACGGTGTGGGCGCCCAGCACCTCCGCCAGGTCGATGATGCACCGCACGACGCCCGCGGTGCGGCTGGTCTCGGACAGGGCGCCGGTGAACGAACGGTCGATCTTCACCACGTCGAACGGGTAGCGCTGCAAGTAGCTCAACGACGAGTAACCGGTGCCGAAGTCGTCCAACGCCACCCGCACCCCGGTCTCCCGCACCTCCATCAGCCCGCGCATCGCGGCGCCGTCCGCCCACACCGACTCGGTCACCTCGATCGTCAGCCGCTCCGGCGGCAGCCCGGTGGTCTTCAGCACCCGGTCCAACGACGGCAGGAACGCGGCCGCGGACAGCTGCCGGGTGGACACGTTCACCGTCACCCCGAGCTCACGCCCCTGCTCACGCCACCGCATCGCCTGCTCGCACGCACCGGCCAGCACCTTGTTGCCCAGCGGCACGATCAGCCCCGTCTCCTCCGCCAGCCCGATGAACTCACCCGGCCCGAGCAGCCCGTGCCCCGGCCGCTGCCACCGCACCAACGCCTCCGCACCCGCCGCCGCCGACGTCGCCAGGTCCACGATCGGCTGGTAGTGCAGCACCAACTGCCCATCGGACACGGCCGTGCGCAGGTCGGCCTTGTCGCGCTGCCGGGCCAGCACCCGCTCCCCCATCTCGGGCCGGAACAGCCGGATCCGCCCGCCGCCCTCGCGCTTGGCCACGTACATCGCGGTGTCCGCGTCACGCAGCAGGTCCGCCGTCCCGACCCCCGCCGACGACACCGCGATGCCGACGCTGGCCCGGATCACCGTCTCGTGCCCCAGCCCGGTCAGCGGTCGCGCCAGCTCGGACAGGATCCGGGTGGCCAGCCGCGCCGACTCGCGCACGTCGTGACCGGGCGCGAGCACCGCGAACTCGTCGCCACCGAGCCGCGCCGCCGTGGCCACCGGTCCCACGGCCCGGCCGATCCGCTCGGCCGCCGACACCAGGTACCAGTCGCCCGCCTCGTGCCCCTCGGCGTCGTTGACCTCCTTGAACCCGTCGAGGTCGATCACCAGCAGGCCCACCGCCTCACCGGCCAGCAGCGCCCCGTCCACCTGGTGCAGGAAGTGCGTTCGCCCGGCGAGCCCGGTCAGCTCGTCCCGCTCGGCCCGGGCGCGCAACGCGTCCTCCAGCTCACGGCGCTTGCTCACGTCCAGCGCGGTGACCAGGGTGTGCTGCTCGGAGACGTCCTGCACCGGCACCGCGTGCACCGCCAGCACGCCGGTAGAGCCGTCCGCGCGGGTGACGCGGACCTCCACCGCGTCGTCCGCCGAACGGCAGCCGCGCGTGCAGGCGGTGATGTCCGGACCGTGCGGGCACGGCACCCGTCCCGGCTCCCGCGCGGGCCACGCCAACAGCTCTCGTGCCCGGTCGTTGTGCAGGCGGGGCGCGCCTTCGGCGTCGAGCAGCACGTGCCCGACCGGGCTGGCCCGCACCACCGCCTCTACGGTGCGGTGCGCGTCCTGGACCAGGGTCGCCGAGCGCACCGCTTCGTGCAGCGCCATCGCCACGACACCCAAACCCACCAGCGGCATGGCCACGGAGGCGACCACCGGGCCCGTCACCGCGGCCGAGCCGACCGAGACCCACGCCGTGAACCCGGTCAGGAAACCGAGCAGCGCGGGCAGGGCGCGCAGCGGGAACCGCTCGTGCCGCCCGCCGCGCAGCGCACGCCGCACCGTGACCGCGAACACGAAGCCGAGGGCCGGTTGCGGGGTGGGCAGCACGAACACCGCGCCGTGCACGACCGCGCACTCGACCAGCGCCACCAACCACGTGTCCCGCTTGGGCCACAGCACCCAGGACACCAGCACGGACGACACCAGCGCGGCGAGCACCAGGCGGCCCGGCCCGATGCCGATCAGGAGCAGCTGGACGAGGAACGCGACCGAGCTGATCCAGGAGTACGCCTCGGTGAGCAACCTGATCCAGTGCAGCCCGGAACGACCGGGCGACGAGAGCGGGTCGTCCACCACGGTGCGGGTTGGACGTGCCACGCCCGGTTACCCCCAAGTCAAGCGGCGGTCGGCTGAACACCCTCGCGGAAGATCGAACTATCCATATCGGTGTTCTCGTTCTCAACCGCCATTCGGGTGAGTCCACTGTGGTCCGGACCCGGCCGATCGCGGCGGGCGACGACGGGTAGCAGGTGCACCGGCCGCCCGGTCACGACCCGGGCGTCGAGCCTTCCGGCGGGTCGCTGTCGGGCAGCGGGTCCGGGGTGGCCTTGGCGAGGTCGGCGGCGACGACCTTGGCCTCGTCGATCTTGCGCTGCGACTCGGCCAGCCGCTCGTCCTCCTCCGGCGTCTCGACCCGGAACTCCTCCGTCGGGTTGATCTCGCGCTCGTCCTCGTCAGCCATGTGACCGGGGTTTCCGCGCACCACGGCGGCAAACTTGGACACCGGCCGCACGGCGGGCTACCGTCGATAAGAGCCCGCCGGTCCGTAAGGGTCGTGACGCCGCCGAGGAGAACCGATGTCGAGCACGACGACGACCGCGCCACCCCGCCCGTCCGCGCGGCGACGCGTCACCTTCGCGGCGGTGCTCGTGACGGTCACCGCACTGCTGTTCTGGGTGCCGTGGACGGGCTTGCTCGCACCGGGGGCGCGGTGGCCGTGGCCGGTGCAGGTCGTCGGCACGGCGTTCTTCGTCGTCACATCGGTGGCGTTCCCGCTGCTGCTGGTCCGCGCGCACGGTCGCCGGCACTCCGACCGGGCCTCCCGGATCGCGCACCTGATGCTGGGCGTCGCCTGGGTGTTCTTCACGTGGACGCTGATCACGCACGTGCTGCGGCTCGTGCTGGCGGTCGCGGGGGTCGAGAACCCGTTCCGGGCGCGGTTCGTCGCGATCACGCTGCTCGTCCTCGGGCTCGCGCTGGTCGGGTACGGCATCCGCGAGGCACGCCGGGTGCCGCGGGTGAAACGGACCGACGTCGCGCTCCCCCGCCTGGACGGGGCGTTCGACGGCCTGACCATCGCGGTGCTCGCCGACACCCACTACGGCGCGATCGACCGCACGAAGTGGTCCGTGGGCACGGTGGCGGCGGTGAACGCGCTGGGACCGGACGTCGTCGTGCACGTCGGCGACATCGCGGACGGCACGGTGGCGCAGCGCCGCGGCCAGGCCGCCGCCCTGGGCGACGTCCGAGCCCGCCACCGGTTCTACGTGTCGGGCAACCACGAGTACATCTCCAACGCCCAGGCCTGGCTGGACCACCTGACCGAGCTGGGCTGGACGAGCCTGCACAACCAGCACCGGGTGCTGGAACGCGGTGACGCGCGGTTGGTGTTCGCGGGCGTGGACGACGTCACCGGCGCGCACTCCGGCGAGGACGGCCACGGCGCGGACCTCGACGCGGCGCTGGCGGGCACCCGCGCCGACGACCCGGTGGTGCTGCTGGCCCACCAGCCGAGCGAGATCGGCAAGGCGGTCGCCGCGGGCGTCGACCTCCAGCTGTCCGGGCACACCCACGGCGGCCAGATCTGGCCGTTCCACCTGCTGGTGCGGCTGCAGCAGCCGGTGCTGGCCGGGTTGAGCCGGCACGGCGAGCGCACGCGGCTCTACACGAGCCGGGGTGCCGGGTTCTGGGGCCCGCCGCTGCGCGTCTTCGCGCCGAGCGAGATCTCCCTTCTCACGCTGCGTGCGACCTGACCTACGGCCGGTAGACGCAGAACCGACACGGTGGGTACTTCGGCCCTACCTACATGGGCGTAGCGCTCACACGAATGGGTGAGCGCTGTTGTCGGCGGCACCGCGCGGTCGCAGGCTCGGGTGAGAGGGACGACCGACGTGATCACGGTCACGGCAGCCGTTGGGGGACCTCGAAGATCCCGCCGCCGCCGAAGGATTCCCATGAACGACATCTCCCGTCGCGACGTGTTCCGCCACGGCGCGACAGCCGCGCTCCTCGCCGTCACCGCGACCGGCATCGCGGGCCTCGCCTCGTCCGGCGCGGCGGCCGGCCCGGACCGGGTCGCCACCCTCGCCGATCCCCGTGACTTCGAAGAGACCTACAAGGGCAAGAAGATCAAGGGCGAGCACGACAAGGCCAACGGCAAGCACAAGGTCCACATCAACGGCAAGAAGCTCGGCGTCGTGCAGGTCGAGCTGCCCGTGGCGCCCGACTCCACCGCTACCTACACCGCCGTGATCAGCACGCTCAGCCACTTCGACCCCATCCCGCTCGACGAGGGCAACAACCGGGACGGCCTCAAGAAGCTGGCCAAGCTCGCCGTGGACCAGCTCGGGGAGCAGGAGCTCACCCACCACGCCGACCACTCCCACCGGTGACCGCCGCCCGACCGCCCCGAGAGGACACGAGCCATGGGCACCCGCAAGAGCGTGGCCGCGTTGACGGCCACCGAGAAGGCCAACTTCGTCGCCGCGCTGAAGGCGCTGAAGGCGCAGACCAGCGGTCGCAACTACGACTGGTTCGTGCGCACCCACATGGACTACTTCAACAACGTCAACGGCCACAACTACGCGCACATGTCGTCGTCGTTCCTGCCGTGGCACCGGCAGTACCTGTTGGAGCTGGAGAACGCCCTCAAGGCGCACAACTCCGCGGTCGACCTGCCCTACTGGAACTGGACGGCCAACCGCTCCACCACGGGCCCGCCCTTCACCTCCGACTTCATGGGCGGCAACGGCTCCGGCGGCAACGGTCCCGTCACCACCGGCCCGTTCGCCGGCTCCACGAGGTGGCGGATCAACGTCAGCGCCACCTCCTCGACGTCGCTGCGCCGGGCGATGGCGCTGCGCGGCTCGCTGCCCACGACCTCCGACGCCGACTCCGTCATGGGCGTGTCGACCTACGACGCGTCGCCGTGGGGCTCCTCGTCGAGCAGCGGCATGCGCAACCGCGTGGAGGGCGGCCTGGCGCCGAACCTGCACAACCGGATCCACGTGTGGGTCGGCGGGCACATGGCCCAGATCGACTCGCCGAACGACCCGGTGTTCTTCCTGCACCACTGCAACGTCGACCGGCTCTACCACCTCTGGCAGACGAGGTGGGGCTTCGGCGCCGACCGCTACCTGCCCGGCGGCGGTGTCGCCAACGTCGTGGACGTGAACGAGACGCTCGTGCCCTTCGGCGTCACGGTGGCCTCCACGCTGGACCACCGCGGCCTCTACACGTACGCCTGACCGGAGGCCGCCATTACGCCCGACGCCCCGTCCGGGGTGGGTCGTAGTCGTAGTCGTCGTCCTCGGGCACCTCGAACGGCAGGGGCCGGTTGGTCCACGAGTCGACGACGACCACGATCGCGGCGCAGACGATGACGACGATGCCGACCCAGGCCAGCCCACCCCAGATGAGGATGCCCGCGATCACCACCAGCGGCAGGACCATGAACAGGCAAAACGGGTCCACCCGCCCGAAATGCCGCCGTCCTCCGGAACTCGCCATCTACGCCCTCCCAGTCAAGCGCCTCCCCGGGTGAACTTACGCGACGCGGTCCGTGCGGCGGTCAGCCGGGCGGTCACGCACCGCGCTGTTCGCGGCCGGGGTACCGGCCTCGGGCGCGTTCGAGGACCGTGGCGAGCACGGCCGAGATGATCATGCCGGCTCCGAGCCCGAGGTGCGGCAGGTTGTCCGCAGGTCGAACGGCGCGAAGTTCATGGCGCTCCTCCGATCACCGGGTGGCGCGAACCAAGATCACGATTATCCGCAGGTGCGGCGTTATACTGCCTGCCATGCCGAATCTGCGGATCAGTGAGGCCGCCGCCCTGCTCGGGGTGAGCGACGACACCGTGCGCCGGTGGGTCGAGCAGGGCCGCTTGGCCGAGGTGCGGCTGGACAGCGGGCGCATGGGCGTCGACGGCCGTGAGCTGGCCGAGTTCGCGCAACGCCTGGCCGAGGCGCCCGAACCGGGGGTGACGGTGGCCGCGTCGGCGCGCAACCGGATGCGCGGGATCGTCACCCGCGTGGTCAAGGACGGGGTCATGGCGCAGGTGGAACTGCAGGCCGGCCCGTTCCGGGTGGTGTCGCTCATGAGCCGCGACTCGGCCGACGAGCTGGGCCTGGAGGTGGGCGGTGTGGCGGTGGCCTCGATCAAGTCCACGCACGTCGTGGTCGAGATCCCGGAGGCGTGATGCGGGCGTGGGCGTTGGCGGCGTTGCTGGTGGTGGCCGGGTGCGGCGCGGCGGAATCGGGCGGCGCGGCGGACACCACCGGGGACGGCCGGGTCACGGTGTTCGCGGCGGCGTCGTTGACCGAGGTGTTCACCCGGCTCGGCGAGGACTTCGAGGCCGCCCACCCCGGGGTGGAGGTCGTGTTCAACTTCGGCGGCAGCTCGGCGTTGGCGCAGCAGATCGGGCAGGGCGCGCCGGCGGACGTGTTCGCCTCCGCCTCGCCCGCCACCATGGCGCAGGTGGTCGACGCGGGCGGCACGGCGGCCGAGCCGGTCGCGTTCGCGCGCAACCGGCTGGAGATCGCGGTGCCGGCGGGCAACCCGGCGGGGATCACCGGGCTGGCCGACTTCGCCGACGCCGACGCGAAGATCGCGCTGTGCGCCGGGCAGGTGCCGTGCGGCGCGGCGGCGAAGCGGGCGTTCGACGCCGCCGGGGTGACGCCCCGGCCGGACACCTTGGAGCAGGACGTGAAGGCCGTGCTGACCAAGGTGCGGCTCGGCGAGGTGGACGCGGCGCTGGTGTACCGGACGGACGTGCGGTCCGCGGGCGGCGAGGTCGAGGGCATCGGGTTCCCGGAGGCCGACCTGGCGGTCAACGACTACCCGATCGCGCCGTTGGCCAAGGCGGGCAACGCGGCCGGTGCGCGGGCGTTCGTGGAGTACGTCCGGTCCGACCGGGGCCAAGCCGTGCTCGCCGAGGCCGGCTTCGAGGCGCCGTGACGTCGATCGCCCACCGCAAGCGCCGCCGCGCCACGGGTCGGCTGCCGGTGGTGCTGGTGCTGCCCGCCGTCCTGGGCCTGGCGTTCCTGCTCGTGCCGCTGGTGGGCCTGCTGGTCCGCGCGCCGTGGGGCACGCTGCCGTCCCGGCTGTTCAGCGCGTCGGTCGGCGAGGCGCTGCGGTTGTCGTTGCTGTGCGCGAGCCTGGCGACGGTGCTGTGCCTGGTGCTCGGCGTGCCGTTGGCGTGGCTGCTGGCGCGCGGTGACGTGCCGGGCCGGGGTGTGCTGCGGGCGTTGGTGACGGTGCCGCTGGTGCTGCCGCCGGTGGTGGGCGGTGTGGCGTTGCTGTTCGTGCTCGGCAGGCGAGGGCTGGTCGGGCAGTACCTGGACGCGTGGTTCGGCGTCTCGCTGCCGTTCACCACCGCCGGGGTGGTGCTGGCGGAGGCGTTCGTGGCGATGCCGTTCCTGGTCATCTCGGTGGAGGGCGCGTTGCGGGCGGCCGACCCGCGGTACGAGGAGGCGGCGGCGACGCTGGGCGCGTCGCGCTGGCTGGCGTTCCGCCGGGTCACGCTGCCGTCGATCCTGCCGGGCGTGGTCGCGGGCACGGTGCTGTGCTGGGCGCGGGCGTTGGGCGAGTTCGGGGCCACCATCACGTTCGCGGGCAACTTCCCCGGCGAGACGACGACCATGCCGCTGGCCGTGTACCTGGCCCTGGAGACCGATCCGGACGCGGCGATCGTGCTGAGCGTGGTGCTGCTGCTGGTGTCGGTCGGCGTGCTGGCCGCGTTGCGCGACCGGTGGATCAGCGGGCCGTCATGACGCTGCACGCGGATCTCCGGGTGGCCCGCGGCGTGTTCCGCCTGGACGCGGAACTGGTGGTGGAGCCGGGCGAGGTGGTCGCCGTGCTCGGCCCTAACGGCGCGGGCAAGAGCACCGCGCTGCGCGCCCTGGCCGGGCTGCTCCCGTTGACGGGCGGGCACATCCGGCTCGGTGACGAGGTGTGGGACGCGCCGCCGGACGCGTTCCGGCCCGCCGAACGGCGCCCGATCGGCGTGGTGTTCCAGGACTACCTGCTGTTCGCGCACCTGTCCGCGCTGGAGAACGTCGCGTTCGGGCTGCGTGCGCGTGGCGTGCCCCGTGCGGTGGCGCGGGAGGAGGCGGCGCGGTGGCTGGACCGCGTCGGGTTGGCCGCGCACGCGAGGGCCAAGCCGCGCACGCTGTCCGGCGGGCAGGCGCAACGCGTCGCGCTGGCCCGTGCCCTGGCGACCGAGCCGGAACTGCTGCTGCTGGACGAGCCGCTGGCCGCGCTGGACGCCGCCACCCGGCTGCACGTGCGCGCCGAACTCGGTCGCCACCTGCGCGACTACCCCGGCCACACGCTGCTCGTCACGCACGACCCGTTGGACGCGATGGTGCTGGCGGACCGACTGGTGGTGCTGGAGCACGGCGAGGTCGTGCAGCAGGGCACGCCGACCGAGGTGGCCCGGCGGCCGCGCACCGACTACGTCGCCGACCTGGTCGGCCTCAACCTGTACCGCGGCACGGCACGCGGCACGTCCGTGGCGCTGGACGGCGGTGGCGAGTTCACCGTGGCCGCGCCCGCGACCGGGCCGGTGCACGTGGTGTTCCCGCCGACCGCGGTCAGCCTGCACCCCGACCGACCGACCGGCAGCCCGCGCAACGCGTGGCGGGTGACCGTGGCCGGGATCGAGCAGCACGCGCACACCACTCGCGTGCGGCTGGACGGCGTGCCGCCGGTGCTGGCGGACATCACCACGGCGACCGTCGCCGACCTCCGGCTCCAGCCCGGTGCCGGGCTGTGGGCCGCCGTCAAGGCGACCGAGGTGCACGCCTACCCGTCGTGACGAGTGTGACTGACTGCCCACTCCTTTGCACATCCCTTGACAAGGCGGCAGAGATCCGCGTTCACTTCCTAGTGAGTGACTGACCACTCATACACTGGAGGAAGCGATGAGCCAGCAGTCCGCCGAGCAGGTCCTGGAAGTCGTGCTGCCGGGCGTGGTCGAGCCCACCGGCCTCGAACTGCGCCGCCGCGCCCGCCCCGTCCCGGCACGCGGCCAGGCGCTCGTCCGGGTCGAGGCGACCGGGGTGTCGTTCGCCGAGCAGCAGATGCGCCGCGCCAAGTACTACGACCAGCCGCCGTTCCCGTTCGTGCCCGGCTACGACCTGGTCGGCACGGTCGCGGAGGTCGGGCCCGGGGTGGACGCGGCGCTGGTCGGCGGGCGGTTCGCGGCGCTGACCAAGATCGGCGGCTGGACCAGCCACGCGCTGGTGGACGTGGCGGACCTGGTGCCGGTGCCGGTCGGCATCGACCCGGTCGAGGCGGAGACGCTCGTGGTCAACGGCCTCACCGCGTGGCAGATGCTGCACGGCGTCGCGAAGGTCACCGCGGGCCAGATGGTGCTGGTGCACGGCGCGAACGGCGGCGTCGGCTCGACCCTGGTGCAACTGGCCCGGCTGGCCGGCGCACGGGTCATCGGCACCGCCTCGCCACGCCACCACGACGCCGTGCGCGAACTCGGCGCCACCCCGATCGACTACCGCGCCACCGACCTGTCGGCGCGGGTGCGCGCGCTCGCCCCGAACGGCGTGGACGCGGTGTTCGACCACGTCGGCGGCCCCGGCATCGTCGACTCCTACCGCCTGCTCGCGCCCCGCGGCACGCTCGTCGCCTACGGCACCGCGTCCACCCGCGACCAGGAGGGCTCGTCCCGCCTGCCCGTGCTGAAGCTGTTCGCCCGCCTGCTGTGGTGGAACGCCCTGCCCAACGGCCACCGCGCGACGTTCTTCAACATCTGGGCGGGAAAGCGCGACGCCCCGAAGTTCCGTGCCCGCCTGAACCGCGACCTGGGCGCCGTCCTCGCCCTGCTCGCGGACGGTTCCCTCCGCCCGCAGGTAGCGGCCCGCGTGCCGTTGGCGCAGGTCGCGGACGCCGTCGCGCTGGCCGAGTCCGGCACGGTGACCGGCAAGGTCGTGCTGGTGCCCTGACCTGCCGCGGGGCTTGACCTGGAGCGCACTCCAGCCACTAGCGTCGCGGCCGTCGATGGCAGCGTGGGTGGAGAACGGAGCTCGACGTGCGACTGGGTCTGCACATCAACCGGTTCAACCAGGGTGCGGCGCGGCTCGGCCCCGAGTTGGCCGCGGCCGGCGCGGCGGCCGAGGCGGCCGGGGTCGCGTGGTTGTCGGTGATGGACCACTACTTCCAGATGGAGCACAACGACGCGGCCGAGGAGCCGATGCTGGAGGCATACACGGTGCTCGGGTTCCTCGCCGCGCACACCTCGACCGTCCGGCTCGGCGCGCTCGTCACGGGTGTCACCTACCGCCACCCCGGTCTGCTGGCGAAGATCGTCACGACCTTGGACGTGGTGTCCGGCGGTCGCGCGACGTTGGGCCTCGGCGCCGCGTGGTACGAGCGGGAGCACCGGGGGCTGGGCGTGCCGTTCCCGCCGCTGGCCGAGCGCTTCGAGCGGATGGAGGAGGCGCTGCGGATCTGCCTGCAGATGTGGGACCCGGAGGACAACGGGCCGTTCGACGGCAAGCACTACCAACTGGCCGAGACCCGGTGCGTGCCCGCGCCGCTGAGCGCGCCGCACCCGGAGATCATGATCGGCGGCAACGGCGAGCGGAAGACGCTGCGGCTGGTCGCCCGGTACGCCGACGCCTCCAACCTGCTCGTCCCGTCCCCCGACGTGGTGCCGCACAAGCTCGACGTGCTGCGGCGCCACTGCGACGACCTGGGCCGTGACTACGACGGGATCCGCAAGACCGCGGTGGACCTCGGTCCGATCCCGGGCGAGGGCGATGTCGACGCGTTCACCAAGACGCTGGCGGGCTACGCGGAGTTGGGCCTCGACACCGTCATCGTCCGCTCGCCGGACGGCGACCTGTCGCGCTGGATCGAGCGCGTGATCGCGCCGTCTGCCGAGCGGCTGGCCTCGATCGGCTGATCACGGCACGCGTCCGGCGTCCCGGTTCCGCACCACCGGGACGCCGGACGCGTGTCACCGCTTCGAGCGCCGGGGCGGAGAGGCCGCTGCGCGTCCGTGCTGGAACAATCGCCTCCCTACTAAGGAGGCTGTGTTCAGGTGAGTGTGCACCACCAGGAGGTGCCGTCCCTGCTGGGACGGATCGCTGCTGCGATGTCAGAGGCGATCGGCCGGGTCCGCGAGGACCTCTCGGGTGCCGACCCCGTGGTGCGACGATCCGAGCACGCCGATTTCCAGTGCAACGCCGCGCTGTCCCTCGCCAAGCGCACCGGGGTGAAGCCCCGTGACCTGGCCGCGGACATCGTGGCCGCGCTCGGCGCCGGCGGGCCGATCGCCTCGGCGGTGCCGTCCGGGCCCGGTTTCCTCAACGTCACCGTGGCCGACGACGCGATCTGGGAGCAGGTCGCGGCCCGCCTGGCGGACTCGCGCCTCGGCGTGGGCGTGCCCGAGCACGGGCGTCGCACCGTGGTCGACTACTCGGCGCCCAACATCGCCAAGGAGATGCACGTCGGGCACCTGCGCACGACGATCATCGGCGACAGCCTCGCCCGCGTGGTGGGCTTCCTCGGCGCGGAGGTCGTGCGGCAGAACCACCTGGGCGATTTCGGCACGCAGTTCGGGATGCTGATCCAGTACCTGGACGAGCACCCCGACGCCGCGTGGCACCAGGACGAGCTCGGCGACGAGGTGTCCGCGGTATCCGCATTGGACACCCTGTACCGCTCGGCGCGGGCGGAGTTCGACGCCGACCCGGAGTTCGCCGACCGGGCCAGGGCCCGCGTCGTCGCGCTGCAGTCCGGCGATCCGGCGACCGTCGCGGTGTGGCAGGACATCGTGGCCGAGTCCGAGCGGTCGTTCCGCGCCATCTACGACCGGTTGAACGTGCTGCTCACGCCGGAGGACTCGGTCGGCGAGTCGTTCTACAACCCCCTGTTGGGCGACACGGTCGACGAGCTGGTCGACGCGGGCCTCGTGGTCGAGAGCGACGGTGCGCTGGTCTTCTACTCCGACGAGGTGTCCGGGCCCGAGGGCAAGCCGGTCACCCTGATGGTCCGCAAGCGCGACGGCGGGTACGGCTACGACACCACCGACCTGGCCACCATCCGCTACCGCATCCGCGACCTCGCCGCGGACCGGTTGGTCTACGTCACCGACTCGCGTCAGGCGCTGCACTTCCAGCTCGTCTTCGAGGCGGCCCGCCGCGCCGGGTGGCTCACCGGCGGGATCACCGCCGAGCACGTCGCCTACGGCACGATCCTCGGTCCGGACGGCAGGCCGTTCAAGACGCGGGCGGGTGGCACCGTGCGGCTGATGGACCTGCTCGACGCGGCCGTGTCCCGCGCACGCGCGGTCGTCGAGGAGAAGAACCCCGAGCTCGACGCCGCCGAACTGGACCGGATCGCCGAACTGGCGGGGATCGCCGCGGTCAAGTACGCCGACCTGTCCACGTCGCGGGTGAAGGACTACTCGTTCGACGTCGACAGGATGGTGTCGTTGACCGGCAACACCGGCGTCTACCTCCAGTACGCCCACGCCCGGATCCGCTCGATCCTGCGCAAGGCCGGTGACCCGGACACCTCCGTCGACCGCACCGTCCCGCTCCAGCCCGCCGAACGCGCCCTCGGGCTGGAACTCGACGCCTACGGCGCCGTCCTCGGTGAGGTCGCGACGACCCTCGAACCGCACCGGCTGTGCGGCTACCTCTACGACCTGGCCCGCGCCTTCACCACGTTCTACGAGAACTGCCCGGTCATCAAGGCCGACGAACCCGTGCGCGGCAACCGGTTGGCCCTGTGCCGGCTGACGGCACGCACCCTCGGCCACGGGCTCGACCTGCTGGGGATCGTCGCCCCGGAACGCATGTAGTCCTCGCTCACCGTGCCGGGCGCGGTGAGCCGTCCCCCCTGACGGCTCACCGCGCCCACCGGTGTCGTCCGCGACCGGGATCAGCACGGTCGCGGACCTTCCCCTTCCCCCGGTCAGCGGCACGGCCTCTCAGACCGCGTCGCCGAACCCCACTGTGCGCGGTCGGGATTGCAAGCCGATTGCGGAAATCTGCAATCCGCAGGTCACCCGCGCGAATGCTCGGTCACCGCTGGAACACCAGCGCCTCCCACGGCCTGAGGTCGACGCGGCCGGGTGATACCAGCGGCGTCTCGCCGGTGTTGGCCAGGACGACGTCGGCGGTGGCCCACTCGCGGTCCAGCTCGGCGGACTGCGGCGTGCCGCTGAGGTTGGCCACCACGAGCAGCCGCGTGTCGTCGAGCCTGCGTTCGTAGGCGTAGAGGTGCGGGTGGTCGGCCAGGACCATGTGGAAGTCGCCGAGCGCGACGACCGGGAGCCGGTGGCGCAGCTCGATGAGCCGCCGGTAGTGGTTGAACACCGAGTGCGGGTCGTCGTACTGGGCGGCGGCGTTGAGCCAGGTGTGGTTGGGGTTGACCGCGAGCCACGGCCGGCCGGTGGTGAACCCGGCGTTCGGGGTCGCGTCCCACTGCACGGGGGTGCGGGCGTTGTCGCGGCCCATCGCGCGCAGGCCGCGCAGCACCGCTTCGGGGTCGGCTCCGGCGGCGACGGCCTCGCGGTAGTGGTTGAGCGATTCGAGGTCCTGCATCTCGTGCACGCCGGCGAACGGCGCGTTGGTCATGCCCAGCTCTTCGCCCTGGTAGACGTACGGGGTGCCGCGGTGCAGGTGCAGCACGGTGGCCAACGCGGTCGCCGACTCACGCCAGTACTCGCCGTCGTCACCGAACCGGGACACCACGCGGGGCTGGTCGTGGTTGCTCCAGTACAGGCTGTTCCAGCCGACCTCGCCCAGCGCCGTCTGCCACCGGCCCAGCGACGCCTTCAGGTCGCGCAGGTCCAGCGGCTTCGGGTCGAACTTGCCACCCGGGCCCTGGTCCAGCCAGACGTGCTCGAACTGGAACACCATGTCCAGCTCGCGCCGCGCGGGGTCGGTGAACAGCCGGGCCTGCTCCCAGGTCACGCCCGGCATCTCCCCCACCGTCAGGTAGTCGCCCGACCGGCCCTCGAACACCTCGCGGTTCATCTCGCGCAGGAAGTCGTGCACGCGGGGGCGGGTGGCGGTGTGCGGGAACCCGTCGCCGAGGCCGCCGACGCCGGTGGTGGCGCCGTCGGGCAGGTCCGGGTCCTTGGAGATCAGGTTGATCACGTCCATCCGGAACCCGTCCACACCCCGGTCCAGCCACCACCGCATCATCGCGTACACCGCTTGGCGGACCTCGGGGTTCTCCCAGTTCAGGTCCGGCTGCTTGCGGTCGAACAGGTGCAGGTAGTACTCCCCCGTCGCCTCGTCCAACGTCCACGCCGGGCCCGAGAAGAACGAGCCCCAGTTCGTCGGCTCCGCGCCCGGCTGGCCCGCCTCGAACCCCTCGCGCGGTGGACGCCACCAGTACCAGTCCCGCTTCGGGTTGTCCTTGGACGAGCGGGACTCCACGAACCACGGGTGCTCGTCGGAGGTGTGGTTGACCACCAGGTCCATCACCAGTTTCATGCCGCGCGCGTGCACCTCGGCCAGCAGGCGGTCGAAGTCCTCCAACGTGCCGAACACCGGGTCGATCGCCTGGTAGTCGGAGATGTCGTAGCCGTTGTCCGCGTGCGGCGACGCGTACACCGGTGACAGCCAGACCACGTCCACGCCCAGCCGCTCCAGGTGGTCCAGCCGCGCGGTGATGCCGTCGAGGTCGCCCACGCCGTCGCCGTTGGAGTCGGCGAAGCTGCGCGGGTACACCTGGTACACCACCGCCGAGGTCCACCACGGCGCCGTGGTCGGTGTCGTCTTGGCCTGGTCCAGAACCATGTCCCATCCTCACCCGGTCGTCGGACGTCGTCCCCAGTCCACCACTCGCCGCGCGGCGCCGCACCCGCTGTACGGGGTCAGGCGTCGGGTCGGGCCGGCTTGCCCGGCCACCAGAACCGGCGTCCGATGTGGATGGTCAACGCGGGTACCAGCAGCGACCGGACGACCAGCGTGTCCAGCAGCACGCCGAACGACACCAGGAACGCCATCTGCACCAGGCCGACCAGCGGCAGCACCGCCAGGGCGCCGAACGTGGCCGCCAGCACCACACCGGCCGACACGATCACCCCGCCGACCAGCGTGAGACCGCGCCGGGTGCCCTCACCGGTGCCGTGCTCGGCCGTTTCCTGCCTGATCCGGTGCATCAGGAAGATGTTGTAGTCGGTGCCCAGCGCCGCGATGAACACGAACGCGAGCACGGGCAGGCTCGGGTCGGTGTCGGCGAACTCGAACAGCTCGTTGAACACCAGCGCCGCCACCCCGGTGGTCGCCGCGTAGGAGACCGCGACGGTCAGCGTGAGCAGCAGCGGCGCGAGCAAGGACCGCAACAGCAGGACCAGCATCAGCAGGACCACGACCAGCAACGCCGGGATGATCACCCACCGGTCGCGCTCGGCCGTGGTGCGGGTGTCTAGCAGGGCCGCGCTGCCACCGCCGACCAGGGCTTCCGCGCCGGGCACCGCGTGCACGGCTTCGCGCAGCCGGACGACCGTGTCCTGCGCGGCGCGTGACGTGGAGATGTCGCGCAGCGTCACGTCGATCGACGACAGGCCGTTGGTCTCTTCGGGCTGCCCGGTCTCCGGGTCGACGGTGGGCGTGACGCGGGCGACGCCGTCCACGGCCCGCGCGGCGGCGATCACCGCGTCCCGCTGGTCGGTCCTGGCGATGATCGTGCCGGGCGGGTTCGCGCCGCCCGGGAAGTGCTCGGCGGAGACTTCCAGGCCGCGCACCGACTCGGTGTCCTCGGTGAAGGTGTCGACGTAGTCCAGGCCGGAGGCGCGGAACTGGGGTGCGAACGCCGCCGCGGCCAGCAGCAGCACCAGCGTGCCCGCCCACACCGTGCGCGGCTTGCGCGTGACCAGGTCGGCGACCTCGGCGAGCAGGCCGTGCCGCTGCGCTCGGCCGTCGTGCCCGGGGAGGAACGGCCAGAACGAGGCGCGGCCGAACAGCGCGAGCAGGGCGGGCAGGAACGTCAGCGTGACGGCCAGGGACGCGGCCACGCCGATCGCGCCGACCGGACCGAGGCTGCGGTTGTTGTTCAGGTCCGACAGCAGCAGGCACAGCAGGCCGAGCGCGACCGTGCCGGCGGCGGCGAACAGCGGTGCGACGCAGGCCCGCACGCTCTTGACCACCGCGTCGAACCGGTTGGCGGTCAGGTGCAACTCTTCGCGGAACCGGGCCACGACGAGCAGCGCGTAGTCCGTGGCGGCGCCGAAGACCAGCACCATCAGGATGCCCTGGCCCTGGCTGTCCAGGGTGAGCACGCCGTCGCGGGCCAGCAGGTAGACCACGGCGGACGCGGTGGTCAGCGCCAGGCCGCTGGACATCAGCACGATCAGCGGCATCAGCGGGCTGCGGTAGATCAGCAGCAGGATGACGACGACCGCGCCGACGGTGACCAGCAGCAGCATGCCGTCGATGGCGCCGAACACGCCGTCGAGGTCGACGCCGATGCCCGCCGGGCCGGTCAGGTTGACCTCCAGGCCCACCGGGATGCCCTCGCCCGCGATGCGGCGCAGTTCCTTGGCGACCCCGACTTCCTTGTCGCCCAGTGCCGCGTCCAGGGCGACGACGATCTGCGCGGCTTCGCCGTCGTCGGACCGGATGACGGGCAGGGTGCGGTCGGCGAGGCCGCCGAGCGGGTCGAGGTCGGGGTGCTTCAGCCCGGCGATCTCGGCCTGCTTGGCCCGCAGGAAGCTCTGGTCGGCGTCGGTGAGGCCGCCGTCGCGGTTGAAGATCAGCAGCGCCGGGGAGATCGCCTCGGTCTGGAACGTCTTCTTGATCTCGGCGACCCGCGTCGCCTCCGCCGAGGCGGGCAGGAACGCCTCGGCGCTGTTCTCCAGCACTTCACCCAGCCGTGCCTGGTGATCGGTGCCCACGGCGCCGATCACCACCCACGCGACCAGCAGCAGCGCCGGCACCAGCCACCGGCCGCGCTTGGTCCGGGTGCGCGCCGACTCGTTCCCGTCCTCGCCCTCGTCCGACCGCCTCTTCCCAGCGGACGTCGCCATGCGGAGTACACCCCCAGTACCGGTGTGCCCGGCCTCATGTCCTTGTGCGAAGCCAAGGCTAGGAAGGCGGCCGTCCCCGCAGAATCCGCTTGGGACCCGTACCGATGGTTGACCTAGCCCTACCTCAGGGGTTGAGAAGATCAAAAGATGAAAAGCGTCCTCGCCGGACGGGCAGATCAGCAGGATGACCCCAACTACGCCGTCGACTCCCCGACCCAGCGTGGTCCCGGGCTTCGTGTCATCCCACCGCGCTCGCCGGCGAGCACCGGACCGTCCACTGGGCACGTCCTTCTTCCCAAAGGAGGGCTTCGTGTCATCCCGCCGACCTGGCGAAGCCTTACCGCACGTGTCAAGGGCGGCGCGTCCACCTCTGCCCGCGGCGTCAACTGGGACCGCGCGCCGCCCTTGACACGTGTGGTAACCCGGAGGGAGGTCGGTGGGATGACACGAAACCCGGACCCACAACCCAACAGGACATCCAGGCGCAGTTGGGGTCATCCTGCTGATCTGCCCGTCCGGCGAGGACGCTTTTCAAGCTTTTCAGGGCTTTCAAGGCTGGGCGTTGTTCAGGTAGGCGATCACGGCCAGCACGCGGCGGTTGGTGTCGTCGGAGACGGGCAGGCCGAGCTTGGCGAAGATGCCGGCGGTGTGCTTGCCGACCGCGCCCTCACCGATGAACAACCGCTGGCCGATCGCGGCGTTGGAGCAGCCCTCCGCCATCAGCTCCAGCACCTCCCGCTCACGGGGCGTCAACGCGCCGAGCGGTTGCTTGTTCGCGCTGCCGGCCAGCAACTTCGCGATGACGTCGGGGTCCATCACGGTGCCGCCGTCGGCGACCCGCCGCAACGCGTCCACGAACTGCGCCGCGTTCATCACCCGGTCCTTGAGCAGGTAGCCGATCGCGCCCGCGCCGTCGGCCAGCAACTCCCTCGCGTACAGCTGCTCGACGTGCTGCGACAGCACGAGCACCGGCAGCCCGGGACGCTTGCGCCGCATCTCCAGCGCCGTCTGCAACCCCTCGTCAGTGAACGTCGGCGGCAGCCTGACGTCCACAATGGCCAAGTCCGGAGAGTGCTCCTCGATCGCCTCGGCCAGCTCCGGCCCGGTCTCCACGGCGGCGACGACCTCGCAGCCGTGCGCGGTGAGCAGGTGGGTCAACCCGTCTCGGAGGAGGTAGAGGTCCTCGGCAAGGACAACGCGCACGGTACCTCCAAGAGCACACTGGTCGGCCCGCCCCGCGGGCTGCGCAGGGACAGCGTCCCGTCAAACGTAGCGATACGCCGTTGCACGCCGCGCAGCCCGGTGCCCTTGCGCGGGTCGGCGCCGCCGCGGCCGTCGTCGGTGACCTCGACCCGCAGCACGCCCTCACCGTGCCGGATCTCGATCCGCGCCGTGGCGGCTTCGGCGTGCCTGGCCGCGTTGGTCAGCAGTTCCCGCACCGAGAAGTACACGCTGATCTCGATCGGCGCCTCGACGCGTCCGGGCAGGTCGACGCGGACCTCGACGTCCAGCGGCGAGTCCAGCGCCAACGCCCGGATCGCGTCGGCCAGTCCGCGTTCGGCGAGCACGGGCGGGTGGATGCCGCGGATCAGCTCACGCAGCTCCCGCAACGCGTTCACCGATGACTGCTGCGCCTGCGCGACCAGGTTCTTCGCCGCCTCCGGGTCGCGGTCGATCAGCTGCTCGACCACGCCGAGCCGCATGCCCATGGCCACCCAGTGCGCCTGCGCGCCGTCGTGCAGATCCCGTTCGATCCGGCGCAACTCGGCGGCCTGCGCGTCGCGGGCGTCGGCACGGGTCTCGGTGAGCCGGTCCACCCGGCGTGCCAGCACCGCGGCCTTCGTCGGCGCGAGAAGCAGCCTGCTCGCCCACGCGTACGCCCGCAGCGCCAACGGTGCCAACGCCAACCCGGCGGCCGTCGCGGCCACACCCACCAGCGGCGACAACGGCCCCGGCACCACACCCGACGCGGGCACCAGGTCCGCCAGGAACGTCCACGCGAACCAGCTGTCGTACGGCACGAACAGCCGCACCAGCTGCGCCCACGCCGCGACCCACAGCAGCCCCACGAACCCGTACCCGACCAGTGCCAACGGCACCACCGCGAGAACCACCACCAGCAGCGGGTTCACCAGCAGCCACGCGAAGTCCCGCCACGCCGCAGGGTCGCGCACCGTCCACCGCCGCCGTTGCGCCTGCCGCAGCTCCTCTGCCGACCGGTACAGCACGGTGACCACCGGGCGGCGCAGCCGGTACGTACCGTCCGCCTCCGGGGTCGGCGGCTCGGGCTCCGGCCGGTACGGCTCGGGCACGTCCAGCCCGGTCCACCGGGCCAGCTCCTCCCGGCGGTGCCGCACGACGCGGCGGCTGACGAGCGTCACCTCCGGCCACCACAGCAGCAACGTCGGCACGATCGCCAACACGTGCAGCGCGGCCAACCCGAGCCCGCCGACCGCCGTGCCGATCACGGACCCCAGCCGCACGACCGCCGTCACGCGCGGCGCGATCCACGCCCACGCGCGGGTGGGCCCGGTGCGCTCGGTCGGCCCGAGCAGCACCGGCGTCCACCGCGCCTGCCAGCGCATCACCAGCGGCCCGACCGCGAACCCCGCCGCGACCAGGACCACCCCGAACGGCAACGGCCGCCACGCACCCGCCGCGATCAGCCCGACCGGCAGCAGCGCGGGCACACCGCCGACGACCGGGTTGAGCACCGCCCAGCCGTGGTCGCGCAGCGTGGCCGGGTCCTGCGTCAGCCAGTCCCACTGCCGCTTGAACACCGCGATCCACGGCGTCGAGTACAGCTCGTCCTCGTCGCGGTACCAGCCGTCGGCGTCCGGTTCGGGCTTGGCCGGCGACGGCCGGTAGGGCACCGGCACGGGCGTGCCGGACCACGAACCCACCAGCCGCCGGTACAGGTTGGGCAGCCACCGCGCCACGCGCACCGGCACGGTCGGCGGCGGCATCCCGGCGTGGCCGATCACGAACACCACCACCAGCTGCACCAGCCCGACCCCCGACAGCACGCCGAGCACCAAGCCGTACAGGGGCGCGGTCAGGACCCTGCGGACCACCTCCCGGTCAGGCGGGCACACCGGCCGCGGCGTGCGCGGGCACGCGGAGCAGCACGATGACCAGGCGGGTGCGCAGCCGGAAGCCCAGCGACTCGTACAGCCGGATCGCGGAGGTGTTGGTGGCGGAGGCGTGCATCAGCGCCTGTTCGCCGCGGTCCCGGATACCGGCGGTCACGGCACGCACCAGCCGGGTCGCCAGCCCCAGGCCCCGGTACGCGGGATCGGTGCACACGGCGCTGATCTCCGTCCAGCCCGGCGGGTGGAGCCGTTCACCGGCCATCGCGACCAGCGCGCCGCCGCGCCGGATGCCGAGGTAGGTGCCGAGCTCGACGGTGCGCGGCCGGAACGGTCCGGGCTGGGTCCGTTCGACCAGGTCCATCATCTCGGGCACGTCCGCGGCACCGAGCCGGACCGCCTCGGCGTCCTCGGCGACCCGCACGCCGTCGTCCACCAGCTGCACCGCGTCGATCCGCTCGACGACCTCCCAGTCGGCGGGCGGGGTGTGCGGGGTGGTGATCGGCACGATCCCGCCCGGCCCGGCGAGTGCGGCCACGTCGGACCACACGTCGGCATCGGGCCGGTCGGGCAGCGCCACGAACGTCGCCACGTCCGGCCGGTAGCGCAGCACCTGCCCGTGCCGTTCGGCGAAGTGGGCGTGCGGCCCGGTCAACGACGTCCAGGCCGGGTTGTCCAACGGCGAAGCCATGCGCGAAACCCCCAGTGGTTCGTGATCGACCGAATCATGCGTGCCGCCGGGACCGTCTGTCCACCGGCTCATCCCGTCCGCCGGCTGATCGCCCAGGGCTGATTCCGTCCTCGGCTGAACCGGCGACATCCGCGGTGCCCCGGGAGGACGGGGTCGATAACGTCCGGAGCATGGCGCGCCGACTGGGACCCGACTTCACCAAGCTGTGGTTCGCGTCCGCGGTGTCCAACTTCGGCGACGGCATGACGATGGCCGCCGGTCCCCTGCTGCTGGCCTCGCTCACCGACGACCCGGCGCTGGTGGCGGGCGCGGTGTTCGCCCACCAACTGCCGTGGCTGCTCTTCTCCCTGCTCAGCGGCGTGATCGTGGACCGGCTGGACCGGCGCCGGCTCGCCGTCGTGGCGAACGTGGCCCGCGGCGTGGTCGTGGCCGGGCTCGCCGCGGCGATCTGGACCGGGCACGCGTCGGTGCCGGTCGTCTACGCCTGCCTGTTCCTGCTCGGCGTCGGCGAGACGATCGCCGACAACGCCCAGTCGGCGCTGCTGCCCGCCGTGGTCGCCCCGGAGCACCTGCCGCGTGCCAACTCGCGCCTGATGGCCACCCACATCCTCGGCAACCAGCTCGTCGCACCACCGGTCGGCGCGGCGTTGTTCGTGGTCGCCGCCGCGGTGCCGTTCGGGCTGGACGCGGTCAGCTTCCTGGTCGCCGCGCTGCTCATCGCGGCGCTGCGGGGCGTGCCCGCGCAGGCGCCGGTGCAGCGGCGGACGGTGCGCGCCGAGATCGGCGAAGGGCTGCGGTGGCTGTGGCGGCACCGGGTGCTGCGCACGCTCGCCCTCTGCCTGTGCCTGATGAACCTCACGCTCATGGGCGTGGTGTCGATCCTCGTGCTGTACTCCGCCGAACGGCTCGACCTCGACCCGCGGTGGTTCGGTCTGCTGCTCAGCGCGATCGCGGTCGGCGGTGTGCTCGGCACGGCGGTCGCGAGCCGGTTGATCGACCGGTTCGGGCCGACCGTCCTGCTGCGGGTCGGCCTGGTGGTCGAGGCGGCCACCCACCTGGGGCTGGCGCTGGCCCGTGACGTCTGGGCCGCCGGTGGCGTCCTCGCGGTGTTCGGCGTGCACGCGGTGGTGTGGAACGTGATCACGCAGTCGCTGCGGCAACGGGAGGTGCCCGACGCGCTGCGCGGCCGGGTCGGCAGCGCCTACTTCCTGCTCAGCACCGGCGGTTCCGCGCTGGGCGCGCTGGTCGGCGGGCTGCTGGCCCGCCAGTTCGGCATCACCGCGCCGTTCTGGTTCGCGCTCGTGGTGGTGGCGGGCGTGGCCGTGGTGGCGTGGCGGCCGTTCGCGGCGGCGACCGGCCCGCACCGGGCCGCACCCGTCCCGACCTGACCACCGCCCCGACGCCGAAACCCGGCCCGGCGCCGGTGTTGCGTGGCGCCGGGCCGGGCCTGGTGGTTCCGGTCGATCGGCCGGAGTTCTAGCCGAAGTTCACGTCACTGCACCACATGTACGCCTGGTCGAGGTGCGAAGCCTGCCAGATCGTGAACACGACGTGGTGTCCCCGGTAGGCACCGGAGGTCGTCACGTTGAACCGGATGTCCTTGGCGGGAGCGAACCTACCGGTCGTGGTGACCAGGTCGAGGTTGCCCCAGCCGAGGCGCTGCGTCTTCGGGTCGAACCCGTTCTTGCTGACGTACACCCGGAAGTAGTCGGCACCGTGGCTGGCCTGGTCGTACAGGTGCATCTGGAAGCTGCTGCCGACGCTGGTGGTCCGCCAGTTACCGGGGTTGTTCAGGGCGTTGTTGCGGGACAGGTTGTTGCTGCAGAGCGTGCCGTCCGGGGTCGCCCCCTGGAAGTTGCCCCGCAGGCCGTCCCGCAGCGCGCTCATCCAGTTCCACATGGTGTCGGCGTTGGCCTGGAAAGCCTGGTAGCACATGGGGTCCTGCTGCTGCATCGCAGGATTCGTGTGCTGGCTGCCCCAGCTGTTCCAACACTGGTAGGCGCGGGTGGCGGGACCGACGATGGTGCCGTGTGCCGATGCCGTTGGTGTCACGAGGAACGTGCATGCCAGCACGCTGATGACCGCTGCGATGATGCCCCGCCGTCTGGTGACAGAGCCGGAGGTACTGCGCAGACGCATCGATGGGCCTCCATTATCTCCGGATGATCGAGATGGTGATCAAGCTGGGAGCGCTCCCAGAGCAGCCTGAGCGTATACGTCACGCTCCGAAACTTCAACGAAACTTTCAGTAGCGACCGCCGCGCCTTCACCGATCTCCCACAATCGCCACGCTGACCTGCCGTTACGCGGCGACGACGGTCCGTTACAGTGAACGTTCCCCAACGATACGGTGACCCGCGCGGGGAATGTGACCGGTGACACAGCTCGATTCCATCCCGGCCACCGGTTTGAGTCGTCTAGACTCAAACTATGTTCACCAGGGACGAAGCGCTCGAACGAGTCGAACGGGCGGGTTCGGCAACCGACCTGTTCGGCCCGCTCGACCCCGACCCGGCACGGCGCGAAGAGGTGCAGCGGCTGTACCGGCGACTGGCCGCCGTCCTGCACCCCGACCGGGTCGGCGCGGACGACACCAGGGCGCACGCGGCGTCGGCGGAATTGACCCGACTGCACCACGAGTGGCGGCACGGGACGTCGACCGAACTGCGCACCGACCGTGCCGCCTATCGGCTCACCGGGCGGCACGCGGTCGGCAGCGTCGCCAACGTCTACCGCACCGATGGACCGCACGTGGTCAAGGTGGTGCGCAACCCGGCGCTCAACCCCCTGCTGCACGCCGAGTGGGACGCCCTGCGGCGACTCGCCCGGTTCACCGACGGGCACACCTGGCTGCGGCCCTACTACCCGCACCTGGTCGACGCCTCCGGTGACGTGGCCCGCGGTTCGCGCGCCTTCACCGTGCTGGCACCGCTGGTGGACGGCTTCGTCACGCTCGCCGACGTGCGCCGGGCGTTCCCGCGCGGTCTCGACGGCCGCGACTACGCCTGGATGCACCGCAGGCTGCTGCGGGCGATCGCCGGCGCGCACCGGATCGGCCTCGTGCACGGCGCGATCGTCGCCGAGAACGTGCTGGTGCACCCCGTGCAACACGGGATCGTACTGGCGGGCTGGACGTTCGCGGTCTCCGCGGGCGAACGGCTCCTGGCCACCGACAAGACCGTCGCCTACCCGCCGGAAGTCCACGACGGACGACCGGTCACGCCCGCCACCGACGTCCACATGGCACACACGCTCATGCTGGACCTGTTGGCGGACGGCGAAACCGCGCAGCGCGGGTTCGCCCGCGGCTGCACGCAGGACGCCCCGGGTCGACGGCCGGACGCCGTCGACCTGCTCACCGAGTACGACGACCTGCTCGAAGACCTCTACGGCGAACGGACCTTCCGCCCGTTCGCGCTACCCGGGACAGGAGCCTGAACCATGGGACACGGCAAGTGGGACGACAACGCCTACGCGGCGGCCAGGACCTTCCGCGCGGCCAAGGGCATCGACGACTTCGGCTACACCGCCAAGCTGCGCTCGCGCCCGTCGAAGGAGTGGACGGCCGACCCGTCGCTCGACCCGAAGGGCGTGGTGGCCCGCGAATGCCGCGACTCGCCCGACCACGCCGACTCGACGCCGATCGCGGTGCTGTTCGACGTCACCGGCTCGATGGGTCGCGTGCCGCAGATCATGCAGCGCAAGCTCGGCAAGCTGCACGGCCTGCTGCAGCGCAAGGGTTACCTCACCGACCCGCAGCTGATGTTCGGCGGCATCGGTGACGCCGACAGCGACCGGGTGCCGCTGCAGGTCGGCCAGTTCGAGTCGGACAACCGGATGGACGAGCAGCTGCGCACCATCTTCCTGGAGGGCAACGGCGGCGGGCAGAAGAGCGAGTCCTACGAGCTCGCCGCCTACTTCGTGGCCCGGCACGTGGTCACCGACGCGTGGCAGAAGCGCGGACGCAAGGGCTACCTGTTCCTCATCGGCGACGAGCTGAACAAGCCGCGGCTGGAGGCCAAGCACATCCGCCGGATCATCGGCGACGACGTCAAGCAGGACATCGACCCGGCCTCGGTGTACCGGGAGCTGAGCCGCAAGTGGCACGTGTACTTCGTGCTGCCCGACCAGTCGTCGTACTACCACGACGAGCAGATCGCCGACCACTGGCGCGACCTGCTCGGCCAGCGGTTCCTCAAGCTGGACGACCCCGGCGCGGTGTGCGAGCTGATCGCCGCCACGATCGGCATGGAGGAACGGGTCGTCGACCTGGACCAGGCGATGGTGGACCTGGCCGAGGTCGGGTCGGTCGCGGAGAGCGCGGCCGTGGGCAAGGCGCTGGTCCACGTCGGCGGCAGGACCGTCGCCACCACGGCCGCTCCCCCGGCGCTGGACGGCCCCGACGACGTCACGCTGACGTGATGGACGGGCACATCATCGTCGTCGGCCTCGGGTTCGGCGACGAGGGCAAGGGAGCGGTGGTCGACGCGCTGTGCCACGACGGGCCGGTGACGTCGGTGGTCCGGTTCAACGGCGGCGCGCAGGCCGCGCACAACGTCGTCGTCGGCGACCGGCACCACACGTTCAGCCAGTTCGGGTCCGGCACGCTCGCGGGCGTGCCGACCCACCTGTCCCGGCACGTCCTGGTCGAACCGATCGCCCTGGCCACCGAGTCGCGCGAACTGGCGGAACTGGGCGTCGCCGACCCGTTGCGGCTGCTGTCCGTCGACGCCGACGCCCTGCTCACCACCCCGATCCACGTCGCCGCCAACCGTGCCCGCGAGGACGCTCGCGGGCACGCCCGGCACGGGTCGTGCGGCAAGGGCATCGGCGAGACCACCTGGTACGGGCTGCTCGCCGCCCGCGGCGCGGCGCCCGGTGCCGTGGTGGAGGGCCAGGAGGTCATCGGCGTGCCCGGCCTGCCGCCGACGGTCGGCGACTGCGCCGACCCGGCCGTGCTGCGGGCCAAGCTCGACGCCCTGGCCCGCTTCTACGCACCGCTGATCGGCCCCGGGCCTTCGGTGGACGACCTCGTGTCGCTGTACCGGGACTTCGCGGGCGCGGTCCGCGTCACGACTGGCGACGAGGTCGGTCGCCTGGCCGACCGCGGCCGGCTGGTGTTCGAAGGCGCCCAGGGCGTGCTGCTGGACCAGTGGCGCGGGTTCCACCCGCACACCACGTGGTCCACCGTCACCCCCGACAACGCCCGCGACCTGCTCGGACACCGCCGCGCCGCGGTGATCGGCGTGACCCGGACCTACCACACCCGCCACGGCGCGGGACCGTTCCCGACCGAGGACGGCGGGGTGCTCGCGCGGTTCCCCGAACGCCACAACGGCACCGGCGAGTACCAGGGCGCGTGGCGTGCCGGGCACCTCGACGCGGTGCTGCTGCGGTACGCGGTCGACGCGTGCGGCGGGGTGGACGGGGTGGCCGTCACGCACCTGGACGCGGCCGACCTCAAGGTGGCCACCGCCTACGACGCCCCGCTGCCGACCGCGGACCTGACGGCGTTCCTCGCCCACCGCACGCCGACGTTGACCGACCTGCCGGACCCGGTGACGTGGCTGGAGCACCACCTGGGCGTGCCCGTCCTGGTCACCGGCGCCGGACCCGACCGGGCCGACTACGCCGTGCGCACGCCGGCTCGTCGCTGAATGCGGGACAATCGCGCCATGATCGAGTCGACCCTGGTCTCGGTGGACGTGCTGGCGCTGCGCTTCGACCCGGAGGCGCGTGCCGTGCTCCTCGGCATCGCGCCCCGCGCGCTCGAACCGTTCGCCGGTGAACTCGCCCTGCCCGGTGTGCTGCTGGGCAAGGGTGAGCGGCTGCGTGACGCGGCACGGCGCGCGGTGACCGGCAAGCTCGGCGTGCCCGAGGGCGCGATCTCCGCCTCCGGCCAGCTGACCACGTTCGACGAACCGTCCCGGGACCCGCGCGGCCCGACGTTGTCGATCGCCCTCTGGGCCACCGTCGACGCGACGAAGCTGACCGACGACGGCCCTGCGTGGACACCGCTGGCCGACGTGCCGCCGCTGGCGTTCGACCACGACCGCATCGTCCGCGACTGCCGCCCGATCCTGGCCGGCCACCTGTGGCGCGACACCGCGTTCACCGCCGGTCTGCTGGGCCGCGAGTTCACCACCGCGCACGCGCTGGACGTCACCGAATCCCTCACCGGCGACCGCCCCTACCCCGCCAACCTCGGTCGCACCATGGAACGCGTCCCCGGTCTGGAGCGCACCACGCAGCACGCCGCCGCCCTGCCCAAGGGCGGACGTCCGCCCTCGGTGTGGCGCTGGACCTCGTAGTCCCGCAGGTCGCGCCACGCGACGATCCCGTCTCCGATCGTGTGACGGAAATGCCACGACGGGTGACGCCCGCAGGGTTGCCTTGATCCGCGTGACGACGACGGCCGACCATGCCTCAGGGGGCCGGCGAGAACACCTGGAGCGCCTCATGCCACTCAAGGCACAAATCGCGGATCTGTCACGCTTCCAGCAGTTGCTGATCGGCACGTGGACGAACCAGAACCTGCCCGGCACGAACAAGGGCGACCAGACCGACCCGTACTCCTACAACGTCATGCCCCTGCCGCAGGACTCGCCCCAGAACGGGACAGACTACGGGTACATCCTCAAGAACTTCACGTACTACGAGACGATCGTGTTCAAGGGCATGGACGACGTCGCCAGTCCGGTGGAGGCCCCGAACCGGGGCGGCACCTACCAGCAGTCGCCGTACGTGCTGTTCTACGACCAGCAGATCCGCTTCGCCGAAGGCCCCGGCATCGACACCATCGTCCACGAGGAGAACGGGGCGTGGCTGCACCTGGTGACGGAGAAGCAGCAGATCGGCCCCTACCCCTACCCGACGGACGACCCGGCCCTGGAGCCGGGCGACCCCGAACCGCAACCCCCGAACCAGACGATCTGCAAGCAGATCTCGGTGCCGCACGGGGTCTCCGTCCTCGCGCTGGGCAGCTGCACGGACGGCATCTTCGCACCGCTGATCCCCAACGCGAACCCTCCCCTGCCGACCCCCGGAGGCCTCGACACCTCGCCGTACCAGGCCACCCTCACCTCTCCGGGCAACTACCAGAACCCGCAACCCGACCTGACCGAACAGATCAACCTGCCGCTGCAGGCCGCGATCGTGGACCTGGTGGCAGCGGGTCACCCCATCACCAACTACCTCCACTGCCAGGTCGACACCGGCAACGGCGGCGCGGTGATGAACATCCCGTTCGAACAGCGGAGGGCTGCGATCACCGGCTACGCCGCGGACTACTGGCTCATGTCACTCGACGGCGCGACCAACTACGACATCCTCGCCTACACGCAGCGCATCATGCTCGACATCCTGATCGGCGAGCAGCACTACACCTTCCCGCACCCGACCTCCAACGTCCTCACCAGGGTGAAGACGATGTGACGCCACCGCGGACCGCCCCGGCCCCGGTGGTGATCCCGTGGTCGGGGCGGTTCCCGCGTCGTCAACGGTGGGTGCCGAGGTCCTTCGGCATCTGGTCGCTGATCAGCCACAGGACGCTGTTGTCCCCGCCGAGCGCCGGGAAGTGCGGCAGCACGCGCTCGCACAGCTCCTTCAGGTGCTGGGTCATCGGCACGTCCTCGGGGAACTCGTAGTACTCGAACGTCGGCGCGGCCTGCAGTCCCCGGTAAGGCCCCTCGGTGATCGGCGTGCGGACCAACTCCTTGATCACCCCGAACAGCAGGCCCTGCATCGCCGCGACGAACACGCGCTCCAACCCGTAACGCCGGCTCGTCGCACCCGGCTTCACGTCCTTGCCCGAGGTGTCGTACAGCTCGTCCAGCAGCGCCAGCACGTAGGTGTAGGCGGCGCACGCCAACTGCCCCAGGTCACGGACCGGACCTTCGGGGTATTCGGCCACGCGCGGGTTCTCCGGCACCCGGTGGACGTCGCCGATGAGTTCCCAGCCGTCCGCGATGCGCTTGAACTTCACGTAGTGCGGCGCCTCGAACAGGCCCGTCGCCAGGTCCGTCTTCGGGTCCGCCGGGTCCAGCGGCACCACCTGCTGGTCCGGGTCCATGCCCTCGCCCTGCTCCACGATCACGTTGATCGCGGTGAGCGCCGCGTGCAGGTCGTTCACGATGATCGGCGCGCCACCACCGCCCTCGTTCCAGTAGGTGTTGGTGTACTGCAAATCCAGCCGGTTGTGCTTGAACAGCTCCAGCTCCTGCTCACCGGGTGGTCCCAGCCGGGCGGGCACCGCGGGATCGACACCGCACAGCCGCTGGAAACCGTCGAAGATCGCCTTGTAGAACTGGCCGATCGTCTGGTACTCACCCGACTCCGGCGGCGCGCCCACCTTCGCCGGGAGCTCCAGCGGCATGAAGACGTCCGACACCAACTCCGTGGTCAGCGGCGCCAGGCTGAGGGTGAGTTCCGGCACCCGGTGCAGCATCGGCGAGGGGTACGTCGGGACGAAGTCCTTGTGCTGGAACCTGATCTGGTCGCCACGCCCGATCGCCACGATCAGGTTGCGCACCAGCGACAGGTGCAGCATCTCCTCCACCACGATGCTCTTGATCAGCCGGAACGCGCCCGGACCCGCCGACCACTGCGACACGTTGTCCGTCTTGATCGAGTACGCGGCGTACAGGTACAGCGGGATGGTCGACAGCTCCAACCGGGCCGCGTCGTAGAGGTGCGAGAACAGCGAGTCGACGGAGTCGATCGGCTTGTCGGCCTTGGGTGGCCGGTACGCTGCGGGGACAGCGGTGTGGGTGGTGGTCATCGGTGCGACGTCCTTCCGTTGGTTCCGACGATCAGTCGATCGGCCGTCCAGGTGCGCAGGCACGCGTCGGCCTCCGGCGGGGTCAACCCGGCGTCATCACCGGCCCGGCCCAGCGGCACCCCGTCCCGCAGCGCCGTCAGCAGCCGGTAGCGCGGTTCGTCCAGTTCCGCCGCGGTCACCACGAAATCGGTGCGCGCCAACACCAGCCGCACCTCACGCGGCTGCGGCAGCGGCGGGTCCTGCCCGGCACGCACCGCGACGGCAAAGGCGTGCACCGGGAAACCGGCGCGCACCAACCTCAAGCACTCCACAGTGGACACGACGGTGTCGGCCCAACCCGGCGCGCCGAGCGCCGGTGCGGGCGGCGGTGGTTCGCGGAACTCCGCACCGGCCGCGGCGTGCGCCTCGGTGAAGGCCCGTTCGAACCGGACGACGTCGTAGAGCAGGTCGATCCACGGCTCCCGCTCCCCAGCGACCAGGTCCGGACGACCGGCGGCCAGGTGGTCCGCGAACCCCGCGCCGAGCGCCTCCAACGTGTAGCTGCGCGAAGGGCGGGCCGCCAGGTACTCCCGGGCGAACTCCTCGAACAGCTCCGCGCCGAGCAGGTGCCGGGCGACCGGGTAGTGCGCGGTCAGGCAGTCGACCAACCGGGAGCGGTAGCCGTGCTGGTAGATCGCCAGCCGCCGGGCCGCGGGCAGCCGTGCCGTCGTCACCACCACGTCCGTCACGTCACCGGCGCCCGCCGGATCCAGGATCGCGCCCTGCAACCAGGTCTGCAGCAGGCGCAACCGCTCAGCCGACACGGGCCGTCCGCTCCCGGGCCTTGTCCAACTCGGCGGTCAGGACCCCGAACGGCGGGATCCGGTCGTCCCACTCCAACAGCACCGACACCGGCGGCAGCAGACCCGTGGTGAACTCGTACAGGTCCCACACCGGATCGGCCACCGGCTGGTCGTGCGTGTCGATCAGGTGCGTGCCGCGGTCCGTGTGTCCCGCGAGGTGCAAGTACACGATCCGGTCGGCGGGCAGGGTCCGGATGTAGTCGTACGGGTCGAACTCGTGGTTGACGGCCGACACGTAGACGTTGTTCACATCCAGCAGCAACCCGCACCCGGACTCCTCCGCCAACCGGGCCAGGAACTCGCTCTCCGGCACGGTCGACTCCGTGAAAGCCAGGTACGTGCTGGGGTTCTCCAACACCAGCGGGCGCTCCAGTACGTCCTGCGCGACCCGGACCCGGCGCACCACGTGCCGCAACGACTCCTCGGTCAGCGGCAGCGGCAGCAGGTCGTGGGTGTTCAGCCCGAGGACACCGGTCCAGCACAGGTGGTCCGACACCCACGCGGCACCCACACCGGTGGCCAGCCGCTCCACCCGGCGCAGGTAGTCCAGGTCGAGCGGGTCGGTGCTCCCGATCGACAGCGACACGCCGTGCAGCACCACCGGGAACCGCTCGGCGACCTGGTCGAGCAGGTACCGGGCGTAGCCGCCGTTGTCCAGGACGTTCTCCGTGATGACCTCGAACCAGTCCACCCCGGACGGTCTCCGGAGCACCTGGTCGGCGTGGCGCGAGCGCAGGCCGACGCCGAACCCCAGCTCCGGCAGGCCGAGCCGGTCGGTCCCCGGCATCAGGTACGGCCCACGTAACGCGGCAGCACGCCGGCCTTCTCATGTTCCTCGGCCTTCGGCGCCTTCTCGGCTTTCGGTGCCTCCTCGGCTTTCGGTGCCTCCTCGGCCTCGCCACCCCTCGGGGTCACGATCGGCCTCGCGTTCAGCGTGGCGAACAGCTGCTCGCGATCCGTCTCGTACGGCGGCACCTTGTCGTTCGGGTAACCGATGCCGGGCGCCGGGTTGAACGCGACACCGGCCGACCACATCCGCGCCTCGAACCGGTTGCGGGCCAACTTCCACACGCTGGTGCCCTTGAACGGCCCCGCCGACGCGACCCGGCACTCGTTGATCGGGCTGGCACAACTGCCGTTGGCACTGCACGACTGCTCGCCCGGCTTGGTCTGCTCCACCTCACTGCCCGCGTAACCGCAGCCGCCCTGGCCCCGGCACTGGTTGTCGCCGTGGCAGACGTGCAACGCCGTGGCACAGCTCCCCTCGCCAGGCAGCTTCGCGTCGCCGGACTCGTCATGCCCCTTGCACGCGTTGAGCCCCATGCACACGTGCAACTCGAGCACCGGCGTGGTCCCGGACGTCGTCATGCTCTCCCGCGGACCACCTGCCTCGTGGCTGCTCTCCCGCAACTCCCGCCCCACCGGCCCACCGGTCAGGAACAGCGCCGCGTGCTCCGCCGACATCCCGTCATGGCCATCGCCACCGGGTTCATCCCGCTTGCCACCCATCTCCGCGACCACCTTCCCCAGTGGAGCGCCACCCGGCCCCGAGCGGGACCGACCCAATCCCTTCTACACCGGGGATACGCCGAGGGCCGGGCGAAACAGCACCCCACCTCGATCGGGGAATGAGGGTCATCAATTCGAGGGCGGCAGCCATCACGTTCAGTGAGAAGACTCCTCGGTGGTGGGTTCGAACGTGAAGGTTCACCGGAGTGCTCAGGCGGGCCCCACAGGTGCTGCCAACCCTCGGAGCAGGTCGACAGTGCGGTCTTGTTCGTCGCCGGTTCCATAGGGCGCGGCCAGGAATTCGGTGACGCCGACATCGCGGAACCGGGCAAGTGCCCGTGCCACTTCGGTTTCGGTGCCGACGACGGCGACGTCCTGCGGCCCGGCCACCCCTTCCCGGTCGAGGGTCGCGCGGTACTCGGGCACCCGGGCGGCGAGCGCGAACTGCGCGGCGATGCGGGCCCTGACGTCGTCGGCCGCGTCGGTGACGCACACGGGCAGGCCGGCGACGACCCGCGGTGCCGGTCGCCCGGCGTCGGCCGCCGCCTTGGTGATGACGGGGACGATGTGCCCGCCGAGGGCTTTCGGCCCCGTCATCCACGTCACGGCCCCGTCAGCGAGTTCTCCCGCCAAGCGAACCATGCCCGGCCCCATCGCCGCGACCAGCACCGGCGGCGCCGGCACCCCGGCGGGAACGGTCACCGCCCCGACCGCCGTGAGCGTCTCGCCGCGGTAGTCGACGCTGTCCCCGCGCAGCAGCGGGCCGAGCACCGTCAGGTACTCACGCATCCGCTGCACGGGCCGGTCGGTGGGCAGCCCGAACATCCCCGACACCATCGCGCCGACACCCGCGCCCACGCCCAGCGTCAGCCGTCCCGCCACCGCCGCCTGCACCGTCAGCGCCTGCCCGGCCAACACCAACGGGTGCCGCTGCGGAACCGGAACCACCGCCGTGCCGACAGCGACATCGGCGACCGCGGCACCGGCCACCGCGATGGTGGTCAACGCGTCCCATCCCAACGCCTGACTCGACCACGCCGTGGCGAAGCCCCCCTCAGCCGCCACCCGCACCTGATCCACCACCGCGTCCAGCGGCACAGGACCACGCACGTCACCGACCGCCAACCCGATCCGCATCTTCCGTCCCCATCCGCGTCCGCCTTAAGTGGGGCGATCCCCCCACTTAACCCACGCTACGATATGGGGTCACCACCCCACTTAGCCAGGAGGTCGTCGGACCGATGGGAGACAACCCGGGCACGCCAGTCCGGCGGCGAGCCGACGCACAGCGCAACCGCGACAAGCTGGTCGCCGCAGCGAGCGCCGTGATCGCCGAGGCCGGCACCGGCGCGTCCCTGGAAGAAATCGCCCGCCGCGCCGGCGTCGGCTCGGCCACCCTCCACCGCCACTTCCCCAACCGCGCGGACCTGCTGGCGGCAGTGCTCCGCGATCGCGTGCGGACGTTGTGCGCCCGCGCCGACGACCTGGCGACCGCAGCGCAGGCGGGCGCGGCTTTGGTGACGTGGCTGCGTGACGTCGTGGCACACGCCGCCACCGCACGAGGGCTCGGACCGGCGCTGACGGGCTACGACTCCGACCCGGAGTTCTCGCCGCACGCCATGATCCGCGAAGCCGCGCGGCAACTCCTCGCCCGCGCCCATCAGGAGGGCTCGATCGACCTGGGCGTCACCGTCGACGAAGTCCTCCACCTCGCCAACGGCATCTCCCTGGCCACCGAATCACTCCCGGACCCGGCGCGACGCGCCGACAGGCTGGTGGCCCTCGTCGCCGGTGGACTCCTGCGCCGCGCCACCGACAAGCGGCTGGTCGCCCGCTCCGGGCAGGTCACCCGCTCCGGACTGTGACGCGGAGCCCAATCGCCTGACACGGAGCCCTATCGGCTGGGGTCGGGTGCCTGAGGTCGGGTGCCTGAGGTCGGGTGCCTGAGGTCGGGTGCCTGAGGTCGGGTGCCTGGGGTCGGGCTGCCGTGCGCGGCTCCGGCCCGTGATGGCCTATGTCCCCGTCATGCCCGTGATGCCCGTGGTCTCCGGCGGAACCGCAGGCTCGAGGGCTAGGAGGAGAACGGTCATGCGCTCGTCGCGAGGTCCGAGGCCGACAGCTCGGGTGCCGCGCCGCCGCCTCCTTCTTTCCCGGCAACGAAATCATCGTCGGAAAAGTTGCCGGCCCTGATCGCTGGACCGGGTGAATCCCGGAGCCCCAGCAGGGCCGGTGGCCTGAGTGCGCAGACCCTCGGGGCTCGCGGACGCTCAGGATCCACGGTACCGCAGGCGGTGGGGCGACGTCAGGTGAAGACGGGGTGCGGTCGCGCTACGACGGCATGGTCCGGATGGTGTCGGGTCGGGTGTCGCGCGTCATGATCGTGCGCGCCAGAAAGCCAAGTGCTCCTGGGTAGCACGAGTGTCGGGGTGGTTCGGTCCGAGTACGCGGATCCGGTCGTGCAGGAGTTGTTCGGTCTCGGCCACCGCACGCGCCACGTCGCCGCAACCACCTCGAACGGTCGCGAGGCTTCCCCGGGTCGTCAGCGTCCGGGGGTGGTCGGGGCCCAGCACCCGCGTGCGGTCCGCGAGCAGTTGCTCCAGCCCCTCCGCCACCGCCGGCAGGTTGCCGAGGCGGGCACGGTGGCGTAGCAGGCCGCTCCGGGCGTCCAGCGTGGACGGGTGATCCGGTCCACGCAGCCGGACTTCGTCCGCGACCAGTCGTTCGAACTCCGCCGCCGCACCGGCCACGTCCCCGGCCTCACCCCGCCAGTCCGCCAGCTCGTGCCGGGCGGCCAGGGTGTGCGGGTGTTCGCGGCCGTGCACCCGCTCCTGGTCCGCGACCAAGCGCCCGAACTCGACCACCGCGCCCGCCGGATCACCGGCCTTCCCACGGCAACTCGCCAACTCGTGCCACACCGTCAACGTGCCGGGGTCGTCCGCACCGCGCACCCGCACCCAGTCGGCGAGGAGGCGCTCGAACTCGGCGACCACACTCGCCGCCCCTTCCGCACGGCCACGCCACAGGGCACGCGTGTAACGGGTCGTCAGCGTCCGAGGGTCGTCCTCCCCCAGCACCCGGCGCTCGACCTCCCTCTGCCGGTCGAGCTCGGCCAGCGCACCGGCCAGGTCACCGGCCTCACCCCGCCAGTACGCGAGGTTGTGCCGCGTGGTCAGCGTCGTCTCGTCCTCAGGCCCCGCTAATCGCACCCGGTCGGCGAGCAGCCGCTCCAACTCGGCGACCGCGCCCGCGACGTCACCCGAGTAACCCCGCCAGGTACCCAGCTCACCGCGCAGGGTGAGCGTCGTCGGATGATCCGCACCGAGCACCCGGGCGGCCACCGCGGACATGCGCTCGAAGTAGTCCCGCGCGGAACCGGCCAGACCGGCCTCGCCCATGCTCCGGCCGTACCGGTGCAGCACGGCGTGCCCACCGTCGCTCCAGAGAGCGGAGAACGCGTGCCGCATCAGTTCGGCGGCGTTCGCCCGGAGAGCTTGCCCCAAAACGTGGTCGCGTTCGATCTCCGGCCAGCTGTCGAGCAGCGCCTGGGCCGAGAAGTTGGCGATCAGGGGGCCTCTCTCCATCGCCGCACGGGTCGCGCGCTGCACCAGGGCGTGGACGCGGAGACCGAGGTGGGGTTGCGCCTGGTCGGTGTCGGCGAGGCTCAGCCGGCGCAGCACCTGCACCGCGCGCAGGGCATCCTCCGCGGACACCGGCCGGTTGGCGCGCACCCCGAGGTAGGCCAAGGTCACCGAAGTCGTCACCACCGCCGTGGGGATGCCGTTGGGATCGAGGAACGACAGCAGCTCCAGCAACGGCCGCGCCACGCCCGCCGGCGCCAGCTCGTCGGCCCGTTCGACCGACAGCGCCCACGTCCGGTCGACCGTGTGCCGGTGCTCGTCCGGCAACGCGTCCGGCGCGACGTCACGGCCCGCGCGGAACTGCCGCACGTACTCCGCGCAAGTGATCTCCACGTCCTGCACGAACGCCGCGGCCTGCGCCAGGGCCAGCGGCAGCCCGCCCAGCTCGGCGACGAGCTCTGCGGCGCCGTCGAGCAGGTCCGGCCGCGCCACCTTCGACCGCAGGTAGGCCGTCGACTCGGCCGCCGTGTACGGGTCGACTTCCACGATCCGCCGGTCGGTGCGGCGCAACGCGGCGTCCCGGCGGCGGGTGGTCACGATCGTGCGGCCTCCGCCCGGCGGCCAGAGGCCGTGCACGTGACCGGGGTCCTGCACGTCGTCGAGCACGACCACCCAGCGGCGGTCGGTGGTGGCCAGCCAGTTCACCAAAGCCTGGGCCGCCGCCGCGGGGTCGTCGTCACGGGTGGCCTGCCCGATCGCCTGCGCGGCCTGCGCGTAACCGGCGACGATCGCGTCCCGGTCCACGGCCGTGACCCACACGGCCAGGTCGACGGCCGGATCGGTCCACGACGCGCGGACGTGCCGGGCGGCGATCTGGGTCTTGCCCACGCCGCCCATCCCGGTGATCACGGTCGTGGTCGGGTCGGCGAGGCCGTCCCCGACTGCGCGCTCCTGGTAGCAGTCGGCCACCATCGGCACCGCGCCCACCCGGACGGGCCACCGCGGTCCGGTGGCCGCGTAGTAGTGGTTGGTCTGCTGGTTGCCGGAGCCGATCTGGACCCCGGCGCCGCCTTCGACGTGGACGACCGGCGGCTCACCCACGGCTGCCGCCCGTCCTTGGCACCGAGGCGTTCACGATCGGCTCAGGCAACACCGGCTACCTCACCCCACGGCCCTTATCACCGCCAGTGATCGAACCTAACAGCTGCGCTCGGTGCCGATCCAGTGCCGCACCCCGACCGGAGGACTCACTTCAGTTAACACTGAAGTTATCATGCGCACAAAGTAACCAAAAGACTCAACAGTCACTCGAACGGGTACTCCCCGATTGTCCATCCGACCAAGGAGGCCGAGATGCAGCCGCTCCACATCCCCTTCGCGCCGTGGGTCTGGCGCAACGTCGCGGAACTGCTCCACCGGCGCGACACCGACTCCCCCGAGGCCGACGAGGCCACCCGGGCCGCGGATCGCCACGAGCGCCCGGACATCGGCCTGCTCGGGTACCAGGTCGAGGCGCTGGACGGCTCGATCGGCGAGGTCGACCGGTCCAACGCCCGGGTGCCCGCCGACTGCCTGCTGGTCGACGCCGGCACGGGGCTGTCCCACCGGAAGGTCGTGCTGCCGGTGGGCGCCGTCGCCGAGGTCGACCACGACGCGAAGAAGGTCTTCGTCGACCGCACCAAGGAGCAGGTGCGGCAGGCGCCGGAGTACGACGCGGACACGTTCGACGCCGACGAGTACCGGCAACGCCTCGGCGACTACTACACCGAGAGCTACCGGTCCGCGCCGCCGTCCTGATCGCGGTAAGGGGGAACGGCGATCCACAGTGGACCGCGTGCCCGGCGGCCGAGCGCGGTCGCCGGGCACGCGCGGGTCAGGCGCCCAGTTCCATGATCCGGGCCGCCACCTCGGCGGGCGCTTCCAGTGGCAGCATGTGGCCCGCGTCCTCCACCACGACCGACTCGCCGCCGACCACCGCGGCCAACGCCTTGGCGTTGGACTCGGGCACCAGCCGGTCCTCGTCGCCGACGATCGCGATCACCGGGCGCTCACCGGCGACGGTCAGCGCCGCCTCCCGGTCGTACCGGTCGACCGCGGGCCGGAACAGCGCGATGGTCTCCGGCCAGTGCGACCACACCATGTCCGCGGTGAGGTCGACGTCCTCCTGGCGCGGCTCGTCGCCGAACAGCCACCAGCGCAACCCGGCCGTCTTCGCGGGCTCGATCTTCTCCCGCACCGCGCGCACCAGCGGCCCGAACGCGCGTTCCAGCTCGCGGACCAGCTTGCCCAGCGCCTTGGGCCACGCCAGCGACGTCTCGGCCAGGTCCGTCGCCGCGGTCGAGACGAACACCACGCCCGCCACCCGCTGCCGGTACAGGCGGGGACGGCGTTCGGCCATCGCCATCGCGGCCATGCCGCCCATCGAGTGACCGGCGAGGACGACCCGCCCCTCGGGCACCAGCCGTTCGACCAGCTCGCCGAGGTCGTCGCCCAACCGCTCGATCGTCGCGGAGTCCTTGTCGGCCGGTGAGGACGTGCCGTGGCCGCGGTGGTCGTAGGCGATCACCTGCACGGATGCCGGCAGCGCCGCCACCACCCGGTGCCAGCTGCGGTGGTCGAGCGCGTAGCCGTGGGCGAGCACCACGGTCAACTCGGCGTCGGGCGGGCCGCTGCGTGCCACGTTCAGCTCCGTGCCGTCCTCCAGCCGCAACCGTTCGGTCGCCATGGCCGCTGCCCCTTCCGTCGTCGGACGTCTGCTTGACCAACGAGTAACAACGGCCGACGTCACGCTACGACCAGTCGTCCTCCCGGAGCAGGCGCAACCGGCGGTCGAGGAGGGCGGCGAAGTCGTGCGGGTGCCCGACGACCAGTTCGAGGTCGTGCCCGGCGGCGGTGCGGACCACTACCACCTCGCCACCGGGCGCGGCGGGCGTCTCGGCCACCCACACGTCGGTGATCCTGTCCAACGGCAGCTCGCCGCCGGAGACGTCCGGGGTGGACGGTCCGGTGACGACGTGCCAGCGCAGCAGTTCGCCGTCGAAGTCCGCGTGCGCGAGCACGGGGTGCCCGGTGGCGTTGCGCACCTGCCGCGATCCGCTGCGCACGCCGATCGTGGTACCGGCGATCGCGCCGCCGACCTCGTCCAGCAGCACCGCCTTCGCCTTCGTCACCAGCACTCCGGCGACCGCGGTGGCGACGACCGCGGGCACGGCGAGCAGGACGTGCCGGGTGAGCAGGCCGACGCCGAGCGCCTGCGCCGCGCCGGTGTACGCGACCAGCCCCGCCCACCACCCGGGCCGGTGCACGTAGCCGCGCCCGACCAGGAACCACACCGGCACCGCGCCACCGATCACCAGCAGCACCCATCCCACCACGACCACACCGGACCAGGGCGCGATCAGGGCGACGACCAGGCTCACCGCGGGCGGCGCGAGGAACCCGAGCAGGACCAACGCCCGCACCCGCGCCCACCGCCGCTCGAACTCCGGCCGCACCGACGCGTGCACGCGAAACGGCATCCGCACCCCGCACCACCTCCCGAGGTCAGCGTAACGTCACGGTTTCGGGGTTATCGGGTACGCACGGTGATGATCAGCGCGTCAGGACTTCACCGAGGAGCGCCACGGCCGCGGGGATCTCGGTGTCGCCGATGTTGCCGTACCCGAGGACGAGGGCGCGGCCCGGCGAGGGCTTCACGCGGTAGTCGTCGAGGTCGGCCAGCCGCAGTCCGGCGGCCGCCGCGGCGCGGACCGTGCCGCGGGTGTCGGTGCCGTCCGGCAGGTGCAGCAGGACGTGCAGGCCCGCGGCCGTGCCCGAGGCGCGGGCCTGCGGCAGCCGGGTGGCCAAGGTGGTGAGCAGCAGGTCGCGGCGGGTGCGGAACCGACGGCGGGACGCCCGCAGGTGGGCGTCGTACCAGCCCCGGTCGATGAACGTGGCCAGCGCCAGCTGGTCCAGCACCGGCGGGGCGGCGGCCACCGGGTTCGCCGCCCGCAGCGCCGGGACCACCGGGGCGGGCGCGACCAGCCAGCCCAGGCCCAGCGCCGGTGAGAGGGTCTTGCTGACCGTGCCCAGCAGGAAGACCCGGCCGGGGTCCAGGCCCTGCATCACGGCAACCGGGTGGTGGTCGTAGCGGAACTCGGCGTCGTAGTCGTCCTCGATGACGAACCCGTCCACCTCGCGGGCCCAGCGGACCAGGCCGGCCCGACGCGCCGGTGACAGCACCGTGCCGGTCGGGAACTGGTGTGCCGCGCCCACCACGACCGCGCGGGCCGGGGTGTGCGCCAGGTCGTCCACGCGGAGGCCGTCGTCGTCCACCGGCACGGGGTGCACGCGCAGACCGGCACTGGACGCGGCAGCACGCAGCCGGGGCCAGCCCGGGTCCTCCACGGCCAGGTCCGTGATCCCCTCGGCGCGCAGCGCGCGGCACGTGCGGGCCAGGCCGTCCGTGACGCCGGCGCACACCGACACCGACGCGGCCTCGGCGTCCGCGCCGCGGGAACGCCGCAGGTACTGCGCGAGGGTGGCGCGCAGCACCGCGTGCCCGGCCGGGTCCGGCAGGTCGAGGTCGTAGTGGCCGGCCGAGCCGATGACCGACCGCACGGCGTCCGCCCACCGCCGCCGGGGGAACGCGCGCAGGTCGGGCAGTCCGGGCGCGAGGTCGTACCGGATCGCGGGCCCGGCCGGTGCGCGCCGCGCGCGGGGTTTCGCCGCAGTCTGGGGCGACCACGAAACGCGCGTCGCCGAACCCACCCGCGCGGCGAGGTAGCCCTCCGCGATGAGCTGCCCGTACGCCTCCGTCACGACCCAGCGCGAGCAGCCCAGCTCCTCGGCCAGCGCCCGGCTCGGCGGCACGGCGTCACCCTCCGCCAGCCGGCCGTCCCGGATCGCGGTGCGCAACCCGCGCGCCACCCGGTCGTGCAGCCGGCCACGCCCGCCGACCTCCACGAGCGTCGCCCACGCGAAATTGGTCTGGGAAACAGCCACGGGATTGGAGCGTAGTGCCGAGCCGAATCGCCCTACCGTGGTGGACATGGTTGAGAAGCTCGCCCTGGGCGCGATGTTGTTCGGCACGGTGACCGACGAACGCCGGTCGTTCGAGATCCTGGACCGCTTCGTGGACGCGGGCGGCGTGTGGATCGACACCGCGAACTGCTACTCGTTCTGGGAGGACGCGAGCGGCTTCGGCGGGCAGAGCGAGGCGTTGCTGGGACGCTGGCTGGCGAGCAGGCCCGGCGTCCGCGACCGCGTCCGGATCAGCACCAAGGTGGGGTGCGAGCCGACCGAGGCCGGGCGGTTCCCGGAGACCGCCGAGGGCCTGTCGGCCGGGGTGGTCAAGAAGGGGATCGAGGGCAGCCTCCGCCGGCTCGGCACGGACCACGTCGAGCTGTACTGGGCGCACAAGCCCGATCCGGTGACACCGCTGGAGGAGACGGTCGCCGCGTTCGACGAGCTGGTGTCCGCGGGCGCGGTGGGCCGCCTCGGCTGCTCCAACTACCCCGTCTGGCAGGTCGAACGGGCCCGGCAGATCGCCCGGGACCGCGGCGGCGTCGGCTTCACGGCCGTGCAGCAGCACCACACCTACCTGCGACCGCGTCCCGGCACGCAACCCACGGTGGTGCACCGGTTCGGCGCCGTCAGCGACGAGGTGATCCACTACCTGGAACACCACCCGGACATGGCGCTGTGGGCCTACACACCACTGCTCAGCGGCCGCTACACCCGCGCGGACAAGCCGCTGGCCGCCGAGTACGACCACGCCGGCACGACCGACCGACTGGCCGTGCTGGACGAGATCGCCGACGAAACCGGCGCCAACCGCAACCAGGTGGTGCTGGCGTGGCTGACCGGCGGCAGCCCCGCCGCCACCCCGATCGTCGGCGTCAGCACGGTCGGGCAACTGGACGACGCGCTCGCCGGTGCGGCACTGGACCTGACCGACGAGCAGCGCCGACGACTGGACGCGGCGGCGTGACGGCCGGGTTCGCCGGACCCGGGGGTTCCGGCGAGCCCCGGCCCTCGACCGGAGGCGTGCGGCCGCGTCGCGCTGAGGCGGCTGAACACGTTGGCCACCTCCGAGCGGCCGGGTCGGCTCCGACCGTCGTGGAGTCGGCCCGTGTCCACCGACTACCGCGTGCGCCTGTCCACCAGACCCGCCAACGCGGTCAGGTCGGCCGCCGCGTCCGCTTCCGGGTTCGCGGCGTCGAGGTGGGCGAGCGCTTCGGTCAGGTGGTGGCTCGCGGCTTTCTCGGCCCAGGACCTGCCGCCGAGTTCGTCGACGAGGGTGGCCATGGTCGCGGTGTCCGCGTCGGTGAGCGGGGTGTCGGCGACGTAGAAGTCGCGCAGCCGCCGCGCTGCCGGGTGCGGCGAGCGCAGCGCGGCGACGACCGGCAGGGACTTCTTGCGGACGCGCAGGTCGGCGCCGACGCTCTTGCCCGTGGCCGTGGGGTCCCCCCAGATCCCGATCAGGTCGTCGGTGAGCTGGAAGGCGAGGCCGAGGTGGTGCCCGAACCGGCCGAGGTGGTCGGTCCGGTCCGTGCGGACGCCCGCCACGTGCGCACCCAGCACGCAGGCGCACTCCATCAGCGCCGCCGTCTTGCCCGCCGCCATCGCCAGGCACGCGTCGAGGGAGACGTCGGGTGCTCTTTCGAAGGCCACGTCAGCGCTCTGCCCGTCCACCAAAGCGAACAGGGCGGCGTTGAGGGTGCGCACGGCGGTCACCGCGTTGGGGCCGCTGCGCTCGGCGAGCACGTCGGTGGCCAGCACCAGCAGCACGTCGCCCGCGAGCAGGGCGGCGGGCGGCCCGAAGGCCGCCCACCCGCTGGGCCGATGCCTGCGCAGCTCGTCGCCGTCCATGATGTCGTCGTGCAGCAAGGTGAAGTTGTGCACCAACTCCACCGCCACCGCGGCCCCGACGCTCACCTGCGGAGGCACTCCGACGCAAGCCGCGGACAGCACCGTCAGGGCGGGCCGCAGCCCTTTCCCCCCGACGCCCTGGCTCGGCACGCCGTCGGCGTCCCACCAACCGAACTGGTAGCCCGCGACGAGGCGCATCGCCGCGGGCAGCCGGTCGACCGCGGCCCGCAGTTCCGGCTCCACGAGGGCGTTGATGTCGTCGAGCGTGGTCCACGCCCTCGAGTCGACTTGATCGGTGACCGTCACGACGACCCTCCCATCAGGCTCGGCTCGAGATAGCGGCTGGTGTGCTCGTCGGAGGCGCCTTCGCGGTAGCGGTGCGTCGCCCGCGACCAGTCGAGGTTGCCCCGGATCCACGTGCGCATGCCTTCGACGTAGCGGCGGACGGGTTCGGTGTCGAACTCCGCGAGCAGCGCGGCCTCGTGCTCGACGTACTCGGCCGTGCGAGCGTCGATCATGTCGCAGGCCAACGGCAGCGCGTCCTGGTCCGACAGGCCGCGGGCGTGCCCGACCACGGCGACCAGGTTGTGCCACTCGCCGAGCCTGCGCTCCTTCTCCAGCGAGAACACGTCGTTGGTCCAGCACACCACGTCGCACGCGGCGTCGAGCGCGTCCCGGAAGACGGGGTCGGCCAGCACGTCGTCGGGCAGTTCGGTGTCGCGCATCGGTTCGATCAGGTCCATGCAGACGTAGATCGCGCCGGTGTGCCTGCGTCGCTCGACGTACACGGCCTCGCCGGGCACGACGTCGTGCACCCGGTTGTTCGCCTCCCACGCGGCGGCGGTGAAGCACTCGCCGACGTGGGCGCCGAACCGGCGCCGCCAGCCCGGCGTGGCCCGCGGCGCCGTCCTGGCCCACAGGTCGCCGAGCGCCCGCACCGCGCCCGTGTTCCCGACCGGGACCGCGCTCGCGTCGTCCGGGGCACGCAGCGTGGTGGCGATGTCGGCCAGCACGGCGCCGATGTGGTCCGGGCGGGTTCCGGTGATCCCGTCGTCGAGTTCGTCGTCCACGAGGAAGAGCCACGCGAACCAGTCCGCCATGAGCAACACACCCGTCACATCGGTGTCGGGGTAGGTCGCGGCGGCGAAACCGGCGAAGTCGGCGTTGGCGAAGCGTGCCAGGGAAGCGGGCTTGCGCACGATGCCCGCCGAGACCACCCAGTCGTCCACGTGCGAGCGTGCCGTGTGGACGGCTGGGTGCAGTTTGGCCGGAAACGGGCAGGCCAAAGCCGCCCGAGGGTCGGGTGTGGTCACGGTTGCGCTCCAAGCGGGGGAAGAACGTCAGCGGGACAGCAGGGTCAAGCGCACGCCGTCCTTGGGGTGCAGGGTGATCAGCGGTTGAGGCTCGACCGGCGGTTGCCCGGCGGGTACCAGGACCCGGAACCTCCGGACGATCATCGCCACGATCAGCTGCAACTCCGCCATGGCGAAGTGCTTGCCGATGCAGATGCGCGGTCCGCTGCCGAACGGGATGAAAGCGTGCTTGGGCCTGCCCGCCGACCGCTGCGGCGAGAACCGGTCGGGGTCGAACGACTCCGGGTCGGTCCAGAAGTCCGGGTGCCGGTGCATCAGGTAGCTGTTGATGTAGATGTTGGCGCCGGCCGGAATGCGCTTGCCCGCGATGACGTCGTCGGCGACGCAGTGGCGCATCGTCTGGTACGCCGGGGAGTACAGCCGCAGCGTCTCCTCGACGACCGAACGCGTGTAGGACAGCTGACCGAGGTCGGCGTAGGTGGGAGTCCGGTCGCCGAGGTGGGTCCGCACCTCGGCGAAGAGCCGTTCCTGCGCCTCGGGGTGGGTGGCCAGCAGGTACAGCGCCCAGGAAGCGGCGTTGGTGGTGGTCTCGAACGCGCCGATGACCAGGTTGAGGACCTCGTCGCGCAGCTGTTCGACGTCCATGTACTGGTTCGTGTCGTCGTGGGTCGCCGACATGAGCATCGAGAGGAGGTCGTCGGCTTCCTCCTCACCGGCGAGCCTGCGCTCGATGAACGACGAGACGAACCCGTGCATCCTGTCGATCGCCTCGCGCATCCGACGCCTGCGCCTGCCGGGGGTGTTCAGCGGCGGGAACGGCATCGAGAAGAACCCGGCGAGGATCTCGTTGAGCGCGGCGAAGTCCCGCTCGAACTGCTGGGCCGCGTGCCCGACCGCGGCGGTGAACAGCGACCGGTTGACGATCCGCAGCGCCACCTGGCCGACGTCGTCGGTGACGTTGACGACCTGATCGCCATCGGCCCGCGGCAGCCAGGCGTCGATCAGCGCGTCGATCTCGTCCGTCATGTTGCCGGTGAACTTGAGGACGACACCGGGCCGGAAGTGGGGTTGCATCAGCTTGCGCTGCCTGCGGTATTGTTCGCCACCCGAACTGCCGATGAGACCGTTTCCCAACACCGGTCTGGTGACCCGGAACAGCGGCGCATTCCGGTCGTAGTTCTCGGAGTTGTGCACCAGTACGTGCTCGATGTTGGCCGGGTTGTTCACCATTATCATGGGCAGGCCGAGCACGTGGAACCGGAATAAGTCGCCGTGCTTGCCCGCACAATCGGCCAGGTACTCCAACGGCCGCCTTCGGAAAGCCGTCAGATTGGCCGGGTTCCACGGTGGAACCGTGGGCACCTTCCCGGCCTCCCGATAGGCGACCTGGCCGGGCGTCAGGTCACGTGCCCCCATACCCCATCCTCGATCCTGCAGGAAACAGTTGACGGGTGGATCGCACATGACACTAGCCGAGTACACCTTGGATGGAAATATGTTCCGCAGATACTTCATTGACCATTCCGCAATTGGGCCACCAACAGCAGACAACTAGACCGAATGGCCGATATTCGACAGGGCCGGACATCCCGAACGGATTGACCGAATGACAGGAAGGCCCACCCGCGGGCCGCCGCAGATCACCGCGCACTCCAGCCGCGCACTCCAGCCGCACTCGGCGATCACGTCGCTCGAGGCTGTCGATCGGGTGATCGCACCGCATCGCCCGGGCCGGGGCCTGCTGTTCGGTTCCGTTGGCTTCAACAGTATCTGTTAGCGCTAACTTGGCCTGGTGGATCGTTCCAGTTGAGTGGTTGGCGCGGCTGGCGATCACTGTCTGTTAACGCTCTTAGCGAGGGGCCGCGATACTCAGGTCCACAATGGATCCTCCGCGGCCTCGCGGCGACGCCGAAGTACTATGATCCACCGATGGTCACGATCGCCGACGTCGCCCGGGCCGCCGGAGTCTCGCCCAGCACCGTGTCGTACGTGCTGTCCGGCAAGCGCTCGATCTCGGAGACCACCAGGCGCCGCGTGCACCACAGCATCGCCCAGCTCGGCTACCGCCCGAACGCGGGCGCACGGGCGCTGGCGAGCAACCGCACGAACGTGGTCGCCCTGGTCGTGCCGCTGCGCACCGACCTGAACGTCCCCGTGGTCATGCAGTTCGTCACCGCCACGGTCACCGAGGCCCGCTCGCACGACCACGACGTGCTGCTGCTCACCGCGGACGAGGGCGCGGAAGGGCTCCACCGGGTGGTGGCCTCCTCCCTCGCCGACGCGATCATCGTGATGGACGTCGAAGCGGCCGAGCCGCGGGTGCCCGTGCTGCGCGAACTGGCCCGGCCGGCGGTGCTGATCGGCGTGCCGGACCACCCCTACGAGCTGACCTGCGTCGACCTCGACTTCACCGCCGCCGGTGCGGACTGCGTGCACCACCTGGCCGACCTCGGTCACCGCGACATCGCGCTCATCGGCCCCTCCCCCGCCGTCTACCAGCGCGGCACGAGCTACGCCGGTCGGTTCCTCAGCGGGTTCCGGGCGACGGCCGCGAGCCGCGGCGTGGAGGCCGACGCGCTGGCCTGCGTGCCCACCTACGACGGCCTGCGCGACTGCCTGGACGGGCTGCTGGACCGCCGCACCCCGGTCACCGGGCTGGTGGTGCACAACGAGGCCATCCTCGGCCCGCTGTTGTCGGAGCTGGCGAAGCGCGACCTGCGGGTGCCGCGGGACATCTCCGTGCTGGCGGTCTGCCCGGCGGACGTGGCGCAGGCGCAGGCCGTGCCGCTGTCCTCGGTGGACCTGCCGGCGGTGGAACTCGGCCGGCTGGCCGTCGAACTGGCGATGCGCCAGCTCGACGGCCACGCCGAACCCGAGGTCCGGCTGCTGCCACCCCGGCTAACGGCCCGCGGCAGCACCGGTCCGGTGGTTGCCTAGGGTCACCAGGCTCACCTTCCCGGGGTCACCCTGCGCCGCCTCGGTCGCGATCACGGCGAAGGTGAGCGTGTTGTGGTCACGCAGCACGCCCCGCGGCAGCACGAACTCCCGCTGGGGACCGACGCCGTTGAGGTACTGGCCCATGTTCCAGCCGTTGACGAACATCAGCACCCGGTAGCCGCGGGCGGTGGCGTCTTCGAACCTCAGGCCGAGCGACACGTCGTGCCCGCGCGGCAGGTCCAGCTCGAAGTTCGTGCGGTACCAGGACACGCCCGGCGTCAGCTCACCCGGTGTGCGCTGCCATCCGCCCGAGCCGGGCAGGTGCCAGCCCGCGCGTTCGCCGTGCAGGCCACCGGTGTTCATCGGGCCGCGTTCCCCGTCCGTGGGCCGCGAACCCCGGATCTGCCACGAGATCGGCGCGGTCGAGCCCTCGACCACCACCCCGAACAACCCGCGTGGCTGCTTGTGGCGCACGTCGTCGGCCGTCCAGTCGTCGTTGTGGCCCATGTTCCCGACCAGCACGGTCAGCTCCGCCCGCTGCCCGGCGGCGAGCAACCCTTCGGGCACCGTGAAGTCACCGCGTCCGGGATCGGGGTTGACCGGCTCCGAGTCGGCCTGCGTGCCACCCGCGGCGGAGCCGAGGTAACGCCCGTTGAGCCAGACCAGGTAGTGGCCGCGCCTGCCGGTGATCGCGTTGACCGAGACCGTCTTCTCCGCCCCGGTGGCGGTGAACCGGCCGCGGTACCAGACGTTGCCGTTGTGGTGGCCGTACTCGTCGGCGTAGAGCACCGGCAGCGTCTTGGGCTTGATCGGGCTGGCCGTGGTGGTCTTGTCGGCCGCGGTCCAGCCGGACTCACCCTGGCCGGGTGCTTCCGGCCGGTACTGCCAGTCGGTCAGCTCGGGCAGCCGCACCTGGGCCGGCCCCGGCAGCGAGCCGAGCAGGGAGCCACTGGCGGTGTGCCGCACGGGCACCGGACGTCCGCCGACGGACAGGTGCCGCGCCGGGGCGAACACCTCGACGTCGGTCGCGCGGTCGGTGTCGGCACGCAGCGCCACCCGGTCGCCCCTGACCTCGGCGGACCGGACCAGCGACGTGCCGCGGACGAGCACCGGCCCGGCCGCGGTGTCCTGGCGCCAGAACCGCGCGGCGGTCTCGTCGGTGCCGAGCATCAGCAGCATCGGCTGTCGCCCGCCACCGGTGACCAGCACCCGGGAGAGCCCGGTGTGGGTGTAGTCCAGCCGCAGGTCACCGTTGTCGTAGGAGCTGCGGACCTGGCCTTCGAGCACCTTCACGGTCGGCGCCGAGGCGTAGCGCAGGACGGTCGAGCCCTGTTCGCCGTCCCGGCCGTAGAGCACGGCCACGTCCCGGCCCGACACGTCCACGTGGGTCAGGATCTCGGAGTTCGACCACACCAGCCGCTGCCCGCCCAGGTCGTACCCGGCGACGAGGATCTTGGCGTCGCGGCCGTCGACCCGCACCGGCACCTGGTAGCGGCCGTCCGGGGTGGCCCAGTCCAGCGTCGTGGCGAGGTCGCCGGTGCCCGCCCGGTCGGCCTGCCGCACCAGCACGAACTGCGTCCCGGTGTCCGGGTTGGCCCGCGCCACCGTGCCCACCGCGGGGTCGGCGGGCACGGGTGCGGTCGCCTGGTCGGTCTTGGTCAGCGGCGCGACCGAGGTCATGAAGTAGCCCTGCCGCTTGAACTCGTCGTACTTGGCGGTGAGCTGACGCGACTCGGTGATCGCCGAGCCGTAGTCGTAGGAGGTGTAGACGTCGTTCGGCTGCGGGAGCCAGCCCCACGACGTGCCGCCGAACGTCATGTAGTAGCCGAACATGGTGGCACCGCTGGTGATGGCGTTGTTCTTGTAGAACACCTTCATGTAGGCCGGGCCGGTCAGCTCACGGCACTTGTCGTACCCGGCGTTGTTCAGGTCGATCGCGCCCGCCTGGTACTCGGCGGCGTACACCGGCGCGTCGTCGCGCAGCCTGCGCGTGACACCATCGCCCCACGGGCCCCAGGCGTCCGGGTTGTGGCACTCGAACGACTGCGGGTAGTCGTCGACGCCGGGGATCTGCACCGCGCCCTGCCCGGACGACCAGTTCGCCAGGGCGCCGCCGCAGCAGTTGTTGTGCACGATCGGCACGTCGATACCCGAGTCACGGGCGAGCTTCTGGAGGTTCTCCATGTAGGCCGGGTCGACGTTGACCGCGTACTCGTTCTCGACGTTGTAGGCGATCACCGAACCGCCGCGGCTGACGGTGTGCCGGGCGATGATCGGGTTGATGCGGTTGAGCCAGTCGGTGTACGCCGCGGTGTAGCCGGGGTCGCTGGACCGCGCCCGGCCCTCGACCGTCTTCAGCCACGCCGGGAAACCGCCGCCGCTGGTCTCGGCGTTGATGTACGGCCCGGGCCTGGCGACCACGTACAGGCCGAGCTCGTCGGCCATGCGCAGCAACCGGTCCACGTCCCGCACGCCGGTGAAGTCGTACACGCCCGGTGATGGCGAGTGGTAGCCCCAGTGGAAGTACAGCGACACGCCCGTGAACCCGGCGGCCCGGATCTTCTCCAGCACGTCGCGCCACAGCTCGGGGCTGGGCAGCCGGAAGTAGTGGAACTCCCCCGACCACAGCATGACCCGCTCGCCGTCCACCGTCAGCGAGTACCTGTCGTAGGAGACCTCGTGCCGCTTGCCGTCCGACACCGGGGCCGCGACCACCGGGGCGGTCGCGGTCAGCGAGCCCAGCAGCACGAGCACGACCGCCAACAGCCTCATCGGATCCCTCGCAGGGTCAGGGCGCCGCTCTCGGCGCTGATGAGCACTCCGTCAGGGTGTTCGCCGACCGTGCCACCGTCCACGGCGTCGATCGCCTGCGCGCCGACGAGCAGCAGCCGCCAACTCGACGGTGCGTTCTCGGCCTCGACGCGGATCTCGTCGCCGCCGCGGTGGGTGCGGAACGTCGCGCCGCCGACCACCGTGACGTGGTCGCCATCGGCCAGTTGGTAGACCTGCAGCGTGACGCCCTCGGCGTAGTCGTAGTCGGGCCGGTCGTCCACCGCGCCGACCGGCAGGATCGTGTCGGGGCGCACGAGGACCGGTGCGGTGAGGAAGTCGCAGCGGTCGCGGACCCAGCGCGGGCCCTGCACGGTCTCGCCGGTCAGCAGGTGGGTCCAGGCGCCCTCGGGGACGTAGTAGGACACGTCGCCGTCGTCGGAGAACACGGGTGCGACCAGCAGGTCGTCACCGAGCATGTACTGGCGTTCGAGGTGCGCGCAGCCGGGGTCGTCGGGGAACTCGACCACCATCGCGCGCATCATCGGCACGCCCTCGGTCGAGGCCTGCCGCGCGGCACCGTCGAGGTAGGGCATCAGCCGCAGCTTCAGCTTGACGAACCGCCGCAGCACGTCGACCGACTCCTCGTCGAACAGCCACGGCACGCGGTAGGAGGAGCTGCCGTGCAGGCGGCTGTGCGAGGACAGCAGGCCGAATGCGATCCAGCGCTTGAACAGCGCCGCCGAGGGCGTGCCCTCGAAGCCGCCGATGTCGTGGCTCCAGTAGCCGAACCCGGACATGCCCAGCGACAACCCACCCCGCAGGCTCTCGGCCATCGACTCGTAGGTGGCCTCGCAGTCACCGCCCCAGTGCACCGGGAACTGCTGCGAACCCGCCGTCGCGGAGCGGGCGAACACCACCGCGTCACCGTCACCGCGCCGCTTGCGCAGCACCTCGAACACCGTCTGGTTGTACAGGTGCGTGTAGTGGTTGTGCATGCGCTCCGGGTCGGAGCCGTCGTGGTAGACCACATCGGTGGGGACGCGCTCGCCGAAGTCGGTCTTGAAGCAGTCCACGCCCTGGGCCAGCAACGCGTCCAGCTTGGCCGAGTACCAGGCGCGGGCGGCCGGGTTGGTGAAGTCCACCAGCGCCATGCCCGGCTGCCACAGGTCCCACTGCCACACGTCGCCGTTGGGCTTGCGCAGCAGGTAGCCGTTCGCCTTGCCCTCGGCGAACAACGGCGACCGCTGCGCGATGTAGGGGTTGATCCACACCGAGATCCGCAGGCCGCGGGCGCGCAGCCGCTCCAACATGCCGACCGGGTCCGGGAACGTGCGCGGGTCCCACTCGAAGTCGCACCAGTGGAACTCGCGCATCCAGAAGCAGTCGAAGTGGAACACGCTCAACGGCAGGTCCCGCTGCAGCATGCCGTCGATGAACCCCGACACCGTCTCCTCGTCGTAGGAGGTGGTGAACGACGTCGACAGCCACAGCCCGAACGACCACGCCGGCGGCAACGCCGGGCGCCCGGTCAGCGCGGTGTACTTGCGCAGGATCTCGCGCGGGCTGGGTCCGTAGACGAGGAAGTACTCCAGCGTCTGGCCCTCGACGCTGAACTGGACCTTCGACACCGCCTCCGAGCCCACCTCGAACGACACGTGCCCGGGGTGGTTGACGAAGATCCCGTAGCCCGCGTTGGTCAGGTAGAACGGGACGTTCTTGTAGGCCTGCTCGCTGCTCGTGCCGCCATCGGCGTTCCAGATGTCCACCGTCTGGCCGTTCTTGACCAGCGGCCCGAACCGCTCCCCCAGCCCGTAGACCGTGTCACCCACACCCATGGTCAACTGCTCGCGCACGTGGTGGACGCCGTCCACGGTCATGAAGCCGATGCCCTTGGTGCCGCTGCTGGTCAGCGAGCGCCCATCGGCGGTGAAGTCGACCCGCCACTGCTCGCCCCGGTGCACCCGCACCGACAACGCACCCGAGGTCATCACCACCCCGGCGTCGTCCTCCACCACCTTCGCCTCGTGCGCGCTGTCGGCGGCCAGCGCGAACACCGGCTCCTTCGGTGCCTCACCGGTGAAGTGCGTGACCCTCACCCCGATCACGTCCGCCATCGGCGAGGTGAGCCCCAACGTGACCGCGGGGCCGCTGAGCGTGTCACCCCGGTGCCGGATGGGCCGGGTCGACGCGTGCACGACGACCTCCCCGTTCCCGGCCGTGACGTCACGCACCTCCACCGGATGAGCGGCCTCCACACCAGGCCGCAGCAGCCAGTACCCGTCGCTGAACTTCATTTCACTGCCCCTGCCGTGATGCCGCGGGTCAACGCGCGTTGGAAGATCAGGAAGAAGACGATGGCCGGGATGACGCCGAGCAGCGCCGAGGCGCTGGTCATGGTGGCGTCCATCATCCGCTGGCCTTGCAGGACACCGAGTGCCACCGGCACGGTCTGGTTCTCGTTGGAGATCAGCAGCACCAGCGGGAGGAAGAACTCGTTCCAGGTCCAGATGAAGAAGAACACGAACAGCACGCCCAGTGTGGGTCTGCTGATCGGCACGACGATCCGCACCAACGTCTGCCACTTGTTCGCACCGTCGATGCGGGCGGCCTCCAGCAGTTCGCGGGGGAAGCCGCCGAGCGTGGAGGTGAGCAGGTAGGTGCCGAACGCCGCCTGGATCACCGTGAAGATGATGATCACGGCCAGTTTCGTGTCGTACAGGCCGACCTCGTTGGCCAGGAAGTACAGCGGGTAGACCAGCGCTTCCTGCGGAAGGGTGTTGGCGATGAGGAACACGACCAGGATCCACAGCCTGCCGCGGACCCGGCCGATGCCCAGCGCGTAGGCGTTGAACACCGACACGACCACCGCGAGCACGGCCACCGAGCCGCTGATCACCACGCTGTTCCACAGCTTCTCGCCGAAGTCGACGCGTTCCCAGAACGCGATGATCCCCTCCAGCGAGATACCGGAAGGCAGGTCCAGCGGCCCGCCGGTGGAGTACTCGGCCGGTGTCTTCACCGCGTTGAGCGCGACGATGACGAACGGCACCAGCATCACCGCGGCCAGCAGGATCATCGACCACAGCACCGCGTGCCGCCTCATCGTTCACCCCGGTTCTGCACGCGCAGGAACACCGTGGTGAGCACCAGGATCAGCACGGTGAGCACGGTGGCGATCGCGGCGCCGTAGCCGACCTGGGTCTTCTCGAAGAAGTTCTGGAACGAGTAGTAGGACGGCACGTTCGTCGAACCGCCCGGCCCGCCCCTGGTCAGCACGTAGATCGGCGCGAACACCTTCAGCGCGGCGATGGTGCAGGTCAGCAGCACCACGAAGATCTCCGGCCGGATCTGCGGCACGGTGACGTGGAAGAACCGGCCCCACCACGACGCGCCGTCCAGCTCGGCGGCCTCGTGCAGCGACGGGTCCACCCGCTGCATCCCGGCCATGAAGATCACCACCGGGTAGCCGACCTGGATCCACAGCAGCACGCCCATCACGGTCCACAGCGCCAGGTCGGGGTCGCCGAGCCAGTTCTGCGCCAGCGAGTCCAGCCCGACCGCGCGCAGCACCTCGTTCAGCGCGCCGTCCTGCGGGGCCAGGATCCAGCTCCACACGATCCCGGCCACCGCGATGGGCAGCACCTGCGGCAGGTAGACGCACGCCCGCAGCACGGCGGCGTGCCGTGCGCCGAAGTGCTTGCCGATGAAGTCGAACAGGGCCGCGGCGATGACGAGTCCCGCCAGGGTCGGCAGGACCGCCATCGCCACCACCAGGCCGACGTTGTGCCGGAACGACGCCCAGAACGTGCCGTCGCCCATCAGCCGGGTGTAGTTGTCCAGCCCGATCCACTCCGGCGTGCCGGCGCCGGACCACTCGGTGAAGCTGATGCCGATGTTCATCCCGAACGGCACCAGGATCACCGCGAGCAGCAGCAAGCCGCCGGGGATCAGGAAGAGCAGGTACGACCCGCGGTCGCGGATCGAGGTGGGGACCAGGCTCATTTGCCGACGCTCGCCGTGTTCTCCTTGTAGTAGTCGGCCAGTTCGGTCAGCACCTCGTGCGGCCCGCGTTGGCCGGTGATCAGCTTCTGCACCGACGACACCTGCGCGTCGTAGAAGCCGGGCGCGGGCCAGTCCGGGTAGAACGCCAGCTTGTCGGCGTCGCTGATCGCCTTGAAGTCGTCGTTGAGCTGCTTGGTCTTCGGGTCGGTCACGGGCGTGCCGCTCGGCGCGACCGCGATGCCGCCCGCGTCACGCAGCTTGTCCTGGATCGCCGGTGACATGGTGATCTCGATGAAGTCGTAGGCCAGCTGCTTGTTCTTCGAGCCCTTCGGCACGACCCACAGGTTGCCGCTGGACCCGGACGTCATACCCGGCCACGGCACCGACGCCCACTCGAAGTCCTTGACCTGCGCCTGCACCCGGCCGTACCACCAGCTGCCGCTGATCATGATCGGGTGCTTGCCCTGCATGAACGCCAGGCCCATGTCCTCGGCCTTCACCCCGGCGGAGTCCTTGGAGATGTAGCCCTCGCGCAGCCACTTGGCGAACGTCTCCGCACCGAACACCCAGGTGTTGTCGTGGAAGTTCACGTCACCGGTGTAGCGCTGGAACTTGTCGACCCACGCGCGGTCGGCCTTGGTCAGCGCCAGCTGGTAGAACAGCTGCGCCGCCGGGTACTCCGCGCCGCCCAGCGCGAGCGGCGTGACGCCCGCCTTGGCGAACTTGTCCATCGCGGCGGTCAGCTCGTCGAAGGTCTTCGGCGCGGTCAGTCCCTGCTGGTCGAACATCGTCTTGTTGTAGTAGACCATCACGTACTCGGCGTAGTTGGGAATGCCGTACCACTTCCCGGAACCCATCACGCCGCGCTCGTCGTACTTGGCGGTGGTGTCGATGCCCGGCCCGAGCTTGCGGTCCCACCCTCGCTTGGCCACTTCCTCGCTCATGTCGGTCAGCAGGCCCTGCTTGGACAGCAGACCGGCGGTCGCGTTGCCCTTGTTGTACTCCAGGATGTCCGGTGCGTCCTTGGAGTTGAGCACCATCGAGGCGGTCTTCTGGATCTGCTCGAAGCCCTTCTCCTCGAACTGCACCTTGACGCCGGGGTGGGTGGCCTCGAACTGCTTGATCGCCTCCGCCCACGCCACGCCCATGGCGCTGTCGGGCCCCTCGTAGTGCCACAGCTTGAGCGTGTTGGGGTCGGAGGCCCCCTCCGAACCTCCGCAGCCGGCCACGGCCATCAGGGCGGCGACCGCGGCCACCAGGAGTCGCTTGGACATCAGGATGATCCCTCCACGGTGAGGTTGTCGATCCGGGCCTTCCCCGTGAAGACCAGGTACACGTCCTGCCGACCGGTCGCGCCGCGCAACGGCGACGAGACCGTGGTCCAGGAGTACTTGTCGGCCGTGGTCGGCACGGCGAGCGTGCCCACCAGCCGGCCGGTGGGGCCGCCGAGGCGCACCTCGACCGTCGTCGGCGCGTCCGGGTTCGCCACCCGCGCCGTCAGCGAACGGGCCGCCCGGCCCAGGTCGACGTCCTCGAAGCTGATCCACTGGCCGGGTGCGGTCGAGGCGACGGCGGTGCCGCGTTCCTTGGTCGTGTCCACCAGGGTCACGCCGGAGTAGTCGTCGAAGTTCTGCGCCTGCGTGGCCTTGCCCAGATCACGCGGCGGGATCGTCTCGCCGCGCACGCCGATCGTGCGGGTCAGCGGCCCGACCGCCAGCTCGTGCGGCGCGCTCTCCACCACCCGCTTCTCCCGCGTCACGTCCCAGAACGCCAGGTCGGCCGCGCGGACGGTCAGCTCGACCGTCCTCGTCTCACCGGGCCGCAGCTCCACCCGCTCGAACGCGCGCAGCTGCTTGACCGGCTGCTGGACCCGGGACTTCTTCTGGTGCGAGTACAGCTGGACGACCTCGGTGCCCGCCCGGTCGCCCGTGTTGGTCACGTCCACGCGGACCTTCACCTCGCCGGAGGCGTCCACCACGGCCCGGTCGACCCGCATCTTCGAGTAGCGGAACGACGTGTAGCTCAGCCCGTACCCGAACGGGTACAGCGGCTTGCCGCGGAAGTACTGGTAGGTGTGCCCGGACTTGGAGATGTCGTACCGGAGCTTGTCGGGCAGGTCGGCGTCGGACCGGTACCAGGTCTGCGTCAGCCTGGCGCCCGGGTTGTGGTCGCCGAACAGCACGTCGGCGATCGCGTGGCCGGTCTCCTGGCCCGCGTGCGTGGTCCACAGGATCGCGGGCAGGTCGGCGGTGTCCCAGTCGCCCGCGTACGGGTAGCTGCTCTCCAGCACGACGATCGTGCGCGGGTTCGCCTTGCGCACCGCGTCGATCACGGCGCGCTGACCGGCCGGCAGCACGGTGGTCTTGCGGTCGTCGTCCTCGCGGCCGTTGACGAACGGCATGCTGCCGACCACCACGACAGCGGCATCCGCGCCCTTCGCCGCGGCGACCGCGCTGTCCACGCCGCTGCGCACGACCTCCCGCCCGAACTTCGTGGCGTCGCCGACCGAGGCGGCGCCCAGGGTGAGCCTGCCGTCCGCGCCGACGACCACGTACTTGTTCGGGCCGAACCAGGACTGGGTAACGTCGTTGCCCGCGTACTCCAGCACGTGCGAGCCGTCCGGTTGCGCCACGAGCTTGAACTGCTGCTGGACGAACCAGCCGGTGGGCTGCACCGCGTTGTTGACCAGGCTCCGGCCGTCGCCCAGCGACACCGTCCTGCCGTTGGCGGCGGTCCGCAGCGTGACCGTGCCCTCGCCCCAGTCGAACACGTCCAGCCCGCTCGTCCCGCCCGGTGACGCCTCGGTGGCGGTGAGCGCGGCGCCGGTGGACGCGGTGGACGCCGTGACGTACCTGCCGGTGGCCAGGTCCTTCAGCCTGATCCGGTCGACGCCCTCGCTCGACGTGACCTCGGCCCGTTCAGCGAGCCCCTTCACCGGCGTGATCCGGTAGGGCATGGTGCCGGAGTACCAGTCCTCGTACAGGGTGTCGGCGAGCTGGCCGACGACGGCGACCTTCTTGGTGTCCGCGGTGGACAGCGGCAGGGTGTCGGCGTCGTTGCGCAGCAGCACGACCTGCTCGGCGGCCACCTCACGGGCCAGCTGCCGGTGCTCCGGCGCGTCGATCACCTCCGGCGTGATGGCGGCGTACGGGTTGCGGCCCGCCGGGTCGAACTCGCCGAGCCGGAACCGGATCGACAGCACGTGCCGCACCGCGTCCTCGACGTCGGCCAGGGTGATCAGGCCCTGGGACAGCGCGGTCTTGATCGCCGTCGTGGTCTGGGCCGAGTCGCGGTCGTTCTCGGTGAAGCTGTCCAGGCCCGCCCGGATGGATGCCGCGTGCGCCTCCGGCCTGGTGGCGTAGTAGCGCTGCGAACCGAAGACGTTGGACGCGCCGCCCGCGTCACCGACGATCATCAGGTCCTCATCGGTCCACGAGCGCACGACGTCGTCCAGCTCCGGGCCGACGTGCGTGGGGCGGCCGTTGACCAGGTTGTAGGAGGCCATCACGCCGGTGGCGGCGTTCGCCGAGACGGCCGGCTTGAACGCGGCCTCGTCGTAGTCCTTCAAGATCCGCGGCGGCACGATCGAGTCGACGGTGATGCGGTCGTCCTCGACGTTGTAGGCGACGTAGTGCTTCAACGTCGGCGCGGCCTGGAGGTAGTCGGGGTGGTCACCCTGGATGCCCCGGCCGAACGCGGTGGAGATCCGGCCGGTCAGGTACGGGTCCTCCGAGTAGCCCTCCTCGTTGCGGCCCCACCTCGGGTCGCGCAGCAGGTTGACCACCGGCGCCCACAGGTTGAGGCCGTTGAACGCGGGGTTGCGCGCGTGGAAGCCGCGGGCCTCGCGACCGGTCACCGCGCCGACCTGTTCGACCAGTTCGGGGTTCCACGTGTTCGCCAGGCCCAGCGCCTGCGGGAACACCGTCGCCTCGCCCAGCCACGCCACGCCGTGCAGCGCTTCGGTGCCGGTCTTGAACGCGCCGATCCCGAGCCTGGGTATCGCCGGCTGGTACTGGTGCAGCAGCGAGACCTTCTCGTCGACGGTCAACCGGCCGAGCAGGTCGTCGATCCGGGCTGCGCGCGGCAGGTCCGGGTCCCGGAACGGCAGCTCCTGGGCGTGCGCGGGCAGTGGCGCCAGGAGCAGCGCCGCGATCAGCGGCACCAGCAGCGAGCGACGGGCTCTCGACACGGATCGTCTCCCCTTCGTCCCGGGGAAGCGTGGAGCTCCCTCGCCATCGAAGCGCTTCGATTGGCCACCGTAGAGGCCCGGACGTGACGGACGCAACAGGGTTCGGCGGGTCCGCGAGGAGGCGTTCCACCAGGCGGACAGGGCACCGGCTTCGGCCGCAGTACAACTTTCGACCCATAGGCGCACGACCAAAGTGGCAGTGGCGTTGAATCCGCGCCCGGACGTGCCTTTGATTGCACAGGCCGGCTCCCGAACCTGGAAGGCACTCCCACATGAGCCAACTGCTGCACGTAAACGCCTCGCCGCGGGGCGCGGCGAGCCAGTCGCTCGCCATCGCCGGGGCGTTCCTGTCCGCGTACAAGGACCGCAAGCCGGAGACCAAGGTCGACGTCCTGTCGGTGTTCGAGGACAGCCTGCCCGATTTCGGCACCACGGCCGCCGCGGCGAAGATGGCCGCGTTCGCCGGGCAGGAGCAGACCCCCGAGCAGGTCGACGTCTGGGCACAGGCGCGGGCGGTGTTCGACCGGTTCGCCGCGGCGGACGAGTACGTCTTCAACATCCCGATGTGGAACGCGGGCGTGCCCTACGCCCTCAAGCACTGGATCGACGTGGTGACGCAGCCGGGCTGGGTGTTCGGGTTCGACCCCACCGCCGGGTACAGCGGCCTGATGACCGGGCGCAAGGCGTTCGTCGTCTACTCCAGCGGCGTGTACGCCGACGGTGTGCCGCAGGAGTTCGGCGTGGACTTCCGCAGCACGTTCTTCAAGGACTGGCTCCGGTTCGTCGGCATCACCGACGTGACCGAGGTCTACTTCGACGCCAACGCCATGAACGCCGACCCCGGGGCCGCCCTGGAGGCCGCCAAGGCGCGGGCCGAGGAGCACGCCTCGACGTTCTGACGCACCGCTCGAAAAGGCCGGCACCGGCAGGTGTCGGCCTTTTCCGCATTCCGCCCGGCAGCCCACTACCACTTTAGGAGAATCACCGGGGCAATAGGTGGTAGGCGCCCCTCCGAAAACGCTTCGCGCGCTCTAACGTCGTCCCCGGAATGAGCGAAAGGGGACCGACATGACTTCGAACAACAGCGGGGCGCTGCTGCTCAAGTCCGTGGACGACCACCTGGGCCCCGGCGCCACCCGGTTCTTCGGCTCGGGTTACCGCCGGGTGGACTACGCGGTCGGCGGCACCCGGCTGCACGGCGCGGCGGACGGGCTGGCCGCCACGGTCGAGATCCGCTACCCGGCGGACTGGTCGCGCAAGACCGAAGACACCGAGCTGCGCCCGCACCTGTCCACCATCGACGTGCTGATCCTCGCCGTGCGGGCAGCCGAGCTGCTGACCGCGCAGCGCAACGACCTCGACCTCGCGGCTCGCGGCCGGACGTGGCTGCGCCGGGTGGACATCAAGGCGCCCGCCAAGCCCGTGGAGGGCAACCTCTTCTCGCTGCCGGTCACCGCCACCCACGTCTCCGCCGCGCCGGAGGGCGACCGCCGACTGCTGTCCACAGTGGACGTCAGGGTCGCCGCCATGCGGGTCCGCGTCCTGCTGGAGCACGACGCGGGCGGCCCGGCCGCGTCCCCGGCCGACCTCGACGCCCGCTTCGGCGCGGACTACCCCGGCCTGTACGGCGGTGGCTTCCGCTCGTGGCGGCAGACCGTGGCGGACGTGGTCGTCGACGTGACCGCCGCGCACGCCACCGCGAACGTGCTGGTCGAGCCGCCGGACGACCCGTTCGCCGACGCCGGGGTCGACTCCGCGGCGGGCCCCGTCGTGTCCATGGTCGACTCGTTCGTGGTGGCCCTCCAGCTGGGCCAGGTGCTGCTCTACACCACCGACGACATGGACCGCGCGTCCAGCGACACGTTGTGGATGCGGCACACCACGATCACCGCCTGCCCGCCCGCCGCACGACGCGCGGGCGACTGGTTCCCCGCGGTCGCCGAACTGCTCGACCCGGCCCTGCTCGAGACGCCGAACGGCGTCTGGCGCACGGCCACCATCGTCGGCGACAGCCTCGGCGTGGTCACCCGGTGCGCGGTCGCCCACCGGCTGCCCCACTCCCCCTGACCCCACCTGCCCCCCGCTCCACCCGACCCGGATCACCGAGAAACGAAGGCGGACAAAGACATGCGGTTGGGAATCTCCGGAACGTACTCCTCCGGCAAGACCATCACCGGGATGGCGCTGTCGCACTACACCGGCATCCCGCGGACCCGGGCCAAGACCATGCGCGAGATCCTGCCCGAGGCGGCACCCGGCAAGGCGCTGGAGGAGTGCACCGCCGCGGAACTGCTGCAGATGATCGTCGTGCGGCACGTCGACCGCGCGGTGCACGAGAGCAGGCTGTGGGACGGCTTCATCTCGGACGGCTCGTCGCTGCAGGAGTGGATCTACGGCGCGGTGCGGGTGACCGTGGGCATCAACCCGAACGACTCGGTGCACCTGTCCGACCTGGAGTCGGTCGAGAAGACGCCGGAGCTGGCGTTCTTCGAGGAGGTCATGGAGCAGATCGGGCACGCGTTCAAGCGGCACGTGAAGGCCACCTTCGACGCGTTCGTGCACCTGCCCAACGAGCTGCCCCTGGCCGCGGACGGGCACCGCCCGGTCAACGAGCGGTTCCGCTCGCTGTCCGACGAGCACCTGAAGGCGACGCTGACCGAACTGGGCATCCCGTACCACGTCGTCGGCGGCTCGCTGCCCGAGCGGTTGCGCCGCATCACCGAGATCTTCGACCTGCCGGTGGCGCGCGACGTCGACAGCGCGATCGCCCTCGCCGAGGCCGAGTACGCGGCGATGGACGTGCGCGTGGAGACCGAACGCGCCGCTGCCGTCGTCTGACCGAGAGCACCTGTCGAGAGAGGGAGACAAACCGTGGAATCCGTGGTTGACGTGATCCGCAACGCGCTCGTGGAGAAGTACGGTGTGTTCGGCGACGACATGGGCGCCGACGTCACGTTCGACGACTTGGACGTCGACTCGCTGGTGCTGGTCGAGCTGTCCGTGGTGCTGGAGCGCCGCTTCGGCGTGAAGCTGCCGGACGGCGAGCTCACGCCCGAGCTGAGCCTGGGTGAGGCGGCCTCGCTGGTCGAGGCCAAGCGGGTCGCGGTGTGAGCAGGCCGGCCGCGGCGTTCTTCGACGTCGACGACACCCTCATCGCCGTCAAGAGCGTCTTCCGGTTCCTGGCCTTCCACCTGCGGCTGCGCGGGCGCCCGGACACCGAGTACGCGGCCGTGCGCGAGCGGGTGCGGCTGGCCGGCGAGACCGGTACCCGCACCGCCGCGCTGGCCGAGTACTTCCGGACCTTCGCGGGCCGCGGTGAAGCCGAGCTGGCCGGGCACGGGCGGGCGTGGTTCGACGCCGAGCTGCGCGGCGGGCGGCTGTTCCACCAGCCGGTGCTCGACCGGCTGCGGGCGCACGCCGCGACCGGTGAGGCGGTCGTGCTGGTGTCCGGGTCCTTCCCGCCGTGCCTGGACCCGATCGCCGAGCACGTGGGCGCCGACGTCGTGCTGTGCTCACGGCCGGAGGTGCTCGACGGCCACTACACCGGGTCGGTCGCCACACCGATGATCGGTGCGGCGAAAGCCGCGGCGGTGCGCGACTGCGCCGAAGCCCTCGGCCTGGACCTGGCGGCGTGCTCGGCCTACGGCGACCACGTCAGCGACCTGCCGCTGCTGGACCTGGTGGGACGCCCCGTGGTCGTCGGTGCCGACCCGGTGCTCGTCGCGCACGCCGCGGACCGGGGCTGGCCCGCCCTGGCCGGAGTCGCGGGCTGAGCCGCCCCGGTCGGTGTCCACCGCAGCGTCGCGGTGAACACCACCGGAAACGAGGGCAGCGCGCGGTATCATCCACATCACGCACAGTGCCGTGCCTCGACGTGCGACCTGCGGATTTATGGGGGAATTCGAGATGCCGAAGGCACGTGCCGACGACGTCACCGCCGGCGGCTTGCTGGCCGACCGGCGCGCCGAGATCCTGGTGCGCCTGGAGGCCAGGCTGCGCGACAGCGGGAGCCTGCTGGGCAAGGACCCGGCGGTGCTGCCCGAGTGCCTGGCGCGCGCGGACGCCATCCTCACCGCCACGGTCACCGACCTGGCGCGCTCGGCGCCGCCGGTCCAGCAGCAGCCGCAGCAGCCGGTCACGCCGCCCGGCGGCACCGGGGTGCTGATGGACGTGGTCCTGGCCGAGCTGCTGAGGGTCGCGGCCGAGCAGCCGCAGCTGGTGCCGGACCTGGCCGCCGTGCTGACCGTGCTGCACCGCAACCTCGCGTCCCAGGTGCACGCCATCGGCGACTCCTACGACACGTCGATCCTGCGCACCGCCGACGAGGCGCGGCGCCGCGAGCGCCGCCAGCTGGCCCGCGAGGTCCACGACCAGCTGGGCCACGAGCTGAGCATCGCCATGCACCAGCTGGAACTGGTCGAGCTGTACGAGGCGGCCGACGACCGGGCCGCCGCGGCGAAGCGGATCAGCGGTGCGCGCGAGCACCTGTCCGCGGCGTTGTCCATCGTCCGCCAGCTGATCACCGAGTTCTCCGACGGACCCGCCGCGCTCGACCTGGAGCAGGAGATCGTCGCCTTCGCCGACACGGCGGGCGCGTGGCGCACCGTCGTGCACGTCAAGGTGACCGGCAACCAGCGCCTGGTGCCCGACCGGCACCGCAAGGAGCTGTTCCTGATCCTGCGCGAGGCCCTGCTCAACGTGTTCGCCCACGCCGCGGCGGAGAAGGCCGTGGTGCTGGTGGACATCACCAGCGAGACGATCACCGCGTCCGTGGAGGACGACGGCATCGGGTTCGACCCGGCACGTGCGGCGGCGCGGCAGGGCTTCGGCCTGGTGTCCATGCGCGAACGCGCCGGTTCGCTGGGCGGCAGCTGCGTGGTGACCGCGACGGCCACGGGGTCGCGCGTCGACGTCGAGCTGCCGCTGCCGTGACCTCGGCACACCGCGACAGGATCACCATCCTGCTCGCCGACGACCACGTGATCCTGCGCGAGATGCTGCGCGAGTCGCTCAACGCCGAACCCGACTTCGACGTCGTCGCCGACGTGGGCGACGGCACGGCCCTGGTGGCGGCCGCCGCCGAGCTGTGCCCCGACGTGGTGCTGCTGGACATCGACATGCCGGGCATCCCCGCCGCCCTGACCGTGCAGCGGCTGCGGGAAGTCGCACCGCGCACCCGCGTGGTAATCCTGAGCATGTACGACACACCGGCGTTCGTGCAGGACATGCTCGCCCAGGGCGTGCGCGGGTACCTGAGCAAGGGCGTCAGCAGGCAGCACCTCGTCTCGGTCATCCGCAGCACCGTGCGCGACGACCGGTCCGTGCAGATCTCGGTGTCACCGGCGGCGGCGAGCATCGACCGGGCCGAGGAGCGCGAGACCCCGCTCTCCCGCCGTGAGCGGGGTCTGCTCGAACTGGTCGCGCAGGCGTTGAGCAACCGCCAGATCGCCGCGCGCCTGGGCATCACCGAAGCCACCGTCAAGCGCCACCTGCACAACATCTTCGCCAAGATCGGCGCCGTGTCGCGCATCGACGCGGTCAACAAGGCCGTCGACGCCGGGCTCATCAACCCGGCCCAGGCGACCCGCCCGGCCCCGCCCCGCCCACCGCGCGTGGACTGAGCGCCCGCCGGTCCTCCGGCGCCGGGATCAGCCCCGCGGCCACCGCTTTGTTGACCGCGTCGATCCTGGACACCGCGGCCAGCTTGCCGAAGACGTTGCGCAGGTGCCTCTTCACCGTTCCCTCGGTGATGTCCAGCCGGGTCGCGATCTGCCGGTTGCTCATCGCCTGGGCGACCAGCGCCAGCACCTCGCGCTCCCGCGTGGACAGCAGCCCTCCGTCGTCCTCGGGCTCGGCGCTGGGCATCCAGGCCACCGAGACGACGACCCGCCGGTTGTCGGCGCACACGGTGCGGATCGCCGCGGCCAACTCCTGCCGGCTCACGCTCTTGTGCAGGTAACCGCGCACGCCGAGGGACAGCAGCTCCTGCACGAGCCGCTGCTCGGCGTACATGCTCACGATGATGACCTGCGTGTCCGGCGCGACCTCGGCGATCCTGCGGACGGTGAACACCGGGTGGTGGCCCGGCATCCCCACGTCCAGCAGCACCACGTCGGGCCGCGTCCGCTCGGCCATCACCACGGCGCTGGCGCCGTCGTCGGCCTCACCGACGATCAGGAACCCCGATTCCATGCGGAGCATGTCGCAGACCGCCTCGCGCAGCAGCGTGTGGTCGTCGGCGACGACGATGCGGATCGGCGCGCGGTCAGGCACCGATCGCATGTCCCGGCTCCATCAACGGGATCGTGACCTCGAGGCGCGTTCCGGTGCCGCAGGCACTGGTGATGGTCAGCTCGCCGCCGAGCAGCGTGGTGCGCTCGGTCATCGACGCGAGCCCGTGCCCGGTGCGGCGGCGGTGGCGGTTGCGGTCGAACCCGACGCCGTCGTCCTCCACCACGGCGGCCACCCGCCACGGCGTGATCTCCACGTACACGCAGATCCGCGACGCACCGGCGTGCTGGATCGCGTTGCGCAGCGCTTCCCGGACCACCGTGTAGAGCTCGCCCACCACGTCGCGGGACAGCCGGTGCTCGTCACCCTCGACGACGACCTCGACCTCGGCCGAGGTGCAGTCGACCGAGGCGACGAACGCCTCCAGCGCCTCCCGCAGCCCGGAGACCGGTACCCGCGCCCGCAACCCGGCGATCAGCCTGCGGGTGGTGTCCAGCGTCTCGGTCAGCACCAGGCGCGCCCGCGCCACCCGGTCCCGCGCGATGCCGCAGTCCTCGGAGTGCAGCACGTCGTACAGCTCCAGCTGCCGGTGCGCCAGGCTCACGCCGTTGCCCACGTGGTCGTGGATCTCCCGGGCGAGGGTGTGCACGCCGTCGACCTGTGCCCGCTTGAACTGCTCGTACAGGAACCGGTCGTAGGCGATGGACGCCACGTGCATCCGCAGCGAGATCGACTGGTTCAGCGCGAGCATCGCCGTGCACAGCAGCGACACCCCCGCCCGGTCGTCCCCGCAGACGTCCTGGAGGGCCCGGATGGTCAACTCGACCAGCACGGCCGCGGCCCGGATCGACTCGATCGGGTGCACGTTGCCCGCCGCCCGCCGGGCCCCGATCTCCGACGCCATGACCCAGGCGTCGTCGCTGCTCACGACCCGGCCTTCGCGCAGGCTCGCGGCGCACTCGTCGAGGATCGACTCGGCGTGCTCGACGCAGCCGCGCAACGTGTCCTCGTCCTCGGCCAGGGCGGAGTGCATCGCCCGCAGCCTCCTGCCGTACTCGTCGAGCAGCGCGTCGCGGCGGTCGACGAACCGCGCCCAGACCGGTGCCACCTCCGCGCCGTGCTCGACGTCACACCGCTTGGGTAACCACCCGCTGTCCGAGGTGCTCCCCGTCACCTTGCTTTTCATGCTTTCTCCGTCACGTCTCGGTCGACAGTTCCCATGACCACTCGACCGCACTCGTGGTGCGGGACCGGAATGACCGCTCGCTTCGCCACATGACCGGAAAGGGTGCATTCCGTCAGGACGGCTCGGCGACTCCAACGGAATGGATGACTAGGCCACGCGCTGAACCGCCGCAGTCCCGGCCGCGACGGCGAGAGCGACCAGGACGTCCGGCACCCGCGGGCGTGGCGGCACCCGGCGAAGGACCCGAGCGGGAACTTCGGAAACCGGGCTATTTCTTCGGGCCACGTCGCCCCGTGCCGGCGCACGCCGTAATGGCTGCCGAATCGCCAACCGCGTACAGCGGAGCAGCAATGTGGCCCCCTGTCTTCCCCCAGTAGCGGTCCCCGGCGAGATCGACCCAGATCTCGCCGGGGACCCGGCCTGCACTCGACATTAGCACGGCTCAACCACGAGTCAACGTCTCGCCGGACACCCCGAAGCCATCTCGCAGAGTGGGCTATTAGGGGGCGAAATGTATTGGCCACACGTCAGCCGACCGGGTACCGGACGCGGGTGCGCAAAAGCAGGCCGTGAACGCGGCGCGGGTCGGCGCCGGGCCACTCGGCCGGATTCGGATCCGAAGTTACGGCGAGGTGTCGGATTCGGGTCGGCGCGGCCGAACACGGACTTCGGTCACGACGCACGGCGGCGGACGAACGCCCTGGCACACCCCGCCGGCTTTCCCGTCGCACGCTCCGCCGACGTGCGTTCCCACCGCACCGCGACGACCCGCACACCGCTCCCCCGCCGAACAGCCGGAGCAGCACTGCGGACCGCCGTCTCAGCGGGCGACCACCGCGACGACGAGCACGGCCACCGCGACGACGTGCGCGGCGTGCTGGGTGCGCATGTAGACCCGGTAGGGCGGGCCGCCCACCCGCGCGGCCACGCACAAGGCACCCACCAGCACGACTCCCGCCGGCAGGACCAGCACCGGCAGGCACCACAGCACCGCGACGAAGAACCCGACCCCGACCAGCAGGGCGTTGCCGCTGACCACCAGCCGAGTCCGGCCCGGTCCCCAGCGCACGGCCAGCGTCCGGCGCCCGGCGGCGCGGTCACCGCGGGTGTCGGACAGGTCCTTGGCCAGCGCGCCGACGCCCGCCATCCAGCACGACAACGCCACCGCCGGCACCAGCACCGGGCCGAGCTCGCCGCCACCACCGGCGCAGAAACCCGCCAGGTACGTCACGACCCCGCCGGCCAGGACGACGGCCACCGAACCCGGCGCCGACCGCTTCACGGCCACCGGCGGCACCGAGTAGGCGCAGCCCAGCACCAGGAACACCACCGTCAGCACCAGGAACCGCGTGCCGACCAGGAGTGCGCCCAGCGACGCGAGCAGCGACGCGGCGGCGGCGACACCGATCGCCGCCGCCGCGCCGAGCGTGCCCGCCGGGATGGGCCTGGTCGGTTTGTTGATCGAGTCCTCGACGGCGTCGCTGACACCGTTGAGCAGGTAGACCGCCAGCACCGCGCACGCCCACACCAGCGCGCCCACCAGCAGGCGTGGCACGTCGACGACACCACCGTCGGCGCCCACCAGCCCGCCCACGGCGAACCGCAGCGCGAACACCACCTGCACCTCGGGCCTGGCCTGGACCCAGCACATCCGCAGTACGGCTACCGCGCCCCGCGCCATGTGCTCATGGACTCCCGGCGGGGCACCGGGACGGACGCCGGGTCAAGGGCGTGCCGGACCGCTGCCCGCACCCGTCGCCTCGATCGCCGCCGCGATGGCGTCCAGGTCGCCGGGCGTCAACTCCAGCGAGGCCGCGTCGATCCAGTCGTGCAGCTGCTCGGGGCGGCGCGCACCGACGATGGCGCCGGTGACACCGCGCACCGACAGCGCCCACGCGATGGCGACGCTGGACACCGTGGTGCCGTGACCGTGGGCAATGGGCCGCAGCGCGTCGACCAGGGCCAGGTTGCGGTCCAGGTTGGTGGTGAAGTCCGGCGAGCCGCGCCGCCAGTCGCCCTCGGGCAGCGACTCGGCGCGCTCACGCGAGAACGCGCCGGTGAGCAGGCCCGAGTGCAGCGGCTGGTAGACGATCGTGCCCGTGCCGTGGTCGGCACACCACGCCAGCTCCGGCACGGAATCGCGCTGGAGCAGCGAGAACGGCGGCTGGAGGGTCTCCACGTGCGCGATCGCCTCGGCCTCGGCGAGCTCGGCGACACCGTGGTTGGACAGGCCGATGGCGCGCACCAGGCCTTCCCGCTTCAGCTCCGCCATGGTCTGCCAGTACTCGGCCAGCGGGGTCGCCCACCGCTCGGCCAGCGGGTCGTCGCCGTCCGGCACCGCGAGGGCGCCGTCACCGGGCCAGTGCACCTGGAGCAGGTCGATCCGGTCCACCCCGAGCCTGCGCAGCGACGCCTCGACATCGCGGCGGACGTACTCGGCGCGCATCACCTTGCGCGGCGAGCCGCCGAGGTCCTCGGTCTCGGTCCACACGAGCCCGACCTTGGTGAACACCAGTGGCCGGTCGGCCTCGGGCAGCTGCGCCAGCGCCTTCCCGACGACCTCCTCGGAGTGCCCGACGCCATAGGCGGGCGCGGTGTCGATCCAGTTCACGCCGCGCTCGACCAGCGCCAGGATGGTCGCCACGGAATCGGCGTCGTCCTGCGGTCCCCATCCGAACTTCCAGTCGCTGCCGCCCGCCGCCCAGGCGCCGAACCCGATCCTGCTGATCTCCATCCCGGTGGTGCCCAACGGGGTGGTGGCTGTCATATCGTCTCTCCTTGACCGCACAGGTGTGGAGGTGCATTAGAGGCGCATTCGGGCCGGCCCAGACCACTGTTCCACGGGCGACCGGCGGCGGTCGACAGGCGAGCACTACACCTTTGGTGCAGTCACTACTACTTTGGTTGTAGTCCGCCCGAACTTCGGGTGCACTGAGCATCCCACACGGCCCGGCCGGCGCTAGCCTCTGGCACGAAATGCCTCGGAAATGCAGGACAAAGCCGATTCGAGCGGCGCAGCCGACTGCACGACGAGCGACGTGATGAAAGGCCGTGAGATGTCGACTGTTGACCCAGCGCCGGCGACCACATCGCCCCCGGTGATGACGAGCCGCCAAAAAGTAGTCCTCGTGCTGTTGCTCGGCGCCCAGTTCATGGTGTCCGCCGACTTCTCCATCCTGAACGTGGCCATTCCGGTGATCGGCAACGGCCTCGGTTTCGAGTTGGAGAACTTCCAGTGGATCGCCACGTCGTTCGCGCTGGCGTCCGCCGGGTTCACCCTGGTGTTCGGCCGGATCGCCGACCTGGCCGGCCGGCGGCGCATGCTGATCGTCGGCATGGTGCTGCTGGTCGTGGCGTCGTTGGTGGGCGGTCTGGCCAACACGCCCACGCTGTTGATCCTGGCCCGGGTCGCGCAGGGCCTGGCGACGGGCATCGTGATCCCCTCGGCGATGTCCCTGCTGACCACGTCGTTCCCGGAAGGGCCGTTGCGCGACCGCGCGTTGGGCCTCAACGGCGCGCTGCTGTCCGCGGGCTTCACCGCGGGCGCGGTCCTGGGCGGTGTGCTCACCGGTGTCGCCAGCTGGCGGTGGGCGTTCCTGATCAACGTGCCGGTCGGTCTGATCGTGATCGCGCTGGCCCCGATCGTGCTGACCGAGAGCAAGCCGACGCAGCGCGCCAAGCTCGACGTCCCGGGCGCGATCACCGTCAGCCTCGGCCTGGTCGCCCTGGTCTACGGCATCTCCAAGCAGGGTGAGGACGGCTGGGGCGACCCGGTCGGCCTGCTGTCGCTGGCGGTGGCCGCGGTCCTGCTGGTGGCCTTCGTGTTCATCGAACTGCGGGTGCCGTCGCCGCTGGCGTCGATGCGCATCCTCGTGCGGCCCACGGTGAGCTGGGGCAACTTCGGTGGCCTGATCAGCTTCACGATGGAGACCTCGGCGATCTTCCTGATGACGCTGTACCTGCAGGAAGTGCTGGGGTACTCGGCGCTGGCGGCCGGCCTGGTGTTCGCCGTGCTCGGCGTGGCGGCGTTCCTGGGCGGCATCCTGGCGCCCCGCATCATCGCCAGGTTCGGCAGCCCGACCGCGTTGGTCGTCGGTCTGCTCATCCAGGGCGTCATGACCGCCGCGCTGTTCCTGGTCGACCGCGAACCCGGCAGCGTGTGGCTGGTCATCGTGGCGACCTCCGTCGCCGGTTTCGGGCACATGGTCGCGATCGTGGCGTACATGGTGACCGCCACCTCGGGCCTGCCCGACGACGAGCAGGGCCTGGCCACCGGGTTGACGTCGATGACGCAGCAGGTCGGCATCACCATCGGCATCCCGATCCTGAGCGCCATCGCGTCCAGCCGCATCCACCTGCTGGAGACCACCTCCAGCCGCCAGGACGCGGTGCTGGGCGGTGTGACCACGGCCGTGCTGGTCGACGCCGCCATCGTGGTGGGCGGCGCGCTGCTCGTCGCGCTGTTCCTGCGCAAGTCGCGCCTGGTGTCGGCACCGGCCGAAGCACCGGTGGTGGAGCGGGCCGCGTCCTGACTCCGGGCGACCGCCGCACCGGCGAGCAAGAGCACCGAAAGGGCCCCCGCACGGGGCCCTTTCGCATGTTCCGCGGTCGGTGCGAATACCACTTTCGGTCAGCCCGTGTTCTTTGGAAACACCAGCCGGTTCAACCTTCTGACCTGCGCTTAAGGTCATTTTCGGCAACGCGGTTCGCGCGTTGGGCCGAGGTGGGTCGGAGCGAAGCGAGGTGCAGATGTTGTCGTCAGCGAACACACCGACGACGGACGAACCCGTCACCGGAGCCGCGAGGGGCGACCGGTGAGCCGGGCAGCCGTCGTGCGCGGCCTCGGTGCCGTGGTGCCACCGGACGCCGTCACCAACGCGATGCTGGCCGAGCGGATGGACACGTCCGACGAGTGGATCCGCACCCGCACGGGCATCGGCCAGCGCCACGTCGTCGCGCCCGGGGTGGCGACGAGCGACCTGGCCGTGGACGCGGGCTCGCGCGCCCTCAAGGCCGCCGACGTCGACCACGTGGACCTCGTCGTCGTGGCCACCACCACCCCGGACCACCCCTGCCCGGCCACCGCCCCGTCGGTGGCCGCCCGCCTGGGGCTGGGCCACGTGCCCGCCTACGACCTGGCCGCGGTCTGCACGGGCTTCGTCTACGCGCTGGCGTCCGGCGCGGGCGCGGTGGCGTCCGGGCTGGCCAAGTCGGTGCTGGTGATCGGCGCGGAGACCTACAGCTCCATCCTCGACCCCACCGACCGCACCACGTCGGTGATCTTCGGCGACGGCGCGGGCGCGGTCGTGCTCGGCGCGGGCGAGCACGACGAGCCGGGCGCGCTGCTGGAGTTCGACCTGGGCAGCGACGGCACCCTGGCCGACGTGATCATGATCCCGGGCGGCGGGTCGCGGCAGCGCTCCGGCGGCGTGCCCGCCGACCCGGCCGACGTCTACTTCCGGATGGACGGCAAGCGCGTGTTCCGCGCCGCGGTCCAGCGCATGGCCGGCTCGGCGCGCGTCGTGCTGGACCGCGCCGGGTGGCGGGTGGACGACGTCGACCGGTTCGTCGGCCACCAGGCCAACGTGCGCATCCTGCGCGCGGTCGCCGAGGAACTGGGCCTGGCACCCGACCGGCTGGTGGTCAACCTCGACAAGGTCGGCAACACCTCGGCCGCCTCCATCCCCCTGGCCCTGGCCGACGCCGCCCAGCGCGACGAGCTGAGCAGCGGTGACCGGGTCGTGCTCTCCGCGTTCGGCGGCGGTGTCACCTGGGGCGCCTGCGCCTTGGTGTGGCCCGACATCGCGGTTTTCTAGGAAGGAGTCATGCAGATGGCTGAGCGGGCGGGCGAGCCCGACGTTCTGGTGATCGGCGGCGGCGCGGTGGGCACCATGCTGGCCTGCGACCTGTTGCAGCAAGGCGTGTCCGTGCGCGTGGTCGACCGCAAGGGGGTGCTCGACGACGGCGACCCGCACTCGCGCGCGGTGCTGATCTGGCCGCGCATGCTGGAGCTGCTGCACCGCATCGGCGTGGTGGACGACCTGGTGTCGCTGGGTTTCCGGATCACCGGGGTCGGCTACTTCTCCGGCGGGCGGCGGCTGGGCACCGTGCCGATGGACCGGCTGGGCACCGCCCTGCCGTTCACCCTTTCCCTGCCGCAGCGCGAGATCGAGAAGGTGCTGCGCAACCGCTTCGCCGAACTGGGCGGTGTCTACGAGCTGGGCACCACCCTGGAGGCCATCGACCCGGACGGCCCCGCCGTCGAGCTGCGCGGTCCGGACGGCGTGGTGCGCACCGCGCGGCCGAAGTGGGTGATCGGGTCGGACGGCGTGGGCAGCACCACGCGGCGGCTGCTGGAAGTCCCGTACCCCGGCAAGCCGTTCGAGCTGGGCATCTCGATCGGCGACTTCCCGGTCAGCGGACCGCTCGGCACCGAGGTGGAGTACCACTACTCCCGCAACGGCCTGCTGCCGATGATCCCGATGACCGACGGCGTCGGCCGGATGGCCTCGATCGTGCCGCCGGTGGGTGACGGCTGGGAGTCGTTCACCCGCGACCAGCTCCAGGAGATCGTGAACAAGCGGGCGAGCCTGCCCTACCGGATCGGCGAACCCAAGTGGATCCGGACCTTCCAGCCGCGGCCGGGCATCGCCGAGCGCTTCCGGATCGGCCGCACGTTCCTGGTCGGCGACTCCGCGCACTGCGTGGTGCCGCTGGGCGGGCAGGGGCTGAACCTGGGCATCCAGGACGCGTTCAACCTGGGGTGGAAGCTGGGCGGGGTGATCCGGGGCAGGCTGCCCGAGCCGATCCTGGACACCTACGACACCGAGCGCCGCCGGGCGGCGCAGCAGGTGACCGCCGTGGTGGACAAGCAGATCCTGGCCGCCAGGCAGATCAAGCCGCTGCCGAGCCTGGTGCGCGACGTGGTGGTGAGCACCGCGCGGGTGACCGGGATGCTGGAGAGGGTGGCCGCACCGCTGATCGGCGGGGTCGGCCTCGCGTACGGCAAGGCGCAGCAGCGGTCGCTGCTGCGGCCGCAGCCCAGGCGCGTGCGACCGGGCCAGCGGGTGCCGTTCCACTCGACCAACGGGCCGAGAACCGGACGGGGTCTGCTGGACCCCGAGCGGTTCACCGCGCTGCTGTGGCCGGGCGCCGCGACGCCGGCTAGGTGGGCCGACGACCGGGCCGAGGCGACCGCCGTGCTCGACGGCACCGCCGCCGTGTGCGACCTGGCCGGGCTACCGGCTCGGGAGCGCGCTGGGCTGATGGCGGTGTTCGGTCGGCGACCGGTGGTCGCGCTCGTGCGCCCGGACGGGCACCTGGCCGCCCTGGCACCGATCTCCCGACCACAGCCGGTGTTGTCGTTCCTCGCCACTGCGACCACGGCGGGGAAGTCGGCCGACCCAGCCGCGCTGGCCGGCTGAACGGGGACGTGCGGCGGAACGGGCTGTCCGACCGGGCAGCCCGTTCCGGCTGGGCGGCGTCGGCCACGGTGCCGGCTGGGCGGCGTGGGCGGTCCGCCGGGCCGTCGCGGGGTGCGGAATCGGGTGCACCTTTCGATTCCGGGCACTCATACTTCCGATGTAGTGGCCGTGTTCGCGCCATCGGCACCAGTAACGTTCGTCGTATCGGTAATCACGGCACAAAGGATTTTGCATGACCCCGTCGAACGCATTGCGGCGGCTCGACCGGCCGACCGGTCAACTCACCGTGGGCATCGACCTGCCCCTGGACAACGACTTCGCCTCGGCCCGGCGGCGCGGCGTGCCGGACCTGGTCCGGCACGCGGAACTGGCGGCGCTGGCCGACCGGCTCGGCTTCGCCGCCCTGTGGGTGCGCGACGTGCCCGTCCACGACCAGGTCCGGTTCGGCGACGCGGGCACGGTCTTCGAGACCTTCACCCACCTGGGCCACCTGGCCGCGACCACCACGGGCGCCGTGCTCGGCACCGCCGCCGTGGCGCTCCCGCTGCGCAACCCGCTGCTGGTGGCCAAGGCCGCCGCGACGGTCGACGTGCTCAGCGGCGGCCGGTTCGTGCTCGGCATCGCCAGCGGCGACCGGCCGGTGGAGTACCCGCTGTTCGGCGTCGACTTCGACCACCGCGACCGGATCTTCCGCAGCGCCGTGGACACCCTGCGCGCCGCCTGGGCCACTCCCGAGCCCGGTGCCGGCATCAGCGTGCCCGACCTCGGCGTGCACGCCGACCTGGCGCTGGACGTGCTGCCCAAACCGCTCGGCGGCACGGTGCCGCTGGTCGTGGCGGGCCGGGCACGCCAGTCGCTGGAGTGGATCGCGCGGCACGCCGACGGCTGGTTCAACTACCCGCGCGACGTCTCGTCCCTGGCCGGGCAGATCGCCCAGTGGCGGGCGTCGACCGACGAGGCGGGCACCCGCAAGCCGTACCTGATGCCGATGATGCTGGACCTGGCCGAGAACCGGACCACCGGGCCGTCACCGATCTTCCACGGCCTGCGGCTGGGCGGTGACGCGTTCCTCGACCACCTCGGCCGGCTCGACGAACTCGGCGTGAGCCACCTGTCGCTGAGCCTGCGCAGCAGCTCCCGGCCCGTCGACGAGGTGCTGCACGAAATCGCGGAAACCGTGCTGCCGCAATTCCCGCGGCAGGTGGTGAGCACGTCCACTGCCTCCTAAGGGGTATGGCTTCGCGCGACCCGCGATTCCTACGCTCGAAGGCGTGACGACATTCGACCAGAGGGCACCTGCGGTGGCCTGGCCCGCGGAAAGCGCACCGGAAACGCTGCGCGACCGGGTGGCCGCGCTGCACGCGCTGCGGGCGAGCGTCCGCTCCGGACCGGACGCGAGCGCCACGGCCCGGCAACACGCCAAGGGCAAGCTGACCGTGTGGGAACGGCTGGACGTCCTGCTGGACCCCGGCTCGTTCGTGGAGCTGGAAGGGCTGCGCAAGCACCGCGCGGTCGGGTTCGGCATGGAGCGCCGCCACCCTCCCGGTGACGGCGTGGTCACCGGCTGGGGCACGGTGGACGGCAGGCGGGTCTTCGTCTACGCCCACGACTTCCGGGTCTTCGGCGGCTCGCTGGGCGAGGCGCACGCGCAGAAGATCCACAAGCTCATGGACCTGGCCGAGGCGGCGGGCGCGCCGCTGGTCAGCCTCAACGACGGCGCGGGCGCGCGCATCCAGGAAGGCGTCACGGGCCTGGCGGGCTACGGCGGCATCTTCCGGCGCAACGTCCGGGCCTCCGGCGTGATCCCGCAGATCAGCGTGCTGCTCGGCCCGTGCGCGGGTGGCGCCGCGTACTCGCCCGCGTTGACCGACTTCGTGTTCATGGTGCGCGGCACCGCGCAGATGTTCGTCACCGGCCCGGACGTGGTGCAGGCGGTGACCGGCGAGGTGATCACGCACGAGCAGCTCGGCGGCGCCGACGTGCACGCCCGCGAGTCGGGGGTCGCCACGTTCGTCCACGACGACGAGGTGAGCTGCCTGGAGGACGTGCGCTACCTCATCTCGATGCTGCCGGCCAACAACCAGGAGGCACCTCCCGCCGCCGGTGCCGACGACCCGGCCGACCGCCTCAACACCGCGCTGCTCGACCTGGTGCCCGCCGACCCGTCCCTGCCCTACGACATGGGCGAGGTCGTCACCGAGGTGCTCGACGACGGCGAGTTTTTGGAGTTCCACGAGCACTGGGCGGGCAACGTGCTGTGCGGGCTCGGCCGGATCGACGGGCACGTGGTCGGTGTCATCGCCAACCAGCCGATGGTGCTGGCGGGCGTGCTCGACATCGCCGCCGCCGAGAAGGCCGCGCGGTTCGTGCAGACCTGCGACGCGTTCAACATCCCGCTCGTCACCCTGGTCGACGTGCCCGGTTTCCTGCCCGGCAGCGACCAGGAGCACCGCGGCATCATCCGCCACGGCGCGAAGCTGCTCTACGCCTACTGCGCCGCGACCGTGCCGCGGGTGCAGGTCATCGTGCGCAAGGCGTACGGCGGCGCCTACATCGTGATGGACTCCCGCTCCATCGGCGCCGACCTCTCCTTCGCCTGGCCCATCAACGAGATCGCCGTCATGGGCGCCGAGGGCGCGGCGAACGTGGTGTTCCGCAAGGAGATCGCCGCCGCACCGGACCCGGCGGCGGCCCGGCGGGACCGCATCACCGAGTACCGCGACGAACTGATGCACCCCTACTACGCCGCCGAACGCGGTCTGGTCGACGACGTGATCGACCCGGTGCGCACCCGGGCCGTGCTGGCCGAGTCGCTGGCGGTGCTGCGCGCCAAGCACGCCGGGCAGCCGTACCGCAAGCACGGCAACCCGCCGTCATGACGGGCGCCGTCGCGATCCGGGGCGGGCAGCCGGACGAGGTGGAGGTCGCCGCACTGCTCATCGCCCTCGCGGCACTGCGGGCGCCGGTGACCACGACGACGGCACGAGCACGGCAGCCGTGGACACGGCCCACCCACTACACCGCACCGACGTCGTGGCGGGGCGCCGGCCGGTCCCCGCGGTGAGCCGGACGTGCGCGGACCCGCCCGCGAGCGGGTCCGCGCCTCGCCGTCAGGCGGTGAGCAGCCTCAGGCCGTAGACGGACAGGATCTCGTTGATCGGCTGGAACCACGTCCGACCGCCGGACGAGCAGTTGCCGTACCCGCCGGACGTCACGCCCTGGGCCTGGTCGCCGGTGATGAACGAGCCACCGGAGTCGCCGCCCTCCGCGCACACGCTGGTGCCGGCCATCTGGTGCACGTCACCCTGCGCGTAGTGGATGGTCTCGTTGCGGGACTGGATCACGCCGCAGTGCCAGCGGGTGGTCGAGCCCGAGCGGCAGACCGAGGTGCCGACCGGCGCCTCCCACGAACCGCGCACCAGCGCGTCGGGGACCGTGCCCCAGCCGAGCACGACGGGCACGTTCCACCAGCCGCCGCCGGTGCGGACCCACGCGTAGTCGTTGCCGGGGAACGAGGAACCGGCGAACTGGCCCTGCCAGGACCGGTCCCAGCCGTACACCTGCGCGCCGGTGCCGCCGCAGTGCCCGGCCGTGACGTAGCCGCCGTGCACCGAGAAGCCGATGGAGCAGCGGACGTTGCCGGTGTAGTAAGGGTCGCCGCCGACCGTTCCGGCGGCGAACGGCACGGGCGCGGTGACGCCCTCCGTGTTCACCTCGACGGGCCCGAGCTCGCGCGCCTCGGCCAGGAACCGGGCGACCTCCGCGGTCTGCACGCCGGGCTGGACGTCGACCACCACCGCGCCGCTGCGCGGGTCCGGGTGCCAGCTCGTCACCGCCGCCGGCACGCGGCCCGCGCGGGACAGGTCGTCCACGCGGTCCTTGACCCGGTCGAGCTCCGCGGCCGTCCGCGAGACCAACCGGGCCTGTGCGCCGGTCGCCTCCACCCGCTCGGCCGCCGCCCGGTCGGTCACGCCGACCACGAGCACGCCCTGGTCCTGGTCGAACCAGCTGCCGCCGAACGACCGACCGGCCGCCGCACGCGCCTCGGGCGCCTTGCGGGTGGCCGCGTGCTCCCGCTCGATCCGGGCCAGTGCCTGCGACTCGGTCAGCCCGAAAGCGGTCCGCATCGCGGTCAGCAGGCCAGGCGACAGCTCCGGTGCCGCCGCCTGGGCGGTCGGTGCCACGGTCAGCCCGCTCACCACCAGCGCGGCGGCCACACCGATCTTCGTCAACGTTGTCATGCGCACGCGATCCTCCTCATCCACAGGGCGGCTCGCGGCCGGTGCAGGGCCGGTCGCGAGCCGGGACAGGTCATCGTTGAGAGCGCTCTCACGGTGCTGGTTCAGACCATGCCAACGTCGCTGCCCGCCCGTCAATCCCCCGGTTCGCCCGACCGGCCGCCGGTGATCGGCGGAATTCCACCCCGTGCCGGCACAGCCCCCGCTTACCCTTGCCGGGCTCGAACCCCGAGCACAGGGACCCTACGGAGGGGAAACAACCCGTGCACCTGCACCGAAGACTTGGCGCCGTGCTGACCGCGACCGTGGCGGCCACCGCGGCCCTGACCGGCACCGCGCAAGCCGCCACCACGATGACCGACCTGGGCACGATCCCCGGTGCGTCCTGGTCCATCGCCCGGGCCGTGAACAACAGCGGCGTGGCAGTCGGCCGCTCCTCCGGCAACGGGTGGAGCCGCGCGACGAGGTGGGCCGCCCGTGCCACCATCACCGACCTGGGCGTGCTGCCCGGTGGCCGGTACAGCAACGCGACCGGCATCAACAGCACCGGGGTGATCGCGGGTGACTCGGAGGTGTCCGATGGGACCAACCGCGCGGTGCGGTTCAACCTGGACGGCACGATCACCGACCTGGGCCTGGTCCCCGGCCACAGCGACAGCTGGGGCCTGGGCATCGACGACAGCGGCACGGTCGTCGGCGAGGGCTGGGACCGGTCGACGGGCAACCGCCGCGCGGTGAAGTGGGACGCCGCCGGTGTGCTGACCGAGTTCCCCCTGCCCGCCGGGACCACCTCGAGCCTCATGGGCGGCGTCGCACCCAACGGCATCGCGGCCGGCAGCGTGTACGCGGGCCAGCTCGAACGTGCCGTGCGGTGGAACCTGGACGGCACCGTCACCGTGCTGGCGTCACTGCCCGGCGGCGGCGACACCAGGGCGAACGCGGTGAACCGGTACGGCCAGGTGGCCGGCTACGCGTTCACCATCGACGGCGGCCAGCACGCCGTGCGCTGGACCCGTGACGGCCGGATCGTCGACCTCGGCGCCGCGAACCCGTACGGCAGCATCGCGCGGGGGATCAACGAGAACGGCATCACCGTCGGCAGCGCGCAGGACTCCACGGGCCAGTCCGTACCGACCCGCTGGGACTCGAACGGCGCCTCTCTCGGCCTCGGCCTGCCCGCTACCGCCTACACGGGCACCGCGTGGGCCATCAACCGGTCGGGCGTGATCGTCGGCAACTCCGGCCAGTACGAACCGAACCGCGCCCTCCGCTGGATCGTCGGCTGATCCACCCGGGGTGCCGTCCGCACGGTGTGGACGGCACCCCGTCACTGCACGAATCACGGCCGCCGAGGTGATCAGCAGTCCGGTGTGCCCCACGGGCGCGGTGTGGCCTGGTCGGTCGGCGCGCTGATCTCGTAGGCGCAGGTCGGCACCTCGGCGAGGTCGTGCAGGTCGGAGATGGTCAGGATCGCCAGCGGGCGGGTGAGACCGGTTCGGGAGCGGCCGAAGGCGATCGGGCCGGTGGCGCCGCCGAACTCGGCGGGCTCGCGCAGTTCCTGCGCGATGGCGGCCCGGTGGACGGGCCGGCGGGGGCCGGTCGACGGTGCCGAGGGGTCCGGGTTGGGCACCCTGGTCCGCATCCGGTTCTCCCGCACGGCCTCGACGAACAGGCCGGCCGCGTCGTAGGCCAGCCCGATCCGCTCACCCGGCCACGGCATGTGGTCGTCGGACTCGGCGAGCAGCCGGGCGAAGTCGGCCACCCGGCCCGGCCCGGTGATCCGCTGCCGCACCCGGTGGTGACCCGTGCAGAACGCGACCAGCGGGCGGGAGCCGGGGTTGTCGGCGTCCGGCGCGGAGGGCAGGCCCTTGGTGACGCAGTCGGGACCGGACAGCACGACCCGCGACCCCATCGACACGAACGACACCGCGATGCCCTTGAACTCGTTCTGCAGCCTCAGGTCGCTCTGCGCGACGAACCGGGACGTGGTGTCGTCGCCGATGACCTCGGGCCGGTCGTTCTGGCACTGGTCCACGACCTCCTTGAGGAAATCGGCGAACTCCCCCTCACGGCCCGCGAAGAAGGCGATGTTCCGCCGACCGCACACGATCTCCACCTCGCCGACCTGCCGTTGCCAGGACCGGGTGGCGGTCTGGTCGGTGCGCAGCGCGGTCAGCAGCTTGGACACCAGGCTGTCGAGGTAGTTGTCCGACAGCGGCGGGTGGTAGACGGTGACCCGCTTGCCGACGCGGCGCGCGTACTCGGCGACCAGCTCGGCCTGCACCGCGTTGCCCGGGACGAGCTGGAAGTACAGCGGCGACCGGCTGCCCAGCACCTCGCCGGTGAGCGTGGTGGCCACCACCGGCGTGCCGAGGTCGCCCAGCGCACCGATGGCGCTCTCCGTGGCGTCCACGGTCAACCCCATGCCGATCACGCCGACGATCGTGGGATCGGTCGCCAGCAGCGGTTCGAGCAGGTCGTCCACGACGGTGCGAGCGGCGGCCATCCGGTCGCCGCCGTTGGCCACGTACACCCGCAGCAGCGGTTCGGTGGTGCTCGGCCGGTTCTGGGCCTCCTGCCGGACCAGCAGCCCTTCCAGCTCCTCGGACGTGGACGCGTCCGCGCCCGGGTCGGACACCGGGTGGGTCAGGTCGGCGAAGTAGACCACGCTCACCAGCGTCCGCTCGGGACTGTCCGCGTAGAGCCGCTCGGCCTCGGCGTTCAGCTCGAACACCGCGAGCTGGGCCGCCCGCAGCCGCCGGTCCTGCCCGAAGACCCGGGCCGGGTCGTCGCTGTAGCCCACGCACGACTGGATGGCGTCGACCCACCGGACCGCGACACCGGGCGCGGGGTCGGGCAGGCAGTCGTTGTCCACGCGCACCAGTCCCCACCGACCGCCGGTCAGCGCCACGGCGGCCAGCAGGGCGAGCACCACGCCGACGACGACCGGCTTGCGGGCGGGCAGCGGTGGTCGGCGCGGGCGGATGTCACCCAGGTCCTGCCAGGCCGACTCGTCGGCCTGGGTGAGCGCCCGGTCGTCCGACTCTTCGGGCAACCGCACGAAGACGAACCGCGCGTCCGCCCGCAACGCCTGCCGGTGCACGGGCAGCCCGGCCGCCCACGCGTCGAGCTCCGCCTTGATCCGGCTGACCGGCTCGACCGGCCGACCGGGCTGCAGGTCCGCGGGCTTGTCGGCCGCGGTGGCGATCACCAGCAGCGGGTCGTGCTCGGTCGACTCGTTGCGGACGTCGTTGATCAGCCGCAACAGCTCCCAGCCGCCGTTGTCCTCGGTGAGGCCCGACAGCAGCACGACCGTGTACGCGGTGCGCTGCCACCGGCGCAGCCGCAGGCCGCGTGGCCGGTAGGCCTGGCGCAGGTCCTGGAGGAACGCGTGCACGAGCAGCTTCTTGACGTGCTCGGGGTTCTCCTCCGCGCGCCTGCCCGCGGTGAGGCGTTCGGCGAACCCGGTGAACGTGGTGGAGTGGCCGGGCACCATGAACGGCTGCCGCATCAGCCACCGCGGTTCCCGGCCGATCAGCGGCACACCGCGCAGCCACAACCGGAACCTCAGCGGCCGGTGCCAGACCGTGAACAGCGCCATCGCGAGCCGCGCGAGCACCGACTGCCCGGCGACCTGGTGCAACGCCGACTGCTGCTCCACGTCGACGGCGCGGTCGGCGGCGTCGTACCAGTCGCGCAGCTCCCGCACGATCGCACGGCCGTCCGGCCTGATCTGGGGCGGTTGCAGGCGCCTGCCGGTGAGCCAGTCGACCAGCCGGTAGTGGCGGAACGACCTGAGCCGGTCCAGGGCGAACCGGTCGGCCAGCAACCGGCTGTGCAGCACGTCCAGCAGCGGCAGCAGCGGCGCCTCGCGCTCGACCTGCGACCACCGGGCCTCGGCGACCTCCGCCGCGCGTTCCGCCTCCACGTGGGCGTGCGGCACCTTGCGCTTGCGCCGGGCGTCGATCTTCTCCAGGCGGACGTCCAGCGCCTTCGGCACGTCGGTCCCGCCGTCCGGATCACCGACCAGGCAGAGCAGCGGGAGCGGTCGGTCGCCGCGCAGGCCGTCCCGTCCTCGACGCGGGCTCCACCCCGGCCGGTCCACGAGGTCCCGGACGACCGACAGCAGCACGTGGACACCACGGAAGAGCGGATCGTTCACCCTTGCGCCTCATTCCCTCGGAACCGATCCGAGCAGTATCGAGGCGGCGGTGGCGGCCAACTCGCCAGTGGCCGGAACGTGCATTCGATCGGACGAATCGCGCGGCGGGCGTGCCACGAATATTGCGGCCGAACGCGCGGGAACGGGTGCCGCCCGCGCGGACGGCACCCGTCGCGTCACGAGTTGCGCAGGAAGCGGTCCAGCACGCGCACGCCGAACTGGAGCGCGTCGACCGGCACCCGCTCGTCCACGCCGTGGAACAGGCCGGAGAAGTCCAGGTCGGCGGGCAGCTTCAGCGGGGCGAAGCCGAAGTTGCGGATGCCCAGCTGCTGGAACGACTTGGCGTCCGTGCCGCCGGACAGCATGTACGGCAGCACCTTCGCGCCGGGGTCCTCGGCGGTGATGGACGCCGTCATCGCGTCGACCAGCGCGCCGTCGAACGTCGTCTCGACCGGCGGCAGCCCCAGCCACTCCCGCTCCACGTCGGGGCCGAGCAGCTCGGCCAGCTCGCGGTCGAACGCCTCCTCGCGGCCCGGCAGGATGCGGCAGTCCACGGTGGCCTCGGCGAGAGACGGGATGACGTTCGCCTTGTACCCGGCGGACAGCATGGTCGGGTTGGCCGTGTCGCGCAGGGTCGCGCCGATCATCCGCGACAACGCGCCGAGCTTGCCGATCGAGCCTTCCAGGTCGTCCTCGGGGAACTCCAGGCCGGTGATCTCCGAGACACCGGCGAGGAACTCGCGCACGGACGGCGAGAGCACCACCGGGAACCGGTGCTGGCCCAGCTTGGTCACGGCCGCCGCGAGCTTGGCCACCGCGTTGTCGTTGTGGATCATCGAGCCGTGGCCCGCGGTGCCGCGCACGCGCAGCTTGAGCCAGCGGATGCCCTTCTCGGCGGTCTCCACCAGGTAGGCCCGGACGTCGTCCTTGAGCGTGATGGAGAAGCCGCCGACCTCGCTGATCGCCTCGGTGACGCCTTCGAACAGCTCCGGCCGGTTGTCCACCAGCCACTTGGCGCCGAACAGGCCACCGGCCTCCTCGTCGGCCAGGAACGCGAACACGATGTCACGCGGCGGCACCACGCCGTCCCGCTTGAACCGCCGCGCGATCGCGAGCGTCATCGCGACCATGTCCTTCATGTCGACCGCGCCGCGGCCCCACACGTACCCGTCCTGGACCGCGCCGGAGAACGGGTGCACCGACCACTCCGAGGCGTCGGCGGGCACCACGTCCAGGTGACCGTGCACCAGCAGCGCGCCCCGGGACGGGTCGGCGCCGGCCAGGCGGGCGATCACGTTGCCGCGGCCCTTGGCCCCCGATTCGACGTAGGTGGTCTCGTAACCGACCTCGCCCAGCTTCTCGGCGACCCACTCGGCCGCCGCGCGCTCCCCGACGACCGTGGCCGGGTCCCCCGTGTTGGTCGTGTCGATCCTGATCAACTCGCTGGCCAGCGACACGACCTCGTCCTGCGCGAGCCGCAGCCCGGCCCCGTCTTCCACGTTGTTCACCAGGCCTTCCTACCATCCGGCGCCTGGCGCGCGGGTCAGTGCTCGGACCCGTCACCACGCACGACGGCCAGCGGGCACGGTGCGTGGTGGAGCATCGCGTGGCTGACCGAGCCGAGCAGGGCGCGTCGCAGCGCGCCGTGCCCGTGACTGCCGACGACCAGCAGCGACGCGCCTTCGGCCTCCTCGACCAGGGCCTGCGACGGCCGGGCCAACGACACCACCCGCTCCGCCCGCACCCCGGGGTGACGTGCCAGCGGACCGGCGAACGACTCGGCGACCAGCGCGTCCGCGGCCGTGCGCAGCTGCTCGACGTCCAGGCCGAGCCCGAGCCCCTGTCCCCAGGCACCGCCCGGCGCCATCGCGTCCACCGGCAGGCCCGTCGTGGCGTGCACGCCGATCAGCGTTCCTCCGTGCCTGGCGACGTGGTCCACCGCGAACTCGACCGCGCGGTCGCTCGGCTCCGACCCGTCGACCCCGACCACGACCCGGCCGTCACCGGTGTCGACGGCGGCGTCGACGGCGGCGTCGGCGTCAGCGTCGCCGTCTTCGTGGCGGACGACCACGAGAGGCCGGGCGAAGTGGTGGGCCAGGTCCGAGGTGACGGAGCCGGCGAACACCCTGGCCAGCCCGGTCGCGCCGGTCGAGCCGACGACGAGCAGCTGCGCCTCCCGACCGACCTCGGCGAGCACGGCCGCCGGGTGCCCGTCGAACGCGCGGGTGTCGACCTCGACCCCGGGCGCGACCTGCGCGCACTCGGCGGCGAGCTCGGCCAGGTGGTCCTTCGTGTACGCGCGCACGGCCCGCTCGCCGACGAGCTGCGGCAGCGGCGCGGACACCGGCGTCACCACCACCTCGGGGAACGGCCCGCGGATCACGTTCACCACGACCAGGCGTGCCCCTCGGCTCGCCGCCTCGCGCGCCGCCCAGCGCGCGGCCTGCCTCGACCGCCGCGAGCCGTCGAACCCGACCACCACCGCACCGCGGCCGACCGCGCTCTCCGGGCTCTTCATGATGTCCGGGCTGGTCATCGCCCACCTCCGGCGCTCGGCGTGATCCCAACGCCACCGGGGTAGCCGAGGAGGTCGGACCCGACACGTGATCGGCGGGAATTCCGGAGTACCCGCGCGGCTCGCCCGTCCACGAGATCCCTCGACCCTGCGCACCCCTCAGTGCGTGCCGCCGTGGCGGAGGCGGCGGCACAACCGCAGGGCCTGGTGACGACCGGCGTGGTCACCGGGATCTCGCCGCACCGCGCAGCCGGCCCATTCCTACCGTTCCACTCTCAGGACGCCAACGCTCCCTACCCCCAACGGCAGTGGAACCGCCGTGGTCAGGCTACTGGTGGCCCACCTTGGAATCAACTGGTGTTGCGGAGTAGCTTGACCCCGCCAGCGGCAGTGGAAGTGCTTGCGGGATCAAGCAGTCGAGGGGTGGACATGACCGCGGGCGGGCAGCGGCTATTCGCCGACATCCTCGATGGACTGTGCCTGCGTCCCGGCGACCGGCCGCGCTACACGAACGTGGAACTGGCCGAGCGGATCCGCCTCGACGGCGGCGAGATCACGCACACCTACATCTCGCAGCTGCGCCGTGGCGACAAGGACAACCCCACGTGCCGCACGATCGAGGGACTGGCCAACGCGCTCGGCGTGCACCCGGCGTGCTTCGTCGGCGGTCGGGCGCACCTGCACGAGGGCGAACGGCCGGCGTGGCGGCGCGGCGCGCTGCGGCACCTGTTCAGCACCGTGTACCCGGCCGACCGCGGCCCGTTCTCGCCGGAGGAGGTCGCGAGCCGGATCTGCGGCGGCCCGTACGGCTCGATCTCGGCCAACTACATCCGCGAACTCCTCGCCGGCACCAGCGACAACCCCAGGCTCAAGCACATCCTCGGGCTGGCGGAGGCGTTCGGCGCCGCGCCCGCGTACTTCTTCGACGACGAGCTGGCCGCCCGGGTGGACGAGCAGTTGGAGACCCGGCTGGCGATGGACAAGCTCGGCGTGAACACCGTCATCCTGCGCACCGCGGAACAACCCCCGCCGCCGGGGGTGCGCAACAAGATCCTGCTCGCACTCGTGCGCGCGCTGCACCCCGGCCTCGCGGCCGAGGACGCCATCAGGCGGGTGCTCGAACCGGGGGTGGCCGATGACGAGACCCACTGACGACGTGGCCGCGTGGTGATCAGGTGAAGGCGAAGGAACTGCGGGCGCTGCGCGACGGGCTGATCCGCGAACTGGACCTCGACCGGTCGGCGACGACCGAGGCGGTGTGCGTCCGGTTGTGCGAGGTCATGGCCCGGCGGTTGCGGAGGGAGATCATCCTGCGGTTCGACGACCTCGGCGCGGGCGGCACGAGCGGCCTGTGGGCCGTCACCGAGGACGAGGTGCACGTCATCATCGTAACCACGGCCCGCAGCTGGGTGCACCGGCTGCTCATCCTGCTGCACGAGATCGCGCACATGCTGTGCGGCCACCAGCCGCCGCGGCTCGACGCCGAGGAGGGCCGCCGGCTGCTGTACCCGGACCTGTCGCCGTCGATGCTGCGGATCCTGGCCGGCCGGACCAACCTGTCCCGCCAGGACGAGCGCGAGGCCGACCGGGTCGCGGGCGTGCTGACCAGGGCGTTGATCGAATGGGCGGGCCAGCAGCCGCACGAGCCGTCGCGGCCGGACGGCGACGACCTGGCGACCCGGGCCTGGTACACGTTCGGGTACTCGCCCGAACGGGGCGACCGTGGCTGACGTGCAGTACCTGCTCAGCGCCTGCGGCGTGCTGGCGCTGCTGGCGCACAAGTACCGGGCGTTCCGGCAGGCGCCGCCCGAGCTGCGGCCCGCCGTGCTGCCGATCTGCCTGGCGTGCGTGACGGCGGCGCCCGCGTTCCTGTTCCTGGCGCCGGTGGTCGGGGTGAACTTCGACCGGTTCACCGGCGTGCCGAACCTGTCGGTGCTGCTGGTGTACGGCTTCGGCATCGCGTTCGTCGCCGCGAACCAGGCCATGCTGCTGTACTGGCGGCACCCGCCCGCGCGGGCGTGGCGGACGACCCGGCAGGTGCTCGTCGCCTCGGCGGTCGTGCTGGCCGCGGTCGTCGTGCTGTTCGTGCTCGGTTCGCCGGACGAGGAGCACCACGGCGACTTCCCGGCCGCGTTCGCCGACGCCCCTTACCTGGCCGAACTGCTGGTGCTCTACCACGTCACCTACCTCGCCGGGCTGCTCAACGTCGTCCGGCTGTGCTGGCTGTGGGCCGACGAGACGCCGGACGACCAGCCGTGGCTGCGGCGAGGGCTGCGCCTCAACGCGGTCGGCGTGCTGATCGGCTCGGTCTACGCCGTCCTGGTGCTGGTCGCCGTGGTGGGCAGCTGGTTCGGCGCGGAGCTGGACGCGTGGAGCGTCGCCGCGCCCCGGACGCTCACGCTCGCCGTGCCGGTCGTCGTGGTCGGTGCGAGCATCGCCGCGTGGGGTCCACGACTGTCGCAGGTGGCGGAGCGGGTGGGGCGGGGCCGGGAAGCGGTCCGGGACCACCTGCGGCTGCGTCCGCTGTGGCGGGCGTTGCGGGCGGTCGACCCGGGCATGCGGCACGTGCCCGCCACGCTGCGGGAGAGGTTCGACCCCGAGCACCGGCTGTTCTGGCGGGTCATCGAGATCAACGACTGGCTGCACCAGCTGCGGGCGGGCCGTGACGCGGCGGTGGCGGGTGCGCTCTCGCGGCGGGCCGCCGAGCTCGGCCTGGCCGAGGACGACGTGCGGGCGGCGACGGAAGCGGCCCACATCAAGGCCGCGTTGGCAGCCCGTGCCCGCGGCAGCGCCACGGGCGGTGGCGAAGTGTCCGAGCAGGACGAACCGCTCCAGGCCAAGCACGCGTTCGCCGGGGAACGGGCCCGGCTCGTGGCGGTGGCCGAGGCGTTCGTCGGCCCGGTGGTGGCGGCGGCCCTGGCCGACGCGGACCGAGCGGACGGCGCCGACCGCACGACCGGCCCGGGCCACGCGACCGACGCCGTGACCCGACGGTGAACCGGAAGGAGCCCTCCGTGCCGACCACGCACGCGCTGGTCCTCGGCGGCAGCCTGGCCGGGATGCTCGCGGCGACCGCCCTGGCACCGCACGTCGACCGCGTCACGGTCGTGGACCGCGACCGCTTCACCGACGACGGCGACCGCAAGGGCGTCCCGCACGCCCGCCACGCCCACGTCCTGATGGCCGGCGGGAGCCGGGCGCTGGACGACCTGCTGCCCGGTCTCACCCAGAGCCTGCTCGACGCGGGCGCACAGCACCTGGGCATGCCGAACCGGATGCTCGTGTTCACCCACTCCGGCTGGCTGCCCCGGCTGGCCGAGATGCAGTACCTGATCGGGTGCAGCCGTGCCCTGCTCGACACCGCGGTGCGCCGGCGGGTGCTCGGCCGGGTCGACCTGGTCGAGGCCACCGACGTCGTCGGCCTGCTCGGCGACCGCGCGAAGATCACCGGAGCACGCGTCCGCGACCGCGACACCGGTCTCAAGCGCGACCTGGCCGCCGATTTCGTGGTCGACGCCACCGGTCGCGGGTCCAAGGCCGACTTCTGGCTCGCCGACCTCGGCCTACCGCCCGTCCGGGAGGAACGCGTCGACTCCGGCATCATCTACTCGACGTGCCTGTTCCGCCTGCCGCCCGGCGCGGGCGAGGGGTTCCCGGGCGTCAACGTCCAAGCCGACCCCCGGACGTCGCGGTTCGCCGAGGGCGGCGCGCTCGTCCCGATCGAGGGCGGCCGGTGGATCGTCAGCCTCGGCGGCACGCGCGGCGGCGAGCCGGGGACCAGCCCGGAGGCGTTCCACGCGTTCGCCCGGAGCCTGCGCCACCCCGCCATCGCCGACTTCATCGGCGCGGCCGAACCGCTCGGCCGCCCGTTCGGGTTCCACGGCACGGTGAACCGCCGTCGCCACTACGAACGCCTCTCCCCCTGGCCCTCCGGTTTCGTCGTGATCGGCGACGCCGCGTGCACCTTCAACCCCGTGTACGGGCACGGGATGACCGTCGCGGCACGGCAGGCGGTCGCGTTGCGCGACGGCGTGGCCGAGCACGGCTTCGCCGCCCAGCGGCTCCAACGCCGGTTCGCCCGCGTCACGGACGACCCGTGGGCCATGGCCGTCGCCCAGGACCTGCGCTACCCCGACACGATCGGTCCCCGCCGCGGCTGGGCCACCCGCCTGGGGGACCGCTACCTCGACCGGCTCGTGCTCGCGGCCACCGGCCGCCCGACCGTCACCCGGGCGCAGCTCGACGCCTACACCCTGTCCAAGCCGCTGCGCACGCTCATGCTGTCACCACGCGTGATCCTCGGCGCGCTGCGCGGACCGGGCCGGCCACCGGCGACGGACCCACCGCTCACCGAGGCCGAAGCACGCGTGCTGGCCCGCGTCGAGGACCGTCGCTGACGACGCGTCACCGACTGTCCGAAGAGGACGGAACCCGGTCGTCCATCTGCCGGTACGACACCAGGCCCACCAGAGCCGCGAGCACGCCCGCGCCCAGCAGCACGGGCCGGGTGGCGTCCACGTCGAACGAGCGGTCGAAGACCGTCACGACCGTCGGGCCGACCAGGGTCACCACCAGCGGGCCGAGAACCGTCGACAAGCCGAGGACGAGCTTCATCAGCGACTGGACCAGCGCGACCATCCGGCCGCGCAGGGCGTCCTCCACCCGCGTGCCGATGATGGTCAGCGCGGTGAGGAACGCGACCCCCGCGCAGCCCCCCACCACCGCCACCGCGATCAGCGCGAACCACAGGTGAGGCGCGAGCGACACGACCACCAGGCCCGCACCCGCGCCCACGATCATGACGCCGAACAGCCGGTGGTAGGTCAGCCGGCGGGCGAGCTTCGGCGCGGTCGCCATCCCCGCCGCCAAGCCCAGGAACACCGCGATGAACAGCGTGCCGTACGCGCTCTCGCCGCCGCGCAGGCTCGTCGCGTAGTGCCTGGCGCTGCCGATCACCGCGCCCGCCGCCGCGAACGCGCCCGTCATGCCGATCACGAGGCCGCGCAGCAACGGCGTACCCCACGCGTACCGCAGGCCGTCGCGCATCATGACCAGGAAACCCGGGCCGTCGCCGCGGTCCGGCCTGACGACCCGGCCGGACAGCTCGGGGATCCGCACCGCGATCAGCACCGCGGACGACAGGTAGAGCAGGCCGTTGACGACGACCGCGATGATCGCGATGCGGAACTCCAGGTCGCCGTCGCGCACGCCGAGGTAGCCGGGGATGCCCGCGATCAGCGAGTAGAGGCTGAACCCGCTGACCGTGGCGATGCCGTAGGTCATCACCAGGCCGAGCTGGTTGGCCGTGTCGACCTGGTCCGGTCGGCGCAGCAGGTTCGGCACGGCCGAGTCCTTGGCCGGGATCCACAGCATCGCGCAGCAGCCGACCAGGAAGTTGGCCACGAACAGCCACCACGCCGTGCCGACGAACGCGATGGACAGGAACAGCCCACCGCGCGCCAGGTCGCACGCCACCATGACCTTGCGCCGGTCGAACCGGTCGGCCAGCACACCGCCCAGCGGCGCGAACAGCACACCCGGCAGCAGCTGGGTCAGCACCACCGCGCTGAGCGCGAACCCCTCCCACCCGTAGCCCGCGGCCAGCTTCGTGACCAGCCCCGTCAACGCCAGCAGCGACAGCCAGTCACCCACGCTGCACAGGAACGTGACGCCCCACAGCCGCCGGAACGGCCCGATCGCCAGCACCGCCCGCGCCCGGCGCACCGTCGACGCCCCGGCCCCCTCGTCCACCACACCGACATCGCCGCCACCTTGAATGCCGCCACCCCCGCCGTCGTCGCAGATGATCAGACTAACGACGACGATCACGCGGGTCCGGTCGGTGCGGGGTCCGGCGGGAGGTTCAGCCCGGCACGGGCTCCGACGTGGCGAACAGGTCGTCGAACACCCGCGCCCGGTCGAACGACAGGGCGTGCGCCCGCGCCCGGTCCGCCATGAGCCGCCGCTCCTCGGCTGAGAGCTCCAGCACCGCGCGGTCGATCGCGGCGGCGAGGCCGGTGACGTCGCCCGCCTCCACGATGAGCGCCGTGCCGCCGACCGCCTCGCCGGTGCCGCCGGTCAGCGTCGTGATCACCGGTCCGCCGCCCGCGAGCATCTTCTCGGTCAACGCGATGCCGAAGGTCTCCACGAAGTCCGGCTCGGGCTTGGTCGGCAACGCGTAGGCGGCGCAGCCGCGCATCAGCAGCGGCTTCTCCTCGTCGTCCACGTCCGACAGCAGCACCACCCGGTCGTCGTCCCGGGTGAGCGCCCGGACCTCCTCCAGCGCCGGTCCGCTCCCGGCGACCACGAGCTTCACCGCCGACCGCGACCGTGACCGGGCGAACGCCGCGACCAGGTCGTGCACGCCCTTCGCCCGCGCCACCCGGGACAGGAACAGCACGTAGCCGTCGCGGTCGAGGCCGCGTCGCGCCAGGGCCGCGTCCACCCGCGCGGGGTCGAGGTCGAGGTAGGCGGAGGTGTCGATCGGCGGGTAGCTGACCTCGACCCGCGCGCGGCACTCGTCGGCCAGGCGCGTGCCGCAGTGCGCGTCGACCGCCTCGGCGGAGGCGACGATCTCCTGCCGGGTGTACTCCGACACCGCGATCACCTGGTCGTTGGCCAGGAACGTGGTGAACAGCGCCACCGCCGCGCCGAACCGGCCCTCGCGCAGGCACGAGCGGATCACGTTGGTGACGTCGGAGCCGACCGCCTTCGCGATGGTGCGGACGTCGGGCCGGAACCCGGCGGCCCGTGCCGCCGCCACGGCCTCGCCCACGACCGCCGTGTGCGGCGCGAGGTACATCGACAGGCACGTGGTCGGCACCGGTTCGGCGAGCAGCTCGACCAGGCGGCCGGTCAGCCCGGCCATGTACCGGCCGTCCGGCACGCGGTAGTCGCCGACCGGCTCGGGCCGCTCCACGGTGATGCCGGCGCTGTAGGGCGTGATCCGGTCGAGCGGCTTGAGCGGCAGCCCCGCCGCCTGCAACGCCGGTATCGGCCAGGTCAGCAGCCGCACGTCGTCGAAGCCGCGGGTCAGGGCGACCTCGGCCAGGTTGCGGGCTTCCCCGGAGTGGCCGCAGATCACCGGGTCGGCCCGGACCACGATGACGAGGCGGCGGTTCGGCCTGCTCATGGGCGGGCTCCCGGTGCGGAGGGTTGGGACGGTGACGGCGGCCGGACCCGACGGCCCCAGGCCGAGGGTTCGGGGCCGAGTTCGAGTTGCAGCCGCCCGCCCGCGTGGACGTCGGTGGCGCTCAGGTGCGCCACGTCCAGCGGTTCGCCGTTGAGCCGGGCGGACTGCACGTACTGCGGTGGCGGCACGCGTTCCAGCCCGTCCGAGCTGATCGGCGTCTCGCGGTGGCCCCTGGTCTCCACGACGAAGTCCCGGTCGCCGACGTGGATGGTGGCGCGGGCGAACGCGGGCGCGTTGACCAGGAACAGGTTCTGCCCGGCGATCGGGAACAGCCCCAGCGAGGCCCACACGTACCAGGAGCTGAGCCCGCCGGAGTCGTCGTTGCCCGGCAACCCGCCGGGGCCGGTGCCGAACTGCCAGGTCAGCGCCGCGTGCACGATCTCGGCCGTGCGGTCGGGGCGGCCCGCGTAGTGGTAGGACCAGGGCGCTTCCATGTCCGGCTCGTTGTTGAGGCCCTCGAACCGGTTCAACGCGTAGCCGACCGCCATCTCCGCGGGGTCGGGCAGCCTGCCGGGCTGGGTCACCGGCGGGGCGCCGTAGCCGAAGAACGCGTCCAGCATGGCCACGAACGCGTCGTCGCCGCCGGCCAGCGCGATCCGCCCGGCCATGTCGTGCATGAGCCGGAACGAGTAGTTCCACTTGCCGCCCTCGTAGAACGACGAGTCCTGGAGCAGTCCCGTGGCCGGGTCGAACGCGTTGGTCCACAGCAGGCTGCGGGCGGCGAGGTCGTCGGCGAGGCGGTGGTCGTTGAGCGCCCGCGCGACACCCGCCGTGCAGTGGTAGGCGTAGGCGAGGTCGAGGGTGTGCGAGATCGGGTGCACGACACCGTGCTCGTAGAAGTCCTCGCCGTACAGCCTGCGCAGGTCGGCTTCCATGTGCACCAGCGCCCAGTTCCAGTCCAGGTCGCCCAGGCCCAACGCGTGCGCGTCGGCCAACGCGGTGTGCACCAGCGCGCTGGCCTGCCGGAAGAACCGGTCGGCGCCCCGCGCCATCCGGTACCCGATCGGGAAGTTGCCCTCCTCCTCGCACACCCGGATCAGCGACTCCAGCAGGTCGACCGCCCGGTCCGGCACGATCGCCGACAGCAGCGGCACCTGGGTCTTGTAGATGTCCCACATCGTGCAGACGTCGAACGCGAACGGCCCGGACGTCGGCCAGAACGGGCTCTCGTCGTCGGCGAAGCACGGCTTGATCAGCGAGTGGTACAGGGCGGTGGCGAACACCTGCCGCCTGGCCGGTGACCCGCCCTCGACCTCGATCCGGTCCACGTGGTCGCGCCACCGCTCCTTGGTGCGCTCGCGGATGGCGTCGAACGCGGGCGGCTGCTGCCCGCACTCGCGGTGCAGGTTGTCCCTGGCCTGCTCGCAGCCGCGCAGGGAGAAGCCGATCCGCACCTCGACGCTCTGCCCGGCCGCGGTCGGGCCGAGGAACAGCAGCCCGAACGGCCGCAGCGTGGTCTGCCGGATGCGGTCGAAGTCCAGCCGGGTGCCGCCCTCGATCAGCCTGAGGTCGTGCCACAGCATCTGCCGCCAGCCCGGGGTGTCGACCTCGATGTACACCGACAGCGGCACGCCCTCGACCACGACGGTGCCCTGCGCGCGGCCGTGGCCGAGGCTCTCCACGTGCGCCCGCAGCGGCACGGTGCGGCCGTGGTCGATGGCCAGGCCGCCGCACGACAGGTCGACCACCACGCGGGCGCTGCGGTGCTGCGGGAACGTGTACCGGTGGACCGCGATCTTCTCACCGACGGTGATCTCGCACCGGACGCCGGTGTCGAGGGTGGCCGCGTAGTACCCGGCTTCGGCGACCTCGTCGTGCAGCGGCCAGGCCTGGCCGAGGGTGTCCAGCTGCTGCACCATCGGGGTCACCCGGACGTAGTTGTAGTACTTGCGGATCGCGCCGGTGCCGGACTGCTGGAAGTGGGTGAACCCGGACGCCTGGGCCTGGTCGAACATCTCCTCCGGCAGGCCCTCCGTGTTCTTGGTGTACCGGCCGTAGCCGGTCGGGTAGGCGCCGGAGTAGGCGCAGGCCGACACCATGCCCAGCGGTGACGTCGCGCCCGGGTGGGTGTTGCCGATCTGCGCTTTCGGCCACCACCAAGTGGCGGCGAGACCCTGCGCCGAGGGCAGGGAGGTCGCCGCCGTTCCGATGAAGGGATCAATCTCGTCCAGGATGGCGCGACTGTAGGTCGGCGCGGGGCCGCCGGTGGTTTCCACGACGTGAACTCGGTGGGAACGTGCGGTCCGCGTTCACCGGACCGGGTGATCAGCCCCGGTCGGCGTAGTCCGGCAGCCGGCGGGCGACCTCGGCCGGGGACGGCATCCGGGCGATCTCGTCGGCGATCACCCGGGCCGCGTCGGTGTGCCCGCCGGGCCGCAGCAGGGTCCGCACGTGGTCGGCGATGGCGTCCGCGCCCACCTCGTCCGGGAGGAGCCGCGCGCCGGCGCCCGCGGCGGTGACGGCGTCGGCGTTGGCGAACTGGTCGGCGCCCTGGGGCAGGACCAGCTGCGGTGAGCCGACCGCGAGCGCGCCGAGCGTGGTGCCGCTGCCGCCGTGGTGCACGACCACGTCCACGTGCGGCAGCAGGTCCGCCTGCGGCACCCACGCGCGCACGGTGACGTTGTCCGGCACGGCGCCGAGCTGCTCCGGGCGCACCCGGCCGGTGGCCACGACCACCCGGGCGCCCAGTTCGGCCAGGCCTTTGATGGCCGTGGCCAGCAGTTCGGGGGTGCCGAACGCGGTGCCGAGCGTGAGGTAGACCAGTGGCCGACCGTCGCGCGCGGGCAGCTCCCCCGGCTCACCGAACGCCACGGGACGCAGCGCGACCCGGTCCTCGTTCGCCAGGAAATCCGGGTCCTGCAACGACGGCGGGCAGATGTCCAGGTGCGGCCGTCCGCTCTTGGTGGGCATCTCCAGGCCGATCCCGTCCGGGAACAGCCGGCCGAACCCGTGCCAGAGACCCGGGATCCCGGCCTGCCGCGCGGCGGTCGCGGCACCCGGCACACCCCACCCGTGCACCACGAGGTCGGGCTTCAGGCGTGCCAGTTCCGGCGCCAGGTCCTCGGCGTACAGCTCGTAGAACGCGTCCGCCGGGCGGAACGGCCGCAACCCGTTCGCCGCCAACGGCCGGTGCACCTCTTCACCGACCCCGAAGTGCACCTCGTGCCCGGCTTCCCGGGCGGCGATCGCGAGCGGGACCATCGGGTAGGTGTGGCCCACCGAGGCGAGACCGGCGAACAGTACGCGCATGACCTTGAGCCTTTCACACGTCACGGACCGGCCCACGGGTCGACGGGCACCACGTCGGTGATCCGGCCCGCGTCGTCGAGCAGGCACCCCATCCGCTTCACCGCGCGCAACGTCACGGCCCGGTCGGTGAGGGCGAGTGCGGGCAGCCGCCGGGCGAGTTCGGCTTCGAAGCGCTGGATGTCGCCCAGCGAGCGCAGCCACAGCGTCATCACCAGGTTGTCCGCCCCGGTGACGGCCGCGCACAGCCGGACCTCCGGCAGTTCGGTCAACGCCGTCCCGGTCCGGTCCAGTTCGTCCGGCGGCACCCTGGCCCAGAACGTCGCCGCGATCGGCCGGCCGGTGATCGGCTGCGCGACCTCGCAGCGCAGCGACAGCAACCGGCCGTCGACCATCTCGTTGAGCCACCGGCGCACGGTGGACGCGCTCCGTCCCGTGCGGGCCGCGATCTCGGCGGCGGGTCTGCGCCCGTCGTCCAGCGCGCCCAGCACCTCGCGGTGGTGCGGCTTCCAGACCGCGCCGCCGCCCGTCGAACGGCCCGCCGGGAGCTGTCGGGGTTCGAGCGCGCCGAGCCGCCACCGGTTGCCCTCGCCGTAGACCGTGGTGACGGTGTGCGTGCGCGTCCGGCGCAGGCCCGGCAGTGCGTGCAACTGGTGCAGCACGACGTGCGACAGGGTGGTGAGGTCCGGGGTCAGCACGGTGAGGAACAGGTCACGCCCGCTGCTGATGACCGAGATCGAGACGACCTGCGGTAGGCGCGACAGCACTTCGACCGCGTGCGGGCGCGCGGTCGGCTCGAGGTCGATCTCGATGAACGCGTTGCAGTGCTCCTTGGCCCACAGCCGCACCTCGGGGTAGGCGGTGACGCGCGCGAAGCCGGCGTCGGCGAGCCCTTGCCACCGCCGTGCCGCGGTGACCGGGTCGACGCCGAGCGAGCGCCCGACCTCGTGCCACGTCGCCCGCGGCGCGGCTTGCAGGGCGTGGACGAGCCTCAGGTCGGTCTCGTCGGGTGTGAACGAATCCTGCGCCAAAGCACTCCCCCCATGAGCGATCTTGGCAATTCGGAGACCGAGAGTGGCAGCCGCGGTGACTCTCGGCAAGTACCCCCGGACCCGGAGGAGAGTCCTCATGCCACTGCACGACGACGCGACCGCCCTGCAGGACGACCTGGTGCGCCTGCGGCGGGAGCTGCACGCCGACCCCGAGATCGGGCTGGACTTACCGCGCACCCGGGAGAAGGTCCTCGTGGCGCTGGACGGGCTGCCACTCGAACTGTCGCTGGGCACGGCGTTGACGTCGGTGACCGGCGTGCTGCGCGGCGCGCGGCCGGGACCGGTGGTGTTGCTGCGCGCGGACATGGACGCGTTGCCCGTCCAGGAGCGCACCGGGCTGGACTACGCGTCCCGTGTGGACGGCGCGATGCACGCGTGCGGCCACGACATGCACACCGCGATGCTGGTCGGCGCCGCGCACCTGCTCGCCGCCCGGCGCGCCGAACTGGCCGGTGACGTGGTCTTCATGTTCCAGCCCGGAGAGGAGGGGTGGGACGGGGCGGCGGCGATGATCGCCGAGGGCGTGCTGGACGCGGCGGGCCGGAGGCCGGAGGCCGCCTACGCGTTGCACGTGTTCGGCGCGGGCGTGCCGCACGGCGTGTTCTCGGCCCGCCCCGGCACCACGATGGCGGCATCCGACGAGCTGGAGGTGACCGTCGTCGGCGCCGGCGGGCACGGCGCCCGACCGCACCGCGCGCAGGACCCGATCCCGGTGGCGTGCGAGATCGTCACCGCGCTGCAGACCCTGGTCACCCGCCAGTCCGACATCTTCGACCCGGTCGTGGTGACGGTCGGGTCGTTCCACGCCGGGACCAAGCGCAACGTCATCCCCGACACCGCCCGGTTCGAGGCGACCGTGCGCACGTTCTCCGCACCGGCCAAGGCCAGGATCAGCGACGCGGCCGTCACGCTGGCCCGGTCCATCGCCCGGGCGCACGGCCTGCGCGCCGACGTGGAGTTCCGCGACGGCTACCCGATGACCGTCAACGACGCGCGGGAAGTCGCGTTCGTCGCCGAGACGATCACCGACGTCTTCGACGGCCGCTTCCAGCCCCTGGTGAACCCGATGCCGGGCGGCGAGGACTTCTCCCGGGTGCTGCGGGAGGTCCCCGGCGCGTTCATCCCGTTCGGCGCGGGCGACGGCACCGCCGACAACCACTCCCCGCTCGCCCGGTTCGACGACGCGCTGCTGGCCGACGGCGCCACCGTGCTCGCCGAACTCGCCCTGCGCCGCGGCGCCCGATAGGGCGCGGTCAGGGCAGCGGGAAGCCGACTGCCGGGAGGATGACCTCGTCCACGATCGCGGCCGGCTCGTCCGGGGTCGGTGCGCGGCCCAGGTCGATCAGCAGCTTGAAGACCATCGCCTCGCCGATCTGGGTGGTGATCGGGGTCAGCCGGCGGGGGTCGACGCGCCCGTTGGCGGCGTAGTGGCGCAGGACCGTGCTGGTGAACGTGCCGCCCCGCGGGTCGAAGACGTCGCGGTAGAGGGCTTCGGCCAGCTCCGGGTAAGCCGGTGGTTGCTGGCGTTCGGGTTCGGCCACGCGCTGCTGCTGTTCTTCGGCGACATCCTCGGCGCCTACGGGCTGGCCGGGTTGCTGCTGGTCGGCCATGGGCGGGCTCGGCACCGAGCCGGGCACGGCGGCGGCGTCCGGCATCGCGGTCGTCACGTGGCTGGCCACCGTCGCCCTCGCCGACGCGCTGCGCCGCGCGGACCGGCAGGGACCGGCCGAATGGCTGCTGCGCCGCCTCACCTACGGCCGCAAGGGTTTCGAAAACGTTCGATAAGCCTTGCCCGACGCGGTGGCGTCCAACCATGGTGGATCGCCACCGCGTCGGGAAGGGACCGTCGAAGTGCGAGAACTCCTGTCCAAGTCCTTGGTCGTCGTGTCCGTGGTCGTGGCGGGCGTGTTCGCGGTCGAACCGGCCACCGCCTCCACCGCCACCACCCTCGCCACGGCCGCCGAGCGCACCGGCCGGTACTTCGGCGTCGGCGTCCAGGGGTACAAGCTGACCGACCAGACGTACGTGGGCATCCTGAACCGCGAGTTCGGCGTGGTCACGCCCGAGAACGAGATGAAGCTCGACGCCACCGAACCGCAGCAGAACCGGTTCAACTTCGCCCCCGCCGACCGGATCGTCGACCACGCCCTGCAGCAAGGCAAGCGGGTGCGCGGGCACACGCTGCTCTGGCACGCCGGGCAACCGTCCTGGCTGGCCGGCCTCCGGGGCACGGCCCTGCGCGCGGCGATGCTCAACCACGTCACGCAGGTGACGGCCTACTACCGCGGCAAGGTCTACGCCTGGGACGTGGTCAACGAGGCGTTCGCCGACGGCACGACCGGCGCGCGGCGCGACTCCAACTTCCAGCGCACCGGCGACGACTGGATCGAGGCGGCGTTCCACGCGGCACGGGCGGCCGACCCCACCGCGAAGCTCTGCTACAACGACTACAACATCGAGAACCGGGCACACGCCAAGACGCAGGCGGTGTACCGGATGGTGCGCGACTTCAAGGCCCGCGGCGTGCCGATCGACTGCGTCGGCCTCCAATCGCACTTCACCGCCAACCACCCGGTGCCCGCCGACTTCGCCACCACGCTGCGCGACTTCGCCGACCTCGGCGTGGACGTGCAGCTCACCGAGCTGGACATCGAGGGTTCTGGCGCCGCGCAGGCGGAGAACTACCGGCGTGCCGTGACGGCCTGCCTGGCGGTGAGCCGGTGCACCGGCATCACGGTGTGGGGTGTCCGGGACAGCGACTCGTGGCGCGCCTCGGCCACACCGCTGCTGTTCGACCACAGCGGCGCCGAGAAGCCCGCGTACACCGCCGTCCTCGACGCCCTCCGGTGCGCGCGCTGAGCGGTACCCCACCGGGGACCGCCGCTGGTTGACCCACGGCCCGCATGACGACGGCCCGTGCGACCCGTCCGGTCGCACGGGCCGTCATCGTGTTCGCGGACGGTCGGGCAGGACAGCAGCCTGGAAGTTGTCCGGGTGGCACACCACCCAGGACATTGAGTCGACCGAAATCCGCACCGCACCGGCAGCGAGGTGAACGCCCATGGCCCACCCCCGGCCCGTCATCGGGACCGACCGCACCACCAGACCAGGACGGCTGATCGTCGGCAGCGTGATCGCGGGCGTGCTGCTGTCCGTGCTGTGGTCCTACGAGTTCGTCGACCACGTGATCGGCGCGAACGTGGCCAACGCCCTGCTCGGCGAGGAAGCCGCGACCGCCTCGATCGCGGGCACCGCCGCCGGCTTGGTGTTCGCGTTCGTGTCCGGTCTCGCGGGCACGTTCACCGCGTGCAACATCGCCATGGCGGCGTCGATCGGACCGATGAGCGAAGCCGGCGGGACCGCCCAGGGCACGCTGCGCTCCCTGCTGCGCCCGTTGGGTTTCTTCACCGCGGGCATGGTCGGCGTGTCGGCGCTCTACGGCGCGGTCGGCGTGCTGATCGGGCCCAGCCTGCCGCAGCTGTCGAGCGCGATGGTCGGCACGATGCCGGTGCGGCTGGTGCAGTCGGCGATCGTGTTCGGCGCTGTCGGCCTGGCCATGACCTACCTCGGGCTCGCCGCCCTGGGCGTGCTGCCCGACGTGTTCCGCAACCGGCCGGTGGCCCGCGTGGTGGTGCTCGGGGCGCTGGTCGGCGCGTTCCTGATCGGTCGGCCCTACCCGATGTTCATCAAGCTGTTCCGCTCCGCCGTCGACTCGGGCAACCCGCTGTTCGGCGCGGGCACGTTCGTGCTCCAGTCAGTCGGCAACGTCCTGTTCGTCGTCGTCGTGTTCGCGGCACTGGCCCTCGGCACCAAGGGCCGGTTCCTGCGGTGGTTCAGCTCCAACGGCCGCCGCTCGACCGTGGTGAGCGCGGCGCTGCTCATCTCGCTCGGCGTTTTCCTGCTCGTGTACTGGGACGTCCGCGTCCCGTCGATCTTCGGGATCGGCTGGTTCCCGACCATGCCCTACAACTGAGAAGAAGGAGCTGATCGTGTCCGCGACAATCGCTGTCCCGACGACCACGAGGTCGGAGTCCCCCATCCGGAACGGGGCGTTGGCCGGACTCGCCGGCGGCCTCGTGTTCGGGCTGTTGATGGCCGGGATGGGCTCCCTGTCCATGGTCGGCATGCTGATCGGTGTCGACAACGCCTTCGTCGGCTTCCTCGTCCACATGGTGATCTCCGCGATCGCCGGCGCCATCTTCGGCTACCTGACCCGCAACCTGGCCGTGATCCCGCCCGTCTACATCGCGAGCATGCTCTACGGCGCGGTCCTGTGGGTGCTCGGCGCCCTGGTCATCATGCCGCTGTGGTTGAGCGTGACCGCCGACCCGATGATGAGCGAGATGGTGTTCGTGGTCGCGGACGGCCAGTGGGTCAGTCTGTTCGGCCACGTGGTCGGCTACGGCCTGCCCATGGGTGCCGTGCTGCTCGCGCTGCGCGGCCACGCCAAGTAACGCCACCGCGCCCGGGTCCCGTCGCACCCATGGCGGCGGGCCCGGGCCGACTACTGCGGGAACACGCAGTGCGGCCGTTCACCGACCACCCCCCGAGTGGTCGGTGAACGGCTAGCGTGACGCCATGGCGCACATCGACCTCGGTCTGGACGAGACCAAGCTCCCCGGCATCAGCGGCCTCATGCGGTTCCGCCCCGAGACGGCCGAACCGCTCAACGCCCTGGCCGAAGCCCTCCTGCGCGCACCCAACTCGCTGCCCGCGGGCGAACGCGAGCTGATCGCGGCCTACGTGTCCGGCCTGAACGAGTGCCGGTTCTGCCGCGACTCGCACTCGGCGTTCGCCGCCGCGCAGCTGGACGAGGGCATGACCTTGGTGCAGCAGGTGCGCGCGGACCTGGACACCGCGCCGGTGTCGGAGAAGCTGCGGGCGCTGCTGCGGATCGCGGGCGCCGTGCAGGAGTCGGGCCGCAAGGTCACCACCGAGCTGGTGGCGGCGGCACGGGCGCAGGGCGCCACCGACGTCGAGATCCACGACACCGTGCTGATCGCGGCGGCGTTCTGCATGTTCAACCGGTACGTCGACGGCCTGGGCACGTTGGCGCCGGACGACCCGAGCGGTTACGCCGCGTCCGCCCGGCGGATCGTCGAGCGGGGCTACATCGACTCGGTCTGACCCCGTCCGCCGCTGTCCTCAGCGGACGGTCGCGAACCGCTCGAACCGGTACGGGCCCAGCGCGTCAGCCTGATCCTCGCCCAGCGCCTCGGCCGCGACCAGGTCACCGGCGTGCAGGCACAGCGTCGCGCCGCTGTGCGAGACGGCGAAGTGGAAGTTGGGCAGCCCGGCCACCCGGCCCAGCACCGGCAGGCCGTCGTCGGGAACGGGCCGCTCACCCACCCGGACGCTCTCCACCGTCGCGTCACGCAGGCCCGGGTAGAGCGCGCGGCCCGCTGCGACCACCTCGTCCACGGTCGAGCCGTCCACGCCGTCGTCCCGGACCGCGCCGTCCACGTCCGGTGTGTGCAGCAGCAACCGTCCCCCGCCGTCCGGGCGGACGTGGACGTGCGGGGCGTGCACGACCCGGGCCGCCGCCACCGCGACCGGCGAGGTGTAGACGAGCACGCCGCGGGTGTTGCGCATCGGCAACGCCAGCCCGGCGAGTTCGGCGATCCGACCGGCGTGCGGCCCCGCGCAGTCGACCACCGCGTCGGCCCCGATCCGCCGCCCCGAAGCGAGCCGGACCGCGCGCACCTCGCCACCGGTCACGTCCAGGCCGGTCACCGCGTCACCGCGGACGACCTCGGCGCCCGCCCTCGACAGCAGGTGGCCGATCAGGCGGGTCGGTTCGACCCAGCCCTCGCGGGGGAAGTAGGCGATCCCGTCGTCCGGCAACGCGGCCGGGTCCAGGTCGGGTTCGAGGTCCAGCACCTCCGCCCGCCCGAGCCACCGTGCCTCGTACCCGTAGTCGAGCACGCCGGCGACCTTCTCGCGCAGCACCTCGTGCTCGTCGTCGGTGGCGGCCCACTCCAGGTTGCCGGTCTCGTGGTACCAGTCGCTGTGCGGCACGTCGGCCGCCAGCCGCCGGTGGGCCTCCATGCCGGAGACGTTCAAGTCGTGGTAGGACCGCGGTTGCTTGCCGCAGGAGTTCGTCCACGAGAACGTCGCGCCGGACGTGCCGCCGCCGGGTGCGCCCGCGTCCACCACGGTGGCCCGCGCGCCCCTGCGCGTCACCGAGGCGGCCACCGCCGCGCCGTAGACACCCGCACCGATGACGACGACGTGCGCGACCATGCGTGCCTCCCGCGCTCAGCCAGGGCTGTTTCCCTTGCGGCACTTCAGGTATAGCACGGTGGCGCGACGCGATCGGGTGATCAGGCGGGCTGGGCGGAAACTTCCGGTCGGGCGGTCGCGAGGGCCCAGCCGAACGCCACGCCGGCGACCGTGAACAGGGCGACGGGCGGTGCGGGCAGCAGCCACAGCGACAGGCCGAGCACCACCAGCGACGCGGCCAGGCACAGACCGCTCAACGAGCGCGACCGCGTGACCAGGTCCGGCGCCGACCGTGCGACGAGCAGGCACACCAGCCCGCCGAAGATCAGCGCCGCGGCCATGACGAGCGACATGCCCCGGTCGAGGTCGAGCAGGCTGCGCCGGACACCGGCGATCTCCATGCCGTACTCCCTCATCGCCGCCAGCGCACGGGCCGCCGCCGGTTCCCGCGGGCGCAACGCCAGCGCCGCCGCGATGGCCAGGTGGCCCACACCCGTGACGACCCACGCCCACGCGCCGATCCGGAACACCCTCAACGCCCGACCCACCATCGGTCCCCCTCCCCGTTCCATACATGACTGTATGTTTGATCCATACAGTCATGTATGTCAACGAGAGTGACCGGGCACACGCCTAGCGGACGACGGCCAGCTGGTCGATCAGGTGCTTCAACCCCGCCCGCCCGCGCGGACCCTCGGCCGCCACCTCGGGCACCACCGCGGCGGCGACGCGCCGCAGTTCCGACCACCCGAGGTAGGCCGCGTAGACGAGGGCCGCCTGCCGCCGGGCCACCGCGGGCGTCAGGCCGAGTTCGCCGTACAGCTCGGCGATGTAGGCGATGCGCCGCTCGATCACCCGGGTCAGGACCGGTGCGATCACGGGGTGGTCGGCGTTCGCCACCAGGGCGGGCTCCAGTCCCGCGATGACCTCCGCGCCCAGTGCCGTGCGAAGTGCTTCGCGCAGCCTCTCCTCCGGGTCGGCCACCGACGAGAGCCGGGCGATGAGATCGGCCGTCGTCCGCTGCTCCCACAGCTCGACGGCGGCCACGAGCAGCGCTTCGCGGTCCTTGAAGTGCCAGTAGAAGCTGCCGCGGGTGATGTCCAGCTCACCGGCCAGCGCGTCGACGGCCACCGCCGCCACACCGCCGCGGGCCAGCGCGCGCAGCGCCGCCATCGTCCAGTCCTCGCGGGTGACGCGTCCTCTCGCCATGATCCGAACACTAGTGTCCGGACCGGACCTCGACTCGACGCGCGTAGTGCACCACGACGGTCACCGTGGCCGCGAGGAAGACGATCTGCATGAGCGTGCGCGGCAGCAGGGCGTCACCGAACGACGGCGAGATGCCCTGTTGGGCGGCGTAGACGTTGGCCGGGAACATGCCGATCAGCATCAGGGTGAGCCCGGCCGCCGCCCACAGCGCGGTCCGGCGCCACAGCACGCCCACCGCGCCCAGCAGTTCCAGCACACCGGTCACCGTGACCACGAGCCCCGGCGCGGGGATGGCGGGCGGCACCATCGCGATCAGCTCCTCCCGCATGCCGATGAAGTGCGCGAGGCCCGTCGCGACGAACATCGCCGCGACACCGCCCTGCACCGCGAACGGCCAGGCCGGGAGGCGGGTGACACCGGCGGCCCGCAAGCCGACCAGGGCGAGCGTGACGACGACCAGGATGACGAGCGGTGCCACGTGACTCCTTCGGAAGCGCGAACTTGACGCTGACAAGATTGCGTCCGGCCAGCCAACTTGTCAATGACTAGATCGCGGGTAGGCTGCCGGGGTGACCACGGAACGCCCCTACCACCACGGCGACCTGCGCCGCGCCGTCCTGGACGCGGCCGTCGAGGCGATCACCGAGCACGGCCCCGCCGGCGTCGGCCTGCGCGACCTGGCTCGACGCGTGGGGGTCTCGCACGCCGGGCCGGTGCACCACTTCAAGGACAAGGCCGGCCTGCTCACCGCGCTCGCCGCCGAGGGCTTCACGCTCCTGGCCGACGCACTGGACGCGACCGTGGCCGCGGGCGGCGACATCATCGAGTTGGGTGCGGCGTACGTGCGCTTCGCGGTCGAGCACCGGGCGCACTTCGAGGTGATGTTCCGACCCGACCTGTACCACGCCGACGACCCGGCGCTGGTCGAGGCGCGGGACCGGGCCGGGGCGGCGCTGGCGGGCGGCGTCGCCGACCGACCCGACCCGGAACTGGCGTCGGTCGCGGCGTGGTCCCTGGTGCACGGCTTCGCGACGCTGTGGAACACCGGCGCCCTGTCGCGGGCTGATCGGGACCCGGTGGCCATGGTGCGGGCCTTCGCGGGCTCCATGTTCCTGACCTAGTGCGTTGACCACATGCGTGCACCGGGCTGGGGACACGCCGGACAAGATCCCCGACGCCGGTTCGTGGTGATCCCATGCTCGACGGTGACGCCGCCTTCCCCGAAGTCCGCAGTGGACACAAGGCGGCTTCTCGGGATGCGGCAGCCCAGGGCCGGCGCATCGGCGAATCTCCGCCGATGTGCCGACCCAAGGCCGGTTCGGGTCAGACGGTGATGCGCGACAGGATCCAGCGGGCCAGCGGTTCGGTGATCACACCGTGCGGGGTGTTGCCGTTGTCCCACTGGAACTCGTCGAGCCGGCTTTGCTCCGCCCTCACCTCCTCGAGCGGCACGTACGGGTCGATGTCCCATTTCACCGGGTCGAAGTCCAGTGCCAGCGCGCTCACGACGGGGACGAAGCAACTGCTGCGGTATTCCTCGCCGATCGTGATGTTCAGCTTGTCGGCGACCAGGCCGAAGGATTCCAGGATCCCCCCGGGTGCCCCGTCCAGAGCGGGCACGGCGCTGGTGAACGGGCGGCGGATCCTGGTCCCGAAGTTCATCCCGCCGATCGCCTGCTCCGCGCCGTTGTCCGGTTGGAACCGCGCGGTCGCGCTGGCGAGCACGCCCGCCTTCCAGTCGAACGCGATCGTGCCGGGCGGCAGGTCTCGGCCGATGCCGTCGCCGGCGCCGTTGGCAACACCCAGCGTGCGCGGCCGCTTCGGGAACCAGCCGATCTTGCGCAGATCGTCGAGGAACTCGGTGCGCATCGTGCTCGCGGTGGCGGTCGGACCGGAGTACAGGGCGTTCGGCACCCAGGACCACAGCAACTGCTGCGCGGCGGCGCTGCGGATCAGTGCCGCCTGCGTCGGCGCGTCGGGATCGCCGACGGGCAGTTCCTCGAAGAAGTAGGCGAGTTGCTGGAGGATCAGGGGAATCCAGGCACCGTTGTGCGGGGTGTCGTAGGACAGGTAGGTGCCGGTGTGATGGTTCTCCTCGTCGGCCTCCATCGAGGCGAGCGCGTAGCGGGTCACCATCCCGCCCATGCTGACGCCACCCACGATCAGCGAGACATCATCGTCGTCACATTGCGCGATCGCCCGTCGAATGCAGTTGATCGCCACGCCCGCGTTGGTCCGGATGTCGGCGTGACGTTGGTCGAAACCGAGCAGCACGACGTCGATGCCGGCGGCCAGAACCTGACTGAGGAAACGCCCCCCATCGGCGTTGTAGGGCGAGTTGAGATGTTCGAAAAGGCCGGGAAGATCGCTGGGGCCATAGTTGAAACCGTCCGCGAAAATCATCGGCCGGGTCAGTCGGGAGTGACCATCGGCGTAGTACACGGCTGCGGTGCCGCCAGGGGCCTTCGGCGTGGTACTGAGCAGTTCCCAGGTATCGTCGGCCTCCCTCCGCGTCTCGCCGGTCCTGAACTCGGTCGCGAACCACGGTCCCGGCGTTACCGATCCGGCGATCGCGGCCAGATCCGCATTGGACAGTTCCTGGACGTTCTCCGGGGCGGTGGTCTTGACGTCGACCCTGGCTTCCTGCACCATAGTTGAACCCTCTGCATCGGTCGGCCGAATGGCGAATGCCATCAACGTGCAGTATCCGACGCTAACGTGGCGTGACAGATTGCCTCAAGAAGTATCATCATTTCGGGTGGTTCCCGTCAAAGTTTGTAACGCGCCGACCTCGATCTTCCATGATCTTGACGAAATGATTCCGGCTTGCCGATGTCGATCTTTGTTGTGGTGTGCGTGTCGGAGCGCGGGTGCGATAGCCCACTCGGCTCATTCCGCGGGTACGTCGGATGCTGCCGGTCGGGGCCTGCACGGTCAGGTGGCGGTCAGGGCGGTGCCGCAGGGGTTTGGCTCGGCGATGCCGGCCCAGCCGCTCAGCGCGAGGCGTCGGGTGAGTGTCCTCTGGTGACCACATGGGTTCGCCGGCTCGGTCAGGCTGCGCGCGGTCGGCCCAGCGTTGGGGGCGTTCGCCGCGGATGCGTGCTCGTTCGCGGCGTTGGGCGTCGAGGACGTGGAGCGGTTACCGGGCAACGAAATATTCGCGCAAATTCGCGCGCCCATCGTGGCTCGAATCACACCCGCTAGCATGCGTGAATGAGCGATTCCGGTTTCTCCTTGCGGCAACGGGACCTGATGCTGCCCGGGAGAACCATCTCGTTCACCGAGTTCACCCCGCGCACCGGGCAGGTGCCGCCGTTCGAGGTGTTCCGCCTGATGGTGGAACTGCTGACCGGCCGGGACGGAATGGTCCTGCTGTCCGGTCCGGTCGACTGGCGCGAACTGCGCGACCGGGCCCCGGACGTGGACCGGGCGCGGTGGTCCGAGCCGGTGCACCTGGCCCACTCGCTCGGCCCCCGGGTCGCCTGCGTCCGCCTGGACGACCTGTTCCGCGCCCAACGCGAGGATTTCCTCACGGTGGACGAGCACGGCACGGTCGTCCCACCCGACCGACGCGCCCGCCGATTACCCGCGCAACGGCCGCTGTTCCTCCGGTTCCCGGAGAACTTCCCGCTGGTCATCGGCTCGCCCGACGCCATTCGCGCGGTGACCGCCACCTCACCCGCGAAGGTCTACCGGGCCCGCGACACCCGAATCGACTACGCCGAGTTCCACCACCTGTGGCACGGCCCGGCACCCGACGCCTACTTCGGCGTCGAGAACCTCGGCCGATCCGAGGCCGAGTGGGACGACCTCCTCCTGACCTGCGGAATCGGGAAGACGTTCGGCCGATCGCACGCGGAAGCGGTGCTCAACGGCGACGCGCGCGATTTCGTCGGCACCACGCTGGACGACGCCACCCGCGTCGACGACGAGCACGCGATCCTGCTCATCCCCCGCCCGACCGACGCGCAGTGCGCCGCCGACATCTCGACGCGGTTGCCGACGATGGACCGGCCCCGGTGGCTGGCGTTCCGCGCCGGCTACCTCTGCCGCAGGCCCGAAGGCCAGGGCGTCATCGACCTCCTCGAACACGGCGACACCACCGGCTGGGCCCGGTCCGCCCGCAACGGCGACTGGTCCCTGGCCCGGATCCAGGCCGAAGCCCAGCTCGCCGCCGACGACCCGCCCGACCGCAGGCTCGCGGAGGCGTTCGACCTGATCAGCCGCAAAGCCCTGACCGACCCGCCGACCATCCGCGAGGACGAGCTGGCGCTGTGCTTCGCCCGTGCCCTGGCGCCGGCCGGACGTGACGCCGAGGCCGACGCGCTGTGCCACCGCGTGGTCGCCGAACGCGCGGCACGCCTGGGCGCCGACCACCCGGACACCCGGCACGCGGCGACCGCCCTGGTACCGCACCGGAAACGGCGCTGGTGGCGCACTTGATCGGCGGCGGGTGAGCGACAATGGTCACGCCGGCGGCGCGACCCGGATGAATATTCACCTTTCAACATCACCAGGAAATGCGTGATCTCCGGCACCCGGCAAAACGCGGCCGTTCCGGCGCTACCCGCCCCGACCGATATCATGGCGGTGATGACCCGTGACGCGGAATGTGAATGTGGCCTCCACGCGGTAACGCACCGAGCCGGCCGGGGCCGCCGGTGAAGCGCACCCGGAGGGCAGGCACGTCCACGCTGCTGCTGTTCGTGGCACTCGGCGCGTTGGTCGCCGCGTCACTGGCCGTGGTGACCTCCGTGCGCAACGACCGGACGACCCGCACGGCCGCCCTGCCGTCCACCTCGTCGGCCGCGCCACCGTCCTCCACGTCCACGACCACGTCCGTCGAGCAGCCGCCGCCTCCTCCGGTGGACCCGTGCGCGGAGAAGATCGCCGCGCTGCCGCTGCGGGCCCGGCTCGCGCAGTTGGTCATGGTCGGCGTCGACCCGCGCGGCCCCGCCGACGCCCTCGCCGTGGTGCAGCGCGAGCAGGTGGGCGGGATCTTCATCGGCGGCGACGACGTCGGCCTGCTCAGCGCCGGTGCGCTGGCCCCCGTGCACGCCGCGTCCACCCTGCCGCTGACCGTCGCCGTGGACGACGAGGGCGGGCGGGTCCAGCGGATCGAAGCGCTCGACGGCTCGCTGCCCAGCGCCCGGCGGATGGCGGCCGACCTGTCGCCGGACGAGGTGCGCGCGGTGGCCCAGGACCGAGGGCTCGCGCTGCGTGAACGCGGCGTGACCACCGACCTGGCCCCGGTGCTGGACACCAGCGGCCAACCCGACCGCACGGTCATCGGCGACCGCTCGTTCAGCGCCGACCCGAACACCGCTCTCGGCTACGCGCTCGCGTTCGCCGAGGGCCTGCACAACGCGGGCGTCACCCCGGTGGTCAAGCACTTCCCCGGCCACGGCAACACGACCGGCGACTCGCACCTCGGCGCGGTCACCTCTCCCCCGCTCGACGCCCTGCGCGGCACGGACCTCGTGCCCTACCGGCACCTGCCCCGGTTCGGCGACGTGGTGGTGATGCTGGGCCACATCGAGGTGCCGGGCCTGACCGGCGGCGTGCCCGCCACCCTCAGCCCGGAGGCGTACGCGCTGCTGCGCGGCGAGTTCGGCTTCACCGGTCCCGCGATGACCGACGACCTGGGCGCGATGCGTGCCATCACCGACCGGGTCGGCCTGCCCGAGGCCGTCACGCAGGCCCTCGCGGCGGGCGCCGACATCGCGCTGTGGTCGTCGGGAGGCCGCATCACGGAGGTGCTGGACCACCTCGAAGGCGCGGTGGCGTCGGGCGTGCTGCCCGGGGCGCGGGTGGATGAGGCGATCCACCGGGTGCTCACCGCCAAGCAGGTGTGCTGAGTCACCTCAGGCTCGACCGGGGTCGCCCCGAACACCTCCTATGCTGGTTGTCGACGTTTCGGCAGGGGAGGCACCGCAAGTGCGATACGTGGCCATCGGCGACAGCTTCACCGAAGGGGTCGGCGACGAGCGCCCAGACGGCACGCCCCGTGGTTGGGCCGACCTGGTGGCGGAGGGCATGGCCGTGGCGCTCGGCGAGACCGTCCACTACGCCAACCTCGCCGTTCGCGGCCGGCTGCTCGAACCCATCGCCACCACCCAGCTCGACGCGGCGCTGGCCCTGTCCCCCGCTCCGACGCTGCTGACGCTCAACGGCGGCGGCAACGACATGATGCGGCCCGGCGTCGACCTGGCCCGGCTGGTTCGACTGACCGAACAGGCCGTCCGGCGCTGCGTGTCGGCCGGGGTGCGGTTGGTGCTGCTCAGCGGCGCGAACCCGGCGCAACGGCTGCCGTTCGGCCGGACGATCCACCGCCGGGGCGAGGTCCTCACCGCCGCGATCGCGAAGCTGGCCGCCCGCCACGACATCCTGTTCGTGGACGCGTTCAACGACGTCGAGGTCCGCCGGGCCGAGTACTGGTCACCGGACCGGCTCCACCTCAACGCCGCCGGTCACCAGCGCGTCGCGTCGCTCGTCCTCAAGGCCCTCGGGCACGTCACCGAGGCCCACGCCGTCGACCCGGCCCCCGCGGTCCGCCGCAGCCTGCGCGCCGAGACCCGCTACTACCGCGAACACGTCATCCCCTGGGTGAACCGGCGGATCAGGGGCATCTCGTCCGGCGACGACGAGACCGGCAAGCACGCCGACTGGGTCGAGGTCGAAGCCAGGCCCCTGGTCTGACCCTCGGCGGCCGACGACGACACCGGCCGGAGCGCCGGTGGCCGGTCGGGCCACCGGCGTTCGTGACAGGTCAGACCAGGTCGTCGAACTCGCCGTTCTTGGCACCCAGCAAGAACGCCCGAAGCTCACCCTTCGTGTACACCACGACCGGGCTCTCCTCACCCAAGGTCGAGTTCCGCATAGCTACTCGGCCATCGGCCATCGGCGCCAGCTCGACGCACTCACCGCCGTTGCCGTCGCCGGTGGAGAAGCTGCTCTTGCGCCACGTCAGGTGCTCGGTCATCGCTCATCTCGCAGGGTTGTCGGGTCAGGGGGCTACTTCCGGCCCGAACGAGGCCGCAGCATCCAGTATCAGGGACTTGGAGGCCTGCAAGTCCAGCGCTGCCACCCTACGACGGTCCCATGCGACCCTATAGGGCTCTGTTGCGCTCTGGCGGTCGCGGTAGAACGACTCCGCGTGGCCGTAAACTTGTACGACGTCACCCGACACGCCGACCGGGAAGCGGAGCAACGAGAACGTCGAGTCCATGCTGGGGAACGCCCCGGAGGAGATCGGCTGGACCTGGATCTCAACGTTGGGCAGCTCGCACGCCGCAGCCAATGCCAGGAGCTGCTCCCTCATGACGGCTGGGCCACCTACGGGCAGACGCAACGCGAACTCGTGGATCACCGCGCGGATCAGCGGCGCGTCCCGCTTGGTGACGACCTGCTGCCTCGCTTGGCGCAGCTTGACCAGTTCCTCGATCCGTGCGGCGGACAGCAGCTCACCATTGCGGAGCCACAGCTCGCGCATGTAGGCCTCGGTCTGGAAGAACGGAGGGATCAAGGTGAGCGTGACCACCATGATCTCGACCGCGTCGTTGCGTTCCAGCTCCAGGTAGGCGCGACTCTTGACCGGCACGAACATGGGGAACTCGCCGCGCTTGGTGCTCGCACGCGCCTCCCGGGCCAGCTCGATCAGCATGGCCAACTCCTCGTGCTCCACGCCGTAGGCCGCCGCCAGGGTCTCGACCTCCTGGCGCTTGAACTTGAACTGGCCGGACTCCTTGCGCGTCAACGTCGGCCCGGTGACCTCGATCAACTCGGCCGCCGCGTCGCGATCTATGTCGGCCTCCTTGCGGAAGCTGCGCATCGCGGCGCCGAGCTGCCGCCGCTGGCTGATCGCGCTGTCATCACTGTTCTTCGCCAAGACGCCACTCCCCATCGTCATCCAACGCGCTGTTGGTACGTGCCTACCGCACGTACACCCGAATGAACACCAGCTTCACCCGATCAGACAGCGCGTGAAAACGTACGTACGTGCTTAACTCTCCCCCGAAATGTTGCGCAGGCCACAGGCTCTCACACGCACAGAGACCGCCCAGGCCTGGCTCCGCCTCCGGAAGGGACGCGGCATGTGCCTTCACGAAAGCCGTTCGACCAGCGGTTCTACCGCCGCACGACGCGCTTCCCAGCCCGTGCTGCCGCCCCGTCCGATGTCGATCACCGTCCGCAGAACCACCCGTACGTGTGTTTTCGGAGCGGAGGTGACGTCGTGATCTCCCGTTCCGGGGTGGAGGGCGACCCGGAGTCGTGGTGGGCCACGCACGACCGGGGCACGGGCAAACGACCCCGGCCGGGCACGCGGGTACGGCTGCGCGACGGGCGACTGGCCACCGTCACCGCCTACGAGGGCTGCTGGCAGTCCTGCGCGTTCCCCGTGCTGGTCGACCACACCGGGCAGTCGCTCATGGTGTCGACGTCGGACGTCGCCGAGTTGGCGACCGGCGAACCGAGAAGGGAAACAAGGGTGTCGATGAACGACAACGGACAGGTGGAAGCGTCATGAGCTGGGCAAACGGGCAGATCGTCACGAACGTGGGCCTGCGACTGACCGAGGGTGTGCCGATCGACCTGCGCGGCAGCCTGGACAGCCAGGCGTTCCTCGCGATCGGCGACAGCATCGAGATCATGCTCGGCGAGTCGCACCTGCGGGCCCTGCGCGACCAGGCCGCCGCTGCGTTGGGCGACCTGACGCGGATCGACGCGGCCGAGGACGTCGTCGGCGACGCCTTCCACGCCGGTGCCCAGGCCCTCACCGCCGCCGACATCGCACGGCGGACCGCCGAAGCCGCCAGGGCAGCGGGCGCCGGCGAACAGGCCGACTTGGCGGAACAGGCCGCCGCACGGGCCACCGAAGCCGCCGAACGCGCCCAAACCGCCGCCCACGCGGCAGCCCACGCGATGGGCCAAGCCGACGAGGCAGCCGAGGAAGCCAGGGCAACGGCCACCCTCGCGGCACGGGCAGCGGGCCGGCAACGGCCGGACAGCCGCCCGGTGTGACACCAGCGCACGACGGCCTCCCCCTGGTGCGGAGGCCGTCGAGGGTGTTCCCTTCGCCGACGCCGCCCGGCGCCGCCGATCACCTGAGCACGGCCGGGGTCACTGCTTGGGCGTGGGCGGGTGGCCTTCCGAGGCCTGCACGACGACGATGCCCTGGCCGGACAGCGCGAGCTGGTACGCCTCGCCGGAGCCGCGGCCGATGGCGGCGCCGAGCTTGGCGGTCTTGCGGATCGACGAACTCAACGACGTGGACCACAGGACGGCCGACTGCATGTCGACGAACGTCGGCACGTCCACGTTCAGCACGACCGGCGTGCCGAAGGCGGTCACGGCGAGCGCCCCGGTGCCGGTGAACGTCGTGTTGAACAGGCCGCCGCTGAGCATCGACGCGCCCTCGACGCGGTTGATGTCCCACGTCAACGTGCTCTCGAACGCCAGCACGTTGCCGCCGTTGACGGTGACGCCTTCGTTCTCCAGGTGGAGCACGAACACCTCGTCGGCGTCCTGGGCGAGGAACACGTCCCCGCTGCCCGAGACCTTCATCAGCGACATGCCCTCACCGGTGAAGGCCTTCTTGAACAGCTTGCCGAGGCCGCCCGCACCCTCGTAGGCGAAGTCGACATCACCCTGGTAGGCGACCATCGACCCCTGCTTCGCGAAGAAGAACCCGCCGCTGCCGGTGAGGTCCACCTTGAGCATGCGGTCGTTCTGCAGTTGGAAGCTGCCCGGCTCGACGGACCGCTCGGCGTGGTTGAACAGTGAGCTGCGCATGCCCAATAGTGCACGACACCGCGTGGCGACGTCGGCCGGGAACGCTACGGCTTGAGGGCACCCGGCACGGTCCACAGCCACTTCTCGTACGACGCCACGCGTGTGTAGATGCCGCCGTCGCCGCACGGGCGCAGCGAAGACGCCGTGGCACGGGACGTCGCACCGGCGAGGAACCACTGGCCGCCCGACTGGACGTAGGCGGGACCGCCGCTGTCGCCGTTGCAGCTGTCCCGGTCCAGGAACGGCGCGCCGGCCACGAACTCGGTGGCCGCGTCGGCGCCGTGCCGGGGGTGGTCGCTCGCGATCGGCACGTCGACCACGCGCCGCCGACCGTAGCCGCCGCTGCTGTGCACGTCGGTGTTCCCGTAGCCAGCCAGCCGCACGAACGCGGCGCCGACGAGCTGTTCGCGCGTCGCGATCGGGCGCGGTGTGATCGACGCGGGGCGTTCGAGCACCAGCACGGCGATGTCGCCGGTCGGCCGGGGCGGGCGGTAGTCGGGGTGGGCGAGCGCGGTCCGGGCGCGGATCACCTCGCCGTCCTCCGGGAACTCCACGTCCTTGCCGAAGAACACGCGCGCACCGCACCCGCCGTCCACGCAGTGCCCGGCGGTGACGACGACGTTCGGCGAGACGAGCGTGCCCGAGCAGCACCACGCGTTGGCGCTGCCGATGGCGACGCAGTCCGGGAAGTCCGAGGTCGGCACGCCGCCGATGATGCGGGCCCGATCGGCGACCACGGCACGCATGTTCGCCAGGTACACCGGGTCGTGGTAGATGCTGTCGGCCGGCGCTTCCGTGCCGACCGCCGAGCGGGTCAGGGGCGAGACGCCGCGGCGCAGCAGCGAGCGGGCCAGCCGGTAGCCGTCGGCGCCGTCGCTGTTGAGGAAGCCGTCGACCTGGTTGGCGAAAGCGTGGTACACCAGCACGAACCGCTGCTCGTCGTCGCCCGCGATCATCCGGGCGAGGTGTTCCACGGCGGCCATGGGGTCCTGCGGTCGGTCAGTCGTGGTGGTCATCGTGGGCCTCTCACAATCATCTTGTCGATCAGGTCGTAGAGCTCCGCGCCGGCGGCCCGGTCGTCCACCGCCGACGTCTCCTCGCCGTGCGCGGCGCGGGAGCTGTCCCCCACGGCCTTCGCGACCTTGTCGAGGATCAGGTCCTGGGCGTTGACCTCGCCGGGCGGCGGCGGTGCGAACAGGGCGGGCCGCCGGTCGAACGCGAGGCGTGCGGCGGCGATCAGGCAGCGGACGTCGCTGGTCTCCGGCCGTTGGTGGTCCACCAGCCCGTCCGCGGCGGTGACGGCGTTGGCCTGCTGCGCGGCGGTGAACGCGACCACCTCGCGCAGCGCGTGGTCGCCGAGCCCCGGGTACGGCCCGTCCAGCAGGGCCGCCGTCATCGGGGCGATGTCGTCCTCGAACGGCCCGCAGGCCGGCCGAACGGCGGGGAAACCCGTCGACACCAGCGCTTCGGCGGTCAGCGCCAGCCGAACGGCCGCGTGCGGGTGGACCAGCACCGGCGCGTCGGCGGCGATCTCCGCCTGGGTGTCGCCCACCACCAGCAGATCGGCCAGCGCCGACGCGAACGCGGGCCCCGCCGCGAGCACCCCGTACAGGTCCGCGAACACCTCCGGCAGCCACGTGTCCCAAGCGTCACGTCGCGCTTCCGGCATCGTCCTCAACACCGGCCGGGCCAGGGAGCGCACCGTGCCGAGCAGCCCGAAGTCGCGTTCCACCGCGTGGCCGACCTCGTGCGCGATCACCGGCGCGTCCGGCAGGTGCACGAGCTGGTACCACGGCAGGCCGATGATCGGGATGGGCAGCTTCGTCACCACGCCCAGGAAGTCCGTGGTGTCCAAGGCATCGGGCACGTCCTCCACCACGAACGGCGTCTCGCGCAGGTGCGTGAACGGGCTGAACTCGCCGCTCAGGTGCACCAGCGGCGCCTCCCGGTCGCTCCCGGCCGCCGCGGGCGAGTAGCACAGCCAGGCGAACTCGTCCACGGCGGTGAGGAACGGCCGGTACCACTCCACGTACCGCAGGTTCAGCTTCGAGCGGTAGAAGTCCCACAGCCGGTGCACTTCGAGCATCCGCAGCTGGAGGCGACGGCACTCCCGCAGCACGTCGGCACCGTCCGCCGCGACCGCGTCCAGCTCCGCGCCGATCCGGTCGACCACGCCACCGAGCCGTTCGGTGAGCCGCACGACCTGCGTGTGGTGCTTGCGCAGCGTCCGGCCCGGTTCGGTCTCGGCACGCCACCGGGCGAAGTCCGCGTCGATGCCGGCGAGCTTGTGCCGCAGCTCGGCGACCTTGCGGTCCACGGAGCTCATGGCCGACCTCCGGGGTGCGGCACCAGCCGCAGCCACGGCAGGTGCGTGTGCAGGGCGACACCGGCGGACGGCAGCACGGCGTCCAGCCCGGTCGCGTGCGGTGCGGGCGCACGCAGGACGCCCGCCACCTCGCCCAGCGTGCGACCGGCCGCGATCGACCCGATCAGGGCGTCGCACAGCTCGTACCCACCCGCGCCCGCCAGCCCGGTGCCCAGCACACCGGCGCAACGGCCGAGCGCGAACAGGTCACCCGCGAACGCGTTGCGCAGCATCAGGTACGAGATCGCGTCCTCCGCGCCCCACGGCCGGTTCACGTCCAGGACGACGAGCGGCCGGAACGCGTCCCGCGGCACGGCGGCGAGCACCCGGTTGAGCGCCGTCACCGGGATCTCCTCGGCGGTGGGCGTGGCGGTGAACGCCTCCGTCGCCCACCCGCCGGCCAGGAACGTGAGCGCGACGCCACCACCCGACTCGCGCAGCCCGCACGCCAGGTGCACCACCGCCGGTGTCCGTCCACCGTGGACCGCACGGGCCGCGGCGGCGGTGAGCCGGTCGAGCGTGGGGTTCTCGACCGGCTCCACGTCGAACCCGTGCGCCCGGTACAGCCGCGCCAGGTCCACACCCGAGTTCAAGTGACCGCGGGTGGAGTTGATCTGCATCGACCCGCTCGGCTGGGCCAGCACCACCAGCGGCTTGACCGGCGGGGTCACCTCGCGCTGCAACCGGTCCAGCAGGTTGCCGCCGAGGTCGGCGTCCGGGGTGAGCCCCCGCTCCCGCTGGTACCTCAGCAACGCCGCCCTGGTGTGCGGGCCGAGGTCGCCATCGGCCGCGAGGCCCGCGTCGACCACCTGGTTGAGCCCGACCTGGACGAACCTGATCTCGTCGCGGTAGGAGACCTCCCGCGAGACCGCCCGGTAGCACGTGCCCACCGCCGGGTCGAGCGCGAGCAGCCGCCGTACGTCCGGCCGCAGCGCCAACTCCCACGGCACCGGGCCGAGCCTGCGGTCCTCGACGTCCCACCTGAGGTCGAACGGTCCCGCCGAACCCAGGGCGCGCAGCGCCGGACCGGGCAGCACCAGCGACCCGAGACCGGCGCACGTCGCCTGCCAGTCCTCCCGCAGCCGTTCGGCGAGCACCCCCGAGCGCGCGCCCAGCATCGCGTCGACCAGGGCGTTGTCGTGGCGGACGGTCTCCTCCACGTCACGCGGCACCGACGTCTGCACGACCAGGGCGCCGTCGTCCACGGTCAACCGCACGCGTCCGCGCGAACTCCGCAACGTCGTGCTGATCCGCCCCCGGGAGAACCGGGACGCGACCTGCGCCCGGAGGGTGTCGCCCAACGCGGTGAACGCGGCACCCGCGCGGATCAGCTCCGGCTCCTGGCACGACTCCTCCGCGACCGCGCTCTGGGCGTAGTGCAGGCGCGCGTGCCACTGGGTCTCCCGCTCGCCCGCCGCGTCGAGCAGCGAAGCCGCCTGGCGCAGCCACCCACCCTCCCCCGCTTCCGCGCGTTCCACCAGGAAAGCCGCGCAGAGCATCGGGTGGTCGGCGAACTCGCGGAGGAACGCGTCGACGTCACCTCGCCCGGTCGGCAGGCCCAAGCGGTCCGCGGCCCGCGCCCACTCCCGGAGCAGGAACCAGGACCCGCCGGTCGGACGTGCCGCGGCCAGCTTCCGCACCGCCGCGTCCCGGTCGCCGGTCAGCCGGTCGACCTCCGCCGAGGTCAGGTTCAACAGGCCCCGGTCCACTGCGCGCAGCCGGTCCGTCTCCAGCCGCACCAGCGGCGTGAGCCTCCGCCACGCGTCACGCGTGGCGTCGTCGTGCGGATCGGGCACGCGCCGCAGCTCGTCCAGCACGACCAGGCGCGCGGACGCGGGCGTGATCTCGCGCAGGCACGCGACCAGCTCGTCCAGCAACCACCCGAACCCCTCGGGCAGGTCGATCGCCAGCCCTTCCACGGCCGCACGTGCCACCAGGCCCGGCGGGTGGGACCGGCGGTGCAGCTCGTGGATCACGGCGGTGACCGCGTCCAACGCCTCGTGCGGCCGTGCGGTCACCCCCAGCAGCTCCGCCCGGGCCAGCTCGGCGCGGCACCACGCGTCGCTGCCCCGCGGCGCCGAGTCGGCCGCCGCGCCCAGGTGGTGCTCGGCCAGCGTCAGGTTGCCGATCTCGCGCAGGAGCAGCACCGCGGAGTGCGTGTGGCAGCGGGCGACGGCCGCGCGGTCGCCTTCCCGGTGCCACCGCGACCGTGCGGTCTCCAACGCGTGCAAGGCTTTCCCGTAGTGCGCCACCACGCCCTCGGCGAGCCCGGTCAGCTCCGGGCCGAGCGCGGCTCCGGCGCTGTCGTGCGCGACGCGCTGCGCCAGGTCCAAGGCGTGCCGCGGCCTGCGTGCGGCCAGCTCGACCTGCACGCCCACGGCCAAGCCCTGCCAGTCGTCGTGCGCGGCGACCCGTCGTGCGTGGTAGGCCGCCCACTCCAACCGGTTCACGGTGAGACCGAGGTCCACCGCCAGCAGGGCGGCCCGGCGCTGCTGCTCGGCGTTCAGCGGTTCGCCGCGCCGGGCGCGGGTCAGCTCGCGGATCGCGTCGTCCAACCGCCCGAAGTGCCGGTACGCCTTCACGATCCGCAACCGGATCGGCGGCTCCCACCGCGCCGCACCGACCCGGACGGCCGCCTCCGCCGCACGGCGGTACTCGTCCGGGGCGTCCCGGTCGCCCAGGAGCACCAGCACGTCACCGAGCAGGGCGCGCAGCCGCACGTCGTCCTTCGTGCCCCATGCCTGCGGCAACGCCTTCTTCAGCTCCGCCGCCGCAGTGACCGCGTCACCGGACTTCAACGCCAGCGCCGCACGCACGTACGCCAACCGCCACTCCGGCACGACACCCGCGCCCTGATCGCGCAGCACGGCGGCGAAGTTCTCCTCCGCCCGGCTCCACAGCTGGTCCGCCGCCTCGGCACCGCTCGCCATGGCCAGCTGCGTGAGGGCGGCGGCCAGCTCGTAGCGGGCCTCCACCACCGTCGCCCGGGTGACGATCGGCGTGTGCCCGTCCCACGGCCGCGGGTCACCGTCCGCGTCGACGTAGTCCGGACCGAGCACCTCCTCCGCCAGCGCCGCCCGCGGTCGCGCCTCACCGATCTCCACCTGGTCCAAGGCCTCGCGCCAGTAGTCGACGGCGTCCGGACCCACCAGCCGGAACCGGTGGTAGACCGCTTCCCGCGTCCAGCGGTCCCACCGGCCGGGGTCGGCCTCCGCCTTGCGCTCGAAGAACGCCACCGCGTCCGCGTGCAGGCGGTCGTGCACGGCGTGCGGCCGGATCAGGCGGCGCATCGGCTCGGCCACGGCGGCGGCGAACCGCACCGAGCCGGGCTCGCCGGGCACCGGCACGACCCACGGCGTGGTGCCCGCGTACCGCGTCAGCTCCGCCCACAGCCGCTCGACGTCCACGTCGGTCGTGACCGGGAAGAGCGAGGCCGACGCGTCACCCGGCACCACGTCCTCGCTGGGGTCGTCCAGGTCGACCTCACCGGACGCTGCCGCGCGCAAGTGCGGTTCCACCACCGCGCGCACGAAGTCCAGGCTCAGCGTCCGCGGCACCATCCCGTACCGCAGCAGCCACCGCAGCCCCGGGTCCTCGATCGGCCGCAGGACCTGGAGCACGAGCGCGGTCAGGTCCGCCCGGTACTCCCGGATCTCCGCCGGGGTGATGTCCGGCCGCTGCTGCACCAGGTCGGCCAGCCGCGCCAGCACCACCGGCTCTCCCCCGGCCTTCGCCACAATCGCGTGCCGCAGGTCGGCCCGCGTGATGCCGCGCAGCTCCGCCAGGTAGCGGGAGGCGTCGTCGGTCGAGAACGGGACGAGGTGCCGTGCCACGACGGGCGGCAGCACCGGGCCCGCGAGCGGGTACCGACCGGCCAGCACGAACCGCACGCCCGGGCACTCGTCGTGCAGCCGCAACAGCTGTCGGACCAGGCCGTCCACCTCGGCGGGCGGGCGGCGCGCGTACACCTTGTCCAGCGCGTCGAGCACCATCACCACCGGGCGGCCGGACGTCGCCTCGTTCAGCGTGCGCACGAAATCCCTGGTCACGCTCGCGCCCACCCGGTCGCGCTCGTCGCACAGCCGCCTGCTCGCCGCGGCAGCCCGGCTCGGGTCCGCGACCGCGCGCCGCGACAGCAGCCCGGTCCAGGCGTACCGCTCCAGGAACTCGGTGAACGGCGCCGCGGCCAGCTGCCGGTCGAGCTGCGCGGCGGCCTCCACCAGCAGCAGCCACGGGTACCGGGCGACGTTGACCGGGTCGAGCACCTCGAAATCACCCAGCGCGCACAGCGTCCGCCCCGGCACCAGCACCCGGGACACCAGCCAGCGCAGCTCCATCGTCTTGCCGCGCCCGGACGGGCCGTGCGGCATCACGATCCGCGGTCCGTCACCCCGGACCAGCCGCTGGTAGGTCGCCTTCGTCCCGGCCGTCTCCAGGAACGTGGCCGACTGCAGGTACTCGGTCGACCACAGGCCGCGGGTGCGCAGGTACGCGGCACGGTCGTTGCGCAGCGCGATCAGCTCCGGGCCGATCAGCCGCACCCGGTCCTCGGCGCCGAGCACGTCGATCAGCGCCTGGCACAACGCCAGGTCGTGGCGGTGGTCGGCCTTGGCGTACAGCCGGACGAACAACTCGGCCGCGGCGCGGTGGTCCACCAGCACCAGCTGTTCCAGCAGGTCGACGGGCTTGTGCGCGGCCCGGTAGTACCGCGCCAGGCGGTGGACCAGCGACCGCAGCTCCTTCGGCACGGCCCGCGGGTCGGACCCGTCTGGCCACCAGCCGTTCCAATAGCGGGACCGGGCACTCGGCCGCAGCCGGTGCACCTCCCGCGTGCCCGGGATCGGCTCCACCTCCGGCGCGGTGACGACCGTGTCGAACGGCGGCGCGCCCGCCACGCCCGCCACGAGCACCTTCTCGTACAGGTCCTGGTCGAACGAGCGGACCGCCGCGCACCGCCGCAGCACGTCCCACTGGTCCTCGGGTCGCAGCGACGCCAGGACGTCGTCCAGGGAGTCGCCCTGCGCCAGCCGGCGCAGCAACTCGGCGTCGATCGGCTTCATCGCATCCGCCTCACGATGTTCTCCAGGTCGCCGAGCACGGCCGGGCTCCACTTGCCGGTGGCCACACCCGCGCCGAGCGCCTCGATCAGCTGCAGGTGCGGTCCGCCGATCGGACGGCCCACCGCCAGCACCACGTCCTCGGCCAGCGCGCGGAACTCCTCGGCCTCGATGCAGTCCAGGTCCACCCGCGTGCCGCCGCCCCGTTCCGGCCAGTGCGTGGCGAACTGCTCGTTCGTCATCACGACCACGAGGCTCAGGTTCGGCAGCTCACCGTCCGCGACGTGCCGGATGAGGTGGTCGTAGAGCTGCTGCCTGAACGCCGAGTCCAGCACGTTGCCGACGTGGTCGAAGACCAGCAGCAGCGGCTCGGGCTGCGCCGCGCGGCCCAGGCAGGCGCGGAACGACTCGAACGTCGCCGCGACGTGGTGCGACGTGCCGCCGGTCAGCCGCGGCCACCGCGCCGGCTCCGGCGTCGGCACCGGCGGGTCCGGTGGCAGCCTGCCCTCGGCGAGGTGGAGCACGTCGTGGTTGAACCGGTCGAACGCGGACGTGACGCCTTCCGGCAGGTTCGGCAGGTCCTCCGCCACGTCCCGGATCGCGTACAGCACTTCGAGGAAGTCGAACCGCGTCGGCCGGTCGCCCAGGACGTCGACGGGGTTGGGCCGGTCGAAGCTGACGTACCTCACCCGCCGTCCGCGCACCGCGCACCGCCGCCGCAGCCAGTTCAGCAGCCGCGTCTTGCCGACCTGCGACTCGCCCACCACGAGCAGCAGCCGTTCGACGGGCTCGCCCGTGCCCGGGTCGACGCCCTTGAGCAGCTTGTGGCGTTCGTGGACGCGGTTGACGAACGCGCCGACCTCCTTCTCGAACTGCTGCTCGATGCGCATCGCCCGCGCGCCGGTCGCGGACAGGTCGGGCAGCACGTCGTCGGGGCGCACCCGTGACGTCAGGCTCGGCAGGATCCAGTCCCTGGCGCCATCGGACACGCCGGTGTCGGCGTACACGGCCTCACGTGCCGTCGTCACGGCCCGGTCGACCGGCTCGTTGGCCAGCAGGCTGCGGTACAGCGAGCCGCCGAACAGCGCCGCCGCCGTGCCGCGGATGTCGCCCTGCATGCCGACCACCGCGGCGGCGCCGCTGTCCAGGAACACGTCGGTCAACGCCACCGCGTCCGCCGTCTCGCCGGAACGGCAGGCGTTCAGGATCGCCAGGCGGGGCGCGGGACGGCTGAGCAGGTCCGCGATGTAGGTCGGGGTGAGCAACCACGCCTCACGGCCCGGCGGGACGATCCGCAACGCCGGTTGCCCGGTGCTCGCCTTGCGCGTGCCGTGCCCGATGAAGTGCAGCACGTGCGGCCGGACGCGCTGGTAGGCCGACTTGAGGTCCGACTCGGTGGGCCGGGACAGGAACTCCGCCTCGATCCGACCGGGCGCGCCGCCGACCACCCTCTTGATCTCGCGGACCTCGTCGCGCGCCCCGATGTCGTCGTCGTCATCACCGCGCACCACCAGCACCCGGATCGGCAACGAGTCGGTGATCGGCTCGTCACCCGGCACGCGCCGGTGTACCCGGACGACCGGGTGGTCGGGCTGCACGAACAGCGCGTGCGGCGCCCTGGCCGACTCCCACGGCAGGCGCCGCAGTTCCGGGTCCAGGCACAGGAACGTGCGCCGGACACCCGGACGTGACCAGTGCTCGCGCACCTTCGGCGGCAGGAGCAGGCGCCCCAGGTGCACGCCGATGTCGGAGAACGCCTGCGACTCGGGGCTCGCGTGCAGGAACCCGACGACCGCCTCCGGCACCGTCGCGGCCCCGGCCACCGCCGCGGGCAGCGCACCCAGGTCCAGGTCCGCCGCGACGGTGTCCGATGCCGTTGGCTCCGGCGGCCAGACGCCGTCGTCACCGAGGTACAGGTCGACCCGGTAATCGGCGTCTTGGCCGCCTTGCGTGATTTCGATCAGCGCGTCCACAGGCGTTCACCCACTCGCTCCGGACACGGCTCCTCCCCGCCGCCCCCTCTACCCCTGAGGTCGCCTGCCCACCAAGCGGGGTTACGAGCTGTCACCCGATAGCGCTAATCCCTACCTCCGTCGAGAGCAGTGGGTCATCACTCGTGCACGCTCAGCGCTGCTGTCCCGCCAGCAGGATCGCGCCGATCACGACGAAGCTGACCACGAACGTCGGCAGCGACGCGAGCACCAACCACCCGAACGCCAGCCGCTTGCGCTTGAAGAACGCCCGGACCAGCAAGCCCGAGATCAGCGAGATCGGCAGCATCCGACCGACGAGGTACCCGAGCGCGTACCCGGACAGGGCCTGGCCCTGGACCACGAACACCACGACGAGCACCACCCCGGCCCACACCAGCGAGGCGAGGAAGGCACGCCCTACCGTCGTGCCGGGAGCCGCCGGTGCGGGTACGGGCGCCGGTGGAGCCGGGTAGGCCGCCGGATAGCCGGGAACGGGTACCTGCCCGACCGGGTAGCCCGGAACCGGTGCCTGCGCGACGGGGTAACCGGCGGCGGGCGGCGGCGGGTAACCGGGAACCGGTGCCTGCGGGTAACCGGCGACGGGCGGCTGCGCGGCCGGGTAACCGGCACCGGGCGGCGGCGGGTAACCGGGATCGGCCTGCGGCCCCGGCTCTTGCGGTTGCCGCGGGAACACGGTGTTGCGGTCGAAGTCCATGGCTCACCCCGGGGTGCGGTCCGGCTGGGTCGTGCCGTTGGCGAGCGGGAGTGACCAGCGCGGACGGCGGCGGCAAGAGTACATCGCAGGTCGTGCCCGGACTGGCACGCGCGGCCCGTGGGACCATGCGTTCACCGCGAGCGAAAGGGGCCGGGGTTGCAGGAGGGCTCTCCGTCCGCCGATGCCAACCGGATCGGCGGCGACGTGCACGGAGCCGCGGTGCTGGCAGGCACGATCCACGGCGGCGTGCACATCACCGTGGCCGGTGCGGAACCCACGCCGGACGCTCCCGCACAGGACGAACCGGCGTTAACCGGGCTGCCCGCGCCGGTCCGGTTCCTGCTGCGGGCGCAGGTCGACACCGCCCGCGAGATGCCTTACCGCCTGCCCGGCCCACGCCGGTCCTCGCTCGTGACGGTGCACGTGCGCCAGGACCTCGGCAGCGGCTCGGACGACCTCGGGTCGGAGCCGCCGCGACCGGTCCCGATCGTGGACGGCCGCGGCCAGGTCGTGGAGCCGCCGAGCCTGCCGATCACGCGGTTGGCCGTCCGCGCGCCCACCCGGACGGTCTCGGAGGCGTTGGACCGCGACGACCACGTGGTGATCACCGGCGGACCCGGGCAGGGCAAGTCCACGTTGTCGCTGCGGCTGGCCGCCGACGTCGCCGAGCAGTGGCTGTCCGGTGACGGCGAAGCCGCGCCGATGGCCGAACGCGTGGTACCCCTGCGGTTGACGGCCCGGGAGCTGGCCGGGCGGCTCAGCCGACCGTTCCCGGAGGCCGTGGTGGAGAGCGCCGGCGCGGAGTACGGCGCGCTGCTGGCCTCTCCCCTGGACCCGCGCGCCCTGGAGGGACGGATCGCGGGCTGCCGCTGGCTGCTGCTGGTGGACGGCTTGGACGAGGTCGCCGACACCACCGAACGGGACCGGCTGGTCACCGTGCTGGCCGCGTGGGCCGCCGAACCCACGTCGCCGTACCGGGTCGTGGTCACCACCAGACCGATCGAAGGCGCGGCCCTGGCACCGCTGCAGCGCATCGGTGCCGCCCGTTACGAACTGCAGCCGTTCGACGAACGGGCGCTGCGCCAGTTCGCCCGCAACTGGTTCGGCGACCGCGACCGCGCCTACCGGTTCGTGCGGCAGATCCGCGCCGCCCACCTCGACGAGCTGGCCCGCGTGCCGCTGCTGGCGACGATCGCCGCGATCATCTTCGAGCAGCCGGGCAACCGCCCGTTGCCGGACAACCAGTACGAGCTGTACGAGGCATACCTGAAGTACCTGCGCACCGCGCACACCGCCGAGCCCGGCCCGTTCGACGCGGTGCGCGACGCGCTCCTGGAACACCTCGGCCGCGTGCGGCTGGAGGCCGACACCTCCCTCGTGGACGCCGCCCTGGACTGGGCCGCACAGCACGTGCCCGACCTCACGGGCGCCTGGCAGGACGACCTGATCACCTACCTCGCCGCCGTGGGACCACTCAGCCGTCGCGGCGAAGACCTGCGGTTCCTGCACCACAGCTTCGCCGAACACCTCGCCGCCACCGCGAAAGCCCGCCTGCTCCCCGAACACTTCGACCCGGCGCACGCCGACTTCGCGGGCCTCCTGCACGCCGCCCGCACGGAGGACCGGGGCCGCCACGCCAGGGCTGTCCTGCTGCACCACACCCGCCTGCACCCGAGCGAGGCTGAACGCCTGCTTGAGCACCTGCACTCGGGCGGCTCGGACCAGCACCTGCTGGCCGCCCGCCTGCTCGCCCGCCACCTGCCCGCCGGCTCGGCCGCCGTCGACGCCTTCCTGACCACCGTGCGGGCGTGGGCGATGACCACCCAGCACCCCGCCTTGAAGATCCTGTCCCAGACCAGCCGCGCCGCCCACCACCCCGGCACCGCCGCCTGGCTGGTCGACCTCATGGGCTCCGACGACGTGCCCTGGCCGTCCCGGGTCGAGGCCGCGGCCGCCCTGGCGACCAGGCTGCGCGGCCCCGAGTCCACCGAAGCCGCCCACCTGCTGCGCCGAGTCGTGGACGACTCGGCGATCCCGGTGGAACACCGGCTCGCCGCCGCCGAGGCCTTGGCCGAGTGCGGCCCGGACGGCCACCGCGCCTCCGCACAGGGCCTGCGAGCCATCCTCGCCTCGTACACCGCCACAGCGGAGCAACTCCGCAACGCCGCCGTCGTCCTGGCCGGCTTCGACGGCGAGGCACGCGAGCACGCCATCGCCGCTTTGACCGCCGTGCTCGACAACCGGGACGCCCCGGACCACGCCCGCGTGCACGCCGCGACCGGGCTGGTCGAAATCGACGTGGAACACCACGAGCGCGGCGCCGAGGTCTTCCGCGAAGTCCTCGGCACCCGCACCCACTTCAGCGCCGGTTTGCGTGATGCGGCGGTCGGCCTGGCCTCCCTGGGCCCTCACCACTCGGACGAAGCCGTCGCCACCCTGACCCGGCTCGTCGCCGACCAGCGCCTGCCGCTCGGAGAGCGCGTCTCCGCCGCCGAAGCACTCGCCGAACTGGGTCCCCAACACCGCATGACAGCCACCAACCACTTGGTGGCGTTGTCCACGGCGTTCGGAATCGCCGCCTACCTGCGGACGCGCATCGCACAGGCGCTCGCCGACATCGGGGCGCAGGACCAGGCATGGGGCCTGCTACGAGCGGTCCTCGGCGACTGGGCCACCGACGCCAATGGCCGGACGTGGGCCGCTCAGGCGCTTGCCGAGCTCGGGCCCGAGCACCGGGACGAGGCCGCGATCGCGCTGCGTGGCGCGACCACACACCCGACAGCCTCGACCTACGACACGTTGACGGCTTTCACCAAGCTGGCCGCGTTGGGCGAGCCCTACCGGACACCGGCGGTCGCCTCCCTGCGCGCGATGCTGTGCGACCGCTCCGCCGACGCCTCCTTCCGTGCCCAGGCAGGCTCGCAGTTGGTCGGGCTGGGTCCGGAGTTCCACGACGAGGTGACCCACCACCTGTCGGAGATCGCCATCCGGCAAGCGGACCCCGAGGCACAGAGGTTGGCCTGGCGCGCGCTGCGGCGCCTCGGCACGCGGTTCCGCGAGCGGTCGTCCGCCGCCATGCTGTCGTCGGTCGCTCCGGAGCAGGCGGAACTCTGGGCCTCGCACTACGACTACCCGGTGTTCGACCGGCTCGACGTCACCGACCCGGACGTCTTCGCCGCCGCGATGACCGCGGTGCTGCGCAACCCGGCATGGGGTGGCCGGGCACGGCGCAGCGCGGCGTCAACCCTGATCGCACTGGGCCGTCGCTTCCACCAACGGGTCGTGGACGCGGTCGTCGACCAGATCGAGGCACGGACCGTGCCGAACGCGGGGTTGCCGACGGTGGTCGCGGATGTCGACAGACTCGGTGCCGGTATGCGCGAGGAAGTGGCCGCCGCTCTGCGCGATGTGGCGAGCGATCCCGACACCAGTGCCGCCACCCTGTGTCGGGTGGCCATGGCCATGGAGAAGTTGGACCGCTGGTCCGACCCGGTCGTGGTAGCACGCTTGGAGGGCATCACCGCTCACGACCTGTCGCCCTTGTCGGACCGCGCCGACGCCGCGGTGGCGCTCGCCCGCGCAATCCCGGGCGAGATCGACACAGCGGTCGCCACCGTGATGCGCGAGACCGACGACACGGCGGTGCCGGCGTGGAAATCGCGGCTGCGGGTGCTGGCGGAGCTGGGCGCGGATCTGGCGGCTCCGCTCCGTGCTTGCCTGGCCGATGGGGACGCCGGCCACCACAGGCGCCTGGCCGCGGCCGAGGTGTTGGTCGAACTGCGTCCCGGTCGGTACCCCGAGGCACTCTCCGAGATCCGTGGACAAGCCGCTGATGATTGCCTGGACTACACGTGGCGCACCGACGCGGTGATGCTGCTCGCCAGGCACGACCCGACCGCGGTGGATGCGGCGGTCGCCTTCCACGCTCGAGTGCTCGACGACGAATCACAGTCGGTGCGCGACCGCTCCGAGGCCGCATGCCGCCTCATGACCCTCGACCCCGGGCAGGCGGGGACGGCCTTCGCCGCCCTGCGGCGGTTCGCCACCAGCCCCGAGTTCACCACCGAGGAGCAGTCGCTCGCCCTCGCCTGGCTCGCGTACCGAGCCGCTGCCCGCGGTCGTGAGGTGGCGCCGCTGGCGTTGGCGCTCTTCCGCGACCCGGCCACCGGGCCGGAAGACCGCCGCCGGTTGGCGACCGTCCTCCAAGGAAGAGACCGCTTCCTCGCTGAACAGGACCTCTTGGCCGACCACGCGGCGTCGCCGGCACAACGAGTGGGTGACATCACCGAGTGGGTCGAGCCCACCCTGGCGGTTGAAGCGGCTGCGCGGCTCCGAGACGTGATGACCGCAGCGGAGACGATGCCGGCGGACCGGATCAGAGCCGCCGCGGCTCTCGCCGGGGTCTCACCCCGATGGCGTTCCGACGCGGTCGCGGTGATCGAGGAGTCAGCCGACAACCCGGACCTGACCTACAACGTCTGCGAGGCCCTCTTGAACTTGAAGGGGCGGAAGGCACATGGCTTGCTGAGCGAGGACGCCGCACTGGTCCTCGACGCGACGGGCCCGTGGCGGGAGCGTGCCCAGGCGGCCCGTCGGATCTGCACCCTGATCGGCGACACTCCCGCGCAGATGATTCCCGTACTGCGGGAGATGGCGGAGGACCCCCGCACGTCCGGCGTCAACCGCATGAGAGTCCTCTACATCCTGCGCAAGGTCGGCGGCCTGCAACGGTTGCGCCGTCTCCGGGACGACGAGCGGGAGTCGCTCGCGATCCGGTGGTGGGCGTCGCTGTGGCTGAACTCGCAAGCCGCAGACGACCGGGCCGCCGGTCTCCGGGTCCTGCACCGCATCGCCACCGATGCCACCTGCCGACCGGCACTTCGGTGGCGAGCAGCCCGTGACCTCTTGGCCCTCGGCGAACGGGGGCGCGAAGTCGGAACATCATGCCTCCGGGCGATCGCGACGGACGAGGCATTGCCCTTCCTCCCGCGCGTGGACGCCGCCCGCGAGCTCGGCGCGGCGCGTCCCGACCTGCGCACCGAGGTCATGTCCTTGTTGAGGCGGCTCCGGTCCGCCGACAACCTCCTTGTCCGCGTTCGAGTGCTCGACGCCATCGGTCGCTTCGACAGCGCCGAGGGCGCGATCGCGTTGCGGGACACGGCACGTGACCGCACGCTCCGTCCCGGTGCCCGGTTGCGAGCCGCCGCTGCCGCCGCCGAACTGCGCCGCGACCACCGTGAAGCCGCCGCCATCGTCGCCCGGGAGATCGCGCACAACCCGGCCGTCCCGCGTCACATCCGGGTGAAGGCGGCACGGGCGTTGGCGCGGTGGAGCGAGTTGTGCCGGTCGGAGGCGCGGGCGTTGTTGGTGGAACTCGGGGTTGGCGTACCGGCCGGCTGACCGTCAGTCGTAACCGCCGAACATGAACAGCGAGACCTGGTGGTCAGACGGGTTGGCCGCCTTGTCATAGCGCAGCGTCACGGTCGCGTCGGCGGTCAGGCCGGTGTCGTCCGGCAGCAGGCGCACCACCGCCCGGTCTCGGTGGCCCAGTCCGATTCCAGCGTGCGCGACTTGTCGTGACGGCCGGGCACACGGCCGACTGAGCACGTACTGGTCGTCTCGGGCAACCTGCGCGACGGGCATGGCCTTCACCCACTTGATGAGCACGCGGGCCGTGAGGCCGGCCCGGTCGCGAATGGACGCTACGGATGGCCGTTTCTGTCGGTGCCCTCCGCCATGATGTCGGTCGACCGGATCTTGGGGGGAAGGGGTACTGCGGTGCGGACGCTGATGAGCGGGACGGCCAGGGTCGACTACGGGCAGCTCTACGTGGAAAGCGGCGGGGACTCGTTCGACATGGACGAGTGCTTCGGCGGTCAGGTCAACGGGCTGTGCGGTGGCGCGGTCCCCGGCACGTTGTTCCTGATGACCGGCACGCACGTCGGTGAGGTCGACTTCGCCGTGGAGCTGCACGACCGGCCGCCACCGGTGGGTGCCGAGTGGGAGGACGTGGTCGAGGTGTCCTTCCGGCCCGCGGGACCGGCGACCCTCTACGTCTGGGCACACGAGGACTCTTGGCCGTTGGACGAGTTGGAGCCGATCGACTACCGGGTCCGCTACTGCGCGGTGGGCATGGACGACGCGCGTGAGGTGGAGGCCTCGAGGACGACGCGCGAGCGCTACGTGCTCCAGTTCTGGCCGGCGCCACCCGAGCCGGACCTGGTCGTCCGCCAGACCAGCGAGCACGCCGCCTACTGGCACCGGTACGCGCGCAAGCAGCCGCCTCCACCGACCGCCGAGGAGAAGGCCGAAGCGTTACGCCGAGCGCGGGAGGAGCAGGAGCGCACCGCCGCACAGGCTCGGTTGGAGGACGAGGAACGCCGGTGGGGCGGGCGGCTGCCCTCCGACGAGCTGCGGCAGTTGGGCGGGAACGCGCTGCGGGTGCTGGGGCTGGACCGGCCGCTGGGCGAGGCGGTCGCGGAGGCCGGTCCGGTGGTCCAGCGGGACGTGGCGCGCTGGGCGGCCCGGCGCGCGTTCACCGAGGCGGGGTTGGCCGACGTGGACTGGATCGCGCCCGCTCTGACCGCGATGGACCGGGGTGAGCCGTTGCCATCGCCGTTCGGGGACGGCAAGCCGCTGTGGGAGCTGCTGCAACCGGTGCTCGCCGACGACCGCGTACCCAAGAGGGTGATCAGCTCGCTGATCCTCGCGCTGGACGGCAAGCGCCACAACAAGCTCCAACAGGCGATGGCCTTGCCCGCGCTTTTCGCCGCGCACGAGGAGAACCCGTTGAAGGCCGCCCTGGAGGCGCTCTGGGCGGGGGTCCAGACGTTCGGCCACGGTCGCCACGGCGTCCTGTTCGCCGAACTCCGCGAGGCGTTCCCCGTTCTCGCGTGAACCGAATTCGTCGAAGCGTGGAAGGGGTTCGCGGGTGCGGACGTTGATGAACGGGACGGCCTGGGTGCACTACGGGCAGATCTACGTCGAGAGCGGTGACGACTCGTACGGGATGGGCGAGTGCTTCGGCGGCCAGGTCAACGGGCTGTGCGGCGGCGCGGTCCCCGGCACGCTGTTCCTGGTCACCGGCCTGCACACCGGTGACATCGCGTTCACCGTGGAGCTGCACGACCGGCCGCCACCGGTGGGCGACGAGTGGGAGGAGGTCGTGGAGGTGTCCTTCCGCCCCGCGGGGCCGGTCGCGCTCGTGGGCTGGGCGGGCGAGGAGTCGTGGCCGTTGGGCGACCTGGCCGAGGTCGACTACCGGGTCCGCTACTGCGCCGTGGGGATGGACGAGGGCCACCAGATGGACGACCGGGAGGACGACGAGCCGACGACCGAGCGCTACCTGCTCCAGTTCTGGCCGGCGCCACCCGAGCCGGACCGGGTCGTCCGCCAGACCAGCGAGCACGCCGCCTACTCGCACCGGTACGCACGTGAGCAACCACCGCCACCGACCGCCGAGGAGAAGGCCGAAGCGTCACGTCGAGCGCGGGAGGAGCAGGAGCGCGCCGCCGCCCAGGCACGCCTGGCGGCGGAGGAACGCGCGTGGGGCGGGCGGCTGCCCAGCGAGCGGCTCAGACAGCTTCGCGGCACGGCGCTGAGCCTCGCATCGCTGGACCGGCCGCTGGTGGACGCGCTCGCCGAGGCCGAGCCGACCGTGCAGCGGCAGGTAGCGCGCTGGGCGATCCGACGTGCGTTCACCGAAGCGGGCCTCGCCGACATCGATTGGATCGCACCCGCCCTGACCGCGATGGACCGCGGCGAACCCCTGCCACCGCCGTTCGGCGACGACCGCCGCCCCTGGGAGCTCCTGTTCGCCGACGAGCGGGTGCCTCGGACAGTCGTGACCACCTTGGACGGACGACACGACGACTTCAGCCAGCAGGCCATGGCCCTGCCCGCGATCTTCGCCGAACTGGAACCGGACCCGTTGACGTCCGCCTGCGACGCTGTCTGGACGGCCGTCTCCACCTACGGCCCCGGTCGGCACGGCGCACTGTTCACCGAACTCCGCTCGGCCTTTCCCATGATCGAGTGACGCGTACGTCGAAATTCGTCACTGAACACGTGTGCAGGCCGATGTGGAGGTCCTGGTCGCGGACCCAGCTTCGTTCCCGTGCAGCGAAATCTGCGGCGACCGGCGCCGCGCGCCACCGCGCCGACCTGATTCGCCGCGGTCCGCGCCACGTCCCGGAAACCATCGGAGTTCAGCAGCTCGCGCACGCCGCCCCTGTCGACGTCGGCCAGCGGGTCGGGTTCGGCGTTGAGTTGAGCCGGCAGGTCTGCGTTCGAGGGACGTTGAGCCGTGCGGCGGGTGTCGTGTGGAGCCCGCGATCACCGTCCACTACAGACCGTGGTTGCCGCCGGATCGGACGCAGTCGGCAGCCTCCAGCCGCATCATGGGGTAGCGATGGAGTGCGCCCGGCCGGGCTTCGGCTACAAACTGGACCGGGGAGGTGGTGGTCCGGTGAAGGCACGAACGACCGTGATCGTCGTCTGCTGCGCCGCCGCGCTCGTGGCCGGCCTGCTGCTCTTGCGCCGTTCCGACCCGGACTCCCCACCACCCTCCGAGGCCACCGCCGAGCCGCAGGTGCACGTCACCGTCAGCGACCGCGATACCGGCCAAGGCTGGTTCCTGATGGTGTCCGAGGAAATCGCCCACCGGACCCCGCCCGACGACGTCGCGGACTGCCGCGCCCTGCACGCCTGGGCGTTGCGCGAAGGCGCGTTGCCGGTCGGCGACACCGCGCACACCATCACGTTCTCGGCGGGCCGGCACACCACGATCGAGAGCACCTACGTGCGGGTCGTCCCCGATCCGACGCCCTATCCGGCCGCCGGCGGCGCACCCGTCGTCCGCCTCCGGTGCCTGCCCGAAGCCGGCGCCACGCCACCGTTCCCCGACCCCGAGGACGTCGACTTCCGCGTCAACGGCGACGCCCGACCGGTGACGTTCGACGAACGGCACCACGTCGGCCCCGGTAGTGACGCGGCATTCGACGTCGTGGTCGACCTGACCGGCACCACCGGCCCGTTCGCCTACCGGGTCGAGGTCGGCATCGCGGAGGGCGGCGGGTTCCGCATGGTCCCGGTGAACGGTGGCGACGACGTGTTCTTCGCGACCGAGGACGGCGGCGGCATGGGCTACTGGCCCGCGACGACCACGTGGACGATGAACCCCACCCGCACCAGCACCCACTGCCCGGCGGCGTCCGACCCGGGACCGGACCAGCAGGTCGGGTGCGCGAACTGACACCGTAACGACGCGTCGTCGTCCGACGACTTCCTGCACTGGGCACGCATCGGGCGTTGCACCGCGCTGGAGGTGGGCCATGGCTCTGACCCCGAAGTACTCCGTCTACCACTCCGCCGTCCTCGACGCCGATCCCGACGAGGTGTGGGCGCAGGTGCGGGACATGATGCTGCTGCTCGACATCGTGTTCGGCGACGGCGTCGAGAACGCGCACTGGACCAACGGCGGTTCGGCGAAGAAGGTGCCGTCGCGGTTCGAGTTCACCCTGCTGCCGAACCACGACCTGGCCCGCGAGGAGGTCGTCGGCCGCTCGGAGACCGACCGGTCGCTCACCTACCGCTCGGTCGACCAGGTGTTGTTCATCGTCGACTACCTGGCCACCTACCGGGTCCGGCCGGTGACGAACGAACCCGGCCGCAGCTTCATCGACTGGCATCGGGAGTTCCGCGTGGTCGCCGGTGCGCCCGCCGGGTTCCTGGACGACCTCGAAGCCCTCTTCGAGCAGGAGATCGCGACCGTGAAGGCGCACTTCGCAGCGTGAGCGGGCCGGAGCCGGTCGGGGCGGGCCGGTGCGGGGTCTGAGCCGCCGGGTCGTGTTCAACACCGCCCTCGGTCGGGTGAAGGAGGAGAACCTCCGCCGCGACCCCCGGCTGTCGCTGTCGTGCACCGACCCGTCCGTACGACCGGGTCGAGATCCGGGGCCGCGCGGTCCGGTTCGTCGTGGGCGACGAGGCGGAACGCGGCACGGACCGGCTGGCGAGGAAGTACGTCGGCGTCGAGCCGTTCCGGCCGGGGATCCTGCCACCGAACTGAACCGTCCCCGACCACGGCCCGTCACGCACGCGCTAGCCTTCCGGGTGATCCACACGCCGTCCCGTGGGAGAGGTGTACACCCTTCGTGACCTACGCCGCCGAGATCAGCCGTGCCAACCCGTCCTGCTTCGTGTTCCTGGTCGACCAGTCGGCGTCGATGACCGACCCGATCGGCGGCGGGCGCCAACGCAAGGCGGACGTGGTCGCCGACGCCATCAACCGGCTGCTGGCCGAGCTGAGCGTGAAGTGCGCGAAGGAGGAAGGCGTCCGAGACTACTTCCACGTCGCCGTCATCGGCTACGGGCACGCGGTCGGCTCGGCGTTCACCGGTCCGCTCGCGGGACGCGACCTCGTGCCGCTCAGCCAGGTGGCGGACCGGCCGGCACGGGTGGAGAAGCGGACCAAGAAGGTGCCTGACGGCGCGGGTGGGCTGGTCGAGACGACGACCCGCTTCCCGGTCTGGGTCGACCCGGTCGCCCACGGCCCCACGCCGATGTGCCGGGCACTGGAGTCGGCCGAGTCGCTGGTGTCGGACTGGGTGTCCCGGCACCCCGACAGCTTCCCGCCGATCGTGCTCAACCTGACCGATGGCGACTCCACCGATGGCGACCCGGCCAGCGCCGCGTGGGCCGTGCAGACGCACGTCACCGCAGACGGTGCCGCGCTGCTGTTCAACCTGCACGTCTCCGCCACCAACGCCGTCCCGGTGACGTTCCCCGACACCGACGTCGCGCTCCCGGACGCCTACGCGCGCACCCTGTTCGGCATGTCCAGCCCGCTGCCGCCGCACATGCGGTTCTACGCGTTGCAGCAGGGCGTGCCGGCCGGCGACCTGGCGCGCGGGTTCGTCTACAACGCCGACATCACCTCGCTCGTGCAGTTCCTGGACATCGGGACCCGTGCCACGGACCTGCGCTGAGCCGTGGTCACCTCTTCCCTCCGCGTGCCCAAGCACGGCCACACATTGCGCGAGTGCGAGGACGCCTCCCACGTCCTGACCACCGGGCCGGTGTGCGTGGCCGTGGCAGACGGCGCGTCGGAGAGCCTGCTCGCCGGTGAGTGGGCGGACCTGTTGGCGCGCACCCTGACCGAGGCCGCGCGGGACGACGACTGCGTGCTGCGGGACGTGGACGGTTTCGCCTCGGCCCTGGTGCGTGCCGGGGAGGCGTGGGGCGGGTGGCTCGCCGACTACGTGGCCGGACGAGAAGCCGATGGCCGTCCGATCGCGTGGTACGAGCAGCCCAAGCTGGACCGGGGTCCGCACGCCGCGGTGGTCGCCGCGCGGTTCGACACCGATCCGTCCGGAGTGACGCGGTGGGATGTCGCCGCCTTGGGTGACAGCTGCCTGTTCCACACCCGCGACGACCGGCTGCTGCACGCGTTCCCGATCGAGTCGGCGGAGGCGTTCGACAACTCGCCGGGGCTGGTCAACGCGTTCATCCGCGACCACGCGCTGCTCGCGCGGCACGTGCGGACGTCGTCGGGCACGGCCGAGCCCGGTGACCGGTTCTTCCTGGGCACGGACGCGCTCGCCGCGTGGTTCCTGCGGGCGGCGGAACGCGGTGACCGACCGTGGGACGTCCTGGCGGAGTTCACCCGGTCAAGTGACCTCGACGGGTTCACGGCGTGGGTGGCGCGGGCACGGGAGGAGGGGTTGATGCGCAATGACGACGTCACCGTCGTTCTCGTCGACCTCGGGTGACGAGCCCACGCGCCCGTTCCCGTCCGGCGCGACCTACGTGGAGGCGTTGCAGGACACCGCGCTGTGCTTCCGCGGCACCGACCTCGCAGGTGCCGACGTGCGGGTGGACGCGTTGGGCCGGCCGCGGGCGATCTCGGGCAACTTCGCGAGCGTCTTCTCGGTGACGGTCGCTGACGGCACCCGTTACGCGATCAAGTGCTTCACCCGCGAGGCGCCGGAGCAGGCCGCCCGCTACCGCGCAGTCGGCGAGCACCTGGCTGCCCTGGACGACGACTGGACAGTCGGCTTCGACTACCTCGCCCACGGCATCCTCGTGGAGGGCGCCTGGTTCCCCGTGCTGCGGATGGAGTGGGTGGAGGCGGTCAACCTCCTGCGCTGGCTCGACCGGCACGTGGACGACTCCCAGGCAGTCGCCGCCCTCGCCGACCGGTTCGCGCACCTGGTCGACCGGCTCGCCGCGGCGGGGATCGGGCACGGCGACCTGCAGCACGGCAACCTCCTGATCACCGACGACGGTTCGCTGAAGCTGGTCGACTACGACGGCGTGTACGTGCCGGCGCTGGCCGGGTTGCCCGCGGCCGAGACCGGGCACCGCAACTACCAGTCGCCCGACCGCACCGCGGCAGACTTCGGCCCGGAGGTCGACCGGTTCTCGGCGTGGGTCGTCTACCTGTCGCTGGTGGCCCTGGCGACCGATCCCGCGCTGTGGCGGCAGCTGCGCGACGAGGACGCCGAACACCTGCTGCTCGCCGAGTCCGACTTCGCCGACCCGGCGGGCTCGTTCCGGCTGGCCACCCTGACCGGTCACCCCGACGCGCGCCTGCGCAGGCCGGCCGAGCGCTTCGCGGAGATCCTGCTCCACCACCGCGCCGCTCCCCCGCCGCTCGAACCGCTCGGTGGCGTGGAGCTATCAGAGCGCGTGGAGCTATCCGGTGACACTGCCTCGGCCACCCCCGGCCTGCCGTCGTGGCTGGCGGAACGCCTCGAACCGCACCTGCCCGCGCCACCGCCCCTGGTGCGGTTCAGCCACCGCTCCCCCGCCTTGGCCGCGCTGACGTGGGCGCTGGTGGTGCTGCTGCCGTTCGCGTGCCGGCGGCGGTCTTCCTGGAGGAGGCGGTGGCCGTCGCCGACGTGGCGGCGGTGCTGGCGTGGACGGCGTTCACCGCGGCGGGCTTCCGGCGCCAACCCGAACGTGAACGCGCCCGTGCCGCGCGGGCCGAGCGGAAACGGCTCGTCGACGCCAGGCTGGCCGCCGACGCCCAGGCCGCGCGGCTCGACCAGGTGACCCGGCAGGTCGCCGAGGCGGCGGAACAGGCCAAGGCGGAGCAGGAGCACCGGCGTCGGGTGCTGCGGGACCGCCACGACGAGCGGCTGCGGGCACACCAGCGGACCGTCAAGCAGCAGCTGGACCGGATCGACCGCGAGCGGCAGAGCTCGCTGGCCCGCCTGCACCTGGACGAGCAGCGGCGGCTGGTGCGGCGGCAGAAGGCGCACCTGAGGGCGGAGCTGGCGAAGTCCCGCCTCGCGACCGCCGGTGTCGAAGGCGTGGGACCGACCCAGGTCGCCAACCTCGCGGCGGTCGGCGTGCGCACCGCGGCCGACTTCGTCGGTGTCCGCTACGAGGTCGACGGCCCCGACCGCGTGGCGGTCTTCGTCCTGGTCGACGGACGTGGCGTGAGCGCGGCGGGGGTGGGCGAGGTGTCCGCCCTGCTCATCGACCAGTGGCGGGAACGCCTCACCGCCGAAGTCGAGACCGGCCGGCCCACCACGTTGACGCCCGTGGAGCAACTGGCGTTGAGAACCCGGTTCGCCGAGGAACGGGCCAGGCTCGACAACGAGCACCAGCGGGTGCTGGCCGACGCCGAGGTGGCGATCCGCGAGCTGCGCGCCACCCAGCGCGCCGAGCAGCTGGCGTTGGCGGGTGAGATGAAGACCGCCAACACGGCCACCGCCCACACCCGCGTGGACCACGACCGCGCGGTCACCGAGGCCGCCGTGCGCCTCGAACGTGCCCGGCGCGCCGCCGCCGAGGGCATCACGCGGGCCGACGCGTTCCGCCCCATCACCTATCGCGGCTACCTGCGCCACCTGCTCACCGGCAAGGACTGAGCACACACCTCTTCGGCCGACGTTGCCGCCGGCATCCGCCAAGTGAGACCGCGAACTGAACCGGCACGCCCGGATTCATTGACATGTTTCGACGCACTACTCGAAACTTTAGGTCAACGGTACGGAACAGCTTTCGGTGCCGCCGTCTCCACACCACCGAGTCTCAAAGGAGAGCCCTGGTGATCATCAGTTCAGGCCGCGTGAAGATACGTTCGGCGGTGCTCATGTTCGCGGTCGCGGTGTTGGCGCTGGCCGGGACGCTGACGGCGGTGGCGCGGTCGACGACCGCGAACGCCGCGGCGGGTGATGTCGTGGCGTTGGCGGGTGTCGAGGACGACGGCGCCGACTGCGCGATCAGCCCGCCGGGTTCGTTCCCGTCGAACTCGCGCCTGCCGGATCCGTTCACCAAGCTCAACGGTCAGCGGATCACGTCGAAGTCGGACTGGCGCTGCCGCCGGGCCGAGATCCGCGAGCTGGCGGAGCGGCACGTCTACGGCGACAAGCCCGCCAAGCCGTCCAGCGTCACGGGCACGGTGTCCAGCAGCAACATCACGGTCAACGTCACCCACAACGGCCGCAGCTCCAGCTTCTCCGCCGGCGTGCAACTGCCCAGCGGCACCGGCCCGTTCCCGGCGGTCGTCGTCTACGGCGGTTTCGGCGCGGACACCGCCGCGATCAGGGCCGCGGGCGCCGCCGTCATCAGCTTCGACCCCTACGCAGTCGGCCGCGAGGGCACGCCCCGCAACAACAAGCAGGGCGCGTTCTACAGCGTCTACGGCAACACCAGCGGCACTGGCCTGCTCATGGCCTGGGCCTGGGGCGTCTCCCGGATCATCGACGTGATCGAGGCGTCGGGCGGCACCGTCCTGCGCGCCGACGTCGGCGTCACCGGCTGCTCCCGCTTCGGCAAGGGCGCCTTCGCCGCGGGCGTGTTCGACCAGCGCGTCGGCCTGACCATGCCGATCGAGTCGGGCACCGCCGGCGTCCCGATCTACCGGGGCGTCCCGGGTGAGGGCGCGCAGTCGCTGTCCAGCGCCTACGGCGAGCAGCCGTGGTTCGGCGACGCGTTCAGCTCCTACACCGGCAACCCCAACGGCGCGCCGATCGACACCCACCAGCTGGTCGCCATGGTCGCCCCGCGCGGCCTGCTCATCCTGGACAACCCGCACATCGCCAACCTCGGCCCCCGCTCCGCGAGCGTGGCCGCACTCGGCGGCGCCGAGGTCTACAAGGCGCTCGGCGCGGGCGCCAACATCACCTACCACTCCAACGTCTCGGACGGCACCCACTGCGCCAACCGCTCCGAATGGCGTTCGCACATCACCCAGACCATCCAGAAGTACCTGGTCAGGACCGGCAGCCACACCGGCACCATCGCCATGCACAGCAAAGCCACCGGCAACCTCTCCCAGTGGCGCGACTGGACGACGCCGACCCTGAGCGACGGTCCCACCAGCACCACGTCCACGACCACGACGACCACCACCACCACCGGTGACACGACCACGACCACGACGACCACCACCACCACGACGTCGCAGCAGCCCGGTGGCTGCACGGCGACCGTGTCGCTGAACCAGTGGACCGGTGGCTTCGTGGCCACGGTCAAGGTCACCGCCGGCTCCACGCCGCTCAACGGCTGGACGGTGGCCATGACCCTGCCGTCCGGCGCCACCATCACCAACGCGTGGAACGTCAACCGCAGCGGCAACACCGGTGCGGTCGAGTTCACCAACGTCAGCTTCAACGGCAACGTCGCCGCCGGCCAGTCGACCGAGTTCGGCTACCAGGCCACCGGCAGCGGCAGCGGCATGACGCCCACCTGCGCTGCCAGGTAGTCGTCCCTCGGGTCCGGTGCGCAGGTCACGAGCCTGCGCACCGGGCGCGAGCCGGGTCTCACAGCGCTACCGGGATGACAGCGGGGCGTGGGAGCGTTCACCCTGGTGGATATCCATCGAGACCGAGAGCGGAGCGACCACATGGCTACCGTGACCGAGAAAGCCGTCCTCGCGGGCGGGTGTTTCTGGGGCATGCAGGATCTGTTCCGCCGTCACCCCGGCGTCGTCTCCACCCGCGTCGGCTACAGCGGCGGCGACGTCCCCAACGCGACCTACTACAACCACGGCGGCCACGCCGAGGCGATCGAGATCGTGTTCGACCCGGCGCAGCTGAGCTACCGGCAGATCCTGGAGTTCTTCTTCCAGATCCACGACCCGACGACCCGCGACCGCCAGGGCAACGACATCGGCACCAGCTACCGCTCGGCGATCTTCTACACCGACGACGAGCAGAAGCGGGTCGCGGAGGCGACGATCGCCGACGTCGACGCGTCCGCCAAGTGGCCGGGCAAGGTCGTCACCGAGGTCGCCCAGCTCGGCGACTTCTGGGAGGCCGAGCCCGAGCACCAGGACTACCTGGAGCGTTACCCGAACGGGTACACCTGCCACTACGTGCGGCCGGACTGGCAGCTCGGCGAGCGGTGAGCACGGCCGTCGAGGTCGTGGCGCTGCACGTGTCACCGGTGCACGCCTACGAGGGACGACTCGGCGACGGACCACGACCCGACCCCGGGCCCGTCTCGCGCGACCACGTCGTGGTCCGGGCGGGCCGGGCCTGGTCGGCGACCGCGAGCACGCGGTGGACGACGGCCTGCCCGACCTCCACCCCGCCACGCTGACCACCTGAACGACCCCGGGCCGGACGCGGGCACGCCCCCCTCGGATCGTCGACACCCCTCAGAACCGACGATCCACCGCCCCGCCGGCCCGGCCCGGGAACCCGCCAGCCGCCCGGTTCCGCCACACCCGACCCCGGTACCGACCGCCTCACGAACTCGCCGCGACCGATCAGCCGCCCGGTCCGGCGACCACCGCGCGTCCGGCCCGGCGGTCCACCGCCCGGCGCCGCCGGCTCATCGAGCCGCCCAGGAAACCTCCGGCCACCAGCGCCAGCCCACCGACCCGCGCCAAGCCCACGCCCAGCCGGTGGTGGTCGCGCACGCGGGCCACCCACGAGGCGGCGAACACGACCGTGGCCACACCGTTGGCGGCGGCGTGGACGACACCGACCCGGCGCGCGCCCCGGCCGGTCGCCACCCAGTCCGCCCACCCGGTGACCGCGGCCGGCGCGGCTCCGAGCAGGCCGAGGCCCACCAGGCGCCGGGCCGCCCGCCGTGACGACTCGTCCGGGAACCAGTCCAGGTACTGGGCCATGAACCAGGCGCCGAACGGCATGTCCTTGGCGATGATGTGCACCGGGATGCCGGTCGCCTCACCGTGCAGGAAGCGGCGCACCGCGTCGTGGGCCACCAGCCGCCGGGCCGGCCGTTCCGCCACCCCGATCACGCCGTCCACCGCGTCCGTCCGCTCCAACCGCTCGACCAGCCGCAGGTAACCGTTGGTCCTCTCGGTCTCCGCCACGGTCCTCACATCCTTTCGTGAGTGCGCCCGTCCACCGTACTACTTTCATAGTGTCAAGTCACTAGGGATATAGTGATCGAGTGACGCCCACCAAGCAGCGAGCACTGGACGCCGCCATCGAACTCGTCGGCACCCAAGGACTGCGCGCGCTCACCCACGCCCGCGTCGACGAACGCGCCGGCCTGGCCAAGGGCTCGACGTCGAACTACTTCCGCACCCGCCAGGCACTGCTGACCGGCGTCGTCGGCAGGCTCGCGGAACTCGACCTGACCCAGGTCGGCCTCGCCTTCGACCTCACCTCGGCAGACGGGTTGGTCGACGCGCTGTGCCGGGCGTTCGACCACCTGACCGGCCCCGGCCGGACGGCGACCACCGCCCGGCTGACCCTCTTCCTGGAGGCCGGCCACACCCCCGAACTGCGAGAGGCCCTGTCCCGGGGCCGCGAGGCCATGGAGGCGGTCGGCGTGGTCGCGCTCGCCCGGCTCGGCGCCCGCGACCCGCAAGGCGCCGCCACCGCGCTCGCGGCCTGCTTCGAGGGCCACGTCCTGCACCGCATCGCCCGCCACGACCCGACCGACCCGCGCCCCACCTTCGAACTCCTCGTCACCGCCGCACTGCCGGGCCACCGACCCGCTGACGACCGCCGAGGCTGACTGCGGCGACACCACCGACCGGTCACCGTGCTCGCCCGACCGTGGCGGCGGACGGCGTCAGCGGCGACTGTCCGTCAGCACGGACGACCCTGCCGGATGAGTGCTTTCACCGGGCCGACTGGCGTTGCCGAAGATCAGGACGTGGCGGCACCCGATGCCGGCACGCTCGCCCGTGCGCCACATCGGGCGGGAACGGGGGTAGGGCATGCGGTCGAGGGTGCACAGGCATCTGGCTTCGGTGGTGCCGGAGTTGTTCGAGGACCACACGCCGGTCATGTCGGCGCTCTCCGTGGCCGGGTCGCTCGGCGCGGAGGAGCAGCGCCCGGTCCTGCCGCCGGAGTTCAACTGGCGCGACTACACGATCATGCTGCTGCACGTCGCGGCCGAGATCGAGCACTCGCTGATGGTCCAGTACCTGTTCGCCGCCTACTCGATGGGCGGACCGCAGGTGCCCGACGAGCTGCGCGAGGACGTGCGCGGCTGGCAGGAGGTCATCCTCGGCATCGCCAAGGAGGAGATGGGCCACCTCGTCACCGTGCAGAACCTGCTGACCGCGCTGGGCGGCCCGATGAACCTCGACCGCGAGGACTACCCGTGGGGCTCGGACTTCTACCCGTTCGCGTTCAACCTGCGGCCGCTGAGCGCCAAGTCCCTGGCCACGTACGTGGTCGCGGAGAGCCCCGAGACGTGGTCCGGCCCCGAGGCCGACGCGATCAAGGCAGTGGCCGCCGAGACCGCCGGGCACTACGTCAACCGGGTCGGTGCGCTCTACGGCCGCGTCGACGCCATCCTGAAGAACCGCGACTTCCTCCCGGACGAGGCGTTCCACGAGGACACGCTGCCGTACCAGGCGTCCTGGGACGAGTGGGGCCGCGGCTACGCGCGCGGTGAACGCGGGCAGGAAGCCGGGAACGTGCCGGACGTGAAGTCACCGGAACTGCTGGTCTTCGGTGTGTTCTCCCGCGACTCGGCGCGCAAGGCGCTGCACGAGATCGGCGAGCAGGGCGAGGCGCCGGACCTGGACGAGCAGGACGAGACGTCCCACTTCAACCGGTTCCTCGGCATCTACCGGGCGCTGACCGAGCTGCCACCGGACCAGCAGGCGCTGGTGGCGCGCCCGATCGCGCAGAACCCGGTGACGGCGCACCGGCTCAACGAGTCGACGGCGGTCGGCTACGCCTCCGTCGAGGTGACGACCAGCCCGATCACCGACCCGGTCACCGCGCTGTGGGCCCACCTGTTCAACCTCCGCTACCGCATGCTGCTGACCGACGTCGCGCACGCGTTCCGACTGGCCGGCCCGATGGACAACGGCGGCGTGCTCACCGGGCGCGGCGCGCTGGTGCACCGGGCGTTCGCCGAGATGTACAACCTGCGCGCGGTGGCCGGGCGGCTGGTGGAGCTGCCGCTGGAGAAGGACGTGCCGGGCGGGCAGTCGGCCGGGCCGCCGTTCGAGATGCCGTACAGCCTCGAACTGCCCCACCACGACCACGACTGCTGGCTGCTGCAACGCGACCTCGTGCAGGCGTCCCGGCTGCTCGTCGAGCAGTTGTCCGAAGCGGACCCGTCCTACGCGCAGGACCCGTACCTGATCGCGCTGCGCGAGTCCGACCGGCGGGCGCTGGACCAGATCGAGCACATCCTCGGCCGCAAGGGGTGCACGCGATGACGACCATCAAGGAACTGCGCGTCCTGCCCCCGCTGGCCATCGGCCGGCTCGGCGCGGCCACCGAGCCGATGGACAACTACACCTGCGAGGTCGACCCGGAGCAGCCGCTGGCGCCACGACGACTGCGCCCGGCGCCGACGTTCCGGGTCGATCCCGACTCCGGCGCGATCACCGGCGCCGACACCCCGGACGAGCTGCGGTTCACCGACGGCAACGGCAGGGTCAGGCCCGTCGCGCCGTTCCTGGAGGTCTGGGCGCTGACGTCGGACGACGTGCTCCAGCCCCTCACCCTCGACCTGCTGTCGGCCAACGACCTGACCCCCGACGCGGTGCGGTGGCGCGTCGAGGTCGGCAACCACAAGATCCAGCGCCGCACCTACGACGACCTCGACAAGATCGACGCCGACACCGGGTGGTTCAGCGACCACGCCCCGCACGCGCTGATGGGCCGGTGCCCCCACTTCCTGGACGACCGGTTCCTGCCGCTGGGCCACGCGCGGTACGTCAAGCCGACGCCGGAGTTCCCCGGCATCCGGTTGCGCTTCACGCCCGCCGCCGGGTACGTCTACGGCTCCAGGCGCCCGACAGACGACATCGAGGACGACCCGAACGTGGTCGACTACCTCTACGACGCCGCGAAGGGCACGTGGCGCGGGCACGCGGACCGGGCGGGTGACCCCCGGCTGACGATCCCGGCCAACATCTACGCCGGTGACGACGGCCCGAAGGGCACCTGGGTCAGCCGGGGCTACCTGGACGACGAGTGCGACGGCCTGGTGCGCGTCCAGCTCGAAGTGGGCGGCCAGGAGCTGACCGCGTTCGGCCGCATCGGCGCCGGTCCGCCTGCCTACGCGCCGGACTCCATCCCGATCCGGACCATCGCTGACGAACTCGACCAGGCGTTGCACGGGCCTTCGGCGAGCGACCAGGACACCCTGGAGCACGCGCGTGACGTGGCCGAGGAGGTGCTGCGCCGCGCCACGGAGACGGTGCGGCTGATGAACACCGAGGTGATGAACGGCAACACGGTGGACGGACGGGTCGACGCGGCCAGCACGATGGTCCGGCAGGACACGGCCGACACCGGCCGGCTCTACGAGCCGATCGTGGCACCCTCCCTGGTGGACTCGGCCGCGGTCCTGGCCCTGCACCAGAACGTGCTCGCCGCCCTGCGCAGCGGCACCGCGCCGTGGTTCGCCGACGTGCTGCGCGACCACGACGAGGTGGGCGACCTCACCGCCAAGGGCAGGCGCAAGATGCCGGCGCTGATGCGCGGCGCGGACGGGCGCCACCTGGCCCTCACCCGCCGCCAGGTCGAGCTGGTGCGCCTGGCCGCCAGGCAGGAGATCTTCCGGCAGGACGACGAGTCCGGAGAGACGCGATGAGCGACGACCGCATCGACCCGATGAACCTCACCGCGCAGCTCCACTACAACGCCGCCGGCAACCCGCCGAGCACGTTGCCCGAGTCGGCGATCTCCAATGCCTACCCCGGCCTGGAGTTCGACATCCGCAACATCTGGCGCAGGCTCCTGGTCGGCATCGAGCTGCACGAGTCCGACAACTACGTCGTGAGCGCCGACCGCGGCCACGAGAACCTCGTCGGCCGGCGGCTGCTCAGCGTCGGCGACCACGACGTCATCGGCACCGTGGTCGGCCCGATCCGCCCCGGCGCCGGGTCCGCCCCGCTGACCTCGGCGGCGAACCCCGACGGCGTGATGATGCTGGAGTGGTCGAACTCGCTGGCCGACGTGCTGGCCGACCACGTGGGCCAGACCGTGCCGTGCCTGTTCACCGTCGACCCGGCGCCGAACCCGGTCGGCAAGCCCGAGGAGCTGCCCGACCCCCGGTTCCAGGTGGTGGAGCTGGAGGTCAGGCCGCTGTTCGCGGGCAGCGCGGCGACCGGCGGGTACCTGCCCGTGATCGCCGAGGAGCTGGCCGGACCGGGCGATTTGACCCGCGGCCTGTGCTCGCCCTGGCAGAACGACTACCGCGAATGCGCCTGCTACTACTGGGCCGCCAGCCGGCCGGACTACGTCAACGTCGAGGACACGGCCATGGGCACCACCACCGGCAACCACTGGTTCGCCGTCCACCGCGAGCCGCGCGAGTACGTGCTGGACGACCGGTTCGACTCGCGGCTGGTCAGCTACGACGACCTGTTCCAGGACTGGCAGGGCAAGCTGCGGTTCATCGTGGGCGGCAACGACGCGCCCGAACACCTCGACGCCGGGACCGAGCCGAAGGGCGACAGCCGGTGACCGCAGGCCGGTTGTTCGAGGCATCCGCCCCCGTCCACCCCGACGTCCACCTCCTGCACACCGACGCAGGGCCACGCGTCCTGATCGCAGACGGCAGCCGCCTGTTCGGTGTCGGCCAAGCCCTCTTCGACCGGATCGACGCCGCCCGCCGCGACCCCGACCCGCGGGTGATGGACGCGCTCCTGGTCGACGTCGGGCTGGACGCGCCGCGCCAGATCGACGACCTCGCGCCCGACCCGCCGCCAGTGCGGGCGCTGTCGCTGGCCGTCGCCCAGAAGTGCAACCTCGGCTGCACGTACTGCTACGCCCAGCAGGGCGACTTCGGCGGACCGGCCAAGAACATGCCGGAGCCGACCGCGTTCGCCGCCGTCGACACGCTGTTCCGCGACGCCGCCCCTGGTGAACGGGTCAACCTCGCGTTCCTCGGCGGCGAGCCGATGATCAACCGACCGGTCGTGCGCGCGGCTACCGAGTACGCCCTCACCGTGTCCGAGCGGACCGGCGTCCCGGTCACGTTCTCCATCACCACCAACGGCACCCTGCTCACGCCCGAGGACGGCGAGTTCTTCGAGGCGCACGGCTTCGCGGTCACGGTCAGCCTCGACGGCATCGGCGCACGCCACGACCTGCTGCGACCCCACCGGGACGGCCGGGGCAGCTACCGCCGGGTGATGGACCGGGTCGCACCGCTGTTGGCGATGCAGCGGCGGATGCAGGTCTCGGCCCGCGTCACGGTCACCCCGCTCAACCTCGACCTGCCGCGCACGCTGGACGAGTTCACCGCCGCCGGTTTCCACGGCGTCGGCTTCTCACCCATGCTCAGCTCGCCCACCGGGCAGGGCGAGATGGCGTCGGCGGACCTGCAGGTGATGCTGGACCAGATGACCGAGTGCGGCGAGGAGTTCGTCCGCCGGGTCCTGGCCGGGCAGCGCTACCCGTTCACGAACCTGGTCACCGCGCTGCGCGAGATCCACCGCGGCACGCACCGGCCCTACCCGTGCGGCGCGGGCGCGGGATACCTGGGCGTGTCGGCTGACGGCGACCTGGCGGCGTGCCACCGGTTCGTCGGCGACGAAGACGGCGCCATGGGCGACCTGACCGGCGGCGTGGACGACGCCAAGCGCGCCCGCTGGCTCACCGACCGGCACGTGCACCGCCAGGAACCGTGCAACGGCTGCTGGGCCAGGTACCTGTGCGGCGGCGGCTGCCACCACGAGGTGATCCGCCGCGGCAGGCCCGCCTGCGACTACATCCGCGGCTGGCTGCACCACTGCCTGTCGGTCTACAGCCGCCTGCTCGCGGCACGTCCGGACTACTTCACCGGATGACCGCTGTCGACGTCGGCGTGATCGGCGGCGGGCCGGCGGGCTCGGTGTGCGCCCTGCGCCTGGCCCGCCTCGGCCACCGCGTGGTGCTGGTGGAACGGCGCCCGTTCCCCCGCCCGCACGTGGGCGAGGCGCTGTCACCCGGTGTCCGGCCACTGCTGGACGTCCTCGACCTCGGGCACGCCCTGGACGGTGCCCTGCCGTCCCAGGGCAGCCTGGTGCGCTGGGAGGACACCACGACCCACCTGGTCCCGCCCGACCCGCGTGCCGTCACCGTCGACCGGGGCCGGTTCGACCACGCCCTGCTGGCCGCCGCACGGGCCGCCGGTGTCGAGGTCCGGCAACCGGTGCGCGCCGGGCGTCCCCGCCGCGTCCCGTCCGGCTGGGAGATCCCGCTGCGCCACGACACGCTCCACGCGCGGTTCCTGGTCGACGCGAGTGGACGGCGCCGCGTCACGGGCGGCACGACCACCGCCGCCGGTCCCCGGACCCTCGCCCTCCACGCCGTCTGGCCGGGCACCGGTCCCACCAGGATCGGCACCGGCCCGCGGACCTGGTGCTGGGGCGCGTCCCTGCCCGGCGGCACGTTCCGCGCCATGGCCTTCCTCGACCCCGAACTCCTCCACCGCGCCGACCCGCACCGCCTCCTGCACCACCTGCTCGACTCGACGGGCCTGTTCACCGACCGCCCGCCCACCCTCGACGTGACGGTCTGCGACGCCACCAGCTACCGCGCCGACTCCCCCGTCACCGACGACTGCGTCAAGGTGGGCGAGGCGGCGTTCACCCTCGACCCGCTGACCTCCTCCGGCGTGGACAGCGCGCTGCACAGTGCCATGGCCGCCGCGGTCACCGTCCACACCGTCCTCTCGGAGGGCGACCGGGAAGCCGCCCTCGCCTTCTACCGCGACAGCCGGGACCGGACCGCGGCCCGGCACACCGCCTGGACCGCCGCGCACTACGACCGCCACCAGCCCCACCGCGACCAACCGTTCTGGCGCCGCCGGGCCGCACGACCTCCCGACACCCACCCGCCCCGACCACTGACCACCGACGACCTGCACCGGCCCGTGCGCCTGTCCGCCGACGCCGCCGTCGTGCCGACGCCGTGCCCGGTGGGGGACGTCGTCACGATGCGACGTGCCCTCACCCACCCGACCCTGGCCACCCCGATCGCGCACGTCGGCTCCACCGAACTCGCACCGCTGCTCGACTGCCTGGGCCACACGGCCTCGCTCGCCGACCTGCTCCGCGCCTGGTCCGCGCACCTGCCTGCCCGCCAAGCCGAGGCGACGGCGAGGTGGCTGTTCGAACAGGGCCTCCTGGTCACCGGCTGAGGTCGTCCGGGTGGGTGCCCGACGCTGTCGACGCCCTGTCGAGACGCTGTTTCCGATCAAGTGGAGGTGGCCGGGTGGTCGGGCGGCCAAGTAGCTTCTGGGCGTGTCGGAACGGGACGAGGTCATCGCCGGGCGGTATCGGCTGGTGGAGTTGGTCGGGCGCGGTGCGGCCGGGATCGTCTGGCGGGCGCGCGACGAGCGCCTGGGGCGGGCCGTGGCGGTCAAGCTGCTCAGCGCGGCCGACTCGCCGGCCGCGGTGGAGCGGATCGTGCGGGAGGGACGGGTCGCCGCCCGCCTGCGGCACCCGCACGCGGTCACCGTGCACGACGTCGTCGAGCACGGCGGCAAGCCCTGCCTGATCATGGAGTACCTGCCGTCGCGGACGCTGGCCGAGCTGGTCGACGAACGCGGGCCGCTGCCGGAGGAGCTGGTGGCGGGCGTCGGGTGGCAGGTGGCGTCCGCGCTCGCGGCGGCGCACGCCGATGGCATCGTGCACCGCGACGTCACGACGCACAACGTCCTCCTCGGCGAGGACGGCACCGCGAAGATCGCCGACTTCGGCGTCGCCCGGGCCATCGGCGAGAACACCGTGACCGACGCCCGGCTGGTCGTCGGCACGCCCGCGTTCCTCGCGCCGGAGGTGGCGGCCGGTCAGGACGCCGTGTTCGCCTCCGACGTGTACTCCCTGGGCGCGACGCTGTACGCGGCGCTGGAGGGTCACCCGCCGTTCGGCACGACCGACAACCCGTACGCCCTGCTCCGGCGGGTCGCGGACGGCGAGGTGGCGCCGATGCGGTTCGACGGCCCGCTGGGCGACGTGCTGGCCCGCGTGCTGCGCCGCGACCCGGCCGAGCGGCCGACGATGGCCGAGTTGCACGCCCTGCTCGGCGCGGTCGTGGAGGGACGCCCGCTGCCGGGCGCACCGCAGAGCGGCGACACCCGCCCGCTGCCCGCACAGCCCCGCGTGCCGTGGCGCCGGATCTCCCTCGTCGCCGGCGCGGTGGTGCTGGTCGCGGCCGGGATCGTGATCGGCAACTCGCTGGCCCGCCGCGACGCGGCCGGCACCGCCGAACCCGCACCGACGAGCACGACCGCGAGCACGCCTGCCGAGACCACGAGCACCCCTGTCGAACCCACGACCACCCTCGTCAAAGCCACGAGCACCCTCGTCGCGGCCACGAGCACGACCACCGTCGAGGTCACCACGCCGCCGGCCGACTGCACGGCCCGCTTCGGGATCACCAACTCCTGGCCGGGCGGCTACCAGGCCCACGTCACCGTGCGCAACGCCGCCGGAAGCGCGCTCACCAGGTGGACCGTGACCTGGCCCCGACCGGACGGCCACGCGATCAGCAACCTGTGGAACGGCACCCTCACCGTGGACGACGACTCGGTCACCGTCACCAACGCCGGGCACAACGGCAAGCTCGCGGTGGACGGCTCCACCACGTTCGGCTTCACCGCCAACGGCCCTGGCGTCCCGGACCCGGACCTGACCTGCACGAGCGGCTGACAGGGCAAAAAAGAGGTCAGACCGGCGCGGAGGCTGGTTTGCTCAACGTTCCGCGCCAGTCTGACCCAGCCAGCCCGAAAGCCGGCCTACCGTGTCGACACGCGTGCACACGGCCAGTCCGGACTACCCCGCACACCCGACCCGTACACGTCGCGCGGCGCCCTGATCCAGCCAATCCGTCCAGCCGCCGATCCGCAGGAGGCCGAACACCCCGCCATGGCCATCTCGATCGGGACCCACGCCGTCACCGACCGCGACGGCGGCCCGGACGCGATCACCACCGGCCCGGACGGCGCGCTGTGGATCGCCCTGGAAACCGGGGCACTCGCCCGCGTCGCCCGGCCCTGATCAGCCCTGGTCCACCGCATCGCCCACCGCGGCCAACCCGTGCAGCAACGGCACGTAGACGTCGTTCACCAACGACTCCACGGTCTCGTCGACGGCCGGGACGCCGCAGGTCATCGACTCGGTGCGGATCAGGTCGAGCGGCAGCCGCAGCACCCGGGGCGGCAGGTCGACCGGCGGCAGTTCACCGCGGCGCACGGCGTTGTCCACGATCGTGCGCACGGTGTCGGTCAGCGGTGACGGGTTGGCCAGGCGCTCGCCGAGCAGGGCGGCGACCTCGGGGTGGCGGAACGCCTCACCCATCACGCCCGCGACCATCTCGTTCATCATCGTGTCTGCCCGGTGGGCGATGCGGGAGAACAACGTGTGCAGGTCGCCGCGCAGCGTGCCGGTGTCGGGCGGTTCGGGTTCGACGGGGAGGTTGCGCGCCCACGCGGCCAGCACCAGCTCCGCCCGGCCGCCCCAACGGCGGTAGATGACGGGTTTGCTCGTGCCCGCCCGGGCGGCCACCGCCTCTATGGTGAGCCGGGAGTAGCCGACCTCGCGCAGCTCGTCCCAGGCCGCGTCCAGGATGGCCTGCTCCAGCTGCGCGCCGCGTCGGCGCGACTTCGTCCCCGTCACCCTGCCCCTCACCGAGCCCTCACGCCTTTACCGACTCTTTAGATACTTTGCGTTTCTTATCGCACGGGTCTACCTTGCACATGTTAGACACGATCCGTTTCTTATGGGGGAACACCGTTGCTGAGCCGCCTGCTGCGTACCCACCTGCGGCCGTACAGACGTGAACTGACGGTCGTGCTCGTGCTACAGCTGATCGGCACCGTCGCGTCGCTGTACCTGCCGAGCCTCAACGCCGACATCATCGACTTCGGCATCGCCGCCGGCGACACCGGCTACATCCTGTCCACCGGCGGCTGGATGGTCGCCGTGTCCGTCGTCCAGATCCTCGCCTCCATCGGCGCGGTCTACTACAGCGCCCGCATCGCGATGAGCTTCGGCCGTGACGTCCGCGCGGCCGTCTTCCACCGCGTCGGCGAGTTCTCCGCGCGCGAGGTCGCCACGCTGGGGCCGTCGTCACTGATCACCCGGACCACCAACGACGTGCAGCAGGTCCAACTGCTCGTGGTGATGGGCTGCACGATGCTGGTCAACGCGCCGATCATGTGCGTGGCGGGCATCGTGATGGCGCTGCGCGAGGACGTCGGCCTGTCCTGGCTGCTCGTGGTCTGCGTGCCGGCGCTGGCGATCGCGGTCGGCCTCATCGTGATCCGCATGGTCCCGCAGTTCCGGCTCATGCAGGAGCGCATCGACGAGGTCAACCGGGTGCTGCGGGAGCAGTTGGCGGGTATCCGCGTGGTGCGGGCGTTCGTCCGGGAACGCGCGGAGACCCAGCGCTTCGCCGACGTCAACGGCGCGCTCACCGACACCGCGCTGCGCGTCGGACGGCTCCAGGCGTTGATCTTCCCGGTGGTGATGCTGCTGCTCAACGCCTCCAGCGTGGCCGTGCTGTGGTTCGGCGCGTTCCGCGTGGACAGCGGCGAGATGCAGATCGGCGCGCTGACGGCGTTCCTGAGCTACCTGATGCAGATCCTCATGGCGGTGATGTTCGCGACCTTCATCTCGATGATGGTCCCGCGTGCCGCGGTGAGCGCCGAGCGGATCAACGAGGTGCTCGAGACCGAGTCGTCGGTCCTGCCGCCGACCGCGCCGCTGCTCGAACTGCCCCGGCAGACGTCGGTGGAGTTCCGCGCCGCCGAGTTCCGCTACCCCGGCGCCGACGAGCCGGTGCTGCGCGACATCGGCTTCCGCGCCGAGGCCGGGCAGCGGACGGCGGTCATCGGCAGCACCGGCACCGGCAAGACCACCCTGCTCAACCTCGTGCCGCGGCTGATCGACGTGACCGGCGGCGGTGTGCTCGTCAACGGCGTCGACGTCCGCGACATCGACACCGACGCGCTGTGCGGGCGCATCGGGCTGGTGCCGCAGCGGCCGTACCTGTTCACCGGCACGGTGGCGTCCAACCTCCGCTACGGCAGGCCCGAGGCCACCGACGAGGAGCTGTGGGAGGCGTTGGAGATCGCGCAGGCGCGCGACTTCGTGGCGGAGATGCCCGGCGGCCTGGAGGCGGAGATCGCCCAGGGCGGCACGAACGTCTCCGGCGGCCAGCGGCAGCGGCTCTCGATCGCCCGCGCGTTGGTGCGCAAACCCGACATCTACCTGTTCGACGACGCGTTCTCGGCACTGGACCTGTCCACCGACGCACGGCTGCGCGCCGCGCTGCGACCGCACACCCGTGACGCCGTCGTGGTGGTCGTGGCCCAGCGCGTCTCCACGATCCTGGACGCCGACCGGATCGTGGTGCTCGACGGCGGCACCGTCGTCGGCATCGGCACCCACCACGAACTGCTGGACTCCTGCCCCACCTACGTGGAGATCGTGGAGTCGCAGCTGACCTCGGAGCAGGCGGCATGAGCGCACCCACCACCGGTCGATCCGCTCCCCCGCCCCGGATGGGCGGCGGCATGCCCGGCATGGGCATGCCGATGGGCAAGGCCGAGAACTTCGGCCCGTCCGCGCGCAGGCTCGTCCGGCGGATGCGCGCCGAACGGCTCGCGCTGCTCGTCGTGGTCGCGCTCGGCGTCATCAGCGTGGCGTTCTCCGTGGCCGGTCCGAAGATCCTCGGCCAGGCCACCGACATCATCTTCAACGGCGTCCTGGCCAGGATGCGCGGCACACCGGGCGCGGGCATCGACTTCGGCGGCCTGGCCACCGTGCTGCTGTGGGTGATGGGCCTGTACGTGGTGTCCTCGGTGTTCGGCTGGTGGCAGGGCCGGGTGCTGAACAACGTCGTGCAGCGCTTCGTGTTCCGGCTGCGCTCCGACGTCGAGGACAAGATCCACCGGCTGCCGCTGCGCTACTTCGACGGCCAGCCCCGCGGCGAGCTGCTGTCCCGCGTCACCAACGACATCGACAACGTGTCGACCACGTTGCAGCAGACGCTGAGCCAGCTGCTGACGTCGCTGCTGACCGTCGTGGGCGTGCTCGTGATGATGCTGACCATCTCGCCGCTGCTGACGCTGATCGCGTTGCTGCTCATCCCGATCTCCGTCGTGGCCACCGGGCGGATCCGCAAGCGGTCGCAGGCGTTGTTCGTCGCGCAGTGGAAGCACACCGGCGCGTTGAACGCCCACATCGAGGAGTCGTTCACCGGCCACCAGCTGGTGAAGGTCTTCGGCAGGCAGCGCGAGGCGGAGGCGGAGTTCGAGCGCCGCAACGACGAGCTGCTCGGCTCGGCGATGGGCGCGCAGTTCGTGTCCGGGCTGATCATGCCGATGATGATGTTCCTGTCGAACGTCAGCTACGTCGCCGTGGCGGTGGTCGGCGGGCTGCGCATCACGTCCGGCGCGATGAGCCTGGGCGAGGTGCAGGCGTTCATCCAGTACTCCCGCCAGTTCACCCAGCCGCTGACCCAGGTGGCGTCGATGGCGAACCTGATGCAGTCCGGTGTCGCATCGGCCGAGCGGGTGTTCGAGCTGCTCGACGCCGAGGAGCAGGAGCCGGACCCGGCGGAGGCGTCGCTGCCCGCCGAGCGACGTGGTCGGGTGGAGTTCGAGCACGTCAGCTTCTCCTACCGGCCCGAGCAGCCGCTGATCGAGGACCTGTCGCTGGTGGCCGAGCCGGGCCAGACCGTGGCGATCGTCGGCCCGACCGGCGCCGGCAAGACCACCCTGGTCAACCTGATCATGCGGTTCTACGAGCTGGACGCGGGCCGCATCACGCTCGACGGAGTGGACATCACCGCGTTGAAGCGGGAGGACCTTCGGTCGCAGACCGGCATGGTGCTGCAGGACACCTGGCTGTTCGGCGGCACGATCCGCGACAACATCGCCTACGGCAACTCCTCGGCCACCGAGGAGGAGATCATCGCCGCGGCCCGCGCCACCTACGTCGACCGGTTCGTGCGCACCCTGCCGGACGGCTACGACACGGTCATCGACGAGGAGGCCACGAACGTCAGCGCGGGCGAGAAGCAGCTGCTGACCATCGCCCGGGCGTTCCTGGCCAACCCGTCGCTGCTGATCCTGGACGAGGCGACCAGTTCGGTGGACACCCGCACGGAGTCGTTGGTGCAGCACGCCATGGCGGCCCTGCGGTCGTCGCGGACGAGCTTCGTCATCGCCCACCGGCTGTCGACCATCCGCGACGCCGACGTGATCCTGGTGATGGAGTCGGGGCGGATCGTGGAACAGGGCAGCCACGACGAGCTGATGGCCGCCAAGGGCGCCTACCACCGCCTGTACGCCGCCCAGTTCGCCGCCGCCGTCTGACCGTGCGTGCCTCGGCAGCGGGACCCGCTGCCGAGGCACGTCACCCCAGCCCGAACCGTTCGGCGAACGACGACAGCTGGTCGCGCTGCTCGGCCGGGTCAGCGCTGGTCGCGCTCACCACGATCCGGGTCACGCCCTGCTCGGCGAACGCCTCCACCGCGTCCGCGGACATCTCGATCGAGCCCCACCGCGTGTAGTCCAACGCATCCGGGTCACGACCGGCCCCGATCGCGGTCGAGCGCACGAGGTCCCACTGGAGCGCGCGTTCGTCCGGCATGAGCATCCCGCCCGGGAAGTAGCCGTCACCGCGGCGTCCGGCCCGACGTGCGGCGGCCCGGCTCGAACCGCCGACGTGGACCGGCAGGTGCCTCGTCCCGAGCGGTTTCGGGAAGCTGCACAGGTTCTCGAAGGCGAAGAACTCCCCGGCGAAGCTCACGCCCTCCTCACCGCCCTCCCACAACAACCGCACCACGTCGATCGCTTCATCGGCCCGGCGACCGCGCGTGCCGAAGTCCACCCCGACCGCCTTCGCCTCACCCGGCAACGTGCCCAGCCCCACGGTCAGCAGCCGCATCCGGCCCTTCGACAGCACGTCGACCGTCGCCAGTCGCTTGGCCAGGACCACCGGGTGGTGGTACGGCACCAGCAGCACGCCGGTACCGAGCAAGATCCGGTGCGTGGCCGCCGCGACGAAGGCCAGGCAGTCGAGCGGGTCGGCGTAGGGCAGCGCGGGCGGGATCTCGTGCGTGCCGACCGTGGCGCCCGGGTACACCGCGATGTGCTCCGGCACGTAGAACGCCTCGAAACCGCACTCCTCGGCGTGCCGGGCGTAACCGGCCATCCGGTCGGGGTCGACGCCGAAGTACGGCGTGCTGTAGCTGACGGCGAATCTCATGATCGGCGACGGTAGGCCTTGACGTCGACGTCAAGGCAAACCAGGTCCTGCCGCGCACGAGGCGCGGCAGGACCGGATCGTCAGCCGACCAGCAGCAGCGGACGCGCCGCCGCAGCCTCCTCCTCCGCCTCCGCGGGGAAGTCGTACAGGTCGAGCCGGCCGACCACGCCCGCCGCGTGCAGGACCTGGCGGATCAGCGGGGTCACGACCACGTGGAGCCGGACGTCCCGGCCCGCCGACGACAGCACCGCCGCGCCGGCCGCCGAGAAGAAGGACACCTCGCTCAGGTCGACCACCACATCACCCACCACCACGTCCAGGTGCTCCCGCAACACCGGAGCAGTCCGTCCGTCGACACAGCCTCGCACCACCAGCACCGAGACCGACCCCAGCCGCTTGAGCGACACGACCACATCGTCACCGGCAATCTGCAGACCCATTCCGCCCCTCGCCCATCACGGCAGTGCCCAGCACACAAGATCACCGGCGGTCGCCGGTCACGTACCGGTTCCCTGCTTCGCCGACCGGCAAACCTCCGCGTGCGGTACCACGAACCACGGCCGGGTGGCGGATCACCGCTCGTTGCCGCGCTTGTAGTTGCCGGTCACCCTGGCGAGCAACTGCTGGGCACCACCGGCGTCGGCACGCTCCAGCCCACCGAGCAGCTTGGCCGCCGCGGGGCCGCGCACGGTCGTCACCGTGCGCCCGCCCCGCGACACCAGCACCTGGCCGTCCTTCGTCACCCGCCAGTCGAACGGGTCGTCCTCGAGTCCCACCCGGGCATCATGCCCCAGCGGCTCAGGCCAGCGTGATCGCGTACACCTCCACCCGCGGGTCGTCCGGCAGCGTCACGGAGTGCACGGCCTTGGCCGGGTCGAGCGCCAGGGACAGCCCGAACAGGCGCACCGGCGGGCCGTCCACGCCCTGCCCCGCCTTGATCCGGTGCGGCATCTCGACCAGCACCGTGCCGCCGGAACCCGCCCAGTCGCCGACCGTCATCGGCACCTCCGCGGTGCTGCCATCGGCGTACCGGACGGTCACGGCCCCGGTCACCGGGCCGTTGTGCGACGCCGCCACGAGCCGCAGCGAGCCGTACTCCCCGGCGGGCAGCAGCATCGCCTGACCCCGTGCCTCGACGAAGTTCGCCGCCGTCCCGGACGCGTCCGGCGCCTGGTAGGTCACGCCGCCCAGCACCACCGGGCCCGCGGCGGGCAGCAGCGCGGCGTCGTAGCTCCAGCCCGAGCCGTCGAAGTTGCCCTGGTCCGGCGCCGCGACCGTGGCCGTGCCGTCGTGGTTCAGCTCGCCGGTGAGGTCCACCGCGCACTGCTCGCCCGCCACCGCGCACGTCGCCGCCCGCCGGACCTCGACCACCGCCTCACGCACCACGGTGTTCGGCCCGGACACGGTCACCCGCACGGGGTAACGGCCGATCGGCGTGCCCGCGGGCACCGTCACCTCCACCGGCACCGTCCGCTGGGTCGGCACCCTCTCGGACTTGATCAGCAGCTGCGGCGTGGCGGTCACCGACCAGCCGTCCGGCCCGCTCGCTGTCACCCCGACCGGCACCGCGCCGGGTGCCTGGGCGAGCACGTCCAGCGTCAGCGACACGGTCTGCGGGGTGTCCGCCGTCGGCACCACCGCCGACGCCTGCCGCAACGACGCGTCGACGTGCCGCCGACCATCGGCCTGCGCCCGGTTGATCGACGGCGGCTCGGCGCCCGGGTCCGTGCCCCACGACGACGGCGTGGTCCCGAGCTGGTGCGCCAACGTGCCGCCACCCGCCACGGTGTCCCAGTCCAGCCATGTCTTGCGCACGTCCCGACCGTTGAACGACACCCGCTGCACGTACCGGTTGGCGTCACTGGCACCCGGCGCGGTGATGGTCAACGTCCGCTGTCCCGTTCGGACGGTCGCGCCCGGGAACTGGGGGCTGGACAACGCCAGGAAGTCGCCGCCGCTCATGGTCGGGTACAGGCCGAGCGACGAGAACACGTACCACGCCGACATCGTGCCCAGGTCGTCGTTGCCGGTCATGCCGTCCGGGCCGGTGGTGAACAACGTCATCGCCGCGCGCACCACGGTCGCCGTCTTCGCGGGCGTGCCGGTGGACAGGTAGAAGTACGGCGCGAGCAGGTCCGGTTCGTTGTTCGGGTTGTAGGTCGGCTTGCCGTAGTAGTCGTAGGGCTGGGTGATCCAGTCCTCGCGCACGGTTCCGGCCGGGTCGGCGAGCAGCTTGTCGTAGGCGAAGAACGCGTCGAGCCGCTGCTCGGTCGCCCGCCGGCCGCCCATGAGCCGCACCAGGCCGTTCGGGTCCTGCGGCACCAGCCACTGGTACTGGAACGCGCCGCCCTCGTGGAACTGGTGGCCCGCGTCGACCGGGTTGTACGGCGTCACCCACGTGCCCTCGGCCGTGCGGGGGCGGAAGTGGCCGGTCGAGGCGTCCCACAGGTTGCGGTACCACTGGCCGCGCTCGGCGAACACCCGGGCGTCCTCGTGCTTGCCCAGGCCGCGGGCCATGACCGCGAGCGACGCGTCGGCCGCCGCGTACTCCAGCGTCGCCGACGCGGGGTGCACGCAGTCGTTGTCACCGCCCTTGTGCGCGCAGTCCACGCCCAGCTCCAGACCGGACGGGATGTAGCCGCGGTCGCGGTAGTGCTCCACACCGGACCGCCCGTTGTACGGCGAGTCGGCCGGCGGCACGGTGGTGGCGTTGCGCTTGAGCAGCTCGTACGCCTCCTCCTCGTGCCCGGCCAGCAGGCCCTTCGACCACGCCTCGACCAGGAACGGCGTCACCGGGTCACCGGTCATGATGTTGGTCTCGCTGTTGGCCAGCGCCCAGCGCGGCAGCCAGCCGCCGTCCCGGCCGCTCGCGATCACCGACAGCGCAACGTCCCGCGCCACCCGCGGTTCCAGCAGCTCCAGCAGCTGGTTCTGCGGCCGGTAGGTGTCCCACAGCGACAGGTTCTGGTACGGCGTGAAGCCGTCCGCGACATGGGGCTTCCCGTCGAATCCCAGGTACCGGCCGTCCACGTCACCGGCCAGGTTCGGGTGCAGCAACGAGTGGTAGAGCGCGGTGTAGAACGCGGTCCGCCGCTCCGGCGTGCCGCCGTCGATCCGGATCGAGTCCAGCCTCTGCACCCACGCCTGGTGCGCCTGGGCCCGGGTCGCGTCGAAGTCGTAGGAGTCGCCGGTCTCGGCGGCGAGGTTCTTCCGCGCGCCCTCCAGGCCCGTGTACGACAGGCCGACCTTGAGCACCACGTCCCGGTCGGCGGTCGCGTCGAACGTCACCCACGCGCCGTTGCCGCCCTGGCCCGCCGCGTCCGGCACACCGGGCGACTTCGTCGTGCCGCGCCACGTGCCGAAGCTCGCGAACGGCCGGTCGAACGTGGCGGTGAAGTACACCGTGTGCTCGTCACGCCCGGCGCAGAACCGCCCGGCCTTGACCCGGCCCTCCACGGTCCGGTCACCGACGACGTGCACCTCCGAGTCCAGCACCTGCTGGTTCGCCTTGCCCGTGTTGAACAGGACGTTCGCCTGCGCACCCGCCGGGAACGTGTGCCGCTGCCAGCCGGTGCGCTGGGTGGCGGTCAGCTCGGCGTTCACCCCGTAGCGGGACAGCCCGACGCGGTAGTAGCCCGGCCGCGCCTCCTCGTCCGCGTGCGAGTACTTCGACCGGTACCCGGAGGTGTCAACGTTGTCCACCGGCCCGGTCGTCGGCATGACCGGCAGCTCACCCGCCACGCCGCAGCCCACGCCGGACAGGTGCGTCTGGCTGAAGCCGTGGATCTCCTGCTGCTGGTAGTCGTAACCGCCCTGGCCGCCGGTGTCCGGGCTGACCTGCACCATGCCGAACGGCAGGCTCACGCCGGGGAACGTGTTGCCGAAGTTCTGCGTGCCGACGAACGGGTTCACCAGCGTCGTCGGGTCCACGGCGGCGGATGCGGCGGGCGCGGCGACCACCGGTGTCCCCACCAGGACCAGTGCGGCGGCCAGCAGGAGCGTGTTGCCTCTTCGGAGCGGCATCGGCAGGGGAACCTCTCTGGGTGACAACGTTGTCAGGCGATCCGGGTGCCCGATCACCGCCTCGACTCTCGCGCACGACTCCCCCGCTCGTCCAGCCCTGGCGGGGTCCCTGACCGGACAGATCCCGCACCGGAAGGTCAGTGGTGGTCGCCCTGTCGACCGAGGGTGTCGACCGGGGTCGCGCCGGGACGGGTCCACTGCGGCACGGGACGGCTGGTCGGTCCCCAGGTCGCGGTGCCGTCCGCGGCCGAGCGCCACGACCAGCACGGGTCGCCGCCCTCCGGCCACCCCTCGGGCTTGTCCTCCCACGCCTCGCCGCGGCCGTGGGGCGTCAGGTCGAGCAGGCCGAGCGACCCGTTGGCCGGCTCGTTGCCGCGGCCCGTGGTGGAGTAGGTGAGGAACGTGCGGTCGCCGTCGCGCAGGAAGCAGGTCAGGTAGCCCATGCTGCCGCCGACCGGCTCGTCCAGCCCGCGCACCGAGTACCAGGGCTGGGTGTAGCCCATGAACTCCACGTAGGACGCCACCTCGTCCCAACGGCCCGTGGTCAGGACGGCGAACGACACACCGCGGGCGTTGAGGTAGACGGCGTCCTTGACGTGCCAGGCCGTGGTGGTGCAGCCCTCGCACTGCCCTTGGTGCGGCGCGCCGTCGTACCACATGTGCTTGTAGGCGACGAGCTCCTCACGCCCCTGGAACAGGTCCAGGAACGGGACGGGGCCGCCGGGTCCGACGATCTCGACCGTCCCGTCGAACTCCACCACGGGCAGCCGGCGACGGGCCGCGGCGATGGCGTCACCCTCGCGGGTGTGCGCCTTCTCGCGGACCAGCAGCTCATCCCGGGCGGCCTGCCAGGTGGCCAGGTCGACCACGGGCGGGCGGCCGGTGGGTTCGTCCGACATGGTGTCCTCCGCGGTGTCTTCGAGCAGCGTCACGACCCGGCCGAGCCTGCCCCCGACGCACCGGGCCGACAAGTCGACCGCACGTCGCCTTGACCCGCCCTCGTCGCGATCACTGATTTCGACACGTGCCTTTCGAACGGCGGCACCTCACCTGCGCGGTGCGCACGTGGACCGCGGAGTTCCTGGTGTCCCACCTGGCCAACACGCTCGTACCTGGCCGACATCCGGGCGTGGGCGGCCACGACCGTCCACAGTGGATGACCGGTGGGGCGCTCCGGCGCACGGTAGCGTGGCAGGCGGGGACAGGCCGGGCGGGAAGGGGTCGACGTGCCGGGACTTCGGCGGGCAGTGGTGGTCGGGGCGTTGTCGGCGGTGCTCGGAGCGTGCACCTCAACCCCCACCACGACTCCCCCGACGGAGTCGACCGGCACGCCGCCCGCCGACCGCGTGTACGTGTCGTTGGGCGACTCGTACGCCACCGGCTACCGGCCGTCCAACGCGCCCGCCGGCGGGCCCGGGTTCGCCTACCTCGTCGCCGAGCGCGCGGACCTCACGCTGGTCAACCTCGCGTGCAGCGGCGCCACGTCCGCCCAGCTGCGGGCCGAACCGGGCTGCGCGCCCGCCAACCGCGGCCCCGGCGCACCCGACCCCGCCGGCCGCACCCAGCTGGACGCGGCCGTGCAGGTCCTGCGCGAGCACCAGGGACGGATCGGCCTGGTCACCGTGGTGATCGGCGGCAACGACCTCGCGCCGTGCGCCCCGGCGCGCGACCCGTTGACGTGCGCGTCCCAGGCCGTGGCCGACGTCCGCGCCAACCTCGCCGCCACCCTGCCCGTCCTGCGCGAAGCCGCCGGCGACGCACCGATCGTCGGCCTGACGTACCCGGACGTGTTCCTCGGCGCGTGGGTCTCCCCCGCGTTCCCGAACGGCCAGGACCTCGCCCGCCTGTCGGTGTCGCTGTTCCGCGACTTCTTCAACGCCGCGCTCAAGTCCGAGTACGAGAAGGTCGGCGCGAAGTTCGTCGACGTCACCGCCGCGACCGGCGGCTACGGCCCGTTGACCGAGACGACCCAGGACCCCTCCTACGGCCCGATCCCGACCCCGGTGGCGAAGGTGTGCGCCCTCACGTACTTCTGCGCGCACACCGACGTCCACCCCACCCCCGCGGGCCACGAGACGATCGCCGACGCCGTCCTCACCGCCACCGGCCGCTAACCACGACGTCCACCGAACGCACCGCTCAGCCGCCGCCCGGCCGACCGCACCGGCTCGACCACCGACACCCGCGCCCACCGCGCCGGCAGCACCACGACGGCCCGCCACACCTGCCCGACCACCCGGCCGACCGGCACCACCACCACCCGCCAGACCCACCGGACCGGGACCACGACCAGCGTGCGGAGCACCCGCGCCACCAGGCTGAGGTCCGCGCGGAACTCGGGCTCGACCCCGTGCCCGTCGACGAGCTGCTCGTCCGGCTGCGCGCGAGCGTGACCGGGCTGTCGCCCGAGTACCGGCTGCTCACCGAAGAGGGCGACGAGTACGAGCCGCTCTGAACGCACGGAAAATCCGGCGACGCCACCGGTGATCCCCACCACAATGGCCGACGTGCCGGAGATCGAGATCGTCGTCGCCCACCGGGAACGCACGACCCTGCGCGTCGGCGACGTGTTCCTGAAGGTCGACTCCGATCAGGCGCGCCTCGACGTCGAGGTCGAGGCGATGGCCCTGGCGCCGCTCCCGACGCCGGAAGTCCTGTGGCGCGAGCCGCCCGCGCTCGCGCTCGCCGCCGTCCCGGGTACGGCACTCGGCCGCCTCGGCGAACCGTCGACCGCGTCGTCGGCGGCCTGGGCCGCGGCGGGTGCCGCCGTCCGCGTGCTGCACGACGCTCCACTGCCGCCCTGGCACGGTCCCGGCACCGACGAACTGGCGTCACGGCTCGACGTCGAGTGCGAGTGGCTCGTCACGAACGACGTCCTGCCCACCGACCTGGTCACCCGCAACCGCCGCATCGCCGAAACCGCGCTCCGGCCGTGGACACCGGTGTTCACGCACGGCGACCTGCAGGTCAGCCACGTGTTCGTCGACGGCGACGAGGTCACCGGCGTGATCGACTGGTCCGAGGCGGCCCGGGGCGACGCCCTGTTCGACCTCGCCATGCTGACGCTCGGCCACCAGGAGCACCTCGACGACGTCCTCGCCGGTTACGGCACCGACGTCGACCTCGACGTGATCCGCGGGTGGTGGTCGTTGCGCAGCCTGACGGCGGCCCGCTGGCTGGTCGAGCACGGCTTCGACCCGTCCTCCCCCGGCTGCGAGTTCGACGTGCTGCGAGCCGCGCGCTGAACTTCACGGTGTCAACCCGACCACCGGACCCGGCCGCCCGGACCGCTGATCACCAGCCGCCGCACGCGACCTGCCCGACGTCCCGGACGACAACCACCGCGACCACGCGCCCGGCCGCGGGACCCGAACGGCGCCGGTCCCGCCGACCGAGCACCTCGTCGACGGCACGCGACCGCCGTTCAGCCCCAGGCGCCCGCCACCTGCTTCGTGGCCGAGTTGAGGCGGTTCCACACGTTCACCGTGGCGATGGCGACCAGCAGGGCCGAGAGCTGCCGCTCGTCGTAGTGCCGCGCGGCCTCCCGCCACACCTCGTCCGACACCGGGTCGGGCCGGTCGGACAGCCGGGTCACGGCCTCGGCCAGCGCGAACGCCGCGCGCTCCGCCTCCGTGTAGTACGGCGCGTCCCGCCACGCGCCGACCGAGAAGATCCGCTCGTCGGTCTCACCGCTCTTGCGCAGCGCCTTCCAGTGCAGGTCGACGCACACGCTGCACCCGTTGATCTGCGAGGCCCGCAGGTTGACCAGCTCCATCAGCGATTCCGGCAGCCCGGCCTGCTTGGCGGTCTCACCCAGCGCGACCAGCGCCTTCATCGTGCCGGGTAGGACCGCGACCGGGTGGTTCATCCGTGCTTGCATGCTGTCCGGTTCTCCTGTCACATCGTGCTCGTTCGATCCGTCACCCCGCTGACGGATCGAGCACGGAGGATGTGACAGTGATCGACAACGACTTTCTCGCGACCCGCTTCGAAGCCGACCGGGGCCACCTCAAGGCGGTCGCGTACCGGGTGCTCGGCTCGATGGGCGAGGCCGAGGACGCGGTGCAGGAGACGTGGGTGCGGCTCCAGCGCTCGGACACCGGGGACGTCGCCAACCTCACCGGCTGGCTGACCACCGTCGTCGGCCGGGTGTGCCTGGACATGCTGCGCTCCCGCGCGTCCCGGCGCGAGGACCCGCTGGACGTGCGCCTGCCCGACCCGGTCGTGGGCCCGGCGGACGGCGGCGACCCCGAGCACGAGGCGGTGCTGGCCGACTCGGTCGGGTCGGCCCTGCTCGTGGTGCTGGAGACGCTCACGCCGGCGGAGCGGCTGGCGTTCGTGCTGCACGACCTGTTCGCCGTGCCGTTCGACGACATCGCCCCGATCGTCGGCCGCACCCCCGCCGCCGCGCGCCAGCTGGCCAGCCGGGCCCGTCGTCGCGTGCGGGGCGGCGCGCCGGTGCCCGACGACCTGCCCCGCCAGCGCCGGGTGGTCGACGCGTTCACCGCCGCCGCCCGGGGTGGCGACTTCGCGGCGCTGCTCGAGGTCCTCGACCCGGACGTGGTGCTGCGGGTCGACTTCGGTGCCCTCAAGCCGGACCTGACGGCGGTGGTGCGCGGTGCCGAGGAGGTCGCGCGGCGGGCGCTGATGTTCCGGCAGCCGGCGGGCGTCAGCCGGCTGGTCCTGGTCAACGGCGGGATGGGCGTCCTCACCGCGCCCGGCGGCACGCCGGCGTCGGTCATGGGCTTCACGGTCAGCGGCGGCCGGATCGTGGCGATCGACGTGCTGGCCGACCCGGAGCGGCTGGCCGGGCTGGACCTGTCGGCGCTCGGCCTCCCGGGAGGCCGCTGACGCCCCCGTGCCGATCTTCGAATCCGGCGATCGGACCCGGCGAGCCGGAACGACTAGGGTGGGTGGCCGGACCAGCGACGAGGATCTGCACAGCCATGGCGCACTCACCCCACCCGTCCAGGCCGGTCCGCGTAGTCCTGGTGGAGGACCACCACATGGTGGCCGAGGCGATCCGGCTGGCGTGGGCGGGCTCGGCCGACGTCGAGGTCGTGGCCACGGTCGGCTCGGTGGCCGACGCGCTGGCCGAGACCCGGCGGCACCGCCCCGACGTGGTGCTGCTGGACCGCCGGTTGCCCGACGGCGACGGTCTGGACGCGATCGCGGGCTTCGCGGAGTGGGACGCGCGGGTGCTGGTGCTGACGGGCGAGGCCACCGTGTCCGTCGCCGCGCGGGCCGCCCAGTCCGGTGCGGCGGGGCTGGTGCTCAAGTCGGCGCGGCTGGAGGAGCTGACCGACGCCGTGCTGCGGGTGGCGGCCGGTGAGGTCGTGTTCGACGGCGGCCTGCTCGGTGGGGTGCTGGACAAGCTCACCGGGCGCGGCGACGCGGGCCGGGTGGCCCTCACGGGCCGCGAGCGCGAGACGTTGCTGCTCATGGCCGAGGGCGCGAGCACGGAGGAGATCGGCGAGCGCATGGGCGTGGCCCGCAACACCGTGCGCAACCACGTGCAGCGCGTGCTGGAGAAGCTGGGCGCGCGGTCGAAGCTGGAAGCGGTGGCCATCGCCCGCCGCGATGGCCTGCTCGACTGACCCCGACCAGCCCTCGCTGGTGCAGACGCACTAGTCCTGACGGTGTCGGTGCGTCTGGTCACCGACCGCCCGATGCCGCACAGTGCGACCGTGGACCTCTCGGTGTCTGGCTCGGTGGCGCGGTTCAGCGCGCCGGTCGACCGGGGCGCGGCGGGACTGGCCCGCGACTTCGTCCGCAGAACCCTCGGCGACCTGCGGTACCTCGGCGACCACAGCGACGTCGTGCTCGTCGTCTCGGAACTGGTGTCCAACGCCCTGCGGCACACCGCCACCGCCCCGTTGATCCGGCTGTCGGGTGACGCGCGCCGACTCCGGATCGAGGTCGTCGACGGCAGCCCGGTGCCGCCGCGCCTGCGGTTGTCGGCCTCCGTCGGCGGGTGGGGCCTGCAGCTCGTCCAGCAGCTGGCCACGGACTGGGGTGCGCACCCCGAGCCCGGCGGCAAGGTCGTCTGGTGCGAGATGGCCGCCGAAACCGGCACGCCCTGACGGCGCGGCGCAGGTGCGTGGCACCCCGGCAGACCATGGTGCACAGTGGCGCCATGCCCGCTGATCACCCCGCCGAGCCCGACTTCGAACGACCGGCCCCGGACGCGTACCGCCTGATCGTGGACAGCGTGGTGGACTACGCGATCTTCATGCTGGACCCCACCGGACGGATCGTGACCTGGAACGCGGGCGCGGAGCGGATCAAGGGCTACTCGCCCGACGACATCCTCGGCAAGCACTTCTCGGTCTTCTACCCGCCCGACGACCTCGAAGCGCGCAAGCCCTGGTACGAGCTGGAGGTCGCCGCCGAGGTCGGCCGGTTCGAGGACGAGGGCTGGCGGCTGCGCAAGGACGGCACCCGGTTCTGGGCCAACGTCATCATCACCGCCCTGTTCGACGAGTCCGGGCAGCTGCGCGGGTTCGCCAAGGTCACCCGCGACATGACCGAGCGGATGCGCGCCGAGGAGGCGCTGCGGTCAAGCGAGGAGCGGTTCCGGCTGCTCGTGCACGGCGTGCTGGACTACGCCATCTTCATGCTGGACCCGGCGGGCCGGGTGATCAGCTGGAACGCGGGCGCCGAGCGGATCAAGGGCTACTCGGCCGACGACATCGTGGGCGAGCACTTCTCGGTGTTCTACCCGCCCGAGGACCTGGTGACGCGCAAGCCGTGGCGCGAGCTGCGAGTGGCCGTGGACGCGGGCCGGTTCGAGGACGAGGGCTGGCGGCTGCGCAAGGACGGCACCCGGTTCTGGGCCAACGTGGTCATCACCGCCCTGTTCGACGAGTCGGGGCAGCTGCGCGGGTTCGCCAAGGTCACCCGCGACATGACCGAACGACGGCGGGTCGAGCAGACGTTGACCGAGCAGCGCAGGCTGGTCGGCCACCTGGTGGAGGCGCAGGAGCTGGAACGCCGGCGCATCGCCTGGGACGTGCACGACGACTCGATCCAGTCCATGGTCGCCGTGGGCATGCGGCTGCAACTGCTGGCCAACCGGCTGCCCGAGCAGGAGGCCGCGGTCGTGCGGCAGCTGGACGAGGCGGTGCGGGCGTCCCTCGGCAGGCTGCGCAACCTGGTGTTCCGGCTGCGCCCGCCGGAACTCGACCGGCACAGCCTGGCCGAGGCCCTGGACCGCTACTTCACCGACGTCGCCGGCTCGTGGGGCATGACCTACCGGCTGCGGCACGAGCTGGACCACGAGCCGCCCGCCGAGTCCGCGATCACGATCTTCCGCATCTGCCAGGAGGCGCTGACCAACATCCGCAAGCACGCCCGCGCGTCGGAGGTCGACGTGTCGTTGACCTCGACGGACGGCGGCACGCTGGTGGAGATCGCCGACGACGGTGTCGGTGTGGGCGACGACGTCGAGCCGCCGTCCGAGGACCCGGTGTCCGACCACTTCGGCATGATCGAGATGCGGGAGCGCGCGGAGACCGCGGGCGGCTGGTGGTCGGTGGGCCGGAGCCCGCGCGGTGGCGCGGTGGTGCGGTTCTGGATCCCGACCGCACCGGGGGTGAGCCGTGACTGACCCGAAGCTCAGCGTGGTGATCTCGGACGACGACCCGATGATCCGCGAGGCGCTGCGCGAGGTGCTCGACGCCGAGCCGGACTTCGAGGTCGTCGCGGTGGCGCGGGACGCGGACGAGGCGATCGCGCTGGTCGAGCGCCACGCGCCCGCCGTCGTCGTGCTCGACCTGCGCATGCCCGGCGGTGGCGGTGGCCGTGCCGCGCGGGAGATCAGGCTCCGGTCGCCGAACACCGGGATCCTCGCGCTGTCGGCCTTCGCCGACCACGACGCGGTCCACGAGATCCAGTCGGCCGGTGTCGGCGAACACCTCGTCAAAGGGGTGTCGAACCACGACATCGTCGCGGCCGTCCGCCGGTTGGGACGACCGGAGCGCCGGTGAACGCCGGGGGCGCGGCGGCGAGTCGACCTGGTACAACTGAGGATCGACAAGTCAGCGCACCGGGGAGTCGTCGTGGCCGAGCCGATGGGACAGCCCTCACCGATCCTCGACGTCAACGTCACCCGCTCAGGTGACGTGCTCGTCGTCGGTGTGACGGGCGAACTGGACATCGACACCGTGCCCGAGGTCCGCGCCGCGATCTCGTCCGGCCTGTCCGAACCCGCGTCCGCCCTGGTCCTCGACCTGTCCGAGATCGGCTTCTTCAGCTCCGCCGGCTTGTCGCTGCTGCTGGAGTCACGCCGCCGCGTCGACACCCTGGCCGTCGTGGCGACCCGGCGTTCCGTGCTGAGGCCGATCCAGCTGACCGCCGTCGCGCCGCTGTTGAACGTGTTCGGATCGGTCGACGAGGCGTTGGCGTCGATCTCCTCCGCGCAAGGCGCCGGCCAGCCGAAGTAGTCCTTCCACCGAAGGTCGGCAGGGCCGGAAGGGCGGCCCGGACTGCTCTGGAGGACGCCGTCACGTTGGCATGAACGGGCCAACCTCGGCCGAACCCGGCCGGCTGCGCCTGCCCTGACGGTTTCCTGGAGCTTCCGGATCCACCCGGAAGCCAGGGGGAAACACATGACGACACGTTCACTCGGCGTGCTGGCGGCGGGGGCCGCCGTCGTGCTGCTGCTGGGCGGCCAGCCCGCCGCCGCGGCCGAACCGCGGGCCGTCCCGCTGATCCAACCCGACCCGCTGCTGGTGTTCCCGGCGAACCCGGCCAGGACCGACTGGGCCGCCGTCGACCGCAACCGCAAGGCGAAAGCGCAGGCACGGCAGCAGCGCACGACCACACGGACCGCCCTGCCGTACCAGGAGAAGGAACCGGCCGGCACGCGAGGCGTCAACGACAGCCCGACGACCGCCGAGCACATCGCGGGCTTCGGCACCCGCGCCAACCCGAAGGTCGCGCTGACGGGTGACATCAGGCCGGACGACACGGTCCCGACCCTGCCACCCGCCGCCGAGACCAACGACGCGATCGGCCTCGCCGCCGACACCGGCATCCCGGGCACCAACCGCGCGGTCCGCACCAGCGGCACCATCGGCGACGGCCCGCACGGCAGTGCCGGCGACGGCACCGGCGACTTCGACTTCTACCGGCTCGACGGCGGCGCCGGCGGCCTGACGTTCACCGCGCGCACGTCCACGCCGACCGGCGGCCTCGACACGCTGCTCGGGCTGTGGGACGGCGACGGCGTGCTGTGGGCCCTCAACGGCGACACCGGCGGCTCGACCGACTCGGCCATCACGATGGCCATCCCACCGAACCGGACCTTGTACCTCATGGTCGGCTCCGACCCGGCCCTGCTCCCGCGCGACCCCAACACACCGGGCACCGGCGGCGGCGTGTTCACCGAAGGCCCGTACGACCTGCTGATCACCAGCGGCAAGAGCGGCGGCGACCTCGACTACTACTCGTTCGACCTGCGTGCGGGCGACGTGCTGGGCGCGTCCGTCGCGGGCGGCGGCACCCGGCTCGCCGTCCACGACCCCGCCGGTCGCGAGGTGTTCGGCTCCTCGCAGGACCTCACCAACTACTTCGCCGTCGACTCGCCCATGCCCGGCGGCGGCAACGCCGTGGTGGACTTCGTCGTCCCGGCGGACGGCCGCTACCGGCTCGGGGTCGAAGCGGGAGAAGGACCGTACGACGTCAAGCTCGAAGCGTTCCGGCCCGGCACGGAGACCGCGCCGCGCGGCTCGGTGCACACGATCTTCCTGGACTTCGACGGCGCCAGGGTGAACACGTCGATCTTCGGCCTGGGCGGCGGGTTGCGCGACCTCTCCCCCTTGTCGAGCTTCCTGCCGAGGTGGGGCCTCAGCGCGGCCGACGAACGGGCGTTGATCACCGCGATCACCGCGACCGTGCGGGAGAACCTGGAACGGGACATGATCGCCAAGGGGGTCAACCCGCGGTTCGCGCTGCGCGTGCTCAACAGCCGCGACCACGCCGACCCGTGGGGCCGGCCGAACGTCAGCCGGGTCGTGGTCGGCGGCACCATCGCCGAGTCGGGCATCCCGACCGTGGGCATCGCGCAGTCCATCGACGCGGGCAACTTCGGCCGCGAGGAGACCGCGCTGGTGCTGCTCGACGAGATCAGCGCACCGGCCGGACCGGCGGTGTCGTTGAACACCTACGTCGGCCCGAACAGCGACAAGGTCGCGTTCATCGGCCGCGCGGTCGGCAACATCACCAGCCACGAGGCCGGGCACATGTCCGGCAGTTGGCACACCAGCGGGCTCAACGACATCCACGGCGTCATGGATCCCGGCGGCAACCCGGCCATCATGTTCGCGGTGGGACCGGACGGCGTCGGCGGCACGGCCGACGACCCGGACCTCGACTTCCACGAGGACCAGCTGAGCCCGGCCGAGGGCTTCACCGGCGTCGAGGACACCGTCACCCGCACCGCCTGGGCGTTCGTCCGGGGCACCGGCTGACCCGGTCGGTGGGCGCGGTCCTCGTCGGCCGCGCCCACCGTCGTCCCGTGACCCGAACGCACCCAGGCGCGGTTCGACAGGTTTCCGAAACTTTTCACCCACACCCTCGGCGGCAGCGCGCCGGACAATGCCGACACCAGCGCCGACACATTTGAGACGCACCCGGAGCCGGCGAATTTTCGCAATATTACGAGAACGTTTTCGCAACCTTACGAGAATTATTGACAACGCGGCGGAGTCGGCCGAACACTGTCGGCATCGACAGACCCTGAACCGATGTCGATCGGGTCACCCACCGCGGCCCCGGACCGTGAAGAACGATCGCGGTCGAGCACCACGCCGCAGTGTACGACACCCGCAGTGCCGTGGCCGCCCTTTCCGGCCTCCCTCCGGCCTGCCGGTTTCCGCACGTCGGGTGGCCCCTCGCTGACCTCAACGAGGAGGAAGCACACCAATGGACGACAACGCCCCTGCGCACCCGATCAGCCGCAGGATGTTCATCGGCGGCGCCGGAGCCTTGGCGCTCTCGTCCGGGCTGATCCTGCCCGGCACCGCCCACGCCCAGACCGTCACCACGAACCAGACGGGTAACCACAACGGTTACTACTACTCGTTCTGGACCGACGCCCAGAACACCGTCTCCATGACGATGGGGTCGGGCGGCCAGTACAGCACCTCTTGGCGCAACACCGGCAACTTCGTGTGCGGCAAGGGCTGGAGCACCGGGTCCCGCCGGACCGTGCGCTACTCGGGCAGCTTCAACCCCTCCGGCAACGGCTACCTGTGCCTCTACGGCTGGACGTCCGGCCCGCTCGTCGAGTACTACATCGTGGACAGCTGGGGCAACTACCGGCCCACGGGCACGCACCGGGGCACGGTCACCAGCGACGGTGGCACGTACGACATCTACCACACGATGCGCTACAACGCCCCGTCCGTGGAAGGCACCAAGACGTTCGCCCAGTTCTGGAGCGTCCGCCAGCAGAGGAGGGTCGGCGGCACCATCACCACCGGCAACCACTTCGACGCGTGGAGCCGGGCCGGCATGCAGCTGGGCAGCTTCCGCTACTACATGATCATGGCGACCGAGGGCTACCAGAGCAGCGGCAACTCCAACATCACGGTGAGCTAGCAACCCGGCGGACGGTGGCGCGGCGGCAGCGGAGCCGCCGCGCCACTTTCCCGTTTTCCCCCACCGTTTCCGGCCCGCCGGCGGCGGTCGGTCGGTATCGTCTTCGCCATGACCGTGCCCGGTGACTTGGTAGGCGGCGACCCGGCCGAGGTCGAGCGGGGGCTGGACCAGTGGGTCGCCGGGTTCGAGCGCCGGGCCGAGTCCTACCAGCGGCTGCAGCAGCGGGTCGAGGGTGTGCGGATCAGCGCGACCAGCCCGAACGGCGTCGTCACGGTCACCGTGGACGCCGAGGGGTCGCTGGTCGACGCGAAGTTCACCGACCAGCTCGTCCGCACCACGCCCGACGAGCTGAGCCGCCAACTGCTGCTCGCCGTCAACCAGGCGAAGGCGCAGATCACCCCGCGGGTCCGGGAGATCGCCGGCGACACCCTCGGCGAGCACGGCGCCGAGCGGATCGCCGGCTACTACGCGCAGAAGTTCGCCGCGACCACCGAACCGCAACCACGCCCGAACAGGCCACCCGACGACGACTCCGTCGAAGACTCGGTCTTCGACGACTGACGGGAGGGATCATGGCCGGCTTCGAGGTGACGAGCCGCGACCTGAGCGCCCACGCGGGCAAGGTCGACGCGCACGCGGAGAGCCTGGGCACCGCCGTGGACGCGGCGAACCAGGTGATGCCGGACGGCGCCTACGGCGTCATCTGCCAGTTCCTGCCACCGCTGTTCAACGACGTGGAAGCCGCCGCGCACGAAGCGCTCACGGCCGCCCGCGACGGCTTGCGGACCGTGGCCGACAACCTGCGCGACACCGCGGACGACTACGACTCCGAGGACCTCAACGCCATGCGGAGCTTCACCGGCATCGAAGGCGGCCTGCGGTGACCGGCAACCCGTTGGTCGCGCCGGAGCAGGACTCCACCAAGTCCTACACGGGCATCGGCATCGCCGAGTCGGTCAGCGACCTGGTGCAGGGCATCGAGAGCGGCAACTGGGTCGACATCGGGCTGGGCGCGGCGGGCACCGGCCTGGAAGCGCTCAGCATCGTCATGGACCCGTTCGGCTCGATCGCCTCCAACCTCGTGTCGTTCATCATCGAGCACGTCGGCCCGCTGCGCGAAGCGCTGGACAAGCTGGCCGGCAACGCCGACGCCGTGGCCGCGCACGCCCGGACGTGGAAGAACATCGCGACCGCGGTCGGCGAGGTGCACTCCGCGTACGGCGCGGAGCACACCGCCGACACCGCGAGCTGGTCCGGCAAGGCCGCCGACGCCTACCGCGCCCGTGCCGCGGACATCGTCGCGGTGATCGGCGCGGCGGCCCAGGCCGCCTCCGGCCTGGGCAGCGCGGTGGAGATGGCCGGCGTGGTCGTCGGCGTGGTCCGCGAGACCGTGCGCGACCTGATCGCCGACCTGGTGGGACGCCTCGCGGTGTGGGCGGCGGAAGCGTTGACGATCATCGGCCTGCCCGCCGCCGCGGTCCAGGCCTCGGCCGCCGCGGCCAAGTGGGCGGCGCGGATCGCGCAGCTCGTCAAGCAGCTCGTGCGCACCATGCAGAAGCTCATGCCGCTGCTGCGCCGCCTCGGCGACCTGTTCAAGCAGATCCGCAAGAAGATGGACGACCTGCGGCGCGGCCGCAACGGCAACAAGCCGCCGGACGAGCCCGGCAAGAAGCCGACACCGAGCGGCGACGGACCCACCGGCCCCTCCCGCACACCCGACCCCGACGCCGAACCGGGCGGCACGCGCACCGAGATCGACCCGAAGCACGACGCGGACACCAAGCGGTCGCTGCAACGGGAGAACGAGTCCGCGACCACCCTCGCCCGCGCCGGCTACGACGTCGAGCAGAACCCGAACGTCCCCGGCCCGAAGAACCCGGACTACCGGATCGAAGGCCGGATCTTCGACAACATCGCGCCGGTCACGGGCAGCCCCCGCAACATCCACAGCCGGATCGCGGAGAAGGTCGCCGACGGCCAGACCGACCGGGTCGTGCTCAACCTCGCCGACAGCCCGGTCGACGTCGAGCGGCTGCGCGGCCAGATGCGCGACTGGCCGATCGAGGGCCTCAAGGAAGTCATCGTCATCGACCGCACCGGCGCCGTGCTTCACTTGTACCCCTAGGATTGCCCAGTGTCCATTTCGTACAGTCTCGCGCTCGTCACACCGCACCCGGCGGCGCACGTCGCCGACGCGCTGCGCGAGGTCGGTGTCTCCGCCGGGCTCCTCGACCCGTCGACCACCGGCGAGCGCCTGCTCGGCGAGGACGCGGTGACGACCGGCGGCACGTGGCTGCGCGTCGTGCCGGACAAGCCCCAGCCGTGGAACCCGGTGCTGGACGTCCTCGGCGCCCCGCCGACCGTCCGCGTCGCCTACCGCCTGGCCAAGACCGACATCGGCACCCAGCAGGACGACGTCGTCCGCCTGGTGCTCGGGCTGCTGGCGAAGATCCCGGGTGACGCCGTGCTGCACCACGACTTCGAGACCATCTGGCTGGTGCGGCGCGGCGGCGAGCTGGTGCTCAACGAACGGGACGACCTCTGGCCGCCCCACCGCCGCGGCCTGCTGACCCAGCCCTACCGGCGTGAGACCACCGTGTTCCCGGAGGACTGAAACAGCCCGTCGAGCACTTCCGCGAACGCACGGGGCCGCACCAGCGGTCCCAGGTGGTCCAGGCCCGGAACTTCCCGAAGCCGTCCCGACGGCAGTTCGGCGCACGCCGCCGCGAGCGACTCCCCCGTCACCACGACCGACTCCGCGCCGCGCAGGAGCACCGTGGGACATCGCACCAGCGGCAACGCCTCCCGCCACGGGCACGCGATCGCGGTCCGGAACAGGTGCGCCTCCACCTCCGGCGCACACCGCAGCCGCACCCGGCCGTCCGGTTCGTCGACCAGGCCCGACTCGACGTAGTCGGCCAGCACCTCGGGCGCGAGCAGGGACAGCGGCGGCCGGGCCGACCACCGGGCCAGCGCGTCGGCGCGGGACGGGAACACCGCGCGCCGCCGTGCCGCCGCTTCGGCGAACGCCGGGTCGTGGTGGGTCGCGAGGATCGGTTCGAAGCAGACCAGCAGGTCGAACGTGCCCGGCGCCCGTGCCTCGGCCAGCAGCAGCGACGTCGCGCCCAGCGAGTGGCCCACGCCGATCAACGGCCCGGTGCCCACCGCGCGGGCCGCGTCGAGGACGTCGTCGGCGAACACGCCCCAGTCCGCGTCGTCGGCCAGCGGCGGCGCGCCACCGTGGCCGCGCAGGTCGACCGCCACCGGGCGCAACGGTGTCCGCAGGTTTTTCACACACGACCGCCAGACCAGCCCGGTAAAACCCGCCGCATGGCAGAACAATGCCGTCCGAACGGACTCGTCCGTTTGTTCGCGATCATCGAGCGGGTACGGCTTGTACCGGGAAAAAGCGAGGTCCGCGACGCCGTCCACGTTTTCCCTTCGGTAGTCCGATTCATGGGCTGGTGCACCCGCCGGACAGCATCTACGATCAGCGCCGGTAACGATCCAGTCGCCGCGAGGCGGGTTGTCGTCACCAGTTCTCCGCACGGCAACCACTGATTCACCGCGGTCGATCCCCACCATAGTGGAATGGACGGCCGAAGAGGCGGTCGGCGCGACGCCACCGCTGCGCGCGGGCACCACCCCACCCCTGTCGTGCTCGACCGGCGCACCGACGTGCCGCGTCGGGACGATTCCCATTCGGTGAAGGGCGCAGTTGTGAACCCGACCCCGGTACCGGGCCTGGTCTCGGTCGTCATGTTGGTCCGCAACCGCCTGGAGTACACGCGTCGGGCGTTGGCGTCCCTCGCCCGCGCGTCCGGCGACTTCGAGATCGTCGTGGTGGACAACGGGTCCGACGACGGCACCGCCGAGTACCTGGCCGCGCTGGACCACCCCCGCCCGCTGACCGTCCTGCGCCACGAGGACGACCGCGGCGGCAGCGAACGGCGCAACGTCGGCGCGGCGGTGGCCCGCGGCGAGTTCCTGTTCTTCCTCGACAACGACGTGCTGGTCGACGACACCGACGTCGTCGAGGTGCTCGCCGCCGAGCTCGCCGCCGACCGCGGGCTGGGCGCCGTGTCGCCGTTGCTGCTCTACCCCGGCGACGGCGCGCTGGTGCAGTGCGCGGGCGGCGCGTCCACCGCAGACGGACGCATCGGGCCGGTCGGGCGCGGCCGGCAGCTCGGCCCGCGGCACCGCGAGCACCGCGAGCAGTCGTGGGCGCCCACCGCCGCGCTGATGGTGCGGCACGACTCGTTCCGCCGGGTCGGCGGGTTCGACGAGTCGTTCGACCCGGTCTCGCTGTGCGAGGACGTCGACCTGTGCTGCCGGCTGCGTGCCGACGGCGAACGGCTGCGCTACGTCGGGTCGGTGGCGATGCGGCACTTCGAGGGCACCACGTTCAACCACGTCGGCCACGACAAGCTGCCCATCTGGAAGCGCCACATGCGCGTGATCCGCAGCCGTTGGGCCGAGCTCTTCGCCGCCGGACCCGCCCACACCGCCGCCGACCTGGAGTGGGTGCCGGTCGAGAAGGACTACGCCGACCTGGACCGGCCGCGGGTGTCGGTGCTCGCCGACCCGGACTCCGCCTCGGCGGACCTGAGCTTCTTCGCCAGCGACCGCGTGCTGGCCACCGCCGAACCGGCCGACGTCCGGGTCGTGCTCGTCGGCGCGGACCCGGTGCCCGCCGTGCGCGGTGTGCGGGTGGTCGGCGTGGCCGATCCCGACGTGCGGGTGCTGCTGTCCGCCGCACGCACCCACAGTGCGCCCTGGGCACTGCGAGACGGCACCCGGCTGGTGGAGACGGTGCCCGCCGAGGGGGTCGTGGTGCGTGCGCCGGACACCGCGGCGGCGCTGACGGCGTTGCGCCGGGGACTGCACGTGCTGCTGGGCAAGTACGCCGTGGACGACCTGGCCCGCCTGGTCGACGCCGCGCGGCAGGCACCCGGCCGGTGCTCGGTCGACCTGCCGTGGGCGCACCACCCGCAGCTGGTCGAAGTGGGCAAGGCCGTCGCCGAAGGCCGCGCCGAGGGCTTCACCGTGCGGCTGGAACAGCCCGAGGGCCGTGACGTCGTCACCGAACTCGGCCCCGACGCGCTGGACGCCGTCGAACGGGTGCTCGGCGTGCCCGTGACCGACCTGAAGACCGTCACCGCGACCCGCTCCCGGGTTCGCGCCGCGGCGGTGGCCGGCAACCTGAGCGGGACGATCGACCTCGGCTGGGGCGAACCCCGGTTCCACCTCTCGGTCACCGGCATCGCGGCGACCGCGGACCTCGTCGCGCCACCGGTGAGTGGCGCGTACGCGGACTTCGTCGGCGCGCTGCGGGGCGGACCGACGCCGTTGACGGACCTCGACGCCGTCGCCGGCCTGTTCGACGTGGTGCTGGAGTGGCGTGCGGAAGTGGCCGCGCTCCTCGGTATGTGACCTTCCCCCGCCCCGGCGGGCCCGAGCAGGGAGAACCCTGGGATGAACCTGGTCGACGTGCTGCGTGCCGGAGCCGACGCCGGAGGGTGGCTGGACCGCCCGGCCTACGAGATCGACGGCGCCATGCTGACGCACGCCGACGTGTACGACGGTGCGGGCCGCGTCGCCGGTGGCCTGGTCGGCGCGGGCGTGCGGCCCGGTGACCGGGTCGCGCTCGTGCTGGACGACGGTCCGGACTTCGTCCTGAGCTTCCTGGGCGCCGCGCACGCAGGCGCGGTGGCCGTCCCGGTCAACCCCCGGCTGCACGCCGACGAACTGCACCAGGTGCTGCGTTCCGCCGCACCGGCGCTGGTCGTGGGCCGTCCAGGCTTCGCGGCCGAGGGGTTCCGGGTGACCACCTTCGCCGAACTCGACGGCACGCGGCCCGTCCCCGTCACGCCGCGCGCCGCGGACGACCAGGTGTATGCCACGTTCACCTCGGGCACCACCGGCGTGCCCCGGCTGGTGCCGCAGCTGCACGGCGACCCGATCATCCACCACCGGTCGTTCGCCGTGCCCGCGCTGGAACTCGGACCGGACGACGTCGTGCACTCGGTGTCCAAGATGTACTTCGCCTACGGCCTGAGCAACTCCCTGTTCTTCCCGCTGCTCAGCGGCAGCCGCGTGGTGCTGAACCCACAGGCGCCCCTGGTGGACGACGTGCTGGCGATCGTGGACAAGTACAACGTCACCGCGCTGTTCGCCGTGCCGACGTTCTACAGCAGGCTCATCGCCCACCCCGGCAGCGACCGGCTGGTCAACCTCCGCATCGCCGCCACCGGGGGCGAAGTCCTGTCCCCCGCACTGGAAGCGCGCCTGGTGGAAGTTCTCGGCGACCGCCTGCTCAACGGCATCGGCACCACCGAGGTCGGCCAGGCGTTCACCCACAACACACGCTCCGCACGCCGTTCCGGCACCGCCGGCCGTCCGCTGCCGCCGTACGAAGTGCGCATCGTGGACGACCACGGCGACCCCGTCGAACCGGACGTCATCGGCCGCCTGCAGGTCCGCGGCCCCACGATCACCCTCGGCGTCGACGAGGACGGCAAGGCCCGGCGCACCACCGACTGGTATGCCACCGGCGACCTCGCCTCGGTCGACGTCGACGGTTACGTCCGCGTCACCGGGCGGCTGGACGACATCGAGAACGTCGGCGGCATCAAGGTCCACCCGCTGGAGGTCGAGCACCTCCTGGCGAGCCACGCCCTGGTGCGCGAGGCGGCGGTCTGCGCGGTCGCCAACCACGACGACTCGGTCCAGCTGCGGGCGTACGTGGTGCGCGCCGACGGCCCGCTCGAGGACGACGGCCTGGCCGAAGAGCTCATCACGCTGGCCCGCCGGCACCTGACGGCGTACAAGGTGCCGCGCAAGGTCGTGTTCGTGCCGTCGCTGCCGCGCACCGGATCGGGCAAGCTGCGCCGCCACGTCGTGCGGACCTGGAAGCCCTGACCCGAAGCCGTCCACAACCTCTGAATACCCACTGCTGCCCCGAACTGTCCCGTACCGCCGTCACCGAATGAATGCACAACCCACGCGAAACCCAATTCACCACCCGACCGCCGCCGCTCCACACCTGCCGCCCTCGCATCACCGTGCGGCAGACGTCGACACTCCCATCAACCTCCCCAGCGACGCCCGAACGTGTCATCGACACATTCCGTAAACCTGATCACCAAACCCGGACCGGTCCCACGCCCACCGGACCCCAGGACCGGCCCGGTCCGCCCACAGCACACCGCTACCGGGAATCAGGACTTTGCGCCTCCATGCTCGCCGCCCGCACAATAAGCGCACTGGTCGCCGCATGTGCCCTGTCGAGCCCGACAGCCAGCAGCGTTGCCCGGATAACCGAGACCGGAACGCGGTTCCTCAGCGCCAGCGAAGTGCGCTCAGTCTCGATGTCGAGCCGAGTCGCAACGTCCGCCGGAAGCATCACCGGCACCAGATCCGTCACGTCGTCATAGATCAAAGGGGGAACTTCATTAGTCACCGCGCCAGCGTCGCCGGTCAGATCAACAAACACCAGTGCCCAATAGGCTGACGATCCACCAACCCCCGACCGAGGGTCCCAACCTCACCGGCCCTACCACCCCCCTCCCCACCCCATCACCGCACCTCAACCCCACCCCAAGTACCCCGGACACCCCCGCAACCCCACCCCCACCGGTCCCACCACCTACCGATCTTCACCCCCCATCGCCGCCACCTCCTGCCACCCTCCGCAACACCACCCCGCTGACCAGCAGAAACAGCCCGTCGACCCCCCGATTTGGACCACGGAAGACGATCATGTAATCTATGCCCACACCACGGCGAGAGCCGAGTCCGGGTGGCGGAATGGCAGACGCGCTAGCTTGAGGTGCTAGTCCCCGCAAGGGGGTGGGGGTTCAAGTCCCCCCTCGGACACGCGCACTATTCACACGGCCCACGGGTTTGATGATCACATCAGCCTCGTGGGCCGTGTGCGTGTAACGAACTTGCAGGTCAACGGCCCTGTAGAGGCCCGCCACGCTCTCTATCTCAGCATCGGCCAGCGCCGCTCCGACGTTACCCAGTGAGTCGATCACCGCGTGCACCTCAGCGGCACTCAGGGCGTCCGGTGCCGGTGTTCCCTCCAGTTCCGCCCGCGCGGCTGCCCGCACCGCCTGCGCCTCGTTCATCGGCTCGACCAGTGCCAGCGGGTCAATTCCGGCTTTGATGGCCTCTTGGAACCGGCTCAACTGAGCCTCCGCTTTGGCGAGCCGCGCTTTCGCCGCTTCCCTGCCGTTCGCCGCGCCGTTCGTTCCCTGCGACTCAACCAGGGCGGCAACGGTCCGGTCCCGGTTCTCCGGCGCGAACAATCGCCCGAGCCACCCGTTCACCGCCTCCTGAAGAACGTCCTCGCGGAGGTAGACCGTGGGCGGATGCGTGGCCAGCGCAGGTGATCCGGGCGCGAGCGTCCGAGCCGGACACCGGTAGTACACGCCGCGCGCCCGTGGGCTGGCTTCCATCTTCCGGCCGCACGCCGTGCAACGGACGATGCCCCGGAACAGGTACGGCCGTTTCGTGGGCCGCTCGGCGCGCTCGGTCTTGCGTGCCGTCTTCAACCCGCCGGCGGACTTCGACTTGCGCAGCAGGTGCGCCTGCGTGAACTCCTCGACACTCACGATCGCCGGATGAGCAGGCTTGCGGGATCGCACGATCCGATCGGCGCTCGCCCGCCGGAACCGGATCACGTAGCCGGCCGCCACGTCGTCAGGGTCGAGCAACATCTCTTGCCGCGCCCAGCGCCCGAAGAATGCGAACCCGGTGTACCTCGGGTTGTCCAGGATCGCTCGGACCGTGCTGCCCTGCCAGCCATCGGCCAGTCGGTGCCGGTTCTGGTCCGGCCGTCGAGCAGATGGGCAGGGAATCCCGTCTCGGTTGAGGCCCGTCGCAATCGCCCGGTCACCTCGACCGCTCACGTACTCGGCAAAGATCCGCTGGACGACCTCCGCCGACTGCTCGTCAATCGCCAGCACCCGCAACCGGTGGCCCTCGCTCGCCTTCCTGGGGTTCGGGTGCGGACCACCGTCCACGACCACGTAGCCGTAGGGCGCACGTCCGCCCTGGTGTCGCCCTTCGTTCACCACTTGGGCATCCATCGCGGCCCGGACTCGTGCCTGCACGTGCTGACGCTCGGACTCGCTCATACCGCCGAGCACGCTCATCAACATCTTGTGTGACGGGTTCCGGGCGTCGAACTTCCCGCCCAGCTCCGGCACCCACAGATCGACGCCGTACGCGGCGAACTTCGGCGCGATGAGCGAGAACTGGTTGCCGAACCAACACCGCGTGCCCTCACCGACCACCACGGCGTTCCACCCGCGATGCGGGTTCTTCAACGCCGCCAGCAGCCGAGCCGCCTCTTCGCGCCGCTCCCACGGCACGGACCGCGACTGCCCCACGTCGAAGAACTCCTCAGCGACGACCCCGCCGAGCGGTTCCACGAACTTCCGTGCGTTGCCGAACTGCCACCCGCGCGACGTCTCGGGATCTTGGTTGTCCTCCGTCGAGCACCGCCCGTAGACCGCTACCGGCCCGATACCGTCCTCGATCGCTTCGACCACCTCGACGCCCAGCAGCTCGTCCAGCGTCGCCCACGGGTCTTGGCTGATTTCAACAGTCATCGTCACCTCCTCCCGGAGGTCCGTCCAAGACCTCCACCTCGGTCAGTTCGACCAGTATGGCAAGCAGTATGCGGCTGGTGGCAGGCGTCAGCACAGGAAGTTCATCCGGCAGGCGCACGGTGACACGGCCGTCATCGGTCATGCCTGATCACCGCCCTGAGAGCCGATTTCATCAGAAGCCACCCGCTCGACAGCCGCCCGGATGTCCGCCGTCAGGTAGCCACGAACACGTCGTGAGGTCTCCCCATCCGGCACGTACTGTCGCAGCGGCTTGCACCCCAGCTCGCTCATCTCGCGAGCGAACGTGACCGCCTCGACCTCCAGCGCCTCTACCAGCTCCGATGTGGGCACGAACTCACGTTCGTCCAGCTCCTCGCCGAGGTAGTCCACGACCGCCGCCAACGGTTCCGGCAGGTCCACGACCCATCCATCAGCCGTCCCGCTCACGATCGCCTTGACGACCGAAGTCGAGTCGATCGAACGTGCCGCACCGTCACCCACGGCGTGACCGGCAAGTGTGCCCGCGGCTTCCCTCAGCGCTCGCCCCCGCGCACAGATCACCCGCCACTCGGCGTTCGGCATGTAGTAGGTCCGCACGGTCATGGCGATCATGTCCGCGCCGGCGTCCGTCTCGCCGTCTGGCCGCAGGATGCCGACGCCCTTGTGACTCGGCAGCAACGTCGAAGCGTCGTACCCGCGCGTGTTCATCTGCTCGCCGAGCACGATGTTCGAGTCGCGCCAGTCCATCACCCGCAACGCGAACCGTGAGCCGAGCACCGCCCGCAGCCGAGACGGGATGGTGTTCGAGTCCGGCCGCTGAGTGGCCAGGATGACCACCACACCGGCCGCCGGCCCCTTCCGGACCAAGTACGTCAGCAGGTCCGCGATGTACGCCCCGAGCGTGGTCTTCTTGCCGCCCACCTGCTCATGCGTCGCGTTCTCCAGGAACACCTGAACCTCATCGATCACCACTCCAGTGATCGGCATCCCAAGGTCCGCGTCCCGCGAGATGGCTGGCGTGATCTTCGACTCCGGACAGATTTCATCGTCCAAAGTGGCCATCCGCGCATACCGAGCTTGGACCTCTGCCACCAACTCCACGAGGTGATCGCGCACGGCGTATGCGTGCTCAAGCTCGTCACCGCACACGTACCTGTAGGCGATCTGCTCGGCAGCCTCCCAGTCCTTGCCGCCCTTACCGTCGAACACGTACAGCCGCGCGTACGGGTCCAGCACCAGCCCAGTAGCCGCCAACCGAGTCGCGAACGTCTTGCCCTGCCTAGGGATCGCACCCACGAGCAACGACGTCCACACCAACGGAAGGTCAACGCGCCGGTTCCGTGCATCCCGCCCGAACGGCACCGGCCGCCACGCATCCCACCGCTCCACATCGAGCAACGGCGTCCGCAACGGCGAACCCGCGTACGGGTCTTCGTCAGCGACCCACAGAGCCACCCGCCCCGCGTGCCCACCGCGACCACGGACCCGCTCCACGATGAGCTGTACCTCGTCCACCGCCAGCGCCGACGCAAGCGCGTCCCGGTGCTTGATGACGTCCGCAGCCTTCCGCGTAGCCGGAAGATCGACCGTGACCGCCCAACCCTCTCCCACACGTGCCGCGCGCTCGACCAACCGCAAGGTCTCGTCCTTGCCGATCAGCTTCGCGTCCCGGAACGCGTCGACCAGGAGTTGCGAGTCCATCGTCCACGCCAGCGTGCGCGGCCCACCCAACACCGCCTTGCGCCCCGGCGAGCCGTCCTTCCGACGCCCCACCATCGCCAGCACCACCGACACCAACCCGGCCGCACTCCACAAGACAATCCCGCCGTAGAGCACGTGCAGCACGAGCAGCACCGCCGCGACAGCCCCGACCACAGCACCGGTGACCTTCCACCGGAACAGCGTCAACGCGCGAATCTCCACGAACTTGTCCGCCAACTTCTCGGACTGCTCCGCAGCCTCCCGGTAGTCACGCACCCGAACCCAGCGCCGCCACGCACGAGCGGCTACCACCACTCCCCTGCCGACTCCGCTGACGAACCGGCTCGGCAGACGCACAAGCCATCTGAGCGCATTTTTCAACCACCACTGAATCAATTGTGATGACTTCAACTTCGGCGGTACGACACCGGCTCGCCGCCAGCCGCTCCCCAACCGCCGAACCAACGTCTTCGGCTCACCGACCAACTCGCCATCGAGCACCGGCTCAGTGGGCACCAGGTCGCCGTTCATGAACGGCCCCCGTCCTCCATGAGCGCCGTAGCAAGCCGTGACGACAACCCACGCGAACACCCGGTGACCTCCCGGACCCACGCCGGCGTCACCTTCACGTCCGGCGTCCGCGCCGCCCGAGCCACGGCGAGATAGTCCGCGAACGACGTCCGCGGAGCCGTGGGCGCCGGTGCCGGCGGAGCGCTCGGCGCGGCGTTCACGGCCGCGCCGAGCTTGTCCCGCAACTCCGTGACCGCCTCCGCCGCAACGAAGACGACCAACGGCGGCACCGAGTGCAGCACCACGAGCGCCGCCGAGCCAGCCACGAACGCACTCCAGGTGTTCATGACGTACGTGGCAGCGAGCGTGAACCACTTCGCCGCCCGCACCCATCCGCCCATCCGAACGCCATACCGAGCGGTGACCTGCTCGGCCCGAAGGATCGCCAGCAGCACCAGCGACACCATCGGATCGAGCAGCCACGCCGCAGACCAGGCGAGCGACCACACCGGCGCACCGGCCGCCGCGAACTGCTGGACGTTGGTCATCGTGAACGCCAGCCCGAGCAAGATCCCCGTCCAGCACAACCGGTCGACCTGCCGAGCCACCCGTTCGACCGACTCGCTCATCGCCGCTCACCCCGACGACGAGACGGCTCGTACGTCGTCACGGTCAACGCCCGCGTCAGCGTGTAGGACGCGAACAGCGCCGGCACGACAAGCACCGCAAGGAGCAACCACCCGTCACCGCGATGGGTGATCACCACCCACTGCACCAGCACAATCAACACCGCGTTCACGGCCACCCGACCGGCGAGCGACACCAGTCGGGCACTCGTCCGTGCCGCGTTCGCGGCGGCCTTCGCTCGCCGAGCACCAGCCCGCCAGACGGACAGCAACACCAGGACCACGCCGAGTCCAGCGAGCAGTTGCGTCGGAGTGAGGCTGAGAGCGTTCATGAACCCGGCCCCCTCTCGACCCGTTCACCGCGTTGCAGCCAGTGCGGGTGCAGCTCGCGCCGATCATCGGCAGCCAGCCCGCCCCACACGCCGACCGTGTCCGCACCGGCCGTGCGCAACGCCAGTTCCAAGCACTCGTCCCGCACCGGGCAGCCGGCACACATGCGCGCGGCCAGCTCCCGATCGGTCATCTCCTCGTCCACCCACGGCGGCAGGTCCGGGAACGTCTCCATGCACAGCCCGTCGCGTTCCACGACCAGGGCCAGCACCGCGCTCGGCACCCACCGGAGCCGGTCCAGCTCCCAAGCGATCGAGACCAGGTTCACGGCGTGCCTCCCGAACGGGGCTCGCCGAGCAGCCGCACCAGCACGTTCGCCGGGATGACGAACCGGCCGCGCCGCCGCACCAGCGGCAGCCTGCCGAGCCGAACGGCGCGGCAGAGGGTGGACGGTTCGACGCCCAGCAGCCAAGCGGCCTGACGAACCGTGTAACCGGAAGAAGGCAGAGAAGTACGCATCAGAAAGCCCTTCGACTTATCGAGCTGACGATTTCAGCTCTATATTGCTGATTTCAGCGCAACGGAAGGCGCGTTTGATCGCACCCGGCGCGAAATGCGCCGAGTCACGTCACGGAACAGCGGAAGACGGCTAATCTCAGCGCTGAGGCGGAGCGCGGAGGAATACGTGTCGGAGGATTGGGCGGCAGTCGCCAAGGCCATCAACCAGCGCGTGAACGAGCTGGGTTGGCGTCAACGGGAGCTTGCGGAACGCTCGCACGTCTCCCAAGCGATCGTGCGCGAGATCCAGCACCACACGGTCGAGCGCCGCCGCAGTCCTCGAACCCTTGAGTCCCTGTCGACCACGCTTGGCTGGCACCCGCAGCACCTGGACTCCGTGCTGCACGGTCGAAGGCCACCGGAAGCCGACGAGCCGATCACCAACCCGACCGACAGCCTCTGGTCCCGTTTGGACGGTTTCGAGCAGCGGCTCAACGACATCACCGACCGCCTCGACGACCTCAAGTCGGACCTCTCGACCGTGATCGAACACGTCCGCGACCGCCGTTAGCGCGATGCATTTCCGCTGGTGGAGCGAGCTGTTTTCCATGGCTCAATTCCACTGCGGAAGCGCCTTCGGCCCCATGCATCACCGATGCACATCCAGTGCACCACCAGTGCACATCGCTCCGGGGGGATAGCGAGAAGATGAGCCAGCACGAGGGTTGGACCGGCCGAACCGCCAGCGCTCTTCAGGCAGCCATGCGCCTCACCAACGAAGCGTTCGCCGAGCACCTGGGAATCGCCGTCCGCACGGTCGCCGGCTGGCACCAGAAACCGGACCTCAAGCCCGAAGTCCGAGATGCAACAGCTCCTCGACACCGCCCACGACCAGGCGGACCCAGCGGTCAAGGCCAGGTTCGCCGCTCTGATCGCCGAACCGAAGCTCGACCTGCCAGACGGCTCGGCGGCCGATGCCGAACTACGGCTCAGCTCGGACCCGAACATCGTCGCGGCGCTGGACTGGCTCGACCAGCACGCGGGTTGGGAGCCGGGAACGGCACGGCGCGACGTCGCCGCCCGCCTCGTCCGCCTGGACGTCCGCGCGCTGCAGGACCGGGGCGTCCGCCGGGGACGGGTGAACCAGCGCGACACAGCACGAGCGCTCGCCGAGTACTACGGCGCGACCACCACCGGCCACGGCCGCTACGCCGCCCGCTTCAGCTCCACCACCCGCGCGTCCACGACTGTGTTCACGCACCCGGACTGGCTCGACCTCGACTGCCCGCTCATCCCGGCCCACGACCGGCTCAAGCTGTCGACCGTCACCCCGAACGATCATCAGACGATGGACGAGGCGAGCGCCGGACACGCAGCACAGCGGCTGGCCGAAGCGCTGGCGCTCGGCAATCGCATGGTCAACATGCCGCTGTATCGACTGCTCGACGTCGGCGTGCAGAGGCACAAGCTCGGTGGCAGCGTCGGCGTGACGAACTTCGTTGGGTACGTGGTGACGATGGACCTGCTCGAAGGCGAGCTGGTTGACGCGCTCACCACCAACCAGCCGATCAGGCCCGGCACCCTCCCCCTCCGGGACGCCTACCTACCCAACCTGTCCTCGGTCCTCGACGTCTCCGACCGCATGTGCGCGGGCGGTGCTCTCGCCCTGACCGCAATCGCACGACCGGCCGACCCGTTCCGGGGTGAAGCGGACTACCTCCTGCTGGTCCAGGAACGCTCCGGCCACGTCATCAACGCCGCGCGCCGTCTGGCCGTGATCCCCAAGGGCTTCCACCAGCCACTGACCGACTACCGGGCCGATGCCCAGATCGGCGCGACGCTCCGCCGCGAGATGGAAGAGGAGCTGTTCGGCCGCGACGACATCGACAACACGATCGGCGACCAGCGCCACGCGGACCCGATGCACCCGACCCGCCTGTCCGAGCCGATGCGCTGGCTGCTCGCCGAGCCGGGTCGTCTGCGGATGGAGTGCACCGGCTTCGGCCTGAACCTCGTCAGCGGCAACTTCGAGTTCGCCAGCCTGATCGTGATCGAAGACGAACAGTTCTGGACGGAGTTCGGCGGACAAGTCCGAGCGAACTGGGAAGCAGCGAACCTCCGTCAGTTCTCCAGCCTCGACACCGACAGCCTCGAAGAACTGACCAACGATGTAGCGTGGAGCAACGAAGGACTGTTCGCGCTACTCCAGGGTCTCCGCCGTCTACAGCAAATCGGCGGAGACCGCGTGAACCTGCCAACGATCGAATGGGAGACAGAGTGACCGCCAACTGGCAAGCCGGAAACGCCAACGAAGACGGCGCGGTGACCCGCGGCTGGCTGGTAGGCCACTTCATCGACCCGTCCGAGGGCGTCCGGTCCCAGAAGGACGTAGAGGTCAAGTGGTTCAACCACCCGGCTGGCGACAAGCGTGTCGAGTGGACCTCCGACGACCAGCGAACGACCCTGGTTCTGTTGGTACAGGGCAACTTCCGCGTCGACACCACCGAGGGCAACACCACCATGACCCGCCCCGGCGACTACGTGATGTGGGGTGCCGGCGTCGACCACTCGTGGGAAGCACTCGAAGACTCGACCGTCCTCACGGTCCGGTGGCCGTCACAGACCTGACACTTCGATTGCCGGCAGCTTCACCCGCCGGCCACCGATCTCCGCGAGCCGCCGTAGTCCCTGGAGCAACGCGAACAGCCCTTCGTTGCTCCAGGACTCGTGCGTCACCAAATCGGTGATCAATTCGTCGTCAAGGCTCGAATACAACCGCAATCCCGACGCTTCCCAGTTGGCCTCAACCGCCCCACCGAAGCGTGTCCAGAACTCCTCGTCCTCGATGACCACAAGACTAGCGAACTCGTAATTCCCGCTTACCAGATTGAACCCGAACCCGGTGCATTCCATCCGCATCCTGCTCGGATCTTCGCGCAGCCACCTCATCGGCGCAGACCACCGCCCAGGGTGCATCGGCGCAGCCGCGCGGCCCTCCCCCGCCGTGGTGTCCACCTCGTCGCGGCCGAACAGCTCCTCCTCCAACTCTCGGAGCAGCGTGGCGCTGACCCGAGCGTCCGCCCGCACATCGGTCAACGGCTGGTGGAAGCCCTTCGGTACAACGGCCAACCGCCCGGACGTGTTGAGCACGTACCCAGACCGCTCCTGCACCAGCAGCGCGTAGTCCGGTGCCCCACGGTATGGATCACGCGGACGAGCGATGGCACACAGCGCCAGCACACCGCCTGCGCACACGCGTCCCGATAGGTCGAGCACGGCATCGAGATTCGGCAAGAACTCGTCCCGTAGCGGCAGCACACCCGTCCCAGCGCCAGACACCACCGCCTCGACCAGCTCGCCTTCGAGCAGGTCCGCCGTCAAGGCGTACTCGGCGAAGTCCACCAGCCCCACCGTGCCCTCGATGGCCGAACCGACGTCCACACGCAACAGCCGGTAGAGCGGCAGGTTCATGACCCGGACGTCCAGCGCGGCCCACTCAGCGAGCCGGTCCACAGCCGCTTCCGCCGCCGCTTCACTCAGGGCAGCGCGCGGACCATCACGGCGGCCGGCGAGCACCAGGCGGTCGTTCTCCGCCGTCAACGAAGCGGGCTGATCAAGCCACTCGGCACGAGCAAGGATGCTGGTCCTGACGTCTTCGCCACCACAACGCACGCGGTACATGTCGTGCCCAGCGACTCCACGTCGGTAGTACGCGCGGAGCGCACGAACGATCTGCTCCCGACTCACCCTCGCGCGCCGATACCGCCGGTCGACCATCGTGCCCGCTTCGAACGTGGCGAGCTTGGCGTGCACCTTCGCTCGGCTCTCCCCCGGTGCCCACCCGGCCCGCTCGTCCAACCAATCGGCCATGTCAGCCAAGTCCGCGTTCGCACGCACGTCGAACCTGCCGACGTCGCGCCCCGCGGACCCAGCAGCCGAAGGTTCCGCCAACAACTCGTGGATGCTGGTCCGGAAGATCTTCTCCAACAGCCGAGCAGTCACCGGCCGGACCGGACCGAGCGGCTGACCGGACGATCTCCGCCCCGCAGCCAGCCTGTGGAGGTGGCGCAAGCTGATCGTGCCGGGTTCGCCAGCCTCCCGCGCGAAGACCTCGACGTACTCGGCGAACTCCTCCAGCGTCTGCTGTCGGTCCCAAATCTTCTGCTCAAGCACCGTCCGCGCCGTCCGCATGATCACCTCTCACCGGCTGATTCTGCGCTGACAAGCCGTTGATTTCAGTGTGTCACGAGGTAGCTGGAGCCCGTCCCGAGCCCCGTCCCATCACGCCAGCCCGTCCCGACCGACGGGACACGTCGCACACCAGCACTGACCAGCGCAAACACGCCACAGTGACGGCCGGGACGGGACACTCCAACCCGTCCCAAACACCCGAAACGGCCGTGCGCGACGCCATCCGAATGGATGGTTCGCACACGGCCGTCCCGTCCCACAGGTGCCGGGGGAGGCATCCGGCACCCCATGCCCAACCGTCAGGCGCGGTCAACGACGGTTGGAAGTCTCCAGCGCCAACAGGTCCGCCAAGTCCGGGCCGCTCATCAGCAGCCCGTCACACTCGGCCGGCGACACGAGCCACCGTGTCCGGTGCCCTTCGACCACGGCGGGCGGCAGCGGCAGCATCGCGTCCCGAGGGAAGACCAACCTCTCGTCCAACCCCTCTGCCGACGACACCACGAACACGGCCGACTCGATCATCAGACCAAGCGTCGGCACCGGAAGCATCACCACCGGCGTCGGCGACATGCGGAACGCCTTCGACGCGACCACCCGCCGCGCCAGCTCAGGCTCCACCACCACCGCAGCCATCAGCTTGCCCAGCACAGCCAACGCCGACCGCGTGACCCCGCCGTCCGACACCGGCCACAGCCGCCGGACCTCCTCCGGGTCCAGAGTCGCCATCGCAGGCGACGCCAAGGCGAGCGCATCGCACTCAGCGTTCGTCACCGGCTCAACATAGGAGTCACCGACCCACAGCGCCCCCGGCACAACCGGCCACCCACGCCCGACGCATTCCAGCGCCGTCTCCAGCCCGTTACTCGTCACCCTTGCCCCCGACCCAGAAGATCCGAGGGTTCGCACTCCCACCGGCCCGGTAGAAGATCAGCGTGTTCTCCGCCGACTGGAGCCCCATGCGCATCCCACCGTGCACGCTGATCACCTCGACCCCCTTCTTGGTGGTCATCCCCCACGCCACGATCTGCAAGTCCTCCGGAGGCCCGAACGTCTCCTGCACCACCGCGAACACACGCGGCGCCTGATCGTCCACGAACTCCTGAACCTCACCGACGACCTTCGGGTCATCGAACAGCGAGATGGGCACCTCCCCGCCCTCCCCCTGGTCGCTGTCACTCACCAGCGTCACCGTCATGACTGCCTTCCCTCTGCTCCTCACGGATCAGGCACACCTCATCCCGCGCCCAAACCGCCGCCTGTGCGTTCTCCTGGCACTGCCGCACGTACCGCCTACCGACGGCAACGAGGTAGAGCAGAGGGATCACGAGCCACACCAGGAACAGCGCGACGCCACCAAGATCACTCGCCAACTCACTCCACGCCACAACCATCACCACCTCAGACGATCCGCTGACCAAAATCTTGGCCAACACTCAGATTGAGGCGAATGACACACGAGTGACCTTTGATGACCTGCCAGGACCAGATCCGAAGCGCGCGATGATCACTGGATCGAAATTCGAAGGGGGCGTTGCGTTGGCATAATTTATGTTCCGACGTTAAAACATGATCAAAATTTCCCAAGGCAGCCGAACGTTATGTTAACAGTGTTCATATGCCGGACACCCGCAACCGAAACTCTTCGAACGTTTGGGCATTGGCGCGCCTTGTGGAGTTGACAATGGCTCGGAAACTCGATATTGCCGCAGAAACATTATCTCGACGCCGCAATCCTCCGTTCTCGAAAACGGTGCCCAGTTGCAGTGGAGCAAATGGAAGAAGTGCGTCGACAAGAGGCGCCCAGTACGTCACAGCTGTCGTCGGACTTACGTTCAGACTGAATGAGAGTTTGAAACTGTCTGCTATAGCACGACCCAGAAAACTCTCTGCGGCAGCCGCCACGGCAGCCACTAGGAGGTGCAGGGAACCACGTTTACGAAGATATTCAAGCATCTCCTTATCATCAGAAGTTAGAGACTCTTCGGACATGGCGGTTAGAGCAGCTTTCGCTTCGGCGACCGCTCGCCACAACGAGTAGCAGAATACGAGATGGGTCGCCGATGTGTGTTCGGAGAAGTAGCGCGAATATACCTCATCACTTTCCCAGATACTGCGGAGATCGTGATAGGCCGTACCAGGATCTTGGTGAAATGCTGCCAACGCTTGCGCGGCAGTATCTGAAGGTATGAGGTTCGAAGGACGCCGCGCTCTGTCATCTGGACCGCCTCGGCGCGCGCCAAGATAAGTCACGTCCGGGATTTTCTCAAACTCCCGCCTAAGCCGATCTTGGTGGCGATCGCCACTTCGGAAGTCTGAAGGCTTGATCGGATTCTGGCTATTGTTGAAACGGATAACGCTTTCAACCAAGGCTGGATCCGTAGCTTGCACGAAGCGAATCATTACTTTGGCCCCGACGAGCTGTGCTCGAGCCACGCGAGCTAGAGCCCCCGTAGTCTGTGCGCCGTTAACTACAGCGATTCCAGAGAGCTGAAGAAGACTTCGCTCCTCGTCGACTTCGAACTTGTGAACTAGCGCTGTCACGCCGTTGTTGAACGCCCAAAAGCGCCCAGGCTGAGTGCTTGCCGTCTTCTCGATACCAAAGTTAATATTCTGTGCTGCTCGCCGACTCGGCATATATCCGCGTACGTTCGCGGAGAACAACCTATCTTCGTGCTTCTTATGCAGGTCGTGGAGCCAAATCGCTGGCACAGAGGTGCATACAGCCTTCCAACCGTCTCCTTCTTCAAGGAACCATCCAGTTGCTGGAACTTCTAGGTCATCCGAAACGAGGATTGCACTTTGAGTGCTGATGTACCACTCTTGTAGAAGCGCTCGGCCAACTTCAAGATACCTAGCTTCGATCTGAACATCCGGGTATCTCTGAACAAGCAACGCTTTTGCGGATCGTGCGGCACGCTCCAGTTCAAGTGCAACGTTCTGCGATTCAGGAAGATTGTGACAGTACCACAACTCTACTGAGTCGATTTCGCCACGACGTATCGCTTCGTCAAGCTCTTCAGCAGCAGTACGCAGCGCCGAGCCTAGATAGGCGGGTCGCTCGTTCCCAAGTATCCAGGATGCCGCAATATTCAAGTCGGACGCCTTGTTAGAAGGTGCAGAGGCACGCCCTGCATTTGCGCTGACGTAGCCCTGAACTATGACCGCTGTTCGACTTTCAGTGTCGATGTACACCGCATCGCACTTGTGGTCGGAAGCTCCGTCAGTAAGTGCGGTCGCCGCAACTGCCGCTATATCGTCGATACCGAATCGGAGTTCGAGAGCAAACAAAACCAGTCCATTGGGGGAGAAGCCCTGCAAGTCAGACCTAGCTTGAAAGGCGTTCCACGCGGCGGTTGGCATATCAACTACCTCTTGAGGTTTGAGGTCGGGCGAGCGATGGGACGTTGCAGGTCGGTAGTTTGACCCGGCTCAACCTGTACTTCGTCACGAACTCCTCACAGTGTTACATGTGTTCCGGGGTCCAGCGAAAGATACATGTCTGCGACGGTCTGACCAGCGGTTAAGGCAGCAGATCTACTCCAGTCAGGCACGAGGTGCCATAACTCAGGTCGCCGCCCGGTGTCACTGCCGCAGGCTCTTGCATTGACGCCAACACCCACGATATCACAAAGGATGTTTATTGACGATTCAGCATCCGTCGAATTTCACGGGGATTACTGCCGCCGATGCTCTACGAGCTTGCCACCTCTTCCCATCCCTACATTACCGCCATGAGCTGACTATAATAACATGTCGTTCAAGTAATGATAATGCACTAATCCAGAACGTCGCGGATGCGTCCCACAACTGTGACCTAGCGTAGAATGTCCGCGTGCTGGGTTGGATCAGGAAACTTTGGACTCCCGCAAAAGCTGCTCGAACTAACGATATGAGGAAGCTCTCGAATCGAACCAAGAGGCGCAAATCTCGCTTTGTCAGAATCGGTTCGACAATGAACGTGCTCGTAGAAGAACGGCGGGCCAGTAAGTCGACCACCAAGACATCAAAAACAAAACTTTTGTCGCTCCGCGCAGCGATGACTATAACCATCGTCGTCACACTTGGAGTACTTTCTGCGGCCTTAATTTCACTATGGTGGGCCCTTGATCGTCCACAACTCGCCTCTACTGGACAATTGGGCATTAAAGATCAGTTGGACCTGGTGCGCTTAGCTTTGATCGTTACCGGCGGGATCGGTGGATTAGTTGCACTTGTAGTTGCTTACAGAAAACAAAAAATCAATGAAACAGCGGAGTTTCGCGAGGAAACGAAGCTAATCAATGAGCACTTCAATGCTGCATGTGCGCAGCTTGGACACGATTCCCCAGCAGTAAGGATGGCAGGCGTTTACGCTCTGGCTTCTGTTGCCGATGAATGGTCACTGAAGAGGCAATCTTGCATTGATGTCCTTTGCGGTTACATACGGCTCCCGTACGAGCATAATGCCGACGCCGAGAACTGGAGGGTCGGTGAACGCGAGGTGCGATTGTCGATCATTCGTGTACTCTCTGACCATCTGCAACCCCAATCTTCGCCCTCGTGGATAGGCTATGACCTGGACTTCACGGGAGCTGTCTTTGATGGCGGAGACTTCACAAGTTGCCACTTCTCCGACTGTCGACTTGATTTCACGAACACCAAGTTCGTTGCAGGACAAACCCTCTTCCACAGTGCAAAGTTCACGAACGTACACCTGGAGTTCGAAAACGCCACCTTCCAAGGTGGAGACCTCAGTCTGCGATGGACCAGGTTCCAGAACTGCACGTTCTGGCTAACCGGCATAAAAATGATTGAGGGCCAGATCAACTTCAGTCTGGCAAAGGCGCGCGAATCCGAGTTCACGTTGACTGAGTCTGTCCTTACAGGTGGAAAGATCGACCTTAGCCAGATGGAATTAGAAGGTGGCGGGATTGACCTATGCTTCGCAGAGGTCGACGGCTCAGAACTGGATATGCACTTCCTTAAACTAACCGACGTCACCGGGGATTTTGGCTGCGCAAATTTCAAGTCGGGGGTCGTCAATTGGCGATCGGCGAAGTTCCATAACGCGGAGTTGAATTTTGGCGAATCAAAACTTAGCGGGTGTTTGATGGATTTCACCGATGCAACCTTTGTTGCAGACAACGACTTGACCGAAGGGGACTGGAAGAGGCTGGTCATACCAAATCGCGTCGATCTCTCTGGAATGGAGACACAAGGGGATGCATCACCGATCTTCAGCGAGTGGCCTGACGGAACTCCGAGCGGCCTGGTCCTTACGCGAGATAGAGACCCCGGGCGGCGAGCGTAAGCCAAATAGCTTTGTCATCAGTTTCGTGACGCAGGGGTCAGAAGTGCCATAAAGCGATTTGACCCCTGCGTCGCGTATCAACGACGGCGAGTCTTTCTACCGGCGCTTAGCACCGGACGACCGAGGCAAATGTCGCTTTGCTCTACAGCTCATGCGACTCCGACAAGTGCAAGTCGGACACATAATTCACCCCGCGAGATAATTCCAGGTGACCTGGAATTATCTCGCGGGGTTTGTGCTTCCCGACGACCCCTCGAGCCTACCTGCTGGACCTTGTTCGTGGGGTGTCTGCCAGCGTTCCGGCAGGAGCAGTGGGTGGCGTCCGGCCCTTCGTGCCATGACCTGCTGGCTGCGGTCGTGGCGGAGTTCACCCGGCGGTGGGTGTTCGGCTCGCCCGGCCCGGGATGCGTCCCGCGACCGGGTGTCGCCGAGAGCCGCGCGGCACCCGGCCTGCCGGTGCCGTCGCTGTGGCACCGCGGAGCGCTGCGAACGGGTCGGCGGCCAGAGAGGCTGCCGTGCGGGGCGGGTTCCGCGAGCCGGTGCGTCGACCTGACTGGCGGATACGTCGGGCTGATCCGCCTCCGAGGCCGTCTCGTGGCTCAAGGCCAGTGGGAGCTGCCCGCCTGCCTTCGAGCGATCTTCGTTTCCGGGCAGGTCGTGGACAGGCTGCGGGGCGAGGCGCCTGCGTGGTGTGCGCGCTCGCCCGGTGGTGCCGGGGTCGAGCAGCGCGACGCCGGCGGCGTCGCAGCGGAAGACAAGCCCGAGTTCGTCGACCAACCGTGCGTTCTGCTGCGGGTCGGGGTTGTCGGCGATGCCCGCAGCGGTGAGGTGTGCGGCGATGTGGGCCAGCAGGTGGTCCTCGCGCAGGTAGAGGTTGCGCGACGCGTCCTCCGGTCGGGTGCGGGCGCTGGTGTGACCGTGGCGGCAGCGGTAGGCGGCACGACCGTGGGAACGGTGAGAGTCCATCTTCCGACCACACAACCCGCACTGGAGCCTGCCCACCAACAGGTAGACGCACTCGCCGCCAACAGCGTCGGCCTGGCGGATGCTGTTCCTGGTGGCCTGAATGGTCTGGGCGGTGACGAAGTCCTGCTCGGACACCAGCGGGGTGTGGGCGATGCTGGTCGAGATCGCCCATGCATGCTGCTCGTTGCGGACGCTGGTCCGACGCCCGCTCGGCAAGCGGGTGGCGCGGTCGGCGCTGGTGCGGTTCCACACCTGATGACCGGTGTAGCGCGGATTGCCCAGGATCTCCACTACCGTACGCAGCGACCAACCCGCATCGACCCGACCCCGGTCGCGTACCGCGTCCGCGCTCGACGGGCTGGGCACGGCCTGCTCGTTGAGGTGTCGGGCGATGCCCGCGGCACTGTGCCCGGCCAGACGTAAGGCGAAGATCAGCTTCACGGTGGGTGCGGTGGCCGGGTTCGGCACCAGCCGCTGCTGCCGCACCCCGCGCCGCGCCAACGCCCGATTCGGATGCGGGCCGGCGTCGACGAGACGGTAGCCGTAGGGCGGCCTGCCGCCGAGATAGCGGCCCTGCTCGACGGTCTGCATGCGCATGGCAGTGACGACCCGGTGCCGGGAACGCAGCACCTCCGTGAGCGAGCGCTTCGCCAGCAACGCCAGCAACGCTTCGTGCGCGGGGTTGCCGAAGTCCACCGGCCCCTCCGCCTCCGGCAGCCACAACTGCACCCCGAGCTGCTCCAGCACCGCCCGCAGCTCCCGCACCTGGCTGGTGCCGAGAAAGGCACGCTCGTACTCTCCGACCACCACCGCGTCGACCCGGTCCGCGTTGGCCGCGATGTAGCGCAACATTGCCCCTGCCCGAGGCCGCAGATGCCACGGCACCTGACGGGAACACCCGACCTCGAAATACTCCCCCACGATCGCGCCGTGCCCTCCGGTGAGCCTGCGCGAGACATCCAGCTGCCATGCCCGCGAGGTGCGCGGGTCCTGGTGCTCACGGGTGGAAGCACGCCCGTAGAACAGGAACCGCATACTTCCGACCGACGTGGCGTCCATCGCCGGGATACCCGGCGGGATGGTCGCGGCGATCCACTCGGCGAGCGTAGTCGGGCGTGGCAGGTCGGACACCGTCATGCTTGATCCTCGACGTCGGAACGGGGATGGACGCCGGGGTGACGAGGTGCCCTCGCCGCCATGACAAAGAACTACGGAGATGCGCCCGATTGGAGCAGTCCGAGCCGCCTGGATCGTCGGTGAGCCCGCGGCATCCGGTCGCTGATGTCGAGGTCCGCCGCGACCTGGTCGACACGGCGGTCGGACGCGACCAGGGCGAGGACCTTGCTTCGGAAGTCGGGTGGATACCGCTCCGGCACCGTGGGCTGTCCTCCGGGCTACTGAGACGCGTGATCATCCAGTAACCCGGGTCCGTACAACCAGGTGAGGATCAGTCGCCGTGGTCGACATGGTCCGAGGTGGCCCTTGCTTCCTTGATGATGTCGAACAAGGCACTGGGGAGCATCACCCGTCTTGGGTCGCGTCGCTACGGCAGCACGAACGGCGATCGCCCGAGTAGAGCCCCTGGGAGAGAGCCGACGACGTACCGTGCGCGCCGGGTGCCGATCACGGGGAACAACAGCGACTTTGTCCTGGACGATGTGAGTTTCCCTCTTCTTGGAGGGGTGAGCGAAATGCGAGACACCCGGACGGCGATGATCCGGGATGCAGGTCCCAGAATCCGGTGCCCTGCGTGTGATGGGGTTGCAGAGGGGGCGTGTAATGGCTCGGGTGGTGTGTGTGCACGGGATCGGACAGCAGGTACGGGGTGAATATTCACTGCTGAACGACTGGTACCCGTCGCTGAGGGACGGACTGATTCGTGCCGAAGCCGAGCCCGTCGAGGAGGCGGAGGTGGCAATCGGGTTCTATGGCGACCTCTACCGCCAGCCTGGGGCGATGCTGGCTGTCGACGATCCGCATTACAGCGCCGCCGACGTGCAGCCCGGCTTGGAACAGCAGTTGCTGGCGGCGTGGTGGGCACACGCGGCGGCAGCGGACGAACGGGTCGCGCCGCCGCAGGGCGACACGCTGGTGGGTATACCGCGCGCGGCGCAGACCGCATTGCTGCAACTGTGTAAGTCCCGGTTCTTCGCCGGGGTCGCGTTGCGCACGATGGTGTTCGACCTCAAGCAGGTCGCCCGCTACCTCGCCGACGACGCGCTGCGGAGGAACGCGCGGCAGCGGGTAGCAGCGCTGATCGGTCCGGACACGCGGGTCGTGGTGGGGCATTCGCTGGGCTCGGTGGTGGCCTATGAAACTCTGTGCGCGCTGCCCGACCACCCGGTGCGGGCGCTGGTGACACTTGGCTCTCCGCTGGGCATCCCCAACCTGATCTTTGACCGGCTGCAGCCTGCACCCTCCGGCGGTCGCGGAGCCTGGCCTGGCGGGACGGATCTGGTGTGGACCAATGTTGTCGACAGCGGTGACGTGGTCGCCCTGGCCAAGGATCTGCGTCCCCGCTTCGGCGAAGCGGTCCGCAATGCCGTGGTGCACAACGGCGCCCACGCCCACTCGGTTCGCCCGTACCTGACCGACAAGCTCACCGGCGCGGCGATTGCGGCGGGCCTGCAATGAGTGTCTCGGGCACGCCCGGCTCCTCATCGGAGCCCGAGCGGTTAGGGCGTCGGCTGTTGATTGCCACCGTGGTCGCCCACCACACCCTGAATTCAGCGTGGGACCGGCCCGGCCTGCTGGAAGCACGAGACGACGTGGTCTCGCTTTTTACCGGCACGCTGGGCTACGAGCATGTCGACGTGCTGGGCTTGAACCCCACACAGGCGCAGCTGACCACGGAACTACGACGGTTCAGCCGTTCGCCTCAAGTGGAGCAGTACGACATGGTGGCGGTGTACCTGGGCTGTCACGGTGCACGACTCGACGACGGCGAACACGTGCTGATCACCGCCGACACCGACCCCGGCGATGTCGACGACGCGCTGCCCACCGCCCACCTGGCCCGCAAAATTCTCAAAGGCACCCGTGTCCGGCGCCTGCTGTTGATGCTGGACGCCTGTTACTCCGGCCGCGGCGGCAACGAACTCGCCGCCACTGCCCTCACCCGGATGACCGAACCCTGGACACCGGACGACGACGGCGGGTTGGTGGTGATGACCTCCGCACTGCCCACCGATCAAGCCATGGTCAGGGCGTTCCCGACGCTGCTGCGCGAGGCGGTCGACTCTGTGGCCACGGCCGGACACGCACCGCCCGTCCTGGCGTTGGACGCGGTGGTGGCCGCGATGACTCCAACCCACGACGACCGGGCTTCCAGCACATCGGCCTCACCGTCGCCGCGCTGACCGGGCGCGTACCGCCGTTCCTGCCCAACCCCCGCCATGATCCGGCCCTCAACGGGGCCGACCTGGCCCACCAACAGGCCGTCGAACGGCGGGCCCAGATCGAGCAGGGCGAGATCGCCTACCGCACCACCCTGCTGCGCCGGGCGATGGGCAGCCACGACGCCCCCAGCGGCGGCTGGTGGTTCACCGGCCGCCACACCGCACTACAAGAGATCACCCGGTGGCTGCACAGGCCGGATCGGCAGCGGCCGCTACTGGTGGTCACCGGCGACCCCGGCTCGGGCAAAACCGCGATACTCGGTCTGATCGCCACGCTCACCCACACCGAACGGCGTCGCACTGTACCGCTGGACACCCTGGGCCTTCCCAGTACCGCGGTTCCGGCCGTGGGCACGATCGACGCGGTTGTCTACGCCCAGGACCTGACCACCGAGCAGGTCTTGGACCGCATCGCCGCCGCCGCCCGCACCCAGGCCGCCACCGCCGACCAACTGCTCAAACGCCTCACCGGGCGCCGCCTGTTCACGGTGCTGATCGACGGCTTGGACGAGGCCGCTGCGCCCCACGACCTGTCCAACCGCCTGCTGCAGCCGTTGGTGAACCACGCCCGCGGGCGGCTGCGGCTGCTGGTGGGTACTCGACCACACCTGTTGCCCGATCTTGCCCAAGGCCTCGACCGTACCGGCGTGATCGACCTGGACGACCGCCGCTACGCCGACGCGGAAGCGATGACCGCCTACGCGGCACGCGGGCTGCTCGAGATGACCGTCGACAGCCCTTACCGTGACCTGCCACGCTGGCACGTCCGGGCCGTAGCCGAGGCCGTCGCGCGGGCCGCACACCCGTCATTCCTGGTTGCCCGCATCATCGCCGCCACCCTGGCCGCCCAACCCCAGGTCACCAACCCCGCTGACCCGTCCTGGCTGGCCACACTGCCACGCGTGCCGGGCCAGGCGATGCGCCACGACCTCGACATGCGGCTCGGTGCCGATGCCGCCCGTGCCCGGGACCTGCTGCTTCCCCTGGCCTTCGCTCAAGGCCAGGGACTCCCCTGGGAGGACTTGTGGCCCGCTCTGGCCTCCCACATCGCGAGCCGTCACTACACCGATGAGGACCTGCTGTGGCTACGCCGCAGCGCCGGCTCCTACATCGTGGAGAACACCCAGGACGACCGCTCGGTCTACCGCCTCTACCACCAGGCCCTGGCCGAACACCTGCGTGACGGAATCGACCCACGCCACGTCCATTCGGCGTTCGTCGACGTCCTGCTCGACCATGTGCCCCTCACCGCCGACGCCCGGCCGAACTGGGCCCACGCCCACCCCTACACTCGACACCATCTGGCCGTCCACGCCAACCAGGCCGGACGCGTCGACCAGATTGTCGCCGACACCGAGTACGTCGTCCACGCCGATCCCGACACGCTGTTGGCCGCTCTGAACTCCACCACGACCGACACCGGTCGCACCATCCGGTTGCTCTACCAGACCACCGCTTCCAGTCATCGCCACCTCGACCCGAGCGGCCGCCGCCAAGTCCTCGCCGTCGCCGCCGCCCGCTTCAACGCCGAGACCTTGAAACGACAACTCTCCCGTCCCCTGCGCTGGCGACCCCGCTGGGCCACGGGCGCACCGGTCAACACCGCTCTGCACGTCATCCTCGACGGCGAGGGCGAAGCAGTGGCCTGCACCGGCCTGGAGGGACGCCCGGTGGCGGTCATCGGTGACAACACCGGGACAGTGCGGGTATGGGACCTGACCACCGCAGAACTACACACCACGCTCACCGGCCACAAAAGCTCGGTAACAGCCGTGGCCTGCACCGAAATCAACAACCACCCCGTAGTCCTCACCGGAGACGACACCGGGACGGTGAAGGTCTGGGACCTGACCACCGCAGCACTGCGAGCCACGCTCACCGGCCATAACGGCACACTGCGATCAGTGGCCTGCACCGGCCTGGAGGGACGCCCGGTGGCAGTCATCGGTGACAACACCGGGACAGTGCGGGTATGGGACCTGACCACCGCAGAACTACACACCACGCTCACCGGCCACAAAAGCTCGGTAACAGCCGTGGCCTGCACCGAAATCAACAACCACCCCATGGTCGTTACCGGCGCCGCCGCCGGCGAGGTATGGATATGGGACCTGACCTCCGGAGAACTGCAGACCAAGCTCGCCGGTCACAAAAACACGGTGCGATCAGTGGCCTGCACCCGGATTGGTGACCGCCCCGTGGCCGTCACCGGCGGCACCGCAGGCGAAGTGCAAGTATGGGACCTGACCTCCCGAGAGCTACGAGCCACGCTCACCGGCCACGACAGTACGGTACGATCGATTTCCTGTATCCAGGCCAACCGCCCCATGGCCGTCACCGGCGACGATAACGGTAAGGTGCGGGTATGGGATCTGGAATCCGGAAACCTACAAACCACGCTCACCGATCACGAAAGCACGGTGTGGTCGATAGCATGCACCCGAGTCGGCGACCACCCCGTCGCCGTCACCGTCAGCCGCTCCACTCACATTGCTTACCATTACGATATCGATGACTACTACGAGGACGGCCAGGGCCACTATTCTGATTACGATTACGATGAGTATCCCGTAGTCGGCAAGGCGCTGGTGTGGAATCTGGCCTCAGGGGGAGAGACACCTGCCGAGCGACTCCACCCCTGGACAAACATCAGAGCAGTAGCCTGCGCTCCGGACCATGACCACCCGCTCGCTGTCACCGGCGGCGACAGCAGCGAAATACAGGTGTGGGATCTGGTCTCCGGGCAACCACGAGCCACGCTCCCCGGCCACAACAGCACGGTAACGGCGGTAGCCTGTATCCGGATCGACGACCGCCCATTCGCCGTCACCGGCGACCGGAGCGGCGTAGTACGAGTATGGGACTTGCTCTCCGGGGAATTACGCAATAAATGGAGAACCGCTCCGTCCGGTCCGCGAGACGAAGTGACGGAAATTGCTTGCATCCATGCCGACAACCTCCCTCTCGCCGTCACCTATACTGAACCCAGCCTCCACACCGATATCTCAATAAGCGGACTGCAGGCATGGGATCTGACCACCGGAAAATTGCACACAACCCTGCCCATCCCCTTTGACGAAGGGGTGATGGCGATGGCCTGCATTCAATTTGACGACCGCCCGGTCGCTGTCACCGCCACCATGTTCGGTGACTTGAAGGTATGGGATCTGACATCCGGGAAACTGCACACAACGCTGCTTGGCCATGACGAAACAGTGACGACGATGGTCTGCACTCGATTCAGCGACCGTCCTGTCGCCGTCACCGCCACCACCGGCGGCGAGGTATGGATGTGGGATCTCACTGTCGACACACGCGAAATCATCGCGCGCGCACCCGAAAAATCCGTCCTGACCGCTGGCCCCAACGGAGAGATCGTCATGGCGACATCGCGGGAACTCGCAGTTCTCGACCCTCCGGGTCGGTAAAGCAGTCGGCGCTGTGCTTGCCAAAAATGTCGTCCGTGCAGTTCAGCGGCGTGGTGGTACTCGTTGAGGATGCCGCCCAGTCGTTGCCATCGGCGGATGTCGAGGCGGGTGACGGCTGCTTGGTCGGTGGCTGGTGGCAGTGGATGTAGTGGCCGCGCGTTGGCGATGCCTTGATGGGGTCGGTGGGTGTTGTAGAACTGCTCGTACTCGCGCAGGGTGTGGAGCAGGTGTCGTTGGTTCCAGATGAGTGTGCGGTCGAGCAGTTCGTGTCGGCAGGTCCGGATCCAGCGCTCCATGATCGCGTTCATTCGCGGTATCCGGACACCGGTGAGGACGACCTGGATGCCCGCGTCGGCGAGGATGGTGTCGAACAGAGCTAGGTACTTTCCGTCTCGGTCGCGGATCAGGAACCGCACGGAACTGCCTGCGTCTTCGAGGTCCATGGCGAGGTTCTTGGCGGCTTGGGTGACCCAGGATGCGGTCGGGTGTGCGGTGGCGCCGAGGACGCGGATTCGGCGGCTGGTGTGTTCGATGACCGCGAGTACGTACAGGCGGGTGCCGTTCAACGTGCGGGTCTCGAAGAAGTCGCAGGCCAGTAGAGCGTCGGCCTGCGAGCGGAGAAAGGCGGACCAGCCGGTGGCGGCGCGTTGGGGTGTCGGATCGATTCCGGCGTCTTTGAGGATCTGCCACACCGTGGATGCGGCGACCTTGATGCCGAGCACGAGGAGTTCTCCGTGGATGCGGCGGTAGCCCTAGGTGGGGTTCTCCCGTGCCAGGCGCAGCGCCAGGAGCTGGATGGAGCGGACGGTTCGGGGTCGGCCCCGCTGCTTGGGGAGGGACTCGACTGCGTGGCGGCGTGCGATGAGGTCCCGATGCCACCGCAGCACCGTCTCCGGACGTACCAGTAGTCGGAGCCGACGAAGCGCGGCGGCCGGGAGTCGGTGCAGCAGCGCCGCAAGGAACGCCCGGTCTCAGGGGAAGAGCCGCGGCCGGGTCTGGCCCAGTTGGCGTTGCAGGACGGTGATCTGGTGCCGCAGCGCCAGGATCTCCACGTCCTTGTCCCGATCACTCATCGGCAGCAGGCGCAGCAACGCGAACGCGTTGGTCACGCCCAGGTAGACCAGTCGGAGCAGCACAGCCGGTCATCATGCCGTGCTGGTCGACATCACGCGGATGGCAACCGTGGCCCGTGAGCGCTTCGAAGCCATGGGCTACGTACGCCCGCTACCTGCGCGGATGAGGTTATCGGCAGGCACACGGTCCGGTGGAACGGTACGAGTCGTCGGCACGATGGTGGTGTAGACGGCGGATCGCCAGACTGGTGGAACACCGGATCCACCACGACTGCCACGGGACAGGAGCCGATATGCCGCCGCACCGCCTCGCCGAGCTGTTGCAGGCGCGGGAGAATGGTAACACCGAGGCCGCGGCACTGATCGCGCGTTCGGCGCTCACGCGTGCCGTGCGGGAGCATGATCTGCCGTCGATGCTGTTCTACGCCACCGAGCTGGATTCCTTGACCGGCTCGGTGCTCGATCCGGTGGAACGGCTCGGGCCGTGGGAGGAACTGCGGTCCGCGGCCCGCCGCCTCGACTCCCCCGCCATGGAGTTCGCCGCCTCGGTGCAGCTCGCGGTACTGCACCTGGCCTCCGATGACGCCGAACTCGCGACGCGGCACCTGACCGCGCTGCTCGACCTGGCAACCGAGAACACCGACCCGTTGTGGGGCCTGCTCGATCCGACCGCGACCGACACCGCGATCCACGACCTGCTGCAGGACCTGTACTACCGGCGTGAAGACTTCACGCGGGTGGCCGCCGTCGCCGCGAAACTCACCGAACGACATCCCGATCTCCGCATCGCGTGGTTCTACCTGGGCCACTCACTGAATCGGCTGGACCGCTTCGACGAAGCAATCCCAGCGCTGCGCAGGCTGTCCGATTTCAACCCCACCGACCCCGGTCCGCACATCGCCGTCAGCCGCGCACTCGCCGGCACCGATCGGTTCGGCGAGGCCATCGCCGCCGCGAGCAAGGCCATTGAACTGAGACCGGAGAACACGCAGTACCGGTTCATCCGCGCACAGATCGAGGCGGGAGCGGGTCGTCTCGACCAGGCCCTGCAGGACCTCGACCACGTCATCGCCGACTGCGAGCGGCAGTCACCCGACGGGGGGCCTCCGGTCCCGCACCTCAGCTACGTCGAGTACATGCGCAACGTCCCGACCCGCGACCAGGCAGACCAGGCCCGGGTCATGCGGGTGCAGGTGCTCATGAGCGACGGTCGGCGGGCGGAGGCGAGGGCGGAGGCCGAGCACCTCGTCCTGTCCGGCGAGCTGTTGCTCGCCATGACCGGTCACTTGTTCCTCGGCAGAGTGGCGCAGGCGGAGGCCAGGCACGAGGACGCCGTGGCGCACTTCGGCGAACACCTCCGGATCTGCACACTGCTCGACCAGGACCGCACCGACGGGCTGCTCGGCCGCGCGACCTCGCTGGAGGCCCTGGACCGGCTCGACGACGCGATCGCCGATATCGACGCGCTGTCCGGGGTGGGGCCGGGGTTCGACGCGGCAGCCGCGGTCGAGGCGCTCACGGCACTGTCGGAGCGGCACCCCGGGCACGCGGGAGTGCGCAAGGCGCTCGGCCACGCGCTGTTGGACAACTTCGTGCCGGGCCGTGCCGCAGAGATCCTCAACGCAATGCACCAGGAAGACCCGTCCGACTGGCAGATCACCGCGTGGCTGGCCATGACGATGGTGACCAGCAGCGACACCGAGGAGGACTGGAACTCGGAGTTCAGCACCGACCGGGTGCTGCGCGCCATCACACTTCTCGCCGCCGCCGTCGAACTCGCGCCCGACGAGCACTTCCCGCGGTCCCGGCTGCGCTGGCTGGTCGACCGCGCCTGCGTGATTGGGCCGGTGGCGCACCGTGTCATGCTCTCGGGACCGCAGGACGCGGATCGGCCCGAGGCTGACGTGCGGTCCGCGATGCCCGAGCTGGACGAGCCGTTCCGGGCTTGGCGCCAGGCCGTGGACTACGAGGTGGAGGACCGCTGGGCGGACGCCGTCGCGTTGCTGACCTCCGCACGGGCCGCGTTCGTGCGCATCGGTCTTCCGGTGCTGACCGCGATGGCCGACCTCCGGCTGGCCGACAACCTGCTGCGCCTCTACGACATGCGGGGCGCACTAGACCACCTCGACGCCGCCGACGGCGCCCTCGGCGAGATCGGCATGCTGCCCGACATGATCCGCGGTGGCGTTGACATGCTCATGACGGACGCGCAGAGCGCGGGCGACCAGGTGCTGTGGACCGACATCGACCACAAGGAACTCAGCGACACCGTCGCCTTGTACTTCCTGTCGACCGCACGGATGCTGCGGGCCCAGTGGCGGCACCGGGTCGGTGACTTCGAAGGAGCACTGGACGAGCTGTCGATCACGACCGGCCACGATTTCGAGTGGCACTACTTCCGCATTATCGCGTTGCGCGATGCCGATCGGCCCGCCGAGGCGGCCGAACTGCTGCCCGTACTGCGCGAGCTGGCCACGCCGGGCGACGAGATCCGGCTCGCCAACCTGACCGCCACCGTGCAGGTCGCGCTGAACGACCCGGTCGCGGCCATGGGCACGATCGAGAACGCGATGGCGACACTGGACCCGCAGGGCGCGGACGCGGCCGGGCTGGCCACCAACCTGCAGCTCACGTACCTTGACCAGGACCGCCCCGACGACGTGCTGGCGATCGCCCACCGTTTTCCCCTGCCGCCCGGCATGTCGATCCGCGGTGTATACGGGCGGCTGAACGCGGTCGCGCTGGCACAGAGCATGCGCGGTGACCACGCGGATGCTCTGCACACCCTGACCGAGGCGCTCGACCTGATCGATCGCGTCCGCGGCACCCTGCACGACGAGCAGGCACGGATGACCTGGCAACAGGCTCACCTGTTCATGTACCGGCGTGCGATCCACGAAGCAGCGGAAGCCGGCTTGATCGATGCGGCATTGGACTTGGTGGAGCGGGCGAAGGCGCGGGCATTCGTCGACCAGCTCGGACTGGATTCCGTCGAACCGACCGAACGGGTCCTGGATCTGCGCGCCGACGTCGACCGCGCTCGCCGGCGACTCGGCCTGCTCACCGAGCTCACAGCCGCGCCACAACCCGAGCTGGAGCTGGACTTGATCAGTCGGATCGACCAACTACGGCCGTTCGGTCGCGTCAGCCTCGACGAGCTGGACACCGAGCTGCGTCGAGGACGGGATGCGGTCGACCGCCTGACCGGCGCGCTCGCCAGGGAGACTGTCCAGGGCCGCGACTCGGTCGCCGGTCCCACCTTGTCCACGGACGAGATCCACGCGCTGCTCGGGCCGGGCTGTGTGCTCGCCGAGTACTACGTCGCCGCCGAGGCGACCACGCTGTTCGTCCTCACGCCCGACAACCCGGTCCCGGCCATGCACGTGATCGCCCACGGTGAGGATCTGGTGGCCGCCACCGTCGACCGGCAGCTCGGCACGGCACACGAGCTGGATCCGGTCGCCTTCGAGAAGACCTTCCGCCCGTTCGTGGCGCCGATCGCGGAGTACTGCGCGCCCGGTGAGGTGATCGTGCTCGTGCCCCACGGCGCACTGCACCTCGTGCCACTGCATGCGTTGCTGCTCGACCGGAACCCGGTGTGCCACCTGCCGAGTTCGTCGCTGCTGCGCTATCGGCAGCGCACGCCCTCCCGCGGGTGGCGCACGGCCATCGTGTTCGGAGACTCCCGCAGCGACCTCTCCCACGCACGCCAAGAGGCGGCGGAGGTCGCGGCCGTGTTCGGCGGTGTCGGGGTGGTCGGCGACGATGCCTCACGCGCGCGGCTGCTCGACGCCTTGGCCGAACGCCCGGATGTCGTGCACCTGGCCTGTCACGGCCGGTTCGACCGGGAGCACCCGATGGACTCCGCAGTGCTCCTCGCTCCTGCGGGGACCCGCCACGACGGCGAGCTGACCGCGGCCGATCTGGTCGGCTTGACCGTCGACGCCAACTTGGTGACGCTGAGCGCGTGCGAAAGCGGCGTGAGCACGAACCACCCTGGCGACGAGTTGATCGGCCTGGCCAGGGCCACCCTGTACGCGGGCGTGCCGTCGCTAGTAGTCAGCCTGTGGGAGGTCGACGACCTGTCCACCGCCTTTCTGATGACCCACTTCTACCGTCTGTTGCGCGGTGGCGCGACACCGGCCGACGCGTTGCGGACCGCGCAGCTCAGGCTGGCGAGCACGACCGCACGACACGTCGTGACGCACTGTGACACCGCACTCGCGGCTACGACCGATCCGGTGATCACCGCGACTCTCCTGCTCGCCAGGGCCGGTGCGCAGGCCAAAGCGGGTGACGTGGCCGCTGCGCTCGCCTCGTGCCGGCGAGTGGACCTCGCCGCTGCGCGCGGGGACGTGGCCGCACGGCTGCGGGCACGGACGTCTCGTCAAACTTCCTTGCTGACGCTGAAATCAGAAGCGGAACTGGTCGTGGACTACAGTGCGCGGCCGTTCGCACATCCTTACCATTGGGCCGCGTTCGTGCTGATAGGCGACTGGAGGTGACATGGCCGTACTGCTGAGCTCGATGACAGCCGCCTTCATCGCGGTGACCGACGACGACGAGCCGGTCCACACGCGCGCGGCGATGACCGAGAACCGCGTCGAACACGCCGTCATCGTGACGCCGGACGGCGGTCCGCTGGGTGTACTGAGCATGGCTGACCTGCGCAGGCTCGGCGATGTCACCACGTCGTTCGCGGCCTTGGCGGACCGGATGCCGGCACTGGTCGTGCTGGCCGCCGAGCCGGACGCCCTCGCCACCGCCGAGTTGCTCGATTTGGCCGAACTGGTCGGTCGTACGGGCATCCAATCGGTACTGCTCGAAGCCGGCGGCCGCCCGGTCGGGGTGGTGCCACGCGCCGCACTCGCGGCCGCAGTGCCGCTCGACCTCCTTGACGGGCGCGGCGTCCGGGCGGGCGACCCGAACGTGCCGGCGCTGCGCTACGTCTGCCGCCGGTGCACACCGCCGTCGTTCCTGTTGCTGCGGACGCCGCTGCCGGACGAGCGGCGGCCGACCTGTCGACGGATCTTCTTCCACGGGACCATGGAGCCGGATTCCTGATGTTCGCCTCGGTACTGCGTGAGATCACCGGCTACTTCGACCGGCGCGCCCTGGTGTCGACGTTCTTCCCCGTGCTGGTGTTCCTCGGCGCGATCGTGATCGTGATGTGGACCACGGCGTCGGGCGTGGCCGGTGCCGTCGCGGAGTGGAGCAGGGTGTCGGCGGTGGTGCAGGCGCTGCTCTTGGTCGGGTTCCTCGCGGTGGTCACGTTCCTTACGTTCCTGCTCGGCAACCTGCGGGAGTGGCTGGACCGCATCAGCCAGGGGCACTGGCCATCCTGGGCGGATCGCTTCGGCGCTCCACTGGTTCAGCGGCACAACGCAGCCCGCCAAACCCTCATCGACCGGGACAACCTGCTGCGCAAGCGAGAAGAGGAACTTGTCGGCGAGCGCTACGCCCTCCCTCGCCCGGAGACCGTTGTCCCGGCACCGCTGCCCGACACCGAGATCGACACCAGGCTCGACGACTTGGCGACCGCGCTGACGAGCGGGGCCTGGTCGCCCGGCACGGCGCGCAAGGCGGCCGAGATCGCCGGCGCGTTGCGCGACGAGGAATCCGCGCGGGTGATGCGGTTCACCGATGTACTGGTACTCCTGGATGAACGGCTGGCCGTCGCCGAACAGCAGGTTCGCAGCGAACGCGCGAAGGTGCAACAGGAACTGTTCGTGTGGTACCCGCAACTACCACACGGCGTCCTGCCGACACGGCTCGGCAACGTCGTCCGGGCCGCCGAACAGCATCCCTCGGTCCGGTACCGACTGGACGCGGTGGTGCTGTGGACCCGACTGCAACCCTTGCTGCCCAAGGATTTCGCGGACTCGGTCCGGAACGCGAAGGTCTCCGTCGACCTGTTGCTCACCATGGCGGTGTTCCTGCCGCTGTTCGGTGCTCCCCTGTCGTGGTGGCTGGCGGTCCGGTTGCCACGGGTTGTCAGCACGCCCGCGGCGTGGCTCACCTACCTCGCCATGGTCGTGTGCACCGCTACGGCCTGCGTGGTCCTCCGACGCGCACGTGACCGCCTGATGGCCCTCGCCGTCGCGGGCATCCTGCTGGTCGTCTCCTTCTGGTCGAGCACATTGCGCGTGGAGATCGGTGTGCTGTGGACAGTCGCACTGTTCGTCATGGCCTACGGCCTGTACCGAAACGCAGTGCACGCCGCGGTCGCCTACACGGAACGCCTGCGCACCGCGTTCGACCTGTACCGCTGGAAACTGCTCGAAGAACTCCGGATCGCACTGCCCACAACGCTTGACGAGGAACGCCTTGTATGGCGCGACCTGACCCAGTTCCTCTACCGCGGTGGCACAGCCGAACCAACCGGGTTCCGCTACGACCACCCGGCGCCGGTACAGGTCCTGATCGACTGGCAGAACCAGCGCGCCAGCATCGGCGACGCCCGCGAGCCAAGTCCGAAACGCCACGACGGCCCACCGGCGTGACAGCGCCGGGGGTGCGCGTCGCGTTCGTGTGCTACGTGCACCCCCCGGCCACGTGATGCCGTCAGATCAGCACCCTGAAGACCTGATCGCGGTCAGGACCTCCACGGACTGTTGTCTCCGACGGCAGCGACCGCCAGGGCCGGGATAAGGGGCGGATGCCCAGCCTGTCGAGCACGTGCGCGGGGGTGTAGGCGATCCACTCGCCGCCCACCAGGAATGAGGTCGCCCCGGCCGGCACGGCACACGCGGTGAGGACTCCGCGCGGGTCACGCGGGTCCGGTACCCTGGCCAGCCGCTCCAGCAGGCACGGGACCTCCTCGGACGCGACCTCGGGCTCCCGGCGCCGGCGGAGCCAGATCAGCGTTGACCAGGTTGATCACCCAGTGAGGTGACAGGGGCACCGATACAGAATTCCGAGGTGCCGATCGACGGAACTCCGCCGACCGGCACTCCCCGTTGCGCGGTTGAGTCTTCGCAGTTCAGCGGAGCGATGGCATCGAGGTTCTGACCTCGTCGCCCCGACCCCCTGTCGTCGACCGGCGAGCCCGGTCTGGTGCTCCGGGGTCGGCATCCGACACACCGTTCGGATGGATTTGACGAGGTGCGGAGCCGAGGTAGCGGCTCGGGTCACGTGGCGGCGTCGCTTTGATGGTGCGAACGAAGGATCAGAGCTCCTGCCAACGCACAGTAGGCCAAGCGACTTCCACCGAGGGGTAAAACTCCCAGGCCACCATCCGCGCGCGTTGTACGAGGCTGGGTTTGCGGACCGCGATCTCGGCAAGGTTGATCCGGGTGGGCAGTTCGGAGTCGTTCCACAGGACCCGCCTCTTGATGGCGTCGTGGAGGCGCAGCTCCCCGAGCACGACCCAAAGCTTCAGGTGTTCGTCGCGCGTGGCGTCCAACGTACAACCATTGCACCGCTGATCCAGGGCGATGAGCAGATCGATTAACACGGCGATCGGGATCTCCTCGGCCCGCTCGGCGATCTGCGCCGCACATCGCACGAGGGCTTCCAGCGAAACCGGGCCCGACGACAACATCAGCGAAGCGTTCGCGAAGGTCGTCGCATCAATGTCGGGGTCGGCCGACATCAGTCCGAGCACGGTTTCCAAATAGGTCCGCTGGGCTTCGCTTCCAGCGGGCAGGACGTTGTGGATCCCGACGCGGAGGCAGTTGACGTACAGCTCGTTCCGCTCAGCTCGGGAGACGGACTCCCGTGCCAGCAACAGTCGCAGCAGCAGGTGGGCGGAAGAGGGGAAGCCCTCCGGCCACCAGGTGACGAAGTTGTTCACCGCCTGCGGCAGGCGCCACGCGAACGGCTCAACCGTGTGCCCAAGGACGTCCTCGTTGAGGCCGCAGGTGAAGTTGACCTTTCGAAGGAGGAGCCGCACGTCCTGCGTCGGGTACGAGTAGGACGCGTACTTCGCATCGGGTTGTGCGGCGGGGGCGTAGCCGTAGGTCCAGTACAGATCGATGGGATCCGGAACGCGGCTCCCGTCGTCCAGGGAGAGCATCAGGTCGCGCTGGCCATCCCGCCATAGCCGCTGCAGCCCGAGCGCCTTGACCAGGCTCGTCCATTCGTCGGACCGATTGAGTTGGGAGCGCCACAGCAGCACTTCCGCGTGCCACTTCTGCACCACGTCGACCGCGGACCCAAACAGCGTGCTCACCAGGATGTCGCCCGCTGCCACCACTGCCAGGAGCACGAGGTTCGCGCTGTAGGCGGCGTGCCGGGCGGGCACCGGCAACGGCGTCGGCTCGTAGTTGTCGTAGGAGTGGCCCGGCCGGCGCTGACCGCGCTTGGCTAGCAGGTTCACCACCAAGTCGATGATCCTCCGTCGGTCGGGGACCTGGGCGGCCATCTCCCTGAGGAAGCGCAGGATCGGCGTGCGCAGGCTCAACGGCTCGTAGGAGAGCACCGCGTGCAGCAGGTGGTCGTTAACGCCTCCGCCGGTCAGCGGGCTCCACGACTTCGGCACGTTGTCCGCCATCACGCTCAGTGCACGCCACACCAGTCGGGCGATCAGGTACTCGGCGAATGTCGCGTGCACGAACTCATACGTGGACACGGAGTGGTCGTTGCGCATAGCGCTCGCCCGGTGGATGAAGAAGAACCGGCCCACCGCGATCTCGGCCGCCGAGAGCGGGGTGCGCATCCCGGACCTCCGCTGCTCGCCGCCGACGAGCGTGGTGAGGTCCCGCTCCAGTTGTGCGCCGTCGATCCACTGCGCGCCCCGGTTGAACATGGCGAACGCCGTCACCGAGAGTTGGTACAGCTCCTGCTCGACCGCTTCTGCGAAGTCGTAATCCGACAGGCCTGGACGGGTCTTGGCGACCTGGCGGCGCGCGAACTGGTTCAGCAGCCGCTCGTAGAGGCTGCTGTGGCTGATGTCCTGCGCGGATGCGTCGCGCAGGGCGTTGGAGTCGGCATCGTACAGCGCCATCATCACCAGTAGTAGCGGCTGCTCCGCCAGTCCCGGCCACTTCAGCGCCGCTTGCGCGGTCAGCGGTGCGTGCCCGCGCCTTGTGAAGACGGTCGCGTTGGCGCGGTTCCACGTCTCCAGCCACTGCTCGACCTGGCTTGGGTCGAACGGTTCCAGCCGCAGCACGACCGTCCCCTGCGGAGCCCGGGCGCGGTCGGCCACCGCGATCCGCGACGTCACCAGCACCGCGACGGGACGTCCCTGGTCGGCCTCCCGGCGCTGGAACCGGGCGACGTTCTCCAGGTAATCGGTCTGACTCACCCCGGTCGCCTGGAGCAGTTCATCGAAGCCGTCGAGCAGAATGACTGGCAGTGCGTCGCCGGCGGCTTCGGCGAACCGGGGCCACGAGACGGACTCTCCCGTGTCCAGCCTGATGGCGTGCTCGATCTGCTGCTGGAGGTCGGCCTCCGCCGGGACGTCGCGCAGCGGCACACGCACTGCGAGGAAGTCCGCCGCCGGCAACCTGGCGGCGAGCACCTGGGTGAGCTTGGATTTGCCCGATCCCGGATGTCCCAGCACCAACAACGGCGCGTGCAGTGCCTGCGACGAAGTCAGATAGCCCGCCAGAAACGTGTGGACGTCGGACCGCGGCTCCCGGTCCTGCCACCACGGCTCGGTGTTGGGCACCTGCCCCTGCTCGGCGTCCGCGACCCGAAACCGGGGATCGACGTACGCCTCGGCCAATGTGGGAAAGACGAACCCGGCGGGCACCTCGTCGGAATCGAGCACCGACCGCCCCAGCTGTGCCCGGTACGCGCGGGCGAGGCTCGCCCGCAGTTCGTCCGGTGCTCGACCCGCAGTCCACGCACGGAGCGTCCGCTCCAGTTCGACCAGGGCCAGCCCGACCTGCCGGACCGACGAGCGGGTGGCCTGGTGCTCCACCCGACTGGCCCAACAGGCGACCTCGGGGAAATCGGTGGCCAACTGGTCGAACAGCTCCTCGTAGCGCCGTGCGGCCTTCTCGGGCATAGTCTTGAGCACGCTCGCGGTCTCCTCGCGGTGCCGGCCGGACAGCCGATCCCAGACTTCCAGGCCGGAGATGAAGCGGAGCAGCACGTCCGCCGCGGTGACGTAGCACGAGTGAAGTTCCCGCAGATTCCGCTCGTACGGGTTCTGAGCGGTCGGAAGCGGCACACCGTCGGCGAAGATCTCGGCGAGGAACTCTTCCTGGTCCTGCCGCGTGATCTTCAGGTCGGCCCACGCGAACGGGAAACCCGCACCGGCGACGGTTTCGAAGTACGCCGTCACGGCCAACACGGTGTGCGCGGCTTCGAGGCGATGCGTGCGGTGGGGCCTTCGCGCGTCGGAAGACCTGTCGTGCAGGCTTGCCAGCAGCTCACGGGCGATGCGCGACAGTTCGACCTTGGCGTCGAACAGACTCGTGATCCCCGGCGCCACAAGCGAACCGCCCAGCATCATCGCGCCCACGACGTTGTCCAACGCGCGAAGAACCCCGTCGTGCTTCCCACCGAGAACGCGTACGGCTTCGGCATAGCTGAAGGTTCGCCCCATAGCGGATCATGCTCGCCCAGCGCACCCGAGCACTCGACGGCAACGACCCGATTTCACCGGAACAGACCAGCTCCGGGCGCGCATGGCCAGGCCACCGATGAGCCATTTTCATCGTGACGTCGCAGGCCACGGCAGAGACTGAGCGGTGGGAGCGTGGTGGGCGAGGCTCCTGGTAAGACAGCGGTCGACCAAGATCTGATGCCCCAACCGGGAGCCTCGCCGTGCTGTCTTACCCTGCCGCGATTCCGCGGTTTAACCACACCCTCATCCGCCTGGGCGACCTGATCCGCGGAGCGGGCGCGGCGTCGATGTAACTTCACCACCCCACCGCGCGTGGTCCCACGCACCGGCCACCTCCACCGGCGGTCGTCGGGAGATCCTGCCCGCCGTCGACGATCCCGACCCGACTCGCACAGTGACCAGAAGGGCGAGCAGGCTGGCGCCCAGGTCGGCCAGGTGGCTGCCGCGCGTCCGCGCGGATCGGTTCAGCGGTATTGCCGCACGGCGCGGGGAGGCGACCGATGAACAGGCCAAAGGCCAGCGAGCTCCGCACGAGCGCACCCAGGCGATGGCATGTGGTGCGATACCACCGCGCTGCGACCGAAGCCGGCGGCCACACCTACGCTGGGGGTATGACGTTCACAGCACTGCACCGTGTTCTTGGGGTCGCGCCGGGGCCGTTGACCGACGAGCTACTCGACGCGGCGGTGAACGCCAATGCGGCGGAGACGAACGACCTGGATTGGAAGTCCGAGCTTCCTCCGGTGAAAGGGCTTCCGCAGACGGACTTCCCGAAGGACGTCGCAGCGATGGCGAACAGCGGCGGAGGTGTGATCGTCTACGGGGTGCGCGAGTCGCAGAAGGCCGCGACCGGGCGGGGCGATGTCGGCGGGTTCGACGAGGTCTACGAGCGCGCGCTGCGCAGCGCCGCGATCACCGCCGTCTCGCCGCCCGTGTTCGGCCTGACCGTGCACCGCCTCGGAGCCGAGGGGAACCGCGCCGTTGCGGTGGAGGTCCCCGCGAGCGTGGACGGGCCGCATCTGATCTACAGGAACGAGTACTTCGGTGCGCCCGTCCGCAACGACTCCGACACCGTGTGGATGAAGGAGCGGCAGATCGAGGCCATGTACCGGGCACGGTTCGACGAACGCCGGCACGCCACCGAGGCTCTGGACAACCTGTACGCGGAAGCGGCTGCCGGGCGCGATTGCGACCAGCGGGCCTGGCTGATCGCAGTGGCCCACCCTCGTCTCCCTCGTTTCCGGGATCGCCTGACCCGCGATCAGGCCCGAGAGGTCCTGTCGAAGACCGAGGGTCTGGCATTGGTCTATGCGGGTCGCGGCGGCATCCATCCGTTGGAGAGCGTGGACCGGCTCAACCCGCGGCCGGGTCTGCGCCGGTGGGTCGCGGTGAACACCGCGACAGATGAGCGCTCGACGTGGAAGGAGTCGTGGATGAGCATTCACCACGACGGCTCGGTGTCGCTGGCGACCGGAGTCGGCGGGCACCGCGCGAGCAGCACCGCTCACTTCGCCGGTTGCGAGGTCGACGCCTCGAGCCTCGAGTGCGCGATCGCGGACGTCATGGCGCTCATCCGCGCCACCGCGGAAGCGACCGACAACGACGAGTACGACGTACGCGTAGGGATCGAGTGGACCGGCGGGCAACCGCTGACGATCCTGACGAGAGACGGCTTCGGTCACACCTACGACGGCGTATCGACCCCGCTGCACCGCTACGCGCCCGTCGAGACGACCGTGAACGCGGTAGAGCCCGCCCTGGACTACTACTGCACGTCCACGACCTCGCCCAGGACTGTGTGAACCAGGGCGGTATCTCGAACGTGCGGATGATCCAGCCTCCAGCGCGCGACTACCAGCAGTAATCGATCGCATCGGGCCAGGCACCGGCGACAGAACAAGCAGGACCTCACGTCGACCGCGAGTCACCCTGGTGATCAGAAGCCTGGCGGCTGCTGCGCAGATTCCGCCGCTCCACCACCCGTATCACCGACCTGACCAGAGCCGTCCTCACACTTCACCTCAACACTGGATGAAGTTGGTAAAGGCTCACTGGATCCGACAGGAGGAGGTCGACCGCGACCGAGTCGGAGTAGCTCACCTTCGGTGGAGAAACGCGGCCCTCCTGGATTACACCATGACCATGACGGTGGCACCATCGACGACCACCCGCACAGAGCAGGACCTACGTCCGAACAGTTCCGCAAGCCCAAGGCGTGGCGCAGACCGCAGGAGTCCGTCACTCCCTAAGGCGTAGCGGCGGAGTCAGGCCAGCCACTGCACGAGCAGCAGGTGCACCTCGCGCTGGTCCTCCAGGATCAGGTACACCACCTGACCGGCGCGCTCAGGGCCGAAGCTCCAGTAGCGCACCGCCGCGCTGGGGTTGTCCTCGTGCTGCGGACGGCCGTTCCACGGCTGCAATTCCAACACCGCCAGCACCTCGGCATACGCCGACAGCGCCTCCACAGGCAGCGCGGCGACCTGCTCCAACGTCGCAGCGTCGGGCACGATGCGATACACCGGCTACTCGGCCCGCCCCTGACGCTGACGCAGCAGCGCCTTCATCTCCTCCAACGACACCGCATCCGGGCTGGCACCCAGACGCTGGACCTGCTCAGCCTTGGCCAGCATCCGGTAGTACGAGCCCGGGTCGCGCAACTCGCCGTAGGCGATGTGCCGCCACTTGCCCAACAGCTCCCGTACCCCGGCCAGGTCCTTAGACACCTTGGCCCGCTCCAGCACCAACTCCCACTCGCGGTCGAACTCCGCCACCAGCATCGGAGTCAGAGCAGCCCGGATCGCCACCGGATCGGCCGCAGGCACCACCGGATCGCCACCGGGAGGCATCGACGCAGCAGGAGAGGCCATGCCCCACCCTAACGCCCACCCGCAGCGGAGGTCCGCCGGCCCGGGAACCGACCGCAATGAAAGCCTGGGAGCGACTCGCGGCCGACGTGCTGAGCGTCGGGCCCGCGCATACCAGCGGCTCGTCATTGAATATCGGGGATAGTAGGGCACCGCACTCCTCCGGCCGCCCCCCTGATAGGGACACAGAAGACTCACAGTAACGAGCACGGAACCCTATCGGAAAGCACGACTGAACGTTACTCATCCGATCGAGTGATATGCGTTCACCTGTTCGAGTCGAGTCAGGTCACCCTTATGTCAAGATCGTTTCATTTCGCGGCCCAGACCGTACGATTCCGTCCGGGAGTCGGTCACGGGAGGGCGCATGGGAGAACAGCTCGATTTGTTCGAGGCGTCGGCCTCCGCCATCGGATATCTCTTTCAACTGCGTAAAGCCCTCTTGTTCTGCGTCGAGCAACTACGGTCGGGGCCCGACTGGAGTGTCGCCGTGGAAGCCGGTGACGACATCGAGTTGAGCCACGAGCAGGGCCGTGACTTCTGGCAGCTCAAGCACCGCGCTCCCGGTACACGGATCACGGACGCGGCCTCCGACCTGTGGAAGAGCCTGCGAATCTGGGCGACGGAGTGGACCAAGCACGATCACAGCACCGACGCACCGACTTTCTTCCTGCTGACGACTGCGGACGCCCCGCCGGGTAGTGCCGCCTATCACCTGCGCCCGCCCGACACGGACGGCGCCCGGGACGAGACGACGGCTCTCGAACTGCTCGACCAGGCACGCGCGACCTCCAGGAGCAAAACCAACAAAGCAGCCTACGAGGCATGGGACAACCTGGACCTCCCGCAGAAGCGCACCCTGCTCGCACGAGTGCAGGTACTCGACGCCGGACCCGACATCGAGAAGACGACAGCGCAGCTGACGGGCCTCGCCAATCTGGCCGTGGGGCACGAGCACGCGGAGAGGTTCGTACAGCGGCTGGACGGGTGGTTCCTCCAACGGGTGCTGGCCCAACTGCGCGACCGGTCGGCCGGTCCGGTGACCGGTCTGGAGTTCGACCAGGTGTTCAGCGAACGCCGTGACGAGTTCCGGCCCGGCAACCTGCGCATCGCCGACGACATCGCCGAAATGGACGCGACCGGCTCGGAGCATGGTGACAAGACCTTCGTTCATCAGCTGCGCCTGCTGGGAGTGAGCGATAATCGTGTTCGGCGGGCGGTGCGGGACTACCTGCGGGCGTTCACCCAACGGTCACGGTGGTCCAACGACAACCTGCTGCGGCCGGGCGAGTTGGGCAAGTACGAACGTCGCCTGGTCGAAGAGTGGGAGACCCGCTTCGACATCATGTCCGACGAGCTGGACGAGCAGGCCGCCGAGGCGGACAAGCTCCGCGAGGCGAAGGCGATCTACCGTTGGGTGGAGCAGGAAGCCCGGTTCGCGATCCGGCCGGGCTGTGACGAGCCGTTCGTCACCAAGGGGTCCTATCACATGCTCGCCGACGACATGCAGGTCGGCTGGCATCCCGACTTCGTGGCGAGGCTGATGGCCCTGCTGGAACCGGCAGCGGGCCGATGACCTCCGCCGTCTCCTGGAGCAGGGAGGAGCGGGCGCTGTTCAACCCCGCGTTCACCGGCCTGGTGTGCGCCCGCGTCGTCCAAGGCCACGCCGTCAAACACACCCCCGCCTGCCCGTTGCCCATCGTGGTCACGGCCGCCGTCATGGCCTTCCAGCCGGCCGTCCGCGAGCTGCTGCCGGGCAGTACCGCTGCCAGCATGACCAAGTGGGCCGAGGACAACGAGGCCGTCAAGGTCCACATGGCCGCCAACGTCCCCGGGCTCACCGACGTGGTGCGCCCGGGATTGCTGTTCGCGCTGCAGACCGGGGTGCTGACACTCGAGTCCTCGGCGTTGAGTCTGACCGGGCGCTCGATCCCCGCGAGCATCACCGGCTCGTCCCCGGAGACCGTCGCGATCCAGAAAGCCGCTCACATGCTGGGCCGGTGGCTGCCCACCGCGGGCACCACCGCCACAGCCCTCACCCTGCTCGGAGTACGCCCGTGACGTGGCAGATCAAAGCACTGACCGTGTACGGCCACCAGGTCGGCCAGGTGCGCACACTGGACTTCGAACTGGGCGCCCTCAACATCGTCACCGGTGACTCCCGCACCGGCAAGACCTCGATCTGGACCATCACCGACTACTGCATGGCCAGTACCGACTACCCGGTCGGGGCTGGCGTCGTGCGCGACCACGTGGCCGTGTTCGCCATCCAAATCGTTAGCGGCGAGCGACAGTTGTTCGTCGCCCGCCCTGCACCGTCCAGCGGCACGACACCGGCACCCAGGCTGTGCCTGGTCTTCCAACAGCCGGGTGCCGAGCCGCTCGGGCGCGACGAGATGTCCTTCACTTTCCCCGTGGACGCGGCCCGCGGCATCCTCGCCGACTTTTGCGGCATCAACCGCACGGTGCGCCTGCCCACCACCAGGGGCAACACAATGTCCCCCTCGATCCGGCACGCCCTGTTCTTCTGCGCCCAAGCCCAGAACGAGGTAGCCAACCCCGACCTGCTCTTCCATTCCCAAGGCCGCGAACACCACACCCAGGCCATCCGCGACGTCTTCCCCTACTTCCTCGGCGCCGTCGACGCCGAGCAAGCCGTTCTGCGCGCCCAACTGCGCCAACTACGAGCCGACCTGCGCAACCACGAACGCGCCCTGGCCCAACAGGAAGCCGCCGCACCCGCACCGGGACAGGCACGCGCCTTGGTCAGGGAAGCGATCGAAACATCACTGCTCCCCCAACAACCGGTGGACGACCTCACGCTGGAGGACGCCTTCCGACTGCTCACCGACGCCACACGCGCCCCGCTTCCCGGTGTGCCCGACACGCCAGCGGACACCGACGACCCGCTCGTACGCCTCGAACAACAGCGAGAACAACTACGCGCCGACTACCAGCGCTCACGAGCACGGCTGACGGACCTGAGGCAATCGCTGAACGAACGTGGCGACTTCCTTACCCACGCGCTGGACCAGCACGAGCGGCTCACCTCGCTCAACCTGTTACGCATCCAGGACGAGACCTCCACCGACCAGTGCCCCGTGTGCGGCAACGGCGTCTCCAGCGTCAACGAGGCCGTCTCCGCCCTGCGCGCCGACCTCGAACACCTCGACGCCAACGTGGTGTTCGTCAACGACGACACCTCCCAAGTCCAAGCGCTGATCGCTCAGGAGGAGGAAACGCAGCGCGGACTACGCCTGGCGCTGAACACCAACCGCGACGAGCGCGAAGCCCTCGAAGCAGGCATTCGCGTCGCCTCACGCTTCCGCGACAGCACCCTCCGCGCCGCCTCGGTCAAGGGCCGGATCAGCCTCTTCCTCGAAACCACCAGCCGATTCACGGCCGCGCCGCGTATCGCGGACCAGCGCAATGAGCTGCAGGCACGCATCGAAGAGCTGGAAAACACTCTCGGCGATGACGTCCAAGCCGATCGCGTGAACAGCAGCCTCTCGCTGATCAACCAGAAGATCTCCGCCAAGGCCCGCGCGCTGCAACTGGAACACTCCCAGGTACCCGTGCGTCTGGACCTGCGCCGCCTCAGCGTCGTGGCCGACACCACCGCCGGCCCCGTGCCTCTCAACGAGATGGGCGGCGGCGAGAACTGGCTCGGCTACCACTTGGCCACGCTGCTGAGCCTGCACGAATGGTTCACCGAACACGACCGACCCGTGCCGCGGCTGCTCATCCTCGACCAACCCTCACAGGTGTACTTCCCCGCCGACTACAAAGGCGCCGGGCTGGAACCCGCACGCGAGTCCGACAGGATCTCCCTGCTGCGCGCCTACCAGGTCATCGCCGACACCATCACCAGCCTCGGCGGTGCCTTCCAGGTGATTGTTATGGAACACGCCGACCTCGAACACGAGGTCTTCAGCACCGCGGTCACACAACGCTGGCGACAAGGCCAAGGTGCACTGGTACCGCATGACTGGATCAACGCGTGATCGCCAACGGAAGCCAAGACAACACCCCTGCCACCACTACCCGGTCATCCATGAACATAACGTCCACCAGGAGGTCACCGTGGCCAACGCTTCCGAGAGCGGATCCGGGGAGCACACCATCAGATCCCTGGACGATCAACGACGAAAGCACAGTCCCGACCAACCGCGACTTCGGGAGGCGCCGAAGCCCGTCGACGCACGTGAGGCTCGCCTGGTCGACGACGCACTCAACAGTCTGAACTCGCTCGAACACCAAGTGGGAACAAGGGCGTTGTATCTGGCGATCACTCAGGTTCACGATCACGAAAGTGACTTCATGGCGCGCGCACGCAGCGCTGTACCGGAGTTCGTCGACATCGCCCGTGAGTTGATGGAGGGCGTCGGAATGACGCTTCCTCCTCCAGGTCCGCGCAAGACTCCCATCCCACCCCAAGCAGCGAACACAACGTGACGATCTCCCATAACGGTGCACTGGCGTGTCCGGATCCGACTCCGCAGGAACGCCTGCTTGTCACCGCCGTCGTGCAGGGTGCCGAGTACGCGTGCAGCGCGCTCACCGTCGAAGATCTCGTCGAGATGACCGACCCCGCTCACGTGATCAGGGCCGATGTGATTCGGGACCTGCTCCTCGGGCGTCATGGGGAGCTCGACCCTCGCGGCGTGCGCGTGTCCGGGGCGCGGATCGTGGACAGACTCGACCTGGACCACGTCACCGCTGCGGCCGGTGTCGAGTTGCTCGGGTGTGTGATCACAGAACCGATCACCGCGGAGTACGCGGTGCTGCCGCGCCTGAACTTGCGCGGCAGCAGGACCACAGCCCTGCACGCCGACGGCCTACGGATCACCGGAGAGCTGATTCTCGAACGGGTCCGCGCCCGCTGGGACGGCGACAAGGGCACGATCAGGCTCATCCTCGCCCATATCGGCGGTCAACTCGACCTCAGCGACGCCGAGATCACCAACACAGGTGGAGCGGCCGTGCTCGCCGACCGCCTCCATGTCGAAGCCGACGTATTCCTGCGACGGACACACGCCTCGGGCGCAGGAACAATCGGTGCCGCCCGGCTGGTCAACGCACGGATCGGCGGCCAACTCGAATGCTCCGACACCAGAACCATCAACACCACGGGCCCCGCCGTGCTGGCCGACTCGATCCGCGTCGGCAACAACCTGAGCCTCATTGACGTGCAGGCGGCAGGCTCGGGTGACCTCGGCACGGTGCGGCTCGTGAACGCACGGGTCGGTGGACAACTCCAGTGGAGCGGCGGAAAGGTCGTCAACACCTCTGGTCCAGCCCTGATCGCCGACGGCATCCACGTTGATACGAGCATGGCCATCCGCGACTTGAACGCATCCGGATCCGACGCCAAAGGCACGGTGCAACTGCCTGCGGCCCGTGTCGACGGCCAGATCGGTTGGCCAACCGGGTCGTGGCCTCGGGTTCCGCCTGCTCCCTGGTGATCCGGATCCAGTTGCCACCCAGGTCGATGACCACGAATCCGGTGTAGCGGTCGTTGCGCAGCCGGGGTCGGGTCATCCGCGGGATGCCGGAGATGAGCAGCTTCCCGTGCGTCTTGCGCATGGCCGCCGCGAACTCCTCGAACAACGCGTGGATGTCCGGCACGACGACGATGCACGTGCTGTAGGACTGCGCCGGGTCGTAGTCGTCCAGGCCGAAGAAGTGCAGGTTGATGTCTTCTCGCCGCACCGCCAGGTACGGGTTCGGTCGCGTCTGCCGATAGGTCACCTCGAAGCCGAGCATCTCGTAGAACGACGCGATCTCGTCGATGGAAGGACAGGGCAGGGCCGGAATCGTCAGTTCGTTCGCCACCGCCCGAAGCTAAGCCCGATCCGGCCGAAACGACACGAACGTATTTGCTCAAGCGAATCGCGTCGCGACCTCGCCGAGCAGTTGCAACGCCACACCTGGCGATCCTGGCCTGAAGACGCAAGGGCAGGATCGCCGCAGCTCAGCAGCCTCGGTGCGGAAGTCCGGTCAGCCGCCGAACTCCTTGATCAGGTCCGCCTCGGAAGTCCGGAAGTCGTGCAGGACCTGGTCCGGATCGACCTGCGCCCAGATGGAAGGCGTCACGGAGATGTATCCGGACAGTGATTTGCTCACCCCGCCCGCCACGACCAGCGGGATCCGCGCGTGCAGGTTCTTCTGCCCTCTGAATTCCGGCCCATCGGCGACGCTGCTCGAGATCGAACTCCCGTCGACGTCCACCGGCCCCAGGGTGGCGAACCAGTTGTCCGACTCGGCGGCGGGACCGCCTCCGGTCGGGGAGCCCGGCGGATCCTCCAGGCTCACCTTGAAGGAAAGGCCGTAGGAAACGCCGGCACCCATGCCCAACTTCCCCGTGGTGGACCACATCGTCCCGTACTCGTTGTGGCCGACGCACGCCTCAAGGCCCGCGGCGAGCACCAATGCGGCCAGCACTCCACCGCAGACCCAGGTGGTGGGGACCTTGCCCTTCAGCTTGGGCGGGTTCTGCTTGGCCAGGAGTGCCGCCGACGCCCACCCGGATCCGAGGGTCTTGGCGACCCTGGCGCAGTCGGCGGCTGTCCTCGGCGGCGGACAATGCCTGGGTGGCGTCGCGCTGCTCTTCCCGCAGCCGCCACGTCCACCGCAGCCCGAGCGGCTTGTGCTGCCGCCTCCCCCGCTGTTGCCGCCGCCACCGTTGTTGCCGGCGGCAGGAGGGCCATGGCGGCCACCGGGCTTGTGGTCCACCGGTCCACCGGCGCATTGCGGACCCGGGTTGTTGCCGTAGCACGAGTCGGGGTTGTCCGGCGTGTCGCAGCCGTCGCACCACAAACCGGTGGGATCGGAGAAGGTGGTGGGGTTGTTGTTGCTGTAGGCGAATCCGTTCATCTGTTGCGAGTCCTGCGGGTTCATCACCGGGTCGACGGACAGGAACCTGCCCAGGTCGGCGTCGTACCCGCGGGCCCCGATGTGGGTCAGCCCCGTCGAGGGATCCTTCGTCCCGCCGACGAAGCCGCGCTCTCCCGGCCACGAGACCGCTGTGCCACGGGGGGCGCCATAAGGTGTCTGGCGTCGCCGCGTCACCGACAGGTTGGCGGTGTCCATCGCGACCTGTGCGGTGCCGTGGTGGTCTGCGCCCAGGTACAGCAGGGTGGTGCCGTCGTGCATGGCGATGGTCGCCGCACCATGGGTGTAGTACCGGGTGACGGTAGGCTTGGACCCGTCCCCAGGATGTCGGATCTCCTGCTTGCCGAGGTACAGGGTGGTCGCGGACGGGTCCTTGCGCAGCAACCGCGCACCGTCGGCCGTGTAGATGAACGACGTGCTCTTGCCGTTTTCGGTCACCGAGGCGAGGCGCCCTTCCCGGTCCCAGCCGAGCAGCTGGCCGACGCCGGCCTTCGTGCGGCGCGTGGTCTCCCCTGCCGCGTTGTACTCGTAGGTCTCAGTCGCGGTCGCGCTGGTCACCGATCGGACGGTGTGCGGCTGTGGCTGGTTCGCGTCGGGGTAGTTGTACGTGCGCTTGTCCGTTGTGGTTCGCGTGCGCCGGGACTCCTCCACTCTGTTGCCGCCGACGCCGTGCCGATAGGAGTGCCAGTACGGCGCAGCGCCATCGGCCACGACCGGCTCGGCGGTACAGCCTCCGTTGCGCGCGCCGTCCCCTTCCCACCAGTCGGTCGTCGCCGCGGTCCACGCCTCGGTCAACCGGCGTAGGGAGTCGTAGCGGAAGCACTGCACGTCCGCCGGCGCGTCCCTGGTCAGGTCGGCCATCGAGGTGATGTTGCCCGCGTCGTCGTAGGTGTAGTGCACGTCGGACTGCATCGGCTTCGGCAGTTCCGCGTCCACGACGGTTCGGCTGTGCCGCCTGGTGTTCGTCTCGTAGTAGAACGACTGCCACGCCCGCGTACCGCCCGCGCCCTGTTCGATGCGCTGGACCTCGCCGTAACGGGTGTAGGTCGTGCCGGCGACCAGCAGGGCGCCCGCACCGGTCCTCGTCGAACTCGCCCTGCCCCAGTCGTCGAGGCTGTAGGTGACCGTCTGCTCGCCGACCTGTGCCGCCACGACTCTCGGGTAGGTCTCGTTGGTGAGGCTGCCGTCCCTGCCGTACTGGAAGTTGAAGTCGTACTTCCCGGCGAGCGCACCTTCGGAGGAGGGGATGGTGATCGACGCGTACAGCGGCTTGTTCAAGGCCGTGTAGCTGTCCACGGCCGTCGTGTAGGCGTTTCCGTCCACGTACCTGGTGGTCGACGCCGGCAACCCCTTGCCGGAGTTGGCGGTGTCGTACGTCCACTCCGCGAGCTTCTTGCCCGTCCGGGAGTCCTCGTGCAGCGCGGTCTTGCGGCCGAGGGCGTCGTGCACGTGGAAGAGCACCCTGTTGAGCGCGTCCTTGGTCGAGGTCAGCCGACCGGCGTCGTCGTAGGTCATCGTCCGCGTACCCGAATCCGGATCCTCCGCCCGGACCTGACGTCGACGCAGGTCGTGCTCGTAACGCCAGACGGCTCCGTCCGGGGCCGTCACCTCGGCGAGGTCACCGGCCTTCGTGTACTCGTACCGGGTAGCGTCGAAGTCCCCTTCGGGTTCACCACCGCGGTACGTCCGCAGCTCTGTGGTCCGACCGAGGGCGTCGGTGATCGCGGTGGTCGCTGTGCCGCCTGCCGGTGGCGTGACGTGCACCCGGTCACCGTCGTAACTCGTGAGCTTCCTCCACCGGTCGAACGCGCCGGACTGGTGGATCGACTCCGTCTCCCGCCCGGCACCGTCGTACCTGGTCCTGGTCAGTCCGGGCACCTCGGCGTCAGCCGCGAGCCACAGGGTGGTGTCCACGGCACCGGCGTTGAAGTACGGTTGCGTCTCCTTGTACACCCGGCCGTGCGAGTCGTACCTGGTGTCGGTGATCAGCCGCCCGTCGTCCGTCGGGACTTCGGGTCGGCCCGGCTCGCGGCGGATCCCCACTCCCGGTTTCTGGGTCTGCCGGGGTCGCAGGAGCCCGTCGTAGACCTCGTTGCTGGTGACGAAGACGCCGTTCGGTCCCACCTTGCCGGTGGTGACCACCACGGGCTTGTCCCGCGCGATCCGGTAGCCGAACTTCACGCTGCCCTCGGGGTTGGACGACCTGGGCCGGTTGGGCAGCCACACCTGGGTCGTGCGCCCCAACGGGTCGTATGCGGTTTCCGTCACCCTGTTGTTGGAATCCGTGACCTTGACGGGCTTGCCCGACGCGGGCTCGTACGCGGTTCTCGTGACGAGCCCGGTCGGCCCGGTGTGGGTCACCTCGGTGACCGGCCCGCCTTCGGCTGGTGCGTAGGCGCTCCTGTCCACGTTGCCCAGCGCGTCGGTGGTCTCGACAGTCCGGCCGTGCTTGTCGCTCAGCACGGTCTTGGTGGTGACGTACACCGGCCCGGCCGCCGGGCGTTCGCCGGCGACGTCCACCCGGGCCGGGTTCCCCCTGCTGTCGTAGGAGAGCTTGAGGTCTGAGACGGCATCGCGGGGGAAGGTGGGGGTGGTTCCGCAGTTGACGGACACCGTCTCGACCCGGCTGCGGAGGTCGAGCTGCCACGTCGTGGTGTCGGGCGCGTACGTGTTCCGCACGCAACGGTCATCCTCTGCCGTGGTGACGTCGCCGAAGTCGTCCACGGTGGTCGGCAAGCCGTGGGCGACGTCGTCGTCGTACCGGGTCACGGTCCTGGTCTCGCGGAACCCACCCGACTTCAGGGTGACGAGCCGGCGTTCGACCTCGGGGCGCACCATGTACGCGTGGAACTCGCCGCGGCTGGCCGTGGGCCCCTTCCACATCGGGTGGCTGACCGTCCTGCTCACCACCGGTGGTGCGGGCGCCGTCGACGGCGCTTCGCTCTCGAACGTCGTGTTCTCGAAAGCGAAGCCGCTCAACCAGTCGTGGTCGTCCCGGGCGCTCTGGCCGTCGTTCACCGAGTCGGACACCCGCACCGATCGCCTGCCGCCGTTGGGCAGCCGGTCGTTGTGCATGCCGCGGTAGAAGCGTTGCTCGGACATGGTCCGGGGGCTGCCGCCGGGATCGTCGACCGATCCGGTGCGGGTCCTGACGCGTCCGAAGCCGCGGAAGTCGTTCCAGGTCTTCTTGTCGTCCTTCGTGAACTCGGACATGTTCCAGTGCCACGCCGCGCCGTCCAGGTACTCGTACCGGGTCACGTGTGCCGCGCTGCTCGCCAGCATGTCGGTTCGGATCACCGATGACACCACGTACTTGTGGAAGTAGTCGGTGCGCGGTTCGTGGCCCGGCGGTGCCCAGCGGACCGGGTAGCACCGCATCGTGTTGGCCTCCGGGGCGGCGGGCATCGACTGACCTGCCTTGCAGTCCGGTGCTTGGTAGTCGATCGAGGTGACCCCACCGGTTTCGGAGATGATGCCGGTGATCCGGTAGCGGTTCAGCGGCGCGTAGCCGTCGTTGTCCCCGTCGACGCGGTTGGGGTACAACGTCCCTTCGAAGGTGACCGGTGGCAGGTCCGCCGAACCGGCGACCAGACCGGTGTGCGTGATGCCCTTCAGCCAGAGCGCCGCGGATTCGCGCTGCTCGGTGCCGATGTCCCCGGTGCCGGGGAACTGCTGGTCGAGCGTCCAGCGGTCGACCGGCTCGTAGGACGAATCGCGCCAGACCGTCGTGGTGACACCCGCCAGCCGTTTCGTGGTCCAGAACGTCGGTGAGTGCTCGGTGCAGGTCGCCCCGGTGCAGGACAGCTTCAGCGGCGTATCCGGCCAGTTCCGGCGCTGGGCCGGCGCACAGTCGCTGTCGCGGACGCACCGGTCGGCGAGGGTGAAGTCGACGCGCCCGGTCGCCGGGCCCGCGACCGACTCGTGGAGCCCGTAGTCGATGTGGTGCAACGAGCCACCGCGGACGTAGGACACCGCGCTGTCCTTCTCGTTCATCCCGTAGGAGTTCGTCTCGGTCGTGTAGTAGTACCGGATCACGTTGCCGTTGCGGTCGACGATCTTGTCCAGGTTCCACCGCCAGGCCTGCACGCAGTGCGAGGAACCGAACGAGCCGGGCCGGTTGCACGGCTCCCCCGCGTCGTCGCCGTACACCGGAACGGTCCAGGTCGAGTGGGCATCGGTCGCGGACCCGAACCAGTACTGGGTGCCGTCGGTCGCTGTGATGCGCCAGTGCTCACCGTTGTCGTCACCGTTGCCCAGGCCGGTGAACCGCTCGATGCGCGAGCCGTCGTCACTCTTCGCGCGCCACGACGTACCGTTGTGGATCAGCGTTCCGCCGCCTCCGTCGTACGCGGCTGTGGCGTTGTCGCTGCGCCAGCACAGGTCGCCGGTCTTCGAGTCGTCGTCGGCGCAGGTCCCGTAGGTGCGCTCGATGTACCCCGGCCACAGGTCCCAGCCGTCCCCGATCCACGACGGCTGGTTGTTGGTCTCACTGGTGTGCCCGTCCACGGCGGACGACCGGTATGACAGGGCCAGCGACGGTTCCAGCCCACCTGGTGCCGGTGGCACCCTCAGCGGGTACGACCAGGTGAAGTCACCGGTGTTCAGCGAGACGTCCCAGGTCGACGAGGGTGACAGGGACGTTGCGGTCGGCTTCCCGGAACCGGCGGTTTGCCCGACTTCCTGCTGGTCACCGCTCAGCGACCGGCGTGAGGCCTCGTCCTCGCCGCGCGGAACGCGGGTCTGCTCGCTGACCGCCACCGAGCCGGTCTCCGGCAGCGGGACAGACGGTCCGCTCGCGGCCTGGGCGGCGGACGAGGTGACCGTCACGGTCACCAGCGGTGCGACCAGGGCGATCACCAAGCCGCGGAAGGTCCACTGTCGTCTCATGAAGTCACCGCCGGGTAGGAGTCGCGGAGTGCCTTGAGCCGCTCGGTGGACAGTGTCCCGGTGTAGAGCCGGACATCGTCCACGCCGCCCGGCCAGAACCCGGACGCCGTCGCGTCGGGAGCGGCCACCGCCCGCCCGATCTGCAACGCGCCCTCGCCCTGCCAGGGCTGGATCAGCCTGCCGGTGTCCTGGTCGGGCTCACTCAGCGGATCGTCGCTGTGGACGTACAAGTCGATCTGTCCCGAGCCCGCGTCGTACACGCCGACGAGCAGCACCCAGTTGTCGAACTGGCTCGGCCGCACCGAGACCGCGGCTTTGGTGACGGTCCCGTTCGCCTCGGGCAACTCGAAGATCCACTTGCCGCTGCCCTGCGCCTGGTCCTGGTCGATCCGGTGACCGAGGCGGAACTTCACCGGCGCCTTGCCGTCCCGGGCGCCGGACAGGCTGACCGCGTCACGGGTGCACTCCGACTCACAAGGGCCGGGCCTGGTCAGGTTCACCCACGAGGACACCGTGAAACTCTGATCGGTGCGCAGGTCGACGCCGGTCGCGCTGACCGCGTCATCCGTGCCGTCCAGCCGGATCGACCGGCCCGCGCGGCCAGGACCGTAGCCGGCCCCTCCGAGCAACGCGCCGCCCTGGGCGCCGATCGAGTCGGCTGGGTTGTCGTTCAGCTTCCAGTTGTGCACGAGGGCCAGGTCGCGCCCCGCCATCACGCGGATCTCGTCGGCGAACAACGCACGGCTGTGCATTTGCACGTCGTCGATCGCGCCGACGAACCTGTCGCGAGCCGTCCCTCGCGACTTGGCCTGGCCGACTTGCAACTTGCCGTCGTTGTGCTGAGGCAGGGTGAGTTTCGCCGTGGCGACCAGCGCGCCGTTGACGTGGAGTTCGAGCTGCTGCCGCTGCTTGTTGTGGACACCGGTGACCTGCGTCCACACGCCGGGCTGCACGTCGCCAGCGACGGCGGACGCATCGGCGGCGGACAGCTGCCACTTGCCGTCCCGGTTCGCGGACAGCGAGAACGCCGGGACGGTGTCAAAGGCTTGCGACACGATCGTGCAGGTGCAATCCCTGCCCGCGTCCGGCCGGACCCACGCGGACACCGAGTAGCTCTCCAGCGGGTTGACCGCGTTCGGCGCCTCGACACCGTTGGTCCCGGTGAGCCGCAACGCCTGGTCGGCCGAGTCGGAGTTCTCGCTCTGCCCTTCGGTGTACGCCGCCGTCCCGTTCCACGTGCCCGTGAGGCCACGGCCCGAGGAGTCGTTCAGGTTCCCGTCCAGCCGCCACGAACCCGCCGACACCCGGCTCTGGCTGACCACGCCCTTGATGTCGTCGGCCGACAGCACCCGGCTGTAGGTTCGGACCTCGTCGACCGCGCCCGGCCAGAAGTCGGCCTCGGCGCCGTTGAACTTGCCCCGGCCGACCACCGCCCGGCCCGTGGCGTTCCACTCGGTGCCCGGGTAGAGGAAGCGCTCGTCATTGCCCGGCTCACCGTTGACGTAGATCCGCATCTCCTTGGTCGACCCGTCGTAGACACCGGTCAGGTGCACCCAGTCGTTGACGACGGGTGTCTGTTTCGCACTGACGCCGTGCCACCTCAACGTGGGGCCGTCGGCGATGTCGGCGGAGAACTTCAGGAAGACCCACTTCTGGCTGTCGCCGTGGTACTGCAGGTAGTAGCCGCTGGTGAAGGCGCCGTCCTGGCTCACCGCGGTCATCGACCTGCCGGCGGCGACGAACCGGTCCGCCTTCACCCAGGCGGAGATCGAGAAGCTCCGGTCGGTGCGCACCGCCGGGCCACCGGTCACCACCTGGTCGTCGGTGCCGTCGAACCGCACCGCACGACCGAGATCTCCGTTGTCCACGAAGGTCGCACCGTTGACGAGTGCGCCGTCGCTCGCTCCCGCGACCTCGTTGCGTGCCTTGGTGTTCGATTGACCGCCCGGCGCGGGCTCGTCGTCGAACTTCAGGTGCCCGGTGCGGACGTCGTCCCGACTCACCTTGGCGCTGACCTCGGCATCGGACAGCGCCCGGTCGAAGACCTGCACCTCGTCGATCGCACCGGACCACGGGTGCGACTGGCTGCCGGCCCACTGGAGCCTGCCGACCGCCACCCGGCCGCCGGACTGCCACGGAACCCATCCCGGCGGCGTGGTCTTCTTCCCGATCAGCACACCGTCCGCGTACAGCCTGGTTTCGGCGGCGTTGCGGTCGAACACCCCGGTCAGGTGGGTCCATCGGCCTTGTTGCGGCTGGTGTGCCGGTGCCGAGCCCTCGGTGACGACTCCGGCCCCGGGATTCGCGGTGTCCCCGCCGGGAAGCCAGAACGCCCACTTCGGGCCTTGGCCGTCGTCCCGGTAGTGCAGCAACCAGCCGCTGTAACCGGTCTGGTCGTTGTCCTGGCTGACGACGCCCATGGGGCGATCGGGCATCACGTCCGGGCGGGCCCATGCGGACACCGAGAAGCTGGTGTCCGTGCGCGTCACGTTTCGGGCGGTCATGGCACTTCCGTTGGCGCCGTCCAACAACAACGCGGTGCCGACCGCGCCCGACGTGTAGGAGGCACCACCGCTCAGTTCCCCGTGCCGGTCGCCCAGGTACGCGTTGTCCTTGGCATTGCCCTCGAACGACCACTGGCCGAGCGCTCCGTCACCGGCACGCACGTAGACCCCGTGGGTCCGCGCGGGGCTCTTGTTCCCGGCCCGGTCGACGCTTTGCACGAACAACGTCTGCGGACCGTCGGCGGACGGGGCGATTGTCGCGAAGGCCGGGCCGCCCAGCGCGGTGGCATCGGCCCGTGTCGTCGGCGGGTCCTGCCACCCGTGCAGGTAGTGGTCGATGTCGCCGACACCGTTGCTGCCGAAGGTGAAGACGTCCGACACCCCGACACCACCGTGCCAGTTGTTGTCCTGGGTGTGGATCCTGGACTCCACGGTCGGCGCGACCGTCACGGGTGTCCGGTCGACCGCGAACACCGGGCCGTGGCTCGCGCCGCTCGACGCCGGGGTGTCGTCCTCGGCGTGCAGCCACCAGTTGATCCGCAGCCCGTCCTTGTCGGCGAGCGGAACAGCACGGCTCACCGGGACACCGGACGGAACCCAGTCGCCGTCCGAGGTCTCTTCGGCCCGTCCTTCCGGACGGATCCGCCACTTGGGCCTGACGCGCTCGTGGTCGGGGTCCGACAGCGTGGCGATCAGGCGGATGTCCTGGTTGGAGATGTGCGGGATCCCTGCGCACCACTGGCACGGCTGCGGTAGCGGCGGATCGGTGCGCAGGTCTTGGGGCAGATCGGGGACGCGGTTCCACTTGATCACGATCCGCGTCTCGGCCGACGCGTACTTCCGCCACGCGGTCTGGTCGTTGGGGTCCGAGGCGTGCAGGTAGTACGTGGACGCACCGCCCACGTTCAGCATTCCGCGGATGTCCAGCTCGACCCCGTGCGCACCGTTGCAGGAGTTCGGGGCGGCGAACTCGATCCGCTGGTTCGGGTTCTCCGGTTTGTTGTTCCAGGTCGTGCCGTCGCCGATGGCGTGGTGGACCAGCCGCAGCTGGTGGTTGCGGATCTCGCAGTTCGGGCTGTACATCACCGTGCTGTAGAACTTCGCCTCGAGGATGTCCTTGCCGCTGAGCAGGCCGGTGTCGTGGAACGAGAAGTAAGCGCGGGCCTCACCGATGCCGTTGCACTCGCCGCGTCCGTTCCAGCACTGCCCGACCTGGGCCCAGTCGGGATGAGTGGCGTCGGCGCTCCTCCTGTTGTACGCCTGGTCGCGGAAGCGGTCCCCGGACAGCACCGTCGCCCAGTAGTTGTGCGCGTGGGGGAAGTAGGCCGGATCCACGGTGACCGGGTACGCGGTCGACTCGTCGGCCAGGAACGCCCGGTCCGGAACCAGCGTCAGCACGTCCCCGGCGACCTCGACGCCGACGTTCTCGACTCGACCCTTCGAGTCCCACATCGTCGAGGGCGCCGAGCTGAGCACGGTCGCGCCCTTCTCGTCTACCGCCTTCAACGCACCGGAGTCGTCCGCCGTGACGCGCAGCCCCTTGACCGCCACCCGCAACCGCACGCGGGCCAACGCCGGGTTCTTCGCGGCCTCGGCGGTCTTCACCACCAGCAACTGCTGGTACCCGCCCGACTCCACGCGCATCACCAGGTCGATCCCCGGCAGGACCTCGGCGTAGGTCGCGGCGGTTCCCGACAACACCGGTTCCGGCAGCGCAGTGGGCCAGTACAGCGCCAACTCGTTGGCACCGGCAACGATCGTGATCAACGGCTTGGAACCGCCACCGGACAGGACCACGTCCTCGGCGACCGCCTTGGACGCCACCGACCCGTCCGCGCGCACCGCCAGCGTCCGGTCCAACGGCACCCAGGCCTGCTCGCGCTGGAACCTCATCGGAGTCGCGGCCAGCTCCGTGGTACGGGTGCCATCCGGTTCGGCGTACACGGTCGAGGTCGCGGTCCGCTGATCCACCACCTCGACCCTGGTGCCCTGACGTGCCGCGGCCACGGCGGCCGCCGATTCGTCCGGAGCCTGCCGAACAGCCACCGGATGTCGTTCCGCACCGCCCTCTCCGCCGCTCACCGCCCACGCCTCGGACGACGCGGACGACATCGCGAGGAAAACGGACACAAGCAACAGGAAAAGGCGCGCGCTGAATCCACGCGCCCGCCATTGGCGCACCATGACTGAAGCCCCCCGGTCTCTGACGTCTCCCCGACCTACCCGGTCACGATTCCGCGGCGCTTCTCGCGTCCGGCGGCTCTTGACACCCCTTCACGACGAGACGCTAACGGGATTACCTGGCGATCGCTTGGACAAATGTCAGCACTCCGCCGGCCCAGCGGGTACTAGCATCGATCACGGGCAGCACGTCGCGTACTCAGGGGGATACGTGCACACAGAGCCAGAGCCCATGCGCCGTACTGGCGATACGTCCTTCGTGCTGCGCCTGCCACGTCCGGCGCTGGCCGGCCACGTCCTGGCCTATGGTGGGTACAGCCGCACGTGGACCGAGCCGACCACGTGCAGGATGACGGCGCTCGGCTCGGTCACGTTGATCATCGACATCGACACCTCCGTCACGCGCGCGATCGACGGGACACCGGCGGCCTCCGTCCCCTCACCCGTCAGGGGGCTCAGCGACCAGCCGACGAGCTACGAACAGACCGGCCGGGAAACAGCTGTCATCGTGGAGTTGTCGCCGCATGGCGCCAAGGCCCTGTTCGGCCTCCCCCTGAAGGAGATCGCCAACACCGACGTCAGCCTCCACGAGCTGCTCGGCCCGCGAGCCCGACGGTTGTCGGAACAGCTCGCCGAGGCCGGCACCTGGTCCGAACGGCTGCGGATCCTCGACGAGCGGCTCACCACCTGGATCTCCGATGGCCCAGCGCTCGCCACACCACTTCAAGGTGCCTGGCGTCAACTCATCACGTCGGCCGGGCGGGCGAGGATCGACGCCGTGGCCGACCAGATCGGGTGGTCGCGCCAGCACCTCAACGCCCGCTTCCGCGAACAGGTCGGGCTGCCTGCCAAAACAATCGCCCGCATCGCCCGCCTCCACAAAGCGATCGACCTCGCCACTCGACCGAATCCACCGCTGTGGTCCCACATCGCGGCGGCGTGCGGATATACTGACCAGTCGCACCTGAACCGCGACTTCCGCGCACTCACCGGCCACAACCCGACGGAACTGATCACCTCCGTCAGCCAGGGAAGCACTTACCTGGGCGCCTGGGTCGGTACTCGACTTGTCGCGCCGAGCTCGGCCCCGATCCTGCGGTGACGCTGCGCACGACGTCCGGACCGGTGACGAACACCCGGCCCGTGGGGTGCCATCACGACCAGGTCGGTCAGCGCACGGCCACGATGTGGTCCGCCCGTCCAGTCCGAGCGCACGACCGGCCCGGTCACCGCGCCCCTGGCCGGTTGGCAAGTCGATCAACAGCGCCCCCTCGGCGCGATCACCCGATCCGGCTCAACGCGTGCGCGCGGTGGCGGATACGACCAGTTCCGCCAGTGCGGGCTTGGCTTGCGGGGCGATCACCGCCGACTCCAGTGCGATCAGGGCCCGCCGCGCGCGGTCGGCGATGAGTTGCTCCACGCGTGTGACGGCACCTGTTGGGTGCCAGAAGTCGGCCACGTGGTCCGACCTGTGTTTAAGGCGTGCGCACCGGTCCGGCTCGTTGATGATGACGTCTTCGGCGTGCCGGATGCAGCCCCACGCGGAGTCGCCCCACGGATCGGCGACCTTGACCTCGCGGGGTTGTCGCAGGGGCTCGACAAGCCGTATGCGACGAGTGGACGCGATCCCGTCCAGCACCGGCGTCCTGATGTCCATCAGGATCACGTCGGGGCGGATCTCGCCCGCCAGCGCGACAGCTTCGGCACCATCAGCGGACTCGCCGACCACCTCGCCCCCCGGCGCGGCGGTGAACAGGGCCACGAGCCCACGTCGGAACAGCGCCTGGTCGTCGACGACGAGTATGCGAAATCATGTTCCGTCCTCGGTGATCGGCATACGCAGGTTCATGGCGAAGCCGCAGTGCTCCCGGGCCGGCAGTGAGGGCGCCGCCGTAGAGCTACTGGCGCGGTACCGCGAGGACGTCCTGGAGCACGTCCTGCATCGTGACGCGGGCCAACTCGGCTCTCAGCGTCTCCTCGATGCCCCCATAGATGCCCTGCATCGCCGGCCGGATGCCGTAGCCCACCACGCACTCCTGGTCCGGGGTGGCGCGGTGCATCGCGAACAGCGGGCCGGGCTCCACCGCGTCGTACACGTCGAGCAGGGTGATCGACTCCAGCTCGCGTGCCAGCGCCCAGCCGGCGCCCGCGCCACGCCGGGACTCCACGAGCCCCGCCCTGCGCAGCTCGCCGAGCAGCCGCCTGATCACCACGGGGTTGGTGTTCGCGCTGCCCGCGATCTGCTCGGACGTGGCCACGTCATGGCCGCGACGCTGGTAGAGGCCGATCCAGGCCAGCGCGTGCGCGGCGATGGTCAACCTGCTGTTGGCGCTCACGAAGCCCTCCTCTCGGCCGTAACACGCCATGTTACGGCCGCTCTGTCGTAACAGCAACAGTTGCGACAGTGAGTCGTAACGATTAGTGTTACGACCACTGAAGGATCGAACAGCGAGGTGGGAACAATGAACGAGCCGCTCACCGGCAAGGTCGCCCTGGTCACCGGAGGGTCCCGCGGACTGGGTGCCGCCACCGTCAGGCTCTTGGCCGAGCAGGGCGCCGACGTCGGGTTCACCTACGTCAACTCGGAGAAGCTGGCACAGGCCGTGGTCGACGAGGTGCGCGCCACGGGCGCGAAGGTCGCGGCCTTCCGGTCCGACCAGGCGGACCCGAGCGGGGCACCGGCGCTGATCGACGCGGTGGTCGCGCAGTTCGGCGGCCTGGACATCCTCGTCAACAACGCGGCGATCGGCGTGGCGGGCACGGTGGACGACCCGGACGCCGACACCGCCGCGCTGGATCGCATGCACGCCACGAACTACCTCGGCGTGATCGCGATCATCCGGGCCGCCTCCCGGGTGCTACGCGCCGACGGCCGCATCATCACGGTGAGCTCGGGACTGGGCTCCCGGGTCGGCGTCCCCGGCAACGCCGACTACGCCGCGACCAAGTCGGGGATCGAGCGGTACACCATGGGCGCCGCTCGCGACCTCGCACCCCGAGGCATCACGGCCAACGTGGTGGAAGCCGGACTGATGGAGGGCGGGATCGAAGCACCCGACCCCGAGACCCTCAAGACGCTGCTCGGCTCGCTGTCACTGCAGCGCATGGGTCATCCGCGGGAGATGGCCGCCGCGATCGCCTTCCTGGCGAGCCCCGCCGCCTCGTACGTCACGGGCGCGGTGCTGGACGCCCACGGCGGCTACAACGCCTGACCCGAAGGTTCCCGTGGGCGGGCCATCACTGCCGTAGGCAGAAGCCGGGTTTCCCGGCGGCACCGCCCGGCGGACGGTTGTGGCGCATCCGGACCTCGGGAGGAACGCCCACAGTGGACCCGAGATCGTTCGTCGTCAACGGCCGGACCCACGTTATGCCGGCCGCGCCGGTCGTCCTGATCTGCTTCGATCCTGCGGCTTACCGGAATATCCGGATGGCGGCGTAGCTGGTGTGGCCGGCGTGAGCTTGGTCCGCCGGCAGCGTCCATACCCGGCACGGTAGGGGCCGGGGCGGCCGTCGAACCAGGCTCTTGCGACACCAGCGCGCAGCATGGCGTCGGTGGGGTTGCGTGGTCCGGCGGTGAGCGTCGATCTCGATCCGCCCCCTCGCGGGCAGGCCGTGCTGCTCGTGCGGCAGCGTCTCAGGAGGTCTCCGAACGGCGCCACGGTTCAGCGAATGCCCGATCAATCCCGGGGCCCCGCAGCACCAGTCTCGGACCCCTGGCTCTGCCTCCGGCCCGCAGGGCCATCACGGTGCTACCACCACGGGGGTAGCCGGGGAACCCGTCCGAGGGGGACGACCGGAGCCGCTTCCAGCAGTAGCGTCGACGACATGATCGACCTGACGGGGCGGACATAACGACATTCGAGCCTCTGGCGCCTGGGCCCCGAACCTCAGCGCAAGGTGGACCTCGACGATCGAGCCCGAACCCGCGCACGACTGGGTGATCTCCGGAGCTGTTCCCAGGCCGACATGTTGTCGGCGGTACTCAGTCGTTGGTGGACGCCCCTGGTCCAGTCGCGGCGTACCGGGCGGCGATGGTGCGGACGGCCTCGTCGACTACCTGAGCGACGCGTTCGGCGCTCACCTCCCAGCCCGGCACCAGGAGTGTTGGCCAGAAGACGTAGTTGGAGATCATGCCCAGGAACTGGGTGGCTGCGAGGTCCACGTCCTCGATTCGCACCGTTCCCGCCTCGTGCTCAGCCAGGAGGTAGCTGCGTACGGACTCGAAGTAGGGCATCTTCCCGTGCGAGAACTGCGCATCGGCCAACTCCGGGAACCGCGGCAGTTCGGCGATGACGATCCTGAACAGGTCGGTCATCTGGGCACGGCCTAGCAGCTCGGCGTAACGGCGACCCATGGCGCTGAGTCCGTCGACGATGTTGCCTGCCGGCGGAGGTTCCCCCTCGTCAGCGGCTGACCAGGACTCGGTGACGATGGCATCGAACAAGGCCGCTTTGGTGGGGAACTGCTTGAACAGGGTGGCTCTCGAGACCCCGGAGCGCTCTGCGATCCGCGCGAGCGAGGTCCGGTCATATCCCAGTTCGAGGAACAGCGCGGTTGCCGCCGCCACGATCAGGTCGCGCTTCTCCTTGGCAACCCGCTGGTGGTATGTGGGCACAACACTGCTCATGAACCGATCATACGAGGTGAGTGGCTTGACTCGCCAACAGTCGCAGCTTACCCTCGTCAAGAGGTGAGCCACTCGACTCACCACTAGGTCTCGAGGTCGTCAGTGATTTCATCCAGTCTGCCTACCTATGAAGGACGTTCATGACCCGCTTCAGAAGCCAGACCGCGCTTGTCACCGGCGGAGCCGGCGGCCAGGGCGCGAGCCACATCCGCGCGTTCCATGCCGAGGGCGCGAACGTGGTGATCGGCGACATCGACGCCGACCGCGGCGCGGCGCTCGCCGAGGAGCTTGGCGACCGTGCTCATTTCACGAAACTCGACGTCACTGACGAGACGTCGTGGTCTGCTGCGATCCGCGCTGCCGAGGACATCTTTGGCGGCCTGAACGTGCTGGTGAACAACGCAGGCGTCCAGAATCCACCGGCACCGATCGAGCACACTGACCAAGCGATCTGGTCGCGCATCTTGGACATCAACCTCACCGGCACCTTCCTCGGCATGAAGGTTGCCGCACCCGCCTTGCGCCGTGCTGCGGGAGGGTCCATCGTCAACATCGCCTCGACCATGAGCCTTGGGGGCACGGCCCACTACGCACCCTATGTCGCCAGCAAGTGGGCCGTGCGGGGGCTCACCCGCACCGCAGCTCTTGAGCTCGGCCGCGACGGTATCCGCGTGAACACGATCCACCCCGGTGTGATCGCAACGCCGTTCATCAACGAGCCGGCAGCCGGCGCCACAGCAGCAATCGCCGACTTCTACTCGCCTGAGCCGTTCGCCATCCCCCGGCTAGGGGAGCCGGCCGACGTCACCCACCTACTCCTGTTCCTCAGCTCCTCGGCAGCGGCGTTCATCACGGGGTCGGAGTACGTCATCGACGGTGGTCTTCTGCTCGGTCCCGCTCTTCAGAGCGAGCCGGTGTGAGTACCCGGACCCCGGCCGGATCGAACGACTCCCCACGAGACGAGTCGTTGTCGCACCTCCCCGAACGCATCCGGCGGGCTATCGAGATCACCCCCGCCGCAGGGACGCGCGACGGATCATCGACATCACGACCCGGGGACGCCGCACGGGCAGACCGCGCCGCATCGAGATCTTCTTCTACCGAGCCGCCGGAAGGACCTACCTGTGCAGCGGAGCCGGTGGGGCCGCTACCGACTGGCATGCGAACCTGCTCGCCAACCCCGACTTCACCTTCCACCTGAAGAACGGGGTCCGTGTGGACCTCGCCGCGCGGGCCACGCCCGTAACCGACCCAGCGGAACGTCAGGCGGTGCTAGCAGAGATCGTCGCTGACCTCAACCAGCCCCACGACCCCGGCACGATCCGGCCGACCCGGCTCGAAGACTGGATGGACAGCAGGTTGATGCGTGTCACCTTCCCCCAGCCGTGAACGTCACCCTGGGCAGCGACCCTGCTCTTCGCACTCGCCACACCCCACAACCGACATCGAGGCGAGGCGCCACATGCCCTCTGAGACAACGACCCACCTGCGCCTGGCCATCAGAGCAGCCGGGCACGCAGTTCGGCAGCAATCAGGTGAGAACGCTGGAGGCGGGGGACGTCTGCGCGATCAGGCAGATCCGTTGCCGGATCGCCTCGCCGATCACCGTCGGGCGTCCCCCGCTCCATTTGGGTCCAGTGCCGTGAACCCCGCTCGTTGCACGCGTGGATCACCGGGACCCGCCTGCCCGTGGGCGGCCGACCGGGCCGGTTGGGACTGTAAAACGAGCGGCTCTGACCCGTATTCGGCGGTAACGCACAGTAGCCGTTCGCGGTCATGATCTTGTGATGGATGTCGATTCCCTTGTGGGGACGGTGTTTTCCGGATTGCCGGCGCTGGTTGTCCAGGACGTGGCAGAGAGCGAAGGCATCGTGGTGGTCACGGCCCGCACTCGGGGTGTGCCCGTGCCGTGCCCGGTGTGCGGGGCAGACGCCGACGCACCCGGCCGACGGTGATCGAGCCGTTCCTGGCCTACTGCCGGGCGCGGCTGGCCGACGACCCGCACCTGTGGGCCTCGACGCTGCTCGACGAGCTGGTCGGCCTCGGCTTCACCGGCTCCTACCCGTCGCTGACCGCGGCGATCCGCGAGCACCGGCTGCGCCCGCACCGCGAACCATGTCAGGCCACCAGGGGTCGTGACGTCGCGATCATCGCCCATCCGGCGGGCGAGGAGACCCAGTGGGACTCGGTCGAGCTGCCCGACCCGCCCGCCGCCTGGGGCCTGGGCCGGCACGCGCACCTGCTGGTCGGGGCGTTGGCGCACTCGGGGCGTTGGCGGGCGGTACTGGCCGAGGCGGAGGACTTCCCACACTTGGTCGAGGCGCTGGACGCGGTGGTGCGCAAGCTGGGCGGGGTCCCCCGGGTCTGGCGGTTCGACCGGATGGCCACGGTCTGCTCACCGGCGTCGGGCCGGATCACGGCGGCGTTCGCCCAGGTCGCCAAGCACTACGGCGTCAGGTCGGTGGTCTGCCCTCCCCGGCGGGGCAACCGCAAGGGCGTGGTCGAGAAGGCCAACCACTCCGCGGCGCAACGTTGGTCGCGCACGCTGGCCGACGACGCCACGGTCACCCAGGCCCAAGCCGGCGTCGACCGGCTCGCGGTCGAGCTGGACGGCCGCCGCCGGGTCCGTGACGGGCCGCCCGCCACGGTCGCCGAGCTCGCGGCGGACCGAGGAGCTGCACGCGGTCCCGGTCGTGGCGTTCCCGGCCGAGTTCGACGTCGCCCGCGTGGTCACCGCGCAGGCCTTGGTCGCGTTCCGCGGCAACTCCTACTCGGTGCCACCGGGCCTGGCCGGCGCGCAGGTCCAGGTCCGGCACCGGCTCGGGGCCGACACACTGCGGATCGTCACCGCGCGCGCCGCGACCGTCGCCATCCACCGGCGAGCCGTCGACGGCGCGGGACTGGTCATCCGGGACGAGGGGCACGTCGTCGCACTCGAACAGGCCGTGCTCGCCGGTTCCACCTCCGAGAGGCCCTGCACCCACAAGACACGCCGTCCGCCCTCGGCGGCGGCGAAGCTGCGCGGCCTTCCCGCGACCGGGCCCGCAGCCCACGTCGTGATCGACCTGTCCGCCTACGCGGCCACCGCCGCCCGAGCTGGGGGTGTTCTTCGCCGGTCGCCTTCACGGCCAGCCGGGCGATGTCCATGGCCTGGTCGAAGAGGTGCACGTCACCGGCCTCGACCGCGGCCAGCTGCAACAGCGACAGGTTGCTGAGGAACTTGCCGCGGTCCCCGCCGGCTCCTGCCGTCACCGCGTCCTCGGCCGCCCGGAGGCCGTCGTCCAAGTCGTTGCGATCACCGCGGAACGCGTACCGGCTGTGCAGGACAAACGGCCAGGTTCGTCAAGTGCGGCGCGCGGTCACCGTGATCGGGAGGCAGTTCGACTGACAGCCGCAGCGCGGTGACGGCGTCGTCCAGGTCTTCGCCGTTGGCGGTCTCGGTCGACCTTCGGGCCAGGGCGTGGCCGAGCGTGCTCTGCAGTGAATGCGTGTCCGTTTGGTGCGGTCCGCGAGCTGCGATCGCCAAGCGGACCTCGGTGATCGCCTCGTCCAGGTCGGCGATCTCACCAGCGCGGTCGAAGCGCTCGAGCAGCGCACTGCTGAGGTTCATCCGGTGGCGGGGCAGGTCGTGGTCCTGCTCAGGGTCCGAGGCCTGCACGGCCCACCTGGCGAGGTCGACCGCCTCGTCGAGCATCCGCCGCTTGCCGGTGAACAGGTAGGCGCCGTGGATCGCGGCGGCGAGCGCGGAGGCGTAACCGGGCCAGCTCACCGCGTCGGGCTGTTCACAGCGACAGCCCGGCGAAGCACCCTCACGGCTTCGCGGGCTTGGGCGGCGGTCTCGGCGGTGAGCGCCAGCCACGACCCGACGAGGCTGAGGACAGGCGCCAGCTGGGGATCGCCCCGCCGGACGGCGGCCCGGGCCCGGTCGAACAGCGCACCGGCCTCGGCGAGGTCACCCGCCGCGGCGGCGAACACATACCAGGTGACGAGCGCGGCGCCGAGGTCGGCGAGCGCGGCCGGGTCCCGCGGCCGGGCCTGCACCCCGGCCCGCAGCACCGCGACGGCGCGCTGGAGCAGTTCGGGGTCACCGCTCACCTGCGCCTGCACCACGTGGTCGGTCACCTGCCGGAGCAACGGCCGGTGACCGACAGTCACGCCTCACCATGCCGGACCGGACCTGCTCGGGGCATGTACGCGCCACCGGACCTCACCAACGGGCGATAGACCTGGTCCCGCCGAGCACCCGGCGAGCAGAATTCCGTTCACCGAGCCGATTGGGGGTCCTGATGACCGAGAAAGGCTGGCCGAACCCGAGCAGTGCCGAGAACACCGCATCCTTCTCCGGATCCGGCACCGGCAGGCGCGGACCGGCGGAGCGGGTCGAACCGCTGGGCACGGAGGAACTGCACTCCCGGCAACGCGCCTTCCCCAAGGACCCCGAGGTCGAGTACGAGCGCTCCGCCATCCGCATCCCGTTCTACTTGCGGGGAGCGCAGCCGGAGGGGCGCGACCTCGACGTGATGGTGTTCGACGCGTTCATGAGGCTGGAGCGGGAGGCGCCGACGACGAACGGGCTCGGCTACCGGCAGTTCGAGTTCACCATCGCGACCTGGGAGCTGAACAACACCTACAGCATGGGCCTCGGGGCGGACATCACGTTCTCCCTGTCCGACACCGTCCAGCCCAAGAGCCTCTGCGTCGCCCAGCGCCGCGAGTCGGACTACCCCGCGCTGATCGTCTACTCGGCGATCTACGACGTGTTCCTGGGGTCGAAGAAGATCGTGTCCAACCAACCCGGCGTGGCCTACGCGTCGCCGGTGTGGGAGATCCCGCCGCGCAACGTGACCGTCGCCTTCGAGAAGCCCTTCTCCTCCGACCTGTTCGCCTTCTCCGCCGGCACGTGCGAGGGCATGCGATCCATCGGCCGGGAGGAGTTCGAGGAAGGCGTCCGAGTGGCCCGCGCGACGAGGGCGCAGGCGCAGTGACCGGGCCCGGAGGAGCGCAGGTGACGGAGATGCGGTCGTCGACGCCACCGGTGGGCGCGCTCGACGTGGACGTGGCGGAGCTGGCGCGGCTGCTGACCGCCGAGCAGAGGCGCGGGATGGCGGAGTTCCGGAACGACCTCGACGCGATCGGGACCCTGCGACCGTCCGGCGCCGCGGGAGAGGAGGCGTGGATCCGAGAGGCCGCTCTGATCGGGCACCTGGGACGGACGGTCGGCCGGGATCTCGCGGACACCCTCGGGCGGGCGATCCGCGCGCTCCCGGACAGCAGGCTGTCCACGAGCGCCGGGGACCGACCGGTTCCCTGGTTCGCGATCGCCGCGAAGGTCCCCGTCTACGACGTCGAACCGACCGCCACCCCGCCGTCGCGGTTGAGCACGTCGCCGAACATGGCCGAGGTGATCGACTTCGTGCACCGGGCCTTCCCCAGCCTCGAACCGGAGCTGATCGACCCGCAGGAGTTGCCGTCCCGCTACGCGAACCTGCGGCACCCCCGACACGAGGCCCTGTTGGAGGGGACCATCGGCCTGATCCACCGGAACCTGGGCTGGTGGGCGGTGATCGCTTTCGTGCTGTCCCTCTCCGCCGCGGCCGACTGCGCACCACCGGGATGGGCGGCGTGGCCGGTGCACGTCCACCTGCTCGCCGCCTGCGTGGGCGGGTGGACGTTGACAGTGGTGGGCGGCTGCGTGCTGAGCATCGCACCGGTCGCGTGAGCCTCCGTATCGTGTCGTCATGACCACGACGACCGCTCCGGTCGACTGGCGGGCCGTACCGGGCTACCCGGTCTTCTACCGGCCCGACGTGATCGAGCCCGGCCTGCGCGGCCTCGCCCAGGCGACCGGCACCGTCGCCGCGGCCCAGGCGACCGCGAGCCTCGACGGAGGCGCGTTCGTCCACGGGCACAGCGGTGCCGCCATGCCCGCGGCCGCGTCCGCAGCACCGTTCCTGCTCGACGTCCGCCGCTCCATTTTGGGTCCAGCGCCGCGAACCCCCGCTCGTTGAACGCGTGGATCACGTCACGGACGTAGTCCTCGCTCACCTGCATCAACGAGGTGATGTCGCGGACCGCCTGGCCCTGGCCGGACATCAGCACCACGATCGCCCGCCTCAGCCGCACCGGGTCCTTCGCGGTCCTGGTGATCCGCTGGATCTTCCGGCCTTCCTCCATCGACAACGGTCTGACGAACACACTCGGTCGACGAGCCACGACCACCTCCCGCACTTGACATGCAGGACCAGCCTCGCCGATCAGCCCGACCGATCGACTACCGGGTCAACCCTCAGAGACGCGCCACTAGACGGTGGTCACGAGCAGTGTCGAAGTCGTCCAAGCGCGCGGCGAACCAGCCCACGGAGTTGAGCGCTTCGGCTTCCCTCACCGGCTGGCCAAGGGTGCGGTAGAGGTGGAGAGCATGTCGTGCGTGTTCCAGGCCCCGCCGGTCGTCTGCCTGTCGCCCCCAGGCAACCGCGAGCTGTTGGTGGGTGTGTGCATGTTCGGCGGTGTCGCGGTGGTGCACGGCCAGGGCGAGAGCCTGGTTCAAGTGCTCGGTGGCCTTATTGTGCAGGCCCGGAGCTGGTCGCGACCGCGCCCCGGCAGGTCTACAGCCGGGACATCACCAAGCTCGCCGGCCCGGTGAAGGGCACCTACTACGACGCCTACGTGATGATCGACATCTACTCCCGGTACATCGTCGGCGTGCACGTCCACGCCCACGAATCCGGTGTCCTGGCGAGGGAGCTGATGGAACGGATCTTGTCCGTCCACGGCATCCCGCAGGTCGTGCATGCCGACCGGGGCACCTCGATGACCAGCAAGACCGTCGCGGCCCTGCTTGCCGATCTCGACGTCACCCGATCACACTCGCGACCTCGGGTGTCCAACGACAACCCGTACTCCGAAGCACTGTTCAAACCCTGAAGTACGGTCCGGAATTCCCCGAACGCTTCGGATCACTCACCGCGTCCAGGACATTCATGGACGAGATCACTCACTGGTACAACCACGAGCACCGCCACACCGGCATCGGCCTGCACACACCCGCCGACGTCCACTTCGGACTCGCAGCCGCCACAGCCGCCGGCAGACGCACCGTGCTCGCCGAGGCCCGCGCTCGCCACCCACGCCGGTTAAGCGGCATCACCACAGCACTGAAGATCCTCGACCTACCCGACACCGTCTGGCTCAACCGGCCGGCCGACGACACCACGCAGCGGACCGAGACAGAAGCCGCCTAACACCCACTGGTCTCACTCACCTTGACAAATTCCGCGCCGGTGACATGCCGATCCTCTGCGACCTGTGCGTTCCCTGTGCTGTCTCACGGTGATGTCACTGTGATCAGCCTCAGAGGGTGTTGCACTTCTTCAGGATCCGGCCGACGGCGTGGGCGCAGGGAGCGACGCGATGGGAGGGTTAGGACGTTCCCGCTGAGGTCGGTGTCTCCGCATGCACGAGGGCGTCGAGTTGCCGAAGTACCCCTTCGGCGTCTGACTCGCGGCCTTGTTGCCGGTACATCGCCAGGGCTTCGCGCCAGGCCACGCGGGCGTGGTCGTGCTGGCCGAGAGCGGCGTGCGGAGAGCCGAGGTGCTCGAGGGTGCTGGCGGCGTCGTAGGCGTTGCCGAGGCTGCGGCGCAGGGCGAGGGCTTGCCGGTAGTAGTGCACAGCTTCGTGGTGGTCGCCGGTGTTGTGCTCGACGTAGCCGAGGCTGTCAAGGGTGTTCGCTTCACCGGTGGGGTTGTGGTGTTGTCGGTGCAGGGTGAGAGCGGTGCGGAAGTGGCTGCGTGCGGTGTCGTAGTCGCCGAGTCGGGCGGTATACCAGCCCACAGCGTTGCGTCCGTGGGCTTCGCACAATGGCCGGTCGAGGTCGCGGAACAGGTGAAGTGCTTGTTTGGCGTAATCGAGGGCTTTGTGATCGTCGTGCCTGCCCCACACCCGTGCGAGTGTCAGGAGGGCGTGTGCCTGTTCGTAGAGGGCTCCCTGACCCTCAGTGGGGTCGAGGACATGGTGCAGGTGTCCGATTGCTTCCTCGTGCAATCCCAGGGCGGCGCAGGCGCGCCCGAGGTGCCGGTGGGCTACGAGGCGAGGTACCTGGTCGGTCAGGTGTTCCGTGGCGTGCGTCGCGGCACGCCACGCGACGAGGCGGTCGTGACGATGGCCTCGCCGGTGGTGGAACGTGTCCAGGGACATCGCCAGCCACCACACGGTGTGGTGGCTGTGTTGGAGGGCCGCGACGTGCTGGGCGGCGAGCAGGGTGGCGCGCTCGGAGTCGAACCAGGCCATCGCCTCGGTCGCATCGGCCGGCGAATGGACATGCGTGCCGGGTGAGGGCGGCGCGAGTCCGAGGGGTCCGCGGTGCACGTCCAGCAGTAGATCGGCTTGGTAGGCGGTGTGGGTGTAGAAGTCGAGCACGCGTCCCAGCGCCGCTTGCCGCGCCTGTTCGGTCAGATCGCGGTAAGCGGTGGTGGCGGCGTAGGCGCGGACGAGGTCGTGCATGGCGTAGCGGCCGCCGGGTGCCTGGGTGATCAGTGATGCGTCCGTCAGTGCGCGTAGCACGGAGTGCGTCTCGCGTGCGGACAGTCCGGTGAGGTTGATGGCGGCGGGCAGACCGGTGTCGGGTCCGGGGGCGATCGCGAGCAGCGCGAACGCTGCGCGGTGCCGTTCGCCGAGGTGGCGCAGGGACCAAGACAGTACGACGGTCAGGCAGCCGTCGGGGTCGTCCGAGCTCAGGGCGTCCAGGCCGAATTCACGCAGGTCGACGACGATGTCATCGAGGAGGTGCGGGTGGGTGCGGATGCGTGCGGTGATCAGGCCGAGGGCAAGGGGCAATCCGCCGCACAGCGTGATCAGCTCGGTGACCGCCCGCTGGACGGTGACAGGGGTCTGGACGTCGGCGAGTGCGGTAGCGAGCAGGGAGCGCGCTTCGGCGTCGGTGAGCACGTCGACGGGGATGGGTCGGGCACCGTGGCGGGTGAGCAGGGCGGGGAGCCGGTTGCGGCTGGTGATCAGGACGGCGCACGCGTCACCGCCGGGTAGGAGAGGGACGACTTGGTCGGCGGTGGCTGCGTTGTCGAGCAGGATCAGCATCCGCTTGCCGGTGGTGTGGGTGCGGTAGAGCGCGGCACGGGCGTCGATGTCCCGGGGAAGGCGGTCGCGGTCGACGCCCAAGGCTGCGAGGAAGTCGGCCAGCACGTCGCCTGCCTGCCTGGGATGGTCTGGGCTGAAGCCGCGGAGGTCGACCCACAGGTGTCCGTCCGGGAATCGGCCGGTGTGCTGGTGGGCCCAGTGCAGTGCCAGCGAGGTTTTTCCCATGCCTCCGGTGCCGACGATGGAGACGATGCCGACTGGGCCCGTCGTGGCCGTCGCGTTCAAGTGGTCGTCCAGTTCCTGCAGTGCGTCCTCGCGGCCGACGAAGGACGCGAGAGCGGCGGGTAGCTGACGGGGCACCACCGGCTGGGGCGCTGCGGCTGTGCGGGTTGTGCGCGTGGGTGCTGCGGCGAGGCTGGGATCGGCGGCAAGGATCTGCCGATGCAGCTCCTGCAGGGCGGCGCCGGGGTCGGTGCCCAACTCGTCTACGAGTTGCGTACGGACGTGTCTGTAGTGCTCCAAGGCGTCAGTGGTGCGCCCGGCCCGGTGCAAAGCCACCAGGTACTGGCCCGCCACTCGCTCGTCCAGCGGGTGCCGTACGGCACGTGCGGACAGCTCTGCCAGCAACTCCCCGCCGTCTCCGGCGCGCAGCCGGGCGTCGACCAGTTCGTGCTCGGTCGCCAACCTCTCTTGTTCCAGTCGATCACGCTCGGCCGCCACCCATTCCCCGGCCACACCGGTCAGTGCGTCCCCGCGCCACAGCGCGAGCGCCTCGGTCAGCAGCCGAGCCGTCAACTCGTCGTCGACTGCCGCCTCAGCGGCCGAGCACAAGGCTCGGAACCTGTACAGGTCCACCACAGGCTCGGCCGTGTCGGCAATCAGGGCGTAGCCGCCCGAGCGGCGCACGATGGCCACCCCGGCCGCACCGGCCAGCACCCCTCGCAGGCGGGAGATGTAGTTGTGCAGCGTCGACCGCGCCCGCGGCGCCGCATCCACGCCCCACACGCGCTCGACCAACCGGTCCGCCGGCACGACCCGCCCGGCGTCGATCGCCAACGCGGCCAGTACACACCGTTGCCGGGGAGTGCCCAGCTCCACCAGTCGCCCGTCGACCTCCGCGCCCACCTCGCCCAACAGACGTACCACCGCCGCCACTACACCGCCCCTCTCCCAGATGGCTCATCGACACCAGGCATAGCCGCTTGACCAGCGCCGTACAGGAAAACTGTGAGCGGTTCACACGATCGGGCGCACATCCTGGTCCCGGTCCACAACGTCGCTACGAACGTCCGGCGGCCAGGACTGGACCACTCCCCCGGACACTCGTCGGCAGCCGGCTCGCGGAGGGGACGGGCCGGCCACCTTCAAAGAAACCATTGGAGCGCAATGTGAAGAGGATCATCGGTGTGCTCACGGCCCTGCTGTCGGGCCTGCTGGTGGCGGCCGCGTTCGCGCCACCGGCCTCGGCGGCGGTGCGGACCTGGTCGACGCCGGTCGCCTACCCGTACCCGGGCAACTGGCACTGCACCGAGAGAAACACCTCGACCTACAGCGTCGACGTGTGCCTGATCAACTCCCACAACGGGGTCGAACCGGTGTACAAGGCGGTCATGATCGTGTGGAACCACCGCTCCACCGGGTTCCAGATGAGCGGCGCGGTGATCAATATGTGGGCGCAGCCCAGCCCGTCCACGCAGGTCCGTGACGACGCGTGCTACGACAGCGGGCTGTCCGGCGGCTACCGGGCGGCGTGCTACGGCACGGCGATCACGCTGTCCGCGCTGTGCGACAAGAAGCGCGACGCCACCACCGCCACTGCGAACGGTGCCGTCAACATCCCGGCGGTCGCGTCGAGCCGCATCGCCGTGGAGAGTCCGCGGGTCACGGTGAACTGCTGATCCCGCTACTCCGGGTCGGGCCTTCGCGCGGAGGCCCGACCCGGAGCACCTGGGTGACGGGCACAGGGTGGGCCAGGACGCGGCCGCGTCCGGACACCGACCACTTCCGCACCCTGACCACCCGCCACAACCTCGCCCACTGCCGGGGTGCGGCCGGGGACCCGGAGCGCGCGGTCGCCGAATTCGAGGCGCTGCTGGCCGACGAGCTTGTGCTTGCCGAAAATGTCGTCCGTGCAGGTCAGGCGGCGTGGTGGTACTCATTGAGGATGCCGCCCAGTCGTTGCCGACGGCGGATGTCGAGTCGGGTGACCGCTGCTTGGTCGGTGGTCGGCTGTGGCAGCGGTTGTAGTGGTCGGGCGTTGACGATGCCTTGATGGGGGCGGTGGGTGTTGTAGAACTGCTCTTACTCGCGCAGGTCGTGCAGCAGGTGCCGCCGGTTCCAGATCAGCGTGCGGTCGAGGAGTTCGCGTCGGCCGGTCCGGATCCAGCGTTCCATGATCGCGTTGGAAGGTTGACCATGTCGTCGTGGTGCGTTCGGGTGCCGGGTCGATTCCGGCGTCCTTGAGGATCTGCCACACCGTGGATGCGGCGCTCTTGATGCCGAGTACGAGGAGCTCGCCGTGAATGCGGCGTTAGCCCCAGGTGGGGTTCTCCCGTGCCAGGCGAAGTGCGAGGAGGCGGATCGAGCGGACGGTCCGTGGTCGACCGGGCCGCCTGGGGCGGGAACTGGCAGCGTGGCGGCGCGCGAGGTGCGCCCGGTGCCACCGCAGCACCGTCTCCGGGCGCACCAGCAGTCGGAGCCGATGAAGTGTGGCGACCGGAAGCCGGTGCAGCGGCGCCGCGAGGAACGCCCGGTCGCCGCGGGAGAACCGCGGACGGGCGTTACCCAGTTGGCGTTCCAGGATCGTGAGCTGGTGGCGTAGCGCCAGGATCTCCACGTCCTTGTCCGACTGGTCATGGGCAGCAGGCGCAGTAGCGCGAACGCGTTGGTCACACCGAGGTAGGCCAGTCGGAGCAGCACAGCCGGTCATCATGCCGTGCTGTGAGCGCTTCGAGGTCTTTGGCCTTGCAAGCCCTCTACCTGCGTGGATGGGCTTCTCGGCAGGTACAGCCTCAGCCGCGCCCAAAACTTCCAACCGGGAAGGTTCCGCCCGCTCGACGGGGTAGCGTGAGCCGTGCCCGACGACCTGGACTATTCCCCGCTCGCCGCCCCGGTCGACCCGGCTGCGGCATTGGCGCACGCGAAAGCGAACGGCGACCCCCCGGGCCGCGACATGGCGTGCGGCGCACTCGTGTTCGCCGTGCTCGTCGCCGCCTTCTCCGGTTTCCTGAGCATTCCGCTCAACATGTACCTCACCGGCGCCCATCCGGACGGCGGCGTGGGCGTCCGGCTCCTCGGGCTGCTGCCGCTGGTGATCGGTCTCGGGCTGATCGTCCTGGTCGTCGTTCAGGGCCGCAAAGGTAGCGGGCGGGTGCGGATCGACCACTACCGCATCATGCAGTTCGCCGCCCGCAACGGCATGGGCTACCGGATGAAGGTCAGGGACCCCGAGCAGCCCGCCGGGGTCTTCGACATCGGCAACAACCGCTGCGCCGTTGACGTCGTCAACATCGAAGGGCCACGTCCGATGGAAATAGGCCAGTACCACTACACGGCCGGCTACCACGGCGCGGAAACGTACCACTTGGGCTACGCAACCACCCCTCTCGACGCCCACCTTCCCCACCTGCTGCTGACCTCGCGGGCGAAAGGCACGGGCGTTCGGCACATGTCCGGCGGAGCCACCCTCGGGAACCCCGACCTGCGCGGCCCCGGCACCGAAGCTTTCACGGTCTCCGGGCCGTTCGGCAGGGCCGGGGAGATCCAGGCCCTGCTGGACCGCACCCTCTTCTCCCCCGACCTCCTGGCCCGGTACGCCGAACGCCCGGTCAACATCGAAATCGTCAAGAACCGCCTGTACTTCTTCTCCCCCAAGCCGCTGTCCACCACCGACCCGGAAACCTGGCGCTGGCTCCTCGCCCTGCTCTCCGACACCGCGGAGCGCCTGGAATCCTGAGCGCTGCCCGGGCGCGGGCCCGCGCGGCCGAAAACGGTGTGGAACGAACATGTCGACGTCGTCGACATCGGCTCGCGTGGTGGGGCACCCGCTGCGGGTGTGGCTGCACCGACACCGACACCGACGCCGAGCAGACCCGGACCTACAACCGGCCCTTCATGGTGCCCGACACCGTCACCGCCTGGCCTCGGGCACCACACCGGACTCGCCCCGTCCAGTTCGGCCCGTGCCGCACTGCGCTGAGCTTGAGCTTCGTTGATCGCCTCGACCAGCACCGCAGGCTCGACACCAGCAGCGATGGCCGCTTGGAGCCGCTTCAAACTCGCCTCGGCAACCTCCAACCGCTTCCTCGCGGCATCGTGCGCAGCCGATGCCGCAGTCACCTTCCGCTGAGACTCGACCAACGCGGCAACGGTCCGGTCCCGATTCTCCGGAGCGAACAGCCCGTCCAGCCACTTGCCCAACGGTCCCAACACTGCCGCTTCCGGTAGGTAGACATTGTTCGGGTGGCCGTTCAGTGTCGGTGAACCCGGCACCAGCGTTCGTGACGCAGCACTAGCGCAACCCTGAAGCCGCGCAAACGGGCACTCTGGGAGCCGTCGGACGTGTTCAACGGCGTCGAACCGCGTCCAACGGATCCCGGTAGTTGCCGCTGTCATCGGGGGAGTTGGTCGGGCTCGAGCGGGACCTGGTGGCCGAGGTGGCGGCGGCGGAAGAAGCGAGAGGGTTCAGCGGCTACTTGTTCATCGTGGTGGGTGGTTAGCGGGAGCTGGTAAGGATCGCGGGTCGGGAGGGTGTGCCCCACCCGCGACCGTGCCGAGCAACGGTGACCTGGGCGTGACCGGTGACGGGGGCCGCTGAGCAGGACCAGTTGCGGGGATCCGTAGGGCTCGTTGCTCCCATCCGCTGACGGCGCTGGTCCGGGACGGTGAATCGGTGGTGGGGTGGTTGGAGGTGAGTGGCACTCTGGCCCACTGTGCCGGCCCGAGGCGGTCGGAGCGCATCGCTGGACGCGACCGTCGACGAAGGGCTGTGAAGTGCTGAGGACCGTTCGCTGGCTGCTTGCCGCTGTACTGATGACCACAGCTGTGACCTGGTCCGGAGCTGGGAGTGCCGGGGCGGTGTCGTGGAACCTGACCACCGCTCAGCGGCAGGCGTACCTGTACCACTACGCGCCGCTGATCTACAAGCGCGGTGACGAGAACAACAGCCAGGAGGGCACGGACTGGTTGTCCAACTACGACTTCGACCGCAACGGGCGGTTCTCCGACAATCGGGTGAACTGGCGCAACGTCAACCAGTACGTGCAGGGCGCGAACACCCACTGGCGCATCCGGCCGACGCTCTACAGCGCGTTGCTGGAATACGCCGAGAACGGGACCAAGAACCTTGTTCTGCTCTACCACGTCTACAACGCCGCGGACAAGGACTTCGACCAGATCCACGACTGGGAACGCGTCGAGATCGTGCTCCGCGGCGTCACGGGGAACCCCGGCACCGGCGAGAGCGTCGCCTACGCCACGGTGACCACTCACCACGAGCACATCATGCGCCGCTCCACCGACAGCGCCGTGCAGTTCATGACGACGCCCACGGGCAAGCACCTGATGTTGTGGCAAGCGGACGGCAGCGGAGCACTGCCCACGACCACTCGCGGTCACGAGCTGCGGTTCGCCACCACGCCGTGGAGCACCGTCGCGGCGAGCATGAACGGGACCGGCAAGGCCGAGGTCGACATCAACAACGACAGCAAGAAGAACATCCACTACGCGTTCGTCCCGGAAGCGTCGGCGGGCGCGGTTTCCACGTGGGGTGCGCAGGCCGTGACGTCCGCTTCGGCCCCGGTGCTGGCCAGCAGGCTCGACAACGGCGACTCGACGTCCTGGCGGTCGGTCAAGCGCGTCACCTACGAACTGCAGGACCTGGCCGACGTCCTGCCGACGCACTGGCAGAACTGGCAGCTGCACTGGCGGGACACCAAGACCAGCGATGTGCTGCTGGAGTCCCCGGTGACCTCGGAGGCGGGACAGGCGGAGGTGCTCGCGGGGCTGCAGCGCTTCTACACCGCCTCGCTCGACATCGGCGCGGGCGACCTCACCGATGGCCGCGAGGGCATCCCGTCCAAGAGTTGGCTGTACGGCGCGTACTCGGCTGAGGCGAACGCGGACGACAGCGCGAGTTCCGACGACTTCGGCGGGTACGAAGGGGTCGGGCTCGACAGCTACGGCCGCAGCCGGGGTGCGGTCAGCGGCGACCTCGCCTCGCACAACGCGTACTGGCGTCAACACGACTTCTTCGTCCACACCGGCGTCGTCGACACCGCGGACCGGCGTGAAGCGGGCACCTGGCTCCCCGCCCAGTGGCACCTCGCCGCCAACGGTGGGTTCGACGGCCGCTGGACCCAGCTGTTCGACGACCGTCCCTGACGACTGAGGCAGGGTCACCTCGACGCGGTGACGGCGGGCTGGGGTCTGCCCTGTGAGACGGCGACGCCCATCAGGCACAGCGCCCCGCCCGCCAACGCCACGACGCCTGGGATCTCGTCCATCAGCGCCCACACGGCAGCACGACGATCGCCGGCACCAGGTAGGTCGTGGCGCCCAGCTTGCCGGTGGTCATGTGCGACAGCGGGTAGGCCCACGTGTAGAAGGCGAGCGCGGTCGGCAGCAAGCCAGGTACACCACTGCGGTCGTGGCGGTCGCCGGGCGTCGGGCAGGTCGCCGAGGAGTCGGCCGCCGAACGGCAGGCACACGATCGCCCCGACCACGCAGCCGAACGTGATGGCCTGCAACGCGGACGCGTGCCCCAGAGCGGGTTTCTGCGCCACGACGCCGACCGCGTACCCCGCCGCCGCGACCAGGCAGCGCAGTGCGCCCCAGGTGGTCGAGCCGCCGCCGGAGTCGAGGAGGCCGACCGCCGCGACGCCCGCGAAGGCGATCGCGAGGCCGGCCAGCAGCCTGGCCGGGAAGCCCTCGCGGAGCAGCCAACCCGCCAGGAACGCGACCAGGATCGGGCCGATCCCGACGATCAGCGCGGCCGTCCCGGCGTCCGCGTGCCGTTCGCCCCAGTTCAGCGCGACCATGTACAGCGCGAACCAGAAGACCCCGGATCCGACGATCCCCGGCCACGCCGCTCTTAGTGATCAGTTCAGAATGAGCTGGCGTGTCGGCTTTGCCTGTGGCTCTGGATCTTCGAAGATCACGGCGTGCGCGAGGAGGTCTTGACCGACCAGCTGTGGGCTCGGCTGGAACCGTTGATCCCGGTGCGTTCGAGGCGTTTCCGTCATCCCGGTCGCAGGCGTGCCGATGACCGGGCGGCGTTCGAGGGCATCCTGTACGCGGTGCGTACCGGCATCGGCTGGAACCGGCTGCCCACCGCCCTGTTCGGCGCCTCGGGCGCGACGTGCTGGCGGCGGTTGACCGAGCGGCACGAGGCAGGTGTCTGGCAGCAGCTGCACGAACAGCTGCTCGCCGAGCTGCGCGCGGCCGGTCTGCTGGACCTGTCCGCAGCGCTGGTCGACTCCACCCACCTGCGTGCCCTCAAAGGGGCGAGCACACGGGGCCGCGCCCGGTCGACAGGTCGTCGAGGACCGCAACGCCCCAACGACGGCCGAGTCCGCTTCCGGAACCACAACGACCTCGGCTCGACCGCCTCGGCCGCGGCCGGCACCGACCACCGGCTCATCACCGGGCCGGTCACCGACTACATCGCCACCCTCCCGCCCGACCGGTGACCGCCGAGGCTAGGGGCGGAAGATGGTCAGCGTGGTCGGGCCGGTGAGGCTGGAGATCCCGGTGCCGGCGCACTGCAGGACGTCCGGCGTCACGAGCACGGCCACCTGTTCCGCGCTCGCGGGGGCGAACGTGCCGCTGGTGATCAGGCCCGTGTTGGTGATCACCGCTTGGCCGCCGATGTCGCTGACCGTCCAGTTGTAGGCGAACGTCGTCGGCGCGGCCAACGGGTTGCTCCACGTGTAGGTGCGCGACGCCGCCCCCGCGCTGAGGAGCGTCGCGCACGACACCGTGTCCGTGAACGTCTGGGCGTACGACCCGCTGGGCGCGCCGAGGTTCGTGCAGGTGGGGAAAAACCCCGTGAGGTTGCCGGTCACGACCCGCGGGGTGTTGGTGATGGGCGGGTCGTAGGTGACCGCCCACGTGCCGACGCAGACCTGGTCCACGGTGACGGCATGAGCGGCGCCGGTCGTGGCGAACAAGCCGCCCGCCATGGTCAAAACCAGCACCAGGAACGCACCGAACCTCCGTGACATGACACCCAGCCTTTCATCGATGGTTCCCCGACTCCCACCTGTGTCGTATCCGATTCCGCGCCCCTCGGACACCGCTGTTCAGGGCGACCTGCTCGCAGGCGATGGCGTTGTTGTCGCCGTCGAGCCGGTACGCGTCCGGGCCGATGACGGTGACCGGCCCGCGCACGTACGCCGGACCGTCGCAGGAGCCGCCTTCGCAGTCGACGTCGCTCTCGATCGGCACGCACGGTGTGTCCGGCGTTGTTGATCAGTAGTTCTCGGCGTTCGGCCAGCGGTCACCGAACGTGATGGAGAAGGCGTTCAGCACAAGCTTCCAGCGCATCATCCACCTGCGTCCCCGTCCTGACGGGCCACCAGCGGCGAAGGTGCTGCGGATCAGATGCACGATGCAGGTCTGGACCACGGTCCGCTGCCACACGTTGGCACCACCTCCGGTAGGCCCTTGACCGTCGCAGACCAGGAAGAACACGTCCCCGACGCCGCGGTTCTTCAGATCGACCAGCACGCCCGTCGGAGAACTCGGCCCCCTCGCCGCCGGCGCCCATCCACAATCCGAGCACGTCCTCGCGCCCATCCACGGTCACCCCGATCGCGCCGAGCCGATGTGAACGAAGCAATGGTCAGCCTGGCCTGCTCGATCATCTGCCTGTGAAAACTCATTCTACACTGATCACTTATGACCACTCCGCTGTGACACCACTTTGGACCGCCCCGGAAGGCATTGCGCTGCGGTCGGAAGGCTTTGAAACGTGGGCTCCGGCCCACTTGGACAGTCGCCGGAAGTTGTTGCTATGCTTGACTTATGCGGCACCGTGGCGGTGTCCGAGATGGGCTGAAGCCCACGTGCGGGGGTTCAACAAGTTCGGACACATTGTTACCACACGGGGTCGTTTTCCATCACGGAAAACGACCCCGTGTGGTTTTCGTTGTCCCAGGTGAACGCGGTCAACTGCCCGCAGATCCCACAGCGCAACACCCCTGCGAACAGATACTCACGAACCTCGCCGGAACCGGTGGCACGTCGGGTGCGCAGCCGCTGCACGGCGACAAAGTCTTGTTCGCTCACCAGCGGGGTGTGGGCACGCTGCCGGGACACGACCCACCGGTCGGCCGGGTTGCGCTTGACTGGGACGAGGGTGACGGCCTTCCGAACGACGCGACGCTGGCGGTCGTGCTGACGACACTGGCCACTCACGCACACGGCGTGCCGGCGAGGAGGCAGTGGGCTCGGGAGCTCGCGGAGACTGCGCACCGCACGGCGTCGGCGATCGGCACGCCGTCCACGACAGATCGCCGCCTGGCCTCGATCGGCCAGTCGAACGCGGACAAGGCCAGGGCTCTCGCCACCGTCACCGGCTATCCGGGTTGGGCGGACGACGCGCCGCTCGCCGTGCTGCGACGCGCTGCGCCTGTCCCTCGACTGAAACAGATAGGTGTTCTTCTCGGTGCGGACGGCGGCGATCCCGTTCCTCGGCAGGCTCCGCGACGGGGTGCTCGATCGGACCGCGCACAGCGTGCTGGACGTCGACTCGTGGTGGACGGCCTGAGCGGGTGTCCGACTCCGGCCGGAGCGCAGCGGCTCCGGCCGGAGTGTCCACTCAGGACTTTCGGCGCGCAACGAGCAGGAGCCGCCCGCTGCCGATCCCGTAGGGTTCGCCGCCCGGGCCGCCGAACAGCTCGACGTCGGTGAACCCGTGGCCGGACAGCAGGTCGACGATCTGCGCCACCGTGTACACGTGGTGGATCGCGGTCACGTCGAGCTGCTCCTCGCCGCGGGTGAACCGGTAGCGGCTGAACACCCGGCTCCCGGCGACGTCGTATTCGCTGGTCGCGAGGACGGTGATGTCGCCGGTCCGCATGGCCCGCGGCTCGGCCCGGTAGCCGGGCAGGACCGACTCGGCGGCCGAGCCGAAGTCGACGACCAGGCCGCCGCCGGGCCGGACGGCGCCGCCCAGCGCGGCGGCGAACTCCCTCAGGCCCTCGAGCTCGAGATAGCCGAAGCTGTTGCCGAGGCAGAGCACGGCGTCGAACCCCTTGCCCCACGGGATCTCCCGCATGTCGGCGCGGACGAATTCGACGTCGAGACCGGCGGCGGCGCGCCGGGCATGCCCGATCGCTTCGGCGGACAAGTCGACACCGGTCACGCGGTGCCCGCGCCGGGCCAGCTCCACGCTGTGCCGCCCGCTGCCGCACGGAACATCCAGGATCAGCGAGCGGGGCGCGAGACCGAGGCGTTGCTCGACGAAGTCAATCTCTTCGACGGTGACCTCCGGCGGCACGGCACGCCGCCAGAACTCGTTGGGAAGTTCGGTGAAGAAGTCCACGTACCAGGTGGACGGAGGTATAGCGGACATGGGTAAGCTCCTCGCGGTGCATCGGCGTTCACAGGCGATGTCACCGGGCGACCCGGGCCGTCAATCGGCCTCGGTGCGGTGGCCCGGCGTGAGGCTCCGGGCAGCCATGGCTTCCTCCACGGTCAGCGATTCGCCCCGACGCTAACAGCCGCCCGACCGGATCGTGAACGCATTTTCCGGCGGCCGGACAACCCGTTCGACCTCGGTGCCCCCCTGGCGGCAAGGTCTGCAGACACCCGCCGTGGAGATTCTCCGACCCGCTCCCGATGTCCTGCACCGACCGCGGCTCCAGCTTGCAGGTCCAGTCGGTCATGACAGCGAGGGCGCAACCGTCGGCGACGGCCACCTCCAGGCGGCGCGGGCGATGACGAGGAGCACCACCTCGACGAGGAGGTAGTAGACCCACGTCTCGCCGATGCACGACACGAGGATGGTGATCAGGTAGAGGAAGCTGACGATCCGGTTGACCCGGGGTGCGAGGAGGAGGGTCAAAATCACCATCAGGACCGACGGCGGATGCACATCAGGGTGGAGGGTCAGGAACACAGACCCGGGTAGACCGACTGCAGGAGGGCGCACGCGGCACGTTCGAACTCCGCGGGCTCCAGGCGACGTTCCAGGAGAGCCCGCTCGACCCGTGCGACCACATCCATGGACCGATGTTACGAGGTCGTCAACGTCTCGCAGACACTGCGCACCGCACGAGACAGGCGGCCCTACTGCCGGTACCGCCAAACGTGACCTTCGCATGCGCCGGGCATGTCCCTCGACAGTTTCATTCTTCCTATTTCATCGCCTGCCTGTCGGCGCGCACTACCGGCACGGACGTGGGTGCAACGAACTGTCGACCTTACGGATCGTAGTTAACCGCGGAGTACATGCTGTCCGAAACAAAGACCGAGGCGGTATCGGCACTCGGATTGACCTCGCCGTCACAAGCACGCTCCCAAATGGCAGATCAGGCATTCATCGCCATCCAAGCGAAGAGAGTCGACAACAACGAACTGCTCACCGCAATGTCCGACCACCTCATCAACCGGTACCTCATACCTGTCGGACGCAACCACGGCATCTTTTTAGCCTCCTGGATCACGCCAGAACAGCGCCCAAGAACTTGGTCGCGGTCAACCTTCCCAACCGCAGAGGAACTACTCGATCGACTAAAACTCCAGGCGAGCGATGCTCTCACTCGACGAATCCATGCGGTTGGGGTGTGCTCCGGCGTCGACGAGGCGGTAGCCGTGCGCTGATCCAGGTTCATCGGCGGATACGACGGTCGGGGCTGCATCCCGATCACAACCACCGATCTCAACACCCGGCGATAGCGGCCGCATCCGGTCGCACTATGCCCACGGATTCCACCGCGGTACCGGCCTGCTGGCCGCCTGGGCCGAGCACGACCGGCCGCCGCAACGCCGGGGCCGGCAACGTGGAACGTGTGCGCCGGACTCTTTCCTACAGTTCCTCCACCACGACGTATGGCGATGATCGATGACAGGGGGCTGAACACGCATGCGCGTGCCCAGCCCTCCGCTCGTCGTCCTGGTCAGGTCGATCGTCGTGTCAGCTCCGTCCGGCCACGACGTCGATGATCGCCTTGACCGGTCCTACGTCGGTCACACCGGTGACTGTCACCTCGCCCGGCCTGTCGGTCGCGCCGGGCGGCAGTTGCCGCCAGCGAACGGGGATGGCGGTGATCGTCTTGGTGGCGGTGGTGAGCAGGTGGATGGTGGAGGGAAGTTTCGGGGCGGTGCGCACCGCGGTGGTGGTGTAGACGGTGTCCTGGAGGACGTGCTTGGCGCGGCTGGCGTTGAAGACGTTGACGGAGGCGTGCGGTTCCCACGTATTCGCCATTCCGGGCACCGCCCGGAACATCGTCTGATAGCCGGCCGGTTCCCAGACCAGCACGCCGGTGCCCTGGTTGTCGACCACGTCGTTGGCGGCCTGGAAGACCCGCTGGATGGCGTCCGCCTGTCCTTGGATCGTCCGGGGGAAAGGCGAGTTGGGCATCGGTGAGCCGTCGCCACCCGAGGCGGGGTAGGCGGTTTCGGCGACCTCGATCTCGTAGTCGGGGTAGGCGGTGGCCATGGTGTGCAGGTTGTGGTCCAGCGCCTCGGGCGTGCCGTGCCACTCCGGGTAGTAGGAGATGGCCAGCACGTCGGGGTTCTGGCCCTTGGCGTTCACCCGGGTGAGGTACTGGTGCCAGAACTCCATGGTCTTGGCGAGCCGGTCCTTGTTGACGATCACGTGGATCTCGACCTTCGAGGTCGGCGAGGCGTCGCGGACGGCCTTGATGCCCGATGCGGCCAGGGTCGTGAACCGGTCCCACGCCTGGTCGTAGAGCTGCTGCTCGGCCGGTACGGTCGAGCCCCAGTACTGCCACAGCAGGCCACCGCCGGGCTTGGACTGGTAGAGGGAGGCCTGGTCGACGAAGTACTTCGGGTCCGTCGTGCCGATGAGGGCGGCCTCGCTGCCGTACAGGAAGCCGTTGATGATCTCGTTCCCGATGGCGACCTTGTCGGGTGTGGTGCCCTGCCGGATCAGCTGGCGCAGGTGGTTGGCGGTGAAGTCGTACAGCGCCCGGTTCAGGGCAGGGAACTCCAGCCCTGCCCAGGCGCGCGGCTTCGGTTGCTTGCTCGGGTCCGCCCATGAGTCCGCGTAGTGGTAGTCGATGCCCAGGCCCATGTTCCGCTGCTTGATCCACTGCGCGGAGGTCAACGTGCGCTGCGGACCCTGGCGCGGCAGCGCCGTCAGTCGACCGGTGCTCTCGTCACGCGGTTCGTTGAACACCCGTAGCCGCGCGTACTGCATGCCACGGTCCTTGACCACGTCCAGCTGGTGCGGTCCGGCACCCTTGTTGGAGGACAGCGGGTTGACCCAGTACTGCCGGGACTGGTGGTCGTCCACCCAGGACAGGTCAGCACCGAGGACGAGGTCGTCGCGCAGGTAGTTGAAGACCTGGAGCTCGCTGACACCGGCGCGCGCACCGGTGAACGTCAGTCGGATGAAGCGCGTCGCCGGTCGGGTGAACAGGTGCACCTCACCCCGGGAAGCGGCCTGGTTGCCGGACCTGTCGGCGATCGACTTCCACAGGTTTCCGTCGGTGGAGGCCTCTACGACGTACCGGTGGACCGCGCCGCGCTCGGGGAACACGACCTTGACCTTGCGCAGGTTGTCGTAGGTGCCGCCGAGGTCGACGGTGAGCCACTGCCCGGGACCATCGGGCTGCCATGCTGTCGCCGGGTCGCCGTCGATGGCCAGTCGGGCGGTCGACGAGCCGCTGCCCGCCGTCGCCGAGGACCACGGCTTGGTGGCGATGTTGCTCTCGATCGGCTTGATGTTCGCGGTGCCGAAGATCGCGCCGGCCGGCGCGGTCCCCGCGGCCAGGCCCGCGGACACCAGAGTGGCCAGCGTCGTCAGACCCGCGAAGACGCGGATCAGGCGTATGTTGCTCATGTCCTTCTCCTGACGGTGTTCACAACGTGATTTCTTCCGCCCGCCCGGGCGGGAGATCCAACGGGAAGCGGTCGACCCGGTGCACGCCCCGACGCGGGCACCCGGTCGCCCCGGATGCCCGCGCCCTGCTCGGTGGATGGTCAGCCGGTCACGACTCCGACGTCGAGGTGGTCGACGTTGGGCAGACCCTCGGTCGCGGTGGGTTCGAGGCGGATGGTGTTGCTGCCCGCGTTCAGCGGGGCGGTGAAGGACTTGGTGGACCAGGTCGTCCACGCGCCGGTGGCCTCGAACGAGACCGTGCCGATCGTGGACCCGTTGACGACGAGGTTCGCGGGTCGCGCGGCGCCGCTGCTGCTGCCGTTGGCGAATCGGACCGCCAGCGCCGCCGGGCCTGCCTGCGCCGCGTCGACGGTGAACTGGGCATACGCCCCGACTGCCGCGGTGCCGTTGCAGAATCCGGTGCCGGTGAAGCCGGCCTGGTTGGAGTCGATCGTGCCCTGGCACACGGCCGGTGCCGTCTCCGCTTCGTAGCGCTGCCCTGTCGGTGTGCCTCCTTCGGTCCTGACGAGCGAGAGTTGGTCGACGATGACGCCGCCCGAACCTGACGCCCGCACGGTGACGGTGGCGGCTCCGCTGGGTAGCGTGATGCCGGTGAGCTCGCGCTTGGCCCAGCCGCTCGATGACGGGAGGCTGAGGGTGCGTTGGCTGCCGTTGGCACCGGTGATCACGACCTGTCCGGCACTGCCCCGAGCGTGCGAGGACAGGGTGTAGGTGCCTGCGGGCACCGATTCGATCCGCTGCTCAACGCCGCCGCTGTTGCTCACCTGGAGGGCGAAGCGAGACCCGTTCACACCACCGTTGACGTTGGTCACCGAACCGCCGAGGTTCCGCCATCCCCGTACGCTGGAGACGATGATGCGGTCGGCCTGGATGTCGGGGTTGAGGATGTAGTTGTTGTCCGGGCCGACCCGCCACTCGCCGGTGGTGACGTTGAACTGCCACTGGCTGACCGAGTGGAACTGGGGCCGTGCGCCGGTCTTGGTGATCGGTACCCACTGGTTGTAGCCGATGCCGTTCCAGGCGAAGTCGGCCCAGCGGTCGCCCGCGTAGATCACCGTGTTCTGCTTGGTGCCCTTCACGGTGACGAAGAACCCGGTCTGGGTCACGTGGCTGTAATCCATCTCGGTGCCGGCGAGGACGTACTCGCTGCTGTAGGTGCCCTGGATGTTGCTGCTGGTCGACTCGTTGACGTAGTTGACCGAGGTGTTCCAGCCGTGCAGGTCCGAGGCGGCGTGGTAGTACCTGCCGTCGAGTTTGAACATGGCGTTGCCCTCGCGGCCGGAGCCGCTGCGGATCTGCACGCCCGGCTCGATCCGCAGCGAGTCGGACTCGCGGAACTTGCTGACGAAGCCGCGGGAACGTCCTTCGCGGTTGGAGAAGATCAGGTAGTCCTTGCCGTCCTCGTCGGTGAAGACGGTCTGGTCGCCGGTGCCGGTCGTCGGCGAGTTGACGACCTGGCCCTGGAAGTAGCCGTAGGTGAAGTTGCTGGTGGGGGTGTTGCCCTGGAGGAGCAGCACCCCGTGCGCGCCTCCGACGTAGGCCTGGGTGGCGAGGACGTACTTGCCGGTGTTCTCGTTGTACGCGACCCCGAGCCGTCCGACCCACCCGGTCGAAGCCATGGTGTTGCCGTTGTGGATCGCGGTCGAGCGGGTAGCGACCCGGTTCTCGAACTTCCAGTTCACAAGGTCCCTGGACGAGTACACCGGGATCGACACGAACGAGACTTCGCCGTCGTACTTGCGCGTCGGGTTGGCCCGGTAGCTCTCCGCGCCGCGGTAGTGCACGCCGTACCAGTAGTACGTGTCGCCGAACTTGAAGACCCCGCCGCCTTGCGAGTAGATGGGGTTGCCGCCGGTGTCGTTCCAGAAGGTGTTGTTGGTGATGGTCTGGAACGTGCCCTCATCCGCGGCCTCCAGGTCGCCGGCTGCGGTGACCAGGGCCGTCTTCGCCGCGGCGGCTTCCGTTGCGTTCGCCGAGGGGTTCTTGGCGACGTCGTCCGCCGTGGTCAGCGCCTTGGCGAAGGGCTTCCACGAGTCGGTGGTGTACTTGGTCGGGATGCGCGTCCGGTAGTCGGCGACCGTCTTCTTGAGGCCGTGGGGATCGTCCGCCGCGTCCTCGATGCCCGGAGCGTCCTGGGCGGCCGGGTGGACCGCAGTGACCGGGGCGGCTTCGGTGACGGGCTGCGCCGCGGCCGTCACCGACTGCGGTGTCAGCACCGACGCGAACAGCAGTACGGCGGCGGCCAGGACGCGCCGTTTTACGGGCGTAGGAGGTGTTCTGGTCATCTCGGTGCCTTTCACAGGGTGAGGTGATCGATGTTGGGCAGGCCGTCCGCCGTGGTCGGGTCCAGCCGGACGGTGTTGCCGCCGGCGGTCAGGGAGGCGGTGACGGTCTTGGTGGTCCAAGCCGTCCAGCTGCCGGTGGACTCGAACGAGACCGTGGCCACCGTCGACCCGTTGACGACGAGGTTCGCCGGTCGGGCGGTGCCGCCGCTGCTGCCGTTGGCGAAGCGGATGCCGAGCGTTGCCGTGCCGGCGGTCGCTGCGTCCACGGTGAACTGGGCGTAGGCGCCTATCGCGGCGCTGCCGTTGCAGAATCCGGTGCCGGAGAAGCCGGACTGGTTGGCATCGATGGTGCCCTGGCACACCGCCGGCGCGGCCTCCGCCTCGTAGCGGGACGGCGGTGGGGCGCTGCCGAGCCGCTCGAAAGCGCCGAGGTCCGGTGCCGCTCCCTGGTAGGGCAGGCCGACGTTGGTGCCCTTGTCGATCAGGGTGCTGTTGGCTGCAAGCCGGAGGTGTGGCAGGGCGGGCAGGCTGCCGTCGGACTGGCGCGGAGCGTCCCAGCCGGATGTCGCCACGCTCTGGAACTGCGCGTCGGACAGGGGCAGGCCCAGGTTCCAGGAGTTGTGCGAGGCGCTCGTGCCGGTCATGTTCGCCGTGGCGGTGCCGTTGTAGGCGATGTTGTTGCGCAGGTTTCCCCGGCCGACGGAGGCGCCGCTCGAGGTGATTCCGCGCATGTCGAAGTTGGGGTGGTTCCCGTAGCCGGTGTTGTTGATGTAGTCGTTGGCCACCGGGTGGTGATTGGAGTAGAAACCCGCCGCTTTGTTGAGCAGCGCAACCGAGAACCGGACGGTGTGCTTCACCGCGCCGGCGTCGTACTCGGCGCCGAAGCCACCGACCTTGAAGCCCGCTCCGTTGCCGGAGGGTGTCGTCGTCCCCGGCACGTACCCGTTGCGCCAGGACCACGAGTTCTCGATGATCACGGGCGAGTAGGTGGAGATGAGGTCGTAACCGTCATCGGCGTTCCACCACGCACGGGAACCCCGGAACACGTTCGCGGGCCGCCCCGCGGGCGTGTAGTGCGCGCCGAACCCGTCGGCGTTCTCGCCGGGCCCGTCCGAGCTGCGCAGGTCGTAGTTGTCGTGCGAATCCGTGTTGAGCACGAGGTTGCCGCCGCCACCGTTGATGAACAGGCCGGTTCCCATGTGGTGGTGGGTGTCGACCAGCTCGAAGGTGTTGTTGCTACCGGAGACCCAGATCCCCCAGGACTCGGCGTTGAGACTGTTGTTCTGCGGCACGCCGGTGACTTCCAGCCCTTTGAGGTGGAGGTGGCTGCCGGTGACGTTGAAGCCCTTGATCCGGCAGTCGTCCCGCACGGCCGAGAAGTCGAAGACCGGCTTCTCGCCCGGGTAGGCCCAGTAGCGGATCGGGTTGCCCGACGTGCCGCTCTTGCTCAGGGTGATCGCGTCCACCCGGGCCGTCCGACTGGCACAGGCAGAGTTCGCCCGGGTGTAGGCGTAAGTGCCAGCCCGGAAGTAGACCGTGTCACCCGCCGTCGCGACGGCCTGCGCGCGGGCGATGGACGCCCAGGGCGCGACCTGGGTTCCCGCAGCGTTGTCGCTGCCGTTGGGCGCGACGTAGTAGGTGTTGCCGGCAGCTGCGGCCGTGCCGGGCACGATCGCGGCGATCGCGGCGAGGACGGCTGAGCCGGTGACAGCCCGGTGAAGGGCCCGCCATCGGGTTGTGAAGCGCATCGCAGTCTCCTTGGGTGCCTTGTGAAGCGGCGATGCAGGCCCGCTCACCGATCACGGGCGGGCGGCCGTCGCTTCTCGCCGTGGGTCAGACGTTGAGGAAGCCGTCCATGGCGGCGGTCGGCCTGCGGGTGCCCGGATCCCAGGCGGTGCTCGAAGACCTGCTTGGACACGTCGTACGCGGCGTTGAGCAGTCCGGTCATCTGGGCCGGGTTGCTGACGCTGCCCACCGGCCTGCAGATGCCGCTGTTCTGCCCATTGCCGATCTTCACCCAGCCGGGTGTGACGCCAGCGGACTTCATCACGTTCAACGAGCGGTCGACGTAGCCGCGCAGCGCGTCGCGCATCTGGCTGTAGTTCATGTTCTTCCACGCCGCGGGTGGGTGGGGCGGCCGGTGCCGTACGCGGTCATTCGATCTCCTTTGATCGAGTGTGAACAGGGGCGCGGCGGCAGGGCGGTGAACGTGCACTGTCGGGGTCGTGCTTTGCGGCGTTCGCTTCGCCGGCGCGAGCACATGCGGTCCGGGCAGGCCGTCGTGGCGCAGCCGGCAACAACGTTCGGCAGCGCGGGTAAGGAGCGAATCGCAGCGTAGAGCCGGCCGACCGGAGGACCGGCTAGGCGAAACCCCGGCCTGACACGGACAAGCCGAGCGTCGATTTCTCCAACAGAGTCACGCTTCGCCTCCTTGCGAGCAGGATCTGTCCGCGCGCCGCCGGATGCCAGGCCCGGACCACGCGGCAACCTGACCGAGCGGCCATCGGCACCGCCCGCGACGCCGGTGGGTCGATCACGGCTTCCGGTGTGCCCGGACCCACCGGGCGTACTGGCGTCAGCGGACCGCGGCGCCGAACAGAGCCGTAGACAGTCGAAAGTTAAAACGTTTGCACTTCGCGGCCCCAGCTTAGAGGATCGCCCTCCCCTGTCAACATCCCCTTCAGCTGGATACCCTGTAGTCACTGGATGCTGACGTTCCACTCTCCCGATCGACGCCAAGCTACCGAAGAGTAAACGTTTACAGGCGAACCATCCGTGGGACGAGTCGCGCGCGGGCTCCCGTAGGCGCCAGGACACTGTGGACTGGAACCGATTCGACCTCCCGGACCGATCCATCGCACGCGGGTGGACTCGCGGCACCGCACTGTCGAACATTCGACGGATGCCACCGTTCACCACGTTGCGACTGGTCCGAATGGGCGTCGTATTGGGAACGTGCACAGTGTTTTCTAACCCAGTTGTTCCGTCATAGCAACGAAGTTGCTGTGTTTACATACGTGATGAGTCCAGATACTGTGCACGTTCACAGCGCCTTGTCCCTGTCCGCTGCCGCAGCTCCCCCGGTCCCTGCTCGACAAGGAGTGCATCACAGATGCCATCGAACGCCTGGGCCCCGGCACCCTGGCCGGTCGAGGAGCCGAAGCCCGAGTCGACTCACGGTCCGGCAGTGTCTCGACGTGTCGGGTGCACCCCGGGCGGACGCGCCCGCTTTGATCAACGACATCCGTCGGCTCTCATGACGACGCCAGGTTTCTCGTGACGACCTGAGCCGCTCGCGATCCGCCGCCGCCGTGGGAAGCAATGATGCAACTCCGACGAACGGGAAACTGCCATGCACAGATCAACGTTGATACGTGCGCTGCTGGTCGTGACGTCATCAGTTCTCGTGGCCGGGGCCGTGGCGTACCCGGCCGCAGGAGCCGCGCCTGACGTCCCGCAGGCCGAGAGGCTGGACCGCGGACTCATCAGCGTCCACACCAGGAACGGCAACTTCGTCAACTGGAGACTGTTGACCGGTGACGCCCGGGGGACGGCGTTCAACGTCTACCGCGACGGTTTGAAGGTGACGTCCAGCCCGATCACGCGGACGAACTTCCAGGACCACGGCGCACTGGCGAGCGCCGTCTACACGGTTCGTCCGGTGGTGAGCGGTGTCGAGCAGGCGGGTGCCGCTTAGGCGGAGCGGTCGTTGCGGATGTCGGCCCACACCGGTGACGAGCTCGGCGTCACCGCGAGCACGAGGGACGTCCCGTTGCAGGTTCCGCCGGGAGGTTCGACGCTGTCGGGCAGCTTCACCTACGAGGCCAACGACGGCAGCGTCGGTGACCTGGACGGCGACGGGCAGTACGAGATCGTTCTCAAGTGGAACCCCACCAACGCCAAGGACAATGCCCAGTCGGGTTACACCGGCAACACGATCATCGACGCCTACAAGCTGGACGGCCGGCGGCTGTGGCGGATCGACCTGGGCCGCAACATCCGCTCGGGCGCGCACTACACGCAGTTCCAGGTGTTCGACTACGACGGCGACGGCCGGGCCGAAGTGGTGGTGAAGACCGCCGACGCCACCCGCTCGGGCACCGGCCAGGTGATCGGCAACGCCGGCGCCGACCACCGCAACTCCAGCGGCTACGTGCTGTCCGGCCTGGAGTTCCTGACCGTGTTCCGCGGCAGTGACGGTGCGATCCTGGACACCGAGAACTACGTGCCGCCACGCGGCAACGTCTCGGACTGGGGCGACGACTACGGCAACCGCGCCGACCGGTTCCTGGCCGCGACGGCCTACGTGGACGGTTCGCGGCCGAGCATCATCATGGCCCGCGGCTACTACACCCGTGCCGTGGTCGTGGCGTGGGACTTCCGCAACGGGCAGCTGACGCGGCGGTGGACCTACGACTCCGGCCGCGGCGGTGGCGCCTACGGGCAGGGCAACCACAACCTGTCGGTCGCCGACGTCGACGCCGACGGCCGTGACGAGATCGTCTACGGCTCGGCGGCGATCGACGACAACGGCGCGCTGATGTACAGCACCGGCCTCGGTCACGGCGACGCCATGCACGTCGGCAACCAGGTCACCGCGCGCAAGCCCGGCTCGCAGAACTTCGTGATCTGGTGGGACGGCGACGTCCAGCGCGAGCTGCTCGACGGCACCCAGATCTCCAAGTACGGCACCGGAGGCGACACCCGCCTGCTCACCGGCTCCGGCGTGGCGTCCAACAACGGCACCAAGTCCACCCCGGTGCTCCAGGCCGACATCCTCGGCGACTGGCGCGAGGAGGTCATCTGGCGCACCGACGACAACCGGGCACTGCGGATCTACTCCACCACCGACCCCGCCACCATCAGCCGCCCCTCGCTGATGCAGGACCACCGGTACCGGCTGGCCGTGGCGTGGCAGAACACCGCCTACAACCAGCCGCCCCACCCCAGCTTCGCCACCCCGTGACCTCGCGCTCGACGCTCCTGCCGCCGTCGCGGGCGGCAGGAGCGCGTCCTCGATCATCCCTGCACTAAGGAGTCATCCATGACCATGCAACGGCGGACCTTTCTCAGCATGAGCGCGGCCGGAGCGGCGGGCTTGAGCCTGGGCCTGCTCGGCGCGGGGCAGGCACTCGCCGCCCCCGTCGGTTCGCTGGCCACGGCACCGACCACGCCGTTCGCGGTCGGCGTGCGCCGGTACAACTGGACCCGCGGCAGCCGCCCCTGCACCACCTACGTCTACTACCCCGCCACCGGCACCGCGGGCGGCAACCCCGTGACCGACGCCCCGGCCGCCAACGGCGTCTTCCCCGTCTACAACTTCACCCACGGCTACGACAGCAGCCCGCAGAACTCCCTGTTCATCATCCGGGCCCTCGCCTCGGCCGGGTTCATCGTCCCCGCACCGCACTTCAACCACAACCCGAGCGACGTCGGCAACGGCGAAACCCCGAAAGACGTCTCGCAGATCATCACCAACACCCTCGCCCTCAACACCAGCGGACCGCTCGCCGGGCACATCAACACCGACATCGGCGTCGGCGTCTCCGGCCACTCCATGGGCGGTATGACCACCCACGGCCTGCTGACCCGCTGGGCCGACCCCCGCATCATCTCCGCCAACCCCCAGTCGTGCACCGACCAGGGCACCCCCTCCAGCGCGATCACGGCCAAGGTCCTGTTCGTCCACGGCGACCGCGACACCCTCACCGGGTACTCCTCGGCCCGGCAGGCGTACAACGAGATCACCTGGCCCAAGGCGTTCCTCACCTTCGTCGGCGGCAGCCACACCAGCTTCTGGAGCGACCAGCGCTTCCCCCGCACCGTCGTCGACTGGGCCCGCTGGACCATGTACGGCGACACCGCCGCACGCGACCGCCTCCCCGCCGACGCCTCCGGCTCCAACACCCGATGGGAAGCCCAACTCGGCGCCACCCCCACCGAGCCCGGCACCTACACCCTGACCGCCCAGCACAGCGGCAAGGCCGCCGAGATCAACGGCGCCTCCACCGCGGCCGGCGCGGGGCTCGTCCAGCGGACCGCTACCAGCGGCACCCACCAGCAGTTCGAGTTCGTCACCGCCGCCGACGGCCACGTCAGGCTCAAGGCACGCCACAGCGGCCTGTTCCTCCAGCCCACCGGCACCACCAACGGCGCGAACGTCGTCCAACAAGCCGACTCCACCGCCACCGGCCAGCAGTGGCGCGTGGTCGACCACGGCAGCAACGTGGTCAGCCTCGTCAACCGGGAGTCCGGCCTCGCCCTGGACGTGTGGGAGCACTCCACCGCCGACGGCGCCCGCATCGCCCTCTACACCTACAACGCCGGCAGCCCCAACCAGCGCTTCACCCGCCGCAGCATCTGACCAGGTTGCGGGGCTCGGCCGGCCCTACCCGGTGGGAGCCGGCCGAGCACCGCGACGCCTCCCGGCGACTCGACCCTGCATTGGAGTTCAACGTGCTCTCAGTCATACAGCGCGCCGCGCTGCTCCTCACCGGCTTGGCCTCCGCAGTGGCCGGTGTCGGTGTGGTCATGCCCTCGGCCGCTTCCGCCGCGGCGACTCGCTACGAGGCCGAAGCCGCACCCGCCACCTGCGACGGCTCCATCGGGACCAACCACAGCGGCTACTCCGGCAGCGGGTTCTGCGACGGGCGTGCCGCGGTCGGCGCGGCAGCCCAGTTCACCGTCGACGCCTCCGCGACGGGGACCGCCACGCTCACCGTCCGGTTCGCCAACGGTGGCACCAGCGCACGTCCCACCGACGTGGTCGTCAACGGCGCCATGGTCCAGGCTGTGTCGTTCGAGCCCACCGGCACCTGGTCGACCTGGGCGACCAGGTCTCTCGCCGTGCCGTTGAACTCGGGCAGCAACACCGTTCGGCTCAACCCGACCGGCGGCGGCGGTCTGCCCAACGTTGACCACGTCGAGCTGGAAGCAGCTGACGGCTCACCGCCCGGACGCCCTGCGGAGTGCACCGGCACCTCGCCGATCAAGTGCCACTTCACCGTCTCCCCCGGCAACTACACGGTCACCGCGTGGATCGGCGACCGCGCCGCAGCGGGCAACACCTCGATGTCGGTGGAAGCCCGACGGCGCATCCTGCCCGCGGTCGACACCGCGGCCGGCACGGTCACCAAGCAGGTCTTCACGATCAACGTGCGACAGCCCGAGGGCCAGCCGACCGGCCAGGGCGGCACGGGCACCCCGGGGTTGACCATCACCTTCGCCGGCACGGCGCCGAGGCTGTCCGGCCTGACCGTCCAGCCCGCGACCGCCCCGCTGGCCGTGTACCTGGCCGGTGACTCCACCACGTGCGACCAGTTCACCGCCCCGTACACCGGTTGGGGGCAGCTCCTGCCCACACACGTGTCCGCCGGTGCCGTCATCGCCAACTACGGCGACTCCGGCGAGAGCTCGGGCAGCTTCCTCAACAACTCGGCCCTGTTCCCGACGGTGAAACCGCTGATCAAGCTCAATGACCTGGTCCTGATCCAGTTCGGGCACAACGACAAGTCCACGTCGGCATCCGCCTTCCGGAGCAACCTCACCTCGATGGTCAACCAGGTGCGGGAGAAAGGCGGCGTGCCCGTCCTCGTCACCCCACCGGTACGACGGCAGTTCAGCGGGAACCAGCTCAACTCCACCGCCCTGCACGTCAACGGCGTCGGCGTCAACCTTCCGGCCGAGATGCGCAACCTCGGCTCCGCGCTCAACGTCCCGGTGATCGACCTGACCGCCAAGAGCGAAGCGCTCGTGGAATCACTGGGCCCGACCGACTCCGCCCAGCTCTTCCTCCGCCAGTCCGTGGACGGGGTCACCGACAACACCCACTTCTCCGAGTACGGCGCCGGGAAGATGGCGGAACTGGTCGTCCAGGGAGTCCGCGAACGCAACCTGCCCCTGGTCGGCTACCTGCGCTGACCGAGCAGACAGCGAACGAAATCGTGCTTCCGGCTCGTGACCCCGGCTACCGGCGTTCGTCGTATCACCGCCCAGGGTCGCCGGGACGATCCGGCCGGGTGGAACTGGTCCACCCGGCCGGATTCCCGGCTTGTGCCGTGCCCGGTGCCGAAGCGAGGACCGGCACACCGAGCGCTCACCAGCGACCCGAACCTCACGCAACTACGTCGCCGCCCTCGGCGACGACGAGTTCTGGTCGGCTTTCGGGCGCGTGCTGCTGTTCCTGGTGGTCCAGGTCCCGGTCATGCTCCTGCTCGCGCTGGTCGCGGCCCTGGCCGGTGGGGTCGAGGAAGCTGCGGCGGTTCAGGCCGAGGTCGGCCAGGTGCCGGCCGACCGTACGCACCGACACGACCGTGCCCTCGGCGGCGAGTTCCACGGCGATGCGGCGGCCCGACCACTTGCGGTCCCGCCGCAGCCGCTCGATGAGGACCACGACCTCGGCCGCGACGTAGCGATGGGGCGCGTGCGGCAGCGTTGGACGAGGCGGTGGCGGCCTTCGACGGACAGCGGGGCGTTACGGTGGAGCACGGACGGGTCTTTCTGCTCGGCGGATGTGTTGGTCGCACTTCTCATCCTGCCGCCGAAAGACCCGTCCCTCGTCTCAGGCCCTACCAGCCGTCACCAACGTCATGACCCGCAACAGCTAGTCGGCCGGCGGCTCGGGCACCCAGCTCGGCAGCGGGCCCACCTCGAACGGCCGGTGCACGGTCCGCCGGGCGATCCGCCACCGGCCGTCGTGTCGGCGGTACTGGTCGAGGTACGTTCCGCCGCCGGTCACCCACGTGCCGTCGGCCAGTCGGACGTGCACGATCACGTCGCTGCGGCCGGTCGCGGTGCCCTCCGCCGCGCCGTCGAGGTCGACCACGTGGTTGACCGTGCCGTGCTGCATGACCGGGTACGCCCGCCACTGCCACTGGACCGCCGCGCAGATGGCGTCCGTGCCGCTGAAGACGCGCTCTGGTGCGGAGCCGGTCGCCCACACCGCGTCCGGCGTCCACACCGCGCGCCACAGCTCCAGGTCGCGGTGGTCAGCGGCCACGCAGTACTCGGACACCAGCCTGCGCAGCGCCAACTCGGCCTCGACCCGTTCCAGCCGGGCGATGATGTCGTGATCGTCGCTCATGCCGTCCACACTGCCCGATCCCGCCGTGCCGGATCGCGGTCAGGCGACCCCGGCCGGCGGCACCCGCCCCGCCGCGAACTCCGACCGGCAGCGTAACCCTCGTCGAGAAGGGAGGCGAGCGGTCGGCGACTGCGGATCGTGAACTTCCTGGAGAACTCGCGACAGTCGAACACGCGACCTCACCAGTCAGACGGCGGATCGCAACCTGCGCAAGCGGAAGTCCGCCGAGCCGTGGGGACTGCTGACCTCCACGGTGTACCAGGCCGGACAGGACTCGACGCTGGAGACCGTCCACGCCCAGGCCAACGCCATTCGCGAAGGCCGTACACGTGCGGCCCGGCTGCCGCTTCACGCCCTGACCTGCTCAGAACCGCCAGGCGTGGAAGCCCCGGCCCGACTTCTTGCCCAGCCGACCGGACTCGACCATTTCCGTCAGCAAGGGGCACGGGGTGTAAACCGGGTCGTCCAACAGCTCGCGCAGCACCAGCAGGGTGTCCCGGATGGTGTCCAGGCCGATGAGGTCGGCGGTGCGCAGGGGACCCATCTGGTGGCCGAAGCAGGATACGAAGACCTCGTCCACGGTGGCCGCGGGGGCGGTGCCCTCCGCCACCACCTTCACCGCCTCGTTGATGGCCAGCATCAGCACCCGGTTGGTCACGAACCCCGGCGCGTCCGCCACCACGATCGCCTTCTTGCCCAGCGACGACAGCACCTCGGCCGTGCGCGCCATCGCCGCGTCCGAGGTCTTCGGGCCGCGCACGACCTCGACGGCCTCCTTCAGCGGCGCCGGGTTCATGAAGTGGGTGGCCAGCACGCGGTCCGGTCGGGTGGTGACGGCCGCCAGCACGTCGACCGGGATCGCCGACGTGCACGACGCCAGCACGGTGTCCGGCCCGCACAGGCGGTCCAGCGCCGCGAACAGCTCCTCCTTCACCGCGATCCGCTCCGGGCCGCACTCCACGACGAACCCGCTCCCGGCGAGCGCGTCGAGGTCGGCGGTCCAGCCCACCCTGTCCGGCACTCCGGCCGGATCGGCCGGCGCCGGTCCGAGCAGCACCTGGAGCCGCAGGCCGTCGCGCACCCGGTCCGGCCCGGCGGCCAGTGCCGCCGGGTCCGGGTCGACCACGACCACCTCGTGCCCGGCCGCGGCGAAGCACTGCGCCACACCGGTGCCCATCACCCCGGCGCCGACCACACCGACCTTCACCGCCGCCTCCCGTCGACCAGCCGCACGTGCGCGGGATCGGGCAGCGGCTCGGGCGAGGTCCGCGCCAGCAGCATCCGGTCGCCGTCCCGCTCCACCACCTCGAACCCGGCGAACCGCAGCGTCACCAGCATCACCTGGTTGACCGGCGTGCGCAGGAAGCGCGCCACCGGCCGCCGTCCCCGCTCCACGGCGTCGCGCACGATGTCGCCCAGCAGCGCCGAGCCCACACCGCGCGACATCACCCGGCACGACATGAGCAGCAGTTCCAGCACCGCGTCGCCGCCGACGTGCGCCACGACCGCGAGCCCGATCGTGCCGTAGTCGCCGAACCGGTCCCGCAGCCGTGCCACGAGCACGTCGTGCTCCGACGACGCGCACAACGCCCGCAGTTCGTCCAGGTCGTAGGTGATCCCCGTGGTGTTGAGCTGGTGGGTCCGCACGGTCAGCTCCCGCGCGCGGTCCAGGTCGGCCTCGGTGGCGGGCACGACGGTCAGCTCCAGGTCGAGCGAGGCCAGGAACTGCGCCGCCGACCCGTCGAACCGCTGCTCGGCCTCCGCGCGCTCCCGCTCGGTCAGGTAGGACTCGCGCCGCCGACGCGACTCCGCCGTCACCGTCCCGGTCCGGAACTCCGACAGCGACGCCAGTGACCCCACCTGTTCGGCCGGGTAGCAGCGCACTTGCGGCAGTGCCGCGGCGACCTCCGCCCGTTCCACCACGTCGTTGTCGGTGAACGCGATGGTGTCCAGCCCGATGTTGAGCCCTTGCGCGATCCGCCGCACCGCCTCGGACTTCGGACCCCAGCCGACCTCCACGGCGCAGAACATCCGGTCCAGGCCGTGCTCGGCCAGGTGGGCCAACGCCACCTCGTGGTCGCCGCGACTGGCCACCGCGTGCAGGATCCCCCGCTCGTCCAACGCCTTGAGCGCCGCCACCGCCTCCGGACGCGGCACGGGGCGGTCACCTTCGAGCACCACGCCGTCCCACAACGTGTCGTCCAAGTCCCAGACCAGGCACTTCACCGCCGTCACGACCCACCCCGCAACGCATTGCCGCCCAGGTGCTGCTCGGCCACCTCGTCGGCGCCTTCGACGATCCCCATGACCGCAGCGTCCCGGTGGAACCGGCCCACCGCGCTGTCCGGCGCGATCCCCGCCGCGCCGTGCAGCCGCACGGCGTGCTCGGCGACCACCCGGGTGGGCACGTCGGCGGCCGGGAACCCGGCTTCCGCCACCGCCCGCACGACCTCGGTGGGCACGCCGCCCGCCCGGTCCCACTCGGCCGCGTCCGCGCGCACCGACTCCGCGAGAGTGACGTGGTCCACCGCTCACCGGGCCGCGGCGAGTTTGCCGCCGACGAACGCGGCTATTCGGTTCATGGTCCGGAAGTTGTCCAGGTCGAGATCCTCGACGTCCACCCGGATGGTGAAACTCTTTTCCACGTAGCTCACCAGTTCGAGGGCGAGCAGCGAGTTCACCAGACCGAGCGCGAAATAGTCCTGGTCCGGTTCCAACGGGCTTTCCGGCAGTGCCGAGGCGAAGAACGCGCGTATGCGCTCGACGATCGGGCCGAGGTCGTCGTCCACGCCGAAGTCGCTGGCCACATGACCTCCTCCGGTGAAGTCCAAGGCAACGTAACACGGTCGGGCAACTGTGGCGACCATCGGTTCGGTATTCAACATCCGAAGCGCGGGTTCGGTTCCCCGAATGGTATGCCGCCAATCGGCGGTTGCCCCGGTCGGATGGCACTGGAAACGTCGGTGCTCCGGTTGATGCGTTCGATGGCGATATCCGGAGTCGACTGGCGGAATTGCGCATGGGTGTCGAGCACTTGTCGGTGGGAAGCGTGCACGACCTGTTCGCGGCCCGCGTCGCCGCCGAGCCGGACCGGATCTCGGTGGTGTGCGGCGCGCAGCGGCTGACCTTCCGGGAACTGGCCGCCGGGGTGGACGCGGTGACAGGTGGGCTGCTCGCGCGCGGCGTGCGGCCGGAGGACCCGGTCGGCCTGCTCGTCGAACGCGGCGTGGACGCGGTGGTGGCGCTGCTCGCGATCCTGCGGGCGGGCGGCGCGGTCGTGCCGCTGGCCGTGGACCTGCCCGACGCGCGCCTGGCCGAGCTGGTCATCGACGCCCGCCCGGCGCTCGTGCTCACCCGGCAGCGGTTCGCGCACCGGCTGCCCGGCGTCCCCACCGTCTTCCTCGAGGACGACCACCCGCCGAGCAGCGCGCCCCCGCCCCGGCTCACGCCCGACCACCTCGCCTACGTCCTGCACACCTCCGGCTCCACCGGCCGCCCGAACGGCGTGCTGGCCACCCACCGCGGCCTGCTCGCCCTGCACGCGCACCACAGCCGCGGCCTGTTCGCCTCGGTGTCGCCGCTCAAGGTCGCCCACACCGCCGGGTTCGGCTTCGACGCGATGTGGCTGCCGGTGCTGTGGATGCTGGCCGGCCACGAGCTGCACGTGATCGACGACGACGCGCTCGCCGACCCGAGGACGCTGGTCGACCACGTGGTCGCCGCCGGCATCGACGTGCTGGACGAGACGCCGTCACGGCTGCGCGAGCTCCTGCGCGCCGGGCTGCTCGAAGGCGGGCACCGACCGCGGGTCGTGGTCACGGGGGGAGAGCCGGTCGACCCGGACCTGTGCGCGCGCCTGGTCGCGGCCGGTGTCGCCGCGCACAACGCCTACGGCACCACCGAGGTCGCGGTGGAGAGCCTGCTGTGCCCGGTGACCGAGGTCGACCAGGCGGTGCTGGGACACCCGATCGCGGGCGCCCGTGCGCACGTGCTGGACGCCGACCTGCGGCCGGCCGACGAGGGCGAGCTGTACCTGGCCGGTCCCGGCGTGGCCCGCGGCTACCTCGGCCGGCCGGGCCTGACCGCAGCGTCGTTCGTCGCCGACCCGCACGGCCCGCCCGGCAGCCGGATGTACCGCACCGGCGACCTCGTGCGCCGCCGCCCGGACGGCCTGCTGGACCACCTGGGCCGCGTCGGCGGGCACGTGAAGGTGCGCGGCGCCCGGGTCGACCCGGGCGAGGTCGAGGCGACGCTGCTGCGGCACCCCGACGTGTCCGCCGCGGCCGTGGTCCTGCGGGACGACCGGCTCGTCGCCTACGTCGTGGCCGACCGGCCGCCGGACGTGCTGCGGTCCTACCTCGCCGACCTCCTGCCCGCCCCGGCGGTGCCGTCGCTGGTGGTGCCGCTGGCCGCGCTCCCGCTGACCGCCAACGGCAAGCTCGACCGGCGCAACCTGCCGCGGCCACGGCCCACCGGCCCCGTGACGCCACCGCGGACCCCCGCCGAGGAACGGGTCGCCGCCGTGTGGCGCGACGTGCTCGGCGTCGAGCGGGTCGGCGCGGACGACGACTTCGTGGCGCTGGGCGGTGACTCGATCCTGGCCATGCGGGTCGTCGCCGCGCTGGACCGGAACCTGCCCGCGCGGCAGGTGTTCGCGTTGCGCACGGTCGAGGCGCTGGCCGCGGCGCTGTCGTCCGACCAGCGCCCCCGACCCGGCGTGGACACCACGCCGCCGGAGACCGCGGCACCCCTGTCCTACGCCCAGGAACGCCTGTGGTTCCTCGACGAGTTCGCGCCCGGTGGCACCGAGTACACGACCACGGCCGGGTTCCGGCTGCGCGGCGAGCCGGACCCGGACGCGTTGGGCGTGGCCCTGACCCGGCTCGTCGCCCGGCACGAGCAGTTGCGCACCACCTTCCACACCGTCGACGGCCGCGGCACGCAGGTGGTGGTGCCGCCCCACGAGGTGCGGGTGGAGTCGGGGACGCAGGCCGGGTTGGCCGACTTCGTGGCCCGGCCGTTCGACCTGCGCACCGGGCCGCTGCTGCGCGCGGCGCTGCTGGCGGCGGACGAGGACGGCGAGCACCTGCTCGTGCTGTGCCTGCACCACATCGTGACCGACGGTTGGTCGATGGGCGTGCTCGCGCAGGAGCTGGGCCTGTGCTACTCCGCCGCCGTGCGCGGGCAGGAGCCCGACCTCGCGCCGCTGCCCCTGCGCTACACGGACTTCGCGCGCCGCCAACGCTCCCGCCTCACCGGTGCGGCGCTGGACGCGCACCTCGTGCACTGGGAACGGCGGCTGGCCGGCATGGCGGTGCTGGACCTGCCCGTGGACCGGCCGCGTCCCGCGGTGCGCACCGCGGCCGGCTCGACCCACCGCCGCACCGTGCCGCCCGAGGTCGCCGAGGGCCTGGTGGAGCTGGGCCGCGGCCACGGCGCGACGCTGTTCACCACGCTCATGGCGGCCACGCAGGCGTTCCTGGCGCGGGTGAGCGGTCAACGCGACATCGCCGTCGGCACGGTGACCTCCGGCCGCGACCACCCCGACCTGGCGGGTCTGGTCGGGTTCTTCGTCAACACCGTGGTGATCCGGTCGCAGGTCGACCCCGGACTGTCCTTCGTGGACTTCCTGCGCCGCGTCAAGGACACCGTCCGCGACGCGCTCGACCACGACGACGTCCCGTTCCACCGCCTGGTCGAACTGCTGCAACCCGAACGTGACGCCGGCCGCTCACCGCTGGTGAACGTGGTGGTGGCGCTGCAGAACGCGCCGGCCGCGCCACCCGAGCTGGCCGGCCTGGAGGTGGTGGAGTTCGACCCACCGCGCCAAGCCGCCGTGTTCGACCTGACCCTGGAGTTCACCCGCGACGACAGCGGCCTGCACCTGGTCGTCGAGTACAGCACCGACCTGTTCGACGACACCACCGTCACCCGGCTGGTGGACCGCTTCCTGGTGCTGCTCGACCACATCACCGCCGACCCGCACCGGCCGCTGTCCCGGCTGCGCCTGCTCACGCCCGGCGAACGGCGCCAGGTCCTGCACGACTGGACCTCGGGGGCGCCGAGCCCGGACCGCACGATCACCGGCCGGTTCGCCGACCACGTCGCCGAACGCCCGGACGCGGTCGCGGTGACCTGCGACGGGAGGTCGTTGACCTACCGGGAGTTGGACGGGGCGGCCAACCGGCTCGCCCACGGGCTGCTGGCCCGGGGCGTGCGCTCGGAAGACCGCGTCGGCCTGTGCGCGCCGCGCGGCCTGCCCGCCATCGTCGCGCTGCTGGGCATCCTCAAGGCCGGCGCCGCGTTCGTGCCGCTGGACCCCGGCTACCCGGTCGGTCGGCTCGCCGACATGATCACCGACTCCGGCGCACGCCTGGTGCTCGCGCCCGCCGGCGCACGGGAACGGCTGCCCGCCGGGATCGACGTCGTGGACCCGACGCCGGACGACCGGCTGCCCGACCAGGCACCGCCGGTCGTGGTCCGGCCGCGCAACGCCGCGTACGTGATGTTCACCTCCGGCTCCACCGGACGTCCGAAGGGCGTGCTGGTCGAGCACCGGTCGGTGGCCCGGCTCGCCGAGGGCGACCCGTTCCCGATCGGCCCGCACGACGTGGTGGCGCAGTGCTCCACGCTGTCGTTCGACGCCTCGACGTTCGAGATCTGGGCGGCGCTGCTGTCCGGAGCCCGGCTGGCGGTGTCCTCGGGGACGCTGCTGTCGCCCGACGACCTGCGCGCGTTCACCGCCGCGCACGGCGTGACCGTCCAGTGGCTGACCGCGGGACTGTTCCACGAGGTCGCCGCGGCCGACCCGACCGCGTTCGCCGGGCTGCGCCACCTGGGCAGCGGCGGTGACGTGATCTCGCCGGGCCACTGCGCCGCGGTGCTGCGGCACGTGCCGGACCTGCGGATCGTGGACGGCTACGGCCCCACCGAAGGCACCACGTTCGCTTCGGCGCACGTCGTGCGGCCGATCGACCTCGGCGCCGCGTCCCTGCCGATCGGGCGGCCGGTCACCGGCACGCGGTGCTACGTGCTGGACGAGAACCTGGACCCGGTGCCGGTCGGCGTGCCCGGTGAGCTGCACATCGGCGGCACCGGGCTGGCCCGCGGCTACCTCGACCACCCCGGGCTGACCGCGTCCCGGTTCGTCGCGGATCCGTTCGGGCACGGTGACCGGCTCTACCGCACGGGCGATCTGGTGCGCTGGACCGCCGACGGACTGCTGGAGTTCCTCGGCCGCACGGACGACCAGGTCAAGATCCGCGGGTTCCGGGTGGAGCCGGGCGAGGTGGAGGCGGCGCTGCGCCGCCACCCCGAGGTCACCGAGGTGGTCGTCGTGCCGCACGAGCACGTGCCCGGCCACAGGCAACTCGTCGCCTACGTGGTCGCGGGCGCCGGGGCCGACGAACTGCGCCGGTTCCTGGCCGACCGGGTGCCCGCCCACCTGGTGCCCGCCGTGATCGTGCCGCTGCCCGCGCTGCCGCTCATGGTCAACGGCAAGGTCGACCGCAGGGCCCTGCCGCCGCCCCGCGCCCGGTCCGACCGCGCCCACGTGCCGCCGAGCGGGCCGCACGAGGAGGTGCTGGCCCGCGTCTGGGCGGAGGTGCTGGGCGTGGAGCGGGTCGGCGCGGACGACAACTTCTTCGCCCTCGGCGGCGACTCCATCCTCAGCATCCAGGTGGTGTCGCGAGCCCGTGAACTGGGGGTGTCGGTGACGCCCCGGGACGTGTTCCTGCACCAGACGCTCAGCGGCGTCGCGGCACACGCCACCACCGCCCGGCCCCCGTCCGCCGAACGGGAGCCCGCGACCGGCCCGGTGCCGTTGACCCCGGTCCAGCACTGGTTCCTGGCCACCTCGGCCGACCCGGCGCACTTCGCGCAGTGGCTCGAGGTGGAGCTGGAACCCGACGTGGACGTGGCCGCGCTGCGGGCCGCGGTCGAGGCGCTCCCGGTCCGGCACGACCTGCTGCGCGCCCGGTTCGAACGGGTCGACGGGCAGTGGCGGCAGCACGTGCCGGAAGAGTCGGGTGAGGTCCTCACCACCGGGCCGCTCGTGCCGGCCGAGTGGCGTGCCCCGCTGGCCACGGGCCCGCTGTTCCGGGCCGTCCTGTCGACCGACGCCTCGCGGCTGGTGCTGCTCGCGCACCACCTCGTCGTGGACGGCGTGTCGTGGCGGATCCTGCTGGAGGACCTGGCCACCGGCTACGACCAGGCCGCCGCCGGCCGGCCCGTCGACCTCGGACCGCGGACCACGTCGTTCCGGGAGTGGGCGCGCCGGTTGCACGCCGAGGCCGGGCGGTTCGCCGAGCACCTGGCGTACTGGGAACGTGCCGTCGCCGCCACGGCAGGGCTGGTCGAGCCCGTGGAGGCCGGGCGGTCGGCCGACTTGCGGTACGGGGATCGCGGGGTCGCCGCGGCGTCGGGGCGGGATGTGGCCGTGCCGGCGGATCGGCCGGAATCCGCGGACCGCGCGGTGGCGGCGGAGCCGGACGAGACCGAGTTGCCCGAGCACGCCGTCACCGTGAGGCTGTCCGCCGAGGAGACGGCCGCGTTGCTGCGCGGCGCGGCCACCGCCTACCGCGCCGGCGCGGAGGACGTGCTGGTCGCCGCGGTCGGCCGGGTGCTGGGCCGGTGGAGCGGGCAGGCGCGCGTGCCGCTGGAGCTGGAGGGCCACGGGCGGGAGGAGGTGTTCGCCGGGGTCGACCTGTCCCGCACGGTCGGCTGGTTCACCACGCTGTTCCCGTTCACCGCCGAGCTGCCCGACGCCGACTGGGGCACGGCGGTCAAGACCGTGAAGGAGCAACTGCGCACCGCGCACCGGCACGCGCTCAGCCACAGTGTGCTGCGGTGGCTGACGACCAGCCACCCGGCCGGGCACCGGCCGTTGGCTCGGGTGAACTACCTCGGGCGCTACGACGCCGTGTTCACCCGCGTGCCGGGCGGCATCCGGTTGGCCAAGCCGCCGACGACCGCGCCACGCCTGGACGTCACGGCCGCCGTCACGGCCGGCGGCGAGCTGGAGGTCGAGTGGGTGCACGCGCCGGAGGCCCACCCGACCCCTGTGGTCGAGCGGATCGCCGAGGACGTGCTGGCCGCGTTGCGGGAGATCACCGCGCACTGCGCCGGACCGGGCGCGGGCGGCGTCACGCCGTCGGACTTCCCGTTGGCCCGGCTGACGCAGGACGAGCTGGACGTGATCGCGGGTGACGGCCGGTCGGTCGAGGACGTCTACCCGCTCACGCCCGCGCAGGGCGGGATGCTGTTCCACAGCCTCTCCCGGCCCGACGCCTACGTGGAGCAACTGCACCTGACCCTCACCGACGCCGACCCGGACGGCCTGGCCCGGGCGTGGCGGCGGGTGGTCGACGCGAACCCCGCCCTGCGCACGTCCGTGGTGTGGGCGGAGGTGCGCGAGCCGGTGCAGGTGGTGCGGCGGTCGGTCGACCTGCCGATCACCCACCACGACTGGCGCGGCGCGGCGGACGACGAGCGGTGGCGGCGGTTGCTGGCCGAGGACCGGGCGGCCGGGTTCGACCTGTCGGCGCACACGTTGACCCGCCTGGCGTTCGTCCGCACCGGCGACCGCGAGATCCGTCTGCTGTGGACGTTCCACCACCTCCTGCTGGACGGCTGGAGCGCGTTCCAGGTGCTGTCGGAGGTGCTGGGCGGGCCGCGGTCGCGCCGGCCGTTCCGCGACCACGTGGCGCGGGTGCTGCGCCAGGACCCGAGTGAGGAGCGCTGGCGGGCGCTGTTCGACGGGTTCCGCGGGCCGACCGCGCTGCCCTACGACCGGCCGCCGGACCGCGCGCACCTGTCGTGCTCCTCGGCCGTCCACGTGACCGGGCTGCCCGCCGGCGTGCGGGGGTTCGCCCGGCGCAACCGGCTCACGCTCGGCACGGTGGCGCAGGGCGCGTGGGCGTTGCTGCTGGCCCGGCACGGCGGCACGCGTGACGTGTGCTTCGGCCTGGTGGTGTCCGGGCGGACCCCGGACCTGCCCGGCGCGGACACCGTGGTCGGGATGCTGGTCAACACCGTGCCGGTGCGGGTGCGGGTGGAAACCGAAGACGTGCCGGGCTGGCTGGCCCGGCTGCAGGCCGAGGGGCGGCCGGCCGACCACGCCGCGCTGACCGACATCCGGCGGTGGGCCGGGCTGCCGGCCGGGACACCGCTGTTCGACAGCGTCGTGGTGGTCGAGAACTACCCGCTGGACCACGACGTCGCGGCGGTCGACGTCCAGGCGGTGGAGAACACGAACTACCCGCTGCACCTCGTCGTCCACGACACCGAGCCGCTGACGGCCCAGCTCGGCTACGACCCGGACCTGTTCGACGCGGCCACGGCCGCCACCCTGCTCGACGAGTTCGCGGCCCTGCTGGCGGACCTGGGCAACGCGGCTCCCGCTGTTCCGCCGGACCGCGCCACCCGGCCGGTCGACCGCGACGACCCACCTGCCAACGGGCCGGCGCGGTTCGTGCCACCGGCCACGCCGGGGGAACTGGCGGTCGCCCGGGCCTGGGCCGACGTGCTCGGCGTGGACCGCGTCGGTCGCGGTGACGACTTCTTCGCCCTCGGCGGCGACTCGCTGCTCGCCCTCCGGGTCGCCGCCCGGCTCCGACCGGTCTTCGGACGGACGGTGGCGCCCCGGACCCTGTTCGACCACCCCACGGTCGGCGCATTGGCGGCGGTGCTCGGCAGCACCGCGGTCGAGGACGCCCACGCCCGGGACTACCAGCTGTGACGACGGAGGCAGCCGTGCGGGACGAGGACATCGCCATCATCGGGGTCGCCGCGCTGGTGCCCGGCCTCGACGGCCCCACCGGACCGGACGACCTGCACCGGCTGCTGGCCGAGGGTACCGACCTGATCGGGCAACCGTCGCCGACCCGCGTGCGGCACACCGGCGGCACCACCGGCACCCGGTACCTGCCGATGGCCTACCTGGACCGGATCGACCTGTTCGACCACCGGTTCTTCGGCATCTCCCGCCGCGAGGCCGAGATGATGGACCCCCACCAGCGGCTGCTGCTCCAACTCGCGCACGAGGCGATCGAGAACGCCTGCCTGGCACCGGGTTCGCTGCGCGGGTCGCGCACCGCCGTCGTGCTCGGGCACTCGCAGTCCGACTACGAAACCCTCTACCAGGGCGAGGACCCGCACCAGACGCTCGGCGCGCTGTCGGCTTCCTCCGCCGCCCGCGTCTCCTACCACCTGGACCTCACCGGACCGGCGTACGTCGTGGACACGGCGTGCAGCAGCAGCCTCACCGCGTTGGCCGGCGCGGTGGACGCGTTGCGCCACGGCACCGCAGACCTGGCGTTGGCGGGTGGTGTCAGCGTGCGGCCCGTGCTGCTCACCGAGCAGACCCACAGCCCGGTCCGGGGCGTGGAGTCCACCGACGGCCGGTGCCGGCCGTTCGACGAGCGGTCCACCGGCGCCCTGGCGGGCGAGGGCGGCGCGGTCGTGCTGCTGCGCCGGCTGCGGGACGCGGTGGCGGCGGGCGACCCGATCCGGGCCGTGGTGAAGGGCATCGCGGTCAACCACAACGGCCACCGCATGGTCGGGCTCAGCGCGCCCAGCCGCATCGCGCAGACCGAGGTGCTGCACCAGGCCTGGCGCGACGCCGACGTCGACCCGGCCACGATCGCCTACGTGGAGTGCCACGGCTCGGCCACGCCCCTGGGCGACGTGATCGAGGTGGACGCCCTGCGCGAGGCGTTCACCGCGGCCGGTGTGCCCGCGCCGGGCGCCGCGATCGGCTCGGTCAAGGGCAACGTCGGCCACCTCGATGGCGCCGCGGGCATGGCCGGGCTGCTCAAGGCGCTGCTGTCGGTGGGGCGCGGCGTGCTGTACCCGACCGCCAACTTCACCTCGCCCAACCCGATGCTCGACCTGTCCGGGCCGGTGCACGTCAACCCCGGGCACCGGCCGTGGCCCGGACGCGACGGCGTGCCGCGGCGGGCCGGCGTGACCGCGCTGGGCATGACCGGCACGAACGTGCACGCGGTGCTGGAGCAGCCGCCCGCGCGGGTGGCGCCGGAGCCGGAGTCCGGCGTGGAGCTGGTGACCGTGTCGGCGAAGTCCGCGGCCGCGTTCCAGGCCTACTGCGACCGGCTCGCCGACTTCGTCGAACGCACCGGGCACGCCCTGCGGACCGTGGCGCACGCGATGAACCGGGGCCGCGACGACCACGCGTTCCGCGGCGCGTTCGCGGTGGAGAGCGGGGAGGAGCTGGTCGAGGCGCTGCGATCGGCCGTGCCGCCGGACGCCGCGGTGCCCGACGACCGGCCGGTGGTGGTGTTGTTGCCGGGCGACGCCGCGCCCGACGACGCCACGTGGGCGGAGCTGGCCTCGTCGTTCCCCGCGCTGGCCGCCGTGACGCTGCCCGAGGCGTCCGCCGCCCGGCTGGTCGTGGCGCAGACCGCGTTGCTCGACCTGGCACGGGGACTCGGCGTGCGGGACGCGCACCTGGTCGGCTCGGGCGCCGGCAACCTCGCGGTGCGGGTGGCCCGCGGTGAGCTGTCCGTGCCGGACGCCGTCACCGCCGCCGCGGAGCTGGGACTGACCTCCGACCTGGACCGCACCCGCCTCGGACGGGTGGTCGAGCGGTTCGCCGCCGACCAGGCGGTGCTGGTGGACCTGGGCGGCAACGGCGTGCTCGTCCGCGAGATCCGCCGCCTCCGACCGGACCTGCCGTGCGTGGAGCTGTTCTCCGTGCCGGGGCGGCGGGGCGTGCTGCGCCAGCTCGGCGCCCTGTACCGGCTCGGCGCGCGGATCGACTGGGACGCGCACTACGCCGACACCGCCGTCCCCCGCATCGAGGCGCCGACCTACCCGTTCGAGCCGGTGCGCTGCTGGTGCCGCCCCCTCGGCCCGGTCCAGGTCACCCACCCGGCGCCGGAGGTCGCCCGACCGAGGACCGGCGCCGCTCCCGAGGACCGGGTGGCCGAGGTGTGGCAGGAGGTGCTGGGCGCGGAAGGGCTCACCCCGGACTCGGACTACTTCGCCCTCGGCGGCACGTCCATCGCCGGGATCAGCGTGCTGCGCGCGTTGGAGCGGGACTTCGCCGTGCGCCTCACCTTCGCCGACCTCTACGCCCACCCGACCGTGCGCGGACTCGCCGGACGCGTGGCCGAACTGCGCGACGAGGGTGGGACGAGCGGGCCCGCGCCGATGGTGCTGGTGCCGCGCGGCGGTGCGCTGCCGGTGTCGTTCGGCCAGGAGCAGCTGTGGTACCTCGACCACCTCGACCCCGGCACCCCCCTCTACAACATCCCGCACGACTTGCGGCTGACCGGACCGCTCGACCGGACCGCGCTCGTCGCCGCCGTGCGCGGCATCCTCGCCAGGCACGAAGTGCTGCGCACCCGCGTCGCGGCCGACGACGACGGCGTGCCGCGGGCGTACGTGCGCGAGGAAGAACCCGAGGTCATCGTGATCGACCTCAGCGGGCTGCCGGAAGCCGAACGCCACCGCCAGGCGCGGCGGGTGGTGGACGAGGAGGCCCAGCGACCGTTCGACCTCGCCGCGGGACCGCTGGTGCGGACCACGTTGGTGCGCCTGGCCGAAGAGGACCACGTGCTGATGTGGAGCTACCACCACATCGTCTTCGACGGCTGGTCGCCCACGGTGTTCTTCCGCGACTTCACCGAGCTGTACCTGGCCGCGCTGGCCGGCCGCGAGCCCGACCTGCCCGTGCTCACCGCGCAGTACGCCGACTTCGCCGAACAGCAACGCCGCCGGTTCGCCGGCGGCGCGCTGGAGGCCGACCTCCGGTTCTGGCGGTCGCAACTGGCCGGGCTGCGGTCACCGGAACTGCCGCTGGACCGGCCGCGGCCCGCCACGCGCTCGTTCGCGGGCGCGATGGTGGAGTTCGAGATAGGTGCGCGGGACGCCGAAGCGGTCCGGGCGCTGAGCAGGCGCCTGGGCGTCACCACGTTCGTCACCATGCTCGCCGTGGTCGACGCCCTGCTGCACCGCTGGGGACGGCTCACCGACGTGGTGGTGGGCGTGGCCACGTCCGGCCGGGTCGACCCGGCCTCCCACGACCTGATCGGCTACTTCAACAACGTGCTGCCGTTCCGCACGCCCGTGCGCGGCGAAGCGCGGTTCCGCGATCTCGTCCAGCGTTGCGCGCGCACCGTGGCCGACGTGCTCGACCACGAGGAGGTGCCGCTGGAGAAGATCGTCGCCGACGTGCTGGGCCGACGCGACCCGGCGCGGCACCCGCTGTTCGACGTCGTCTACACCTACCAGAACGTGCCGCAGGCGACCGCCGAACTGGCCGGCCTGCCGTGCTCGCGCTACCTGGACGGTGCCATCGCCGGCATCGCGCCCGGCACCGCGAAGTTCGACCTGACCTTCGGCGTCGTGGACCAGGGCACGAGCGCCATGAGCGGCTACGTCGAGTTCGCCACCGCGCTGTACGACCGGGAGACCGCCGACCGGCTGGCGTCGTGGCTGCCCGCGATCGTCGCGCGGGTGGCGGCGGACCCTGACGTGCGGCTGGACGACCTGACCGGTGATGCGGAGGTACCCGTGACGAGCACTGCTCCGACCAAGGCCGTGGAGGTGCTGGGCGCCATCTGCGCCGACCTGCTCGGCGTGGACACCGTGTCGGCGGAAGACAACTTCTTCGCCCTGGGCGGTGACTCCGTCCTCGGCGTGCGGGTGGCGGCACGGGCGGCCAAGGCCGGCGTGCACATCACGCCGCAGCAGTTGTTGCAGCACCAGACCTTGGGCGGCTTGGCGGCGGCGGCCGTGGTCGACGGCGCTCCCGCCGCGGCACCCGCCGTCGTCGCCCACCGAGCCGACACCCCGGTGATCGCGCCCGAAGCCGAGCCCGTGGACGAGCGGCCGATCCCGCTGACGCCGATCATGCGCAGCTTCCTGGAGCACCTGCCCGAACGGCGCGGTGACCTGGTCGAGGTGCACGCGCTGGAACTGACGTCCCCCGACATCACCGCCGACCACGTCCGCACCGCCCTGCGACACCTCGTCGCGCGGCACGAACCGCTGCGCTACCGCTTCCGGCGCAACGCCGTCGGCACGCGGGTGGAGTGCCGGCCGGACGCGGAGGTGCCGTTCGACGTCGTGTTCCTCCCACCGGGCGACGAGCGCGAGGTGGTGGAGGCCGACTGCCGGGCGTTGAAGGACGACCTCGACCTGGACCGCGGACCGGTCGCCCGCGCCCGCTACTACGAGCGCGGCCACCGGCGCGGCGGGCTGCTGGTGCTCCTGGTGCACCACTTCGTATTCGACAACATGTCCACCGTCGTGCTGATGGACGACCTCGACGCGCTGCTCGCCGACGTGGCGGCGGGCCGTGCCGCGACGCCCCGCCCGGCGGCGGCCGGGTGGCGGGAGTGGGCGTGGCGGCTGCACGACATGGCGTCCTCCGACGAGGTCGCGGGTGAGGTGGGGTACTGGACCGCGGTCCTGCGCGAGGGCGCGTCGTTCGGCACCCTGACCGGACCGGGCGGGACCGGCCTGGTGCACCGCTCGCTGCCGGCGGTGTCGACCCCGGACGCCTCGGGGCGGGAGGTCGCGTTGTGCGCGGTCGCCACCGGCCTGGCCCGCTGGCGCGGTGAGGAGGGTGCTTACCTGATGCTGGAAGGCGAGGCGACGCCCAACGTCTACCGGCACGCCGGGCGGGGACCGTCGATCGGGTGGTTCACCAGCCTGCACCCCGTGGCACTGCCCGTGACCGCAGGCGCGCAGGACACGTTGGCCACGGCGGTCGACCGCGCCCGGTCCGTGCCGAACGACGGCGTGGGCTACGGCGTGCTGCGGCACCTGTCGCCCCACGGGCCGGAGGTCGGTCGGCTGCGCGCCCTGCCCGAGCCGCGGGTACTGCTGGTGCACGTGCCGGGGGACCTGGCGGCCTTCGACTCGGGCATCGGCCTGCTGCGGACGCGGTGGGACCTGTCGGTGAACCTCAAACGGGGCATGACCTCGTGGTTCCCGTTGATCATCGCGGTGTCGGAGCGCGACGGCGAGCAGCGCCTGGAGGTCAACAGCCTGGTCGACTTCGGACAGTCCGAAGTGGAGGCACTGGCCGAAGCGATCACCTCCGCCTACGGCGAGCTGGCGTGATCGCGCTCGCGGGCTCGGGCTGGTGCCTGGGCGACCCCGTGCCGATCGGGGAGTTGCCCGAGTGGGCGGACCTGGCCGACGCCGAACGGGCGGTGTGGCCGGCGCTGGGCATCGGGAGCGTCGCGGTGGCCGAGTCGGCCGGTGCCACCGACCTGGCCGTCGTGGCCGCCCGACGCGCGTTGGCGTCGGCGTCGGTCTCCGAGGCCGAGGTCGACGTGGTGATCACCGTGGAGGCACGCGCGCCCGAAACGCTGATCAGCTCCGACGCCACCCGACTGCAGGCCGCCCTCGGCGCGCGCCGGGCGATGGCGTTCTCCGTCGGCGGGCTCGGCTGCACGTCGCTCACCCCGGCCCTGCTCACCGCCGCGGGTCTGCTGCGCGACCCCGACGTGCGGACCGTGCTCGTGGCGCACGGCAGCAAACCCGCCACCTCGCGCCGCTACCGCCACCCCGTGACGATCAACGGCGACAGCGGCGGGGCGCTGGTGCTGACCAGGTCCGGCGACACCCGCATCCGCGACGTGCTGTTGGAGACCAACGGCGACTACGCCGACCTCTTCCGCGTGCCGTACCGCGACCGCCCGTTCCGCGAGTGGCGGGAGGAGTGCGCCGACCCGGCCACCTACTCGTTCCGCCTCGCGGTGGAGACCCGCAACCGCCTGCGCGACCTCACCGCCCGCATCCTGGACCGCAACGCCCTGAGCCCCGCCGACGTGACGTGCTACGTGGCGCAGAACCTGTCCGCGCCCTCGCACCGCAACTACGTCGACATCCTCGGCCACCCGCTGGCACCGTCGTGCGGCGACAACCTCGCCCGCTATGGCCACCTGGGGCCGAACGACACGTTCCACAACCTGCACACCGCCGACGTGCCGCCCGGCAGCCGGGTGGTGCTGCTGGACACCAGCCCGACGGCGGCGTGGAGTGCGGTCCTGGTGGAGGTCGGCGGCACGGACACCGGCACTCACCTGTTGTGACGACCGGTGATCGTGTCGGTCAGCGGCCGGCCTCCACGGTAAGCGGGTGCGAACCACGGGACGTCAGTCCCACCAGAGCGTCCACGAGTGGTCGTTCACGAGGCGGTCGGCGTAGGCGGCCAGAGTGGCGGGCGCTTCTGCCTGCCGGATGTTGTCCGGGCAGAACGGGAAGTGCTCGCCGGCGACGACCATGGCGTCCTCCCCGATCCTGGTGATGACCGTGCGTGCCGACGTTCACCCGACGCCTCGGACCGGCACCACCTGCCCAGGTGATGCGGTGCCGGCCGGCTGGCCGAATCCCTGTCGTGGGACGACTCTGCGTTCACCGGATGCCGGTGGTGGTGTCCCAAGACACCTGAAGGGGACAGCATGCGCCGAGCGGAGATCGTTGCGACGTCGGTGAGGCCCGAGCGGCCGTGGTGGTCGCGACTCGCGGTCGTGGTGTTGGTGGCGGTGTCGTGGGTCGTCGCGCCGGTCCCCGCGGCGGCCGGTGGGCCCGGCACGCTGGAGCCGTTGACCGACGAGCAGTGGGCCGCGCACGTCCGGGAGGTCGAGGACAAGGTCGCCGAGGCGCTCGCGCAGGGCCGGGCCACCTCGGTCACGCACACCGTGAACGGCGACGGCGTCCACTGGCTGCCCGAACGCGCGGCGAAGCAGCGCCGGATCGCCGCGGAGCTGTACGCGCGGGGCTCGTGGGTTCCCGACGAGGGCGAGGCGCTGTTCACCGGCGGTCTGCCGGGTGCGGGCAAGACGACGGCGCTGAACCAGAATCCCGAGGTGGACCCGTCCCGGTACCTGGTGCTCAACGCCGACGACGCCAAGGAGAAGCTGTGCGAGCACGGCCTGGTCCCGCAGGTCGACGGGATCGCGCCGCTGGAGGGCTCGGAACTGGTCCAGGAGGAGGCCTCGGTGATCGCCGGCCTGGTCGCCGGGATGGCCGCCCGCAGCCGCAAGAACGTCATCTGGGACACCACCATGAGCACCCACGGTTCGGTGGACCGGCGGCTGGACCGGTTGCGCGACGAGGGTTACGACCGGTTCACCGCGCTGTTCCTCGACGTGCCGATCGACGTCAGCCTCCGACGCACCGACCAGCGCCACCGCGAGGGCTACGAGAAGTACCGCAACGGCGACCGGTGCGAAGGCCGCCACGTCATGGCCTCCTACATCGAGGGTTCCGCGGACCCGGACCACACCAGCGTCAACCGCCGCGTCTTCGAGGACCGCAAAACCCGCTTCGACCGCTGGTACCTCTACGACGCCACCACCATCCCCGCCACCCTCGTCGACCAAGGCTGACACCAAACCCGCGCGTCGTTCCGGGCCACCACGAACCCGGACCGCGACCCCTCCCCTGGGCCGGCTCCGGTGTCCGGGCCAGCGCCCTCGCCATGCACGAACCGACCGCCAAGACCGTGGTCCTGGAGTCACCGGTGATGGTGGCCCCGTTGCGGGTCGGCCATGCTGTGAGGACCGACAGCGAGGACCTCGAACGTGAGAAGGATGCCGGAAGCCGCAGCGCCGACCGTCACGAGCGGCGGGTGAGCGGCGTGGTCGACGCCGTGGTGGCCGGGGCGTGTCCGGCGGGCTCCGCGGCCGCGCTCGCGCTCGTCCGCGCGGGCTACGACGTGGTGCTGGCCGAAGCGGGCCGGTTCGACCGGCCGCGACCGGGCGAGACCTTGTCACCGCCCTCGGTCCGGCTGCTGGAACGATTGGGCCTCCCGGTGGGGGGCGTGCCGAGCTGGGGTGCCGAATCGGCCTGGGGTGCGGGGAGTCGGTGACGGCGCTGACCTCGTCCTGGTGATCCGCCAGCGGCGAACCGGAACCGGTGCGTCAGCGCGCCGGCGGTCCTCGGTCGGACGAGACAGCGGTCCGCCAAGAGGTCCGGGCAGCTCGGTACCGGGTTGTCCGGACCTGCTTGGCGGATTGCGGGTCGGGTTCAGCGGCCATGGGGGGTCGCGGTGGGATGGCCACGGCCGTTTGGCGATGCCGTCGTGCTCGTGGTGGGCGGGTTCGGCCGAGGTCGCGCTGACGATCAGGGCCGGTCACCAGAGGAACACAAGCACCACCAGGCAGAACACGAGACCGAGCCACAGCGAGGCCAGGAGGGGGTTGGCCGGCAGGTCCTTCTCCGCGCCCAGCCTGCTGTAGACGCCGTCGAGGCGGCGGCGCACCCTGTCCCCCGCTGCCGCTCCGGCCGTGATCAGCACCAGACACGGCAGGCAGTAGACCAGTGCGTAGCCCGAGAGCACGAGCAACGCCTGCCCCACGGCGATGTCGGCCGTGACCAGCCGCTCGACGGCGATGAAGTAGGGGAAGGCGTTGGGCAGGTCCGCACCGGTCACCACCACTCCCAGCGGCGCCGCGGTCCACGGTGAGATCCACCGCGGCAAGGTGATGGCGGGGCGGGTGCGAGGGCGCAAGCGACGCAAGCCCGCCACCATGAGCGTGCAGGCGCCGAGCAGCAGCGCCCCGCGCCGCAGCCACGTCATCGCGTCGGTGACCGCGTCCGCCGCGTACCCCGCACCCAGGAATAGCGCGACCCCCAGGACGAACACCGCGGTGAACGCTCCCACCGCGAACAGGGCCGCGGCCGTCAGGGGTCTGCGCAGCGGTGAGAGCAGCAACAGCGCCACGCCGGCGATGGTCGCCGGGTTGAGCGCGTCCAGCAGGGCCAAGCCGGCGATGCCGGCGAGCAGGGCGGTGCTCATCGAGCCGCGGGCAGGCCGAGGTGGCGCACGAGCTCATCGACCTCGCCGGTCGTCGGCGCCTGTCCGGTGAGCGCGGCGAAGAAGAGGCCGTCGCCGATCAGTCGGACCACCCGGGCCCGTGCGGGGTCTCCCAGCTCCGCCTCCAGCATGGCGTCCCAGCGCACCTCGGCTTCGCGGACCTCGGCGGGCAGGTCGAGGACCCCGCCCGAGGTGACCCGCAGCATGGACAGCATCGCCTGGAACAGCCGCCGCTCAGGTTCGTCGGGCGCGGACATCCGGAGCCAGGTCGAGGCCATCACGCCTGCCTCCGCGGCGGCACGGAGCCGGGTGTCGGCCATCCGCACCGCCCGCTGCACGAGCCCGTGCAAGAGCGTTCGGGTGGTGAAGTGGTAGAGGACCCCGCCCTTGCTCACCCCGGCCTCGTCCGCCACGGCCTGCAGCGGTGGCGGTATCCGACCCGCGATCACCAACCGCTCGGCCGCGTCGAGGATCTGATCGCGCGCATCAGCCATAGCCTTACTGTACCGTCCGGACGGTACAGTAGAAAGCGAGGGTGCGCCCGCCTACTGCGGCGACACGGGCAGCTCCGGGGCGAGCCGGGTGACCGAGCGCGCACGGTGTCACACCCATCCGGTTTGCCTGTTCTTGCGACACGGGTCGACGGGAAACCGAAGGATCGCCCGTCGAAGTCGCTCCGAACGTGGTGCCAACGCGTCCGAACGCGTTCCGCGAACCGTCACCCGGTGGTTACGGAATAGAAACGCCTGCACCCCGCCAGCAGGCCGTCGTCGGCGATGGTGAAGATGTCGGCGAATTCCACGTCCGTCGCCGGGGCCGAGGTGAAGCGGCCCACCGCGGCGATGCAGTCGCCGTCGGCGATCACCCGCAGCAGGTGGTGCGTGCCCTTGGGGCCCTCGGCCGGGGCGAGCACGTCCAGCACCTCCGAGCGGCGGGTCGGCGGTGCCGGGTAGGGCGAGCCGTCCTGCACTTCGCGGTGCACCAACGACTCCAGTCCTTCGAGATCACCCTCGTCGGCGTAGAGGTAGGAAAGCCGGACGTGATCGACACCGACCGCCGTGACCGTGTCGCTGGGCGGTGGCAACCGCCGTTCCCCGAGGACCATGTCCCCCTCCTTTCACCCACCTCCCGCGACGTGCGGGGCGGGCCCGCGGAACCGACTCTCCACTCCTTCGGCAACCGCCCCTTATCACGCCGCTATCGCGCGGGCATCCCCTTCCATAGCCATTCCCAATAGCCTGCGCGTTGCCGTTCTTGCGGCATCGAGCGGACATACAGAACTCATGTGCGCAGGTATCTTCTGCATGTCGGCCGGCGCAGGCCCCACGCCGGGTGGGTGAGCGGAGGTCGCGTGGACGAGGTCGGTATTCGGGTGGCGCCCGTCGGCGACCACCTGGTGTTCAGGGTCCTCGGGCCGATCGAGGTCGCGGGGGCGGGCGGTCCGGTGCGCATCCCGCCGGGTCGGCAGCAGATCATCCTGGCCTCCCTGCTGGTGGAGGCGAACAAGGTCGTCAGCACCGATCACCTGGTGGACACCCTGTGGGAGGTCAACCCGCCCGACACAGCGCGCACCCAGGTGCAGATCTGCGTGTCACGGCTGCGCAAGACCCTCTCCGACGCCGGTGTGGAGGTGTCGATCGTGACCCGCCCTCCCGGCTACCAGTTGCGCGTCCCGGAAACGTCGCTGGACGTCCACGAGTTCACCCGCGCGGTCGCGGAGGCACGTGCCGCCGCCAAGCGCGGGGCTCTGGCGGAAGCCTCCGAGGTGCTGCGGGCCGCGGTGGGCCTGTGGCGCGGGCCGTGCCTGAGCGGGCTGTCGGGCCGCTCCCTGCGCACCCGGGCCCTGCGGTTGGAGGAGGACCGGCTCAACGCCGTGGAGACCTACCTCGGCATCGACCTGGAACTCGGCCGGCACCACGAGCTGGTCGGGGAGACCGGCAGGCTGGTGCACGAGCACCCGTTGCGTGAGCGACCGCGTGCGCTGCTGATGCTGGCGCTGTACCGGTCGGGGCGCAAGGCCGAGGCGCTGGAGGTCTACCGCGCCGGCCGCGACCTGCTGGTGGAGGAGCTGGGCCTGGAGCCCGGCGAGGAGTTGAGGGGCCTGGAGCGGGCGATCCACGCCGGTGACGCCTCGCTGCTGCGCAGTCCCGCGCCCGAACGGGATCAGCCGCCCACCCCTCACGTCGACGCCGCACCGTCCCGGGCGGTGCCCCGGCAACTGCCTGCGGACACGGCCGACTTCATCGGCGGGGAGGCGCTGATCCGCACTGCGGAGGAGGTGCTCACCGGCCGGCGGGAACGACGGGCGATCGGTCTCGTGGTGGTCATCGGCAGGCCGGGCGTCGGCAAGTCGACGTTGGCCGCACACATCGGGCACCGGATCACGGAGGAGCACTTCCCGGACGGCCAGCTGTACTGCGACCTGCGCGGCACCTACGGCGACGCCGGCCAGTCGGCCGACGTGCTCGGCCGGTTCCTGCAGGCGCTGGGCATCCCCGGCTCGCTGATCCCGGCCGATCTCGCGGCGCGCACGGAGATGTACCGGACGATGCTGGCAGACCGCCGGGTGCTGGTCGTGCTGGACAACGCTGTCAGCGAGCGGCAGGTGCTGCCGCTGCTGCCGGGCAGCGGCACGTGCGCGGTGGTGGTGACCAGCCGGTCGCGGCTGACCGGCCTGCCGGGGGCGCGCCAGCTCAAGCTGGACGTCCTGGACCTGGACCAGTCGCTGGCACTGCTGGGCCGGGTCATCGGGGAGGACCGGGTGTCCGGCGAGCGGGAGGCGGCCGAGGCGCTGGTGCGCACCGTCGGCGGGCTGCCCCTGGCGTTGCGCATCGTCGCGGCGCGGCTGGCGGCGCGGCCGCACTGGTCGCTGGCGTCGATGGTGCACCGGCTGGCCAGCGAGCGGCACCGGCTGGACGAGCTGGCGCACGGCGAGATGACGATCAGGGCGAGCCTGTCGCTGACCCACGACGGGCTCGACCGGCCGACGCGGCGGCTGTTCGGCCTGCTGAGCCTGGCCGAGGGACCGTCGCTGCCGGGCTGGGTGGCGGGCGCGGTGCTGGACGACGACCGCCCCTACGCGTCGGACCTGATCGAACCCCTGGTGGACGTCCAGATGCTCGACGTGGTCTCGGTCGACGGCTCGGGCGGCTTCCGCTACCGCTTCCAGGACATCATCCGCCTGTTCGCCCGCGAGCAACTGTCCACAGCGGACGCCGAGGAGCGCCACCGGGTGCAGGAGCGCGTGCTGGGAGGGTGGCTGGCGCTGGCGGAGCGGGCGCACCGCGGCGTGTACGGCGGCGACTTCACCGCGCTGCACGGCGACGCGCCGCGCTGGCACCCGCCCGCCGACCACGTGGCGCAGCTGCTGGAACGCCCGATCGAGTGGCTGGAGGGCGAGCTGCCGAACCTGCGCGCGGCGGTGGCGCAGGCGGCCAGGATCGGCATGGACGAGCTGTGCTGGGACCTCGCGGTCACCGCGACGACCGTGTTCGAGGCACGCGGCCACCTCGACGACTGGCAGCACACGCACGACGAGGCGCTGCGCGCCACCAGGGCAGCCCACAACACCCGCGGCACCGCGGCGTTGCTGGCGTCACTGGGCACGCTGCACATCAACCGGGGGCGTCCCGCCGAGTCGAAGGCGGCGCTGACCGAGGCGCTGGAGCTGTTCACCGAGATCGGCGATCCGCTCGGGCGGGCGCTGTGCCACCGCGACCTCGGCCTGCTGACCCGGCAGGCGGGTGACGACGCGGGCGCGCTGGCGCTGTACGAGAGCGCGCTGCGCGGTTTCGCGCAGGTAGACGACGTGGTGGGGCGGGCGATCGTGCTCACGCAGCGCGCCCACATCCTCATGCGCACCGGGCACGGCGACGAGGTGCTGGAGCAGTTGGCCGAGGCGATGGACATCTGCCGCTCGGTCGGTTACGCGGGCGGGATCGCCACCACGATGCGCCGCATCGGCCAGGTGCAGTTGCACCGGGGCGAGCACGCGCGGGCCGAGCGGACCCTGTCGGAGGTGCTGGAGATGGTGCGCGCCAACCGGGACGTGATCGGTGAGAGCCACCTGCTGCACAACCTCGGCGAGGTCAACGCCGCGGCCGGGCGGCACGACACCGCGCGGGACTACTTCGAGCAGTCGATCGCCGTGCGGGAGCGCATCATGGACCACGAGGGGGCGGCGGTGGTGCGGCGGGACTTGGCGCTGATGGAGGCGAGGATCACCGCTTAGCGACGGAGGAGCCGGCCGCGGTTCGTCACGCGGCGGGTGGGCGTCGGTGCGGGTGGAGCGGTGGGTCCGGCGAGGCCTGCGGTGCTGTTCCGGGGATCGGCCTCAGTCCCACGGGTTGGTGCCCTCGGTGGCGACCGGGGCGGCGTCCCACGGGTTGGTGCCGTCGTCGGTGGCCGGGGCCGTGTCCCACGGGTTGGTGCCCTCGGTGGCGACCGGGGCGGCGTCCCACGGGTTGGTGCCGTCGTCGGTGGCCGGGGCCGTGTCCCACGGGTTGGTGCCCTCGGTGGCGACCGGGGCGGCGTCCCACGGGTTGGTGCCCTCGGCCAGTGCGCTCTGGCCGCCGAACAACGTGGCGACGGTGACGGCGGCGAGAACAAGAGCACTCTTGGCGATGACGGGGAAGTTCATTTGTCTCTCCGTTTCGGCATGTTCTTCGGTGTTGGGAAAAATGTATGAGGAGAGCCAATCCCGCGCTTATCACGCCGTTTATCCCCCGCCTATCCCGGACGATGCCGGCCGCGATAGGCGCTCACACACGCACCCTGACCAGCTCAGATCAGCCCCAGCCGCACCGCGTGCGCCACCGCGTGCGCCCGGTTGCGCACCCGCAGCCGGGCGGTCAGGTCGTAGATGACGTTCTTGACGGTGTGCTCCGAGCAGGCCAGCGCCCGCGCTATCGCGGAATTGCCGAGGCCGTCGGCCATGAGCTGGAGCACGGCGGTCTGCTTGGCGGTGAGCGCCTCGACCTCCACCACCGTGCCGTCGCCGGACCTGCCCAGCAGCCGCACCAGGGCCTGGTACGGCACGACGCCGTCGCCGTGCAGGGCCGAGTGCACGCCCGCGACCAGGCGCGACACCGGCGAGGCCACCGGGCAGAGCACCGCGCTGGCGCCCATCCGCACGGCCCGCAGCACCCCGGCGGGGTCGAAGGAGTCGGCCAGCACCAGCAGCCGGTCGTGGCCGGGCCGGAACGCGGCGGGGCAGGCGTCCAGCGCCTCGTCCACCGTCTTCGCCGCGAGCACCACGACCACGTCCGGGCCGGGCTCGTCGACCAGGACCATCCCCGCGCCGCGCAGGCGTTCGGCGACGTCGCGCGCCACCGGGCCCACCGCGGTGACGTACACCCGCACGCCGCTCACAGCAGACCCGCCCGCAGCGCGTAGGCCACGGCGTGCGCGCGGTTGCGCAGCCGGAACCGGTAGGTGATGTCATGCACCACCGTGGTGACGGTCCGGGGCGAGTAGCACAGCTTCTTCGCTATCTCCCCGGTCTCGTGGCCCTCGGCGACGAGGCTGAGCACAGCGCGCTCCCGCTCGCTCAGCCCGGCCCCGGTCAGGGCCGACTCGGGCGACGCCGCCTCGGTGCCGTGCAGCTGGTCGAGCAGGTCGGGTGGGACCGTGCAGTCCCCCGCCACGGCGGCCAGCACCGCGCGGGCCAACCGCTCCGCGCCCGCGTCCCGGCGGCGCAGCAGGCCGCGCACGCCGGCCAGCACCGCGTGCAGGGCCTGCGCGGGCGTCAGGTCGGCCACCACCAGCACCACGGCGCCGCGCCGCGTCCGGACGAGGTCGAGCACCGCGCGGTCGACCTCGTCCACCATCACGACCGTGACCTGGGCGGCCTCCGCGTCGTCCGCGGGCACCACCACCAGTTCGGGGTGCCCGCGCAACGCACTGGCGGCCCCTGCCTCCAGCATCGGGTCCCGCGCCACCACGGCCACGGGCACCAGCGCGTCGACGACAGCACAGCTCTGCTCCATGTTCGCCCCCGAGCGACTTCGACGGATGACATCGCGTTGAGACTGGGTTCGAACGAAGGATCGGCACCGCGGCTATCACGGCGGAATCCCCGACCTATCCACCTGCCGCGACCGAGCGGACAGCGGCGGGATGGGCCGGGGATAGCGCCACCTGCACGGGTCAGCGCATCTCACGCACCGGCTTGGAGGCGAGCACGCCCAAGGCGGTCACGACGAGGATCACCGCCGTGCCGCCGAACATCACCGCGGTGTTCCGCTCGGCCAGCGCGCCGCACACCACCAGCGACAGCGGCGCGACCGCGTACCCGAGCACCATGTCCACCGAGATGACCCGGCTCAGCACCGAGCCCTTGATGTTGCGCTGGATCCAGCTCACCCCGAACACGCCCTGGAAGCCGATGCCGAACCCCATCGCCAGCACGGTCCCCACGGCTACCGCGGCCTGGTCGACGGCGCCCAGTGCGGCCATGCCCACCGCGAGCCACCCGGCCAGCGCCGCCACCAGGAGCCCGACCCGGGGCCGGGTGCCCACGGCGCCGCCGACGAGCGTGCCGAGCATCGCGCCGGCCGCGAGGGCGCCGTTGAGCAGGCCCATGGTGGCGGAGCCACCCGCAACCTCGTTGCGGGCGAGGTTGGCGAAGCCGACGGTGAACGGCCCGGCGTAGCAGAACGTCACGGCCATGTCGACGACGAGGACGGTCCGGATGCGCGGGTCGGCCCACACGTACCGCAGGCCCTCCTTGATCCGCGCCCACAGCGAGTCGCCCGCCTCGGTGCCACCGCTTGCGTCCCCCTCCTGCTCGCGGGGCAGCGTGCGCACCGCGGACACGCACAGCGCGCACAGCGCGAAGCAGAGCGCGTCGACGAGGAAGGCGTAGTTGGCGTCGGACGCCGCGACCACCACGCCGCCGACCGCCGGGCCGAGCACCGAGGCGACCTTCACCCCGGAGCCGAGCAGCGCGTTGGCGGCGGGCAGCACGTCCGGGGCCACCACCGAGGGCAGGATGGACACGCGGGCGGGCTGGAAGAAGGCGTCCACCGCGCCGAACGCCGCGGCGGCGACGCACAGCACCCAGAACCCGAGCGTGCCGGAGAAGCCCGCCACAGCGACACCCGCCATCACCCCCGCCCGCGCCCAGCTGGACGCGACCATGAGTCGCCGGGGTGACCACCTGTCGCTCAGCGAACCGCCCACGAGCGTGAGCAACGCACGGGGCACGGCCTGCGCCGCCAGGACGTAGCCGAGCATGAGCGTGGACCCGGTCAGCTCCAACGTGATCCAGGCGAACGCGATGTAGCTGAACCCGTCACCGAGCAGCGACAGGGCCTGCCCCGCCCACAGCAGGCGGAACGAGCGGAGCCGGGCGGGCGCCCACAGGCGCGAACCCGCACCTGCCAACGTGGTAGCCATAGCGGAGACCTTCTTCCTCGCCTGCGGGGCTCAGTAGCGGACGGGCAGCGCGGTGAGGCTGCGGTTGAGCAGGGACAGCTGCCAGGAGTGGCGCGTGCCGGCGAGGCGGAGGCCCGGGTACTCGGTGATCAGGACCTCCAGCGCCGAGCGCGCCACCATCCGGGCCAGCGCGGCGCCGATGCAGAAGTGGGCGCCGAACCCGAAGCCCACGTGCCCGGTGTCGGACCTGGTGACCAGGAACCGGTCGGGGTCGGGGTGGCGGTCCGGGTCGCGGTTGGCGGCGGCGGAGACCAGGAAGAGGCGGTCGCCGCCGCGGACGGTGTCGCCGTCCAGCCCGAAGTCGCGCGAGGCGACGCGGATGGACATCTTGGAGGGCCCGTCGAACCGCATGGCCTCCTCGACCACGGCACGCGCCAGCTCCGGCCGCTCGCGGACGGCGGCGAGCTGGTCGGGGTGCAGCAGCAGGGCGCGCACGGCGTTGGCGATGAGGTTGCTGGTGGTCTCGCCGCCCGCGAAGGCCATCTGGGTGAGCATCCCGATGAACTCGACCTCGCTGACGCCGGCGCCGACCTGCCCGCCCGCGAGCACCGCGCTGATGAGGTCGTCCCTGGGCTCGGCGCGGCGTTGCCGCACCAGGTCGGCGAGGTAGTCCTCCAAGTTCACCAGCGACTGGAGGGAGGTGCGGTACTCGCGCTCCTCCTGCGCCGCGCCGAGCACGAGGTCGCCGACCCTGGCGTTCCAGTACCAGAACGACGCGCTGTGCTGCTGCGGGACGCCCAGCCAGCGGGCGAACACCAGCGCGGGCAGGGGCTTGGCCACGTCGGCGGCGAGGTCGCCGACCCGGCCGGGGACGGCGCGGCGGGCCAGGAGGGCGCGGGTGACCCGCTCGATGAGCGCCTGGTAGCGGTTGATCGCGCGGGCGGAGAACTGCTCCTGGAACACCTGCCGCAGCCGCCGGTGGTCGGGGGCGTCGGTGAACACCATCCAGCGGGACAGGATCTCGAACGCGCGCTCGGCGTCACCGCGGGCGCCCTCGGGGACGGCGTCCATCATCGGGCCGACGCGGGCGGCGGAGGCCGCCGGCTCGCGCAGCACGCGGGTGAGCTGGGAGTGCCCGGTGACCAACCAGGCCCGGTGCAGCGGGCTCCAGCGGACGGGCCCGTGGTCGCGCAGGGAATTGAGGTAGGGGTACGGGTCGGCGTTCACGTCCGGGTCGAGCAGGTAGCGCTCGGTGAACCCCGGCGCGTGCCGGACGGGTTCCAGTGTCGCGGTCATCGGCGTGCCTCCGCCCTGATCGCGCCGAGCAGGTCCGCGAACGCGCGGGTGTTGGGCTCGGCGAGGATGGTCATGTGGTCGCCCGGCGAGACGTGGACGGTCAGGCCGCCCAGGGCGAGGGAGCGCCAGCGCTCGACGTACTCGGCGAAGCCGACGTCCAGGCCCGGCATCAGCTCCCCGTCCGGCATCGCGGCGGCTTCGGAGCCGACGACCAGGTGGACGTGGCCGGGGTGGGGACGGGGTTCGTAGTCGGCCAGCGCGGCCAGCAGGGAGTGCCACACCTCGATGGGCGCGTCCACCACCAGATCGGCCTCGCTCGGCGACATCCCGGCGCGCAGCAGGGTGTCCTTCAGGTCGGTGACGGCGCGGTCGCGCTCGTCGGACGGGGGCAGCGCGCGCACCCGGTCGCGCAGTTCCAGCGCACCGGCGAGGTCGCCGGCCACCCCCAGCAGACGGGCGCGGGCGGCCTCGTTGGGCAGGTACGGCTCGACCAGCACCAGAGGGTCGGCGGCACGTCCCCGTTCGTGGAGCTGGGTGGCCATCTCCAGGGCGAGGTTGGCGCCCATGGACCAGCCCAGGACGGCGTGCGGTCCGTCGCCCGCCATCTCCGCCACGTAGTTCGCCGCGATGCCCGCCACGGTGGTGGGGTCCACGCCGCCGAGCAGGCCGCGGGCCTGGAACGCCAGGACGGGTCCCTCCGGCAGCGCCCTGGCCAGCGGCACGAACCAGGCGGCGCTCCCGCCGGTGGGGTGCACGCAGTACAGCGGGTCGCCCTCGCCGTCGCGCAGCCGGACCTCCGAGCGCACTTCGGCGGGCGCGTCGCCGCGGGCCGCGCGGTGGACCTGTGCGGCGAGCTGGGCGATGGTCGGGCGCTCCACGAGGTCGCGGACCGACACCGGCACGCCCTTGGCGCGGGCCGTGGCGGCGACCTTCACCGTGGACAGGGAACTGCCGCCGATGCGGAAGAAGTCGTCGTGCACGCCGATCTCGGCCAGGCCGAGCACGTCGCGCCACACCTCGGCGAGCACCACCTCGACCGGGGTGGAGGGTGCGACGTAGTCGGTGCCGCTGTCGCCGCGTCCGCCGTCGGGCAGGGGCAGCGCGCCCCGGTCGACCTTGCCGCTGCGGTTGATCGGCATGGCGTCGAGGACGACGAACCGCGCGGGCACCATGTAGGCGGGCATCTTCGCGCGCAGCGCCTGCCGCAGTGCGTCCACATCGGGCACGTCGCCGACGACGTAGGCCACGAGCGCCGGTCCGCCGGGCAGGTCGCGCAGCAGCACCACGGCCTGGGCGACCCCGGGCACCTCGCCCAGAGCGTGCTCCACCTCGCCCAGCTCGATGCGGAAGCCGCGCAGCTTGACCTGGGAGTCGCGGCGGCCGATCCACTCCACGGAGCCATCGGCGCGGCGCCTGCCCAGGTCACCGGTGCGGCACAGCCGCGAGCCGGGCGGGCCGAAGGGGTCGGGCACGTAGGTGGCCGCGGTGAGGCCGGGCCGGTCGAGGTAGCCGCGGCCGGTGGCCAGGCCGCCCAGGTGGATCTCACCCGGGACGCCGACCGGCACCGGCTGCATGTCCGGGTCCAGCACGTGCATGGTGGTGTTGCGCATGGGGAAGCCGATCGACGGCCTGCCGCCGCCGGGTTCGCACACCTGCGCGGTGGACCACACCGACGTCTCGGTGAGGCCGTAGACGTTGTGGAAGCGGCGCCCGCGCGACCAGGCGTCGGCGATCTCGGCGGGGCACGCCTCCCCCGCGACTTGGAGGGTGGCCAGATCCGGGAACTCCTCACCCTGCATGACCGCCAGCGCGCTGGGCGGGAGCATGCCCGCGGTGATGCGCAGCTCACGCAGGGTGCGGGCGAGGTCGGGTCCGGGCCGCAACGCCTCCCTGGGCGCGGTGCACAGGCGCCCGCCGTTGGCCAGTGACCACGTCAGCTCCAGGATGGAGGCGTCGAAGCTCGCGGAGGCGAACTGGAGCACCCGGTCGGCGGGGCCCGGCTCGACCAGGTCGCGCTGCCCCTCGACCATGTTGGCCAGGCCGCGGTGCGGGATGACCACGCCCTTGGGCGTGCCGGTCGAGCCGGAGGTGTAGATGACATAGGCGGCGGATTCACCGGCGACGTCATCCACTGTGGACAGGGGGGTCGTGTCCGCGGGCAGCGGCCGGTCCAGCAGCGTCGTGTGGCCGTCGAACGGGACGACGCCCACCAGCGGCGTCTGGGTGAGCAGCACGCGCATCCCGCTGTCGCTCGCCATGAACGCCAGCCGGTCCGCGGGTAGCTGCGGGTCCATCGGCAGGTAGGCGCCGCCCGCGTGCAGCACCCCGAGGACGGCGCGCACCAGGTCGGGGCCGCGGTCGACGCACAGGCCGACGACGGTCTCGGGGCCTACGCCCAACGCCTTGAGGTGCCCGGCCAGCAGCAGCACCTGGTCGTTCAGCTCGCCGTAGGTCAGGTCGACCGGTCCCGGCACGGACAGGTGGGTGATGGCGACCGCGTCCCGGTCCTGGGCGGCGACGCAGTGGTGGAACGGCGTGCCGGCGGGTGGCACGACCGGGCCGCGCGACCACTCCAGGTCCCGGTCACGGGCCGCGCCCGCGATCGTGGGCCGGGTGACGGGCCCCTCCGGGTCGGCGACCATCGTCTCCAGCAGGTCGCGGAAGACGTCGGCGAGCTGCTCGGCGGTGGCCGGGTCGACGCGGGTGGGGTCGACGTCCAGGGTGAAGCCGTTGACGCTGGTGTTGACCAGCAGCGGGAACATGGTGCGGGCGATCTCCAGCGACTCCTCCCAGGTGTCGCTGGTGAGCCGGTGGAAGTTGACGTAGTTGAAGATCACCTCGACGAGGTTGGGCTCGCCCGGGCGCAACCGCGCCATGCGCGCCAGCGGGACGCGGCGGTGAGGCAGCACGTCCTGCTCGGCGGCGAAGGTGTCCCGCACCAGGTCCAACCAGGTGACGCCGGTGCGGCGCACGCCGAACGGCACGGTGTTGAGGAACAGCCCGCGCATCCGGTCCGCGCCCTCCTGCTCGGGCCTGCCGTTGGTGGCCAGGCCGATGGAGTGGCCGCCGAGGGCGTCGCCCGGCTCGGCGAACAGGCTCATGGTGTGGTGGAACGCGGCCAGCAGGACCGTGCGGCGCGGTACGCCCGCGAGCTGGGCCAGCCGTCCGATGGCCTCGGTGAGCCCGCCGAAGGAGCGGCGGACCTCGTGGATGACCTCGTCCGAGCGCGATTCGCGGTGGCCGAAGCGCACCGGCCGGAACTCCTCCAGCTCGTCGCGCCAGAACTCCAGGCCCTCCGGCGACTCCAGCGCGGCCAGCTCCAGCGCGACGTACTCGGCGAAGCGCGGGGACGCCGGCAGTTGCGGCGTGCGCCCCTCGACGGCCTGGCGGTGCAGGTCGAGCAGGTCGGCGATGAGCGAGGTGAGGCTCCAGCCGTCGAGCACCACGTGGCAGTCGGTGAGGGTGAGCCTCAGCTCGTGCTCGGTGAGCCGGTGCAGGTGGATGCGCACCAGTGGCGGCGCGGCCAAGTCGAAGCGGCGGACGAACTCGGCGTCGACGAACCGGCGCAGCGCCGCGCGCTGCTCGGTGCGCGACAGGCCGCGCAGGTCGGAGTAGCCGATCGGCAGCTCGGCGGTGGGGTGCACCAGTTGCAGCGGCTCCCGGAAGCCCACCAGGTCGATGGAGGTGCGCAGGATGTCGTGCCGGCGCACCACCTCGTCGGCGGCGGCCTGGAACGCGGCGAGGTCGAAGCCCTCCGGGATGGTGATCTTGAGGTCGGTGACGTTGTGGTAGGCCGCGCGGTGCGGGTCGGCCAGCATCTCGTGCAGCATCCCCGCCTGGAGCATGGTCAGCGGGTAGGCGTCGACCAGGCCCTCCGGCAGCCGGGCGCGGTCGGCCGGGTCGAGCAGGGAGAACGGCTCGACCGGTGCCGGCTCGTCCTGCGCGGCGCCCGCCAGCGCGACCAGCTCGCCCAGGGTGCGGGCGCGGAACAGGTCGGCGACGCTCAGCCCGAGGCCGGCCGCGCGGGCCAGGCCGACGACGCGCAGCGCGAGGATCGAGTCGCCGCCCAGGTCGAAGAAGTTGTCGCCCAGGCCGACCCGGTCGGCGCCGACGACCTCCGCCCAGACGGCGGCGAGCGCCCGCTCGGTCGGGGTGCGCGGCGGCACGTGGTCGGGCTGGGTGCGCACGCCGCTCGCCTCGACCGCGGCCAGGGCCGCGCGGTCGACCTTGCCGTTCGAGGTCAGCGGGAGCCGGTCGTGGCGGACGAACAGCGCGGGGACCATGTAGTCGGGCAGGCTCGCGCGCAACCGGTCGCGCAGCGCGGACGGGTCCAGCCGGGCGCCCTCGGCGAGCACGACGTGGCCGACGAGGCGGGCGCCCTGCGGTCCCGGCTGGGCGACGACGGTGGCGTCGGCGATGCCGGGGCAGCCGCTCAGGGCGCTCTCGACCTCGCCGGGCTCGATGCGGAAGCCCCGGATCTTGACCTGGTTGTCGGCGCGGCCGACGTAGCCGAGCTGCCCGTCTGGCAGCACCCGCACCAGGTCGCCGGTCTTGTAGACGCGCCCGCCCAGCGGGCCGCGAGGGAAGCGCTCGGCGGTCAGCTCGGGCCGGTTGCGGTAACCGCGGGCCACGCCGCCACCCGCGATGTGCAGCTCGCCGACCGTGCCCACCGGCACGAGGCGACCGTGGCGGTCCAGCACGTAGCCGTGCTGGCCGGGCAGCGGGCGGCCGATGGGCGAGCGCTCCGCCGCGGTGACGTCGGCTCCGGTGATCAGCCGGTAGGTGACGTGCACCGTGGTCTCGGTGATGCCGTACATGTTGACCAGCGCGGGTTTGCGGCCCGGCGCGGTGAACCAGTCGCGGTAGTCGCGGGTGTCGAAGGCGTCCCCGCCGAACACGACGACGCGCAGCGCCAAGTCGTCGAAGGTGTGGCCGTGCTGTGCCAGGTGGGCGCGCAGGCCCTTGAAGGCGGCCGGGGTCTGGCTGAGCACCGTGACGCCCTCGTCGCGCAGCACCCGGTGCACGGCCTCGGGGTCGCGGGTCTCCTCGCCGGTGAGCACCACGACGCGGCCACCGCTGCTCAGCGCCCCCCACAGCTCCCACACGGAGAAGTCGAACGCCGCGGAGTGCATGAGCGACCACACGTCGCCTGGTTCGAAGTCGAACACCCGGTCGGCGGCGGCGAACAGCCAGGCGGCGTTGCCGTGCGTGACCTCGACGCCCTTCGGCTTGCCGGTGGACCCCGAGGTGTAGATGACGTAGGCCAGGTCGTCGGCGCGCACCTCCACCGGGACGGCCTCCACCCCGGGTCCGTCCGGGTCGACCAGGGCGACGGGCAGGCCGTCCAGCGCGGCGCGTCCGGTGGCGTCGGCCACGACCAGCGACACGCCCGCGTCGGCGACGGTGAACTCCACGCGCTGCCTCGGGTGGCGCGAGTCCAGGGGCAGGTAGGCGGCGCCGGAGCGCCACACGCCCAGCAGGGCCACCGCCAGGTCGACGGTGCGCGCCAGGCACACCCCGACCAGGCTCTCCCGGCCGGCGCCCAGCGCGCGCAGCCGGGAGGCCAGCGCCGTGGCACGGGCGTCGAGCTCGGCGTAGGTCAACGACCGGCCGCCACCGGTGACGGCGACCGCGTCCGGGGTGGCGGCGACGTGGTCGGCCACCCGGTCGACGACCAGCCGCGGCAGGTCCACCTCGGCACCGGAGGCCGCCGGGCCGTCCGGGCCGAGCAGGAACGCGCGCTCGACCTCCCCCAGCAGCGGCACCGAGCCCAGCGGCTCGTCGGGGTGCTCGAAGAACGCCCGCAGCACGGCGACGGTGTGGTCGGCCAGCCGTGCCACGGAGTCGTGCTCGAACAGGTCGGGGCGGTAGACGAACGCCAACCGGTAGCCGCCGTCGTGGCCGACTGCCTCCAGGGACAGGTCGAACTTGGCGGTGGTCAGCGCGATCGGGAACGCCCGCGCCACGGTCCCCCCGAGCGAGAAGGCGCCACCGCCGGACTCGGAGTAGGCGAACAGCACCTGGAACAGCGGGTTGCGCGACAGGTCGCGCTCGGGGCTCAACTCGTCCACGACGCGCTCGAACGGCAGGGACTGGTGGCTCAGCGCGCCCAGCACCCGTTCCCGGGCGCGGTCGAGGACCTGCGCGCAGGTGGGCTCGCCGGACAGGTCGGCGCGCATGACCAGGGTGTTGACGAAGAACCCGACGAGCCCCTCGGTCTCGGCGCGGTCGCGGTTGGCGGTGATGGTGCCGATCGCGACGTCGTCCTGCCCGCTGTGGAAACCGAGCGCGGCCTGGAACGCGGCCATGATCGTGGTGAAGGGCGTGGCGTCGGCGGCGGTGACGGCCGCGGCCAGGTCGGTGGGCAGCTCGACGGTGTGCACGGCGCCCTCGTGCGAGCGTTCCTTCGGGCGCGGGTGGTCGGTGGGCAGCTCCAGCGGGGTCAGCCCGGCCAGCGCGGTGCGCCAGTGCTCCAGGTCGGCGGTCTCGTCGGCGGCGCGCTGCCACACCGCGTAGTCGGTGTACTCGATCGGGGTGGGCGTCAGGCGTGGCGCCTCGCCCGCCAGGCGGGCCCGGTACAGCTCGCGCAGGTCGCGCAGGAGGACGTCCAGCGACCAGCCGTCGGTGACGATGTGGTGCATCGCCAGCACGAGCACGTGGTCGGTGGCGGTGACGCGCACCAGCGTGGCCTGGAAGGCCGGTTCGGCGGCCAGGTCGAACGGGCGCACGGCGGCGGCCCGCACGGTCGCGGCGACGTCGCCTGCGTCGGCGTCGACCACCGCCATCGGGGCGCCGTGCGGCAGGACCCGTTGGAACGGCACGCCGTCCTCGGCGGGGAAGACCACGCGCAGCTGCTCGTGGCGGGCGACGAGGTCGTCCACCGCGCCCGCCAGCGCGGCGGCGTCGAGCGGGCCGGTCAACCGCCACGCGGCGGGCATCAGGTACTCGGTGCCGCCCGGTGCGAGCTGGTCGAGGAAGTACAGGCGTTGCTGCGCCGCGGACAGGGGTGCTCGGCCGGGGCGGGGCTCCTGGCGGGGGATGCCGGTCGGCGCGGCGGTGAGGCCGCGCAGGCGCCGCTCCAGGAGCGCGCGGGCCGCCGGGGACAGACCGGAACGGGTGGGGTTGATCTCCGAGGTGGTCATGACGGGCTCCGTCCGGTTCGTCTCAGAATGCGGCGTCAAGCGACAGGGACAGGTCGATCTCGTCGTCGCTCATCGCGGAGATCTGCTCGACCAGCAGGCGTTCCACCTCGGCCGCGAGCAGCGCGACGGTGGGGTTCTCGAACAGCTCGCGCACCGCGATGGCGCAGTCGAACGCGGCGCGCACCCTGGAAGCGGCGGCCACGGCGCGCATGGAGTGGCCCCCCAGCGCGAAGAAATCGTCGTGCAGGCCGACCCGCTCCACCCCGAGCACCTCGGCCCAGATCTGGGCGAGGACCACCTCGGTGGGTGAGGTGGGCGGGACGAACTCGGCCGTCGCGGGGACGTCGGGGGCGGGCAGGGCGGCGGTGTCGAGCTTGCCCTGCACGGTGAGCGGCAGGGCGTCGAGCACCACGAACGCCGAGGGCACCAGGTAGGCGGGGAGCCGGTCGCGGCACCACGCCGCGAGCCGGTCGCCGTCGAGGTGGTCACCGGCGGCGTAGGCGACCAGGGCGCGGTCGCCCCGGACCTCGCGGACCACCACGGCCGCGCCGCGCACACCGGCGCACCCCTGCAGCACCGCCTCGACCTCGCCGGGTTCGATGCGGAACCCGCGGATCTTGACCTGGTCGTCCACCCGGCCGAGGAACTCCAGCTCCCCACCGGGCAGGCGGCGCACGAGGTCGCCGGTGCGGTAGACGCGGCCCGCGCCGAACGGGTTGGCCGGGAACCGCTGCGCGGTCAGGTCGGGGTGGCCGAGGTAGCCGCGGGCCAGCTCCGGTCCGCCGACGAGGAGTTCGCCGGGGACGCCGTCTGGCACCGGCTGGTCGAGGGTGTCGACCACGTGCAGGGTGCGCGCGCCCAGCGCGACGCCGATGGGGACGCGGCCCGCGACCGGCGCGGTGACCACGTGGGCGGTGGCGGAGATCACCGACTCGGTGGGGCCGTAGGTGTTGACCACCGGGACGTGCGGCAGCAGCTCGAACCAGCGGCCCAGCGGGGTGGCGGGCAGCGCCTCGCCGCCGGTGACCAGCAGCCGCAGCGACGCCAGGTCGCCGGCCAGGTCGCCGAGGCGGGCCACGACCTCCTCCCAGTACGACGGGGTGAGCTCGGCGACGGTGACGCCGTGCGAGCGGACCTCGGCGGCCAGCTCGTCCACCGACCACACCTCGTCGGGCCGCAGCACCACGCGGGCGCCGACACTCAGCGCGGGCAGGAGCTGCTCCAGCGAGGCGTCGAAGGACAGCGAGGCGAACGACAGCACCCGATCGGCGGACGTGAGGCGGAACAGGTCCCGGGCGGAGGCCACGTGCGCGGCGAGCGGGCCGTGGTCGACGCCCACGGCCTTGGGTCGCCCGGTGGAGCCGGAGGTGAAGATGACGTAGGCCAGGTCGCCGGGGTCGACGTCGGCGGGGATCACCTCGGCGTCGGGCCGGGCAGCGGGCACGACACCTTCGACCGGGACGATCCCGACCTCCAGTCCGGCCAGCGCGCCCGCCGTGCCGTCGTCGGCGACCACCAGCCGCGCGCCCGCCTCCGCGAGCATGAACCGCAACCGCTCCAACGGGAACTTCGGGTCCAGCGGGACGTACGCGCCGCCGGCCCGCCACACCGCGAGCATCGCCGCCACCGACCACACGCCCCGGCCGAGGCACACACCGACCGGGTCGCCGCGACGCACGCCCGCGTCGACCAGCGCGGAGGCGAGACCGCCGACCAGCGCGCCCAGCTCGCCGTAGGTCACGGTCCGCTCGCCGCACACCAGCGCGGCGTCCCCCGCGTTCCCCGAGACTCTCAGCGGCGGCGTCGGCACGACCGGTGGCGCGGCGGTCAGCGCGGCGCGTTCCCGCGCGGAGAGCAGGTCGAGCCGGGCGACGTCGGTGTGCGGGTCGGCGACCACGGCCCGCAGCACGCGGGTCACGTGCTCCGCCAGCCGCGCCGCGGACGCCTCGTCGAACAGGTCGGCGCTGTACTCCACGTCCAGCGAGAACCGGTCGGGGTCGAGCAGGAAGGTCGCCGTCAGGTCGAACTTCGCCGACTCCCAGGGCAGCGTGAAGCCCTCGAACTCCAGGCCCGGCGCGGCCATCCCGGTGGACACCGCGCTCTCCTGCACGTCGAACATCACCTGGAACAGCGGGTTGCGCGACGGGTCGCGCTCGGGCCGCAGCTCCTCCACCAGCCGTTCGAACGGCACGTCCTGGTGGTCGAAGGCGCCGAGCACCGTGCCGCGCACCCGCGCCACCAGCTCCACGAAGGACGGTCCGCCGGACAGGTCCGCGCGCAGCACCACGGTGTTGACGAAGAACCCGATGAGCCGCTCCAGCTCCACCCGTCCGCGCCCGGCGACCGGGGTGCCCACCGCGATGTCGTTCTGCCCCGACCAGCGGGCCAGTACCACCTGGAACACCGCCAGCAGCACCGTGAAGCGGGTCGTGCCGCAGCGCTGGGCCAGCTCGTCGAGGCCCGCGGCCAGCTCGCGCGGCAACGGCACCTCCACCGCGCCGCCCCGTGCCGACCGGGTGGCCGGGCGGGGGCGGTCGGTCGGCAGCTCCAGCACGGGCACGCCGTCCAGCGCCGCCCGCCAGTGCTCCAGCTGGGCGTCCAGCGCGCCCGCCGCGAGCAGGCCGCGTTGCCACACCGCGTAATCGCCGTACTGCACGGGCACGTCCGGCAGGTCGGCCGCGCGCCCGGCGAGGCGGGCGGTGTAGGAGCGGGTCAGCTCGTCCACGACGACGTCCTTCGACCAGCCGTCGGTGGCCACGTGGTGGAACGACAGCACCAGCACGCGGTCGTCGGGCCCCAGCTCCCACAGGCCGGAGCGGACGAGCGGCGGGCGGTCGAGGTCGAAGCGCGCCGCGGCGAACTCCTTGGCCCGCACGCGGACCTCCTCGACGTCGGCGCAGACGTGGCGCTCCAGCGGCACCGGCACGTCGTCGTGGACGAGCTGCACCGGGTGCCCGTCGACCTCGACCAGGGCGGTGCGCAGCACCTCGTGCCTGGCCACGACGTCACCCAGCGCGGCCTCCCAGGCGTCGGCGTCCAGCGGCCCGCGCACCCGCCAGGAGAACCACAGCACGTAGTCCTCGCCGGAGTCGGACATGCGGTCGAGGAACCACAGCCGCTCCTGGGCGAAGGACATCGGCAACGGGCCGCCGCGGTCGACCGGGACGATCCCGGCGGTCGTGACCGGGCGGGCCGCGGCCACCAGCGGGCCGAACTCGCGGATGCGCGGGTTCTCGAACAGGGTGCGCAGCTCCACGTCGCGCTCCAGGCGCTCGGCGATGCGGGAGACGGCCATCGTGGCGAGCAGCGAGTGCCCGCCGAGGTCGAAGAACCCGTCGTCGATACCGATGCCCTCCACGCCCAGCACCTCGCCCCAGATGCGGGCGATCTCGCGCTCGACGTCGTCGCGCGGCGCGGTGTAGGCGGCACCGGTGGCGGCGCGGTCGGGCCGCGGGTCGGGCAGGGCGGCGCGGTCGAGCTTGCCGGAGGCCGTCACGGGCAGTGCGTCGAGCCGCACGACCTCCGAGGGCACCGCGTAGTGCGGCAGCCGGCGCGACAGCTCGGCCCGCAGCGCGGCCGGGTCGGGAACGGTGTCGCCGACGACGTAGCCGACGAGGACCTGCCCGCCCTGGGCGTCGGCCTTGACCGCCGCGGCGGCGACCAGCACTCCCGGGCAGCCCGACAGCGCCGACTCGACCTCGCCCAGCTCCACCCGGAAGCCGCGGACCTTGACCTGGTCGTCCACGCGGCCCAGGAACTCCAGTTCGCCTCCGGCGCCCCAGCGCACGAGGTCGCCGGTGCGGTAGAGCCTGCCGCCTCGCCCAGCTGGATCGGGCCCGGACGGGTCGGGGACGAACCGCTCGGCGGTCAGCGCCGGGCGGCCGAGGTAGCCGCGGGCCAGCTCCGGTCCGCCGACCAGCAGCTCACCGGGGACGCCGAGGCCGACCGGGTCACCGTGCTCGTCGACGACGAGGACACGCCTGCCACCCAGCGGCCTGCCGATGGGGGCGCGGTCGGCGTCGGTGAGCTCATGGGTGGTCGCGGTCACCACGGTCTCGGTGGGGCCGTAGGCGTTGAGCACCCGCACGTGCGGCGCGTGCCGCAGCCAGGCGGCCAGCGCTCCCGTGGGGACCGCCTCACCGCCGAGGATGAGCAGCCGCAACGACTCCAGCCCCGTGCCGCCGGTCAGCGACAGCGCCAGCTCGCTCCAGTAGGTCGGCGGGAAGTTGGCCACGGTGATGCGGTGCCGGGCCACGATCGAGGGCACCCGCGAGGGCAGCCACTGCTCGTCGGGCCGGATGACCACCGTCGCACCGCTGGTCAGCGCGGGCAGCAGCTGGTCGAGGGAGGCGTCGAAGGAGAACGAGGAGAAGGCGAGCACCCGGTCCTCGGCGGTGACGCCGTAGCGGTCGCGGGCGGCGGCCACGTGCGCGGCCAGCGCGCCGTGCTCGACGCCGACCGCCTTGGGGCGGCCCGAGGAGCCCGACGTGAAGATGACGTAGGCCAGGTCGGACGGGTCCGGCGTCAAGACGGGCGCGGAGGCGTCGGGGACGACGTCGGCCACGGACACGCGACGGACCCCGGCGATGTCCGCGTCACCGATGACGCAGCGCACGTCGGCGTCGGCGACCATGAACGCCAGCCGGTCGGGCGGCAGGGCCGGGTCCAGCGGCACGTGCACGCCGCCCGCGCGCCACACCGCGAGCATGGCCACCACGGACCACGTGCCGCGGGGCACGCACACGCCCACCGCGTCGCCCCGGCGCACCCCGGAGTCGCGCAGCAGCGCGGACAGCCCTCCCACCAGGGCGTCGAGCCGGTCGTAGGTGACGACGTCGTCGCCGCACACCAGGGCCGTGGCCGCTCCGTGCCCGCGGACCACGAGCGGCGTGGCGGGCGCGGGGGCCTCGGTGGGACCGCCCCAGGAGTCGAGCAGGGCCCGGCCGGGCAGCGGCGGCAGGACGGCGGCCAGGTCGGCCACCGGCGCGTCGGGATCGTCGAGCACGGCGGTGAGCAGGCTCAGGAACCCGTCGGCGAACTGCCGCATCGTGTCGTCGTCGAACAGCGCGGTCGCGTACTGGAGGCGGGCGGCGAGGCTGCCGTCCGGCATCAGGTTGAGGTCGAGGAAGACGTCCATGTCGGTGCCGCCCAACGGCGCCCGGACCAGCGCGGCGTCCAGGCCGCGCAGGGCGGCCGGCTGGTGGACGGTGTTGAGCAGGGTGAACGACGCCTGCGCCAGGGGGTGGCGGGACAGGTCGCGCTCCATGCCCAGCGCGCCGACCACGCGGTCGAACGGCGCCTCGGCGTGGGAGAGGTCCTTGAGCACGACGTCGCGGACCCGGCGCAGCAGGGCGTCGAACGACGGCCGCCCGCCCAGGTCCGAGCGCAGCACCACGGTGTTGACGAAGGGCCCGACCAGGTTCGACACGTCCACCGGACCGCCCCGGTCGGCCATCGTGGTGCAGGTCGCGATGTCGGTGCGCCCGCTGTAGTGGCCCAACAGCGACTGGTAGACCGCGAGCAGCAGCATGTAGCGGGTGGCCCGGCGCTCGCGGGCGGCGGTGTCCACGCGGGCGAGCAGGTCGGCGGGCACGCGGAAGCGCACCAGTTCCACGGCACCGTCCCAGACCTCGGGCCGGGGGCGGTCGGTCGGCAGCGCCAGCGGCGCCACCCCGGTCAGGCGTCCGGTCCAGTGCGCGAGCAGCCGCTCGACCCGCGTCGGGGTGAGCCGCTGGTTCTGCCAGGCGGCGAAGTCGGCGTACTGGAGGTGCGGGGCGGGCACCTCCTCGCCCCGGTATCCCGCGTCGAGCTCGCGCAGCAGCACGTCCCACGACCAGCCGTCCACGGCGATGTGATGCACGACCAGCAGCAGCAGGTGGTCGTCCTCGGCGAAGCGCGCCAGCACCGCCCGCACCGGAGCCTCCGCCGCCAGGTCCAGCGGGCGGCGCAGCTCGCGGGCGAACACCTCCTCCGGGTCGCGGGCGTCGACGCGGCGCAGCACGACCGCGCCCGGCGGGTCCAGCACGGGCACCGGCTCGCCGTCCACGGCGGTGAACCTGGTGCGCAGCACCTCGTGGCGCTCGACGATCCCGGCCAGCGCCCGCTCCAGCGCGGGCACGTCCAGCGCGCCGCGGACGCGCAGCGCCAGCGGCAGCAGGTTGTCGGAGGAGCCACGGGTGAGCTGTTCCAGGAACCACAGCCGCCGCTGCGCGGAGGAGACCGCGCCGTGGTCCGTCGCTGTGTGCGGTGCGCCTTCGTTCACTGTCGGCCTCCCTGCGAGCTGAGTTGGACGAAGACTGCTCCCCGGCACAGGCCCCCCACCAGGGAAGAAGCGGCACGACGCGGTTGCCGTCGCGTCTGCGCGTTCTTCTCTACTGCGCCAGCCCACCCGGCGGCATCGTCGGTCCGGCAACGCGAGAGCGACCGACCGATCGGGGAGCGCCGATGACACAGGACGAGCGGGTGTACCGGGTCGTGACCAACGACGAGGAGCAGTACTCGATCTGGCCCGCCGACCGCGACCTGCCGCCCGGCTGGGTCGCCGACGGGACCGAGGGGCCGCGCGCGGTCTGCCTCGACCACATCGAGCGGGTGTGGACCGACATGCGGCCGCGGAGCCTCCGCGAGCGGATGGGGCAACGGGGCTGACGAAGCCCTCGGGAGAGCTGGGAAGGGATGGTCAGCGTGGCTGGAACGGTGCTGTTGCCCGGAGGCGGTTGGCGGCTGTGGAGCCAGTTCGCCCTGCGCGGGACGGGTTTCCCGGCCGCCGGTGTGCTCCGCCTCGCCCCACCGGGACTGGGGGTGGCCGCCGACAAGTTCGCCGACGTGGCGCCCCGCGACCGGTGGACGGGTGCGGAGTGGGAGGAGTTCGAGGCGTTCTTCGACGAGGCCGCGGTGCGCACCGCCCGCGAGTTGCAGGACATCGCCTCCCAGCCGAGGTTCCGCACGGCGCTGGCGTGGCAGAACAAGGCGGTGCTCGGCTCGGGCATCGCGCCGTTCCTGGCGTGGACGCCCACCGCGGCCGGGCGCACCAGCATGCCGCGGCAGCGCGAGGAGCTGGTCGCGCACTACTGGCAGCGGTTCTGCGTCAAGAACGACACCATCGGCTTCTTCGGCCCGGTGGGCTGGGGCAGCTGGGACCTGGACGGCCCGCGCGGCATCACCACCGTGCCGGGCGAGGACTTCCTGGCCTGCTCGGAGGTGTACTTCTCGAGCTGGGGCATCGACGCGCTGGCCAAGGTCATCGGCGCCGAGCCGGGGATGCGCCCGTGGGTGCCGCCGCGCCGGGTGTCGTTCGCCAGGATCGCCGACGGCGCGGTGAGCCTGCCCGGTCGCGCCGCCGTCCCGCTGGCCGACGGCCTGGAGGACGTGCTGTGGCTGTGCGACGGCGCCCACCAGCCGGTGGAGATCGCCGAACGGCTCGACCGCGACCTGGACGGCGTGCTCGCCGCGCTGGACGAGCTGCTGCACCGGCGCTGGATCACCTGGCGCATCGACGTCCCCGCCAGCGCCCACCCCGACCTGGCGCTGCGCGCCATCGTCGAGCGCGTCGGCGACCCGGAGGTGCGGCAGCGGGCGCTGGACCGGATCGAGGTGCTGCGACGCGGCCGGGACCGGGTGCGGGCGGCGCTGGGCGACGCCGACGCGTTGCTGGAGGCGATGTCCGCGCTGGAGAACGACTTCGTGGAGACCACCCGGACCTCGGCGCAGCGCGAGAAGGGCGCCAAGACCTCCGCCAACCGGGCGCTGGTCTACTCCGACTCGCGCCGGGCCGCGACCGCCCGGCTGGGCTCGGCCGTGCTGGACGAGCTGACCCCGCTGGCGCAGTGCCTGACGGCGGCGCGGTGGATGACCAACCGGTACGCCGAGATCGCCCGCGGGCACCTGCGGGAGGCGTTCGAGTCGTTGCGCGCCAAGCACTCCGTGGTGGACCTGGCGTCACTGTGGATGGCGTGCCTGCCCGTGCCGCACCCCGACTCGATCGCCGACGCCGACCGCGTGCAGGCCGAGTTGCAGCGCCGCTGGGAGTCCATCGTGGACGCGCCCGAGGGCGCGCGGCGGGTGCGGCTGTCGTCCGCGGCGATCGCCGAGCAGGTCCGTGAGGCGTTCGAGGAGCCCGCCACGGGCTGGAACGTCGCCCGTTACATCAGCCCGGACGTGTTCGTCGTCGCGGAGGACGCCGAAGCGGTCGAGCGCGGCGAGTTCGAGCTGGTGCTGGGCGAGCTGCACGTGGGCGTGAACACCATGAGCGCCTCGCTGTTCGTGATGCAGCACCCCGACCAGGAGGAGCTGCTGGCCGAGACCGACGTCGACTACCCCGGCCCCCGGCTGATGCCGATGCTGCCCAAGGAGCAGCCGCCGCGCTGGAACACCCGCAGCCGCCCGGCGCTCAACCGGCCGCAGGACTACCTGGTGGGCATGGTCGACCACACCGCCGACCCTTACCGCCCGCGCACCGCGATGGGCGCGGACGTCCTGGTCGAGGAGCGCGACGGCGAGCTGGTCGCGGTGCTGCCGGACGGCGCGGTGTTCCCGGTGCTCGACGTGTTCGGCAACGCGCTGACCGCGCGGATCATGGACCGGTTCAGCCTCCGCGCGGCCGGCGACCACTCGCCGCGGGTGACCGTCGACAACGTGGTGGTCGCCCGCGAGACCTGGCGGTTCACCGCGGAGTCGCTGGAGTTCGCGGCCGAGAAGCACGAGTCCCGCCGGTTCGTGCGGGCGCGGGCGTGGCGCGACGAGCACGAGCTGCCCCGCTACGTCTTTATCGTCTCCCCCGCCGAACCGCGGCCGTTCTACGTCGACTTCGACAGTCCGGTGTACGTCAACGTGCTGGCCAAGGCCGTGCGCCGACTGGCCCGCAAGGACCCCTCGGCGCGGCTGACCGTGTCGGAGATGCTGCCCAACCCCGAGCAGGCGTGGCTGACCGACCACACCGGCGCCAAGTACAGCTCCGAGCTGCGCTTCGTCGCCTTCGACCAGACCGGGCGGGACCGCCATGTCCAGGACTGACGCGGCTTCCGCCGACCTCGCCGGCCACCCGGACCACCCCGCCGTCGTCACCCCCGACTGCGTGCTCACCCACGCCGACCTCGTCCGGCGCACCGACCGGCTGGCCCGCGTGCTGCGCGGGCACGGCGTCGGGCCCGAGGTGGTCTGCGGGATCGCGCTGGAGCGCGGCGTGGACGCGGTCGTCGCGATGGCGGCGGTGCTGCGGGCGCACGGCGCCTTCCTCACCGTGGACACCGACCTGCCGCCCAAGCGGGTCGCCGCGCTGCTGGACGGCGCGCGGGCGCTGGTGACCAGCCGTCGCCTCGCCGGGCGGTTCACCGTGCCCGGACCCACCGTCCTGGTCGGAGAGGACGGGACCGCGGGCCCTGTCGCATCGCTGCCCGGGGGGCCGGCGGACTCCCGGTCGCTGGCCTACGTCAGCCACACCTCCGGGTCCACCGGCGCACCCAACGCCGTGCTGGTCGAGCACCGCTCCCTGCGGGCCTACCTGCGGTCGACGGTGCGGGACAACGACCTCGGACCGGACACCGTGGCGCTCCAGCTGGCGCCGCTGGGCTACGACGCCTCCATCCGCGACACCCTGGCCCCGCTGCTCGCGGGCGGCAGCCTCGTTGTGCTGCCCCGGTCGGCGCTGCTGCGCCCCGAGGAGCTGTTCGAGGCCGTCCGGGCCCACGGTGTCAACACGATCCTGAGCACCACCCCGTCGTTCCTGACCTTCCTGTCCCGCCAGGACGGCGCGGCGCGGGCGCTGCGGGACGTGCGGCTGGTGGCGACCAGCGGCGAGTCGCTGCGACCGTTCCTGGCCGCGGGCGGCCGGTCGCTGGTGCCGGGCAGGCTGGTCAACCAGTACGGGCCGACCGAGTGCACCATGACGTCCACCCGCCACGAGGTGCCCGCACGTCCCGAGGCGGATGTCGACCTGATCGGCACGCCGCTGGACGACGTGGTGGCACGGCTGCTGGACGGCGGGATGCGGCCGGTGCCGGACGGCGAGATCGGCGAGGTGTACCTCGGCGGTGTCGGCGTGGCCCGGGGCTACGCCGACCAGCCGGGCCTCACCGCGACGCGGTTCGTGCCCGACCCGTGCGGGGAACCGGGCGCACGCCTGTACCGCACCGGCGACCTGGCCCGGCGGCGGCCGGACGGGGTGCTGGAGTACTTGGGGCGCAACGACCGGCAGATCAAGGTCCGCGGGTACCGGGTCGACCCCGCCGAGGTCGAGGCGGTCCTGCTGACGCACCCCGCAGTCACCGGCGCGGCGGTCACCGCGGCCACCGACGACCAGCAGCGCGCCTACCTCGTCGCGCACGTCACCGGTGAGCTGGCGCAGGTCCGCGACACGGCGCTGCGCGCCCACCTGGCCGAGGCGCTGCCGCCGCACCTGATGCCCCGGCACTTCACCCGCCTGGACCGCTTCCCCACCACCCGCAGCGGCAAGGTCGACCGCGTGGCGCTCGCCGGGGGTGCGCGGTGACCCGCCTCGACATCAGGCTGGGCACGGCCGACGTGCTCGCCGCCGCACGGCGCATCGAGGGGAACGTGCTGCGCACGCCGCTGGTGGCCCTGGACGCCGTGCCGGGCGTCCTGCTCAAGGCCGAGCACGTCCAGCGCGGCGGGTCCTTCAAGATCCGCGGCGCGGCCAACGCGCTGCTGGCCGAGCCGTGCGGCGAGGTCGTCACCGGATCCTCGGGCAACCACGGCATCGCGGTGGCCACGCTGGGCCGCGCGCTGGGCGTGCCGGTCACCGTGGTGATGGCCGAGGGCGCGAGCCGGGCGAAGGCCGCCGCGCTGCGCCGGCTCGGCGCGACCGTGCTGGTGGCGCCGGGCGGAGCGGACGAGCGCGACCGCCTCGCCCGCGAGCACGCGGCGTTGACCGGGGCCGGGCTGGTGCCCTCCTCCGACCACGAGCTGGTGGTCGCGGGCCAGGGCACCGTGGGCCTGGAGATCCTGGGGGACGTGCCGGGGGTCGACGCGGTGTTCGTGCCGACCGGCGGCGGTGGGCTGCTGGCGGGCATCTGCCTGGCCGCGCGCGACCTGCCGGTGCGCGTCGTGGGCGTCGAACCGGCCGACGCCCGACGCTACGCCCTCTCGCTCGACCGGGGCTCACCCGTGGTGGTGCCGCCGTCACGCACCATCGCCGACGGGCTGCGCGGGCAGCGGCCCGGCGCCGTGACGCTGCCGGTGATCGCCGACCGCGTCGACGACCTCGTGGGCGTCACCGACGACGCCATCGCGCACGCCGCGGCGCTACTGCGCCGGGCGGGCGTGCACGCCGAACCCAGCGGCGCCGTGGCGCTGGCCGGGGCACTGCAATCGGGTTTCACCGGGACGGCCGCGGTGGTGGTGTCCGGCGGCAACACCGCCGAGGCGCTCGCCACCACCGGCCTCGCGGCCTGACCACGACACCACCACCGGAGGGATCGACCATGACCACCATCGGCATCACCGCGACCGAGCTGACCGACCTCGTCGTCGAGGTCTACCGCGACGCGCTGGCCAACCCGTCGCTCGACTCCGACAGCGATTTCTTCGAGGCGGGCGGCGACTCGCTGGCCGCGTTCCAGATCACCGCCCGCCTGCAGGCGGCGCTGGGCGTGGACGTGCCGGTGGCGCTGGTCTTCGCCTACCCCTCCCCCGCCGACCTCGCGTCGGTGGTCGAGCAGGAACTGGAGGTCGGCTGACATGGCGGGCGAGCAGGAAGGGCGGTCGCTGCCGGGCGGGCGGTGGCGGCTGTGGGACCAGTTCAGCGTGCGCGGCGCGGGATTCCCGGCGCACGGCGTGCTGCGGCTCGCGCCGCACGGGCTCGCCCTGGCGGCCGACCGCTTCGCAGCGCAGAAGTCCCAGCAGGGCACGGAGTGGAAGCTCTTCGAGCAGGCGTTCGAGGAGGCCGCGGCCAAGTCGGCGCTGGAGCTGCGCGACATCGCCGCGGGTGACGCGTTCCAGAGCGCGGTCGCCTGGCAGAACAGGGCGGTGCTGGGTCGCGCGGTGCGGCCGTTCCTGGAGTGGGAGCCCGGTGACGGGCGCACGAGCCGCACCCGCCAGCGGGAGGAGTTGATCTCCCACTACTGGCAGCGGTTCTGCGTCAAGAACGACACGATCGGTTTCTTCGGCCCGGTCGGCTGGGGCAGGCTGGACGACGCCGCCGCCGGCGTGGAGGTCGACGCGGGCGTGGGGCTCGTCGCCGAGACGACCGTGTACTTCGCCAGTTGGGCGATCGACGCGCTGGCCCGCGTGCTCGCCGAGGACGCGGCGCTCGCGCCGTGGGTCGCGCCGCGCCGCTTGCCCTTCGTGCGCATCGGCGACGGCGAAGCGGCCCTGCCGGGTTGTGCGCCGAAACCGGTGGCCGCGCCGCTGCTGGACGTGCTCGCGCTGTGCGACGGCACCCGGTCCGCCCTCGCGATCGGCGAGGAGCTGGGCCGCGACGTCACCGACGACCTGGCGGAGTTGGAGCGCCGCCGGTACCTCGTGCGGCGGCTGGAGGTCGCCGCGGGCTCCCACCCCGAACGGGCCCTGCGGACGTGGTTGGAGGGCTTGCCCGCCGCAGTGGCCGCACCCGGCCTGGCCGCGCTGGAGACCTTGGAACGGGGACGTGACCGGGTCGCCCGGGCGTCCACACCGGACGAGCTGGTCGAGGCGATGTCCGCGCTGGAGCGGGAGTTCGAGGCGCTGACCGACGCCGCAGCGGCCCGCGAGAAGGGCGGGTCCACCGCGCCGGGACGGGCGCTGGTGTACTCCGACGCCCGGCGCGCGGCCACCGTCCGACTCGGTGGGGTGGTGCTGGAGGAGCTGGGAGCCCTGGAGCCGCTGCTGGTCAGCGCCGCCTGGCTGACGTCCTCGCTGGCGCGGCGCGTGCTGGACGGGGCTCGGCGGGTGTTCGACGCCTCGGGACCGGTGGACCTGGCGACGTTCTGGTTCGCGTGCATGCCGGTGCTGCACCGGGACGCGGTGGCCGACCTGGCCGAGCTGCGCGCCGAGTTCTGGCGGCGCTGGGCCGGTGTGCTGGACCTGCCGGCGGACGTGCGCGACGTGCGGCTGTCGGCGGCGGAGGTGTCGGCGCGGGCGAACGAGGCGTTCGGGTCCACCGGCGGCGGCTGGAACGCCGCGCGCTACCTCAGCCCGGACGTGATGATCGCCGCGGCGGGCGTGGACGCGGTGGGGCGCGGCGAGTTCGACTTGGTGCTGGGCGAGCTGCACGTGGCGATGAACACCCTGGGCGCGTCGCTGTACCTCGACCAGCACCCGGACCGCTCGGAGCTGGTCGAGCTGACCAGCCGTGACGTCCCGGGCCCGCGCCTGCTCCCCCTGCTGCCCAAGGAGCACCGGTCCCGGCTGTCGACGCGGGTGCGCCAGAGCCTGGTGCGCCCCGAGGACTACTACGTGGCGCTGGTCGACGACACCGCCGACCCGCACCGCCCGCGCAGCCTGCGCAGCGCCGACGTCCGGGTGGAGCTGCGCGACGACGAGCTGGTGGCGGTGCTGCCCGATGGCGCGGTCTTCCCGGTGGCCGACGTCTTCGGCCACGTGCTCACGACGCTGGTGGTCGACGGGTTCCGGGTGCTCCCCGAGGCCGACCACACCCCCAGGGTGAGCGTGGGCAGGCTGGTGGTGTCACGGGAGACGTGGCGGTTCCCGGTGGCGGAGCTGGGGTTCGCCGAGGCCAAGACCGAGGCCCGGCGCTTCGTGGGCGCCAGGGCGTGGCGGGCGCGGCACGACCTGCCCCGCTTCGCGTTCTTCACCTCCCCCGCCGAGCCGCGCCCGGTGTTCGTCGACTTCGACAGCCCGGCCTCGGTGACGCTGCTGGCCAAGGCCGCGCGCCGGCTGGCCCGTGCCGACGCCTCCGCCAGGCTCACCGTGACGGAAATGCTGCCCACCCCGGAGCAGACCTGGCTGACCGACGACAAGGGGGAGGTCTACACGTCGGAACTGCGCTTCGTCCTGCACGACACAACCTCCTGACACCTCCGAGGCCCGCACGGCCCCGCCCCCGGGCGGGGCCGCAGGTGTCCCAGGGCATGACAGCGACCTCGACCGGCGACGACGAAGCGCTGCTGCAACCGAGCCAACCTCGACGGTCCGGGGTGGCGTGTACCGCCTGGCCACCCGTGGGACGGTGGGGTTCGGGGTCGGTGAGCGCGCACGCAGACGCCACCTCGACGATCGGTGACCCGTTGAGGCCCAGGGCCAACATCCACGCCCTGGGCCGTTGTGCCGCGGAGGCCTACTGGTTGTCTCACGTGAAGCGGTATCCGGGGCAGTAGTGCCAGCCGCTGTTGTCGGGCAGTGGCGTGGCCATGATGGTTTCCCCTTGACAGCAGACGGCGACCGTACGTGTAATTCTTTCAGATATCACTCTGCCCACCTATCCATGCACGCAGAGTAAAGGCAGGTATGGCCGTGTCGTTGTCGCACCCCACCCGGTTATTGGCCTCGACGGTCGGCGCCCTCACGGTCACCGCCGGCCTGATGATCGCCCCGGCGCACGCCGCGCCGGCCACGACCACCGCCCCGGCTGACTCCGTCGCCGCGGTCACCGATCGGATCGCCGCCCGGCTGGCGAGCGAGTTCGCCGACGAGGCCCGGCAGACCGGATTGCTCTCGGCCACCTCGACGGATCCTGTGCCCCTGGCTCGTGCCGCCGAAGGCACCGCGCTCGGCCGGGCCGTGCGTGACGCCGACCGGGAAGTCCTCGAGGCCAAGGGGCTGCCGCAGGACGGCACGTCCCTGCTCACCGTCCGCCTCGCGCACGCCGACATGGTCGACGCGCTGCGCCGCGGCACCGCGCCGCTGGTCGCGTCCTCCCCCGCCGACGACGCGCCGACGACCGTGACGGCCTACGACCACACGGGCCGGCGGATCGCGCTGGCAGCCGACCGCGTGCCGCGGCGCCCGGTGTACCTGGTCGAGGTCGACACCGCGACCGCGCTGGCCAAGGGCACGCAGGTGCTGCGCTCGACCCTGTCCCAGCGCGGCCTGTCCCCCGCCGCCGCACGCGCGGCCGTCACGCCCGCCTCGGGCTACTGGGCCACGCAGCTCACGTCGATCCGCCTGGACGACGACCACGAGCCGTGGCACAAGGGCGACGCGGAGATCTTCACGATCACCGCCGGGTTCGGCCTGGACGGCAAGGTCAAGGTCGACACCACCCAGCTCCCCTACCTGGACGAGGACGGCAGGACCTACTACCCCAACCAGCTCCTGGTCCACTTCTCCGACTACAAGTACAACCTCGCCGACATCGTGATGATGGAGGAGGACGGCGGCACCAACTACCGCGACCTCGCCCTCGCGCTGACCCGGGCGCTGCTGACCATCGTCGACGGCGGCGCGTACATCCCCCTGGTCGATGCGATCATCAACGCGCTGCCGGACGGCTGGTGGACCGACGACCCGGACTACGTCGACTCCTGGTACACCCTGTCGACCAGCACCGGTGGCACCCTGCGCGGCGCGGCGGGCAACGGCACGATGACCGTCGCTCCCTACTGGGTCGCCCCGCTGTAGCACGCCTGCCCGGAGAAGTGCGGTCGACCCGGCCATCCACGCACGTCCTGCCCTGATCCCACGGCTTCGACGGCCGGTTGGCCGACCGGACCGTTGAGGGCGCTCGTCACCGACGTTATTGCCGGAGATTCTTCGCCCGCCGGGAGTAGGATCACCCAGGAGGCCCGGTGCGGCAGTCCCACCCATCCTGAACGGCGGAAACCTTCATGCAAGACCGCGCGGTCGGTGCCGCTGGACGCATCGTCCCGGCCAACGGCGTCGACCTCTGCGTGGAGACCTTCGGCGACTCCCGGCACCCCGCGCTTCTGTTGATCATGGGCTTGGGGTTCCAGCTCGTGCACTGGCCGGACGAGTTCTGCCGCCGGCTCGCCGGGCACGGCTTCTTCGTCATCCGGTTCGACAACCGCGACGCCGGCCGCTCGACACACCTGCCGGGGGCCGACTACTCGTTGGCCGACATGGCCGCCGACGCCGTAGGGCTCCTCGACGCGCTCGGCGTCGGACGCGCCCACGTGGTCGGAGCGTCGATGGGCGGGATGATCGCCCAGCTCATGGCCGCGCTCCACCCGTCGCGGGTGCTGAGCCTGGCGTCCCTCATGTCCACCACCGGCCGGCGCGGCAAGGGCCGCACCTCTCCGAGGCTGGTCCGCCACCTGTTCTCCCGGGGCGCGCGCACCGAGCAGGAGGCCGTCGAACGCCGTGTGCGGCTGTTCGGCACGATCGGCTCCTCGGGCTTCGAGCAGGACGTGGACGAGATCCGGCGCGCCACCGCGCTGGCGTTCCGCCGCGACCCCGACCACCGCGGAGGACGGCGGCGGCAGTACCGGGCGGTGCGCGTGGCAGGTGATCGGACCGACCAGCTCGCGCGGATCACGGCACCGACCGTCGTCATCCACGGAACGGCGGACCGCATGTGCCACCACTCCGGCGGCGAAGCGACCGCGGCCGCGATCAGCGGCGCACGGCTCCAGCTCATCCCGGGCCTGGGGCACGACCTTCCGCCCGGCGCGTGGCCGACGATCATCGACGCAATCGTCGCGAACGCCCACCGCACCCAGCCCTGACCGACCGGCGATGGGCCGCGGCCGGCGGTGCGCCATGGACGACTGGACCCGGTGAGGAGGCTGTGGGTTCCGGCGGCCGCATCGAGCCTGGGCGTCCAACCTCCCGCCCGCGCATCCGGGAACACCCCGCACCGGCGGCGAGTCGACACGCCGGCTCACTTGAGATGATCACTCAGCAGCGCATGTAGTAGGGCCACGGCGGAAAGCCGATTTGTTCGCTTTCGTGACGGCAGCGTGCGGTGTCGGTGTCATTGCCTGCGTTGGGGTCCGTGGGCGTGCTCGCGATCCTGGTCGCGGTGGCGTCGAGGGTCGCCTCGGTGTACATGACGTCGAAGTAGACCCGGTTGGTCGAGGTCGCGGTCGCGCCCGGGGCCAGCGGGCCGAACGAACACGTGAGTGTCGCGTTGGCGAAGACGCAGGGTGCCGTGGTGATCGTGCTGCGAGGGTCCAGTGCGACGACGACCGTGGCGGAGGTGAGCGGCTGGGGTCCGTGGTTGGTCACGGATACGCGGTAGTCCACCACCGGCAGGAGCAGGGCCGTGACGGCGGTCAGGTCGACCGAGAGGTCCGCGCCCGAGGGGGCCGCGTCCGCCCTGGCGCCCGATGTCAGCAGCGCGGCGGTGACGGCGACGACGAGGGATGTCCGGAACATCGTGCCACCTCCCGGTGCCGGACAGTAGCGCCGCGGGGGAAGCGTCCGACACCGCTCTTCGTGTGCCGTTCATCCTGCGACGGCAATCTGTGCCGGGAAGATCCCAGCCTGGATACGCGGCCGAGACGGTCACCGGCGAGACCGGGTAGCCGCGATCGACGCCGGGCGGCGTTCCCGGTCAACTGCCGCCGCTACCCGTCGAGCAACGCGTCCTCAGTCCTGCGGGGTGCGGGTCGCGGGTCCGGACCACCGAAGCCGACCACCCGGTCCCAGATCCAGTCGGCCATCGACGCGGCGACGGGCTCGTCGGGATGTCCGGGTCGACGCTTGACCAGCACCCCGAACGCGACCGCGACCAGGTACGCCCCGGCGTCGTCGGTCATCACCTGCTCCCAGACCTCGTTCTCGGGCCAGTCCGGGTGCGCTCCCGGGTCGGCCTCGATCTCGGCGCACATGTCGATGATCTCGGCTGCCGACATCAGGCGGAATGGTTCGGCCCGCCCCCAGGCGGCCCCGGAGCCGGGCTGTTGACCGTCGTGCCAGGCCAGCAGGTCCTCCGCGACCATGGAGCCGATCCTGTCGCTCTCGGCGTGATCGGCGACCGCGGTTCCTGGCCGCAGGGTGGCGCGCAGGTCAGCGGGCATCACGTCGTCCAACGCCGCCAGCGCGGAAGCCAGGTCGGTGCCGAGCACCTGGTCGCGAAGTTGTCGCCACCCCAGCTCGATCACCCCGGTGCGGCGGATGTCGTCGAGCGTGATGTCCTGGCCGTGGCTGTTCTCGACGATCCGCAGCATCGTCCGAGCCGTCCCCACCAGGTTCTGCAACAGGTCTTCGGTCGGGTTCTCACGCAGTAGCCGCAGACCGAGTTGCTCGGCATCGGCGAACCGGTACTGCACCAGGTAGGCCCAGCCGAGCATCAGGGCGACCCAGGGGTTCGCCGCATCGCCCCGGACGGCCTCCTCGGCCGCGGGGACGAACCGGTCGGGTGGTGCGAAGGTCCCCAGCAGACATGCCGCGCGCTTCCCGAACGCGGTGGGCAGCTCGTCCGGCGTCGTCCGCGAGCACAGCGCCACCGCCTCGTCGAGCCGGCGCCACCCGTCCTCGTGCTCCCCGCAGAGCGCCTGGGTGAAGCCCAGCTCCATCCAGTCGCGCCACTCCTCGTGGTCCTCGCCCAGCACCGTGCGCGCCCACCGCAGCGCCTCGGCGTGATCGTGCTCGGCCAACGCCAGGTGTCGAAGGGCACGAGCCGCGTTGACGAACTGGCGGTCACGACGACCGGCCACCTGGAGGTAGAGGCGCCGCGCCTCGTCGGCCTGGCCGCAGATCTCGCGGTGGTTGCCGAGCAACAGCGACACGCTGCTCCGCTCCGGCTGGACCGCCAGCACCTGCAACGCCAGTTCGGCGACCTTGGGATGCGACGGCTGTGCGCCGAAGATCTCCCAGGCCAGGTCGAGGTTGCGCTCCACGGCATCGTCGTCGGGCGCCGTGCGGCCGAAGTCCTTCATCGCATGCCCCACCGGACCCGGTACGCCCGGAGTTGGTCGAAGGTGCCGTCGTCGACGCCGTACTCCAGCACCGGCGCCACCTGGTCGAACCAGGACGCCGTGGACGGGGTCACGCCGCCGACCGCGGCCAGCATCGCGTCGGTCGTGACCGGAACCAGCTCACCCCTGCTCATCGACTCGACCATCGCCTCCTGGAGGACGGTGGTCACCAAGTGGCTGAGGTCGGCGCCGGAGAACCCCTCGGTCGCCGCCGCGATGGCAACGACGTCGACCGCGTCGGCGGGCTTGCCCTTCAGCGCGCCCCGGACGATCGCCGCCCTGGCGACCGCGTCCGGTGGTAGCACCAGCACCGTCTTGTCGATCCGGCCCGGTCGGCGCAGCGCGCCGTCGACGTCCCACGGTCGGTTCGTCGCGGCGAGGAAGTAGACCCCCTCGTTCGCGCCGGCCACGCCGTCGAGCTCCTCCAGCAGCTGGGTGACGAGCATCCGCATCGTCTGCGACCCGCCGCCACCGGAGGTACGCCGTCCGCCGAGCGCGTCGAACTCGTCGAAGAAGATCACGCACGGCGCCGCCGCCCGTGCGTTGCGGAACACGCTCTGGATCGCCTTCTCGCTCTCCCCGATCCACTTGCCGAGCAGATCCGCGAGGGTCACGTGGATGAAGGACGCCCCGAGGTCGCCTGCGATCGCCCTGGCGATGAACGTTTTGCCACAACCGGGTGGGCCGTACATCAGCAGCGACCCGCCCGGCTTCTGCCCGAACGCCGCAGCCAGCTCGGGATTGCGCAGCGGAGCCAGGAACGCGGTGTCCAGGTGCCGCTTGACCTCGGCGAGACCGGCGACGTCGGCCAGCGTCACCGCCGGGCGTTCGGCGTCCCACAGCGACGCCGACCCGGCGGCGCTGCCGGCCTGCCGGTCGTCGTCGGCCGGGGCCGGAACCGGTTTCGGCTCGCGCTGCCCGGACCTCCCCGTCTGCAGGGTTGACGGGGGCGCAGCGGGTGGCGGCGGGTTCGAGGCTCGCATCCGCGCCGCCATCAGCCGGGCGCGCAGCAGGCGGACCCGTGCCGGATCACCGCCGAGTGACTCGAACGCCTTCAGCTCGGTGGCGGCGCGACTCGGGTTCTGTTCCAGCAGCAGCGTGATGAAGTCCTCGCGCAACGCCAGGTTGCCCGGGTCGGCCTCCACCTCGCGCGCGATCACCTCGACGAAGCTGTCGGCCGGAGGACCGACGTCGTTCACCGCCCGACCCCTTCGATCCAGCCCTTGAGCAGGCCCAGGTTCGTCAGCGGGATGTGGTGACCGAGCCGCGGGTGGTCCAGCGCCACACCGACGACGCCGGTCTGGCCGAACGAGGCGACGTAGTCGATCGCGGTCGGCATCGGCACGCCGAACAACGGCGCCGCGCCGTCCTCCGAGTCGAGCAGGCCGAGGGCGCGGGCGGCTTCGTTCGCCCGTGCGGCGCTGCTGTAGAGGCAGATCATCGGTCCCTGCTCGGCGGCCACGGCATAGGGACGGGGTCGGTCCGCCGAGCCCCGCGCGATGAAGAACCAGTGCTCCAACGCGGTCGTCTGCCGCCACAGCGCGATCTGCGCCGTCGTGTCCCCTGCAGGCGCTGCTCTGACCGCCTTGTCGAGGCGGTCCAGCTCGGCGACCGTCTCGGGGCTGTTGTCCCTGGTCATTCGGTTCTTCTCTCGTCTGCTCGCCTGCGACTGGCCGAACCGGCCCGGCCCCGACATGACCCTGCGCGGCGTGAAGGCGACACCGAATACCTCCGGGAGCAGCCAGTCGCCCTTGGTCTCGCGCCCGATAGGCTATTCGAGTGACGAACCGGGCCGCATCGGTCGTTCGCACCACATGCGCCGGTCCACGCGGCGCCCGGCGCCGAACCGAAGCCGCCGCCGGCACCGGGCGGATGGCCGCGGTCGGCCTGGACGCCTCGGTGATGGATGCGCTGCGCGACGGCTTGGTGGCCTCGGCGACGTCGGCCCGGGGTCAGCGGGAGAACTCGAGGTGGAGGTCGTCGGTCTCCTTCAGCAGCATCACCCGGCGGTGCGCGGGGTCCCAGCCGGTGCCGACGAGGAAGTACCGGTTGCCGGAGCGCTGCACCAGGCGCAGCCCGTCGTAGCGGAACTTGGCGTGCGCGCCCGGTGAGGTCACGGGCGTCTCCACCACGCCCGGCAGGTTCGTCGCGAGTCGCTTCGCGCTGTGGACGGTGACCGCGACGAGCTGGTCCGGGTCGGCGGCGATGTTGTTCGCCTGCCCCTCACCGACTGCCGTGGCGATGCGTTCGGTGTCCCAGAACACCGTGAGGCCCAACGCGAGCAGGGCCAGGACGCGGAGGCTGGGCGCCATGACACGACTGTGCCCGACGTGGCGACGCAACACGTCGGCGTAGAGCGCGCTCACCAGCGCAAGGGTGAGCACGTACGGGAACCACGTGCCGGCGATGTGCGGCCGGAGCACGGTGAGCACGACCAGGCCGAGGCCGAGGAGCAGCGCGGTCCCGGTCAACACGCGCGGCAGCGCGGTCCCGAGGCGGCGGTGTCGCACGGTCGGAAGGACGACCCGCTGGTGCGCCCAGTGCAGCCCGAGGGCGATCAGCACCAGCAGCGTCAACGGCACGAACAGCACGTCCACGCTGCGCAGCAAGTAGTCCTGCACGGAGAAGTCGAGCAACGCCGAGTCGTAGCCGAGCTTCTCGGCCTTCGCCCTGGTGCGGACCCAGCCGTAGTAGACCATCAGCGAGGTCGCCAGAGCGACCGGCGAACCCACCACGGCCACGGCGTGCAGGACGGAGGTGCCGGCCGGCCGCGACGCGGCGGCGGGGGCCCGGAGCGAGGGCAGCCGCCTGACCTCACCCGGTCGGGTGGGGCGAACTCGCACGATCCGGGGTCTCCTCGTCGAACGTGTACTCGGCCACAGGCTCGAACGGCCAGGACGAGACCTTGATCTGGACGCGGGTGCTCGCACCCGATCCGGGTTCGGGCAACTTCAGCAGGACGGTCGCCTCACGGCCGTCGACGGTGCTCACGTCGTCGATGACGGTCCACACGTTCTCACCCGAGAGGTAGACCGTCACGACAGGCCCGAGGTTCTGGCCGACGAGACGGACCTGCTGACCGCTCGCTGGCCCGTGGTGCGGTACGACGGCCAGGATGACCGGGCAACTGCTGGACGCCGTCCCGGTGGCGGGCCGCTGCCTGCCGAACACGGCTCCGGGGTCCTGGCGGTGGGCCGTCACGATGTCGAGGAGCATCCGGTGCAGGTCCCGCACGGAGCACTCGAGCTGCTCGACGGCCCCGGAGACCGCGTCCAAACGCGCATAGGCGGTCGGCCACAGGTCGGCGCGGCCGTGGAACGCGGCCAGGCAGGCGGCGGCGGCCCCGGCGAACACCGACGACACGGGCTCCGGGAAGTCCGACGCGCTCGCCAGCGCGTGCTCGCACGCGCCGTTGGCGATTTCGTAGTACACGGCCGCGGGCGTGTTGCCGCCACCGCCCGCCGGGGTGAACGACTCGATCCACGTGATGATTTTCGAACCGGACGGCCGCGGCGTCTCCTTCGAAACGGGCGGCTCGGACGACGGTGCGCCGGGCGTTGTCGATATCGACATGAAAGGGGACGACGGCGCGCCGGACGACGTTTGCGCGGACGACGGCGTGTCGGGTGAATCGACCACGGACGGCACCCGGGTTGACGGAACCTGATCGGCCGTGCCGCGGACCGCCGACGCGTCGGCCTGACCTCGTGCTTCCACGGACGGTGAATCGGGCCGCAGGCCGCGGTGCAGCACGAACGCGGCGACGAGGACCACAAGCGCGCAGACACCGATGAGCGCGACGACCCGTTGTGATCGGGCCAAGCGGCCGATACCCACGCCAGCCCCCCTCCCGTGATGATGGCGCGGTATGCGAAGTGCCGCGACTCACCTCGGAGGCCCCGGCGACGTTCGCCAGCCTAACCGCACATCTCCTCGAATTGGCATCACACCATCGGGTACAGCTTGGTGAGCGAATGCTTTTCGGGCAGTGGTCGCGGGTGGCGGCGAAACGAAATCGACGCGGTTCACGTCAACGGAACGACGCGCACATCAGTCGGTCCCGGCCACGGGCCGCCCGCCCCGACAGGCACGTTCACGAGCCCTCCTCGCCGCCGAACCGACCGTAGTCCCGGCCGCGGGCCGGGCAAGCTCGGCGACCGGCCCGTCGACCTAGCGCTGGCGGCGCTCATGCAACGCCTACGGCCTTCGCCCGGACGTCGGTGAGGCGATCTTCGCGCCGGCGCGCTGCGCGGGCTGGCTCGCGCACCCGATCGAGGAGTACCGCGAGCCGGGGCTGAGGTTCCGCCCGGTCGGCGTCTACACCGCCCCGCGCCCACAGCTGACCAGGCCCGATGTCCTGCCCTAAGCGGCGTGCCGTAGTGAGTGCTCGTCACGATCCGGCGATCTGGCTATGGTCGATAGCAGACGGTAGTCACTCGGTCGCTGAGCGAAGTAAGGACGTGGGATGCGCACCGAAGACCAGTGGGAGTCTGACCGGCTCGACGTCGACAAGTACCTCGACCGGCTCGGTATCACCGGGCCGCTCGCCCCGACAGCGGACACCTTGCGTCGGTTACACCGCGCCCAGGTGCTGACCATCCCGTTCGAGAACCTGGACGTGGTGCTCGGGCGCGGCGTCGACCTCGACCTGGACGCGCTGCAGGCGAAGTTGCTCGAGAACCGGCGCGGCGGCTACTGCTACGAGCAGAACCTGCTGTTCGCCACCCTGTTGGAACGGCTCGGCTACCGCGTGACGCGGCTGTTCGCCCGGCCGGACCTGGAATACCCCAAGCCGTTGCCGCGCACCCACGTGGCGCTGCGCGTCGAGCTGGACGACGGCTCGGCCTACCTCGCCGACGTCGGCTTCGGCGACAGCGGCCCGCTGGACCCGGTGCCGTTGGTCGACGGCGTCGTGTCCGAGCAGGCCGGCTGGACCTACCGGCTGTCCGAGCACCGCGACCACGCGCAGCCGTGGCGCCTGTCCCTGCGGCGCGGCGACGGCTGGTTCCCGGTCTACCGGTTCGCGCTGGAGGCCCACCACCGCATCGACTGCGTGGTGGCCAACCACTTCATCTCGACCCACGAGCGCTCGCCGTTCGCGGGCCGGGTGTTCCTGGAGCGGATCGCCGAGCACTGGCGGCTCAACCTGAACAACCGCGCGTTGACCCTGCGCCACGCAGACGGCCGCCGCGAGGAGTCCCGGGTCGAGGACGACCGGTTCGGCGACGTGCTGGCCGACCGGTTCGGCGTCGTGCTGACCGACGCGGAGCTGAAGACGGTGCTCGCGTCGCTGCCGCACTGACGGAACGGTCTGTCGGATTGTTCGGTTTCTGGCGGCATCGCAGCCGGTGGAGACCCGGCCGGCATCGGGGCCCAAGCGGTGGTGAACGCGTCGAAGTTCGCCCACTCCGTCATCCACGTCGGCTTCGCCCGCTGGGTGAACGGCGTGGTGGGCGGTGAGTTGTAGCCGTGCCCGCCGGCCACGTCCAGGGCCGAGTACGCGGCACTGTCGCCCGCGATGGTGTTCATCATGCCGTTGCCGTGGTTCCAACCCATCGCGTCACAGCAGACGATCTTGACGTCGAGCAGACACGGGACCTCACGCACACCGCGCCACAGCGGAGTTGTCCGACCCACGACACCCCGCCCCTTTGACCAAGTCGACACAACTTCCAGCCCTCGCATCCGCAGGTTGGGCACCCCGGTCCGAACCCACGAACCCTGACGGCGAGCCCGGCAATTGTGACTGCCCGGCGCTGACAAATCGCCCAGACTCCCACCCATCCGAGTGCAAGGAAACCGTTGTGGGTTCGGTGCGACGGCCGCGCACGCCGCCGTTGGCCGGACGAGGTGGGGGCGTCGGTCCGGGCACGTCTCGGCCGGATCGCCACTCCTCCGAGTGAAGCGCGGCCGCCACGGGCGGTCCCGGCGCCGGTGTGCCGGATAGGGTCGGGTGTCCACTCCAGCCAGTCGCCCCCAACCGTGAGGCACCGCGGAGGACCAGCGCCCGATGAGCCACGCAGCACCGACCGCGGACACCGGGGACGCGAACCGCGAGCGGTCGCGGTTCGCCACCGAGTTGCGCGACGCGCTCAGCGGGCGCGCGATCCTGTTGGTCCTGGGTGTCCTGGCGCTGCAACTGGGTTTTGTGCTGTCCTACATCGGCGCGTTCCACGCCCCCACGCCGCACCGCATCCCGGTCGCGGTCGTCGCGCCCGCCGCCGTGGCCGACCAATTGGTCCGGCAGCTCGACGAGCTCGACGGCGAACCCATCCGGGCCCGCACCGCGGACAGCGCGGACCAGGCCCGCGCGCTGGTGCTGGACCGCACCGTCGACGCGGCCGTCGTCGTCGACACAGGCGGTACCACCGACACCCTGCTGGTGGCCTCCGCCAGCGGCCCCGCCGTGTCCGACACCGCGGCCCAGATCGCCCAGCGCGTCGAGGCCGCGCGGAACCGCGAGGTGACCGTCGAGGACATCCTCCCGCCCGCCGCCGGCGACGGCCGCGGCCTGTCCTCGTTCTACCTGGCCCTGGGCTGGATCATCGGCGGCTACCTGGTCGCCGCCATCCTCGGCATCGCCGGCGGCGCCCGTCCCGCCAACACCCGGCGCACCCTCATCCGGCTGGGCGCGCTCGCCCTCTACGCGATGGCCTCCGGCCTGGGCGGTGCGCTCATCGTCGGCCCCGTCCTGGACGCGCTGCCCGGCCACCACGTGCAGCTGTGGCTCATCGGCGCGCTCGTCGTCTTCGCCGCGGGCGCCGCCACCGTCGCCTTCCAGGTCGTGCTGGGCATCGCCGGGATCGGGGTCACCATCCTGGCCTTCGTCATCCTCGGCAACCCCAGCGCGGGCGGTGCCTACCCGGCGCCGCTGCTGCCCCCGTTCTGGCGCGCCATCGGTCCCTGGCTGCCGCCGGGTGCCGCGACCACCGCGATCCGCAACACCGTCTACTTCGAGGGGCACGCGACCACCGGGCCGCTGTGGGTGCTGGCAGGCTACGCGATCGGCGGTGCCGTCCTCGCCCTGGTCACCGCCCTGCTGCGGCAACGGCACACCGCTGAGCCCTCGCACGGCCGGCACGAGCCCGATGAGCCACGCACCACCTGAACGGTGACCACCTGGCCGTCGGACCATTGTGGACGACGCGGTGCGGCGTGCCGTTGCCCCGCGCGGTGATAGGGTCGCCACCCGGCCCCGTCGTCTACCCAGGACTGCCTGAACGTCCGACGACCGGTGGCAGGCAGGCACTGCCGATGTTTCCGCACCGCTGCCGTCCGGGCCGGTGGGCGGAGCGGGCGCGGGTGGCACAGGTGGTACCGCGGGCGCGGGCGGCCTGGGCACCCGCAACCGCCCGGACTCCGGGCTCGCGGCCACGCCGTCGCGGGGCCGGGGCCTCGGCCGGCGCGACGCGCAATGCCCTGCGCGCCAAAGGTGACGAAGTTTCGACTCCTCCTCCCTTCCGGAAGCCCCGCGAGGCGTCACGCGCCGGTAACGCCACGTGGAACACGCTGTGGTCATCCGAATTCCCGGAGATGAGACGGAGGACGAAATGCGAACTCGACGGCTCTACCCGATCCTGGCAGCAGGAGCCTTGGTCATGGGGGGTTTCACGGGCGCCGGCGTCGCCTCGGCGGCGGTCCCGTGCACCATCGGTCCCAACGTGACGCAGAACGACACCACGGTGTTCGGTTCCGGTGGGAACGACACGATCGACTGCACCAGCGCCAACCCCGGCAAGACCGTGTACGGCAACGGCGGGAACGACACCATCACCGGTACCGCCTACATCGACACGATCTACGGCGGCGCGGGCAACGACACGCTCACCGGTCAGGTCGGCAACGACATGCTCTACGGCAACCTCGGCACGGACACGCTGAACGGCTCCGCGGGCAACGACACGCTCAGCGGTCCGGGCACCGATGCCGCTCAGGACACCCTCAACGGTGGGGACGGCACCGACTCCTGCGGACTCGTCGGCGTGCCGCCGGACCTCCGCACCAGCTGCGAGTCGTAGCACTCCGGGCGCCACCGGGATGACCCGCGGACACGACAGACCGTCGACGACCCGGCCCTGGAAGGGACCGGGTCGCTCGTCGTGTCATCCACGGGTTCGGGGGAACATACCCTGAACGGGTGGTTTGAGCGGCAACGCGCCCCCGTCGCACGCATGGCGGAGTCGAGTGGTGGCAAGGGATCGACCCGCGAGCGGCGCCCATCGCCGTGCCCGCGCTGCTAACCTGGTCACAGGACGTCAGTCGACGGTTCCACTGCAGCGGCTCCGATGTGGCTGCGAGAGCGCGGACTCCGCGCACACCGTACGAGTCAAAGCCGAAAGGCCTTTCGTGATCACTCTCCCGGACCGCTTCGCCACGACGCCGACACCGGGCTCATGACCTCACTCGCGGCACCGGAAGCGCGCTCGGCTGCCCACGGGCGGCAAGCGGGTTTGCGCGTCGCGCTTCTCGACGGGTTCCGGCTCACCGGAGGGGCCGGCGCCATCCCGGTCCAAGGTGGTGCCGAGCGCCTGCTGGCGTTCATGGCGATGCGCCGGCGGGCGGTGGGGCGGCTGTTCGTGGCGGGCTCACTGTGGGCGGACGCGACCGAGGGCCACGCCTACGCGGCCCTGAGGTCGACGTTGATCCGCATGGACCGCGCCTGCCGGGACACGCTGCTGGTCACCCCGTCGAGCCTGGAGCTCGCGCCCGGTGTCTCGGTCGACCTGCGCGACGCCCAGGCGCTCGCCCACCGCCTGCTGGAAGCCGGTCCGCACGCCGCGGTGGACCTGAGCGTCGAGGCGGTCGCCACCCTGTCGTCGGAACTGCTGCCGCTCTGGTACGACGACTGGCTCGCCTTCGAGGTCGAGGACTGGCGGCAACTCCGGCTCCACGCGTTGGAGGCTGTGGTGGGCGGTCTGGTGGAGGCGGGGCGCTTCGGTGATGCCACGGCGGCGGCGGGAGCGGTCGTCCGTGCGGACCCCTTGCGGGAGAGCGCGCAGACCGCTCTCATCCGCGTCCACCTCGCCGAGGGCAACCGGTCCGAGGCGGTGCGCGTGTTCGACCGGTTCAGGCGCCTCCTGCGGGTGGACCTGGGACTGGCGCCCACCCCGGAGCTCCGGGACCTGGTCGGAGGCCACGCGAGGCCGCCGCGCGGCTGACCGGCCGAGCCCGGTCTTCAGCGTCGGAGCTGTCCGGTCCCGGTGGGCGGGTTGAGCAGTTGCGGGGTGTTGATCTCACCCGTGATCACGTCGTGGGCGACGAGGCTGAGCTTGAGGTTGTGCCCGCGGGCATAGCGGCGCAGGGCGGTGAACGCGGTGTCCATGTCGACGTGGAGGCGTTCGGCCACCAGCCCTTTGGCTTGTTCGACGGTGACCCTGCTGTTGAGCGCGGTTTGCAGTTGTTCGGTCAGTACCTGGTGGTGGTGGATCGAGCGTTGTTGCAGCAGGCCGATGGTGGCGATGTCGACCAGTGCCGTGGCGGTGCGCAGCGCGGCGGCGTCCAGCTCGCCGGATCGGGTGCGGAAGAGGTTGAGCGCGCCGATCACCTCGTCGCGCAGGCGCATGGGAACCGCGTCCACGGCGCCGAAACCGGCCTCGGTGGCCGCCGCGGTGAACCGCGGCCACCGCCTGCCCCCCTGAGCGAGGTCGGGGTGACTGACCCTGGTGCCGGTGGCGAACGCGTCCAGGCAGGGGCCCTCGTCGTTCTGGAGCTGGAAGAGCTCCAGCAGCCGGGCCTGTTCGTTGGACGTCGCGATCAGCTGCAGCCTGCCCCGCTGGTCGGCCAGCAGCAGTCCCGCCGCGTCGACGTCGAGGAGTTCGACGCACCGGTCCACGAGCATGTGCAGGAAGTCGATGACGTCGAAGTCGTCGACCAGGGTGTCGGCCAACTCGACGAACGTTTCGACGAGACGTTCACCGTCCATCGCAGCCACCTCCGCTGGTGTGCTCACAGTGCGGTCGTGTTCGGTCCGTGTTCACGGTCGTCCCCCGTCTCGGTCGAATCGCCGTCGACGGGCCACCACGTCGGCCGCCAGTCCGCTCAGCGGCACCTGCTCGGCGAACGCCCGTGCCCGAAGGTGGGCGAACGCGTCGGCCATGCCCAAGCCCAGCTGCGCCGCGACCATCCCGGTGGCCTGGTGCACCTGCGGGTTGTGCAGCGGGAGGTCGTCCGCGTCGCCGCCGGTCGCGTTCAGGTTCGCCTGCTCGTCCAGCAGCAGCCGCAGGGCCAGTTCCGCGAACGCCAGCGAGTCGGTGAGCGTCGCGGCGTCGAGGTGGCCCGCGTCGAGCCGGTACAGCGACAACACCCCGACCCGGATCGCGCCCACGCACAGCGGCAGCGCGAACAACGCGGCCGCCCCGGCCTCGACGGCCAGCGGCGCGAACAGCGGCCACCGGGCCTGGCTGGACGGGGCGTCGAGATCGTCGATGAGCGCCGGACCACCTCCGCGCCAGATGTCCACCGCCGGGCCTTCGCCCACCGTCACCTGCAACTCGACCAGCCGTTCACCCAACACGTCCGTGGCGCACCCGACCTCCGGCCAGCCGGAGGTGTCGACGGTCAGCACGGCCCCGCTCACACCCAATCGCGCCACGGCGGCACGGCAGAGGGTGGCGGCCGAGACGGGCACGTCCAGCTCGGCGGCCTTCTCCGCGATCCAGCGACCGACCTGGACCAAGCGACCGGTGGTGTACCGGGCCATCCGGAGACCTCCCAGCCACTTGGTCACAGGACACGACCCGGATCTCCCACACCGTGGAACACGACCGTCCCACTCTACGCGCAACAACCCCGCCGCATCGCCGACCGAAGTCGAGCGCCCGACTCTCACCCGGATGCGCACCGAGGTCGCGTCGAACCCGGCGCCGTCGCGGGCCGACTGCGGTCAGCGTCGTGCGGGGTGCGTCCGCCGGCGGCGGCTCACGTTCACCCGGACACGCTTGCGCCACAGCGGTCCGTGGGACGCAGCGCCGATCGGTGGATCGGGTGCCACCGCGGGGGGTGGCGCGCCCGTCCGCTCCCGCCGACACTCCGGACCGCGATGTCGTTCCACTCCAGGATGTCCCTGGCGGAGGCGGTCGAGCCGGTGTCCGACGACGTCCCACGCGTCGAGGTCGTAGGAAACCGTTGCACGGGCATCCCCAGCGCGGCCATGGCGGTGATCAGCGGGGGGAACTCCGTCGCAGGATCGGGTGATCGAGTCGGCGGTCGATTCCGGACATCGGGCGTTCTGCGCTTCCGGGGCAACCCTGCGCCTTCTTCTCGATATACACAAGTAGATCTGCGGTTCGTCATACCCATGCGCGAAATTCTGCGCGAAGGGGGAATTCCAATCCTCGCGCGCGGGTCCGTGGTCGAACACTGATTGCAGTGTTCCCCGTCACCAGGGTCGCCGTTCGGAGTCGGCGAACAACTCTGCCGACGGGTATCCGTCCGGACCTCGCGCCGGTGAATCGGAGCCCAATGGGTCTCGATTTGTAGTCCGGTCGACGCGCAAGCGCTAGTCCATTCGGGCGACGAAGCGCCATCATTGGCCGTAACAGGAGTAGCGTCCTGTGACACACCCCAGACCTCGGTGACGTGAGCCGGCCGCCTTGAGCGGTCGACACCACGAGCCGAGGTTTTTTGCGTGTGGAGGAAGTGGACGCCGACAACCACGCCGGCCGTGGGCGGCGTGCGATTCATATCAGATCGATTTTCGCCAGCGCACCGCGCTGCGCGAGTCATTGCTGACAATGTGTTGAGGAAACGAGCATGAACATCCTGCAGATTCAGGTCCGTCGAGGAGTCGTCGCCACGCTGGCCGGCGTCCTCGCCGTCCCGTTCTTATGGGCGGCCAGCCCTCTGACCGCTCACGCCGCCGTCAACTGCGTCGTGAGCGCCGGCGTGACCCAGACCGACACCGTCGTCACCGGAACCCCCGGGAACGACACGATCGACTGCGGCGGCACGAACCCCGCCAAGACGATCAACGGCAACGGTGGCAACGACACCATCACCGGTTCGGACTTCAACGACACGATCGACGGTGGCGACGGCAACGACACGCTCACCGGCGGCACCGGCGACGACACCCTCACCGGCGGCCTGGGCATCGACACCATCTCCGGCAGCGCCGGGAACGACACGCTCATCGGCGCGTCGAACGACGGCAGCCAGGACAGCCTCGACGGCGGCCTCGGCACCGACACCTGCCAGGGACCCGCGCCGGACCCCGACATCCACGCGAGCTGCGAGAACACGAGCAACCCGCCAGGATCGGGACCGGGCTCCGGCACGGGCAACGCGACCGCGCTGTGCACCGCGACCGGTGGCGTGCTCACCCTCACCGTGAACCCGGTGGGCTACGTCTGCGTGTTCAACCCCTCCGGTTCGACCAACCGGCGCGTTTCCGAGGCCCGTGCCATCTGCACCGGAGCCGGCGGGACCTTCGTGAACCTGCTCCCCCTGAGCTACGCCTGCCTCCTGCCGAACACGCCGTAACCTTCCCGCACCACCAGTCGCTCCACCGGCTCGTCACCCGACTCCGCTCGGGTGACGAGCCACCGGTGTCCAGGTCGGATGCGGTCACCCTCACCGCGTGGATCTCGGTTGGGCGGCGGTGTCGACCCGCGGAACGGGTGCGCGCGGGACTTGGGGCATCAGGAGGTGGAGTCCTTGAGGTTGCGCGCCAGCCGCTCCGGCCTCGGCCAGCGGACGTCGGTGGCCCAGCCGAACTTCTCGAAGGCCCGGATCAGCCGCGCGGAGATGTCGATCTGACCGCGTCGCACGCCGTGGCGGGCGCAGGTCGGGTCGGCGTGGTGGGAGTTGTGCCAGGACTCGCCCATCGACAGGATCGCCAGCGGCCAGAAGTTGGCGGACTTGTCGCGCGAGGTGAAGGGCCGGTCGCCGATCATGTGGCAGATCGAGTTCACCGACCAGGTGACGTGGTGCAGCACGGCGACGCGCACCAAGCCCGCCCAGAAGAACGCGGTGAGCGCGCCCCACCAGCTCCACGTGATCAGCCCTCCGGCGAGTGCGGGCGCCAGCAGTGTCACCGCGGTCAGCGCGGGGAACCAGCGGTTGACGCGCTGGATGTCCTCGTCGGCGAGCAGGTCGGGGGCGAAGCGGGCGGCGTTCGTCAGCTCCCGCTGGAACAGCCAGCCCATGTGGGCGTGCCAGAACCCCTTGGCCAGCGCGCGGGCCGAGGTGCCGAACAGCCACGGGGAGTGCGGGTCGCCCTCGCGGTCGGCGTAGGCGTGGTGGCGGCGGTGATCGGCGACCCAGCCGATGACCGGTCCCTGCATGGCCATGCTGCCGGTCACCGCGAGCGCGATCCGCAGCGCGCGGTTGGCCCGGAAGGCGCCGTGGGTGAAGTAGCGGTGGAACCCGACCGTCACCCCGAGGCAGGTGGCGGTGTAGAAGAAGGCGGCGAGGCCGACGTCGACCCAGCCGAGGCCCCGGCCCCAGGCCAGCGGAACCGCCGCGGCGAGTGCCAGCGCCGGGACCACGGCGAACAGCTTGACCAGGAACATCTCGGCCGACGACTTCTCGCCGGCCAGCACGGGCTGGGCGGCGGCAGCGGTTCGGGGGGAGTCCGGTTGGACTTTCGTGACCACGTTCGTACCTCCGGGAACGGAATTGGTTCTCCGTCGCCGGGGTCCGGGGCGATCGGTGCGGGATTCGACGAGGACCACGAGGCAAGCGCCCCGGTCGGGTCGTCACTCCGGAGGGGTACCCGTGGCGCGGTGGTGAAAACGGGCGGGCCGGGAGCCGGTGTCCCTCGGCCGGTGGCGACCGGAGGACACCGGTTCGGTGTCTCCGTCAGCGCGCGTCGGCTGGTGGGAGCACGATGTGGCGAACACCCGGTACAACGCCGCCGCGTCCGCGTTGAGTCCCCGTGGCCGCGCTGTTGTGCGGTCGGGGCTCAGCCGCGGGCGTGCGGGTACTGCGGTGAACGGTGCTGGAACGAGAGGATGCCGGGGTTGAGGATGGTTCCCCCGCGGATCTCGACGGCCCGCCGGATGACCTCGCTGGACTCCCAGGCCCCGGTGAGGACCGGTCGCAGGTGCGGGAGCAGCGCTTCGCTGATCTCCCAGGTCGCCGAGTTCCACAGGTAGGACGGGCTGTGGTCCACGCCGTAGTAGCGCACGTGGTCGCCCACCCCGAAGTCCGGTTGCGCGAACGAGGTGGGGCGCGCCCACTCGAAGCCCATGCCGGCGTCGCAGGAGACGTCGACGATCAGGGTTCCCGGGGCCAGCGTGGGCAGGTCGTCGTCGATGAGGAACACCAGTGGCGCGTCGGGGTCTTGGAGCACGCAGTTGACGATGACGTCGTGCTCGGCGAGGAACCCGGCCAGCGGGACGCGGCCGGAGTCCGCGGAGACCCAACTGCGGCGCGGGTCGACGTCGTCGCGGCCGAAGTGGCTGATCCGCGTGGAGTGGATCGGCGAGCCGACCTCGGCGACCGCGCGATTGGTGAGGACGTCGACGTCGTGCACCCCGTGGGCGTTGAGGGCGGTCACGGCGCCCCGTGCGGTCGAGCCGAAACCGATCACGGCGGCGCGCAGCCGACGGCCGTAGTCACCGGTCGAGCCGATCCGCTGCAAGGCGTGCAACACCGAGCAGTAGCCGGCGAGTTCGTTGTTCTTGTGGAAGACGTGCAGGCCGAACGAACCGTCTGCGTTCCAGTGGTTCATCGCCTCGAAGGCGATGAGGGTCAGCCGTCGTTCGACGGCCACCTGGGTGAGCTCCTCGTCCTGGACGCAGTGCGGCCAGCCCCACAGCACCTGCCCTTCCCGCAGCTCCGCGACGTCCTCGACGAGGGGCTTGGGCAGCAGGATGACGTCGCACTCGGCGATGAGCTCCTCGCGGGAGCGCAACCCCGCGATCGACGCCGCGAGTTGCCCGTCTGGCACGCCGAAGCGCTCCCCGTAGCCGTGTTCGAGGTAGATGAGGTCCCGGAGGTCCGCGTCGATCCGGTCCAGGTGCAGCGGGTGGACGGGAAGCCGGAGTTCGTCCTGCTTGCGGGACCGTGCGATGACCCCGAGGCTGAGCTGGTCCACGTGTGTCCTGTTCGTCGATGAGTGGCGGCCACGCGCGGGTGCACGTGCGCGTCGCGGACACGCCTGCGCCACCACCGGCCGCGGTGACGCCGCTCGGCGCAACGGGTGCTGGTGGCGACCGAGGTGAGGGGTTCGGGGCGGGACGGTGTCGTCACGACGCGGAGCCGTCTTCGGCGGTGCGCGCTGCCCGTGGTGGTCGGCGCAGCGCCGCCCGGAGGTCGAGCCGAGGTGGAACGACACTCGCGCACGGCCGTTCCCCGCGCGGCCATGGCGGTGATCATCGGCAGGAACTCGGTCACGGGGTCGGTGGATCGCGGCCACCCAGCCGCCGTCGAGCCGGCCCTCCGCGCCGGCGTGCGGTTTCCCCGCCCACCGGCACTCTTGCCTGGTGAACGGGTCGGACTGGTTCGAGGTCATCCCGGCGGTCCCCGCCTCCGGCCGGCCAGGCCCTGCCGGACGTCGTGGTGCGCCCAAGGCGGCGCCGGCCCGGACGCCGGCGCTCGATGTGCCCCGGTACGCCCCACACTACGCCGAAAAATCGTGCAACCGCTTTTGACGATTGTCGATCGGACCTGCCCGCCGGCATCGACCGAGTTTTTCGGAATTTGCCCCAATGGGGGTTTGAAACGGCCTTGTGCGGGGTTCACGCCTGGTTCTATGGTGCAGTACAGCAGTTCCTCCGCCAGGACCCCGCGGACGGCCACGTCCAGGTGAGAGGGCCCTCATGGCCAGTCCCGTGCGCAACCCCGCTCGATCAACGTCGCCCGAGGTCGTCATCCCGCGGTCCGGATTGCCGCCTGCTCACCTGCTGACGGTCGTGACGCGGACGTTGTCGTCGTCCACCGTGGTGTGCGCGGTATCCGGAGAAGTCGATCTCTGGACGGCGCCCCACCTGCGTGACCGCCTCGTGGAGCAGATCCGCATGGCCGGCCCGGACCTGGTCGCCGACCTCGGCGGAGTCGGTTTCCTCGGCGCGGCAGGGCTCACCGTGCTGGTGGAGGTGCGGTCCGCGGCGGAGGCGTCCGGGGTGCGGTTCTCCCTCGTCGCCCGCACCCGCCCGGTCTTGCGGCCGTTGGCGGTCACCGGACTGCACCTCGTGTTCGACGTGTACACCCACGTCGACGGCGTGCCGGGCCGGGGCGAACTCCAGGACCCCCGGCTCTCGCGGTCCTGAGCGGAGCAGGCCTCCGGGCGCTGCCGATCCGAAGGCGGTTCAGCTCCTGCCGATTCGTCCAGGGACACCCGATCGATTCGTCGCTGTGTGGGACGCCGGCGGCACCACACGTGTTCGCCCCTGTTCCCGGCGGACCGTCGAGTTCATCCGGCGTCCTCGGAGGCACCCGATGCTTCGACCCCGACCCGATGGCCACGTCGTAGCCGGCTGTCCGGCGCACGACCGGCTACGCGAGGTGCTGGGGCGCGCGGGGGCGGCCGATGTCCTGGCGGTGGAGTCGTGCGTCGGACGGTTGCGGGCGCTCGACCAGCGGCACGGCGGGGGCCGGTGCGTGGACGAGGTCGTCGGGCGGCTGCCGGCGGCTCTCGCGCTGCTGGACCTCTCCGTCACCGCGCGGATCGGCGATTCGCTGCGCACGGCGGTGGCGGACCTGCACAACCTGGCCGGCTGGGCGTGCTTCGACACCGGCCGGACCGCTGAGGCCCTTCGCCACTTCCGGACGGCGCTGACGGTGGCGGGCGGCGACGAGGCCTTGGTGTCGAACATCCACTACCGGCTGGGTCGGGTCCACCTGCACCACGACGCGCCGCGATCGGCCATGGCGGAGTTCCAGTCCGCCGAACGGGCGGCACGGGCGAGCGGTTCCGCGCTCGCCCTCGCGGTCGTCGTCGCGAACCAGGCGTGGGCGCACGCGAAACTGGGCTCCGCGGGACACGCGGTGACGTTGATGGACGAAGCCGCCGACCACTGCGCGCGTGCGCGGGGCGAGCCGGTCGCGCCTTGGGCGGCCTTCTTCACCGACGTCGAACTCGCGGCGATCGGCGGCACGGTCCACGCGGAACTGGCGCGCACCGACTCGGCGGAGACCGGCCGGGCGGTGCTGCTGCTGACCAGGGCGGTCGACGGTTTCGGCCCGGACAGGGCGCGCAGCCGGACCTCCAGCCTCATCTCACTGGCCGTGTGCCATCTGCTGGCGGGCCGGGTGGACACCGGCACGCGGCTGGGAGAGCATGCGGTGGACCTGTGCCAGACGCTCGTGTCAGCGCGCACGACCGAGCGGTTGGGCCCCTTGCAGGACGCCGCGCGCGGGCAACCCGCGCATCGGGGCGCCCGCGCCCTCGCGGTGCGGATCCACCGGTTGCGCGTCGTCGGCGCCGTCCCCGGGTGGCCGGCCGCGAACGTCGCGGACTGGTGACCGCGCGCCAGGACGGAGGCCGGGCCGGGTCGCGGGTGTTGCCCGTGCCCCCGCCGTCGGCTCGGGCGAGGGTCGGTGGTTCCCGGGACGTGGGGCGCGGAGCCCTGAGTGAGGCCGCACCACCTCGGGTGGCACCTACGGCAGCTCAAGATCACCCGCCATCTGCGCGGGACATCCGCGCCGGGGTCGGTGCGTTTCCGATTACATCCGCCGCAGGTCGGGGAACGCGGCCGGGGGCTTGCGTTATGTTGGCCGCCTGGAGGGTGTTGAGCAGTGCAGCATCCCGGTTCCCAGCTCCGCCCGGTCTCACCGCCGTCACGCGGAGCGCGGCCTGTCGAGGGGTGCAGCGATGACACGTGACCAGGACGTCTCCGTCCGCACACTGGCTTCCGAGTTGACC
>NZ_PYAX01000001.1 GCF_003014735.1 Saccharothrix carnea | reverse complement strand
CACGGGTGGACGTTGGGAATTCCGCTGACGAAGGTGGAACTCGCCTCGATCGCCGGCATGAAGCCCAGAACGGCCGAGAAGGCGTTCTCCGATCTACGGAAAGCGGGAGTGGTGGTGAGTCACCTCCGGCGCGACGTGCTGGTGCCCGACCTGATGGCATTGCAGGAGTTCGGCCGATTGTGACAATGCCCGTGAAGCGGCTTGGTCCCTGTCGCGGGACCAAGCCGCTTCCCCTGTTACGGAATCTCGTCGTGCTTCACCACGGGCACGGCGGTGGTGCCCTTGCGGTGCAGGAGGGAGTGGCGGCGGCTGTAGGCGAAGTACACGACGACGCCCAGCGCCATCCACGCCAGGAACCGGACCCAGGTCAGCGCGGTCAGGTTCAGCATCAGCCACAGGCACGCCAGGATCGCCAGCACCGGCACCACGGGCACCAACGGCACGCGGAAGCCGCGGGGCAGGTCGGGGCGGGTCTTGCGGAGCACCAGGACGCCCGCCGACACCAGGATGAACGCGAAGAGCGTGCCCACGTTCACCATCTCCTCCAGCTTGCCCGCCGGGAAGAAGCCCGCGGCGACGGCGACCAGCACACCGATGATCACGGTGATCCGGACCGGCGTGCCGTGCCCGCCCGTGCGCGCCAGGCCGCGCGGCAGCAAGCCGTCACGCGACATCGCGAACAGCACCCGCGACTGGCCCAGCATCAGCACCATCACCACCGTGGTCAGGCCCGCCAGCGCGCCGACCGAGATGACGGTGGCCGCCCAGTCCACGCCGTTGGCCGAGAACGCCGTGGCCAGCGTCGCCCGCGTGCCGTCCGGCTGGGTCTTGAGCTGGTCGTACGGCACCATGCCGGTGATCACCAGCGACACCGCCACGTACAGCACGGTCACGATCGCCAGCGACCCGAGGATGCCGCGCGGCACGGCCCGCTGCGGGTTGCGGGTCTCCTCGGCGGTCGTGGCGACCACGTCGAAGCCGATGAACGCGAAGAACACCAGCGACGCGGCGGCCAGCAGCCCCAGCACGCCGTACGTGCTGCCCTCGAAGCCGGTGACCAGCGAGAACAGCGACTGCTCCAACCCGCTCGCGGTGGTGCCGCCGGACTGGGCGGGCGGGATGTACGGGCTGTAGTTGGCCGCCTTGACGTACCCGATGCCGAGCACGATCACGAGCAGCACCACGCCGACCTTCACCGCCGTGATCACCGCGCTGACCCGCGACGACAGCTTCGTGCCGACCGCCAGCAGCACGGTCAGCACGGCGATCAGCAGCAACGAGCCCCAGTCGACGTCGACGCCGCCGACCGCCGCGGTGGTCTCGACCTCGACGCCGACCTGCCCGAGGACCGTCTGCAGGTACACCGACCAGCCCTTGGCCACCGCCGCCGCGCCGACCGCGAACTCCAGCACCAAATCCCAGCCGATGATCCAGGCCATGAACTCGCCGAACGTCGCGTACGAGAACGTGTACGCGCTGCCCGCCACCGGCACGGTCGACGCGAACTCCGCGTAGCACAGCGCGGCCAACGCGCACGCCGCCGCCGCCAGCACGAACGCCAGCGACACCGAGGGCCCCGCGAGGTTGCCCGCGGTGGACGCGGTGAGCGTGAAGATGCCCGCGCCGATCACGACCGCGACGCCGAACACCGTCAGGTCCCACGCGGTGAGGTCCTTGCGGAGCCTGGTGTCCGGCTCGTCGGTGTCGGCGATCGACTGCTCGATCGACTTCGTGCGCCACAGCCCGTTGCCTGGCACGGTCTCGCCTCCTGTGTTGGGTGGCCGGTGTTCCGCGGACGTTCGCCTGGTTTGGTCCGTTCAGCCTAGAGGTGGGTACCGGCATCCGGCGGCACCGGTAGTTTCGCGGCCATGACCGTGCTCTGCCTCGACATCGGCTCGACGTGGACGAAGGGCGCCCTCGTGTCCGAGGACGGCGAGTTGCTGGGCACCGCGCAGCACACGACCACCCCGCCCGAGGTGCTCCGAGGTATTGACGCCGTCACGGGTGCGCTAAACCCCGCCGAGCACACGTTGGCCTGCTCGTCGGCGGGCGGCGGGTTGCGGCTCGCGGTGGTGGGGCAGGAACGGCTGGTCAGCGCCGAGGCCGGGTACCGGGTGGCGTTGTCGGCGGGCGCGAAGGTGGTGCACGTCTCGGCCGGTCCGCTCGACGGCGCGGGCGTCCGGGCGCTGCGCGCGGCCAGACCGGACCTGGTCCTGCTGGTCGGCGGCACGGACGGCGGTGACGCCTCGGTGCTCCTGCACAACGCCCGCCGGCTGGACCGCGTCGCCTGCCCGATCGTGCTCGCGGGCAACGTCGAAGCCCAGCCGGAGGCGGCCGAGGCGCTGGCGCACCGCACGGTGGTGCGCACCGCGAACGTGCTGCCGGACGTGGGCGAGCTCGCACCGGGTCCGGCCCGCGCGGCGATCCGCGAGGTCTTCCTGCGGCACGTCATCGGCGGCAAGGGCTTGTCCCGCGGCCGGCGGTTCCGCGGGCTCGTGCGCGCCGTCACCCCCGACGCCGTGCTCACCGGCGTGTCGCGGCTGGCGCTGCAGGACCGGGAGGGCGCGGTGCTGGTCGTGGACGTCGGCGGCGCCACCACCGACGTCTACTCCGCGGTGTCCGTGGTGGAAGGCCCGGAGCAGGAGCGGACGGTCGCGCTGCCGCCGGACCGGCGCACCGTCGAGGGCGATCTCGGCCTGCGCTGGTCCGCGCCGGGCGTGGTGGCCGAGGCGCTGGCCGAGAAGCTGGTCGACAAGGCCGAAGCCGCCGTGCTGCACGGGGAAGCCGCCGCCCGGGCCGCCGACGTGACCTGGCTGCCCGACGACCCGACCGTCGACCGGCGGCTCGCCGGCCTGGCCGCCGTGCTGGCCGTCCGCCGCCACCTCCGGCTGGTCGACGGCCAACTCGGACCGAAGGGCGCGGGCCTGCTGGTGCTGTCCGGCGGCGTCTTCCGGCACGCCGACTCCACCGAGGACGTCGAACGGGTGCTGCGCGCCGACCCCGTCCTGCGCCCGGTCCTGCGCACCGCCGCCATCACCGTGGACCGCGACTACGTGCTCGCACCGGCGGGCCTGCTGGCCGGGACCGGCCGCACGGACGCGGCCGACCGGCTGCTCACGTCGCTTCGGGTGACGGCGCCCTGACCGGCGCCTGCCGCGCGGTCGGCAGCACGGGCGGCGTGGGCGGCTCCGTCGTCTCCAGCCCGGCCGCGATGGCGATCGCCCGGTCCCACTCGGGGTCGGACGTGTAGTCGGCGTGCCGGTTCACGCCCGGCGCCCACCGCCGACCCGGGAACGGTCCCCGCTGCGGGTCCGGCAGCCAGTGGTCGCCGCCGAGCACCAGCGCGCCGGTCGGACCGCGCAGCGCCGGCGGCAACGCGCCCGACGTGCCGTCCGGCCGGAAACCCGCGCCCAGCAGCATCCCGTCGAACACCTGCCGGTCCCACGTCGTCACCGCGCCGCCCAGCGCGTCCGTGCCGCGGCACAGCGCACGCCACCGCCCCGCCAACCGGCCCGCCAGCGATTCCAGCGAGCTGTGCGGCACCACCGCCGGGAACGCCCGCGGGTACGCCCACTGCAGCTGCGACCCGGCTGTGACCAAGCCCACTCGTTCCGCCTCGTTCGCGGGCAGTTCCTCCAACAGCCGCGCCGTCGCCACCGCCGCGAGCAGGCTGCCCTGGCTGTGCCCGGCGAGCACCACCCGCGTGCCGGGGTCGGCCAGGTGCTCCCGCACCCGCGCGACCAGCTCCGGCACCACCTTCAACGCGTAGCACGGCGGCACCACGGGGTGCGCCTCGCGCGGCCAGAACGCCGCCAGGTCCGCCAGCACGCCCACCTGCCGCGCCTTGTCCGGCCGCCGTGCCGCCAGGTACACCGCCCGCAGCAGCGACAGCGCCAGCGCCGCCAGCACGACCACGCCGAACCCGATCACCGGCCGCGACCACGACGGGGGCTCGACCCCGCGCAGCCGCAGCCACGCCGCCGGCACCGCGCCGACCGCCAACACCGAGGACATGATCAGCACCACGTGGTGGCTGTGCCGCCGCTGCCACCGTGCCCACCACCACGCCCGCGCAGCGCGCTTCGCGTCCCGTGCGCGCCCCGCGTGCAACAAGGACGCCTCACGCGCCCACTCCTTGTCCCTCCGCAGCGAACTCCACCGCATCATCCCGGTGGCCGCCGCCATCGCCATCCCGGCCAGGAACGCCAGCACCCCGGCTACGCCCCACAGCAGCGCGATGTAGTCGTACCCGCCGGGCAGCTCGCCGTGCCGCCCGAGCGCCCACCGCACGGTCAGCGCCACCCCCGCGCCGAACCCGCCGCCGAGCAGCGCGGCCACCGCCACCACCGGCGCGGCCATCCACCCACCGGCCCACGGCCGCAGCTCGCGCGGCTGGGCGGCCCACGTGCGCCGGGCCAGCAGCGCGGCCGGCACCAGCAGCACCGCGATCGACACGCACACCAGCGCCACCACCGCCGCCACCATCTGCACGGCCAGGTCCGCACCGGGCAACCGCTCCGGCAGCCGGACCAGCAACACGGCCGCGACCAGCAGCGACACCCACGCCACCACCTGCAACACACGCCGCGGCCTGCGCCCCAACGCGACCCGCAGCCACCGGCCACCCCGGTGCGGCGCGCCGCCGGTCGGGTCGTCCAGCAGCATCGCGCCCATCGCCGCCACCCCGACCAGCACCAGCCCCGACGCCCAGCACACCGTGATCGCGGCGCCGTGCCAGCCGGGCGCGAGCAGCGGACCGGCCGGCCCGCCCAACGCGATCACCACGGCCGCGCCCAGGCCCGCCACGACGTGCAGCACCCGCAGCGCGGGCGTGTCCGGGTCGGTGGCCACGTGCGCGCCGGGCAGCCCGGACCCCGCGCCCTCGGCCGCGGGCACTTCCTTGCGCTCGATCCGCCAGTCCACACTGGACATCCGGTGCAGCACCAGCACCGCCAGCGCGATCGGCACCAAGCCCACGACGGCGCGCACCCACGGGGTCGTGCTCAGCCACGACGGGCCCCACAGGCACGCGGCGCCCGGCGCGAGGCACTGCGCGGCCACCAGGTCCAGGCTGATCACTTCGAGCTGGGCGATCAAGAGCACGGTCAGCAGCAGTGCGGCCAACCGAAGCAACGCGCGCAGCGCGACACCGAGCAGGTGCGCGGGCACCGAACCGGTCGGCACGGGCGGCAGCATCCAGTGCGCCACGTTCGCCAGCGAGAACGGGAAGAGCAGCGCCCACGTGGCCTTGGCCCAGCCGCCGGAGGTCATCGCGCCCCAGACGTAACCCTCGACGACCCTGGTCACGGGGCGTCCCGCGGCCTGCAGCACCGGGCCGGGAGCGGGTCTGCGCAGCCGGTCGGCCGGTCGCACGACGCGGCCGAGCCCGTCGCCCGCCACGTCCACCGCCGCCACCGCGTCGACCAGCGACTGCGGGGTGGTGCCCTGGACACCGTGCACCCGCAGTTCGACCACCCGTGTGTCGGGGCCGGGAATCAGCACAAGTCCTCCCGCGAACATCACTTCCGCTTCGCCCTACTCTGGTCCATTGGTGCGCAGATGCCGCCGACCTCCGTGGCCCGGCGTGGCGGGCGGTAGTGTCGGCTCGTCGACCCGACAATGGAGGAATCCGCGATGACCGCCGAGAGGCTCCAGACCCGCAACGGCATCGACTTCGCCGTGGCGGACCTCTCCCTGGCCGAGTTCGGCCGCAAAGAGATCCGGCTGGCCGAGCACGAGATGCCCGGACTGATGGCGTTGCGCCGCGAGTACTCGGAGGTCTATCCGCTCAAGGGCGCACGGATCTCCGGCTCACTGCACATGACCGTGCAGACGGCCGTCCTGATCGAGACCCTGGTCGCCCTGGGTGCCGAGGTGCGCTGGGCGTCCTGCAACATCTTCTCCACCCAGGACCACGCCGCCGCCGCGGTCGTGGTCGGGCCCCACGGCACCGAGGAGGAGCCGAAGGGCATCCCGTGCTTCGCCTGGAAGGGCGAGACGCTGGAGGAGTACTGGTGGACCGCCGAGTCCATGCTGACCTGGCCGGACGGCGGCGGCCCGAACATGATCCTGGACGACGGCGGCGACGCCACGATGCTCGTCCACAAGGGCCTGCAGTACGAGAAGGCCGGCGTCGTCCCGCAGCCCGAGGCGGACGACCCCGAGGAGTGGAAGGTCTTCCTGGGCACCCTGCACGCCTCGCTGGCGGCGGACAAGGGCAAGTGGACCAAGATCGCCGAGGGCATCCGCGGCGTGACCGAGGAGACCACCACCGGCGTCATGCGGCTGTACCAGCTGGCCGCCGCCGGTGAGCTGCTGTTCCCGGCGATCAACGTCAACGACGCGGTGACCAAGTCGAAGTTCGACAACCGGTACGGCATCCGCCACTCGCTGATCGACGGCATCAACCGCGGCACCGACGTGCTCATGGGCGGCAAGGTGGCCGTGATCTGCGGTTACGGTGACGTCGGCAAGGGCGCGGCCGAGTCGCTGCGCGGCCAGGGCTCCCGGGTCATCGTCACCGAGATCGACCCGATCTGCGCCCTCCAGGCCGCGATGGACGGCTACGAGGTGCAGACCCTCGAGGACGTGATCGGCCGCGCCGACATCGTGATCACCACGACCGGCAACAAGGACGTCGTGCGCATCGAGCACATGGCGGCCATGAAGCACCAGGCGATCGTGGGCAACATCGGCCACTTCGACAACGAGATCGACATGGCCGGCCTCGCCCGCTTCCCCGGCATCCGGCGGATCAACATCAAGCCGCAGGTCGACGAGTGGGTGTTCCCGGACGGCCACTCGATCCTGGTGCTGTCCGAGGGCCGCCTGCTCAACCTGGGCAACGCCACCGGTCACCCCAGCTTCGTGATGTCCAACTCGTTCTCCAACCAGGTGATCGCGCAGGTCGAGCTGTTCACCAAGTACCAGGAGTACGACAAGGAGGTGTACCGCCTGCCGAAGGTGCTGGACGAGAAGGTCGCCCGCATCCACCTGGAGGCGCTGGGCGGCAAGCTCACCAAGCTGACCAAGGACCAGGCGGAGTACATCGACGTGGACGTCGAGGGCCCGTACAAGCCCGAGCACTACCGCTACTGAGTTGTTTGCCCCGCCTCCGGCGGGGCGGCGAGTTCGGCACCAGGAAGTCGGCAGTTCGAGGCCGATCCCGCGACGATCGAAAGCGTGATCGCCGCGGGATGGGCCTCGACCTACCGACGCGAACTCGCGGGGTGGTGGCCGTTGCGCTACGTCCACTCCACGCTGATCCCGGCCACGCCGGGGCCGACGTCCTCGAAGTAGGCGCTGGCGAAGCCGCCCAGCCCGCACACCAGCTCCTCCAGGTCCACCGGCACCGCCTCGGCGTCCACCCGGAACTGCTTGGTGCAGCGCGCGGGCAGGGCGCGGCGGTTGAACGCCAGTTGCAGCAGGTACCCGCGGCACGGTTCGCGGAACGCCCGCCGGTGCCCCGGTGTCGGCCCACCTGTGTCGTCCACCACCGTGAAGCTGAACACGTGCTCCTCGCCCTCGGCGAGCCTGCGGTCGAACAGCAGCTCGAACGCCAGCCCGCGGGTGGCCAGCTGCCTGCGCAGCCGTCCCAGCCGGCAGCCCTCGCCCGGCCGCACGAGCGCGTTGTCGATCAGGCAGCCCTCGTCGCCCTGGTGCACGGCCAGGTACCGGTCCGGCCCGGCCTTCGCCGCGCGCACCACCATCCGCGTGCTGATGGACCGCTGCTCGCGTTCCGGCCCGATCAGCACGGTGTCGTGCACGGACAGCACCTCGATGTCGGTGTTCGCGCCGACGTCCGTGACGGCCTCGAACTCCGACAGCACCGGCACCGGCGACACCCAGCCGCTGGGTCTGGGCGGCCGGGGCGGCGGCCGGTTGCCGACCAGCGCCACCAGCGACTCCGGCGGCAGCTTCAGCACCGTCTCCAGCGCGCGCACGGTGGCGATGGCGCGGGGCACTTCGGGGTGCCGCAGGCCGCGCTGCCAGTAGCTCAGGGTGGACTGCCCGACCTGGACGCCGAGCTGCTCCAGGTGTGCCCGCAACCGGGCCAGGGACAGGCCGCGGTGCGCGATGGCGTCGTGCAGGGCGCGGTGGAACGGCCCGTAGCGCAGGGTCTCCGCGAGACCGCCGGGCAGGCTCCCGGGCAGGTGGGCGCCTTGATCGTCAACCGGTGTGGCGTGCCCGGAATCCGCGGTCACCGCGGCACCACCCTTTCGCGCAACCGGAAATGGGGTTCACCGTAGTCACTCAATCTGGTGACGCAAAGGATCTCTCATCACCCGACTGGGCGATGTCATGCGGCCGATCGTGAGCGAGCACCGCCCCTTAGGGTGTTCTCGTGGGAAAACTCGTCGTGATCGAGGGCCTGGACGGTGCGGGCAAGCGCACCCTGGCCAAGGCGTTGACCGACGCGCTGGAGGCGCGCGGCGCGAAGTTCGCCACCGGCGCGTTCCCGCGCTACGACGAGGACGTGCACGCCGACCTGGTGCGCGACGCGCTGCACGGCAGGCTGGGTGACCTGACGGAGTCGGTGTACGGCATGTCGGTGCTCTACGCGCTGGACCGGCGCGGCGCGGCCGACCGGATCCGGGCCGACCTGGACCGGTACGACGTGGTGCTGCTCGACCGGTACATCGCGTCCAACGCGGCCTACGGCGCGGCCCGGCTGCACCAGGGTGCGGACGGCGAGTTCGTCGAGTGGCTGCGGTCGCTGGAGGTGGACCGCTTCGGGTTGCCGATCCCGGATCTGCACCTGCTGCTGCGCGTGCCCGCGGGGGTGGCCGCGGACCGGGCGGCGCACCGCGAGGCGCAAGAGGCCAGGGGACGGGACCTGTACGAGTCGGACGGTGGTCTCCAGGCCCGCTGCGCCGCCGTCTACGACGGTCTGGCCGCAGCCGGGTGGCTCTCGCCGTGGGAGGTGCTGGACGGTACCGCTGACCTGCGGGTCGAGTCGATCCTCGACCGGTGGTTCACCCATTAGTGTAATAAAGTAACAAAACGTCACCACTGTGCCGATGAGTCGCTGAGGATTCCCGTTCAGCGAGACGAGGTGGGCTCGTGGATCGGCGGCAGAGACTGGCTACGGAGTGGACGCGCGCGGCGACCAGCAGCGATGACCGCTGGGCGGTGCGTGGACTCCCGGCCACTAGTGGGACGATGTTGGGTATGAAGGCACGCGTGCTCGTCGTGGACGACGACCCCGCTCTGGCGGAGATGCTGACCATCGTGCTGCGGGGCGAGGGCTTCGACACCGCTGTGGTGGCCGACGGCGCCCGCGCGCTGCCCGCGCTGCGCGAGTTGAAGCCCGACCTGGTCCTGCTGGACCTGATGCTGCCCGGCATGAACGGCATCGACGTCTGCAAGGCGATCCGGTCCGAGTCGGGCGTCCCGATCGTGATGCTGACCGCGAAGAGCGACACGGTGGACGTGGTGCTCGGCCTGGAGTCCGGCGCGGACGACTACGTGGTCAAGCCGTTCAAGCCGAAGGAGCTGGTGGCCCGCATCCGCGCCCGCCTGCGCCGCACCGAGGCCGAGCCCGCCGAGGTGCTGCAGATCGGCGACCTGACCATCGACGTGCCCGGCCACGAGGTGCTGCGCGAGGGCAAGCCGATCCAGCTCACGCCGCTGGAGTTCGACCTGCTCGTGGCGCTGGCCCGCAAGCCGCGCCAGGTGTTCACCCGCGAGGTGCTGCTGGAGCAGGTGTGGGGCTACCGGCACGCGGCGGACACCCGGCTGGTCAACGTCCACGTGCAGCGGCTGCGGTCGAAGGTCGAGCGCGACCCGGAGCACCCCGAGGTGGTGCTGACCGTGCGCGGCGTGGGTTACAAGGCCGGCCCTCCGTGACAGGGCGCCACCCCGGACGACCCCGCGAGGTCGCGTCGGTCGTTCGTGACTCATCCTCCGGCGATCACGCTCTTCGATCGTCGGAGGATCAGTCGCGAACGACCGACTTCCAGGCGACCGAGCCTCGCGACGCCGGAGGTGGCGCAATCCGACACCGTTTCGACCCCGTGGTGCGAGAAGCGCGCCGCGGGGTCGAACGCGCTCGTCGCCAGGCGGTCGCGTTCGGCGAGCTGTGGCGCCGTTCGCTGCAGCTGCGCGTCGTGGTCAGCACGCTGGCGCTGTCGTCGGCCGTGGTGTTCGTGCTGGGCATGGTGCTCCAGGTGCAGATCACCGGCCAGCTGCTGGAGACCAAGATCGACGCGGCGGTCCGGCAGACCGAGGCCAGCGCGGCGGCGATCGCGCCCGACCTGGCGGGCCTCAACCCGGGCCCGGACAGCGTCAAGACGCGGTTCACCACCGCCCTGAACAAGATCAACACGTCGGGTGTCGACCTCGACCCGACCAGTTCCGGCGCGGGCGCGTTCGAGCCGGTGCTCCGCGACCCGGACGACACCGGCTCCGACGGCCTGCCGGTCGCGGTCGGCCAGTACGAAGACGTGCCGGACGGGCTGTTCAAGATGCTCGAACGGGGCAGCGCCGGCTACCAGATCACCACCGTGGAACGCGAGGCCGGACCCACCACGCTGCTCGTCGTCGGCAAACCGGTGAACAGCTCCGCCCGGCCCATGCACCTGTACCTGCTGTTCCCGCTGACCAGCGAGCAGGCCACCGCGGACGTCGTGCAGAGCACCCTGGTCGTCGGCGGCGTGGTGCTGCTCCTGCTGCTCGCGCTGATCGCGAACCTGGTCACCCGGCAGGTCGTGCGGCCCGTGCGGCAGGCCGCCGAGATCGCCGAGCGGTTCGCCGAGGGCAGCCTGGACCAGCGCATGCCCGTGGTCGGCGAGGACGACGTGGCGCGGCTGGCCGAGTCGTACAACGAGATGGCCGCCAGCATCCAGCGCCAGATCCACCAGCTGGAGGAGTTCGGCCAGCTCCAGCGCCGCTTCACCTCCGACGTCTCGCACGAGCTGCGCACCCCGTTGACGACCGTGCGGATGGCCGCGGACGTGCTGCACGCCTCGCGCGAGCAGTTCCCCGGCGGCCTGGCCCGCTCGACAGAGCTGCTGGTGGACGAGCTGGACCGGTTCGAGTCGCTGCTCGGCGACCTGCTGGAGATCAGCAGGCTCGACGCGGGCGTCGAGGAGCTCGCCGCCGAGCTGGTCGACATCCGCGTGCTGGCCAGGCGCGCCCACGACGCGGTGCGCGCCATCGCCAACAGCAGCGGCACCACGATCGTGATGGACCTGCCCGACCACGAGGTCACCGCCGAGCTGGACTCCCGCCGCGTCGAGCGGATCCTGCGCAACCTGCTGGCCAACGCCATCGACCACGGCGAGGGCATGCCGGTCGAGCTGACGCTGCGCGGTGACGGCGAGGCGGTCGCGGTGACCGTCCGGGACCGCGGCGTCGGCCTGCGCCCCGGCGAGGCGGACCTGGTGTTCAACCGGTTCTGGCGCGCCGACCCGTCCCGCAACCGCCGCACCGGCGGCACCGGCCTCGGCCTGTCGATCAGCCTGGAGGACGCCCGGCTGCACGGCGGCTGGCTGCAGGCGTGGGGCGAACGCGGCCTCGGCGCGGTGTTCCGGCTCACCCTGCCGTGCCGGCTGGGCCACGAGCTGACCTCCAGCCCGCTGCCGCTGGAGCCGCCCGACCTGCCGCCCGTGGTCGAGCCGGAGCCGGACGCGCCCGAGCCGGTCGAGGAGGTCGAGCTGACCGAGGAGGAGATCACGTGGCAGCCCGCGCAACCGGTCACCGGCGAACGCGAGGAGGTCCGGTGAGGCTGCTCGCGGTGCTGCTGGGCGTGCTCGTGGCCGCGGGCTGCGCGGCGATCCCCACCGAGACCTCGCCGATCGCGGTCAACCCCTCGGCGGGCAACGCCAGCGAGGCCGCCGCGCCCGAGCCGGTCGACGACATCGACCCGTTGACGCTGGTCCGGGAGTTCGTCAACGCCTCCGCCAACCCCGAGAGCGACTACGCGGCGGCCAAGGCGTACCTGACCGAGGACGCCAAGAAGAACTGGAACACCAAGGGCACGCCGACGATCATCGACACGACGTTCAACACCGTGCCGACGCCGGGCGTGACGGCGGACGACAAGAACCGCACGGTGCTGCTCCAAGGCCGCAACGTCGGCCGCCTGCAGCTGGAGGACAACTCGTTCATCCAGCTCATCGGCCCTCTCGACACGGCGATCGGGATCGAGCGCGACGCCGACGACCAGTGGCGCATCTCCGCGCCGCCGGACGGCGTCTACGTGCCGCTGGGCGGGTTCCAGCAGAACTACCGGCGGGTGACGCTGTTCTTCTACAGCCCGGACTTCAGCGTGCTCGTGCCCGACCCGCGGTGGGTCGTCATCGCGCCGTCCACGTCGATCCCGAGCCGGGTGACGAGCCTGCTGCTCAAGGGCCCCTCGGTGGGCGTGCGCGACGCGGTGACCACGGCCATCCCGAACGGCGCGACGCAGCGCCGCAACACCTCCGAGGCCAACGACGGCGCCCTCGAAGTCGACCTCACCAAGGTCGGCGACATCACCGTGCAGGTCGGCAAGCAGATCGTGGCGCAGGTGGTGAAGTCGCTCGCGGGCGTCACCAGCAGCCGCATCCGGGTGATGGTCGAGGGCCAACCGGTCAACGACGAGCAGCACGAGTGGCGGCCCGCGGACGTGCAGACCGGTGAGGAGCTGACCACGCCGAACGCCGACCTGACCGGGATGCTGGTCGGCAACGGGCGGGTCAAGCAGGTCAACGGCGACGTGGTGCCCGGTCCCGCGGGTGCGGGCGAGTACCAGGCGTTGAGCGCGGCGCAGTCGATGGACGGCAGCCAGCTGGCCGTGGTCAGCCGGGTCGGTGACGACGCGGTGCGGCTGCGGATCGGGCCGGTGCAGGAGCAGCTGGCCGAGGTCGACCTGCGCGCGTCCGCCATGACCAGGCCGACGTGGCTGCTCAGCGGTCGCCAGGGCGAGCCGGGCGTCGAGGTGTGGACGGTCGCGGACGGCGCGAACGTGGTGCGCGTGATCAAGACCGACCGCGGGTGGACGGCGAACGCGGTCAACGCCTCCGAGCTGACCGAGCTGGGCGGCATCACCGAGCTGAGGCTGTCGCGCGACGGCACCAGGGTGGCGGCCGTGGTGGGCGGGAAGCTCGTGGTGGCGGCCGTGGTGCGGGACCAGGATTCGGCGGTGTCGCTGCGGTCGCCGCGCCACCTCCAGCCGTCCGTGCTGGGCAACAACGCGTTGTCGGTGGACTGGCTGGCGCAGGACGTGCTGGTGGTGAGCACCTCGGTGTCGGCGTACCCGATCGCCAAGGTGAACATCGACGGCGTGCGGGTGGAGCGGTACAACACGTCGAACCTGACCGTCCCGGTGGCCTCGGTGACCGCCGCGCCGGGTCGCAACGTGCTGGCCGTGGACCAGCGCGGGTTGTGGAGCGCGAACGACGTGGGTGACGTGTGGCGTGCGTCGACCACCAAGGTCGACCCGGGCACCCAGGCCTTCTACCCGGGCTGAGGGTGGGGACGGGGTCGTCCCCATCTTCACCCGATCGTGCAAGGCGCGCACCTCGGCGGAGGGGCCTGTTCTGTCGGTGGTCGCCGGCATCGTCGCAGGCATGCTGATCAACCTGCTGTTCCCGCCCCGCTGTCCCGGCTGCGGCACCTGGGGCGTGCGTCTTTGTGGTCGTTGCCTGGCCCTCTTCGGGATGCCGAAGCGCGTACCCGGTACCGGGCCGCCGGTGTTCGCGCTGGCCGGGTACGGGGGCGCGGCGCGTGAGCTGGTGCTGGCGTTCAAGGAGCGCGGGCGTCGTGAACTGGCGGCCGTGTTCGGTGCGCTGGTCGCCGCCGCGGTGCCCCGGCTGCCCGGCGTGGGGCCCGATCCGTGGCTGGTGCCGGCGCCGTCGCGGGCGTCGGCGGCCCGTGCCCGCGGCGGTTCCCACGTGCTGAGAATGGCACGTGCGTCCGGCTTTTCCACCGTGCCCGCGCTCGCCTTCGCGAGAGGAGTTCGCGATTCGGCGCGGCTCGACGCGGCGTCCCGGCAGGTGAATCTGGCGGGCCGTGTCCGACTCGTCCCGGATTGCCTGCCACCACCGGGAACACCGGTTGTCCTGCTGGATGACGTGGTGACGACGGGATCGACGGCACGAGCCTGCGTTTCGGTGTTGAAAGCGGCCGGAATCCGGGTACCCGCGGTGCTCACCCTGACCACCGCACGCAGAACCCACCCACACGGGTGAATCCGCCCGGGAACCTCCCGGGACGCTCGGCCGTTGGCCGGTTATGACGCCCGCGCAGAGGCCGTTCGACGCAACCACTCTGCCGACGGGTGCCTGTGCCGGTCTCGGCCGTTCGGGTGAGCGGTGGCCGGGGTGGCGATGGAACGCGCCCGCGTGGCGTGCCGCCGGGAGGCGATTTTCGTCGCTCTGTGTTACGACAAGAAAATCTTGGAGTTCCCCCGCCCCGGGGGCTGTCGCAGCGGCGAATACCGGGCTAACGTGCACCGCTATCAGCGTTCCCGGCACGCGGGGAGGAGGCGAACAGCCCATGATCCTGGCGCCGGTGGGGCGCTGAGGGGCCACCCTCAGCGACAAGTCCGCGAAGACGATCGCGGTCCGGCGCCCAAGCGATCCAAAGCCATTGCTCGCAGCAAAGCGAGGGAGGTCGTGTATGGACATCGTCGTTAAGGGCCGCAACGTCGAGGTGCCCGATCACTACAGGGTTCACGTCGCCGAAAAGCTGGCCAGGCTTGAGCGTTACGACCGCAAGGTCATCCGCTTCGACGTGGAACTCTTCCACGAACCGAACCGCAGGCAGTCCAAGAACTGCCAGCGGGTCGAGATCACCGGCAAGGGGCGCGGTCCGGTGATTCGTTCCGAAGCATGTGCGGGCGACTTCTACGCCGCCCTCGACTCCGCGGTGAGCAAGCTCGAGAACCGGCTGCGGCGCTCTCATGATCGCAGGCGCGTGCACCACGGGCGACGCGGCCCGACGTCGGTCGCCGAGGCGACCAGCGGACTCGCGGAGTCGCTCCCCCTCCGCCCGGACGGCGACGGCGGCCAGGCACAGGGCCTGTGGCTCGGCCACACCGCGGTGCTCGAAGCGACCGAGCCGGAACCCGCGCACGAGGGCATGGCGGAAGTGCCCGCGCAGCGCTGGGAAGACGGCATCGAGGACAACCTGCCCGGCCAGATCGTGCGCGAGAAAGAGCACACGGCCAAGCCGATGACCGTCGACCAGGCCCTCTACGAGATGGAACTGGTCGGCCACGACTTCTACCTGTTCTCCGACGCCGACAGCGGCCGTCCGAGCGTGGTCTACCGCCGAAAGGGGTTCGACTACGGCGTGATCAGGTTGGCCTGAGCGCCATCTGACCACGGTCCCCGCACTCGACTTCGCCGCAACCCCCGGCGTCCCGGACGCCGGGGGTTGCGTTGCCCGGACCATTTCCCGCACCCCGGAACCGTGATCACCGGAAAATAGATCACGAACCAGCGGTGTGGCATCGCGAAATCGTCACCGTGAGCACTGCGACGTCCGTCGAAGACCGCGTGCCGGGTGACGTGGGATTTGTCTCTAAATCGGGCGAGCCGGCAGGCGCCGGTCCTCTACGTCCGTCCGGGTGACGACCTACCGGTCCTGGTCACGCAACGCGATCTTGACCCTCTGCCAGGGGCGCTGCGACAGGCGCGTCCGAGCCTCCCGCCGAGCCATTCGGGCCGGGTTCCTACCTGTGTCTGTGCACACACCTTCACGACTTGCCTACGATGGCAGTTGGTGAAGGCTCGCCATGGCCGTGGTGAGCCCCTGTGGAAGGCGCCCGTCCCCCGGGCGCGTCGCGATGAGGTAATGAGGTCGACCCGGATGGTGCTGTCCCGACTGCTCCGCGCTGGCGAGGGCAAGATGCTCAAGCGCCTGCGCAACATCGCAGCGCACATCAACAACCTCGAAGACGACGTCGTCGACCTCTCCGATGCGGAGCTGCGCGCGAAGACCGAGGAGTTCCGCAAGCGCTACGCCGACGGCGAGTCCCTGGACGAGCTGCTGCCCGAGGCCTTCGCGGTCGTCCGCGAAGGTGCCAAGCGCACGCTCGGCCAGCGACACTTCGACGTCCAGCTGATGGGCGGCGCGGCGCTGCACCTCGGTCAGATCGCCGAGATGCGCACCGGTGAGGGCAAGACGCTGACCTCCGTGCTGCCCGCCTACCTGAACGCCATCGCGGGCGAGGGCGTCCACGTCGTCACCACCAACGACTACCTGGCCAAACGTGACGCGGAGTGGATGGGCCGCATCCACCGCTTCCTCGGCCTGACCGTTGGCGCGATCCTGTCGGAGATGACGCCCGAGCAGCGCCGCGTCGCCTACAACGCCGACATCACCTACGGCACGAACAACGAGTTCGGCTTCGACTACCTGCGCGACAACATGGCCTGGAGCCGTGACGAGATGGTCCAGCGCGGCCACTTCTTCGCGCTGGTCGACGAGGTCGACTCGATCCTGATCGACGAGGCCCGCACGCCGCTGATCATCTCCGGCCCGGCCGACCAGTCGTCGCGCTGGTACGTCGAGTTCGCGCGGCTGGCCACGAAGATGCGCCGCGACACCCACTACGAGGTGGACGAGCGCAAGCGCACGATCGGCGTCACCGAGGCGGGCGTGCAGTACGTCGAGGACCAGCTCGGCATCGACAACCTGTACGACTCGACCAACACCCCGCTGGTCGGCTACTTCCAGAACGCGATCAAGGCCAAGGAGCTGTTCACCAAGGACAAGGACTACATCGTCCGCAACGGTGAGGTCATGATCGTCGACGAGTTCACCGGCCGCGTGCTGGCCGGTCGTCGTTACAACGAGGGCATGCACCAGGCGATCGAGGCCAAGGAAGGCGTCGAGATCAAGGCGGAGAACCAGACGCTCGCCACGATCACGCTGCAGAACTACTTCCGGCTCTACTCGAAGCTCGGCGGCATGACCGGTACCGCCGAGACCGAGGCGGCGGAGTTCCACCAGACCTACAAGCTCGGCGTCGTGCCGATCCCGACGAACCGCCCGATGCAGCGCAAGGACGAGTCCGACCTGGTCTACAAGACCGAGGAGGCCAAGTTCGAGGCGGTCGCCGAGGACATCGCCGAGCGGCACGAGAAGGGCCAGCCGGTGCTGGTCGGCACGACCAGCGTCGAGCGCTCGGAGTACCTGTCGAAGCTGCTCGTGCAGAAGGGCATCCCGCACGAGGTGCTCAACGCCAAGCACCACGAGCGCGAGGCGCTGATCATCGCCAAGGCGGGCCGCAAGGGCGCCGTCACGGTCGCCACGAACATGGCCGGTCGCGGTACCGACATCGTGCTGGGCGGCAACCCGGACATCATCACCGACCACGAGCTGCGCGAACGCGGCCTGGACCCGGTGGAGAACCCGGAGGAGTACGAGGCCGCCTGGGCGAAGCTGATCGAGGAGATCAGCGCCGAGGTCAAGGCCGAGTCCGAAGAGGTCCGCGCGGCGGGCGGCCTGTACGTGCTGGGTACCGAGCGGCACGAGTCGCGGCGCATCGACAACCAGCTGCGCGGTCGTTCCGGTCGTCAGGGCGACCCCGGCGAGTCGCGGTTCTACCTGTCGCTGAAGGACGAGCTGATGCGCCGCTTCAACGCGGCGATGGTCGAGACGGTCATGACCCGGCTGAAGGTGCCGGACGACGTGCCGATCGAGCACAAGATGGTCACCCGGGCCATCCGCAGCGCGCAGACGCAGGTCGAGCAGCAGAACTTCGAGATCCGCAAGAACGTCCTCAAGTACGACGAGGTCATGAACGAGCAGCGCAAGGTGATCTACGCCGAGCGCCGCCGCGTGCTCGACGGCGAGGACCTGCGCGACCAGGTCGAGCACATGATCACCAGCGTGGTCAGCGCGTACGTCGACGGTGCGACCGCGGACGGCTACGCCGAGGACTGGGACCTCGACCAGCTGTGGACGGCGCTCAAGACGCTGTACCCGATCACGCTCGACCCGAAGAAGATCCTCGAAGAGGAAGAGGACATCTCGGCCGAGGCGCTGAGGGCCAAGCTGCAGGCCGACGCCCTGGCCGCGTACGAGGCACGTGAGGCGGACATCGACGGCCGGGTCGGCCCGGGCGCCATGCGTGAACTGGAGCGCCGCGTCCTGCTCTCCGTGCTCGACCGCAAGTGGCGCGAGCACCTGTACGAGATGGACTACCTGAAGGAGGGCATCGGCCTGCGGGCGATGGCCCAGCGCGACCCGCTGATCGAGTACCAGCGGGAAGGCTTCGACATGTTCAACGGCATGCTCGAGGCGCTGAAGGAGGAGACGGTCGGCTTCCTGTTCAACCTGCAGGTCGAAGCCGCCGAGCCGGAGCCCGCCGCCGAACCGCCGGTCCAGGTCTCGATCTCCAACGGCGGCCCGCTGGCCGGCAGCCGAGCCCGGGCCCGCGCCGCCGCCGCGGCTGCCGCGCAGCAGCAGTCGGACGCCAACCAGGCCCCCGCCGGCCCGGCGCTGGCGCAACTGCAGAGCGGCAACGCCATCCCCCCGGCCCTCCGGGGCAAGGGCCTGGACGGCCGCGCCCAGCAGGGCCTGACCTACACGGGCCCGTCGGAAAGCGGCGACGCCGAAACCACCGGCAACACCCCCCAACAGGGCGGCTCCCAGCAGGGCGGCACCCGAAAAGAACGTCGCGCCGCCGCCCGCGCCCAGGCCAAGGGCCAACGCAAGGGCCCCCGCCAGTAACCAAACCCCAACCTGGAACCCACCGGAAGCGGGCCACCGACACCATCGGCGGCCCGCTTCCGCTTTCACCCCCCACCCCGTCCCCTGCGGTCTCCTCGCCCTCCCACCCGCCCCCGGCACCCGAACTCGCGCCCACACCCCGCGCCCGCTCACACCCCCGCGCCCGCCACCGGCCCTCGGCACGCGCTCCTCACTCCGTGGGCCCTCGGTACCCGGCCCTCAAACTCCGGACGCGCCCCCGGCCCCCACACCCGCCGCCTGCCGCCTCGCCGCTCATCTGAGCCGTCTCACGGTCGCCCCGCGCGTGCTCGTGCACGCCACGCCCGACACCTCGCGACTCGACCGGTCTGGGCCCACCCGGCGGTGGACCCAGACCGCCGCCGCAGGCTGCGCCGTGTGGCTCGTCCGGCCGCTACCTCGCGCACCGGACACGCCCGGCGTGGCCCGACCCCAGCGTCCGTCCCCGCGAGCGGTCGCGGTCCGCGTCGCAGCGTGGTCGGGTGGGTTGGTGGGCCCGGTGTGCGTACTCGGGGGTGGCGGGTGTTCCTTTCGTGTCTGTCCTGCGGCGGGAGGGGAGTGTCGGGGTGGGGTGGGCGGGTGGTTTTGGGTAGTCGGGGTGGTTGCGGGGTCCGTCTTGATCAACCGAGGTACGAGAACAGTGTTTCCGTACATTTTTGGGGGAATGTCACTCGATCGTGTTAGTGGGTGGGGCGGGGCTGGGGTGGGTTGGTTGGCCCCGCCCGGGTGGGGTCAGGGGAGCAGGTGGAATTCGGTGCAGTGCCAGCGGGAGCCTCGGCGTTCTACGCGGGCGGCGAAGGCTCGGACTTTGGTTGGCAGGTGGAGGGTGCCGGCCAGTTCCGCGGCGTCCGGTGACACGTGGCACAGGCGGTAGCGGCCCAGCCGGGTTTGGGTCGGGGTGGCGGCTTCGGTCACGGTGGTCAGGGCGCGGGGGGTGAAGGTGGCGGCTAGCTGGCGGGGTGGGCGGCGGCCGCTCAGGGCTTCCACCAGCGGGAACAGGAAGTGGCGGGCGTCCAGCGGGGTGGCGGGCGGTGGTGGGGTGGGGGAGCTCGGTGGTTCCGGGGACGGGTTGTCGGTGGTGGTGGGCTTCGTGGACGACAGGGTGCGGAGTTGAGGTGGCATGCTGAACCGAGGGCGCACAGCCGGGGTTTCGTACCAAGATCACCCGATGGAGGAACGGTGCGGGGACTGGTTCTCGACTTCGGCGGCGTCCTGACGGACCTCGGTGACGACCACGCGGCCACCGAACCGCCCCTGCTCGTGGCCACGCGCCAAGCCCGCCACCAGGGCATCCTCACCGCCATGCTGTCCAACGCCGACTTCCTGTGGCGTCCGCCGGCGGGGTGGGAGGACCTGTTCGACGTCGTCATCACCTCCGGCGAGGTCGGTATGGCCAAACCCGACCGCCGCATCTACCTGCTCGCCGCCGAACGGCTCGGCCTCCCGACCCGCGACTGCGTCTTCGTGGACGACCTCGCGGTCAACGTCAGGGGCGCCGCAGCAGCCGGAATGGTCGGTGTGCACCACCAGTCGGTGCGATCCACGCTCGAGGAACTGGAAATTCTGCTCCAAGTCCCCCTGCGGGGTTAATCGACCACGAACGGCGACCGCGAATACACCTGGGCGGTGAATTGCCGCTCACTCCACCTGCTCCGTACGTTCTGAGCGCTGCCGACGAACATCACGCCTGAACAGCACGACCGCGTGCTGCTGTTCCGCACCCGATGCCGTACGAGGGGCGTGGGTGCGGGACGTCGAGGGCTGGTCGGGACGGCCCGACGGGTACCGCGTCGGGTGGCTGTGGTGAGCCGCCGACCAGCCGGGTCAGGCAGCGCGGGTGTCGGAGCGGCCCTCCGGCACCCGCGCTGCGCAACCAGGACAAGAGCCAGATCTAGGCCGTTCGGCGGCGGACCACCTCGAAGCACAGCACGGCCGCCGCGCTGGCCACGTTCAGCGACTCCACCCCCGCCGCCATCGGGATCGACAGCCACCCGGTCACGTGCGGCCGCACGTCGTCCGAGATGCCCGCCGTCTCACTGCCCAGCACGAACGCCGCCCGCGCCGGCAGCTCCGCCGTGTACACCGACGACCGGGCCTGGGCGTCCAGCGCGAAGACCGGGTACCCGGCCCCCCGCAACTCGGCCACGGCCTCCGCCGCCGTCGCACACCGCAGCACGGGCGCCCGGAACGCGACCCCGGCCGACGCCTTGACCACCATCGGGTCGATCGACGCCACCCCGCGCCGCGGCACGACGATGCCGTCCATCCCGGCCGCCGTCGCCGTGCGCAGGATCATGCCGACGTTCGCCGGCGTGGTGATCCCGTCGAGCACCAGCACACCTCGCGGCCGCTCGGCCAGCCCGACCGAGAGCGGACGCATCCGCGGCGCGACGACGTCCGCCAGCACGCCCTGGTCCTGCTTGCCGTTCCCGGCCAGCACCTTGACCCGCTGCGCGGACGCCCGCTGCACCGCGACGCCGCGCCGACCGGCCGCGTCCAGGATCTCCCGGGCGGCGGCGCCGCGGGCCGTGTCGGCGAGCACGACCTTGTCGACCTCGAGCCGGGGGTCGTCCAACGCCTCCAGCACGGGCTTGCGGCCGTACACGGTGACGAACTTGTCCTTGGGTGACACATCCACGGAGCAAGTGTCCTCTACCCGTTTGGGGCTTGTTTTCCCGCTGTCAATCATGATGATCGTCACATGGCAACGCGCGACGAGGCGCACCGCCTGCTGGCCAGCGGCCGGGAGGCGGACGTCTACCTGCGTCCTGACGGCATGCTGGTCAAACGCAGCCGCACGGGCCGCGACCCGGGCCCCGAGGCCGAGCTGATGCGCTACCTGCGCCGGCACGGCATACCGGTGCCGAGGGTGGCGCACGCCTCGGAGACCGACCTGGTCATGGAGTACGTCCCCGGCCCGCGCATGTCGCAGGAGTTGGACGCCAAGCCGTGGCGCGCGGGCGCGCTGGGCCGTGAGCTGGCCGAGCTGCACGGCAAGCTGGACCGGGTGCCAGCACCGGGGTTCCTCAACGGTGACGGTGGCCTGCTGCACCTCGACCTGCACCCCGGCAACGTCGTGATGGGCCCCGAGGGCGCGGTCGTCGTGGACTGGGGCAGTGCGGGCAAGGGCGAGCGGAAGATCGACGTGGCGCTGAGCTGGCTGGCGATCGCGGTGGCGCCGCTGCGACCGTTCAAGCGGCTCGCCCGGTCGCGGATGGTGCGCGGGTTCCTGTCCGGGGTCGACGTCTCGGTGCGGGTCGAGGCACGGCGCGCGATGCCGGCGGCGGCGGCGATCAGGCTGGCCCGGCACGAGCGCGACGAAGCCGAGGTCAGCGCCGTGCGCAGGCTCGTGCGCGACTGCAGCGACTAGCCTGGACCGCATGCCCGACCGCCTGTCCGCGCTGGACGCCTCGTTCCTGTACCTGGAGGACTCCACGACGCCGATGCACGTCGGTGGGGTGGCGGTGTTCCGGCGGCCGCGCACGGGCTTCGACTACGACCGGCTGGTCGACCTGATCGAGCAGCGGCTGTCGCTGGTGCCCCGGTACCGGCAGAAGGTCGTGCACGTGCCGGGGCGGCTCGCGCGTCCGGTGTGGGTGGACGACGCGGACTTCGACGTCACCTACCACGTGCGGCGGTCGGCGTTGCCGAAACCGGGCAGCGACCAGCAGTTGCACGACCTGGTTGCCCGGCTGATGTCCCGCCCGCTCGACCACACCCGGCCGTTGTGGGAGATCTACCTGGTCGAGGGCCTGGCCCGGAACCGGACCGCGGTGATCACCAAGACGCACCAGGCGATGGTGGACGGCATCGGAGCGCCGGAGATCGGGCAGGTGATGCTGGACGTGTCCGCCACGCCCCGGCCGCCGGTGGAGTCGTTGTGGATGCCGTCGCCGGAGCCGAGCGGGTTGCAGCTGGTGGCCGACGCGGTCGCCGAGGCCGTGCAGCGGCCGGGCGAGGTGGTCGAGAACGTCCGTTCGGCGGCGATGGACACGGTGGCGACGGTGCGGAAGGTCGCCGGGGTGTTCGGCGGGTTGGCGTCCGCGGTGCGGACCGCCGCGACGCCCGCGCCCGGCAGCCCGTTGAACGTGCGGATCTCGCCGCAGCGGCGGTTCGCGGTGGCGCGGACGCGGCTGGACGTGCTGCGCGAGATCCGGCGGGCGCACGGCGGCACGGTCAACGACGGCGTGCTCGCGGTGCTGTCCGGTGCGCTGCGGAACTGGCTGCTGTCTCGCGGCGAGGTCGTCTCGGCGGGGACCACGATCCGGGCGATGACGCCGATGTCGGTGCGCGACGACGAGACCCAGGTGTCGGCGTACCTGGTCGACCTGCCGGTGGGCGAGGCGAACCCGGTCGTGCGGCTGCACCACGTGTCGCACGCGATGCGCGCGCACCAGGAGTCGGGGCAGTCGGTGGCGGCTCAGACGCTGGTGCGGTTCTCCGGCTTCGCGCCGCCGACGTTGCACGCGTTGGGCGCGCGGGCGGCGTCGTCGTTCTCGCGGCGGTTGTTCAACGTCGTGGTGACGAACGTGCCAGGGCCCCAGGTGCCGTTGTACGCGGCGGGGGCGAAGATGATCGAGATGTTCCCGGTCGTGCCGCTGGCGAAGAACCAGGCGTTGTCGATCGGTGTGACGTCTTATGACGGTGGCGTGTACTTCGGGTTGAACGCCGATCGTGACGCGATGTCCGATGTGGACGTGTTGGCGGCGATGGTCGAGGAGTCGGTGGAGGAACTGATGGGAACGGTGTCCGCATGAGGGTGTACCTCCCGGCGACCGTCGCGATGTTGCGCGACTTGGTGGAGAACGGCGAGTTCGTGCCGGTGGGCGGGACGGGGTTCGCCCTGACGCCCGCGTTGCGCGAGTCGTACGCGACCGGTGACGCGGAGGAGCTGGAGTACTCGGCCATGCTCGACGCGGCTCGCGGCTCGCTCCGGTTGATCTCGGGTGACGAGAAGGCCGTGCCGCGACGGGCGGTGGTGTCGGCGGACGTCGAGGACGTGAAGCTGCGGCCGGACCTGGACTTCTCGGTGGTGAAGCTGTCGGGTCCGGTGCCGGTGAAGGCGATCGCCGCGATCCACCTGGACACGCTGGAGGCCGAGGACGACGTGCGTGCGGCGGCGGAGGTCATCGACGCGGCGGACCTGGGTGATCCGGACGCGGAGTTCGCGCTGGGCGGGGCGGAGGATCACGAGCTGGCCTGGTACGCCCCCCAGGAGCTGCCGTTCCTGCTGGAGCTGATGTAGCACCGGGGCGCCTACATGCCCGCCGCGGGCTGCCAGAGCTCGATGCGGTTGCCCTCGGGGTCGACGCACCACCCGAACCGGCCGTACTCGGAGTCCTCGGTCTGCGGCAGCACCTCGACGCCCCGGCTGCGCAGCTGGGCCAGCAGCTCGGTCAGGTCGTCGACCCGGAGGTTGATCATGGCGCGCTGGCCGGGCTCGCCGAAGTAGTCGGTGTCGTTGGCGAACAACGCGAACGTCGTGGTCTCGGCCTCGCCCCAGTGGAACGTGATGGCGCCGCCGTCGCTCATCGGCACGCCGAGGTGCTTGCGGTACCACTCGGCCATCCGGTCGGGGTTGCGGGCGCGCAGGAACACGCCGCCGATGCCAGTCACCTTCGCCACGGCCGGTCACCGTACTACCGCCGGCCGTGGCGAGCCCATGGACGGGGTCACCTCGCCACCCGATCCGGTCAACAAGAGCACGCACCCGGCCGCGTCGCCGTGACGCTCCGCTGCGCCCCACGAACGACCGACGTGTTCTGAGCGTTGAACTCAGGGGTCCTGAACGTACGACTCTCGGGACCTGAACGTACGACTCGCGGGGTTAGTCGTATTCCTCCAGCTTGCCGCGGGAGGAGAGGAGGCGGCGCAGGGAGGCCAGGCGGCCGGGGGAGGCGTCACCCGAGCGGACCAGGTCGTCCAGCATGCAGTCCGGGTCGTCGGGGGCGCCCAGGTGGCCGCAGCCGGACGGGCACTCCTCGGCCATCGCCTTCATGTCCGGGAACGCGCCGACGATGTCGTCCGGCGTGATGTGCGCCAGGCCGAACGACCGGATGCCGGGGGTGTCCACCGCCCACCCGCCCTCGGGCAGGGGCAGCGCCACGGTCTGCGTGGACGTGTGGCGGCCCTTGCCCACACCGCTCACCACGCCCACCGCCCGGTGGGCGTCCGGCACCAGCTTGTTCACCAACGTCGACTTGCCCACGCCCGAGTGCCCGATCAACGCCGACAGCCGGTGCACCAGCCGCGCCCGCAGCTCCTCCGGGTCCTGGTCGGACCGCGTCACGACCACCGGCAGGTCCAGCTCCGCGTACGCGGCGACCAGGTCGTCCGGTGGCGCCAGGTCCGACTTCGTCAGGCACAGCAGCGGTTCCAGCCCGCCCGCGTACGCGGCCACCAGGCAGCGGTCGATGAAACCCCGGCGCGGCTGCGGGTCGGCCAGCGCCGACACGATCACCAGCTGCTCGGCGTTGGCCACCACCACCCGCTCGAACGGGTCCGTGTCGTCCGCCGTGCGCCGCAGCACGCTGCGCCGCTCCTCCACCCGCACGATCCGCGCCAACGTGTCCGGCTGCCCGGACGTGTCGCCCACCAACCCCACCTGGTCACCCACGACGACCGGCGTGCGGCCGAGTTCCCGGGCCCGCATGGCGACGACCAGCCGCGCCGGGTCGGCCGAGAGCGCGCACGTCCACCGCCCCCGGTCCACGCCGACGACCATGGCGGGCACCGCGTCCGCGTGCTCGGGCCTGCGCTTGCTGCGCGGCCGGGTCCCCTTGCCCGGCCGCACCCGCACGTCGGACTCGTCCAACCGCCGCCAGTCGCCGCGTGCCACGTCAGCGCGCCCCCGGCAACGACAGCGCGGCCGCCCACATGCCCGGGAAGTCGGGCAGCGTCTTCGTGGTGCAGCCGATGTCGTCCACCGACACGCCGTCGACGACCAGGCCGATGATCGCGCCCGCGGTGGCCATCCGGTGGTCGGCGTACGCGCGCCACAGCTCGCCGTGCAGCGGCCGGGGCTTGATGATCAAGCCGTCCTCGGTCTCCGACGCGTCGCCGCCGAGCCGGTTGATCTCGGTGACGAGCGCGGCGAGCCGGTCGGTCTCGTGGCCGCGGATGTGCGCGACACCGCGGATCCGCGTCGTCCCCTCGGCCAACGCCGCCAGGGCCGCGATGGTGGGCGTCAGCTCGCTCTCGTCACGCAGGTCCACGTCGATCCCGGTCAACCGCTCCGGCCCGCGCAGCACCAGGCCCGCGTCGGTCAGCGTCACCTCGCACCCCATGCGCTCGAACAAGTCCCGCGCAGCCCCTCCGGGCTGCGTGGTCTCGGCAGGCCAGCCGGGGATCGTCACCTGACCACCGGTCACGGCCGCCGCCGCCAGGAAAGGCGTGGCGTTGGACAGGTCCGGCTCGACGTGCCAGTCGCGGCCCTCGATCGGGCCCGGCTCGACCCGCCACTCGTTCGGCGACGCGTCGTCCACCACGACACCGGCCTGGCGCAGCATCGCCACGGTCATCTCGATGTGCGGCATCGACGGGACCGGCTTTCCGTCGTGCCGGACGGTCACGCCGCTCTCGTACCGCGCACCCGACAGCAGCAGCCCGGACACGAACTGGGACGACGCCGACGCGTCGATGGTGACCTCGCCGCCGGGCACGCCGCCCTTGCCGTGCAGCGTGAACGGCAGCGCGTCGCCCGCCACGTCCGCGCCCAGCGCCCGCAGCGCGGCCAGGATCGTGGTCATCGGCCGGGTCCGCGCGTGCGGGTCGCCGTCGAACGTGATCTCGCCGACCGCGAGCGCGGCGGCCGGCGGCAGGAACCGCATCACGGTGCCCGCCAGGCCGCAGTCGACCTGCGCCGGCCCGCGCAGCTCGTGGGGTGTGACCAGCCAGGACCCGTCCGGCCCGTCCGTGATGTCGACGCCGAGCGACCGCAGCGCGGCGACCATCAGGTTCGTGTCCCGGCTGCGCAGCGGCGCGTGCAGGGTGGACGCGCGGTCGGCCAGGGCGGCGAGCACGAGCGCCCGGTTGGTGATCGACTTGGAGCCGGGCACGGGTACCGTCGCGTCGACCGGGCCGTCGGCGGTGGGAGCGGACCACTGCTGAGTCATGGCTTGATGATTCCGCATCGGGTGGTCGACAGCTCGCACCGGGCTTTCCGACGTGCGACGATTGGTTCCGCCCGAGGGTAATCGGTGGAGAGGTGATCGGTGTGTGCGGCAGGTACGCGTCCACCAAGAACCCGGCGCTGCTCGCGGCGGAGTTCGACGCGGTCGACGGCACCGAGGGCGGCGCGCCCGGCCCGGACTACAACGTCGCGCCGACCAAGCAGGTGCTCGCCGTGGTCGAGCGGCACCCGCGTGACGACGAGGGCAACCCCGACCCGGACACCACCGAGCGCAGCGTCCGCGTGATGCGCTGGGGCCTGGTGCCGCACTGGGCCAAGGACCTGTCCGGCGCCGCCAAGATGATCAACGCGCGGGCGGAGAGCGTGCTGGACAAGCCCGCCTACCGCGACTCGGCGGCCAAGCGGCGGTGCATCGTCCCGGCCGCGGGCTGGTACGAGTGGCAGCCGGGCGAGGGCCGCAAGCAGCCGTACTTCATCAACCCGGGCGACGACTCCAGCATCGCCATGGCCGGCATCTGGTCGGTGTGGTGGCAGCAGGAGGGCGACGAGCGCAAGCCGATCATCACGTGCGCCGTGCTGACCACGGACGCGATCGGCGAGATGACCTCCGTGCACCACCGGATGCCGCTGGTGCTGCCGGAGGACCGTTGGGCGGCGTGGCTCGACCCGGACAACGCCGACCCGAAGAGCCTGCTCCAGCCCGACCTGGACCTGGTGAACGCGCTGGAGCTGCGCCCGGTGTCGATGAAGGTCAACAGCATCAAGAACAACGACCCGTCGTTGATGGAAGCGGTCGCGCTGGGGGAGTCCGAGAAGCCGGAGCCCACCTTGTTCGAGCTGACATGACCTCGCGGGTGGTCGAAACCCCGTACGGCCCCGCGCGGGCCGAGTTGCACTGCGCCTCCGAGAGCCGTGCCGCGCTGCTGCTCGGTCACGGCGCGGGTGGCGGGATCGCCGCGCCCGACCTGGTGGCGGCGACCCGTGCGGCGGTGGACGTCGGCGTGCACGTGGCGCTGGTCGAGCAGCCTTACCGGGTGGCCGGCCGCCGTGCGCCCGCGCCCGCCAAGCAGCTCGACGCGGCGTGGCTGGCGGTGGCCGACGAGCTGGGCGCGACGTGGTTCGACGACCTGCCGCTGCTGTTCGGCGGCAGGTCGTCCGGCGCGCGGGTGGCGTGCCGGACGTCGTCGGAGGGCCAGGCGGTGGCCGTGCTGTGCCTGGCGTTCCCGGTGCACCCGCCGGGCAAGCCGGAGAAGTCCCGGATCGGCGAGCTGGACGGCGTCGAGGTGGCCACGCTGGTCGTGCAGGGCGAGAACGACCCGTTCGGCCGGCCCCAGGCGGCGCACCACCGCGACGTCGTGCTGCTGCCCGGCGACCACAACCTCAAGGCCGACGTGGCCGCCGTGGGCCGTACCGTCAGTGAGTGGCTGGACCGGGTGCTGCGCCCGCTCGAAGTCTGACCACCGGCCTCAGGCCGAGATCGGCGCCACGACCGCCTGCGTGAGCCTGACCAGGTCTTCCGGTGCGATCTCGACCTCGAGCCCGCGCCGTCCGGCCGAGCAGTACACGGTCTCGAAACCCTCCGCCGACGCGTCCACCGCCACCGGCAGCCGCTTCTTCTGCCCCAACGGCGAGATGCCGCCCGCCACGTACCCGGTGGCGCGCTCGGCCGCCGCGACGTCGGCCATCTTCGCCTTCTTCCCGCCCACGGCGGCGGCCAGCGCCTTGAGGTCCAGCTGGCCGGTGACCGGAACCACACCGACCGCCAGCTTGCCGTCCACCTCGGCGACCAGCGTCTTGAACACCCGTTCGGGCGCGATCCCCAACGCCTCCGCCGCCTCCAGCCCGTACGACTCGTGGCGGGGGTCGTGCTCGTACGCGTGCAGCGCGTAGGCCACCTTCTGCTTGTCCAGCAACGCGGTGGCGGGCGTCCCTCGACCGGCCATGATCGCGCACGATAGCCGAGGGAATGCGCGGTGGGGCCGTCGCGTTGCCAGGAGCGTGGCTACCGAGGTGATGGATCAGCAGGTCGGCAGGCAGGTCAAGGCGCGGCCTCCGCGTGGCTCCGCTCACTGCCGACCGGGAGACCGCCGCGTATCCTCGACTGCGTCCCAGACAGTACCGGCCACCGCGCTGACCAGCAGGTGGGAAGGGAGCGCGGTGCCAGCCACGCGAACGCAGGACACGCCGACTGACGAGACAACGGCCGAGCGCGCCGCCAGGTTCGAACGCGACGCGATGCCGATGCTCGACCAGTTGTACTCGGCGGCCCTGCGGATGACCCGCAACCCGGCCGATGCCGAGGACCTGGTCCAGGAGACCTACCTCAAGGCCTACGCGGCGTTCGCGTCCTTCTCGCAGGGCACGAACCTCAAGGCCTGGCTGTACCGCATCCTCACCAACACCTACATCAACGGCTACCGCAAGAAGCAGCGCCAGCCGATCCAGCAGCCCACGGACGAGATCACCGACTGGCAGCTGGCGCAGGCGGAGAGCCACACGTCGACCGGGCTGCGGTCGGCGGAGGTCGAGGCGATGGACCGGCTGCCGGACTCAGACGTCAAGGAAGCCTTGCAGCGACTGCCGGAGGAGTTCCGGATCGCGGTGTACCTCGCGGACGTGGAGGGCTTCGCCTACAAGGAGATCGCAGACATCATGGGCACCCCCATCGGCACCGTGATGTCCCGGTTGCACCGGGGCCGCAGGCAGCTTCGCGACCAGTTGGCGGACACCGCACGCGAGCGCGGCATCATCCGCGACGGCCACCAGGAGGTGGCGGGCCGATGAGCTGCGGCAAACCGCACGAGACGGACTGCTCCGAGGTCCTGTCCGAGGTCTACCTGTTCCTCGACCACGAGTGCGACCAGAAGCGCAAGGAACTGCTCCAGACCCACCTGGAGGAGTGCCACCCGTGCCTGGAGCAGTACGGCATCGAGGAGCACCTGAAGGCGCTGCTGGCCCGCAAGTGCGGCGGCGAGCACGCGCCGGAGGAGCTGCGGCGGCGACTGCGCGCCCGGCTCTACCAGACCGCGGACCAGACGACGGTGGAGGTCGAGGTCACCACGACGGTGACCCGGACCGAGACCTCGAACAGCTGAGCGATCGGGGTCACCCCGGAAGTCGGACGAAGGCACTGGAAAGTCGAAGGCCCCGGAGCGGTTGCTCCGGGGCCTTCGCACGCCGTGAAGACGATCAGGCGTTGGGGCGCTTCCCGTGGTTGGCGCCACCCTTCTTGCGGTCGCGGCGCTTGCGGGCACGCTTCGACATGGGGTTCTCCTAGTGCTCGAACTACCTCGCCCCAGTGTGTCACGCGGTCACCTGGGCACGGCACCGGGCCTGAATCGTGGTTGGATGACCCCGGACGAAGGAGGACCATGGCCGAGGAAATCCGGGCCGAGATCGTGGCGAACGTGGCCCAGATCGCCGTCAAAGAGGGTGACGAGGTCACGCACGAGACCACCGTCGTGGTGCTCGAGAGCATGAAGATGGAGATCCCGGTCCTGCCCGAGGGCGCCGGCCGGATCACCCGCATCGCCGTGTCCCCCGGTGACGTGGTCCAGGAGGGCGACCTCATCGCGGTGGTGGAGTAGCTGTCCACGCTCACCGACCTCCTCGCCGAGCACACCAAGCTCTCCGGCGGCGCCGTCGACCACCTGCAACTGGTGGTCGCGGAGTGGCAGCTGCTGTCCGACCTCAGCTTCGCCGACTTCCTCATGTGGGTGCCGCTGGACGAGACGACGTTCCTGTGCGTCGCCCAGGCACGGCCGACGACCGCGCCCACCGCGCACCCCGAGGACGTCGTCGGCAGCATGGTGGACGTCGAGGAGCACCCCCAGCTGCGCCGGGCCATGACCGAGGCGCGGATCTGCCGCGAGGAGGACCCGCGCTGGCACCTGGGCGTGCCGGTGCGCCGCGAAGCCATCCCGGTCAAGCGGGAGGGCGAGGTCATCGCGGTGCTCAGCCGCAACACGAACCTGGCCGTGCCGCGCGTGCCGAGCCCGTTGGAGATCTCCTACCTCGGCAGTGCCGCCGACCTGTGCCAGATGATCTCGGACGGCACGTTCCCGACCACCGAGCCGTCCCCGGACGTGCACACCAGCCCCCGCGTCGGTGACGGCCTGATCCGGCTGGACGCCTCGGGCGCGGTGGTGTTCGCCAGCCCCAACGCGCTGAGCGCCTACCACCGCATGGGGCACGCGTCCGACCTGGTGGGCGTGCACCTGGCCCCGCTGACCCGGTCCCTCATCGGCGACCCGTTCGACGCCACCGAGGTCGCGCAGCGCATCCGGGCGGCCCTGGACGGCCACCCCTCGATGCGCATCGAAGCCGAGTCGCGTCGCGGTGCGGCGGTCCTGTTCCGCGCCCTGCCGCTGCGCCCCCGCGGCAGCGCGGCGGGCGCGCTGGTGCTGTGCCGGGACGTCACCGAGGTCCGGCGCCGCGACCGCGCCCTGATGTCGAAGGACGCGACGATCCGCGAGATCCACCACCGGGTGAAGAACAACCTGCAGACGGTGGCCGCGCTGCTGCGCCTGCAGAGCCGCCGGACCAGCAGCGAGGAGGCGCGCGAGGCGCTGGCCGAGTCGGTGCGCCGCGTCACGTCCATCGCCCTGGTGCACGAGACGCTGTCCATGTCGGTGGACGAGCGGGTGGACCTGGACGACGTGGTGGACAAGGTCATCCCGATGATGTCGGACGTGGCCGCGACCGAGTCGCAGGTGGTGGTGCGCCGCGAGGGGCCGTTCGGCATCGTGCCCGCCGAGCTGGCGACCCCGCTGGTGATGGTGCTGACCGAACTCGTGCAGAACGCGTTCGAGCACGCCTACGCGGCCGGCCAGCGCGGTGAGGTGGTCGTGCACGCCGAGCGCTCGGCGAAGTGGCTGGACGTGGTGATCTCGGACGACGGCCGCGGCCTGCCGCAGGGCTTCTCGCTGGAGCGCACCGACCGGCTCGGGCTGCAGATCGTCCGGACGCTGGTGGAGTCCGAACTCAGGGGCTCGTTGAGCTTGCGGCGGCGGCCCCGAGGCGGTACAGAGGCGGTCCTGCGCGTACCCCTCAGAGCGCGGCGTTAGACTGCTCCCCGTGCACACGTGACGACCTACCTCAGCGGAGTCACGTGGTCATGCGGGAGGGTGTGCAACACAAGCGAAAGGCCCGACACCTGGCACGGTGTCGGGCCTTTCGTGTGCTTGCTCGAAGGCAGCTCTCAGGCGTTGCTGCGAGCCCGGGTGCGAGCGTTGCGGCGCTTGAGGGCGCGACGCTCGTCTTCGCTCATCCCGCCCCACACGCCGGCGTCCTGGCCGCTCTCGAGCGCCCACGAGAGGCAGTCGGAGACGACGGGGCAGCGGCGGCAGACGGTCTTCGCCTCGGCGATCTGCAGGAGCGCAGGACCGCTGTTCCCCACGGGGAAGAACAGCTCGGGGTCCTCGTCGCGGCAGATCGCGCGGTGGCGCCAGTCCATTGGAACTACTCCTCAGCTAGGCGCGCGCGAAGGCGCGCCACTCGTCAGCGGTCGGTTTTGGGGTGCTTGTGAATGCTTTCACGAACGCCGGGGATGTCAAGGGTTTAGCCCCAACCCGGTGAGTGAACTCACCCGAAAGATCGACTGGGTTCACCTGAGCATTCACGCACTGGTGTCACAGCAGGTCTAAACGTCGCGGATGGATACCGAGCCGGTCACACCACGGTTACACAGCGACCGTGAGCGCGCCGGGCACGCCGGTGAACTCCACCTCGGTGCACGCGCCGAGCAGGTCGCCGTCCACCTGGAGGTTGACGGGCTCGGGACTCGTCACCCGGACGAACTCGACGTCGTCGCGCCGAAGCAGGTTCCCGCCTTTGGGGTTCCCGTCCGTGGCCAAGAGATGCGCGACATAGCGAAGAACTGTCGGCAATCCCATCCCGTGCAGCGCGAACAGGCCGAGACCGCCGTCGAACGAGGTGCTCGGGTTGAGCCGGATCGCCTTGTCGCCGAGGTAGGTCCACGGGTCGGTGTTCGAGATGAAGGCCAACCGCACGTCGTCGAACGGCGGCTCGTCCGGGATGTGCACGGTGAGCGTCGGCGGCTGTCTGCGCTGGGTGAAGTAGCTGGTCAGCGCGGTGCGCGCGTAGAGGGTGGGTGAGGCTTGCCGGCCCCTGGCGCGCTGGTGCTCCACGGCCGCGACCACGTCGGCGTCCCAGCCGACGCCCGCGTTGAAGGTGAACCAGCGGTCGTGGTCCAGGCCCGCGCCGGTCGCCGCGACGTGCCCGACGCTCACCTTGCGGCTGGTGCCGTGCTCGATCGCCTGCAGCAGGCGGTAGGTGGCCTCGACGGGGTCGCGCGGCAGCCCGAGGGCGCCCGCGAACACGTTCGCCGACCCGCCCGGCACGACACCGATCATGGGCAGGCCGGGCTGCGCGCCGTCCCGCAGCACGCCGTTGACGACCTCGTTCACCGTGCCGTCGCCACCGTGGGCCACGACCAGGTCGTACCCGTCCACGACGGCCTGCGCGGCGGCGTTCGCCGCGTGACCGCGGTAGTCCGTCTCGACGATGTCGAGCTTCACATCGCTGGCCAGTGCGTGCGCGAGCACGTCCCGACCGGCAGGCGTGGTTGCCGTCGCCTGCGGGTTGACCACCAGAAGTGCGCGCACCCTTGCAGGGTAAGACAGCGCGTGACCTCGGACAGGTTGCGCGTCACCCGGTAGGAGGGTTGAGAGCGCACTAAAGTGGCCGACATCTCCTTTCCGTGTCGCGTTTCCGCGTCGTCCTGCGTCTCGCGACAAGTGCACCCCGGCCCGACCGCCGGCTCGCCGAAGAGACTGGTGTGATCATCGCCCCTGGGGCGGTCGAACGGGACACGCCAACCGGGTGGCCTACGATCCGTGACGAGTACGCACCGTGAGGAAAGGTCCAGCGTGTCGACCCAGAGCAAGGTGCCGCCGGCGGTCCGCGTCGCCGGTGCGCTGACCGCGTTGCAGGGCTTGACCGGGCTGGCCTTCGCGGTCGCGCTGGTGGTGCGGTCGTTCAGCGCGGAGAAGTCCGGCGAGGTGCTCGGCGAGGCGGCCTACTTCGCCGTGCTGGCGGGTGGCGTGCTCGCCGCCGGGGTCGGCCTGGTGCTCGGCAGGCACTGGGGCCGCACGCCCGCGATCGTCGTCCAGCTCCTCCTCCTGGGTGTCGCCTGGTACATGTACGGGCCGTCCGACCGCCAGCTGTGGGGCTCCCTGCTCGGCGTCTACGCGGTGGGGACGCTGGCGCTGCTGTTCACCAACCCGGTGCGGCGGTGGGCGCTCGGCGTGGATTCGGACGAAGCGGACGCTTAGGGCGTGTATCGAAGTCCACGCTCGATGGCCGGGACTTCGGTGCACGCCCTAGGGCATTCGGCCGCCGACCATCGTCTGGCTGCTCGCCGACGAACGGCGGGTGGCCGGCGTCACTCCGACAGGTGACGCTGTGCGTGGTGAATTCACCACTCCCTGCGTTCGTTGAGGTGACAACTCCATGCGATTCACTCGCGCCCTGTCCGCGGTGGTCGGAGCCACTACCGCACTGCTGTCCGCGATCGCCCTGACCGCGCTCGCACCGACCGCGTCGGCCCAGGAAGCCGGCGGCGTCGAGCCGTACATCATCGGCGGCGGCACGGCCTCCAACGCCCCTTGGGCGGCCCGCCTGTTCCGCAACGGCCAGCAGAACTGCTCGGCCACGATCATCGCGCCGACGTGGGTCCTGACCGCCCAGCACTGCGTGGCGAGCTCCGGCACCTACACGTTCCGCATCGGCAGCCTCGACCAGACCAGCGGCGGCACCGTGGCCACCGCCACCCAGATCATCCAGCACTCGTCCGCGGACCTCGCGCTGGCGCGGCTGGACCGGTCGGTCGCGGGCACGTACGCGCCGCTGGGCACCACCACCGCCGTGGCGGTCGGCCAGACCGTGCAGCTCTACGGCTGGGGTGCGACCTGCACCAACCAGCCGGAGATCAACTGCCAGTCCCGCTACCTGAAGTACGCCAACACGCGCGTGACCTCGGTCAACGGGCGTGACTACCGCGGCGGCGTCGCGATCTCGGTGTCCCGGATCGACGGCATCGCCGCGGGCGGCGACTCGGGTGGCCCGATGTTCGCCACCAGCCCGGTCGACGGCCGCCGCTACCAGGTCGGCGTGGCCTCCACCAGCGACCGCTCCTCGCGGTCGAACTACACCGCCGTCACCCGCTACCGCGACTGGATCCGCTCCTACGCCGGCGTGTGACCCGATCACCCCGGCCGAGGGGGCAGGCATCTCTCCCCCTGCGCCGCCCCTTCGGCCGGGGCACCACGGTTTGAGTTCGGGGCCACTCACCAGTCACAATCACCCTACGTGTTCACATTTGGCGGATGGACACGAACGGAGTAGCCAGATACGGTCTGGCAGGCGTTCACGCCGCTCCGGGTGCAGTCAGGGTGAGGTGCGCAGTGCAGAACCCCCCGAGGTGGGTGTCGACCAACGGTGACGTCGAGCGCCCCAACGTGGCCCGGCTGTACGACTACTACCTCGGCGGCGCGCACAACTTCGCGGTCGACCGCGAGTTCGCCGACCGGTCCATGAGCGAGATCCCGACCGCCGCGATGGTCCAGCACACCCGGTCGTTCCTGCGCCGCGCCGTGCGGCTGTGCGTGGCGCACGGCATCCGCCAGTTCCTCGACCTCGGCTCCGGCATCCCGACCGCGGGCAACGTGCACGAGGTCGCCCAGCAGGCCGATCCGACGTGCCGCGTGGTGTACGTGGACAACGAGCCCGCCACGGTCGCGCACAGCCGCACCATGCTGCGCGACAACGAGGGCGCCGCCATCGCCCAGGCCGACATCCGGGACGTGGCCGCGGTGCTGGACGCACCGGAGGTCCGCGCCCTGCTCGACCTGACCCGGCCGGTCGCCGTGCTGATGGTGGCGATCCTGCCGTACGTCGCCGACGAGGACCGCCCGGCCGAGCTGGTCGGCCGCTACCGCGACGCGATCGCCGAGGGCAGCTACCTGGTGGTCAGCCACCTGACCGCGGACGAGCAGCCCGAGCTGGTGCGCAAGCTGGTCGGCGTGGCCGCGGAGACCGACTCGCCGATCGTGGCGCGGACCAAGGCGGACGTCGAGACCATGCTCGACGGGTTCGACCTGCTCGACCCCGGCCTGGTGCTGGCGACCAGGTGGCGTGGCGAGGGCGAGCCGGCCACCAGTGCCGAGGCGGTGGCCTACGGCGCGGTGGGCGTGAAGCGGCCGAACGGCTGATGTCGCAGGTCGTCGAACCGCCGTATCAGGTTCGGTCGGGAGCGTTCTTCCCGATCTCCGAGAGCAGGCGGGTCTGCTCCTTCAGCACGTCGACCGTGCGGACCACCCAGTCCGCGATCACCTGCTGCTCCTGCGGGCTGTAGCGCGCGGTCAGCTCGCCCATGGCCGCGCCCAGCCCGGCGAAGACCTGCCCGAACGCGCCGGGGACCGCGCTGAGCACCACCCGCCTGCGGTCACCGGGGTCGGGCTCGCGCCGCACCAGGCCCGCGCGTTCGAGCCGGTCGGCGACGCCGGTGACGGCGCCCGGGGTCAGGTTGATCTCCTTGGCCAGCTCGCCCGCCGAGAGCGGGCCCTTGCCGGCGATGAGCGCGAGCGCGCGCTGGTCCACCGCTGTCACGCCCAGCCGTGCGCCCACGGCCTCGTGGAACGCGACCACCGCCGTGCTCAGCTCACGTCCGAAGTCCCGCCCGTCCATGCCGTCACTTTACCGCGCTCGATATTTCAGTACACTGAACTAAAATGTTTGGCGGATGAGGGGGATGGGTGTGGTGACGGAGCTGAGGCTGGCGGCGGAGGTACCGCGGTGGGCCGGGCGGTTCTACCTGCGGCACTGGGCGGTGATCGTCGGGTTGTCGCTCGTGGCGTCCGTGCAGCGGCTGGTGGCGGTGAACTGGGGCCTGCCCGGGGCGCTCGGGTTCGCGTCGGAGGTCGTGGTGCTGGCCGCACGGGTGCTGCTGGTCGTCGTGATCTGGCGGCTGGCGACCCGTGGCGAGCGGGTGAGCTGGGCGAACGCGCGGTCGTTCGCGACGCGGCACTGGCCGAGCCTGCTGTGGCAGGGCGCGCTGCTGTCGGTGGCGTTCCTGGTCTTCGACGTGGGGGCGGAGCAGGTGGTCGGCGGGCTGCTGCCGGAGAGCGCGCGGCAGACCTACCTGGCCGTGCTGCTGTTCGTGAAGAACCCGACCGTGATCGCGTTCACGTTCGTGTGGTGGGTGGGGTTGGTCCGGCAGGCCGCCGTCAGTCGCCCCGTCCCAGTCGGGTGAGGTCGTCGTCGGTCAGGCGGAAGACGGTCCACTCGTCCATCGGCGTCGCGCCGAGCGACTTGTAGAAGCCGATAGCGGGCGCGTTCCAGTCGAGCACCCACCACTCCAGCCGCGCGTAACCGCGGGCGACGCACTCCTGGGCGAGGGCTTGCAGGAGCGCCCGACCGAGGCCGCTCTTGCGCTGGTCCGGCTGGACGTAGAGGTCTTCGAGGTAGATGCCGTGCGTGCCGCGCCAGGTGGAGAAGTTGAGGAACCACAGGGCCGTGCCGACGACCTGACCGTCCACTTCGGCCACGTGGCCGAACAGGGCGGGCGAGGGGCGGAACAGCGCGTCGTGCAGCTGCTCGGCGGTCAGGTGGCACTCGTGCCGGGCGCGTTCGTACTCGGCCAGCTCCTCGACCAGCCCGACGACGGCGGGCACGTCCTCCTCGCGGATGCGCCTGATCCGGGGGTCAGTCAACGTCGACCTCCCAGGCCGGGACGTTCAGCCGGCGGACCTGCGGGTCGCCGCGCTCGTCGCCGAGCACCGTCGTACCGGCCGGGTCCAGTCCGAAGTGGACACCCTCGCTCGGCGGCAGGTTGAGCCAGGTGGCGATGAGCACGCGGCTGAAGTGCCCGTGCCCGACCAGCACCACGTCACCGCCGGTCAACGCCTGCCGCGCGCGGTCGAGCACCTTGGCGGCGCGGGCGGCGACCTCGTCGTGCGTCTCGCCGCCGGGCACGGCGTGGGTCCAGACCGTCCAGCCGGGGTCGGTCTCCCGGATCTGGGGCGTGGTCAGGCCCTCGTAGTCGCCGTAGTCCCACTCGGCGAGCTCCTCGGTGCGCTCCACGTCGTGCAGCCCGGCCAGCTCGGCCGTCCGCCAAGCCCGCTGCCGGGGACTCGCCAGCACCAGGGCGGGCGGCAGGTCGGTGGCGCGCAGCCGGGCCAGCACGGCCCCCGCGCGCCGGGCCTGCTGCACCCCGGTCTCGGTGAGGGGGACGTCGGTCAGCCCGGTGTGCCGCCCGCTCTCGGACCACTCGGTTTGACCGTGCCGGAGCAGGTAGACGTGTGAGGTCACGGCTCGCAGCTTACGGAGGTCCGCCTCGCCTGGGGCCGTAGGGCGCGCGAAGGTGACCGTGAACGCAGAACGGCGCCGGCCGGTGGAAAGGACTTCCGCCGGTCAGCGCCGTGTGCCGCAAGTGATCAGGCCGCGGCCTTGGTCTCCCAGAAGATCTTGTCGATCTGGGCGATCAGGTCGAGCAGCTCCTGGCCCTTGGCCGGGTCCATGGAGCCCTTCGCGCCCGACGCGCCCGCCGCCTTCGTCGCCCGGTTGAACAGGTCGTGCAGCTCCGGGTACTTCTCGAAGTGCGGCGGCTTGAAGTAGTCGGTCCACAGCACCCACAGGTGGTGCTTGACGAGCTCCGACCGCTGCTCCTTGATCAGGATGGCACGGGCGCGGAACTCCGGGTCCTCGTTCGCCTGGTACTTCTCCTGAATCGCCTTGACCGACTCGGCCTCGATCCGGGCCTGGGCCGGGTCGTAAACACCGCACGGGAGGTCGCAGTGCGCGGTGGCCTCCAGGAGCGGGCGGCGGAGTGAACGGATGCGCGACAGAAGTCGCATCTTTCCTCCCTGACAGTGGATGCTCCGACGTGACGAACCCTACTCCGGGGCCTCGGCGCGAGCAGGTGGAGGTGATCGTTGGCACGGCCGGAAGCCAACCCGTTGCCGCTGGTTCGGGTGGTCGGACCCTCGATGGTGCCCACCCTGAGGACGGGCGACGTGGTGTGGGTCAAGTACGGGAAACCGCCGGCGGCGGGCGATCTTGTGCTGGTCAGGTGGGCGGCGCGGCCCGGGCAGCTGTCCGTGAAGCGGGCCGTCCGGCGCGACGGGACCGGCTGGCACGTGGAGGGCGACAACCCGTTCGCCTCCACCGACTCACGGACGCTCGGCGCCGCCGAGGTGGTCGGCGTGGTCCGGGCCCGGCTCTGGCCGAGGCCGCGACCGCTCCGCCGGCGGCCGGCCGCGAAGGGCTGAGCCGCCGGTCGGAGCACGACTCACGAACGCAGCTTCGCGTACCAGGCCACGCACTCGTCGTACGACGGCAGCAGGCCGGCGTCACGTGCCTCGTCGAGCGTCGGCGCGGCGGCGTCCTTCGGCGACAGCACCGGCGCCACGTCGGCCGGCCACGGCAGGTCCATCGACAACGGGTGCAGGCCGCGCTCGGCCTTCGGGTTGAACCCCTCCGAGCACAGGTACGACGCGACCGTGCCGTCTTCCAGTGCCATCAGCGCGTGCCCCAGCCCCTCGGGCAGGTACACGGAGTTGAACACCTCCTCCGACAGCTCCACCGCGTCCCACTCGCCGAACGTCGGCGAACCGACGCGCACGTCCACCACGACGTCGAGCATCCGCCCGCGTGGGCAGTGCACGTACTTGGACTGCCCCGGCGGGGTGTCGGCGTAGTGGATGCCGCGCACGACTCCGCGCTTGGACTCGCTGTGGTTGGTCTGGGCGACCTTGAGCGGGTGCCCGACGGCTTCGGTGAACACCGCTTCCTGGTACGGCGCGACGAACAAACCGCGGTCATCGGGGAACACCGAAGGGGTGAACTCGAAAGCGCCGGAAATTTTCAACTCACGTACCTGCATGGCGCACACCCTAGAACGCGCCGGCTCTTGACCGATCCTGCCTGCGGAAACTGACCGGTCGGTCCAGAAAACCGGACGTACGTTCTGTGGCACTACCTCTGACCTGCGGAAAAACTGTGATCCCCGCCGCAGACAGCAGCCGGTGACACTGCCATGCTTGCCCGCACACCGCCCCGAGAGAGCCGTCCGACAGACCGTGTGGACGACCGCAGACAGGCCCCGTCGACCCGCGTGACAACGCCGGTCCCGGTGCGCCGCAGGTTATCGCGCACCGCAGGAGGACTTCCTTGACCGCAGTCAACGACCAGCCCCAGATGACCACCGAATTGAGCGACGAGGAAATCTTCCGCGCGCACGAAGGCGGAAAGCTGGCCGTGGGCGCGACCGCGTCACTGGCGGACCCGCGCGCCCTCTCCATCGCCTACACGCCGGGCGTGGCGCGGGTGAGCCGGGCGATCGCGGCGGACCCGGCCCTGGCCGCCAAGTACACGTGGGCGCACCGCCTGGTCGCCGTGGTCAGCGACGGCACGGCCGTGCTCGGCCTCGGCGACATCGGCCCGAGCGCGTCGCTGCCGGTCATGGAGGGCAAGGCGGCGCTGTTCAAGACGTTCGGCGGCCTCGACTCCATCCCGCTGGTGCTGGACACCACGGACGTGGACGAGATCGTGGAGACGCTGGTCCGGCTGCGCCCGTCGTTCGGCGCGGTCAACCTGGAGGACGTCGCCGCGCCGCGCTGCTTCGAGCTGGAGGCCCGGCTGATCGAGGCGTTGGACGTGCCGGTCATGCACGACGACCAGCACGGCACCGCGGTCGTGGTGCTGGCCGCCCTGCGCGGCGCGAACACCGTGCTGGGCAAGGACGTGGCGAACCAGCGCGTGGTCATCTCCGGCGCGGGCGCGGCCGGGGTGGCGTGCGCGAAGATCCTGCTGGCCGCGGGCATCGGCGAGGTCACCGTGGTCGACTCGCGCGGCATCGTGCACGTCGGCCGGGACGGGTTGAACCCGGTGAAGGCGCAGCTGGCCGAGGTCACCAACGCCAGTGGCCTGCGCGGCGGCATCGCCGAGGCCCTGCGCGGCGCGGACGTGTTCGTCGGCGTCTCCTCGTCGCAGGTGCCCGAGGAGCTGATCGCGAGCATGGCCGAGGACTCGATCGTGTTCGCGCTGTCCAACCCCGACCCCGAGGTGCACCCGGACGTGGCCGGGCGGCACGCCGCCGTGGTCGCCACCGGTCGCAGCGACTTCCCCAACCAGATCAACAACGTGCTCGCGTTCCCCGGCATCTTCCGCGGCGCGCTGGACGCGGGCGCGAAGAGGATCACCGAGGGCATGAAGCTCGCCGCCGCGGAGGCCATCGCCGCGGTCGCCGCGGACGACCTCTCGGTCGACCGGATCGTGCCGAGCGCCCTCGACCCGCGGGTCGGCCCGGAAGTGGCCGCCGCCGTGGCCTTGGCAGCCCGCGAAGACGGAGTAGCCTGACTCCAAGTCGGAGTTGGGAGAGCTCCGGCCGCATCCGTCCGTACCCGTCGACAGGCAACGGAACCGCTAACGTGTTGTTTCGTTAGCCCGTTGAGGGGTGGGCGATGACGCTCCGAAGCGCTACCGTCCCTCTCCTCGGGTGAATATTGCCCGTGGAGAGGGACGCCGTCTTTGGGTGCGGTCGGGCCGGTCATCCCTGCCGTAGACACGGGAAGGTGGGACCGTGCCCAAGCGGGTTGGACGCGCTCCGGTGATGCTCGACCCAGCGCGTCCGCAGAACGGCGACGTGGCGCTGGCCGGCATCGCGCTGCCCGAGGCGCCCACGCTGCTGTGCGATCCCAAGGGCGTGGTCATGCGGGCCGGCGCCGCCGCGGTGGCGCTGACCAAGGCCCGGTCCGCCGACGACCTCGTCGGCCGTTCGCTGGGCGAACTGCTGCTCGGCGGCCCCGACGACCTGCGCCTGCACCAGGCCGATGGCGGGCTGGTGCCGGTCCGCGTGGTGCGCACCCAGGTACCCGGTACCGGTTTGCACGCCGTGCTGATGGTCGACGTGTCCGACCTGGCGCAGGCCGCCGAAGACCTGCGGGACGAGCAGCGCAGGCTGCGCACCGTGCAGCGGGTCGCGCAGATCGGCTCGTGGGAGTACGACCCGGACACCGGCGTCACGGTCTGGTCCGAGTCGCACTACGAGATGCTGGGCGTGCGGCCCGGCGAGGTGGTGCCCGGCGCGCAGGCCGTGCTGGACGTGGTGCACCCCGACGACTACGAGATGGTCGCCCGCTACTGGGCCAACCGCGAGATCGACGGCAACCCGATCGACATCGTCTACCGGATCATCCTGCCCGGCGGCGAGCAGCGGTGGATCCGCGGTGTCGCCGAGGCGAAGTTGAGATCCGACGGTCGGACCCAGTTCATCACCGGCTACATCCGCGACATCACCGACCAGTGGCGGTCCGACCGCGCCCTGGAGACCGAGCGCGCCCGGCTGCTGGAGGCGCAGCGCCTCGCGCGCATGGGCAGCTGGAGCTACGACGTCGCGTCCGGCGCGGTGCACCGCAGCGAGGTGCTGCTGGAGATGTACGCCGAGCTGGGCGTCGTCCCCGACGACGACCTGCTGTGCGGCGTGCACCCGGAGGACCGGGGCGCGCTGAAGGACCTGCGCCGCAAGCTGTTGAGGCTGGAGGACGGCGGCACCGCGACCGAGGGCCGGACGCTGGAGGCCGAGGTGCGCAGCGAGGTCGGCGACCGCGTCTACGTGTGCCGCGCGCGGGCCGAGTTCGAGGGCGGCACGGTCAGCCTGCTGCACGGCACCGTCCAGGACGTGACCGAGGCCCGCGCGCTGGAGCGCCAGCTCCGCGACGACCGCCGCCGGCTCGCCGACGCGCAGAAGGCCGCGCAGCTCGGCGTCTGGGAGTGGAACCTGCAGACCGGCGACGTGGTGTGGTCGGACATGCTGCACGAGCTGTTCGACGTGCCGCGCGACGAGCGCACCCGCTACCAGACCTACCTCGACCTGGTGCACCCCGAGGACCGCGGCTGGGTGGACGACCTGTGGCAGCAGCTGGCCACCGAAGAGGTGCCGATCCAGCTGGAGCACCGGATCGTGCGCCGCGACGGCAGGCAGCGCGTGTTCCGCTGCTACGGCGTCGTGGTCAAGGGCCCGGACTGCTTGCCGCTCGCAGTCGGCACGGCGCAGGACATCACCGAGCAGCGCGCCGCCGAGACCAGGATGAAACGGTCCAGCCAGCGCTTCGCGGACCTGGTGTCGCTCACCCCGGTCGGCATCGGCCTGTTCGACGAGGGCGAGCGGCTGGTCGACGCCAACGACGCACTGTGCGACCTGCTGGGCATGGACCTGGAGCAGCTGCGCGGCATGACCGCGAGCCGGCTCACCCACCCGGACGACACCAGCGGCGGGTTGCCGTCGATCGACGAGATGTCCGCGCCGGACGCCGAGCGCACCCACAAGGTCCCGCAGCGCATCCTGGTCCGCCGCGACGGCGTGCAGGTGTACTGCGAGCTGCACATCGCGTTGTCCGTGCAGGACGACGGCCGCCGGTTCTGGCTGATCGTGTTCCAGGACATCACCGAGCGCCGCCGCACGGCCGAGGCGTTGCGGCACCAGGCCACGCACGACGAGCTGACCGGCCTGCCGAACCGGGCGCTGGTCAAGGAGATGCTGGGCGAGCTGCTGGCCTCGCCCGCCCGGTCGAACGTCGCGGTGCTGTTCTGCGACATCGACAACTTCAAGCGGGTCAACGACTCGCTGGGCCACGACGCCGGTGACGAGCTGCTGGTGGCGCTGGCGCGGCGGTTGGAGGGCGGCCTGCCCGACGGCTGCACGGCGGCCCGCCTGTCCGGCGACGAGTACGTGATCATCTGCGAGAACCTGGACCAGGTCGGCGGCGTGGACGCGCTGGCCACGAGGGTCGCCGGGCTGCTGCGCACGGCGGTGCCGGTGCACGGGCAGCTGGTCCGGGTGTCGGCGTCGATCGGCGCGGCCGTGCCGAACGGTTCCCGTGCCACCGGCAACGACCTGCTGCGCTTCGCCGACGCGGCGATGTTCGAGGCCAAGCGGAACGGCGCGGGCCGGGTGTCGCTGGCCAGCGCGGCGCTGATCGCGTCGGCCGACCGGCAGGTGCACCTGGAGGGCCAGCTGCGGGAGGCGTTGCAGCAGGACGGGTTGGCGCTGCACTTCCAGCCGGTGGTCGGCGTGGACGGCGTGGTGCAGACCGCGGAGGCGCTGGTGCGCTGGCCGCACCCGGACCGCGGGCTGCTGCCGCCGGACATCTTCCTGCCCGTGGCCGAGCAGGGCGACCTGATGCGCGAGCTGGACCGCTGGGTGCTGCGGACCGCGTTGAAGGAGGCGTCGAGCTGGCCCGAGCCGGGCGGCAAGCCGGTGTCGGTGGCGGTGAACCTGGCCGGTCTGGTGCCGGGCGACCCGGAGTTCGCCGACATCGTGGCCGACGCGATCGCCGAGGCGGGCATCCCGTGGGACCGGGTGGTGCTGGAACTGGTGGAGACCGCGCTGGTCGACCTGCCGTCCCGGGTGCGCCAGACGATGGACGAGCTGGTGGAGCGCGGCATCCGGTTCGCCGTGGACGACTTCGGCACCGGCTACTCGTCGCTGGCCCGGCTCAAGGACCTGCCCGCGCAGATCATCAAGGTGGACCGGCGGTTCGTGTCGGGCCTGGGCAAGGACCCGTCCGACTTCGCCGTCGCCAAGGCGGTGGTCGACATGGCCCGCGCGATGGACCGCCGGTGCGTGGCCGAGGGCGTGGAGACCGCGACGCAGTTCCAGGTGCTGCGGGGCATCGGCGTGGACACCTACCAGGGCTGGCTGTTCTCGCGTCCCGTGCCGCCCAAGGAGTTCCGCGCGGTGCTGGCACTTGGTCCGTTGCACATCCCCCGCGCCGGTTGATCGGCGATACTGCGGTCCCGATGGACGCCACGACGTTGGGTGCTGCCCGGTGAACCCGGAACGGATGATCGCCGACCTCGAAGCCAGGGCCAGGGACCTGGCCGAGCGGTCCCGCGCGCTGCGGGACCGGATCGCGCGGGCGCACGCCACGCAGCGGTCGCCGGACGGCGTGGTGACGGCGACCGTCGCGCCGAACGGGTCGTTGCGGCACATCGAGTTCTCGCCGGCGGCCGAGGGGTGCTCGCCCGCGCGGCTGGGCGAGGTCGTGATGGACACCGTGCGGCGGGCGCAGGAGCAGGCGGCGCGGCAGGCGGTGGCCGTGGTCGAGCCCCAGTTCGGTGGTGCGGCGGCGATGGGCTTCCTGGTCGGTTCGGTGCCGGCGTCGGTGGAGGGCGCGAAGGCGGAGGCCGTTCCGGAGGGCGATGACCTGCCGCTGCCCCGGAGCCTGCGCGCGCCCGACGACGAGCCGGGGTCGGCGCCTTCGTGACCGGTTTCCCGGTGCTGGAGTCGACGGGGTCGGACGCGCTGGAGGCCGACCTCGCCGTGCCGACCGCGGCCGTCGACCCGCTCGGCCTGCTCGACGCGGCCGGCCTGGGGTGGCTGGTCGGGCACGTCGACGTGCTGCGCGAGCCGTTGGACTGGCTGGCGGGCCACGGCGACCGGTTCGAGGACGCGGAAGCCACCTGGCGGCAGGTCGCGACGACGTTGGACGGCATGGCGCGGCGGCGGTCGGGCGGGTGGCTGACCGCGGAGATCACGGCGATGAGCCGGCTCTGCCTCGGGGTGGCGTCGCACGTCGCCGAGGTCGGCGCGATCACCGCCGCGGTCCACGGCGTGTTCCGGGACGTGGTGGCGCTGTTCGTGCGGGACGTGCTCGCCAACGCCACCCTCGCGCTCGCCGGGGCGGAGCTGACGTGCGGCAGCTCGGTGGCCGAGTTCGCGGCGTGGGCGGTGGGGCGCGGCGCGGTCGTGCTCGACCGGATCACGCGGCGGTTGGCGGAGTTGGTGCGCGTGATGGCGCGGATCCTGAGCGCGCTGAAGGCGTTGTTCGGCCGGGCGCGGGACATGCTCAAGGCCATCACGCGCTTCGGTGAGTGAGGCGGTCGATCAGCCCCACTGGCCCTGCGGCGGCGGAGGACCGGCCACCTGGTGCCCCGGCGTCCTCGGCTTCGCACCCCGCATCGCACGGCCCACCGGCGGCAGCGCGGCGACCAGGCCGGACACCAGCCACAGCAGCAGCGCGATCGCGGGCAGCACCACGAACTCGCCCGGGATGTTCGCCAGGATGTCGATGACGACGTAGACGTAGTTCGCCACGGCCACCAGCGCGATACCCAGCAGCGCCCACCGCACGCCGGGGACCCGGCAGGCGAGCAGCACGGCGAGGACGAGGACCACCGACGCCACGGTCAGCGATACCGACACGGCGAAGTCGACGTTCCCCGTCACCTCCTCGCTGAGCGGGACGCCGATCAGCGAGACCCAGAAGTGCGGCGACGGCCTGCCGTCCGCCACGAACGGCATGGACACCACGTACAAGAGGATCACGTTCGGCAGGAACAGCAGGGCGGACACCACCGCGAACGCCTTGCTCGGCGGCTTGGGCCCGCCGGGGTGCGCCTGCGGCCCGCCGGGGTAGCCGACCGGCGGCTGACCTGGGTACGGCTGACCTGGGTAGGGCTGGCCGGGGTACGGCTGGCCTGGATGGGGCTGCTGCCCCTGGTACGGCGGCTGACCCGGGTGTGGCCGGCAGGGGTACTGCTGCGGACCCGGCTGCTGACCGGGGTGGGGATGAGTCATGAGCGCGCCTCCAGGTTCGAGCGAGAAGTTACCGGCGGAGGTGGCCCCGACGTGGAGGTTCGCCGAATCCGGCCGGCTAGTGCGATGCCGACGCGCGGATCAGCGGCAGCAGCTCGGCGATCCGGTGCCGGGGCAGGTCGATCAGCCGCAGCTCCAAGTCGTCGTGCTCGCCGATGCGCTCCCGCGCCTCCCGCTTGGTCAACGCGCCGTGCGTGGCCGTGACCAGCGCCTCCCGCCACACGTTGCCCAGCTTGCCGTGCGCCCGCATCAGCACCTCGCGCACGGTCAGCCCGCCCGCGTCCAGCGTGCCCGCCAGCACCTGGTCGGCCACCACGACGCAGTGCTTGCCGTCCGGAGTGGACCGCAGGAACCGCAGCGCGAACCTGGTGTCCACCAACGACCTCAGCTCCTGCTGGCCCGCCGCCGATGACACGTTGGGGTGGTTGTTGGGCACGAGGGCCGCCATCCGACCGGGCGAGCACGCCAGCAGCGTCCGCAGCAGCCACGGACCGGGGTCGCCGGACAGGTCCACCGCCAGCGACGCCGCGCCCTTGCCGATCGGCTCGGCCCACCCCGGCGCACGCGGCTTCGGCGGCGGCGAGGACTCCGGTCGGGGTGCGAGGTCGACGAGAGCCGCCAACGCCGTCGACCCCGGCCCGGTCGCCTCCACGGACTGCGGGCCGTGCGTGTAGATCGCGGTCTTCGCCGAGGCGGGTGACACCGAGCGGCGTGACGTGGGACGGCACACGTACAGGTCGGCGGCGCTGCCGATGGCCTGCGCGCCGTCGAACCGGTGGAACGCGGGCAGGATCGCCTCGAACACCAACCCGAGCCGCTGCAGCTCCTGCTGCACCTTCAGCCCGAGCGCGGGGGTCCGGTCGCTGAACCCGTACGCGAGCAGCACCCGTCCCCGACCGAGGTCGGCCAGGCACTCGACCGCGCGTGCGGCGAACAAGCCGATGCCCTCCGGCGTGTACGGCGGGTCGCTGAACACCAGGTCCGCCGACTCCAGCACGGCGGGAGGCAGGCCGAACCGGAAGTCGGCGTGGACCGTGCGGATCGGCCACCCGCGTTCTTCGGCGCGCCGCGCGATGTACTCCAGCAGCCGGTCGTCCACGTCGACCACGACCACCTCGACGGACGGGTTCACCGCGCACACGGCCAGCGACGTCAGGTCGTGGTCGCCCAGGCACAGCAGCGTGCGGCCGGCCAGGTCGTAGGTCGTGTCCAGCCACAACGCCCGCTTCAACGCTGTCTCGGCGGTCGCCTGCACGTGGTCCAGCGCGGCCAGCGGCGGCGGCACGTCGGCGATGTCGGCCAGGATCGACCGCAGCTGCGCGGTGTGCCGCGACACCAGCGCGTCCACCGGGTCGACCAGGTCGTCACCGACGCGGAACACCGCGTAGTCGCCGGCCTTGGCCGGGGCGAGCCGGAACCGGTCGCCGCTGGACTCCAGGTCGTCGCCGACGGCGGTCAGCAGCTCCTGCACGGTGCGCCGCGGCACAGCGGGAAGCCGAACCAGCTCGGCCAACGTGTGCCAGTCGTCGGCGAGCAGGTCGAGCACGCGCCGCAGCTTGCGGGCGTGCGGGCCGCGTTCGGCGAGCAGTGCTCGCACCGGTTCGGTTGCCACAACCGGTGCACCCTACTGACCGGATGCTGAAACGCCGTGCCCCGGTCGGACTGACGGGCTAGGGTCGTTCGACGCTTGTCGCCCATCGGCAGGAGGACCACGGGTGATCGAGTTCCGCGACGTGACCAAGCGGTTCGACGACGGGACCACCGCGGTGAACGGCCTGGACCTCGTGGTCGAGGCGGGCACGATCACGGTCTTCGTCGGACCGTCCGGCTGCGGCAAGACGACGTCGCTGCGCATGGTGAACCGGATGATCGACCCCACGTCGGGCACCGTCCTGGTGGACGGCCGGGACGTGTCGGGTGTGGACCCGCCCACCCTGCGGCGCGGCATCGGGTACGTCATCCAGCAGGCTGGTCTGTTCCCGCACCGGACGGTGCTGGACAACGTGGCCACTGTGCCGTTGCTCACCGGGTGGACGCGGCGCAAGGCCCGTCAGCGCGCCGCCGAGCTGTTGGAGCTGGTCGGCCTGCCGGCCGAACTCGGCCGCCGCTACCCCGTGCAGCTGTCCGGGGGGCAGCAGCAGCGGGTGGGTGTGGCGCGGGCGCTGGCCGCGGACCCGCCGGTGCTGCTGATGGACGAGCCCTTCAGCGCGGTCGACCCGGTGGTGCGGGAGGGTCTGCAGGACGAGTTGCTGCGGCTGCAGGCGGAGCTGGACAAGACCATCGTGTTCGTCACGCACGACATCGACGAGGCCATCAAGGTCGGTGAGAAGGTCGCGGTGATGCGGACCGGCGGCTTCCTCGCCCAGTACGCGCCGCCCGCCGAGCTGCTCACCCGGCCCGCGGACGATTTCGTGGCGGCCTTCGTGGGCAAGGACCGCGGCTACCGCAGCCTGTCCTTTGTGGACTCTTCGGGGGTCGAGGTGGCCGAGGTGCCCACGGTGGCGGAAGGAGCCCCGGTCGAGTCCTCTTCGGACTGGCGGCTCGTGGTGGACGCGGAGAAGCGGCCACAGGGGTGGATCGCGCCGGACGCGTCGGTGGTGCCCGGTGGCTCGCTGTACGAGGTGGGCGCGTCGATCCGGGGCGCGCTGGACGCGGCGCTGTCGTCACCGTCCGGGCTGGGTGTCGCGGTGGACGGTGAGGGGCGGCTGGCCGGCGTGGTGACCGCGCGGCAGGTGCTCGACGTGATCGAGAGCCGCCGTGGGTGATATCGGGAAGTACCTCAGCGACGCCGGGACGAGGGCGGCGCTGCTGGACATGCTGCTCGACCACGTCTACCTGTCGTTGGTGCCGCTGGTGGTGTCGGTGGTGCTGGCGATCGCGCTGGGGTGGCTGTGCCACCGGTTCCGGCCCGTCAACGCGACGTTGATCGGGCTGTCGAACGTGGTCTACACGATCCCGTCGCTGGCGCTGTTCGCGATCATCCCGGCGGTCATCGGCACGCAGGTGCTCGACCCGGCGAACGTGATCATCGCGTTGACGGTCTACACGACCGCGCTGCTGGTCCGGCCGGTGGCCGAGGCGCTGGCCGCGGTGCCCGCGCACATCACCGCCGCCGCCACGGCGATGGGCTTCCGGCCGCTGCGCCGGTTCTTCTCGGTGGAGCTGCCGCTGGCCGTGCCCGTGCTGGCCGCCGGTGTGCGGGTCGGCTCGGTGAGCAACATCAGCCTGGTCAGCGTGGGTGCGTTGATCGGGACGGGCGGTCTGGGCACGTTGTTCACCGACGGGTTCCGGCAGCGGTACCTGGCGCCGATCATCATCGGCATCGTGCTCACGCTGGTGCTGGCGCTGGTGGTCGACCTGCTGCTGGTGCTGCTGCGGGACCGGTTGACGCCGTGGGCGCGGGCGGGTGAGCGGCTGTGATCTTCGCGGACGCGTTCGCGTGGCTGGTCGACCCGGTCAACTGGTCGGGCGGCAAGTCGATCCCGGTGCGGGTCGGCGTCCACCTGCTGTACTGCCTGGGCGCGGTGCTCGGCGCCGCGCTGATCGCCGTGCCGCTCGGCCTGTTCGTCGGGCACACCGGACGCGGCGGGGTGGTGCTGGTCGGCGGCAGCAACGCGTTGCGGGCGCTGCCGACGTTGGGCCTGGTCACGTTCCTGTACCTGGTCGCGGGCGGTGGGTCTGCCGGGGTGCTCATCGGTCTGGTGGTGCTGGCCGTGCCGCCGATCCTGGCCGGGACGTACGCGGGCATCCAGGACGTGGACCGCGGTGTGGTGGACGCGGCGAGCGGCATGGGCATGACCGGCGCGCAGCGGCTGTGGCAGGTCGAGGTGCCCAACGCGCTGCCGCTGCTGGTCGGCGGTCTGCGCAACGCCATGTTGCAGGTGGTCGCGACCGCGTCGGTGGCGGCGTACGTCGGTATCGAGACGTTGGGGCGTCCCCTGCTGGACGGCCTGCGGGTGTTGGACTACGGGCAGTTCGTCGGTGGCGCGATCCTGATCGCGCTGCTGGCGGTCGTGCTGGACGTGGTGCTCGCGGGCGTGGGCAGGCTGGTCGTGCCCGCGGGTTTGCGGCTGTCGTCGCGAGGTCGTCGCGCGGGGGCGCGGTCGAGCGGGGCGAAGCCGAGGCGCCGGGGAGAGCCGGCGCCCGTCGAATCTGGAGGAAGTACGGCATGAAGCGCACGTTGGCCGTTGTCGTCACGGCGGCCGCTCTGGTCGTCTCCGCGTGCGGGTCCAAAGAGGACCTGGGCGGGAGCGGCCAGCAGGCCGCGTCGGGTGAGGTCGTGGTCGGTTCGGCCGACTTCACCGAGAACAAGATCCTGGCCGAGATCTACGCCGGCGCGCTGAAGGCGACCGGTGCGAAGGTGACGGTGAAGTCCGGCATCGGCGCCCGCGAGCTCGTCGTGAAGGCGTTGCAGGACAAGTCGCTCGGCGTGGTGCCGGAGTACTCGGGCAACCTGCTCAACTACTTCGACAAGACCAACACCACCACCGAGGCCGAGGAGGTCTACACGGCTCTGAAGGCCAAGACGCCCTCGGGCCTTGAGGTGTTGGAGAAGTCGGACGCGGAGGACAAGGACGTCCTGGTGGTCACCAAGGCCACCGCTGACGGCGGGGTGAAGTCGATCGCCGACCTGGGTGCCGGGAAGTACGCGCTGGGTGCCGCCGGTGAGTGGGCGCAGCGGTGGGAGGCGAAGATCGAGGAGCTGTACGGGGTGACGTTCACCGAGATCAAGACGACCGACGCGGGTGGTCCGATCACGGTGGACGCGTTGAAGAACGGCACCGTGCAGGTGGCCAACCTCTACACGACGTCGGCGGACATCAAGGCGAACGACTTCGTGGAGCTGGCGGACCCGAAGACGATGTACCCGGCGCAGAACGTCGTGCCGTTGCTGCGGTCGGACGCGGTCGACGCGAAGGGCAAGGACGCGTTGAACAAGGTGTCGGCGGCGCTGACCACGGAGAAGCTGGCGGACCTGGTCAAGCGGGTGGACGTGGACAAGGAGACGATCGCCAACGTGGCGGCCGACTTCCTCAAGAGCGTCACGCTGTAGTCCATCCCGGCACGCACGGCCCGGTCGCCCGGTGGGTGGCCGGGCCGTGTTGCGCCCAGGGCTTCAGGGGAGCCCCAAGACGATCTTCAACGCCTCGTTGACCGCGGCGAGGGTCCGGGGGCTGATCGCGCCTTGGAGTCGCACGAGCTCGTCTTTGCCGAGCTGTTCGAGATCGTCGGTGCGGATGAACCCGACGAGTGGCTCACGCATCACCGCCTACTGCTAGCTGGTGCATCACTTTTTGCATCACGTCGTGCATCACCGAGGCTACCTGGCGGGTTGGGCGAAACCGGTTCACCGAATCGGGGGACACGTGCCAGGGTGCGGGCTGGTCAGGCCCGGCCGCCGATGCGGGTGGTCAGTTCCTCCGCCGCACGGCGGGTTTCGGTGGCGAGGTCCGGCCACGTCTCACCGCACTCCGCTTCCGTCTCGCACACGTGCCGGAACGTGACGGTGATCGCGGCGATCGGGCGTTCACCGTGGTCGAAGACGGGGGCGGCGACGGAGGCGAAGCCGGCGGTCACGTAGCCGTCCTCCACCGCCCACCCGCGCCGGCGTTCGACGGCCAGCAGCCTCCGCAGCGCGGGCAGGTTGCGCGGTCCCCGTCCGGTCCGGTCGACGAAGGGGCCCGGGAACAGGGCCCTGACCTGCGCGGCGGGCAGTCGGCTCAGCACGGCCCGGCCGGACGCGGTCAGGTGGGCGGGTAGGCGCACGCCGACATCGGAGACGATGGTGGTCGGGTGGCGTGGTTGTTCGCGCACCAGGTAGAGGGCCTCCGAGCCGTGCAGGACGCCCAGGTGGGCGGTCCTGCCCACGGTGTCCACGAGGCGTCGCAGGACGGGGCGGGCCAGGCGTTCCAGCGGGTCGTGGCGCAGGTAGGCCGAGCCGAGTTCGAACGCCGCGACGCCGAGACCGTAGCGTCGCTCCTCGGGGAAGTGGGTGGCGAAACCGGCGGCGGTCAGCTCGGCCAGCAGGTGGTAGGTGGTGGACCTGGGCAGGGACAGCTCGCGCGCCACGGCCGCCGCCGACAGGGGTCCCGGCCTGCCTGCCAGCAGGCGCAGCACCGCGAGCCCTCGGCGCAACGCCGGCACGTCGCTGCTGCCTCCCACGGAACCCATTCTCAACAGAACCGCGTCCGGGCGCATTGGAGGGGTATGACGGACAGCTTCGAGGACTTCGCCACCAGGCAGGTCACCCCGCTGCTGCGCTACGCCACCGTGCTGACCGGTGACCCGCACCTCGCCCAGGACGTGGTCCAGGAGTGCCTGCTGCGCGCTCAGCAACGCTGGACGCGCATCGCGGCGGTGGACGCGCCCGCCGCCTACCTGAAGAGGATGGTCACCAACGAGTTCCTGGGCTGGCGCCGCCGACGCAAGGCCCACACGCCGCTGCACGCGGTCGACCCGCCGGGGCCCGACCCGTCGACCCACTACGACGAGCGCGAAGCGATGCTCCAGAGCATCGACAAGCTGCCGCGCAAGCAGAAGGCCGCCGTCGTGCTCCGGTACTACGAGGGCTGCGACGACGCCGAGATCGCCGCGACGCTGGGCTGTTCCCAGGGCACGGTCCGCAGCCACATCTCCCGCGCGCTGGCGACGCTGCGCGCGAACGACCGCGTGAAGGAGGCACTGTGATGGACACCGAGGACCTGATCCGGGACGCGCTGCGGGCGCGGGCCGAGCAGACGCCGCCGGCCGGCCACGTCCTGGCCGCGCTGCACCGGCCCCGCAAGAGCCGCAAGCCGCTGTTCCTGGCCGTCACGGCGGCCACCGCCGCCGCGGCCGTCGCGGTGGTCGCCACGACGGTCGGCCGACCGAGCGCGGAGGCACCGGCGGCGGCGAGCACCACCCTCCAGACGACGTCCACCACGACGACCAAGCCGACCACGGTCGCCGCCGCGCCGCTCGACCCGCGCACCCTCGGCTACAGCCCGTCGTGGCTCGTCGACGGCCTGACCGAGCGCAACCGGTTCGTGGACCCGACCGGGGCGGTCCAACGGGTCTGGAAGCACAGCAGCGAGCAGTTGCACACGCCGTCGTTGAACTTGCTCGTGCCGAAGGACGTCGCGGTTCAGGAGGTGCTGCGGCAGCAGATCGCCGGCGCCCCCGCCGCCGACCAGGTGACGATCAACGGCTCGCCCGCCCTGGTCGTGGACCCGACGAAGATGGTGCTGCCGCGGCCGGGTGAACCCGAGACGCCGGAGACGCCGGCGACGCCGGACGGGACGCCACCGGACGCGAGGGTGGTCTTCAGCCCCGAGCCGGGCCACTACGTCGAATTGGTGCTCTCGAACGCGCCGCGAGCACGTGCCGACGCGATCCGGATCGCCGAGTCCACGAGGCCGGACCAGACGGCGCTGGGCGCACCGGTTTCGGTCGGCGGCGCGCTCGCCCACCAGGCCCGCGTGAACAGCCGCGGCTGGCACGTGTCCACGACCGGCGAGATCGGCGGCGTCACCTACGGGGCGAACCTCAGCTCGTTCGTCGACGACCCGATCGGCAACCCGAGCGTGGCGCCGGTGACCGTCACCGCCCGCGGCGTGTCCGCGGAGTACCTCGGGCAGCTGGTGGGCTACCTGCGGGTCGACCTCCGCCCGGACCTGCACCTGCTGGTCCACGGCCCCGGACCGGGCACCGCGTCGGCGCAGGAGCTGATCGCGGCGGCCGAGGCGCTCACGGTCGACGTGAACGCCACCGGCCCGTGGGCGACCGGCTGACGTGACAACGCGGTGGGCGCTCCCGCGGGGTGAGCGCCCACCGCGGCACTTCAGCCGCCGAACTCGATGGAGCCGTCACGCCGGCCGCGGCGGACCATGCGGGTGAAGCTCATCGCCGCCACGGCGAGCCACCCCGCGCCGACGCACACCTCCAGCGCGAGCTGCCCGAGCACGGTCGACGCGGGCGCCTCCGCGATGAACGCCCGGATCGCCGCCAGCCCGTGCGTCATCGGCAGCACGGACGTGATCGCCCGCAGCCAGTCCGGCCAGAACGACGTCGGCACGTTGACACCGCAGAACGTCATCAGCACCAGGTAGCTGACGTTCAGCGCCAGCCACCGCGCGGACGGGAACCCGAGCACGAACGACGCCACGCACGTCCCGTAGCAGTAGCAGGACACGCCGACCACCAGGATCATCAGCGGCACGAGGGCCGCCTCCGGCCACGGCAGCCGCACCCCGAACAGCGGCGGCAGCACCAGGAACGCCGTGGTGGACGCGGCCACGCCCGAGCCGAGGTTCACCAGCCCCTTGCCCAGGTACACGGTGAGGTGGGTGGACGGCGCGGCGACCATCAGGGCCAGCGTGCCGGACTGCCGCTCGCCGACGCTGATCAGGATGACCACGGTCGCGTCGATGGCCATGACGGCGACCACGTTGCCGATGAGCAGGTAGTCGACCTGCTGCTGCGAGCCGAGCATCCGGCCGATCAGCGCGTAGAAGCACGCCTGGATCAGCAGCCGGGACAGCCACGTGAACGTCCACAGCCGCCACGTCTGGTACGCCGAGTACATGGTCCACGAGGCGATGAGCCCGTGCTTGAGCACCCGCAGCTGGTCACGCATACGTCACCGTCCCCAGCTCGCGCGCCCGGCGCAGGCTCAGCGCGAGCAGGACCCGGCCGCCGACCAGCGCGGCGACGCCGAGGCCGACGATCGCCAGCAGCCGCCACCCGGCCCCCGCGACCGGCGCGGCGGCCAGGGAATCGCGCATCAGGTCGGCCGACCACGACAGGAAGATCACGTGGGACAGCGGTTGCAGGAACTCCGGCAGGTACTGCACCGGCACCATCACGCCGGACAGCAGGTAGATCGGGAAGCCGATGAAGTTCAGGTAGTTGTTGCTGTTCTTGGACAGCAGCATGGTCACCGCCAGCAGCAGGCTGGTGCCTGCCATCGCGAACACCGACGCCGCCATCGCCGCCCAGAACACCCACGGGTGGTGCACGGTCGGCGCCACGCCGAACAGGAGCTTGCCCAGCAGCCACGTCTCGCCGAGCGGGACGACGCCCAGCAGCATCACCGCCGAGATCCGACCGAGGTACACGGGGTGCAGCGAGCCGGGCGCGGCCATGCCCAGCTCCAGCGTCGACGTCCAGCGCTCGCCGACGAGCACCTCCGCCGCCAGGCCCGTGGAGAAGCCCCACAGCCCGATCAGCGTGGGTGCGAGGAACGCGTTGGCGATCAGGTCGGGCCGGGCCGCGTGCATCACGATCGACAGCAGCATCACCACGGTGAACGGGATCGTGCACAGCGTCAGCAGCTCGTCGGGGTGCCTGCGGACCAGCCAGAACTGGGTGCGCGCACCGGACAGGAACAGGCGCACGCTCAGACCTCCATGCCGCGGCGGCCGATGAGGTCCAGGTAGACGTCCTCCAGCCGGGGCGGCACGGCGTGCACCGAGCGCACCCCGTTGTCCAGCAGGAAGTCGAGCACCGCGCGGGCCGCTCGGTCGTCGGTGGTCTTGACGCGCAGCAGGCCGTTGCGGGTCTCGGTGCCGACGACGCCGGGGATGCCGGTGACGTCGAGCGTGGTCTCCGCCTCGACCCAGCGGTGCAGGCCGGACATCTCGGCCAGGCCGCGCGGCGTCTCGGTGGCGAGCACCCGGCCGTTGTCGATCAGGGTGACGCGGTCGCAGACCTCTTCGGCTTCGTCCATGTCGTGGGTGGTGATGAGGATGGTGCGGCCTTCGTCGCGCAGCTCGGTGATGAGCTCGCGGAAGTCGCGGGCGGCCACCGGGTCCATGCCGGTGGTCGGCTCGTCGAACAGGATCAGCTTCGGGTCGCCGATCAGGCCGCGCGCCAGGTGCACGCGCTGCTTCATGCCGCGCGAGAACGTCTCCACGAGGTCGTCGGCCTTGTCGGCGAGGCCGAGGCGGGTCAGCAGCGCGTCGGTGCGCTCCTTGGCCCGCGCGTCGGGGAGCAGGTGGAGCGCGGCCCAGTAGCGCAGGGTCTGCCGCGCGGTGAGCTTGCCGTACAGGCCGCGTTCGCCGCCGAACACGATGCCGACGTGGCGCCTGATCTCGGCCGCGCCGCTCACCACGTCGTGACCGAGCACCTCGGCGGTGCCCGAGGTGGGCAGCAGGATCGTGGACAGGATCTTGCAGAGCGTGGTCTTGCCCGCGCCGTTCGGGCCGAGCAGGCCGTGCACCTCGTGCTCCGGCACGTGCAGCGTGAGCCCGTCGAGCGCGGTCACCTGGTCGCCCTTGGGCCGCCAGCCCTTGCCCTTGCGGAACGTGCGGGTCAGGTCCTGCACACGGACACTCATGGTCACCCCCCATGGTGGATTTCGTGACGCTACCGGTGGGCAAGGACGTGAGGGGAGCGATTTCGGTTGGCCGAGGCGTCTCGGATCCCAGACACGATCGGCGGATGTCGGGTCGTGCGGATCCGGTCGCCGGGTTGAGATGGGCACATGCAGCAACCCGTGCAGCTGGGTCCGAAACCCCTGACCCGCGACGACGTCCACGCCGTGGCCCGAGGCGACGCGCGCGTGGAGATCACGGAGGCGGCCCGCGAGGCGGTCACCACCGCCCGGGCGCACATCGAACGCCTGGCCACCGCCGAGCGGCCCACCTACGGCGTGTCCACCGGGTTCGGCGCGCTGGCGGTACGGCACATCCCGCCGGACCGCCGTGCCGCCCTCCAGCAGTCCCTGGTCCGCTCGCACGCGGCGGGCGCCGGGCCCGAGGTCGAGCGCGAGGTCGTGCGCGCCCTCGTGCTGCTCCGGCTGAAGACGTTGGCGAGCGGCCACACCGGCGTCCGGCTGGAGACCGCCGAGGCGATGGCCGCGATGCTCAACGCCGGTATCACGCCGGTCGTGCACGAGTTCGGCTCGCTGGGCTGCTCCGGCGACCTCGCGCCGCTGTCCGCCGCCGCCCTGGCCCTCACCGGCGAAGGTGACGTCCGGGACGCCGGGGGCAACCTGGTCCCGGCCGCCGAAGCCCTCGCCGCCGCGGGCATCGAGCCCGTCCGCCTGGCCGAGAAGGAGGGCCTGGCGCTGATCAACGGCACGGACGGCATGCTCGGCATGCTGGTCCTGGCGATCAAGGACCTGACCTACCTGCTCGACGTCGCCGACCTGACCGCCGCGATGAGCGTGGAAGCCCTCCTCGGCACGGACCGCGTGTTCGCCGCCGACCTCCAAGCTCTGCGCCCGCACCCCGGCCAGGGGCGTTCCGCGCGGCGCATGGCGGAGATCCTGCGCGACTCCGAGATCATGGACAGCCACCGCGGCCCGGACTGCACGCGCGTCCAGGACGCCTACTCGCTGCGCTGCTCGCCGCAGGTCCACGGGGCGGCCCGGGACACCGTCGCCTACGCCGAGACCGTCGCCGACCGCGAGCTGGTGTCGTCCATCGACAACCCGGTGGTGCTGGCGGACGGCCGGGTCGAGTCCAACGGCAACTTCCACGGTGCGCCGATCGCCTACGTGCTGGACTTCCTCGCCATCCCGACCGCGGACGTGGCGAGCATCGCCGAACGCCGCACCGACCGGATGCTCGACGTGAACCGGTCGCACGGCCTGCCGCCGTTCCTGGCGCACGACCCGGGCGTCGACTCCGGCCACATGATCGCCCAGTACACGCAGGCCGCGATCGTCAGCGAGCTCAAGCGGCTGGCGGTGCCCGCGTCGGTCGACTCGATCCCGAGCAGCGCGATGCAGGAGGACCACGTCTCCATGGGCTGGTCGGCCGCGCGCAAGCTGCGCCAGGCCGTGGACGGGCTGCGGCGCGTGCTCGCGATCGAGTTCCTGACCGCCGCACGGGCCCTGGACCTGCGCAAACCGCTCAACCCCGCCCCCGCCACCGCGGCGGCCGTCGCGAAGCTGCGCGAGCACGTCCCCGGTCCCGGCCCGGACCGCCACCTCGCGCCCGAGATCGCCGCCGCCGAAGACCTGATCCGGAAGGGAGCCCTGTGATGGTGCGTGCCGCCCGAGGGACCGAACTGACCGCGCGGAGCTGGCCGACCGAGGCCGCGCTGCGGATGTTCCACAACAACCTCGACCCCGATGTGGCCGAACGCCCCGAAGACCTCGTCGTCTACGGCGGTACGGGCAAGGCCGCCCGCGACTGGCCCAGCTTCCACGCCATCAGCCGCGAGCTGGCGCAGTTGAAGGACGACGAGACGCTGCTCGTGCAGTCCGGCCGCCCGGTCGGCGTCATGCGCACGCACGAGTGGGCGCCGCGCGTGCTCATCGCGAACTCCAACCTGGTGCCGGACTGGGCGAACTGGCCCGAGTTCCGCCGGCTGGAGGCCGAGGGCCTGACCATGTACGGCCAGATGACGGCCGGTTCGTGGATCTACATCGGCACCCAGGGCATCCTCCAGGGCACCTACGAGACGTTCGCCGCCGTGGCCGACAAGCGGTTCGACGGCACCCTCCGCGGCACGCTCACCGTCACCGCCGGTTTGGGCGGCATGGGCGGCGCGCAACCGCTTGCGGTCACCATGAACGAGGGCGTGGCGCTCTGCATCGAGGTCGACCCGCAACGCGCCCGCCGCCGCGTGGAGACCCGCTACCTGGACGAGATCGCCGACGACATCGACGACGCGATCGCCCGCGTGCTGGCCGCGAAGTCCGAGGGCCGGGCGCTGTCGGTCGGCCTGATCGGCAACGCGGCCGAGGTGCTGCCGGAGCTGCTGCGCCGGGACGTGCCGGTGGACATCGTCACCGACCAGACCTCCGCGCACGACCCGCTGGCGTACTGCCCGAAGGGCGTCCCGGTCGAGGACTGGCCGGACTACGCCGCCGCCAAGCCCGACGAGTTCACCGACCGGGCCCGCGAGTCGATGGCCGACCACGTCGAGGCCATGGTGGGTTTCCTGGACCGCGGCGCCGAGGTGTTCGACTACGGCAACTCGATCCGCGGCGAGGCCAAGCTCGGCGGCTTCGAGCGGGCGTTCGACTTCCCCGGGTTCGTCCCCGCCTACATCCGGCCGCTGTTCTGCGAGGGCAAGGGCCCGTTCCGCTGGGCCGCGCTGTCGGGTGACCCCGAGGACATCGCCAAGACCGACCGGGCGATCCTCGAGCTGTTCCCGGAGAACGAGAAGCTCGCGCGGTGGATCAGGATGGCCGGTGATCGCGTCGAGTTCCAGGGCCTGCCCGCCCGGATCTGCTGGCTCGGCTACGGCGAACGCCACCTCGCCGGCCTGAAGTTCAACGAGATGGTGGCCTCGGGCGAGCTGTCGGCGCCGATCGTCATCGGCCGCGACCACCTCGACTGCGGCTCGGTCGCGTCGCCGTACCGGGAGACCGAGGCGATGGCCGACGGCTCGGACGCGATCGCCGACTGGCCGTTGCTCAACGCGCTGGTCAACACCGCTTCCGGTGCCACCTGGGTGTCGCTGCACCACGGTGGTGGCGTCGGCATCGGCCGGTCCATCCACGCCGGTCAGGTGACGGTCGCGGACGGCACGCCGCTGGCCGCGCAGAAGATCGAGCGGGTGCTGACCAACGACCCCGCCATGGGCGTGATCCGGCACGTCGACGCCGGGTACCAGCGGGCGGTCGACGTGGCCGCGTCGAAGGACGTCCACATCCCGATGAGCACCGATGACTGACCTCGCGGACATCGCCGACGTCGGGCGTGACCGGCGGCGTGGTGGCTACTCGCGCCACGGGTTCGACAAGGTCGAACGGGAGCTGCGCGCGTGGTTCGTGGAGGAGGCCGAGCGGCGGGGGCTGGACGTGCGGCCCGACCGGAACGGCAACCTCTGGGCGTGGTGGGGCGAGCCGGGGCCGGATGCGGTGATCACCGGCAGCCACCTCGACTCGGTGCCGGGTGGTGGGGCGTTCGACGGGCCGTTGGGTGTCGTGTCGGCGTTGCAGGCTTTCGACCTGCTGCGCTCTCGCGGGTTCGTGCCGTCGAAGCCGTTGGCGATCGTGGTGTTCGTGGAGGAGGAGGGCGGGCGGTTCGGCGTCGCCTGCCTCGGGTCGCGGCTGATGACCGGTGCGATCACGGCGGAGGCCGCGTGCAGGTTGACGGACGCGGACGGCATCACGTTCGGCGAGGCCGCCCACGCGGCCGGGTTCGACCCGTTGCGGATGGGCCGCGACGACCGCGCGCTGGCGTCCATCGGGGCTTTCGTGGAGCTGCACGTCGAGCAGGGGCGCGGGCTGGACGTGCCGGTGGGGCTGGCCAGTTCGATCCTCGCGCACGGGCGGTGGCGGTACACGTTCACGGGCGAGGGCAACCACGCCGGTGCGACGGTGATCGAGGACCGGCGCGACCCGATGCTGCCCGCCGCCGCGCTCGTGCTGGCCGCTCGCCGTGCGGCGACGTCCGGCGCGCGGGCCACCGTGGGGCGGATCGTGCCGAACCCCGGTGGCACCAACGTGATCGCGTCGTCGGTGGACGTGTGGTTGGACGCGCGGGCGGACGACGAGCCGCGCACGCGTGAGGTGGTCTCGGACATCACGTCGGCGGCCCGTGAGGCGGCGGCCGAGGAGGGGTGCGAGGTGCGCGTGATTGAGGAGAGCTGGGGCGGGACGGTGCACTTCGACCCCGGTCTCATGTCCCGCGTCCGGGAGGCCCTCGGTGACGCCACCCCGGCGCTGCCGACCGGTGCCGGGCACGACGCCGGGATCCTGGCGGCGCACGTGCCGACCGCCATGCTGTTCGTGCGCAACCCGACCGGGATCAGCCACGCGCCGGAGGAGTTCGCCGAGGCGGACGACTGCGCGGCGGGCGTGGTGGCGTTGGCGACGACGTTGGAGCACTTGACGCGATGAAGAGCTTCTGGTGCGAGCGGGCCTGGTTGCCGGACGGCATCGCGTCGCGGGTGCTGGTGCGGGTGGAGCACGGGGTCATCTCGGCGGTGTCCTCTGTGGACACGATTCCGCTCGGCGTGGAACGGCTCTACGGCTTGGTGTTCCCCGGTTTCGCCAACGCCCACTCGCACGCGTTCCACCGGGCGTTGCGCGGGCGCACGCACGCCGATGGCGGCACGTTCTGGACGTGGCGCGACCGGATGTACGCGGTGGCCGAGCGGTTGACGCCTGATTCGTACCTGCGCCTGGCCAGGGCCGCGTACGCGGAGATGGCCGTGGCCGGCGTGACGGCGGTGGGTGAGTTCCACTACCTGCACCACGGTGGGAACGAGATGGCGGAGGCGTTGCGACAGGCCGCGCTCGACGCCGGGATCAGGCTCACCCTGTTGGACGCTTGCTATCTGGCGGGTGGGATCGGGCAGCCCGTGCGAGGGGTGCAGGAGCGGTTCTCCGACGAGACGGGGGACCGGTGGCTGGATCGGGTCGCTGAGCTGCGCGGTGATGCGAACACCAAGATCGGCGCGGCCATCCACTCGGTCCGCGCTGTGCCACGTGAAACATTGTCGCTGGTAGCGGGCGCGTTCCCCGATCGGCCGCTGCACGTACACCTGTCGGAGCAACCGGCCGAGAACGAAGCGTGCCTGGCCGCGTACGGCCTCACGCCGACCGAGTTGTTGGCGGAGGCGGGCGCCCTGACACCCCGCACAACGGCCGTCCACGGGACTCATTTGTCTACAAAGGATATCGGCCTGCTCGGCTCGACCCGCACCGGCGTGTGCTTCTGCCCGACGACGGAGGCCGATCTGGCGGATGGCATCGGCCCGGCGCGGGAGTTGGTGGAGGCCGGTTCGCCGCTGTCGTTGGGCAGCGACCAGCACGCCGTGATCGACCCGTTGTTGGAGGCGCGCGCTCTGGAGCACAACGAACGCCTCCGCACCGGCGAACGCGGCCGTTTCACGCCGGCGGAACTCGTTGCCGCCCTGACGAACCACGCCTCCATCGGCCGGCCCGAAGCCGGCCGGCTGGAAGTCGGCGCCCCGGCCGATCTCGTCGCCGTCCGGGTGAACTCGATCCGGACCGCCGGCACCGCCCCAGAGCAAATTGTCCTGGCCGCGACGGCGTCGGACGTCTCTGTCGTAGTAGTAGGGGGGAAGGTCGTAGCCCGCGACGGCGTGCACGAACAGCTGGGTGACGTCGCCAGGCTCCTGCTGGAGGCGATCCCCTGATCGGGTGGCGAGATTCCCAGTGTTGTCAGTGTCCTGTCGACCGATCTCGGCGCACACGTGGGCCAGCGCGCCCTTCACATCGAGGACCGGGAAGAGGTGGGTCGGGCTAAACTGCTGTTCGACGACCTGCCCGGGCAGGCGCTCGGTCCGGAGGATTCGATCCCTGGTCGAGCGGATCGTTGGCGAGCGTGAATGAGAGGCGGTCTTCGTGTCCGTTGTGGACCCCACCGGCTTGGTCTGGCGGACGAGCAGTTGCAGCGGTGACGCCGACAACGACAACTGCGTCGAGGTGGCCTTCTCCGGCCCGGCCGTGGGCGTGCGGGACTCGAAGAGCCCGGAGGCGGGCGTGGTGGCGTTCTCGGCGTCCGCGTGGCAGAGGTTCCTCCGTTCGTGAGCACCCTCATCACCGGCATCGGGGAGTTGACCACCAACGACCCCGAGCTCGGCCGCCTCACCGACGCCGCCCTCGTCTTCACCGACCGGGTGGAGTGGGTCGGCTCTGCGGCCTCCGCGCCGGCGGCCGACGAGCGGGTCGACGTGGAGGGGCGGGCGGTTCTCCCCGGTTGGGTGGACAGCCACACTCACCTGGTGTTCGCCGGTGACCGGACCACCGAGTTCGAGGCCCGCATGGCCGGTACTTCGTATACAGCAGGCGGTATCGCGGTGACCGTCGACGCGACGCGGGCCGCTTCCGATCGGGATCTTGTAGACAATGTGCGACGGCTGGTCCGCGAGGCCGTGGCGCAGGGGACGACCACGATCGAGACCAAGACCGGCTACGGGCTGAACGTCGCGGACGAGGTGCGGTCGGCTCGGATCGCGGCCCAGGAAGTCGATGAAGTCACCTTCCTGGGTGCACATCTCATCCCACCAGGTGCTGACGCCGACGACTACGTGTCACTGGTGATCGGCGAGATGCTCGACGCCGTCGCGCCGCACGTGCGGTGGGCGGACGTGTTCTGCGAGCAGGGCGCGTTCGACGCCGACCAGTCGCGGGCCGTGCTGGAAGCCGCTGCCGCGAAGGGCCTCGGCCTGCGGGTGCACGGGAACCAGCTCGGCGAAGGCCCCGGCGTGCGGTTGGCGGTGGAGCTGGGTGCGGCCAGCGTCGACCACTGCACTTACCTCTCCGCCGCCGACATCGACGCGTTGGCGAACTCGTCCACCGTCGCCACCCTGCTCCCGGCCTGCGACCTGTCGACCCGCCAATCGCTGCCGCCCGCCCGGCAACTCCTCGACGCGGGCGCGACCGTCGCCCTCGCCAGCAACTGCAACCCGGGCAGCTCGTACACCACCTCGATGGCGTACTGCATCACCACGGCGGTCCTCCAGATGCACATGACCATCGAGGAAGCCGTCACCGCCGCCACGCTCAACGGCGCCAAGGCATTGCAAACTGACAAAGTCGGTCATCTGTCACCCGGCGCCCGCGCCGACCTCCACATCCTCGACGCCCCATCGGCCACGCACCTCGCCTACAGGCCAGGAGTCCCGCTCACGTATGCGGTGTGGCGAGCGGGTGTTCGGCAGCGGTGAGGGCGGCGGTCGTGCTGTCGGGGTGAGCGGGCAGCAGTGGGAGGCGGACGTCCGGGGTGGGGATGTGGCCCTGTGCGTGCAGGACGGCCTTGATCACGGTGGGGTTGGGTTCGGCGAACAGCGCCGCCGACAACCGGGCGAGCCGTCCGCCCAGAGCGCGCGCCACGGCCACGTCACCGGCATGCCAGGCGTCGATCAACCGGACGAACTCGGTGGTGGCGATGTGTGCCGAAGCCAGGATGCCGCCGTGCGCGCCGAGTGCCAGCAACGGTGAGATGAACGTGTCGTCTCCGCCGAGGATCGCCAAGTCCGGCAGGTCGGCGAACAGGTCGACCGTGTCGGCGTTGATCCCGCCCGCCGCGTACTTCAGGCCCGCGATCCCGGGCACGTCCGCGAGTCGCCGCAACGCCGCCGCCGACAGGTACTGGCCCGTGCGATACGGGATATCGTAGACAATCAACGGGACCGGGCTGTCCGTCGCCAACCGGGTCAGGTAGGCCACCGCGCCGTCCTGGCCTGGGCGGACGAACGGCGGTACTACGGTCAAGGCTGCCGTTACTTCTGCATGACCCCGCAGGTTCTGCAAGGTTGCGGATGTATTTGCACCGACCACCAACGGGGCGTGCCGTGCACGGCAGACCCGGGCCGCCACGTCCAGCACCGCCTGCTGCTCGGCCGGGGTGAGGGATGAAGGCTCCCCGGTCGTACCCAGCACGACCAGGCCGCGTGCGCCGTCGTCCAACGCCCGGTTGGCGAGGGCGTCCAGGGCGTCGAGGGCCACGCCCCCGGACCGGTCGAACGGCGTGATCAGCGGTACGTACAAGCCGGTGAAGGTCATGCGCACCACCGTGCCCGCCCAAACCGTGAAGGACCAGCTCGTGTTCCTCAACAGAACCGTAAGCTGAACTGATGCTCGACGTCCGCCGCCTGCGGCTCCTGCGCGACCTGGCCCACCTGGGCACGATCGCCGCCGTCGCCCGAGCCCACGCCTACACGCCGTCCGCCGTGTCGCAGCAACTCGCCGCCCTGCAACGCGAAGTGGGCGTCCCGCTGCTGGAGCACACCGGCCGCAGCGTCAGCCTCACACCCGCCGCCACCGCACTCGTCCAGCACACCGAGACGATCCTCGCCGCGCTCGAAGCCGCGTCCGCCACCCTCGCCGCCGCACGCACCGGCCTCTCCGGCACGGTGCGGATCGGCGCGTTCCCCAGCGCCGTCCCGACCCTCCTGCCGGCCGCCCTCGTCGCCCTGGGCCGCGACCACCCGGCGCTGGACCTCCTGGTCACCGAGCTGGACCCGGTCGACATGCCGGACGCGCTGCGCGACGGCCGCCTCGACGTGGCCCTCTGGCACGACTACGACATCGCGCCCGTCGCACCCGACCCCGGTGTGGACTCCGTGCCGCTGCTGGACGAGAAGGTGTTCCTGGCCGTCCCCGCAGGCGGTCCTCGCACGACGATCGCGGGCACGCGCGACGCGGCGTGGATCGTCGGCACACCCGGCACGCTCTGCCACACCGTGGCGATGAGGGTCTGCCAGGCGGCCGGTTTCACCGCTCGGGTGCGCCACCACGCCGACGACTTCACCGCCGTGCTCGCGCTCGTCGCCGCGGGCCAGGGCGTCGCGCTGGTCCCGGAACTCGGTGCGACGCACCCGCCGGCGGACGTCCGGCTGGTCCCGCTCGACGTCCACCGCCGCACCCGCATCGCCTACCGCCGTGGCGCGGCCGACCACCCCGTGATCGCCGCGTGCGTCACCGCGCTGGAGTCCTCGGTCGAGCGGAAGGGGTGGGGCGCACCGAGGTGAGCCCCACCCCGTCACGTCACGGGTTGACGATCTCGATCTCGCGGTCGTCGCGCACCTGTCCCGAGCCGTTGCTGATCACGGCGGTGGCGAAGGCCGTGCCCGCCCGGAACGCGTGCTGGTTCGCGTGCACCGTGAGGTCGAGCGTCTGGAGCCCACCGGTGCAGGTGAACTGCGTGTACCCGCTGCCGGAGGCGATGCCCGGGCCGACCCGCTGGGTGATCTGGACGTTGACGTAGTTGGACCAGCCGGCCGGGCAGGCGACCAGGACCTCGACGCCGAGGGCCGCACCGCGGGCGAGCCGCTCGGCCGGTGACTGCACGCGGACGCCCGACTGGGACGGCGACTGGGCGCTCACGTCGGCGCTGGACGGCAGCACGGACGCGAAGATCGCGCCCGCGACCACGGCCAGCACCGCGGCGGCCTTGGCCGGGCGCACGCTCCGGATGGATGAGATCTTCATGTGTTCTCCTCTGCGGTGGGGACTGACTCCGCGACCGTGGCGGCGGCGGGTTCGGGTGCGGGTGGCGACGCCAGGCCGACGAGCAGCCCGGCGGTCACCACGATCACGGGCAGGTGCCACAGGAAGTCGAACCCGCTGTGCACGAGCAGCACGACCAGCGCGGCGGCGGCACCGGCCCACAGCGACCCCGCGCGACCACGCCGGACGGCCACTGCCACCGCGACCAGGACCAGCAGCACCAGGCCGAGGCCGATCGCGCCGAGTTCGACCAGGACCTGCAAGTACTCGTTGTGCACGTACCGCATGACGCGGTGCTCGCCGGTGGGCGCGGTGAACACGAACCAGCCGCGGCCCGGTCCCACCCCGGCCAGTGGCCGGGCGGCGACCTGCTCCAGCGCCGCACCCGTGGCGCCCGTGCGGTCCGGCGAACTGGTCGAGATCCGGCCTTCCAGCAGCCTGCCGACGTCGAGCACGAGGAGCGGCACGAGGACGGTGACGGCGAACGCGATCAGCCGGAACACCGGCTTCACCCGGTGCAGCACCAGCGTGACCGCGAGGCCGACCACGAGCCCGGCGACCGCGAGCACCGGCTGCGCCGGTTCGGCGGTCGGGAACGACGGCGCCAGCGTGCCCAGGGCGATCAGCGCGCCGACCACGGGTGGACCGGCTTGCCTCAGGGTGCGGCGGACGCCGTTGAGCACGGACAACGCCACCAGGCCCACGAGCAGCGCCAGCAGACCGGCCCGGCTCAGCGTCGCGCCCAGCCCGACCAGCAGCGCGTATGACGCGCCTGCGTGCGGCAGCGAGCCCTGGTGCAGGGCCAAGGCCAGCGCGGCGAGCGCGGCGAGCAGCGCGGCGGCGGCGTTCGGGTAGGTGAGGGTGGACGCGGCGCGGGCCAGGCCGTCGGCGACCACCGACCACGACGGGATGCGCCACACCACGGCCGCCCAGCCGGTCAGCGCGACCAGCACGCCCACGCCGACCAGCGCGGACGCGGCCAGTTCACGTTGCCGGGCGTCCGCACGCCGTGCCGCGAACGCCGTCGCGGCCAGGCAGCCGATGGCCGCGACCGTGGGCAGCGACTCGGCGACCGCGCCGTCCAGGGCGGCGCGCAGGACCGCCCACGCGGCGAGCGCGGCGCACGTCACCGACAGCGGTTCGAGAGCGGGCCGGTCGCGCAGTGCCAGGACCAGGGCCGCGGCGACGAGCACGCCGGCCAAGAGGCGTCCGGGCAGGTAGTAGCCGCCTTGGGCGACGACGGCGGCGGCGATCGCGGCGAGCAGCAACAGCACGGCGTGCGGGAGCGCGACCCCGTCCCGTGGCACGACGCGGTCCAGCGAAGTTCCCCCCATGCAGGCCTCCCCAAGCCTCCCCCCGCCGAGCGGGGGTGCGCGGAGCCTAACCGCGGACGACGCGGTGGCGGGCGGGAATGGTGATGTTGCCGATCCGGCGCGGGTGGTCGTGGCGGACGGGTTGGGGCAGGCTGGCCGCATGGAGTACACCCAGTTGGGCCGTTCCGGCCTGTCCGTGTCCCGCCTGTGCCTCGGCACGATGAACTTCGGCCCGGAGACGTCGGAGGCCGACAGCCACGCGATCATGGACCGCGCCCACGAGCACGGCGTCAACTTCTTCGACACCGCCGACGTCTACGGGTGGCAGCGGGGCGAGGGCATCACCGAGAACATCATCGGCCGGTGGTTCGCCCAGGGCGGCGGGCGGCGGGAGAAGACCGTGCTCGCCACCAAGCTGTACGGCGACATGGGCGACTGGCCGAACGAGAAGCGGCTGTCCGCCCTGCACATCCGGCGGGCCGCGGACGCGTCGCTGCGGCGGTTGCGGACCGACTACATCGACCTGTACCAGATGCACCACGTGGACCGGGCCACGCCGTGGGACGAGGTCTGGGAAGCCTTCACCGTGCTGCGGCAGCAGGGGAAGGTGATCTACTTCGGGTCGTCCAACTTCGCCGGGTGGCACCTCGCGCAGGCGCAGGAGGCGGCCCGCCAACGCCACTTCCTCGGGCTGGTCAGCGAGCAGTCGATCTACAACCTGGTGAACCGGTTCGTGGAGCTGGAGGTGCTGCCCGCGGCGCGGCACTACGGCATCGGCGTGATCCCGTGGTCACCGCTGGGCGGTGGGTTGCTGGGCGGCGTGCTGCGCAAGCAGCGCGAGGGCGGCGGGTCGCGCGGCACGAACGAGCGCAGCCTGGCGGCGCTGGAGAAGCACCGTGAGGCGATCGAGGCGTACGAGAAGCTGTCGGCCGACCTGGGCGAGGACCCGGCCAACCTGGGCCTGGCGTGGCTGCTGCACCAGGAGGGCGTGACGGCGCCGATCATCGGCCCACGCACCGCGGAGCAGTTGGACGGATCACTGCGCGCCACCGAGATCAAGCTGGACACCGACACCCTGGCCAAGCTGGACGACCTCTTCCCCGCACCCGGCCCGAACGGCCCCAAGCCCGCACCGGAGGCCTACGCCTGGTAGGCGGAGGGGCGGGCCGTGGTCGGTGATGGCCGCGGCCCGCCTTGGTGCGTCAGGCGCCGACGTTGGCCGCCACGCCCTCGTAGGCGTAGCCCGAGTTGATGGCCGAGCTCACCTCGGCCGGGTTGGTCATCAGCACGTGGTCGCCGTTGCCCGGGTGGCGCAGCCGGTGGAACTGCACGCCCACTCCGGAATTGGGCGGGTAGACGTAAGCGCCGACCCCTTCGTAGGTGTAGCCCTGGGTGGTGGTCGCGGAGACGACTTCATCCCAGCTGACGGTGTGGTAGCGGTCGCGCCGTTGCGGGCTGTAGATCCGGTAGAAAGGAATCAGACCGGCCTGCGGTGAACTCGACACGAATGCGTCGAACCCGCTGTAGCTGTAACCCTTGCTCTGCGCGTTGATGACCTCGCTCTGGCTGGTCGTGTTGTAGTTGTCGCCGGTGCTCGGGCTGTACAGCCGGTAGAAGGCCTCGTTCAGCGAGGCGGTGGTGGTCACGGTGGCGGTGGCGGTCGGCGTGACCGTGGCGACCGCGGCCACGGCGACCAGGGCGGCGATGACGGCCCGGGACACCAGGGCGCGCCCGGTGACCAAGCGATGCGATAACACGCAATTCCTCCGGGGGATCAGGCGAACGGAAACACCGGAACGGGACGACCGCAATTGGCGGAATTCGTCGTCCGGCCCGTTTTCGGGTATGCCAAGAATCGTTCGTGCCCGCACCGCCTGCCATCCTCCGTTCGGAGGTGCCCGGCGGGTGTGGAGTTACCCGGAGGGAATAACTCGACTGTCCGGCGTATCGAACTGGGATGAGCGTTGTACGCGGGGCCGTGCGACGCCCGCCGCGCGCGCCGGGAACACTTCGGGCGTCCGCACGGCGACGTCCGACGCGCCCGGTCCGGCGCCCGCGTCAGTCCTCGAAGTCCTCGTCGTCACGTGCCAGGTAGGTGGCCAGCCGCTCGACGGCCGTCTCGAAGTCCGGGTTGAGGTCCACGAACGCCCGGAGCTTGTCGGCCAGCCAGGCGAACGTCACCTCCTCCTCACCCCGCCGGCTCTCCAGCTCCTCGATGCCACGATCGGTGAAGTACACGGGCCTTTCCTCCAACGAAACGGCCGAGCCGCCGAAACCCCGGGAGGTCTCGACGGCTCGGCGCGAACCAACGGGTGTTACTCGAACGCCTTCGCGATCAGCTCGCGCTGCTCGACCTCGTGCACCTTGGACGACCCCGCCGACGGCGCGGCCATCGGGCGGCGCGACACGCGCTTGACCGAGAACCGCTCGGGCAGCAGCTCCGGCAGCGCCAGCCCGAAGAACGGCCACGCGCCCTGGTTCGCGGGCTCCTCCTGGACCCAGCGGACCTCGGTGGCGTTCGGGTAGCGGTCCAGGGCGGCGGTCAGCTTGCGCGCCGGCACCGGGTACAGCTGCTCGACCCGCACGACCGCGACGTCCTTGTCGCCGCGCTTCTCCTGCTCGGCCAGCAGCTCGTAGTAGATCTTGCCGCTGCACAGCAGGACCTTGCGCACCGCGCTCGGGTCGACGCCGGTCGGGTCGTCGATCACCGACTGGAACTTGTCCTCCACGAACGCCTCGACCGGGCTGACCGCGGCCTTCAGGCGGAGCATGGACTTCGGCGTGAACACCACCAGCGGCCGGTTCACGCCGTCCAGCGCGTGCCGGCGCAGCAGGTGGAAGTAGTTCGCCGGCGTGGACGGCACCGCGATCGTCATCGAGCCCTCCGCGCACAGCTGGAGGAACCGCTCGATCCGGCCGGACGTGTGGTCCGGGCCCTGGCCCTCGTGGCCGTGCGGCAGCAGCAGCACGACATCGGACACCTGGCCCCACTTCGCCTCACCGGACGAGATGAACTCGTCGATGATCGGCTGCGCGCCGTTGACGAAGTCGCCGAACTGCGCCTCCCACAGCACCAGCGCGTCGGGGTTGGCCACCGAGTACCCGTACTCGAAGCCCAGCGCCGCGAACTCCGACAGCACCGAGTCGTACACCATGAACTTGCCCTGGTTCTCGGCCAGGTTCTGCAGCGGGGTGTACTCCTCGGATTTCTTGCGGTCCACCAGCGTGGCGTGCCGCTGCACGAACGTGCCGCGCCGCGAGTCCTGGCCGGCCAGGCGGACCGTGCGGCCCTCGAGCACCAGCGACCCGAACGCCAGCAGCTCGGCGAACGCCCAGTCGATGCCGCCCTCGCGGGCCATCTTGGCGCGGCGCTCCAGCACCGGCTTGACCCGCGGGTGCGGGGTGAAGCCCTCGGGCAGGTCCACGTGCGCGTCGGCGATCTTCTCGATCACCGAGCGGTCGACGCCGGTGGGCAGCTTGGTCGGGACCTGCTGCTCCTGCTCGATCGACGGCGAGGTCTTGATCGGGTGCTTCTCCAGCTCCCTGACCTCGTTGAACACGTGCTCCAGCTGCGAGGAGAAGTCCTGCAGCGCCTTCTCGGCCTCTTCGACGGAGATGTCGCCGCGGCCGATCAGGGACTCGGTGTAGGTCTTGCGCACCGAGCGCTTGGTGTCGATCACGTCGTACATCGCCGGCTGCGTCATCGAGGGGTCGTCGCCCTCGTTGTGGCCGCGGCGGCGGTAGCAGACCATGTCGATCACGACGTCCTTGTTGAACGCCTGCCGGTAGTCCACCGCGAGCTTGGCGACCCAGTAGCAGGCCTCCGGGTCGTCGCCGTTGACGTGGAACACCGGCGCGCCGATCATCTTCGCCACGTCGGTCGAGTACTTCGACGAGCGCGAGTGCTCGGGCGCGGTGGTGAAGCCGACCTGGTTGTTCACGACCACGTGGACCGTGCCGCCGGTGCGGTAGCCGCGCACGAGCGCCAGGTTCAGCGTCTCGGCGACCACGCCCTGGCCCGCGAACGCCGCGTCGCCGTGCAGCGCGACCGGCAGCACGGTGAAGCCCTCGCCGCCCTTGTCGAGCATGTCCTGCTTGGCCCGGACGATGCCCTCCAGCACCGGGTCCACGGCCTCCAGGTGCGACGGGTTCGCGGTCAGCGACACCTTGGTCTCGCCGTCGCCGAACATCCGGAAGTACTTGCCCTCGGCGCCCAGGTGGTACTTCACGTCACCGGAGCCGTGCGCCTGGCCGGGGTCGAGGTTGCCCTCGAACTCGCGGAAGATCTGCGAGATCGGCTTGCCGACGATGTTCGCCAGCACGTTCAGCCGGCCGCGGTGCGGCATGCCGATGACGACCTCGTCGATCTCGTGCTCGGCGGCCTTGTCCAGCACGGCGTCCAGCAGCGGGATGACCGTCTCGCCGCCTTCGAGCGAGAACCGCTTCTGGCCGACGTACTTGGTCTGCAGGAACGTCTCGAACGCCTCGGCGGCGTTGAGCTTGGACAGGATGTACTTCTGCACGGTGGCCGGCGGCTTCTCGTGCGGCACCTCGACGCGCTCCTGGATCCAGAGGCGCTCCTCCGGGTCGAGGATGTGCATGTACTCGACGCCGACCGTGCGGCAGTACGAGTTGCGCAGCACGCCCAGGATGTCGCGCAGCCTCATCCGCTCCTGGCCCGCGAACCCGCCGACCGGGAACTCCCGGTCCAGGTCCCACAGGGTCAGGCCGTGCGACAGGACGTCGAGGTCCTGGTGGCTGCGCTGGCGGTAGTTCAGCGGGTCCGTGTCGGCCATCAGGTGGCCGCGGGTGCGGAACGCGTCGATCAGCTCGATCACCCGGGCGGTCTTGTCGACCGCGCCCTCGGGGATGTCGGCGACCCAGCGGATCGGCTCGTACGGCAGCCGCAGCGACGTGAAGACGTCGTCGTAGAAGCCGTCCTCGCCCAGCAGCAGCTGGTGGATGCGGCGCAGGAACTCACCCGACTCCGCGCCCTGGATGACGCGGTGGTCGTAGGTGGAGGTCAGCGTGATGACCTTGCTGACGCCCATGTCGGTCAGGGCCTGCTCGCTGGTGCCCTGGAAGTGCGCCGGGTACTCCATCGCGCCGACGCCGATGATCGTGCCCTGGCCCGCCTGCAGCCGCGGCACCGAGTGGTTGGTGCCGATGGTGCCGGGGTTGGTCAGCGAGATGGTGGTGCCGGAGAAGTCCTCGGCGGTCAGCGAGCCCGTCCGCGCCTTGCGGATCAGGTCCTCGTAGGCCTGCCAGAACTGCGTGAACGTCATGTTCTCGCAGCCCTTGATCGAGGCCACGACCAGCGTGCGGGCGCCGTCCTTGCCGGGCAGGTCGATCGCCAGGCCGAAGTTCACGTGCTCGGGCGTGACCACGAACGGCTTGCCGTCGACCTCGGCGAAGTGCCGGTTCATGTTCGGGTACGCCTTGAGCGCCCGCACCACCGCGTACCCGATCAGGTGGGTGAAGGAGACCTTCCCACCGCGGGTGCGCTTGAGGTGGTTGTTGATCACGATGCGGTTGTCGGCCAGCAGCTTGGCGGGCACGGCGCGCACGCTCGTCGCGGTCGGAACGGTGAGCGAGAGCTCCATGTTCTTCGCGATGGCGGCGGCGGCGCCGCGCAGCTGCTTCTGCTCCTCGCCCTGGGCGGGCTTCACCGGCGCGGCCTTGGCGGCCAGGGCGGGCGCGGGCTTGGCCGCGGGCTTCTGGGCCGGTGCCGGCTGGCTCTTCGGCTGCTGCGTCGGTGTCGGCGCGGGCGTCGCCGGCGCGGCCTGCGCGGACGCGGGTGCGGCGGTCGGCGCGGACTGGGCCGGAGCGGTCTTGGTGGCGGTCGTGGTGCCGTTCTCCGCGGCCGTCGCCGCCCCGTTGCCCGACCGCTGCGTCGACTTGTAGTCGGCGAAGAAGTCGTGCCAGGCCGGGTCTACCGACGACGGGTCGGCGAGGAACTGCTCGTACATCTCTTCGACCAGCCACTCATTGGGGCCGAACTGAGAAGCAGGACTGCTGCTGGACACGGCTGGCGCTCGCCTCTATCCATCTCGCTCTTGGTAATGACTCACTCATGGTCAGGCTAGTCCCCCGTCCGGTGCAGTTCACACACAGGAGGGGCAGCGCACCGAGTGTTCTCTCACAGAATCGGTCAGGGCATCGGGTCGTGTTATGGGTGCTTGAGCATCACTTGAGGTTATGCCCGTCACACGTCCGGTGGTGCTTCGACTCGGAGTAGTTGTGCGCACGGTGGCGGTCAGTGGGTTGTGAGGTGTTCAGCAGGCTGAACGGTGGCGCGCGCTGGCTGTCTGACCTGCGTGTTCAACTTTCTGGTTGACATAGCGGGGTGGGCTTCGTACTGTGTGTTCAACCGAGAGGTTGAGTAAGGAGATGGCGGTGGACGACCAGTTGTCGCGGGTCTTCTCGGCCCTGGCCGACCCGATCCGGCGCGACATGGTGGCGCGGCTGGCGGTGGGCGACGCGACGGTGAACGAGTTGGCCGAGCCGTACTCCGTGACCGTGCAGGCCGTGTCGAAGCACCTCAAGGTGCTGGAGGACGCCGGGCTCGTCAGCCGCAGCAAGCAGGCGCAGCGGCGGCCCGTCCACCTCGAGGCGGAGGTGTTCGACCTGATGACGAAGTGGATCGAGCGCTACCGGCAGGAGGCGGAGCAGCGCTACCAGCGGCTGGACGCCGTGCTCGCCGAGATGGCACAGCAGACCGAAGAGACCCGAGTCGAAGGAGAAGCATCATGACCACGACCACGCACCCCCAGACCACGATCAGCGCCGACCCGGCCTTGCCGACCATCCACATCACCCGCGAGTTCAACGCTCCGGTGGACGCCGTGTTCCACGCCCACGTCGACCCGGACCTCGTGTCGAAGTGGCTGGGCCCGCGGTCGGTGACCATGCGGGTGGACCGGTGGGACGCGACGACCGGCGGTGCCTACCGGTACGTGCACGCCCGCGGTGACGAGGAGTACCGGTTCTACGGCTCGTTCCACGAGGTGCGCGCCGGCGAGCGGATCGTGCAGACGTTCACCTACGAGGGGTTCCCGGACGGGGTGGCCCTGGAGACGCTGACGTTCGAGGACCTCGGCGGCGGGCGGACGCGGCTGCACATCGTGAGCGTGTTCGAGACGACCGAGGGCCGGGACGCCGCGATGGCCAGCGGCATGGAGACCGGTGTGGTCGAGGGCTACGAGCAGCTCGACGACCTGCTCGCCGAGGCCTGAGCGCCAGCTCCTCGCCCCGCAGACCGTCACCGGCTGCGGGGCTGCCCCCTGCTTTACGACCTCGCGCGCCCGGTCAGTGGGTGGACGTCAGCTCCGTCGCGTCCGGTGCGACGTCCGTGCCGTGGGCCCAGAGCCGGGCGTAGTGGCCGTTCGACGCGACCAGCTCGGCGTGCGTGCCCTGCTCGACGATCCGGCCCTCGGACAGCACCACGATCCGGTCCGCCCGCGCCGCCGTGGCCAGCCGGTGGGCCACCACGAACGTGGTCCTCGCGCCGGCCAGGTGGTCGCTCGCGGCCAGCACCGCCGCCTCCGTCGCCGGGTCCAGGGCCGCGGTGGCCTCGTCCAGCAGCAGGATCGTCGGCTGGACCAGCTCGGCACGGGCCAGCGCGACGAGCTGCCGCTGCCCGGCGGACAGCCCCTGGCCGCGCTCGCCGACCTGCTGGTGGAATGCGTTGGGCAGGGACGCCACCACGGGCAGGGCGCCCACGGCGCGGACCGCCGCCTCGATCTCGGCACGGGTGGCGTCCGGCTTGCCGTAGGAGACGTTCTCCGCGATGTCGCCGCCGAACAGGTGCGCTTCCTGCGGCACGATCCCCAGCCGTTGGCGCAGCGCCGACAGGTCGTAGTCGCGCAGGTCGACCCCGTCGATCAGCACCGCGCCACCGGTGGCGTCGTAGAACCGCGCCACGAGCTTGACCAGCGTGGACTTGCCCGCGCCGGTCGCGCCGACCAGGGCGACGGTCTCGCCGGGCGCGACGCGCAGGGAGATGCCCTCCACGGCCGGCCTCGTGGTGCCCTGGTAGGCGAAGGTCACGTCGCGCAGCTCCACCTCGCCGCGGAGCTCGGTCACCGGCACCGGGTCCTCGGCCGGCGGCACGGTCGTCGGCGTGCGCAGCAGGTCGCTGATGCGCCTCAGACCGACCCTGGCCTGCTGGTAGCCGTCGAACACGCCGGACAGCTGGTACAGCGGCGAGAAGAACAGGCCCAGGTAGAGGACGAACGCCAGCAGCACGCCGGGCGACAGGGAGCCGTCCGCCACCCGGTACGCGCCGACCACCAGGATCCCGGCCTGGGCCACGCCCGAGAGCAGGGACAGGAACGGGAAGTAGGTGGCGATGTACCGCTGCGCCCGGATCCGGGACCGGCGGTAGGCGTCGCTGCGCTCGGCGAACGCCTCGGCCGACCGCGCCTCCCGCGTGTACGCCTGCGACACGCGCAGGCCCGACACGTTCTCCTGGAGGTCGGCGTTGACCGCGCTGACGCGTTCCCGCGCCTCCGCGTACGCCGCCGACGACAGGCGCTGGAAGATCACCGTGGCGATCAGCAGGATCGGCAGGACGCTCAACGCCACCAGGGCCAGCCCGGGGTCGGTGACGACCAGCGCGACCGCGATGCCGACCACCGTCAGCACGCTGATCACGAACGTGGTCAGGCCCGTCTGCAGGAAGCTGGACAGGGCGTCCACGTCGGTGGTCATCCGGGTCATGATCCGGCCGGCCATCTCGCGCTCGTAGTAGTCCAGCCCCAGTCGTTGCAGGTGGGCGTAGCTGCGCACGCGCAGCAGGTAGAGCAGGCGCTCGCCGACCCGGGACGTCACCACCGTGCCCACCGCCGAGGACGTCCAGCCCAGCAGCACCAGGGTGAAGCTGATCGCCACCGCGGTCCAGAGCCAGCCGACCTGACCGCCCACCACGCCCCGGTCGATGCCCAGCCGCACCAGGTTCGGCGAGGCCACGGCCAGGGCCGTGTCGACCAGCAGCAGGCAGGCCACGCCCAGCATCGCCCAGCGGACCGGGCGGAGCAGGGTGCGCAGGCGGAAGCCGGGGTCGGGTGCGCGAGGGTCCTCGCCGTGCAGGACCGGCACGTCCAGGGCGGGCGGCAGGGCGTGCACGCGCGCCATCAGGTCCGGCGTCGGCGGTGTGCCGCCCAGCAGCGCGGACGTGCCGCCGCCGCCGCGGGACGGCTTGGCCGCGCCCACCGCCCGGTTCGCCGCGCGCACGGCCAGGTCGTCGTCGGCGTCGTCGGGCTCGGGCCACAGGTCGGGGGTCGTGCCGTCCGGGCCCGGTTCCAGCCGCGCGTCGGCACGCGGGTCGACCTGTTCGATCGCCTCACCGGGACCGGCGAGCAGCTCGCGGTAGAGGCGGCAGCGCCCGTGCAGCTCGGCGTGGGTGCCGATGTCGACCAGCCGGCCCGCGTCCAGCACGGCGATGCGGTCGGCCAGCGCCAACGACGACCGCCGGTGCGCGATCAGCAGGGTGGTGCGCTCGGCGGTCACGGCGGCCAGCGTGCGGTGGATCGCGGCCTCGGTCGCGTTGTCCACCGCCGACGTGGCGTCGTCCAGGACCAGCACGCGCGGGTCGGAGAGCAGGGCGCGGGCGAGGGCCACGCGCTGGCGCTGGCCGCCGGACAGCGTCAGGCCGCGCTCGCCCACGACGGTGTCGTAGCCGTTGGGCAGCGCCTCGATGAACTCGTGCGCCTCGGCCGCCCGCGCCGCGGCCAGGACCTGCTCGTCGGAGGCGTCCGGCAGGCCGTAGGCGATGTTCGCGCGGACCGTGTCGGAGAAGAGGAAGGCCTCCTCGAACACGGTGCCGACGGTCTGCCGCAAGGACGACAGGCGCAGGTCGCGGACGTCCACACTGCCCACCGTCACCGCGCCCTCGTGCACGTCGTAGAACCGGGGCAGCAGGAGCGACACGGTCGACTTGCCCGAGCCGGCCGTGCCGACGATCGCCAGCGTCTCGCCCGGCTCGACGCGCAGCGACACCCCGGACAGCACCGGCTCGCTGCGCGTGTACCCGAACGTCACGTCCCGCAGCTCCACCGCGACCGGACCGGCGGGCACGTCCCGGTCGCCGTCCACGACGGTCGGCTGCGAGTCGATCAGCTCGTACACCCGCTCCACGCCCGCGCGGGCCAGCTGGGCGGTCACCATCAGGCTCGCCAGCAGGCGGGTCGGGCCGACCAGGGTGGCCACGTAGGTCGCGAACGCCAGGAACGTGCCCAGCGTCACCTCGCCGCGCAGCGCGAGCCAGCCGCCCAGCGCCAGCACCGCCACCTGGCCCAGGTACGGCAGCGAGTTCAACGTCGCGGACGGGCGGGCGGTCAGCCGGGCGGCGCGCATCCGTTCGGCGAACAGCAGCCCGGCCCGCGACTCCAGCCGGGACACCTCACGCGCCTCCTGGCCGAAGCCCTTGACCACGCGCACGCCGGTCACGGTCTCCTCGACCTGCTGCGCCACGTCCGCCGCGCGCTGCTGGGCCGACCACGTCGCCGGGAACAGCGTCAGCCTGCTGCGGGCCGCGACCACGCCGACCGCGGGCACGATCACCAGCGCGATCACGGTCAGCAGCGGCGACAGCCAGAACATCGCCACGATCGCCGCCACCGCGAACACGACCGTGCCGAACGCCAGGGGCGTCATCGACAGCAGGCTGTTGACCAGCTGCAGGTCGGTGATCGAGCGGGACACCACCTGGCCGGTGCGCAGCGCGTCCTGCTTCGGCCCGTCCAGCCGCTGCACCGCGCCGAACACGGCTTGGCGCAGGTCGTGCTGCACGTCGACGGCCAGCCGCCCGCCGAGGTACCGGCGCACGAACGCGGTGCCGAAGGTCAGCAGCTCCAGGCCGACCAGGACGATCGCCAGCCAGGCCAGGCGGTCGGTGCGGCCGACCATCGCGTCGTCCACCGCGACCTTGATCAGCAACGGGCCGACTGCCTGCAACCCGACGCCCACGACGGCGGCGAGCACCGACAGCACCACGAGCGCGCGGTGCTGCCAGCACGCCCTGGCGAGCCTGCGGATCCAGCCGTCGGGAGGAGTCACGAGGTCCAACATAGGTCGGACCACCGACAGCGTTCACGGCCGCTGCCCCGCCGAGGGCGGCCCGGTGGGCCGGAAATCAGCCGTTCGTGCCGATCCCACGACGACCGGTCGTGTGACGAAGGCCGCCCCGAACCTTCGGGACGGCCTTCGTCAGTCGGACGAGATCAGGCGATCAGGTGATGTCCTTGCGCTGGGTGGCGGCCCAGCCGCCGAGGAAGAACAACGCCGTCCAGACCAGGAAGATCAACCCGCTCAGCCACCAGTCGAACGCGCCCAGCGCGCCCGCGATGGCCCGCAGCACCTCCACCATCTCGTCCGGCACGACGCCCGCGTTCGCCAGGAACAGCGACGACGCCACCGAGCCGGTCAGCCCGTTCACCGCGCCGTTGGGCAGGAAGCCGATGATCTCCGGCACGCCCTGCGACGACAGCACCAGCTGCAGGCCGTTCTCCACGATCAGCATGTAGAGCAGCAGCACCACGGTGGTGCCGACGACGCTGGTCATCAGCGCGCCGACACCGACGCCGAACATGGTCATCAGGATCGACGACAGGATGCCGACACCGGCCAGCGCGAGCCACCCGCCCGCGTCCGGCAGCGAGCCGGAGTTCGAGGTCAGCGCGATGCCGATGCTCACCGACGCCACGATCGCGACGCCGAAGATCGCACCCCACAGGACGTAGACGACCATCTTGGCGCCCAGCGCGGAGACCCGGTTCGGGGCGGTCAGGAACGTGGTGGTGATCGTCTTGCGGTTGATCTCGTTCGCGATCGCCAGGCCGCCGAAGATCATCGGGAAGATCGTGGCCACGTTGATGCTTCGGGCGATGCCGAACACCGACATCTGCCACTGCGACGGGTCCACGTTGAGCAGCGTGGCCAGTTCCTCGGCGTCGCTGCTGCCCATGAAGTCGGAGACGGTCTTGAAGATCGCGCCGGTGCCCAGCGCCCAGCCGAACGCGAGCAGCACGGTCGGGATCATCAGGCCCCACCACAGGCCCGTGGTGGTGGTCTTGCGGAACTCGGCCTTGATCAGGTTGCCCATCACGCACCGCCCCCGAGGCCGCCCTGGCCGTGTTGCCGACCGTATGGATTGTCCTGCTGCGGCTGCTGCGGCGAGCCGTGCGGGTTGTCCTGCTGCGGCTGGCCGTAGGGGTTGTCCTGCGGCGGCTGCGGTGCCAACGGGTAACCGTGCGGCTGCTGCTGGTAGCCCTGCGGTGGTTGTTGGTACTGCTCGTAGCCCGGTGGCGGCTGCTGGTAGCCGGACGGGGGAGTCTGGTACTGCTGCGGCTGCTGCTGGTAGCCCGGCGGCGGCGCCTGGAACTGCTGGTAGCCGGGCTGCGGCTGCTGGTACGCGACCGGTGCCGCGTACTGGCTCTGCCCCGGTGCCGCGTACTGGCCGTTGGTGAGCTGGAAGAACAGCCGCTCCAGGTCGACCTTCTCCTCCTGCAGGCCGTAGATCGACACGCCCGCCTTCAACGCGGTGTCGGCGACCTCCTTGGCCTCCACGCCGCTGACCGCGATGCGGCCGTCCGGCACCTGCTCGATCCCGGTGATCCCGTCCTCGCGCAGCGCCGCGACCAGCGCGCCGACGTCCGAGGGCTGCACCAGCACGCGGGCCTGCTGCTGGTCGCGCAGCTGGTCGAGCGACCCGTAGTACATGGTCTGGCCGCGGCTGATGATCACCACCTGGTCGACGGTCTGCTCGACCTCGGCCAACAGGTGGCTGGAGATCAGCACGGTCCGCCCGCTGCGCGCGTAGGACTGCAGGAACGTCCGCAGCCACGCGATGCCCTCCGGGTCCAGCCCGTTGGCCGGTTCGTCGAGCACCAGGATCTGCGGGTCGCCCAGCAGCGCGGTGGCCAGGGCCAGCCGCTGCTTCATGCCCAGCGAGAACCCGCCCGCCTTGCGGTCGCCCGCCGCGCCGAGCCCGACGAGCTGGAGCACCTGGTCGGCCCGCGAGTCCGGCACGCCGATCGCGGCGGCGTAGACCCGCAGGTGGTTGCGGGCGGTGCGCTTGGGGTGGAAGCCCTGGGCCTCCAGCACCGCGCCGACCACCCGCGCCGGGTTGCCGAGCTGGCTGAACGGCCTGCCGTTGATCAGTCCGATGCCCGCGGTCGGGGTCACCAGGCCGAGCAGCATGCGCAGCGTCGTCGTCTTGCCGGCCCCGTTGGGGCCGAGGAAGCCGGTCACCGAACCGGGTTCCACTGTGAAGCTGAGGTTCTGCACCGCTGCGACCGGACCGAACTGCTTGGTCAAGTTCTGCACCACGATGCGGCCTGTGCCGTCGTGCACGCGTCCCTCCCGAGTACTCCTACCGGGCGTCATCCTGCCTTAGGAGGGTCACTCGGGGAGGGCGTGCCGCGGTTTCGACGCGACCCTCGGTATTTCCGCGGTCGTCTCGACGTCCTTCGAATGGCGCAGCGTCCGCAGCGGTCGGCGGCGTTCCCGGTGCGGCAGGCCGTCGCCTATGAGGTGCTGGTGCGCCATCGTCCACACCTGGCACGGCCACTTCTTGTGCCGCAGGATGCCGGGGCACGCGCCGCAGCGACCGTCCGGATCGGGCTGGTGCACGGTCAGCAGCAGCCGCCACCCGTCTGCCAGGCGGTGGATCTCGGACCGCGCGAGCGGCACGAGGGCCTCCGCCTCCCCGGTCTCGGCGGCTTCGTCCAGCAACGCCAGCCGGCGCAGCACGGCGGCCCTCAGTGCCTCGTCCACGCCCCTCACATCCTGTCGGCGACTTGGTCGAGCAGGCGGTGCAACCTGCGCGTCTGCGTGACGGACATCACAGCCGACTCGCCCGGCGGCGCGACCAGCAGAACTCGGTCGTTCTCGACGAGAACGGTCATCGACCGGTCCCGCCCGAAGGGGTCGTGGCAGTCGATCCAGCCCTCAGGTTCAGCCATCTGCACTCCGATCGGAGGTGGCGCGGCAGAACGCCGCGCGAGCGGACGACCCCGCTGCGTAGCTGCGGAGTTCCCGCCCTGTGCATCGGTCGCGAGGCCGTCGTGACTTACCCGTTATCACCCAAGTTCACTCGATTGCTTGAGCGCGTACACAGCGTGTCGCCACCGCCGGGGTAACTCTTCGACCGGATCGGTGGGGCCGCTGGGCACGGAGCCCTGTTCCCGGCTAAGATTGGTCACGCGGCCCGCTCCCAGTGACCCCCAGGCTGGTTGAGCGGGCCGTCTTACGTAGGCAAGGGCCCCGCTCACGTGCTGTGAGCGGGGCCCTTCGCGGTTCGTGCCTCAGAGGTCGATCGGCGTGTGGGTCATCCCGTGCGCCTGCGCGACCGGCAGGTTGGTCAGCAGGCCCTCGTGGGCGTTCAGGCCGAGCGCCAGCGACGCGTCCGCGCGCAGCGCCGCTTCCCAGCCGTTGTCGGCCAGGGCGACGGCGTGGGGCAGCGTCACGTTGGTCAGCGCGTAGGTCGACGTGCGCGGCACGGCGCCGGGCATGTTCGCCACGCAGTAGAAGACCGCGTCGTGCACCTGGTAGGTCGGGTCGGCGTGCGTGGTCGGCCGCGAGTCGGCGAAGCAGCCGCCCTGGTCGATCGCGATGTCCACCAGCACCGCGCCGGGCTTCATGTCGGCCACCAGCTCGTTGCTCACCAGCTTGGGCGCCTTCGCACCGGGCACCAGCACCGCGCCGATGACCAGGTCGGCCTCGCGCACGGCCTGCTCCACGGCGTACCGGTTGGACGTCACGGTGCGCAGGCGGCCCTGGTAGAGCGCGTCGATGTGGCGCAGCCGGTCCACGTTGGTGTCCAGGACCTGCACGTCCGCGCCCATGCCGACGGCGATCGCGGCCGCATTCAGGCCCGCCACGCCGCCGCCGATCACGACCACGCGCGCCGGGTGCACGCCGGGCACGCCGCCGGGCAGCACGCCGCGCCCGCCGGACGGCTTCATCAGCGAGAACGCGCCCACCTGCGGCGCCAGCCTGCCCGCCACCTCGGACATCGGCGCCAGCAGCGGCAGCGCGCCGTTCGCGGTCTGCACGGTCTCGTAGGCGATGGCGGTGGTGCCGGAGTCCAGCAGGGCCTGCGTCAGCGGCCGGTCGGCGGCCAGGTGCAGGTAGGTGAACAGGACCTGGCCCTCGCGCAGCCGCGGGTACTCCTCGGCGATCGGCTCCTTGACCTTGAGCACCAGGTCGCCCTCGGCCCACACGTCGTCCGCGGTGGCCAGCACCTTCGCGCCGGCGGCCAGGTACTCCTCGTCGGTGATGGCCGAACCGAGGCCCGCGCCGGTCTCGACGACCACGTCGTGACCGCGCTGGGTCAGCTCGTGCGCGCCCGCCGGGGTCAGCGCGACGCGGTACTCGTGGTTCTTGATCTCGCGAGGGACTGCGATCCGCACGGTGGGCTCCTTCGGCCGTTGTTACACCAAAGGTCCGTTAACGGGTTTTCGGTGTCATCGTGCTGAACGCACCAACGCGGCCCGTCGCCGTTGTGCGGACCGAACAAGCCTTCGGGCGCGTTGACACCCGTCCGCGCCGCACCTAGCGTTCGGGCCAACCAACTGAACATCGGCCGCGGCGCGTCGTGAGCGCCGGAACCCGCGCGGGAGAGACCTCGGTGAACGTGCCGGGGCGCCGAAGGAGCAAGTACCCCGCACACTCTCAGGCAGCGAGAACCGCTCGGGTGAGGCGACTCTGGAAAGCGTGCTCACGCGCGCACCCACGGTGCAAGCCGTCGTTGACGGTGAAGCTCTCAGGTCCCAGGACAGAGTGGGGCTGGAGGACCTTGCCGTGAGGGAGCGCTGTCGTGACTTTTCCGGACAACCTGCTGTACACGCCCGAGCACGAGTGGGTGGACTGGGCGCCGGGTACCCAGGAACCCGTGGCGATCGGCATCACGTCGTACGCGGCGGAGTCGTTGGGTGACATCGTGTTCGTGGAGCTGCCCGAGGTCGGCGCCGCGGTGACGTCCGGCGAGGTGTGCGGCGAGCTGGAGTCGACCAAGTCGGTCAGCGACCTGTACGCGCCGGTCAGCGGCGAGGTCGTGGAGGTCAACACCGCGGCCGTCGCCGACCCGTCGTTGATCAACAACGACCCGTACGGCGGTGGTTGGCTGTTCAAGGTGGCGGTGACCGACGCGACGGGGTTGCTGACCGCGGCGAAGTACGCGGAACTGACCGGGGACTGACGTCATGGCGATCAGCGTGTTCGACCTGTTCTCGGTGGGGATCGGGCCGTCGAGCTCGCACACCGTGGGCCCGATGCGCGCGGCGATGATGTTCGCGGACCGGCTGCGGCCCGCGCTGGACTCGGTCGACCGGGTGCGCGCGGAGCTGTTCGGGTCGCTCGGCGCGACCGGGCACGGGCACGGCAGCCCGAAGGCGGTCCTGCTCGGGTTGGAGGGCCACCGGCCGGAGGACGTCGACCCGGAGGAGGCCGAACGGCGGCTGGCGGAGATCCGCGCCACCGGGCGGCTGCGGCTGGCCGGCGTGCGGGAGATCGCGTTCACCGAGGCCACCGACCTGGTGATGCACCGGCGGAAGTCGTTGCCGTTGCACCCCAACGGCATGAGCTTCACCGCCCACTCGGGTGACGACGTGGTCGACTCGGCGGTGTACTACTCGGTCGGCGGCGGGTTCGTGGTGGACGACACGGCCACCGGCACGGACCGCATCAAGGCCGACGAGACACCGGTCGCGCACCCGTTCCGCACGGGTGACGAGCTGCTGGCGCGGTGCCGGGAGACCGGGCTGTCGATCAGCGAGGTCATGCTGGCCAACGAGCTGTCGTGGCGGGACGAGGCGTCGGTCCGGTCGGGGCTGCTGCACATCTGGGACGTGATGCAGGCGTGCGTCGAGCGCGGCTGCACGATCGACGGCGTGCTGCCCGGTGGGCTCAAGGTGCGTCGCCGTGCGGCCGAGATGCGCCAGCGGATGGCGGCCGAGCACTACGCCACCGACCCGTTGCGGGTGATGGACTGGGTGACGCTGTTCGCGCTGGCGGTGAACGAGGAGAACGCCGCGGGCGGGCGCGTGGTGACCGCGCCGACCAACGGTGCGGCCGGCATCGTGCCCGCGGTGCTGCACTACTACACCCGCTTCGTGCCGGGCGCGTCCGACGACGGCGTGGTGCGGTTCCTGCTGACGGCGGGCGCGGTCGGCGTGCTGTTCAAGGAGAACGCGTCGATCTCCGGCGCCGAGGTCGGGTGTCAGGGCGAGGTCGGCTCGGCCTGCTCGATGGCGGCCGGCGGGTTGGCCGAGGTGCTCGGCGGCACGCCGGAGCAGGTGGAGAACGCGGCCGAGATCGCCATGGAGCACAACCTGGGCCTGACGTGCGACCCGATCGGCGGCCTGGTGCAGATCCCGTGCATCGAGCGCAACGCCCTGGCGTCGATCAAAGCCATCACCGCCGCGCGGATGGCCCTGCGCGGCGACGGCTCGCACTTCGTGTCCCTGGACAAGGTCATCAAGACCATGCGTGAGACGGGCAAGGACATGAAGGTCAAGTACAAGGAAACCGCCCGCGGCGGCCTCGCCGTGAATGTCATCGAGTGCTGACGCGGGGCGCGGGAGGTGGCTTGTCGGGCACCTCCCGCGCCTCCGGCTAGGGCAGCACCGACTCGATCGCCTTCACCACGGCCTCGTCCTCCGGCTCGGTGGCCGGGCGGAAGCGGGCGACGACCTCGCCGGAGGGTGCGACCAGGAACTTCTCGAAGTTCCACTGGACGTCGCCCGCCGCGCCGTCGGCGTCCGCGGACGCGGTCAGCTCGGCGTACAGCGGGTGCCGGGAGGGGCCGTTCACGTCGATCTTCTCGAACAGCGGGAACGTCACGCCGTAGGTGGTGGAGCAGAACGTCGCGATCTCCTCCGCCGTGCCCGGCTCCTGGCCGGCGAACTGGTTGCACGGGAACCCGACCACCGAGAACCCCTGCTCCGCGTACCGCTCCTGCAGCCGCTCCAGGCCCCGGTACTGCGGCGTGAGGCCGCACTTCGAGGCGACGTTCACCACCAGCAACGCCTTGCCCCCCAACGCGCCCAGGCTCGACGGCTCACCGGACAGCGTGCGCAGCGGGATGTCGTGGATGCTCATGGCTGCGAGGCTACGTGCCGCTCCACCAGCGCGCGCAGCGCCGTCATCTCCGCCGCCAACGCGGCCAGCCCGGCCGGCGTCACGCTGACCCACGTCCGCGGCCGCCTGGCCTCGTAGCCCTTCTCCACCGCCACCAACCCGGCCTGCTCCAGCACGGCGATGTGCCGCGACAGGTTGCCGGCCGTCAACTCCAAAGTGGACCGCAGGTAGCCGAACTCGACCCGCTTCGCCTCGGCCGCCACGGTGAGGATGCCCAGCCGGTGCTTCTGGTGCACCACGTCGTCCAGCGATGCGGTCGGGTGCTCACTCACGCCGCAACCCGGCCAGACCGCCGATGACGAGCACCGACGCGGGCAGCAGCACCACGCTGCCCATCGACCAGGTGGTGGGCGGCGAGACCTCCAGCGGTGTGAAACCGGCCGACACGCACAGCACCACGAGGTAGGCCGCGGTGATGGTGGTGAACCGGGTGCTGCGCTCCAACGCCGCCAGCACCACCAGGCCGAGGCCGATGGCGATGAACTGCGCGATCACCGGCTGGTCGTGCTGGAGCACCGCCGTGCCGAGCACCGCCGCCGTCAACGTCACCACCCGCGGCGCGCGCCGCCGCCACAGCACGGTCGCCGCCGCCAGCACGATCAACCCGGCTGCCGTGCCCGAGTAGAACCGGAACGGCAGGTTGTCCAGCGCCCACCCGACGACCGGACCGCTCAGGCCGATCGCCAACGCGCCGAGGTAGCCCCGCGTGGACGTCTCGATGCCCACCCGCGCCCCACGCCTGCGGTACCACCACACCGTCGCCAGGCCACCCGCCACCAGCACGACCGGCCAGTACACGCCGAGCAGCACGGGATGGCGCACGTCCAGCCCCCGTGACGGCGCCTCGGCGGGCGCGTACAGCGGCAGCGCCAGGAACGACGCGACGCCGAAGAACAGCAGCGGGAACGGGTAGGCGTGCCGGTCCGCGCGCGCCCGCCGGCGCAGGTCGGCGAGGTCGCCCAGCAGGTCTGCCACCCAATCAGGTTTGCACCGCAAACCAAGCACGTCAACCAGGCACGTCAACCGAGCGTGTCAACCGCGTGGCCGGAAGATGGTCACCACCACCCGCAACCCGAGCAGCACGCTGATGACCAGCAGGTTGTAGCCGAACACGTGGAACAGCGACACGTCCGGGCCCACCTCCGGGCCGCCCTCCGCGCCCAGCAGCAGCACGGCCATCACGCCCGCCGTCGCGCCCAGCACGGTCAGCATCACCTGGTGCAGCAGCGAGACGATGAACTGCCGGTCCCGCTCGTCCGCGAACAACCGCATGCTCAACCCCAGCCGCCCCTGCTCCAACGCGCTGGAGATCCGGTCCGCCCGCCGGGGCAGGCGCCGCAGCATCGGCAGCATCGCGTGCAGCTCCTCGGTCACCGTGCGCCGCAGCGACTCGGGCGTGAGGTGCGCGCTGAACTGCTTGTCCGCGAACGACCGCGACTCGACCACGATGTTGAACCCCGGCGACAGCGCGCCCAGCGTGCCCTCCACCGTGGCCAGCGCCCGGAACACCGCCGCGATCTCCGGCGGGATGCTCAACCCATACCGGTAGACCAGCTTGAACAGGTCGCCGAACATCTCCACGTCCGGCCGCATGCCGGTGCTCAGGTGCCGTGCCATGAACTGCCCGAGCGCGCGCTCCAACTGCTGCTCGTCGATCTCGTCCGGCCTGGCCACCAGCTCCAGCAACGCGTCGCGCAGGCCCGCCGGGTCGCCGTGGTCGATGGACAGCAGCAGCTTCCCCAGCGCGGACCGCAGCTGCGCGTCGATCCGGCCCACCGAGCCGAAGTCGAGCATGCCGAGCCTGCCGTCACCCAGCAGCATGATGTTGCCGGGGTGCGGGTCGGCGTGGAAGACGCCGTTGACCATCACCTGCCGCAGCAGCACGTCCAGCAGGGTGCGGGCCAGCGCGTCCCGGTCCACCGACTCCAACGACGCCGACCGCACGGGCACGCCGTCCAGCCGCTGCATCACCAGCACGCGTGACGTGCAGAGGTCTTCGTGCACGGCGGGCAGCACCACGTCGGCACCGTCGGACGCCGCCCGCACGGCCGCCAGGTTGCGCGCCTCGACCCGGAAGTCCAGCTCCTCGCGCAACGCGGCGGAGAACCCGGCGGCCAGGTCGCGCACGCCGATCGCCTTGCCCCAGCGCGTCTTGTCGTGCAACGTCGACGCGAGCCGGTTCACGATGTCCAGGTCGCCCTCCGCGACCCGCCGCACGGCCGGCCGCTGCACCTTCACCACCACGTCCTCGCCGGACTTCAGCCGCGCCCGGTGCACCTGGGCGACGGACGCGGCGGCGATCGGCCGCTCGTCGAACTCGGCGAACACGTCCTCCGGCGCCTGGCCCAGCTCGTCCACCAGCACCTGGCGCACCTGCGGCCACGGCGCGGCGGGCACCTTGTCCTGCAGCAGCGTCAGCTCGTCCACCACGTCCGGCGGCAGCAGGTCCGGCCGCGTGGACAGCACCTGGCCGAGCTTGACGAACGTGACACCGCCCTCCTCCAGCGCCAACCGCAGCGACCTCGCCAGGCGGGTGTCGGTGCGCTCCCGCCCGCGCAGGTACGGGCCGAGGCCGTGGCGGAACGCGATCGCGGTGATGCGGGAGTAGCGGCGGGCGCGCGAGATCCGCCCGCGCAGGGCGCGCCACCACTCGGTGGGCGGCGGGATCGAGCCGGTCGGCACCACGATCTCGGCGAACGTCAGCAGGCCGATCATCAACAGCAGCGCGATGCCGATCTGCACGGTCGCCAGCGCCGGCGTCGTTTCCGGGCCCGGCATGGCGCTCAGCGCGGCTTCGCTGGACGACAGGCCGACCATGCACGCGAGCGTGGTGCGGATGAGCCCGACGTGCAGGCCGAGGATGCGTCGCGCGGCCAGCGCCATGCCGAGCACCAGGGACAGGAACGTCAGCGGAACGCCGACCGTGTACAGCAGGACATCACCCATACGTCTTCCCCCAAGCGGTTCGCGCGGAGGATAGAACGGTCTACCTGAGACGGTGCGTGTCCTGGGCAGAGATCCGATCACTCGGATGGCTGATGCCGGGTGGTTCACCCGGTGACGGTCTCGGTGGAGGTGGCCGGTTACCCCGATTCATGGATGTGAAGAGTGTTGACGATCAGGTCGTCGACTCCCTACGGTCGCCCAAGAGGTCCGAGGACCTCCGCACGATCCCCGTGGAGGGGCCACGACTTCGGCGGCGGTGTCGCGGGCCCTCCACGGGCGTGCTGCCGCTCGCGTCGCCGCGTCAGAAGTCGAACACCGGGCCGGTTTCGGCCCGCATCACGCACGGGTTCGGGAACTCGGCCTCGAACGCGCGGGTCTCGCCGCGCCACGTGCCGGACGCCGTGACCCGCACCGGGTCGTACTCCAGCGTGCACAGGGCCTCGCCGGTCGACAGCCCCTCGATCTGTCCGTCCACATCGGACAAAGCGAGGCAGGCCTGTTGGGCTCTCGGGTGCAGTCCACCGGCGGGTTCGCAGGTCAGGTTGGAGAACTGGACGGATTCGCCGCGCTGCACGCTGAGCACGAAGTTCGACTCGGAAGCGGCGAAGCTGGGAATCAGGGCGGCGATCGCCGCGATGAAGGGGAGTGGTGCCATGCTCTCCAGACTGGCCGCCGGTTGCCGCTCAACTCCAGGCATCTCACCGGATCGTGTGGTTTCGACAAGATCAGCCGGGGCGTGTCGCGCTACTCGCCGGTAAGCGCGCGGTGGTGTGAGGTGGATCACTGTCGAGGTCGGCGGCGTGCCCGCGCGGGCCAGGGTGGGTGAATGGCTTCCGAGGTGCGCAGGGTGGCGCTGGCCAGCAGCGCGGGCAACGCCGTGGAGTTGTACGACTTCCTGCTCTACGGCACCGCGGCGGCGCTGGTGTTCGACAAGCTGTTCTTCCCGTCCTTCGACCCGCGCATCGGCACGCTGCTGGCGTTCGCCACGTTCGGCGCGGGGTTCCTGGCCCGGCCGCTGGGCGGGGTGGTGATCGGCCACTTCGGCGACCGGATCGGGCGGCGGCCGATGCTGGTGCTGACGCTGACCGCGACCGGCTTGTGCACGGCGGCGATCGGGCTGCTGCCGACGTACTCCTCGATCGGGTTGGCCGCGCCGTTGCTGCTGGTGCTGCTGCGGGTGGTGCAGGGGTTCTTCCTGGGCGGCGAGCAGGGTGGCGCGACGTTGATGGCGGTCGAGCACGCGCCGGTCGGGCGGACCGGGTGGTACGGCAGCTGGACGTTCCTCGGATCGCCCCTCGGGCTGCTGCTGGCCAACGGTGCGATGGCGGCGTCGACCGCGGTGTCCGGTGACGCGTTCCTGACCTGGGGCTGGCGGGTGCCGTTCCTGTTCAGCCTGGTGCTGGTGGGTGTCGGGCTGTACGTGCGGCTGTCGGTGGAGGAGAGCCCGGCGTTCCGCGACGCGCGGTCGGCTGTCGGGACGGTGCGCCTGCCGGTGGCGGTCGTGCTGCGGCAGTCGTGGCGGAAGGTGGTGCTGGGCGCGGGGGTGAACCTCGGGTTCAACATGTTCATCTTCGTGGTGGCGACGTTCGCGGTGTCGTACGGGACGCGTGAGCTCGGGATGGCGCGGGGCACGTTGTTGAACGCGGGGTTGATCGGGGCGTTCGCGCAGGCGGTGGCGATCCTGGTGTTCGCGCGGCTGTCCGACCGGGTGGGACGGTTGCCGGTGATGCTCGGCGGTGCGGCGTTCCTGGGCGTGTTCGCGTTCCCGTTGTTCTGGCTGCTGGAGACGCGGTCGCCGGGGCTGGTGGTGCTGGCGATGGTGCTGGCGTTCGCCGGGTCGGCGGCGGTGTTCGGGCCGATGCCCGCCTACTACGCCGAGCTGTTCGGCACCCGCGTCCGCTACAGCGGCGTCTCCCTGAGCTACCAGCTCGGCGCCGTGCTGGGCGGCGGCCTGTCCCCGGTGGTCGCGACGTGGCTGCTGACCGCCACCCCGACCCACGACTCGTGGCCGATCTCCCTCTACCTGATCGTGGGCGCCCTGATCAGCGCCCTCTCCCTGCTCGCCATCGGCGAAACCCTCCGCCGCCACCCCTGACCGCGAGTCGAACCTCCAGGTCCCGCGTGTCCCACGTTCGGAACGCGCGTGTCCTACGTTCCGGTACCCCGAGTTGAACACTCGGGACGGCGGGCCGTGTTCTGAGTGTTCAACTCGGGTGTTCTGAACGTAGGACACGGTGGACGCGAACGTGGGACACGCGGGACCTGAGTGTTCGACTCGCGCGGGGTCAGAGGGATTTCAGGGCGGGGAGGGGGATGGTGGAGGTGGGGGTCGGGGAGGTGGTGGTGCGCCAGGCGATGACGCCGTCTGGGCGGACCAGGGTGGCGCCGGTCGGGCCGATGCCGTAACGCTTGGCCAGGGTGTCGGTCGGGTCGGTGATGGTGGGGATGTCGAGGCCCGGGGTGGGGACGCGCCACGCCGGGTTGAGGGTCAGCAGGGTCCAGGTGGTGAACAGGTCCAAAGTGGACTTTTGGGTGCCGTCGTGGTCCACCACGACGTGCGGCGCGCGGAAGCCCGGACGGCCGGTCGGGTCGGCCGGGTTCTCCATCGGCGCCGGGTCGGTGTCCTCGATCAGCACCGCGCTCGAACGGCAGCGGTAGCCCAGGGTCAGGTGCAGGTGGTCGACCTCGTCGGGCACGTCGGGGCCCGCCAGGTGCGGTGCGAACCGCTGCACGTAGTTGGCGTAAGACCCGTCCACCACGAGCTGTGCGTACGGCCGGCGTTCGGCCTCGTAGCTGTCCAGCAGCCCCTCACCCGCCTCGCCCTTGAGCACCTCGGCCAGCTTCCACGCGAGGTCGAACCCGTCACCGATCGCCGTGTTGCCGCCGAGGCCCCCGGTCGGCGGCGTCACCTTCGCCGCGTCACCGGCCAGGAACACCCGCCCGGCCCGGAACCGGTCGCTCAGCCACGCGCCCATCTCCCACGCCGTGACCTCCACGATCTCCGGCTCCAGGTCCGGCGCGTCCGTCGCGATCCGCACCAACTCCGCGCACCGCCGGAGCGGGTAGTCCGCCACCGACTCGCGCGCCGGGTCGTACTCGATCGTGAGCACGTTGCGCCGCTCGGTGTTCGTCGCCACGAAAGCGCCCGTGAACGCCGGGTTCCGCAGGTAGAACAACGTCAGCTTGTCGGACGCGATGCGTGCCGACAGGTCCGCGTCGAACACCACCCCGACGTGGTGCGACAACGGCCCGTGGCCCCGCCGCCCGATCCCCGCGAACGACCGCACCACGCCCCGGTGCCCGTCCGCCCCGATCACGTACTCGGCCCGAACGGTCCGCTCACCGCCCGCTGACCGGAGCCGGGCCGTCACCCCGTCGTCGTCCTGCGCCAACGACACGAGCTCGGTCTCGAACACCACCTGCGCGCCCAGTTCACGCGCCCTCCGCAGCAGCACCGGCTCGACGTGGTCCTGGCTCGCCATCCCGGGTCGCTCGGGGCTCAGCGACGCGTCCCACTCGTGGTCCTCTTGCACGATCGTGTGAAACACCCGTCCGCGCAGGCTCTCCGCGATCTTGATCACCAGGCCGCCGTCGAGCCCCGCACCGCCTGCCAGCACCTCGTCCGCGACCCCGGCCCGGCGCAGCAGTTCCATCGTCCGGTGCGTCTGCCCGGTCGCCTTGGGGTGCGGCGACGTCCCCCGGTGCTTCGAGACGGCGAGCACCTCGATGCCCTGCTGCGCCAGGAACAACGCCGCGGACAACCCGGCGAGTCCCGCCCCCACCACCAGTACCTGCACGTGTTCGTCTGCCATGGCAAATATCTTAGGCAGTAAGAGATACGTCTGGCAAGAAATTATCCCAGAGAGACAACCGTGCCGGTCCGCGCGGACGTGAAAGCCGCCTCGACCACCTCCAGCCCGGTCACCGCGTCAGCCACCGGAACGGGCGCCTGACCTGCGGCGACGGCCGCGTAGAAGTCCTGGTACGCGCCCGGCGACGTGCGCACGGGCTCGGTGCCCAGCACGCCCCACTGCTCGGGCGGCTCCTCTCCCCACCCGGAGCCACCCGGCACCACGCCCGCCTTCAACGCCTCCTCCTGCGGGTCCATCCCGTGCTTCACGTACGCCGACCGGTCGCCCAGCACCCGGAACCGCGGCCCCAGCGACGCCACCAACGCCGACGCCCACAGGTGCGACACCGCACCGGAAGGGTGGGTCAGCGCGAGGAACGCGTCGTCGTGCGCCCGGGCACCCTCCCGCAACGTCCGCACCTCCGCGAACACGCTCGTCGGACGCCCGAACAACGCCACCGCCTGGTCGACCAGGTGCGTGCCCAGGTCGAACACGATGCTGCCCAGGTCGGCCGGGTCGCCGGACTCCTTCCACCCCTCCTTCACCTCCGGCCGCCACCGCTCGAACCGCGACTCGAACCGGTGCACCCGCCCCAGCGCGCCCTCGCCGACCAGCCGCGCCACGGTGCGGAAGTCGCCGTCCCAGCGCCGGTTGTGGAACGGCGCCAGCAGCAGCCCGCGTGCCGCCGCCAGCTCCGCCAACTCGCGCGCCTGCGCCGCCGACGACGCGAACGGCTTGTCCACCACGGCGTTCAGCCCGTGCTCCAACGCGGCACGGGCGTGCGCGGCGTGCAACCGGTTCGGCGTGGTCACCACGACCAGGTCGAACTCGTCGGCCCGCCGCCACACCTCGTCGACCGACGAGATCAACTCCGCGGACGGGTACCGGGACGCCACCGCGGCCTGCCGCTCCGGGTTCCCGGTGACGACCGCGGTCAGCGCCAAGCCGGGCGTAGTGGACAGGAACGGTGCGTGGAAGGCGGCTCCGCCGAGCCCGTAGCCGATCAGTGCGGTGCGCATGACCGGAACCCTAAGCGTCCCACGACATGGACGCCCTGTCGCGGACCGTCACGCAGCGCTAGCTTCGGCGGCATGATCCCGCTCGTGACCCGTCGGCACGTGGACTACGTGCGCGTCACCAGCATGGCCTGTCGCCGCTCCTGACCCACCTCGCCGACCGCCGCACGCCCGGTCTTCTTCGGCGTGCCCGAAAACCCCCGCGAGCCGCACAGGAGCCTCAACATGTCCTGGTCCTTCGACACCTTGCAGGTCCACTCCGGCGCCGCGCCCGACCCGGCGACCGGCGCGCGTGCCACCCCGATCTACCAGACCACCTCGTTCGTGTTCCGCGACTCCGCGCACGGCGAGGCGCTGTTCAGCCTGGCCGAGCCGGGCAACATCTACACCCGCATCAACAACCCCACCCAGGACGTGCTGGAGCAGCGGGTCGCCGCGCTGGAGGGCGGCGTGGCCGCGGTGGCGTTCGCCTCGGGACAGGCCGCCGAGACCGCCACCGTGCTCAACCTCGCCCGTGCGGGTGACCACCTGGTGTCCAGCGCGTCGCTCTACGGCGGCACGTACAACCTGTTCCACTACACGTTGCCCAAGCTCGGCATCGAGGTGTCCTTCGTGGACGACCCGGACGACCTGGACGCGTGGCGGGCCGCGGTCCGGCCGAACACCAAGCTGTTCTTCGCCGAGTCGCTGGCCAACCCGCGCAGCAACGTGCTCGACGTCGCGGCGGTCGCCGAGGTGGCGCACGCGGCGGGCGTGCCGCTGGTGGTGGACAACACCGTACCCACGCCGTACCTGCTGCGGCCGATCGAGCACGGCGCGGACATCGTGGTCCACTCGGCCACGAAGTACCTGGGCGGGCACGGCACCGCGGTCGCGGGCGTGGTCGTGGACGGCGGCACGTTCGAGTTCTCCGACGCGGTGAAGTTCCCGGACTTCACCGAGCCCGACCCCAGCTACCACGGTCTCCGGTACTGGCCCGCGCTCGGGCACGGCGCGTTCGCCGCGAAGCTGCGGGTGCAGGGCCTGCGCGACACCGGAGCCGCCATCGCGCCGCTGACCAGCTTCCTGGTGCTGCAGGGCATCGAGACGCTGTCGCTGCGCATCGACAAGCACTCGGCGAACGCGCTGGAGCTGGCCCGGTGGCTGGAGGCGCGCGACGAGGTCGAGAAGGTGCACTACGCGGGCCTGCCGTCGAGCCCGTGGCACGGCCTGGCGCGCAAGTACCTGCCCAAGGGTGCGGGTGGCGTGGTGTCGTTCGAGCTGCGCGGCGGGGTGGCGGCGGGCCGTGCGTTCGTGGACGGCGTGGAGCTGTTCAGCCAGCTGGTGAACATCGGTGACGTGCGCAGCCTCATCGTGCACCCGGCCAGCACCACGCACAGCCAGCTCACGCCCGAGCAGCAGCTCGTCTCCGGCGTCGCGCCCGGCCTGGTGCGGCTGTCGGTGGGCATCGAGGGCGTGGAGGACCTCGTAGCCGACCTCGAGGCGGGCTTCCGCGCCGCCAAGTCGGTGCTGTGAGCCGCGAGTCCACCTCCGGGAAGACCCCTCCCGCCGCCGGCGGGTGGCGGGAGGGGGACCCGAACGGGCGACGCCGGTGGGTCCGCGGCGCGCTGCCGGGTCTGCCGGGGCTGTCGATCGCCTACGAGACGTGGGGTGAGCCGAACGCCGACCGGTCGAACGCGGTGCTGGTGCTGCACGCGCTGACCGGCGACAGCCACGTGGCGGGCCCGGCCGAGCCGGGGCACCCGACGCCGGGCTGGTGGGACGGGCTGGTCGGGCCGGGACGCGCGTTGGACCCGGCGCGCTGGTTCGTGGTCGCGCCGAACGTGCTGGGCGGCTGCCAGGGCACCACGGGGCCGTGGGCGACCGCGCCGGACGGCGAGCCGTGGGGCGCGCGGTTCCCGAAGATCACGGTGCGCATGCAGGTGGCGGCCGAGGTGCTGCTGGCCGACGCGCTCGGCATCGACGCGTGGGCCGCCGTGCTGGGCGGCTCGATGGGCGGGATGCGGGCGCTGGAGTGGGCGGTGTCCGTGCCGGACCGCGTGCGCGCCCTGCTCGTGCTGGCCACGCCCGCGGCGTCCACGGCCGACCACATCGCGTCGGCGTCCGCCCAGCTGCACGCCATCCGGCTCGACCCGGTCGGCGGCCTCGGGGTGGCACGCCGGATCGCGCAGATCGGCTACCGCGGCGAGGCCGAGCTGGCCGCCCGGTTCGGCCGCGAGGTGCGCGAGGACGGCCGGTACCAGGTGGAGTCCTACCTCGACCACCACGCGGCCAAGCTGGTCCGCCGGTTCGACCCGGCCAGCTACGTCACCCTGACCGAGGCGATGAACGGCCACGACGTGGGACGCGGCCGGGGCGGTGTGCGGGCCGCGCTGCGCCGCGTCACGGCCCGCACCGTCGTGGCCGGGATCGACACCGACCGGATGTACCCGCTGCGGCAGCAGGCCGAGATCGCCGACGCCGTGCCCGGCGCCGGCGACCTGCGCGTGGTGACCTCGCCCTACGGCCACGACGCGTTCCTCATCGAGGTCGACCAGGTGTCGAAGCTGGTGACCGAGCTGCTCGACTAGAAACCGGCGGTGATGCGGGTGAACTACCAGTCGGCCTGCGGGATGCCGCTGCACGTGGACGACACCTGGCCGTCGCACCCGCCGCGGTGACGATCTTCAGGGCCTCCAGGATCCGGTCCCGCACGGCGACGTTCTCGAACTCGTCGGTGTAATGACCACCCGTTCGGGTGACAAGTGCGTCCCGGTACGACCCGAGCGAGGTGCCCGCGGGCAGGTCGAACCCGATGCGCCACGAGGTGATGGCGGCCGGGCCGCCGTTGGCGACGGTGGACTTGGCCTCGAAGCCGCTGCCCCATCGCGCCCACCTCGGAGCGTGGTCTAGACCAAATCAGAGGCAAGGGTCTTCACGGTTCGCCCGGCACGACGGCGCGGGGAAACGGGCGAACGGGACTATTCGTCCAGGGCGGTGGCGATCCACGGCGACACGGGCAGGTCGCGCATCGCGCACTCGACGGCCAGCTTCACCGTCCACCGCAGTGCTTGCAGCACCACCGTGGCCAGCTCCTGCGGCTGCCCGTTGGCCAGCGCGATCTCGATCTGCTCGGCCGCGGCCTCCTCGTCGCCGTGCACCTCGGCGAGCAGCGTGCGGATCGCGGTGCGCACGGGCGGGTCGGCGTCGTCGATCGGCACCTCCTGCCCGTCCTCGTCGAAGACCTGCATCTTGACCGGTGTCGCACCGCCCGAGCCGAGGGCGGCGACCATGGCGCTGCACTCGGAGAACAGCAGGAGGACCAGCTCCCGGATCTCCTCGTTGCCCTCGGGCGAGCCGCTGAGGTACCCGGTGACCAGGTCGACCGCGACAGCGTCCTCCCCGACCTTGGCTGCGGTCAGGGCCTCACCGGCCACGGCCTGGAGCCGCGACCAGCGATCCGGATCTTGCTGCGGGTGCATTCAGCCATCTTCCAACACGGAGTAGGGGCGCACAGCTCTGCATATTGCCTACCCGGTGGTGTTCGCCCGCCGCAACGGCTTGTCCGGGGCGTGGCCAGTCGGGTATGGGCGTGGTTTCGCGCGCGTAGTACCGGGGTATGACAGCCCTCGGGCTCATGTGCGGCGCGGGCCCGCCGCCTAGCATCGGGGTCGTGATCCGCACCCTGCTCCAGGTCGTGCTGTTCCGCGACCGCTCGCGGATCTTCGACGGTGTCCGCTTCCGCCGCCCGCTGCTGGGGTTGGTGCTGCTCCACGGCCTGATCATGGCCCTCGGGGTGAGCTCGGACTACGTCTCGCGGGAGGAGCCGGACGGCTGGTGGCCGCTGCTGTTCGCCATCGTCGCCGGCAGCACCGCCCTGACGTTGCGCTCCACGCTCGTCGCCTGGCGGCTGGCCACGGCCGGGCTGGTGGCCATGCGGCTGCTGGTGCCCTCCGAACCCTCGCCCCTGGGCAGCTGGCAGTGGTGGTGGTACCCGGTGGTGCTGCTGGCGGTCGCGGCCGTGCACCGCGGCCGGGTCGTGCTGCTCGTGGCGTTGATCACGTCCGGGGTGCTGTCCGCGCTGGCCGAGCCGGCCGCCACCCTGCCCGCCGTCGGCTTCCTGCTCCTGGTGCTCCTCGTCGGGTACGCGTTCGGCGCGCGCGGGCGGGCCGAGCAGCGGTTCCACGCCGAGCGGGACGAGAAGGCGGCGCTGCTCGAACGCGCCCGGATCGCCCGCGAGATGCACGACGTGGTCGCGCACCACATGTCGCTGGTGGTGGTCCGGTGCGAGACCGCGCCCTACCGGATCACCGACCTGCCCGAGGCGGGCAAGCGGGAGTTCGCCGAGCTGGGCGCGGCGGCCCGGGCCGCGATCACGGACATGCAGCAGCTGCTCGGCGTGCTGCGGGCGTCGGGCCAGCGCGCCGACCGGGCGCCGCAGCCGGGGCTGGCCGACATCCGGTCGCTGCACGCGGACGCGTCCGTCAGCGAGGCCGAGGTGCCGGAGGCGGTCGGGCTGACCGCGTACCGGATCGTGCAGGAGGCGTTGACCAACGCGGGCCGCCACGCGCCGGGCTCGACCACGTCGGTGACCGTCGAGCTGGTGGACGAGCGGCTGCGGGTCGTCGTGCGGAACACAGCCGGTGGGCCGTCGCTGGGTGGTGGTGGCGGGCACGGGCTCGCGGGCATGCGGGAACGGGTGGCGGTGCACGGCGGTTCGCTGACCGCCGCGCCGACCGCGGACGGGGGGTTCGAGGTGCGCGCCGAGATCCCGGTGGCGCAGTGACGGGGGTGTGGCGGTGATCCGGGTGCTGGTGGCGGACGACCAGGAGATGGTGCGCGAGGGGTTCTCCGCGCTGCTGGACGCCCAGCCGGACATCAGCGTGGTCGGGTCGGCCGGTGACGGCGTGGCCGCGGTCGGCGAGGTGCGCCGGTTGCGGCCGGACGTGGTGCTGATGGACGTGCGGATGCCCGAGATGGACGGGCTGACCGCGACCCGGCTGCTGGCCGCCGACCCGGTCAAGGTGCTCGTGCTGACCACGTTCGACCTGGACGACTACGTCTACGAGGCGTTGCGGGCCGGTGCGAGCGGGTTCCTGCTCAAGCACGCGCCCGCGAGCGAGCTGCTGGCCGCCGTTCGGGTGGTCGCGCGCGGTGACGCGTTGCTGGCGCCGTCGGTGACCAAGCGGCTCATCGAGGACTTCGTGAAGGCGCAGCCGGTGCGGGTGGTCAAACCCGCCGCGCTGGGCGCGTTGACCGAGCGGGAGACCGAAGTGCTGAGGCTGATCGCGCAGGGCCTGTCGAACGGCGAGATCGCCGCGCACCTGGTGCTGGCCGAGCAGACGGTGAAGACGCACGTGAGCCGGGTGCTGATGAAGCTCGGCCTGAGAGACCGGGCGCAGGCCGTGATCGCGGCCTACGAGTCCGGTCTCGTGGTACCGGGGTAGGGCCTTCGGATCGGCACCGCGGTGTGACGATCCGAGGGGCGTGGTCTTCCTAGCTTCGACGGCATGCAGAAGATCGCAATGGTGGCCGCGCTGCTGGTGCTGGCCACGCCGGGTGGTGGCGACCCGCCCCCGTTCACGCCCCGGGTCGAGGTGCACGGCGACCTGGCCCGTGCCGCGCACGTCGCGGTCGTCGTGCCGGGGTCCGATGTGGACGGTCCGCGGTTCGGTGCCACGGTCGGGCGGATGGCGCGCCACCTGCACGCGTCGGTCGGGCGGGACGACGTGGCGGTGGTCGCCTGGCTGGGCTACCGGACGCCGTCCGGGCTCGGGGTGGACGCGGCGGGCGGTCGGCTGGCGCGGGCGGGCGCGGTCGCGCTGGACGAGTACGTGCGCACGTTGCCGGGGCACGTGCACCTGCTGTGCCACAGCTACGGGTCGGTGGTGTGCGCGCTGGCCCAGCCGCGCGTGGACGACGTGGTGTTCCTCGGGTCGCCCGGCGTGCGGGTGGACGCGGTGACGTCCGGCGCGCGGGTGTGGGCGGCGCGCGGTGGCCGCGACTGGACGCGGTGGGTGCCGTCGGTGCGGCTCGGCGACCTGGGGCACGGGGTGGACCCGGTCGACCCGGCGTTCGGGGCGCGGGTGTTCGACGCGGGCGACGTCGAGCACGACGAGTACTTCCGGGAGGGCACGCCGTCGCTGCGCGCCCTGGCCCGGATCGCGGTGGGGGAGGCACCGTGACGCACCGGGACCCGGTGATCGACGCGACGCGGGCGATCGCCGTCGTCGGGGTGGTGCTGGGGCACTGGCTGGTGACGGCCGTGGTGCTGACGGGTGACGGGTTGGTGGTGGACAGCCCGTTGCGGTGGATGCCGGAGCTGGCCCCGGTGAGCTGGGTGCTGCAGACGCTGGGGCTGTTCTTCTTCACCGGCGGGTTCGGCGCGGCGCGGTCGGGCACGCCGTGGTGGTCGCGGGCGCGAAAGCTCGTGCTCCCGGTGGCGGTGCTGCTCGGTGCGTGGGCTGCGGTCCTCCTTGGACTGTCACTGCGTGGGTTGCCGCAGCAGACGGTGTGGACGGTCGGTTACCTCGTGGTCACGCCGTTGTGGTTCCTGGGCGTGTACGTCGTGCTGTTGGCGTGCACGCCGGTGCTGCGGCGGTTGGGCTGGTGGGGTGTGGTGATCCCGGTCGTGCTGGTGGCGTCGGACCTCGGCTGGGTGAACGTGGTCGCGGTGTGGTGGGTGCCGTGGCAGGTGGGCGTGCTCGTGGCCCGGCACGGGCACGCCCGAATCGGACAGCACCGTTCGTGGGGTGCGGTGCTGCTGGTGACCGGCGGGGTGGTGTTCGCGCTGCTGCTGCACGCCGGTTACCCGGCCAGCGCGGTGGGCGTCCCGGGCGCGGCGGAGTCGAACCTGTCGCCGCCGTCGCCGGCCGCCTTGGCGTTGGCGGTGGCGCAGGTGGGGCTGGTGCTGCTGGTCCGGCCGTCGTTCCGGGCCCGTGCGCTGAACGCGCGGGCGTTGCCGATCTTCCTGGTGCACCAGAGCGCGTTGCTGGTGGTGACGTTGGTCGGTGCGGTGTTCGGCCCGTTGCGGGGCCTGCACACGCCGCCTTCGGACGCGCTATGGGTGCTGGAGCGCGGGACGTGGCTGCCGGTGTTCACCGGGGTGTGCCTGGTGCTGCTTCGGTACCGCCGCGAGCAGGGCCGCGGCGATCGTCCCGCCGTGCAGGACGACCATCGCGACGGTCGGCTCCAGCGCGAGCAGCGGCGGGACGCAGGCCAGCGCGGTGAGCAGCCAGGGACGGCGGCCGTGGCACGTGCCGGCGTGCGCGGTGTGCAGCAGGTACCAGCCGAGCAGCAGGTGGATGAGGTTCTGCAGCGGGTCGACCTGGAACACGACCAGGGTGCCCGCGGCACCCGCGAACCCGGTCACCACGAACCCGAGGACGCCCAGCACGCCGTAACCGGCGCCGAGCGTGACGGCGAGCCGGGTGCGGTGGGTCTCCCGGGTGCGGCTGGGGCTGAGCGCGGCGTTGCGCTCGAAGCGGTGGAACAGCAGCACGAGCGGCAGGAGCAGCAGCACCAGCACGGCCAGCCAGCGCGGTTTGGTGGCGACCCAGTCGAACGCGGCCGGTGAGTCCAGCAGGCCCAGGACGCCGACCACGGCCGCGAGCACGGTCAGGTAGCCGAGGTAGACCGTCATCGGCGCGGTGCGGGCGAACTCGACGACCCGCCACGGGTACCCGTCCGCGAGCCAGGCCGTGACGCGGGGCTTGAGCAGCAGCACCAGGCAGATCTGGGCCAGGCCGAGCACGAGCAGGCACACGGTGGGCGGGCTGAGGTTCGAGCTGCCCTCGCCGGGCAGCGGCATCATCGTGCGCGGGTACCCGCCGAACGTGATCAGCGCGAGCAACGCGGGCACGGCGGCCAGACCGAGGGCGCCGAGCACCTTGCGCGAGACGCGGTGCAGGCTGCCGTCGGCGTAGTAGAAGCCCAGCTGCTGCAACAGCAGCGCGCCGAGCACCAGGTTCAGGTAGCCGCCGGTGCGCCAGGCGAAGCCGATGCGGGCCAGGTCGACCAGGATCATGGCGGCGACCAGCGCCACCGGCGTGACCAGCCGGGCGTGGCGGTGCAGCCAGGCCATGACCGGGGTGGCGGCGACCGCGACCACGTACAGGCCGAGGAACCACAGCGGGTGCGCGATGAGCCTGCCGAACATCTCCACCCGGGACTTGTCCACGTCGAGCAGTTCGAGCGGCAGCGGGAGGACCAGCCAGGCCAGCACGAACGCCAGCACGGGGCGCAGCAGCCAGGAGATGCGGGCGGCCAGGTAGCGGCCGTAGCCGCCGTGGTCGGCCTGGACGGCGTGCCAGCCGGCGAGGTTGGCGTGGCCGCCCGCGAAGTAGAAGACGGGGATCGCCTGCAACACCCAGGTGAGCAGCCACAGCCAGTTCGCGCTCACGCCCGCCCAGTGCAGGACGGTGATCAAGGACTGGCCGATGACCACCAACGCGAGCGCGCTCAGCCGCAGGAACGTGGCGTAACGGTCGTCGGTGGCCCGCGGCAGCGGGGCGTCGACGGGGTCGTCGGGTTCCTTCTTGCGGGGCAGGCGGGCGAGCAGCAGGAACACCACGACGGCGCTGCCGAAGCCCCAGGCGAGCACGGGCTCGTGCCCGGGCGGTCCCCAGCGCTGCCGCCACGAGTTGAACTCCAGGCCCGCCGCGTAGAGCTGCGCGGTGGCGTGGCAGCGGATGGCGTGCCCGCGCGGGTTGACGTCGCACTGGGCGTGCATGTCGCGGGCGAGGCGGGCGTCGAGGGACTTGCGGGCGTCCTGGCCGAGCGGGCGGCCCTTGTGCTCGGCGTAGCGGAGCAGGTCGTAGCCGAGGTCGTGCGCCTTGCAGCCGGTGCCGAAGTCCCACTCGGTGTCGCCCGCGGGCCCGGAACACCCGCCGTTGGGGTCGATGGCCCGCGTGGTGCCGTCCGCCGCCGTGACGACCACGGGCCTGCGGTTCACCACCTCGTTGAAGTCCGCCGGGAACTCGACCAGCGGGTTCGCCGTCGACGGGTGGGCCATGGCCTCGACCGCCTTGGCCGCCGTCGCGATGTCGCCACTCAGCGGCGAGGTGTCCGTCGCACCGGCCGGCCTGGAGGCGATCACACCGCACGCGAACACGGCGAGCGCCACCAGCACGAACCTGAACCAGGCGGGCAGGCGGGCGAGCAACCGGAGCCCCGGCCACCCCCCGGTGGTGTTCACCGCCACGTCACCCATTGGCAGCTCAGCGTACGCGAGAGTCCAACGTTCAGGACGCGAGAGTCCAACCTTCACACCACACGTGTCCTACGTTCAGAACGCGCGTGTCCTACGTTCGCGTCGCGCGTGTCCTACGTTCGGAGCACCCGAGTTCAACGCTCAGGACACCCGACCCGGCACGGGCAGCGCCCCCGACAGCGACGCCAGCGCCATCTGCGAGAGCAACGCCGCCATCTGGTCGCGGTCCAGGTGGGCGCTGTGCGGCGTGGAGTTGATCAGCCCGAACACGGCGTGCGCCGCGGCACGGGCGGTGGGCTCGTCCACTTCCGGTGACGTCTTGCGGATCGTCTCCACCCACACCTCGACGTAACGCCGCTGGAGCGCTCGCACCCGCCGCCGGTCCGGGTCGGTCAGGTTCGCCAGGTTGCGGATCTGCACGGTGATCAACGCCGGGTCGTCCAACGCGAAGTCGACGTGCCAGCGGATCAATTCCCGAAGTGCCCGCGCCGGATCGCCCGAAGCGGCCACCCGGTTGAGCCCGCCGTCCAGCAGGCGCTCGCTGATGGACGTCAGCATCTCGCCCAGCATCGCGTCCTTGCTGCGGAAGTGCCGGTACAGCGCCGGCCCGGAAATCCCCACCGCAGCACCGATGTCGTCGATGCCGACGCCGTGGAAGCCGTGCCGGGCGAACAGTTCGGCGGCGGCGGCCAGGATCTGGTCCCGGCGGGTTTGCTTCGCTGGCTCGGCTGACACGCCGCCCATCTTAAACGCCCAGCCCAGTCCACGTAAACGGGCGTTAACCTGACCGTCGGGAAACGATCACCGACCGGCGGCCGAAACGCGTAGTTAACTCTTGACCCACTCTTTTTATATAGGACTACTTGCTGGTAACTCTTGTTGTGCTCCGCATCACACCCTGCGTTGTTTCCCTCCGGGAGGCTCCGATGCGCCTTGTCCGAACCCTGTCCAGCGCGGCGCTGGCACTCGTCGCCACGCTGGCGCTCGTCGTGCCGGCCCAAGCCGCCGGCGCCAACTACGTCGCGCTCGGCGACTCTTACTCGTCCGGAACGGGCACCGGCTCGTACTACAGCGACTCCGGCAGCTGCAAGCGCAGCCAGTACAGCTACCCGGCCCTCTGGGCGGCCTCGCACGCGCCCGCGTCGTTCAAGTTCGTGGCCTGCTCCGGCGCCAAGACCGGTGACGTGCTGGCCAACCAGATCAGCGCCGTGACCGCGACGACCTCCCTGGTCAGCATCTCGATCGGTGGGAACGACGCCGGCTTCACGGACGTGATCACCACCTGCACGTTCGGCTCCGACTCGACCTGCGTCAACCGGGTCAACCAGGCCAAGGCCTACGCCACCGGCACCCTGCCCGGCCTGCTGGACAACGTCTACACCCAGATCCGCACCCGTGCGCCGTCCGCCACGGTCGTCGTCCTCGGCTACCCGCGCCTCTACAAGGTGCCGGGCAGCTGCTCGGTCGGCCTGAGCGACACCAAGCGCGCCGCGATCAACTCCGCCGCCGACACCCTGCACCAGGTCATCTCCGCCCGGGCGGGCGCGAAGGCGTTCGCCTACCGCGACCTGCGCACGGCGTTCACCGGGCACGAGATCTGCTCGGCGGACTGGTGGCTGAACAGCCTGTCCTGGCCGGTGGAGGAGTCCTACCACCCCAACCGCAACGGCCAGCGCCTCGGCTACCTGCCGCAGCTCACGGCCGTCACCGGCTGAGCTCGTCACCGAACCACTCCGGAGGGGGTCGCGGCCGCGGCCCCCTCCGGCTTGTGAACCGGCGTTAACAAGCGCTAACATCTCCTCAGGTTAACGACGGCTAACCGCGAGGAGCCCGATGGACGCCCCGGTGCTGCGCAGCACGGCCGACAAGTCGGCCGACGCCTTCCGGCGCTACCACGACGAACACGCGCGACTCGTGCACGACCTGCGCGCCAAGCTCCGCCAAGCCGCCCTCGGCGGTCCGGAGAAGGCCCGCACGCGGCACGTCGAGCGCGGCAAGCTGCTGCCCCGCGACCGGGTCGACGCGCTGCTCGACCCCGGATCGCCGTTCCTCGAACTCTCGCCGCTCGCCGCGAACGGCATGTACGGCGACGAAGCACCCGCCGCGGGCGTCATCACGGGTGTCGGCCGCGTATCCGGCCGCGAGGTCGTGGTCGTCGCCAACGACGCCACCGTCAAGGGCGGCACCTACTACCCGCTGACGGTGAAGAAGCACCTGCGCGCCCAAGAGGTGGCGTTGCAGAACAACCTGCCGTGCGTCTACCTGGTGGACTCCGGCGGCGCGTTCCTGCCCCGGCAGGACGAGGTCTTCCCGGACCGCGAGCACTTCGGCCGGATCTTCTTCAACCAGGCCACCATGTCCGCCCGCGGCATCCCGCAGATCGCCGCCGTGCTCGGCTCGTGCACGGCCGGCGGCGCGTACGTGCCCGCGATGTCCGACGAGGCGGTGATCGTGCGCGGCCAGGGCACGATCTTCCTCGGCGGCCCGCCGCTGGTGAAGGCCGCGACCGGTGAGGTCGTCACGGCCGAGGAGCTGGGCGGCGGCGAGCTGCACTCGCGCACGTCCGGCGTCACCGACCACCTGGCCGAGGACGACGCGCACGCGTTGCGGATCGTGCGCTCGATCGTCGGCACGCTGGGTCCGCGCACGCCCCGGCCGTGGCAGGTGGAGCCGACCGTCGAGCCCGCCGTCGACCCCGCCGAGCTGTACGGCGTGGTGCCCACGGACAGCCGCACGCCCTACGACGTGCGCGAGGTCATCGCCCGGATCGTGGACGGCAGCCGGTTCCAGGAGTTCAAGAAGGAGTACGGCGCCACGCTGGTGACGGGGTTCGCCCGCATCCACGGCCACCCGGTCGGCATCGTCGCCAACAACGGCGTGCTGTTCGGCGAGTCGGCGTTGAAGGGCGCGCACTTCATCCAGCTGTGCGACCAGCGGTCCGTGCCGCTGGTGTTCCTGCAGAACATCAGCGGGTTCATGGTGGGCCGCGAGTACGAGGCGGCGGGCATCGCCAAGCACGGCGCCAAGATGGTGACGGCGGTGGCGTGCGCGCGGGTGCCGAAGTTCACCGTGGTCATCGGCGGGTCGTTCGGCGCGGGCAACTACTCGATGTGCGGGCGGGCCTACTCGCCCCGGTTCCTGTGGATGTGGCCCAACGCGCGGATCTCGGTGATGGGCGGCGAGCAGGCGGCGTCCGTGCTGGCGACGGTGCGGCGCGACCAGCTCGGCGACGCGTGGTCGGCCGAAGAGGAAGAGGCGTTCAAGGCGCCGATCCGACAGCAGTACGAGGACCAGGGCAACCCGTACTACTCCACGGCACGGCTGTGGGACGACGGCGTGATCGACCCCCTCGACACGCGGATGGTGCTGGGCCTTGCGTTGTCCACGGCGGCCAACGCCCCGATCGAGCCGGTTTCCTACGGCGTCTTCAGGATGTGATGGGCATGTTCGACGTGGTCCTGATCGCCAACCGGGGCGAGATCGCGGTACGGGTCATCCGCGCGTTGCGGCGGTTCGGGATCCGGTCGGTGGCTGTCTACAGCGACGCGGACGCCGACGCGCTGCACGTGCGACTGGCCGACGAGGCGGTGCGGATCGGGCCCGCGTCGGCGCGCGAGAGCTACCTGTCGGTGGAGCGCATCATCGAGGCCGCGCTGGCTTCGGGCGCGCAGGCCGTGCACCCCGGGTACGGGTTCCTCGCCGAGAACGCGGAGTTCGCGCGGGCGTGCGAGAAGGCCGGGCTGGTGTTCATCGGGCCGCCCGCCGACGCGATCGAGGCGATGGGCGACAAGATCCGCGCCAAGCTGACCGTGGCGGCGGCGGGCGTGCCGGTGGTGCCGGGGCGGACCGAGGTCGGGATGACCGACGACGACCTGGTCGCCGCGGCGGCCGAGATCGGGTTCCCGGTGCTGCTCAAGCCGTCCGCCGGTGGTGGTGGCAAGGGCATGCGGCTGGTGGAGTCCGAGGGCGGGCTGCGTGAGGCGATCGAGTCGGCCCGGCGCGAGGCGCGCGGGTCGTTCGGCGACGACGCGTTGCTGATCGAGCGGTTCATCGGCAACCCGCGGCACATCGAGATCCAGGTGCTGGCCGACGCGCACGGCGGGGTGGTGCACCTCGGCGAACGCGAGTGCAGCCTGCAGCGGCGGCACCAGAAGATCATCGAGGAGGCGCCGTCACCGCTGGTCACGCCGGAGATGCGGGACGCCATGGGCACGGCGGCGGTGGAGGCGGCCCGGTCGGTCGGGTACGTCGGCGCGGGCACGGTCGAGTTCATCGTGGACGGCGCGTCCGGCGACTACTTCTTCATGGAGATGAACACCCGGCTCCAGGTCGAGCACCCGGTCACGGAGCTCGTGACCGGCGTCGACCTGGTGGAGTGGCAGTTGCGGGTGGCTTCGGGGGAGCCCCTGGGGTTCGCCTCGGTGGAGCTGACCGGGCACGCCGTGGAGGCCCGGGTGTACGCGGAGGACCCGGCACGCGGGTTCCTGCCGACCGGCGGCACGGTGCTGGCGCTGCACGAGCCGTCGGACGTGCGGGTGGACTCGGCGTTGCGGGTCGGGTTGACGGTCGGCAGCGACTACGACCCGATGCTGGCCAAGGTGATCGCGCACGGTGCCACGCGCGAGGAGGCGTTGCGGCGGCTGGACGCCGCGTTGGGTCGGATGGTGCTGCTGGGCGTGACCACGAACATCCCGTTCCTGCGGGCGTTGCTGGTCGACCCGGACGTGCGGGCGGGTGCGCTGGACACCGGGTTGGTGGAGCGCAAGCTGGAGTCGTTGGTGCGCCACGACGTGCCGGACGAGGTGCTGGCCGCGGCGGCGTTGGAGCGGCAGCTCTCGCTGGGTGGCGGTGACGACCCGTGGGCGGGGTCCGGTGGCTGGCGGGTCGGTGAGCACGCGTGGACGCGGTGGCTGATCGACGGCGTCGAGGTGCGGGTGCGCGGCGACGAAGTGGCTATTGCAGACAATGAACCATTTCGGCTCGCCGTCGCACGGGTCGGTGACCGGCTGATTGTAGGCGGTCGATCGTATGCGATCTACCGCGACGGGGACGTGCTCTGGCTGGGCCGGGACGGTCGCGCGTGGGCGCTCACCGAGACCCGGCCGTCCGAGGTCGCCGCGTCGGGCGTCGTCGCGGGCGGTGGGCCGGTGACCAGCCCGATGCCCGGCACGGTGCTGGTGGCGCGGGTTCCGCAGGGCTCGCACGTGACCGCCGGGCAGGCGTTGTTCGTGGTCGAAGCGATGAAGATGGAGCACACCGTCACGTCACCCGTGGCCGGCGTGCTCACCGAAGTGCACGTCCAGGCGGGCCAACAGGTCGCGCTGGACCAACCCCTGGCCGTCGTCGTGCCCCACGAGGAGTGAGCGATGTTGGACTTCCGCCTTGACGAGGACTACGAGGCGTTGCGCAAGACCGTCGAGGAGTTCGCCCGCGACGAGGTCGCGCCGGTCATCGGCGGGTTCTACGAGCGCGAGGAGTTCCCGTACGAGATCGTCGCCAAGATGGGGCGGATGGGCCTGTTCGGGCTGCCGTTCCCGGAGGAGTTCGGCGGGATGGGCGGCGACTACTTCGCGTTGTGCCTGGCGTTGGAGGAGTTGGCGCGGGTCGACTCGTCGGTGGCGATCACGCTGGAGGCGGGCGTGTCGCTGGGCGCCATGCCGCTGTTCCGGTTCGGTTCGGCCGAGCAGAAGGCCGCTTGGCTGCCCCAGCTGTGCGCGGGGTCCGTGCTGGGTGCGTTCGGGCTGACGGAGCCGGGTGGCGGGTCGGACGCGGGCGCTTTGCGGACCACCGCGCGGATCGACGGTGACGAGTGGGTGATCAACGGCACCAAGGCGTTCATCACCAACTCGGGCACGGACATCACGGGCCTGGTCACGGTCGCCGCCGTGACCGGTCGGCGGGAGAACGGCAAGCCGGAGATCTCGGCGATCATCGTGCCGTCCGGGACGCCGGGGTTCTCGGTGTCGCGCAAGTACTCCAAGGTCGGGTGGAACGCCTCCGACACGCGTGAGCTGTCGTTCCAGGACTGCCGCGTGCCGTTGGGGAACCTGGTCGGCGAGCGCGGGCGGGGGTACGCGCAGTTCCTGCAGACGTTGGACGAGGGCCGGGTGGCGATCGCGGCGATCGGCGTCGGGTTGGCGCAGGGGTGCGTGGACGAGTGCCTGCGGTACGTGGGCGAGCGGGAGGCGTTCGGGCACCGGATCGGCGAGTACCAGGCGATCCAGTTCAAGATCGCCGAGATGGAGGCGCGCACGCACACCTCGCGGCTGGCGTACTACCAGGCGGCGGCGAAGATGCTGCGCGGCGAGCCGTTCAAGCGGGAGGCGGCGATCGCCAAGCTGGTCTCCTCGGAGGCCGCGATGGACAACGCCCGTGAAGCGACCCAGATCTTCGGCGGCTACGGCTTCATGAACGAGTACCCGGTGGGCCGCTTCTACCGCGACGCCAAGATCCTCGAGATCGGCGAGGGCACCAGCGAGGTCCAGAAAATCCTGATCGCCCGCGACCTGGGCCTCCCCACCACCTAACCCCCGCGAGAGTCCAACGCTCACGCCGCGAGAGTCGTACGTTCAGAGCACCTGAATTCAACGTTCGGCCGACCGACCGGTATGCCCGAGTGTTGAACTCAGTGTGCGTGAGCGTTGGACTCTCGCGCGCTGAGCGTTGGACTCTCGCGGGGTCAGAAGTGGCCGTGGCGGCCTTCGCCCGAGTGGAAGCGGCGGAGGCCTTTTTCCACCTCGGTCAGGGAGACCAGGCCGTGGTCCAGTTCGTTGGCCAGGGCGTCCTGCTCGGGCAGGGCTTCCTGTTCCAGCAGGGACAGGCGGTCGTGGCGCAGGCACACCTGGGGGAACGAGGCCAGTTCCAGGGCCAGGTCCTCCGCCGCGGCACGGGAGGTGCCGGGCGGGACCACGCGGTTGACCAGGCCGATGGCCAGGGCTTCGTCGGCGAGGACCGGGCGGCCCGTCAGCACCAGGTCCATGGCACGGGACGCGCCGATCAACCGCGGCAGCCGCACGGTGCCGCCGTCGATCAGCGGCACGCCCCACCGGCGCGAGAAGACGCCGAACACCGCGTCCGAGTCGGCCACCCGCAGGTCGCACCACAGGGCCAGCTCCAGGCCACCCGCCACCGCGTGACCGGACACGGCGGCGATCACGGGCTTCGACAGCCGCAGTCGCGTCGGACCCATCGGCCCGGACGGTGACGACGGGTCGTTGCCGCGGGCAGTCCCCAACGCCTTCAGGTCCGCACCCGAGCAGAACGTGCCACCCTCACCGTGCAGCACGGCCACCGCCGCCGAAGGGTCCTCGTCGAACTCCCGGAACACCTCGGTCAACGTGTGCGCGGTCGGACCGTCCACCGCGTTGCGCACGGCGGGCCGGTTCAGCAGCACGGTGAACACCGGCCCGGACCGCTCCACCCGAACGGCGCTCACGGCTTCGGCAACCCCCGTTCCACGATCGCACCGAAGTCGACACCGCGCGGCAGCGTGCCGAACGCCACGCCCCAGTCGCCGGACAGCCGCGACGCGCAGAACGCGTCCGCCACCGCCGGGTGCCCGTACCGCACCAGCAACGCGCCCTGCAACGCCAACGCCATCCGCTCCACCAGCCTGCGCGCCCGCACCTCGAGGTCGGCCACATCGGTCAGCTCATCCTTGATCCCGTCGACCGCCGCGTCCAGCCGCCGATCGGCACCGCGCGCCGCGTCCAACTCGCCGAAGAACTCCTCCACGGCCTCCGGCGAACGCCCCAGAGCGCGCAACGCGTCCAACGCCGCCACGTTCCCCGAACCTTCCCAGATGGACATCAGCGGCGACTCGCGGAACAGCCGCGGCATCCCCGAGTCCTCGATGTAACCGTTGCCGCCCAGGCACTCCAACGCCTCGGCGGCGTGCGCGGGTGCCCGCTTGCACACCCAGTACTTGCTCACCGCGAGCCCCAGCCTGCTCCGGGTGCCCGCCAGCCACAACGCCACCGTGGTCGCCGCCTCCGACTCCACCGCGAGGTCCGCCAGCACGTTGCGCATCGCGGGCTGGTCGACCAGGTACGCGCCGAACGCCTTGCGGTGCGCCGCGTGGTGCGTGGCCTGGGTCAACCCCAGCCGCATCCCGGACGCCGAGCCGAGCACGCAGTCCAGCCGGGTCATGTTGACCATCTCGATGATGGTCCGCACGCCCTGCCCCTCCTCGCCGACCAGCCACCCGACCGCGCCGTCGTACTCCAGCTCCGCGGACGCGTTGGACTTGTTGCCGAGCTTGTCCTTGAGCCGTTGCAGGAACATGGCGTTGCGCGTGCCGTCCGGCAGCACGCGCGGCAGCACGAAGCACGACAGGCCGCCGGGCGCCTGCGCCAGGGTCAGGAACAGGTCCGACATCGGCGCGGACGTGAACCACTTGTGCCCGGTCAGCACGTAGTGGTCGGCCACGGGCACGGCACGCGTGGTGTTCGCCCGAACGTCCGAGCCGCCCTGCTTCTCGGTCATCGACATGCCCGCGATCAACCCGCGCTTGGACGACGGCGCACGCAGCCCGAAGTCGTACTCGCGCGAGGCGAGCAGCGGTTCGTACCGCGCGGCCAAAGCGGGCGTTCGGCGCAAAGCGGGCACGGCCGCGTACGTCATCGAGATCGGGCACCCGTGCCCCGCCTCGGCCTGGCTCCACACGTAGAACTTGGCCGCGCGGGCGACGTGCGCACCCGGCCGGTCGTCCTGCCACGGCGCTGCGTGCAGTCCGTTGGAGACCGCAGTGGTCATCAGCTCGTGCCACGCCGGGTGGAACTCGACCTCGTCGACCCGGTGCCCGTACCGGTCGTGGGTGTGCAGCACGGGCGGGTGGGCGTTGGCGAGCCTGCCCAGGTCTTGGACGTGCGGCGTGCCCGCGAGCACGCCCAGGGCGCGTACCTCGGGTTCGGCCCACTCCGCCCCGCCGCGCCGCAGCCCGTCCAGCAACGCCGGGTCGGCGGAGACGTCGTGGCCCTCCAGCGGCGGGACCTGGTTGGTCACCTCATGAGTGGCGTGCGTCATAACCACCTAGCGTACTACCCGTCGGTAACTTGAAGCGTCGTGGAATTTTGGGGGTGCTGATCAAGCCTCGGCGGCCTAACGTCGGTGCCGTGAGGGATCACCCACGGCTGAGCCGGGAGTCTGAGCACGAGCGGGCGGTGGCCGCGTTGCGCGGCCAGTACGGGGCCATCCCGGCCGGTGCGCCGGTGCGCCTGGCCAAGTCGACGTCGAACCTCTTCCGGTTCCGCGCCGACCAGACCGGCGGGCTGGACGTGGCCCGCTTCAACCGGGTCCTGTCCGTCGACGCCGCCGCGCGGACGGCGCAGGTCCAGGGCATGACGACCTACGAGCACCTGGTCGACGCCACCCTGCCGCACGGTCTCATGCCGCTGGTCGTCCCGCAGCTCAAGACGATCACGCTGGGCGGCGCGGTGGCCGGCCTGGGCATCGAGTCCAGCTCGTTCCGCAACGGCCTGCCGCACGAGTCCGTGCGCGAGCTGGAGGTGATGACCGGCGACGGCGAGGTCGTCGTCGTGGGTCCGGGCGACGACCTGTTCCGCGGTTTCCCGAACTCCTACGGCACGCTCGGCTACGCGCTCCGGCTGGAGATCGAACTGGAACCGGTCAAGCCGTACGTGCGGCTGCGGCACGTGCCGTTCGCGGACGCGGCCGAGTGCGCCGAGGTGATCTCCGCGGTCTGCGCGGAGGGCTCCTACCAGGGCGAACCGGTCGACTTCGTGGACGGGACGGTCTTCGGCGGTCGCGAGCAGTACCTGACGCTGGCGAACTGGACCGACACCGCGCCGTTCACCTCGGACTACACCGGCAACGGCATCTACTACCGGTCCGTCCGGCGGCGCAGCGTCGACTACCTGACCGTGCGCGACTACCTGTGGCGGTGGGACACCGACTGGTTCTGGTGCTCGCGGGCGTTCGGCGTGCAGCACCCGGTCGTGCGGCGGCTCGTGCCCAAGCGGTACCTGCGGTCCGACGTGTACCGCAGGATCGTGGCCCTCGACCGGCGGTACAAGGTGACCTCCCGGCTGAGCAAGGCGGTGCAGGAGCCGGTGATCCAGGACGTGGAGATCCCGGTGGACCGGCTCGCCGAGTTCCTCGACTTCTTCCACCGCGAGATCGGCGTCAGCCCCGTGTGGTTGTGCCCGGTGCGGTTGAGGAGCCGAGAGGACGGGCAGAGGACGGGTTGGCCGCTGTACCCGATGGACCCCGACGAGCTGTACGTCAACGTCGGCTTCTGGTCGGTGGTGTCGTTGCGGCCCGACGAGGAGCTGGGCAGCCGGAACCGGCTGATCGAGGCCAAGGTCACCGAGCTGGGCGGGCACAAGTCCCTGTACTCCGACTCCTACTACGGCGAGGAGGAGTTCTGGGACAACTACAACGGTTCGACGTACCAGGACCTGAAGAAGCGGTACGACCCGGCGGGCAGGTTGCCCGATTTGTACGCCAAGTGTGTTCTCCGTAGGTGAAGGGAGCCGGGGCCATGCGGTTGGCGGAGGTGTTCCAGCGGGCGGTCGGAGGCGGCGCGTCCGTGCGGTTCAGCGCGTACGACGGCAGCCACGCGGGGCCGGCCGACGCGGGGGTGAGCATCGAGGTGCGCACCCCGGAGGCGTTGTCGTACCTGGCGTCCGCGCCGGGTGAGCTGGGGTTGGCGCGCGCGTACGTGACCGGGCACCTGGAGATCATCGGTGACGTGTACGGCGCGTTGAAGCAGCTGTCCGAGATCTCGCTGCGGGAGCTGCCCTGGGGCGAGCGGGTGGAACTGCTGGCCACGCTCGGGCGGACCAGGCTCGGCACGAAGATCGAGGTGCCGCCGCAGGAGCGCCGGTTGCGCGGTCTGCGGCACTCCAAGGCGCGTGACCGCGAGGCGATCGCGCACCACTACGACGTGTCGAACACGTTCTACGAGTGGGTCCTCGGGCCGTCCATGGCGTACACGTGCGCCGTGTACCCGACCGCGGAGTCCACCCTGGAGGAGGCGCAGTTCGCCAAGCACGACCTGGTGGCGCGCAAGCTCGGCCTCAAGCCGGGGATGCGGCTGCTGGACGTCGGCTGCGGCTGGGGCGGGATGGTCATGCACGCCGCGCGCGAGTACGGCGTGAAGGCGCTCGGCGTGACCTTGTCGCGCAACCAGGCGGAGTGGGCGCAGAAGGCCATCGTGGAGGCCGGGCTGTCCGACCTGGCCGAGGTGCGCTACCTCGACTACCGGGACGTGCGGGAGACCGGGTTCGACGCGGTCAGCTCGATCGGCCTGACCGAGCACATCGGCAAGGCGAAGCTGCCCGCGTACTTCCGGTCGCTGTACGGCAAGCTCAAGCCCGGCGGGCGGATGCTCAACCACTGCATCACCCGGCCGGACAACAAGCAGCCCGCGCGGACCGGCGGTTTCATCGACCGGTACGTGTTCCCGGACGGTGAGCTGGTCGGGCCGGGGCACCTCGTGTCGCTGATGCACGACACCGGGTTCGAGGTGCGGCACGAGGAGAACCTGCGCGAGCACTACGCGATGACGTTGGCGGCGTGGTGCGAGAACCTGGAGAAGCACTGGGACGACGCGGTGAGCGAGGTGGGGCTGGGCCGGGCGCGGGTGTGGCGGCTGTACCTGGCCGCGTCCCGGCTGGGCTTCGAGCGCAACAACATCCAGCTGCACCAGGTGCTGGGCGTGAAGCTGGACGGGACCACGTCGCACATGCCGCTGCGACCGGACTGGCTCGGCTGAGGGCGTGGCGGCGTGCGGTACCCCCTGCCGCACGCCGCCCCGCGCTCAGTACCGGTCGAGACGGGCCGGGGTCACCCCAGCCGGTCGATGATCTGCCGCACCTGGTTCGAGGGGATGGCGAACCCGATGCCCACGCTGCCCGCCTCGCCGCTGTCCGCCGCGGGCGAGTAGATCGCCGAGTTGATGCCGACGACCCGACCCGCCGAGTCGACCAGCGGCCCGCCCGAGTTGCCCGGGTTGATCGACGCGTCGGTCTGGATCGCCTGGTAGCTGACCGACGACGACCCGCGCCGCCCGGTCGACGTCCCCGGCACGGTGACCGTGCGGTCCAGCGCGCTGACGATGCCCGACGTCACGGTGCCCTGGAGGCCTTCCGGCGAGCCGATCGCCACGACCTGGTCACCGATCTTCACCTGGTCGGAGTCACCGAACGTCGCCGGTGTCAGCCCGCTCACCCCCGACGCCTGCAAGATCGCCAGGTCGCTCGACGGATCCGTACCCACCACGGTGGCGTCCACGGTCTTCCCGTCGCTCAACGTCACCGTCACCTGCTGCGCGCCCGCCACCACGTGGTTGTTGGTCAGGATCCGCCCATCGGCCGTCAGCACGACCCCGGAGCCGAGGCCCTGCCCCTGCGCCGACGCCACGTTCACCTGCACCACGCTCGGCAGCACCCGTGCCGCGACCGTCGAGACGTCGAACGTGGACGAGGCGTTCGCCGCCACCGGGCCGCTGCTCACCGGCGCCACCTCGGCGGACGACGCGTTCAGCGCGCCCACCACCCCGCCGGTGACCCCGCCGAACACCGCGGCGACCAGCGCCGCGGAGGTCACCACCACACCGGTCCGCCGCCGCCAGAACGGCGCCCGCTCCTCCAACGACCCGCGCAGCGCGGGGAAGTCCTCTGTCGTCATGAGCCCAGCGTCGACCCGGACCCTATGAGCAGGCTGAGCGTCCCATCAGGACTTGCCAAGAATCGCGCGGACCTCGTCGAACGTCAGCAGCGCCGACCCGAACAGCGGCCCCTGCGCCCCCGTGACGCCCAGTTCCGCCAGCCGCCGCGCCTCGAACTCCGTGCGCACCCCCGCCGCGTACAGGGGCAGGCCCAACGTCCCCGACCAGGTGAGCAGGCCCACGGCCGCGCTCTCCACCAGCGGGTCCGCGCCCTCCGCCAGCCCGTACACCGGCGATCCCTGGAACTTCACCGCCGTCAGCGGTATCCGCCGCAACCGGTCGATCGGCACGTTGCCGCCACCCACCTGGTCGAGCAGCAGCCCCACGCCGTGCTCCGCCAGGTACGTCAGCTCTTCCAGCTGGTCTTCGTTGACCAACGCGGGTAACTGCTCGCTCAGCTCGAACCGCAGCAGGCGCGCCGGCAGCCCGCTGTCCCGCAACGCCTGCCGCACGGTCGCCACCAGCTCCGGCTCCTGGCACTGCCGCGCGGTCAGGTCCATGCTCAGCACGGGCGCCGCGTCGCCGAACTCCGCGTGCCACCGGCCCGCGTCCGCGCACGCCTGCGCGATGGCCCACTTGCCCAGCCGCGCCGCCATCCCGGTGCACGTCGACAGCGACACCAGCTCCCGCGGGTCGAGCACGCCCTCCGTGGGGTGGTCCCACCGCAACCGCGCCTCGACGGCCACCAGCGCGCCATCGGCCAGCGCGTGCACCGGCTCGTAGTCGACCCGGAACTCGCCCTGCTCCAGCCCGCCGGAGATCGACGCCGCCAACCGCATCCGGGCGCGTTCCCGCTGGTCACGTCCCTTGTCGTAGAGGGCCCACTGCGCCTTGCCGTCGTCCTTGGCCCACCGCACGGTCAGGTCGACGCAGCGCAGCAGCTCGGCGGCGTCCGCGCCGCGTGCCGGCTGCACCACGATGCCGACGCTCGCGGTCACGCCGATGCCGTCGTCACCCACCCAGACGGGTTCGGCGAGCAGTTCGACGGTCGACTCGGCCAGCGACACCACCGTGGCCACGTCCCGCGGGTCGTGGATCAGCACGGCGAACTCGTCCGGCCCGATCCTGGCCAGCCGCCCGATCCCGTCGAACACCGACCGCAGGTGCCCGGCGACGGCGGTGAGGATCCGGTTGCCGACGTCGTGCCCGAACGCGTCGTTGACCACCCGGAACCCGTCCAGGTCGAACACGACCAGCGCGAGCGTGTCGGGTCCGCGGGTGCCGACCGCGCCCTCCAGCCAGCCGACGAACTGCGCCCGGTTCGCCAGGCCCGTCTGCACGTCGTGCAGGCTCTGCCGGACCAGCTGCTTCTGCAGCGCGCGGACCTCGTCCAGGCTCTCGATCATGGTCACGTAGAACGCGGGCTCGCCGTCGTCGTCGCGCAGCAGGGCGAGGGCGATGAGCACGCTGACGGGTTCGCCGTCCGCGCGGACCAGCCGGGTCTCCGCGCGCACGTGCTCGTGACCGGTGTGCAGCAGCTGGGCGAGCTCGGAGATCACGTCGCGCTCGTCCGGGTGGAGCAGGTCCCGGCCGAGCGACCCGACCAGTTCCTCGGGCACGTAGTCCAGCAGGGCGAGCATGGCGTCGTTGCAGTCGAGGATCACGCCGTCCGCGTCGGAGACCGCGATGCCCAGCGCCGAGGTCTGGAACACGGCGCGGAACTTCGCTTCACCCGCCCGTACCGCGGATTCGGTCGATCGGGTGGATCTCAGCTCGTGGTGGCGTTCCTGCTCGTCCAGCGTGCGGCGGCGCAGCGCGTCGGTGAACCCGGCGGCGAGCGCGCCCAGCACGGTCATCAGGCGCGGCATCGCGATCGGCACGTCGACGGGCAGGTGTTCGCCGACGAACGCGAGCGTGCGTTCCAGCGCCTCGGGTGCGACCAGGCCGTGCTCGACCAGGCCGCGGCCGACCTCGCGCGCCCGTGCCGCCGAACCGTCGTCGCGGACGGCGGCGCACAGGGTGTCGGTGAAGCCGGCGAGCAGGTCGGCCAGGCTGTCGTCGGGCGCGGCGTCCGGGGTGATGGCGGTGGCCCAGCGGCGTGCGAACGCGTACCGGGCTCTGCCGGGCCCGTCACCGGATCTCGCTGCGCCTGCCATCGTCATCCAGCTCTGCCGGCCAATCGTTCGCGGAGGGTCCACGTGCGCATTTTCCGACCATTCTTCACTCGATCGGTGTAATGCGGACCACTGGTCCCGGACAGCTTACTTGGCACCGGCCGCACCGGGACAAGACGATCAACACCGGTCTTCAGCGACCCGTGATCTTGCCCTCCCTTGACCTCCAGTAAACCTGAGGTTTTAGCGTCACGGTCGTGTCTGTGACTGTGTTGGGTTTGGGAGAGATGGGGAGCGCGCTCGCAGGGGCGTTCCTCGACGGCGGTCAGCGGACCACGGTGTGGAACCGCACGCCGGGCAAGGCCGACCCGCTCGTCGCGAGGGGTGCGGTGGTCGCGGCATCGGCGGAGGAGGCGGTCGCGAACAGCGACCTCGTGGTGGTGAACGTCAAGGGCAACGAGGCGGCGCGCTCGATCCTGGCGTCGGCCGGGTCGTTGGCCGGGCGGGTGGTGGTGAACCTGTCGGACGGGACCTCGGGCGAGGCGCGCGAGGTGGCTACTCGGGTCGCGGAACGGGGTGCGGAGTACGTCCACGGGCAGATCATGACCATCGCGCCGGCTATCGGACACGCCGATTCGGTCGTGTTCTACGGGGGTGATGAAGGCGCTTTTAACCGCCATAGGGCGGAGTTGTTGTTGTTGGGTGGGCGAGGGACGTTTCTGGGGGACGACGCGGGTGCGCCGGCGCTGTTCGGGCTGGCGATGAACGGCACGATGTGGGGCACGCTCAACGGGTTCCTGCACGCGGCGGCGTTGCTGTCGAGCCAGGGCGTGGAGGTGAAGCGGTTCGTGGAGGCGGCGTCGGCGTCGCTGACCGGGCTGCTCGGCTACCTGCCGTCGTTGGCGGAGGAGGTGGACCGGGGTGAGTACGCGGTGCCGTTCGGCGCGTTGAAGCACCACCTGCCGGCCGCGGACGACCTGGTGCGCGAGAGCCGGGAGCGGGGGATCGACGTCGAGTTCCCGTCGTACACGCTGGGGCTGCTGCGGGCGGTGGTCGAGGCCGGGCACGGCGACGACAGCTACTCGCGGGTGGTCGAGGTGTTCCGCTCGGGGTCGACCGCGTCCTGAGCGTTCAACTCGGGTGTTCCGAACGTAGGACACGCGCGTTCTGGACGTAGGACACACGCGGGGGGCGTGTGTCCTACGTCCGGAGGTCTAGGAGATGGAGGCGAGGACCGAGGCGATCCGGGTGGCGATGCGGTCGTTGTCGGTGGGGGCGAGGCTCAGCCAGCCGTCCTCGTGCACCATCAGGTACCGGCCCTGGTTGGTGTCGAACCAGGTGATCAGCGCGCCGGCCCGGTCACGGCGGTAGCCGCCGCCCACGGTGACCCCGAACTGACCCCCGGCGACCCGGCTCGCGGCCAGCTCGCTGACCACGGTCGCGTCCTCGCGCGAGAGGCCCGCCTTCTGCAACGCCTCCCGCTCGTCCAGCTCGCCGCCGCCACCCCACGGGTCGTCGTCATCGTCGTCCTGCTGCTCGTTCTGCAGCGCCACGGCGGTGTTCAACGTCTCCAGCCGCAGGGACAACGCGCTGCCCGGACCCGCCGCACCGTCCGGCAGCACCTCCACGATCGACCTGGCCAAGGACGTCGGCCGGATCTCCAGCACGCCGATCGAGCCGCTGTCGACCACCGCCAACGCGGCCCGGCCACCGTTGGACACGGCCACCGCCCGCACCGCCCGGTCCACGTGCGCGACCGCGTCGACGGCCACCTCGTGGTCGCCGAGCAGCCGGAGCAGCGCGACCAGCCGGGGGTCGGGCTCGCCGTAGGCGGCGAGCACCTCCTCCCGCAACCGCTTGCGCTCCTCTTCGGTGTCGCCCAGGCTCGGCACGTCCAGCGGGTAGGGCAGTCGGCCGAGGTCGAGGTGGTCCCACAGCACGTCCAGCTCGCGCGGCGTGAGCACGAAGTCGGGCTCGATCACGACTGGTCGCCCTTCTTCTTCGGCTTCGCGCCGCCGATCACCGACGGGGGCAGGTTCTCGCCCGGCACCTCGAAGATGTCCTCACCGCGGATGTACGCCGCGGCCCGGTGCTCCTTGTCCTCGCCCTGCTGGCCACCGGCCGGTGCGCCGCCCATCGGCGCGCCACCCGCCATCGGGGCACCCGCCGCCGCCGCGCCACCGGGGCCGAAGCCGCCGACCGGCATCGGGCCACGAGCGGGCTGACCGCCGAGCGCGCCCGTCGAACCACCCGCGGCCATCGAGCCGGCGCCACCACCACCGGCGCCACCGGACCCGGTCGGGCCGAAGCCGCCCGCGCCACCGCCGAAGCCGCCGGCACCGCCACCGCCGAAGCCACCCGGCGGCATGCCGGGGATCCGGCCCGCGCCACCGCCGCCACCGCCGCCGCCGGGCGTGCCCTGGACCGGAGGCGTGCCGGGGCTGCCGGCCGGGATGTAGTTCGGCGGCTTCACGCCGGGTGGCAGCGTGCCGCCGCCCTGGCGGGGCGCCACGTTCGGGTTCGCCGGCTGGTACGGCGGCACGTAACCGCTGCCGCCGGGCTGGTTGTAGCCGCCACCGGGCGGCGGGGTGTAGCCGTAGCCACCGCCGGTCGGCGGCGTGTACGGGTTCGCCACCGGCACCTGGGCCGCCGCCGCGGCGGCCGTCGTGCCCTCCGGCCGGTACATCTGCTGCGGCGGAGCCGCCGGCGCCGCACCGGCCGCGTACGTGCCGCTGCCGGACGACCCGGGAGCGCCCGGGTACGACGCGGCGGCACCGGGCGCGTACCCGGCGTGCTGCGCCGAGGCCGCGGTCTGCGCCGGCTGGTACGCCTGCGCCGGCTCCATCGGCCGCACCGCCTGCATCTGCTGCGCCGGCTGGGTGGCCGTGGCGCTCGAAGTCGCCGTCGAACCGCCGGCACCGCCGCTCAGGCCGTCCACGCCCGCGCCCGCCAACGTCGTCGACGTCATGGCGCGCATCAGCATGGCCGGCTCTTCGGTGCGGCCGGTGACCGGGTTGAACGGCGCGCTGAACCGCGGCGTGGTCTGGTCGACCGCCTGCGACTCGCGCTCCATCGTGGTCATGACCGTCACGGCGTGCTCGTGCAGCGCCCGCGCGTGGTCGTTGGCCGCCTGCACGTCCGCGGCGGAACTGGCCAGGCCCTGGATGCCGCCCGCGGTGAACGCGCCGGTGGCCTGGTCCCAGTTGAACTCGACCGGCTCGGGCATGCTGGCCCGGGCGTTCTCCATGATCTGGCTCTCGTCCTGCACCCGCTTGCCGACCTCGACCGCGGTCTCGGCGGTGTGCGTGACCCAGTCGGCCAGGCCCTTGATCGCGAGCCGCGCCGCGTCCGCCGCGTCGCCCGTCCAGCCGGACTCGCTGACCGCGACCCGCTCGTTGATCAGCCGCGCGGCCTCGGTCAGCTCGGTGCCGAACTGGCCCCACTCCGCGCCGATCTCGCCCGTCTGACCGGGGTCGTTGTTGTTGTGCACCGCCTCGTACAGCTCGCGGTGCGACCGGGACGCCCAGTTCTGGGTCTCGGTCAGCACCAGGTCCGGCTCGTCCTCGTCCCGCGACCGCCTCGCCTGCCCGACGAGCAGGTCCCGCTCCACGCGCTCCGTCGCCATCGTCGCCAGCCCTTCAGTTCCCGCTCAGCTTGCGCAGCTCGACGCTGCTGTCGTCGTCGACCTGGGTGAAGTTGCGGATCGCGTTCTCCACCGAGTCGTGCGTTTGCTGGAGCACCTCGCGGTAGGCCGTCATCACGGCCACGAACGACCGCGGGTCGCCGTCGGCGCGGGTCTCGAACTTCTGCGCCAGCCGGTCGCCGACGGGGTTGCGGCCGATGGGCGCGGGACGGGCGAGCCGACCGGCGCGCTCCAGCCACGAGTCGACCTGGTCCATCTGCTCCAGGAGCATCTTGCGCAGTTCCTCGCCGGTGGCGGGATCGAGCGACACCCGGCCGGAGTTCACGGTCTCCTGGAGCGCCACGACCTGGCCGTTGACGGTCGGAACCTCCTGGGGCGGGGCCACTTCACCCCCGGTTTCGGCGATGTACATCGGTATCCCTCGCGGAAGGCAGCCTGCTGGACGCAACCCAACGTCCACGGGTCCTCCAACGCCCGGCCAACGCGCGCCCAACGTGGCCCGCCGGAGTGCGGTGACAACTGTGGGAAACTCTTCGACTACACGGTGACAATGCCGAAAGGGCTGGCGGATGCGGGTGAACCTGCTTGGCCCCGTCGAGCTGGTTTCCGCAGGTGGGGAAGCCGTTCGGCTGGGCGCTGCCAAGCGGCGGACGGTGCTGGCGGCGCTCGCGCTGGAGCTGAACCGCGTGGTGTCCGGTGACCGGCTGCTGGAGCTGGTGTGGGACGGATCACCGCCGCCGCAGGCGAAAGCCGCCCTTCAAGGACACATCGCCCAACTGCGCAAGGTCCTCGCCGGTGGTGTCGCGCTCGTCACCCGTGCTCCTGGTTACGTGCTGACCGGCGAACGCGCGGCCGTCGACGTGCTCCGGTTCGAGGACCTGCTGGTGAGCGCCCGCGAGGCGGCGGACGAGGACGCGGTGCGGCTGCTGCGGGACGCGTTGGCGCTGTGGCGCGGCCCGGTGCTGGCCGACGTGCCGGGTGACCAGTTGCGCGAGGCGGTGTCGGCGCGGCTGGAGGAGCTGCGGCTGGTCGCCGTGCAGGAGCTGGCGACCCGGCTGTCGCGGCTGGACCGGGCGGCCGAGGCGGTGGCCGGGCTGCGTGACGCGGTGGACGCCAACCCGTTGCGCGAGGCGCTGGTGTCGCGGCTGGTGCTGGCGCTGCACTGGAGCGGGCGGCAGGCCGAGGCGCTGGCGCTGTTCCACCGGACGCGGGAGCGGCTGGTCGACGAGCTGGGCGTGGACCCCGGGCCGGAGCTGCGCGAGGCCTACCAGACCGTGCTGGCGGGTGACACGGCGCCGACGACGCCGGTGGAGCGCACCTCCGACCGGTCACCGGCCCAGTTGCCGCGCGAGCACCGCGGGTTCGTCGGGCGCGAGGAGGAGCTGTCGGACCTCGGCGCGGCGCTGACCGGGCAGGACTCGGCGATCGGGCTGCTGGTCGGCCCGGCCGGGGTGGGCAAGACGGCGTTGGCGCTGCGGTGGGCGCACGGCGTGGCGGGTGACTTCCCGGACGGGCAGCTGTTCGTGAACCTGCGCGGGTTCGACGAGACCGAGCCGCTGGACCCGCGCACGGCGTTGGTGGGTTTCCTGCGGGCGTTGGGGCTGACCGACTCGCAGATCGCGGTGGACCTGGAGGACCAGGCCGCGCAGTACCGGTCGCTGCTGGCCGGGCGGCGGGTGCTGGTGTTCCTGGACAACGCCCGGTCGGCCGAGCAGGTCCGGCCGCTGCTGCCCGGTTCGGCGCGGTGCCTGGTGCTGGTGACCAGCAGGCACCGGCTGGACGACCTGGTGGTGACGGAGGGCGCGTCGTCGCTGCACGTGCCGACGTTGCCGGAGTCGAGCGCCGAGGACCTGCTGACGGCGCTGCTGGGGCGTCAGCGGATCGAGCAGGAGCCGGACGCGGTGGCGGAGCTGGTCGAGCTGTGCGACCGGCTGCCGCTGGCGTTGCGGATCGCGGGCGCGCGGCTGGCGTCACGGCCGCGGTGGACGATCCAGTCGCTGGTGGACGAGCTGCGCGACGAGCAGGGACGGCTGTCGGCGTTGTCGTTGCCGGAGGCGGGGCGCGGTGTGCACGCGGCGCTCGCGGTGAGCTACCGGGAGCTGCCGGAGGGCGCGGCGCGGCTGTTCCGCCGGCTGGGCCTGCACCCCGGCACGGACCTGGACAGCTACGCGGCGGCGGCGTTGCTGGACATCAACGTGGTCAGCGCGCGCACGCACCTGCGGACCCTGGCGTACGCGAACCTGCTGCACGAGTCGACGCCGGACCGGTACTCGCGGCACGACCTGGTGCGGCTGTTCACCCACCACCTGGCGGCCACCGAGTCCGATGTGGACAACCAGGTGGCGACCAGTCGGCTGCTGGACTACTACCTGCACGTGGCCGACCGGGCGCGGGCGCACCTGTCCGACCACGTGCGGCCGTTCGGGCCCGCCGAGCACCGGCCCGCGTCGTTCCCGGAGCTGCCGTCGCACGCGGCGGCGCTGGACTGGTTCACGCTGGAGGAGGCGAACCTCGGGCTGGCGCTGGACATCGCGGTGAACGGCGGGCAGCGGGAGCGGACGTGGCAGCTGGCGCTGTGCCTGGACGCGTTCCACTTCCGGCGCGGCAACCGGCTGGACCGGCTGGCGCTGTGCCGGATCGGGTTGGCGGCGACGCGGTCGCTCGGCGACCGGCACGCGGAGGCGACGTTCCTGCTGCGGTTGGGTTCGACGTTGGCCGACCTGGGTCGGATCGACGAGGCGATCGAGGCGTGCACGCGGGCGGCGGCGCTGGCCGACGGCGACCGGCACCTGGAGCTGGCGGCGCTGGCGAACCTCGGGTACTGCCTGATGGCCGACGACCAGCTGGACCGGGCGCAGGAGACGATCCTGGAGGCGCTGGAGGTGGCGCGGGAGGTCGGGGACAACCGGTCGCAGGCGAGCATCCAGAACAACCTGGCGAACGTGCTGCTGCGCAAGCACCAGCCGGAGGAGGCGTTGCGGCACGCGACGGAGGCGCTGGGCCTGTTCCCCTCGGCGCCGTCCAAGGCGCACACGGCCACCCTGCACACCGTGGGCGCGGCGTCGCAGCAGCTGGGCCGTGCCGACGAGGCCCTGGAGTCGTACCGCGCGGGTCTGGCGCTGGCGGCCCGCCTGGGCGACCGCTACCAGGAGGCGCTGTGCCACCGCGCGATCGGCGACGTCCTGGAGCAGTCCGAAGGCCCCGCCGCCGCCCGACCGCACTGGCTGGCCGCCTTGCACCTGTACCGGGACCTGCGCCTGGCCGATGCCGACGACCTGTCCCGCAAGCTGGACCTCCCCGCCACCGCCTGAACGTTCAACTCACCCGTCCCGAACGCAGGACACGCGCGAGAGTCGTACGTTCAGGCCGCGCGTGTCCTACGTTCAGGTACCCCGAGTTCAACGTTCAGGACGTGGCCTTGGCCGCGGCACGGCCGGCGACGCGGCCCGAGAACAGGCAGCCGCCCAGGAACGTGCCCTCCAGGGCCCGGTAGCCGTGGACGCCACCCCCGCCGAAGCCGGACGCCTCACCGGCCGCGTAGACGCCGTCCAGCGGGGTCCCGTCGTGCTTCAGCACCCGGGCCGACAGGTCCGTGTGCAGGCCGCCCAACGTCTTGCGGGTGAGCACGGAGAGGCGGACGGCGATCAGCGGACCGGCCTTCGGGTCGAGCAACGGGTGCGGCTCGACCACCCGGATCAGCTTGTCGGTGATGAACTTCCGCGCCTCGCGCATGGCGTTGACCTGCATGTCCTTGCCCAGGCCCGAGATCACCTGCCGGTCGCGCTCCACGATGGTCCGCCGCAGCGCCGCCGCGTCGATCAACGACGTGCCGACCAGCTTGTTCATCCCGGCCGCCAGCTCCTCCGGCGTGCGGCCGAAGATGAACTCCTCGGACCGCTTCGCGAACTCCTCCACCGGCGCCACCGCACCCGGCATCGCCCGCTTCAGCACCGCGCGCACGTCCTTGCCGGTCAGGTCGGGGTTCTGCTCCGACCCGGACAGCGCGAACTCCTTGCCGATGATCTTCGAGTTGAGCACGAACCACGAGTAGCCGTGCCCGGTCTTCACGATGTGCTCCAACGCGCCCAGCGCGTCGAACCCCGGGAACAACGGGATCGGCAGCCGTGAGCCGGTCGCGTCCAGCCACAGCGACGACGGCCCGGGCAGGATGCGGATGCCGTGCCTGCTCCAGACCGGGGCGTAGTTGGCGATGCCCTCGGGGTAGTGCCACATCCGGTCTTCGTTGATGATCTCGCCGCCGGTGTCCTGCACGACCTTGAGCATCAACCCGTCCACGTGGTCGGGCACGCCGGACAGCATGTGCTCCGGCGGCGTGCCCAGGCGGGCCGGCCAGTTGCGGCGCACCATCTCGTGGTTCGCCCCGATACCGCCGGACGTCACGATCACGGCCTGCGCGCGCAGCTCGAAGTCGCCGGACACGGCCCGCGAACTCGGCTCGCCCCGGCCGGCCGTGCTGACCTCCAGCACCTCGCCGCGCACGCCGTCCACCGCGCCGCCGGTCGTGGTCAGCCCGGTCACGCGGTGCCGGAACTTCAGCTGCACGAGCCCGCGCGCCACGCCCTCGCGCACCCGGCGCTCGAACGGCGCGACGATGCCCGGCCCGGTGCCCCACGTCACGTGGAACCGCGGCACGGAGTTGCCGTGCCCGTCCGCCAGGTACCCGCCGCGCTCGGCCCACTGCACGAGCGGGAACCAGCGCACGCCCATCGCGTGCAGCCACGGCCGCTTCTCGCCCGCCGCGAAGTCCACGTACGCCTCGGCCCACCGACGCGGCCAGTGGTCGGCGTCCCGGTCGAACGCGGCCGAGCCCAGCCAGTCCTGCAGGGCCAGCTCCGCCGAGTCCTTGACCTTCAACCGCCGCTGCTCCGGGCTGTCGACCAGGAACAGCCCGCCGAACGACCAGAACGCCTGACCTCCGAACGAGGCCTCCGGCTCCTGGTCGAGGAGGATGACCTTGCGCCCGGCGTCGACCAGTTCGGCGGTGGCGACCAGGCCCGCGAGGCCCGCGCCGACGACGATGACATCCGCATCTGCCATCGGGCGAGTCTAGATCGAACCGGGGCCCTGGACGATAGTTGAACAAAATTCACTTTAAGGGGTGGTGACCGTGTCGTACACGGGGGACGTCGGCGAGATCAGCGCGGTGTGGCGGCCGGTGGCGGAGGTGGAGACCATCGACCGGCCGCTGGTCCGGAACCGGTTGGTCGCCACCGGTGACGTCACGCGCGGGCAGTACGGGCTGTTCGACTGGCGGATGGAGCCGCGCGCGGGCGGCCCCGAGCCGCACTTCCACCGGACGTTCTCGGAGTCGTTCTACGTGATCTCCGGATCGGTCCGGCTCTACAACGGTGACACTTGGGTAACGGGCACGCCCGGTGATTTCCTGTACGTCCCGCAAGGCGGTGTCCACGCTTTCCGGAACGACTCCGACGAACCCGCGTCGATGTTGATCCTGTTCGCCCCCGCCCCGCCGCGGGAGAAGTTCTTCCGGGAACTGGCGGAGATCGCGGATTCGGGCCGGCGGTTGAGCGCGCAGGAGTGGGCCGAGTTCTACGCCCGGCACGACCAGTACATGGTCTGAGCTGCGGCGACAGGGGAAGTAAAAGGCCGCCGGCCGCGCGGTGGGGGTGACCGTTCGGCCGACGGCGGTCGGGCGTGCGTGGGCGCACCTGCAACGTCTCGGGGAGAGGTGCCGCGCGGGGCCTGGGGGAGGTACCTCGCGGGGCCTGACGTCCGGTGCGGCGTCCACGTGCCGACCAGCAGTAGAACGGGTGGTGTCCGGCGGGTGTTCCCCCCGTGGCGGCAGGGTGTCGGGAGTCACGGTCCGTGGTCGCGACGGTGTGCCGCGCGTCACGGACTCGGGTCACGGGATCAGGCGTCGCCGCGCAGTTCGGTCATCTTGGTCTCGGCGCCCGCGAGCTTGTCCCGCGCGGTCTCGGCGCGGCGCTTGGCCTTCGCCAGCCTGGTCGCCGCCTCGCGCTCGGCCTGCTGCGCCCGCCGCAGCTCGGCCTGCAGCGCGGCGGTGTGCTCCTCGCGTTCGGCCAGCGCCTGCTCGGCCTCCGCGACGGCCGCGTCCGCCTTCCGCACGTCCGCCTGCGCGGTGCCGATGTCGTCACGCGCCTGCGCCAGCCGCCGCTCCCGCCGCTGCTCCCGGCGCGGTGCCAGGTCGTCGCGCACCGGGGTCGCGGTCTCGCTCAACGGGCCGAAGCCGGACTGCTCGACCGGCTTGACCAGCCGCCCGGCCCGGATGCGGGCACCGAGCACGGCGTCGGCCAGTGCCGCGGTCAACGTGGTGCGCACCTGCTGCACGGCGTCCGGCCCGAGCGGCTGGCCGGCGTGGCTCGCCAGCACCTCGACCCGTCGCACGAGCGCGCTCAGCACGGCCCGCCGCCGCGCGCTCAGCTGCCGCAGCGCGCCGCCGCGCAACTCCTCCTGCGCGGCACGCAGCTCGTCACCCAGAGCGAGCGCCTCGGCCAGGTCGGACGTGCCCTCCCGGGCCAGCAGGTTCAGCGCCCACGCCGACGAGGTCGGCTTGCGCAGCGCCGAGATCTGCTTGGCCAACGCCTTGTCGCCGCGGTCGGCGGCCACCCGGGCGCGGGCGTCGCGGGCCGCGACGAACTCCGCCAGCGGCAGGGCGTACAGTTCGTCGGCTATCCGGTCGATCGGTGCGGCGTCCACGATGGGACCAGTGTGCTCGCCATCGCGTTGATGTGCGATTTGTTACGGATTTCCCACGCTTCCGGATGGTTCACCGTTGACAGAGTTTGACATTCCGGCCGGTCGGCTCTTGACTGGAGTGGTCGCACCCGTTCCGGTCTTGTGCGGCACTTCTCGCATGTTTGCGCAATACCCCGTTCAGTCCAATGTGGACTTATTCTTTGGGCTGTTCGTCTGATTGTTACCGGTGCCCCGGGGGGATGTGCTTGCGCCAATCTTTCCCCACGAAGGGTTTGCGCCGTGATCAACTCAGGAAGCCGGTGGAGACACCGCACCAGTGCGGCCTTGCTGGCCGCCGTGCTGGGCACCACTGGGTTCGGCTTCGCCGCCGGGTCGGCCGTCGCGCAAGAGGCGCCATCCGCGCCTGCGCCCGCCGACAAGCAGCTCGACAAGCAGGACCGGGAGCGCATCGCCGAAGCCGAGAAGGCCGGTCAGGCGAACGTCACGCTCCTCGTCGCCGCCGAAGAGGGCAAGCTGGACTCCGCCGCCAACGACCTCAAGGCGCTCGGTGGCGTGGTCGAGTCCACCGAGCGTGACGTCGACTACCTCAAGGTCTCGGTGCCGCGGGACTCCGCCGAGAAGGCCGCGAAGCTCGCGTCCGTGAACGCGGTGGACGTCGACGGCCTGGTCGTCCTGGACAACCCGCGTCCCGAGGGCGCCACGACGCCGCTGCCGCAGCAGGCGCCGGGCAAGGCGACGCCCAAGAAGAACCCCTACATGCCGACGCAGGACACCAAGGCGGCGCACTTCACCGACGACAACCCCAAGTGGGACGGTCGCGGCACGACGATCGCCATCATGGACTCCGGCATCGACCTGGACCACCCGGCGCTGGCGACCACCACGACCGGTGAGCGCAAGATCGTCGACTGGTACAACGCCAACGCCACCAACTCCGGCGACGGCACGTGGCTGCAGGTCTCCGGCCGCTACAACGGCGCGTTCACCTCGGGCGGCAAGACCTACACCGCCCCCGCCGCCGGCGGCCCGTTCAGCTTCGGCCTGTTCCGCGAGACCGCGGGCGACCTGGCCGCGGCCAACAGCGAGGTCGGCGGCGACATCAACCGCGACGGCGACCGCGTGGACACCTTCGGCGTGCTGCAGGACATCACGACCAAGGAAGTCCGGGTCGACACCGACGGCGACGGTGACTTCACCGACCAGACCGCGATGATCGACTACAAGTACAAGAAGGACGTCGGCCACTTCGGCGCGGACAACCCGGCCACGCCGGTGCTGGACACCGTGGCGTTCGTGGTGCAGACCGACAAGTCGATCTACGACGCGACCGGTACCGCCTGGGTCAACCTGGGCATCTCCGCCGCGCACGGCACCCACGTCGCGGGCATCACGTCGGCGAACAAGATGTTCGGCGGCAAGATGGTCGGCGCGGCGCCCGGCGCCAAGCTGATGGCCGTCAAGGTCTGCCTCACGACCCCGTCGTGCACCAACAGCGGCCTGATCGACGGCCTGCTGTACGCGGCGCGCAACGGCGCGGACGTCGTCAACATCTCCATCGGCGGCCTGCCGGCGCTCAACGACGGCAACAACGCGCGTGCGGAGCTCTACAACCGCACCATCGCCGAGTACAACGTGCAGGTGTTCATCTCCGCGGGCAACAGCGGCGGTGGCGCGAACACCGTGGGCGACCCGTCCGTGTCCACGGACGCGATGAGCGTCGGCTCGTACATCACCGCGGACACCTGGCTGTCCAACTACGGCTCGGTGACCAGGCAGCGCGAGGGCCTGCACGGCTTCTCGTCGCGCGGTCCGCGCGAGGACGGCGGCTTCAAGCCGAACATCGTCGCGCCCGGCTCGGCGATCTCGACCGTGCCGCAGTGGCAGACCCCCGGTCCGGTGGCCGGTACCTACGACCTGCCCGCCGGTTACGCCATGTTCAACGGCACGTCGATGGCCGCGCCGCAGGCGACCGGTGCCGCCGCGCTGCTGATCAGCGCGTACAAGGCCGAGCACAACGGCGAGCGCCCGCCCGTCCAGGCGCTGCGCACCGCGATCCAGTCCGGCGCCAAGTGGGTCTCCACCCTCCAGGCGTACGAGCAGGGCGCGGGCCTGTTCGACACCAAGCGCGCGTGGACGCAGCTCAACGCGCACCCGGAGACGCAGGCGGTCAGCACCTCGGTGACCGTGAACACCGCGCTGTCGGGCCTGCTGGCCACCCCGAACACGGGCGTCGGCATCCACGACCGCGAGGGCGTCGTCGTGGGCAAGGAGTACACCCGCACGTACACCCTGACCCGCACCACGGGCCCGAACCGCAACCAGACGTTCGCGGTGAACTGGCAGGGCAACGACGGCACGTTCTCGTCGCGGTCCTCGGTGGTGCTGCCGCTGAACACGCCGGTGAAGTTCGACGTCAAGGTCAAGCCGGCCGCGGCGGGCGCGCACTCGGCCGTGCTGCGGCTGGACAACGTGCTCACCCGCGGCATCGACGTGTTCACGCTGAACACGGTGTTCGCGGCGGACGAGTTCACCGCTGCGGGCAAGTACGCGGTGACCAAGACCGGCACGATCGAGCGCAACCAGTCGAAGAGCTTCTTCGTGAACGTGCCCGCGGGCACCAGCGCGCTGAAGATCGACATGGCGGCCGGTGGCACTGAGGCGGGCAAGGGCCAGGTCCGGTTCCTGCGCTACGACCCGTACGGCGTGCCGTTCGACACCACGTCGTCGACCAACTGCTACAACCCCGACGCGGGCGCCGGCTGTGCCGGTGGCACGCCGACCAGCCGCACGGTCAGCAACCCGCTGCCGGGCGTGTGGGAGGTCGTGGTCGAGGCCCGGCGCACCTCCGACGCCGCCGCCGCGCCGTACTCGGTGACCGCGTCCGTGCTCGGCACGGCGATCAGCCCGAACCCGGACACCATCGAGTCGGTCGTGATCGGCACGCCGGTCAGCCGCGAGTACGCGGTGACCAACTCGCTGGCCGCGTTCAACGGCAGGCTCGTCGGCGGTCCCCTGGCCAGCGCCCGGATCGACCGCCCGACCATCGCGGACGCAGCGGTCCAGGTCTACGACCTGACCGTGGCGCCGGGTTCGACGTCGCTGCGCGCGACGATCGGCAAGACCAGTGACGTCTCGGCCGACCTCGACCTGTTCGTCTACAACTGCACCACCGGCACCTGCGTGCTGGCCGGTCAGGCGGCGGACGGCGACTCGGAGGAGTCCGTGACGATCAACAACCCGGCCGCGGGCGCGTGGCGGGTGCAGGTCGACGGCTACGAGGTGCCCGCGGGCACCACGGAGTACGACTACATCGACCTGTTCGCCGCCGCCGGCCTCGGCACGGTCGCGGTGACCGACACCAACGCCGACCGCACCGCCGGTGCGACGTGGACGGTCCCCGCCACGGTGACCGCCGCCGGCCAGGCCGGTGCCGGCCGGGTGCTGCGCGGTGAGCTGACCGTGCAGACCTCGGACGGCGCCATCGTCGGCCGCGGCGCGGTGATCCTGCGGAACGTGGCCTGACGCCACCCGCGAAAAGACCTCAGGGCCATTCCCGCCACACGCGGGGGTGGCCCTGAGCCTTTTCCGCCGTCGGGGAGTCGAGTCTCAGGGAGTGGGGTCGACGTTGCTCAGCGGCTCGTCCACGTCGACCCGGCTGATGCCGTCGACCGCGGTCATCTTCGCGACCGACTCGACCGGGGCGGTGACGCGCACGTAGCCGATGGCGGCGTCGGTGGCTTCCACGGTCGCGCCCAGTCCGCGCAGGGAGGCGGCCACCTCGTCGGCCTTGCCCCGCTCGGTCGAGATGGTCAACCCGATGGTTCGCGCGCCGTCGCGCTTGGCCTGTTCCAGCACTCGCACCCCCTGAGGGCTCAGCTTGGCGGGCGGCACGGGCACCGACGAGACGGTGACCGGGCCGGTGGGCGAGGTCGGTGTGCCGATCGACCAGGTCGCCGTCTCCGGCTGGGCGGCGCAGCCCGCCAGCACCAGCACCGCCAACGCGGTCGTCACCACGAGTCCTCGCATGCGCCCTCCTGCGGCCGATCCTGCCACCGACTCCCGCTGCCAGGACGGAACGGGAGGTCAGCGGGGTTGCACCGGCTGCTCCGGCCCGCTGAACGCCTGCACCCGCTCCTCGCCGTCCACGCTCTCGCCGAACACCCGGTTGTCCGACGACCCGTTGGCCGCGGGCGCCGGCGCGGCACCGTTGGCCCGGGGCAGCTCGCGCACCCGCAGCTGCGGCAGCGCGCCGGGGTGACGGGACCGCAGCCAGCCGACCAGGTGCTCGCGCGCCACGCACCGCAGGTCCCACAGGCGCCCCGCGTCCGACGCGCTCACCAGCGCGCGGACCCGCACGAACGACCCGACCGCGTCGGTCACCTGCAGCACGCACACCCGGCCGTCCCACAGGTCGCTCGTCTCCAGCGCGTTGCGCAACTCGTGCCGCAGGTCCTCCACCGGCACGGTCCAGTCCAGGTCCAGCTCCACCGTGCCGAGCAGCGCCGACTGGGTCCGCGTCCAGTTCTCGAACGGCGTCTTGAGGAAGTAGGCGGTGGGCAGGATCAACCGCCGGTCGTCCCACAGGTGCACGACCACGTAGGTGAGGGTGATGTCCTCGACCCGGCCCCACTGGTTCTCCACGACCACCACGTCGTCCAACCGCAACGCGTCGCTGAACGCGATCTGCACGCCCGCGAACACGTTGCCCAGCAACGACTGCGCGGCCAGGGCGGCGATGGCGCCGATCACACCGGCGGAGGCGAGGATGCTCGTGCCGGCCGCCCGCGCTGCGGGGAACGTCATCAGCACGGCCGCCGCCGCCAGCACGCTCACCACGACCACGGTGACGCGGCGGACCAGCGTGATCTGGGTGTGCACGCGGCGGGCGTGCCGGTTGTCGGACACGTCGACCCGGATGCGGGCCAGCGTCGCGTCCTCGATCACCACCAGCAGCGAGGCGAGCAGCCAGGCGCCGGCCAGGATCAGCGCTATCCCGGTGGCGTGCAAGGCGACCGGCCGCCAGTCACCCCGTGCCACCACACCCAGCGAGAACTGCACCGCGACCAGCACGGCCACCGCCACGGCGGGCTTGTGCGCGTGCCGCGCGAGGCCGGCGAACAGGTCCGAGCGGCGGCCGATGCGGCGGACCAACCGGTGGACGAGCGTGACGACGAGCAGGGCGACCAGCAGCGAGCCGGTGAACGTGACCACGGCTGCGAGCACGGACGGGCACCTCCTACTTGCTAGCTCACGATGGGGACGATCCAGGGTTCGTACCCGCCAGCAGCGCCCTTCACTCCTCCGTGTGTCCTACGTCCGCGTCATGGGTCTGCCTGTCCGGCGAGGACGCTTTTGATTTTTTGACCCCTTGTCCCTTGGCCTCAACGTTCAGGACGGGTGGGCAGTTGGTGGGCCACCTGGCCGACGAACGCGACCAGTCGGTCGGGAGTGAAGCGCTCCGGGTCGGTGATCACCAGTCGTCCTGCCATCTCGGCCAGCGCGAGCATGGTGTGGCCGAGCAGCTCGGCGTCCAGCCCGGTGTCGCCCAACGCCTTCAGCCCCAGTTCGGCCAAGCCGCTGACGTGCTCCAACACCTGCGCCCGCACCAGCGCGACCTGCTGCCGGAACTCGACCGGTGTGCCCTCGGGCGGCAGGAGCACGAGTCGCCAGCGGTCCGGTGAGGCGACGACGGCGTTGATGAACGCGCGCACGGTGTCGGTGTAGACGTCCTCCGGCGAACGGTCGCCGAAGTCGGTGGTCGGCATCGCGCCCAGCACCTGCGCGGTGGCGCGTTCCGCCTCGCGGCCCAGCAGCGCGGCGATCACCTCGGCCCGGTTCGCGTACAGCTCGTAGACCACCGGCTTGGTCACGCCCGACCGCCGGGCCACGGCCTCCATGGTCAACGCGTCGAACCCGCCATCGGCGATGAGGCCGAGCGCGCCGTCCAGCAGCTGGTCGCGCCGCTGCCCCGGCGGCAGGCGCGGTGCGTACTTGCGGCGCGTTGTGCTCACCGGCCCATATTGCTACGGTGGCGTAGCTTTCACAAAGCTACGCACGCGTAGGAATCAGTCGGAGGCAGGCAACGTGTACGTGGAGTCCGAGGGCGTGCGGTTGGCCGTCCACGAACACGGCGACCGGTCCGCGCCGACCGTCGTCCTGGTGCACGGCTACCCGGACACGCACCGCGTGTGGGACGACGTCGTGCCGTTGCTGGCCGAGGAGTTCCACGTGGTCACGTACGACGTGCGCGGCGCCGGTGCGTCGTCCGCGCCGCGCGGCCTGGCCTCCTACCGGCTGCCGGTCCTGGCCCGCGACCTGTTCGCGGTGATCGCGGCGGTCAGCCCGGACGCGCCGGTGCACGTCGTCGCGCACGACTGGGGCTCGATCCAGGCGTGGGAGGCGGTCACCACGCCCGACGCGCCGATCGCCTCGTACACCTCGATCTCCGGCCCGTGCCTGGATCACGTCGGGCACTGGCTGCGTCGCCGGCCGACCGCCCGGCACCTCAAGCAGCTGCTGCACTCGTGGTACATCGTGGCGTTCCACCTGCCGTTCGTCGCGCCCCTGCTGTGGCGGCACGTGATCGGCCCGCGGTGGCGGTCGATCGCGCACCGGCTGGAGGGCGTCACGCCGCACGTGTCGCCGAGCATCGTGCGTGACGGCGTGCAGGGCATCGCGCTGTACCGGGCGAACTTCGTGCCGCGGCTGCGCTCGCCGCGCGTGCGGCGGACCGACGTGCCGGTGCTGGTGGTGCAGCCGTCGCGGGACAGGTACGTCACGGCCGGTGTGACCGAGGACGTGGAGCGGTGGGCGTCGGACGTGCGGCGACACGTGGTCGACGCCGGGCACTGGGTGCCGATCACGCACGCGCACACGGTGGCGCGCCTGGTCACCGACCAGGTCACCGCGCACAGCCGCCCCGCTTGACCTGCGCGAGCGTGTCCCTGGCCTGCTGGCGGCCGAGGTTCCAGGAGCGCCAATCGTCGTTCTCGACGCGGGACCGCAGGGCGCAGGCGCGCACGCCTTCCGGGAGGGTGGCCAGCGCGGGCACGGCGTCCGCGGAGAGCCTGGACAGGTAGCCGAAGTCGATCTTGCCACTGGCGTGGTAGCGGTCGATGTTGCGCTCGGCGATGAACCGCTCCGGGTTGAGCGCGGCCAGTCCGACCAGCGCGGCGAAGCCGGTGCCGACGACGGCGCGGGCCAGCCACCCGCCTTCCAACCGCACGCCCGCCGCCAGGACCAGCAGGTAGACTAGGCCGAGCCACAGTTCGCAGGCGGTGACCAGGACCCGCAGCACGGTGAAGCCGTAGGCCTGCTGGTAGAGCCACATGCGGGTGAGGGCGGAGGCGACGATCACCAGGGTGAGCACGCTCAGCGCGCCCAGCAGGCCACGCAGCCAGCGGCGGTCGTCCGGTGAGTCCAGGCGGGCGAGCCGTGCGACGACCGCGATGACGCCGAGGGTCAGCAGGGTGACGGCGAGCAGTTGCCAGAAGCCGCTGCGGGCGTGGTCGGCGTAGGTCAGGTCGGGGGTGGTGATGACGTGCGCGTCGCCCGCGAACAGCGTGTTGATCTGCACGGCCACGAAAGTGGCGAAGAGCACCACCAACGCGCCCACCGGGAGCACCCAGTCACGGCGGGTGACCGTGCGGGGCAGGACGCTCGTGCCGTCCAGCCGAGGTGGTGCGACCAGCAGGTAGGCCGCGCCGACCGTGCCCAGGCCGACCACCAGGAACAGCACGACCGGCTCGCCGTACGGTTCGTCCGGGGTCACCGAGCCGAGCAGGTCGGCGAACGCGGCGTCGGCCCCGGCCAGCAGCGGGACGAACACCAGCAGCAGGCCGGCGGTGACGATGATCGGCCGGGCCAGCGGCGGCGTGCCGTTCTCCTTGATGCCGCGTGCCACCCAGGGCACGGCTCTGACCGCCGCGACCGGCACGGCACCCGCGCCGAACACGACGCCACGCGCCGTCCGCCCTCCGACGACCGCGAGCGAGCCGGCGGCGCAGCCCGCGAGGACGCAGAGCGTGAACATCCACTCGGCCGCGATGAAGGCACCGACGGTGAACAGCGCGACGGAGAGCACCGCCCAGGCCGGCCTGACCTCGCGCAGCAGGGCGAAGACGAGGATCGCGGCGAGGGGCCAGCCGAGGCCGGGTTCGCCGAGGGGGACCAGGACGGCCGCCCCGATGCCGGCGGCGGCGCCGGTGAGCAGGACGCGGTTGGGGGTCATCGGGTGTTGCCTCCAGGGCGTGCGCCATCGCCCGCCGAGTGGCGGGTGGGTTTTCGGGTCGTTCGTTCGGGTGACGGTGGTACGGGCTCACGGGCCCGGAACTGTCGGTGGTGCGTGGTTGAATTGAATCCAGGGTTCCCCTGGGCGGGGACCCTTGCGGGGCAATGCCTTTCGGCCGGGTCAGACCCAGGCGGGTTAGCCGAGGCCGGTCAACCAAGGCCGGTCGGGCCCTGGACGGTCAACCCGGGACCGTCGGGCGGAGGCCGGTCAAACCCTTAAACCGCCACGGGGTCAGGTGACCGGTGCGGGGCAGGTGGCCGGGAGGGTGGCGCGGATCCGGCAGCCCGGGCCGTCGACCACCGCGATCGTGCCGCCGTGCAGGTCGACCACCCAGCGCGCGATGTTGAGCCCCAGCCCGGTGCCCCCGCCGCCCGCCCGTTCCCCGCGCGTGAAGCGTTCGAAGACCCGTTCCCGGTCCTGCGGCGCGATGCCCGGCCCGTCGTCCGCGACCTCCAGCACCAACTCCGCACCCACCGACGCCGAGATCCTCACCTCACCACCGGCCGGGCCGTGCCGCGCCGCGTTGTCCAACAAGTTCGCGACCACCTGCGCCAACCGGGCCTCGTCGGCGTAGATCGTGGCGTCGTCCGGCGTGACGTCAACGGTGAACCGCACCCCTCGGGCGGCCACCGAGGCTTCCGCGACCACTTCCTCCAGCAACGGCGCCAGAGCGAATTCCGCCTTGTCCAGCCGGTGCGCGCCGGCGTCGATGCGGGAGAGGTCGAGCAGCTCCGTCACCAGCCGGCCGAGGCGCTCGGTCTGCGCCAACGCCGTCCGCATGGTCACCGCGTCCGGCTGCGCGACCCCGTCCACCACGTTCTCCAGCACGTTCTGCAGGGCCGTGATCGGCGTGCGCAACTCGTGCGAGACGTTCGCGATCAGCTCGCGCCGCTGCTGGTCCGCCGCACCGAGGTCCGCCGCCATCTGGTTGAACGCGCCGGCCAGCTCACCGACCTCGTCCCGCGCCGTGGCGCGCACCCGGCTGCTGTAGTCCCCGGCCCGCATCGCCCGCACCGCCGCCGTCATCTCCCGCAACGGCCTGGTCATCCCGTGCGCGAGGATCTGCGACGTCACCAGCACGATCGCCATCGCGCCGAACGTGGTCCCCGGCGCGAGCCACCCGATCCGCCACCGGAAGAACGCGAACCCCGCCGACATCGCCGACAGCAGCAGGATCCCGAGCTTGACCTTGATCGACCGCACCGGGTCCAGCGGGCGCGGCAGCAGTTCGAGCGTCGTCTGGAACGCCGACCGCAGGCTCACCGGGGCACCTCCAACGCGTAGCCGATCCCGTGCACGGTCCGGATCAGGTCCGTGCCCAGCTTCCGCCGCAACGCCTTGATGTGGCTGTCGACCGTCCGCGTCCCGGTCCCGTCCGCCCACCCCCACACCTCGCTCAACAGCCGCTCCCGCGACTGCACGGCGCGCGGCCGTTCGGCGAGGTGCACCAGCAGCTCGAACTCGGTCGGCGTCAAGTGCGCCTCCGCGCCGCCCCGCGTCACCCGCCGCTCGGCCAGGTCGATCTCCAGGTCGGCCAGGGTGATCCGGGACGCCGCCGCCGACGCCGCCCGCTCCACCCGCCGCAACAACGCGTGCACGCGCGCCGCCAGTTCGCGGATCGAGAACGGCTTGGTCAGGTAGTCGTCCGCACCGACCGCGAGCCCCACCAGCAGGTCGGTCTCGTCGCCCCGCGCAGTCAGCATGAGCACCGGCACGGCCTGCTCGGCCTGGATCCGCCGGCACACCTCCAGCCCGTCGAACCCGGGCAGCATCACGTCCAGCACCACCAGGTCGGGCCGGACGTCCCGGGCACGCGTGACGGCCGAGGGGCCGTCGTGCGCCAAGTCCACCTCGAACCCCTCGGCCCGCAGCCGTGCGGCCACTGAGTCGGCGATGGTCAAGTCGTCCTCGACCACCAGAACGCGGCGTGTCATGCGGCCGACTCTATGTGGCAGCCGTGGAGGTGGACGGCGCGAGTTGTGAACGTCCTGTGGAGGCCTCCGCGCGGGTGGACCTGTCCTGGTGGCCCCACCTGTGCTGGTCTCCGCCGAGCTGACCGGCCAGCCGGGTCGAGCGGCCGAACGAGGGATTCTGGGAGCGTTCCCAGAGCGGAGCTGATTAGCTGAGGGCGGGGCTTCGACGAGGAGGTCTGGTCGTGCGACGGACGTGGGGTGCCGCGCTGGCGCTCGTTTCGATGATGTCGGCGGGGACGGCGGTGGCGGAGCCCGGGTTCGTGGAACTCGCGGCGAAGGGGTCGGCGGTCGCGATCAACGACGCGGGCGTGGTCGTGGGGCGTGCCGCGGGCGCGGACGGCCGGGCGCGGGCGGTGCGCTGGGACGCGGAGGGGCGGATCAGCGAACTCGTCCCGCCGCCGGGAGGCCGGTACGCGACGGTGTTCGGGGTGGACGCGGCCGGCGCGGCGTACGGCAACACCAGCGACGCCGAGCACTGGGCGCAGGCGACCAGGTGGGACGCGGACGGCACGGTCACCGTCCTCGACTTCCTGCCCGGCGGTGACTACACGTTCGCCGTCGCGGTGAACGAGGGCGGCACGGTCGTCGGCTACGGCGGTGACGCGGACGGCAAGCGGCAGGCGATCAGCTGGGACCGCGACGGCGTGGCCACCGTGCTGCCCGGCCTGGGCACGGCGACCGAAGCCGCCGCGATCGACGAGCAGGGCACGATCGCCGGCATCGCCTACAGCGACGAGGGCCGCCGGGTCGTTCGGTGGGACGACGGGGTGCTCACGGACCTCGGCGGCGTTCCCGGCAGCACGTACCCGGGGGTGGAGGCGGTCAACGGCCGGTTCGTGATCGGCGGGTACCAGACCGAGGACCGGACGTCCTTCGCCGTGCGCTGGGACAGGGGCACCGCCGCCTACCCGCCCGGCGACCAGTTCAGCACCCTCCTGGCGGTGGACGCGGACGGCGTGGCGTTCGGGCGGGTCGGCGGCTCGCCGGTGCGCTGGGCGGCGGACGGCGGCGTCACGACCATGGCGCTCCCGGCGGGCTTCACCGCGGGCGAGGTGGCGGTCGTCAACGAGCACGGCACGGCGGCGGGCGTGGCGATCGGGCGGACCTACCGCCCGCTCAGGTGGTCGCCGTCCGGCGAGGTCAGCCTGCTGCCGGTACCGGCCGGGACGCACGGGTTCGCCCTGGCCGTCAACGACCGCGGTGTGGTGGTCGGCGAGTTCGGTGGCCGGGCGGTGCTCTGGCCGGTCGGTGGCGCGTCCTGGTTAGGGTGACCGGGTGGCTGACGCGGTCCTGGAAGCGGTGCTGGAGCGGATCACGTTCGCCAACGAGGAGACCGGGTACACGGTCGCGCGCGTCGACCCGGGCCGCGGCGGCGACCTGGTCACGGTGGTCGGTTCGCTGCTCGGCGCGCAGCCGGGCGAGTCGATCCGGATGCGCGGCCGCTGGGGCTCGCACCCCCAGTACGGCAAGCAGTTCCACGTCGACGACTACACGACCGTGCTGCCCGCCACGATCCAGGGCATCCGCCGCTACCTGGGCTCCGGCCTGATCAAGGGCATCGGGCCGGTGCTGGCCGACCGGATCGTCACCCACTTCGGCGTGGCCGCGCTGGACGTCATCGAGCACGAGCCGCAGCGCCTGGTCGAGGTGCCCAAGCTCGGCCCGAAGCGCACCAAGATGATCGCCGCCGCGTGGGAGGAGCAGAAGGCGATCAAGGAGGTCATGGTCTTCCTCCAAGGCGTCGGCGTGTCCACGTCGTTGGCCGTGCGCATCTACAAGCAGTACAACGACAAGTCGATCGACGTCGTGCGCGAGGAGCCCTACCGGCTGGCGAACGACGTGTGGGGCATCGGGTTCCGCACCGCCGACCTGATCGCGAAGGCGGTCGGCATCCCGCACGACAGCCCGCAGCGGGTGAAGGCCGGGCTGCAGTTCACGCTGTCCGAGGCGACGAACGACGGCAACTGCTACCTGCCCGAGAACGAGCTGATCGGTGACGCGATCAAGATCCTCCAGGTGGACGCGGGCCTGGTGATCGAGTGCCTGGCCGAGCTGGTGGCGGAGGAGGGCGTGGTCCGCGAGATCATGCCGGACGGCGAGCCGGGCATCTACCTGGTTGCGTTCCACCGGGCCGAGATCTCCCTGGCCAACCAGCTGTTGCGGCTGCTCAGGACCGAGGACGAGCGGATGCCGGCGTTCCAGCGGGTCGACTGGGAGCGCGCGTTCGCGTGGCTCGGGGCGTCGCTGGAAGACAAGCAGCGCGACGCCGTGCGGCTCGCGCTGACCCGCAAGGTCGCCGTGCTGACGGGCGGGCCGGGGTGCGGCAAGAGCTTCACCGTGCGGTCGATCGTGAAGCTGGCCGTGGCCAAGGGCGCGAAGGTCGTGCTGGCCGCGCCGACCGGCCGGGCCGCCAAGCGGCTGACCGAGCTGACCGGTCACGATGCGCGCACCGTGCACCGGCTGCTGGAGCTCAAGCCCGGCGGTGACGCCGCCTACGACCGCGACCGGCCGCTCGACGCCGACCTCGTGGTCGTGGACGAGGCGTCGATGCTCGACCTGCTGCTGGCGAACAAGCTGGTCAAGGCCATCGCGCCCGGTGCGCACCTGCTGCTGGTCGGTGACGTCGACCAGTTGCCGTCCGTCGGCGCGGGCGAGGTGCTGCGCGATGTGCTGTCCGCCGAGAGCCCCATCCCGAACGTCCGCCTCACGCACATCTTCCGGCAGGCGCAGCAGTCCGGCGTGGTGACCAACGCGCACCGGATCAACAGCGGCGACTACCCGCTCGTGCAGGGGTTGCAGGACTTCTTCCTGTTCCCGGCGGAGGAGGCCGAGGACGCGGCGGCGCTGGTGGTGGACGTCGTGGCCAACCGCATCCCGCGCAAGTTCGGCCTGAAACCGCGCACGGACGTGCAGGTGCTCGCGCCGATGCACCGGGGCCCGGCGGGCGCGGGCGGGCTGAACACGTTGTTGCAGGAGGCTTTGACACCGTCCAAACCGGACCTGCCGGAACGCCGGTTCGGCGGCCGGGTGTTCCGCGTCGGCGACAAGGTCACCCAGATGCGCAACAACTACGACAAGAACGTCTTCAACGGCACGCTCGGCATCGTCACCGCGATCGACCCCGTGGAGCAGAAGCTGACCGTCCGGACCGACGAGGACGAGGACGTCGACTACGAGTTCGCCGAGCTGGACGAGCTGACCCACGCCTACGCCATGACGATCCACCGCTCGCAGGGCAGCGAGTACCCGTGCGTGGTCATCCCCATCACGACCAGCGCGTGGATGATGCTCCAGCGCAACCTGCTCTACACGGCCGTGACGCGGGCCAAGAAGCTGGTCGTGCTGGTCGGTTCGCGCAAGGCGATCGGGCAGGCGGTCCGCACCGTGGGCGCCGGACGTCGTCACACGGCGCTGGCCCACCGGCTCGCCCAGCTGGTCTGACCCGCCGCGCACACTGTCCGACGCCATGTGCGGTGGGAATTGCAGGGTTGCGGAAGGGAAAGCACCGCGCGGGTGTTCATGGGAAGGTCCCGCGCGGTGCTCTCACGTCCGGTGCGTCAGCGCATGGGGAACGCGATGTCGCAGACCTCGTCCTCGGGGCCCGCGCCGTCCCAATCCGCGAAGTAGACCTCGCGCGGTGAATCGGCGATGGTGGACCCGTTCTCCTTGATCCACTCGGCGACCGCGTCGTAGGCCGACAGGATCTGCGGGAACACCACCTGCGCCTTGGCCAGCCGCACGTACGCCTCCCGGTGCGCCGGTTCGACCCGGGCCGCGACCCCGCTCGGCGGCTCCGCCACTCCGATCGGCACGCACGACTCGACCGGTCCGTCGCTGTCCTCGTTCAACTCGCCGTGGAAGATGACGAACGGCGCTCCGGAGATGCCCCCGTAGTCCTCCGCGATCTTGAGCAGTCGGTCCGTCGAGTCTTCGATCCACGCCGACAGCGCCGGCTGCTTCAGGTGACGTTGTTCCGTCAAGACCACCTGTTCGGGTACTTCGCGCTGCTTGACCTCGTACATCTCCAGCAACCCCTTCCCTCCGGACAACACGACGCGGAGGTGGGCGGCCAGGCCGCGCTGCACGGCCATCCGGTGCTCGACCTCGGCCCAGTACTCGGCCACCAGCCCGGCCCGGTCGTCCTCGGGCGCGGCGACGATCCTCGCCACCACCGCGAGCGGCATGTCCAGCCTGCGCAGCAGCGCGACCAGGCGTGCCGGGCCCAGCTGGTCCTCGCGGTAGCGCCGGTAGCCGTTGCCCGTGTCGACCACGGCCGGCCGCAGCAGGCCTTGCCGTTCGTACAGCCGAAGCGCCTTCACCGACAGCCGTGAGCGGCGGGCGAACTCGCCGATCCCCAGTAGCCGTGTCACCGCCACATCCTCCATGGCGACGACCTTGCGGGCTGCCCCAAGGGACGAGTCAACCGCGGGCGTGACTACTACCGGTAGTTCTCGACCGTGCCGGGGTCGCGCGGCTCGGCGGCGTCCGGGTCCAGGCCCGCCGCCCGGCGCGCCCGGCGCTGGCGCAGCAGGTCCCAGGTCTGGTCCAGGGCGACTTCCAGGTCGCGCAGCCGCCGGGTGTCGCTCTCGCTCAGGCCCTCGCCGATGCGCGACCCCTCCAACCGGTGCTCCTCGTCCACCAGCCGAGTGATTCGTTCGACTAGTTCTTCGTCCGTCACGACGCCTCCTCCATCCGGACCAAGAGCCGGGGTACCTCACCGGCATCTGTCAAAACACCGCTGCCACGACGGTGAGTAATGGCCGGTTGGCGGGTGTGCAAGGAGGCGGTTCGTCCCTCATCCTCCGACTCGACCCTGCCTAGGAGGAACAACCGTGAAGTCGACCAGACGTTCACTGCTGACACTGGCCATAGCCGGTGTCGCGGCGGCCGCGGTGGTCACCGGGGGCACGCCCGGCACCGCCGGTCCCGCACCCGAGGTCGCCGCCGTCCAAGCCGGACCCACCTACGTCTACAAGGTCCACGCGCCGCTCGGCGCCGCCGCCCAAAACCTGCTCGGGCGCGGCTTCGACGTGCTGGAGGACCGGGACGGCGACTACCTGTTCGTGCTCGGCGACGCGAGCACCGGTGCCAGTCTGAAGAAGGCCGGTTTCGACGCCGTCATCGACGAGGTGCTGCCCGCGCCCGAGTGGCAGCCGCCAGCCAAGAAGTCCCAGTCGCCGACGTTCGACGCGGCGGACATCAACGAGACCTACTACGGCGGCTACCGCACCATCAACGCCCACTGGTCGCACCTCGACCAGGTCGGGCAGCAGTACCCGAACCTGACGACCCTGGTCGACTACGGCGACTCGTGGCGCAAGACCCAGGGCGCGGGCGGGTACGACCTGCGCGCCATCTGCATCACCAAGAAGAACGCGGGCGACTGCGCGCTGAACACGTCCGCGCCGAAGCCCCGGTTCTTCGTGATGGGCCAGCTGCACGCCCGCGAGCTCACCACCGGTGACACGGCGTGGAAGTGGATCGACCACCTGACCACCGGTTACGGGGTCGACGCCGAGGTCACCGCGCTGCTCGACACGACCGAGGTGTGGGTCGTGCCGATCGCCAACCCGGACGGCGTGAACATCGTGCAGCAGGGCGGCAACTCGCCGCGCTACCAGCGCAAGAACGCCAACACCACGAACGGGTCGAACTGCTCCGGCACGTCGTCGTCGCAGATCGGCGTCGACCTCAACCGCAACACCGACTCCCACTGGGGTGGCGCGGGCACGTCGTCCAACCCGTGCGACCAGACGTACAAGGGGCCCTCGGCGAACTCCGAGGTGGAGACGAAGGCGCTGCAGGCGCTGTGGCGCAACCTCTACCGCGACCGCCGCGGCACCGGCAACACCGACGCCGCGCCCGCCGACACGACCGGTGTCGTGATCTCCATGCACAGCTACTCGAACCTGGTGCTGTTCCCGTGGGGCTGGACGACGTCGTACAAGACGGGCAACGACGCGGCGCTGCGCGGGATGGCGCGGGACATGGCGTCGCTGGCCGGCGGTTGGCAGTACGGGCAGCCGGGCGAGGTGCTCTACAACGCGGCCGGCGCGACGGACGACTGGGTGTACGACGACCTGGGCGTGGCGTCGTTCGTGTGGGAGATCGGGCCGTCGTCCGGTACGTGCTCCGGGTTCTTCCCGGCGTACTCGTGCCAGGCGTCGACGTTCTGGCCGAAGACGAAGCCGATGCTGATGTACGCGGCGAAGAAGGCGGCCAACCCGTACGGCGGCGGTGGCAACCCGCCGGTCGGGTGCGCCAAGGCCACCAACGACGCCGACGTCGCCATCCCGGACAACGGTGCCGCGGTCACCAGCACCATCACGATCGCCAACTGCGAGGGGACCGCTTCGGCGTCTTCGCAGGTGGAGGTGCACATCGTGCACACCTACCGGGGTGACCTGGTGCTCGACCTGGTCGCGCCGGACGGCACGGCGTACCGCCTGAAGGCGTCGAACAACGACTCGGGCGACAACATCGACACCACGTACACGGCGAACGTGTCGTCGGAGGCGCGCAACGGCGCGTGGCAGCTCCGCGTGCAGGACGTGTACTCGGCCGACACGGGCTACCTGAACTCGTGGAGCCTGACGGTCTAGCCACTCACGACAAGGGCCCGCGTGCCGCGGCACGCGGGCCCTCGTCACGCCCAAGACGGCCGAAGGGCCCTGCGGGGGAGACGCCCGCAGGGCCCTTCGCGGTGGTGCGGGTGTTACTTCAGGCCGTTGCCCATGGCGGTGATCAGCTCGCCGTTGGACGTGTCACCGTCGAGCGCCCAGAAGAACGCGCCGCCCAGGCCCTGGGTCTTGGCGTAGCCCATCTTGCCGCCGATGGTGGACGGGGTGTCGTAGCTCCACCACTGGTTGCCGCAGTGCGCGTACGCCGTGCCCGCGACCGTGCCGGTGGCCGGGCACTTGGTCTTGAGGACCTTGTAGTCCTCGATGCCCGCCTCGTAGGTGCCCGGCGCGGCGCCGGTCGCCGTGCCGCCCGGCGCGGACTGGGTCACGCCCGTCCAACCGCGGCCGTAGAAGCCGATGCCCAGCAGCAGCTTGGCCGCCGGCACGCCCTTGCCCTTCAGCTTCTGGATCGCGGCGTCGGAGTAGAACCCGGCGGTCGGGATGCCCGAGTACGAGGTCAGCGGCGAGTGCGGAGCCGTCGGGCCCTGCGCCGCCCACGCGCCGAAGTAGTCGTAGGTCATGACGTTGTACCAGTCGAGGTACTGCGCCGCGCCGCCGTAGTCGGCCGCGTCGATCTTGCCGCCGTTGGAGCCGTCCGCCGTGATGGCGGCGGTGACCAGGTAGTTGGCGCCGAACCGGCTGCGCAGCGCCTGGGACAGCGTCTTGAACGAGCCGAAGCCGCTGGTGTCGCAGGTCAGGCCGCAGGCGTTCGGGTACTCCCAGTCGATGTCGATGCCGTCGAACACGTCCGCCCAGCGCGGGTCCTCGACCAGCTTGTAGCACGACTCGGCGAACGCGGCCGGGTTCTGCGCCGCCTGGCCGAAGCCGCCGGACCAGGTCCAACCGCCGAACGACCACAGCACCTTGATGTGCGGGTACATCTTCTTCAGCTTGCGCAGCTGGTTGAACGAGCCGCGCAGGGCGCCGGTGTCCCACGTGTCGGCGACGCCGTCGACGGAGTTGGCCGCGGTGTAGGCCATGTCGTAGTCGGCGTAGGCGTCACCGATGGTGCACTGGCCGTTCTGCACGTTGCCGAACGCGTAGTTGATGTGCGTCAGCTTCGAGGCCGAGCCGGAGGTGTGGATGTTCTTGACGAAGTACTGACGGCCGTAGACGCCCCACTGGGTGAAGTAGCCCAGGTTCTTCTTCGAGCCGACCGGCGGGTTGCTGGTGGTCGTCGTCGTGGTCGTGCCCGTGGTGGTCGTCGTCGTAGTGGTGGTCGTCGTGGTCGTGGTGGTGGTAGTGGTTCCACCGGCGTCACACGACGCGCCGTTGAGCTTGCAGTTGGCCGGCCCGCTGTAGGCGCCGGAGTACGTCACGTTGAAGCCGAAGCTCACCGAGCCGCCGACGCCGACGCTGCCGTTCCACGTGTTCTTCACCGTCACGTGCTGGCCGCTGACGGTGTGGGAGCCGTCCCACACGGAGCTGACCCGGTGGCCGGCGGGCAGGTCGAACTCGACCGTCCACGACGTGAGGGCGGCCGTGCCGCCGTTCTTGATCGTGTACTTGCCCTCGTAGCCGGTGCCCCAGTCCGAGCCCTTGCTGAAGGTGGCCGAGACGCCGCCCGCACCGCTGGCCGCGGGTGCGACGACCAGCCCCACCACCAACGTGGCGACCGCCACGAACAACGCTGTGACATGCCATCGGATCTTGGACATCGTGCTCCTTGTCAGGAAAGGAGTGCAGGGTTGACGCCACCATGTGGTTCAGACCACTTCACGGTCAAGGTCTAGACCATTGTCGTCACTCGAACGGACTAGTGGAGAACCCTTCGGAACCGGTTCCGGAGAGCGTGGACCACTAAGGGTTGACGAGCCTAAAGTCTGACTCCCTCCCAGACCAGGGTCCGACGTGCGAACCTCGCCGGAGGGCCAGACTCGGACCCGTCGAGGGGGTCTCGACGGGGACAGAGGGAGGACCGCGTTGACGGGCAAGAGGGGAATCGCCTTGGTCGCCGCCGCAGGGTTGGCGGTCGTGGGCATCGGCGGGACGGCGGTGGCCGAGCCTTCGGTCGGGCAGGCCGGCCGCATCGACCGGCAGGTCCTGCAGCGGGCACTGGACGACCTGACGCGCACGGGGGCGCAGGGCGTCCAGGTCCGCGTCGTGGACGGGCGGCACGAGTTCACCGCACGCAGCGGCACGGCGCGGGTCGGCTCGCCGCGCCCGGTGCCGACCGATGGCCGGTTCCGGATCGGCAGCATCACGAAGACGTTCGTCTCGACCGTCGTGCTCCAGCTGGTCGGGGAGGGGAAGGTCGAGCTGGACGCGCCGGTGCGGCGGTACCTGCCCGGCCTGCTGCCCGATGGCGACCGGATCACCGTGCGGCACCTGTTGCAGCACACCAGCGGGCTCTACAACTACACGTCCGCGTTACCGCTCGACCCTGAGGGCGTGGTCGGCATCCGATACAAGACGTGGGCGCCCGCCGAGCTGGTGGCCCTGTCCACGGCCCGACCGCTCGACTTCCAGCCCGGTACGGGCTGGTCGTACTCGAACACGAACTACGTCGTGGCCGGGATGCTGATCGAGAAGGTCACCGGCCGGCCGTACGGCGTGGCGGTGGAGCAGCGCGTCCTGCGCCCGCTCGGCCTGCGGTCGACGTCCGTGCCGGGCACCCGCACCGACGTCCCCGGTCCGCACGCGCACGGGTACATCCGCGCGGGCGGGCAGGTCGTCGACATCACCGAGTTCAACCCTTCGGCCGCGTACGCGGCGGGCGAGATGATCTCCACGACGGCGGACCTGAACCGGTTCGCGGACGCGTTGCTGGACGGTCGCCTGCTCCGCCCGGCGCAGCAGGCGGAGCTGTTGTCGGCCTCGCCGGCCACCGAGGACTACGGCCTGGGCATCCAGGCCACGGGCTTGCCGTGCGGTGTCACGGTCTGGGGCCACAGCGGCGGCATCCCCGGTTACGCCAGCCTGATGGTCAGCACCGCGGACACGAAGACCCGCATGACGGCCTCGGTGACCTCGGCGCCCGACCCCGGTGACCTCGCGGGCCGCCAGGAGATGCTGATGGAGGTGTTCTGCTGACCCGGCGGGCGCCGTCGAGGCGCTGATCCGGTGAGGGCGCCGGGGAGCGCCCGGCGCCCTCACCGCTCGTCGCCTCAACCGCGCCACTGCTCCGCGGGCGTGACACCGGGGAGCGGCTTGCCGATGAGGGCGACGGGGATGAACAGGCAGACCTGGCCGATCGCCATGGTGAGCGTGGCGAGCGCCTTGTCGTCGTAGTGGGTGGACGCCTCGGCGTACAGCTCGTCGGAGACGCGCTCGCCGTGCGGGTTGGGGGTGAGGACGGCATCGACGAGCGCCAGCGCGGCCCGTTCGGCGGGGGTGAAGTGGGGTGCGTCGCGCCAGGACGCGACGGCGGTGATGCGGTCCTCCGTCTCGGCCGCCTTGCGCAGGTTCCCGGTGTGCAGGGTGGTCAGGTAGGTGTTGCCGACGATCTGGCCGGCGCGCAGCTGCACCAGGCTGACGGTGGTCTGCGGGATGGAGCCGTTGCCGACCGCCTGGAACAGCGCTCCGGCGATCTGCGGCAGCTCGGGGACCAGCACGGCGGGGTTGGGCAGACGCGACTGGAGGGTGTCCTGGGCGGAGGTCATCTCGGGGGAGTCCTTTCGGGGTTCGGTGGTGGTCGTTGTGGTGGTCACTGCGCTGACGTTTCGCGCGCGGCGGAGGTGACGGCGGCGGCCAGCCGGTCGTGCTCGGGGTAGGACCAGTCGAAGGCGAAGCGGCGGCGGGTGTAGCCGAACGCGACGCCGAGGAGGGGGTCGGCGAACGATTCCGCGCCCGCCGATCCGTTGTGGCCGAACGCGTTCGCGCTCAGGAACGGGTAGCGGGCGCCCTTGGCCTGGAACCCCAGGGAGTACTGGCCGGCCTCGCCGGTGACGAGGTCGCGACCGGTGGAGTGGAGCATGGCGAACTCGCCCACGGTGTCGGGGTCGAGCAGCGGGTCGCGGCCGTCCAGCCCGAACACCGCCGCCGCGTACAACCCGGCCAGCCCGCGGGCGTTGCCGACGCCGCCGCCGGAGGCCTGGCCGAGCGCGCGCACCCGCCGGGTGTTGAGGAAGGCCACCTGGTCCAGCGGCGGGGTGGAGTTCAGGGCGTAGCCGATGCCGGTGAGGCTGTGCGGTCCCGGGACGTCCGCCCAGAACGAGGCGAGCTCCTCCGGGCTCGCCACCCCGGGGAGCACCTCCCGGTACCGGTCCTCCAGCGCCTCCGGCAGCCCGAGGTGGAGGTCCAATCCGTGGGGCGCCCGCACCCGCTCCTCGAAGTGCTCCCGCAGCGACCGGCCCGTGGCCCGGCGGACGACCTCGCCGACGATCGCGAACGTCACGAACCCGCCGTAGCCGTAGGCCGAGCCCGGCCGCCAGTACGGCCGCTGCCGCGCCAGCCGCCGTGCGATCACCTCGTCGTCCGCGAGCTCGTCGGCGGTGAGGCCGCCGTCCACGCCGATCACGCCGGAGCGGTGGGTGAGCACGTCCCGCAGGGTGATCCGATCCTTGCCCGCGGCGGCGAACTCCGGCCAGTGGTGCGCCACGGGCCGGTCCAGCTCCAGCGCGCCGTCCTGCACCAGCACCGCCACCGTCACCGTCGCGGCGCCCTTGGTCGCGGAGTAGACGCCGGTCAGCGTGTCGCCGGTGACCGGGTCACCGGACCACAGGTCGACCACTCGACGTCCGTGCGCGTAGACCGCCAACTGCGCACCGGACCCCGGGTCGACCGCGCGGGCGAACTCCTCCCGCACCGCCTCGAAACCGTCGCCCACCGTGCCGTGGACTTCGCTGTCGCTCATCGCCGTGCCGCTCCGATCGTCGTGTCACCGATTCGTCGGTGGCATGACGCACGGGTCGCCGGGGATGTGACCGGACCGCCGAAACGCCAGACGGCCCGTCCGGGGGCAGGACGGGCCGTCTGGTGGGTAAGGGCGCGCCGGCTGGGCGGCAACCGGCGCGCCCGCGGTCTAGGTGGTGGCGAGGAACTTCTCCACCTGTTCCACGACGAACGCGTGGTCGTCGGCCTGGGGCAGGCCGGACACGCCGACCGTGCCCACCAAGCCGACACCGGCCACGTTCACCGGGAACACGCCGCCGTGCGCGGCGTAGCGGTCGGGGTCCAGGCGGGAGTCCGCCTCGAACGTCTTGCCGCTCGCGCGGAAGCTCTCGCCGACCCGGTAGGAGCTCTGCCCGTACCGGTCGACGACCCGGCTCTTGCGGTCGATCCACTCGTCGTTGTCGGCCGACGTCCCGGGCAGCGCCGCGTGGAACAGGCGCTGCTGCCCGCGTCGCACCGAGATCGTCACGGGCAGGGACCGCTCGCGCGCGGCCTGGAGCAGGAACGCGCCCAGCGCCAGCGCCACCTCGTTGTCGAACGACGTGAACACCAGCCGTGCCTCCTGCTCGGCCAACGTCTCCAGCAAGCTCATCGCGACACCACCTGTCCGGTCCGGGCGGAGGTGAACGCCGCCTCGATCACTTCCAGCGCCCGCACGGCCGACTCCGGCTCGACCGGCAGCGGGCCGCCCTCGGTCAGCGCGGCGACCAGCAGCCGGTAGAACTCCGAGTACGCGCCGGGCAGCCCGACGACCTCCTCGGCGTCGTCCAGCAACCCCAAGCGGCCATTTGTCGACAAATCGTCAAATGGCTTGCCCGCGGCCAGGGCTTCCTCCTGCCGGTCCAGGCCGTGCGAGACGTACGCGCCGGTCGAGCCAAGCACCCGCAGCCGCGGCCCGTGGTCCGGCGCGGCGGAACTGGCCCAAAGGTGTGAACGCACCCCGTTCGCGTGCGTCAGCGCCACGAAGACGTCGTCGTCCACCTCGACGCCGGGCCGCCGCCGGTCCAGCTCCGCGTAGACGGTCGACACCGGGCCGAACAGCTCCAACGCCTGGTCGACCAGGTGCGCTCCCAGGTCGTACAGCAGTCCGCCCGCCTCTTCGGGCGCGCCGAACTCGCGCCAGTTGTCCCACACGTCCGGCACCCACCGCTCGAACCGCGACTCGAACCGCGTCACCGTGCCCAGCGCGCCCTCGGCCACTAGCGACCGGACCGTGCGGAAGTCGCTGTCCCACCGCCGGTTCTGGAACACCGTCACCGGCACGCCCCGGTACTTCGCCGCCTGCAGCACCCGGCGGGCGTCGGCCGAGGTCGGCGCGAACGGCTTGTCCACCACGACCGCCAGGCCCGCCTCGATCGCCGCCAGCGCCAGCGGCACGTGGGTGCGGTTGGGGGTGGCGACCACGACCACGTCCAGGTCGAGCGCGAACAGCTCCTCGACCGCCCGCGGCAGTTGGACGCCGGGGTAGGTCGCTTGGGCGTGCGCCCGGCGGGTGGGGTCGGCGGTGACGACGGCACTCAGCTCCAAGCCGGGCGTCGTCGCGATCAGCGGTGCGTGGAACACCCGGCCGGCGATGCCGTAGCCGAGCAGTCCGGTGCGGAGAGGCATGCGCCGATTAAAGCAACGGCGTGTAGTAAAAAGCCAGGTGCGATGATGGACCCGTGGCCAACTTGCGCTTCCTGCGGGGGTACAACGACGCGGTGGTGCTCGGGCTGGCCCGTTCCGGCGCGGTGACCAGGGTGGAACTGGCCGACCGCAGCGGGCTGACCCCGCAGGCGGTGTCCAAGGTGGTCAGCAGGCTCATCGACGACGGCCTGCTGGTCGAGTCCGGCACCCGCAACGTCGGCGTCGGCAAGCCGCGCACCCTGCTCAAGCTCGTCGCCGACTCCAGGCTCGCGCTCGGCGCCCAGGTCGAGCGCGACGAGCTGCGGGTCGTGCTCACCGACCTCGCGGGCACGGTCCTGGACCGGGCGGTCGCGCCGCTGCCGCGCGACTTCGACCCGCCGACGTTCGTGGAGGAGCTGAACCGGCTGGTCGACGGCCTGCGCAGCGAACGCCTCCGCGGTGAGCGCCTGCTCGGGGTCGGCATCGGGTTCGTCGGCCCGTTGGACCACCGCACGGGCGTGGTGCACTACCCGACCGGCCTGACCGAGTGGCAAGACGTGCCGCTGCGCGCGTTGGCCGAACAGCGGCTCGGCCTGCCGGTCGTGCTCGACAAGGACACCAACACCGCCGTGGTCGCCGAGGCGTGGCGGCGCGGCGAGGAGCTGCGCGACGCGGTGCTCGTCCTCGTCGGCACCGGCCTCGGCATCGGGATGCTGCTCGACGGCCGCGTGCACCGGGGCGTGCGCACGAACGCGGGCGAGTACGGGCACACCACCCTCCAGCTCGACGGCCCGCCGTGCGTCTGCGGGCGCAGCGGGTGCATCGAGGCGCTGCACAACCTCGCCGCCGCCCGCGGCGACCTGGTCGAGGCGACGGACATCGTGGGCGTGGCGGTGGCCGACCTCGTGCAGCTGCTCGACATCGACCACGTGGTGCTGGCCGGTCGCGCGGTGCTCGCCGAGCCCGCCGCCTACCGCGACGGCGTGCGGGCCAGGCTGCCCAAGGACGAGTGGCTGCCGGTGGACGTGTCGATCACCCCGTTGGGTGATGACGTGGTGGCGGCCGGGGCCGCGATGCTCCTCCTGAGCGAGTTCTACGGCCGTCCCCGCTGACCGATCCGGGCCGTCCCCGCCGGCCGGATTGGACATGCCCTGCTCACGGGCACCCGTGCGGGTGATTCACTGTGCGGCATGTATGCGCTCCGGTACGCCGTCGGCACCGACCCCGGCCTGCGCCGTGAAGCGAACGAGGACTCCGTGTACTTCAGCGAACGCCTCTTCGCCGTCGCCGACGGCATGGGCGGGCACGCGTACGGCGAAGTGGCGAGTTCGATCGCGGTGGCGGTGCTGGCCGACCTCGACGTGGAGGCCGACGACCCACTCGGCGAGCTGTCCGGGGCGGCGCGGGAGATCGCCATCCGGCTGACCGACCTGGCCGAGGAGAACTTCGACATGCGCGGCATGGGCACCACGCTCACCGCGCTGCTGTGGGACGGCGAGCGGTTCGCGGTCGGGCACATCGGCGACTCGCGCTGCTACGTCGTCCGCGAGGGCGAGCTGAGCCAGATCACCCGCGACCACACCATGGTCCAGGCGTTGGTGGACGACGGGCGGATGGCCGCCGAGCAGGCCGCCGAGCACCCCGGCCGGTCCATGCTCATGCGCGCGTTGCAGGCGGGCAGCGCGCACGACCCGGACCTGTTCTTCGCCGACGTCGAGGCGGGCGACCGGTACCTGATCTGCTCGGACGGGCTGTCGGACGTCGTGGCCCCGGCGGAGATCGCCGAGCTGCTGACCGCGTCGGCGGACGGTGACGAGACCGTGCGGACGTTGATCGAGGCGGCCAACGCGCGCGGCGGGCCGGACAACATCACCTGCGTGGTGGTCGACGTGCTGCCCGCGGGCAACTCGTCGTGGCTGCCGAAGTGGCTGACGCGCTAGGCGTCTGTCCACAGAGGACTGGTCTCACGCGGGCGGTGACACGCCGAGCAGGTCGCGCAGGGCCGTTTCGCCGGTCGGGGTGAGGCGGACCGCGCGTCCCGTGCCGATCCGGCGCACCCAGTCGTTGGCGCGGAGGTGGGTGCACACGTGCGCTCCCACCGCGCCCGCGAGGTGGGAGCGGCGCTCGGTCCAGTCCAGGCACGGCCTGGCCAGCGGTCGGCGGGTGGCCGGCGGGGTGAACGCGAGCGCGTCCGTGAGCCAGGTGAGGCCGTCGTCGGTGACGGTGAGGTCCTCGGTGAGCAGGCCGCGGGCCGCCATGGCGTCGGTGATGGCCACGCCGAGGCGGCCGGCGAGGTGGTCGTAGCACGTCCGGCCGCGGCGCAGGGCCTGGTTGGCGGCGGACGCGCTCAACGTCGGCTTCGGCGGGTCGGTGGGGCCGAGGTAGGCGAGCAGGTCTTCGAGCAGGCGTGCCTGCTTCGGGCCGGCCAGCTGGACGTAGCGGTGGCGGCCCTGGCGGCGTTCCACCAGGAGACCGCCCTGGACCAGGCGGGTCAGGTGCTCGCTGGCCGTGGACGGCGCGACTTCGGCGGCCTGGGCCAGTTCACCGGACGTCCACGCGCGGCCGTCCAGGAGCGCGAGCAGGAAGCGGGCTCGGCTCCGGTCGGCCAGCAGGGCGGCGAGGGTCGCCAGTTCGTCGGCTGCCACGGGGCCATTGTGCGCTCGTGACGGTTCGGCGTACACCGAAGTGATGGCGGCCTACGTTGGGCGGCATGAACGTGCTGAGGGATTCGTCCTACGTGGTTCCGCCCGTGCCGCCGGCGTCGGCCGGGGTGGCTTGGCTGCGGGCGGGGGTGGCCCGGTTCAGCGAGGGCGCGGACCACGTGCGGCGGCGGGCGTCGGTCGAGCGGGTGCTGGCGGGGGTCGACCCGGCGTCGTTGCGGCGGGCCGGTGAGCCGGTTGCCGTGCTGGCGGAGGCGTTGGGGCTGCCGCGGTCCGTCGCGCCGGACGTCGCCGTGGTGGCTTCGTGCTACCAGCCGCACGTGCCCGTCACGGCCGAGGCCGACGCGGCGGTGGCACGGCTGGTCGCGGTGTGCGGTGGGGTGTGGGACGAGGAGACGGCCAACCTGATCGGGGTGCTGGTGCAGGCCGGTGCGGCTACCCGGGCGATGATCGCGGGGCAGGAGCCGCCGGTGCCCGTGACGCGGCGGGTCGCGCCGGGCGGTTCGGTGGTCGAGGTGGACCTGCGTGACGCGTGGTTCGGTGCCGGGCGGCACGCGTGCCCGGGGCAGGCGCACGCGTTGGCGCTGGCGGAGGGCGCGCGGGCGTTCCACCGGCTGCACGACGACTTCCTGGTGCTGCCGAACGCGTGGGACTTCGCGTCGGCGGCGGCTTTCGCGCGGGCCGGGTTCGCGGCGGTGGGCACGACGAGCCTGGGCGTGGCGGTGGCGCACGGACTGCCGGACGCGGCGGGGGTGGCGCGGGCGGAGACGGTGGCGTTGGCGCGACTGCTGGTGCGGCTGCCCGTGCCCGTGACGGTGGACGTGGAGGCGGGGTTCGGCGACGCGCGCGGGTTGGCGGCGGAGCTGTGGGAGCTGGGCGTCGCGGGCGTGAACGTGGAGGACGGCCGTGGCTCCGGCTTGGCCGACCCGGCGGAGCAGGCGGCGATCATCCGCGCGTTCAAGGAGACCGCACCGGGCTTGTTCGTCAACGCGCGCGTCGACACGCACTGGCTGTCCGTCGACCACCAGTCGACCCTGACCCGCGCACGGACCTACGTGGACGCCGGTGCGGACGGCATCTTCGTCCCGGGCCTCGACCAGGAGCCCGGGATCGCCGCCATCGTCGCCGCCGTCCCCGTTCCCCTGAACACCCTGCCCTCACTGCCCACCGACACCCTGCGCGACCTGGGCGTCCGCCGGGTGAGCACGGGCTCGCTCCCGTTCCGCGCCGCCCTGGCCGCGGCCGTCCGCACCGCCACCGCCGTCCGCTCCGGCACCCCCACCCCCACCGACCTCCCCACCTACCCCGAAACCCAATCCCTCACCACCCCGTGAGTCGAACCTCCAGGACCCCCGAATTCAACGCTCAGGACGAGCAGGCCTGACCTGAACGTAGAACTCGGGGGTCCTGGAGGTTCGACACGCGTGGGGTCAGGAGGGGTTGGTGGCGTGGGTCAGGGTTTCCCAGGCGATGAAGAGGCGGTCGGTGGAGGCGGGGCGTTGGCGTTCGGTGAGGGTTTGGGTGTTGGTCATGGCGATGCCCAGGCGGGTGTGGAGGGCGTTGAACGCGACCTCGGTGGTCGGGCCGAGGGCCTGCTTGCGCGTGCCGCCGCACAACCAGCTCGGCATGGGTTCCAGCTGGTACCTCGCGTGCAGTCCGTAGGCGTGGCGCAGGCGTTCCCGGACCTCCGACCACAGGTCCTGGCCCTGGTGGCGGGCGGTCTCGGCGATGTGCGCGGCGGCGGCCAGGCCGAAGCCGGTGTGGGCGAAGTCGCGGCACGTCTCCTGCGCCAGCCCGTTCACGAACGTGCTCTGCCCGTGCCAGTACGAGATGATCTCGTCACGGGTGTCGATGCCGCTGCCCGGTGGTGTGCGCGGCAGGGCGCCATCGGTGGTCAGGTAGACGTACGCGGGCATCCGGGTCCGGAAGATCGACACCGCCTTGTCGTACACGGCCCGGTCCTCCAGGAACACCGAGATCCCCAGCGTCGCCTCCATCATCGACAGTTCCCAGTTGCCGTTCGTCGCCGCACGCCCGTTGACGATCTCCGGCAGGTAGACCTCGCGCAGCATGGTCGCGAACCGGCCGGAGTTCGGCCAGTTCCCGTGCACGTGCTTGATGATCTCCGCCGCACGCGGCCACGACGAGCCCGCCCACGCGGTCTGCAACGGTGCGTTGGTGTTGGTGTGGTCGCGGATCGTCGCCGACCACGCGTCCATGATCTCGATCGCCTTCGCCGCGTAACGCCCGTCCCGCGTCACGTACCACGCCAACGCCATCGTGTACGCGGCCAACGCGTCCTCGCGCTCGTCGGTGCACCCGTAGTCGGGGTTGGAGTACGACCCGCACTCGACCACCGCACGCGGTTTCGGCACGCGTGACAGCGAAGCGAACGGGTGCGCCATCATCTGGTCGAACGCACCGCGCCACGGCTGCGCGCCCGCGTTCACCTTGGCCCGCACGAAGTCCAGCTGTCCCTTGCTCACCAACACCCCGGGGTGGGTGAACGTGGCCGGTGCCGCGGCGGACTGCGACGGCACCACCACCAAGCCGACCGCCACCAACACGGCGGTGAAGAGCGATTTACCGACCATGCCACCGAGCCTGGGTGGTCTGGACCACAGTCGTCAAGAAGGTTCACAACGGTGAAACGACCGTGCCGTCCGGTTCCGGTCGGGAGCGGGAGCGGACGGAGAGCGGCAGCAGGAACGCGGGCACGAGCACGACGACCGCCACGGCCACCACACCGCCGAACACCCAAGCCCCGTACACGGCGAACGCGAACACCTCGCTGGCCAGCCCCGCCACCGACGTCACGGTCGCCCGCGCGTCACCCGTGATCCGCGCCTGCAACCGCGCCTCCGCGCTCACCAACACCAGCCGGTACACGCCGTAGAACACGGCCACGCCCGCGAGCCCCGCCGGGTGCGCGACCACCCCCAGCACGCCCAGCAGCACCGCCGAACCACCCAGCAGCACGCCCAGCGGCAGCCGCGTACCGCCCAGCGCCGCACCGGCGGCACCGGCCAGCGGGATCGCCAACGTCGCCAGCGGCACCAGTGCCACCGGCACCCGCCAGTCCGCCGCGATCAGCGGGAAGTACTCCTCGAACGCGTCGACCGCCGCCAGCATCGCCACCACCAGCGCCGCGATCCGCACGTCCGGCACGCGCACGGTCTCGGCCAGCCCGGACCGCAACAGCGCCAGGTAACCCGAAGGTTCCGGTCGCGGCGTCTCCGGCAGCCGGGTCGACACCAGGGCCGCACCCAGGCACGTCGCCACGCTCACCCACCCGGCGAGCACGAAACCGCCCGCCGAGAACAGCACGACGGCCAGCAACGCGGCCGGGATCTGGGCCAGCAGGCCGACCGCCGTCACCCGGCCGAGCACGCGTCCGAAGTGCGCGGCGGCACCGGCCTCCGCCAGCCCGTCGTGCAGCAGTGCTTCCACCGCGCCGGACGACATCGCGCCGCCGACGCCCCACAGCACGAAGCCCACGGCGAACCCGGTGAACCCGGGCAGCAGGGTCCACACCGCGTAACCCGCCGCCTGGCACGCACCGGCACCGACGATCGACCACTTGCGGGAGAACCGGTCCGCGAACGCGCCGAACGGCACCTCCGCCACGACCGCGACCGTCGACCAGATCGCGAACAGCGCGGAGACCTCGGCGTCCGACAACCCGGTGGACACGAACAGCAGCGCGTACAGCGGGTAGATCGGCACGGTGTCGGCCAGCACCGCCCAGCCCACCACGAGGCGGGCCAGCGGCCGAGCCGGGGGCGGTAGGGGGCGTCAACCGAAGCGCATGGCTGGAGGCTAACCCGCACCCGGCTCGACCGTCTCGCGGTTTACCGGCCCGAGCGGCGCGCGCGGCGCACCCGGCGGACTTGGCTCATCCGGCGACCGGCGACGATTCCGCCTCCGACCCGGTGGCCTTCCGGCGCCGCGACCGCGCGCTCAGCACCGCGTCGACCAGCAGGAACGCCACCAGGCTCACCCCGAGCAGCGGCACGAACCAGCCCACGGCCGCGGCCACCACCAGCACCGCGACGAGCTGCGCCCGCGGCACCTTCCGCCACTGCCCGCGCGGCACCGGTCGGCCGAAGCCGAGGGTCGGCCGGCGCAGCCACCAGATCCGGTAGCCCAGGACCACCAGTGCCACCAGGCCGAGCCCGACGGCCAGCAGCAGGAGCTGGTTGGGCCAGCCGAACAGCACGCCCATGTGCAGGTCGATGCCCCACCGGGTGAGCTTGGCCGCCAACGGGTAGTCGGCGAACCGCACCTCGTCCACCACGTCCCCGTTGACCGCGACCGCGTCCACCTGCGTGGGCCACGAGCGGTCGATCTCGGTGACGTTCCACGCCATGCCCGCCATCGGCGGCACCTTGATCTCGATCAGCCCGGCGTCGATGCCCGCCGACCGGGCGGTGGCCAGCACGGAGTCCACCTGGCCCGGGGGCGCCGGGATGGGGTTGGACATGTCGTGCCCGGCGTGGTCGCCGCCGCCGGCCAGCGCGGGCGTGGTCCAGTTGAGCGCCTTCCGCAGGTCGGCGACGTTCTCACCGGCGTAGGTCGACCAGGTCAGCCCGGTCGCGGACAGGAACAGCGCGCCGACCAGCACCCACAGGCCCACGGTGGCGTGCTTGCGGGTGGTCGGCTTGGTGCGTTGCGCGCGACGGCGGCTGAACCAGAGGAACACGCCGCCCAGCGCCACCACCCACAGCCAGGACGCGGCCAGCTCGCTGTAGAGCCGGCCGGGTTCGCCGAGCATCAGGTTGCGGTGCAGCTGGTCGATCGTGGTGCGCAGCGGCAGCACGCCGCTGGTGCCGTAGGTCATCAGCTCGCCGACCACGGCGCCGTCCGCGGGGTTGACGAACACGGTCGGCAGCGCGTCGCCGTCGCCGCCGAACAGCACGCGGGTCGTGGTGCCCGGCTCGGGCGCGGGGCGGATGGCGACCAGGTCGTCGCCCGGTCGGGTGGCCACCGCTGCCTTCACCTGCTCCGACAGCGGCACGGACGACGTGGACGCGGGCACCCGCAGGTGGTCCGCGTACAGCCACGACTCCAGTTGTGGTGTCGCGGCGTAGAGCACGCCGGTGAGGGCGGCGATCAGCACGAACGGGCCGACGAGCACGCCCGCGTAGAAGTGGAAGCGCAGCACGAGGCCGCGCCAGGACTCGGTCATGGCGGGAACTCCTGGGTATGGGGGGATGCCACCGGTCCCGGAACCGGGACGGTGGTGGGGAGGTGCGCATACCTAGGAGTTGGGTGGACCTCGCCGGGGGAGCGTGCGGCGGCGCAGCACCTCGGAGAGGGGCTGCGGCGGGTGGGCGGCGATCGGGATGCGCAGCGGCGCGAACGCGGGCCGCGGGCACAGCGGGCGCGGCAGCACGGCGGCCAGGGCCGCGGCCAACCGGAACACGGCCTGCTCGAAGCCCGCCAGGGCGGCGACGACGATCGCGGTGGCCACGAGGTGGGTCAGCAGCATCGACGGCGACGGCAGCACCTCGCGCGGGTGCCGCGACAGCACGCCGAGGAACACGTGCGCGGCCACCTGCACCACGCCGACCAGGCCGAGCAGGTCGACGAACCCGAGCTGCCGGTCGGCCAGCGGCACGCACGTCCACGCCATGGCCAGCGCGAACACCAGCACGTGGGGCAGCGACGGCACGTGGCCGCCGCCGGTCGCGTGGGCGAGCACGGCCAGCAGGCCGGTGCACAGGCCGACCGCGCCGCAGCGCAGGACGCGCGCGGCGCCTCGCGTCGGGGCAGCCGTTGCCACGCTTCCGCAGCGTAGTGGCCCCGTCCAGCGCGGGAGAAGAACGAATGTTCGGTGCCCACCGAACGGGCTCGCCGGACTCCGTTGTCCGGGCGACCCCTATTCGTAGCCATTCACCAACCCGGGTGGAATGTTGCCCGCCCGATTGGAATACCGCCGGTCAGTTGTAGGGCATTCCGCCGAACGGGCTGGTGGAGAGCTGCGCGGCAGTGGTGAAGGAGGCCACCAGCAGGACGGCGACGAGCACTCGGGCGATTCGCATGCGTTCTCCAGTCGACAGGGACGGGGAATTCCGGCGATTACCGTGGCAGCAGTCGGAGGGACGCGGAGCGGAATCGGCGTGAACAATCGGATAACTGGTTGACGATCAGGTTAATTGCCACGCAATGTAACATCTTGTTAACCTGCCGTTAGCGCCGTATTCTCACGGTGTGCGCGCCGTCACAGTGCGTCTCGCGGGCCGCGAGCGTGAGCTGGACCGCCTCCTGGCGCTGGTGGACGAGCTGGGCCAGGGGCGGGGCACCGCGCTGCTCGTCGAGGGCGAGCCGGGGATCGGCAAGACGGCGCTGGTCCGGGCGGCGTGCGACGCGGCGGCGGCCCGCGGCTTCCGGGTGTGCCGGGGCGCGGGCGACGAGCTGGGTCGTCCCCTCCCGCTGCTGCCGCTGCTCGACGCGCTCGCCGTGGCCAGGTCCGAGAGCGCCGCGGTCACCGCCGAGCGCCTGCTGGCGCGCGTGGACGACCTGTGCGCGATCGGCCCGGTGGTGCTGGTGTTGGACGACCTGCAGTGGGCGGACGAGGCGAGCGTCGCGGTGTGGCGGCGGCTGGCGGGCCTGGTGCCGCAACTGCCGCTGCTGCTGGTCGGCGTGCTGCGGCCGTTGCCACGTCGGGACGACCTGGCCGTGCTGCGCAAGGGAGTGCCCCGGCTGCCGCTGCCGCGCCTCGCGCCGGCCGCGGTGGTGGAGCTGACCGGCCGACTGGCGGGCGGCACGCCGGACGAGGCGTTGGCGCGGCTGGCCGAGGACGCCGGAGGCAATCCGCTCTACCTGGTCGAACTGGTCGAGGCGCTGTTGCGCGGTGCCGCCGTCGAGGTCGACGCCACCGGCACGGCCCGGCTGGTCGACGCCGGCGTGCCGCCGTCGCTGTCGGCCGCGATCGCGGACCGGATCGGGTTCCTCGGCGCGGACGTGCGGCGCGTGCTCGTGGCCGCCGCGCTGCTCGGCGTGGACTTCCCGGTCGCCGACCTGGCCGCGGTGCTCGGGCTGCGGGTGGTGGACCTGCTGCCCGCGTTGCAGGAGGCGACCGTGGCGGGCGTGCTGGTGGACGGCACGGCCGGCCTGTCGTTCCGGCACCCGCTGGTGCGCACCGCGCTGTACGACGAGGTGCCCGAGGCGGCACGGGCCGCGTGGCACGCCGAAGCGGCACGGGCGCTGGCCGACACGGGCGCGGGCGTGGACCGGGTGACCCGGCAGCTGCTCGCCGCCGACGACCGGATGCCCGACTGGGCGACGGACTGGCTGGTCGCGCACGGCTCGATGCTGGTGGCGCACGCGCCCGAGGCCGCCGTGGACCTGTTCGGCCGGGTCGTGGTCGCGCCGAACGCCGGTGCCCGGCGCGGTGTGCTGCTGGCGCACCTGGCCGAGGCGAGGTTCCGGCTGGGCGACCACCACGGCGCGGAGGCCGTCGCGCTGGCCGGGTTGGAGCACGGCACGCTCGTGGACCTGCACTGGACGTTGGCGCAGTGCCGCAGCATGACCGGGCGTTCGGCCGAGACGTTGGTGGAGGTGGAGCGCGCGCTCGCGGCGCCGGACGTCACGCCGGCGGACCGGGCCCGGCTGCTCGTGCTGGCCGCCCGCGCGCACTGGGACATCGGCGGGCTGGACGACGCCGAACGGCTCGCGCAGGCCGCGCTGGTCGGCGGCGACCGGTGGGCCACGAGCTGGGCGCTGCACGTGCGCACGATCGTGGCGATGGCCCGTGGCCGGATGGCCGAGGCGCTGCCGCTGTTCGACCGGGCGCTCGCGGTGGCCATGGGCGAGCCGGCGGCGTCGGACCTGCGGCTGCTGCTGCAGATCAACCAGGCCGTGACGTTGGGCGAGCTGGACCGCGGCGCCGAGGCGATCGCGTCCGCGCAGGTGGTGCGGCACGCAGCCGACCAGGTCGGCAACCTGGTGCGGCTCGCGCAGGCGCAGAGCGCGTTGGGGCAGCTGCTGCTGGACGCGGGCCGGTGGGACGAGGCGCTGGTCGACGTCGACCTGCTGGCCGACGACCTGAAGCACCCGATGGTGTCGCGCTGCGACCACGGCGTGGCGGCGTTGATCCACCTGCACCGGGGTGACGCGGCGGGCGCCCGAGGCCACCTCGACGCGGCGGGCACGGGGTTGGAAGGGCACGTGATCGGGCCGTTGGCGCTGGCCGTGAGCCTGTCGCTGGAGCAGGCCGGACGGGTGCGCGAGGCGTGGTCGGTGCTGACCGGGTGGGACTGCGTGGAAGACCTGCTGCCGGACTTCGTGCGGCTGGCCGTCGCGCTGGGCGAGGACGCCTCCGCGGCGGTCGCGCACGCCGAGGCGCTGGCCGCCGAACCGGCCGTGCCGCACCGCCGGGCGTCCGCCGCCTACTGCCGGGCGCTGGTGTCGGCCGACCCGGTCGGGCTGCTGCACGCGGCCGAGGAGTACCGGTTGGCGGGACGGCCGCTGTTCCGGGCCAAGGCGCTGGCCGGTGCGGCGGAGCTGTTCGCGGCGGCGGGTGACCGGACGTCGGCGCGGGCGGCGCTGAGCCACGCCGTGGACGTGCACGCGGAACTCGGCGCGGACTGGGACTCGACCCGGCTGCTGGCGCGGTTGCGCGTGCACGGCATCCGGCGCGGCCCGCACGCCAAGCACCGGCGGGCCACGCACGGCTGGGAGAGCCTGACGCCGATGGAGCTGAAGGTCACCGAGCTCGTGGTGACCGGGCTGTCGAACCGGCAGATCGGGGAACGGCTGTTCCTGTCCGGCCGCACGGTGGCCACGCACGTGTCACACGTGCTCGCGAAGCTCGGCGTCCGGTCGCGCACCGACATCGCCCGTGAGGCGGTCCGGCACTTGGGCGCGTCGGGTTAGCCGATACCGCAGTGGCAAGAGGTACCACCAGAAGCTGAACCAGGCCACGATGCCGCCGGTGACCCACACGGCGGGCCACCGGCCGAGCACCACGTCCAGGATCAGCAGCAACGCCGCCGCCAGCGCGAGCTTGAGCAGCACCAGGCCCGCCAGCAGGAGGTGGCTCGACGTGCGCACGAGCTGGGACTTGAGCCGGCGCCGGAACACCAGGCGGTGGAACGGCGCCGGCGCGATCAGCAGCGCGGTGGAGGTCGCGCCCAGCACCAGGCTGAGCACGTAGACGTCGAGCTGGAAGGTGTTCAGGGTGCCGAACTTCGGCGTGAACGCCAGGGTGAGCAGGAACGCCAGCAGCAACTGCACGCCGGTCTGCGCGACCCGCATCTCCTGCAGTATCTCCCCGTAGTTCCGGTCGTTGCGCTGTGCCGGGGTCTCGTCGCGGGCGGGGGTGTTCCACTGGTCGTCGTTCATGGGTCCACTGTGTGCCCGCACGTTTGCGGAGACATCGGTCGGCCTACGTAGTCGCGAGCCCCGGGAAGCACTCGCGCGCCCAGGTGGCGTAAGTACGCGGCGGACGGCCCAGGACGTGGGCGATGTCGTCCGACAGGACCGAGACGTCCTCGACGCGGATCGTGGACATGGCCTCGGCGTACGCCGCGGGCAGGACGTCCGGCGGTGCGTCCACGGAGGACAGCTCGCGGCCGAGGACGTCCGCCAGCACGGCGACCTGGTCGGGGAGGGCGAGGAGTTCCGGGCCGGTGAGCGTGTACGTCCGCCCGTGGTGGTCGTGGAGCAGGGCTTGCACCGCCACCTCCGCGATGTCGCGCGGGTCCACGACGCCGAGCTTGACGGGGCCCATGGCGTTCGGGATCGGCTCGCCGGCGGTGATCAGCGGAGCCCACTGGAGCGAGTTCGACGCGAACACGGTGGGGCGCAACAACGTCCACGACGGGAACGCCCGCGCCGCCTCTTCGCCGGGACGGTGCCACGCGGCGACCGGGCCGACCGGGATGGACGACAGCTTCACCACCTTGGCCACGCCCGCGCGCTCGGCGGCGTCCAGCACGGCCGAGTCGTGGGCGGGCAGGTCGGGCGTGCCCGGTCCGAGCAGGAACAGCGCGTCCACGCCCTCGAAGGCCCGGTCCAGGGACGCCGGGTCGGTGTGGTCGCCGTGGACCTGGTCGCCGGTGGGGGTGCGGGACAGGGCGCGGAAGCCGACGTCGCGGTCGGTGAGGAGGCGGACGACTTCGCGGCCGACGGTGCCGGTGGCACCCGTGATCAGGAACATGCCACGAGTCTGGTTCGCCGAGGTGGGAAGGTCTTGGACGTTTCGGTGGTTGTGGTGGCCGTGGAGCGGGGTTTGCGGCCGTGGGTCAGCACGATCGGTAGCCAGTCGTTCGAGGGTGACACGTTCGTCCTCGAACCGGACCCGGCCGCCACGCTGGTGGTGTGCTCGCAGACCAAGGGCGCCGTGGTCGTCGGGCCGCGCGACCGGGCGCGGTACTACACCTGGCGGTCGGCGCGGCGGACGGTCGTGCGGTTGACGCCGGGGCGGGCGCAGGCGGTGCTGGACGTGCCGGTGGACGAGCTGGCCGGCCGGGTGGTGCCGTTGAGCGAGCTGTGGGGCCGGTCGGTGGGTGACGAGGCCGAGTTGGTGTCCGTGCTGCTCGACCGGGTTTCGTCGGCCGATCCGCGGCGGTCGGACCTGGTGCACGCGGCGGCACGGCTGCTGCGCACGCGGGGCGTGGCGGAGACGGCGCGGGCGCTGGACGTCAGCGAACGGCACCTGCGGACGCTGTTCACCAGGGCGGTCGGGTTGTCGCCCAAGCAGTACGCGCGCGTCGACCGGGTGCGCCGGGTGGTGGCGCGGGGCGGGCACGGCGGGTGGGCACGCCTGGCGGCCGAACTGGGCTACTACGACCAAGCCCACCTGAGCCGCGAGTTCCGGGCCACGATGGGCGTCCCGCCCGGCGCTTACGTGTCCGGCCACCTGCCTGCGGCTTCATCCTGCTAGAGGTCTCGGGCCGCTAGAGGTCTCGGGCTGCTAGAGGTCTCGGGCTGCTAGAGGTCTCGGGCTGCTAGAGGTCTCGGGCGAAGAACAGCGCGATCTCACCCTCGGCGGGCGTGCCCCGGTAGAACGTGGTGTCCAGGCCGCACAACGCGAACCCCATCCGTTCGTAGGCGCGCACGGCGGGCACGTTCACCGACGACGTCTCCAGCCACGCGGTCAGCGCGCCGTGCTCGCGGCCGTGGGCGCAGGCGTGGTCCACGAGCGCCCGGCCGATGCCGCGCCCCCGATAGTCCGGGGCGACGGTCACCTGTCCGATCACCAGCCGCCGGTGCCAGTCTTCGAGGTGGACGCTGACGAACCCGCGCACGCGTGGGCCGTCCGCGGCGACGAAAACCGTGCCGCCCGGGTCGTCGTCGGGCGGGAAGACCTTGTGCAACGGCGGGTCGACCGTCGTCGGTCGCAGTGCGAAGCCCTCGGCCGTGACCACGACGTCGAGCGCGGTGTCGGTGGTGAACGAGTCGTCCAGTGCGGCGACCTGGTCGAGGTCGGCGGGACGGGCGCGGCGCAGGTCCACGGCTACAACCTGGCCCGGCGGACGGCGGAGCAGGTCATCCCGAGGGCGGTGCCGAGCAGGCCCACCACGGCGATCCACAGCGCGGGCCGGTTGCCCAGCCAGTCGGCCAGCGCGCCGCCCAGCAGCGCGCCGAACACGATCATGCCCCGGTTGACCGACCGCGTGGTGGCGTTCATCCGGCCCATCAACCGGTCGGGTGTGATCGACTGCCGGTAGGCCATCTCCACCGGGGAGTCCAGGATGGCGGACAGCATGAACACGAACTGCGCCGCGCACAGCAGCACGAACCCGGTCGTGCTCGACGTGGCCAACGGGACCAGCGCGTAGCCGACCGGGGTGAGCCAGCGTGCCGCGACGATCACCGGGCCGACGCCGAACCGCCGTCCCACCGGGCCGGACAACGACGCGCCGAGCAACCCGCCGACACCGCCCACGGCGAACGTGACGCCGAACAGGAACGCGTCGAAGCCCAGCTCGTCCAGCACCAGCACGGTGTAGACGGCCGTGACCATCGAGGCGAACAGGAACCACGCGTGCGACCCGAGGGCGAGCGGCCGGAGCACCTCGTGCCGGTAGACCCACCGCAGCCCTTCCCGCACCTCACCGCGCAGGTCGCGCTTCGCCGGGGCCTCGACCGGCCGTTCGGGCGTGCGCAGGGTGGCCAGCACCAGGCCCGAGACGAGGTAGGACACGGCGTCGACCAGCACGGCCGGCGGTCCGCCGATGAACTTGACCAGCGCACCGCCGACGAGCGGCCCGAGACCCTGCGCGGCGGACCGCGTCTGCTCCAGCCGGGCGTTGGCGTCGGTGAGGCGTTCGGTCGGCACGAGCAGCGGCAGGAACGACTGGTGCGCCGCGTCGTAGAACAGGGACAGCGTCCCGAACACCAGCACCAGCCCGATCAGCAGCGGCATGGTGAGCGTGCCGGTGAACGCCGCCAGCGGGATCAGCGCCAGCACTGCGGCGCGGGCCAGGTCCGTGCCGACCAGCACCGGCAGCCTGCGGCGGCGGTCCAGCAACGCGCCCGCCACCAGTCCGAACAGCAGGTACGGCAACCACCGCGCGGCTTCGAGCACGCCGGCCTCGGTGGCGGTCGCGCCGAGCGTCAACACCGCCACCGCCTTGAGCGCCAACGTGGTGACGTGCGTACCGGCCAACGACACCGTGTCGGCGACCCAGAACCGGACGAACTCCTTGTGGTGCAACAGCGTGGTGCGTTCCGTGCGGTCGCTCATGAGCCACCCCCTCCGCCACCCTCTCAAACCCGGGCGCGCACCAGGTAGGCGGCCTCGGTCAGCCGGCCGGTTCCACGACGGCGGCGTCCCGGTCGGACGTCACCACGCGGTGGGGCGGTGACGTCCCGGATCAGCGCCTACGACCGGCCGCGGCACTTCGTGGACGAGCAGGTGCGCGGCCCGTTCCGGCGCTGGCGCCACGCGCACCACTTCGAGCCTGACGGGCAGGGCGGGACGCTCATGCGTGACGTGGTCGAGTTCGCCGCCCCGTTGGGCCCGTTGGGCGCCGTCGCCGAGTTCGCCCTGCTCAACCGGTACGTGCACCGGTTGATCGTGGTGCGCAACGAGCACGTCGAAGCCGTCGCCGAGACCTGAGCTCACCGGTCCGACGCGCGGGCCAGCGCGCGGCCGATGATCCGGGCGGCGTCGGGGAAGCGGTCGGGGTCCGGGCCGGAGTAGTTGAGGCGGATGAACGAGCCGGACGGCTCGGCCGGGAACCACTCGGCGCCGGGCGCGATCACGACGCCCTCGGCTTCGCAGTCGCGGGCGAGCCGGTCCCGGTCGGTCTCGTCGGGCAGCCGGGCCCAGAGGTTCAGGCCACCGGGCGGCACGTGCTCCAGGTGCGCGTCGGGCACGTGCTCGGCCAGGCTGTCGACCAGCAGGTCGCGTCGGGCGCGCAGCTCGTGGCGCAGGGCGCGCAGGTGGGTGCGCCACCCGGGCTGGGTGACGACGTCGAGCGCCGCGGCCTGGAGCACCCCGCTGACGTACATCGACTCCGCGCTGCGGTCGGCGATGATGCGGTCGCGCGCCGGGCCGCGGGCGACCACGGCGGCGACCCGCACGGCCGGTGACACGCTCTTCGTCAACGAGCGCAGGTAGACCACGTGACCCGCGTCGTCGTGCGCCGCCACGGGCCGCGCGGTGGTGTCGATGCCGAAGTCGTGCGCCCAGTCGTCCTCCACCAGGAATGCGCCGTGGTCGCGGACGACGTCGAGGACCTGCCCGACCAGTTCCGGCGACCACTGCGCCCCGGTCGGGTTGGCGTAGTTCGGCTGGGCGTAGAACGCGCGTGCCCCGGTCTCCTCGAACGCGCGCGCCAGCTCGTCCGGGTCCGGACCGGCCGCCGTGCTGGGCACCGGCACGACCCGCACACCGGCCTGCGCCGCGGCCAGGATCGCGCCCCAGTAGGTCGGCGACTCGATCAGCAGCGGCCGGCCGGCGCCGACGAGGGCGCGGAAGATCGAGCTGAGGCCGCTCTGGCTGCCGGGCAGGACCACGACGTCACGCGCGGCGGGTGGGGCCACCCCGGTCGGCGTGGCCTGGCCGAGTTCGCCCGCGAACCACGCCCGCAGCTCCGGCAGCCCGGCGGTGTCCGACCTGGCCAGCGCCGCGTCGGCGCGGGCGGCGCGGGCGAGGGCGGCACGCACCAGCCGTTCGGGGAGCAGGCCGCGGTCGGGGTAGCCGGAGTGCAGCCCGATCTCGTCCGGCAGCTGCCCGCGCAGGGGCGTGGCCAGGACGGGCGTTCGCGGTGACCGGAGGGCGCCGGTCTGCCAGCCGTAGTCCGGCGGCCGCACGGTCCGCACGGCGCGGACGAACGTGCCCACGCCGGGACGTGACTCCACGAGCCCCGCCGAGGCGAGCGCGTGCACCGCCTTCTGGACCGTCACCGGGCCGGCGCCGTACTGCGCCATCAGCGCCCGGTTGGACGGCACCCGCGCGCCCGGCGGCGCTTGCGCGATCCACGCGCGCAGCCCGGCCACGATACGTGCGGTGCTATCGTTGGACATGTTGGCAGACGATAGCGTTACTGTCCGTCCGGCGCCGGTGCTATCGCCTGCTCGGGCTGGCCTGGGGTGGGGCCTGCTCGGCGTGGTGGCGTTCTCGTTCACCGTTCCCCTCACCCGGATCGCGGTCGCGGGACTGTCCCCGCTGTTCGTCGGCTCGGCCCGCGCGGTCGTCGCGGCGCTGCTCGCCGGTGCCGCGCTCGCCCTCACCCGGCAGTCCCGGCCGACCGGTGCGCAGTGGGCGCGGCTGGCCGTGGTCGCGGGCGGTGTCGTCGCGGGCTTCCCGCTGCTGACCTCGTACGCGCTGACGACCGCGTCGGCCGGGCACAGCGCCGTGGTGATCGCGTTGCTGCCGGCCGCGACCGCGGTCATGGCCGTGGTGCGCGGCAAGGAACGGCCGCCTTCGGCGTTCTGGGGCTCGGCGGCGGCCGGTGTGGTCGCCGCGCTGGTGTTCGCGTCGCTGTCGGGTGCCGGATTCGGGCCGCCGCGCTGGTCGGACCTGCTGCTGTTCGGCGCGGTCGCCACGGCCGCGGTCGGCTACGCGGAGGGCGGGTTGCTGGCCCGCGAACTCGGCTCCTGGCAGACGGTGTCCTGGGCGCTGGTGCTGTCCTCGCCCGTGATGGTCACCCTGGCCGCGGTCTCGGCGGTCCAGCGGCCACCGTCCGGGACGGCCGGGCAGTGGGCGGCGTTCGCCTACCTGGCCGTGGTGAGCATGTTCCTGGGGTTCTTCGCCTGGTACCGCGGCCTGGCGATCGGGCCGATGGCGCGGGTCAGCCAGGTGCAGCTGGTCCAGCCCGTGCTGACCATCGGGTGGGCCGCGCTGCTGCTGCGCGAGCGGCTGACCTGGCCGACGCTCTTGGGCGGTGTCGCCGTGGTCGGCTGCGCGGCCCTCGCGGTGCGCATCCGCCTCGACCGCGGTTGACTCCGCCGGCCCGGCGCGGGCGCGGGTGTGCCACCTCGTGCCGGCGGGCAGCCGGGCGGCAAGGAGTTCACTGCGCGGCCCGCTTCCAAGGCCGAGTTCCGCGAGCGGGGCACGGTCGAGCTGCTGGACAACCTGGGCCGGGCACTAGCAGGCGGCGGCGCGGTCCAGCAGCAGCTTGCGCTCCCGCTCGTTGCGGGTGAGCCCGGCGGCCCGCTCGAACTCCTCGCGCGCCTCGGCGTGCCTGCCGAGCTTGACCAGCAGGTCGCCGCGCACGCTCGGCAGCAGGTGGTAGCCCTTCAGCGCGGGCTCGTCCACCAGCTCGTCCACCAGTTCCAGCCCCACCTCCGGGCCGAACGCCATCCCGATCGCCACCGCGTGGTTCAGCTCGACGATCGGTGACGGCGCGACCAGCGACAACGCCTCGTAGAGCCCGGCGACGCGGGTCCAGTCGGTGTCCTGCGGCACGCGGGCCCGCGCGTGGCACGCCGCGATCGCCGCCTGCAACGCGTACGGGCCGCCCGCGCCGCCCAGCGACTCGGCCTTCGCCAACGCCGTCAGGCCGCGGCGGATCAGCAGTTGGTCCCACCGGGCCCGGTTCTGGTCCAGCAGCAGCACGGGTTCGCCGTCCGGGCCGACCCGCGCCTTGGCCCGGGACGCCTGGATCTCCAGCAACGCCACCAGGCCGTGCACCTCGGCTTCGCGCGGCATCAGGCCGGCCAGCACGCGGGCCAGCCGCAGCGCGTCCTCGCACAGCGCCGGGCGCATCCAATCGTCGCCCGCGGTGGCCGAGTAGCCCTCGTTGAAGATCAGGTAGATCACGCCGAGCACGGACGACAGGCGGGCGTCCCGCTCGTCCTCCGCCGGCACCTCGAACGGGACACCGGCCTTGGCCAGCGTCTTCTTGGCCCGCACGATCCGCTGCGCCACGGTCGTCTCGGGCACCAGGAACGCGCGGGCGATCTCGTCGGTGCCCAGGCCGCCGAGCATGCGCAGGGTCAGCGCCACCTGCGCCTCGGTGGACAGCACCGGGTGGCACGCGGTGAACACCAGCCGCAGCAGGTCGTCGTCGATGTCACCGACCTCGGCCGCGGCGTCCGGCGCGTGGTCGTGCTCGGTGTCGCGCCCGATCTGCTCCAGCTTGCGCTGGTAGTTCTGCCTGCGCCGGATCAGGTCGACGGCCCGGTTCTTCGCCGCCGTCATCAACCACGCGCCCGGGTTGCGCGGCACGCCGTGCTCCGGCCACTGCTCCAGGGCGCTGACCAGCGCGTCCTGGGCCAGTTCCTCGGCCAGGCCGACATCGCGCACCATCCGGGCCAGGCCGGCGATCAGCCGGGCGGACTCGATCCGCCACACCGCCTCGACCGCACGCCGCGCATCGGTAGCCATCACGACCTGGGATCAGATCAGCTACCGATGCGCGGCGGCAAGCGGGGTGGGGCCGCCGGGTCAGCCCCGGGCGCGGGCCTCGTCCTGCTGCGCGCGCAGCTCGCGCTCGCGCTCCTTGAGCTCCTCGGAGGCGTTGACGAAGTCGTCCTCGGTGAAGACCTGCCGGATCTCGATCTGGGACTCCTCGCCGGTGGGGTTCGGCACCCGCTTCACCCACTCGACCGCCTCTTCCAGCGACTTGACCTCCAGCAGCCAGAAGCCCGCGATCAGCTCCTTGGTCTCGGTGAACGGGCCGTCGACGACCGTGCGCCGGTCGCCGGAGAAGTAGACCCGCGCGCCCTTGGAGCTGGGGTGCAACCCCTCGCCCGCCAGCAGCACGCCTGCCTTGACCAGCTCCTCGTTGAACGCGGCCATCTCGTTGAGCATCTCCGCGCTCGGCTGGGCCCCGGCCTCGGTCTCCTCGGTCGCCTTCACGATCACCATGAAACGCATTGTGGTTCTCCCTGTCGGTTCGTCCGGCCGGTCCATCCTGGCCTCTACTGACGCGACGAACGAAGGGGGTCGTGGTTCGACACGTCCGCCGATTTTTCTTCAAGATTTTTCAGCGGGCCGCTGACCAGCGGTTCTACGTGATGGGCGAGCCTCCGGTCACGCCGACGACCTCGCCGGTGATGTAGCTGGACTCGGCGGAGGCGAGGAAGACGTACAGCGGCGCGAGCTCGGCGGGCTGCCCGGCGCGGCCCATGGGCGCCTGTTCGCCGAAGCTCTCCACCTTCTCCGGCGGCATGGTGGCCGGGATGAGCGGCGTCCACACCGGACCGGGTGCGACCGAGTTCGCCCGGATCTTGCGGTCGACCAGGTTCTGCGCCAGGCCCTTGGTGAAGTTCACGATCGCCGCCTTGCTGGTGGCGTAGTCGAGGAGCTGGAAGGACGGCTGGAAGCCCTGGATGGACGACGTGGTGATGATCGAGGAGCCCTCGGGCATGTGCGGCACGGCCGCCTTGCACAGCCAGAACATCGCGTACACGTTGGTCTTCATGACGCGGTCGAACTGCTCGGTGGTGATGTCGAGCAGGCCGCCGGCCTGGGACATCTGGTAGGCGGCGTTGCTGACCAGGACGTCGATCCGGCCGAACTCCTCGACCGCGCGGGCCACGACGGCCGCGCAGTGCGACTCCTCCCGCAGGTCGCCGGGCACGGTGACCGCCTTGCGCCCGGCCTCCTCCACCAGCCGCGCGGTGTCGCGGGCGTCCTTCTCCTCGTCGGGCAGGTAGGCGATGAGCACGTCGGCGCCCTCGCGCGCGAACGCCAGCGCGACGGCGCGGCCGATGCCGGAGTCGCCGCCGGTGATCAGCGCCTTCTTGTCGGTGAGCCGTCCCGTGCCGCGGTAGGTCGCCTCGCCGTGGTCGGGGGTGGGACGGACGTCGTCGGTCAGCCCGGGGTATGCGATGGGGGTCTCGGTCTCGGCCATGCCCGGAGGGTGCCCACGGGCGTGCGGCCTGAACACGCCCGAGGGCGCACCTCCGGGTGGAGGCGCGCCCTCGGGCGTGTGTGTTGTCGTGAGGTCAGCGGCGCAGCGCGCGCTGGACCGTGAAGGCGCCCGGGCCGAGGACCGCGAGCAGCAGGAACACCCAGCTGTACACGGCGGCCAGCTCACCCATGTTGTGCATCGGCAGCAGGGCTTCCGGCTGGTGCACGGTGAAGTAGGCGTAGGCCATCGCGCCGGACAGCACGAACGCCGCCGGGCGTGCGGCCAGGCCGACCAGCACCAGGGTCGCGCCGACCAACTCGATCACGCTGCCGTACCAGCCCGGCCACGAGCCGAACGCGACCGCGGTGCCCTGGCCGTCGATGCCGCCGAAGAAGCCGAGGCCCTGCAGGCCGTGCAGGCCGAACAGGAACGACACGACGACGCGGAAGGCGGCGAGCACCAGGTCGTTGCGCTTGGCGGCGGTGGAGGTGGTGGGGTGGGCGGCGGCGCGGCGGGTGTCGGTCGTGGTGGTCATCTCGGGCTCCCCTGCTCGATGGCTCTTCCCAGCTCTTACTGGGACGACGAACGGGGACCCCGCCGGATCGACACGTCCGCCGAACTTTCTTCCGGACTTTTTTCCGCGAACGTGAGCCGGAGGGTGAAACGGCTGGTCGGAGCCGGTAGGCGTTGGCCGCGGCGGAAGAAGCGGACCTGGTGCGGGTCGGCCGCCTCGGCGCGCATGGCCGCCAGGTCGGCCTCGGTAGGCGCGCGGGCAACCGAGGGGCCCGGCCGGTGGTCGAGCGGCGGCGGTGGCCGGTCGTCGTCGGGCAGGGCAGGGCGGTCGACGCGGCACGCGATCAGGCCCTCGGTGTCGGGGACGTCCAGCGGGAGCACGGGCGCGGGCCAGACGTAGTCGAGGTCGTCCGGCACGTCGGGGAACAGCGGGCGGTAGTGGTCGGGGTCCTTGCGCAGGAGGGCGGACCGGTGGCTGCGGTGCAGGTCGTCGTCACCGAGCCAGGGCGGCAGGAGGCCTTCGGCCAGGCACCAGGACCAGGTCGGCTCCCGGCCGCCGGTGTAGTCGAGGAGGGCGGCGCGCAGGCCGTCGCGGTGGCCCCGGCGCCGCCACTCGTCGCACACCGCCACGCCGTAGGCGACCAGCGCGGGCGTGAAGCCGCGCCACATCCGCACCGCCGGGTGGTTCTTCCAGCCGTAGGTCGGCCAGACCAGGGCGCGCAGGATCTGCAGGGTCTCGACGCGCTGCTTGCCGAGCCGCCGCGCGTCGAGCACGGCGGCGCTGCCGGCGAAGGTGGCGCAGGGCAGGAACGTCTGCACACCGGCGACCTACCCCCGGTGGCGGCGGTCAAGCGCGCGGTCGGCAAAAGACCGGTGGGCTGTTAGCCTGCGGCGGTGGAGTTCAAGCGCGCGAGGCGGCCCGAGCAGGTCGAGCAGCGGCGGCGCACGATCCTCGACACGGCGTGCGCGATGCTGCGGGAGCGGCCCGTCGCGGACATCTCGTTGCGCGAGCTGAGCGACCGGGTCGGGCTCGCGAAGTCGAACGTGCTGCGGTACTTCGACAGCCGGGAGGCGATCTTCCTGGAGGTGCTGGACCAGGAGTGGGGCGCCTGGCTGGACGAGGTGGAGGAGGCGCCGGCTCCGGTCGGCGAGGTGGAGGCGGTCGCGACGGTGGTGGCGACGTCGTTGCTGCGCCGGAGGCTGCTGTGCGAGTTGATCAGCGGCATGGCGGGTGTGCTGGAGCGCAACATCTCGGTGGACTTCGCGCGCGTGTTCAAGCGCCGGGCGCACGAGCACACGGCCAGGCTGGCGGACCTGGTGCGGGCCCGGGTGCCGGTGCTGGACGAGGCCGCCGCGCTGCACTTCGCCCGTGCCGTGCTGGTGATGACGGCCGGCCTGTGGCCCCACGCGAACCCCACGGAGGCGGTGGCGCAGGTGATGCGCGAGCTGGGCGGGTCGACGGCGGCGGAGCTGGTGCGCGAGGGCCTGACCGAGGGCCTGGTCAACCAGCTGGTGGGTTTGGTCGCCCGAGCCTGACCCGGGGCTCTAGGGTTCGACATCGTGAAGGCACTCGTGGTTCGCGGTGGCTGGGCCGGGCACTCGCCGGTGGAGGCCACCGACTCGTTCCTGCCGTTCCTGCGGTCGTCGGGCTTCGCGGTCGACGTGTCGGACTCGCTGGACGTCTACGACGACCGCCTCGGCACCTACGACCTGGTCCTCCAGTGCTGGAGCGACGGGGTGCTGACCGACGACCAGTTCGCCTGCCTGGAAGCGGCGGTGCGGGGTGGCACGGGGCTGGCCGGGTGGCACGGCGGCCTGGTGGACGCGTTCCGCCACTCCCGCGGCTACCTGCAGCTGGTCGGTGGCCAGTTCGTCGCGCACCCCGGCGATTTCGTGGACCACCGGGTGGAGATCACGTCCACCCACCCGATCGTGGAGGGCATCGAGGGGTTCGAGCTGCGGACCGAGCAGTACTGGGTGCTGACCGACGGCCTCAACGACGTCCACGCGACGACGACGTTCGCCGCCGCGTCGCCCTGGCACGCCCAGCTGACCGTGCCCGCCGTGTGGACCCGCCGGTGGGGTGCGGGCCGGGTCTTCGCCTGCACGATCGGCCACCAGCCTGCCGACCTGGACCTGCCGCCCGTCCGCCTGCTGATCGAACGCGGCCTCCTCTGGGCCACCCGCCACTGACCCGGGAGTCCAACGCTCAGCGCGCGAGAGTCCAACGTTCGGGAGCGGTGGATTCAACGCTCACGGGCCGCCGGTCACTCACCCGAAGCGGGCAGGGCGGCGGGCTCCGAGTCGGCCAGGTTCTCCGGCAGCCTCAGCCCCTCGTGCAGCGGCACGAGCTCGGACTGCAGCACGAGTGCCGCCCCGCCGATCGCGGACGCCGTGGCGGCCGAACGGGACAGCCGCACGTCCACGCCGTGCGCCGCGCGCGAGAAGAACGCCCGGTCCAGCTCGTCGCGCACCACGGGCAGGTAGACCGACCCGGCGATGGCGAAGCTGGGCCCGGTCAGCACCAGGACCTCCAGGTCCATGATGTTCGCCAACGTCCGCGCCGCCACCGCGATGTACCGCGCCGACCGCTCCAGGATCGCCAACGCGGACGGTTCGCCACGACGCGCCGCCCGGCTCACCGCCGCGAAGTCCGACGACACCGACCGCGCCCGCCCGGTCAGCCCCGCCGACCCGGCCAGCGCCGCGTCCGCCCGGGCCGCCGCCACCACGGCCGCCGGCCCCGCCAGCACCTCCACGCACCCACGCGCGCCGCACCAGCACTCCGGCCCGTTGGCGTCGACGCAGATGTGCCCGATCTCGCCGGCGTTGCCGCTGCTGCCCCGGTACGTGATGCCGTTGATGACCAGGCCCGCGCCGATGCCCGTGCCCATGTAGAGCGCCGCCGAGATCGCCGTGCCGCCGATGCCGCCCGACCAGTGCTCGCCCAACGCCGCCGCGGTGGCGTCGTTGTCCAGCACCACCGGCAGGCTCGTCGCCCGCTCCAGCTCCTGGTCGAGCGGGAAGTCCTCCCACTTGCGCATGGACGGCGGGGTGAGCCCCATGCCGGTGTCCGAGCTGAGCGGCCCGGGGGAGACCAGGCCCAGTCCCAGCACCCGCTTGTGGTCGACGCCGACGCCGTCGATCAGGCCCTTCACCTCGGCCGCCATCCGGGCCACCACGGTCCGCGGTTCCGCCGCGCCCGCGCCCGCCCTCGAAATGCGCGCGACGACCGATCCGCCGAGATTGGTCAGCACGTAGGTGATGCCCGCGTGGTCCAGGTGCACGCCGACCGCGTACCGGGAGGAGTGGTTGAGCTGCAGCAGCACCCTGCGCTTGCCGCCGGTCGACTCGGCCCGCCCGGTCTCCACGACCAGGCCCTCGTCGATGAGCTTGCGGACGACGGTCGAGATCGTGGCGCCGGTGAAGCCGGTGGCGTTGATCAGGCCGACGCGGCTGATGGTGCCCGCCGCGCGGATCACGTCGAGCACGGCGGACTTGCTGCTCGCGTGTTGCGTCGCCCGCGCCGGTCCGCTCACGTGGTCCCCCGCGTTCGTCTTAGTTCGTTCGACGGACGAAGAGTAGCAACTTGACCGGTAGATGACGCCGAGGTGTTGACTTCGTTTCTTCGATGACTTAACAATCTGCCTCAACGCGGGACCGCGGCCGGTCTCGGGCCACGAGAGGAATCGACGATGTTCCTGAAGGCAAGGCGCTTCTCACGGGCGCGCATGGCGGCGGCCGGACTGGCCGCGGTCGCCATGCTCGCGACTGCGTGTGGCGGATCGAGTGCGGGCGGTGACGCGAACAAGGACACGCTGATCGTGTACACCGGCCAGTCCGGTGACTGGCAGCTGAACTTCAACCCGTTCTCGCCGACCATGCTGGAAGGCCCCGGCACGATCTTCGAGCCGCTGTTCTTCTTCAACAACATCCGCGACGTCGAGCCGCGACCCCGCCTGGGCAAGAGCTTCGAGTGGAACGCCGACGGCACCCAGCTCGACATCGAGCTGCGCGACGACGCCAAGTGGACGGACGGGCAGAAGTTCACCGCCAAGGACGTCGTCTTCACCCTCGACATGGTCGCCAAGAACGCGACCATGAACAGCACCGGCTACAAGGGCGTCGCCACCGCGGTGGACGACACCCACGTGACGATCAAGTTCACCGAGCCGTCCTTCATGGAGGGCCCGCAGGTCCTCGGCCGGATCTGGATGGTCCCCGAGCACAAGTGGAAGGACATCGCGACCCCCGGCACCGACGTCGTCAAGGAGCCGGTCGGCACCGGCCCGTTCATGCTGGAGGAGTTCAAGGCCCAGGCGTTCACGCTCAAGGCCAACCCCGACTACCACTCCGGCGAGCCCGCCCTGAAGAAGGTCCGCTACCTCGCGCTGTCGGGCAACCAGTCCGGTGAGGCCGCGCTGCGCGCCGGCCAGATCGACTGGCAGACCGGCCCCGTCCCGGACATCGCCAACGTCGAGAAGAACTACCCCGGCTACAAGGCGATCACCATCCCGATGAACCAGGTCGCCCTGTTCACCTGCTCGAACGCCGACCTCGGCTGCCAGGGCCCGCAGACCGACGTGGCCGTGCGCAAGGCGATCTACTACGCCATCAACCGCACCCAGATCAACTCGCTCGCGTTCGAGAACACCGCCAGCGAGGTCTCGCCCGGCGCCGCGCTCCTCGAGCGGGACAAGGACCAGATCTCCTCGAAGCTCACCGAGAAGACCGCCCCGATGCAGCCCGACACGGCCAAGGCCACGCAGCTGCTGGAGGCCGCCGGCTACACCAAGGGCGGCGACGGGATCTACGCCAAGGACGGCAAGCCGCTGGCCATGACCCTGAAGGTCGTCGCCGGCTGGACCGACTACATCACCGCCGTCGACACGATGTCCCAGCAGCTGCAGCAGGCCGGCATCAAGGTCACCGCGCAGCAGGTGTCCTGGAACGAGTGGTCCGACGCGCGCGGCCGCGGCCAGTTCGAGCTGCTGATCGACTCCCTGCACCAGGGCCCGGCGCCCGACCCGTTCTACAACGCGTCCTACTTCTTCAGCACCGCGACCACGGCCAAGGTCGGCGAGGTGGCCAACCCGAACTTCTCCCGGTTCTCCAACCCGCAGGTGGACGCCGCGCTCGCCGCGCTGAAGGGCGTCGACCCCGAGGACGACGCCGCCCGCCAGCCGTACTTCGACACCATCCAGACCGAGATCGAGAAGTCGATCCCGTACATCCCGGTCCTGACCGGCGGCACCACCAGCGAGTTCAACGCCAAGAAGTTCACCGGCTGGCCCACCAAGGAAGACCTCTACTCGTTCCCGGCCGTCTGGGCGCGCCCGGAGCACTCCGAGATCTACCTGAAGCTCAAGCCGGCCGGCCAGTGAACGACTGAATGAGGCGATAGGCGGACCGATGAGGTACTACGCCCGAAAGTTCGCGTTCTACCTGGTCGCCCTCTGGGCGGCGCTGACGCTGAACTTCTTCATCCCGAGGCTCATGCCGGGCAACCCGGTGGACATCCTCATGGCGAAGCTCGCGCAACGCGGCGGAACCGTGGACCCGTCGGCCCGCAGAGCGTACGAACTGCTGCTCGGCACGAACAGCGGCGAGTCGCTCATCCAGCAGTACTTCGCGTACCTGGGCAACATGTTCCGCGGTGACCTGGGCATCTCGGTGAGCTCGTTCCCCACACCGGTGTCCCAGATCATCGCGGAAGCCCTGCCCTGGACCCTGATGCTCGTCGGCATCGCGACGTTCCTGTCGTTCGCCTTCGGCATCGTCCTGGGCACGTTCGTCGGGTGGCGGCGCGGCACGTGGCTGGACAGCCTCGTGCCCGCCACCACCGTGCTGGCCGCCGTGCCGTACTTCTGGCTGGCGCTGATCCTGGTCGCGGTGCTGTCCTCGGCCCTGGGCTGGTTCCCGCTGCAGGGCGGCTACGACGTGGTGCTGTGGCCCGGCTGGAACGCCGAGTTCATCGGCTCGGCGATCTACTACGGCACCCTGCCCGCGCTGACCATCGTGATCTCGTCGGTCGGCGGCTGGCTGCTGGGCATGCGCAACATGATGGTGTCGGCCACCGCCGAGGACTACGTGCTGACCGCCAAGGCCAAGGGCCTGCGCGACTCCCGGATCATGATCAAGTACGCGGCGCGCAACGCGGTGCTGCCGTCCGTGGCCGGGTTCGCGATCTCGCTCGGGTTCGTGGTGGCCGGTTCGATCATCACCGAGCAGGTGTTCTCCTACCCCGGTATCGGCTCCAAGCTCCTGCAGGCCGTGCAGAACAACGACTACGCCCTCATGCAGGGCATCTTCCTGGTCATCACGGTCGCCGTGCTCGGCGCGAACCTCGTGGTCGACCTGCTCTACGCCGTCATCGACCCGCGCACCCGCGTCAGCGGCTGAGAAGGAGAACGGACACCGTGACGAATCTCAGTGCTGTCACCGTCGAGGCTCCGCGCGGGCGGGCCGGCTGGCGGTCGATGCTGCCGCGCTGGTCGCCCAAGCTCGGCGTCGGCCTCGGCCTGATCGGGGTGATCACGTTCATCGGCGTGATCGGCCCGCTGCTGGTCGGCGACCCGAACACGATCCGCGACCTCGGCCTGACCGGCCCGGGCGGCGAGTTCTGGCTCGGTACCACCCAGACCGGCCAGGACATCGTGGCCCAGCTCGCCCACGCGACCCGCGGCTCGCTCTACATCGGCCTGCTGGTCGGCGTGATGGCGACCGCCCTGTCGGCGCTGTTCGGCATCGTCGGCAGCTACATCGGCGGGTACGTCGACGAGGGCTTCTCCCTGTTCTCCAACGTGATGCTGGTGATCCCCGGCCTGCCGCTGGTGATCGTCATCTCCGCGTTCGTGCCCGCCGACCAGCGCGGCTCGTGGACCATCGCGGTGGTGCTGGCGATCACCGGCTGGGCCGCGTCGGCACGGGTGCTGCGCGCCCAGACGCTGTCGCTGCGCAACCGCGACTACGTCGCCGCCGCCAAGGTCTCCGGCGAGAAGCCGTGGCGCGTCATCACCGTCGAGATCCTGCCGAACCTGCTGCCGCTGCTGGCCTCGCAGTTCGTGTTCTCGGTGATCTACGCGATCCTCAGCGAAGCGGGCCTGTCGTTCCTCGGCCTGGGTGCGTCCAACTCGTCCACGCTCGGCACGATGCTCTACTACGCGCAGAACGGCTTCGCGCTGCAACGCGACGCCTGGTGGTGGTTCGTGCCGCCCGGCCTGATCATCGCCCTGTTCGGCTGCGGCCTGGCGCTGGTCAACTTCAGCATCGACGAGATCATCAACCCCAAGCTCCGCGACATCCCCCGCCGCGACAAGGCGGAGGCCGAGCGCGCGCCCGCGCCCGTGAAGCGCACGGACGACGACGTGGTGCTGACCGTCAACGACCTCTCCGTCGTGTACCAGGTGGAGAAGCCGGTGCACGCGGTCAAGGACGTCTCGCTCACGCTGCGGCGCGGCGAGATCCTGGGCCTGGCCGGCGAGTCCGGCTGCGGCAAGACGACCCTGGCCTACGCCGTCAACCGGCTGCACCGGCCACCCGCCGAGGTGACCACCGGCTCGGTCACGTTCCACGACCGCGAGGGTGGCGACATCGACGTGCTCGCGCTGACGCCCGGCGAACTGCGGGCGTTCCGCTGGTCGAAGCTGTCCATGGTGTTCCAGGGCGCGATGAACGCGCTGAACCCCGTCATCACGATCCGGGCGCAGCTGGACGACGTGCTCACCACCCACCGGCCGGAGATGACCAAGGCCCAGCGCAAGGCCAAGTGCGAGGAAGTCCTCAAGCTGGTCGGCGTGGACGTGCGGCGGCTCAGCTCCTTCCCGCACGAATTGTCCGGCGGCATGAGGCAACGCGTCATGATCGCCATGGCGCTGCTGCTCGACCCCCAGGTCATGATCATGGACGAGCCGACGACCGCGCTCGACGTGGTCGTGCAGCGCGGCATCCTGCGGGAGATCCTGCGGCTGCGCGACGAGATCGGCTTCGCCGTCCTGTTCATCACCCACGACCTGCCGCTGCTGCTCGAGCTCGCCGACCGCATCGCCGTGATGAAGGAGGGCGAGGTCGTCGAGTACGCCACCGCCCAGGACATGTTCGAACAGCCCGCGCACCCCTACACCCGCCAACTGCTCGACTCGTTCCCCAGCCTCACCGGCGAACGCGGTTCGTTCGTCCGCTCCGGCGAGGAGATGACGCCGGTCAAGAGGTCCGGCGAGCCCACTTCGCCCGGAGGTGTCCGATGACCACGCTGGAAGCTCGCGACCTGGTCAAGGACTTCCACGTCCGGGTCGGCCTGCGCCGCGTCCGGCTGCGCGCCGTGGACAACGTGTCGTTCACCCTCACCCCCGGCCGCACCGTCGCCCTGGTCGGCGAATCCGGCTCCGGCAAGTCCACCATCGCCAGGATGATCGCCCGGCTGGAGAAGCCCAGCGCCGGCGCCATCACCCTGACCAGCCCGGACGGGCGCCGCGTGCCCGACCGGGCGTACCGCGACAACGTCCAGATGGTGTTCCAGGACCCGTTCGCCTCGCTGAACCCGTTCCACACCATCGAGCACCACCTGGCCCGGCCGTTGAAGCTGCACGGCAAGCCGCACGGCTGGGAAGAGGTCGTGCAACTGCTCGAACGCGTGTCCCTGCCCGGCCGCGACATCGCCGGACGACGACCGCACGAGCTGTCCGGCGGCCAACGGCAGCGCGTCGCGATCGCGCGGGCGCTCGCACCGGGCGCGAAGGTCGTGGTCGCCGACGAACCGGTGTCCATGCTGGACGTCTCGATCCGGCTCGGCGTGCTCAACCTCATGGCCCGGCTGCAGCGCGAGGAGAACCTCGCCGTCCTCTACATCACCCACGACCTGGCCACCGCGCGGCACTTCTCCGACGACATCCTCGTGCTCTACAAGGGCCGCGTGGTCGAACGGGGACCGGCCGACGAGGTGATCCTCAACCCGCAGCACCCCTACACCAAGATCCTGGCCTCCGCCGCGCCGAACCCCGAGGCGCGCGGCCGTGCCGTCGAGATCGACCCGGCCGACGTGGAACGCGCCGGTGCCGCCGCCGCGTACGACCACAACACCGGGGCGTGGGAGGAAGTCGGGGAAGTGGCCACATGACCGTGACCTGGTCGACGGGCGCGATCAGGCTGGTGCTCGCCCACGCCGAGGACCGGCCGGTCAGCCTGGTCTCGTTGAAGCCCGGCGGCACCGCGGAGGGCGCGGGCGTGCCGCTGGTCGAGGTGCAGGCCCTCGGCCACGGCCGGTTCCCCGGCAGCCACCGCTACGCCGACACCACGATCGGCGCGCGGCTGCGGTACCGCTCGCACGTCGCGTCGGTGGACGAGCTGCGGATCGTGCAGCACGACCCGGTGAGCGGGCTCGTGGTGACGTCGGTGTTCCAAGGCGTGGCCGGCGTGCCCGCGGTGCGCACGTGGACCCAGGTCGACGTCGAAGGCGACGGCTCGGTGTGCCTGCAGGCGGTGACGTCGCTGTCCACCGGGGCGTTCCTGGTGGACGCGGGCCGTTCGGTGGACGAGCTCGACCTCGTGCACGGCGACTCGGACTGGGTCGCCGAGTCGCGCTGGCACCGCACGCCGTTGCGCGAAGCAGGCCTGGTGTCGATGGACCCGACCGTGCACCACCACGCGTCACGCAGCCGGTTCGCGCTGACGTCGCGCAGCTCGTGGTCGACCGGGGAGCACCTGCCGTGCGGCGTGCTGGTCGCGCGGGACGACAGCTGGGCCCTCGCCTGGCAGGTCGAGCACAACGGTGCGTGGCACTGGGAGGTCGGCGAGACGGTCGCGGGCGCGTACGTGGCCGTGCTGGGGCCCACGGACGCCGAGCACCAGTGGTCGCGGGTGGTGACGGCCGGGGACGGCTTCACCACCGTGCCCGTGTCGGTGGCCGTCGTCGAGGGTGGGGTGGACGAGGCGTTCGGTGCGTTGACGCGGCAGCGCCGGGCCACGTTGCGCAACCGGCGCGCACCCGAGCTGCCGGTGATCTTCAACGACTACATGAACACCCTCATGGGCGACCCGACCACGGAGAAGCTGCTGCCGTTGATCGACGCCGCCGCCGAGGTGGGCGCGGACTACTTCTGCGTCGACGCCGGGTGGTACGACGAGGACGGCAAGTGGTGGGACAGCGTCGGCGAGTGGCGGCCGTCGCGGACCAGGTTCCCCGGCGGGTTCGGCGAGGTGACCGACCGGATCCGCGAGCGCGGGATGGTGCCGGGCATCTGGCTGGAGCCCGAGGTCGTCGGCGTGCGGTCGGCACTGGCCCGGTCGTTGCCGGACGAGGCGTTCTTCCAGCGGCAGGGCGCCCGGGTCGGCGAGCACGGCCGGTTCCACCTGGACTTCCGGCACCCCGCGGCGGTGCGCCACGTGGACGAGGTGGTCGACCGGCTGGTCGAGGAGTTCGGCGTCGGGTACATCAAGCTGGACTACAACATCATGCCCGGTGCCGGTACCGACGTCGCCGGCGTGGCGCCCGGTGAAGGACTGCTCGGGCACAACCGCGCGCACCTGGCGTGGCTGGACGCGTTGCTGGCGCGGCATCCCGACCTGCTGCTGGAGAACTGCGCGTCCGGTGCGATGCGGATGGACTACGCGATGCTGTCGCGGCTGCATCTGCAGTCCACTTCGGACCAGCAGAACCCGTTGCTGTACCCGCCGATCGCCGCCGCCGCGCCCGCTTCGGTGCTGCCGGAGCAGGCCGGGAACTGGGCTTACGCGCAGCCGGGGATGACGCCCTCGGAGGCCGCGTTCACCCTGGCGACCGGCGTGCTGGGCCGCCTGTACCTGGCCGGTCGGGTCGACTTGATGGACGCGGCGCAGCGGGCCCTGGTGCGCGAGGCCGTGACCGTCCACAAGGGACTACGGCCGGAGATCGCCGCCTCGGTCCCGTTCTGGCCGCTGGGCTTGACCAACCGCACTGGTCCGTGGGTGGCGCAGGGCTTGCGTGCGGCGGCGAACAGCTACCTGACCGTGTGGCGCCTGCCCGACGCGCCACCGTCCGTGGACCTGCCCGTGCCGCACCTGCGGGGGCAGGACGTCACGGTGGCCCCGGTGTTCCCGGCGGGGTCACCCGAGTGGGTGTTCGAGTGGCACGCGGCCGGCGGCGTGCTGCGCGCCACCTACCGCGGCGCCCACCCGTCCGCGGTCGTGGTGCGACTGGCTTGATCGCCGGCCGCTAGGGCAGCCTCGGCTCGACCAGTTCGGCGACCTTCAGCGCCGCCGGGCACGGGTCCACGTCGGGGCTGCCCGAGTTCAGCACGACGTCGACCCGGGACGACTCGGTGACCCCGATGAAGATCCCGCAGCTGCCGGTCGCGCCCACCGACTGCTTGACCTGGTGACGGCCGATCTGGAACTCCTCCACGAGGCTCCCGTTCGACTGGACCTCCGCCAGCCCCGCCGTGGTCCGGATGCCGACACCGAGCCGCGCCGTCTGCGGCGAGAAGTTGCACACCCGCGCCGTGCCCAACTGCTCCACCACCGGTTCGGCGGTCTGGGCCCCGGTGACCTGCTCGGCTTCGGCCTTGGTGAGCAGGGTGCACGGGTCGGTGCCGTCCAGCGGACCGCCCCGGCTGGGTCCGACCGGCGCGACGGTGGTGCTCTGGGGCGGGGCGGTGGTCGGCGTGGTCTCCTCACCGGCCGGACCACCGCAGGCGGTGGCGGCGGCCAGTGCGACAGCGGCACCGATCAGGACGAGTCGAGGGTTCACGGGTTCTTCCTGATCGGTCCAGTGACACTTCGTGGGTCGACGTTAACCACTCACCCACGACCGCCGCTAGACCCCGCCGAACCCCCACCACGCACACCTCCGCGAGCCGCGCCCGCGCCTACACGCCCAACCCACACCCACGACTGAGAAATGCGATTTGAGTTGTCAAAGGTTGCACACTTCGCCTGTCCGGGTGACCCCCGTCAGATCGCCGTCGCCCGTACCAGCACCAATCGCTCCGGGTACAGCACAGGTGCCTGCACGCCGGCCGTCGTCAGTGCCCGGCCTGGCAGCGTCACGCCCTCGGGCTTCCACCAAGGCAGGAACACGCCCCAGTTGTGCGCGTTGCCGTCCGGCACGTCACCCGGCGCGAGAGGCCGCACGTGGTACGAGCGGTCGGCTGACAGACCGGGCAAGCGCACCGGCCCCGGCGGGTAGAGCTGGGACGTGGCCAGGGCGACGATGGCGAACACGGCGTCCGAACCGTCCTCCGCCACCACCCCGTGCACCTCGATCGCCGGGTCCGGGTGGTCGCCGTGCACCGCCACACCGGTGTGCAGCAGGGACCGCAGCTCCTTGTACAGCGCCACCCACGACGTCAGCCGCGCCAGGTCCTCGGCCGACGCCGCCGTCAGGTCCCACTCGATGCCGAAGTGCCCGAACAGCGCCGTCCCGGCCCGGAAGTCGACGGGGTGCTGCCGGTGCGTCGTGTGCGACGTCCCCGCACCCACGTGCGTACCCATCAGCTCCAACGGGACCAGCGCGTTCGTCCACCGCTGCATCGACTGCCGCTCCAACGCGTCGATGCAGTCCGACACCCACACCCGGTCCGTGCGCTCCAGAATCTCCAGGTCCACCCGTCCGCCACCGGACGAGCACGATTCGATCTCCACCCCGGGGTGACGCCGCCGCAGCTCGTCCAGCAGCCGGTAGACGGCCGACGTCTGGCCGTGCACGCCCGCGCGCCCGGTCGGCCGGTGCCCGGCGTCGACCAGGTCCCGGTTGTGGTCCCACTTCAGGTACGACACCGGGTACTCGGACAGCAGCGCGTCCAGCCGCTCCAGGACGTACTCGAACGCCTCGGGCCGGGCCAGGTCCAGCACCTGCTGGAACCGCGCCGTCCCGGGCAGCCGGTCGCCCGCCGCCATGATCCAGTCCGGGTGGGCCCGCGCCAGGTCCGAGTCGGGGTTGACCATCTCGGGCTCGACCCAGATGCCGAACTGCATCCCGAGCCCCGTCACGTGGTCGGTCAGCGGCTTCAGCCCGTCCGGCCACGCCTCGTCGGACACGTACCAGTCGCCCAGCCCGCGCCGGTCGTCGCGCCGCGACCCGAACCAGCCGTCGTCCAGCACGAACCGCTCGGCACCGACCGACGCGGCGGCGTCCGCCAGCGCCTTGAGCCGGTCCAGGTCGTGGTCGAAGTACACCGCCTCCCACGTGTTCACCACGACCGGGCGCGGTGAGCTGGGGTGGGACGGACGCGACCGCAGGTGCCGGTGGAACCGCCCGGACACCTCGTCCAGCCCGTGCCCGTACGACGCGTACTGCCACGGCGTCGAGTACGACTCGCCGGGCCCCAGCACGACCTCGCCGGACAGCAGCAGCTCACCCGAACCCAGCAGCGACACCGAGTGGTAGGTCTTCTCGGCGAACGTCCGGTGGTTGCCCGACCAGGCCGTGTGCACGGCCCAGACCTCGCCCGAGCGGTTGCCGAACCCGGCCGTGCCTGCGGCGAACAGGTACGCCGAGTCGTAGCCGGTCCGCCCGGTCCGGTTCTCGCGCACCCGCAGCCCCTGGGTGAACGCGGTCCGCTGCGGGCTGCGCTCACGCGTCCACCGGCCGGTGAAGTCCAGGATCTCGACCGCCTGCGGCGGCACGGGCAGGGTCAGGTTGACCGCGTCCACGGTGAAGTCCGACGTCCCGGTGTTGGTGAGCACGGCCCGCTGCCGCACCAGCCCGGACGGCGCGAGCTCGACGGTCAGTTCCAGCCCGAGCCCGGCGGTCTCGTCGACCGCCCGGATCAGCGGGCCGTCCACCGACACCACCCGGAAAGCGGTGGAGAAGTCACGCCCGCCGCGGTTGCCGATGATGCCGGGCGTGCCCAGCCAACCGGCCGACTGCTCGGGCAGCACGGCCACGTCCACCGCGCCGTCCACCGAGAAGCCGATGGGGTGCGGCGCCTGCGCGACCAGTACCGCGTCGAGTTCGTCGGAGGTGAGTTCGCCCAGGTCAGCGCCCCAGTGGCGGACCCGGGGGAGAGTGCCTCCCGAGAAGTCGAGCACCAGGCTCACACCCGCTGCCCGCAGGTGCGTCACGTCTGCCACTTGTGGTCTTCCTCTCTGGCGGTGAACCTCGTTGACTTACTTTAGTTGCTGGCGTAAGAATCGCCATACCTTGAACGTCACACGGCAGTAACCCACCGCCGCCGGGAAAAGAGGAACGATGATTCGCACGACCTTGCACGACGGGTGGCGCCTGAGCGCGGTGGGTGGGCCGATCCCGGCGGCCGTCGCCGACCGCGAGGTGCCCGCCGTCGTCCCCGGCAGCACGCACCTCGACCTCCTCGCGGCGGGTCTCATCCCCGAGCCCTACCTGGACACGAACGAGACCGAGCTGGCGTGGATGCACCGCGCGGACTGGCGTTACGCGCTGACGTTCGAGGCGGAGGCGGCGAAGCCGGGTGAGAAGGTCGAGCTGGCGTTCGACGGCCTGGACACCGTCGCCACGGTCGAGCTGAACGGAGTCGTGCTCGGCAGCACGGCCAACATGTTCCGCTCCTACCGCTTCGACGTGCGCGAGCACCTGGTGGACGGCGCGAACGACCTCGTCGTCACGTTCTCCTCCGCGCTGGCGTATGCCGAGCGGCAGGAGGAGGCGCTGGGCTGGCGTGACCGCGCCTACCCGCACCCGATGAACGCGGTGCGCAAGATGGCCTGTTCGTTCGGCTGGGACTGGGGTCCCGACCTGCAGACGGCGGGCATCTGGAAGCCGGTGCGGTTGGAGCGCTGGACCGAGGCGCGGCTGGCGCAGGTCCGGCCCCTGGTCACGGTGGACGAGGACGGCACGGGCCGGGTCGAGGTGCACGTCGAGGTCGACCGGGCGCGGGACACCGAGCTGACCGTGGTCGCGACGGTGGCGGGTGTCGAGCAGCGCGTCCGGGTCGAGGGCGGTTCCGCGGTGGTGACCGTCGAGGTGCCGGACGTCGAGCTGTGGTGGCCGGTCGGCTACGGCGACCACCCTCTCTACGACCTGGGCGTCGTGCTGCGGTCGGACGACCAGGACGCGGATCGCGCCGACCGTCGCATCGGCTTCCGGACCATCACCGTGGACACCACGCCCGACGAGGTCGGCACGCCGTTTACGTTCGTGGTCAACGGCAAGCCGGTGTTCGCCAAGGGTGCCAACTGGATCCCGGACGACCACTTCCTCACCCGCGTCACCCGTGACCGCCTGGTCCGCCGGGTCGACCAGGCCGTCGAAGCGAACATGAACATGCTCCGCATCTGGGGCGGTGGGATCTACGAGACCGAGGACTTCTACGACGTCTGCGACGAGCGCGGCGTGCTGGTCTGGCAGGACTTCCTGTTCGCCTGCGCCGCGTACGCCGAGGAGTCGCCGTTGTGGGAGGAGGTCGAGGCCGAGGCGCGCGAGAACGTCGCCCGGCTGACCTCGCACGCGTCCCTGGCGCTGTGGAACGGCAACAACGAGAACCTGTGGGGCTTCGCCGACTGGGGCTGGAAGGAGCAGCTGCAGGGCCGGTCCTGGGGCCTGCGCTACTACACCGAGCTGCTGCCCGCGATCGTCGCCGAGCTGGACCCGACCAGGCACTACTCGCCGGGCAGCCCGTACAGCCCCGGTGACCTGCACCCGAACGAGGACACCCACGGCACCCGGCACGAGTGGGAGGTGTGGAACCGGATCGACTACACCCACTACCGCGACTTCACGCCGCGGTTCTGCTCGGAGTTCGGCTTCCAGGGCCCGCCGACCTGGGCGACGCTGACCAAGTGGGTGCACGACGAGCCGATGACGCCGACCTCGCCCGCGTTCCTGCTGCACCAGAAGGCCGAGGACGGCAACGGCAAGCTCGACCGCGGCCTCGCGCCGCACCTGCCCACGCCCTCGGCGTTCGAGGACTGGCACTGGGCGACCCAGCTCAACCAGGCCCGCGCGGTCGCGTTCGGCGTCGAGCACTTCCGCTCGCACTGGCCGCGCACCGCCGGCGCGCTGGTGTGGCAGCTCAACGACTGCTGGCCGGTCACCTCGTGGGCCGCGATCGACGGCGACGAGCGGCTCAAGCCGCTGTACTACGCGCTCAAGCACGCCTTCGCGCCGCGCCTGCTCACCGTCCAGCCGCGCGACGGCGTCGACGCGCTCATCGCGGTCAACGACACCGACGAGGTCTGGACCGGCGAAGTGGCGCTGGAACGCCAGACGTTCGCGGGTGACGTGCTCGCGGCGGCTAAACTCCCGCTCGACGTGCCGGCGAGGTCCGCGGCACGGCTCGACCTGGCGGCCGACCTGGTCACGCCCGGCGATCCGAAGGGGGAGGTGCTGGTGGTGAGCACGGCCGACGCGCGCACCGCGCACCTGTTCCGGGAGGACCTGGAGCTGGCCTACGACCCCGCGCCGCTCACCGCCGAGGTCCGCCGGGTGGACGGCGGCTACCGGGTCGACGTCACCGCGTCCTCCCTCGCCCGGGACATCGCGGTGCTGGCCGACCGGGTCGCCGAGGACGCCGTCGTGGACGACACCCTGGTCACGCTGCCTGCCGGCGGGACGCACTCGTTCCTGGTCCGGACCGCGACCGAGCTGGCCGACCCGTCCGCGCTGACCGGCCCGCTGGTGCTGCGATCGGCCAACAGTCTGTGCGCGGTGCGGACATGACCACCGGCTCGCCCGGCTCCATCGGCCTCGTCCTGGCCCGCCCCGCGCGGCTGTTGGGCGCGGAGCCGTTCTTCATGGAGTTCATCGCGGGCATCGAGGAGCGGCTCGCCGAGGGCGACCGGTCCGTGCTGCTGCACATCGTGGGCACCGAGGACGCCGAGATCGCCGCCTACCGCCGGTGGGCGGCGGGCGGTGTGGTGGACGCGGTGGTGGTGGTCAACCGCACCGTGGACGACCACCGACCGGCGGTGCTGCGCGAGATGGGCCTGCCCGCGCTGTACGTGGGCGAGCCGGACGAGCTGGCCGTGCCCGCGGTGCGCACCGACGACGCGGGCCCGGTGCGCGAGGCGTTGGCGTACCTGCTGGAGCTGGGCCACCGGCGCATCGCCCGGGTCAGCGGGCCGAACACGTTGCTGCACACCAGGGCGCGCACGGCGGCACTGCTCGAAGGGTGCGCGGAGGCGGGCATCGAGCCCGTCGTGGTGGAGGGCGACTACTCGGAGGAGTCGGGCGCGAAGCTCACCACCGCGCTGCTCAACGCACCCGAACCGCCCACCGCGATCCTCTACGACAACGACGTGATGGCCGTGGCCGGTCTGAGCGTCGCCAAGGAACTCGGCGTCGCCGTGCCCGACCGGCTCAGCCTGGTCGCGTGGGACGACTCGTCGCTGTGCCGGCTCGCGTCACCCGCGCTGACCACCATGAGCGTGGACGTGCACCAGTTCGGCGTCACCGTCGCCGAGTCGGTGCTGGAGCTGATCGAAGGCGTCGAGGTCGCCGAGCGCTGGTCGCCCAAGCCCACGCTCATCGCGCGGGAGAGCACCCGATAACGCGCGGGAGAGCACCCGATGACGCGGCAGAGCACCCGATAAACCGAGGACGCACATGACCTACCACGCCGCCGAGTCGCGGTACGACGCCATGCCCTACCGCCGGTCCGGTCGCAGCGGGCTCAAGCTGCCCGCCGTGTCGCTCGGCCTGTGGCACAACTTCGGCCACGACAAGCACCTGGACGGCCAGCGCGCCATCCTGCGCCGGGCGTTCGACCTGGGCGTAACGCACTTCGACCTGGCGAACAACTACGGTCCGCCGCCCGGCAGCGCCGAGGAGAACTTCGGACGGCTGTTCGCGCAGGACTTCCGGCCGCACCGGGACGAGATCCTGGTGTCCACCAAGGCCGGCTACCACATGTTCGACGGCCCGTACGGCGAGTGGGGCTCGCGCAAGTACCTGGTCAGTTCGCTGGACCGGTCGCTGGCCCGGCTGGGCTTGGACTACGTGGACGTGTACTACCACCACCGACCGGACCCGGACACTCCCATCGAGGAGACGATGGGCGCGCTGGACCACGTGGTGCGCTCGGGCAAGGCGCTGTACGTGGGCATCTCCAACTACTCGGCGGAGCAGACGGCCGAGGCGGCGCGGGTGCTGCGCGAGCTGGGCACGCCGTTGCTGATCCACCAGCCGTCGTACTCGATGTTGAACCGGTGGGTCGAGGACGGGCTGCTCGACGTGCTGGCGGAGGTGGGCGCGGGGAGCATCGCGTTCTCGCCGCTGGCGCAGGGCGTGTTGACCGACCGGTACCTGAACGGCGTGCCGGAGGGGTCGCGGGCGGCAGGCGCATCGCCGTTCCTGTCGGCGTCCAATCTGGACGATGCGACGTTGGCGAAGGTGCGGGGGTTGAACGAGGTCGCGAAGGGGCGCGGGCAGACGTTGGCGCAGCTGGCGATCGCTTGGGTGCTGCGGAACGTGACGTCCGCGTTGATCGGGGCGTCGAGTGTGAAGCAGTTGGAGGACAACGTGGCGGCGACGGGGAACCTGTCGTTCGAGGCGGATGAGTTGGCGGAGATCGAACGGCACCTGTGATGGTGCTGTTGAGGTGAACCGGTTCATTTCAGTGGGGTGAGGCGGGCTACTGGCTCGGTGGTTGGGGCAGGCTCGATTTGACATGGGGCCCCTTACGGGCACTCCAGGCGGGTCGAAGCCGGCAGGCCCGGCGGGGAAGAGCGTCCCGCCGGGCCTGCCGGCTTCGACCCGCCTAAAGCACCCGAACCCCATGTAAATCGGGCCTTTTGCGGTTGGGCGGCGGGTCCGATGTGGGGCGGTGGGCGGGTCCGATTTGGTGCGGTGGCGGGGTGGGGAAGGTGCCGCGCAGCGGTCGAGTGGGGTCTTGACGAAACTTTGGTTAACCGCTTAACTAAGTCGCATGGGGCACGGACTCGACCCGGTTGCGGTCGCCATTGATATCGGTGGCACCAAGCTTGCTGTGGCGTTGGTCGAGTCGGATGGTGCTGTGCTGGCTCGCCGCACCACCCCGACGCCGGCCGGTGATGCGGAGGCGGTTTGGGGTGGGCTTGCCGGGGTGCTCGACGATCTGCTCGCGGCTGCTGCCGGCCGGACCGTGCTCGGCGTCGGGATCGCGTCGGCGGCGCCGATGGATTTGCGCAGCGGGACGATCAGTCCGGTGAACATTCCGGGTTGGCGTGACTTTCCGATCACCGCGCGGGTTGGTGGGTTGTTGCCCGGGTTGCCGGTGAGGCTCGGTGGTGACGCGTTGTGCATGGCGTTGGCCGAGTACCACCACGGCAACGGGCGGGGTAGTGAGTGCTTGCTCGGCATGGTGGTGTCGACCGGTATCGGTGGGGGGTTCGTCTTCGGCGGGCGGCCGCACTTCGGGACTACCGGTAACGCGGGCCATGTCGGGCACTTCGTGGTGGATCCGGCGGGGCCGTTGTGCGGTTGCGGTGCGAACGGGTGTTCCGAGGCGATCGCCAGTGGGCCGTCGATGGTGCGCTGGGCTTTGGAGCAGGGTTGGCAGCCGTTGGGCGGCACGGCGGACGGTGTCGCGCTGGCCGCGTCGGCGCGGGCGGGGGATCCCACGGCGGTGGCGGCCTTCCGGCGGTCCGGGGCGGCGGTGGCGCAGGTCATCACGGTGGCCTCGGCGTTGTGCGAGATCGATCGCGTGGTCATCGGCGGTGGGGTGGCGCAGGCCTGGGACCTGCTGGAACCCGCCGTCAGCGAGCCGCTCGCGGACTACGCGGGGCTGGAGTTCATGCGTCGGGTCGAGGTGTGCCCGGCGACGTTGGGTGTCGACTCGGGCCTGATCGGCGCCGCGGCACTGCTCGCGGACGACCGGGTGCCCGTGGGAATCTGAGGGAATCACCGTGCGCAAGTTGGACACCATCGTCCGGGAGTACCACTGGGGTTCGCGGACCGCGCTGGCCGAGATGCGCGGCGAGCCGTCGCCCAGCGTGGTGCCGCAGGCGGAGTTGTGGGTCGGCGCGCACCCGGACGACCCGTCCCGGCTGGCCGGTTGCGACGTGCCGTTGGACGCCTACCTCGCGGCCAACCCGGCGGGGCTGCTCGGTCCGGCGAGCCTGGCCGCGTTCGGGCCGCGCCTTCCGTTCCTGCTCAAGGTGTTGGCCGTGGACGCGCCGCTGTCGTTGCAGGTGCACCCGAACCGGGATCAGGCCGTGGTCGGGTTCGCGGAGCACGGTTACCGCGACGACCGGGCCAAGCCGGAGATCCTGGTCGCGCTGACCGAGTTCGAGACGTTGTCGGGCTTCCGCCGGCCGGCTGGGACGGTGGCGTTGCTGGACGACCTGGACCTGCCGTCGTTGACGCCGATGCGGGCCGCGCTGTCGGTCGGCGACACGTGGGGTGCGCTGCGGTGGGCGTTGCACGCGGCCGATGCCGGCTTGGTCGCCGAGGTGGCCTCGGCGGCGGTGCGGGTGCCCGCGCTCGCGCACGTGGTGGAGCTGGCCGAGTTCTACCCGGCCGACGCGGGTGTGGTGGCGGCGTTGCTGCTCAACGCGGTGCGGTTGCGGCCGGGGCAGGCGGTCTACGTCGGTGCGGGCGTCCTGCACGCGCACCTGCGCGGCACGGGGGTCGAGCTGATGGTGAACTCCGACAACGTGCTGCGCGCGGGCCTGACCACCAAGCCGGTGGACGTGCACGCGGTGCTGTCGCTGGTCGACCCCAAGCCCGGACCGCCGGCCGTGCTCGACGGCGAAGGTGACGACAGTCCACTGAGGACCTACCGGACGCCGGACCCGGAGTTCCGCCTGCACGCGGTGCAGCCGGGCGCGGTGCTGACCGGCGGTGGTCCGCAGCTCTTGTTGTGCACCAAGGGTTCTGTGGCGGTCAAGCGCGGTGGTGAGGAGGTCGTGTTGCGTGGCGGCGAGTCGGTTTTCCTGCCGCACAGCGAGGACCCGGCCGACGTCGCCGGACAAGGTGAAGCGTTCTGGGCCACCACGAACCTGACGTGAGCATCAGGGTGCGGACGGGAGGCCCGCCCGCACCCTGATGCCGGCTATTACTGGAAGTTCACGTCACTGCAGAGGTAGTAGGCCTGGTCCATGTGGCTGGCCTGCCAGATCGTGAACACCACGTGGCGGCCGGTGCGGCTGCCCGCGTTCACCTGGGCCTGGTAGAGGCCGGTGGTGCCGTAGCGACCGGTCGAGGTGACCAGCTCCAGGTCGCTCCAGCGCAGCGGCGTGGTCGCCGTGTTGACGCCCTGGCGGGTGATGTAGATGCGCAGGTAGTCCGCACCGTGCTTGGCCTGGTCCGTGATGGTCAGGGTGAACTGGCGCGGCTTGTTGGTGGTGTTCCACGCACCGACGGTGTCGAGCGCACGGTACCGACCGCTCTCGGCCAGACCACCGCTGCACAGCTGACCGCTGGGCAGGGCACCCTGGTGGTTGCCACCGACACCGTTGCGGTACAGGCCGTTCCAGTTCCACATCGCGTTCGGGTCGGCCTTCCAGGCCTGAGCGCACATGGGGTCGGTCTGACCCATGTTCGGGTTCAGGTGGTCGCTGCCCCAGCGCTGCCAACAGCCGTAGTTGCGCGACGGCGGGTCGGTGACGGAGCCGTGCGCGCTGGCGACGCCTGATGCGCCCACCAGGACCACGACACTGGCGGCGAGGACCGCCAGGACCGAGCTGAAGACGCCGACTACCGAGCGGATACCGCGTCTGAAGGTCATGTGTGTCCTCCACGTTGAGGATGCCGACTACAGGGCTGGGAGCGCTCCCAGATCCCAAGGTAGCGAACCGCGCACAATCTGTGAACCCCATAGCCCCACGAACCTTTTTCGGTTCAGAGCCAACATCGACCAGACCAATCCACGCCGAACGACGGAACCGGCCACACCTACGTCGGACCCGCCACCCGCCCTCGTGGCATGCAACAACCACCCACAACGGACCCGGCACTCGACCGCAAAAGGCCCGATTTTACATGGGGTTCGGGTGCTTTAGGCTGGTCGAAGCCGGGCAGGCTTGGCGGGCGTTTTATCCGCCAGGCCTGCCCGGCTTTGGCCTGCCTGGAGTGCCCGTAAGGGGCCCCATGTCAAATCGAGCCTGACCCAACCAGTGAGCCGAACTAGACCAGTGAGCCGAACTAGACCACGGAGCCTGACCCAACCACTGAGCCCTACCCAACCACTGAGCCGGAACAGCTACCGGTAGTACCCCTTCACCGGAACCACCGCCTCCTCCACCAACGCCGGCCCCTCCTGAGGCACAGCCGCGAACCCGCCACCCGGCTTCAACGCGTTCAACTGCTCGGTCGACAACGCGAACACCACCCGCCCCAACCCCGACCGCTCAATCGCCCCCACGCACATCCCACACGGCTGGCAGCTGGTGAACATCGTCGTTCCCGCCGCCACCTCCGCCGACAACGACCTCGCCGCCCACCGCGCCAACTTCAACTCCGGGTGCGCGGTGATGTCGTCATCCGTCAAGCTGGTGTTGCGCTCCTCCGCCAACACCACCCCATCCGGCCCCACCAACAATGACCCGAACGGCGGATTCCCCGCCGCACGCGCCTCCGCCGCCAACTCGACCGCCCTGCGCAGGCCGGCCAACCCCGCCGCCCCAGCCGTATTCCCCGAGCTCATCGGAACTCCTTCCGCACGGTGGCCAACGCCTGCCATGCGACCTCCGGGTGGACTGTCTCCTGTGGATCCCCGACGAACGGGTCCAGCACCACGGCCTCGGCCCCCGAGGCGCGCAACTCCGCCAGGTCACCCACGACCTGCGCGACCGTACCCTCGCCCAACCGCCGCTCCGGCCCCGCCTCGTCCTCCGTGATGTGCAACAAGATCCGCGGAGCCAACGCGGGCAACGGTTTCCCCTCCTCCTCCGCGATGGCCTCCAACCGCCCCAGCGCCTCCCGGTACGCCCCTGGCGTGAGGCGCAAGCTGTGCCAGGCGTCCCCGAGCCGAACGGCCCGCCGCAGCGCCGCGTCGGAGTGCCCACCGACCCAGATCGGGATCCGCCCGGCCCGGTAGTCCGCCTCGTCCCGCCACGCCGCGCGCACCGCCCGCAACCCCTCGTCGGTCAACCGGCCGCGTTCGGCGAACCGCACGCCCAGCGCCTCGTACTCCTGCCGCGCCCACCCGACGCCGACCCCGAGCACGAACCGCCCGCTGGACAGCTCGTTGACGTTCGCGGCCATCCGCGCCACCAGCAACGGATGCCGGTACGGCAGCACGAGCACGGTGGTGCCGATCCGGATCCGCGAGGTCACCCCGGCCAGCCACGCCAGCGCGGTGAACGGCTCGTAGAACGGCGCCGGGTACTGCTCGGCCACGTCCGGCGTCACGGCCACGTGGTCGGACACCATCAGCAGGTCGAAGCCGAGGCCCTCGACCGTCCGCGCCCAGTCCCGCAGCACGTCCGGCGAGGTCCCCGGCCCGAAGTTCGGTACGTTCACGCCTATCTGCACCGGACCAACGCTATGCGGAAAACCGCCCGTCCTGAAGAGAGCCTGCCCGGTATCAAGCCGCTCTCACCGCGAATTCCACGGTAAAGTCCGGAGATGACCGCGAGCCTCGACCCGACCGACTGGGCCATCCTCGCCGAGCTGCAACGCGACGGCCGGATCGCGTTCAGCGAGCTGGGCCGCCGGGTCAACCTCAGCGCCTCCGCCACCACCGAACGCGTCCGCAGGCTGGAGTCCACCGGCGTGATCACCGGCTACCGGGCCGAGGTCGACCTGGCCATGACCGGCTACGCCGTGCTCGCCGTCGTCCGCCTGAAGTACCCCGGCAACCGGCACGAGCCGCTGCACGCGCTGCTCGCCGAACGCCCCGAGATCCTGGAGTGCCTGCGCACCACCGGCGACGACTGCTACACGCTCAAGGTCGCCGCCACCTCCATGCCGCACCTGGAACAGGTGGTCAACGACCTGACCGGCTTCGGCAGCACGACCACGAACATCGTCTACCGCCAGACCCTGCCGTACCGGGGCGTGTCGCCGACCTAGCACGACACACCCCGCCGGCACAGGTCAGTGCCGCCACGACACCGCGGGCAGGCAAGTCGTCGGGTCCGCCTCCTTGTTCCCGACCACGATCACGTACTCCGGGTTCATGTAGCACCGTTCCCGCGAGAACGCCTCCAACGTGCCGAGCAACCCGCCCTGCGCGTCGTACGCCCGGACGTCCCCGGCACCCCGGTCCGCGGGCACCTCCCAGTCAGACGGTCGCGGGATGCGCGCCACGAACGTGCCGTTGGCGATCGTCGCCTCCGCGGTCTGCCCGCCTTGCGTGAACGTCACCCTGGCCACCTTCGACGACACCCGGCCGGCCACCATGTCGTACCCCGGCTTGCCCGCGTACTCGGGCTTGCCGCCGTCGCCGCCGGACGCCGAGCCGATCTCGTCCGCGGCGAACTCGCCGGGCAGCCACTCGATCTCCAGCATGGCCGTGAACCCCGAGTTGTACGGCATGGTCGGACCGTCGACCGTGCAGCTCAGCATGGCGTCCTCGGTGTAGAGCAGCGCGAACGTGCCGATGGTGTCGGTGACGTACTGGTGCAGCACGGCCTTCCCGTCGATGCCGGCGCTCTCCACGCACCCCCGTTCGACCTCGGCGACCCGCTCCGGCGACAGGTTCGCGATGACGGGCCGTTCGGCGGTCGAGTAGGTCCTCGGCGGTGCGGTGGTCGGGTAGCCGGACCGCGACGCGGCGGTGTCGGCGCCGCCCCGCTGCCACGGCGCGGCGACCGCGACCAGCGCGATGACGGCCGCCGCGGCGACACCGGCGGCGATCAGGGGCGCGAACCGGGTGGCACGGCGTCCGCGGCCGACCTCCTGCTCCAGCCGCGCGCGGATTTGGGCCTGGCGGCGGGGTGGCACGTCCCGGGTCGGGGGGAGTGTGTGGTTCATCGGTCCTCCAGGGTGAGCGCGGGGACTGCGACGACCGGTGCCGCGCCCAGCCTGCGGGTCAGCCGGGCCTTCGCCTTGCTGACCCTGGCCCGGACGCTCACCTCGGCGATGCCGAGCACGCCGGCGGCGTCGGCGTACGACACGCCGGACCACACGCACAGCGCGAGGGCTTCCCGCTCGTTGCGCGGCAGCTCCGCCACGGCGGCCAGCAGCACCGCCATCCGCCGCTGGTCGTCGACCCGTTCGGCCACCTGGTCGGCGTGGTCGGGCACCGGGGTCTCCACCGGAGCCTTGCGGAACAGCCGCAGCCGGCGCGCCACCGTGCGCCGGTCGCTGCGCACCACGTTCGTGGCCACGGCCAGCAGCCACGGCAGGGCGGAGTCGTGCTCCAGCCGCAGCCGGTCCCGCTTGCGCCAGGCGACCAGGAACGTGTTCTGCAGGTGGTCCTCTGCCGCCGCCCACGACGCGGTCAGCCGGAAGCAGTGGTTGTAGACCGCTTTGGCGTGCCGGTCGAACAGCACGCCGAAGGCCGGTCCGCTCCCCGCCGCGGCCTGTGACCACAGGGTGCGGTCGTCAGGGTCATCGGTCGTCATGTCCCGTTAGTGCCCGCCGGTCGGGGAGGTGTTGCCTCGCGTTTCCTCCGCGAACCCCAGGACGGCCGCACCGAGTAGGGCCGCCGCCGGCAAGGTCGACCTCATCGTCGAGACGACCAGGGGCAGGGGCGAGAGCGCTCTCGACCCGTGCCCGCCACTCCGGCGACGGCCCCTCGGACCCGACAACGCCGCCGCCGTGCGTTGCGGGACGAACCTGTCTGGGAACGTTCCCAGGAAATCGACCGTAGCGCACCGCGCTCGACCGTGGCAAGCGCTTTCCCGCTCACCGTGGCGGGCCGTTCCCCCTGTTCAGAAGCGTGAACGGCCCGCCGTGCCCGCATCAGGAGTGCGGGCAGGTGTCGCGGTACTCGGAGATCGCGGTGCCGCGCGGCGCGGGGCACAGGAACTGCTCGTACCGGGTGTCGTCGTCGATGAACCGCTTGAGCCACGCGATGCTGTACTTGGCGATCGTGGTGTTGGAGCTGTTGGGCGCGTAGTGGCTGGCGCCGTTCAGCTCCAGGTAGGCCTTGTCCAGCGTCGACGGCAGGCTCGTGTAGAACGGCTCGGAGTGCGACGTCACCGAGGCGACCGAGTCGTTCTCCGCGCCGACGACCAGGGTGGGCGTCCGGACCGAGGACCAGGTCTTGGTGGTGTGCCACGCGGTGAGCGGGATCGACGCTTGCAGGGTCGGCCGGTCCTTGGTGGCCTCCAGCGCGCCGCCACCGCCCATCGAGTGCCCCATCACGCCCAGGCGCGTGGCGTCGATGCGACCGCGCACGGAACTGCTGGTGGTGAGGTAGTCCAGCGCGGCGAGCAGCTGGTCACCGCGCGAGGCCGGTTGGTCGTACCGGGAGTTGGTGTCGATGATGAAGATGACGAAACCCTGCGAGGCCAGCCGCGGTCCGAGCCAGGACAGGCTGGACTGCGAGGCCGTGTAGCCGGGCGAGACGGCGACCGCGCCGAACGTGCCCTCGGCGGTGCTGGTCGGGTAGTAGATCGTGCCGCCGCCGAAGCCGCGCACGCTCGTCGACGACACCGTCGCCTGGCTGGTGGCGAACGGCCCGCGGGTGGCCTCGATGCTCGAAGTGGACGGTGCCGGACCCCGTTCGTAGGGGTTCTCCGCGGCTTGGGCGACCGCGCCGGAGGTGGTGAGGGCGACCGTCGCGGCGAGGATCACGGCGCGACGGGACAGGGGAGACCTCAGGGACATGGCGTTTTCCCAGCGTGGCAAGGACTTCATCGAAGAGTCCTGAGTGGACGGGACCTACCGGGGGCAGTCTGGCCGCTACCTACTCCAGCGTCAAGTAACTGTCTCGATACGCACCGTGACATGAAAAGGATTCACTCCGCGGCACGGTCGAAACCGGAACCCCCACCTGCGAGGAAGCGCTCCCACGAAGGTCTTGACCCCGGTTCGCCACGTCACCAGGATCGGGCGCGACAGAGCCGTCGCACCCGAAGACGAACGGAACCGCCGAATGCCCCGCAGAACCCTGAGCGCCGCGCTGGCCGCGGTGCTCGCCGCCGGTCTCATCACCGGAGGCGCCGCCGCCTCCCCGGAACCGACCTCGCGACAGCCGGTCATCGGCGAGCCGCGCACCGAGCACGGCTGCGCCCGGATCGAGCGGGACCTGCCGGAGCTCGCGGAGTGGCCGAAGGTCGACAGCCGGGTCGAGTCGACCCCGGCCGACGAGCGGCGGGTCGCTCGGATCCTCGCCGGGATGACGCTGGCCGAGAAGGTCGGCCAGATGACCCAGCCCGAGATCGGCGCCATCACCCCGGACGAGGTGCGCGAGTACGGCATCGGCTCGGTCCTCAACGGCGGTGGCTCGTGGCCGAACCGCGACAAGCACGCCGCGCCCGAGGCGTGGCTGGCCCTGGCCGACGCCTATTGGGACGCGTCCAAGGCCAGCCGCACGCAGGTGCCCGTGATCTGGGGCATCGACGCCGTCCACGGCAACAACAACGTCTACGGCGCGACGATCTTCCCGCACAACATCGGCCTCGGCGCCGCGCACGACCCGTGCCTGATCCGGGACATCGGCAAGGCGACCGCCGAGCAGATCCGCGCCACCGGCCAGGACTGGGCGTTCGCGCCGACGCTGGCCGTGCCGCTGGACGACCGGTGGGGCCGCACGTACGAGGGCTTCTCCGAGGACCCGCGGATCACCCGCGCGTACGGCTACGAGGCCACCCTGGGCCTGCAGGGCAACAGCAAGCGGCGGGTCGGCGTGCTCGCCACCGCCAAGCACTTCATCGGTGACGGCGGCACGATCGGCGGCAAGGACCAGGGCGTCAACCCGTCGTCCGAAGCCGAGATGATCAACGTGCACGGCCAGGGCTACTACGGCGCGCTGGCGGCGGGCGCCCAGACCGTGATGGTGTCGTTCAACAGCTGGACCAACGAGGAGCTGGGCATCACCGAGGGCAAGCTGCACGGCAGCAAGCTCGCGGTGAACGACATCCTCAAGGGCAAGATGGGCTTCGACGGCCTCGTCGTCTCCGACTGGAACGGCATCGGCCAGGTCGCGGGCTGCACCAACTCGTCCTGCCCGCAGGCGATCAACGCGGGCATCGACGTGGTGATGGTGCCCAACGACTGGAAGGCGTTCATCGCCAACACCGTCGCCCAGGTCGAGGGCGGTCAGATCCCGATGGCCCGCATCGACGACGCGGTGACCCGCATCCTGCGCGTCAAGCTCCGCTCGGGCGTGCTGGACGGCGAGAAGCCGTCGCAGCGCGACCACGCCGGTTCGGCGGACGCCCTGGAGGCCCGCAAGCTGGCCCGCAAGGCGGTGCGCGAGTCGCAGGTGCTGCTCAAGAACGACAACCGGGTGCTGCCGCTCTCGCCGCGGTCGAAGGTGCTGGTCGTGGGCAAGAGCGCGGACAGCCTGCAGAACCAGACCGGCGGCTGGACGCTCACCTGGCAGGGCACCGGCAACACCAACGCCGACTTCCCCAACGGCACCACCATCCTCGGCGGGCTGCGGGAAGCGCTCGGCGAGGCGAACGTGGTGTTCAGCGAGACCGGCGACGTGGACCCGGCCGGGTTCGACGCGGTGGTCGCGGTGATCGGCGAGACCCCGTACGCGGAGGGCGTCGGCGACCTCGGCAAGCGCTCGCTGGAGGCGGCCAAGCTCTACCCGAACGACCTGGCCGTGCTGGACAAGGTCAGCGGCAAGGGCGCGCCGGTCGTCACGGTCTACGTGTCCGGCCGTCCGCTGCACGTCAACAAGGAGCTGAACCGCTCGGACGCGTTCGTGGCGGCGTGGCTGCCCGGCACCGAGGGCGGCGGCGTGGCCGACCTGCTGGTGCGCGGCAAGCACACCTACCCCGGTTTCACCGGCGAGCTGTCGTTCTCGTGGCCGCGCAGCGCCTGCCAGACCCCGCTGAACGGCGACGGCGACCCGCTGTTCAAGCCGGGTTACGGCCTCAGGAGCTGGCAGACCGGCAACGTCGGCAGGCTGGACGAGACCTCGCCCGAGTTCGGCTGCTCCGGCAACGGTGGCGGCGGCACCGCGACCGAGGACCTGGAGCTGCACGTGCGCACCGACATCGCGCCGTACCGCAGCTACATCGGCTCGCCGGACAACTGGGGCGGCACGGAGCTCGGCCCGGACGGCGAGGCGGCGCACAGCTCGATCAACGTCGTGCCCGCGGACGTCAACGTGCAGGGTGACGCGATGAAGACGACCTGGACCGGCACCGGGCCCGGCCAGGTCTACCTGCAGGACCCGGCGGGCGGCAGCGACCTGCGCGGGTACCTCAACGCCGACGCGGCGCTGGTGTTCGACGTGATCGTGCACCAGGCGCCCGCCGCGCGGACCGTGGTGAGCACGCACTGCCAGTACCCGTGCTTCGCCGAGGTCAACGCGACCGGCCTGTTCGGCGGCCTGCCGACCGGGGTGAAGTCCACGGTGAAGATCCCGGTCTCGTGCTTCGGCAACAGCGGGCTGGACCTGGAGAACGTCAACACGCCGTTCCTGGTCTACACCGAGGGCGCGTTCCAGGCGTCGTTCGCGAACGTCCGCTGGGTGCCGAAGGCGGCGGCCGACCCGGACGCCAAGACGTGCGCCGAACTGTCGTGAGCTGAGCGGAACCGGGGGCGGGCCCAGCACGGGCCCGCCCCTCTGTTCTCAGCACCCGACTTCAGTACCCGACGGTGAACCGGGTCCGCTGGTGCTTCGGCGTCTCGGCTTCGTCCAGCAGCGCCACCGCGAAGTCCTCGATCGAGATCGTGGTGCCGACCTGCTCGTCCCCGCCGAGGCGGAACACGCCGGTCCGCCCACCGGGCTCCAGCACCGCCGGTGGGCTCAGGTAGGTCCAGTCGGCCACCCGGTCGGCCCGGCACACCGCCAACTGCTCGGCGCACGCCCGCGCGATCGGCTTCAACCCGTCCGGGAAGTCGGGTGCCTCCTCGACCGTGTGCCCCTGAGGCGTCACGAGCGTGGCCGCACCACCGACCACCAGCAGTCGCACGCCGGTCCGCGCCACCCCCGCGAGCAACGCCCGGGTGGCCTCGACCAGCTCACCCTCCCGCCCGTCAACCGGCCTGGTCGCGCTGATCACCAGGTCACGTCCCGCGCTGAGCCGCACGACGTCCGCGACGACCCGCGCGTCACCGACCTCGCCGCCCGCACCCGACCTCCGGCTGACGGCCGTGACCTCGTGGCCCCGTCGCCGCGCCTCCTCGGCCACCCGGCGGCCGACGCTACCGAACGCTCCGAACACGGTGATCCACACCGTTGACCCCCTTCTCCTCGACCTTCCGGACCGTCGTCCGCTGTGCCACCACGAGCGCGCCGAGCACGACCGCCGCACCGAGCACCTGCCACGCCGTCAGCCCCTGGTCGAGCACCAGCCAGCCCACGAGCGTCGCCACGACCGGGCTGAGCAGGCCGAGAAACGTGACCTGCGTGGCGGGCAAGACCCGGATCCCGCGGAACCACAGCGCGTACGCCAGCGCACCGCCGATCACGCCCAGGTACAGGAAGCCGCCGACGTTCGCCGCGGTCATCGCGGGCGGCGGGCCCTCGACCGCGAACGTCACCGGCAGCAGCACCACGCCACCAGCCACGAGCTGCCACCCGGTGACGGCCAGCAGCGGCGCGGGCGTGGTCCAGCGCTTGCTCAGCACGACACCGGCCGCCATCGCGACCGCACCGCCCAGCGCCGCCGCCACGCCGACCACGTCCAGCCGTGCGTCGGCCCGCAGCACCAGCAACGCCACGCCGACGATGCCCGCGATCGCGGCCAGCGCCGTGCGCGTCGTCATCCGCTGCCCGAGCAGCACCACCGCCAGCCCGGCCACCACCAGCGGCTGCACGGCGCCGACCGTCGCCGCGACACCGCCCGGCAGCCGGTACGCGGCCAGGAACAGCAGCGGCAGGAACACGCCGATGTTCAGCGTGCCCAGCACCAGCGAACGCCACCACCAGTCGCCGCGCGGCAGCCGGCGCGTGACCGCGACCAGCAACAACCCCGCGGGCAACGCCCGCAACAGCCCTGCCAGCAACGGCCGGTCCGGCGGCAGGTACTCCGTGGTCACGAAGTAGGTCGTGCCCCACACGGCGGGGGCGAACGCGGTCACCCATTTGCTTAGCACTAAGACAAAGTAGCTCACCGCTAAGGTATCTCGGCCCGTCCGGCGACGTGACTTACCTCACCGCTAAGCTAGTTTGATGGCAGACCACGTCGACCTGGTGCTCGGTCAGTGGCACGCGCAGCGCCCCGACCTCGACGTCTCGCCGATGGCGGTGATCGGCAGGCTCAAGCGGCTGTCCCGGCTCGTGGACGCCGAGCTGGGCAAGACCTTCGCCAGGCACGACCTGGACCGGGCGTCGTTCGACGTCCTCGCCACCCTGCGCCGCAGCGCGCCGCCTCACCGGCTGACCCCGACCGAGCTGATGCGGGCCTCGATGGTCACGTCCGGCGCCGTCACGCAACGGCTCGACCGCCTGGAGGCCCGCGGTCTCGTCGCCCGCACGCCGAACGAGCGCGACGGCCGAGGCGTCGTCGTCGCCCTCACCGATGCCGGTCACGAGCTGGTCGACCGCGTTCTGCCCGACCACCTCGCCACGGAGAACCGCCTGCTCGGCGCGTTGTCCGTGCGGGAGCGCGAGGCGTTGGCGGGCACGTTGAAGCAGCTGCTGGAGTCGCTCGGCGACCAGTGAGCCGCCGGCTTTTCCCGACCTGGCGCACCCACTTCATCGAACAAGTTTCTTCACTTACGAAACTTACGGCGCTATCGTGCGTTTCCAGCGGTGCCACTCAACCGCTTAAGCGCATGAACCGCTCAACGCCGAGAGGTCGGTAGCCATGAGGAGACGTTCCCCTGCCAGACGCGCGATCGCCGCGCTCGCCGTCACCGCCCTGATCGGCACGATCACGACGGCCACCACCGCCACCGCCGCTCCCGACGAGCGCCACCACCGTCCGGAGACGGTCCGGATCTCCGACCCCGACGCCACCCCGCAGACCCGCTCGCTCTTCTCCTACCTGCGTTCCCAGCAGGGCAGGGGCGTGCTGTTCGGTCACCAGCAGACGACCGAGTTCGGCGTCACGTGGGACGAGTTCACCGAGACCGACGGGATCAGGTCCGACGTCGCGGCGGGCGTCGGCGACCACCCGGCCGTGTTCGGCTGGGACACCGGCCACCTCGGCTACGGCTCCTCGCCCGGCGACCCCAGCCCCGAGGAGAACTTCCAGGCCACCGTCAAGCTGGTCGAGACCGCGCACAACGAGATCGGCGGCATCCACACGCTCGCGTCCCACATGGACAACTTCGTCACCGGCGGCGACTTCTACGACACCAACGGCGACGTCGTCACCCGCATCCTGCCCGGCGGCGACCACCACACCCGGTTCAACGCCTACCTCGACCGCGTGGCACGTCTCGCGCACGAGGTCGACGACCGCGACGGCAACCCGATCCCGATGATCTACCGGCCGTTCCACGAGAACAGCGGCTCGTGGTTCTGGTGGGGCGCGGCGCACGCGTCACCGGCGAAGTACGTCGAGCTGTTCCGGTACACCGTCGAGTACCTGCGCGACGTCAAGGACGTGCACAACTTCCTGTACGCGTACTCGCCTGGCGGCGGCTACGGCGGCGTGGACGACGTGTACATGCGCACGTACCCGGGCGACAACTACATCGACGTGTTCGGCATCGACAGCTACGACGGCAGCAACGGCTCGCGGCAGTGGCTGGACGGGATCGTCGCAGACCTCGGCATGATCGCCCGCATCGCCCAGGAGAAGGGCAAGGTCTCGGCGTTCACCGAGTACGGCGTCAGCGGCGCGTTGAAGCCCAACGGGCAGAACGGGAACCTGAACTGGTTCACCACGATGTTCGACGCCATCAAGGCCGACCCGTGGGCCAACCGCAGCGCGTTCATGCTGACCTGGGTGAACTTCGGCACCGAGCAGTTCTTCCTGCCGTACCCGGCGACCGCGACCGAGCCCGAGCACGAGTTGTTGCCGGACCTGCGGCGGCTGCACGCCGACCCGTTCGCGGTGTTCAGCTCGGCACTCGACCTGCGCGACGTGTACGGGCGCAAGGTGAAGGCCGAGGCGCACCAGCCGTTCCTGCACGTCGTGTCGCCGCCGGACGGTGAGCGGATCACCACCCCGACCACGACCGTCCGCGTGCGGCTGCTCGACGCGCGGCACGCGTTCGTCCACTACACCGTGGGCGACGACCCGACCAGGTTCCCGCTGAAGCTCGACCGCAGTACCGGCTACTACACCGGCACCTGGAACATCGGCGCCGAGCACCTGACCAACAAGGTCACCCGGCTCAAGGTGACCGCCGTGACGGCTCGCGGCACGCTGTCCACCACCAACCGCGTGATCCTGGGCGCGAAGCCGCCGCTCGCCCCCGGCGTGGTGGACGACTTCGAGGGGCACGTGGACGACACCGCGCTGAACGCGGAGTACAGCCCGTACGGGACGAACCGGATCTCGCTGGCGGCGGAGAACGGCGGCCAGGCGCTGAAGTTCGACTACGACTTCAGCTTCCAGACCTACACCGGCGTCGGCAAGCGGATCTCGGGTGACTGGTCGGCTTACACCGGGCTGTCGCTCTGGCTGCGCCCGGACGGGTCGAACCACAAGCTGGTGCTGCAGCTCAACGCCGGTGGCGTGGCCTACGAGGCGTACCCGTCGCTGGCGGGCACGTCGGCCGGCGTCGTGACCATCCCGTTCGCGGACTGGCGGCCGGCGCCGTGGGACACGGCCAACGCACACCGGCGGATCACGCCCGAGGACCTGAAGAACCTGTCCCAGTTCAACATCTTCATCAACCAGGCCGAGAACAACCCCGTCGTGACCGGCACCCTCCACCTGGACGACATCCGCGCCGGCTGAAGTCGCCGCACAGACCCCGCCCGCGTGCGCAGCCACATGCCCGGCGCGCACGCGGGCGGTTCCAGCCCGATCAGAGACCGTTGCTCCACCCCGTCACGACCTGGTGGTAGGTCGGGGCGTGCGGGGCGTAGTTGATCGAGTGGCCGTAGTCCGGCAGCACGTAGGTCTGCAGTCGCGCCGCCGGCGAGAAGAACGGGGACTCCGAGGCGCGCAGGGCGTCCGCCGAGGCGCAGTCGGCGCCCAGCGGCTGGCCGCAGAAGTGGGTGTCGCCCGCGCCGACCACCACCATCACCGGCACGTCGATCAACCGGGTGAACGGGATGATCACGTTGTGCAACGCGACCGTGTCCACCGACTCCGCCGCCGAGAACACGTCCTTCGTCGCCTCGTCGAACGCGATCGCTTCGGGCACCCGCAGACCGGGCGCGTGGAACGCCCCGTAGCGGCTGCCGGGCGCCGTCGTCAGGTAGCCGAGGTCCAGCCCGCCCCGCCGCAACCCCGGGTCGAGCACCGCCGGGATCATGCCCGCCAGCACCGGCAGCACGGTCACCAGGTTCATCCGGTGCGTGAAACCGGTGACCAGCACGCCGTCCACGTCGCCGTACGTCCCGGCCTCGATCAACGCCATCGCCGCACCGATCGAGTGCCCGCCGATGACGACCTTCTCGAACCGCGGCCGCACCGCCCGCACGACCTGGTGCGCGGCGTACGCCTGGGTCGACGCCGTCACCAACGCGCTCAGCGGCCGCGAGCTGCGCCCGGTGCCGAGCCGGTCCACGGCGAGCGTCGCGATGCCCGCCCGGTTCATCGCCTCCCGGTACGACCGGGTGCCCGGCGAGTACGAGATGTCCCAGTACGAGCTGTTGTAGGTGCCGCCGGGGATCAGCACCTGCACGGTGGACGCACCCGTCGGGGTGCACAGCCTGCCGTGCATGAAGTGCGGCGTGCCGAGCACCGTCACCGGCACGCGCAAGTCCTCACACGCGACCGGCGCGGCGAGAGCGGGAGCGGGCACGGGCAGCAAGCCCGCCGCCGCGGTGAGCAGGGCGACCGCGGACGACCGCCAACGCGACCAACGCACGATTCGACAACCTCCGGTGAGTCAACGGGGCACCGCCGTCATCAGCAGACCGCTGGGGTAGGCGGCGGAGGTGAACTTGGTGCGCACGGGCTTGCCGGGCACCGGGACGAGCCGCCACCGCGACAGCACGGTGGCCAGGGTGATCACGACTTCGGTCTGGGCGAACACGTTGCCCAGGCACTGGCGGGAGCCCGCCGCGAACGGGATGTAAGCGCCGCGCGGCACGGGCGCGGGAGGGGAGAGCCACCGGTCGGGGTCGAACCGGTGCGGGTCGGGGAAGGACGCCGGGTCGTGGTGCAGGGCGTGCGGGCTCACGATGACCTCTGCGCCCGCGGGTAACTCCACCCCGTCCAGGTCGACCGGTGCGACGGCGCGCCGCATCAGGATCCACACCGGGTACTTTCGCAGCACCTCGCTCACCACGGCCGCCGCGTACCTCAGTCGTGGCACGTCGGCGAACGTCACCGGGCGCCCGCCCAGCACCTCGTCGACCTCGGCGACCAGCCGTTCCTCGACGTCCGGCCGCCGTGCGACCTCGTGGAAGGCCCACGCCAGCGCCAGCGCCGTGGTCTCGATGCCCGCGGTGAGCAGGGTCAGCACCTCGTCGTAGGTCTGCTGGTCGGTCATGCCGTCGCCGGACTCGTCCTGCGCCAGCAGCAGCATCGACAACAGGTCGCCGTGGTCGGGCGTGCCCTCGGCCCGCCGGTTCGCGATGACCTCCAGCACGATGGCGCGCATCCGCGCGATGGCCCGGTCGAACTCGCGGTTGCCCGGCAGCGGCAGCTTCTCCACGAACGACGGCGACAGCGCGCGCACCATGCCCTGCTTGATGACCACGAACACGGACCGCCGCACCTCGGCGATCACCCGCTGCCCCAGTTCGGTGGAGAACAGCGCCTCGCCCACGACGGTGACGGCCAGGCCCTGCATGTCGTCCTCGACCACGCGCACCTCGCCGGGCGTCCACGACGCGGTCAACGCGGAGGCCGCGCGCGTCATCGCACCGGCGTAGTGGGCGATCCGCTCGCGGTGGAACGCGGGCTGGATCATCCGCCGCTGCCGCAGGTGCCACGCGCCGTCCGAAAGCACCAGGCCATTGCCCAGGTAAGGCCGGAATTTGTCGAACATCGCGCCTTTGCGGAACTTCGGGCCGTCCGTGACCAGCACCTGGTGCGAAAGTCGAGGACTGGTCACGAAAAAGGTCGTCAACGGGCCGAGGTCGATCCTCACCACTTCGCCGTGATCGCGCAGTGATGACGTGAATTCGTGTCGTCGGCGCACCATCTCCACGGAGTGGCCGAGGAATGGCAGGCGGCCAGGCGCTACCGGGACACCCATGTCCGCTCCTGTCGCTGCCGAAAGGGACGGCTCACCATAGGGACCTCTTGGGGATACAGGTAGGCCCATTCGGGTGAGATGGTATCACGCAGTCGGTGGAGTGGGTGTCGTTTTCCGTCCACCCGGTACTCTTGCCGGCCCCGACGTGAAGAGGTGGCCGCGAATTATGACGCAGAGCGAATGGATTCCATCCGGTGTGGACATCTCCGTGCCGAGCGTGGCGCGGACCTACGACTACATGCTCGGCGGCGCGCACAACTTCGCCGTCGACCGCGCGCTCGGCGAGCGGATCGAGTCGATGATGCCGGGCCTGCGCAACGCCGCCCGCGTCAACCGGGCGTTCCTCGGCCGCGTCGTGCGGTTCATGGTGGACCAGGGCGTGCGGCAGTTCCTCGACATCGGCTCCGGCATCCCGACCGTGGGCAACGTGCACGAGGTCGCCCAGGCGGCGGCGCCGGGCTGCCGCGTGCTGTACGTCGACCGCGACCCGGTGGCCGTCGCGCACAGCGAGTTGATGCTGGTCGGCAACGACGACGCCGCCGTGGTGCAAGCCGACATGCGCGAGCCCGCCGCCATCCTCGGCAGTGACGCCGCCCGGAGGCTGCTCGACTTCGAACAGCCGATCGGGGTGCTCATGCTGCTGATGTTGCACTGGGTGCCGGACGAGGCGGACCCGCGCGCCCTCGTCACCCGGTACCGCGACGCGCTCGCACCCGGCAGCTACCTGGCGATCACCCACGTGACCGGGGACAACCAGAGCGACAACCTGTCCGACGCGACCGATGCGATCAAGCAGAGCAACAGCCCCGATCAGGTGAATCTGCGTTCGCACGCCGAGATCACCCGGATGTTCGACGGATTCGAACTCGTGGCACCCGGCCTGGTCGGATGTGGTGAATGGCGACCCGGTGGTCCGGGGGACATCGCCTCCGAACCCGACATGAACATGCTGGTCTACGCCGGTGTGGGCCGGAAACTCTGAATTCGCCGGACGAAGTCACCCTGGGTGTGTTCGGGGTTCATACGTCCGGTTGAGTGTCGGCCGGTGGGGGGTGGGTAAACTGCCGCCGATCCTCGCTATCACAACAGGGCAACGGGAATGTCGATCCCCAGTCAGAGAACAGGGGCCACCTCACCACCCGAACGTGGCCGGGAACTCCTCGCGCGGAAGTGGTCGTACCTGCTCAGCGGCGTCGTAGTGGTCGCCCTGGACCGGGACGAACTCGACCGCGAAATGCGCGACCGCCTGAACGAGCTGTGCGCGGCGGTGCACGCCGAGGAGTCTTCCGACCGACCCGCGTCCCGTGCCGCCGAGCGGATCGGCCAACAACTCGTAGCGCTCGGGTACGTCACCGAGGACGGCTTGCGCGTCACCCTCGACGTGCTCGGGAAAGGGCTGCTCGGGCTGGCGGAGTTCCAGCCCGTGGACCGCTATGCCCAACCGGTCGTGGCGGTGCTCGGCGCGTTGTCGTCCGGGTTCCTGGCGGCGAGCAGGCGCGCGGTGTTCGAGCAGCAGGAGTCCATGCAGCTCTCGCTGCTCAAGGCGGTCCGCGACGCCCAGTGGAACCTCAAGGAGAGCGAGGCGCGGTTCGAGGAGGTCGCCACGTCGTCGGCCAGCGGGATCCTGGTTGTCGACCTGGCCGGGTGGATCGTGCGGGCCAACGCGGCGATCGGCGACATCCTCGGCTACACCACCGAGGAGCTGACCGGCTTCGCCCTGTTCGACCTCGCGCACCCGGCGTCGGCGCGGGCCCTCGGCGACGCGCTGGGGGCGCTGCTGCGCGGCGAGCAGGAGCGGGTCCGGCAGCCGCAACGCCTGCTGCGCCAGGACGGTGACGTCGCGCGGATCTCGCTGACGGTGTCGATGGTGCGCGGCGCGGACGGCGAGCCGGGGCACTTCGTCGCGGTGGTCGAGGACGGCACCGAGCTGATGCTGCTGCAGTCGGAGCTGAACCGGCAGGCGCTGCACGACGTGTCGACCGGGCTGCCGAACCGGCAGTACTTCACCACCCACCTGGAGAGCGCGCTGCGACGGGCGGACCCGGTGCGCGGGATCAGCCTGTTCCACCTCGACATCGACGCGTTCGGCATGGTGTGCAACAGCCTCGGCCGACCCACCGGCGAACGGCTGCTGGTGCACGTCTCGCAGCGGCTGAAGGCCGTGCTGGCGCGGGAGAAGGCGATGATCGCCCGGTTCGACGGCGACGAGTTCGCCATCCTGGTCGAGAACGCCGCCACCACGCCGGACGTCGCGGCGACCGTGGCCGAGATCAACCGCGAGCTGTCCGAACCGGTGTACTTCGACGACCGCGGGCTGGCCGTGTCGGTCAGCGTCGGCGTGGTGCGCAGACCGCCGCCGGACTGGACGCCCGAGGAGGTGATCCGGGCGGCGGAGCAGGCGTTGCGGCGGGCGAAGTCGTCCGGTCGCGGCCAGTGGGCGCTGTTCCACGACCGGCAGGACGCGGACGAGCGGCGGGTCGACGCGCTCGCGGTCGCCATGCCCGGTGCGTGGGAGCACGGCGAGGTGGGCGTGCGCTACGAGCCGGTGGTGCGGTTGACCGGGCGCGGGCTGGTCGGCGTGGCGGCGAAGCTGCACTGGGACCGCGGTGACGATCCGCTGGACCACGCGGGGTGCACCGCGCTGGCGGAGCGGACGGGCCTGATCCTGCCGCTGGGCGAGTGGCAGTTGGCCACCGCGTGCGGCCAGTTGGGGTGGTGGGGCCAGCGGGCGACGTTCACCGCGGCGTTGCACGTCGGGCTGACCAGGAACCAGTCGCGGGACGGCGACCTGGTCCGGCGGGTGCGCCGGGTGCTCGGCGACACGGGGCTGCCCTCGGGGCGGCTGGTGATCGGGATGCCGGTGTCGGTGCTGGCCGAGTCCGACGCCGTGGACAACCTGACCGTGCTGGACGAACTGGGCGTCGGCACGTCGTTGGACGACTTCGGGCTCGGGCCGGACGACCTGGCGGTGGCCGCGGAGCTGCCGGTCGGGTCGGTGCGGGTGGCGCGGCGGCTGGTCGCGCGGCAGGCCGGTGGCGAGGCGGAGTTCCTGGCCGGGCTGGTGCCGTTGGCCCGGCAGGCGGGCGTCGAGGTGCTGGTGGACGGGCTGGAGACGCGCGAGCAGGCCGAGTGGTGGCGTGCGGCGGGCGCGGTGGCGGGCACCGGCCAGTTCTTCGGTGAACCGCTGCCCGCGAGCGCGTTCCACGACCCGGTCGAGTGGTACGACTAGCCGCGATCTGGGACGGCTTGGAATCAACACTTCACAGCGCGTTTCCTTACCGTTACAGTTCTGGGAGCGCTCCCAGTCCGGTTCCGGTCAGTGTGGACCACGGAACGGGCCGACCTCCCGCAGGCGGGTCGACGTGGTCCCGCTCGCGAAGGAAGTGATGTGGATGACGGAGTTCCAGTCCCGTCCGGATGCGCCCGTGAACGCCTTGCGGGCGTTGAGCATCCCCCTGCTGCGCGGTTCACTCGGCGTGGTCTTCGTGTGGTTCGGCGCCCTCAAGGTGACCGGCACGACGCCGGTGGCCGAGCTGGTCGCGCGGACCGTCCCGTGGCTCGACCCGGGCGTGTTCGTGTTCACCCTCGGCGCCGTCGAGGTGGTGCTGGGGATCGCCCTGGTCGTGGGGTTCCGGTTGCGCTGGGTGGCGCTGCTGGTCGTGCTCCACCTGGCAGGCACGTTCTCCACGCTCGTGCTGCAGCCATCCGTCGCGTTCCAGGCGGGCAACCCGCTGCTGTTGACCATGACCGGCGAGTTCGTGGTCAAGAACCTGGTCCTGATCACCGCAGGCCTGGCGGTCATGTCGGCCGACGCACCCGTGCGGCAGCGGGTGGCGCGGGCCGACGTCGCCCGGCGGTGATCGCGCGGTGCTGCGGGGTCCCGACCGACCCCGCAGCACCATCAGGCCCGACCGGCCAGGTACGCGGCCACGCCGTCGAGGTAGAGGCCGAGCCCGAACGCGAAGTCGGCGTCCACGTCGCCTTCGTCGTAGAGGTTGGGCTGGTCGAACACGCCGGCGTCGACCACGCGGCCCAGGGCGGGCAACTTCCGCGGGTCGACCAGCAGCCGCAACGCCCGCGCGTACGACGGGCCGAACGCCTCCGGGTTCTCCTGGAAGCTCTCCGCCAGCTCCGCGGTCAACCGGATCTCGCCGTGCACGAACGTCAGCAGGCCCATCACCACGCCGACCTTCTCGCTCTCGCTCAACGGTGTGTCGGCGAGCGTGCCGAGCGCGCTGTCGAACCACGCCAGGTTCTTCGGCCCGAGGGGTGGTCCGGTGAGCGGGATCCGGGCGCACCAGGGGTGCCGGCGGAACGTGAGGAGCACGCTGTTCGCCCACAACGTCAACCCGGCCCGCCAGCCACCGGTCGCGGGCATCGGCGGCGGGTCCTCCATCGCGGCGTCGGCCATCAGCTTGAGCAGTTCGTCCTTGCTCTTCACGTGCCGGTAGAGCGCCATCGTGGAGTTGCCGAGCTGCTGCGCCACCCTGGCCATGGACACCGCCCCGAGTCCTTCGGCGTCGGCGACCTCGATCGCCGCCCGGGTGATCTCGCCGATCGTGAGGGACGGTTTGCGGCCGCGTCGCGGTGTCTCGCGCAGGCCCCACAGCAGGGCGATTTCCGCTGGTAGGCCGTTCTCCTCGGTCATCTCCACCCTCTCGTAACCGCTGCCGGCCAGTCTAGGGCTACCGCTCACAACTGCGTATGAGCTACGCTCTTTAGCGTACCTGATACACATAGGGGGCAGTGATGATCGTCGAGGTGACCGGCCTGCGCAAGGCGTACGGGTCGACCGCGGTGCTGGACGGGATAGACCTGGAGGTCGCCGAGGGGTCGGTCTTCGCGTTGCTCGGTCCCAACGGCGCGGGCAAGACGACCACGATCCGGATCCTGTCCACGCTGTCGCGCCCGGACGGCGGCCGGCTGCGGGTGGCCGGGTTCGACGTGGTGCGGGAACCGGCCGAGGTGCGCGGTGCGATCAGCGTGACCGGCCAGTACGCGGCCGTGGACGCCGAGCAGACCGGGCGGGAGAACCTGGTCATGGTCGGCAGGCTCATGCACCTGGGCAGGCCTGGGGCGAAGGCCCGGGCCGCCGGGCTGCTGGAGCGGTTCGACCTGGTCGACGCCGCCGACCGCCGGGTCAAGACCTACTCGGGCGGCATGCGGCGGCGGCTCGACCTGGCCATGAGCCTGGTCGCCGCGCCGAAGGTGATCTTCCTGGACGAGCCGACCACCGGCCTGGACCCGGCCAGCCGCACGACGATGTGGGACGCCATCCGCGACCTCGTCCGCACCGGCACCACGATCTTCCTCACCACCCAGTACCTGGAGGAGGCCGACCGCCTCGCCGACCGGATCATGGTGCTGGACAAGGGGAAGGTGGCGGCCCAGGGCACCGCGGACGACCTCAAGGCCCGCGTCGGCGGCGACCGGCTGGACCTCCGCTTCACCTCCGCCGCGGCGCTCGACATCGCGGCGGCGCGGCTCGGCGGCTTCACCGACCACGAGCGGCTCGTGCTCAGCGTCCCGTCCGACGGCACGGCCACGCACCTGCACACCGTGCTGGACGACCTGCGCGCCGCCGCCGTCGTGCCCGCCCAGGTCTCCTCGCACCGACCGACCCTCGACGACGTCTTCCTCGCCCTGACCGCACGTGAAGGAGTGCCGGCATGAGTCACGCCATCGCCGATTCGATGACCATGATCGGCCGCAGCATCCGGCTCGGCAGGCGCAACGTCGACACGCTGATCATGTCCATCGTCCTGCCGCTGCTGATGATGGCGCTGTTCGTGTACGTCTTCGGCGGCGCGATCAACACCGGCACCGGGTACATCAACTACGTGGTGCCCGGGATCATCCTGCTGTGCACCGGCTACGGCGCGGCGTCCACCGCGATGTCCGTGGCCGACGACATGAACAGCGGCATGATCGACCGCCTGCGGTCCATGCCGATCCGCAGCTTCGCCGTGCTGACCGGGCACGTCACGGCCAGCGTCGCGCGCAACGCCCTGTCCACCACGATCGTGGTCGGCGCGGCGGTCGCGATGGGCTTCCGCCCGTCCGCGTCACCGCTGGAGTGGCTGGCCGCGGCCGGGTTGCTGCTGCTGTACGTGCTGGCGCTGTCGTGGCTGGCGGCGGGGCTGGGCGCGGTGGCGAAGTCGGTCGAGTCGGCCAGCGCGCTGAGCTTCTTCATGCTGTTCCTGCCGTACCTGAGCAGCGCTTTCGTGCCGACCCACACCATGCCGCCGTTCCTGCGGGGCATCAGCGAGCACCAGCCGATCACGCCCGTTATCGAGACCGTGCGCGGCCTGCTCACCGGCACCCCGGTCGGCGATCAGGGCTGGATCGCACTGGCCTGGTCGGTCGGCCTGCTGATCGCGTCGTTCGTCCTGGCCGTCGCCCTCTACCGGCGGCGCGTCAACGACTGAACCCACGCCTCGACGAGGTCGGCGAGCGTGGACAGCGGCACGCGGGCCTCGGACAGCACGACCTCGTGGAAGTCGCGGACGTCGAACGCGCCACCCAGGCGCCGTTCGGCGTCCCGCCGCAACCGCTGGATCTCCAACCGGCCGACCAGGTAGGCCGGCGCCTGTCCCGGGTCGGCCAGGTAACGGTCCACCTCGGACTCCACCAGGTACGGTGCCATCGGGGTGTTGGCGCGCAGGAACTCCACAGCCCGTGCCCGGCTCCAGCCGAACGCGTGCAGCCCCGTGTCGACCACCAGCCGCGCGGCGCGCATGGAGTCGAACGTGAGCATCCCCAGCCGGGAGAACGCGTCGGAGTACAGGCCCATCTCGTCGGCGAGGCGTTCGGCGTACAGGGCCCAGCCCTCGGCGAACGCGCTCACCCCGGCCGTGCGCCGCCAGATCGACAGGTCGGTGCGCGCCATCCGCCGCGCGCCGTCGAAGTGGTGCCCGGGCACGGCCTCGTGGAAGGCCAGGGCCTCGGCCGTGTGCCTGCCGTCGAGCTGGGCGGGGTTCACCGAGTAGGTGCCCGGCCGCGCACCGTCCACCGTGCCCGCCAGGTACGACGGGGGAGTCGCGGCCGGTGTGCCGTCCGGGTAGAAGCGCACCGCGCACTTCTCGTCCGGGACGGTGCGGAACCACCCCGGCGCGGCGGCTTCGGCGCGGCTCACGGTGGCGCGGGCGGCGGCGAGCATCTCGTCGGCGTCGCGCCACCCCGGGCCGTCGCGCAGCCTGGTGAACACCTCGTGGACGTCCGACGTGCCGAACACCTCCCGGCCGAGCGACGCGTACTCGTCGGCGAGGCCTTCGAGCGCCGCCAACCCCGTGTGGTGCAGCTGGTCGGGGGTGAGGTCGGTGGTGGTGTGCCGCCGTGAGGCCGAGGCGTACAGCTCCTCGCCGTCAGGCAACCAGCACACGCCCGCCCGGTCGTCGTCACGCCCGTGCGGCAGCACGTCGGCCGCCAGCGCTTCGCGGTACTCGCGCACACCGGGCAGGTGGGCGTTGTCATCGAGTTGGGCGATGGCCTGGCGCACCAACCGCGCCACCGGCAACCGGCCCGCGCGGATCCCGTCGCGGTGCCGTTGCGCCAAGGCCGCGAAGAAGGCGGGCATCGCGCTCAACCTGCGCTCGTGATCGGCCCGCTGCTGTTCGGTGTCCAACGGCGTGTCCGCGAGCGTGTGCAACAGCATGGGCACGGGGGTCAGGATCAGGTCGCTCACGGTGAACTCGACCCACCGCTGCCCGACCTGGTCGCGCAACGCCGACGCCTGCTGCCCGATCATGGCGCGGGTGACCCGGTCCGTGCCGGCCAACGGCCCGGGATCGACCGCTGCCGCCCGTGCCGCGATGCCGTCGAGCTCGGCGGCGAACCGCTCGTCGGCCTCCTCGCGGTAGTCGGTGAGCAGGTGGTCGTAGCCGGGGATGCCGCTCAGGGTCGCGGACGTCGGAAACCGCGCCAGCACGGCTCGGTGCAGCTCTTCCGCGATCCGATCGACCTCCGTCACCACACCGATGGTGCCGGCCGGCCGCCGCCCCGGCTTCCCGAGCGCGTCACTCCTTCAGCCGGTGCACGACGACGATCCCGCCGTGCAGCGGCAGGTGGCGGCGTTCGTCCTCGGTGGCCACGTACTCGTCCAGCACGGCGCTGATGCGGCGGTCCAGTTCGGCCACGTCCTCCGGCGACAGGTGCAGCGCGAACCGTGCGTAGGTCCGCACCGACTCCGGTCCGGCTTCCCGCAACTCCTCCTGGAACGCCTCCAGCGGTGCGGTGTTCGCGCCGGTGTCCGCCGGCGGCCCGTCCAGCCACCACGAGATGCCGGTCGACCGGTAGGGCTTCTCCAGCGCGCCGCTGGCGCCCGTGCGCACCTCGCCCGGCTCCAGGAAGCCCGCCGCCGCCAACTGGCGCACGTGGTACAGGACGGTTCCCGGGTCGCGGCCCAACCGCTCGGCCAGCTGCTTGTTGGTCAACTCCTGCTGCCCGCACAGCCGCAGGATCCGCAGCCGCAACGGGTGGGCCAGCGCTTTCGCCTCGTCCACCGTCGCCGGACGCCGTTCCCGCTCAGCCATGGCGCCCAACCTAGCCGACCGGTGGGGAAACGAACCGATGGAGAAAATTCCACCGATGTGCGATTCTCCACCAATGGCATCCATGGGAACGGGCTTCTGGCGCCTCTGGACGTCGTCCGGCCTGTCGAACCTCGCCGACGGCACGTTCAAGGTCGCCCTGCCGCTGGTCGCCATCCAGACGACCCGCGAACCGACCCTGATCGCGGGTCTGGTGTTCGCCCTCACCCTGCCGTGGCTCGTCTTCGCGCTCCCGGCGGGCGCGCTGACCGACCGCCTCGACCGCCGCCGGACCATGCTCCGGGCCAACGCCGCCAGGGCCGCCCTGCTCGCACTCCTCGCCGCCGCGGTGGCATCGGGCTGGGCGAACATCTGGCTGCTCTACGCCATCGCCTTCGCCGCCGGCATCGCCGAGACGCTCTACGACACCTCGGCGCAATCCCTGGTGCCGCAGCTGGTGGACCGCGACCGCCTGCCTCGCGCCAACGCCCGCCTGTTCGCCGTCGAGCTCACCGCGAACGAGTTCGCGGGCCCGCCCGTCGCCGGCCTCCTGGTCGCCGCGGGCGCGGTGGCCGCCTTCACCGCGCCCGCCGCCCTCTGGCTGGTGGCCCTGGTCGCCCTGTGGTCGGTCCGGGGCGCGTTCAAGATCCACCGCGAGCACCGCACCACGCTGCGCGCCGACATCGCCGAAGGCCTGCGCTTCCTGCTGCGCCACCGCCTGTTGCGCAGCCTCGCCGTCGTCGTCGGGCTGTTCAACACCGCCAACACGGCGTCCGGCGCCGTGCTCGTCCTCCACGCGGTGGGCCCGGCGTCGGCGATGGGCCTGAGCGCGCAGCTGTTCGGCCTGCTCCTGACCACCCCGGCGGTCGGCAGCCTGGTGGGCTCCCTGGCCGCCGAACGCGTGATCGCCAAGCTGGGCCGGAGCCGTTCGCTGGTGGTGGGGTTCGTCGCCGGGACGCTGCTCGTCGCCGCACCCGCCGTGACCACCGACCCGTACGTCGTCGCGGCGGCGTTCGCGGTCGCGGGCGGTGGGATCGCGGTGCTCAACGTCGTCGCGGTCACGTTGCGGCAGCGCGTCACGCCGGACCGCCTGCTGGGCCGGGTGAACAGCGCCTACCGCCTGGTCGCCTGGGGCACCATGCCGCTGGGCGCGGCGCTCGGGGGCGTCCTGGCGCAGGCGTTCGGGCTGCGCGCGGTGTTCGTGATCATGACGGCGGTGGCGCTCGTGGCGCTGCTCGGCCTGACGGCGGCCACCGAGCGGAAGATCGAGCAGGCGATGGCCGGGTAGCCGTCAGCGCCCGCCCGAAGCCGCGTCGATCACCTCGTCCAGCACGTCCCGCGACCGCACCAGGTCCGTGATCAGCCGGTCGATGCGGGCGCGTTCGGCGGTGAGGTCGTCGACCAGCCGTGGCGTGGCGATCTCGGACGGGCCGCCGTCCGCGTCCCTCATGCACGGCAGCATCAGCGCGATCTTCTTGCTGCTCAGCCCGGCGGCGAACAGCTCCTGGATGCGGATCACCCGGTCGACCGCGCGCTCGGGGTACTCGCGGTGGCCGCCGGTGGTGCGGTCGGCGCTCAACAGGCCCTGCTGCTCGTAGTACCGCAACGAACGCACGCTCACCCCGGTGCGCTCGGCCAGCTCACCGATCCGCATGTCACACCCCCGCGCGACCTGAACCTGACATTGATGTCAACTTTTACCGTAGTCGCATGACGAGCACAACGGCCGGCCCCTACCAGCCGAAGTTCCTCGCACTCAAGGCCGCGGTGCACCAAGCTGAGGAGTTGTCGGAGGGCGGCTCGGTCGTCCGTGGACGCGGGGGTGCGCTGGTGGTTGTCCGGATCCGAGGTCGTGCCCTGCCGCACGGCGAGCACGTCGACCTCTACGCAGACGGCGACCGGTGGACCACCGACCCCGTCCCGAACGCCGAGCTGGTGGCCGAGGGCTGGCTGGTGCCCGGCCTGGTCGACGCGCACACCCACCCCGGCGCCGAGGCACCCGGCGACCCGCTCGACCACGGGATGCTGCGCGACCACCTCCGGCAGCACGTGGACGCCGGGGTGGCGGTGATCCGCGCGCCCGGCCTGGCCGGTGAGCCGCCGCCGTGGTTCGGCACCGACCCCGACACGCCCAGGGCCTGGCACGCCGGTCCGTGGCTGGCGCAGCACGGCCAGTTCTTCGACGGCTGGGGACGTCGGGCCGACCACGCCGAGCTGCCCGCGATCGCCGCGGCGCAGGCGGCGCGCACCGGGTGGGCGAAGGTGATCGGCGACTGGCGCTCGGACGGCGAACCGGTGCCGCTGGAGGTGCTGACCGCCGTGGTGGAGGCGGTGCACGCGGTGGGCGGCCGGGTCGCCGTGCACACCCAGCAGGCCGCGGGCGGTGAGGTGGCGGTGCTGGCCGGTGCCGACTCGGTGGAGCACGGGATGCAGCTGGACGCCGACCTGCTGACCCGGATGGCCGAGCAGGGCACGGCGTTGACGCCGACGTTGTCGATCACCGACCGGACGCTGCCCGAAGTGCGCCGCCGCCCGGACAGCCCCGCCAAGCGGTGGTACGTCCGCGGCGCGGAGGCGCACGCGGGACTCGTCGCCGCCGCGGCCGAGGCGGGCGTCCGGGTGTTGGCGGGGACGGATTCGGTGCCGCACGGCCGGATCATCGACGAGGTGCGCGCGCTGGCCGCCGCCGGGATGCGCCCGCACGCCGCCCTCGCCGCCGCCTCCTGGGACGCCCGCGCGTACCTCGGGCTGCCGGGCCTGGAACCGGGCGCGCCCGCCGACGCCGTCGTCTACGCCGAGGACCCCAGAGCCGACCTCGACCAGCTCGCCCACCCGGTCGCCGTGATCCTGCGCGGACGTCCCGTGCGCGTCCGAGGGAAGTGACCTCCGGCATCCTCCGGGGCGGCCTTCCCCTTTTCCCGCCGCGCCACCGGCACCGGCACCGGCACCGGCAGGATGATCAAGCGGGTCGACCGGACGGACCCGCCCGGAGCCGTTCGGTCCCGGGCGGGTGCGAGGTCAGGCCGGTGGGTGGATGGTGGTCTCCGCGATGCTGGTCCAGTCGTTGCCGGTGTTGCCGTAGCCCACGACGCGCACGTAGCGGGCCGACGTGTCGGGGATGTCGTAGATCTCCGGCTGGAGCGTGGCGCCGCTGCTGGAGCCGGAGAACCGGGTGGTCCAGGCGGTGCCGTCCGACGACGTCTGGATGCGGAAGTCGTGCCGCCGGGTGTCACCCCGGTGCCACGCCAAGCCGACCGCCCCGACCGTCCGGGCGGCACCGAGGTCGTACCGGATCCACACCCCGTCGCCCTCGTCCGACCAGCGGGTGGACAGGTCGCGGTCCAGCGTGTTGGCCGGGACGTTCCCGTCGTCACCGCTCGCCGCGACCGCCGTGACGGGCAACGGGGAACCGGGCGGCTGGGGCTGCGGCGCGCTGTCGCCCGACTTCACCGAGTGGATGATCGTCTCGCCGTAGTTGCTCGTGCCGCACGGGCTGGAGTTGCCGCAGTTGGCCTGCGTGTACGCGCCGGCCTTGAAGTAGCCGGTGCTGAAGCTCTTGCTGAGCGTCGCCGCGAGTGCGCCGTTGTAGTACGCGTTGATCTTGCCGCCGGAGACGACGAACTTCACCTGGAACCGCGTGTTCAGCCGGAAGTCGTCGGTCACCAGCTTGTAGTGCGCGTCGTCGCCGTTGGTGACGTAGAGGTTGCGCCCCTCCACCCGGAACACGGACACGTCGTCGTCCCCACCGTGGATCTGCCCGACCACCAGGTGCGGCTTGTCGTTCGGCAACCGCGTCACGGTCTGGTCGATGGTCATCGCGTGCGTCCCGGAGTTGGACGACCAAGCCGCGTTGGCCGTCCCGTTCATCTCCCGCAACTCGGAACGCGGGTAGTTCGACCCACTGGTCGTGACCCCGTTCACCGCCGCCCGGAACCGCACCCCGCCACAGGCGTCGTCGACGACGAACCAGGGGTCCACCCGGTAAGTCGCCAACGACGGCTGCTTCACCTCATCCGGATCCTCGTCACCACCGATCGGCAACTGGATCTTCCAATTCCGCAGGTCCAACACCTGAGCGGGGTAGTCGCAAGCCGCCGCGACCGCCGCGGTCGGCCCTGCGACCACCACACCGGCCACCACTGACCCAGCGGCTAATGCCGCAAGTACTCGTCCCATGCCGCCATCGTGCCGACCTCATGCGCACTCGAACGCCCGCTGTCGCCTTCCTGCCACCACGACGCCGGCCTCGCCCTAGGCGCTCTGCTGCTCCAGCCACTTCAAGATCGCCTGGTTGGTCTCTTCCGGCCTTTCCTGCTGGATCCAGTGACCGCAATCCAGGGTGACCACCTCGACGTCGGGCACGAACGCCGCCAGGTTCTCGGACTTCGCGACCACGTCCCGGTCGCCGTAGATCATGAGGGCGGGCTGGTGGATGATCGGGTCCACGTCCGCCAACAAGTGCCAGTTGCGGTCGACGTTCCGGTACCAGTTGATACTGGCCGTGAACCCCGATGTCTCGAAAGCGGAGACGAAAACGGCCAGTTCGTCGTCGCTCATCAGGGGTTCACCGCGCGGTGCTTCCGCTCTGGCGAGGTTGATGAACGCCATACCCGGCTGGGGTTCCGCCGAGGGCTCGTTCTTCCGGTACAAGTTGCGCAGGAACCGGAAGGTGTTGTCTTCGAACACGGCGTCCGCGACGCCCGGCTGCCGGTTGAAGTGGACGAAGTAGGAGTCGCTGCCGACCACGTCTTCGATGAACTCGACCCAGGGCTTGTCCCCGCGATCGAGGTAGGGCACGCTCAGGTTGATCACCTTGTTCACCCGGTCCGGGTGCAACAAGGTCAATCCCCAGACGACCATCGCACCCCAGTCGTGACCGATGAAGGTGGCGTCCTCGTAGCCGTAGTGGTCGAGCAGTGCGACGAGATCACCCGACAGGTGTTCGATGTCGTACTCGGTCACCTCGGTCGGCCGGGACGAGTTGCCGTAGCCCCGCTGGTTCGGTGCGATGACGTGGTAACCCGCGGCGACGAGGGCGGGCACCTGGTGACGCCAGGAGAACGCGTGCTCCGGCCAGCCGTGGCAGAGCACAACGGGGTTCCCGACATTCTGCCTGCCCGCTTCGAAGACTTCGAGCTCCACCCCGTTGACGGAAACGAAGGTGGGCTCGGGGAAGTCGGTCGGATTGACCATCGCATTCTCTCCTTGCCTTTTCAGCTGTCACCGCCACCGTAAGGAGCACCGCGGACGAGATCGGTCCTCAATGGAGGGCGAACCTGGAAAAAAGGAGCACGGCACCGGAAACCGGGCAAACGAGAAAGGCGAGCCGCTCAGCGACTCGCCCTGTCCGTACCGACCTGGAGTGCCCCCGGCAGGATTCGAACCTGCGCTCCCGCCTCCGGAGGGCGGTGCTCTATCCCCTGAGCTACGGGGGCCGCAGCTACGGGTGGAAGCTTAGCGTACGCCTGGCGGGTGGTTTCACCCCCTACCCTCTTCGGGGTGGAGGTTGGGCGCAGGCGGGTGGTCCGGAGCGGTGACCTGGGGATTTCCGTGGTGGAGGGAGGGGTGGGCGGCGGAGTGCCGGTGGTGTTGGTGCACGGGTACCCCGACACGTCGGAAGTGTGGGACGGGGTGGCGGAGAGGTTGGGGCGGCGGTTCCGGGTGGTCCGGTACGACGTGCGGGGGTGTGGGCGGTCGGGGGAGCCCGCCGGGGTGGACGGGTACCGGGTCGAGCGGTTGGTCGAGGACCTGGTGGCGGTGGTGGGGGAGGTCGGGCGGCCGGTTCACCTCGTGGGGCACGACTGGGGGTCGGTGCAGGGGTGGGCGGCGGTGGTGGCTCGGCCGGAGCTGTTCCTGTCGTTCACCAGTGTGTCCGGGCCCGATCTGGGGCAGTTGGGCGAGTGGGTGAGGCGCAACCGTTTGCGGCCGGTGAAGGTGCTGGGTGTGCTGCGGCGGTCGTGGTACATCGCCGGGTTCATGGTGCCCGGTGCGGCCGAGCTGCTGTGGCGGGTGCCGGCCGTCCGGAAGTGGTTGCGGGCCGGGCGGCGGGAGTTGGTCAACGGGTTGGGGCTGTACCGCGCCAACGTGGGGCGCGGGCGGGCTCCGGCGGTGGTGACGGTGCCCGTTCACCAGATCGAGTTGACCGAGGACCCGTTCGTGGTGAGGGAGCACCTCGACGCCGCGGCACCCTGGGTCGAGCGGCTGACGAGGAGCAGCGTCCACGCGGGACACTGGGCGCCGCGGACGCATCCGGAGCAGGTGGCGCGGCACATCGAGGACGCGATCGACAACCGGTGACGCCTCCGGCACCGTTGTGGCGCCCCTGACACTCAAGTTGCACTCATGCGCATGTGACTATATGTTCCGCTCATGGGTCACGGACACGGCCACGGCGTGTCGTCGGGGAGCGCCAGGCACCTCGGCCGGCTGTGGATCGCCTTCGGCATCGGTGCGGCCTTCATGGGCCTGGAGTTCGTCGTCGGCTTCGCCACCGGCTCGCTGGCCCTGATCTCCGACGCCGCCCACATGCTCACCGACGTCCTGGGCGTCGGCATGGCGCTGGCCGCGATCATGCTGGCCCGCCGCGCCCGAACGGGTGGCAGCCGCACGTTCGGCCTCTACCGCGCCGAAGTGCTGGCCGCGCTCGCCAACGCCGTGCTGCTGTTCGGCGTGGCCGGTTACGTCGTGCACGAGGCGGTCGGGCGGTTCGGCAACCCGCCGGAAGTGCCCGGCCTGCCGGTGGTGCTGGCCGCGAGCGCGGGCCTGGTGGCCAACGTCGTCGCGTTCTTCCTGCTCCGGGACGGCGCGAAGGACAGCATCAACGTCCGCGGTGCGTACCTGGAGGTCCTCGCGGACCTGATCGGGTCGGTCGGCGTGCTCATCAGCGGCGCCGTCACGCTGATCTTCGGCTGGCGCTACGCCGACCCCGTCATGGGTGTGGCGATCGGCCTGTTCGTCCTGCCGCGCACGTACAAGCTGGCCGCGAGCGCGCTGCGCATCCTCTTCCAGCACGCCCCCGAACGCCTGGACGTCGCCGAGATGAAGGCCGACCTGAGCCGCCTGCCCGGCGTGGCCGAGGCGCACGACCTGCACGTCTGGACGCTGACCTCGGGCATGGAGGTCGCCTCGGCGCACCTCACCACCCGCGACCTGGTCGACCCGGCCGAGGTGCTGCGCGCGGCGCAGGTGCTGCTGGCCGAGCGCTACCACATCGAGCACGCCACGCTCCAGGTCGAACCAGGAGATTCCGCGCAGAGGTGCCGCGAAATCTCCTGGTGACCACCACCTACAGCGAAGCGCACTGACCCGTCTTCGGCCCGTCTGCCGAGTTCGCCCACCCGTTGTTCACCGGTTCAGGCGAACTTCCGGTGCACGACAGCGGTCCGGCCACGGTGTTGCCCGCGACGAGCGTGCCGCCCTTGTTGTCGACCAGCCGCACGGGCCCGCCGGCGGTCACCCGTTCCAGCGACAACTCGCCGGACGTCCCGCTGATGTCCACCGGCCCGCCGACCGACGTCTCCACCAGCACGACCGCCGCGGCACCCGTCGCCCTCACCGGGCCGTCCACCGTCCCGCCGAACACGTACAGCGACGCGCCCGCCGCCACCGTCACCGGACCGGTCACCGAAGCACCGTCCACGCACGTCACGCCCGACTCGACGCGCAACGGACCGGCGTGCTCACCGGTGACCGTGGCCGAGCATGTCACGAACGGCTTGGCCAGCAGCTCGAACTCGGCCACCGTCGCCGAGCCGGGGAACTCCAGCCGGTAGTGCTGGTAGTGGCCCGGTCGGGCGATCTTGAACGCCCGCGTCTGCTGCCGCCACGGGAACGCCTCACCGGACCGCTCGTCCACGACCGCCCACGTCTTGCCGTCGTACGAACCCTTCAGCACCCACGACGACGGGTCGCCCGTGTCCTTGCCCGAGGTGAGCGTGTAGAACGTGGCGCTCTCCTTCTTCGACGGCAGGTCCACCTGCAACCACGACAGCGCACCGGACGTCTGCGAGGTGTTGTCCACCACCGCCGCCGGCGCACCGGTCACCGTCCCGAGCAGCGTCACGTCCCGCAACGGCGTGGGAGCCGAGGAACCCGTGGTCAACGACGGCGGCGCGGCGTCCGGACCGGTGGCCCACCGGGACGGCGACGACCCCATCCCGAAGTCGAGCACACCGCCGTTCGCGATCTCCGCGTGCGGCAGGTGCGCCTTGTCCCACTTCTTCCCGTTGACCGTCAACGACTGCACGTAGATGTTCTGCGCCGAGTTGTCCGGCGCGTTGATGACGAGCGTGCGCCCGTTGTCCAGGTGCACGGTCATCTTCTCGAACAGCGGCGACCCGATCGCGTAGGACGAGTTGCCCATCTGCAGCGGGTAGAAGCCCATGGCGCTGAACAGCCACCACGCCGACTGCTCGCCGTTGTCCTCGTCACCGGGGTAGCCCTGGCCGATCTCGCTGCCCAGGTAGAGCCGGGACAGGATCTCGCGCACCTTCTCCTGCGTCTTCCACGGCTGACCGGCGTAGTCGTACATGTACGTGATGTGGTGCGACACCTGGTTGGAGTGCCCCAGCTGCCCCATCCGCACGTCGCGCGCCTCGGTCATCTCGTGGATCACGCCGCCGTACGAGCCGGGGAACTTCGCGGTCTCCGGCGTGGCGAAGAACTCGTCCAGCTTCTTCGCCAACCCGTCCCGGCCGCCGTACAGGTTGGCCAGGCCCTGCCCGTCGTGCGGCACGGAGAACGCCATGTTCCAGCCGTCGGTCTCGGTGTAGTCGTGGCCCCACTCGCGCGGGTCGTACTCCTCGGTCGGCACGCGCCACGTGCCGTCCGGGTTGCGGCCCTGGAAGAAGCCCGTCGACGGGTCGAACATGTGGATGTAGTTCTGCGCGCGGTTGGCGAAGTACTCGTGCGCGGCCTGGTACCGCGGGTCGCCGGTCCGCTTGTGCAGCGCCTTCGCCATGTTCGCGATGCCGTAGTCGTTGACGTAGCCCTCGATCGCCCACGACATGCCCTCGCCGGTGGCGGTGGACGTGTAGCCGGTGAAGATCGAGGTGTCCAGGCCCTTGCGGCCGACGCCCGCGTTCGGCGGCGCGACCGTCGCGTTCTTCACCGCGGCCTCGTAGGCGGCCTCGGCGTCGGGCAGCGGCACGCCCTTCACGAACGCGTCCGCGAACGCCACGTCGGAGCTGGTGCCGGTCATCAGGTTCGCGTAACCGGGCGACGACCAGCGGGAGATCCACCCGCCGTCCCGGTACTGCTGCACGAACCCGTCCGCCAGCTCGGCGGCCCGGCCCGGCGTCAGCAGGCTGTACGCGGGCCACGTGGTCCGGTAGGTGTCCCAGAACCCGTTGTTGACGTAGATCTTGCCGTCCACGACCTTCGCGCCGGTCTGCGTCGGGGTCGACGGCCCGGCCGGCTGCACGGGAGACGCGTACCGGTACTGCGGCGCGTCGGTGGTGCCGGTGTTCTCGAAGCCGGAGTTCGGGTAGAGGTAGAGCCGGTAGAGGTTGGAGTAGAGCGTGGTCAGCTGGTCCTCCGACGCGCCCTCGACCTCGACCATGCGCAGCACCCGGTCCCACGCGTCCCGCGCCCGGTCGCGCACCGAGTCGAACGTGTCCGAAGTGGACACCTCCAGCTCCAGGTTGCGCCTGGCCTGGTCCACGCCGAGCAACGAGGTGGCGATCTTCATCGTCACGGTCTTGTCACCGGAGGTGTCGAACTGGAAGAACCCGGCCACGTCGTCCCTGCCCACGCCGGTCAGCCGACCGCTGGAGACGACCGGCTTGTCCACCACGCCGTACACGAACAGCCGCGTGGCGCCGGTCGACAGGCCGCTCTTGACGTCCGAGAAGCCCGTCACCACACCGGACGCCGGGTCCAGCGTCAACCCGCCGCTGTTGTTGACGTTGTCGAACACCAGGTTCGACGTGTCGTCCACGAACGTGAAGCGGAACAGCGCGGCGTGGTCGGTCGGCGCGATCTCCGTCCGCATCCCGTTCTCGAACTTGACGCCGTAGTAGTGCGCCTTCGCGGTCTCGTTCTCGTGCTTGAACGGCAGCGCGCGCACGGCCCGGTCGGCGGTCGGCGTGCCGGTGGACGGCATCACCTGGAACGTCTGCCGGTCGCCCATCCACGGGCTGGGCTCGTGGCTCGCGGTGAACGCCTGCAACGTCGGCAGGTTGTCCCGGTTGTTGTTCTTCGCGTACTCGTAGAGCCAGCTGGTCGAGCCCGCGTTCGTCATGGGCGACCAGAAGTTGAAGCCGTGCGGCACCGCGGTGGCCGGGATGTTGTTGCCCCGCGAGAACGAACCGCTGGAGTTCGTGCCGCGGGTGGTCAGCACCCAGTCGGACGGGCGCGGCCGGTCGACCACGACCGGGGCGGACTTCACCGCGATGTCGTCGACCCAGCCGTTGAACCCGGCCGGTCCCTTCGGGTTGTCGTACGCCACCAGGATCCGCTTGACGGTCTTGCCCGCGGCGACCTGGCCGATCACCGACGCGACCCGGTTCCACTGGTTGGTGTAGAGCGACTTGGCCGCGCCCTGGCCGCGCGGTGACAGCTCGAACCCGTGCTGGTCGCGCGCGCCGAGGTCGCTGAGGTACGTGCCGTCGTCGAACGCGAGGTCGAGCGACACGTAGGTGGCCGGGTAGTTGAGGTCGTCCGTGGTGAACGACGGGAAGATCAGGTACGACAGCTCGGTGGTCGCGGTGACCGGGAGGTCGACCTCGTAGACCTTGTTGTACGAGTAGCCGCGCCCCTCGGCGACGTGCGTCCCCTGGTACCGCAACGCCTTCAGGCCGGTGAACCCGGCGCCCGCCTTGGCGTTGTACCCGCCGTTGGCGCCCTTGCCCACGGTCGTGCGCATGTTCTTCGCCGGCGGGGTGGTGGAGCCGTCCGAGAACTGCACCTCGGCGAGCTGGATGAGGTTCACGCCGCCCGCGGTGGCCGAGATGTCGAGCTGGTAGTGCTTGAACGCCTCGGTGTTGGCGATGTCGTAGGTCTTGGTCTGGAACCGCTCGGTGAACGCCTCACCGGTGCGGGCGTCCAGCGGGGTCCACGTGGTGCCGTCGTTCGAGCCGCGCAGCGTCCAGTCCTCCGGGTCGCGCTCGGGCGCGTCGTTGGCCGACGACATCGCGTAGCGCTTGACCGCGACCGGCTCGGCGAAGGTGAACCGCGCCCAGCCGGTCGGCGTGAAGGTGAGCCACTTGGACGACACGTTGCCGTCGACCAGGTTCTCCTTGACCTCGCCCGCGCCGGAGTTCTCCGAGTTGGCCGCCACGTCGACCACGCGGTCGGTGACGTTGCCCGGGATGCCGGTGGAGTCCGAGCCGTTGACGCCCGCCGTCTTCGGCGTGCCGTCCGGGCCGGTCTCCACAGTGCTGGCCCAGGTCGGCTGCGGCTGCCCGTCCTCGAACGACGTGGCGAAGAGCGTCTCGCTCACGGTTGGCTCCCCCGGTGCGGCGGTCGCGGAGGGCCAGCCTCCCACGCTCCCCACCGCCAGTGCGATGGTCGAGACGACCACCAGCGATCCTCTGCCGCGTTTGTGCCCCATTGCACGCCTTTCGCCCGATCCGACCGCGATCTTCAGCGAAGCAAAGGGCGTACCTGACATCGTTGTCAAGAGTGGTCCCGCAACTTGTCCGCAAGCCTGTCCGGATGCTGCTCCACCCGATCTACACTCACTCACCGTGACGGCCCGGAACACGCCCCCGGTGGGCACCCCCGCGGGGATGCGCGTGCTCAACCAGCGCGCGGTGCTCGACCGGCTGCGGGTGGGCGGCCCGGCGACCAGGCCGCAGGTCGCCAAGGACACCGGCCTGTCGAAGCCGACCGTGGGCCAGGCGCTGCTCGACCTGGAGCAGCACGGCCTGGTGCGCAGCATCGGCCGCACGTCGGCCGGTCCGGGTCGGTCGGCGGTGGTCTACGAGCCGAACCCGGCGGCGGGACACGTGCTGGGCGTGGACATCGGCAGGCAGCGGATCCGGGTCGCGGTGGCGGACCTGGCGGGCACGGTGATCGCGCGGGTGGACGAGCGCAACCGGTGCCGCTCGGCGACGGCGCTGGTCCGCACGGTGGGCGAGCTGGCCGAGCGCACGGTGTCCGAGGCAGGCCTGTCGCCCGCCGACCTGGTGGTCAAGGTGGTCGGCACCCCCGGCGTGCCGGACCCGCGCGACCGGACGTTGCACCACGCGCCGAACCTACCGGGCTGGGAACGGCCCGGCCTGCTGGACGACCTGGAGGCCGAGCTGGGCGCGGGCCTGGTGGTGGAGAACGACGCCAACCTGGCGGCAGTCGGTGAGCAGGCGCACGGGGTGGCGCGGGACGCCGACGTGTTCGTGTGCGTCACCGTCGGCACCGGGATCGGCATGGGGATCGTGGTGGACGGCCGGTTGTTCCGCGGCGCGCACGGTGCCGCGGGCGAGGTCGGCTACCTGCCCTTCACCGGCCAGTCCGAAGAGGACGGACGGCAGCGCGGCCAGGTCGAGGCGGCCGCGGCGGCGGAGTCCGTGGTGGCGTTGGCGAAGCAGCGCGGGTTGTCGGCGCGCTCGGCGCGCGAGGTGTTCGCCGCGGCGCGGGCCGGTGACGAGCGGGCGCTGCTCGCGGTGCGCGACGAGGCCGAGCGGCTGGCGTTCGTGGTGGCGTCGGTGGTGGCGGTGGTCGACCCGGAGCTGGTGGTGCTCGGCGGCGGCATCGGCAGCAACACCGACCTCCTGCAGGAGCCGCTGGAGGCCGCGTTGCGCCGGATGACGCCGCTGGTGCCGCGGATCGTGGCCGGCGGGCTGGGTGACGGCGCGGTGCTCGGCGGCGCGATCGAGATCGGGTTGCGGTCCGCGCGGGAGCTGGTGTTCGACCGCCGCGGTGCGGTCACTCCCTGAGAGTAGTCGAGTGGCTCTCACCTGGTGATTCACTCGAAAGTCGTAAGTCTCAACTCGCCAGTAATGACGTAGCGTCACTCGTTACCTCCTCCTGGAGGGTGTTGTTCCTTCCGTTGTTCAGAAGGGGAGTCGAAAGGGGAGTACGGGGGACGTGGTCCCCTTTCGACCGTGCCACGGGGCAGGTGCCGCGCCCGCAAACACCTGCCCCGTGTACAACGGCGCCTACGGCGTCTTCCGGTGGACGTCCCGCGCGGTGGACGCCCGGTGGGTCGAGTCCGCGATCCACGGTCCCGGGCTGGACGGGTCGAGCACCCCCTCCTCCAGCCAGGTGAACCGACCGTCCAGGACGTGCCGCGCCAACGCCGCGTCCGAGTCGTCCGAGTTGCGCCACAACCGGTCGAACAGCTCGTCGACCCGCACCCTGGCCTGCGCCGCGAACGCGTCCGCCAGCGCCACCGCCCGGTCGCCGTCCGCCGCCGCCCGCACGCACGCCGCGCTGATCGCGAACAGCTCCGCGCCGATGTCCACGATCCGGGCCAGGAACCGCTGCTTGCGCTCCATCCGACCCTGCCAGCGCGACATCGCGTAGAACGTCTGCCTGGCCAGCTTGCGGCTCGACCGCTCGACGAACCGCAGGTGCCCGGCCAGCGGCCCGAACTCGGCGTAGGCGCGCGGCACCTGGCCCTTGCCGACCACCAGCGTCGGCAGCCACTTCGCGTAGAACCCGCCCGCCCTGGCCAGAGCCTGCGCCTTGCGCTTGGCGTCGGCCTCCGGGTCGATGATGTCCCCGGCGACGGCGAGGTGCGCGTCCACCGCCTCCCGCGCGATCAGCAGGTGCATGATCTCGGTCGAACCCTCGAAGATCCGGTTGATGCGCAGGTCGCGCAGCACCTGCTCGGCGGGCACGCCCCGTTCGCCGCGGGCCGCCAGGGACGCCGCCGTCTCGTAGCCGCGCCCGCCGCGCAGCTGCACCAGCTCGTCCGCGACCAGCCAGGCCATCTCCGAGCCGTACAGCTTCGCCAGCGCGGCCTCGATGCGGATGTCGTGCCCGCCCGCGTCGGCCAGCTCGCTGGACAGGTCGAGCACGGCCTCCAGCGCGTAGGCCGTGGCCGCGATGTAGGCGACCTTGCCCGCGATGGCCTCGTGCTTGCCGATCGGCAGGCCCCACTGCACCCGTTCTGCCGACCACTCGCGGGCGATCTTCAGGCACCACTTCGCCGCGCCCGCGCACAGGGCCGGCAACGACAGCCGGCCGGTGTTGAGCGTGGTGAGCGCGATCTTGAGCCCCATGCCCTCCTTGCCGATCAGGTTGGCCCTGGGCACGTGGACCTGGTGGAACCGCGTCACGCCGTTCTCCAGGCCGCGCAGGCCCATGAACTCGTTGCGGTTCTCCACCGTGATGCCGGGCGAGTCACCCTCGACCACGAACGCGCTGATGCCCTTGCCGGGCACCTGGGCCATCACCACGAGCAGGTCGGCCACCACGCCGTTCGTCGTCCACAGCTTCACGCCGTCGAGCACCCAGCCGTCGTCGGTGGGCGTGGCCGTGGTGCCCAGGCGGGCCGGGTCGCTGCCCACGTCCGGCTCGGTGAGCAGGAACGCGCTGATCGCGCCGGTCGCGCAGCGCGGCAGGTACTCCCGCTTCTGCTCGTCCGTGCCGAACATCGCCAGCGGCTGAGGCACGCCGATCGACTGGTGCGCGGAGAGCATCGCGCCCAGCGCGGGGCTCACCGAGCCGACCATCATCAGCGCCCGGTTGTAGTAGACCTGGGACAGGCCGAGGCCGCCGTACTCGGTCTTGATCTTCATGCCGAACGCGCCGAGCTGTTTCAGGCCGGTCAGCACGTGGTCGGGGATCGCGGCATCGCGCTCGATGACCGCGCCGTCCACGGAGTGCTCGCAGAACTCGCGCAGGGCGGCGAGGAACGTCTCGCCGCGCTCCCGGTCCTCGGTCGAGCCGCCGGGGTGCGGGTGGATCAGGTCGAGGCGGAAGTGGCCGAGGAAGAGCTCACGGCCGAAGCTGGGGTGGCGCCACCGGGTCTCGCGGGCCTGTTCGGCGACCTTGCGCGCGGTGCGCTCGTCGACGTGCTTGTCGGGATCCACTGCGGTCATCGCTGACCTCCAGGACGGGGTTTCCCACGTTACTACCGATGGGTAGCCCCAACTGGGTGATGCGAAACCGCAAGATCGTAGGCGGCAATTCCGCGACGGTCCCGCCGGCGGGAAATGCGTCTCGCCGGCGGGACCGTCGCGGAAATGGAATTCGCGCCCTGATCAGGCGATCAGGCGATCAGGGTGCAGGTGCTGCCCATGTTGTAGTAGTTGCCGCCACCGTCGTTGCGCCAACCGGTGCCGCGGATGCAGCCCCCGCGGTTGTAGTTCGCGTAGATGTAGACCCGGTGGTTGAGGATCGGGTTGCGGTCGATGTCGTTCACGCCGGCGGTCTGGTAGTGGCCGGGGTAGGGGCCGCAGACGTTGCGGGACTCCACCCAGTGCACGTACCTCACGGTCGCGCTGACCGTCTCGTACTCGATGTACACGTTCGTGCAACCGCTCGTGCTGGAATTGCTCGCGTGCGCCGACGGGTTGACGAACACCACGATGGCCAGCACTGAAAAGAGCGTGGCCAGCACCGCTCCGAATCGCTTCATTGTTAACCCCTCCAGGCGGCAGTCGAATACTGCCTCGAATTCGAGCGTAACGAGGGAGGGGGAAACGTGACAAGAAAGTGGTGGGTGCCCGCGTCGCTCAACGCGCGAGCGGCTCCGCACCGCGTTCGGAGATGAGCCGCCGCATCAAGTCGCTTTCGCTGCTCTGCGACTTGAGCATGCTTTCCGCGAGGGTGCGCACGGCGTGCTGACCGGCGTGGTCGACCGCGTACTGCACCATGGCGGTGCCGCCCTGGTGGTGCCGGAGCATCAACTGCAGGAAGTAGACGTCGAACTCGACGCCGGACAGCGAACGCAGCCTGGCCAGCTCCTCGGAGGACGCCATGCCCGGCATCGGGTTGCCGGAGGGCACCGCCGCCCCGGTCGCGCCGTGCCCGTGGCCACCGTCCTCGGCCATCCACGCCATGTGCTTACCGGCCATGGGCTGCTCGGGCTGCCCCCACAGCATGAGCCAGCCCTTCATGCGGCCCACCTGCTCCAGCTGCGTGCTGGAGACGTCGAACGCGAACGACCGGATCTTCTCGTCGGCCGACCGGTCGCGGGCGATGTTGGCCATCTGCACCGCCTGGAGGTGGTGCATGGCCATGTCCTGCGAGAACCCGACCTCCACGGAGTCCGCGCCGGGCGCGGCGGGTGAGGAGTCCGAACCGGGGATCTTGATCAACAAACCGACCGCCGCGCCGAGCAGCAGGATGGCGAGCACGGCCGTGGTCGAGACCACCGCCCAGGCGAGGTTGCTCCGCCTGGGCGTGGTCTCGGATGGATCGGTCACGTGCTCAGTTGCTCGCAGACGGTGCGGTGGAGGAAGTCGCGGCGGAGTTGCGCGCGCTCTCGGCCTCGTCGCCCATCGGCTCGGCGTCCGCGCCGGGTGCCTCGGCCACGAACGGCGCCGGGTTGTCCACGAAGGCGGCGTTGTCGCACGGCGAACCCACCTCGGGGTAGGTGTACTGGTTGCGCCGCAGCGACTGGATGAACTGGTCGATGCGCTCGTCGTCGGCGCTCTCCAGCTTCAGCTGGTGGCCCCACGTCTGCAGCGCGATCGGCTTGTCCAGGCCCGGGTACGGCGACATCATCGAGAACGGCTGGCCGTCGACCTTGCTCTTGAGCTTGTCCAAGGCCTCGCCGGTCACCTGGTCCGGGTTGTACGCCAGCCAGAACGCGCCGTGCTCCATCGCGTGGACCATGTTCTCGGTGCGCACGGCGGTGGGGTAGACCACGCCGTTGCAGTCCGCCCACTGGTTGTCGTGCGGCCCGCCGAACGGCGGCGAGAAGTCGTACGCGACCCGCCTGGGCGCGTCCACGTGCTTGCCCGGCTTGTACTCGCGCTTGGTCACGCCCGGGATCTGGTCCGAGGGGTCCTTGTTCTCCTCGGACGGGTTCCACTGGGCGAGCGCGGCCTCTTTCGCGTTCTGGTCCGCGATCTGGGAGTACGCGTACCCGAACACGGTGCCGGCCAGTGCCAGCACGGCCACCACCGCGAGGATGGTGCCCCAGGGCTTCGGCTTCTTGGCCACCACCGAGGAGCGCGCCGCCGCAACGCTGGAGCGCGCGGCCTTCGTCTTCTTGCCGCTGGTCATGTCCGCCTCAGTCTCGTCATACGCCCATGCCGCGGGCCAGTGTAGGGATACGGTGTCTGATCACCGTCAACTGCCCGTCACGGCGGGTGGTCGTCAACAGTTGCCATTCCCACTTCGCGGGACGCCCATCCCGGTCGAGACCAGCGAGAACGCTTCCCTAGACTTGCCGGGTGACTCCCGCTGCGCTCGCTGAACTGGTCCGTGCGACGGCCGTGGACGTGCTGTCCGCCCGCGGCCTCGATACCGCCGCCCTGCCCACAGCGGTCACGATCGAGCGTCCTCGCAACCCCGAGCACGGCGACTACGCCACGAACCTGGCCCTGCAGACCGCCAAGAAGGTCGGCGTGGCGTCCCGCGACCTGGCCGGCTGGCTCGCCGACGCGCTGACCGGCACCGATGCCATCTCCTCGGTCGAGGTCGCCGGACCGGGCTTTCTGAACCTGCGGCTCGCCGCGGACGCCCAGGGCGCCATCGTGCGCGACGTGCTGAAGGCCGGTGAGGCTTACGGCCGCGGTGACCAGCTCGCCGGCACCCGGATCAACCTGGAGTTCGTCTCGGCGAACCCGACCGGCCCCATCCACCTGGGCGGCACCCGCTGGGCCGCGGTCGGCGACGCGCTGGGCCGCATCCTGACCGCCAACGGCGGCGAAGTTACCCGCGAGTATTACTTCAACGACGCGGGCGCGCAGATCGACCGGTTCGTCCGGTCCCTGATCGCCGCCGCGAAGGGCGGGCCCGCGCCCGAGGACGGCTACGCGGGCGGCTACATCGGCGACATCGCCGCCGAGGTGATCCGCCAGGAGCCCAGCGCCTTGACCTCGGAGGACTCGCACGAGGTGTTCCGCCGCATCGGCGTGAACCTCATGTTCGAGGAGATCAAGAAGGACCTGCACGACTTCGGCACCGACTTCGACGTCTTCTTCCACGAGGACTCGCTGCACAAGTCGGGCGCGGTCACCAAGGCCGTGGAGCAGCTCAAGGACTCCGGCGCGCTGTACTTCGAGAACGGCGCGTGGTGGCTGCGGTCCACCGAGTTCGGCGACGACAAGGACCGCGTGGTCATCAAGAGCGACGGTGACCCGGCGTACATCGCCGGTGACATCGCGTACCTGGTGGACAAGCGGTCGCGCGGCTTCGACCTGTGCATCTACATGCTCGGCGCGGACCACCACGGCTACATCGGCAGGCTCAAGGCCGCCGCGTCCGCGCTCGGCGACGACCCGGCGTCGGTCGAGGTGCTGATCGGCCAGCTGGTGAACCTGGTCAGCGAGGGCAAGCCGGTCCGGATGAGCAAGCGCGCGGGCACCGTCATCACCATGCAGGACCTGGTGGAGGCGGTCGGCGTGGACGCCGCCCGCTACGCCATGAGCCGCTCGTCGGCGGACTCGTCCCTGGACATCGACCTGGACCTGCTGCGCAAGCGCAGCAACGACAACCCGGTGTTCTACGTCCAGTACGCGCACGCGCGGCTGTCGTCGGTGCTGCGCAACGCCGCCGACCTGGGCGTCACGCCCGGTGACGCGGTGGAGGAGCTCACGCACGACCGCGAGGGCGACCTGATCCGCACCGTCGGCGAGTTCCCCCGTGTCGTCGCCACCGCCGGTGAGCTGCGCGAACCGCACCGCGTCGCGCGGTACCTGGAGGAGCTGGCGGGCACCTACCACCGGTTCTACGAGGCCTGTCGCGTGCTGCCGAGGGGCGACGAGGAGACCACCGAGCTGCACCGGGCCAGGCTGAGCCTGTGCGCGGCGACCCGCCAGGTGTTCGCCAATGGCCTCGCGCTGCTGGGCGTGACCGCGCCGGAGCGCATGTGATGCGCGCCCACCCGGCCGGTCCCCGGCACGCCGACGTCCTCATCCCCTCCAACACGGCGGGCAACCGACCGTCCTCCACCGAGCAGCTCGACGCGCTGCACCCGCAGGTGTGGCCGCGCAACGCCGAACGCGGCGCTGACGGCGCGGTGCGCCTGGCGGGCGTGGACGTGCGGCAGCTCGCCCAGGAGCACGGCACCCCGCTGTTCGTGATGGACGAGGCCGACTTCCGCGCCCGCTGCCGCGAGCACGCCGAGGCGTTCGGCGACCCGACCCGCGTGCACTACGCGTCCAAGGCGTTCCTGTCCGTCGCGGTCGCCCGGTGGGTCGCCGAGGAGGGCCTGAGCATCGACGTGGCCAGCGGAGGCGAGCTGGCCGTGGCGCTGCGCGCGGAGTTCCCGCCCGAGCGGATCGCGCTGCACGGCAACAACAAGTCCGTCGCCGAGCTGACCGCCGCCGTCGAGGCCGGTGTCGGCGCGGTCGTGCTCGACTCGTTCTACGAGATCGCCCGGCTCGACCAGGTCGCCCGCGAACGCGGCCGGGTGCAGCCGGTGATGATCCGGGTCACGGTCGGCGTCGAGGCGCACACGCACGAGTTCATCGCCACCGCGCACGAGGACCAGAAGTTCGGCTTCTCGCTGTCCTCCGGCGACGCCGCCGAGGCCGCCCGCCGGGTGCTGAAGTCCGAAGGGCTGCGGCTGATCGGCCTGCACAGCCACATCGGCTCGCAGATCTTCGACGCCAGCGGCTTCGAGGTCGCCGCGCGCCGGGTCATCGGGCTGCTCGCCGAGCTGCGCGACGAGCACGGCGCCGGGATCCTCGACCACGTCACGACCGTCGACCTGGGCGGTGGCCTCGGCATCGCCTACACCCCGGACGACGACCCGCCGCCGCCCGCCGAGCTGGCCAGGCAGCTGCACAACATCGTGGCCAAGGAGTGCGAGCACGCCGAGCTGCCCGCGCCGAAGATCGCGGTCGAGCCGGGTCGCGCCATCGTCGGCCCCGGCACGGTGACGCTGTACGAGGTGGGCACCATCAAGGACGTCCAGCTCGACGCGGGCGTGGTCCGCCGGTACGTCAGCGTGGACGGCGGCATGAGCGACAACATCCGCACCGCCCTCTACGACGCCGTCTACGACTGCAAGCTGGTCTCGCGCGCCGCGGGCGAGGACGCCCGACCCGTGCTGTGCCGCGTCGTGGGCAAGCACTGCGAGTCCGGTGACGTGGTCGTGCGCGACTGCTGGCTGCCCGACGACCTCGCGCCCGGCGACCTCATCGCGGTCGCCGCGACCGGCGCGTACTGCTACTCGATGGCCAGCGGCTACAACCGACTGCCCCGACCCGCGCTCGCCGCGGTCGCGGACGGCCAGGCCCGGTTGCTGCTGCGCCGGGAGACCGAGGAAGACCTGTTCCGCCTGGAGGTATGAGAAGTGGCAAGCCACGAGGGCAAACCGATCCGGGTCGCGCTGCTGGGCTGCGGCACCGTCGGCACCGAGGTGGTCCGGCTGCTCACCGACCAGGCGGCCGACCTCACCGCGCGGGTCGGCGCGCCGGTCCAGGTGGCCGGCATCGCCGTGCGCAGGCCGAACAAGCACCGCGAGGTGCCCGCCGAGCTGCTGACCACCGACGCCGAGGCGCTGGTCGCCTCGGACGACGTGGACGTCATCGTCGAGGTCATCGGCGGCATCGAGCCCGCCCGCACGCTGCTGCTGTCGGCGTTGCGCGCGGGCAAGTCCGTGGTGACCGCGAACAAGGCGCTGCTGGCCGAGCACTCGGCCGAGCTGTTCGAGGCCTCCGACGCCTCGGGCGCGGACCTGTACTTCGAGGCGGCCGTGGCGGGCGCGATCCCGCTGCTGCGCCCGCTGCGCGAGTCGCTGGCCGGTGACCGCATCACCCGGGTGATGGGCATCGTCAACGGGACCACGAACTTCATCCTCTCCGGCATGGACTCCACCGGGGCGAGCTACGCCGAGACCCTGGAGGAGGCGACCCGGCTCGGGTACGCCGAGGCCGACCCCACGGCCGACGTGGACGGGTTCGACGCCGCGTCCAAGGCCGCGATCCTGGCGTCGCTGGCCTTCCACAGCCGGGTCACGGCCGCCGACGTGCACCGCGAGGGCATCGCCTCGGTCAGCGCCGCCGACATCGCCGCCGCCAAGGCGCTGGGCCGCACGGTGAAGCTGCTCGCCATCTGCGAGCGGGTTCCCATCGGCGGAGCCGACGATCAGACCACCGCGGACGACGGCGAGGGCATCTCGGTGCGCGTGCACCCGGCGATGATCCCCACCTCGCACCCGCTGGCGAGCGTGCACGGCGCGTTCAACGCGGTGTTCGTGGAGGCCGACGCGGCGGGCGAGATGATGTTCTACGGCCAGGGCGCGGGTGGCGCCCCGACCGCCAGCGCGGTGCTCGGCGACCTCGTCGCGGTGGCCCGCAACCGGGTGCACCGCGGGCGCGGCCCGCGTGAGTCGGCCTACGCGGCGCTGCCCGTGCGGCCGATGGGCCAGACGCCCACGCGTTATCACATCAGCCTCGACGTCGCCGACCGGGCGGGCGTGTTGTCGCAGGTGGCGGCGGTGTTCGCGGAACACGACGTGAGCATCGCGGCCGTGCGACAGGAGGGCCGGGTCGACGACGCCAGCCTGGTGATCGTCACCCACGCCGCGACCGACGCGGCACTGCGGTCGACCGTGGACAAAATCGGCGGGCTGCCCGTGGTTCGGGAAGTGGTCAGCGTGATGCGGGTGGAAGGCGAAGAGATTTGACGCACCAGGCGACCGTCGGCGGAGCCGACAATCGGACAACAGCGCGACCGGGGTGGCCCGGCATCATCCACGCCTACGCGGACCGGATCCAACTCCCCGAGGGCGCCAAGGTCGTCACCCTCCACGAAGGCGGCACGCCGTTGGTGGCCGCCGAGCACCTGTCGGAGCTGACCGGCTGCCAGGTCTACGTCAAGGTCGAGGGCGCGAACCCGACCGGGTCGTTCAAGGACCGCGGCATGACGGTGGCCATGACGCACGCCCTGGCCAGCGGCATCCGCGCGGTGATCTGCGCGTCGACCGGCAACACCTCGGCCAGCGCGGCGGCGTACGCGGCCAAGGCCGGCCTCACCGCCGCGGTGCTCGTGCCGCGCGGCAAGATCGCGCTGGGCAAGCTCGCCCAGGCCGTGGCGCACGGCGCGAAGATCCTGCAGATCGACGGCAACTTCGACGACTGCCTGGAGCTGGCCTCCAAGACGTCGATCGAGTACCCGATCACCCTGGTCAACTCGGTCAACCCGGTGCGGCTGATCGGCCAGAAGACCGCCGCCTGGGAGATCTGCGACGTGCTCGGCCGCGCGCCGGACATCCACTGCCTGCCGGTCGGCAACGCGGGCAACATCACCGCGTACTGGCGCGGTTACTCCGACTACTACAAGGACGGCGTGACGTCTTCGACGCCGCGCATGTTCGGGTTCCAGGCCGAGGGTTCGGCGCCGCTGGTGCTGGGGCAGCCGGTGGCGAACCCGGAGACCATCGCGACCGCCATCCGGGTGGGCAGCCCGGCGTCGTGGACCGGCGCGGTGGCGGCCAAGGAGGAGTCCGGCGGCCTGTTCGAGGCCGTCACGGACGAGAAGATCCTGGAGGCCTACCGGCTGCTGGCCTCGACCGAGGGCATCTTCGTCGAGCCCGCGTCCGCGACCAGCGTGGCGGGCCTGCTGGCCACGGCCGCCGACGGCAGGCTGCCCAAGGGCTCCACGGTCGTCTGCACGGTCACCGGCCACGGCCTGAAGGACCCCGACACCGCCCTGCTGGGCATGCCCGAGGTCGAGCCGGTGCCGGTGGACCCCGGTGCCGTGGCGACCGCGCTGGAGCTGGCGTGACGGCCCTGGCCGTCCGCGGTGTCCGCGTCACCGTGCCGGCGTCCACGGCGAACCTCGGCTCGGGGTTCGACGCGCTCGGGATGGCGCTGGGCGTGCACGACGAGCTGGAGTTCGCGGTGGTCGACGGCGGGCTGGAGGTGGAGGTGTCCGGCGAGGGCGCCTCCGCCGTGCCGACCGACGAGCGGCACCTGGTCGTGCGGGCGTTCCGGGCGGCGTGCGAGCTGGTCGGCGTGGAGGTGCCGGGGCTGCGGCTCACGTGCCGCAACGCCATCCCGCACGCGCGTGGCCTCGGCTCGTCGGCGGCGGCGATCGTGGCGGGCGTGGCGGCCGGTTTCGCCTTCGCCGGTCGCGAGTCGGACACGAGCGCGTTGCAACTCGCCGCCGAGTTCGAGGGCCACGCCGACAACGCGGCGGCGGCCATGTTCGGCGGCGTGGCGATCGCGTGGACGCAGGGTGACCGCTTCCGCGCGGTGCGTGTGGAACCGCACCCGGGTGTGACGCCGGTCGTGCTGGTGCCCGCGGAGGAATCGTCGACCCGCACGACCCGCGGCCTGCTGCCGTCGAAGGTGCCGCACGAGGACGCGGCGTTCGCGGCGGGGCGGTCCGCGCTGGCCGTGCACGCGCTCTCCTCGGACCCCTCGCTGCTGCTCGACGCGTTGGACGACCGGCTGCACGAGCCGTACCGCGAACCCGCCTGGCCTGCGACGACCCGCCTGGTGCGGTCGCTGCGGGCGGCGGGCGTGGCGGCGGCGGTGTCGGGCGCCGGACCCACGGTCCTGGCCCTGCCACCCGATGGCGTGCTGCCGCCCCGGGTGGACACCGCAGGGTTCCAGGCCAGGCGGGTAGCCGTCGACCTGGGCGGAGTCCGGGTTGCGCCACTCGGCTGAGTGAGGCGACGCGCCGTGCCCCGGTTGTTGCACCCGGCCGGACCGGCGTCTACCCTCGGGGCCATCAGTCACCGCGCGCACGGGCGCCGGTGTGGTGCCCGGACGTTCGTTCCGGATCGCATTTCTCCAGTGACTTGGCTCTGTGCCGTATGGACGGGGTCGACGCTGGAAGGCACCCGCTCGCCGTGTGACCGAAGTCCCGTACCGGAGGACTCCGCTTTCGTGCGCGTTCCGCGCCGTCGCCAGGTCCGCCTGAACCGGGACGAAACTGCCGCACCGCATTCCGTCGGACGGCAGGTCCGCTGGAACGCGTAGGAGGCGCGCTCCGGTCAGGAAGGACATGTGTGACCAACACCGAAGTACTGAGCAGCCAAGCTCCTGCTGCTCCCGCCGCTGCCAGTTCCGGAGCCGAGGAGAACGCTCTGACCACCCCTTCGAACGGCAGTGCCACGCCGCGCAAGCGCGCGGGCCTCTCTGGAATGGTGCTGGCCGAACTCCGTGAACTCGCAGGTCAGCTGGGTATCACCGGCGTGGCCGGCCTCCGCAAGGGCGACCTGATCGCCGCCATCAAGGAGCGGCAGGGCGGCACCTCCGGTCGGGGCAGTGCCGCGACGCCGCCCAAGGCCGAGAAGAAGGCCGAGGCGCCCAAGGCGGCCGTCGAGTCCGCGCCCGCGGTGGCGAAGGCCGTCGAGGCTCCCGCCGTGGACAAGCCGACCCAGCAACAGCTCGACGTGGCCGAGCGGCCCGCCGCGGAGGAGGACGGTGGCCGCCGCGGCAACCGCCGCCGCCGTTCCGCCAACCGCCCCGCGGGCAGCCCCGAGGCTCCGGCCGCGGAGGACCGCCAGGCACCGCCGCAGGCCGAGCGGCCCGCTCAGGCCGAGCGCGTCCAGGCCGATCGCCAGCAGGGTGAGGGCCGCCAGGCCGAGCGCCCCGAGCGGCCCGACCGCGCGGAGCGGTCCGACCGCGCGGAGCGGTCCGACCGGGGTGACCGGTCCGACCGCGGTGACCGCCAGGACCGCTCCGAGCAGCGCGAACAGCGCCAGGACCGGGGCGAGCGCGGCAACCGCGGCGACCGCCAGGACCGGGGTGGGCGGGACGACCGCGGCGACCGGGGTGGCCGCGACCGCGACCAGAACCGCAACCGCCAGCAGAGCGGCAACGACGGCGACGACGAGGACGGCGGCCGTCGCGGTCGCCGCTTCCGCGACCGCCGCCGCCGCGGTGGCCGCGGCGAGGACGGCGGCCAGCCCACCGACACCGAGGTGCGCGACGACGACGTCCTGCTGCCCGTGGCGGGCATCCTCGACGTGCTGGAGAACTACGCGTTCGTCCGCACCTCGGGCTACCTGGCCGGGCCGAACGACGTGTACGTGTCGTTGTCGCTGGTCCGCAAGTACGGGCTGCGCCGCGGCGACGCCCTGATCGGCGCCGTGCGGCAGCCGCGCGACGGCGAGCAGCAGCGCCAGAAGTTCAACCCCCTGGTGCGGGTGGACAAGATCAACGGCCTCGACCCGGAGGAGTCCCGCAACCGGCCGGACTTCACCAAGCTGACGCCGCTGTACCCGAACGAGCGCCTGCGCCTCGAGACGGAACCGCACATCCTCACCACGCGCGTCATCGACCTGGTGATGCCGATCGGCAAGGGCCAGCGCGCCCTGGTCGTGTCGCCGCCGAAGGCGGGCAAGACCTCGGTGCTCCAGTCGATCGCGAACGCGATCACGAAGAACAACCCCGAGTGCCACCTGATGGTGGTGCTGGTGGACGAGCGCCCCGAAGAGGTCACCGACATGCAGCGGTCGGTGAAGGGCGAGGTCATCGCCTCCACCTTCGACCGCCCGCCGTCGGACCACACCACGATCTCGGAGCTGGCCATCGAGCGGGCGAAGCGCCTGGTCGAGATGGGTCACGACGTGGTCGTGCTGCTGGACTCGATCACCCGGCTGGGTCGTGCCTACAACCTCGCGGCCCCCGCGAGCGGCCGGATCCTGTCCGGTGGTGTCGACTCGACCGCCCTGTACCCGCCGAAGCGGTTCCTGGGCGCGGCCCGCAACATCGAGGGCGGCGGCTCGCTGACCGTCATCGCGACGGCCCTGGTCGAGACCGGGTCCGCGGGTGACAGCGTGATCTTCGAGGAGTTCAAGGGCACGGGTAACGCCGAGCTCAAGCTCGACCGGAAGATCGCGGACAAGCGGACCTTCCCCGCGGTGGACGTCGACTCGTCCGGTACCCGCAAGGAAGACCTGCTGCTCTCGCCGGACGAGCTGGCGGTCATGCACAAGCTGCGCAGGGTGCTGCACGCCCTGGACAGCCAGCAGGCCATCGACCTGCTGCTCGACCGGTTGCGCAAGAGCCGCACGAACATCGAGTTCCTGATGCAGGTGGCCAAGACCACCCCGGGCGCGGACAACGACTGACCGCGCGCGACGACCGAAGGCCCGCCCGGCGTGACTGCCGGACGGGCCTTCGGGCGTTGGTGGGGTGGGGTGGTCGAGGGGTCAGCAGGGCGGGGAGGGCGCCGCCAGGCCCGCCTCGGCCAGCTCGGCGGTGCGGCGGCGTTCGTGGAAGTACTGGGCGACCAGCAGCGCGGTGACCGGCACGCCCAGCCCGACCAGGGCCACCACGGGCACGCGCACGCCGTCCAGCAGCACGCCGACCGCCAGCACGGCGGCCAGGTACGGCCAGCGCAGCCACACCCGCTGCCACCGCGCGGTCCACAGGACGGTGCCGGAGGCGGCCACGCCCACGGCGACACCCGCGCCGAAGACCGGGCTCGACAGGACCAGGTACGCCGGCGCACCCAGGAGCAGGCCACCCAATCCGGTGAGACCCAGGACGGCGATGCTGAACAGGAAGGGCACAGCCAGCCACGCGGTCAGCGGCAGGGGACGCCCGACAGTGCACAACACGCCGCCAGTGTGGCGTCCGCGCAACGTGGACCGCTGCACTGTGTAGTTCAGCGGTTACCTCGTGCGCCGAATGGTCGACCACCATCGGCGAGCGGTTGTGACGCTGCCCACCGGGAACAAGCCCACCGTGCCTGGCGTTGCAGTCGGTGACAGCCGATCTGGCACACTGTCGGGTCGAGTCCGGCTCCGGTTCACCTCGAAGAATCCCCAACGAGGACCCGGCGGCCACTTAGGAAAGGGACAAGACGTTGAAGACCGGCATTCACCCCGAGTACGTGACGACCGAGGTCACCTGCGGTTGTGGCAACACCTTCACCACCCGCAGCACCAAGACGTCCGGCGCCATCCACGTCGAGATCTGCGCCAACTGCCACCCGTTCTACACGGGCAAGCAGAAGATCCTCGACACCGGTGGTCGGGTCGCGCGCTTCGAGGCCCGCTACGGCAAGCGCGCCAAGTAGCTGCCAGAACGGCGTCCACCCCGATTCCGAGGGTGGGCGCCGTTGTCGTCTCCGCACCGCGCTGCGACGCACCGAAGCACCACCTCTGCGAACCCCAAGACCGGAGCACGATCGTGACGCTGGACGCCCTGCTGGCCGAGCACGCCGAGCTGGAGGCCAAGCTCGCCGACCCCTCGGTGCACGCCGACCAGGCGGGCGCGCGGAAACTCGGCAAGCGCTACGCCGAGCTGACCCCGATCGTGAAGACCGCCCGCGAGCTGGAGCAGGCGAAGTCCGACCTGGAGACGGCCCGTGAGCTGGCCGCCGAGGACCCGACGTTCGCCGAGGAGGCCGAGGAGCTGGCCAAGGCCGTGCCGGCGCTGGAGTCGAAGCTGACCGAGCTCCTCCTGCCGCGCGACCCGCACGACGGCGCGGACGTCGTGCTGGAGATCAAGTCCGGTGAGGGCGGCGAGGAGTCCGCCCTGTTCGCGGGCGACCTGCTGCGCATGTACCTGCGGTACGCCGAACGCCACGGGTGGAAAGCCGAAGTGCTCGACGGCACGGATTCCGACCTGGGCGGCTACAAGGACGTCACGGTGGCCATCAAGAGCCGCGCCGTCACCCCGGACGGCGTGTGGTCGCGGCTGAAGTACGAGGGCGGCGTGCACCGCGTGCAGCGGGTGCCGGTGACCGAGTCGCAGGGCCGCATCCACACCTCCGCCGCCGGCGTCCTGGTGTTCCCGGAGCTGGACGAGGTCGAGGTCGAGATCGACGAGAACGACCTGCGCGTGGACGTGTTCCGCTCGTCGGGCAAGGGTGGGCAGAGCGTCAACACGACCGACTCGGCGGTGCGCATCACGCACCTGCCGACCGGCATCGTGGTGTCCTGCCAGAACGAGCGCAGCCAGCTGCAGAACAAGGCGCGCGCGATGCAGGTGCTGCAGGCCCGGCTGACCGCGTTGGCCGAGGAGAAGCAGCAGCAGGAGGCGTCGGACGCCCGCCGCACGCAGATCCGCACGGTGGACCGCTCGGAGCGCGTGCGGACCTACAACTTCCCGGAATCGCGCATCTCCGATCACCGGGTTGGGTACAAAGCCCATAACCTGGATCAGGTGCTCGACGGCGACCTGGACGCGGTGCTGGACGCGTTGGCGGCAGCGGACCGCGCGGAGCGGCTCGCCGGCGGGTGAGGCGATGATGAGGGGGCGGCGCGATGGCGGAAATCCTGGTGAACCCGCGGAGCGCTCCCCTCGACGCGGTGCTGGAGGTCCGGGTCGTCGACCTGCCACCGGACGAACGGGTCACGGTGAGCGCGTCCACGGGCGACTGGTCCGCATCGGCGGTGTTCCTGGCTGACGAGCGTGGCGTGGTGGACCTGACCAGGCACGCGCCGGTCGAGGGCGACTACTCGGGCGTCGACCCGATGGGGTTGTTCTGGTCCATGACCCGGACGGGTGAGTCGGCCGGGCCCGTGCTGGTCGAGGTCGTCGGGGTCGGCAAGGTGGAGCTGGAGCGGCGGACCGTGCCCGAGGGGGTGCGGCGGACCGAGGTGCAAGAGAACGGCCTGGTCGGGGTGCTGTTCGAGCCCGAGGGCGGGGGCGTGCACCCCGGTGTGCTGGTCCTGGGCGGGTCCGAGGGCGGGCTGCACGAGCTGGACGCGGCGCTGCTCGCCGGGCACGGGTTCGCGGCGCTCGCGCTGGCCTACTTCGGCGTGCCCGGTGTCGCCGAGGACCTGGTCGAGGTCCCGCTGGAGTACGTCGGGACCGCGCTGGAGTGGCTCGGCGCGCGGGCGGGGGAGCTCGGAGTCGTCGGCGGGTCGCGCGGCGGTGAGCTGGCTTTGCTGGTCGGCGCGACGTTCCCGCAGGTCAAGGCCGTGGTGAGCGTGGTAGGCAGCGGCGTCGTCACGCAGTGCATCGGTCCGGGTCAGAGGTTGCTGCAGAAGCTGGAGCACGAGGCCGCGTCGTGGACCTGGCAGGGCAGGCCGCTGCCGTACCTGCCGTACGCGATCCCGGCGGAGCTGCGCCGCGCGGTGGTCGACGACGAGCCGGTGTCGTTGCGGTCGGCGTTCGACCTCACCGACGGCATCCCGGAGGACGCCGAGATCCCCGTCGAGCGGATCGAAGGCGGTGTGTTGCTGCTCTCATCCGGGCAGGACGAGTCGTGGCCGTGCGCGGAGCTGAGCGAGGTCGCTTGGCGGCGGCTGACCGGGCACGGGCACGCGTTCCGGCACGAACGGGTGGTGTACCCCGAGGCAGGACACCTGATCGCGGGGCCGCCGCACCGACCGGCGACGGACGTCGTGGTACCGGGGCCCGGCGTGCGGTTCTCGATGGGCGGCACGCCCGCCGCCACGGCCGCCGCCCGCGCGGACGCGTGGCGTCGGACCGTCGAGTTCTTCTCGGACCAATTGGGCACCTAATGTGTCGCTCATGAGCGCACACTTTGACGTCGTGGTCCTCGGTGCGGGGCCAGGCGGGTACGTCGCCGCGATCCGGGCGGCCCAGCTGGGGCTGAAGACGGCGATCATCGAGGAGCGTTACTGGGGCGGGGTCTGCCTGAACGTGGGCTGCATCCCGTCGAAGGCGCTCCTGCGCAACGCGGAGCTCGCGCACCTGTTCACCCACGAGCAGAAGACCTACGGCATCCAGGTCGACGGCACGGTGAAGTTCGACTACGGCGTCGCCTACGAGCGCAGCCGCAAGGTCGCGGACGGGCGCGTCAAGGGCGTGCACTTCCTGATGAAGAAGAACGGCATCACCGAGTACAACGGGCGGGGGACGTTCCTCGACGCCAACACCATCCAGGTGGGTGACGAGACCGTCACGTTCAACCACGCGATCATCGCGGCGGGCGCGACGACGCGGTTGCTGCCGGGTACGAAGCTGTCCGAACGGGTGGTGACGTACGAGGAGCAGATCCTGTCGCAGGACCTGCCGGAGAGCATCGTCATCGCGGGTGCGGGCGCCATCGGCGTCGAGTTCGCGTACGTGCTGCACAACTACGGCGTGAAGGTCACCATCGTCGAGTTCCTCGACCGGGTGGTGCCGCTGGAGGACGCCGAGGTGTCGGCCGAGCTGGCCAAGCGGTACAAGCGGCTCGGGATCGACGTGCGGACGTCCACGAAGGTCGAGTCCATCGACGACTCCGGGCCGCGCGTGCGCGTGACGGTGTCCAAGGGTGGTGTCGAGGAGGTCCTGGAGGCCGACAAGGTCCTGCAGGCCATCGGCTTCCAGCCGCGGGTCGAGGGCTACGGGCTGGAGAAGACCGGCGTGCAGCTGACCGAGCGCGGCGCGATCGCGGTCGACGGGCGTGGCCGCACGAACGTGGAGAACATCTTCGCGATCGGTGACGTGACGGCGAAGCTGATGCTCGCGCACGCCGCCGAGTCGATGGGCATCATCGCCGCGGAGACCATCGCGGGCGCGGAGACCATGGAGCTGGACTTCGTGATGATCCCGCGGGCGACGTACTGCCAGCCGCAGATCGCGTCGTTCGGGTGGACCGAGGCGCAGGCGCGGGAGCGCGGGTTCGACGTGCAGGTGGCGAAGTTCCCGTTCACCGCGAACGGCAAGGCGCACGGCATCGGCGACTCGGCCGGGTTCGTGAAGCTGATCAGCGACGGCAAGTACGGCGAGCTGCTCGGTGGTCACCTGATCGGACCGGACGTGACCGAGTTGCTGCCGGAGCTGACGCTGGCCCAGCAGTGGGACCTGACCGTGCACGAGGTGGCGCGCAACGTGCACGCGCACCCGACGTTGGGCGAGGCGGTCAAGGAAGCGGTGCACGGCCTGGCCGGGCACATGATCAACTTCTGACCGGCTTAGGGTAGGTGCATGACCCGACACCCGTTGCGGCTGGCCATCATGGAAGCGGAACGCCTGCTGGCCGCGGCGGGTGTCGACAGTCCCCGGGTGGACGCGGAGCTGCTGGCCGCGCACGTGCTCGGGGTGGAGCGGTCGCGGTTGCCGCTCATCCCGCTGGTCGACCCGCCGGTGGTGGACGCGCTGCACAAGGTCGTGCGGCAGCGCGCGACGCGCGTGCCGTTGCAGCACATCACCGGGCGGGCGTGGCTGGGGGACGTGGACCTGGAGGTCGGTCCGGGCGTGTTCATCCCGCGCCCGGAGACCGAGCTGGTGCTGGAGTGGGGTCTGTCCACTGTGGAAGTGGACGACCCGGTGGTGGTGGACCTGTGCACGGGGTCCGGTGCGCTGGCGTTGGCGGTGGCCCACCGGTTGCCGCGCGCGTCCGTGCACGCGGTGGAGCGTGATCCCTCGGCGTTGGCGTGGGCGCGCCGCAACGCGGAGGCGCGTGCGGTGGCCGGCGACACGCCGATCACGTTGCACGCCGGTGATGTGACCGAGCCCGAGGTGTTGGCGGACCTCGACGGGCAGGTCGACCTCGTGCTGTGCAACCCGCCGTACGTGCCGGACGGGGTCGAGGTGCAGCCGGAGGTGGCGGACCACGACCCGCGGCACGCCGTCTTCGGCGGGGCGGACGGGCTGGAGGTGATCCGGCACGTCGTCGGGCTGGCGGCTCGGCTGCTCAAGCCCGGGGGGTACGTGGCGATCGAGCACGACGACACCCACGGGGGTGCGGTGCCCGCTTTGCTGGAGACGCGTCGGGTGCTGACCGAGGTGGAGGACCACTCTGATCTGGCGGGGAGGCCGCGGTTCGCCACGGCGCGTCGGGTCGGGGTGTGAAGGTTGGTTGGAGGTCAGGGCTTGGCTGCGTCGACCATCAGGGTGAGACGGGTGCGGGTCAGGTCCCACTCGGCGGGTGGGCCGGCGGAGTAGAGGACGTATTCGACGCCGGCGACTTCCCAGAACGCGGTGGCCACCTGTTTGGGGCCGGTCGGGGTGTTCTCGGTGAATTCCCAGGTGACGGCCGGGTGGTCGCGGATCGTGGTGGCGGCGAGCGTGACCCTTCGGTGGCCGGGCTCGCGTTCGCGGTCGGTGGCTGCTTCGGTGATGCGGTCGAGCAGCGTTTTCGCCGGGTCGGTGACCGGTGCGCCGCCGAGTCGGACTTCACGTTCGGGTGACGCCGGGTCGGTGGCGACGAGGGTGGTGGCGACCGTGCCGGTGGTGACGGTCCAGTCGGCCGGGATGGTGGTGGTGAGGCCGCCCGGTGCCTGGATTTGTCGCTGGTCGGGGGTGGGGTTGGTGGTGGTTGTGGTGGGTGGGGCGGTGGTTGTGGTGGTTGTGCTGGGGATTGCGGGGAGGGAAGGTGCGGCGGCGAGGGTGGGGGTTGGGGTGGGTTGGCGTGCGGTGAGCGTCAGATAGCCGGCGGTTCCGGCGACGGTCAGGTACACGGCGGTGAAGGTCAGCGCCAGTGGGAGGGCGCCGATCGGGTTTTTCGGATTCACCGGGCGCCTCGCCATCGGGGATAATCTGGACGGTCACGCTCCGCCGAGTAAATCGGAGAACCCGCGATGGCTGTCAATAAGCCGAACGAGTGGAGCGAACTCAGGGAATGGCTCGCGGCGAGGATCGTCTACGCGGACCTGACTGATTTCGCCGAGGCCGATCGTGGGCGGTTGGCGCGTGCCCTCACGGCGGTGATGTCAGCGTTGGGGGATGGTCCGGGCGGCGACCGCGGCGACCGCGGCGACAGCGGCGACGGCGGGGACAGCGGGGCGGCGGTCGAGGTGGTGCGCGGTGAGCTGGGGCGTGGTGGCGAGGCGAGGGCGGATGACGTGCTGCGCACCCACCTGGCCATCGCTTTGGCGGCCCGGACGGCGGACGTGCGAGGTATCGGGCCGGACGGTGCACTGGTCGTGGCGAACGCCCGCCAGTGGGCCGAGTGCCGGGAGTTGGTGGAGGAGATCATCGCGCTGAGCCCGCACCCGGAGCTGATCGCGTTCGCGACCGGGCTGCGCGGGCGGTTGGTGGAGGCGCGGCGGTGGCGGTGGGTGGAGCCGGACGTGTGGACGGCGGCGGTGGTCGGGTTGGCGGTGCTGGTGCTGCCGTTCGTGGGTGCGGCGATCGGCAGTGCGGTGGTGACGGTGGCGGGGGTGGCGGTCGGTGGTGCGCTGGTGTTCGGGTTCGTGATGGCCCACCGGAGGCGGGGGTGGGCGGTCGACCCCGGCCGCTGACCCGCGTGTCCTACGTTCAGAACCCCCGAGTTCAACGTTCACGACGCGTGAGTCGTACGTTCGGGGCGCGAGAGTCCAACGTTCAGGGCGTGTGAGTTCAACGTTCAGGAGACCTGAGTTCAACGTTCAGGGCGGCTCGGTGGTTGGGTCAGGCTCGATTTGACATGGGGCCCCTTACGGGTACTCCAGGCAGGCCAAAGCCGGCAGGCCCGGCGGGGAAAAGCGTCCCGCCAGGCCTGCCGGCTTCGACCAGCCTAAAGCACCCGAACCCCATGTAAAATCGAGCCTTTTGCGGTCCTGCTGCGGGTCCGATGTGGGTCGGTTGATGTCGTTTCGACTGCGCGTTTGGCTCTCCTGCCATTTCCCTGCGCTCGTCGGCTGCCCGCCTGCGTCATCCATCCCTGGCCGGTGGGCTGTCGGCGGCTGTGGGGCTGTGCTGTGTGGTGGGTGTTCGGGTGGTCTTGGAGGTTGTGTGTGACCTCGGACGCTGGGGTTGGTGGTGCTGTGCTTGGATCAGCAGGGTGAGCACGGTCTACGATTGTGGTGTTCCGGCTGATCGGGCGGCGGGGCTTGCGGCTGCTGCGGGTGCGGTGCGGTCCGGGCGGTTGGTGGTCCTTCCCACTGACACGGTCTACGGCATCGGGTGTGATGCGTTCGACGCGTCCGCGGTGCGTGCCCTGTTGGAGGCCAAGGGGCGGGGGCCGGACATGCCCGTTCCTGTGCTGGTCGGGTCGTGGACGACGATCGACGGGTTGGTCCTCGGCGTTCCTCGGCAGGCACGGGCGTTGATCGAGGCGTTCTGGCCCGGCGGGTTGTCGTTGGTGCTGCCGCACGCGCCGTCGTTGGCGTGGGATCTCGGTCACACCAGGGGCACCGTGATGCTGCGGATGCCGTTGCACCCCGTCGCGCTGGAGCTGCTCCGTGACGTCGGTCCGATGGCGGTGTCGAGCGCGAACAAGTCCGGTTTCCCACCGGCGGGCACGGCGCAGGAGGCCTGGGACCAGCTCGGCGAGGAGGTCGGCGTCTACCTGGACGGTGGGCCGGCGGCCGAGAACATCGCGTCCACGATCGTGGACCTGACCGGGCCGGACCCCGTCGTGTTGCGGGAGGGCGCGGTGCCGGTGGCGGAGGTTTCCAAGGCGTTGGGTGTCGAAGTCGAGGTCGCGCGCTAGTGGATCTTCCCGATCGGAGTAGCGTGGTGGTTCCACCGCCCGTCACCCCACTGCCGAGGGGCTAGCCTGCTGTGGGCCAGTTGCCTGCCGTGTCCAACGTCCTCCCCGTCCGGGAGTACCTGCTCGTCGCGCTGACCGCGGCGGTCGTGACGTTCCTGCTCGTCGGCTTGGTGCGCGTCCTGGCGTTCCGGATCGGCGCGGTGGCCTACCCCCGCCAACGGGACGTGCACGTCAAACCCATGCCCCGGATGGGTGGTCTCGCCATGTACGGCGGGGTGCTCGGCGGCATGCTGCTGGCGCACCAGCTGCCGGTGCTGCGCTCGGCGTTCGACTTCTCCTACGACCCGTACGCGGTGATCGTGGGTGGTGGCGTGATCGTGCTGGTCGGCGTGCTGGACGACCGGTTCGAGCTGGACTCGCTGACGAAGCTCGCGGGCCAGGTGACGGCGGCGGGCATCCTGGTGCTGTTCGGCCTGCAGTGGCTGTTGTTCTGGGTGCCGTGGGGTGACGACGGCGAGGGCACCGGGTCGCTGCTGTCGCTGGACCAGAACCAGGGCGCGATCCTGAGCGTGCTGCTGGCCGTGACGATGGTCAACGCGATGAACTTCGTGGACGGCCTGGACGGGCTGGCGGCGGGCATCGGGTTGATCGCGGCGGCGGCCACGTGCGTGTTCTCGATCGGGTTGTTGGCGAACAACGGCGGTGACGTGGGCGCTTACCCGCCCGCGCTGATCGCCGCCACGCTGGCGGGCGCCTGCCTGGGGTTCCTGCCGCACAACTTCAACCCGGCGCGGATCTTCATGGGTGACTCCGGGTCGATGCTGATCGGGCTGATGCTGGCGGCGGCCACGATCTCGGCCTCCGGGAAGATCAACTACGAGTCGGTTCGGGCTACCGACGTGCTCGGCCTCTTGTCGCCGTTGGTGGTGGTCGCGGCGGTGCTGTTCGTGCCGCTGCTGGACCTGCTGATGGCCGTGGTCCGCCGGACGCGTCGTGGTGAGAGCCCGTTCTCCGCGGACAAGATGCACCTGCACCACCGGCTGCTGGAGATCGGCCACTCGCAGCGCCGCGCGGTGCTGTTGATCTACTTGTGGGCCGGGGTGCTGGCCTTCGGCGCGGTCGCGCTGACGCTGTTCGACGTCGTGGTGGTGGTGTGGTGCCTGGCGATCGGACTTGTTCTCGCACTGTTGGTCTCCGCGATACCCAGGCTTCGTGAAGTCCGCCGCACCTGACCCCCGATGGGGTGGTGAGTACCAAGGGCTCTTTACACTCGGTCCCGATGGGTGGGAAGAGGTGACATGAGCTCTCCGGAGAAGACGGAGTGGACGCACGAGGCCGTCGTGCGACGACTCGCAGGTGAGATGTACCGCAGCGCGCTGTGGGCGGCACTCGGGACCGTGGTCGCGGGCGCGATCCTCTGGACCGTGCTGGCCGGTGTCCCCGGCCTGGTGGCCGCGCTGATCGGCGGCACCATCGCGTGCCTGTCCTCGGCGGGGACGCTGCTGCTCATGCACCGCACCGCCGCGATGCCGCTCCAGGTGATCATGGTGGCGGCGTTCGCCGGGTTCATGGGGAAGCTGATCCTGCTGTTCGCGGTGATGGTGCTGCTGCGCCAGTTCCCCGTGCTGCACACCAACGCGCTGGCCCTGACCATGGCCGCGACCATCCTGGTCGCCACCGCCATGGAGGTGCGCGCCTCCAAGCGCAGTCGCAGTCAGATCGTCATCCCGACCCCTGGAAACACCTGATCTACCGACTGGTACGGTGCGCGCAAGACGGGACACCCAGGTAGGTGGGGTGCCTCTCGCGGGCGCTTGCGGTCCGTAAGGTACGTTAAGTCCCGATCGTGACGATTCCCCCGGCGGAGTGAACGCCGGCCGGGAGAACCGGAAGGAACACAGTGACCACGATGGTGCTGGCTGCGGGTGATGAGTTCGTCGCACCCGGCGTGAAGGACTTCTTCCTCCCACCGATCTTCGGTGAGGTCACCAAGCCCATGGTGCTTCTGGTGCTCTCGATCTTGATCATCGGTGCGTTCTTCATCGCGGCGACCCGCAACCTCAAGCTCGTTCCCGGCAAGTTCCAGTTCGCCGCCGAGTCGCTCTACGACATCGGTCGCAACTCGATCGCACGCGAGCAGATCGGCGCCAAGGACTTCAAGCCCTTCGTCCCGCTGATCCTCACGGTCTTCACCTTCATCCTGGTGAACAACCTGTTCGGGCTCATCCCCGTCGTGCAGTTCCCGACGATGTCGCACATCGGTTTCCCGCTGGCCGTCTCGGTGCTCGTGATCTACCCCGTGTACCACTTCGTCGGCTTCAAGCGGCACGGTTTCGTGGGTTACCTGAAGCACCAGACCATGCCGCCCGGCGCGCCGTGGTTCGTGCTCATCCTGCTGATTCCGATCGAGTTCTTCCAGAAGTTCTTCCTGAACCCGCTCACGCTCGCGATCCGAGTTTTCGCGGCGATGTTCGCGGGTCACCTGCTCTTGCTGGTGTTCACCTTGGCGGGTGAGTACCTGCTCTTCGCCGGCGGCATCACCGTCGTGGTCGCGCCCATCGCGTTCGTCTTCGCCATCGCGTTGACGTTCCTGGAAGCGCTGATCATGGTTCTGCAGGCCTACATCTTCGCGCTGCTGTCCGCCAACTACATCGGCGCGGCGCTGGCCGAAGAGCACTGAGAAATCACAAGCCTCCGATCCGCGAGCGTTCGCGGACCGAGTTGGAAAGGGAACAGCACAAGTGAGCGCTATCGTTCTTGCTCAGGAAGCCGCGAACGTCAACCTGAACCAGGGTCTCGCTGCCATCGGCTACGGCCTCGCGGCGATCGGCCCCGGCATCGGCGTGGGTCTGATCTTCTCCTCGGTCATCAACGGCACCGCCCGTCAGCCCGAGGCTCGCGGCGTGCTGCTGAGCCTGGCCTGGACCACGTTCGCCATCGTCGAGGTGCTCGCGCTGCTCGGCTTCGTCGTGTACTTCCTCGCGACCGCGGGCTGAGTACCGGTTCATCGCATCAGAGAGGTTTGTGATGAATACCCTCATCTTGGCGGCGGAGGAAGGGGCCATCAACCCCGTCCTGCCGCACACGTCGGAGATCATCCTCGGCCTGATCTCGTTCCTGCTGCTGCTCTTCGTCATCAAGAAGTTCGTGTCGCCGCGCTTCGAGACGTTGTACGCGGAGCGTGCCGCCAAGATCGAGGGCGGGATCGAGAAGGCCGAGCAGGCGCAGGCCCAGGCCCAGCAGGCGCTCGAGCAGTACAAGGCGCAGCTGGCCGAGGCCCGTGCCGAGGCGGCCCGCATCCGCGACGACGCCCGCATCGAGGGCGAGCAGATCATCAGCGAGCTGCGCGCCAAGGCGCAGGAGGAGTCCGCGCGGATCGTCGCGCAGGGGCAGACCCAGCTCGAGACGCAGCGCGCGCAGATCGTCGCGGAGCTGCGTGGTGAGCTGGGCCGGCTGGCCATCGACCTGGCGGACCGGGTCGTCGGCGAGTCGCTGGAGGACGAGGTGCGCCGCCGGGGCACCGTCGACCGTTTCCTCTCCGAGCTCGACGGCACGTCGGCTCCGGCCGCCAAGTGAGGGAACGCCGATGACGCTGCACGCCGCTAGCCGTGACGCCCTGGCCGCCGCCGAACTGCGGCTGCTGGAAGTCGTCGACGGCACGACCGGCCCCACCGCCAGCGAGTCCCTGGGTGAGCTGGGCGGGGAGCTGTTCGCGGTCGTCAGCCTGCTGTCGGCGCAGCCCGCGCTGCGCCGGGCGCTGGCCGACAACTCCTCGGACCCCGCGTCCCGGGAACAGCTGCTGCACGGCCTGCTCGACGGCAAGGTCGCCGACGTGACCGTGCAGGTGCTGGCCACGGTCGTCACCGCGCGCTGGTCCAGCCCGCGCGAGCTGGTCGACGGCATCGAGTCGCTGGCCCGCACCACGCTGCTGGTGCGGGCGGAGCGGGACGGCAAGCTCGACTCCGTCGAGGACGAGCTGTTCCGGCTCGGCCGCATCATCGCGGGCAACCACGAGCTCGAGCTGGCGCTGTCCGACCCGGCGGCCGAGCCCGCAGGCAAGGTCGCGCTGGTCGACAGCCTCGTGGCGGGCAAGGTCGACGGCACCACCAAGACCCTGGTGGACCAGCTCGTCCGCGAACCGCGTGGCCAGGGAGTCGTCAACGGCCTGGGTGAGCTCGCGTCGCTCGCGGCCAAGCGCCGGGAACGTTCCGTCGCCTACGTCCGTTCCGCCGTCGAGCTGGACGCGACGCAGCAGGAACGCCTCGAAGCCACGCTGACCCGGATCTACTCCAGGCCGATCGCGCTGCACGTGGAGGTCGACCCGACGCTGCGCGGCGGCCTGCTGATCAAGATCGGCGACGAAGTCATCGACGGAAGCGTGGCGGGTCGGTTGGCGTCCCTGCGCCGCGACCTCGCCGGCTGACCGAACCGGAACCGCGGCCCACAAGCCCCTTTCCCGAAAACGAAGTGAGAGCAGGAACGACATGGCGGAGCTGACGATCTCGTCGGACGAGATCCGCAGTGCGATCGAGAAGTACGTCTCGACCTACTCCCCGGAAGTCAGCCGGGAAGAGGTCGGCGTCGTCGCGGAGACCTACGACGGCATCGCCATCGTCGAGGGTCTGCCCGGCACCATGACCAACGAGCTGCTGGAGTTCCCCGGCGGCGTGCTCGGCGTGGCCCTGAACCTGGAAGTCCGCCAGATCGGCGCGGTCATCCTGGGCGACTTCGACAAGATCGAAGAAGGCCAGGAGGTCAAGCGGACCGGCCAGGTGCTCTCCGTGCCGGTCGGCGACGGCTTCCTCGGCCGCGTGGTGAACCCGCTCGGCCAGCCGATCGACGGCCTCGGCGACATCGTGGCCGACGACAACCGCGCCCTGGAGCTGCAGGCGGCGTCCGTGCTGCAGCGGCAGCCGGTGAGCGAGCCGATGCAGACCGGCATCAAGGCCATCGACTCGATGACCCCGATCGGCCGCGGCCAGCGCCAGCTGATCATCGGCGACCGCAAGACCGGCAAGACCGCGGTCTGCATCGACACGATCATCAACCAGAAGAAGGCCTGGGAGTCGGGCGACCCGCAGCAGCAGGTCCGCTGCGTGTACGTCGCCATCGGCCAGAAGGGCTCCACCATCGCGGGCGTCAAGGCCGCGCTGGAGGAGGCGGGCGCGCTGGAGTACACCACCATCGTCGCCGCCCCCGCGTCCGACTCGGCCGGCTTCAAGTGGCTCGCGCCCTACACCGGCTCGGCCATCGGCCAGCACTGGATGTACCAGGGCAAGCACGTCCTGATCATCTTCGACGACCTGACCAAGCAGGCGGAGGCGTACCGCGCCATCTCGCTGCTGCTGCGTCGGCCGCCGGGCCGCGAGGCCTACCCCGGCGACGTCTTCTACTTGCACTCGCGCCTGCTGGAGCGCTGCGCGAAGCTGTCCGACGACATGGGCGGCGGCTCGATGACCGGTCTGCCGATCATCGAGACCAAGGCCAACGACGTGTCGGCGTACATCCCGACCAACGTCATCTCGATCACCGACGGCCAGTGCTTCCTGGAGTCCGACCTGTTCAACGCCGGTGTGCGCCCGGCCGTCAACGTGGGTATCTCGGTCTCCCGCGTCGGTGGCGCCGCGCAGACCAAGGCGATGAAGACGGTCGCGGGCTCGCTGCGCCTTGACCTGTCGCAGTTCCGCGAGCTGGAGGCGTTCTCCGCCTTCGCCTCGGACCTCGACGCCGCCTCGCGCGCCCAGCTGGACCGCGGCGCCCGCCTGGTCGAACTGCTCAAGCAGGGCCAGTACTCGCCGGTCCCGATGGAGGAGCAGGTCGTCTCCATCTACCTCGGCACGAACGGCCACTACGACGACATCCCGGTGGCCGACGTCCGCCGGTTCGAGTCGGAGTTCCTCAACCACGTGCGGCGCAGCCACGACGTGATCCTGTCCGACATCCGCGAGTCCAAGAAGTTGTCGGACGACACGGAGAAGGGCATCGTGGACGCCGTCAACGCGTTCAAGCAGCAGTTCAGCGCCTCGGGTGGTGCCACGGTGGTCAACGAGGCGCCCGCCGACGCGATGGACGCCGACAAGGTCGGACAGGAGTCGGTGAAGGTCAACCGGCCCGCTCCGACCGAGAAGTGACGTAGGCATGGCGGCACAGATCCGAGAGCTGCGCCAGCGGATCCGCTCGGTCAACTCGACCAAGAAGATCACCAAGGCGTACGAGCTCATCGCCACGTCCCGGCTGGCCAAGGCTCAGACGCGGGTCGCGGCGTCGAAGCCCTACGCGGAGGAGATCACCAACGTGCTCTCCTCGCTGGCGACGGCGTCCGCGAACCTCGACCACCCGCTGCTGACCGAGCGCAAGAACCCCCGCCGCGCCGGTGTCCTGGTCGTGACCAGCGACAAGGGCATGTGCGGCGGCTACAACGCCAACGTGCTGCGTGCCGCCGAGGAGCTGTTCTCGCTGCTGCGGTCCGAGGGCAAGGAGCCCGTGCTCTACGTCGTCGGCCGCAAGGGCGTCGGCTACTACAAGTTCCGCCGCCGCGCGATCGCGGGCGAGTGGACCGGCTTCTCGCAGCTGCCGCACTACGTGAACGCGGTCGAGGCCGGTGACGAGCTGGTCAAGGCGTTCGTCGCGGGCAGCGACGACGAGGGCGACCAGCCCGGACCGGACGGCGTGCTCGGCGTGGACGAGCTGCACGTGGTCTACACCGAGTTCAAGTCGATGCTGAGCCAGACGCCGGTCGCCAAGCGGATCGCGCCGATGGTGGTCGACTTCGACCCGGAGCCGCAGAAGCTCCAGTCGGTGTACTCGTTCGAGCCGAGTGCGGAGACGTTGCTGGGCGCGTTGCTGCCCAAGTACGTCAAGACCCGGCTCTTCTCGGCACTGCTGGACGCGGCGGCCTCGGAGTCGGCGGCGCGCCGGACCGCGATGAAGGCGGCGACGGACAACGCCACCGAGCTGGTCCGCAACCTCAGCCGCCAGGCGAACGCGGCCCGCCAGGCCCAGATCACCCAGGAGATCAGCGAGATCGTCGGTGGCGCCTCCGCGCTTACCGGTGGCGCAGGAAGTGATGAGTGACATGAGTGCTACTGCCACCACCACCCGCACCGGCCGTGTGGTCCGGGTGATCGGTGCCGTCGTCGACGTGGAGTTCCCGCGCGGCGCGGTGCCGGAGCTGTTCAACGCCCTGAACGTCGAGATCACCTTCGAGGCGGTCGCCAAGACGCTGACCCTGGAGGTCGCCCAGCACCTGGGTGACAACCTGGTCCGCACCATCTCGATGCAGCCGACCGACGGCCTGGTCCGCGGCGCGGCGGTGACCGACACCGGTCGCGCGATCAGCGTGCCCGTGGGCGACGTCGTCAAGGGCCACGTCTTCAACGCGCTCGGTGACTGCCTCGACCAGCCCGGCCTCGGCCGCGACGGCGAGCAGTGGGGCATCCACCGCAAGGCGCCGTCGTTCGACCAGCTCGAGGGCAAGACCGAGATCCTGGAAACGGGCATCAAGGTCATCGACCTGCTGACCCCGTACGTCAAGGGCGGCAAGATCGGCCTGTTCGGCGGCGCGGGCGTGGGCAAGACGGTGCTCATCCAGGAGATGATCACCCGTATCGCCCGCGAGTTCTCCGGCACGTCGGTGTTCGCCGGCGTCGGTGAGCGCACCCGTGAGGGCACCGACCTCCTCCTCGAGATGGAGGAGATGGGCGTGCTCAACGACACCGCCCTGGTGTTCGGTCAGATGGACGAGCCGCCCGGCACGCGCATGCGCGTCGCGCTGTCCGCGCTGACGATGGCGGAGTACTTCCGCGACGTGCAGGGCCAGGACGTGCTGCTGTTCATCGACAACATCTTCCGGTTCACCCAGGCGGGTTCGGAGGTGTCGACCCTGCTGGGCCGCATGCCTTCCGCCGTGGGTTACCAGCCGACGCTGGCGGACGAGATGGGTGAGCTCCAGGAGCGCATCACCTCGACCCGCGGTAAGTCGATCACCTCGCTGCAGGCCATCTACGTGCCCGCGGACGACTACACCGACCCCGCGCCCGCCACCACGTTCGCCCACCTGGACGCGACGACGGAGCTCTCCCGTCCGATCTCCCAGAAGGGCATCTACCCGGCGGTGGACCCGCTGTCCTCGTCCTCCCGGATCCTCGAGCCGTCGATCGTCGGCGAGGAGCACTACCGGGTGGCGCAGGAGGTCAAGCGGATCCTGCAGAAGTACAAGGAACTGCAGGACATCATCGCCATCCTCGGCATGGACGAGCTGTCCGAAGAGGACAAGGTCCTCGTCGGCCGCGCCCGTCGCCTGGAGCGCTTCCTCGGCCAGAACTTCATCGTGGCCGAGAAGTTCACCGGTCAGCCGGGTTCGTTCGTGCCGATCAAGGACACGATCGAGGCGTTCGACCGCGTCTGCAAGGGCGAGTTCGACCACTACCCGGAGCAGGCGTTCTTCTCCTGCGGCGGGCTGGACGACGTCGAGGCCAACGCCAAGAAGCTCGCCGGCAAGTAAGTCGGGCTTTCGGAGGGCCGTCCCCAGGTTCGGGGACGGCCCTCCGGGCGTCTATTGGGACGCCCAGCCCAGGGTGCGCGAGATGGCCAGCCCGCACGTCCGCACGGCGGGCACGACGGTGTCGGTCCGGGTGCCCGTCGGCACGACGACGGACACTGCCGCGACCACCTCGCCGTCCTGGTCGCGCACGGGTGCGGCGACCGAGTAGGTGATCATCTCGATCTGGCGGTCGCTGATGGCGTAACCGTCGCGGCGCACGCGGGCCAGGGTCTCCCGCAGGTGCGGCGCCGACACGATCGTCCTGGGCGTGAACCGCTTGAGCGGCGCGGCCAGCACGGTCTCCTGCACAGCGACTGGCGCGGCGGCCAGCAGCACCAGGCCGACGCCCGTGCAGTGCAACGGCATCCGGCTGCCGACCCGGGTCACCACGTTCACCGCGTCCCGCGCCGAGATGCGCTCCACGTACACGACCTCCGTGCCGTCGCGCACGGCCAGCTGCACGTTGTGCCGCGTGACCTCGTACAGGTCCTCCAGGAACGGCAGGGCCCGGTCCCGCAGGTCCAGGCTGCCCGGCGACAACGCGCCCAGCTCCAGCAGCCTCAGGCCCACGCAGTAGCGGCCGTCCGGGGCGCGGTCCAGGGCCCGCAGCTCCACCAGTGACGCCACCAGCCGGTGCGTGGTGCTCAGCGGCAGGCCGGAGTGGCGGCTCAGCTCGGACAGCGTGACCGCCGGCCGGTCCACGGTGAACACGGACAACAGCGAGAACGCGCGTTCCAGCAGCGACTTCGGTGCGGCCACGGCCCCAGTCTCGCAGGGGTCCGGCCTTCCGCTCACCGGGATCGACCCCGGCGACGACCCCGGCCGGGTGGCCGTAGGGGTGGCTGGTGCGGCGCGGTGTTCCGGGCACCGTTTAGACTGCGGTTGACTCCAGTCGACTCCAGGGAGATGCGCGTGGCCGAGATGACCGTCCAGTTGGTCGCCGTGGAACGCCGCCTGTGGTCCGGCACGGCCACGTCGGTGGTCGCGCAGACGCTCGAAGGCGAGATCGGCATCCTGCCCGGCCACGAGCCGGTGCTCGGGCAGCTGGTCGAGGGCGGCGTGGTCCGGATCCGGACCACCGACAACGACCTCGTCACGGCGGCCGTGCACGGCGGGTTCCTCTCCGTGACCGGTGATGGTGTGAGCATCCTCGCCGAGGACGCGGAACTCTCCCACGAGATCGACGTCGAACAGGCTCGCGCGGACGCGCAGGACGCGGACGACGTGCAGCGGGCCCGGGCCATCGCGCGGCTGCGCGCCGCCGGACACTCGGCCTGACGCGGACGGGCGGACGAACGCCGTGGGGATCGCCGAACTGGTCGGGGTGGTCCTGTTCGGCGCGGTGGTCGTCCTCGTGTACCTCACGTGGCGCCGCGTCCGGCTGTTGCGCGCGGGCGGTGTGCACGTCGCGCTGAGGTCCAGGCTCGACGACTCCGCCCGGGGCTGGCACCTGGGCGTCGGGCACTACCGGGGTGACGAGTTCACCTGGTTCCGCGTGCTGAGCCTGCGGTCCGGCCCGGACATGGTGATCTCCCGCGAGGGTTTCGAGATCGACGACCGGCGTGAGCCCACCGCGCCCGAGGCGTACGCGATGCCCACGGGCGCGGTCGTACTCCGCTGCCGCGGCAACAAGGGCGAGGTCGAGATCGCGATGGGCCCGGACGCGCTGACAGGATTCCTGTCCTGGTTGGAGTCAGCGCCTCCGGGCCGATCCATTCCCTGGGCCTCCTGAGCCGCTGGTCAGGCGACGTCGAGGCCGGTGACGGCCTGCCGCACTGCGGCGAACGCGGGTTGTTGCACCGCGGTGGTCGCGCTGATCGCCTCGTTGTCCAGCGGCTGGGCGTCCGGCGTGCCCGCCAGGGTGGCCACGGCCCGGAAGTTGACCTTGCCGAGGGCGGCGTCGTCCGGGCGGAACGTGTAGTTGAACGGGAACGCCACCCCGCCCGTCGCGCTCGCCGGCACGTACTGCGCGTAGCGGCCGACCTCGCTCCAGCCGGACGGCGTGGCGCGGTGCAGCGTGACGGTCACGTCCTCGGCGTACCGCGTGCTCCCGATCCGGACGGTGACGCGCTTCGTCTCGCCGACCGCCGCGGCGGCGGGTGTGGCGAACCGGGTGATGGCGATGTCGTGCGTGCGGACCCGGACCACCTGGGACGCGGTGCCCGTGCGGCCGTCCTCGGCGGTGACGGTCAGCGTCACGGTGTAGTCGCCGTCGACGGCGTAGCGGTGCCGCGGGTTGCCGGTGTCGCTGGTCGTCCCGTCGCCGAAGTCCCACCGCACGGCGACCGGGCCGGCCGTGTCCGGGACCGTGGAGGTGTTGGTGAAGCCGACGTCGGTGAACGTGGACGGCGTGCTCGGGAGGTAGGAGAAGCCGGCGCGGATCGGCCGGGCCGCGGCCATCGAGAAGCTCACGGTGGACGTGCTGTCGAAGACGTCCGCGACGCGGAGGTAGTAGGTGGTGCCGCCGGTCGCGCTGAAGGTCAGGCCGCCGTTCCAAGCGCAGGTGACCTCGGTGAGGCTTTTGAGTTCCGACCCGGTGTAGACCGCGAACCGGGGTGTGCCCCACGTCGGGGCGACGATGACCGCTGTGGTCTCGGGCAGGGTCACGGCGTACCAGAGGGACCTGGTGGACTTCCCGCACCGGCTTTCCGGCTCACCCGGCTCCTCGGTCGCCGCGGCCAGGGAGGCGTCCGCGGTGTGGGGCAGCGAGGTGACCCGTTCGGCACGGGCGAACGCGTCGTTGGCGGGCGGCGGCGTGCCCGGCCACCCGGCCACCCCCAAGGTCAGCGAGCCGACCGATCCCCACGGGTACGAGCTGACCATGAGGTGGTACGTCGTGCCGGCGACCACCGGGATCTCGACGCGGGACTGGAGCGTGCCCTCCTCCCCGTTGTCGTCGCACGCGACCTGCGTGAGCGCGCCGCGGTAGCCGGTGTGCACCGCCAGGATCGTGTCGTAGTCGCTGCCCGCGGTGGTGGCGACCAGCACGCCGTCCGCGGACGCGGTGTAGGTGAACCACACCGACTGGTGGAACCCGTGGCAGTCGGCGGGGTCGTCGTAGGCGGGCGTCGCCTCGACCGTCGACTGGGTGGTGGTGAAGGGCAGGGAGGCGATCGGCGTCGCCTCGGAGAAGTCGTCGTTCGGGGGTGGCGCGGCGTGCGCCACCCCCGGGACGAGCAGACCGAGCATCGCGGCCACGAGGACCAATGCGGATCTTCGTGTTCTGCGCACGGCGGAATACCCCCTCGTCGAGTGGACGCCCCCCGGCGTCCGGACTCGACCGAGTGAACACAAAGACGATCAGCGGCGATGGTCCGTCGATCGCGTGGGCACTCGATCGGCCCAGGCGCGTCACTCGAACAGAGGTCAGACGGGCTGCTTGATGCTCTCGTAGATCCGGGCGAAGCCCTCCTTGCCGTGCCCGGCGTCGACCTGGCGCCGGATCAGGGCCTGAACCATGCCGACCACCTCGGTGGAGATGCCCTGCGCGGCACTGGCGTCGACCATGTCGCCGAGGTCGGAGAACTCCAGGCTCTGCTGCCCCGGCACGGTGTAGTCGCCGCCGTCGACCACGGTGGCGAAGCCGGCCAGCTCGCCGGTCATCGCGGACAGCCACGGCGCGGCGCGCTTGGCGAACTCCGTCGCCGACACGCCCGCGTCCGCGACCATCGCCGCGCCGTGCAGGAACCCGGCGAACATGACGTACATGCCGGCGAGCAGGGCCAGGTCGTACAGCGGCGCCGTGCCCGCGTCCTCGCCGAAATAAGCGCTCTCGCCCCACAGGTCGAGCAGCGGGCGGTACTGCTCGAACGCGGCTTGCGAGCCGCTGTAGAGGATCGACGAGCCGGGCTGCCCGATCATGTGCGGCACGGCCATGATGCCGCCGTCGAGGTAGGCCACGCCGTGCGCCGCGGCCCACCCGGCGATCTCCCGCGACTGCTCCGGCGTGGTCGTGGTGACGTTGACCAGCGTCCGGCCGGTGAGCAGGTCGGCCACCGGGTCCAGCACCTCGTGCACCGAGGCGGCGTCGAGGAGGCAGGCGACCACGACGTCGGCCGCGGTCACGGCGTCGGCCGCGGAGTCGGCGGCCGTGGCGCCGAGCCCGACCAGGGCGTCGGCCTTGCCGGGCGAGCGGTTCCAGACGGTGGTGGGGTGCCCGGCCCGCACCAGGGCCGAGGCGAGGGCGGCGCCCATCGCGCCGAGCCCGAGGACGGTGACCTTCGTGTTTGTCATGACTTGATCGTCACCCGAACCGGTACTGTCGTACCAGTACGGACTTTTTAGTGCAGTACCCACCTTTTGGTAAGCACCCCGGGAGGGTCGATGGCGGCTCGGCGTGGTCCCTACTTCTGCGGCATGGACGCCGCGATGGACGTGGTGTCGGGCAAGTGGAAGTCGCTGATCCTGTGGGAGCTGGCCGAGCACGGCGTGCGGCGGTTCGCCCAGCTGCGGCGCGGCCTGCCGGGCGTGAGCGAGAAGATGCTCGTCCAGCAGTTGCGCGAGCTGGAGGAGGACGGCCTGGTGCGCCGCGAGGTGTTCCCCGAGGTGCCGCCGCGGGTGGAGTACACGCTGACCGAGCACGGGGTGTCGCTGAACGAGGCGCTCGCCGCGCTGGGTGAGTGGGGCGCCGAGCGGATGCGGCGCATCGGCGCGGAGAAGGTGGTCTACGCGTCCTGACCGGGCGCCCTCCGGTCAGGTTCCTGACCGGGCACCCGCCGGGTCGGCTGCGGCCGGCGGAACAGCGTGCCGAGCAGGCGCAGGGCGTCCCGGTCGCCCGAGGCCGCGGCCTCACCGGACGCGATCTTGTCCGCCAGGCTCGACCGGCCGCCCGCCAGGTCGGCGAAGACGTCCTCGCTCGTCTCGACCACCGCGTCCGGGCGCGGGTCGGGGCCGTGGCCCGCGTCGACCGAGCCGTCGTCCACCCGCACGTGGAACACCTCGTCGCCGACCCGGAACTCGTAGGTCGCCCGCACGCCCGCCGCGGCGTCCGGGTCGAAGAACGCCTCCATCGCCAGCACCGTCCAGCCCGGGTGGAACGCCTCGCCCTCCCGCCTTCCGTCCATGGCCCACTTGGCGCCCCACCGGGCCAGGGCGAGGACCGCGGGCCCGAGTTCCCGGCCCGCCTCGGTGAGGGCGTAGGCCGGGGTGCGGGCGGGCGGCGGGAGGGTCACCTTGTGCGCGAGGCCCTCTTGTTCGAGGTGCTTGAGCCGGGCCGCGAGCAGGCCGGTGCCCAGGCCGCGCAGGCTCTTCTGCAGGTCGCCGAACCGCTTCGGCCCGGTCAGCAGTTCGCGGACCAGCAGGAGGGTCCAGCGCTCGCCGACGAGGTCGAGCGTCCGCGCGGTGGCGCAGTACTGGTTGTACGTCCGCTGGTCCACCGGATCATCCTAGGGTCGGCGCCTCCCCGCGCCCGACGGCCAGCAGCACGTCGGCGATGCGGCGGGGATCGGTCAGCACCACGTCGTGCGGCCCGTCCACCGGCACGGTCCGATAGCCGAGGTCGGCGGCGAACCGGGCGAACGGGAACGTCTCCGGCACGCAGTGCACGGCGGTGCCGGGGATGCGGTCGACGGCGCCGGTCAGCCGGGTCGGTTCGGTGAACGTGCGCAGCGGGTGGGTGCGCAGCAGGTGGCCGAGCCAGTCGGCGTCGTCCGGGTCGGTGACGCCGAACGCCGCCGGCGCGGGTGGTGCGACCAGGCCGTCCGCGTCCGCGCCGGCGGTGACCCGGGTGGTGAACCAGTCCGGTGCCAGGTCGGTCAGGCTCACGCCGTCCGGGCCCGCCCAGCCGTCGATCAGCACGAGGTGGGCCACCCGGTCCGGTCGCCGGTCGGCCGCCTGCCGGACCACCAGGCCCGCGGCGCTGTGGCCGACCAGCACCAGGTCGGGGTCGGTGACGGCGTCGAGTGCGGCCACCAGTTCGTCGACGTGGTCGGCCAGGCCGGTGTCGCGGTCGTGGGTGAGGTCGGGGGTGAGCACGTGCGCGCCGGTGGCCGTGAGCAGCGGTGCGACCCGCTCCCAGGCCCAACCGCCGTGCCACGCGCCGTGGACGAGGACGTACGTGGTCATGGCGGACCTCCCGAGTGCGCTTCCTGTTAGTGAAGTCTAAGCTTCAAAAACAGGAAGCACCACCCGCTGTGGAGGTCAGGCGTTCGCCCCCGGCTGCCAGAGCACGTCGCCGTCCGGGTTCGCGACCCTGGCCAGGATGAACAGCAGGTCGGACAGCCGGTTCAGGTACTTCGCGGTCAGCGCGTTCGTCCGCTCCGCCTCGACCTCGATCAACGCCCACGCCGACCGCTCGGCCCGCCGGGCGATGGTCCGGGCCTGGTGCAGCAGCGCCGCGCCCGGTGTGCCACCGTTGAGGATGAACGACTCCAACTTGCCCAACCGGGAGTTGAACGCATCGCACCACGACTCCAGCCGGTCTACGTAGGCCTGGGTGACCCGCAGCGGCGGGTACTTGGGGTCGGGGACGACGGGCGCGCACAGGTCCGCGCCGACGTCGAACAGGTCGTTCTGGACCTGCCGGACCACGTCGGCGACGTCGGTCTCCAGCGCGCCGAGCGCCAGGGCGACGCCCAGGGCGGCGTTGGTCTCGTCCACGTCGGCGTACGCCGTGATGCGGGGCGAGGTCTTGGGCACCCGGGAGAAGTCGCCGAGGCCGGTGGTCCCGTCGTCGCCGACGCGGGTGTAGATCTTCGTCAGGTGCACGGCCATGCCCAGCACTGTAGACACCGCGGTGGCACACCACGGACGGGCTCGATTCAGACCGTACGTAGGATTGCCGCACAACGAGCAAGGAGTTCCTTACGTGAGTGAGCACTTCCGGGTTCAGGGCGGTGGGCGGCTCGTCGGCGAGGTCGCCGTCGTAGGCGCGAAGAACAGCGTGCTCAAGCTGATGGCGGCGGCACTGCTGGCCGAGGGCACCACCACCATCACCAACTGCCCGGAGATCCTGGACGTGCCGCTGATGGCGGACGTCCTGCGCAGCCTGGGCTGCGAGGTGGTGCTGGACGGCTCGGTCGTCACGATCACCACGCCGAAGGAGCTGAACCACCGCGCCGACTCCGAGGCGATGGGCAAGCTGCGCGCGTCCGTCTGCGTGCTCGGTCCGCTGGTCGGCCGGTGCAAGCGGGCCGTCGTCGCGCTGCCCGGCGGTGACGCGATCGGCAACCGGCCGCTGGACATGCACCAGAACGGGCTGCGCAAGCTCGGCGCGCACAGCGAGATCGAGCACGGCTGCGTGATCGCCGAGGCCGAGGGCCTGCACGGCGCCCAGATCTGGCTCGACTTCCCCAGCGTGGGCGCGACGGAGAACATCCTGATGGCGGCGGTGCTGGCCAACGGCACCACGGTCATCGACAACGCCGCCCGCGAGCCGGAGATCGTGGACATCTGCGTGATGCTCCAGCAGATGGGCGCGAAGATCGAGGGCGCGGGCACGTCCACGCTCACCGTGCACGGCGTGGAGTCGCTCCAGCCGACCGAGCACCGGGTGATCGGCGACCGGATCGTCGGCGCCACGTGGGCGTTCGCCGCCGCCATGACCCGCGGTGACATCACCGTGCGCGGCGTCGACCCGCACCACCTCGACCTGGTGCTGGAGAAGCTGCGGATGGCGGGCGCGGAGGTGAGCGTGCTGGAGGACGGGTTCCGCGTGGTGCAGAACGACCGGCCCCGGTCGGTGGACTTCGTGACGCTGCCCTACCCCGGTTTCGCCACCGACCTCCAGCCGTTCGCGATCGCGCTGTCGAGCGTGTCGGACGGCACGTCGATGATCACCGAGAACCTGTTCGAGGCGCGGTTCCGGTTCATCGAGGAGATGGTGCGGCTGGGTGCGGACGCGCGCACCGACGGGCACCACGCGGTGGTGCGGGGCGTGGACCGGTTGTCCAGCGCGCCGGTGTGGGCGTCGGACATCCGGGCCGGGGCCGGGTTGGTGCTGGCCGGGTTGTGCGCGGACGGGGCGACCGAGGTGTACGAGATCTTCCACATCGAGCGCGGCTACCCGGGGTTCGTGGAGAACCTGCGCAAGCTCGGTGCGACGGTGGAGCGGGTCAGCGCCTGACGGCCCCCCTTCTTCTCGGGGAAGGCGGGTGACGGTGTTCGTCAGTCGGCGCGCAGGAGGAGCTTGGCGTCCGGCGCGTCGGCCGGGAACACCATCAGCCGGTGCAGCCCGTCGCGCCGGATGACGGTCACCTTGATCCGTGCGGCCCGCAAGCGCTTGGCGAGCACGTCTGCGGCTTCGGGGGTCGGCACGGCGCTGACTTCGGTGAGCAGGCCGAAGTCGTCGCCGGTGTAGTCGGGCACGGCTCGTCGGTCGATGCCGAACGCCCAGAACAGCACCAGGGCGAGCAGCCCGAACACGATGACCAGCAGCAGGAACGTGGTGAGCGCGGTCACGCCGCCTATCGTGCCGCAGCTTCGATTCAGTGAGCAACGGCACGCGCGGGGTGGGTTACTGGTCAGTACGCTACGGGCAACGCAAGGGCGCGGGCCGCGTCTGCGACCAGCGGCCACCGAGCACAGGAGGTTGCCGTGCCGTACCCGGCAGACCGAGAGCGCGACCGCCCCTGGGTGATGCGGACCTACGCCGGTCACTCCAGCGCCACCGCCTCCAACGCGCTGTACCGCCGCAACCTGGCCAAGGGCCAGACGGGTCTGTCCGTGGCGTTCGACCTGCCCACGCAGACCGGCTACGACCCGGACGACGAGCTGGCCAGGGGCGAGGTCGGCAAGGTCGGGGTGCCGATCAGCCACCTCGGCGACATGCGGCAGCTGTTCGACCAGATCCCGCTGGCCGAGGCGAACACGTCGATGACCATCAACGCGACGGCCATGTGGTTGCTCGCGCTGTACGTGAGCGTGGCCGAGGAGCAGGGCGCGGACCGCGCCACCCTCGCCGGGACCACGCAGAACGACATCATCAAGGAGTACCTGTCCCGCGGCACGTACGTGTTCCCGCCCGGGCCCAGCCTGCGGCTGATCACCGACATGGTCGCGTGGACCGTGTCGAACGTGCCGAGGTGGAACCCGATCAACATCTGCTCGTACCACCTGCAGGAGGCGGGCGCGACGCCGGTGCAGGAGATCGCGTACTCGATGTCCACCGCGATCGCCGTGCTGGACTCGGTGTTCGACTCCGGCCAGGTGCCCGAGGAACGGCGGGGCGAGGTCGTCGCGCGCATGTCCTTCTTCGTCAACGCCGGCGTGCGGTTCGTCGAGGAGATGTGCAAGATGCGGGCGTTCGTCCGGCTGTGGGACGAGATCACCCGTGACCGGTACGGCATCGCGGACCCCAAGCACAGGCGGTTCCGGTACGGGGTGCAGGTGAACTCGCTCGGGCTGACCGAGGCGCAGCCGGAGAACAACGTGCAGCGGATCGTGCTGGAGATGCTGGCCGTGACGCTGTCGCGGGACGCGCGGGCGCGGGCGATCCAGCTGCCGGCGTGGAACGAGGCGCTCGGGTTGCCCCGGCCGTGGGACCAGCAGTGGGCGCTGCGGATGCAGCAGGTGCTGGCCTACGAGACCGATCTGCTGGAGTACCAGGACATCTTCGACGGCTCGCACGTCGTCGCGGCCAAGGTGGACGAGATCGTCGACGGCGCGCGGGCGGAGATCGACCGGGTGCAGGCGATGGGCGGCGCGGTCGCGGCGGTCGAGTCCGGGTACATGAAGTCGGCCCTGGTGTCGTCGTTGGCGGAACGGCGTCGGCGGGTCGAGTCCGGTGAGGACGTCGTGGTCGGCGTGAACAAGTTCGCCACCACGGAGCCGTCGCCGTTGCAGGCCGAGGGCGCGAACGCGATCGAGCAGATCGACCCGGTGGTGGAGGAGCGGGCGGTCGAGGCGATCAAGGCGTGGCGGGCTTCGCGGGACGACGCGCTGGTGAAGTCCACTCTGGACGATCTGCGGGCGGCGGCGAAGACCGATGCCAACCTGGTGGAGGCGACGATCGCCTGTGCGCGGGCCGGTGTGACGACGGGTGAGTGGTCGCAGGCGTTGCGCGAGACGTTCGGCGAGTACCGCGCGCCGACCGGGGTGTCGGCGGCGTCGGCGTCCGGTGAGGCCGGTGCGGAGATCGGGCGCGTGCGCGAGCGGGTGCGGGCGACCGGTGAGGAGTTGGGGGAGCGGCTGCGGATCCTGGTCGGCAAGCCGGGGCTGGACGGGCACTCGAACGGCGCGGAGCAGGTGGCCGTGCGGGCGCGGGACGTCGGCTTCGAGGTCGTGTACCAGGGCATCCGGCTCACGCCCGCGCAGATCGTGGCCGCCGCCGTGCAGGAGGACGTGCACGTGGTGGGCCTGTCGATCCTGTCCGGCTCGCACCTGGAGGTCGTGCCCGCGGTGGTCGACGGCCTGCGCGCGGCGGGCGCGGGTGACGTGCCGGTCGTCGTAGGCGGGATCGTCCCGCCTGACGACGCCGACAAGCTGCGCGAACGCGGTGTGGCCCGGGTGTTCACGCCGAAGGACTACGAGCTGACGCAGATCATGGACGAGATCGTCACCGTGGTGCGGGAAGCGAACGGCCTCTAGCGCACGTGCACCTTCCTGGCCGCGCACACCGGACGACCTGGTCAGTTCGGCGCCACGGGGATGATGGTGCTGTCCTCCTCGAACACCAGCAACCGCGCGCCCAACGGCTTGCTCAGCGTCACGGGGTAGTACTGGAACCGGTACATCGCCCTGCGGGCGCACTCGCCCACGGTGCCGACCGTCCGCACGCCGATCACCACGGACGTCTCGGTCTCGGTCACCACGGGTTCCTTGGTGGCAGGCGGGTCACCCTCGCAGGGCTCGGGGGGCGCGCCCAACTCCACTTCCAGCCGCACCCCGTCCGACGTCCGGGCGTGGTGGCTGCCGTCGATCACCTCGCCCTGCTTCCAGAACGCGTCGGGCGTGACCGCGGGCCACGCGTACACGCTGCCGTACACGGACCGGAACCGCCACGCCGGCAGCTCCAGCCGGCCGCGGTCGGTGTTGAACTCCGCCGTGCCCAGCTCGGCGCTCACCAGCTCCAACTCACCGTCGCGAGCTCCGCCGGGCATCCCGGCCAGCGCGTCGCGCACGCTGATCAGCGGCAACGTCGCCGGACCGTCGGGCAGCACCACCGACGCCGGGCCGGGCGTCGGCGGCTCCACGCCGGTGAACCGGTAGCCGGCGGCCAGCTTCTCCTCCTCCAGGCCCATCCACTCCACGGTCAGCAGCTTCGGCAGGAACAGCACGATCGGCCGCGGGACGGCGGTCACCGGGAAGTCCACCCCGGCGGGCACGGGCGCGACCGCGGCGGGGAGGTCCGATCCGATCGCGAGGTCGGGTGGCGTCGTCCTGTCGACAGCGGCACAGCCGGCGACCACCACACCGAGGGCCACCACTAACAGCGGGAGTCTCATGCACCGAGGACGGTGGCGGACCGGCAAGCGGTTGCACGGCCGGTTACCGTCGCAACATGGCCGAATACCAGCACATCCGCGTTGAGCGCACGGACGACGTCGTGCGGATCACCATGGACCGCGCCGCCCGGCGCAACTCGCTGTCCGCCGAGCACCTGGCGGAGCTGCTGACCGCGTTCCGCGAGGTCGCCGCGTCGGACGCGGTGGGCGTGGTGCTCGCGGGCGAGGGGCCGGTGTTCTCCGCCGGGCACGACTTCGCCGACGTGGCGGCCCGCGACCTCGACGGCGTGCGCGACCTGCTCACGCTGTGCACGGACCTGATGCGCACGATCGAGTCCGTGCCGCAGGTCGTGATCGCGCGCGTGCACGGCCTGGCCACGGCGGCGGGCTGCCAGCTCGTGGCGTCGTGCGACCTGGCCGTGGCCGCCGAGGAGGCCGGGTTCGCCCTGCCCGGCGGCAAGGGCGGCTGGTTCTGCCACACCCCGGCGGTGCCGGTGGCCCGGGCGATCGGCCGCAAGCGGTTGATGGAGATGGCGTTGACCGGCGACACCGTGGACGCGCGCACCGCCGAGCAGTGGGGCCTGGTGAACCGGGTCGTGCCGCTCGCCGGGCTGGACGACGCCGTGGACGAGCTGATGCGCCGGGCCACCCGCGGCAGCCGGGCCGGCAAGGCGTTGGGCAAGCAGACGATCTACGCCCAGCTCGACCGGCCGGAGGCCGACGCCTACGCCATCGCGCTGGAGGTGATGGCGGCGGCGTCGCAGACACCGGCAGCCAAGGAGGGCATGTCGTCGTTCCTGGAGAAGCGCCCGGCCGTCTGGACGGACTAGCGCGCGAGCCCGAGCACCAGGGAAGCGGCGGCGAGGGCGAGGAACGCGCCGGGGAAGGCGATGTTGTGCCACACCCCGGCCCGCACGTGGGCGACGACCGCGCCCACGAAGAACGCCACCAGCCCGATCGCCGCCGCCACCCCGACGACGGGCACGCCGAGCAGGCCGAGCAGCAGCCCCACCGCGCCCGCGCCCTTCAGCAAGGCCAGCACGGGCAGCCAGGACGGCGGCACGCGGACCTCGGCCGAGTTCGCCAGGACGAACTCGGCCTTCAGCAGGTCGGCGACGGCGATACCGGCGTTGGCCAGGATCGCGAGGACGGTGACGACGACGTGAGCGGTGGACATGAGCCCCTCCGGTGGGCAGACGACCTGTCTGCCACCCCGACGCGCGGGCGCCCCGGAAGGTGACCGGCTACCCCACCCGCTTGTAGAACAACGTCGCGGGCCACCCACAGCGCCAGCTCGCCGTCCGGCACCGCCGCGGCCCTGGCCCGCCACCACTCGCCCGCCCGCGAGACAGCGGCTCGACGAACCCGACCGACGCTCCACCCGCCACGGCGTCGACCAGCAGCCCGGCCAACCCGTCCGCGCACGCCGGCAGCTCGTCGGAGGTCGACTCCACGATCTCGGCGGTCACGGCTGCGCGTGCTCGTGCAGCAGGAGCAGCGTGTAGGCGGCGATCGACTGGGCGTCGGTGATGTCGCCGCGCGCGATCATCGCCTCGAACTCCGCGCGCGGGAACCACGCCGAGCGCATGTCCTGCTCCTCGTGCTCCCGCTCGTGGAACCCCTCCCGCAGCTCGGTGGCCAGGAACACCCGGCCGCGCTGGCTGGACATGCCCGGCGCCACGTCGAGCAGGCCCAGCTGCACCAGCTTGCCCGCCCGCAGCCCCGTCTCCTCCCGCAGCTCGCGCTCGGCCAGCACGAGCGGGTCCACGTCCGCTCGTTCGGGCGCGGTGCCCTGCGGGAACTCCCAGCGGCGCATGCCGAGCGGGTAGCGGAACTGCTCGACCAGCCGCAGCCGCTCGCCGTCCATGGGGATCACCAGCGCGAAGTCCGGCTTGTCCACCACGCCGTAGATCCCGGTGGTCCCGTCCGCCCGCCCGATGGCGTCCTCCCGGACCACCATCCACTGGTTCGCGTACACCTCACGCGATCCGAGGGTTTCCACGATCACTCTCCCTGTGCCGAATGCCGGGCCAGTTCCGACCGGCGCCGCCCGTACCCGAAGTACACCACCAGGCCCGCGGCCGACCAGACGCCGAAGGCCAGCCACGTGGCGGGCGCCAGGCCCGCCACCAACAGCACGCACAGGCCGAGGCCCAGCAGCGGCACCACCGGCACCCACGGCGTGCGGAAACCGCGCGGCAGGTCCGGCCGGGTGCGCCGCAACACCAGCACGCCCACGTTGACCAGGCTGAACGCCACCAGCGTGCCGATGCTCGTCGCCTCCGCGAGCTGCCCGAGCGGCACCAGCGCCGCCAACACCGCGACCAGCACGCCCACCAGCACCGTGTTCACCGTGGGCACCCGCTTCGCGCCGACCCGGGCGAACACCTTCGGCACCAGGCCGTCCCGCGCCATCGCGACCAGCACCCTGGTCTGTCCGTAGAGGACGGTCAGCACCACGGACGCGATCGCGATCACCGCACCGGCGCTCAGCACGGTGGCGGGCCACCCGGCCCCGGTGACCCGCTGCAGGACCGTGGCCAGCGAGGCGTCGGACCCGGCCAGCGCGTCCACGCCCACCGCGCCCACGGCGGTGAACGCCACCAGCACGTACACGACCGTGACCACGGCCAGCGAGATCACGATCGCCCGGGGCAGGTCGCGCTGCGGGTTCCGCGCCTCCTCACCGGCCGTGGACGCGGCGTCGAACCCGATGAACGAGAAGAACACCAGCGAAGCCGCGCCGGTGACGCCCGCGACCCCGGCCGGCGCGAACGGCGCCAGGTTCCCGCTCCGGAACCCGAACACCGCCACCACCACGAAGAACGCCAGCACCGCCACCTTCAGCACCGTGGTCACGGTGGTGACCGCGGCACTCTCCTTCACCCCGCCCAGCAGCACCGCGGTGGCCAGCAGCACGACCACCGCCGCCGGCAGGTCGACCACGTCACCGGACAGCGCCGCGGGCACCTGGAACCCGAGCGTGGCGTCCAGGAACGCGTTGAGGTACCCGCTCCAGCCGACCGCGACCGCCGCCACCGACACGCCGTACTCCAGCAGCAGGCACCACCCGCAGACCCACGCGACCAGCTCGCCGAGCGTCGCGTACGTGTAGGAGTACGCCGACCCGGACAACGGCACCGCGCCCGCCAGCTCGGCGTAGGACAGCGCGGAGAACAACGCCGCCAACGCCGCCACCGCGAACGACACGGTGACCGCGGGACCGGCCACCGGCGCGGCCTGGCCGAGCACGACGAAGATCCCCGTGCCCAGCGTGGCGCCCACGGAGAGGGAGACCAGCGGCAACAGGCCCAGGCTGCGGCGCAGCGGTGTGTGCGCGCTCTCGTCGGTGATCAGGTCGACGGGCTTGGTGCGCAGGAGCTGCCGCAGCGGTGACACGTCGGCCGACGGTACCTGTCGGTGGATCGGGCCTCGCACCCCGTAGCCTGTCGGCCGTGCGCCTCGTCATCGCTCGCTGCCAGGTCGACTACGTCGGACGCCTCACCGCCCATCTGCCGATGGCCCAGCGGCTGCTGCTGATCAAGGCGGACGGCTCGGTGTCGATCCACTCCGACGACCGCGCGTACAAGCCGCTGAACTGGATGAGCCCGCCGTGCTGGCTGATCGAGGACCCGGACATGTGGGTCGTGCAGAACAAGGCGGGCGAGAAGCTGATCATCACCCTGGCCGAGGTGCTGCACGACTCCAAGCACGAGCTCGGCCCGGAGCCCGGCCTGGTCAAGGACGGCGTCGAGGCCGACCTGCAGAAGCTGCTCGCCGAGCACGTCACCACCCTCGGCGAGGGCTGGACCCTGGTCCGCCGCGAGTTCCCCACCCCGATCGGCCCGGTCGACCTGATGTGCCGTGACGCGTCGGGTGTCTCCGTGGCGGTCGAGATCAAGCGCCGCGGCGAGATCGACGGCGTCGAGCAGCTGACCCGCTACCTGGAACTGCTCAATCGCGACCCGCTGCTGGCACCGGTGAAGGGCGTGTTCGCGGCGCAGCAGATCAAACCGCAGGCCCGCACCCTCGCCGAGGACCGCGGCATCCGCTGCGTCGTGCTGGACTACGACGCGCTGCGCGGCATCGAGTCCGACGAGTTCCGCCTGTTCTGATCGTCCGCGGGCGAACCGAAATCCAGTTGATCGTGGTCGTGCGCGGATTACTCTGACACCCGCACCCGGTGCGATGTCCAGCGGCTACTTCTTCAGGTGAAATCACGCCGCGGGACGACTGGATCTCGGGGGCGCACAACTTCACACGTGCCCGGTGCGCAGACGAGGGTTACTTCCACTGCTAATGGGGTGGTCGCGGGTTCGAATCCCGCCACCGGCTCGTGCCGGTGTAGCTCAGTGGCCAGAGCGCCTAATGTCACCTTCGTCGATTTGATCTCGGGCCCGTGTGAAGTTGTCCGGCGCTCCCCTCGGCAATCGACGGGCGGGAAATGATGAGCAAGTTCAACTTCGGTCGCGTGCGCGCGTCCGTGTCGAGCCCGGTCGTGTCCGAGGCCGTGCCGAGCGGGCGCACCCACCAGGGCGCGCCGGGATATGCGCGTGACCCCAAGTCGGAGCTCTTCCTGTTGGCGGTGGCCAACATGGTCGGCGAGCCGACGTTCCACGAGGGCGCCGGCGAGCGGGACGACCGCTACGCCGCGCTGGTGCGCGCGACGACCGCCGCCGACCCCGACTGGACGGCCCGCTTCCTGGCGTGGCTGCGCGGTGACGCGAACATGCGCACGGCCGCCCTGGTCGGCGCGGCGCACTTCGTCAAGGCACGCCTCGACGCCGGCGCGCCGGGCATGTCCCGGCAGGTGGTCGACTCGGTGCTGCACCGCGCCGACGAGCCGGGCGAGCTGCTGGCGTACTGGACGTCGCAGCACGGCCGGGCGCTGCCCAAGCCGGTCAAGCGCGGTGTCGCGGACGCGGTGCGGCGGCTGTACGACGAGAGCGCGCTGCTGAAGTGGGACTCCGAGGCCCGCGGCTACCGGTTTGGCGACGTGCTGAACCTGGTGCACCCGGCGCCGAAGGCCGACTGGCAGGGCGACCTGTTCACCCACACCCTCGACCGCCGCTTCGGCCGTGCCGACGAGGTCCCGGCGTCGCTGGGCGTGCTGCGGGCGCGGGCGGACCTGCTGTCGTGGCCGGTGGAGCAGCGGCGCGCGCTGTTCCGGCAGGACCGCGACACGGTCACCTCGACGCTGCGCGGCGCGGGCATGACGTGGGAGTCGGTCGCCGGCTGGCTCCAGGGTCCGCTGACCGCCGACGTGTGGGAGGCGCTCATCCCGTCCATGGGGTACATGGCGGTCTTGCGCAACCTCCGCAACTTCGACGAGGCCGGTGTGTCCGACCGGGTGGCGGCGGAGGTCGCGGCGCGGCTGGCGGATCCCGGTCAGGTGGCGCGGTCGCGGCAGCTGCCCATGCGGTTCCTGTCGGCGTACCGGGCGGCACCGTCGCTGCGGTGGGCGTGGGTGTTGGAGCAGGCCATCACGCTCTCGCTCGGCAACGTGCCCGAGCTGCCCGGCCGCACGCTGGTGCTGGTCGACACGTCGTACTCGATGGTCGCGCCGTTCTCGAAGGACGGCACGCTCAAGCGGTGGGACGCGGCGGCGGTGTTCGGCATCGCGCTCGGCCTGCGGTGCGCGAAGGCGGACGTGGTGTCCTACTCGGACGGCACCCGCCCGTTCCGGCTGCGGTCGGGGGAGTCGCTGCTCAAGTCGGTCGAGCGGTGGAAGGACGACGGTTACTTCCTGGGCAACGGCACGGCCACGGCGCACGCGGTGCGGTCGCACTTCAAGCGCCACGACCGCGTGGTGATCGTGACCGACGAGCAGGCCGGTGACGGCGACGTGCACCGGGCACTGCCCGCCGACGTGCCGCTGTACACGTGGAACCTCGCCGGGTACCGGTACGGCCACGCGCCGAGCGGCGGCCGTGACCGGCACACGTTCGGCGGCCTCACCGACCAGGCTTTCCGGATGATTACGCTGCTGGAGAGCGGTCGGGGCGCCGGTTGGCCGTTCTAGGTCCCGGCCGGGCCAGTGCTCCTGTGGTGCCTCCGAAGGGCGCTGCCGGTCCGTCTTGTGCGGGCTGGCGGCGCCCTTCGGTCCACTCCGCAAATCCCGGGTGAGCGGTAAGCCGTTCGGGTGCGTGGCAGGGCGGATTTCGCGATATACGCTGACTTCCCCCGTCGACGGGCCTGGAGGCGCGTGGTGCGAAGACCTCGAAGACGAAGATCCGGTCCACCGGTCCTGATCCCGTTGGTGTTCCTGGCGGTGGTGGGTTGCGCGGAGCAGGCGCCCGCGTTGCCGCCGCCCGTGATCGCGGGGATGAGCTCCACCGCCGCACCCCCTTCCGCCGCGCACCTCGCGGCGCAGCCCGTCGCCGGTCAGGCCGGTGGCGAGGTCCGGCTCAGCGGCGCCGGGTATCCCGCACACGGTCGGGTGGTGTTCACCTTCCACGGCAGGCGGGTCGGCGACACCACCGCGGACGCGGTCGGCCGGTTCGCCGAGGTCCCGGTGCGCGTGCCCGATTCGTTCGGCGATTCCGCGCCTGGTACGCAGTTCACCATCGGAGCCACCTCCGGCCCCGTCTCCGCCGAGACGCCGTTCGTCCTCACCCGCTGACGCGCTCACCTGAGGTTTAGCCCGGGGTAGTTCAAACCGGCGGAGCGCGCCGGGGTGCACTACCGTCAGCTTGATCGGCTGTGCGGTAGTGCGCGATGGTGTTCGGGGTTGTTCGATCAGGGAGGTGGGCGGAGGTGCCCGTACTGGCCCAGGTGGATCTCCGGCTGGACGCAGGTCCGTTGGACTACACCCTGCTGGCGGTCTACTTCGTGTTCGTCCTCGGCATCGGCTTCCTGGCCCGCAGATCGGTCTCGTCCAGCCTGGACTTCCTGCTCTCCGGCCGCTCGTTGCCCGCCTGGGTGACGGGCCTGGCGTTCATCTCCGCCAACCTCGGCGCGATCGAACTGCTCGGCATGGCGGCCAACGGCGCGCAGTACGGCATGGCGACGGTGCACTACTACTGGATCGGCGCGATCCCGGCCATGGTGTTCCTCGGCCTGGTGATGATGCCGTTCTACTACGGCTCGAAGGTGCGCAGCGTCCCGGAGTTCCTGCGCCGCCGCTTCGGCAAGGGCGCGCACCTGGTCAACGCGATCAGCTTCGCCGTCGCCCAGGTGCTGATCGCGGGCGTGAACCTGTACGCGCTGGCGTTCCTGCTGAACCTGATGCTCGGCTGGCCGATCCCGCTGTCGGTGGTGATCGCGGCGGCGATCGTGCTGACGTACACGGCCCTGGGCGGCCTGTCGGCGGCGATCTACAACGAGGTGCTGCAGTTCTTCGTGATCGTCGCCGCGCTGCTGCCGCTGACGATCGTCGGCCTGCACAAGGTCGGCGGCTGGGACGGGCTGGTGGAGAAGGTCACCGGCGGCCCGGGTGGCTCCGAGCAGCTGTCGGCGTGGCCCGCGACGGAGCTGACCGGCATCCAGAACCCGGTGCTCAGCGTGATCGGCATCGTGTTCGGGCTCGGGTTCGTGCTGTCGTTCGGGTACTGGACGACGAACTTCGCCGAGGTGCAGCGCGCGTTGTCGGCCAAGAGCATGTCGGCCGCCCGGCGCACGCCGATCATCGGCGCGTACCCGAAGATGCTGATCCCGTTCGTGATCATCATCCCGGGCATCATCGCCGCACTGGTCGTGCCGGAGATGGTCGCGCTCAAGGCCGGTGACGACAGCGGCGGCGTGGTCTACAACAACGCGCTGCCCGCGTTGATCGGCGAGCTGCTGCCCAACGGCATGCTGGGCATCGCGATCACGGGCCTGCTGGCGTCGTTCATGGCGGGTGTGGCGGCGAACGTGTCGTCGTTCAACACCGTGTTCACGTACGACCTGTGGCAGGACTACGTGCGCAAGGACCGCCCGGACGAGTACTACCTGCGGGTCGGCCGGCTGGCCACGATCGGCGGCACGGTGGTCGCCATCGGCACCGCGTTCCTGGCGGCCGGCTACGGCAACATCATGGACTACATCCAGGCGCTGTTCTCGTTCTTCAACGCGCCGCTGTTCGCCACGTTCATCCTGGCCATGTTCTGGAAGCGGATGTCGGCGGCGGCGGGCTGGGCGGGTCTCGTGGCGGGCACGCTCGGCGCGGTGGCGGTGTTCGTGCTCGCCGAGACCGGCGTGCTGGACCTGCCGGGGCAGGGCGCGAGCTTCGTCGGCGCGGGCGTGGCGTTCGGGGTGGACATCGTGGTGAGCGTGGCGGTGACGATGTTCACCCGGCCGGTGCCCGAGGAGCGGCTGGTCGGGCTGGTCTACAGCCTGACGCCCAAGGAGGACCGCAGGCACTCCACCACGGGCGACGACGCCGGGTGGTACCGCTCGCCGGTCCTGCTCGGCATCGGCGTGCTGCTGCTGACCGCCGTGCTCAACATCATCTTCGGCTGAGGGAGGTCGTCGTGGCGCGCAAGGCCGGTCTGTTCGACCTGCGACTGGTGATCGCGGTGCTGTTCGCCATCTACGGCGTCGTGCTGTTGGTGGTCGGACTCGGCTTCACCGACGAGGCCGACCTGACCAAAGCGGACGGGTTGAACATCAACCTGTGGAGTGGGATCGGCATGATCGCGCTCTCGGCGGTGTTCGCCGCCTGGGCGACCCTGCGGCCGGTCATCGTGCCCGAGGGGGGTGAGGGCACGGGTACCGCGTGAGGGCACGGGTACCGCGCGCTGTGGCGGTCAGCGCCTCGGGTAGACCGGGTTGAACGCCTCGACCGTCCAGGTGTCGAGCCAGCGGACGGCGCGTCGGATGCGGTGGCGCATTCGATGGTCCTTTCGTTGGTTTCGGCTTGGTCCTCAGGTTCAGCGCGTCGATCTTCTGAATCGTTCCCGAACGCCGTCGTGAGGACGGACACAGGGTTCGTGCCACGAATGGCGGAGTCGGTCGCTACCGTGCACCACGTGCCCCGCCTCGTCGCCGTGTTGAGCTTGATCCTGCTGCTGGCCGGCTGTGCCGGGGCGGATCTGGCCAAGCAGAAGTTCCCGCGCACCACCATCCCGGCCGACGCCGAGAACGTCACCGACCCGACCGGGTCGAGCAGGCCGCCCGCGCCGCCCGCGGACGGTGAGCCGGTCGACCCGGCGTTCGCGGCCGACAAGCTGCGCCTGACCGACCCGTGCGAGCTGCTGGACGAGGACGTGCTGAAGCGGTTCGGCACGCCCGGCGACCGGTCGCGCAGCGGGTTCAGCCGGTGCTCGAACTTCATGAAGGACAAGAACGGCAAGGACCTCGCGGTCACGGTCGAGATCGGCCAGACCATGACCACCGAGCTGAAGAACGCGGACAAGCAGCTCGCCGGCCTGCGCAGCTACGAGCAGGTGCTGGAGAACAGCGCGTGCTTCGTCTCGGTGATCACGCAGGAGGAGCCGGGCCTGGGCCTCACCGTGCAGATCGGGTACGAGGACGGTGACGCGTGCGCGCCGGGCCGCGAGATGGCCGAGTCGGTGGTGACGCAGATCAAGGACCGCGCGGCGACCCGCACGGCCGCCAAGGGCTCGCTGATCACCCTCGACCCGTGCGCCCTGCCGGAGAAGGCGGCGGTCGACGCGGGCGCGGGTGCCGGTTACCGTGTGTACCCGTACGGGTTGCACCACTGCTCCTGGGTCGGCGACGACCGCGAGCTGACGCTGGCGTTCCGCGAGACCTACATCCCCGACGACCGCGAGTTCGACGACAAGCAGACCGAGGTCGACCTGGGCGGCGGCGTGGTCGGCTACCAGGTGTCCACCAGCACGGCGTTCCCGTCCTGCGAGGTCACGTGGGTGCAGCTGGAGGGCGCGGACAACGAGGGCGAGGTCGTCGAGGTCAAGTCGGCCGGCCCGAAGGCGTCCGAGTTCGACCGCTGCGCGACCGCCGTGGCCTTCGCCAAGTCGGTCGTCGGCAAGATCCCGAAGGGCTGAACGGGGGCTGACATCACCCCCCGTTACCCGTTACTGTCGAGTAACACCCGCGTTCGTGCTTGTGCTTGGAGGGCCCGATGACGCAGACCGCTCCCACCACTCCGGCGCGGGCCGACGACGGGCAGCGGCGGTTCGCGTCGCTCGACCCCCGCACGGGCGAGGTCATCGGCCACCACGTGGTGGCCTCCGAGGAGGACGTCCGCGAGGCCGTGCGGGCAGCGCGGGACGCCGCGGTGTTCTGGGCGGAACTGGGGTTCGACGGCAGGCGGGCGCGGCTGGACGCGTGGCGCAAGGTGCTGCTCAAGCGGCTGGACGAGTTCCAGGTGCTGATCAGCGCCGAGACCGGCAAGTCGGCCGACGACGCGCGGACCGAGCTGGCGCTGGTCATCGACCACCTGCACTGGGCGGCCAAGCACGCGCCGAAGGTGCTGGGCAAGCGCAAGGTCTCGCCCGGGATGCTCATGTACAACCACGCGGCGACGCTGGAGTACCGGCCGCTGGGCGTGGTCGGGGTCATCGGGCCGTGGAACTACCCGGCGTTCACCCCGATGGGTTCCATCGCGTACGCGTTGGCGGCGGGGAACGCGGTGGTGTTCAAGCCTTCGGAGTTCACGCCGGGGGTCGGGGTGTTCCTGGCGGCCACGCTCGGCGAGGTCGTGCCGGAGTTCCCGGTGCTGCAGGTGGTGACCGGGTTCGGCGAGACCGGTGCGGCGCTGTGCACGTCCGGGGTGGACAAGCTGGCGTTCACCGGGTCGACGGCGACGGGCAAGAAGGTGATGGCCGCGTGCGCCGCGTCGTTGACGCCGGTGCTGGTGGAGTGCGGCGGCAAGGACCCGCTGATCGTGGCGGAGGACGCCGACGTGCGGGCGGCGGCGGACGGCGCGGTGTGGGGCGGGATCTTCAACTCCGGGCAGACGTGCGCCGGGGTGGAGCGGGTGTACGTGGCGGACGCGGTGTACGACGAGTTCCTCGCGCTGGTGGTGGAGAAGGCGAAGAAGCTGCGGCCGGGTGGTGAGGCGGACGCGCACTTCGGGCCGATCACCATGCCCAAGCAGGTCGACGTGATCCAGTCGCACGTCGCGGACGCGCTGGAGCGCGGTGGGCGGGCGGTGGTCGGTGGGCTGGAGTCGATCCGGCCGCCGTACGTCGAGCCCGTGGTGCTGGTGGACGTGCCGGACGAGTCGACGGCGGTGACCGAGGAGACGTTCGGGCCCACGCTGGTGGTCACCCGGGTGGCCGACGCGGACGAGGCGGTGCGGCGGGCGAACTCGTCGGCTTTCGGGTTGGGTGCGTCGGTGTACTCGCGCAACCGGGGTGAGGAGCTGGCGGACAAGCTGCGGTGCGGGATGGTGTCGGTCAACTCCGTGCTGGCGTACGCGTCCGTGCCCGGGTTGCCGTTCGGCGGGGTCGGGGATTCGGGGTTCGGGCGGATCCACGGGGAGGACGGGTTGCGGGAGTTCGCTTACGCGCACTCGGTGACTCGGAAGCGGTTCGGGGCGTTGCTGAACCCGATGACGTATGACCGCGGTTCCCGCACGATCCGGCACGTGGTTCGCCTGGTCCGCGTCCTCTACGGCCGCTGACCGGCGTGTCCTACGTTCCGAACGCGAGAGTCCAACGTTCGGGGCGCGAGAGTCCAACGTTCAGGGCGTGTGAGTTCAACGTTCAGGAGACCTGAATTCAACGTTCAGGGCGGCTCGGTGGTTGGGGCAGGCTCGATTTGACATGGGGCCCCTTACGGGTACTCCAGGCAGGCCAAAGCCGGGCAGGCCCGGCGGATGAAGCGCCCGCCAAGCCTGCCCGGCTTCGACCAGCCTGAAGCACCCGAACCCCAGGTAAAATCGGGCCTTTTGCGGTTGGGTGGCGGGTCCGTCGTGGGCGCGTGGGTTTGAGGGCCTTTGCGGCGGGCTGTCCTATGTGGGTCCGTTTTTAGTTGGTGAGGGTGGCTGCTGGCGGGGCCGCGATCGTGGTGTTCGACGCTGCGGGGTTCCTCCGCTACTGCAGGTCACTGACCTGCTGTTCTTAGGATTCCCTCACCGTAGGTTCCGCTTTCGGGGCCGCGTGCGGTGGAGTAGTAATGGGGTGATCAGCGTCGATCGGGAGGTCCACCCGTGAAGAAGATCATCAACGATCCGGCGACCGTGGTGGTCGACGCGTTGCGCGGGATGGCGCTCGCGCACGCCGACCTGCTGGAGGTCCGGTACGACCCGGCGGTGGTGGTGCGGGCGGACGCGCCGGTGCCGCGGAAGGTGGCCGTCATCTCGGGCGGCGGGTCCGGGCACGAGCCGTTGCACGGCGGGTTCGTCGGGCGGGGGATGCTCGACGCGGCCTGTCCCGGCGCGGTGTTCACGTCGCCGACACCCGATCAGGTGGCAGCGGCGGTGGCGCGGACCGACGGTGGCGCAGGCGCGTTGTTGATCGTGAAGAACTACACGGGTGACGTGCTCAACTTCGAGACCGCGGGCGAGTTGGCGGCGGCTGACGGCGTGGACGTGCGGACGGTCGTCATCGACGACGACGTGGCGGTGAAGGACTCGTTGTTCACTGCGGGGCGGCGCGGTGTCGGCGGCACGGTGCTGCTGGAGAAGATCGTCGGCGCGGCTGCCGAACGGGGTGTCGACCTCGACGGGTGTGAGGCGTTGGCACGGCGGGTCGTCGCGCGGGTTCGGTCGATGGGGTTGGCGTTGACGGCGTGCACGGTGCCGCACGCGGGCGAGCCGTCGTTCACGCTGGCCGACGACGAGATGGAGCTGGGCATCGGCATCCACGGCGAACCGGGGCGTCGGCGGGTGCCGGTCGGGTCCGCCGAGGAGATGGTGGCGGCGTTGCTCGACCCGGTGCTGGAGGACCTGCCGTTCCAGGAAGGTGACCGGGTCCTGCTGTTCACCAACTCGATGGGCGGGACGCCGTTGATCGAGCTGTACTTGGCGCACGGGATCGCGGAACGGTTGTTGGTGGAGCGCGGTGTGGTCGTGGAACGGCGGTTGGTCGGGCCGTACATCACCAGCCTGGAGATGCAGGGGATGAGCTTGACGTTGCTGAAGCTGGACGACGAGATGCTCGAACTGTGGGACGCGCCCGTGCACACCCCGGCGCTGCGGTGGGGCGTCTGATGGCGTGCACGGCGGAGTCGGTCGCGGAGGCGTTGCGGGCGGTGGCGGCGGTCGTGGTCGAGCACCGCGAGGAGCTGATCCGGCTGGACCGCGAGATCGGTGACGGCGACCACGGCGAGAACATGGCGCGTGGCTTCACGGCGCTGGTGTCCAAGTTGGACGAAGTGCCGTCGTCCCCCGGCGGGGTGTTGAGGTTGGCGGCCACGACGTTGATCTCGACGGTGGGTGGTGCGGCCGGGCCGTTGTACGGGACGGCGTTCCTGCGTGCGGCGACGTCGGTGGGTGACGTGGCGGATTTGGACGGGCCCGCGGTGGCGGCGGCGTTGCGGGCGGCGTTGGACGGGGTGGTGGCGCGGGGCAAGGCGGCCTTGGGCGACAAGACGATGGTGGACGCGTTGACACCCGCGGTGGCGGCGGCGGAGTCGGTGGCGGTCACCGGAGGTGGGGTGGCGGAGGTGTTGGGCGCGGCGGCCGACGCGGCGGAGATGGGTGCCGACTCGACGGTGCCGATGGTGGCGCGCAAGGGGCGGGCGTCGTACCTGGGTGAGCGCAGTGCGGGGCACCTGGATCCGGGCGCGCGGTCGACGGCGTTGCTGCTGCGGACGTTGGCCGGGAGGGCGCGGTGATCGGGCTCGTCGTGGTGTCGCACAGCCGGCAGTTGGCCGATGGGGTGGCGGAGCTGGCCGGGCAGATGGCGCCATCGGTGGCGATCGTGCCGTCCGGCGGTGACGGGGACGGCGGGCTGGGCACGGACTACGTGGCGGTCGGCGAGGCCATCGCGCGGGCCGATTCCGGTGCGGGCGTGGTGGTCCTGTTCGACCTCGGCAGCGCGAAGATGGTGGCCGACATGGCCGCCGAGGAGGCCGAGGGGACGGTGCTCGTGGTGGACGCGCCGCTGGTCGAGGGCGCGGTGGCGGCGGCGGTGCGGGCGCAGGGCGGGGCGGGGTTGGCGGAGGTGGCCGCGGCGGCGTCGTCGGCCGGGTCCGCCGCGCCTGCCCCGGTGGCCGCCGGGGAGGTGGTGCGGGCCGAGGTGGAGTTGACGAACTCGGTGGGGCTGCACGCCCGTCCGGCGGCGTTGGTGGTGCGGGCGTTGGACTCGTTGGACGCGTCGGTGGTGGTGCGGTACGGCGACGAGGCGGCGGACGCCAGGAGCGTGTTGGCGTTGATGGGACTCGGTGCGCCCGGTGGTGCGCGGGTCGAGGTGGAGGCTTCGGGCGCGGACGCGGCGGAGGCCGTGCGGAGGGTGGAGGAACTGGTCGCGCGGCAGTTCGACGAATGAGCTGTTGAGACCCCCCTGGACCGATTACTTGCTCGATACCGATGGTGAAGCTCACGCGAACGCCGCGTGACGGCCGTGGGATAGTCGCGTCAAGTTACCGTCCGGTAGCCACTCCGGTGAGTGGGAGGTAAGCAGTGACGCGCCAGTTCAGCACGGTCGGAGTCGTCGGTCTCGGCACGATGGGCGCCGGTATCGCCGAAGTCCTCGCCCGGACCGGCATCACTGTGGTGGCGGTCGACGTGGACGAGGCGGGCCTGGCCCGCGGACGCGGCCACCTGGACCACTCGACGGACCGCGCGGTGGCGGGCGGCAAGCTGTCGGCCGACGAGCGTGACGCCACGTTGGCCCGCATCACGTACGCGACCTCGTTGGACGCGTTGGCGGACGTCGACCTGGTCGTCGAGGCGGTGCCGGAGCGGATCGAGCTGAAGGCGGCGGTGTTCGCCGAACTGGACCGGATCTGCGGCCCGGACACGGTGTTCGCGTCGAACACGTCGTCGCTGTCGATCACCGAGATCGGTGTCCACACCGGACGGCCGGGCAAGGTCGTCGGGATGCACTTCTTCAACCCCGCGCCGGTGTTGAAGCTGGTCGAGGTGATCCGCACGGTCGTCACGGAACCGGACGTGGTGACCGACGTGGTGGCGTTCGCCGAGGGGTTGGGCAAGACGCCGGTCGTGATCGGCGACCGGGCGGGGTTCATCGCCAACGCGCTGCTGTTCGGGTACCTCAACCACGCGGTGCGGATGTACGAAACCCGTTACGCGACAAGGGAAGACCTCGACGCGGCCATGCGGTACGGGTGCGGCTACCCGATGGGGCCGTTGGCGGTGCTCGACCTCATCGGATTGGATACCGCGTACGAGATCCTGGATACGATGTACCACCAGTCGCGCAACAGGCTGCACGCGCCGGCGCCGCTGCTGAAGCAGATGATCACGGCGGGGTTGCTGGGGCGCAAGAGCGGGCGCGGTTTCTACACCTACGACGGGCCGGACTCGCCGGTCGTCGTGCCGGACGTGCTGACACCGGTCGCCTCGGCGGACGGTGAGGCGGCGCGCGAGGTGCAGCGGGTCGGCGTGATCGGCACCGGCACCATGGCCACGGGGATCGTGGAGGTGTTCGCCAAGCGCGGGTACGACGTGGTGCTGAGGGCGCGTTCGGAGGAGAAGGCCGCCGCGGCGGTGGGCAAGGTGCGCAAGTCGTTGGAGAAGGCGGTCTCGCGCGGCAAGTTGTCGGAGGCGGACCGGGACGCCGCGCTGGCCCGCGTGTCGCCGGTCGTTGACTTCGCGGACCTGGCCGACTGCGACCTCGTGGTCGAGGCGGTGGCCGAGGAGCTGTCGATCAAGAAGGCGGTGTTCGAGGCGCTGGACGAGGTGTGCAAGCCGGGTGCCGTGCTGGCGACCACGACGTCCTCGCTGCCGGTGATCGAGTGCGCCGCCGCGACCGCGCGACCCGGTGACGTGGTCGGCCTGCACTTCTTCAACCCGGCGCAGGTGATGAAGTTGGTCGAGGTCGTGGAGACGATCTCGACCTCGGCCGATGTCGTCGCCACCGCCCGCCGGGTGTGCCTCGACCTGGGCAAGGTGCCGGTGCACTGCGGCGACCGCGCCGGGTTCATCGTCAACGCGCTGCTGTTCCCGTACCTGAACGACGCGGTCAAGATGCTCGAGGCCCACTACGCGTCGGCCGACGACATCGACAACGCGATGAAGGTCGGCTGCTCGTTGCCGATGGGGCCGTTCGAGCTGCTGGACGTGGTGGGGCTGGACGTGTCGCTGGCCATCGAGCGGACCCTGTACCTGGAGTTCCGCGAGGCGGGCTTCGCCCCCGCGCCGCTGCTGGAGCACCTGGTGAAGGCCGGGCGGTTGGGTCGCAAGACCGGCAAGGGCTTCCGCGACTACGCGGCCTGAGCGACGCGTTGTGCGGGCTGATGGCGTGGCGGGTTTCGGCGTTTGGCATCGTGGTCACCATGCGGCGTGTGGTGATCTCGCTCCTGGTGGCGGCGTTCGGTCTGACGAGCGCCTGCGCGTACACGGTCAACGGCACCCCGGTGGCGGAGCAGGTGCTCGACGTCGACCCGCCGTTCACGTCGGCCAAGCCCACCCCGACCGGCTCCGCGGACCCGTCCCGCGAGCCGACCGGGGACGTCGGTGACATCTGCGCGTTGATCGGGTGGAAGGACCTGCCCTACGACGTGCCGGACAAGGAGGCCGAGCCCACCGAGACCGGCTACGACACGGCGTTCGACCAGTCGTGCAAGTGGCAGACGTCGGTCGGCTCGCTGGACGTGGGCGTGACCCTGCGGTTCCGCGAGGGGCGCGCGATCACGCTGGAGCAGAGCAACGGCGAGTTCGACCTGGGTGACCGGAAGGTGACCTACTTCGACCGGACCACGGACACGTCCGTGCAGCCGTCGTGCGTGCTGGTGATGGACTACGCCGGTGGCGGCATCGGGATCATCGTGATCGACGGCTCGGCCCGCTTCGGCGCCATCTGCGACCAGGGCAAGAAGGTGGCCCAGCTGCTGCTGGAGAAGGAACCGGCCAGCTGACCCGCTCGACAACCCGCTCGCCGCGCTGCCGCGAACCGCGCCCACTCGCGCAGGTGCGGTCCCGCCGCCCGCCGCCCTGCCGCCGCCGGGTTTTGGCCCATTCGGCACAGGTCGACGGTGGCGGGCGACGGTGGCGGGCAGCGGCGTTCGGCCCGGCGCCGACCGCCTTCAGCCCGGAGCCAGGACCGACTGCGTGACCGGATCGTTCTTGCGGCGGGTCGTCGCTGGCTGTGGCTTCGGCTTGGGCCTGTCAGTCGCCGTTGGGTGGGGTCAGCTGCAGCAGCCGCCGCCGCAGCATCCGCCACCGCCGCCGCCTCCGGCGGGCGCGTTGGCTTTGCCGCTCAGACCGGCCATGGAGAGCAGCTTGACGGTGTCGTCGTGGCCGTTCGGGCACGGCGCGGGCGCGGAGGCGTCGTCCATCGACCGCTTCACGTCGAAGGTCGACCCGCACGCCTTGCAGCGGAATTCGTAGGTTGGCACGTCGCTCATTGTCCCCGGCGCGAGGGCGCCAGCACCAGCAAGGGCACCCCAACTGCTGACACCGCGGCGAGCAACGTCAACAACGGCAGGCCGTGCACCCAGCCCAGACCGGCGGCGGCCAGGTGGGTACCGGTGAACGTGGCCACCCACATCCGCGAACTGGGCCGCAACCACACCGGCGCCAACGCCGACAGTGCGGTGACCAGCATCAACATCGTCGTGCCGAGCAGCACGCCCTGCCGGAGCCCACGCGGCTGGCCGACCGGCACATCGGCCTCCTGGAGCTCAGGCCGCACCTCGCCACCAGGCACGACGTCCGGCGGCGACGGCTCGACCAGCAGCCCGCGCACCACCGGCAGCAGTGTTACGGCCACTTCGGTCATCAGGAGAAGGGTCAATACGACCCGTTGCCACTTGCTCACCCAGTGGACCGTAGGCGATCACCCAGGGCGAGCCCGGATACCCTCGTGCCTCGTGCCACGCCGTAACCGCCCGCAACGCCCGGACGAGCCCTCACCCATCGGTGGGCACGGCTGGGCACGGGCCGAGAGCGCCCCGGACGGCGAGTGGCTGGTGCGCACCGTCTCCGGCAACGCCACCACCAAGACCTACCGATGCCCGGGCTGCGACCACGAGATCCGCCCCGGCACCCCACACGTCGTAGCCTGGCCCGCCGCCGACTACGGCTCAGTAGAAGACCGCCGCCACTGGCACCAGGCCTGCTGGTCGTCGAGAGGCCGCCGCGGCCCCACCACCCGCCGCTGGTAACGCTCCGTACCCGCGGACCGACAGCCGCCAGCCCATAGCCGAGCCCGCCGGATCGGTGGGAGGTCCGGCCTACCCGCCCGACAAGCCCCGCAACACCGCTCGGGTTCGCCGAAGCGCGCCACCACCCGCGAAGCCGAGAGGGTGGCATGCCGCCGGTCCGGCGGTGAGCTGCACGTGCGGCGTGCCGCTGGCCTGGTCGGTGGGCCGCAGGTGTGGACACCCGCCGGTCCGGTCGGCGGGCCCCAGGTGTGGGCGACCGCCCGCCGGGGTGCGAGTGCACATTCCCTTGGGCGCACGAGGTCGGAACCTGCGGCTGCGTTGACCGGCTCTCGCCGATCGCCGAGCCGCCAGCCCCGAGCGGCTGGCCCCCGAGTCGATGCGCGTCGAGTCAGCCGACGCCGAGTTGGTGGGTGCCGAGTCGCCCGGCGGCAATTCGCCCGGCGCCGATTCGCTGGCCCGAGTGGGTGGGCCCTGAGTCGGTGGGTGCCGAGCCGCCCGGCCCGAGTGGGCGGGTGCAGTGTGGTCGGGTTGGGCGGTGGGACGATGTTGTGGTGGGTGGAGTTCCGATCAAGGCTGGCACCGTGCTCCCGGCGCGTCGGGAAGCCGTGACGTTGCGGACGGTGGATGGGTTGGCGTTGGTTGGGGAGTTGGCGTTGCCTGTGGACCGGGAGCCGTTGGCCACCTTGGTGTTGCTGCACCCCTTGCCGACGCACGGCGGGATGATGGACTCCCACCTCTACCGCAAGGCGGCTTGGCGGTTGCCCGCGTTGGCCGGGCTGGCGGTGTTGCGGTTCAACACCAGGGGCACGGTCAGTGCGGCCGGGCGCAGTGAGGGCGAGTTCGACCACGCCGTGGGCGAGCGGCTGGATGTGGCTGCCGCCCTGGCGTTCACTGCCGAACGTGGGCTGCCCTCGGTGTGGCTCGTCGGCTGGTCCTTCGGCACCGACCTCGCCCTGATGCACGGGTGCGAGCCGATGGTCCAAGGCGCCGTGTTGATCTCACCTCCTCTGCGGTGGAGCAAGGACGAGCACTTGCGGACGTGGGCGCGTGCGGGCAAGCCGGTGGTGTGCCTGGTGCCCGAGTTCGACACCTACCTGCCACCGGCCGAGGCCAGGCGGCGGTTCGGCGAGGGCATCCCGACCGCGGACGTCATCGACTTCCCCGGCGCCAAGCACCTCATGGTCGGGCAGGCCGAAGAGGTGCTGGACGCGATCGTGTCCGCGGCCGTGCCCGAGGTGCCCACGCCGTTGCCGCGCACCTGGTCCGGCCCCCACGAGCAGCATCAGGTGACCATCGTGACCTCCTGAGGCCGCCAGATCAGCACCGGACCCACGTCGGTCCTGCTCTCGCCCACGTGCGCGAAGCCCAGCTTCTCCGCGACGCGCCGGGAGGGCGCGTTGTCGGGGTCGGTGCTGATCGTGACCGGGCGGTCCGGCCGGACGCGGCGCGCCCAGTCGATGGCCGCGCGTGCCATCTCCGGTGCGTAGCCGCGCCCCCAGTGCCGGGGACGGAACCGGTAGAACAGGTTGAACGTCGGTTCGCCGTCCAGGTCGTGGTGGCGCAGGCCGCCGAAGCCGATGACCTCCCCGGTCTCCGGCAGTTCCACGGCCCAGTACCCGATGCCGTCACGCGCCCAGTGGAGCTGCCACTCGGCCAGCATCTTCGCCGCCTGCTCCGCGGACGGTGGCCCCGCCGGGTTGAAGCGGTTCGCCTCCGGATCGGACAGCACCGCGATGGCCGCGCGCACGTCACCCGGGCCGACGCGCCTGAGCAGGAGGCGGTCGGTCCGCAGCTCGTCCGGTTCCGGGGTGGAGGTCATGCGACGAAGCTAACCGGGGGGTCCGACAATTCCGGGTATGGAACCTGCTCCGCTCGTCCTGCTGCACGCCTTCCCGTTCGACTCACGGATGTGGGACGGGGTCCGTGACCTGCTGAAACCGATCACGCCGGATCAGCGTGGCGCCGATCGTTCACCCGATCTGGTGGCTGTGGCGGACGACGTGCTGCGGCTGCTCGACGAGCGCGGGGTCGAGCGGGCGGTGCTCGGCGGGTGCTCCATGGGCGGGTACGTGGCGATGGCCGTGCTGCGGCGCGACCCGTCCAGGGTGGCCGGGCTCGTGCTGGCCGACACGCGTGCCGGTGCCGACACCGACGAGGCGCGGGCGAACCGGCTGGCGATGGCCGCACGGGTGGAGGCGGAAGGCCTCGGCTGGGTGCCGGACACCGTCGTGAGCGGGCTGCTCGGGCCCGCGCCGGACGAGGCCGTGGTCGGGCGGGTGCGGGAGTTGATCCTCGACCAGGACCCGGCGGAGGTGGTGTGGGCGCAGCGGGCGATGGCCGCGCGGCCGGACTCGGCCGACGTGCTGGCGGAGGTCGACGTGCCGGCGTTGGTGCTGGTCGGGGAGCACGATGCGCTCACGCCGCCCGCGTTGGCCCGTGAGCTGGCCGGGATGCTGCGGCAGGGCGAGTACGTCGAGCTGCCGGGCGTTGGCCACCTGACGCCGCTGGAGGCACCGGACGCGTTCGCCGCCGCCGTGCTCGACTGGCGACGGCGTGCCGGGGTCTGACCGCCTGTCCTGAGTGTTGAATTCAGGGGTCCTGAACGTACGACTCACGCGACGCGAACGTACGACTCACGTGTTCTGGAGGTGGGACACGCGAGTTAGCGCTTGGTGGTTTGGGGTTTCGGGCGGGCGATCTTCTGGGTCGGGCCGTCCGGGGAGGGCTTCGCCGAGTCCGCGGGAGCCGGGTCGGTGGAGCCCTGGGTGGGCGGAGACTGCGGCTTCGCGGCGGTGGCGCCCGTGGAGGCTGAAGAGACGGTGGAGGTGGAAGAGACTGGGGAGGCCGAGGTCGGGGCGGGTTCCGCAGCGGTGGGGGCAGGAGGCTTCGGGCGTTCCTCCTCCAGCGGGTCCAGCAGTGGGGTCACGTCGTGCAGAGCGGAGCTGACGGCGTGCAGTTGCTGGGACAGGCGGTTGCGGAGCTGGCGGAGGGCGTCCACCTTCTGGGTCGCCTGGGTGACGCGGCGGTTCGCTTCCTCCGTCGCCTCGCGCACCCGCCGGTTCGCCTCGTCGGTCGCCTCCTGCACGCGCGCCGTGGCCTCGCTGATCGAGTCGTGCCGGCGGCGGTTGGCCTCCTCCGTCGCCTCGCGCACCAACCGCTGCGCCTCGGCGTTCGACGCGGCCTGCTCCTGCTGGATCTGGGCACGCACGCGCGCCGCTTCCTCGGCCGCCTCGCGCAGCCGGCGCTCGGCCTCGGCCTTCGACGACGCCTCCTGCTCGGCCAGCGTCTTCATCGACTCGACCCGCCGGGCCGCCATCGCGATCTCGAAGTCCTCTTCGACCGTGGTGCGGCGCTGCAGCGACTCCTCGTCCAACCGCGCCGCCTCGGCCCGCGCCTCGCCCACCACCCGCTCGGCCTCGGCGCGCGCGGTCTCCAGCACGCCCCGGTGCTCGGCCTCCATCTCGGCGCGGCGCTGGTCCAGCTCGGCGATCAGCTTCTCGTACCGGGTGCGCAGCACCCCCGCGTCGGCCTCGGCCTTGGCGCGGATGTGCCCGCCCTCGGCCTCGGCCCGCGCCTTGATCTCGTTCGCCTCGTCCTGCGCGAGCCGCAGCATCCGCTGCAACCGCTCGCTCAGGCCCTCCAACGTGGTCGGCGGCAGCGACAGCCGCTCCACCTGGCCGCGCAGCTCGGCGATCTCGGACCGGGCCGCTTCGAGCTGCCGGGCCAGGTCGTTGGTCTGCGACACCGCCGCGTCCCGGTCGGCCGCGAGCAGGCGCAGGTCGGAGTCGAGGCGTTCCAGGTGGTCCTCGACCTGGGCGCGGTCGTACCCGCGCTTGACGATGTCGAAGCCGGATCCCAGGGGGACGAGGTCACGGTCGTCGGCGAGGCCCATGCCGCTCACGCTACCCGCTCCCGATGTGCGGCGGTCACCCGAGCGCCGCACATCGGGAGTGATTTCGCTTTAGACGCCCCGGAAACGGTTGATCTTGTCCAGGTGCGCGGCCCGCAGCTCGTGGTCGCGCACGCCGAGCCCCTCCTCGGGCGCCAGCGTCAGCACGCCGACCTTGCCCTGGTGGGCGTTGCGGTGCACGTCGTGCGCGGCCTGCCCGGTGTCCTCCATCGAGTACACCTTGGACAGTGTCGGGTGGATCTTCCCCTTGGCGACCAACCGGTTGGCCTCCCACGCCTCCCGGTAGTTCGCGAAGTGGGAGCCGACGATCCGCTTGAGGTGCATCCACAGGTACCGGTTGTCGTACTGGTGCATGTACCCGCTGGTGGACGCGCACGTCACGATCGTGCCGCCCTTGCGCGCCACGTACACCGACGCGCCGAACGTCTCCCGGCCCGGGTGCTCGAACACGATGTCCGGGTCGTCGCCGCCGGTCAGCTCGCGGATCTTCGCGCCGAGCCGCTTCCACTCGCGCACGTCCTGCTCGTGCTCGTCCTTCCAGAACCGGTAGCCCTCGGCGCTGCGGTCGATGATCAGCTCGGCGCCCATCCGGCGGCAGATCTCGGCCTTCTCCGGCGACGACACGACGCAGATCGGGGTCGCGCCGCCGTTCAGCGCGAACTGGGTCGCGTACGAGCCGAGGCCGCCGGACGCACCCCAGATCAGCACGGTGTCGCCCTGCTTCATGTTCGCGCCGTTGGCCGACACGAGCTGCCGGTAGGCGGTCGAGTTCACCAGACCGGGTGACGCCGCCTCCTCCCACGTCAGGTGGGCGGGCATCGGCATCAGCTGGTTGGCCTTGACCAGCGCGATCTCGGCGAGGCCGCCGTAGTTGGTCTCGAAGCCCCAGATCCGCTGCTCGGGGTCGAGCATGGTGTCGCTGTGCCCGTCCGGGTGCTCCAGCTGCACGTCGAGGCAGTGCGCGACGACCCGGTCGCCGGGCTTCCACGTGTTCACGCCGGGCCCGGTGCGCAGCACCACGCCCGCGAGGTCCGAGCCGACCACGTGGAACGGCTGGTCGTGCCGGCCGCCGTACTTCTTCAGGAACGCGAACGTCGACAGCGGCTCGAAGATCGAGGTCCACACCGTGTTGTAGTTGATGGCGCTGGCCATCACGGCCACCAGCGCCTCGCCCGGTCCGAGCTCCGGCGTGGCGATCTCGTCCACGTGCAACGACTTGCGGGGGTCCTTGTCCTTGGTCGCGAGACCCTCGAACATCTTGACCTCGTCGGCGTGCACCGTCACGCCCCGGTAACTCTCCGGTACGTCCAGTGATCCGATCGCGTCCAGTTCGTCCGCGAGGATCGCGTCGAGGATCTTCTGCACGGCGTTCCCTCCCAATGGGGGCTTGGGGGATGGTCGGTGTGGCGGGCTCTAGAGGTCCACGCAGGTGGCCGGAGGTTACCCACGGGTAACCGATTCAGAACCGGAGCTGTGAGCCACCGCACTGGGTTTTCGCCCGATCGGTTCATCTTGACCGGGCGGCCAATCAAGCAGACCATCGAAGACGTCCGATCGACGGGGACGGAGGTACGAGTCATGGCAAAGGCGTGGACCAGGTGGCAGGACTGGGCCGAGGTCGTCATCGGTGTCCTGGTGCTGCTCTCGCCCCTGGTGGTGGAGACGACCACCGGGGCCATGTGGACGATGATCGTGCTCGGCGCCCTGATCGCCATCGACGGCCTCGCGTCGCTCGCGATGCCCGGGATGGTGTACGGCGAGTGGTTCCAGATGGTCCTGGGCGCGCTGCTGTTCATCTCCCCGTGGGTGATGGGCTACAGCGATCTGATGGCGGCGTCGTGGATCTCGTGGATCGGCGGCGTGCTGACCGTCGCGGCGGGCGCCATGGCGGTCCCGCTGGCGAACGCGGCGCACGGCGGCCGGGTGGCCGGCACCGCCTGAGAGTGACGGAACACCGGGCCCACGGCGAGCCGCCGTGGGCCCGATCAACGGGGAGGGTGCGTTGGCAGAGGACTCGTCGGCCCGGGAACGGATCCTGCAAGCGGCCGAGGAGTTGTTCGCCGAGTCGGGTTTCGACGCGACGCCGACCTCGCGCATCGCCGAACGGGCCGCCGTGCCCAAGGGGCTCGTGCACTACTACTTCCGCCGCAAGACCGACCTGCTGGCGGCCCTCGTGCAGCGCCTGCCGGACGGCAACGTCGACGCGCGCCGGGTCGTGGTCGTCGGCGACATCGCGGAGAGCCTGCGCAGGCTCGTCGCCGCGCTGGACGCCAGGCTCAACGCGTCACCGCTGCTCAGCCACCTGCTGTGGCGCGAGGCGGACACGCACAAGGCGGTCCGCGACGCGCTGCACGAGCGGTACGAGTCGGTGGTGCGGCAGATCCGCAACGTGATCATCGCCGCCGGTGGGGCGGCGGTGGCCGCGAAGGACGTGGACAGCGCCTCCGCGCTGCTCGCGCTCGCGGTCAGCTACCGGCACTCGGTGGCCAGGCACGCGCCGGGCGACGACCGGATGGACCTGGAGCTGTCGTTCGTGGCCGCCGCCCTGGAGCGGCCCTAGTGCCGTGCGGGCTCCACCAGCTCCACCAGCACGCCCCCGGCGTCCTTCGGGTGCACGAAGTTGACCCGGCTGTCCGACGTGCCGCGCCGCGCCTGCTCGTACAGCATCCGCAAGCCCTTGGCGCGCAGCGCGTCCGCCGCCGCGTCCACATCGGACACCCGGTAGGCCAGCTGCTGCAACCCCGGCCCGGACCGGCCGATGAACTTCGCGATGGTGGACTCCGGGGTCAGCGGCGCGAGCAGCTGCACGGCGGCGCCCGTGCCGTCGTCGCCCGGAGCGCGCAGCATCGCCTCGCGCACGCCCTGCTCCTCGTTGACCTCCTCGTGCGCTACCTCCAGGCCGAAGTGCTCGCGGTGGAACGCGATCGCGGCGTCCAGGTCGGGCACGGCGATGCCGACGTGGTCGATGGCGGTGACGAATCCGCGGAGTTCTTCCATGCCTCGCAGGCTAGTGGCCGAATCGGTGCAGGTCCCGCTGTGCGACGCCTCACACGGCTACTCTGCGGTAACCGTGGGTATCGTGGCGTGTTAACAACCGCTTACACCCGCTGTGGAGGCTGCTGTGTCCGGTTCCGTCATCGTCGCCGGGGCCCGTACCCCGATGGGGCGACTGCTCGGATCGTTGAAGGACTTCTCCGGCGCCCAGCTCGGTGGCGTCGCGATCAAGGCGGCCCTGGAGCGGGCCGGTGTCGCGCCCGAGCAGGTGCAGTACGTGATCATGGGCCAGGTGCTGACCGCCGGCGCGGGCCAGATCCCGGCGCGGCAGGCCGCGGTGGACGCGGGCATCCCGATGACCGTGCCCGCGCTGACGATCAACAAGGTGTGCCTGTCCGGCATCGACGCGATCGCGCTGGCCGACCAGCTCATCCGCGCCGGCGAGTTCGACATCGTGGTGGCGGGCGGCCAGGAGTCGATGACCCAGGCGCCGCACCTGCTGCCGAAGTCGCGCGGCGGGTTCAAGTACGGCGACGTCTCGATGGTCGACCACATGGCCCACGACGGCCTGTTCTGCGCGTTCGACCAGGTGGCGATGGGTGCCTCCACGGAGAAGTTCAACGCCCGCTACGGCGTGACCCGCGAGGAGCAGGACGCGTTCTCCGCCCGCTCGCACCAGCTGGCCGCCAAGGCGGCGGAGAACGGGATCTTCGGCGAGGAGATCGCGCCCGTCGCCATCCCGCAGCGCAAGGGCGACCCGGTGCTGTTCGCCGAGGACGAAGGTGTGCGCGGCGACACCACCGTGGAGACGCTGGCCAAGCTGCGCCCGGCGTTCGCCTCCGACGGCACGATCACCGCGGGCTCGGCGTCGCAGATCTCCGACGGCGCGGCGGCCGTGGTCGTGATGAGCAAGGCCAAGGCCGAGGAGCTCGGCCTGACCTGGCTGGCCGAGATCGGCGCGCACGGCGTGGTCGCCGGTCCGGACGCCAGCCTGCACGAGCAGCCCGCGAACGCGATCAAGGCCGCGTGCGCCAAGGAGGGCATCGACCCGGCCGACCTGGACCTGGTCGAGATCAACGAGGCGTTCGCCGCGGTCGGCGTGGTCTCCACCCGTGAGCTGGGCATCGCCGAGGACAGGGTCAACGTCAACGGCGGTGCGATCGCGCTGGGCCACCCGATCGGCATGTCGGGCGCCCGGATCGCGCTGCACCTGGCGCTGGAGCTGAAGCGCCGCGGTGGCGGCGTCGGCGCGGCGGCCCTGTGCGGCGGCGGTGGTCAGGGCGACGCCCTGATCGTCCGCGTGCCTAAGGTCTAGAGGTGTGGCCCGCACCGTTGACGTAGCCGAACTGGTCGACCGCGCGCGCGAGGGACAGCCGCGCGCGGTCGCCAGGCTCATCTCGCTGGTCGAGGACGCCAGCCCGCAGCTGCGCGAGGTGGCGGGCGCGCTGGCCCCGTTCTGCGGGAACGCGCAGGTCATCGGCTTGACGGGTGCTCCGGGCGTCGGCAAGTCCACGTCCACGTCGGCGCTGGTCGCGGCCTACCGGCGGCGCGGCAAGCGGGTCGGGGTGCTGGCGGTGGACCCCTCGTCGCCGTTCTCCGGCGGCGCGCTGCTCGGCGACCGGGTGCGGATGGGCGAGCACGCCACCGACCCCGGCGTGTTCATCCGGTCCATGGCCACCCGCGGCCACCTGGGCGGGCTGTCCTGGGCCACGCCGCAGGCGCTGCGCGTGCTCGACGCGGCGGGCTGCGACGTGGTGCTGGTCGAGACGGTCGGCGTCGGCCAGTCCGAGGTCGAGGTCGTGTCGCTGGCCGACACCACGGTGGTGCTGCTCGCGCCCGGCATGGGCGACGGCATCCAGGCCGCGAAGGCGGGCATCCTGGAGATCGCCGACGTGTTCGTGGTCAACAAGGCCGACCGGGACGGCGCCGACCAGACCGCGCGCGACCTCAAGCACATGATCTCGCTGGGCCGCCGCGAACGGGAGGGCGGCCGGTGGCGGCCACCCGTGGTGAAGGCGGTCGCGTTCCGCGCCGAAGGGCTGGACGAGGTCGTGGACGCGATCGACGCCCACCACGCGTGGCTCGCCGACCGCGGCGAGCTGGAACGACGCCGCGCCACCAGGGCGGCGGGCGAGATCGAGGCCATCGCGCTGGAGCGGCTGCGTTCCCGGATCGGCGGCTTGCGCGGCGCGTCCGCGCTCGAAACCCTGGCCAAACGGGTCGTGGCGGGGGACCTGGACCCCTACGCTGCGGCTGATCGACTGGTCGAGGGGGTGGGGCATGACGACGCCGGTGGTGATCGACATCGGTAGGCGGGACGTGCGCCGCGTGCTGATCGGGGGCGCGGTGACCGGTGCGCTGGGGGTGGCGGCACTGGTGGGCGCCGTGACGGCGTACGCGGACGGTGAAGGGGTCGGCGGCACGATCGGGCTGGTCATCGGGTTGGCGTTCACGGCCATCACGCTCGGCGCGATCGTCAACTGGAAGAGGATCTCCCGGCCGCGCAAGCTCGTGCTGGAGATGCCCGGCGTGCGGTGGGACGACCCGGCCGGCACGCCGTGGGCGGTGGCCTGGCCCGAGTTGGGCGGCGTGCGGATCTCCCGGACCCGGGAACGCGTGTTCCACCCGGCCGACTCGGTGGTGCGCAAGACCATGGTCCGGCTGGACCTGCTGCCGGCGGACCCGCCGACCTTCCAGGCGCGGCACGCCGACATGGCGCACCTGGCCCGCCAGGACGGCGTCTACCGGCTCCCGCTGGGCGACGCGGCCGCCTTGATCACGGTGGTCGAGCGGGCCGTGCTTGGATTCGCACCGCACCTGTACCGCGGAGTGCAGGACGAGGGCTTCACGGTGGGGTTGTCATGAACGAGATCGAGATTCCCTTCGGCAACAGGACCGAGCGGCGGGTGGCCCTGGCCGTCCAACTCGGCCTCACGCTCTTCGGCGTCCTGCTGATGTTCCTGTCCTACGCCGACGGCCACCTGGCGGCGATGTTCGTCGGACCGGTGGTGGCGCTCGGCGGCCTGGTCGGCGGCGGCGTGTGGCGGGCGAGCGCCCGGCCGCGCCGGCTCGTGGTGGAGCACCAGGGCCTGCGCTGGGTCGACAAGGGCCTGTCGTGGTCGGTGCCGTGGTACGAGCTGGCCGCGGTGGCGCTGGCGCGCGGCGGTGCCAAGCCGGCGCTGTGGCTCAACCTGGTCCCGAACGACCCGCAGGCGTTCCAGGCCACCTACCGCCGCATCCCGCACAACGTGCACGGCCACTGGATCAAGCTGGCCGACGACATCGGCGCCGAGATGCTGGACCTGGCACTGCGGCGGTACGCCCCGCAGCTCTACCGGGGCTTCGTGCCGCACTTCGCCGGTTAGCCCGGGGTCGCCGTCCGGGCCAGGTGCGCCTCGTGCTGGGACACCGCCTTGCGCCACAACGGTTCCCGGTCGTCGTCGGCGACGACCAGCCCGAAGACGTCGGCCAAGGCGGTGAACCAGTCGGCCCGGTCGTCCAGCACGGTCTTGGTGGTCGTCGCCTCGACCCGGGACAGGGTCAGCGCGCGCAGCACGTCCCAGCCCGCGGCGTCGGTCCGCAGCACGCCGAACGTGCGCACGAACCCCGACTCGGGTGACGTGGACAGCTCCACGTGCGGGTCGGCGAAGTGGTCCAGGCCCACCTCGTCGAGCGTGAAGTGCATGGCGAAGAAGCTGCCGCGCACGTCGTGCCGCAGCCGCCACGCGCCGGGCGCGGCCGTCGACGGTCCCAGCTCGAACTCGAACGGCCCCTGGCGGTGGACGCCCGCGCGCAGCGGCAACGGCGAGTGCAGGCCGTCGCCCAGACCGGCGTCCACCAGCCAGATGTCGTCGGAATCAGGCAGGTCGCGGACGGTGAGCGCGAGGTGCTTGCGGCTGATGGTCGGCGCGGACTCCGGGGTCATCTGCACGCCGCCGGGGTGCCGCGTCACGCGGTAGCCGAGCGCGTGCAGCAACTCGGCGAACGCGCCGTTGAGGTGGAAGCAGTACCCGCCGCGGCCGGACAGCACGCGGGCCACCGAGTCACGCGGGTCCAGCGAGGACACCCGGCCGAGCTGGATGTCGACCGACTCGTACGGCACCCGTTCCGCGAACGCCCGGTGCAGACTGGTCAACGCCGCGACGCTCGGTGGTTCGGCGTCGGCCAGGCCGAGGCGGCGCAGAAACGCCGTTACGTCCATTGAGTCCATCTGAAAATCCCCCATCCGGGTGGGACGCGTCGAAGCCGGGACTTCCGACTCTAGGCAAGGACGATCACAGCGCCGAACGTCTATCCCAGCGACCGGGTGACGAAGAGGTGCGATGTACGACTCCGCTGGGCTTCAGGTCCTGTCCCGCGAGGAATGCCTGAAGCTGCTCGGCACGGCCGCCATCGGTCGCCTGGTCTACACCGACAGGGCGCTGCCGGTGGTGCACCCCGTCGTGTTCGTGCTCGACGGCGAGTGCGTCGTGCTGCGCGTGCCGGACGGCAGCGCCACCCTCTCCGCCCGCGACACGATCGTGGCCTTCCAGATCGACGACGTGGCGCCCGACCTGTCCCGCGGCTGGTCGGTGATGGCCGTCGGGCACGTCACCGAGGTCGAGGAGCAGAAGCGGCTGACCAGGCTGCGCCAGTTGCCGCTGGCCTCGCGCGGGCACGGCCGCGGCGACCACTTCCTCGTGGTCGACCTGGAAGTCCTGTCGGGTCGTCGCATCCCCTAGGAGAAGGCGTTAACCTCGACACCTCCGACTCGTGAGGTGGTCTGGGTGGCCGGAACCCCGGACGCGAACGCGGCGACGCGGCTGGACGGCCTGCTGCGCGAGCTGACCGACCGCACCACCGAGGTCGTCGTGTCGCAGGAGCGGCTGAGCAGGCTGCTGACCGCCGTGGTGTCGCTGACCAGCGACCTGTCGCTGCCCGACGTGCTGCGCCGCATCGTGGAGTCCTCCTGCGGCCTGGTCGGCGCCCGGTACGGCGCGCTGGCCGTGGTCGGCCCGAACCGGCAGCTGCTGGAGTTCACCTACGACGACGGCCACCACAACGCCGACTTCGAGAAGCACGGGTCCGAGGCGACCGCGTTCGACCCGTCCGGGCCGGGGTTCCTCGGTGTGCCGGTGCACGTGCGCGGCGCGGTGTTCGGCAACCTCTACCTCAGCGACAAGGCGGACGGCTCCGAGTTCACCCGGGCCGACCGCGAGGTGGTGGTCGCGGTGGCCGCGGCGGCGGGCATCGCGATCGAGAACGCCCGCCTCTACGAGCAGTCGCGGCAGCGCGAGGTGTGGCTGCGCGCGTCCAACGAGGTGACGAACGCGCTGCTCACCGGCACCCCGGACCGGGACGCGCTGCGCCTGGTCGCGGTGCGCGCCCGGCTGGCCGCGGACGGCGTGAACGCGCTGCTGTCGCTGCCCGACCTGCAGGGCGAGCTGGCCGTGCGGGTGATGGACGGCGAGATGCGCGGGTTCGGCGAGGCGGGCGAGGGCGGTCCGGCGCACGAGGTGTTCGACACCGGCAAGGCGAAGGTGCTCGACGGGCTGCCCGGCCAGACCAGGATCGGCCCGGTGGTGTTCGTGCCGCTGGCCGCCGGTGACCGGGTGCTGGGCGTGCTGATGGTGGCGCGGGCGCGCGGGCAGCGGGCGTTCGACGCCTCCGACGTGGCGCTGGTCGAGTCGTTCGCCCGGCAGGCCGCGCTGATCCTGGAGTTCACCAGGGCCACCGGTGCCGGCAGGCGGCTGGCCGTGCTGGAGGACCGCGACCGGATCGCCCGCGACCTGCACGACCTGGTCGTGCAGCGGCTGTTCGGGCTCGGCCTGGGGTTGCAGAGCATGAACGGGCTGGTGGAGCAGCCGATGGTGGCGCAGCGGCTGGCGGACTTCGTGACCGAGGTCGACCAGACGATCCGCGAGATCCGGCGCACCATCTTCTCGCTGCAGGAACCGCCCGCGGGCGCGGCCGACCTGCGCGCCCAGCTGATGAAGGTGGTGCAGGAGTCGGTCAGGCTGCTCGGCTTCGAGCCCGCGCTGAGCATGGACGGTCCGATCGACTCGGTGGTGCCCGACCACGTGCGGCCGGACCTGCTGGCCACGCTGCGCGAGGCGCTGGCCAACGCCGCCCGGCACGCGTCGGCGAAGAACGTCGAGGTCGAAGTGGTGGTGGACCGGGCGGCGACGAACCTGCGGCTGGTCGTGCGCGACGACGGCGACGGCCTGCCGTCCGGGCGGGGCAGGCACACCGGCGGCCTGGTGAACATGGCGGCGCGGGCCGCGAAGTGGGACGGTTCGTGCCAGGTCGAGTCGGCCGAGGGCCGGGGTGTGACGCTGACGTGGTCCGTCCCGTTGGTATCGGTGTAGGGAGGGCTCGTGTCCATCTCGGTGCTTTTGGTGGACGACCACGAGATCGTGCGGCGCGGTCTGCAGCAGTTGCTGGCGGTCGAGTCGGACATCGAGGTCGTCGGTGAGGCGGAGAGCGCCGCGGCCGCCGTGTCCGCCGCCGCGTTCCACCGGCCCGACGTGGCCGTGATCGACGTGCGGCTGCCCGATGGCGACGGCGTGACCGTGTGCCGGGAGATCCGTTCGACGGTCCAGCCGCCGCCCGCGTGCCTGATGCTGACCTCGTACTCCGACGACGAGGCGCTGTTCGGCGCGATCATGGCGGGCGCCGCCGGGTACCTGCTCAAGCAGGTGTCCGGCAACGACCTGGTGTCCGCGATCCGCACCCTGGCCGCGGGCGGTTCGCTGCTGCACTCCGGCGTGACGGCGACCGTGCTGCAACGGCTGCGCGGCGGACCGGTGGAGGACCCGCGCTACGCGTCGTTGAGCCCGCAGGAGCGGCGGATCCTCGACCTGATCGCCGAGGGCCTGACCAACCGGCAGATCGCGAACCGGCTGTACCTGGCCGAGAAGACGGTGAAGAACTACGTCTCCTCGCTGCTGCACAAGCTCGGCTTCGACCGCCGGACGGAGGCCGGTGTCTACGCCGCGCGCAGGCGGCAGGCCGGCGGGATCTAGAGCGGCCAGCCGACCACGGGGCGGGTGTTCGCGGCGGCGGGCGCGGTCGGGTCGGGCAGGGGCATCCCCGGGCAGGTCAGGTCACGTGGCGGCACCTTCCCGTCCACGATGAACGCCTCCACGACCTCGTCCACGCACGGGTTGCCGAAGGCGTAGATGCCGTGGTCGCCCTCGTCGGTCACGGTGAGCATCCGCGAGCCCTCGAAGGCGCGGTGCGCGCGTAGGGCGCCTTCCACCGGCGTCGCCGGGTCGCGCACCGACTGCACCATGAGCACCGGCGGCACGCCCTCGCCGGTCGGCTTCTTCAGCTCCAGCGGCGGGCGGTCCCAGAACGCGCACGGCGCGAGCCGCTGGAAGTAGCCGTTCAGCGGGTACCGCGCGCCCAGCCGTTCCGCCTCCCGCGCCAGCGTGGTGCGGTTGTGCCGGAACTCCGTGTCGTTGCACGTGACGGCGTACAGCGTGGCGCTGGGCGCGTCCGGGTACCGGGCGGGCAGCACCGTCGCACCGGTCCGCGTGGCCTGCCGGAGCATCACGAGGGCCTGCGCCGCCTCCGCGAACAGCAGCTTGCTGTACTGCGCCCGGGTGAGCGTCAGGTCGAGCGCGAAACCGTCGACGACGGTCCCGTCCGGCAGCGTGAGCGGGTTCGCGGCGAGCTCCGCGCGGGTCGTCTCGTAGACCTGGCGGACCTGCTCCGCGGTCGTGCCCAGGTGGTAGACGCCGTCGTAGCGGGCCACCCAGGGCAGGAAGTCGGTCCGGAACCGGCGTTCGACGGCGTAGCCGAAGTTGTCGAAGATGTCCTGGAACGTCGAGGTGAAGTCCGGGTTGGAGTCGAGCACGACCTTGTCGACCCGGTCGGGGAAGTAGGTGGCGTAGTACGCGCCCATCCAGCTGCCGCCCGAGTAGCCGATCCAGTTGACCTTCTCGTGGCCCAGCAGGCGGCGCAGCAGGTCGAGGTCGTGGACGGTCTGCTCGGTGTTGACCACCTCGCCGAACTCGCCGGAACGGGTCTGGCACGCGGTGGCCTGGAGCCGCGCGGCGTCGTAGAGCAGGTCGGTGTTGGCGCGGCCGCGGTCGCGCGGGTCGGCGATGCCGACCCAGCTGTACCCGCCGCAGGTGGCGTTCGTGCTCGCGCCCGTGCCGCGCGGGTCGATGCCGATGACGTCCAGGTCTGCCACCAGCCTGGCGCGGTCCGCGTAGAGCAGCGGCAAGCCCCGGCCGGGCGCTCCCGGACCGCCCGGGTTGGTCAGCACGACGCCCTTCGCCTGGCCGGAGCGCGCCTTGAGCCTGCTCACCGCGATGGTGACGGTGCGGCCGTCGTCCGGCGTGCGCCAGTCGAACGGCGCCTGGAACGTGCCGCACTCCAGGCCTTCGTACTCGGCGCACGGCGACCAGGTGATGGTCCGCTCCGGCACCGGCTCGGCCTGCGCGTACGTCGGCAGGGCCGTGCCGATCAGGGCCGCGATCGCGGCGATGGCCGTTCTCGCTCGCATGGATGTCCCCCTCCGTCGAGGCCTCCACCCCACCGCGCACGTACGCTGGGGGACAACCGCAGAAAGGCCCTGTTCGGCTCTACGAAAGACTTAAGCCACTCGGGCTCGGAGGAAAGTAAGGTCGCTGGAGTGGGGATTTTCCGGAGGAAGCGGCCTGCCGCGCTCGCCCGTGAAGTGGTGCGGGACCACACCTACGACGACGCGATCCTGGACATCGCGGCGGAGGAGATGGACGCGGGCCACCTGAGGGCGGCGACCACGGTGCTCGCGGAGTGCCGTGACGAGCCCGAGGTGCGGGCGTTGCGGGTCGAGGTGCTCGGCGAGCACGCCATCGGCCACGCCGACGAGCTGCTGGAGCTGGCGAAGAACAACACCGACCCGGACCTGTGGCTGCTGGCCGGCACGGCGTTCATCCGGGAGGCGTGGGCGATCCGCGGCTCGGGGCGGGCCGACAGCGTCGGCAAGGACCGGTTCAAGGTCTTCTTCGGCACCCTGCGCAAAGCAGTCGGCCCGTTGCACGAAGCCGCCAAGCTCCTGCCGCGGGACGCGGTGCCGTGGGCGCAGCTGCAGACCGCGGGCCTCGGGTTGCAGGTCGACCGCGACCAGAAGGACGAGGTGTGGCGGGAGATCGTGGCGCGGTGCGCGACGCTGTACCCGGCGCACTGGACCCGGTTGCAGATCCTGGCGTCGAAGTGGGGCGGGTCGGCCGAGGAGATGATGGCGTTCGCGCAGGGCAGCGTCGACGCCGCGCCGCCGGGCGACCCGGTGGTGGCCATGCTGCCGCTGGCGCACTTCGAGATCTTCCTGGAGCAGTTCGAGGACGCCGTGCAGGCGCGGTCGGCGTTGAAGATCGCGACGTTGAAGATGCGGTACTTCACCCGGCACCGGGAGGAGATCGCCGCGGCGGCGGACAAGTGGGACTCGACCCCGACCAAGCCGCACCCGCGCGCGTTGCAGGCGCACAACCTGTTCGCGGCGGCGTTCGCCCTGGCCGACGACGCGCCGCGGGCCAAGCGCCACCTGCTCGGCATGCGCGACCACGTGCACGAGGTGCCCTGGGCCTACGTCGCCTACCTGGCCGACGACCTGGAGAAGGAGTACTCCGAGCTGGCCAACAAATACCTCTGACCGCGAGAGTCCAACGCTCACGCCGCGAGAGTCCAACGCTCAGCGCACCTGAATTCAACGCTCAGGTGCCCGCGCGGGACGCGTGAGCGTTGAATTCAGGGTCCGTGAGTGTTGGACTCTCGCGGGCTGAGTGTTGGACTCTCGCGGGCTGAAGTCCACCTCTCAGCTCCTCGGCACCGATGGCGGCCTGCACCGGACGGCGACCACGTCGCCGGTCACCACGACCTCGCCCGCCGCGTGCGGCACGACCACCGTGCTGCCCCGGTGCACCGCGACAGGACCCAGCGTGCCGGCGCCCTCCAGCACCACGAACACGCCGAACGAGGGCTCCAGCGCCGCCGTGCCGGACACGTGCAGCCGGTCGGCGCGGAAGAACGGGTCGGCCTGGGCGTCGAACAGGTCCACCGACCGGCCGGTGAGCGCCCGCGTGCGGCGCACGAGGTCGTCCGGCGACTGGGCGCGGCGCTCCAGGCAGTCCAACGCCTTGTCGTAGCCCAGACCGAGGTGCCCGGCCTCGGCGTCGGCCAGGAAGCCCTTCCACTCCAACGTGACCGAGAAGTCGGTCGGCTGCTGGAGCTCCACGATGAACACGCCCTCGCCGATCGCGTGCGGCACGCCCGCGGGCACGAACACCGTGTCACCGGGCGAGACCTTGACCGGGTTCAGCGCGGCCAGCATGGCGGCCGAGTCCTGAGTGGACACCCACCCGGCGGCGACCGCGGCGGGCACGTCCTCGCGGAACCCGATGTACACCGTCGGGTCGGGCCCGGAGGTGCCGATCACGATCCACGCCTCGGTCTTGCCGTGCCGGCAGCCCAGGTGCGCGGCCGCGAACGCGTCGGACGGGTGGCAGTGCACCGGCAGCCGCTGACCGGCGTCGAGCAGCTTCACCAGCAGCGCGGTGTCCGCGCCGAACTCCGCCGCGTGCTCCGCGCCCAGCCACACCTCCGGGTCGGCCGCCACCGCGTCCCGCAGCCACCGCCCGTCCGGCAGCCGCGTCAACCCCGCCTCGTCCTTGCCGAACTGCGCGGTGGTCGACGCGACCCAGTCCTCGGGCCCGGCGTCGGCGGAGTCCTGGCTCCGGAACGCCGCGATGGCCGCACCGCCCCGGTAGAACTGCCGCGGCTGGTTGGCCTCCAGCGCGACGGGCTGGGTGTCGGAACTCATGATGGGCGTACCTCTCCTGATCCACGGGCCACCAACCGGACCGGCAGGACGACGCGGCGCGGTGGGGAGCCGTCGCCGTCCAGTCGGGCGAAGAGCAGGTCCGCCGCTGCCTTGCCGAGCGCGCTCGCGTCGTGCGCGATCACGGTCACCGGCGGTGACAGCAGGTCGGCCAGCTCGAAGTCGTCGAAGCCCACCAGGGCAGGTCGCACGGCACTGCCCGCCAGCGCGCGCACCGCGTGCACGGTGATCCGGTTGTTGCCGGTCACCACCGCGGTCGCCGGGTCGGCGGCGTTCTGCAGGCCCTGCAACGCCTTGCGCACCGACTCCTCGTCGTGCGGCCCCATGACCACCAGGGACTCGTGGTACCCGATACCGGCGCGCACGCAGCCCTCGCGGTAGCCGCGCAGCCGTTCGTTGGCGGTGAAGATGTCCGGCGCGTCGCCGAGGAACGCGATCCGCCGGTGCCCGAACGACGCCAGGTGCGCCACCGCCGCCGCGGTGCCGCCGATGTTGTCCACCAGCACCGTGTCGGCCACGACGTCACCGGCCGGCCGGTCCAGGAACACGACCGGCGTGCCCGCCCGCATCTCCGGCACCAGGTACCCGTGCTGCAACCCGGCGGGCACGATCAGCAGCCCGTCCACCCGCCGCGAGCAGAACTCCAGCGACAGCTCGCGCTCCCGCGCCGGGTCCTCGTCGGACGAGCCGGTGATCACCTGACGGCCGCGCAACCGCGCGATCTCCTCGACCGCACGCGTGACGCCGGAGTAGAACGGGTTGCCGACGTCCTCCAGCACCAGGCCGACGGTGCCCGTGGACGAGCCGCGGCGCAGGTTGCGGGCGCTGAGGTTGCGCCGGAAGCCGAGCTGGTCGATCGCCGCCAGCACCCGCTCGGCGGTGGCCGGGTGCACGCCCGCCTCGTCGTTCACCACGCGCGAGACGGTCTTGATGCTGACGCCCGCCAGCCGCGCCACGTCGTTCATCGTGGCACGCCGCACCTTGCGGACGCCTGCCGCGCCGTTCGGGGACAACGTTGTCATAGTGCGCGAATCACACACCCCGCTGTCACGTCTGTCAACGTCCTGGCTGTCTCGAACCGGACAAACCCCGGACACCGGGGTTGACGGCCCCCCGACACTCTGCGCACCGGTACGTCTCGACGTTCTCGCACCGCGACGAGACCGCGTCCCCGGGCTACTACGGGGTGACCCTCGACAGCGGGACCGAGGTCGAGCTGACCGTCACCCAGCCAGCGCACCACGCCGTACCGCAACAACTCCAGCGGCGAGCCGCAGCAGCTGGAGGTGCACGTGTTCGCGACCGCGCCGATCGCGTCGCAGGCCGACAAGCAGGTCCGATCGGTTGCTCTGCCGCCTTCGGTGACCGGCGGGACGTTCCACGTGTTCGCCATCGCGGTGGGCTGACCCTATGGTGGATCGGTGACGGCTGACCCCGTGGAGTCCGTGAACACGTTCATCGGCACGAAGGACGACGGGAACACGTTCCCGGGCGCGTCGATGCCCTTCGGAATGGCCCATTCGAGCCCGATCGGCTCGCACTACGCCGGTTACCGCTACGACGACCCGCTGATCCGCGGGTTCGGGCACTTCTTCCTGTCCGGCGCCGGGTGCTCGGAGCAGGGCGGGCTGGTGTCGATCCTGCCGACGACCGGCTTGCCGCGCACCTTCGACCACCGCGCGTACGGCGCCGCGTACGCGCACGAGGGCGAGGTCGGCAAGCCCGGCTACTACCGCGTGCGGCTGGCGTCCGGCATCACGGTGGAGTCGACGGCGACCACGCGTGCCGGGGTGGAGCGGTTCACGTTCCCGGCCGGGGTGACGCCGCACGTGCTGGTGAACGTGGGCCAGGCGAACGACGGCGAGCCGGTGTCCGCGAGCAGCGTCCGGGTGGTGGACGACCGCACGTTGGCCGGAACCGTGGTGGCGCAGGCGTTCTGCGGCGGCAAGCCGTACACGACGTACTTCACCACGACGTTCGACCGGCCGTTCGAGCGCACCGGCAACTGGGGCGGCGCCGAGGGCGGCGCGGGGTTGCGCGGGCAGTGGGTGACGTTCCCGGAAGGCCCGGTGACGGCGGCCACCGCCATCTCGCACGTCGACGCGGACGGGGCGGCGAAGAACCTCGGCGAGGCGCGCGGGAAGTCGTTCGACTCGTTGCGCGCGGAGGCCCAGGAGGCGTGGCGGCGAGAGCTGTCGAGCGTCGAGGTCTCCGCGGAGGGCGCCGACCGCACGGTCTTCTACACCGCGCTCTACCACGTGCTGTTGCAACCGTTGACGGGCAACGACGTGGACGGCCGGTACCGCGGGTTCGACGGGCGGGTGCACACGGCCGACGGCTGGACCTACTACGAGTACTTCTCGCTCTGGGACACCTACCGGGCGCACAACCAGCTGCTGGCGCTGCTGCGGCCGGGGCGGGCGAAGGACGTCGCGCGGTCGTTGCTGGCGATCCACGAGCAGGGCGGGTGGCTGCCCCGCTGGGCGTACGCGAACCAGGAGACCAACACCATGACCGGCGACCCGGTCACGCCGTTCCTGGTCGACCTGTGGCGGTTCGGCGCGTTGGAGGGCGTGGAGGAGCGGGCCTACGAGGCGTTGTGGCAGAACGTGAACGGCGTGCCGCCCGCGTCGTCGCCGTTCGAGGGCAGGGCGGGCAACCCGTCCTACCTCCGGCACGGTTTCGTCCAGTACGACAAGGGTTTCCGCAAGAAGGGGCAGGACGTCGACCCGCACCACGGCGCCTCGGCGACGTTGGAGTACGCGCTGGCGGACTCGTCGCTGGCAATCATGGCCGCCGCACTCGGGCGCCACGACGACGCCGCGGTCCTGCGCGGGCGCGGGCTGAACTACCGGGTGCTGTGGGACGCCGCGGTGTCCGACCGCGGGTTCTCCGGCTTCCCGCGGCCGAAGCTGGGCGACGGGCGGTGGCTGGCACCGTTCAGCCCGCAGGGCCCGGACGGCTTCCACGAGGGCACGGCGTGGCAGTACCAGTGGCTCGTGCCGCAGGACGTGCCCGGGTTGGTGTGGCTGCTCGGCGGCCGTGACGCGGCGGTGGCCCGGCTGGACGACTTCTTCGCCTACCCGGACCTGGTGGCGGACCCGGCGCGGACCGTGCGCGACAAGTGGGTCGTCGGGCCCTATGAGTACTACAACCAGTTCCGCTACAACCCGAACAACGAGCCGGACCTGCACGTGCCGTGGATGTACGCGCTGATGGGGCAGCCGTGGAAGACCTCGGCCGTGGTGCGGGCGGCGCAGACGTTGTTCGTGGACGCGCCGAACGGAGTGACCGGCAACGACGACCTGGGGCAGATGTCGGCCTGGTACGTGTGCAGCGCCTTGGGCCTGTACCCGGTGACGCCGGGCACCGGTGACTTCGTGCTGAACGCGCCGAGGTTCGACCGGGCGGTCGTGCACCTGGAGAACGGGCGTGACATCACCGTCACGGCGGACGGCGCGGACCCGTCGAAGCTGCAGTACGTGCGGTCGCTGGACGTCGACTCGCAGCCCTGGGACAAGGCCTACCTCAACCTCTCGCGGCTCGACGGCGCGCACCTGGACTACCGCCTGACCACCGACCCAACGGAGGCGACGTGGGCGACCGGTCCGTCGTCCGCGCCGGCCTCCCCGAACACAGGTGAGCACGTCTCGTAATCGGTCGCGCGCGGGCTGCTACCAGCAGGTCCGTCGAAAGTCTCGATCGTCGTCCACTTCCGTCGCGAACGGACCGAAGCGGCACCACCGGCGGTCGGGGCGGCTTACCGTCCAGCCATGACAGGGGCACGCATACCGGCCGTCGTGGTTGCCGACATCAGAAAGAGCTACGGCGAGCTGAAGGCGGTGGACGGCGTCTCGTTCACCGTCGCCGAGGGGGAGTTCTTCGGCATCCTGGGGCCGAACGGCGCGGGCAAGACCACCACCCTGGAGATCGTCGAGGGCCTGCGCAAGCCAGACGGCGGCCAGGTGACGCTGCTCGGCGAGCAGCCGTGGCCGCGCAACCCGAAGCTGCTGCCGCGCATCGGCGTGCAGCTTCAGGCGTCGAGCTTCTTCGAGAAGCTGACCGCCCGGGAGCAGCTGCAGACGTTCGGCTCGCTGTACGGCGTGAGCCGGCGCACGGCCGACGAGATGCTGGAGCTGGTCGGCCTGACCGACAAGGCCGACGTGCAGGAGAACAAGCTCTCCGGCGGCCAGCGGCAGCGCCTGTCGATCGCGTGCGCCCTCGTGCACGACCCGGACCTGGTCTTCCTGGACGAGCCGACCGCCGCGCTGGACCCGCAGGCCCGGCGCAACCTGTGGGACGTGCTGCGCGCGATCCAGGCCAGGGGCAAGACCATCGTGTACACGACGCACTACCTCGACGAGGCCGAGATCCTGTGCGACCGGGTGGCGATCATGGACCGCGGCCGGATCCTCGCGATGGACGCGCCCGCGACGCTGGTGCGCGGTCTCGACGCGCCCACGCACGTGGTGCTGCAGAAGGGGTTGCTGACGCGTGAGGCGGCGCGTGGCATCACCGGGGTCGAGGACGCGCACGAGGACGAGGTGTCGTTGACCATCTCCACCCGCAAGCCCGCGCCGGTGCTGTCGGCGTTGGCCGAGCGCGGCACGTTGGACGGCCTGCAGGTGCGCACGGCCACGTTGGAGGACGTCTTCCTCGACCTGACCGGACGGGAGTACCGCGCATGACCGCGTTCCGGAGCCTGTCAGCGGCCATGGTCAAGGGCTTCCTGCGGGACAAGATGACGTTGTTCTTCGTCTTCCTGTTCCCGCTGATGTTCCTGGTCGTGTTCGGGCTGTTGCTCGGTGACTCGGGCAGCGACAAGACGAAGATCGCGGCGGTGGGCGAAGGGCCTGTGCTGTCGACGTTGGAGCAGACCGGCGCGATCGAGCTGGAGAAGCACCCGGACGTGGCTTCGGCGCGGCAGAAGGTGGACGACGGCGACCTGCCCGCCGCCGTGGTGGTGTCCGGTGACCGGGTGGAGCTGATCTACGCGGCCAGCGACCAGGTCGCGGCGGGCACCGTGACGGGCATCGTGTCGGGGGTGGTCGACAAGATCAACCTGGGTGCGGCGGACGTGACGCCTCGGTTCACGTTGGAGACGAAGTCGGTCGAGGACGCGTCGCTCAAGCCGATCCAGTACCTGACGCCGGGCATCCTGTCGTGGGCGATCTCGATCTCGGGCGTGTTCGGCTCGGCGTTGACCATGGTGTCGTGGCGCAAGAAGCAGGTGCTGCGGCGGATCCGGCTGGCGCCGGTGAGCACGACGACCGTGCTGACGTCGCGGGTGCTGGTGAGCATCGGCACGGCGGTGGCGCAGGGCGTGGTGTTCGTGGCGGTGGCGCTGCTGCCGCTGTTCGGGCTGAGGCTGACCGGCCAGTGGTACCTGGCGCTGCCGTTGCTGGTGCTGGGCACGACGGCGTTCTTCGCGATCGGGATGCTGGTGGGCGCGTTCTGCAAGACGGAGGAGGCGGCGTCCGGTGCGGCGAACATCGTGATCATGCCGATGGCGTTCCTGTCGGGCACGTTCTTCCCGGTGGAGAACGCGCCGGGGTGGCTGCAGACGGTGTCGTACATCTTCCCGTTGCGCCACATGAACGACGGCATGCTGGACGTCCTGGTCCGCGGCAAGGGCGTCGAAGCCCTGCTGCTGCCCTCCGCCGTCCTGATCGCCTTCACCCTGGTCGTGGGCTTCATCGCCGCCCGCATCTTCCGCTGGGAGGACTGACCGCGAGTCGAACGCGCGGGGGTGGGGGTGGGGTGAGGGGGGTCACGAAGCACAATGGGGGCATGTTCAGCAGCGCTGTTGGTCGGTTTCGCCTGCTCGCCCTGGCCGAGGCGGTGTCGTGGGCCGGTCTGTTGATCGGCATGTTCTTCAAGTACGTCGTCGTCGAGAACGAGATCGGCGTGAAGATCTTCGGGCCGGTCCACGGCGCGATCTTCGTCGGGTACGTGCTGGTGACGTTGATGCTGGCGGACCGCTGGGACCGCAAGACGCTCATCCTCGGCCTGGTCGCGAGCATCCCGCCGTTCGGCACCGTGGTGTTCGAGCGCTGGGCCAACCGGACCGGTCGCCTGGACGAGGCTCAGACCGCGAAGGACTGAGCGCGTTCCAACTCCGCCTCGGGGTCACCGAGGTGGTAGACCCGCTCACTCGGCTCGATGTTGTCCAGGAACTCCTGGTACACCAGCGCGCCGACGAGGTGTGACGCCGGCCGGGCGTGCCGCAGCGCGCTCGCCGGATCGCTCGACGGGTAGTGGCGCGACCACGCGTCCACCCACGCGCGTTCGATCGCGGGCCGGAACTCCGGCGCGACGAACCCGATCAGCCGCGCCGCGTCCAACGCCGGGTGGCCCCAGTGCGCGTCACCCCAGTCGAGCACCACCCCGCCGGAACGCCAGTTGCCCGGGTGGAAGTCGCCGTGCAGCAGGGACTCCGGCAACCCGAAGTCCGGCACCCGCACCCCGCGCACCCGCGACAGCGGCTCACCCGAACCGGCCAGCGCCGCCTGCACCGCCACCCACCGCGGCACGATCCGTTCGATCACGTCGTCACCCGGCTGCCAGCAGTCCACCCCGGGAGCCTCCGCCAGCAGCACCCGGCCGGGCTCGGCAGCGATCAACCCCGGTGCCAACGACGGGTCGACCGACGCCACCAGCCGGATCACCTCGCCCTCGTCCGCCATGAACGGCGGCGTGGCCTTCGCCCACACGTTCCCGCCCGCGGTCGGCAGCCGGTACAGGCACGACAGGTTCCACGTCTTCACCTGCACGGGCGGCCCGGTCACGTCGACGTGCCGCCGCGCCCACGCCACCAACGCCGCCGGACCGCCCGGACGCGCCCACGGCAGCCGCAGCGGGTGATCGGGGAACTCGTGCGGCGGCGAGTCGGCCGACAGCCCCCGGTCGGGCACCCGGTCGGCTTCCACCTGGTACGTCACCACGCCGTCACGCATCGCCGGCGTGGTGGTCCCCACCAGCCGCAACACGCTCGTCGTCACGCCGAGCACCCGGTCCAGGTGCGCGGTGACGGGTTCGACGTCGTTCCACCACGGGCTGTCGACGGTGAACGGCTCGGCCGCGCCGACGAACCGGCCGCCGACCGTCACCAGAGCCCTGATCTCCCGCACGACGTGCAGGGTGGCCGGGCCGGCGACGGTCTGTCGACCGAATTCAGTCCTCGAAGTCGCCGACCGCGCGGCGGACCTTCGCCAGCAGGTCGGTCAGCTGCTCGGTCTGCCGCTCGGTCAGCCCGCGCAACCCGAACCCGACGTCGGTCACGGCTTCGGTGGCGGCCTCGCGCCGGGCGTGCCCGGCCTCGGTGATCTCCACCAGGGTGGTGCGCCGGTCGGTGGGGTGGGGGTTGCGGCGCACGAGTCCGTCGGCTTCCAGCCGGTCCACGATGTTCGTGACGCTGGTCGGGTGCAGTTGGAGGCGTTCGCCCATGACCCGCATCGGCAGGCTGCCCGTGCGGGCGAACGTCAACAGCACCAGCGCCTCGAACCGCGCGAACGTCAGCCCGTGCGGCTTGAGGGCGGCGTCCACGGCGGACTGGATGATCTGCTGTACTCGCATGACGCTGGTGACCGCCGCCATCGCCGTCGACGGTCCGATCCGCTTCTCCCACAGCTCGGCGGCGCGCGCGATGGGGTCGAACGGCAGCGGCTGGGACGTCATGCGCCGAAGCTACCAGTGGGTACCCCGACCAGGAGGCAGAAGTGCTCGTCGCGTTCAGTGTCAGCCCGCTCGGCGGGGAGTCCGAAGGGGTGGCGGAGGCCGTCGCCCAGGCCGTGCGGGTGGTCCGCGAGTCCGGTCTGCCCAACGAGACCAACGCCATGTTCACGCTGGTCGAGGGCGAGTGGGACGAGGTGATGGCGGTGGTGAAGAAGGCGGCGGAGGTCGTGCAGGCCACCGCGCCGCGGGTCAGCCTGGTGCTCAAGGCGGACATCCGGCCGGGGTGGACGGGTCAGCTCACGGCCAAGGTGGAGCGGCTCGAACAACACCTCCCCACCGACGAGGGTCACTGACGAATAGTCGGACGTCCAACTAAAGTCGGTGCGCATGGAACCGAGGGAGCTGTGGGTCCGCTTCGAGACCTACCACGACGTCACGTACTTCTCGCCCGAGTCGCGGGCGGTGACCGACGCGCTGGGCTGCAAGGGCGGCTGGATGGGCTACTTCGGCCAGCGCGCGGCACCGCTGGGCGCGGTGCCGCCGGAGGTCGTGACCGCCGCGTTCTTCAGCTTCCACCCGCGCATGGTGGCCCGTGCGCTGCCCGACGCGTGGGACGTGGCCAGTCCCGCCCGGTTCCTGGAAGCCCGGCTGGAGGGCGTCGACCGGGCCCTGCGGCGGATGCTGGCGAGCCTGGACGTCGCCGAGGCCGCCGACCTGGCCGGGCAGGCGGCCGAGGCGGTGCCGCCGGCGGGACGCGTGCTGGGCGCGGCGAACCGCGCGCTGCCCGTGCCGGACGAGCCGCACCTGGCCCTGTGGCAGGCGTGCACGACGCTGCGCGAGTCGCGTGGTGACGGCCACATCGCCGCGCTGGTGGCCGCCGACCTGGGCCCGTGCGAGACGTTGGTGCTGTTCAGCGCCGACAAGGGCCTCGACCCGGCCTACATGCGCACCGCGCGCGGCTGGTCGGAGGAGGAGTGGCGGGAAGCCGAAGCGGCACTCACCGAGCGCGGTTTGCTGGACGGCGGCCTCACGCCGGCGGGTCGGGCGCTGCGCGAGGACGTCGAACGCCGCACCGATGAGGCCGCCACCCGTCCGTGGGACGTTCTGGGCGCGGCGGGCACCGCCCGTTTCGTCGAGTTGACGACGCCGATCGCGCTCCGCCTGGGACGTCTCAACGAGGCCATGCGGACCAACCCGATGGCGATCGACCCGGTCGCGCAACTCCCCGGCTAGCCGCGCGCGGCCCACCGCCGCACTCGTGCCAGGATGGAAGGCGTGACAAGGCCAGACCCCCGAAAGACCGCCGCACTGTCCGCCGCGCTGTCCGGGGCGGTCGACCTCGGCGCGCTGAAGGCCCGGGCCGACGCCGCGAGGCAGCGTGCCACCACCCCACCCCCGTCGTCCGGTACCGGTCCCGGCCCGGTCGGCGGCGGTTCGGACGCCGGTCCGAGCCCGTGGGTGCTGGACGTCACCGAGGCGACGTTCCAGTCGGTCGTCGAGCGCTCCCTGGACGTTCCGGTCGTCGTCGAGCTGACCGCGTCGTGGAGCCCCGAGGCGGGCCAGCTCTCACCCGTGCTGGAACGCGCCGCCAGGGCGTCCGGCGGCACCTGGCTGCTGGCCAGGGTCGACCTGGACGCCAGCCCGCGCATCGGCCAGGTGTTCGGCGTGCAGTCCGTGCCGACCGTGGTCGCGATCGCCGGCGGCCAGCCCATCGACGCCTTCGCCGGTCCGCTGCCGGAGGCCGAGTTCGGCCAGTGGATCACCCGCCTGCTGGACGCCCTGCGCGACCGCCTGCCGGGCATCAAGGCGGCTGAAGCGAACCACGCCGGTCAGCCCGGTGAGGAGCCCGCGGGCGAACCGGAAGACCCCCGCTTCACCGCCGCGGAAGAGGCATTCGAGCAGGGCGACTTCGCCGCCGCCGAGGCCGCGTACGAGGCGATCCTGGCCGCTGAGCCGGCCAACGCCGAGGCGAAGGCGGCCCTGGCGCAGGTGAGGTTCACGGCTCGGGCCGAGGCGGTGCCCGCGGACGCCATCACCAAGGCCGACGCCAATCCGGAGGACGTCGACGCCCAGCTGGCGGCGGCCGACCTGGAGCTGGCGACGAACGACGTCGACCAGGCGTTCAAGCGCCTGGTCGACACGGTCCGCCGGGTCTACGGCGAGGACCGCGACCGGGTTCGTGAACACCTGGTGGGCCTGTTCGAGCTCTTCCCGCCGGACGACGACCGGGTCGCCAAGGCCCGTCGCAACCTGGCCAGCGCCCTGTTCTGACCCACCGCTCGCACACCACTCCTGGCAGGGGTCCTGTTCGCAGGGCCCCTGCCGGGCGTCTTCGGCCTCAGCCCGCGTACTTGCGGGTGCACAACCCGGCACCCTGGTAGAAGCCGTCGCGGAAAGCCTCGACGCGGGCGAAGCCGGACGGCACGACGGTCCCGTTCACGTCGGCCGCGATCAGGCTCTTGTCCGCCAGCAGCTCGGCCACCGCCTCGTCCAGGTCACCGGACGACAAGCGCAGCTTCGCCCCGTTCTGGTTCGTCGTCCCGGCCCAGGCCCCGGTCAGGCACGCCGTCCGCAGCCCGGCCGCCGGTCCTTCCAACCCGTACCCGGTCGCCTTCTGGATCGACAGCGCGAACCGCGACGCGATCTCGGCGAACGCGGCGAAGTCGCCGATCCCGCCCTTCTGCCCGCGCTTCGGCGGCGTGCCGATCTTCACCAGGTCGGGCAGGTCGACGGAGATCGTGTTCGTGGACGGGCAGTACGCGGCGGGCGAGGTGTCGCCGCCGTCGGTGCACGCGGCGGCGGGGCTCGTGGTCAACGTGGGCGGGGTGGCGGCGGCGTCCTTGAAAGCCGAGCGCAGCGACTCCTCGAGCAGTTCGAGCGAACGGTCGTCGTCCACCTTCAGGTTGCCCTTGCCCTGCCCGGTGTCCCTGTCCTCCGAGTCGAACTTCTGCTGCGTGATCCGCGCCTTGATCTCGGCGTCGTCGATCTGCGCGCACCGCGTCGGATCACCGGCGAACCCGAACTGGAACGCCGCCACCCGGTCGAACGCGCTGCCGTGCGCACCCTGCTTCTCGGCCGACGTGCCCGCCGCGTCCCGGATGAAGAACATCGTCGCCAGCACCTGGTTCAGCCCCGGCCCGGTCGAGATCCGGAAGTGCTTGGACTTGCCCTCGGCCACCCAGCGGAAGAAGTTGCCCGCGAAGCAGTCCGCCTGCTGCTCCTTGATGATCGACGGCGTGGCCTGGTTGATGCCGCTGATGTCACCGAGCTTGTACTGGACCGCGTGACCCATCTCGTGCGCGAGCACGGTCACCACCGACATCGGTCCGAACGCGTCGTCCAGCATGGGCAGCAGCTCACCGCGGTCCCACGCGATCGAGTCGTCCAACGAGCAGTAGAACGCGTTCGCCACCCCGGCCGTGTTGGTCCGGCAGATGTCGACGCCCTTGCCGTTGGAGTCGTAGGACACCAGCCGCTTGACCGGCTCGAACTCCTTGCCGAACCGGGCGGGCAGCTGCTCGGCCCAGTACTCCTCGACGTCGGCCAGCGTGTTGATGGCCAGCCGGTCCATCTCGCCGCCGTCGCCGTTCTCCACCTGCAGGTCGGCGTCCGGCACACCGGGCTTCGCGCCGCTCTCGCCGGTGGTGATCTCCAGCCCGGCCACCTTGGTGACGTCGGGCCGTTCCGACCGGCCCTGCCCGGTCACCGTCTGGGTGCACCCGGTCAGCGCCAACGCGGCGGCCATCGTCGCCGCAACCCAAGCCCGTCGAGCCATGCCCAAGCCCCATCCCCGGTCGTGCCGTTCCGAGCCCGAACCCTACTTGGCCCGCCCGCGCGGTCAGGCCAAACCGCAGGCTTTGGTGCCCTCGAACACGCCGCCGCGGAACACCTCGACCCGCTTGAACCCCGGTTCGAGCGCCGCCGACCCCGTCGCGTCCCGGGCCGCGTAGTCGTAGGCCAGCAGCACCTGCACCGCCTCGTCCAGGTCACCGGGGGAGAGCCCGAACCCCTTCTGCCGGGTGAACACCTCCCGCGTGTACGCCCCGGCCAGGCACAACGCGCCGGCGGCGGCCTCCTCGCCCTCGAGGTCGACGTCCACGGCGGCCATCGCGGCCATCGCGTAACGGCTCGCCAGCAGCACGCCGGTGGCGTAGTCGCCGATCTCGGCGTGCAGCTCGGGCAGGTCGGCCTCGACCTCGATCTCCACCGACTTCTCCGCCGGGCAGTACGCCACCGGCCCCTGGTCGCCGGAGCAGTCCGGCTCCTCCTCGGTGGGGGTGGCCTTCGGCTCGGTCCACGTCTTGCCGGACTGCTCGACCAGCGTCTTGTAGTACAGGTTCAGATCGGGGGTGACGTTCTCCAGCATCTCGTCGAACGGCAGGTTGCCGCCGCGGTCGCGGTCGTCGGCGGAGGTGAACGCCTGCTGGGTGAACACCCGGTTCTCGATCGACATCTCCGCGCAGAACCCGGTGCCCTGCTGGTAGCCGTCCTGGAACGCGGACACCCGGTCGAACGCGTTGCCGTGCGCGGACCGGTCGCTCGCCGAGGTGCCCACCGGGTCCCGGAACGTGACCAGCGCGCCGAGCGCCGAGTCCAGCGTGTCGGTGCCGATGTCGAGGTGCTCGGACTTGCCGTCGTTGACCCACTTGATGAACGCGCCCGCGAAGCAGTCGGCCATCGCCTCGGTGAGGATCGTGGGGAACCGCCGCGGCTCGCGCCGTTCGGCTTCGGGCGTGATGCCCATCCGGTTCTGCACGGCGTGGCCCATCTCGTGGGCCAGCACGATCACCACGGCGGCGTCGCCGAAGCGGTCCTTGAGCACGGGCAGCAGCGCGGCCCGGTCCCAGGCGATGGCGTCGGCGCTGGGGCAGTAGAACGCGTTGCCCTCGACGTCGCTCGCCTTCTCCGTGCACGGCGGCGGCTTGGCGGACGCGTCGGAGGTGTCGACGGAGTAGATGCCGCCCTCGATCGGCTCCCACGGCTTGTCGAACGTGTCCGGGAACGCTTCCTGCCAGAACGTGTCGACGTCGGTGATCGCGGTGGCCGCGAGCTGGTCGATGGGACCGCCGTCGGTGCCCCTGATGAAGCCCGGGTCGACCTTGCCCTTGGTGACGGTCTCGCCCGCCACCGGTTTGCCCGGGATCACCTGGGCGCACGCGCCAACCGTGAGCAGGACCGCCGCCAGCAGGACCAGCCGAGCCGATACGAGCCGCATTGACCCATTGTGCCTGCCGGGAACCCCTACGGGTTCGTGTTCGACGGCACCGCCGGATCACGGGTTCGCGTCGCCCACCGGGTCAGCGCGGGCACGGGCGCGACCGCGACCAGGAAGATCACCGCCACGGCCAACCAGCCGCCCGCGCCGAACCCGCCGAGCGCGAACGTGAAGACGGCCGGCCCGAACAGCTGCACGGTGGCCGTCGCCGCCTCGTTCACCCCTTGGTACGCGCCCCGCGCGTCGTCACGCATCAGTTCCACCGACAGGCCCCAGTTCGCCGCCACGTAACCGAGTTCGCCGACCACGTGCAGCACCGCCGCGACCACCACGACCGTCACGCCCACCGCACCCGAACCGCCCGCCGTGGTGGCGAGCAAAGCGCAGCTCGCGGCCAGCACGACCCCGGATCGCACGGCCGTGCGTGCCGCTCGGGACGGCGTGCGGGCGAACCGCGCGAACGGCACCTGGAACACGGCGATGCCCACCGAGCTGACGACCACCACCACACCGCCCAGCGCGAGCGGCAGGTCCGTGGACCGGGACAGCCACAGCGGCAGGCCGGTCGACAGCATCGCCCAGCACAGCGACAGGACCGAGGTGACCCCGACGACGGCCAGGTACGGGCGGTCGCGCAACACGACACGTGCCCGGGGCGTGGCGCTGATCGACGGTTTCCGCACGGCGAGCGCCGTCACGGCCAGCACGGCGAAGGTGAGCGCGTTGCCGGTGATCGCCCACGCGTAGGCGGACGGGCTGTCGGCGGTCAGCACGAGCGCGCCGACCCCGGCCCCGATCGCGTAGCCGACGTGCTGCGCCACCCGCAACCGCGCCAACGCCCGCAGCCTGGCCGCGTTGTCGGCCACCAGACCCGCGACCAACGCGGTGCGCACGGCGTTGCCGCCGTTGGCGGGTGCGGTGAACGCCACCGTGGCCGCGAGGAACGCCCACGTGCCGTCCACGACCAGGTAGGACGCCATGGCCACGGCCCGCACGAGGGTGATCGCGGCCAGCACCACCCTCGGGTCGAAGCGGTCGGCCAACGCGCCGAGCGGCACCGCCGCCAGCAAGCCGGCCGCCCCGGCCACCGCCATCACGACACCGACCGTGACCAGCGGCAACCCGAGGACTCGGGTGAAGAAGAGCGCCCACGTGGTGAACCACAGGCCGTCGCCGAGCGCCGAGACACCGCGTCCCCACAGCAGTAGACCCATCGGCATTCACCCTTCACGGCTCCGTGAACTGTCACCGTAACGGGCGCTGTGGTGAGTCGCAATCGGGGTTCACGGCATTGTGCAGGGTGCTAGCGTGGACGTGTGGCGGGATGGATCGACTCCGGCAACGCCGTCCAGGCGTCGGTCGTCGGGCTGGCGCGCGAGCTGTCCGACCCGGTCCGGCTCACGGCGCTGCAACTGCTCGCCGCCGAGGGCCCGCACACGATGGTGCAGCTCGCCGACGCCATGGGCGTCACGCCGCCGCGCCTGGGCAACCACCTGGCCCGACTGCGCGCGGCGGGCCTCGTCACGGTCGAGCACACCGGCCGGCACGCCGTCTACCGCGTCACCCGACCGGAGATCGCCGACGTCCTCACCGCACTGGCCCGTTACGCCCACCACGACGGTCTCGCCACGCCACCGCGCACGTCATCGCCGGTCGACGTCGCGCACACGTGCTACGACCACGCGGCCGGCCGCCTGGGCATCGCCGTGTTCGCCACCCTGGTCGACGGCGGTGCGCTCGACCCGCCCGACGGGCGCACCGGCGAACTCGCGCTGGGCGCCGACCTGACCGCGTTGCACCGCCTCGGTGTCGACCCGGACGCCGTCGCGCCGCGCCGCCGCCTGGCGCTGGCGTGCCTGGACCGCACGCACCGCGTGCCGCACCTGGGCGGCGACCTCGGCCGGCTCGTGCTGGACGCGTTCGTGGCGGACGACCTGGTGCGCCGTCAGGAGGGCACCAGGGAACTCCTGGTCACCGCACGGGGCGTCGAACGCCTGCCCGTGCTGCTGCCGGGCTTCACACCGGCGACGTGACGCCCCGCACCGCCCACGCCCGCGCGGCGAGCCGGATGGAGCCGTCCGGGTCGGTGGGCAGGCGGGTGCGGAGCAGGTCGCGGAGGGCGCGGCGCCGGTCCTCGGGCAGCGACGCGGTGTAGCCGGGCGCCGGTCCCTGGCCGCCGAGGAACGGGCGCCAGAAGTCGTCGAAGTCGGCGAACACGGTGGGCACCTCCAACGCGTCCACGCGCACCGAGCCCAGCCCGGCGTCGTGCCACAGCGCCCGCAGCGGTTCGGGTCGGCAGATCGGGAAGCGCCTGCCCTCGTCCAGCGTCGTCGCGGCGGGGTCGAGGGCGGTGGCGGCGTCCCAGAAGTGCCGGGTGGTCGCCATGCCCTCGGCGTAGTCCCAGACGTAGGCGGCGACCACACCGCCGGGCGCGGCGACCCTCGTGCACTCGGCCAGCGCCCGCACCGGGTCCGGCACGAAGTTGAGCGCGAGCCCGCTGACCACGGCGTCGAACGTGTCGTCGGGCAGCGGCAACGACCGGGCGTCACCCACGTGGAAGGCCGTGCGCGGGTCGGCGACCCGGTGCTTCGCCGTGGCAAGGAACCCCTCGGACGGGTCGACCCCGACGACCTCGACCGGCTGCGCCACCTCCAACACCGCCGTCGTCAACGCCCCCGTCCCGCAACCGACGTCCAACCACCGCCGCCCGGCCGGCACGTCCAACAGGCGGAGGAACCGCCGCGCCACCGGCGCGCTCCAACGCCCGACGTAAGCCTCGTACGCCTCGCCGACCGCCCACACCTCGTCCGCCATGGGGCTCAGCATGGCAGGGCGACCCCACGGCGTCGGCCCGAACACCGAACCGACGTGCACCCAGTTCCCACCCGAACCCGCCGCAGCAGCGTCCCCTCCTCCGTGGGCCGCCGCTCATCCCGGCCACCTCTCGCGGTTCATGCGCGGTCTCGTTCACCCCTCCGCGGCTCCCGCGTTGCTCGCTCGGGCAAGAGCGGCTCGGAGAAACTCGGGCATCCGCAGCGTGGCAGGCAGGGCCGGTCGGCGACACCGTTCCCGTTCCGCGGTACGGCGCGGCCCCGGAGTTGTCCACAGACCACGTGCCGGCGCCACCGCGCTGTCGTACCCCTGTGGCAGGGTAAAAGCGGGGGTCCCCTGGGCGGGGACCCCCGCGAAGCGCGGCGCTAGGCCGGTCAGGTGTTGTCCAGCGCGGTCCGGTCCGGGGTCGGGTCGGTGACGTCGGTCGGGGCCGAGGCGGTATCGAGGCTGCCGGTGACACTGGTCGGGTCGGCGGCGGCCTCGACGGTGTCGGCGCTGGTGACGGTGGTGGTGGGCATCGGGGTTTCCGGTGCCAGCCAGAGGACGCCCGCCGGCGGTAGTTGCAGGACCGCCGAGGCCGGGCGGCCGTGCCACGGGTGGTCCTCGGCCTCGACCACGCCGAAGTTGCCGACACCGGACCCGCCGTAGACCTCCGAGTCCGTGTTCACCACCTCGCGCCACCGGCCGGCGACCGGCAGGCCCACCCGGTAGTCGTGGTGCGGCATGCCGGCGAAGTTGGCCACGCACGCGAGCACCGAGCCGTCCTCACCGATCCGCAGGAAGCTCAGCACGTTGCCCGCCGAGTCGTTCGCGTCGATCCACGAGAACCCCTCGGGACGGTTGTCCGCGCTGTACAACGCGGGCGAGCCCTTGTACACCCGGTTCAGGTCGCCGATCAGCCTATGCAGGCCGCTGTGCAGCGGCGACTCCAGCAGGTGCCAGTCCAGCGACCGGCCCTCCGACCACTCCTCCCGCTGCCCGAACTCGCCGCCCATGAACAGCAGCTGCTTGCCCGGGTGCGCCCACATGAACGCCAGCAGCGACCGCAGCCCCGCGGCCTTGTTCCAGTCGTCACCGGGCATCCGCTGCCACAGCGACCCCTTGCCGTGCACGACCTCGTCGTGCGACAGCGGCAGCACGAAGTTCTCGCTCCACGCGTACACCAGCGAGAACGTGATCTCGTTGTGGTGGAACGACCGGTGGATGGGCTCGCGCGACAGGTAGTGCAGCGAGTCGTGCATCCAGCCCATGTTCCACTTGAACCCGAACCCGAGGCCGCCCAGGTGCGTCGGCCGCGACACGCCCGGCCACGCCGTCGACTCCTCGGCCACCATCACCACACCGGGGTGGCGCTTGTAGACGGTCGCGTTCAGCTCCTGCAGGAACCGCACCGCGTCGAGGTTCTCCCGGCCGCCGTACTGGTTGGGCAGCCACTGCCCTTCCTGCCGCGAGTAGTCCAGGTACAGCATCGAGGCCACCGCGTCGACCCGCAGGCCGTCGATGTGGAACTCCTCGATCCAGTACAGGGCGTTGGCGACCAGGAAGTTGCGCACCTCGTTGCGCCCGAAGTCGAACACCAGCGTGCCCCAGTCGGGGTGCTCACCGCGGCGCGGGTCCTCGTGCTCGTAGAGCGCGCTGCCGTCGAACCGGGCCAACGCCCAGGAGTCCTTCGGGAAGTGGGCGGGCACCCAGTCCATGATCACGCCGACGCCGCGCTGGTGCAGCACGTCCACGAAGTGCCGGAAGTCGTCCGGCGAGCCGAACCGCGAGGTCGGCGCGTAGTACGACGTCACCTGGTAGCCCCACGACCCGCCGAACGGGTGCTCGGCCACCGGCATCAGCTCCACGTGCGTGAACCCGGCGCCGACCACGTAGTCCGCCAGCTCGTCGGCCAGCTCCCGGTACCCCAACCCGGGCTTCCACGAGCCCAGGTGCACCTCGTACACGCTCATCGGCGCGTTGATCCACTGCGTGGCGTCGCGCTTGGCCTCCCACTCCGCGTCACCCCACTCGTGCGCGGACCGGGTGACGACCGACGCCGTCGCGGGCGGTGTCTCGGTCGCGAACGCCATCGGGTCGGCCTTCTCGTGCCACCCGCCGTCCCGGCCGAGGATGCGGAACTTGTACCGGGTGCCCTCCGTGATGCCGGGGATGAAGACCTCCCACACCCCGGACGAGCCCAGCGACCGCATCGGGTTCGCCCGCCCGTCCCAGCCGTCGAAGTCGCCGCACACCCGCACACCGCGCGCGGTCGGGGCCCACACCGCGAACGAGACACCCGAGACGGTGCCGTTGGGCGTGTCGTAGGTGCGCACCCGCGCGCCCAGCACGTCCCACAGCCGTTCGTGCCGACCCTCGCCGATCAGGTGCAGGTCCAGCTCGCCGACAGTCGGCAGCCACCGGTACGGGTCGTCCACCTCGACGACGTCGTCGCCGTACTCGACCTCCAGGTGGTAGTCGCCCGCCGGGTGCTCGGGCAGCTCGCCCTCGAACAACCCGTCGGTGACCCGGTCCAGCTCGAAGCGCTTGTCACCCGCGATCACGGCCACCGCGGTCGCCCCCGGCCGCAGCGCCCGCGCGACCACGCCCTCGGGGACGTGGTGCACGCCGAGCACCGAGTGCGGGTCGTGGTGCGCCCCGGCCAGCAACCGGTCGACGTCCTCGGGCGAGATCATGACTGCACCGCTCCCTCTCCAGTGATCCGCGCGATCGACGACAACGGGACCGTCAACCACTCCGGCCTGTTCGCGTGCTCGTACGCGACCTCGTACACGGCCTTGTCCAGCTCGAACGCCCGCAGCAGGTGGCCGCGCTTGCGCGGGTCGCCGACCGACTCCGACGCCGCCTCCGCGTAGCCCTCGGTGAACGCCGCGCGGTTGCGCCGCGCCCACTCCAGCGCCCGCACGGTCAGCTGGTTGTCCTCCGGCTGGCCGACCAGGAGCTGGTGGGCCGCGTAGTCGAAGGATCGCAGCATCCCCGCGACGTCGCGCAACGGTGAGCGCAGCTCGGTCCGCTCGGCGATCGGCGAACCGGGCTCGCCCTCGAAGTCGATCAGCAGCCAGCCCTGCACGGTCCGCAGCACCTGGCCGAGGTGCAGGTCGCCGTGGATGTGCTGCACGGCCACCGCGTCCGGGGTGTCCCTGGCCTGCTCGAACGCCTCCCGCAACGCGGGCACGTACGGCCGCAGCTCGGGCACCGCGGCGACCACCTCGTCCAGCCGCGACACCATCGCCCGCACGGTCCGCTCGATGTCCTCGGCGTCCGCGTGCTGCGTGCCGAGTGCGCGCTCGAGGTCCGCGTGCACGGTGGCCACGGCCTGTCCGAGCCGCTGCGCCTCGCCCGCGAAGTCGCCGCCCACCTCGTCGGCGTGCAGGTCGGCCTCGGCCATCAGGTCCCGCACGCTCGTGGTGGCCATCGCCCAGCCGTCCACCGCGTCCGGCATGAACTGCTGCAACATGCCGACGGTCGTGGTCTGGCCGTCCAGCCTGCCGGTGATCGACCCGAGCGGCTGGGCGATGTGCTCGCACCCGACCTGGCGCAACGCCCGGTGCAGCACCAGGTCCGGGTTGTCGCCGTAGGTCAGCTTGCGGAACAGCTTGAGGATGTACTGGCTGCCGAACACGATCGAGGTGTTGGACTGCTCGGACGTGATCGGCCTGCCGCGCAGCCCGGTCTGCAGCTCCACGTCAGGCTCGTGCGCGAACCGCAGGCCCTCGATCTCGGCGCCCTCGGCGATCAGGTCGAGCAGCGCGCCGGTCAGCTCCGGCACGTGCGTCGCGTCGTAGTTGTCCACGTGGTCGGTGACCAGCAGCTGGTACGGCTCGCGCCGGTCCGGCTGCTCGACCTCCACCACCAGGTGCACCAGCACCGGCTCCTCGGCCCGCAGCACCGCCGTGCGCAGCGGTCGGATCGAGGTGACCGGGCGGTCCTTGCCGCCGAACCACCGCTGCGCGGGCAACCACTCGGGCAGCTCGGCCATCACCTTGTCGACCAGGTCGTGCGGTTCGGTCACGTCCATCACCTCGGCTCGCTGTCGTCGCCGGCTTCCACTAGCTGGAACCAGTAGAAGCCGTGACCGGGCAGGGTCAGCAGGTAGGGCAGGTCACCCACGGTGGGGAACACCACTCCGCCGGTCAGCTCCACGGGCCTGCTGCCGTGGTGCTCCGACAGGTCCAGCTCGACCGGCTGCGGGAACCGCGACAGGTTGTTCACGCACAGCACCACGTCCTCGTGGCCGTCCGGTCGCAGCCACCGCCGCCGGTAGGCCAGCACGCTCGGGTTGGAGCCGCCCAGGTCGGTGAAGTCGCCCTCGGCGAACGCGTGGTGCTGCTTGCGCACCTCGATCATCCGCCGGGTCCAGTGCAGCAGCGACGACTGGTTGTTCAGCTGGGCCTCGACGTTGAGCGCCTGGTAGCCGTACACCGGGTCCATGATCACCGGCAGGTAGATCCGTCCCGGGTCGCAGCTGGAGAACCCCGCGTTGCGGTCCGGTGTCCACTGCATCGGCGTGCGCACCGCGTCGCGGTCACCCAGCCAGATGTTGTCGCCCATGCCGATCTCGTCGCCGTAGTACAGGACCGGCGAGCCGGGCAGCGACAGCAGCATCGCGGTGAACAGCTCCTGCTGGTTGCGGTCGTTCTCCAGCAGCGGCGCCAGGCGTCGTCTGATGCCGATGTTCGCCTTCATCCGCGGGTCCTTGGCGTACTCCGCGTACATGTAGTCGCGCTCTTCGTCGGTGACCATCTCCAGCGTCAACTCGTCGTGGTTGCGCAGGAAGATGCCCCACTGGCAGCCGTCCGGGATCTGCGGCGTCTGCGCCAGGATCTCCGAGATCGGGAACCGCGACTCCCGCCGCACGGCCATGAAGATGCGCGGCATCAGCGGGAAGTGGAACGCCATGTGGCACTCGTCGCCGCCGACCTCGGGGTTGCCGAAGTACTCGACCACGTCGGACGGCCACTGGTTGGCCTCCGCGAGCAGCACCCGGCCCGGGTACTCGTCGTCCACGACCTTGCGGCAGCGCTTGAGGAAGTCGTGCGTGCGCGGCAGGTTCTCGCAGTTCGTGCCCTCCGACTCGAACAGGTACGGCACGGCGTCGAGCCGGAACCCGTCGATGCCCAGGTCGAGCCAGAACCGCAGCGTGTCCAGCATGGCTTCCTGGACGTGCGGGTTCTCGAAGTTCAGGTCGGGTTGGTGGGAGAAGAACCGGTGCCAGTAGAACTGGCCGCGCACCGGGTCGTAGGTCCAGTTGGACGACTCGGTGTCGACGAAGATGATCCGCGCGTCCGCGTAGCGCTGGTCGTCGTCGCTCCACACGTAGTAGTCGCCGTAGGGGCCGTCCGGGTCGGTGCGCGACTGCTGGAACCACGGGTGCGCGTCGCTGGTGTGGTTGAGCACCAGGTCGGTGATCACCCGGATGCCGCGCCGGTGCGCCTCGTCCAGCAGGTACACGAAGTCCTCGACCGAGCCGAACTCCGGCAGCACCGCGCGGAAGTCGGAGATGTCGTAGCCGCCGTCGCGCAGCGGCGAGGCGTAGAACGGCGGCAGCCACAGGCAGTCGACGCCGAGCCATTCCAGGTAGTCCAGCCGGGACGCCAGGCCCCGCAGGTCACCGGTGCCGTCGCCGTTCGAGTCGCTGAACGCGCGCACGAGCACCTCGTAGAACACCGCGCCCTTGAACCAGTCGCGCTCGCGCGGCACGAGCTTGGCCGACCGGAAGTCCTCGGCCTGCGGTTCGACCAGCAGGCCGTCGGCGCCGATGGCCTCGCCGGTGTGCGGCACGTTCTCCAGGCCTACCAGCGCGGCGTCGGGTCGGGCCTCTTCTTGCATGTGTGCTCCACCTCGTCCCACCTCATTGGGGGTGCGTTCGGTCGCCCCTCGTGCTCTTCGGCGGGCACGGGGGCTCGGTAAAAGGGGACCGGGCTGAGTTGTTCGCTAGCTGCTGAACCGTGCCCTAGGAGAACCTGCGTTGGACGCTCACGACGTGCGCCGCGGCGCGCCAGGGTTCCAGGCGGACGTAGTTGGCCTGACCCCAGTCCCAGGTCTCCCCGGACACCTCGTCGTGCGCGATCAGCCGCTCGTGCCAGTCGACGCCGAGCGCGGGCAGGTCCAGCCAGACGGTGCCGTCCTGCGCGGTGTGCGGATCCAGGTTGACCACGACGACGACCGTGTCGCCGGTGCCCGGGTCCTGCTTGGAGTAGGCGATCAACGCCGGGTTGTCGACGTGGTGGAACCGGAGTGTTCGCATCTGCTGCAGCGCCGGGTGCGCCCGGCGGATCGCGTTCAGCTTGCGCAACCACGGTTCCAGCGACCGTCCCTCGGCCACCGCCGCCGCGTAGTCGCGGGGACGGAGCTGGTACTTCTCCGAGTTCAGGTACTCCTCGCTGCCCGGACGCACGGCTTCGTGCTCGAACAGCTCGTAGCCCGAGTACACGCCCCAGGTCGGCGCCATCGTCGCCGCCAGCGCCGCGCGCAGCGCGAACATGCCCGGACCGCCGTGCTGCAGCGATTCGTGCAGGATGTCGGGGGTGTTCACGAACAGGTTGGGCCGCGCTTCGTCCCAGTGCTCGACCAGTTCGGTGCCGAACTCGGTCAGCTCCTCCTTGGTCGTGCGCCAGGTGAAGTAGGTGTAGCTCTGCGTGAAGCCGAGCTTGGCCAGGCCGTACAGGCGGGCCGGCCGGGTGAAGGCCTCGGACAGGAACAGCACGTCCGGGTGGCGGTCCTTGACCGCCCAGATCAGCCACGCCCAGAAGTCCGGCGGCTTGGTGTGCGGGTTGTCGACCCGGAAGATCCGCACCCCGTGGTCCACCCAGTGCAGCACGACGCGCAGCACCTCGTTGTAGATGCCCTGCGGGTCGTTGTCGAAGTTGACCGGGTAGATGTCCTGGTACTTCTTCGGCGGGTTCTCCGCGTAGGCGATCGAGCCGTCCGGCCGGGTGGTGAACCACTCGGGGTTCTTCAGCACCCACGGGTGGTCGGGTGCGCACTGCAGCGCCAGGTCGAGCGCCACTTCGAGGTTCAGCTCGCGGGCGCGGGCCACGAACGCGTCGAAGTCCTCGATCGTGCCCAGCTCGGGGTGGATCGCGTCGTGCCCGCCCTCGTCCGCGCCGATGGCCCAGGTCGAGCCGGGGTCGTCCTCGGTGGCGGTGAGCGTGTTGTTCGGGCCCTTGCGGTTCACCCTCCCGATCGGGTGGATCGGGGGCAGGTAGGCGACGTCGAAGCCCATGGCCGCGACGCGGTCCAGCTCCTTGGCCGCGGTGACGAACGTGCCGTGCACCGGCACGCCCGACTCGTCCACGCCGCCCGTGCTGCGGGGGAAGAACTCGTACCAGGACCCGAACGCCGCCCGCTTGCGGTCGACCCACACCTTCTGCGGCTTGCCCTTGGTGATCAGCTCGCGGACCGGGTGGTCGTGCATGATCCGCCGGACGTCGCCCGCCAGCGCGGGCGCGACCCGCTCGGCGAGGGGGCGGTGCTCGTCGCGCAGCGCGGTGGCCGCGTTGACCAGCAGCGGCTTGTCCTTGCGCCGGTCCGGGCGGCGGCTGACCCGGTCGAGCAGCAGCGCGCCGGTTTCCAGGTCGTTCGCCAGGTCGTCGGCGCTCTGGCCGGCGGCGATCTTCACCTCGACGGCGTGCTGCCAGGTGCTCCAGGGGTCGCTCCAGGCGTCCACGCGGAACGTCCAGGCGCCCTCCCCGTCCGGCACGATCGTGGCGGCCCAGCGGTCCAGGCCCACGCCCCGCGGCACCATCCGGGTTTGTCTGGCGACCCGGTCGTTCGGGCCCCGCCACACGACCGTGGCGGCCACGGCGTCGTGGCCCTCGCGCCACACCGTGGCCTCGACCGGGACGTGTTCGCCCACCACGGCCTTCGCCGGGTAGCGACCGCCGCTCACGGTCGGGGAGACCTCGTCGATTCCGAGTCGTCCGCTCATCGGCAGCGCCCCTCTCACCTGGTGTGACGCGTGCACGTGCAAGTCTGCCCGCAGTGATCGGACCAGCCGTCACCGGGACCCGTACCTGCTGTTCCTACCCCTTCTGGTTGGATTGCACACTTGGCGGTGGCGTCCGTCCCGCGATGGAAGAGCAGATTCCCAGGTCGTGATCAGCTCTCGCGTCAAGCCACGCCGGGACCGATCGGGCGATCTTTGATCACACGGTCGTGGTGGTGATCGCCGTCGTCGTCACGCAGCGGCAGCCGTGGTGCCGTTTGCGCACTGTGGCCGAAATAACTTGCGGCGCGCCGTTTCCGCTGGTGGGGCTGGATCGGTCCCTGCATCGGTTCGGGTGACCGTTGTCCCGCACCGCTGGATGGGGGATAAGGTCCGACGCCATGCGAGCACTTCGCCGGTTCACCGTCCGAGCCAGTCTGCCCGAGCCGCTGGCGGCCCTGGGCACCCTCGCCACGAACCTGCGCTGGACGTGGCACCAGCCCACCCAGGACCTGTTCGCGTCGGTCGACCCCGAGTCGTGGGCCGAGAGCGGCGACCCGTTGCGGCTGCTGTCCGTGGTCGCGCCCGAACGCCTCGAAGCGCTCTCCCGTGACGAGCAGTTCCTCGCGCACGCCCGCGCCCTGGCCGACGACCTGCACCGCTACACCACCGGACCCCGCTGGTTCCAGCGCCGCCAGGACGAGATCGCGCAGCGCCGCGAGCACGGCCACCACGACCCGCACCCCCTGCCGAACGCCATCGCCTACTTCTCGATGGAGTTCGGCGTCACGGAGGCGCTGCCGAACTACTCCGGCGGCCTCGGCGTGCTGGCGGGCGACCACCTCAAGGCGGCCTCCGACCTGGGCGTGCCGCTGATCGCGGTCGGCCTGCTCTACCGGTCCGGCTACTTCCGCCAGGCGCTGTCCCTGGACGGCTGGCAGATCGAGCACTACCCGGTCCTCGACCCGCGCGGCCTGCCGCTGGAGCTGCTCACCGAGCCGTCCGGCGCGCCGATCCTGGTGCACGTCGCCATGCCCGGCGACCGGGTGCTGCGGGCCAAGGTGTGGAAGGCACAGGTCGGCCGCATCCCGCTGCTGCTGCTCGACTCCGACGTGGAGGAGAACGACGAGGACCTGCGCGGCGTCACCGACCGCCTGTACGGCGGCGACCAGGACCACCGCATCCGGCAGGAGATCCTGGCCGGCGTCGGCGGCGTCCGCGCCGTGCGCACGTACTGCGACCTGACCGGCCACCCCGCGCCCGAGGTGTTCCACACCAACGAGGGCCACGCGGGCTTCCTCGGCCTGGAACGCATCCGCGAACTGGTCACCGGCGAGGGCCTGGACTTCGACCAGGCGTTGGCGGCGGTCCGCGCGGGCACGGTGTTCACCACGCACACGCCGGTCCCGGCGGGCATCGACCGGTTCCCCGTCGACCTGGTGCAGCACTACTTCGGCGCCGAGACGCTGCTGCCGGGCGTGAACACCCAGCGCATCCTCGCGCTGGGCGCCGAGGACAACCCCGGCCTGTTCAACATGGCGCACATGGGCCTGCGGCTCGCGCAGCGCGCCAACGGCGTCTCCAAGCTGCACGGCACGGTCAGCCGGGACATGTTCCGCGCCCTGTGGCCCGGGTTCGACGCCTCGGAGGTGCCGATCGGCTCGGTCACCAACGGCGTGCACGGCCCGACCTGGGCGGCGACCGAGATGAGCAGGCTCGTCGGCGACACGGAGGACTCCGGCGTCGGCCTGCACGGGTTCGAGCCGGTCACCGACCAGCGGCTGTGGGAGCTGCGCAACGACCTGCGCGCCAAGCTCGTCGACGAGGTCCGCCGCCGCACCCGCGCGTCGTGGCTGCAGCGCGGCGCGTCGGCGCTGGAGCTGGGCTGGACCGACTCGGTGTTCGACCCGGACGTGCTGACCGTGGGCTTCGCCCGCCGCGTGCCGACCTACAAGCGGCTCACGCTGATGCTGCGTGACGCGGACCGGTTGCGCGCGCTGCTGCTGCACCCCGAACGGCCGGTGCAGCTGGTCGTGGCGGGCAAGTCGCACCCGGCCGACGACGGCGGCAAGGCGTTGATCCAGCAGATCGTGCGGTTCGCCGACGACGCGGGCGTGCGGCACCGGATCGTGTTCCTGCCCGACTACGACATGTCCATGGCCCGGTACCTGTACTGGGGCTGCGACGTGTGGCTGAACAACCCGATGCGCCCGCTGGAGGCGTGCGGCACGTCCGGCATGAAGTCGGCGTTGAACGGCGGGCTGAACCTGTCGATCCGCGACGGCTGGTGGGACGAGCTGTACGACGGCAGCAACGGCTGGGCCATCCCGACCGCGGACGGCGTCACGGACCCGACCCGGCGGGACGACCTGGAGGCCGCCGCGCTGTACGACCTGCTCGGCAGCCAGGTCGCGCCGCTGTTCTACGACCGCGGTGAGGACGGCGTGCCGACCCGGTGGCTGGCCATGGTGCGGCACACGCTGGCGTCGCTCGGCCCGGCCGTGCAGGCGTCGCGGATGGTGCGCGAGTACGTGGAGAAGCTGTACGCGCCCGCCGCGTCGTCGGCCTCCTCGGTGGTCGGCGAGGGTTTCCGGGGCGCGAAGGAGCTGGCCGCGTACCGGCAGCGGCTGCGGGCGTCGTGGACGCGGGTGCGGGTGCTGGACTCGGAGATGTCGCTGAACGGGTCGGCCACGCCGAAGCTCGGCGCGCCGGTCGGCGTGCGGGCGCGGGTGGAGCTGGCCGGGCTGGAACCGTCCGAAGTGGACGTGCAGGTGGCGCTGGGCCGGGTCGGCGACTCCGACGAGCTGTACGACGTGGTCACGCACGGGATGCGTTACGCGGGCAACGGCAACTACGAGATCGAGGTGCCGCTGCCGCACGCGGGCGCGGTCGGCTACACGGTGCGCGTGTTGCCGCGGCACGACCTGCTCGCGTCACCCGCGGAACTCGGCCGGGTCGTGCTGGCGGGCTGACACCGCTCGACCGGATGACCGTCGACGTGACCGGCGGTCATCCGGTTCGGCGTAGTTTCACCCTTTCTCCCGGGTTTTCTACCGTCGGGTGAACTCGGCTCGTTCGCCGCGAGGTGCCGGGGTGTTCGTGCCTACGCTTTGCGGCGTGAGGAAATTCGCGACGATCGGCACGGTGCTCGCCGTGGTGCTCGCCGTGGCCGTCATCCCGGCCGCGTCGGCACAACGGCACTCGGCGGAACCTCCCGCCGCGTGCGCGGGACTGGTCACCCAGCTCGCGGACACGCTGAAGAAGGCCATCGAGCCGTTGGCCGCGAACCCGCCCGCACCGGACAAGGTCGCCGCGCCGCTGGGTGACGTGCTCCGGTTGCTGGTGGCGATGACGGCGGCGAAGTGCCTGCCCACGCCGCCGACGTCCGCTCCGGCGGAAGTCCGGGCGCACGGGCCGGAGCTGTGCCTGTCCCAGGCCATGGCGGTGTTCGCCGGGCTGTTCAGCGTGCTGAGCAAGGTCGTGCCCGGTGCGGTGGCGCCGGACCCGGGGAAGCTGCGCGGTGAGGTGCAGGCGTGGTTGAAGGCGGTGGCCGACGCGGTGCAGACGTGCGGACTGCCCGCGCCGCCAGACGGGATGCCGACCATGCCGAATCCGCCCGCGTAGCGCTGGTCAGGAGATGTTGAGCCGGGCCGTGGTTTCCGCGACCCGGGGCATCCAGCCGGCGAGCTGTTGTGCCTCGACCAGGGTCGCGCGTGCCGCCGCGTTGTCACCGGCCGCCATCTGCGCGCGGGCGATCGTGGCGAGGGCGTCGGCGCGGGCCAGCCCGGTCTCGCTGGTGGCCTTGGCCTGCGTGGCGAGGGTGAGGGCGGCGGCGTGGTCCTCCTCGATCAGGGCCAGTTGCGCCAACGTGCCCGTGCAGCGGTAGCGCGGGTAGCCGAGGCTCATCGCACCGTCTGCGGCTCGTCTCGCGGCGGGCACGCCGACCTCCGCGGGCAGTTGGCCGCCCTCGACGGCGTTGGCGGTGGAGCTGGCCATCGCCGCCAGGACGAACGCCATGTCGCGCGGTTCCAGGTCGCTGCGGCCCACCAGGCGGCTGATCAGGTGCAACGCCTCGCCGTACTGGGCGCGCAAGGTGAGCACGGCGGTCCGCGCGCCGATCGCGACCAGCAGCGTGGGGTGGCGTTCGACCAGTTCGTCGGCGATGGCCTCGGCCCGGTCGAGGTCGCCGACCGCCAGCGCGTCGGTCACCTCGTTGAGCAGCGGCGTCGCCTCGTACTCCGCGGTCGTGCGGGCCGACGCGCGGGGCAGGCCGAACAGGAACCAGCCGGGTGAGGTGGTGCCCGCGCCGCGTCGCGGCCACAGGCCGTTGACCAGCACCGCCGTGGCCGCGACGGCGAAACCGCGCAGGAACGGCTGGTCGGCGTCCGACCAGACCAGCGCGCCGAGCCAGACCACCACCACGACGGCCGTGGACAGCACCGCCGCCGTGAGGCCGGTGAACCACAGGCGACGGCGGACCGGCGCCTTGATCGACGTGAGGCCGACCGACATCAGCAGCGGGATCGTCCGCCAGACCACCCGCTGCTGGGGCCGCGTCCACGTGCGGATCTCACCGCCGACGCCGATCTCGACCAGCGACACCCGCACCCGGAACACCAGCGCGCCCACCAGCAGCCCGAGCTGAAGCACCGCGTGCAACGCCCACGCCCCGACCGCGGCCCCGCCGAACGTCGCGACACCCGGCCGCCAGACCACGAGGACGACCAGGGCCAGCCCGGTCAGCACTTTCCACACGACCAGGAGACGCGACCACCGCGCCCGCGGTTCCCGAACGTTCAACTCGGGGGTCCTGAACGTAGGACACGGTCGTTCCGAACGTAGGACACACGGGCGCTGAACGTACGACTCGCGCGTGTCCTACGTTCCGGTACCCCGAGTTGAACGCTCGGGACGGGCTAGGTGACGGCTTGGGTGGCGCCCGGGCGGACGGGGAGGCCGGCGGCGGCGTAGGCGCGGAAGCCGCCGACGAGGTCGGTGGCGCGGGGCAGGCCCACGCGTTGCAGGTCGCGGGCGGCCAGGCTGGAGGCGTAACCCTCGTTGCACAGCACGACCACGGTGGTGTCGGCGGTGAAGCCGGGGATCCGGTGCTCGCCGCCCGGGTCCAGCCGCCACTCCAGCACGATCCGCTCCACCGGGATCGAGCCGGGGATCTCACCCTCCGCCGCACGGTTGTGGTGCGGTCGGATGTCGACCACGAGCACGTCCGGCAACCCGGCCAGCTCCTCCGGCGACACCCGGCTCAACGACCGGCGCGCCTCCTCCAGCAACTCCTCGGCACTCACGGGCCCTCCTGGTCGGCCAGAACGCGCAGCTGCTCCAACGGCAGCCGCCGGGCGGGCAACGGCTCGATCTCCTGCGGGATGTCGGCGAGGCTGCGGTACTCCCGGGTCGGCACCAGCGGCGGGGAGTAGGCGTGCACGCTCGCCGCGCCCGCGGCACCCCGGTTCACCACCTGGTGCGCACGTCCGGCACCGAACCCCAGCGCGCTGCCCACGGGCCGCGAGGCACTGCGGATCGGCCCACCGGGGTAGCGGTAGTCCTCCGCCAGCTCGCCGGTGAGCACGGTGAACGAGCCCGCCGCGCCGCCGTGGTCGTGCGGCTCGGTGCCCTGACCGGGCAGCCAGCTCAGCAGCCACAGCTCGACGCCCTCGGTCAGCCCGAGCCGCGCCCACCAGCGGCGGTCCGGGTCGAACCGGAGGATGTCCAGCAACGGGGTGGTCAGCTCGGCGGCCACGGTCGAGGTCAGCTCACGCAGCTCGCGCGGCGTCCACAGGTCGCGTTCGGGGTGGATGATGTCGCGCAGGAACCGCACGTCCAGCTTCGGGTGCAGGTCGGCGCGCGCGATCGTCGCGGTCACGGTTGGTCGCTCCTGATGGCTACGGTTCGGGCGGGGTAGCGATCAAGACGCGACGCGGCGTCAACCCGATGAGCGGGACCGGCCACGTCGCGTCCGGCTACACCCGCACGACGCCACCAGCAGGAGGTCGATCGTGCGGTCGCACCAGGTCAGCAACGGGCGGGCCACGCCGGCATCGTGCCACGGATCCGCGATCCGCGGGCAGCGCTCTCACCAGGCAGGATTGCCTCGGGATCCGACAGTTCCGACAGTTCAGTTCGGCACGCGCAGCAGCAACAGCGAGCGGCCCTCCAGCACGACGGTCGCACCGGCCGCCAGGTCGCCCTCCAGCGCGGGCGTGCCGTCTGCGGTGGTGGAGTCGATCGTCGGCTCGTAGCGCCCGCCGTACTCGGGCCCCGGCAGGGTGACCTCGATCGGGTCCGCGCCCGCCTGCACGAGCAGCAGCCACGAGTCGTCCGACACCAGTTCGCCGTCACGGGAGCGCGACAGGCTGTTCGACCCGTCGATCCACATGCCCAGGAACCGACGCCCCTCGTCGAACCAGTCGGTCTCGGCCATCTCCTCGCCGTCCGGCCGGAACCACACCAGGTCGGGCGCGCCGGACGCGGTGGTGCGGCCGTCGAAGAACTGCGGCTGCCGCAACGCCGGTGACGCGCGGCGCACCCCGATCACCCGCCGGGCGAACGCCAGCATCGCCTCACCCTCGCCGGCGAGCTTCCAGTCGACCCACGACGTCTCGTCGTCCAGGCAGTACGCGTTGTTGTTGCCGCCCTGCGTGCGCCACTGCTCGTCACCGGCGGTGAGCATCGGCGTGCCGGTGGACAGCATCAGCGTGGCGAACAGGTTGCGCGCCTGCCGTGCCCGCAGCGCCAGCACCTCGGGATCGTCGGTCTCGCCCTCGACACCGCAGTTCCACGACCGGTTGTCGTTGGTGCCGTCGCGGTTGTCCTCGCCGTTGGCCAGGTTGTGCTTCTCGTTGTACGACACGAGGTCGCGCAGCGTGAACCCGTCGTGCGCGGTGATGAAGTTGACCGACTGCCACGGTCGCCGCAGGTCGTCGGCGTACAGGTCGGACGAGCCGGACAGCCGGTACGCCAGGTCGCGCACGCTGGTCATGCCGCGCCAGAAGTCGCGCACGGTGTCGCGGTACCGGCCGTTCCACTCGGCCCACTGCACGCCGAAGTCACCCACCCGGTAGCCGTCGCCGGTCGCGTCCCACGGCTCCGCGATCAGCTTGCACCGCGACAGCACGGGGTCCTGGGTGATCGCGGTCAGCATCGCCGACGCCCGGTCGAACCGCCCGCCGCCCGGCCTGCCCAGCGTGGACGCGAGGTCGAACCGGAACCCGTCCACGCCCATCTCGGTGGCCCAGTACCGCAGCGAGTCGGTCACCAGCCGGACGAACTGCGGCGATCCGGCCTCGGTGGTGTTGCCGCAGCCGGTGATGTCGAGCGTGCCGCCGCCGTCGATGTGCAGGTAGTAGCCGGGCGCGTCGAAGCCCCGGTAGGACAGCGTGGGGCCCTCCGGCCCGCCCTCGCACGTGTGGTTGAACACCACGTCGATGATCACTTCGATCTCGGCGTTGTGCAGGGCCGCCACCATCGTGCGGAACTCCTCCACCTCCCGGCCCGGCTCGCTGGCGTAGGCGGGGTGCGGCGCGAAGTAGCTCAGCGGCGAGTAGCCCCAGTAGTTGTGCCTGCCTTCGCGGATCAGCGACGGCTCGTCCACGAACGCGTGCACGGGCAGCAGCTCCACCGACGTCACGCCGAGCCGCGTCAGGTGCTCCAGCACGGCCGGGTGCGCCAGCCCCAGGTAGGTGCCGCGCTGGTGCTCGGGCACGGCCGGGTGCTGCCGGGTGAAGCCCCGCACGTGCAGCTCGTAGACCACCGCCTCCTCGAACGGCACCTCCGGCTTCACGCCCGTGTCCGGCCCACCGGGCGAGGTGACCACGGACAGCGGCACGCTGCCCAGCGAGTCGACCGGCGACGGCCCGCCGAGCATCGGGTCGCCCACGTAGCCCAGCGCCGCGTCCAGGTCGGAAAGAGTCCCCGTGATCCGCGTCGCATACGGGTCGACCAACAGCTTCGCCGGGTTGCACCGCAGGCCCCGGGACGGGTCGTACGGGCCGTGCACGCGGTAGCCGTACCGCTGGCCGGGCGTGACGCCGGAGATCAGCCCGTGCCACACACCGAACGTGCGCTCGGTCAGCTCCACCCGTTCCTCGGTGCCGTCTTCGCTGATCAGGCACACTTCGACGGCGTCAGCGGGCGGCGCCGAGACCGCGAAGCGCACACCTCCGGCCTCGGGGTGAGCCCCGAGGGGGAACGGTCGGCCCGCGAGCAGGATCGAGTCGGCAGCCATGTCCCCGATCTTTCCAGCACACGCGCCCCGTGTGGGATGAGCGCGCTGAGGTTCACCGACCCCGCCCATACCTCCCCCCACCGGACCACCGGCGGAAGGGGGTGCAGAACAATGGCGGCGGCGATGCACCGACGGGGCGAGGGCAGGCGTGGAAAACGAAGATCTGGTCATCCACATGCAGGGTGTTTCGGTTCGACGTGGCAAGACCACGCTGGTCGGGGACGTCGACTGGAGCGTGGAGCTGGACGAGCGCTGGGTCGTGCTCGGCCCGAACGGGGCGGGCAAGACCACGCTGCTGAGGCTGGCCGGCGCGGAGCTGCACCCGACCAAGGGCAAGGTGCACCTGCTCGGCGAGCGGATCGGCCGGACCGACGTGGCCGAGTTGCGGCCCCGGATCGGGCTGTCCTCGTCGGCGTTGAACGGGCGCATCCCGGCCGACGAGAAGGTGGTCGACCTGGTGGTCAGCGCCGGGTACGCGGTGCTGGGCCGCTGGCGCGAGGAGTACGACAAGCTCGACACCGGCCGTGCCAAGGAGCTGCTGGCCACGATGGGCATCGAGCACCTGGCCGACCGCACCTACGGCACGTTGTCCGAGGGTGAGCGCAAGCGCACGCTGATCTCCCGGGCGTTGATGACCGACCCCGAGATGCTGCTGCTGGACGAGCCGGCGGCGGGCCTCGACCTGGGCGGTCGCGAGGACCTGGTGGCCCGGCTGTCGGAGCTGGCGCTCGACCCGGACGCGCCGGCGATCGTGCTGGTCACGCACCACGTGGAGGAGATCCCGCCCGGTTTCACGCACGCGCTGCTGCTGCGTGACGGCGGCATCGTGGCGCAGGGCCTGCTGGACGACGTGCTGACCGAGGAGAACCTGTCGAAGACGTTCGACCAGCCGTTGGAGCTCCAGCGGTCGGGTGACAGGTACTTCGCCCGGCGCAAAACTACCCAGGGGTAACCTGCGAGGCGCACCGACGTCAGGTCGAGGAGGACCGCGTGGCTGAGTTCGTGAGGCTCGAAGTCGAGGACGGGATCGGCACCATCCGGCTGGACCGCCCGCCGATGAACGCGCTCAACCGGCAGGTCCAGGAGGAGATCCGGTCCGCCGCGCTGGAGGCGACCGACCGGGCCGACGTCTACTCGGTGATCGTGTACGGCGGTCCGAAGGTGTTCGCGGCGGGTGCGGACATCAAGGAGATGGCCGAGCTGTCCTATGCCGAGATGGCGGCCCGCGCGGGCGCGTTCACGTCGGCGTTGCGCGCGGTGGAGGAGATCCCGAAGCCGACCGTGGCCGCCATCACCGGCTACGCCCTGGGCGGCGGGTTCGAGCTGGCGCTGTGCGCGGACCGGCGGATCGCGGGCGACAACGCCAAGGTCGGACAGCCGGAGATCCTGCTCGGCGTGATCCCCGGCATGGGCGGCACCCAGCGCCTGCCGCGGCTGATCGGGCCGTCGCGGGCCAAGGACCTGATCTACACCGGCCGGTTCGTCGGCGCCGAGGAGGCGTTGCGGATCGGCATGGTGGACGAGGTCGTGGCACCGGACGACGTCTACGAGGCGGCGAAGCGGTGGGCCGGCCGGTTCGTCAACGGCCCGGTGCGCGCGTACGCCGCCGCGAAGGCCGCGATCGACGGCGGGCTGGACACCGACCTGGGCAGCGGGCTGAAGCTGGAGAGCCAGCTGTTCGCCGCGATGTTCGCCACCGAGGACCAGAAGACCGGCATGGCGTCGTTCATCGAGAACGGCCCGGGGAAGGCGAAGTTCAGTGGCCGTTGATCCCAAGCCGAACCCGCACGCCACCGCCGAGGATATCGAGGCGGCGTACAAGGACCCCAAGCTCGCCAACGTGCTCTACCACGACTGGGAAGCCGGCACGTACGACGAGAAGTGGTCGATCTCCTACGACGAGCGCTGCATCACCTACGCCAAGGACCGGTTCCGGGCTGTCGCGGGTGACACCGGGCCGTACGAGCACGCGCTGGAGCTGGGCTGCGGCACCGGGTTCTTCCTGCTCAACCTGATGCAGGGCGACTTGATCAAGCGCGGCTCGGTCACCGACCTGTCGCCGGGCATGGTCGAGGTGGCGCTGCGCAACGCCGACCAGCTGGGGCTGCCGGTGGACGGCCGGGTGGCCGACGCCGAGCGCATACCGTACGACGACGACACGTTCGACCTGGTGGTGGGGCACGCGGTGCTGCACCACATCCCGGACGTGCCCGCCGCCATGCGCGAGGTGCTGAGGGTGCTCAAGCCGGGCGGCAAGTTCGTGTTCGCGGGCGACCCGACGAACGTGGGCAACTTCTACGCCCGCAAGCTCGGCCGGCTCACCTGGTGGCTGACCACGAACGTGACCAAGCTCGGCCCGCTCAACGACTGGCGCCGGCCGCAGGAGGAGCTGGACGAGTCCTCGCGCGCGGCGGCGCTGGAGGCCGTGGTGGACCTGCACACGTTCGACCCGGGTGACCTGGAGCGGACGGCTCGCGGTGCCGGCGCGGTCGGGGTGCGTGCGGTGACCGAGGAGCTGTCGGCGGCGCTGTTCGGCTGGCCGGTGCGCACGTTCGAGGCCGCCGTGCCGCGCGAGAAGCTGGGCTTCGGCTGGGCGATGTTCGCCTACAAGACCTGGCAGCGGCTGTCCTGGGTGGACGAGAACGTGCTGGCCAAGGTGCTGCCGCGCGAGTTGTTCTACAACGTGTCCGTGACGGGCCGCAAGCCGCTCTAGTGGCCTACGCGTTCAGCCTCGACGACGTGGCGTACCTGCGTTCGGACGCCGGGTGCGCCGCGTTGTCGGCGCTGGCCGACCTGCCGTTGACGCCCGCGTCGCGGCTGGCCGACGTGAACCGGGCCAGGCAGGTCTCGCCGACGCACTTCGCGGCGGTGCTGGAGACGTTGCTGCTCCGGCGCAAGGCAGTGGCGAAGGTCGCTTTCGCCGACGGGTTGTTCACCTCCGACGCGGTGCAGCAGGCCACCGCGCACCCCGTGGCGGTGCACCGGGCGCGTCGGTTCACCGGACCCGCGCACGACGTGACGTGCTCGATCGGCGCGGACCTCGCGGCGTTGCCGGAGGGCTCGGTCGGGTCGGACCTCGACCCGGTGCGGCTGGCGATGGCGCGGCACAACCTGGGCGACGCGGTGCCGCTGGTGCGGGCCGACGCGTTGCGGCCGGTGTCGCGTGGCACGGCGGTGCTCGCGGACCCGGCCCGGCGGGACGCGAGCGGGCGGCGCACGTGGCACCCCTCGGACTTCGCGCCGCCGCTGGACGAGCTGGCCGACGCCTACGCCGCGCGTGACCTGGCGGTGAAGTGCGCGCCGGGCGTGGACTTCGCGGTCGCGCCGTGGGCGGACGAGGTCGAGCTGGTGTCGTTGGACGGGCAGGTGCGCGAGGCGTGCCTGTGGACGCGCGGCCTGGCCACGCCGGGGGTGACGCGGCGGGCGACCGTGCTGCGGTCGGACGGTCCGGAGTGGACGATCACCTCCGCCGAGCCGGACGACTGCGGGGTGAGCGAGCCGGCCGAGTGGCTGGTCGACCCGGACGGCGCGGTGGTGCGGGCCGGGCTGGTGCGGCACTACGCGGCACGGCACGGGCTGGCGCAGCTGGACGAGCGGATCGCCTACCTGACCGGGCCGGTGCCGCCGCCGGGCGTGCGCGCGTTCCGGGTGGTGGAGCACGGGCACTACAGCGAGAAGGCGTTGCGGTCCGTGCTGCGCGCGCACGACGTGGGGCGGCTGGAGGTCCTGGTGCGCGGGCTGGACGTGGACCCGAACGCGTTGCGGCCGAGGCTGAAGCTGTCCGGTTCGGGCGAGGCGACCGTGGTGTTGACCCGCATCGGCCGCCGTCCCGTCTACCTGCTCGCGCACGCCGAGCGCACCTAGCCCGCCAGGCCCGCCAGGCCCGCCAGCCTTTCGAACAGGAACGCGCGCAGGCCGTCGAGGTCGGCGTCCATCGTGATGTCGAGGGTCTTCGGCGCGTCCACTTCGAGGCGTTGGTCGACCACGAGCGCGCCCCGGTTCGGGCCGAACGAGCAGTCGACGTCCACCGGGAACGGGGTGCCGCTGAGGATCCCCGGCCGCACGGCCTCGGCCACCGCGACCGCGTCGTGCACCGCCATGCCGTCCCAGCCGAGGAACCGCCGGTAGGTCTCCAGGTAGGACGGCGTGAGGCCGACCAGCGTGGCGGCGACGGCGGACGTCTTCGCCAGCGCGTCCAGCCACTCGGCGCTGACCGCGCACCGGCGGGTGAGGTCCATCGGGACCAGCGTCGTCGGCACGTCCTCCTCGACCAGCACGCGGCGGGCGGCCTCGGGGTCGCTCCAGACGTTGAACTCGGCCGTGGCGGTGACGTTGCCGCCACCGACACCGCCGCCCATGACGACGAGCCTGCCGATCTTCGGCTTGAGGTCCGGGTGCGCGGCCAGCAGCAGGGCGATGTTGGTGAGCGGGCCGATGGGCACGATCGTGACGGGTCGGGCTGCCTGTTCGAGGAGTTCGCGCAGGAGCGTGACGGCGTCACGCGCGTCCGGGCCGCGGGTGGCTTCGGGCAGCGTGTCGGCGTACCCGGAGAGGCCGTCCGAGCCGTGTGCGCTGGACAGGTGCGGGTGGGGGTGGACCAACGGTCGGGACGCGCCCACGCCCACCGGCACGTCGTCGCGGCCGAGCAGCGCCAGCAGCCGCAGGGCGTTGCGGGTGGTGTTCTCCAGCGAGACGTTGCCGAAGACCGTGGTCACCCCGATCAGCTCGACCTCGGGGCTGGCGGCGGCGACGGCGAGGGCGAACGCGTCGTCCACGCCAGGGTCGGTGTCGATGATCAACGGAGTGCGCACGGGCCCCACTGTGACACGGTTCGTCGGTGACCGGGAGCGCCGGCTACCCTGCCTGCGTGACGAGCATGTGGGGCGCACCGGTGTGGACGAGGTGGCGTCGGTCGCGCCGCGACCCGGCGCAGGCCAGGTTCCTCACCCTGGCCTCGCTGCGCTGGGTGCTGCGGCACCGCGCGTACACGCCCTGGTACCTGGTGCGGTACTGGCGGCTGCTGAAGTTCCGGGTCGCGAACCCGCACGTGGTGCTGCGCGGCATGGTGTTCCTGGGCAAGAAGGTCGAGCTGCACTGCCGCCCCGGCTACGGCCGGCTGGAGATCGGCCGCTGGGTCCACATCGGCGACGGCAACGCCATCCGCTGCCACGAGGGTTCCCTGCGGATCGGCGACAAGGCCGTGTTCGGCAAGGACAACACGGTCAACTGCTACCTGGACGTGGAGATCGGCGCCGCCACGCTGATCGCCGACTGGGTCTACATCTGCGACTTCGACCACGTGACGGCGGACATCACGCTGCCGATCAAGGACCAGGGCATCGTGAAGTCGCCGGTGCGCATCGGGCCGGACTGCTGGCTCGGCACGAAGGTCACCGTGACCCGCGGCACGCGGATCGGGCGCGGGTGCGTGATCGGCGCGCACGCGGTGGTGCGCGGCGAGGTGCCGGACTTCAAGATCGCCGTCGGCCTGCCGGCGCGGGTCGTCAAGGACCGCCGTGAGGACTACGAGGCCGACGCGGTGCGCCGGGCCGCCGTCGCCGACATGGCCCGCAAGGCGCGGGAAGCCCTGGAACAGTCCCGCAACGGTTCCTAGCTACACGGGCTGGAGTTCCTCGCCCGCCTTGCGGTCGTACGCCTCCTGCGCGGCGCGGATGTCCTCGATGTGGTTCTCCGACCACGCCCTGATCGCGTCCATCAGCCCGCCCACGTCGTCACCCAGCGGCGTGAGGCTGTACTCGACGCGCGGCGGCACGCTGGGGTAGACGGCGCGGTGCACGAGACCGGCCCGTTCCAGGTCGCGGAGCGTCTGGGTGAGCATCTTCTGGGTGATGCCGTCGAGGCGGCGGCGCAGTTCGCCGAAGCGCATGGTGCCTGGCCGCAGGGCGGCCACCACCAGGCACACCCACTTGTTGGCCAGCAGGTCGAGCACGGCCCGGGAGGCGCAGGTGCGGAGGTAGGCATCCGCGCCGCCGTGGGCGCGCAGGTCAGAGACGGTATACACAAGGTACCTAGATACCATTCAGGTGCCTTCTTCACAAGAGATACCACCATGGATGATCCTTTCGACCATGACGAACGAGATGCGTGCGGTTGTGGTCGAGGCCTTCGGCGAGCCCGAGGCCCTGAAGGTGCGGGCGGTCGCGAAGCCGGAGCCGGCGATGGGCGAGATCCTGGTCGAGGTGCGCGCGGCGGGCGTGAACGCGTTCGACTGGCTGGTGCGCCGCCACGGCTACTGGTTCAGCACGCCGTGGGTGCCGGGTTGGGACGTGTCCGGCGTCGTTGCGGCCGTGCCGGCGGGGGAGAACCGGTTCCGGGTGGGCGACGAGGTGTTCGGGATGCCCCACCTGCCGCGCCCGGCCGGTGCGTACGCCGAGTACGTCGCCGCGCCCGCGCGCCACTTCGCCCGCAAGCCCGCCAACGTCGACCACGCACAGGCGGCGGCGCTGCCGCTGGCCGCGCTCACCGCGTGGCAGGTCCTGACCGAGGCCGCCGGGGTCAAGCCCGGTGACCGGGTGCTGGTCCACGCCGCCGCGGGCGGTGTCGGGCACGTCGCCGTGCAGCTGGCGAAGGCGCTCGGCGCGTGGGTGATCGGCACCGCGAGCGCGGGCAAGCACGACCTGCTGCGCGAGCTGGGCGCCGACGAGCTGGTGGACTACCGGACGCGGGACTTCGGCGAGCTGGACGACGTCGACGTGGTGGTCGACCTGGTCGGCGGCGACTACGAAGAGCGGTCGATGCGGGTGCTCAAGCCGGGTGGGGTGTACGTGGGCCTGACCGACCCCAGCCGGCTGCCCGAGCTGCTCGTGATGGCCGAGGCGCTGGGTGTGCGTGCCAAGACCGTGTCCGTGGCGCCGGACCACGCCGCGCTGGAGCACCTGGCCGGGTTGGTGGAGCGCGGCGAGCTGAGGGCGGTCGTCGCCGAGACGTTCCCGCTGGAGGACGTCGTCAAGGCGCACGAGGTCGGCGAGGCCAACCGGACCACGGGCAAGCTGGTGCTCACCGTCTGAGGCCGTCCACCACCAGGTCGACGGTGGCGACCAGGAACTCGTCGGTGACCGGCCGACCGGTCACCAGCAGGCGGAAGTAGGGCGGCCCGAGCACCGCCTCGATCACCCGCTCGGGGTCGACGGGCGCGATCTCGCCGCGTTCGACGGCACGGCGGACCACCTCGCCGTCCACCGCGAGGCGTTCGGTCCAGAACGCGCGGCTGGTCGCGGCCACCGCGTCGTCGTGCGGCGAGAGTGCGACGGCGACCCGGACCATCGCCTGCACCTCGACCGTCGCCAGGTTCGCGATCGCGGTCCGGACCAGGGCGAGCAGGTCTTCGCGCAGGTCACCGGTGTCCGGGATGGGCACCTCGGCGGTCGCGCGGGCGCGGATCGCGTCGAGCAGCAACGCCTCCCGCGTGCCCCAGCGCCGGTAGACGGTCGTCTTGTTGACGCCCGCGCGCCGGGCGACACCTTCCAGGCTCACATTGTGGTAGCCGGCCGCGGCCAGCTCGGCGAGGCCGGCTTCCAGCACGGCGGCGCGGACCTGCGCGCTGCGACCACCTGGACGACGGCGTGGCTCGGGCACGTGGTGCAGTCGGCGGCCCTGGAGTACGGCGTGGACGGCATCCGCGTGAACGCGATCATGCCCGGCATCACCGACACCCCGATGATCCGCCCGGCCGAGTTGGACGACGCCACCTGGAACCAGGCCAAGGTCGCGTTGGGTCAGCTCAACGTGGACGGCCTGAAGCGGATCGCGTCACCGGACGACATCGCCCGCGCCGTGCTCGCGCTGGCGTCCGACGACCTGGCCTACCTGACCGGCGCCGCCATCCCGGTGGACGGCGGCATCGTCGCGGGCCGCCGGATGCTCCTGCCGCAACTGCCCGCCTGACCTCGATCCGCAGAAGTGCGGCTCATCGGAGTCGATCTCCTGCGAGGATCGGCCGAACCCCGCCGTCCCGCCTCGTGGAGTGCCCGTGTCACGACCCGACTTGTTCACGTACACGGGCGCTCTTCGCGTGCTGGGGAAGTACGAACGGCCGTGGTTCGAGAAGTTCGACATGGCCTTGGGCGGCGCGATCCTGGCCGGTGGCGCGCTCGGCGGCGGGGACGTCCTCGGGCTGATCGACCCCAAGAACGAGGCCATGTCGTCGTTGCGGAAGGTGCTCGACGGGCTGTCGGCGAAGCTGACCGGCCTGTCCGGTGTGCACCGCCAGGAACTGGTGTCCGCCGCGCACACCGTGATCGCGGTGAACTCGGTGTTCGACGCCTTCCGCGACCTGCTCGGTCCCGCGTTCGACCGGCTCGACATCACCGATCGCGAGAAGTTCAGGATGCTCGGCGTCGAGCCGGCCGGGAAGAACGAGGCATCCGCCTTACCCGCGTTGGCCGAACTGGACGTCCCGGCTCCCGGCGCCACGCGCGGTTTCCAGCAGAACCTCGACGGCCCGCTCACGCACTTCTTCTCGGCGACCGCGACGGCGGTGGCGAACTTCCTCGCGGGACTGGCGGCGTGGCCCGCCCTGTCGGCCGGGTTGGACCACCGCTGGCTGTCGACGGTCGCCGAGGGGAGCCGCGAGCAGTACCAGCACCACTACCTGGGGCTCGCGTCGGCGATCCCGGAGTTCGAGGTGTGGACGTTCATCGGTGAGCACTCGGCCACTCGCGCCGCCGTCGAGGCGGGCAACGCGCGGCTGGCGGAAGCCTTGGCCGCCCAGACCGAATCGCTGGAGCGCTTCGCCCGGCTGCTGTCGCTGGCCACGCCCGCGAGGCCCCAGCCGGACCGTTCGTACCGGGCGAAGCTGGAGAGGGCGGCGTCGGCCACGCTCGCCAAGCCCTTGCTGCGGACCGACCCGGACACGCACCCCGTCAACGCCCGCTTCCCGTCCGTGGAACGCGGTTTCGTCGCGCCCAGGTATCGCGTCGCCGTGCACGACGAGGAAGCCGTGCCGTCGTCCGAGGAGTGGTGGTCGTCGCACACCGCGATCGAGGAGGACATCGACGCGTTCCTGGCGGCGCACCTGTCGAGCCCGACCAGCACCGATCGGCCGCTGCTGGTGCTGGGGCACCCAGGCGCGGGCAAGTCGCTGCTGATGGAGGTGCTCGCGGCCCGACTGCCCGCGTCCGGGTACACAGTGGTCAACGTCCAGCTGCGCAAGGTCAACGCCGATGACCCGGTCCGGGCGCAGATCGAGACGGCGTTGACGGACGTGCTGGCGGAGAAGGTCGACTGGGGCAGGCTCGCCGACGAGTGCGACGACAGCATCCGCGTCGTGCTGCTGGACGGGTTCGACGAACTCGTCCAGGCGAGCGGCGTGACGCAGTCCAACTACATCAAGCAGGTGCGCGACTTCCAGGAGGGCGAAGCCGCCCTGGGTCGGCCGGTGGCGGTCGTCATCACGTCGAGGACGCTCGTCGTGGACCGGGCGCGCATCCCGCACGGTGTGCCGATCGTGAAGCTGGAGGAGTTCGACAACCCCCGCATCGGCAAGTGGCTCGACGCGTGGAACACCGCGAACACCGCCACCCCGGACTTCCGGCCGCTCGCCCCGGACGACCTGCTCCGCCACGGCGACCTGGCCAGGCAGCCGCTGATCCTGTTGATGCTGGCCATCTACGCGGCCGACGCGGAGAGCGGTCGGCTGGACGACGAGAACCTGTCCCAGGCCGAGCTGTACGAGCGGCTGATCGACTCGTTCGTGGTGCGGCAGGCCCGGGACAAGAGCCGCGTGCAGCCGTCCGAGGCTCAGATCGCCAAGCGGGTCAAGCAGGGCAGGTGGCAGCTGGGCATCGCCGCGCTGGCCATGTTCAACCGGGGACGCCAGTACGTGGAGGACGCGGAACTGGAACGCGACCTCAAGCCGTTCACCGCGTCGCCGGAGGCCGTGCAGCGCAGCACGTTCGACGACCCGCTCACCCTCGCCGACCGGACCGTGGGCGACTTCTTCTTCATCCACTCGGCGCAGCTGAACGAGCGTGACGGCAAGCCGAGCCGCCGGACCTACGAGTTCCTGCACGCCACGTTCGGCGAGTACCTGATCGCCGAGGTGACCCTGAACCTGCTCCGCACGATCCTCGCGGACAAGCAACGGCGCGAGTCGAGTCCCTTCGAGGACTTCGGCCTGCTGGACGACGCCCTGCTGTACGCGCTCATCTCCCACCAGGCGTTCACCAAGCGGCTGCCGGTCCTCAACTTCGCCAAGGGCTTGTTCAGCGCCCTCGACCAAGACGACCGCACGGGCATCCTCGACGTGCTGGACCAGCTGATCCGATCGGTCCACGAGCGGGTGAAGCACGACCAGCACCCGGCCTACGACCCGTCCGGGGCGACGCTCGTGTCACGGGTGGCGGCCTACTCGGCGAACCTGATCTGCCTGCGGGTCGCCATGGATGACGCGCCCGTGCCGCTGGACCGCCTGTTCCCGGAACTGGACGACTGGCGATCCGTGGTCCACCTGTGGCACTCCGGGCTGGACACCGAAGGGTGGCAGAGCGTGCTCCGGACGCTCACCCTCGGTTGGGACGGCGAGACCGCCCGCATCATCTTCAACGACGATTCCTCCGGAAGCGACCACGTGCGCGAAGCTCGGCTCTTGGGCGATCCGGTGCTCGAAGGCACGATCAGTGCGGGGCGTCACTTCGTCGGTGCCCCCATCTCCCCGGTCGAACGCGAACAAGCGCTGCTGGAGGAGTTCTCCCAGTGGATCGTCCAGACGACCGGGATGGCCGACCTGCGCAGCGCCCTCCCCTACGACATCACCAGGTTCGAAGAGATCATCTCCGCGCTCGAGGACGGGGTGGCGCTGAACGACGCCGGAGAGCGGGCCCTGCTCTTCGCCTTGTCCCGCGACGCGTGGAGACTTCCTCCGGACGTGGTGCGCAGGGCGGTCGTGTGGCTTCTGCCGGCCGAGCCGCGCGCCCTCGCCATGGGAGCCGAGATGTGTTCCATCATCTGTGCGCATCCGCAGGTGCTGGACGAGATCGGACACCTGGCGGATCGGCTGATCACCGTGATCGCCGCGGACCGGGACAGCGTGCACGTGAGCCTGGTCCTGCTGTGGCGGGCACGATCGAGCGCCGCCGAAGGCGCCCCGGTCATGTTGGACGCGCTGCTGGGAGCCGTGGACCACACCGCCCGCGAGTCCACTCGGGGCCTGTTGAGCAGGATCTACTTCCCGGTCGAGTTCTTCGAGTACCTCACCAGTGCCGAAGCGGTGAACTGGGTGTTCGACCGGGCACTCCTCGAGTGGTTGAAGGACGCCTCCCGGTTCGCGTTGAACAGAGTCGAGCCGCAGCACTTCCGGGCAGTGGTCGAGAAGTTCGTGGAGGGTGCTACCCCAGAGGAGGACATCCTCGACTTCGTCCGGGGTTACCTCACCGTGCACGAGGTCGAAGGGACCTTTCCCGACCTTGCCTCGGCGCTCGACGCGCTCCGGCGCATGGAGTCCTAGAGGAACACGTTGCCGGTCGGGATCTTCGGGCGGCCCAGCGACGGGTGGTCGTGGACGGTGGCGGAGCGGTAGACCGCGACGGTTTCCTCGGCGATCTTCGACCAGTCGAAGTCGGTCGCCAGGCGGGACTTCGCGGCGCGGGCTCGGCGTTGGGCGGCGGGGCGGTCGTCCAGGACGGAGCGGACCGCGCCGGCCAGGGCGTCGATGTCACCGGGGGCGAAGGACAGGCCGGTGACGCCGTCCAGGACGACTTCGCCGAGACCGCCCGCGGTGGACGCGACCAGTGGAGTGCCGGCCGCCGCCGCCTCCAGCGCCACGATCCCGAACGGCTCGTACTTGCTCGGCAGCACGACCGCGTCCGCCGCCGCCAGGGCCGCCGCCAGCGCGCGGTCCGGCAGGTGGCCGACGAAGTCGACCGCCCGCCGCACCTTGTGCTTGCGCGCCTGCTCCACGAGCCAGTCCCGGTGCGTCCCGGTGCCGGCCACGACCAGCCGCGTGCCGGGGTGGATGCGGCGGATGCGGGGCAGGGCGGCGATCAGGTCCTGCACGCCCTTCTCCCACTCCAGCCGACCGAAGAACAGCAGCAGCGGCGCACCGGACGGGCTGTGCGCGGCCCGCGCGGCGGCCACGTCGGACGAGCGCACGCGCCACCGTCGTGGCTCGATGCCGTTGTGCAGCACGGTGACGGACGACGGCTCCACCTCGAACAGGTGCGCCACCTCGGTCCTCATCGCCGACGAGCACGTGATCAGCGCGTCCGCCCGGTTCGCCAGCCACCACTCGACGGAGTGCACCTGCTGGTTCAACGTCTGTGACAGCCACCCGCTGTGCCGCCCGGCCTCGGTCGCGTGCACGGTCGCCACCAACGGCGCGCCGCACACCTCCGCCAGCGCGATCGCGGGGTGCGTGACCAGCCAGTCGTGCGCGTGCACGACGTCCGGCCGCCAGTCCGCCAGCAACCTCAACCCGGCACGCGTCATCGCGTGACCCATGGCCAGCGTCCACGCCACCAGGTCCCGCTCGAACACCAGGTGCGTCGGGTCCTCGGCCACCCGGATCAGCCGCACGCCGTCGACCACGCCATCCGTCGTGGGGTGCGTGACCGCGTCCGTCCCGGCGGGCTGCCGGCACAGCACGACCACCTCGTGCCCCTGCGCCGCCAGGTGCCCGGCCAGCGCGTGCACGTGCCGGCCCAATCCGCCGACGACGACCGGCGGGTACTCCCAGGACAACATCAGCACGCGCATGGGCCATCCCTGTGTTCGATTGCCGCTGCTCCGCAGACGGCGGGCTCGGTCGCCTGACCGGCGCGACCTCGCATGGCGGTCCAGTCTGCGGGTAGTGGGCCAGTGGCGGCTAGGGGCGTGCAGCGCGCGGGTGTCGCGTACCGGGAGCACGGCAACGACGTCTCGGGCGGCGGGGGCGTCAACTAGCCAGCCCTCGCGCGTCGAGGTGGCCGAACGGACCGTCGACCAGGCGCAGTTCGGCCGCCCGCGCACGTCCGCGCCCGGCCCGCCGGAGCCCGACCAGCTCGCTGAACCGGTCCGCGTGCACCTTGGCCCGGTAGCGGGCGTAGTCGGCGGCCGAGTCCTTGGTGACCATGAACGCCCAGTCGCTGGACAGCGCCAGCAACGCCTCCCGCACGGCCTGGTCGGCGACCGGGTCGCGCACCGCGCCGGACAGGTCCAGCGCGAGCAGTTCCCGCTGCACCTCCGCGTTGCCGTGCACGATGTCGGCGACCTGAGGCCCGTTCCACACCTGCCAGTCCTTGCCCGAGCCCCACGACGACGGCGGCACGTCGACCGGCGTGCCCACGTGCCCGGCCTCGACCGCGCCGCGCAACGTCGTCACCCGCACCCCCGCCGAGGGCAGCAGCCGCAGCACCGCTTCCAGCCACGCCGGACCCTCGTGCCACCAGTGCCCGTACAGCTCGGTGTCGTACGCGGCGACCACCAGGGACGGCTTGCCGTGCTGCTCCTTCAACGCCCGCAGCCGCCGCACCACCGTGTCCACGAAGTCCGCCGCGTGCCGCTGGACGGCCTGTGCCGCCGAGTCCGGGTCGTACGGCCGCTTGTCGGACGGCTCGACGTGCTTGCCCGTCACCCGCGACGGCTTGAGCCCGCTCGGGTGGTCGTAGGTGTGGAAGTCCCGGTAGGCCGGGTCGCCGGGGTAGCCGACCTTGGGCGACCACACCCGGTACGACACCTCCAGGTCACGCCCGAAGGCCACCACGTCCGAGGTGCCGACCGGCCTGCCCGCGGCGGTGTCCCCGCGCAGCGACGGCCCGTCCACCAGGAACCTCCGCACACCGGCCCGCGCGTAGTCGTGCTCCAGGCCCGGCGCGTAGGCGCATTCCGGCGCCCAGATGCCCTCCGGCGTCGACCCGATCCGCAGCGCGGTGTCGGCCAGCCCGGTGCGCAACGAGAACGCCCGCAGCCGCGGGTCGAGCAGCGGCTGGAACGGGTGCGCGGCCGGTCCGCCCAGCAGTTCGACCGCCCGTGAGTCCACAAGGGACCGCAGCACCGGCGAGAAACCGTGCCGCCAGCGCGTTTCGAAGCGGTCCAAAGCCCAGGCCGACGCACGGTGCTCGCGTGCCGCCAGGTCGGGCAGCCGGGACGACGCGCTGTGCGCCCGCAGCTGCCAGTTGCCCAGCCAGTCGTGCAGGCCGCGCAGGCTGTACGGGTCGTCCAGCTGCGCCGCCAGGATCGGCGTGACGCCCAGCGTCAGCACGTCCTCGCGGCCCTCGGCGGCGAACCGCTCCAGCAGGTCCACCACCGGCAGGTACGAGTGCGCCCACGCCTGGTACAGCCACTCCTCGCCGACCGGCCAGGCGCCGTGGTGCGCCAGCCACGGCAGGTGGCTGTGCAGGACCAGGCAGAACGTCCCCTCGTGCGTCACGGGCGCACCGCCACGGCCACCAGGTCCAGGCTCGCGTCCAGGTCGTCGGTGGTGATCTCGAAGTCCTCCGCGCGCACCGACGCCACGGCGGCCAGCAGGTCGTCGGGCCACTCGCCGCCGTCCACCACCACGGCCACCTGCGCGTCGATGACCGACCCGCCGAACCGCTCGTCGAGCGCGCGCAACGCCGGGCCGTGCCGCAGACCGGCCAGCAGCTCGACCCGCAGACCGGCGTCGACCAGCAGACCGTGCAGCTCGGCGGGCGCCAGCTCGCGGGTGTGGAACGGGTTGAGCGGCGTGTCGCGGCCGGGGGAGAACGTGATCCGGTTCGGCGTGGTGACCAGCAGCCGCCCGCCGGGCCGCAGTACCCGCGCGCACTCGACCAGGAAGCCCTCCTGGTCCCACAGGTGCTCGATGACCTGGAGGTTCGCCACCACGTCCACGCTCGCGTCGCGCAGCGGCAACGACGCCAGGTTGCCGCGCAGCACCGCCAGTTCCGGGTACGCGCGGCTCGCGTGCGCCGCCGTCAGCTCGTCGTAGTCGAGCGCGACGACCCGTTCGGCGTGCCGGGCGATCAGCGCGGCACCGTAGCCCTCGCCGCAGCCCGCTTCGAGCACCACCGCGCCGCCGCAGTGCCGGACCAGGTCCAGGTACGCCGCCTCGTGGCGCCGGAACCAGTAGTTCTCCTCGGCGATCCCGGGCACGGTGCGCTCACCGGTGAGGGGCAGCGGCTCGACGGTCACCCGACCAGCGTAGTTGCTCGTTACTCGTTGGTAGGCGTCGCCCGTTCGTTGGACTGTCACTGTTTCGTGTGAACTTGCCGACTCGCGACGGCGGGTAATTGTTGCTGTGTGCATTAACAATGGATCGGCTGATTCGAGAAAATAACACTATCGGGTGACCTGAGCCAGGCCTGCGCTGATCTTCCCTGATGGTGTTTCCGCAGCCAGTGGTATGCATCGGCGGTGTCGCACCAGGGTAGTCGTGGGTGGTCATGTGCCGGTTGGGTGCCTTACGCTCGGTACCCTCGGCCAATCTTCGAACGAGCGGGGCCGCCATGGGTGCGAAAGAGCCGGAGATTGTTCCGCTGCACGCGGGTTTCGACATCGTCTACCGAGGTTTCCACCGCCGTCAGGTGATCGAGCACCTGGAGAACCTGGACGAGCAGCTCAAGTACAACGCCCTCGACCGCGCCGAGGCGCTGGCCCAGGCGGCCGACCTCCGCAAGCTGCTGGAGATGACCCGCGGCGACCTGGACGCGGCGCGGGCCCGCATCGAGCGGTTGGAGAAGTCGCCCAACACGACCACCGGCGCGTCCGAGCGGCTGCACCGGATGCTCACGCTCGCCGAGGACGAGGCGAACGACCTGCGGCTGCGCGCCGAGCAGGACGTCGCGACGTTGCGCGAGCGCACCGAGGCGGAGCTGGCCGACCTGCGGCGCCAGGTCGAGGAGGAGTTGGCCGCGCAGCGGGCCGAGGCCGACGCGCACGCGCGGGAGCAGCGTGACGCGGCGAACCAGCGTGCCGCCGAGCTGGACCAGCGCGAGGTCGACCTGGAACGCCGTCAGGCCGAGGTCGAGGCGCACCTCAGGGCCCGGGCCGAGGAGGTCGAGGCCGAGTGCGCCGCCGCCGTGGCGAACGCGGAGCAGGAGGCGGACCGCGTGCTGCGGGAGGCGGCCGAGCGGTGCACGCAGTTGGAGGCCGACTCCGACACCAGGCGCACCAAGGCGCAGAACTTCTTCGAGCTGACCATGAACCGGCGCCGCCACGAGGCCGAGCAGCACTTCGCGGAGCAGGAGGAGCTGGCGAAGACACGGGCCGCGTTCCTGATCAAGCTCGCCGCGCGTGAGGCGAGCAGGCGCATCGACGAGATCCAGCGGCAGGCCGAGGAACTGCGCGAGTTGCGCCAGACGGTGGCCGCCCAGCTCGCCTCGGCCCGCGTCGCGCTGGACTCGGCGGCCGACCGCGTGCCCAACCTGATCCCGGAGCAGACGACCGCCGAGCAGGTGAACGCGGAACAGGTGAACGCCGAGCAGGTGGCCGTGGAAGCGGTGGACGTCGTGCCGCCTGAGGTCGGGCGGGCGACTGACGACGAACGGGTCGGTGCTTGATGGTCTCGCGGCTCGTCCTGCTGTCGGTGGTGGGCTTGGTGCCGGTCTTCGCCGTCCACGGCGGCGAGGCCGCGGGCGCGCGACCGACGAAGGCGCCGGTGCGGCCGACGGTCGAACCGGCGCGGGAGATCCCGATCGGGCCGTCCGTCCGGTCGAGTGAGGACGGGTGATGTCCGGGGTGGCGGCGGTGTTCGGGCTGTGCGCCCTGTCGTTCGCGGCGGGCTGCGTGCTGACGGCGATCATGCTCCGGCGCGAGCAACCGCCCGAACCCGCCGCCGAACCGGCACCCGCCCCGCCGGCGCCCCGGCCGGAACCCCTGTTCCCGCCGCAGGACTACGCGACCAAGCCGATCCACCGCAACCCGGTGATGGGCATCCCGACCTCGCTGCCGGCACCGCGATCCGCCCGCCCGAACCTGGCCCTGGTGCCGGATCCCCAGCCGGGGACCGAGCTGCCGGTGCGGCAGGACGCCGTGCGCCGGATGCACGTGGTGCGCACCGGTCCGACGCCCGAACCGCTGGGATCACCCGCGGAGGGCGCGGAAACGGCCGAGCCGGCCACCGAGGACGCGGAACCGGCCGGCGCGGTCGTCGAACCGGCCGAGCCCGCCGTGGTCACCGAGCCCGCTGAACCTGTCGGACCTGCCGAAGCCGTTGCGGAGGCGGCAGGGGGTGTCGAGCCGGTCGCGCCCGCGGAATCAGCCGGGCCGGCCGAGCCCGCCGACGAACCTGGTGAGCCGATGGTCATCCAGGTACCGGTGCGGTCGGAGCCGGTCCGGCGCACGGTGGAAGCGGCCCGCCGGGAATCCAACCGGTAGCGGGCCGCCGAACCGCCTTGGTCGCTGTCAGCGCTTGCGGAACTTGCGCAGCAGTTGCTGGGCCTTGGCCTTGTTGCGGGGGTCGCGTGCCGCTTGCTTGACCTGTTCGGTGACCCGACGGCCCTGCGGACTGCGGGCGAACGCGGCGAGCTTGCTGAACAGAGATGCCATGTCCACCTCCTTCCCCGCACGCTCAACGCTCAAACCCCGCACGGAGTTCCTAAACCGGCGAAACGGTCACGCCGACCGCCCCGGGCCCGACGTGCGCGCCGATCGCCGAGCTCACCTGCGTCACCAGGAACCGCCGCACGTTGGGCAGCTTCGCGCGCAACTGCTCCAGCACGCTGCCCGCGCGATCGGCGGCGTCGAAGTGCTCGACCGCGATGTCCACGGCCTCCTGGCCCGCCCGCTTGACCGCGATCTCGACCAGCTTGCGCACCGCCCGTTCGGCGCCGAGCACCTTGTCCAGCGGCGCGATCCGCCCGTCCGTGACGGTCAGCAGCGGCTTCATCGACAGCGCCGAGCCGACCAGGGCGGCGGCCTTGCCGATCCGACCACCGCGCCGCAGGTACTCCAACGTGTCCACGTACAGCAGTTCGCTGCTGCGCCGGACGCTGTGCTGCGCGGCCGACACGACGCGGTTCGCGTCACCGCCCGCGGCGGCCACGGTGGCGGCGGCCACGACCGCGTAGCCGAGGCTCATGCCGCACGTCTGCGTGTCCACCACGTGCACCGGCACCTGCACCTGGGCGGCGGCCTGCCGGGCGGCCTCGACGGTCTGCGAGAGGCCGGTCGACACGTGCAGCGACACGATCGCCTCCGCGCCGGAGGCGGCCGCGTCGGCGTAGGACCAGAAGAACGCGCCGGGGTCGGGTGGCGCGGTGGCCACGTCCAGCTGCCCGCGCAGGGCGTCGACCAGCTTCGGCACGGGCACGCGGACCTCGTCCTCGACCCAGTCGCCGATGCGCACCTGGATCTGCGCGACGGTCACGCCGAGCTTCTCGGTCAACTGCGGCGGCAGGCAGGCGGTGGAATCCGTGACAATCGCTACTCGCCGTGGCATGCGCTCGAACGTAGCCCAATAGGGGGAGGGCCTGTAACGCCGTCGTGCGGAGAGACGACATTGTCCGAATAGCCTGGAACGCGCCAGTGAGCATCATCACCCGCCAGGGGTGCTTGCTGTCGCTTGCACCTCTGCTACCGGTGGGTAACATTCGGGTGGCCGACACCACCATGCCAATGCGGCGATGACATGGCAGGGTCACGAGCAATCCGGCGACCGCAGGCAACTACCGTCGCCCACCCACGTCGCCGCCCGTCCGCAGGAGGTCGAAGAGGACCCATGAACATTGTCGTCCTGGTCAAGCAGGTGCCCGACACCTGGTCCGAGCGCAAGCTCGCCGACGCCGACCACACCCTCGACCGCGAGTCCGCGGACGCCGTGCTCGACGAGATCAACGAGCGCGCCGTGGAAGAGGCGCTGCTGCTCCAGGAGGCGCACGGCGGCGAGGTGACCGTCGTCGCGATGGGTCCCGACCGCGCGACCGACGCGATCCGCAAGGCCCTCTCCATGGGCGCGGACAAGGCGGTGCACGTCTCCGACGAGGCCCTGCACGGTTCCGACGCGCTCACCACCGCGAAGGTGCTGGCCAAGGCCATCGGCACGATCGAGGGCTACGACCTGGTCATCGCGGGCAACGAGGCCACCGACGGCCGCGCGGGCGCGGTGCCGGCGATGCTGGCGGAGCTGCTGGGCGTGCCGCAGGTCACGCAGGTGCGCAAGCTCACCGTCGAGGGCGGCACGGTGAAGGCCGAGCGGGAGACCGACGAGGGTGTCGCGCACCTGGAGGCGAGCCTGCCCGCCGTGGTCAGCGTGAACGAGAAGATCAACGAGCCGCGGTACCCGTCGTTCAAGGGCATCATGGCGGCGAAGAAGAAGCCGGTCAGCACGCTCACGGTCGCCGACCTGGGGTTGGACGCGGGCGAGGTCGGCCTCGGCGCCGCCTGGTCGCAGGTGCTGGAGTCGGCGCCGAAGCCGCCGCGCGGCGCCGGTCAGCGTGTCGAGGACTCGGGTGACGGCGGTTCGAAGATCGCCGAGTACCTGGTCGGCCAGAAGCTCATCTGAAGGCGAGGAATCCAATGTCTGAGGTACTCGTCCTCGTCGACCACGTCGACGGCGAGGTCAAGAAGGTCACCTATGAGCTTCTATCCGCCGCGCGCCGTCTCGGCGAGCCGGCCGCGGTGGTGGTCGGATCGCCCGGGACCGCGGGCAAGGTGAGGGAGTCCCTGGGCCGCTACGGCGCCGTGAAGGTGTACGCGGTGGAGTCCGAGGACGCGGTGAACCACCTGGTCACGCCGAAGGTGGACGCGCTCGCCGCGATCGCGGGCACCGCGTCGCCCGTCGCCGTGCTGGTGTCGGCGACGCTGGAGGGCAAGGAGGTCGCGGGCCGGCTGGCCGTGCGGCTGGACTCCGGCCTGCTCTACGACGCCGTCGACCTCGACGGCGAGGGCGTCGCCACGCAGTCCGTCTTCGGTGGCGCGTACGTGGTGAAGTCCAAGGTCACCAAGGGCGTGCCGGTCATCGCCGTGCGCCCCGGTGGCGTCGAGGCTTCCGAGTCACCGGCGGACGCGGTCGAGCAGGCCGTCGAACTGCCCGCGGCGAACCCGGCGCTGGTCACCAGGGTCACCGGCCGCGAGCCGGTCGTCGGCGGCGACCGCCCGGAGCTGACCGAGGCGTCGGTCGTCGTGTCCGGCGGTCGTGGCGTGGGCAGCGCGGAGAGCTTCGAGGTCGTGGAGAAGCTGGCCGACAGCCTCGGCGCGGCGGTGGGCGCGTCCCGTGCCGCGGTGGACTCCGGCTACTACCCGCACCAGTTCCAGGTCGGCCAGACCGGCAAGACGGTCTCGCCGCAGCTGTACATCGCGCTGGGCATCTCCGGCGCGATCCAGCACCGGGCGGGCATGCAGACGTCCAAGACGATCGTCGCGGTCAACAAGGACCCGGAGGCGCCGATCTTCGAGATCGCCGACTTCGGCGTCGTGGGCGACCTGTTCGCGGTCGCCCCGCAGCTGACCGAGGAAGTCGGCAAGCGCAAGGGCTGACCTGCCGGTTCGTCCACGAGGGCCGTCTCGCCGCACGCGAGGCGGCCCTCGTGCCGTGCACGACCACACCGTGGCTTAACCGACCTGCCACTGAGGCGTCATCGGAACGACCTGCTCCCGGTCGCCAACCGGTCGGTAGACCAGAGCCATGACGCAGCCGCAACTGCTTGTCAGCACCGGTGACGCCGCTTCCGACGCGCCGCGCTACTCCCTGCTGGTCGCGCGTGACAGCGACGAGGTCGTGGCCGCGCAGCGGCTGCGGCACGACGTGTTCGCCACCGAGATGGGCGCCGTGCTGCACAGCTCCGTGCCGGGGCACGACGTCGACTACTTCGACCAGTACTGCGACCACCTCGTGGTGCGCGACGACCGGACCGGCGACATCGTCGGCACCTACCGGATGCTGCCGCCCGAGCGCGCCGCCGAGGCGGGCCGGCTGTACTCCGACGGCGAGTTCGACCTGTCCGCCCTCGACGCGCTGCGGCCGTCGCTGGTGGAGACCGGCCGGTCGTGCGTGCACCCCGACCACCGCAACGGCGCCGTCGTGTCGTTGGTGTGGGCCGGGATCGCCCGGTACATGCTGCTGTCCGGGCACTCGTGGCTGATCGGCTGCGCCTCCGTTCCCCTGAATTCGGGCACACTGCACGACCGCGGCTCGTTCGCGGCGGGCGTCTGGGACGTCGTGCGGGCCAAGCACCACGCGCCCGAGGAGTACCGGGTGACACCGTGGACGCCGTGGGACGTCGACTCGGTGGCGCGGCCGGACAAGACCGTGCTGCCGCCGTTGCTGAAGGGCTACCTGCGGCTGGGCGCGTGGGTGTGCGGGCGGCCCGCGCTGGACGCCGACTTCGGCGTGGCCGACCTGCCCGTGCTGCTCGGGATGGACCGGGTGGACCAGCGGTACCTGAAGTTCTTCCTCGGGGAGACGGCGTGAACAAGCACGCGTGGATGCCCGTGTCGCCGTGCGGCGACGGGTGCGTCGACCACTCGACGGCCTCGGTCGGCACGGCGCGGGTGGTGTGGCGGGTGGTGGCGGCGTCGGCCGTGATGCTGTCCGGGCTGCTCGTGGTCCTCGCGGTCCTGTGCGTGCGCGGGCAGGCGCGTTCGGTGCTGCTGCGGCGCTGGTTCCGGGCGCTGCTGGGCGCGTTCGGCGTGCGGCTGCGGGTGGTCGGGCCGGTGTTCCAGGACAACCCGGGACGTGGCGTGCTCGTGGTGTCCAACCACGTGTCCTGGTTGGACGAGCTGGCGATCGACGCCGTGCAGCCGATCCGGATGGTGGCCAAGCGCGACATCCGCGACTGGCCGGTGCTCGGCCGGCTGATCACCGCCGCCCGCACGGTCTACCTGGACCGGGAGCGGCTGTCGCTGCTGCCGGGGACGGTGGCGGAGCTGGCGGCGGCACTGCGGGACGGCGCGGCGGTCGGCATCCACGCGGAGGGCACGACGTGGTGCGGCGTGGTGTCCGGGCGCTACCGGCCGGCGCTGTTCCAGGCCGCGCTGGACGCCGGCGTGCCGGTGCGACCGGTGGTGCTGCGGTACCTGCAGGGTTCGACGACGACCACCCGGCCCGCGTTCGTCGGGTCCGACACGCTGGTCGACTCGATGCTGCGGGTCCTGCGCTCGCGCGGGCTGGTGGTGGAGGTGCACGTGCTGGACGAGGTCGCCCCCGGCCGCGCGTCGACGCGGCGCGAACTGGCCGCACTCGTGCAGCAGGAAGCCGAACGGGTCGCGTACGGGTCGGTCGAACTGCCCGCGCAACGGGTGCACGCCCCCTCGAAGACCGCGCAGGCCGCCTGACGGGTCCGCGGGTGGCCCCACCCCCAGGGCGGGCCACCCGCGGTCACCGCCTCAGCAGGCCTTCACCGCCACGGAGTGGACCCGGCCGGAGATGTTGTAGATCGTCACCTTGCCCCAGCCGCCGCTCTTGGTCACGTTGTAGGTGTAGCCCGACTGCACCCGCTGGCTGCGCTTCGCGCCGGCGGGGACGTCGCTCTGCTGCACGACGAGCGTGCCCGACTTCGACCCACTGGCGTAGATGATCGAGTACAGCCGGGGACCGCTGCAGTTGTTGGTCCAGTTGATGTAGCCGTAGCTCTCGGCGGACGCGGGGCCGGCCGTGACGGCGAGCCCGCCGAGGGCCAGGCCGAGGGAAGCGAGCAGGACGGTCAAGCGCTGACGCACGGGTTCTCCTCGGTGCACGGGGGATCAGCCGCGAGTCAACACCGCGCCACCGTTCCGCGCGTCGGTCGTTCACACCACATGATCCCTGGTCTGCGTCATATGGCCTTGACCTCGACCTGGGTGGAGGTTGAACCATTGACCCGTGACGACGACGACCGATGCGCCCGCCAAGAGCAACCTGTGGACACCTGAACGGCGGGGCCCGACGCTCGGGATCATCCTGCTCGTCACGCTGCTCGCGTTCGAGAACATGGGCGTCAGCACGGCGATGCCGCGCATGGTCGCCGACCTCGACGGCAACGACCTGTACGCGTGGCCGTTCCTGGCGTTCCTCGCCGCCAGCGTGGTCGCCACCGTGCTGTCCGGACGGCTCAGCGACCTGCGCGGGCCGCGGCCGTCGCTGCTGGTCGGACCCGCGCTGTTCCTGGTCGGCCTGCTCGTCGCCGGACTCGCCCAGGACATGTCGCTGCTGCTGCTCGGCCGGGTGCTGCAGGGCTTCGGCGGCGGCGCGCAGGTGGTCGCGGTCTACGTGCTGATCGGGCTGGTCTACCCGGAACGGGACCGGCCCGCGGTGTTCGGCATGCTCGCGTCCGCGTGGGTGGTGCCGTCGCTGGTCGGACCGGCGGTCTCCGGGTGGCTGACCGAGGCGCTGAGCTGGCGCTGGGTGTTCCTGGGGCTGGCGCCGTTCGTGCTGCTGGGCGTGCTGCTGCTGGTGCCCGTGCTGCGCAACCTGCCGCCGCACACCCCCGACTCGAACACCCGGCGCGGGTTGCCGCTGGCCGCGCTCGGCGCCGGGTTCGGTGTCGCGGCGCTGAGCTGGGCCGCGCAGCACCCGCGCGGCCTGAACCTGGTGATCGGCCTGGTCGGGCTGGCGGTGCTGGCGCCCGCGCTGCGCGTGCTGCTGCCCAAGGGCACCCTCACCGCGCGTCGCGGCCTGCCGGTGACCATCCTGGCCCGCGCGCTGCTCGCGGGCTCGTTCTTCGCGGCCGAGGCGTTCATCCCGCTGACGCTGACCGCCGTGCACGGCTACTCGGCCATCGCCGCCGGCATCCCGCTCACGCTGAGCGCGCTCGGCTGGTCCAGCGCCGCCTGGTGGCAGTCGCGCCGGCCGGACATCCCGCGCGAGAAGCTGGTGCGCTGGGGGTTCGTGCTCAACGCCGCGGGTATTTCCGGAGTGACGCTCATCGCACCGTCGTGGGGTCCCGCGTGGGCGACCCCGGTGCTGTGGGCGATCGCCGGAGCGGGAATGGGGATGGCCATGTCGAGCCTGAGCGTGCTCACCCTCGGCGCGTCGTCCGAGGTCGACCGGGGGTTCAACTCCTCGGCCCTGCAGATCAGCGACATGCTCGGCTCGGCGCTGCTGGTCGGCCTCGGCGGTGTGCTGGTCACCACGTTCGCCTCGGCCGCCGCGCCCACGGCCGCCGTGGTGCCGTTCGACCTGCTGATGGTGGGCGTCGCGGTGCTCGGTGCGGTGCTCGCCGGGCGGCTGGGCCGGGCTACCCTGGAAAGCTGATGGCCTACTTCGACCACGCCGCCACGACCCCCATGCTCCCCGAGGCGATCGAGGCGATGACACGGGCGTTGTCCACCACGGGCAACGCCTCGTCGCTGCACACCTCGGGACGGCGGGCGCGGCGGCTGGTCGAGGAGGCGCGGGAGGACATCGCGGACGCCCTCGGCGCGCGACCCTCCGAAGTGATCTTCACCAGCGGCGGCACGGAGAGCGACAACCTCGCCGTCAAGGGCATCTACTGGTCCCGCCGCACGTCCCGCCGCCGTCGCGTGGTCGCCACGTCGGTCGAGCACCACGCCGTGCTGGACGCCGTGCAGTGGCTCGCCGAGCACGAAGGCGCCGAGATCACCTGGCTGGAGCCGGACGGGCTCGGCCGGATCAGGCCCGAGGTGCTGCGCGACGCGCTGGACGACGACGTGGCCCTGGTCACCGCGATGTGGGCGAACAACGAGGTCGGCACGATCAACCCGGTGCCCGAGCTGGCGGGCCTGGCCGCCGAGCGCGCGATCCCGCTGCACACCGACGCGGTGCAGGCAGTCGGCGCGGTGCCGGTCGACTTCGCCGCCTCCCGTGCGTCGGCGCTCACGCTCACCGGCCACAAGCTCGGCGGGCCGTACGGCGTCGGCGTGCTGCTGCTGGGACGTGACGTGACGACGACACCCGTGCTGCACGGCGGCGGGCAGGAGCGGGAAGTGCGGTCCGGCACGCTCGACGTGCCGTCGATCGTGGCGCTGGCCGCGGCGGTGCGGCACGCGGTGGACCACCAGGCCGAGTCGGCGGCGGAACTCGCCGCGCTGCGCGACGAACTGGTGGCGTCGGTGCGGCGGGTGGTGCCGGACGTGGCGGTGAACGGCGACCCGGTGCACCGGCTGCCCGGCAACGCGCACCTGACGTTCCCCGGCTGCGAGGGCGACAGCCTGCTGATGCTGTTGGACGCCAAGGGCATCGAGTGCTCCACCGGCTCGGCCTGCACGGCGGGCGTGGCGCAGCCCAGCCACGTGCTGCTGGCCATGGGCGTGGACCCGGTGCTGGCGCGTGGTTCGCTGCGGTTCTCGCTCGGCCACACGTCCACGGCGGCCGACGTGCGCGAACTGGCCGAGGTGATCGGCCCGGTGGTGGAGCGGGCCCGCACGGCGGGCATCGCGGGGTTGAAGAGGCTTGCTGGCAAGGCGACGGCGGAGGTGTGACGGGCATGCGGGTGCTGGCGGCGATGAGCGGCGGGGTGGACTCCGCCGTGGCTGCGGCGCGGGCGGTGGCGGCGGGCCACGAGGTGACCGGCGTGCACCTGGCGCTGTCGGCGAAGCCGGGCACGTTGCGCACCGGCGCGCGCGGCTGCTGCACGATCGAGGACGCCCGGGACGCGCGGCGCGCGGCGGACGTGCTCGGCATCCCGTTCTACGTCTGGGACTTCGCGGAGCGGTTCACCGAGGAGGTCGTGGACGAGTTCGTCGCCGAGTACGCGGCCGGCCGCACGCCCAACCCCTGCCTGCGGTGCAACGAGAAGATCAAGTTCGAGGCGTTGCTGGACAAGGCGATCGCGCTCGGCTTCGACGCGGTGTGCACCGGGCACTACGCCCGACTGGCCACTGTGGACGGTGTGCTGGAGCTGCGCCGCTCGGCGGACGACGGCAAGGACCAGTCGTACGTGCTGGCGTCGTTGACGCACGAGCAGCTGTCGCACGCGATGTTCCCGCTGGGCGACTCGACCAAGGCGCAGGTGCGGGCCGAGGCCGCCGAGCGCGGGCTCCAGGTCGCGGACAAGCCCGACAGCCACGACATCTGCTTCATCCCGGACGGCGACACCCGCGGCTTCCTGACCCGGCGGTTGGGCGAGCAGCCCGGCGTGCTGGTCGACGACGAGACCGGTGCGGTCCTCGGGCGGCACGTGGGCGTGCACGAGTTCACCGTCGGCCAGCGCAAGGGCCTGGGCATCGACGCGCCCGCGCCGGACGGGCGGCCCCGGTACGTGCTGTCCCTGGAGCCGGTGAGCGGCACGGTGCGGGTCGGTGCGGCGGAGAAGCTGAAGGTGACCGAGATCGTCGCACGGCGGCCCGTGACGCGGATCGGGTTCGACGGGCCGGTGGAGTGCGTGGCGCAGGTGCGCGCGCACGGCGGCCTGGCGCCCGCGGTGGCCGAAGTCGTCGATGGTGAGCTGCTGGTTCACCTTAGGGAGCCGTTGAGCGGCGTCGCCCCTGGTCAGGCGGTCGCGGTGTACCGGGAGGACGCGGCGGCGGGCGACTTGGTGCTCGCCAGCGCCACCATCAGCTCGACCCGCTGACCTCGGGGCTTGTGGATTTGTCGGTGTCGCCTGCGACACTGCGTGCGTGCCGTATGACAACGCACGACGCCGGAGGTCGCTGGTGGACATCGGGACCCGGGTGAGGGTGCTCTCGAGCAAGCTCGACCACCCGTCCGCGCAACGTCTCGACGCGGAGCAGTTCGAGCGGCTGCGGGCGGAGGTCCGCACGCTGCGCTGGGTGGTCCGGGAGCGCCTGCACCGGCCCGAGTGGGCCGACCTGATCGCCGAGGTCGAGGCCATGGTGGAACGGGTGGCGGGGCTCGACCCGGCGCTTGCGCGCGAGGTCGAGGTGCCGTCGCAGGCCGGGATGTCGCAGGGGGGAGTGTCGGGGCGCGTTTCGCCGGAGTTGGGGGCGGTGGAGCGGGTGACGGAGTGCCGGTGAGGGTTGGGGTCGGTCGTTGAGCTGCGGGCTCGGCGGTTGGCTGTGGCTCGGTGGAGCGGCGGCCCGCTGGCTGGGTCCGGCTCGATTCGACATGGGGCCCCTTACGGGCACTCCAGGTAGGCCAAAGCCGGGCAGGCCTGGCGGGAAGAGCGTCCGCCAAGCCTGCCCGGCTTCGTAAAATCGGGCCTTTGGGGTGGTGGTGTCAGGGGGTCCAGTCGGTGTTTGCGCCGCACAGGATGATGCAGGGCAGGTCGCCCGGGACCTGACCGTCCAGCCAGGCGGCGAAGGGGACGGCGGCGGCTGGTTCGACGGCCAGGCGGAAGTCTTCCCACAGCCGGTCGCGGGCGGCCAGGATTTGCTGGTCGGAGACGAGCACCGACGTGACCGGGTGGCTCCGCAGGACCTCGAACGGGACATTGCCCACGCGGGTGGCGCCCAGGGCTGAGGCGGCGATCGAGTCGACTTCGGCGTCGACCGGCTCGCCTGCGGCCAGGGCGTGGTGCAGGGCGCAGCAGTGCTCCGGCTCGACGGCGATGGTGGGCCTTGCGGAGGCCAGTGCGGTTCCGGCGGCCAGGCCACCGCCGCCGACTGCGACCGCGATCGCGTCCACGTTCGGCGCGTCCTCGACGACCTCGGCGGCGACGGTGCCCTGACCGGCGACCACGATCGGGTCGTTGTAGGCCTCGACGTAGAAGCCGGGGGTCTCGCGGGCGGCCAGGACGGCCTCGGCGTACGTGTCGCCGTGCCGGATCAGTTTGGCGCCGGCCGCTTCGATTCGGCGGACCTTGCCTTCCGGGGCGCCGGTCGGCACGAACACCGTGGCGTGCAGGCCGAGCAGTTGGGCGGCCTTGGCGACGCCCAGGCCGTGGTTGCCGCCGGAGGCCGTGACCACACGATCCGGTGAACCGGCGGCGATCAGGGTGTTCAGCGCGCCGCGCAGCTTGAACGACCCGGTGAGCTGGAGGTGCTCCAGCTTGAACACGATCGGCCTGCCGTCGACCTCGGTGCGCCACAACGGGGTGCGGCGGGCGTGCGGGCGGATGCGGTCAGCGGCGGCGGCGACGTCGGGGGTCATGGGTCCAGCATGCGCTCATCCGGTGAACCACCTGTAGGCCCACATGACGAGCGTCACCGCGCCCACCACGAAGCACAGCAGCACGATCACCAGGCCGATGAGCACGAGCACGTTCGTGTGCCACGACGAGTCGCGGTCGTCGGCCACGAGCAGTTCCGCGCGCAGCTGGTCGTTGGCCGCCTCCTGCAGCGCCACCAGGCGTTGGCGGGCGGTCTCGGTGGTGGCGGCTGCCTCGCCGCCGGTCCAGTTCATCGCCTCCAGCCGCGCCAACGGGGTCCGGTAGGCGCGTTCGAACGCGGCCACCTCCGCCTCGTCGCGCACCTCGGACAGGTAGCTCCACCGCCCGGCCTGCGCCGAGTCGCCGAGCAGCCGGTACACCGCGGCGAGGCGCTCGCGCAGGTCCACCCGGTCGGGGTAGCTGGTGACCAGCCCGACCAGCCGTTGCCGGGCCCGCAGGACACTGGCCAGGTCACCGCGTTCGACCTCTTCGGCGGCCTTGCGGAGCGTCAGCTCGAGCGGCATGAGCCACATCGTCCCAGCCCGTGCAACCGTAGGATCTCCGGGTGATCGCGGTGTCGGTGGTGACGTTCGGCCTCGCCTGGTGGCTCGGGCTGTACCTGCTCGTGCGCGACCCCCGGAAGCGCCTGCTCCAGCGGGCCTCGGTCGGGTTGCTCGCTTACGCGCTGGTGATCGTCCTGCCGCTGCCGGCGATGGCGATGGCGGTGCCCGCGGTGGCGTGGACCGGCGTGGTCGTGTGCTGGCTGCCCGTGCGCTACGACCGTTGGTGGCGGTACAGCGCGCTGCCGTTGCTGGCGGCGGCCTACTTCGCGCCCGTGGTGGTGCTGATCCCGTTGGCCGCGGCCCTGGTGCTGTGCCTGCGGGTGCGGCGGGCGTTGTTGGCGGCGGCGACGGTCCTGTTCGGGCTGAGCTGTGCGTTGCTGCTGGTGGACGTGCTGCCCGAGCCGCTGGTGATCGCGTCGGCCGGGTTCGACCTGCTGGTGTTCGGCGTGATCGTGGCGGTGGCGGACGCGTTCGACGAGGGTGAGGCGATCCGGGCGGACATGGTGCGTTCGCTGCTCACGTCGGCCGGGTTGGGGGCGGTGTTCGGCGGCCAGGTGGCGTTGTTCCTGGACGACCGGCTGGTGCCGCTGCTGTACGGCACGGTCGCCGCCGCGATCGCGGTGCAGGTGCTGGCCAACCCGCTGGCGCTGCTGGTGGACCGGGTCGCCGTGCCGGACGTGGCGTCCGAACGGGCGGAGCTGCGTGACGCCGCCGACGCCCTGCCGCGTCGTCCCCCGCTCGACCCGGCGGATTTCGTGAAGCTGACCAGGCGTGCGCTGAGCAATTACGGCGACCTGGGGAAGTTGGTCGCGAGCCCGTTGACGGAATTGCCGGTGATCGACGCCCGACTGGCCGCGCGCGGTGCGTCGGACCAACCGCTGGAACGCGCGGCGGAGTTGAAGTCGTTGTTGCTGGAGAGCATCTGCCGGCTCAAGCCGCGCGACGGTGATTTCGGCACCAGCGACGAATGGCGGCACTACAACGCTCTGTACTTCTACTACGTGGTCGGCATCCGGCCGTACAGCAGGCGGACCAAGCGCGAGGACCTCGACCCGCAGGCACGGCGGGCGCTGGCGTGGTTCGTCAACCAGGTGCCGGAGCGGACGCTGCACAACTGGCAGAACGCGGGGGCGAAGCTGGTGGCCGAGGACTTGTTCTCGCAGGTCGACGCCCCGTAACTGGCAGGCGTTGGCAGTGTTTGGCGTACCGCTGGCAGTGCCGTCGACCCTAGCTTTCGAGCCATGACGACAACTCAGGTCCGCCACGACGGTCTGCTCCGCTTCGCCCTCAAGCTCGACGGTGTCGCCTCGGGCGGGCTCGGACTCATCACCCTGCTGTTCAACGACCTGCAGACGGGATTGCCGCGAGGCCTCGTGATCGGCCTCGGCGTGTTCCTGGCTTTTTACGGCGTGGGTGTTTTCCTGCTCGGCCTCCGCCCTATCCGCCCCTTGGTCGCGGTGGTGATCATCGGCAATTCGGTGTGGGTCCTGGACAGCTTCCTCACCGCTTTCGCCGGCTGGTTCCCGGTCACCGGCCTGGGCGTTTTCCTGATCGTCGCCCAGGCGATCGCCGTGATGGGTTTCATCACCCTTCAGGTGCTGGGTCTGCGCCGTTCGGCTTGAGCGTCCGGCTCCGGCCGCGGAACTCCGCCACCACCTCGGCGCCCCGGCGCACGGTGATGTCGTAGATCCCACTGCGCCCGAACCGCACCCGCTCCACCGCCTCGGCCACCAACTCGTCCCCCTCGTGCACGGGGGCGATGAAATCGATCTCCGCCTGCGCCGCCACGGTCACCGAACCGTGGCGGTTGCACGCGCAGGCGAAGGCCGTGTCCGCCAGCAGGAACACGTACCCACCGTGCCCGATCCCATGCCCGTTGACCATCCGCCCGCTGACCGTCATCGCGAGCTTCGCCGTCCCGTCACCGAGCTCGATCGCCCTGATCCCGAGCGCAGCCGACGCGGCATCGTTGGCAAGCATCTCCGCAGGTCCGTTCATCCCTGCACCTTAAGACAGCGGCGGCGCCGGCCAAGGAACGACCGACGCCGCCACCGGCAGGGTTATGCGGTGAAGCCCTTGAAGATGTTGGTGAACTCGTACTGGGTCTGGCTGATGCTGCTGCACGTCGGTGAGATGCCGCCGCCCGGGCAGCCGCCGTTGTCGCGGCCGACCGACCAGAAGCCCAGCAGGCCGATGCGGTTCGTGTTGGCCCAGGCCACCAGTTTGCGGGCGTGGGCTTGGGTGAAGACCTTGCCGTTGAAGTTGCGGCCGATCATCGGGGTCACGCCGAGCAGTCGCTTCAGCTCGGCATCGGACTTGGCGGGCCAGATCTGCTTCATCTGGCGGAGGCTGCTCTCCGCGGCGGCGATGACGGCGTCGCCCCAGTCCGGGCGGGACGAGCCGAACTCCATGGTCATCGGGTTGACCAGGACGGTCAGGCCCTTGGCGGCGGCGTTCTGCAGGATCTGCACCGAGTACGGGTCCATGCCGTAGTCGTCACCCTGCACGCGCATCGTGTAGCTGATCGACGTGCCGCGCTCGGTCTGCAGGCGCTTCAACGCGGTGTTCACCATGTCGTGCGGGATGGACGCCTCGACGTCCACGTCCAGGTGGTTGCTGCCGACCGCGTCGAGCACCTTCTTGTACGCCGCCAGCAACGCGTCGGCGGTGGAGCACGAGTACTCCAGGTACGGTCCGGCCGCGCCGCCGGTCGCCACGATCACGTCGCCGCCCAACGCCTTCAGCGCCCGCACGTCGTTGATGATCCGGCTGTCGTTCAACGGGATCGTGCCGCCCCACGACGGGTTGCAGCCGCTGCTGTCCGCGAGCGCGAACGCGAGCGTGAACACCTTCTGGCCGGTGGCCCGGGCGACCGACTCCAGTGACGGCGTCGGCATGGTGATGTCCACGTACGGCGCGGACTTCAGGCTGCCGGGGAGGGGAGGCTGGTCCGTGGTCGTTGTTGTGGTGGTGGTGGTGGTGGTCGTTGTTGTTGTGGTGGTCGTGCCGCCGGTGCAGGGTTGGCCGTTGAGCTTGCAGTTGGCGGGCAGTCCGGTTCCGTTCACCAGGAACCCGAACGACGTGGACGCGCCCGCTGCCAGGCTGCCGTTGTACTCACGGTTGGTGAACGTGTGGTGCGAGCCGCTGCTGGTCAGCGTGGCGTCCCAGTACGAACCGGGCGTGCTCCCCGCCGGCAGGTCGAACTCGACCTTCCAGCCGGACACGGCGCCCGACCCGGCGGTCACGGTGAACTTGCCCTGGTAGCCCGAGCTCCACGCGGAGTCCTGGCTGAACACGGCGGTCGGGGTCGGTGCGGCGCCCGCGGGGGCGGCCAGCAGCAGACCGGCGGTGACGATCGCGGTGACGCCCGCCGCCAACGCGGCCAGGCTCGTGCGCTTGCGGGACATCGGTACCTACTCCCGTGCAGGGGGGAACGGGGTGGGAGTGGTGCGGGAGCGCGGGGCGCGGCACGCCCCCACACCACGTCGTGGCGGTGCCCTCGACCACTGTCGGCACCGACAAGGTGACCGTAGGTGGCCTAGACCACTTCGTCAATGGGTCTAGACCTTTTCAGTCCTGAACGGCCGAGCGGCGGTGGTGGGAGACTGTCCGCGTGGATGCCCTCCCTTGGTCCGCCGGTGCCGCCACCGGCATCGGCTCGCTACCCGGAACCGACCCGCTGGAGGCCGCCAGGATCGTGCTCGGCGAACTCCCCGACCTCCCTCACCTGCCCGAACTGCCCGCACGGGGTGTCGGCGCGGACATGATCGGCCGCACCGCCGCGCTCCTGGTCGACCTGCCGGTCGAGGTGGTCCCGTCCGGTTGGCGGACCGCCGCGCACCCCGGTAGGGACCACCGGCGCGCGGTGGACCTGTTGCGCCGCGACCTGGACGCGTTCGAGGAAGCCGCCGAGCCCGTGCCGCCACCGGTGGTCAAGGTGCAGGCCGCCGGACCGTGGACGCTCACGGCGAGCGTCGAGCTGCTGCGCGGCCACCGCGTGCTCACCGACAGGGGTGCGCTGCGCGAGTTCACCCAGTCCCTGGTCGAAGGGCTCAACCGGCACGTCGCCGAGGTCGCCAAGCGCACCGGCGCGAAGGTCGTCGTGCAGCTGGACGAACCGGCGCTGCCCGCCGTGCTCAAGGGCCTGCTGCCGACGCCGTCCAAACTGGGCACGGTCGCCGCTGTCCCCGAGCCGGACGCGCGTGCCGTGCTGCAGACCGTGGTCGACGGCCTCGACGCGGACGTGATCGTGCACTGCTGCGCGCCGAAACCGCCCGTGACGCTCTTGCGCCAGGCGGGTGCGCGGGCCGTGTCGTTCGACGTCACGATCCTGGACGACACGATGTGGGACGAGATCGGCGAGGCGTGGGAGGAGAAGACCCAGCTGCTGCTCGGTCTCGCCCCGAGCACCGACCCGGCCACGCCGCAGACGCTGAAGTCGCTGGCCCAGCCCGCGTTGGACCTGGTGGACCGGCTGGGGTTCCCGCGGTCGATCCTGGGCACGCACGCCGTGCCGACGCCGACGTGCGGCATGGCCGGTGCGAGCGCGAAGTGGGTGCGGCGGGCGCTGGCGCTGACCCGTGACGTGGGCAAGGCGTTCGTCGAACCACCCGAAGGCTGGTAACCCCGCGAGTCGAACACTCAGGTCCCGCGTGTCCTACGTAGGACACGCGCGTTCCGAACGTGGGACACGCGGGACCTGGAGGTTCGACTCGCGCGGGGTTAGAGGGTGGTGAAGGGGGTGGCGTAGGTGAAGGGGCCGGTGAGGGCGGGGGTGTAGGTGGTGAGCGTGCGGGCTTGGAAGTACGGGGTCCAGGTGGGGTCCGGTGGGGTGATGTCGTAGGTGGACGCCGGGACGAAGCCGAAGCGGGAGTAGTAGGCCGGGTCGCCCAAGAGGATCACCAGGGGCTCGTCGAGGGCGTCGGCGGCACCCAGGACGGCGTGCATCAGGGCCTTGCCGACGCCGGAACGTTGGTGCGAGGGGAGCACGCTGAGAGGCCCCAGGCCGAGGGCCGGGAAGTCACCCACGGACCCGCGCGTGCACACGACGTGACCGACCGTGGCACCGTCGAGCTCGGCGACGAGCGACAGGGCCGGGATCCACCCCGGATCGGCCCGCAGCTCACCGACCAGGCGCGCCTCACCACCCGGTCGGGCCGCGAACGCGGCCTCCGTCACGTCGTGGATCGCCTGGACGTCGGCCGCGTTCTCGCGTCGGATCAGCACGGTCCAGCAGCCTAGGACCCCACCAGGTGAACCCCAGACGGCAGATCCGCCCCACGCAGGAACGCCAGCAGCACCTGCTGGAACGCACGCCCGGCCGACGTCGGCGCCACGTCCGTCCGATGCGCCAGCGCCACCGTCCGAGTGGTGGCCGGCGCCAACGGCGTCCCGTGCAACGACCGCGCCGCCAGCACCGTGCTCGGCACGATCGCCACCCCCAACCCCACCTCCACGAACCGCAGCACGGCGTCCATCTCCCCGCCTTCCACCGCGAACCGCGGCTCGAACCCCGCCTGCCGGCACGCCGCCAACGTCGTCTCCCGCAGGTCGTACCCCGGCCGGAACATCACCAACGGGTGATCCCTGAGGTCCGTCAACCGCATCCGGGTGACCCCCAACGGTGACGCCGACGCCACCACCAGCTCCTCCCGCAACACCGGCACCACGGTCAGCGCCCGGTCCGCGTCCGCGGGTGACACGATCACCAGCGCCAGGTCCAGCTGCCCCGCCTCCAGCGCCGCGACCAGGTCACGCGACCCGCCCTCCGTCACCGACACCTGGATGCCGGGGTAGGCGTCGTGGTACCGCTTGATCACGTCCGCGAACAGGCTGCCGCACAGGCTGGGCGTCGCACCCACCCGCACCCGACCCCGCCGCAGCCCCACCAGCTCGGCCACCTCCAGCCGCGCCGTGTCCACATCGGACAGGATCCGCGCGGCCACGGGCAGCAGCGCCTCACCCGCCGGCGTCAACGTCACGTTCCCGCGCGCCCGGCTGAACAGCTCCGCCCCCAGCTCCTTCTCCAGCGCGTGGATCTGCTTGGACAGTGAGGGCTGCGCCACACGCACCTCCGCCGCCGCACGCGTGAAGTGCCGTGTCCGGGCCACTGCCAGGAAGTACACGAGCTGCTGCAGCGTCATAGCCCCAGGCTATCTTCAGCCAGCTCACGATGTATTGGACGACTCGTCACCCCCGTTCCTAGCGTCAGCGACGTGGACACGATCGGGCTCTACCGCACCACCGTCGGCAAGAAAGTCGTCATGGCGGTCACCGGCGCCGGACTGCTGCTGTACGTCGTCGTGCACATGCTCGGCAACCTCACCGTCTTCTCCGGCCCGGACGCGATCAACGGCTACGGCCACTGGCTGCGCGAGATCGGCGCGGTCTGGCCGACGCGGGTGGCGCTGCTCGCCTGCGTCACGCTGCACTTCGTCGCCGCCTACCAACTGACCGCGAAGGCGCGCAAGGCCAGGGGCCGCTACGAGCACCGCCGACGTGTCCAGGGCAGTTACGCGGCCCGCACCATGCGCTGGGGCGGTGTGATCATCGCCCTGTTCGTGGTCTACCACCTGCTCGACCTCACGGTCGGGTGGCTCAACCCGAACGGCATACCCGGCGAGATTCACGCGAACGTGGTCGCCGACTTCCAGCACTGGTACGTGGTGCTGGCGTACGCGATCGCCGTGCTCGCCCTGGGCTTCCACATCCGCCACGGCGTGTGGAGCGCCATCCAGACGTTGGGCGTCACCACCTCGCGCGTGATCGGCCTCGGCGTGGCCGTGGCGATCTGCGCCGGTTTCCTCTCCGTTCCCTTCGCCGTCTTCACCGGATTGGTGAGCTGACATGTACTTCACCGAAGGTTCCCCGATCGCCGACCAGCGCGTGCCGGCGGGACCGATCGAGACCCGCTGGGACCGCCGCCGCTTCTCCGCCCGGCTGGTCAACCCCGCGAACCGGCGCAACCGCAGCGTGATCGTGGTCGGCACGGGCCTCGCGGGCGGTTCGGCCGCGGCGACCCTGGGCGAACTCGGCTACCAGGTCAAGTCGTTCTGCTACCAGGACAGCCCGCGCCGCGCGCACAGCATCGCCGCGCAGGGCGGCATCAACGCGGCCAAGAACTACCGCAACGACGGCGACAGCGTGCACCGCCTGTTCTACGACACGGTCAAGGGCGGCGACTTCCGCTCCCGCGAGTCGAACGTGCACCGGTTGGCGCAGGTCAGCGTCGAGATCATCGACCAGTGCGTGGCGCAGGGCGTGCCGTTCGCCCGCGAGTACGGCGGCCTGCTGGACACCAGGTCGTTCGGCGGCGCGCAGGTCTCCCGCACGTTCTACGCCCGCGGCCAGACCGGGCAGCAACTCCTCCTTGGCGCCTACCAGGCGCTGGAACGGCAGGTCGCCGCCGGACGCGTGGAGATGCACCCGCGCACCGAGATGCTCGACCTGATCGTGGTGGACGGCCGCGCCCGCGGCATCGTCGTGCGCGACCTCGTCAGCGGCGCGGTGTCGACGCACTTCGCGGACGCCGTGGTGCTCGCCACCGGCGGCTACGGCAACGTGTTCCACCTGTCCACCAACGCCAAGGGCTGCAACGCCACCGCGATCTGGCGGGCGCACCGGCGCGGCGCGCTGTTCGCCAACCCGTGCTTCACGCAGATCCACCCGACGTGCATCCCGATCAGCGGCGACCACCAGTCGAAGCTCACCCTGATGAGCGAATCCCTGCGCAACGACGGCCGGGTGTGGGTGCCGCGCGACCGGAACGACACGCGTGCGCCGAACGACATCCCCGAAGCCGACCGGGACTACTTCCTGGAGCGCATGTACCCGGCGTTCGGCAACCTCGTGCCGCGTGACATCGCGTCCCGGGCGGCGAAGAACATCTCCGACGAGAAGCGCGGCGTGTACCTCGACTTCGCCGACGCCATCGCCCGCCTCGGCGCGCTCGCCGTCGAACAGCGCTACGGGAACCTGTTCGAGATGTACCAGCGCATCACCGGCGACGACCCCTACCGGACGCCGATGCGCATCTACCCGGCCGTGCACTACACGATGGGTGGACTGTGGGTCGACTACGACCTGCGCTCCACGATCCCCGGCCTGTTCGTCATCGGCGAGGCGAACTTCTCCGACCACGGTGCGAACCGGCTGGGTGCGTCGGCGCTGATGCAGGGTCTGGCGGACGGCTACTTCGTGCTGCCCGGCGTGATCGGCGACTACCTGGCCGACGCGCCGTTCGGGCCGGTCGACGACAGCCACCCGATGGTCGCCGACACCGTGTCCGAGGTGCGCGGTCGGGTGAAGACGCTGCTGGCCGTGGACGGTGACCGCACGGTCGAGTCGTTCCACCGCGAACTGGGCCGGTTGATGTGGGACGAGTGCGGCATGGAGCGCGACGAGGCGGGGTTGCGCAAGGCGCTGGAGCGGATCCCGGAGCTGCGCGAGGAGTTCTGGCAGCGGGTGAAGGTGCCCGGCACCGGTGAGCGGCTGAACCAGGAGCTGGAGAAGGCGGGCCGGGTCGCGGACTTCTTCGAGCTGGCGGAGCTGATGTGCGTGGACGCCCTGCACCGCCGCGAGTCGTGCGGCGGCCACTTCCGGTCGGAGAGCCAGACGGAGGACGGCGAGGCGCTGCGCGATGACGCGAACTTCTCGTACGTAGCCGCGTGGGAGTACACGGGCGTGGGCCGACCACCCGTGCTGCACAAGGAAGAGCTGGTCTTCGAACACGTCACGCCGAGCACGAGGAGCTACGCGTGAAGCTGACCCTGCGGATCTGGCGGCAGAGCGGTGCCACCGGGCGGTTGGTGGAGTACGTCCTGGACGACCTGTCGCCGGACATGTCGTTCCTGGAGATGCTGGACGTGCTCAACGAGCGGTTGATCACCGAGGGGCAGGAGCCGGTGGCGTTCGACCACGACTGCCGCGAGGGCATCTGCGGCATGTGCGGGTTGATGATCAACGGGATGGCGCACGGGCCGGAGAAGGCCACCACGGCGTGCCAGCTGCACCTGCGGCACTTCCGCGACGGCGACGTGGTGACCGTCGAGCCGTGGCGGGCCGAGCCGTTCCCGGTGGTGCGCGACCTGGTGGTGGACCGGTCGGCGTTCGACCGGATCGTGGCGGCGGGCGGGTACGTCAGCGTGCCGGCCGGGTCGGCGCCGGACGCGCACGCGACCCCCGTGCCCAAGCCGGACGCGGACACGGCGTTCGAGGCGGCGGCGTGCATCGGCTGCGGCGCGTGCGTGGCCGCGTGCCCCAACGGGTCGGCCATGTTGTTCACCGCGGCGAAGGCCACGCACCTCGGCGTGCTGCCGCAGGGCCAACCGGAGCGGTACTCGCGGGCACGGGACATGGTGGCCGAGCACGACGCGTCCGGCTTCGGCGGCTGCACGAACACCGGCGAGTGCACGTCGGCGTGCCCCAAGGGCATCCCGCTGACCACCATCGCCCGGCTGAACGCCGACCTGCTGCGCGCTCACACCACCCGCAGCGACAGGTAACCCGTCCCGCACACCAGGACCGTGGCGAGCAGCCCCAGGAGGAGCGCCCTGGGGCTGGTCCGCAACAGTGCTCCGGGGCGCACGGACGTGCCCAGACCGAACAGCGCGGCGGCCAGCACGACGGTCGTCACGGTCTTGGCCACGTCTAGCACGGCACCCGGTACCAGCGGGCTGACCAGCATCAACGCCAGGAAACCGAGCAGGAAACCGGGCACCGGTGGTGCGCCGCGACCACCCACACCGGCCACGATCGGCGCCAGCAACGCCACCCGGCCGAGCTTCACCGCCATCGCCGTCGCCAGGCCGCCGGCGGGCGCGGCGGCGGCCACCTGCGCCACCTCGTGCACGCTCAGCCCGATCCACTCCGGTGACGCGCCCAGCAGCGGCAGCACGACCATCGCCAGCGTGCCGTAGAGCGTGACCAGGGCGACGCTCGTGGCCACGTGCTCGTCCTCGCGGTCCACCCTGCCCTCGACGGCGGCGATGGCCGACGCGCCGCAGATCGAGAAACCGCTGGCCACCAGGACGTACAGGCCTCGCGGCAGGCCCAGCCACCGGCCGAGCCACACCGTGCCGAAGAACGTGACCGCGACGGTCACCACCACGGCCACCAGAACGCCCGGTCCCAAAGTGAGAAGTTGCACAACGGACAGTTGCAGGCCGAGCAGTACCACCCCGGCGCGAAGCAACCGGCGCGTGACGCCGCTCAGGTCCGGCAGGCGTCCACCCACCAGCACACCCAGGACCAACGCGGCGATCAGCACACCGCCCACCCTCCGCCCGCGCGAACGCTTCCGGTAGGCGGCGGTGAGGTCTGGGGTCATACCCTGTGGCTATGACCCCGGACCTCGAATCGCTGCGCCTGCTGGTGCTCGTCGGGGAACTGGGCAGCCTCGGCCGGGCCGCCGATCAACTGGGCATCGCGCAGCCCTCGGCGAGCAAGCGGCTGTCCACACTGGAACGGCGACTCGGCGTCGTGCTCGTGGACCGCGGCCGGCGCGGCTCGGTGCTCACACCCGCGGGCGTGGTGGTGACCGAACGGGCACGGCGCGTGCTGGACGAGGTCGCGGGTTTGGTGGAGGGCGCGCGGGCGCTGCGGTCGGCGCAGGAGGCCGAGCTACGGGTCGCCGCCAGCATGACCGTGGCCGAGCACCTCGCGCCGAGCTGGATCGGCGAACTGCGCCGCGCCCGCCCCGACCTGCGCGTGGGCCTGAGGGTGACCAACTCCGAGACTGTCGGCACCCTCGTCCGCGACGCTGCGGTCGACCTCGGGTTCGTCGAAGCCCCAGGTGCTCTACCAGGGCTTTCGTCCCGGAAGGTGGCCGTGGACCGGCTCGCCCTGGTCGTCGCGCCAGGACACCCGTGGTCGCGCCGGCGCCGACCGCTCACCCCGCCGGAACTGGCCCGGACGCCGCTGGTCATGCGCGAACGCGGCTCGGGCACCCGCGACACCCTCGACCGGGCGTTGCCGGACGCGTGCCCGCCCGCGCTGGAACTGGGCTCCACCACGGCCGTGCGGGGCGCGGTCGTCGCCGGCGTCGCACCCGCCGTGCTCAGCGTGCTCGCGGTCGCCGTCGACCTCGCCGAAGGACGCCTGGTCGAGGTGCCGGTCGAACTCGACCTGCGCCGCGTGCTGCGTGCCGTGTGGCCGGGCGGGCGGCGGTTGGTGGGACCCGCCGCGGAACTCCTCGCGGTGGCAGGCCGGCGCAGTTCGACCACCGCCGCGGTTCAGCCGTAGTTCAATGAACGCATGAGCTGGTTCCGCCGACGCACCGAACCCGAGCCCGAGCCCGTTCACCTGCCCAACCCGGCCGAAGCCGCGGTCGCGTTCTGGCAGGAGTGGTTCGAGCTGCTGCCCAGCGTGAGCGCGGCACTGGGCGACGGCGAGCCGTACCGGGTGGAGGGCGAGATCGGGGCCATGGTCGCGGCCATGCACCCCGACCTGGAGTTCTCCCTCGAACGCGGGCACCGCGCGATCTACGCCCTGGTGATCACCAGCCGTGAAGACCCGAAACTGCGCCCTTACACGGACGCGTGGATCGAAGCCGCGCCGCCCGAGGACATGATCTGGGAGTACCACGACTCCGTGCCCGCCGTGCCCGACCCGACCGCTGTCACGATCAACCTCGGGCCCCGCCGCATCCGACTCGCCGACGTGCGCGTCGTCGCCCAGGTCTCAGACGGACTGGTCGACGTCGCCGTCTACCACCCCGAGTTCGCCAACCTGGATGATCAGGCCAGGCAGACCATGACGTTCCTGCCCCTGGACGTCACGCTCGGTGAGCGCCTGGCGGGTGAACGGCTCGGCCGGGTGGAAACGGCGTCCGCCGAGCCGGCGGGCACCATCGGCCTGCTGGAGCTGCGCGACCTCGTCCACGGGATGGCTGGGGATCCCTCCTGAAATTGTCGGACCCCCTGGTTACCCTCATGCCGTGACCAGCGACGACCCGTTGAACCCGACCCAGGCCCCCGCCGAGGGCGTCGAGGACGTGCCCGCCGCCGTGCGCGACGAGCACGCCGCGCTGGCCGAGGTGGTGCGCGGGCACCAGTTCCGCTACTACGTCCTCGACTCGCCGACGGTCAGTGACGGCGAGTTCGACGCGTTGCTCCGGGAGTTGGAGGCGCTGGAGCGCGAGCACCCCGGGCTCGCCACGCCCGACTCGCCCACCCAGCTCGTCGGCGGCACGTTCTCGACAGAGTTCAAGGCGGTCGACCACCTGGAACGGATGCTCAGCCTCGACAACGTCTTCTCGCCCGAGGAGCTGGAAGCCTGGTTCGAGCGGGTCCGCAGGGAAGTCGGGCCGGACGCCCACTTCCTGTGCGAGCTGAAGATCGACGGGCTGGCGATCAACCTGCTCTACGAGCACGGGCGGCTGGTCCGCGCGCTGACCCGCGGCGACGGGCGGACCGGCGAGGACGTGACGCTCAACGTCCGCACGCTGGAGAACGTGCCGGAGACGTTGACCGGCACCGACACCTACCCCGTGCCCGCGCTGGTCGAGGTGCGCGGCGAGGTGTTCTTCGCGGTGGAGGACTTCCTGGAGCTCAACGCGCGCCTCGTGGAAGCGGGCAAACCGCCGTTCGCGAACCCGCGCAACACCGCCGCCGGGTCGTTGCGGCAGAAGGACCCCAAGGTCACCGCGTCGCGTCGGCTCCGGATGATCTGCCACGGGCTGGGCAAGCGCGAGGGGTTCGAGCTGACCAGGCAGTCCGAGGCGTACGAGGCACTGCGGGCGTGGGGGCTGCCGGTGTCCTCGCACACGGTCGTGCTGAGCGCGTTCGAGGAGATCGGGTCGCACGTCGCGTACTGGGGCGCGCACCGGCACGACGCCGTGCACGAGATCGACGGCGTGGTCATCAAGGTGGACGAGGTGTCGTTGCAGCGGCGCCTCGGCAGCACGTCCCGCGCGCCGCGGTGGGCGATCGCGTTCAAGTACCCGCCGGAGGAGGCGACCACCACCCTGCTGGACATCAAGGTGCAGGTCGGCCGCACCGGGCGCGTGACGCCGTTCGCCGTGATGGAGCCGGTGAAGGTGGCCGGATCCACGGTCGCGCGCGCCACCCTGCACAACGCGAGCGAGGTCAAGCGCAAGGGCGTGCTGATCGGCGACCGCATCGTGATCCGCAAGGCCGGTGACGTGATCCCCGAGGTGCTCGGCCCGGTGATCGACGCCCGGCCGGAGGACGCCTACGCGTTCGAGATGCCCCTGACCTGCCCCGAGTGCGGTCACGCGTTGCGCCCGATGAAGGAGGGCGACGTCGACATCCGCTGCCCCAACGCCGCCGGGTGCCCGGGTCAGCTGCGCGAGCGCTTGGCGTACCTGGCGTCGCGTTCGGCGCTGGACATCGAGGTGCTCGGCTTCGAGGCGGCGGCGGCCCTGGTCGAGTCCCCGGTGTACGGCGACGAGGGTGACCTGTTCGACCTGGACGGGGACAAGCTCGCGCAGATCGACCTCTTCCGCACCAAAGACGGTGAGCTGACCGCGAACGCCGTGAAGCTGCTGGACAACTTGGAGACCGTCAAGCAGCGTCCGCTGTGGAGGGTGCTGGTGGCGCTGTCGATCCGGCACGTGGGTCCGACCGCGGCTCGTGCGTTGGCGCAGGAGTTCGGCTCTCTGGAGCGCGTCATCGGTGCCACGGAAGAGGAGTTGGCGTCCGCGGAGGGCGTGGGCCCGACCATCGCCACGGCCGTACGGGAGTGGGTGGAAACCCCTTGGCGGCAGGCGATCGTGACCAAGTGGGCGGCGGCGGGCGTGCGGATGGCGGAGGAACGTGACACGACGATCCCGCGCAACCTGGAGGGGCTGTCGATCGTGGTGACGGGTTCGCTGGAGACGTTCTCGCGTGACGAGGCCAAGGAAGCGATCCTGTCGCGCGGCGGCAAGGCGGCGGGTTCGGTGTCGAAGAAGACGGCCTTCGTCGTGGTGGGCGAGTCACCGGGTGCCAAGGCGGACAAGGCACTCCAACTCAAGGTCCCGGTCCTGGACGAAGCCGGCTTCCAAACCCTCCTGACCGAAGGCCCCGAAGCCGCCACCAAAGTCGCCACCATCACCGAACCCCCCACAACCCCCGAGGAGTCACCCACCTCAACCCCCTAACCGCCAACCCCCTCCACCGCCCTGACCAGCACTTACCTCCCACCCCTCCTCCACGATCGAGTGAACCTGCCAACCGAACCAAACCAAAACACCGTTATCCCCAACCTCAAACGTCGGTTGAAACAACGAGGCCGCCAACCAACCCCGCCCCCTGACACCCCTCCCACCCTCGCCCCTCCCACCCCCTCCCGCCCCAGTCGCTCACCCTCCCGCCTCACCCGCCAAGCCCACCCACCACTGCCGGTCCGCCCACAGAGCCCACCCACCTCACCTCACCTCACAGAGTCCACCCGCCGCACCACACAGCCAGCAGCCACACCGACCCGGTCCCACCACACGGCCACATCGACCGCCAACCGCCACACTCGCCGCCACGCCCCACAACCGCGCCGCGCCACAGCACCGCCGCGCCGCGCCACAGCACCGCCGCGCCGCGCCACAGCACCGCCGCGCCGCGCCACAGCACCGCCGCGCCGCGCCGCACTCGCCACACTGCGCCGCCTGACTACCGCGCCACAGCAGCGGTCATGTCCCACCGCCACGGCGCAGCAGATCGCCGACCGTCATGCCGCACTCGCTGCACCGCCGCTGCCGCACTCTCGCCGCGCTGCCGCTGCAGTCATCGCACCCCTGTCCCAGCGCCGCTGCCGCGGTCATCGCACCGCTGCCGCCGCGCCGTCGCGCCGCTGAGTGCGGACCGCGCTGATCGCTGACCAAGCGGCTGCGGGCCGGCAGGTCGAACCCGCCGTCGCACGCCAAGCCGCGCCTGGTGGGCAATGCCGGCGCCGCCCGCTCCCGCATGCCGGCACGTACGCGCCGCCGAGTTCCGACGGCCTGTGTGCGCGGCGTGGGTAGCTGGAACGGGCTGCGCGGCAAGGGGTGTGCGGTGGGGGGATCGAGCGCGTGATGACGATCGTCGGGGAGCGGGGAGCGGGGAGCGGGGAGCGGGGAGCGGGGAGCGGGGAGCGAGACGGGAGCGAGGCGGGTGGCGGCGTCACACCGGTCGGTACACGGACACGTGGCTGCGGCTGGTGCCGGTGAATAGGCGGCGGTCCCAGGTTTCGTGGCGTTCGGCCAGCCGGAGCCCTGCCCGTTCGGCCATGAGGTCCAGTTCGCCGGGATAGGTGTAGCGCTGCGCGTGCGGCTTCAGCCGGATTCCGTCCGCCGTGAAGATGACCTTCTGGCTGACGAACCGCTGCGCCGCCAGGTCGACGTCGTAGACCTCGATCGCCGCCGACCCGACGTCCGCCCACAGCGCCTGGACCCGCTTGCCATCGGGGAAGCGGGACGGGTCCGGGACGTACGTCTCGACCACGAACGCGCCGTCCGGCTCCAGCACCCGCGCCACGTTCGCGAAGCAGTCCGCCTGCCGCCGGACGTCCACCAGGTTGAAGATCGTGTTGAACACCAGGTACACCACCGCGAACCGGCCCGTCACGGGCACGTCCGCCATGTCACCGATGGTCACCGGGACCTCCGCACCACCCGGCTTCGCGGCCAGTTTCGCCGCCATCAGCTCGGATCCCTCCACCCCCTCCACGGGCACGCCCCGCGCGGCCAGCGGCAACGCCACCCGGCCCGTGCCGATCGCCAGTTCCAAGGTCCGCCGCCCACCGGCCAGCGGAGCCAGGAAGTCCACCGCGGGCGTCGGGTCGAGCTCGGGCCCGCTGTCGTAGTCCTCCGCCCACACCCGACCGAAGAACGCCGGATCACCGATCACGTCATAACTGGACAAAACCGTCTCCTGTGTCAGTCGGCCCGCCGCGTCACGCGCAGCAGGTATTCCTTGCGGTTCAACGGGTTGTGATCCGACCGGTCCCGCATGGGCACGACGCCGCGCACCGGGGCGTGGTGCGAGAACGCCGTCTCCAACACGCCTTCACCACGCGTCAGAGCGGGCACGGTCCGCTGGAACCCGTGCACGAACGCCGCCGGCACCTCGCCCTCCACCACGGTCACCCGCCCACGCGGCACGCTGCTCAGGATCACCGCCCGCAACCGCGCCATCACGGGCGTCAGCGCACCGAGAACATCCCCCGGCACCTCCAACGTGAACCGGTGCACGGGTGAGAGCACCGACGTCCCCGCCGAACGCAACGCCGAGAGCAGCACCAACGGCGTCAGCAACCGGAAGTCGCCCGCCGTGCTCGACATGCTCTTGTCGAACGTCCCGTGCGCGTGCGACTGCCGCGCCCAGTACCCGGCGTGCGTCATCGTCACCGCGCAATCGGTGACCTGCCACCCGCACAACCCCTGCCCGAGCGTCTCCCGCACGGTCTCCTCGACGGCCTTGAAGAACGCGAGCGGCATGGATCCCAGCTCCACGCCCAACGCGAACGTCACCCCGTCACCCGGCTCCACCCGCAACCCGACCGTCGCCAGGAAGGGGTTCCCGCCGCTACCGATGAACTCCACCGCCGTCCCCACCCCGACCGGCCGCTCCAAGCAGATGGTGGTCGTCTCCCGGAACTCGACCTCCACCCCGTACTCCTCGGCCAACGTCGCCTGCAGCACCTCCTTCTGCACCTCGCCGTACAGCGAAACGCGCCCGCCGTGCCGCAGCCCGATCAACGGGTCCCGCTCGGCCAACCGCGTCAGCGCGACGTGCAGCGCCCCGCGGTCGGCCTCCCGCGAGGGCACCACGACGGCCTCCAACGTCGGCGGCGCGAACCGGTGCCCCTCGCCCGGAGGCGGTGTGCCGAGCGCGTCACCGATCCGGACGCCCTCCAATCCCCACACCTTCGCCACCTGCCCCGCGCGGACGGCGTCACAGCGCACCGCCGCACCCCGCGAGAACACGGCCAGCCCGGTGACCCGCTCCGGCAACCGGTCGCGCACCCGCACCGTCCCGGAGAACATCCGCACGAACGCCACCCGCTCACCACCCGGGCCGCGTTCCACCTTGAACACCACCCTGGACACCGGCCCGTCCGGATCACCGGACGACGCGGGCAGGAACTCCGCGATCCCCGCCGCCAACTCCGGCACGCCCGCGCCCGTGATCGCCGACCCGAAGAACACGGGGTGCACCGCGCACCGCCGCGCCTGCGCCGCCACTACCGCACGGAGACCGGGCACTTCCCGCCCGTCGACGTAGGCGGCCAGCACGGCGTCGTCGTGCTCGGCCAACACCTCGACCGCGCCGTCACCGATCACCGGCACGACGTGAGCCGCACGACCGCCGGCCCCGACCACCCGGCCCATCGCCACCACGGACGGCGTCAGGAGAGCCGCGACGTCCCGCAGCACCGACTCCGGCCGCGCCCCACCCCGGTCCACCTTGTTGACGAACACCAGCGTCGGGATGCGCAACCGCCGCAACGCCCGCATCAGCACGCGGGTCTGCGCCTGCACGCCCTCGACCGCCGACACCACCAGCACCGCGCCGTCGAGCACGCCGAGCACCCGTTCCACCTCGGCGATGAAGTCCGGGTGACCGGGGGTGTCGATCAGGTTGACCGTCGTGCCGCCGACGTCGAACGACACCACCGCGGCCTTGATGGTGATGCCGCGCCGTCGTTCCAGCGCGAGCGAATCGGTCCGCGTGCTGCCGTCGTCGACGCTGCCGACCTCGTCGATGACACCGGCGGCGTGCAGCAGCCGCTCGGTCAGGCTCGTCTTACCGGCGTCGACGTGCGCCAGGATCCCCAGGTTCAGCGTTCGCACCAAGCGTCAAGTCCTCTTCGAGACAGGCGATTACGACCTTCTGGAAGGGCATGACAGCTCGCACGATCGTCCTCCTCGGTGGACACCAGGGACAGCCACCACCGAAGCAGCCGGTCACGACACCGGCAACCGATTAACGCGCCGAGCACGCCGTCGCGGCCGCAGTCTTGCGGGTCCGCGGGGCGGCACGGGTGACATCCGGCCCGACCTCGGACCGGAATCTTGATCGAACCCCTGGCGCGGCAGTTGTGTGGACGACAATCGTGGACTGTCCGATGACGCGCAGAGGGGAACCAGATGGCCGACATCGTGGTGAGGCCCGCCAGGGAAGACGAGTGGGCGGCGGCGGGTGCGATCACCGTGGCCGCCTACCAGGCCGACCGCCACATCGACAGCCACACCGGCGGGTACGCCGACACGCTGGTCGATACGCGCACCCGGGCCCGTGAAGCGGAGCTGCTGGTGGCGGTGGACGTCGAGGACACCGTGCTCGGCACCGTCACCGTGGTCCGGCCCGGCACCCCGTACGCCGAGGTCAGCCGGGACGGCGAGGTGGAGTTCCGGATGCTCGCGGTGAGCCCGGCCGCGCGCGGCCGCGGTGTCGGTGAGGCGTTGGTGCGGGCGGTGATCGTGCGGGCGCGGGAACTCGGCGCGCGGCGGCTGGTGATGAGCAGCTCCGAGCACATGACCACGGCGCACCGGCTCTACCGGCGGCTGGGGTTCCGGCGACAGCCCGACCGGGACTGGCGGCCGGTGCCGGGCGTGGACGTGACCGCGCTCGGGTTCAGCCTCGAACTCGCATGATCTCGTCGCGCAGCGACCGGTCGCGCGCGGCGCGGTCGTAGAGCAGCTCCACCAGGGTCGCGTGGTCGAGTTCGGCGAGGCGGTCGCGCAGCTCCTCGTCCTCCGCGTCCGGCGGCGGCACGGTCAGGCCGCGCTCCAGCAGCACCAGGCCCAGCGCGACGCAGTGCTTGCAGAAGAAGCCCTGCGACCCGTACGGGCAGGTGCAGGCGCCGACCAGGCGGGTGTCGTCCCACTCCAAGGTCACCCGGTACTCATCCGCGCCGACGACCACGCCTTCCACGTGCCGCGAGCGGACGGACAGCTCGACCACGGAGTCCCGGTAGGTCAGCCCGCGCCAGTACGACTTGGCGCCCGCGTGGTGGCGCAGCAGGGCTGAGGTCAGCGTCGGCATGGCGGTATCCAACACCTTGTGGTTCGGTGGGTTTCGTGCTCCAGGCTTGTCTGAACGGCGCCCGTGAGCCGGGCAGCCACCCTAGTCTGCCGATCACCCCGCAGCAGCTGGCGGCCGACGCCGCGGGGTGCGCCGAGCTGGGCGTGACGTCGTTCCACCTGCACCCGCGTGACGTGGTGGGGTTGGAGGTGCTGGCCGGTCCGGAGGTCGCGACGGCGGTGTCCGTGGTGCGGGCCGCCGTGGCGCACGCGGAGATCGGCGTGACCACCGGCGCGTGGATCGTGCCGGATCCCGTGCGACGGGCGGAGCTGGTGCTCGGGTGGGCGGGGCTGGCGGCCGGACGTCCCGACTTCGCGTCCGTCAACGTCCACGAGGACGGCTGGCTCGGCGTGGCCGCGGCGCTGCGTGACGCGGGGATCGGGATCGAGCTCGGTGTGTTCGACGTGGGGGCGGCGCGGACGTTGCTGGACGTCGGCGTGCCCGCGGGGACGGTGCGGGTGCTGGCGGAGGTGCAGCCGGGGGAGACCGTGGACGACGCCGTGCGGCTGGTGGACCTGCTGGTTCCGCTGGGTGTGCCGATCCTGCTGCACGGTGAGGACGACAGCGCGTGGCCGGTGCTCGACCTCGCGGTGGCGCGCGGGCTGGACACGCGGATCGGTCTCGAGGACACGCTCACCGCGCGTGACGGCACGGCGGCGGTCGACAACGCCCAGCTCGTGGAACTGGCTCGGTGAGGGTGGAAAAACGCTGGTAGCGGGGGTGCGGATCGTGGTTTCGTGGCGGCATGGTGTCCACTGACCGGCTGCTCGCCTTCGCGGCCATGTCGTTCCTGCTGATCGTGATCCCCGGGCCGAGCGTGCTGTTCGTGGTCGGGCGGGCGTTGGCGCAGGGGCGTCGGGCCGCGCTGATCACCGTGCTGGGCAACACGCTCGGGGCTTACGCGCTGGTCGTGGCCGTCGCGTTCGGTGTCGGGGCGGTGGTGGAGCGTTCGGCGGTCGTGTTCACGACGTTGAAGCTGGTGGGCGCCGCGTACCTGGTGTACCTGGGGGTGAAGGCGGTGCGGCAGCGCGGGGCGTTGCACGCGTCGTTCACCGCCGGTGGTCCGGCGCACGGCGGGCTGCGCACGTTGTGGGAGGGCTTCGCGGTCGGCGTGGCGAACCCGAAGACGATCGTGTTCTTCGCCGCCGTGCTGCCGCAGTTCGTGGACCGCGCGCAGGGCGGCGTCGCGGCTCAGATGCTCCTGCTCGGCCTGCTGTTCAACGTCATCGCGCTGGCGTCCGACAGCGTCTGGGGCCTGGCCGCCGCCACCGCCCGCACCTGGTTCGCCCGTTCACCCCGCCGCTTGGCCCTGGTGGGCGGCGCCGGCGGCCTGACCATGATCGGCCTGGGCGTCACCATCGCCACCACCAGCCGCCACCCCTGACCGCGAGAGTCCAACGCTGAGCGCGCGAGAGTCCAACGCTCAGGACCCGTGAGTTCAACGCTCGGACGTACCGGCTGGTCGGGCCGAGCGTTGAATTCGGGGTGCCTGAGCGTTGGACTCTCGCGCCGTGAACGTTGGACTCTCGCGGGGTTAGTCGGGGAGGACGACGGAGACGATGCCGGCCAGGTGGGCGAGGCGGGCGACTTCGGCGGCGCGGAACATCGGGCCGCCGGGGCGGCCCACCAGCAGGACGCGGTCCGGTTTGCCCAGCGGGGTGGCGGCCAGTTCGGTGCCCAGTTCCTGCCACGTCTCCGGCACCCACGAGTCCTCGCCGTCCAGCACGGTGGCGCGGGCCAGCGGCAGCCACGGCGGGGTCGCCAGCTTGGTCTCCGGCGCGGCCGACGACGAGGTCAGGCGGTGCACGGTGCGGCCGTCCCACGACACGACCACCGCCCACCCCGCCCGGATGATCTTCGGCACGCCCTCGGTGAACACCGCCAGCCCGTTGCGCGGGTCGTCGGCGATGTCCTCCACCAACTCCAGCTCGCGGTGGGTGTCCAGCACACCCGCGTACGGCCGCACGGCGTCCACCTCGACCCCTTCGATGGACTCCGCGGCCGTGATCAGCACGTCCGGCAGCCGCCCGGACGGCAGTTCGACCACCAGGTCGTCGATGGCCAGGCCCGCCCCGCGCTCCACCACGTCCACGCTGAGGATGTCGGCCCCGATCGCGCCGAGCGCGGAGGCGACCGCGCCCAGGGTGCCGGGACGGTCCGGGAGCTGGACCCGGATCAGGAAGGACACGGTGCACGCCTCCAAGGTGGAACGTCGAGGTGGAAACTCGCCGGCCGATGATTCTCGCAGACGCAGCTTCGCTTTCCGACCCACCGGGCGCGTTGCACACGGGTAAAATCGCGCACCCTCGCGCGCGAGCGCGGGCAACCCGGTCGGAGGTCGGCCTGACCAGCCAATAGACTCGGCAGGTCCAAAATCCGAAGAACCGACCCACGGGGGTTGACGAGGTGCCCAGCATCTCCCGCGACGAGGTCGCGCACCTGGCCCGCTTGGCGAGGCTCGCCGTCACCGACGACGAGCTCGACCTGTTCGCCGGCCAGCTTGACGTGATCCTGCAGTCGGTGGCCACGGTGGGCGACATCGCCACCGCGGACATCCCGCCCACTTCGCACGCCGTTCCGCTGACCAACGTGTTCCGCGAGGACGTGGTGCGTCCCAGCCTCGGTCAGCAGCAGGCGCTCGCGGGCGCCCCCGCCGCCGAGGACGGCCGTTTCCGCGTGCCCCGCATCCTGGGGGAGGAAGCATGACCGCCGACCTGACCCGCGCCACGGCCGCCGAGCTGGCGGCCAGGATCGCGAACCGCGAGGTCTCCGCGGTGGAGGTCGCGCAGGCCCACCTCGACCGGATCGGTGAGGTCGACGGCGCGGTCAACGCGTTCCTGCACGTCGACACCGAGGGTGCGCTGAACGCCGCCCGCAAGGTCGACGAGGACATCGCCGCCGGCGCCCACGTGGGCCCGCTGGCCGGCGTGCCGATCGCGCTCAAGGACGTGCTCACCACCGAGGGCGTGCCGACCACGGTCGGCTCGAAGATCCTCGAGGGCTGGATCCCGCCCTACGACGCCACGGTCACGCGCCGGCTGAAGGAAGCCGGCCTGGTGATCCTCGGCAAGACCAACATGGACGAGTTCGCGATGGGCTCCTCCACCGAGAACTCGGCCTACGGCCCGACCCGCAACCCGTGGGACACCGACCGCATCCCGGGCGGCTCGGGCGGTGGCTCGGCGGCGGCGCTGGCCGCGTTCGAGGCGCCGCTGTCGATCGGCACGGACACCGGCGGCTCGATCCGCCAGCCCGGCGCGGTCACCGGCACGGTCGGCGTGAAGCCCACCTACGGCGGTGTCTCGCGGTACGGGCTGGTGGCGTTCTCGTCGTCGCTGGACCAGGCCGGCCCGTGCGCCCGCACGGTGCTGGACGCGGCCCTGCTGCACGAGGTCATCGCCGGGTACGACCCGATGGACTCCACTTCGATCGACGCGCCCGTGCCGCCGGTGGTGGCTGCCGCCCGCGAGGGCGCGAACGGTGACCTGTCCGGTGTGCGCGTCGGCGTGGTCACGCAGTTCAGCGGCGAGGGCTACCAGCCCGGCGTGCTGCGCAGCTTCGAAGCGGCCGTGGCGCAGCTCAAGCAGCTGGGCGCCGAGGTCGTCGAGGTGTCGTGCCCCAGCTTCGACTACGCGCTGCCCGCGTACTACCTGATCGCGCCCAGCGAGGCGTCGTCCAACCTGGCCCGGTTCGACGCGATGCGCTACGGCATCCGGGTGGGCGACGACGGCACGCGCAGCGCCGAGGAGGTCATGTCGCTGACCCGCGAGGCCGGTTTCGGCCCCGAGGTGAAGCGCCGCATCATGATCGGCACGTACGCGCTGTCGTCGGGCTACTACGACGCCTACTACGGCTCCGCGCAGAAGGTGCGCACGCTGATCAGCCGCGACTTCGACGCCGCGTTCGCCACCGTGGACGTGCTGGTCTCGCCGACCACGCCGACCACCGCGTTCCCGATCGGCGAGCGCACGAACGACCCGATGGCGATGTACAAGGCGGACCTGTGCACGATCCCGGCGAACCTCGCCGGCAACGCCGCCATGAGCGTCCCGAGCGGACTGTCCGACGAAGACGGCCTGCCGGTCGGCCTGCAGATCATGGCGCCCGCGTTGCAGGACCACCGGATGTACCGGGTGGCGGCGGCGTACGAGGTGGCGCGTGACGCGGCGCTCGGCGCTCCGGTGATCAGCGGCGTGCCGCAGTTGGCGGGGGTGGCGCGGTGAAGCGGGCGCGTACGGTCCTCGCGCTCGTCGGCGCCGCGGGTGCGGCCACCAGCGCGTTCTCCACGTTGAAGTCGGCTCGCGGCAAGAACGACAAGCTCGCCCTGGCCAACGCGGCGGCGAGCATCCTGGTGGCGATCACCGGCGCGGCGCTGGCCGTGCGGGGTCTGCGGAAGGACGGGAAGGCATGACGTCGGTGCACGAGCTGATGGACTACGCCGAGGTCATCGAGCGCTTCGACCCGGTGCTGGGGTTGGAGGTGCACGTCGAGCTGCACACCAACACCAAGATGTTCTGCGGCTGCGCGAACGTCTTCGGCGGCGAGCCGAACACGCAGGTCTGCCCGGTGTGCCTGGGCATGCCCGGCGCGCTGCCCGCGCTCAACGGCAAGGCGGTGGAGTCGGCGATCCGGATCGGGTTGGCGCTCAACTGCGAGATCGCCGAGTGGTGCCGGTTCGCCCGGAAGAACTACTTCTACCCGGACATGCCGAAGAACTTCCAGACCTCGCAGTACGACGAGCCGATCGCGTTCAACGGCTACCTGGACGTGACGCTGGACGACGGCTCGCTGTTCCGGGTCGAGATCGAGCGCGCGCACATGGAGGAGGACACCGGCAAGTCGCTGCACGTCGGCGGCGCGACCGGGCGGATCCACGGCGCGGAGCACTCGCTGCTCGACTACAACCGCGCGGGCGTGCCGCTGATCGAGATCGTCACCAAGCCGATCACGGGCACCGGTGAGCGGGCGCCGGAGGTGGCGCGGGCCTACGTGACCGCGTTGCGCGACCTGCTGAAGGCGCTGGACGTGTCGGACGTGCGGATGGACCAGGGTTCGCTGCGCTGCGACGCGAACGTGTCGCTGATGGCCAAGGACGCGACCGAGTTCGGCACGCGCACCGAGACCAAGAACGTGAACTCGCTGCGCAGCGTCGAGCGGGCGGTGCGGTTCGAGATGACCCGCCAGGCGGCGCTGCTGGCGTCCGGCGGCGAGATCACCCAGGAGACCAGGCACTTCGACGAGTCGACGGGGTCCACCTCGTCGGGCCGCACGAAGGAGACCGCGGAGGACTACCGGTACTTCCCGGAGCCCGACCTGGTGCCGATCGCGCCGTCGCGCGAGTGGGTGGAGGAACTGCGCGGCACGCTGCCGGAGCTGCCGTGGGAGCGCCGCAAGCGGGTGCAGCAGGAGTGGTCGCTGACCGACGCCGAGCTGCGCGACCTGGTCAACGCGGGTGCGGTGGACCTGGTGACGGCCACGGTGGACGCGGGCGCGACGCACGCCGAGGCCCGGTCGTGGTGGGTGGCCTACCTGACCAAGGAGGCCAACGCCCGCGGTGTCGAGCTGGCCGAGCTGGGCATCACGCCGGCGCAGATCGCCCGGGTGATCGCGCTGGTGAACTCCGGTGAGCTGACCAACAAGCTCGCGCGCGAGGTGGTGACCGGCGTGCTGGACGGCGAGGGCGAGCCGGAGGCCGTCATCGAGGCGCGTGGCCTGAAGGTCGTCTCGGACGACTCGGCGCTGGAGAAGGCGGTGGACGAGGCGCTGGCCGCGCAGCCGGACGTGGCGGCGAAGATCCGCGACGGCAAGGTGGCCGCGGCGGGTGCGATCGTCGGCGCGGTGATGAAGGCGACGAAGGGCCAGGCGGACGCGAAGCGCGTGCGCGAGCTGATCATCGCCCGCTGTTCGTAGGGGTTCGACCCGGCGGTGGGGCGGTGCTGCGTGACGCGGCCCCGCCCCACCGCCGTTTTGTGCCCGATGTGCCCGAGTCGGGTCCGCGCCGGGGGTGGTCCATTCGCGATTCGTCCACTCGGACACCGTTCGTCACCATTTCGGGACGGCCCGTGGCCGAACGGGGAATTACCGCGGTGCGATTCCACGTCGGGCGGACCGCGTGGACTCGCCTTATTGCGGGTCCAGGGCGCCTGCAGCCTGTTAACACGTTCCCCCATTCGAGTGGTAACGCCCCTCGAACCGGCTCTGCGGTGCTGGTCAGCGAAGCTCAAGATCAGCCCGTTGGTAGCTCTAGGTAAATCTCCACCTCCCCAGGTGCGTCCATCTGTGTCACGCTTGGGCCGTTCGGCAGGCCGGGGGGCCACCGAAACTACCTGGATCAGCCGCCGAGGCTGCCCCGATCAGGGGCCCGTTGTAGGGGAGGCAACACCATGACCCGCACCGATCCGAAGCTCGTCGCCGAGATCGACGCCATCGAGGACGCGGTCGTCGACGGGGGCGTCGACACCGGCCAGACCAGCGTCGACCTGGTCGACGTCGGTGGCCTGGAACCCACCGGTGGCCCGTACAAGCCGACCACCGACGACCCCGAGGTCGAGCGGCTGGTGAAGCCGATGGGCGGCCCGTACAAGCCGACCGGCGACCCGGAGACCAACGGCGGGCCTTACAAGCCGACGACCGACGAGCCGGCGGCTGTCACCCAGACGAAGTAATAACCGGTCACCGACAATCACGGTGACGTCACACCGAATGCCGCCGGCCACAGGTCGGCGGCATTCGTCTTCCGCTTGTGATCTCATATGACCGTGCCTGGCGAAACGCGTGGCTCCTCCGGACCGGATCACGCGGTCAGACTGGCCCGGCAGTTGCACCGCAGCGCGCGCGACGCGGCCACCGCCGACCGCCACCCGTCCGCCATCCGGCAGATGCGCCGGGGCCTCGCGCTGCTGGAGACCCCCGGGATCGACCCGCAGGAACGGCTCGAGGTCCGCACCCGGCTGCGCAACACGCTGGCGTTCTGCCTGGCCGAGACGGGCAAGGTGGACGACGGCCTGACCCAGCTCGCGGGCGTCGACTCCGAGCTCGCCGGGCTGCGCGACGAGGCGCTGCGGGCCCACCTGTCCACCCTGGTCAACCTCAACCGCGCCGCGCTGCTGTGCCGGGTCGGCCGCATCGACGAGGGCATCGCCCAGCTGGACGTGGAGATCGAGCGCAGCGAACGGCGGCTGCGCGCGCACGCCGACCCGGAGGCCGTCGACCTGCTCGCGCTGGCCCTGTCCAACCGGGGCAACGCGCACGGCGAGGTGCACCGGCACGAGAAGGCCGTCCGCGACCTCAACCGCGCCGTCGAGCTGGCCGACGCGCACGACCTGCCGCTGCGCGCCTCGATCGCCAAGCACGCGTTGGGCAACGCGGAGCAGCGAGCCGGCGACATCCCGGCCGCCCTGCGCCACTACCAGGAGGCCAACCGGGCGTTCCAGGACCTCGAACCCGGCCTGCTGCTGCGGCTGCGCATCGACCAGGCGGAGGCGATGATCAGCGTCGGGCTGGCCGACGAGGCGGGCAGGCTGCTGGACGAGGTGCTGCCGGAGCTGCGCCGCCAGCGCATCGGGCAGGACGTCGCCGAGGCGGAGCTGTTCCGCGCGGCGGCGGCGTTGCAGGACGGCGACCTCGTGCTGGCCCGGCGGATGGCGAACTCGGCGCAGCGCAAGCTGGTCCGGCGCGGTAGCCCGGCGTGGGCGGCGGTGTCGGGGCTGATCGCGTTGCGGGTGGACGCGGTGCGCGCGCTCGGTTCACGCCGCCCGGTCGCCGGGGTGGTGCGGCGGGCGATCGAGCTGTCCGGGGAGCTGGCCGCGCTGAAGCTGCACGACCAGGCGGCGTTCGCGCTGGTGCTGGCGGCCAGGCTGGAGATCCGCCGCGGCGACCCGGACCGGGGCGCCGAGCTGCTGCGCAGCGTGCCCAAGTCGCGCCGGATCTCGCCGATCGACCACCGGATGCTGCTGCGGCTGTGCCGGGCGGAGCTGGCGCTGGCGCGCGGCAACCAGCGGGTGGCGCTGGCACAGGCCAAGGCGGGCCTGGCGGAACTGGGCAGGCTGCGGGACCGGCTCGGCGGGCTGGAACTGGTGTCCGGCACCGCCGTGCACGGCCGTGAGCTGGGCGAACTGGCCGTGCGCCTGGTGCTGGGCGGTCGTGACTCGGCGGCCAACGCCAAGCGCCTGTTCACCTGGCTGGAGCGGACCAGGGCCCAGCTGTACCGGTACGACCCGGCCGAGTCCACTGTGGATTCCGAGCTGGGCGAGCGGATCGCCGAGGTGCGCAGGCTCAGCCGCGCCCTGCTGCGGGCCCGCCTCGACGGCCTGCCGACCCAGGAGCTGGAGGCGCGGCTCAAGGCGAGCCAGCGCGCGGCCACCCGGATGGGCTGGAGCGCCAGCCCCTGGGGCACGCCGCGCCCGGTCGTCAAGCCGGACGAGGTGCTCGACCGGCTGTCCGGGCAGGCGATGGTGAGCTTCGCGGTGTCCGGCGACGAGCTGATCGCGGTGGTGTTCGCCGGTGCTCGGGTGCGCATGGTGCGGCTCGGGTCGGCCGCCGAGGCCACCGAGGGCGCGCGCCGCCTGCACGCCGACCTCAACGCGCTCGCGCCCGACCACCTGCCGGCGCCGCTGGTCGAGGTCATCTCCGCGTCCGCGCGCCGTGAGGCGGAGAAGCTGGACCGGCTGCTGCTGCGCCCGCTGGCGCCGATGATCGGGGACCGGTCGCTGGTCGTGGTGCCCACCGGCGCGCTGTACGTGGTGCCGTGGAACGTGCTGCCGACGTGCGCGAACCGGCCCACGACGGCGGTGCCCTCGGCCACCGCGTGGGTGTCGGCGATCCGCGGGGAGCGGGCGCCGGTCGACGGCGTGCTGCTGGTGCGCGGTCCCGGGTTGCAGGCCGCGCAGGGCGAGATCGACCGGCTGGCCGGCTACCACGGTGACGCGAAGCTGCTCGGCGTGAACGAGGCCAGGGTCGGCGCGGTGCTGGAGGCGCTGGACGGGGTGGAGCTGGCGCACATCGCCGCGCACGGCGAGCACGAGCCGGAGAACGCGCTGTTCTCCCGGCTGGAGCTGGTCGACGGCGCGATGTTCGCGCACGAGATCGGCCGGGTCCGCCGCCCGCCGCACCAGGTGGTGCTGGCCGCGTGCGAGCTGGCGCTGAACCGGGTGCGGCCCGGTGACGAGCCGCTGGGGTTCGCGGGCGCGTTGCTGGCGGGCGGTGCCCGGACGGTGATCGCCGCGTCCAGCCGGGTGGGCGACCAGCCCTCGGCCGCGGCGATGGCCGACTTCCACCGCAACCTGGCGGCCGGCGCGTCACCGGCCGTGGCACTGGCCGAGGCGGTCGCGGTGGACCCGCTGCGTCGTCCGTTCGTGTGCCTTGGTTCGGGTTAGCGCTTGACCAGCCGTTCGACCGGTTGACCGGGATCACCCGCACCCACTAGTCAGGGTGGAGGAGTTCTTCGGCGATCACCCCCAGGGGGTCCGGTGCGCTGGTTGACGCTGACGCTGCTGTTGCTGGCCACGATGACCACCCCGGCGACCGCCGCGCCCGCGGTCGGCCGGGCGCACGAGCCGGGCAACGGCCCGGAGCGCAACCAGGTCGCGGCCGTCGACGCGCCGCTGCACGCCAGCGCGCGCGGCGACAACTGGCCCGACGCCAACCCCGGCTACCCGCGCCGCACCCTGCTGCGGGTCTACCCGGAGGACCAGGCCGACCGGTCGATCAAGCTCGGTCTCGCGCCCTACCACTCGCTCGCGCCGCGCCTGAACGACCTGCAGCGCCGCAGCGACCGGGTGTCCGTCGAGGTCGTCGGCCGGTCCACCGCGGGCCGCGACCTCTACCTGGTCACGCTCACCGCGCCGGAGAGCCCGGCGGAGACCCGCAGGCAGGAGGCGTGGCGCGACAAGATCGAGAACGACCCGGTCGGCGCCGCCCGGGACGTCTTCCTGCGCGGCGGCTACAAGGCGCCGGTGTGGATCAACGCCAACATCCACGGCGACGAGTGGGAGGGCACCGACGGCGCGCTGCGCGTGATCGAGGACCTGGCCTTCGACCCGGCCGCGCGGGACTTCCTGCGCCGCCACCGGGTCTACGTGAACCTGACCGCGAACCCGGACGGGCGGGTGGCCGGTACCCGCGCCAACGCGAGCGGGTTCGACCTCAACCGCGACTTCGTCACCTCGTCGCAGCCGGAGTCGCGGGCGATGCGGGACGTGGTCAAGCGCGTCCAGCCGCTGCTGGTGCTCGACGAGCACGGGTACGTGGCCAACACGCTGATCGAGCCGACCACCCCGCCGCACGGCCAGAACTACGACTTCGACCTCTACATCGAGCACGGTTACGCGGGCGGGCTGCGCATGGAGGACGCCGTGCGGGCGCTCGGCCACCCGGAGGCGGCCACGCCGGAGATCCCGTTCCGCGACTACGAACCGGGCGTGTGGGACGGCTGGGCGCCGATCTACACCGCCCAGTACTCGATGTACCACGGCGCGGTGTCCTACACGATCGAGATCCCGATGCGGGTGAACCGAGGCGATTACACGACACAGCCGGTGATGGAGCTGCGGCGTCGTTCGGCGATCAACACGGACGTGGTCGAGGCGACGATCCGCAGCGCGCTCGCGTACGTGCAGCAGCACCGGACCGCGATGGTGGACAACCAGATCGAGATGTTCCGCCGCGGCCTGGCGGGCGAGCCGCAGCGGGTCGTGCCGGACGGTTTCGTGCCCGGCTTCGGCCCCGAAGACCGCTACACCACGGAGTTCCCGCGCGCGTACGTCATACCGGTCGGTGACGGGCAGCGGTCCGGGCAGGCCGCCGCACGGCTGGTCGACCACCTGGTCGCGCACGACGTCCGGGTGAAGAGGGCGGACCGGCCGTTCACGCTGGGCGACCGCGCGTACCCGGCCGGGTCGTACGTGGTGGACCTGCACCAGCCGAAGCGGGCGCTGGCCAACGTGATGCTGGAGGCCGGTCGGGACATCTCCGACCACGTGCCGGTCATGTACGACATCAGCGGCTGGAGCCACCGGCTGCTGTGGGGCGCGTCGGTGGACGTCGTGCGGGACGGGCCGCTGCACGTGCGCGGGCGTGACGTGGCGGCGGCGTCGCCGACCGGTTCACTGCACGCGCCCGAGGGCAGCGACCTGGCGCTCACGCTGGTCGACGGCAAGGACGCGGCGGCGGTGAACGACCTGCTCGCCCGCGGTGTCGAGGTGCGCAGGCAGGACGACGGCACGATCGTGGTGCCCGCGTCGGCGCGGGCGGCGGCCGAGGAGGTGTCGGACCGGTACGGCGCCCGGTTCACCGCGGCGGGGCCGGGCGGCACGCCGCTGCGCCGTCCCGCGGTGGCGGGCGCGGTGGCGGCGGATGAGCTGAAGGCGTTGCGGGACATGGGTTTCGACGTGCGGCCGGTGTCGACGGAGGTGCTGAACGCCGGGTTCGACCTGTCCGGGGTCGACGTGCTGCTGGTGTCGTCGGGCTTGCGCTACGACCACCTCGTCGCGCCCGCCAAGGCCGCGGTGGACGCGTTCCTGGCGCGAGGCGGCGTGGTGACGCGCGGTGCGACGGGAGCGCGGTTCAACGCCGACGCAGGTGTGCTGCCGGTGCGCGCGGTCGCGGGCCGGGAGGACGCGAACGGCGTCGTGTCGGTGGTGGACGGCGCGGGCGCGGTCGGCCACGCGTTCGTGTACGCGCCGTACTGGTTCACCGACCTCGGACCCGGCGTGGTCGTGCGGCAGCGCTACCAGGACCTGGTCGCCGGGCACTGGGCCACGCGCCCGGACGGGTCGGGCGGGCAGGCGGAGGCGGCCGGTCAGGCGGCGGTCGTGGCGGGCACGTCGCCGCGGGGCGCGCGGGCGGTGCTGTTCGGCACCGAACCGCTGTTCCGCGACCACCCGAAGGGCCTGTACTGGCAGGTTGCCGACGCCATCTTCGCCACGGTGGGCTGAGCGGGCTACTCGTCGCGACAGGCGTGCAGCAGGGCCTGCACCGCGTCCTGCCGGTCGACGCCCAGGGCCTTGGCCGACGCGGCGTACTCGGCCGCGGCCTCGGCGAGTGCCGCGGCGGTCACCGCGTCGGTCCGGGGCACCGCCGCCACCACCGTGCCCCGGCGCCGCGCGGTGGCCAGCACACCGGCCAACTCCAGTTCGCGGTACCCGCGCGCCACCGTCCCGACCGAGAGCCCGAGGTCACGCGCCAGCTGCCGGATCGGCGGCAGCGGTGCGCCGACCGGCAGCTCGCCGACCCGGATCAGGTGCACGAGCTGGTCACGCACCTGCCGCCAGGGCGCCACCCCGCTGTCCGGGTCGACGACGATCCGGGTCACGCGGCGGTCCGCGAGGCCGGTGGCCGGGACGGGTTCGCCACCCAGATCCAGCCGCCCACCCCGACGAGCAGCGTCACGAGCCCCAGGTACCCACCCGTGGACGTGTGCTCCAGCCACGCGGGCACCGGTTCCGCCCCGGCCGCGGTGAAGTCGAGGCCGCGCAGGAAGTCGAGCCGGTTGCCCGCCACCAGCACCACCGCCGCCGTCCACGCCAGGCCGATGCCGACCGCGACCCGGGCACTGCGCGTCCGGAACGCGGCGTCCACCGGCGGCTCCGCCAACGACCGCCGACGCACCGCGAGCCGCACCACGCCCAGGACGACGACCAGGCCGCACGCCACACCGATGAGCGCGACCAGGCTCACCGGCTCGCGCATCTCCGCGAGGTACTGCACCGACACGGTCCCCTCCGCGGTGCCATCGGCGGAACGCCACACACCGTCGGCGGGGAAGGTAGCGGCGACCCGGTCCGCCCACGGCTGGGCGGCCAGCCCTGCCCCGGCCAGGAGGGCGGCCACCGCGCCGAGCACCAGCAGCAGCCCGATCGCCCACCGCGGCACCAGGTCGCGCCAGTGGCGGCGGGCCAGCGTCGCGGTCCTGGTGCCGCGCACCGGGCGCAGCGCCGCGGCGGCTTCCGCGACCAGCAGCGCAACGAGCAGCGGCGCGAAGTTGCGCACCGCGCCGGATGACTGGTCCGCGAAGCCGAACGCGCGCGCGGCGGGCCCGGCCACCACCGGCGTGAGCAGGAACAGCACCGGGTAGAGCAGCCGCCGGTCCCGCAGGTACCGCACCGCCTGCGCGCTCTGCCGGTCGTCCGGCTCGGGCACGCCCCAGCGCAGCAGGAACCGCCGCCCGGCGGACGTCGTCGGCCACAGCACGACCACCACGGCCAAGCCGATCAGTCCGTGCACCAGCGCCGTCCCGACGAGTCCGCCCACGACGCCACCCCCTTTGTGTCATCCCCTTGACACAAAGAGTCGCACGGCGGTCAACCGTGCCGCCGCGGCTTCAGTCCTTCGTGCCGCCCGGACCGCCGCCGTCCCGCACCACGATCACCACGCGGTCGTCGCTGGAGACCGGTGCGCCGCCCGCGTTCTTGTTCACCGTGCCGGACAGCGCGGTCGTGTCGTCCAGCATCACCAGCGGTCCGAGGCGGCCGAAGCCGTCCTCGCCGGTCATGGTCGCCTCCGGCTTGCCGGTGAACGCGCCCTCCGGGTTCATCGGCAGGTTGAGCAGGCCGGGGGTGGCGCTCGTGGCCACCATCACCAGGTTCGAGAACGACGCGCAGCCGCCGACACCGGGCCGCTCGGGCCACGACCACGCCGGATCGCCCAGCGCCTTGCCCGGCTGCACCCGGTACAGCAGGTCCGCCGTCGCGCCCGCGTCGGTCACCCACGTCTTCGACCCGTCGCCGGACACGCACAGCCCGCCCGGCGACTTCAGCCCGCTCGCCAGCACCCGCGAGCCCGCGGTCGGGTTGCCGCGCGCGGGCTGGCCGGCGCCGTCGATCCGCAGCACCTTCCCGGCCAGCGAGTTCGGGTCGGCCGCCGCCGCCGGGTTGCCCGCGTCACCGGTCGCAACCAGCAGCGCGCCGGTGCGGTCGTGGGCGAGCACGCCCCGGTTGCCGGTCGGGCCCTTCGGGATGCCGGTCAGCACCGGCTTGGGCACGTCGCCGGGCGCGAGCCGCAGCACCCGGTTGTCGGTCGCCGTGGTCACGTACACGTAGACCAGCTGGTCCTCGGGGTAGGTCGGCGACAGGGTGAGCCCGGTGAGCCCGCCGTCACCGGCCGCGTCCACCTCGAACTTCGCCACCTCGACCGGGTCGACGTCCTTGGTCACCTTGACCAGCCGCCCGGTGGCGCGCTCGGTCGCCAGCGCCGTCACCGCACCGGTGGTCTGGTTGACGTCGGTCAGCGCCACGCCGGAGATCGGGCTCAGGCACGTGCCGACCACGGCGGGGTTGAAGTCCTTGCAGCCCTGCGGCGGCGGCACGGGTGTCGGCTCCTGGCCGGGTGGCTGGCCCTGGGCGGGTCCCTTCGGGAGTTCACCGGGCAGCTCGGGCACCGGCCCGGCCTGCGGCGTCAACGGCTGGGCCGCGCTCCACCCCGCCGGTCCCGGCTGCTCGGGGAAGCCGGCGCAGCCCGCGGCCAGCAGGCCGAGGGCCGTCCCGATCAGCACTCCACGCAGTCGTGACACGGGTCCCAGGTTAAGCGCGGGGCCGTGAACGCGGGGTGAGCGGCCCGTCCACGTCCTCGTGCACGGCCCGCCGCACGGCGTCGGCGCGGTCGAGCAGCAGCTCCAGCTCGTCCACCACCACCTGCGGGTCCTCCAGCGGCAGGAAGTGCGTGTTCGGCAGCACCCGAACCCTGGCCTGCGGCAGCGCGGCGACCGGCCCGAGCACGCCATCGGCCGACGCCAGGAAGTCGTACCGGCCGGCCAGGACCGTGGTGGGGCACGTCACGCCGGTCAGGTCGAGCCGGGGCGTGCGGCCCAGCGCCAGCGCGAGGGTGAAGTACCAGCCCCAGTCGTGCTGGAGGTAGTGGCGCAGCGACCCGACCAGCGGCCCGCCGAGGTCCGGCACCGGAACGCGGTGCAGCACGGCGTCCAGCAGCGGCCCGGCGGCCTTCAACGCCGCCACCCCGCCGACGCCGATCAGCCGCCGCACCGCCGCCGGCACGCCGGGGATGCCGAGCGCGCTCGCGAACGTGTCACCCGGCGCGCCCGCGACGAGCATCAAGCCGGTCACCCGGTCCGGGTGCCGCAGCGCCAGCTCGGCGGCCACCGTCACGCCCATCGACCAGCCCATCACCACGCACCGCTCGACGCCGCCGTCGTCCAGCACCGCCAGCGCGTCGGCGACGTGGTCGGACACCTCGATGCGGGACGGGTCGGCCGGCCGGTCCGACGCCAGCGTGCCGCGGTGGTACCAGCTGTGCACGCGGGCCGACGGCACCTCCGGCCACACCGCGGGCACGGCGCCGAGACCGGGGCTGAGCAGCACGTCCGGCCCGTCCGCGTCGGTGCGCCACAACCTGATCCGCGTGCCGTCCGCGGAGAAGACGTCGTGCTCCCGCATGGCGGTCAGTGTGCCGTAACGTGCGAACCCGTGAGCCTCACCGTTCTGGTCCCCGACGAGCTGGGCGTCCGCGCGCTGTCCGACGTGGAGGGTGTGCGGCCCGTCCGCTACGAGCCGGGGCAGCCGCTGCCCGCCGACGCCGCGCACGCGGAAGTCCTGGTACCCAAGTTCCTGCTCGGCGCGGACCCGCGCGACGTGTTCGCGCAGCTGCCGTCGCTGAAGCTGGTGCAACTGCTGTCGGCGGGCGCCGAGCGGTTCATCGGTGTCGTACCCGATGGTGTGATGCTGTCGACGTGCCGCGGCGCGCACGGCGGCAGCACGGCCGAGTGGGCGATCGGTGCGCTGCTCGCGATCTACCGCGACTTCCCGAGGTTCGAGCGGGCCAGGCAGGAACGCCGGTGGGACTACCACCTCACCGACACGCTGCAGGACAAGAAGGTGCTCGTGGTCGGCGCGGGCGACCTGGGCGAGCAGTTCCGGCGCAGGCTGGAGCCGTTCGACGCGACCGCGACCCTGGTCGGCCGCACCGCGCGGCCCGGCGTGCACGGCGTGGACGAGCTGCCCGACCTGCTGGGCGGGTTCGACGCGGTGCTGGTCGTGGTGCCGCTGACCGAGGAGACCACCGGGATGGTCGACGCGAAGTTCCTGTCCCGGATGAAGGACGGCGCGATCCTGGTCAACGCGGCCCGCGGCGCGGTGGTCGACACCGACGCGTTGCTGGCCGAGCTGACCTCGGGGCGGCTGCGCGCGGCGCTGGACGTGACCGAGCCCGAGCCGCTGCCGACCGACCACCCGCTGTGGACGGCGCCCGGCCTGTTCCTCACCCCGCACGTGGCCGGCAGCTGCACCGGTCACGCCGAGCGGGCGTACGCCGTGGTGGCCGCCGAGGTCGCCCGGTTCGCCCGCGGCGAGCAGCCCCGGAACCTGGTCAAGGGCGAATATTAGCCCATTCGGGTGAAGGTGCACGGCGAAACGGACGCTCGCGGACGTCGTCCGAACCTCCTAACGTGCGGGTGCGTGGCTACTCACGACGACCGTTCGAGGACATCGGGCGGCTACTCCGACGACGGGTTCTACTCGACGAGTGGCGTGGGCGGAGGAGTTCACCACTTCGACGACGGCACCCGGACGATCGACGGCGACGCGTTCGGCAGGGACACGAAGGGCTTCGACACCTCCGGCTACACGCCGATCGCGGACTTGGACGACAAGCCCGCCACCCACTACGACGCCCTTGAGGACGAGGACGACCGCAAGCCGTTCGGCTGGACCGCCAGTGCCGACATCGGCCTGCTGGTGCTGCGGCTGGCGCTGGGCGGCGCGTTCGTCATGCACGGCCTGCAGAAGGTGTTCGGCCTGTTCGGCGGGCCCGGCATCGACGGGTTCGCGGCCTACCTGCAGTCCGCCGGGTTCCGCGAGGCGCGGATCCTGGCGTGGGTCACCGGCGTGACCGAGCTCGGCGGCGGCGCGCTGCTGATCCTCGGCCTGTTCACGCCGCTGGCGGCGGCGGGCGTGCTCGGCGTGATGGCGAACGTCATCGCGCTGAAGTACAAGGGCGGCTTCTTCGCGCCGAACGGCGTGGAGCTGGAGGCGGTCTACGCGGCGATGGCGTTCGGGGTGCTCTTCGCGGGCCCCGGCCGTGCCGCCTTCGACTACAACCGCAGCTGGTTCCGCCACCCGCTGCTGTCCGGTTTCATCTGCCTGGTGATCGCCGCCGGCGCGACTGCGGCGACCCTCTACGTCTTCAGGTAGACCGGCGAGGTCGCGTCGACCGTTCGCGACTCATCTCCCGGCGATCACGCTTTCCGATCGTCGGGAAGTTCAGGCGCGAACGGTCGACTTCCGGGCGACCTCGCCCGCCGTCTGCGGAGCAGCGGCAATCAGGCAGAGTTCACGTCGCGCACCGCGCCGGTGGAAGCGTCCGTCGCCATCCGGGCGTACGCGCGCAGCGCCGCCGTCACCGGGCGGACCCGGTCGACCGGCTGCCACGGCCGCTCCGAGGCCTCCATCTTGGCCCGCCGCTCGGCCAGCACGCTCTCGTCCACCAGCAGCTCCAGCCGCCGCTCGTGCACGTCGATCAGGATCCGGTCGCCGTCCTGGACCAGGCCGATCACGCCGCCCCCTGCCGCCTCCGGCGAGACGTGCCCGATCGCCAGGCCCGACGTGCCGCCGGAGAACCGGCCATCGGTGATCAACGCGCACTTCCTGCCCAGCCCCGCGCCCTTGAGGAACGCGGTCGGGTGCAGCATCTCCTGCATACCCGGCCCGCCCGCCGGACCCTCGTAGCGCACCACGAGCACGTCGCCCGGCTGGATCTCCTTCTTCAGGATCGCCGAGACGGCCTCCTCCTGGGACTCCACCACCCGCGCCGGCCCCTCGAAGTGCCACAGCTCCTCGTCGACGCCCGCCGCCTTGATGACCGCGCCGCGCTCGGCCAGGTTGCCGTGCAGCACGGCCAGGCCGCCGTCCTTGGTGTACGCGTGCCCGACGTCGCGGATGCAGCCGCCGGCCGCGTCCGTGTCCAGCTTCGACCACCGGTTGGACGTGGAGAACGCCTGCGTCGTGCGCACGCCGCCCGGCGCCGCGTGGAACAGCTCGATCGCCCGCTGCGACGGCGACTCGGCGCGGATGTCCCACTCGCCCAGCCACGACGCGACGTCCGGGCTGTGCACGGTGTGCACGTCCTCGTTGAGCAGCCCGCCCCGCCACAGCTCGCCCAGCAGGGCCGGGATGCCACCGGCCCGGTGCACGTCCTCCATGTGGTAGTCCGAGTTCGGCGACACCTTCGCCAGGCACGGCACCCGGCGGCTCACCGCGTCGATGTCGGCCAGCGTGAAGTCGACCTCGCCCTCCTGCGCGGCGGCGAGGACGTGCAGCACGGTGTTCGTGGAGCCGCCCATCGCCATGTCCAGCGCCATGGCGTTCTCGAACGCCTTGCGGTTGGCGATCGAGCGCGGCAGCACCGAGTCGTCGTCCTGCTCGTAGTACCGCTGGCACAGGTCCACGACCGTGCGGCCGGCCTCGGCGAACAGCTCGCGCCGCGCGGAGTGCGTGGCCAGCGTGGAGCCGTTGCCCGGCAGCGCCAGGCCCAGCGCCTCGGTGAGGCAGTTCATCGAGTTCGCGGTGAACATGCCCGAGCACGAGCCGCAGGTCGGGCACGCCGACCGCTCCACCTCGGCCAACCCGGCCTCGTCCACGTCCGGCGAGGCGGATGCGGCGATCGCGGTGATCAGGTCGGTCGGCGCGACGGCCACGCCGTCCACCACGACCGCCTTGCCCGCCTCCATCGGTCCACCGGAGACGAACACGACCGGGATGTTCAGGCGCATGGCCGCGTTGAGCATGCCCGGCGTGATCTTGTCGCAGTTGGAGATGCACACGATCGCGTCGGCCTGGTGCGCGTTGACCATGTACTCGACCGAGTCGGCGATGATCTCCCGCGACGGCAGCGAGTACAGCATCCCGCCGTGCCCCATGGCGATGCCGTCGTCCACCGCGATCGTGTGGAACTCGCGCGGCACCCCGCCCGCCTCGCGGACCGCCTCGGCCACGATGTCGCCGAGGTCGCGCAGGTGCACGTGCCCCGGCACGAACTGCGTGTAGGAGTTGGCGATGGCCACGATCGGCTTGCCGAAGTCGCTGTCGGTCATGCCGGTCGCACGCCAGAGCGCGCGTGCGCCCGCGGCGTTGCGGCCGTGCGTGGTGGTGCGGGAACGGAGCGGTGGCACGGCTCCTCCAGAAGTCTTTGCCAAGAGGTTCGCGTAACGACGCGCGCGGGGGTGGGGGCGCGGGAAGGTCGGAGCGGTGCCTCAGAGATTACTCCGCCGCAACGCGCCGGTGACCAGCACGGCGGCGAGCGCGAGCGTGATCACGTGCACGGCGGTGCACCACAGGCAGACCTTCCCGATCAGCAGGAACTCGGCCGCCACCAGGTACACCACGAACAGCACGCCGACGCCGACCGACACCAGCCGCGCCCAGTGCAGCGCCTCGCTGCGCCAGGCGAACGGCAGGCACGCGACGGTCAGGAACGCGAAGAACGCCAGGCCCAGCACCGCGACCGGGATGCCGAACAGCTCCGACTGCTCGCTGCTGGTGACCGTGCCGCAGTCGATCACCGAGCCCTCGGCGCACAGCAGCGCGCCCTCGGTGAAGTGCGCGATCGTGAGGTAGGTCGAGACCGCCAGGCCCGCCAGCGACAGCACCAGGCTGACCACAGGCACCCACTGTGTGCGAGAACTCACTCCTGGGACTTTACGGGCGGCGGCGTTGCGTCCCCGTCAGCCTCGGCGGGCTCCTCCGCGGGCTCGTCGGCCGCGGCCACGGCCGTCGGATCGGCCACCCGACCCCGGCTGACCTGCGACAACATCGGCAGGTGCGCGGCGCGGACGGCGGGCAGCCGCATCACGGAGTCGTCGGTCAGCACCGCCGACAACCACCCCTTCGGGACCACCTTGATCGCCTTCACGTCCGACCACGGCACCTCGCGCTTGCCGAACGTGCCCCGGGCCACGATCCGATCGCCGTCCACGGTCGTGCGGTTGCGCACCACCCACCACGCGAAGGCCGCCGGCAGCAGGTAGAGGGCTTGGAGACCGGGCACGCCCCAGGCGACGGGCGTCGCGCAGATGGCGGCGGACCCGGCGGCCAGCAGCGCGGGGGTGGGGATGCGGAACACGACTTTCGGCACGTGTCGAGATGCTGCCACTCATCGTCCGAGCGGGTGACTCCGGCCCGCGTCCACCCACGTGGAGGCTTCCACCATCCGGGAGTGCCGTCCCGCACAGTTGACGCTCCACCTGCTTCACGGTTAACGTCAGCGCCATGCAGCGCAACCTCGTTCTCGTACTTCCCAGGCGCGTCGACGCCTAGGCATTCGAGCTTGCGTCGACGCGCGACCCTCGTACGACCCGTTCGGGTTGGCGAGGGTTTTTTCGTGCCCGGACCGTGCATTCTCCTTACCCACGAGGCAGACAGATGACCAGCGCAACCTCGCGACCGGCTCCCGGAGAGTCGTCGTCGCCCCGCCCTGGACCGCGGCCGAAACCGGCCCCGCCGAGCGGCGCTCCCATCCGCGTGACCGGTGCCCAGTCCCTCGTCCGCTCGCTGGAGGCAGTGGGCTGCGAAGTGGTCTTCGGCATTCCCGGCGGCACGATCCTGCCTGCCTACGACCCCCTCCTCGACTCCACCAAGGTGCGCCACATCCTGGTCCGCCACGAGCAGGGCGCGGGCCACGCCGCCACCGGGTACGCCCAGGCCACCGGCAAGGTCGGCGTCTGCATGGCCACCTCGGGACCGGGCGCGACGAACCTCGTCACCCCGCTGGCCGACGCCAACATGGACTCCGTCCCGGTGGTCGCCATCACCGGCCAGCAGTCCCGGCCGCTGATCGGCACGGACGCGTTCCAGGAAGCCGACATCTGCGGCATCACGATGCCGATCACCAAGCACAACTTCCTCGTCACCGACGCCGCGGACATCCCGCGCGCCGTCGCCGAGGCGTTCCACCTGGCCTCGACCGGCCGACCCGGCCCCGTCCTGGTGGACATCCCCAAGGACGTGCTGCAGGAGATGACCTCGTTCTCCTGGCCGCCGGAGCTGCGCCTGCCCGGTTACCGGCCGACGACCCGGCCGCACGGCAAGCAGGTGCGCGAGGCCGCGAAGCTGATCGCCGCGGCCCGTCGCCCCGTCCTCTACGTCGGCGGCGGCGTGATCAAGGCCGAGGCGTCGGCCGAGCTGCTGGAGCTGGCCGAGTCCACCGGCATCCCGGTGGTGACCACGCTGATGGCGCGCGGCGCGTTCCCCGACTCGCACCCCCAGCACCTGGGCATGCCCGGTATGCACGGCACGGTGTCGGCGGTCGCCGCGATGCAGAAGTCGGACCTGCTGATCGCCCTCGGCGCGCGGTTCGACGACCGGGTCACCGGCCAGCTGTCCACGTTCGCGCCGGACGCGCAGGTCGTGCACGCCGACATCGACCCGGCGGAGATCTCGAAGAACCGCCGCGCGGACGTGCCGATCGTGGGCGACTGCAAGGAGATCATCAGCGAGCTGGTCGACGCGGTCCGCGCGGAGAAGGAGAACGCGGCCCGCACGGTCGACCTCGCCCCGTGGTGGGAGCAGCTCGACGCGCTGCGCGAGACGTTCCCGCTGGGCTACGACTGGCCCGAGGACGGCACGCTCTCGCCGCAGTACGCGATCGAGCGGATCGGCGCGCTGACCCCGCCCGACACCCTGTTCACCGCGGGCGTCGGCCAGCACCAGATGTGGGCCGCGCAGTTCGTGAAGTACGAGCGCCCGCGCACGTGGATCAACTCCGGCGGCCTCGGCACGATGGGCTACGCGGTGCCCGCCGCGATGGGCGCGAAGGCGGGCGTGCCGGACGTCCAGGTGTGGGCGATCGACGGTGACGGCTGCTTCCAGATGACCAACCAGGAGCTGGCCACCTGCGCCATCGAGGGCATCCCGATCAAGGTCGCCGTCATCAACAACGGCAACCTGGGCATGGTCCGCCAGTGGCAGACCCTGTTCTACGGCGAGCGCTACTCCAGCACCGACCTGGGCACGCACAAGCACCGAATCCCCGACTTCAAGCTGCTCGCCGAGGCGATGGGCTGCGCGGGTCTGCGCGCCGAGTCCCGCGAGGAGGTCGACGCGGTCATCCAGCAGGCCATGGAGATCAACGACCGGCCGGTCGTCATCGACTTCGTGGTCGGCAAGGACGCCCAGGTCTGGCCGATGGTGGCCGCGGGCACGGGCAACAGCGAGATCATGGCCGCGCGGGGCATCCGCCCGCTGTTCGACGAGGACGAATGACGATGACTAGGCACACCCTGAGCGTTCTGGTCGAGGACAAGCCCGGTGTCCTCGCGCGTGTGGCGGGCCTGTTCTCGCGGCGCGGCTTCAACATCGAGTCGCTGGCGGTCGGCCGCACCGAGCACCCCGACATCTCCCGGATGACCATCGTCGTCTCGGTGGACGAGCTGCCGCTGGAGCAGGTCACCAAGCAGCTCAACAAGCTCATCAACGTCATCAAGATCGTGGAGCTGGAGCCCGCCGCGTCGGTCCAGCGGCAGCTCCTGCTCGTCAAGGTGCGCGCCGACGCGACGGTGCGCAGCCAGGTCCTGGAGACGGTGCAGCTGTTCCGCGCGAAGGTCGTCGACGTCTCCCCGGAGGCGGTCACCGTCGAGGCCACCGGCACGTCTGAGAAGCTCGACGCGCTGCTGCGGATGCTGGAGCCCTACGGGCTCCGCGAGATCGTCCAGTCCGGCATGGTCGCCATCGGCCGTGGCGCCCGCTCCATCACCGCGACCGCGGTGCGCTGATGTTCCAGTTCCGAGGAAGGAAGTACCACCAGTGAGCGTCGAGATCTTCTACGACGACGATGCCGACCTGAGCATCATCCAGGGGCGCAAGGTCGCGGTCATCGGCTACGGCAGCCAGGGCCACGCGCACGCGCTGAGCCTGCGCGACTCGGGCGTCGACGTCCGGATCGGCCTCCCCGAGGGCTCCAAGTCCCGCGCCAAGGCCGAGGAGGAGGGCCTGCCCGTCGGCACCCCCGCCGAGGTCTCGGCCGAGGCCGACCTGATCATGATCCTGGCGCCGGACACCGCGCAGCGGCACATCTACGCCAACGACATCGCGCCGAACCTGAAGGACGGCGACGCGGTCTTCTTCGGCCACGGCTTCAACATCCGCTACGGCCTGATCACCGTGCCGTCCAACGTGGACGTCGCCATGGTCGCGCCGAAGGGCCCGGGCCACCTGGTCCGCCGCCAGTTCGTGGACGGCAAGGGCGTGCCCGCGCTGATCGCGGTCGAGCAGGACGCCACGGGCAACGCGCAGGCGTTGGCGCTGTCCTACGCCAAGGGCATCGGCGGCACGCGCGCGGGCGTCATCAAGACGACGTTCAAGGAGGAGACCGAGACCGACCTGTTCGGTGAGCAGGCGGTGCTCTGCGGTGGCGCGTCCGCGCTGGTGCAGGCCGGTTTCGAGGTGCTGACCGAGGCCGGTTACGCGCCCGAGGTCGCCTACTTCGAGTGCCTGCACGAGCTCAAGCTCATCGTGGACCTCATGTACGAGGGCGGCATCGCCCGCATGCGCTACTCGATCTCCGACACCGCCGAGTACGGCGACCTGACCCGGGGCCCGCGCGTGGTCACCCCCGCGGTCAAGGAGGAGATGCGCAAGATCCTGGGCGAGATCCAGGACGGCACCTTCGCCACCGAGTGGGTGAACGAGGACGACGCCGGCCGCGGCAACTACAAGAAGTTGCAGCAGGAGGGCGAGCAGCACCCGATCGAGGAGGTCGGCAAGAAGCTGCGCGGCCTGATGTCCTGGGTCGACCGCCCCATCACCGAAACGGCGTAAGATCGGCGGCTTTTTCGCCGGGGCCCGCGGTTCCGACCGCGGGCCCCGGTATACCTAGGCCCATGACCGACAGCGCGCCCATCTACGACGACAAGGCCCACGTCCGGGGCAACCTCGACCTCAGCGGAGCCGAGTGGATCCGCAGCGACGAGGGCGCCGAGGACGAGGAGGAGCACGTCGAGATCGCGTTCGTCGAGCACACCGACGGCGTGACGTACACGGCGATGCGCAACTCGGCCCACCCGGACGGCCCGGTGCTGGTCTTCACTCCCGCCGAGTGGGAGGCGTTCATCCTCGGCGTGAAGGACGGCGAGTTCGACGAACCCTGGTGACCCCACCGCGTGTCCTACGTTCCGGACGACCGTGTCCTACGTTCCGGACACCCGAGTTGAACGCTCGGGTCGACGCGAAGTCCATGTAGGACGCGCGTACCGGGTTCCAGCAGGTGAAACAGGGCACCCGGGTGTCAAGCACGGGGTGGGCGCTGACTATGCTCGTTAACAACCCGGACACATTGCCGTGGCCGGCCGGCGCGGGTGACGACCTGCTCGACGGCCCCGCGCTCCCCACCCGTTCACACCACCGGGAGCGACGTCCGTGACCAAGCCCGTTGTCCTCATCGCCGAGAAGCTCGCACCGTCCGTTCTCGACGTCTTCGGTGATGGCATCGAGGTGCGCCACGTCGACGGCACCGACCGTCCCGCGCTGCTCGAAGCCGTCGCCGACGCCGACGCCCTCCTGGTCCGCTCCGCCACCAAGGTCGACGCCGAGGTCTTCAAGGCCACCACCAAGCTCAAGGTCGTCGCCCGCGCGGGCGTCGGACTGGACAACGTCGAGGTGCCCGCCGCCACCGAGCGCGGCGTCATGGTCGTCAACGCGCCCACCTCGAACATCGTCAGCGCCGCCGAGCACGCCGTCGCCCTGCTGCTGGCCACCGCACGCCAGATCCCGGCCGCGCACGCCACGCTGCAGAACCACGAGTGGAAGCGCAGCAAGTTCAACGGCGTCGAGGTGCAGGGCAAGACCGTCGGCGTGGTCGGCCTGGGCAAGATCGGCCAGCTGTTCGCCGCGCGCATCGCCGCCTTCGGCACCACGCTCATCGCCTACGACCCGTACGTCAGCGCCGCCCGCGCCGCGCAGCTCGGCATCGAGCTGGTCACGCTGGAGGAGCTGCTGGAGCGCGCCGACTTCATCTCGATCCACCTGCCGAAGACCCCGGAGACCAAGGGCCTGATCGGCGCCGAGCAGCTGGCCAAGGCCAAGCGCGGCGTGATCATCGTCAACGCCGCCCGCGGCGGTCTGGTCGACGAGGAGGCGCTGGCCGAGGCCGTGAAGGAGGGCCAGGTCGGCGGCGCGGGCATCGACGTGTTCTCCACCGAGCCCACCACCGAGAGCCCGCTGTTCGGCCTGCCGAACGTGGTCGTCACCCCGCACCTGGGCGCGTCCACGAGCGAGGCGCAGGACCGGGCGGGCACGGACGTGGCCAAGTCGGTGCTGCTGGCCCTGGCGGGCGACTTCGTGCCGGACGCGGTGAACGTGCAGGGCGGCGGCGTGGTCGGCGAGGAGGTCCGCCCCTACCTGCCGCTGGTGCAGAAGCTGGGCACGGTGGTCGCGGCGCTGAGCGCGAAGGCGCCGACCGCGGTCTCGGTCGAGGTGCGCGGCGAGCTGTCCAGCGAGGACGTCGCGGTGCTGCCGCTGGCCGCGCTGCGCGGCGTGTTCTCCAGCGTGGTCGAGGAGCAGGTCACCTTCGTCAACGCCCCGGCGCTGGCGAACTCGCTCGGCGTGAGCGTCGACCTGGTCAAGGAGCCGGAGAGCGCCAACCACCGCAGCCTGGTCACGGTGCGCGCGGTGCAGGCGGACGGCGCGGTCATCACGGTGTCCGGCACCCTCACGGGCCTGGACCAGGTGGAGAAGCTGGTCGGCATCAACGGCCGCGGCTTCGACCTGCGCGCCGAGGGCAACGTGCTGCTGCTGGAGTACCCGGACCGGCCGGGCGTGATGGGCACCGTGGGCACGCTGCTCGGTGAGGCGGGCGTGAACGTCGAGGCCGCCCAGATCAGCCAGACCAAGGACGGCGCGGACGCGTTCATGCTGCTGCGCGTGGACCGCCCGGTGGACACCGCGGTGCTCGACCCGATCGGTGCGGCCGTCGGTGCGCGCACGGTGCGCTCGGTCAACTTCGACTGACCGGAAGTCCCCGAAACGGAGTAACGCCGCCGAGACCTGTCGATGTATATCGCCGCAGGTCTCGGCGGCGTCACAGTTAACCGTTAGTCGTCAAAACTGTGGTTGCCGTCACTCGTCTGGGCTAACTGATCAGCTCGATCGAGCGATTACGTTCCTCCCACGAGGTTGACCCGGTGTCGTAGAGGGCACGGCACCACGCGGGCAGTTCCCTCATTGGACGCCGCTGCCCGCCCGGTCGAATCCGACCTCGCTTGGGGCACGTTGTGAGCCGATCTCGCGTTGTCGCCAGATCTGCCGTACCGGTGCTGGCCGCGATACTCGTCGCCGGGTCCACCGCCGGTACCGCACTGGCCGCGGAAGATCCACTGGCACCGTCCGTCGCGAACGCGCGCGGGCTGGATGCCGGCAAGTTGCAGTTGAAGGTGTCCGACCGGCTGACGGCCGCCAAGGGCAGGGTCACCGCGTTCGTGGAGCTGGAGGCCAAGCCGGCCGTCGACACGTTCGCCGAGAAGACCAGCCAGGGCGCGACCAAGCAGCAGGCCAAGGACGCCGCCAAGGCGACCAAGAACGACGCCGGCCGGATCACCGACCTGGTCGTGGGCGCCCTGAAGGTCAAGGACTCCGCCACCAAGGAGCTGTACCGGACCGTCAACGGCGTGCCGGGCGTGGTCGTCCAGGCCGACGCGGCCAAGGTGCGCGAGCTGGCCCAGCGCGCGGACGTGAAGTCCGTGCGCACGGTGGTGCCGAAGTCCCGCCAGAACTCCACCGCCGTGCAGCTGACGAACACGCTCAAGGCGTGGCAGGAGTACGGCAAGCTCGGTGACGACACCCGCATCGGCATCATCGACACGGGCATCGACTACACCCACAGCGACTTCGCGGGCCCCGGCACCATCGAGGCGTTCCAGGCGATCGACGAGACCGAGGTCGACGCCTCGTACTTCCCGACCGCCAAGGTGGTCGGCGGCTACGACTTCGTCGGCAACGCCTACGACGGCGGCAGCGACGACCCGGCGCTGAACACCCCGAAGCCGGACCCGAACCCGCTCGACTGCAACGGCCACGGCTCGCACGTCGCCGGCACCGCCGCGGGCTTCGGCGTCAACGCGGACGGCTCCACCTTCAAGGGCGATTACACCAAGCTCACCCCCGAGACGCTGGACGCGATGCGCATCGGCCCCGGCACCGCGCCGAAGGCCCTGCTCTACGCGCTGAAGGTGTTCGGCTGCGACGGTTCGACCAACGTCACCGCGCAGGCCCTGGACTGGTCGCTCGACCCCGATGGCGACGGCGACTTCTCCGACCACCTCGACGTGGTCAACCTGTCGCTCGGTTCCGACTACGGCGCCCCGGACGACCCGGACAGCCTGTTCGTGCGCAAGCTCAACGCCTCCGGCGTGCTCACGGTGTTCTCCGCGGGCAACGGCGGCGACCTGTACGACATCGGCGGCTCGCCGGGCAGCACCCCCGAGGCGCTGACCGTGGCCAGCACCCGTGACGCGTACGTGCTGCGCGACGCGGTCGAGGTCACCGCGCCCGGTGGCGTGGCCGGCAAGAAGCCCGGCCAGTACAGCGTGGCCTACAACTACGAGGGCGCGGACGTCAGCGGCGCGGTCGTGGCGATGAGCGACGCGGCCAACAAGGACGGCTGCCTGCCGTTCTCGGCCGCGGACAAGGCCGCCGTCGCGGGCAAGATGGTGTGGCTGGAGTGGGACGACAACGACGCCACGCGTCGCTGCGGCTCGGTCGGCCGCACCAACAACGCCACCGCCGCGGGTGCCGTCGGCGCGCTGTTCACCTCGAACCTGGAGCACTTCAACGCGGGCATCTCCGGCAACGCGGCGATCCCGGTGTTCCAGCTGACCGGCTCGGCGACCGCCGCGCTGCGCCCGGCGCTGGCCGCGGGCACGCTGACCGTCCGCCAGGCGGGCGACCTGCGCACCTCGCTGCCCACGTACGACCAGTCCATCAGCGACACCCCGAGCTCGTTCACCTCGCGCGGCGTGCGCGGCCCGGTCGTGAAGCCGGACGTGGCCGCCCCCGGTGACTCCATCGCCTCGGCGCTGGTCGGCTCGGGCAACAAGACGATGGTCAACTCCGGCACGTCGATGGCCGCGCCGCACATCTCCGGTGTCGCGGCGCTGGTGCGCCAGGTCCACCCGGACTGGACGCCGGAAGAGGTCAAGGCCGCGGTCATGAACACCGCCGGTCACGACGTGAAGGCCGGTGGCAAGACGTACGCGCCCAACCGCGTGGGCGCCGGTCGCGTCGACGGCAAGGCCGCGGTCGAGAACCAGGTCCTCGCCTACGTGCAGGACGACCCGGGCTCGGTGTCCGCGTCGTTCGGCACCGTCGAGGTGTCCGGGCCGGTCAGCCTCACCAAGACCATCAAGGTGGTCAACAAGTCCACCAAGTGGGTGGACTACACGGTGGGCTACGAGGCGCTGACCCAGATCCCGGGCGTGCGCTACGAGCTGTCCGCGAACACCGTGCGGCTCAGCCCGCGCGGCATCGCCCGCGTCACCGTGACGCTGAAGGTCGACGACCCGGCGGCGCTGCGCAAGACGGTCGACCCGACCATCGAGGCGAACCACCTCGACGTGCCGCGCCAGTACCTGGCCGACGCGTCGGGCCGGGTCGTGCTCACGCCGACTGCCGGTTCGTCGGTTGCTTTGCGGGTGCCCGTGTACTCCGCGCCGAAGCCGGTGGCCGACATCAACGTGGCCAACAACGTCCGGGTGAACGGCAAGGGTCAGGGCGTGCTCAACCTGACCGGCCGTGGCGTCAACCAGGGCGCGTACCGGTCGCTGGTGAGCGTGCTGGAGCTGCAGGCGTCCTCGCCGCAGCTGGCGGAGTGCCGCCGCAACGTCACCACCAACTGCGTGCTGAACAACACCGCCAAGGGCGGTGACCTGCGGTACGTCGGCGCCGCCTCGACCGCGCCGCTGGCGAAGGCGCAGGGCAACCCGCAGGACGCGATGCTCGCGTTCGGTGTCGCGACCTGGGGCAACTGGTACAACCTGGGCAGCAACACCATCCCGTTCATCGACATCGACACCAACGGTGACGGCACGTTCGACTACGAGGTCTACGCGACCAAGCTGACCGACACCGACCTGCTGGTCGCGGCCACGGTGGACCTGAGCACCGGCGCCACGGTCGACCTGCAGGGCGTCAACGGCCAGTTCGGCGACGTCGACACGAATGTGTTCGACACGAACGTGGTGGTCCTGCCGGTGCTGCTGTCGGCGCTGGGCATCGACGCGTCGGCGGACACCTCGCGGATCAGCTACCAGGTCGGCGTGGCCGGGTTCTACGTGGCACCGGGCACGTCCAACGGCCTGATCGACTCGATCCCGAACGCGCTGTCGTTCGACCCGCTCAAGCCGGGCCTGTGGGTGCAGGGCGGCGGCGACGCCGCGCTGTCCTACCAGGCTCGTCCGGCGACCGCGCTGGTGGTCAACCGGGACGCCGCCGCCGTCGCGGTCGACGGCTCGGACAGCCTGCTGGTCCTGCACCACCACAACGCCACGGGTGACAAGGCGGACGTGGTGAAGGTGCGGGCGCCGTCGACGGTGAGCCCGGCCATCCGCTCGGTGGCCTGATCGTCGTGCACCGCTCTGGCCGGTCGGGGACTGCCCCGGCCGGCCAGAGCCGTTTACGCGCATCGGGTGACGCCCGATCGGGGGCACTGAACCGTTCGGGTGTCCCGCAGTCCGGGAGATATGGCCACGGAGGGGTGTTCCGAGTGCGGTTTCACCGCCTCGGACCGGTAGCCTTTCGCAATGGAAACTAGTCCCGCGCAATGGGACTGATACCTGGGAGGTGTGTGGATGCGGCTCGCAGTGATCCCAGGAGACGGGATCGGGCCCGAGGTCGTCGCCGAGGCCCTGAAGGTGCTCGGTGAGGTCGTTCCAGCGGCTGAGATCACCCGCTACGACCTCGGCGCGGCGCGCTGGCACGCCACAGGTGAGTTGCTGCCGGAGTCCGTGCTCGGGGAACTCCGCCAGCACGACGCGATCCTGCTCGGCGCCGTGGGCGACCCGTCGGTGCCGAGCGGAATCCTGGAACGCGGCCTGTTGCTGCGGCTCCGGTTCGAGCTCGACCACCACGTGAACCTGCGCCCGGCCCGGCTCTACCCCGGCGTGCGCAGCCCGATCGCCGACCCACCGGAGATCGACATGGTGGTGGTGCGCGAGGGCACGGAGGGCCTGTACGCCGGCAACGGCGGGCTCTTGCGGAAGGACACGCCGCACGAGATCGCGACCGAGGTGTCGATCAACACGTCGTTCGGCGTGGAGCGGGTGGTGCGCGACGCGTTCGCCCGTGCCGCGAACCGGCCGCGCAAGCACCTCACGCTCGTGCACAAGACCAACGTGCTCACGCACGCCGGGTCGTTGTGGTCGCGCGTGGTGGAGGAGGTGTCGTTGCAGCACCCGGACGTGACGGTGGCCTACCAGCACGTGGACGCGGCGACGATCCACCTGGTCACCGACCCGGGCCGGTACGACGTGATCGTGACGGACAACCTGTTCGGCGACATCCTGACCGACCTGGCGGCGGCCGTGACCGGCGGCATCGGGCTGGCGGCGTCGGGCAACCTCGACGTGACGCGGCGCAACCCGAGCATGTTCGAGCCGGTGCACGGCAGCGCGCCGGACATCGCGGGCCAGGGCATCGCCGACCCGACGGCGGCGGTCCTCTCCGTCGCCCTGATGCTGGACCACCTGGGCGAGTCCGAGGCGGCCCGGCGGATCGAGGCGTCGGTGGCCTTTGATCTGGCGACTCGTGACCACTCGTCGCCGGGCGCCACCTACGCGGTGGGCGACCGCCTGGCCGCCCTCGTCTCCTCCAACGTCCGCACCGCCTAGAACCCGAGAGTCCAACGCTCAACCCTCGAGAGTCCAACGCTCAGCACGCGAGAGTCGTACGTCGGGAACGCGAGAGTCCAACGTTCACGACACCTGAATTCAACGCTCAGCGTCACGCCGGCCGAGCCGAGCGTTGAATTCACCCTCGCTGAACGTACGACTCTCGGCACGTGAGCGTTGGACTCTCGCGGCGGAGTAGCAGTGATCAGGGCCACCACGGCGAAGTCGTGGTGGCCCTGAGCGCGTCACGGGTCGTAAGGTCGCGGGAGCCGCCCGTGGGGGAAGTCCGGTCGAAGTCCGGCGCTGACCCGCAACGGTAGGCCGAGCACCACGCTCGGCGAGCCCGATCACCCGCGGGCGGTGGGAAGAAGCTCCAACTCCTGCCGTGGTCTGCGGGACGGGTGCGCCGGCCTGCCACGTGCGGGTGCGGGTGGGCCGGTCTGGGCCACCCGTCCGAAAGGCGACCGGTGACCTCCACCCCCACCCCGGTGCGCACACCGCCGCCGACACCGCGCCGCCCGCCCACCGCGGGCCTGTGTCTGGCCCTCACCGCCGTCCTGGCCGCCTCGATCGTGGCCGGCGTCGCGCTGGGACCGGTGCGCATCCCGTTCGACGACGTCGTCCGCTTCCTCGCCGCCGCGCTCACCGGCGGCACGATCGACGCCGCCGAGGCGGGCCCCTACCGGATCGTCTGGGACATCCGCCTGCCCCGCGTCCTGCTCGCCGCCGTGGTCGGCGCGGGCCTGTCCGTGGTCGGCGTCGCCATCCAGGCCATGGTCCGCAACGCCCTCGCCGACCCGTACGTGCTGGGCATCTCCTCCGGCGCGAGCGTCGGCGCCACCGCCGTCGTCACCACGGGCCTGTTCGCCTCGCTCGGCATCTACGCCCTGTCCACGGCCGCGTTCCTCGCCGCCCTCGCCGCGATGGCCCTGGTCTACGTCGTCACGGGCCGCGACCTCACCCCGTTGCGCCTGGTCCTCACCGGCACCGCCCTGGCCTACGGCTTCTCCGCCGTCGCCATGCTGCTGGTCTTCCAGTCGCCGCGCGGTGAAGCCGCACGGGCCGCGATGTTCTGGCTGCTGGGCAGCCTCGGCGGCGTCACCTGGACGTCGCTGCCGATCGCCGCCGCCGTCACCGCCGCGGGCGTGGTCTACCTCCGCACCCGCGCCAAGCACCTCAACGCCCTCTCCCTGGGCGACGAGACGGCCACCACCCTCGGCATCGACGTCACCCGCACCCGCAAGGCGTTGTTCGGCGTCACGGCCGCCATGACCGGCGTGCTGGTCGCGGTGAGCGGCGCGGTCGGGTTCGTCGGCCTCATGCTGCCGCACCTGGTCCGCCTCACCGTCGGCGCGGACCACCGCAAGGTGCTCGCCGTGGCGCCCCTCGCCGGTGCCTGCTTCCTCATCTGGGTGGACGTCGCCGCACGCCTGCTCGCCGCGCCCGAGGAGCTGCCCCTGGGCGTCATCACGGCCGCGCTGGGCGTGCCGTGCTTCATCCTGCTGATGCGCCGCCGCGGCTACGTGTTCGGCGGTCGCTGATGGACGTCCGACTCGAAGACCTCACCGTCGCCGGCATCCTGCACGGCATCGACCTGCACGCACCCGCGAACGAGGTGCACGGCATCGTCGGCCCCAACGGCAGCGGCAAGTCCACCACGCTGCGCTGCGTGTACCGGGCGCTCGCACCGTCCGGGGGAGTGGTCCTCCTCGACGGCCGCGACATCACGCGGTCGAAGATCCGCGACACCGCCGTGAACCTGGCCGCGCTCACCCAGGACAGCCACGTCGAGTTCGACTTCACCGTCACCGAAGTCGTCGCCATGGGACGGCTGCCGCACCGGACCACCCCCGCCCGCGACGACGAAGTGGTGGCCGAGGCACTGTCGCGAGTGGACGCCGCCCACCTGGCGCACCGCGGCTTCCTGAGCCTGTCCGGCGGCGAGCGCCAACGCGTCCTCATCGCCCGCGCCCTCGCCCAGCAGCCCAAGGTGCTCGTCCTGGACGAACCCACCAACCACCTCGACATCAGCCACCAGCTCGCGGTCCTCGCGCTGGTCCGGAGCCTGGGCGTGACCGTCCTCGCGGTGCTGCACGACCTCAACCTCGCCGCCGCCCACTGCGACCGCCTGCACGTGCTGGACCACGGCCGCGTGGTGCGCAGCGGCAAGCCGGAGGAAGTGCTCACCCCCGAAGTGCTGCACGACGTGTTCCAGGTCCGCGCCCACGTCGTGCGCCACCCCACCAGCGGCGTACCCCAACTGCTCTTCGAACACCAGGAGTCCGCGTGAAGAAGCTCGTCGCCCTCGCCGTCCTGCTCACGACGGGCTGCGGCGCGCACATCGCGCCGACCGCCGCCGCGGACACGGTCACCGTCACCAACTGCGGGCAGCGGGTCGCGTACGCGAAACCGTCCCGTGTGGTCACCAACGACACCGGTATCGCCGAGCTCATGTTCGCGCTCGGCCTGGGCGACCGGATGGCCGGCTACGTGATCGGCGGCGGCCAGGCGAAGGACGTCGCCTCCTCACCGTGGCGAGCGGACTTCGAGCGGGTGCCGAACCTCGGCGAGCAGATCACCAAGGAACTGGTCCAGGGCGCCGGCGCCGACTTCGTGTTCGCGGGCTGGAACTACGGCTTCTCCGAGTCGACCGGGTTCACCCCGGACGCCCTGGCCGACCTCGGCATCGCCACCTACCAGCTCACCGAGGCGTGCCGCAACGGCGTGGGCAAGCAGCGCGGCATCATGCCGCCGTTGGACGCCCTCTACACCGACCTGCGCAACCTCGGCGACATCTTCGGCGTGCGGGACAAGGCCGAGGAGCTGATCGTGGGCTACCGGAAGCAGGTCGCCGCCGCCGAAGCGCTCGTCAAGCCGAACCGGCCGAAGGTGTTCCTCTACGACAGCGGCCTCGACCAGCCGTTCACCTCGGGCCGCAACGCCGCGCCGCAGGACATCATCGGCAAGGCGGGCGGCGACAACATCTTCGGCGACCTCGACGACAGCTGGACCACGGTCGGCTGGGAGGCCGTCGTGGACCGCGCGCCGGACGTCGTGCTGATCAACGACTACGCCGACGGCGAGGCGACCACACCGGACGAGAAGCGGGCGTTCCTGGAGTCCTACCCGCCGCTGGCCGACGTGCCCGCGATCAAGCACGAGCGGTTCTTCGTGCTGCCCTACGCGGCGCTGGTGGAGAGCCCGCGCAACCCGGCCGCGATCGAGGCGTTCGCAAGGTTCCTGGTCGATAGCGTCCACCCATAGGGTGGGACGACCCGTCCGCGGCTTGGTATCCGCGGACGGGTTGTGGCACCATCGGTGACGTGGCTCTCCACACCGTGATCATTATTGACCAGCGCGTCGGGTAGTGCTCCTCGAAGCACCCGACGCGCCGACCTCTCGCATCCTGCGGGGGGTCTTTTTGTTTTCCGAGATCCCCTAGGAGCCCTCTCGTGACCCCCCTCGGCGATTCATTCCACGTCTTCGACACGACCTTGCGGGACGGTGCCCAGCGCGAGGGCATCTCCTACTCGGTCAACGACAAGCTGGCCGTCGCCCGCCTGCTCGACTCGCTGGGCGTCGGCTTCATCGAGGGTGGTTGGCCGGGCGCCATGCCGAAGGACACCGAGTTCTTCGCCAGGGCCGCGGCGGGGGAGCTCACGCTCAAGCACGCGCAGCTGGTCGCGTTCGGCTCGACCCGCAAGGCGGGCGTCAAAGTGACCGAAGACGCGCAGGTCAGGGCCCTGCTGGACGCACAGACGCCGGTCGTGACGCTGGTCGCCAAGTCCGACCGCAGGCACATCGAACGGGCACTGCGCACCGACGTGGCGGAGAACTGCGCGATGGTCCGCGACACGGTCGCGTTCCTGGTGGGCGAGGGCCGCCGGGTGTTCCTGGACGCGGAGCACTTCTTCGACGGCTTCGCGTTCGACCCGGACACCGCCCTGCGCGTGCTGGAGTCCGCAGTGGAGGGTGGCGCGGACGTCGTCGTGCTGTGCGACACCAACGGCGGCCAGCTGCCCCTGGGCCTGGCCGAGACCGTCGCCGACGTGGTCGCCCGCACGGGCTTCCGGGTCGGCATCCACTGCCAGGACGACACGTCCTGCGCGGTGGCCAACACCGTCGCCGCGGTGCAGGCGGGGGCGACCCACGTCCAGTGCACCGCGAACGGCTACGGCGAGCGAGCGGGCAACGCGGACCTGTTCGCCGTCGTCGGGAACCTCGTGACCAAGCTCGGCCTGCAGGTGCTACCCACCGAATCGCTGGCCGAGCTCACCCGGGTCTCCCATGCGCTGGCCGAGATCGCGAACATCGCACCCGACACCCACCAGGCCTACGTCGGGTCGTCGGCCTTCGCCCACAAGGCGGGGCTGCACGCGAGCGCGATCAAGGTGGATCCGGAGCTGTACAACCACATCGACCCGGACACCGTCGGCAACGACATGCGGGTGCTGGTCACCGAGATGGCGGGTCGGGCCAGTCTCGAACTCAAGGGACGTGAGTTCGGGATCGACCTGACCCGCCGGCCCGAAGCGCTCACCAACGTGGTGCGCAAGGTGAAGGAGTTGGAGGCGGGCGGCTGGTCGTTCGAGGCCGCCGACGCCTCCCTGGAACTGCTCCTCAAGGCCGAGCTGTCCGATCTGGACGCGCCACCGTTCGTGCTCGAGTCGTACCGCGTCGTGCTCGACCACCACCAGGACGGCACGATCGTGTCCGAGGCGACGGTGAAGGTGCACGTGGCCGGTGAGCGCGTCATCGCCACCGCCGAGGGCAACGGCCCGGTGCACGCGCTGGACGCCGCGCTGCGCAAGGCGCTCCTGCCCCACCTGTCGTGGTTGGACGCGGTGGAGCTGAACGACTACAAGGTGCGCATCCTCACCGATCAGCACGGCACCGACGCCGTCACCCGCGTGCTGGTGGAGTCCACGGACGGCGAGCGCGAGTGGACGACAGTCGGCGTGCACGGCAACATCGTCGAGGCCAGTTGGCTCGCCCTGTGCGACGCGCTGGTGCACAAGGCGCTGCGGATCAGCCCGTCACCAGCGTGAGCCCCTCGGCGGAGAGGATGCGGTTGAGCGGTTCGAAGTAGGACGCGCCGCCGACCGAGCAGTTGCCGCTGCCGCCGAGCGAGTGCCCCTGGGCCTGCGACCCGGTGAAGATGGGCGCCCACTGGTCGCCGGGCTCGGTGCACACGTTCGTCCGGGTGAGGCCGTACACGACCCCGCCCGGGTAGTTGACCGTGACGTTCTTGGCCTGCACGGTGCCGCACCGCAGCCCGGTGGTGCGGCCCGCCGCGCAGACCTGGCCGCCGACCGGCGTCTCGGCCGAGCCGGTGATGGTGCCGGAGCGCCCGGCGATGGTGGGCCGCTGGACCCACGCGGCGGTGTTGGTGATCCGGACGACGAGGTAGGTCGATCGCACGACGACGACCGGGCCTATGTCGACCAGGTTGGGCCCGCGGACGACCGTGCCGAGCGTGCCGCAGGACGTCGGCACGATGAGGTGGCCGCGGGCGTTGAAGCCGTTGACGCAGCGCCCGCCGGTCGAGCCGTACAGGAGGGTGCCGGCTTCCAGCGGGGTCGGCAGCGCCGAGGTGGTCGCCGCGGCGGGCGCGGCCGTGGCGACGAGCAGGGTGAGTACCGATAACAGGGTTCGCATCCCACTGACGCTAGGCACGCACGGTGCCGTTTCAAGCCGCCGGTTAGGGTGAATGCCGTGCGCATTGCCCGTATCGCCCAACCAGACGGCCTGGCCTTCGCCGCGATCGAAGGCGACGGCGACGACCTCACCGCCGTCGAGATCGCCGACGACCCCTTCGCCAACCCGACGTTCACCGGTCGCCGCTGGCCGCTGGCCGACGTGCGCCTGCTGGCGCCGTTCCTGCCGCCCAAGATCGTGGCCATCGGCCGCAACTACGCCGAGCACGCCGCCGAGCTCGGCAACGAGGTGCCCGCGGAACCGCTGATGTTCCTCAAGCCCAACACCGCCGTGATCGGGCCGAACGCGGACATCAAGCTGCCCGCCGTGTCCGAGCGGGTGGACTTCGAGGGCGAGCTGGCGGTCGTCGTCGGCGTCGGCGGCCGGGACATCCCCGCGTCCCGCGCCCGCCAGTCGGTCCTCGGCTACACGATCGCCAACGACGTCACCGCGCGCGACCTGCAGAAGACGGACGGGCAGTGGACGCGGGCCAAGGGCTTCGACACGTTCTGCCCGCTGGGACCGTGGGTGGAGACCGAGTTCGACCCGTCCGACGTGGCCATCCGCACCGAGGTGGACGGCGTGGTCAAGCAGGACTCGCGGACCTCGCTGCTGCTGCACGGCATCCCGGAGCTGATCGAGTACATCTCGTCGGTGATGACCCTGCGACCGCTGGACGTGATCCTCACCGGCACGCCCGCCGGTGTCGGCCCGCTGGCCGCCGGGCAGACCGTCTCGGTGACCGTCGAAGGCCTGGGCACGCTGACGAACACCGTGACCAACCGCTGACGCGTCAGCTCCGCTCGATGCGCTCGGGCGCGCGCCGCGCGAACCCCGGCGCGTGCTCGGGCCGCAGCCCGATCGCCACCAGGTAGGCGGGCACCCCCTGCAGCCGCGGGAACCGCGCCATCAGCCGGACCGGCAGCGGCGGACGTCCCGGCGCGGTGCTCGACGTGCCCGTGAGCGTCGGCTTGAGGAACGAGTCCTGGATCCGCCGCTGGATCGCCTGGGTCACCGCCGTGGGCAGCCACCTCCTGCGCCGCACCTTCGCCAGCACCTCCGGGCTCAACCGACCGCGGCGCAGCGGCGCGGCGACGAGCGTCGCGGCGGCCACCGCGTCCTGCACCGCCAGGTTGATGCCGACGCCGCCGATGGGCGACATGGCGTGCGCCGCGTCACCGATGCACAGCGCGCCGTCGGCGTGCCAGCGCCGCAGGCGGTCGAGCTTCACGTCCAGCAGCTTCACGTCGTCCAGCGACTCGACGGTCTCCATCCGCTCCGCCAGCCACGGCACCAGCTTCACCACCCGCTGCCGGAACGCGGCGATCCCCTCCGCCCGCAGCAGCTCGTCGGTGCCCTTGCGGATGAGGTAGGCGCACTGGAAGTAGTCGCCCCGGGGGATCAGCACCATGGCCTGCCCCTGGGTGAACCGCCCGGTGGCGCCGCTGAGCTCGGCGGGGTCGCGCGGCAGCCGGAACCACCAGACGTCCATGGGCGCGCCGAACTCGTGCACCGGCAGCCCGAGCTGCTCGCGCACCAGCGAACGCCGCCCGTCTGCCGCGATCACCAGGTCGGCCGCCAGCTCGCCGGTCTCACCGCCGGCCGTGTGGTAGCGGACGCCGGTCACCTTGTCGCCGTTCCTGATCAGGCCGGTGAACTCGGTGTTCATCCGCAGGGTGAACGTCGGCTCGCGCTTGCCCGCGTCGGCGAGCAGGTCCAGGAAGTCCCACTGCGGCACGAACGCGATGTGCTTGTGCGGCCCGGGTAGCCGGGTGAGGTCGCCCATCGTCTGCGGGCCGCTGTCCAGCAGCACCTGCACCTTGTCCACGAGCTGGTGCGGCACCTCGGCGAACGACGGCCCCAGGCCGAGCTCGTCCAGCAGGCTCAACGTCGACGCGTGCACCGTGTCGCCGCGGAAGTCACGCAGGAAGTCGCCGTGCTTCTCCAGGACCGTCACCTCGACACCGGCCCTGGCCAGCAACAACCCCGCCACCATGCCCGCCGGGCCGCCCCCGACGACCACGACGCCAGTCCTCTCCATGGCTCACCCTCCAGTTTTCAACACCGGTTGAATAACCTCAGGATGCTCCGGCGTGCGGCCCCGGTCAAGCCCGATACGCTGATCGGGTCATGAGCGCATCAGCAGCTCCGCCCGAGGTGGCCGGCCGAGGGGTCCGCGTCCGCTTCTGCCCCTCGCCCACCGGCACACCGCACGTGGGGCTCCTGCGGACCGCCCTGTTCAACTGGGCCTACGCGCGCCACACCGGCGGCGCGGTGGTGCTGCGGATCGAGGACACCGACGCGGCCCGCGACTCCGAGGGGTCGTACCTCCAGCTGCTGGAAGCCCTGCGGTGGCTCGGCCTCGACTGGGACGAGGGCCCCGAGGTCGGCGGCCCGCACGCGCCGTACCGGCAGAGCCGGCGCCGCGACCTCCACGCCGACATCGCCGAGCGCCTGTTCGAGGCGGGCGAGCTGTACGAGTCCTTCTCCACCGCCGAAGAGGTCGAGGCCCGCCGCAGGGCCGCCGGCCAGGACCCGAAGCTCGGCTACGACGGCTACGACCGCGACCTGGGGGAGGAGCGCAAGTCCGAACTCCGCGCCGAGGGCCGCGAACCGGTGCTGCGCCTGAAGATGCCCGACGAGGACATCACGTGGGTCGACCTGGTGCGCGGCGAGATCACGTTCAAGGCGGGCAGCGTGCCGGACCCGGTCCTGGTGCGCGCCAACGGCGACCCGCTGTACCCGTTGGTGAACCCGGTGGACGACGCCCTGATGGGCATCACGCACGTCCTGCGCGGCGAGGACCTGCTCCCGTCGACCCCGCGCCAGATCGCGCTGCACCGCGCGTTGACCCGGATCGGCGTCACGTCGTCCACGCCGAGGTTCGGGCACCTGCCGTCCGTGCTGGGCGAGGGCAACAGGAAGCTCTCCAAGCGCGACCCGCAGTCGGACCTGTTCCGGTACCGCGACCGCGGGTTCCTGCCCGAGGGCCTGCTGAACTACCTGGCGCTGCTGGGCTGGTCCATCGCCGACGACCGCGACGTCTTCTCGGTCGCCGAGCTGGTCGAGGCGTTCGAGTTGGCGAAGGTCAGCCCCAACCCGGCCCGGTTCGACCTCAAGAAGGCCGAGGCGATCAACGCCACGCACCTGCGCGCCCTGCCGGTCGAGGACTTCATCGGCCGCGTGCTGCCCTACCTGGTCAGGGACGGCGTGCTGCCGCCCGACCCGACGCCGGAGCAGCTGGCGGTCCTCGCGGGCGTCGCGCCGCTGGTGCAGGAGCGGCTGGTCGTGCTGTCCGAAGCGGCCGGGATGGTGCGGTTCCTGTTCGTGGCGGAAGAGGACTTCGCGCCCGAGGAGGACGCCGCCGCCAAGGCGCTCGGCGAGGACGCCCGGCCCGTGCTGGAGGCGGGCGTCGGCGCCCTGGAGGCGGTTCCGGAGTGGACGGCCGCCGCGATCGAAGAGGCGCTGAAAGCGTCTCTTGTGGACGGATTGGGCCTCAAACCACGCCTGGCGTACGCCCCGGTGCGGGTCGCCGTGACGGGCCGTACCGTCTCGCCGCCACTCTACGAATCCATCGAACTACTGGGTCGGAGTCGCTCGATCGGGCGATTGCGCCGCGCGCTCGGGGCAATCTGACTGGTTCGTTCGGGCGGTTCAGCGGTGCTTGACCGTGCAAGAACCCCTAGATATCACCTCTCTGGTCGAGTCGGACGAGGGGTGACCGCACCTAGCCTCACGGGGTGACAACCGCAGCCCCGACTTCCACCCCTCGGAGAACCGGCGAGATCCGGGCCGTGTGCCTCGACGTCGACGACACCCTTGTCGACTACAGCACGTCGTCCCGGGCCGCCCTGGCCGCGATGGTCGGCAACGCCGACGCCTGGCCGCTGTGGCAGCGCATCACCGATGAGCACTGCGAACGCCTCCTCGCGGGCGAGCTCGAGTACGAGACCATGCGGAACATCCGGACCCGGGCGTTCTTCGCGGCCCTCGGCGAGGAGTTGGACCAGCAGGAGGCGACCCGCCGGGAACTGCACCGGCAGGAAGTCCTCGCCTCCGGCTGGCGGCTGTTCCCCGACGTGGTGCCGTGCCTGGAGTGGCTGCGGGCCACCGGTCTGCCCATGGCGGCCGTGAGCAACGCCTCAGGGCGCCACCAGCGGGTCAAGATCGCCTCGCTCGGGCTGGCCCAGTACTTCGACACGGTCCTCATCGCGGGCGAGGTCGGCGCGGCGAAACCGGACCGGGTGATCTTCGACACCGCGTGCGCCGACCTGGGGGTCGAGCTGGGTGACACGGTGCACATCGGCGACCGCCTGCACGCGGACGCGATCGGCGCGCGTGACGCCGGGATGAAGGGCGTGTGGCTGAACCGCCAGGGTCCGCGCGAGGGCGCGCTGCCCACCGGCATCTCCGCCATCAGCAGCCTCGCTGAGCTGCCGGAACTCCTGGTCTGCGAGCTCTCCGCCGCCTCGGCGTGACCCCGATTTCCGTTCCGCCGGGCCCGTGGTCTAGTATTCCTCCCGGCGGAACGGACGGCCCCCTGAGCAAGACCGACAGGGAGTCGGCACCGGGAAACCAATGGGGTATGGTGTAATTGGCAGCACGACTGATTCTGGTTCAGTTAGTCTAGGTTCGAGTCCTGGTACCCCAGCTGCGAAGTAGAAAACCAAGTGTGGTAAGCTACTCGCACCGCAGGACAGCAAGACAAGATCTACCAAGTGAATAACAAAGATCCTGGCCCCGTCGTCTAGCGGCCTAGGACGCCGCCCTCTCAAGGCGGTAGCGTGGGTTCGAATCCCATCGGGGCTACTGAAGAAGACCCGCACCTGTATTCCAGGTGCGGGTCTTTTTTGCTTCTCCCCCGCCTGCGGTGAGCGCAGCCCGCCACCGTCACCGGCGGCGGGCTCGCGCATCGGTCCCTAGAGGCGGGACTGGAGGGCCTCGGCGGCTGCCAGGAGGTCTGCGGCCCAGCGGGCGCCCGGGCGGCGGCCCATGCGGTCGATGGGGCCCGAGACGGAGACCGCGGCCACTACCGAACCCGTGCTGTCCCTTACCGGGGCGGAAACAGAGGCTACGCCCGGTTCGCGTTCTGCTACCGATTGCGCCCAACCGCGGCGGCGCACTTCCAACAATGTGCGCTCGCCGTAAACGGCGTCGGCGAGAACCGAGCGTTGAGTTCCCGGATCCGCCCACGCGGCCAATACCTTCGCGCCCGAACCCGCCGTCATCGGCAATCGCGCGCCGATCGGCACGGTGTCGCGCAAACCACTCGGTGGTTCCGCCGAGGACACGCAGATCCGCTGCATCCCGTCCCGCCGGTACAACTGGACGCTCTCGCCCGTGATGTCGCGCAGTCTCGGCAACACCGAGGACGCCGCGTCGAGCAGCGGGTCGGTGGCCCCGCCCGCCAACTCCGCCAGTGCCGCGCCCGGACGCCAGCGGCCGTCGGAACCCCGTCGCAGCAACCGGTGCACCTCGAGCCCGACCGCCAACCGGTGCGCGGTAGCCCTCGGCAAGCCCGTCCGGTTGCACAACTCGGCGAGCCCACACGGATCCTTTGCGACGGCGTTCAAGACAGCCACTGCCTTGTCGAGCACGCCGATCCCGCTATGCTGTCCCACAAGCCGATACTAACTTCCCACTGTCTGGGAAGTCCAGATCTATCGACTGTCCAGATCTTGGGAGAGTTGCGATGAGCCGCACGCTCGCGGAGAAGGTGTGGGAAGCACACGTCGTGCGCCACGGCAGTGGCGCGGAGCCGGACCTGCTCTACATCGACCTCCACCTGCTGCACGAAGTGACCAGCCCGCAGGCCTTCGACGGCCTGCGCCTCGCCGGCCGGCAGCTGCGCCGACCCGACCTCACGATCGCCACCGAGGACCACAACGTCCCGACGATCGACATCGAGCTCCCCATCGCCGACCCGGTCTCGCGCACGCAGGTCGAGACGCTGCGCAAGAACTGCGCGGAGTTCGGCGTGCGGCTGCACCCGATGGGCGACTTCGAGCAGGGCATCGTGCACGTGGTGGGCCCTCAGCTCGGCCTGACCCAGCCCGGCATGACCGTCGTCTGCGGTGACAGCCACACGTCCACGCACGGCGCGTTCGGCGCGCTGGCGTTCGGCATCGGCACGTCCGAGGTGGAGCACGTGATGGCCACCCAGACACTGCCGCTGCGGCCGTTCAAGACGATGGCCATCACGGTCGACGGCGAGCTGAAGCCCGGCGTCACGGCGAAGGACATCATCCTCGCGGTGATCGCGAAGATCGGCACCGGTGGCGGTCAGGGCTACGTCCTGGAGTACCGGGGCAGCGCCATCGAGGCGCTGTCCATGGAAGCACGCATGACCGTGTGCAACATGTCGATCGAGGCGGGCGCCCGCGCGGGCATGATCGCGCCGGACCAGACCACGTTCGACTACATCGAGGGCCGCCCGCACGCGCCGTCCGGCGCCGACTGGGACACCGCGGTGGAGTACTGGAAGACGCTGCGCACCGACGACGACGCCGAGTTCGACGCCGAGGTCCGCCTCGACGCCGACGAGCTGACGCCGTTCGTCACCTGGGGCACCAACCCGGGCCAGGGCCTGCCGCTGAGCGCGTCCGTGCCCGACCCCGAGGCCATCGTCGACGAGAACGAGCGCGTGGCGGCCGAGAAGGCGCTGACCTACATGGGGCTGGAGCCGGGCACCCCGCTGCGCGACATCCACGTCGACACCGTGTTCCTCGGCTCGTGCACCAACGGCCGCATCGAGGACCTGCGGGCGGCGGCGGACGTGCTGCGCGGCCACAAGGTGGCGGACGGCGTCCGGATGCTCGTCGTGCCCGGGTCCATGCGGGTGCGCGCGCAGGCCGAGTCCGAGGGTCTGCACGAGGTGTTCCTGGCGGCCGGCGCGGAGTGGCGCCAGGCAGGCTGCTCGATGTGCCTGGGCATGAACCCGGACCAGCTCAAGCCGGGCGAGCGCAGCGCGTCGACCTCCAACCGCAACTTCGAGGGCAGGCAGGGCAAGGGTGGCCGCACCCACCTGGTTTCGCCACTCGTGGCCGCCGCCACCGCCGTGCGGGGCACCCTGTCGTCGCCCGCCGACCTGGTCTGAGGGAGTTCTACGAACATGGAAGCGTTCACCACGCACACCGGGGTCGGTGTTCCGCTGCGCAGGTCCAACGTGGACACCGACCAGATCATCCCGGCCGTCTACCTCAAGCGCGTGACCCGCACGGGCTTCGAGGACGGCCTGTTCGCCGCCTGGCGCGGCGATGAGCAGTTCGTGCTCAACCAGGAGCCTTTCCGGGCGGGCAGCGTGCTGGTCGCCGGGCCCGATTTCGGCACCGGGTCGTCCCGCGAGCACGCCGTCTGGGCGCTCATGGATTACGGCTTCCGGGTGGTCATCTCGTCCCGGTTCGCCGACATCTTCCGGGGCAACGCGGGCAAGCAGGGCCTCGTGGCGGCCCAGTGCGAGCAGTCCGATGTCGAATTGCTGTGGAAGCTGCTGGAGAACGAGCCCGGCACCGAGGTCACCGTCGACCTGACCGCGAACACGGTTGTGGCGAAGGACTTCACCGCACCCTTCACCGTCGACGAGTACACCCGCTGGCGGCTGCTGGAGGGATTGGACGACATCGCCCTGACCCTGCGGCACGCCGATGACATCACCGAGTTCGAGCAGCGCAGGCCGGGTTGGTTGCCGACTACCGATCCGCTGCCCGCGGGGTGACTGCGAAGGGGTCGGATTCCCCTCCGAACAGCGGTAATCCGACCCCTTCGAACCCGCGACGGCCCCCCGGGGTGTCCCTCGACAGGTCGTAATTGCCCACGCCACAACGGAAAATCTGGCGTGGCGATTGGTATTTCCTTGCATATGGGCTTACCGTGGGCAATCAGTCGGCCCGACTAGGGCCGTGAGCGTCCTGGGAGGGACTGAAGGTGAACAAGGCCCAGCTCATCGAGGCGCTCGCCGAGCGCCTTGGCGACAAGAAGAACGCCGCTGCCGCTGTCGACGGCATCGTCGACGTCATCGTCCGCAGCGTCCACAAGGGCGAGAAGGTCAACATCACCGGCTTCGGTGTCTTCGAGAAGCGTGCCCGTGCGGCCCGCACCGCTCGCAACCCGCGCACCGGTGAGACCGTGAAGGTCAAGAAGACCAACGTTCCCGCGTTCCGCGCGGGTTCGACGTTCAAGGACGTCATCAGCGGCACGAAGAAGCTGCCGCGCGTCACGGCCGCCAAGCCCGCCGCGGCCGCGGCGGCCAAGCCGGCCGCCGCGACGAAGGCGCCGGCGACCCGCAGCACCACCGCGCGTACCACCACTGCGCGCGCGACGCGCAGCACCGGTACCGCGACCCGTGCGGCTGCGGCAGCCACGAAGGCCCCGGCGACCCGCCGGACCGCCGCGGCGGCGAAGCCCGCCGCGACCGCCACCAAGGCCGCGCCTGCCAAGAGCACCGCGACCAAGGCCACCGCCGCGAAGACTACGGCGGCCAAGGCGACGACGGCGGCCAAGCCCGCCACGGCGGCGAAGAAGGCCACCGCGCCGAAGGCGACGACGGCGAAGGCCACCACGGCCGCAGCCGCGAAGCCCGCGGCGAAGAAGGCCCCGGCCAAGAAGAAGTGACACCGGGCCGGGTGATCACCGGCCAGGTACGCAACACACGCTCAGGGCCCGGTGCGGACGCGCACCGGGCCCTGAGCGCTGTAACTGTCCAGGAGGCGCGTGCGAGGCCCGCAGAGCGCGTCTCAGCGGCCGTTTCCGGCGGCCGACGCCGTGCTGTCGGACGGCGGGACCCCGAAGCTTCGGCACCCCGCCGGTCAGGTCGTGGGCACGGGCAGGGCGGTGGGGAAGTAGTGGGCCGAGACCAGCCGCGGCCAGGACGTGTGCGAGTCCGAAGTGGACCACCCCGGCTCCGGCCGGCGGAACGCCAGCAGCCAGGTGCTGCCCTTCTTGCACGGGGTGCCGTCCAACGACAGACCGCCCAGGTCGGCGAGGGTGGACACGATGTCCGGAATCACGCCGCCCTGGCTGCACACGACCGGCGTGCCGGCCCCGTCGGCGATCTCCAGCAGGCGCACCAGCCCGGCCTCGCGGTCCGGCCAGTACCCCTCCTCGGACAGCCGCGGCTCCAGCAGCACGCCACCGCCCAGGTCCTCCGCCACTCCCTGCACGGTCTCCACGCACCGCACGCGAGGCGCGGCGTGCACCCGCGCCGGCCCCCACAACGGCAGCATCGACCGCAGCCCGCCCGCCTGCCGCCACCCCGCCGAGCTCAACGGCCGCAGGTCGTCGTCACCCGGCCAGTTGTCCCGCTTGCCCGCCTTCGCGTGCCGCACCAGCAACACCGTCGCCAGGTCCGCGGGCTCCGCCGTGAACGCCGCCAGCACGGTGCGGTCGGTGTCCGACGTCACCAGCGTCGCCGCCTCGGCGACCGGCACCCACCGCAGCTCGTCCACCTCGTCGTTCGGCTCGAACGCACCCGACCCGGCCCGCGCGCTGAAGTAGTCCACGACCTTCGGCCTGCCGAAAGCCCGGTACGACACCCGGCACAGGTAGCGGCCGAGGGTGGCGTGGAACCCGGTCTCCTCCAGCACCTCCCGCACCGCCGCGGCGGGCACGGTCTCACCGGCGTCCAACTTGCCCTTGGGCAGGGACCAGTCGTCATAACGCGGTCGGTGCACGACCGCCACGGAACCCTCGCGCCACAGCACGGCGCCGGCCGCCCGGATCAACGACTCACCCCAGCGCGCGGTGGCTGCGCAGCATCTCGGTCTGGTGGTCGCGCACGCTCGTGCCGTCCGCCGGGGACGCCTCCCACTCGCCGTCCGGTTGCAGCACCCAGCACCGCGTGGTCGGCTCCAGCGCCGAGTCCATCATCGCGTCGAGCTGCGCGGTGAGCTTCGGATCGGTCACCCGCACCTGCACCTCGACCCGCCGGTCCAGGTTGCGGTGCATCATGTCGGCGCTGCCGATCCAGTGCTCGCCGCAGCCGACGAAGTGGAACACCCGCGAGTGCTCCAGGAACCGGCCGAGGATGGACCGGACGTGGATGTTCTCCGACAGCCCCTTGATACCCGGCTTCAGCGCGCACACACCCCGCACGACCACGTCCACCCGAACGCCCGCCTGCGACGCCCGGTACAGCGAGTCGATGACCTGCTCGTCCACCAGCGAGTTCACCTTGATGCGCACCCCGGCGGGCGCACCGGCGCGGGCGTGCTCGATCTCCCGCTCGATGCGCTCCACGATCCCGCGCCGCACGCCGTAGGGCGCGACCAGCAGGCTGCGGTAGTGGTCCTGCCTGGCGTACCCGGTGAGCACGTTGAACAGGTCGGTGAGGTCCGCGCCGATGGTCGGCTCGGCGGTGAGGATGCCGATGTCCTCGTACAGCCGGGCCGTCTTCGGGTTGTAGTTGCCGGTGCCGATGTGGCAGTACCGCTGGATCCGCGAGCCCTCCTGCCGCACCACCAACGACGTCTTGCAGTGCGTCTTGAGCCCCATCAGGCCGTAGACGACGTGCACGCCCGCCTTCTCCAGCTGACGCGCCCACTTGATGTTCGCCTGCTCGTCGAACCGCGCCTTGATCTCCACCAGCGCCACGACCTGCTTGCCCGCCTCGGCCGCGTCGATGAGCGCGTCCACGATCGGGGAGTCGCCGGAGGTGCGGTACAGGGTCTGCTTGATGGCCAGCACGCGCGGGTCGGCCGCGGCCTGCTCGATGAACCGCTGGACGGACGTGGAGAACGAGTCGTACGGGTGGTGCACCAGCACGTCACCCTCGCGCAGGGTGGCGAAGATGCTCTTCGGCGTCTCCCGCTCGCCGAACGCCGAGTGCGTCGCGGGCACGAACGGCGCGTCCTTGAGCTGCTTGCGGTCCACGCCGTAGAGCTGCCACAGCGACGACAGGTCCAGCAGGCCGGGCACCTGGACGACGTCGTGCGGGTCGACCTCCAGCTCGCGCAGCAGCCGTTCCAGCATGTGCTCGGTCATGTCGTCGGCGATCTCCAGCCGGACCGGCGGCCCGAACCGGCGGCGGGCGAGTTCCCGCTCCAACGACTTGAGCAGGTCCTCGTCCTGGTCCTCCTCGACCTCCAGGTCGGCGTTGCGGGTGACCCGGAAGGCGTGGCACTCGATCACCTGCATGCCCGCGAACAGCTCGCCCAAGTGGGCCGCGATGAGGTCTTCCAACGGCAGGAACGTCGCCGTGGGGCTGGTCCGGTCGCTCTCCACGCGGACCAGGCGGGGCACGTTGTCGGGAACCTTGATGCGCGCGAACCGCTCCGCGCCGCCCTCCGGGTCGCGGACCGTCACGGCGAGGTTCAGCGACAGGCCGGAGATGTAGGGGAACGGGTGCGCGGCGTCCACGGCCAGCGGCGTGAGCACCGGGAACACCTGGTCGGTGAAGTAGTTCGTCAGCCGCAGCTTCTCGAAGTCGGTCAGCTGCGCCCAGTTGACGATGCTGATGCCGTGCTTCTCCAGCTCCGGCTGCACGTGGTCGAGGAACGCCCTGGCGTGCTGCTCGACCAGCTCCTGGGTGCGCTTGGAGATGCTGGACAGCTGCTCGCGCGGGGTGAGCCCGTCCGCGCTGCGCACCGACAGGCCCGTCTCGTCGCGGCGCTTCAGGCCCGCGACCCGCACCATGTAGAACTCGTCCAGGTTCGACGCGAAGATGGCCAGGAACTTCGCCCGCTCCAGCAGCGGCTGGGAGGCGTCCTCGGCCAGCGCGAGCACCCTGGCGTTGAAGTCCAACCAGGACAGCTCCCGGTTGAAGTACCGGTCGTCGGGCAGGTCGGCCTGCGCCTCGGTGGCCGTGGCGGCCGGTGGTGAGCCCGGGAACGACCGAGTGGGCGCCTCGACGTCCTGCAGCGGCGTGGCACGCGTGCTGCCCCGGCGGGTGGCCGGACGCGGTCGGCGGCGAGGGGTGCCCGCTGCCGCCGGGGCGGTCGCCCTCGGCGTCCTCGTCCGTCGCTTGGGCGCGGGCTGCTCGGGAGTGTTGTCCGTGCTCACGATCAGCATTGTTCCCCAATATGGGCGACGGCGCGCTGAGCGGAGCCGACCGAGAAGTGAACTCCGCGTCACACCCGGAGTCACGCGGGGAGCAGTACGCCTCGCACGGTGCCGGCGGTATCCCGCACGAGGGTGACCCGTTGGCCGGGGCGCAGCGAGCGCCAGCCGCCTTCGGCGACGGCTTGCGCCGACGCGTCCACCAGCACGCCGTCGTCGCGCAGCACGGTCACTGAGCCGTCCGGGTGATGGGCGCTCACCGTGGCCTGCTCGCGCGGGTGCTCGGTCACGGGCAAAAGCTAGCCGATCGGCGGGTGGTGGGTGGTCGGGAGGCGCTGCCACGCTCCGGAGTGGCCTCATCACCGAAGGGAGTCGGCATGAGGGTTGTGGCAGGGGTGTTGAGCGCGGTGCTGGTCGGCGGTGTGCTGGCCGGTCAGGGCACGGGCGTGGCGGCCGAGGCGTCCGCGCCGGAGGCGGAGCGGACCGGTTTGCCGGCGGCGGCGAAGAACGTGGAGCTGCGGGCGGCCGTTCCCGAGACCGAAGGCGCCGTCTCCATCAACTTCATGCAGTACCGCCGGCGCGACGTGATGTTCTTGAGCGGCACGTTCGGGTTGAAGACCTACGACGTGACCGACGTCGACCGGCCCCGGCTGCTCGACCACCTGACCAAGCAGGAGCTGGCGCTGCCGGGCGACGATCCCGAGCAGCGGTTCTGGGAGAACGAGGACGTCACCGTCGACCCGAACCGCAAGCTGGTGTTCCTGGCCCGCGAGCGCAGCGCGTTCGGCCGGCAGGCCGGTGCCGACCGGCCGACCGGCGTGTACTTCGTGTCGGCGGCCGACCCGGCGCGGCTGGAGCTGCTGAGCTTCGCGCCGATGGGCACCGGGCACATCACGTCGTGCGTCAACGACTGCTCGTACCTGTGGACGACCGGCTACGACGGCACGCCGTCCACCGATCCGGACACGTACCGGCGATCCGGCAAGGTGTTCGTCACCGACATCCGCGACCCGCGCGACCCGAAGACCCTGAGCACGTACGTGGACCTCAACCGCAACCAGGGCGAGACGCACATGACGCACGACGTCCAGGTGGACGCGGCGGGCGTCGCCTGGGTGGCGGGCACCGGTGGGACGCGTGGCTACCACACGCGCGGGTGGCACCGCGATCCGTTGAGCGGGCGGGTGCGCGAGGCGACGCCGGTGGACCCGGTGCCGTACGCGGGCGGCGCGGCGCCGAAGCCGGACATGCCGACCTCGTTCTCGCACAACTCGTTCCGGCCGGTCGGGCGGACGCTGAAGGACGGTCCCAAGCCGTCGCGCGAGCACCCGGCCGGCAGCCTGCTGCTGCACACCGAGGAGGCGTTCGGCTCGGCCACGTGCGAGGACCAGGGCCGGTTCGTCATCTCGTCGCTGGCGGGTTCCACCGGTGGCGAGTCGTGGCGGGCGACGCCGGAGCGGCCGTTCCACCTCAAGACGGTGGGCGTGTGGTCGCCGGACGACCAGGAGGGCACGCTGCCGGGTCCGGACGTGTTCTGCTCGGCGCACTACTTCGACGTCCACGAGCGGATCGTCGCGTACTCCTGGTACGAGCAGGGGACGCGGTTCCTGGACATCAGCGACCCGGCGAACCCGATCCAGGTGGCGTACTGGCGGCCCGAGGGCGCGGTGTCGTTCGCGCCGTACTGGCACCGGGGGCGGGTGTTCGTGGCAGACCTGGCCCGTGGCGTGGAGGTGGTGAAGCTCACCTCCGGGGCGTACGAGGCGCAGGCTTCGCACACCAAGGTGACGTTGAGGACGGGCGCCGTGGACGCGGTCGTGCGGCCGGCGGAGAGCCCGCGCCGGAGGTTGCCGTTGGCGCCCGACCCCGACTACGGCTACGCGTGCCCGATGCTCGTCGGTCGCTGCACGCCCGGAGAGCCGTGTTGCTGATGTGACGGTCGGGGTTCGGCGGTCAGCCGCCGACCGGGGCGACGGTGGCGGCGGTGCGTGGGCCCAGGCCCAGGTCCGCCGCCAGTCGCAGGTCTTCGGCGGTGTCCACGTCGTGCCGCAACGACGGCCACGGGCCGAGCAGCGGTGCGGCGCCCGACGCCGTGTGGGCGGCCGCCGATCCGACGCCGAAGGCCGGGGCGAGGTCGCCGCCCGGGGACGAGAGCAGGAGCGTCGTGCCCGTGCCCTGGCGGTCCGGGCAGAACGCGCGGCCGCGTGCCGTCGCCAGGGCCGCGGCGAGGTCCGCGGTCCGCAGTGCGGGCAGGTCGGCTTGGAGGGCGCCGATCACGGAGCCGGCGTCACGGGCGCGCAGCAGCCGGAAGCCGAAGCGGAGCGACTCGTTCAGGCCTTCCGGGCCGGGTGCGGATTCGACGCCGAGGCCGCGCAGTTCGGCGGCGACCGACGGGTCGGACGTGACGGCCAACACACGGCGCACCGCGGGCAGCGCGGCGGCGATGGTGTCCAGGGCGAAGGCCAGGGCCAGGGCGGGACGGTCCAGGCGGTGGCCGACGAGTCGTGACTTGGCCCGTTCCAGCGCCTTGACCGGCACCACCAGGTCGACGTCGGCTCGCACACCGCCATACTCCCGGATGCCGGCTGGACCTGGCCAGTGGCCTCGCGTTTGATTGTCGCCTCCGGCGACGTGGGGAAGACTCCAGGTCCACGACGAAGAGGGAGTGCACGTGGCCAAGGAGAAGGGCGGCTTCTGGGTCGGGCTCGCCGCGGCGGTCTTCTACCCCGCCACCGCGCTGATGGCGCGGCGGCGCAACGAAGGCGCGGAGCAGGTGCCGAAGACGGGAGGGGCGCTCATCGTGATGAACCACGTGTCGCACCTGGACCCCGTGTACGACGCCGTCTTCACGCACAAGCAGGGCCGCGTGCCGCACTTCCTCGCCAAGCACAGCCTGTGGAACGTCCCGGTCCTCGGCGCCGTGGTCAAGGGCGCCCGGCAGATCCCGGTCTACCGCGGCACGGCGGACGCCCAGCAGAGCCTGCGCGCCGCGCACGAGGCCCTGGAGCAGGGCCTGGTCGTGATCATCTACCCGGAGGGCACGATCACCCGCGACCCGGACGGCTGGCCGATGACCTCGCGCACCGGGGTGGCGCGGCTCGCGCTTGAGCACGACGTGCCGGTGCTGCCGGCGGCCCGGTGGGGCACGCGCGAGGTCTACGACCACTACCGGAAGAAGTTCCGGCCCTTCCCGCGCAAGACCGTGGTGACGAAGGTCGGCCCGCCGGTCGACCTGGACGCCTACCGGCAGCAGCCGCAGAACCTGGCCCTGCTGCGCGAGGTGACCGACGTGCTGATGACCGAGGTCAAGGACCTGCTCGCGGACATCCGCCAGGAGCAGGCGCCCGACGGCTTCTACCAGAAGAAGGCCTGACGTGGACCGGGTCGCGGTGCTGGGCGCCGGGTCGTGGGGCACCGCCTTCGCCAAGGTGCTGGCCGACTCCGGCACGGACGTGGTGCTGTGGGCGCGGCGCCCCGAGGTGGCCGACGCCATCTCGAAGGGCCGGGTCAACACCGACTACCTGCCGGACGTGACGCTGCCGGCGAACCTGGCGGCCACCTCGGACGCGGAGAAGGCGCTGGCCGGTGCGCAGGCGGTGGTGCTGGCGGTGCCGAGCCAGACGTTGCGGGAGAACCTGAGCGGCTGGCGGCCGTGGCTGCCGGACGGCGCGACGCTGGTGAGCCTGGCCAAGGGCGTCGAGCTGGGCACGTTGAAGCGGATGAGCGAGGTGATCCGCGAGGTGGCGGGCGTGCCGGAGGACCAGGTCGCGGTGGTGTCCGGGCCCAACCTGGCCAAGGAGATCGCGGCCGAGCAGCCGACCGCGACGGTCATCGCGTGCACCGACCACGACCGCGCGGTGCGGTTGCAGCACGCGTGCTCGAACTCGTACTTCCGGCCGTACACGAACGTCGACGTGGTGGGCTGCGAGCTGGGTGGTGCGTGCAAGAACGTGATCGCGCTGGCGTGCGGCATGGCGGCGGGCATGGGGTTCGGGGACAACACCATGGCCTCGATCATCACGCGCGGGCTCGCGGAGACGGCGCGGTTGGGCGCGGCTCTCGGGGCGGACCCGTTGACGTTCGCCGGGTTGGCGGGGCTGGGCGACCTGGTGGCCACGTGCGCGTCGCCGTTGTCGCGCAACCGGTCGTTCGGGGAGCGGCTGGGGCGCGGCGACTCGTTGGCGCAGGCGCAGGAGGCGGCGCACGGGCAGGTGGCCGAGGGCGTGAAGTCGTGCTCGTCGATCCGCGAGCTGGCCGCGCGGATCGGCGTGGACATGCCGATCACCGACGGCGTGCACCAGGTGTGCCACGAAGGACTGGACCCGCGCGTGCTGACGGCGGCGCTGCTCGGGCGTGAGCGGAAGGCGGAACGGCAGTGACCTGGGGTGACGGCACGCGGGTCGTGCACTCGACGCCGGCGGTACCGGGTGAGCCGTTCCTGGCGGGGCCCGTGTTCGCGTCGGCCTACCACCTGGGCGGCACCGACACGTACGGGCGGGCGCACAACCCGACGTGGCGGGCGTTGGAGGCGGCGCTGGGCGAGTTGGACGGCGGCGAGACCGTGCTGTTCCCGTCCGGCATGGCCGCGATCTCGACGTTCCTGCGGGTGGTGCTCGCGCCCGGTGACGTGGTGGTGTTGCCCAGCGACGGCTACTACCTGACGCGCACGCTGGTCGCGGAGATGCCGGTGGAGGTCGTCGAGACGCCGACTGCCGGGCCGTACCCGTCGTTCGAGGGTGTGCGGCTGGTGCTGTTGGAGTCGCCGTCCAACCCCGGACTGGACGTGTGCGACATCACGGCGTTGGTGGCGGCGGCGCACGCGGCGGGTGCGTTGGTCGCGGTGGACAACACGACCGCGACGCCGTTGGGGCAGCAGCCGTTGTCGTTGGGCGCGGACGCGGTGGTGAGCAGTGACACCAAGGCCCTCGCCGGGCACAGCGACGTCCTGTTGGGGCACGTGTCCACTTCGGATGCGGCACTGGCGGAACGGGTGCGCGCGGCGCGGACGACCGGTGGGGCGATCCCCGGCCCGTTCGAGGCGTGGCTGGCGCACCGCGGCCTGGGCACGTTGGACCTGCGGTTGAGCAGGCAGGCGGCGAACGCGGCGGCGTTGTACGAGGTGCTGAAGGTCCACCCGGCGGTGACCGGGCTGCGGTGGCCGGGTGCGCCGGAGGACCCCGCGCACGAGGTCGCGGCGAAGCAGATGCGGCGGTTCGGCGGGGTGCTGACGTTCGAGCTGGCGGGCGCGGACGCGGTGGCGGCGTTCCTGGCGAAGTCGAGGCTGGTGTTCGCGAGCACGAGCTTCGGCGGCCTGCACACCAGCCTGGACCGGCGGGCGCAGTGGGGCGACCCGGTGCCCGAGGGGCTGGTCCGGCTGTCCGCGGGCTGCGAGGACACCGCCGACCTGGTCGAGGACGTGCTCGGGGCGCTGTGACGGGTCCAGTGGGTGAGAGGGGTTGCGTGCCGGCGGGCCGGCTGCCACCCTCGTCACCATGTCTTTTCGCGCCATGACCGACGGGCGGGGTCACATCGACCTGCGCCTGGTCGCCAGCGCGCTCTGTCCTTCCCGGTGATCGTCTCGCGTCCCGCGGGCTGCTGACGCCCGCACTCTCACCGAGCACCGAGAAGGAACCATGTTCGCCGTTCCGGAGAACACCATCGCCCTGCCCCAGTCGCACGCCGCGCTGCACCCCGTGCGGATCGCGCTCGACACGGCGGCACGGCGTGAGCGCTGGGCCCACCTGCTCCGCTACGACCCCGAGACCCGCTTCGCCGCGCTGGTCGACAAGACACCGGAGCAGGAGGTGTGGCTGATGAGCTGGTTGCCCGGCCAGCACGCCGACCTGCACGACCACGGCGCGACCAGCGGCGCGTTCACCGTGGTCAGCGGCTCGCTGACGGAGGTCGTCACCCCGGGCCCGACCCAGGTGCTGCACCACCTGGTGGCCGGTCAGTCGCGGGTGTTCGGCCCCTCGTACGTGCACCAGGTGCGCAACGACGGCGCCGACCCCGCCGTCACGATCCACGTGTACCGCGACGGCGGGCGCACCGTGCGTCCGGTCCGGTTCGACCCGGTGACGGGCACTACCTCCGCGCGGTGACGTGCGGCGGGACGTCCCAGTCGCCGACCAGCGCCGGGTCCGGCTCGGGCTCGCCCCACACCGTGCGCAGGGGCAGCACGCCCGCCCAGACGGCGTTGGCGGCGATGTCCTCGGGCTCGTCGCCGGGCGGGCCGCTGCGGATCTTCACCGAGGCCTCGGCGAGGTCGAGCGAGAGCACGGCGGTCGCGGCGAGCTCCTTCTGCGTCGGCTGCCGGGCGTAGTCCCACGAGCCGGGGGCCATGTGCTCGGTGAGCACGCGCAGGGCGTGCAGCTTGGTGTCGGGGTCGGTGACCGGGACGGCGGTGCCGTGGATGACGGCGGCGCGGTAGTTCATCGAGTTGTCGAACACCGAGCGGGCGTAGACGACACCGTCCAGGATGGTGACGCCGACGCACACCGGCACGCCGGTCGCGGCTTCGCGGAGGCTGCGCGCGCCGGTCGAACCGTGCAGGTAGAGGGTGTCGCCGTCGCGGCCGTAGCCCGTGGGCAGCACGAGCGGCGCGTCGTCCACGACGACCGCGAGGTGGCAGACGAGGGCGGCGTCGAGGACGGCGTGCAGCGCCTCGCGTTCGGTCACGGCTCGGATGCGGCCGCGCTTGATGGTGCTGCGGTCGGTGGGTGACAACGTCATGGGACCAGCCTCTACGGTAAAGTGGCCCTCTTCAAGTGCCAATTCTCGGTGATCTGAGGAGGCCACTATGGCGGAGACGGCGCTGGCGGTGGTGTTGGACCGCGAGTCGGCCGAGCCGCTGGCCGTGCAGCTCGCGGACGCCCTGCGCGCGGCGGCGGCCGATGGTCGGCTGCGCAGCGGTGACCGGCTGCCCTCGACCCGGGCGCTGGCCGAGCGGCTCGGCGTGAGCCGGACCGTGACCGCGGCGGCCTACGAGCAGCTGCACGCCGAGGGCTGGATCGCCGGACGGCACGGGTCGGGTACCTACGTGACGACCACGCCGCCGGGCGCGTTGAAGTCGCGGGCCCGGCCGGTGGTGGCGCCCGCCGTGCCGGTGGACGTGGTGGACCTCGCGCCCGGTGCGCCGTGGGCGGAGGGGTTGGACCGGGCGGCTTGGCGGCGGGCGTGGCGTGCGGCGGCGGACGTGCAGCCGTTGTTCCGGCCGGCGCGCGGCGGGCTGCCGGAGTACCGCGCGGTGGTCGCGGAGCACCTGTTGCGGCACCGGGGGTTGGCGGTGCGCGGCGGGTTGCGGGAGGAGCTGGTGCTGGCCACGGGTGGGACGACGGCGGCGTTGGTGGAGCTGGGGTCGGCCGTGCTGCGGCCGGGTGACGCGGTGGCCGTGGAGGAGCCGGGGTACCAGCGGGCGGTGTGGGCGTTGCGGTCGGCCGGGGTGAAGGTCGTGCAGGCGCCCGTCGACGCCGAGGGGCTGTTGGTGGAGGCCGTGCCTCCGGGGGTGCGGGGGGTGTACTGCTCGCCCGCGCACCAGTACCCGATGGGCGGGCGGATGTCGGCGGCGCGGCGGGTGGCGCTGGTGGAGCGGGCGCGGGCGGAGGGGTGGCTGGTCGTCGAGGACGACTACGACGGCGAGCTGCGGTACGACGTGGCGCCGTTGCCGTTGCTGGCGGCGTTGGCGCCGGACGTGGTGGTGCACCTGGGCACGACGAGCAAGATCCTGACGCCGACGCTCGGCGCGGGGTGGATGGTCGCGCCGGAGCCGATCGCCGCCGAGGTGATGGCGCACCGCGACCGGACCGGCACGAGCCCGTCCGCGGCGGGGCAGCGGGTGCTGGTCGAGTTGGCGCGCAACGGCGACCTCGGGCGGCACCTGCGCAAGCTGCGGCGTGAGCTGTCCGAGCGGCGTGCGCTGCTGTCCGCGGCTTTCGCCGACGCCGGGGTTCCCGTGCTGGGTGACGACGCGGGCGCGCACATCGTCGTGCCGCTGCCTTCGGCGCAGGCGGAACGCGACGTGCTGGCCGAGGCGCACGACCGCGGCCTGCGCCTGGACGGCCTGGCCCGCCACCACGCCGCCCGCCCGAAGGTGCACGGCGCCGCGATCGGCTACAGCGCCTGCTCCCGTGACCAGCTGACCGCCGCGATCCCGGACCTGATCCGCATCCTCGCCACCCACGCCGAGCCGTCCTGAACGCTCAACTCGGGTGATCCGAACGCAGGACACTCGCGGCGTGAACGCAGGACTCTCGCGAGAGTCCTGCGTTCAGACCGCGAGAGTCCTGCGTTCAGGGCCCCTGAGTTCAACGCCGGGGTGTGCGGTGACGGTGGCGGGTTACGCCATCCGGGTAGGGTCCGAGCCATGACACAGCGCAAGACCAAGGTCGCCGTGGTGTTCGGCGGGCGAAGCAGCGAGCACACGATCTCCTGCCTGTCCGCCGGTAGTGTCCTGCCCCACCTCGACCGGGACCGGTTCGACGTCGTGCCGGTCGGCATCACCGAAGCGGGCGCGTGGGTGATCGGCGCGGACGACACCAAGGCGCTCGAAGTGCGGGACCGGCAGCTGCCCACCGTCAACGCGCTGGTCCCCGTGTCCGGCAGCGAACTGGTGCCGGTGGCGCCCACCGAGGTGCTGGCCGACGTGGAGGTCGTGTTCCCCGTGCTGCACGGCGCGTGGGGCGAGGACGGCACCATCCAGGGCCTGCTCGAACTGGCCGACATCCCCTACGTGGGACCGGGTGTGCTGGCCAGCGCCGTCGCCATGGACAAGGAGTTCACCAAGCGCCTGCTCAAGGGCGCGGGCCTGCCGGTCGGCGAGTTCGCCGTGCTGCGGCGCGACCAGGAGACGCTGGCGGACGAGGACCGGGAGCGGCTGGGGCTGCCCGTCTTCGTCAAGCCCACGCGCGCCGGGTCGTCGGTGGGCATCTCGAAGGTCGTCGACTGGGCGCACCTGGACAGCGCGATCGCGTTGGCGCGCAAGACGGACCCGAAGGTGATCATCGAGGCCGCCGTGTCCGGCCGCGAGGTCGAGTGCGGCGTGCTGGAGTTCCCGGACGGCCGCGTCGAGGCGTCGCTGCCCGCCGAGCTGCGCATCGTCGGCGGCGAGGTCGACTGGTACGACTTCGACGCCAAGTACCTCGACGACGTGTGCGAGTTCGACATCCCGGCCAAGCTGGACGAGCACGTCACCCGCGACCTGCGCGAGATGGCCGTCGCCGCGTTCCGCGCGCTGGACTGCCAGGGCCTGGCCCGGGTCGACTTCTTCGTCACCGACTACGACGAGCTGGTCGTCAACGAGGTCAACACCATGCCCGGCTTCACGCCGATCTCGATGTACCCGCGGATGTGGGCCGAGACGGGCGTGGACTACCCGGCGCTGCTGACCACGCTGATCGAGACCGCGATCGCCCGGGGCACGGGGCTGCGCTAGCGGCTAGCCCGTGGTGTCGACGGGGCTCTTGGCCAGGGTGCCGCGGATCGTGGCCGAGATGTCCTGCAGGGGCCCCGTGCCCGCGTCGGACGGCACGGTCAGCGCCACGTACACCGGCCGGTCCACCACGTACCAGGTGGCCGAACCGCCCTCGGCCACCTCCAGCCACTCCACCTCGGAGATCATGCGCAGCACGGAGGTCGTGGTGAGGTCACCGGGACGGTCCAGCCCGCACCGCAGCACCACGGGCTCGTGCCGCGGATCACCCCACGCCGACGCGCCCGCCGGTGCGGGTGCCGCCAGCTCGCGACGCGGCAACGGGACCCCGTTGGACACCAGCTCCGCCGGCAGCGCGCCGAGCAGCGTCTTGCACTCGTCCGACTCGGCCTCCGGCGCGGGCAACGGCACCAGCGCCACGGGGCCGGTGTGGACGGCAGGCTCGTCGTCCCCGCCACCGAGGAACAAGCCCGCGGCGGCGACGCCTACCGCGAGCAGCGCCGTCAGCCCGATGGCCAACGCGAGCAGTGGGCGGGGGAGCGGCGAGGTGCGTTCCGGTTCCTGTGCCACGCGGCTATGACAGCACGTGCCTACAGGTGGACCACCGGGCAGGTCAGCGTTCGCGTGATGCCTTCCACGTTCTGGATGCGGGCGACCACCAGCTGCGCCAGCTGGTCGACGGTGTCGGCCTCGGCGCGGACGATGACGTCGTACGGTCCGGTGACGTCTTCCGCGGTGGCCACACCGGGGATGCCGGAGATCTCCGCCGCAACGGCGGCTGCCTTCCCGACCTCGGTCTGGATGAGGATGTATGCGTGCACCACGGCGTGCCCCTTCGTCGCGACAGGTTAGGTCGGGGTAGGAACGTGCACAGCAACGTACCCCAGTCGGGGTTCCGAATGCTCAGAACGGGAGGCAATCTTGCGTCCGGAGCCGCCGCGGAACGCGGACACGGTCGCTGAGGTGGGTGAGTTCGGTCTCATCCGCCGGGTGACGGCAGGTCGGACGCAGCCGCCCACCACCCTGCTCGGGCCGGGTGACGACGCGGCTGTCGTCGCGGCGCCCGACGGCCGGGTGGTGGTCTCCACCGACGTGCTGGTCGAAGGTGTCCACTTCAGACTCGACTGGTCGTCTCCCGAGCAGGTGGGACGCAAGGCGGCGGCGGTGAACCTGGCCGACGTGGTGGCCATGGGCGCGATGCCGACCGCCTTGCTGATCGGTCTCGCCTGCCCGTCCGACACGCCGTCCGCCGTGGTCGAGGGGATCACCGCCGGGCTGTGGCAGGAGGCGACCGTCGCGGGTGCCGGTGTGGTGGGCGGCGACATGGTGTCGTCCGCGACACTGGTGATTTCCGTTACCGCGATGGGTGACATGGGTGGTTTGGAGCCAGTCACCCGTTCGGGCGCGCAAGTGGGCGATGTCGTGGCGGTCTGCGGACGGCTCGGCTGGGCCGCGGGCGGGTTGGCCGTGCTGCAGCGCGGGTTCCGCTCGCCGGTCGCGGTCGTCGGCGCCCAGCGGAACCCCGAACCGCCTTACGCCGCCGGCCCCCAGGCCGCCGCCGCCGGCGCGACCGCGATGATCGACGTGTCGGACGGCCTGCTGGCCGACCTGGGGCACATCGCGGACGAGTCGGGCATCGGCATCGACATCCGCACCGAGCTGCTGGAGGTGCACCCGCGGCTGATCGACGTCGCCGCGGCGCTCGGCGCGGACGCCAGGCACTGGGCGCTGACCGGTGGCGAGGACCACGCGCTGGCCGCGACGTTCCCGGAGCCCGCGGCCGTGCCCGAGGGCTGGCGCACCATCGGCACGGTCCGGCACGGCAGCGGCGTCACCGTCGACGGCCGGGCGTACGAGAAACCCCCTGGCTGGGAGCACTGGCGGTAGGTAACCTGCGGGATGTGGAACTATGCACGCTTGCGTATGACCATCCAGACTCGGTGAAGCTGATCTTCGACATCCAGCAGGTCTACCTGGACCGCTACGGCGAGATCGACGTCACGCCGGTCGACCCCGCGGAGTTCGCCGCGCCGTTGGGCCACTTCGTGGTCGGCTACCTCGACGGCGGACCGGTGGCGTGCGGCGGGTGGCGCGCGCACGACGTGGCCGAGCACTCGCTGCGCCCCGGTGACGCCGAGATCAAGCGCATGTACGTGGCGGAGGCCGTGCGCGGGCGCGGCCTGGCCCGGCTCGTGCTCGCGTCGCTGGAGACGGCGGCGCGGGCGGCCGGGCGCCGGCGGATGGTGCTGGAGACCGGGTTGCGCCAACCGGAGGCGATCGGGCTCTACCAGTCCAATGGATACGTGCGCATCGACAACTTCGGCGTCTACCGGCATCATCCGGAGAGCCTTTGCTTCGCGAAGGATCTGTAGAGGACCCCCGGGAGGTACCGCGATGGCGATCTACGCGTTGGGTGACTTCGAGCCGGTGATCCACCCGGACGCCTACGTGCACCCCGACGCGACGGTGATCGGCGACGTGCGGATCGGCGCGCACGCGTCGGTGTGGCCGCAGGCCGTGCTGCGCGGTGACTACGGGCGCATCGAGGTCGGCGCGCGGACCTCGATCCAGGACGGCACGGTCGTGCACTGCACGGAGGTGCACCCGACGTTGATCGGCGCGGAGTGCGTCGTCGGGCACAACGTGCACATCGAGGGCGCGACCATCGCCGACCGGTGCCTGATCGCCTCGGGATCGGTGGTGCTCAACGGGTCCGTGGTGGAGACCGGCGCGATCGTCGGCGCGGGCGCGGTGGTGTCGTTCGAGGGGCACGTGCCGGCGCGCTCGATGGCGCTCGGGGTGCCCGCCAAGGTGCGCGAGGGTTACGTCGTGCCGGACGGCGCCTGGCAGTTCGCGGTGGACAAGTACGTGCGCAACATCTTGACCTACCGCAAGGAACTGCGGCGCCTGGACTGAGATAGGGTCCCGCCGTGGCACGTCCGCTTGAGGAGATCATGGAAGCCGGCTGGGCCGCGGCACTCGCGCCCGTGGCCGATCGCATCGCCGCGATGGGCGAGTTCCTGCGGGCGGAGGTGGCCGCCGGGCGGACCTACCTGCCCGCCGGGGAGAACGTGCTGCGGGCGTTCCAACAGCCCTTCCACTCGGTGCGGGTGCTGATCGTCGGCCAGGACCCGTACCCGACGCCGGGACACGCGGTCGGCTTGAGCTTCTCGGTGTCGCCGGAGACCCGGCCGATCCCGAAGAGCCTGGTCAACATCTACACCGAGTACATGTCCGACCTGGGACACCCCAAGCCGTCCAACGGCGACCTGACCCCGTGGACCGAGCGTGGCGTGCTGCTGCTCAACCGCGCGCTGACGGTGCAGCCGGGCAAGTCGAACTCCCACCGCAACAAGGGCTGGGAGCCGGTGACCGAGCAGGCGATCAAGGCGCTGGCCGAGCGGGACGCGCCGCTGGTTGCGATCCTGTGGGGCAGCCAGGCACGTGCCCTCAAGCCGCTGCTGGGCGCCGACCGCTGCGTCGAGTCGGTGCACCCGAGCCCGTTGTCGGCGGCGGGCGGCTTCTTCGGCTCGCGGCCGTTCAGCAAGGCGAACGAGCTGCTGGTCAAGCAGGGCGCTGAGCCGGTCGACTGGAAGCTGCCCTAGTCAACGTCACGTTGGGTGACACCCAGGCTTGCACACTGTCATACTGGCAGGTAGTCCGCCTGCCCCACGGGATGACCGACCTGTCCGGCGTCGACTCGCGCTGCGAACGTCGAGCACATGAGACTCAAGACAGCACTCGTCGCGCTCCTCGCGGCGGCCTCGGCCCTGGTGTCCGCGGGTTCGGCGGTGGCCGAGCCGACCACCAAGGACCCCGTTCCGGTCACCGGCGTGTGGTGCGACGGCGACACGTACAAGTGCAGGGCGGCGCTGGGCTTCCGTGACGGCCGGTGGGCGGCCGACTGGGGCGTCGAGGTCCTCCCCACCTGAGCCCGGAGGTTCCTCCGCACGCCGGAAGGCCCCCGGGAACGAGTCCCAGGGGCCTTCGACAAGCTCATTCAGGCGCGGGTCGTCAGCCGCGCACCACCTTGCCCGCCTTCAGGCACGAGGTGCACACGTTCAGCCGCTGCCGCGTCGAAGAAGAAACCTTCGCGCGCACGGTCTGAATGTTCGGGTTCCACCGGCGGTTGGTGCGCCGGTGGGAGTGCGAGACCGACTTGCCGAAGCCCGGCCCCTTGCCACAGACGTCGCACACGGCAGCCACGTCAGCCACTCCTTAAGGTTTCTTCAGCGGTACTCACGCCCCGGCGGGCGCGCAAGCGTGCACAAGCCTCAGCCGGGCATGGCAACCCAGACAGGGTAGCCGGTGGCGCGTTCGGCTTCCAAACCGGGTGCGAATACCCTCGCCGGCATGCAGGCTCTCGATGCGGTCGCGGTGCGTCAGTGGGCAGACGCCTGCGTGCGGTCCCTGGACGCCAACCGGGAGGACATCGACCGCATCAACGTGTTCCCCGTGCCGGACGGCGACACCGGGACGAACCTGCTCCAGACGATGCGCTCGGCGTTGGACGCGCTGCTCAGGACACCCGTGGACACTGTCGGGGCGGCGTTGGGAGCACTGGCGCGCGGTGCGCTGGCCGGTGCGCGCGGCAACTCCGGGGTGATCCTGTCGCAGGTGCTGCGCGGCCTGGCGGAGGCGGCGCAAGGGGCGTCGACGGCGTCCGGCGCGTCGCTGCGGCGGGCGTTGTGGCGGGCCGACGAACTGGCCACCGCCGCCGTCTCCGAGCCGGTGGCGGGCACGGTGCTGTCGGTGCTGCGCGCGGCGGCCGAGGCGGCCCGCGACTGCACGTCCGACGACCTGGACGAGGTGGTCACGGTCGCGGCGAAGGCCGGTGCCGAGGCGTTGGCGAACACACCGCGCCAGCTGGCGGTGCTGGCCAAGGCCGGTGTGGTCGACGCGGGCGGGCGCGGGCTGGTGGTGCTGCTGGACACGTTGGCGGCGGTGATCACCGGGCGGGAGGTCGAAGAGGTGCCGGCCGTCGTCACGGTGCCGCGCGACGCGCTCACGACGGCGCGCGAGGCCGGGTCGTCCGAGTACGAGTACGAGGTCATGTACCTGCTGGACGGCACGCCCGACGCGGAGGCGCTGAAGGACGAGCTGACGGCCGTCGGCGACTGCGTGTCCGTGGTCGGCGACGGCGCCGGCCTGTGGACCGTGCACGTGCACTGCAACGACATCGGCGCGGCCGTCGAGGCGGGCGTCCGGGCGGGTCGGCCGCACCGGATCACGGTGGCCAGGTTCGCCGACCAGATCGCCGCCCAGGCGCCCCGGTTCGTGCGCGACCGGGCGATCGTCGTGCTGGTCGAGGGCGAGGGCGCGGTCGAGCTGTTCCGGTCCGAGGGCGCGGCGGTGTTCGAGCCCGGTGACGAGGTGACGGCCGCCGACCTGCTGGCCGTGGTGGTGAGCACGCGGGCGCGGCAGGTGACCGTGCTGCCCGGCGACCCGAAGTGGCGCGAACCGCTGGACGACGCCGTCACGCAGGCCGTCGCCGCGGGTCAGGACGTCGTGGTGGTGCCGACGTTCTCGCCGGTGCAGGCGTTGGCGGCACTGGCCGTGCACTCGCCGTCCCGGCGTGCCGGTGACGACGTGGTCGCGATGGCGGAGGCCGCGGCGGCGACCAGGCGCGGCGAGGTCGCGGTGTCCGACCGGGAGGCGATCACGTGGGTCGGCCGGTGCCGTCCCGGTGACCTGCTCGGCATGGTGGACGGCGAGGTCGTGGTGATCGAGCCCGGGGACGCCGACGTCGGCGCGCTGGCGTGCCGACTGGTCGACCGGATGCTCGCCAGCGGCGGCGAGCTGGTCACCGTGCTGTTGGGGCGGGCCGCCCCGGACGGCGTCGAGCGGGTGCTGGAAGATCACCTGCGCGTCGTCCACCCGGAGGTCGAGCTGGCCGCTTACCGGGGTGGGCAGCGTGACGCCCTGCTCACTGTCGGTGTGGAGTAGTTGAATAGGCCGCGATGACGACCTTCGACGAGAAGCTGGTGTCGGTGCTCGGCAAGAAGAGCGCCGACGCGCTGGAGGCGGGCCTCGGCCTGACCACCGTGGGCGAGCTGCTGCGCCACTACCCGCGCCGGTACGACGAGCGCGGCAAGCTGACCGAGATCGCCGGGCTGGAGCTGGGCGAGCACGTCACCGTGCAGGCGCGGGTGAAGAGCGCGCGGCAGCGGCGGATGAAGTCGCGCAGCGGCGAGCTGCTGGAGGCCGTGATCACCGATGGCACCAGCGACCTGCACCTGGTGTTCTTCGGTCGCGGCTCGCGCAAGGTCGAGCGGGAGCTGCTGCCGGGGCGCGAGGCGATGTTCGCGGGCAAGGTCGGCATGTTCAACGGCAAGCTCCAGCTCGCCCACCCCGACTACCAGGTGCTGGACGGGGAGGACGTCGCGGCGGCGGACTTCGCCGGCGCGTTGATCCCGGTCTACCCAGCGGCGCAGGGCATCCAGTCGTGGAACGTCTCCAACTGCGTCGAGCAGGTGCTCGCGGTGTGGGACGGGGTGACCGAGGACCCGCTGCCGGAGCCGCTGCGCGCCGAACGCGGCCTGATCGGCTTGGAGCAGGCGCTGCGGCACATCCACCGGCCGGACGGCTGGGCCGCGATCACCATCGCCCAGCAGCGGCTGAAGTGGGACGAGGCGCTGGCGGTGCAGCTCGCCCTGGCGCAACGCCGCCGTTCGGCGACAGCCCGCCCCGCGCCCGCGTGCCCGCCCCGGCCCGCTCTGGTGCGGGAGGCGTTCGACGCCCGACTGCCGTTCGAGCTGACGGCGGGGCAGCGCGAGGTGGGCGAGCAGATCGCCCGCGACCTGTCCGGCGAGCACCCGATGAACCGGCTGCTCCAAGGGGAGGTCGGCTCGGGCAAGACGATTGTGGCGTTGAGGGCAATGTTGCAGGTCGTGGACGTCGGGCGGCAGGCGGCGATGTTGGCGCCGACCGAGGTGCTGGCGGCGCAGCACGCCCGGTCGTTGCGGGAGCTGTTGGGTGATCTGGGGCAGGCCGGTGAGCTGGGCGGTGCCGAGCACGCGACGCGGGTGACGTTGCTGACCGGGTCGATGCCGGCGGCGGCGCGGAAGCGGGCGTTGCTGGAGATCGTGTCCGGCGAGGCCGGGATCGTGGTCGGCACGCACGCGTTGATCCAGGACAAGGTGGAGTTCGCCGACCTGGGGCTGGTCGTGGTGGACGAGCAGCACCGGTTCGGCGTGGAGCAGCGGGCCGCGCTGAGCGGGCGCGCGGGTGGGTCGACACCGCACGTGCTGGTGATGACGGCCACGCCGATCCCGCGCACGGTGGCGATGACGGTGTACGGCGACCTGGAGGTGTCCGCGCTGCGCGAACTGCCGCAGGGGCGTTCGCCGATCAGCACGTCCGTGGTGCCGGTGGCGTCGAAGCCGGGGTGGCTGGACCGGGCGTGGCAGCGGATCCACGAAGAGGTCGGCAAGGGGCACCAGGTGTACGTGGTGTGCCCGCGCATCGGTGACGGTGCGGCGGAGGACGACGCGGAGACGCCGCCGAAGGAGTCCGGCAAGGACGACGGCAGCGACCGCCGGCCGCCGCTCGCGGTGGTGGACGTGGCGAACAAGCTGGCCGAGGGGCCGTTGCGCGGGCTGCGGATCGACATCCTGCACGGCCGGATGGCGCCGGACGACAAGGACGCCGTGATGCGGGCGTTCGCGGCGAACGAGGTGCAGGTGCTCGTCGCCACGACCGTGGTCGAGGTCGGCGTGAACGTGCCGAACGCCACCGTCATGGTGATCATGGACGCGGACCGGTTCGGCGTGAGCCAGCTGCACCAGCTGCGCGGGCGGGTCGGCCGGGGCAGCGCGCCGGGGCTGTGCCTGCTGGTGACCGAGATGCCGGACGGCACGTCCACGATGGAGCGGCTGCGCGCGGTCGAGTCCACTCTGGACGGTTTCGAGCTGGCGCAGCTGGACCTGGAGCTGCGCCGTGAGGGCGACATCCTCGGTGCGGCCCAGTCCGGCAAGCGGTCGGGGCTGAAGATGCTGTCGCTGCTGCGCGACGAGGACGTGATCGCCGAGGCGCGGGTGGTCGCGCAGGAGGTCGTGGAGGCGGACCCGGAGCTGACCGCGAACCCCGGGCTGGCCGGGCTGGTGGCGGGTCTGCTGGACGACGAGCGCGCGGAGTACTTGGAGAAGGCGTAGGCGCGGGCCGGGGGCGCCGGGGGTCGACGGCGCCCGGTTACCCTGGCTTGTGCCCCGATTCCTGCTCGTCCTGGTTCCGCTGGTGCTCGCGGCCTGCACGGCCGCGCCGGCCGCCGATCAGGCCCCGACCACGTCCTCGCTGCCCAAGGGCGATCTCGCGGTGCTCGCCGAGCGCATCGAGCAGCGGCGGGCCGAGCTGGGGACGGCGACGTTCCACACCGAGGGGTTCGCCTCGGACGGGCAGGCCACCGAGGTGCGCAACGTCGTCGACGGCGTGGTGCGGCAGGACGCGGACGGCGTGACCGCGTCGATGACGATGGACGTGTCGACCGGCGGTCAGCCCAAGAAGATCGCGTTGGTGGTCGTCCGCGACGGCACGTACGTGCAGGTTGAGGGCGCGCCGATGCCCGCCGGGAAGAAGTGGGGCTACTACCCGGCGGCGAGCGGCGGCGAGGTGTCGGCGTTGCTGCGCGGCTTCGGGCCGAGCGCGACGGTCGGCGCCGAGCTGGACTACGTGCAGCCGCGGGCGGCGCTGATCGTCGGCCGGTCGTCGGAGCAGGTGGACGGGGTGCCGGTGACGCGGTACGACCTGGTGGTGGACGCGTTGAAGATGGCCAAGGTCATCGAGGACCAGGACATCCAGCTGCAGCACACCCAGCTGGCCGAGTACGGGGTGAAGATCTCCGCGACGGTGTGGGTGGACGGCACGAGCGCGCCCGTGCGGGCCGAGTACCGGTTCGAGCTGGACGGCAAGGTCGTCAAGCAGTCCACGACCCGGTTCCGGGGATGGGGTGAGCCGGTCGGGATCACCGTGCCCGCCCAGGCCGAGGTCGTGCCGGCCGACCAGTTGCCCCAGTAGGCGGACGGTCCGGTAGGGCGGGGTCGGTCCTACTTGGGCTGCCTGCCCTTCGGGACCGGCAGCTGGGTGGTCGGCTGCTCGGACGCGGGGACGTCCTTCGCCTTGCCGGCGGACTTGGCCGCGGGCTTGGGCGGCACGGGCTTGGCGGTCGCCGGTTTGGTCGGCGCGTCGTCGGCGGCGGCAGCCGGGGCAGGGGCGGCAGCCGGGGCGGCGGGACGGTCGGTGGTCCCTGCGTGCTTCGGGGATGCGGGCGCGTCGTCGGCCGCCTTGTCCTGGGCCGCCTCCTCGTCCAGCGGCGTGAGGCCGGCCACCGCCCGGGACACCGCTTCCTGCGCGGCGGCGAACTGCTCGCTCAAGGCGCGATGCACGCGGTGCAGCTCGGCCAGCTTCTCGTCGGCCGCGGTGGTGCGGCGGTCGGCGTGGGCGTCCGCCTCGGTGACGGTCTTCTCGGCCCGGGCGTTCGCGTCGCCGATCGTCTTCTCGGCCTGGGCGTTGGCGTCGGTGATCGTCTTCTCGGCCTGGGCGTTGGCTTCGGTGATGGTCTTCTCGACCTTGGCCAGCGCCTCGGACTCCAGCTCGGCGACCTGCTTCTCGGTCTCGGAGCGCAGCTCGGCGGCCTCGGCGCGGGCGGCTTCGAGGAGCTTCGCGGCCTCGGCCTTCGCTTCCACCACGTGCACCTCGTGCTCCTTGCGGAGCTTGGTGCGCAGCTCGTCGTACTCCTTGTCGAGGTCGTCGTGGTAGCCCTTGTACTTCTGCTCCAGCTCGACCCGCCTGGCCTCCAGCGCCGCGGTCTTCGCCTCGAACTCCTCGGTCAGCCGCTCGCGGTCGGCGCGGGTCTCGGCCAGCAACGCCTCGTGCTCGGCGGTCAGCTTGGCCCGCAGCTCCTCGTGGGAGCGCTCCAGCTCGGTGCGCCGCTCGTCGTGCTGCCGCTCCAGCTCGGTGGTGCGCTGCTGGTGGGCCGCCTCCAGCTGCCGCCGCCGGTCCTCCAGCTCACCCATCGCCCGCTGGTGCGCCGCCTTGCCCTCGGCCGCGGCCCGCTCGGCCTTGGCGCGGGTCGCGTTCGCCTCGTCCAGCGCGGCCTTGCGGATGTCGGCGATCTCCTCCTCGGCCAACGTCATCATCACGCGCACGCGCTCGGTGACGTTGGACGCGCTGGCCGGGCTGGTGGCCAGCTTGCCGAGCTGGGACTTGACCTTGTCGAGCTCGGCGCGGGTGGAGTTGAGCAGCTTGCTCAGCTCGGCGACCTGGGCCGACGCCGCCTCCCGGGCCCGGTTCGAGTTCTTGAGGTCGAACTCGAGCCGCGTCACCCGCTCGTTCACCTGGCGCTGGTTGTACCCGCGCAGTACGACGTCGAAATGGGTGCGGGCAGCAGGCTGCCCAGTCCCTTCAGCCCCGGCCATGGGCCAACCCTACCGAGAAGTCGCGGGGCGTAGTCACCCGATGCAGCGAACGCACCGTAACGAGTCGGTGATCCACCGTGTGGGGTTAATCGCGTTTGGCGAGTGGTGCGGTAGGGCGATGTGGAGGAGACCGTCAATCCGCCGCCCGCGTGCCGTGCTCCCGGGGGCTGCGCGAGGAGACCGCGCAGGAGAGAATCCCGGGGCGTGATCCCAGGTCGCGCCTGCCTTGACCGGGTGAGTGAACGATCACGATGACGTCCGTCACGTGAGATGGAACTCCCGAGGGGCGGGAAGCGCACGGTAGCGTGCCTTGATTCATCGAGTCCCGCCCTCCTCGGGCGGGACTCGCCGAGTAACCGGGAGGGAACGCCGCATGTTCCGCAAGGTTCTTGTCGCCAACCGCGGCGAGATCGCGATCCGGGCCTTTCGCGCTGCCTACGAACTGGGCGCCGGCACGGTTGCCGTCTTCCCCCACGAGGACCGCAACTCCCTGCACCGCCTGAAGGCCGACGAGTCGTACGAGATCGGCGAGCCCGGTCACCCCGTCCGGGCCTACCTGTCCGTCGAGGAGATCATCAAGGCGGCCCGCAAGGCGGGCGCCGACGCGGTCTACCCCGGCTACGGCTTCCTGTCGGAGAACCCCGAGCTGGCCAAGGCCTGCGCGGACGCGGGCATCACGTTCGTCGGCCCGCCGTCCGATGTCCTCGAGCTGACCGGCAACAAGGCACGCGCCATCGCCGCGGCCCGGGAAGCCGGCCTCCCGGTGCTCAAGTCCAGCGAGCCGTCGAGCGATGTCGAAGCCCTGGTGCGCGCGGCCGAGGACATCGCGTTCCCGGTGTTCGTGAAGGCCGTGGCGGGTGGTGGCGGGCGTGGCATGCGGCGCGTTGAGGAGCCCGCCGCGCTGAGGGAGGCCCTGGAAGCCGCGTCCCGCGAGGCGGAGTCGGCGTTCGGCGACCCGACGGTGTTCCTGGAGCAGGCCGTGGTCGAGCCGCGGCACATCGAGGTGCAGATCCTCGCCGACGGCGAGGGCAACGTGATGCACCTGTTCGAGCGCGACTGCTCGGTCCAGCGCCGGCACCAGAAGGTCATCGAGATCGCGCCCGCGCCGAACCTCTCGCCGGAGCTGCGCGACCGGATCTGCAACGACGCGGTCAAGTTCGCCCGGCACATCGGCTACCGCAACGCCGGCACCGTCGAGTTCCTGCTCGACCCGAACGGCAACTACGTCTTCATCGAGATGAACCCCCGCATCCAGGTCGAGCACACGGTCACCGAAGAGGTCACCGACGTGGACCTGGTGCAGTCGCAGATGCGCATCGCGAGCGGCGAGAACCTGGACGACCTCGGCCTGAGCCAGGAGACCGTGCAGCTGCGCGGCGCCGCCCTGCAGTGCCGCATCACGACCGAGGACCCGGCCAACGGCTTCCGCCCCGACACCGGCATGATCAGCGCCTACCGCTCGCCGGGCGGCTCGGGCATCCGGCTGGACGGCGGCACGACCGGCGCGGGCACGGTCATCGGCGCCCACTTCGACTCGATGCTGGTCAAGCTGACCTGCCGCGGTCGCACGTTCTCGGCCGCGGTGGCGCGTGCGCGGCGCGCGGTGGCGGAGTTCCGCATCCGGGGCGTGTCCACGAACATCCCGTTCATCCAGGCGGTGCTCGACGACCCGGACTTCTACGAGGGCCGCGTCACGACGTCGTTCATCGAGAAGCGCCCGCACCTGCTGACGGCGCGGCACTCCGCCGACCGCGGCACCCGGATGCTGACCTACCTGGCGGACGTGACGGTCAACAAGCCGAACGGCCCGCGTCCGTCCGCTGTGGACCCGAAGGTGAAGCTGCCGGCGGTCGACCTCAACGCCGAGCCGCCGGCCGGGTCGAAGCAGAAGCTGGACGAGCTGGGACCGGAGGGCTTCGCCCGCTGGCTGCGGGAGAGCAAGGCGCTGGCCGTCACGGACACGACGTTCCGGGACGCGCACCAGTCGCTGCTGGCGACGCGGGTCCGGACGAAGGACCTGCTGGCGGTGGCGCCGCACGTGGCGCGGATGGCGCCGCAGCTGCTGTCGCTGGAGGCGTGGGGCGGTGCGACGTACGACGTGGCGCTGCGGTTCCTCGCGGAGGACCCGTGGGAGCGGCTGGCGTCGTTGCGCGAAGCGGTGCCGAACATCACGCTGCAGATGCTGCTGCGCGGTCGGAACACGGTGGGCTACACCCCGTACCCCGAGGCTGTGACCAGCGCGTTCGTCGACGAGGCGACGAAGACGGGTATCGACATCTTCCGGATCTTCGACGCGTTGAACGACGTCGAGCAGATGCGGCCGGCGATCGAGGCGGTGCGGGAGACGGGCACGGCGGTCGCGGAGGTGTGCCTGTGCTACACCGCCGACCTGTCGAACCCGGACGAGCGGATCTACACGCTCGACTACTACCTGAAGCTGGCCGAGCAGATCGTCGGCGCCGGCGCGCACGTGCTCGCGGTGAAGGACATGGCCGGCCTGCTGCGCCCGCCGGCGGCGGCACGCCTGGTGACGGCGTTGCGCAAGGAATTCGACCTGCCGGTCCACCTGCACACGCACGACACGGCGGGTGGGCAGCTGGCCACCTACCTGGCGGCCATCCAGTCCGGTGTGGACGCGGTGGACGGCGCGGTGGCGTCGATGGCGGGCACGACCTCGCAGCCGCCGCTTTCGGCCATCGTGGCGGCGACCGACTACACGGACCGGTCGACAGGGCTGGACCTGCGGGCGGTGTGCGACCTGGAGCCGTACTGGGAGTCGGTGCGCAAGGTCTACGCGCCGTTCGAGTCGGGCATCCCCGGTCCGACCGGTCGGGTCTACTCGCACGAGATCCCCGGTGGGCAGCTGTCGAACCTGCGGACCCAGGCGGTCGCGCTCGGGCTCGGGCAGAAGTTCGAGGAGATCGAGGCCATGTACGCGGCGGCCGACCGGATGCTCGGACGGCTGGTGAAGGTGACGCCGTCGTCCAAGGTGGTCGGCGACCTGGCGTTGCACCTGGTCGGAGCGGGTGTGTCGCCGAAGGAGTTCGAGGCGGACCCGGGTCGGTTCGACATCCCGGCCTCGGTGATCGGGTTCCTGCACGGTGAGCTGGGCGACCCGCCCGGCGGGTGGCCGGAGCCGTTCCGGAGCAAGGCGTTGCAGGGGCGGGCCGCGCCCAAGGGCGTGGCGGAGCTGACGGACGAGGACGTGAAGGGGCTGGAGACCGACCGGCGGGCGACGCTCAACCGGTTGCTGTTCCCGGCGCCCACGAAGGAGTTCCTGGCGCACCGCGAGGCGTACGGCGACACGAGCGTGCTCGGGAGCAAGGACTTCTTCTACGGGCTCAAGCCCGGCGAGGAGTACCAGGTCGACCTGGAGCCCGGTGTGCGGCTGCTGATCGGGTTGGAAGCCATCGGTGAGGCGGACGAGCGCGGTATCCGCACGGTGATGGCGACGTTGAACGGGCAGTTGCGGCCGATCCAGGTGCGTGACCGGTCGATCGCGGCCGAGGTGCCGGTGGCGGAGAAGGCGGATCGGGGCAACCCGGGGCACGTCGCGGCGCCGTTCGCCGGGGTGGTGACGCCCAGCGTGGCCGAGGACGACGTGGTCGAGGCCGGTCAGACGATCGCCACCATCGAGGCGATGAAGATGGAGGCGGCGATCACCGCGCCCAAGGCGGGGCGGGTCAAGCGGTTGGCCGTGCGTGGGGTGCAGCAGGTCGAGGGTGGGGATCTGCTGATCGTGCTGGAGTGAGGTGGGGCCGGGCTTGGTGGTTCGGCCCGGCTCGGTGGTTGGGTCCGGCTCGGTGGTTGGGTCCGGCTCGATTTGACATGGGGCCCGTACGGGCACTCCGGCTTCGACCAGCCTAAAGCACCCGAACCCATGTCAAATCGGGCCTCGGTGGGCTGGCTGCGGGTCCGTTGTGGTCCCGCGTATCGAACGTTCAGGTCCCGCGAGTCGAACGCTCGGGTCGCGCGTGTCGAACGCTCAGGTCCCGCGTGTCCTACGTTCGGGACGGGTGAGTTGAACGCTCAGGACGCGAGAGTCGTACGTTCGGAGCGCGTGAGTCGTACGTTCAGGGCGCCTGAGTTCTGCGCTCGGGTGGTGGTGGGGGCCACATCGGGCGTTCGGGGGAACCGGGGAGTCCGGGTTGGCGTTGGTGGTGGCATGAAGAAGGTTGCCGCTGCGTTGTTCGCTCTTTCGGCTGGTGCTGTCGCCTGGGCGGCGCGGGATGTGCCGTTGGCGTTGGGTGGGAAGCCTGACGGGGAGCGGGTGCGGCGGTCGCCTCGGTATCGCGATGGGAAGTTCCACAACGGCTCGCCGACGCGGACGATGCCCGAAGGGGCCGCTGGGACGTTGCGGGAGATGTTCTTCGGTGGGCAGCAGCGGCGGCCGGTGGGGGAGGTGCCGTTGGTGCCGGCCGTTCCGGAGGCCGTGGACGGGTTGCACATCACTTGGTACGGGCACGCGTCGACGTTGGTCGAGATCGACGGGGCGCGGGTGTTGATCGACCCCGTGTGGAGTGACCGGTGTTCGCCGTCGCCGGTGGTCGGTCCTCGGCGGTTGCACCCGGTTCCGCATGAGCTGCACGAGGTGGGGAGGGTGGACGCGGTGGTGATCTCGCACGACCACTACGACCACCTCGACCTGCCGACGGTGCGGGCGCTGGAACGGGACACGGACGCGGTGTTCGTGGTGCCGCTCGGGATCGGGGCGCACCTGCGGCGGTGGCACGTGCCCGAGTACCGGATCGTGGAGCTGGACTGGGACGAGTCGTACGAGGTGGCCGGCGTCACGTTGGTGGCCACGGAGGCGCAGCACTTCTCCGGGCGGGGCTTCCAGCGGGACAACACGTTGTGGGCGTCGTGGGTGTTGAAGGGTCCGCGACACCGCGTCTACTACAGCGGTGACACCGGCTACTTCGACGGTTACAAGAGGATCGGTGAGGCGCACGGGCCGTTCGACGCCTCGCTGATCCAGATCGGTGCGTACGGTCCAGGCTGGCCGGACATCCACATGACGCCGGAAGAGGGCGTGGCGGCGCACCGGGACGTGCGGGGTGGCCTGTTGATCCCCGTGCACTGGGCGACGTTCAACCTGGCGTTCCACGAGTGGTCCGAGCCGGTGGACCGGGTTTGGCGCGAGGCGAAGGCGCACGACGTGCCGTTGGCGGTGCCGCGGCCCGGAGAACGGGTCGACGTGGCGCAGCCGCCGGCGGTGGACGGGTGGTGGCAGGCGCTGATGGTGGGACGATGAGCCGGTGACCAGGATTGTCGCGGGCGCCGCCGGTGGCCGCAGGCTGCAAGTGCCGCCGCGGGGCACCCGCCCGACGTCCGACCGGGTGCGGGAGGCGTTGTTCAGCTCGTTGGAGGCGTTGGTCGACCTCGACGGCGCGGTGGTGCTGGACCTGTACGCGGGGTCGGGTGCGCTCGGGTTCGAGGCGTTGTCGCGCGGTGCGGTGAGGGCCACGTTCGTGGAGTCCGACAAGCGGGCTGCCGAAGTCTTGAAGAGCAACGCCAAGGTGGTCGGGTTGCCCGGCGTCACGGTGGTGAACCGGACCGCGGAGGCCGCGGTGGGCAGCGGGGCTGAGGTGGCGTGCGACGTGGTGTTCGCCGATCCGCCCTACGCGGTGACCGACGAACAGCTCAACCGGCTCCTCGCGTCGCTGGTCACCAACGGTTGGACGAAACCGGGGTCGCTGATCATCGTGGAACGCGGTGCGCGCAGTCCCGAGCCGGTTTGGCCAACCGCGGTGGAATCCTTGCGCAGCAAGCGATACGGCGACACGACGCTGCACTGGGGCGAACAGGTTGACGCCTCCGGGTGATGCCGACCACGCACCTGAGTGGATGCGTCCGATCGGGTGCTACCGTCCGAAACCATGACGCGTGCCGTGTGCCCCGGCTCCTACGACCCGGCCACCAACGGACACCTGGACATCATCGGCAGAGCGGCGAAGCTCTTCGACGAAGTCGTCGTCGCCGTGCTCATCAACAAGAACAAGAAGACCCTGTTCTCGGTCGAGGAGCGCACGGAGATGCTGCGCGAGGTGACCGCGCAGTGGCCCAACGTCCGCGTCGACTCCTGGCACGGCCTGCTGGTCGACTACTGCCGCGAGAACGACATCAAGGCCATCGTCAAGGGCCTGCGCGCGGTCAGCGACTACGACTACGAACTGCAGATGGCGCAGATGAACCACCAGCTCTCCGGCGTCGACACCCTGTTCATGCCGACGAACCCGATCTACAGCTTCCTGGCCAGCTCCCTGGTCAAGGACGTGGCCACCTACGGCGGGGACGTGAGCAGCCTGCTGCCGCCCAGCATCAAGGACCGGCTCGCGGCACGGCTCGCTGAGGGTCGCTGACCGGTCACGGTCCGTTAACGTCAGGACCGTCTTCTCGTCGCCCGGTGTGGTTAGCGTTCACTGGCATGAGCGAGATCACATCGCGCACCGCCAAGGTGCTGCTCTCCCTGCTGCTGGTCCTCGCGGGCACCTTCACGACGGCCGGCCCGGTGGCCGCGGCGCCGGTCACCGTCGCGCAGGCGACCTGCGGTGACACGTCCGCGTTCCGCCGGGTGGCCCTGTCCAGCCTGCCGAGCCAGGCCACGGACACCGTCCGGCTGATCCAGCGGGGCGGTCCGTACCCGTACTCGCAGGACAACCAGACCTTCTACAACCGCGAGGGCATCCTCCCGGCCTGCCCGACCGGCTACTACAAGGAGTACACGGTCAAGACGCCCGGCATCTCCACCCGCGGCGCGCGGCGGATCGTGACCGGCAACGCCACGCCGAAGCTGTACTTCTACACGCCGGACCACTACGCGAGCTTCGTCCTGGTGGACATCACCCGTTAGCCGGACACGCCCTGCCGATCTCCCGGCGGCGGCGAGATCGGCAGGGCACACTAGGACGGGTACTGCTGTGGGCGCGAGGAGTGTGACGTGTACCGGGTGTTCGAGGCCCTCGACGAGCTGGTCACGATCGTCGAGGAAGCGCGTGGCGTGCCGATGACCTCCGGGTGCGTCGTGCCGCGCGGTGACGTGCTCGAACTCCTCGACGACGTGCGCGACGCCATTCCCGCGGAGCTGGACGACGCGCAGGACGTGCTCGACCACCGCGACGAGCTGGTCGGCAAGGCGCAGCACGACGCGGACCAGGCGCTGAGCAAGGCGCGGTCGGACGCCGAGCGGATGGTCGCCGAGGCGCAGCACGAGGCCGAGCGGATGCTGTCCGAGGCGCGGGCGCGGGCCGAGCGGATGGTCGCCGAGGCCGAGGACCAGGCGCAGCGCACCGTCTCCGCGGGCCGCCAGGAGTACGAGGACCTGGTGGGCCGGGCGCACGCCGAGGCCGACCGGATGGTCCAGGCGGGCCGGGCGAACTACGAGCGCGCGATCGAGGAGGGCCGGGCGGAGCAGGCGCGCCTGGTCGACGGCACCGAGGTGGTGCAGGCCGCGCACGCCGAGGCCGCGCGCGTGCTGGACGCCGCCCAGACGGAGGCGATCCGGCTGCGCAGCGAGTGCGACGCCTACGTGGACGGCAAGCTGGCCGACTTCGAGGACCTGCTCGCGCACACCCTGCGCAGCGTCGGCAAGGGCCGCTCGCACCTGCGCGGCCCGGCCGTCGCCAGCGCGGCGGCACCGTTCGACTATCACGAATAACCCGACCGGACGAGGCCCCGACCAGCCGATTTCACGCGGACGCCCGTTGTCCCGTACCCTTGACCGGCTGGTCGTGGTAAGTCCCCGACGGCAACACCAAACATCATGTCTGAGCATCGTCACGCCTCCGCGCGTCCCACAGCGACCGGGCCCTGGGTCATCGACACCAGGGACCTCGGGCGTCGTGCGGGCTCCAGCCGCGGGTTGCGCAGGACGGTGCCCGCGGAGGGCCTCGGCCTCGCGGGCGTGATCGCGGTACCGGCCGGGGGCGAGGTCGAACTCGACCTCCTGCTGGAGTCGGTGGTCGAAGGCGTGCTCGTGACGGGCGCGGCCGCGACGGTGGTCGAAGGGGAGTGCTCGCGCTGCCTGGAACCGCTGTCCGCGGAGGTCGAGGTGGAGCTGACCGAGCTGTACGCGTACCCGGACAGCACCACCGACGAGACGACCGAGGAGGACGAGGTCAGCCGTCTGCACGACGACCTGATCGACCTCGAACCCGTGGTGCGCGACGCCATCGTGCTCGCGCTGCCGCAGGTGCCGCTGTGCTCGCCGGACTGCCTCGGGCTGTGCGTCGACTGCGGCGGCAAGCTGGCTGATCTCGGCCCCGACCACGGGCATGAGACGATTGACCCCCGTTGGGCAGCTCTGCAGGAGCGGTTCGACGGGAATCGTGACAATCCAGAGGAGAACTAGTCGTGGCCGTCCCGAAGCGGAAGATGTCGCGCTCGAACACGCGCTCGCGCCGCGCTCAGTGGAAGACCGCTGCCGTGCACCTGGTGGCCTGCCAGAACAAGGCCTGCCGCCAGCCGAAGCCGCAGCACGTCGCCTGCCCGGCCTGTGGCCAGTACGACGGCCGCCAGGTCGTCCAGCCGGCCTGATCACCCCTCTGGCGAAGGTAGCGGCGAATCGTGGGGGGTAGGTCGTCGCGCGGTCGGTCCGCCGACCGCGCCCCGTTGCTCGAAGCGCTCGGCGTCCCTCTGGACGCCGAGCTGCTGACGCTCGCGCTCACACACCGCTCGTACGCGTACGAGAACGGCGGCCTGCCGCCGAACGAGCGGCTGGAGTTCCTCGGCGACGCGGTGCTCGGCCTGGTCGTCACCGACCACCTGTACCGCACGCACCCGGAACTGCCCGAGGGGCAGCTCGCCAAGCTCCGCGCGAGCGTGGTGAACATGCACGCCCTGGCGGGTGTGGCCCGGGGGCTCGGCGACGACGGGTTGGGCGGGCACCTGCTGCTCGGTCGCGGCGAGGAGCTGACCGGAGGCAGGGACAAGGCGAGCATCCTTGCCGACGGCCTGGAAGCCGTCATCGGCGCGGTCTACCTGCAGTTCGGCATAGGCACCGCGCGTCAACTCGTTCACCACTTGTTCGACCCGCTGTTGGCGGAAGCGCCGCTGCGAGGTGCTGGACTTGACTGGAAGACGAGTCTCCAGGAGCTGACCGCGTCCGCGGGGCTGGGCGTCCCCGAATACCGGGTGGACGACCAGGGCCCGGACCACCGCAAGGAGTTCACCGCCACGGTGCTCGTCGGTGGTCAGGCCTACGGCACCGGCGACGGGCGCACGAAGAAGGAAGCCGAGCAGAAGGCGGCCGAGGCCGCCTACCGCGTGCTGCACGAACGGGTCCGCGCCGAGGAAACCGGCGCGTCCGGGAACGGCCACGCACCCGGCTCGGCCGCGCAGGCATCACCTCAGGCTTCACCTCAGGCTGCACCTACTCAGGAAGACTGACGCCGAAATGTATGCCACGAACGTCCGGACGAACCGGCGCGCGCGCCACGCGCGTCCGTCCCGCCCGCTCAACGCCAGCCGCAACGGCGGTATCCAGGGCCTCGTACTCGTGCGTGACACCGCCCAGGCCGGTGGTTGGGTGCTCAAGCCGACCAAGCCGCAGGCCGCCGCCTACGAGATGCTCGAGCAGCTGGAGCAGGCCGAGGCCGCTGCCGCCCAGCGCGAGTCCGAGGACTGACCACCCGCCCGTGCCCGAGCTGCCCGAGGTAGAGGTCGTCCGCCGAGGTCTGCACGAGCACGTCGCGGGGAGGACCGTCGCCGCGGTAGAAGTCCTCCACCCACGCGCGATCCGCCGACACCTGCCCGGTGCGGCGGATTTCGCGCTGCGCCTGACCGGTCAGCGCCTGGAGGCCGCGCGTCGTCGCGGCAAGTACCTGTGGGTCGACCTGTCGGGCGGTGACGCCGTGCTCGCGCACCTCGGCATGAGCGGCCAGCTGCTGGTCCAGCCGGTCGGCGCCCCGGACGAGAAGCACCTGCGGGTGCGGGTCCGGTTCGCCGACGACGGCCCCGAGCTGCGGTTCGTGGACCAGCGCACGTTCGGCGGACTGGCGTTGGCGGACATCGTCGAGGTCGACGGGACCCGGTTGCCGCAGCCGGTGGCGCACATCGCGCGCGATCCGATGGACCCGGCTTACGACCCGGTCGCGGCCGTCGCGGCGCTGCGGAAGCGGCGGACCGAGGTCAAGCGCGCCCTGCTCGACCAGACGCTCGTCTCCGGTGTGGGCAACATCTACGCCGACGAGGCGCTGTGGCGGGCCAGGCTGCACGGGTTGCGGCCCACGGACAAGCTGACCAGGGCCAAGGCCGCCGAGCTGCTCGCGCACGCCACGCAGGTGATGCTGGAGGCGCTGGGCGAGGGCGGCACGTCGTTCGACGCGCTCTACGTCAACGTGAACGGCCAGTCGGGCTACTTCGACCGGTCCCTGGCCGTGTACGGGCGGGAGGACGAGCCGTGCCGCCGGTGCGGGACGCCGATCAGGCGCGAGCCCTTCATGAACCGCTCGTCCTACTCGTGCCCGCGCTGCCAACCCCGTCCGAGGGGTTGACGCCTCACCGCGCCGGGTCGGCGAGCCTGCGCAGCAGCGGGGTGACCGCCCTGAGCGAGTCGCGCTCTTCCGGCTCCAGCCGGGCCAGCCGTTCGGACAGCAATTCGGCTTCGCCGTGCGCCAGGGACAGGATGGTGTCGCGCCCGAGACCGGTCAGTTCCACGATGGTGGCCCGCCCGTCCGCGGGATCGGATTCGCGGCGCACCAGGCCGTTGGATTCCAGGCCGGTCACCACCGTGGTCGCCGTCGGCTGCGAGCACAGCGCCCGCACCGCGATCTCACCGATCCGCATCGGCCCTTGTGAGGCGAGTTCCGCGAGGACGAGCAGCTGCGTCGGCTGCAATCGTCGAACGGACGCGGACTGGCGCAGGCTGCGGATCAGCCGGTGCACGGCGACCACGAGTTGTAACGCGTCCTGATTAGTCACACTGGTGGTCATCAGACCTCCTCGTGGCTCACCGTGAGTGAGCAAGTGTCCGAATTCGGACAGGACATTCGCACTATCGCAGTACGGCTGTCCAGAGAACGGTTTCATTCGCACCCGGATGTACTCACGCTTTCCGCACCGATGCGGAGAAGGAACCGTCAAAACGGCATAAAGGGCTGTCGGGCCCGCATCAAGACGATGTCAGGAAGTTCGCCGAACGTAGTCGTCAGGACGGTGGGACGACGTCCGGGCGTAGTGTCTCAGCGTGACAAAGGTGCTGGTGGTCGATGACGAGCCGCAGATCGTGCGGGCGTTGCGGATCAACCTGTCGGCCCGCGGCTACTCGGTGCTGACCGCGCACGACGGCACGGCGGCGCTCAAGGCGGCGGCCGAGGGCAAGCCGGACGTGGTCGTGCTCGACCTGGGCCTGCCGGACGTGGACGGCACCGAGGTGATCGCCGGCCTGCGCGGCTGGACGACCGTGCCGATCATCGTGCTGTCCGCGCGGGTCGACTCCGCCGACAAGGTGCAGGCGCTGGACGCGGGCGCCGACGACTACGTGACCAAGCCGTTCGGGATGGACGAGCTGCTGGCCCGGCTGCGCGCGGCGGTGCGGCGCTCGGCGGTGGTGGAGGGCGAGGACGCGGTCGTGGAGACGGCGTCGTTCACCGTGGACCTGGCGGCGAAGAAGGTGCGCCGCGACGGCGTCGAGGTGCACCTGACGCCCACGGAGTGGGGCCTGCTGGAGATCCTGGCCCGCAACCGGGGCAGGCTGGTGGCGCAGAAGCAGCTGCTGCAGGAGGTGTGGGGCCCGGCGTACGCGAAGGAGACCCACTACCTGCGCGTCTACCTGGCCCAGTTGCGGCGCAAGCTGGAGCCCGAGCCCTCGCACCCCCGGCACCTGGTGACCGAGCCCGGGATGGGCTACCGGTTCGAGCCCTAGAGCCGGCACCGCCGAGCAGCGCGGAGGGAGTTACCGGTGTCGACCTCGCCCCGGCGGCCCTACCACCACGGCGACCTGCGTGCCGCCCTGGTCACGGCCGCCCGCGCGCTCCTGGTCGCCGAGGGCACCGAAGGCCTGACGCTGCGCCGGGCCGCCGCCGCGGCCGGTGTCTCGCACACCGCCGCCTACCGGCACTTCGCGGACAAGGCCGGGCTCGTGGCGGCGGTGATGGCGCAGGGGTTCGACGAGCTGCGCGCGGCGGCCGGGACGGCGTCGGGCGGGCCGCGCGACCGGCTGCACGGCATCGGCCGGGCCTACGTGGGCTTCGCGGTGGCCAACCCGTCGCTGTACCGGCTGATGTTCGGCGGCGAGGTGCCGCGCCGGGACGTGCACCCGGAGCTGTCGGCCGCCGAGCAGCGCGTGCACGTGCTCCTGTCCTCCGCCGTCGTCGCGGCCCAGGAGTCCGGCGAGCTGGCCGCGCACGACGAGGCGGACGTGACCGTCCTGCTGGCCTGCGTCCTGCACGGCCTGTGCTCGCTGGTGCTCGCCGGACAGCTGCCCGTCGAGCGCTCCGACGCCCTCGCGGGCGCGGTGATGGCGCTGGTGGACGCCGGTCTGGCGGCCCGGTGAGGCTCAGCCCGCCGGCATGGTGGGGTGGCGCTGGGACAAGAACGCGGTGCGCACCACGAGTTCCTTGACGCGCGCCGCCGCACGGCCGGTGAGGACGCGTTCCTTCGGGCTGTCGTCGTCGTTCACGAACTGGATCAGGCCGTCGCGGCGACCGAGGCTGATGCACTGGATGCGGTAGCGGAAGCGGAGGTGGTCGTCGGGCCGGCCGCCGTCGAGCCGCTTGGCCAGCGCCCGCACGGCCTGCTGCGTCGTGGGCAGGCCCGTCGCGCACGCCATGCGCAGTTCGAGGCCGTCGTGCCGCTTGATCGCGGCGGCGTCGCCCACGGCCAGGACCTCCGGGTGCGAGATCGACGTCAACGTCTGGTCGACCAGCACGCGGCCGTGGCCGTCCACCGCGAGCCCGGACCGCGCCGCCAGGTCCGGCACGGCGAAACCGGCCGTCCAGACGACCGCGTCGGCGGCGACGACCTCGCCGGTGCCGAGCACGAGGCCGTCTGCGCGGACCTCGGTGACGTCGGCGTGGTCGCGCACCCGGACGCCGAGCCGGCGGAACGCGTGGTGCAGGTGCCGCCTGCCCTTGTCCGACAGGGCGTCGCCGAACCCGCCCGCGGTGACCAGCAGCACGTCCAGGTCCGGGCGCGACTCGGCCAGCTCGGAGGCGGCCTCGATGCCGGTCAGCCCACCGCCCAGGACGGCGACCGTGCGCGCGGTCTTCAGCGCCACGGCGAGCTTCTCGGCGTCCTCGCGGGTCGAGACGGCGTGCGCGTGCTCGGCCGCACCCGGCACGCCGTCCAGGTTCGCGTGACTGCCCAGGGCGTAGATCAGCCGGTCGTAGGCCAGCGCGCCGCCGGTGAGCTGGATCTTGCGGGTGTCCAGGTCGATGTCGGTGACCCGGTCGACCACCAGGTCGACGCCGGTGCCCGCGAGGAGCTCGGCGAGCGGGACGTCGCCCCGCAGCCGCTGCCCCACCGCGAGCTGGTGCAGCCGGACCCGTTCCACGAACCGGTCCCGCGCGTTGACCAGGGTGACGCGGCAGTCGGTCCACTTCGCCGCCAGCTTGGCCGCGGCCAAGCCCGTGTAACCCGCACCGACCACCACGATGTGCTCTGCCATGTTCTCGTCCTTTCGTCATCAGAGGAGCGAGACGGGAGCCTCCGGTGTGACGGCTTAGGGTGTGAGGCGTGTCACCTGTTTCCGTGCTGCACACCTGGCAACTGCCCGAGGCGACCCTCACCGCCGTCCGCGAGCTGCTCGACGAGGTGTTCGACGGCGATTTCGGCGACGAGGACTGGGAGCACAGCCTGGGCGGCGTGCACGCCCTGGTCCGGGACGGCGACGAGCTGATCGGCCACGGCTCCGTCGTGCAGCGGCGGTTGCTGCACGACGGGCGCGCGCTGCGGGCCGGGTACGTGGAGGGTGTCGCGGTGCGGTCGGACCGGCGCCGCCAGGGTGTCGGCGGCGCCGTGATGGCGGCCTTGGAGGACGTCGTGCGCGGCGCGTACCCCCTCGGCGCCCTCAGCGCGTCGGAGGACGCTCTGGCGTTCTACGCGGCGCGTGGCTGGCAGCGGTGGCGGGGCAGGACGTTCGCGCTGACGCCCTCCGGGGTCGAGCGCACCGAGGAGGAGGACGACGGGGTCTTCGTCCTGCCGGTCGTGCCGCTCGACCTCACGCTCGACCTCACCTGCGACTGGCGGGACGGCGACGTCTGGTAGCTACGGGGTGTCCGGCGGGGACGGGGTCTCGTCGGTCGTCGTCGGCGTGGTGGTGGCGCTGGACGACGTGGAGGACGACGGCGACGGCGGGCGGTAGGACGACGGCGGGTTGCTCGGCGGCTGGGTGGTCCGCGGCTCGGACGACATCCCCGCGACCGGCTGCGGGTCCGGGCTCGCCGGGTCGGCCGGCCGCGAGCCGTCCTCCCGGCGCGGCTCCGGCGGTTGCGCGCCCGCTTGCTTGGACACCGTGACCACCACCGTGGCCGTCCGCGCGCCCGGCACGGCGTTCACCGGCGCGTCCTCGGTCGTCCCGACCTCCGCCAGCGGCTCCGGCGGTGGCGCGACCTTGGACCCGCCACCGGCCAGCACCGAGGCGAGCGTGGCGATCACGGTGGCGACGGCGGCGCCGCCCGCGGCGAGCAGAACCACCGAGGAGACCTTCTTCTTCGGCGACGCGCGCTGTTCTTCCTCGAACACACCATCTCCCTGCGGGGGATCCGGACGGATGGTTAGTGTTCGGGTTATCGGCCGCTCAGGCCGCGTGCCTCATCGTTCGGACGGTGATCCACACGATGGTGTGGGTGACCGTCACCGGCGGCGGACGATCTCGTTACGTGCCGGCCGGCGGCTCGGTCGTCGTGCTCGTCGTGGTGGTGGTCGTCGGCACGGTCGTGGTCGTCGGCGGCTTGGTGGTCGTCGTCGTGGTCGTGGTGACCACGGGCGGCGGGGTGGTCGTCGTCGGCTGGGTGCCGGTGTCCTCGACCGTCGTGGTCGTGGTGGTGCCGTCCGGCCTGGTCACCGTGGTCACGCGGGTGCGGCGCGACGTGGTCGTCGTGGTGGTGGTCTCGGTCGTGGTGGTGGTCGACTCCACCGTGGTCGTCAGGCTGACCGAGGACGACGACGTGCGCGGTGCCGTGCTGAGGGTGCTGCGGGACACGACGTCCTCACGCGGCGGCTGGGTGCCGGACGACGCGTCCGGGGTCGCGCCCGCCAGGGACGCGATGGTGGCGAAGATCGTCGACACGGCGACACCGGACGCGGCCAGCAGCACGTTGGGCGACACGCGCAGGCGGGAGCGCTCGGGCTCCGGGGTCTCGTACAACGGTTCTCCCAAGGTCTGTCGGACGTCGTCTCTACCAGCCGAAGTTCTGGGTCCAGTACCAGCCGCGGGTGTCCAGACCCACGCCGATGGTGGTGAACCCGCAGTTCAGGATGTTGCGGCGGTGCCCGTCGGAATTCATCCAGGCCCTCATGACCTGCTCGGCGGACCGCTGGCCCATGGCGATGTTCTCGCCGCCGGGGCTGGGGTAGCCGGCGGTGCGCATCCGCTGGGCGAAGTCGACGCCCTCGGGGGTCGTGTGCGAGAAGTAGTCGCGCTCCGCCATGTCGGTGCTGTGGCTCTGCGCGGCCTTGACCACCCGGTCGTCCACCTCCAGCGGCTTGCAGCCGGCGAGGTCGCGGGCCTCGTTCACCAGGGCGACGACCTGCTGTGCCTGCGACACGGCGGCGGGCGTGGTCGTCGTCGTGGGTGCCGCGGACGGTTCGGATGTGGTGGTCGTCGTCTCCGTCGTCGTGGTGGTCTCGGTGGTGGTGGTGGTCGTCGCGGTGGTGGTTTCGGTGGACGGCGGAGCCTCGGTCGTGGTCGGCAGCGGTTCCGGCTCGCGGCTCTGCGCGGGCTCGCCGACGCCACCCACCCCGCCGACGCCGATGTTGTCGGAACCGCGGCTCTGTGCTGCGCTTTCCCCGACGAACGGGGCGAGCTGTTCCGGGTTGGCGAAGGCGACGCCGGTCGCACCGGCCGCGCCGAGGAGCAGGCCGACGAGTCCGCCGATCACGGATCGGTTACCGCGCCGTGCTGTCACGGTCGCGCACCGTACCACTAACGGGTGAAATGACAGGATGGCTCTTGTGGCTGGAGTAGAGCGGACCGTGCGCCTGACCGCCTGGGTGCGGGGCCACGTGCAAGGCGTCGGTTTCCGGTGGTGGACCCGTGCGCGGGCGCTTGAGCTGGGTCTTGTCGGTTCGGCGTCCAACCTGCGCGACGGACGGGTCGAGGTGAACGCGGAAGGTCCCGAAGTCGCGTGCCGGGAGCTGTTGGTCGCGCTGCGTTCCGGTGACACCCCCGGTCGGGTGGACTCGATCGTGGAGCGCTGGTCGGAGGCCCGCGGCGGCCTCACCGGTTTCGTCGAGCGTTGAACGCCCGGGCCCCCGGTGGCGTAGTACTTCGATGTGGACCGGGGCGAAGATGTCGTCAGGCAGCTGTACGGCCGTTGGCGCGGCCCGCTGCACGGCTACGTCCTGCGCCTGGTCGGCGGTGACCACCAGCAGGCGGAGGACGTCGTCCAGGAGACGTTGCTGCGCGCCTGGCGGCACGTCGACGAGCTGACGCCCGCCGACGCGGGGCCGTGGCTCTACACGGTGGCCCGCAACCTGGTCATCTCCGGTTTCCGCAAGCGCGGCGGCCGCAGGTCCGAGGTGCCGATCGAACCGGACGACCTGCCGCCGGTCGCCGACGAGGTGGAGCACGTCCTGCAGAGCTGGCAGGTGGCCGAGGCGCTGCGGGCGCTGAGCGTCGACCACCGCAACGTGGTGGTCGAGCTGTACTACCGGCGGCGTTCGGTCGCCGAGGCGGCGGCGGTGCTGGGCATCCCGCCGGGCACGGTCAAGTCGCGCTGCTTCTACGCCCTGCGTGCGCTGCGCGACGCGTTGGAGGAACGCGGGGTGACCGAGTCATGAGCTGTGCGCGGACCGTGGCGCTCGGCGCCTACCTGCTCGGCTCGCTCGACCCGGCGGAGCGGTCGGCGTTCGAGCGGCACGTGCACGGCTGTACCACCTGCCGGCGGGAGATGGTGCGGCTGGCGCCGTTGCCGGGACTGCTCAGCCAGGTGCGATTGGACGACCTGGAGCTGCCGTTCGACGACCCCGCGCCCGATCCCGACCTGTGGCCGCTGCCGCCGGCGCCCGAGCCCGTGCCCGTGCCCCTGTCCCTGCCCGTGCCGACCCGGCGACGGCGGTGGCCGGTGCTAATCGGCGCGGGGGTGCTGGTGGTGCTCGTCGCGTTGGGCGCGGTGGTCGTGCCACACCTGGTCGGCGAGGACGCCGTGACGTGGCACGCCTCCGACACCACCTCCGGCGTCGTGGCCAGCGCGGACCTCGTCGGCAAGTCGTGGGGCACCGAGCTGTGGCTGACCGTCGAGAACATGCCCCCGGGCCTGCGGTGCAAGCTGATCGTGCACGACCGGGCCGGGCGGACCGAGGTCGGCGGCTGGTGGGGCACCGACCACGCGCCGGACGAGCGGATCCCCGGCTCCACGTCGTTCCCGGTGGATCAGATCGAACGGCTGGACCTGGTGGTCGACATGGAGGTGCTGGTCTCGGTCCGGCGGTGATCGCGCTGGTCAGCGTGCCGACGACTGGTGAATGGCCCGCACGGGTACTCTGCCCGGCGTGCACCTCAAGAGCCTGACGCTGAAGGGCTTCAAGTCCTTCGCCTCGGCTACCACGCTGCGCTTCGAGCCGGGCATCACGTGCGTCGTCGGACCGAACGGGTCCGGCAAGTCGAACGTGCTCGACGCGCTGCGCTGGGTGATGGGCACGCAGGGCGCGAAGGACCTGCGCGGCGGCAAGATGGAGGACGTCATCTTCGCCGGCACGTCCGGCCGCGCGCCGCTCGGCCGCGCCGAGGTGACGCTGACCATCGACAACTCCGACGGCGCGCTGCCGATCGACTACGTCGAGGTGTCGATCACCCGCCGGATGTTCCGCGAGGGCGCCACCGAGTACGAGATCAACGGCAACTCCTGCCGGCTGATGGACATCCAGGAGCTGCTCAGCGACTCCGGCATCGGCCGCGAGATGCACGTGATCGTCGGCCAGGGCCAGCTCGCCGCGATCCTGGAGAGCAAGCCCGAGGAGCGGCGCGCGTTCGTCGAGGAGGCCGCGGGCGTCCTCAAGCACCGCAAGCGCAAGGAGAAGGCGCTGCGGAAGCTGGAGGCGATGCAGGCGAACCTGACCCGCCTGACCGACCTCACCGCCGAGTTGCGCCGCCAGCTCAAGCCGCTGGGCAAGCAGGCCGAGATCGCCCGGCGCGCGCAGGTCGTGCAGTCGGAGCTGCGGGACGCCCGGATGCGCCTGCTGGCCGACGACCTGGTGACGCAGCGCGAGGCGTTGGCGCGCGAGGAGCAGGACGAGGCCGCCGCCCGCGCCCGTCGCGCCGAGGTGGAGAAGTCGCTGCAACAGGCCCAGTTGCAGCAGAACGAGCTGGAGGACCAGGTCGCGGCCGACGCGCCGAAGCTCCAGCGGGCCCAGGACACCTGGTACCGGCTGTCGGCGTTGGAGGAACGGCTGCGCGGCACGGTGCGGCTGGCCGTCGAACGGGAGCGGCACCTGTCCGCGGCGGTGGACGCGCCGCGCGGTGGGCGTGACCCGGACGAGCTGGAGGCCGAGGCGGAGCAGACCGCGATCCTGGAGCAGGAGCTGCAGGACGGCGTCACGGAGGCCCGGGTCGGGCTCGCCGAGGCCGTGGAGACGCGGGCCGAGCTGGAGCGGATGGTGTCCGCGGCGGAGAAGGCGCACCTGGCCGCGGTGCGCGCGATCGCCGACCGGCGCGAGGGCCTGGCCCGGCTGTCCGGGCAGGTGGAGGCGTTGCGGTCGAAGACGAGCGCCACCGCCGAGGAGATCGAGCGGATGTCGACGGCGCTGGCCGAGGCGGTCGAGCGGTCCGAGGTCGTGCAGCAGGAACTGGCCGAGGCCCGTGAGGTGACCGGGACCGAGGACGAGGACGACGTCGGGCTGGACGAGCGGCACCGGCTGGCGGTCGAGGCGGACGACGCCGCGCGCCGCCGGGTCGAGGAGCTGGTCAAGGCCGAGCGGACCGCCGAGCGCGACATCGCGTCGTGGAAGGCGCGGGTGGACGCGCTGTCGCTGGGCCTGACCCGCAAGGACGGCGCGGGCGCGTTGCTGGCGTCCCGGCTGCCGGGGTTGCTCGGGTCGGTCGCGGCGCTGCTGACCGTGGAGCCGGGTGCGGAGGTCGCGCTGGCGGCGGCGCTCGGTCCGATCGCGGACGCGGTCGCGGTGGCGTCCGGGGCGGACGCGGTGGCGGCGCTGGAGCTGTTGAAGGAGCAGGACACCGGTCGGGCCGGTGTGCTGGTGGGCGGTGCGCCGGTGAGCGTCGACCGGTCCGGCTGGCCGTCGTTGCCGTCCGGCGCGCGGTGGGCCGTGGACGTGGTGCAGGCGCCGGAGCCGTTGCGGCCCGCGTTGCACCGGGCGTTGGAGCGGGTCGCGGTGGTGGACTCGCTGGCCACCGCGCGGGCGTTGGTCGACGAGCGCCCCTCGGTGCGCGCGGTGACGCGTGACGGCGACGTGCTGGGCGCGGACTGGGCGGTCGGCGGGTCGGGGCGCAGCCAGAGCGTCATCGAGGTGCAGGCCGCGGTGGACGAGGCGTCCGAGAAGTTGGCGCTGGCGGAGCGCGCTCTGGAACAGTCCGCGGCGGCTCTGGAGGGTGCACGGGCCGAGCAGCAGGCACGCCGGGCCGAGGTCACCGCGGTGAAGGAGCAGCTCAACGAGGCCAAGGTGCGCCGTGCCCGGTCGTCGGAGCGGCTGAACCGGCTCGCGGCGGCGGTGCGTTCGGCCGAGGCCGAAGTGGAGCGCGTGCGGGCGCAGCGGGAGAAGGTCGAGGCGGCCCGCGAGGAGAACCTGCTCAAGCTCGGCGAGCTGGAAGAACGCCTGCTCGTGGCGCAGGAGCAGCCGCTGGACGACGAGCCGGACACCGCGCACCGCGACGAGATGGCCGCCGAGCTGGCCGCCGCCCGTCAGGGCGAGGTGGACGCCCGGCTGGGGCTGCGGACCGCCGAGGAACGCGCCCGAGCGTTGCAGGGCAAGGCGGAAGGGCTGCGGCGGGCGGCGCGGGCCGAGCGCGAGGCGCGGGAACGTGCCCAGCGCGCCCACGCGGCCCGTGCGCGGGGTGCGGTCGTGGCGAAGGCCGTGGTGCGCGGCGGTGAGATCGCGCTGGAGAAGATCGCCGCGTCGTTGGCGCGGGCGGCCCGCGAGCGTGACGCGGCGCAGGAGCGCAGGACGCAGCGGGAGACGTACCTGGCGCAGGTGCGCAACCTGGTGCGGGAGATGTCGGTCGAGCTGGAGAAGCTGACCGACGCCGTGCACCGCGACGAGGTGCTGCGGGCCGAGCAGCGGATGCGCATCGAGCAGCTGGAGACCAAGGTCGCCGAGGAGTTCGGCATCGGCCTGGAGGACCTGGTCGCCGAGTACGGCCCCGACGTGTTCATCCCGCCGTCGCCGCAGGAGGTCGCCGAGTACGAGGCGGCCAAGGAGCGCGGCGAGCTGGTGACCGCGCCGCAGCCGATGCCGTACGACCGGGACACGCAGGCGCGGCGGGCCAAGCGGGCCGAGCGGGACCTGTCGCTGCTGGGCAAGGTCAACCCGTTGGCGCTGGAGGAGTTCGCGGCGCTGGAGGAGCGGTACAAGTTCCTGTCCAACCAGCTGGAGGACATCAAGGCGACCCGGCGCGATCTGCTGACCGTGGTGAAGGAGGTCGACGACAAGATCCTGGAGGTCTTCACGTCGGCCTACGAGGACGTCGCGCGCGAGTTCGAGATCGTGTTCAAGGTGCTGTTCCCCGGTGGCGAGGGACGGCTGGTGCTGACCGAGCCGGACGACATGCTGACCACCGGCATCGAGCTGGAGGCCCGGCCGCCGGGCAAGAAGGTCAAGCGGCTGTCGTTGCTGTCGGGTGGCGAGAAGTCGCTCGCGGCGGTGGCGATGCTGGTGGCGATCTTCCGGGCCAGGCCGTCGCCGTTCTACGTGATGGACGAGGTCGAGGCGGCGTTGGACGACACCAACCTGCACCGGCTGATCGGCCTGTTCGAGCAGCTGCGGGAGCACTCGCAGCTGTTGATCATCACGCACCAGAAGCCGACGATGGAGATCGCCGACGCGCTGTACGGCGTGTCGATGCGCGGTGACGGCATCAGCCAGGTGATCTCCCAACGCCTCCGCGGCGAGGACAAGCCGAAACGCGCCAAGGCCACCGCGCCCGCCGCGAAGCCCGCCGACACCACACCCCAGCCCACCGCCGCGCAGAACGGCGAGACCGCCGCTGCCGACGCGCCCCGGGCCGAGGCCGCTGCCGAGGTCACGGCGGAGGGTGAGCCCGACCCGTCCGCCTAGTCGAGGCGCAGGATCGTCTCCTCGATCTCCGCGTCTCGCGCGGAGGCGTAGGAGACCTCGGTGCCGATGACCGCGAACCCCGCTTTCCGCAGGACCGCGAGCGAGCCGAGGTTGTCACTGGCGGCGCGGGCGTGCAGCGGCCGGACCGCGACCACGTCCAGGAACAGCGCCAGCGCCCGGCTCGCGACCCCCCGACCCCACACCGACCGGTCGAGCCAGTAGGTGATCTCGGTGTCACCCTCCATCACGAAGCTGGAGATGGTGCCGACGAGCCGCCCGTCCAGGGTCACCGCGCGCAGCTTCGTGTCCGGTGACGCCCGCACCTTCGCCATGTGGGCGTCGAACGCCGCGCGGTCGTCGGGGTCCTCGGCCGTGAAAGCGGCCATCCGCACCGACTCCGGGTCGCGCATCTGCTCGAACAGCGCGTCCAGGTCGGTGTCCTCGACCGGCCGCAGTGCCACCTCTGCCACTGACCCCCCTTGGTTCAAGCCCGCGGGGAACGTATCAGCGGCCACCGACAATTCGCGGAGGTCAGCGCTCGTCGAGGAGCTTCGCCTCGGCCGGCGTCGGCGCGGTGCCGCCGAGGTGGGCCGGCTGCCACCACTGGCCCTCGCCCGACTCCGGGTACCGGGCCTGGGCGTCGTCCAGCAGTTCCTGCATCCGCTCGCGCAGCGCGGCGTCCGTGGTCGGCTCCACCGGCTCGCCGACGATGATCGTGATCGGCACGTGCCGCTGCGTCAGGGACTTGGGCCGCCCCTTGGTCCACAGCCGCTGGGTACCCCAGACCGCCGTCGGCAGCAACGGCACGCCGGCTTCTGCGGCCATCCGCACGGCGCCGCTCTTCACGTCCTTGACGGTGAACGAACGGCTGATCGTGGCCTCGGGGAAGATCCCGACGATCTCGCCGGACCGCAGCGCGTCCAACGCCTGCTGGTAGGACGCCTGCCCGGCGGCCCGGTCCACCGGGATGTGGTGCATCCCGCGCATGAGCGGGCCGGACACGCGGTGCTTGAACACCTCGTGCTTGGCCATGAACCGGACCAGCCTGCGCGCGGGCTGCGCGCCGTAGCCGGCGAAGATGAAATCGAGGTAGGAGACGTGGTTCGAGGCCAGCACGGCCCCGCCGGTGGTCGGCACGTGCTCCGCGCCCTCCACGGTGATCCGCATGTCGAGCACGCGGAACATCAGCTTGGCCGCGGCGATCACCGGCGGGTACACGCGATCTGGCATGAACCCCAGCGTACGTTACTCGTCAGTAGTGCGATCGTGTTCGCGCACCACCCGTGGAACGCCGGCCAGGTCCTCCTCATTGCACAGCAGCTTGAGGGCGTAATACGGCGAACCCTTGGTGTCGTCGTAGTCCAGGTGGACCGCGATCACGTCGACCGCTTCACCGAGCCAGTCCTGTGTCTGCCGCAGCCAGGAGGCCGCGCGCTCCAACGCGCTGGGCAGGTCGTCATCGCGGAACTCGACCGGCCGGTAGGGGACCTCCTGCACGGTGTCCCGCTGGTTGGCAGGCATCGGTAGGTCTACCGCCACCCCGCTGTCGTTGAGTTCGAGTTGGATCGTTTCCTCGCTCACCCTCCCAGGGTTCCCCAACAGGAAACGCGCGGCAAGAGATGTCGGTCATCCGAGGCTGACCGGCAACTCGGCCAGACCGCTGACCAGGACCCTCCGCCACGCCAACTCCTCGACCGGCCGTGCCGCCCGCAAGCCCGGAAACCGCCGCAACAGCACTCGCAGCGCCTCCTGCAACTCGATCCGGGCCAGCTGCGCACCCAGGCAGAAGTGGGGGCCGATGCCGAGCGCGAGGTGCTGGTTGGGCGTGCGCGTGAGGTCCAACACGTCCGGCGAGGGGAACGCGCGCGGGTCCCGGTTGGCCGAACCGATGGCCGCCATCACCCCCTCACCGGCCCGGACGACCACGCCCGCGACCTCCACGTCCTCCAGCGCCACCCGCAGCTGCCCGACCTCGCTGAGCCTGGTGAACCGCATCAGCTCCTCGACCGCGCTCGGCAGCAGCGCCGGGTCGGCCACCAGCCGCTCCCACTGCGACCGCTCGCGCAGCAGGGTGGCGACGAAGCTGGTGATCTGGTTGGCCGACGTCTCGTGCCCCGCGACCAGCAGGTTCAATGCGAACGCGACCAGCTCGTCGTGCGTCAGCGGCGTCGTGCACAGCTCGTCGAGCAGGTCGTCCGACCGGGGCTGCCGACGCTTCTCGGCGACCAACCCGCCCATGTACTCCAGCAGGCTCGCCATCGCCGCCTCGACCCGCGGCTGCTCGGACATCTCCAGGCTGTACGCGAGCTCGACCCACTCCCGGAACCGCTCACGGTCGGCGTACGGCACGCCGAGCAGCGTGCAGATGACCTGGATCGGCAACGGCAGCGCGTACACCTGCCGCAGGTCGGCGCCGTCCACCACGTCGTCGGCCAGCCGTTCGCACAGCTCGCGCACCCACGGCTGGGTCTGCGAGATCCGCCGGTGCGAGAACGCGCCGGACACGAGCTTGCGCAGCCGGGTGTGCTCGGGCGGGTCGGTGGTCGGCAGGGTGCCGGGCAGCGGCCGGGACACGCCGACCCGGGGCGCGCCCGCCGCCACCACGCCCGCCCGGGAGAACCGCGGGTCGGCCAGCACCAGCTTCACGTCGTCGTACCGGGTGACCAGCCACACCTCGGCGCCCGCGAGCGTGCGGACCCGGACCACCGGCGACTCCTCCCGCAGCCGTGCCCAGGTCGGCGACGGGTCGAAGGCGAAGGCGTCGGCGAAGGGGATGTCGAGGACGTCGTCCGTCATGCCCTCGACGCTAGGAGTCCGGGGGAGCGCGGGGCGAGCGCCATCCGGTGCGCATCGGCAGTCGGACGCGGCGTGCGCACCGGGTCGGCGACCTCCGTCACGTCCCGCCCGGCGGGCACCGAAAACTCCCTCGCGTTCTTCCGACCTCGCGGGTGACCATTCCAGCCATGTACGACATCCGTCCCGCCACCCAGGACGACCTGGACGCCGTGCTCGCGCTGGTCCTGCGGCTGCAGGCCGACGACGCGCACCACATCGGCTACCTCGGCGAGACGCTCGGCGACATCGCCGCGGAGCTGGCCGAGTTCGAGCCCGACTGGGCCGCGTGCACGCTGGTCGCCACCGACGACTCCGGGTGGGTGGTCGGCGCGCTCAGCGTCGAGGCCGACACCGAGTCCGGCCGTGCCTACCTGCACGGACCGTTCGTGGACGTGCCGGTCAACCACCCGGCGGGCAGCCGGATCTGGGACCAGACCGCCGACGCCCTCTACACCGCCGCCGAGCCGCTGCTCGACGGCATCGCCGACCGCGAGCTGCTCGGCCACACCGGGCACCGGAGGCTGGCCGCGTTCGCCGAACGGCACCGCTTCTCCGCCGCACGACCGTGCGGCATCCACGTCCTCGACGGTGACGGCCTGCGCGGCCTGCTGATGCGCGAGGCGAGCTGTCCGCGCACCGGCCCGGCCCGCGAGATGCGGGTGCTGCCGACCGACCCGGCCGTGCACGAGGCGGTGGCCGTGCTGCACGAGCGGTGCTTCCCCAAGACCTACCTGTCGGGTCGCAAGCTCGTGGACGGCAGCCGGCAGCACACCGTGGTGGTCGCCCTGGACGGCGACCGGGTCCTCGGTTACGCCTCGGGCAAGGCCGAGCCGGGCGAGTTCTACCTGGACTTCGTGGCCGTGGAACCGGACGTGCGCGGGCAGGGCGTCGGCGCGGCGCTGGTCACCGAGCTGGTGTGGAAGCTGGCCGAGAAATCCGGGGCACGGCCGCAGGTCGCCGCCGCGATACTGGCCGGCAACCGCTCCTCCCAACGGCTCTTCGACCGGCTCGGCTTCCGCCTCCACCTCGAACTCGTCGCCTACCGCGCCAACGCCGCCTGACCGCGTCAGGCCGCCTTGGCCGACACCGCGTCCTGCACGTCCGGCGGCTGGTAGCCCTTGTGCCGCAATGACATCAGCCCACCCACGACCAATGTGACCAGCACACCGAGCACCGTGTACCAGGGGTAGGCCAGCGACACGATCTTCTGGGCCGGCGCCGCCGGCGAGAAGTCGATCGCCAGGGTCGCGTCCGGCCCGACGAACTTCACGCCCAGGATCACGAACGCCATCACGACCACCGTGACCGCGAACGCCACCACCGCGTCGAGTTCCCGAGCCTTGCGGAACACCAGGCCGAGCAGGAACGCCCCGAGCAGCGCGCCGTAGGTGAACCCGGCGATCGACAGGCCCTGCTCCACGATCGGGTTGCCGCGGCGGGTCAGCGTGGCGAACAGCCCGGCGCACACGATCAGCAGGCCGGCCCACACCACCGTCCAGATCCGGCCCTGCTTGAACACCTCGGCCTCGGTCATCGGCCGCCGCACCACGCGCTGCACGATGTCGGTCACGGTCGAGGAGGCCAGCGCGCCCAACGACGACGACAGCGCCGCCGCCAGGATGCCCGCGATCACGAACCCGGACAGCCCGGACGGCATGTCGTTGACGATGAAGTTGGCGAACAGCTCGTCGTTGTTGTTGAGCTTGAGGTCCTTGACCGGGTTGGCCGCCTTGTAGAACGCCCACAGCATCACGCCGATGAACAGGAACAGCGCGAACTGCAGGAACACCACCACACCGCTGGCGATCAACGCCTTCTGCGCCGCACGCACGTCCTTCGTGGCCATCAGCCGCTGCACGATGAGCTGGTCGGCGCCGTGCGAGGCCATGGACAGCACCGCGCCGCCGATGAACGCGACGACGATCGCGTACGGGGAGGTGAGGGGGCTGGCGTTGAAGTCGAGGACCTGGAACTTGCCCGCGTCGGCCGCGGTGGCGAACCACCCCTCGGGCAGCTTGCCGTTCAGCACCAGGATCACCGCGAACGCGCCCACGACGTACCAGAGCATCTGGATCGCGTCGACCCACACCACGGCCCGCACGCCGCCGAGGAAGCTGTAGACCACCATCGCGATGCCCAGCGCCGCCACGATCACCCAGTACGACACGTCCACGCCGTACGCGACCAGCACGACCTTGATCGGGATGGCGGTGGCGAACAGCCGCAGGCCGTCCGCCAGCAGCCGGGTGACGAGGAACGTCAGCGACGCGGTGCTCTGGATGTTGCGCCCGAACCGCTTGCCGAGGAACCCGTACGCGGTGATCAGCTCACCCGCGATGTACTTGGGCAGCAGCACGAACGACACCACGATCCGGCCGATCAGGTACCCGATGGCCAGCGACAGGAACGTCATCGTGCCCAGGTAGGCGACAGTCGGGACGCTCAGCACGGTGAGCGTGGACGTCTCCGCCGACACGACCGACACGCACACGACCCACCACGAGATGCGCCGTTCGCTGACGAAGTAGTCGGTGGCGGAGCGCTGGCGCCCGGCGATCCACACGCCCAGCAGCGGCATGCCCACCAGGAACAGCACGATGATGCCGACATCAAGTGCGCGCATGGTCTCCTCCGTCTTCCTGTCCCTCTTGGCCTGACCGCCGCCCACGGCGGCCGATCGTCAATCCCGTCACGGCGGTGATCACGGGCTCGGGCAGGCGCAGCGGGTAGCGGCCGGGGGTGATCGACCCCAGCGGGCGCGGACCGGCGGCACCGGTGGCGGACGGCACGTTCGCGGGCAGGCCGTGCCAGGTCAGGAAGCCCAGCAGGGCGGCGAGGTACGCCTCCTTGCCCGCGGCGGGCAGTCCCAGTTCGTCGCTCGTGCGCAGGTCCACGTGCCGGCTCAACGACTCGACCAGCACGGGGTTGCGCATGCCGCCGCCGGAACCGATGACGGTGCCCTCGCACTCGGCGGCGATCGTGCGCACCGTCAGCTCGGTCAGCGTGGCCAGCAGGTCCTCGGCGGGCATGGTCAGGCCCTCGGTGACGCGGTCCAGGTAGGCGCGGTTGAAGTGCTCCTTGCCGGTCGACTTGGGCGCGGTGCGGGCGTAGTACGGGTCGGCCAGCAGGCGGTCGAGCAGCTCAGCGTGGACGTTGCCGCGGCGGGCGAACTCGCCGTCGGTGTCCTGGTTGCGCAGGCCTCCGGACAGCACGGTCATCGCCGCGTCCATGAGCGCGTTGCCCGGTCCGGTGTCGTAGGCGATCACACCTTCGGGCGAAACCTTGGTGATGTTGGCGATGCCGCCGATGTTCAGCGCGGTGGCCGGCCTGCCCTGGTCCTCGGCGAACCCGGCCAGCCAGAGGGCGTCCAGGGTGCTCGCCAACGGCGCGCCGTGACCGCCCGCGGCGACGTCGCGGACCCGCAGGTCGGACACCACCGGCAGGCCCGTGGCTTCGGCTATCCACGCGGGCTGGCCCACTTGCAGGGTGCCCAGGCAGCGGCCGTCCTCGACCCAGTGGTGCACGGTCTGGCCCAGTGACGACACCAGGTCGCCCCGGTACCGGACCGCCACGGCGGCGAACGCCCGGCCGAGCCGGGTGTCGAGCGCGCACAGCTCGGCGGCGCTGGTCGGCGGCTCGCGCAGGTCTTCGGGGAACGGGTGCTCGGCGTGCTCCACGGGGGTCAGCACGACGGTCGGGCCGTCCAGGGACAGGTCGGCCACGGCGACGTCGATGGCGTCCATCGACGTGCCCGAGATGAGCCCGATCACCCTCACGCCCTGTGGTCTATTCCACACTGCACGCTTGCGCAAGAGTGTTAGTGGGAAAGTTGCCTCAAATCTACCTAGTTCGTCGATCGTCAACATACGGTGGCGTGCGAGGATTGCCGCGTGTCCACCACGTCCCTGATCTGGATCATCGTCGTCGTCGCGGCACTGCTCGCGGTCGCCCTCGTGACGGGCGTCGTGCTGGCGCGACGCCGGCGGATCAGCCTCACCGAGCCCGAGCAGGACAAGCCCGCGAAGGGCTACCAAGCCGGTGGTGCGATCACGTTCAACGCGCCCGCGCCACCGGTGGCCGAACCGACCAGACCCGCCGAGCCGGTCGAGCGCACCGGGGCGTCACCCGCGCCCGCTCCGGCGCCCACGACGGCGCCGACTCCCGCGCCCGCCAAGCCCGTCGAACCCGTCGAGCACCCGGTCGCCGAGCGCACCGAGGTCGACGGCCAGCCGGGTGTCGGTGACGACGCGGCGGTGCCGCGCGACTCGGTCAAGCGCGGCTTCGTCGAGGTCGACCTGCCCGAGGAAGCCTCCGAGATCGAGGAGATCGAGCCGACCGCCGGTCGGCTGGAACGGCTGCGCGGGCGGCTGTCGCGGTCGCGGTCGACGTTCGGGCAGAGCCTGCTGGGGCTGCTCGGCGCGGGTGACCTGGACGAGGACTCGTGGACCGACATCGAGGACACGCTGCTGATGGCGGACCTGGGTGCGGCGGTCACCGACCAGATCGTCACGGCGCTGCGGGAGCAGATCGTGGCGCGCGGTGTGCGCACTGCCGACGACGTGCGGGCGTTGCTGCGCGACGTGCTGGTCGACGCGCTGCACCCGGAGATGGCCCGCGCGGTGAACGCGTTGCCGCACACCAACGGCTCCGGCAACCTCAAGCCCGCCGTCGTGCTGGTGGTCGGGGTGAACGGCGTCGGCAAGACCACGACGACGGGCAAGCTGGCGCGGGTGCTGGTGGCGGACGGCCGGACTGTGCTGCTGGGTGCGGCGGACACCTTCCGCGCGGCCGCGGCCGACCAGTTGGAGACGTGGGGTTCGCGCGTGGGCGCGACGACCGTCCGCGGCGCGGAGGGTGCCGACCCGGCGTCGGTGGCGTTCGAGGCGGTGAAGCGGGGCGTCGAGGCCGGTGTGGACACCGTGCTGATCGACACCGCGGGCCGGCTGCACACCAAGACCGGCCTGATGGACGAGCTGGGCAAGGTCAAGCGGGTGGTGGAGAAGCAGGCGGCGGTGGACGAGGTGCTGCTCGTGCTCGACGCCACCACCGGGCAGAACGGCCTGACCCAGGCGCGGGTGTTCGCCGAGGTGGTCGACGTGACCGGCATCGTGCTGACCAAGCTGGACGGCACCGCCAAGGGCGGCATCGTGTTCCAGGTCCAGCGCGAGCTGGGCGTCCCCGTGAAGCTCGTGGGCCTGGGCGAGGGCGCCGACCACCTGGCCCCCTTCGAACCGACCGCCTTCGTCGACGCCCTCCTCACCTAACCCCGCGAGTCGAACCTTCAGGACCCCCGAATTCAACGCTCAGGCGCAACTCGTGCAACGCGAACGTTGAAATCGGGGGTCCTGAGCGTTCGACACGCGGGACCTGAGCGTTCGACACGCGCGGGGGTTAGGGGCGGGAGTGGGTGGAGAGGCGTTGGGCGGTGGCGAGGATCTCGGGGATGATGCGGGACAGCGAGTCCTTGGTCAGGCGGCTGTCGGGGCCTGAGACGGAGACGGCGGCCAGGGTCGGTGCGCCGTGCAGGGGAACGGCGACGCAGCGGACGCCCAGCTCCTGCTCGCTCTCGTCCAGCGCGTAACCCTGCTCGGCGATCTGGTCCAGCGAGGCCAGGAGCTCGTCCGGGTCGGTGATGGTGTTCGGCGTGTAGGCGGGCAGGCCCGTGCGGGACAGCAGGGCGCGCACCTCGTCACGCGGCATCTGGGACAGCATCGCCTTGCCCACGCCCGTCCCGTGCGGCAGCAGCCGGCGGCCCACCTCGGTGAACATCCGCATCGAGTGCCGTGACGGCACCTGCGCCACGTACACCACCTCGTCACCGTCCAGCACGGCCAGGTTCGCGGTCTCCTCCACCTGGTCGACCAACTGCGCCAGCAGCGGCCGCGCCCACGTGCCGAACTGCCGTGACGCGGTCTCGCCGAGCCGGATCAGCCGGGACCCGAGCGTGTACCGGCGGTTGCTGTTCTGCCGCACGTACCCCAGCGTGACAAGGGTGCGGATCAGCCGGTGGATGGTCGGCAACGGCAGCCCGGAGGTGGCGGCGAGCTCGGACAGGCTCGCCTCACCCCCGGCGTCGGCGAGGCGTTCCAGCAGGTCGAAGGCGCGTTGGAGCGACTGCACGCCGCCCGTGGACTCCCGTGCCACCGACACCACTCCTTCATTGCCGTTCCGCGTGGTGAAAACTATAGTCCGCGAAGTAGAAACCGACTCGGAATCGAGGTGGGCTTCCATGTCCGGTGTTCGCGTCCTCGGGGGCGAAGTGGAGCGCGGGGACGAGATCCTCACGCCGGACGCGCTGGAGTTCGTGGCGGGCCTGCACCGCGACTTCGCCGCCACCCGTGACGAGCTGATCGCACGCCGCGCCGAACGCCGCCCGCTGGGTTTCCTGGACGAGACCAGGGAGATCCGCGAGGGCGACTGGCGGGTCGCCGAGGCGCCCGAGCCGCTGCGCGACCGGCGGGTCGAGATCACCGGCCCCACCGAGCGCAAGATGACGGTCAACGCGCTGAACTCCGGCGCGAAGGTGTGGCTGGCCGACCTGGAGGACGCCAACACCCCGCACTGGCACAACGTCGTCTCCGGCCAGGTCAACCTGTACGACGCGGCCCGCGGCACGGTCGAGCACACGTCCCCGGAGGGCAAGCGCTACACCCTGCGCGACGACGTGCCCCGGCCGACGATCGTGGTCCGGCCGCGCGGCTGGCACCTGCCCGAACGGCACATCGAGATCGACGGCAAGCCCGCCATCGGCGCACTGGTCGACTTCGGCCTGCACTTCTTCCACAACGCCGAGTTGGGCAAGCCCTACTACTACCTGCCGAAGATGGAGAGCCACCTCGAAGCCCGGCTGTGGAACGACGTGTTCACCGCCGCGCAGCGACGGCTCGGCGTACCGCACGGCACGATCCGCGCCACCGTGCTGATCGAGACGATCCCGGCCGCGTTCGAGATGGACGAGATCCTCTACGAGCTGCGCGACCACGCCTCGGGCCTGAACGCGGGCCGCTGGGACTACCTGTTCAGCACCATCAAGTACTTCCGCGACGCCGGGCCGGACTTCGTGCTGCCCGACCGCAACAGCATCACGATGACCGTGCCGTTCATGCGCGCCTACACCGAGCTGCTCGTGCACACGTGCCACAAGCGCGGCGCGTTCGCCATGGGCGGCATGGCCGCGTTCATCCCGAACCGGCGCGACCCGGAGGTCACCCGCGCGGCGCTGGCCAAGGTGCGTGACGACAAGCGCCGCGAGGCGGGTGACGGCTTCGACGGCTCATGGGTGGCGCACCCCGACCTGGTGCCGGTGTGCGCGGAGATCTTCGACCAGGAGTTCGCCGACCGGCCGAACCAGCTCGACGAGCTGCGGCCGGAGGTGTCGGTCACCGCCGAGCAGTTGCTGGACTTCAAGTCGGCGGACGGCAGCGCCACCCGGGCGGGCGTCGAGTCCGCCGTCGACGTCGGCGTGCGCTACCTGCTGTCGTGGCTGAACGGCAACGGCGCGGCGGCCATCCACAACCTGATGGAGGACGCCGCCACCGCCGAGATCTCCCGTTCGCAGCTGTGGCAGTGGGTGCACAACGACGTCGTGCTGGACGACGGCACGCCGGTCACCGCCGAGCTGGTGCGCACCGTGCTGGCCCAGGTGGAGGAGAAACTCGAGGGCGAGCACCTCGACCTGGCCGTGGAGCTGTTCGAGCAGGTCGCGCTGGCCGACGAGTTCGTGGACTTCCTGACCCTGCCCGCCTACGAGCGGATCGGCTGACGTGCCGCGGACGTCGTTGTCGGTCGAGGCGGTGCGGGCGGTCACCGCGCGGCTGTCCGATGTGGAGCTGCGCGCGCCGGAGGGCCGCCAGCCCGTGCACACCTGCTACGTGCCCGCCGACCGCGTGACGCCGTCCACGCCCGCCGAGTGGGGTGCGCAAGCGCTTGCGGCGTTGGATGGGCACGCCCCGGACGGGCTGGCGGACGTGCTCGACCTCGCGCCGGACGTGGCCGACGTCGTGGACGCGCGGGTGCGGGCGAAGTTGCGCGGCGAGCCGGTGGAGGACCTGCGGATCGACTTCGAGGACGGCTACGGCGCCCGGTCCGACGCGGAGGAGGACTCGGACGCCGAACGCACCGCGCACGTGGTGCGGGACTGGTTGCGCGACGGCGTGGCCCCGCTCCGGTTCGGGCTGCGGATGAAGTCGTTCGACACCAGGGCGTCGCGCGAGCGCGGCATCCGGACGCTGGACGTCTTCCTCACCGCGCTGGGCGAAGCACCCGAGGCGTTCGTCGTCACGTTCCCGAAGGTCACCTCGGTCGCGCAGGTGGAGGTGTTCGGCGACGTGCTGGACCTGTTCGGGCTGCCGCTGCGGTTCGAGGTCCAGGTCGAGACGACCCAGTCGATCGTGGACCGCGAGGGCAGGCTGGCACTGCCGCGGTTCATCGAAGCGGGCCGCGGCCGGGTCACCGGGCTGCACTTCGGCACGTACGACTACACGGCGGGCTGTGGGTTGGGTGCGGCGCACCAGCACTTGGCGCACGGCGCGTGCGACTTCGCCCGCCACGTCATGCAGGTGTCCGCGGCGGGCACCGGTGTCGCGCTGTCGGACGGCTCCACCAACGTGCTGCCGGTCGGCGACGACGTGCACGAGGGCTGGCGCACGCACTACCGGCTGGTGCGGCGGTCGTTGGCGCACGGTTTCTACCAGGGCTGGGACCTGCACCCGGCACAGTTGGTGACCAGGTACGCGGCCGTGCACGCGTTCCACCTCGAAGGCGTGGACGCGGACGCCCGCCGGCTCAAGGCGTACGTGGCCCGGGCCGGCGGTTCGGTGCTGGACGAGCCCGCGACCGCCCAGGCGTTGTCCACGTCGTTCCTCCGCGCCCTGGACTGCGGTGCCCTGGACGAGGACGAAATCCGCCGTGCGACGGGACTCAGCGTGATCGAATTGCAGGCCCTAGCCAGAAGAGAGTGATCACGGCATCGCTGGATGGGGTGATCCTCGAATCAGCGAAGGGCCGAAACGCGCGATACCGGTCAGTGTGTGTGCATGACCATGAGGGCCGGCTTGTGGACCGGGCTGCCGGACCTGGAGCGGGCGGAGTTCCGCTATCAGGTGGTGGCGTGCGCGGCGGACGTGGACGTGCTCATCGCCGCCTTGGCGCGGCCCGAGTGCAATGACGGGATGTTGGAGCACTTCGGGCGCCCACCCGACGCCGAGGGGGAGGCCGACCACAACCTGGTGCTCGCGGTGCGCGGCTCGTGGGGCTACCTCAACTACGTGGACGACGAGTTCACCGGCTGGCCGAAGGGCGAGCCGGACGCGCCGTACGTGGACGAGACCTACACCGATTTCCCGCCGGGCGTGGGCGTGCCGCTGATGACCTACCGCGACATCCTGCTGGAGTTCATGTTCACCGCCCGCCGGCCGACCGTCGTGGACTGGTACGAGGAGGCCGACCTGTTCCACGCCTGGCGGCTGCAGCGGATGGCGCTGCACAAGAAGGTGGCGGGCGACAAGATGTGACCGTGCTCCCCGGCTCGGGAGCACGGCCGCACCGCTTCAGAACGACGGCAGGGTGTACCAGGCCGACCCGGCGTCCTCGGCGTCGTCACGCAGCACGGCGCCCTCGATCAGCCCGTACGGCCGGTCGGCGGCGTAGAACACCTCGTTGTCGTTCGTCAGCCCGAACGGCGACAGGTCCACCGCGAAGTGGTGCTTGTTCGGCATCGACAGCCGCACCTCGGCCACCTCGGGCCGGGCCTCCAGCACCGCCTCGCCCATCGCGTACAGGGTCTGCTGCAACGACAGGCTGTGCTTGGCCGCGAACGTCGCCAGCAGCAGCCGCCGGATCCCGGTGAAGCTCTCCGCCCAGTCGATCCCGTCGGTCGTCCGATCTCCGGCTCCGCCGGGGGTCTGGTAGCGCCACCGCGCCGTCACCGACGTCGCCAGGATCCGGTCGTCGGTCTCCTGCAACGTCGTGTACTCGTCGCGCGGGAAGCCGTGGAACTCCGAGCCGGTCGACTTCAGCACCACCACGTCCCGCACGCCCGACACCACCCACGCGCGCTCACCGTCGATCGTCACGGCGGTCGTGCGCTTCTCGTTGGTGCCTTGCACGAACGAGTGGTCGTTGCCTTCGATGCGTTCCCACGCGTGCTCGTCGATGAGCACGCGGGCGCCCGTGATCGCCTCCTGCGTCGACACGAAGTGCCTGCCCAGCCGCAGCGCGAAGTCCTCGATCTCGCCGACCGGGGCCTGCTTGGCGAAGGCGTAGACGGTGTTCTTCTGCGTGTCGGTCGCCAGCACCTTCGCGTTGTCGCCGGTCAGGTGGGTGTCCGCCAGGTCGCCGCGCAGGGAGGTGCTGACCGTGAGGTCCCTGATCGTGTGCACGGCGCCGTCGCGGGTCACCGTGACGAGGCGGTTCTCCGCCTTCCCGTACTGGTTGGGCCCCAGGACGATGGCCATCGCTCAGCTCCCTCGGTAGGTCGTGTAGGCGAACGGGCTCAGCAGGATCGGCACGTGCAGGTGCGGCGGATCACCGGTGACCCGGAACGCGACGGTGATCTCCGGGTAGAACGGCGTGTCGACGGCGAACACCAGCCGGTGCGCGCCGGGCTCCAGGTCCCGTGCGAACCGCAGCCTGCCGTCGTCGTCGGTGACGCCCTCGGCCAGCACCTCGCCGTCGCGCTCCAACCGGACCGGCACGCCGACCCGCGGCCGTCCCGCCTCGGCGTCGAGCACGTGGGTGGACAACGACGTCATGCCAGCACCTTCCTCAGCCGCAGTGCCGCGATCTTCGCCAGTTCCCGGCTCACCACGCGCAGTTCCACGTCCGGCGGGTTGCCCATCCGGGACGTGAGGTCGGCCAGCATCTGCTCACCGCTCAGCCCTGTCGCGCACACCAGGTAGATGTGCCCGAACCGGTCCTCGTAGGCGGCGTTGGCGGCGAGCAGCCGATCGGCGAGCGACGCCGTGACGCCGGACTGCTCGTCGGCCGACCACTTCGCCGAGACGCCGTCACCCCGGGCACGTTCCCCGATGCGGGGGTGGCCCGCGATGGCGGCGTGGACCTCCTGGTCGCTCAGGTCCGCGTGCCGGTCCGAGGCGGCGAGCAGCGCGTCCACGTCGGGGTAGGGGCGGTCGGCGAGCAGTGCGTCGACCCAGCGCGGCACCGCGAGGCACTCGGCGAGCAGGGGGCGGAGCTGGGCCGCCGGTGCGGAGTTGAACCCTTCCAGGTCGGGCACAAAGGCTCCCTTTTTCTGTATCGCGGAATCCCGTTTCCGCAAAGAGGGACGGTACGAGTGCCCTCCGAGCGTGTCAACAGTCTTGCGCCGCCGTCACGAGCCTGCCTACTCTCTCGATATACGGAAGATGGCATCCGCACTGTGGAATTAGCCTCCTGCCTGCCGGTGGCGGACGGCGGTGACGGCACGGTCGACGCCGCCGTCACCGCCGCGCGCGGCGGCACGGCGGTGGTCGAGGTGGCCGCCGCTGACCGCCCCGGAACCGGTCCTCCGCCGTCTGGCCGGTCGCATCGCCGCGGACCGGCTGGGAGAGTGACGCGCATGGACCTGGTGCTCCGCGCTGCCCGAGTCGTGACCCCGGACGGTGAACGCCGCGCCGACGTCGGCGTCGCCGGCGGTCGGATCGTCGCGGTGGCCGACCACCTGGACGCCGAGCACGTCGTGACGCTCGCGGACGACGAAGTCCTCCTCCCCGGTCTGGTCGACACGCACGTCCACGTGAACGACCCGGGCCGCGGCGACTGGGAGGGCTTCGGCACCGCCACCAGGGCGGCGGCGGCCGGCGGCGTCACCACGATCATCGACATGCCGCTCAACAGCCTGCCGCCGACCACGACCGTGGCCGCCCTGAAGGCCAAGCAGGAGGCGGCACGCGACAACGCGCACGTCGACGTCGGCTTCTGGGGCGGCATCGTGCCGACCAACCTGGACGACCTGGCCGAGCTGCACGCCGCCGGCGTGTTCGGCTTCAAGTGCTTCCTGATCCACTCGGGCGTGGACGAGTTCCCGCACGTCACCGAGGACGAGCTCAGAGCCGCCTTGACCAAGCTCCGGCCACTGGACGCGCTCACGATCGTGCACGCCGAGGACCCGCACGAGGTCACCGAGCCCGGTCCCGGCTACCGCGCGTTCCTCGACTCCCGGCCGCACCGCGCCGAGTCGCACGCCATCACCACCGTGGTCGACCTGGCCAACGAGACCGGGGCCAGGCTGCACGTGCTGCACCTGTCCAGCGGCGAGGCGGTGCGCCAGGTGCGCACGGCCAAGGAACTGGGGCTGCGGCTGACCGCCGAGACGTGCCCGCACTACCTGACGTTCGTCGCGGAGGAGATCGGCGACACCGCGACCGAGTTCAAGTGCTGCCCGCCGATCCGTGACGCGGCCAACCGCGAACAGCTCTGGCGGGCGTTGCGCGCGGACCTGATCGACCTCGTCGTCACCGACCACTCGCCGTGCACCCCGGAGCTGAAGCGCGGCGACTTCGCCACCGCCTGGGGCGGTATCGCGAGCCTGCAACTGGGCCTGTCGGCGGTCTGGACCCAGGCCCGCCAACGCGGGCACGCGCTGACCGACGTGGTCCGCTGGATGGCCACGAAACCGGCCGACCTGGTGGGCCTGGGCACCAAGGGCCGCATCGCGCCGGGCGCGGACGCCGACTTCTGCGTGTTCGCCCCGGACGACGCGTTCGTGGTCGACCGCGCGGCGCTGCACCACCGCAACCCCGTCACGCCCTACCACGGCCGTCCGCTGGCGGGCGTCGTGCGGCAGACGTGGCTGCGCGGCCGACCTGTCGACGACCGGCCGCGCGGCCGGTTGCTGAGCGCCCTCGGCTGAGCCGAGAACCGGACAGAGGAGACGCATGACCCAAGCCCCCGGCTGGACGCGACTGCCCGACCTGGCCTGCCGCTCGGTGGGCGGCGGCGTGGTGTGGGCCAACGACGAGCTGTTCGCCGAACGCGAGAACCTGATCCGCAAGCCCGAGCCGCAGTACCAGACCTCCACGTTCGGGCACAAAGGCCAGGTCTACGACGGCTGGGAGACCCGCCGCCGCCGTGACACCGGCGAGGACCACGCGATCGTCCGCCTCGGCCTGCCCGGCGTGATCAAGGGCGTCGTGGTCGACACCGCGTTCTTCAAGGGCAACTACCCGCCGTTCGCGTCCGTCGAGGCGACCTCCGCCGAGGGCTACCCGGCACCCGACGAGCTGGCCGACTGGGAGACCGTCGTGCCCAGGTCACCGCTCGAAGGCGACCGCAAGCACCACTTCGAGGTGTCCGCCCACCGCCGCTACACGCACGTGCGGCTGACCATCTACCCGGACGGCGGCGTGGCCAGGCTGCGCGTGCACGGCACCCCGGTCGCCGACCCCGACCTGATCCTGCCGGACGCCCTGGACCTGGCCGCCTTGGCGAACGGCGCCTCGGTCACCGCGTGCAGCAACATGTTCTACAGCGACCCGAGCAACCTCATCGCCCCGGGTCAGGCCACCGTCATGGGCGAGGGCTGGGAGACGGCCCGCCGCCGTGACGACGGCAACGACTGGGTCGAGATCGAGCTGGCCGCACCCGGCGTCATCCGGCTCGCCGAACTGGACACCAGCCACTTCAAGGGCAACGCCCCGGGCTGGGCGTCCGTCAAGGGCCGCGACCGGACCGGCGCCGAGTTCGACGTCCTGCCCCGCACCCGCCTCCAACCCGACACCCGCCACCGCTTCCGCATCGACGACAGCCGGGAAGCCACCCACGCCCGCCTCGACATCTACCCGGACGGCGGAATGGCCAGGCTGCGACTGCTCGGCTCCTTGACACCGGACGGTCTGCGCACCATCACCCAGCGCTTCCACGACCTGAGTCAGCCCTTGGGCTGACCACAGGCGCGACTTGGGGGCGGACGGCTACTTCAGCCGCGTTCCACGGCCTGGCTCAACTAACCCCCGAATAACCCCCGAACCAGCACGGCACCCACCCACTCACTCGCCCAAAACGAACCCGCCGCCCGCCCACCGAGCCGGACCCGACCACCGCGCCTGCCCTGGAACCAGCGCGGAACCAGAGACCAGCGCCGGAACTCAGGCCAGCCCTGGCCCGGTCACCCACCGTCGCCACCCGACTCCACGCCATCACCCGACCCGCCCGCCTCGCCCCTGCCCCACCCCACCCTCCGTCACCGGAAATTCCACGCCCACCAGCGCTGTTGGCCGCCGGAAGTACCTGCTTCAACCCCACGAAACGTGCCCGTAACACCAGCCCCCGGACAGTTCACCTCCACGAAACCTGAGGCGCGGCCGCGCGAAACAGGACATCCCGATGCTCCCTGCAACCGAAGCGCAGTGGAGGTCGACGTGGATACAGGGGACACCGCCTGGGTGCTCACCAGTGCCGCACTGGTGCTGTTGATGACGCCGGGACTTGCCTTCTTCTACGGGGGCATGGTCCGGTCGAAGAGTGTGCTCAACATGATGATGATGAGCCTGGGTGCAATCGCCGTGGTCGGTGTGCTCTGGGTGTTGGTCGGCTATTCCATGGCGTTCGGCACCGACGTCGGCGCCGGTCTGCTCGGCAAGCCGTTCGAGTTCTTCGGCCTGGACGGCCTGCTCGGCAAGGAGTCCCTCGCCGGCACCATCCCGTCCACCGTGTTCGTCGCCTTCCAGGCGATGTTCGCCATCATCACGGTGGCGCTGATCTCGGGCGCGATCGCGGACCGCGCCCGCTTCGGGCCGTGGCTGCTGTTCGCCGGCCTGTGGGCGCTGCTGGTGTACTTCCCGGTCGCGCACTGGGTGTTCGACTTCGACGGCAAGGACGCTGACGGCAACGTCGTCGACCCGGGCGGCTGGATCGCGAACCAGCTGGCGGCCATCGACTTCGCCGGTGGCACGGCGGTGCACATCAACGCCGGTGCGGCGGGCCTGGCGCTGGCGATCGTCCTCGGCAAGCGCGTCGGTTGGCCGAAGGACCGGATGAAGCCGCACAGCCTGCCGCTGGTCGTGCTGGGCGCGGGTCTGCTGTGGTTCGGCTGGTTCGGCTTCAACGCGGGCTCGGCCCTCGGCGCCAACGGCACCGCCGGCGTCACGTTCGTCAACACGCTGGTCGCCACGGGCGCCGCGATGCTCGGCTGGCTGCTCGTGGAACGCGTCCGCGACGGCAACGCCACCACCCTCGGCGCCGCGTCCGGCGTCGTCGCGGGCCTGGTCGCGATCACCCCGGCCTGCTCCGCGGTCACCCCGCTCGGCGCCATCGCGATCGGTGCGATCACCGGCGCCCTGTGCGCCCTGGCGGTCAGCCTGAAGTACCGCTTCGGCTTCGACGACTCGCTCGACGTGGTCGGCGTGCACCTGGTCGGCGGCCTCTCCGGCACGATCCTGATCGGCTTCTTCGCCAGCTCCGCCGCCCCGGCGGGCATCGACGGCCTCTTCTACGGTGGCGGCGTGGACCAGCTGTGGCGGCAGGCAGTCGGCGCGATCGCCGTGCTCGCCTACTCCTTCGTCCTCAGCCTGCTCCTGGGCTACCTGGTCAAGCTGACCGTCGGCTTCCGCGCCGACGAGGAGGCCGAGGTCGGTGGCATCGACGAGGCCGAGCACGCGGAGACCGCGTACGAGTTCGGCAGCGGCATCGGCACCCGTGGCGGCAGCAAGCCCAGTGTCGCCGCCGGCGCCACTGCGGTCCTTGAGGGGAGCAACAAGTCATGAAGTTGGTCACCGCGATCATCAAGCCCTTCACCCTCGACGACGTGAAGGCGTCGCTGGAGCAGCTGGGCGTGCTGGGCATGACCGTCAGCGAGGTCCAGGGCTACGGCAGGCAGAAGGGCCACACCGAGGTCTACCGCGGTGCCGAGTACGCCGTGGACTTCGTGCCCAAGCTGCGCATCGAGGTGCTGATCGACGACACCGCCGTGGAGAAGGTCCTCGACGCCGTCGTGGAGGCCGCGCGCACCGGCAAGATCGGCGACGGGAAGGTCTGGGTGACGCCGGTCGACACCGTCATCCGCGTCCGGACCGGGGAGCGCGGCTCGGATGCCCTATAGGGATCCGAAGTAGGAATGGGGGACGGCCGTATGGACAACGACGAGGCGGCCGTCGTCACGGCTGACGACCTGGTGCGAGCACGCGATCGGCTGCTCGCGCCAGGTCGGCGCCGTTTGACGGGGGAGTCGCTGCGCGAGGCGCTGGTGGACCTGCACGAGTTCTGGCTCACCGCGCACGCCTCGCAGGCGGGTGTCGGCGGACCGGGCGGCGGGGTCGCACTGGTCGCCGTGGGGGGTTTGGGCAGGCGAGAGCTGGTGCCCTATTCCGATCTGGACCTGCTCCTGGTGCACAACGGGCACAAGGGCGTGGACGAGATCGCCGAGAAGCTCTGGTACCCGCTGTGGAACTCCGGCATCGGCCTGGACCACTCGGTGCGCACGGTGGGCGAGGCGCTGCGCGTCGCCGCCGGTGACCTGCGCACCGCGTTGGGGCTGCTGGACATCCGTCACATCGCGGGCGACCAGGAGATCAGCCAACGGCTGACCGACAGCGCGCGTCAGGCGTGGCGCTCGGGCGTGCGCACGCGGCTGGACGAGATGTCCGAGTCCGCGTCACGGCGGTGGGCGCGCAGCGGCGAGATCGCGCACCGCGTCGAGCCGGACCTCAAGCACGGCCGCGGCGGGCTGCGCGACGTGACGCTGCTGGACGCGTTGAGCGCGGCGCAGCTGACCGACCGGCCGTCCGCCGAGGTCAACGAGGCGCGCAAGCTGCTGCTGGACGTGCGCACCGAGCTGCGCCGGGTGGCGCGCAAACCGCGGGACGTGCTGCGCGCGCAGGACGGTGACGAGGTCGCCACCGCTCTGGGCCTGCAGGATCGCTTCACGCTGGCCCGCTCGATGTCGTCCGCCGCGCGCACGATCGTCTACGCCGTGGACGTGGCCATGCGCACCGCCCGCGCCGCCGTGCCCAAGCGCGGACTGGGCGTGTTCGCCCGATCCCCGCTCCGGCGCACACCGGCCAGGCGTCCGCTGGACGAGGGCGTCGTGCTGCACGGCTCCGAGGTGGCGCTGGCACGTGACGCCGTGCCCAGCCGCGACCCGGCTCTGCTGCTGCGTGTCGCCACGGCCGCCGCCCGCAGCAAGCACCCCATCGCCGCGGGCACGTTGGCCAAGCTCGCCGACTCGGCGCCCGAGCTGCGCCAGCCGTGGCCCAGGGAGGCCCGGGACGAGCTGCTGGCCCTGCTGGGCAGCGGCACGGGCCTGATCGACGTGGTCGAGGCGCTGGACCGCACCGGCCTGTGGGGCAGGCTCTTCCCCGAGTGGGGCGCGGTGCGCGACCTGCCGCCCCGCGACGCCGCGCACACCTGGACCGTGGACCGCCACCTGGTGCAGGCCACCGCGCACGCGGCCCGCCTGGTGACCAGGGTGTCCCGGCCCGACCTGCTGCTGCTCGGCACCCTGGTGCACGACATCGGCAAGGGCAGGCAGGCCGACCACTCCGAGGTCGGCGCGGCGCTCACCACGCAGATCGCCGAACGGCTCGGCCTGTGGCCGCAGGACGTGGCCACGCTCACCGCGCTGGTGCGCCACCACCTCCTGCTCCCGCACACGGCGACCCGCCGTGACGTGGAGGACGAGGCCACCGTGCGCCGCGTGGTGGACACCCTCGGCGGCGATCCCGTGCTGCTGGAGCTGCTCTACGCGCTGGCCGAGGCCGACGCCGTGGCCACCGGTCCGGGCGTGTGGTCGGACTGGAAGGCCTCGCTGATCAGCGACCTGGTCGCGCGCTGCCGCACGGCGATGGCGGGCGACCCGCTGCCCAAGCCGGAGCCGTTGGACCAGCGCCAGCAGGACCTCGCGCAGGCCGTGCTGGACAGCGGCAAGCCGGACGTGCTGATCGACCCGGGCGACCACGCGGCCACCGTCACCGTGGTCGCGCCCGACCGACCGGGCATGCTCTCCCGCGCCGCCGGGGTGCTCGCGCTCAACTCGCTCGAAGTGCACGCCGCGTCCCTGCGCTCCCACGAGGGCGCGGCCGTGGACGTGTTCACCGTGTCACCCCGGTTCGGCTCGCTGCCGGACGTGACCCTGTTGCGCGAACAGCTCACCAGGGCGCTGGACGGCTCCCTCGCGCTGGCCGACAAGCTCGCCGCGAAGGAACGCGACTACGGCGGCCCGCCGCAGGACCCGCCACCGCCGAAGGTGCTCTGGTTCGACGACGAGTCGACCGGCGCGGTGGTGCTGGAACTGCGCGCGGCGGACCGGATCGGGCTGCTGCACCACGTCGCGGACGCGCTGGAGCAGTCCGGTGTGGACATCGTGTGGGCGCGGGTGTCCACATTGGGCTCCACGGTGGTGGACTCGTTCGCCGTCACCGTGCCGAGGGGTTCGGGCGCGGACGGCATCGACGCGGGCCACCGCCGCCGGATCGAACGGGCCGTGCTCCTGGCCGCCCGCTGAGATCGCCCCGGCGAGGTTGCACCCACCGAGGTTGCGTAGGTCTACGCACAACCGATCGGGGGTGCTCACGCTGCCGGGTGACCCCCGTGCCGGGGGAAGCTTCTCCCGTGGCACGGGGGGACCGCCCGGACCGGGGGGAAGGGGCGGGGGACATCGCCACCGCGTGGTCGGGTGCGGCCTGTCGAGGGGTCGGGCCGCCCCCGATCACGCCGGAACTCGTGGTCGTCCGGAACGTCTCTTTAGTATGGATGCGATGACCGCTGTCGCCGTGAGGCCGCGCTCGCTGGTCGTGCTGGCCGGACTGCCGGGAGCGGGTAAGTCCACGCTGCTCGCCGCCGCCGACACGGACGGCGCGCCCGCCGTCGTGCTGGATTCCGACCAGGTGCGGACCAGGCTCCGCGCCCTCTTCCCCGAGACCCTGCCGTACCGCCTCTACCGCCCGCTGGTGCACTTGGTGCACCGACTCCGGATCGTGTGGTTCGCCGTCACCGCGGACGGCCTGCTGCTGGTCCACGAACCGTCCACCCGTCCGACCACCCGCGCCGGCCTGGTCGCCGTCGGCGTGCTCACCAACCGGCCGCGGCACTTCCTCTGGCTGGACGCGAGCCCGGAGGAGGCGCTGTCCGGCCAGGTGCAGCGGGGCAGGCTGATCCGGTCGCGGTCGTTCTCCCGGCACGTGCGGCGCGCGGCCAGGCTGCGCACCCGGTTCGCCGCGGGCGTGCCGCCGCGCGGCTGGCAGGGCCTGACCCTGCTGACCCGGCGCGACCACCTGCGCCTGTCGGTGACGCCGGGGTGAACGGCTACCCTGAGTACGAGGAACCCACCGACGACGTGCGAGGTCTGGCGGCATCGTGTTCAACACCCTTTCCGACCGGCTCACCTCGGTCCTGCAGAACCTGCGGGGCAAGGGGCGGCTGTCCGAGGCCGACATCGACGCGACCGCGCGCGAGATCCGGGTCGCGCTGCTGGAGGCCGACGTCGCGCTGCCCGTGGTGCGCACGTTCATCGCGAAGGTCAAGGAGCGCGCCAAGGGCGCCGAGGTCAGCCAGGCCCTGAACCCGGCCCAGCAGGTCGTCAAGATCGTCAACGAGGAGCTCGTCGGCATCCTCGGTGGGGAGACCCGCAGGCTCAACCTGGCCAAGAACCCGCCGAGCGTGATCATGCTCGCGGGTCTGCAGGGTGCCGGTAAGACGACCCTGGCGGGCAAGCTCGCCAAGTGGCTCAAGGGCCAGGGCCACACCCCGATCCTGGTGGCGTGCGACCTCCAGCGCCCCAACGCGGTGACCCAGCTGCAGGTGGTCGGCGAGCGGGCGGGCGTGCCGGTGTTCGCGCCCGAGCCCGGCAACGGCGTCGGCGACCCGGTCGACGTGGCCCGCAAGGGCATCGAGGAGGCCAAGCGGGCGCAGCACGACATCGTCGTGGTCGACACCGCGGGCCGCCTCGGCGTGGACGAGGAGATGATGCGCCAGGCCGTCGACATCCGCGCCGCCGTGCAGCCCGACGAGGTGCTGTTCGTGGTCGACGCGATGATCGGCCAGGACGCGGTGAACACCGCGACCGCGTTCTCCGAGGGCGTCGGCTTCACCGGCGTGGTGCTGACCAAGCTCGACGGCGACGCCCGCGGTGGTGCCGCGCTGAGCGTGCGCGAGGTCACCGGCCAGCCCATCCTGTTCGCCTCGAACGGCGAGAAGCTGGAGGACTTCGACGTCTTCCACCCGGACCGGATGGCGAGCCGGATCCTGGGCATGGGCGACATGCTCACCCTCATCGAGCAGGCCGAACAGGCCTTCGACGCCGACCAGGCGGAAGCCGCCGCGGTCAAGATGGGCTCCGGCCAGCTCACGCTGGAGGACTTCCTGGAGCAGATGCTGGCCCTGCGCAAGATGGGCCCCATCGCGAACCTGCTCGGCATGCTGCCCGGCGCGGGCCAGATGAAGGACCAGCTGGCCAACCTGGACGAGAAGCACCTGGACCGGGTGCAGGCGATCATCCGCGGCATGACCCCGGCCGAGCGCGACGACCCGAAGATCATCAACGCGTCCCGCCGGCTGCGCATCGCCAACGGCTCGGGCGTCCGGGTCAGCGATGTGAACGACCTGGTCAACCGGTTCTTCGAAGCCCGCAAGATGATGAGCCAGATGGCCGGTCGCTTCGGCCTGCCGGGCGGCGGCGGCAAGAACAACCGCAAGGGCAAGGGGAAGAAGGGCAAGAAGGGCAAGGGCCGCGGCCCCACGCCGCCGAAGGTGCGCGGCGGGTTCCCCGGCATGCCCGGCATGCTGCCACCCGGGATGCCCGGCATGCCCAACCAGGGCGGCGGCCCCGCGCTGCCGCCGGGGCTCGGCGGCTTCGACCAGCTCCCACCCGGCTTCGACCCGTCGAAGCTGAAGTTCGACAAGTGAGCGGCCTGCACCTGCGGGGCGTGGTCCTCCCCGAGGGCGGCGACCCGCAGGACGTCTGGGTGGTCAACGGGCGGATCCGCACCAAGCCGGTGCCCGGCGCGACCACCGTGAGCAGCGGCGGCTACCTGGTGCCCGGCCTGGTCGACGCGCACTGCCACGTCGGCCTGGGCGCCAAGGGCGCGGTCGACCTGCCCGAGGCGGTCGACCAGGTCCTCGCCGACCGGCGGACCGGCACGCTGCTCATCCGCGACTGCGGCTCGCCGCTGGACACGCGCCCGTTGCAGGAGCGGCTGGACCTGCCCCGGATCATCCGCGCGGGCAGGCACCTGGCCAGGCCCAAGCGGTACATCAAGTACCTGGGCGTCGAGATCGAGGACCCGGCCGACCTGCCGTCCGCGGTGGCCGAGCAGGTCGCCGCCGGTGACGGCTGGGTGAAGCTGGTCGGCGACTGGATCGACCGGGAGACCGGCGACCTCGCCCCGCTGTGGACCGAGGACGTGCTCACCGAGGCGATCAAGGTCGCGCACGAGAACAAGGCCAGGGTCACCGCGCACGTCTTCGGCGAGGAGGCCCTGCCCGCGCTGCTCAACGCGGGCATCGACTGCATCGAGCACGGCACCGGCCTGACCGACGCCACGATCGAGCAGATGGCCCGGAACCGGACCGCGCTCGTGCCGACGTTGATCAACATCGAGAACTTCCCGGCCATCGCGGCGGGCGCGGACAAGTACCCGACCTACCAGGGCCACATGCGCGACCTGTACGCGCGCAACACCGCGACCATCGCCAAGGCGGTCGAAGCGGGCGTGCCGGTGTTCGCGGGCACGGACGCGGGCGGCGGCATCGAGCACGGGCGGATCGTGGACGAGGTCAAGGCCCTCCACGGCGTCGGCCTGAGCACGACCCAGGCCCTGGGCGCCGCCTCCTGGGCCGCCCGCGAGTGGCTCGGCTTCCCGTCGCTCACCGAGGGCGCGGCGGCCGACATCGTGGTCTACGACGCCGACCCGCGTGCCGACCTCGACGCCCTCCGCCACCCGAAGCTGGTCATGCTGCGCGGCCGGATCCACGCCTGACCTGCCCCGCGGTAGGAAATCCGGGCACGTGCCGCGCGACGAGGAGTTCTTCCGCCACCCGTGGTGAGTGCTGCCGCCGTCAGGGTGATCTTGAACGGCCTCGGGCAGCACTCCGCCCCGCCGGACCACTACGTTCGGACGAGTGGAGGAACAGCAGGACCAGGACACCGGCCGGGCGCACTGGGGTTTCCTGGCGTTCTTCACCGGCCTGGGCGGCTACCACCTCGCGATCCTCGCCTTCACCGCCGCGACGGCCGACCGGTTCGCCGAGGTCGACGTCACCGACCCGCCGGTCCTCGGCCCGCTCCTGCTGCTGGTCTTCCTGCCCAACGTCCTGCTCGGCCTCGGTCCCGTCGTCATCTCGTGGTACCGGGGGAACGGGCCGAACTCCGATTTCGGCCTCATCCCCACGCGCCGCGACCTGAAGGTGGGCCTGGCGGCCGGTGGCGCGGCCCTGCTGGCCGCCTGGCTGCTCGGCGCCCTGCTGCTGCGCATCAACCCGGACCGGTCCAGTTCGCTGGACGAGATCGAGGCGCTGTCCGGCGGCCGCACGATCTGGCTGGCCGCGGCGGCGCTGTTCGTCTTCCTCGGCGCGCCGCTGACCGAGGAGCTCCTCACCAGAGGCGCGCTGTGGCAGGCGCTGGCGCACTACAAGATCCCGAGGTTGGTGATCCTGGCCCTCACCGCCGTCGTCTTCGCGTTCCTGCACGAGGAGAGCTGGCGCGTGCTGAGCCTGTTCGCCCAAGGGCTCGCCATCGGTGCGGCCCGCATGATCACCGGCCGGGTGGCCTCCAGCGTGGTGGCGCACGCCACGAACAACCTGCTGCCCGCCGTCTACCTCTACACCGGCTGATTAGGGTGGATGGCTGTGACACGACCGGATGAACCACCGCCAGGCCTGATCGCCAGCGTCCGCGCGGTCGGACGGGGGCCGGAAGTGGTGCAGGCGGGCCAGCGGTGGGGTTTCGGCGCGTTCCTGCTGGTGGAAGCGGTTTTCATTCTCAGTGCGGTGTTCATCACCGCGGCGGCCCGCACGTCGGGCACGGACATCGGGTCCTCGGTGAGCTTCGTGCTGATCGGCTCGATGGTGCCGACGGTGCTGGCCGCGGCGGTCGCCGTGACCATCACCTACGTGCGCGGCAACGGCCCGTTCCAGGACCTCCGGCTGGCCTGGGACTGGGCGGACGTCAAGGTCGGGCTCAAGCTGGGCGTGTTCGGCCTGGTGCTCACCTACGCGGCCGCCGTGGTCTGGTCGAAGGTCGTCGGCGACACGAACGCCACCTCCGCGATCAGCGAGTTGGTGGACGGCGCGGGGCTGCCCCTCGCCGCCGCCGTGGTGATGTTCCTCTACGTGTGCTTCCTCGGCCCGGTGTGCGAGGAGGTCATCTACCGCGGCCTGCTGTGGGGCGCGATCGAGCGGCAGCGGTGGAGCCGGTGGGCGGCGTTCGTGCTCACCACGCTGATCTTCGCGGCCAGCCACCTGGAACCGCTGCGGACGTCGTTGCTCATCGTCATCGCGGTGCCCATCGGCATCGCCCGCCTCATCACCCGCAGGCTCACCGCGAGCGTGGTGGCGCACGTCATCAACAACTTCCTGCCCGGCCTGACCCTCCTGCTCGTCTCGATCGGGGTGATGCCCGCGTGACCGTCCGCGCGATGGACCTCAACAGCGACCTCGGCGAGGGCTTCGGCATCTGGCGCCTGGGTGACGACGAAGCCCTGCTCGGCATCGTGACCAGTGCGAACGTGGCCTGCGGCTTCCACGCGGGCGACCCGTCGACCATGCGCCGGGTGTGCCGGCAGGCCGCCGCCGCCGGCGTGGCGGTCGGCGCCCAGGTCTCCTACCGCGACCTCGCGGGCTTCGGCCGCCGGTTCATCGACGCGGACCCGGCCGAGCTGGCCGACGAGGTGCTGTACCAGATCGGCGCGCTGGACGCGTGCGCCAGAGCGGCCGGGACCTCGGTGGAGTACGTGAAGCCGCACGGCGCGCTCTACAACGCCACCGTCCACCACGACCGCCAGGCGCAGGCCGTGGTGGACGGCGTGAAGGCGTTCGGCGACCTGCCCGTCCTCGGGCTGCCCGGCTCACGCCTGCTGCACCACGCCGAACGGGCGGGCCTGCGCGGTGTCCGGGAGGCGTTCGCCGACCGCGCGTACACCCCGGACGCCACCCTCGTGCCGCGCACCCAGCCCGACGCCGTCCTGACCAGCACGGACGCCGTCCTCGCCCAAGTGCTCCGGCTCGCCGAACGCGGTGAGCTGGTCGCCGCGGACGGCACGGTGATCAAGGTGGAGGTCGACTCCATCTGCCTGCACGGCGACACCCCGGGCGCGGTCGAGCACGCGACGAAGGTCCGTGCGGCGTTGGAGGACGCGGGTGTCCCCGTGGCCCGATTCGTGGTCCGCTAGACCCGTCTGGCAGAATGGTTGGTTGTTCGCCGAGGTCGGTCCCTCTCACCGTGCCATGGCGCCCCAGACACCTGGGCTTTCACCACCCGTGCCCCACTCGGGTGAGGACTGCCCGCACCTGAGCACACGAGAGCACGAGGAGCACCCACACCCGTGGCCGTCAAGATCAAGCTTCAGCGGCTTGGCAAGATCCGTCAGCCGTACTACCGGATCGTCGTCGCCGATGCCCGCACCCGCCGCAACGGCAAGGCCATCGAGACGATCGGCAAGTACCACCCGAAGGAAGAGCCGTCGTTCATCGCGGTGGACAGCGACCGCGCGCAGTACTGGCTGGGTGTCGGCGCGCAGCCGACCGAGTCGGTCCAGCGCCTGCTGGAGATCACCGGTGACTGGCAGAAGTTCAAGGGCCTCCCGGGCGCCGAGGGCACGCTGAAGGTCAAGGAGCCGAAGACGAGCAAGGCGGAGCTGTTCGCCGCCGCGCTGGCTGCCGCCGGTGACGCCCCGACCACCGAGGCGACCACCCCGAAGAAGAAGTCGGCCAAGAAGGACGACGCCAAGAAGGCTGACGCCGAGGCCGCTCCCGAGGCTGCCAAGGACGAGGCGTGAGCTTGTTGGCTGACGCCCTCGAACACCTCGTTCGGGGCATCGTCGACCACCCGGACGACGTCCGGGTGAACCTGGTCACGACCCGGCGCGGTCGCACGCTCGAGGTTCACGTCCACCCGGACGACCTCGGCAAGGTGATCGGCCGCAGCGGTCGCACCGCGACCGCCCTGCGCACCGTGATGGCAGGCATCGGTGGTCGTGGCGTGCGCGTCGACGTGGTCGACACCGACCGCTGAACGCGCACATGGACGTCGTCGTCGGCCGAGTGGCCAAGGCGCACGGGATCAGCGGCGAGTTGGCCGTCGACGTGCGCACCGACTCACCCGATACCCGGTTCGCGCTGGGCTCGGTGCTGACCGCCAAGCTGCGCGACGGCACGTCCCGCAACCTCACCGTCGCAGCCGCCCGGAGCCACTCCGGGCGGCTGCTGGTGCGTTTCGAGGAAGTGCTGACGCGTGACGTCGCCGAGACGCTGCGGGGCACGTTGCTGCTCGGCAGCACCGAGGACCTGCCGCCGACCGGCGACCCGGACGAGTTCTACGACCACGAGCTCGAAGGGCTGACCGCCGAACTGGCGGACGGCACGCGGGTCGGCACCGTGCTGGAGATCGTGCACGGTCCGGGCGGTGAGCTGCTGGTGGTCAAGCGCGACAACGGCGACGAGACCCTGGTGCCGTTCGTGCGCGAGATCGTGCCCACGGTGGACATCGCGGGCAAGCGCGTCGTGCTGGACCCTCCCGAGGGCCTGCTCGATGCGGATTGACGTCGTCACGATCTTCCCGGAGTACCTGGACCCGCTGCGCGCCGCCCTGCTGGGCAAGGCGATCGACAAGGGCCTGATCAGCGTCGGCGTGCACGACCTGCGCGACTGGACGCACGACGTGCACAAGGCCGTGGACGACAGCCCGTACGGCGGTGGTCCCGGCATGGTGATGAAGCCCCAGGTGTGGGGTGAGGCGCTGGACGTGGTGTGCACCCCGGCCACCCGCCTGATCGTGCCCACGCCCGCCGGTCGGCCGTTCACCCAGCGGATGGCGCACGACCTGGCCGCCGAGGAGCACCTGGTGTTCGCCTGCGGCCGGTACGAGGGCATCGACCAGCGGGTGGTCGACGACGCGTCCCGCCGGATGCGCGTGGACGAGGTCTCCATCGGCGACTACGTGCTGGTCGGCGGTGAGGTGGCGGTCCTGGTGGTGGTCGAGGCCGTCGTCCGCCTGCTGCCCGGCGTGCTGGGCAACCCGAAGTCGGCCGCCGAGGACTCGTTCTCGGACGGCCTGCTGGAAGGCCCCAGCTACACCCGGCCCGAGGTGTGGCGCGAACTGGCCGTGCCGGAGGTGCTGCGCTCGGGCAACCACAAGGCGATCGACCGGTGGCGGCGCGACCAGTCGCTGCGCCGCACCCGCGAACGCCGCCCCGAACTGCTCGACGCCCTGCCCGAGGGCGCGCTCGACAAGCACGACCGCAAGCTGCTGGAGGCGCTCGACCAGGAGCGGTAGCCAGGGCCGATTTCGTCCCGCCGCCCCTCGTCTGGCACACTGGACAGGTTGCTGCACCCGGTTCTACTCATCCGGCGTGCGCTAGGCCCGCCCCCGCGCGTGTGTGACTTGAGTTCGGCCGCGCCCTGGGGGAGTACGCAATACACGTGAGGACGAGGACGGACCACCGATGAACACCCTGGACGCTCTTGACGCCCAGTCGCTGCGCTCCGACATCCCCAGCTTCCGGCCGGGCGACACGCTGAAGGTCCACGTCCGCGTCATCGAGGGCTCCCGCGAGCGGGTCCAGGTGTTCCAGGGCGTCGTGATCCGCCGGCAGAACGGCGGCATCCGCGAGACCTTCACCGTCCGCAAGGTCTCGTTCGGTGTCGGCGTCGAGCGCACCTTCCCGGTGCACTCCCCGAACATCGCCGAGATCGAGGTCGCCTCCCGCGGCGATGTCCGCCGGGCGAAGCTGTACTACCTCCGCGACCTGCGCGGCAAGGCCGCCAAGATCAAGGAGAAGCGCGACGCCAAGCCGGCCTCCTGACGCCGGACACACGCGGAACCAGTAGCCTGCCCACGTGGCAGATCCCGTGCACCGCTCCGCTGACGAAGACGGTCAGGATCCCGCGGCCGAGTCCACTCCGGACTCGGCTGCGGGCGGCAAGTCGAAGAAGGACAAGAAGAAGCCCCCGCTCTGGCGCGAGCTGCTCGTGCTCGGTGCGACGGCCTTGGTCCTCACCATCCTGATCCAGACGTTCCTCGCCCGGGTGTACGTGATCCCGTCGCAGTCGATGGAGGAGACCCTCCACGGCTGTCCCGGCTGCAACAACGACCGGGTGCTGGTCGACAAGCTGGTCTACGACTTCACCGAGATCGAACCGGGTGAGGTCGTGGTCTTCCGCGGCCCCGAGACGTGGGGCAACAACGACTTCACGTCGAACCGCTCGGACAACCCGATCGTGGCGGGCATCCAGTCGATCGCCTCGCTGGTCGGGCTCGCGCCGCCGGACGAGCGCGACTTCGTGAAGCGGGTCATCGCGGTCGGCGGGCAGACCGTCGAGTGCTGCGACGACCAGCACCGCGTGAAGGTCGACGGCAAGCCGCTGGACGAGCCGTACATCTACTGGCAGCCCGGCACGTCACCGGAGAACCACGACCCGTTCGAGCCGGTCAAGGTCCCCGAGGGCCACCTCTGGGTGATGGGTGACAACCGCACGAACTCCACCGACTCCCGCAAGCAGGGCGGTGGCGGCGTGGCGGGCACCGTGCCGGAGGACAACGTCATCGGCAAGGCGCGGGTCATCGTGCTGCCGCCGTCGCGCTGGCAGGGCATCGGCGACCACAACCCGCAGTCCCTCGCGCTGGGCGCGCCCGCGTGGCAGGGCGCCATCCCGGCGGGTGCCGGCCTGGCCGCGGCGTGGCCGGTGGTGTTCTTCGGCCGGAAGCTCCGCAAGCGGTTGACCAGGGCCTCACAGCCCTGATCGGTACGCTGACCGGGTGGTAGACGTCGCATCGTCGCGCGGGTCCTCCGACGAGGGGGACCCGGGGCACGAGGAGAAGGTCGAGCAGTGGCGTGCCCGTGCGCGCAAGAAGGCCAAGCGCAAGGGCTCGTTCTGGAAAGAGCTGCCGATCCTGATCGGTGTCGCGGTGGTGCTCGCCGTGTTGATCCAGTCGTTCCTGGCGAAGGTCTACATGATCCCGTCCGAGTCGATGGAGCAGACGCTGCACGGCTGCTCCGACGGCTGCTTCGGCGACCGGGTGCTGGTCGACAAGCTGACCTACGACTTCAGCGAGCCCGAGCCCGGTGACGTGGTCGTCTTCCACGGCCCCGAGACCTGGATCAACCAGGACTTCGTGACGGCCGAGCCGACGAACCCGGTGGTCAGGGCGCTGCAGGGGCTCGGGTCGCTGATGGGGTTCCCCGCGCCGAACGAAGAGGACTTCGTCAAGCGGGTCATCGCGGTCGGCGGGCAGACCGTGCAGTGCTGCGACGACCGCAACCGGGTCGTGGTCGACGGCGAGCCGCTCGACGAGCCGTACGTGTACTGGGCGCCGGGCCGCAGCACCGTGCAGGAGTCGTTCGCCGAGCTGAAGATCCCCGAGGGTTACCTGTTCGTGCTGGGTGACAACCGCAACGACTCGTGCGACTCGCGGTGCCAGGGCGACGGCCGCGAGGGCGGTCTCGTGCCGGTGGACAACGTGGTGGGCAAGGCACGGGCGATCGTGCTGCCGCCGGCCCGCTGGCAGGGTGTCGGCGACCACAACCCGCAGGTCGTGGCGATCGGCGCCCCCGCGTGGCAGGACGCGCTGCCGGCCGGTGTCGGCCTCGCGGCGGCGTGGCCCGTGCTGCTGCTGGGCAGGCGGGTGAGGTCGCGGTTCCGGGGTTCGCGGCTGAGATAGGGTCGAGGGGTGATCCGCAAGCCGCCTCGCGTCCAGGTTCGGCAGACCGCGGGCATCTGGGCCTTCGAAGCCGCGTTGGACCGGCGCGGGTTCGGCCCCGTGGCCGGCGTGGACGAAGCCGGTCGGGGTGCCTGCGCCGGACCGCTGGTGGTGGCGTCGTGCGTGCTCAAGCCGGGTGACGCGGCGAAGCTCGACGGGCTCACCGACTCGAAGCTGCTCACCTCCGCCGCGCGGGACCGGATGTACGACCTGGTGCTCAAGCGCGCGTTGGACTACGCGGTGATCGTGATCCCGAACGTCGAGGTGGACCTGATCGGCGTGCACGTGGCCAACATCGAGGGCATGCGGCGTGCGGTCGCCCAACTGGGTGCACATCCGGGGTACGTCCTGACGGACGGCTTCCCGGTGCCGGGGCTCACGGCGCCGAACATGCCGGTGGTCAAGGGCGACCGGGTGGCCGCGTGCGTCGCGGCGGCGTCCGTGCTGGCCAAGGTCACCCGGGACCGGATCATGACCGGCCTGCACGAGGAGCTCCCCGTCTACGGGTTCGACGTGCACAAGGGCTACAGCACCCCCGAGCACGCGGCGGCGCTGGCGGAGCACGGCCCGAGTGCGCAACACCGCTGGTCGTATGCGAACGTGGCCGCTGCGGCGCGACGGCACGGACTGGAACCGCCGCACCGTGTGGCGCGCGACGTGGTCGCCACCACCGTGGTCCAGAATGGGTCAACCCCGCAGACCAGCGGCGGCAGGCTCGCGACGAGGAGGGGCGCGGATTCGATGATTACCCGCGCGGAGGCGTAATGAGTGCAGAGGATCTCGAGAAGTACGAGACCGAGATGGAGTTGTCGCTGTACAAGGAGTACCGCGACATCGTCAGCCAGTTCTCGTTCGTCGTGGAGACCGAGCGGCGGTTCTACCTGGCCAACTCGGTGGACGTGCAGGTCCGCAACGCGGACGGCGAGGTCTACTTCGAGGTGCGGATGTCGGACGCGTGGGTGTGGGACATGTACCGCCCCGCCCGGTTCGTGAAGAACGTCCGTGTGATCACCTTCAAGGACGTCAACGTCGAGGAGTTGGACAAACCCGACCTCAGGTTGCCCGAGGACGGCCCGTTCAACTCCTGATACCCGCTTCAGTCGCAGGGGCCTGCCCGACCGGGCAGGCCCCTTTGCGTCTTTCCCGCCCTCCTCGCGGGTGGCCGCCCATACCACGCGATACCGACAATTCCACCGGCTCTGTCCACAGCCCCTGAAGTTGTCCACAGTCGGCGAACTCCCCATCGCCACCCCTCCACCGCCCCGGCAAGGTCGAGACCAAGACCGATTCCGGAGGGGTGGGGGACATGAACACGGCGACCGACTTGGGCAGGCGCGGCGAGGACGCGGCGTGCCGGTACCTGGAGCACGAGGGCCTGTCGATCCTGGCCCGCAACTGGCGGTGCGACGACGGCGAGCTGGACGTCGTGGCCACCGATGGCACGCGACTGGTGGTGGTCGAGGTGAAGTGCCGTTCGGGCACCACCAGGGGTACGCCGCTGGAGGCCGTGACGCCGGACAAGCTCGAGCGGGTCCGGAAGTCGGCGCTGCGCTGGCTGAGCGCGCACCGGATCGGCCGGGTGGAGATCCGGTTCGACGTGATCGCGATCGAGTGGCCGCCCGAGGGCCAGGTCCGCCTGCACCACCTGCGAGGTGTGTGATGGCGCTCGCGCGCACGTGGTCGGTGGCGTTGTTCGGCGTGGACGGCGTCCCGGTGGAGATCGAGGCGGACGTCGGGGTGGGAACGGTGCGGACCCAGCTCCTGGGCCTGCCGGACGCCGCCTTGCACGAGTCGAAGGACCGCGTGAAGGCGGCCGTGCGCAACAGCGGGCACAACTGGCCGTCCCAACGGGTGACGCTGGGCCTGTCCCCGGCCACGCTGCCGAAGAACGGCTCCGGCTACGACCTGGCCATCGCCTGCGTCGTCCTGGCCGCCGCGAAAGCGATCCCGGGCGACCGCCTGTCCGACACCGTCCTGCTGGGCGAGCTGGCCCTGGACGGCCGCGTCCGCGCCGTCCGCGGTGTCCTGCCCGCGCTGCTGGCCGCGAGGCGGGCGGGCCTCGCCCAGGCCGTCGTGCCGACCTCCACGCTCGCGGAAGCGGCCCTGGTCGAAGGCCTGACCGTGCACGGCGCGACCACCCTGACGCAGGTACTGGCCTGGCTGACCGGCGAGGGAACGCTGTCACCCGCCGGCCCACCTGCGACGACTCCGCCCGCAGACGGTCCGGACCTGGCGGATGTGATCGGCCAACCGGAAGCGAGGTGGGCCCTCGAAGTGGCGGCTGCGGGCGGTCACCACCTCCTGCTGACCGGCCCGCCAGGCACCGGCAAGACCATGCTGGCGCAGCGGCTGTCCGGCCTCCTCCCGCCGCTGTCGATGGAGGAAGCGCTGGGCGTCACGGCCGTGCACTCGATCGCCGGCCTCCTCAGCTCCGACGCGCCGCTGGTCACGACACCCCCGTTCGTCTCCGTGCACCACTCGACGTCCACCGCGGCCCTGATCGGCGGAGGCGCCGGCTTGGCCAAGCCCGGTGCCCTGAGCCGGGCCCATCGCGGGGTGCTGTTCCTGGACGAGGCGCGCGAGTTCGGGGTGGGCAAGTTGGAGGCCTTGCGCACGGCCCTCGAGGAAGGAGAGGTGCGCATCGCCCGGCGTGACGGCATCACCCGCTATCCCGCTCGGTTCCAGCTCGTGATGGCCACGAATCCGTGCCCGTGCGCCCCGCCGAAGGACATCGACTGCATCTGCCTGCCCGCGGCCAGGCGGCGGTACGAGGCCAAACTCTCCGGTCCGTTGCTCGACCGGGTCGACCTCAGGGTGCCGATGCGTCCGCTGACCGCGATGAATCGCGAGTTCGTGGCCGAGCCCGAACCGACCGCGACCGTGCGCGAACGTGTGCGGAAGGCCAGGACGAGAGCGGCGGAACGGTGGGCCGAGTACGGCTGGTCCACCAACGCGGAAGTCCCTGGCGCGGACCTGAGGAGGGAGTTCGCCCTTCCTCGGGAGACCACTTCGAGCGTGGACCGCGCACTTGCCACCGGTGCGCTGACGGGCCGAGGGGCCGACAGGTGCCTGCGAGTCGCCTGGACCCTCGCCGACCTGGCCGAAGACGACCGACCCACCGCGGACCACGTGGCGGCCGCCCTGGAATTCCGAGAGCGCAGGAAGGCATGAACAGGCACTGGACGCGGCCGAACCCGACGGTCGCCGAGACGTCTACGACGCACGTCCCACAGCCGTCCGCCGACGTCGCGGGTGGCCCTGGCAAGTCGCATTCCGACCTCGACGGCGGTGCGGGCCCCGGGCAGGTCGGGTTCCGGGCGCCGAGGTCGACCGTCGAGTGGTGGTGCCGGCCATGAGCACGGACGAGATCCGGTTGGCGCGGGCGTACCTGTCCCGGGTCGCCGAGCCTCCCGCCGCCGCGCTGTCCCGGTTCGTCGCCGAGGTGGGGCCGGTTCAGGCGGCCGAGTCGGTCCGGGCCGGTGAGGTGCCTGTCGGGGTCGACAGCCAGACCTCCGCGCGGCGGGCGCTGGACCTGGCCGAGCAGGACCTGGAGGCGGCGGCGAAGGTCGGCGGGCGGCTGCTGGTCCCCGAGGACGACGAGTGGCCTCGCTGGCCCTTCAACGCCTTGACCATCGCCGCCGCCAACGGCCTGCGGTGCGGGTTGGAGCCGTTGGCGTTGTGGGTGCGGGGTGAGGCGGACCTCGCCAAGATCACCGAACGGGCGGTCGCGGTGGTGGGTAGCCGGTCGGCGACGGGGTACGGGGAGCACGTCGCCGGCGAGTTCGGCTTCGGGTTGGCCGAGGCCGGGGTCACCGTGGTGTCCGGGGCCGCCTTCGGCATCGACGGCGCCGCCCACCGGGGCGCGATCACGGCCGGCGGGCTGACGATCGCCGTGCTGGCCTGCGGGATCGACGTCGCCTACCCGTCCAGCCACCGCGCACTGCTGGAACGCATCCCCAGCCAAGGCCTGCTGGTGAGCGAGTACCCACCGTCGCACACGCCCGCGCGCCACCGTTTCCTGACGCGGAACCGCCTCATCGCGGCGCTCGCGGAGGGCACCGTGGTGGTCGAAGCGGGACGGCGCAGCGGGGCCAAGAACACCGCGGCGTCCACGGCGGCGCTGGGCCGGGTGCTCATGGCCGTTCCCGGACCGATCACCTCGGTCAACTCGGCGGGCTGTCACGAGCTGCTGAGGTCGGGGATCGCGCTGCCGGTGACCAGCGTCGCCGAGATCGTCGAGTCGACCGGGCGGCTCGGCGTCGACCTGGTCGAGGCCACCAAGAACACCGACACCGGGCCTCCGCAGGGCGACGCGATGCGGGTCTTCGAAGCGCTGGGCCTGACGTCCGGGCACAGCCCGGAGGAGATCTCGGTGGAGTCCGGTGTCGAGCTGGCCCGGGTGCGCGCCTTGCTGCCGCAATTGGAACTGGCCAGTCTCGCCGAACGCGTGGACAGCGGTTGGAAGCGCTCCCAGGACAGGAGTTGGCGTGGCGATACTTGACCAAGAGCGCTCGAGGGCGCAGCGTCAGGGGCTATGTCCCCGCCGCCGCCCGCTCGGACACGTCGTGTCGACCTGGTTCGCCTGCGTCGCGCGCTGCCCGCGGACGTCGCGGCGGCCCTGGACCGCTACGAACGCCACCTCGCGATGGAACGCGGACTGTCACCGCACACGGTGCGCGCCTACCTCGGGGACGTGGTCGCCCTGCTGGTCCACTTAGCCGACGGCACGCCCGACAACGCCACCGTGGAAGCCATCGACCTGACCGGACTGCGGTCGTGGCTGGCTTCCCAGCACTCCGCCGGCGCGAGCCGGACGACGATGGCCAGGCGTGCCGCGTCCGCCCGAACCTTCACCGCCTGGGCCGCCCGCAACGGCCTGCTCACCGTCGACCCGGGCCCGCGCCTCAGTGCGCCCCGCCCCCACCGGACCCTCCCCGCGGTCCTGCGCCCGGACCAGGCCGGTGCCGCCATGGCAGTTGCCGAACTCGGTGCGGAACAAGGCGATCCGGTTGCGCTGCGTGACCAAGCCGTGGTGGAGTTGCTGTACGCAACAGGTGTCCGGGTCGCCGAGTTGTGCGGTCTCGACCTCGACGACGTGGACTACTCCCAAAGGGTGATTCGGGTTCTGGGCAAGGGTAGTCGCGAACGCACCGTGCCGTTCGGCGTTCCGGCCGAACGGGCTATCCGGCGCTGGGTGGAATACGGCCGATCCGCCCTGGTCAACGACCGTTCACAACGCGCGTTGCTGTTGGGCGCCCGAGGCGGTCGGCTCGACCCTCGTACTGCCAGGAGGGTTGTCCACGATGTAGTGGGTGCGGTACCTGAGACGGCCGACACCGGGCCCCACGGCCTTCGCCACTCCGCGGCGACGCACCTGTTGGAAGGGGGAGCGGACCTGCGCACCGTCCAAGAGCTTCTTGGTCACGCTACGCTCGCAACGACTCAGCTCTACACACACGTCACCGTCGAACGGCTGAAGGCGATCCATGACCGAACCCACCCCCGCTCCTGACGTCGCAGGGGGAGGTTCGCGGACCGCAACCGTGACCTCTCCCTCCGCCGCGCACGTCGGGACCTCGTCGGCGGCGCGCACCGCGACTGGGACGAACGGTCACCACGTCGACGGCGAGCCGCTGCACGCGAACGGGCACGCGCTACCCGCGGTCGTGGGCAGGCCCGCGCACGCGGCGTCCGAGTCGCGCACCGCCGATGACGTGGAAGCCGGGATCATCGCGCTGTGGCACACCTACGGCGAATCGCGCCGGCAGGGTCTGCGGGACCGCCTCGTGCTCCACTACGCGCCGCTGGTGAAGTACGTCGCCGGCCGGGTCGGCACCGGCCTGCCCGCGCACGTCGACGTGGCGGACCTGATCCAGTCGGGCATCTTCGGCCTGGTCGACGCGATCGAGAAGTTCGAGCCCGAGCGCGGCCTGAAGTTCGAGACATACGCGATGCAGCGCATCCGCGGCGCGATCCTGGACGACCTGCGCTCACAGGACTGGGTGCCGCGCTCGGTCCGCAGCCGCGCACGTGACGTCGAACGCGCCCTGGAACGCCTCGGTGGCCGCCTCCAACGCACCCCGACCGACCGCGAGCTCGCCGCCGAGCTGAAGATCGGCCTCGCTGAGCTGCGCGAGCTCTACGCGCAGCTCCAGCTCACCAGCGTGGTCGCCCTGGACGAGCTGATCGCCGCCGGCCGCGGCACCGGTGGCGCGGGTTCGTCCCTGGCCGAGTCCCTGCCCGACGAGGGCGCCGAGGACCCGATCGCCACCCTGGTCGACCAGGACAGCCGCCGCCAGCTCGCCGACGCGATCGCCCAACTCGCCGAACGCGACCGCGTCGTGGTCACCCTGTACTACTTCGAGAACCTGACGCTGGCCGAGATCGGCAAGGTCCTGGGCGTCACGGAATCCCGCGTGTGCCAACTGCACACCCGGGCGGTGCTGCGGCTGCGCACCAAGCTGAACGAGCAGCTGGAGGCCTGACCCAGCACAGCCGCCGACCTCCGGCCACCCACCCTCCACCGACCGGACTGAACATCCGCTCCCGCGCGCCCGCACGGGCCAACCCCCGGGCGCCGATCCGGCGGGGATCTCGCGCGGGTTGCCGAATCCGGGCCGGGCGCTGTCGCGTCGGTGGCCGGGTCGAGTGCTGTCGTGTCGGTGGCGGATTCCCGGCCGAGTACTCCACCAGGGTCAGCGTTGGGCACCGTGGGCCGCTCAGCGGGTTGGGCGGGCCGCTGCAGGTCGGGGGTCAGCGGGTTGGGCGGGACACCGTGGGCCTGGGGTCGGTTGGGACGAGTGAGCCGCTGCAGGTCGGGTCTAGTGGGGTGGGTGGGCTCGTCACGGATCGGCCGGTGGTGTCCGACCTCGGGAGGAGGCGGACTCGGCCGTTGGCCAGGAGGCGCAGCGGGTCCAGGTAGGTGCGGGAGCGGGGTGGGGTGATGCGGATTGCGCCCCAGTGGAGGCAGGCTCGTGCCGGGCAGTCCTCGTGGCCCGGGTCGAGGGTGCCGATGGGGGAGCCTCGGCGCACCGGTTGGCCTCGGCGAACGGTCGGGGTGACCGGTTCGTAGGTGGTGCGCAGGCCGCCCGCGTGCAGCAGCGAGACGACGGTGCGGTCGGCGACCGGGCCCGCGTGCAGGACCACGCCATCGGCGGCGGCCAGGACCGGGGTGCCCGGTGGGGCGGCCAGGTCGACGCCGCGGTGGCCGGCGGCGTACTCGGTCGCCGGCGGGTCGAAGGTGCGGACCACCTGGTGCGGTGGCGCCAGCGGCCAGGCGAAGCGCGGTGGGCGGGAGGCGCGGGCGGGGGACGCCGCGGGTAGCGTGACGACGGCTGTCAAGGCCAGGACCAGCAGTGTTCGCATGGTGGGAGTCATGGGTCCAGGGTTCCGGCCGGGACCGGGGGCTACCAGTGGCTTCGTCCCACCTGTGGACAACTCAAGACCCTGTGGACAACTCGAGGCCCGGTTCGTTGTTCCCCGGCCTCCCGGCGTACACTCGGACCGCGGCCCGTGTGAGTGCGGGGCGACTTCGCGTGCCAATGCAGATCCGACCGAGTTTGGGTGTGGTCGAGTCACGGCGTCCGGCGGTCCTGAGGTGAGACGCCTCCGGTTCGGACGGCGGCAGGGGCACCAGGGCGGCGGTCCGACCCGGCCCGCCGCGACGAACCGGAACGCGCGCCGGCCCACCGCCAGGCGCGCCTGAACGAAGAGGTGCGAACCCGGCCATGGCCGTCGTCACCATGAAGCAGCTGCTCGACAGCGGCGTGCACTTCGGGCACCAGACCCGTCGCTGGAACCCGAAGATGAAGCGCTACATCTTCACCGAGCGCAACGGCATCTACATCATCGACCTGCAGCAGACGCTGACCTACATCGACCGGGCTTACGAGTTCGTGAAGGAAACGGTCGCGCACGGCGGGTCGATCCTGTTCATCGGCACCAAGAAGCAGGCGCAGGAGGCCATCGCCAACGAGGCCCTCCGCGTCGGCATGCCCTTCGTGAACCAGCGCTGGCTGGGCGGCATGCTCACCAACTTCTCCACGGTGCACAAGCGCCTCCAGCGGCTCAAGGAGCTGGAGTCGATGGAGCAGACCGGCGGTTTCCAGGGTTTCACCAAGAAGGAAATCCTGATGATGAACCGCGAGAAGGACAAGCTGGAGCGCACGCTCGGCGGTATCCGCGACATGTCCAAGGTGCCCAGCGCCGTGTGGATCGTGGACACCAAGAAGGAGCACATCGCGGTCGGCGAGGCGCGCAAGCTGAACATCCCGATCGTGGCGATCCTCGACACGAACTGCGACCCGGACGAGGTCGACTACCCGATCCCGGGCAACGACGACGCGATCCGGTCCGCCGCGCTGCTGACCAAGGTCGTGGCCGAGGCCGCCGCAGCCGGTCTGATGGCGCGCTCCGGCGCCCGCACCCAGGCCGCTGACGGTGCCGACAAGCCCGAGCCGGGCGTCGCCACCGACGAGCCGCTGGCCGAGTGGGAGCAGGAGCTGCTGGTCGGCGCCGAGGCGACCGACAAGCCGGCCGCGGCCCCCGCCGCCCCGGCCGAGGGCACCGAGGCCGTCCAGTCCTGATCTGCCCGCACGCCGCGCCTGCCCTGACCACGGCGGGCGCGGCGTGCGCACAGCACCGGCACTGAACAGCCAGAACAGCTCGAACTGCACCACACCCAGCGCGTACCACGCGTCGGCGAGCGAAGCCGACGATCAGACCGCAGAAGGAACGGAAATCGCACGATGGCGAACTACACCGCCGCTGACGTGAAGCGCCTCCGCGAGCTGACCGCCGCAGGCATGATGGACTGCAAGAAGGCGCTCGAGGAAGCTGACGGCGACTTCGACAAGGCGGTCGAGATCCTGCGCATCAAGGGCGCCAAGGACGTCGGCAAGCGCGCCGAGCGCACGACCTCCAACGGCCTGGTCGTGGCCGAGGACGGCGTGATGATCGAGCTGCGCTGCGAGACGGACTTCGTCGCCAAGAACGCCGACTTCCAGGAGCTGGCCTCCCGGATCGTCGCGGTCGCCAAGGCCACCCGCCCGGCGGACGTCGACGTCCTCAAGGCCACCGACCTCGACGGCAAGGCCGTCGACGCGGTCGTCCAGGAGTTCTCCGCCAAGATCGGCGAGAAGCTGGAGCTGGCCAAGGTCGCCGTCTTCGACGGCACCGTGACCACCTACCTGCACCGCCGTGCCGCCGACCTGCCGCCCGCCGTGGGCGTGGTGGTCGAGTACACCGGCGACAACGAGGAAGCGGCCCGCGGCGCCGCCATGCAGATCGCCGCGATGCGCCCCACCTACCTCACCCGCGACGAGGTCCCCGCGGACGTGGTGGCCCACGAGCGCCGCATCGCCGAGGAGACCTCTCGCGAGGAGGGCAAGCCCGAAGCGGCGCTGCCCAAGATCGTCGAGGGTCGCGTGAACGGCTTCTTCAAGGACGTCGTGCTCCTGGAGCAGGCTTCCGTGACGGAGTCCAAGAAGACCGTCAAGGCCGTGCTGGACGAGGCCGGGATCACCGTGACCCGCTTCGCCCGGTTCGAGGTCGGCCAGGCCTGATTCGCGTGAGGGCGGGGTTGCGCGCAGACGTCGCGACCCCGCCCTTGCCGTGTCCAGAGGAGTACCTGTGAGCGCAGAGGTAGACCACGCGAAAGCGGATCAAGCCGACGACGAGCCCATCCACGGCTACCGCCGGGTGATGCTCAAGCTGGGCGGCGAGATGTTCGGCGGTGGCGGTGTCGGCGTCGACCCCGACGTCGTGCAGACCGTCTCACGCCAGATCGCCGCGGTCGTCCGGACCGGGGTCCAGGTCGCGGTCGTCATCGGCGGCGGCAACTTCTTCCGCGGCGCCGAGCTGCAGCAGCGCGGCATGGACCGCAGCCGCGCCGACTACATGGGCATGCTGGGCACCGTGATGAACTGCCTCGCCTTGCAGGACTTCCTGGAACGCGAGCACGGCATCGAGACCCGCGTGCAGACCGCCATCACCATGGGCCAGATCGCCGAGTCCTACATCCCCCGCCGGGCCATGCGGCACCTCGACAAGGGGCGCGTGGTCATCTTCGGCGGCGGCGCCGGCATGCCGTACTTCTCCACCGACACGACGGCCGCGCAGCGCGCGCTGGAGATCGGTTGCGAGGTCGTGCTGATGGCCAAGGCCGTGGACGGCGTCTACACCGCCGACCCCAAGACCGACCCGGACGCGCTGATGTTCGACAACATCACCCACCGGGAAGTGCTCGAACGCGGCCTGAACGTCGCCGACGCGACCGCGTTCAGCCTGTGCATGGACAACAACATGCCGATCATGGTCTTCAACCTGCTCACCGAGGGGAACATCGCGCGAGCCGTGCGCGGTGAGAAGATCGGCACACTGGTGAGCACCCCCGGTGGTCGCCCGTCCTTCTAGACCTGCTGGGATTCGAGCCGAACTGCGCACACCAAGGGAGTCAGTCGTGATTGACGAGACCCTCCTCGACGCCGAGGAGAAGATGGAAAAAGCGGTGTCCGTGGCGAAGGAGGACCTGGCCGCGGTGCGCACCGGCCGTGCCAACCCCTCGATGTTCTCCCGCATCGTGGTCGAGTACTACGGTTCGCCCACCCCGCTGAACCAGCTGGCCAGCGTCGCCATCCCGGAGGCGCGCATGGCGGTGATCAAGCCCTACGACGCCACCCAGCTCAACGCGGTCGAGAAGGCCATCCGCGACTCCGACCTGGGCGTCAACCCCAGCAACGACGGCTCGATCATCCGTGTGGTGATCCCGCAGCTGTCCGAGGAACGCCGTCGCGAGATGGTGAAGGTCGCCAAGGGCAAGGGCGAGGACGCCAAGGTGTCCGTGCGCAACATCCGCCGCAAGGCGAAGGAAGAGCTGGACCGCCTGGTCAAGGACGGCGAGGTCGGCGAGGACGACGGCACCAGGGCCGAGAAGGAACTGGAGAACGTCACCCACCGCTACGTCGCCCAGATCGACGAGCTGGTCAAGCACAAGGAAGCCGAGCTGCTCGAGGTCTAGGTGATCACGTCGGGTTCGGCGGTCGGGTCGGGTATCCGCGCGCTTTGCTTGGCCGGTGGACGGCCGTGATAGGAGCACAACAGGTGTCAGGCGGCGGTGACCAGGGCGCGCCGGAGAAGAGCGCGTCACGCGCCGGGCGCAACCTGCCCGCGGCCATCGGCGTGGGTGTCGGTCTGGGTGCGGTCATCCTCGTCGCCCTGCTGACGGTGCGCGAGCTGTTCGTCGGCGTCGTCGCCGTGGCCGTCGCGGTGTCGATGTACGAGCTGGCGGGTGCGCTGAAGCGCGGCGCGGGCATCCGGGTCGCGCTGGTGCCCGTGCTGTTGGGCGGTCAGGCGGTGGTGTGGCTGGCCTGGCCGTACGAGCGCGGCGGCGTGCTCAGCGCGTTCGTGGTGACGATCCTGGTGTGCCTGCTCTGGCGGCTCAAGGACGGCGCGGAGGGCTACCTGCGCGACGTCACCGCGTCCATCTTCACGGTCGCGTACGTGGCCGTGTTCGCGGCTTTCGCGGTCATGTTGGTGGTGCCGGACGACGGCGTGTTCCGCGTCCTGGCGTTCCTGATCGGCGTCGTGCTGTCCGACACCGGCGGTTACGTGGCCGGCGTGCTGTTCGGCAAGCACCCGATGGCCCCCACCATCAGCCCGAAGAAGTCCTGGGAGGGTTTCGCGGGCTCGATGGTGGCGGGCATGGTCGGTGGCGCGCTCACCGTGGGCCTGATGCTGGACGGCCAGTGGTGGCAGGGCGTGCTGTTCGGCGCGACCCTGGTCGTCACGGCGACGGCGGGCGACCTGGTCGAGTCGCTGATCAAGCGCGACCTCGGGATCAAGGACATGGGCACGCTGCTGCCCGGTCACGGCGGCCTGATGGACCGGATGGACTCACTGCTGCCGTCCGCCGTCGTCGCCTGGCTGCTGCTGCACGTGTTTGTGCCCGCTTAGTCGTCGTACGGATCGTCCACCCGTGACTCGGTGGACTCCTCCTCCGACAGCGGGGTCGTGCGGGACGGGTCGATCACGGAGAACACCGCGCCCGTGTGGTCGGCGACGACCGTGATCCGGCCGAACGGCGTGTCGTACGGCTCCACGGTGACGCGTCCGCCCAGCTCCAGCACCCGGGAGGCGGCGGAGTCCGTGCCGATCTCCGGCGCCGCGGTGAAGTACACCATCCAGTGCGCCGGGGTGTCCGGCGTGAACGCCCGGCCCATCCGCTGACGTCCGAGCACGGTGTGCCCCTGGGTGGCCCAGATCGTGTAGTCGACCGCCTGACCGTCACCGATCTGGGTGATTTCGTACCCGCACAGCTCGCCGAAGAACTCGTCCGCCGCGTTCCCGTCACGCGTGTTCAGCTCCGCCCACGCGTACGCGCCGTGGCCATCGGTGCCGAACACCCAATCGGGTGGCACGTGCCGGAACCCCACCACCGCGCCGGTCGGGTCGGCGATCACGGTGACCGTGTCCGAAGGCTCCCCGAGCACGTGCCCGCCCAGCGCCTGTGCCTTCTCCGCGGTCGCCCTGGCGTGCGGGGTGTTCAGGTACAGCGTCCACGCGCTCGGCTCGGCGGCGGCGACCAGCTCGGCCACCGGCACGCCGTCGACCAGCGCGATCGCGTTGCCGGGCGCGTCGGCGAAGTTCCACCCGAACAGCCCCGCGTAGAAGTCGGTCGTGGCCTGGAGGTCCGTGGTCGCGATGTCGACCCAGCACGGGGCGCCGTGGTGCAACTCGGCCAAAGCGGGGGAATTCGGGACGATCGACACCGCGTACCTCCTGCTAGCCGTCTATTCGATCACGCTACGGCTCTAGAGTCGTCTCGTGAAGGGATTCGTCCGCGCCGCGTTGGCCGCCGTACGGCCGGTAGACGTCCTGCCGAGCCCGAACATCTGGCACTGGCCCGAGGTCTACGAGGTCGAGAACCGCGCGCAGGACGTGGACGGCGCCATCTGGAGCGCGCTGCGCGAGGAGTTCGACTGGGCCGGGCGGGACGTGGTCGACGTCGGCTGCGGTGACGGGTTCCACTTGCCCGTGCTCGCACGGGACGCGCGTTCGGTGATCGGTGTCGAGCCGCACCCGCCGCTGGTGCGGCGCGCCCGGGCACGGGTGGCGGAGGTGCCGAACGCCGAGGCGGTGGCCGGGCCCGCGCAACGGCTGCCGCTGCGCGACGCGACCGCGGACCTCGTGCACGCGCGCACGGCGTACTTCTTCGGTCCCGGCTGCGAGCCGGGCCTGCGTGAAGCCGAACGGGTGCTCAGACCCGGCGGCGCGCTGGCGATCGTGGACCTCGACGGCCTCGCCGAGCCGTACGGGCCGTGGCTGTGCGCCGACGAGCCCCGCTACAACCCCGTGGACGTGGAGCGGTTCTTCGCCGATCAGGGCTTCTCGTTGCGCCGCGTGCGCGCACTGTGGCGGTTCGAACGCCGTGAGGACCTCGAAGCCGTGCTGCGGATCGAGTTCTCCGAGGCGGTCGCGGCGAAGGCGATCGCGCGCACGCCCGGCCTGTCGTTCGAGGTCGGCTACCGGCTGCACGTCAGGCGCAAGCCGGCCGGGATTGTGCTGCCATGAGAGCGCTCACCTAGGATCGGACCGTGGAGAACAGGAACGCGGGCAAGTTGGGTCGGCAGGTCGGCGTCATCGGTCTGGGCTGCTGGCAGCTCGGCGCCGACTGGGGCCAGGTCGAGGAGTCCGACGCGCTGGCCGTGCTGCACGCCGCCGCCGACACCGGCGTGAACTTCTTCGACACCGCCGACGTCTACGGCGACGGCCGCAGCGAGACGCTGATCGGCAAGTTCCTCCGCGAGCGCGGTGACGCCGACATCACGGTGGCCACCAAGATGGGCCGCCGGGTCGAGCAGGCGCCGGAGAACTACTCCCGGGAGAACTTCCTGGCCTGGAACGACCGGTCGCGCGCCAACCTCGGCGTCGACACGCTCGACCTGGTCCAGCTGCACTGCCCGCCGACCCCGGTCTACTCCACCGACGAGGTGTTCGACACCCTCGACGAGATGGTGCAGGCCAAGCGGATCGCCGCGTACGGCGTGAGCGTGGAGACCGTCGAGGAGGCGCTGACCGCGATCGCCCGGCCGGGTGTCGCGAGCGTCCAGATCATCCTGAACGCGCTGCGGCACAAGCCGCTGGAGCGGGTGCTGCCCGCGGCGGCGGAGGCGGGCGTGGCGATCATCGCCCGCGTTCCGCTCGCCTCGGGGCTGCTGTCCGGCAAGTACACGGCGTCGACCACGTTCTCCGCCGACGACCACCGCAACTACAACCGCAACGGTGACGCGTTCGACGTCGGCGAGACGTTCTCCGGCGTGCCGTTCGAGGTCGGCCTGGAGGCGGTGGAGCGGCTGCGGCCCCTGGTGCCGTCCGGTGCGACCATGGCGCAGTTCGCGCTGCGGTGGATCGTGGACCAGCCCGGCGTCACCGTGGTCATCCCCGGCGCCCGCAACGGCGAGCAGGCCAGGGCCAACTCGGCCGCCGCGGACCTGGCGCCGTTGTCGGCGCAGGCGCAGGACGAGGTGCGCGCGGTGTACGACTCGCTGATCCGGCCGCTGGTCCACGACCGCTGGTAGGTCACTCTTCCGGGTCATCTTCCTCGACGTCGAGCTCGCCGAGGATCGCGTACAGCTTGCGGCGGGCCTCGCCGAGCACCTCGACGGCCCGCGCCTGCTGTTCCCGCGTGCCCGCGTGCGCCATCTGCTGCATGGCCGCGCCGAGGTGCCGTGCGGCCGTGCGCAGTTTCGCCGCGTGCGCGTCGAGGTCGTCGTTGACCTGCTGCCAGGGCGGCGCGCCTTCGAGCTTCGCGGCTTCCGCCTGACCGGTCTCGGTCAGCGTGAACAACTTCTTGCCGCCCGCCTCCTCGGTGGAGGCGACGAGGCCCTCGTCGGCCAGCAGTTGCAGGGTCGGGTAGACCGAGCCCGGGCTGGGCCGCCAGAGGCCGTCCGTGCGGCGGCCGATCTCCTGGATCATCTCGTAGCCGTGCATGGGCCGTTCGGCGAGCAGCGTGAGGACGGCCGCGCGGACGTTGCCCCTGCGCTGCCTGCCGCCGCGTCCCCGGCCCCGTCCCCGACCGTGGCCGAAGAAGCCAGGTGGTTCGGGTGGGAGGGGAGGGCCGGGGAACGGGCCGCCGCCGCCACCGAAACCGTGCCTCGGGTCGCCGAAGTCGCGGTCGCGGTGGTGCCTGCGCGGGTGGTGGTGCCGGTGTTCGCGGCGTCCGGGTTCTCGGAAGAACATCGTTCTGCTCCTTCTGTCGATCGGTTGCGACGTGTCGACGATATATCGGAACGTATCGCGATGCAACGGTGATGACGGTCGCGGTCGGGGTGGTCCTGCGCACTCGGCGCACGTGGGACACTGGAGGGCGCTATGACTGCCCTCCCCCTCGTCTTCGACGCGCCCAAGCGTGGCCTGCCGCCGCGCCACCTCGCCGACCTCTCCGCCGACCAGCGTCGAGAGGCGGTCGCCGCGCTCGGTGAGAAGCCGTTCCGCGCCGCGCAGCTGTCGAACCACTACTTCGGCCGGTTGACCGTTGACCCCGACGCGATGACCGACATCCCCGCCACCACCAGGGAACGCCTGGTCACCGACCTGATGCCGCCGCTGTGGACGGAGCTGCGCAGCGTGGAGGCCGATGGCGGCACGACGCGCAAGACGTTGCTGCGCGCGCACGACGGCACGTTGGTCGAGAGCGTCCTGATGCGCTACCCCGACCGTGCGACGTTGTGCATCTCGTCTCAGGCCGGCTGCGGCATGGCGTGCCCGTTCTGCGCCACGGGGCAGGGCGGCCTGACCCGGAACCTGTCCACGGCGGAGATCGTGGACCAGGTGCGGCGCGGCGCGGCGGCCATGCGTGACGGCGAGCTGCCGGGCGGGCCGGGGCGGCTGTCCAACATCGTGTTCATGGGCATGGGCGAGCCGCTGGCCAACTACAAGCGCGTGGTCGAGTCGGTGCACCGCATCTGCGACCCCGCGCCGGACGGGTTGGGGATCTCGCAGCGCTCGGTGACCGTGTCGACGGTGGGCCTGGTGCCCGCGATCCGGAAGCTGACGGAGGAGAACCTCCAGGTCCGGTTGGCGGTGTCGCTGCACACGCCGGACGACGAGCTGCGGGACACGCTGGTGCCGGTGAACACGCGGTGGAAGGTGGCCGAGGTCCTGGAAGCCGCCCGCGGCTACGCCGACCGCACGGGCCGCCGGGTGTCGATCGAGTACGCCCTGATCCGCGACATCAACGACCAGCCGTGGCGTGCGGACATGCTGGGCAAGCTGCTGCGCAAGCACTTGGGTCAACTGGTGCACGTGAACGTGATCCCGCTGAACCCGACTCCGGGCTCGAAGTGGGACGCGTCGCCGAAGCCGGTGGAGCGGGAGTTCGTGCGCCGGGTCAACGACCAGGGCGTCGCGTGCACCGTGCGTGACACCCGAGGCCAAGAAATCGCCGCCGCGTGCGGCCAGCTCGCCGCCGAGGGCTGACGACTGCAGGCTTTTCGGTCGGGTGTGCCACAATTGTGGCCATGACTGTTGAGCCGCTGCGATCGGTGCGCGACCACCTGTCGGAGTTCGTCGACCGGGCCGAGCGCGAGCACGAGCGCGTCGTCGTCACCCGGAACGGGCGGCCTGCGGCCGTGTTGATCGGGTATGAGGACTTGGCCGCGCTCGAGGAAACGCTGGAGGTCCTCAGCGACCCGAACGCGATGGCGGCGATCAAGCAGAGCCGTGACGAGGTCGCCGGTGGCGACGTGGTTCGCGGCGTGGAAGCCGTTCGAGCGCTGCGGCCTCGTTCGTGACCCAGCCGTACGAGCTCCAGGTCTCGGCCAGTGTCGCGCGGACCATCCAGGACAAGCTGCCGGTCGGCGTGGCCTCGGCCGTGATCGAGTTCATCACACGCACGTTGCCGGACAACCCCCACCGCGTCGGCAAGCCGCTGCGTTACGAGCTGGAGGGCGTCTACTCGGCTCGACGTGGAGCCTTCCGGGTGCTTTACGAGATCGACGACGAACGACGTGAGGTCACGGTGATCCGCGTCGAACACCGTGCCGACGCGTACCGACCGCGCTGAGGTGTACGGATCCGTGCCGCTCACTTAACGTGACTCGTTCGGTTCGTAGAGTTGGTAGAGTGTGAGTTCGCAAGCGGCAGTCGATGCCGATCCTTCGTGTGAAGGTGGCTCCACGGATGCTGATTGTGAGGAATACTCGCCCCGACTTTCGGGTGTCCTTCCGTGCGTCCGCATTTGGGAACGGTGTGGTTCCGAATCAGGATCGACTGCAGTTCTCGGAAAATGACCTAGCGCACGCTCTCTTTGTGACCGGCCGCGCCCCTGGGGACGAGCTCGTGTACGGCAAGTCGTCGGTGTACGAGTGGTTGCACCGGGCGTCGCTCATTCCGGCCTATGTGCGCCGCACTGATCGTGCCGAGTTGGTCCGCTCCGACTTGTCCTTGACATTGGACCGGTCGGAGTCGGCTGCGGTGTCATATGCGTTGGGCCAAGCGATGACAGCCATATTCTGTCGGACCCAACTGGGTGTGAGCCACCTGCTTCATATTGACAGGTACTCCGCGCAGCACGATGTGCTCTTCGGGGTGGGCCGGCGGAGAGCCGACTTGTTCGGGGTCTCGCCGCGAGGTTGGGTGGTCGCTGAGGCCAAGGGTCGTTCCGGCCATGTCCGCCCTGAGACGCGGCGCGCACTTGAGGATCAGAAGCGCTCGATTGTAGCTATTGAGGGTAAGCGGCCGTGGGTGGCTCTCGGATGTGTCGCGCATTTCCCGCAGCGTGTCGGGCCGATGCACCTGGAGGCCTTCGACCCGGAAGATGACGCTGACGAGGCGATAGCCTTGGACGTCACCAGGGACCGCTTCATGCTCGCCTATTATGCGCCGTTCCTCAGAGCGCTCGAAGTCGGCGTTTCACGGCAGGATGATAACTTCCAGTCCGCCGATTTTGCTGGCCTCGGCATCCGTATCGGACTGTCCATTCCGCTCGTAGCACGGCTTCGTCGCGCAGAATCCGGTGCACTCGCTGGTTTGTCCACCGATGTGGAAGGGCTGCTGGCGGAGGTGCTGAGCCTGCAGGGCGGAGTGCTACCAGACGGCAGCCTGGTGGAAACCGATTGGCAAGAGTCGATCGACCGGTGGGATTCGGGTCGGTTCGAAGGCTGACTCGATCACCTCACGGCCATCGCTGTCCTATCAGGCAGGTCGGGTTCCGAGCTGGTCAGCCGTCCCCTGCGGAGCGAGTCGTCGGTAGTTCGTCGGCGGCCGGCCAATGGTGCGCCGCAAGGTGGATCGGCCGCGACGCCGGGGCTAGCGGCGCCAGGAGGTGCGGCTGCGGACCTGGTCCCAGATCAGCAGGGCAGCCATGGTGATGCCCGTGAGGACGACCCAGAGGTCTTCGGTTCGGCCGTGGTGGTTGCCGATCAGCAGGGAGAACACGGCCAGGGTGGAGAGCCAGCCCGCGATCTTGATGCCCTTGGGGAAGCCACCGTGCCAACCCCACTCGGCCGAAGGCTCTTCGTGGGGGTCGACCGACGGACGCTTGTCCAGTTCCGAGGACGAAGACACAGCCGCACGACCTTCCTGCCCGATCACGTTCAACCCCGACAAGGGGTTCTCCACCGCCGTCATCGTCGCACACGCGCCTTCCACACGAGACGTGAGGTGCGCGGCACCGCCGTGACGTCTACCCTCGGCCCGCGCGCGAGTTCGCCGCGTATTCGCCGCACCCCGCCAGGCCGGAACGGGCACCAGACTGCCCAGAAAGGCGACGAGGTTGACCGAACAGCCGGTAACAGGCTTCCACCCGGCCGAAGGCCGCACGCCGGACACCTTCGCGCCGGTCGAAGTCGGCCTCCACGGCGTCACCAAGCGCTTCGCCGACCAGACCGCGGTGGACGACGTCACGTTGCGGATCCACGAAGGCGAGTTCTTCTCCGTCCTCGGCCCGTCCGGCTGCGGCAAGACGACGTTGCTGCGCATGATCGCCGGGTTCGAGGACCCGACCGCGGGCCGGATCGAGCTGGACGGGGTGGACGTCGTCGGCGTGCCGCCCTACCGGCGTGACGTGAACACGGTCTTCCAGTCCTACGCCCTGTTCCCGCACCTCTCGGTGTGGGACAACGTCGCCTACGGCGTCAAGCGCAAGGGCGTGCGCGGTGCGCGGCTGAAGCAGGTGGTGGGCGAGCACCTGGAGCTGGTCCGGCTCGACCGGTACGCCAAGCGGCGACCCGCGCAGCTGTCCGGCGGCCAGCAGCAACGCGTCGCGATCGCCCGCGCGCTGGCGGCCGGACCGCGGCTGTTGCTCCTGGACGAGCCGCTGGGCGCGTTGGACGCGGTGCTGCGCAAGGAGTTGCAGATCGAGCTGATGCGCATCCAGCGCGAGGTCGGCACCACGTTCCTCTACGTCACGCACGACCAGGAAGAGGCGCTGGTGCTGTCCCACCGCGTCGCCGTGATGAACGCGGGCCGGCTGGCGCAGGTCGGCTACCCGGAGGACGTCTACGAGCGCCCGGCCACCCGGTTCGTCGCCGGGTTCATCGGCACCTCCAACATCCTGGACGCGGAAGTGTCCGGTGTGGACGGTCGCTGGGTGGTGCTGGACGCGCCGGGCGTCACCGGCCTCAGAGCACCGCTGAACGGCCACGTGATCCGCCACGGGCAGCGCGTCGCGGCGACCGTGCGCCCGGAGAAGGTGCACCTGCACGACCTCGCCGACGAGCCGCCCACCGGCTGGTGCGTGCTCACCGGCACGGTCCGCGACGTCGTGTACGCGGGCGTGTCCACGCAGTACGTGGTGGACGTGCCGGGCGGCGCGGAGCTGGTCGCGTTCGTCCAGAACACCCACCGCGTCGCCGACGCGGGCTCGCCGGGCCAGCCCGTGCGGATGGCCTGGGACCCCGACTTCACCGTGCTGCTGGGGAGCACCCCAAGAGAGGGTTTGGATGACTGAGAAGCACCTCCGGATCGCCCGCCTCTGGGACACCGGGAACCCGCGCGTGACCCGGCGGACGATGCTGCGGTCGACGGCGTTCTTCGCACTGGCCGCCACCGGGGCGTGCGGTGTCGGCGAGGCACCGTCGACCGCCACGAGCAGCACGACGCCCGCGTCGAGCACCAAGGCGACCAACGCGATCGCCGAGCCGAAGCTCAACTTCTACAACTGGACCGACTACATCGCGCCCGAGACGCTGTCCGGCTTCACCGACGCCTCGGGCATCGACGTCACCTACGACAACTTCAGCTCCAACGACGAGATGGAAGCCAAGATCGCTTCCGGCGCGGCCGGGTACGACCTGGTGGTGCCCAGCGACAACTTCCTGCGCCGGTTCCTGCGCTCCGGGCTGCTCTCCCCGCTGGACCACGACCTGCTGCCGAACCTGGAGAACGTGGGCAAGCGGTTCACCGAGGCCGACTACGACCCGGGCCACGCCCACTCGGTGCCGTGGGCGTGGGGCACCACCGGCCTGGCGTACTCGAAGTCGCAGCTCGGCGAGGTGACCGGGTTCTCAGCCTACGACCTGGCCGCCGCGCAGGGCCGCAGCACGATCCTGGACGAGGCGCGCGACGCGATGGCGCTCGGCCTGCTCATGCTCGGCCACGACCCGAACACCACCGACGAGAAGCAGCTCGCCGAGGCGGTGGAGGTCCTGCTGGAGCTGAAGGAGAAGCTCGGCCAGATCACCTCGGACGTGATCGAGCCGCTCACCTCCGGTCAGGTGCCGCTGGCCCAGGCGTACTCCGGCGACGCGTTCCAGGCCCGCGAGGCGAACGAGGACCTGGCCTACGCCATCCCGGTCGAGGGCGGCCTGTCGTACGTGGACCTGCTGTGCGTGCCGAAGGACGCGCCGCACGCGGAGAACGCGCACAAGTTCATCGACTACGTGCTGGACCCGGCGGTCGGCGCCGCGCTGGCCAACGCCATCCGCTACGGCAGCCCGAACGAGGCCGCCAAGCCCTTGATCGACCCCGAGCTGCTCGACGACCCGCTGGTCTACCCGCCGGACGAGCAACTGGCCAAGCTGCCGTTCACCAAGGACCTCGGCGCGGACGTGGAGGCCCGCTACGCCGACGCCTGGACCAGGGTGAAGACCGGTTGACGGCCCGGCCGCGGTGGCTGGTCGCCACGGGTCTGCTCGCGCCGACCGGGGTGTGGCTCGGCCTGTTCCTGATCGCGCCGCTGGCGCTGGTGGTGCAGTTCAGCTTCGCCACCCGCGACACCGGCGTGGCGCGTGGCGTGCTGCCGTGGACGCTGCGGGCGTACGCGACCGCGCTGGACCCGGCGTTCCTGCCGATCTTCGGCCGGACGCTGGCCTACGCGGGCGCGACCACGGCGTTGTGCCTGATCCTGGGCTTCCCGCTGGCGTGGTTCATCGCCCGGCACGGCGGGCGGCTGCGGACCGCGCTGCTGGTGGCGGTGCTGGTGCCGTTCTGGTCGAGCTACCTGGCCCGGATCTACGCGTGGAAGGCCCTGCTGGACGGTGACGGCCTGGTCAACCTGCTGCTGGGCGCCGTGGGGCTCGACCGTGACGGCGGGTTCCTGCTGACGCACGGCGCGGTGGTGGTGGGGCTGACGTACGGGTTCCTGCCGTTCATGGTGCTGCCCCTGTACGTGGCGTGCGAGCGGTTCGACCACCGGCAGGTGGAGGCGTCCTACGACCTGGGGCACGGGCGGGCGTCGACGTTCCTGCGGGTGGTGCTGCCCGGCGTGTTCCCGGGAGTGCTGGCCGGGTCGTTGCTGGTCTTCGTGCCGTCCGCGGGTGATTTCGTGACGCCGAAGCTGCTCGGCGGGGTGGGCCAGTCGACGTTCGGCAGCGTGATCGACGACCAGTTCCGCGGCGGCAACAACTGGCCGCTCGGGTCGGCGATGGCGGTGGTGCTGCTGGTCCTGGTGGCGGTCGTGCTGGTGCTTCGCGGTCGGCGGGGCGAGGACGTGCTGTGAGCCGGCGGCCGTGGGTGCTGGGCGTGGTCGCCGCGCTGGTGTTCGGGTTCCTCTACGCGCCGATCGGGTGGCTGGCGCTGGTCTCGTTCAACGACTCGCGGTCGCTGAGCCGCGTCACCGGGCTGTCCACCCGCTGGTACGTCGAGCTGTTCGGCGACGCGCGCGTGCTCGACGCGCTGGGGCTGAGCCTGCGGCTGGCCGCGACGAGCGCCGTGGTCGCCACCGCCATCGGCACGCTCGCCGCCTTCGGGCTGCGCCGCGCGTTCCCCGGCCGGGGCGCGTGGACGGTGCTGCTGAGCCTGCCGCTCGTGGTGCCCGAGGTGGTGCTGGGGGTGGCGCTGCTCGGGTTCTGCGTGAAGCTGGCGGGCATCCCGCTCGGGTTCGGCGCCCTGCTGGCCGCGCACGTGGCGTTCTCGCTGAGCTTCGTGGTGGTCGTGGTGCGCGCCAGGGTGGCCGGGCTGGACCCCCGCCTCGAAGAGGCCGCCGCCGACCTCGGCGCGAGCCCGCTGGTGGCGTTCCGCACCGTCACGTTGCCGCTGGTCGCGCCCGCGGTGGCGGCCGGGGCGGCGTTCGCGTTCCTGCTGTCGTTCGACGACGTGGTGACGTCCAGCTACCTGACCGGTGTGGGCTCCACCACGCTGCCGGTGTTCGTGTACGCCCAGGCCGGCCGGCGGGGCGTGTCGCCGGAGATCGTCGCGCTGTCGACGCTGATGGTGGCGGTGAGCGCGGCCGTGCTGATCGCGGGCGTGCTCGTCGTCGCCTGGCGCGCCCGACGCGCGTCACCTGCGTCAACTTTCGTCGGAAGCGGTCGAGACCAAGGAACGCGGCCGACCGGCGGGTAGGTCTCCTACCGTGGTGCCCTGTGACCTCTGTCGTTCAGCGGCTCCGGCCCGCCCTGCCGGACCTCCGGGAGGCGCCCGCCGCGTTCCTGCGCACCCACGCCGAACGCCTCGGCCAGGTCACGCCCTGGCGGGTGGGCCGCGAGGTGCTGGCCGTCCTCGCGATCCTCACCCTGGACGTGTGGCCCGGCTGGTTCGCGAGCAACGGGCGGCTGTCCGGGTGGACGCTGATCGCGCTGGGCGTCGGGTACGTGACGATCTTCCTGACCAGGCTGCTGTTCCCCGCGCTGGCCCTGCTGATCGCCACGTGGGTCGTCTTCAGCGCCGACCACGGCGGCGTCGTCCTGGTGCTCATGCTGTCCTACGCCGCCGGCTACCGGATCGCGCCGTGGCAGCGCTCGCTGCTCACCGCGGTCCTCGCGCTCGCCCTGCACATGTTCGCCTGGGGCGTGTCCACGCCCGGCCTCTCCGGGCCGTTCGGCCAGTTCGTGATGCTGACCGTCTACGGCATGGTGGTGGCACTGCCGTTCCTGGTCGGCCGGTACGCGGCCCAGCGCAACGCCCTGGTCGCGGCCCTGCAGGAGCGCGAGGAGCGGGTGGTGCGCGAGCGGCGGATGGTGTCGCGCCAGGTCAGGCTGCGCGAGCGCAACCGGATCGCCCAGGACATGCACGACAGCCTCGGCCACCGGCTCAGCCTCATCTCCGTGCACGCGGGCGCGCTGGCCCTGGACTCCGGTCTCGGCGAACGGCAGCGCGAGGCGGTGCAGGTGCTGCGCAGCGCGGCCCTGACCGCGATGGAGGAGCTGCGCGGCGTCATCGGCGTGCTGCGGCGTGACGAGGAGCCCGAGGAGGACCAGGTCCGCCGCACCACCGTCGGCGGAACCGACAATCGGACGGTGGACGCGATCGACGAGCTGGTCGACGGCGCCCGGCGGGCCGGTGTGCGGGTCAGCCTCGTCCGCGGCGGGCAGGCCGTGCCGCTGCCCGCGAAGGTCAGCCACGCCGCGTACCGCATCGCGCAGGAGGGCCTGACCAACGCCAACAAGCACGCGCCGGGCGCGAGCGTGCAGGTGACCGTGAAGTACGAGCCGGACGCGCTGGTGGTGGAGGTGCGCAACAACCCGCCCCGCGCCAAGCTGCCCAGCGGCGGCGGGTTCGGCCTGATCGGGCTGGGTGAGCGGGTGCGGCTGGCGGGCGGCATGCTGCACGTCGGCGAGCTGCCGACCGGCGGGTTCCGGATCGCGGCCGTGCTGCCGTACGAGGACACCGCGGCGGCGAGCGACGAGCCGTCCGACGAGGAGCAGCCCGAACCGGCCAAGCCGACCGGCATCCGCAAGTGGGCGGGCGTCGGCTCGATCGTGCTGGCCGGGATCGTGGTGCTGGTGGTCGTCGGCGGCTACACGTGGATCGGGTCGCAGCCCGTCACCAAGGTGGTGTCGGAGGAGTTGTACGACTCGGTGTCGGTCGGACAGTCGCAGGCCGAGGTGATGGCCAGGCTGCCGGGCGGTGCCGAGCCGCCGCTGGGCGACATCACGTCCGACGCCGCGCCGGAGCCGGCCGGAGCGGAGTGCGAGTACCGCGTGGCCGACGTGCAGACGTACTCCTCGCGTGCGACCAAGATCGTGCGGTTCTGCTTCGCGAACGGCACCCTGGTCGAGAAGAAAACCCACCTGCAGGGGATGTGAACGTGATCCGGGTCCTCATCGCCGACGACGAGCCGCTGATGCGCGCGGGCATCAAGGCCATCCTCGGCACCGCCGACGACATCGAGCTGGTCGCGGAGGCCGGTGACGGCCGGGAAGCCGTGCGCATCGCGCTGGAACGGCGGGTGGACGTCGCCGTGCTCGACATCCGGATGCCCCGCCTGGACGGCCTGGCCGCGGCACGCGAGCTGCGCACCGTCGCGCCTTCGGTGCGGGTGGTGATGCTCACCACGTTCGGCGAGGACGACAACATCGTCCGGGCGCTGTCAGACGGCGCCGCGGGCTTCCTGCTGAAGGACTCCGCCCCGGAGGAGTTGCTACGCGCTGTGCGGGCGGTTCACTCGGGCGAGGCGTATCTGTCACCCATGGTGACGAGCCGGGTGGTGGGGATGGTGGCTCAGGTCGGCCAGCCGCGCCGCCAGGAGGCGATGCGCCAGGTCGAAGGGCTGACCGATCGCGAGGTCGAGGTGCTGTCGCTGCTCGGGCTCGGCATGTCGAACGCCGACGTCGGGCAGCGGCTGCACATGAGCGAGGCGACCGTGAAGACCTACGTGAGCAGGCTGTTGGCCAAGCTCGGGCTCACCAACCGGGTGCAGGCGGCGTTGCTGGCGCGGGACGCGGGCCTGGCGAACTGAGCCCGGACATGGGTGTGCCCCGCCGATTTCTCGACGGGGCACACTCAGAGTGGTTGTCTGCTCCGGACGTCGTCATGCCCTGGCTCGGGAACCGGTCACCATGCGGTAGATGCCCAGCACGATCAGCGAGCCGAGGATGGCGAGCAGCCAAGTGCTCAGGTCGAAGAACGTGTTGATGTCGGTCCCGAAGATGGCACGGCCGACGAAACCACCGATGATGGCGCCGACAATGCCGAGCAGCATCGTGATGATGATGCCGCCGGGGTCCCGACCAGGCATGATGGCCTTGGCGATGGCACCCGCGATGAGGCCGAGGACGATCCAACCCAAGATGCCCACGGGGCTCTCCTTCCTGATGGCCGCGACGGGCGGATCCGTCGGGCGCTTGATCGAGGAATGCCCACGTTCGGGTGAGACCACGCGTTCGTTACCGTTCCGTTATCGAAGTACCGCTGTGCGGGCTATCAGGATGGTTCGGCCACAATGGGTGGTGATGAGCACACCACGCACCGTCCTGGTCCTCGGGTCGACCGGGTCGGTCGGCACCCAGGCCCTCGACGTCATCGCCGCCAACCGCGACCGGTTCTCCGTGGTCGGCCTGGCCGCCGGCGGCGCGGACCCGGCCGCCCTCGCCGCCCAGGCCGTCGAGTTCGGCGTGCGGGCCGTGGCCGTTGCAAGGGCCACCGCGGTCGAGGACGTCACGCTCGCCCTCTACGCCGAGGCGCAGAAGCGCGGCTACCCGCAGGGCGCGTTCAAGCTGCCGCGCATCCTCGCCGGCCCGACCGCCATGACCGACCTGGTCGACTCCACCCCCGCCGACGTGGTGCTCAACGGCATCACCGGCTCCATCGGCCTGGCGCCGACGCTGCACGCCCTCAAGACGGGCGCCACGCTCGCCCTGGCCAACAAGGAATCGCTGATCGCGGGCGGTCCGCTGGTGCTCAAGGCGGCCAAGCCGGGCCAGCTCGTGCCGGTCGACTCCGAGCACTCCGCGCTGGCCCAGTGCCTGCGCGGCGGCCGGGCAGACGAGGTGGCCAAGCTCGTGCTCACCGCGTCCGGCGGCCCGTTCCGCGGCCGGACCCGCGCCGACCTCGCCGACGTCACCGCGCGTGAGGCCATGGCGCACCCGACGTGGTCGATGGGCCCGGTCATCACCATCAACTCGGCCACCCTGGTCAACAAGGGGCTGGAGCTGATCGAGGCGCAGCTGCTGTTCGGCGTGCCCTACGAGCGCATCGACGTGGTCGTGCACCCGCAGTCGATCGTGCACTCGATGGTCACCTTCACCGACGGCTCCACGCTCGCCCAGGCCAGCCCGCCGGACATGAAGCTGCCGATCGCACTGGCCCTGGGCTGGCCCGACCGCGTCCCCGGCGCCGCCGCCGCGTGTACTTTCGACGTCGCGACCGCGTGGACGTTCGAGCCGCTGGACGACGAGACGTTCCCGGCGGTGCGGCTGGCCAGGCAGGCGGGCTCCGGCGGTGGCTGCCTCCCGGCGGTCTACAACGCGGCGAACGAGGAAGCGGTCGCGGTGTTCCTCGGCGGCGGCACGTCGTTCACCTCCATCGTGGACACTGTCGAACGGGTGCTCGCGGAGGCGGACGGCTGGGCGCATGAGCCGGTCGACGTCGACGAAGTCCTCGCGGCGGAGCAATGGGCCCGGGCGCGGGCGCGGGAACTCGTGGCCACTTCGGTGGGGTCTGGAAGGGACTGACGTGCTCGTTTTTCTGGGCATTCTGCTGTTCGCCCTGCTCATCGGCATCTCCATCGCGCTGCACGAGCTCGGCCACCTGGCCACGGCGAAGATGTTCGGGATGAAGGTGACCCGGTACTTCATCGGGTTCGGACCGAAGATCTGGTCCTTCCGCCGCGGTGAGACCGAGTACGGCATCAAGGCCATCCCGGCGGGCGGGTTCTGCGAGATCACCGGCATGACCGCGCTGGAGGAGGTCGCGCCGGAGGACCAGCACCGCGCGTTCAACAAGCAGAAGACCTGGAAGCGCGTGGTGGTGCTGTCCGCGGGCTCCATCACCCACTTCATCGTGGGCTTCATCATCCTGTACTTCATGGCCTTCACCATGGGCATCCCGAACCTGCGCGACTCCGCGCTGATCGCGGAGGTGGCCCCGTGCGTGCAGAGCAGCACCGACGCCGAGTGCGCGCCCGGTGCGCCCTCGCCGGCCAAGGACGCGGGCTTCCAGGTCGGTGACGAGATCGTGGCGGTGGGTGGCGCGGCCACGCCGACGTGGGCGGACGTGCTGACCAAGACCCGCGAGCGGACGGGCACGACCGAGTTCAAGGTGCTCCGCGACGGTGAGGAGCTGACGCTCACCGCCGACGTCGCCCGGGTCGAGCGCGAGATGCAGCGCAAGGACGGCACGCGCTACACCGAAGAGGTCGGCGCCATCGGCGTCATCCAGCAGCGCAACTTCGAGTACAACGCGATCACCGCGATCGGCGGCGCGACCCAGTTCACCGGCACGATGTTCGAGAACACCTGGCGCGGCCTGATCAACTTCCCGCAGAAGATCCCGGCCGTGATCGAGGCCATCGGCGGTGGCGAGCGCGACATCGACAGCCCGGTCAGCGTGGTCGGCGCGAGCAGGCTCGGCGGCGAGGCGGTCGACCGGGGCCTGTGGCAGCTGTTCTGGCTGATGCTGGCGGGGCTGAACTTCTTCGTGGGTGTGTTCAACCTCCTGCCGCTGCTGCCGCTTGACGGTGGTCACATCGCCGTCAACCTGTACGAACGGGTGCGAAACTGGATCCGGAAGCTGCGTGGGCTGCCGGCCGGCGCACCGGTCAACTACCTGCGACTATTGCCGTTGACCTACTTCGTGATCTTCGTCGGCGGGTCGGTCACGCTGCTGACGATCACCGCCGACATCGTCAACCCCATCAAGCTCTTCCAGTGATCTCAGTGAGAGGTGCCAGTTCATGAGTGACGGCGTCATGCTCGGTCTCCCGGCGATGCCTCCTCCGGTGTTGTCGGAGCGGCGCAAGACCCGCCAGCTCATGGTGGGCTCGGTCGGCGTCGGCAGCGAGTTCCCCGTCTCGGTGCAGTCGATGACGACCACCGTCACGGCGGACGTGAACGCGACGTTGCAGCAGATCGCGGAGCTGACCGCGGCGGGCTGCGACATCGTGCGGGTGGCGTGCCCGTCGCAGGACGACGCGGACGCGCTGGCGGCGATCGCGAAGAAGTCGCAGATCCCGGTCATCGCGGACATCCACTTCCAGCCGAAGTACGTGTTCGCGGCGATCGAGGCCGGGTGCGCGGCGGTGCGGGTGAACCCGGGCAACATCAAGAAGTTCGACGACAAGGTCAAGGAGATCGCGCAGGCGGCCCGCGACCACAACACCCCGATCCGGATCGGCGTGAACGCCGGCTCGCTCGACCCGCGCCTGATGGCGAAGTACGGCAAGGCCACGCCCGAGGCGCTGGCGGAGTCGGCGCTGTGGGAGGCGTCGCTGTTCGCCGAGCACGACTTCCACGACCTGAAGATCTCGGTGAAGCACAACGACCCCGTGGTGATGATCCGGGCGTACGAGCTGCTGGCCGAGCAGTGCGACTACCCGCTGCACCTGGGTGTGACGGAGGCCGGTCCGGCGTTCCAGGGCACGATCAAGTCGGCGGTCGCCTTCGGCGCGCTGCTGCGGCAGGGCATCGGCGACACGATCCGCGTCTCGCTGTCCGCGCCGCCCGTCGAAGAGGTCAAGGTCGGGCACCAGATCCTGCAGTCGCTCAACCTGCGGCCGCGCAAGCTGGAGATCGTCTCGTGCCCGTCGTGCGGGCGTGCGCAGGTGGACGTCTACACGCTGGCGGAGCAGGTCACGGCGGGCCTGGAGGGCATGGAGGTGCCGCTGCGGGTCGCCGTCATGGGCTGCGTGGTGAACGGGCCGGGCGAGGCGCGTGAGGCGGACCTGGGCGTCGCCTCGGGCAACGGCAAGGGCCAGATCTTCGTCAAGGGCAAGGTGATCAAGACCGTGCCAGAGCACCAGATCGTGGAGACCCTGATCGAGGAGGCCATGCGCCTCGCCGAGGAGATGGGCGAGACCGTCGACGGCGGCGAACCCGTCGTGACGGTCGGCTGAGGCGGGCCGGGAGTCGGCTGAGCGGGTGGCAGACGCGCGGGTAACGGTGTCCATCTGGCAGGCTTGACGGCGTGCTGAGGTTGGCTGGCGCGCGTTTGCTCGACGAGCGGGACCTGTCGGAGGTCCTCGCCGTGCTGGCGGCCGACCCGGTGGCGTCCTGCATGGTCGCCGCCCGGGTCGAGGTCGCGGGCCTGGACCCGTGGCGGCTCGGCGGCGAGGTGTGGGCGTACGACCACCGGTCGCTGCGCGGCGGCCGGGTCGACGCGCTGTGCTTCGCCGGGCCGAACCTGATCCCGCTGCGTGGCAACACGACCGCGCTGCGCAGCTTCGCCGACCGCGCCCGCCGCCGCGGTCGCATGTGCTCGTCGCTGGTCGGGCCCGCCGAGCAGGTGCTCGGCCTGTGGGAGGAACTGGCACCCGACTGGGGACCGGCCCGCGAGGTGCGCGCCGACCAGCCGCTGATGGCGCTGGGCGGCAGCCCGTCGATCCCGCTGGACCCGCTCGTCCGGCCCGTTCGACCGGACGAACTGGACCGGTACCTGCCCGCCGCGATCGCCATGTTCATCGAGGAGGTCGGCGTCGACCCGTGCGCCGAGGACGGCGGCGCGTCGTACCGGGCGCGGGTGGCCGAGCTCATCGCGGGCGGGCGCGCGTTCGCCCGGTTCGAGGGCGGCGACGTGGTGTTCAAGGCCGAGATCGGGGCCATGTCGGCGAAGGTCGGCCAGATCCAGGGCGTGTGGGTGCGGCCGGACCGCCGCGGCAACGGCATCGGCGCGGCGGGGACCGCGGCGGTGGCCGAACGCCTGGTCAGGGGCCTGGGCCGGACCGCGTCGCTGTACGTGAACTCCTACAACGACGTGGCCAAGGCGGCGTACCGCAAGATCGGGTTCTCCCAGGTCGGCCAGTACGCGACCGTCCTGTTCTGACACCGTCGCGGTGTGTCGTGGGCGACACCGGGCATACTCGGCGCCGTGATCGCGCGCAAGGTGGCCCTCTTCGGGGTGGTCCTGCTGCTCGTCAGCGGCTGCGGCCTCTTCTCCTCCCGTCCGGGTCCCGACCAGGTGGCCGGCGACTTCCTGGCCAAGCTCGCCGCCGGTGACGTCGACGGCGCGGCCGGGCTGACCGACGACCCGGGCGGCGCCAAGGAGGTGCTGGGCAAGGTCCGCGAGGTGCTCAAGCCCGAGGGACTGGGCGCCAGGGTCGAGCAGGTGCGCTCGGCGGGCGAGTCGACCACCGCCGACGCGACCGCGCAGCTGGACTGGGACCTCGGCCACGACCACGCGTGGAGCTACCGGACCGAGTTCGACCTGCGCCGCGAGGAGGACGACTGGAAGGTGCACTGGGCGCCTTCGGTCGTGCACCCGAAGCTGGCCGTGCAGCAGACGTTGGGCGTGGCCGAGGTGAAGCCCGCGCTGGCGCCGGTGCTGGACCGGGACGGCACGCCGCTGCTCGCGCCGGAGGTGGTCGTGTCGATCCTGCTCGACGCCAAGGAGGCTGGTGACGTCAACGCGGTGGCCGCCGCGCTGGCTGCGGCCCTCACGCCGATCGACGCCGCGATCACCCAGGCCTCGATCGTGGACGGCGTGTCGAAGGTGCCCGCCGGGCAGGTCTACCAGGTGGCCGCGCTGCGCGATGCGGACTACCAGACCGTGAAGCCCGCGATCTACGAGCTGCCCGGGGTGCGGTTCACCACGCAGACGAGCCTGCTCGCGCCGTCGCGCACGTTCGGCTCGCAGGTGCTGCCCGCCGTGCGCAAGGCCGTCGAGGAGGAGATCGCCGGCCGGGCCGGGCTGCGCGTCTACACCGTGAACGCGGCCGGTGACGAGGTGGAGACCCTGCACGAGCAGGCGCCGGAGCCGGCGCAGGCGATCTCGACCGCGCTGAGCCGGACCGCGCAGGCGGCGGCGGAGGACGCGCTGGAACCCGTGCCGCAGGCGGCGATGCTGGTGGCGCTGCAGGCGTCCACCGGCGAGGTGCTGGCGGTGGCGCAGAACGGCCCGGCGGACGCGGAGGGTCCGGTGGCGTTGACCGGCCGCTACCCGCCCGGGTCGACGTTCAAGATCGTGACGGCGGCGGCGGCGATGTCGTCCGGGCAGGCGACGGCGGACAGCCCGCTGCCGTGCCCCGGCAAGGCGGTCATCGACGGTCGCCGGGTCGTGCCGAACGACCACGAGTTCGACAAGGGCACGATCCCGCTGCACTCGGCGTTCGCGTTCTCCTGCAACACGACGTTCGCGCAGCTCGCGGCCGGGATGGCGCCGGACGCGCTGACCAAGGCGGCGGAGTCGTTCGGCCTCGGCGTCGACTTCGAGATCCCGGCGATCACCACGATCACCGGTTCCGTGCCGCCCGCCACCGACGTGGTGGAGCGGGCGGAGGACGGCTTCGGTCAGGGCAAGCTGCTGGCCAGCCCGTTCGGCATGGCGGTGGTGGCGGCGACGACGGCGACGGGCGAGATGCCGGTCCCGACGCTGCTGAAGGGCCGTGAGACGAAGGTCGACCGCACCCCGGCCCCACCGGCGCCCGCCGTGCTGGAGCCGTTGCGGGCGATGATGCGGGAGGTCGTCGAATCGGGCACCGCGCCGCAGCTCAAGCCGTACGGGGACGTGCGGGGCAAGACGGGCACGGCGCAGTTCGGCGACGGCACGAACTCCCACGGCTGGTTCGTCGGCTACCGCGGCGACGTGGCGTTCGCGACCCTGATCCTGGGCACCAACAGCTCCGCCCCGGCCGTCGACGCCACGGCCCGCTTCCTTGCCGCGTTCGGCTGAACGGAGCAGTCGCTGATGGCATCATGTCGCGCATGGGTCGGGACGAAGTGCGGGAACACCTCATCGCGGCCGGTGCATCGATCCCGGCCACCAGCAGCCGGGACCACCTGTTGACCGAGCCGCTGCCCGCCGGATCCGGTCCGCCGCTGTCCGAGGTGGTGCTCCGGAGGCGATCGGAGGAGCGCTGGTGACCTGGACGGACCGCGTAGGGGACACGTGGCGCATGCCTCATCACGCTGAGCCGTAATCTGGGGGCATGTCCGTGCGTGCCGTCCTCCAGCCAGGTGTGCTGTCCCCGCGCCGTCCGGTGCCCGCCGAGATCGAGCGGCCCGAGTACGTCGACCGGCCCGAACCCAAGCGCAACACCGATCCGTGGGTGCAGCCGCCCGAGGTGATCGAGGCGATGCGCGTCGCGGGCAGACTGGCCGCGCAGGCGTTGCAGGAGGCGGGCAAGGTGATCGTGCCCGGCGTGACCACCGACGAGATCGACGCGGTCGCCCACGAGTTCCTGTGCGACAACGGCGCGTACCCGTCCACGCTCGGCTACCGCGGTTTCCCCAAGTCCTGCTGCACCTCGCTGAACGAGGTCATCTGCCACGGCATCCCCGACTCGACCGTGGTCGAGGACGGTGACATCGTCAACGTCGACGTCACCGCCTTCATCGGCGGCGTGCACGGCGACACGAACGCCACCTTCCTCGCGGGCGACGTGAGCGAGGAGGCCCGCCTCCTGGTCGAACGCACGCACGAGGCCACCATGCGCGCCATCAAGGCCGTGAAGCCTGGTCGGCAGCTCAACGTGGTCGGCCGGGTCATCGAGTCCTACGCCAACCGCTTCGGCTACGGCGTGGTGCGCGACTTCACCGGCCACGGCATCGGCCGCACCTTCCACAGCGGCCTGATGGTGCTGCACTACGACGCGCCGCACGTGCCCACGATCATCGAAGAGGGCATGACGTTCACCATCGAGCCGATGATCACCCTCGGCGGCATCGAGCACGACCTGTGGGACGACGGCTGGACGGTCACCACCCGCGACAAGAGCTGGACCGCCCAGTTCGAGCACACGATCGTCGTCACCGCGGACGGCGCCGAGATCCTCACCATCTGCTGAGCAGCGGCACCAACGCCTCCGCCACCACCTCGGGCGACGTCACGGCGCCCAGGTGGTGGCTGTCGACCTCCACCACCGGCCAGCCCAGCTCGCGCGCGGCCGACGCGGCGGAGTCGTAGGCGGGGCTGAGCCGCACGTACGAGCACGGCCCGGTCCACGCCACGGTGGGCCGGGGCTCCTTCAGGAACGCCAGCGGCACCTCGGGCGCCTCGGCCACGATCTCCTCCAGCAGCCGCACGTCCGGCACCATCGCCGACAGCGCCTCGGGCGCGAACCACAGGTCCCAGCGCGGCATCAGCCCGTCCCGCGCGATGGTCTTCAGGTGGGCCATCCGCTCGGCGGGCGCGTCGTCCCGCCAGCTCCGCCCCGGCGTGGGCAGGTCCGCGTCGAGGAACACCAGCCCGCGCACGGGCGTCTCCAGGGCGTCGGCGAACGCGGGCAGCAGCGGACCGGCTCCGCTGTGCCCGACCAGCACCAGGTCGCCCTCCACCAGGGAGTCCTCCACGGCGTCGGCGAACACGCCGAGCAGCCGTTGGTGGACGGGCGCGGCGTTGACCGTGACACGCAGGTCGAGCAGCACCACGGGGTGGCCGAGTTCGGCCAGCGCCCCGGCGAGCGGGCGCAGGCTCGCGGGCCCGAGGTAGGGGCTGTGCACCAGGACAGTGGTAGCGGGGACGTCGGCCATGCCGTGGATGATGTCAGCCGGGACCGACAGCTAGGGGACATTGTGCGCAGTGCGTTGCTGGTGGCCGGCACGACGTCGGACGCGGGGAAGAGCGTGCTGGCGGCCGGTCTGTGCAGGTGGCTGACCCGGCGCGGGGTGCGGACGGCGCCGTTCAAGGCGCAGAACATGTCCAACAACTCGGTCGTGACGGCTGACGGCGGCGAGATCGGCCGGGCGCAGGCGGTGCAGGCCGCCGCGTGCGGGCTGGAGCCGAGCGTGCGGTTCAACCCCGTGCTGCTCAAGCCGGGCGGCGACCGCAGTTCCCAGGTGGTCGTGCTGGGACGGGCCGTGGGCGAGGTGTCCGCGCTGTCCTACCGCGAGCGCAAGGCCGAGCTGTTCGCCACCGTCCTGACCACGCTCGACAGCCTGCGGGACGATTTCGAGGTCGTGGTCTGCGAGGGCGCGGGCTCGCCCGCCGAGATCAACCTGCGGGCGAACGACATCGCGAACATGGGCCTGGCCAGGGCGGCGGACCTGCCGGTGCTCGTCGTCGGCGACATCGACCGCGGCGGGGTGTTCGCGCACCTGTTCGGCACGCTGGCCCTGCTCGACCCGGCCGACCAGGCGCTGGTCGGTGGGTTCGTGGTGAACAAGTTCCGGGGCGACCCGGCGTTGCTCGAACCCGGCCTGCGGCAGCTGGACGCGCTCACCGGACGTCCGGTGCTGGGCGTGCTGCCCTGGCGGGAGGAGCTGTGGCTGGACGCCGAGGACTCCCTGTCCTACGCGGCGGACGGCGTGATCGGGCGGCCGGAACCGCCGCGCGGCGACCAGTGGCTGCGGGTGGCCGTGGTGCGGTTGCCGCGCATCTCCAACGCCACCGACGTGGAGGCGCTGGCGTGCGAGCCGGGCGTGTCGGTGCGGTTCGTCACCGAGCCGTCCCGGCTGGCCGACGCGGACCTCGTGGTCGTGCCCGGTTCGAAGGCGACGGTGGACGACCTGGGCTGGCTGCGCGCCACGGGCCTGGCCGACGCGATCGCCGCGCACGACGGCCCGGTGCTCGGCATCTGCGGCGGGTTCCAGATGCTCGGCCGGACGATCGAGGACGAGGTGGAATCGCGCGCGGGCACGGTCGCGGGCCTCGGCCTGCTCGACGTGGACGTGCGGTTCGCTCCGGACAAGACCCTGCGCCGCCCGCACGGAGACGCGTTCGGCGAACCCGTCACCGGCTACGAGATCCACCACGGCGTGGTCACGCGCAACGCCGAAGCGGGCCTGGTCACCCTGCCAGACGGCACGCCGGAGGGCGCGCTGCGCGGCCGGGTCGCCGGTACGCACTGGCACGGCCTGCTGGAGAACGACGCCTTCCGCCGCGCCCTGTTGCGCTGGGCCGCCGGTCACGCGGACCGGCAAGGATTCACCCCCGCGCCGGACGTGGACTTCGCCGGACGGCGGGCCGCTCAGCTCGACCTGCTCGGCGACCTGGTCGCCGACCACCTCGACACCGACGCGGTGTGGGCGTTGCTGGAGGAGGGCGCGCCACCGGGACTGCCGGTCATCCCTCCCGCCGGTGCACCACCTGTCGCGTGACGGCGTCCGACCTCGGTGCACGCGACCGGCAAGTCGCGCGGTAGTGCCACCGGTGGGCGGGGAGCCGTGCAGACGACCGGCCCGGACGACGGTGCGCGGGAGGTCGCTCGACCCGCAAGCCGGGCTGACCTACCCGCGGCGGCCCGTCGAGGACCGTGCGGTCGCATCAGTGCGTGAGGGAATCTGTGCGGTCCGGACTGGACGACGCTGACTCAGAGATCCGCTAGCGCGCGAGGGGACATGCGGAAGGTGGCACACACGTCACACCTCCGCTCACGGGTAGTCACACTGTGAAGGTACCGGCCACGGACCCGGGGATACGTCGCCCGTTCGGGTCAACGCCGTTCACGCGAGGCGACGAGCACGGCCCAATCGCCGTCGACGGCCTGCTCCTCCCACCCGTCCGGCCACTTCCGCCGCACGTCGGACGTCCGCGCCCGGGCACCCGCCAACTTGGCCGCCGTGTGCACGCCGAAGTCCGTGCCACCCTCGAACGCCGCGCCCCGGAACACCGAGTCGCCGAACGCGACCCGCCGGAAGTCGGCCAGGTCGCGGAACCAGGTGTCGCGGAAGTCCGCCGTCCCGCTGAAGGTCGTGCCGCGGAACGTCGCCGGCCCGACGAACGTGGTGCCCGCGAACGAAGCCGACCCGATCCGCGCGTGCGTCAAGGTGGGCTTGACCAGCGTGGCGTTGGACAGGTCGAGCGTGATGTCGGCCCAGAACACCTCGGGCCGGTCCGGTCGCAGGTGCGCGGCCAGCAGCGCGGTGGCCGTCTGCCGCACTTCCAGCTCCTGGAACCGATGGGCGTCCCGCGGACCTATCCGCCCCCTGACCCGCGCCTCGGGTGGCGGCGTGAACGGCATCCTCAAGTAGGCGCAGACCAGGTTCACGATCGTCTGCCGATGCGCGGGATTGCCCTGCGCCAACCGCTCCAACGCGTACAACCCGGCCAACCGCACGGGCGCCTTGTCACTGCCCAACTGGTCGGCCGCCTTGCCGTACAACTCGGTGACCCGGCGCTCGGTCGCATCGTGGTCCTTCTGCACCAGATCCAACTCGGCATACCGCTGCCGCCGAGCCGTGAGCAACAACGCCGCCGCCCCACCCGTACCGAGCACGATGCTGGCCGCAGTGCGAACCACATCCAGCCGAACCCCGTCCTGCGGTTCCCCCGACCCGAGCGTGACCAGGAGAAGCACGACGGACCCCACCGCCACCAACCCCAACCCGACCGCCCAGAGCACGATCGTCCTGGCCGACAGCACGCGGTGCTCCACAACTCCCAGCCCATCGGAACCCCGACATCCCGTCAATCACCGATGCGGGTACCACAATTCCCAAACAACCCCGCGCCCCACCGCCCCCCAACGGACACGCAGCCCGTCCCCCGAGGCCAGCAACTCTCCTGCCCACAACGGACCCGCAGCCAACCCACCGAGGCCCGATCTGACATGGCTTCGAGCAGCCTGGAGTGCCCGTAAGGGCCCCATGTCAAATCGAGCCGGACTCAACAACCGAGCGGGACCCAACCACCGCTTCCCCCAACCGACCCGACCCACTCGATCCACCCGGCCGACTCGAACGAGCTGCCCCACGCCCCTTCACCGTCGTCGCCGCCATCCCGACCACCACCAACAACCCCGCCCCCAACCGCACCGTCGTAACCATCTCACCCAACAGCAACCACCCGGACAACATCCCCGCCACCGGCACCAACAACGCGAACGGCACCACCGCGCTCGCCTCGTAACTCCGCAGCAGCAAGTTCCACAACCCGAACCCCAGCAACGTCGACACCCACGCGATGAACAGGATCGCGCCCACCCCCGTCCAACTCAGCCCGCGCAACGCCGCCAGATCCGCCGCCGGCCCCTCGAACACCAGCGACAGCCCCAGCAACGGCAGCACGGCCACCGCGCTCACCCACACGATGAAGTTGATCGGGTCCGGCGGCCGGGCGTACCGGGTGGCGACGTTGGCCAGTCCCCACGCCACCGCGCCGAGCACCACCAGCAGGAACGCCGAGATCGGGCTGCCGACGCCGTAGTCGAACGCGATCACCACGATCCCCGCAGCCGCCACCCCCATCCCCGCGAGCTGCACGGGCCGCGGCCGTTCGCGCAGCAGCACGGCCGCGAACAGCACGGTGAAGAACACCTGGCTCTGCAGCACCAACGACGACAGCCCGGCGGGCATCCCGGCGGCCATCCCGACGAACAGCAACCCGAACTTGGCCACCCCCAACGACAACGCCACCGCGACGACCCACTTCCACGCCACCTTCGGCCTGCCGACGAACCACAGCGCGGGCACCGCGGCGGCCAGGAACCGCAGCGCGGAGAAGAACAGCGGCGGGAAGTCGCGCAGGCCCACCTTGATGACGACGAAGTTGACACCCCAGATGGTGGCGACGAGCACCGCGATCGCGATGTGGCGTGGTTTCACGTCCCCGAGTCTCAGTGCTCACATCATTTAGCACCAGCGACGACTTCTAAGGTTTTCAGTTTAGGATCGCTACATGTTGGATCTCGGACGCCTCCGCGCGCTGCACGCCGTCGCCCAGCACGGCTCGGTCGGCGCGGCGGCCACGGCCCTGGGCTACACGCCTTCGGCGGTGTCGCAGCAGATCGCCAAGCTGGAACGGGAGACCCGGACGACCCTCCTGGAACGCCGGGGCCGCGGTGTGGCGCTGACCGACGCGGCCCACCTGCTGTCGGCCACGGCGGGCCAGGTGCTCGCGCTGGTCGAGCACGCCGAGGTGGCGTTGGAGGAGCAGCGCGGCGCGGCCGTGGGCGAGCTGCGGGTCGGCGCGTTCGCCACCGCCGCGCGCGGCCTGCTGCCCGCGACGGTGGTGCGGCTGGCCGAGCGGCACCCGCAGCTCGACGTGCGGCTGGTCGAGCTCGACCCGCCCGACTGCCTGGAGGCGGTGGCACGCGGCGAGCTGGACCTGGCCGTCACGCACGACTGGGTCAACGCACCGCTGGCCGTGCCCGAGCCGGTGTCGCGGGCGCGGCTCGGCGAGGACGTCGCGGACGTGCTGCTGCCCGCCGGACACCCGTTGGCGGACCGGGAATCCGTGGCGCCGGAGGACCTGGCCGGTGAGCGGTGGATCTGCCAGCCGGAGGGCACGATCTGCCACGACTGGCTGGTGAACACCTTCCGCGGCGCCGACATGGAACCCGACCTGGCCTTCCGGATCGCCGAGTACGAGACGCAGTTGGCGTTGCTGGCCAAGGGGATCGGCGTGGCGCTGCTGCCCCGGCTCGGCCGCGGCGCGTTGCCGGACTCGGTACGCGCGGTGCCGTTCCGCCCGACGCCGACCCGGCGGGTGTTCGCGGTGTGGCGGACGCAGGCCGGTCGTCGCCCGGCCGTGACCGCCACTTTGGCGGCGCTGCGCGACTGCTGGGAGCAGCGGGAAACCGCCTGAAAAGGCGCCTGGGGGAACGTCCGAGGTAACGATCGCGCAACCCACTGTTGCGGTACGTCGGTTTGCGACGAGTATCGGGGTGGGCCATCGGGGGTGACCGAGGTCACGGGCCCGTGCCAAGCCACTCACCAGGGGGCCTCCTGCGGAAATCCGCCGCCGTGGGAGGCCTCCGCCCCGACGTGAAAGCCCTTACCGGCCCCGGGCGTCGAGGAAGAACGCGCGGACGTCCTCAGCGAGCAACCCCGGCTGCTCCATCGCCGCGAAGTGCCCACCCCGGTCGAACTCGGTCCACCTCACGATGTTGTCGGTGCGCTCGGTGATCAGCATGTTCAGGTGCACGCCGACGACGTGCTCGGCGTCCACGATGCCGAGTTCGCGGGAGATGACCGAACCCCAGTCGCCGCCCTGCGCGCCGTAGCGGTCGTCACCCAGCCGGCGCATCAGCTCCGCCCACGTCCGGGCGATGATCGCGGACGCCCACCGTCCGCGATCCGGATCGCGTCGTCAGTCCTTGTGCCGCTCCAGCAACTCCTCCAGGAAGCCGCCCGCTTCCGCCGCGGCACGGGCCGCGTCACGGTCGCGCACGGCGTCGAGCAGGCCGGTGTGCGAGACGTGGTCGTCCTCGTGATCGGTCTCCACGGTCGCCGTGATGCTGGCCCGGACCGCCTCGGTCAGGCCCTGGTACAGCTCGGCCAGCAGCGTGTTGTGCGAGCACTGGACGAGCAGCACGTGGAACGCGGTGTCCCGCTCCACCAGCCGGGCCCAGTCCTTCGCGGCCAGCGCCTCGTCCCGCTCGGCCAGCAGCCCTTCGAGCTTGCCGACCTCCTCGTCGGTGCGGTTGGTCGCGGCCAGGCGCGCGCCCTCCACCTCCAGCGTCCGGCGCACCTGCAGGACCTCGCGCAGCTCGGTGCCGCACATCCGGCGGACCGCGCCGGACAGCTCGCTGGTCGCGCGGACGAACGTGCCGTCGCCCTGGCGCACCTCCAGCAGCCCGGCGTGGGACAACGCGCGCACCGCCTCCCGCACGGTGTTGCGTCCCACGCCCAGGGCGGTGACCAGCTCCGGCTCCGGTGGGATGCGGCGGCCGACCGGCCACTCACCGGCGGCGATCGCCCCCCGCATCTGGTCGATCACCTGGTCGACGAGCCCTGCCCGCCGAGTAGTGGCCAACGGCACAGCGGCATCCTTTCATCCGAACATCCCATGTCTGCGATAGTAGCTCCGTGCCAATCCAGCAGACCCGGCCAGACTGGTCACCGTCGACTGCCCACATTGCCACCGATGGCGGTGGCGATGCGACGATCGCCGACCATCCTCGCCGTACTGCCACGGGTCAGGTGCGTGGGAACCGTCAAGTTGCCCTGGTCGGCAGCACCCTGTTGGCGATCGGCGTAGCGCTGGCCGCGGCCAACCTCCGTCCGGCGGTGACGAGCCTCGCGTCCGTGCTGGGCGACGTGCGCACGTCGCTGGGCGTCTCGACCGCGTGGACGAGCCTGCTCACCGCCGTGCCGACGCTGTGCTTCGGGTTCGCCGCTTTCCTCGCGCCGTGGCTGGGTCGACGCCTCGGCATGGCACGGGCGGTCGCGCTGTCGCTGCTGGTGCTGACGGTCGGCTTGGTGCTGCGGGTGGTGGACGGCCCGGCGGCGGTGCTCGGTGGCACGTTCATCGCGTGCGCGGGCATCGCGGTGTGCAACGTGCTGATCCCGGTGGTGGTGAAGGAGTCGTTCCCGGGGCGGGTGGGCCTGGTGACCGGTGTCTACACGGCGGCGCTCGCGGCCGGTGCGGCGATGGGCGCGGCGTTCACCCCCGGGTTGGAATCGGCGTTCGGCTCGTGGCGGCTGGCTGTCGGGGCGTGGGCCTTCCTGTCTGCGGCGGCACTGGTCGTGTGGATCTCCGGGGCGCGGCACGGGTGGTCCGCGCGGCCGGTCGTGCGCACGGCGCGGGCGGGGCGGTCGCTGATCCGCAGCCCGCTGGCGTGGGTGATCACGGTGTTCTTCGGGCTGCAGTCGCTGCTGGCCTACACGGTGATGGGCTGGCTGCCGCAGATCCTCGTGGACTCGGGGGTGGACCGGACGACCGCCGGGTTGCTGCTGGCGATCACGATGGTGCTGGGTGTGCCGGTGAGCCTGGTCGTGCCGCCGTTGGCGGCGCGGTGGTCCGGCCAGTCGTGGCTCGTGCTGGTGCTGGGCGCGTTGTCGGTGCTCGGCGTGCTGGGTCTCGCGCTGGCGCCCGGCGCGGCACCGGGGCTGTGGGTGGTGCTGATCGGCGTCGGGATGGGCATGTTCCCGCTCGCGCTGGTGATGATCTCGTTGCGCACGTCGTCCGGTGCCGACACGGCCCGGTTGTCGGCGATGGCGCAGAGCATCGGGTACCTGATCTCGGCGGCCGGTCCGTTCGCGTTCGGCGTGCTGCGGGGTGTGACCGGGACCTGGACGGTGTCGATGCTGGTCCTGGTGGGGTTGCTGGTCGTGCTGACCGCGTTGGGGTGGGTCGCGGGTCGTCCGCGGACGGTGTAGCCGGTCGGTCGGCGGTGCCGTCGCGGCTGGGCAGCGGCGCGGTCGGCGATGGGTAACTGATAACGCCTCGTCTTCTCGGCGCGATGTGTCGGTTACGGACACGAACGGGGAGACCCGGTCGCACGAGGGGTACGACCGGGTCTCCCCGTTGACTTCGCGTTTTGTGCAGCTGTGGTGGTGTGCCTGCGCGGCTCTGGTGCGCTTTAGTGCGTCAGAGGCAGGTTGAGCAGCGCGTTCTCGATCACCTCGGGCATCGCCGGGTGGATCCAGTACTGGCCGCGGGCCATCGTCCTGGCGTCCAGGCCGAAGCTCATCGCCTGGATCACCGGCTGGATCACGCTCGACGCCTGCGGCCCGAGCACGTGCGCGCCCAGGATCAGGCCCGTGTCCGGATCGGCCAGCACCTTCGCGAACCCGGTCGTGTCCTCCATCGCCCAGCCGTACGCGATCGACGCGTACGCCTGCGACGCGGCCACGTACCGGACACCGCGCTCGACGGCCTGCTCCTCGGTCAACCCCACCGACGCGATCTGCGGCGACGAGAAGACGGCGGCGGGCACGAACCGGTGGTCCGACGAGATCGGCTCGTCCGGGTGCAGCAGGTTGTGCTGCACGACCCGTGCCTCGTGGTTGGCGACGTGCTTGAGCTGGTACTCCGAGCTGATGTCACCCAGCGCGTAGATGCCCTCGGCGGACGTGCGCTGGTGCTCGTCGACGACCACGCGCCCGTCCGGGTGCAGGTCGACACCGGTGGCGGCCAGGTCGAGCAGGTCCGAGTTCGGCGTGCGGCCGACCGCGACCAGCAGCTCCTCGGACTCCACGACCTCCGCGCCGTCCGGACCCTCCAGGTGCAGCCGCACCACGCCGTCGACCCGCTCCGCCCGGACGGCCTTGCGCTTGAGCCGCACGTCCCACTTCTCGGTGGCGAGCTGGGTGAACCGGGTGGCGACCTCGCGGTCCTCGTGGCGCAGGAGCAGGTCGGACCGCGCGATCAGGGTGACCGCGACGCCGAAGGAGGAGAACACGTGCGCGAACTCCGCCGCCACGAAACCGCTGCCCAGGATGGTGAGGCGAGGGGGCAGGTCGTCGAGCCGCATGATCGTGTCGCTGGTGTGGTAGCCGGCGGTGTCGAGGTCGGCGACGTCCGGGACCACCGGGCGGCTGCCCGCGGCCAGCACGAACCGGTCGGCGGTGATCACCTCGCCGGTGCCCGTGTCGAGCGTCTTCGGGCCGGTGAACCGGGCCGTGCCCTCGTAGACGGTGACGTTGGCGTTCTCCACCGCCCGCCAGTGGCGGCCACCCTCGGAGATGGGGTCGATGCGGCCGAAGATCCGGTCGCGCACGTCGGTCCACCGCACGCCGTCCAGGTGGGCGTCCACGCCCAGCCGCGCGCCCGAGGCGGGTGCGGCGGCGACGTCGGCGGTGTGCACGAACATCTTCGTGGGGATGCACCCGACGTTCAGGCACGTGCCGCCGAAGACGCCCTTCTCGACGATCGCGATGTTCCAACCGGCGAACCGCTCGTCCGCGATGGAGTTGCCGGAACCGGTGCCGATGATGACCAGGTCGAAGTGCCTCACGTCGTGCTGCAACCCGCGACGTGAGGCACTTGTTCCCGGTGATGTGGAGTAGCCGGCGGGGTGGTTGCCTGCCGGGTCGTTTCCGACCGGGTCGTTTCCGACCGGGTGGTGATCAGTGGGCGTAGGTCGGCACCAGGATCGCGCGGGCCAGGGTGTGGAACGCCAGGTTGAAGCTGACCACGGCGGGGGACGCGTCACCGTCGACGTCCAACTTGTCGACGTCCACCGCGTGCACCACGAAGTAGTAGCGGTGCACCTGGTCGCCGGGCGGCGGGGCGGCGCCGCCGAACGCGCGGGTGCCGAAGTCGCTGCGGACGTGGAACGCGCCGGCGGGCAGGGTGTCGTCCGAGGCGCCCGCGCCGGCGTCCAGCGAGGTGACCGACGCCGGGATGTTCACCGCGACCCAGTGCCAGAAGCCCGAGGGGGTGGGCGCGTCCGGGTCGAAGCAGGTCACCACGAAGCTCTTGGTCTCCTCCGGGAACCCGGTCCAGCTCAGCTGTGGCGAGGTGTTGCCGCCCTCGAACAGGTGCGCCTCCGCCAGCGGTTGGCCGTCCGAGACGTCGGTCGAGCTGACGGTGAACGACGCCACCTGCGGCAGCAGCGAGTAGGGGTCGGGCGCGACGGGGCGTTCGAGGCTCATCAGGTCCTCCACACGTGATCTTGCGGGACAGACCCGCACGACCTTATCGCCGGGGTGGGAGGGGCGCAGAGAGGGTGGTGACGGGTGGTGTTTGAGTATTCACCAACCTGTGAGCAACCTGAGCGATCCTCGTGGCGTCCCAATCGAGTGAGTGTCACCTGAGTGGGTGACACCTGTTCGAGGGGGACTACGGATGAGACGCAGGGGAATGGCGGTTCTGGCGGCCGTCGTCGTGGTGGCGAGCGCGTGCACGCCGCAGCCCGAGCCGGAGGCTCGGCGGGAGCAGGTGGCGGCCACGGCCACCACCACAACCACGACGACCACCACCACCACGACGCCACCGACCGCCGTACCCGGCCCAGGTGGGACCACCATTCCCGTGTTCCAGCCCGCGTACTCGTACGGGACGCCCCAGCAGCACGTGCCGCCGACCGTGGACGGCCTGGTGCCGGTGATCCGCCGGATCGAGACCGACCGGCCGTACGTGTTCATCACGATCGACGACGGCGCGGTCCGTCACCCGGCGGCGGTCGAGCTGATGCGCAAGAGCGGGGTCGAGCCGACGTTGTTCCTCAACTCCAAGCACGTCGACGGCCACGCGGAGTACTTCAGGCAGTTCGAGGGCGTGGCGACGGTTCACGCGCACACGTCGACCCACCCGGACCTGCTGGGCAAGCCGTACGAGTTCCAGCGGCAGGAGATCTGCGGCAACGCCGACCTGCTGCGCGTGCAGCTCGGCGCGGAGCCGAAGCTGTTCCGGCCGCCGTTCGGCAACTTCGACCTCACGACCCGCCGGGCGGCGGCGGACTGCGGGTTCACGGCGTTGGTGATGTGGACGGCGGCGGTGAACGACGGGGTCGTGCAGTTCCAAGCGGGTGGTCGGTTGAACGCCGGTGACATCGTGCTCATGCACTTCCGGCACACGTTCGCGGAGGACTTCCTGGCGTTCCTCGAGCGCTGCAAGGCCGATGGCCTCACGCCGGTGGTGCTGGAGGACTTCCTGGCGGAGCCGCGAGCAACCGTGTGACGTGTGACACGTCTGTATGGGTGTACCGGCTCGGCCAAGGAGCCGGGAGAGCCCATGGAGGGCCGTCATGAACAGCCGCCTCAGAAAACTCGCACTGCTCGTCCTCACGCTGGCCGCGGTCGGGGTCGTGATCCCGGCCGCGTCGGCGGCGTCCTCGATGACGCAGACCCCGGTGCTGACCGACATCCGCACCGGCAGGCACGCCGACTTCGACCGTGTCGTGCTCGACCTCGCCGGCCACCGGCCGGAGTTCTTCATCCGGTGCGTCGACCAGCTCTACCAGGACGGTTCCGGCTACCCGGTCTCGTTGCCGGGCACGTACTTCCTGGAAGTGCGGCTCGCGCCGGCCGCCGCGCACGACGACAGCGGCAACCCCACCTACACCGGTCCCCGGCAGTTCGGGACACCCGCGTTGACCAACGTCCAGGCGGTCGCGATCACGGGTGACTTCGAGGCCAACCTCACCGTTGGGTTGGGGCTGCGGCGCGACTCGTGGCACCGCGTGTTCGTGCTCAGCTCGCCCACGCGCGTGGTGATCGACGTCGGCCACTGACGGTGGCATTGAGGTCGGCCCCCGAGGTCGGCCACTGACGTCGGGGTGAAGTCACGGTGAACACCCGGCGGTGACCCGGTTCTCGGTCGGTCCGCCGACCGAGAATTCGGTGTGCAGGTGCTGCGGTCCGCATTGGACTTCCTCGGTGGTCCCGGTCCGGTGCTGCTCGCGATCGGGCTGCTGTTCGCGACACCGGTCATCGACCGGCTCTTCGTGCGCCGCAAGAGGCTCGGGTTCCGGGTGCTCTACAACTCCAAGATCGGTCTCGGCCCGGAGCAGTTGCACGACGGCACCGACCCGAACTCGCCGCAGCTGCGCGAGCTGGTGCGGGTACTGGACCGGATGAGCATCGTGGTGATCCGGGTCCGCAACACGGGTAGCTACGACATCGACGGCGAGGACTTCGAGAAGCCGCTGACGTTCACCTTCGGCGACCGGGTCGTGTGGAACGCGCGGGTGTCCGAGGCGGGCTCGGAGGAGATGAAGGCCGAGATCCGGCGGAGCCTGCAGTTCTTCGGCTCGGAGTCCAACACGGTGAAGGCCACCCTGCCGACGGTGCGGGAGCGGATGGCGCAGCGCGTGGCCAGGTGGGGCGGGCTGGCGGTGGCCGCGGACCCGCCGGGCGAGCCGGTGTGGCACGGCGTGCGGCTGGAGAAGCTGACGTTGCGGCGCAAGCAGAAGTTCAAGCTGCTGGTGGTGCTGCGCGAGCCGGACAGCAACCGCAACGGTGAGCTGGGCAAGGACGTGAAGGTCGTCGGCGATCTCGGCGGCGCGGGGATCGTGCACGACGAGCGCCCGGAACGGCTGCTCACCCTGCCGAGGCTGACCGGTGGCCTGGCCGCGTTGCTGGCGGCGGTGCTGGTGCTGGTGCTGGCGTGGCCGCCGAGTTCGAACGACGCGACGGTGGCGTGCGCGAGCGGCAAGCTGGCGGTGGAGGGGTCGAGCGTCTTCATGCCGACCATGGCGACGATCGCCGACCAGTACGAGCGCGCGTGCCCGGACGCGGTGATCACCACGTCCGCGACGGGCAGCATCCAAGGCGTGCGTGACGTGGCGGGGGGTGAGGAGGGGCTGGTCGCGCTGTCGGACGGCAAGCAGGAGACGCAAGGTGTGTTCGCGCAGCAGTTGGCGATCGTGGTGTACCACGTGGTGGTGCACGGCTCGGTCGGCCTCGACACCATCTCGGTGGCGCAGTTGCGCGGGATCTACGCGGGTGAGTACACGGACTGGAGCCAGCTGCGCGGCGGTGCGCCGTTGCCGATCCGGATCGTCGGGCGCGGTGGCGAGTCGGGGACGCGGGAGCTGTTCGAGCGGCGGGTGCTGGGTACGAGTGAGAGCGCGTTGTCATCCAACGATTGCCGGGTGAAGGACCGGGCGCCGGAGGCGCCGGTGATCCGGTGCGAGCGGGACGAGAACGCCGACGTGGTGCGGGAGATCGGCGCGGTCGAGGGTGCGATCGGGTACGCGGACGCGCCTTCGGTGGCGGAGGCGCGCAAGACCAACGCGTTGACCGCGCTGTCGTTGGACGGGAAGGTGTTCGACGCGGCGGCGGGGGTGGAGGCGGGTTACCCGTTCTGGACGGTCGAGTACTTGTACACGCGGTCGGAGCCGGCGGCTGAGTCGTTGATGGGGCGGTTCGTGGCTTATGTGCGGGAGCACGATGACGCTCGGGTGCGGATGAAGGATGCCGGGTATCTGCCGTGTGTGACGGCGGATGGTGTGCCGTTGGATTTGTGCAATTTGAGGTGAAGGTGGTTGTGGGGGTGTGGGGGGTTAGGGTTCGGCTCGGTGGTTGGGGCAGGGGCGGTGGTTGGGCGGGCTCGGTGGTTGGGCGGGCTCGGTGATTGGGGCAGGCTCGATTTGACATGGGGCCCCTTACGGGCACTCCAGGCAGGCCAAAGCCGGGCAGGCCTGGCGGATAAAGCGCCCGCCAAGCCTGCCCGGCTTCGACCAGCCTAAAGCACCCGAACCCCATGTAAAATCGGGCCTTTCGCGGTCCCGCTGCGGTCCGATGTGGGGTGTTAGGCGGCTGCGGTTGTGGTGGTGGTGGTGTTGGAGGTTGTGTTGGTGGTTGGTTCTAGGGCGAGGTTGAGGACTTCTTGGACGTCGGCGACGAGGTGGATGGTCAGTTCGTTCCTCACCGAGGTGGGGACGTCGTCCAGGTCGGGTTCGTTGCGTTGGGGGAGTAGGACCGTGGTGATTCCGGCGCGGTGGGCGGCGAGGAGTTTTTGCTTGACGCCGCCGATCGGTAGGACGCGGCCCGTGAGGGAGACTTCGCCGGTCATGGCCACGTCGGAGCGGACGGGGCGGCCGGAGAGAAGTGAGGCCAGGGCCGTGGTCATGGTGACGCCGGCGGAGGGGCCGTCCTTCGGGACTGCGCCGGCGGGGACGTGGATGTGGACGCCTCGGTCGGCGAGGATGTCGGCGCGGTCGTCGTTGGAGCGCAGGTAGGACAGGGCGATTTGGGCCGATTCCTTCATGACGTCGCCCAGTTGGCCGGTCAGGGTGACGCCGGACGCACCGGTGTCGGAGGGTGCCAGTGAGGCCTCCACGAAGAGGACGTCGCCGCCCGCTCCGGTGACCGCCAGGCCCGTTGCGACGCCGGGGACGGCGGTGCGCTCGGCCGATTCCGGGGTGTGCTTGGGCGAGCCCAGGTAGGTGCGGAGGTCGGGGACGTCGATGGTGACCGGGAGTTCGGTCTGGTCGAGGGCGACGCGTGCGGTGATCTTGCGGAGGATTCGGGCCACGGAGCGTTCCAGTTGGCGGACGCCTGCCTCGCGGGTGTACTCGCCGGCCAGTTTGCGCAGGGACGGCTCGGTGATGGTGACGTCGTCGGGGGTGAGGCCGGCGCGTTCCACCTGGCGCGGCAGGAGGTGGTCGCGGGCGATGGTGACCTTTTCGTCCTCCGTGTAGCCGTCGAGTCGGACCAGCTCCATGCGGTCGAGGAGGGGGCCCGGGATGGACTCCAGGACGTTCGCGGTCGCCAGGAAGACGACGTCGGAGAGGTCCAGTTCGACTTCGAGGTAGTGGTCGCGGAAGGTGTGGTTCTGGGCCGGGTCCAGGACTTCGAGGAGTGCGGCGGTGGGGTCGCCGCGGTAGTCGGCGCCCACCTTGTCGATCTCGTCCAGCAGGACGACGGGGTTCATCGAGCCCGCTTCCGAGATGGCGCGGACGATCCGGCCCGGGAGCGCGCCGACGTAGGTGCGGCGGTGGCCGCGGATCTCGGCTTCGTCGCGGACGCCGCCCAGGGCGACGCGGACGAACTCGCGGCCCATGGCGCGGGCCACCGATTCGCCGAGGGAGGTCTTGCCGACGCCGGGAGGGCCGACGAGGGCGAGGACCGCGCCGGAACGGCGGCCGCCCACGACGCCGAGGCCGCGGTCGGTGCGGCGGCGGCGGACGGCGAGGTACTCGGTGATGCGTTCCTTGACGTCGTCCAGGCCCGCGTGGTCGGCGTCGAGGACGGCACGGGCGCCGGCGATGTCGTAGGCGTCCTCGGTGCGCTCGTTCCACGGCATGTCGAGCACGGTGTCGAGCCAGGTGCGGATCCAGCCGACCTCGGGGGACTGCTCGGCGGTGCGTTCGAGCTTGTCGACCTCGGCCAGGGCCGCCTTGCGGACGTTCTCGGGCAGGTCGGCGCCCTCGACGCGGGCGCGGTAGTCCTGTTCCTCGGTGGCGGGCTTGCCGTCGAGCTCGGCCAGTTCCTTGCGGATCGCGGCCAGTTGCTGGCGCAGCAGGAACTCCCGCTGCTGCTTCTCGACGCCTTCCTTGACGTCCTTGCGGATGGTCTCGGCGACGTCCAGCTCGGTCAGGTACTCGCGGCCCCACTCGAGCAGCTTCTCGAGCCGCTCCGTGACGTCGCTGGTCTCCAGCAGCCAGACCTTCTGCTCGTCGCTGAGGTAGGAGGCGTAGCCGGCCAGGTCCGCCAAGGCGGACGGGTCGTCCACCTGCTGGACCGAGTCCACGACCTGCCAGGCGCCGCGCTGCTGGAGGATGGTGGTGACCAGCGCGCGGTACTCGCGGGCCAGTTCCCGGGTGTGGTCGTCGATCGGTGCCTCGTCGGCGATGGTGGCCTCGACCCACAGGGCCGCGCCGGGGCCCGTGGTGCCGGTGCCGATGCGGACCCGCTCGGTGCCGCGCACGACGGCCGCGCGTTCGCCGCCGGGAAGCCTGCCGACCTGCTCGATCAGCGCCAGCGTGCCCACCTTCGCGTACTTGCCGTCCAGCCGGGGCACCAGCAGCACCTTCGACTGGCCGCCCGCTGCGGTCGCGGCCTCGATCGCGGCGCGGGCCTCGGCGGTGGCGTCCGAGCCGCTGATCCGGATCGGCACGACCATGCCCGGCAGCACGACCACGTCGTCCAGCGGCAGCACCGGCAGCGCCAACGTCTCGCCCATGATCCCTCCAAAGTTGAGTCTGACTGGCTCAACCAAGATGAGCCCGGGATTGTTTCCGGTAGGTGTTCGCCCTGAGCGAGCGTCCATTCGGGGGTTGTGCCCGGTTGGTGACGCGGTAACGATCACGCCGTCGACTGACGAGGAGATGTGCGATGGAGCAGGCGAGCTGGGTCCCGTCCTCGGTGGACCTGGACCGGCCGAGCGCGGCCCGGATGTACGACTACTTCCTGGGTGGGTCGCACAACTTCGCGGTCGACCGCGAAGCGGCCAAGTCGGTCGAGCAGATCTTCCCCGGCATGTCCGGGGCGGCCAGGGCCAACCGGTCGTTCCTGCGGCGCGCGGTGCGGTACCTGCTGTCGCAGGGCATCGACCAGTTCCTGGACCTGGGGTCGGGCATCCCGACGGTCGGCAACGTGCACGAGATCGCCCAGCAGACCAACCCGCGGGCCCGGGTGGTGTACGCCGACGTCGAGCCGGTCGCGGTCGCGCACAGCACGGCGTTGCTGGCCGACAACCCGCAGGCGAGCGCGATCCAGGCGGACCTGCGCGACCCGGACTCGGTGCTGGGCAACGAGGAAGTGCGGGCGATGCTCGACTTCGACCGGCCGATCGGGTTGCTGATGGTCGCCGTGCTGCACTTCGTGCCGGATGCGGACGACCCGCAAGCGGCGATCGCGCGGTACCGGGAGGTGCTGGCGCCGGGCAGCTACGTGGCGATCTCGCACGCGAGCTGGGACGGCGTGTCGCAGGAGGGCCGGGAGAGCGGCGAGCAGGTGAACGCCATCTACCGCAAGACGGACAGCCCTCTGGTGCTGCGGACGGGTGCGGAGGTCGCCGAGTTCTTCAGCGGGCTGGAGGTCGTGGAGCCCGGTGTGGTGCCGCTGAGCGAGTGGCGCCCGGATTCGGATGACGCCTACATCAGCGCGTACGCGGGGGTTGGGCGGAAGGCCTAGCGGAGGTGCTCGACGGCGAGCCTGGCCGCGGTTCCGATCACGGCGTCCGCTTGCGGGAGGGTGAAGGCGGTGCTCGCGCTGCGGGTGAAGACGGCGACCGCGTAACGGCCGCCGTCCGGGTACTCGACGACGCCGACCTCGTTGCGGATCGTGGGCAGGGTGCCCGTCTTGCCCGCCACGCGGACGTCGTCGAACGGGAAGCCGGAGGCCAGGCGGTGCGGCCAGACCTGCCGGGCCATGGTGTGGCGGATCGGTGCGCAGTCGTCGTGCTGCCAGATGTGCCGCAGCACAGTGGTCAGGTCGCGCGCGGTGCCCCGGTTGGTGTGGTCGGGGTTCAGGGCGCGCAGCCGTGACAGCACGACGGGGTCGGTGAGCGCGGCGGGCAGTTCGGCGGGGGCGGCGTCCTCGGCCATGGTGCGCATGAAGTCTCTCGCCCGGTGGACGACGACGGTGCGCGTCAGGTGCAGGTCGCGGAGGGTCCGGTTGACGTCGTCGGTGCCGACCAGGTCCATCAGGGCGTCCGCGGCGGCGTTGTCGGAGACCGTGATGGCCAGGTAGGCGAGGTCGCGCAACGACATCGTGACCGGGTCGAGCATCCCGCCCACGCCGGTGGGGCCGGTGCTGCGGTCCTGGCCGAGGGTGATCCGGCGGGTCAGGTCGTGGGTGCTGTGGTGCAGCGACACGACCAGCGGGACCTTGAACACGCTCGCCAGCACGACCGGGTCGTCCGCGCCGACGGAGACCTCGCGGTCGGGCTGGTCGAGGTCGACGGCGTGCAGCCGGCCCGTGACGCCGGCGTCGGTGAACGCGGCGCGCACCCGTGCGGCGGTCATGACAGGTACTCCGCGGCCGGGCGGGGGTAGCGCGGGAGCGTGCCCTCGGCGTGCCGCATCCCTTGTGCGGTCAGGACTTCGGTGACGGCGTCGGCGAAGGCGGTGACGGCCGGGGTCTGCCGCCCGCGCGGCCAGGCGGCCGACGTCCGCCAGAGCAGGGGCGTGCCGCGCAGCGGGCGCCAGACCGCGTCCGCCGGGGGTGCGACGCCGTCGTGCAACGCCACCGCGCCGCCCGCCAGCACCAGTCCCAGCGCGAACTCCGGGTTGCCCGCCTGGTGGACCTCGGCGGGCGTGTAGCCGTGCCGGGCGCACGTGGTCAGCACCTCGTCGTGCAACGCGGGCGCGGTGGCGCGGGGGAACAGCACGAGCGCCAGGCCGTTCAGGTCGGCCAACCGGACGTCCGGTGCGGCGGTCAGGGGGTGGTCGCGGGGCAGCAGGACGCCGAGCGGGCTGGTCAGCACCGGTCCGAGGCTCAGCCACGACACGTCGAACGGGAACCGCAGCACGCCGACGTCCAGGCTGCGGTCGGCCAGCGCGCGCAGTTGCTCCGCGGTGCCGATCTCGCGGAGCTTGAGCTCGACGGGACTGCGGCGGCGGAACGCGGGCAGCAGCGCGGCCACCGCCCGTCCACCCAGGTCCGGCGGCACGCCCGCGCGCAGCGACCCGGCCTCGCCGTGGCGGAACCGCTCGGCCAGCGCGCGCAGCCGGTCCTCGCCCGCCAGCAGGCCGCGGGCCTCGGTGAGGATCCGGCGGCCCGCGTCGGTGAGCGCGACGTGCCGGGCGTCGCGGTCGAGCAGGCGGACGCCGAGCTCGCGTTCCAGGCGTTGGATGCTCTGCGACAGCGGTGGCTGGGACATGTGGAGGCGGGCCGCGGCACGGCCGAAGTGCAGCTCCTCGGCCACGGCCAGGAAGTACCGCAAGTGCCGCAGGAGGTCCACGACCAGTGATGATAGCCGAACGAATATCGCTGGCCTGGTGATATCGGACTTGGACACGTGCCGGTGCGGGCTGATCTTGTCGGTGGCATGTGCGTGAGCAGACGACAGGTGTTGATCGGTTCGGCGGCGGTCGCGGTGGCGGGTGCGGGGTTGCCGGGGGTGGCGTTCGCGTCGGGGCGCAGCGGGGTGAGCCTGCGCTGGCTCGGCGTCGCGGGGTGGGAGCTGCTGTTCGGCGGCAGGCGGGTGCTGATCGACCCGTACCTGAGCAGGCTGCCGGTGTTCGACGAGGAGGGCGGCTTCATCGCCGACTACCCGTTGACCGTGCGGAAGGACCTGGTCGACCGGCACCTCGGCGAGCGGCCGGAGCTGGTGCTGGCCACGCACGGGCACTACGACCACCTGCTGGAGATCCCGTACGTGGTGGAGAAGCACGGTTCGCGGGTCATCGGCACCGAGACCCACCGGCACCTGCTGACGGCGCAGGAAGTGCCCGGGGACAACGTGATCGTGGCGTCCGGCGGTGAGCACCTGGACTTCCACGGCTTCACCGTCCAGGTGTTCCGGAGCCTGCACAGCCAGTTCGGCACGTACGGCTACTTCGCGCCGGGCAGCCTGACCGCGCCGCCGTCACGCCCGAGAACGATCAGCGACCTCGTGGAAGGCGGCTCGCTGGCGTACCTGGTCACGGTGAACGGCTTCTCGGTGCTGTTCCTGTCCGGTACGGCCAACTACGTCGAACGCGAGATCGTGGGCCTGCGGCCGGACGTGCTGGTGCTCGGCATGAGCGGCCACGCAAACGTTTTCGACTACACCGCGCGTGCGTTGCGGGCGACCCGGCCCAAGCTGCTGATCCCGAGCCACCACGACGACATGGTGACCCAACTGGACGACCCGAACCTGCCCCCGCGTGGCAACCCAGCGGCGGCGGCCGAACTGACCGAGACGGCACGGCGGATCGGCCTCGCGGCCCGCGTCCTCGATCCGGAGGTGCTGCGCTGGTACGAGCTGTAGCGGGTCAGGGCGGGCCGGCGCGCTCGGCGGTCCTGAACGTGGAACTCGGGGGTCCTGAGCGTTCGACACGCGGGGCCTGAGGGTTCGACACGCGGGAGGGAAGCCGATCGGTCTAGCGCCACGCGGGCCGGTGGCGGGAGATCATGGTGGTGGGAGGTTCCGCCATGGCCGAGGACTTCAACCGGTACTGCGACCTGACCATGCGGGGTGGGACGGCGAGCGGGGTCGTCTACCCGTTGGCGGTGGTGGAGTTGGCGCGGCACTACCGGTTCCGGTCGTTGGGTGGTGCCTCGGCCGGTGCGATCGGGGCCGCGTTCACCGCCGCCGCCGAGAAGGGGCGGGACCGGGACGGCTTCCGCAAGCTCGGGGAGGTCGTCGACTGGTTCGCCGCGCCCGGCTGGCGGCTGGCGCAGCTGTTCCAGCCCAGCGAGCACACCCGCAAGCTGTACCGGATCGTGGCGGCCTCCATGCAACGGCGCGACTCGACCGGACGCAGCGCCCTCACCTGCCTGTTGCTGGCCCTGATCAGCGCGATCGGGTGGCGGGCCCGGGTGTTCCTGGCACTGGCGCTGGCGTTGTGGCTCGTCGGGCCGACGCTGTGGTTTCACTCGATCGACTGGGGCTCCACGCCGACCTGGGTGATGATCGGTCTCACCGTCGTGGTGCTGGTCGCCGTGCCGGGGATCGTGCTGCGGGTCCTGCCGAGCGGGCGGGACGCGTGGCTGCGCCGCCTCGGCACCGGGCTGCTCCTGGTGGTCCCGCTGATCCCGGTCGCGCTGAGCGCCCGGTGGACGGCGCCGAGCCTGGCGAGCGCGGCGACCGCGGCGGTGTGGTGGCTGGTGCTCGGGTTCGCGTTCGTCAGCGCGGTCGCGGTCACCTACGGGTCGAGCGCCAAGCGGTTCCTCGACCGGATGGCCACCACCGTCCACTTCGGACTCGTGCCGGGCACCGGGACGTTCCGGCCGAACTTCTGGGACCGGCGCTGCGGTGTGCCCGCGTCGACCGGCGTGCCGCCGTTGAGCGACTGGATCGCGGACGTGCTGGACGACCTGTCCGGGACGGCGGACCTGACGTTCGACGACCTGACCACGAACCTGGTCCTGATGACGACGGACCTGTCCGAAGGCCGCCCGTACCGGCTGCCGTTCACCGAACCACGTGCCGCCTGGCTGTTCTGCCCTACGTGCCTGAAGACCGTGCTGCCGCGGCGGACCGTCGACCGGCTCGGCCACGACGCCACCGAGCACCGCTGCCCCCTGCACCCCGTCGAAACCGTCCACGTGCTGCCGACGAACCTGCCGGTCGCGCTGGCCGTGCGGATGAGCATGCCGTTGCCGGGCCTGATCGCCGCCGTGCCGCTGGTGCGCGCCGAACCCGAGCCGCGCGTGCACTGGTTCTCGGACGGCGGCATCACGAGCAACTTCCCCATCCACTTCTTCGACAACCTGCTGCCGCGCTGGCCGACGTTCGGCCTGAGCCTGCAGTCCTACCCGCCGGGCGACGACCGGGACGTGTGGCTGCCCGAGCAGGACGCGTCGACCAGCGGCACGCCGTGGCGCGGCATCGGCCTCGTGCGGCACTTCGCGTCCGCGATCCTCGACACGATGCTGGACTGGCGCGACACCATGCAGTCCGCCCTCCCGGGCTACCGCGGCCGGATCGCGCACGTCCGCGTCGGCGCGTTGGAAGGCGGCACGAACCTCTTCATGCGCCCGGAGACGATCCGCGCCCTGGCCGAGCGTGGCGCGGAGGCGGGACGACTGCTGCGCACCCGGTTCACCGAGGACGACGCCACCAAGACCGACCGCTACCGCTGGATCCGGATGCGGCTGGCCATGCGCGAGTACCGGCAACTGGCCGAGCAATCCGGCGACCGCGCCACCCTGTACCGCGACCTCACCGCCAGGTACCGGATCCCCGAGGACCTGCACGCCTGGTTCACCACACCGCCGACCGGCACGGACCCGCACGCGCACGAGATCGGCCTCACCCTGGACGCCTTGGGCGCGGTCCCCGACGCCCCGTTCGACGGCGAGCCACCGATCGACCCGGACCTCCGCCTCACGCCGCCGGAGTGACGGGACGACCGGAATTGTCGGACCCTGTCGGTAGAATGAAGAACAGGGGTCCCCCTGCGCGGGGACGCCTGCGAAGCGGGCGGTCGGGTGGCGCGGGTCAGACCTCGTCCAGGAACTCGTCCACCTCGGCCAGCGCCCGCCGGCGCACCGGCTCGGCGGACAGGAACACGTCGTGCATCCCGCCCTCGACCGGCACGATCCGCACCCGCCCGCCGATCTTCGGCCCCCACAACCGCATGTGGTCCACGTCCAGCACGGTGTCCGCGGTCATCGCCTCCGGGGTCCAGCGCTTCGCGTGCAAGTGGCTGCGACCCGACCTGAGCAGCAGCACGGGCGCCTGCACGTCCAACCCCCGGTGCAGGCGGGCGTGACCGCGGCGGATGGCGCGCAGCCACCCGGCGTGCACCGGGAACGCCTCGATCGGCTTCCACGCCGTGTCGAAGTCCCACTCTCCGTGGTGGTCGCGGTGGATGCTCTCGCCGTACACCGGGCCCAGCCCGGGCTTGAGCACCAACCGGGGCGCGAACCGGCCGACACCGCGGATCAACGCCGTGCCCACCGTCCGCACCAGCCACGGCTCGGCCAGGTCCAGCCACGGGCTGTTGAGCACCAACGCGTCCAGCACGTCGTCGGAGCGCCGCTCGTGCGCCCACAGACTGGTGATCAGCCCCCCGGTCGAGTGACCCATCACCACGAGGTGCCGGTGGCCGTCCTCCTCGCGGATCACCCGCGCCGCGGCGTCGATCTCCTCGAAGTGCTCGGCCAGGTCGGTCACGAAGTTCGCCACCTGCCCCGGCCGCAGCGACCGCCCGTACGCGCGCAGGTCGATGGCGTAGAAGTCGAAGCCCCGCGCGGTGAAGTGCTCGGCGACGTGCCGCTGGAAGAAGTAGTCCGCGAAACCGTGCACGTACAGCACCGCGCCGCGGGTGGCCGGCTGCGCGCGGCGCCGCACCAGGGTCGCGGTCGTGTCACCGCCGCCCAGGGGCAGCACGCGGGTCTCGTAGTCGGTGCCGAGCACGTCTGCGTTCACCCGGTCAGTGTGCACGCCGATTCCGCCGAACGGGGAGAGGAGGGTCACGGGTCGTGGCACTGTGGGAAGCATGAGCAGCGAGGAGATCGAGCGGTCGAGCGCACGCGTGCGGTTCCCCGGTATCAGTCCGCGGGCGTACGAGCACCCGGTCGACCGGGGGGCGTTGGCGGTCTTGCGCGCGGTGCCGGGGATCGGCCCGGTGTTGCAGGCGGTGGCGGGGGCGTTCACCGAACGCGGTGAGCGGCTGGGTTACCTGGCGTCGAGCATCAGGGTGGGCCCGAAGCAGTACCCGGAGCTGGACCGGCTCCGATCGGAGACGGCGGCGACGCTGGACGTCGACCCGGTGCCGGAGCTGTTCATCAAGCGCGACCCGGTGCCCAACGCCATGACGCTGGGCATCGACAAGCCGTTCATCGTGCTCACCACGGGCCTGATCGAGCTGCTGGACGCGGACGGCCTGCGGTTCGCCATCGGGCACGAGATGGGGCACGTGCTGTCCGGGCACGCGCTGTACCAGACGATCCTGCAACGGCTCATGCAGCTGCAGCACGGCCTGGGCTGGATGCCGGGCGGGTACTGGGCGATCACCGCGATCATCGCCGCGCTGCGCGAGTGGTACCGCAAGACCGAGCTGTCCTGCGACCGGGCGGGCCTGCTGTGCGGGCAGGACCCGGCCGCCGCGCTGCGCGTGCACGTCGCCATGGCGGGCGGCATGGACCTCACCCAGGTCGACACGGCCGAGTTCCTCAAGCAGGCCAAGGAGTACGAGCAGGTCGAGGACGTGCGCGACAGCGTGCTCAAGCTGATCCGGACGTGGCCGCTGACGCACCCGATGGCCGTGGTCCGCGCCGCCGAGCTGCAGAAGTGGGCGGCGGGCGAGGAGTACCGCGCCATCCTGACCGGCTCGTACCAGCGCCGCGAGGACGACCGGCCGACGAGCTCGTTCACCGAGGACATCAAGTCGGCGGCCCGGTCGTACAAGGAGTCCGCGGCCCAGTCCGAGGACCCGCTGATGAAGGTGTTCAACGAGGTCGGCGACGTGCTCGTGGGTGCCGCGGGCAAGGTCCGGAACAAGTTCACCGGAGCGGACTAGCCCGATTGGTCCTGCGAGATGGGCCGTTCTGGCTAACCTCCTCTTGACGTCTTGGATCAGGAGGAGGGGCCGATGCGGCTTGCCGCGCTGTTGGTGACGATGTTGATGGCTCTCGCGGGAACCGCCGCGGCGGACGTGGACGAGCGCGTGGTGGGCGGTGATCGGGTGTCGATCGCCGATCACCCGTGGGTGGTGTACCTGACCGACTCCAGCGGTCACCAGTTCTGCGGCGGCACGCTGGTCGCCCCGACCAAGGTGGTCACCGCGGCGCACTGCGCGGTCTCGCGCACGCCGAGGAACACGCGGGTCGTGGCGGGCCGCGAGGACCGCAACAGCGCCGAGGGCAAGGTCGTGCGGCTGGACGACATCTGGGTCCACCCGGACTACGCGTCGGCGGACCAGGGTGCCGACGTCGCGGTGCTGACGTTGCGCGCGCCGGTGGAGTACGCGCCCCTCCCGCTGGCCGGCCCGTCCGACGCCTGGCTGTATGAGCCGGGCACGAACGGCCTGGTGCTGGGCTGGGGCCGGACCAGTGAGCAGGGTGCGGCGTCGCGGTACCTGCTGGGTGCCACCGTGCCGGTGATGGAGGACGGGTACTGCCACGACGCGTACCCCCAGTACGACCCGGACGAGATGACCTGCGCCGGCTACCCCGAGGGCGGCGTGGACACCTGCCAGGGCGACTCGGGCGGTCCGTACGTGGCCGGCGGGAAGCTGATCGGCATCACCTCTTGGGGTGAGGGTTGTGCCCGGGCGGGCAAGCCGGGGGTCTACAGCGAGGTCAAGAAGTACGCCGACGTGCTCCAGCAGCAACTGCGGGTCTGACGCGAGCGGCGTGCGGACCTCCGGGCCTCGGGGGTCCGCACGCCGGGCTGGAGGGTCGCGGCGCTAGAGCACGAGCCCGATCGACATGGTCAGGAACACCGCCGCGCACACCGCGTCCAGCGCCGTGGTCACGCCGGGTCGGCGCAGCGAACCCGCGACGCGGGCCGCGGCGACCACGATCGTCAGCTCCCACAGCGCGGCCAGTCCGAGGAACACCGCGGCGAGCATCCCGAGCTGGAACGCCGGGTCTCCCGTGCCGATGAACTGCGGTAGGAACGCCAGCGAGAACAGCAGCATCTTCGGGTTGGTGATGTTGGTCAGGAAGCCCTGCCGGAACGGCCGGGGCGCGACCGCCACCACCTCGCCGCCCGAACGCCGCAGCAGCCCGCGGGTGATCGTCACCGCCAGGTAGAGCAGGTACGCCGCGCCGATCCAGCGCAGCCCGGTCAGCACGGCGGGGTAGCGGGCGATCACCACGCCCAGCCCCGAGATGACCAACGCCACCTGAACGAAGGCCGCGGTGTGGATGCCCGCCAGCGCCAGCAGCCCGGCCCGGGTGCCGGACCGCATCGAGGTGCGCAGCAGGAGGAAGGCGTCCACGCCCGGCGTCAGCACGACCACCGCGCAAGCGATCAGGAACGCCGGCAGCTGGGTGAAGTCCAGGTGCATGAAAACCTCCCTCATGTTCCGGACAGATCGCCGTGATCTGTCTCACTGGCCGTCAAATCTTCGGCACCAAAGCACTCTAACAACAGATTTTCCGGATCTCATACCCCACTGCCGCTCGTGAACGCCTTCCGCTACGGTCGGTGCCCATTCGGCCACACGTCGTAGGAAGGGTGCTCCATGCGCATCAGCGCGCCGGTCTTCGCCGTTCTCGTGCTGGTCCTGTCCGCGCTGCCCGCGGACGCGATCGTGGGCGGCCGGGAAGCGCCCGTGACACCGTGGGCGGTGGCGTTGTTCGACCAGGGCACGTTCTTCTGCGGCGGCGCGCTGATCGCACCGGACAAGGTGGTCACGGCCGCGCACTGCACGTTCGCCCGCACCACGCTCGGCACCCGTGACCGGCGGCCCGCCGACCTGGTCGCCGTCGCCGGCCGCGCCGACCTCGACACCTCCGAAGGCCGGGCGGTCGGGGTCGCCGCGCTCTGGCGGCACCCCGCCTACACCGAGGTCTCCGCCGGTGACGACGTGGCCACCCTCACCCTCGCCGCCCCGCTGCCGTACCGGCCGATCCGCATCGCCGACGCCGCCCCGGGCCAGGCCAGGGTGTACGGCTGGGGCCGGACCGGTGAGTTCGGCCCGCCGAGCCGGCGGCTGCTGGAGGTGGACGTGCCGATCCGGGCGGACGCCGACTGCGCGGCCCAGGTGCCCGACTACCGGCCGGGCGGGATGCTGTGCGCGGGTTACCCGGAGGGCGGCAAAGACGCCTGCGAGGGCGACTCGGGCGGTCCGCTCACCGCGGCGGGCGAGCTGGTGGGCGTCGTGTCCTACGGCCGCGGCTGCGCCCGTCCCGGTCAACCCGGCGTCTACACGCGGCTGAGCCGGTACCGGGACCAAATCTGAGACTGTGGTACCACAGTGGGGTGCGCTCACACCCCTACCCGGCGACGCTGCGCCGGCAGTGGTCGGCCGACCTGACGCCCGACCAGCTCTACGCCGTGCTCAAGCTGCGCTCCGAGGTGTTCGTCGTGGAGCAGAACTCCGTCTACGCGGACCCGGACGGGCGTGACCTCGAACCGGGCACCCGGCACTTCTGGCTGGAAGCCGACGACTCACCCGCACCCCAGGCCTACCTGCGGCTGCTGGAGGAGCCCGGTGGCACGTTCCGCATCGGCCGGGTCTGCACGGCCCGTGCCGCCCGCGGTCGCGGCTACAGCCGCCGGCTGGTGGAGGCGGCGCTGGCCGAGGTCGGCCGGGTGGAGTGCGTGCTGGACGCGCAGACCTACGTGGTCGACTTCTACGCGTCGTTCGGCTTCGAGCCGCAGGGCGCGGAGTTCATCGAGGACGGGATACCGCACCTGCGGATGCGCCGGTCTCCGTGATCACCCGCACGGCGCGCTCGATGTCGCCCTCCGACAGGTCGGCGCGGGCGGTCAGGCGCAGCCGGGAGATCCGGTCCGGCACCGAAGGCGGGCGGAAGCACCCGACGACCACCCCCTGCGCGCGGCACGCCTCCGCCCAGTCGAACGCCGCCTCGGGCGACGGCGCCTGCACGGACACGACGGCCGCGGTCGGCGTGCTGACCCGCAGCCCCTTCTCCTTCAGCCGGAACGCCAGGTCCTGAGCCACTTCCAGGGCGCGCGCGGGCCGTTCCGGCTCGTCCCGCAGCACCTTCAACGCGGCCAGTGACGCCGCCGCGCTGGCCGGTGCGAGCCCGGTGTCGAAGATGAACGTGCGCGCGGTGTCGACCAGGTGCTTGATCACCCGGCTCGGTCCGAGCACCGCGCCGCCCTGCGCGCCGAGCGACTTGGACAGCGTCACCGTGGTCACCACGTCGGGCGCCTTGGCCAGGCCCGCCGCGTGCACCGCGCCGCGCCCGCCGTCACCGACCACGCCGAGGCCGTGCGCGTCGTCCACGACCAGCGCAGCGTCGTGCTCGCGGCAGGCCGCGGCCAGGTCCGCCAGCGGTGCCAGGTCGCCGTCCACGGAGAACACCGAGTCGGTCACCACCAGCGCCCGCCGCTTGCCGCGCGTGGCCAGGGCGTGGGTGACCTGTCCGACGTCGCAGTGCCCGGCGACCACGACGTCCGCCTTGGACAGCCGGGTGCCGTCGATCAGGGAGGCGTGAATGTGCTGGTCGGCCACGATCGCCGTGCCGGGGCCGGACAACGCGGTCAGCGCGCCCAGGTTCGCCGCGTAGCCCGAGGAGAACACCAGCGCGGACTGCGCGCCGCAGAAGTTCGCCAGCTCGTACTCCAGCTCGGTGTGCAGGTCGGTGGAACCGGTGACCAGCCGCGATCCCGTCGAGCCCGCGCCCCAGCGCAGCGTCGCCGCCGCGGCGGCACCCGTCACCCGCTTGTCGCGGGCCAGACCGAGGTAGTCGTTCGACGCCAGGTCGAGGTTCGTCGAGTCGGCGGGGCGCGGTCGGACGCGGCGGGCCAGACCGGCTTTCGCCCGGGCCTCGGCACGCGTGTCGATCCAGTCGAACACCGAGTCACCTGTGCGCACACTCACGCCGGCAGTGTCGCATCCGGCGGTTACCGTGCCGGCGTGGACCTCTTCCAGCCGGAGCCTGCCGACCTGCGCTCGTTGCGCGAGAACGCGCCGGTCCACCGCGACGAGCGGACCGGGTTGTGGCTGGTCAGCCGCTACGACGACGTGCGCGCCGTGCTGGCGGACCCGCACCGCTTCCACCCGGACAACGCGCTGACCGCCGTCGTCCCGATCCCGCGCCCGGTGCTGCGGGTGCTGGCGCGGGCCGGGTTCTCGCTGCCGCCGACGCTGGCCAACAACGGCACCGACACGCACGCCGACCTGCGTCGCCTGGTCTCCCGGTTCCTCACCCCGGCGCGGGTGGCGGCCTTGGGGCCGCGGATCGCGGAGCTGACCGCCGAACGGCTGGACGGGTTGAGCGGACGTGCCGACCTGCACGCGGCCGTGGCCCGCGACCTGCCCGCGATCGTGCTGCTGGAGGTCATGGGCATCCGGGACGTGGACGTCGACGCGCTCAAGGCGTGGAGCACGGCGTCGTTGGAGCTGTTCTGGGGTGACGTCACGCTGGAGCGGCAGCACGAGCTGGCCCGCCCCGCCGCCGCGTTCCACCAGTGGCTGACCTCCCGGATCAAGGCCGCCGACCCCGGTGGTGACGACCTGTTCGGCGCGTTGCGGGCGCAGGGCGTGCCGATCCGGGACGCGGCCGGGCTGTGCTACTTCCTGCTGATCGCGGGCCAGGAGACGACGACCCAGCTGCTGAGCGCGGCGTTCCACGCCGTGCTGCGGGAGGACGGCCTGTGGTCGCGGCTGGGCGAGCCGGGCTTCGCCGCCGCGTGCGTCGAGGAGGTGCTGCGGCGCGATCCGCCGGTGAGCACGTGGCGCCGGATCGCGGCCGAGCCGGTCACGCTCTCCGGGGTGGACGTCCCGGCCGGTGCGCCGTTGCTGCTGATGCTGGCGGGCAGCGGCTCGGACCCGGACGTGTTCGCCGAACCGGAGCGGTTCTGCCCGGCCAGGCCGAACGCCCGCAGGCACCTGGCGTTCGGCTTCGGCAGGCACTTCTGCCTCGGCGCGGGCCTGGCCAGGCTGGAGGCCGAGGTGGTGCTCCGGGAGACCGCCCGACGCTTCCCCGACCTGCACCTGACCTCCACCGGACCACCACCGATGCTGGGCCTGCTGTCGTTCCGCGCGCCGTTGAGCGTGGAGGTGGAGCCGGGGGAGCCCGCCGGCCCAGCCCGCCTGCGGTCCACGGCCTCCGGGCGGCGTTGACACCTGCCCACGCGGACCGCGGCTGCCGTACCGACAGCCGGTGTGTGATCGTGGTCGCCCGCTCAGGGCTTGGAGGGTGGCCGGGGAAGTGCGACGATGCCCAGGCTTGAGGGGGTGCGCGAGGAAGCCGGTGTGAATCCGGCACGGTCCCGCCACTGTGACCGGACCGAGGAGCCCGGGAGTCAGGAACTCGACCCCCGACTCATCGACCGGACACGGGCGTGGACACCCGAGGAAGGACACCGCCGCATGGGCGCGCGTTTCCCCTTTTCCGCTGTCGTCGGCCACGACGACCTCCGCACGGCACTGCTGCTCAACGCCGTGCACCCCGGTATCGGCGGGGTGCTCGTCCGAGGTGAGAAGGGCACCGCGAAGTCGACCGTGGTCCGCGCGCTCGCCGCGCTGCTGCCCGAGCTGGACGTGGTGCCGGGCTGCCGGTTCGGCTGCGACCCGGCCGTGCCCACCGACTGCCCGGACGGGCCGCACGGCCACGGCGCGGAACGCCGCCCGGCCCGGCTGGTCGAGCTGCCGGTCGGCGCGACGGAGGACCGGCTGATCGGCTCGCTCGACCTGGAGCGCGCGTTGACCGAGGGCGTCCGCGCCTACCAGCCGGGTCTGCTGGCCGCGGCGCACCGGGGCGTGCTGTACGTGGACGAGGTGAACCTGCTGCACGACCACCTCGTGGACCTGCTCCTCGACGCCGCCGCGATGGGCCGCGCGCACGTCGAGCGCGAGGGCGTATCCGTCTCGCACGCCGCGTCGTTCCTCCTGGTGGGCACCATGAACCCGGAGGAGGGCGAGTTGCGGCCGCAGCTGCTGGACCGCTTCGGCCTCACGGTCGCGGTGCGCGCGTCGCGGGACGTGCCGACGCGGACCGAGGTCGTGCGGCGCCGGTTGGCCTACGAAGCCGACCCCGAGGGCTTCGCCGCCCGCTGGGCCGAAGCCGACCAGGAGTTGGCACGGCGGATCGTCGCCGCCCGCGACCGGCTCGAGGACGTCGTGCTGCCGGACGCCGAACTGCGCCGCATCGCCGCGATCTGCGCCGCGTTCGAGGTGGACGGGATGCGCGCGGACCTGGTCGTGGCCCGCACGGCGACCGCGCACGCCGCCTGGCGTGGTGCCGCCGAGGTGGCCGAGGAGGACGTGGAGGCGGCCGTGCGGCTGGCGCTGCCGCACCGCAAGCGCCGCGACCCGTTCGACGAGCCGGGCCTGGAGCAGGAGCAGCTGGACGACGCCCTCCAGCAGGGCGCGGAAGCCGCCGGGGAAGAGCCGGAAGGCGACCCCGAAGGCCCGGACGACGACGGTGGCGGCTCGTCGCTTCCCGGCGAACCATCGGAGTCCACTTCGGACGGACAAGGCTCCGCCGAGCGGTCGCACGCGCCGGCGCCCGCGTTCCGCGCCCGGTTGTTGCAGGTGCCGGGGGTCGGCGAGGGTGCGCCGGGCAAGCGGTCGCGGGCACGTGCCCGCACCGGCCGCGTGGTCCGCTCGTCCACGGTGGACGGAACCGGCCTGCACCTGGTCGGCACGCTCGCCGCCGCCGCACCGCACCAGGCGGCCCGGGGCCGCAGCGGTCCCGGCCTGGAGCTGAGGGGCGCGGACCTGCGGCTCTCGGTGCGGGAGGGCAAGGAGGGCAACCTCGTGCTGTTCGTGGTCGACGCGTCCGGGTCGATGGCGGCCCGGCAGCGCATGTCGGCGGTCAGCGGCGCGGTGATCTCCCTGCTCCGCGACGCCTACCAGCGGCGCGACAAGGTCGGCGTGGTGACGTTCCGCGGTCGTGAGGCCCAGGTCGCCCTGCCGCCGACGAACTCGGTGGACGCGGCGGCGGCCCGGCTGCGCGCCCTGCGCACCGGCGGCCGGACGCCGCTGGCCGATGGACTGCTGCGCGCCCGGCACGTGCTGGCGACCGAACGCGTGCGCGACCCGCGCCGCCGACCGCTGCTCGTGCTGCTCACCGATGGCCGTGCCACGGCGGCGGGCACGGGCGGCGACCCGATGCGCGACGCGTTGCGCGCGGCGGGGATGCTGGCCGCCGACCGGGTGGCGTCGGTGGTGGTGGACTGCGAGCACGGCCCGGTCAGGCTCGGCCTGGCGGCACGGGTGGCGGACGCGCTGGAAGCGGCGTGCGTGCGCCTGGATGAACTGTCCGCAGACCAGGTGGCCGGCGTCGTGCGCGCGGCCCGAGCCGCGTAGGAGCGCCGAGATGCCCCAAGGTCAACCGTCCGTCGTGCCCGTCGACGGCCTCACCACCCGCCAGCGCCGCAACCGCCCGCTGGTCGTGCTGCACACCGGTGAGATGAAGGGCAAGTCCACCGCCGCCTTCGGCCTCGCGCTGCGCGGGTGGAACCAGGGCTGGTCCATCGGCGTCTTCCAGTTCGTGAAGTCAGCCAAGTGGAAGGTCGGCGAGGAGTCGGCGTTCCGCGCGCTCGGCCGGCTGCACGAGCAGACCGGCGAAGGCGGCCCCGTCGAGTGGCACAAGATGGGCGAGGGCTGGTCCTGGACCCGCAAGCAGGGCACCGAGGACGACCACGCCGCCGCCGCGCGCGAGGGCTGGCAGGAGATCTCCCGCCGACTGGCCGCCGAGCAGCACGGCCTGTACGTGCTGGACGAGTTCACCTACCCCCTGCACTGGGGCTGGATCGACGTGGACGAGGTGGTTGAGGCGCTGACCAACCGGCCGGGTCACCAGCACGTCGTCATCACCGGCCGGTACGCGCCGGACGAGCTCGTCGACGCCGCCGACCTGGTGGTGGAGATGACCAAGGTCAAGCACCCGATGGACGCGGGCCAGAAGGGGCAGAAGGGGATCGAGTGGTGAACCGGCTGGTGGTCGCCGCGCCCGCCTCGGGCAGCGGCAAGACCACCGTGGCCACCGGCCTGATGGCGGCGCTGCGCCGCGCGGGCGACAAGGTCGCGCCGTTCAAGGTCGGCCCGGACTACATCGACCCCGGCTACCACTCGGTGGCCACCGGCAGGCCGGGCCGCAACCTCGACCCCGTCATGGTCGGCGAGCACCGGGTGGCGTCGCTGTTCGCGCACGGCGCCCGCGGCTGCGACCTGGCCGTGGTGGAAGGCGTGATGGGCCTGTTCGACGGGCGGGTGGACACCGAGGGCATCGGGTCCACCGCGCACGTCGCCAAGCTGCTGTCCGCGCCCGTGCTGTTCGTGGTCGACGCCCGCGGTCAGAGCCGCAGCCTCGCCGCCCTGCTGCACGGGTTCCGCGGTTACGACCCGACCGTGCGGCTCGGTGGCGTGGTCCTCAACCAGGTCGGCTCCGCGCGGCACGAGCAGGTGCTGCGCGGCGCGTGCGCCGAGGTGGGGCTGGAAGTGCTCGGCGTGCTGCCGCGCGACGACAAGTTCGCGCTGCCGTCCCGGCACCTGGGCCTGGTCACCGCCGCCGAGCACGGACCGGCCGCCACCGCCGCCGTGGACGCCATCGCCGACGCCGTCGCGCGGCACGTCGACCTGCCCGCGGTGCGCGCGCTCGCTGCCCAGGTGCCCGCGATGGCCGTGCCGACCTGGGACCCGCACGCCGAGGTCGAGCGGGTCGACCGCACGCCGACGATCGCGGTCGCGGGCGGCGCGGCGTTCACGTTCGGCTACGCCGAGCAGGTCGAGCTGCTCACCGCGGCCGGCGCGGACGTCGTCGTGGTCGACCCGCTGCGCGACGAGACGCTGCCCGACGGCACGGCCGGCCTGGTGCTGCCCGGCGGTTTCCCCGAGCAGCACGCCGCCGAGCTGTCCGCCAACGAATCGCTGCGCGCCGCCGTCACGGCCCTGGCCCGCGGCGGCGCTCCCGTGCACGCCGAGTGCGGCGGCCTGCTGTACCTGGCGAACTCGCTGGACGGCGCGCCGATGTGCGGCGTGATCGACGCGGACGGTGCGATGACGTCCCGGCTCACGCTCGGCTACCGCGACGCCGTCGCGCCGCATGACTCCGTGCTTGCCCGCGCGGGTCAGCGGATCACCGGGCACGAGTTCCACCGCACCGCGCTGGGCGTCCCGCACGGCGGGAAACCGGCCTGGCAGTGGCGCGGTCACGACCTGCGCCCGGTGGCCGAGGGATTCGTCGTCGGCCGGGTGCACGCGTCGTACCTGCACACCCACCCGGCGTCCGCGCCGGAGGCCGTGACGCGCTTCGTGCGGGCCTGCGCGAGCGAGTCCGTGCGCTCCGAGGCCACTCGTTAGTGGATCGCGCTCGCGCGGTACGGTCCTTGCCCACCAAGCCGAACACGACGTGGGGAGCAGTTGTGATGACTGGTCGGGTCTCCTTCGTGGGTGCCGGTCCCGGCGCCGCCGATCTCATCACCGTGCGCGGCGCGAAGCGGATAGCCGAGGCGGACGTCGTGCTGTGGGCGCCCAGCGTGATCGAGGCGGAGTGCGTGCGCGAGCACGCCCGCGCGGACGCCGAGCTGGTCGACTTCTCCCGCGTCACCGAGGCCGACGTGGTGGAGGTGTACCGGCGCGCGTCGGCGGGCAAGCTCGAGGTCGTGCGGCTGCACGCGGGCGATCCCTCGCTGTGGGGCGGCCTGCGCGACCAGCAGGAGGCGTGCCGGCGGCTGGGCCTGGAGACCGACGTCGTGCCGGGTGTGTCGCAGGTCTCCGCCGCGGCGGCGTCCGTGGGCCGCGAGCTGACCACGTCGTCCGTCGCGCAGTCGCTGCTCCTGGTCGGGCCGGAGACGGCCGAGCACGTCGAGGAGTTCGCCGCGCACGGCACCACGATGGCGATCTCCGCGTCCGGCGCCCGCGCGGGCCTGCTGGTCGAACGGCTGCGCGCGGGCGGTTACGCCGACGACACGCCGGTCGTGGTGGCGTACAAGGTTTCCCTGCCCGACGAAACGGTCGCGCAGACCACGCTGGGCGAGCTGGAGGCGTGCGTCAAGGAGCGCAAGCTCTACCGCACCACGCTGTTCCTGGTCGGCCAGGTGCTCGCGCAGCCCGCGTCCCGCCGCCGTGCGCCGGTGGTCGAGGGCGACGAGCCGGTGCGCCGGGCGCGGCCGTCGAAGTGGGCCCAGCGCGCGAGCAGGCCGGTGGTGAAGTCCGGCGAGTCGCCGTCGGCGGCGGCGTGGTCGGCGGTGCACGACTGGCAGGAGACGGCGCGCACCAAGCGCCAGGCGCCCGCCAGGCCGAAGCCGGAACCGGTCGGCGAGCCGCTGCTGCAGCTGGTCACCGACGTGCCGGAGGACGTCGAGGCGGACGAGGCCAAGCCGAAGCCCAAGCCCGTGGTGGCCGCCGCCGCGAAGCCCAAGCCCACCACCGTGCGGGCGAGCACCACACCGCGCAAGCCGACCGGGTCGCGGGCCAAGAAGAACAAGCGCGTGAACTGACGTGGACGTCGTCGCGCTGCACCGCTTCGTCACGCAAGCCGGTCGTTCCTGGGACGACGTGACCGTCGTGGACGCCGGGGCGGTGGGCCTGCGGCACGCGGTGAACGTGTGCCGGGCCCGGCCCGCCGTCGTGGTCTCCGGCGCCGACCCGGCGGAACTGGCCCGCGGGCTGGCCGGGTGGCGCCGCTCGCTGGTGGTGGAGTCGGCCGCCGGTCTGTCCACTGTGGATCCGGCGGACGCGGTCGCGCGACCGTGGCCCGAACCCGGCGCGGTCCTGTGCCTGGCCGAGCAGAACTTCGCGCCCGCCGGCGAGGGCTGGGCGCTGCCGGACGACGATTTCGCCCACCGCGACGGCATGATCGCCGTCGCCGAGGTGCGGGCGCTGGTGCTGGCCCGGCTGGCACCGCGACCCGGCGTGCTGGTGTGGGACGTCGGCGCGGGTCCCGGCGCGATCGGCGTCGAGTGCGCCCGGCTCGGCGCGGCCGTCGTCGCGGTGGAACGCGACCCGGTGCAGTGCGTGCGGATCATCGCCAACGCCTCCGCGCACGGCGTGGACGTGCGCGTGGTCGAGGCGGAGCTGGGCGAGGCCGGGTCGGGCGAGGCGGGCGAGCTGCCCCGGCCGGACGCGGTGTTCGTCGGCGGCGGTGGCGCGGACGTGGTGCGGCGCAGCGTGCGGTCGGGTGCCCGGCGGGTCGTGGTGGCGACCCCCGACCTGGACCGCGTGCTGCCCGCGCGGGACGCGCTGCTGGAGGCCGGGTACTCCGTCGAGGGCAGCCAGGTGGCCGCCGCGCGGCTCACCGGCGGCACGTTGCTGGCCACCAACCCGGTGACCGTGCTGTGGGGGGTGAAGAAGGCGTGATCGGGGTGTTCGCCGCCGGTGAGCGCGGGCGGCGGGCCGCGGTCGAGCTGGCCGGGTTCCTCGGGCCGGACGCGGTGGTGCCGGACGGTCCGATCGGGCCCGCGTTGCGCGCGCTGTGGCCCCGGCTGGGTTCGGCGGTGTTCTTCCTCGGCACGGAGCCGACCGTGCGGCTGGTCGCGCCGTTGCTGCGGGACGAGCGGTCCGACCCGGGCGTGGTGTGCGTGGACGGCGGGTTCGCCGTGGCGCTGCTGGGCGGTGCGGACGCGCTGGCCGGCCGGGTCGCCGACGTGCTCGGCGCGCAGGCGGTGACCACGTCGGCGTCGGCGGGGTCGCCGCTGGACGAGCTGGTGGAGCTGCTGGACGCCACCGTGGAAGGTGACCTGGCCGGGTGCGGCGAGGCGGTGCGGCTCGGCGAGCCGGTGCTGCTGGCCAACCCGCTCGGCTTCCCGCTGCCCGCGCTGCCGGACAACGTCGTCGGTTCCGGCCACGAGGCCGCGTGGACCGTGCTGGTGGACGACCGCGTGCCCAAGGGACCGGCGGACGACCGCGTCGTGCGGGTGGTGCCGCGCACGCTCGTCGTGGGCGTCGGGTCGAGCACGGGGGTGTCGGCGGCGGCGGTGTCGGCGGCGTTGGCGCAGCTGGCGGAGAAGCGCGGGCTGGACCTGCGCGCCATCCGGGCGTTCGCCACGCTGGACCGCAAGGTCGCCGAGCCGGGCATCGCGGACGCGTTGGAGGACTGGGGTTTCTGGCACGACTCGACCACCGCGCCGCTGCTGTCCTACCCGGGCGAGGAGCTGGCGGTGATCCCGGTGCCGAACCCGGCGGAGCTGGCCATCGGCATCCCGAGCGTGGCCGAGGCGGCGGCGTTGCGCGGCGCGATGGAGCTGTCCGGCGGCGGTCGGGTGGAGATGGCGGCCGAGAAGGTGAAGGGCGAGGGCGTGACGGTCGCCGCCGCACGGGTGCTGCCGCGCGGCCGGTTGGCGCTGGTGGGGCTGGGTCCCGGTGACGCGGACGAGCGCACGCCGCGGGCCGAGGCCGAGCTGCGGCGGGCGTCGGTCGTGGTGGGCAGCGCCGACTGCGTGGCGCAGGTGCGGCACCTGCTGCGGCCCGGTACGCGGGTGGCGGCGGACGGCGCGGTGCGGTTGGCCGAGGCGGGCGCGGCGGTGGCGTTCGTGGCGGCGGGTGCCGGACCGGTTGTTGCCGGGCCGATTCGGGCGGATGTCGTCCGCGTGACGGGTGTCACTCGTCAACTGTGAAGTCCCGACAGCCCGTCGAAAGGCGGTTGTCGCTTCCGTCGTCTTGGTCCTAGCTGGAGGGTGCGCCCCGCAGAGGGGCGTCCCTGCACCGGAAGGATCGACATGGCGAAAACCCTGCGTCGCCTGCTCACCGTCCTGGCCGCGACGGTGGCCGCGATCGGTCTGATGACCACCGCGCCCGCCTCGGCCGAGACGTCCTCCGACACCGGCGTGTCGCCGTACATCGTCGGCGGCTCCCGCGTGTCCACCAGCACCTACCCGTGGGTCGTGTACCTGGCCACCAGCACCGGCGGCCAGTTCTGCGGCGGCACGCTCGTCAAGGCCAACAAGGTCGTCACGGCCGCGCACTGCGTGAGCGGCCGGAGCGCGTCGAGCACCCGCGTGGTGCACGGCCGCGACGACAAGCAGAGCACGGCGGGCACCGTGGCCACGGTGAGCGGGATCTGGGTGCACCCCAGCTACCGGACCGCCAGCTCCGGCTACGACGTCGCGGTGCTGACCCTGGGCACCAACATCAGCTCCACCTACCTGCCGCTGGCCACCCCGTCCGACACCGCCCTGTACGCGGCGGGCACCAGCGCCCGGATCTACGGCTGGGGCACGACGTCCTCGGGCGGCTCGGCCTCGCGGTACCTGCTCGGCGCGACCGTGCCGGTCACGTCCGACTCGACCTGCCGCACGGCCTACTCCAACTACAGCCCGACCTCGATGGTGTGCGCCGGCTACCCGCAGGGTGGCGTGGACACCTGCCAGGGTGACTCGGGTGGCCCGCTGGTCGCGGGCGGCAAGCTGATCGGCGCCACCTCGTTCGGCCGCGGCTGCGCGCTCGCGGGCTACCCCGGCGTGTACGCGCGGATCGCCTCGTACTACTCCGTGATCACCGCTCAGCTGTAACCACCCGCGACGTGCCCACGACCGGGTGTCTTGCCGGTCGTGGGCACGTCCGGCGTGTTCGATCCGGTGTCATGCGCCAACTACTCGTGATGCTGGTCCTGCTGCTCGCCGCGCCCGGCGTGGCGTCCGCGGCGGGAGCCCTGCACTCGTGCACCACGTCGGTCGAGGGCAAGGCGGCCTCGGGGGGGTGCGAGGGCCGCGGGTCGTTCCGCCTGGTCGCCTCCTGCGCGGACGGCACGACCGTCGACAGCTCGTGGTTCACCATCTCCAACGGCAGGGCCTGGACCAAGATCCGCTGCCGGTCGGCCGTCGTGGACGCGTGGATCGAGCAGAGGTAGCGCCGTGATGTGAAGCACCCGGGTTGGACAGGACATGTCTGGTGTGGATGCTTCTACCCATGCACGGTGAACAGCACTACCTCGTGGGCCTGGACCTGACCGGGCGGCGGGTCGTCGTCGTGGGCGGCGGCACGGTCGCGCAGCGCAGGCTGCCCAGGCTGGTCGCGGCGGGCGCCAGGGTGGAGGTGATCTCCCCCGAGGTGACCCCGGCGGTCCAGGGCCTGGTCGAGGGCGGTGAGGCGACGTGGCACGCCCGCGAGTACGCAGACGGCGATCTGGACGGCGCCTGGTACGTGCTGGCCTGCACGTCCTCGCCCGAGGTGAACGCCAGGATCACGGCGGACGCCGAGGAGCGCCGCGTGTTCTGCGTGCGCGCCGACGTGGCCGTGAAGGGCACCGCCGTGACGCCGGCGGTCGGCGAGCACGACGGCCTGCTGGTCGGCGTCCTCGCGGGCGGGCAGCACCGCCGGTCCGCCGGGGTGCGCGACGGGCTGCTCTCGGCGTTGCGCGACGGTTCGATCGCCGACCACCACGACCAGCCGGCGGGCGTGGCGCTGGTCGGCGGCGGCCCGGGCGACCCCGACCTGATCACCGTGCGCGGGCGCAGGCTGCTGGCCAGGGCGGACGTCGTGGTGGCCGACCGCCTCGCGCCGCGCGAGCTGCTGGACGAGCTGCCGCCGCACGTCGAGGTGGTGGACGCGGCGAAGATCCCGTACGGCCGGGCGGCCACGCAGGACTTCATCAACACCACGCTGGTCGACCACGCCAAGGCGGGCCGGTTCGTGGTGCGCCTCAAGGGCGGTGACCCGTACGTGTTCGGCCGGGGCTTCGAGGAGCTGATCGCGTGCGCCGAGGCGGGCGTGCCGGTCACCGTCGTGCCCGGCGTGACCAGCGCGTTCGGCGTGCCGGCGCTGGCCGACGTGCCGGTGACGCACCGGGGCGTGGCGCACGAGGTGGTGGTCGTGTCCGGCCACGTCGCGCCGGACGACGAGCGGTCGCTGGTCGACTGGTCGGCGTTGGCGCGGCTGTCCGGCACGGTCGTGATCCTCATGGGGGTGGAGCGGGCGGCGGCGTTCGCGGACGCCCTGATGGCGGGCCGTCCGGGCGACACCCCGGTGTCGGTCATCCAGGAGGGCGGCACCCGCACGCAGAAGGTCGTGCGGTCCACGCTGGCCTCGCTGGCCGCGGACATCGCCGAGCACGGCATCCGCCCGCCCGCGATCATCGTTGCGGGACCGGTTGCCGGGCTGGCGGGTGAGCTGCCGTTGCGGCCCTGAGGGCTGCCACCGCCCCGGCGGCGACGACCACGACCAGCCCGGCCGCCGCGGCCAGCGTCGTGCCGCCGGGGTGGGTCAGCGGTTCGCCGCGCAGGGCCTGCCAGACGAGCAGCGCGAACAGGCCCGTGTAGCCGAGGGCGGCCACTCTCACCAGGCGGGTGCGCACGCGTTCGGCGAGCCCGAGCGCGGCCAGGCCGAGCGCCAGCAGGACCATCACCTGCAGTCCGTGCATCCCGACGAAGTGCGGCACCCGCAGGTCGCCGCCGGTGGTGCTCCACCCGAGGACCGGCAGGCCCGGCCCGCCGTCCGGCACGCCGACGCTGTGCCCGGCGACCAGGTCGACCTCGCGGCCGCCCGCGTCGACCGCGGTGACCGGCTTGCGCTGGGCCACCATCAGGTACCCCGACGCCATGCCGATGATCGCCAGGCACAGCCCGCTGCGCACCGCCGACCGCACGTCCGGCCGCGCGAAGCGCTGGAACGACAGCACGAGCGCCAGCACCACGTTGGCCAGGAACACCGCCGGGATCGCCGTGCCGAACGTGATCTGCACGAACCGGTTCAGCGGGTCGTCGGAGCTGTTGTAGTGGGTGAACATGCCCCGGCCCGCCTGCAGGGCGATCAGCCCGACCTCCACGAACATGATCACCGCGATGAACGTGCCCGCGCCGCGCGTCCACCGCCGTCCCCGGTGCGGCAGGGAGAGCAGCCACGACAGGGTGAACGAGTAGACCGCCAGCGACAGCGTGAACTTGAACGGCTTCGCCCACAGCGGCGCGCCCTGCAACACCCTCCCGTCGAGCAGCATCGCCACCGCGCACCCCAGCGCGCCCACCGCCATCACCACGGCCACCCACAGGGTGGGCCGGTGCCACGTCTTCGTCATGGGCACCAGCGTCGGCCGGCGCCCGGCCGGGATCACTGGTGCAGGCCATGCCGTGCGAGGTAGGGCAGGCCACCGTCCAGGTGGGACAATGGCCGCGGTCGCGTGGAACGGGGACGTCGTGGCGGTGTGGGTGCGGCTCGCCGGGGTGGGGTTGGCCAAGGTGCGGTTCGCCTACTCCCCGGTGTTCGAGACCGTGATGGCGGTCGACGGGCTGCGCACGCCGGGCGCGCACGCCGTGCACCTGCCGTGGGTGCGGTGGGCGCGGGAGCGGCTCGACGGCATCGACGGGTTGGACACGCTGTTGGCCAGGCTGGAGGGCCCGGCGAAACCGGCCGACCTGATGCCCGTGCCGGACGTGCGGATGCCCGACCTCGACGCCGAGCTGCGGCAGGTCGCGCGACCCGAGGCGGACGTGATCCGGCGTTGCCACGACCGGCTCATCGCGCCGCACTGGAAGCGGATCACCGCGGTGCTGGAAGCCGACATCGCCGCGCGGGCGGCGACCCTGGCCGACAAGGGCGTCGAGGCGGTGTTCCACGACCTGCACCCCGAGGTCACGTGGGCGGACGGCGAACTGGTCCTGCACCGCAAGCCCGAGCACCGGGTCGACCTGGCCGAGCACGGTCTCGTGCTGTGCCCGAGCGTGTTCTGCTGGCCGAAGGCGTGGATCGCGATCGACCCGGTCGGCCAGGGCGTGCTCCGCTACCCGGCACGCGGCATCGGCACCCTGTGGGAGGACCGGGGGACACCGGACGACCTGGCCGCCCTGATCGGCCGCACCCGCGCCCACCTGCTCACGTTGCTCGAAGCGCCGAAGAGCACGACGGACCTGGCCGCGGCGCTCGGCGTCACGGCGGGTGCGGTGTCCCAGCACATCGGCGTGCTGCGGGCCGCACGGCTGGTGACGACCCGCCGTGAAGGTCGGCACGTGCTGCACATGCGCACCACCCGGGCCGACGCGTTGTTGAGCTAGTGCCGCGACCGGCACCCCGATGCACCCGTCCGGCCGGTGGAACACGGGGCAGAGGCTGCCGGTCGCGGCACTGGTCCCGGCGGAGGACGCTCGCCGAGCGACTCCGGTGGATCACGCGCTCACCGGTCCCAGCGGCGCACCGGGAGGACGGCGCCTGCCGGGTTCTCGGCGGTCAGCGGCGCCGCCGCACCGCGAAGGGCTTGGAGCTGGGCGGCCGAGAGGCAGAACACGCGGTGGCCCGCCGACTCCGCCCACGCGGTGAGCGCCCGCTGGGGCAACTCGCGGTCGGAGGCGGCCAGGACCACGTTGCCGTCCCGTTGGCCCAGGAGCAGGCCCGGTTCGGCGAGGAGCACGACGTGCCGGAACACCTCCGCGAGGGACGCTACGGCGCGGAGCGGCAGGTCCAGGTCCGCCGCGGACCACGCGTTGGCGAGGTGGAGGCCGCCGGGGCGGAGCACCCTGGCGCTCTCGCGCAGGAACTCCACGGTGGCCAGGTCGGGCGTCATGAGGCCCGCCCGGAAGACGTCCACGACGACCACGTCGGCGGACGCGTCGCGGGTGCGTTCGATGCCTGATTCGCCGTCCTCGACGCGCACTTCGAGGTTCGCGATCGCGTCCAGGTCGAGGTGCGAGCGCACTAGGTCGACCAGTGGGCCGTCCAGTTCGTAGACGGTCTGGCGCGAACCGGGACGGGTCGCCGCCAGGTACCTCGCGATCGTGAAACCACCGCCGCCGACCTGGATGGCCGACACCGGCTCGCCGGCGGGCCAGTGCAGGTCCAGCACTCGGGCGGCCCACTTGATGTACGGCACGTGCAGGTAGGTCGGGTCGGCCAGATCCACATAGGACTGGAGGGCGCCGTCGACCGTGAGCACCCAGCCGGTCGGGCGGTACGGCGCGGGTGCCAGCCTCGCCGTACCGAACCTGACCTGCCGGTTCACGGTCTCGCGGGCGTCCACGCCGCAACCCTAGCGGTCAGGTGCGTGCCGCCTGGCCGAGTTTGATCGGCCGCGTTGTCGCGGTCCCACGTCCGACCCGGGGGTGCCCCGACGACCTGCCCGCCGTGCGCGACGCGCGGTCGAGGCGAAGGCTCGGGGGAACGCAAAAGCAGAGGTCCCCGGCAAAGGGGACCCCTGCTTTCATGCTGCCACAAGGGTCTGACAATTTCGGGTGTCAGAGGCCGGTGCGGCGGTCAGCTGTGGACTAGTGCTGTGCCACCCGGCGGGGGCGGCCCGAGCTGCCGCGGTCCCGCTCGGAACGGCCGCCGCGGAAGCCGCCGAAGCCACCACCGCTGCCGCCGCCGCTGCGGCGAGGGCCACCGCCGCCGCCGCCACCACGACGGGCGCGCACCGGGACCTCCGGCTCGGCGACCGGGATGCCGCTGGGCACGCGGGCGCCCGTGATGCGGACCAGTTCCTCGTCGCCGGGACGGACCTTGGTGGACGTCGGTCGGACGCCCGCGCGCGCGGTCAGGCCCTGCACGGTGCGCCGCTGGTCGTGCGTGACCAGCGTGACGACCGTGCCCGACTGGCCGGCCCGCGCGGTGCGGCCGGCGCGGTGCAGGTAGTCCTTCGGGTCGGCGGGCGGGTCGACGTGGACCACGAGGCTCACGTCGTCCACGTGGATGCCGCGCGCCGCCACGTCGGTCGCGATCAGCACCGGCATGGAGCCCTCGCGGAACTGGCCCAGGACACGTGTGCGCGCGCTCTGCGCCTTCCCGCCGTGCAACGCACCGGCGTGCACGCCCATCGACCGCAGCTTCTTGGCCAACCGGTCCACGTGGTGCTTGGTGCGCACGAACATGATCGTGCGACCCTCGCGCGCGGCGACCTCGGTGACCACGTTCTGCTTGTCCTCGGCGGACACGAACAGCAGGTGGTGCTCCATCGTGGTGACGCTGCCCGTGGGCGGCGAGACCGAGTGGACCACCGGGTCGTGCAGGTACTGGCGGACGAGCTTGTCCACGTCGCCGTCGAGCGTGGCGGAGAACAGCAGCCGCTGGCCGTTCTGCGGCGTCAGGTCGAGGATCGCCCGGACCTGCGGCATGAAGCCCATGTCCGCCATCTGGTCGGCCTCGTCCAACGCGGTGAACATGACCTCGGACAGGTCGGCCGTGCCCTGCCGCACGTGGTCGGAGAGCCGACCCGGGGTGGCGATCAGCAGGTCGACACCACGGCGCAGCGCGTCGACCTGACGCGGGAACGACGTGCCGCCGACGACCGTGCGGCACCACAGGCCCAGCGAACGGGCGAACGGGCTGAGGGCTTCCTCGACCTGCATCGCCAGCTCACGGGTGGGCACGAGCACGAGCGCGCGCGGCTTGAGCGGCTTGGCCCGACCACCGGTCAGGCGGGACAGCAGCGCCAGGCCGAACGCCAGCGTCTTGCCGGAGCCGGTCTGGCCGCGGCCGAGGAGGTCACGACCCGCCATGGCGTCCGGCAGCGTGGCGGCCTGGATGGGGAACGGCTCGGTGATGCCCGCCTGCTCGAGCGCGCGCAGCAGCTCGTCGGACAGGCCCAGCTCGGCGAACGAGGGCAGCGGGCCCTCGGGCATCGTGCTCTCGACGTGTTCGGGGATGGTGGTCGTCAGCTCCGCGCTGGGAGCGGGACGACGGTTGCCCTGGCCTGGGCGCCGGTTACTGCGGGGCTTGCGGAACTGCGGGCGCTCGGAACGGCCTTGGGACATTGTCGGCAAAACAAACCTCCGGGACACGGCACGTCTCGAGGATTGCTCTGCTTGAGCAGGCGCGATCGCGGGGACGGGCCCGGCGCGCGGATCGCGCCGATAGTGGTTGGGAAGCACCACCGGCCACCCTGGCAGCCTGGGGCGCTCAGTGGCGCCACCGGGCGGTGCACCACTCAGTCTAGCTGATCACGCGCCGGAGTTCGTCATCCCGGCGGTGTTCTCGCGCACACGGGTGGTCGACCGGACGATCGCGGGTGCCGTGCCGAGGATAGCCGAGAACCGCAAAAGTGCACGTCACAAGACAGACGAACGTACCTCCCGCCAGCAGTCCGACGCAGTGCGCACCAACTGAACGGAGCAACCGCGAATCCGCGCGGTGACCACTTCGGGGTGTGCGACCCCGAAGTGGTCACCGAGACCGGTCCTCTCAGCGCAGACCGGCCACGTCGAGCAGCATCTCGGTGACGCCGTGCGGCTCCGCCAGCTCCGGCGCGAGGCCGCGCGCGGTGAACCAGCCGGCCACGTTGCGCACGTCCCGTTCCAGGAACTCCGGTCCGCGCGGGTTCGCCACCAGGTCCACCACCTGTGGCAGGTCGATCACGACCAGCCGACCGTCGTGCACCATCAGGTTGAACGCGGACAGGTCGCCGTGCGCCATCCCGGCGGACGCCATCACGCCCAGCGCGTCCACCAGTTGCCGCCACAGGTCGAGCAGCTCGTCCGGCTCCGGCCGCAGCTGCGCCAGCCTCGGCGCCGCCGCGCCGTCCGTGCCGACGAACTCCAGCAGCAGTTCGGTGCCGTCGCGCTGCACCGGATAGGGCACGGGTGCGCCCAACTGCCACAGCGTCGCCAGCGCGGCGAACTCGGCCACGGCCCACCGCTCGGCGATGAGGTTGCGGCCGAACGCGCTGCGGTTGGTCATCGCGCGCATCTCCCGGGACCGCCGCATGCGGCGGCCTTCGAGGTAGCCCGCGTCCCGGTGGAACAGCCGGTGGTCGTTGCTGCGGTACCGCTTCGCGGCCAGCAGGCACGACCGGTCGGTGCCGGGCAGCGCTCGTTCCAGCAGGAAGACGTCCGCCTCCTTGCCGGTCTTCACGATCCCCAGCTCGCGGTCCACCGCGGACAGGTCCGTGACCAGCCACTCCGGGTGCGGTTTCGGCCCCTGGTCGGCATCGCCCCAGGTGGACCAGCGGTCGCCGTCCTCCGGGACGTCCGCCGCGACGGCGTCCTCCCGCATCTGGGCGAGGCGGTCCTTGGCCTCCTCGGTGAGCCGGCCGCGACGGCCCGGCTCGACGTCGCCGTCGGTGCGGGCGGAGGCCTTCTTGGCTTTCTTGGCACGCCACTTGAGGTCGTCGGCGTGGTCGAAATCGGCTTCGAGATCGGTGTACTGATCGTGCTCGCGCACTGGATGAGCTCCAGGTGAAGTGGGAGTGATCGCCCCCACCCGGCGCGGTGTGGTCCTTCGCGCGGGTTCGCGTCAGGCGAGCGGGGCGAGCGGACGGGTCGGTGCCACGTCCCGGACAGCTGTCGCCATCTGGCACCTCCTCGACTCCGCCGTGGTCTGCCACCACCGGCGCTCTGCGCGTACGGGCACAGGCTGCCCTTCCCCGCCGCGCGGGCGCAACCGATTTATCGCGACTCCAGGCGGTAGCCGGCGAGCTCGCCCTGCCAGGCCGCCGCCAGCCGGCGGATCACCAGCGAGTCGTGCCGCAGCACGCGTTCGTCGTGCCACTGCGAGGCGCGCGGCGCGACGGCCAGCATCCGCTCCCGGGCCGTGCCGCTGAAGTCAACCAACGCGTCCACGGCGTCGTTCACCTCGTCCGGCCGGAGGGGGGTCGGCGTCGCGGTGTCCGGCAGGGTGAGCGCGGTGTCCGCGAACGTCGCCGAGGTGCCCAGGTCGTGCGCGAGCTGGTGCTCCAACGACTCCGCGTTGATCTGCCGCTGCTGCCACGTCCGGTCGGCCAGGGCCAGGCGCAGGCCGAGCAGTCGCGCCAGGCACAGCCCGGACCACACCCGCTTCAACGCCTCCGGCGCGTCGAGCGCGTCGGTCCGCAGGTCCTCGGTGGCCCCCCTCAGCTGGGCGGGGGTGACCGGTGCCGGGAACGTCCTGCCAGAGGCGTCATCGGGTGTGTCGGTGGTCACCCGGGCATTCTGTCATCACCCTCACGACAGGTGACAAATTCCGGACGCTCCGTCACGCAAATGGCGGTCAGCGGTGTGAAAACGAGCGTCGGTAATCCTTTGGGGGAACACCCACCACGGCGGTGAAGTGGTGGCGCAGCAACGCGGCCGTGCCGAAGCCGCACCGGTGCGCCACGTCCTCCACGGTGAGCCGCGTCTCCTCCAGGAGCTGGCGTGCGCGCAGGACCCGTTGGGTGGTGAGCCAGCGGTGCGGTGTCGTGCCGGTCTCGGCGGCGAAGCGGCGGGCGAACGTGCGCTCCGACATGTTCGCGCGCTCGGCCAGGCTCGTGACGGTGTGCTCGGCGTCGAGCCGGTCCTGCAGCCACGCCAGCAGCGGCTGGAGGCTGTCGGCCTGGTTCGGCGGCGTGGGCAGCGCGACGAACTGGCGCTGACCGCCCTCGCGCTGGGGCGCGACGACCATGCGGCGCGCGATGGTCGCCGTGACGGCCGCGCCGAACTCGCGGCGGACCACGTGCAGGCACGCGTCGATGCCCGCGGCCGTGCCCGCGCTGGTCACGATGTCGCCGTCGTCCACGAACAGCACGTCCGGGTCGACCTTGGCGTCGGGGAAGCGCTCGGCGAGCGCGGCGGCGTGGTGCCAGTGGGTGGTGCAGCGGCGGCCTTCCAGCAGGCCGGCGGCGCCGAGCACGAACGCGCCGGTGCACACCGACAGCAACGTGCTGCCCCGCCGGTGGGCTTCGCGGATGGCTTCGAGCAGCTGGGGCGGGTACTCCCGCCGGTTCGTCACCGCGGCCACCGCGACCAGGTCGGCGTCCACCAGCGCGTCGAGGCCGTGCTCGGGGGTCAGGGACACGCCGATGCTGGTGCGCAGCGGCTCGCCGGGGCGCTCGGCGCAGACCCGGAAGTCGATCGGCGGCACGCCGTCGTCGGTGCGGTCGACGCCGAAGACCTCGCAGAGCACGCCGAACTCGAACGGCGCCACGCCGTCCATGACGACGGCGGCAACGGTGCGCAGCATGCCACCACGGTACTTGGCAGGATCTTGACGCACAACGGCAAGACTGCCAATTGTGGCGGTTTCTTGCGCATCGCACAGTTAGTGCCATGACTTCGATCCTCATCGCCCTGGCCGTCGTCGCCCTCGTCGTCTACGGCTTGGAGCGCAACCACCAGCGACAACTCCACCTCGGCTCCCGGCTGGCGGGCAGTGCCGACACCGAGGACCGCGACGTGCCGCGCGTGCTGACCGACCTGCGGGCGACCGCCGCGCACTCGGCCCCGAACCGCGCCGACCGGCGCCACCGGGCCGTGGCCGTGCGTTCGGTCCACCCGGCGCGTTCGGCGTGAGGCGCGGACCGTCAGACGATCAGGTCGGCGGTCCGCGGACCGGTCGGCTCGACCCGCAGCCCGGCCCGGACCGCGACCCTGATCAGCCCCTTGAGGTCGGTGGGCTCGGACCGCGACTTGACGATCGCCTGCGCGAGCCGACCCTTGTGCGCCTTGTTGAAGTGGCTGACCGCGTTGCGGCGCCCCTTGCCGTCCTCGGTGACGACGCGGACCACGGCGGCGCCGGGGATGCGGGCCAGCGAGGTGTACGGGCTGGACCGCAGGTCGACCACGAACTCGTCGGCCGCCGCCAGCACCGGTTCGAGCGCGGGCCGCCACAGCCCGCCGAGCGGCCCGACTGACGGCAGCACGCTGCCGCCGGACAGCCGGTAGGCCGGGATCGGATCGCCGCCGCCGACGACGCCGAACAGCGCCGAGGCCACCGCGAGGCGGGCGAAGGCCCGTGACTTCTCGGTCTTGGTCAACTCCTCGAGCGCCAACGCGTCGTACAGCACCCCCGTGTACCGGGCCAGCGCGGGCAGCGTGGGCGAGCGGCGCAGTTCGGCGTTGCGCTCCACCTCGCCGGCCTGCCGTTCGGACAACCCGAGCACGGCCAGGCTGGCGGGCACATCGGTGGCGAGGTCGACCAAGGCGTCGACCAGCTTGCCGCGCACCGGCGTGAGCTCCGGGTGGGAGAGCAGGTCGAGGTCGAGCGGCGCACCGGACCCACCGAGGGCCTTGGTCTCGGACGGGGGCAGCAGTACCAACACGACGGCCAAGCCTATGCGCCCACCCCGACCGCACCCTCCGGCGCCCGACTCAGCCCGAACCCGACCCGCCCGCCCCGGCCACCGCTGAACCCCGCCCAGCGCTCACCCGACCCACCCTGCCCCGTCCAGCTCAGCTCGGCTGGCCGACGCAGAACTGGTTGCCGTCCGGATCGGCCAGGACGGTCCAGGCCAGGCCCGGGACGGTGTGCTCGCCGACCTCGGTCGCGCCCAGCTCCACCAGCCGCGCCACCTCGGCCGCGCGGTCCTCCACGTGGGAGTCGAAGTGCACCCGGTTCTTGCCCGGTGTCGGGTCGTCCACGCGTTGCAAGCCCAGTTGCGGCGCGCCCTCGCCGGTCGGGGCGAGGACCAGGAACTCGCCCCAGTCGTGCTGGATCGACGTGCCGAGCGCCTTGGTCCAGAAGTCCGCGAGCCGCCGCGGGTCCGCCGTGTCGATGGTGATCATGCCGATGCTGATGGTCATGGCCCGGCACGTTAGACCCGGCCACCGACAATTCCGGCCGCTCGCGTCGACCGGTAACCCGTTGGAACTGATCAGACCCGGTTCACTACCCTTTCCCGGACAACCCGCCCACGAGGAGCGCCCACCGTGATCACGAGGATGTCGTCGCTGTTCCTGCGCACCCTGCGCGAGGACCCGGCCGACGCCGAAGTACCCAGCCACAAGCTGCTGGTCCGCGCCGGCTACGTGCGCCGCGTCGCGCCGGGCGGTTACTCGTGGCTGCCGCTGGGGCTGCGGGTGCTGCGCAACATCGAGCAGGTCGTGCGCGACGAGATGGACGCCTTCGGCGCGCAGGAGATCCAGTTCCCCGCGCTGCTGCCGAAGGAACCCTACGAGGCGACGAACCGGTGGACCGAGTACGGCCCCAACCTCTTCCGCCTCAAGGACCGCAAGGGCGCCGACTACCTGCTCGGCCCCACCCACGAGGAGCTGTTCGCGCTCACCGTGAAGGGCGAGTACTCGTCCTACAAGGACTACCCGGTCACGCTCTACCAGATCCAGACCAAGTACCGCGACGAGGCACGTCCCCGCGCGGGCATCCTGCGCGGCCGCGAGTTCCTGATGAAGGACTCCTACTCCTTCGACCTCGCCGACGAGGGCCTGGCGCAGTCCTACCAGCAGCACCGCGAGGCCTACATCCGCATCTTCGACCGGCTCGGCCTGGAGTACGTGATCGTCTCCGCCACGTCCGGCGCGATGGGCGGTTCGGCGTCGGAGGAGTTCCTGGCCGTCGCGGAGACCGGCGAGGACACGTTCGTCCGCAGCACGGAGTCCGGCTACGCGGCGAACGTGGAGGCCGTGGTCACGCCCGCGCCCGCCGAGCAGGACCCGGCGGCGAAGCCCGAGGCGCAGGTCCACCACACGCCGAACACGCCGACCATCAAGACGATGGTGGACTTCCTCAACGCCAACACCGACCGCACCTTCACCGCCGCGGACACCCTGAAGAACGTCCTGGTGAAGACCAAGCGGCCCGGCGAGAAGGACTGGGCGCTGCTGGCCATCGGCCTGCCCGGTGACCGCGAGGTCGACCTCAAGCGCCTCGAAGCGGCGCTGGAGCCGGCCGAGGTGGCGATGCTGGAGGACGCGGACTTCGCCCGCAACCCCTTCCTGGTCAAGGGCTACATCGGCCCGGCCGCGCTGCAGGCCAACGGGGTCGAGTACCTGGTCGACCCGCGCGTGGTGCGCGGCACGGCGTGGGTGACCGGCGCGGACAAGGCCGACCACCACGTGGTGGACCTGGTCTGCGGCCGCGACTTCACCCCGGACGGCACGATCGACGTGGCCGAGGTCCGCGAGGGCGACACGTCGCCAGACGGCAAGGGCGTGCTGGTCGCCGCGCGCGGCATCGAGATCGGGCACATCTTCCAGCTGGGCCGCAAGTACGCGGACGCGTTCTCGCTGGACGCGCTCGGCCCGGACGGCAAGCCGATCCGGATCACCATGGGTTCCTACGGCATCGGCGTGTCCCGCCTGGTCGCCGCGATCGCCGAGCAGAGCCACGACGACCGCGGCCTGATCTGGCCGCGCAACGTGGCGCCCGCCGACGTGCACGTGGTCGTGGCGGGCAAGGACGAGACGCTGCTCGCGGGCGGCGAGAAGCTCGCGGGCGAGCTGTCCGAGGCGGGCCTGAAGGTGCTGCTGGACGACCGCAAGGCGAGCCCGGGCGTGAAGTTCGCCGACGCCGAGCTGATCGGCGTGCCGACGATCCTGGTGGTGGGCCGCGGCCTGGCGAACGGCTTGGTCGAGGTCAAGGACCGCCGCACGGGCGAGCGCGAAGAGGTGCCGCTCGACAACGCCGTCCAGCACCTGCTGGACGTCGTCAAGGGCTGAGCCGTCCCGGGCGGGCACGCGCGTGCCCGCCCGGACTCAGTTCAACACCGCCCGTAGCACCGTCGCGGTGTCGGCCAGGTCCTCCAGCACGACGTGCGCGCCCGCCTCCCGCAGTTCCGCGACGCTGCTGCGGCCCGTCGCGACACCGATGGCGACGGCGCCGTGGTGCAGCGCGGCGTCCACGTCGTGCGGCGTGTCGCCGATGACGACCGACCGGAACTCGCGGGTGTGCTTGGCCGTCGCGAGCCGCACGGCCTCCAGCACCAGCGCGGGCCGGTGCTCGGACACCGAGCCGTAGCCGCCGATCTCGAAGTCCAGGTGCTCGTCCAACCCGAACGCGGCCAGCTTGTACCGGGCGATCTCCACGAGGTTGCCGGTGACCAGCGACTGCACGACGTCCTGGCGCTCCGCCAACGCCTTCAGCGCCGCCAGGGCACCCGGCAGCACGTGCCCCCGGGCCGGCAGCAGGTCCCGTTCGCGCGTGGCCACGTCGATCAGCTCCGCGTGCATCCGGGCGACCAGTTCCTCGGTGGGCTCCAGGTCGTGCGCAGTCAACAGCTCCCGCGTGATGGCGCGCTCGGTGCGGCCGGGGAAGGTGGGCATGCGCACGAGCTCCAGGCCCGACGTCGCGCGGAACGCGGTGCGGTACCAGTCGCGCCCGATGCCGCGCGCGTCGATCAACGTCAGGTCGATGTCCCACAGCACCAACGTGTTCACGACAGCCGCACGCTCCCCAGGATGCGCTTCACGTCGTCCTCGGACGGTCCCTCGGCCACGTGCGGCCCGCCCTCGGCGACGTTGAGCACGAACACCGACACCTCGGACCCGTTGCGCAGCGCCACGGCGCTGACCGTGGCCTTGGGCGCGTAGCAGGCGTTGGCCGACTTCGGCGTCACCTCGACGCTGACCCGCACCCCGTCGTCGGTCGGCTCGACCCGCGGCTCGCCGATCTCGGGCGCCGCGCCGTTCACCGTGTACCCGCCCGCCGCGATCCGGTTCACCAGCTCGGTGGCGACCTGCTCCGGGTCGTCGTCGATGACCGAACCGGCCGCCGCCTGCGCCTGGATCATGCTGCGCCCCTGGCACTGGAACGGCCGCGACACGTACGACGTGGTCAGCCTGATCCGCCCGGACGCACCGGCGCCGCTGGACTCCCACGAGGGCGGCAGCTCGTACGCCACGCCCGCCTGCGAGTCGTCCACCGGCTGCCAGTCCGGCTCGGGGCTGGACGTGGTCGACGTGGTCGTCGGTGGCGCGGCCCGGTCGTCACCGGAGTTCAGCAGCACGAACGCGGTGACGCCGCCGCCGACGACGAGCACGGCGACCACGGCCAACGCGATCCACAGCGGCGCGCGGTTCGGCGGCTTCGGCGGTTGCTGCTGGTAGACGCCCAGCCCGGTGTAGGTCACCGGCTCAGCGGCTTCACGGAGTCGACCATGGCCTGCAGGTCGGCGTCTGTCGGCGGTTTCGGCTCGGCCGGCCCGCCTTCGAGGTCGCCGTTGGCCATGAACACGTGGAAGCCCTTGTCGCCCTTCAGGACCAGGACCTTCACCACGCCCTTGGTGGCCAGGCACTCGTCGCCGGACGTGGTGGCGACGGCGTCGACCTGCACGCCTTCGATGTTGCCCGCCACCGTCACCGGCTTCGGCTCGCCGAGCTCGACCTCGGACTTCGGCGCGGACTTGTAGTACTGGGTGGCGAGCTTCTGGGCGAAGTCCTTGGCCACCGCGGTCAGGTCGGTCTGCGGCACGACGACTCCGCCCGCGCCGCCGCGGGTGAACTCCCGGCCGCCGCAGTCGTACGCGCCGGTGACGGTCAGGCCGATCAGCTTCACGTCCGGCATGCCCTCGACCGGCGCGGGACCGGGCACCGGCGACCAGCCCTTGGGCACGTCGTAGCTGTACGACAGTGAGGGGACGGGCAGGCAGTTCCAGCTCTGCTTCGCGGCCTCGCAGCTGGGTGGCGGCGCGCTCGACGGCGTCGACTTGGCCGTGGTGGACGGCTTGGTCGTGGTGGCCGTGCTGCTGGGGGTGTTCTGCGCGATCGGGACCTGGTCGTCCGGTCGGGTCAGCACGTACGCGGTCACCCCGCCACCGACCAGCACGACGACGACGGCGCCGATCACCAGCCACAACTTGGTCTTGCTCTTCCGGGGTGGCGGCTCGTCGCCGCCGGAGAACACCCCGAGACCGCCGTAGGAGCCGCCGTAGTTCTGCGGGTAGACCTGCTGCGGGTAGCCCTGGTCCTGCCGGCCCCAGTCGCCCTGGTTGGGCTGGCCGCCCCAGCCGGACTGCCCGTCACCTGGGTATGTCACGGCCCAAACCGTACCCGGTGCGGGTCCCGACCAGGACCGCTCCGTTAATTCAGCACGCGTTGACTTCGTTGCCCGATCGGCCGTAGCCTCTAATTCAACACACGATGAACTACTGAGGAGGACGCCATGGCCGCACTGCACGACCGGCCGTCGTCGGTCATCGCGGTGGCCACCGCCGTCGTGGGCGCGTTGGTCGCGCTCGTCCTGGGTCTGCTGACGTTCGGCGTCCAGGCGACGGTCCACCCGGACGCGGTTCCGCTCGCGGTCGCTGTCGACGCCGAGGCGCCACCACCGCTGCGCGGCGTCGCGGACAAGCTCGCGGGCAGTGCCACGGCGGAGGTCTCCTGGCGCGTCGCCACGCCCGACGAGGCGAGGGACCTCCTGTCCCGCCAAGAGGTCTACGGAGTGCTCGAACTCGCGCCTGACGGCGCTACCGTCGTGCTCTCCGGCGCGGTGAACCCGTCCGGCACGCAGGTCGCCCAGCAAGTGCTGTCCGGCGTCGCCCAGGGCGCCGGCATGCGGGCCGGAACCGTGACGCTCAACCCGTCCTCGGCCGCCGGTCGCACCGCGCCGCTGGCCGCGACCGCGCTGCTGTGGATCGCGGGCCTGGTCGCCGGCGCGGCGTTCACCTTGGCGGCGCGCAAGGCGACCGCGCTCGGCCGGCTGGCGGGCGTCGTCACCACGACCGTGCTCGGCGTCGCCGTGGTGGCGGGCTTGTTCGCCCTCTGGGACTCGTCCCTGCCGCTCACCGCGGGCGTGCTCGGCTACCTCGCCCTGGTCGGGGCGGCGTTCGCGCTGGTCCAAGGCGCGCTGCTGAGGCTGCTCGGCATCCGGGCGATGGCCGTGCTCGGGCCGCTGTACCTGATGGCGCCCGCCGTCGCGGGCCAGGTGCCGGAGCTGATCGACCCCGTCTACCGGACCCTGCTGTGGTCGTGGACGCCGTTCCGGTTCTCCACCGAAGGGCTGCGCGTACTGCTGCACAGCGGGTCGTTGGACACCGCCCAGGTCTGGGTGTTCGCGGGGCTCGCCGCCGCGGGCCTGGCCGTGCTGCTGCTACCCGGGAAGAAAGGTGAACCGGACCTTGCGGACGGGGTTGTCGACGTTGGTGTCGACCAGGCAGACGGACTGCCAGGTGCCCAGCGCCAGCACACCGCCTAGCACCGGGATCGTCGCGTAGGGCGGCACGAGCGCGGGGAGCACGTGGTCACGGCCGTGACCGGGGGTCCCGTGCCGGTGCCGCCACCGCCCGTCGGCGGGCAGCAGCTCGCGCAACGCGGCCAGCAGGTCGTCGTCGCTGCCCGCGCCGGTCTCCAGCACCGCAAGGCCCGCGGTCGCGTGCGGCACCCAGACGTGCAGCAGCCCGTCGCCGTCCACATCGGCCAGGAAGTCCTCGCACGCGCGGGTGAGGTCGTGGACGACCTCGGTCGAGCCGGTGCGGACCTCGATCTCTTCGCTGCGCATGCCTGGAGAGCTTAAAACGCCGTGCGCCGCCGGCGCCCGGTCGGGCACGATGCCGTCGTGATCCACACCGCGATCGTCACCGGCGCCAACCAGGGCATCGGCGCCGCGACCGCCAAGGCCCTCGCGGCCCAGGGCGTCAACGTCCTCATCACGTACCTGCGGTTCGTGCCCGCGCCGGACCCGAGCCTGCCGCGCGAGTACTTCACCGCCCGCGAGTCGGACGCGGACGACGTCGTCGCCGCCATCACCGAAGCGGGCGGCAGGGCGCACGCGCTCGAGATCGACCTCACCGACCCGCTGGCGCCCACCACGCTGTTCGACACCGCGGAACGGGTCTTCGGCCCGGTCGACATCCTGGTCAACAACGCCTCCAGCTGGGTGCAGGACACGTTCCTGGCCGTGGAGACCGACCAGTTCGGCCGGGTGCTCCAAGCCGTCACGCCGCAGACGTTCGACGCGCAGTTCGCCGTGGACGCCCGCGCGGGCGCGCTGCTGATCGCCGAGTTCGCCCGCCGCCACATCGCCCGCGGCGGCAACTGGGGCCGCATCGTCGGCCTGACCTCCGGCGGCCCGCTCGGCTTCCCCAGCGAGGTGTCCTACGGCGCGGCGAAGGCGGCGCTGGACAACTACGCCATGTCCGCCGCCACCGAGCTGTGGCCGCACGGCATCACGTCCAACGTGGTCAAGCCGGGCGTCACCGACACGGGCTGGGTGAACGACGCGGTGCGCGCCGAGCACGACGTCTCCCAGCCCGAGGACGTCGCGGGCGTGATCGCGTTCCTCTGCTCGGACGCCGCCGCGAAGGTGACGAAGAACGTCATCACCCTGCACTAACGCTCATTACCCGCTGGTAACATAGCCGCCGTGAAGGCATCCCGTCTGCGCCGCGGCATGAACCTGTGGCCACCGTTCCTGTTCGCCGGCATCCGCGTGGTCGAGCTGTCCGACGACTACCGCCACGTCAAGGTCCGGATGCGGCTGCACTGGTGGAACCGCAACTACGTGGGCACCCACTTCGGCGGCTCGCTGTTCGCGATGACCGACCCGTTCTGGATGCTGCTCGTGCTCCACCACCTCGGCCGCGAGCACCTGGTGTGGGACCGGGCGGGCGAGATCGAGTTCGTCAAGCCCGGCCGCGGCACCGTCCACGCCGAGTTCCACCTGACCGACGAGCACCTGGACGAACTGCGTTCCCGAGCTGCGGACGACAACAAGGCCCTGCTCTGGTTCTCCACCGACGTCGTGGACTCCTCGGGCGAGGTCGTCGCCCGGACCCGCAAGCAGGTCTACGCCCGGCGCAAGAACCGCAAATCGGTGGACGGCGGGGTCGCCGGGACCGTGTGATGATCCCATGCGTTCCGCCTTCGGCTCGACCTTCGACGTCCCCCTCGGCTACCTGAACACCGCGAGCGTCGGCGTCCCGCCCACTCCCACCGCGGAGGCCGTCGCGGACGCCGTGCGCCGGTGGGCGGTCGGCGCGGACGGCCCGGGCGCCGCCGACGAGCACGCGACCACCGCGCGCCGGGCGTTCGGCCGGCTCGTCGGCGTGCCGTCCGAACGCGTCGCCATGGGCGCCTCCGCCTCCCAGCTCGTCTCGCTGGTCGCCGCCGGTCTGCCCGCCGACGCCTCCGTCCTCGTCGCCCGCGGTGAGTTCACCAGCCTGACGTTCCCGTTCGCCGCGCGCGGCCTGCGGGTCACCGAAGTCGATCTCGACGCCATCGTGGCCGAAGCGCCCGGGCACGACCTCGTCGCCGTCAGCGTCGTGCAGTCCGCGGACGGCCGGATCGTGGACCTCGACGGCCTGCGCGCCACCGGTGTGCCCGTGCTGCTGGACGCCTCCCAGGCTGTCGGCTGGATGCCCCTCGACCTGCACTGGGCCGACTGGGTCGTGGCCATCGGCTACAAGTTCCTGATGTCACCCCGCGGCTGCGCCTGGCTCGCGTGTTCGCCATCCGCCCTGGAACGCACCGTGCCTGTCGCCGCGAACTGGCACGCCGGCGACAACCCCTGGGACACCGTCTACGGCCTGCCGCTCCGACTGGCACCCGACGCCCGCCGCCTCGACCTCTCCCCGGTCTGGCTGGCCCAGTTCGGTGCCGCCGTGTCGCTGCCCTACCTGGCCTCGCTCGACCTGGCCGCGGTCCGCGACCACAACGTCACCCTGGCCGACGCCCTGCTCACCGGCCTCGGCCTGCCGCCGCGAGGCTCGGCGATCGTGTCCCTCGACCTGCCCGCCGACCGCCTCGCGCAGGCCCGCGTGCGCTCCAGCACGCGCGCCGGCCGCGTCCGCCTGGCGTTCCACCTGTACAACACGGTGGACGATGTCGATCAGGTGCTCAGAGCGCTCGACTGACCCTCGTCCGTTACCGTGGGTCTTTGTGTCGGTTCCTCCCGAATCACCCGAAGAGGTGACGCAGCGGATCCCGCCCATCCGGCCGTCCGACACCGCGCCCCTGTGGCGGTCGGAGATCGGGCAGCTGGACTCGTTGCTGAGCTCGCCGCCGCCCCCGCCCCGTCGCGGGCCCGCGGCCCCCGCGCCGCGCTCACGGCGCGGGATGGTGCTCAAGGGCCTCGGCCTGCTCGGCGTGGCCGTGGTGTCCGGGCTGGTGTGGCTGGTCGTGATGCCGAAGAACAACACCCCGACCGGCACACCGACGACCACGTCCGCCCCGGCGGGCGAGTTCGCGTTCACCGCGTCGCCGGACGTGCCCGAGCCGCTGAAGGACAGCGACTGCGCGTCGCACGCCTACGGGCAGACCAAGACGTTCCTCACGAACACGCCGTGCCAGCAGCTCACTCGCGGTCTGTACACGACGACCACGCCTGATGGGTTGAAGGTCTACACGTCCGTGTCGATCGTGCGGATGAAGACGACCGAGGACGCCGCCAAGCTGAAGGACCTGACCACCCGCGACGGCACCGGCAACGTCAACGACCTGGTCAAGGACGGCGCCGTCCGGGTGCCGAACCTGACCACCCTGGCCAACGGCGGCTTCGCCGCCCGCCAGCAGGACCGCGACGTGATCATCATCGAGTCGGACTCGGTCGAGCACGGCCCCGACGAGACCGCGCACATCCAGATGATGAAGCGGATCAGCAACGACGCCTTCCGCCTCGCCGCCGACCTCAACGCCTGATCAGCCGACCCCGGCACCCGGGAACGCGATCGAGGTCGGCGTCACCCCCGCTACCTTCCGCCACCGCGTCGCCCGCACCGCGGACACCGTCAACGCGTCCAACGCCGACGTCCGCAACGCCGCGTCACCGGTCCGCTCCAGCACGCCGCGCCACGCCACGCACGCATCCGTCTCCACGGCGATCAGCGCCGCCACGGCCGACGCCGCGCTGTCCACCGGCTGGGGCGGCAGGTAGGCCGCCGCCGGAGGTCGGGGCGTGGCACCGGCGTCGCGCAACCACCGCTCCGTCGCGTCCCGCCGGGCCCGGTGGGCCGTGGCGCCGTCCGCCACCGCCGCCGACAGCTGCGGCACCGCGATGAACGCGCTCACCAACCCGTACGTCCACACCGCCGCGTGCTCCGCGGCCAACGCGTCCTGCACCGCCTCCACGCTCACGACAGCGCCTCCACCAGGCTCGCGCACCCGGCCGCCACCGAGGCGACCAACCCCACCCGGTGCGCCTCCACCGACGCCACCAGCTCACCCGCCTGCTTCTGCGCCGCCTGCAACGCGGGCACCAACGCCTCCCGCGACGCGCCCGCCGGCGGCGCCACCGAAGCCGACGTCGACGGCGGCACCGACGCGCCCGGCACCCGCGGCGTGGCCCGGTCGACCTCCGCCTGCAACCGCTGCGCGTGCTCGGTGCGCGCCGCGGCCGTCTCGGGCGCGCCGACGGCCGTGGCCAGCGCGGCGTCCGACCGCGCCGCCTTCACCAACTCCGCCAGCGGGTCCGGTGGCGGCGGTGGGGGAGGTGGTGTGGTGCACGCGACTGCCAACGGCGCCGTGGCCGTCGCCAGCAGCACCGCGCGCCTGCTGAACGCCGTTCTTCCGATCACGTCCACCGATCCTGCCAGAGCCCCGCCGGTGCCCCGCGGCTCGTTCCGCAACGGGTCGTGATCGCCCGTGGCACGTGGGAGGCCGCCGAAAGAGATAGTCTGGGCGACCACGGCCGGCGAAGTGCAGCGTCGGCCGGGGTTGCCGTGCCCTCTGCACTCGAAGAGAACTTGGAGTCACCACGTGTCCAGCCCGCCGCGCGGAGAACTCGCCGCGCAGCTAGCACCCGTCGTGCGGGAGGCGGTCGAGGCGATCGGCTTCGACCTCGAACTGCTCGACGTGAACCAGGCTGGGCGTCGCAGGCTGGTCAAGGTGGTCGTGGACGGCGACGAGGGGATCGGCCTGGACGAGGTGGCGCAGGCCAGTCGCGCCGTGTCGGCCGCCCTCGACGCGCACGAGCACCTGATCGCCGGGCCGTACACGCTCGAGGTCACCTCGCCCGGCGCGGACCGCCCGCTGACCAGGCCTCGCCACTGGAAGCGCAACCGGCTCCGCCTGGTGAAGGTGAAGCAGCCGGAGCAGGTCGAGTGGTTCGGCCGCGTCGGCGATGCCGACGACACCGGCGTCGTGCTGCTGGTCAAGGGCGAGCTGCGCCGCGTCGAGTACCGGACGATCGAGCGCGCCGTCGTCGAAGTCGAGTTCAAGCAGCCGCCGGTCGAAGAGCTCGCGCTCCTCGACGGCAAGCACCCGAAGGAGGAGTCGGAGTGAACGTCGACATCGCCGCTCTCAGGGCGATCGAACGGGACAAGGACATCCCCTTCGACACGGTTCTCGAAGCCATCGAGACCGCCCTGCTGACCGCCTACAAGCACACCGAGGGCCACCACTCGCACTCGCGCGTCGAGATCGACCGCAAGACCGGCGTGGTCCGCGTGCTCGCGCAGGAGCTGAACCCGGACGGCACCGTGGCCGAGGAGTGGGACGACACCCCCGAGGGTTTCGGCCGCATCGCCGCCACCACCGCCCGCCAGGTCATCCTGCAGCGCCTGCGTGACGCCGAGCACGAGCGCACGTTCGGCGAGTTCTCCGCCAAGGAGGGCGAGATCATCGCCGGTGTCGTGCAGCGCGACGCCCGCGCCAACGCCCGCGGCATGGTCGTCGTCCAGATAGGGGACACCGAGGGCGTGCTGCCGCCCGCCGAGCAGGTGCCCGGCGAGTCCTACGAGCACGGTTCGCGGCTCAAGTGCTACGTCGTGGGCGTGTCCCGCGGCGCGCGCGGCCCGCAGATCACCCTTTCGCGCACGCACCCGAACCTCGTCCGCCGCCTCTTCGCGCTCGAGGTGCCCGAGATCGCCGACGGCACCGTCGAGATCCCCGCGGTGGCACGTGAGGCAGGTCACCGTTCGAAGATCGCCGTCCGCACCACCGTCCCCGGCGTCAACGCCAAGGGCGCGTGCATCGGGCCGATGGGCGCCCGGGTGCGCAACGTGATGAGCGAGCTGGCCGGTGAGAAGATCGACATCATCGACCACTCCGACGACCCCGCCACGTTCGTCGGGAATGCCTTGTCACCGGCGAAGGTTGTCTCGGTGCGGGTGCTCGACGAGCGCGCCAAGACGGCACGGGTCGTGGTCCCGGACTTCCAGCTCTCCCTCGCCATCGGCAAGGAGGGCCAGAACGCCCGGCTGGCCGCGCGGCTGACCGGCTGGCGCATCGACATCCGCAGTGATGCGGAGGCCGGCGGGTCCGCTCCGGCGGGCGCATCGGCATCCGGTTCGGCTGAATAGGCAACAGGGGATAGACTTCTCAGTGGTTCAACGTCGGGGATCGGATCTCGCGCACATCGGCCCGGTTCGTACGTGCATCGGATGCCGCGCTCGGACGTTGCCCTCCGAGCTGCTGCGCGTGGTGGTCGTGGACGGGACTGTGGTCCCGGACACACGTCGACGGTTGCCCGGTAGGGGAGCATGGCTGCACCCCGATCCGGACTGCCTCCGCAACGCCGAGAAGCGACGGGCGTTCCCCAGGGCCTTCAGGGTCCAGGGACCGCTCGACGTGGAACGCGTGCGCGGTCACCTCGAGCAGTGTGGGCAGGAGGTCACGGGATCGCCCCGTGACCAGCAGGAAGCAAGGAAGCAGGTCGACCCGTCATGAGTCAGCCGTGAAGCTGAAGACATGAACGCGCGACGTTAAGACGAGGTCGACGGGACTTGCCCGCCGGCCTCCCTCACAGAGGAGTGCAGTGGCAGGTAAGGCCCGCGTGCACGAGCTCGCCAAAGAGCTCGGCGTCACGAGTAAAGAACTACTCAGCAAGCTCGCCGACCAGGGCGAATACGTGAAGTCCGCGTCCAGCACCGTTGAGGCCCCGGTGGCCCGGCGGCTCCGTGACGCCTACGCCAAGGGCGAGTCGAAGCCCAAGTCGGCAGGTGCCCGTCCGGCGCCGCCGAAGCCCGCGCCGTCGAGCACCGGCTCGACCTCGGGCGAGACCAAGACCGAGGGCAGCCCGCGCCCGCCGGCCCCGTCCGGCAAGCCGGGTCCGCGCCCCGTGCCCGGCCCGAAGCCGATGGCGCCGAAGCCGGTGGCCAAGCCCGCCGCTCCGGCACCCGCCGCTCCGGCCGCGCCCGCCGCGCAGCCGCAGCCCCAGGCGCCCGCGCCCGCGGCCGCCTCGGCTCCGACGCCCACCCAGGCGCCCAAGCCCGCTGCCGCCGCCGCACCTCAGCAGCAGCAGTCCCAGCAGGCGCCTCAGCAGGCACCGCGGACCAGTGGCCCCGGCCCTCGTCCCGGCCCTCGCGCACCGCAGCAGCAGCCCGCGGCGGCGCAGAACTCCCCGTCCGTGGTCCCGCCGCGCCCGCAGGCACCCAAGCCCGCCGGTGCGCGTCCGCCGCGTCCGGGCAACAACCCGTTCGGCGTCGGCGGTGGCGCTCCGGCGCCGCGTCCGCAGGCACCGCGCCCGGCCGCGCCGGGTGGCGGCGAGCGCCCGTCCGGCCCCAAGCCCGGTGACTCGCGTCCGGCAGGCCCCCGTCCGGGTGGCTCCGGCGGCGGTCCCGGCGGTCCTCGGCCCAACCCCGGCAACATGCCGCCCCGGCCGAACCCGGGCATGATGCCCGGTCGTCCCGCGCCCCGCCCCGGTGGCGGTGGCGGTGGCGGTCGTGGCCCCGGCGGTCCCGGTGGCGGCGGCGGTGGCCGCGGTCCCGGTGGCGGCGGCGGTCGTCCCGGTGGCGGCGGTGGCGGTGGCGGCGGCTTCCGTCCCGGTGGTGGCGGTGGTGGCGGCGCCGGTGGCGGCTTCCGCCCTGGTGGCGGCGGCGGCGGTGGCGGTGGCTTCCGCCCCGGCGGCGGTGGCGGCGGTGGCGGTGGCGCACCGGCCGGTGGTGGCGGCGGTTTCCGCGGTCGTCCCGGTGGTGGCGGTCCCGGTGGTCGCGGCGGTGCCGCGGGTGCCTTCGGCCGTCCCGGTGGTCCGGCGCGCCGCGGTCGCAAGTCGAAGCGGCAGAAGCGCCAGGAGTACATGGACAACATGCAGGCGCCGTCGGTCGGTGGCGTCCGCCTGCCCAAGGGCAACGGCGAGACGATCCGCCTGCCGCGTGGCGCCTCGCTGACCGACTTCGCCGACAAGATCAACGCCAACCCGGCTTCGCTGGTGCAGGTGCTGTTCCACCTCGGCGAGATGGTCACCGCGACGCAGTCCGTCTCCGACGAGATCCTGGAGCTGCTCGGCTCCGAGATGAACTACAACGTGCAGGTCGTGTCCCCTGAGGAAGAGGACCGCGAGCTGCTGGAGACGTTCGACATCACCTACGGCGACGACGCCGGCGGCGAGGAGGACCTCCAGATCCGTCCGCCGGTCGTGACCGTCATGGGTCACGTCGACCACGGTAAGACGCGCCTGTTGGACACCATCCGCAAGGCGAAGGTCGCCGAGGGCGAGGCCGGTGGCATCACCCAGCACATCGGTGCCTACCAGGTCCGCACGGAGCTGGAGGGCAACGAGCGCCTCATCACCTTCATCGACACCCCGGGTCACGAGGCGTTCACCGCCATGCGTGCGCGTGGTGCGAACTCGACCGACATCGCGGTCATCGTGGTGGCGGCCGACGACGGCGTGATGCCGCAGACGGTCGAGGCGATCAACCACGCCCAGGCGGCGGGTGCGCCGATCGTGGTCGCGGTCAACAAGATCGACAAGGAGGGGGCCAACCCCGCCAAGATCCGCCAGCAGCTCACCGAGTACGGGCTGGTCGCCGAGGAGTACGGCGGCGACACCATGTTCGTCGACATCTCGGCGAAGCAGGGCATCAACATCGACGGCCTGCTGGAAGCGATCCTGCTGACCGCCGACGCCTCGCTCGACCTGCGGGCCAACCCGGAGATGGAGGCGCAGGGCGTCGCCATCGAGGCGCACCTCGACCGCGGTCGCGGTCCGGTGGCCACGGTGCTGGTGCAGCGCGGTTCGCTCCGCGTGGGTGACTCGATCGTGGCGGGTGCCGCCTACGGTCGCGTGCGCCGCATGGTCGACGAGCACGGCGTGGACGTCACGGTGGCGACGCCGTCTCGTCCGGTGCAGGTCATCGGTCTGACCTCGGTTCCCGGCGCGGGTGACACGTTCCTCGTGGTGGAAGAGGACCGGGTGGCCCGGCAGATCGCCGAGCGCCGCCAGGCGCGCAACCGCAACGCGATGAACGCCGCGAAGCGCAAGCGCGTCAGCCTGGAGGACCTGGACGCCGCGCTGAAGGAGACCAGCGCCCTCACCTTGATCATCAAGGGTGACAACTCGGGTACCGTCGAGGCCCTCGAGGACGCGCTCATGAAGATCGAGGTCGGCGACGACGTCGAGCTGCGGGTCATCCACCGCGGCGTCGGTGGCATCACCGAAGGCGACATCAACCTCGCCGTCGCGGGTAGCGCCATCGTCCTGGGCTTCAACGTCCGGGCCGAGGGCAAGGCCACCGAGCTCGCCAACCGCGAGGGCGTGGACGTCCGCTACTACACGGTGATCTACCAGGCGATCGACGAGATCGAGCAGGCCCTGAAGGGCATGCTCAAGCCGGAGTACGAAGAGGTCCAGCTGGGCCGCGCGGAGGTCCGCGAGGTCTTCAAGTCCTCCAAGGTCGGCACGATCGCGGGTTGCCTCGTGATGTCGGGCGAGATCCGGCGCAACGCCCGGGCCCGCCTGCTGCGCGACAACAACGTCGTGCAGGAGAACCTGCCCATCAGCTCGCTGCGCCGGTTCAAGGACGACGCGACCGAGGTCCGCGAGGGCTTCGAGTGCGGTCTGACGCTCGGCAACTACAGCGACCTGAAGGTCGGCGACATCATCGAGACGTTCGAGATGCGCGAGAAGCCGCGCGCCTGATCGTCTTCAGCCAGGTGCGGGGCCGTCGTGACCGGCGGCCCCGCACCCCTGGACACCCCCTGGTGATCAACTGTGTTCGTCGGTGCCCTTGAGTTGGACGTGCTGCTCGGCGACGTGCACTCGTTGAAGCAGAAGCGGTCCGTGGTGCGGCCCATCGTGGCCGAGCTGCGCCGCAAGTTCGAGGTGTCGGTAGCCGAGGCGGGTCACCTGGACCTGCACCGCCGCGCCCTGATCGGAGTGGCGGCCGTCGCCGCCGACGCCGAGCATGTGAGGGACGTGATGGCCGCCTGCGAGCGGCTGGTGGCCGGACGGCCCGAACTGGAACTTCTCTCCGCCCGCCACAGGCTGGTCGGGCCGGAAGACGACTAGCAGACGCCGCCCCTGGTGGCGGCACATCGCAACGACAGGAGGGGAGCGCCGTGGCCGACCAGGCACGGGCTCGCAAGCTGGCCAAGCGGATCTCGCAGATCGTGGCTTCCGCGCTGGAGCACGAGGTGAAGGACCCGAGGCTGGCCCGCGTCACCATCACGGACACCAGGGTGACCGGCGACCTGCACGACGCGACGATCTACTACACGGTGCTCGGCGAGAAGCTGGACTCCGAACCCGACCTCGCGGGTGCCGCGGCGGCGTTGGAGAGCGCCAAGGGCGTGCTGCGCACGATGGTCGGCCAGCAGACCGGTGTCCGGTTCACGCCGACGTTGACGTTCATCACCGACACCGTGCCCGACGAGGCGCGTCGGATGGACGAGCTGCTGGCCAAGGCGCGGGAGCTGGACGCCGAGGTGGCGCGGATCGCGCACGGCGCGGAGCCCGCGGGCGAACCCGACCCGTACAAGCCTGCGCGCGACGCCGAGGACGCCGACTAGCGTTCTCGTCGTGCACAACGATCCGAGCGTGAACGACCCGGGCGCGTCCGACGTCGCCCGCCCGTCCGACGACCTGAGCGCGGGCCTCGCCGAGGCCGCTCGCGTCCTGTCCGCGGCCACCGACGTGACGCTGCTGGCGCACGTGAACCCCGACGCGGACGCGTTGGGCAGTGCGTTGGCGCTGGGGTTGGCCCTGCACCGCCGAGGTGTGGTGGTGCGGGTGTCGTTCGGGGCACCGGACGAGGTGCCGGAGACGCTGCGGGGCTTGGACGTGGCCGGGCTGCTGGTGCCCGCTTCGGACGTGCCCGCCGCGCCGCCGGTGCTGGTCGCGTTGGACACGGGCAGTATCGGTCGGCTCGGTCCGTTGGCTGATCGGGTGTCCACCGCCGGTGTGGTGGTGGTGTTGGACCACCACGTGTCGAACCCGGGGTTCGGGCACGTGAACGTGGTGGACGACCGTGCCGAGGCGACCGCGCTGGTCGTGCTGCGGCTGCTGGACGAGTTGGGCGTGGAGCTGGACGAGCCGGTGGCCCGCTGCGTGTACGCGGGGCTGGTGACGGACACGCGGTCGTTCCGGCACGCGTCGGCGACCACGCACCAGGTGGCGGCCCGGCTGCTCGCCGCCGGGGTGGACGCCGAGGCCGTGGCCCGACCGTTGATGGACTCTCACCCGTTCGGGTATCTCGGGATGTTGGCGAAGGTGCTGAGCCGGGCGCGGCTGGAGCGTGACGCCGCGGGCGGGCGGGGGTTCGTGCACGCCGTCGTGACGCTGGAGGACGCCTCCGGGCTGCGGCCCGAGGAGGTGGAGAGCGTGGTCGACCTGGTGCGCACCACGGCCGAGGCCGAGGTGGCGGCGGTGCTGAAGGAGCTGCGGCCGTCGTCGTGGTCGGTGTCGTTGCGCGCGGTGCGCGAGGTGGACGTGCGCGAAGTGGCGCAGCTGCTCGGCGGAGGTGGCCACCGGCTGGCCGCGGGCTTCACCGCCACCGGCGAGGCCGACGAGGTGCTGGCGAACCTGCGTGCGGCCTTGGAAACCGTGGCCGCGTCGTCCTGAGCGTTGAATTCGGGTTCCGAACGTAGGACACGCCTGTTCTGAAGGTAGGACACGCGCGTTCGGGGCGGGTGTGTCGGGCATTGAGGGGATCGGGTGGAGGAGCGGGTTCCGGCGCGGCGGGTGGTCGGGTTGGCCGCGCCCGCGCTGGTGGTGTTGGCGGCCGAGCCGCTGTACGTGCTGGTGGACACGGCGGTCGTGGGGCATCTCGGTGCGCTGCCGCTGGCCGGGCTGGCGCTGGGCGGCGTGCTGTTCACGCAGGTCGCGACGCAGCTGACGTTCCTCTCCTACGGCACCACGGCACGCACGGCGCGGCTGTTCGGCGCCGGACGGCGGGCGGAAGCGGTCGAGGAGGGCGTGCAGGCGACGTGGCTCGCGCTGGCAGTCGGCGCCCTGGTGATCGTGCTCGGGCAGTTGCTGGCCGATCCCGCCGCACGGCTGCTGGCCGGTGGGGGCGAGGTCGCCGACAACGCCGTCTCCTGGCTGCGGATCGCGTTGTTCGGCGCGCCGTTCGTGCTGGTCACCATGGCGGGCAACGGCTGGATGCGCGGCGTGCAGGACACCCGCCGACCGCTGCGGTACGTGCTGATCGGCAACGGCATCTCGGCCGTGCTGTGCCCGGTCCTGGTGCACGGCGCGCACTGGGGTCTCGAAGGCTCGGCGATAGCGAACGTGGTCGCACAGGCGCTGTCGGCCGGGTTGTTCTTCAAGGCGTTGCGCTCGGAACGGGTGAGCCTGCGGCCCGACCGGCACCGGATGCGGGCCCAGCTGGGCCTCGGCCGCGACCTGGTGCTGCGCAGCCTCGCGTTCCAGGCGTGCTTCCTGTCCGCCGCCTCCGTGGCGGCCCGCACGTCGGTCGGCGCGGTGGGCGCGCACCAGGTGGTGCTGCAGCTGTGGACGTTCCTCGCGCTCGTGCTGGACTCGTTGGCGATCGCCGCGCAGTCGATCGTGGGCGCGGCGCTGGGCGCGGCACGCCGTGAGCAGGCCCGCCGGTTCGCCTGGCAGGTGACCGGCTACGGGCTGTGGTTCGGCGTGCTGCTCGGGGTGCTGTTCGCGGCGCTGTCCGGTCCGCTGCCGATGGTGTTCACCAGCGACCGGGCCGTGCTGGACGAGATACCGCACGCCTGGTGGTTCTTCGTCGGCCTGCAGCCGATCGCGGGCGTGGTGTTCGCGCTGGACGGCGTGCTGCTCGGCGCGGGCGACGCGAAGTTCCTGCGCACGGCGACGCTCGCCTCGGCGGCGCTCGGGTTCCTGCCGCTGGTGTGGGCGTCCTACGCGTTCGGCTGGGGGCTGACCGGGATCTGGACCGGCCTGTCGGCGTTCATGGTGCTGCGGCTGGTGCTGGTGCTCGCGCGGACCCGGTCGGGGGAGTGGGCGCGGGTAGGCGCGGTGTGACCAGGCGTGATGTGGTGCGCGGCACCCTCAGGAATCGTTAACAACAGGCAAGTGTTTCTCGATACTGGGACTGCCGCCGCACGCGAGCCTAGGAGACGCCTTGCCGGTCGATCGTGCCACGAAGCAAGCGTGGCTGATCTGGTCAACCGCCGTCCTCGTCTACATCGCCGCCCTGTTCCACCGGACCTCGCTCGGCGTGGCCAGCCTGGAGGCGGGCGACCGCTTCGCCGTGGGCCCCGCCGCGCTCGGCACGTTCACCGTGCTGCAGATCGGGCTCTACGCGCTGATGCAGATCCCCACCGGCCTGCTGGTGGACCGCTTCGGCCCGCGCCGCGTGCTGACCGCCGCCGCCCTGCTCATGGGTGTCGGCCAGGTCCTGTTCGCGATCGCCGACTCCTACCCGCTCGGCCTGGCCGCCCGCGCGGTGCTCGGCGTCGGTGACGCCATGACGTGGGTCAGCGTGCTGCGGTTGGCCGCCGCGCACTTCCCGCCCCGCCGGTTCACGCTGGTGATGACGCTGTCCGCGGCGCTCGGCGGTGCGGGCAACCTGGTCGCGACCGTGCCGTTGACGTTGCTGCTGGACAACGCGGGCTGGACGGTGACGTTCCTGGCCGCGGGCCTGGCCACGGCGGCGTACTCGGCGGTGGTCGCGTGGCGGATCCGCGAGGTGCCGGACGGCGTGCCGCAGCCGGTGGTCGAACCGGTGCCGTTGCGCGCGGTGGGCGCGAAGGTGCGGGACGCGTGGCGCGAGCCGAGCACGCGCCTGGGGTTCTGGGTGCACTTCACGTCGATGTCCACGCCCGCGGTGCTCGGCCTGCTGTGGGGTTTCCCGTACCTGGTGGAGGCGCAGGGCCTGTCCCGGCCGTCCGCCTCGGCGGTGCTGAGCACGCTGGTGCTGGTGGCGATCGTGACCGGGCCGGTGATGGGCACGGTGATCGGCAACCGGCCGGAGTGGCGGATGCCGATCGTCGGCTCCTACCTGGCCGTGGCCGTGCTGTGCTGGGCGGTGCTGCTGGGCTGGCCGGGCGGTGTGCTGCCGACGCCCGCGCTGTACGTGCTGTTCGCCGTGCTGGCGCTGGGCAATCCCGCGTCCGGCGTGGCGTTCGCGCTGGTGCGCGACTACAACCCGCTGCACCGGGTGAGCACGGCGACCGGCGTGGCCAACGTCGGCGGGTTCGCCGCGGTCACGTTCACCGCCCTGGTCGTCGGCGTGCTGCTGGACGTGGTCGAGCCCGCGCTGCCCGCGCCGCAGGCCTACCGGATCGCGTTCCTGTCCGTGGTGGCGGTGCTGCTGGTGGGAGTGTGGCGCACAGTGGTGTGGTGGCGTCGTGCGCGTGCCGCGGTGTTCGCCGCCGAGGACCGCGGCGAGGCCGTGCCCGTGCAGTTGCGCCGTCGTCGGTGGGATGTGCTGGTCGAGGCCTAGTACCGCGACCGGCAACCTCCACCGCGTCTTCCGACACTCGGCAAGGCGCCTCGCGGCACCGGCCCCACGCCCACAGCCAACCAGGATGAGGACGTGGGGCCGGCACCCCGAACCACCCGTCTGACCGCCGGAACACGGGGCGAAGGCTGCCGGTCGCGGCACTAGGATCCTCGACCGTGTCCGCAACTTCTCGTCCTCCTGTCCCGCCCGGCCTCGTCGTGATCGACAAACCCGATGGCATGACCTCGCACGACGTGGTGGCCAAGGTCCGCCGCATCCTCGGCACCCGCAAGGTCGGGCACGCGGGCACGCTCGACCCGATGGCGACCGGCGTGCTCGTGCTCGGCATCGAGCGCGCCACCAAGCTGCTCGGCCACCTGGCGCTGGACAGCAAGGCGTACCTGTCGACCATCCGCCTCGGCGCGGCCACCACGACCGACGACGCGGAGGGCGAGGTGCTGTCCACGGCCGACGCGTCCGAAGTGGACGAGGACGCCATCCGGGCCGGGGTGGCGAAGCTGACCGGCGCGATCGAGCAGGTGCCGAGCGCGGTCAGCGCGGTGAAGATCGACGGCAAGCGGGCCTACGCGCGGGTCCGCGCGGGCGAGGCGGTGGAGATCCCGGCGCGGCCGGTCACCGTGCACCGGTTCGACGTGCTGTCGATCCGCCGCGAGGACGGCGCCACCGAGCTCGACGTCATGGTGGAGTGCTCGTCCGGCACGTACGTGCGCGCGCTGGCCCGTGACCTCGGCGCGGACCTCGGCGTCGGCGGCCACCTGGCGGCCCTGCGCCGCACCCGCGTGGGCCCGTTCGACCTGCGCGTGGCCAAGACCTTGGAGCAGCTGGAGAGCGCGCCGGGCCTGTCCCTGGACCTGGACGCCGCCGTGTCGACCGCGTTCCCGCGCCGCGAGATCGCACCCCGCGAGGCGGTCGCCCTGTCGCACGGCCAACGCCTGGCCGCCGGCGGGCTGGACGGCACGTACGGCGTCTTCGGGCCGGACGGCCACGTGGTCGCGCTGGCGAAGGACGAGGGCCCGATCGCGAAGCCGTTGGTGGTACTCGCGCCCACGGCCTAGGGCTTACCGTGGAGGCCATGGCGAGGAGATGGGTGTGGCCGGCCGCTGCCGGTGTGGTGACTTCGGCCACCGGGGTGGCGATCAACCTGGCCACCGACGGGCGCGCGAACCCGTGGACCTGGGTGGCGGTCGCGTTGCTCACCGCGCTGGGCGTGGTCATCGCCCTGCGCCTGCAGTCGGCACCGTCCGCACCGCGGGTCGACGCGCCGCCCCAGTCGCGAGCCGACGTCCCGGCCGAGCCGGAACCGCAGGCGCCGACGACCGTGACCAACAGCATCAGCGGCACCGTGCACGGCGCCGTGGTGCAGGCGGGCACGCTCGGCTCGGTGACCGTCAACTCGCCGACCACGGTCAACCAGACCGCCATCGCGCGTGACGGCGGCACGGTCCACCAAGCAGGCCGCGACATCCGCCACGACTGAGCCCACCTCGGCCGGCCCGCCGCGGTCGACCCCCTAGGCTTGCCCGCGTGCAACGCTGGAGAGGGCTCGACCACCTGCCGGGCGGCTGGGGTCGCTGCGTCGTGACCATCGGCGTGTTCGACGGGGTGCACCGCGGGCACCAGGCGCTGATCAACCGGGCGGTCGGGCTGGCCGCGGACAAGGGCGTGCCCAGCGTCCTGATCACCTTCGACCCGCACCCGTCCGAGGTGGTCCGGCCGGGCAGCCACCCGGCCCAGCTGACCAGCCTGCGCCGGCGTGCCGAACTGGTCGAGGGCATGGGCGTGGACGTGTTCTGCGTGATCCCGTTCACCGCCGAGGTGGCGCGCACCCCGGCCGACGAGTTCGCGCACGAGGTGCTGGTGGACCGGCTGCACGTGGCGGCCGTGGTGGTGGGGGAGAACTTCACGTTCGGCCACAAGGCGGCGGGCAACGTGGACCTGCTGCGCGCGTTGGGCAAGCGGTTCGGTTTCGTGACCGAGGGGGCGGATCTGGTGACCGACGACGGTGTGACGTACTCGTCGACCTACATCCGGGCGTGCATCGACGCCGGCGACGTGGCCGCCGCGGCGCACGCGCTGGGCCGGCCGCACCGGCTGGAGGGCATCGTGGTGCGCGGCGACGGCCGGGGCAAGGAACTCGGCTTCCCCACGGCCAACCTGTCCACCACGCGGTTCGCCGCCGTGCCCGCGGACGGCGTGTACGCGTGCTGGTTCGTGCACGGCTCGGGCCGCCGCCTCAAGGCCGCCGTGAGCGTGGGCACCAATCCCACGTTCTCCGGCCGGGAACGACGGGTCGAGGCGTTCGTGCTCGACGTGGACGAGGACTTCTACGGCCAGCGCGTGGCGCTCGACTTCGTGGACCGGCTGCGGGACATGGAGAAGTTCGACAGCGTCGAGTCGCTGCTGGAGCAGATGCACCGCGATGTCGCTACGACCCGTGACCGCCTCACGGATCCGAGTGACGCCTGACCGGTTGAACCAGCTGGGTGGAACCGGCCGTGTGACGGGTGACTACCTGGCAAGATGCCTGTCACGTCCGTCGGTCAGGGGAGAGGCGAAGGTGGAGGACCACAAGATCGTCCAGCGCAACCTCGCGTTGCAGCGGGAGTGGTACGGGGAACCCCTGGGTGACCGGGTGCGCCGGCTGGTGGTCGCGTTCAACGTCTCGCAGGCCCAGCTCGCGGACGTGCTGGGCATCAGCGCCCCCATGCTGAGCCAGGTCATGAGCGGACGTCGGGCCAAGATCGGCAACCCCTCCGTGCTGGCTCGGATGATCATGCTGGAGCGCAAGGTCCTCACCCCCGACGTGGCGTCCGGCGCACCCGAGGCGTTGCAGCGCGCGCTGGAGGACGTGCGGCAGTCGAAGCCGACCGTGAGCCGTGATTCACTGCCGGTGAACGGCGCCGCCGACGACGAGGCCGTGGTGTTCCCCTTCCTGCGCCGCCTGGCCGACCGCCGCGAGCTGTCGCAGGCCGCCGACGTGCTGGGCGAGGACTTCCCCGCCCTGGCCGAGCTGCTGCGCCGCGCGGGCAAGGGCCGCGACACCTGACCGCCCGCCCGACCGACTGAACGACCGCTGGTGAGCCTCTTCTCCGCCCTCTTCCCGCCCGACGACGTCGTCGGGGAGCTGCACGACGCCCTCCGCCCGTTCCGCCGGGCCTACCCGCGGTTGCGCTGGCAGCACCCGGCCCGCTGGCACGTCACCGTCCGGTTCTTCGGCGAGGCCGAGCCCGCCGGCCGGCTCGACGGCCTGGACCGCGTCACCGCGCCCGTGCTGCGGCTGCGCGGCAGCGGCACGTTCCGCCGGGTGCTGTGGATCGGCGTGGACGGCCCGCTGGGTGAGCTGGGCGAGGCGGCGCACGTGCCGCCGGACTGGCGACCGCACGTCACCGTGGCCCGCGGTGCCGTGCTGCCGCACGTGGAGTTCACCGGTCGTGAGTGGACGGCCACGGAGGTCGCCCTGGTCCGCAGCGACCCGGCGGAGGGCTACACCGTCCTCGACCGGGTGCCCTTGAGCACGTCAAACGCGTAGCGCGCCGGTACTGCTGGTAACCTCGACATTTGGGTCTGGCTGTGGTCCGTGGCGGCCAGCACCGACTACCTCGCCCCCGGGCGGGGCCGCACGGCACTTAACCAGTACAAGGAGTAGCGAACACGTGGCACTGACCACTGATCAGAAGAAGACCATCCTCGCCGAGTACGGCGTCCACGACACGGACACCGGTTCCGCCGAGGCCCAGGTCGCGCTGCTGAGCAAGCGCATCGCCGACCTGACCGAGCACCTGAAGAAGCACAAGCACGACCACCACTCGCGTCGTGGCCTGCTCCTGCTGGTCGGCCGGCGCCGCCGGCTGCTCAACTACCTCCAGAAGGTGGACATCCAGCGCTACCGCGACCTGATCGGTCGGCTCGGCCTGCGCAGGTGAGACGTGCCGAGGGGGAGTGACCACACGGTCACTCCCCCTCGGCGTTGACGAAAACAAAGACGAGGGAAGCACGCGCGGCGCACGGGACGACAGTTCGCCGGTCCTCGGTAGTGGCCCCCTGGTAGAGGAAACCCAGGGGACTTCGATCGAAGACCGGCCTCGTCCGAACCGCGATCCCGCGCCATCGGCGCGCTGTGACCCGCATGACGAGGAGTACCCATATGACGGACATCGAGGTCCACGAGACTTCAGCCACTATCGACAACGGTCGGTTCGGCACCCGCACCATCCGCTTCGAGACCGGTCGCCTGGCCCGCCAGGCGGCGGGCTCGGTCGTCGCCTACCTGGACGACGAGACGATGCTGCTGTCGGCGACGACGGCGTCGAAGCACCCCAAGGAGCACTTCGACTTCTTCCCCCTCACGGTGGACGTCGAGGAGCGCATGTACGCGGCGGGCCGCATCCCCGGCTCGTTCTTCCGCCGCGAAGGCCGCCCGTCGACCGACGCGATCCTGACCTGTCGCCTCATCGACCGGCCGCTGCGCCCGTCCTTCGTGGACGGTCTGCGCAACGAGATCCAGGTCGTCATCACGGTGATGAGCCTGAACCCGGCCGACCTGTACGACGTCGTGGCGATCAACGCCGCGTCGGCGTCCACGCAGCTGGCGGGCCTGCCGTTCTCCGGCCCCATCGGCGGCGTCCGGGTGGCGCTGATCGAGGGCCAGTGGGTGGCGTTCCCGACCCACGAGCAGCTGGAGAAGGCCGTGTTCGACATGGTCGTCGCCGGCCGGGTCGTCGGTGACGACGTCGCGATCATGATGGTCGAGGCCGAGGCCACCGAGAAGGTCATCGACCTGATCGGCGAGGGCGCGCAGGCGCCGACCGAGGAGGTCGTGGCCGCCGGTCTGGAGGCCGCCAAGCCGTTCATCAAGGCGCTGTGCGACGCGCAGGCCCAGCTGGCGCAGGTCGCCGCGAAGGCCACCGGCGAGTTCCCGACCTACCCGGCCTACCAGGCCGACGCCTTCGAGGCCGTCGAGCAGGCCGCGTCCGGCGAGCTGGCGCAGGCGATGAGCATCGGCGGCAAGCAGGAGCGCGAGTCCCGCATCGACGAGATCAAGGCGTCGGTGCTGGAGAAGCTGGCCGAGCAGTTCGAGGGTCGCGAGAAGGAGGTCGGCGCGGCGTTCCGCTCGCTGACCAAGAAGCTCGTGCGCCAGCGCATCCTGCGGGACAAGGTGCGCATCGACGGCCGCGGCCTCACCGAGATCCGGTCGCTGTCGGCCGAGGTCGAGCTGATCCCGCGGGCGCACGGCTCGGCGCTGTTCGAGCGCGGCGAGACCCAGATCCTGGGTGTCACCACGCTGAACATGCTGCGCATGGAGCAGCAGATCGACTCGCTGTCCCCGGAGACGCACAAGCGCTACCTGCACCACTACAACTTCCCGCCGTTCTCCACCGGTGAGACCGGCCGCGTGGGCTCGCCCAAGCGGCGCGAGATCGGCCACGGCGCGCTGGCCGAGCGGGCGCTGATGCCCGTGCTGCCCAAGCGCGAGGAGTTCCCCTACGCGATCCGCCAGGTGTCCGAGGCGCTGAGCTCCAACGGTTCGACGTCCATGGGCTCGGTCTGCGCGTCCACGATGTCGCTGCTCAACGCCGGTGTGCCGCTGAAGGCGCCGGTCTCGGGCATCGCCATGGGCCTGGTGTCCGACGAGGTCGACGGCAAGACGGAGTACGTCGCGCTGACCGACATCCTCGGTGCCGAGGACGCGTTCGGCGACATGGACTTCAAGGTCGCCGGCACCAAGGAGTTCGTGACCGCGCTCCAGCTCGACACCAAGCTGGACGGCATCCCGTCCGACGTGCTGGCGAGCGCCCTCGGCCAGGCGCGTGACGCGCGCCTGACCATCCTGGAGGTCATGGCCGAGGCCATCGACAGCCCGGACGAGATGAGCCCGTTCGCGCCGCGCGTGACGTCGGTCAAGATCCCGACGGACAAGATCGGCGAGGTCATCGGCCCGAAGGGCAAGATGATCAACTCGATCACCGAGCAGACCGGTGCCGACATCTCCATCGAGGACGACGGCACGATCTACGTCGGCGCGGCGGACGGCCCTTCGGCCGAGGCCGCGATCGGCCTGATCAACGCGATCGCGAACCCGCAGCTGCCGAAGGTCGGCGAGCGCTTCCTGGGCACCGTGGTGAAGACCGCGGCGTTCGGCGCGTTCGTGTCCCTGCTCCCGGGCAAGGACGGCCTGATCCACATCTCGAAGCTGGGCAACGGCAAGCGCATCAACAAGGTCGAGGACGTGGTCAACGTCGGCGACAAGCTCCGCGTCGAGATCGCGGACATCGACCAGCGCGGCAAGATCAGCCTGGTGCTGGTGAACGAGGACGCGGACGCGGCCCCGGCCGCCGACAACCCCGCCCAGGACGCCGCACCCGCCGAGGCCGAGGCCTCCGCGCAGTGACGACGAGCGTCAACGGGACGGCCGCGGGTGCTTCTGGCACTCGCGGCCGTCCGCTTACGCGCAGGCTCGGCCACCTGCAGAAGCCCGGCAGCACGGTCTCGCTGGAACGCGGCGACGGCGGCTTGGCCGTGCGCCGCAGCGTGCTGCCGTCCGGGCTGCGGGTCATCACCGAGCGGATCCCCGGCGTGCGCTCGGCGTCGGTCGGCCTGTGGGTGCAGGTCGGGTCGCGCGACGAGCGGGTCGAGGTCGCGGGCGCCGCGCACTACCTGGAGCACCTGCTGTTCAAGGGCACGGCCAACCGCACGGCGGCGCAGATCGCCGAGGAGATCGACGCGGTCGGCGGTGAGCTGAACGCGTTCACCGCCAAGGAGCACACCTGCTACTACGCGCACGTCCTGGACGAGGACCTGCCGCTGGCGATGGACCTGGTGTGCGACGTGGTGTTCGACGCGCTGTGCGAGCCGCGCGACTTCGAGACCGAGCGCGGTGTCGTGCTCGAAGAGATCGCCATGCGCGACGACGACCCGGAAGACCTGCTGCACGACGCGTTCCTGGACGCCCTGCTGGGCGAGCACGCCCTGGGACGGCCGGTGCTGGGCACCGAGCAGTCCATCGGGGACATGGACCGCGACGCGCTGTTCGGCTTCTACAAGAAGCGCTACACGCTGCCGCGGATGGTGCTCGCGGTAGCGGGCAACATCGACCACGCGCACGTGATGCGCTTGGTGCGCAAGCAGATCGGCGACCGGCTCGACCGCGTCGGCACACCCGTCGCGCCGCGGTCCGGCCGGGCCCGCATCCCCGGTTCGCGCAAGCTGGTGCTGCACTCCGACGACACCGAGCAGGCGCACCTGATGCTGGGCGTGCGCGGCCTGGACCGGCACGACGAGCGCCGGTTCGCGCTGAACGTGCTCAACGCCGCGTTGGGCGGTGGCATGAGCTCGCGGCTGTTCCAGGAGGTCCGGGAACGGCGTGGCCTGGCCTACCAGGTGTACTCGTCGGTCGGCCTCTACGCCGACGCGGGCACGTTGTCGATCTACGCGGGCTGCCAGCCGGACCGGCTCGGTGACGTGGCCGGCGTGGTGCGGGACGTGCTGTCCACCGTGGCCCGGGAAGGGCTGGGCGACGCGGAGGTGGCCCGCGGCAAGGGCCAGCTGCGCGGCGGGCTCGTGCTGGGCCTGGAGGACACCAGCTCGCGGATGTCGCGCATCGGCAAGGGAGAGCTGAACTACGGCGACTACCTGTCCGTGGAGCAGACGCTGGCGCGCATCGACGAGGTGACCGCGGCGGACGTGGCGACGTTGGCGCGGGACTTGCTGCGACGCCCCGTCGCCGCCGCCGTGGTCGGCCCTTACGCTCACGCCGACGATCTGCCGTCCCAGGTGCACGAGGTGATCTCTTGAGTTCCGCAGAACCGCTCCGCGTAGGCGTCATCGGCGCCAGGGGCCGCATGGGCGCCGAGGTGTGCCGCGCGGTCGAGGCCGCGGGTGACATGGAAGTCGTCGCGATGGTCGACGCGGGCGACTGGCTGTTCAACCTGGCCGACGCAGGCGCGCAGGTCGCGGTCGACTTCACCAGCCCCGAGGTGGTGATGGACAACATCCGGTTCTGCGTGGACAACGACATCCACGCCGTCGTCGGCACCTCCGGGTTCGACGCGCAGCGGCTGGGCACCGTCGCCGAGTGGCTGGAGCCGAAGCCGGAGCTGGGCGTGCTGATCGCGCCGAACTTCGCCATCGGCGCGGTGCTGTCCATGCGGTTCGCCGAGCTGGCCGCGCCGTACTACGAGTCGGTCGAGGTCATCGAGCTGCACCACCCGCGCAAGGTGGACGCGCCCTCCGGCACGGCCGCGCACACCGCCCGGCTGATCTCGCAGGCGCGTGAGGCGGCGGGCCTGGGCGCGATGCCGGACGCGACGACGCAGGAGGCGCCCGGTGCGCGTGGCACGCTCGTCGGTGACGTGCGGGTGCACTCGCTGCGGGTGGCCGGGCTGATCGCGCACCAGGAGGTCGTGTTCGGCACCGAGGGCGAGACGCTGACGTTGCGGCACGACTCGCTGGACCGCAAGTCGTTCATGCCGGGCGTGCTGCTGGCCGTGCGGTCGATCGCGAAGCACCCCGGGTTGTCCGTGGGGCTCGACAAGTACATGGACCTCTGATCGGTCCGGTGGAAGTGGTCCGGTGATGAAGACCCGCACCGTCGCGTTCCTGATCACCGCCGCGCTGGCGGTGTACTTCGTGCTGCTCGGCGGCCGGGCCGTGGTGCTGCTGGGTACCGGCGACCCGGTCGGCATCGGCCTGGGCGTCGGCGTGCTGGTGCTGCCGCTGATCGGCGCGTGGATCGCGTGGACGAACCTCAGGTTCGGCTTCACCACCGAGCGGATGGCGCGGCAGCTCGACGCCGAGGGCGGTCTCCTCGACACCTCCGGGTTGCCGCGTCGCCCGTCCGGACGGGTGGACCGGGAGGCGGCGGACGAGTGGTTCGAACAGCGCCGGGCCGATGTCGAGGCGCGGCCGGGCGACTGGCGGGCGTGGTTCCTGCTGGCGCAGGCCTACGACTTGGCGGGTGACCGCGGTCGGGCGCGGGAGACGATGCGCAAGGCGATCGACCTCTTCCAGTCACCGACGAATCGGGTGTAGATCGGCCTCTCGGGGTGTGATTCATCCGGCCTTAACGTTCCCTTGCCTTGGATCTTCCGGTCGCCGTGGTTACCGTGGGTGGTGTGGCGAAGACCTGTGAGAACCTGCTGCTGACCGTTGCCTGCGTGGTGATCGCGGCCGCGCTGGGCATTGCTCTCACGTTCGGCTAACGACGCGGGCCTCCTGGGGAAGAATCAGGTGATCCACCGCACCTCCCAGGAGTCCCCATGCACTTCGCTCGGATCGTCCGGGCGGCTCTCGCCGTCGTCGCGGCCCTGGTCGCGGTCGGCCTCACCACCCCGGCGGCCACGGCCCGCGCCGCGGCCGGGTGCGACGTCGACTACGTGATCACCGACCAGTGGCGCGGCGGGTTCGGCGCGCGGGTCACGCTGACGAACCTCGGCGACCCGCTGTCGGGCTGGACCCTGGAGTGGTCGTTCGGCGCCGGGCAGCGGATCAGCTCCGAGACGTGGAACGGCGAGTTCAGCCAGACCGGCAGCACCGTGCGGGTGGGCAACGCCGACCACAACGGCCGGGTGGGCACGAACCGGTCGGTGACGGTCGGCTTCAACGGCACCTGGTCGGGCAGCAACCCCGAGCCGACGTCGTTCACCGTCGACGGCGTGCCGTGCACCGGTTCGGTCGCGGCCGTCACCACGACGGACGACGCACCGCCACCCTCCGCGACGCCGTCGCTCACGACCGCGCCGCCCGCCACGACCACCACGACGACGACCACCACCACGACGTCGGCATCATCGTCCTCGTCGTCCGCCACGACCGAGCCGTCCGCGCCGTCGTCGGCGTCCAGCACGTTCGCCTGGCCGACTGCCTCGCAGAAGGCCGCAGTCGTGCTGTCCGCCGACGTGAGCCCGGACAGCGGCGTGGACGCGCTGCGCCTCGGCCTGGTCATCAGCGTGCTCGTGGCGACCGTGGGCGTCGCCGTGCTGCTCGTGGTGCGCCGGCAGCTCAGACGGGTGGACGAGGACCCGGACGAGGGACAGTAGGCCGTCACACGACCGGGTGGTTGGCCGTGCGATCACCCGAACGGTCGGGTAGCCGATGAGGCATGGATCGTTCAGCGGTGGACCGCCTCTACGACTGTGACGTGCTGGATCGGCACGGCCGGCCCATCGGACCGGTCGCGGAGCTGTGGCTGGCCGGTGGCCGCCCGCTGTGGGCCTCCGTGCGCACCGACCGCGGCACCACGCTCGTGCCGATCCGGGGTGCCCAGGTGCGCGACCGCAGGCTCGTGGTGCCGGTGGAGGAGCGGGAGGTGGAGGACGCGCCGAAGGTCGGCGGCCGCGACCTCTCCGACGCCGAGCAGGCCGAGCTGCACGACCACTACGGGCTGAGGCTGCCCGAGCAGCGGCTGGTGCGCCACGAGCGCGGCGCTAGTGCACCCACCAGCCAGCCACCGCGGCGGGCGAAGCGGCGAGGACGCTGAACCGGGCGAACCGGCCCGCCACGCTGGTCGAGATGAACAACCAGGACGACATGCCCGCCAGACCCGCCAGCACGGTGGTGAACATGAACGGCGGCAGGCCGACCACCGAGCTGACCGCGTGCGTGCCGAACATCCAGTGCGGGTGCCGGTGGCAGCGCACGCGCACCCACTCCAGCCTGGCCCTCCACTTCAGCCGCCACGGCGACAGCGGCTTGGCCTTCTTCTCCTTGCGCTTGAGGAACGCGGGCAGGTGCAACGAGCCGCGCGCGGCGAGGAAGTAGAACATCTTGCCCAGCACCTGGCCCAGGGCGACCGCGAGGCCGATCCACCACCACGAGATGCCCGGTTGCTGGGTCACCAGACCGATCACGAAGATCTCGATGCTGATGAGGGGTAACAGAGCGGAGCCGAAAGCTACGCTGAACGTGAGGCACAACCACCCGAGCACCCGGCGAGGCTACCCGCGCCGTCAAGGCTCGAGCAGTAGGGACAACCCCCCGGTAACCCTTATTTCGCGCAATGGCTGCCCGCCGGCGTCCAGGGTGCGCACCGTGCCGTCGGCCGCCCAGTCCGCCTTGCCGTAGAAGCCGATCGACGCCTTGTCCGCCTCCGGCACCCAGGCGACGCCCCTGGTCGCACCCGCTTCGCGCAGCTGCGCGGCGGCCGTGGCGAGCAGCCTGCCGCCGTGCCCGCGCCGTCCCCACCGCGGTTCGACGAGCACGTTCACCAGCGCCGTGGTCGCCGCGTCGTCGGGCAGCGAGCCGTCCGCGTGCGCCACTTCCCCTTCGGGCGCCATCCCGGCGACGCAGAACCCGACCGTCCAGTCACCCTCGGCCGCGACGAACACCTGTCCGTGCGCGACGGCCTCGGCCCACGCGGTCGAGGTCTCGTCGACGTCGAGCGCCGCCAGCACCTCGGCGGGCACGAGGTCGCGGTACGCGGTGCGCCAGGTGTCGCGGTGGATGCGGGCGATCTCCGCCACGTCGTCGGGCTGCGCGGTGCGCACGGTGGCGTCGGCCATGCCGGCACCCTATCGGCCGCCCGGACCGGAGTGGCGTCGGACACCGTGGCCGAAATGCGCGTGATTCCGGGAGGTCCGACGTGACAGCGTCAGCGACGTGCGTTGGGCAGCGTTGGGTGTCGTGTACGTGGTCTGGGGTTCGACCTACCTGGCCATCAGGTTCACCATCGAGTCGATGCCGCCGCTGCTGTCGGGCGGCTCGCGGTTCCTGATCGCGGGCGCGGTGCTGGCGCTGGTGGTGGCGTGGCGTGGCGGGCTGCGGATGACGCGGAAGCAGTTCGGCTCGGCGGTGCTGCTGGGGTTGTTGCTGCCCGCCTGGGGCAACGGGCTCGTGGTGCTGGCCGAGCAGTCGGTGGCGTCGGGGTTGGCGGCGCTGCTGGTGGCGTCCGTGCCGCTGTACGTGGTGCTGATGCGGCGGTTCGCCGGGGAACGGCCGCACCGCGTGACGTACGCGGGCGTGGTGATCGGGCTGGTCGGGCTGGCCGCGTTGTTGTTGGACGACATGGGCGACTCGTCGTGGTGGGGGCCGTGGGTCGTGCTGCTGGCGGCGTTCGGGTGGGCGCTGGGGTCGTTCCTGAGCAACCGGCTGGACACGCCCGCGAACCCGTTCGCGCTGTCGGCGGTGGAGATGTCGGCCGGCGGGGCGGCGTTGACGGTGGTGGGGCTGGCCGCGGGGGAGCGGGTGTCGTTCGAGGTGATCACCACGTCGTCGTGGGTGGCGTGGGGCTACCTGGTGGTGTTCGGGTCGTTGCTGGCGTTCAGCTCGTACGTGTACGTGCTGGGTCAGCTGCCGGTGTCAACGGTGGCGACCTACGCGTACGTGAACCCGGTGATCGCGGTGGTGCTGGGCGTGTGGCTGGCCGACGAGCGGTTCGGGGTGTTCCAGCTGGTCGGCGGGCTGCTGGTGGTGGCCGCGGTGGTGCTGGTGGTCCGGGCCGAGCGGAAGTGTCGTACCCCGGTGGGAGGATCCGTCCGTGCAGAAGATGAGCGCTGACGTCGCCCGCCGGATCGCGCTGGGCGCCCAGGGTTTCGCCGACGCCCGGCCCGACTCGGCGCCCACCCGGCGGCACCTGCAGAAGGTGCTGTCCCGGATCCGGTTGCTGCAGCTCGACTCGGTGAACGTGGCCGTCCGCGCGCACTACATGCCGTTGTTCAGCAGGCTCGGCGCCTACGCGCCGTCCTTGGTGGACTCCGCCGCGTGGTCGCACAGCGTCCGCAAGCCGCGGTTGCTGGTGGAGTACTGGGCGCACGAGGCGAGCCTGGTGCCGGTGGAGGACTGGCCGTTGCTGCACTCCGGCGCCAAGCGGCCGGGCTGGTGGAAGAACTACACGGCCATCGCCGAGCGCTCGCCCCAGCTCGTGGACGACATCCTGGCCGTGGTGAAGGAACTGGGGCCGGTCGGCGCGGGCGCGATCGAGAAGGCGCTCGCCGGTGGCGGGCCGCGGGCCAAGGAGCACTGGGGCTGGAACTGGTCCGAGGTCAAGAAGGTGTGCGAGTACCTGTTCGGCGAGGGCGTGCTGACCACTGGCTCGCGGCGCGGGTTCGAGCGGCTGTACGACCTGAGCGAACGCGTGCTGCCACCGGAGGCTTTGGCGCGGCGGCTGTCGGTCTCGGCGGAGGAGGGTGCGCGCGAGCTGGTGGCCCGTGCGGCGACGGCGTTGGGCGTGGCGACCGAGCCGGACCTGCGCGACTACTACCGCCTGCAGCCGGGGCGCAGTCGGCAGGCCGTGGCCGAGCTGGTGGAGGCCGGGGTGCTGGAGCCGGTCGAGGTGCAGGGCTGGGCCGCGCCCGCGTACCGGCACGTCGAGGCCCGCGTGCCCCGGCGGATCACCGGTCGGGCCCTGCTGTGCCCGTTCGACCCGCTGATCTGGGAGCGGGCCAGGACCGAACGGATCTTCGACTTCTTCTACCGGATCGAGATCTACGTGCCCGCGCCCAAGCGGGTGCACGGCTACTACGTGTTCCCGTTCCTGCTGGACGGCGAGCTGGTGGGCCGGGTCGACCTGAAGGCGGACCGGGCAGCGGGCGTACTGCGGGTCCAGGCGGCCTACTCCGAGCCGACCGCGGACGTGGGCCGGGTCGCGGTCGAGCTGGCCGCCGAACTGCGCCACATGGCGGACTGGCTGGAGCTGGACGACGTGGAGGTGGTGCCGAAGGGCGATCTCGCGCCAGCGTTGAAGGTGGGGGTGCGGTGACGTCCACCATATGATGCGCTGACAGAAGTTGAAATCTGTCAGCCCAAGTCCCATAGTGGAGTGCATGACGAACTCCACCAACCGCGTGTCCCGTCGACGCGTCCTGGGCGCGACCGGCCCCGAGGTGTCCGCACTCGGCCTGGGCTGCATGGGCATGTCCGACCTGTACGGCCCGGCCGACGAAGCGGAGAGCGTGGCCACCATCCACGCCGCCGTCGACGCGGGCGTGACCCTGCTCGACACCGGCGACTTCTACGGCATGGGCCACAACGAGCTGCTGATCCGGCAGGCCCTGCGCGACCGCAACCGCGACGACCTGGCGATCAGCGTCAAGTTCGGCGCCCTGCGCGACGCGGACGGCGGCTGGCACGGCAACGACAACCGGCCCGAGGCCGTGCGCAACTTCCTCGCCTACACCCTGCGCCGCCTCGGCACCGACCACGTCGACGTCTACCGCCCCGCCCGCCTCGACCCCGCCGTCCCGATCGAGGAGACCATCGGTGCGATCAAGGAGGAGGTCGAGAAGGGCCGCGTCCGCCACATCGGCCTGTCCGAGGTCGGCACCGACACGCTGCGCAGGGCGCACGCGGTCCACCCGATCGTCGACCTCCAGATCGAGTACTCGCTGATCTCGCGCGGCATCGAGCAGGCGATCCTGCCGACCGCCCGCGAGCTGGGCATCGGCATCACCGCGTACGGCGTGCTGTCGCGCGGCCTGATCTCGGGCCACTGGACCCCGTCGAGGCGGACCGACGACTTCCGCGCCATCTCGCCGCGCTTCCAAGGCGAGAACCTCGACCACAACCTGTCGCTGGTGGAAGCACTGCGCGCGGTGGCCGCCGAGAAGGGCGTCACGGTCGCCCAGCTCGCCATCGCCTGGGTCCTGGCCCAGGGCGACGACATCGTCCCGCTGGTGGGCGCACGCCGCCGTGACCGCCTGACCGAGGCGCTGGGCGCGCTGGACGTGGTCCTCACCGGGGCAGACCTGGCCCGGATCGAGGCGGCGGTCCCCGCCGATGCCGTGGCCGGCGAGCGTTACGCGCCCGCCCTGATGGCGCACCTCGACAGCGAGCACTGACCGCGGTCCGGGTCGCCGGCCGGTGCGCGCACAATTGACACCGACCAGCCGGCGACCCAGGGAGCACCACGTGGCGGAAGCGCTGACCGCGGAGGTCATCCTCAGCACCACCGAGGACGTCCTGCGCCGCTACGGCCCGGCCAAGGCGACCGTCGTGGACGTGGCCCGCGCCCTGGGCGTGAGCCACGGCAGCGTCTACCGGCACTTCCCCACCAAGACGGCGCTGCGCGAGGCCGTCACGCAGCGCTGGCTCGCCCGTGCCCACGCGGGCCTGACCGACCTCGCCGCCGGTACCGCCCCTCCGCCGCGGCGCCTGCGCGACTGGCTGGCGGCCCTGTTCGAGTCCAAGCGCAAGAAGGCGTTGGACGACCCGGAGCTGTTCGCCACCTACTCGGTGCTGGTGACCGAGCACAGCGCCGTGGTCGACGCCCACGTGGCGACCCTGGTCGAGGACCTGACCCGGATCATCGGGGACGGCGTGGCGTCCGGCGACTTCACCACCGACGACCCGGCTGGGGCCGCCGAGGCCGTGCTGGCCGCGACCGCCAGGTTCCACGACCCAGTCCACGCGCCGTCGTGGTCGTCGCCGGGCGTCGACCGGAGCTTCGACGTGGTGGTGTCGCTGCTGGTAGCGGGACTCCGAGCGGCCAAGTAGGAAACCGCGGCGCGCGCATCGGGGGTGCGCACGCCGCGGTCTGGTCTGGAAGGACCACCGGTTCCGGGAGTACCGCCGGTCAGCCCGTGGTCGCGGTGGTCACCAGGGCGTCGCCGCTGCCGGTCCGGCCGGTGATGTACAAGGCCGGCTCGCCCTCCGGCGGGGTGTCGGAGACGTCCAGGTCGCTGCGCGCCGAACCGGAGCTGGAGACCAGGTCGACCTGCGCCGTCACGCCCGGTCGCACGCCCACGCGCACGTCGCCCGAGCCGGTGCCGAGCTGGAGCCGCCCGGACGCGGCGTCGGCGACCGTGACGTCACCACCGCCCGTGCGCACCTGCACGTCGTTCTGCACGGCGCCGAGCCACACGTCGCCGGTGCCCGTGTAGACGACGGTGTTCCCGCCGACCGACGACACCTCGATGTCACCGCTGCCGGTCTTCGCCTTCAGCCCGCCCAGCATCGGGCCGAGCCTCACCTTGCCCGAGCCCGAGTTGACCTGCGACGACGCGTCCGCGCGATCCGCGGTCACGTCACCGGTGCCGGTCTGGATCTCCAGCCGGCCCGCCGGACCGGTCACCGTCACGTCCGCCGAGCCCGCCTTGGTGATCACGTGCGAGCCGAGCGGCGCCCGCACCGTGACGCTCAACGGCACGGCGCGCAACGGCAGTGCCTTGGACGAGTGCACCTTCAGCCGCCCGCCGGACAGCTCGAGCTGGGCGTCCCGCACCGCGTCGCCCGGACCGGTCGGCTGCCCCGGCGCGCCGCCGAACTGGTTGTTCACCCAGGTCAGCAGCCCGTTCAGGCCCGCCGTCCACGACTCGCCCGGCGACGGGTCGTGCTTGAGCTCGACGTGCACGCCCGGCTCGTCGACCAGGTGCACCTTCACCCGGCCGGCGAGCAGTGCCACGTCGAGCTCCACCACACCGTCGACCTCGAAGCTCTGCTGCCGCACGACATCCGATTCCATGATCCCCCCTCAGCCCTGCACCCAGCCGCGGACGCGGGAGGACGACGACGAGTCGCCGCCCGACTGGTCCTTCGGCGGCCCCCAGTGCTTGTGGCCACCACCGCGCCGCCCGCCGACCGCGCCCTGCACGGCCTGCGCGACGAACGTGTTCAGCGACATGCCCTGCGCCGCGGCGGCCTGTTCCGCCTTGGCCTTCAGCTCGTCCAGCAGCCGCAGGGTGACGCGCGTGGCGTCACCGGCGGACGGCCGGGGAACTTCCTGCGGCTCGGGTTCGTGTTCTTCCCGAGCGGCCGTGCCGGTGACGACCACCTGCACGTCCCGTCCGTCCAACCGCACGTCGACGACGGGGCCGTCGAGGGCCGCGGTGACTTCCGCGGCCAGGTCGGACAGTGCGTTCATGAGCGCGAGCCGCGCGGCGGGCTCCAAAGCTGCGGACAGCAGGGCCGCGGTGCGCCGGGTGTTGTCGTCCCCGGCGGACGCGGCCGTGGCGAGGTCCTCGCGCAGCGCTGCGATGTACGGCGACAGATCCATGACACCACCATGACGTCAAATCTGACATCAGTCAAGGAAACCCGTGATGTCGTTCATGACATCAGGCGGCACACGGGTCGGTCGGGCACCGCGACCACGGGCGGTATGCTGGAAGATTGCTCTCAGTGGCTCGACTAGGCTGCCCGGCGAAGCCAAGCTGCAAGGAAGGTTCGTCGTGACCGAAACGGTGTCTCCGCACGTCCAGCTGATTGCGAAGACGGAGTTCTTCCCGCCTGCGGATGTCCCGTGGTCGACCGACGCCGACGGCGGCGAGGCGCTGGCCGAGTTCGCCGGTCGCGCGTGCTACCAGTCGTGGACCAAGCCGAACCCCGCCACCGCCACGAACGCCGGCTACATCAAGCACATCATCGAGGTCGGTCACCTGTCCGTGCTGGAGCACGGCTCGGTCAGCTTCTACCTGACCGGCATCTCCCGCTCGCTCACCCACGAGCTGATCCGGCACCGCCACTTCTCGTACTCGCAGCTGTCCCAGCGGTACGTGCCCGAGCGCAACGCCGCCATGGTCGAGCCGGACGTCATCGCGAACGACCCGGAGCTGCACGAGAAGTTCCTCGCCGCCGCGCAGGCCAGCGTCGACGCCTACAACGAGCTGCTCAAGGGCCTGGAGGAGAAGTTCTCCGACGTGCCCAGCGCCACCCTGCGCCGCAAGCAGGCCCGCCAGGCGGCCCGCGCGATCCTGCCCAACGCCACCGAGACCCGCATCGTGGTGACCGGCAACTACCGCGCCTGGCGGCACTTCATCGCCATGCGCGCCACCGAGCACGCAGACGTGGAGATCCGCGCGCTGGCCGTGGAGTGCCTGCGCCAGCTGCAGAAGGCGGCGGCCAACGTGTTCGCCGACTTCACCATCTCCACCCTGGCGGACGGCACCGAGGTCGCCTCCAGCCCGCTGGTCACCGAAGGCTGACGGCCGTGAAGCGGCTGATCGTCGACGTCCGGCCGGGTGAGTACGCGGTCGCGCGGCTGCCCGCCGACGCGCCCGTCCCGGCCGGGCTGCTCGACGCGCCCGGCCTGGTCTCGGTGACCAGGACGCCCGACGAGCTGTCGATCGTGTGCCCGGTCGAGCACGCGCCGCCGGCGGACACCGTGCAGCCCGGATGGCGGTTGCTGACCGTGCGCGGTCCGCTGGAATTCACCCTCACTGGCATCATGGCCGCACTGTCGGGTGAACTGGCCGCGGCGGGCGTGAGCCTGTTCGCGTTGTCCACCTACGACACCGACCACCTGCTGGTGAAGTCGGGCGACCTGGCCCGCGCCGTGCAGGCGTTGCGCGCATCGGGTCACGAAGTCACGAAACCGTGAAACCGGATCGGGCGATACAGGGTCTGAAGTAGCGTTCCGCCCGGTCCGCGGTCGGGGTTTCGAGGAGTGACGGTGACTGGTCCGACGCAAGGTGTGAGCGCCCGACCCCGCGTGATCGCGGGCAGGTACACCCTGCTCGCCGAGTTGGGGCGTGGCGGCATGGGCGTCGTCTGGCGCGCCCAGGACAACGTGATCGGCCGCCAGGTGGCGATCAAGGAGCTGCACCTGCCAGACGGCATCGCGGTGGAGGAGCGCCGGGTGCTGGAGGAGCGGGTGCTGCGCGAGGCGCGCACCGCGGGTCGGCTCAACGACCCCGGCGTGGTCACCGTGTACGACGTGGTCGCCGAGGCCGGCATGACCTACATCGTGATGGAGCTGGTCGAGGCCGCCACGCTGTCGACCCTGGTCGCCGCGCACGGCCCGATGCCGCAGGACCGGGTCATCTCGATGGCCATCCAGGCACTGTCCGCGTTGGACTCCGCGCACCAGGCCGGCATCGTGCACCGCGACGTCAAGCCGGGCAACCTCATGATCACGCCCAACGGCCGGGTGAAGCTCACCGACTTCGGCATCGCCCAGGCCGTGGACGACCCGCGGCTGACCACCGCGGGCAGCCTGATCGGCTCGCCCGCCTACATGTCGCCCGAACGCATCCACGGCAACGAGGCCTCGCCGGCCTCGGACCTGTGGGCGCTGGGCGCGACGCTCTGCTACGCCGTGGAGGGCGCCAACCCCTACGAGCGGTCCACCACCGCGTCCACCCTGCACGCGATCATGAACGAGATGCCTCGCCTGACCAGGGCGCACGGCGTGCTCGGCGCGGTGATCACCGGCCTGATGATGCCCGACCCGAACGCCAGGCTCACCGGCCCGCAGGCACGCGCCATGCTGGAACGCGCGGCCGCCCAGCCGACGCCGCCGACCGGGTTCGGCGTGCCACCGAACCAGACCATGCACTACACCCAGCCGACCGCCGTGCGCAAGCCGTGGCTCAAGGGCGTGCTGATCACCGGCACGGCGGTGGCGGCGGTGGCGCTGCTGGTCGCCGGCCTGTTCCTGGGCCGGTGGTGGTTCACCGACCAGCCGCCCGCCGCGATGGCCGAGACGATCACCTACGGACCCGGCGGCACCATCGAGCCCACCCAGTTCAAGGCGGGCAGCGGGCAGTGCGGCGACAACCTGGTCGACCCCAACACCACGGTCAACTACACCGACTGCGACGAGCCGCACCGGACCGAGGTCTACGCGGCGGCCGAGCCGTTCGGGTCGGACAAGATGCCCTACCCGGGTGACGAGTGGCTGCGCGGGTACGCGGAGAACTTCTGCACGCTGCACTTCATGTCCGACCGGGTGCCGGTCGAGGACAAGCAGTCGAAGCTGCGCTACGTCGCGGTCGTGCCGACCGCGGGCGTCTGGGCGGAGGACCCGGCCAAGGCCTCGTCGGACGACAAGCGGTTCCGCGACGTGGCGTGCGTGCTGTGGAACAAGGACGGCTCCGCGCTGAACGACCAGGTGTACGCCAAGTAGCGTGGGCCCATGGGCGTCGCGCAGGACGAACGCAGGCTGCTGACCGAGCTGTTCGCCGAAGTCGGCCCGGACGCGCCCACGCTGTGCGACCCGTGGCGCACGCGCGACCTCGCCGCACACCTGGTGCTGCGGGAACGCCGCCCGGACGCGGCGGCGGGCATCCTGGTCAAGCCGCTGGCCGGGCACACTCAGCGCGTCCAGGACGCCTACGCCGCCAAGCCGTGGGACGAGCTGGTCGGGCTGGTCCGCGTGGGCCCGCCCCGGTTGTCGCCGTACGCGCTGGTCGACGAGCTGGTGAACGCCGTCGAGTACTTCGTGCACCACGAGGACGTGCGCCGGGCGCGTGACGACTGGGAGCCGCGTTCACCCGATCCGGTACGAGACGCGGTGCTCTGGCGGCGGCTCGCGCCGACCGCCCGGCTGATGTACCGCAAGAGCCCGGTCGGCGTGGTGCTGCGCCGCCCGGACGGCGAGGCGGTCGTGGCCAGGCGCGGTGCGAACCCCGTGGTGCTGACCGGGCAGGTCTCGGAATTGCTGGTGCACGTGTTCGGCCGGGCCGCCGCACGCGTCGAGTACGACGGCGAGGCCGACGCGGTCCGGCTGGTGCGTGGCCTCGACCGGAGCATGTAGTCGCAGCTTGCGGAGGGTGACGCGGTAGATTTCCGGCCATGACCGGAAGTCCTACCGCCTCGCCCGGCCGACCCTTCGGCCGCGTGCTCACCGCCATGGTCACCCCGTTCGACGCCGAGGGGGCGGTGGACCTGGGCAAGGCGCAGCGGCTCGCCGAGCACCTGGTCGGGCTGGGCAACGACGGTCTCGTGGTCAACGGCACCACCGGCGAGAGCCCGACCACCAGCGACGCGGAGAAGGCCGACCTGGTCCGGGCCGTGGTGGAGGCGGTCGGCGACCGGGCCACCGTGGTCAGCGGCGCCGGCACGTACGACACCGCGCACAGCGTGCACCTGGCCAAGCAGGCGGAGGCGGCGGGCGCGCACGGCCTTCTGCTGGTCACCCCGTACTACTCGCGGCCCACCCAGGCGGGTGTGCTCGCGCACTTCACCACCGTGGCCGACCAGGTCGGCGTGCCCGTGATGCTGTACGACATCCCGCCGCGCACGGTGATCCCCATCGAGGTGGAAACGCTGCTGCGGCTCGCCGAGCACCCGCGTATCGTGGCGGTGAAGGACGCCAAGGGCGACCTGCTCGCGGGCAGCAAGGTCATCGCCGCCACCGACCTGGCCTACTACTCCGGTGACGACCCGCTGAACCTGCCGTGGCTGTCGGTCGGCGCGGTCGGTTTCGTCAGCGTCATCTCGCACATCGCCGCGGATCGGCTGCGCGACCTGCTCGACGCGTTCGAGGCCGGCGATGTCGCCGGCGCGACCGCGATCCACCAGTCGCTGCTGCCGCTGCTGCGGCCCTTCAGCCGGATGCCCGGCGTCACCTACGCCAAGACGGCGCTGCGCTTGCGCGGTCTGGACGTGGGCGACCCGAGGCTGCCGCTGGTACCCGCTTCAACCGAGGACATCGAGGCCGTCGAGGCCGAATTGGGAGTCAACGCGTGATCAACCCGAGCTCACCCCCGCCCGCACTGGCAGACGGAGGTCTGCGCGTCGTCGCACTGGGCGGAATTGGCGAGATCGGCCGCAACATGACGGTGTTCGAGCACGCCGGCCGGCTGCTCGTCGTGGACTGCGGCGTGCTCTTCCCCGAGGACGACCAGCCTGGCGTCGACCTGATCCTGCCGGACTTCCGGGCCATCGAGGACCGGTTGGACGACATCGAGGCGCTGGTGCTCACCCACGGGCACGAGGACCACATCGGCGCGGTGCCGTTCCTGCTCAAGCTGCGCCCCGACCTGCCGGTGGTGGGCTCGCGGTTCACCCTGGCGCTGCTCGCGGCCAAGTGCAAGGAACACCGCCAGACGCCGCGGCTGATCGAGATCACCGATGGCGAGCGCCGCACGTACGGGCCGTACGAGCTGGAGTTCTTCGCGGTCAACCACTCGATCCCGGACGCGGTCGCGGTCGCCATCCGCACGTCGGCGGGCCTGGTGCTGCACACCGGCGACATCAAGCTCGACCAGTTGCCGCTGGACGGCAGGCTCACCGACCTGGCCGGGTTCTCCCGGCTCGGCGACGAGGGCGTCGACCTGTTCCTGGTCGACTCGACCAACGCCGAGGTGCCGGGGTTCGTCGCGCCGGAGCGCGAGATCGGGCCGGTGCTGGAGAACGTCGTCCGCAAGGCCAACCAGCGCGTGATCGTGGCGTGCTTCGCCTCCCACGTGCACCGCGTGCAGCAGGTGCTGGACGTGGCCGTGCAGTACAAGCGGCGGGTGGCGCTGGTCGGCCGGTCGATGGTGCGCAACATGGGCATCGCGGCCGAGCTGGGCTACCTGAACGTGCCGGACGGCTTGTTCGTGGACCTCAACGAGGCCATGGAGATGCCCGAGGACCAGGTCATGTTCGTGTCGACCGGGTCGCAGGGCGAGCCGCTGTCGGCGCTGTCGCGGATGGCGCGCGGCGAGCACCGGCAGATCTCGATCAAGGCCGGTGACACGATCGTGCTGGCGTCGTCGCTGATCCCGGGCAACGAGAACGCGGTGTTCGGCGTGGTCAACGGCCTGGCGCGGCTCGGCGCGACGGTCGTGCACCAGGGCAACGCCAAGGTGCACGTGTCCGGCCACTCGCCCGCCGGTGAGCTGCTGTTCCTCTACAACGCCGTGCGGCCGTCGAACGTGATGCCGGTGCACGGCGAGTGGCGGCACCTGCGGGCGAACGCGGCGCTGGCCGTGGCCACGGGCGTGAACGAGGAGCGGGTCGTCATCGCCGAGGACGGCGTGGTGGTCGACCTGGTCGACGGCAAGGCGGCGATCAGCGGCAAGGTCGAGGTCGGCCACGTCTACGTGGACGGCCTGTCGGTCGGCGACGTCGGCGAGTCCACCCTGTCCGACCGGCTCGTGCTCGGCGAGGGCGGGTTCATCGCGATCACCGTGGCCGTCGACTCCAGCTCCGGCCGCGCGGTCGCACCACCGACCGTGTCCGGCCGCGGGTTCTCCGACGACCCGAAGGCCCTGGACCAGGCCATCTCCCTGGTGGAGATGGAACTGTCCCGCACCGAAGCCGAGGGCATCACCGACTCGCACCGCATCGCCCAAGCCGTGCGCCGCGTAGTGGGCCGCTGGGTCGCCGAGACCTACCGCCGGCGGCCGATGATCGTGCCGACCATCATCCCGGTGAACTGAGCGGCCCCTTGCGGCTGGTGTGCGCCATCCGGATCGCGCACACCAGCCGCGGGAAAGCTTCGTCGCGACCGTCACAGAGCGGCGGTGATGTGCTGGTCAACGCAGGAAGCCGCTGCTGGGGGACCAGCGCGTCGAGGTCGTCGTCGGATCCGGATGGCCGTGCCATCGGGTGGCGTCGTCCGGGATCGTTGCGGCCCAAGGCATCGCGGTGTTCCGGCGTCGGCTGCGGGAGGTGACGGCGGTCGGGTGACCGGTCAGCCCGTGGCGTCCGGCTCCGGCCGCCACGGGCTGGTGCCCGTCGTCGGCCGCGTGGGGTCGTGGAACTTCGGCAGGTCGGGCTCGTTGATCCGCAACGGGACCAGGCCCGCCGTGATGGCGCGCATGATCCGCTCGTGCGCCCGCCGCGCGTCGCCCGGCTTGCCGTCCTCCAGCCCGGACAGGTCCACCGGCTTGCCGAAGTGCACCTTGAACGTCGGCCGCTTCCGCAGCCCGCGCAGGTACGACGTGAGGTAGGGCTTGAAGTCGGCCCAACCGCCGACCCGGGTGTTGCCCCAGTACACGGCCTCGTGCGCGCCCCACTGGCTCACCGGGACCACCGGGATCCCGCCGCTGAGCGCGAGCCTCGCCGCACCCGTCTTGCCCCGCTCCGGCCACAAGCCGGGATCGAGGCTGATCCGGCCTTCCGGGTACATGGCGATCGGGTCGCCGCCGCGCCGCAACGCCTCGACGGTGCGGTGGTAGGCCTCGCCGACGTCGGCCGCCGCGCGGTCGACCCGCAGGTGGCCGGACGCGCGCAGCGCGGGTCCCATGATCGGTGCGTCGAGCAACCCGCCCGCGAGCAGGAAGCGCGGTGCGACACCGATCCGGCGGCACGCCGCGATCAGCACGAACGGGTCGAGGTTGCCGATGTGGTTGGACGCGAGCAGCAGGGGACGTCCCCTGAGGTCCGCCGGGATGTCGCCGGTGACTTCGAGTCGTCCGCTGAGGCCGACGACCCCTTGGTCGACGGCGGTCAGCACGCGCCACAGAAATGGTGTGGGCACAGCGCGAAAGGCTACGGCGTGTCGAGGTATCGGCGCACCGTGTTCGGGGCAACCATGGGCGTCGGGCAGCGCACGTCGCCTCGTGCGTGAACGCTGGGGCCGCTGAGGCCAGAGGGACTACCGTATACACCATGGCCGGCCGAACTGGGACCTCGCGCAAGGGCACGACCCGCAGCACCGGATCCGGGTCGAAGCCGCGGACCGGCGCGTCCCGACCGGCCTCGAAGCGCTCACCCGCCAAGCGGGCGCCGGCGAAGAAGTCGTCCGGTTCCATCGGCAAGGTCTGGGGACTGCTCGGCCGAGGTGTCGGCTCGATCGTCCGCGCGGTCGGCCGGGGCAAGGAGCTCGACCCCGCGCACCGCCGTGACGGCCTGGCGCTGGTGCTCATCTCGCTGGCCGTGATCACCGCCGCGGGCGTGTGGTGGCAGGCGGGCGGTCCGGTCGGCCAGTGGGTCGACGTGGCCGTGCGCAGCTCCGTCGGCGGTCCCGCCGTGATCGTGCCGGTGGTGCTGCTGGCGGTCGGCGTGGCGCTCATGCGCACCGACCCGAGCCCCGAGGCACGGCCCAGGCTGGTGATCGGCTCGATCCTGGTCGCGGTCGGCTTCCTGGGCATGTTCCACCTGGCAGGCGGCCTGCCGATGGACCCGATCGCCCGTCGTGACGCCGGTGGCGCGTTGGGCTACCTCTCCGGTGGGTTCCTCGCCCAGGGCCTCACGTCCTGGGTCGCCGGGCCGCTGCTCGTGCTGATCTTCGCCTACGGCGTGCTGCTGCTGGTGCACCTGCCGATCCGCGAGGTGCCCGCCAAGCTCGGCGGCCTGCTGCACCGCAAGCCCGACCAGCTCGACGGTTTCGGCGCCGAGGACGCCGAGCCGGAACCGGAGGAGGAGAAGCCGGTCAAGCTGCGCCGCCCGTCGCGCGGCCGCCGCCAGGCCGCCACCGCCGAAGCCACCGACGAGCAGCCCGAGCTGCCGCTGGACGAGGAACCGCCACCGCCGCCACCGGCCAAGTCCACGCCCAAGCCGAAGGCGACCCCCGAGACCTCGAAGACCGCCGCGATCGCCGTGCGCGCGGTCGAGGGCGACTACCGGCTGCCGCCGCCCACCATCCTCAAGGACGGCGACGCGCCGAAGGCCCGCAGCAAGGCCAACGACGTGATGATCGAGGCCATTTCCGGCGTGCTCGACCAGTTCTCCATCGACGCGCAGGTCACCGGTTTCACCCGCGGCCCCACGGTCACCCGGTACGAGGTCGAGCTCGGTCCGGGCGTGAAGGTCGAGAAGATCACCGCGCTGACCAAGAACATCGCCTACGCGGTCGCCACGGACAACGTGCGGCTGCTGGCGCCGATCCCGGGCAAGTCCGCGGTCGGCATCGAGGTGCCCAACAGCGACCGCGAGATGGTGCGGCTGGGCGACGTGCTGCGCTCGCCGTCCACGGTCAAGGACAACCACCCGATGGTCATCGGGCTGGGCAAGGACATCGAGGGCCACTTCGTCACCGCGAACCTGACCAAGATGCCGCACCTGCTGGTCGCGGGCTCCACGGGTTCGGGCAAGTCGAGCTTCGTGAACTCGATGCTGGTGTCCCTGCTGGCGCGCGCCACGCCGGACGAGGTCCGGATGATCCTGATCGACCCGAAGATGGTCGAGCTGACGCCGTACGAGGGCATCCCGCACCTGATCACGCCCATCATCACCCAGCCGAAGAAGGCCGCCGCCGCGCTGGCCTGGCTGGTCGAGGAGATGGAGCAGCGCTACCAGGACATGCAGGTCAACCGGGTGCGCCACATCGACGACTTCAACCGGAAGGTGCGGTCCGGCGAGATCTCCGCGCCGCCCGGGAGCGAACGCGTCTACCGGCCGTACCCGTACATCATGGCGATCGTCGACGAGCTGGCCGACCTGATGATGACCGCGCCGCGCGACGTCGAGGACGCGATCGTGCGGATCACGCAGAAGGCGCGTGCGGCGGGCATCCACCTGGTGCTGGCGACGCAGCGGCCTTCGGTGGACGTGGTGACCGGTCTGATCAAGACGAACGTGCCGTCCAGGCTGGCGTTCGCCACGTCCTCGCTGACCGACTCGCGGGTCATCCTGGACCAGCCGGGCGCGGAGAAGCTGATCGGCATGGGCGACGGCCTGTACCTGCCGATGGGCGCCTCGAAGCCGGTGCGCGTCCAGGGCGCGTACGTCGGCGACGACGAGATCTCCGAGATCGTCAACTTCACCAAGGACCAGGCGCAGCCCGAGTACACCGATGGCGTCACGGCGGCGAAGGCGGGCGAGAAGAAGGAGATCGACGCCGACATCGGCGACGACCTGGAGCTGCTGATCCAGGCGGCCGAGCTGATCGTCACCTCGCAGTTCGGCTCGACGTCGATGCTGCAGCGCAAGCTGCGGGTCGGCTTCGCCAAGGCCGGTCGGCTGATGGACCTGCTGGAGACGCGCGGTGTCGTCGGCCCTTCGGAGGGCTCCAAGGCTCGCGAGGTGCTGATCAAGCCGGACGAGCTGGACTCGGTCGTCTACCTGATCCGAGGCGGCTCCGGGCCGGACGACGACGGGGACGACGACTGACCGCCTTTCACCCCGGAATGGGTGTCGAATAGTCGGTCGAATGGTGCGGTCGAATCAGTCGAATACGTCGGGCGTTGACCCGGCGCGCATTGTGCTGCGATAGTCGGGTCATCCACCGCCGCGTCGCCAGGTATCCCGCGCACCGCGTTTCGAAGCGATTCGACACCGGTGTGCCGAAGTGGGCAGCGTTGCCCGGGAAGAAGCGCCATGAACAGGATGCGCTCGGCCGTGATCGCGGTCGCGTTGGTGGGGTCCCTGCTCGGAGCGACCGGTGTCGCGCACGCCGCGACCTGGTCGTCCAGCGACCAGTGGGCCACGTGGTCCAACGGCGGGTACACCGTCCGCAACAACATCTGGGGCTCGGGCGCCGGTCACCAGGGGATCTGGGCCAACTCCTACAGCAACTGGGGTGTGTGGGCCAACCACCCGAACACCGGCGGCGTCAAGTCCTACCCGCACTCGGCGAAGGCCGTGAACCGGAAGCTGAGCGGGTTGAGCAGGCTTTCGAGTTCGTTCAACGTGACCCGGCCGGGGTCGGGCGCCTATGCGACGGCATATGACATCTGGGCCGACAACCACGCTTACGAGATCATGATCTGGATGAACAAGCAGGGCGCGGTCGGGCCTATCGGGTCCAGGCAGACCACCGTGTCGGTCGGGGGTCACACGTGGGACGTGTACCGGGGTTCCAACGGCTCCAACGCCGTGTTCTCGTTCGTGCGGACGGGCAACACGAACTCGGGCACGGTCGACGTGCTGGCGGTGCTGAAGTGGATCGGCGCGCGCGGGTGGTACGGCGACGTGACCGTGGGCGACGTGCAGTTCGGGTTCGAGATCACGTCGTCGTCGGGCGGCATGGACTTCGTGTCGAACAGCTTCTCGATCACGACCTGAGGACTTCGCGGCGGCCCGGCCGAGAGGCACTCGGCCTGGGCCCCCGCGAAGCGGTCGACCGCGACCGTCAGCTGGCGCCGAACTCGCGCACGGCCTGGTAGTACAGGTCGGCCGTGCGGTTGCAGGACCAGTTGCCCGCGCACTGGTGGTACAGGTCGGACTTGAAGTTGTTGTCGATCCGCAGCCGGGTCGTCTCGTTGAACCGGCCCTGCCGCTTGTAGTTGCGGTAACCGAAGTCGTGCCGGTGGCAGGCGGGCAGGAACTTGAACCCGAACGGGTTGTCCGGCGACCACGAGCAGCCGTCCGACGACCAGTCGAGCTGGGTGCTGTACGGCCGCTGCGCCCGCAGCGAGCTGAACTGGGACAGGGACTTGCTGAAGAGGTAGTCGTCGGTCACGGCGGGCGCGTTGATGGCCGCCTGGCCGACGCCGGCACCGGCGCCGACCAGCAGGGCGAGCGAGGCGACCACGACGGCGAAAGCGTTGCGCAGGGATTTCACGAGCACGGTTGTTCCCCTCGGTTTTCGGGCTTGAGGGGTTCTTACCGGCCGGAGATCAACGCACAACAGCCCCGATCGGCTCATACCGCGTCAACGACGGGTGAACGTTGCACCGCACGCGATCCCGGCCGTCGACCGGACCGGCTGACCGCGCAATTCCAGCAACGCCAACACATCGGCCTCCGCCGCGCCGGCCGGCAGGTATCCGCTGAGCCAGTCGGAGGCAGACCGACTGCGCCGTCTTGCCTGCTTCGAGAAGGCCGAACCACGCACCGCACTGCCCGAACCCGACCAACACCGGCACGTCCGGCAGGACGAGCACCGACACCACCGCCGGTTCGGCGTCAGCGGCCGGGACTTCGCGCAGCCGCAGCCAGTCCGGCGTCCTGGGGCGTGATCAGGCCGCACGCCTGCGGTAGTACTCGGACACCCACGGCCCGGCCAGACCCACCGCCATCACGTACGCGAAGACCACCAGGACCACCACCGGGCCGACCGCCACGGCCAGCTGCGGCACCACGAGGCACTCGGCGACGAACAACAGCGCCCAGAACACCAGCCGCTTCACCCCCGACCGCAACGGGTGCCTGCCGATCGAGCGGTCGTACCGGTACCCCGCGCGCAGACCTACCAGTGCTCCGATCAGTGCGATCACGCCTCCGCCCTCCCTGCGTAGGTGGACTCGGCCAATCCGCCGAGGCAAGCGCTTGCGCCCCTGGGTGACGCCGCGTGGTGGTCGCCGAGCCCGGCGGGCCCCGTGCCGAAGACGCGCACGCCGACGTTCAGCGGCACGTCCGGCACGGGCAGGCCCACCGGGCGCGGCGCGCCCAGCCACCGAGGGTGCTCGCGGACCGGCGCGATGAGCCGTTCCGGGTCGAGCGGGCGAGCCGAACCCCTCCGCACCGGCTCGAACCGCCCGACCGGCACCCGCGCTTCGACGCTGGGCACATCAGGGGCGACGGAGTGCAGGACCACACCCTCGTCCCGCACCCGGGCGCACCGGGCCGGGGCGGGCACGAGCGCGGTCACCTGATCGGCTCGTCGTGGTCGTCACCCCGGTCGAGGAACCGCCGGATCGTCGGCTCGTCGGGGAACTCGTCGTCCTCATCGGTCTCGATGAGACGTTCGGCGATGGGCACCGGTTCCTCCACCCAGGCGGGCTGGAAGTCGTCGCTCGGCAGCAGTTGGTGGCGGCGGGCGAACTCCTCGGCGGCCTCGCGGATGGACTCGCGCAACGTGCCGATGACCACCGTCTCGGCGGTGTAGGTCAGCTCCACGAGCAGGGCGCGCATCCGGTCCAGTTGGTCGTCCTGGTCGGCGTTGTCCGCCAGTTGCGGCCACAGCCGGCGTTCGAAGACCTCCACGAAGTCGGCCGCGATGGCGTCGGTGGCGGTGCGCAGGTTCGCGAACTTGTCCAGCACGTCGTCGCTCGGGACGGACAGCGCGGCGAGCCGGTTGCCCGCCTCCAGCGCCCAGCGGCGGACGTGCGGCCAGCCGCGGCGCCAGCGGACCAGGCCGAGCTGCAGGGCCCGGCGCAGGACGCGCGGCCGGATGTCGCCCAGCGGGACCAGGTGGCTGATGTCGCGGACCTTGATCCGTACCCAGTCGTCCGGGCCTTCCGCCTCGCCGACGCCCAGCACCGCCGCGACGCTCGCGCCCTTCTCGCGCGCCTTCACCAGTTCGGCGATGGCGGGCAGCGAGAAGCCGCGCGACTGCAGGCGTTGGACGAGCGTGAGGCGTTCCAGGTGGGAGGCGTCGTAGTAGGCGACCCGTCCCTGCCGGCGGGGCGGGTGCAGCACGCCCTTGGTCTGGTACATGCGGATGGTGCTGCCGGGCAGGCCGACCCGGACCGCCAGCTCGTCGACCGTCAACTGCTCCACGTCGCCGATCTTGGCGGCTCGAGGTTCTTTGAGTCAACACTCTTCGAGTTTTTACTCGAAGAGTTACAGGTGCAGCAGCATGCGCGAGTTCCCCAGGGTGTTCGGCTTCACGTACGAGAGGTCGAGGAACTCCGCGACACCCTCGTCGGCCGACCGCATGATCTCCTCGTACACCTCGGGGGAGACCGGCGTGCCGTCGATCTCCACGAACCCGTGCCTGCCGAAGAACTCGGTCTCGAACGTCAGCACGAACAGCCGCTCCAACTGCAGCTCACGAGCCGTCTCGATCAACCGGTGCACGATCCGGTGCCCGATGCCCCGCCCCAACGCCTGCGGCGACACCGCCACCGACCGGATCTCGGCCAGGTCCTCCCACAGCACGTGCAGCGCACCACACCCGAGCACCACGCCGTCCTCTTCGGCGACCCAGAACTCCTGGATGTCCTCGAACAGCGTGACGAGCGGCTTGGCCAGCAGCACCTTGCCGGCGTAGGCGTCGATGAGGGCCTTCATCGCCCGAACGTCGCCGGTGCGGGCGCGACGCACGTTGATCGAGTCGTTCACGGTGCAAACGTAACCTTCGGCCGCCACCGCGTCTCACTCGGCGGTCGGCACGGTGGAACCTGTCTTCGCAGACCGCTAGCGCCGCTTCCGTGCGGTTTACTTGCAAAGAACGGGGTCGAAACGCGCTATCAGAGGTGTCTGATGCTCCGGAGCTTCAGGTTTGGCAGGAGGTAGTGGCCTTCCTGCAGCGGAATGGCTCCGACGTCGGTCGACTCTTCGAGTTGCGGCGGACGCCGGAATCGAGGAGGTCGTCCTCACCCCGCGGCAGGGGCTCCACTTCTCCTACGGTGGGGTGGGCTTCGTGTTGAGCGAGGAGTCGGCGGGCACTCGATCTTGGCTAGGCCTGCTTCCTTCGGTGTTGCTCGTGCTGAGCGAGGGTGGCGTCCTGGTGGTCGAGGAGATCGACGCGAGCTTGCACTCCCTGCTGTCCGCACGGCTCATCGCCCTGTTCAACGATCCGGACACGAACGCCGGCAACGGGCAGCTCATCTTCACCACGCACGACGCGACCTTGCTGCACCCACCCTTGGCAGATGAGGTTTTGGACCGGGACGAAGTCTGGTTCGTGGAGAAGGGCAAAGACGGGGCGAGCACCCTCTACCCGCTGTCCGATTTCAAACCCCGCCGGGAGGACAATCTCGAACGGCGCTACCTGGCCGGGCAGTACGGCGCTGTTCCGCACGTCGGCGAAGAAAATTTCATCAGTGCCGTACGAGACAGCGTCGCCGGTACTCGGGCGTGAGAACGTCGCAGACGTCTGGTGCGTGGTCGATGTCGACAACTTCGACGTCGCCGCCGCCGTCGAGGAAGCCGACAGCGCCAAGGTGAACCTCGCCGTGCGGAACCCGTGCTCCGAACTGTGGCTCCTCCTGCACTTCGCGGACCACCGAGCGCACCTCGCCGACTATCGCGCCGCTCTCCTCGGGCCGGACAACCCGGCCACGGGTGTCGGCCGTCTCGTCCACTCGGTGCTCCACGCCTGACCTGGACCGCGCACACCGCACGGGCGGACAGGAGAAGGGGAAGCGCCGGTTACGCTGAGCACCGTGTCTTCCCCCTCCACGTCCAAGCGCGTCGCCATGCTGACCCTCGGGTGCGCCCGCAACGAAGTCGACTCCGAAGAGCTCGCCGGCCGCCTCACGGCAGGCGGGTGGGAGTTGGTCGACGACGAGGCCGACGTGGTCGTGGTCAACACGTGCGGCTTCGTCGAGTCCGCCAAGAAGGACTCCGTGGACACGCTCCTCGCCGCCGCCGACAGCGGCGCGAAGGTGGTCGCGGTCGGGTGCATGGCCGAGCGGTACGGTGCCGAGCTGGCCGACAGCCTCCCGGAGGCGAACGCCGTGCTGGGGTTCGACCACTACACCGACCTCGCCGACCGCCTGGACGACGTCCTGGCCGGTCAGAGCATCGAGTCCCACAAGCCGGTCGACCGCCGCACCCTCCTGCCGCTCACGCCCGTGCAGCGGCCCAAGGCGGCCGAAGAGGTGCAGGTCCCGGGGCACGGCTGGGGCCCGCGCGTGCTGCGCACCCGCCTGGCGGACACGCCCGTCGCACCGCTGAAGATCGCCTCCGGCTGCGACCGCCGCTGCTCGTTCTGCGCGATCCCGTCGTTCCGCGGCGCGTTCGTGTCCCGCCACCCGGACGAGGTGGTGGCCGAGGCGATGTGGCTGGCCGAGCAGGGCGTCCGCGAGGTGTTCCTGGTCTCCGAGAACTCCACCTCCTACGCCAAGGACCTGCCCCGCGAGCTGGGCGGCCTGGAACTGCTGCTCCAGCGGCTGGCGAAGGTGCCCGGCATCGACCGCGTCCGCGTCTCCTACCTGCAGCCGGCCGAGACCAAGCCCACGCTGGTCAAGGCCATCGCCACCACCGACGGCGTCGCCGACTACTTCGACATGTCCTTCCAGCACTCCAGCGAGCCCGTGCTGCGCCGGATGCGCCGGTTCGGCTCCACCGAGTCGTTCCTGGGCCTGGTCGAGCAGATCCGCTCCCTCTCGCCGCGCGCGGGCATCCGCAGCAACGTCATCGTCGGCTTCCCCGGCGAGACCGAGGACGACGTGGCCGAGCTGGAGCGCTTCCTCACCGCCGCCCGGCTGGACGCGGTCGGCGTGTTCGGCTACTCCGACGAGGACGGCACCGAGGCCGAGGGCCTGCCCGACAAGCTGGACGCCGACACCATCGCCGAGCGCGTCGCCCGCATCTCCAACCTGGTCGAGGAGCTCACGTCCCAGCGCGCCGAGGAGCGCGTGGGCGAGGAGGTCGTCGTCCTGGTCGAGACCGAGGAGGACGACGAGAACGACTGCGTCGGCCGTGCCGCCCACCAGGCGCCCGAGGTCGACGGCGAGTGCGTCATCACCAACGCAGACGGCCTGAAGGTCGGCGATCTGGTCCGCTGCCGGGTCGACGAGTCCGAGGGCGTCGACCTGGTCGTCTCCGCGATCGAGGTGCTCCCGAGGTGACCGAACCCGCGCGCGTGCCGGTGCTGAACATCGCCAACGTGCTGACGATGTCCCGGCTGGTGCTCGTGCCGGTGTTCCTCTACCTCCTGTTCGCCGAGGACGGCCACCAGCCGTGGTGGCGGCTGGCCGCGTTCGGCGTGTTCGCGGTGGCGTCGGTCACCGACCACATCGACGGCAACCTGGCCCGCAAGCACGGGCTGATCACCGACTTCGGCAAGATCGCCGACCCGATCGCGGACAAGGCGCTGACCGGTGCCGCGCTGGTGGGCCTGAGCCTGCTCGGCGAGCTGCCGTGGTGGGTGACGATCGTCATCGCGGTCCGCGAGCTGGGCGTGACGCTGCTGCGCTTCTGGGTCATCCGGCACGGCGTGATCCCGGCCAGCCGCGGCGGCAAGGCCAAGACGCTCGTGCAGATCGTCGCCATCGGCCTGTACGTGCTGCCGCTGCCGTCCTGGCTGGACGCGGTGTCGGTGGCCACGATGGGCGCGGCCGTGGTGCTGACCGTCGTCACGGGCGTCGACTACGTCATCCGCGCCTTCCGGCTCCGGGCCAGGGGCAAGCGCGCGGTGGCGGGCACTTGAGCACTCAGGGCCGCGTGAGCGCTCAGGACGTCGTCCACGCCCTCAAGGCACGCGGTGAGACGGTCGCCACGGCCGAGTCCCTGACCGCGGGCCTGGTGACCGCCGAGCTGACCTCCGTACCCGGCTCCAGCGCCGTGGTGCGCGGCGGCCTGGTGGTGTACGCCACGGACCTCAAGCACACCCTCGCGGGCGTGGACGCGGCGCTGCTGGCCGAGCACGGCGCCGTGCACCCCGAGGTGGCCCGGCAGCTCGCCGAGGGCGCACGCGAGCGCTGCGGCGCGACGTGGGGCCTCGGGCTGACCGGCGTGGCGGGCCCCGACCCGCAGGACGGCGTCCCGCCCGGCACCGTCCACATCGGTTTGTCCGGTCCGTCCGGGTCGACCGTCGAAACGCTCACTCTCGGTGGTGACCGTGACGAAGTCCGCAAGAGTTCGACGACGGCGGTGCTCGACCTCCTGCTCGACCACCTCAAGATCCCCGTCGAGTGACGTGAGCAGCGAGTTCCCCGTCACGTCCGGACACGCACGCGGGAACTTACCGCCGAGTTCACTCGTTCGCCCTTGGCGGACGTGTCGGGAAGTCGCTGCCCGTCGACGGGACGGGTCGGTAACGTGGTGGCACGGCCGGCCGGAAGGAGGCGCGCGATGACCGTGCTGCTACGCGAGGCGATCGGTGATCGGCTCCGCCATGCCCGCACCACCCAACGCCGCACGCTGCGCGAGGTCTCCAGGACCGCCCGCGTCAGCCTGGGGTACCTCTCCGAGGTGGAGCGTGGCCGCAAGGAGGCGTCCAGCGAGCTGTTGGCCGCGATCTGCGAGGCGTTGGACCTGCCCCTGTCGGAGTTGCTGCACCTGGTCGCCTCGGACATCGGCGCCGTCACGCAGCCCGTGCCGACCCCAGCCGAGCTCACCGAACGGGCGCCCGCGTCTGCGTCGGCGGGTCTGGAAGGCGGCACCATGGTGCCCGCGGTGATCGGCAACGACCTGTCCGACCTGCGGCTGCAGCCGATGCTGACGCACCGGCTGTCGACCTCGATCAGCAAGCCGCGCAACGCGGTGGTGGCGGCGTAACCCCAGCGCACACGTGCCAGAGCCGAGCCGGTCCGACCGGCTCGGCTTTCGGCGCTTGCAACGACTTGGCAAACGCGCACGGGGTCGCCGCGTGCCCCCGATCGCGGGCGGGCAGGATGACCATGCCGACGAAAGTCTGGGGGTGACTCAGGGTGATCCCGGATATCTCCCCAGGTCGGTGGAAGCAGCGCGGGACAACTGACACGATGGAACCAACACCGGCACCGGGTCGTTGCCAATCACGAGCGCGAGCCAGGGAAGTGCGGAGAAGGCAGGCGTAGGAGATGGCCAACCCTTTCGTGAAGGCATGGAAGTACTTCATGGCGGCTTTTTCGTCCAAGATCGACGAGCACGCCGACCCGAAGGTGCAGATCCAGCAGGCCATCGAGGAGGCACAGCGGCAGCACCAGGCGCTGTCCCAGCAGGCCGCCGCGGTGATCGGCAACCAGCGCCAGCTCGAGATGAAGCTCAACCGCCAGCTCGGCGAAGTGGAGAAGCTCCAGGCATCCGCACGCCAGGCGCTCGTGCTCGCCGACGAGGCGCGCGCCAAGGGCGATGAGCAGCGGGCGACGCAGTTCGAGAACGCCGCGCAGGGCTTCGCCACCCAGTTGGTGACCGCGGAGCAGAGCATCGAGGACCTCAAGACGCTGCACGACCAGGCGTTGCAGGCGGCGACGCAGGCCAAGCAGGCGGTCGAGCGCAACGCGATGGTCCTGCAGAACAAGCTCGCCGAGCGCACCAAGCTGCTCAGCCAGCTCGAGCAGGCCAAGATGCAGGAGCAGGTGTCCCACTCGCTGCGCCAGATGACCGAGCTGGCCGCGCCGGGCAACACGCCGTCGCTGGAGGAGGTCCGCGACAAGATCGAGAAGCGGTACACCACCGCGCTCGGTTCGGCGGAGCTGGCGCAGAACTCGGTGCAGGGCCGGATGCTGGAGGTCCAGCAGTCGACCACCGAGATGGCGGGCCAGTCGCGGTTGGATCAGATCCGGGCCTCGATGGCGGGCGGCAAGGTCGCCGGCGAGGTGACGAGCGGTCAGCCGGCCAGCGCGAGCGCGAGCATCCAGCAGGAGATCCAGCAACGGGTGCAGCAGACGCAGGCGCAGCCGACCCAGCAGATGCAGCAGAACCCGCCGGCGAGCCAGGGCTGAGAGGGTGGTGTCCGCGATGGAACCGAGGAAGGTGGCCGGCGAGATCGCCCAGATCGTCGGCGGCCAGCTCCAAGGGCAACTCGCGGACCAGGTGAAACGGCGGTACGCCGCCTGGAACGACCCGCGCGCGAAGCTCGATCGGCGCTATCGCCGGTCGAGCCGCGTGCTCACCTTCTGGCTGATCGTGCTGGCCCTGCTCACGACCGTCGGCACGCTCGCCATCCTGGGTGTGATCGCTCCCGGGGTCGGTGTCGTCGCCGCCCTGGGTTTCGCCGGCTCGTCGGTGCTGGCCGTGCGCACGAACATCAAGATGAGGGGCATCGACGCCGAACGGCGGCAGCTGCAGGCCGCTCCGGTGCGCGTACCGCTGCCCGCCCGGTCCTCGGCGGCGCGTCAGCCGATGGAACGGCTGGAGGACGCCGAGGACACGTTGCGGGAGCTGCTGCACCAGCTCGACTCGGCGGCGTTGACGTCCATCCCCACCGACTCGGTCGAGCAGGCCCGCGCCACCGGCGCCGAGGCCGCGTCCGCGATCCGGGCCGTGTCCCACCAGCTGCAGGCCGTCGAACGGGCGCGTGACACCGCGCCGCCGCTGGACCGCGCCCCGCTGGTCGAAGGGGTGCGAAGACTGCGGGCCCAGCTGGACGAGGGCGTGGACGGCTACTGCGGCCTGGTCGCCGCGGCGGGTCGGGTGCTCGCCGAGAGCACCGCGTCCAACCCCCGGCAGGTGCTGGGTGACGCGACGGACCACCTGGCGAGCCTCGCCTCGGCGTTGCGTGAACTGTCGCGCTGACGCCCCCTGCGGATTTCCGCAGCCGTCGCGCGGCCATCTGCACGAACCGGGATTACGTCACGTTGCGTAGCGGAGTTGGGCTGACCTCGCAGCCGCAGTGGCGCACGCTGCTGCGATCGTGTGATTATCAGACCGTTATATAGCCGCAGCCACTACTTGGCGTGGCAGGATCCCTGGGTCGGACAGCGTGGTCCGTCCTGGTCGCCGGGGAGGTCATTGAGTGGCGTTGTGGACCGTGCGCGGTGATGGCCGCCCCACCGATGGCGACGCCATCGCGCCGCAGGAGCGGCTGAGCTGGCCGCGCACCATCGGTTTCGGCGTCCAGCACCTGGTCGCCATGGCAGGCGCCACGATCCTCGTCCCCGCCACCACCGGCCTCCCGGTGAGCACCACGCTCCTGTTCTCCGGTGTCGGCACGTTGCTGTTCCTGCTGATCACCCGCAACCGCGTGCCCAGCTACCTCGGCGCGTCGTTCGCGTTCATCGCGCCGCTGTCGGCCGCCCGCGACGAGGGCATCGCCGCGCAGCTCGGCGGCGTGCTCGCGGCCGGCCTGCTGGTGATCATCATCGGGGTCGCGGTGAAGGCGCTGGGCGTGCGGCTGCTGGAGGCCGTGATGCCGCCGGTGGTGACCGGTGCGGTGGTCGTGCTGATCGGCCTCAACCTGTCGCACCGGGCCACCGACTCGTTCGCGCAGCAGCCGCTGCCCGCCGTGGTCACGATGGGCATCATCCTGCTGTGCGGCGTGCTCGGCCGCGGCCTGTCGTTCCGCTTCTCCGTGCTCATCGGCGTGGTCGTCGGGTGGGCGCTCGGCTTCTGGCTCGACCTGGTCGACACGGCTGCGGTGGGCCGTGCCGCGTGGTTCGGGCTGCCCGAGTTCCACGCGCCGGAACTGCGGCCGACGGTCACGCTGCTGATGCTGCCGGTGGTGATCGTGCTGGTCGCGGAGAACGTCGGCCACGTCAAGGCGATCGGCGCGCTGACCGGCCGCAACCTCGACGGCAACGTCGGCGACTCGATCATCGCCAACGGCGTGTCCACCGCGCTGGCCGGTTTCGGCGGCGGGTCGGGCACCACCACGTACTCCGAGAACATCGGCGTGATGGGCGTGACCAAGGTCTTCTCCACCGCCGCGTACGCGGTGACCGGGGTGGCCGCGGTGCTGATGGCGTTCTCGCCGAAGGTCACCGCCGTGCTCGCGACCATCCCGGCGGGTGTGGTCGGCGGCGCCACGCTGGTGCTGTTGGGCCTGATCAGCCTGGTCGGCGTGCGGGTGTGGATGGACAACCGGGTCGACCTGACCAACCCGGGCAACGCGCTGGTCGGCGGCGCCGCCCTGGTCGCCGGCGTGGGCGACCTGACCTTGGAGCTGGGCGACATGGAACTGGGCGGCCTGGTCTGGGGCTCGCTGCTGGTGGTGATCCTGCACCCGGTGCTGCGCTGGCTGCGGACCGCCCGCCACAGCTGAGCCACCTCGCGAGGTCGACTTCCAGGCGACCGAGCCCGCCGTCTGCGGAGCAGCGGCCACTCAGCACAGCGCGCGGTTGATCCGGCGGACCAGACCCGGGCCTTCGTAGATGAACCCGGTGTAGAGCTGGATCAGGCTCGCGCCCGCGTCCAGCATCCGCTTGGCGTCGTCCGGGCTCGCGATGCCGCCGACGCCGATGATCGGCAGCCGGCCGTCGGTCTCCCGGCTGACGAAACGGACCACCTCGCGCGCCCGTTCGGTCAACGGCCTGCCGCTCAGCCCGCCCGCCTCGCCCGCCAGTCGCCGATCGGCCGGCGCCAGGCCGTCGCGCGACAACGTCGTGTTGGTCGCGATCAGCCCGCTGACCTCGTGCGCGGCGCACACCTCCAGCAGTTCCGCGATCGCGGGGTCGGTCAGGTCGGGCGCGATCTTGACCAGGATCGGCTTGACCGGCTCGGACCCGGCCAGGTCGCGTGCGGTGGCGTTGAGGGCGGACAGCAGCTCGGTCAACGCGCCGCGGTCCTGCAGGCTGCGCAAGCCCGGCGTGTTGGGCGAGCTGATGTTGATCGCGAAGTAGTCGCCGTGCCGGTAGAGCGCGCGCAGGGACGTCCGGTAGTCCTCCACCGCCTCCTCGACCGGCGTGACCTTGGACTTGCCCAGGCTGATGCCCAGCGGCACGGACAGCGGGCCGAGGCGGTCGAGCCGGTTGGCCAGCTCCAGCGCGCCGTCGTTGTTGAAGCCCATCCGGTTGATGATCGCCTCGCTGTCGCGCAACCGGAACAGGCGCGGCTTCGGGTTGCCCGGCTGCGCGTGCCGGGTGACCGTGCCGACCTCGACGAACCCGAACCCGAGCGCGCCCCACGCGTGCAGTGCCCGGCCGTTCTTGTCCAGGCCCGCGGCCAGGCCGACCGGGTTGGGGAACCGCACGCCGAAGACCGTGCGCCCACCGGCCAGCCTGCGCTTCACCAGCTTCGCCGCCGGGTTCAGCTTCTCCAGCGCGCCGAGGGTGGTCTCGTGGACCCGCTCCGCGTCCCCGCCGTGCATCCGGAACAACGCCTTGCGCACCACGCTCTTGTAGACCACGGCGGTAACACTAAGCGATCGGCCCTGGCTGGCAGCGCGGGCACCAGTACGCGGGACGCTCCAGCACGCCCGCGCCCTGCCCGCCGACGCGCACCCTCGTCCCGCAGCGCAGGCACGGCTTGCCGCCCCGTTCGAACACCCAGTGCTGCCGGCCACGCCCCATCAGACCGGTGGTGTTCTGCTCCGGGCGCCACGCGTTGGCCAGCAGCAGCTTGCGCGCCAGCCGCACCGCCTCCGCCGGGTCCACCGCCGACACCGGGCTCCACGGCGAGACGCCGAGCAGGAAGCACACCTCGGCCTTGTAGAGGTTCCCCACACCCGCCACGACCCGCTGGTCCAGCAGGGCCAGCCCCAGCTCCCGGTCCGGGTCCGCGACCAGCCGCGCGACCGCCTCGGCGGCCCGTGAGTCGTCCCAGTCGCCCAGCAGGTCCGGCCCCAGGTGCCCGACCAGCCGCGACTCCTGGTCGGTCGGCAGCAGCTCCAGGTCGTGCAGCGCGAACCCCACCGCCACCCGGTCCGGCACCTCCAGCAGCGCCCGTACCTGGTGGCCCGGCCGCTTCCAGCGCTCGCCGGGTCGGTAGAGGTGCCACGCGCCGTCCATCCGGAAGTGGCTGTGCAGGCTCAGGTCGCCGGAGAACCGGGTGAACAGGTGCTTGCCGACCGAACGCACCTCCAACACGTCCCGCCCGCTCAGGTCGGCGGTGGCCCACTTGGGGTGGCGGAGCTCGCCGCGCACGAGCGTGCGGCCGGCCAGCGCCTCGTTCAGGCGGTGCCCGGCCAGGAAGACGGTGTCACCCTCGGGCACGGAGCCCGCTCACGCGTCCACCGCTTCCTCGATCTCCTCGTCGTCGAAGTCGTGGTGCACGGCCCGACGTCTGCTCCGGCTGATCCGCAGGACCCGCGCCAGCAGCAGGTTGAACGCCAACGCCACCTCGCGGGCGCCCGGCGTGCCCCACTCGTGGATCGGCATGCACGCGCCCTGCGCCTGCTGCACCGCGAGCCGGTCCGGCAACGCCACCGGCATCACCAGCGGCCCGAAGATGTCGCGCAGCTCCTCGATGCGGAACTGGTGCTCGTGCGACCTCGGCCGCACCCGGTTCACCACCACGCCCAACGGCTGCAGGTCCTCGTTGTGCTCACGCTCGGCCTGCACCGCCTCGAACGCCCGCTGCACGCCCGCCACCGCGAACATGGTGGGCTCGGTCACCAGCAGCGCGCGGTCCGCCGCGACCAGCGCCGACCGGGTCAGCTGACCCAGCGACGGCGGGCAGTCCAGCAGCACCAACTGGTAGGGCTCCTCGTCGTCCTGCAACAGCCGCAACGCCTCGCGCAGCCTGCCGAGCCGCGTCTCGCCCGGGTCGGGGTGGTTCAGCGACTCCGCGTCCTCCGAACCGGCCAGCACGTCCACGCCGTCGCCCCACGCGCTGGGCGCGATCGCCTTGTCCAGCGTGTCGCGGCTCGGATCCTGGAGCACGTCGTAGATGCTGGCCTCGGTCTCGTCGGGTTCCAGCGTCGAGGTGGCGTTGCACTGCGGATCGAGGTCGATGACCAGCGTGCGGACACCGCGCCGCAGCGCCGCCGACGCCAGACCGAGCGCGACCGTCGTCTTCCCAACGCCACCCTTGAGGCTGAGCACCGCCACCGTATGCACGTAGTGCAGCCTACGGCCCTTACGCTCTACGTCCATGCGACCGGACGCCGTACACAGGGTGCTCGACGCCGAGCTGGCCGCCGCGCGCGACCGCCGGGGCGGTGAACCGCCGCGCGTGCTCGACGTCGGCGGTGGCAGCGGCGTGTGGGCCGTGCCGCTGGCCGTGGCCGGGTGCTCGGTGACCGTCATCGACCCGAGCCCGGACGCGCTGGCGACGTTGCACCGCCGTGCGGCCGACGAAGGCGTGCTGGACCGGGTCACCGCGATCCAGGGCGACACCGACGCGTTGGACCGGGACGGCTCGGCAGACCTCGTGCTGGGGCACGGGCTGCTGGAGGTCGTGGACGACGCCGGTGCCGCACTGGCCGCGCTGGCCGCCGCCGCGACCCCGGGTGGCGCGGTGTCGCTGCTGGTGGCGAACCGGTACGCGGCCGTGCTGCACCGGGCGATCGCCGGTCGGCTGGTCGACGCGCGCCGGCTGTTGGACGACGAGGCCGGTCAGCTCGCCGGCACCCGCGACCCCCTGCTGCGCCGGTTCGACGTGGTCGGGCTGGAGGCGTTGGTGCTGGCCGCGGGGCTGAAGGTCGAGCTGGTCCAGGGCCACGGCGTGGTGTCGGACCTGGTGCCGGGTTCGGTGCTGGAGAGCAGCCCGGGTGCCGCGGAGGCGTTGGCCGAGCTGGAGCTGGCCGCGTCGACCCGCTCGCCGCTGCGCGATGTGGCCGCCCGGTTGCACGTCCTGGGCCGAAAGCCCGCCTGAGTGCGGTAGAACGGAGTCTTCCGCCGCCTACCGCAGAGGACTCGCCATGGGAGACCCGCACTTAGCCGGGGCCGGCTGATGCCCGCGACCGCGCCCGAGGACCTGGACGTCCACGTGCGCGCCGCCGTCACCGGTGACCGCCGGGCCGTCGCGTCGCTGCTGGCCGCCGTCCGCCCGCTCGTATTGCGCTACTGCCGCGCCCGCGTGGGCAGGCAGGAGCGGTCGTCCACGTCGGCCGACGACGTGGCGCAGGAAGTGTGCCTGGCGCTGTTGACCGCCTTGCCGACGTACAAGGACCACGGTCGGCCGTTCTTGGCGTTCGTGTACGGGATCGCGGCGCACAAGGTCGCCGACGCGCACCGCGCGGCGTTGCGCAACCGGGCCGAACCGGTGCCCGAGCTGCCCGACGCACCGGACGACGAGCACGTCGGTCCCGAGCAGTCGGCGTTGCGGGTGGAGCTGTCGCGGCGGATCGGCGAGCTGCTGCGGCTGCTGCCGGACAAGCAGCGGGAGATCCTGGTGCTGCGGGTCGTGGTGGGGCTCACCGCCGACCAGACCGCCGACGCCGTCGACGCCACGCCCGGCGCCGTCCGCGTCGCGCAGCACCGGGCGCTGACCCGGCTCCGACGCGAGATCGAACGGCCGTTGGTCACCCAGCGCAATCGGTAGCGGGGATCGACTAGGCCGATCGGGGTCTAAACGCGGCCGTTCGGGGTAACTTCCTGTGAGTCGCGTCATCCCCGCGTGGGAGCGGCGTCGCGTTCGCATGTGCCCCCGATGGTCGTCCAGCGCGCGGACGCCGAGGAGCTCGTGATGACAGCAGTGGCGGTTGGGTTTTCGGGTGTGCCGGGATTTCGCGGTGATGCGGGGAGGTCGTTGGTGTCCGTGCAGTGCGAGGACGTGGCGTCCTCCTCACCGGCACGTGGGGAAGGAGGGCCGGAGTCGTACGTCGAAGGGGCGGTCCGCGGTGACCGGCGGTCGGTCGAGGCGTTGCTGGCCCGGATCAGACCGGCGGTCGTGAAGTACTGCCGGGCCAGGGTCGGGCACGGCCAGCGGTCGTCCGCGTCGGCGGAGGACGTGGCCCAGGAGGTCTGCCTGGCCGTGCTGAAGGCGCTGCCCAACTACCGGGAGCAGGGCAGGCCGTTCTTGGCGTTCGTGTACGGGATCGCGGCGCACAAGGTCGCCGACGCGCACCGCGCGGCGGCGCGCAACCGGGCCGAGTCCGTGCCGGAGCTGCCCGACAGCGCGGGCGTCGAGCCGGGACCCGAGCTGCGGGCGTTGCAGGGTGAGCTGTCCGAGCGGATGGGGCGGCTGCTCGACGTCCTGCCGGACCGGCAGCGGGAGATCCTGGTGCTGCGCGTCGTCCTCGGCCTGTCCGCCGAGGAGACCGCGGTGGCGGTCGGGTCGACGCCCGGCGCGGTGCGCGTCGCCCAGCACCGCGCCCTGACCCGGCTGCGCAAGGCGTTGGACGAGGCCCAGCACGGCGGGTGACGGTCCTCGGGCCGTCGCTCAGTGCCGCCAGCGGGTCAGCGCGGCGATCTCCTCCGGTGAGCAGTCGGCGAACCGGGCGATCTCGCCGCGCCGCACGTCGACGATGGTCGCGGCGAACTCCGCGCCGAACGCCTCGGTCAGCACCTCGTCCGCCTCGAACGCCGCCACGGCCTCCTCCAGGCACGTCGGCAGGCGCTCGGCGTCCGGCAGACCGGCCGGGTCGACGCCGACCGGCTCGGGCAGCCGCGCCCGGTCCACGATCCCGGCCAGCCCCGCCGCCATCGTGGCCGCCACCACGAGGTACGGGTTCGCCGCCAGGTCGTAGCACTTGACCTCCAGGTCACGGCCCGCGACCAGGCGCAGCGCCGCCTCCCGGTTCTCCAGGCCCCACACGGCGAACGCGCCCGCCCAGCTGTGCGGCACCAGCCGCAGGTAGCCGGCCACGGACGGGACGCCGATCGCGCACAGCGCGGGCAGCCGCCGCAGCACGCCCGCGGCGAACGCCTCGGCGTCGTCGGTCAGCCCGAACCAGCCCTCACCGCCGTCGAACAGGTTCCGGCCGTCACGCCACAGGCTCAGGTGCAGGTGGCCGCCGTTGCCCACGCCGTCGGCGGTGACCTTCGGCGAGAACGACGCGCGCATGCCGTGCCGCAGCGTGATGGCCCGGACCGTCTCCCTGACCAGCACCGACGTGTCCGCCGCGTGCACCGGGTCCTCGGGCGTGGTGGACACCTCGAACTGGCCGGGTGCGTACTCGGGGTGGAACTGCAGCACCTCGACGTCCTGCTCGGCCAACGCCGACAGCAGGTCCGCCGCGTAGTCCGACAGCTCGACCTGGCGGGCGTGGCCGTACGCGGGGCCGGTGGTGGCGGACCGGAACTCGTCGGTGTCGCCCCGGCCGACGACCCACTCCACCTCGAAGCCCGCTTGGACCTCGTAGCCGTGCACGGTGAGCCGGTCGGCCACCGCCCGCGCCAGGCCGCGTTCGTCCTGCGGGTGCGGCTCGCCGTGCTGGTCGAAGCGGTCGGCCGGGGCCCACGCCCAGCCCGGCTGGCCCGCGAGCACGGTGAGCCGGTCCAGGTCGGGGCGCAACCGCAGGTCGCCGACCGGACCACCCGCGTGCCGCCCGGAGATGATCGTGTCGTCCAGCAGGAACGCGTCGAACACCGGCGACGCGCCGACGCCGTCCGCGGCGGCTCTGGGCAGCCCCGCGAGCGGCACGGACTTCACCCTCGTGATGCCGCTGTGGTCGACCCAGGTCAACGCGACCGCCACCACGTCCTGCTCCAGCAGGTCTTCCACCAGCTCGGCCGCCAGCGCGCGCCGGTGCTCCTGCTCGGCTGTGTCCATCTGGCGTGGCTACACCAGGTCACTACTGTTCAACAAGTGGACCAGTTGCTGCCTTGTGTGGCCTCGCTGCGCCTCGTGGACCACCACTGCCACGGTGTGCTGGGTACCGATCTGGACCGGGACGGCTTCGAGTCGAACCTGACCGAGGCCGGGTCCCGGTCGCCCTTGGGCACGTCGTTGTTCGACTCGTCGTTGGGGCTCGCGGTGCGGCGCTGGTGTGCGCCTTTGCTGGATCTGCCGCCCCTCGCGCCGGCCGACGAGTACCTGGCGCGGCGGCGCTCGCTGGGTGCGGCCGAGGTGAACCGGACGTTGGTGTCGGCGGCGGAGATCTCGACGTTCCTGGTGGACCGCGGCACGTGGCCGGAGGGCTTCGCGGGGCCGGGCACGTTCACCGGTTCGCGTGAACATCTCGTGCTGCGTCTGGAGCGGTTGGCGGAGGACGTGGTGACCGAGGGCGCCACGGGGTTCCCGGCGCGGGTGCGGGAGGTGTTGGACTCGTCGCCGGCGGTCGCGGCGAAGTCGATCGCGGCCTATCGCGTGGGGCTGGAACTGGACCCGGCACGGCCCTCGGACGCCGACGTCGTGGCGGCGGCCGACCGGTGGCTGACCTCCGGCTCGACCCGGTGCGCGGACGAGGTGATCAGCCGGTTCCTGGTGTGGGAGGCGCTCGACCGCGGGCTGCCCGTGCAGTTCCACGTCGGCTACGGCGACGCGGACCTCTCGCTGCACAAGTGCGACCCGTTGCTGCTCACGGACCTGCTGCGGGCCACGGCGCCGCTCGGCGTGCCGATCATGCTGCTGCACAACTACCCGTTCCACCGCAACGCCGGGTACCTGGCGCAGGTGTTCCCGCACGTGTTCGTGGACGTCGGGTTGGCCACGCACGCGGTGGCGCACCAGGCTCGGCGGGTGCTGACCGAGGCGCTGGAGATCGTGCCGTTCGGGAAGTTCCTGTTCTCCACCGACGCGTTCGCGCTGGCCGAGCTGTACTACCTCGGCGCGGTGTTCTTCCGCCGGGCGCTCTCGGACTTCCTGTCGGCGGGCCTGCGGGAGCATGCTCTGGCCCAGGCGGACGCGGAACGGATCGCTCACCTGATCGGGTGGGAGAACGCGCAGCGGGCCTACCGCTTGGAGTAGAGTCTCGAACGGGTGTTCGGCTCTGGACGGGGGTGGTCGTGGGCCGTAGCGCCAACCTGCCGCGCGGTCTGGTCGATCGCTTCCGAGCCCGTGGCGACGTCTGGCCGGACGACACCGGCTGCACGATGCTGCACGTGGACATGGACGCCTTCTACGCGTCGGTCGAGATCCGCGACCGGCCCGAGCTGGCGCGCAAGCCCGTGGTCGTGGGCGGCACGGCGAACCGGGGCGTGGTCGCGTCGGCCAACTACATCGCCCGCGAGTTCGGCGTGCGCTCCGCCATGCCGACCTCGCACGCGCGCAGGCTCGCGCCGCACGCGGTGTTCGTGTCGCCGAACTTCGCCCGGTACCAGGAGGTCTCGCGCGGGGTGATGGCGATCTTCCGCGACATCACGCCGCTGGTGGAGCCGTTGAGCCTGGACGAGGCGTTCCTGGACGTGAGCGGCGCGTTGAAGCGGATGCGCCGCACCCCGGCGCAGATCGCGAACCTGATCCGCGAGCAGGTGGAGCAGGCGCACGGGATCACCTGCTCGGTGGGCGCGGCGCCGACGAAGTTCCTGGCCAAGCTCGCGTCCGGGATGTGCAAGCCGGACGGGCTGATGGTCGTGCCGCGCGACGAGGTGCTGGCGTTCCTGCACCCGTTGCCGGTGTCGGCGCTGTGGGGCGTGGGTCAGCGGACGGCCGAGCACCTGGACCGGGTGGGGCTGGAGACGGTGGCGGACGTGGCCGCGACGCCGTTGCCGCGCCTGCGCAGGCTGATCGGGGTGGCGTTGGCCGAGCACCTGCACGCGTTGGCGCGGGGGCACGACGACCGGCCGGTGGTGCCGTCCACGCGGGAGAAGTCGATCGGCGCGGAGGAGACCTTCGAGGTCGACCACTTCGACCGGGAGCTGCTGCGCCGGGAGTTGCTGCGGCTGTCGGAGCGTTCGGCGGCGACGTTGCGGGCGCGGGGGCTGCGCGGGCGCACGGTGTCGATCAAGGTCCGGTTCTCCGACTTCACCACGATCACCCGGTCGAAGACGCTGCGGGTGGCGACGGACGTGACGCAGGAGGTCTACAAGACGGCGTCGACCCTGCTGGACGAGCAGGTGCCGGCGGGCGCGGTGCGGTTGATCGGGGTGCGGATCGAGCAGCTGGTCGAGGGCGACGACGGCGAGCAGTTGATGTTCGACGCGCCGGAGCGCGGCTGGCGCGAGGCGGAGCAGGCGGCCGACCAGGCGCGGTCGAGGTTCGGCACGGCGGCGATCCGCCCGGCCTCGCTGCTGAACCAGGGACCGGCCCGGTCCGGGCTGAACGAGCCCAAGCCGGACCGGGGCGATTCGGCTTCCCGACCTCCGTGAGCGAGCCGTTCGGGTGGTCGCGGGCCTGATCGGGGGTCCGCGGGTGGATCACCCGGCACAGTGGAGCCGTGGATCGGTTCTGGGGTCTGCTCACGTCCTCCGAGCACGAGGTGCTCACCGCGACGGGTGTCGAGCGCGACTACCCGTCCGGTTCGGTGATCTGCCACGAGGGTGAGGTGACGCGGCACGTGCTGGTCGTCCGCCGCGGCCTGCTGCGGGTGACCGCGACCACGGCGAACGGCAGCGAGAAGGTGCTGGCCGTGCGCGGGGCGGGTGACATCGTGGGTGAGCGTTCGGCGGTGGACGGACGGCCGCGTTCGGCGACGGTGCGGGCCCTGGGCGCGGTGCGGGCGCTGGTGCTGTCGGCCGGGTCGTTCGCGAGCCTGTGCCAGCGGTACCCGCGCATCGCGTGGTCGGTGCTGATCGTGGTGGTGGCTCGGCAACGTGACACGGACCGCCAGCGCATGCAGATCAGCGGCACGGCCACGCAGCGCGTCGCCGCCGTGCTGATCGACATGGCGTTGGAACGCGGGATCGCCGACCAGGGCGCGATCGCGTTGAGCCAGGAGGACCTCGCGGGCATCGCGGGCACGTCGCGGGAATCGCTCGTGCGGGTGCTGCGCGTGCTGCGCGAGGAGGGCATCATCAGCACCGGGCGGCGGAAGATCGACATCCACGAGGTGCGCAGGCTCTACGACTTCACCAACTGATTCGGCGTTGTGCGTCATCTGACGCAGAACCAGGGCTGCCGACTCTCTACAAATGAGTCATCAGCCGAGCTCAGAGGGGGAGTCATGAACCACATCGAGGAGCCTGCCAGGTCCCGCCGGCGGTTCACCGAGCGCCTCGCCAGCACCCTCGTCTTCACCGCCGTCATGATCTGGGCGGCCGTGGTGATCATCGTCAAGTCCGATGTCGACGGTGTGGTCGCGCTCGCCGTCTCGTTCGTCCTCGCGGGCGGCCTGGTCGCCGTGTACGACGCCTGGCGCGAGGTCCGCTCCGTCCGCCGCGAGGTGGACGTGGAGATCCACGAGGAAGACCTCGTCCGCCTGTAGACCAAGCGGCGGCCAACGAGGGGTGGCTGCCGTTCTCCGAGGCCTTCCGCAGACGGTCGGGTCTGCGGAAGGCCTCCTTTTTGTCTGGGTCGCCCGGATCGTCGGACAGTTATCCACAGCCCATCGAGTTGTCCACAGTTCGCGATCTCCCCATCGACCACCCCGCCCGACCCGTCGATGGTGGACACATGCGAACCACGAACCGCACCACCATCGACCTGGACGCCCTGGGCGGCCTCTTCCCCCAGCGCGTCGCCACCGCCTCGGAGTTGCTGGCCCTCGGCCTGCCGAGCGAGGAACTCGCCCTCCGCTGCCGCCCGCAGGGCCCGTGGCAGCACGTCCTGCCCGGCATCCTGCTCTTGGCCCGCACACCGCCGACCCGTGCCCAACTGGTGCGCGCGGCCCTGCGTTACGGCGGCCCGCAGTCCCTGCTGACCGGTGTGGACGCCCTCCAGCTGCACGGCCTGCGGGCACTGCCCGCCACCGGCCCGGTCCAGGTCCTGGTCAACCGCGCCCTGGAGCCCGCCGCGAAAGTCCGCCTGACCCGGGTCCGCCGTTTACCCGACCCGGTCCTGCGCCGGGGGTTCCTGACGGTCCCGCTCGCCAGGGCGGCCGTGGACGCCGCGAGGGCACTGCACCGCCGTGACGACCTCCGCGCCGTCCTGACCGAGGTGGTCCGCCACGGCGGCGTCCCGGTAGCCGACCTCAGACCACTGGCCAGGGGTTCCGAAGAGGCCAGGCAGGTCCTCTCGGAACTGGTCGACGGCGTCCGCTCGGTGCCACAGGCCTGGGCCAAGGCGGTCCTGGACGACCTACCCCTCCCGCCACCTGCCTGGGGCGTCCCCCTGGCCACACCTGACGGCCGCCCCCTGGGCATCGCCGACGCCTGGTGGAACGACCGAGCCCTGGTCTGGCAGTTCAACACCCCAACCCCGAGGTCCGACCTCCTCACCGCCGCCGGCGCCACCGTCCTGCACACCACCCCAACCCGCCTCCGCCAATCCCCAACCTCCGTAGCCCAAGACCTCCTGACCGCCGCCACCAAAGCCACCACCCGCCCCCGCCCCCGAATAACCCCAACCCACCCCTTCCCCAACAACCCCACCACCAACTACCAACCCCCGCCCTGACCGCGCCGCCCTAACCGCGCCGCCCGCCCCGACAACCCCTGCCCCAACCACACTCCGCCCTCAAACCGGCCCACCCACCGACCGCGCCCACCTCGACCCCGGACAGCACCCCGACCTCCGCCCGAACCCATCAACCGCAGCCTTCCGCCGACCGACCGACCGACCGCCCAGGCCGGCCGACCCAGCCGCAGCCTCGAAGCCCCGCCTCCGCCGGGCCGCCGTCCTCATGCGGCAAGAAAGGAGCCCGCCCACACTCGACCGCCTCCGCCCACCACCCGAACCGCCCAGCCCGGACACCGCCCCACCTGGGCACGGCCCAGCCGGGACACCTCCCAGCCCGGACAACCCGCCCGGCCCGGCCCTGGGACGGCCGCCCAGCCCGGCCCTGGCGCGGCCCACCCCAACCGGCCGAGGCGCCGGCCGCGCCCGATCCCGATCTAGGAACCATCCCGCCCGAATCGGCTCGCCCCGAGTCCGTGCACCACCCGAACCGGGAGATCGACCCGCCCACCACCAACCCCGAGCCAGGCCGGGCCACGATCCGCTCCCGCCACCGAACCCGAGCGATCAGTGCCTGCGACCGCCTAGCGGAGAGAGGAGGCAGGAGTCGAAGCCGTTGGCAAATGCCGGCTGGATACGCGGAGCGATCTTTCGGGGACGCTGAGTGAGGGGCCAGCGGGTGGTTGGCTTCGTGGTCCCGTACCCGGCCGCCGGGGAGGTCTGGCGGGAGGGGATAGAGGCACAAGCGGCCGCGGGTTGGCTGTGATCTTGGTCTCGGATGGCCTTGTGCGGCGTTCATCCGGCCGGTTACAGAAAGTAGTTGGGTAAGTCCGAAAGTGGGATGGAGGGAGAGTGATGCGGGCGTTGGTGGTCGATCCAGGCCACAGTTCGGTAGCCGGGGCCCTGTGATCACCCGCGCAGAGGAGTGAACAATGGAGCTTTCTCGGGCCTTGACAGTTGACCACCGGGCGACTTGCACGACCTCACGGTGGTCTGACCGTTGACCCGTGAGGATGATGGTGACAGAACGAACCGCTTAGGGGCACGGACTGGGTAGTCGGCGAGCCTCGCGAATCGTATCCTGGTTGTGACGCCCCCAGGGCGGGGCGTCCGCCGGGACCGGCGGCAACCGTGATTACCCGGCGCCCGCGACCGCTGTGCCGGAGGAGGAGCCATGCCACTCTCCGAGCACGAGCAGCGACTGCTCGACCAGATCGAGCGCGCGCTCTACGCCGAGGACCCGAAGTTCGCATCCACTGTGCGCGGTGCCAAGCTGCGCAAGCCGTCCCGACGGCGTCGCATCCAAGGCATCGCGTTGTTCGCCGTGGGTGTGGCACTGCTGGTGACGGGTGTGATGTTGCCGAAGCTCGCTGGTATCCCGGTGGTGAGCGTGGTCGGCTTCCTGTTGATGTTCTTCGGCGTACTGCTCACCGTGACGACGCTGCGTCGTGGTGACCAGGGTGCCGAGGAGCCCAGCGAAGAGGGAAGCCGGCCCAGCCGCAGCTCGTTCTCACAGAAGATGGAAGAACGTTTCCGTCGCCGTTTCGAGGACGAGTAGTCCGCGCGACAGCCCGACTGAACGACCGCACGACTGAACAACGCACACGGCCCGCCCCGGCACCTCCGGGGCGGGCCGTGTGCGTGCTCAGGCCTGGCCGGGAACGCCCTGCCGCGTGGGTCGGGTCCGCCCGTGACGGCCAGGTCGAGCACGCGACGGCGCACCGGCGAGCGCGGGTGAGGGCCTGCCGGTGTGCGGTGTGGTGCTGGGTGTTGAGGGTCAGAGCGTCGGGGTGGGCTAGTGCGCTGGCGAGGGTAGGTGCGGCAAGGGCGAGGGCCGGGGGAGTGGTTGTCCCCCGGCCCTCGGGCCGTCACACCGCTGAGAGCTCCGAGAGCTCCGAGATCACTCGTCCGAGTCCGGGTCGGCCGGTGGCTTCGGTTGGAGCACGGACCGGGGGAGGACCTTGGCCTTCAGGGCGAGTGGGGCGTTGCGGGTCAGGCTTTGGCGGACGTTGTCCACCGCGCCCGGCAGGGAGGGGTCTGCTGCCGACTGAGTGCTGTACCACGACCGCTCCACCGCGCCGACGACCGCGCGAAGCCCGTCCCGCCCCTGCTCGTCCAGGTTGTGCGCCCGCACCAACCGCCGCGCGGCCACCCGCACGGTCTCCGTGCTCGGCACCCGCGTACCCCGGTCGACGGACTCGGCGACCAGCTCCTGCCAAGCCGCACTGGCCGCGTCCGGCCCCAGCCCGGCCACCGCGCGCAACCGCTGCTGCCGCCGCCAAGCACGCACGGCCGCCGGCGTCGCCGCCACCAGCACCACCAGCAACGCCACCGCCACCAGCCACGACAGCAGCGCCACGGCCAACGTCAGCGTGACCGCCCCGGCCACCAACGCCGTCACCACCGCCGCCAAGCGCAGCCACACCGGCCGCGCCAGCCGCGCACCGCCGAACAGCACGGCCAACGTCGCCAGCAGCGCGATCAGGGCCGCGACCCCGAGCGTCACGTAGTGCCACGTCGGCGTCGGCTCCTCCGTCGTGGTCGACCCGTCCTGCCCCTGAGCGTCCGGCACGGCCGACGCCGACGCCGAAGTGCCCGGAGCCACCGTCGTGGTCGTGGTCGTCGTCGCACCCGCGCTGGGGTCGTCCTCCTCGTCGTCCGGGTTCAGACCGGAGATGTACGGCGGGGTCACGCCGCGACCGTCCGACAGCGGCGTGGGGTCGAACGTCATCCAGCCGTAGCCGGGGAAGTAGATCTCGACCCACGCGTGCGCGTCCTGCGACGTGATCGTCTGCACGTCACCGGTCGCGTACCCGGCGGTGAAGCCGAGCGCCACCCGCGCGGGCATGCCGACCGAGCGCGCCATGATCGCCATCGCCGACGCGTACTGCTCGCAGAACCCCTTCTTGCCGTTGAGCACGAAGTCCTCCAACGCGTCCACGGACGTGTCGGAGTTCGAGGTCTGCGTCGTGTACTCGAAGCCCTGCGTGCCGTCCGTGAAGTGGTGGTACAACGCGGTCGCCTGGTCGAACTGGTTGTCGTGCCCGCTCACGATCTGCCGCGCCAACTCCGCCACCCGGCCCTCGACGCCCGGTGCCTCCAGGTACGACTGGTCGACGTCCACCGGACCGGCGGCCTTGCGCAGCGTGTCCGCGGACGGCACGTCGAACACCGTCTCCAGCGTGTACTGACCGGACTTGCGCGCCCGGACGCTGTAGATCATCCCGCGCGCCGGGTCGTACCTCCAGTCGTCGCCGACCTCCTCGACGGCACGCGGTCGGCCGTAGACCGGCAGCCAGTTGTCCACCCAGTTCACCGGCTCGATCCGGACGTCGACGACCTCGCCGTCGCCGGGGTCGCCGGGCTGCCCGGGCAGCGGCCCGTTGGCCGGCACCCCCTCGGGCATGTTCCCGCCCAGCTCCCAGCCCTTGTCCGGCACGTACTGGCGCAACGTCATCGCCCGCAGGTACGCCGACGTGCCCGGCATGTCGTGCACCCGGAACAGCTCGCGCGGCGCGCCCTGGTTGAGCATGCCGCGCAACTGCGTCATCGGGTCGATGCCCAGCCCACCGGTGCCGCCGCCGATCTCCTCACCGGTGCCCGGCAGCCGACCGACCGTGCCCACGAGGGTCAGGCTCGCCCCGGCCAGCAGCGCCACCACCACCGCCAACCCCGCCACGGCGGTCGCCGCCGGTCCCGACCCGCTCTGCCCGCCACCGGCCAACCGGCCGCGCCAGGCCTCGTGCCGGTGTTGCCCGTCCACGGCCAGCAGCAGCGCGAACGCGCCCGCACCGAACACGAACGTCCACAGCGGCAGCATCTCGTCGGCCAACGACGCGGGCACCGCGAACACGCACAGCAGCACCAGCCCGGACGCCGCGGGCGCCGCCGCACCGACCGCCAGGGTGTCCACCAGGATCGCGACCAGCCCGATCGCCACCATCACCAGGCACCGCATGGCCGGGCTGTCCGGCACCGGCGGCACACCGGTCTGCACTTCGGCCATCGCGTCGCCCAGCACCGCGAACAGGTCCTGCACCGACTGCGGCCCGGGCAGCACGACCAGCACACCGCTGCGGGTGAAGATCGTCACCAGCAGGCACAGCAGCGCCAGGAACTGCCCCAGACCGACCAGCGGCGCCGGCAGCCGGGTCGCGCGCAGCAGCACGCCCGTGCCGCCGATCACCGCGATCGCCACGGCCAGGTACACCAGCCACAGCACACCGTCGATCACGCTGGACAGCGCCGTCGCCGCGCACAGCGTGGCCAGGCCCGCGACCGCCGGCGTCGCGTTCACCGCCCAGTTGTCGTTGCCCACGGCGGTCGTCCTGCCGGTCACCTAACCCACCTCCGTGCGCACCACCGGGCCGCGGTTGCCCGCGCTGTGGCACAGCTCCTGCCAGACCTGCCCCATCGGCGTGGACGGCCGCGCCACGACGACGCCCCACCCCGCGCCGCTCAACAACCGCTGGGCGTCGGCGGGGTCGGGAGCCGGGTCCTCCGACGCCGACGCCCACGCACCGACGTCCATCACCACCGCCAGGCTGCGCATACCGCGCGGCCGGTTGCGCACCAGCGAGTCCACCACGGCGGGCGTGCTGCCGCCGAGGATCGCGATGACCTCCTGGCCCGCACCGGGGTCCAACCCGACGGCGGGCTCACGGCGGTGCGACGGCTGCAACGCGGCCAGCGCGTCCAGCACCACCGCGTCGCTGTACCCGCTGCCGCCCGGACCGCCCGCCAGCACCCGCCCGTCGTCGCCGACCAGGCGCACCTGGTGGCCGTACCGGTGCAGGTGCACGCAGATCGACGCGGCCAGCGACACCGCCCACTCCAGGCTCGCGCCCGGACCGCTGCCCCGGTGCGCGACCAGCCGGTGGTCCAGCAGCACGGTCGTGCCGCCGCGCCACGGCCGTTCCTCGACCCGCACCATCAGCTCGTCACGCCGGGCCGTCGAGCGCCAGTGCACCTTCCGCAGGTCGTCGCCGTGCCGGTAGGGGCGGACCACCGCGTCGTCCTCGCCCTGACCGGCGCGCAGCCGGATCGAGCCGTCGTCGCCGGAGCCCATGCCCGAACCGCTCGGCAACCCGTTCAGCGCCACCACGCGGGGCACCACGACCAGCCGGCTGCGGCCCGCCATCTCGCGGTCGAACTCGGCCAGGCCGAACGGGTCGGTGATCCGCGCCATCAGCGGACCGACCTGCTGCACGCCGCGCATCACCGGCTTGAGCGGGTACCGCAGCACGGTCACGATGTTGCGCGGCAGCCGTTCCACCACGAACCGCGGGCGCGCGCCCAGCGCGTACGGCACCGCGTCCTCCAGCAGCAGCCCACCGGTCGGCAACCGGCCGGCGCTGCGCAGCTCCACCCGCACGTCCGTCGCCGAGCCCACCTGGACCCGGCTCGGGTGCAACATCCGGGTCGCGTGCAGGCCGATCCTGGCCCGCTGCGCCAACCAGGCCGCCAGCAGCGGCAGGGCCACCACGAACGCGGCCACGCGCAGCAGGTCGCGCTCGTTGAGCACGATCGCGCACAAACCGGCCGCGAACCCCGCGGCCAACAGGCACCGGCCCCGGGTGGTCAGCCCGGACAGGGCTCCGCGCATGTCAGCGGTGGTTGTTCGGGTTGATGTTGTGCAGGAACTGCCCGGTCGGGTCCAGCGCCGCCTGCGGCACCGGCACCCGTTGCAGCAGGTTGCGCACCAGGTCGGCCGACGAACGGCGGGCCGCCTGCGCCTCCGCGGTCAGCACCAGGCGGTGCGCCAGCACCGGCACGGCCACCGCGTGGATGTCGTCGGGCACCACGAAGTCGCGACCCGCCAGCGCGGCCTGCGCCCGTGCCGCCCGCACCAGCTGCAACGTCGAGCGCGGCGACGCGCCCAGCCGCAGCTCGGGCAGCCGCCGGGTGGCGCCGACGAGCTCCACCGCGTACCGGCGGATCTCCTGCGACAGGTGCACCCGCCGCACCACCTGGACCAGCCTGAGCACCTGCTCGGCGTCGGACACCGGCCGCAGGTCGGCCATCGGGTCGTGGCCCGCGTGCTCGTCCACCATCGCGAGCTCGGCCTGCGGGTCCGGGTAGCCGATGGAGACCCGCGCGGTGAACCGGTCGCGCTGGGCCTCGGGCAGGGCGTAGGTGCCCTCCATCTCGATCGGGTTCTGGGTGGCGATCACCATGAACGGCGCGCCGAGCGGGTAGGTCTGCCCGTCGACGGTGACCTGGTGCTCTTCCATGCACTCCAGCAGCGCCGACTGGGTCTTCGGCGACGCGCGGTTGATCTCGTCGCCCACCACGATGTTGGCGAACACCGGGCCGGGGCGGAACTCGAAGTCGTTGTCCTGCCGGTTGTAGATCGACACACCGGTGATGTCGCTGGGCAGCAGGTCGGGGGTGAACTGGATGCGGCTCACGGTGCAGTCGATCGACCGGGCCAGCGCCTTGGCCAGCGACGTCTTGCCGACGCCCGGCACGTCCTCGACCAGCAGGTGGCCCTCGGCCAGCAGGGTGACCAGCGCGACCCGGACGACGTCGGGCTTGCCGACGATGACCTTCTCCACGTTGGCGGCGATCCGCCCGACCGCGGTGTGCAGCTCGCCGAGCGCTTCCTCCGGCCGGCCCGGTACGAGGTTGCCGTGCGCGTTGTTCGCCTGGTTGTGCACCTGGTTGACCGCAGGCGTGCCGCCGCCTCCGTAGGAGTGTTCTGGCAGCGCGGCTGGCTGTGTACTCGGAGTCACTCGACCTCCTGGAGCAGGGCGCGGCCCTACCGCGACCGGTTCGCGGTGGCGGTGAGCGTTTCACGCAGTGTGTCAAACCAGGGCGAAGCGCCCTACACCGATTGAACAGTTTCGGGCCCGGGGTTTCCACGGCCCGCGAGTCCGGTCGGTTCACCCCGCTCCTCCACGATTCCCCACCCGTGGTGCCGGTGAACCGGTTTTGCCCGATTTCGCTGGGCCAACCGGGTGGAGTTCGAGCCGGTTCGGCTCACCCGCGGAGGTGGTCGCGCTCGGCGTCCCCCACCACGCTCCACCCCGGCCATCTTCGTTCTACCTGCGTAAACGCTCCAGCACGCCCCGTGCAACCACCCGTTTCAGCGTTGACTGTGGTGAAAAGTGGGGTACTGTGGCGGCCGGTGGGGCAGACGGGGGCTCCACTGCCGGTCGGAAGTGAAGCTTCCGGCGTCGGGAGGTGGGCGCCGTGTTCCTGGGCACGCACTACCCGAGGCTGGACGACAAGGGCCGACTGACGCTGCCTGCGAAGTTCCGGGACGCGCTAGCGGGGGGTCTCATGGTCACCAAGGGCCAGGACCACTGCCTCTACGTGTTCCCTCGGGCCGAGTTCGAGCAGATGGCGCGCAAGGTGGCGGAGGCTCCTTTCACCAACGAGGCCGTCCGCGCCTACCAGCGCTACCTGTTCGCGGGGACCGACGAGCAGCGTCCGGACGGGCAGGGCCGGGTGTCGATCGCACCGGAGCTGCGGCGGTACGCGGGGTTGACCAAGGAGTGCGTGGTCATCGGCGCGATCAACCGGCTGGAGATCTGGGACGCACAGGCGTGGCAGCGCTACCTCGACGAACACGAGGACAGTTACGCCACGGCGCGCGAGGAGGTGCTGCCCGGCGTCTTCTAGATCGGCTGGATCGGCCGTTTGTTTCGAGGTTTCGGGTGCCGTGAGGCCTCGGTCCGCTCGGCTTTCGGCCCTGGCGCACCTTCCCCGGCGCCAGGTCCGACGGGCGGGCGGGGACCTGACGACACCCGAATTTCTTGTCTTTGTGAGGGGGGACCATCGAGGGAGGGGACATGGTGGAGCAGGCGCGTCACGTGCCGGTGCTGCTCGACCGCGTCCTCGACCTGCTGGCCCCCGCGTTGGCCGATCGGGACGCCGTGTTCGTGGACTGCACGCTCGGCCTGGGCGGGCACTCCGAAGCGGTGCTCCAGGCGCATCCGCGGGTCCGGCTGATCGGGCTGGACCGCGACCCACAGGCGATCGAGCTGTCCCGGCGGCGGCTGGCGCCGTTCGGCGACCGCGTGGAGTTCGTGCAGACCACGTACGACGGGATCGCCGAGGCGGTCGGCGGCGCGAAGGTCGACGGGATCCTGATGGACCTCGGGGTGTCCTCGCTCCAGCTGGACGCCGAGGAGCGCGGGTTCGCCTACTCCAAGGACGCGCCGCTGGACATGCGGATGAGCGCGGGCACCGGGATGACGGCGGCGGACCTGCTGAACACGTACTCGGTGGACGACCTGACCCGGATCCTGCGCGACTACGGCGAGGAGCGGTTCGCCCGCAAGATCGCTGGTGCGGTGGCGCGGGAACGGGAGCGCGAGCCGTTCACCACCAGCGGTCGGCTGGTCGAGCTGCTCTACGACGTGGTGCCCGCGGCGACCCGTAGGACGGGCGGCCACCCGGCGAAGCGGACGTTCCAGGCGCTGCGCATCGAGGTGAACCAGGAGCTGGAGTCGCTGCGCCTGGCGCTGCCCGCCGCGCTGTCGGTGCTGGCGGTCGGCGGGCGGATCGTCGTGGAGTCCTACCAGTCGCTGGAGGACCGGATGGTCAAGCGGGCGTTCACCGCGCTGGCCACGTCGACCTCACCGCAGGACCTGCCGGTCGAGCTGCCCGGGCACGGTCCCCAGCTGAAGCTGGTGACCAGGGGCGCCGAACAGGCGAACGAGCAGGAGATCGAAGAGAACCCCAGGGCCGCCTCGGTGCGGCTGAGAGCGGCGGAACGCATCCGGGAGGCGACATGACCGCACCGGCACGGACCGGCGGCGGCGTACCGTCCTCGGCCAGGTCGTCCAAGCCCCGTGAGCGCTCGCTGAAGGCCGTGCCCGCGGAGCGCCGCCGTTCGGCCGCGGCGGAGCGGGCTTACGCGCGGCGTGCGCAGCGCACGTCGCCGAAGCGCGGTCCGGCGGTGACCCGTCAACCGGCGGTGGCGCCCAAGGCGCCGTTCGTGGTGATGGTGATGGTCGTGCTCGGTGCGGGCATCGCGGCGATCATGTGGCTGGCGACCCAGGCGACCGCGGACTCGTACCGGTTGCAGGACGCGCGGGCCGAGGAGACCCGGCTCGCTCGGCAGGTCGACCAGTTGCGGCGGGAGGTCGCGCTGGCCGAGTCGCCGGCGAGCCTGGCCGACGCCGCGGCGAAGCTCGGCCTGGTGCCGGCAGGTGACCCGGCGCGGTTGCGGCAGCTGCCGGACGGGACGGTCGAGGTGTACGGCAAGCCGTCCGCGGTCCAGCCGCCACCGCCGCCCACCTCGTCGTCCGCCACCCCGCCCGCCCAGGGCCAGGAGCAGCCCGCCCAGGGCCAGACCACCCAGCCGCCCGCGCAGGGCCAGGACCAGGCCGCGCAGCAGGCGGGTGGCGGGCAGACGCCACCGCAGGGCTAGGAACGAATCCGTGACACAGCCGGTACCAGGAGGTCAGTGATGCCGGGGCCGAGTCGGGGCAGGCCCGTGCGACGTCCGTTGTCCGTCCGAGGCCCCGCACCCCGCAAGCGGCGCGGCGGCAACAGCCGGGTCCGCCTCGCGGTCGGCCGGCTGCTGCTGGTGGGCGCGTTGCTCCTGGCCGGGATCAAGCTGGTGCAGGTCCAGGGCTTCCAGGCGGAGGCGTTGTCCGCGCAGGCGGAGCAGCAACGCGCCACGAAGATCGACATCGCGGCGCCGCGCGGCTCGATCCTGGACCGCAACGGCAACCAGCTGGCGTTCAGCGTGGAAGCGCGCGCGCTCTACGTCGTGCCCAAGCGGATGCGGGAGGAGTGGGCCGAGGCGCTCGAAGCCCGCCCGGAGATCGGCAGCTTCTCCGACCGCATCGCCGACATGGCCGCGTTCATCGAGCAGACGCTGGGCAAGGAGGTCGCCGGGCAGAAGACCGACCGGGACACCATGCTCGCGAAGCTGTCCCAGGACACGACCTACGTCGAGCTGGTGGACAACGTCGACCCGGCCAAGGCTGCCGTCATCACGGAGAAGTACCACAACATCGGCTCCGAGTACCGGGCCGTGCGCGTCTACCCGAACGGCGAGCTGGCGTCGAACATCATCGGCGCGGCGAACTGGCGCAAGGACGCCGAACCGCCCGCCACGCACGGCCTGCTCGGCTTGGAGATCGCGCAGGACAACCTGCTCGCCGGCCGCAACGGCCTGCGGATCGTCGACACCATGCAGGGCAACGACGTCGTGATCCCCGGGCCGGACCGGTCGCGCGAGCTGGCCGCCGCGACGCCGGGCAAGAGCCTGGAGCTGACCCTGGACGTGGACACGCAGTACGCCGTGCAGCGCATGGTCACCGACTACACGACGAAGTCGAAGGCGCGCAGCGGGTCGGCGGTGGTGATGGACACCCGGACCGGCGAGATCCTGGCCATGGCCAACGACAAGACGTTCGACCCGAACGACTTCGGCAACGCCACCGAGGACGAGCTGCGCAACATCGCGGTCACGTCGGTGTTCGAGCCCGGTTCGGTGAACAAGCTCGTGACCGCCGCGACGGCCATCGAGGACGGCGTCTACCAACCGGACAGCGTGCTGCGGGTCGACGGCTCGATCAAGGTCGCCGACCGGGTGATCGGTGACTGGTGGCAGCACGGCCCGATGGACATGACGTTCACCGGCGTGTTCGCGAAGTCGTCCAACGTGGGCACGCTGATGACGGCGCAGAAGATCGGCCAGGACCGGTACTCGGACATGCTGCGCAAGTTCGGGCTGGGCAAGCGGACGCAGTCGGGGCTGCCCGGCGAGGAGTCCGGTTACGTGCCGCCGCTGAACCAGTGGTCCGGTTCGACGTTCGGCAACCTGCCGATCGGGCAGGGCCTGAACATGACGTTGTTGCAGATGACCGGCATGTACCAGGCGATCGCGAACGACGGCGTGCGCATCGCGCCGCGGATCGTGCGCGCCGAGGTGTCGGCGGACGGCAGCCGCAAGGAGATGGACCCCGCGGACACCGAGCGGGTCGTGTCGCCGCAGACCGCCAAGACGGTCCGCGACATGTTCCGCGCGGTCGTGCAGAAGGCGCCGGGGCCGGACTCGGTGGCGCAGAGCGGCACGGGCGTGCCGGCGGCGCTGCCGGGGTACCAGATCAGCGGCAAGACGGGCACGGCGCAGCAGATCGACCCGAAGTGCGACTGCTACAGCAGCTCGCAGTACTGGATCACGTTCGCGGGCATCCTGCCCGCCGACAACCCCAGGTTCGTGGTCGGCATCATGCTGGACAACCCGACCGAGGGCCCGCAGTCGTCCGCGCCGCTGTTCCACGACATCGCGTCCTACCTGACGCAGCGCTACCAGCTCCCGTTGTCGGCGGAGCAGAGCCCGATCGTGCCCCTGGTGGTCTAGTGCCTCGACCGGCAACCGGCCGCTGCCGTTCCGCCGGGGGACGTGTCGACGCCGCCGGACCGCTCCTCGCCTCCCCTTACGTGGAATCTGTTCAGGTTTGGTCGTGGTGAGCCGGTCCGGAGTGGACGTGCCGGATGAACACTCTCCGTGCGCCGGTAGCCTTCCGCGCGTGCCTGCCAAGCTAGAGGGCAAGGTCGCGACCGCTCCGCCTCGCCCTTCCCGCACCCAGCCCGTTGCCGTGTCCGAGCTCGCCGCCACGGTCGACGCGCACCTGACCGCACCCGACCGGGCACACGTCCAGGTCAGCGGGGTGACGTTGCGCGCCCAGCACGTGCGGCCCGGTGACCTGTTCGCCGCGCTGCCGGGCACGCGGGTGCACGGCGCCGACTTCGCCGCCCAAGCCGTGGAGCACGGTGCGGTGGCCGTGCTGACCGACGCCGCCGGCGCGGAGAAGGTCCACGGCGTGCCGGTGCTGGTGCACGCGGACCCGCGCGCGGTCCTGGGTCGGCTCGCGGCACGCGTCTACGGCGACCCGTCCACCAAGCTCGCCGTGTGGGGCGTGACCGGCACGTCCGGCAAGACCACCACCAGCTACATGGTCGAGTCGGCGCTGCGCGCGGCCGGTCGCGCCACCGGGCTCATCGGCACGGTCGAGACGCGCGTCGCGGGCCGCAGGCTCGACAGCGCCCTCACCACCCCCGAGGCCCCTGACCTGCAGGCACTGCTGGCCGTGATGGTCGAGTGCGGCACCACGGACGTCGTCATGGAGGTCTCCAGCCACGCGTTGCGGCTGGGCCGGGTCGGCGGCGTCGGGTTCGCGGTCGGCGCGTTCACCAACCTCTCCCAGGACCACCTGGACTTCCACCCGGACATGGAGGACTACTTCCGGACCAAGGCCGAGCTGTTCGACGGCCGGGCCCGCACCGAGGTGGTCTGCGTGGACGGCGAGTGGGGTCCCCGCCTGGTCGAGGACGCCACCATCACGGTCGCGACGACCAAGCCCGCGCACTGGACGGCCACCGACGCCACCGTGTCCGCCACCGGCGAGCAGTCGTTCACCGCGCACGGCCCGGACGGCGTCACGCTCGACGTCCGGCTCAGCCTCCCCGGCGACTTCAACGTCGCCAACGCCCTGCTCGCCATCGCCTGCCTGCGCACCCAGGACGTCCCGCTCGACGCCATCCGCGAGGGCCTGGCGAACGTCCAGGTCCCCGGCCGCATGCAGCGCGTGGACGAGGGCCAGGACTTCACCGCCGTGGTCGACTACTCGCACAAGCCCGCGGCCGTCGCGCTCGCCCTCCAAGCGGTCCGCGCCCGCGCCACCGGCCGCGTCATCACGGTCCTCGGCTGCGGCGGCGACCGTGACACGGCCAAACGCCCCCTCATGGGCGAGGAAGCCGCCCGTCGCAGCGACGTCCTCGTGGTCACCGACGACAACCCGCGCAGCGAGGACCCGGCACAGATCCGGGCCGCGATGCTGCACGGCGCGCTGTCCGTGCCGGACGACGAGCGCGGCGAGGTCGTGGAGATCGGCGACCGCCGCCGGGCCATCGAGCACGCGGTGTCCCTCGCCCACGCGGGTGACGTCGTCGTGGTCGCGGGCAAGGGCCACGAGACCGGCCAGGAGGTCGCGGGCGTCGTGCACCCGTTCTCCGACGTGGACGCACTGACCGAAGCGATCAGAGGAGCCACCCGGTGATCCAGCTCAGCCTCGCCGAGATCGCCGAGGTCGTCGGCGGCAAGCTGCACCACGCCACCGGCGCCGAGGTCGTCACCGGCAGCGTCGAGTTCGACACCCGCAAGGTCACGCCCGGCGGCCTGTTCCTGGCCCTGCCCGGCGAACGGGTCGACGGCCACGACTTCGCCGCCCAGGCCGTGGAGAACGGCGCGGTGGGCGTGTTGGCGGGGCGTGAGGTCGACGCGCCCGCCGTCATCGCGCCGCCCGTCGAGCGTGGCGGCGGCAACGCCTACGTGCTCTCCGGCGACACGGACGGCGCGGGTGCGGCGGTGCTGGCGGCGCTGGCGAAGCTCGCCCGGTACGTCACCGACCGGCTGGAGCACCTGACCGTCATCGGCGTCACGGGCTCGTCCGGCAAGACGTCCACCAAGGACCTCATCGCCCAGGTGCTGGCGCCGCTCGGCCCGACCATCGCGCCGCCCGGGTCGTTCAACAACGAACTGGGCCACCCGTGGACGGCGTTGCGCGCCGACGAGGACACCCGGTTCCTGGTCCTGGAGCTGAGCGCCCGCGGCATCGGCCACATCGCCGAGCTGTGCAAGATCGCCGTGCCCCGCGTCGGCGCCGTCCTGAACGTCGGCAGCGCCCACGTCGGCGAGTTCGGCTCGCGGGAGAACATCGCCCTGGCCAAGGGCGAGCTGGTCGAGGCACTGCCCGAGGACGGCATCGCGGTCCTCAACGCCGACGACCCCCTCGTGGCGGGCATGGCGAGCCGCACCAAGGCCAAGGTCGTGCTGGTCGGCGAGAACCCGTCCGCGCAGGTCCGGGCCACGAACATCCAGCTGGACGACCAGGCCCGCGCCCGCTTCACGCTCGTCACGCCGCGCGGCGAGGCGGACGTCCGGCTGGCCGTGCACGGACCGCACCAGGTCGGCAACGCCCTCACCGCCGCCGCGATCGCGCTCGAACTCGGCGCGACCCCGGAGCAGATCGCGGCGAGCCTCGGCAACGCCGAACGGGTGTCCGCGCATCGCATGGCGGTGTCCGAACGTCCTGACGGTGTGACGGTCGTCAACGACGCGTACAACGCCAACCCGGAGTCGGTGCGCGCGGCGCTGAAGTCGCTCGCCACCATCTCCCGGGCCACCACGCCCGCCCGCCGGAGCTGGGCGGTGCTGGGCCCGATGGCCGAACTGGGTGCGGACTCGATCCGCGCGCACGACGAGATCGGCCGGCTCGCGGTCCGCTTGGACATCAACAAGCTGGTCGTCGTCGGACAGGACGCCCGCGCGATGCACCAAGGGGCGCACCTGGAAGGATCATGGGGCGAAGAAGCGATCTTGGTGCCCGACGTGACGGCGGCCGTCGAGCTGCTGCGCGACCAGGTGCGGCCCGGTGACGTCGTCCTGGTGAAGGCATCCAACTCATACGGCCTGTGGCGGGTTGCCGAGGCTCTCCTGGAGGCGGTCAGCAAGTGAAGAGCATCCTGATCGCGGCGGCCATCGCCCTGATCACGTCGATCATGCTGACGCCGTACCTGATCAAGATCTTCTCCCGGCAGGGGTTCGGCCAGGAGATCCGCGAAGAGGGGCCGCAGAGCCACAAGACCAAGCGCGGCACGCCCACCATGGGTGGCGTCGCGATCCTGGTCGCGATGTGGGCGGGCTACCTCGGCGCGCACCTGGTCAACTCCATGTCGGCGTCCGCGCAGGACCAGACGCCCAGCGCGTCCGGCCTGCTGGTGCTGATGCTGACCACGTCGCTGGGCGTCGTCGGCTTCCTGGACGACTTCATCAAGATCCGCAAGCAGCGCAACCTGGGCCTGAACAAGACCGCCAAGCTGGTCGGCCAGTTCGTGGCCACGATCATCTTCGCGGTCCTGGTCATCCAGTTCCCGAACAAGGAGGGCTTCACGCCCGCCTCGGTGAACCTGTCGTTCGTGCGTGACATCACCGTGGTGTCGTTCGGCGTCGTCGGGTTCGTGGTGTTCTGCTACGCCGCGATCAGCGCCTGGTCGAACGCGGTGAACCTGACCGATGGCCTGGACGGCCTGGCCGGCGGCACGTCCGCGATGGTGCTCGGCACCTACGTCGTGATCAGCTTCTGGCAGTTCCGCTACAACTGCTCGAACCTGCTCGTGGCCGGCTGCTACGACGTGCGCGACCCGCTGGACCTGGCGCTGGTGGCCGCCGCGGCGATGGCCGGCTGCATCGGCTTCCTGTGGTGGAACGCCGCGCCCGCCAAGATCTTCATGGGTGACACGGGCTCGCTCGCGCTCGGCGGCCTGGTCGCCGGCCTGTCCATCACCACCCGCACCGAGCTGCTGATGGTCGTCATCGGCGGTCTGTTCGTGGTCGAGGCGCTGTCGGTGGTGCTGCAGGTCGCGGTCTTCCGGACATCACGACGGCGGTTGTTCCGCATGGCGCCGTTCCACCACCACTTCGAACTCGCCGGGTGGGCGGAAACCACGGTGATCATCCGGTTCTGGTTGCTCGCGGGCATGTGCTGCATGCTCGGGCTCGGCCTGTTCTACAGCGAGTGGCTGACCGCGGTCGAGAGCTGACGATGGGATTCCTCGCAGGCCGTCACGTGCTGGTGGTCGGCGCCGGCGTGACCGGCCGGTCCGCGGCGGAGGCGTTGCTGGCGGCGGACGCGGTCGTCACGGTGACCGACGATTCGGCCGATCGGCTCGACGCCCTGGAGCAGCTGCTGCCCGGCGTGACGCTGACGCCCGGTCTGGTGGAGCCACCGGCCGGCACGGACCTGGTCGTGACCAGCCCGGGGTGGCGTCCGTCCAGCCCGTTGCTGGAGGCGGCGACGGCGGCGGGCGTCGAGGTGATCGGCGAGGTCGAGCTGGCCTGGCGGATGGGGCTGGAACTGGCCGACCCGCCGACGTGGCTCGCGGTGACCGGGACCAACGGCAAGACCACGACGGTCGGGATGCTGGAGTCGATCCTGCGTGCGGCGGGGATCGACGCGGTGGCGTGCGGCAACGTCGGGCTGCCCGCGGTGGACGCGCTGCTGGCCGGGCGGCGGGTGCTGGCGGTGGAGCTGTCGAGCGTCGAGCTGCACTGGTCGCCGTCCGTGCGGCCGTTCGCCGGGGTGCTGCTGAACCTGGCGGAAGACCACTTGGACTGGCACGGCACGTTCGAGGCGTACGCGGCGGCGAAGGCCGGTGTGCTGACCGGTGAGGTCGCGGTCGGCGGAGTGGACGACCCGGTGGTCGCCGAGCTCCTGGCCTCGTCGCCGGCTGCTTCGCACGTCGGTTTCACGCTCGGGTCGCCGGAGGAAGGCCAGCTCGGCGTGCACGACGGGCAGGTGGTCGACCGGGCGTTCGGGCCGGTTGACGAGGTGTTGGTGCCGGTCGCCGACGTGCACCCCGGTGGGCCGCCCGGGATCGCCGACGCTCTGGCGGCGGCGGCTCTGGCCCGTGCGCACGGCGTGCCGGCTTCGGCGGTGGCTCGCGGGTTGCGCGACTTCAAGCCGGGCGCGCACCGGGCCGTGCTGGTGACGACGGCCGAGGGCGTTTCGTACGTCAACGACTCGAAGGCCACCAATCCGCACGCGGCGGCTGCGTCGTTGCGGTCGCACGAGAGCGTCGTGTGGGTGGCCGGCGGGCTGCTCAAGGGTGCTTCGGTGGACGAGTTGGTCCGCGAGGAGGGGCATCGGCTGCGCGGGGCGGTGTTGATCGGGGCGGACCGCGAGGTGATCGCCTCGGCGTTGGCCCGGCATGCGCCAGCGGTGCCGGTGGCGGTGCTGGACGAGGCTTCCATGGTGGACGCCGTGCGCGCCGCGCGTTCGATGGCGCAGGAGGGTGACGCCGTCGTGCTCGCCCCGGCGGCGGCGTCGACGGACGAGTTCACCGACTACGCCCATCGCGGCCAGGCGTTCACCGACGCGGTCCTCGGCCTGGTTCAGCACGGGCAGTGATCGTCGAGGATCCGGTCGGGGTCCTTGAGGTAGGTGTGCGCGCGGTCGATCACCGGGCACGGCCAGGTGCTGCGGCAGCTCAGGCACAGCCCCGAGCCGTCGACCTTGTGCGCGCTCAACGTGCCCCTGAGCGCCGCGATCAGGCGGGGGACTTCGGTGCGGGCGACGGCGAGCACGGTGTTCTCGTCGGTGTCCTGGTCGTTGGTCAGCAGTTCGACGGTGTCCAGGTAGCCCAGCATGTCCTGGTTCAGCAGGTGGTGGGCGCGAGCCAGCGCAGCAGAGATCATGCCCCTACGGTGCTGCACGAGGCACCAATCGCGTTCCGGGTCCGGGACAGCAAGAACGCGGCCGGTCCGGTGCTGGAGTTCGGCGGTCGGGCCATGGCGACCTTCCTGTCCGGTGTCAAGCGGGGATAAATCTCGCTGACACGCGGGCGATTGTCGGCAGTCGCCGCCGTCGCCGGGAGACGATGGGCGCATGACTGCGGTGGACCGGAAGCCGGTGGGGGAGCGACCGCCCAGAGCGCAGCGCACCAAGCGCGTGGTCGCGGTGCGGACGTCGTTGACCGCTTGGCTCGGCCGTCCGCTGGCGGACTTCCACCTGCTGCTCGCGATCTTCGGCATGCTGACCGTGCTCGGCCTGATCATGGTGCTGTCGGCGTCCGCGCCGGGTGAGGTGGCCGAAGGTGCCTCGGCCTACAGCGTGTTCAAGAAGCAACTGCTGTACGTGGGCGTCGGTGCGATCGTCTTCCTGATCGTCCTGCGCATACCGCTGCGCACCATCCGGCACGGCAGCACGATGGCGATGCTCGTCTCCGTCGTCCTGCTCGTCCTCGTGCTGACCCCGCTCGGCACGGTGCTGAGCGGTGCGCAGTCGTGGTTCACCGTCGGGCCCATCTCGTTCCAGCCGATCGAACCCGCGAAGCTCGCCCTGGCGCTCTGGGGCGCGCACGTCCTGGTCACCAAGCGCGCCCTGCTGGACCAGTACCGCCACCTGCTGGTCCCCGTCGTCCCCGTGGCGATGCTGGTGTTCGCGCTGGTGATGCTGCAACCCGACCTCGGCGGCACGATCACGCTGGGTGTCGTGCTGATGAGCCTGCTCTGGTTCGTCGGCGCGCCCATGCGGATCTTCGGGATCATCGCGATCGGCGCGGTGACCGGCGCGCTCGTCCTCGCCCTCGGCGCGGACTACCGGTCCAAGCGCGTGCAGACGTTCCTCAACCCCGCCGCCGATCCGCAGGGTGACGGGCTGCAGGCGTTGCAGGCGCTGTACGCGTTGGCGGAGGGCGGGTTCTTCGGCAAGGGCCTCACCAACGGCAGCTCGAAGTGGCGTTATTTGCCGAACGTGCACAGCGACTTCATCTTCGCCGTCATCGGCGAGGAGCTCGGGTTCATCGGCTGCGTGCTGGTGCTGGGCCTGTTCGCCCTGCTCACCGTGGTCGGCCTGCGGATCGCCGCACGCAACACCGACCCGTGGATCCGGATGGTGGCCGCGACGCTGACGGTCTGGCTGGTCGCGCAGGCCGCGATCAACATCGGCTACGTCGTGCAGTTGCTGCCGGTCACCGGCATCACGTTGCCGATGATCTCCTCCGGCGGCACGTCGGTCGTCACCACGATGCTCGTGTTCGGCATCCTGGCCAACTGCGCCCGGCACGAGCCGGAAGCGGTCTCGGCGCTGCGGTCCCTCGGACCAGGCAGGGTCGGCGGCGTGCTGAAGCTGCCCGCGCCCGAGGTCTACAAGCCGCCGCCGAAGCGCCGTCCCGTGCGGCCGTCCCCGCCGCCGCGCAGCCGCAAGGCCGCGCCACCGCCCGTGGACGAGCGGAGGATGGCCGGTCGTCACGCTCCGCCGTCGGAGTACCGTCGTCGCGAATCCCGAAAGGCAGGCCAGGACCGGGACGCGCGGTCCAGGCGGCGTGACGGGCGTTAGCGGTACCGGACGACGAGCGGTACATCGACGCGAGGAGGAAGTGCGTGACCGGGGTTCCCCAGCAGGCCGGACCGTGCGTGGTGGTCGCCGGAGGCGGCACCGCCGGGCACATCGAGCCAGCCCTGGCCCTGGCCGACGCGGTCATGCGGCTCCGGCCCGACGCGCGGGTCGTCGCGCTCGGCACGGAACGCGGTCTGGAGAACAGACTCGTGCCCGCCCGCGGCTACCAGCTGGAGCTGATCCCGCCGGTGCCCATGCCGCGCAAGCCCACGGCCGACCTGCTCAAGCTGCCGCTGCGGGTGCGCGGCGCCGTCAAGCACACGCGTGAGGTGCTGGAACGGGTCCGCGCGGACGTCGTGGTCGGCTTCGGCGGCTACGTCGCGCTGCCCGCGTACCTCGCCGCCCGCGGCCGGGTGCCGATCGTCGTGCACGAGGCCAACGCCAAAGCGGGCCTGGCCAACAAGGTCGGCGCGAAGTTCGCCGAACGGGTCGCCGCCGCCGTGCCCGACTCGGGCTTGACCGACGCCGAGATCATCGGCATCCCGCTGCGCTACTCGATCACCTCCCTCAAGCGCGCGGAACTGCGCCAGCAGGCCCGCGCCCACTTCGGCCTGCACCCGACCGCGCCGACGCTGCTGGTGTTCGGCGGCTCGCAGGGCGCCCGGTCGATCAACAACGCGGTGTCCGCCGCCGCGCCCGCGTTCGCCCAGGCGGGCATCGCGGTGCTGCACGCGCACGGGCCCAAGAACACCGTCGCCGTGCAGTCCGTGCCGGGTGCGGCGCCATACGTGCCGGTGCCGTACCTGGACCGGATGGACCTCGCCTACGCGGCGGCGGACGCGGTGCTGTGCCGGTCCGGCGCGATGACGGTGGCCGAGGTGTCGGCCGTGGGCCTGCCCGCGGTGTTCGTGCCGCTGCCCATCGGCAACGGCGAGCAGTCGCTCAACGCCGGTCCCGTGGTCGCCGCGGGCGGCGGCCTGCTGGTGCCGGACGAGCAGCTGACGCCGGAGTGGATCTCGGCGAACGTCGTCCCGCTGGTGTCCGACCGCAACCGGCTGGCCGCGATGACCACGGCCACGCTGAGCACCGGCCACCGCGAGGCCGACGAGGTGCTGGCCCGCATGGTGCTCGAGGTGATCAAGAAGTGAGCGACGTCCTGGACCGCGTGCACCTCGTCGGCATCGGCGGCGCGGGCATGAGCGGTATCGCCCGCATCCTCCTGGCCCGCGGCGCGCAGGTGTCCGGCTCGGACGCCAAGGACTCGCGCACCGTGCTCGCGCTGCGGGCGCAGGGCGCGGCGATCGCGGTCGGCCACGCCGGCGCGAACCTCGACCAGCTGCCCGGCGGACCCACGGTGGTCGTGGTGTCCACCGCGATCCGCGAGGACAACCCGGAGCTGGTGGAGGCCCGCGCCCGCGGCACGGTCGTGCTGCGGCGGGCCGAGGCGCTGGCCGCGTTGATGCTGGACCACCGGGTGGCGTGCGTCGCCGGTACGCACGGCAAGACGTCCACCACCTCCATGCTCACGGTCGCTCTGCAACATTGCAGGATGGATCCGTCGTTCGCGATCGGCGGTGACCTCAACGAGTCCGGTGCGAACGCCCACCAGGGCACCGGCGGGGTGTTCGTCGCCGAGGCCGACGAGAGCGACGGTTCGTTCCTCCACTTCTCGCCCTCGGTCGCGGTCGTGACCAACGTCGAGGCCGACCACCTCGACCACCACGGCACCGTCGAGGCGTACGTGGCGGTGTTCGACTCGTTCCTGGAGCGCATCCAGCCCGAGGGCGTGCTGATCGCGTGCGCGGACGACCCCGGCTCGGCGGCGCTGGCGGAACGGGCCGAGAAGCTCGGCATCAGGGTCCGCACCTACGGCCGCACGGCCACCGGTCCCGGCTCGGTCCGCATGATCGACTACCGGCCGGCCGACTCCGGCGGCGTGGCCGAGGTCGAGCTGGACGGCGAGGTGCTCCACGTGCGCGTGGCCGTGCCGGGTGAGCACATGGCGGCCAACGCCATCGCCGCCCTCGTCGCCGCACTGGAACTGGGCGCGGACCGCCAGGGCGTGCTGATCGGCCTGGCCGCGTTCGGCGGCGTCCGCCGGCGGTTCGAGTTCAAGGGCCAGGCCAGGGGCGTGCGGGTCTACGACGACTACGCGCACCACCCCACCGAGGTCGCCGCCCAGATCGCCGCCGCGCGCCCGGTCGCCGGCGACGGCAAGCTGGTCGTGGTGTTCCAGCCGCACCTGTACTCGCGGACCCGCCTGTTCGCCGAGGAGTTCGCCGCCGCGCTGAGCACGGCCGACGCGGTCGTCGTGCTCGACGTCTACGGCGCGCGCGAGGAACCGGAGCCCGGCGTCACCGGCGCGCTGGTCTCGGGCCTGGTGTCGCTGGACGTCGGCAAGGTGGTCTACGAGCCGTCGTTCGACCGGGTGCCCGCGCTGGTGGCGAGCATGGTCACCGAAGGCGACCTGGTGGTGACCATGGGCGCGGGTGACGTGACCATGATCGGGCCGGAGATCGTCGGGGAGCTGGACCGGGCATGAGCACGCAGGCGGCGCGCCGTCGTCCGGGCGCGGGCAACCCCGGCTCCCGTCCGGCGGCGCGTCGCCGTCCGTCCCGCCGTCCCTCGCGGGCCGACCTGCACCGGCGCAAGGTGGTCCGCCGCCGGGTCGGCACGATCCTCGCCATGCTCGTGGTGACCGTCGTCGTGTGCACGGTCTGGTTCACGCCGGCGCTCGGCGTCCGCCAGGTCGAGGTGCACGGCATCGCCGACCTGACCGGCGACGAGGTCCGCACCGCCGCCGCGATCGAGCCCGGCACGCCGTTGGTGCGGTTGGACGTCGACGCGGTCGCCGCCCGGGTCCGCGAGCTGCCGCGCGTCGCCGGGGTCGAGGTGGAGCGGGTCGTGCCCGGCACCGTGCGGCTCACCGTGGACGAGCGGGACCCCGTAGCGGTGATCAACGCGCCCGAGGGCGTGCACCTGGTCGACGCGACCGGCAAGGACTACGCGACCGTCGTGCAGCCGCCGGACGGGCTGCCGGAGCTGAAGGTGTCGCCGGACGCGCTCGGTGCCGCGGTGGCCGTGCTAACCCAGGTACCCGAGTCGTTGCGCCGGGACGTGCTGAGCGTCACCGCGGACTCGCCGTCGGACGTGCGGCTGGCCCTGACCGCCGGCCGCGAGGCCCGTTGGGGCTCCTCCGCCGACACGTCGCGCAAGGCCGCCGTGCTGGCGGTCCTGCTGACCCGCAAGGGCACCGTGTTCGACGTGTCCAGCCCTGAGTTGCCCACCGTGTCGTAAACCCGGGGACGCGGTGAACACCGCCACACGGTGTATCCGCGGAAGTCGATCGTCCGCGTCCGGTCGTGCGGTGATACTTCGGGAATGACCCAGACGCCGGTGGACAACCGGATCGAGCTCCCGTACACCGGTGACGAGCGCACCCTGCTGTGCGGGTTCCTGGACTTCCTGCGCGGGACGATCGAGTTCAAGTGCGCCGGGCTGAGCGACGCCGACGCGGCGCGATCGGTGCTCCCGTCGCAGCTCAACACGGCTGCGGGCATCGTCAAGCACCTGCGTTGGGTCGAGCACTACTGGTTCGAGGTGGCGTTGGCCGGACGGCCGTCGCGCGCGCCCTACACGCGTGAGGACCCGGACGCCGATTGGCGCGTCGAGCCGGGCGAGACGATCTCGGGATTGATCGCCGACTACGCTGAGCAGTGCACGGTGAGTCGGGAACTCGTCGCGGGCCTCGACCTCGACCACGAGGTGGTGTTCCGCGGGGACAAGCGCCTTTCCGTGCGCTGGGTGCTGATCCACATGATCGAGGAAACGGGTCGGCACGCGGGGCACCTGGACGTGGTGCGGGAACTGCTCGACGGGGTGACCGGCGAGTAGAGACCACTCACCCGGTCAGGACACAACACGGCGTGGCTGCTAGACCGAGGCATACGTGGTGCATAACGTTCAGCAGGAACATACGGGGTTGACATAACTCTGAACCTCTGGTTGAGAGTTTCAATCCGGGTGGAGATCCGTCCGGGCTGTGACACCGGTGGTCATCCACTCCAGCACATGAGCACGGACACGATCAGGAAGGCGGACCGATGACGCCCCCGCACAACTACCTCGCGGTGATAAAGGTCGTCGGCATCGGCGGTGGCGGTGTCAACGCCGTCAACCGCATGATCGAGGTCGGGCTCAAGGGCGTCGAGTTCATCGCGGTGAACACCGACGCCCAGGCGCTGCTCATGTCGGATGCCGACGTGAAGCTCGACATCGGCCGCGAACTCACCCGCGGCCTCGGTGCAGGCGCCAACCCCGAAGTCGGCCACAAGGCCGCCGAAGACCACCGCGAAGAGATCGAAGAAGTCCTCAAGGGCGCGGACATGGTGTTCGTGACCGCGGGCGAGGGCGGTGGCACGGGCACCGGTGGCGCGCCCGTGGTCGCCTCGATCGCCCGCAAGCTCGGCGCGTTGACCATCGGCGTGGTCACGCGGCCGTTCTCGTTCGAGGGCAAGCGCCGCGCCAAGCAGGCCGAAGAGGGCATCCAGGCGCTGCGCAACGAGTGCGACACCCTCATCGTGATCCCGAACGACCGGCTGCTGCAGCTCGGCGACATCGGCGTCTCGCTGATGGACGCGTTCCGCTCCGCGGACGAGGTGCTGCTGTCCGGTGTCCAGGGCATCACCGACCTGATCACCACGCCCGGTCTGATCAACCTCGACTTCGCCGACGTGAAGTCCGTCATGTCCGGCGCGGGCAGCGCGTTGATGGGCATCGGCTCGGCGCGCGGTGAGGGCCGGGCGGTCCAGGCCGCCCAGAAGGCCATCAACTCGCCGTTGCTGGAAGCGTCGATGGAGGGCGCGCACGGCGTGCTGCTCTCGATCGCCGGTGGCAGCGACCTCGGGTTGTTCGAGATCAACGAGTCCGCCTCGCTGGTGCAGGAGGCGGCGCACCCCGACGCGAACATCATCTTCGGTACGGTCATCGACGACTCGCTCGGCGACGAGGTCCGGGTCACGGTGATCGCGGCGGGTTTTGACAGTGGCGGGCCGACGCACAAGAAGCTGGAGCCGCAGGCTCTGTCCAGCCCGCCGCGCGGCACCGCCGTGGCCTCGGCCACGGCGGGTCAGGTGAACCACAACCCGCAGCCCCAACCGGTGCAGCAGGTCCAGCAGGTCCAACAGCAGCCCCAGCCGCAGCCTCAGCCCGTGCAGCAGGTGGAGCAGCCGGTCGTCCCGCCGCGGCCGACCGTGCCGCAGCAGTCGCAGTCCGGGCAGGGCAACGGCCAGCCGTCGCCCTACAGCACGCCGCAGCCGGCCATGCCGAGGTCGCTGTCGCCGGGCGTGCCGGGCAACACCGGCGGCTCGCTGCCGAACCGGGCCGTCCCGGTGACCGACGACCCCGACGACGAGGTCGACGTCCCCCCGTTCATGCGCCGCTGACCGCGAGAGTCCAACGCTCACCGCGCGAGAGTCCAACGCTCACCGCGCGAGAGTCCAACGCTCACAGCGCGCGTGTCCTACGTTCAGGACCCCCGAGTTCAACACTCAGAGCCGCCCAGTCGGGTCCGAGGGTCGAGCCCGGGGGTCCTGAACGTTGAATTCAGGTGTTCCGAACGTAGGACACGGGCGTTCCGAACGTAGGACACGCGCGTGCTGAGCGTTGGACTCTCGAGGCTTGAACGTTGGACTCTCGGGTCTGGGAAGCTTGGGGGGTGCGCATCCGTCGTGTCCTGACCACCCGCGAAGGCGGCGTGTCGAAAGCTCCCTACGACTCCTTCAACCTGGCCGACCACGTCGGTGACGACCCGGCCGCCGTCGAGGCCAACCGGAAGCGGCTCGCCGAGGGGATCGGGCTCGAACCCGAACGGCTGGTCTGGATGGAACAGGTGCACGGCCGCACGGTCGCGGTCGTGGACGGGCCGGTGGACGAGCCGCTGGAGGCCACGGACGCCGTGGTGACGAGGCAGGAACGGCTGGGCCTGGTGGTGCTGACGGCCGACTGCGTGCCGGTGCTGCTCGGCGACCCCGAGGCCGGTGTGATCGCCGCCGTGCACGCCGGACGGGTCGGTGCCCGCGTCGGCGTGCTCCCGGCGACCCTGGACCGCATGGTCGAGCTGGGCGCCGAGAAGCAACGGACCGAGGTGCTGCTCGGCCCGGCCGTCTGCGGCCAGTGCTACGAGGTCCCCGCCGCGATGCGCGACGACGTCGAGAAGCACCTCCCCGGCAGCGCGGCCAAGACCCGGTCCGGCAAGCCCGCCCTCGACCTGCGCGCCGGCCTCTGGCAGCAGCTCGCCGACGCGGGCGTCGGCCGGATCGGCGTCGACCCCCGCTGCACGGTCGAGGAGAAGTCCCTGTTCAGCCACCGCCGAGACCCCGGGACGGGGCGGCTCGCGGGTGTCATCTGGATGGAACCGTGAACCGGCGCGAAGAGCTGGCGCTGTCGCTGGCCGAGGTCAAGGACCGCATCGCCAAGGCCTGCGCGGCAGTCGGGAGGTCACCCGATGAGGTCGAGTTGCTGGCCGTCACCAAGACGTTCCCGGCCGAGGACGTGGCGATCCTGAGCGACCTCGGGCTCACCGCCTTCGCCGAGAACCGCGACCAGGAGGCGAACCGCAAGACCGCCGAGTTCGCCGAACTGCGCCCGGGCGCCGCGGCCAAGTGGCACATGGTCGGCTCGCTCCAGCGCAACAAGGCCAAGTCGGTCCTCCGCTGGGCCGACCGGATCGACACGGTCGACTCGATCCGGCTCGCCGACGCCGTCGCCAAGGCCGCCGCCGAACCGACCGAGGTGCTGATCCAGGTCAGCATCGACGGCGACGAGGCCCGCGGCGGCCACCCGATCGGTGACCTTCCGCGACTCGCCGATCACGTAGCACGTTCGAGTGAACTTATTTTTCGTGGTGTGATGACCGTCGCACCCCTCGGGATGTCTCCACAGCAGGCGTTTGCCGCTCTATACGAAGCGGTAACCCGCTTGCGGGTCGATCATCCCGATGCCACCGTGATCTCGGCGGGGATGAGCGGTGACCTGGAGGATGCGATCGCGCACGGATCCACGTGCGTGCGTGTCGGAACAGCGTTGCTGGGCAGCCGGAGACTAGCCTCGCCGTAACTGTCTGGAACCTCTGGGACGGCCGCGACGTCCTTGCGAGTAGGGATCTCGGCGGAGGAAGGGCTCGAGCCATGAGCGGGTTTCACAAGCTGAAGGCCTACTTCGGGATGGTTCCCGCCGAGTACGCCGACGACCCCGCGGCCTACGACGACGACCGGCGCTACCCGGACTACCGGTCCGACTACGCCGACTCGGACGACTACGAGCCGTACCCGGAGCAGCGCACCCCGCGTCGCCGTTCCCCGAACGGCTACCGCGCCGAGCTGGACGACTCGGACGACTACGAGCCGGAGCGCGGCGCACGCCCGCGCCGGCCGTGGAGCCCGGAAACCCACGGCGCGCTGGCCGTGGAGCCGCAGCGCGAGCCGGTGGGCAGGCTGCGGCCCGCCCCGGAGCCGGCGAGCCAGCCGCTGGGCCGCATCACCACGCTGCACCCGCGCAGCTACAACGAGGCGCGGACCATCGGCGAGCACTACCGCGACGGCACGCCGGTGATCATGAACCTCACCGACATGAACGACGCGGACGCCAAGCGGCTGGTCGACTTCGCGGCCGGTCTGGCCTTCGCGCTGCGGGGCTCGATCGACAAGGTCACCAACAAGGTGTTCCTTCTCTCACCCCCGAACATCGACGTGACGGCGGAGGACCGCAGGCGACTCGCTGAGGGTGGGTTCCTCAACCAGGGCTGAGTGGTGGCACAGTTGAGCATGTGGATGCCCTCTGGCTCGTGGTCTACTACGTGTTGTTCTCGTTCTGGCTGCTGCTCACGGCGCGTGTCGTCGTGGAGCTCGTCCGTAGTTTCGCCAGGGGATGGCGACCTGCGGGCGGCGTGGCGGTGGCGCTTGAGACCGTCTACACCGTGACCGATCCTCCGGTCCGCTTGCTGCGTCGGATCATCCCGACCGTGCGGATCGGGGGCATCGGACTGGACTTGTCCATTATTGTGCTGTTGCTGGTCGTTATCATTCTGATGCGAGTAGCCGATCCCAGGCCGTTGTGAGGGGACAGGGTCCAGGGATCTCCACAGCCCAGGAGTGCGTGAGGTGATCTGATGCCGTTGACCCCCGCGGACGTGCACAACGTCGCGTTCAGCAAGCCGCCGATTGGCAAGCGGGGCTACAACGAGGACGAGGTGGACGCGTTCCTCGACCTGGTTGAGGGCGAACTGGCCCGCCTGATCGAGGAGAACAACGACCTGCGCCAGCAGGTCGAGCAGCTCGACCAGCAGGTCGAGACCGCGCGTGCCGACCTCGAAGACGCCCGGGCGAAGGTTGCCGCAGGCGTCGGCCCGAGCCGCGTCGTGGACGAGCCCCGCAGGCTCGCACCGGTGCCGCCCCCTTCGGCGCTGGAGCAGACCTCGCCCGGCGGTGGTGGTGACCACCACGTGCAGGCCGCCAAGGTGCTCGGCCTGGCCCAGGAGATGGCCGACCGGCTCACCGGCGAGGCCAAGGCCGAGGCGGACGGGATGCTGTCCGAGGCCCGGACCAAGTCCGAGCAGCTGTTGTCCGAGGCGCGATCCAAGGCCGACACCATGGTCAACGAGGCGCGCACGCGTGCCGAGACCATGCTCAACGACGCGCGGACCCGCGCCGAGACGCTGGAGCGGCAGGCCCGTGAGAAGGCCAGCGCGCTCGACCGCGACGCGCAGCGCAAGCACGCCGAGGTGATGGGCAACATCACCCAGGAGAAGAACACGCTCGAGAAGCAGATCGACAAGCTGCAGACCTTCGAGCGCGAGTACCGCACCCGGCTCAAGACCATGCTCGAGTCGTCGCTGCGCGACCTGCAGGACCGCGGCCCGGCCGCGCCGTCCGACGGTCGTCAGCAGGGCGGGTACTCGTTCGGGGCGCGCGCCGAAGCCGGCTGATCGGCGTTGCTGATCTAGTCTGCTGGACGTGCTGTACATAGTCCTGCTGTTGGTGCTGGCAGCCCTGGGGTTGCTCGTGCCCGCGCTGACCAGCGCCCAGACGCACTGGGCCTGGTTGTCCGTGGGTGCGAGCGGGGCTGCTGCCGTGGTCCTGGTGCTCGACTGGTGGCTCCGCCGCCGGTCGGGCCCCCGGGCTGCCGGCGCCGCAGTTGTTGATCACCAGGTTAGCGGTGGTGATCAACCGGCCGTGCCGGAGGGTGCCGAGGACGAACCTCCGGAAAGTCCACCCGATCAGGCACATCTCGAACCTGGCGAGGAGGACGCGGACGCGGCCGACGCCTTGATCGTGAGCGAACTCACGGACGAGGTGCGGGTGCTGGACGAACGTCCCCGCTACCACCTCGCCGAGTGCTCCTGGCTCGGCTCCCGGTCGTCGCTCGGCCTGCCGGTCGACGAGGCGCGCCGGCTCGGCTTCACGCCGTGCGCGGTCTGCCGCCCGGACGCCGGCCTCGCGGCGCGCAAGCGGACCGCTGACCGGTCGGCGACCTCGACGGACTGACCCGGCGGGCGGCTGGACCCGGTGACCCCGGAAAGCGGGTTGCGCGGTTCGGCTACCCTGGGTGGTAGCACGGCGTTGATCCGGCCATCACCGGGGAGCCTCCGGAAGAACGGGCGCGAGCCCCAGTAGAACCGGACGGGAGCGGCCCGTCACAGCCGTCGAAGAGAGGCCAGTGCCTTCGCGCCCTGGCAAGCGGGGTGGTACCGCGGTGCGCCGTGACCGGCGTGTCGTCCCCGTGAGCCGGTTGGACGCACGCGAGGAGCAGCACGATGGCCTACCCGAAGGCAGGCGAGGGTTCCGTTCCCTCCCAGCCGTCCTTCCCCGCCCTCGAAGAGGGTGTGCTGGACTTCTGGAAGTCCGACCGGACGTTCCAGGCGTCGATCGACGCACGGCCCGCCGGGGACAACGGGGCCAACGAGTTCGTCTTCTACGACGGCCCGCCGTTCGCCAACGGCCTGCCGCACTACGGCCACCTGCTGACCGGCTACGTCAAGGACGTCGTCCCGCGCTACCGGACCATGCGCGGCGAGCACGTCGAGCGCCGGTTCGGCTGGGACACGCACGGCCTGCCCGCCGAGGTGGAGGCCGAGAAGCAGCTCGGGTTCTCGTCCAAGAGCGAGATCGAGGCGTTCGGCATCGAGAAGTTCAACGAGGCCTGCCGCACGTCGGTGCTGCAGTACACCGACCAGTGGCGCGACTACGTGACCCGGCAGGCCCGCTGGGTGGACTTCGACAACGACTACAAGACCCTCGACCTGGACTACATGGAAAGCGTCATGTGGGCCTTCAAGACCCTGTGGGACAAGGGTCTGGTCTACGAGGGCTTCCGGGTGCTCTGGTACTGCTGGCGCTGCGAGACGCCGCTGTCCAACACCGAGACCAAGATGGACGACACCTACCGGGACCGGCAGGACCCGGCGGTGACCGTGGGCCTGCGGCTGGAGACCGGCGAGCTGGCCCTGGTGTGGACGACGACGCCGTGGACGCTGCCGTCCAACCTGGCCGCGGCCGTGCACCCGGACGTGGACTACGTGACGGTCGAGGCCAACGGCGAGCGCTACCTGCTCGCCGAGGCGCGCGTCGCCGCGTACGCCCGCGAGCTGGGCGAGGAGCCGCCGGTGGTGGCCCGCTGCAAGGGCGCCGACCTGGTCGGCCGCAAGTACGCGCCGCCGTTCGACTTCTTCGTCGGCCGGGAGAACGCGCACCAGGTGCTGGCCGCCGACTACGTCACCACCGAGGACGGCACGGGCATGGTGCACATCGCGCCCGCGTTCGGTGAGGAGGACAAGGTCGTCACCGACGCGGCCGGCATCGAGGTCGTCGTGCCGGTGGACGCGCACGGCCGGTTCACCGCCGAGGTGCCGCCGTACGAGGGGCAACAGGTCTTCGAGGCGAACAAGGCGATCATCCGCGACCTGAAGGAAGCGGGCCTGCTGCTGCGCCACGAGACCTACGACCACCCGTACCCGCACTGCTGGCGGTGCGACAACGCGCTGATCCAGCGCGCGGTGTCGTCGTGGTTCGTCGCGGTGTCGAAGTTCAAGGACCGCATGGTCGAGCTGAACCAGCAGATCAACTGGGTGCCCGAGCACATCAAGGACGGCCAGTTCGGCAAGTGGCTGGAGAACGCCCGCGACTGGAACATCTCCCGCAACCGGTTCTGGGGCTCGCCGATCCCGGTCTGGGTGTCGGACGACCCGGCGTACCCGCGGGTGGACGTCTACGGCTCGCTGGACGAGCTGGAGCGCGACTTCGGCGTGCGCCCGACCGACCTGCACCGGCCGGTCATCGACGGGCTGACCAGGCCGAACCCGGACGACCCGACCGGTCGCTCGGTGATGCGGCGGGTGCCCGAGGTGCTGGACTGCTGGTTCGAGTCCGGCTCGATGTCGTTCGCCCAGGTGCACTACCCGTTCGAGAACCGCGAGTGGTTCGAGGACCACTACCCGGGTGACTTCATCGTCGAGTACAACGGCCAGACGCGCGGCTGGTTCTACACCATGCACGTGCTGGCCACGGCGCTGTTCGACCGGCCCGCGTTCCGCAACTGCGTGGCGCACGGGATCGTGCTGGGCGACGACGGGCAGAAGATGTCCAAGTCGCGCAAGAACTACCCGGACGTCAACGAGGTGTTCGACCGCGACGGGTCCGACGCCATGCGGTGGTTCCTCATGGCGTCGCCGATCCTGCGCGGCGGCGACCTGGTGGTGACCGAGCGCGGTATCCGTGACGCGGTGCGGCAGGCCGTGCTGCCGCTGTGGAACTCCTGGTACTTCCTGGCCCTGTACGCCAACGCGGACGGGGTCGAGGGGACGTGGCGGACGTCGTCGCAGCACGTGCTGGACCGGTACGTGCTGGCGAAGACGCACGACCTGGTGGCCGGGGTGACCGGGCAGCTGGACGAGTACGACATCTCGGGCGCGTGCGCGTCGATCCGGGAGTTCCTGGAGGTGCTGACCAACTGGTACGTGCGGCGCTCGCGCGACCGGTTCTGGTCCGGCGACCAGGACGCGATCGACACGCTGCACACCGTGCTGGAGGTCGTGTGCCGGGTGGCCGCGCCGCTGCTGCCGCTGACCACCGAGTCGGTGTGGCGTGGGTTGACCGGTGGCCGGTCGGTGCACCTGGCCGACTACCCGGTGGCGTCCGACCTGCCCGCGGACGACGTGCTGGTGGCCGCGATGGACCAGGTGCGGCAGGTGGCGTCCACGGCGTTGTCGCTGCGGAAGTCGAACAAGCTGCGGGTGCGGTTGCCGTTGGCGAAGCTGGTGATCGCGGCGGCGGACGTGGCGCAGCTGGAGGCGTTCACCGAGGTGCTGCGGGACGAGGTGAACGTCAAGGAGGTCGAGCTGACCACGGACGTGGACGCGCACGGCCACTTCCAGCTGGCGGTCAACGCGCGTGCCGCCGGGCCGCGGTTGGGGCCGGACGTGCAGAAGGTCATCAAGGCCGTGAAGGCCGGTGACTGGCAGGAGGTGGACGGTCGCGTCGTGGCCGCCGGGATCGAGCTGTTCCCGGAGGAGTACGAGCAGCGGCTGGTCGCCACCGACCAGGGCGCGACGGCGGCGTTGCCGAACAGCGGTGGGCTGGTCGTGCTGGACACCGTGGTCACGGAGGAGCTGGCGGCCGAGGGTGTCGCGCGTGACCTGGTGCGCGTGGTGCAGCAGGCGCGCAAGGACGCCGGGCTGGACGTGTCGGACCGGATCGCGTTGACGCTGCAGCTGCCGGCGGGCGTGGACGATGCGGTGCGCCGGTTCGAGGCGTTCGTCAGGGAGGAGACGCTGGCCGAGTCGGTTTCCTACGACGAGGTGGCCGAGGGCTCCGAAGGCGTCGTCGGTGACGGGCAGAAGGTCCGGGTGGCGGTCACCCGGGTCTGATCGGCCTGACGCGGTAGTCCGGTAGCCGGCGAGGATGTGCTGGAAAGCACGTCCTCGCCGGACGGGCTACCGCACGTCGTCCTGCTCCAGCCGCGCCTTGAGGCGGTCGAGGCAGCGGCCTCTGGTGGGGCCGATCGAGCCGCGTGGCATGGCGAGGGTCTCGGCGACGACGCGGTACTCGGCGCGGCCCGCCAGGACGGTCAGCCGGAGCAGCTCCTGACAACGGCGTGGCATGGAGTTGAAGGCGCGCCACAGCCGGCGATCACGGTCGTCGCGCAGGGCTTCCGGCTCCGGGAGCCACCGGTCGTCGGGCATGTCGACGGCCGAGTCGGTGGACAGGGCCGGGCGGCCGTTGAGGTCGCGCCAGGCCCGTTGTGCCTCGCGGCGGGTGGCGACGATCAGCCAGCCGGCCACGGCCCTGGGCTCGACCAGCCGGTCCAGGTGGCGCAGCAGGCTCAGCCACACCGTCTGCACGACGTCCTCGGCGGTGGCCTGGTCCAGGCCGTTGCCCCTGGCCACGTGCCACACCAAGGGGGTCAGCTCGGCCACCAGCGAGTCCATCGCCTCCCGTGAGCCGGACCGCGCGGCCACGACCAGGGCCGCCTGCCGTTCGTACCTCGACGCCTGAGCCATGATCGCGGCCACGCCGAGGTCGTCCGTGCCGGGGTCCTCCGGGATGGCTTCGGCCAGTTCGGCGCGCAGGTGGTCCAGCCGGGGGTCCAACTCGTCGGTCATGACGTCTCCTTCCCGCGCTGGGAGCCGCGCACCCGCCGCTCCTCGTTGCCGACCTGCTCGCTGACCAGCGCCCGCGCCTGCGACACGTACCGCCGCACGGACGCCCGCCTGCACCCCAGCACGTCGGCGATCTCGTCGTCGGCGAAGTCCCAGAACCGCAGCACCAGCGCGGTGCGCAGGTGGTCCGGCAGGTTCACCACCGCCGCCAGCGTGCTGACCAGCTCGTGCCACGTCTCGGCGTCCCGCTGCTTGGGCACCAGGATCCGGTACGTGCCGCGCTGCCGGGCGACCACCTCGTCGGTCAGGTCGCCCGGCCGCTCCCGTCGACGGGCCTGGTCCACCAGCAGGTTGCGGATCGTCTTCACCAGCCAAGCACGCCTGGACCCGGGAGCGATCACCGGCCAGTGCCGCCACGCGGCGACGAACGCCTCCTGCACCGCGGACTCGTGGTCCAGGTGCGGTGACATCACCGCCGCGAAGCGGAACAGCCTGGTGCGCTCGCGGTGGTAGAAGTCGCTGAAGGTGGCCGCGTGGTCGTCGGGATCCTCCGGCGTCACGAACCCTCCCCCCTCTGGTCCCGGTAACCGGTAGACGGACGAGACCGGGGGTTGTGGAGGAAATCCGGTCAGGCGGGTTGGCGGGCACCCCTCCGGGCCACCGCGCGCAGCAACCGGACCAACGGCGACCACCTGGCCGGGTGAACGGGCGGGTGGCCGGCGGCACGGGCCGCGTTGTCGAGCAGGTCTTCCAGGAGGGCGTCGTGCAACCACCGCACGGCCAGCGGCCACCCCAGCCGCATCAGGCCGCGCGGCCGACCGGTCAGAGTGTGCCGCAGCCCGCCCGGCACCGCTTCCAGGACGTGCCCGCCGTCCACGCCGAGGCTGCGCGCGAACGTGAACTCGACCCGCTGCCCCGGGACGTAGTCGGTGCAGCGGTAGCGCACGAACCCGTGCCCACCGTCCGCGCCGACGCCGAGCGGCCGGTCGAGCACCAGCGGCGGCCACCGGTCGGACGGCCACAGCTCCACGATCCGGTCGACCAGGCCCTCACTGTCGGGGAACAACCGGGTGTGCACGTTGTTGATCATCGACACCACCTCCGTACGGGACCGTATGGTCCGTTACCGTACGGTAGCGTATGGAGCTATGGCACGGCGGACGCGTGACGACTGGACCGGGGTGGCCCTGCGAGCGCTGGCGGAGGGCGGGGTGGCCGCGGTCGCGGTGGAACCGCTCGCGGCGCGCATCGGCGCCACCAAGGGCAGCGCCTACTGGCACTTCCCCAACCGGGAAGCCCTGCTCAAGGCCACCCTCGAACGCTGGGAGCGCGAGCACACCGAGGCCGTGATCGAGCTGGTCGAGTCGGTGCCGGGGCCGCTGGAGAAGCTGCGGCTGCTGTTCGCCACCGTGCTGGAGAGCGTCGAGGACAGCGCGGTGGAGCTGGCCATGCTCGCGGCCAAGGACGACCCGGCGGTCGCGCCCGTGCTGGGTCGCGTCACCGAGCGCCGCATCGCCTACATGGAGGACCTGTTCGGCCAACTCGGGTTCGACGCCGACGTGGCGCACCAGCGGGCCGTGCTCGCCTACTCGGTCTACCTGGGACAGGCCCAGCTGATGTCGTCCACCCCGCACGTGGTCAAGGGGCGGCGCGCGCTGCTGGAGGAGACGCTGACCATGGTGATGTGCCGTGCCTGAGGGGTTCAGGTTCGGGATCCGGGTGAAGCCGGGCGCGAAGCGGGAGGCCGTGGGCGGCCGGTGGGGTGACGGCGCGCTGGTCGTCGCGGTCGCGGCGCCCGCCGTGGAGGGCAAGGCGAACGAGGCCGTGCGCAAGGCGCTGGCCAAGGCGTTCGGCGTGCGCGGGCAGGACGTCGAGGTGGTCGCGGGCGAGCGCGGCCGGGACAAGGTCGTGCGGGTCGACCCCGCCCCGGCCGACGCCGCCGAGGTGCTGGCGCGGCTGCTGGACGGCTGAGCGCGCACGAACGTCCGTTGTGGACGGTGCGGGGCCGGAGGACTTCCGGCTGGTGACGCTGAGTGGTGCCGCGTGGTGCCGTCCGGGCGTGCCGGATTCGTCCATTTCGGTGTCACCGGGGAGAATGACCCCGTCGAGTGAAGTCGCGGTGACGACGGCCTGGAGGTCGAGTGGGCGGTGTGACGGGCTTCCTCGGCATCGCCGCCGCGGTTCTCCTGCTTTCGGTCATCGCGGTCAGGGTGTCGATCCGGCTCGGTCTGCCGTCCCTGCTGCTCTACCTCGGCATCGGGGTGCTGCTCGGCGAGGCCGTGGTGGGCATCCAGTTCGAGGACGCCGACCTGACCCGTTCGCTGGGCACGGTCGCGCTCGTGCTGATCCTCACCGAGGGCGGGCTGACCACGCGGTGGAGCGCGGTGAGACCGGCGCTGGGCCTGGGCATCGCGCTGTCCACGGTGGCCGTGGGCGTGAGCATCGCGGTCACCGGGTTCGCGCTGCACTTCCTGCTGGACATGGACTGGCGCACGGCGCTGCTGTGGGGCGCGGTGCTGTCGTCCACCGACGCGGCGGCCGTGTTCAGCGTGCTGCGCGGGGTGGGCGTGGGCAAGCGGCTCATCGGCGCGCTGGAGCTGGAGTCCGGCATCAACGACGCGCCGGTCTACATCGCCGTCGTGCTGCTCGCGTCACCCGATCCCATCACCTGGACCGCGCCGCTGCTCATGGTCTACGAGCTGATCGCGGGCGGTGTGATCGGGATCGTGCTCGGCTGGGTCGGCGGTGTCGCGCTGCGCCGGGCCGCGCTGCCGGCCACCGGCCTGTACCCGCTGGCCACGGTCGCCGTGTGCCTGCTCGCCTACACCGTCGGCGACCTCGCGCACGCGTCCGGCTTCCTCGCCGTCTACATCGCCGCCCTCGTGCTCGGCAACGCCCGCCTGCCGCACCGCGCGGACACCCTGTCGTTCGCCGAGGGGCTGGGCTGGATCGCGCAGATCGGGCTGTTCGTGCTGCTCGGCCTGTACGCCTCGCCCGACCGGCTGCTCGACGCGCTGGTACCGGCCCTGGTCGCGGGCGCGGTGCTGGTGCTGCTGGCCCGGCCGCTGTCGGTGCTGTGCGCCGCGCTGCCGTTCCGCGTGCCGTGGCGTGAACAGGTGTTCATCTCGTGGTCGGGGCTGCGCGGCGCGGTGCCGATCGTGTTCGCCCTGCTGCCGCTGATCCAGGGCGTGGCCGGCGCGCAACAGCTGGTGGACGCGGTGTTCGTGCTGGTCGTGGTGCTGACCGTCGTCCAGGGCACGACCCTGCCGTGGCTGGCCAAGTGGCTGCGGCTGGTCAAGTCCGGCGAGGCGCACGAGGTGCAGGTCGACTCGTCGGCGCTGGACGAGCTGGGCGCCGAGCTGCTCCAGGTCCGCATCCAGCCGGGCTCCAAGCTGCACGGCGTGTACCTGTCGGAGCTGCGGCTGCCGCCGGGCTCCTCGATCAGCCTCGTGGTGCGCGACGACAACGGCTTCACCCCGCAGCCGACGACCCGGCTGCAGGAGCACGACCAGCTGCTCGTGGTGTGCACGGAGGCCATGCGCACGGCGACCGAGCAGCGCATCCGGGCCGTCGACCGGGCCGGTCGGTTCGCCCGCTGGAAGGGCGACGTCGGCCTGCCGTGACGGCTCCCAGGATGTGAACGCCCCTCGACGGCGGGCGGCGGCCTGGGTTAACTTCGACGCCGAAGGTCATGAGTGCCAGCGCTAAGCCCAGGCTTGCTGGCCGGCAACCCTCCTACCGCGGTGGGGTGCCCCTGGTGAGGACCTGGCCGGCGCGCAGGGCGTCCGGCAAGCGCGGGCCTCCACGAGTGGGGTCCCGGACCCCCGGAGGGCGTCATGACCGTCGCAGTTCCCCGCACCGCAGTCGCCGCGTTGCCCCGCGTCGTCGGTTCGTCGCTGCGCGTGCCGCTGGTGACCGGCGAGCGCGTCGAGTACGCCAACCTCGACCACGCGGCCAGCGCGCCGTGCCTGGAGCAGGTGCGTGACGCGGTGGACGAGCTGCTGCCCTGGTACGCCAGCGTGCACCGGGGCGCGGGTTTCGCCTCGCAGGTCAGCACCAAGGTCTACGAGCAGGCACGTGCGTCGGTGCGCCGCTTCCTGGGTGCCCGGGCCAGTGACGCCGTCGTGTTCACCCGCAACACCACCGACGCGCTGAACCTGCTGGCCAGGAGCGTGCCCAAGCACACCGCCGTGATCCTGTTCGACACCGAGCACCACGCCGCGCTGCTGCCGTGGCGCGGCCCGAACGTGCGCCGCCTGCGCACCCCGGCCTCGCCCGCCCAGGCGGTGCTGGAGCTGGACCGGGCGCTGCGCGCGGCACCGGTCGGCCCGCGGCTGGTCGTGGTGACCGGCGCGTCCAACGTGACCGGCGAGGTCTGGCCGGTGGCCGAGCTGTCGCGGGTCGCCCGCCGGCACGGCGCCCGGATCGCCCTGGACGCCGCCCAGCTCGCGCCGCACCGGCCGGTGGACGTGCGCGCGCTGGACGTCGACTACACCGTGCTGTCGGGGCACAAGGTCTACGCGCCGTTCGGCGCCGGTGCGCTGGTCGGCCGGTCCGACTGGTTGCAGGCCGCCGAGCCGTACCTGGTCGGCGGCGGTGCGACCGCCCGCGTCACCGACCACGGCGACCGGCTGGGCGTGGCCTGGTCGGCGGTGCCCGAGCGGCACGAGGCGGGCACGCCGAACGTGGTGGGCGTGCACGCCCTGGCCGTGGCGTGCGACGTGCTGAGCAGGCACTGGGAGCAGACCGCCGGGCACGAGCGCGTCCTGCTGGAGCGTCTGCGCGCGGGCCTGAAGACCGTGCCCGGCGTGCACGAGCTGGCGCTGTTCGGGCCGGACCACGACCGGGTGGGTGTGGTGAGCTTCACCGTGGGTGGTCAGGACGCCGGCTACCTGGCCGCCGCGTTGTCCGCCGAGCACGGCATCGGCGTGCGTGACGGCGCGTTTTGCGCCCACGTCGCCGTGCACCGCCTCACGCACGGTGACCGGGCGCTGCGGGCGTCCATCGGGCTGGGCACCACCGAGGAGCACGTGGACCGGTTCGTGGCCGCGTTGCGCACGCTCGTGGTCGAGGGTTCGCGGTGGGAGTACGAGCTCCGCGACGGCCGCTGGGCCCCTCTGGACGACCAGCGCGCGCTCCCGCCGTTCCTGCGCTGACCCCGATACTGGACAATGGCCCGGTGAGCACCGATCCCAACACCGAGCCGGACACGCCGGACCAGCCGGACGCACCGCTGCCGAAGCGACGGGTCCTCCTGCTGGCCGTGATCGCGCCGCTGGTGTTGGCGCTCGACCTGGTCACCAAGATCATCGCGGTGGAGGAGCTGGAGGGGCGCGAGCCGGTCGAGCTGTTCGGCGGCCTGCTCTACCTGCCGCTGATCCGCAACACCGGCGCCGCGTTCGGCCTGGCCGAGGGCTGGACGGTGATCCTCGCCCTGATCGCGTTCGGCGTGGTCGTGTTCATCCTGTGGATCGCGCGCCGGCTGCGCTCGGTCGGCTGGGCCATCGGCCTCGGCCTGGTGCTGGGCGGCGCGTTGGGCAACCTGGTCGACCGGATCTTCCGCGGCCCCGGCCCGCTGCGCGGCGGCGTGGTCGACTTCATCTCCGTCCTCGACCCGTGGGGCAACTTCTTCCCCGTGTTCAACCTGGCCGACTCCGCGATCTGCGTGGGCGGCGGCGTGATCGTGCTGATGGCGTTGCTCCAACGCGACTACGACGGCACGCGCGTCGAGAAGAAGCCCAGCTCGAAGTCGGAGAAGAACGCATGAGTGGCGATTACCGGACCCTTCCCGTGCCCGATGGCCTGGACGGGATGAGGGTCGACGCCGGGCTGGCCAAGCTCCTCGGCCTGTCCCGCACGGTGGTCGCGGCGTTGACCGAGTCGGGTGACGTCGTGCTCGACGGGCAGCCCGCCGGCAAGTCGGACCGCCTCGTCGCGGGCTCCGTGCTGGAGGTCACCCTGCCCGAGCCCGAACGCCCGGTGCAGGTGCAGGCCGTGCCCGTGGAGGGCTTGGAGGTCCTCCACGAGGACGACGACATCATCGTGGTCGACAAGCCGGTCGGCGTGGCCGTGCACCCCAGCCCCGGCTGGACCGGTCCGACCGTGGTGGGCGGCCTGGCCGCGGCCGGGATCCGGATCGCCACGTCGGGTGCCGCCGAGCGGCAGGGCGTCGTGCACCGGCTGGACGTCGGCACGACCGGCGTCATGGTGGTGGCCAAGAGCGAGAGCGCCTACTCGGCGTTGAAGCACGCGTTCAAGGAACGCACGGTCGACAAGCTCTACCACGCCCTCGTGCAGGGGCACCCGGACCCGATCAAGGGCACCATCGACGCGCCGATCGACCGGCACCCCAAGCACGACTACAAGTTCGCCGTGATGGCCAACGGCAAGCCGAGCATCACGCACTACGAGGTGGTGGAGGCGTTCCGCGCCGCGTCGCTGCTCGACGTGCACCTGGAAACCGGCCGCACGCACCAGATCCGGGTCCACTTCTCCGCGCTGCGGCACCCGTGCGTCGGTGACCTGACCTACGGCGCCGACCCGGTGCTGGCCAAGCGCCTCGGCGTGACGCGGCAGTGGCTGCACGCCCGCACGCTCGGCTTCCACCACCCGGCGGACGGCCAGTGGGTGTCGTTCACCAGCGAGTACCCCGACGACCTCGCCGACGCGCTGGAACTGTTGCGCGCAGAGGGTTATTGATCTCCTTCACCCGAAAGTCTTGCGCCGAGCGCGTGACTTCGGCCATATCGCTTTCCCCCAGTTCGTTTGGCTTGCGAAGCTTTTGCCAGACGAGCCTGGGGGATGGCGCATGGACAACAGGTCCCGACTGGTGGCGCTGCTGGGCAGCCTGTGCCTGCTCGGACCGCTCTCGATCGACACGTACCTGCCCGCGTTCCCGTCGATCGCCGGTGAGTTCGGCTCGACGGAGTCGCAGATCCAGCTGTCGCTGACGACGTTCATCCTGGGCCTGTCGGTGGGGCAGCTGCTGGTGGGTCCGCTCTCCGACTCGTGGGGCAGGCGGCGTCCGCTGCTGTTCGGCATCGGCAGCTATGTCGTGGTCTCGCTGTTCTGCGCCGTCGCGCCCAACGCGCTCGCCCTCTCCGGCCTGCGCCTGCTCCAAGGGCTCGGCGTGGCGGCCGGGTTCGTGGTGGCGATGGCGGTGGCCCGTGACCGGTTCGAGGGCCTGGCGATGGCCCGGTTCATGTCGTTGATCATGCTGGTCAACAGCCTGGGGCCGGTGATCGCCCCGGTGCTGGGCGGCCAGTTGCTGCGGTTCACCAGCTGGCGCGGCACGTTCGTCGCGCTCGCCCTGGTCGGGTTGGCGTTGCTGATCGCCCTGGCGGTCGGGCTGCCGGAGACGCTGCCGCGGGCCAAGCGGCGTCCGGCGAACCTGCTGCTCACGATCAAGGTGTTCGGCGGGCTGCTGGCCGACCGCAAGTTCGTCGGGTACGCGCTGGCGTCGGCGCTGGCCCTCGGCTCGCTGTTCGGTTACGTCGCCGGGGCGTCGTTCGTGCTCCAGGGCGTGTACGGGCTGACGCCGCAGCAGTTCAGCCTGGTGTTCGGGGCGAACTCGGTGGCGATCGTGCTGGCCGGCCTGCTCAACACCAGGCTGACCGGTCGGATCATGCCCCGGCCGCTGCTCAAGATCGGGCTGGGTGGCGCGGCGACCGGTGGGGTCGGGCTGCTGGTCGGCGGGCTGGTGGGCGGTGGGTTGGCGACGTTCCTGCCGCCGCTGTTCGTGCTGACGATGAGCGTCGGCCTGCTCATGCCGAACGCCGGTTCGCTGGCGATGTCGCGGCACCCGGAGGCGGCGGGCAGCGCGTCGGCCGTGCTGGGCGTGACGACGTTCCTGGTGGGTGGCCTGATGGCGCCGCTGGTCGGCGCGGGCGGTTCGGCGAGCGTGCTGCCGATGGTGACCGTGATGGCGGGCTCGACGATCCTCGCGGTGATCTCGTTCGCCACCCTGACCAGGGGCGACATCGGCATCACCAGGGACACCGAGCCGGCGAACGCAACGGCCTGACGCCTGCTACCGGACCACCACGCGAGGTCGCGAACGACCGACTTCCAGGCGACCGAGCCCGCCGTCCGCGGAGCAGCGGGCATCGAGCTCAGTCGTCGATGGTCCAGACCAGGGTGTTCAGGTCGGTCTCGGGGCGGGAGCTCCAGCGGACCGAGAAGATCACGGTGTCCTCGGGCAGCACGTAGACGGTGTGGCCGCCCGCCGTCTCGCCCGGCTGCACGCCGATCTTGTGCGGCGGCCGGGACGACAGCGACACCGGCGCCTTGGTGACCGTCTCACCCTTGTTGGTCATCAGCACCAGGTACATGTCGGGCAGGGCGTTGAACGGCACCTGGCCGATGTTGGACAGCTCCGTGTGCACGACCACGGCGCGCTCGCCATCGGCCAGCTTGTAGCCGGCCGCGGTGAACAGGAAGTCCGCCGGGTCGACCACCTCGACCAGCTGGATGGTGAACCGGGCGCCCTCCAGGCCCTCGGTCTCCAACGTGCTGCCGATCTTGCCGGTGCGCGAGCGCGGCGCGGGTGCCTGGTCGCCGCGCGCCCAACCGGACGTGCCGGGCACGCCCCACGTGCTGACCGGCTCGGGCACGCGCACCGGGCCGGACGCCACGGGCTGCGGGCCGGTGCCGGGCTGCGCCGGGAACGGCGTGCTGGGCGGCCCCTGCGGGCCGGGGTAGCCGGGGTAGGAACCGGACGGCGTGCCGTGCACCGTGCCGGGCGCGGGCGGGTACGGGCCGCTCGGCGTGCCGCGGACGGCCTGGCCGCCCGGACCCGAGTAGTTGCCCCACGCCACGCTGTTGGCCAGCGCCTTGCGGATGCCGTTCGGGTCGCACTCCACGCCGACGAGCAGCGGCAACCCGCTGCCGGACAACGTGATCAGCCGGGTGGCGGCCTCGCGCGGGTCCATGCCGAGCCGTGCGGCCACCTCGTGCACGGCGGCACGGCCCATCTCGGCGATCATGGCCAGGAGACGGGCGTCGACGGGGTCCGGCGCTACCACACGTTGAACGCTACCCGCCTGAGAAGATCCTCGCGCCATCGCCCCGCCGACCGCCCCAGGTGTCCACCCCTCGGCACGTGGAGGTGACGTGAGGGTCGCTCGCGGTGACTCGGCGTGCCGCCATTCGTGTAGCGCGGCGGCCGTTATAGGGTCGGGCGAGTCTCTGCCCGAGCGCTTTGTCCCGGGCCCGCTGCGATCTTCAGGGGGGTTTGGGTGTCCGACTCGTTTGTGCACCTCCACGTGCACACCGAGTACTCGATGCTCGATGGCGCGGCGAAGCTGAAGGACATGTTCGCCGAGTGCGAGCGGATGGGCATGCCCGCCGCCGCGATCACCGACCACGGCAACATGTACGGCGCGTACGACTTCTACAAGCAGGCGACCGCCGCGGGCATCAAGCCGGTGATCGGCATCGAGGCGTACATGGCCCCCGAGTCGCGCTTCAACAAGAAGCGCGTGCTGTGGGGCGACCCGGGGCAGAAGGCCGACGACGTCTCCGCCAGCGGTGCCTACACCCACCAGACGATCTGGGCCCGGACGAACGAGGGCCTGCACAACCTGATGAAGCTCTCCAGCCGCGCCTCCACCGAGGGCCAGCTGGGCAAGTGGCCGCGGATGGACTCCGAGCTGATCGCCGAGCACTCGGCGGGCCTGATGGCCACCACCGGCTGCCCGTCCGGCGAGGTGCAGACCAGGCTGCGCCTCGGCCACGAGAAGGAAGCCCTGGAAGCGGCGGCCAAGTGGCGTGACATCTACGGCGCCGACAACTTCTTCGTCGAGCTGATGGACCACGGCATCGAGATCGAGAGCCGGGTCCGGGGCGGCCTGCTGGACATCGCCAAGAAGCTCAGCATCCCGTTCGTGGTGACCAACGACTCGCACTACACCTACGCCGAGGACCGCGAGGCCCACGAGGCGCTGCTGTGCGTGCAGACCGGCAAGACGCTCCAGGACCCGAGCCGGTTCAAGTTCGACGGCACGGGCTACTACCTGAAGTCGCCGGAGGAGATGCGCGCGATCGACTCCTCCGACGCCTGGCAGGAGGGGTGCCGCAACACCCTGCTGGTGGCCGAGAAGGTCGACACCACCGGCATGTTCGCCTTCCAGAACCTGATGCCGCGCTACCCGACGCCGGACGGCATGACGGAAGCCGACTACTTCCGCGAGCAGGTGTGGGAGGGCATGCGCCGCCGGTTCCCGGAAGGCGTGGACGAGGTCCACCGCAAGCAGGTGGAGTTCGAGATCGGCGTCATCCTCCAGATGGGCTTCCCGTCCTACTTCCTGGTGGTCGCCGACTTCATCAACTGGGCCAAGGCCAACGGCATCCGCGTCGGCCCGGGCCGCGGTTCCGCCGCGGGCGCGCTGATCGCGTACGCGATGGGCATCACCGACCTCGACCCGCTGGCGCACGGCCTGATCTTCGAGCGGTTCCTCAACCCCGACCGCGTCAGCCCGCCCGACATCGACATCGACTTCGACGAGCGCAGGCGCGGTGACGTGATCCGGTACGTCACCGAGAAGTGGGGCGTCGACAAGGTCGCCCAGGTGATCACGTTCGGCACGATCAAGGCGAAGGCGGCGATCAAGGACTCCGCCCGCGTGCTGTACGGGCAGCCGGGCTACGCGGTGGCCGACCGCATCTCCAAGGCCATGCCGCCCGCCGTGATGGGCAAGGACATCCCGCTGTCCGGCGTGTTCGACCCGGCGCACAAGCGGTACTCCGAGGCCGCCGAGGTGCGCGCGCTCTACGAGACGGACCCCCAGGTCAAGGAGATCATCGACACCGGCCGCGGGCTGGAGGGTCTGATCCGCAACGCGGGCGTGCACGCCTGCGCGGTGATCATGTCCGCGGAGCCGCTGACGGACCACATCCCGGTCTGGATGCGCCCGCAGGACGGGTCGATCATCACCCAGTTCGACTACCCGACGTGCGAGACGCTCGGCCTGCTGAAGATGGACTTCCTCGGCCTGAGCAACCTCACCACGATCGACGACGCGCTGAAGAACATCGCGCTCAACGGCAAGGGCGAGGTCGACATCACCACGGTCTCCCTCGATGACCGCAAGACCTACGAGCTGTTGGGCCGCGGCGACACGCTAGGTGTGTTCCAGCTCGACGGTGGCGCCCTGCGCGACCTGCTGCGGCTGATGCGCCCGGACAACTTCGAGGACGTCTCGGCCGTCATCGCGCTGTACCGGCCGGGTCCGATGGGCGCGAACTCGCACACGAACTACGCGCTGCGCAAGAACAAGCAGCAGGAGATCGTGCCGATCCACGAGGAGCTGCGCGAGCCGCTGGCCGAGATCCTGGACACGACCTACGGCCTGATCGTGTACCAGGAGCAGGTCATGGCGATCGCGCGGAAGGTGGCGGGCTACTCGCTGGCCCAAGCGGACCTGCTCCGCCGCGCGATGGGCAAGAAGAAGAAGGAGATCCTCGACAAGGAGTACGAGGGCTTCGAGGCGGGCATGGTCGCCAACGGCTACTCGCCCGAGGCGATCAAGACGCTGTGGGACATCCTGGTCCCGTTTGCGGACTACGCGTTCAACAAGGCGCACTCCGCCGCGTACGGCCTGATCGCGTACTGGACGGCGTACCTCAAGGCCAACTACCCCGGCGAGTACATGGCCGCGCTGCTCACCACGAACTCGGACAACAAGGACAAGTCGGCCGTCTACCTGGCCGAGTGCCGCCGGATGGGCATCACGGTGCTCCCGCCGGACGTCAACGAGTCCGAGCGCGAGTTCGTCGCGGTCGGCGACGACATCCGGTTCGGCCTCGGCGCGATCCGCAACGTCGGCGCGAACGTGGTCGACGCGATCATCAAGACCCGCAAGGAGAAGGGGAAGTTCGCCGACTTCTCCGACTTCCTGCGCAAGGTCGACGTGCAGGCGTGCAACAAGAAGGTCGTCGAATCGCTGATCAAGGCGGGCGCGTTCGACTCGCTCGGCCACCCGCGCAAGGGCCTGCACATGGTCCACGTCGAGGCGGTCGACGCGATCATGCTGACCAAGAAGGAAGAGGCTCGCGGCCAGTTCGACCTGTTCGGCGACGGCGGCGGCGACGGTGACGGCGCGTCGGTGTTCGACGTGAAGATCCCGGACGAGCACTGGGAGTCCAAGCACCAGCTCACGCTGGAGCGGGAGATGCTGGGCCTGTACGTGTCCGGCCACCCGCTCAACGGCGTGGAGCAGGTGCTCAGCTCCTACTCGGACACCACGATCCCGCGCATCCTGGAAGGCGACGTGCCGGACGGCACGCAGGTCACGCTGGGCGGCATCCTCGCCTCGGTCACCCGCCGGGTGAACAAGAACGGCGAGCCGTGGGCGTCCGCGCAGCTGGAGGACCTGGCCGGTGGCATCGAGGTGCTGTTCTTCCCCAAGAGCTACATGGTGCACGGCATGTCGGTGGCCGAGGACGCGATCGTGCTGGTGAAGGCGCGGGTGGCCAAGCGGGAGGACCGGATCTCGCTGATCGCCAACGACCTGGTCGTGCCGGACCTGTCGGAGCTGGGCGCGCAGGCGTTGAAGCTGAAGGTGGCGGCGTCGCGTTGCGACCCGAAGCTGGTGACCTCGCTGAAGGAAGTCCTCTCCGCGCACCCCGGCACCACCGAGGTGCACCTGAACCTGGTCATCAACAGCAGCCGCAACACGTTGCTGAAGCTGGACGACGCCCTCCGGGTTACTCCCACACCGTCCCTCATGGGTGATTTGAAGGCTCTGCTCGGCCCCGGGTGCTTGGGCTGATCGGGTGACAAGCTGAGCAAGCGGGGACAAGAGGGAGCCTCGGTTCGTTTGAGTGAACAGGGTTAACTCAAACGAAGAGGGGGTCCCTGTGGGGGAGAAGATCGCCGGTCTCGACGTGCTCGGCGAGGAGTACTTCGCCGATCCGCACGCCTACCACGCCCGGCTGCGCGAGCAGGCGGCGGCGACGGAGATCGTGCTGCCGCGCGGCACGAAGGCGTGGCTCGTCACCCGGTACGAGGAGGCCAGGGTGGCGCTGGCCGACGCGCGGTTCAGCAAGCACTTCGAGCGCTTCCCGGAAGTCATGGAGCGCAACCGGGTCGAAGGAGGCGACGCGCCCAAGTTCGACGAGTCCCTGGTGCAGCACATGCTGAACATGGACCCGCCGCACCACACCCGGCTGCGCAAGCTCGTCACCAAGGCGTTCACCGCCCGGCGGGTCGAGCAGCTGCGGCCGCGCATCCAGGAGATCACCGACGGGCTGCTGGACGAGGCGGCGGCCAAGGGCGAGGTCGACCTGGTGGACGCGCTGGCGTTCCCGCTGCCCATCACGGTGATCTGCGAGATGCTCGACGTGCCGTTGGACGAGCGCGACGAGTTCCGCGTGTGGTCCAACGTCCTGGTCGCCGGCAACGGCGAACCGGAGCAGCTCCAGCAGGCGGGTGCCCAGATGGCGGGCTACCTGGCGAAGTTGGTCGAGCACAAGCGGAACGCGCCCGGTGACGACTTCTTCTCGGCGCTGGTGCAGGCCGACGAGGAGGGCGACCGGCTCGACCAGCTGGAGCTGATCGCCATGGCGTTCCTGCTCCTCGTCGCCGGGCACGAGACCACGGTCAACCTGATCGGCAACGGCGTCTACCACCTGGTGCGCAACCCGGAGCAGCTGGCGAAGCTGCGCGCGGACCGGACGTTGCTGCCCGGTGCGGTGGAGGAGGTGCTGCGGTTCGAGAGCCCGGTCAACCAGGCGACGTTCCGCTACACCAACGACGACGTCGAGCTGGGCGACGTGGTGATCCCCAAGGACAGCGTGGTCGTGGTGTCGCTGAGCGGCGGCAACCGCGACGGGGCCCGCTTCGCGGAACCGGACCGGCTCGACATCACCCGGCAGGCGGCCGGGCACCTGGCGTTCGGCCACGGCATCCACTACTGCCTGGGCGCGCCGCTGGCCCGGATGGAGGGCGAGATCGCGATCGGGACGCTGCTGGACCGGTTCGACGTGGCCCTGACCGCCGGCCCGGAGGAGCTGCGGTGGCGCGCGGGCACGCTCATCCGCGGGCTCGAGGCGCTGCCGGTTAGCCTGTCCCCTCGTGGAGCGCGATGAGCTGCTGAAGCTGGACCAGGCACACGTCTGGCACCCGTACGGCCCGATGCCGGGCACTCACGAGCCGCTGGTCGTCTCCTCGGCCGAGGGTGTCCGGCTCCGGCTGGACGACGGGCGTGAGCTGGTCGACGGCATGTCGTCGTGGTGGGCCGCGATCCACGGCTACCGGCACCCCGTGCTGGACGCGGCGGTGCGCGACCAGCTCGGCCGGATGAGCCACGTCATGTTCGGCGGCCTGACCCACGAGCCCGCGGTGGCGCTGTCCGCCCGGCTGGTGGAGATCACGCCCGAGCCGTTGCAGCACGTGTTCCTGTGCGACTCGGGGTCGGTGTCGGTCGAGGTCTCGATCAAGATGGCGTTGCAGTACTGGCGCTCGCAGGGCCGGCCGGAGAAGCGGCGGCTGCTGACCTGGCGCGGCGGCTACCACGGCGACACGTTCCAGCCGATGGCGGTGTGCGACCCGGAGGGCGGGATGCACGCGCTGTGGCGTGGCGTGCTGCCCGACCAGGTGTTCGCTTCCGCGCCGCCGCGCGACCTGGAGACCGCGTACGTCCAGGAGCTGGCGGACCTGATCGAGGCGCACGCCGGCGAGCTGGCCGCGGTCATCGTGGAGCCGGTGGTGCAGGGCGCGGGCGGGATGCGCTTCCACGACCCCCGCTACCTGCACGTGCTGCGCGAGCTGACGCTGGCCAACGACGTGCTGCTGATCTTCGACGAGATCGCCACCGGCTTCGGCCGCACCGGCGAGCTGTTCGCCGCCGACCACGCCGGGATCAGCCCCGACATCATGTGCCTGGGCAAGGCGCTGACCGGCGGTTACCTGTCGATGGCCGCCACGCTGTGCACCTCACGGGTGGCGGACGGAATCTCGCGCGGCGAGGTGCCGGTGCTGGCGCACGGACCGACGTTCATGGGCAACCCGCTGGCCTCGGCGGTCGCGCTGGCGTCCACCGACCTGCTGCTGTCGCAGGACTGGCGGGCGTCGGTGCGGCGGATCGAGGCCGGGCTGCGGTCCGGCCTCGCGCAGGCGCCCGGTGACGTGCGGGTGCTCGGCGCGATCGGCGTGGTGCAGCTGGACCACCCGGTGGACATGGCCGCCGCCACCGCTGCGGCCGTCGACCACGGCGTGTGGCTGCGGCCGTTCCGCGACCTGATCTACACCATGCCGCCGTTCGTCAGCACGGACGACGACGTGGCCGCGATCGCCGCCGCCGTCGTCGCCGCGGCCGAGGCGTCACAGGCGCAGCAGGGTTGAGCCCCACACCAGCAGCAGCGTCGCGTAGCCGACGCACATCCAGCCGAGGGCCTGGTGGCTCGGCTCCTTCTTGTGCCCGGCCAGCTTGTTGACCAGCAGCCACCAGCCCAGCGCGGCCACGCCGAGGGCCACCGGCGTGAGGATCACGCCGTACGCGCCCGCGTAGACGCCCGCCCAGAAGTCCACCGGCAGGCTGATGCCGTTGGCGTAGCCGGTCGGGAACAGCTCCACCGCGACCGCCGACCACACCCACGCCACGACCCGCAGCCGCTTCACGGTCGCCGGCTTCGCCGTGTCGTAGTTGATGGCGAAGACACCCCACGCGACGAACGCGCCGCCGCCGAACAGCCAGCCCGCCACGGTCGACACGACCGGTACCCGGGCGACCGCCGCACCCAGGGCCGGGAAGATCGAACCCCACAGGACGAAGTGCCCGGCGACCACCAATGCGGTGACACCCAGAACGATGAGGGTCTGCACGCCGCCGTGCTGCCGCTGGAACCAGTTCTTCGGCTTCTCGGCCTGCTTGAGCGCCGTGCGCCTGCCCGCCGCGGTCAGCTTCGCGTCGCGGTCGCGCTGGGCACCCTGCTGACGCCGCTTGCGCCTGCCGTTCTTGCCCACGTCAGCTCTCGATCGCGGCGGCGAGCTCGGTGTTGGTCGGCTCCACCAGGACCCGGCCATCGGGCAGCACGATCACCGGGATGTTCTTGCGCCCACCGGCGAACTCGATCGCGCGGTCACGGGCCGCGTCGTCGTGTTCGACGTCGACGTCGGTGAACGGCACTTCGTGCTCCCGCAGCCACGCCTTCGCCCGCCGGCAGTCCCCGCACCAGTCCGCCCCGTAGAGAACGATCTCACTCATAGCGGTGACTGTAGAACGCGGAGGACCGCAACGCTCCGTATAGGCCTAGGGTGAGTGGCCGTGAGCGTCCTCGTGATCACCGGCACGGGCACCGAGGTCGGCAAGACCGTGGTCGTCGCCGCCCTGGCGGCGTTGGCCGCGGCTGACGGTCGACGGGTCGCCGTGCTCAAACCCGCGCAGACCGGTATCGCCGACGGCGAGCCGGGCGACCTCGCCGAGGTGACCCGCCTCGCCGGCGCCGTCACCGCCCGTGAGCTGCGCCGATACCCCGAACCGCTGGCACCGGCCACGGCCGCGCGCCGGTCCGGTCGGCCTACGCTGCACCCCAGCGAGGTCGCCTCGGCGGCCGTGGCGCTGGACGAGACGCACGACCTCGTGCTGGTGGAGGGCGCGGGCGGGCTGCTGGTCCGGTTCGACGACGCGGGCTCGACCATCGCCGACGCGGCGTGGGCGCTCAACGCGCCGGTGCTCATCGTCGCGCACGCGGGCCTGGGCACGTTGAACATGACCGCGCTGACCGCCGAGGCACTGCTGCGCCGCGGCCTGGAGTCCGTTGGCGTGGTGGTGGGTCGCTGGCCGGCCGTGCCCGACCTGGCCGCCCGCACCAACCTGGTCGACCTGCCCGAGGCCGCGGGCGCGCCGCTGCTCGGTGTGCTGCCGGACGGTTCGGCGGCCCTGGGCCGGGCCGAGTTCGTGGACATGGCCAGGGAAGGCCTCTCGCCGTGGTTCGGCGGCACGTTCGACCCGGAGAAGTTCGCCGCGCCGCACACCTGCTGAACCGGGGTTGAACGAACCAGTGACGCACATCGCTGGGTCGCTCGCGGGCCGGTGCGGCAGACTGCACGACGGACCACCGCCGGAGTTGACGAGGAGACGTCGTGACCGCAGCCCCCGAACAGGTCGATGTCCTGGCTGTTGCCCGCGAGCAGGTGCTGGAGCAGGGCGTCGGGTTGTCCGAGGAGCAGGTGCTCGAAGTGCTCCGGCTGCCCGACGACCGCATCCCCGAGCTGCTGGAACTGGCGCACGCGGTGCGGATGCGCTGGTGCGGCCCGGAGGTCGAGGTCGAGGGCATCGTGTCGCTCAAGACCGGCGGCTGCCCCGAGGACTGCCACTTCTGCTCGCAGTCCGGCCAGTTCCCCTCGCCGGTGCGCTCGGCGTGGCTGGACATCCCCGGCCTGGTGAAGGCGGCCCGGCAGACGGCCGAGACCGGCGCGTCCGAGTTCTGCATCGTCGCCGCCGTGCGCGGGCCGGACAAGCGGCTGCTGTCGCAGGTGCGCGACGGCATCAAGGCCATCCGCGAGGACGGCAACGACATCCAGATCGCCTGCTCGCTCGGCATGCTCACCCAGGAGCAGGTGGACGAGCTGGTGGACATGGGAGTGCACCGCTACAACCACAACCTGGAGACGGCGCGCTCGCACTTCCCGAACGTGGTCACCACGCACTCGTGGGAAGAGCGGTGGGACACGCTGAAGATGATCCGCGCGGCGGGCATGGAGGTCTGCTGCGGCGGCATCATCGGCATGGGCGAGACGCTGGAGCAGCGCGCGGAGTTCGCCGTGCAGCTCGCGGAGCTGGAGCCCGACGAGGTGCCGCTGAACTTCCTGATCCCCAACCCGGGCACGCCGTACGAGAACTACCCGGTGGTCGAGGGCCCCGAGGCGCTGCGCACCGTCGGCGCGTTCCGGCTCGCCCTGCCGCGCACGATCCTGCGCTTCGCCGGCGGCCGTGAGCTGACCTTCGGCGACCTCGGTGCCAAGCAGGGCATGCTCGGCGGCGTCAACGCGATCATCGTCGGCAACTACCTGACCAACCTCGGCCGCCCGGCGCAGGACGACCTGGACATGCTGACCGAGCTGGCCATGCCGATCAAGGAACTGAGCAAGACCCTGTGACCAGTGGACCGGGTGTGGTGACTTACTGCGGATTTTGCGGCAAGGAGCGCGCGGAGGGCGACCACTCCGCGTGCGCCTCACGGCTGGGTGTGATCGACCCGCCGCGGTTCTGCGCGGAGTGCGCGCGCCGGATGGTGGTGCAGGTGACGCCCTCCGGGTGGACGGCCGCGTGCAGCCGCCACGGCGAGATCTCCTCCGCGCGGTAACCTGCCCTGCATCAGTCACGGGTGCAGGGAGGTCGTCGGGTGGCGGAGCAACCGGTGGACGAGCGGGCCACTCCCGTTCGGGTGCCACCCGCACCGGCGTTCGAGTACTACTACGTGGTGCAACGCCCGCGGGTCGTGGTGAAGCGCGACCTGCTGCCCGCGTTCTCCGTGCTGTCCGCGATCTCGCTGTTCGGGCTGCCGGTGGGGTGGCTGTGGGCGTGGCTCGCGCCGCCGCAGAACGTGGTGGCGCAGCAGGACGGGTCGCTGATCCCGGTCACCGGTGAGAGCTACCACCGGCTCGACGGGCTGATGCTGTTCGTGCTGATGGGCCTGGCGGCCGGGTTGATCACCGGCATCGCGGTGTGGTTGCTGCGGGAGCGGCGCGGCCCGGTGGTGATGCTCGCGGCCACGCTCGGCGCGGGCGTTGCGGCCTACCTGGCGCAGCTGACCGGCGTCGGTTCGGCGGGCAGCCGGTACGCCGTCAGCGCCGCGCCCGAGGTGGGCGACGTCATCGCGCTGGCCCCGGTGCTGGAGACGTGGTGGGGCTTGCTGGCGTGGCCCTTGGGCACGGCGCTGGCGTACGGCTGCCTGGCCGCGTGGAACGGTCTGGACGACCTCGGTCGACGGCTCGGCTAGAGCGGGTCAGAGCACGTAGGCGCTGTCGGGCACGTCGGTGACAAACATGTGCCCCGGCGCGTGGGTGATCGCGAACGGCGGTTTCGACGCCATCACCGCCGCCTGCGGTGTCACGCCGCACGCCCAGAACACCGGCACGTCGCCCTCGTGCGGTTCGACGCGGTCGCCGAAGTCCGGCTGGTCCAGGTCCGTGATGCCGAGCGCGCCCGGTTCGCCGACGTGGACCGGTGCGCCGTGGACGGCGGGCATCCGGGCGGTGACCGTCCGGGCGGTCTCGACCAGGTCGGCCGGCAGGTAGCGCATCGACACGACCATCGGGCCGTGCAGGCGGCCCGCCGGGCGGCACTCGCGGTCGGTGACGTACATCGGCACGTTGCGCCCCTGCTCGACGTGCCGCAGCGGGACGTTCGCCTGCTTCAACGCGGACTCGAACGTGAAGCTGCACCCGATGAGGAACGCGACCAGGTCGTCGCGCCAGTACGCGGACGCGTCGGTCGGCTCGTCGACCAGTTCGCCGTCCTGCCAGATCCGGTAGCGGGGCAGGTCGCGCGTCAGGTCGGCGCCGCGGGCCAGCACGGTCGTGGTGGCGCCCCGGTCGGTGACGTCCAGGACCGGGCACGGCTTGGGGTTGCGCTGGGTGAACAGCAGCACCTCGTAGGCCCAGTCCTCGGGCACCGCGATGAGGTTGGCCTGGGCGTAGCCGTCCGCCAGCCCGGCGGTGGGTCCGTGGTGGTCGTTGCGAACCTGTGCCGGTGTCATCGTCGTCATCGCAGTTCGACGCCTTTCGTCTCGGGGAGGCCGAGCAGGGCGACCACGGCGATGCCGTAGGCGACCGCGCCGCAGATCATCGCACCGCCGACGCCCATGGTCCCGGCCAGGAACCCCACCAGGGTGGGGAAGAACGCGCCGACCGCGCGGCCGAAGTTGTAGGTGAAGCCCTGGCCGGTGCCGCGCAGGTCCGTCGGGTACAGCTCGGCGAGGAACGAGCCGAAGCCGCTGAAGATCGCCGACGTGGTGAACCCGAGCGGGAACGTGACCAGCAGGATCAGGCCGTTAGCGCCCGGCGGGATGTTGGTGAACAGCACGATGAGGATCGCGCTGAGCACGGCGAACAGGGTGAACGTGCGCTTGCGGCCGAGCAGGTCGGTCAGGTAGCCGCCGGTGACGTAGCCCGCGAACGCGCCGGTGATCAGCAGCGCCAGGTACCCACCGGTGCCGACGACGCTGAGCCCGCGTTCGGTCTTGAGGAACGTCGGCACCCAGCTCGCCAGGGTGTAGTAGCCGCCTTGGACGCCGGTGGCCAGGAGTGCGGCGAACAGCGTGGTGCGGCCGAGCTTGCCCTGGAAGACGGCCTTGAAGTTGCCCTTGCGCGGGCTGGCCACCAGCGCCCGCTCGGCGCGTGGCGCGTCCTTGACGTTGCGGCGGACGTAGAAGATCAGGACGGCGGGGATGGCGCCGGTCCAGAACAGCACGCGCCAGGCGATGTCCTGCGGCAGGAAGCTGAACACTGCGGTGTAGACGATGACGCTCAGGCCCCAGCCGACCGCCCACGAGCTCTGGATGAACGCGACCGTGCGGCCGCGGTACTGGGGCTTGCAGTACTCGGCGACCAGGATCGCGCCCGCCGCCCACTCGCCGCCGAAGCCCAGGCCCTGCAGGGCGCGGAAGACCAGCAGCGTCTCGTAGCTGGTGGCGAAGCCGCACAGGACCGTGAAGACGGCGTAGGTGATCACCGTGATCATCAGGGTGCGGACGCGGCCGATGCGGTCCGCGAGGATGCCCGCGATCGCGCCGCCGAGGGCCGAGACGACCAGGGTGACGGTGTTGAGCAGGCCCGCGTCGCCGGTGGTGATGCCGAAGTAGGCGGTGATCGCGAACAGGCTCAGGGGCAGGACCTGGAAGTCGTAGGCGTCCAGGCCGAAGCCGCCGAACGCGCCGACGAAGGCCCGCTTGCCGTTGCGCCCCAGCGTGTGGAACCAGGCGAACGGGCCTCGGTCCGCCGCGGTGTCGACGTCCGTGGTGCTCATGGGTGGTCACCTCGCAACCGTGGGTGGGTTGTGCCGTGGACCACACGCTAGAGGATTGTTGAACAATCCCACTAGAGGGCAATAGGACGAATCAACATCTCAACACCAACGGTCTACCGTCACCCTCCTCGCCCGCACGCTCCCGCACGCCCGCGCGAGTCGTCCCCTCGCGTCGCGCGTGTCCTACGTTCAGAACGACCGTGTCCTACGTTCGGGACCCCCGAGTTCAACGCTCAGGACGTCGGCCCCGGCAGCTCAGGCGTCGACCCCGCCCTTCCGCCGGTCGTACTCCGGGTAGAACCTGCGGATCAGCCGGGACGTCTCGGCGTAATCGAGTTGGCCCGACGTCGGCTGGTGTCCGATGAACGTGTAAGTCAACCGCGAACCGAGGGCGGGGAAGAAGATGCGGGACGCGGTGCCGATCTCGCCCATCGCGATCACGATCATCTCGGTATCACCGGCATTCACCAACAATGACGCCAGGACTTTCAGGTCGGCGGCATTCGTGGCCATCGTGGAAATCTTCACGATATCCGCACCGGCCTCTTTCGCCGAACGGGCGATCCGGTCCAGTTCGGCGATATCGGGCGTGTGGTCGAAATTGTGGTACGACACGATCGCCAACGCGTCGTGCGCGTGCGCGGCGGCGATCACGTCCGCCACCACCTCCCGCGACGACAGCTCCACGTCCACGGCGTCCACCAGCGGCGCGACCTCGCGGAACAGCTCCAGCCGCGCCTCCTCGGCACCGCTCCACCCGCCACCCTCCGCCGCCGAGCGCACGGTCGCCAGCACCGGCAGCCCGGCGAACGCCCCGACCTGTTCCCGGACGTGCCCGACGTCGGTCCGGGCGAACCGGTCGATGCGCAATTCGGCCACGTCCACCCCGGCGGAACGCGCTTCCGCCGCCGCCCGCTCGCTGTCCTCGTCGGCGAAACTCACCGCGATCAGGGGCAGGTCGAGGTCGAGCAGCGCACGCATGCTATTCATTCGCGGCATCTTACACCGCCCACGTGAACGGTCAGTTGCGATGAGGCAGGTGGCCCAATTCCGACAACGGCGCGGGCACGGCGCTCAACGCGTCCAGAATGCCCGCCTCGCGGTGCAGCACTTTCCGCACCATCCGCAACCGCCGCGCCGGCGAGGTCTCCTCCAGCAACCGCTGCCGGTCCTCCCACGTCAGCAGGCAGTCACCGGCCAACGCGTACGCCAGGTCGGCCAACCCCGTGTCCGGACCGGGCGGCCGACCCACGCTCCGGTACGCCGCCTGTCGGTACCGCCCGTGCGCCGCCCGCGCGCTCTCCGCCAACAGCGGCAGCACGGCCTCCACCTCCGGCGGCGCGGCGGTGTCCGGCAGCCACTGCACCGACGCGACCAGGTACGGCGCGCTCTCCTCGTCCACGTCCAGCAGCCGGAACCGCCGACCGCCCTTCGTGGTCAGGTCGAACCGCCCGTCCGGCAGCCGCCGCGCCTCCTGCAGCACGGCCGTGCAGCCGACGTCGGACAGCGCCTCCACGTTCTCCGCGCCGACCTCCCACCCCTGCTTGATCGACACCACGCCGAACGTCCGCTCCGGCACCGTGCCCGTCACCAGGTCGACGGTCAGCTGCCGGTACCGCGGCTCGAACACGTGCAGCGGCAGCGACGCCCCGGGCAGCAGCACGGTGCCCAGCGGGAACAGGGGGAGCGTCGTCGTCACGAACCCAAGCTACGGGTGGACGGTGGCCGCAGCACGGCGAACGGGTCGGTGACCCGCATCTTCCCGGACACGAACCGGAACAGCGCCGCCGGTCGACCACCGGACGGCCCCGGCTGCACGGTCCCGCCGGTCGGCTCCAGCAGCCCCCGCCGCGACAGCACGCGTTGCAGGTTGGTCGCCGACACCTTGTAGCCCAGCGCCGCGGAGTACAGCGAGCGCAACGCGGAGATGGTGAACTCCGGCGGCGCCAGCGCGAAGCCCAGGTTCGTGTACGACAGCTTCGACGCGAGCCGGCTGCGGGCGCGGCGGCAGATCGCCTCGTGGTCGAACGCGGTCGCGGGCAGCGCGTCGACCGGGTGCCACGCGGTGTCCGACGGCACCACCGGGTCGATGTGCGACGGCACCAGGCCGAGGAACGCGGTCGCCACCACCCGCGGTCCGGGCACCCGCGCGGGGTTGCTGAACACGGCCAGCTGCTCGACGTGTGACAACTGTCGCACGTCGACTTTTTCCGCCAGCTGACGGCGGATCGAGGCCTCGACGTCCTCGTCGTCGCCGAGCCCGCCACCGGGCAGTGACCAGCGGTGAGCGTGCGGTTCCCGGGCGCGCTCCCACAGCATGACCTGGAGTGATCCGGCTCTCACCTGGAGCACCGCGGCCAGCACCTCATGTCCCGCCAGTCCCACTCGGCTGATACTATCGGCCACGTTTTCGACCGATAGGCGAAAACCTGGCTCAAGGGAGGAACCCATGGTCGCTACCGCCTATGTGGAGCGAACCTCGGACGGCGCCTACGACGGGATCGCGCCCGATTCCGCCTGGCGCGACGAGGTGCTGGAGCTGGCGCGCAAGCGGGACGCGGTCATCCTGGCGCACAACTACCAGCTGCCCGAGATCCAGGACATCGCGCACCACACCGGTGACTCGCTGGCGCTCAGCCGCATCGCGGCCGCGAGCGACGCGTCCACCATCGTGTTCTGCGGCGTGCACTTCATGGCCGAGACGGCGAAGATCCTCGCGCCGCACAAGACGGTCCTCATCCCGGACGAGCGGGCGGGCTGCTCGCTGGCCGACTCGATCACCGGCGAGCAGTTGCGCGCTTGGAAGGCCGAGCACCCCGGCGCGGTCGTCGTCTCCTACGTCAACACCACGGCCGAGGTGAAGGCGGAGACCGACATCTGCTGCACCTCGTCGAACGCGGTGGACGTGGTGAAGTCGATCCCGGCCGACCGCGAGGTGCTGTTCCTGCCGGACCAGTTCCTCGGCGCGCACGTCAAGCGCGAGACGGGCCGGGAGAACCTGCACATCTGGGCGGGCGAGTGCCACGTCCACGCGGGCATCAACGGCCCGGAGCTGGCCGAGCGCGCGGCGGCGAACCCGGACGCCGACCTGTTCATCCACCCCGAGTGCGGTTGCGCCACGTCGGCGCTCTACCTCGCGGGGGAGGGCACCGTGCCGGCGGAGAAGGTCAAGATCCTCTCGACCGGCGACATGATCACCGCCGCGCGGCAGACCAGCGCCAAGTCGGTGCTGGTGGCCACCGAGATCGGCATGCTGCACCAGCTGCGCCGGGCCGCGCCGGAGATCGACTTCCGCGCGGTGAACGACCGGGCGTCGTGCCGGTACATGAAGATGATCACCCCGACCGCTCTGCTGCGGGCGCTGCGGGAGAACAGGGACGAGGTCCACGTGGACCTGGAGACGGCTCGCCGCGCGCAGGGCGCGGTGCAGCGCATGATCGAGATCGGGCAGCCCGGCGGCGGCGAGTGAACACGCCGCTGTGGGAGGCCCGCGCCGACCTGATCATCGTCGGCACGGGGGTGGCCGGTCTGACGGCGGCGCTGCGCGCGCGTGAGCTGGGGCTGCGGGTCCTGGTCGTGACCAAGGCCGCCGGCGAGGACGGCAACACCCGGTGGGCGCAGGGCGGCGTGGCCGTCGTGCTGCCCGGTGAGCACGACGAGGGTGACACGGTCGACGCGCACGTGCGCGACACGCTGGTCGCGGGCGCCGGGCTGTGCGACGAGGCCGCGGTCGAGGCGATCATCGCCGGTGGCCCGGCGGCGGTGACCAGGCTCCGCGAGCGCGGCGCGGTGTTCGACCCGGCGCCGACCGGTGGGCTGGCCCGCACGCGGGAGGGCGGGCACAGCGCGTTCCGGGTGGTGCACGCGGGCGGTGACGCGACCGGCGCGGAGGTCGAGCGCGCGTTGCTGGCGGCGGCGTCGGACGGGCGGGTGCCCGTGCTGGAGAACCACGTCGCGGTGGACGCGGTGCGCACCCCGCTCGGCGCGGTGTGCGGGCTGCTCGTGCTGGACGGCAACGGCGTGCCCGGCGTGCTCAGCGCGCCCGCCGTGCTGCTGGCCAGTGGCGGCCTCGGCCAGCTCTACCAGGCCACGTCCAACCCGGAGGTGGCCACCGGCGACGGCCTGGCGCTGGCGTTGCGCGCGGGCGCGGTGGCGGCGGACGTCGAGTTCGTCCAGTTCCACCCGACCGTGCTCTACACCGGCCGCGGCGCGCGTGGGCGCTGCCCGCTGGTCACGGAGGCGGTGCGCGGCGAGGGCGCGGTGCTGGTCGACGCGACCGGCGCCCGGGTCATGCGCGGCGTGCACCCGTTGGAGGACCTGGCACCGCGTGACGTGGTGGCCGCGGCGATCACCCGGCACATGGCGGGCGGCCCCGGCGGCGTGGACGACCACGTGTTCCTCGACGCCACGGGCATCTCGGACTTCGCGCGGCGGTTCCCGACCGTGCACGCGGCCTGTCTCGCGGCGGGAGTGGACCCGGCGGGCGAGCCGATCCCGGTCGCGCCCGCGGCGCACTTCGCCTGCGGCGGTGTGGTGTCCGATGTGGACGGACGGACGGGTGTCACCGGCCTGTACGCGGCGGGTGAGGTGGCCCGCACCGGGCTGCACGGCGCGAACCGGTTGGCGTCCAACAGCTTGCTCGAAGGCCTGGTCGTCGGCACGCGCGCAGCCGAGGCGGTCGCGGCGGACCTGGCGCTCGGCGTGCTGGCCCGCCCCTCGGCGTCGGCCGCGGTGGAGCTGCCGACGGCGCCGGTGGCCGACCGGGACTCGTTGCAGCGCGTCATGTCCCGGTACGCGGCGATCGGCCGGGACGCCGAGGGCCTGGCCGTGGTCGGCTCGGTGCTCGACCTGTCCACTGTGGACCGGAAGCTGGACGGTCGGCAGCTGGTCGAGGACGCGGCGCTCACCGTGGCCGCGCGGGCGTTGATCGCGGCGGCGGCGCAGCGCGAGGAGTCGCGCGGCTGCCACGTCCGCACCGACTTCACCGAGCGGGACGACGTGCGCTGGCAGCGCAGCCAGGTGGTCCGGCTCAACCCGTCCGGCCAGCCGGTGCTGGCTGATCCTGCGGTGGCGAGGGGAGTGGCATGAATCTCGACTTGGACGACGCCCGGCGGGTGATCGCGACGGCGTTGGAGGAAGACCTGCGGTACGGCGCGGACGCGACGACCGAGGCGACGGTGCCCGCCGACGCGGTGGCCGTGGCCGAGTTGACGCCGCGCGTGGCCGGTGTGCTGGCGGGCGTCCCGGTGGCGCTGGAGGTGTTCCGGCAGGTCACCGACGTGGAGGTGCTGGAACAGCGGCACGACGGTGACAAGGCCGTGCCCGGCGAGCCGGCCCTGGTGCTGCGCGGACCGGTGCGCGGGCTGCTCACCGCCGAGCGCACCGCGTTGAACCTGCTGTGCCACCTGTCCGGCGTGGCCACGCTCACCGCGGCCTGGGTGGACGAGGTCGCCGGCACCAAGGCGCGCGTGCGCGACTCCCGCAAGACCCTGCCCGGCCTGCGGCTGCTGGAGAAGTACGCGGTGCGCTGCGGCGGCGGCGTCAACCACCGGCTCGGCCTCGGCGACGCGGTGCTGATCAAGGACAACCACGTGCGCGCCGCCGGGTCGGTGCGGGCGGCGCTGGCCGCCGTGCGCGCCCACGCGCCGCACCTGCCGTGCGAGGTCGAGGTCGACTCGCTGGACCAGTTGGACGAGGCCGTCGCCGAGGGCGCGGAACTCGTGCTGCTGGACAACTTCACCGCCGCCGAGTGCGCGGAGGCGGTGCGCCGGGCGGGTGGTGTCGCGCTGGAGGCGTCCGGCGGGCTGACGCTGGACGTGGCCAGGGCCTACGCCGAGACGGGCGTGGACTACCTGGCCGTCGGCGGCCTCACGCACTCCGCCCCGGCGCTCGACCTTGGGCTGGACCTGCGCTAGCGCGGCGGTGGTGCCGCGACCTCTGCCGGTCGCGGCACTCGCCGCGGGCGGGAGGTAGGACGGGCCCGCGCCCGGGGCACAGGCGCGGGCGCGTCCAGGTCAGGTGTCCCGCCGCTCGGTCCGGTCGTCGTGCTGCGCGATCTGGTCGTCGCGCTCGACGTCCACCCGTTCCTTGCGCACCTCGCCGCGCACGTGCTGCTGCTCGGTCACCGTCTGCTTGTCCAGCCGGACCTTCTCCGCGGCCTTGGTCTTCTTCTCCACCACCGGTTCCTGCCGGCGCAGCGTCACCTCCGCCTCCTCGTCCACGAACGCCCGGTCGGTGGGCGCGCCATCGGCGGGCTCGCGCACCACGCGGACCTCTTCGTGCGACACCGGCACGGTCATGTCCCTCTGCTCGGTCACGGTGTGCTTGACCAGCCGCACCCGACCGGCCTCGACGTCGCGGGTGCCGACGTCGAGCTCTTCCTCGTAACGGGTGACCGAGTCGCCGGTGCGGGCCTCGTGGCGGCCACGCTGCCCGGTGGCGGGCCGGTCGGCGGCGGTCTCCCCGCGCACGTTGCCGAGTCCTTCGGGCCGGGTCTCACCGGGCGCCCCGCCGCCGCGCATCTCGCCGCGGGTCAGGCCGGACGTGCGGCCCGCGCCGGGCATCGGCATCGGCTTGGTCTCGGTGCGCCCGCCCGGCAGGCGGTCGTGGTCACCGGTGCGGTGGGTCGGGATCAAGCCGTAGTACTCGTACAGCTCGTCCTGCTGCTTGTCCGACATGTGCTGGTCGGACACGTCGATCCGGGGCGCGTCCTTGACCTGCTGCTTGTCCACGGGAACGGTGATGACGCCGTTGCCCAGGGTCGCGTCCTGGATCGGCACGAACGACTCCTTGAGACCGAACAGGCCGGTGTGCACCGAGGCCCACATCGGCCGGCCGTCCTGGTCGTCGAGCCACACCTGTTTCACCGAGCCGATGCGCTCACCGTGCTCGTCGATCACTTCGCAGTCGTACAGGCGGTCCACTTCGGCCTGGTTGATCATGGCCGGGTCCCCTTCGCGTGTCGTGTTACGTCCCGCAAAAGGCTTCCCGGCCCGAAGGGCCACCTATTCGGCTGCCACCCGTTCGTGTGAGGCAACGTCCCCCGAAAGAAATTCAGAGACGGCGATTCGCCAGGACCGGCAACGTATTCCTCGCCCGCGTGACACTCCCAGTGTCCACTTCGGTCACCAGCATCCCCGGCTCGCCCGCCAACTGCTCCACCACCTCGCCCAGCGGCGAGGCGACCGTGCTGAAGCCGATGCCGGTCGGCGCGCCGTGGTCGACGCCGGGATCGGCCTGCCCGCAGGCCAGCACCCACGACGTGCAGTCCAGCGCACGGGCGCGCACCAGCAGCTCCCACTGCTCCCGCTTGCCCGGTCCCGCGCCCCACGACGCGCACACCAGCACGGCCGTCGCGCCCCGGTCGGCCAACGCCCGGAACAGCTCCGGGAACCGCACGTCGTAGCAGGTGGCCAGGCCGAGCGTGACGCCGTCCACGTCGACGGTCACCGGCGTCGAGCCGGGCGCGACCGTGCGCGACTCGGTGAACCCGAACGCGTCGAACAAGTGGATCTTGTCGTAGCCGACGTGCCGTCCACCGCCCGTGACCAGCAGCGTGTTCGCCACCCGGCCGTCCGGCGCGGGTGTGAACATGCCCGCCACGACGACCACGCCGTGCTCGTCGGCGATGTCGCGCACCGCGCCCGCCCAGGGCCCGTCCAGCGGCTCGGCCACCGGGTCGAGGGGCACGCCGAACCGGCACATGGCGGCTTCCGGGAACACCACCACGCGGGCACCGCCGGCCGCGGCGCGCTTGGTCTCCGAGCGCACCAGGTCGAGGTTCGCCGCCGGGTCGCTGGACGAGGTGATCTGGCAGAGGGCGACACGCATGTGGCCCACTCTAGGTAGTGTCGGGTCTCGTGCGCTCCCTCCTGCCCCCGCTCGTCGTCGCAGCCGTCCTCGTCGCCGCGGGGTGCACCGGCTCGACGACACCGAGCGCCGAGGGCACGTCGGACAACAGCGCCATCGTGCTGGCCGACCCGATCGAGCCGACCACGCTGAACCCGCTGCTCGGCTACGGCCGCGAGGGCGTGTCGAAGCTGTACGACGGGCTCGTGGAGCACCGCGTGGACGGCTCGGTGCGGCCGAAGCTCGCCGCCGACCCGCCCACGCCCTCCGCGGACGGGCTGAGCTGGACGGTGCCGCTGCGCGAGGACGTGAAGTTCACCGATGGCACGTCGTTCGGGCCCGAGGACGTGGTGGCCACCTACCGGGCGTTGCTGGACCCGGCGTCCGGCTCGACCGAGCGGGCCTCCTTCGCGGAGCTGACCGGCGTGGAGCAGCTGGACCTGCACACGGTCCGGTTCACGCTGGCCAGGCCGTGGGCGGCGTTCCCGCACACGCTCGTGCTCGGCATCCTGCCCAGCGAGGCGCTCGGCGGCCCGTTGCGCGAGGTGCAACCGGTCGGCACCGGCCCGTACCGGCTGGTGGAGTGGCGCAAGGGCGACCGGCTGGTGCTGGAGGCCAACGCCTCCTACTTCGGCGGCGAGCCCAAGATCCGCAAGCTGACCGTGGTGTTCGTGCCGGACGACAACACGCGGGCGCAGCGGCTGCAGGCGGGCGACTTCGACGGCACCGCGCTGCCGCCCCGGCTGGCCGCGTCGTTCGGCAGCGCGAACGGCATGAGGGTGATCACGCACCGCACCGCCGACCTGCGTGCGGTCACGCTGCCGGGTGGCGCCGTGACGGGTGACAGCGCGATCCGGATGGCGTTGAACCACGCGGTCAACCGCAAGGGCATGGTGGACAACCTGCTCGGCGGCAAGGGCGCGGAGGCGAGCACCCCGGTGCCGGACACGCTGCCGGAGTTCGTGGAGACCGGCGCGCGGTTCGCCTACGACAAGGGGCTGGCCGAGCTGCTGCTGGACCAGGCCGGCTGGGTGCGCGGCGCGGACGGTGTGCGGACGCGTGACGGCGTGGTCGCCCGGTTCACGTTGATGTACCCGATCGGCGACGTGGTGCGCGCCGACCTGGCCACCGCGTTCGCCGCGGACGCCAAGGCGGTCGGCATCGACGTGCAGCTGGCCGGGCTGGGCTGGGACGCGGTCACGCCGAGGCTGGGCGTGGACGCGCTGCTCCACGGCGGCGGCACGCCGTTCGACCCGGACCTGATGACCTACCAGCCGCTGCACACGCCCAACCCGTGGGGCTACTCGAACCCGCAGGTGGACGCCGCCCTCGACACCGGGCGCTCGCTGCTGGACCCGGCGCAGCGGGCGGCGGCGTACAAGCAGCTCCAGCGCGCCTACGTGGCGGCGCCGGGCATGGTGGTGCTGGCGACGGTGCAGCACACGTACGTGGTGCGGGAGAACTGGAACGGCTACCAAGAGGTCGTGGACCCGCACGCGCACGGCGCGCTGTCGTGGGGCCCGTGGTGGAACCTGGAGAAGTGGACGCCCCGCTAGCCCCGTTCTTGTTGCATGCTGGTGGCGATAAGTGCGGGCAGCCACGAGCGCATGGGGGCACTCAGTGACCATTTTCCTGGACTCGGCCGGTTCGTCCCTGCCTCCGCGTGAGGTGCTGGACGAGGTGATCGGCCACCTGCGGCGGGAGGCCGAGGTCGGCGGGTACGTCGCCGCACGCGAGCGCGAGGACGACCTGGAAGCCGGGTACGGGGTGTTCGCCGAGCTGCTGGGCGCGCGGCCGGACGAGATCGCGTTCACCGACAGCGCGACCAAGTCGTGGCTGGCCGCGTTCGACGCCGTGCCGCTGGCCGCGGGTGACCGGGTGCTGTTCAGCGAGGCGGAGTACGCGGGCACGGCGATCCCGATCCTGCACCGGGCGCGGGAGGTCGGTGCCTCCGCGGAGGCGGTGCCTTCGGACGAGTTCGGGCAGATCGACGTGGCCGCGTTGAAGGAGGTGCTGGACGAGCGGGTGAAGCTGGTCTCGCTGGTGCACGTGCCGACCAACAGCGGGCTGGTGAACCCGGCGCGCGAGGTCGCACAGGCGGCGCACGAGGTGGGCGCGCTGGTGCTGCTGGACGCGTGCCAGTCGATCGGGCAGCTGCCGGTGCGCGCCGACGAGCTGGGCGTGGACCTGATCTCGGGCACGGGCCGCAAGTGGCTGCGCGGTCCGCGTGGCACCGGCGTGCTCGTGGTGCGCCGTGAGGCCGCGGAGCGCATGAGGCCACGCCTGGTCGACCTGCACAGCGCCGAGTGGACCGGGCCCGACGAGATCCGGCTGCGGGACGACGCGCGGGTCTACGAGACGTGGGAGACCAGCGTCGCCGACCGGCTCGGGTTCATCGCGGCGGCACGGTACGCGCTGGCCAAGGGCATCGACGTGATCGAACGCGAGGTCGGCGAGCGGGCGGGTCGGCTCCGCGAGGGCCTGGCCGCGCTGCCGGGCGTGACCGTGCGCGACCCGGGCGTGCGCAAGGCGGGCATCGTCACGTTCACCGTCGACGGCCTCACCGCGACCGAGGTGCGCGACCGGCTGGCCGAGGCGGGCGTGACGGTGACCGTGAGCGGCGCGTCGTCCACGTTGCTGGACATGACCCGGCGCGGGCTCGACGAGGTGGTGAGGGCCTCACCGCACTACTTCGTCGAGCCCGACCAGGTCGATCAGGCCGTGGAGGCCGTCAGCAGGTGCGCCCGGTGATGCGCGGTACGCAGTCGGAGTAGTCGAGGAACAGCTGCACCGCGGTGTCGTTGCGCGAGGTCTGCGCGGCGATCACCGTGTCACGCGGGTAGAAGCCGCTGGTGCCGCTCGCGGACCTGGGGTACATCTCGAACGTGTAGCTCCAGATGCCGTGGGCGGCCCACATCCAGTCGTCCACGCTGCCATCGGTGATGTAGAGGTCGCTGGCCTGCTGCGGGGTGTAGCCGTTCAGCGACGCCATCCGCCTGCCCATGGTCTGGAACACGTTGGCCTGGGTGGCGTCCAGGCCGGGCGCGGTGTCGTTGTAGGTGTAGCCGTACGGCCACAGGATCAGCTCCGAGAACGTGTGCCAGTCGATGTGCGACTTGATCTGCTGCACACCGCCCACCACGCGGGTGTTCACGAAGTCGCGCACGCGGGCCACCTCGGGCGCGGAGAACGCGGACGGGCCGCGGTAGGTCTCGCTCGACCCGCTGCCGCTGGAACCGCCGCAGCAGCCCCACTGGTGGCCCCAGTTGCGGTTCGGGTCGGTGCCGGTCGAGGTCGAGTTCGGCTGCCGGTTCTTGCGCCACGCCCGGAACGAGCCGGTCGCGATGTCGTACTCCGCGCCGTCCGGGTTGACGCTGGGGATGACCCAGATCTCCCGGCTGTCGACCGCACCCTTCACGGCCGCGTTGGACGCGTAGTTGTCCGTGTACCGCTTGATGATGTGCAGGCACATCTCCACGGTCAGGTGCTCACGCGCGTGCTGGTTGCAGGTGAACAGCACCTCCGGCTCGGACTCGTCGGACGCCGGGTTGTCGCTGATCTTGATCATCCACAGGTCGCGGTTCTGGTACGACTTGCCGATGCTGCGCAGCGTGACCAGGTTCGGGTGGTCGCGGACGGTCTGGTTCAGCTCGGCGACCATCTCGGCGTAGTTGTGGTAGCCGGTGTAGCCGGACGGGAAGTCCAGCGTGCCGAGCTGGGGATCGGCGAAGTCCGCCTTGCCCAGGCCCGCGAGCTGGGCGTCCGCGTCACCGGCGTGCCGCACCGGCAGCCCGGTGGCGCGCAGCAGCCACTGCTGGCGGGGTTCGGCGATCACGGTGAGCGTGTCGCCGTGCTGACCGAGGACGTCGACCCCGGTCCGGGCGACCTTCGTGCGCGCCTCGGGTGTGGTCGCGGTCACCTCGAACACGATCCGCTCGGGGGATTGCGCGGTCGCCGGTTGTGCCGACCCGGGGTGCGCAGGGAGCACCAGGGCCACGCTCGCGACCAGCGCGGCGGCCACAAGGCCGCGCCGCTTGGTGAACATCAAGCCTCCATCATCAGCAGGGTTTGCGACGGAGATGTGCACACGCAGCGTGGCCCCTTGATCACGGATAGAGGTAGCCTCCGTTTGTCGGGTTCACCACTCGCGACCCGGGCTGACAGTTGACGGAATTGGCGACGCCTTACCCTTGAGGGCATGCTCAGCCGCATCGACCTGCGAGGTCGTGTCCCGTCACCCGCCGAACTGCGTGCCGCGCTGCCGCGCGCCGAGGTCGACGTGGACGCGGTGCTGCATCAGGTCCGGCCACTCGTCGACGACGTGCGCGAACGGGGCGTCGAGGCCGTGCTGGAGCACGGCGAGAAGTTCGACAAGGTGCGCCCGGCGTACCTCCGCGTGCCCGCGTCCGAGCTGGAGCGCGCGCTGTCCGAGCTGGACCCGGCCGTGCGGGCGGCGCTGGAGGAGTCCATCGCCCGCGCCCGCAAGGTGCACGCCGACCAGCGCCGGGTCGACACGACCACCCAGGTCGTGCCCGGCGGCACGGTCACCGAGCGCTGGGTGCCGGTGTCCCGGGTCGGCCTGTACGCGCCCGGTGGCCTGGCCGTCTACCCGTCCAGCGTGGTCATGAACGTGGTGCCCGCGCAGATCGCGGGCGTCGAGTCGCTGGTGGTGTGCTCGCCGCCGCAGGCGGAGTTCGGCGGCCTGCCGCACCCGGCGATCCTGGCCGCCGCCGCGCTGCTCGGCGTGACCGAGGTGTGGGCCGTGGGCGGCGCGCTCGCGGTCGCGCTGCTGGCGTACGGCGGCACGGACACCGATGGCGGGGCGTTGGAGCCGGTCGACCTGGTGACCGGTCCCGGCAACATCTACCTGACCGCCGCCAAGCGCCTGCTGCGCGGCCTCATCGGCATCGACTCCGAGGCCGGGCCGACCGAGATCGCGATCCTCGCCGACGACACCGCCGACCCGGTGCACGTGGCCGCCGACCTGATCAGCCAGGCCGAGCACGACACGCTGGCCGCGAGCGTGCTGGTCACCACGTCGGCGGAGCTGGCCGACGCGGTCGACGCCGAGCTGGAGCGCCAGGTCGCCGCGACCAGGCACCACGAGCGCGTGCGGACCGCGTTGCAGGGCAAGCAGTCCGGGACCGTGCTGGTGTCCAGCCTGGAGGAGGGCCTGCGGGTGGTGGACACCTACGCCGCCGAGCACCTGGAGATCCAGACGGCTCAGGCGCGTGAGGTCGCCGCACGGGTGCGCGCGGCCGGCGCGATCTTCGTCGGGGCGCACTCGCCGGTGTCGCTCGGCGACTACTGCGCGGGCTCCAACCACGTGCTGCCGACCGGCGGGTGCGCGCGGCACTCGTCCGGGCTGTCGGTGCAGACTTTCCTGCGCGGCATCCACGTGATCGACTACAGCGAGGACGCGTTGCGCGAGGTCGCGCCGCACGTCGTGGCGCTGGCCAACGCCGAGGACCTGCCCGCGCACGGCCAGGCCGTCACGGCGAGGTTCTCCGGATGAAGCCCATCGGTGCCAGGGTCGAGCTGATCGACCTGCCCCTGCGTGACGACCTGCGTGGACGTACGCCGTACGGCGCGCCTCAGCTGGACGTGCCCGTCCGGCTGAACACCAACGAGAACCCGTACCCGCCCACCCCCGCCCTGGTGGAGGACGTGGTGCGGGAGGTCGCGGCGATCGCGGGCGAGCTGCACCGCTACCCGGACCGGGACGCGGTGGCGTTGCGCGAGGACCTGGCCGCCTACCTGGCGTCGTCCACGGGCGTGTCGCTGACCTCGGCGAACCTGTGGGCGGCGAACGGGTCGAACGAGGTGTTGCAGCAGATCCTGCAGGCGTTCGGCGGTCCGGGCCGCTCGGCGCTGGGCTTCGAGCCGTCGTACTCGATGCACCCGATCATCGCCGCCGGCACCCGCACGGAGTGGGCGCCCACGCCTCGCCGCGCGGACTTCTCGCTGGACGTGGAGCGCGCGGCGGAGATCATCGCCGAACGCGCGCCGGACGTGGTGTTCGTGACCAGCCCCAACAACCCGACCGGGCAGAGCCTGCCGATCGACGACCTGCGCGTGCTGATCGAGGCCTCGCCGGGCATGGTCGTGGTGGACGAGGCGTACGCGGAGTTCTCGTCGCGGCCGAGCGCGGTGGTGCTGCTGGAGGACTACCCGGCGAAGCTGATCGTCAGCCGGACCATGAGCAAGGCGTTCGCGTTCGCCGGCGGTCGGTTGGGCTACCTGGCCGCCGCGCCCGCCGTGGTCGACGCGTTGCAGCTCGTGCGGCTGCCCTACCACCTGTCGGCGTTGACGCAGGCGGCGGCACGGGCGTCGTTGCGGCACGCGGCGGAGACGCTGGGTTCGGTGGCCCGGTTGGCCGCCGAACGGGACCGGGTGGTGGACTCGTTGGCGGGTCTGGGCTTCTCGGTCGTGCCGAGCGACGCGAACTTCGTGCTGTTCGGGTGGTTCGAGGACGCGCGCGCCACGTGGCGGTCGTATCTGGAACGCGGTGTGCTGATCAGGGACGTCGGCATCGCCGGACATCTGCGGGTGACGGTCGGTACTCCGGAGGAGAACGACGCGTTCCTCGCGGCGAGCAAGGAGGTTGGCCGGTGAGCCGGGTCGGCAAGGTGGAGCGCACCACCAGGGAGTCGTCGGTGTACGTCGAGGTGGACCTCGACGGCACCGGGAAGGTCGAGATCGCGACGGGGGTGCCGTTCTACGACCACATGTTGACCGCGCTGGGCGTGCACGGGTCGTTGGACCTGGTCGTCCGGGCGACGGGTGACGTGGAGATCGACGCGCACCACACCGTGGAGGACGTGGCGATCGTGCTCGGCCAGGCGTTGCGGGAGGCGTTGGGGGACAAGGCGGGCATCCGCCGGTTCGGCGACGCGTGGATCCCGATGGACGAGACGCTGGCGCACGCGGCGGTGGACGTGTCGGGGCGGCCGTACTGCGTGCACGTGGGCGAGCCGGAGCAGTTCAACACCTTCACCATCGGCGGCAACTACCCGTTCGTGCTGAACCGGCACGTGTTCGACTCGCTGGCGTTCCACGCGGGCATCGCGCTGCACGTGCGGGTGGAGTACGGGCGGGACCCGCACCACATCGCCGAGGCGCAGTTCAAGGCGATCGCGCGGGCACTGCGCGCGGCCGTCGAGCCGGATCCTCGGGTGGGCGGCGTGCCGTCGACCAAGGGCGTCCTGTAGATGCCGAAGGAGTACGTGGTCATCGGGCTGATCGCCCTGGCCGGCTTCCTCGGCGGTGGCGTCTACAGCACGTGGAAGACGGCCCGCGGCCTGGCCGTCGTCCTGCTGGTCCTGACCGTCGTCGCCGTGGGCGCCGCCCTCGCCTGGCTCCTCTGACCCGAACGCAGAACTCGGGGGTCCTGAGCGTTCGACAAGCGCGTTCGGAACGTAGGACACGCGCGCGTGTCCTACGTTCGGGTCCCGTGTGTCCTACGTTCAGGACCCTCGAGGTTGAACATTCAGGCGCGTTGGGCGTGGCGGGCTTGGCTGTCTGCGTATGGTTGGTCACATGTCGTCACCGGCGCAGGTCGCCATCACCGTCGGTCGCCCTCGGGAACGGGCCGACGCCGCACGCAACCGGGCCCGCGTGCTCGCCGCCGCGGAAGAGGTGTTCGCCGCGGCCGGCGGGGCGGTCGGCGTGACGATGGAGGACATCGCACGGGCCGCGGGCGTGGGCCGGGCCACGCTGTACCGGCGCTACCCGGACACGACGTCGATCGCGCAGGCGCTGCTGGACGAGCACGAGTCCGAGATCCAGGACCGCATCCTCACGGGTCCGCCGCCGCTGGGGCCGGGCGCGCCGCCGGACGAACGGCTGGCCGCGTTCTACCGGACCATGGTCGGCCTGCTGGAACGGCACCTGCACGTGGTGCTCGGCGCGGAGACGGGCCGGGCGCGGTTCCGGGCCGGTGCCTACGGGTTCTGGCGGCGGCACGTGGCCTCGCTGGTGGACGGCGCACCGGCGGCCGTGGTGGACGCCCTGATGGCGCCGTTGGCCCCGGAGGTCTACCAGTACCAAAGACAGGTGCGGGGCTTGACCCCGGACGAGGTCGTCGCGGGCCTCGACTGGCTCACGAGACGTGTTCTCGCAGGTAGTTAGGCGGCACGGCGGCCACCAGCCACACGCCGTTGGCGCTCACCCGGAACTCGTGACCGTCTGCGGCCATGGCCGCGGCGTCGACGACCAGCACCACCGGCTTGCCCCGGCGTGACCCGACCCGCACGGCCGTCTCCACGGACGCGGACAGGTGCACGTCGTGCCGCGCCATCGGCCGCAGCCCGTCCCGGAAGATGTCGGGCAGGGACCGGCCCACCGTCCCGTGGTACAGCTCGGCGGGCGGCTCGGTGACCGGCAGGTCCAACGACACCTCCACGGTGTGCCCCTGGTTGGCCCGGATGCGCCCGTCCTCGATCGCGAACCGCTGCTTGTCGTTGTCCGCCACCACCTCCAGCACCTGCGCCCGGCTCACGCCCAGGGCGCGCACGAAATCGTCCAGGTCCACCCACCCGGCCGCGTCGAGCGTCAGCCCGACCCGTTCCGGTTCGTGGCGCAGGACCTTGGACATCCGCTTCGACAAGCGGATCATCTGCTTCTTCTCTTGCACGACTTCCAGTGCAGCACGCGGGCACAACAGGTTTTCACGTGCCGCCTTCGACGGCGGGTTTGAGCTTGGGCGCGCCGGGACCGTCCGCGGCCTGCTCGTCGTCGAAGTTCTGCAGCGTGCAGCTGCGCAGCGACAGGCACCCGCACCCGATGCACGAGGTCAGCCGGTCGCGCAGCCGGCGAAGCGCGTCGATCCGCGCGTCCAGCTCCACCTGCCAGCTCGCCGACAGCCTGCTCCAGTCCGACTTGGTCGGCGTGCGGTTGTCCGGCAACGTCGCCAGCGCCGCGTGCACGTCCTCCAGCGACAGCCCGACCCGCTGCGCGGTGCGGATGAACGCCAGCCGCCGCAGCACGTGCCGCGGGTACCGGCGCTGGTTGCCCGCGGTGCGGTCGGACGAGATCAGCCCCCGTTCCTCGTAGAACCTCAACGCGGTGTGCGGCACGCCGCTGCGTTCGGCCACCTGACCGATGGTCAACATTTCCGGCAACTTGCTCACGTGCCCATACTATGGGTTGACCTCTACCTAAGTCGAAGTTGTTTCGTGGAGTCATGACGGTCATGGACAAGTCGGGCTACGCGGACCTCCCCGCGTTGTTCGGGCGGATGACAGGTGACGAGAAGCACGAGTGGGCGGCGGCGTCCACGCTCGACGTGCTGTGGGTGCTCTACGACCGGGTGCTGGACGTCTCGCCGGACCGGGTGGACGACCCGGACCGCGACCGGTTCCTGCTGTCCAAGGGGCACGGCCCGATGGCGTACTACGCCGTGCTGGCCGCGAAGGGCTACCTCGATCCCTCCACATTGGACACGTGGACGGCGTGGGACTCGCCGTTGGGCCAGCACCCGGACCGCGTGCTGGTCAAGGGCGTGGAGCTCAGCAGCGGCTCGCTCGGGCACGGCCTGCCGATCGCCGTCGGCACCGCGATCGGCCTGCGCCTGCAGGGCCGCACCGCGCGGACGTTCGTGCTGGTCGGCGACGCGGAGCTGGACGAGGGCAGCAACCACGAGGCGATCGCGCTGGCCGGGCGGCTCGGTTTGGAGCGCCTGGTGACGGTGGTGGTGGACAACGCCTCCGGTACGCACGGTTGGCCCGGCGGGGTGGCGAAGCGGTTCGAGGTCGAGGGCTGGCAGGCGTCCACAGTGGATGGACGGGACCACGCCGCGCTCTACGCGGCGTTCACGCAGGACCACCCCGGTCGGCCGTTGGTCGTGGTGGCGGAGATCGGCAAGGGGGAGCGGCGATGACGTCGATGCGGCAGGTGTTCGTGGACACCGTGGAGGACGTGATGCGGCACGACCCGCGGGTCGCGGTCGTGCTGGCCGAGATCTCGCGGGACGCGTTCGCGCCGCACGAGCGGGTGATCAACGTCGGCATCCGCGAGCAGGCGATGGTCGGGGTGGGCGCGGGCCTGGCGCTGAGCGGGCTGCGGCCGGTGGTGCACACCTACGCCCCGTTCCTGGTCGAGCGGCCGTTCGAGCAGATCAAGCTGGACTTCGGCCACCAGGACCTGGGCGGTGTGCTGGTCAGCATCGGCGGCTCGTACGACGACCCGGTGTGGGGCCGCACGCACCAGGCGCCCGGCGACGTGGCGCTGTTCGGCACGTTGCCCGGCTGGACGGTCCGCGTGCCGGGCCACCCGGCGGAGGTCGGCCCGATGGTGCGGGACGCGCTGGCCCGTGACGACCGGATCTACCTGCGGCTGTCGTTGCGGGAGAACAGCGCGCCGCACCCGGTGGTCGAGGGGTTCACCGAGGTGCGGCGCGGTCGGCAGGGCGTGGTGGTGGCGGTCGGTCCGATGCTCGACACCGTGCTCGAAGCCACCCGGGACGCGGACGTGACCGTGCTCTACGCGACCACCGTGCGGCCGTTCGACGCGGCCGGCTTGCTGGCGGCGGTGCGCCGGGTGGAACGGGCCGACGTGCTGCTGGTCGAGCCGTACCTGGAGGGCACGTCGGCGCACCTGGCAACCGAGGCGCTGGCGGACGTGCCGCACCGGCTGCGGTCGCTGGGCGTGCGGCGGGACACCGAGCTGCGGGCCTACGGCACGGCCGAGGACCACGATTCGGCGCACGACCTCGACGTGCTCGGCATCGCCGCGGCCGTGCGTCGGATGTTCGGCCACCCGGCCGCTGCGGCATGATCTGTGCCTGTGAGCGTGCCGAGAACCCTGATCTGGACACCCGCGCCGACCGCGGAGCTGCAGCTGAACCTGCACCGCGCCGCCGCGGGCCCCGCGGCACTGGTCCCGGTGGCGTCCGGGACGGTGCTGCTGCCGCGCAGGCAGATCGGGTTCCCGGCGGCGCTCCGGCTGGCCGAGCAGGTCCGGGAGACCGGTGCGGCGGCGCTGCTGCTGCGCTGGTCTCCCACCGCCGAGGTGTGGACCGATGGTGAGCGGGCGGGTTCCACGGGCTCGGCCCGGCGGCTGGTCGGCCTGCTGCGCTGGTGGCGCCTGGACGCCCGGCCCGAGCCCGTCGACCTGCCCGCCGACGTCGCCGAGGTGCGCTCCCTGGTGGACGAGGGCCGCGCCGACACGTGGGTGACCGCCCTGCCCGACCGCGCCGGCCTGCCGATCAACACGGTCCTGCCGGTGGTGCCGGTGACCCAGGGCGGGTTGGCCTGACCCTCGCCCCCGCCTGCGGAGCAGCGGCAATCCAACGCAGTAGGCTGGATGGGTGCCCAAGGTCGTTGTGCTGGACTACGGATTCGGCAACATCCGCTCCGCCGAGCGCGCGCTCCAGCGCGTCGGCGCCGACGTGGAGGTGACCGCCGACCATCGGGCCGCGCTCGCCGCCGACGGCCTGGTGGTGCCGGGTGTCGGCGCGTTCGCGGCGTGCATGGCCGGGTTGGACGCGATCAAGGGCGGCCGGCTCATCGGCCAGCGGCTCGCGGGCGGGCGTCCCGTGCTCGGCATCTGCGTCGGCATGCAGATCCTGTTCGAGCGGGGCATCGAGCACGGCGTGCTCACCGAGGGCTGCGGCGAGTGGCCCGGCACGGTGGAGCGGCTGGAGGCTCCCGTCGTGCCGCACATGGGCTGGAACACCGTCCGCGCCCCCGAGGACACCAAGCTGTTCGCGGGCCTGGACGCGGACACCCGCTACTACTTCGTGCACTCCTACGGCGTGCGCAAGTGGGAGCTGGACGCGTCGGACACGCTCAAGGCGCCGCTGGTGACGTGGGCCGAGCACGGCGGTGACGAGTTCGTCGCGGCCGTGGAGAACGGGCCGCTGTGGGCGACCCAGTTCCACCCGGAGAAGTCCGGGGACGCGGGCGCGCAGCTGCTGGAGAACTGGCTCAAGAGCGTCGACTAGCGTCCACTAGGCTGAACGCGTGACTTTCACGCTGCTCCCGGCTGTTGACGTGGCCGATGGCCTGGCCGTTCGGCTCGTGCAAGGCGAGGCCGGCACCGAGACCAACTACGGCGACCCGCTGGACGCCGCGCTCGCGTGGCAGCGCGACGGCGCGGAGTGGGTGCACCTGGTCGACCTCGACGCCGCGTTCGGCCGCGGCAGCAACCGCGAGCTGCTGGCCCGCGTGGTCGGTGAGCTGGACGTCCGGGTCGAGCTGTCCGGCGGCATCCGCGACGACGAGTCGCTGGCCGCCGCGCTGGCGACCGGCTGCGCGCGGGTGAACCTGGGCACGGCCGCGCTGGAGGACCCGGTGTGGTGCGCCAAGGTCGTCGCCGAGCACGGCGAGAAGATCGCGGTCGGCCTGGACGTGCGGATCACCGAGCAGGGCCACCGGGTGGCCGCGCGCGGCTGGACCAAGGACGGCGGCGACCTGTGGGAGGTGCTGGAGCGGCTCGATCGCGACGGCTGCTCCCGCTACGTGGTGACCGACGTGAGCAAGGACGGCACGCTCACGGGCCCGAACGTGGACCTGCTGCGCGAGGTGTGCGCGCGCACGGACGCGCCGGTGATCGCCTCCGGCGGCGTGTCCAGCGTGGCCGACCTGGTCGCGCTGGCGGCGTTGTCCCGCGACGGCGTCGAGGGCGCGATCGTGGGCAAGGCGCTCTACGCGGGCGCGTTCACGCTCCCCGAGGCGCTGGCCGCGGTCCGCGACTGATCGCGTCCTGGATCTCCCGGACGATGTAGGCCTCCGCGGCCGCCTCGGTGACGCCCGTGCGTTCGAGGACCTCGGCCGCGGTGCCTTCCGCGTCGGCGAGCAGGCCGAGCAGCAGGTGTTCTGTGCCGACGAACGTGTGGCCGTGGCGCAGTGACGCCCGCACGGCCAGTTCCAGCGCCTTCTTGCAGTGCGCGGTGAACGGCTGCGGCTCGGGCCGCGGCCGGACCACGCGGTCCAGCTCGGCGAGCACCGCCATCCGCGTGGTGCCCTCCGCCGCCTCCAGCTTGGCGATCGTCTTGGCGGCCAGGCCGCCGGACTCGTCCAGCAGGCCGAGCAGGAGGTGCTCGGTGCCGATGTGCTCGCTGAACCGGGCGTGGTGGCGGGCCAGCACGATGACCCGCCTGGCCCGCTCGGTGTAGCGGTCGAAGCTCGGCTTCAGGTCCGGCGATTCCTTGGGCACGAACCGCTTCTGCGCGGCCTGCTTGGTGACGCCCAGGCTCGCGCCGATGTCGGTCCAGCTCGCGCCCGCGCGGCGCGCCTCGTCCACGAAGTGGCCGATGAGGTGGTCGCCCAGCTCGTCGAGCTGGCCGCTCAGCTCCACGGCGGCGGCCAGCCGGCCCAGCACGTCCGGGTGCTCGGACGCGACGGTGACGATGAGGTCCGTGAGCTGGACGGGTGGCGCGATCATCCGTCAACTCTAGGTTGACGGTATCCGGTGGGTCAACCTCAGGTTGACGCTAGGCGGGCTTGATCTCGATGCCGATCGTGCCGTCGCGGCCACGGCGCAGGCGGCTGCCGAGCAGCGAGACCCGGCCCATGACGCCGTACTTCTTGGCGATGAGGGACCGGACCCGGTCGCTGCCCGCGCGGTCGAGCAGCCGGGCGGTGGCCGGGATCTGCTCGCCGGTGGGCTTGCCGCGGAAGTCGCACGGTCCGATCTGGACGTCGCCGCTGCGGCGGATGCGCTTGACCTTGCCCGCGTCGGCGGCGGACCACGCGTACAGCGTGCCGTCCCGGCCCGCGACCCAGACGGGTGTCGGCACGGCGGTGCCGTCCTTGCGGAAGGTGGTCAACAACAGGTACTTGCCGGCTGCGAGGTCCATGTCCGGCAACGTTAGCCCCGCGGACGCGGAAGAGCCCCGCTCCCACGAGGGGAACGGGGCTCTTCGCGAGTAACGCTAGGTCAGATGACCGTCACGTTGGTCGCCTGGGGGCCCTTGGCACCCTGGCCGACATCGAAGCTCACCCGCTGGTTCTCCTCCAGGCTGCGGTAGCCGCCGCTCTGGATCTCCGAGTAGTGGACGAACACGTCCGCGCCGCCATCCTCGGGGGAGATGAAGCCGAAGCCCTTCTCCGAGTTGAACCACTTCACGGTGCCCTGCGCCATCTTTGTACTCCTCATACAGCTACCAACGGGGCGAACGCACCCGCTGGGGCCGGTCCAAACGCTGACCCTGAGGAATCACACGCTCAAACAATGTTTCGCGAGCGTGGATGACACGAACACAAAACTTGCGACCTCCACAAGTGAACCACACTTTCGCCGCCACGTCGCCCTCCAGCGCCCACGGATCCCGCTTTCGGGTGTCACGAAGCCAACGTTTAGCCCCGCGTGTCCTACGTTCAGAACGCGTGTGTCCAACGTTCAGGACACCCGAGTTGAACGCTCGGGCACGCCGAAGTCCGCCGCTCAGGGCGTCCACGTAGGCTTTCGGCCATGTCAGTCGCGGTGCGCGTGATCCCCTGCCTGGACGTCGACCGGGGCAGGGTCGTGAAGGGTGTGAACTTCACCAACCTCGTCGACGCGGGCGACCCGGTCGAGCTGGCCAGGGCCTACGACGCGGAGGGCGCGGACGAGCTGACGTTCCTCGACGTGACGGCGTCGTCCAGCGACCGCGAGACCACGTTCGACGTGGTCCGCCGCACGGCCGAGCAGGTCTTCATCCCGCTCACCGTGGGCGGCGGCGTGCGCAGCGCGGACGACGTGGACAAGCTGCTGCGGTCCGGCGCGGACAAGGTGAGCGTGAACACGGCCGCCATCGCCCGCCCCGAGCTGCTGGGCGAGCTGTCCCGCCGCTTCGGCGCCCAGTGCATCGTGCTGTCGGTCGACGCACGCCGTGTCCCGGATGGTGAGCGGCCCACCCCTTCGGGGTTCGAGGTCACCACGCACGGTGGCCGCAAGGGCACCGGCATCGACGCCGTCGAGTGGGCCGCGCGGGGCCAGGAGCTGGGCGTCGGCGAGATCCTGCTGAACTCCATGGACGCCGACGGCACCAAGTCCGGGTTCGACCTGGAGCTGATCCGGCTCACCCGCGAGGTGGTCGACGTGCCGCTGATCGCCAGCGGCGGCGCGGGCGCGGTCGAGCACTTCCCGCCCGCCGTGGCCGAGGGCGCGGACGCCGTGCTCGCGGCCAGCGTGTTCCACTTCGGCACGCTGCGCATCGGCGACGTGAAGCAGAGCCTGCGCGCCGCGGGCGTGGAGGTGCGCTGATGCGGAACCCGCGCAACGGGCCCATCGAGGTGTTCCTCGCGACGGTGATCGGCGCGGTGGGCGCCCTGGTGTTCGCGCTCATGGGGCTGATCCAGTGGCAGGTCCAGGACGACCCGGTGGCGTTCAAGTTCCCGGTGATCGTCGCGGTGCTGGGGCTGCTCGCGGTGGGCGGCCTGGTGGCCGGTCCGCGCCCGGCCCGGCTGATCGCCGCGTTCGTGTTCGGCCTGGTGGCGCTGATCCACCTGCTCGCGGTGCTCAACCAGGTGCCGGTGTGGATCCGCGTGCTGTCGGGTCTGCTCTCGGCGGCGCACATCTTCGCCGTGGTGATGCTCAACACCAAGCCCGCCCGGATCCACTTCCTCGGAGGACAGCGTTGACCAGCGCGCTCGACCCGTCCATCGCCGCACGGCTCAAGCGCACCGCGGACGGCCTCGTCTGCGCGGTGGTGCAGCGGCGTGGCACCGGTGAGGTGCTGATGGTCGCGTGGATGGACGACGACGCCCTGCACCGCACGCTCACCACCCGCCGCGCCACGTACTACTCGCGCAGCCGGCAGCAGCTGTGGGTGAAGGGCGAGACGTCCGGGCACACGCAGTACGTGCACGAGGTGCGGCTGGACTGCGACGGCGACGCGGTGCTGCTGGTCGTGGACCAGGTCGGTGCCGCCTGCCACACCGGCGACGCGACGTGCTTCGACGCCACCGCGCTGCTGTCGCCCGAGGACTGACGCGGCTCAGCCCAGGTCGCCGGTCAGGTAGCGCTGCAGGTTGGGCGCGATGGCCTTGACCATGGTCTCCACGTCCGCCGAGGCGAGCGGCTCGAACCGCACCACGTACCGCACCATGCCCATGCCGAAGATCTGGCTGGCCACCAGCGTCGCGCGCAGCTCCGGGTCGGACACGCCCAGGTGCATGACTACCCGCTTGATCAACGTCTGCACGAAGAAGCCGCGCAGCACGTCGGCGACCTGGCTCTGCGCGGTCACGCTGCGCACCATCGCGGCGAACTGACCGCCGCCGATGGGGTCCCAGATGCCGATGAAGTTGCGCACGATCCGTTCGCCGATCTCCTCGTCCGGACCGTCGAGGAGGCGTTCGACCAGCACGGTCGGGTCGACCGGCACCTGGAGCACGGCCTTGGCGAACAGGCCTTCCTTGCCGCCGAACCAGTGGTTGACCATCGCCGCGTCCACACCGGCCCGCGCCGCGATGGAGCGGACGGTGGCGCCCTCGTAGCCGCGTTCGACGAACACCTCGCGCGCGGCGGCCAGCAGCGCGGCCTTGGTGTCCTCGCCGCCCGCCCGTCGACCGCGGCGCTTGGGTTCGGTTTGGTCCGAGCCGGGGTTCACGCCATCATCATGGGGCAACCCCGGCAGTATTTCAACATGTGTTGAATTGGGGTACGGCCAACATCCCCACAGGTACAACCGGCACAATGTCGCCATGGTGAGCGTCATCGGTGCAGGTGCGGGTCTGGGCGAGGTCAGCCCGACGCGCGAGGAGTTCCGCGAGCTCGCCGCCCAGCGGCGGGTCATCCCGGTGGTGCGGCGGCTGCTGGCGGACGCGGAGACACCCGTCGGGCTGTACCGCAAGCTCGCGGCGGACCGGCCGGGCACGTTCCTGTTCGAGTCGGCCGAGAACGGCCGCTCCTGGTCGCGCTGGTCGTTCGTCGGCGCGCGCAGCGCGGGCGCGTTGACCGCCACCGGCGGCGAGGCGTTCTGGCTCGGGCCGCACCCCGTGGGCCTGCCCGAGGGCGGCGACCCGCTGGTGGCGCTGCGCGAGACCATCGAGGTGCTGCGCACCGACCCGCTGCCCGGCCTGCCGCCGCTGACCGGCGGGATGGTCGGCTACATCGGCTACGACGCCGTGCGGCGGCTGGAGCGGCTGCCGTCGTTGGCCGAGGACGACCTGAAGGTGCCGGAACTGGTGATGCTGCTGGCCACCGACCTGGCCGCGCTCGACCACCACGAGGGCACCGTCACGCTCATCGCCAACGCCATCAACTGGGACGACTCGCCAGAACGGGTCGACGCCGCGTACGACGACGCGGTGGCCAGGCTCGACGCGATGACGCTGGACCTGCAGAGCCCCGCGCCGCCCACGGTCGCGGTGTTCGCCCGGCCCAAGCCGGAGTTCGTGCGCCGCCGCACGCAGCAGGAGCACTACGCCGTGGTGGAGAAGGCCAAGGAGGCCATCCGCGCCGGTGAAGCCTTCCAGGTCGTGCTGTCGCAGCGGTTCGAGATGCGCACCACGGCCGACCCCCTCGACATCTACCGCGTGCTGCGGACGTCCAACCCGAGCCCGTACATGTACCTGCTGCGGTTGGACGACTTCGACATCGTCGGCTGCAGCCCGGAGTCGTTGGTGACCGTGCGCGACGGCAAGGCCACGACTCACCCGATCGCGGGCACCCGGTGGAGGGGCGTCGACGACGAGGAAGACGCCCTGCTGGAGAAGGACCTGCTGGCCGACCACAAGGAGCGCGCCGAGCACCTCATGCTGGTCGACCTGGGCCGCAACGACCTGGGCCGGGTGTGCAAGCCGGGCTCGGTGACCGTGGTCGACTTCTTCAAGGTCGAGCGGTACAGCCACGTCATGCACATCGTGTCCACGGTCAGCGGTGAGCTGGCCGAGGGCAGGACGGCGTTCGACGCGGTCGCGGCGTGCTTCCCGGCGGGCACCCTGTCCGGCGCCCCCAAACCGCGCGCGATGGAGCTGATCGAGGAGCTGGAGCCGACCAGGCGCGGCCTGTACGGCGGCGTCGTCGGCTACCTGGACTTCGCCGGTGACGCGGACACCGCGATCGCCATCCGGACCGCCCTGGTGCGCGACGGCGTGGCGTACGTGCAGGCCGGCGGCGGCATCGTGGCCGACTCCGACCCGGTCGCCGAGGACAACGAGTGCCTGAACAAGGCGGGTGCGGTGCTGTCGGCCATCGCGACCGCGCAGACCATGGCGCCGGCGGTGGACCCCGCCCGTGTCTGAGGGGTCGGCCGCCCGGCGTCCACTGTGGATCGTGGTGGCGCTGCTGCTGCTCGGCGCGGTGGCGTTGTGGGGCGCCGCCGCGATGTCCTGGGACGCTTCGGCGGACCGAAGCGGCGGTGACGTGGTGCCCGCGCTGACCCCGCTGGCGCTGCTGTGCCTGGCCGCGATCGCCGCCGTGGTGGCGCTGAGCGGCTGGGTGCGGCGCGTGCTCGGCGTCGTCGTGCTGCTCGCGGGCGTGGCGTCGGCGTTCCAAGGCGTGGACGCCGACGGGCCCCTGACCGGCCGCGGCCTGGTGCTGCTGGGCGCGGTGCTCGTGGTCGGGGCGGGCGTGCTGCTCGTCGTGCGCGGATCGGCCATGCCGCGCCTGGGAGGCGGCTACCAGACGCCCGGCGCGGCCAAGCGGACCGCCGATCCCGAGCGCGAGCTGTGGAACGCCCTGGAGCGGGGGGACGATCCCACTGAGCGGGACTGACGGCACGCTGACGTGCCACTGACGCACCGGCGGCGCACGTTTGCGCACGTCGGCTCGTGAAGGGCCCTGGTCATCAGGGGGAACGGGCCCACCCGGTGGCCGGACGGGGTTCGCGGCGGGGTTAGCATCCTCGTGGCGGGAAGGGGAGCATGACGTGCGGGAGCTTGCGACTGAACCGGAAGGTCTGACGGAGTCGAGCGAGGTGCTCGGATGACCGTGCTCGAGTCGATCATCGAAGGCGTCCGCGAGGACCTCGCCGAGCGCGAGGCGGCACTGCCCTTCGACGTGCTCAGGGAAAAGGCGGCGAAGGTGGCGCCACCGCAGGACGTGATGTCGGTCCTGCGCTCGCCGGGTGTCGGCGTGATCGCCGAGGTGAAGCGGCGCAGCCCGTCCAAGGGGCAGCTGGCCGACATCCCGGAACCGGCGGACCTGGCCGTGCAGTACGAGCTGGGCGGCGCGCGGGCGATCAGCGTGCTGACCGAGCAGCGCCGGTTCGGCGGGTCCCTGGAGGACTTCGACGCGGTGCGCGCGGCGGTGGGCGTTCCCCTGTTGCGCAAGGACTTCATCGTCAGCCCGTACCAGGTGCACGAGGCGCGCCTGCACGGCGCCGACCTGGTGCTGCTGATCGTGGCGGCGCTGGAGCAGAACGCGCTGGTGTCGCTGCTGGACCGGGTCGAGTCGCTGGGCATGACGGCCCTGGTCGAGGTGCACACGGCCGAGGAGGCCGACCGCGCGCTGGAGGCGGGTGCGAGCGTCATCGGCGTGAACGCCCGCAACCTGCACACGCTGGAAGTGGACAAGGACGTGTTCGGGCGGATCGCGCCCGGCCTGCCCTTCGACACCATCAAGATCGCCGAGTCCGGTGTCACCGGTCCGGGTGACCTGATGGCGTACGCGGGCGCGGGCGCCGACGCGGTGCTGGTCGGCGAGAGCCTGGTGACGAGCGGCGACCCCAAGGTCGCGGTGAACAAGCTGGTGACGGCGGGGTCGCACCCCGCGTGTCCCCGGCCGAGCCGGTAAGACCCGTAGGAGGAGAGCGCATGGCGCGCGGCCAGTTGGCTCCGACACCCCACGACCCGGACGAGCGGGGCCACTTCGGGCCGTGGGGCGGCCGGTTCATGCCGGAAGCGCTCATCGCCGCGGTGGACGAGCTCGCCGCGTTCTACGAGAAGGCGCGGGTCGACCCCGAGTTCCTGGACGAGTTCGCGCGCCTCCTGCGCGATTTCGCCGGACGTCCGTCGCTGCTCACGGAGGCGCCGAAGTTCGCCGCCCACGCGGGCGGCGCGCGGATCTTCCTCAAGCGCGAGGACCTGAACCACACCGGTTCGCACAAGATCAACAACGTGCTGGGCCAGGCGCTGCTGACCAAGCGGATGGGCAAGAAGCGGGTCATCGCCGAGACCGGCGCCGGCCAGCACGGCGTGGCCACGGCCACCGCCTGCGCCCTGATGGGCCTGGACTGCGTCGTCTACATGGGCGAGGTCGACACCGAGCGGCAGGCGCTCAACGTGGCCCGGATGCGGCTGCTCGGCGCGCGGGTCATCCCGGTCAAGACCGGCTCGCGCACGTTGAAGGACGCCATCAACGAGGCGCTGCGCGACTGGGTCGCCAACGTCGACGACACGCACTACCTGCTCGGCACCGCCGCCGGGCCGCACCCGTTCCCGGTGCTCGTGCGCGACTTCCACCGGATCATCGGCATCGAGGCGCGCGAGCAGATCCTGGAGAAGGCCGGCCGGCTGCCCGACGTCGTGGCGGCGTGCGTGGGCGGCGGGTCGAACGCCATCGGCATCTTCCACGGCTTCATCGACGACCCGTCCGTGCGGCTGGTCGGCCTGGAGCCCGGCGGCGACGGCATCGACACCGACCGGCACGGCGCGACGCTCACCGCGGGCACGCCCGGGTCGCTGCACGGTGCCATGTCGTACGTGCTGCAGGACGAGGACGGGCAGATCGCCGAGGCGCACTCCATCTCGGCCGGTCTGGACTACCCCGGCGTCGGCCCCGAGCACGCGTTCCTGAAGGACAGCGGGCGGGCCGAGTACCGGCCGGTGACCGACGCCCAGGCGATGGAGGCGTTCGCGCTGCTGTCGCGCGAGGAGGGCATCATCCCGGCGGTCGAGTCGGCGCACGCGCTGGCCGGTGCCCTGGTGCTGGGCCGTGAGCTGGGCCCGGACGGGTTGATCCTGGTGAACCTGTCCGGGCGCGGCGACAAGGACATGGACACCGCGATCAAGTGGTTCGGGCTGGGGGTGGAGTCGTGAGCAGGCTTGAACCGGTTTTCTCGGCTTGTCGGGCGGAGTCGCGCGCGGCCCTGATCGGGTACCTGCCCGCCGGCTACCCCACGGTCGAGGGGTCGAAGGACGTGCTGCGGACGATGGTGTCGTCCGGGTGCGACCTGGTCGAGGTCGGCCTGCCGTTCTCCGACCCGGTGATGGACGGCGTGACGATCCAGCGGGCGGCCGAGCAGGCGCTGCGCGGCGGGTTCCGGGTGCGTGACCTGTTCGGCGTGGTCGAGTCGGTGGCGGCGGCCGGTGGGCGCGCGGTCGTGATGACGTACTGGAACCCGGTGCTGGCCTACGGGGTGGACCGGTTCGCGCGTGACCTGGCGGCGGCCGGCGGGCTGGGCGTCATCACGCCCGACCTCGTGCCGGACGAGGGTGCCGAGTGGATCGCGGCGACGGACGCGCACGACCTGGACCGGATCTTCCTGGTCGCGCCGTCGTCCACGGAGGAGCGGATCGCCCTGACGGCCCGCTCGTCGCGCGGGTTCCTCTACGCGACGTCGGTGATGGGCGTGACGGGCGCGCGCGATGTCGTCTCGTCGGCCGCTCCGGCGCTGGTCAAGCGGGTGCGTGAGCACACGGACATGCCGATCGGCGTGGGGCTGGGCGTGCGGAACGGAGCGCAGGCGGCCGAGCTGGCGGCGTTCGCGGACGGCGTCATCGTGGGCTCGGCGTTCGTGTCGGCCGTGCAGGACGACACGGTGGCGGCGCTGACCGAGGAGTTGGCCAGTGGGGTGCGCCAAGCGGCAGCGGCCGTATAGCACGCACGTTCGAGTGAACTAGTCCTTTCGGTGGCTCTTGTGGCTCGGAATTGTCGGTGAGCGTCGGCATCCTGGGCTCGTGATCAAGCTCATCCACGACCCGACGTGCCACACTGGCGTGCGTCGGGCTGCCTCCGGAGGTGATGTCGCATGGCTCTGCCGGCGGACTACGAATCGACACTGGCCGACTACGAGTACTCCCACCCCCTGCTGGCACACGACGGACCCTGGACGCTGGACGAAGTCATGGCGCTTCCGGAGGACTCGTCGCAGCGGGTCGAACTCGTCGACGGGTCGCTGATCATGAGCCCGATCGGCAACCTCCGCCACCAGCGCTTGCTCTTCCGCATCGCCTCGGCTTTCGACGCTGCCTGCCCGCCGGGCTTGGAGGCGCTCCCGGGACTCAACCTCAAGATTTCCGGCACTCGGATGCTCATCCCGGACTTCACCGTCAACGTGGCAGGTGAAGAGGGCTTGCTTCTCCCGGCAGCGCAACTGGTAGTGGCAGGGGAGGTGCTGTCACCCAGTAACCGGGTCAACGACCTGGTGCTGAAGCGGAAGCTCTACGCCGATGCCGGTATTCCGTTCTACCTCGTCGTGGATCCGGAAGGCGGCGAGGTCACCGCGACGATGTTCGAGTTGCGGGCAGGGCAGTACGTGGAAGCGGCGCGCAGCGAGGGCGGCGTGCTGAAGTTGAAACGACCCTTCCCGGTAACAATCGAGCTGTCGCCGTAGGACGAACGGGCGCACCCACTACGGTGGTGGCCGTGGTGACGACTTACCTCGCGACGATCCCCAGCCCCGACCAGGGCGTGTGGCAACTGGGACCGATCCCGATCCGCGCCTATGCGCTGTGCATCATCCTCGGCATCATCCTGGCCATCTGGTGGGGTGAGCGCCGCTGGGTGGCGCGCGGTGGCCTGAAGGGCGAGGTCACGGACATCGCGGTCTTCGCGGTCCCGTTCGGCCTGGTCGGTGGGCGGCTGTACCACGTGGCGACGGACTACCACAAGTACTTCGGCGAGGGGCGCAACCCGCTCGAGGCCCTGGCCATCTGGAACGGTGGCCTCGGCATCTGGGGTGCCATCGCCCTCGGTGGTGTCGGCGCGTGGATCGGCTGCCGGCGCAAGGGCATCCCGCTGCCCGCGATGGCGGACGCGCTGGCGCCCGGCATCGTCGCGGCGCAGGCGGTCGGCCGCCTCGGCAACTACTTCAACCAGGAGCTCTACGGCGGTCCCACCACGCTGCCGTGGGGCCTGGAGATCTACGAGCGCGTCGACCCGGAGACCGGCTTCGAGGACGAGCTCGGCGGCGTGGCGCTGGACCACACCCCGATCGAGATCGTGCACCCGACGTTCCTCTACGAGATGCTGTGGAGCCTCGGCGTCGCGCTGCTCATCGTGTGGGCCGACCGGAAGTTCCGGCTGGGCCACGGCCGCGTGTTCGCCCTGTACGTCGCGGGCTACACGGCCGGCCGTTTCTGGATCGAGCTGATGCGCACCGACCCGGCCACCGAGGTGTTCGGGCTGCGGATCAACGTCATCGTGTCGGTCGTCGTGTTCCTCGGCGCGATCGCCTACTTCGTGCTCGCCGCGAAGAGGGGCGACCGCGAGGTCATCGTGCGCGAGGAGCCGTCCACCGAGCCGCCCGAGTCCGGGTACGCGAGCGCGGACAGCCGCGCGACGGCGGGTTCGTCCTCGAAGACCGACGTCGACGAGCCGACCGCCGATGCCGAGCAGGCGACCGTCCCGGACACGACGCCCGCGTCCGACAAGTCCGCGGACACCGGCGACAAGCCCGGCCAGTAGGCGCCGTGCGCATCCTCGTCGTCGAAGATGACGACCGGGTGGCGCGTGGGCTGCTCACCGCGCTGCGGCACGCCGGCTACGAGGTCCACCGGGTGGGCACGGCCGCCGCGGCGCTGACCGCACCACCGGCGGACGTCGTGCTGCTCGACCTCGGCCTGCCCGATGGCGACGGCCTCGACGTGCTGCGCGAACTCCGCCACCGCACCGGCACCGCGATCATCACCGTCACCGCACGCGGCGAGGAGCGGGAACGGGTGCTGGGCCTGCGGCTCGGCGCGGACGACTACGTGGTGAAGCCGTTCGGCACGGCCGAGCTGCTGGCCCGCATCGAAGCCGTGCTCCGCCGCACCCGCGCGGCCCGGGCCGCCGCACGCGAGCACGAGGTCACCCTCGGCCCGCTGACCCTGGACCCGGCCGGCCGGGAGGCCAGGGTCAACGGCGAACCGGTGCCGCTGACCCGCAAGGAGTTCGACCTGCTCGCCCTGCTGGTCGGCCGCGCGGGCACGGTCGTCAGCCGTGACCTGATCGTGGACCAGGTGTGGCAGGCGCACTGGGAGGCGCCGTCACGCACCCTCGACACCCACATCGCCGCCCTGCGCGGCAAGCTCGGCGACGCGCTGCGCATCGAGACGATCCGGGGTGTGGGCTACCGGGTGGCAGCCCACACCTGACCGGTGGTCACCACACGTGGGCGACGTCCACCACGACCCGGTTGCTCAACGTGAACACCCGGAACGGCAGCAGGGCGCGCACGCCCAGCCCGACCGTCGTCTGCCCCTCGAACGACCCGGCCCACGCGACCTGCCGGAACGTCTGGTAGCCCGTGACGTCGACCAGCTCCGACCCGTTCGGGTAGGTGTAGGTCGGGTTGCCGTCCTGGTCGTAGGCCGGCGAGTTCACCGTGATCTGCAGCTTGCCGCCGCCGCGCAGCGGCACCGGCTTGCCCGACCCCTCGTGCGTCACCTCGGGCACGTACTGCACGGTGTAGCCGTCGTTCGTGCCGGTGAAGTCGAACACGAGCCGGTCGTAGCACTCCTGCCGGCCGGCCCGGATGTTCGTCAGCAGCGCGGTCGTGGTCTGGGACGCGTACTTGGCGCCGGACCCCCAGTCGACCGGCGTGCAGGCGACCGGCGCGGCCGACGCCGTCACCGGCGCCACCACCGCGAACGCCGTCACCGCCGCGAGTAACACCGCAACCTTGCGTAGCATGCTCATTCCCCCTTCCGCGGGCCGGGCGGCCCGCAGACGACATGACGCACGTCACCCCCGGGAGGTTGCCTCCGCGTGCTGCGCCGCCTGCTGGTCCTCATCGTGCCGCTGCTGGTCGCCCTGGTCGCGGCCCTCGGCGTGCCGCTCGCGTTCGCCGTCGTGCAGCGGGAGAGCCAGGAGACCTACCTCGACCGGTTGGGTGACGCGAGCCGGTTCGCGTCGCTGGCCGAGAACGCGCTGGCGTCGGACCGACTGACGGCGTTGCGCGAGGAACTGCTCCGCTACGACCGGCTCTACGGCATCTCGGCCGCCCTGGTCGGCACGGACGGCACGGTGCTCGAATCGTCGCGCCGGCCGTTCCCGCTGACCGACCCGAACGTCGAGGTGGGCCTGGAGGCGGCGTTCGGCGGCTACCGCGGCGAGACCGACCAGTCGGTGTGGCCGTGGGAGGAGGTGGACCTCGTCGTGGTCGAACCGGTGGGTCGGGACAGCGAGGTGGTGGCCGCGGTCGTCACGATCTCCCCGACCGGCGGCCTGCGGTCGGCGATCCTGCGCCAGTGGGGCGTCCTGGCGCTGATCGGCCTGGTCCCGATGCTCGGCGTGGTGGCGGTCGCGTGGCCGATGTCGCGCTGGGTGCTGCGCCCGGTCCGCACCCTGGACGAGGCGACCGCCGCCGTGGCGGGTGGCCGGCTCGACGCCCGCGCGGACGAGCTCGGCGGGCCGCCGGAGCTGCGCAGGCTCGCCGCCAGCTTCAACGCGATGGTCGACGTGGTCGGCCGGGCGCTGCGCCGGCAACGCGCGTTCGTCGCCGACGCCTCCCACCAGCTGCGCAACCCGCTGGCCAGCCTCCGCCTCGCGGTCGACAACCTGGCGCCCCACGTCACCGGTGACGCGGGCCGCGAGGCGCAGCGCATCGCCGTCGACGAGGCCGAGGAGATGGGCCGCGTCCTGGACACCCTGCTGGCCGCCACCCGGCTCGACAGCGCCTCCGCCGCCGAACCGGTCGACGTGGACAACCTGCTCGCCACCCACGTGCCCGGCTGGCGTGCCCTGGCGGGCGACCTGCGCCTCGAAGTCGCCGTGCCACCCGGCCTGCGGGCACTGGAACCGCCCGGCGGCCTGGGCAGCGTCCTGGACGAGCTCGTCGGCAACGCCATCCGCCTCTCCGGCGGCACGCACGTGAAGGTGTGGGGCCGGACCACGGACGGCCACGTCGAACTCCACGTGACCGACAACGGCACGGGCCTGACGGACGACGAGCGAGCCGAGGCCGTGAGCCGGTTCTGGCGCGCGCCACGTCACCAGAACATCGCGGGCACCGGCCTGGGCCTGGCCATCTGCGCCGAGCTGATCGAGTCGGCCGGCGGTGAACTCGACCTGCGCCCCGCCGAGCCGCACGGCCTGGACGCCGTCGTCCGCCTCGGCACCAACACCGCCTAGCGCTTGGTGGCGCGGAACCAGCGCTCGGCGCCCCGGTGCAGGGGGACCTGGCCGGTGGCGATGCCCGTCCGCACGTTGATGCGGCTGGCCTCGGGGTGGCCGGCGGCGATCCTGGCCGACTGGGTGAACACGGTCCGGGTGACGACCTCGACCACGTCCGCGTCGAGCGAGGTCCTGGCCAGCAGCAGGTTCGGCACGGCGAACGTGCGGCACGGTCCCAGGTCGCCGTAGGTCGTGGCCGGGATGGTCGCCGGCACGTACGGGCCCGGGTAGGCCTCGGCCAGGGCTTCCGCCTCGGCGGGCAGGTCCAGCAGGCGCAGGGGGAACGCGTGGAGCGTGTCGGTGATAGCGGGCGTGGGGATGCCGGTCAGGGCCAGGACCGCGTCCAGCGCGCCGGTCACGAGTTGGTCGGCCGCGTCGGCGTGGGCCAGGCGGCGGGCGTCGACCTCGATGCCCAGCAACGACAGCAGTCGGGTGGCGGTGAACTCCGTGCCGGACTCGGACGGGCCGAACGAGACGGTGCGACCGGCCAGGTCGGACAACGTCCGCAGCGGTGAGTCGGCGGGCACGGCGATCTGCATGAAGCTGTCGTAGAGCCGGCCGACTGCGCTGATGCCGCCGGGGTCCTCGGCGCTGAGCAACGTCCCGTCGACCAAGGGATCCAGAGAGGACAGTCCGAGGTGGACCTCGCCGGAGCGCAGCAGGCGGACGTTCTCCACCGACGCGCCGGTCTGGCGCTCCACCACCCGGGTCGCCGGCAGCTCGTCGGCCAGCGCCGCCGCCAGCGCGCCGCCGATCTCGCGGAACACGGCACCGTCCGGGCCGGTCGCGAGGACCAGTTCGCCGATCACCGGCGCGCTGCTCGACGTGCACCCGGCGGCACCGGCGGGCACGGCCGCCAGGGCGGCGGCTCGCAGCACCGAACGCCGGGACACCCGCACGACCAGCAGCGTAACCCCACCGGGCGAGGTGAACGGAGCGTTACGTCAGAGGGATCTGAAGTTTCCGGCGTCCTCCTTGTCGCCGCCACGGGCTGTGCTCAGGATCACCAGTCAACTCCCATCGGTCCCCTTGGAGGAGACGTGGTCAGCGCGCAGGCACGTGAGCGCAAACCGATCTACCGGCACCTCTACTTCTGGGTGCTGGTGTCGATCGTGCTGGGCGTGGTCGTCGGCTACGCCTTCCCGGCGCAGGCGTCGGGCATGAAGTGGCTGGCGGACTTCTTCATCGCGCTGGTGAAGGTGGTCATCGCGCCGACGATCTTCTGCACCGTCGTGGTCGGCATCGCGGGCCTGGGCAACCTCGCCAAGGCGGGCGGCCTGGCGCTGCGCACCATCCTGTACTTCACCGCGATGACGACGGTGGCGCTGGCGATCGGCCTGCTCGTGGTGAACCTGGTGCAGCCGGGCCACCACGGCGCGTCCATCCCGATCAACGACGGTGCGGCGGAGAAGACGCTGGCCGACGCCAAGACCGCCGAGACGGGCGTCACGGGTTTCATCCTCGGCCTGGTGCCGAAGTCGTTCCTCGGCGCGTTCACCGACGGTCAGCTCATCCAGGTGCTGGTGGTCGCGATCCTGGTCGCGGTGGCCGTGGCGGGCATGGGCAAGCGCGGCGAGAAGGTGGTGTCCGCGCTGGACACCACGGCGAAGGTGATGTTCGGCGTCATCAAGATCGTCATGTACGCGGCGCCGATCGGCGCGTTCGGCGGCATCGCCTACACGATCGGCAAGTTCGGCGGCTCGATCCTGGGCAAGCTGGCGTGGCTGATGGGCTCGTTCTACGCGACGTGCCTGCTGTTCGTCCTGGTGGTGCTGGGCGGTGTGGCGCTGTACGCCGGGTTCTCGATCTTCAAGTTCCTCCGGTACATCAAGGACGAACTGCTGATCGTGCTCGGCACGTCGTCCTCGGAGACGGTGCTGCCGCGGATGCTGGTGAAGCTGGAGGCGGCGGGCGCCGACAAGTCGGTGGTGGGCCTCACGATCCCGACCGGCTACTCGTTCAACCTGGACGGCACGTGCATCTACCTGACCATGGGCGCGATCTTCATCGCCCAGGCCACGGGCGTCGAGGTGGGACTGGGCACCCAGATCGGGCTGCTGCTGTTCATGCTGCTGGCCAGCAAGGGCGCGGCGGGCGTGACGGGCGCGGGCCTGGTCACGCTGGCGGCGTCGCTGAGCGCGTTCGAGGGCAACAGCGCGATCCCGGCGGTCGGCATCGCGCTGATCGTGGGCATCGACCGGTTCATGTCCGAGGCGCGGGCCATCACCAACGTCATCGGCAACGGCGTCGGCACCCTTGTGGTGGCGCGGTGGCAGGGCCAGTTGGACCGCGACCGGTTGCGCGAAGTGATGGACAACCCGTCTCAGGTGGACGTGGACGCCCTCATGGAACGTCAGCACGGTGACGAGGACCTCACGGAGCGTGAACCGGTGGGTGCGGCCACCCGCTGAGACACCGCACGTGAGCCCCCGGCGGCGTCGCCCCACCAGGCGACGCACGGGGGCTCACCTGCGGATTCGATCAACACCGGGGCCCGTCGGGGCGTGTTGGCCGGCTCTCACCGACGCGCGTGGCGGGCGGCCCTCCGTTATGCTTACCAACGCGTAAACAAACCGGCCCTGGTATCGCTCGAACGGGCCGAATCGTTACGCGTCGCCGGCCAAGATCACCCGAAGGATGGTGTGGTTCGGTTTCGCGACTGTTAAAGTCGCGTCAACACGCGGGCCATCGTCGTCCCGTGCCCAGCACCCGGATTCCAGGACCTGGACACGAGGACTCGTTCTTTCACCAAGGACGACGAAGGAGGTCTGCGCAGTGATCTTCTCCGCCATCCCGTCCCCGCAGGGGCTCTACGACCCCGCCGCGGAACGTGACGCTTGCGGTGTGGCGATGGTCGCCGACATCAAGGGCCGGCGCTCGCACGACATCGTCGTCGACGCGCTCACCGCGCTGGCCAACCTGGAGCACCGAGGCGCCGCGGGTGCCGAGCCGACCAGCGGCGACGGCGCCGGGATCCTGCTGCAGCTGCCCGACGCGTTCCTGCGCGACGTGCTGGACTTCGAGCTGCCGGAGCCGGGCGCGTACGCGGCGGGCATCGCGTTCCTGCCCGCCGACGAGGAGCCGCGCGCGAAGGCCGTCGAGCTGGCCGAGCGGATCGCCGCCGAGGAGGGCCTGCAGGTCCTGGGCTGGCGCGACGTGCCCACGGCGCCCGACCACGCCGGTGTCGGCCCGACCGCCCGGTCGGTGATGCCGCACTTCGCGATGCTGCTGGTCCGCAGCGAGACCGGACGGCGTGACGTCGAGCTGGACCGCCTCACGTTCGCCCTGCGCAAGCGGGTCGAGCACGAGAGCACGGCGGCCGACGTCGGCACGTACTTCCCGTCGCTGTCGTCGCGGACGATCGTCTACAAGGGCATGCTGACCACGGGCCAGCTGCCCGCGTTCTTCCCCGACCTGCGCGACGAGCGGCTGGCCAGCGCGATCGCCCTGGTCCACTCCCGCTTCTCCACCAACACGTTCCCGTCGTGGCCGCTGGCGCACCCGTTCCGGTACGTCGCCCACAACGGTGAGATCAACACGGTCCGCGGCAACCGCAACCGGATGCGGGCCCGTGAGGCGCTGCTCGCGTCCGACCTGATCCCGGGCGACCTGACCAGGCTGTTCCCGATCTGCCACCCCGAGGGCTCGGACTCGGCGAGCTTCGACGAGGTGCTGGAGCTGCTGCACCTGGGCGGCCGGAGCCTGCCGCACGCGGTGCTGATGATGATCCCGGAGGCGTGGGAGAACCACACCTCGATGGACCCGAAGCGGCGCGCGTTCTACGAGTTCCACGCGAGCCTGATGGAGCCGTGGGACGGCCCGGCGTGCGTCACGTTCACCGACGGGTCGCTGGTCGGCGCGGTGCTGGACCGCAACGGCCTGCGCCCGGCCCGCTGGTGGCAGACCGCGGACGGCCGCGTGGTGCTGGCCTCGGAGACCGGTGTGCTGGACGTGCCCGCGGACCAGGTCGTGGCCAAGGGCCGCCTGCAGCCCGGCAAGATGTTCCTGGTCGACACGGTCGAGGGCCGTCTGGTCGACGACGACGAGGTCAAGGTGGAGCTCGCCGACGAGCTGCCCTACGACGAGTGGCTGCACGCGGGCCTGCTGGAGCTGGCCGACCTGGCCGACCGCGAGCACGTGGTGCAGAGCCACGAGTCCGTGGTGCGCCGCCAGCTCACGTTCGGCTACACCGAGGAAGAGCTGCGGATCCTGCTCGCCCCGATGTCCACCACGGGCGCCGAGCCGCTGGGCTCGATGGGCACGGACACGCCGGTCGCGGCGCTCTCGCAGCGCTCCCGGCTGCTCTACGACTACTTCGTGCAGAACTTCGCCCAGGTCACGAACCCGCCGCTGGACGCGATCCGCGAGGAGATCGTCACCAGCGTGTCCCGGGTGATGGGCCCGGAGCAGAACCTGCTCGAGCCGGGCCCGGTCAGCTGCCGGCACATCAAGCTGACCTACCCGGTGATCGACAACGACGAGCTGGCCAAGCTCATCCACATCAACGACGACGGCGACCTGCCGGGCTTCGCCTGCACCGTCCTGTCCGGACTGTACGAAGTGGACGGTGGCGGCGCGGCGCTGGCGGCGGCGGTCGAGCGGGTGCGCCGGGAGGCGTCCGAGGCGATTGCGAACGGCGCCCGCACGCTCGTGCTGTCCGACCGCGACTCCGACCACCGGATGGCGCCGATCCCGTCGCTGCTGCTGGTCTCCGCGGTGCACCACCACCTGGTGCGCACCAAGGAGCGGCTGCGCGTGGCTCTGGTCGTGGAGACCGGTGACGCCCGCGAGGTGCACCACATCGCCGCGCTGCTGAGCTACGGCGCCGCCGCGGTGAACCCGTACCTGGCGTTCGAGACGATCGAGGACATGATCGCCCAGGGCGCGATCACCGGCATCGAACCGCGCAAGGCGATCCGCAACTACGTGACGGCCCTGGTCAAGGGCACGTTGAAGATCATGTCGAAGATGGGCATCTCGACCGTCGGCGCGTACACGGCGGCGCAGGTGTTCGAGGCAGTCGGCCTGTCCTCCGAACTGCTGGGCGAGTACTTCACCGGCACGGTGTCCAAGCTCGGTGGCGCGGACCTGGACGTGCTGGCGGAGGAGGTGGCGCTGCGGCACCGCCGCGCCCACCCGGACAACCCGACCGACCGGGTGCACCGCAGGCTCGAGGTGGGCGGCGAGTACGCCTACCGCCGCGAGGGCGAGCTGCACCTGTTCACGCCGGAGACGGTGTTCCTGCTCCAGCACGCCACCAAGACGGGCAAGCAGGACGTGTACCGGCGCTACACCGAAGAGGTGGAGCGGCTGTCCCGGCAGGGCGGCACGCTGCGCGGCCTGTTCTCGTTCGCCGCCGAGGGCCGCACGCCGATCCCGATCGACGAGGTCGAGCCGGTGTCCTCGATCGTCAAGCGGTTCAACACCGGCGCCATGTCCTACGGGTCGATCTCGGCGGAGGCGCACGAGACGCTGGCCATCGCGATGAACCGGCTCGGCGGCCGGTCCAACAGCGGCGAGGGCGGCGAGGACCCGGAGCGCCTGTACGACCCGGAGCGGCGCAGCGCGGTCAAGCAGGTCGCGTCCGGCCGGTTCGGCGTCACGTCCGAGTACCTGGTCAACGCCAGCGACATCCAGATCAAGATGGCGCAGGGCGCGAAGCCCGGCGAGGGCGGCCAGCTGCCCGGCTACAAGGTGTACCCGTGGATCGCGCGGACCCGGCACTCCACGCCGGGCGTGGGCCTGATCTCCCCGCCGCCGCACCACGACATCTACTCGATCGAGGACCTGGCGCAGCTGATCCACGACCTGAAGAACGCCAACGAGCAGGCCCGCGTGCACGTGAAGCTGGTCAGCGAGGTCGGCGTCGGCACGGTCGCGGCGGGCGTGGCGAAGGCGCACGCGGACGTGGTGCTGATCTCCGGCCACGACGGCGGCACCGGCGCGTCCCCGCTGAACTCGCTCAAGCACGCGGGCACGCCGTGGGAGATCGGCCTCGCCGAGACCCAGCAGACGTTGCTGCTCAACGGTTTGCGCGACCGGATCACGGTGCAGGTCGACGGCGCCATGCGCACCGGCCGCGACGTGGTGGTGGCCGCGCTGCTGGGCGCGGAGGAGTTCGGCTTCGCGACCGCGCCGCTGATCGTCGAGGGCTGCGTGATGATGCGGGTCTGCCACCTGGACACCTGTCCGGTCGGCATCGCCACGCAGAACCCCGAGCTGCGCAAGCGCTTCACCGGCCAGGCCGACCACGTGGTCAACTTCTTCCACTTCGTGGCGCAGGAAGTCCGGGAACTGCTGGCGTCACTGGGTTTCCGCACCATCGACGAGGCCGTGGGCCACGCCGAGCTGCTCAAGACCGACGAGGCGATCGAGCACTGGAAGGCGGCCGGGCTCGACCTGACGCCGGTGTTCGAGGTGCCCGAGACGCCCTACCGCACGGCCAAGCGCAAGGTCCGCGACCAGGACCACGGCTTGGCCCAGGCGTTGGACCGCACGCTGCTCCAGCTCGCCGACGCGGCGCTCAACGACGCCCGCCCGGTGCGGCTGGAACTGCCGCTGCGCAACGTCAACCGCACCGTCGGCACGCTGCTCGGCGCGGAGGTCACCCGCCGGTTCGGCGGCGACGGGCTGCCCGACGACACGATCCACGTGACGTTCACCGGCTCGGCAGGCCAGTCGCTGGGCGCGTTCATCCCCCGTGGCATCACGCTGGAGATGATCGGCGACGCCAACGACTACGTCGGCAAGGGCCTGTCCGGCGGCCGGATCGTGGTGCGGCCGCACCCGGACGCGCCGTTCGCGGCCGAGCAGCAGGTCATCGCGGGCAACGTGATCGGCTACGGCGCCACGTCCGGCGAGATCTTCCTGCGCGGACGGGTCGGCGAGCGGTTCTGCGTGCGCAACTCGGGCGCGCTGGCCGTGGCCGAGGGCGTGGGCGACCACGCGTTCGAGTACATGACCGGCGGCCGGGCCGTGGTGCTCGGGCCGACCGGCCGCAACCTGGCCGCGGGCATGTCCGGCGGCATCGCGTACGTGCTGGAACTCGACCCGGCCGCGGTCAACACCGCCATGGTCGAGCTCCAGCGGCCCGGCGCCGAAGACCTGCGCTGGCTGCGCGAAGTGGTGGAACGCCACCACCAGCTCACCGGATCGGCGGTGGCCGCCTCGCTGCTCGGCGACTGGCCCCGGCGTTCCGCGTCGTTCACCAAGGTCATGCCCGGTGACTACCAGCGCGTGCTCGAAGCGATGAGGCTCGCCCGCGCGGAAGGCAGGGACGTCGACCAGGCGATCATGGAGGCCTCCCGTGGCTGACCCGTACGGTTTCCTCAAGCACTCCCGCTCCGAGCCGAAGAAGCGGCCCGCCGCCGAGCGGCTCAGCGACTGGAACGAGGTGTACCTCGACGTCCCCGCCGAGCGGCGGGACGCGGAGGTGCGCACGCAGGCCACGCGGTGCATGGACTGCGGCATCCCGTTCTGCCACTCCGGGTCGGCCGGGTGCCCGCTGGGCAACCTGATCCCCGAGTGGAACGACCTGGTGCGCCGCGGCGACTGGGAGACCGCGTCCGACCGGCTGCACGCGACGAACAACTTCCCCGAGTTCACCGGCCGGCTGTGCCCCGCGCCGTGCGAGGCGGCGTGCGTGCTGTCGATCAGCCACGACGCGGGCGGCCCGGTCGCGATCAAGCGGGTCGAGCAGGCCATCGCCGACGTGTCGTGGGAACAGGGGCTCGTGCCGCCCGTGCAGTCGCACGTGTCGTCGGGTCGTCGGGTGGCGGTCGTCGGTTCCGGCCCGGCCGGGCTCGCGGCGGCGCAGCAGCTCACCCGGGCGGGGCACGAGGTCACCGTGTTCGAGCGCGACGACCGGCTCGGCGGGCTGCTCCGCTACGGCATCCCCGAGTTCAAGATGGAGAAGAAGGTCCTCGACCGGCGGCTCGCGCAGCTGCGCAAGGAGGGCACGAAGTTCGTCACCGGCTGCGAGGTCGGCGTCGACCTCACCGTCGAGGAGCTGCGGTCGCAGTTCGACGCGGTGGTGCTCGCGGTCGGTGCCCTGCGGGGCCGTGACGACACGACCACGCCGGGGCGTTCGCTGGAGGGCATCCACCTGGCGATGGAGCACCTCGTGCCCGCGAACCGGACGTGCGAGGGCGACGGGCCGGCGGCGATCGACGCGGCGGGCAAGCACGTCGTGATCATCGGCGGCGGCGACACCGGTGCCGACTGCTACGGCACGGCGTCCCGCCAGGGCGCGGCATCGGTGCTGCAGCTGGACCAGTACCCGATGCCACCGTCCACTCGGGACGACGCCCGCTCGCCGTGGCCGACGTGGCCGTACATCCTGCGCACCTACCCCGCGCACGAGGAGGCGGGGGAGCGGAAGTTCGCCGTCGCGGTGGAGGAGTTCGTCGGCGACGAGGACGGGCACGTGCGCCACATCCAGCTGCGCAAGGTGCGGGTGGAGAAGGACGCCTCCGGTCGGCGCCAGGTCGTGCCGACGTCCGAGGAGGTCGAGGTGCTGCCGGCGGACCTGGTGCTGCTGGCCATCGGCTTCGAGGGCGTCGAGCACATGCCGCTGCTGGACGGGCTCGGCATCCAGCTCACCTCGCGCGGCACGATCTCGTGCGGCTCGGACTGGCAGACCCAGTCGCCCGGCGTGTTCGTCTGCGGTGACGCCCACCGCGGCGCGTCCCTGGTCGTCTGGGCGATCGCCGAGGGCCGCTCGGTGGCCAACGCCGTGGACCGCTACCTGACCGGCTCGTCGGACCTGCCGTCCCCGGTGATCCCCAACATGCTCCCGCTGGCTGTCGTGTAACCCCTCAGACCGCCGTTTCGCTGGATACCCGGCCGCCCCGACAACGACGTCGGGGCGGCCTCTTATTTCCACGTCACGTGTCCTGAGCTGGACTTTTGTGCGTCCGTTGGATGGTGCGGAATGGGCTGTCACGTCCATTCGAGTCGGCAAGTGGCTCAAGTTTTACCTATTCCGTACCAAATCATGAATTCGTGCGACTTCACCCGTCGAGGGCTTTTCCTCCGACGAAGGGTGCACGGGTGAACATTCAGAGATCGTCGAGGCGGGTCGGCGTGGCGCTGGCGAGCGCGTTGCTGGCCACGATCGGCCTCGTCTCCACCGCGTCCGCGGGCACGCCGAAGGGCGTGGAACTCGCCGCGAGCGACACCGGGGGCGTGACCCTGTCGGCCGCACCGTCGCACCGGCTGCGCGGGGTGTCCGGCTACGAGGGCGCGGGTGCGCCCTCCGACGTGACCGCGTACGGCGCGCAGCGCGTGCCGTCCGGCCACCGGATCACGGGCTACTCGTCGCCGACCGGCGACGACCTCGGCGTCCAGTCGATCATCGGCGCCGACAACCGGGTGCGGGTCAACCCGACCACGAGCTTCCCGGCCAGCGCCACGGTGCTGATCACGCGCACCGTCAGCGGCGTCGAGCGGCTGCACTGCACCGGCTGGATGTTCGGCGCGAGCCTCGTGCTGACCGCCGGCCACTGCGTCTACAACCAGAGCACCGGCTGGTACACCGGCCAGCTCAAGTTCTACCCCGGCGCGAACGGGACCACCTACCCGTACGGCTCCTGCACCGCGGCGACCCTGCGGTCCAACACCGGCTGGACCACCGACGGCAACCCCGACGCCGACTACGGCGGCGCGTCCCTGAACTGCTCCATCGGCAACACCACCGGCTGGTACGGCGCCTACTGGACCACCGCGTCCCTCAACGGCACGTCCACCACCATCCAGGGCTACCCCGGCGACAAGGCCCAGCAGCAGTGGACCCACACCGACCAGGTGCGGGAGAGCGGTTCGCTGCGCCTGTACTACGACAACGACACCGTTGGCGGCAACAGCGGCAGCTCCGTGCACACCGTCCGGGCGTCCGGGTCGACCGGCTGCGCGGGCCATTGCTCGCTGGCGTTCCACGCCTACGGCGTCGGCTCCAACGGCCACAACAGCGGGCCGCGCATCACCGAGAGCCGGTTCAACCTGGTCATCGGCTGGCGCTGACCCGATCCGGTGAGGTTCGTCGGCGCGCGGCAACCGGGAACGCCGTCCGCTCCGTCCCAGCGGTGACCGAGAGGAGCGAATCGTGAGACGCGCACACCTCGCGCTGCTGATCGGCGTGCTGGCGCTCGCGGCGTGCGGCGGGGAGACCCCGACGTCCGACGCCGACACCCCACCGCCCACCACCGCGCAGGCCACCGTCACCGGGGTGGTGACGGACTCCGCCGGCCTGCCGGTGTCCGACGTGCTCGTGCAGCCGAGGTCGCTGGACACCCCGCCCCACCCGGTGCCGGAACTGGCGGTGCTGTCCGACCAGGAGGGCCGCTACACCTGGCACCTGACCCCGGGCCACTACGAGTTCTCCGCGACCAAGGACGACCGCACCGGGCCACCGTCCGAGGTGACCACCGAAGCAGGCAGGACCGACACCCTCGACCTCCGCCTGCCCTGACGCGCGTGGCCCCGACCCGAGGACCCGGGATCGGGGCCACCTGCCGTTACGTGCTCAGACGCCGGTCACCGCGCGCACCGAGCGGATCCGGCTGACCAGGAACTCGCGGTGCTCACCGCGCGGGGCGCAGTTGGCCTTCAGGTTGCCCGCCGCGTGGTCCACCGGCGTGATCACGTGCTTCACCGTGCTGCGCGGGCCGTTCGCCACGGCGATCTCCACCGACGTGCGGCTCACCAACGCGTCCGCCAGCAGCACGACCTCCGAATCGCGCAGCACCAGCGACTGGTCGCGCAGCAGCCGCGCCGTGCCGATCCGCTGCGACTCCGCGGGCGGCAGCACGAACTTCGGCCTCGGCCGCTCCCGCTCCACCAGCGCCGCCGCCAGCTTCGCCAGCTCCTGCTCGGTCAACGGCGCCCGCCACCCGCCGGTCGCCCGCCGGGGCACGGGCGGCTCGACCCGACGCCGCGGCACCCGTTCCACCACCGCCGTGCCGTCCACCGCCGACGTCGTCGGCGCGTAACCCGCCGCCCGCAGCAGCGCCAACGTCTCCGTGGCGGGCTTCGCCGACGCCAGCACGGTCGGCGCCAGCGGCTGCAGCGACAGCTGCGCCAACGACCGGTGCCCGGCGATCTCGCTCAGCAGCACCGGGTCCTCCGTCCGCACGCAGCACGCCACCGGCGTCACCGTGATCCGGCCGTGCTGCCGCGCCACCTCCCGCACGAGGTGCGTCAACGTCGGCGGCACACCGTGCTCGGCCACCGACGCCAACCGCGCCAGCAACGCGTCCGGCTCGTGCCCCGCGTCCAACGCCCGCCGCACGCTCGCACCGCTGAACCGCCACCCGCCCGCCGCGCCGTCCGCCGCCAGGTCCAGCACCGCGCTCAGCTCTTGAGACGGCAGCCCGGCCACCACGGCGGTCAGGTCCGGCCGCAGGTGCGCGGTCTTCGCCGCGGGCGGCACGAACCGGCCCGCCACCTCCGCCACCCCGTCCACCTCATCGCCGGCGAGCACCGCGCGGCCCAACGCCGTCGCCGCGCCCAACGCCACCAGCCCCACCGACTCGGCCTCCACCAGCGCCGCCTCGGTCGCCGCACGCCCGTGCACGGCCGGCCGCGTCCACACCAGATCCGACACCACCTCGTGCCGGTGCTCGAACGCCTCGTCCTCGCCGAGCCCCGAGTACCGCTCCAACAGGCCGCGCCTGGTCCGCTCGCCGGCGTCCGACGAGGACGGTTCCGCCGACGCGGGCCGCTGCTTGCCCGGCGTCCACGTCATCCGCGGCCACGCCCGCACCAACGCCGTCAACCGGTCCGCGGGCGACGCCGCGCGCCACGGGTCCGCCGCGACCGTCGGGACCAGCCTGCCGTCGTCCACCGCGAGCAACCGCGCCTCCACGGCCAACCCCACCCACAACCGCGTCCGGCTCTCGTCCGCGCGCAGCAGGCCCGCGAGCCGCCGCAGCTCGCGCAACCCCACGCCACCGCGGCACACCACCAGCTCGACGTCGCACAGGTCGACCAGCCGCGTCACACCGTCCACAGTGGAGGTCGCGGGCGTGATCGCGGCCCGGTCCGCGAAACCCCGGTTCTGCGGTGTGCGGCGCGGCGTGCGGGGCGCGGGCGTGATCCGGCGCGGCGGCTCGTCCTCCAGCAGCCGCAACCCCGGCGAGCCGACCAGTTTTTCTCCCTCCGGCCACACGAGCGCCCTCGCGCGCAGCTGCGCCAACGTCCGCCTCAGCTCGGCCCGCGACGCCTTCCCGTTGCAGCGCAACCGTTCCGCCACCACCTCCACCTCGGCCTCGTCGCCCAATCGCACCACGGTGTCCAGCACGTCCCGGCAAGCCTGGTCGAGCCCGTCGACCGCCGCGCGCAGCGACGCCGTCGTGGTCAACTCGTCCGCCAGCGCCCGCAGCGAGTGGGGTCGGTGATCGGCGGCGTCCTTGCGCAGCGCCAAGATGTCCCGGATCTCCCCCGCGTCGAGCTCGCGCAGCCAACCGGCCAGCGCCGTTTTCCTACCCACCCGGCCGATTATGCACAGCACGTGACCGTTCGGTCATGCGTTGCGATAGAGCGAGTGAATGAGCCACGAATGGACGAACGTAAGCTGGGTGCCGTGGAATTCACCGGCTTCGGCGAACACGCCATCGACTTCTACGACGGACTCGTCGCCGACAACTCCAAGGCGTACTGGGACGACAACAAGCACGTCTACCTGCGGGATGTGCGTGCGCCGATGGAGGCGTTGCTCGCGGCGCTGGAGCCCGAGTTCGGCAAGGGAAAGGTCTTTCGGCCCTATCGCGACGTGCGGTTCAGCAAGGACAAGACGCCGTACAAAGACCACTGCGGCGGCGTGGTCGAACTCGGCCGCGGTGGCGGTGCGCACTACGTGCAGATCGGACCCGAGGGCCTGTTGGTGGCGGGTGGGTCGTTCGCCATGGCTCCCGACCAGCTCGCGCGCTACCGCGAGTCCGTCGCCGACGACGTGCGCGGCCGTGCGCTGGAGAAGGTGCTCGCCAAGCTCGCCAAGTCCGGCTGGGAGCTGCGCGGCGACAAGCTCAAACGCGCCCCGCGCGGCCTCGACCCCGAGCACCCGCGGATCGAGCTGCTCAAGCACAAGCGCGTGTACGTGGCCAAGGTCTGGCCGCCCGACGACGTCCTGCACGAGCCGCACTGCCTGAAACGCGTCCGCGACGCCTGGCGCCAAGCAACCCCACTGGTCAACTGGTGCGCCGACCACATCGGCCTGACCGAACTGGGCTTCCGCCGCTGACGACGCCGGCGGCGCTGACGCGCCCAGCCGCCCGGAGTGGGTCGGCGGGCCAGTACGCGGGCTCGGCTGCGCTGACAGGCCTGGCTGGAGGGCTGGGGCAGCTTGGCGGGCCGGGGCAGGCTGCCGGGCTCGGCCGGCTGGGCTGAGCCGGTGGGTTGGGCGGGCCGGGCTGTGGCGGGCCTGGGCGGCTGGGTCGGGCAGGCAGGCTGGCAGGGCCGTGCGGGCTGGCAGGGTGGGTTGGCGCGGTGGCCGGGCGGACTGCGCGGTGGGCCAGGGCTGGCCGGGCTGGGCTCTGGCCGGGCCGGGCTGGTTGGGCTGGGCCTGGCCTGGCCGGACTGGTTGGGGGCTCAGAGGGCCGGGCCGGTGGGTTGGGCGAGCGGGCTGGTGGGCCGGGCAGACCGGCTGCCGGCTACGCAGGCGTCAACCCTCAGGGGACCCCCGGTTTTATTCTCCCAGAGGGGTACGACGTTTTCGGGTGGCCGAGCGGGCCAGGAGGTAGGCGAAGCCGATGCCGGCGACGTCCACCAGGGCGTCCAGGACGTCGCCGCCGCGGTTCAGGGCGGTGATGAGCCACTGCAACGCTTCCGAGACCGCGGCGTAACCGAAGAGGCAGGCGGCCAGCGGCCACGTCGGCAGGCGCGCGTAGCGGCCGGTGCCCATGAGCAGCGCAAACAGCACGAAGTGCACGACCTTGTCGGTGCCCGGCGGAGCCGTGGGCACACCTGACGCCGGGGTGAACAGCACGATGACGCTGAGCAACACCGCGACCACGAACGGAAGGATTCTGGGGCCCACGGTGCGGATTCTGCCTGTTTCGCCGAGATTACTTCCCGGTACATCCTGATCGGTCCAGTGACAGGGACTACTCTGACTAGACGTGAGTCGACGCGCGAAGATCGTCTGTACGATGGGTCCTGCCACCGCGACCGAGGACAAGGTCAACGAGCTGGTGGCGGCCGGTATGGACGTTGCCCGGATGAACTTCAGTCACGGCAGCCATGCCGACCACAAGCAGGTCTACGACCTCGTCCGCAACGCGGCCGATGCGTCGGGCCGGGCGGTCGGCATCCTGGCCGACCTCCAGGGACCGAAGATCCGCCTCGGCCGGTTCGCCCACGGCCCCGTCGAGTGGCGCACCGGTGACATCGTCCGGGTGACCGTCGAAGACGTCGAAGGCACCCACGACCGCGTTTCCACCACCTACAAGCAGCTCGCGCAGGACGCGAAGGTCGGCGACCGGCTGCTGGTGGACGACGGCAAGGTGGGCCTGACCGTCACCGAGGTCGACGGCCCCGACGTGGTCTGCGAGGTCACCGAAGGCGGCCCCGTCAGCAACAACAAGGGCCTGTCGCTGCCCGGCATGGACGTGTCCGTGCCCGCCCTGTCCGAGAAGGACATCGAAGACCTGGAGTTCGCCCTCAACCTGGGCGTGGACTTCATCGCCCTGTCGTTCGTGCGCTCGCCCGCGGACATCGACCTGGTCCACCAGGTCATGGACCGCGTGGGCCACGGCCGCAAGCCGGTGATCGCCAAGATCGAGAAGCCGGAGGCGGTCGACAACCTCGAGGCGATCGTGCTCGCCTTCGACGGCGTCATGGTCGCCCGCGGTGACCTGGGCGTCGAGCTGCCGCTGGAGCACGTGCCGCTGGTGCAGAAGCGGGCCATCCAGATCGCCCGCGAGAACGCCAAGCCGGTCATCGTGGCCACCCAGATGCTCGACTCGATGATCACCAACTCCCGGCCGACCCGCGCCGAGACCTCGGACGTCGCCAACGCCGTGCTCGACGGCGCCGACGCGCTGATGCTGTCCGGCGAGACGTCGGTCGGCCGCTACGCCATCGAGTCGGTCAAGACCATGGGCCGCATCATCGAGGCCGTCGAGACCGAGTCCACCGTGGTGCCGCCGCTGACGCACGTCCCGCGCACCAAGCGCGGCGTGATCTCGTACGCGGCGCGCGACATCGGCGAGCGGCTGAACGCGAAGGCGCTGGTCGCGTTCACCCAGTCCGGTGACACCGTGCGGCGGCTGGCCCGCCTGCACACCCCGCTGCCGCTGCTGGCGTTCACGCCGGAGCCCAGCGTGCGCAGTCAGCTTTCTCTCACCTGGGGCACGGAGACGTTCCTCGTGCCTAAGGTGGACTCGACGGACGAGATGGTCCGCCAGGTGGACCTGTCGATGATCGACATCGGCCGGTACCAGCCCGGTGACCTCGTCGTGGTCGTGGCGGGCTCGCCGCCTGGCACGATCGGCTCGACGAACCTCATCCGGGTGCACCGCCTGGGGGAGGACGACCACGCTTAGGAGATGACGTGACCGAGGCTGCCCGCGCCGCGGCGACCGCCGAGTTCTCGGACGTTCCCCTGGACGCCGACGGTGTGCCGCACGGGCAGCCCGTGCTCGACCGCCTCGTGGCGCTGCTCGACCTGGAGCGCATCGAGGAGAACATCTTCCGCGGGGTGTCGCCCGCCGAGTCGCCCGTGCGGGTGTTCGGCGGGCAGGTCGCCGGCCAGGCCCTGGTCGCCGCCGGCCGCACCGTGCCGCCCGAGCGCCGGGTGCACTCGCTGCACTCGTACTTCATCCGCGGCGGCGACCCGACCGTGCCGATCGTGTACGAGGTCGACCGGATCCGGGACGGGCGCTCGTTCACCACCCGGCGCGTGGTCGCCGTCCAGCACGGCAAGGCGATCTTCGCGCTGTCGGCGTCGTTCCAGCTGGACGAGCCGGGCCTGGACCACCAGGAGCCGATGCCGACCGTGCCGGAGCCGACCTCGCTGCCCACCTACGCCGAGTCGGCGGCCGGGTACCTGGAGAAGATCGGCATGGCGCGGCTGCCGAGGCCGATCGACATCCGGTACGTGACCGAGCCGCCGTGGCGCGCGCGGGAGGACGGGCCGGGCGAGGCGCGCAGCCAGGTGTGGATGCGGGCGGACGGCAAGCTGCCGGACGACGACCTGCTGCACGTGTGCGTGCTGGCTTACGCGTCGGACATGACCCTGCTCGACTCCGTCCTCGTGCGCCACGGGGTGTACTGGGGCACGGACAAGGTCCTGGGCGCGAGCCTGGACCACGCCATGTGGTTCCACCGCCGGTTCCGCGCCGACGAGTGGTTCCTGTACGACTGCGCCTCGCCGTCGGCCTCCGGTGCCCGCGGCCTGGCCACCGGCCGCTTCTACAGCCACGACGGCCAGTTGGTGGCTACCGTGGTGCAGGAGGGCCTGCTTCGGGTCCTGTAGTCGACCAGCTACGCTGCGCAGTCGATGGAGTGCGTCATGGGAGGTGGGCCGCGATGAGCGCAATGCCCTGGCCTGACCACTTGCTCACCTTGGAGGAGTGGGACGCGCTTCCGGAAGACGAGTCGTACCACATCGAGCTGGTCGAAGGGATCCTGCTCGTGGCCCCGAAACCGGCACCCAAGCACCAGGTGGCCATGAAACGGCTGGGCACCTGGCTGGACGAACAACTGCCGCGGGACGTCGTGGCCGTCCCGGATGTGGATGTCCTGGTCAAGCCGGTGGCTCCGATCACCATGCGCGCACCGGACATGGTCATCGTCCCCCACGAGCGCTTCTTGGAGTACCCGAAGCGCTTCAACCCGGACGACGTCCTGCTGGCAGTCGAGATCGTATCGCCGGGCACCGGCGGCACGGACCGCGTGATGAAGCCCGCCGAGTACGCTGCGGCCGGCATCCCGCACTACTGGCTCGTGGAGATCGACGACCCGGTGACGCTCACCGCCTTCACCCTGGTCGACGGCTACTACGAGCGCGTAGGCGGTGGCACCGGGAAGGTGGAGATCCCCAACCCCTTCCCGGTGGTGTTCGAGTTGGACGAACTGCTGAGCCGCTGAACGGTCAGCGCGTGGCTACTTCACGGTGGCGAGCTGGATCAGGTTTCCGCAGGTGTCGTCGAGGACGGCGGTGACGACCGGGCCCAGGTCGGCGGCCGGGTACCTGCTTCTACAGCCACGACGGCCAGTTGGTGGCTACCGTGGTGCAGGAGGGCCTGCTTCGGGTCCTGTAGTCGACCAGCTACGCTGCGCAGTCGATGGAGCAAGAGAGGTGGCCGCGATGAGCACCATGCCCTGGCCTGACCACTTGTTCACGCTTGAGGAGTGGGACGCGCTTCCGGAGGACAAGTCGCGCCACTTCGAGCTGGTCGAAGGAGTCTTGCTGGTGGCCCCAAGGCCGGCACCGAAGCACCAAGTGGCGATGGCGAACCTCCGTAGCTGCCTGAAAGAGCAATTGCCTGCGGGGATGGTGGCGGTCCAGGACGTCGATGTCGTGATAGACCCGGGGCCTCCGCTCTCACTGCGCGCACCCGATGTCGTGGTGGTGCCGGCCGAGCGCTACTGGGAGCAGCCGAGTCGGTTCAACCCCGATGACCTGCGATTGGCAGTGGAGATCGTGTCGCCGGGAACGGGCCGGACAGACCGCGTCTTCAAGCCGATCGAGTACGCCAAGGTCGGTATCCCGCACTACTGGGTGGTGGAACTGGACGAGCCGGCCACGCTCATCGCGTTCAGCCTGGTCGCCGGCAGGTACAAGCAGATCGCCCAGGGCACCGGGAAGGTCGAGGTTCCCGAACCTTTCCCGGTTACCGTGGACCTCGCCACGCTGATCAACCCCTGAGCCGCAGCGCCTCCCGGTGGCTACTTCACGGTGGCGAGCTGGATCAGGTTTCCGCAGGTGTCGTCGAGGACGGCGGTGACGACCGGGCCCAGGTCGGTGGCCTCCTGGGTGAACTCGACGCCGAGGCCCTTGAGCCGCTCGACCTCCGCGTAGACGTCGTCCACGGCGAACTGGGTGAACGGGATGCCGTCGCCGACCAGGGCCTTCTTGAACGGGCCCGCAGCGGGGTGGCCGTCCGGCTCCAGCAGCAGTTCGACGCCGTCCGGGTCGGCGGGGGAGACCACGGTGAGCCAGCGGGCGTCGCCTGCCGGGACGTCGGTCTTCTTGATGAACCCCAGCTTCTCGGTGTAGAAGGCCAGCGCCTTGGCCTGGTCGTCGACGAGCACGCTGGTGATGTTGATGCGGATCACGGGTTCGGTTCCTCTCGGTCGATGGGCCACCGCTCCACGATCGAGCGCAACGGGCTCGTGTCGAGGTGGTGGAACTTGTACCGGCCCTGCCGCCGGGTGCGCACCAGACCGGCCTGTTCGAGCACCGCGAGGTGCTGCGAGATGGCCTGGCGGCTCGAGGCCAGGCCGTGCTTCATCGTCAGCCGGCCGCAGATCTCGAACAGCGTCTGACCGTCCCTTTCGGTCAGTTCGTCCAGGATGGTGCGTCGCGTCGCGTCGCCGATCGCCTTGAACAGGTCGGGGTCTGCGTCCACCACCCAGTTATAGGCAAGTGGCGACTTGCCTGTCAAGCCGGGAGGCCGGTCAGGGTGTCCCAGAGCGCGCGGACGTGGTGCTCCCTGGTCGCCTCCGCGCCGATCGCCACCCGGATGGCGAACCTGCCGTCGACCACGGTGTGGGTGACGAAAGCGTCGCCCGTCGCGTTGACGTGGTCCATCGCAGCTCTGGTGGCCTCGTCGCCGGCGCGGTGGGCGATGGTGACCAGGGACAGGGTGCGCGGCACGACCAGCTCCCAGTCCTCGGACGCCCCGACCCAAGATTCGAGCAGCCGCGCCAGTTCCACGTGCCCGCGCAGGTGTTCGCGCACGCCCTCCAGCCCGTACCAGCGCAGCACCGACCACAGCTTCAACGCCCGGAACCGGCGGCCCAGCGGGATCTGCCAGTCGCGGTAGTCCACGACGGCGCCCGACTCGGTCGCCGTGTTCCGCAGGTACTCCGGCAGGATCGTGAGCGCGTCCACCAGCACGTCCGGGTGCGCCGTCCAGAACAACGACAGGTCGAACGCCGTCAGCATCCACTTGTGCGCGTTCGCGGTGAACGAGTCGGCCGTCTCCACGCCGTCGAACAAGCCGCGGAACTCCGGGCACAGCGCCGCCGGGCCCGCCCACGCCGCGTCCACGTGCAGCCAGATCCCGTGCTCGGCGCACAGCGCGGCGATCTCGCGCACCGGGTCCACCGCGCCCGTGCCCGTGGTGCCGACGGTCGCGCACACCATGATCGGCCGCCGCCCGGCCTCCACATCGGACCTGATCCGGGACGTCAGGTCGTCGACCCGCATCGCCAACCGCGAGTCCACCCCGATCGCCCGCACGGCCTGCTCGCCCAGCCCCGCCATCCGCGCCGCCCGTTCGAGCGACGAGTGGGTCTGGGACGACACGTACACCGTCTCCGTGCCGTCCACGCCGGACTGCCGCCACTTCCCGCCCGACGCCCGGTGCAGGGCGGCGAGCACCGCGACCAGCGCGGCGGACGAAGCGGTGTCCTGGATGACCCCACCGCCGAGGAACGACGACGGCAGGCCGAACGCGCCCACCAGCTCGTCCATCAGGTGCTGCTCGACCTCGGTGGCGGCGGGCGAGGTGGACCACAACATGCCCTGCACGCCCAGCCCCGACGACAGCAGGTCGCCGAGCACGGACGGCAGCGAGGCGTTGGACGGGAAGTACGCGAAGAAGCCGGGGTGCTGCCAGTGCGTGGTACCCGGCAGCACGACCCGGTCCAGGTCCGCGAGCAGGCCGTCGAAGCCCTCACCCCGCTCGGGCAGCCCGGCGAGCTGCCCCCGCACCCACCCGGGCTCGACCGGTGACCTGACCGGGAAGTCCTCGACGCGCGAGCGGTAGTCGGCGATCCAGTCGATCACCTCGTGGCCGATCCGGCGGAACTCGTCAGGGTCCATGACGAAAACCTACCTGCCGGGGATTCCTAGACGCGGCGCCTGCGGTGGGTGGGGCGCTGGTCGTCGGGCGGGGTGAGGGCCCGCGTCTCGACCCGTTCCAGCACCACCGAGCTGGTCAGGTTCCGCACCTCCGTGCGCGAGGCGATCTTGTCCATCAGGAACGCCTGCAGGTGCGTGCTGTCGGCCACCGCGATGTGCACCAGGAAGTCCGCCTGCCCGCTGACGTGGAACAGCGATCGCGTCTCAGGCTGAGCCATCACGAACCGCCGGAACGCCGCCACCACGGGCCTGGTGTGCGGCCGCACGTTCACCGACACCACGGCCTCCAGCGGCAGCCCGGTGGTCCGCGGGTCGACCACGGCGTGGAAGCCGGTGATCACGCCCAGCTCGCGCAACCGGCGCACGCGTTGCAGGCACGTCGACGGCGCGATGCCCACCAGCTCGGCCAGGCTCCGGTTCGGCAGCGTCGCGTCGTTCTGCAACGCCTCCAGGATCAGCCAGTCGACCGAATCCAGTTCGGCTGTGTCGCTCACAACCGAACACTGTAATCGTCGGGTGGAATACACCCGAACGAGTGACCGAGGATGCGGCCGTGCACATCGCCTGGACCTCGTTCCTGCTCGCCCTCGTCGTCATCACCGTCGTGCCCGGCCCGGACTTCGTGCTGATCACCGGCAACGCCGTGCGCGGGGTGCGGTACGGCGCGCTGACCGCGGCGGGCGTGGTGACCGGGCTGCTGGTGCACGCCCTGCTGGCCACGGTGGGGCTGTCCGCGCTGGTCGCGGCGGCACCGGCGGCGTTGCTGGCGGTCAAGGCGGTCGGCGCGCTGTACCTGGCGTACCTGGGCATCGCCACGCTGCGGGCGGCACGGCGCGGTGGGCCGATCAGGCAGGCGCCGAAGTCGGACCGGTCGCTGTTCCTGCGCGGCGTGCTGTGCGACCTGCTCAACCCGAAGGTGATGCTGACGTTCCTCAGCCTGGTCCCGCAGGCCATGGACCCGGCGGCACCGCCGCTGCCGCAGGCCGCGCTGCTCTCCGCCGTCGCGGTGGGCGTGTTCGCGTGCTTCTGGGCCGTGGTGGTGCCGTTGGCCGGCCGGCTCTCGGCGCTGCTCACCCGGCCCAAGGTGCGGCCGGTGTTCGAGCGGCTGTGCGGCACGGCGCTGATCGGCATGGCGGCGTCGGTGCTCGCCGCGTGATTGTCGTTATCGTGGCGCGTCCGCGGAGTCTCCGGTGAGGTAAGCCCGACTCGGCCGAGAGGAACGGTATGCGCACACCAGGGGACGCCGCGGCGGTGACGGCCGCGCAGCGGGGCGAGCCCGGCGCGTTGGACGCGCTGGTGGCCGCCTACCTGCCGCTGGTCTACAACGTGGTGGGTCACGCGTTGGCGGGCCACCCGGACACCGACGACGTCGTGCAGGAGACCATGCTCCGCGCGTTGAACGGCCTGCCGAAGCTGCGGGAGCCCGAGGCGTTCCGGTCGTGGCTGCTGGCCATCGCGCTCAACCAGGTGCGCGACCACCACCGGACCAGGCTGCCGCTCGCCGACGCCGAACCGGCCGACGTCGCCGACCCGGGCGCGGACTTCGCCGACCTGGCCATCACCCGGCTCCAGCTCACCGGCCAGCGCCGCGAGGTGCTGGCGGCGACCCGGTGGATCGGTGACGACGAGCGCGAGCTGCTGTCGCTGTGGTGGCTGGAGCAGGTCGGCCGGATCACCCGGGCCGAGCTCGCCGAGGCCTTGGACCTGACGCCGCAGCACGCGGCCGTGCGGGTGCAGCGGATGAAGGCCCAGCTCGACGGGGCCCGGGTGGTCGTCCGGGTGCTGGCCCTGCCGCGGTGCGGCGCGCTGGCCGACGTGCTCGCCGGCTGGGACGGGCAGCCGAACGCGTTGTGGCGCAAGCGGATCGTGCGGCACGCGCGGGAGTGCGGCCGGTGTGCCCGCGGGTTCGACGACCTGGCCGCGGTGGACGGCCTGCTGGCCCGGATCCCGCTCGTGCCGCTGCCCGCCGGGTTCGACCTCGGCGCGGAGCCCGTGGTCGCGGTGGTGAAGAAGGGCTTCTGGGCGCACGCGGCCACCAAGCCGCTGATCGCGGCGGCGGCCGTGGCGGCGGTGGCGGGTGCGGTCGTGCTGCTGCCCGGTGAGCGGACGCCGACACCGACGCCGATGGCCGCCCCCGTCGCCGCCACGACCACGCGGCTGCCCTCGACCGTGCCGTCCACCACCGCCACCACCACGACAACGACGACCACAACGACAACGACGACGACACCGGCCGCAGCGGCACCGGTCGTGCAGCCCGTCGCCAAGTCGGTCAAGAAGGGCGTCAGCACCTGGCACTTCGACGGCGTGACGCGGGCGTTGTCCGACGTCGGTGCCGGCTGGTTCTACAACTGGGCTCCCACCAGGGAGAACGTGCAGCCGCCGGCCGGCGTGGAGTACGTGCCGATGATCTGGGGCGCGAAGACGGTGACCCCGGCGAACCTCCAAGCGGTCAAGGCGCAGGGCACCACGCTGCTCGGCTTCAACGAACCGGACCTCGCCAAGCAGTCGAACCTGACCGTGGAGCAGGCGCTGGACCTGTGGCCTCAGCTCCAGGCCACGGGGATGCGCCTGGGCAGCCCCGCCGTGGCCCACAGCGGCGACAAGCCGGGCGGCTGGCTCGACCGGTTCATGGCCGGTGCCCGCGAGCGCGGCCTGCGGGTCGACTTCATCACGCTGCACTGGTACGGCTCTGACTTCGGCCCGGCCGCTGTCGGCCACCTGAAGAACTACCTCGATGCCGTGCGCGCCCGCTACGGCCTGCCGATCTGGCTCACCGAGTACTCGCTGATGGACTTCTCCGGCGGCGGTGTGCGCTACCCGGACGCGCAGCAGTTGGCCGACTTCGCCGGTGCGTCGTCACGGATGCTCGAAGACCTGCCCTACCTGGAGCGCTACGCGTGGTTCGCGCTCCCCGCCGACAAGCCGGGCACGGGGCTGTACGTGCCCGGAGGGACGCCGAACCGGGCCGGCGAGGCTTATCGCGCGACCGGTTAGGCGAGCGCCCGCGGCCGGTCGTGCGGCGCGGGCGCTCCGCGGTACCGGCCCGCCGCTGGTCGAGCAGCGGCGGGCCGGATACCCCTCAGGCGGCCGGCCGGTCGTCGAACAACGGCTGCCACCGGCCGTCGAAGCCGCCGTTGGCCGCCAGGTGCCAGCCCGGTGGCAGCCAAATGCCCACCTCGTGGCTCGCCCGGTCGTCCATGCCGCCCGAGTGCACGAAGTACTCGTGCTGCCGCCAGTACGCGCCGTGCGAGGCCGGGTCACCGCTCACCGCGCCGCGGCTGCGGCCCGAGCTGTCCAGGCCCGTGCCCGCGAACCCGCCGAAGTCGTCGGACCCGGACGGGGTGTCCTCGTCCAGCTCCGCCGAGTACGCGCCGAAGAACCAGGCCTTGGACAGGTACCCCTCGCGGCCGTCGGTGAGGTCGGAGGCGGCGTCGTCACGGGACTGGTTGTAGAACCGCTGCACGCCCGTCCCGATGCCCAGCGCGGGCGTCTCGAACCGCACGTCCACCACGTCGGTGGCCAGCCAGTGCCGCTGCCACGCCGACTGTGCCCAGTGCGTGGGCACGATGTCGGCCAGGTCCTGCAACTCGTAGGTCAGCCGCTTGACCCGCGGCCACGCCACCTTCGTGCCGTTGTCGACCCGGCTGGCCTGCGCGGACGCGTTGGCGAACGTCAGCGGCACCGCGCCGAGCGCGGCCACCGCCCCCGCCGCGCCCTCCGGCACGAACGCGTAGTGCACGTTGCGCCGGTTGTCCGCGCCGGAGATCCGCACCTCGGCGTTCGCACCGGACGCCATGCGGCCCGAGACGTAGGCCCAGGTGTCGGTGACGAACCGCAGCTCGTGCGCGTGCGGCCCGGCGTCGGGCAGGTCGAAGTCGCTCTCGTCGGCCTGCCACAGCAGCAGGTGCCTGCCGTCGGCGGTCTGGAGGAAGTTGACGTCCGGGTCGTAGGAGCGCCGCATGACGTGGTCCTTGTGGTGGGTCACGGTCGCGTTGCCGAACGACTCGCCCGCGCTGCCCGGCGTGCCGGTCACCCCGCGCACCACGATCTCCACCCGTTCCCAGTCGTGGATCTCGTCGCCGTCCTTGTCGGCCGCGTTGTAGACGTGGTACAGCAGCACCAACGACTTGCTGCCGTTGTCGGTGAACTCCAGCAGCGCGGTGTAGAGGGTGGGCCGGACGCGCCACCGCTCGTAGCCCGCGGTCCCGGCGACGAACTGCGGGACCTGCTTCCAGTTCGCGCGGTTGGAGGCGTAGTTGCCGTCCCGGTCGAAGTCGAAGTTCGCGAGCCAGTCCCGGCCCTGCTTGCCGTCGTTCTCGTCACCCCTTTTGAGGATGACGGGCGCGTAGTAGTTCAGGTACGCCTGCCGTTGCGCGGTGGTCAGCGTCCACGAGGCCTGGGCCGCGGGCGCGGTCAGGCAGGCCGCGAGCACGGCCGCGACGAGCACGAGGAGTCGTGTCATGCCCAGGACTCTCGCGCCGTCGCGGCCGGGTTGTCAGCGGGGTCCCGCCCCGCCGGAGCGGGACCCCGTAGCTCGTTCAGGCGATGGTCCACTTCTGGTTGGCGCCGCCGGTGCAGGTCCAGATCTGCAACCTGGTGCCGTCCGCGCTGGTGTTGCCGGTGACGTCCACGCACTTGCCGGTCGCCGGGTTCACCAGGTCGTTGCCCGAGGTGTGGGTCCACTGCTGGTTCGCGCCGCCCGCGCAGCTCCACAGCTGCAGTTGCGCGCCGTCCGCGGTGCCGCGGTCCTTGATGTCGAGGCACTTGCCCAGCGCGCGCAGCGTGCCGTCACCGGGCCGCGACCACTGCTGCGCCGCGGTGCCGTTGCACGTGTACAGCTGCACCGCCGCGCCGTCCGCGCTGCTCCCGCCCGCCACGTCGACGCACTTGCCCGCCAGGCCGGTGATTGCGCTGCCACCGGTGCCACCGCCGTTGCCGGGCGTGCCCTGCCAGGTGAACGTCGCCGAGGTGCGGGCGGGCAGGGTGTAGGTGAACGACTGGTTGCCCCAGTTGACCCGGATCGACTGGGACGACGTGCCGCCGTTGTGCGCGATCAGGGCCTTGGAGCCGTCCGGGTTGCGGTAGGCCACGTTCTGCACGGTGCCGTTCGCGGTCGAGTCGATCCGGTACGCGCCCGGCTTGACGAACTTCGTCAGGTGACCGGTCGTGTAGTACTCGACGGTGTAGTCGACCTGGCCGGCCCGCGACCCGCCCTCCTGCACGGTGATCAGGCCGGTGCACGTGCCGCAGCCACCGTTGTGCGGGCCCATGTTCTGGTTGAGCGCGAGGCTCCACTTCACCAGGCTGGAGCTCCAGTTGCGGGCGTAGTTGACGATGTCGGCCATGTCCTCGTTGTGCTGGTTCGAGATCCACGTGCCGCCGGAGTGCTCGGTGCTGAACTGCCGCACGTTCGGGTACTGGTTGTGCACCTGGGTGCCGACCGCCGGGTCACCGAAGTAGCCGTGCCACGCGATACCGCCGAACAGGGGGTCGTTGCGCACTCCCGCGTCGTTCAGCACGCCGGAGCCGAAGTTGGCGTAGTCGCCGTAGTTCCAGTCGTGCACCAGCACCTTGGTGTTGATGCCCGCCGCGCGGAACGCCGGGTAGAGGTTGTTCTTGGTGAACTCGACCAGGCCCGCCGGGTTCCAGCTCATGCCGGGGTAGTTCATCGCGGTCGGGTTGGACGCCTGGCAGCAGTTCGGCTCGTTCTGCACGGACACGTAGTCGATCGGGATGCCCGCCGCCTGGTAGCTCTGCACGTACTTGACGAAGTACTGGGCGTACACGGGGGCGTACTCCCACTTGAGCCAGCCCATCTGGTCCATCCGGCCGTTGTCCTTCATCCAGCCCGGCGCGCTCCACGGCACGCCCTTGACCCGCAGCTGCGGGTTGAGCTGCTTGGCCTGCTGCGTCAGCAGCCGCACGTTCGTGTCGTAGCCGTTGGTGCCCCAGTCGTTGAGGTCGCAGCACGTGTCGTCGAGCGAGACGTTGCCGGGCCGGGACAGGTCGGAAGCGCCGATCGGGTTGCGCACGAACGACAGGCCGATGCCGTCGACCGGGTGGAACAGCTTGCGCATCACCGCGTCCCGGGTGGCGGCCGAGACGGGACCGCCGCGCAGCAGGTAGGCGGTGGTGTCGGTGATCGACGCGCCACCGCCCTCGAACTGCTGGTAGGTCGTGCCCTCGTTGACGGTGATGGTGTGGGTCGCGCTGCCGCCGTTCGAGCTGAACGCGATCGACGGCTGCTGCTGGAGACCGCGGGTGACCGTGCGGCCGCCGCTGTCGGAGGTGGTGGTCAGGTGGACGTTGACGGACTCGCCCGCCGCGGCGGCGGGCTGCGAGGCGGCGAGGGCGGCGGCGACCGTGATCAACGTTATGCCGGCGCTGATGAAAGCCCGACGGTGGGAAGAGGGCACCCCGGACTCCTTTCACGACGTTGTGGGCAGGGGTCGGCATCTGAAACAAGGTGGAACATTTGTGGAACTTGTCCGCACCTGAAGGAAACAATGACGCCGAACCCGTGTCAAGGTCGCGGATTTATACCGGTAAAGACCGTGAAAACGAGTGGAACGCGGTGCGTCAGACGCGCGGCGCGGGGCCCGTGGACGCCCTGACCACCAGTTCCGTGGCCAGCTCGACGTGCAGGGCTTCCAGCTCGTGCCGGTCGAGCAGCCGCATCAGCAGGGTCACGGCCATCCGGCCCATCTCCTGCAACGGCTGCCGCACCGTGGTCAGTTCCGGTCGCGTGGCACGGCTGAGGTCGAGGTCGTCGAAACCGGCGATCGACACGTCACCCGGCACGTCGAGGCCCTGTTCCCGGGCCGCCCGCAAGGCGCCGACCGCCATCTTGTCGTTGAACGCGACCAGCGCCGTGGGCCGGTCCGCGAGGCCGAGCAGGTCACGGGCGACGAGGTGGCCGTTCTCCTCGGTCGGCTCGTCCACGTGCCGCAGCAGCTCCGCCGACGGCAGCACGCCCACGTCGGACAACGCCGCCGCGTACCCGGCCAGCCTGCCGTCGCTGACCAGCCAGTCACCGGGGCCGCCGATGATCCCGATCCGCCGGTGGCCCAGCTCCACCAGGTGCGCCATCAGCCGCCGCGCGCCCGCGAAGTGCGCCGCCGACACCGACGCCACGTCGCGCGGCAGCTCGGTGCGCGGGTCGACCACCACGAACGGGAACCGGCGGTCGCGCAGCCGGACCAGCTCCTCGGCGGGCTCCGGCGGCAGGATCAGGATCGCGCCGCCCACGTCCGACCGGCTCGCCAGGCCCGGCAGCACGGTCTCGCGCTGCGCGGACACGCCCGCGCTGAGCAGCACCTGCCGGTGGTGCAGCGCCAACGTCTCGGCGACGCTGGAGACGATCAGCCCGAAGTAGTCGGTGAGCAGGTACGGGCAGCGCACGCAGATCGGGCCCGCGGGCTTCACGCCACGCGCCCTCGGCGCCTCCGCGCCCAACCCGGCGACCGTGCGCAGCACCAGCTCGCGGGTGTGCTCGGCGACGTTGGCCTGCCCGTTGAGCACGCGGGACACCGTGGCGATGGAAAGCCCGGTGGCCCGTGCCACGTCCCGCACCGTCGCCCTGGCCATCCGCGCCCCCCGTTCCACTGCTGTTTCACGATGTTACAGGGGTGATCGACGCCGCAGCGCGCAACCGGGGTTCAGGGGTCCCGGACAGGTGCGCGCGGGCGCGGATTTGGGCACGCTGTGCAGATGACCACCTCCGAGGCACCCGCGCGGATCGCCGTCACCGGGCTCGCCGTCATGGGCAGCAACCTGGCGCGCAACCTCGCCCGGCACGGCTACCGCGTCGCCGTGCACAACCGCAGCCACGCCCGCACCAAGGCGCTCATCGCCGACCACGGCCACGAGGGCGACTTCGTGCCGGCCGAGACGCTGGAAGAGCTCGTCGCGAGCCTCCAGACGCCCCGCCAGATCATCATCATGGTCAAGGCGGGCGGGCCGACCGACGCCGTCATCGACGAACTGGTGCCCCTGCTGGAGCCCGGCGACATGGTGATCGACGGCGGCAACGCCCACTACGCCGACACCCGCCGCCGCGAGGCCGCGCTGAAGGACGCCGGGCTGCACTTCGTCGGCGCGGGCATCTCCGGCGGCGAGGAAGGCGCGCTCAACGGCCCGTCGATCATGCCGGGCGGGTCGAAGGAGTCCTACGGGCACCTCGGGCCGGTGCTGGAGGACATCGCGGCCAAGGTCGACGGCGTGCCGTGCTGCGTGCACGTCGGGCCGGACGGCGCCGGGCACTTCGTCAAGATGGTGCACAACGGCATCGAGTACGCCGACATGCAGCTCATCGCCGAGGCCTACGACCTGCTGCACCGGGTCGGCGGCCTGGCGCCCGCCGACGTGGCCGAGGTGTTCCGCGGCTGGAACACCGGTGACCTGGAGTCCTACCTGGTCGAGATCACCGCCGAGGTGCTCGGCCACGTCGACGTCGAGACCGGTGCCGCGCTGGTGGACGTGATCGCGGACGAGGCCGAGCAGAAGGGCACCGGCCGCTGGACCGTGCAGGAGGCGCTGGAGCTGGGCGTGCCGGTGACCGGCATCGCCGAGGCGGTGTTCGCGCGGTCGCTGTCCGGGCGGGCGGGCCAGCGGCAGGCGGTGCGGGAGGCGTTCGGGCCCGCCGAGGTCGAGGGCGGTGCGGACGACTCGCTGGTCGAGGACGTGCGGCAGGCGCTGTACGCGTCGAAGGTCGTGGCGTACGCGCAGGGCTTCGACCAGATGCGCGCGGCGAGCGCCGAGTACGGCTGGGACCTCGACCTGGGCGCGATGGCCACGATCTGGCGCGGCGGCTGCATCATCCGGGCCCGGTTCCTCGACCGCATCCGCGAGGCCTACGACAAGGCGCCGGAGCTGGCCTCGCTGCTCGTGGACGACTACTTCCGCGACGCGGTGAAGTCGGCCGAGGCCGCGTGGCGGCGGGTCGTGGTGAAGGCGGTGACGGCGGGCGTGCCCGCGCCCGGTTTCGTGTCCGCGCTGGCGTACTACGACGGGCTGCGGTCCGAGCGCCTGCCCGCGTCGCTGATCCAGGGGCTGCGCGACTTCTTCGGCGCGCACACCTACCGCCGCACCGACCGCGAGGGCAGCTTCCACACCCTCTGGTCGGGTGACAGGTCTCAAGTGGACGCCTGAGACCGCCGGCCCGATCATGGCCGGGTGCGTGAGCATTTCCGGCGCCGCCCCGTCACGGCCGGCTACCTGTCGGCCGTGGCGGGGCTCGCGCTGCTGATGCGGTTCGTGTTCGCGGACGGGATGTCGGCGCAGGTGCGGGAGTCGTTGAGCACGAACGCCGCCAACCTCGCCGACCACCCGGTCAACGCGCTGCTGGGCAGCGCGTTCGTGCTCGACACCGCCGGGGACGGCCTGGTGGCCACCGTTCTCGCCGTGGTGGCGGCGGCCGTGTGCCTCGGCGTGCTCGAACGCGAGGTCGGCCCGTGGCGGGCCGTCGCGGTGGTCCTCGCGGGCCACGTCGGCGCGGTGCTCGTCACCGCCGTCGTCATCTCTTCGGGTGTCTACCCGACCGATCTGACCGACGTGGTCGACGTCGGTGTCGGTTACGTGGCGTTCACCGCGGCGGGCGCCATCACCGTGTTGGGTCCGGTGGTGCTGCGCGTGCCGTGGCTGGCGCTGCTCGTCGCGTACCCGTTGCTGGGCGCCGAGTGGTTCGGCGCGGTGCCCGAGTTCGCCACCGTGGGCCACCTCGCGGCCGTCCTCTTCGGACTGTGCGGCGGCACGTTCGCGGTCAGCCGCGCCTACGCGGCAGTCGGCCGGTAGGTCCGTCACCAGGGGTGACGATCCCGTTCGTGATCAACACGACCGGGTGGAACCGCTGTCAGACCGCCCACTTCCTCAGTCATCATGGTGTGGACGCGACCTGTGCGACGCGGGCTGTGCCGACACGTTCTCCCTGTGCCGACACGGAGGTGCCACCGTGGCGAACCCTCACCACCGCGCCGGGGCCGAGTTCCGACTCGAAGCCTGCTGGCCGCGCCTGCTGCCGCCCTTAGCGCGGTCGTAGGCACCCCTCCCCGTTGTGCCGACACCCCGCGCGCCGCGTGGGGTGATGACCCCTTGCCGCTCGAAAGGACCCGACATGAACCGGCCGCGCCCCAACAAGTCCCACGCAGGCGAGCACACCACGGCGGGCCCTCCGGGCGGCCTCGCGACCGTGCTGCGGCACGACCTGCCCGCCTCCGCGGTGGTGTTCCTGATCGCCGTGCCGCTCTCGCTCGGCATCGCCGCCGCCACCGGCGCGCCGCTGATGGCGGGGCTGATCTCCGCCGTCGTCGGCGGCATCGTGGCGGGTGCCCTGTCCGGGGCGCCGTTGCAGGTCAGCGGCCCCGCGGCGGGCATGGTGGTGATCACCGCGGGCATCATCGCCGAGTACGGCTGGGCCGCCACGGCGGCCATCACCCTCGCCGCCGGCGGCGTCCAGATCTTGTTCGGCCTGAGCAAGCTCGGCCGCCTCGCGCTGTCCCTCTCGCCCGCCGTGGTGCACGGCATGCTCGCCGGCATCGGCGTGAGCATCGCGATCGGCCAGCTCACCGTCGTCCTCGGCGGCACGGCGGCCACCTCGGTGTTCGACAACCTCGCCAAGCTCTTCACCACCGACGTGCGGTGGACCGCCCTGCTGGTCGGCGCCCTCACCGTGCTGGTCCTCGTGCTGTGGCCCAAGGTGCCGCGCGCGTCGGTCGTGCCCGCGCCGCTGGTGGCCGTGCTGGCGGCGACCGTCGTCGGGTCCGGGATGGACGTGACGCGGGTCGACCTGCCCGACGACCCGCTCGGCCAGGTCGTGCTGCCGCAGATGCCGTCCGGGAGCTTCGCCGGGATCGTGTTCGCGGTGCTGACCGTGGCGGTGGTGGCCAGCGTCGAGTCGATGCTGTCGGCGGTGGCCGTGGACAAGCTGCACGACGGCCCGCGCGCCGACTTCGACCGCGAGCTGGTCGCCCAGGGCACCGCCAACGCGGTCGCGGGCGCGCTCGGCGGGCTGCCGGTGACCGGCGTGATCGTGCGCAGCTCCACCAACGTCGCCGCGGGCGCGCGCACCCGTGCGTCGACCGTGCTGCACGGCCTGTGGATCGCGGTGTTCGTGCTCGCGCTCGGCTGGGTGCTGGAGCTGATCCCGATGGCCGCGCTGGCCGGCGTGCTGGTGGTGATGGGCGCGCGGCTGGTGAGCGTGCGCCGGATGCGGGCGCTGTGGCGGCACGGCGAGTTCTCCGCGTACGCCGTCACCGTGCTGGGCGTGGTGGCGCTCGGCCTGGTGGAGGGCGTGCTGCTGGGCGTCACGGCGGCGGCGCTGCGGTCGCTGCACCGGCTGACCCGCTCGTCGGTGCGGATCGAGCAGGAGCCGGACGGCTGGCGGGTGGTGATCCGCGGCTCGCTGGTGTTCCTCGGCGTCGGGCGGCTGGTGCGCGGCCTGCGCACCATCCCGCTGGGGCAGCGCGTGGTGCTGGAGCTGCACATCGACTTCCTCGACCACGGCGCGTACGAGGCGATCGACGACTGGCGCGTCGGCTACGAGCGGCTGGGTGGCCACGTCGAGGTGGACGAGGTGCACGACACCTGGTTCAGCAAGGCCAGGAAGGGCATCCCGGCGCTGCGCAAGACACCGCTGTCGCCGCTGCCGAGGTGGTTCGCGCCGTGGTCGCACTGGCAGCGCCACCGGCACGTCACCGTGCCGCGTCCGCGCGCGGACGCCGACCCGATGATCCGCGGCATGCGCGAGTTCGAGCGCACCACCGCGCCGCTGGTCCGGCCGTTCCTGGCGGAGCTGGGCGCGCGCGGCCAGCGCCCTCGTCAACTGTTCATCACCTGTGCCGACTCCCGCGTGGTGCCGAACCTGATCACCACCAGCGGGCCGGGTGACCTGTTCTGCGTGCGCAACATCGGCAACCTCGTGCCGCTGGACGGCGACGACTCGGTCGGTGCGGCGATCGAGTACGCGGTGGAGGTGCTGGCGGTCGAGACGATCGCGGTGTGCGGCCACTCCGACTGCGGCGCGATGAAGGCGGTGGTGCACGGCTCGACCCGGCCGGGCACGCAACTGCACGGGTGGCTCAAGGCGGTCGAGCCGAGCCTCATCCGGTTCCACGCGGGCGAGTCCGACCTGCCCCCGGTGGAACGGCTGTCGGTGGCGAACGTCGCCCAGCAGCTGGACAACCTGATGGCGTACCCGAGCGTGCGGGAGGCCGTGGCCACGCGGTCGCTGCGCCTGGTGGGCATGTACTTCGACATCTCCGCGGCGCGCGTCTACCTGGTCGACCCGGAGCGCGACGGCCTGGTGCGGTGCTGACCGGCCGGTGAGGCCATCACGGGGTGGTCGGCCCGGTGGCCGGGCCGACCACCCCGTGCCGAGCCCGGACCGGCGAGGCGGCGGTCATCCGGCACGGAACCGGTCCCGGTCGGGGGTACGGGGTCGGTTCGGTGCCTCGGGCTCGGATCGGGTCGGGCGGCGCTGGTGGGGCTCGGTGGCGGGGGAGCGCGTCGCCCGACCGGAGCGGGGACGCGCCCCCGCTCGGCTGTGGTGGCTAACCGACGCTGCGCAAGTGCTTGCGGTGGTTGCCGGACGGCTCGTCGCCGCTGACGGTCAGCGCGAGCTGCGCGCCGAGGTACGCCCGGCACGGCGAGGGCAGGCGGCGGCGGAAGCGGCGGGTGCGGCAGGTCGGGCAGCGGCCGTGCTCGTCGGGCGTGTGCTCGTCCAGCAACGCCTTGATCGCGGTCACCACCCTCGGCAGCTCGCAGCGGGCCAGCTCGACCGCCGTGTCGTCGTCGCCGGTCGTCGCCAGGCGGACCAGCGTGGCCAGGTGTTCGCGGAGGGACCGGTCGAGCTGGCTGAAGACGGTGGTGGACACCTTCAGCGCTCCTTCCCTGGGGCGGTGTGCTCCACGCAGCCTGTTACCGCCTCCGGCTGTCTGCAAGTTGCAGTACACGATTGGATGACGTCACTTTGCTCCGTTCGCGGGCGCCCACAGACTGGGCTGCGGCCCGACGGGTCCGGTCCGCAGACGAAAGGTGTCCGCATGCCACGGGGCAGCAGCCCGACGCTGCGCAAGCGACGGTTGGTCAGCGAGCTGCGCAGGCTGCGCGAGGCGGCCGACCTGACCATCGAGGACGTCGCCGCGCGGCTGGAGTGCTCGGCGTCCAAGATCAGCCGCATCGAGACCGGCCGCGTAGGCGTCACGCCGCGCGACGTCCGCGACATGCTCTCCGCCTACGGCGCCGACCGGGCCACGCTGGACGAGCTGGTGCAGCTGGCGCGTGACGCGCGGCGGCGGGCGTGGTGGGACGAGTTCGGCGACATCGCGCCCGGCCGGTACGTCGGGTTCGAGGCCGACGCCGAGTGGGTGCGCACCTACCAGGGGTTGATGGTGCCGGGCCTGCTCCAGTGCGAGGCCTACACCAGGGCGTTGATCCGGGCCGTGCTGCCGGACGCCGCGCCGGCCGAGGTGGACCGCCGGGTGGAGCTGCGCAAGGCGCGCCAGGCGCTGCTGGTCGAGGACGACCCGCTGTGCCTGCACGTGGTCGTGGACGAGGCAGCCTTGCGGAGGCTGGTGGGCGGCCGGGAGGTGATGGCCGAGCAGTTGAGACGACTCCTCGAAGTCGGAAACCGGCCGAATATCACCCTTCAGGTGGCCACGTTCGAGGCGGGCGGTCACGCTGCGCTGGACGGTCCGTTCGTCATCCTGTCGTTCCCCGAGCAGTCGGATCCGGCCGTGGTATACATCGAAAGCCCGAAAGGCGACGTCTATTGGGAACACCCCTCGGACGTCGCCCGGTATTCCGACATGTTCGCTCGGCTCAGCGCCGAATCGCTCGATCCGGCCGCCTCGTCCGCGCTGATCGGGCGGGTGGCGCGCGAGCTCGCCTGAATCCGAGGTGAAGGCCATGCGACGCCAGTGGCGCAAGAGCACGCGGTCGTCCGCGGGTGGTCCGGAGTGCGTGGAAATCGCGCTCGACCGGGACGCGGCCGGCGTGCGGGATTCGAAGAACCGGACCGGCGGTGAGTTGGGCTTCGGTTTCACGCAGTGGTCCCGATTCGTGCGCACCGCGAAGAACGGCGTTCTCGACCGCCCTTAAGGCGCATCCCTGACTTTCGACCACCGGCCCGTACGACCGTGGTCTGGTGACCGGTCAGCCCTCGGTCCGATGCGCCCCCTGGCGTGGTTGCGGTGGACTCCCCCTAGCCTGCACACCGGTGCTTGTCGTGATCCACAGGGGGATGAACCATGGCCTTGCTGACCGACGCCCTGGAAGGGCTCGCCGGTCTGCCGCAGCCCGCGGTGCTCGCGGTGACGGGCGCGTTGACGTTGGCGGAGTGCACGCTGGGCGTGGGCTTCATCGCACCGGGCGAGAGCGCGCTGCTGCTGGCCGCCACGACGGTCACCAGCGTGCCCCGGTTCCTGGTGATGTGGCTGGTGGTGTCGGTGTGCGCGGTGGCGGGCGACAGCATCGGCTACTTCCTCGGCCGCCGGTACGGCGACCGGCTGCGGGACAGCAAGGTGGTGCGCAAGCTCGGCCAGGAGCACTGGGACAAGGCGGGCGCGCTGTTGCGCAGGCGTGGCGCGTGGGCGGTGTTCTTCGCCCGGTTCATGCCGGTGGTGCGGACCTTGGTCCCCGCGTCGGCGGGCGCGTCGAAGCTGGAGTACCGCCGGTTCCTGCCCGCGTCGATCGCGGGTGCGGTCAGCTGGTCGGCGCTGCACATCGGCATCGGCTCGGCGGCGGGCGCGTCCGCGAAGTACATCGAGTCGGTGTTCAACGGCGCGATGTGGGGCCTGATGGGCATCGCGGTGGTGGTCGGCGCCGTGGTGGTGCTGCGCCGGCGGCGCAAGGCGGCCAAGGCGGGCGAGCCGCGGGAGCTGGAAGAGGTCGCCTGACCCGCGCACCGTCCCCGGACGTAGTCGAAGGGGCCGCGGCCGGGGGTTCGGATCCCGGTCGCGGCCCCTTCCACTGGGGGGAGGGCAATGGAGGTGGGTCATCCCCTACCGGATGACCCTTCTCCGGTGGAGAAGGGGACGAGGGCGGGCCGGCGTTCCGCCGCCGCGGGCTGGATGCCCCTTGCACGCCGGCCTGCCCTCGTCGATCAGGGAGAGCAGCGGAGGTTCCGCTGTCTGGTCCAACCTCGCTCACCGGGGTTCGCCCTGTGTGGTTGATCGGACACGCTTAGCGTAAGAATGCGGCTACAGGACGACTGGAGCCGGACTGAAGTGATCTCCTAGGCTCAGTCGGGGGACTCGACGTTCGGCGAAGGATCGGTCGGTGGCAGACGGCGGCGGCGAGCGCTTGCGGTTCGAGGTGCTCGGCCTGCTCCGGGCGGTGCGCGGCGGCGGGGAGGTCGACCTCGGCGCCGCCAAGCAGCGTGCCGTGCTGGCGGTGCTGCTGCTGGCCCGCAACACGCCGGTCAGCCGTGACCAGATCATCGAGGCCGTGTGGGGCGACAACACGCCCACCAGCGCGGTCAACCTGGTGCAGACCTACGTGGCCGGGCTGCGCCGCGCGCTCGAACCCAGCCGCGCCCGCCGTGCCCCGGCCGAGCTGCTGACCTCGGTAGGCGACGGCTACCTGCTCCGGGTGGACCCGCAGCAGGTCGACCTGGACGAGTTCGAGCGCGGCGTCGCGGAATCGGCCCGGCTGCGCGCGTCCGGTGACCTGATCGCCGCGGCCACCGCGCTGGACGAGGCGCTCGGCCTGTGGCGCGGCGAACCGCTCGGCGGTGTCGCGGGCCTGTTCGCCGAGGTCGAACGCGGTCGGCTGGCCGAACGCAGGCTCGCCGTGCTGGAGGAGCGGGCCGAACTCCTGCTGCTGATCGGCCGGGGCGCGGAGCTGGTGCCGTCGCTGACCACGCTGGTCGGCGAGCACCCGTTGCGGGAACGCGGGCACGGCCTGCTGATGCGCGCGCTGTGCCAGGCGGGGCGGCAGGCCGAGGCGCTGGCCGTCTACCGCGAGGCACGCCGGGTGCTGGTGGAGGAGCTGGGCGTCGAGCCGGGACCGGAGCTGCGCAAGCTCCAGCAGGCCGTGCTGGCGGGGGAGAACCCCGAGCCGGACCGCCCGACCAGGCCGATGGCGCTGCGCCCGGCCGACGGCGCCGCACCCGCCATCACGCCCGCGCAGCTGCCGCGCGCCTCGGCGTCCCTGATCGGCCGCGACGACGAGCTCAAGCGCCTGGACGGCCTGCTGGCGTCCTACCCGGAGGGTGGGCTGGTCCTCGTCGTCACGGGACCGGCCGGGGTGGGCAAGACCGCGCTCGCCCTGCACTGGGCGCAACGCGTGCGCGAGGACTTCCCGGACGGGCAGCTGTACGTGGACCTGCACGGCTACGACCCCAACCAGGAGCCGTTGGGCGCCGGCGAGGTGCTGAGCCGGTTCCTGCGCACGCTGGGCGTGCCGTCGCCGGACATCCCGGTGACGGTCGAGGAGCGGTCGGCGCTGTTCCGCACGCTCATCGCGGACCGGCGGATGGTGGTGATGCTGGACAACGCCCGCGGCTCGACCGAGCTGCTGCCGCTGCTGCCCGGACCGCCGTCGTGCGTGCTGGTGACGTCCCGTCGGCGGTTGGTCGGGCTGGTCGCGCACGCCGAGGCGCGGCTGGTCGAGCTCGACATGCTGGACCCGGACGCGTCGGTGGCCGTGGTGAGCCGGGTCGCCGGCCGGGACGCCACGGAGGCCGCCGCGCTGCGCAGGCTGGCCGTGCTGTGCGACGGGCTGCCGCTGGCGCTGCGGATCGCCGCGGCCCGGCTGGCCGTCGCGCCGTCGTTGCGGGTGGCCGAACTCGTCGCCGAACTGGACGACGAGCACGGCCGGCTGGCCGCCCTGGGCCTGGAGGACGAGGACTCGACCGTGCGGGCGGCGCTGGACGCGTCACGCCGGGCGCTGCCGCCGCTGCCCGCCCGGCTGCTGGCGCTGCTCGGCCTGCACCCCGGCCCGGACGTGACCGCGTTCGTGGTGGGCGCCATGGCGCAGGTGCGGGTCGGTGACGCGCAGCGCGCGCTGGACGCGTTGACGGCGGCGAACCTGCTGTCGGTCAACGAGCCCGGCCGGTACGGGGCGCACGACCTGGTGCGCGTCTACACGCGGACGTTGGCCGCCGAGCTGTCGGCGGCCGAGCGGCACGAGGCGACCAGCCGGATGCTCGACTACTACCTGCACTGCGCGGACCTCGCCGACGACAGGCTGCCGGTGACGCGGAGCAGCACCGTGCGGGTCGCGCCCGAGCACGTGCCGGTGGAGGTGCCGAAGCTGAACGGTTCGGTGGAGGCGAACGCGTGGTTCGACGCCGAGCAGGGCAACATCATCGCCGCGGCGGAGTTGGCGGCCGCGGCGGGTTCGGATCCGGCGTGGTTGGTGCACGCCTGGCAGTTGCCGTACACGTTGTCGCGGTACCTGTGGTTGCGGGCGGACCGGACGACGTGGCTGCGCACGACGGAGGCCGCGTTGGAAGCGGCCATGACGCTGGGTGATCCCGAGGCGAAGTTCGTGATGTTGTTCAACCTGGGTATCGCGTTGGCGCAGTTCCAGCGGATGGACGAGTCCCTGGCGCGGCACCGTGAGGCGTTGGAGGTGGCGCGGGCGTCGGGTGATGTGAACGCGCAGGCCAGGGCGTTGACCACGGTCGCGGACATGCTGCAGTTCCTGGGCCGGGTCGACGAGTCGGAGGCCTCGTACCGGGAGGCGCTGGAGGTCAGCCGGGCGGCCGGGTCGCGGTGGGCCGAGGCGAACGCCCACCACAACCTCGGGCTGCTGTACCTGAAGACGCGCCGCTACGCCGAGGCCGAGTCGTGGCTGCGGGCGGCGGTGACGATGTACCACGAGGTCGGCGAGCAGTGCGGTGAGTCGACCTGCCACACGGACCTGGCGACGGTGCTGCTGGAGTCGGGCGAGGGCGCGCAGGCCGTCACGTCGGCCCGCACGGCGCTGTCGGTCGCGTCGGCCGCGGGGAGCACGTACCACCAGGCGCAGGCGCACGACCGGCTGGCCACCGTGTTCGACCGGCAGGGGCTGCCGGGTGCGGTGGCGCACTGGCAGCGGGCGCTGGCGCTGTTCACCGAGCTGGGCGCCGCGGACGCCGACCGGGTGCGGGCGCACCTGGCCCGCACCCGCGCCACGACCTCGGTCTGAGCACCCGTAGGTGGTCTGGACCTATTGACAGAGAGGTCTAGACCTATTTACGGTTCGGTTGCTGCGTCGTGGCCGCCGCCTCGTGCAGGAGGTGTGCTGGGCCGTGTCCAGGAGAACCAGGTTGTCGCCGCTCGTGGCGTTGCTCGCCGCGGTGGCCGGACTCGTCGTCGCCGTCGTGTCCCCGTCGTCACCCAGTGCCGCCGCCGCGGGGGAGGAGTGCCGTCCGGACGGCCTCTACCAGACCCCCGGTGTCGCGGTGCCGTACTGCTCCGTCTACGACGCCGAAGGCCGGGAGTCGATGGGGGCCGGCCACTCCCGCCGGGTCATCGGCTACTTCACCAGCTGGCGCACGGGCCGCAACGGCGCGCCCGCCTACCTGGCGTCCGACATCCCGTGGACCAAGGTCACCCACCTCAACTACGCGTTCGCGCACATCGACGCGCAGAACCGCGTGTCGGTCGGCCCGGACGGTCCGGACAACGCCTCCACCGGCATGACGTGGCCCGGCGTCGAACTCGACCCGTCGCTGCCGTACAAGGGGCACTTCAACCTGCTCAACAAGTACAAGAAGCAGCACCCGAACGTGAAGACGCTGATCTCGGTCGGCGGCTGGGCGGAGACCGGCGGCTTCTTCAACCCGGACGGCACGCGCAACGCCTCCGGCGGGTTCTACAAGCTCGGCGCGCAGCCGCAGTCCACTGTGGACGCGTTCGCCGACTCCGCGGTGGACTTCATCCGCAAGTACGGCTTCAACGGCGTGGACATCGACTACGAGTACGCCACGTCGAACAACCACGCGGGCAACCCGGACGACTTCTGGATCGCCAACGCCAACCGCGGCACGCTGTGGGCGGGCTACGAGAAGATCATGAAGACGTTGCGGGAGAAGCTGGACCGCGCCTCGGCGCAGGACGGCAAGCACTACCTGCTCACCGCCGCCGTGCCCGCCTCGGGCTGGCTGCTGCGCGGGCAGGAGGCCTACCAGGTCACCCGCTACCTCGACTACCTCAACGTGATGAGCTACGACCTGCACGGCTCGTGGAACCACTTCGTCGGCCCGAACGCCGCGCTCTACGACGACGGCAAGGACGGCGAGCTGGCCGCCGGCGGCGTCTACACCGCACCGCAGTACGAGGGCATGGGCTACCTGAACACCGACTGGGCCTACCACTACTACCGCGGCGCGATGCAGGCCGGCCGGATCAACATCGGCGTCCCGTTCTACAGCCGCGGCTGGCAGGGCGTCACCGGTGGCACGAACGGGTTGTGGGGCCGGGCCGCGCTGCCCGACCAGACGAAGTGCCCGCCCGGCACGGGTTCCAGCGTCGGTTCGACCACCCCGTGCGGCAACGGCGCGGTCGGCATCGACAACCTGTGGCACGACTCCACCGCGGGCGGCGCCGAGGTGCCTTCGGGCGTGAACCCCATGTGGCACGCCAAGAACCTGGAGAACGAGATCACGCCGGACTACCTGGCCCGGCACGGCCTCGACCCGGCCAACGACCCCACCGACCGGGTTTCCGGCTCCTACCAGAGGTTCTACGACAGCACGCTCACCTCGCCGTGGCTGTGGAACGCGGACAAGAAGGTGTTCCTGTCCACTGAGGACGAGCAGTCCATCGCGGCCAAGGCGAAGTACGTGGCGGACAAGGGCATCGGCGGCATCATGATCTGGGAGCTGGCGGGCGACTACCGCTTCGACAGCGCCAAGGGCCAGTACACCGTCGGCGACACGCTCCTCACCAAGATCAACGACGGGCTGCGCGGCGCGGCGCCGTACGGTGCGCGCAAGGCCTCCGGCACCACGCCGGGCCAGGTGCTGAACGTGAGCGCCACCGTCTCCGGGTTCGCGCTCGGCGACAGCAACTACCCGATCACGCCGAAGCTGAAGCTGACCAACAACTCGACCACCACCCTGCCGGGCGGCACGAAGATCGAGTTCGACTACGGCACCAGCGCACCGGGCAGCATGGCCGACCAGTCCGGTTTCGGCCTGCGGGTGACCGCCAAGGGCCACTCCGGCAGCAACGTCGGCGGCCTCAAGGGCGACTTCCAGCACGTCGAGCTGACGTTGCCCACGTGGCAGTCGCTGGCACCCGGCGCGTCGGTGGACGTCGCGCTGAGCTACCAGCTGCCGATCGCGTCGCCGTCCAACTTCAAGCTCACGTTCGGCGGCAAGTCCTACGCCATCGCCTCCGACCACCCGCGCGGTGGCGGCGACACGGGCACGACCACCAGCACCACCACGACCACCACCACGACCACGACCGACCAGCCGAGCTGCACCGTGCCCGCGTGGGACCGCGCCAAGGTCTACAACGGCGGCAACGAGGTCTCCCACCGGGGCAAGCGCTGGCAGGCCAAGTGGTGGACGCAGGGCGAGGAGCCGGGCACGACCGGCGAGTGGGGCGTCTGGCGCGACCTGGGTGCCTGCTGAGGGACACCTGACGTGCCCTGACGTGCACCTGAGGCATCCCTTACCCGCCGTCTGCCACCCCTTACGGCGGCGGGTAAGGGGACCAACGCGGTAACCCGCGTGAACGTCCGATGCCCGCACCCCCGCCTCAGGACGACTCTTCGTGTCACCAGAGAGAAGCGAACGACACGAGGAGCAAGTCATGGAGTGGACGCCCGAGTCCCTGAAGGCGGAGATCGACTACCGGCAGGCCGCGCTGCGCGCGGACGCGGCGCACTACCGCGTGAGCCGGCGGACGAACCCGGTGAAGCGGTCCTGGTGGCGGCGGCTCGGCCACGGCACCGGCCAGGAGGGGTCCGATCCCCGAAATGGCCACCGCGACGCCGCCTGAGGTGTGACAGCATGCCTGGTGTGGCACGCCTCGGTTCCGGAATCCCCTTGGTGGCGCGTAGCCGGGAGATGACCAGGCTGCGCGCCGCCCTCGACGACGCCGCGCGCGGCGAGGCGGGCGCGATCCTGCTCGCCGGCGACGCGGGCGTCGGCAAGACCCGCCTGGTGGACGAGCTGTCCGCCACGGCCGGTGACGCGCTCGTGCTCACCGGCCGCTGCCTGGACGTCGGCGAGACCGGCCTGCCGTACCTGCCCTTCACCGAGGCGTTGGGCCAGGTGCGGCAGGCCGGACTGCTCGACGTCGCGGCCCGGCCCGCGCTGGGCCTGCTGCTGCCGGAACTGGCGCTGCCCGCGGGCCACGACGGCAGCACGTCGGTCTCCGGCCTGCCGTCGCACCTGGTCGGCCGCCGTCCCGAGCAGGACGTCGGCCAGCTCCAGCTGTTCGACGCGGTGCACGGCCTGCTCGGCGAACTGGCCGGGGAACGGCCCGTGCTGCTGGTGCTCGAAGACCTGCACTGGGCCGACGCCTCCACCCGCTACCTGCTGTCGTTCCTGCTCTCGCGGCTGCGCGCGCAGCGGCTGCTGGTGGTGGGCACCTACCGGTCCGACGACCTGCACCGCAGCCACCCGCTGCGGCCCCTGCTCAACGAGCTGGTGCGGCTGCCCGCCGTGCGGCGGCTCGACCTGACCCCGTTGAGCGCGATCGACGCCCGCTCGTTCGTCGCCGCGCTGTCCGACGACCTGTCCGACGAGCTGGTCCTGGAGGTCGCCGAGCGCTCGGACGGCAACCCGTTCTTCGCCGAGGAGCTGATCGCGGTCGCCTGCTGCGGTGACCGCGAGGTGCCGTGGACGCTCGCCGAGGTGCTGCTGGCCCGCATCGAACGGCTCTCCCCGGACGCGCAGCGCGTGGTGCGGGTGGCGTCGGTCGGCGGCCGGTCGGTGCGCCACGACCTGCTGCGCGACGTGGCGGGCATGGACGACTTCGCGCTGGACGAAGCGCTGCGCGAGGCCGTGCAGCACCACGTGCTGCTGGTCGACCGCGCCGAGGTGTACACGTTCCGGCACGCGTTGCTGCGCGAGACCGTCTACCACGACCTGCTGCCCGGTGAACGCGTGCGGCTGCACTCCGCGTACGCCGGCCGGCTGGCCTCGTCCGGCGACCGGGGCGCCGCCGCCGCGCTGGCCCACCACAGCCTGGAGTCCCACGACCTGCCCCGCGCGCTGCGGGCGTCGGTCGACGCGGGGCAGGAGGCGCAGGCCGCCGGCGCGCCCGCCGAGTCGCTGAGGCACCTGGAGCAGGCGCTGAAGCTGTGGCACGCGGTACCCGCCGAGCAGCGGCCGCCGGGCCTGACCGAGCTGCACCTGCTGCGCAGCGCGTCGTGGGCGGCGGGCACGGCGGGCCAGCCCGAGCGGGCCATCGCGTTCGCCCGGACCGGCACGACCGTCGTGGACGAGTCCGACCCCGAGGAAGCGGCCGTGATGTGGCGGCGCTTCGCGCAGGCGTTGCAGGTGGTCGACGGCACCGACGACGAGAAGTACCACGCGGTGGAGGAGGCGTGGCGGCTGGTCCGGGACCGGCCCGCGAGCCCGGCCCGCGCCTGGGTGCTGGCGGTGTGGGCGGCGGCGCTGCGGCACGACCGCAAGTACGTCGAGGCGCGTGAGCGCGCCGAGCTGGCGGTGGCGGACGGCCGCGCGGCGGGCGCGGAGTCGGCCGTGGCGGACGCGTTGACCACGTTGGGCCTGCTGGACGAGCCGGACGGCCAGGTGTCCCGGGCGCGCGAGCACCTGACGGCGGCGGTGGCGTGCGCGATGGATGCCGACGCGGTCAGCACCGAGCTGCGGGCCCGGTACTTCCTCGGCCTGCACCACTACGACCTCGGCGAGCTGGACGAGGCCGGGCGGGTGTTCGACGAGGGTGTGGCGCGGGCCAAGGCCACCGGGCTGACGTGGAGCTCGTTCGGCCTGGAACTGCGCATCATCCAGGTCCTGACCAGGTACTACCGCGGTGAGTGGGACGGCGCGGCGACCGCGGCCGAACCGCCCGGCCTGCGGGTGTCCAGCACGGTGTCGGCGCGGCTGGCCGCGGCGGGCACGCACGTGGCGGTCAGCCGGGGCGAGTTCGACCAGGCCGAGCGGATGATCCGGGAGCTGCGCGCGGACTGGCACCGCGACCTGCAGATCGCGTTGATCACCGGCGGCACGGGCGCGGAGCTGGCGCTGTGGCGCGGGCAGCCGGAGCTGGCCGTGGATCGGGTCGCGGACGCGATCAGCTGGTCGCGCAAGGAGGGTGAGTGGATGCTGGCGGGCATCCGGCTGGCCGCCCTCGGCGTGGCGGGGCACGTGGAGATCGCGGCACGGGCGCGGCGGCGCAAGGACCGGGCGGCCGAGGAGAACGCCGTGCGGGCGGGCCGCGAGCTGGCGGAGTACGCGCGCACCACGGCCGAGCTGGGCATGCCGCGCTCGGGCGTGCTGGGGCCGGAGGGTCGGGCGTGGCTGCTGCGCGCGTCGGCCGAGGAGTCCCGGCTGACCGGACCGGGTGACCCGGAGCTGTGGCGGCGGGTGGTCGACGCGTTCGGGTTCGGCTCGGTGTTCGAGCAGGCCGTGTGCCGGTGGCGGCTGGCCGAGGCGCTGCTGGGCGCGGACCGGCGCGAGGAGGCCGCGGCGGAGCTGCGGCTGGCCAGCGCGGTGGCCGACGAGCTGGGCGCGGCGCCGTTGCGGGAGGCCCTCGACCTGGTCGCCCGGCGGGCCAGGGTGGCGTTGCGCGACGTGGGGCCGCGGGACCGGGTCGACCCGTTCACGCCGCGGGAGCGGTCGGTGCTGGAGCTGGTCGCGCTGGGCCGGACGAACCGGCAGGTCGGCGAGGAGCTGTACATCTCGGAGAAGACGGTCAGCGTGCACCTGAGCCGGATCATGTCGAAGCTCGGCGCGAGCAGGCGGGGCGAGGCGGTGGCCAACGCGTTCGACCGCGGCCTGCTCGACCTGCCCGGTCAGCCCGCCGAGTAGAGCCGGTCGGTCGACTCGTTGTGGTCCAGCAGGCAGTCCGAGGCGCTGGTCGCGTTGCGGGTGCACAGCGTTTCGTAGACGATCCGCCACCACTCGACCAGACCGGGGTCGTCGAGCTGGTTGACGCGTTCGTCCACCTGCTCCCACAAACCGATCCGCGTCCATTCCCGGAATCGTCGGTGCACGGTCGACACCTTGACGCCGAACAACGGCGGCAGTTGTCGCCACGAACACTCGCTGGTGACCACGAATACGATTGCCGCGAGAATCTGCCGGTCGTCGACGCAACCGCGGCCACCGCCCTGGGTGCGCACACCCGCGGGTGGGGCCAGCGGTTTGACGATGTGCCACAGCGCGTCGGGGGCCAGCCGTCGGGACAGTTGGTCGACCACGGATTCACCCTCTGCTGTTCGGGTGTGGTGCCCAGGGGCGTCTGAGACGCCGGAATACGACCAGCCTACCAGCGGCCCGTGGCCCCGGTGCGTGGTTCCGAAGCGGGAGTTCGGCGGGGCGGGACGTCGCGCGGAACCGCGTCCGGTGACGTCCCACCCCACAACGGTTCAGCCGTGGTCGGCGAAGAACGACGTGACCCCGGCGATGACTGCCTGCTGCTCCGCATAGGACAGTTCCGGGTACATCGGCAGGCACAGCAGCTTCGCGTTGTTCGCCCGCGCGACGGGTGTCGGCTCGACCCGGTGCGGGAGGTGGGCGAACGCGGGCTGCTCGGAGAGCAGGTACGGGTAGATTCGTTCAGTGGAGATTCCGCGATTCTTCAGGTGCGATTCCAGCGCGTCCGCGTGCTCGGTGTGCACGGTGTACTTGTAGAACACGTGCTCGCGGTCGGGCAGCACGGTCGGGGTGGCCAGCGGCAGGCCCGCGAAAGCCTTGTCGTAGGTGGTCGCGATGAGCCGCCGCTGCTCGTTCCACTCGGGCAGCATGGTGATCTGGTGCGACAGGATGGCGGCGTTGAGCTCGCTGAGGCGGGCCCGGCTGCCCCAGCTGTGGTGCAGGTAGCGGATGGTGCGGTCGCGGCCGAGGTTGTGCATGCGCTGCATGGCCTGCAGGTTCTGCTCGTCCTTGACGATGACGAACCCGCCGTCGTCCAGCCCGCCGACGTTCTTGCCGACCCACATCGAGAAGCAGCCGAAGTCGCCGAACGAGCCGGCCGGCTTGCCCTTGTAGGTGGCGTCGTGCGCCTGCGCGCAGTCCTCGATGACGACCAGGCCGTGCTCCTCGGCGATGGCCATGATCTCGTCCATCTCGGCGACCTGGCCGTACAGGTGCACCGGGATGATCGCCTTGGTCTTCGGCGTGATGGCCTTGCGGATCGCGTCGGGCGAGATGAGCCAGGTGTCCGGCTCGACGTCGACGAACACCGGCGTGGCGTGCGCGGCGTTGACCGCGAACGCGGTCGACACGAACGTCATGTCCGGGACGATCACCTCGTCACCGGGCCCGATCCCGGCGATGCGCAGGGAGAAGTGCAGTGATTCGGTGCCGGACGAGGTGGCCACCGCGTGGCCGCCCCAGCGCTCGCCGAGCTGCTGCTCCAGCCGCCGCGTGTACTCGCCCAGCAGCGACGTGCCGCTGTCGATGACCTGGTCCAGGTAGCGGTGGATCAGGTGCCGCATGTTCGCGATGCGTCGGTGCTGGCCGTCCGGCGGGACGGGTAAGTGCGTTTCGTCGGTGCTGGTGGAGGCGATCAGGGTGCCGGTCACGGTGGTTCCTTTCGAGATTTGTACCGAGTGGTGTCTCGTCCTCTTTCGGCGCTTGCCGGCGCCGGGTGTGGATCGGGGTGGCTCCGCGGTCCGATCGTCCGGGCGCGGCCGCCACCGTGCCGGCCGCCGGTCCTCGGCGGCCGTGCTGGTGTTCCGGGTGTCCAGGGGTCAGTCGAGCGCCGGGACCGCCGCGGGCGCGTGCGGTGGGAAGTGCGTCCGGACGTGCTCGCCGAGCTCGGCCAGCACGTCGGCCACCGGGCGCCTGCTGAACTTGAAGTTGAGGCCGACGTGGTTCACGCCCGCCTGGCGCAGCACCTCCAGGTAGTTCACCAGCCAGTCGGCGCCGCAGCGGAAACCGAGGTGGATCGGGCGGGGCGGGAGGCTCGAGTCCTCCGCCAGGTCGAGGTAGAGGGACTGGGCGAACGGCTTGAACCCGGCGCCGGCGCTCGCCACGGCCGCGTGCCAGCCCGTGACGACCCGGAGGTGGGTGTCGACGTCGAGCCGCGGGTAGGCCAGCCAGCCGTCGGAGTTCTCCGCGATCCACGACATCGTCTGCCTGCTGCTGCCGGTGACCAGGAGAGGGATCGTCCCGAGCGCCGGCTTGGGCAGCACGTCGACGCCCGCCCAGCGGCCGAACGCGCCGCGCGACTCGGCGTACGAGCTGCCCCACAGCTTGCGCAGCGTGGCGAACGACTCGCGGAACAGCTCGCCGCGCTCCTCGATCGGGCGGCCGAACGCGGGGAACTCCACCGGCCGGTCACCGGTGGCGACGCCGAGCACCAGCCGGTTGCCGCTGATCAGGTCGATCGAGGCGGCCGACTTGGCCAGGTGGATCGGGTGCCGCAGCGGCAGGATCACGGAGCCGGTGGCCAGGCTGATCGCGGAGGTGTGCGCACCGATGTGGGTCAGCCACACCCACGGGTCGTACAGCTGGCCGCCGTCACCGAAGCCGGGGTCGAGCAGCGGCACGTCCCGCACCCACAGCGCGGCCAGGCCCGCTCGCTCGGCGGCCTGGGCCAGCTCGACCTGGTCGTCGTTCGTGGGTACCGGACCGGCGTAGGACTCCAGCGGGAAGAACGCGCCCACGGTCAGTCGGCCCGGGGCGAACATTCGCGCGAACCCGTCGTGCCCGGCGACCGGTGATTGCGCTGTCGACATCACGTGCTCCTCGTTCTTTGATGAAATTCTGCGCATCGTGCCCGGTGCGCCCGCGGGTGCACCCCGTGGTCGGGCGGACAATGTGCGTCACGGACTGGCTGTGTGGCACGGGCACCGGCGGCGGAGAAAGCCGTGGTGGCGGACCTCCGCGTGGAGGCATGTCCGATTCCCCGGTTCGTGCGCGCACCCCAGGACGTCCCCAGTGGGCCAAGTTACTTGGCGTCAATTCTCCCCAGTCGCCGGGTCGCATCGGAAGTAGTCGCTTTCGATTCGACTCGGCTGGAAATTGACTGTAGTGAAGCTATCGTGCCAATTCAACGCGACCGATCGGGTGGCGTCGCAGCGTAGTTGGCCCATTCTCCAGGTGTCTCGTTTGGTCCTGTCGGCGGTGACCGGGAGCGGTTCGGCGGGTCCGCCTCCGCGCTCGGTCCGCGAACGTGCCAGGTCGGCTGAGCCACTCGCCGCGCCCGTCGCCCAGGGCGCTGCCGGGAGCATTACGCAGGGCGAGCGCGACCCCGGTTCGGAGGTCACGGCCGGTGGCACTCGCGATCGCGCTCCGGACGGGGTCGGTCACGCGTCCACCCAGGCGGGAATCGGCCGTGCAACCCGTTTCGGTGGCCGATCGGTGCAACGCGTGTGCGTCCGTGCGGGCCATGGTGGGCAAAGCGGATCCGATGTCACGTGACCGAGTGAATTATGGCTGGTAGGGCGGGCGCCGCGAAAATACACGGCTCGCTGCCATGTGGGACAACAGAGAGTAACCGAGTAGCTCTAGATGCACCTCCGATTGGGTGTTGTTCGGCTCACTCATCACCTGATTTGAGAGCGGAACGTAAGAGCTACCGACCGGTCGGTGGCTCCGTTTCGGGGCGTCACCTCAAGGCTCACGCCACGTCACACGTCGTTAACCGCGGGTCCAGCCGTTACCGCGGCGGCCCGGGCAGGGCCACTACCAGCGGCGGGACGTCAGACCGGAGGACTACGGATGGTCATCCCGGCGGTTGACCCGGGGTTCCGCCGCCGAGGTGACGACCGGGTACCCGGCCGGCCCATAGCTTTTCGACGTCACCCAGACCGAGGAATTGAGGGAGCATGTCCGCACTGGTGTCCGACGTCGGGACCCGCACCGCTGTAGCCGCCGCGAACCTGGTGAAGGTGTACGGCAAGGGCGACACCGCCGTGCGGGCGCTGGACGGTGTCAGCGTCGCGTTCGCGGCGGGGAAGTTCACCGCCATCATGGGCCCGTCCGGGTCCGGCAAGTCCACGCTGATGCACTGCCTGGCCGGGCTGGACAACGTCGACGGCGGCAGCGTGCACGTCGGTGGCACCGAGATCACCTCGCTGGGTGACAAGGAGCTGACCAAGCTGCGGCGCGACCGGGTCGGGTTCGTCTTCCAGGCGTTCAACCTGCTGCCCACGCTCACCGCCGAGGCCAACATCCTGCTGGGTCTGGAGCTGGCCGGCCGCAAGCCCGACCGCGAGTGGTTCGACACCATCGTGGACGTGCTCGGCCTGCGCGACCGGCTCAAGCACAAGCCGACCGAGCTGTCCGGCGGCCAGCAGCAGCGCGTGGCCTGCGCCCGCGCCCTGGTCGCCCGGCCCGACGTGGTTTTTGCCGACGAGCCGACCGGCAACCTCGACTCGCGCTCCGGCGCCGAGGTGCTGGACTTCCTGCGCATGTCCGTGCGCAAGCTCGGCCAGACCGTGATCATGGTGACGCACGACCCCGTCGCCGCCTCGTACGCCGACCGCGTGGTGCTGCTGGCCGACGGCCACCTCGCCGGCGAGATCGACAACCCCACCGCCGACTCCGTGCTGGCCGCCCTGAAGCACCTGGGGGCGTGACCTGATGCTGCGCACCATCATCGCGGGCCTCAAGGCCCGCACCGCGCGGCTCGTGCTGTCCTCGGTGGCGATCGCCCTCGGCGTCGCCTTCGTGACCGGCACCCTGGTGCTCGGCGACGCCATGACCGCGAGCCTGCGCGACGAGCTCGCCAAGGAAGCGCGCAACGTCGACGTCTCGGTCACCGTGTCCGGCGAGTCGTCGTCACCCGACGAGGTCCAGGGCATCAGCCCGGAGACGCTGGCGAAGATCCGGCAGACACCGGGCGTGGCGGGCGCCGACGCGCGCGGCTCCCACTCCGTGCCGCTGGTCGCCGCCAACGGCAAGGCGAAGCCCGCGTGGGCCGTTCCGCTGGCGAGCAACGAGAGGTTGCGCGAGTTCGACCTCGTCGACGGGCGCTACCCGGCGGAGGCGGACGAGATCGCGGTCGACAAGCGCACCGCCGCCACCGCCAAGCTGACCATCGGCCAACCGGTCGTGCTGCTGGGCAAGGAGGACGAGCGGCACGAGTTCACGCTCGTCGGCACCTACCAGCAGGGCACCAACCAGCTGGTCCTGGGCGGCTTCGACCACGTGGGGCTGACGCCGGAGGGCTTCGCGTCGCTGGAACCGGAACGGCCGCCGTACCAGGTGGTAGCCGTCGCCGCGGCCGGCTTCACGCAGCAGCAGGTGCTGGACAACGTCCGCCAGGCCATCGGCGACAGCGGTTTCCGCCTCCAGACCGGCGAGCAGCTGACGGAGGAGGCCCTGGCCCGGGTCGAGCGCCAGTCGGGCGAGTTCACCACGCTGCTGTTGGCGTTCGCGATCATCGCGCTCGTCGTCGCGGCCATGGTCATCTACAACACGTTCACCATCCTGGTCGCCCAGCGCACCCGTGAGCTGGCGCTGATGCGCTGCGTCGGCGCCAGCCGGAGCCAGGTGTTCCGGGGGGTGCTGGCCGAGGCGCTGGTGATGGGCCTGGCCGCGTCGGTGATCGGCCTGCTCGGCGGCATCGGGGTGTCCGCCCTGCTGCAACAGGTGATCTTCTCGTTCGGCGACAGCGGTGGCGAGGGCACCGTGCAGCTGCCGGTGACGGCCATGACCGTGCTCGCCGCGTTCGCGGTCGGCACGCTGGTGACCGTGCTCGCCGCGGTGCTGCCCGCCCGCAAGGCGACCCGGGTCGCGCCGGTGGCTGCCCTGCGCAGCCAGCCGGACAGTGGCGAGGAGGTCGCCCGCACCGGCCTGCTGCGGGTACTGACCGCCGTGCTGTTCGCGGTGGTCGGTGTCGGCGCGATCGTGCTCGGCCTGGGCATGGAGAACGACGACGCGGCGATGTTCACCAGCGGCGCGGGCACGATGGCGTTGCTGGTCTCGGTGGTCGTGCTGGGTCCGCTGCTGGTCGGCCCGGTCAACCGGGTGCTCGGCGCGGTGCCGCGGGCACTGCTCGGCGTGCCGGCCAAGCTCGCGTCGGCGAACGCGGGCCGCAACCCCAAGCGCACCGCCGCGACCACGGCGGCGTTGATGATCGGCGTGACCATCGTGTCGCTGGTGACCGTGGTCGCCAACAGCGCCAAGGAGACCGTCAACGCCGAGATCGACCAGCGGATGCCCGCCGACTACACGGTGACGTCCGCGGTCTACGACCGGCCGCTGCCCGAGGAGTTGGCCGAGCAGTTGGCCGCCGTGCCGGAGGTGGCGAAGGTCGCGCCGACCACCGTCGTCTACGGCGACCAGGGGTACTTCACCGGCGTGCCGAAGGACGCGGTGGGCGACCTGTTCCGGCCGACCGTCACCAGCGGGTCGCTCGCCGACCTGCGGGACGGCACGATGGCGGTGAACGCCGAGTTCGCCAAGCGCCAGGGCGCGTCGGTCGGCTCCACGGTGACCGTCGATCCGGGCGAGGGCGAGCCGCAGGACCTCAAGGTGGTCGCCGTGGTCGAGGGCCAGGGGCTGTCCGACGGGATCATGACGATCGAGACGTCGATGCGGTTCCCGCAGGCCGCCGAGGGCTACGAGAGCATCCTGGTCAAGCTCGAGGACGGTGTCGCGAACGGCCGCGCGGCGGTCGAGAAGGTCACCGACCCCTCGCCGCTGGCCGTGCTCGACAGCGCCGCCGAGACCAAGGAGCAGCTCAACCAGCAGCTCAACCAGGTGCTCACGTTCATCTGGGCGTTGATCGGGCTGGCGGTGGTGATCGCGTTGTTCGGCATCGCCAACACGTTGACGCTGTCGGTGCTGGAGCGGACGCGCGAGTCGGCGCTGCTGCGGGCGCTCGGCCTGACGCGAGGACAACTGCGGCTGATGCTGGTGGTCGAGTCGGTGCTGATGGCGTTGATGGGCGCGGCGATCGGGCTGTCGCTCGGCATCGGCTTCGGGTGGGTGCTCACCCGGGCGTTGTCCAACGACAACTTCTCGGTGGACCTGGTCGTCCCGTTCGGACAGATCGGCGTGATGCTCGCCGGTGCGGTGGTGGCGGCGGTGCTGGCCGCCGCGCTGCCCGCCCGGCGTGCCGCCCGGACCTCGGTCGTCGCGGGGATGGCCGAGGCGTGAAAGACCCGGTGGCCCGCTCTTCTTCGGGGGAGGAGCGGGCCACCGGGTCCGCGCCGCGTCACCGCGAGGACGTTTTCGCTCGTCCATGCCCTTGACCTCGGTCGTGGCGGTGGGACGCGGGTCACAGAAATTCTGCTGAGGGCGCGTCACATCCGGGCCGGAATCGCCTCTAACAGGGTGCCGGGTGGCCCGGGCGAGGGCCGGGCCACCCGGCTTCAACGTCTCACGGATCGTCGCGGAGCCGTCACCGTCAGCGCACGAGAGCGCTTCAGATTATTGCGGAACGGTGTCGACCGGTACTTCCCGGGTTGACACCTCGGACCGTGACTCACGACTGTGAGAGCGCTCTCATGACGTCGGGTCCGAGCCCGGCGAGTGCGTCGAGGAGGACGGATGGGCAAGACTCCGGTCGGTCGGGCGACGGCGGTGGCGTTGGCCGCGACGGTGGTGGCGGCGTGCGGTGGCGGCGGCGGGGACGCGGGCGACGGCAAGGTCAAGCTGTCGATCGGGGTGTTCTCCGACTTCGGCTACACCAACCTGATCAAGGAATACCAGGCGGCGCACCCGGACATCGAGATCGAGCAGCGCACGGTCAAGATGGAGCAGCACCACACGCAGCTCGCCACGCAGCTCGCGGGTGGCCGGGGCGCCGCCGACATCGTGGCCATCGAAGAAGGCAACATCACGCAGTTCCGCCAGTCCAAGGACAAGTTCGTCAACCTCGCCGACCACGGCGCCAAGGACCTGGAAAGCCAGTGGGCGGCCTGGAAGTGGAACCAGGGCACCACCGACAACGGCAACTTCGTGCTCGGCCTCGGCACCGACATGGGCAGCCTCGCCCTGTGCTACCGGCGTGACCTGTTCGAGGCGGCCGGCCTGCCCACCGACCGCGAGGAAGTCGGCAAGCTGTGGCCGACCTGGGAGAAGTACCTCGAGGTCGCCGACGCGTTCAGCGCGAAGCTGCCGGACAAGAAGTTCGTCGACACCGCCCAGAACGTCTACAAGGCCATCCTCGACCAGACCGAGGAAGGCTACTTCGCCAAGGCCGACGACTCGTTCATCGGCGACAAGAACGACAAGGTCGAGCAGGCCTTCACGCTGGCCGCGAGCCTCGGTGAGAAGAAGCAGACCGGTGCGCTGGCGCCGTTCAGCCAGGACTGGAACGTCGCGCTCAAGCAGGCGTCCTTCGCCACCACGACCTGCCCGGCCTGGGCGCTCGCGCTGATCAAGGCGGGCGCGGGTGACGAGGCGTCGGGCAAGTGGGACGTGGCGGCCGCGCCCGGTGGCGGCGGCAACTGGGGTGGTTCGTTCCTGGCCGTGCCCAAGCAGACCAAGCACCCGAAGGAAGCCTACGAGCTGGCCAAGTGGCTCACCGCGCCGGAGCAGCAGAAGCGGATCTTCAAGGAGACCGGGAACCTGCCCAGCGAGCCCGCCGCGTACCAGGACCCCGAAGTCACCGCGACCGAGAACGAGTACTTCAACTCCGCGCCGGTCGGCCAGATCTTCGGCAACTCGGCCGAGAGCCTGAAGCCGACCTACCGCGGTACCAAGGACTCGAAGGTCACCCCGGTCTTCGGCAACGCCCTGTCCCGCGTGGAGACCGGCAAGCAGTCCACCGCGGACGCTTTCGACCAGGCCGTCCGGGAAGCGCGGGACGCCGTCAAGTGACGGTCGCACCGGAACGGGCGGCGGGGCGGGGCACGACGTCCGCCCCGCCGCCGGCGCAGCGCCTGTCGTGGCGGGACAAGCTCGGCCGGCTGGACGCGAAGTTCACGCCGTACGTCGTCATCGCGCCGTTCTTCGTGGTGTTCGGGATCTTCGGCCTCTACCCGCTGCTCCACACCGCGTGGGTGTCGCTGCACGAGTGGCAGCTCATCGAGGGCGATCAGGGCTTCACCGGCCTGGCCAACTACGCCGAACTGCTGTCGGACGGGAACTTCTGGAACGCGCTGGGCAACACGGTCAGCCTGTTCCTGCTCTCCACGATCCCGCAGCTGTTCGCCGCGCTCGGCCTGGCCGCCCTGCTGGACCGCGGTCTGCGCGGCCGGGCGTTCTGGCGCGCGGGCGTGCTGCTGCCCAACGTGATCTCGGTGGCCGCGGTGGCACTGGTGTTCGCGCAGCTGTTCGGCCGCGACTTCGGCATCGTCAACGCCCTGCTCGGCTTCGTCGGCGTCGACCCGGTGGACTGGCGCGCCGAGACGTGGGCCTCGCACCTGGCGATCAGCTCGATGGTGATGTGGCGGTGGACCGGCTACAACGCGCTGATCTACCTGGCCGCGATGCAGTCGGTGCCCAAGGACATGTACGAGTCGGCGATGCTGGACGGCGCCTCCCGTTGGCGGGTGTTCTGGTCGATCACCGTGCCGAGCATCCGGCCGACGATCCTGTTCACCGTCATCGTCTCCACCATCGGCGGCATGCAGCTGTTCGTGGAACCGCAGCTGTTCGACCCGGGTGGCACGGCCACCGGCACCGGCGGCGACGACCGGCAGTTCCAGACCCTGGTGATGTACCTGTACGAGAAGGGCTTCCGGTTGTTCGACGCGGGCTACTCCTCGGCCATCGCGTGGGTGCTGTTCCTGGTGATCCTGGTGGTCGCGGTCGTGAACTTCACGGTGGCGCGGCGCATCGCGTCGAAGGGGTGAGGGCCGTGCGCTTCACGAAGGCCGGGCCGCTCGCCTACGCCGTGCTGGTGGTGGTCCTGCTCGCGTCGGTGTTCCCGCTGTACTACTCGTTCCTCATCGCCAGCAAGGACAACTCCGCGCTGGGCGACGCGGTGCCGTCGCTGGTGCCCGGCGGGAACCTGATCGACAACCTGACCAGGGTGTTCGACACCGTCGACTTCTGGCTCGCGATGCAGAACTCGCTGGTCGTCGCGGGCACGGTGGCCATCAGCAACGTGGTGCTGGGCACGCTGGCCGGGTTCGCGTTCGCCAGGCTGCGGTTCCGGGGCTCGAACTCGCTGTTCCTGGTCGTGGTCGGCACGTCGATGGTGCCGACGCAACTGGGCGTCATCCCGCTCTACATGCTGATGTCGGACCTCGACTGGTACGGCACGCTGCAGGCGGTGATCGTGCCCGCGCTGATCGGCGCGTTCTCGGTGTTCTGGATGAGGCAGGCGTGCGAGGAGTCCGTGCCGTACGAGCTGATCGAGGCGGCACGGGTGGACGGGTGCTCGGTGCTGCGCACGTTCTGGCACGTGGCGTTCCCGGCGGTGCGCCCGCAGGCGGCCGTGATGGGCATGTTCACGTTCATGACCGCGTGGAACGACTTCTTCTGGCCGCTGATCGTGCTGGACCCCAACGACAGCCCCACGGTGCAGGTGGCATTGTCGACGTTGGCCAGCGGTTACTACACGGACTACTCGCTCATGCTCTCCGGCGCGTCGCTCGCGGTGCTGCCGGTCGTGGGGATCTTCATCCTGCTGGCGCGGCAGATCGTCGGCGGGATCATGCAGGGCGCTGTGAAGGGGTGAACTCGCGGATGACGACAACCGACCCGGACACCGAGGTCGGACAGGACCTGCTGCGCTTCCCACCGGGTTTCCGGTGGGGAGCCGCGACGGCGTCCTTCCAGATCGAAGGAGCGACCACAGTGGATGGTCGCGGTCCGTCCATTTGGGACACTTTCGCGGCCAGGCCGGGCGCGGTGCTCGGCGGCGACACCGGCGAGCCGGCGTGCGACCACTACCACCGCTACCCCTCCGACGTGGCGCTGATGGCGGAGCTGGGACTGGACTCGTACCGGTTCTCGCTGGCCTGGCCGCGCATCCAGCCGGTCGGCGCGGGCCGCGTGGAGCCCAGGGGACTGGCGTTCTACGACCGGCTGGTGGACGAGCTGCTGGCCCGGGAGATCGAGCCGGTCGTCACGCTCTACCACTGGGACCTGCCGCAGGCGTTGGAGGACGCGGGCGGTTGGCGCAACCGCGACACTGCGTTCCGGTTCGCCGAGTACGCGGCGCTCGCGCACGAGCACCTGGGCGACCGGGTGCGGCAGTGGACCACGTTGAACGAGCCGTGGTGCTCGGCGTTCCTCGGGTACGCCAACGGCATCCACGCGCCCGGTGTGGTCGACCCGAAGGGCTCGCTGGAAGCCGCCCACCACCTCCTGCTCGCCCACGGCCTGGCCGTGCAGGTGATGCGGGACCAGGCGCCGGACGACCACGAGCTGTCCATCGTGCTGAACTTCTGCGCGCTGACGGTGGACGACGACTCGCAGCTGGACGCGGCGCGCAAGGTCGACGGCCTGCAGAACCGGCTGTTCCTCGACCCGCTGGGCGGCCGCGGCTACCCGCGCGACGTCATCGAGGACACCGCCTGGCTGGGCGACTGGACGGCCGTGGTGCACGACGGCGACCTCGACGTGATCGCCGCGCCGATCGACTGGATGGGCGTGAACTACTACAGCCCGACCCGCGTGGCCCCGGCCGACGACCCGCTGAAGGTGGACGACGGGCCGTTCCCGGGTCTGCGGGGCGTGGACTTCCTGCCGCCGCGCGGCGAGGTGACCGGGTTCGGCTGGGAGGTCGACGCGCGGGGCCTCACCGCGCTGCTGGAACGCCTCCAGCGCGACGTCGGCCTGCCACTGGTGATCACCGAGAACGGCTCGGCGTTCCCGGACGTGGTCGAGGACGGCCAGGTGGTCGACGAGGCGCGCACCCGGTACCTGGTGGACCACCTGCGCGCGGTGCACCGGGCGATCGCGGCGGGAGTGGACGTGCGCGGGTACTTCGCGTGGTCGCTGCTGGACAACTTCGAGTGGGCGGCGGGGTACAGCCAGCGGTTCGGCATCGTGCACGTCGACTACGACACGCAGGTGCGCACGGTGAAGCGCAGCGGCAGGACGCTGGCCGAGGTGATCGGCGTCAACGCCGTCCCCGGGAACGGCTACGACGTGCCCTGATCCGGTCCGGGAGGGCCGTCCGGCTCGGGCGGCCCTCCCGGTCGACGTGTCCGGGCGGCGGGACACGCGTTGTTGGGCCATCCGGTTGACGGCACGCGGTCGAGTGCGTGCCACCCCCACCGTGCGCTAGCGTCGGTCGCGGTTGCGGTTTCGGGCGCGCAGCCGGGAAACCGTTGCCAGGCAAGCAGATCGTCCGCCCGGTTCGGCGTGCTACCGCGCCGCGACCGGCGCCGACGACGATCGATCCCGCCGGAACGCGAACACACCACGGGGGAACTGTGTCGTACAGACGCGCCTTCACCATCGTCACGGCAGTCGTACTCGGGTTGACCGCGCTCGCACCGGGCGCGAACTCGGCGCCGCCCGACCCGCGCAACGACGTCGCCTGGGTCTTGGCCGAAGAGGACGCGGGCGCGGTCCGCGCGTACGTGGAACAGCACCCGCAGGACTTCTCGGGCTTCTGGCTCGACCGCGCCCGGAACAGGTTCGTGGTGGCCGTCCCCGAAGGACTCGACGCCGCGCCGCGCACCGGTGCGCTGCGGCGGTTGGCACCTGTCCGGGCGGCCTCGGCCTTCACCGCACCGGTGGAGGTCCAGCGGCGGCCGACCTCGCTGGCCGTGCTGAACGACGCCCTCGCCGAGGTGGGCGAGGAGTTGACGGCGGCCACGTCACCGGTCAACTCCTGGTACGTGGACGAGCAGCTGGGCAAGGTCGTGGTCGAGGTCGGCGAGGACGTCGCCGGTGCCACCGCGTCCGTCACCGAGTCGGTCACCGCGTCCGTCACCGGGGTGGTCGACGCCGACCTGGTCTCGGTCGTCACCGTGAAGGGCCGCAACACCACCCACAAGGCGGTCGTGCCGGTGCGGGAGCCGGTGAAGGCGGTGAAGGTCACGAAATCCCGGGTGGACGAGCTGAACGCGATGGCCTACCCCGGCCCCGACCGCGAGTACGACCACCTCCCGTTCTACACCGGCAACAGGATCATCCGGTGGGACGAGGGGCAGGTCAGCTGGTGCAGCAGCGCCTCGGTCAACTACGCGAGGACGCACATGTACACGGCCGGGCACTGCTTCGTCGTCGGCCAGGAGATCCTCCAGGGTTACTTCGACCAGGCCGCCAACCTGATCTACTACTCCGACGAGATCGGGTCGGTCGTGTCGTCGCAGTGGGGCAACAACCGCATCGACGCCCAGTCGCTCAGCACGACCAAGTACGCGAACCGCCAGTACCACGGTGGCGTCACGACGCAGAACTACCTGACGCAGTTCAAGAACACCTCCGCCTACACCGGGATGCGCGTGTGCGGCAACGGCTCGGTGAGCGGGACGCGGTGCGCGGGGGAGCTCGTCCGCACGAACGTCTGCGTCACCTACGCGGACGACGGCGTCACCCCGTGCGGCATGTCCGTCGTCCAGTCCCTGACCACCACTCCGCTCAGCCAGTCCGGCGACAGCGGCGGCCCGGTGATCCTGGACAGCACCGGAACCGGCGCGCAGGTGGTCGGCATCATCTCGGGCGGGAACGACACGCAGCGCACCTTGTTCTACTCGCCCATCGCCGCGGCCTGCGCCCAGGTCAGCCCGTTCACCTGTGACTGAGCCGCCACCCGGGGATAGCATCGGGACCATGGCCCGAACCGTCCCGGTCGCCGTGATCGCCCTGGCGGTCCTGGCGGTCGCCACCGGTTGCCGCGACGTGGAAGAGGGGGACAGCGTGCCACCGGGCACTGCCTCCAACCCGTCGCTGACCATCACGCACATACCCCCTCCCACCAAGCCGAGCCCTTAGAGCCGGTGGGAGGACCGAGCGGGGATCCCTCCGTCGAGGGGTCCCCGCTCGGTGGCCCGGGTCAGGAGGACTCGCGGCGCACCAGGACGGTGGGCAGGACCTCGCGTCGCGCGCGGATGGACTCGCCGCGCAGGAGCCGGAGCAGGTGGGTGACCATGTGGCGGACCTGGGCGCTGGTGTCCTGCCGCACGCTGGTCAGCGACGGCGTGGTGTGCGGCGCGATCATCGGGTGGTCGTCGAACCCGACGATGGCGACGTCCTCCGGCACCCGCTTGCCCGCCTCGCGCAACGCGTCCAGCACACCGGCCGCCATGTGGTCGGACGCCACGAACGCCGCGTCCAGGTCCGGCACCCGGGCCAGCAGCGCCTCCATCGCCTTGCGGCCGCCCTCGCGGGAGAAGCCGCCGTCCGCCGTCATCAACGCCGTGGTCTCGTCGTCCGCGCCGACCGCCGTGCGCCAGCCGGCCAGCCGGTCCATCGCCGAGTGCTCGTCCAGCGGACCCGTCACCGAGACGATCTTCTTGCGCCCCAACGAGATCAGGTGCTCGGTGGCCAGCAGCCCGCCGCCCTCGTTGTCGTGGTCCACGGTGTGGATGCCGCGCAGCGAGCCCCACGGCCGGCCCGCGTACACCACCGGCAGCGGCAGCTTGCGCGCCACGGTCGGCAGCTGGTCGCCCTTGTGCGGCGCGAACAGCAGCGCGCCGTCCACGTGCCCGCCCGCCAGGAACCGCTCGGCGCGGGCCTGGTCCTGCGGCGAGTGCACCAGCATCAGCACCATCTGCACGTCCGCGTCGGCCAGCGACCGTGCGGCCGAACGGATCAGCCAGGCGAAGTGCGGGTCGTCGAAGATCTTCGGCTCGGGCTCGGAGAACACCACCGCCACCGCGCCGGAACGCCTGGTCACGAGCGCCCGGGCGGCCTGGTTCGGCTGGTAGCCCAGCTCCATCACCGCCGCCGTGACCGCCTCGTGCGCCTCCGGGCTCACCCTGGGCGACGCGTTGAGCACCCGTGACGCGGTCGCCCGGGAAACGCCGGCTTTCGCCGCCACGTCCTCCAGCGTGGGCCGCGCGCCTGAGTGCGATTGAACCGACACGAGCACCACTCCTCGACGATCGCCCTACGAACCCAGCTTAGCTGGAGGCGACCTGCCGGGAAGCGCTCTCAACAGGACCCGGACCGGTGACCCGCGCACCCTCGGTGGCGATCGACACGCGCAGCAACCCGTCCTCGCGTCGCACCGAGGTCGGCAGCCCGGCGCGGGCCGCGGTGCGGACCAGCCCGCTCTCCTCGGGCAGGCACCAGCCGACCAGCTCGCGCCGCCCGTCCGCCCGTGCCGCGCCGGCCAGCGCACCGAGCAGCGCGGTGCCCACGCCGCGGCCCTGCCAACCGTCCTCCACCAGCAACGACACCTCGGCGCTGTCCGGAGTGGACATCGGGATGAGCTGCCCGAGGGCGACCACCCGATCCGCGCACTGGGCCACCACGGTGGTGCCGCGGGGCGGGCTGAGCAGCCGGTGCAGCCACCGCCTGGGCACGGTCCGCAGGCCCGCGTGGTAGCGGTTGAACAGGGTGCCCATCGAGCACCGCGAGTGCAGCTCGGCGACCGCGTCCTCGTCGCCCGCGCGGCCGGGCCGCAGCACCAGCGCCATGCCGTCGTCGGTCAGCAGCGCGGTCGGCTGGGGCGTCGTCACGCCGTGGGCGGCCAGCAGGTCCAGCAACGCCTGCCCGCGGGCAAGCTCCACCTGCGTGAACGGTGCCCAGCCGCGTTTGATCGCCGCTGCTCCGCAGACGGCGGGCGAGGCGACCTCGCGGTGGTGGTCGGTTGCGGAGTCGTGGATCGGTGGATCGGTGGGCTCGAGTGTGACCGAGTCGGCGCCCAGGACGGTGCGCAGCGCCTCGGCGACCGTGCTCGGGTCGCGCAGGGCCCGCGCGGCGGCGCGCAGTGCCGCGGTCGGCGCGTCGACCAGGTCGCGCACGTCGGCGGCGGTGATGCCGACGCACCGGCCGCCCTCGGCCCGCACCGCGTCGACCAGGTCGGCGGGCAGCACGCCCGGCCCGGCCTGGACCACGAGTTCGTCGAGGACGCCGCCGGGCACCGGCATCACGGACAGGGCCAGCACGTTGCAGTCCTGGTGCGCCAGCCGGATGGTCACCCGAGCCAGGGCGCCGGGACTGTCGTCCAGCTCCACGCGCAGTCGCCAGGTCTTCGGTGTGGTGTCCATGCGACCAGGCTGCTCGGCCCACGTTGCGGGACGGGGACGTGGGCGTTTCGGCGACGTGAGGGATCGCCGCCGCGCGGTCAGTCCCGGCAGTGCGGTGGCGGCAGCGGGTTGATCGGGCTGCACGGCCACTCGGTGCTCTTCACCCTGGTCGTGGTGGTCGTCGTCGGCGGCGCCTCGGCCGTCGTCTCCGGCGGTGGCGGCGGTGCGGCCGGCGGTGGCGTCGTCGTGGTGGTCCGAACCGTGGTGGTCGAACTCCGCGGCGACGACAAGGCGTCCGTGGTGACCGCGCTCGGCGGCGTGGTGGAGCTGCCGACGGTCGACGGCCGACCGGTGATCCACGTCGAGGCGGGCGTCTCGGCCTGCTGCTCGTCCTTCACCCCGTCGAGGTACACCCCGATGAGGACACCGATCAGCGCCGACGCCGCCACGGCCAAGCCGCACGTGGCCCACAGCACCCGCACAGCAAGCCTCCTAACAGAACGTACTTGTGGCGCAACGGTCAGCAGCTGAACAGTACCGCCCGGCGGACCGGCTCACCCGGCCCAGTGCACCTCGATCGGGCCCGGTATCCGGTCCACCTCGCTGAGCACGGCTTTCCGTGCCGCAGCGGACAACGAGCGGAACGGCTCCACGGTGACGGTCGTCCGGCCGCCCGTGCGCTCCTGCGACCAGACCCCGGCCCGCATCCCGTTCACCATGAGTACCGGGGACAGCCATCCCTGCGGTCGGTACACCATTTCGGGCGTCCCACCATCGAGAAGGTGGGTGGCGTGGCGTGTTGCCGCGACGACGTACTGGTCGAACGCGGGCAGCAGTCGCGCGGTCCGCACCGGTTCCGCCGTGCGCAAACTTTCGACGTCCCCCGCCCGCACCCGGTGGGCCGGTAGTGCCGGTAGGTGGCGAACCCGGCTTGCCACAGCGGGTACTCGGCGGCGGGCAGCAGGTGCAGCGTGCCGCGCATCGACCACGTCTTGACCAGCGCGCGGTCGGTCCACAAGGCCTGTTCGACGGCGTCGTCCGGCAGCCCGTCGACGCGGGCGCGCAGCGTCGCCCCGGCCGACGACATCAACTGCGCGTGCAGCCCGCACAGCCGGGACACCACCTCCAGCGCCTCACCGGCGGGTCGCCGCACGTCGAGGCCGTGCCTGCGGGTGCGCCAGGCCGCCACCTGCCGCCACGTCACGCTCACCGGCGTTCGCCCCGGGCCTGCCCGGCCGCGAGCCTGCGCTCCAGCGCCGCCGTGCCCAGCGCGCGGGCCAGCACGAGACCGGCGCCGGACAGCCCGGCCGCGAGCACCGCGCCGGTCAGGTGCCACGTCGGTGCGTCACCTGTACAGGTGAACACGTTCGTGAACTTGTCCGAGGAGCAGGTTACGAACGGCACCGAGGCCAGCCCGATGCTGGCCGCCGCGACCCCTCCCAGCAGCGCGGACCCGAACGTGCACATCAACGGGAACGCGGCGTTGGCCGCCCCGACCGCCGCGACCAGGAACAGCAGCGGCACCGGGTGCGGGAACGGGCCGAACGCGGCGCAGCCCACCATGAGCGCGCACACGATCGCCAACCCGGCCCGTTCACCCACGTGGCGACCCTAACAACGCGGGACCGGGAGACGTCAGAACTTCGTAAGCGGGTTTCGCCCGCGCACCGGCGTCCGGTTCGCCAGAGTTGTCCGGTAGGCAGGACGACTTTCCGGAAGGCGTGAGATGTCCAAGCGGGTAGTGGTGATCGGGGTGGCCGGCGTGCTGGTGGTCGCCCTGGTGGTGGGGCTGTACCTGTTCCAGCCGTGGCGGCTGTTCACCGACCGGACGGCCGACGAGGCGCTGTTGCTGCCGACGTCGACGACCACGACCACGACCACGGCGTCGGTCGGCTCGACGACGCAGGCACCGACCACGACGACGACGCCCGCCGGTCCGGTCGCGCTGGCCTCCGGCCCGTTCCGCTCCCTGGACTACACCACGACCGGGAGCGCGACGTTGGTCCAGCTGCCGGACGGCAAGCGCGCCGTGCAGTTCGAGGCGCTGGACACCAGCGACGGTCCGGATCTCTACGTGTACCTGTCGGACAAGCCCGCAGACTCGCCCGAAGCGGCGTTCGACTCCGGGTTCACGAACCTCGGCAAACTGAAGGCCAATCGCGGCAACCAGGTCTACGAAGTGCCCGCCGAGCTCGACCTGAGCACCGTCCGCAGCGTCGTGATCTGGTGCAAGAGGTTTTCCGAGGGCTTCGGAGTAGCGCCGCTGGAACAGGGCTGACACATAGGCGAAACAAATACGCGGTGGTCTGGGCCACTTATAGCCTTTTCGCCGTATTGACGTATCTGGTCTAGACCACATAGAGTGGTAGGCACCACAACGTCCCTCGTTGGTGGGCGGGCGGATGCCCCATCGACGAGGAGCCGGCTCACTGGGGTGGGCCACCGTTGGCGGCGGCGCGGCGCTTTCTCTCCCCGTTCCGCGCCGCCGCACACGGCCTGCCGGTGACCGTGATGCACACTGTGAGTGATGCTCACCAGGACCATCGCCATCCACTACGTCAACGCCGCGCTGCGCGGCGCCGTGCGGCGTGGTCACGATGTCGCCGGGCTGCTGGCGACGGCGGGCATCAGCGAGGCACTGCTCGCCGACGAACGCGCCCGCGTCACGCCCGCCCAGTACACGAAGCTGGTCCAGGCCCTGTGGGACGCGCTGGACGACGAGTTCATGGGCCTGGGGCCGAAGCCGAGCAAGCGCGGCACGTTCCCGACCATGTGCCTGCTCGCCGTGCACTGCGCGTCACTGGAGGACGCCCTGCGGCGCGGGCTCGCGTTCTACGGGCTGTTCGACGTGCGGCCGGCGATGACGTTGGGCGAGCACGACGGCGTGGCCGCCTTCACCCTGTCCGCGGCGGGCGTCGACGACCCGGACCGGTTCCTGGTGGAGTCGCTGCTGGTGCTGTGGCACCGGTTCTCGTCGTGGCTGATCGGCAGGCGGATCCCGTTGCGCGGGGTGGACCTGGCCTATCCCGAACCGGCGCACGGCGCGGAATACCACCTGATCTTCGGCGCCCCGCTGCGGTTTTCCGCACCCGCGACCACGTTGACCTTCGACGCGCGATTCCTGCGGATGCCCGTGGTGCAGGACGAAGCCGCGTTGAGGCGGTTCCTGCGCAATTCGCCTGCGGAGTTGCTGTCCCGGCGCGATTACGGCGCGGACGCGTCGAGCCAGGTGCGGCGGATGCTCGGCGGTGGCGTGGTGGGGCTGGAGAACGTGGCCGCGCGGCTGGGGATGAGCGCGCCGACGTTGCGGCGCAAGCTGGCGGCCGAGGGCACGTCGTTCCGCGAGGTGCGGGAGCAGTTGCTGCGCGACCAGGCCGTGGCGAGCCTGGTGCGCGGCGGCGAGTCGGTGGAGGAACTGGCGCTGCGGCTGGGTTTCTCCGAGGCGAGCGCATTTCACCGGGCGTTCAAGCGGTGGACGGGCACCAGTCCTGGTACGTACCGGGCCGGCCCTGTTAGCTGACCTCGCCGGACGGCCGATCGGGTCGTCAACTGCGGCCGAACGGCCGTGTCCGGCGAATCGTCAACACGGTGGACTTACATCGCGTAAGAATCTCACCCCACCCCTGCGGGAGTGCCCGTGTTCCCACGCCCTCGCCCCGCCGCCCTGGCCGGGGCACTCGTCTTCGCCCTGGCGACCGCCGCGCCCACGGCGCACGCCGAACCGCCACCGCCCACCACCGCGGTCGACCTGCCGGGCGTCGCGGTCGCACCCGCCGTCGACCCGGCCCGCCGCATCGAGACGGCCCGCAGCACCCGCCCGGTCGCGCCGGGCGTGTCGCTGAGCTCGTTCGACTGGTACGAGCCCGGCGGCGCCGGCGGCTGGATCCGCGGCGACGCGCTCACCGTCGACCTCACCGCGGGCACGAAGGTCGACTACCTGCACCCCGGGCACGTCGCCGCCGCCGAACCGCTGTCCGCCCAGGCGAACCGGACCCGCGCGGTCGCCGCCGTCAACGGCGACTTCTTCGACATCAACAACTCCAACGCACCCCGCGGCGTCGGCGTGCAGGACGGCCGCACGGTCAAGTCGCCCGTCGCCGGGCACCGCCGCGCGGTCGGCCTGGACGCGGCGGGCGTCGGCCGGGTGATGGAGGTGTTCTTCGACGGCAGGATCACCCGCGCGGACGGCTCCTCGATCCGGCTGCACCAGCTCAACAGTGCCGCCGTCGAGTCGGGCGGGGTGGGGCTGTTCGACCCGATCTGGGGCTCGTACAGCAGGTCGCGGGCGGTGCAGGGGGCGTCCCGGGTGACCGAGCTCGTCGTGCGGGCGGGCGTGGTCACCGAGCGGCGCGACCGCGCGGGCGACGACCCGATCCCCGCGGACGGCCAGGTGCTCGTCGGCCGGGAGGCGGGTGCCGACGCGCTCGCCGCGGTGGGCGTCGGCGAGCGGATCACCGTGGAGCACACCACGAAGGCCGACGACGGCAGCGCGCTGCGTGCCGCGATCGGCGGCAACCAGCTGCTGCTCAAGGACGGCGAGGTCGTCGCACCCGCCGACCCGCTGCACCCCCGCACGGCGGTCGGGTTCTCCGCGGACGGCAAGAAGATGTTCCTGCTCACCGTGGACGGCCGCCAGGGCGCCTACCTGCTCGGGCTCAACCTCCAGGACGTGGCCTCGATCCTGAAGGAGATGGGCGCGCACAACGCGCTCAACCTCGACGGCGGCGGCTCGTCCACCCTGCTGGCCCGCACGCCCGGTGCGGACACCGTGTCGGTGGAGAACACCCCATCCGATGGCGGTGAGCGGCCCGTGCCGAACGGGCTCGCGCTCTACGCGCCGACGGGCAGCGGCTCGTTGACCGGCTTCTGGGTGCGGACCGCGATCGACCCGCGTGGCGCGCCGGGGTCGGACCCGTGCCGGGCGGTCACCCCGACCGGGTGTTCCCGGGGCTGACCCGGCGGCTGGTGGCCGAAGGGCACGACGAGACGTACGGCCCGGTGCAAGACGACGCGCACCGCTGGCGCACCGCCCGTGCCGACGTGGGCCGGGTGGATCACGACGGCGTGTTCCACGCCCTGCGGCCGGGCACGACGACGGCCGTGGCGCAGCGCGGCGGCGTGACCGGCGAGGTCGAGCTGACCGTGCTCGGCGCGTTGGCCGGGCTGTCCGCGACCACCACCAGGCTCAGCCTGCCCGAGGTGGGCGGCACCAACCGGTTCGGCGTGGTCGGCCGGGACCGTGACGGGTTCACCGCGCCGATCGAACCCGCGGACGTGGCGCTGGACTACGACCGGTCCGTGATCGACATCGTGCCCGGTGACCACGGCTCGTTGCGCGTCACGGCGGTGAAGCCGGGTGCGACGACGGTGGTGGCGCGCGTCGGGTCGCACGTGGTGCGCGTGCCGGTGACCGTGGGGCTGGAGGAGCGGCTGATCGCCGGCTTCGACGACGGCGCTTCGTGGACGTTCGGGTCGGCGCGCGGCTCGGGCTCGGTGGCGCCGGTGGCCGAGGGGCGCACCGGGGCCGGGCTGCGGATGACGTACGACTTCGCCAAGTCCACCGGCACCCGGACGGCCTACGCGATCCCGCCGCGGCCGATCGAGGTGCAGGGGCAGCCGCTGGCGTTGGGCGCGTGGGTCTACGGGCACGGTCGCGGCGAGTGGACGGCGTTCACCGTCACCGACTCGTCGGGGCTGAGCCGCTCGCTCTACGGGCCGTACATCACGTGGACGGGGTGGCGGTACCTGGAGGTGCCGGTGCCGTCCGAGCTCGCGTTCCCCTTGCGGGTGAACAGGTTCTACACGATCGAGACCAAGGCGGACCGGCAGTACACCGGTGAGGTGGTCGTGGACGACATCGTGGCCAAGGTGCCGCCCGCGGTGGAGCTGCCGGTGGTGTCGGAGCCGGCGGACCGGTTCGTGGTGCGGGACGGCACGGTGGCGGACCGGCCGTGGCGGTTCGCGGTGATGTCCGACGCGCAGTTCGTGGCGCGCAACCCGGACAGCGAACTGGTCCGCGCGGCACGGCGGACGTTGCGCGAGATCAAGGCGCAGCGGCCGGACTTCCTGGTGGTCAACGGTGACTTCGTGGACGAGGCGTCGCCCGCGGACCTGGCGTTGGCGCGTCGGGTGCTGACCGAGGAGCTCGGCGACGAGCTGCCCTGGTACTACGTGCCGGGCAACCACGAGATCATGGGTCCGGGCACGATCGAGAACTTCCGGCGCGAGTTCGGCGCGACCAACCGGGTGTTCGACCACAAGGGCACCCGGTTCGTGCTGCTGGACTCGTCCACCGGGACGTTGCGCGGTGGTGGGTTCGACCAGGCCGTGATGCTGCGTGACGCGTTGCGCGACCACTCCGCCGTGCACTCGGTCGTGGTGATGGAGCACCACCCGCCGCGCGACCCGACGCCGACGAAGGGCAGCCAACTGACCGACCGGATGGAGGCCGACGTGGTCGAGGACTGGCTGGCCGGGTTCCGGCGGACGACCGGCAAGGGTGCGGCGTTCATCGGCGCCCACGTGGGCCTGTTCCACGCTTCGCGGGTGGACGGCGTGCCGTACCTGATCAACGGCAACTCGGGCAAGGCGCCCGCGGGCGAGGCCGGTCGCGGTGGCTTCACCGGCTGGACCATGCTGGGCGTCGACCCGCGTCTCGGTGACTCCTGGCTGGCCGCCGAGATCCGCCCGCACGTGGACGGCCTTACCCTGACCGCCGAGCCCACCACCCGCATCGGCAGCCCGACCAACGTGACGGCTTCCATCACCCAGGGCAGCCGCCAGGTCCCCGTCGCCTACCCCGTGACCGCGGACTGGTCGGGCTCGCTGAACCTGCACATCGGCCCGGCCTCCGGCCTGCGCCCGTGGCACGTCGCGTGGCTCGACCCCGACACCGGAACCCTGGCCGCCCTCCGCCCTGGCCGGATCACCATCGCCTTGACGGTCAACGGCACAACCCAACGGACCGAGGTGACCACCGCCTTCCCCGAACGCCCCCGCGCCACCGCCTGACCTGCGCCCACCGCGAGAGTCCTACGTTCGCGCCGCGAGAGTCCAACGTTCGGAGCACCTGAATTCAACGCTCAGCACCGGAAGCACCTGCGCTGAGCGTTGAATTCGGGGTGCCTGAACGTTGGACTCTCGACGCTTGAACGTAGGACTCTCGGGGGTGGGTTAGAAGGGGGTGTTGCGGGTGGCGCGGTCGCGGAGGGAGGTCGGTGGGCGGAAGCGCTCGCCGTAGGTGTCGGCCAGGTAGTCCGCCCGCTCCACGAACTCGGTGAGGCCGTAGGAGTTGACGAACTGGACGGTGCCGCCGCTCCACGGCGCGAAGCCGAACCCGAACACCGAGCCCACGTTCGCATCACCGATCGACGTCAGCACCCCCTCGTCCAGGCACCGCACGGTCTCCAGCGACTGGATGAACAGCAACCGGTCCTCGACGTCCCGCTCGGTCACGCCCGCGTCGGCCCGCGCGTACCGGGACAGGCCCGGCCACAGGAACTTCCTGCCGCCCTCCGGGTACTCGTAGAACCCGGCACCGCCGGACTTGCCCGTGCGCCCCTCCGCGACCAGCTCCTCCAGCACCTTGAACGCCGGGTGGTCGGCCAGGGCGCCGGCCGCGGCCGGGTCGTCGGCCAGCGCCTGGTCCCGGATCTTGAGCTGCAACGTCAGCGTGACCTCGTCGGACACCGCCAGCGGGCCCACGGCCATGCCCGCGCGACGGGCGACGTTCTCGATCAACGCCGGTGACACGCCCTCCGCCACCATCGACACGGCCTCGGTGACGTAGGTGCCGAACGTCCGCGACGTGTAGAAGCCGCGGCTGTCGTTCACCACGATCGGCGTCTTGCCGATCTGCAGCACGTAGTCGAACGCCCGCGCCAACGTCTCGTCCGACGTCTTCTCCCCGCGGATGATCTCCACCAGCCGCATCTTCGGCACCGGCGAGAAGAAGTGCAGCCCGATGAACCGCGAGGGATCACCCACCGCCGACGCCAGCCCGGTGATCGGCAACGTCGACGTGTTCGACGCGATCACCGCGTCCGGCAACGCCGCCGTCTCCGCGGCCGGCAGCACCTTGTTCTTCAGCTCCCGGTTCTCGAACACGGCCTCGATCACGAGGTCGCAGCCCGCCAGGTCGGCGTCGGAGTCGGTCGGCGTGATGCCCGGCGTGTCACCGGCACCCCGCCGCGCGCCCTCCAGCGTCACGTCCTTGAGCACGACCTCGATCCCGGCCTTGGCGCTGACCTCGGCGATGCCCGCGCCCATCATGCCCGCGCCGAGCACGCCGACCTTGGTCACCTTCGACCGCTCGACCCCGGCCGGCCGCGACCCGCCCGCGTTGATCTCGTTCAGCTGGAACCAGAACGTGTTGATCATGTTCTTGGAGACCTGGCCCGACGCCAGCTCCACGAAGTACCGCGCCTCGACCTTCAACGCCGTGTCGAAGTCCACCAGCGCGCCCTCGACCGCGGCGGCCAGCACCTTCTCCGGCGCCGGGTACACCCCGTGCGTCTTCTTCCGCAGCACGGCGGGCGCGGCGGCGAGCAGCCCGTACAGGTTCGGGTCGCCGACCCGCACGTCCGGCACGGTGTACCCCGGCTTGTCCCACGGCTGCTGCGGCGCCGGGTTCTCCTTGATCCACGCCCGCGCCTTGGCGATCAGCTCCTCGCGCGAGGACGCCAGCTCGTGCACGATCCCGGCCTGCAACGCCCGCGCCGGCCGCAGCTGCTTGCCCTCCATCAGCAGCGGCAACGCCGGCTGCACGCCGAGCAGCCGCACCATCCGGGTCACGCCGCCGCCTCCGGGCAGCAGGCCCAACGTCGCCTCGGGCAGCCCCAGCTTGATCTTGTCGTCGTCCAGCACCACCCGGTGGTGGCACGCCAGCGCGATCTCCAGGCCACCGCCGAGTGCGCTGCCGTTGATCGCGGCGACGACCGGCTTGCCGAGCAGCTCCAACCGCCGAAGCTGGCCCTTGATCTCCTCCAGGAACCCGAGCGCCTCGGCGGCGTTCCCGGGCGTGATCTGGATGAGCACGTTCAGGTCGCCACCGGCGAAGAACGTCTTCTTGGCCGACGTCAGCACCACACCGGTGATGTCGTCGCGCTCGGCCTCCAGCCGCGCGACCGCCGCGCCCATGTCCTGGTGGTACTCGGCGTTCATCACGTTCGCCGAACCGGACATGTCCATCGTGAGGGTGACGACCCCCTCGTCATCCCGCTCGAAGTGGATAGCCATCAGACCCTCTCGATGATCGTCGCGATGCCCATGCCGCCGCCCACGCACAACGTGGCCAGCCCGCGCCGCAGGTCCCGGCGCTCCAGCTCGTCGAGCAGGGTGCCCAGGATCATGCAGCCGGTCGCGCCCAGCGGGTGGCCCATCGCGATCGCGCCGCCGTTGACGTTGACCTTGTCGTCGGGCAGGTCCAGCTCGCGCTGGAACTTCAGCACGACCGACGAGAACGCCTCGTTGATCTCGAACAGGTCGATGTCCTCGACGGTCAGCCGCGCCTTGTCCAGCGCCTTGCGCGCGGCCGGGGCGGGACCGGTGAGCATGATCGTGGGCTCGGAGCCGACGACCGCGGTGGCGATGATCCGCGCGCGGGGCGTCAGGCCCAGCTCACGGCCGACGCGCTCGTTGCCGATCAGCATCGCCGCCGCGCCGTCCACGATCTGCGACGAGTTGCCCGGCGTGTGGACGTGGTCGATGCGCTCCACGGTCGGGTACCGGTCGATGGCCACGGCGTCGAAGCCCAGTTCGCCGTGGAACGCGAAGCTCGGCTTGAGCTTGCCCAGCCCCTCCAGCGTGGTCTCCGGACGGATCGCCTCGTCGTGGTCGAGCACGACCGAGCCGTTCTGGTCGACCACGGCCACCACCGACCGGTCGAAGTACCCCTTGTCCCGGGCCAGCGTCGCCCGCTGCTGCGAGCGCAGCGCGAAGGCGTCCACGTCCTCGCGGCTGAACCCCTCCAGCGTGGCGATCAGGTCCGCGCTCACGCCCTGCGGCACGAAGTTGACCGCCATGTTGGTCTCCGGGTCGGCCATCCACGCGCCGCCGTCCGAGCCCATCGGCACCCGCGACATCGACTCGACGCCGCCCGCCACCACCAGGTCCTCGAACCCGGACGCGACCTTGGCCGCGGCCAGGTTCACCGACTCCAGGCCGGACGCGCAGAACCGGTTGAGCTGCACGCCCGCCGGCCGCAGGTCCCAGCCGGCCGCCAGCACCGCCGTGCGGGCGATGTCCGCGCCCTGCTCGCCGACCGGCGACACCACGCCGAACACCACGTCGTCCACCGCGGAGGTGTCCAGGTCGTTGCGCCGCGCCAGCGCCGCGAGCACCCCGGAGGCGAGGGTGATCGGCTTGACGCTGTGCAGCGATCCGCGCTTTCCCCTGCCACGCGGTGTGCGCACCGCGTCGAAGATCAAGGCTTCGCTCATGTACTCAACGGTAACCACCGCTGCCGACCCTGCCCATGACCGCGCGAGGTGACTTATTAGCTCACCGTCGTGAGCGGGCGGTCCATGGTCTCGCCCTCGCCGACGAACCCGAGCCGCGCGTACAGCCGCCGGGCCGTCTCGTTGTCCTGGAACACGCGCAACCGCACCCGCGACCACCCGTGCTCACGCGCCCACGCCAGCACGTCGCCCACCAGCGCCTCGCCCACGCCACGCCGCCGGAACTCGGGCTTGACCCACATGGAGTACAGGTACAACGCGTCCGAGTGAACTTCGTGCGGCACACCGGCGACCAGCCCGACCGGGTCCGGGTCCTCCGCGACGACCTTCACCCCGCGCTCCGGCGCCAACAGCTCCCGCCACCGCGCCTCGTCGAACTCCCGCTCCACCGCCAGCGTCGAGCCGAACGCCGCCGCGTCGCTGCCCAGCGCGGTCAACCGGATGCCGCGCCACGTCGCCCAGTCGTCCGGCCCGAGCCGCCGCAGTCGCATGCCACCAGTCTGGCCCAAGGTTCTGACATTTGCGCTCACGATCACGCGTCACCCTGGCGCGCTGCGGTCATGGCGGTGCGGGCCGGCCGGTGGGAACGTCGGTGTCATGCCAACTCGCCGTTCCGCATGGATGACCGAGGACCTGGACCAGTTGCGCAAGCTGGCCCGGACGTTCTTCGAGAGGGAGGCGGTCCCGCACCAGGAGCGCTGGGCCGCGCAGAAGCAGGTGGACCGGGACTTCTGGACCAAGGCGGGCGGGGTCGGCCTGCTCTGCCTGTCCATCCCCGAGGAGTACGGCGGTGGCGGCGGCACGTTCGCGCACGAGGCAGTGCTGCTGGAGGAGCAGGCCCGGTGCGGTGACAGCGCCTGGGGCAACAGCGTGCACAGCGGCATCGTCGCCCACTACATCAACGCCTACGGCACCGAAGAGCAGAAGCAGCGGTGGCTGCCGAAGATGGCGTCCGGCGAGTACGTCGGCGCGATCGCCATGTCCGAGCCCGGCGGCGGCTCCGACCTGCAGAACATCAAGACGCGGGCACTGCGGCGCGGCGACGAGTACGTGCTGTCCGGTTCGAAGACGTTCATCACCAACGGCGCGCAGGCCGACCTGGTCATCGTGGTCGCCAAGACCGACCCCGGCCAGGGCGCGACGGGCATCTCGCTGCTGGTCGTGGAGACCGCGCAGGCCCGGGGCTTCCGCCGCGGCCGGGTGCTGGACAAGGTCGGCATGCACGGCCAGGACACCGCCGAGCTGTTCTTCGACGACGTGCGCGTGCCCGCGGCGAACCTGCTGGGCACCGGCGAGGGTCAGGGGTTCATCCAGCTGATGCAGCAGCTGCCGCAGGAGCGGCTGATCATCGCGGTGGCGTCCGTGGCGGGCATCGAGGCGGCGGTGGACCTCACGCTGGCCTACGTCAAGGACCGCACGGCGTTCGGCCGCGAGCTGATCAAGTTCCAGAACACCCGGTTCAAGCTCGCCGAGTGCGCCACCGAGGCCCGCGTGACCAGGGCTTTCGTGGACGAGTGCGTGCAGGACCACCTGGCGGGCCGCCTCGACGTGCCCACCGCGGCGATGGCCAAGTGGTGGGCCACCGAACGGCTGTGCCAGGTGGTGGACGAGTGCGTGCAGCTGTTCGGCGGCTACGGCTACATGACCGAGTACCCGATCGCGCGCGCGTGGGCGGACGCCCGCGTGCAGAAGATCTACGGCGGGACGAACGAGATCATGAAGGAAATCATCGCGAGGTCCCTCTGACATGCCTGGACCGCTGGAAGGGCTCAAGGTCGTCGAACTGGCGGGCCTCGCGCCCGCCCCGTTCGGCTGCATGGTGCTGGCCGACCTCGGCGCGTCGGTGGTCCGGGTGGACCGCGTCGGCGGCGGTACCGAGGTGCCGCTGCTCGGGCGCGGGCGGCGGTCGATCGGCGTGGACCTGCGCCGACCGGAGGGCGCCGAGCTGGTGCTCCGCCTGGTCGCCGGGTCCGACGTGCTGGTCGAGGGCTTCCGGCCGGGGGTGACCGAACGGCTGGGCATCGGGCCGGCGCAGTGCCTGGCCCGCAACCCGCGACTGGTCTACGGGCGGATGACCGGCTGGGGGCAGGACGGCCCGCTGGCCGACCGCGCCGGGCACGACATCAACTACATCGCGGTGGCGGGGGCGCTGGAGCCGATCGGCCGGGCCGGTGCGCCGCCGACCGTGCCGCTGAACCTCGTCGGCGACTTCGGCGGCGGTGGGCTGCTGCTGGCGCTGGGCGTGCTGGCCGCGCTGTACGAGCGGGAGAGGTCCGGGCGCGGGCAGGTGGTGGACGCGGCCATGGTCGACGGCGCGGCGCTGCTGACCACGTTCCTGCACGGCATGTCGTCGGCCGGCGCCTGGCCCGGTGCGCGCGGGGAGAACCTGCTGGACGGCGGCGCGCCGTTCTACGACGTGTACGAGGCCGCGGACGGCAGGTTCGTCAGCATCGGGGCGCTGGAGGAGAAGTTCTACGCCGAGCTGCTGGTCGTGCTCGGCCTGGCCGACGCCGGGCTGCCCGGCCGGCACGACCCGGCGAACTGGCCGGAGCTGCGGTCACGCATCGCCGCCGCGGTGGCCACCCGGACGAGGGACGAGTGGGCGGCGCTCGCGGAGGGCACCGACGCGTGCCTGGCGCCCGTGCTGGCTCCCGGCGAGGCGCCCGGGTACGGGCACAACGCGCGGCGGGGGACGTTCGTCGAGGTGGACGGGGTGGCGCAGCCCGCGCCGGCGCCGCGGTTCGAGCGGACGCCCGCCGGCACGCCGGGTCCGCCGCCCGCGGTGGGCGAGCACACGGTCGCCGTGCTGGGTGAACTGGGGCTGGGGGAGGACGAGATCGCGGGGCTGCGGCGGTCCGGGGTCGTCGCCTGAGGTGACCGGTACCCGATTGGTCTGGAAAAGGGCGCGGTAAATCACCTGAAGGGGGACCGGAATTGACTGGCAGCCCTCATCGACCTTTGTCACGCTCGGTGCGTGCGTCGGCGCAATCAGGTGATGGGCGGCGAAGAGATGAACGTGTCCTGGAACCTCGGTGTCCGTGCCTGGGGGGTGGGCGACTGCCCGTACCTTGGTGATCGGCGGGACCACAGGTCCCCTTGATCGTCCGTTCGAGTGACAGTCGAGATGGTTCCAGCCTGGTTGCGTGGTCGATCCGACCGCCGGTCGGGCGATGGCGGCGGGTTCGACCGTCATCATCCGGGTGAATGAGGGACCATGGCCGTTGACACGACCGGAGCGGCGCCCGGCCGCCCTGCCCAGTGATACGGACGGAGAGCGATCAGTGAACGTCAAGAAGGTGGTGACGCTGGCGGCGGTCGCGCTGGTGCTGTTCCTCCTGATCACCCAGCCGAACGAGTCCGCCGAGGCGGTGAGGACCGCGCTCGGGTGGCTCCAGTCCGGCGCCGAGTCGATCATCACCTTCGTCCGCAGCCTCTTCGCCTAGATCACCCGCCGCACTCCCACCAACTCCGCTCAGTGCGGTCACGATCGGTGACTATGCGCCCCGGCCGTTGCACCGTACGGGTGGAATGAGGGCTATAACGCCCTGGTAACAGGGTTTTAGACAAACCGGGGTCTAGCGGTTGTCGGTACCCGCTAATACGGTGCGTCGCATTGGCTGATCTTCGACCGATGAGGAGGCAGAATGGTCGAGGACTCCGGAGTCGACGAGCTGTTGCGGCAGTGGGCGGCTGAGCGCTCGGACGACGCCGAGCTGCAGGAGGTGAACCGGATCAAGGACGCGTGGCTCGCGGAAGCCCCGCCGTCCGCGCCGGGGATCCCCGTGCAGCGGGCGAATGGCGGTCCCCGCGGCCTGGTGAAGGTCGAGTCCGCGGATCCGGCGTACGTGGCGGCGATGCGGAAGCGGGCGCCCGAGGTGCCCGAGGCCCTGCTCGCGGCCGCCGCCAGCTACTGGCAGCTGGTGGGTGACCTGTCCGAGGCGGAGCAGTGGTGGGACGCGGGCATCAGCCCGTTGGACCAGCGCGCTCTGGACTACCGGGCGGCCGGGCTCACCCCCGCCGACCTCGGTCGTCGCCTCGGCCCGATGACGGTGCTCCAGCACCTGCGTCGGGGTAGCGCGGCGGCCTGGTGCGTGGCCAGGCTGCAGAGGCAACGCCGGGACGGCGTGGCCTAGGTCCGACGAGTCGGGGCGGGCTCCTGCGGTCTTGGAGCCCTCACCTTTCCGAGGGGCGGGCTCCTGTGCGGGGAGCCCCAGCCCCGTGTGAAGTACGAAGTACTCTTGAGGCGTGCGAGGCCTCATCACTCCCCAGCGGCTGGCCATCGTCGCCGTGTGCCTGGCGTCGCTGGTCGTGTGCTGCGGCCTGGCCTACTGGCAGTGGGAGCGGTTCTCGCAGGCCGGTGGCACGTTCCAGAACCTCGGCTACGTCTTCCAGTGGCCGCTGTTCGGCCTCTTCCCCGCGTTCATGGTGTGGCGCATCCGCAGGCTGGACGCCCGCCGCAAGGCCGAGGCCGCCGACGTGCCCGCCGTCGCGCCGGAGCCGGTGGTCGAGCCGTCGCGGCCGGTCGTTACCGTTGAGCCCGTCAGAACACCCGTGCACGACGACGAGGACGAAGAGCTCGCGGCCTACAACCGTATGCTCGCCGAACTCAACGCGCGGGACCAGCGGTGAGGTGAAGGTAGGGCGATGAGCGGCGCGTTGAGCAGGTTCCGGTTCATGGCTTACGTGGTCGGTGTCGGCCTGCTGCTGCTCGTGGTCGCCATGATCGCCAAGTACGCGGGCGACAACGAGGGCATGATGCAGGTCGTCGGCCCCGTCCACGGCTTCCTGTACGCGGTGTACCTGGTGCTCACCGTCGACCTCGCGCTCAAGGCCCGCTGGTCGATCAAGGGCACCGTCCTGGTGCTGCTCGCGGGCACGATCCCGTTCGTGTCGTTCTACGCCGAGCGCAAGGTCGTCGAGAGCGTCCGGGCCGAGAAGAGCCTGTGACCGGGGTTGACCCCACCCGGCGGGCACCCCTAGCGTCTGGCGGTACCAACTGAACACGGCCGTCGATGTCGAGCGGGAGAGTCCCCGACCGGGGCGCCGAAGGAGCAACTCCTCCCCGGAATCTCTCAGGCACAGGTACCGCCCGACGAAGGCAACTCTGGAAAGCAGGCGCACCCGGTGCGCCTCGCCCACGGTGCAAGCCGCCCTCACCGGGCGGCGAAGCTCTCAGGCTCATGGCAGAGGGGGAGGCTCACTCGACGAGGAGTCTCCGATGGACCGTGTCATCCTTTCGCTCGTGAATCTCTCGGACGTGCCGCCCGCCGACCCGACCGGTCGGCGCCGTCGCCATGTCCGCACCCAGGGAGGGCCCGCCTGATGGAAAGCCGCCGCACGCCCCTGCACGCCGAACACGAGGCGCTGGGCGCCATGTTCACCGACTTCGCGGGCTGGCGGATGCCGCTGCGCTACGACAGCGAGCTGGCCGAGCACCACGCGGTGCGCACGTCGGCGGGCCTGTTCGACCTGACCCACATGGGTGAGATCCTGCTCACCGGCCCCCAGGCGGGCGCCGCGCTGGACCACGCCCTGGTCGGCCACGCGTCCGCGATCGGCGTCGGCCGGGCCCGGTACACGATGATCTGCGAGGCTGACGGCGGCGTCATCGACGACCTGATCGTCTACCGCACCGGTGACCAGGAGTACCTCGTCGTCGCCAACGCCTCGAACGCCTCGGTCGTCCACCAGGCGCTGGTCGAGCGCGCGAAGGGCTTCGACACCACCGTCGAGGACAAGTCCACCGACTACGCGCTGCTCGCCGTGCAGGGCCCGGAGTCCACCGCCATCCTCGCCGGCCTCACGCCCACCGACCTGGCCTCGGTCAAGTACTACGCCTCGTACCCGACCGAGGTGGCGGGCAAGCCGGTCCTGCTCGCCCGCACCGGCTACACCGGCGAGGACGGCTTCGAGCTGTTCGTCGCGCCGGACGACGCCGCCCACGTCTGGCAGGCGCTCCTGGAAGCGGGCGCGCCGCACGACCTCAAGCCCGCCGGCCTCGGCTGCCGCGACACCCTCCGGCTGGAGGCGGGCATGCCGCTGTACGGCAACGAGCTGGGCCGCGACCACACGCCGTTCCACGCGAACCTCGGCCGGGTGGTGAAGCTGGACAAGCCGGGCGACTTCGTCGGCCGCGACGCCCTCGCCACCGTCGCCGAACAGGGCGTGGACCAGGTCCTGGTCGGCCTGAAGACCACCTCGCGCCGCGCGCCGCGGCACGGCTACCCCGTGCTGGACGCGTCCGGCAACCCGATCGGCGAGGTCACCAGCGGCGCGCTCTCGCCCACCCTCGGGTACTCCGTGGCCATGGCGTACGTCACCGTGGGCAACACCGAACCCGGTACCCCGCTGTCCGTCGACGTCCGGGGCAAGCACGAGCCGGTCGAAGTCGTCGCACTGCCCTTCTACAAGCGATCCAGCTAAGGGAGAGACCCACACATGTCCGAGCACTTCAACACCTCCCTCGCGGAGTTCGACCCGGAGGTCGCGAACGCCGTCGCCGCCGAGCTGCACCGGCAGCAGAGCACGCTGGAGATGATCGCCTCGGAGAACTTCACGCCGGTGTCGGTGCTCCAGGCGCAGGGCTCGGTGTTGACGAACAAGTACGCCGAGGGCTACCCCGGCCGGCGCTACTACGGCGGCTGCGAGAACGTCGACGTGATCGAGCGCCTGGCGATCCAGCGCGTCAAGGACCTCTTCGGCGCCGGTTTCGCCAACGTCCAGCCGCACTCGGGCGCGCAGGCCAACGCGTGCGCGATGTTCGCCCTGCTCCAGCCGGGTGACACGATCCTGGGCCTCGACCTGGCGCACGGCGGGCACCTCACCCACGGCATGCGGATCAACTTCTCCGGCAAGCTCTACAACGTGGTGCCCTACCACGTCTCGGAGTCGGACGGCCGCGTCGACATGGCCGAGGTCGAGCGCCTCGCCCTGGAGCACCGCCCGAAGCTGATCGTCGCGGGCTGGTCGGCCTACCCCCGCCAGTTGGACTTCGCCGAGTTCCGGCGCATCGCCGACTCCGTCGACGCCTACCTGATGGTCGACATGGCGCACTTCGCCGGTCTCGTCGCCGCGGGGCTGCACCCGAGCCCCGTGCCGCACGCGCACGTCGTGACGACGACCACGCACAAGACCCTCGGCGGCCCGCGCGGCGGCGTGATCCTGACCAACGAGGCGGACCTCGCCAAGAAGATCAACTCGGCGGTGTTCCCCGGTCAGCAGGGCGGGCCGCTGGAGCACGTGATCGCGGGCAAGGCCGTCGCGTTCAAGCACGCCGCGTCACCGGAGTTCGCCGACCGCCAGCGGCGGACCGTCGAGGGCGCGAAGATCCTCGCCGACCGCCTCTCCCAGCCCGACGCCGCCGCGGCCGGGGTGAAGGTGCTCACCGGTGGCACGGACGTCCACCTCGTGCTGGTCGACCTGGTGGCGTCCGAGCTGGACGGCAAGCAGGCCGAGGACCGCCTGCACGAGGTCGGCATCACGGTCAACCGCAACGCGGTGCCGAACGACCCCCGTCCGCCGATGGTGACCTCGGGCCTGCGCATCGGCACGCCCGCCCTCGCCACCCGCGGCTTCGGTGCGACGGACTTCACCGAGGTGGCGGACATCATCGCCACCGCGCTGCAGGCCGCACCGGACCTCGCCGACCTGCGCGCCAGGGTCGAGGTCCTCGCGGCCAAGCACCCGCTCTACCCGACCCTGTGAAGACCGCCACGAAATAGCCGGCGCTTACTGGAGGTTGTCCCGTGCGCAACCCGCGTACGGGACAACCGAAAGAGGCACCATGACCGCGACCGTCGCCACTCTCACCTTGCCGGGCGAAGCACAGGACCTGCTGTTCCGCGAGGCCCGTACGGCGAACGCGTTCACCGACGAGCCGGTGACCGACGACCAGCTCCGCGCCGTCCACGACCTCGTCAAGTGGGGCCCGACCGCGATGAACAGCCAGCCGCTGCGCGTGCTGTACGTCCGCGGCCAGGACGCCAAGAACCGCCTCGCGCCCCACCTGGCGGAGGGCAACCGGGCCAAGACCCTCGCCGCACCGGTCACCGCGATCCTGTCCGCGGACACCGACTTCCACGAGCACCTGGCCACGACGTTCCCCCACTTCCCGGGCGCCAAGGCCGCGTTCGCCGACGACGCCAAGCGCACCGAGGCGGCCAGGACCAACGCCCTGCTCCAGGCCGGTTACTTCATCATCGGCGTCCGCGCCGCCGGCCTCGCCGCGGGCCCGATGAGCGGCTTCGACCGCGAAGGCGTGCGCCGGGAGTTCCTGGCCGACACCAACCACCAGCCCCTGGTGATCGTCAACATCGGCCACCCGGACCACTCCGGCACCCACCCGCGCAACCCGCGCCTGGACTACAGCGAAGTCGTCCGCACCGTCTGACACCCGCTGTGCGACACCCGAATCCCCCGGCCAACCCCAGGCCGGGGGATCAGGGCATTCCACAGTGGACTACGCGGCGGGAGGCGTCACCCCCGGCGGGAGGCACTCGACGTTGCGCTTGCCATCGGGCTGCACCACGAACCAGGTGCCGCCGACGCCCTGGCCCTTCCACTGGCCCGGCGCCTCGTCCTTGGCGTAGGTGTAGAGCGGCCAGCCGTCGAGCGTCACCTGCTCGGTGCCATCGGCCCTCTTCACCGTCGACACGAGTGCCGGGTCGACGCCCTGGAGCTGCGGCGTGCCGTTGGACAGCACGGGAGGCCACGTCACGGCGCACTGACCCTCGCAGTTGGACTTCGCCGGGTCCGGCGTGTCCTTGTCGAACCGGTACAGCGTGCGGCCGTCGCCGTCCTGCACGACCTCGCCCATCTTGGGCACGCTCTTGCCCACCAGCGTGACCTGCGGACCGGACGGCGCGGGCGCGGCCTGCCCCTCCGGCGCGTCCGCGGCGGGCTCCTCGGCGGGTTCCTCGGCGGGCGCGGCTTCCTCACTGGTCGGAGGGGCCAAGGGCTCCTGGACGTCGCCGTAGTCGCCCTGGGCCGCGGCACCCACCTGCTCGGTCTGCGCGACCGTCCTGCCCTGCAGGCCGGTCGCGTTGGAAGTCCACATGACCAGCGCGAGCACGGCTGCCATGCCGCCCGCGACGGCGATGGCGATGCGGTTTCGTCGGATCACACTCACTCCTCCTTGGTCCGTCAATCGCTCCACCGACGACTACGGCCCTCCCACCTCCGCGGTTCAGCGCGCGCCCGAAGACAGGGGTAGGCGCCACCCGGGCTCCCACCGCTGCGCCCGGCTGCCGTCACACCGCCACCCCACCGCCGCCCGAAGACATAGGGTGTCGAGGTGGGCAACGAGATCTCCTTCCCGCGCCAGCACGCGCGCACCCAGCGGTTCACCCTCGGCGCACCCCGGACGTTCACCGCGTCCCCGGACGGCACGAAGGTGTACTTCCTCCGCACCGCCACGGCCACGAGCCGGGCGAACGGCCTGTGGGCGTTCGACACCGCGACCCGCGCCGAGGCGCTGCTGGCCGACCCGGGCACCCTGCTGACCGACCCCGAGGACCTGCCCCCGGAGGAACGGGCACGCCGCGAGCGCACCCGCGAGTCGGCCGCCGGCATCGTCGGCTACGCCACCGACCGCGACGTGCGGCAGGCCGTGTTCGCGTTGTCCGGCAGGCTGTTCGTGATCGAGCTCGCCACCGCGTCGGTCCGCGAGCTGCCGGTCTCCGGTGCGGCCGTCGACCCGCGGCTGGACCCGACCGGGCGCAAGGTCGGCTACGTGGCAGACGGCGCGCTGCACGTCGTGGACCTCGAAACGGGGACCGACCGGGTGGTCGCGTCACCGGACGGCCCGGACGTCACGTGGGGCCTCGCGGAGTTCATCGCGGCCGAGGAGATGGGCCGCTACCGGGGCTACTGGTTCTCCCCGGACGGCGAGCACGTGCTGGCGGCGCGCGTCGACAACGCGCCCGTGCCGCGGTGGCACATCGCCGATCCGGCCAACCCGGCCACGCCCGCCACCGAGATCGCCTACCCGGCCGCCGGTGAGGCCAACGCCGCGGTGGAGCTGGTGCTCTTCGGCACCGGCCGGACCGACGTGACGTGGGACCGCGAGGCGTTCCCGTACCTGAACACGGTCTCCTGGACCTCGCACGGCAAGCCGCTGGTCCAGGTGCAGTCACGTGACCAGCGCCGGGTCCTGGTGCTGGCGGTGGACGTGGCGACCGGTGCCACCGAGGTCGTGGCCGACGACACCGACCCGCACTGGCTGGAAGTCGTGCCGGGTGCGCCGCGCTGGACCCCGCGCGGCGAGTTGGTGCGCGTGCTGCCGATCGGTGACGCGAACCGGCTCGTGGTCGGCGACCGCCCGTGGACGCCGGACGGCTTCCAGGTGCGCGCGGTGCTCGACGTCGCCGAGGACGGCGTGCTGGTGACCGCGTCCACCGACGACCCGACCCAGACGCACGTGTTCCTGGTCGACGAGGGCAACGTCACCCGACTGTCCACTGAGGATGGTGTGCACAGCGCCACCCGTGCGGGCGGGGTGCTCGTGCTGGCCCGTTCGTCGATGGACCACTTCGGACCCGAGGTCACCGTCTCCACCGGCGGCGGGATCGGCTCGTTCGCCGAAACCCCAGTGCTGACGCCGGAAGTGCGCCTGCTCACCGTCGGCGAGCGCGACCTGCGCGCGGCGCTCCTGTTCCCGCGCGGCCACGTGCCGGGCACCAAGCTCCCGGTCCTGCTCGACCCGTACGGCGGCCCGCACGCGCAACGCGTCGTCTCGGCGCGCAACGCCTACCTGGCCTCGCAGTGGCTGGCCGACCAGGGTTTCGCCGTCCTCGTCGTGGACGGCCGCGGCACGCCCGGTCGCGGTCCCGCCTGGGAACGGGAGATCGCGTTCGACTTCGCCGGCGCCACCCTGGAAGACCAGGTGGACGCCCTGCACGCGGTCGCCGCCGCCGAACCGGACCTCGACCTGACCCGAGTAGGCATTCGCGGCTGGTCCTACGGCGGCTACCTGGCGGCGTTGGCCGTGCTGCGCCGCCCGGACGTGTTCCACGCGGGTATCGCGGGTGCGCCGGTCACCGACTGGCGGCTCTACGACACCCACTACACCGAGCGCTACCTGGGCCACCCGGCCGACAAGCCCGAGGTGTACGACGCCAACTCGCTCATCGCCGACGCGCCGAAGCTGGAGCGCCCGCTGATGATCGTGCACGGCCTGGCGGACGACAACGTGGTGGCCGCGCACACGCTGCGCCTGTCGTCGGCACTCCTCGCCGCCGGCCGACCGCACACCGTGCTGCCCCTGTCCGGCGTGACCCACATGACCCCGCAGGAACAGGTCGCCGAGAACCTCCTCCTGCTCCAAGTCGACTTCCTCCACCGCTCCCTCACCCGATAGCGCGAGAGTCCTACCTCCAGCGCGCGAGAGTCCTACGTCCAGAGCACCTGAGTTCACCATTCGGCATACCGGCTGGTCGGCCGAGTGTTGAACTCAGGGCTCGTGAACGTAGGACTCTCGCGTTGTGAACGTACGACTCTCGGTCAGGCCAGGGAGTGGCGCACCAGGTAGGGCGGGATCGAGTTGCCGACCAGGGCCAGGTCGTCGATCGTCTCCGGCTGGTAGCCGCACTCGGCCAGCCGCTCGACCATCAGCGCGGTCGGGTCGGCCACCTCGTCGGCGCGCCCGAACAGGTACGCCCACTCGTGCTCGTCCGAGCCGTAGTACGCGACCGTGCCGAACACCTCGTTGAACCGCTGCCACATGCGGGTCAGCGTGGTGTTGCGCCACATCGTCTGGCAACCCGCCTGCGACACCACGACACCACCCGGCGTGAGCAACCCCTTGCACATGGCCAGGAACTCGGCGCCGTACAGCCGGTTGTGCTGCGCCTCCTCCTCGCGCTCGTCCGGCAGGTCCACCAGGACGATGTCGTAACGCTCCGACGTCGTCCGGATGTACTCGTAGCCGTCGATGTAGCGGACGTGGATCGGGCCCTCGCCCTTCTCCGCCAACGCGAGCTCGTCCAGCGTGTACCCGTAGGGCAGGTGCTCGGCGCACAGCCGCACGGCCTGCGCGTCGATGTCGATGTGGTCGACCACCGAAGCGCCCGCCGCCACCGCCATCTGGCACACCACGCCCTCGGACGACCCGATGACCAGCACCCGGTCGACCCGGTCGGCCAGCAGCAGCGCGGGCACCATCAGCGCCTCGTGGTAGGTCAGCTGGCTGAACTCGGTGCTCTGCCGGTCGTCGTCGCAGAACAGCGACAGCCCCTGTGCGGTGCGGGCGATCACCAGGTGCTGGAACTCGGTCCTGGTGTCGACCACGACCTCCTCGACGTCCCAGTGCCTGGTCATACCGGCCGCGAGCGGTTCGCGGATCAAGACGCTTTCTCCTCACCGACGAGCGCGGGGACGCGGTGTCCCCGGCTGACCATGTCCGTCCGTACCGACACGGCACCCAAGGCCTCGGCCAACAGCTGCACCGCGAGCGCGGGCTTGGCACGAGTGCCGCACGTGAACACGTCCACGAACACGGCACCGACCTCCGGGTACGTGTGGATGGACGCGTGCGACTCCGACAACAGGGCCAGCACGGTGACCCCTTGCGGCTCGAACTGCTTGGAGACCACCTCCAACACCGTGGCATCAGCCTGGGTGAGCGCTTCACCGAGCGCGTGTCGCAGGAACTGCTCGTCATCCAGCAGTTCCGGGCTCACGCCTTCCAGCTCAGCGAGCACGTGCTGTCCTGCGAACAAGCCAACCGGCTCGGATTCGCACGGGAGTTCGGACATCAATCACTCCAAACATCTTCAGGAGGGGCACTGCAGCGGACAGGCGGGGGCGTGCTCATCGCACGCAGTGGGTGGCCAGCGGCGGGAAGCCGTTGAACGCCACCGACGAGTAGCTCGCCGTGTAGGCACCCGCACCGAGCAGGTCGACGTGGTCGCCCGCGCGCAGGTCCAGCGGTAGCTCGTAGCACGTGTTCTGGTACAGCACGTCGTCCGCGTCGCACGTGGGACCGGCGAGCACGACGGGACCGACCTGGCCACCGGGCAGGAGCACGCCGTCCCGGCTGGTGACCAGCGGGTACGCGATGGCCTCGCCCTCGGTCTCCGCGAGGCCGCCGTAGCGGCCGATGTCGAGGAAGACCCAGCGGCGTTCGTCCGAATAGGACTTCCGGGACACCAGCACCACTTCGGAGCGGATCACACCGGACTCGGCCACGACAGCGCGTCCGGGCTCGATCATCACCTCGGGCGCGAAACCGCCGGACAAGGCGCCGAAGTGACGGGCGATCGACGCGGTGATGGCCGCCGCGTACTCCGCGAGCGGCGGCGGCTGGGTCAGGTAGCCCGCGGGCAGGCCGCCGCCCAGGTTGACGGTGGTCGGTGAAAGCCCTTCGGCGCGCAGCTTCCCGATGATCTCGGCGGCGTCGGCGATCGCGCCGTCCCAGCCGTTCGGGTCGAGCTGCTGCGACCCCGCGTGGAACGCCACGCCCAGCGGAACGAGTCCGAGTTCGGCGGCCAAGCGCAGGAGATCCGTCGCCATTTCGGGGGAGCAGCCGAACTTCTTGCCGAACGGGTACGTGGAACCCTTGCTGTTGACCAGGATCCGCAGCAGCACCGACGCGCCGGGCGCGTGCTCGGCCAGCGTGCGCACGTCCTGTTCGCTGTCGGACACGAAGAGTCGCACCCCGCGTGAGAACGCGTACGCGATGTCGCGCGCCTTCTTGATCGGGTTGCTGTAGGAGATGGCCTCCGGTGCGGCGCCCCGCTCCAGGCACAGGTCGATCTCGGCCGGGCTGGCGACGTCGAAGCTCGACCCCTCGGCGGCCAGCAACCCGACCACGTCGGGCGTCGGGTTCGCCTTGACCGCGTAGAAGATGCCCACCCGCGGCAGCGCCGAGCGGATCGCCGCGAACCGGTCGCGCACCGTCGGCAGGTCGATGACCAGGCAGGGCGTGTCCGGTTGATCGTGGTCCAGGAAACGACGAATACGAGCCATTGCCTCGTGGAGCCGTTCGTCGGCAAAGCTCGTCGTCATCTCGCTAGGGGTCCCCCTCCGCAACCGTGTTCAGGCACGGTCTGACCGTCTTCGGGCACGGCCGTCCACTCTAGGCGGTGAAGGCGAAAAAAGCGCTATCAGCCGGCGAACTTGTGATGCAACTCCACGACGCTGATGTCCGGCGGCGCGCCGACGCGGACCGGCGGACCCCAGAAACCGGCACCGTTGCTGGTGTAGACCTGCGTGCCGTCGACGGTCTCCAGGCCGCTGCGGACCGGCTGCTGCAAGCCGACCACGAGGTGGAACGGGAACATCTGGCCGCCGTGCGTGTGCCCCGACAGCTGCAGGTCCACGCCGTACTTGGCGGCCTCGCGGACCTGCACCGGCTGGTGCGCCATCAGCACCACCGGTGTGGACGTGTCGCGGCCGTCCAGCGCGCGGGCGAAGTCGGCGCCGTCACCGAAACCCTCGCCGGTGACGTCGTTGACGCCCGCGAGGTCGAACGACGCGCCGGCCCGCTCGATCCGCAGCCGCTCGTTGCGCAGCGGGTTGACCCCGAGCCGCTCCAGCTCCGCCAGCCACGGTTCCGCGCCCGCGTAGTACTCGTGGTTGCCGGTGACGAAGAAGCTGCCGTGCGTGCTCACCAGGTCGCGCAGCGGAGCCGCCGCCTCGCCCAGCTCCTCCACCGTGCCGTCGACCAGGTCGCCGACGATCGCCACCAGGTCCACCTGCTGCTCGTTGATCATCCGCACGATCCGCTCGGTGTGGCCGCGGCCGAGCAGCGGGCCGAGGTGGATGTCGCTCACCACCGCGATCCGGTAGCCCGACAGCCGCTGGTCGAGCTTGCCCAGCGTCACCGGCACCCGCTTGACGACCGGGCCGCCCAGTGCCTGCGTGGTCCCGAAGCCGATGACGCCCGCCGTGGCCACCCCGCCCGCGACCGCGAGCGACCGCGCGATGAACAGCCGCCTCCCCGCGTCGGCCGGCTGGTCGGCGAGCACCGCGTCGGGCGTCTCGACCGCGACGTCCGGCGCGCCGACCACGGCCGGCACCTGGCGCGCCCGCGTCGCGCGCAGCAGCACCAGCCGGGGGATCTCCAGCACCGCCATGATCAACGCGAAGTAGAACGCGCCCGCCAGCCAGATGGACCCGGACCAGGCCACCACCACGCCGAGCACGCCACCGCCGTCCCCGCTCACCAGCAGCGACGCCATCAGCAGCAGGTAGAGGAACACGACCACGCCGGTGCCGATCCAGCGGCCGCGACCGGGCCTGGTCGTGGACCGCACGGCCCGTCTCCAGACGTAGTAGTGGGCGGCGCCCATCACAGCCGCGAACATCAAGAAGAACAACAAGGTGGCGCCTCCCCGGTGGTGGTGAGTCCAGTTTCCACGAATCTCGAAGCAGCGATGCAACCCGCCGGCGGCCCACGAGCGTGATTACCTCGTACCGCAGCACGGGGGAGGACAGATGAGTGATCGGGACACCGCGTTCGCGGAGTACTTCGCGGCGCGGTCCGAGGCCATGCGCGGCACGGCGTACCTGCTGTGCGGCGACTGGCACCGTGCAGAGGACCTGGTCCAAGCCACCTTCGCCAAGCTCTACGTGGCGTGGCAGCGGATCAACCGGCACGAGGCACTCGACGCCTACACCCGGCAGACGCTCGTCCGGACGTTCGTGTCCGACCTGCGCCGGGGCTGGTTCCGCAAGGAACGGGTGAGCGAGACGAGCACCGACGTGGCGGACGTCCCGCGCGGCTCGGCGGAGGACCGGCTGGTGCTGCTAGCGGCGCTGGCGAAGGTGCCTCCGCGGCAACGGGCCGTGCTCGTGCTCCGGTACTGGGAAGACCTGTCGGTCGAGGAGACCGCCAGGGCGTTGCGCTGTTCGGAAGGAACGGTGAAGAGCCAGGCCGCGCGGGGGCTGCAGACGCTGCGCGGCCTGATCACCCCTCAGCAGGGAGAGATGGTGCGATGAACGAGCACGAGCTGAAGAGCGCGTTGCAGGATGTGATGGTGGCGAGCAGCCCGCCGCCACCCATGAGCCCGGAGGCCGCGCTGGAGCACGGGCGTCGTGCCCAGCGCCGGCGGAAGACCACGGTGGGTGGCGGGTTCGCCGGACTCGCCGTGGTCGCCATCGCGGTCGGCGCGGCCGTGGTGCCGAACCTGACCGGTGGCGGTGCCGACCTCCCGGTGGCGGCGGGGCAGTCCTCGGAGTCACGGCCGTCGGTCACGCCGACCGCCAGCGCGCCGCCGTCCGTCACGGTGACGGCCACCCCGTCGTCGCCTCCGGGCGGGTCGACCGAGACGCCGTGGCCGAACGGGCAGACGGACCGGACCGCCACCAGCGGGCCGCGGGCGGACAAGGGCGCCAAGGTGCTCAACGACCTGGCGTCGTCGCTGCCGCCCGGCGTGAAGGCCGAGGACCGGACCCGGATCGGGTTCTCCGACTACGGGCCCATGACCACCCGCCAGGCCCAGTTCGCCGAGTACGTCGGTGACCTGCAGGTGTGGGAGTACTGGGTGCGCACGCCGGTCGTGATCACCGGTGAGGCGGGTGTCGGCGAGCTGATGCTCCAGGTCGAGACCAAGGGCAACACGCGGCTGGGCGACCTCGACGGGTGCCAGGCGGCGGCCGCGTTCCCGTACCCGATCTCGGGCGGCACGTGCGCGTTGGTCGACGTCGCCGGCAAGCAGGTCGCCGTCGTCACCGGCGCCACCGCGGACGGTGGCGCCAACACGATGGACACCGCCGCCTTCTACCGGTACCCGGACGGCACGCGGGTGATCGTCGGGTACGCGAGCGAGTTCCAGGAGTCCGGCCACCCGGCGTTGTCGCGGCCGGCTCTGACCGGGGCGCAGCTCGCGGCGATCGCCGCGGACCCGAAGTTCCACCTCGACTAGGAGCCACCGCCGGGGACGGGGAGGCCGGGCGCCAGGTGCGCCCGGCCTCTTCGGTGTCGTGGCGGCGTTCACCTTCCCGTGGGTACTCCATACGGGTGTTCGTGCAGGTACCGTGCTGTTTGCCATGCGGACGCTGCTCATCGACAACTACGACTCGTTCACCTTCAACCTCTTCCAGTACCTCGCCGAGGTGAACGGGCGCGAACCGGTCGTCATCACCAACGACGACCCGCGGTTCGGGCTGTCCGACCTGCGGCGCTTCGACAACGTGGTGATCTCGCCCGGTCCCGGCCGGCCGCAGCGCGCCGCCGACTTCGGCCTGTGCCGCGCGGTGATCGAGCACGCCGACATCCCCCTCCTGGGTGTCTGCCTGGGCCACCAGGGGCTGTGCCTGGCGCACGGCGCGTCCGTGGGCCTGGTCACGCCGCGGCACGGCGTGGTGGACCACGTGCGGCACACCGGCGTGGACGTGTTCGCCGGTTTGCCGTCGCCGCTGCCCGTCGTGCGGTACCACTCGCTGGCCGTGTCCGACCTGCCGCCGTCGCTGGAGCCGATCGCCTGGTCGGAGTCCGATGGGGTGCTGATGGGCGTGCGGCACCGTTCACGGCCCGCGTGGGGCGTGCAGTTCCACCCCGAGTCGGTGTGCACGTCGCACGGCCACGAGCTGCTGGCCAACTTCCGCGACCTGACCGACGCCTCGGCCGCATCACCCGCGCTGCCACCGCCGGCCGTACCTCCTGCCGCCGCCGGCGCTCGTGAGGTGCTGGTGCGGCGCGTGGACGTGCACCCGCCGCCCGAGGACGTGTACGCGGCCCTGTACGGGGCGTCCAGGGACGCGTTCTGGCTGGACAGCAGCCTCGTCGGCGCCCGCGGCCGGTTCTCCGTGATGGGGGACGCCTCCGGGCCGCTGGCACGCGTGGCCACGTACGACGTGTGGACCGGCGAGGTGACGGTGGACGGGCGGACGCACCCCGGGCCGTTCTTCGACTGGCTGGAGGCCGACCTGGCGGCGTGGCGGGTGGCGCCGCCGGACGTGCCGTTCGAGTTCGCGCTCGGCTGGGTGGGTTACCTCGGGTACGAGCTGAAGGCCGAGTGCGGCGCGGCGGCGGCGCACCGTTCGGAGCAGCCCGACGCGGCATTCGTGTTCGCCGACCGGGCGCTGGTTTTCGACCACGTTTCGCGGTGCGTGTACCTGTTGGCGTTGTCCGACGAGGACGGCTGGTTGGGCCGAACGGCCGATTTCCTGCGTGATTTCACCGCCGTGCCGTCGCCCGCGCCGCGCACGGCCCGAGCCGACTCCGTGCAGCCGCGGCATCGCCGTTCGCACTACTTGAAGCTGGTGGCGGCTTGTCAGGAGGCCATCACGGCGGGCGAGAGCTACGAGGTGTGCTTGACGAACACGGTGACGTGGCGCGGGTCGGTCGACCCGTGGGACGCCTACCGGTTCCTGCGCGCGGAAAGCCCCGCGCCGTTCGGGGCGTTGCTCCGTTTCGGTGCGCTCTCCGTGCTCAGCACTTCACCCGAGCGGTTCATCCGGGTCGACCGGCAGGGTGTCGTCGAATCCGAGCCAATCAAGGGCACACGCCCCCGCGGGGCGACCCCGGCGGAGGACGCGGCTTTGCGCAGGGCCTTGGCTACCAGCGCGAAGGACCGCGCCGAGAACCTCATGATCGTCGACTTGGTCCGCAATGATCTGGGCCATTGCGCGGAAGTGGGCAGCGTCGAGGTGCCCAGGATCTTCGAGGTGGAGAGCTACGCGACGGTGCACCAGCTGGTGAGCACCGTTCGGGCCCGACTGCGTTCCGGTAGTTCCGCCGTGCGGGTGGTTAGGGCGGCGTTCCCGGGCGGGTCCATGACAGGGGCGCCCAAGATCCGGACAATGCAGATCATCGACGGGCTGGAAGCCGGGCCCAGGGGCGTCTACTCCGGGGCGCTCGGTTACTTCTCACTCTCCGGAACGGCCGACTTCAGCATCGTCATCAGGACGCTCGTGGTGGACCGCGACAAGGTGAGTTTCGGGGTCGGGGGCGCGGTCATCGCGCTGTCCGACCCCGCGGAGGAATTCGAGGAGACGGCGGTCAAGGCGACCGCGCTGCTCAGGCTGGCAGGCGTCGGGTTCCCGGAGCGTTCTTCGCTGCCCTGAAGGCCCCTGACCTGCTGTTTTCCCCTGCGGTTGGAGTAGTCCACCGCAGGGGAAAACGACGCGACTCAGGAGGCGTGGGCTTCCTGGAACTGCACGACCAGGCCCTGGGGAATGCGGCCGCGGTCGGAGATCTGGTGGCCCTGCGCGCGTGCCCAGTCCCGAATGGCCTGGGCCTGCGCCTTGTCACCAGCCTTTACCGTGCTCTTGCCGGTGCCCTTGCGCTGCTTGCGGCCACCTGCGCGGCGCGCCTTGGCGACGAAGTCGGCCAGGGACTCGCGGAGCTTGTCCGCATTGTCCTTCGAGAGGTCGATGGAGTACTCCACACCGTCCAGCGCGAAGGTCACGGTCTCGGCGGCTTCGCTGCCGTCGAGGTCGTCGATGAGTTGGACGACGGTCTGCTGTGCCACTGTTCCTCCGTGTGTGCTCGCATAGCGCGTGCTGCCCTCGACTAGTTCTGCGCCACACGCTTGAGTCGACACCATAGTGCACGAGAGGAATATCGCCTAACCTTTCGCGGTGAAAATGTGACTGATGCCCCCGGACGGGTCATTTCGCGACACAAACCGCACCGAGCCGAAATGTGCGGCCCGCCGGCCGTCACCCCGTGGTGCCCGTCACACCCGGTCGAGTGGCCTATCCTGGACGCGGATACCCGCCCAGGGTAGGGAAGGTCGGGAGCGATGCTCGGTTACACGGCGGACAAGGACGCGTACCTCAAGCGATTGCGGCGGATCGAAGGGCAGGTCCGCGGCCTCCAGCGGATGGTGGAGAACGACGAGTACTGCATCGACGTGCTGACCCAGATCTCCGCCGCGACGAAGGCGTTGCAGGCGGTCTCCCTGGGCCTGCTGGACGAGCACCTCAAGCACTGCGTGGCACAGGCCGTCGCCGAGGGCGGCGAGGTGGCGGACGAGAAGATCGCCGAAGCCTCCGCCGCCATCGCCCGCCTGGTCCGCTCCTGACCGACCAGGCCCCGGCCGTCCCCCCGAACGGCGGCCGGGCAACCTGATCGAGTACAGTGCTCGCGCCGGCCCCCGTAGCCCAATCGGCAGAGGCAGCGGACTCAAAATCCGTCCAGTGTGCGTTCGAGTCGCACCGGGGGCACGTACAGCATCCACACAGCGTCACCTGCGGTGTGGTGGTGATGGATGTGGTGGATCGCCCGGCTGCTGTGGTGCGGTCGGAGTGGTCTTCAGTCGGGTCGGTTCGTAGCGGCGTCGTTGCAGGTTCTCCGATGCCCCGTGCGGGTTGGGTTTGTTCCGGTCGCGGTGGCCGCGCCGGGTCCGTCCGTTGTAGACGTCGTGGCCGCCCGCGACGTCTGTCGCTTCGTAACGGATCCACCAGCAGGCACGAAGCACCTGTATGCGGATGGAGTCGGCGACGAAGCGTGCCCAAGGGGCGGTGCGTGATGTCCTGCTCGTGCTGCTCGGCATCGTAGGAGCCGCGGGCGTCAACCTGTTGACCTCGCTCGCCGACGAGGAGACTGTGCACCGTTGGCGGTGGCCGCTCACGGCGGTCGTCTTGCTGGCGTTCGTCCTGCCGGTTGTGTGGAAGCACCGGTCGCGAGGTGCGGACGTCCCCGCCGGGAAGCTGCTCCGGGTGGCCGCGGTCGACACCGGCGAAGGTGGGATGGACGTTCTGGCGGCGACCGAGAACGGCAAGGTGATCGCTGCTACGTGTTCGGACAAGAACGTGTGGTCGCCTTGGCGCGTGATCCTGGAGGCGGGGTTCGCCTGGGACGTGGCCGCCGTCGTTCCTCGACAGGGGATGGTCGAGTACTACGCGGTTGATCGCGACGGCACCATCCGCATGCGCACACGCGATCGCGGCCACTGGTCGACGTGGCAGGTCGTCAGGATCCCCGGGAATGCGCACGGGCGAGCTATGCGGCTTGCGTCGAGCAGTCTCGTTTCCGGGCATCGCGAGCTGATGACAGTCACCGACTCCGGTCGGCTGCTGCACGCATGGCGAACGGACGGACGAGGTTGGTCGCAGTGGCGTGATTCGGGGCTCGCCCGGGCCCGCGACGTCACGGTGTGCGCACCACACGACGGACTGCTCGAGAACTTCGCCGTCGATACCGATGGCGAAGTGCGGCACCGGTGGAGCGGTCGTAGCTCGCCCGGGATTCGTAGGCCGCCACCCACACGTCGCCGAGCACGTCCTCGGCGGCCTGGCGGCCCACTCGGCGCGCGAGGTAGTTCCCGATCACCGTCTCGTGACGGCTGATCACCTCCACGAAGGCATCGGTGTCTCCGCGCAGCGATCTGCCGATCAGTTCCGCGTCTGACGACATGAAGCTCCTCGGGTTTCGCTCCGCCCTTGCACCCCGTCTTTGCCAACGCGCGACGAAAGTGTTCAGGCCGGGCGAAACCCGCTGCTCAGCGGGTGCGACGCTGCTCGGGGGCGTCGGAGAGCTTGAGCCAGACGACGCCGGCGATGATCACGGTCAGCCACAGCGCCTTCACCGGCGTGAGGGTTTCGGCGAAGAAGACCGGGCCGAGCAGGGCGGCTCCCACCGCGCCGATGCCGGCCCAGACGGCGTAGCCGATGCCCACGTCGATGGTGCGCAGGGCAACGCTGAGGGCGAAGAGGGTCAGCAGGAAGAAGACCACGGCGGCGAGGGACCAGGACAGCACGGTGAAGCCCTGGCTGCCGCCGACGCAGAGGGCGTAGCCGATTTCGAAGGCGCCGGCGAGGAGCAGGACGAGCCAGGCTCGCGCACGGTGGCCGCTGGTCGGGTGGTTGGTGGACATGCGAGTGCGTTCCTCGGGTTCGGGGTTGGTGGTGTCAGGCATCACGCGACTCCGCTGAGCTGGAGGCCGACGACGCCGACGATCACGGCGGCGATGCCGAGGAGCTTGCGCCAGTCGAGGCGCTGGCCGAAGAGGAGAGCGCCGAGGACGGCGATCCCGACGCCGGCGACGGAGGTCCAGATCGCGTAGCCGACGCCGACGTCGAAGGTCAGCAGCGCCAGGCTGAGCAGGTAGGTGGCGATGCCGCCGCTGACCAGCGTGGCGGCGGTCCAGGCGGGTCGGGTGAAGCCCCGCGCCTTGCCGGCGGCGATGGCGACGGCGATCTCGAAGACGATGGCGATGCCGAGGTACAGCCAGTGCATGAGTGAGCGTCCTTTGTGGAGTGTGAGTGGGTGTCACGCGTCGTGCAGGGCCTGGTGGATCACGTCCTCGGTGGCGACGCCCTCGATCCGCCGGGTGCCGATGACGATCGTGGGCGTGACGGTGATGTCCAGCCGGACCGACTCGGCCAACGCCTCACGGTGTCGCTCGGCGTACGCCGGGTCGTCGAGGGCGGCGGCGTAGGCGGTCGGGTCGAGCCCGGCTTCCCCGGCCAGCCGGGTCAGGACCACGGGATCGCCGATGTCGAGGTCCTCGCGGAAGAACGCCACCCGGACGCGTCGGTGGTACACCTCGGCCCGGCCGTGGTCCGCGGCGTACAGGGCGCCGCGGAACGCCAGTTCGGTGTTCGGCTGCGGGGAGGTGCTCGGCAACCGCAGCGGCACGTCGTGGCGGCGTGCCAGCGGGTACACGGCACGCTGCCAGGTGTCGGGCACGTGCGGGTCCTCCGGCCGGAGCGTGGGCGCCGGCCGGGGGCGGAGCTCGTGGGCGTGGTGGACGACCTCGACGTCCGGTCGTTCGGCGATCGCGCGCCCGATCACCTCGTCGGCGATCAGGCTGAACGGGCAGACGTAGTCCGACCACACGTGGATGCGAGCAGTCACGGGTGAACCTCCGGTGCCACAAGGGATCTGTCGGGGCGGGCCCGTCGATGGTGGAACTTCACACCGGTGTCAACTGCAAGAATCGCGGTGCGGGCGGACGGCCCGGGAGGAGGTCTCATGCGCATCGGTGAGCTGGCGGACGCCAGCGGCGTCAGCACCCGCTCCCTGCGGTACTACGAGGAGCAGGGGCTGATCCGCTCCGAGCGCACGCCCGGCGGGTGGCGCGACTTCGACGGCTCCACGGTCGAGCGGGTCGTCCTGATCCAGCACCTGTTCGCCGCCGGCCTGACCAGCGCCACCATCAACGAGTTGCTGCCGTGCCTGGAGGCGCCGCCCGAGGAGCGCACCGGCGTCATGGAGCAGTTGCTCGCCCAGGAGGTCGAACGCCTCAAGGCCAAGCGGCGCGACCTCGACCGCGAGATCGACACCCTGCAGGCACTGCGCGGTGAGGTGGCGCTGCCCGGCGAGTGACGTGAGCCCGGGGTGACGGAACCCACCTACCGGATCGGTCGGCTTACCGACCGGATCGGTAGGTGCTTGCGTACCGTGGACGTATGGCACGAGCACTGCGCCGGGAGACCGATGACCGGCTGCTGGACCGCGTGGCCGGTCTCTTCGCACGTCACGGCTACGACCACACGTCGTTGCAGGACCTGGCCGACGCCGTCGGGCTGTCGAAGGCGGGCCTGCTGCACCACTACCCGAGCAAGCAGGCGCTGTTCGAGGCCGCCCGCGACGTCGGCCGCACGCACAGCCGGGAGCTGTTCGAGCAGGCCACACAGGTGCCCGCGGGCCGGGCGCGGGACCGGCGGGCGGTGGAGCTGCTGGTCGACTTCGCGCTGGACCGCCCCGGCCTGATCGCGCTGGAGTCCCGCGCGATCAGCCTGCTCGGCGCCGACGACGTGGACGGCGACCGCCTGGACGCCCTGTCGCAGCACGTGCTGTCCGTCTTCGGCGTCGACGAGGGCGGGGGTGACACCGAACGGCTCGTCCGGGTCGTCGGGATGCTCAGCGCCCTGGCCGTGCTCAGCCTGGCCGCCAACCAAGCGGGCGAGAAGACCGCGTGGCGGCCGCACATCATCGCCACCTGCCTCGACGCGCTCGGGCACCGCGACCCATCCCACCCGGAGGCCTGACCACCATGGCACGTCTGCTCTACCGACTCGGCTTCGGCGCGCACCGGCGCCGACTGGTCGTCGTCCTGCTGTGGCTGTTGGTCCTCGGCGGCACGGCGTTCGGCGCCGCCACCCTGGCCGGCACCACCTCCGGCTCGTTCTCCATCCCCGGCCAGGAGTCCACCACCGCGCTGGACAAGATCGGCGAGGAGTTCGGCACCGGCGGTGGCGCGACCGCCCGCGTGGTCGTGCAGGCACCGGCGGGACAGCAGGTCACCTCACCGGAGAACGCCCAGAAGCTCGCCGGGCTGGTGCGGGAGCTGTCCGAGCTGCCCGGCGTGACGTCGGCGAGCAACCCGCTCGACCCCCGCGCGCCGACCGTGAACGCCGATCAGGACGTCGCCTACAGCACGGTCACCTACGAGGCCGAAGCCGGTGACGTGACCGAGGCGCAGCGCACCGCGCTCTTCGACGCCGCACGGGACGTGAACGGGCTCACCGTCGAGGTCACCGGTGAGGCGACGCAGGCCCCGCCGCACGTGGGCGGTCCCGCGGAGGTCATCGGCGTGGTCATCGCGCTGCTGGTGCTCGCCGTCACCTACGGCTCGCTCGTGCTGGCCGGCATGAACCTGCTGACCGCCGCCGTGGGCGTGGGCATCGGCGCGTTGGGCGTCACGATCGCCACCGGTTTCATGGACCTGCAGTCCACCACCCCGATCCTGGCCGCGATGCTCGGCCTGGCGGTCGGCATCGACTACGCCTTGTTCATCATCAACCGCTACCGGCAGGAGCTGCGCCGGGGCCGGGACGTGGGCGACGCCATCGGCACGGCCGTGGGCACCGCGGGCTCGGCCGTGGTGACCGCCGGGTTGACCGTGGTCATCGCGCTGGCGGGCCTGGCCGTCGTCGGCATCCCGTTCCTGACCCAGATGGGCGTGGCCGCCGCGCTGACCATCGTGGTCGCGGTGCTGGTCGCCGTCACGCTGGTGCCCGCCGTGCTGGGCTACCTCGGCCGTCGCGTGCTGCCGCGCAAGCAGCGCAACGCGCCCGTCGAGAACGCCGAAGACGCCGAGTCGCACGATCGCGGCTTCTTCCGCGGCTGGATCGGCGGGATCACCCGCAACCGGGTCGTGGCGCTGCTGCTCGCGATCGCCGGGCTCGGCGCGGTCTCCGTGCCCGTGCTGTCGATGGAGACGACCCTGGTCGCCGCCCCGGCCGCCGACTCGACCCAGGCCCGCGCGGAGAAGGTGCTCGCGGACGGTTTCGGCGAGGGCTTCAACGGTCCGCTGATCGTGCTGTTCGAGGGCGACGGCGCCGCCGCGACCGCCGCCGCCACCGTGCCGACCATCCAGGGCGCCGGTGACGTCGCGCTGGTCACGCCGCCGGTGCCCAACGCCGACGGCACGGCCGCCATGGTCACCGTCATCCCGAAGTCCGGCCCGGCTACGCAGGCCACCGAGCAGCTGGTCACCGACCTGCGCGAACGACTGGCCGACGTGGACGGCGCCACCACCTACGTCACCGGCGCGACCGCCGTGAGCGTGGACGTGGCCGTCGCCCTGGACGAGGCCATGCCGGTCTACCTGGCGCTGGTCGTCGGCCTCGCCCTGGTGCTGCTGGTCCTCGTGTTCCGGTCGCTCCTGGTGCCGCTGGTGGGCGTGCTCGGCTTCCTGCTCACCATCGGCGCCTCGCTCGGCGCGACGGTCGCGGTGTTCCAGTGGGGCTGGCTGGCCGACGCGGTCAACCTGGACGGCACCGGCCCGCTGCTGAGCCTCACGCCGATCCTGATGGTCGGCATCCTGTTCGGCCTGGCGATGGACTACCAGATCTTCCTGGTGTCCCGGATGCACGAGGCGCACCACCACGGCAAGGCGCCGCTCGACGCCATCGGCACCGGCTTCCGCCAGGCCGCGCCGGTCGTGGTGGCCGCCGCGCTGATCATGTTCTCGGTGTTCGCCGGGTTCGTGCCCGCGGGTGAAGGCCCGATGAAGTCCATCGCGTTCGCGCTGGCCATCGGCATCCTGTTCGACGCGTTCGTGGTGCGCATGGTGCTCGTGCCCGCCGCGCTGGCGCTGCTGGGCGAGAAGGCCTGGTGGCTGCCGAAGTGGCTGCGCCGGCTGCCCGCCCTCGACGTGGAGGGCGCTGGCCTGGAGGACGACCGGAAGGTTTTGGTCGACGCGGCCCGGTGACGTTGACCGGTCCGGTGCCGCACCCCGGCGCCGGACCGGTCCGGCGGTGTCAGACCGACTTGGCGAGCCACTCGTCGAACGTGGTCGGCGCGATGCGGGCGTTCTCGCCGGGCAGCAGCGCGTTCCCGGCCATCTCCGGGCCGAACACGCCCGACCACGTCGGCACCAGGCGCACGTCACGGCCACGCGCCTGGTGCGTGCGCCGGGCCAGGTCGACCAGGTCCTGCGTCTCCGGGCCGGCGATGTCCGCGTAACGCCCTCGCGGCTCGCCGACGACGATCTCGGCGAGGATGTCGGCCACGTCCTGCGGCGCGATCGGCTGCACGAGCAGCGGCGCGATGGTGGCCACGCCGTCCTGCTCGGTCCAGCCCGCGACCATCTCGGCGAAGTCGTGGAACTGCGTGGCGGGCACGATCGTCCACGGCACGGGACCCTCGGTGACCAGGCGTTCCTGCTCGCGCTTGCCCGCGTAGTGCACGTTGCCCTCGATGTCGGCGATCCCGACGATCGACAGCAGCACGTGGTGCCGCACACCGGCCCGCGCCTCGGCGTCGAGCAGGTTCCGGGTCATCCCGCTGAACAGGCCCACGGTCTCGGCGCGGTCCGCCGAGGGCACGTTGACGGCGTCCACCACGGCCTCGACCCCGGCCAGCGCCGCGTCGAGCCCTTCGCCGGTCGACAGGTCCACGCCCGCCGAGCGGCTGATGCGCACGACATCGTGCCCACCGCGCTCCAGGCCGGCGACGGTGAGGGAGCCGATGTTGCCGGTCGCGCCGGCGACTGCGATCCGCATGACGATCCTTCCGCTTCTGGTGTGCGCCGTGAACCTATCTCGGACTAAATAGATCCGCAATATCTTGGATAGACTGTCCGGGTGAAGCTGCCTGTGAGCACCGAGTGGGTACTGCACTGCGCCACGACCCTGGCGCAGCTCGAACCCGGCGCCACCGCGTCGGCGGCCCAGCTCGCGGCGTACTACGACCTGCCCGCGCCCTACCTGGCCAAGCAGCTGCAAGCCCTGGTCAAGGCCGGTGTGCTGGCCGCGACCACCGGCCCGCGCGGCGGCTTCCGGCTCGCCCGGCCCGCGGCGGAGATCACGTTGCTGCAGGTCGTGGAGGCCCTCGACGGCGCGTCCTCGCCGTACGAGTGCCAGGAGATCCGGCAGCGCGGCCGGGGCGCGCTGCCGCCGCAGGACTGCCGGGACACGTGCGTGCTCGCCGCGAAGATGGCCGACGCGCACGAGGCGTGGCGGCGCACCCTGGCCGCCGAATCGCTGGCCGACGTGCTCGCCGTGCTGCCGCCCACGGCCCCGGCGCGCACCCGCTCGCTGCTCGCCGCGACCGCGTCCCCGCCACGTCGGACGTCCTGACGCACGAACCCTTTTTCCTCCGAACGCCCGCGCGGCCACTGCGCCTACCGCTATAGGTGTACCCGTGGGAACGGCCGAGGGGCCTGCGCCGTCTGACGGCGTGGTGTCGAGTGGACTGGTGGAGCGGACATGAGCGGGTTCGGGGCGGTGCCCGAGGAGTTGCGGCGGGCGGCCGGGCAGATCGGCGACGTCGGTGACAAGACCGCGGGCCTGGTGTGGCGCGGTCCGAGCGGCGAGTACGGGCACGCCGGGGTCGCGGGCGCGTGGGAGCTGTTCATCGAGGAGATGAAGGCTTCCGTGGAGCGGCTGCGGCTGGAGGCCGACGAGCACGCCATCGGGCTGCGCGCGGCGGCATCGTCCTATGTGGACGTCGACGGCACGCGGGCGGACGTCTTCGGCCGCCTCAACCCGCACGGGCCGGTGTCCTGATGGCCGCACGACTCGGCGAGACGAACGACCCGAAGGCACTCGTCCCCGGCGAATCCGAACTGATCTCCGGTGACCTGCGGCAGCTCGTGCAGACGCTGCGGATGGTCGTGGCGGTCGGCGAGGACCTCGGCCGGATCGACCCGGGCGGCTGGAGCGGGCCGGCGAGCGGCGCGTTCCGGTCGGCCTTCCACGCCGAGCCGCCGCGGTGGTTCCAGGCGGGGGAGCACCTCGGTGGCGGCGGGCAGCTGCTGGCCGACTACGGCGACGCGCTGGTCGCGAGCCAGCGCGAGGCGCAACGCGCCGTCGAGCTGTACCTGGAAGCACAGGCCGCGACCCGGTTGGCCGCCGCCGAGCACGCCGCGCTGGCGGTCTCCGGCGCACCGACCGCGCCGTTCCAGGACCCCGGCCAGGCGGGCACGGCCCAGGCGCAGAAGGTGCTGGACGACGCCCGCAAGGGCCTGTCCGGCATCGGCGACGTGGTGGCCAAGGCGCTCGGCTGGGAGTCCGACGGCAAGGGCGGCTACAAGAAGTCGTTCGGCAAGCAGTCCTACGGCGCCGCGCACCGCGAGAAGGACGAGGACGGCGAGGACACCGGCGGCTGGCAGTACAGCGTCGACGGGCGCTCGTACGAGGCCAAGTCCGGCAGCGAGTCCAAGCGCCTGCTCACCGACGCGCTCGGCGAGATCGCCGAGAAGTTCGGCATCGACCTGCACGAGCGCGAATGGGGCGACGACAAGCACGTCGACGTCAAGCACGGCGAGGAGGACGGTGACTTCGACGCGGGACCGGTCACCGGCAAGGGCCGGATCGGCGGCTCAGTGCTCGGCGCGGACGCCGGTTACACGGCGACCGCGAGCTACGCGGGGGTGTCGGTCGGCGCTCACGCGGGCGCGTACCTGGCCAGCGGGTACGCCGATGGTGAGATCAAGCTCGGGCAGCACGCCAGCGTGTCCGGCAGCGCCGAGGGCACCATCGGTGCCGCCGCGGAGGCCAAGGGCTCGATCGGGCTGCTCGGCGCGAAGGGCAACGCGGAGGCGTTCGCGGGCGCCAAGGCGTCCGGCCAGGCGGGCGCCGAGGTCGCGGGCATCGGCGCCGGCGTGAACGGCGAGGCGTGGGCCGGTATCGGCGGGCACGCCAGCGGCCAGTTCGGCATGGGCGAGGACGGCAAGTTCCACGTCGGAGGGTCGGTGGGGCTCGCGTTCGGCGTGGGTGGCAAGGTCGGGTTCGACGTCAGCGTCGACCCGGTCGAGGTCGTGGAGACGGTGGTCGACGTCGCGGACGACGTGGGCGAGATCGCCCAGGACGTCGGCCGGGGTGTCGAGAACGCCGGTCGCGCGATCGGCCGCCTGTTCGGCCGATGAACCACCCCAGGAGGACACCAGGCATGACCACCACACTTCCGGTGCCGATCGAGTTCTCGCTGCCGGCCGGGTGGCTCTCGGCGCCGCCCGACGAGGTCGGCGCGTCGCAGGCGGCGTTCGTCGCGCTGCACCCCGGTTCGAGCGCGGGCTTCACCGCGAACATCACCATCAGCGGCGAGGTCCGCGCCGACGACGTCACGCTGGCGCAGCTCGCCGACCGTGCCGCGGCCCGGTTGCGGCAGGACGTCGGCGAGGTGGAGGTGGGCCGGCGCAACGAGCTGGAGTCCGCCTACACGCAGGTGCTGCGCCTGACCGCGCCGGTCGGCGGACGTCCGGTGGAGCTGGTGCAGCTGCAGGTGTTCCTGGCCATGGCGGACGTGCGCGACGAGCGCAGGCGTGCCGTGCTGGAGATCGTGCTCAGCGCCACGACCGGGCAGTTCGAGGACCTGGTCGGCGACTTCCAGGCGTTCCTGAAGACCATCCGACCGGACGAAGGGGCGAGCCGGTGACCGAGTCCGCCGACATCCTGCTGCGCCGCATCGAGGCCATCGACACGGCCGCGGCCGACAACCGGTGGCGCGCGGAGTCGTTCCAGCGCATGGCCGAAGGGCTGCGGGACGTGGTCGGCACGGCGACGTCCGACGACGGCGTGGTCACCGTGGTCGCCGGGTCGGACGGCGCGGTCAAGGCGATCACGTTCGGCCCGGCCGTGCGCACGGCGGACCCGGCCGCGCTGTCGTCCGCCACGCTGCGCGTGATCGCGCTGGCCCGCGCGGACGCGGCCCGCAAGCAGGCCGAGGTCGTCCGCTCGGCGTTGGGCGACACGAAGCTGCTCGACCAGGTGCTCGCCGAGGACCGGCGGGTGTTCGGCGACGAGCCGCCGCAGGAACCGCCCGCCGTGCCGCCCCGCGTGGTCCGCCGGGTCGCGCCTGTGGAGGACGAGGAGCCGGAGCCCGCCTACCGCAGCCGCGACGCCTGGTGAGTCAGGAGCCGCAGACGCAACCGCGGGTGTGGTTCTCGCTGACGGTCGCGGTGCAGAAGCGCATCGCGATCCGGTCGTGGGCCTCCCACGGGTGCGGGCACACGGCGCACTGACGGGTGTCGGCGGCGGTGGTCTCGGTGACGTCGGTCGGCTCGATGGTCGGCGTGACGTGGTTCATCGGATCTGTCCTGTCCGCACCCCGCGGAAGACGTCGATCTCCGGGCGGTGCGAGATGGGTCGGGACACCGGCAACTCATGACTGATGCTCGAACGGTTCCCGCCTACGCCCCAAAGGTACACGCCGAGCCGGTGCCGGCGCCGCACCAGCCGTCCGCCGGAGCCCTCTCGGCGGCGAGCACGTCACGGACCGGCTCGGCGAACCGGTCGTCCAGCTCCGGCACGGCCAGCACCAGCTCGAGGACGGCCACGGCTCGTCCGCGCGGTGGTGCGCCAGGCCCAGGCACGCCTGTACGCCGCGCACTCACAGCTGCGGCGCGTGCCTGGCCAGGGCGCGGCCCATCTCGTCGTCCGGCGGCACGGGCGGGTGGACCAGCACGCCGAGCAGGTCGGGCAGGTCGGGGCGGTGCAGCCAGGCGACGTCCAGCCACGGCCGGTGCGGCTCGTGCGCGGCGACCGCGACTTCACCTGCGGCGTCGAACCGTTCGTCCGCGCAGTGCTCGGATCCGCCGTGTGCCATGGCCCCTCCCGGTCGGAGCCGAATCGTACCGAGTGGATCAGCGGTTCGGGCGAACCTCCAACGACCCGGCGATCACTCGGTCCATTGTGGAGTGATGGATATCCTTCCGTGGCGCTGGAATTTACGCCGTACGGGTGACGTGTCACTGCCGATGCCCTGCTGACCGGCCGGATGGCGGGGTGGGTCGTGCGGCGGTGGCGGGAGACCGCGGGCGCGCTCGGGCGGCGTGACTACCTGCGGACGTCGTTCGGCGAGCCCGCGGTGCTCGCGCCCCCGTGGGAGAAGCGCCTGGCGGATGCGTACCGGCCCGCGTGACGGGTGGGGAAAGCCGACGCCCCTCGGCTCCGGGGGGAACCGAGGGGCGCGGGGGTGGTGCGTGGGGTCAGAGGGCGCGGACGCCGACTGCCTGCGGGCCCTTGGGGCCCTGGTTGACGTCGAACTCGACGCGCTGGTTCTCCTCGAGGCTGCGGTAGCCGTTGCCCTCGATCTCGGAGTAGTGGACGAACACGTCCGGGCCGTCCTCGCGGGCGAGGAAGCCGAAGCCCTTCTCCGAGTTGAACCACTTCACGGTGCCCTGAGTCATGATCTTCTCCTTGGCGGTGCTGGACGGCGCCCCGGTCGGGGCTCCGGGTCGGATTTCAGACGACGACTTCTCCAGCTTGTCCGGCAAGGCAAAGAAAGAGCTTCGTCCGCAACATCATTCCCGCGAAACTTCGATGGAAACACGGACACAAAATTGACGACCACCCGGTACAACCCCGTGGTGGCCGGTTTCGTTCCCCGCGGTGGCCCAAGTCACCCGGTCGGGGCGGGGAGGTGTCGCCGGGCCGCCACGCGGGAAGTACGAATGCTGTGGCGGTCACCGCACCGCGACGTGTACCGTGGGCCGCATCGGGGCGTTCTTTGTCTACGAACCCCGAATACCCTCGCGCCGTGCGGGGAACTCCGGACCGGCATCGCCGACCGTGAGCACGCACCGGACGCGAAGAAAGTCGGAAAACACATGTCATCAACGTACGAAGAGCTGTTCAGCCACCCGGACACGGACCGGCCCGAGGACGCGAGCGGACCGCGCCGCGACGAGCAGCGCTCCTACACCGACCTGTTCCGCGAGCCGGTCGACGTGCCGCCGCAGAACTCCGGTGGCACCGCCTGACCAGGCCGGTTCACCGGTACGACCGCTCGACCTCCGGCGCCGCGGTGTGCGCCACGCGGGAAACCCCTCGGTGCCTCCGCACACCGAGGGGCTCCCTTCGCGGGCGTCAGGCCGCGGTCACTCCGCGCGCCACAGCGCGGGCACGTTCGGTGGTTCCCAGCCCCGCTGGGCGAGGTGCCCCTGCAAGCACACGTACCCGACGCCGTTGTAGGTGACGGTCGCGCCGATCGCGTAGTTCGTGCCCGCCGCCCACGTGCCGCCGCCCGGCGACGACGGGGTGGTGGTCGTGGAGGTCGGCCGCGTGGTGGTGCTCTGCGGCACGTTCAGCACGAAGTCGAACTTCGCCTCACGGCCACCGCCGACGTTGCGCACCTCCATCAGCAGCCGCGGGTCGAAGATGCTGTCGGTGTTGTTGCGCGGCTCGCCCGGGAAGTACAGCTGCGTGGTGAGCACCGGTCGCCCGGGTGCCTGCACCTTCACGTGGATGTGCCTGGTGCGGCCCGGGTAGAGGCCGGGCACGATCGTGGTCAGCGTGAACGTGCCGTCCGGGTTGGTGAACTGGTGGCCGCGGAACCGGTAGCCCGAGTTGTCGTACACGCCGTTGACGTCGGCCTGCCAGAAGTCCATCAGCACGTTGCCGAGCGGCAGGCACGCCAGGCCGAACACGTAGCCGGTGACGGTGAGCCTCGTGCCCGGCGTGCCCGCGTCGACCAGCGACGTGCGGCGCGGCGAGTTCGGCTTGAAGTACGGTCCCTCGGTCTGCGGCGGTGTCGGGTCGTCGCCGTCGTCGCACGCCGGGGTCAGCTCCAGCGGACCGCCGTTCGCGCCGATCGTGCGGGCCAGCGCGGGCACGCCCATCATGGCCACCGGCAGCGCGACCCCCGCGGCGACCGCGGCGCGCAGCACCGTCTTGCGGCTGAGGTGGCGGGCGTCCGTCCCGTCGCCGAGGGGTTCCTCGGTCGTGCCGCGGTCGCCGTCCGTGGATGCGTCCATGCCTTGCTCCTCGTGGGGCTTCGGTTCGGGATTCACCACGAAGCTACGGACGCGAGCCGGACCTGGACGATGGACTGACACCGTCGTTCGTGGTGATCCTCGCGGTCGCCGTTGCCGCTCGGGCTCACTGTGAACGAACCGCCGCGCGGCGGAACCCGCCGGGGCTCACGCCGGTCTCGCGGCGGAAGAAGCGGCAGAAGTAGGCGGGATCGTCGAACCCGACCCGGTGCGCCACCTGCCGCACGGTCAGCTCCGTCTTCGCCAGCAGCCGCTGCGCCTCCTGCGTGCGTGCCTCCCGGACCAGCTGCGACGGCGTGCGCCCGGTCGCCGCCTTCACCGCCTCGGTCAGGTAGCCGGGGGTGACGCCGATCCGTTCCGCGTACGCCCGCACGGACCACAGCCGGTGGTCGGTGCGGGCGGCCAACCGGACGAACTCCTCGGCCACCGCGCCGGGCCGGGCGGGCGGCGCGGCGGCCGGTGTCGCGGGAAGCCGGGCCACGCGCACGACGAGCACGTGCAGCAGCGCCCGCAGCACCGTCTCCACGCCCGCCTCGCCGCGCCGGTACTCGTCGTGCAGGTCGGCGATCGTCCGGCCGATCCGGGCGTGCGCGTGCTCGTCCAGGGTCAGCCAGGGCCGTGCGCTCAACCGGCGCAGCAGTTCGCGGTCGGCGGGGTGGTCGAGCAGGAAGTCGTCGGTGAACAGCAGCACCGACCCCTGCAGGTCGCGGGCGTCGTCCCAGTGGTGCACCTGGCCGGGCGCGATCACGCACAGGTGCGGCGGGCGCAGTTCCCAGCGGGCCAGGTCGACCACGTGCGTGCCGCTGCCGCCGGTGACGTGCACGATCTCGTGGAACGTGTGCCGGTGCGGGAACGACGCGCGCGACATCGGCCCGATCGAGTCGAACGTGCCGACCGCGAACGGCAGCGCGTCGGGCACCGGCACCTCCAGCCGGTGCAGGGGCAGCTCGCCCTCGCGTGCCGCCCGGCAGGGCGTTCCCGGTAACACGGTGGTGCCGCGCATCGCCTACCGTCCCCTCTCCGGTGAAGGTCCAGACCAATGTTGTCCTACACCATGGCACGTGCCAGCCACGCTCGGTAAGCGCTTCCAGGCGTTCTGTCGATCGCCGGCCTCCCGATCGCTCTCCGTGGCGCCTGCGGTCTAGACCGTTACAACGTTGTATCAACGATGTAGAACGGACCCGCCCTTGAAGAGTGACACCGCTCACTCACACCCGGATCGAGGAGGCACGATGTCCCTGCCTGCCCGCGTCGGCGTCGCGGTGGTCGCGACCACCGCCCTGCTGACCTCCTGCACCAGCCGTGAAGCCGCACCGTCCGCGCAGAGCACCGGCGGCGCTGGCGCGCGCGGTCGCCGCGGACGCGCACGTCGTCATCATGGACGAGCCCACGTCCTCGTTGGAGCCGCGCGAGGTCGAGACGATGTTCTCGGTCATCGAGCGGCTGCACGGGCGCGGCGTGGCGATCGTGTACGTCAGCCACCGGATGGACGAGCTGTACCGGATCTGCGACCGGGTCACCGTGCTGCGGGACGGGCGGCACGTGCACACCGGGCCGCTGGCGGACCTGCCGTGGATCGAGCTGGTGTCGATGATGCTGCGCCGCAGCGTCGGCGACATCCGCGTGCACGGCGCGACGGCGTTCAGCGAGGAGCACCACGCGGGCGCGGATCCGTTGCTGCGCGCGGAGGACCTCACCAGCGGACGTCGGCTGGCGGGCGTGTCGGTGTCGATCCGGCCCGGTGAGGTCGTCGGCCTGGCCGGGCTGCTCGGCTCCGGCCGCACGGAGACCGCGCGGGCGATCATCGGCGCGCTGCCGCTGGACTCCGGCACGGTCCTGCTCGGCGGTCGGGAGCTCAAGCGCGACGTCGGCGCGTCCGTGCGCGCGGGGGTGAGCATGCTCGCCGAGGACCGCAAGGCGGAGGGGATCGTGCCGAACCTGTCCGTGCGGGAGAACATCGTGCTCGCCGCCCTGCCCCGGCTGTCCCGCTTCGGCGTGGTCAGCCGGGCGCGGCAACTACCAGTCGGTGGTGAGCGGCGCGTTCCTGCTCGTGGTGGTCGTGCTGCAACGCACCCTGGCGGCACGCGGCGGCCAGCGCGGTGGGGCGCGACCGTTCGCGCGGTCGCGCCCCACCGGTTCACCACGAATAGCGGTAGCGCGTCACGTGCGGTTCCAGCCCCGGTTGCGGCAGGCCCGGTCCGCCGGGGCCGCCCCGCGGACCGTCCGAGCCGCCGAGCAGGACCCCGGTGAGCGAGGCCCGTTCGCCTGCCATGGCCCGTGCCACGTCGGCGAGCTCGTCACCCACCACCGGCACGCCGCCCGCGCCGTCCGCCCGCACCGCGTTCAGCACGGCCCGCCGCAGCAGTTCCTTGATGAACGACGCCGTGACGCCCTCGGTCGCCTCCACCACCGGGTCCAGGTCGGCGCGCAGGTCCACGCCGCGGCCGTACAGCTCGATCAGCCTGCGGCGGCCGTCCGCGTCCGGGCGGGGCACCTCGATGGCCAGGTCGACGCGTCCCGGCCGGTCGGCCAGCGCGCGTTCCAGCTCGTCGGCCCGGTTCGTGGTGAGCACGAACGTGACGTCCGCGTCCGCGCCGACCCCGTCCATCGCGTCGAGCAGCGTGAACAGCAGCGGGTTCGTGGGTCCGTTCGCGAAGCCGCGGTCCATCGCCACCAGGTCCACGTCCTCCACGACGACCATCGACGGCTGCAACCGCCGGGCCAACGCCGCCGCCTGCCCGATCAGCCGCATCGCCTGGCCGGTCAGCAGGATCACCGTGCAGTTCTGCAGCCGGCTCATCAGGTAGCGGACGGTGTGCGTCTTGCCGGTGCCGGGCGGGCCGTGCAGCAGCAGCCCGCGCTTGAGGTGCTGTCCCGCCGCGAGCAGCCGTTCGGAGTGCTCGGCGATGCCGATCACGTGCTCCTCGATCGAGTCGAGCACGCCGTCCGGCAGCACCACGTCATCGGCGTCGAGCGTCGGCCGGGGCAGGAAGGTCACCAGCTCGTTGCCCCGGTGCTCGCTCACCCCGAACGCCAGCACCTGCCGCCGGAACACGTCGTGCTCCCGCATCAACCGCTCGATCTCCGCGCCGACCGCCCGTGCCGCCGCGCGGTCCGCCGCGAGCACCTCCAACCGGCTGGCCGGCGGCCCGTAGTCGTTCGGCCCGCGGATGCCCACCAGCACGGGCGTGCCATCGGGCGCGGTCGTCGGCACCAGCCCGAGCTGCACGACCTCCACGCTGTCCTGCGGCCCCACCGCCGCCGTCGCGTAATCCGCCGACCCGAGCCCGTACCCGACCGAGTGCCGTGCGGCGATGAGCATCCCCATGATGTCCTCGTGGCCGCGGTGCTGCCCACCGACCCCGAACCACTGGGCCTCCGGCGTGCGCTCCGCCAGGTACGCCTCGACACCGCGGTGCAGGTTGACGTGCTCCCACGTCTCGAACCTCGTCGCGACCGACAGCACCTCCGCCAACTCGCACCCGAGGTGATCACGGACGCGCGCGATCAACGGCGCCGCCTCACCGTCCTGCTCCACGAGGTTCGCGGTCAACTGCATGAGCCGCCGCAAACTGCCTGCCAACGCCTTCGCCTCGTCCCCGGAGAGTTCCCCCACGGCCTCCACCCCCTCATCCCCATAATCACGCACCGGAGCGGTCTTGTCGCCCATCCGTCACAGACGGCCCAGGGAAGGGCGGCGAATGGACGCGGCTCTTGGCCAGGGGTCCAGGTCTTCCGCATTTCACCCCATCAGGTCTGGCACGGTGGGGTGGTGCGAGTGGTGGACGAGGCCGGTGGCGAGTTGAACGCGGACTTCTCGGTGGAGGCGGACGGTGGGCGGCTCGCGGTGGTGCTGGAGAGTGCCGGCGGGCAGACGGCGGATGGTCGTGGGGCGCGGAACGCTCATTACCGGCCCGCGTTGGAAGTGCTGCTGAGCAGGCTCGCGGAGCGGGACGCGGTGCTGGTCGACGCGTTGGTGGACTCGTCCCGGGTCCGTGACCTGGCCGAGGACGAGCGCAGGGTGCTCCAGGAGCCCGTGTGGCTCGGCCGGGGTGTCGACGTGTCCGCCCTGCGGCAGCGGCTCACCAGTGGGCAGGGGCGCATCGGGCAGCGGCCGGGTGCGAGGAAGGCCGGCAACAACAGCAAGCGGTTGCGGTTGCGGGTCGAGGTGCCCGGGTACCGGCCCGCGGACGCCGAGCGGCTCAAGCGGGACATCGCGTGGCCCCGGACGCGGCTCGAAGAGCGGTTCCGCGTGCCCGACCTGCTCGCCGTGCTGGAGAACTCGGCCGCGCACCGGCAGAAGGGTGAGGTCACGCAGCCCTTGGTGCTGACGTGGGCGCTCGGGCAGCTGGAGGCCGGTCACGACCGGTTGTTCGAGTGGGCCGAGTTCTGGCCGCCGGTCGCGGAGCTGTTGCGGGAGTTCGGGCGCACCAGCGCGGTGCCCCGGGACCTGTTCTGGCAGCTCCGGTCCGCCGAAGCGCTGTGGGAGACGCACGGCTCGACCGAGGAACCCACGACGGCGGACGGGTCGGCGCGGGCCGGGTTCACCGAGCAGGCCGCCGCGCTGCTGGCCGATCCGGCTGTGCGGGCGCAGGCGGCCGAGGTGTTGCGGGTCACCTACCTCGCCGAGGTCGACCACCGGGCGCTGTGGCGGCGGGTCGGCCTGCCGGTCGCCGAGCCGCCGCGGGCGCTCGACGTGCTGCGCGGGCTCATCGGCACCGAGTTGCCGACGTCGTCCGGCCAGGCTGTCGAGGTGGTCGGGGTCGGCGCGTCGACCGGCCTGGTCGCCACCGGAGGCGGAACCGTCGAGATCGCGGTGGACGACCTCCAGGCCGCGCTCGACCGGCTCACGGAGGACGGTGCGGTGACCGCCGCCGGGGGTGGGGTGCTGTCGGCCGTGCTCGGCACGGTGGCCGGTGCGGTCGTCGAGGACGGGCAGGTCGTGCTCGGGAACGACCGCGACCGGCGCGACAAGCACTTCGCCGAGCTGGACGGCCGGGTGGTCGCGAAGTACCGCAAGGAGCAGGGCGAACTGCGGAAGGTGCTGGTCGGGGACGCGGCGGAGGCGCCGTGCGCGCTGTGCGGCCGGGTGTTCCCGGTCGCGCTGCTGGTCGCGGCGCACATCAAGCGTCGGGCGGTGTGCGATGACGACGAGCGCAACGACCTGCGCAACGTCGCGATGCTCGCGTGCTCGTTCGGCTGCGACCGCCTCTTCGAGCTGGGCCACGTCGCGGTGGACGACGACGGGACGGTGCTCGTCGCCTCCACCGGAGGGTCGCTCGACCTGCACCTGGAGCACCTGAAAGGCCGCGTCACGGACGCCTTCCACGAGCGGTCGGCGGGGTACTTCCGGTGGCATCGCCGCACCGTGTTCCAGGGTCGGACCGCGGGGAGTGTCGGAGGGGTCCGTTAGGATCGCGCGATGGCTTCGCAAGAGGTGCTGCGAAGGGTCTTCGGGTACGAGTCCTTCCGCGGGGACCAGCAGGACATCGTCGACCACGTCGTCTCGGGCGGGGACGCGTTGGTGCTCATGCCCACCGGGGGCGGGAAGTCGCTGTGCTACCAGATCCCCTCCCTGGTGCGCGAGGGCACCGGTGTGGTGATCTCGCCCCTGATCGCGTTGATGCAGGACCAGGTGGACGCGCTGCGGGACCTCGGCGTGCGCGCCGGGTTCCTCAACTCGACCCAGTTCCCCGACGAGCGCGCCCTGGTCGAGGCCGAGTTCCTGGCCGGTGAGCTGGACCTGCTCTACCTCGCACCCGAACGCCTGCGCACCGAGCAGACCACCCGGCTGCTGGAGCGCGGCAGGATCGCCCTGTTCGCCATCGACGAGGCGCACTGCGTCTCCCAGTGGGGCCACGACTTCCGGCCCGAGTACCTGGCGCTGTCGCACCTGCACGAGCGGTGGCCGGAGGTGCCCCGGGTGGCGCTCACCGCGACCGCCACCCCGGCCACGCACGCCGAGATCGCCGAGCGCCTCAACCTCGGCGCCGCGAAGCACTTCGTCGCCAGCTTCGACCGCCCGAACATCCAGTACCGGATCGTGCCCAAGAACGAGCCGAAGAAGCAGTTGCTGGAACTGCTGCGCACCGAGCACCAGGGCGACGCGGGCATCGTCTACTGCCTGTCGCGCAACTCGGTGGACAAGACCGCCGAGTTCCTCACCCAGAACGGCATCCCGGCGCTGCCCTACCACGCGGGCCTGGACGCGGGCGTCCGCTCGCGCAACCAGTCGCGGTTCCTGCGCGAGGACGGCCTGGTGATGGTCGCCACCATCGCGTTCGGCATGGGCATCGACAAGCCGGACGTGAGGTTCGTCGCGCACCTGGACCTGCCGAAGTCCGTGGAGGGCTACTACCAGGAGACGGGCCGCGCGGGCCGGGACGGGCTGCCGTCCACCGCGTGGCTGGCGTACGGCCTGCAGGACGTCGTCCAGCAGCGCAAGATGATCGACGACTCCGAGGGCGACCAGCAGCACCGGCGCAAGCTCATGGCGCACCTCGACGCGATGCTGGCGCTGTGCGAGACGGTCGAGTGCCGCCGCGTGCGGCTGCTCGACTACTTCGGCCAGTCCTCCACGCCGTGCGGCAACTGCGACACGTGCCTGGCGCCGCCGGAGACGTGGGACGGCACGGTGGCCGCGCAGAAGGTGCTGTCCACCGTGGTGCGGCTGCGCAACGAACGGCGGCAGAAGTTCGGCGCGGGCCAGACGATCGACATCCTGCTCGGCCGCAAGACCGCGAAGGTCATCCAGCACGACCACGACCAGCTGAAGGTCTTCGGCATCGGCACCGAGCTGAACGAGAGCGGCTGGCGCGGCGTGATCCGCCAACTGCTCGCGCAGGGCCTGCTCGCGGTCGAGGGCGAGTACTCCACGCTCGTCCTCACGCCCGCCTCCGACGAGGTGCTCTACCAGGGTCGCCAGGTGGCGATGCGCCGTGAGCCGGAACGCCTGGCCAAGGTCAAGACCGCCAAGGCGGCGAAGAACGCGCCGGTGGACCTGCCCGCCGAGGCCGCGCCGGTGTTCGAGAAGCTGCGCGTGTGGCGCACGGCGCAGGCGCGGGAGCAGGGCGTCCCGCCCTACATCATCTTCAACGACGCCACGTTGCGGCAGATCGCGGCGACCACGCCGACCACGTTGGACGAGCTGAGCGCGATCAGCGGCGTCGGCGAGAACAAGCTCGCCAAGTACGGTCAGCAGATCCTGGACACGTTGAGCGCATGAACGACCTCCGCGCCGACTGCACGCGCTGCTTCGCCCTGTGCTGCGTGGTGCCCGCGTTCGCCGTGTCGGTCGACTTCGCGATCGACAAACCGGCGCGCACGCCGTGCCCGAACCTGCGCGACGACTTCCGCTGCGGCATCCACACCGAGCTGCGGGACACCGGTTTCACCGGCTGCACGGTGTACGACTGCTTCGGCGCGGGCCAGCAGGTGGCGCAGGTGACCTTCGGCGGCACGAGCTGGCGGGACGACCCGGCGTCCGCGCGAACCATGTTCGACGTCTTCCCGGTCATGCGGCAGCTGCACGAACTGCTCTGGTACCTCACCGAGGCGCTGGACCTGGAACCCGCCCGCGCGCTGCACCCCGAGGCACGTGACCTGAAGAAGACGATCGAGGCGCTCACGACCGGCACCCCCGAGGAGCTGCTGGAGCTGGACGTCGGCCCGCACTGGCAGCGCGCGAACGCCCTGCTGCTGCGGGCCAGCGAGCTGACCAGGGGCAAGGGCAAGAACCGGCGCGGCGCGGACCTGATCGGCAAGGACCTCAAGGGCGCGAACCTGCGGGCGTCCAACCTGCGCGGCGCTTACCTGATCGGCGCCAAGCTGACCAACGCGGACCTGAGGCTGGTCGACTTCATCGGCGCGGACCTGCGCGGCGCGGACCTGTCCGGCGCGAACCTCACCGGCAGCTTCTTCCTCACCCAGGCCCAGGTGGACGCCGCCCGGGGCGACGGGGCGACGAAGCTGCCGAAGTCGGTGACCCGCCCGGCGCACTGGGTACGTCGACAGGCGTAGGCGCGCGAGCCGCTGTCGGGCCGACGCGGTGACGGTGCACGGCGGGCCACGCTGTGCGCCATGAGACCGAAGGCACGCAAGACGTGGCTGCTGCTGCACGTCATCACCTCCGTGGGCTGGCTCGGCGTCACGGTCGGCATGCTCGTGCTGGCGCTGGCGGCGTTCGACGCGCCGCAGCTCTACCAGGCCATGGAACTGCTCGGCGACCTCGTGGTGCTGCCGCTGGCGTTGGGTGCCCTGGCCACCGGCGTGGTGCTGTCCCTGGGCACGAAGTGGGGCCTGGTGAAGCACAAGTGGGTGCTGGTGAAGTTCGTGCTGACCGTCGTCGCCGTGGTCGCCACGACGTTCTCGCTGCGCTCGGGCCTGCACGAGGCGGCGGACGGGGTCGCGGCGGCGGGCGGTGACGTGCTGGCGGCGGCGTGCGTGTCGCTGGCGCTCTACACGTTCAACACCGTGCTGTCGGTGTTCAAGCCCTGGGGCCGGACCCGGTGGGCGCGCTGAGCGCGGCACGCCGGTGCTCGACGCTCGCCGCCAGCTCCGCCGGGTCGCACTCGGCGAGGTGGTCGCGGACCACGTCGTGCGGGAACCGGTGCTCGTCGACCAGCAGCACCCGGTCCCGGGCGGACTGCAGGACCGCCTTGCGCCGCAACGGGAACTCGTCCAGCGCGAGCGGCCGGGCCAGCAGCTCGGCCACGAGGTGGAACGGCCGGTTCAAGATCGGCGTGACGGCCAGCCCGACCAGCACCCCGGTCACCGCGCCCAACGCCGAAGGCCGCACGCCCGCGCCCGCGAGCGCCGCCAGGCCGACCCCGGCCGCGCCCGCCGCCGGCAGCCAGCGCAACCCGGTGGCCGGCCGCACCCGCAGCCCCGACCACACCTCCCGCAGCCCGCCGACGAACGCGCCCGCCACGGCGCCCGCGCCGAGCCCGATCCCCAGTCCCGCCACCACCTCCGCCGGACCCACCACGGCCATCACCCCGATGGGCACGAGTTCGCACGCCACCGCCAGGTAGCGGTCACGGGTGGTGCCGTACGCGACGACCAACGAGACCACGACGACCACGCCGAACCCCACCGCCCACGGCCACCGCGCGATCTGCGTGCCGATCACCCCGCCGAGCAGGGCCACCCCGCCCGTCACCACCGCCCCGGCCACGAAACCCGTTGCGGCCCAGAGGTTTCCCCGCCGCGGGTCACCGCGCGTCACCCGGAAGGTGCTGTGCGGCACCAGCACCGTCGCCACGGCGGCGACCCCGGCCGCCACCAGCCCCAGCCGCAGGCCCACCACGAAGCACAAGGCCGCCGCCGCACCCGCCAACGCACCCGGCGCGGCCCGCCGGAACATCCGCCACACCACCTCGGGGCCGACGAAGTCCAGCCACACGTGCCGCGCGGGCAGCCGCGACCGCGCCACCAGGTCGCGCTTGCGCCGCGCGATGCGGGCCAGGAACCGCAACGCGCGCACCGTCCGCTCCGGACGCACCGCACCCCGTGCCGCGGACTCGACCACGTAGGTGTCCAGCACGCCCCGGTACTCCGCCCGCCCGGCCCGGTACGCCAGGGCCAGCAGGCCGAACGCGAGCGGCGTGCGCAGCTCGTCCCACAGGTCCGGGTTCTTCTCCAGCTCGTCGTGCAGGCCGTCCAGGCGCGGGCCGCACGCGGCGATCAGCTCCTGCACCACGGTGCGGGACAACGGTTCCACCGGCACGACGTCGTAGCGGGGCAGGTGCTCGTGCTCGTCGCTCGCGGTGCACAGCACGACCTGCGGCACGTTCAACGCGGTGATCCACGCCAGGCACTCGACCCGGTCGGCGGGCGCCAGGTCGTCCAGCCCGTCGAACAGCAGCACGAGGTTGCGCTCCCGCAGCCACGCCCGGCCGACCCGCGGCGCGATCCGGTACCGGTCGGCGAGCACACCCAGTAGCCACCGGCCGAAATCGTCGTCACGCCGCCACCCGCCGAGGTCCACCACCACCGGTATCGGCCGCACCGGGTCGAGCGCGGCCCGCGCGAGCAGCGCCTCGGCCAGCTCCAGCAGCAACGTCGTCTTGCCCGCGCCCGGCTCGCCGGTCACCACGACGGGGTTGCGCAGGCGCGTCGACAGGCGCGGCCCGACCCGCGGCACGACGCCGAGCTTGAGCCGCAGCTGCTCGGCCAGCGACCCGTCCACCCGGTCCCGCACGTACCGCTCCACCCGGTCCAGCGCCACCCGCCGGTTCGCCGGGTGCGCCGGACGTCTTCGCACCAGCAGCGCGCCGAGCCGATCCCACGCCGCCAGGCACGCGGTGAGCGCGGACAGCACGACCAGCGCCGGCCACAGCCACCGCGCGTGCGGGCCGAGGACGGGCAGCGCCGAACCGCCGGTGGCGGCGTTGATCGCGACGGGCACGAGCACGAGACCCGTGACGCCGCCGACCGCGATCAGGGCGACCAGCCGGGTGGTGCGGCCGAGTCGTCGCGCGTCCATGTGCCCTCCCACCAGGTCGCGATCGACGGTAACGGCGTTCGCGACGCGGGGGTAGGCGGGTTAGCGTGGTCAGCCGGTCACCGTCGGTGGTCATCCACCTCCACCAACGGCGGCTGCGGCCAACCGGTTCAGCCCTTGAGGAAGTCCACCAGGAGCCGGTTGACCGCGGCCGGCTGTTCGAGGAAGCCGAAGTGGCCCGCGTCGGCCACCTCCTCGTAGCGCGCGCCCGGGATGGCGTCGGCCACCTCGCGGGCCAGGTGCGGCGGCAGCACGCGGTCGTCGGCGAAACCCACCACCAGGCACGGCACGGAGATGGCGCGGTAGGCGGCGAGCCGGTTGTCGAACTCGTTCATCTCCATCTGCGCGCGCACGCCCTTGCTCACCGCCGACCCGGTGTACTCGAACACGTCCAGCCAGTCCCGCACGCCCACCTGGTCGCGCAGCGTCGCGGGCGACAGGTTCAGCACCGCGTTCACCGCCGCGTAGTACCGCGGTGGCAGCGTGATCCCTTGGTCGTGCAGCGCGCGCTCACCTTGGGACAGCGCGTTCTGCACGGCGTCGTTGCGGCCCGCGGTGGCCAGCATCACGGCCTTCGACACCAGGTCCGGCCGGGCCAGCGCGAGTTCCTGCGTGACCCTCGCGCCCATGGACGTGCCGACGACGTGCGCCCGGCCGCCGAGCTCGGAGATCAACGCCGCGACGTCGCCGACCAGGTCCTCGATGACCATCCCGGACGCGCACTCGTCCGTCGGCGGGATGCCCCGGTTGTCCACGGTCGCCACCCGGAAACCGGCCTTGCGCAGCGCGGGCACCTGGTGCGCGTGCCACACCCGCCCCGGGCTGCCGGTGCCCATCACCAGGACGACGAGATCGCCGTCGCCCTCCACCTGGTAGCTGAGGTTGATCCCGTTGAGCGCGACGACCGGCATGGCCCGGGAGGTTACCGACCGGCCCCGCACGACGGCCATCACCGCGCCGAAACCACTGCGGGCGCGGCGTGGGCGGCACATAGGGTGACGCCATGAGGCGAGCGATCCTGTCCGGTTCCACGTTCGAAGAGCAGATCGGCTACGCGCGTGCGGTGGTCGACGGCGACTGGGTGCACGTCTCCGGCACGACCGGGTTCGACTACACCACCATGACCATCTCCGACGACGTGGTGGCGCAGGCCGAGCAGTGCCTGGCCAACATCGGCGCGGCGCTGGCCGAGGCGGAGAGCGGTTTCGCCGACGTGGTGCGGGTGACGTACTACCTGCCCGACGCCGAGGACTTCGAGCCGTGCTGGCCGGTGCTGCGCGCGGCGTTCGCCGAGGTCCGCCCGGCCGCGACGATGCTGGTGTGCGGCCTGGCCGACCCGCGGATGCGCATCGAGATCGAGGTGACGGCTCGTCGCCAGGCCCGCTAGCGCGGTGTGTGTCCCGGCTCACGCCACTGTGGGTTGAAAGTGACACCGGTGTCAGGTTCGACCATGCGGTATGCGCATCACCGCTGCTCGAACCGACACCGTGCCACGCACGGGAAAGCTGCCGCTGCGGCCGCTGCTCGCACTGGCCACGGCCGCGTTCACCACCGTCCTGACCGAGGCGCTGCCCGCCGGCGTGCTGCGCGGGATGAGCGCCGGCCTCGGCGTGAGCGAGTCCGCGACCGGCCAACTCGTCACCGTCTACGCGATCGGCACGGTCGCGGCGGCGATCCCGCTGTCCGCCGTCACGTCCACCTGGCCGCGCAAGCGCTTGCTCCTGGCCGGGGTCGCGGGTTTCGCGGTCGCCAACACCGTCACCGCCGTGTCGTCGCACTTCCCGCTCACCCTGGCCGCCCGGTTCGTCGCCGGGGTGGCCGCGGGCGTGGTGTGGGCGCTGCTGGCCGGGTACGCCCGCGGGGTCGCGCCCGACCACCTGCGCGGCAAGGCCACCGCGCTGGTCATGGCAGGCATCCCGGTGGCGTTGTCGCTCGGCGTGCCCGCGGGCACGTTCCTCGGCAACGCACTCGGCTGGCGTGCCGCGTTCTGGGCGATGACGGCGCTGGCGGTCGTGCTGATCGCCTGGACGGTGGCGGTGGTGCCGGACCGACCCGGCCAACCGCGCGGCGGTCGCGTCCCGGTCGCGCGGACCCTGGCCCTGCCCGGTGTGGTGCCGGTGATGGTCGTGACGCTGGTGTTCGTGCTCGCGCACACGATCCTCTACACCTACATCGCCGCGTACCTGGCGCGGCTCGGCCTGGCCGACCGGGTCGACGCGGTGCTGCTCGTGTTCGGCGTGGCGTCGGTGGCGGGCATCTGGGTCGTGGGCGCGCACATCGACCGCCGGCTGCGCGCGTTGATGATCGGTGCCGCCGTGCTGTTCGCGGTCGCGGTCACCGTGCTGGCCGCCGACCTGGCCGCCGCGCCCCTGGTCTACGTCGCGGTCGCGTTGTGGGGCCTGGGGTTCGGCGGTGTGCCGACGCTGCTGACCACGGCGGCCGGTGACGCGGGCGGCGAGGCGGCGGACTCCGCGCAGGCCCTGCTGGTCACGTTGTGGAACGCGGCCATGGCGGGCGGCGGCGTGGCGGGCGGGCTGCTGCTCGACGGGTTCGGCGCGGGTTCGTTGCCGTGGAGCGCGCTGGTGCTCCTCGTGCCCGCCCTGACCGTGGTCGTCGCCGCCCGCTCGCACGGCTTCCCGGCGGTCCGGCGGTGATCAGCGCGGCCCGTGCTCGGCCCACTCGATGGCGGGGCAGCGGTCCATGACGACGTCCAGCCCGGCGGCCGTGGCGCGCTCGTAGGCCTCCTCGTCGATGACGTCGAGCTGGAACCACACCGCCTTGGCGCCGATCCGCACGGCCTCGTCGGCGAACGCGCCCGCCGCCTCGGACCGGCGGAACACGTCCACCACGTCGACCGGGAACGGGATGTCGGCCAGCGTCGCGTAGCCCTGCTCGCCGTGCACGGTCGGCGCGTCCGGGTGCACGGGCACGATCCGCTTGCCGCGCTGCTGGAGGAACTTCGCCACACCGTAGGCGGCGCGGTGCGGGTGGTCGGCCAGGCCCACCACGGCCCACGTGCCGCCCTCGGCGAGGACGCGGCGGATCTTGTCGGGGTCACCCCAGGGTTCGGTCATGGCACCAGCGTAGGACGGGCTGACGTGAAGGGATTTCGCGTTTACTCTGTGGACTGCCCGCCGCCGCGGAGCCTCCGAGAGGACTTCTTGATGCGCGCCACCCGATCAGCCCTGATCGCCACGCTCGTCACCTCCCTGATCGCCACCGCCGCCGCACCGCTCACCGCCCGAGCCGCGCCCGCTGACGGCGTCTACTACGTGCAAAGCGTCACCACGGGCCTGAACGCCGGCGTCTCGGGCACGTCCGTGCTCCAACGCCGGCCGAAGGGCGACGAGGACCGCCAGCAGTGGGCGCTGGCCGGTCGCACGCTGCGCGAAGGCACCCAGTGCCTGGGCCGCCAGGGCGACCAGGCCGTGGTGCTGCCCTGCGACAGCACGGACGCCCAGTGGGACGTGCTGCCGGACGGTGACCGGTTCCGGCTCAAGGTGCCCGGCGCCGACCGCTACCTGATCGCGTCCGGCACGGACCAGGTGCGGATCGGGGCCGGGGCCGACCGCTGGTACCTCACCCCGGTGTCACCCCAGCGGGTGCCCGCGCCGCCGGAGGGTGAGCGGCGGCTGGACCAGGTCACCTTCCTCACCGCGCACAACGCCTACGCCAACGGCGTGGACGGCGGCTTCGCCCCGCCGTTCGTCAACCTCGCCCCGAACCAGGCGCGCGGCCTCGAACAGCAGCTCGGGGACGGTGTGCGCGGGTTCCAGCTGGACGTCCACCAGACCCCGGACGGCGCGATCCTGTGCCACAACAGCTGCACGTGGGTCAGCCGCCCGGTCGCGCTGTGGGTCGACGTGCAGCGAATCGTGGACTTCCTCAAGCGCAACCCGACCGAGTTCGTCACGATCTTCCTGGAGGACTACGTCTCCGCCGAGGTGCTGCGCGCCGAACTGAGCCGCGTCACGGGCCTGGCCGATGTCCTGTTCCGCCCGGACCAGGCGGGCGTGCGGACGAACGGCTGGCCCACGCTGAACACCCTGCGCGCCACCGGCAAGCGCCTGATGATCTTCACCGACCACAGCCGTGCCGGCGACACCGTGCCGCGCGACAGCTTCGGCGTGATGTACCAGCCGGAGTGGACGGTGGAGAACCACTGGTCGATGGGCTCGGGCCTGGGCGCCTCGGACTGGTCCTGCCACAGCCGCTGGAGCACGCCACTCACCCGCACCGAACCCGGCTTCCGCCCGCTGTTCGTGATGAACCACTTCCGCGACGTCCCCTTCACCGGCACCGCGACCACGGACAACGGCAAACTCACCGACCGCGCCCGCCGTTTCTGCGAACCCGCCGCCCGCAAGACCCCGACCTACCTGGCCGTCGACCACTACCACCTCGGCAACCCGATGGCGGCCGTCCAGGCACTGTCCGCCGAACGCTTCCAGCCCTAGGCCGCCGGTTTCTGCAGCCCGCAACCGGGGGCGGTCAGGTCCACCCGGCCGCCTCCGGTCAGGCACGGCACGATCTGGTACGTCTGCTGCGCGTACCCGATGCCCTGGCGCACGGTCACCTCACCGGTCTCGTCCACCTCGCACGGGTTGTTGTCGGTGCACCGCTCGCCGTCCTCGTTGCCGGTGTTGTTGACCGCCACCACCTTGCCGGTGGCCACGTCCACCACGGGAGAGCCGGACGTGCCGCCCCTGGTGCGGCAGTCCTCGGTGTAGCGCATCGAGTCCTTCCAGCTCCACCGGCCCTCGCGCAGCTCGTGCACGTAACCGTCCACCTCGCACGAGTAGATGTGCCGCCAGTAGCCGGACACCACGCCGATGTCGATGCCGGTGCCGGGGTGCTCCGCCGCCAACTCCAACGCCCGGCCGCCCATCGCCTCGACCTCGCCGTAGGTGGCGGTGACCCGGAACAGGGCGACGTCGGTGCCGGTCATCGTGGCGTAGACCAGGGTGTCCGCGCGCAGCTTGCCGAGCTCGTCCTCGCCGTTGCCGGCGAGCAGCGTGAACTTCCGGTCCGAAGGCTGGTCGACCACGACCACGCCGGGGTCCATGAACCGCACGCAGTGCCCGTTCGTCATCACCAGCGCCGGGTCGGACGGCTGGTGGGCGGGCGGCCGGACCACCGAGCCCGAGCAGCCGTCCAACGACACGGCGCCGCTGAAGTCGACCTCGACACGTGGGGGAGCAGCCGGTGCGGCGTACACGGGTGCGGCGGACACGGACAGCACGAACGCGGCGAGCACCGCGACCAGGTGGCGCATGGACGTTGATCCAATCAGCCGCTGCCGAACGGCGCACGCCCGTTCACCCGCTCGCGTCATCACGGGAGCTTGGGCGGCGGCAGCCGGTACGTCGGCGGGGTCGCGGACAGCCGGATCGGGTTCGCCACCAGCTCCAGCCCGTCGACGTCGGCGGTGGGTCGCAAGCCGAGCGACTCGGCCAGCGCGAACGCACCGGCCAGGTCGTTCACCGGACCGCACGGCACGCCCAGCGGCGTCAGCAGCTCGAACCAGTGCGCCGCCGGACGCGTCCGCAACCGGGCGCCCACCAGCTCCGCCAGCTCCCGCACGTGCGCGACCCGCAGCTCGTTCGTGGCGAACCGCGCGTCCGGCGGCAGGTCCAGCGCTTCACGCAGGCGGGTGAACTGCCGGTCGTTGCCCACGGCCAGCACCACCGGCCGGTCGGCGGTCGGGAACACCTCGTAGGGCGCGATCGACGGGTGCCGGTTGCCCAGCGGACCGGGCACGACCCCGGCCAGCGTGTAGCCGGCGCTCTGGTTGACCATGCTCGACAGCAGCACGGACAGCAGGTCGACCTCCACCAACTGGCCCTCGCCGGTCGCGTCGCGGTGCCGCAGCGCGGCGAGGATGCCCACGGCCGCGTGCATCCCGGTCAGCACGTCCACCAACGCCACGCCGACCTTGGTCGGCTCGTCCGTGCCCGTCACGCTCATCAGCCCGCCGACCGCCTGCACCAGCAGGTCGTAGCCCGGCAGGTGCGCGCCCCGGCCCGCGCCGAACCCCGTCACCGAGCAGTAGACGAGCCGTTCGTGCTCCTCGGACAGCGTCTCGTAGTCCAGCCCGAACTTCCGCATGGTGCCCGGCCGGAAGTTCTCCACCAGCACGTCCGCGCCCAGCGCCAGCTCACGCGCCGCCGCACGGCCCTCCGCCGTGGCCAGGTCCAGCACCCGCGAGCGCTTGTTCCGGTTCACCGAGAGGAAGTACGTGGCCTCGCCGCGCGCGTGCGGCGGACCCCAGGCCCGCGTCTCGTCACCACGCGGGTGCTCGACCTTGACCACCTCGGCACCGAGGTCGGCCAGCACCATCGTCGCGTACGGCGCGGCCAGCACCCGCCCGAAGTCCGCGATCACGACCCCGTCCAACGCGCCCACGCCGACCTCCCGATCCCACCAGCCCGACCGCCTCGACCCGTGCCACCGGGTTACTCGCCCTTCTCCCCGTCCGCCAGCTCGCGCAGGAAGTCCAGGTGGCCGACGTGCCTGCCGGTCTCCTGCACCAGGTGGGCGAGGACCCAGCGCACGGTCCGCCCCTTGCCGTCGTGGTCGCCGCGCGTCAGGTCGTCCGGGCCGAGCCCGCGCAGCGCGTCGGCCGACCGCTCCCACTCGGCGCGGTACTCGGCGATGACCGACTCGACCGTGTCACCCTCGTGCAAGCGCCACGACGCGTCCGCGTCCTCACCCCACAGCGACGGCAGCTCCACGCCACCCGCCTCGATCGACAACCACCACCGCTCGACCGCCGTCAGGTGCCGCAGCACGCCGAGCGCGCTCACCACCGGTGACGTCGGGATCGGCGTGGCCGAGGCGTCCTCCCAGCTCAGGCCCTCCACCTTCGACACGGCCGTCAGGCGCAGGAAGGTCAGGAACTCGGTCATCAACCGCAGCTCGTCGTGAGCGTCCGCCGCGGGCCACACGCGTTGATTCGAACTCATGTTCGACACCCTAGGGGATCCGGGACGCGCTACGCCGCCCGATACCAGCGCGGCGACGTGTTGACCGGTGGTTTCAGCGCCGCCGCGCGCACCACGAGCACGTTCGGCCCGGACCGCGCGGCGTAGTCGTCCAGCCGGGACCGGAAGTCCCGGCCGAAACCGTCCACATCGGACGCCTCGACACCGAAGCTGCGGGCCAGCGCGACGAAGTCCGGCGACCGCAGGTCCACACCGAACGGCTCGTGCCCGGCCCGCACCTGGTCGTGCCGCAGCATCCCGTACCCGCCGTCGTCCACCAGCACCACGGTCACCGGCAGCTGCTCCTGCGCGGCGGTGGCCAGGTCACCCACGGCGAACAGGAAACCGCCGTCACCGCACACGGCCACCACCCGCCCGGTCACGGCGGCACCCAGCGCGGCGGGGAAGCCGAAGCCGAGCGTGCCCCACCCCACCGGGTACGCCAGGCCGCGGGGCCGGGTGATCCGGCCGAACCCGCCGACCCAGTACCCGGCCACGCACATGTCGGCCACCACCCGGTGACCTTCCAGCGCCTCCAGCAACGGCACCGCGCGCGGCTCGTCGGCCTCCACCGCCTTGCGCACCAGGTCGTTCAGCTCGGCGACCCGCTCGGCCACGCCGGTGTCCGGCCGCTCGGGCACGGCGGCGGCCAGCGCCGACACCACCATCCGCGCGTCACCGCGCAGCGTCACGTCCGGCCGGTAGTTGCGGATCGCCTCGACGTTGACGTTCAGCAGCCGGGGCGGCGCGGGCTGCCGCCAGTTCTGCGTCATCATCCCGTCGAAGTCGCTGCCCACCCCGATGACCAGGTCGGCCTCGTCCCACAGCGCGCCGACCTCCGGCAGGTGCACGGGACCGTGCACCACGTGCGGGTGGTCGACCAGCCCGCGCGCGCCGTAGGTGGTGACGATCGGCGCGCCGATGCGCGAGGCCAACCCGCCGACCGCCGCACCCGCGCCCGACCGCGCCGCGCCGCCGCCCGCCCAGATCAGCGGTCGTTCGGCAGCCGCCACCAGCTCGACGCCCGCCGTCACGTCCGGCACCGACGGCGCACGGGTCGGGATCCGGTTCCACACGCCCGCGTCGGCGGTGAGGAAGTCGGTCGGCACGCCCAGGTACACCGGTCCCTGCGGGGCGGCGGTGGCCAGCAGCGCGGCGCTGTCGGCGTAGATGCCGACCGACTCGGCCGCCCGCAGCGTCCAGCCGCCCTTCACCACCGGCAGGAACATCGCCCGCTGGTCCCGCGTCTCGTGCAGCGTGCCCCGGTACTCGCCGGGACGGCGCAGCGTGGACGGGATGTCGGTGGCGATCACCAGCACCGGCGACCCCGACGCGTACGCCTCGCCGGTCGCGCCCAGGCAGTTCGCCGCGCCCGGCCCGGTCGTCACCAGCGCGACGCCCAGCCTGCCGGTGGCGCGGGCGTATCCGTCCGCCGCGTACACCGCGGTCTGCTCGTGCCGGACGCCGACCAGCCGGATGCCGGAGGTCCGCAGCGCCTCCCACACGGGCAGGTTGTGCACGCCGGGCAACCCGAACACGACCTCGACGCCGTGCGCGGCCAGCACACCCAGCAACCGCTCCGCCCCGCTCACCATGAGCCAGACGCTAGGGACGCGCGGCCTCGCGGGCAACGTCACCCGGTCGTGTCATCATGCGCCGTGCTCCGATTGTCGCCGGCAGTCCTCGTCGCGCTGCTCGCCGGCTGCACCTCGGCGGTGCCCGGCGCACCGGCTCCCGAACCGGACGGCGTGCAGGCGCGCTGGTGGACCTGGGCCGCGTCCAGCCCGAACAGCCGCAACCCGGTCACCGACGACACCGGCGAGTTCTGCGCGGTGGACCAGCCGGCGGACCTGTGGTTCGTCGCGGGCACGTTCGGCGGCGCGGTGGAGCGCACCTGCGAGGTGCCCGCCGACCGCGAGCTCGTCGGGCCCGTGGTCAACCACACCGCCGACACCGCCGACACCGCGGACGCCTGCGCCGGCACCGCCGAGAACGCCTACGGCGAGGTCACGCTCGACGGGCGACCGCAGGACGTGCGACGCCTCGGGCCGGACCGGATCACGTTCCGCGGCACCGAGGACAACGCGGTGACCGGCGAGCAAGGCACGTTCCGCACCTACGCGTGCGGGCTGTGGGTGCGCATCCCGCCGTTGTCGCCCGGCGAGCACGACCTGCTGATCGACGGCCGCAGCGACGGGTTCCGCACGACCGCCCACTACCGCCTGATCGTGCGGGTGCCGTCGCTGTAGAACCCGTTTTGCTATGGTCGGAACCGGCGTGTGTGGGCAGACGTGAGGCTGGAGCCACTCCCCGGCAACGGGTGGCGTGATCCGCCGCGGGGTGAAGGCACCCCTGCTCACGGGGTATCACCGAAGTCCGTTGAACGACGCGTGACGCGTCCTTGTTGCGCCGAGCCGGGCGGCGGGAGCGAGGACTGCCATGGCGCGATCATCGTTGACCGAACAGCTGGTCGACCTCCGCCGGCGCTACACCGGCGAGAACCTCACCCAGGCCGTGCCCGCGGTGAAGGCCGTGCTGCACGACCTGCCCGACGACCGCCGCGAACGCGTGGTCGACGCCCTGCGCGGCGAGGCCGACGTGCGCGGCCTGTTCCTGCCCGACGCCGAGGAGGACGACCAGCGCGCGCTGGAGTGCGTGCTGCTCAAGGCGGGCATCGACGCGGGCCTGCACCTGCAACTGCGCCCGCCCGCGAGCATGCTGCGCCCGGCGCACGCGTTCCGCACCGTCGAACCGGGCAGGCACCCGCGCGTGCACCTCACCGACCACGCCCTCGGGCCGCTGCTGTACGAGCTGCTGCCGCGCCACGACGACTCGTGGGTGGCGGGCGTGGCCGGGCTGCGCGTCACCCACCACCCGCGCTCGGTGGAGCTGCGGCTGGTCGGGCTGGACGCGGCCGTGCACCTCGCGGGCGTGGACGAGCGGGCCTGGGCGGACGGCATGAAGTACGTGCGCACCCTGCTCAAGGGCCGCGGGCTGAACGCCGCGTTCGTCGACGGCCCGCTCGCCGCCGTCGAGCGCGACCACCTGGCCGAGACGCCGTACCCGACCGGTGTGGGCAGCGCCGTGCTGCGCCGCTACCACCTGTTCAGCGCGGCGCCGTGGGTGCGTGCGCTGGCGCAGGGCGACCGGTGGTGGGTGGAGTGGCCCGCGAGCCTGGGCGTGCCGAAGGTCGCCGACCAGCTGCTGCACCCCGTGTTCGGCCTGCCCGGCGCGGTGGAGACCCCCAGCGCGGGCGGCGGCCTCGGGCTGTCCACCGGCTGGTACGACCTGTTCCTGCGCGAGGTCGACGGACCGGACCCCGAGCACGAGCCCGCACTGGCCGCGATGGAGTGGCCGGAGGGCGTCACGGGCTGGTGGGAACCGCCGCAGGCCGTCAAGTGAGCCGCACCCCCCGGGCGGGTGACACCTGCCCGGGGAGGTGTTCACCCACGGCGTTCGGACCAGCGGAGCCGTCCGAACCGACGAAGTCCTCGCCGGTGGCCGTGATCACGGCCCAAGCGGGCGGACGGCGCGGTGCACGCCGGTAGACTGCGGTTTCGTCCGACGCGACCGCGTCGAGCCGCCGTCAGAGTGTCAGGAGGACCCCGGTGACCCATCAGGCTGCCGAGGCCCAGCCCGAGGTCGCGCCCCGGCGCGTGCTCGTGGCCGAGGACGAAGCCCTCATCCGCCTCGACCTGGTCGAGATGCTGCGCGAAGAGGGGTACGAGGTGGCCGGCCAGGCCGCCGATGGCGACGAGGCGGTCACGCTGGCCACCGAGCTGCGGCCCGACCTGGTGATCATGGACGTGAAGATGCCCAAGGTCGACGGCATCGAGGCCGCGTCGGTGATCGCGGGCAAGCGCATCGCGCCGGTGGTCATCCTCACCGCGTTCAGCCAGCGCGACCTGGTGGAGCGCGCACGTGACGCGGGCGCGATGGCGTACCTGGTCAAGCCGTTCGCCAAGCGCGACCTGGTGCCCGCGATCGAGCTGGCGATGAGCCGGTTCGCGGAGCTGCAGGCGCTGGAGAACGAGGTCGCCGGGCTGACCGAGCGGCTGGAGACGCGCAAGGTCGTCGAGCGCGCCAAGGGATTGCTGATGACCAAGCAGGGTCTGTCGGAGCCCGAGGCATTCCGCTGGGTGCAGCGCACCGCCATGGATCGGCGCACCACCATGAAGGCAGTGGCCGAAGCCGTCATCGAAAACTTCGGCTGAGTATCCCCGCGAGTGATACACGTTCGAGTATCGGACAGTCGGTCTGGTCATTCTCGGTTACTGTTCGCATTGGCGTTGTGACCTGCGGCTATTTGAGCTGGATTTAAGCTTGTTAACGCGGGGGCATTTCCCCGTGACAACCGTCACGATGTGGACACAGAGCAGTAAGACCACCTGTTCACCGAGTTCAACTGAAGCTACGTTCCTGCCCTAACCCACGCCCTCGTGTGAGGGCTCCGCCTACCGGCGGGATGGTTGGTGTCATGGGAGGTATTCCGGTGTCAGGAGCACGACTCGGCCGAGTTCTGGCGCTGGCGGCGGCTACGTCGCTGGTGCTCGCGGCTTGCGCTGGAGGCGGCGGCGGTGGCGAAGCGGGTGGCGACGTCACCTCGGTCAAGATCGGGTTCATGGGTGACCTCACCGGCGAGAACGCGGCGATCGTGATCCCGCCCCGGAACGGGGCCGTGATGGCGGTTGAGGAGTACAACGCCAAGAACCCCAAGGTCAAGATCGAGCTGGTCCAGTACGACAGCCAGGGCAAGGCCGACCAGGCCACTTCGTTGATCACGAAGGCCATCACCCAGGACAAGATCGTGGCCCTCATCGGCCCGGCCTTCTCCGGTGAGTCCAAGGCCATCGGCCAGCAGCTCGAAGAGAGCAAGATCCCCAGCGTCTCGCCTTCGGCCACGAACCCCGGTCTCGCGGAGAACGGCTGGACCTACTGGCACCGCGTCGTCGCGAACGACGCCGACCAGGGCCCCGGCATCGCCGACTTCCTGGTGCAGGCGAAGAGCCCGAAGAAGGCGTTCGTCCTGTCCGACGACCAGGAGTACAGCGTCGGCCTGGCCGACGCCGTCGCCGAGTCGTTCGAGAAGTCGAACGTCACGGTCGAGCGCGACAAGTTCGCCAAGGACGCGTCCGACTACTCCTCCACGGTCACGAAGGTCGCCGCGGCGAACCCCGACGTGATCGTGTTCGGTGGTTACTACGCGCAGGCCGGCCGGCTGCTCAAGCAGCTGCGCGACGGTGGTGTGAAGGCCACGTTCGCCTCCGGTGACGGCTCGCTCGACCAGCAGCTCGTCACCGGCGCGGGCCCGGAGGCGGCCGAGGGCGCCGTCCTCGCCTGCCCGTGCAACATCCCGACGCCCGACGTGACCGGCGCGCTCAAGACGTTCTTCGACAACTACAAGAAGAGCGCCAACGTCGACCCGGCGATCTACGCCACCGAGGGCTACGACGCCGCGACCGCGTTCATCAAGGCCGTCGAGGCGGGCCACACCACCGGCGAGAAGATCAACGAGTTCCTGAAGAGCGTCAGCTTCGAGGGTGCCTCCAAGCCGATCAAGTTCAAGGCCAACGGCGAGCCCGAGAACAACGCGATCTTCATCTACCAGGTCGTCGACGGCAAGGTGAAGCTGCTGGGTGCCGCGGAGGAAGCGAAGCTCGAGGGCTGATCCGGGACGGATCAGGTAGCAAGCTAGGCGCGCTGGGGAGCGGGAGTGTCGTGGGAACGACAGCTCCCGCTCCCCACCACTATGGCGAAGTTTCTCTCCCCGCCCGTCTCGTGAGGCAAACCTGTCATGCTTGATGATTTCCTCAACCAGTTCCTGCCCAGCACGGTGGGCGGACTGGTGTTCGGCTCCATCTACGCGCTCGTCGCCCTCGGCTACACGATGGTCTACGGCGTGCTGCGTCTGATCAACTTCGCGCACTCCGAGATCTTCATGATCGGCACCTTCACGTCGCTCGTGGTGATCACGGCGATCGCGCCCGCGTCGCCGCTGACCGGGATCGCCCTGTTCGGCGTGATGCTGTTGATCATCGTGGCGTCCGCGGCGATCTCCGGCGGCGCCGCGATGCTGCTGGAGCTCGTGGCCTACCGGCCGCTGCGCAGAAAAGGTGCCACCCGGCTCACCGCGCTGATCTCCGCGATCGGCGCCTCGCTCTTCCTGCAAGAGCTGTTCGCACTGGTCATCATCCCCTGGTTGACCGGCAAGCCCGGGCGCAACCAGCAGTCCGCGGCGCGCATCGTCGACCGCGACACGGTGTTCACCATCGGCAACGCGGCCGTCCGCACCGACCACATCATCGTCGTGGTCGCCGCGGTCATCATGATGATCGCGCTGGACCGCCTGGTGAACAAGACCAAGATCGGCCGCGGCATCCGCGCCACCGCCCAGGACCCCGAGGCCGCCGTGCTGATGGGCGTCAGCATCGACAACATCGTGCGGGTCACGTTCCTGCTCGGCGGCGCGATGGCGGGCGTGGCCGGCGCGCTGTACCTGATGGAGTTCGAGAACACCGTTTTCAACGTCGGTTTCGTGCTCGGCATCAAGGCGTTCACCGCGGCGGTGCTCGGCGGTATCGGCAATCTCCGCGGCGCCCTGCTCGGCGGTATCGTGCTCGGCCTCATCGAGAACTGGGGCGCGATCTTCCTGGGTTCGGAGTGGAAGGACGTGATCGCGTTCACCGTGCTGGTGGTCGTGCTGATGTTCCGACCGACCGGCATCCTCGGCGAATCCCTGCAGAAGGCCCGCGCATGAAAGGCAACGGAGTGACTGGCAACGCGAATCCGTTGAGGCGCGTGGGCGCCCTGTTCGACGGCGCCCGCGACTGGTGGGAACACGCCAAGGTGTGGCAGCGGTACCTGGTGTACCTCGGCGCGATCGTGTTCGCGCTGATCCTGCCCGCGCCGGTGATCGGCGAGTTCATGTCGCCCGGCTCGGACTGGACCACGGTCCTGATCTACCCGATCGGCACCTACATCCTGCTGGCCATCGGCCTGAACGTGGTGGTCGGCCAGGCGGGCCTGCTCGACCTCGGCTTCGTCGCGTTCTTCGCCATCGGCGGCTACTCGGTGGCCTACTTCGGCACCCAGTACGGCTGGAACTACTGGGCGACCGTGGTGTTCGGCATCCTGCTGGCCGCCGTGTCCGGGGTCATCCTCGGCGCGCCGACGCTGCGGCTGCGCGGCGACTACCTGGCGATCGTGACGCTCGGCTTCGGTGAGATCGTCCGCATCACCGCGAACAACACCGACGAGATCGGCGGCGCCCGCGGTATCACCAACGTGCCGCACCCGACCGACATGCCGTCGATCGGCGTGGAGTTCGGCGTGCTGCCCGCGCCGTACTACTACCTGATGCTGATCGCCATCGTGCTGGTCATCATCTTCTCGGTGCGGCTGCAGAAGAGCCGGGTCGGCCGCGCGTGGGCCGCGATCCGCGAGGACGAGGACGCGGCCGAGCTGATGGGCGTGCCGACGTTCAAGTTCAAGCTGCTCGCGTTCGCCATCGGCGCCATGATCGGCGGCCTGGCGGGCGGCATCTACGCGGGCAAGGCAGTGTTCATCGAGCCGAACACGTTCCCGTTCATCCTGTCCGCGACCATCCTCGCCGCGGTCGTGCTCGGTGGCTCGGGCAACCTGCCCGGCGTCATGCTGGGCGCGTTCGTCATCGCCTGGCTGCCCGAGCGGTTCCGCGAGGTCGACTGGCTGAAGGACGCGCTGGGCAAGGACCCGGCCGAGTACCGCATCCTGCTGTTCGGCGGCGTGCTGGTGCTGATGATGGCGCTGCGGCCGGAGGGCCTGCTGCCCTCACGCAGGCGCAAGGCCGAACTGCACGAGGGCACCGGCGGCATGGGCACCATGGGCGCCGAGGTCGCGGGCCCGGACACCGATGTCTCGACGACGGAGGCGGCCAAGTGAGCACTCCCGCCCTTCAGCTGGACAACGTGACCATGCGCTTCGGCGGCGTGGTCGCCCTGCGCGAGGCGAAGCTCAGCATCGCCGAAGGCGAGATCTTCGCCCTGATCGGCCCCAACGGCGCGGGCAAGACCACGGTGTTCAACGTGGTCACCGGCGTCTACCAGCCCACCGAGGGCCAGGTGCTGTTCAACGGCGAGCGGATCAACGGCACCAAGCGGTTCAAGATCACCAAGCAGGGCATCGCCCGCACGTTCCAGAACATCCGGCTGTTCCACAACATGTCGGCGCTGGAGAACGTGATGGTGGGCGCGGACGCGCACCACAAGACCGGTGCGATCGGCGCCACGCTGAACCTGCCCTGGCACCGTAAGGAGGAGAAGCGCGGCCGCGAGCTGGCCCGGGAGCTGCTCGACTTCGTCGGCATCCCCGGCCGGATGAGCGAGACCGCGAAGAACCTGCCCTACGGCGACCAGCGGCGGCTGGAGATCGCTCGCGCGCTGGCCACGGACCCGAAGCTGCTGCTGCTCGACGAGCCCGCGGCCGGCATGAACCCGGCCGAGAAGGAATCGCTGCAGGCGCTGATCCGCAAGATCCGCGACAGCGGTCGGACCGTGCTGCTGATCGAGCACGACATGAGCCTGGTCATGGGCGTCAGCGACCGCGTGGCGGTGCTGGACTTCGGCCAGCTGATCGCAGAAGGGCTCCCGCAAGAGGTGCAGAGCAACCCGAAGGTCATCGAGGCGTACCTGGGGGTGTCCGAAGATGCTTCTTGAGATCAAGGACATCCACGTCCACTACGGCAAGATCGCCGCGATCAAGGGCATCAGCCTGCAGGTCGAGGACGGTGAGATCGTCTCGCTCATCGGCGCCAACGGCGCGGGCAAGACGACCACGCTGAAGACCATCTCCGGGCTGCGCCCGCTGACCAGCGGCCAGGTGCTGTTCAACGGCGCGGACATCTCCAAGATGCCCGGCCACAAGCGGGTCATCGCGGGCATCGGCCAGTCACCGGAAGGCCGTGGCGTGTTCCCCGGCATGACGGTGCAGGAGAACCTGCTGATGGGCGCCTACACCCGCAAGGACGCGCTCGACGCCGACCTGGCCGAGGTCTACGAGCTGTTCCCGCGGCTGGCGGAGCGCAAGAACCAGTTCGGCGGCACGATGTCCGGCGGCGAGCAGCAGATGATCGCCATCGGCCGGGCGTTGATGACCAAGCCGAAGGTGCTCCTGCTGGACGAGCCGTCGATGGGCCTCGCGCCCATGCTCATCGCGCAGATCTTCGAGATCATCAAGGAGATCAACAAGCGCGGTACCACCGTGCTGCTGGTCGAGCAGAACGCGCAGCAGGCGCTGAAGCTCTCCCACCGCGCGTACGTGCTGGAAACCGGCCGGGTCGTGAAGAGCGCACCCGGACCGGAGCTGCTGGACGACCCCCAGGTGCGCGCGGCGTACCTCGGCGGTCACTGAGAGTGCCGGAGTCCCGCCGGTCCGGCTGTGGCCGGCCCGGCGGGATCCGGTCTCGGCTACGGCTGGGCGAGCGGGATCTCGGTGCTCGACTCGTCCTTCAGATCGGTCAGCGTCGGACCGCCGTACACGCGCAGCGCGAGCGGTTTCGCGTCCTCGGGCAGGTCGTAGTAGACGTCGTACTCCAGGCGCACGTTCGCGCCGAGGTCGATCGTCTCCGGCTGCCGCTTGATGGTCATGGCCTGCGCGTCCACCTGGTGCTCGACCTCGCGGTCGTCGATCAGCACGTGCCTGCGCGCGTCGAACGACACGCTGCTGCGGCCGTTGTTGATCACGCTCATCCGGATCCGGACGAACTGGCCCTTGGCGTGGAACTCGGCGTGGCTGCCGATCAGCGTCGGCACCTCGGTGGTCAGCCCGACCAGCGTGAACGCCGTGTCGCCGTCCGCGGTGGTGGGTATCTTGAGCGGCTTCTCGTCCGGCCGCACGGTCTGGGCGGGCACCGGGTACGTCGGCGCCGACGACGCCGAGGTCTCCGGCCCGGCCACGACCGGGGTGTCACCGCACCCTGCCGCGACCAGCACCACGGCCATCACCGCCACCACGCGCCGCACGCCCACCTCCGACTCACCGGGTCACCTTGAATTGCACACCTCGGCGGACCGAACCGCACCTTCACACTTTCGGGGCATCCTTGAGGAAGCACGTCAGCCGGGCCGTGCAGGCGCGCCTGCCCTGCTCGTCGGTGATGACGATCTCGTAGGTGGCGGTGCTGCGGCCCCGGTGGATCGGCGTGCACACCCCCGTGACGACGCCCTCGGTGACACCCCGGTGGTGCGTGCACGACAGCTCCAGGCCGACCGCCAGCCGGTCCGGCGCCGCGTGCATGGCCGCCGCGACCGAGCCCAGGGTCTCCGCCAGCGCCGCGTTCGCCCCGCCGTGCAGCAGCCCGTACGGCTGGCGGTTGCCCTTGACCGGCATCGTCCCGACGAGCCGGTCGGCATCCCATCGGGTGATCTCGATGCCCAGCTTCGAGGTGAGCTGCTCGTGGGCGACGGCCTGGTCGGCGCCGGGGACGTCCTCGGGTGCTGGCGTCACGGTTGCTCCAGTCGGTGCGGAACTGTCGGACCCCCACCCTAGACTCGGCGCGTGAGCACTTCAGAAGCCTCCCGCCTGCTGCTGGTCGACGGTCACTCCATGGCCTACCGCGCCTTCTTCGCGCTGCCCAAGGAGAACTTCCAGACGGGCACGGGCCAGACCACCAACGCGGTCTACGGCTTCACGTCGATGCTCATCAACCTCCTGCGGGACGAGAAGCCGACGCACGTCGCGGTGGCGTTCGACGTCTCGCGCAAGACGTTCCGCACCGAGGCCTACGCGGAGTACAAGGCCGGTCGCAGCGAGACGCCGGACGAGTTCCGCGGCCAGGTGAGCCTGATCGAGGACGTGCTCGGGACGCTGAACATCCCGGTGCTGTCCAAGGCCAACTACGAGGCCGACGACCTGATCGCCACGCTCACCACGCAGGCCACGGCGCTGGGCTACGAGGTGCTCATCTGCACCGGCGACCGCGACGCGTTGCAGCTGGTCACCGACAAGGTGACGGTGCTGTACCCGGTCAAGGGCGTGTCCGAGCTGGCCCGCTACACCCCCGAGCTGGTGCTGGAGAAGCAGGGCGTGCCGCCCGAGCTGTACGCCGACTACGCGGCGGTGCGCGGCGACTCGTCGGACAACCTGCCGAACACCCCCGGCGTCGGTCCCAAGACGATCGTGAAGCTGCTCACCCAGTTCGGCTCGCTGAACGGCCTGATCGACCACATCGACGAGGTGCCGGGCAAGGTGGGCGACGCGCTGCGCGCGAACCTGGCCAACATCATGTTGAACCGGCAGCTCACCGAGCTGGTGCGGGACGTGGAGCTGCCCGTCGGCCCGGTCGAGCTGGAGGCCAGGCCGTGGGACCGCGACGCGGTGCACCGGCTGTTCGACGAGCTGGAGTTCCGGGTGCTGCGGGACCGGCTGTTCTCCACCCTGTCCACCGCCGAGCCGGAGGCAGAGGAGGGCTTCACGGTCAGCGGCGGTGAGGTGCCCGCCGGCAGGCTGGCGGCGTGGCTCGAAGCGCACGCGTGCTCCGGCCGGGTCGGCATCGCGTTCCGCTCCGCCGGTGGCGAGCTGGAGGGCCTGGCGCTGGCCGCGGTCGGCGGCGAGGGCGGGTACGTCGAGGTCGGCTCGCTGACCGAGGCCGACGAGAACGCGCTGGCCGCGTGGCTGGCCGACGAGTCGATGGCCAAGGCGGCGCACGACCTGAAGCTGCCGCTGCGGCAGCTGCGGGCGCGCGGCTGGAAGCTGCGCGGGGTGAGCAGCGACACCGCGCTGGCCGCCTACCTGGTGCGGCCGGGCCAGCGGTCGTTCGCGCTGGACGACCTGGCGCTGCGCTACCTCAAGCGCGAGCTGCGCGCCGAGGAGCCCGACGACGGCCAGCTGTCGCTGCTGGCCGACGAGTCCGAGGAGCGGCAGAAGACCGCGCAGGCGGCGATCGTGCGGGCGTTCGCGGTGGCGGAGCTGGCCGACGCGCTGGACGCGGAGCTGGTCGCCACCGGCCAGGAGTCGCTGCTGGCCGAGCTGGAGCTGCCGCTGATGATGGTGCTGGACGAGGTGGAGGCGGTCGGCATCGCGATCGACGCCGAGCACCTGGCGGCGCTGGAGGCGCACTTCGCGGCGGGCGTGAAGCAGGCCGCTCAGGACGCGTACTCGGTGATCGGCAAGGAGATCAACCTCGGGTCGCCCAAGCAGTTGCAGACCGTGCTGTTCGACGAGCTGCAGATGCCGAAGACGAAGAAGACCAAGACCGGGTACACCACGGACGCGGACGCGCTGCAGAACCTGTTCGAGTCGACCCAGCACCCGTTCCTCCAGCACCTGCTCGCGCACCGGGACGTGACCAGGTTGAAGTCGACCGTGGACGGGCTGCTCAAGTCGGTGGCCGACGACGGCCGCATCCACACCACGTTCCACCAGACGATCGCGGCGACCGGGCGGCTGTCGTCCACCGACCCGAACCTGCAGAACATCCCGATCCGGACGGACGAGGGCAGGCGCATCCGCGAGGCGTTCGTGGTCGGGCCGGGCTACGCCGAGCTGATGACCGCGGACTACAGCCAGATCGAGATGCGGATCATGGCGCACCTGTCCGAGGACGAGGGCCTGATCGAGGCGTTCCGCAGCGGGGAGGACCTGCACACGTTCGTCGCGTCGCGGGCGTTCTCGGTGCCGACGTCGGAGGTCACCGCCGAGCAGCGCCGCCGGGTGAAGGCCATGTCGTACGGGCTGGCGTACGGGCTGTCGGAGTACGGGCTGGCGCAGCAGTTGCGGATCTCGGCGGCCGAGGCGCGGGAGCAGAAGGAGGCGTACTTCGCCCGGTTCGGCGGGGTGCGCGACTACCTGCACGCCGTGGTCGAGGACGCGCGGAAGAAGGGCTACACCGAGACCATCCTCGGCCGGCGCCGCTACCTGCCCGACCTGACCAGCGACAACCGGCAGCGCCGGGAGATGGCCGAGCGGATGGCGTTGAACGCGCCGATCCAGGGCAGCGCGGCGGACATCATCAAGGTGGCGATGCTCGGCGTGTTCCGGGCGCTGGAGGAGTCGGGGCTGCGGTCGCGGATGCTGCTGCAGGTGCACGACGAACTGGTGCTGGAGATCGCCGAGGGCGAGCGCGAGCAGGTCGAGGCGCTGGTCCGCGCGCAGATGGGCGGCGCGTACGAGTTGTCGGTGGCGATGGAGGTCTCGGTGGGTGTCGGCCGATCCTGGGACGCTGCTGCCCACTGACCGGTTTCGCCTGGTCACGCAGGGTGGGTGCTACGGACACCCGTACTTCGCCCGGCAGGTCGCCCGCTCATCATTCGTGGTGACGAAGGGGGTGGCCATGGCCGACAGGTCGGTGTTCGGGGGCGGTGCGCCGTGGTCGAGGCTGTTCATCCCGGTCGGGGTGTTCCTCGCGGTTTTCGGGGTGTTGAACTTCGCCGAGCTGCCGTTGGGGTGGAAGGACCGGCAGCAGCAGGTCGGGCGGTACCTCGATGCCACCTTGGAGCTGGGGCCGGACTGGGTGTTGCCGGTGATCTGGTTCGCCAAGCTGGTCGAGCTGGCGCTGGGGTTGCTCGCGGTGGCGGCCTTGGTGCGGCGCAGTACACGGTGGCTGGCGGCGGCGGTGGTGGGGTGGCTCGGGTGGTTCACGGCTTTCACGGTCATGGACGTGTGGGCGGCTGACCGGGTTGAGCTGCAGGAGCACACGGTCTACTTCGCCATGTTCGCGGTGCTGCTCGGGTTGATCTTCGTGGTCTCGGTGGTGGAGCGGGTGCTCGCCTCGCGCCCGTGAGTCGTACGTTCAGGGCGCGAGAGTCGTACGTTCAGGGTGCGAGAGTCCAACGCTCGAAGTATGTGAATTCAACGCTCAGGGTCGGTTGCGCGGGTCCGGCCGGCTGCGGGGTCCGTTGTGGGTGAGTGGGTGGGGTGGCTCGGGTTAGGGATGTGAGTCGCGCAGTGGTGTGACGCGGACGTCCCTTGCGCTCAGCTCGGTGCCGCAGGTCTCGCAGGAGACGTGGACGCCTACGTCGCCGCCGCACGTGCGGTGGTGGAGGTCGAAGGACGGGCCCTCGGCGGGGGACATCCAGCGGTCGCCCCACTTCCGCAGGGCCATCAGGACGGGGTAGAGGTCGAGGCCCTTTTCGGTCAGGCGGTATTCGTACCTGGTCCGGACGTCCTTGTAGGCCTCGCGGCGCAGGATGCCCTCCTCGACCAGGGTGCCCAGTCGTTCGGTCAGCACGCTGCGCGAGATGTCCATGGACGTCTGGAAGTCCTCGAACCGCCGCGTGCCCAGGAACGCCTGCCGCAGCAGCAGCAACGTCCACCGCTCACCCAGCAGGGCGGCGGGCAACGACACGGTGCACAGCTCGTCGGCAACCTTCACGTGGGCCATGTCCGCCGACGATACTCCTTGCGTTCGGAAAACGGATCCAGCTAGGGTTCGGAATCCGAACCCAAGGGGCGTCCGTCATGAGAGTCCGCGAACTGCACGCCGCCGAGGCGGGCCACGCCGTCGACACCGTCTTCGACGGCCTGTCACCGCGGAGCCGCTACCTGCGCTTCCACGCCCCGGTGCCGCGGCTCACCGCGTCCATGCGCCGCCGGCTGACCGATCTCGACGGCTACCGCAAGGCCGCCGTGGTCGCCGAGTGCCGCGGCACGCCGATCGGCATCGCCCGCCTGATCGCGACGGGTGACGACACCGCGGAGATCGCCCTGGCCGTGGTGGACCCGTGGCAGCGCAAGGGCGTCGGCACCGAGTTGATCGCCGCCCTGGTCCGGCTCGGCACCGACCTGCGCTACGCCGAGCTGCACGGCGACGTGCTGGGCGAGAACGAGGCGATGTTGGGCCTGGTCGCCCGCGCGTTCCTGGGTGCGCGCCTGACCCGCGAGGACGACGACGTGATCCGGGTCAGCTATCCGTTGAACTACCAGTTGACCCACGAAGAACTGGTGGCCGACCTGCGGTGGTGAGCACAATGGGCGCCATGCGACGGATCTTCGGGTTGGCGCTCGTCCTGGTCCTGCTGGCACCACCGGCCGCGGCGTCGACGCCGCCCGGTGGTCAGCCGCTGCCCGGCTACACGATCAACAACCCGCCGTTGCCGCCGGCGCTGGTCGGTGGCGAGCCGTCGCGGGTGCTGCAAGGCGTGCACGAACACGCCGCGTACACCATCGAGGTCCCGCCGCGCTGGAACGGCCGACTGGCCATGTGGGCGCACGGCTTCCGCGGCGCGAGCACCGTGCTGACCGTCGACCCGCCCGGCTACGGGCTGCGCCAGAAGCTGCTCGACCAGGGCTTCGCGTGGGCGGCGTCCAGCTACTACGGCAACGGCTACGACGTGAAGGCCGGTGTGCTGGGCACGCACGGGCTGGCCAAGCACTTCCACAAGCTGGTCGGCAAGCCCCGCGACATCCTCATCGCCGGTGTCTCCATGGGCGGTCACGTCATCGGCCGGTCGCTGGAGCAGTTCCCCGGCTTCTACCGGGGCGCGCTGCCGTTGTGCGGGGTGCTCGGCGACCAGGAGCTGTTCGACTTCTTCCTCGACTTCAACCTCACCGCGCAGGCCCTCAGCGGCATCCGCGCGTGGCCCGCGCCGGACGACTACCTGACCTCGGTCGTGCCGCGGATCCAGGCCGAGCTGGGGCTGACCGGCACGCCGAACGAGCGGGGCGCGCAGTTCGCCGCGATCGTCACCAACCGCAGCGGCGGCCCGCGTCCCGGTGCGGCGCCGGCGGTCGCGTTCTGGAAGGACTTCCTGTTCGGCCTGGCCGCGCCGTCGGCCGGTGACGGTCTGGCGGCCGACCCGGGTCAGGTCGCCACCAACGCCCTGACCCGGTACGCGCCGAACGCGCCGGTCGACGTCAACCGCGAGGTGCAGCGCGTGCTGCCGGAGAACGTGAAGGCCCGCGTCACGCCGAAGCTGACCGAGGTGGCCCGCATCGACGGCCGCCCGACCGCGCCGGTGCTGTCGCTGCACGACCTGGGCGACCTGTTCGTGCCGTTCTCGATGGAACAGGTCTACGAGCGCGAGGTCGAGCGCAACGGCCGCGGGCACCTGCTCGCGCAGCGGGCGATCCGCGCGGTCAACCACTGCGAGTTCAGCCCGAACGAGGTCGGCACCGCCTGGGACGACCTGCTGACCTGGGTGGACACCGGTCGCAAGCCCGCCGCGGACGTGGTGGACGACCCTGTCGTGGTCGCGGCGCCGGACTACGGCTGCAAGTTCAGCGACCCCGCCGCCTACACCGCGCCCAACACCACCCGCCGCCTGTTCGCGCCCTGCTGACGGCGGCGGCCCGGTGGCCCGGCCCTGGCTGTTAGCGTGGTGGAAAACGCTTTCCAGGGAGGCGAGGCATGGCACGCAGGCGCTACGCGGTCGTCGGCACCGGCGCACGGGCCGAGTTGCACGTCGACGCGATCGTCCGGCACTCCGACCAGGGCGAGCTGGTCGCGTTCTGCGACGTCAACCCCACCCGCATGGCGGTGCACAACGAACGCCTCGACCGGCCGGTGCCGACCTACGCCGCCGAGGACTTCCTGCGGATGATCGAGCGCGAGCGGGTCGACGTGGTCGTGGTCTGCACGGTCGACCGCCACCACGACACCTACATCGTGGAGGCGCTGGACGCGGGCTGCGACGTCGTCACCGAGAAGCCGATGACGGTCGACCCGGCCGGTGTCGGCAAGGTCTTCGACGCCGTCGACCGCACCGGCGGCCGGGTCACCGTCACGTTCAACTACCGGTACAACCCGGTGCACGAGAAGGTCCGCGAGCTGCTGACCGGCGGCGCGGTCGGCGAGATCGGCTCGGTGCACTTCGAGTGGCTGCTCGACGTGCGCCACGGCGCCGACTACTTCCGCCGCTGGCACCGCGACAAGGCGAACTCCGGCGGCCTGATGGTGCACAAGGCCACCCACCACTTCGACCTGCTCAACTGGTGGGTCGACTCGGTGCCGGACGTCGTGTACGCGCACGGGCGGCTGTTCTTCTACGGCGACGAGAACGGCAAGCGCCACGGCAACCACCGGCCCTACGACCGGGTGCACGGCTCGCCGGAGGCCCAGGGTGACCCGTTCGCGCTGCACGTCGAGCGGAACGACTGGCTGCGCCGGCTCTACCTCGACGCCGAGCACGAGGACGGCTACCACCGCGACCGGAACCCGTTCGCGCCCGGGGTGTCCATTGAGGACGACATGTCGGTGCTGGTGCGCTACGCCAACGGCGCCAACTTGACCTACCACCTCACGGCCTACTCGCCGTGGGAGGGCTACCGGCTGATGGTCAACGGCAGCCGCGGCAGGCTGGAGCTGGAAGTGGTGGAGAACAGCTGGGTCAGCGGCCAGCAGCCCGCGGTGCACGGCAAGGAGGCCAACCCCGAGGAGGGGCACGTGCGGCTGACCGTGCAGCCGCTGTTCGGGCGGGCCGACGAGATCCCGCTGGAGGCCGGTGGCGCCGGGCACGGCGGCGCGGACGCGCGGATGACCGACGTGCTGTACGGCGAACCGGGCCAACCGGACCCGCTCGGTCGCCGCGCCACGCACCGCGACGGCGCGCTGTCGCTGGTCACGGGGTTCGCCGCGAACCGGAGCCTCGAGACGGGAGAACCCGTGCGCGTGGCGGAGTTGCCGGGCGCCGGTTGGCGGTAGCCTGGCTCGGTGCCGCTCCTGGGACCAGCCGACGAGTTGCCGCACCCGCCGCGCCGGGTGCTCGTGACCGGCACGTCCGGCTCCGGGAAATCGACCCTCGCCAGTCTCGTCGCCCGCACCCTCCGGCTGTCCTATGTGGAGATGGACTCGCTGTTCCACGGTCCACAGTGGACGCCCAGGCCGGAGTTCGAGGACGACGTGCGCCGGTTCGTCAAGGGCGACGCGTGGGCCACCGAGTGGCAGTACCGCCTGGCGCGGCCGGTGCTGCTGGAGCACGCCGACACGCTGGTCTGGCTGGACCACCCGCGGCACGTGGTGATGAGGCGGGTGACGGTGCGGACGGCGGTGCGCCGGCTGCGCCGCCAGGAGCTGTGGAACGGCAACGTCGAACCGCCCCTGCGCACGGTGTTCACCGATCCGGAGCACCTGTTGCGGTGGGCGTGGAAGTCGCACACCCGCACCGGCGAACGGGTCCGCGAGGTGCTCCGGGGCGAGCACGCGGACCGGCTCGCGGTGGTGCGGCTGCGCGGGCAGCGTGAGGTCGACCAATGGCGGTCAGGCCCGTTGCGGCGGGCCGCGGAACGCGGCGAGGAGTCAGTGCGATGAGCGAGCGGACGGCGTTGGTGCTGGGCGGTACCGGGATGCTGAAGGGGTGCGCGGACGAGCTGCTGGCGCAGGGGTGGCAGGTGGTGCTGCCCAGCAGGCGGCCGGACGGCGTGCTGGGCCGTGCGGCGAAGGCCGCCCTGCGCGGTCGCGACCACGTGCCGCACGTGACCGAGGGACAGGGGTCGCGGGTCGCGGTGGCGGCGGACTGGGCCAGACCCGCCGAGCTGGTCGACCGGGTCCGCGAGGTGCTGGAACGGCCCGCCGACCTGCTGGTGGCCTGGGTGCACGCCAGCTACCGGGACGCCGTGCTGCGGGCCGTCGCACCCCTGCTCGCGCCGCACGCGCCGGTGGTCGAGGTGCACGACAGCGGCTCCATCAACGCAGTGGAAGGCGTGCCCGACCCGGCGCTGGACGGCCACCCGGCGCAGCAGGTGGTGCTCGGCTTCGCCCGGCACGGCGGCAGCACCCGCTGGCTCAGCCACGAGGAAGCCTCGGTCGGCGTCCTGGAAGCCGTCCACCGCGCCCTCGACGGCCGCCCGCCCTCGGTGCACCAGGTCGGCGAGATCGACACCTGGGTGATGCGGCACTGAGCCGCCGACACCCCGCTCGGTGCGGGCTCACCGTGTGCGTTCGGTGCGATACTCACCGTGCCGGAACGCTCACGCGGAGGTGCCCATGGAGCCGGTGACCTCTTCGAGCACCACCCCGGCCAAGCCCGCCCGCCCGCGACCGTCCCCCGCCGACGCGGTCGTCACCGCGATCGAGGAGGTGGTCGTCGGGTGGCCCGACGACGATCCCCCGATCACCGTCGCGGTGACCGGTTGGGACACGGGTGGACGACCCGACATCGCGGGTTCGCTCGCCGAGCGGTTCCCGGCGCGGTCCCACGTCATCTGCTCGTTCGACGCGGTCGACTGGGAAGGGGACGCGCGACCGCCGGGCGCGCTGCTGGCACGTGGCGTCGCGCGAGCCGCCGGCCGGCGCCGGAACCGGCTCCGCAGGGCGTTCCAGCCGATCTCCGTGGAGATGAGCTCACCGAGCACGCGACGGCGGCGCAAGGTCCTCGCCGGTGTGGTGTCGGCGTTCATCGCGGCCGGGGTCGTCGTGCTGCCCGACGTGCGCGCCGCCGTCTTCAGCCTCGCCGGGAAGGGTGGCCCGATCGGTGAACTGGCCTCGCAGGCCGTCCGCTCGCCGGTGGTGGCAGCAGTCCTGCTGGCCCTGGTGTTCTGGGTCGTCCTGGGCCGGGCGTGGACGGCGACGACCGCTGTCGCCCGGTTCGCCGCGAGCGTGCGGGACGAGGCCACGAAGGGCACGTTCGAGGAGGTCCGGGACCAACTCGCCAAGTTGGTCCGGCAAGCGCTGCGCGCCCGCAGGCACGGGCGCAGGTTCGTGGTCGTCGTGCGGAACATCGACAGCTGCGGCGGTGACTTCGTCCTCGAGCTGTGCGAGACGGCGAAGAAGATCGTGCGTGCGCCCGGCGTCGTGCTGGTGTTCCTCGGCGACCTGAGGACGGTGGAGGAGGCCGCGGTCCGCAAGACCGGCCTCCCGGTGGAGTCCGCGCATGCCCGCCGCCTGGGTCGCCGGCACGTGCGCAAGCTGATCCCCAACGTCGTGCCACTCCCGCACGCGACGACCGACGAGGTGTGGGAACGGTGAGGCGGCCATGACGTGGGACATCCTGTTGGCGCTCTCCGGTGAGGTCATCGCGGGCGGCATCGCGAGGGACATCCGGGACTTCCTCGCGCCCCTCGCGGCGGTCATCATCGGCGTCATCGGGCTGAAGTACCTGTTCGGGGATCAGCGCAGCATCGCCGGGTTCGTCGGGTTCCTCTTCCTCGGCGTGGTCGTCTACTCGCTCATCAAGTGGGGCGACGCCATCCTGGGGTCGCTGGGCGGGCTGTTCCGGGGCTGGGTCGAGGATGGCAACGCGCTGCCCCTCTTGGCGGCGATCCTCATCGGGGTCGCGGCTCTGGCGTTCGCCGTCGTGTTCGGGATCGTCCTGGACCGGGCTCCCGATCAGGAGGCAGAGGGCGGGGTGTCGGTGACGCCGGCCGACGAGCCGCCCGCCGAAGCCGGGAGTCCGTCGCGCGACGGCTGCACCCGGGCCGCGTGGGCGGTCCTGCCGGACTGCGCGCCGAAGCACGCCGACCCGGGCGACGTCGGACGGTGGCGCAACCAGATCCGGCTCGCCGTCGTGGTGGCGGTGGAACGCGGTGTCTTCGACGCCGGGTCGCCCGTGACACCGGCCCACCTCGCCAAGTGGGTGGTGCTGCGCGACCTGTGGCCCGACGTCGTCGACCGGCTCTGGACGGACGTGGACCTGTTGCGGGTCCTGGAGGAGTCGCCGCACGCGGTCGACGAGGACGACGAGGCGCTGGTGCGGTTCCTGAGCACCGGACCGCCGTTGCACCCCGTGGTGCGCAACCTGCTGCACATGGTCCCGTCCGTCGACCCCGGCTAGCCGATCAGCCCGGTCGCAGGCCCCGGACCAGCGACAACACCGACTCGCGCACGTCGGCGAGGCTGCGCTCGGGCTGGAACACCTGCCAGTCCAGCGCGATCACCAGCAGGGTGCCGAACAACGCCGCCGACGCCGTGCCGACCTGCACGCCCTCGGGCAGCAGGCCCGCGTCGGACAGCCGCTGCATCTGGCCGCGCACGATGGACACGATGTCGTCGCGCAGCAGGCTCAACGTGTCGTGCCACTGACCGGGCGTGCGCCACAGCTCGGACACCAGCAGCTGCCCGAACGCGGGGTACTCGGCGAAGAACCCGAGCATCCCGTCCACCAGCGACGCCATCGCCGCGGCCGTGTCGTCCTGCTCCTCGGCCGCCTTCAGCCGTGCCGCGAGCAGGTCGACCCCGTGCCGCAGCAGCGCGTCCACCAGCGCGTCCTTGCTGGCGAAGTTGTAGTAGACGGTGCCCTTCGCGACGCCCGCCTCGGCGGCGATCTCGTCCACCGTCACCCCCGCGGCGCCCCGCTCGCCGACGAGCCGCAGCGCGGCGTCGAACAGCTTCTGCTTGGTCGCGGCGGTGCGGCCGGGGCGGGTCACAGCACCAGTTCGGGCTTGAGGCGAGACGGCGTCCACACCCGCTGCTTGTACGCGGCGAGCGTCGTCAAGGCAAGGCTTGCCGCCAGGTAGCCGACGAGGATCAGCGCGTCCCGGCCCACGCCGCCCAGCGAACCGCCGTACATTAGGTGCCGCAGGCCGTCCACGGCGTAGCCCATGGGCAGCCCGTAGTGCAGCGGGTACAGCGGCACCGGGATGGTCTGCCACGGGAACGTCCCACCGGCGCTGACGAGCTGCAGGATCAGCAGCACCAGGCCGATGAACTTGCCGACCGCGCCGAACAGGGCGTTCAACGCGTGCAGCACGGCCACGAACGTCGCCGACACCAGCAGCAGGAACGCCAGCGTGCCGAGCGGGTGCGCCGGTCGGATGTCCACCACCAGCGTCACCGCGGCGTACATCACCACGACCTGCGCCGCGCCCAGCAGCACGCCCGGCAGCCAGCCGCCGACCGCCACCCGCCACGACGGCTGCCCGGCCGCCAGCCCGCGCCGGGACAGCGGCCTGAGCAGCAGGAACAGCACGAACGCCCCGATCCAGGTGGCCAACCCGAGGAAGAACGGCGCCAGGCCCGCGCCGTAGCTGCCCGCCGACGTCTGGCTCACCCCGCGCACGTTCACCGGGTCGCCGATGGTCTGCGCGGTCGACTCGCGGGTCGGGTCGTCGGGGTCGGGGATCTGCGAGACGCCCGCGGCCAGCCCGTCGCGCAACTGGTTCGAGCCGTCCACCAGCTGCGCCTCGCCGTCACGCAGCCGTCCCGCGCCGTCCCGCACCTGCGCCGCACCGGACGAGACCCGCGCGGCGCCGTCGTTCAGCCGGGTGATGGCATCGGTGAGCGCGGGCGTGCTCGCGGCCAGCTGGGCCGCGCCATCGGAGACCTGCTTCGCGCCATCGGCGAGCGTGCGCAGCTGCCCGGCGGTGCCCTGCACCTCGGCGTTGGCGTCGTCCACCGGCTTGCGTGCCTCGCCCAGCGTCGCGAGCACGCGTTGCACCTGCTCTTCGGTGAACCCGAGCGCGCGCAGCCTGGCGGCCACGTAGCCGTTGACCGCGTCCAGCCGCCCGACCAGGTCCTGCGCCTTGGCGGCGTAGTCCTCGGCGGTCCGGGCGACGGTCTCGTTGCCCTCGGCCACCTGCTCGGCCCCGGACGCCAGCTGCTGCGACTTGACCGGCAGGTCCGCGGTCGAGTCGCGGAGCCGCGTGAGGCCGGACGACACCTGCGCCGCGCCGTCCGCCAGCGGCGCGGTGCCCTCGGCGAGCTGCTGCGCACCGGTGTAGGCGTCCTGCTGGCCCGCGGCGAGCTTCGTCGCGCCGTCCGCGGCCTCGGCGGTCTTCTGCCGGATCGTGGAGAAGCCGAGCAGCAGCTTGTCCGCGGCCTCCGCGCCGACCTTCACCGACACCGACCGGCGCACCTCGGCCACCACCTGGTTGGCGATCGTGGAGCCGAGGTAGTTGTTCGCGTCGTTGGTGGTCAGCACGATCACGCCCTGGCGCGGTGTGAAGTCGCCGGACGACAGCAGGGCCTGCGAGAAGTCCTCGGGCAGGGTCAGCGCGAACGTGTAGGTACCGTCGCGCACGCCCTGCTCCGCCTGCGCGGCGTCGACCCGGCGCCAGTCGAACCTGTCGCCGCGCACCAGCTCCTCGGCCACCTCGTGGCCCGCGTCCAGGCGCGTGCCGTCGCTCGCGGTCGCACCCTTGTCCTCCACGACCAGCGCGGCGGGCACCTGGTCGAGGTGCGCGTACGGGTCCTTGTTGGCGTACAGGTACAGCGCCGCGTAGAGCAGCGGCACGAGCGTCAGCGCCAGCACCGCGAGCTTGGGCAGCTTGCCGGAGGTGATCCGGCGCAGCTCGTTGAACGCCATCCGGAGGGCGGTCACTCGGACTCCTCGTTGTCCGCGCCGATGCGCGCGACGGGCACGTCGAGCACGGCGGCGCTGGTCGTGGTGCACAGGACGACGACGGACCGCTCGGGCGTGACGTGCCGGCGCGCCAGCTCCCACCAGCCCTCCGGGTCGCCGTGGTAGCGGTCGGGGCTGTCGACCACGAGCGTCGTCGCGCCGGGACGGCCCGCGGCCAGCTCCAGCATCAGCGCGCACCGGGTGGCGGCGGGCACGTGCTCGAACCGGCGGTCCAGGTGCTCCTCCGCGCCGCGCTCGACCAGCCAGTCGGCCACCGCCTTGCGCCCGCTGCGGGCGCCGTTGACGGCCAGCTCCTCGCCGACCACGCCCGCCAGGGTCAGCGACGCCTCGGGCTCGCTGACGTCGGGGGAGTCGACCAGCACGACGTGCCTGCGCAGCTCGGCGGCCGAGGGGGAGACCTCGCCGGTGCTCGGCCGCATCCGGCCGGACAGCACCAGGCCCAGCGCGGTGTGCCCGGTGCCCGGGTCGCCCGCCACCAGCACCGGCTCGCCCGGCTCCACCAGCAGTGACGTCGGTTTCAGCAGCGGGCCGTGCGGCCCGGTGACGCCGACGCGCCGAGCGTGGATCCGCACCGTGCGACCTCCTATTTGAACTGACCGGTCAGTTCAAATAGTCGTCCGGTCGGAGGTGCCGCGCAACTCGACGCGGTGTGACACCTAGCGCAACGCGCCCGCGGGGCGCACCTCCCACATCGTCCACAATGGACGATAGCCCTGCCGCGGCCAGAACACCGAGGACAGCGGGTTCGGCGGGTTGTAGTACAGGTAGGTGCCGACCGTGCCCAGCCGGTGCAACTCCTGGTGCGCGTGCGCCATCAACTGGCGGCCGACCCCGGTACCCCGCGCGCCCGGCAGCACGGACACGCAGTTCACGTAACCCCAGCGGCCCGGCGGCAGCCTGGTCGCCGTCCAGTTGCCCGGCTCCGAGGTCACCACCGCGCACTCGGCCAGCGCCACCGCGATGCCGTCCCGCTCGGCCAGCCACGCCGGACCGCCCGCGGTCAGCCGGTCGGCCAGCGTCCGCCGCTTCAGCGCCGCCGCGTCCGGCCGGTGCACCGTCGAGCCCACCATGGACGAGTAGCGCAGCTCGGCCAGCGCCAGGGCCAGCACCGTCTCCAGGTCCGCGGGCGTGGCGCGGCGGACCGTCGCGGCACCCGTCACCGGCGGGGGAGGGGCCTGCCGCACCGCGATCACGGTCAGCGGCACCAGGCCGTGGTCCAGCAGCGCCCTGGTCGACTCGGCGTCCCGGCTCGGCCAGGTCAGCACGCACGCCGAGTCGCGATCGGCCGGTCCGAGCAGGTCGAGCCGCTTGCGCCAGGCGCGCAGCAGCGCGTCCATGCCCGCCGCGCCCGCGCTGCCCAGCAGCGGCGTCAGCTCCCACACCTCGGTGGCCGACCAGAGCCGGGCGGGCGAGCGCAGGTCGTGCACCTGGCGCTGCAACACGCCCGCGACCCTCGTGCCGTCCGGCAGCGCCGCCGTGATGACGTCGCCGTCCGGCGGCGCGACCACCGCCGGCAGCAGCGGGTCGACGCTCGCGAAGCGCGCGCTCTGCGCCTCCATCAGCCCTTGACCGACGGTCATGTCCGGCAGGTTACGGCCTCTTCCGGGTGCGGAAGATCGCCGTGCCGGGGAACAGCCGGCCGCGCAGCGGGCTCCACTGCCCCCACGTGCGGGTGTGGCCGGCGGGCCACTCCGGTTCCACCACGTCCAGCAGCTCCAGGCCCGCGCCGACGAGCGCCCGCACGTAGTCCCCGGTGGTCCGGTGGTGCTCCACGTACGTCGCCCGACCGGTGTCGTCCACCTCGACGTACGGCGTGCGGTCGAAGTACGACTGCGTCACGGTCAGCCCACCCGGTCCCGGGTCGTCAGGGAAAATCCACCGGATCGGGTGAGTGACCGAGAACACCCACGGCGCACCCGGCCGCAGCACCCGCGCCACCTCCTGGAAGACCTCGCCCACGTCCGCCACGAACGGCACCGCGCCGAACGCCGAGCAGGCCGCGTCGAAGCTGCCCGACGCGAACGGCAGCTGGTCGGCGCTGGCCTGCACCAGCGGCACGGCCACCCCGGTCGCCGCGTTCGCCGCCGCCGCGTGCCGCAGCATCCCGGCCGAGATGTCGAACGCCACCGCGTGCGCGCCGCGCGACGCCAGCCACCTGGCGCACGGAGCCGAACCGCAGCCGACCTCCAGGACCCGGCGTCCGCGCAGGTCACCGAGGTATCCGGCGTCTTGCTCGCGGACGCCCTCGGGGCACCACACGAAGTCCGCCGCGCCCAGGAAGTCGCCGTGCTCGGCGTGGTAGTCGTCGGCGTCGGCGTCCCACCACATGCGGTTGGCCGCGCGCGACTCGGCCGCGTCCACGCCCCGCTTGGCGATGCCGGTGGTGCCGAGCGCCAGTTCGGCGCTCGCGTGCTGGTCGGACACACTGCTCCATTCAAGGGTGCCGGTTTGCCCGGCGGGCTCGAAGCCGCGTACGATATCGCCCGCGTAGTGGGTTCGCGCTGTCCTGATCGGTGATCACCTGGTGAGTCGGTCTTCTCGGTGGGGCGGGCCCTGTCGCGCAAGCGTTGAACCCGCAGGCCACAAACCCCAATCCGTACCGGAGCCACCTACCTAATGTCCACCGACACCACCACTGTCCCGGTTGCCGCTGCGCCGAAGCAGGTCGCTATCAACGATATCGGGACGGAGGAGGACTTCCTCGCCGCCATCGACAAGACGATCAAGTACTTCAACGATGGCGATATCGTCGAGGGCACCATCGTCAAGGTCGACCGGGACGAGGTCCTGCTCGACATCGGCTACAAGACCGAGGGCGTCATCCCCTCGCGCGAGTTGTCGATCAAGCACGACGTCGACCCGAACGAGGTCGTCAAGGTCGGTGACGAGGTCGAGGCTCTTGTTCTCCAGAAGGAGGACAAGGAAGGTCGGCTGATCCTCTCCAAGAAGCGCGCCCAGTACGAGCGCGCCTGGGGCACCATCGAGGCCCTCAAGGAGAAGGACGAGCCCGTCAAGGGCACGGTCATCGAGGTCGTCAAGGGCGGCCTCATCCTGGACATCGGCCTGCGCGGCTTCCTGCCCGCCTCCCTCGTCGAGATGCGTCGCGTCCGCGACCTGCAGCCGTACGTCGGCCGCGAGCTCGAAGCCAAGATCATCGAGCTGGACAAGAACCGCAACAACGTGGTCCTGTCCCGCCGCGCGTGGCTGGAGCAGACCCAGTCCGAGGTCCGCAGCGAGTTCCTCAACCAGCTGCAGAAGGGCCAGGTCCGCAAGGGCGTCGTGTCCTCCATCGTCAACTTCGGTGCCTTCGTGGACCTGGGTGGCGTGGACGGCCTGGTGCACGTCTCGGAGCTGTCCTGGAAGCACATCGACCACCCGTCCGAGGTCGTCGAGGTCGGCCAGGAGGTCACGGTCGAGGTCCTGGACGTCGACATGGAGCGCGAGCGCGTGTCGCTGTCGCTCAAGGCGACGCAGGAAGACCCGTGGCGCCAGTTCGCCCGCACCCACGCGATCGGCCAGATCGTGCCGGGCAAGGTCACCAAGCTGGTCCCGTTCGGCGCGTTCGTCCGGGTGGACGAGGGCATCGAGGGCCTGGTCCACATCTCCGAGCTGGCCGAGCGCCACGTCGAGATCCCGGAGCAGGTCGTGCAGGTCGGCGACGACGTCATGGTCAAGGTCATCGACATCGACCTGGACCGCCGCCGCATCTCGCTGTCGCTCAAGCAGGCCAACGAGGGCTTCACGGTCGACTCCGAGTTCGACCCGACCCAGTACGGCATGGCCGCCGAGTACGACGACCAGGGCAACTACATCTACCCCGAGGGCTTCGACCCGGAGACCCAGGAGTGGCAGGAAGGCTTCGACAAGCAGCGCGAGGAGTGGGAGCGGCAGTACGCCGAGGCCCACACGCGCTACGAGGCCCACATGAAGCAGGTCGCCAAGGCCGCTGCCGCCGAGGAAGAGGCCGCGGGCGAGACGAACTACTCGTCCGGTGGCGAGGCCCCGGCCGCCGCGTCGTCGTCCAGCACGGGCGCCCCGGCTCAGGCCGGTGGCACGCTGGCCAGCGACGAGCAGCTGGCCGCGCTGCGCGAGAAGCTGTCGGGCGGCGCCTGAGCAGCACCGGTCGGCGGATCCTCGCTGGCTGACTGAACGACACCGGTCGCCCCTCGCCCACTTCGGGCGGGGGGCGATCGTCGTTCACTCCTTCGGGGGTGAGTTGGGGTGGCCGTGCGCTAAGTTGAGAATGCTATGAGCATGCGGGCGACGGTGTTGGCGGCGATGGTGGTGCTGGTGTGCGCGGGTTGCGCCGCCGTGCAGCCGCAGCCCGTCGCCCAGCCGCAGATCCCGACGATCCTGCCGCCCACCACGATCAGCCGGGTGCCGCAGATGGTGGATCGCCCGATCCCGGACGACTGCGAGCTGGTCGTCCCGGTCGAGCTGTTCCACCAGAAGCTCGGCCGCGAGCTGCCCGGTGAGCTGAAGACCATCATCGGCATCCCGGAGCCGTCGCTGGGCCGCACCGGGAAGATCGACTGCTACTACGCCGTGCCCGAGCGCAAGCCCATCGCCGCCGCGCCGGTCATCATCGGCCTGGCCGCCTACACCGACGCGCCCACCGCCGCCGCCCGGGTCGAGGAGAGCGTGACCGCCGAACGCCAGGAAGGCGCGACGGTCCGCGAGGTCGACGTGGGCAAGAAGAAGGGCCAGTTCGTCAGCACGAAGGACGAGCGGCTCGTCATGGGTTCGCTGGGCAAGACCACGTTCGTGGCCCGGGCGAAGCTCGGCGTGCTGCCGGACGACGCGATCGCCGGTTTCCTGGCGGCGCTGGCCCAGCAGGCGATGACGCCTGTCGAAGGAGCCTGAAGATCGTTCGCATGGCAGGCTGGACGCCATGTTGCGAGTGGGGCTCTCCGGGGGCATCGGTTCGGGCAAGTCGACGGTGGCGGGCAGGCTCGCCGAGCACGGCGCGGTGGTGATCGACGCCGACCGGCTGGCCCGTGAGGTGGTCGAACCCGGCACCGACGGGTTGCGGGAGGTGGTGGCGGCGTTCGGTGCGGAGGTCCTCGGCCCGGACGGCGCGCTCAACCGGCCCGCGCTCGCGGCGAAGGTGTTCGGCGACGAGCAGGCCCTGGCCACGCTCAACGGCATCACGCACCCGCGGATCGCGGCCCGCACGGGCGAGCTGATCGCCGCCGCGCCCGAGGACGCGATCGTCGTGCACGACGTCCCGTTGCTGGTGGAGAAGGACATGGCGCCGCTGTACCACCTGGTGGTGATCGTGCACGCGGACCTGGACGAGCGCCTGGTCCGGCTGCGCGACCGCGGCGTGGCCGAGGAGGACGCGCGCCGGCGCATCGCCGCGCAGGCCGACGACGAGCGCCGCCGGGCCGTGGCCGACGTGTGGCTGGACAACTCCGGCACGCCCGACCTGGTGTTGGCGCAGGTGGACGCGCTGTGGGCGGACCGGCTGGTGCGGTACGAGTCGAACATCCGGTTGCGCCGCTACGCCGCCGGTCCGCCGATCGTGGTGCCGTACGACGAGACGTGGCCCGTGCAGGCGACCCGGGTCGCCGCCCGGATCCGGCTCGCCGCCGGTGGCCGCACGGTCGAGCACATCGGCTCCACGGCCGTGCCCGGTCTCGCCGCGAAGGACGTGCTGGACTTCCAGCTGGGCGTGGAGTCGCTGGACGAGGCCGCCGAGCTGGAGGAGGCGTTGACGCAGGCGGGCTTCCCGGGCCGGGGCGTTGCCGAGGACGCCGTGCGGTACGAGGACGACACGCAGGAGAACTGGCTCAAGCGGCTGCACGCGGGCGCGGACCCGGGACGGCGGGTCAACCTGCACGTCCGGGTGGAGGGCGGGCCGGCCTGGAACTGGGCGATCCGGTTCCGAGACTGGCTGCGGGCGGACGCGGCGGCGCGGGACGAGTACGCGGCGATGAAGTTGGAGCTGTCGGAGAAGCACAGGGGTGACGCGGAGGGGTTCGCCTACGGCGACGCGAAAGAGCCGTGGATGGAAACGGCGACCGCGCGCGTGGACGCCTTCTACAGGGACGGCCAGGCGTCGTAGATGCCCCGGTGGGTCAGCCACGAGCCGAGGTCGTGCCGGTGCAGGCTGACCTCTTCCAGGGTGCGGTGCACGATGCGCAGCGCCTGGTCGGCGTCACCCGGCCCGAGGACACGTCCGGCGACCGCGGCGGCGAACTCCTCGCAGCGCACGATCCGCGCGGTCGTGCCACCCGGCACGGCCAGGCCGAGCAGCAGGTCGGTGGTGCGCCACGCGCGGCCGTCGCGCTGCACGCGGACCGCGCTGAGCACGCTGGGTCCGCTGCGCGCGTGCCTGGACCGGGGTCGCTGGTGGGTGAGCCGGAGTCCGAGCGAGGGCATCAACCAGGTGACCTCCGAATCGGAGAACGGGTCCTCCGGCGTCGGGCACTCCAGCCGCAGTCCCCACGGCTCCACCCGACACGTGGACAGGTGCCGCGACATGCCGCTGGAGTAGCTGCGAACTGCGCTGACGGTGTCGACCACGTCGACGAGCTGAGGTGTGATGACCGCTCCCACGCGACCCGAGGGTAGACGCAGATGTGTCCTTGGTAACTATCAGGTTTGATTCGTTACATCACGGTCTGTGTTGGAAGCGGTCTCTATCAGGTGACGGACACGGATGGCGGTTGACCTGCAAGTGTGACCCTCTGTATTACCGCCGACGCCAGGTGGTGATCGTTCCCTGGGCCGCGAGCCAGCGCACCGCGTCGTGCCCGTGGGCGGCGATGCCCGCGACGGCGCGGTAGGTCGTCTCCAGGGCCCACTGCGCCCGGTCGGCCTGGATGAGCCCGTGGTCGAGCGCGGTCAGCAGCTCGTCGGTGTCCAGCACGGTCACGCTGCGGCCCGTGCGCACCACCAGGTCCAGGTACAGGTCGACGGTCTTCCACACCGAGCCGCTCGAACTGATCTCGACCACGTCCACGTACAGGTCGTAGTCGCGCTCGTGGCCCGGGTGCCAGGACTGCCGGGTGACGCGCAGGCCGTGCGCGGGCAGCAGCCACGACTCGAAGTGCGACAGGTGCGGGTGGCCGGGCACCGGGCGGAACATGTAGAGGCCGTGCCGGGTCAGCCGGTACTCCTCGACCCCGCGCAGGTGGCCCTTGGGATCGGTGTTGCTCTTCGCGTCGAGGTCGAAGTACTCGATCTTCGGCGGGTGGATGTGCGGCGACACCGGCAAAAGTCTCCTTTGCGTCACCCGAAAGCAGGATGATCGCCTACTCTTCCGGCCATGTTCGGCATCATCCGCCCCTGCCGCAACCGCCTGGGCCCTGAACTGCGTGAATCGTGGCTCGCCCACCTGTGCGGGCTGTGCCTGGCGCTGCGCGACGACCACGGCCACCTCGCCCGCGTGGTCACCAACTATGACGGCCTGGTCATCTCCGCGCTGGTCGAGGCGCAGGTGGGCCGGTCGCGGCGCACCGCCGGGCCGTGCGCGTTGCGTGGCATGCAGTCCGCGGACGTCGCCGTGGGCACGGGCGCGCGCCTGGCCGCCTCGGTGTCCCTGGTGCTGGCGTCGGCGAAGGTCGGCGACCACGTGTCCGACGGTGACGGCGTGTTCGCGCGGGCGCCGATGCGCGGCGTGGGCAGGCAGGTGGCGCGGCGGTGGGCGGCCCAGGCCTCGGAAACGGGCCTCGACCTGGGCTTCGACACCGCGGTGCTGGTGGACGCCGTGCGGCGGCAGTCGGCGGTGGAGGCCTCGGCGGGCCTCGGCTCGTCGGTGCTGGCGGTGACCGAGCCGACCGAGACGGCCGCGGGCGAGGCCGTGGCGCAGACCGCCGTGCTGGCCGGTCGTCCGGCGAACGCCGGACCGCTGCGCGAGGTGGGACGGCTGTTCGGCCGCCTGGCGCACCTGCTGGACGCCGTGGAGGACCTGGACGCCGACCGCGCTTCCGGCGCCTGGAACCCGCTCGTCGCCACCGGCACGACGCTCGACGAGGCCCGGCGGCTGTGCCAGGACGCCGCCCTGGGCATCAAGCTCGCGATGGAGGAAGTCGAGTTCGCCGACGACCGCCTCGTCCACGTGCTCCTGGTGCACGAGGTCCAGGAGTCGATCCGCCGCGCGTTCGGCGACCCCCACACGCACGCGCCCCACTCGCACACGCCACCCCCGCCGCCCGGCTGGCAACCCGCGCCGGGCATGTACCCGCCGCCCGCCCAACCGCACGGCCAACCCGGCTTCCACGGCACCGTGCCGCCTCCCGGCCCGGTACCGCCGCCGTCTGCACCCGGCCACGTCGGTCCGCCGGACCCGCCCAAGGGCGGCAAGAAGGGCCGGCGCGGCAACGAGCCGCCCCCTCCCGGCAGCGGCCTGTGGTGCTGGCCCAAGTTGAAGCAGCCGCCGGTGACCCGCGGCGCGTTCCTGGGCTGCCTGGCCGTGCTCTACCAGTGCGGCACCTGCCAGTACTGCTGTCGCGACCCGTACCCCGGCCCGTTCAGCGGCAAGCCGCGCGAGGCGTGGTGCAACTGCGACTGCGGCCCGAACTGCGACTGCAACTGCGACTGCTGCGGCTGCGACTGCAACTGCTGATCTCTCGCCCCTGACCTGGGCCGGATCGGAATTTGTCGTACCCCCGGCGTACCGTCGTACCCGTGGCTTTCCCAACCGAGATCCCGGTCAAGGCGCACTCGTCGCATCGTCCCGTCGGTGACATCCCCCGCACCGACGGGAAGTTCCGCGTGGTCAGCGACTACCAGCCGGCGGGCGACCAGCCCGCGGCGATCGCGGAGCTCGAACGGCGCGTCCGCGGCGGGGAGAAGGACGTCGTGCTGCTCGGCGCGACCGGCACCGGCAAGTCGGCCACCACGGCGTGGCTGGTGGAGAAGGTGCAGCGGCCCACGCTGGTGATGGCGCCGAACAAGACGCTGGCCGCGCAGCTGGCGAACGAGCTGAAGGGGTTCTTCCCGGACAACGCGGTGGAGTACTTCGTCAGCTACTACGACTACTACCAGCCCGAGGCGTACATCCCGCAGACCGACACCTACATCGAGAAGGACTCCTCGATCAACGAGGACGTCGAGCGGCTGCGCCACTCGGCCACGATGAGCCTGCTCACCAGGCGTGACGTGATCGTGGTCGCGTCCGTGTCGTGCATCTACGGCCTCGGCACGCCGCAGTCGTACCTGGACCGGTCGATCAAGCTGGAGGTGGGCGCCGAGGTCGAGCGCGACCTGCTGCTGCGCGCCCTGGTCGACGTCCAGTACACGCGCAACGACATCGCGTTCAACCGCGGCACGTTCCGCGTGCGCGGCGACACGGTGGAGATCATCCCGGCGTACGAGGAGCTGGCGCTGCGGGTCGAGTTCTTCGGTGACGAGATCGACAAGCTCTACTACCTGCACCCCCTGACCGGTGACGTGGTCAAGGAGGTCGACGAGCTGCGCATCTTCCCGGCCACCCACTACGTGGCGGGTCCGGAGCGGATGGAGAAGGCGATCCGCAACATCGAGGCGGAGCTGGCCGACCGGCTGGCCGCGCTGGAGCGGCAGGGCAAGCTCCTGGAGGCCCAGCGGCTGCGCATGCGCACGTCGTACGACATCGAGATGATGCGCCAGGTCGGCTTCTGCAACGGCATCGAGAACTACTCGCGCCACATCGACGACCGCGGTCCGGGCACCGCGCCCGCCACCCTGATCGACTACTTCCCGGACGACTTCCTGCTGGTCATCGACGAGTCGCACGTGACGGTGCCGCAGATCGGCGGCATGTACGAGGGCGACGCGTCGCGCAAGCGCAACCTGGTGGACCACGGGTTCCGCCTGCCCAGCGCCCTGGACAACCGCCCGCTGACGTGGGAGGAGTTCGCCGACCGGATCGGCCAGACCGTCTACCTGTCGGCCACGCCCGGCCCGTACGAGATGGGCCAGACCGGCGGCGAGTTCGTCGAGCAGGTCATCCGCCCGACCGGCCTGGTCGACCCGGAGGTCGTGGTCAAGCCGACCGAGGGCCAGATCGACGACCTGGTGCACGAGATCCGGGTGCGGGCGGAGAAGGACGAGCGGGTCCTGGTCACCACGCTGACCAAGAAGATGGCCGAGGACCTGACCGACTACCTGCTCGAACTCGGCATCCGGGTCCGCTACCTGCACTCGGAGGTCGACACGCTGCGCCGGGTCGAGCTGCTCCGCCAGCTGCGCCTGGGCGAGTACGACGTGCTGATCGGCATCAACCTGCTCCGCGAGGGCCTCGACCTGCCCGAGGTCTCCCTGGTCGCGATCCTGGACGCGGACAAGGAGGGCTTCCTGCGGTCGGGCACCAGCCTGATCCAGACGATCGGCCGCGCGGCCCGCAACGTGTCCGGCGAGGTCCACATGTACGCGGACCGGATCACCGACTCGATGCGGCACGCCATCGACGAGACCAACCGCAGGCGGGCCAAGCAGGTCGCCTACAACGAGGAACGCGGCCTGGACCCGCAGCCGCTGCGCAAGAAGATCACCGACATCCTGGAGCAGGTCTACGCCGAGGCCGAGGACGCCATCGCCCCCGGCGGCTCCGGCCGCAACACCTCGCGCGGCAAGAAGCCGACCGGGGACCCGGGTGCGGGCGGCCGTGCGAGCTCGGGCGTCCTGGCGGACCGCGACACCACCGCCATGGCCCGCTCCGAGCTGGCCGACCTCGTCCAGCAGCTGACCGACCAGATGATGAACGCGGCCCGTGAGCTGCAGTTCGAGCTGGCCGCCCGGCTGCGCGACGAGATCCAGGACCTGAAGAAGGAGCTGCGCGGCATGGACGCGGCCGGCGTCAAGTGACCGCCCCGGCGTCGGCGGTGTCGGCCTGGACCTCGTAGAGGCCGGGCCGCAGCTCGACCGAGCCGCGCCGGACGCGGTCCTGCCACGCCTGGTGCCACCGGGTGCGCTCGGACCAGCGCAGGCCCTCCAGCGGGATCCCGTCGAGGGGCACGTGCGCGAGGTCGGCGTCGACCACGTCCGTGACGGCGTCGGTGATGCGGTCCACGGCGTCGGCCACGTCGTCGTGCGGCCCGGTGGCGAGCGCGTCGGCCAGCGCCCGCGCCGACGTGTCGGCGGAGCCCTCGACCCGTTCCCGTGCCTGGTCGAGGGCCAGGTCGCGGGCCTGGTCGAGCACCACCGCGAGCAGCTCGGCCGTGTCCCGGTCCCGGGCGAGCACCACGTTCTGAGCCGCCGCGCGCACGGTGTTCAGCCGCCGGAGCAGCGGGCCCACGTCGTGTCCCGGCACCGGCAGGTCGAGGTCGGCGAGCAGGACGTGCAGCCGTTCCCGGGCACGAGTCGTCGTCCGGCCGCGAGCGTGGTCCGCGACGGTGGTCACCGCGAGGACCAGCGCGTGGTCCGCGGTGGTGGTCAGGGCCCGCGCGCGGGCCAGGTCGTCGGCCGCGGCACGGGCCTGCCCGAGGTCGAGCCCGAAGCCGAGGTCGAGCGCGGGCAGCACCGCCCGGTCGAGGACGTCGTCCAGGTCACGGCCCAGCTCGCGGGCCCGGTCCCGCAGGTCGGCCCGGAGCGCGACGAGGTCGCGGGGCGAGAGGTGCCCGCGCAGCCGGTGCTCGATCCGCTCGGTGAGCGCCACGTCGCGGGCACGGGCGAGGTCGCGGTCGTGGTCCAGCACCGCGGCCCTGAGCCGGGTGAACGACCGCGCGGCGGCCAGTTCCCGGCGGGGGAGCCAGGTCCGGGCGACGACGCGCTCGTGCGGCGGCCGTGCGGCGAACCGGTCCGCGAACCCGCGCAAGGTCGTCCCCGCCCGATCACGTCGCGCGGCGCTCACGGCCGCCGGGCGCGGTGCGGCGGGCAGGATCGCGGCGAGCCCGGCGTCGAGGTCGAGGACGGCCCCGACCTCGCCCGCCAGCGCGGTCAGCCGCTGGTCGAGTTCGTGCTCCTCGAACGGGTTCACCGGTCACCTCCGTTGCCGTGCAGGTCCCTGATCAGCGCGCGGCGGGCCTTGAGCAGCGTGGACCGCACGGTGTCGGCCCTCAGGCCGAGTTCGGCGGCGATCTCGGCGGGCGTGCTGCCCGCCAGCGTCCACGCCATCACCTGCCGCTGCCGCTGCGGCAGCCGCGTCACCGCGCGGGCGACGTCGTGGTGCCGCTCCCAGTTCTCGATCGCGGTCGGCCGCAGCAGCGGTGACGGTTCGGGAGGTTCGGCGACCGGCTCCTCCCGGGCCGACGCCAGCCGCCGGACCAGCGCCCGTGACGCCACCCGGAACGCCCACGCCCGCGGGTTGTCCAGGTCGTGCCAGCGCCGGTAGGCCGCGGCCATCGTCTCCTGCGCCACGTCGGCCGCGTCGGCCAACCGCGCGCCCCGCACCACCAGGAACGCGACCAGCGGCGGTGTCGTGGCCCGGTAGAAGTCGGTGAACGCCGGCTCGTGCCCCGCGCGGGCGCGTCCGGCCTGGCCGGGAACGTCGACCTGTTCGGCGCCGCCGACCGGCGCCTCGGCGGACTCCGCCCCGCTCACCGCTCACCACCCGCGAGCGCCCACCCGACCGTCAGGCTCAAGGTCACCCGTGCCCGCCGGCGTCCCCGCACGGCCTGCCACCGCACCCGCAGTCCCGCCCCGGTCAGCCCGGCCACCTGCGCGCCGAGCAGCACCACCACCCAGTGGTCCATCCGATTCCCCACTCCCCGTGACTGGTCCGTCACGGGTAAGAGGCGCCGGCCGGCCACGCCGTGCACCGGGCGCCGGTGAACCACTCGATCGGCCCTGCGGGCTCAGCCCTCCAGCGCGGCCCGCACCTTGCCCAGCACCGCGTCCTCGGCCGACCCCACGCGGCCGTCCGCCCCGGCGACCTCCGCGCAGACCGCGAGCACCGCCGCCGGGAACGCCGCGGCCTCCTCCGGCGTCTTCGCCGACAGGACCTCGACCGAGCGCCGCAGCGCCTCCAGCACGCCGACCTCCACGTCGGCCGCGGAACCCACGGGCAGTTCGGGACGAGCGGCACCGAGCACCTGGCGCAGCCGGGGCGAGAACGCCGCCATCGCCCGGATGCCCGCGTGGCTCTCCTCGTCCAGCGCGCCGGGCTCGGCCGTGGACACCAGCACCATCGCGCCGAAGACCGCCGTGCGCAGGGTCCGGCCTTCCTCGTCCGTGTAGACAGTCACGTGATCACCTTAAATGTCACCGGTTAGCGTGGCGCCATGACGTTGGACGACGTGATCGCGCACTGCCTGGCCAAGCCCGGAGCCGAGGAGACCTACCCGTTCGGCGACGGTGAGCTGTGCTGCAAGGTCGGCGGCAAGATCTTCGCGTTCATCAGCCTGGACGGCGGCAGCGTCGGCGTGAAGTCGGGCGCCACCGCCGACGACGCGGGGCACTGGCGCGAGCTGTACCCGGACGACGTCACCGTCAGCGCCTACATCGGGCGCTACGGGTGGAACCGGGTGCGGCTCGGCGGTTCGGTCCCGCACGACGAGCTGCTCGAACTGCTCGACCTGTCCTACCGGCTCGTCGTGGACAAGCTGCCCAGGTCCAAGCGGCCTCCCACCGCGTGAAAGGCGAACGGCGCACCGGTTGGTCCCGATGCGCCGTTCCGCGGAGCACAACTCAGCTGGTGATGTCCTTGCGCGCGAACTTCCGCGCCGCCAGCAGGGTGAAGAACGCCCCGTACGCCAGCGCCGAGAACGTGCCCTTCGCCATCTCCGACCAGTCCACGTCCGACGACAGCAGGTCGGCCCACGCCAACCCGTAGTGCGTCGGCAGGTAGTCGCGCAGGCCCTCCAGCGCGGTGATCTGGTCGAGGATCTGCGACACGATCGACGCCAGCACCGCGCCGCCCACCGCGCCCAGCGGCGCGTCCGTGGACACCGACAGGTACAGCGCCAGCCCGGCCACCCAGAACAGGTGGATGGAGATGTAGACGACGGCCAGCGCCACCCCGTACACCCCGGCGCCGAACGACGCGGCCTCACCGGTCGGCGACACCGCCTCACCGGCCCCGTACCAGACCACGCCGACCGCCAGCGCCACCGCGGGCAGCAGCGCCAGCGCGAACACCGACATCAGCCCGGACGCGACCGCCTTGCGCCGCAGCAGCCGGTGCCGCGGGATCGGCGCGGCCAGCAGGTACTTCAACGACGACCACGACGCTTCCGACGCGATCGTGTCGCCGAAGAACAGCGCCACGATCATCGGCAGCAGGAAGCTGCCGCTGACGAACAGCGTCAGGATCACGAAGTTCACGCCGCTGGCCGTGGCCAGGTCGACGAACCCACCCGACCGCCGGTTCGGCGACGCCTGCCCCAGCTCGAACGCCACCACCAGGATGAACGGCAGCAGCACCAGGAAACCCAGCACCAACTGCGTCCGCCTGCGGCGCAACTGCCGCACCAACTCGACCCGCACCGGCAACGTCCGCGACGCCCGGTACCCGACCTTCGACCCGTCCGGCGCGACCGCCGAGTGCTCGGCCTCCGCGGCGTCCGTCAGATCGGAGATCGCGGCCGGATCGGTGTGCACACCGTTCTCGCTCATTCGCCCACCAGCTCCAGGAATGCGTCTTCCAACCGACGACGTGGACCGGCCTGGTCCACCGCCACGCCCGCCGCCACGAGCGCCTGCAGCGCCGAGGCGCGCGGGGTGCCGTTGAGGCTCGCGTGGACCTGTTCGCCGTCCACGTGCACGTCGTGCACGCCGGACAGCCCGCGCAGCACGGTGGCCGCCTGGTCCGGCTGGTCGACCTTGAAGCTGGCCTCGCCGCCGCCCGTCGCGATCTCGTCCACCGGACCGGCCGCGACCAGCGAACCCTTGTGCATGACGACCACGTGGGTGCACGTCTGCTCGACCTCGGCGAGCAGGTGGGACGACACCAGCACGGTCCGCCCGGCCGCCGCGTAGCGGCGCAGCACCTCGCGCATCTGGTGGATCTGCGGCGGGTCGAGCCCGTTGGTCGGCTCGTCCAGCACCAGCAGGTCCGGCAGGCCCAGCATGGCCTGCGCGATCGCCAGCCGCTGCCGCATGCCCTGGCTGTAGGTCCGCACGCGCCGGTGGACGGCGTTGCCCAGGCCCGCGATCTCCAGGGCCTCCTCGACGTGCGCCTGCTCCAGCGGACGACCGGTGGCCGCCCAGTACAACCGCAGGTTCTCCGCACCGGACAGGTGCGGCAGGAAACCCGAGCCCTCGACGAACGACCCGATCCGCGACAGCACCGGCGCACCGGGGCTGACCCGGTGGCCGAACACCCTGATCCCGCCCTCGGTGGGTCGGATCAGGCCCATCAGCATCCGCAGCGTGGTGGTCTTGCCCGCGCCGTTGGGCCCGAGCAGGCCGAGCACCTGGCCGTGCTCCACCCGGAACGACAGGTCCTTCACCGCGACGAACCCGCCGGGGTAGGACTTGCTCAGGTTCTCGATCACCAGCGGCACCGACTCGAGCTCCGGGTCGACGTCGGCGGTCAGCCTGCGGCGGAACCACGCGACCACGGCCGCGATGACGCACACGATGAGCACGATCGCGATGCCCCACAGCGCGCCGGTCGGCACCTCGCTGGTCGCGTTCACGCCCGGCACCACCGGCACCGACAGCGCGGGCGAGGCCAGCGAGACCCGGTACGCGGCCGGCTCGGCGGCGTTCGAGTACGCCATGTCGGTGGTCGACACGACGAGCTGCAGCCGGTGGTCGGCCTCGACCGGGCGCACCGCGCCGGGCAGCGTCACGGTGACCTCGACCGGCGTGCCGTCGGCGGGCAGGTCCGTCACCCGCACCGGCGCGACGGCCGAGCCGGGCAGCGTCCGCACGCCGCTCGCGTCGGCGTCGTACAGCTTCACGAACAGCACCGCGCCCTCGGCGGGCACCGGCTGACCCGGCACGGCGGCCACCCGCAGCCGCACCGTGGACGCGCCGGTCAGCAGCGTCTGCGCGGTCTGCGGCTCGCTCTGGAACACCGCCGCCTGGCCGGGCATGTCGATCGACAGCCGCGACGACAGCGAGCTGGACCGCGACACCACCGACCCGAGGCCGGGCAGGCTGGACACCGCCGCCGGGTTGCCGCCCGCCGGGTTCACCACCACCTGCTCGCGGCCGGTCAGCGGCACGTCACGGCGTTCCACGGCCGAGCCGGCCAGGCCCGGGTAGCTCGGCGCGATCACGTTGCGCAGCGACGGCGACCCGCTGCTGCGGAACGCGCCGACCACGGTGTACTCGAAGCTCGTGCCGGGGTCGGTGCCCTCGCCCTCCAGGTGGAACGCCATCCAGTCGGCGATCTGCCCGCGCAGCTCGGGGCCGGGCGAGCCGCCGTCGTGGCCACCCGCGTACCAGACGACCTTGACCTTGGCGCCGTTCGCGGCGATCTGGCGGGCGTTGGCGTCGGCCTGGTCGAGCCCGAACAGGGTGTCCTGCTCGCCCTGGACCAGCAGCGTCGGTTGGGTGATCTTGTCCGCCACGGTCGACGGCGACGCGCGGCGCAGCACCTCCAGGGTCTGCGGGCCGGCCTTGCCGGTGGTCGCGACCTCGGTGTACGCGGCGCACACGTCGGCCTGGAAGCGGCCGCACGCGCCGTTGACCGGTCCGGTGGGCCGGGCGTCGCCCTGCTGCTGGGGCGGCGCGGTGATCGCGGCGGCGGCGCTGTCCGCGGCCTCGCCGTCATCGTCCTGACCCGGCTCGGAGGCCTCCTGGCCGGGGTTGGTCGCGTCCGCGCCGGACAGGCCGGCGGAGAAGAAGATGCCCGCCCACGACCGCTTGAACACGCCCTCGTCGGCGAACGCGTTGGCCGCCGGGGTGGCGGTCGGCACGTCGCCGGTGCTCGCCGAGTTCGGCAGCAGGGCCTGGGCCAGGTCGTTGTACGTGATGACGGGGGCGATGGTGTCGACCCGCGGGTCCACGCCCGCCAGCGACAGCGCGAGCGCGCCGCCGTACGAGCCGCCGGTCACACCCACCTTCGGGTCCCCGGCGCCATCGGTGACCACCTCCGCGCGGGTGGCCAGCCAGTCGAGCAGCTTCTGCGCGTCGCGGACCTCGTGGTCGAGCGAGTTCAGCGCGATCTGGCCGGTGCTGCGGCCGAAGCCGCGCGCCGAGTAGGCCAGCACGACGAACCCGCGGCGGGCCAGCTCGGTGGCCTGGGAGTCCACGCTCGCCTTGCTGCCGCCGAAGCCGTGCGGCAGCAGGACGGCGGGTGCGGGTGTGCGTTCGGGCAGGTACAGGGTGGTGTCGATCTGCACGGTGCGGTCGCTGTCCGGACTTTCCGGCACGTCGATCACCGCGTCGCGGGTGCTCACCGGGGCGGGGTCGTCCCCCTGGCGCGTGAAGACCACGATGGCGCCCACCAGGGCGACCAGCACGACCAGCGCGGGGAGCGACCACCTGCCGCGGAGGCGGTTGAGGGAGGCCACGGAGTTGACCATAGGCGTGATTAGCTGAGAACGGGCTGTCAGCACGGCGTCGCGCTCTCAGCGAAACCCGCTGGTTCCGGCGGCCCGGTCGGGTGCCTCTGATCACCTCCGCTGGCGCCGGACCGCATTCATGCGTGAGACTGTGTAGGCGTGGAGGGGAGTACTCCCTCGCGGCGGTGTCGTCAGCACGGAGCCTGGCGTGAGGTTCCCGGTGCCGCCGGTCGGTCGTTCAAGCCGGCGGAGGAGACCTCCGGTCATTGGCGTGCGCGCGATGCACCGGAGGGTTAATCAATGTCTGTACCCGTGTGGCTGTGGTTCGCCACGATCGCCGGCCTGGTGGTCCTGTTGGCCATCGACCTCTTCATCGTCGACCGCAAACCGCACGAGGTCACCATCGGCGAAGCTGCCCGGTGGGTCACGTTCTACGTGGGCGTCGCGGTGCTGTTCGGTCTCGGCATCTGGTTCTGGTCGGGTGGTGTCTACGCCGGTGAGTTCTTCGCGGGGTACATCACCGAGTACTCGCTGAGCGTCGACAACCTGTTCATCTTCTTGATCATCATGACCACCTTCAAGGTGCCCGCGATCCACCAGCACAAGGTGCTGCTGATCGGCATCCTGATGGCGCTGGTCATGCGCGGCATCTTCATCGCCGTGGGCGCGGCGGTCATCGCGCAGTTCAGCTGGGTCTTCTACCTCTTCGGCGCGTTCCTCATCTACACCGGCTACAAGCTGGCGCGCACCGACCACAACGAGGAGGAAGAGGAGTACAAGGAGAACGTCGCGCTCAAGGTCGTCCGCAAGGTCTACCCGGTGACCGACAGCTACCAGGGCGCGAAGTCGTTCGTGAAGATCGACGGCCGCCGGTTCGTCACGCCGATGTTCATCGTCATCGTCGCCATCGGCACCACCGACCTGCTGTTCGCGCTCGACTCCATCCCGGCGATCTTCGGCCTGACCAAGGAGCCGTTCCTGGTCTTCACCGCGAACGCGTTCGCGCTGATGGGCCTGCGCCAGCTGTACTTCCTGCTCGGCGGCCTGCTGAACAAGCTGGTGTACCTGTCGATCGGCCTGTCGGTGATCCTGGGCTTCATCGGCGTGAAGCTGATCCTGGAGGCGCTGCACACCAACTCGTTGCCGTTCCTCAACGGCGGTGAGCCGCTGCACGTGCCGACCATCGGCATCGAGGTGTCGCTGTCGGTGATCATCGGCGTGCTGGCCATCACGACGATCGCCAGCCTGGTCAAGGTGCGGCGGAACCCCGAAGCGGTGAAGCACGTCCCCACTCCCAGTGACCATCTGTGAGCGTCAAAATCTCGTGAGCCTTGCTAATGATCGTTGGGGTAACGTGCTGAAGCGTGCGCCCCGATGACTTGCAGTCGTTGACCCAGCCCGGCTCCGTGTCGGTGCGTGGTGACCTCGTGCTGGTGAACGTCTTGACCCCGGACGTCACCGCGAACGCCTACCGGGGCGGCCTGCACCGGGTCGCCCTGGACGGCGGCGGTACGAGGCGTTGGACGTGGGCGGAACGCGACCTGGCACCCCGGATCTCCCCGGACGGTCGCTGGGTCGCGTTCCTGCGCGTCACCGAGCGCGGCAAGCCGCCGCAGCTGCACGTGATGCCGTCAGACGGCGGCGAGGCCCGTGCGCTCACCGACTTCGAGCTCGGCGCGGGCGTGCCGGTGTGGGCGCCGGACTCGCGTCGGCTCGCGTTCACCTCGCGGGTTCCCGAACCCGGCCGCTACGGCGCGCCGCTCGTCGCGGGCGGCGAGGCGCCGACACCGGACGCCGAGGCACCGCGGCACATCACCCGGCTGGACTACCGCGTGGACGACGTCGGCTTCACCACCGACCGGCACGCGCGGCTGTTCACCGTCGACGCGCTCGACCCGGACGCCGAGCCGGTGGAGCTGACCGACGGCACGTTCTCCGCGCTGGACCCCGCCTGGACCGCGGACGGCGAGGCCGTGCTGTTCCTGGCCGAGCGCGACCTCGGCGCGGCCGAGACGTTCCACAACGACCTCTACCGCGTGACCGCGGCCGGCGGCGCGCCCGAACTGGTCGTGCCGGCGCCCGGCGCGGCCATGCTCCCCGTCGCCCTGCCGGACGGCGGCGTGCTGTTCTACTCGCCCGAGCACGCGCCGGGCACGGCCGCCATCGCGCGGAACGTGAGCCTGTGGCGGTTCGACGGCGAGGGCCTCACCCGGCTCACCGACGTGGAGACCGTCGACTGCGAGAAGGCCGCCGGGGCGCCGGTGGTGACGGACGCGGGTGTGCTCGTGGCGGTCCGCAACCGGGGCGCGGTCGAGCTGCGCCGGGTGCCGCTGGACGCCGACAACGCCGTGCTGGCCGACCTGGAGCTGCTCGCGGGCGAGCAGGCCGAGGTGAAGTCGTTCGCCGCGGACGGCGACCGGATCGTGGCCGTGGTGACCACCTCGGACAACACCGGCGAGGTCGAACTGGTCGGCGGCGGCACGCTGACCGACTTCGGCTCGACCGTGCCGCTGCGGCCCTCGGTCGAGCTGACCGGCACCGCGCCGGACGGCTACCCGGTGCACGGCTGGGTCGTGCTGCCCGAGGGCGAGGGGCCGCACCCGGTGCTGCTGGCCGTGCACGGCGGCCCGTTCATGTACCACGGCTGGGGCTTCTTCGACGAGGCGCAGGTGTACGCGGCGGCCGGTTACGCGGTCGTGCTGCCCAACCCGCGCGGGTCCGCCGGGTACGGCCAGGCGCACGGCCAGGCCGTGATCGGCGGTTTCGGCACGGTCGACGTGGACGACATCCTCACCGTGCTGGACGTCGCGCTGGAGCGCCCCGAGCTCGACGCGGGCCGGGTCGGCGTGATGGGCGGCTCCTACGGCGGCTTCATGACGTCCTGGCTGGCCGCGCACCACGGCGAGCGGTTCCGCGCCGCGTGGAGCGAGCGCGCCGTCAACGCGTGGGACTCGTTCTCCGGGTCCTCGGACATCGGCTGGTTCTTCACCGACGCCTACTGCGGGCCCGGTCTGGAGGCGCAGCGCGCCATGAGCCCGCTGACCTACGCCGAGAAGATCTCCCTGCCGTTCATGGTGGTGCACTCCGAGCACGACTGGCGGTGCCCGCTGGAGCAGGCGCAGCGGATGTTCGTCGCGCTGCGCCGCAACGGTGTCGAGGCCGAGATGCTGGTGTTCCCCGGCGAGGGCCACGAGCTGACCCGCTCGGGCAAGCCCCGCCACCGCGCGCAGCGATTCGCGCACGTCCTCGACTGGTGGGCGCGCCACCTGTCCTGACCCCGCCTGTCCCGACCCCGCCTGTCCTGGTAGCGACCCGGCCTGGCGTCACCTGATCGGCCACTTGGCCGGAACCGGTCGGAATCCCGGATCTTCCTCCTCCGCGAGCGGCACACTGGGTCCTCGCGGAGGAGGTCGAACGAGATGGCGATCCCATCAGGCTGGCCCACCGGCACGTACCTGGAGACGGTGTCCGCCGCCGGTCGCGCGGCGCTGCTGCAACTGGGCGTGCAGAAGGTCTTCCGGCGCGGCGAGGCGCTGGTGCGCGAGGGCGAGCGGTCCGACCACGTGATCCTGCTCGTCCAAGGGCTCGTCAAGGCGACGGTGACGCTGGAGAACGGGCGGGTCGCGCTGCTCAACGTCAAGGTCGGCGGCGACGTGGTCGGCGAGATGGCGTTCCTGACCGGCAAACCGCGTTCGGCGACCGTGACCGCGTGCGTCGACACCCGCACCCGGGTGATCAGCGCGGCGCAGTTCACCGACTACCTCACCCGGTTCCCGGCCGCCCACTTCGACCTGGACAAGATGATCCTGCGCACGCTGGAGTGGGGCGAGCAGCGGCGGATGGACTTCAACGGCTACGCGGCGTCCGTGCGGCTGGCCCGCGTGCTGGCCTACCTCACCGACGCCTACGGCCACCAGGGCGGCGACGGCATCGCGTTGAAGCTCAACCTGACCCAGGGCGAGATCGGGTCGCTCGTCGGCGTGGAAGAGGACACCGCGCGCCGGGAGTTCCGCACCCTGCGCGACCGCGGTGTCATCACCATGGGGTACCGGAGCACCACGATCGTGGATCGGGACGTGCTGCGGAAGATCGCCGAGCTGTGACTCGCCCGATCGGGCAACAGGAAACCCGGTGATCGCCCTACTTCCGGACGCGGACCGGCGCGATGCTCCTGGTGTGACGTTGGAAATGGTGACGCCCCTCCACGGACTGGTCTACCGCCTCGTGGTGGCCGTGGACGTCGAGGGCTACAGCAAGCTCGACGCGCTGGACCAGTCGCTGGTCCAGTCGCGGCTGAGCGACGTGCTGGACGTGGCCGCCCGCAAGGCCGGGCTGGACCGCGACCTGTGGTACCGGCAGGTGCGCGGCGACGGCGAACTGGCCGTGCTGCCCACCGACGCCGACGCCGCGTGGGTGGTCGCCCACTTCACCGAGCAGCTCACCGAGGCGCTGGCCGACCTGCGCCGGGCGGGCACGCCGCTGCGGATGCGCGTGGCCATGCACTGCGGCCCGCTCACCGCCGGCGCGTTCGGCCTGGTCGGCGACGCCCCGATCGTGACCTGCCGGCTGCTCGACGCCAAGGTGGTCCGCGACGCGCTGGCCACCGCCGACGACGACCTGGTGCTGGTGATCTCTCAGCAACTGCACGACGACGTCGTGCGCACCCGGTTCCACGACCTCGACCCGTCCCGGTTCCGCCCGACCCGCTTCCGGGTGAAGAAGCAGGTGTACTCGGGCTACCTGTGCCCCGGCGCACCCAGGCGGGGTTGGCCGAATGGCTAGTGCCGCGACCGGCGGCCTTCGCCCCCTGTTCCGACGGTCAGCCGGGTGGATCGTGGTGCCGGCACCGCGTCCTCATCCTGGTTGGCTGTGGGCGTGGGGCCGGTGCCGCGAAGCGCCCTGCTGTGCGCCGGAAGACGCGGTGAAGGTTGCTGGTCGCGGCACTAGCGGACGGCGCCGTGGTTGCGGCACGCTCTCCCGATGCAGTGGACCGTGCGGGCCGGACGTCCCGACGACGCGCCCGAGATCGCCAGGATCAACGTGGACGCGTGGCAGCACTCGTACCGCGGGATAGTGGACGACCCGGTGCTGGACCGGATGCTGCCGGAGAGCAGGCTGCCGGCGTGGGCGCGCGTGCTGCGGCTGCCCGAACCCAGTCGGGTGTTCGTCGCGGTCGACGAGAGCACCGGCCGCATCGGCGCGTACTGCGCCGTCGACTCGGTCCGCGAGTCCAAGGACGCGCACCCCGACCTGCACACCGGTGAGCTGGTCGCGATCTACGCCGACCCCCGCTACCACGGGCAGGGCGCGGGCCACGAGGTGCACGAGGCCGGGCTGCGGCACCTGATGGACCAGGGCTTCCGGTACGCCGTCCTGTGGGTGTTCCAGGACAACGCCCGCAGCCGCGGGTTCTACGAGTCGCACGGCTGGCGGCACGACGGGCTGGTGCACTGCTACGAGCTGGGCGACCAGGAGCTGCCCGAGGTCCGCTACGGCCGGTTCCTCCCGGCGCCGCGCCGACGCGGCCTGCCGAGCCGGGTGTAGCCGCGCCTCAGCCGAGCAGGGTGTAGTTCAGCTCCTCGCACACCCGCGCCAGCGGCAGGTCGAGGCCGGGGTGCTCCAACGGCAGCAGCACGTCCGGCGAGGCGGGCAGCCCCGTGCCGCCCGGCGGGTCCCACAGGCACACCGCCGGGCCGCCGGAGTCCATCGACGAGCGGTACCACAGCCCGTCCAGCTCGGGGTAGGCCGCGCGGATCGCCCGCGCCCACTGCTGGGTGATCGCCTTGGGCCCGGAGCTGATCTCCTGCGACGCGCCCGCCCGGGTCGGCCACAGGCCGGTGAGGTCGAGCAGCCGCAACGTCCGGCGCGGGCGCAGCACCACCAGGAACGGGCTGCGCGTGCGGCGGTCCACCACGGACGTCGCCTGGAACACCTCGGCCACCGACGTCCGCACGGTCAGGCCGAAGTACAGCACCCCCTGGTCGTGGGCGTGCGTCGGCGAGCCGTCAGGGCCGGGCGGCTGGGTGTCGAACCGCGCGTGCGGCAGCGGGCCGGTGTAGCGGAAGCTGTTCCACCGCTGCGGGTGCAGCCCCTTCGCGGCGAAGACGCGCACCAGCCGGGTGGCCCGGTGCACCGCCACCACGTCCTCGGTGCGGCGCAGGTTCGCCTGGAGCACAGCGGGAGAGGGCGGCTGGGGTAGCCGTGACATGCGTGTCCAAGGTTCTCGGCGACAGGGGTCGGCGACCGGTCAGGCGGGCGTGCCCAGCTGCTCGGCCAGCGCCGCCACGCGGCGGGGTTCACCGCCGGCCAGCAGCCACTCGCGCGGCGTCGTGGGCGCGCCGTCCACCACCAGGTCCTGCTGCTCGGTCGTCATGAAGCCGGCGACCACGAGCGCGGGCTGGTCCGGTGGCACGGCCGCGAGCACGGCCTCCAGCCCCGGCAGCACCCCGGCGCCCGCGAACTGCCAGGCGGGCAGCCGCCAGCTGCCCCGGTCCTTCCAGCCGACCAGCCTGCCGACGCCGAGCCGGTGCCGGATGCGGCTGGTGTCCACGCCCAGCTGCCGGGCGGCCTCGGCGACGGTCAGCGCCGAGTCGCGCAGCACGGCGTGCGCCACCACGGTCCGCGCGCGGCCCTGGTCGTCGGTGATGCGGTGCGGGCTGAGGTCGAGGCCCACGTCCTCCAGCGCGTCGCGTTGGTCGGGTGGGAAGTAGCTCGCCGGATCCGGGTGTGGTGGGGCCAGCTTCTTCGCCGCGTCGGCCACGAGCGACAGGAATTCGTCGGGGGTGACCTGCAGACCTGCCTTGGCCAACACCGCCTCCAGCGCGGGACTCATGCGCACAGGGTATCCCGGGCGTGCGCTTTTGTGCGCATAGGTAGCCCGATCGTCGGACTGCGTCGACAGAGTGCGCACACTTAGCGACTCTACGTAAACGAACGAGGTCGAGCACGGTGACCTCGGCCTCACTCCAGGGTGGCGGCGGTCCCGTCCGTGGGACGTCCCGGCGCGCGGCAAGTGACGGCCGCGATCGGCGTGATCGCGGCCGTGGTGCGTGCTGCGGAGCCGGTGGTCAGGCGCCGCCGGTGATCAGCGCGACCGCGCGCTCGCGGGTCGCCTCGTCCACCTCGCCCAGCCGGAAACCGCGGGCGACGATGTGCGCCACCAGGTCCGGCTCCGGCGGCAGGCCGTGCTTGCGCAGGTAGTGCGGCACCGCGCCGGCCCAGATCCAGGCCCCGTCGGTGCGGAAGTTCAGCGGCACGTCCTGGTCGCCGGGGACGAACTCGTCCACGTCCAGGTTGCGCGCGGCCAGCACGACCGGCGCCGCCTCCAGGTAGGTCAGCAGCGCGTCGGCCAGCTGGGGGTCGAGCAGCTGCCGGTTCACCACCGGGCGGCCTTCCTCGTCCCGGCCGTCGTAGACGTGCGCGGTGCGCAGTTCGCCGTCCTGCGGTGGCTGCGGGGTGCCGGGCTCGGGTTCGGGCGTCGGTTCGGGCGTCGGCTCGGGCAGCGGCGGCAGGCCGACGCGCTGGCGCAGCCACGGCGGGATCCGGTCGTCCTGGCGGGGGAACGTGCGCAGCTCGTCCTGGAAGCCGATCACCGGCGGCGCGTTGCGCCAGCGCGGCTCCTCGTCGGCGTTGAAGTCGACCGAGAACGCGGCGGGCGCCTCGATCTCGTACACCGCGCTCAGCCACGTGCCGCGCACCGGCTCGTACATCCCGGCCCGCAACTGCCCGAAGAGCTGGACCACGTCCATCGGCGGGCGCACCGGCCGCCACTGCCCGTCCGGGCCCGCGAACGCCAGGTCCACCTCGATGTGCCGACCGGCCGCCCGGTACTCCGCCCGGATCCGCTGCCAGCCGGGCGGCAGGGCGGGGAGCATGGCGCGGCCGATCTGCTTGACGAGCTGGTTCTGCTCCTGCTCGGTCAGCGGTGTGGCTGGCTGGCTCATGCGTCGAACACCCCTTTTGGCTCCCCCCGGACACGGTGCGCTGATCTTAACGGCCACGACACGCCGTCGTGGTCCGGTTGGGTGAGTCCCCAGGTCAGGGGAGGCGCAGGTCGGTCACCGGTAGCAGACCGCGTTCGCGCAGCGCGGTGAACGACGCCAGCATCCCGTCCACACCGCCCCGGCGCGGAAGTCCGGCCTCGTCCACCAGGCGCGACAACTCGTCCGAGGTCAGTGGCCGGGGAACACCGCGGAGCTCCACGAGCGTGGACACGGCGGCGGCACGCCGTTCGGCGGCCAGCGCGTGCGCGGCGACCCAGCGGACCTCGCCGAACAGCATGGGGATGCTGATCAGGTCCGGTGTGTCGTCGGCCAGCAGTTCCTCCACGACGGGCAGCAGGCGCGGATCACCGCCGGGCTCCTGGGCCAGCACGCCCAGCATGGTGGTGCGCTGGTGCGCGTCCGGCGATTTCAGGAGGTCGATGATCTCGGCGACCTCGTCACTGGTGGCCATGCGCGTTCTCCTCAGTCTGCCCGGTAGCGGCGGACCGCCTCGACGACGTCCGCGATGCGCGCGGTGGACGGCAGGCCGAGCTTCTCGGCCACCCTGCTGCCGAGCTCCACCCGGCTCTCCGCCCGCTCCTGCCAACGCGCGTAGTTCGAGTGGTCGGCCATGGGAACGCCGTCGACCACCATGTGGTCGCGGCCCTCCGCCCTCCGGTCGGCGACCGCGGCCAACGACCTCGACATCGGAACCTGGCCGTTGGTCAGCTCCTCGACCTTGCGCGCGAGGAAGTCGTACTCCTCTTCCAATGCCGCGCGGTGCGCCTCCAGGTAGGCCCTGTCGTGGTCCGAGCGCCACGTGGCCCGCTGGGCCGTCGACATGTCGTCGTAGTTGCGGCCGAGGTGGTCGAACCCGGTGCGGTTGCCGATCTCCCGCAGTCGTCGCTGTTCAGCCGCCTCGTGCGCGATGAACTGCGCGTCCATCACCGAGCCACGTCCCGACGTGAGCCTGCGCCACGCCGAGTAGTTGTCGTGGCTCATCGCGATGCCGGGGCTGTCGAACAGGTACTTCTTGATCGACCTGATGGTCTCCGGGTCGACGTCGAGGCCCAGGCGGTCGAGTTCGCGCCGCATGCGGTTGGTGTCGTTGACCTCCATCAGCTTCCGGCGGGCCGCGTCGATCTCGTCAGGTGTCCACGGGTTGCCGGTAGCGGGGTTGTCGCCCCACTTGTGCTGGTCGTACAGACCTCGCCGGCCCCGGTCCCGCGCGCCGTCTGCGTCGGTGTGGCCGGTGCGGTGGCTGTCGGGGGTGTTGGGGGCGTAGCCGTCGTCGCCGGTGCGGGTGGTGG